>NZ_CP108982.1:0-209265 GCF_045161745.1 Streptomyces sp. NBC_00727 | reverse complement strand
ATCGCTTCGCGATGGGAAAGCGAAACGAAACCGCTTCGCGGTTCGTGACGAAGTGTTTGGAAAGCCGCTTCGCGCCTTTCGGATTTCCGCTTCGCTCCAATCCGCGGGCTTCCGCTCCGCTCCAGCCCGAACTGCGGGGCGGGTCCGCTTCGCTCCCCCGCCCGGTTCCGGCTCCGCCGGAACGGCTGGCTACACGATGACGGTGCATCATTGCTGTTCTGTGTAGTATCCCGAGAAAACGGCCACCCCCGAACCGTGACACTCCATCATCCTGGCCCGAGTGCCGGCCCCGGGCCGTGGGTGCGGATTCCGCTTCGCTCCCCCGCACCAGACAGGCCATCAGTCGCTTCCGGGGGTGACTCCAGCGCCGGGACGAGGTGGCCTGAAACTCCCCCTGGGTACCATCGTCCCGCTACGATGGTACCTGTGCATCACCCGCATGTGCATCGCATCGTGCGTCACTGATGTGCTGTGTAGTATCCCGAACAGATCGCCACTTCCTCTGATGGCCACCTGTTCATTCCTGGATTTCCGGAGATCCGATATGCCGAGTACAGAGAAATTCACGCTCCGACCTCACCAGATCGAGGCCGTTGACGCTGTCGTGCGCGGCCTTGATATCCCTCCGGGGAAGAAGATCCCACGGGCCGGTCTGAGGGCCACCGTGGTGGCGGCCTGCGGCACGGGGAAGACGTTCATCGCCGCGCACTCCGCGCTCCGTCTGGCCCGTAACGGGCGGGTCCTGGTCCTGCTGCCGACTCTCGATCTGCTGACGCAGACCGTGCGGGAATGGCGGGCCGCCGGCCACCACGGACCCGCCGTCGCCGTCTGCTCGCTGGAGGACGACCCGCACCTGTGGGACCTCAAGGTCCGCTCCACAACGTCCGCACCGCAGCTGGCCCTGTGGCACGGACGCGGACCGGTAACCGTCTACGCCACCTACGCCTCCCTGCCCGTCCTCGCGGAAGCCCACGAGGGCGCATACGGGCTGCCCATGGACGTCTTCGACCTCGTGGTCGTCGACGAGGCCCACAGAACAAGTGGCTCGGCAGGAAAGGCGTGGGCCGCGGTTCACGACCAGGACATCATCCCTGCGATGCGCCGGCTCTACATGACCGCGACGCCCCGCATCTGGAAGGAGCGGCCGCCCCGGCCCTCCTGGGCGCAGCGGCAGGCCGGGGCCGGTCAGCTGTGGGACCCGCTGCCGCAGGACATGGCCTGCTCCATGGACGATCCCAAGGTCTTCGGCCCCGTCGTCTACGAGCTGTCACTCGCATCAGCCGTCTCCCGGGGCCTGCTGGCGCGGTATCAGATCGTCGTCGTGGAACTGACGGACCCGGTCGTCACCCCAGCCCGGCTCGCCAGACCGGAGAAGCGGGACGAGGACGTCCGCGGCGAACGCATGGGCGCGCTCCAGGCCGCACTGCTGGAGACCATGGCCGAACACGGGCTGCAGACCACCATCACCTTCCACCACCGCACCATCGAAGCAGCCGCCTTCGCCGGAGGGCTGGGCCGGGTCGCGAAGCGGCTCCACGCCGCAGACTCCGAGCGGTATCCAAAACGGGTGTGGGCGAACTGGCTGTGCGGGGACCACGAGCCCGACCACCGCCGCCAGGTCCTCGCCGACTTCGGCCGCCGCGCCGGACGCGCCGTGCTCTCCAACTGCCGCGTCCTGGGCGAAGGCCTCGACATCCGAGCCGTCGACTCCGTCGCCCTCCTCGACCCCAAGGGATCAGCCGTCGACATCGTCCAGGCCATCGGCCGGGCACTGCGGCAAAAACCCGGACAGGGGAAAATGGCGACCCTGATCGTGCCCGTCTTCCTCGCACCGGATGAAAAGCCCGAAGACATGCTCACCTCCAACTCGTATCGGCCCTTGGTGAAGGTTCTGGAGGGGCTTCGGGCACACGACGAGCGTGCTATCGAGCTGCTGGCCATTCCTCAGGAACAGCGGAAGGCGGTCGTTGATCCGTCGCCTCCGATCGGTCCCCCGCCGGAGGAGGGTCAGGAGGACACGCGGCCGCTGCTGCGGTTCGCCGCCCCCAGGGATCCGGTGGTGATCGCGAAGTGGGTACGGTTCAACGTCATCAGCACCGAACGCCAGGACTGGCAGCGCGGCTACGACGCCGCCCGCCGCTACTACGAGCGCGAAGGCGACCTGGACGTGCCCTACGAGCACACCGAGGGCGCCTACCCGCTCGGGAGGTGGCTGTCCGACCAGCGGCGTGCCTACCGCGCCGGGACCATGAACGGCGAGCGCGCCGACGAGCTGGAGGAGCTCGGCATGGTGTGGGACACCGCCGACGCCGCCTTCGAAGAGAATCTCGCCGCCGCCCGCGCCTACTTCAAGGAGGCCGGCACCTTGGCCGCGCCCCGGCACGCCACCGCCCTCGACCGGCATGTCGGGCAATGGCTCACCAACCTCCGCCGGCCAGGCGGACTCGGGAAGGACACCGGTCGGGCGCAGCGGCGGGCGGAGCAGCTCGCCGCGATCGATCCGGACTGGAACCCGCGGCTCCTCGGATGGACTGTGGACTGGCAACGCTGCTACGTCGGCCTGGCCGCCCTCCTGGACGCCGGGAACACGCTGGAGAACGTCCAGCCCGGCGTGACCTACCGGGGCGACGACATCGGCCGCTGGGCCACCCGACAGACACGGGACTGGGCGCAGCTGAACGCGGAGCAGCGGCGGCGACTGGAGGAGCTGGGTGTAAGGCCACGGGCGGTTGTACGAGCGCAGAAGGCCCCCGCGCGGGGTGCGGCGAAGGCTGGGGCTGGGAAGGGCTCCGAAGCCTTCCAACGGGGCGTACAAGCCCTGCAGCAATACATCGCACGGGAAGGAAAGACCACCGTCGGAAGGCAGCATGTCGAAGAGCTGCCGGACGGGACGTCGGTGCGCCTGGGCGTATTTCTCAGCAACCACAAGAGCCGGCGGGACCGACTGAGCGACGACCAACTCACCACCCTCGCCGGCTTGGGGCTGGAGTGGGCGGCGTAGGGGTGGAGACGGACTGTACTGCTGGTTCTCAAGCGGTGAGGTGCAGGTCTGGGCAGCCCTGCTGTTCTACGAGAACGAGAGGCTTCGGAACCTCGCTGGCACAGCCGAGTACCGCGCTATCATTTCGGTCAATCGTGCAACGCTTGGCACGTTAGCTGTAGGAGGCGCCTTGTTGCATGAGCCGGTCCGCTCCTCCAACCTCCGATCGGTGGGCTACGACCAGGCGGAGCGTGTGCTTGAGGTCGCCTTTCACGGTGGAGGGTTGTATCGCTACGAGAACGTGCCCGCAGAGGTGCACGTGGCGTTGATGATGTCCTCCGGTAAGGGCGGTTACCTAGCCCAGTTCGTGAAGGGCCGATATCGGTACCGTTTGATTTCGGGCTGACAGCCCGGTAGTTGTTCCAAAACCGCTCCATCGTTGTCGAGTCGAGGCATGCGTGCAGATCTGCTCCGTTTCTGTTGAGGGCTTCCGCTGCCTGGCGAACATCAACAATGTTCCTGTCCTGCCGCAGACGGTTCTGACTGGTCAGAACGAGGGTGGGAAGAGTGCTCTGCTGGACGCGCTGGACTTCCTGCTTCATGGGACTGCGCTGAGCGAGCGCGATCTCACCTATGTCAGCGATGGGGTCGTGCAAGAACCGGTGCACAGCGAGGACGCGGTCGCGCCGCACGCGCGGGTGCCTCAGACCACCGTGATGGGCGATTTCACCCTCAGCGCCAACGAGCAGCAGCATTTCGCCCTGCCTGAGCGGGTACAGATTCGCCGTCGCTTCCGCCCGGAAGCGGGTGCGTTCCTGGAGATCCGCCGCCGCGTCTGCCGGATCCCTGAGCTACGCGACTTGGAAGCGGTGAAGCTGGCGGGCCTTAGGGAACTCGCAGCTACCCACGGGGTCGAGCCCGTCGGGCAGTTGAATGCGCGGAACAGTTGGGAGCAGCCCCTCCGGGAGTTGGCCCAGCGGATGGAGCAGGTCGATGCGTGGGTGGCGGCGGACTCCGAGGTAGCTGCTGCGATGCCGTCCATGGTGTATTTCAAGGGCGACTCGGTCCAGGCGCCTGAGGCTGTGGTCCAGAGTCTGCTCAACTCCCGGCTGCGCGAGTACACGCGCGCCGATGAGGTGGCTAAGCGAGTGGCGGATCTTGAGGGCTATCTTGCCGAGTCGCTGACACCCGACATCGACAGCATCCGCGGGCACATCGCGCAGCGGTGTGCCCTGCCTTCGGTGGAACTGGACCCTCAGGTGCAGGTGCGTCCTGCGCTAGTCGGGGTGGAACTGAACATTGTGGACTCGCAGGGGAGGCGGTTTCCGCTCTCGTCGGCCGGGACTGGTCGCTCGCGCCGTATCTCGCTGGCCTTGTGGGAAAGCAGCAACGACCTGGGACAGGACCAGGCGCAGGAAGGACCTGCCTCGGATGTCGTGTTCGTTTACGACGAGCCTGACACCCACCTGGACTACTCCCACCAGCGGCGGATCATGGCATTGATCCAGTTGCAGTCGTCACGGCCGAACGCGCGCGTCATTGTGGCGACGCACTCACTCAACCTGATCGACGGAGTCGACATCTCGTCCGTGGTGCACCTACGCACCCACGAGGGGCAGGTTCGGGCGGAAGTCCTGAGCGAGGACAGCGCAGACATTGATGTGCGCCGCCACCTGTCGACAATCGCGACCACGCTGGGGTTCCGCAACAGTGTTCTGCTACACGAGCGGTTCTTCGTCGCGGTGGAGGGGGTGTCCGAAACATCCGCGTTCCCGATCTTGTTCCGCAAGCACGCCGGGTACCCCATTCAGTCCGCTGGTATCTGCCTGTGGGCTGGGGGAAGCAATGAGGGTGCCTTGCGATTTGCCAAGTTCCTCAAGGAACACGGCCGCGACGTTGCGTTCGTCGTCGACAAGGACAGCCGTGCGAACCAGAAGCACGTCTTCCGGGACGCCAAGCTCAAAGAGCATGGCTTCGACCCCACCGAGGAGTGCTTCTACCTCGGTTCCCCCAACGAGCTCGAAGACCTGTTCACCGACGGCGACTGGGCCGATACGGCCAACGCGCTGTGGAAGCCGAACACCGAGCGCGAGGCTTGGCAGCCTGCGGAAATCGAGGCACTGCGGTCCGGAAAGTTCAGCTCTCAGCTGCTGGGCTTGTTCAAGGCCGGCTCGGACGATGGACCTCAGAACAAGGAAGACCTCATGGTAGGCATCGCCGCGCACCTTGGTAAGGACCGCATCCCTGCTGCGCTCTCAGCAATCTTCAACTCCCTGATCGATCGCGCGCAGAACGCGGGGCCGCATCTGTGGTAGACGTCGCGCTGCCAGCCTGACGTGCCGCGCGCCGTACCTTCATACGCTTGAGTCGTTGTTCACGCGTCGGCGCCTCCCACGTGTGCAGGCCGACCGAAGCTACCCACTGTGAGCCGTGATGGCCCTGGTCATCGCCACACCAGCGGCATCCGTCAGGGGAAGGCAGGTCCTTGCGATGTACGCGTATCGTCCGCCCATCACCCATGGAACACCGCCCATATGCGTCGGAATGCCTTCGATATGAATACTTCCCCCGGAAGGTCATGCTCAAAGATTCCCACATGCCACTGACAGTCCTACGGCCCAATCCGGGCTGCCACAAGCACTGTGCCGCTGGCGGGCCAAGGTACTGGTAATTACCGCAAGCACCCTGCTGCTCGCCGGACACGATGCTGCAGACGAACTCGTTCTCCACGCGCTCCCACTAGGGCCTTCATCCTGCTCTGACCAGCGGAGATGCGAACCTGAGCAGCAACGGCGTGCCGAGCCATGATGCCGTGGCATTCCAGTGCCTCGGTCGGTCTGTCGAATGCGGAGCGATCTGCCAGACGGCTCCAGCGGTCGGACGCGGCTTCGCAACGGCGCGGCCGTAACGGATGGCAACGGTCGCTGTCAGCCGTATGCCGATTCCGGTCAGCCCGGTACCGAGGAGCTGGGATACCTGGGTCCAGGACGGCGGGGTGCCGTCTCGGACTCGGCAGAGAGGGGCCGTACATGCGGGGAAGCCGTGGTGAGATTCCCGCGGACGCCTCGATGGCCGTGTTCCCGCCCGCGTCGGGGCGTGCTGCGGCCATGCCCCGGCTGCTGGACCTCGACGGGCGTGGAGAGCTGACGGCCGCGCATGTGCGCCTGGTGGCGCAGGCGTTGGGGAAGTCGGAGCGGACGGTATGGCGGTGGCTGGCCGCTGCCCGGAAGGATCACCGTCTCGCTCGGGTGGAGTCGTCCCGTTTCACGGTCACCACGGAGGTCCGGCGGCTGCTGGCGCTGTGGGGCGGGAACGCCTCCCGGGTCCATGCCGAGCTGGCACAGCGGGCAGCCGAGGATCCGGACGCGCCCCCAGTCCCGTCGCTGTCCACGTTGCACCGGGCGATCCGGCGGGACCTGACCCGCGGGGAGCGGGCCGGACTCAGGAGCGGGGAATCCGCCCGGCGCGCGCATGACGTGTTCGGACAGCGGCCGGCCACACACCGCAACGCGGTATGGGAGGGCGACCACAAGCACGTACCCGTCGAGGTGGACGTCGAGGGTGAGCTGGCCACTCCGTGGGTGACCTGGTTCATCGACTGCGCCACCAGGGCCATCACCGGGGTGGCCGTCACCGCCCACCCTCCGAGCCGGGACGCGGTGCTGGCCTCCCTGCGCATCGCAATCACCCGCAGCGCACCGTTCGGCCCCCTCGGCGGACTGCCGGGACAGATCCGGGTCGACCGCGGCAAGGAGTTCCTGTGCCGGGCGGTCACCGCGGCGATGGGCGCGCTCGCCGTCCCCGTCACCGACCTCCCCGCCTACACCCCACACCTGAAAGGGACGATCGAGGCGCTGAACGACGCGGTGGAGGAGATGTTCCTCGTCTCGCTCCCCCGCTACACCGGCCGGCAGAAACTCACCGGCGGCCGGACCGCCGACCCCGAAGCCCCGCCCCTGACGTACGAGGCGTTCGTGGGACTGCTGCTGGACTGGGTGACCTGGTGGAACACCCGCCACCAGCCGTCCGCGCTGCACGGGCAGACCCCCCTCCAGGCGTGGCAGGCCGACGCGACTCCGCTCACGGATGTGTCCGCGGGGCAGCTGGCGACGTTCGTGCTGGAGGACAACGGGCGCACGTACACGATCAGCACGTCCGGGGTGCGGTGGCGCCGGCGCGACTACCTCGCCCCGTGGATGAACGGCCGCACAGGCACCAGAGTCTCGGTACGGCACCTGCCCCATCACGACGACACCATCGAAGTCTTCGACGCCGATACCGGCCGCCATCTCGGTTCGGCGTTCCTGGCCGCCGCGGCGAGCCGTGAGCAGATCCGCTCCGTCCAAGCCGCACGTACCGCAGCAGCCCGGCGGCTCAAGGCTGATCTGAAAGCCGCGGAAAAGCTGCGCCGCCGGCGCTTCGAAGCCTCCACCACCGCAGCCCCACCCAGGGCGCTCACCTCTTCGACCGCTGCGCAGGCCGAAGAGGAGCTCGGTGCGGCGGCTCAGACGGACCGCCGTGCGCTGGCTCGTCCCGATCTCGTACCGCACGGCCCAGCGCCCGACACCTGGGCCCGTCCCAGGCCGCCACGCACACCCACTCCTGACAAGGACCGAGCCGATGATCACTGAGCTGGACTACGGGCTGCTGCCCGACGAGAGCGAAGACCACTTCCTGGGCCTGGAGCAGGCGCAACTGGTGGGCACCGATACGCTCCTGACCACCCGGGACAACATCGAAGCCGTCATCGAGGCCAAGGCCATGATGTGCGTCTACGGGCCGGCCGGATCCGGCAAGACGATGTCGGTGAACTCCGCGCTGCGCCACCTCGCACCGGACATCACCCACCGCCTGGAACTGCGGGCCGGACCGACCCCGCGAGACATTCGGCACGGTCTCTTCCAGGCACTGGGACTGCCCGGTGAGCCGCCGGCCCGCCCGATCGAGTTCGACACCCTCCTCAAAGAGGCACTCGCCGAGGAATTCAGGGTCCTGGTCTGTGACGAGGCGCAGTGGATGAAGAAGACCGGGTTCGAGTTCTGGCGCCACCTGTGGGACGACAAGCGCACCAACATCGCGGTGATCTTCGCCGGGGGCGACGGCTGCTACAAGGTTCTGCGCCGCGAGCCGATGCTGGCCTCCCGGATCTTCATCTGGCAGGAGTTCACCCGCATGTCCAAGGACGAAGTGAGGGAGACGATTCCCGCCTTCCATCCTGTCTGGGCCGATGTGGACACCGCGCTGATCGACGCGATCGACAAGCAGGCCGCCCATGGCAGCTTCCGCAACTGGGCCAACATCACCACCCACATCCTGGCCGGCATGAAGAAACTGCACCTCAATAAGGTCGACGAAGACCTCGTGCGCTGGGTCTACAGCAAAATCGGCGGCATGTAATGACAGCCGGCAGTCTCCCAGCCGTCACCGTCGTCATCGACAAGCACGACCACCCCGACTGGACGACCGCCGCTCACCACGCGCATCACCCGGGCCTCGGACGCCTGACCATCGACCCCAGCCCCGCCAACGGAGCACCCGCCGCCCTCGCCCACGACCTTCTCTATGCCCTGGGCAAACGACTCCCCCCAGGCGGAGAAACGTACGGGACGTGGGCCGACTCCCAGCGCCCCGCCTGGGACGCCGTCGCCACCTGGATCCTCACCCACCACATCGGACACCTCATCGTCTGCCGCACCGACCGCCTCACACACGCCCGCCGGCAACAACTCCTCGCCCTGCGGGAACAATGCGGCATCCGCCTCACCCTCCTGTGGCACCGCCCCGTCACCCCCGCCCTGACAACACTCCTCGAAGCCACCCCATACCGACTCATCGACGCCCTCCCCCGAGCCCGGAACGCGCTGACCCAGACCGGGCATTCAGCGTCCAGCACCAGAAACACGGGACACTGGCACCACCGGCACATCAAGGACGACGGACAGTGGATCACCCCACCCGCACCGTCCAACGGCACGGTGACAGGCCGTCCGAAACGGGCGCAGTGCCAGGGCGCCCCCGTACTCGCCCCGACAACGAACAACGCACCACCCGCGCGAGAGCGTCACCACCTACCAACGGACGCCCTCGTCGCACGGCTGGCCACGGTGGCACACCCCCTGCACGCAACAGCGCTGACCATCCACGCGGTCACCGGAGCAGACCTCACCCGGCTCGCTCTCATCCGCGGCATCGACATCAACGAAGCAGCAACCGCTGTCAAAGTCCACGACAGCACCGCCCACCGCAGATGCCAGGTCCACCCACTCCCCACCTGGACACACCAGCTCATACGCGCCGCCGGCATTCACGGACACCTCAAGGGCCGTACCGCCGACAGTCCGCTCTTCCCACTCATCACAGTCCAGAACGGCGAACAACTCACCCGCGCCGCAACAGGGATCCGCTACCACCTGAAACCCATGCCGTAAAAGGCCATGCCTACCACCTTCGGCCAGCAACGCCCCGGCACCGCCGCACGGCCGTGACCAGCAACAACACCCACCCATCTGTACCAACCGGCAACAAACTGACCCGCACCATCACCAAAAACGTCAGCACCGGATCGGCATTCCTGACAACAACCGAGCCACCCACAACAACCCACAGAGCAGCAGAGAGCCCGCTACTCACCCACTGACATCAAAACGCCGAACCACCACCGACAAAAACTCGCAGATCATCAACCACCGACAAAAACTGGCAGATCATCAGTCAGAAGTCCCTACTTGCCGCCACTGCCGCAGCGGGATGTTTCCGCAGCGGTGCACAAGGTACGCAAGATCCTGCGTAAGGATTCACGAGGGCGAACCACCGTCCTGGACAGCCCCGAAGTCAGGGCGGACTTCGCCGCAGCGTTGGACGTCGCACGGGACACGCTGCTGGTTTCCGAAGTGGCCCGCGCTGAAGCTCTCCTCGCCCGTTGGAACACGCCGCCTCGCCGTACCTTCAACGAGGCCCCAGGTCTGAGTCCCCAAACGCTCAAAACTGTGGCCGTCGCGGTGCGCGGAGCGCTCAAGAAGGCCGCGCGGGAGCAGCGAACAACGAGCTGGGAAGGCCTGAAGCGTCAGCTCGGTTCTGCGCTCCCTTCAATGACTGCGGCCGAGCGCACCAAGGTACTGACGCTGGTCGATGAGGGCTCCGCCTCAGCCGACCAGCCCTTGCTGTCCGTACTCGTTGCGATGAACTCCCCCGCCCTGGCACAGACCTATCGTCAAGTCGCTCTGAACCTCGGTCTCGAGATGCCCAGCGACGACGACGGCCTTGCTGACGTCATCCGGGCGGACAGCGAACACCTTCATCGCTACTGGCGGGACAGGTAGCGCGCGGCGGGGTGGCTCAGCGAGTGCGAAGGGACGCCAGGCGTCGGTGCCACGCACAAGGCCATCGCTGAGGTTGGCCAGTCCTGCCTGCAGCCTTCGGCACGACTGGCCCATCGTTGCTAAGCGTGATCCTCGTCAGTCCCCTCGCGGGCGCCAGCGGCGGGCTTGCCTTACCGAGACGGTGTTGGCCCATGCCCACATGAGGATGCCGATGGCCAGGACTGTTCCTGCGGCCGCGAGGGTCAGGTCGCGTGTGAGGAAGGCGTCGTCGCTCTCGGAGACGGGGTCGGCGAGGCCTGATGCGACGGCGCTGCCCGCAAGTGCTGCCAGGACGAGTGGCATGAAGACGGTCCATGCGGCGCTGGTGCGGAAGACGTGGAGTCCGCCGGTGAGTACGGACAGCGGTGCCAGTGCCCGTCCGTGGCGGAGGAACTCTGCCATGGCACTGATGCCGGCAGTGAGGGTGAGGACGGTGACGCCGAGGAGGCCGAGGAGGGTGCTCCAGCGGCCCTGGTCTCGGTTGGGGATTCCCGCGGTCAGTTCGTCTTCGCCGGGGGCGCTGGCGCGTGCGCCGCGTGGGAGCACTTGGTGGGCCAGCTTTTTGATGGCGGCGGCGGAGATGGCGTGTCCGTCGTTGCGGACGAGGACGAGGGCGGATTCTTCGGTCGAGGAGGCTGTGCGGTGGGCGAGGGCGGGCCCGGTGGTGCGGTGGGTGTCCATCTGTAGGGGTCCGTGTGGTGTCCACCTGACCATTTCTTGCAGTCTGGGGTCTTGGGGCGGTCCGGTGAGGCGGGCGGTGCGTGAGGGGCACTTCAGGTGGAGGGCGATCAGGGCGGGGCAGTCTCCGTAGAGGCGCATGGGGGCGCTGCTGCCCGGGCCGTCGGCCGGGCCTGCCAGGAGGACGGCTTGGGTGTTGTCCGGCAGGCGGTGAAGGAATGCGGTCATGTCGGCATCCGAGACCTGGCCTCTTACGCCGACGGACAAGGCGCTGGTGCCGATGCGGTCGAGGGTGCGCTGCGCGTCGTTGCTCTGGGCTCCGAAGAGTCCTTGCCAGGCGACTGCCTGCATGAGGACGATGAGGGCCACGGTGACGCCGGTGACCAGGCGGGCGGTGCTGCCGGGATAGGTGCTGGTGCGGCGCCCGGCCACCAGGGTTCCGGCCAGGCCGCGCGACTGTCCCCAGCGGGTGAGGACCGGGCCGGCGGCTGCGATCGCGGTCGCGATCGCGGCGGGCAGGGTCAGCACGGTGCCTGCGATGCCCACCCAGCCGACAAGGGTGCGCTGTCCCGAGTCGGAGCCGACGAAGTCGGGGCCCCGTACGGCGATGAGGAACATGACGGGGAACAGACCCGCGATGCGGGGCAGCCAGCGGGATGCGCTTGGGCTGTGAGGCCGGGTGCCCGTGCCACTGCGGCGGGGGGCCAGCTCGGCCACAACAACAGTGGCGCAGACCAGGACGAGAGCAGCGGCAGGTGTGAGCCCGACCAGCCAACCGTGCTGGCGCAGGTACTCGCTGGAGAGGATGTAGTGGGTGAAGGGGATGCGGAGGTCGGTGAGCAGGGCCGGTGCAACAGCCGTGGCGCCGAGCAGGGCGCCGAGCAGGACTGGCTGTGCTGCTTCGCCGAGTGCGACCAGGGCGCGGTCGGTGCGGCGGCCGCCGAGTGCGGCGATCAGTGCGGTTCTGCGGTCGCGGGCGTGAGCCCCTGTTCGCACGGCGATGACGAGTAGGGCCAGAGCGGGCAGGCCGAGCAGGCCGGCCACAGCGATCTGGAACATCCACTCGGCTTTGTCGTCGTCCCGGCCCGATCCCGGTTCCAGGCCTGGGGCGAAGATGCCCTGGGTCGCCGGGCCGAAGCCGGCGATGACATTGGTCGGCGCTTTGTCGCTGATGCCGTCGCGTGGGCGGACATAGGCGAGCCATTCAGATGGTTCGTCGAGTCCGGAGGGCTGGATGACACCGGCCAGGCGACCGTAGCGGTGGTCGATGTCCTCGCTCGCTCCCGCCTTCCGCAACTCGGGCGAGAGCACAGCTTCTCCCGGGGCCGGCCAGTGGTCCACGCCGGGAGGCAGCGGTGCGTCGCCCTCGTGGGGGGCCAGGAAGACGAGGTGGAACCGTCGCTTGTTCTGCAGCGAATCGGAGGCCACCAGCCAGGTCGTGGAACCCTTGTCGCTCGCCCGGTCTTGCACGACCGGGGTTCGCGCAATCCGGTGTTCCTCCTTCCCCGCGTACATGGCGTGGACGGCTGCCAAGCCGGCCAGCACGACGGACAGAACGGCAGTGGCGAGGAGCAGCGCCACTACCCGGATACCGCCAGCCTCCGCCCGGCGGCCTGCGCCTCGCCCGATGCCCAGGAGTCTGCGCGTCAGCTCCCCTGCGCCTGTTGCAGCCATCAGACGGCACCTCCGGCGGCAGCGGGCTCCAGGATCCCGGCCGACAAGTGGAGTGCGCGGTCGGCGCGGGCAGCGATTCCCGGATCATGGGTGACCACCAGCAGGCCGCACGCGTACCGCCGCGGCACCTCGAAAAGCAGATCCGCGGTCCTGTCCCGGGATTCGGCGTCCAGGGCCCCGGTCGGCTCATCCGCCAGCAGCAGCGCCGGCTCGTTGATGAGTGCGCGGGCCACCGCTGTCCGCTGGCGCTCCCCGCCGGAAAGTTCCTGGCTCGTCGCAGCCGGCGGAACCCCGAGTTCCTCCAGAAGGCGCTGTGCTCGCCCCCGCGCTTCATGGCCGCGGCCGTTACGTGCCAGCAGGGCAGCCAAGTACACGTTGTCCAGAGGGCTGAGTTCCGGGAGAAGCTCGCCGAACTGGAAGACCATACCGATCGACTGTGCACGCAAACGAGCCAGCTTGGCCTGCCGCAGGCCGGATATAGGTGTGCCGGCGACTTCCACTGTTCCGCTGTCGGGTTTGATCAGGCCGAGTACGCAGGACAGCAACGTGCTTTTCCCGGAACCGCTCGGTCCCGTTACCGCAACCGACTCCCCCGCACGCAGTAACAGAGAAAGGCCGTCGAACAAAGTCCGTCCGCCGATCCCGTAGCCGAGATTCGAGATCTCCAGTACCGGCCGCGCTTCCGCCGTATCGCCCTGTGCCATGCTCACTTGTCCTGTCCTCACCGTGCTGTCCCGCGCGGCATGCAAAACGCGGTGGGGCGCCGCCGGGGCACCCCACCGCCTTAAGGTTCTTAGCGTCCGTCGCCGGGCGAGTCCGTCGGACCGCACCGGTCAGGCTTGTTGTTGAGATTGACGCAAGCCTGCACCGATGTCACGTAGTTGGTGGTGTGAGGTTCCCCCGTTGCTCGGGAGGTGCTGATCAGCTGGTCAGGGCGGGTTGGCGGGGTTTCAGGTTCGCTCGTTCGGCCGTTGCCTGCTCGGCGTAGTGCTTCTCCTCGAACTCGATCGGGCTGAGGTAGCCGAGCCGCTTCTGGATGCGCCGGCTGTTGTAGAAACCGTCGAAGTACTCGAAGAGCGCGAGGTTCGCCTCGGCCCTGGTGGCGAAGACGCGACCGCGGACGCACTCGGTCTTCGTCAGCATCCACAGATTCTCCGCGAGGGCGTTATCGTAACTGTCGCCGACCGAGCCCATCGACGCCTCAATTCCCGCTCTCACCAGGCGAGTTGTCAGCTTGATGGATGTGTATTGGCAGCCGTGGTCGGCGTGGTGGATGAGCTTGCCGGGCTCGATCTCGCGGGAGGCGAGCGCGTACTCCAGGCTGGACAGGACCAGGTCGGCGTCCGCGCGGGCGGAGGTTTCCCAGGCCACGACCCGGCGGGAGAACGCGTCGCGGATCGCGGACAGCCACAGCGGTCCCTCGGCGGTCGGGATCATCGTCAGATCGGTGACCCACAGACGGTTCGGCCCCTGAGCGGTGAAGTCCCGGTTGACGAGGTCCGGGGCGAGCGCGGCCCTGGGATCCCGGCGCGTGAAACCGCTCCGGCGCGGGGTTGAGACCCGCCAGATCGGCCTCGCGCATCAAACGCTCGACGCGTTTGCGGCCCACGTGGACGCCCTCGCGTTTCAGCATGGCGTGCACGCGCGGTGACCCGTAGATGCCACCGGACTGGGTGTGGATCGCCTTGATCTGCCCGGTGAGCTCGACGTCGCGACGCCGCCGCTCGCAGGGCTCCTTCTCGGCGCGGCGCCAGCGGTAGTAGGTGGAGGAGGCGATGGAAAGTTCCCGGAGTACGCACTCGACTCCCAGGTGTGGATGCTCGTCGAGGAGCGCGGTCACCTGGGCCGGGTCGGGTCGAGTTGCGCCGCGAAAAACGCCGAGGCCGTCCGCAGTACGTCGTTCGCCCTCTTGAGCTGGGCGTTCTCCTTCCGCAGTGCCACCAGCTCGGCGTGTTCGTCGGTGGTCAGCCGGTCATCACGCTCGCCGGCATCGGCCTCGGCCTGACGGATCCAGCCCCGCAGGGCCTCGGGGTGGACGCCGAGGTCGACGGCCAGCTTCTTGATCTGCGGCTTCGGATCCGAGGTGCGATACATCCGCACCGCACGCTCACGCAACTCCAGCGAGTATTTCCTGGGGGCAGCCATGGTCGATGTTCCTCTCATGAGAACCATCTGACCCTCTGTCATCGACTTCCGCATCTCGGGGGAACCTCAATCAGCCAGCAGACACGTCAGCTGCTCCAAAGCAGCTTCGGCCTGCGCGCGGGTCGCGCACATCACCACAGCGTCATCGGCATAGCGGACCAGCACCCCATGCTGCCGTGTCTCCCACGCCCGGTCGATCCGGTGCAGAAAGACATTGGCCAGGAGCGGGGAGACAACCCCGCCCTGAGGAGTACCGGTGACCGGCCGGCGGACCTGCCCGTCTTCCATCACTCCGGCCCGCAGCATTGCGCGCAGAAGCTTCAAAACGGACTGATCACAGACACGTTCCTCGACCGCGTGCATCAACTTCTCATGGTCAATGGCCTCAAAGCAGTTGGCGATGTCCGTCTCGACGACCCATCGCCGTCCCCGCCAGGACTCATCGATCAAGACCTGCAGGGCATCATGTGCGCCCCTCCTGGGCCGGAACCCGAAAGAGCACGGCAGCATGTCCGCTTCGAAGACCGGTTCGAGCACGATCTTCAGCGCCGCCTGCACGATGCGGTCGCGAACTGCCGGAATGGACAAGGGCCTTTGCTCCGACGTACCGGGTTTGGGAATGAACACCCGGCGAGCCGGAAGCGGCTGCCACCTGCCGTCCTTCAACTCCGCGACCAGCTCACCGAGAAGCCGGGTGACCCCGTACTCCTCGACCTGCGCGAGATCAACCAAGTCGATGCCCGGGGCGCCGTTGTTACGACGCACCGTCAACCATGCACGCGCCAGGACATCCCTGCGGTGGACTTTGTCCCCCAGCGCGTGGAACCGTCGTCCGGGACCGGCCTTGGCCGCCCGGTAGAGCGCATGCTGGAGGGCACGGACCGGATCCGAGGGAGAACGTCCCCCGACGGCGGGACTAGCCACGCGGGCACTCACCGGGCCCCTCTACTTCAGCAGTACACATCGACGAAGCAGCGGCCCTTCCTCCACCGGCGGTTATGTTGTCCGCCCGGCTCAAGCAGTACTACGGCCGCCTCCGACGCCCACCCGGCCCGCTTTCCCTTCCCGGGGCACCCCCGGTTATAGGTCGCGATGCTTCCGACAGCACTCCTGCCGCAGGCTGCCGGGCCGGGGAGGGCCTCCCCAGTTCCCGCCGTCACCTTCGAAACGTTCCATGCCCCATACGCCGGGGAGTCCCTCGCGGCTGCCCATCCAGGATCTTCACCGCTTCCATGGCCTTCGCCCTGATTTCGGGGGCTCGGCTCTCCCTGTCCCCACCCTCACGAGCAGGCCTCCAACGACGCCGCAGACTTCGCGTGATGCTACGGACCGCTTCTTCGCTCCCCCTTCACAGGGCTTTCGACGCTGGACTTCGACGCTGGGCGTTTCCCCCCGACACCGCCAGCCTGCTACCGGGCCTCCTGGCAGCTACCCGGACCGGACTCACACCGGCAGGCGACGACGAGCTTACGAACCACGATCAACCACCTACATGGCCAACCTCCAAGTTCTGCTGGGCGTACGAAAGCGCGAGGCTAGGGATTGAAGGTATCAAAGCGATCCGCCAAGATGCTCAATAGTCGGCAGGGCAAGGGGCCCTGGGTATCCAACTATTGGGGGCGGACCATGATCCACATTACGCTCGGCCGAATGCGCTACGTCAACCCGCAGGAGGACCAGCTGGGCCGCGAACACGTCGGCTGGGACCCGAGCATGGGCGACGAAGCCCTCTTCCGCGCCAACCGAGGCTGCTGGGTCCTCGGCGAGCGGGCGGAGAAGGAGCAGTACGCGCTGCTCTCCTACGAAGGGGAGGTGCGTATGGCCATCGAGATCGACAGGCTGGTTCCGGTGGCCGGAGGACGCAAGGCGATGGAGGGCAGGTTCCTCAAGCCGGGCGACGCGGTCTACGACGCCTACGTCGGCGGGAATCCTCCCGTGGAGTCGGCCCGTAACCCGATTACCTACTTCGACTCCCCGCACGACAGCCGCTTGTGCGGGTGCGGCTGTGGTGAACCGGTCGCCGGCGGCTGGTTCCTGGCCGGACACGACCAGAAGGCCCTACATACCCGAGTCGCCAAGATCGGCACTGTCCGCGAGTTCATCGACTGGTTCGACAACACCTACGTCGAGCCGACGACCGAATAGCCGCTCAGTTCTCGTCGACGGACCAGCACCCTCCCCTCTGAGGCCCGCCACCCGATGGCGGGCCTCAGTTCGTCTCCCGCTCGATGAACGGCACGCAAGGTGCACACAAGAGCCGCCATACAGATAGTGCCGCGGCCGGAAGGGGTCGGCGATGGTGAGTCGGATCTGACCTGCGATGACCCGGGGGTAGGGCGCTGATCAGCTGCCCACGCGGCATGGAAGACTGGGCCCGCCCGCCGCGCCCTGGCGGGCGGATTCTGGGAGGGCGCCGAACATGGCGAGCTGGAGAAGGCGCGCGGCGGTACTGTGCGCCGTTGTCGCGGTAAGTGGACTGGCGGGTTGCGGCGGGACCGACGAAGAGGCAGCCGAAGCCAAAGCGTCCCCGGCGCCGCCCGTGAGCGACGCGCAACGCATGACCGAGGCGCTGGAGACGTTCAAGGCTTACCGCTCGTTCGGCTTGAAGGGGGAGGTCAGGGACGAGGGCGGCACCTCGATCGATTTGCACGTCGACCGTGAGGGCCACTGCACCGGCACCTACACCCGCGCCCATGCGGTAACCCGCTTCGTCATCATCGGCGACCGGGCCTGGTCGGCATACGACGACGCGACGCTGAACGACTCCATCGTGGTCGCGCAGATTGTTGGACCCGAGGCGGTGGCCGCGGCCAAGGACGCCATCGCGAAGGCGCGCGGTAAGTACGTGGAGTCATCTGCCGCCGAGCTGACCGCTCAGACCGCCCTTTCGCTGTGCCGGATGGACACCGCCTACGCAGGAGTGCCCGCCTCTGTGACCACCGCCGAGCACAGCAACCCCCGCGTAGTGGACGGGGAGCAGCGCGTCACGCTCACGCACGCGGTCAAGGCCGGCGAGGTGGTCGTCCACGTACCGGAATCGGGCAGGCCGACACCCCGCGGCATCGAGTTCGAGATCGCGGACACCCCCGTAGTGGTCGACGTCTACGACGCCGACGTGCCGGTCGATCCGCAGAAGCCTGATGCCCCTGACGTGGTGAAGGCCAAGGACGTACGCGGGCTTTACCCCTTCCCGAAGTGACCCGCGAACAGTCTGGACGATGATCTCGTGATGTTCGATCGTCTGGAGATCAAGGCGTTGCCGCACGAACCTCGGTTCCCTGCCCAGCTGCGGTTCTGGGTCAACGGCGAGGACGTGGTCGAAGCGACGGTCGGCGAAGGCGGCCGCGGCCCGTACGCTGCCGAGGCGCTGCCGGCTGGTCTCCCCAGCCCTCTACGAGCGACCGGCGAGGCGCGCCGCCTGGAGCTGGGAGAGCCGGACTGCACCGGTGGCTGCTGCGGCTTCCTGACCGTGGTCGTGCAGCGGTTCGGGGAGATCGTGCAGTGGTCGGACTGGGAAGTTCCGTGGGCGGCGCACACCGAGATGCCCTATCCCCCGCCAGAGCTCCACTTCGACGCGAGTCAGTACGACGCCGAAGTAGCTCGCGCTGAAGCGGATCGCTGGTGGCAGGCGTACTCGTAGCCCAGCACAGAGCGACCCCGCGATGCTGGGGCTCTACCGGCGGCCCCGCGTCCTTGGTCAACGGGCGACGCCCCAGCAGGCCCAGGTGTTGTTGAGACTCGCCGCCCTCGCGGCCACGGATGCCAAGGGCCGGCCGGCGGTCCCGCAACACGTCCTCTCCGGAGCCGCTGTCGGCGCGGTCGTCCTGGTGCTCGGTCATCTGGGCGAGGAAGTGGGCGTAGCCCCGGCTCGCGCGCGCCAGGAGTGCCGCCGAAGGCGCTCCGTAGAGTCGGAGGTGGAGTCCCGGTCTGCGGGCATGCGGCACCACCCCTCATGTCCGGCCGGTGGTTCGTCGGCGCTCTCGACGCCACGACCGGTGCGCCGCTCCCTCAACATGATCGCGACGCGTTGCGCAACTCGGCCCCCGGGGTCCCGATCACGGCCCGGGGAGCAGCGCGGGCACGGGGGCGCGTGCACGGCGACCCCGGCGGATGCTCTGACCGGGTCCTCGAACTCGCACGACCGGGTCACGCGGCGGGGTCTGGTCAGCTGGCCACCGTCGGCCAGGCGCGCTGCCCCAATCCCCGTCTGTGGCCGGGTCATCATTTGGGCAACCCTGTGACCTGCGCATGTGGGGGTTTGGGTCAGCGATTGGGTCGGAGGTCCTGAGAAGCATTCACGGCATCACCTGAACAGGAGCTGCCGTGAACGGAACCCGTGTTTTTGAGTCGCTGAACGCCGAGTGGGCGGTTGTGTGCGCCGAGCCGGGCCACACCGAGATGGTGCTCGGATGGCTGCGCGAGGGCGGCGTGTACCTCAGGGACGGGGAGCTTGAGGGCGGCCTGTCGGAGGTCCTGGTCGAGCTCGGTCGCCGGGACCGGACGCAGGACCGTGGGCACAGCGACCGGTGGCTTCGGGTGCTGCTGGAGCGGGCCGTCGGCGAGGGCGCCGGGGCGCTGCTGGCGGCGCGGGTGGTTGTGCAGGCTGAAGTGACCCCTCAGGTCCCGACACTTCCGTTCTATGCCGCGAGGTCCAGCCGTTGATGGCAGCGGACCCTCGCCTGGTACGGCGTGATGTAGCCGATGGCCGAGTGGATCCGCTCCCGGTTGTAATGTTCCGCGATCCACCGGAAAACGTCCTGCCGAGCCTGCGCCCGGGTTTCCCAGGCGGTCGTCCCGATCTCTGCTTTCAGGACGGCGAAAAAGCTCTCCGCGGCAGCGTTGTCGAAGCACGAACCGGTGCCCCCGGCGCTCTGCCGAATGTCCAACTCGCCTAGTAGACAACGGAATTGGTAGGACGTGTATTGGGATCCTCGATCGGAGTGAAAGATCGCGTTTCCTGACGTGTGTCCACCCGCATGGGCCATCCGGATGGCGTCCGCAACCAGTTCGGTGCGCATGCGGTCGGCCATCGACCAGCCCGCAACCTCCCGCGTGCACAGATCGATCACCGTCGCCAGATACAGCCATCCCTCAGCCGTCGGCAGGCAGGTGATGTCCCCGACGAATTCCAGACCCGGCAGCGGCGCGGTGAAGTCCCGCAGGATCAGATCCGGCGCCGGCGGCGCCGTGCGGCCCTGTCGCGTCAGCGACCGCGACTTCCGTCGCGATATCCCGACGATTTCACGCTCCCGCATGATCCGGGCGACGCGCTTGCGGTTCACCACGTGACCCTGGTCCCGGAGTTTCCAGGTGATCCGCAGGGCCCCGTAAGCTCCCCGGGAATCCGTGTGGATCTCCTGGATGCGGCGGGCCAGGACCTCCTCCTCATCGACCTTCTCCTGCCGCGCCTCCTTGTTCTGGCGCCAGGCGTAGTAGCCGGAGCGGCCCCAGCCCAGAACATCACACATCCGCTTCACCCTGTGGGCGCCTCTGTGCTCGTCGACGAAACGGAAGCGGATCACCGTGTCGTCTCCCGCGCGAAATAGGCGGCGGCTTTCCGCAGGATCTCGTTGTCCTCCTTCAGCCGGGCGTTCTCCCGCCGCAGGCGCTTGAGCTCTTCCCTCGCGTCAGGGGTCACGCCGGCATCGCCCCCACTGTCCGCCGCCCGGACGCGGGCCCGGGCCTCCCGGACCCACTTGCGCAGGGTCTCCAGATGGATACCCAGGCCCTGAGCGATATCAGTGAGGGAACGGTCCGGCGAGGAACGCACCAGGTCCACAGCGTCCCGCTTGAACTCTTCGGGGTAGCTCTTCCGCTTCACCACCTTGGATCACTTCCCCTGGATGACGAAACATCCAGCGTCCAGGTGCCGGAATTTCGGGGGTCACTCCACCCGGCCGGGCGACCCCTGACAACGCCCCCGCGGAGGACCGGGTTCCCCGTACCGGAGCCGCCCCGCATGCCGGCGATCCGGCGTTCACATGTCACAAGGTGAGTAAGCGGACCGTCTATTTTCAGCCGATCTCACATCCACAGTGAGCGACAGAAGGCAACATTCTGGACGCCAGGTCCCGCCAAACGTACGATGATGGTCACATTTGTCCCTGCGGAGCGGTGGGCCGGATTCGGACGCGTTTGCGACCGTTGTTGGCGGGTAGCGCCGCACATCCAGGTGCATCTGGTGTCAGATTGCGGGGTCTCGGTGGTCCAGTGGGCCACTTTGTCTGCTTTCCCTTGGGTTCCCCTCCTTCCGACCAAAGGCGGGGCCGTTTTTCGTCCGTAGCTCAGCGATGTGGGGGATGGCGTGGTGCTGGAACAAAGTGGTTGTCGCCACGAGCACGCGGACGGAGAGGGATGACCGGTACGGAAGCGGGGTTGCGCTTTCAGGTGCTGGGGTCGGTCGCCGTGCGGTCCGCAGCCGGACCGGTCCGGCTGCCCGGCACCGTGGCACGCCGCGTGCTCACCCTGCTGATGCTGTCCCCCGGCGAAGTACTCAGCACTCCCCGCCTCGTCAAGGCCGCCTGGGGCCCGTGCTGTCCGGCGACCGCTTCCAACCAGGTGCGCAAGGCGATCGCCCAACTCCGCCACGCCATACCGGGCGCGGGGGCGCACCTGCTCACCGACGGCCCGAACTACCGGCTGAACGTCAGCGCGGTCGAGTCCGACCTGGTGGAGTTCAACCAGCGCCGCCTGCACATCCGGAGACTCGCGGAGAGGGGCGTGAGCGAGGGCCAGCGCATCCAGGAACTGCAGGCGGCCCTGTCCCTCTTCCGCGGACAGGTGGCGGCCGACATCGTCGACGGGGATGATCTGGAGAGCGGACCGATCCGCGCGGCCGCCCGGGTGGTGGAGGAGCGGCGGCTCGCCGTCCAGAAGGAGCTGATCGCGCTGCGGCTGCGCACGTCGCCACCGGCGCTGGTGATAGAGGACCTGCGGTACCTGGTGGCGCAGCATCCGCTCGCGGAGGATCTGCGCGCACAGCTCATGCTCGCGCTGTCCCTCTCCGGCAGGCAGGCCGACGCGCTCGCCGAGTACGCCGAGATACGCACCCTGCTCCGCGACGAACTGGGCATCGACCCCAATCACTCACTGGCCCAGGTGCACGAAGCGGTGCTGTGCGGTGACGCCCACACCTACCTGCGGGCCGGAGCCTCGCCACGTGATTACGAACGGCCCGTCATCACCGATATCGACACGGGCGGATGGCATGTGGCGTTACGGGTCCGCGAGGCGCCCAGAAGGCCCGTCTGCACCCTGCCCCACGGGCCGGCCGATTTCGTCGGACGGCGGGAGGAGGTGCACACCCTGCTGCGGACCGCCAGGGCGGGCTCCCGGGGTCCGGGACCGCTGCTCATCTGCGTCGACGGCATGGGTGGCGTCGGCAAGACGGCTCTCGCCCTGCACACGGCCCATCAGCTGGTCCAGGACTTTCCGGACGGTCAGTTCTACGTCGACCTGCGCGCCTTCAGTCCCTCCGAGCGTCCCTGCGAACCCGCCGAGGTGCTTCAGGTGCTTCTCCGCTCGCTGGGGGGCGAGGCGCAGCGCATCCCGGCGGACCCCGACAGCCAGGTGGCCATGTGGCGCGCCCGGCTGGCCGACTCCAAGGTGCTGCTGCTGCTCGACAATGCCGCGAGCGAGGCGCAGATCGTGCCGCTGCTGCCGCCGGGCAACGGTTCCCTCGTTCTGATCACGAGCCGCCGCCGCCTCTACGGCCTCGACGGCACGGAGCCCTGCCCGGCTTCGCCGATGAGCACGGGCGACTCCCGGGAACTGCTCGAACGGCTGCTCGGCGAGAGACTGGAGCCGCGGGCGGCGGAACGGCTCGTCGCGTATTGCGAGGGACTCCCCCTGGCACTGCGCCTGGCGGCCGCCAAGCTGCGCAGCCGCCCCACCTGGACGCTGTCCCATCTGGTGGAGCGCCTGGCCGACCCGCGGCGCCGGCCCGCCGAACTCCAGGTGGGCGACCGGAGCGTACGGTCGGTGCTCCGGCTCTCCTTCGACGCGGTGACCGAGGCGCAGCGACGTGCCCTGTGCGTACTGGCCCTGCTGCCGGACGCCGACATGGGGGTGTACGAGGCGGCGGCCCTGCTCGACACCGGTGCCGTCGAGGCCGAGCTGTTGTTGGAGGGCCTGCTCGACGTGAACCTCCTCGAACAGTCCCACATCGGCCGCTACGCCCTGCACGGGCTCGTGGCCGGTGTCACGACGGGCACGGAGGAGTTCGAGCAGCTCCTGCGCGGTGGCGGGCGCCGCTCGGCGCTCCACCGGCTGCTTGCCCATCACCTGGCGGTCACCTCGCGCAGCTGCCTCCTGCTCGGGCGGCCGGACGATGGGGGCAGTGCCGGTGCCGGTGCCGTTCCCCACCTCCCCGAGATCGGCAGCCGCAAGGAGGCGTTGGAGGTCTGCGAGCGGGGGCTGCCCGCGATGGTGGAGACGCTGCGCGCCTCCGGGCACGAGGGGGCCTTCCTCGCGGCGGCGCGGCTCGCGCGCAATCTGCGCTTCGTCCTGGCCCCCGAGGGCGGCTGGGAGATGAGGGGCGGGGTGGAGGACGCCGGGGCTTCCGGTTCCCGGAACGCGTACCGCAGGGCGCTGCTCGGGCTGGCTTCGGCCTGCCGGGGCGTCGGCCTGCTGGAGCACGGCGCGACGCTGACCGCCGCGGCGACGAGTACGGCCGGGCCCCGGGGCATCCGCTCCACGGGAGGCATGGCCTAGGGCCGGTGGCCCCGCCGCGGGGCCGGCGGGGTCAGGGAGCCGGCTCCAGCCTGACGGGGATGCTCCGGTAGGCCCGGAAGGTGACGCTGGGGCGCCGTTCCACGGGGCCCGCCGCGGTCGGTGTGGCCGGTGCGTGCGCCAGCCACCGCAGTACGGCACGCCCCTCCACCTGAGCCAGGGCCGCGCCCAGGCAGTGATGCACACCGCCGCCGAAGCTCACGTGCGGATTGGGGTCACGGGTGATGTCGAGCCGCTCGGGGTCGGCGAACCGTGCCGGGTCGTGGTTGGCCGCTCCCAGCAGCAGCACCAGGATGCGGCCCGCGCGCACGGTGCGGCCCTCGATGTCCACCGCCTCCTTCACATAGCGCGCGGTGGCCTGAATCGGCGCGTCGTAGCGCAGGAACTCCTCGACGGCCGACACCGCCAGCTCCGGCCTCTCGCGCAGCAGAGCCAACTGCGAAGGGTGTCCCAGCAGCCCGGAGAAGATCGTGGAGATCAGGTTGGTGGTGGTCTCGAAGCCGGCGAAGAACAGGAACACCACGTTGTCGACGAGGGTGTCCCGGTCGAAGCCGGGGTGCGTACGCCGCGCCGCCAGCAGATTGCTGATCAGATCGTCGGCGGGCCGCTTCGACCGCTCGTCCACCAGCGCCGAGACGTAGGCGCGCAGCCAGGTCACCGCGGCGTGGGCCGCCCCCCGTTCCTCCTCGGGCACGTACAGGGCGAACGCCTTGGCCAGTTCCACCGCGTGCGGCCGTACCGCGTCCCGGTCCACGTCCGGGATGCCGATCAGCTCGCAGACCACGGTGACCGGCAGCGGGAAGGCCAGGTCACCGACGACGTCCAGGATCCCGCCCGCACCCGCCCGGTCCTGGGCCTCGGCCATCAGCCGGTCCACCTGGGCGGCGACGTAGTCCTCCAGCCTGCGCATCAGCCCCGGGCTGAACGAGCGCTGCATGATGCCCCGCAGGAAGGTGTGCGCCGGCGCGTCCTGGTCCAGCACGATCCGCTTCAGGAACTCGTTGGCGGGCCCGGCCCCGGTGGAGAACTCGTGGTACTCCGGCGGGTACTCGTGGCCGAGCCGGCGGTCCTTGAGCAGCCGGCTGACGTCCTGGTGGTGCGAGACCACCCACTGGCCGGCCGCGCCCCGGGCCAGGCGGCCCGACTCGCGCAGAGCGGTGTACACCGCGTACGGGTCCGCGACCACGGCGGGATCGCGGGAGTCGAACCTGACGGGCAGCTCGCGCATGCGGCCGGCACCTCCTGTTGCTCGCGCGTGGTCTTCGGCAAGGAGCCTGACAGCGCGGGAGCGGGGGCGGGGGAACCTGTCGCCAGTCCTTCACCTCCGTCCGGCGCCCGGCCCCGGGCTCGCAGACTGGGCGCCAGGCAACCGCCGGACCGAGCCGCGCACCCGAGGGTGCCGGGAGGTGACGCAGCGTTGAACACCGTGCTGAACATGCCCCGCTTCCTGTTGGACGACGCGCGGGCCATGCGCGACCCCTACCCGGTCTACCGCCGACTGCGCGCGTACGGCCCGGTCTGCCGGGGCGGCCCGGGGCAGTGGGTCTTCCCCCGGCACGAGGAGGTCTCCGCGCTGCTCCGTGATCCCCGGCTGGGCCGGGAGTTCCCCGAGCAGTACCAGGCGGTGTCGGTGGGCGAGGGGCCGGCCAACGACTATCTGCGGCGCATCGTCGTGGACCGCGATCCCCCGTCGCACACCCGGCTGCGCCGGCTGCTCGTCAAGTCGCTCAGCCCGGCGATGGTGCGTGCGCTGCGTGAGCCCGTCGCCGGGCTCGTCGACGGCATGCTGGACCGGTTCGCCGACGAGCGCCGCTTCGACCTCGTCGCCGACCTGGCCGTACCCGTACCGATGACCGTGATGAGCGAGCTGCTGGACATCCCCGGCCCCGACCGGGCCGACATCGCCCGCCTCTCCACGTCGCTCGCGCAGGCGTTCGCGGTGTTCATCCCGCCGGAGAAGCAGCGCGAGGCGCACAGCGCCGTGGTCGAGCTGCGCGACTACATGGCCCAGCTGGTACGCGAGCGCAGGCGGCGCCCCGGTGACGATCTGCTGTCCCGGATGCTCGCCGCGGTCAAGGACGGCGAGGAGCCGCTGACGGACGAGGAGATCATCGACAACGCGCTGTTCGTCTACTACGCGGGCTTCGAGACGACCACCAACGCCATCGCCACCGGCGGCGACCTCCTCGTGCGCCAGCCCCACACCCAGCGGCAGTTGCGGGAGGACCCGGGCATCGCCGGCAGCGCGGTGGAGGAGTACATGCGCTTCGACGCCCCCATCCACGCCACGACCCGGATGGCCCTGGAGCCGATCGACATCGCCGGGCTGACGGTCCGCAAGGGACGCATCGTGGTGCTGCTGCTCGCCTCCGCCAACCACGACGAGCGGGTGTTCCACGAGCCGCACCGGGCCGACCTGACCAGGTCGCCCAACCCTCATCTCAGTTTCGGCGGAGGGGTGCACCACTGCCTCGGCGCGGCGCTGGCCCGGATGGAGGGCTCGGTGGTCTTCGAGCGGCTGGTCGCCCGGTTCGCGGACATCGAGTCGGCGGGTGAGGGGGTGTGGGAACCCAGCGCGGGCGGCTTCCGGTTCCCCTACTGGGCGCACCGCAGCGTGCCGGTGGCGGTGCGGCCCGCCTGAGCGCGGCGCGGGAGGGAGCCCGCCAGTGCCGTGATCGCGGTCACGACGAGGTCCGCGCGGGCGGTCCACCGCCCGGACAGGGCCGGGAAGCCGGTGGCGGCCGGGTCGAAGGCGGCGTCCGGGCGGCGGACCCGGCGCGCCCCTCCGGGGACCGGCCGCACCGTGAACGTCCCCCGGTCGCGGCCGGGCCGCAGGACGACCTCGGCGTCGTCGAAGCCGAGCCAGGACCCCATCGCGGGATACCAGACCTTGTAGTACGCCTCCTTGGCGCTGAACAGCACCCGGCACCACGGCACGCCGGGCCGGTACGCACGCAGTTCGGCGAGATGGGCCCGCTCGGCCGCCGAGGTCACCCCTTCCAGCACCCGCCGGGGCAGCGGTGCGCACGGCTCGGCGTCGATCCCCATCCCGTCGGCGTCCCGGGTCCGGGCCGCCGCCGCCGCCCGGTAGCCCCGGCAGTGCGTCAGGGACCCGACCGTTCCGGCCGGCCATCGGGGCGCCCCGTGGATGTCGCGCACCAGGGCGGCGGGCGGGACGCCCACGTCGGCCAGGCAGAGGCGTGCCAGCCGCCGGACCGTGGCGTACTCCGCGCGGCGGGCGGGCAGCGCGTCGGCCACCTCCGCACGTTCCGCCTCGAAGAGCGCGGGGGCCGTCAGCTCCCGGGTGCTCTCCCGGCCGGCCGCGTACGCGGGCAGCAGTGTCCGGATCACGCCGGGGAGGGCTGTCGCGCCGGGCCGTCGGGGGTGTGGCGCTCCGGTGGGCGACCGGATGCCGCCGTCGCCCGCAGCGCCACCTTGTCGATCTTGCCGACCGGGGTGCGCGGCAGCGCCGGCAGTTCGCGCACCTCGTCGGGCAGCTTGAACGCGGCCAGTCCTCTGCCCGCGAGGTAGCGTTTGACCTCCGGCAGCGAGGGTGCTTGCCCCGGCCCCCCGCTCGGGACGACGAACGCGAGGACGGCCTCTCCGAGTCCGGCGTCGGGCCGGGCCACCACGGCGACGTCGTCGATGGCCTCGTGGCCGCGCAGCTGCCCCTCGACCTCGTCGGCGGATACCTTCTCGCCCGCGCGGTTGATGACGTCCTTGGCGCGGCCGACGATCACCAGGTTGCGCTCGGGTGTGAGCCGGGCCAGGTCGCCGGTGCGGAAGAAGCCGTCGGGGGTGAACGAGGTACGGTTCGCCTCCGGCGCGTTCCAGTAGCCGTTGATCGTGTACGGGCCGCGGGTGACCAGTTCGCCCACGGCGCCCGCCGGAACCTCCCGCAACTCGTCGTCCACGAGGCGCAGTTCGTCGAACTCGGACAGCGGACGGCCCTCGGTGCCGTGCACCACGTCCTCCGGGTCGTCCAGGCGCGTGTACGTGAGCAGGCCCTCGCCGATGCCGAACCAGTTCGTGATGCGGCAGCCGAGCGCGGACTGCGTGCGCCCGGCGGCCTGCTCGTCGAACTTGGAGCTGCCCACCTGGAGGACGATGCCCTTCATGTCCACCGGCCGTTGCGCGGCGACCTTGGTCCACAGCGCCGCCAGGGCGGGGACGACGGTGGTGTGGGTGACTCCCTCCCGCTCGATCAGCGGGAAGACCTCGTCGGGGGAGGGACTGGCCGCCAGGACCGCCTTGCCGCCCACCAGGAGCGCTCCGAGTACCCCCGGGCATCCCAGGGCGGCGTTGTGCGCCGCCGGGTTCGCCGCCAGGTAGACGCTGTCCTCGCCGAACTCCAGGGCCCGCGCGCACCCGGCGATGTTGTACAGGTAGTCGTCGTGCGTCCGGGGGATCAGCTTGGGCTTGCCGGTGCTGCCGCCGCTGAGCAGGAGGAACGCCACACCGGAGGGATCGACCTCGGGCAACGGCCCGCCGCCTGCTCCCTCGGCGCGGACCCGGGACAACGGGGTCAGGTCCTCACTGTCGCCCGCCACGATCACCGTACGGACGCCGGGGAGGGACGCGGCGTGCCGGGCGAGGGCGCGGTAGTCGAAGCCCTGGAAGCGGCCGGCGGTGATGTAGCCGACCGCCCCGGAGGCTTCGATCAGGTGTCGTACCTCGCTCTCCCGGTGGCCCGGCAGCGCGAACACCGGGATGACGCCCGCCCGGAACAGCCCCACGGTGACGGTGAGGAACTCGACGACGTTCGGCAGTTGGACCATGACCCGGTCGCCGGGACCGACGCCGAGGGACAGCAGGCCGCGCGCGATGTCGTCGGCCTCGGCGCGCAGTTCGCCGTGCGTGACGCGGCGCTCGCGGTCCACGGCCGCGACGCGGTCGGGGAAGGCCAGTGCCGTCTCCGTCAGCGCGTCGCCCAGCGGCACCCCTCGCCAGATCCCGGCGGCCCGGTAGCGGGCGGCATCCTCGTCGCTCCACGGCGTGAACTCGTCCATGCCGGCCAGTGTCGTGGCCCGCCGGGCCACGCCGGGCGGGGGGAACAGAGCCGTGAAAGAGATGGAGGACGCCCCCGCGATCGCTCCTATCGTCACCAGCGTCGCCGACGAGATCCCGGCACCGGGACACCCCGCCCTAGGAGTGATGGATGAGTCACCCCCCTACGCTGAACTGGCTCGACGCACCTCGCGACGACAGCGGTGTGGAGATGTTCGACGAGACGTCCCACACCTACCGGACCTACACCGAACTCGCCGGCGCGGCGCTCCGGATCGCGGGCGGGCTCGTCGCGCGGGACGTTCCCCGCGGGGCGGTCGTGCCGCTGCTGTGCTCGCCCGGCCCCGATCTCGTCGCCGCCTTCTACGGGGTGCAGGCGGCCGGCTGCGTGGTGAGCGTGCTGGCGCCGCCCACCCGGATGTCGGGCGAGGCCGCCCGCGCCCACGTCCGTGCCGTCGTCGAGGCGGTGGAGGCGGGCACGGTGCTGGTCGACGCCGGCCAGTACGCGTACGCGGTGGACGTCCTCGCCGGGACCGGGCGGGACGTCCGCGTCCTGCGGCTGGAGGAGCTGCTCGCGGGTGACCCGGGCCGGCGGGACCCCGCCGAACTGGCCCTCGTCCAGTTCACCTCGGGCAGCTCGGGCCGTCCTCGCGGTGTGCGGGTCAGCCACGCCGCGCTCGACGCCAACACCTGCGCGATCCGCGACTGGGAGCAGGCGGGCCCGGAGGACTCCTGGTGCTCATGGCTGCCCATGCACCACGACATGGGGCTCATCGGCTGTCTCGTGGTGCCGGTCTCCGGAAACAACCGGCTGGCGGTGTGCCGGCCCGAGACCTTTCTGCGCCATCCGCTGGCGTACCTCTCGCGTTTCGACGCCAACCGGGTCGAGCGGCCCGCCACGATCACCGCCACCCCGGCGTTCGGTTTGCAGCGCATCGTGGACAAGGTGGGCCACGCCGACCTGGAGGGCGCCGACCTCTCCCGCACCCGCGCGGTGATCGTCGGGGCCGAGCGCATCGATCCCGTGCTGGTCGCCCGCTTCACGGAGCTGACGCGCCCGCACGGCCTGTCCCCGCGCACCCTCACCCCCGCCTACGGGCTGGCCGAGAGCACCCTCGCCGTCACGGGGGTGCCCGTCGAGGAGACCCCGCGCGCCGTGGTCGTCCACCGGGACGCGCTGCGGGTCGGCGCGGAGGTGAGCCTCGCGGACGGGGCAACGGAACGGGCGACGGTCCAGGTGATGAGCTGCGGCCGGGCCCTGGACGGCCTGGCGGTGGAGGTCGTCGGTGAGGACGGGGCGCCGCTGCCCGAGGGCCACGTCGGCGAACTGGCCGTCTCGGGCTCCTCGGTGGCCGACGGCTACCTCGCCGGCGGCTCCGCCGGGGGCACCTCCTTCAGGGCGGGGCGGCTGCTGACCCGCGACGTCGCCTTCCGGCTGGCCGGCGAGTTCTACGTGCTGGGCAGGCTGGGCGACAGCGTCAAGGTCCACGCCCGCTCGCTCTTCGCCGAGGACGTCGAGCTGATGCTCGCCCGGGCCGGACTCAACCCGAGCAGGATCTGCGTCGTGCTCGGCGAGGCGGACGGGAGCCCGCACGCCGTGGCCGTCCTGGAGGAACTCGACGCCCGGGCCGCCGAAGTGGCCGAGGACGTGCTCGCCACGGTCTGCCCCGGCACCCGCCGGCACGTGGCCCGGGTGCCGCGCGGCGCGATCCCCCGTACCAGCAGCGGCAAGAGCCGTCGCCGCCAGCTGTGGCAGCGCCTCAGCCAGGAACACGCCTTCGACGGGGTGCCCGCCGCGACCGACGGACCCGCCTGACCGGCCCGCACACCACCGCCCAACCTGCCCCAGAACAGGAGTCCACATGTCCTACTCCGGTGAAGAGGTGCGCGAGACAGTGCTCGCGATCATCGAGCAACTCGCCCCCGAGCGGGAGCGGTTCAAGGCGGGCGAAGACATGCGTCTGGTCGAGGACCTGGGGTTCCACTCCCTGGCCCTGCTGGAGATGGCGTTCGCGATCGAGGACGACTTCGACCTGCCGCCGATCGACGAGCAGACCGGACGTGCCATCAGGACGACCGAACAGGTCATCAGCTACGTCCTGAGCCAGGTCGAGATCGCGACGCCGTCGTGACCATCACCACCGATCCGGGCACGACGACGCCATGAAGCAATGAAGGAGCCACGATGACCGAGGCGATCCTCCTCGCGGACCTCACCAAGCGATTCGGCGAGCAGACCGCGCTCGACCGCGTGTCGCTGGGGATACCGGCGGGAACCGTGGTGGGCCTGCTCGGCCCCAACGGAGCGGGCAAGACCACTCTCATCAACTGCCTGACGACGCTCATGCGACCCGACGGGGGCACCATCCGGGTGCTGGGCCACGACCCCGACGCGGACCCGTCCCTCGTACGCGCCAACATCGCCGTCACCGGGCAGTTCGCCGCCCTCGACGAACAGATCAGCCCGCGCGAGAACCTGGTCTTCTTCGGCCGGCTGCTGGGCCTCGGCAAGGGCGCGGCCCAGCAGCGCGCGGGGGAGATGCTGGAGCGGTTCGAACTCGGCGAAGCCGCGTACACCCCGGTCGGCTACCTCTCCGGCGGCATGCGCCGGCGCCTCGACCTCGCGGTGAGCCTGGTGGTCCCGCGGCCGGTGCTGGTGCTGGACGAACCGACCACCGGTCTCGACCCGCGCAGCCGCAAACTCCTGTGGGACATGGTCAGGGCCGAGGCCGCCCGGGGCGTCGCCGTCCTGCTCACCACGCAGTACCTGGAGGAGGCCGACCAGTTGGCCGACCGCATCGTCGTCATCGACAAGGGGCGGGTCCTGGCGGACGGTACCTCGGACGAACTCAAGCTCGACGTGGGCGGCCTCATGTGCCGCCTGACCCTCATCGGCGCCGCCGACGCCGAGGCGGCCCGCCTGGCCCTCGGCGGCCTCCCCGGTGTGACGGCCGAGAGCGACCAGGTGGCCGTGCCGGTGGCGCGTCCCGAGGACGTGGGCACCGTGCTGGGCCGGCTGGAGGGCGAAGGGCTGCGCATCACCGGTATCGAAGTGACCAAACCGACGCTCGACGAGGTCTTCTTCGCCCTCACCGAGCCCATGTCGAAGGAGACCACCCGATGAGCGCCGCACCGGACGTCGCGGCGCCCGGCGCCCCGGTGTCCCCGGGCCGCCCGGCCGGCCGGGGGCACGACTTCCAGGTGCTCTTCGACCGGTTGCGGGTGCGCTCGTTCTCCCGGGGCGGGCTGGTGGCCACCGTGGTCCAGCCGCTGGTCTTCTTCGCCATCTTCTACTGCACCTTCGCCGTCATGCTGGACGAGCAGGGCATCGAGTTCGGCCCGTTCGTCACTCCCACCGTCCTGGTCCAGGCCCTGATGTTCGTGGCCATCGGCAGCGCCACCGACCTGGCCGCCGACCGCTCCAGCGGCTTCTTCTCCCGCCTGCTGACCAGCCCGGTCGACATGGGTGCGATGAGCCTGGCGCACCTGGCCGTGGTGGCGCTGCAAGGGCTCCTGTCCAGCGTCGCCGTCGTCCTCGCCGGACATCTGGCGGGCTTCCGCTTCGACCACGGGGTGTTCGCCGCGCTGGGCTTCGTCCTGTTCGCCGTCCTGTTCACCGTGGCCCTGTCGCTGGCCACGGCCACCATCGCGCTGCGCCTGCGCAACCTGGAGGCGCTCAGCGCCGTGCTCCACCTGCCGTACCTGCCGCTGCTGGTGCTCTCCACCGGCTTCGTCGAGGCGGACCTCTTCCCCGGCTGGCTCCAGCCGGTCGTCAGCGCCTCCCCGGTGTCCGGAGCGATCGACACGCTGCGCGCCCTGTCGACCACCGAACTGTCCTGGAGCGCGACGCTGCCCGGTCTCGCGTGGGTGGCGGGCCTGCTCGTCCTCTTCTCCTGGACCACGACCGTCGCCTTCAGGAAGGTGGCCATCCGATGACCGTGCAGTCACCCGGCACGGCGGCCCCGTCGCTGTCCCCGTCCCCCTCGCCCGCCCCGGCCACCCTGGCCGGCGCCTCCCTGGTCATCGCCGGACGGGTACTGCGCCAGTTCGTGCGGAACCGGATGATGATCATCGTCACCATCGCCTTTCCGCTACTCCAGCTCTTCATGCTGCTGGCCGCCTTCAACGTGCTGGTGCGCGACACCCAGGACGTCGACTACGTGCGGCGGCTCGCTCCGCTGATCGTGCTCATCACGGCGTTCTCCTCGATCCTCACCACGGCGATCGCCCTGTGGAGCGACATCCGCAGCGGGGTGTTCAACCGGCTGCGGGCGATGCCGCTGGACATGCGGGCGTACGTCATCGGGCGGATGGCCGGCGACTTCGTCCGGATCATGGGCGTGGCCCTCCTGGTCACGCTCGTCGCCCACACGGTCGGGTTCCGGTTCTCCCGGGGGCTGTGGGCGACGCTCGGATTCTTCGGGATCGTGGCGCTGTTCGGCATGATGTGCAGCGCGCTGGCCGTCGCCGTCGCCCTCGTCGCCCAGCATCCCGGCATCATCGTGCGCTACGTCCAGATGCCGACGCTCGTACTGACGCTCATGTCCAGCGGTTACGTGCCGCTGGACGCCTTCCCGGGATGGATCAGGCCGGCGGTCGCCGTCAACCCCGTGTCGCTGGCGGCCGACGCGCTGGCCGGGCTCTCCGACCGGGGCGCGCTGACCGCCCCGGTGCTCGGGACCGCCGCGTGGACCGTGGGCGTCACGGCGGTCTGCATGGCCGTCGCCACGCGCCGCTTCGCCCAGCTCGTGAAGCGCGGCTGACCGTGGCGGACATCGTCGTCCTGGGCGCTGGGGTGGCCGGTCTCGGGCTCGCCGCCTTCGCCGCCCGCCGCGGACACCGGGTGACCCTCGTGGAGCGGGACGGGCCGCCCCCCGGGGGCGGGGCCGACACCGAGGTGGCCGACTGGGAGCGCCGCGGCGTGCCGCACGCCCGCCAGGGGCACGCCCTGCTGGGGCTGGGCATCTCGGTGCTGCGCCAGGAGTGCCCCGGGGTACTGGACGAGCTGACCGGCCGCGGCGCGGTCGCGGTGGCCCTGGAGACGGGCGGCGACGACCTCGGCCTGCTCAGCCGCCGGCTGGTCTTCGAGGCCGCGCTGCGCCGCCGGGCCCTCGCCGACCCCGGGGTCACGTTGCTGCGCGACCGGGTCACCGGCCTGTTGGCCGCCGGAGCGCCGCACGAGTGCCCGCACGTCCACGGGGTGCGGCTCGCGGAGGGCGGCGACCTGTCCGCCGACGTGGTCCTCGACGCCACCGGCCGCAGATCCGCTGTGGCCGCCTGGCTCACCGCACTCGGCGGCGCGCCGCCCCGGGAGACGGTCCAGTCGTGCGGGTTCTCCTACATCGCGCAGGAGTTCGCGCTGGACCCGGGCGGCCGGTTCCCGTCCCTGCGGGCCCCGGTGGTGCACGAACTCGACTTCGCCACCGTGCTGGCGTTCCCCGGCGACAACGGCCGCTTCCACCTGTCGACCACTGTCTCCTCCCAGGACCCGCTGCGGACCCGGCTGCTGGACCGCCCGGTCTATCTGCGGTTCCTCGCCAGCGTGGACGGGGCGCGGGACTGGCTCGACCGGGCAACGCCGGTCCGCGAGCCCATGCCGATGGCCGGCCTGGAGAACCGCCGCCGCTGCCTGGTCGCGGACGGGGCGCCACTGGTCACCGGTTACGCGCTGGTGGGCGACGCCTGCGTACAGACCAACCCCACCTTCGGGCGCGGTGTGTCCCTGGCCCTGGCGCACGCCAGGACCGTCGCCGACCGCCTCGACCGGCTCGATCAGGAGCCGCACCGCTGGGCCGTGGAGACGCACGAGGCCACCAAGGGGTGCCTGGGGCTGTGGTTCGAGCAGCAGGTCGCCACCGACGCCGCGCGGCTCGCCGAACTCGCGGGCCGGGGGCACGACGACTCACTGGCCGCCCGCGTCCTGACCGCCCTGGCCGTGCTGCGCGAGGAGGACGAGCAGGTCCGCGTCGCCGCCGAGCGGGTCTACCACATGCTGCTCACCCCGGCCGAGCTGATGAAGGACCGCAAGGTGGCCCGCCGGGTCCTCGCGTTCCTGCGTGAGCACCCCGATCTCCGGCGCGAACACGTCGGCCCCAACCGCCGGGACTTCGAGCGCCTGGTCACCGGCTGAGCGCCCACAGAAGGGAACACCATGAAAGTCACCCTGCCCACGGACGTCACGCTGAGCTACGACATCTACGGTCCCGAGGACGGCCCCGTGGTCGTCCTCGTACCCGGACAGCACCAGGCGTCCCTGTTCGAGACCATGCAGGTGCCGCAGCTGACGAAGGCGGGATACCGCGTCGTCACCTTCGACCTGCGGGGGGTGCACCCCTCGGAGGAGACCCCGCCGCCCTACACGGTGGAACTGCTCGGGCAGGACCTGGCGGCGCTCAACGAGGCGCTGGAGCTCGGCCGGTGCACCTACATCGGCTACTCGGTGGGCGCGATGATCCTGCTGGAGCTGGCGATGAAGCGCCCGGAGCTGATCGAGCGCGCCGCGCTCATCGGGGTTCCGTGGAAGCCCGGCAAGCTGCAGCAGGCCATCCAGGCCGAGGCGGTGGACCGGCTGAAGAACGGGCACAAGGTGCCGGCCCTGCTGGAGGGGACCTTCCGGGCGATGTACCTGTTCGGGCCGCGGGCGCTCAACCGGGACCAGTTCATCGCACCCTATCTGGACGGGCTGGCGGGTCTCGCGGAGTCGGGCGGGCACGGTGCCATCGGGCACGCCGAAGCGAGCACCGCGTTCCGGCCGAGCGACGAGGAGGTGTCCGCGGTGCGGGTGCCCCTGCTCGTGGTGGGAATGGAGCACGACATCGTCGCGCCCCGGCACCTGTCGCGGGAACTGGCGGACCTGATCCCCACCGCCGAGTACACCGAGATACGCAACTGCGGGCACGCCTCCCTGCTCGAGAAGCCCACCGAGGTCAACGCGCTGGTCGCGGACTATCTGCGTTCGGGCAAGGTCGGCACCCCGCGCGGCTCGCGCCGGCCGTCCGCCGGCGATGCGGAGGAGAGCCGTACGGAAGTGGGCTGACGCCCCGCCACAATCCGACGGCGCCCGGCCTGTCCGCGCAGGCCGGGCGCCGTCTGCCGTGCCGCGCTACGGCCGCGCCGTGAGCCGGTACAGCCGGTGGAACGGATGCCCCACGTCGATCACCCGGGTGTCCAGGCCCGCCTCGGCGGCGTACCGGCGCACGGTGTCGGGCCGCATCACCGTGCCGGTGGCCGCGCTCGGGGTCCGGCTCATCCCGACCGGCAGGCAGTGCAGCACGCTGACCGCGTAGTGGAAGCGTTCGCTGTCCGGCGCCGCGGGGGTGAACCGCTCCCCCACGGACGGTTCCATCAGCAGCACGGCTCCCCCGGGCGCCAGCAGCCTGCGGCAGGCCCGGAGCACGTCCACCGGCGCCGACATGTCGTGCAGGGCGTCGAACACGCACACCAGGGTGTGGGCCGCCGCCCCGTCCCCGTCCTCCGCCGCGTCCCCGGCGTGGAAGCGGACCCGGTCGCCGAGCCCTTCGGCGGGATCGGCGGCGGCGAGGTTGGCCTCGGCGTCCCGGATCGACGCCTCGTCCAGGTCCAGCCCGTGCACCTCGGCGTCGGGGAACATCCGGGCCAGCGCCAGCGTGGAGAGGCCGGAGCCGCACGCCACGTCGGCGATGCTGCTCCCCGGCACCCTCAGCCGGGCGTCGATGTCGGGCAGGTGGCGGCCGATCCAGCCGGGGAGGTGGTGTGTGAAGACGCCTTGGTTGAGGCCCGCCTGTCCCCCGCGCAGGGCCTCGCCGTAGGCCGCGTACGGAAGGCCCCGGCGACCGCGGTAGGCGTCCACCAGTTGCGGCAGTACGGCCGCCATGCCGCCGATGGGCATCACGACGAGCGGGGCGATCCAGTTCGGGCTGTCGGAGTCGAGCAGCGCCTCCGCGTGGGCGGGCGGCAGGGTGAACCGCCGGTCCGCCGGCGGCGCCTCGGGGGCGTCGACGGTCAGGACACCGGCACAGGTCTGCTGTTCCAGCCACTCCCGCACCATGCGGGCGTCGAGGTCGCCGTCCTCGGCGACCTCGGCGGCGGTGGCGGGGCCGGTGCGGCGCAGGGCTTCGTACAGTCCCAGTTCCAGGCCCAGGTAACAGGTCATCAGCTCGGCGGAGGCGAGGCCGGCCCCGAAGAGCCGCAGGGAGAACGACTGCGTGGAGTCCGCGGGCGCCTCGGCCGGTCCCCCGCGTGCGGGGGGCACGCCGAGTCCGGCACGGGCGGGGGCGGGGTTGCGGAAGACGGGCGGCACGGCGGTCAGAGGTGGGCGAGGACGTTGACGACGTTGCCGTCGTGGTCCCGGTAGAAGAAGCGCCGTACGCCCCACTCCTCCTCCGCGGGCCCGTACAGGATCTCCAGGCCGGCGGCGCGGGCCCCCGCGAGAGCCGCGTCGAGGTCCTCCACCTCGATGGAGGCCGCCGGGTTCACCGGCCCGGTCGGGTCCTTGGTGATGAGGCTGACCTGCACGGAGTGGTCGGACGGCGGGGCGAGGGTGGCGATCCAGCCGTGATTCATGATCACTTCCATCCCGGTGGCCCTCATGTGGGCCTCCACTGCGGAATCGAGGTCACCGACCGTGAGCAGCGGCATCGCGCGGAGTGCAGACATGTCCGCCAGCGTATCCAGCGCGCCCCGCGCCCCCGGGGGCCTTTCCGCCCTCTTTCACCCTCGTGTCGCCGCCCCTCCGGCGGCCGTACGTTCTCCTCGCATCGGCCTCCTCGCGTGGGGGCGCGCGGGCCGAACTCGCCAACCCCGAAGGAGGACTGACGTGGGACTCGTCACCGCGACCGGTACGGCCATTCCGGAATCCAGGCTCACGGAGCTCGGTGAGGCGGTCAGGGGCCGAATCATCACCGCGCAGGACGCCGACTACGAGGAGCGCAAGCAGATCTGGAACGGCTACTTCCAGAAGAGCCCCGGCGCGATCGTCCAGGTGGACGGCGCTTCCGACGTCGTCAAGGTCGTCAATTTCGCGCGCGAGAACGACATCGAACTGGCCGTCAAGGGCGGCGGCCACTGCTTCGCGGGCACGGGCACCGTCGAGGGCGGCCTGCTGCTCGACACCTCCCGGCTGCGCGGCATACGGGTCGACCCGGCCAAGCGGCGTCTCGTCGTCCAGCCGGGCCTGGAACAGGGCGACGTCGACGCGGAGACCACCAGCTTCGGGCTCGCCGTCACCGGTTCCCAGGAGTCGTACATCGGCATCGGCGGCCTCACCCTGGGCGGTGGCCTCGGCTGGCTCGCCCGCTACCGGGGCCTGCTCGTGGACAACCTGGTCTCCGCCGACATCGTGCTCGCGAACGGGGAGCTGGTGACCACCACCGCCGAGGACCACCCCGACCTGTTCTGGGCGATCCGGGGCGGCGGCGGCAACTACGGCGTGGCCACCCGCTTCGAGTTCAATCTGCACCCGCAGGGCGACTGCATGGCGGGACTGCTCGCCTTCCCCATCGACCAGACCGTGGACGTGGCTCGCCGGCTCGACGAGTTCAACCGGACCGCGCCCGACGAGCTGACCACGTCGTTCGCCTTCCTCACCGCCCCGGGCGGTGCGCCGGCGATCGGCCTGGGCTTCGTGCACGCCGCCCCCGACGAGTCCACCGAGGCCCTGATCGGCCAGATGCGCGGACTCGGCACCGGGGCGCTCCTCGACCACTGCGGCCCGATGCCGTACGTGGCCGTGCAGCGGATGCTCGACGAGAACACGGTCGCGGGGCACCGGTACTACCCGCGCTCGTTCCTGCTGCCCGAGCTGCGCGACGAGCCTCTGCAGATCCTCGCCGACGGGTTCGTCAACGCCCCGTCGGAGCGGAGTCTGGTCGGCGGCGGCCTGATGGGCGGCGTCATGTCGAACGTGCCGGCGTCCGAGACCCCCTTCCTGCACCGCGAGGGCTACCTGACCAGCATCCTCACCTCCTGGACCGACCCGGCCAAGGACGAGGAGGCCGTCGAGTGGACCGAGAAGGTGTACGCGGAGCTCCTGCCGTACACCACCGGCGCGGTCTACGCCAACCACCTGGGTGCCGACTCGGCCGAGCGCATCGAGGACGCCTACGGCTCCAACTACGAGCGGCTGACCCGTATCAAGGCCGTCTACGACCCGGAGAACTTCTTCCACACGAACAACAACATCAAGCCGGCGGGCTGAGCCCCGCGCGTACGGCGGCGCCCGGACCCTGTTGCGGTCCGGGCGCCGTCGCGTGTGCGGCGGGTCGGGTCAGCCGGCCCGCCGTATGACGCTCACGCCTTCCCGCACGGTGAGCACGCTCTGCCGCACCCGGGGGTCGGCCGCGACGTGTGCGTTGAACGCGCGCATCGCGACGGTGTCGGGCTGCTGGTCCCGCTCGTTGGCGACGCCGCCGAACTGGAGGACGTTGTCGGCCAGGATCAGCCCGTGGGGGGACAGCTTCGGCAGCACCGCCTCGTAGTAGTCGATGTACCCGGGTTTATCGGCGTCGACGAAGACCAGGTCGAAGGGGCCGGGCAGGTCCCCGACCGAGGCCAGGGCCGGTCCCTCCCACAGGTGGATCCGCCCGGCCCAGGGGGAGGCCGCGAAGTGCTTGCGCGCGATCGAGGCGTGCAGCGGGCTCAGTTCGCAGGTGTGGAGTTCGGCGTCGTCCGGCATCGTCTGGGCCATGCAGAGCGCGGAGTAGCCGGTGAAGGTGCCGATCTCCAGGATGCGGCGGGGCCGCAGGGCGGACACCAGGGAGGCCAGGAACTCCCCCTCCAGGCTCCCCACCATCATCGCCGGCAGTTCCGTCTCGGCCTCCGTGTCGGTGACCAGGTCGGCCAGCCAAGGCGGCGCGGGAGAGGACAGCTCCTCGGCGTACTTGTCCACGACGGGTCGTACGATCATTCCCGGTTCCTTCCCGCGGGGTCGGTGTCGGTCTGCCCGCGCCCTCCGCGCAGCCGCGCGGCCAGCCAGTGCGTCAGCTCCTCGTGGGCGGGGTCGCGCAGGTAGAAGTGGCCACCCGGGAACGCCTTCAGCTCGGTCCGCTCCGTGGTGGCCCCGGCCCATGCCTCGGCGTCGGGCGTCTCGACCTCGGGGTCCTCGGTGCCGTAACAGACACTCACCGGCACCGACATGTCCCGGCCCGTGCCGGGGCGGTAGGTGCCCACCAGCCGGTAGTCGGCGCGGAGCATCGGCAGGGTCATCTCGCGCAGGCCGGGCAGCTCCAGCAGCCGCGCGTCGGTGCCGCCGAGCCGGCACACGTCGTTCCACAGCCGTTCGTCGTCCAGGTGCTTGTCGTCCGGGCGCTGCCGGGCCGGTCCCGGCCGACCGGAGACGATCAGCCGTTCCGGCAGCGCTTCGCCCGCCGCGCCGAGGAGCAGGGTGACCTCGTGCGCGACGGAGGCGCCCATGCTGTGCCCGAAGAACCACACCGGCCTGTCGTCCAGCTGGGTCAGCGACTTGGCCAGCGGCTCCGCCAGGCCGGGCATGTCGGTGCAGCAGGGCTCGCCGATGCGGTCCTCCCTGCCCGGGTACTGCACCACCATGCCCTCGACGTCCTCGGGCAGGTCGCGGGTGAGCCGGCGGTAGAAGCTCGCCGCTCCGCCGCCGTGCGGGAAGAACACGAGGCGCCGTGCGGCCCCGGGCCGGGGGAAGTAGCAGCGCAGCCACGAATTCGGGACACCGGTGCTCATGGGGCCTCCCGCAGGTCCGAGGCGGCGAGGAGTTCCGGGGGTGCCTTCGGGTGACGCAGGCGCACCGGCCCGCAGGCCTCGCTCACGCTCATCGCCAGCTTCGCCAGGGCCATGTGGTACTGCACGTGCCCCCGGCTGTCGGCGTGCGAGCGGGCATCCTCCCAGGTCGCCGCGATGGCCCGGGCCGTGGCCTGGGGCCACAGGTCGCGCAGCACCTCCCGGTACGAGGCGCCCTCCGCCGGTCCCAGGTGCTCCACGCTCGGCGCCTCCAGATGCGGGGCGGCGGAGTCGCCGAAGCGCACCAGGTCCCGCATGTCGCCTGGCATGTGGGGGCGCATGCTCCACTGCACAGGGCCGTGGGTGTTGGCGAGGGTGAGGTGTCCGCCGTCCGTGCCGAGGGTGATGCGGTGGAAGAGGTGACTGTAGTTGTCCGGGTCGGAGGGCACCAGCTCGTTCTGGAGCCGGAAGGACATCGGGACACCGGCGAAGCGGCCGGTCAGGCTCCGGTACGGCGCCTCCGGCGTCTCCGCGAGCACCCCGTCGACGCCGTGCGGACGGATCGACCCGAGCACCCGGCCCAGGATGTCGAAGACCGTGTAGAGCACCTGGAAGGCGCAGGTGACGTCGAGGAAGAGCGGCTGCTGCCGGGCGACCAGATCGCGGGCGGCGCCGATGAACCGGCGCACCGGCTCGACGTGCGGGTAGTGCGTGTTCAGCCGGAACACCACTCCGGACGCGGTGGCGGCGCGCAGGCACTGGGCCAACTCGTCCGGATGCAGCGGGTGTTCCTGTAATACGTGCACACCGCGACGCATCAGCTCCTGGGAGATCCGGGGTCCGGGGCCGCCGTTCATCACCCCGCCGATCACCACGCAGGCGAGATCGATGCCGTCGGGCACCTCCTCGACCGTGTTCCACAGCGGTACGCCGTAGTGGGCGGCGCAGGCGCGGCTGCGGGCGCTTCCGGACGCGAGGATGCCGGCCAGCTCGAAGTCGAAGGCCGCCCGTTCGAAGGCCGCCAGGTAGGCACGGCCGAAACCGGTGCCGGCCACCAGGACGCGCGGGCGGGTCACAGCTCTCCCTCCTCCATGGCACGGTCCGCGAGGATCGGCCGGTCGAGGAGCTCCAGCAGCTCGACCGCGGGCTCGGCCCGCAGGGCGGCGAGCACGGTCCCGGCGTCGAGAACGTCGGAGCCGAAGTGCACGCCCGGCTCCGTCCCGCCGTCGAGCACCGCCAGGACGGCCAGCGCGGCGGCGAGCCCGGTCAGCGCGTAGGTGTCGCCGGCGCGCAGGACCAGGCTGCGGGTGGCCGGCCGGCCGGCGTCGTCGGTGCCGGACACCTCGAACAGCATGAGCTGGAAGGGGTCGCGGCCGAACAGGTCGAGCGCCGCCGCGCGGGTGAGTTCCCCGGCCGCCTCGGCGAGGGCGGACTCGCCGCGCATCGCTCCCTGGAGCCTGCTCAGGCAGTTCATCATGTGCGCGCCGCCCTCGAAGACGTTGTACCAGTCGATCTCCGTGAGCCCGGTGATCTCGGGGAGCCTGGCGGACTCGAAGCTCAGGTACGGGTAGACGTCCACCCGGCCCCGCGCGTAGGCCAGTTCGACGCCGGTACGCGGCTCCAGTTCGCGTTCCACGCGGATGCCGCCCCTGATCGCGCCGCGGGCCTCCCCGTACGCGCCGCCCATGGACAGCAGGTAGTCGGCGGCCCCGGCCGGGGTGAGCCGGTCCATCGTGCCGATGTAGGCCGTCAGCCGTCGCGGGTGGCTCAGGGTGGAGCACAGATGGCGCGGGAGCAGACCGGTCAGGCCCGGCTGCATGCCCGCCGTGATGACCGCGGTGCCGGTGAAGGTGCCCGGCCGGGTCAGCGCCTCCAGGAGGGGTTCGTCACCGCCCGGGTCGACGTAGTCGGCGCCGGCCGCCGCCGCGGCCCAGGCCACCCGGTCGAGGACCTGGTAGGAGGGGCCCGCGCAGTTGAGGACGGTCCGCGCGCCGCGGCAGAAGGCCGCCAGCGACCGGCCGTCGTACAGGTCCACCTCGGCCGCCTCGCCGCGCAGCCCGGACTTGGCCAGCAGGGTCTCGGCCCGCTCTCGGTCGCGCCCGCCGAGCCGTACGACGGCGTCCGGCATGCGGTCGGCGATGACTCGTACGGCGGCCTCGCCGACGGCACCGTAGGCGCCGACCACCGCGACCGCGGGGGTGCTGTACTCGCTCACGCGTCCTCCTCGTCGGGCAGGTCGATCACCTCGGAGGTGACCAGGTCACGGCAGGTGAAGTGGTCGCCGGGCACGGTCCGCCGCACGAGTCCGCCCACGCAGACCGACTCCCACAGGGCGGTCATGTCGGCGGCCATCGCGGGCCAGAGGGGGGATTCCTCCTCGTGGACCAGCAGCCGGGCCTCCCCGGTGTACAGGCCGGGGTCGTGGGCGGCGACGGCGGCGGCCAGCGCCCGGCCGCGCGCGAGGCGTTCGGCGAGTTCCTCCGCACCGGTCCCCACGGTCGCGGCGAGGGCGGCCAGCCTGTCCTCGCGCGGGCGCGCGGCGAGTGCGGCGGCCGTCTCGCCGACGGCCCGCAGCCGAGGCTCGTCGCGGCCCGCCAGCCCGGCCAGCGCGCCGGGCGGTATGTCGCCGGCGGGGGCCAGCTCGGCGAGCGCCGGCCCTAGGGCGGACGCGTCCGGGTAGCCGAGGGCGGCCGGGTCCTGCCCGCGGTTCAGGCAGAACAGCGCCTCCTCCAGGAGGTCGTCGCGGACGGTGGCGGGCAGCGGGTAGCTGCTCAGCACGGTCAGCCCGCACACCGGGGTGCCGAGTTCGGTCAGCTGCTGGGCGACGGCGAGCGCGAGCACACCTCCGCTGTGGGCACCGGCCAGGTGGAACGGCCCCGGGCTCAGCACCTTCAGCCGTGCCACGATCTCCTGCGCCACGTCGTCCAGGCTCTGCCCCCCGGTCACCTGTACCGGCGGTACCACCACCACCGGGTCGCGGGTCCCGAGGCCGGCGGCGAGCCGTTCCCCGTTGCCGCCGAGGTCGTCGCCGACCAGGACGTGCACCGGGTTGCCGAGTGCGTCCGCCGTGCCGGTCAGCACCAGTTCGTCACCGGCGCCGCCGTCCTCGGCCGTCTCCTGGCCCTGCTGGAGGAACGCGGACAGCTCGCCCACCGACGCGCCGCCCAGCAGCTCGCGCAGCAGCTCGTCGAAGAAGACGTCGGCCGCGGCCGGCACCTGTGCGCGCAGCGCGGTCACGAGTTGGGCGGCGAGGAGCGAGTCCCCGCCCAGCGCGTAGAAGTTGGCGTCGAGCGGTATGTCCGTCTCGCGGAGCACTTCCGCGTACACGGCGGCGACGGCCTGTTCCAGTTCGCCGGCTTCGCGGGCGTCCTCCCCGGCGGCCGTGGCGCCCGCCGTGCCGTGTTCCCCGGCCCACCGGGCCAGGGTGGCGCGGTCGATCTTGCCGTTGTCGGTCAGGGGCAGTGCGTCCAGCACCTCGAAGCGCGACGGGATCATCTCCGCCGGGAGCCGTTCGGCCAGCCGCCGGGACAGTTCCCCGGTGTCGAGCGGCTCGCGGTCGGTCTTGAAGCGGGCCGCGAAGACGTGCATCCCGATGCGCGCCAGCTCGTCCTCCGGTGCCGGGACGCACAGCTCCAGGTCGGCGCCGGCCTCGGCGAGCAGGTCGTACCACTGCCCTCGGCCGATGAAGGTCTGGTCCTTGCCGTGGCGCACGTCCTGGAAATCCCCGGCGGTGGCGTCGAAGAGGAACTCCATCGAGGTGAGGATCTGGTAGTTGTCGCGGGTCGTCTCGATGAAGACCAGCCATCCGCCGGGCACCAGCGCCTCGCGCATGCGGCGCAGGACCGCGCGGGCGTCCTTGGCGTAGTGCATGACGTTGCCGCACAGGATGACGTCCACCGAGTTCGGCCTGACGCCCTGTTCGCGGTACGGCTCGTTGAAGTCGAAGAGCGCGTAGTCCACCCAGGGGTGTTCGGCGAACCGCTCGCCGGCCTTGTTGAGGAAGAACTGCGAGACGTCGCTGAAGGTGTAGCGGACGTTCTCGCCGTCCAGCGCCGGGATGGTGTCGACGCTGGTGCCGCCGACGCCCGCGCCGACCTCGAGTACGCGCAGCGGGCGGTCCGAGGTGTTGCGCCGGGCCACGCCCCGCACGGTGGAGGTGGCCAGCCGGTTGAGGTAGCGGGAGAGGAAGCCCTCCATGTAGGCGGCCTCGTGGATGCTCAGGTCCCCCTCGGGGAAGAGCATCCGCAGCGGGTCGCGCTCGTCGCGCATCAGCTCCGGCAGGTGGGTGGCCGCGAGCTTGAAGTAGTCCACCAGCTCGGGGCGGTCGTTGGCCTCCGGCAGCAGCCGGTCGACCTCGCGCCACGCCTGTTCCACGTCCTCGGGGGTCACCAGGCGCAGACAGCCGAAGGTGCCGTCCGCTGCCCGGTCCAGGTAACCGTTCTCCACGCAGGCGGCCAGCCAGCGGCGCACCAGCCGCTCGTGCCGGGGCGCCACCCTGGCCAGCCGCATGATCTCGGAGGTGCTGTGCCGCGTCGCGGTGTCCGGCCACACGCCTTCCCGGCGCAGGACGTCGACCATGCGGCGCAGCGCCGCGTCGTCGAGCACGGCCGCGAACTCGACCACCTTCGCCACGTCCACGCCGTCGCGGATCTCGTCGGCGGCGGCCAGCACCTCGGGGACCAGCTCCGTGTCCACGGCGCGGCCGGCCGGGTCGGCGGGTGCGGGCGAGACGAAGGCGACCAGCCTGCGGTCGTTGCGCTCGCCCTGCGTGGCCACCGCCACCGCGTCGACCTGCGGATCGGCGGCCAACGCCGATTCCACCTCGGCCAGTTCGATGCGGTGGCCGCGGATCTTGACCTGCCGGTCGTCGCGGCCGATGAACTCCAGGGTGCCGTCGGGCAGGTAGCGGGCGAGGTCGCCGGTGCGGTACACCCGCTCCCCGTCCGGCAGTGCGAAGAAGCTCGCCGCGGTCTTCTCCGGGTCGCCGAGATAGCCCTTGGCGAGTCCGGCGCCGACGATGTACAGGTCGCCCACGACGAGGTCGGGGCAGGGCCGCAGAAACGCGTCGAGCACCTGGAAGCGCTGGTTCTCCAGCGGGGTGCCGTACGGGATGCTCGCGGCCGCCGGGTCGACCTCGCCGATCGGGTGGAACACCGACCAGATCGACGCCTCGGTCGCCCCGCCGAGGCTGTACAGCTCCACCCGGGGCAGCCGGGCGCGGATGCCGTCCGGGAGCGTCACGGGTATCCAGTCGCCGGACATCAGGCCGAGGCGCACGCTCGCGCAGTCGCGGCCGTCACCGCGCAGGTACTCCTCCAGCAGCATCATCTGGGCGGGCACCGTGTTCAGGACCGTCACCCCGTGGCCGGTGATCAGTTCGGCCCAGTGCGAGGGGTCGCTGCGCCGCGCCGGGTCGGGCAGCACCAGGGTGCCGCCCCGGCCGAGGACGCCGAAGACGTCGAAGACCGACAGGTCGAAGCCGAGGCTCGACAGGCCCAGCGCCACGTCGTCGTCGCCGATCGCGAACCTGCGGCACACGTCGTCCAGGGTGTTGACCGCCGCGCGGTGGCTGATCTCCACGCCCTTCGGCTCGCCCGTCGAGCCCGAGGTGAAGATGACGTACGCCGAGTCGTCCGGGGAGACCACGACCTCGTCGAAGTCGGCCGTGGACAGGCCGTCCACGTCGATGCGTCCGACTCCTTCGGGCAGTTCGGCGGTGACCGCGCTGTGCGCGACCACCAGGCCGATCCCGGCGGACTCGATGATCCTGTTGCGCCGGGCGTCGGGCTGGCTCGCCTCGACCGGCACGTAGGTGCCGCCGGCCAGCAGGACCCCGAGCGCGGCGGCGACCTGCTCCCAGCCCTTCTCCAGCACGACCGCGACCCGCTGGTGGGGCCGGTGGCCCCGCGCGGTGAGGGCGGCGGCCACGGCGGCGGCCCGGCCGGTGAGCGTCGCGTGGTCGACGCTCCCGCGGTGGTCGGTCACCGCGGGGGCGCCGGGGGTCCGGGCCGCCGTGTCGAGCAGCGCCCGGTGCAGCAGCGCGTCGCTCAGGGGCCGGTCCGTGCCGTTGACGGCGGCGCGCCGGCGCTCCTGGTGGGCGGGCAGGGCGAGCGGGTCGCCCTCCCACGCGTCGTCCCCGTCCGCGAGGCGGTGCAGGAGGTCGCGGAACGCGGCGAACATGTCGTCGAGGACCGGCTGCGGCACGGTGTCGTCCCGTACGTCCCAGTTGACGAGCAGCGCGCCGCCCGCCTCCATCGCCTGGCAGTCCACCCAGACCTGCGGCGTCTGGCTGATGCCGTTGCGAATGCGGGAGCGCATCATGCCCTGTGGGGCGAGGCCGTCGGAGAGGCCGATGGCGCTGGTGAACACCACCGGCATCAGCGAACCCTGCTGGCCCCGGCGGCGGGTCAGCTCGCGCAGCACCTCCACGCCCGAGAAGAGGCGGTGGTCGAGGTCCTCGAAGAGCTGCTCGCCCGCCCGGCGGGCACGCCCGGCGAAGGTGCCGGCGCAGCCGCCGTCGACGGCCAGCAGCTCGACGGAGGTGAAGTCGCCGACGACGTCGCCCACGTCCGGGTGCAGCGGGAGCCTGCTGAGCACCGTCACGTCGAGCGTGAACCGGGGGCTGCGGCTCCAGCGGCCGATCACTTCGGCGTACGCGGCCATCACGGCCGTCGAGGCGGAGATCCGCTGCTTCCCGGCACGGTTCTTGAGCGCCGACCACCGCGCGGGCTCCAGCTCCAGTTCGCGCCGGGTGAATCCGGCCGCGCCCTGCCGGCTGGGCCGGTCGGTCAGGGGCAGCTCCGGGGCGGGCGGCAGACTGTCCAGCCGCGCCGTCCAGTAGTCGCGGTCGCGTTCGTACGCGGGCCCCTGGCGCACCGCCCGTTCGGCCCGGAGGTAGTCGCGGAAGGTGATCCCGGGGGCCGGGAGGGCGGCGTCCGGGTCCTCGTAGAACCGGCCCAGCTCGTCCAGCAGCCGGTAGATGCTGACGTAGTCCGCGATCAGGAAGTCGATGGAGAAGTGCAGGACGGCCCGGTCGGCGAGCTCGGTGACCTCCAGCGAGTACAGCGGGCATTCGGTGACGTCCTTGGACTCCGCCGACAGCCGGCCGCGGACCTCGCGGAGGATCCCGTCGCCCGCTGCCGGGGGCAGCGCGGTCGCGTCGTGCCACGGGATGACGGGGGCGGGCGCGTCCTTCAGTACCCGCTGGAAGCCGTCGTAGTCGATGACCACGCGCAGCATCTCGTGCCGGTCGACCACGCGCTGCCAGGCGGGCAGCAGCCGGTCGCGTTCCAGCGCGGGGAACTCCAGCTCGCCGTAGGCGTGGCAGGGGACCGAGCCGTACTCGAAGGCGCCCCGGCGGCCCAGCAGGTAGGCCGACTGGACCTCGGTGAGCGGAAACGGCTCGTGGGCCGCGTCGGGGTCGGGCCGCACCTGCTGCGGGCTGCGCTCGCGCAGGACCCGCAGCACGTCCTCCCGGGAGCCGGAGAGCAGGGCACGGCGCTCGGGCGTCATGACCCCTTCCGGGCCGCGGAAGCGGAGTCTGCCCTCGTCCTCCCACAGATGCAGTCCGGCCTGTTCGAGTTCGCTGATGATGTCGGCGGCGGTCACAGAACACCTTCTTCCAGTCGGACGGAGGCTTGGCGCGGGTGGCTGCCGGAGATCTCGGCGTCGAGGACGGCGGCGATCCCGGCGATGGTCGGATGGTTGAACAGCTGGCGCAGCGTCAGCTCCACGCCGAAGCGCGTGGTGAACTGCTGGATCATCCGGGTGGCGGTGAGGCTGTCACCGCCGAGGCCGAAGAAGTCGTCACCGCGGCCCGCCCCGGGCGCCTCCAGCAGTTCGGCCCACACCTCGGCCACCGCGCGTTCGGTGTCCCCGCGCGGACGGTCGTCCACCCCGGGTTCGCGCGCCGTGTGACGCAGTCCGTACGTCCGCGCGACGGCGGCGCGGTCGACCTTGGCGTTCGCGTTCAGCGGCAGCCGCTCGACGACGGTGAGGTGTTCGGGGAGCATGTGGGCGGGCAGCCGCTCGGCCAGCGCGGCCAGCAGCTTCCCCGCCGCAGCGGGTTCCGCGCCCCGCTCCGGGGTGGCGACGGCGGCCAGGCGGTGCACGCCCGCGCTGACGTCGACCCAGGCCACCGCCCCCGCCACACCGGGCAGTTCGCGCAGCCCGGTCTCGATCTCGCCCAGTTCGATCCGGTGGCCGCGCACCTTCACCTGGTGGTCGCGCCGGCCCAGGAACTCCAGCGCCCCCGAGGGGTGGTAGCGGCCGAGGTCGCCGGTGCGGTACCACCTCTCGCCCCCGGCGGTGACGAAGGAGGCGGCGGTGCGGTCCGGGTCGCCGCGGTAGCCGAGCGCCACACCGGAGCCCCCGATCCACAGCTCGCCGGGCACGAAGTCGGGCCGGTCCCGGCCGTGCGGGTCGACCACGCGGAAGCGCTGGTTGCCCAGCGGGCGCCCGTACGGGACGGACACCCAGGCGGGGTCGACGGCGGTCACTTCGTGGGCGTTCGACCAGATCGACGCCTCGGTGGCGCCGCCCATGGCGACGAGCAGGGCGTTCGGGGCGTCGGCCCGCAGCCGGTCGCAGAGGTCGAGGCCGACCCAGTCGCCGGAGACGATCGCCACCCGCAGCGCGGGCAGGCTCACGCCCGACTCGCAGGCCACCAGCAGCATGTCGAGCAGGGTGGGAACCGTGTTCCACACGGTGACCCCGTGTTCGGCGGCGAGCCGGGCCCAGACGGCCGCCTCACGCCGGACGTCCTCGGTGAGGGTCACCACGGTGCCGCCCACCGCGAGCAGTCCGAACAGGTCGTAGACGGACAGGTCGAAGTCGAGGGCCGAGACCTGGAGGGCCACGTCGGCGGGCCCCACGCCGTGGCGGGCGTTGACGTCGTCGATGGTGTTGGCGGCGGCCTCGTGGGTGATCTCCACCCCCTTGGGCTCGCCGGTGGAGCCCGACGTGTAGATGACGTACGCGAGCTGTCCGGGGTCGACGGACACCGGTTCCGCGAGTGGTACGGCCGCCGACGCCTCGGCCACCGGCACCGGCCGCACCGCACCGTCCCAGTCCCCGCCGGACGCCGGGCGGTCCGCGACGAGGGCGAGCCGTGCCCCCGCGGACCGCACGATCCGGTTGCGGCGCGCGGCCGGCTGCTCCACTCCCACCGGTACGTACGCGCATCCGGCGGCCAGGACACCGAGTACCGCGACGACCTGGTCGGGACCCTTCGGCAGCGAGACGACGACGGTCTCGCCCGGCCGCGCACCGAGCGACACGAGGTGTCCGGCGACGGTGAGCACCCGCCCGGCCAGTTCGGCGTAGGTCATGGCCTCGCCGGACGGGGTGCGCACCGCCACGGCACCGGGGGTGCGGCGGGCGATGCCGAGGACCGGCTCGTGCAGCGTGCGCGCGACACGGGGCACGGCGGTGGCGTTCGCCTCGGCTCGGACGGCCGCCTGCGTTTCGGGCAGGGCGATCGGCGGGGCCGGGCGGGACCAGTCGCTGTCGGCGAGCGCCACCAGCAGCCGGCGCATCGCCTCCAGGGCCGCCGGGATCACCCCGGGGCTGTAGAGGCCCTCGACGTGGTCCCAGTTGACACTGAGCCCGCCGTCGCGCTCGACCACTTGGCAGTCCAGGGCGACCTGGGGGCTCTGGGAGAGTCCGCGGCGCAGCTCACCGAAGCCGAAGGTGAGGTCCTTGAAGCCGGCGCTCACCCCGAGCGTGGAGGTGAACACCACCGGCATGAGCATCTGCCCGCCCCCGGAGCGCCTGGCCAGTTGCTGGAGTACCCAGGTGGCGGAGACGTTCCGGTGCTCGATGCCCTGCCACGCCTGCTCCTGCAGCCGGCGCACCGTGTCGGCCCAGGAGCGGCCGGGACTGCTGTGGTGGCCGAGCAGCAGCAGCGAGGTGAAGTCGCCGACCACCTGGTTCACCTGGGGGTGCACGTCCTGCCGGTCGAAGACCGTCAGGTTGAGCGTGGTCGAGGTCTCGGCGCTCCACACCGCCAGCACCTCGGCGAAGGCCGCCGCCACGACCATCGACGCGGTCAGCGCCTCGTCGGCCGTGCGGCGGCGGAGCTTCTCCCAGGTCGCCGCGTCGATGCGGAACTCGTCGCGTGTGAACCGCGGCCGGTCGACGCGCTCGGGGTCCAGGGCCGTGGGCAGAGCCGGAGCGGGGGGCAGCTCCTCGATCGCCTCCAGCCAGTACGCCTCGTCCCGTGCCTTCGCGGCGGGGTCGGTGCGCTGGGCGAGCAGGTAGTCGCGGAAGGACAGCTCCAGTGGCGGGAGTTCCCGGCCGGGGTCGGCGTAGAGCGTGTTGAGCTCGGTGAAGATGGTCATGATCGACAGCGCGTCGAGCACCACGTAGTCGAAGCCCACCCCGAACACCGTGCGCCCGTCGTCGCGTTGCACGGCGCGCACGTCGAACAGCGGCCACGAGGTCACGTCGAGCACCTGCTGCGCCATGTCCCCGAGCGCCGTGACCGCCTCCTCGTGGCCGGCCTCGGTGGTGCGGGTGACCGTGAACCGGTAGTACGGCACCTCGGGCAGGATGCGCTGGCCGCCGTCGCCGTCCAGCACGGCGCGCAGCATCTCGTGCCGTCGCACCAGCGTGTTCCAGGCGGCCTCCAGCCGGTCCAGGTCGACCCGGTCGCTCTCGAACTCCCAGTACCAGTACGAGGCGACGCCCCCGAGGACGAAGTCGGGGTCGCGGCCCAGCCAGTAGGCGCGCTGCACGTCGGTGAGCGGGAAGGGCTCGTACCGGCGTTCCGGGTCGGCCGGGACCGTACCGGGGACGCGGGCCTCGGTGCGCGTCAGCGTCCCGGCGAAGCCGCTCACCGTGGGATGGGTGAACAGATCGCCGAGCCGGGCCTCGTACTCGTGCCGGCCCAGGGCCGCCAGGAGACGGGTGGCCTGGAGGCTGTCACCGCCGATGTGGAAGAAGTTGGCGGCGCGGCCGAGGGGCCCGCAGCCGAGGAGGTCCGCCCACAGCGCGGCGACCGTTTCCTCCGCCGCGCCGCACGGGGCGTCCGACACTCCGGCGGACAGCCGCTCCCCCACTTCCGCCGCCAGCAGCCGCGCCGCCCGCGCGCGGTCCACCTTGCCGTTGCGGCTCAGCGGCAGCTCGCCGACGGCGACCGCACGGGCGGGGACCATGTACGGGGGCACCTGCCGGGCGGCGGTGGCCAGTACGGCCTCCGTGTCGACCGTGCCCGGGGTGACCAGGGCGTACAGCGCTCCGCCGTGCTCGGCGACCGGCATCACCACGGCGTCGCGCACCCCGGGGTGCAGGCTCAGCGCCCGCTCGGCCTCGCCGAGTTCGATCCGGTAGCCGTTCACCTTGACCTGGAGGTCGGCGCGGCCGAGGAACTCGATCACGGCCCCGGGCCGGTAGCGGGCCCGGTCGCCGGTCCGGTACCAGCGCACGCCGTCCGCCTCGACGAACTTCGCGGCGGACAGCTCCGGTGCGCCCACGTATCCCCGGGCCACCCCGGCGCCGCCGATCCACAGCTCCCCGGCGACCCAGTCGGGGCGGTCGCCGCCGTACTCGTCGGCGATCCGGCAGCACTGGTTGGGCAGCGGCACGTTGTACGGGATCGAGGCCCAGGAGGGGTCCACCTCCGTGACCTCCTGGACGGTCGAGTGGATCGCGGTCTCCGTGGTGCCGCCCAGGACCACGACCACGCTGTCCGCGCGCAGCGCGTGCACCCGGTCCGGCAGGTCGAGCCCCGCCCAGTCGCCGCCGAGCAGCTGGAGCCGGAACGGCCAGCCGCCCGGCTCCGGCCGCGAGGACGCCGTGGTCAGCGCCATGTCGAGCAGGGCGGGCACGCAGTTGAGGACGGTGGCCCGGTGCTCGGCTGCCCTGCGCAGCCAGGTTGCCGGGGAGCGCCGCTCCTCGTCGTCGACCAGCACGAGCGCGCCGCCGCGGGTGAGCGGGCCGAAGATGTCGTAGACGGAGAGGTCGAAGTCGAGCGCCGACAGGCACAGGGTGCGGTCGGCCGGGCCCATCCCGTAGCGCTCGTTCAACGCGGCCACCGTGTTGTGGGCCGCCGCGTGGGTCAGCTCCACGCCCTTCGGTTCCCCGGTCGAGCCGGACGTGAAGATCACATAGGCGGGGGCGTCCGGCGAGACGTCCACCGGGCGGTCCAGCGAGGGCAGCGCGCGCTCGGTGGCGCACGCGACATCGATGTGCGGGACCGCTCCGCCGGCCGCCGCGCCGGCGGTCACCACGCACCGGGCGCCGGACACCGACTCCACGGTGCGCCGCCGCGCCTCGGGCTGTTCCGTCCCCACCGGCACGTACGCCGCGCCCAGCGCGTGCACGGCCAGCACCGCGACCACCTGGTCGACGCCCTTGGGCAGGGTGATCACGACCCGGTCGCCCGCGGTGACACCGGCGGTGCGCAGGGCATGGGCCAGCCGCAGGGCCCGCTCGGCCAGCTCCCCGTACGTCAGCATCCGGCTGTCGCCCCAGAGCGCCGCCGGCGCCCCGCCTCGCTCGCCTGCACGCCGGAAGAACTCCTGGTGCAGCGGCCGGCGGGGCAGGTCCGCGCGGGTGTCGTTGGCGCTGCGGCGGGCCTGGAGCTGCGGGGCGGGCGGGCGTACCGGCAGGCTCTCCCACCAGGCACTGGGCTGCGACGCCAGGAGCCGCACCCGGTCGACGAAGGCCCCGAACATCGCCTCGGGCACCTCGGCCTCGAAAAGGTTCTCCGCAGTCTCCCAGTTGATCAGCATGCCGTCGTCGAGCTCGGTCAGCTGCACGTCGATCCACACACCCGACGTCTGCGAGCTCATCCACACCGGGGCGCCGAGCACCGCGCGGGTCGCGCCGTCGAACAGCTCGCCGAGGCTGAGCGCGCTGGTGAACACGGCGCCCGCCCGCCGGTTCGCCCCGGCGGTGGTCCTGGCGAGGTCGCGCAGCACCGAGGTACCGCCGTACGCCGCGTGTGCGGCGTCGTGCCGGTACTGCTCCTGCACCGTCCGGGCCCGCTCGGCGAAGGGGCTGCGCATGTCCGGCGCCACCTGGAGCAGCAGCAGGTCGGTGAAGTCCCCGACGATCCGGCCGGCCTCCGGGTGCACCGGGATGCGGTTCAGCACCGGCAGGTTGAGCAGGAACTCCGGGTCCTCGCTCCAGGCCGCGAGGACGTCCGCGTAGGCGGCGGCGACGGCCATCGACACCGTCAGTCCGTTGCTGCGCGCGTGCTGGGAGAGCCGTTCGTAGGTCTCCGGCGCCAGCCAGGCGTGCCGCCGGACGGTGTCCACCCGCTCGACACTCTCCGGCCGGGCGGCCAGCGGCAGGCAGGGTGCCTCGGGCAGGTCCTCGGCGCGGTCGCGCCAGTAGGAGACGTCCTCCGGGCGGGGCTCCCGGCCGTGCTCGTCGACCAGGCGGCGGTACTCGGGGAAGGTCAGTGCGGCCGGTCCGGGTGCGGCGGCCGGGTCCTCGTAGCAGCGGGCCAGGTCGCCGACGACGATCCGGAAGCTCGACGCGTCGCAGACGACCATGTCGATGTCGAGGAAGAGCCGGCCCTTCCCGGCCGGAAGCAGCGCCAGCCGCACATCGAGCCCGCCGCGCTCGGAGAGCGGCAGCGTCTGCTGCGAGAGGGTCGCGCGCAGCCGCGCGAGGCGCTGTTCGCGCTCGGCCCCCTCCAGCCCCCGCAGGTCGACGACCTCGTCCAGACCCCGGCATTCCGGCAGAATCCGCTGGCCGCCCTCCGTCACGACCGCCCGCAGCATGGGGTGCCTGCGGCGCACCGCGGCCACCGCGCCGTCCCAGCGCGCGGCGTCGGCGGTGACGTCGAACTCGAAGTAGAAGTGCGAGCCGGTATTGAGCGGCATGCCCGGCTGACGGCCCGACCAGTAGGCGTGCTGCATCGGGGCCAGCGGGAACTCCTGCGTCCCGACGTCCGTGTCCCCTTCCGCCTCCGCGCGCGGACCCGAGCCGTTGTCGGCCCCGGACAGCAGCACGGCCCAGGCCCGGACGGTGGGCTCCTCCACGAGGTCGCCGAAGGTGACTTCGACACCGGCCTCCTGCCAGGAGGCCGCGAGGTTCATCATCCCGAGGGAATCCAGGCCGAGCGTGACGAGGTCCTCGTCCGGCCCGATCTCCGCGACCGGTATTTCCAGCAGCGCGGCAACGGTCTCGCGGATCTCCTCGGTGGACAGCGCGCGTCCAGTCGTCACCTCACTGGTCATCGTGGCCTCCCATGCGCTGCCGGGGACGCGCCCCGGCGTGGTCGGTGTGGGGCTCCGCGCCGCGGGCGGCGGTCGTGCAGATGTCCACGTACGCGGCGAGCAGCGACTCGGCGAATTCCGGGGTGAACCGGTCGGGGTTGTAGAACAGCAGCACCCGGACCGTGTCCCGATCGGGCACGGCGACCAGCTCCAGTTCGAAGCGGGTGGCGACGTCGTCGGGCACCAGGACCTCGATGTCCAGACCGCCGGCCCGGGTGGAGTACACCGGGTCCGCCATCATCTGGAACACCACGTCGTCGAGCCTGCGTTCGGTGTCGCCCGGACTGATCGGCAGCATCTGGAACGGCAGCGCCTGGTGGACGAACGCTTCCATCACCGTGCCGTGCGTGGCCCGCAGCTGCGCCGCGAAGTCGCCGTCGGCGAGCCGGGTCCGCAGCAGCACCATGTTGGCCAGGAACCCCACGGTGCGCCGGTGCTCGGCGCCGCGATTGGCGAACAGGGTCGCCACCGCCAGGTCCTCGGCGCCGCTGAGCGACTTCAGGGCCCGGTAGTACGCGGTGAGCAGGGCGACGAACATCGTCGACCGCTCCCGCTTGGCGAGGGCGCCCAGCGCGGCGACCGTCGGCGCGTCCAGGACGTGCTGCACGAGCCTGGTGTCGCGCGGCGCGCCCGCGGTGGCCGGGCGCATCGGCAGCGGGGGCAGCGTAAGGTCCTTCAGCCGCTCGCTCCAGAAGGCCCGCAGCCGCTTCCCGGAGGGTCCGGCCAGGGCCTCGCGCTGCTCCTCGGCGAACCGCGAATACGCGAGGGCGTCGCCGCAGGGCTTCCCCTCCAGCGCGGCGCACAGGTCCTCGAAGATCACGTTGCAGGACCACGAGTCGGTCACCATGTGGTGCATGTTGAGGCAGAGCACGTGGTGGTCCTCGGCGAGCCGCCACAGGGTGATGCGCACGGCGCACTCGGTGGCGTCGATGCGGGTGCCCAGTTCCGCGGCCACCTCCCGGTCGGCACACGTCTCGGGATCGGGCTCACCGCTCAGGTCCACCTCGCGCACCGGTGGTGACACGGCCGGGTGCACCAGCGCCTTGAGGCGGCGGCCCCCACCGGTGAAGGTGCTGCGCAGCGCCTCGTGCCGGGAGAGCACCTGGGCGATCGCTTCCCGGAGCCGGTCGTGGTCGAGCGGGCCACGCAGCCGGCACAGCACCGGGCAGTTGAGCGCGCCCTCCTCGCCCCGGTAGCGGTCGAGGAACCACAGCAGCGTCTGGCCCACGGACGGGCGGATCTCGGTGGCTGTCACGTCCGGCAACGTAACGCCGGCCGTCGTCAGGGCCGTCGCCGCTGAAAGAAAGCTGAGAGGACCTTCGGATTCCTTTCCGGCGGTACGGGCCCGCCGCCCGCCCGCGTCAGGGTGGAGCTCCCTGTGTCGCGCGCGGCGCCCTCGCGGGGCGCCGGACCGATCCGGCGGCACCGTCACACAGGAGGTCGCTCGATGCCAGCCAACCCTTTCGAAGACCCCGCCACGGGATACCGGGTCCTGTGCAACGAGCGCGGCCAGCGGTCGCTGTGGCCCGCCCGGCTTCCCGTCCCGGACGGCTGGCGGGTGGAGCTGTCCGAGACCTCCCTCGACAACGCCCGCGCCCACGTCGAACGCGTCTGGCCGGACGTGCGCCCCGCCCCGTCGGCGGCCGCCGCGCCCGGCACGGCCGGGACCCTTCCCGTGCTCTTCGAGCGGGTGGTGGCCGGACACCGGAACCTGCCGGCGGTCGAGAGCGGGTGCACCGCACTCACGTACGGCGAACTGGCGGCCCGCGTCAACCGGCTGGCCCGGCGGCTGATCGCCGACGGTCTCGGGCCCGGCGACCTCGTCGGGATCTGCGTACCCCGCGGCACCGACCAGGTGACGGCGGCGCTCGCCGTGACGACCGCCGGGGCGGGCTACGTCCCGCTGGACCCCGGTTACCCCGCGGAGCTGCTGCACCGCATGGCGGCCGACTCGGGGCTGCGGACCCTGCTGTACACCGGCCGTCCGCCGGTGCGCGTGAGCGGACTGGAGACCCTCGACCTGGCCGCCCCCGACCCCGATTCCCGCCCGGACCGGCCGGTCACCGACGAGGAGCGGCGACGGCCGCTGCGCGTCGAGGACACCGCGTACGTCATCTACACCTCCGGCTCCACCGGAACGCCCAAGGGTGTGGTGGTCCCGCACGCGGGCATGGCGGCGCTCGCCGAGACGCAGCGCCGCTGGATCGGCCCCGGGCCCGGCGACCGGGTCCTCCAGTGGGCCTCGTTCAACTTCGACGCCGGGTTCTGGGACCTGACGCTGGCCCTGCTGTCGGGGGCGACCCTGGTGCTCACCGACGACCGCGCGGTGCTGCCGGGCGAGGAGCTGCGCCGTACGCTGATCGACCGGCGGATCAGCCACGCGGTGCTGCCGCCGGTCGCACTGACCGCCACCGACCCGGACGGTGTACTGCCCGGCGGGGTGGTGCTCTCCACCGGCGACTCCTGTACCCAGGCACTGGTGGCCAGGTGGGCGCCCGGCAGGCGCATGTTCAACGGGTACGGGCCCACCGAGATGACCGTCGGGGTGACCATGGCGGGCCCGGTGCGGCCGGGTGAGCCGGTCAGCATCGGGGAGCCGTGGCCCGGCAACGAGGTCCGGGTCCTCGACGTGGACCTGAAGCCGTGTCAGCCCGGCGAGGACGGCGAGCTGTACCTGGTGGGCGAGGGCGAGGCTCTCGGCTACCTCAACCGGCCCGCCCTGACCGCGGAGCGCTTCGTCGCGGACCCGTACGGCCGCCCCGGGAGCCGGATGTACCGCTCCGGCGACCTCGGCCACCAGGACAAGGACGGGACGCTGTACTTTGCGGGCCGCGCCGACCGCCAGGTCAAGCTGCGCGGCTTCCGGGTCGAACTGGGCGAGGTCGAGGCGGCGTTGGAGTCGTGCGAGGGGGTCAGGATCGCCGCGGTGGTGGTGGCCGGCGAGGTGGACTCGGCGCGTCTCGTCGCTTTCGCGGTGCCCGGCGCGGACCCGGCCGACGGTCTCGCGGAGGAGCTGCGCGGGCGGCTCGCGGCACGGCTGCCCGCGCACATGGTGCCCTCGCGCGTCGAGGTGGTGGACGCCCTGCCGATGACCAGCAACGGCAAGATCGACCGGCGTGACCTGGAGCGGCGTGCGGCCGTGCGCGCCGCCACGCCGGCCGCCGCCGTCGACCTGTCCGACCCGGTGGCCGCGCTGTGCGCGCTGACCGCCCGGATACTCGGGGTGCCCGTGATCGCTCCGGACGACAACTTCTTCGACCAGGGCGGCCATTCGGTCCTGGCGGTGCGGCTCGCCAAGGCCGTACGCGACGAGTGGGGAAGGGACCTGCCGGTGCGCGCCGTCTTCGAGCGGTCCACCATGGCGGAGCTGGCCGGACTGCTGACCTCGGACTGAACCACGACGGAGCACGGGCCGGGAACGGCGTGCGCCGGCCCGTGAGCCCGTACGGCCCGCGCCGGTCCGGCGCGGGTGGCCGGGAAGCCGGCGGGCGGACGCGGTCAGTCGAGCCGCAGACGCAGGGCGCTGTGGCCGAACAGGAAGGTGGAGTAGACGCGCGGCGGTTCCGCCAGAATCTCGATCCGTTCCACGCGGCGTACCAGCGAGTCGAGCACGGCGGACAGCTCGAGCCGCCCCAGGAAGGCGCCCAGGCAGAAGTGGGGGCCGTGTCCGAGGGCGAGGTGCGGGTTGTGCTCCCTGCCGACGTCGAACTCGCGGGGCCGCTCGAAGACTTCGGGGTCGTTGTTGGCGGAGGTGTTCCACAGGGTGACGATGTCGCCCGCCGCCACCTCGGCGTCCCCGATCCGCAGCCCGGCGGTGGCCGTGCGGGCGAAGTGCATGGCCGGGGTCACCCAGCGCAGTACCTCCTCCACCGCGGACCGCACCGCCACCTCACCGGTGCGCAGCCGACGCCACTGCTCCTCGTGGGTGCCCAGCGCGTGCAGGGCCCCGATCGTGGTCACCCGCGTGGACTCGTCGCCCCCCAGGATCAGGCTGTAGCAGTTGAGGGCGAGATCGTCCTCCGTCATCGGCTCGCCCTCCACCCGGGCCCCGGCGAGCATGCTGATGACGTCCTCGCCGGGGCGGCGCCGGCGCTCGCGGACGACGTCCACGAAGTACGAAAGGATCTCGTTGCGGGCCTCCAGCGCGTCGAACGGGTCGTCCTCGGCGCTCTCCGACGACAGGGCGCGCTTGTTCCAGCCCAGCAGAGCGGGCCGGTCGGCGGCGGGCAGCTCCAGCAGGTCGCAGACCGTGTTGAGCGGCAGGTGCTCCGCGATGTCCCGGGCGGCGTCGGCCTCTCCCCCACCGGCCACCGCGGCCACCAGGGTGTCGGCCCGCTGCCGCACCGCCTGCTCCACCTGCCCGAGCACCCGTGGCGAGAAGGCACGCAGCATCGCCCGGCGCAGCTCGCGGTGGCGGGGCCGGTCCATCACCGCCAGCATCCGCCCGCCGGCCGAATCGCCGCCGCCCAGCAGGACGTCCAGCACCGTCCCTCGGGCCGAGCTCAGCCGGGCGGCGTCCTTGTAGCAAGCCTGGACGTCACGGTGCCGGGCCACCGCCCAGAACCCGGGGCGCCCGTCCGCGGGCGGATGCCAGCTCACCGGGTCGTCGCGCCGCATCCGGTCCCAGTACGCGTACGGGTCGTGCTCGATGAACGCCGCCGGGTCGGTGAGGTCGAGAACCGCACCGGAGGTGTCGTCGTCCGGGCCGTCGCAAACGGCGCCGCGGGCGGAGGAGACCACCAGGAGACTCCTTTCGGCCCGGGCCCCGGGCCTGCGCGAAGGGCCGGCATGGGCAGCGGGCCGCTACGGAAGTGCTCGTATCCGGCCTCGATCCTCGCCCTTCGCGCCCACGCCCCGGGCGGCGCTGAATGAATGATGAAGGATTCCGCGGCGGTCCCGGGCGGCCGTGCGATTCTCGCTTCCGAGGCGGAGAAGGGGGATTCGGCCATGGGCGTGCACCGCGGATCAGTGCGCACGGTGGCACACACGGAACGCCCCGCGCTCCGGTTGCTCGGGCTGCCGCACTCGGGTGGCCGCGCGGAGAACTTCGCCGCCTGGCGAAACGCGCTCCCGGCTGCCTTCCCCGGCACCGCCGTCGAGCTGTGCGCCGCGCAGTACCCCGGGCACGGCGACCGGCTGACGGAGCCGCCGGCGGAGGACGTCGGCGCGATGGCCGAGGAGATCGTGGCCGACCTGGCCCGGCTGCCACCGGCGGACCTGCTGCTCTTCGGCCACAGCTTCGGCTCGGCCGTCGCCTGCGAGGTGGCCCGGCGCTGTCCGGGGGCGGGCCTCGACCTCGTCCTCCTCGTCGCGTCCGGCGCCTGGGCCCCCGGGGACCCGGCCCGGACCCCCCGCGACGAACACCTGCTGCCCGACGAGGAGTTGTGGGAGCGTCTCGTCGCCCTCGGCGGCATCGACCCCGACGTCGCAGCGCAGACCGAGCTGCGCGACCTGCTGCTTCCCGCGATGCGGGCGGACATCGCCGCGCACGAGCGCTACCTCTCCTGCCGGGACCCGGTCGGGCTCGACTGCGACGTACACGTCTGCATCGCCCGGGGAGATCCCCTGGTGCCGGGCCCGGCCGGCCGCCACTGGGGCCGGCTCACCACCGGCAGCACGAGCCTCACCCTCGTCCCCGGAAGCCACTTCCACGTCTTCGACGATCCCGCGCCGCTGCTGGCGGACCTGGCGCGGCGGATTCCCGTACACACGAGAAGGAGGCGGTCGGGCACATGAGCAGTCCCTGGGCAGGCCTGCGGCTGGTCGTCACCGGCGGCGGTTCGGGCATCGGTGCCGCCGTGGTCACCCGCGCGGCCGGGCTGGGCGCCGACGTCCTGGCGGTCGGACGACGGGCCGACCGGCTCGCGGAGGTCACGGAGAAGGCACGTGCCGAGGGCGCGGGCACCGCGGTGCCGTACGCCGTGGACATCACCGCCCCCGACGCCTCCGAGCGGATCGCGGAGCGCGCCGCAGAGGTGCTCGGCGGCGTCGACGCCCTGGTCAACAACGCCGGGCACGCGGTCTTCGACCGTCTCGAGAACGCCGCCGAGGCGGATCTGAGAAAGATGATCGACACCAATCTGGTGGCTCCCGCCCTGCTCATCCGGGCCCTGCTGCCCCTGCTGCGCGCCAGTCGGGGCTGTGTGGTCAACGTGTCGTCCGTCGGCGGGGTCCTCGCGATGCCGGGCCGGTCGTTCTACGGGGCCGGCAAGGCCGCGCTGAACTCCCTGACCAGGTCGCTCGCCGTGGAGCTGGCCCCCGAGGTACGGGTGAACGCCGTGCTGCCCGGACCGGTCGACACGGGCCTGTGGGACCTGGCGGCGGGCGGGGACGCGGACGCCCTGCGCGACAACATCGTGGCCGGCACCCCCTTGAGACGTTTCGGCCTGGCGCATGAGGTGGCGGCCTGGGTGTGCCATCTCGTCGACCCCGAGACCTCGTCCTGGGTCACCGGCTCCCTGGTGTCCGTGGACGGCGGGCGCACGGCCTGAGCCAGGCCCCGCAGCACCACCCGGCCTGCCCGACCCGGCCGGCCCAGCCCCCAGCGGAAAGGCATGTCCAGATGACGCAGACCGCTTCACCGTACTTCGCCCCGGCCTCGGCGATCCCCTCCTCCTGGCTGTACGAGTCCTTCCGGATCGCCAACGAGCGCGAGCGGGAGCACCCCGGCCAGATCAAGCTGCACGTGGGCGAACCCGCTTTCGGCCCGCCGGACTCCGTGGCCAAGGAGTTCGCCGACGCCGTCCAGGAGGGCCGGGCGCGCTACATCGACGTACAGGGGCTTCCCGAACTCCGTGAGCGCCTCGCGGAGAAGCTCGACACCGTCAACCGCATAGACACCGAGCCCGGCCGGCTCTTCGTCTCCCCCGGGTCCTGTCAGGGGCTCAGCGCCCTGATGCGCTGTCTCGCCGGCTCGGGCGCGGAGATCCTGATGCCGGAGATCCACTGGCCCGTGCATCTGCAACAGGCCCTCCTCGCCGGGTTCCGCCCGGTGTTCTACAAGCTCGACGAGCACTTCGCGCCCGATCCCGAGTCGATCCGGCAGGTGGCCACGTCCGCGACCCGGGTGCTGCTGCTCAACACCCCCGCCAATCCCACCGGTGCCGTTGCCGGCCTCCCGCTGCAGCAGACCCTGTACGAGATCGCCGACGAGCGGGGCTGGCAGATCATCAGCGACGAGGCCTACGAGGACTTCGCCTTCTCCGGCCCCCACCTGTCCATCGCCGCCCTGGAGCGCGACCGCCCCGCGTCGCAGCGCATCGTCAACAGCGTCTTCACCTTCTCCAAGGGGTCGGCGATGACCGGCTACCGGCTCGGGTACGTCGCGGTGTCGCGGCCGGAGACGGCCGCCGCCATGCGCAGCGTCCAGGAATCCTGCATCATCGCCCCCAACGCGCCCGTCCAGTACGCCGGTCTGGCCGCCCTGGACGCCTCGGGGGCCCTCGCCGACAACCACGACTTCGTGCGCGGGAACCGGGACGCCGCACTCGCCCCGCTGGTCGAGGAGGGGCTGCTGCCCGCCCTGCCCGGCGGCGGCTGGTACGCCATGGCCGACATCTCCTGCACCGGCCTGACCGGTGAGGAGTTCAGTGCCGAACTCATGCTCCGCCACGACGTCGTGGTGGTCCCCGGCAGCGGTTTCTCCGCGCAGCCCGAGTTCGCCGCCGACGGCACGATGCGACCGCTGAAGCCCGGCGGTGCCGCGTCCGGCCTGGTCAGGATCGCGTTCTGCGTCGAGCGGGAACAACTCGTCACCGGAGTGGAGCGCCTGGTCGCCCTCGTCCGTGAGAAGCGGCAGCGGTGACACCCACCGAGGTGACCTACACCTCCTACCTGAAGCTCGACGAACTGCTGACGCTCCAGCAGCCCCGCACTCCCAAGGACGACGCGGACCTCGCCACGCTCCTGTCCGAACAGTTCTTCATCGTCAGCCACCAGACCTGCGAGCTGTGGCTGAAGCAGATCCTGGGCGATCTCGCCGCCGTGGAAGGCTACTTCCTGACGATGACCACGTCGGACCTGGAGCGGTCCGTCGACCTGCTCTACCGGTCCAGCGAGCTGCTGCGCCTGCTGCACGAACAGCTCATGGCGCTCGAACGGCTGCCGGTGGTGGACTTCGCCGAGTTCCGCCAGTACCTCGGCAGGGCCAGCGGCGCCCAGTCCAGCCAGTCCCACCAGCTGGAGCGGGTACTCGGCAGCGCCGACCGGACCGGTTCCCTCTTCCTCGCCTTCCGCTCCGGGCTGGAGCGGACCGGCCACGACCTGGAGAAGATCGTCGCCGCGGGTGTCGAAGCCGGCTCGTTCCACCGCGTCATCGAGGCGATGCTCAGGGTCGGCAACGGCTACTTCCAGTGGAAGATCGGGCACGTGGGCCTGGTCATGAAAATGCTCGGGGAGCAGCCCGGCACCGCCGGCACCTCGGGGGCGGCGCACCTCATGGGTCGCGCGACGATGCCGTTCACCGAACTCCACGAGCTGCGCGGCAAGGTGCACGAGGTGCGCCGCCCCCGGGCGGGCTGACCGCGCAGAGCAGCGCCCCGGAACGCGCAGGTGCGCGTTCCGGGGCCCGGCCGGATCAGGTGGCGGCCTCCAGGATGTAGCCCCGCCCCCACACGGTGCGCAGGTTCAACCGTACGCCGTCCAGCCGCTGGCGCAGCCGCATGATGTGCAGGTCCACCGCGTTGCTGGTGACCTTCTCGTTCCTGATCCGGCCCAAGGCGTCCTTCAGGGTGTCCCGGTGGACGAGATGCCCGAAGTCGGCCAGGAAACATCGCATCATCTCGCTCTGCGCCTCGGACATGGGCACCGACTGACCGCCGTAGTAGAGGATCCCGGTGGGGTCCAGCGCGGGCACGAAGTCGGGTCCGGTGCGCCGCTGGAGCGTGTGGACGCGGGCCGCCAGGTCGAGGCGGTCCACCGGCGGACGGACCCAGTCCTCGATGGGGGAAATGTCGCTCGGCGGCGCCGTCCGGCCCTCCAGGACCAGCAGGCACGGCAGTCCCGCCTCGCGCAGCTGGTCGCGTTCGTAGCTTTGCACCGGCCAGCGGAGGAACCTGATTTCCTTCTTGTGCGTAAGCGTGGCCATGGTCCTGCCCCTGTTCTGTCCCGTAACAAGTGACAAATCGTGGCCGCGGTCCGGCGGCGGCGTCGGGCCATGCGGACGTCCCTGCGGCATCGCCGCGAAAGGGCGGCCGACGGTGCTCCCGGAACCGTTCCGGGGGCGCTCGCATGAGGTTCTGCCAGTGGCATCGACACCGGAATACCGCGGTGACGTCGTCACCGGACCCCGTGGGTCCGATCCTGCCGCGTCTCGATTCCGAGCCGATGCCGGGTGGATTCTGCCTCGACGGAAACTGGATTCCGGCCGGAGAGCGACGCCCGTTTCCCTGCGACGGACCTGGCTGAACGCCGAAAGAACCGCGACACGTTCGCGTGGGAGGGCCCGTTGATCGGCAAAGCATGCCGGAGTGGCGGCGACATCACCGGCCCCACCACTCCGGCCACGATCAGGAGCACACGATGACCAACGAGAACACCGCACCGAGCCAACGCGTCGCCGTCGTCGGCGCCGGCATCACCGGCCCCCTGCTCTCACTGTGCCTGGCCAGGCTGGGTTTCGATGTGGACCTGTACGAGGCCTACGTGCGGCGGGCGCAGGACGTGGGCTCGTTCCTCAACCTCGCCCCGAACGGGCGGGCGGTACTGGAGCGGCTGGGGCTGGCCGACCGGATTCTCGAACAGGGCGTCGTGGCGGCATCCATCGACTTCACCAACCACAAGGGTTGGGAACTCGTCCGGAATCCGGAACGCACCACCAACATCATGCGCGGCGAACTCAGCGGCGCCCTGCGGGAGTCGGCCACCGACAGCGGGGTGAAGCTGCACACCGCCAAACGCCTCGTCGCGTTGGACGAGACCGGTGACGGCCGCTGGCGCATCAGCTTCGAGGACGGCACGCACGCCGAGGCCGGCATCGTGCTCGGCTGCGACGGCGTGAACTCCGCCGTACGGAGCCTGCTGCTCCCCGACGCGCCCCGGCCCGCCTACACCGAGGTGGTCGGCTCGGGCGGCCGGTCGGAGATCGGCACCGGCGAACTGCCCGTCGACGGCCGGTTCCACATGGTCTTCGGGCTGCGCGGGTTCTTCGGGTACCAGGTGGTTTCGCCCGGCGTCGTGTGGTGGTTCGAGAACCACCAGGAGGCCCGTGAACGCACCTTCGGTGAGCTCGCCGAGATCGACGACGCGCGGTGGGTGGCCGGGCTGGCCGACCGGCACCGTCCCGACCCCGCCGTGGTCCGGCGCATCCTGAACGCATCCGCCGGTCCGGTCGGCCGGTGGCCGGTGCACGAGGTGCCCCCGCTGGACACCTGGCACCGAGGGAGCGCCGGGGTGCTGGGGGACGCGGCGCACGCGGTGGCCCCGCACCTGGGAGCGGGCGCCGCGCTCGGCCTGGAGGACGCCTACGAGCTTGCCCTGGCACTGCACGAACACCCCTCCACGGACCGGGCGTTCACCGCGTTCGAGGAGTCCCGGCGGGGACGGGTCACCGCGATGGCGAAGCAGGCCCGGCAGACGGGGGCGGTGATGACCCCCGACCGGTGGATCACCCGCGTGATACGTGACCTGATGCTGCCGATGGCTATCAAGCAGGGGGTGCGCAAAGGCACCGAGGCCTATTCCTACCGGCCTTCGCCGTGGCCCGTGACGGGCGCCTGAAAGGGCCCCGGGAAGGGTCGCTGACACCGGTTCCTCGCGGGGGCGCGCCCCCGCGAGGAACCGGAAGGTGTCTCAGCGCAGAGGACCGGTGACGATCCACAGGTGACCGAACGGGTCGCGCAGCCGTCCCTCCCGCTTGCCGTACGGCCGGTTCTCCACCGGTACGACCACGGAGCCGCCGCCGGCGACCATCCGCTCGGCAACGGCGTCCTGGTCGGTGAACTCCGCCTCCAGAAGGACCGGGGAGCCGCCGACATCGTCGGGCGACAGCCAGCCCCACTCGGACACGGCGGGGGAAAGGGAGAGCGGGGAACCACCGATCCGTAGGACAACGACCATCAGTCGGCCGCTGTCGTCCTCGGCTCGGAATACTTCCTCGGCGCCCATCGCCTTCTGGTAGTAGGTCGCAGCGGTATCGGGATCCGGGACGATCAACCGTGGCGTCAGACTCATGTGTTGACCCTATCCGCCGCCTGCGGACGCCCGCAGGATTCGACGCGATCAGTTCACGCCACGTCCTGCGGCCCCGCCCCTCCGGGCGCCGAACGAACGGCCATGGGCGAGCTTGCTGCGAGCGGGAGCGACGGAACACGGAGAAGTGGGACGGAACCGGAGCAGGGCCATGAACGGATCGCCGCAGCCCTCGCCCACGCCCTCCAGCTGCCCGGGAGCGACGGCGCCTGAACGCTGTCTCTGCAGCCCCGGGCCAGGTCCACCGACCCCACTCGCCGAGCACGCCGAGCACACCGAGCGACGAAACGGCGCCTCGGCAGAGGCCTGGCAGTTAACGGCCATGGGCCTTCCAGGCACGCAGCAGCGTCTTCTGCACCAGCACCGTCCTAGGTCCTGTCTGGGGTTCCAGCGCGGGAGAAGGAGCGGCGTCTGGTGCCGTCGAATCCGAGGCGGAGGAGGGAGCCGAATGGGGTCTCCCCTGTTCGAGCGAAGCCGAGAACTCGGGGAAGGAGCGTCGGCGACCGACGACAACGCCGGAGGCGGCGGTGCCGGACGCCGCGACGCCGCGGGGGAACTCCAGACAGGACCTAGCCCACCGTGGGCAGGTACCGCGGCGCACGCCGGCCGTCCAGCCGGTGTTCCACCGCCGCGCCCAGGGACAGCAGGTCGGTGTCCTGGCCGTTGCCCGCCATGAGGAGCAGACCCACCGGCAGCTCGCCCACGAAGCCGGCGGGCACCGACAGTGAGGGGTAGCCGGCGACGGCAGCGGGGGTGGACGACGGGATCACGTCGTTGTCGCCCCGGGCGCAGTCGGTGGTCCACGCGGGCGGGTTCGCCGGGGATGCGATCGCGTCCAGGCCGTGCGCGGTCATGACCTCGTCGATGGAGCGGCGGGACAGGTTCGCCAGTTCCGCGCGCATCTCCACGTACTCCGGATCGGTGGTGGGCGGGGCGGCGAGGGCCTGTTCGAACAGTTCTTGGCCGGCGAAGCAGGTCTGCTCCTGCGGGTGGGTCCGGTTGAACTCGATCAGCTCGGCCAGGTCGCGCGGGCCGTTCCGGGTGGCGAGGTAGGCGTCGATGTCCCGGTGGAACTCGCTGAGCAGCGCCGGGAACTCGAGTTCGGCCAGTCGTGCCTGATACGGGAGGTCCACCTCGACGATCTCGGCACCCGCGGCTCGCAGCCGCTCGGCCGTTCGCGTCATGAGGGCGTCCACCTCGGTGCCGAGCACCGGCAGCCGCCAGAGGCCGATCCGTTTGCCGTGCAGTGAGCCGGGACGGGCCGCCGCGTCTGCGAGGTCCGCAGCAGTGTCGGCGCGCACGGTGTCACCGCCGCTGAGGACGGACAGGGTGAGCGCGGTGTCGATCACGTTCCGGGCCATGGGGCCCGCGGTGTCCTGTTCGGCGGAGATCGGTACGACACCGGACTGGCTGACCACGCCGAGGCTCGGCTTGAGGCCGACGACGGCGTTCATCCCGGCGGGGCAGACGATGGAGCCGTCCGTCTCGGTGCCGATCGCCACCTGTGCCAGCGACGCGGCGAGCGCCGCGGCCGAGCCGGCGGACGAGCCGCAGGGGTTGCGGTCCAGGACGTACGGGTTGTGGGTCTGGCCGCCGACTGCCGACCAGCCGGATGTCGGCCTCGCCGCGCGGAAGTTGGCCCACTCGGAGAGATTGGCCTTGCCCAGGATCACCGCGCCGCCCGCCCGGAGTTTCTTGACCAGCTCCGCGTCGTTGCGCGGTGGCTTCCCGGCGAGAGCCAGGGAGCCGGCGGTGGTCGGCATGTCGCGGGTGTTCACGTTGTCCTTGAGCAGGACGGGGATGCCGTCCAGCGGGCCGCGGGTCCTGCCGAGACGGTGCCTGAGGTCACTGGCCGCCGCTTGGCGCAGGGCCGTCGGACTGGCGTGCAGGACCGCGTTGATCCTGGGGTCGACGGCCTTGATCCGCCGCAGATAGGCGAGGGTCAGCCGGACCGAGGACAACTTCCCGCGGGCCATGCGGGCCTGCAGTTCGGGGATGGTGACCGTGTCGAGGTCGACGCCGCCGACCAGTGTCGATTCAGCGGATCGCGCCGAGTCGCCGGGGCGGGAGGAAGCGGCTGCCCGCGGGCCGGGCGCCACCGCGATCAGGGGGGCCACGACCAGGATCGCGGTCAGGGCCGCCGTGCTACGCATCTTCATGGCCGACAGCTCACTACACGGGGCCGTGCGGCACAAGGGGACCCGCCCTTCGCCGCGGCGTGGCGCCACCGGCGGTCCCGTACGCCCAACTCCGCCTTCGCAAGGGCGAGTTCTTTCCGCGCCCGGGCGCCCTCACGTCGCCGTCCCGCGAGTCCCCCGGCTCGCCGTCCTGACCGCCGGCGCCGAGACCTCCGTGCTGAGCATGGCCGCCCTGGTCGCCGCCGTGCGCGGCACCCTTCCAGATCGCCCAGTACCGCAATGAACGGCGGGTCGGCGGCATAGCCGTGATCGAAGGCTTCGCTGCCCACCTCGTCGGTGACGACGAGCAGCAGTTCCATGTCGCGCTGTTCCATCGGGTTCAGCGTGAGCGTGTGGGGTCAGTTCGTTCTGTCCCTGGGCCTCTCCTCCAGTGGTGGTGTCCTTCAGGGACAGCCAGGCCGAGGCGTTGACCGGGCGCAGGCGCTCGTCGTTGGGGATGTTGCCCCACAGTTCCCGGGGCATCGGGCGGACGCCGATCTGATACGTGACTTCGTCGTCCGTCGGGTTCGTCGCGAGGAACGCGAAGGGTTCCGGCGCGGCGGGGGCGGCCGGCAGGACGGCCAGGTTGTGCTGGGCCCAGTGCCTGTCGTTGACGGGGTCCGCGAGGCCTCCGGCGGCCACGTTGTCCAGCGGATGCCAGACCTTGGCCAGGAGGCAGATGTGGTTGCCCGAGCTCGCCGGGATACGCGCGGTGAGGGGTGCGGTCTCGGCCCGGCCGCCGTGCGGGGGCACCTCGACCGGCGAGAACCCCATGAACTTCGACGGGTCGGGGATGACCGGCCCGCTCACCGGCTTGGACCACCACAGGCCGACGTACGCCATCGAGGCGCTGTTTCCGCCCTGCCAGTTGCCGATGGCCACCTGGGCGGTCAGGTCCTGTCCGGGCTGGAACGCCGTCAGCGGCTGGATTCCCGAGCAGAGGTACCAGCAGACGCCGTTGGCACGGGCCGCTCGCCGTGGTCCTCCCCCACGTCGGGCAGGTCGGGCGGCGGGTAGCTGTGGATGTAGAGGTAGGGCCGGTCGTTGCCCCCGTCGTGCGGCTGCTGCTTCCGGCCTCGATCGGTGTCCATGGCTGGGTCCTCACAGGTCCTGGTAGGCGAGGATGTCGACGCCCACCGGGTCGTCGTCGATCGAGCCGCTGGTGGACCAGCACGGGTGCGCGGTGCCCCGGTCCGCGTCGAGGTCGAGGTTCCTGTCGCCTGGTGTGCCCCGGGCTACGTCCTCCCACCTGCGTACGCGGTCGGGGCCGGTGGCTGTGAGGACGATGGACGCGGACGAGAACCTCATCCGGACCCGGGCGTGGTGACTCGAACTCAGCGAGCCGCATCACCTCCGGGCCGCCGTAGCGGTCGTATTGAAGGCGCTTCACGAGGCGTATTCGTTCGAGATCTCGGTGGCGTAGTTCTTCCAGAGCGGTTGCATGGTCTCGGCGTTGACCGGCTGCCCGGAATCGATCATGGCCTTGAAGTCGCGGAAGTACTGCACATACAGGTCCGGCGTGAAGGTGTTCAGCATGACCGCGTTCTCGTCGCCGACGTTGGCGAACGTGTGCGGCGCCCCGGTCGGCACGATGACCCAGGTGCCCGGCCCGGCGTCGTATTGGTCCTCGCCGACGGTGAACCGGAAAGTTCCCGCCAGCACGTAGAAGCCCTCGTCATGCTGGGCGTGGCGATGCTGCAACGGGCTCGGGGTGCCCGGCGGAATGGTGACCTCGGCGAACCCCAGCCGGTGGTCGGTGTGCTCGCCGTTCTCCAGGATGCGGATCTGCTGCGCCCCGCTGCCGAGGATCTCGCCCTCACCGGGGCGGACGATGTTTACCTTCGCCACGACTTCTCCTATTGCTATTGCCTGCCTTGGTCACCACCATCCTTGTCCGGGCCGGCTGTGCGCGTCTTGGTCGTCTGTGCACGGTTGCTGGTTACCAGTGCACGGGCGTTGTAGCCGTACGTCGCCTTGAAGAGCTTGCTGAAATGGGTGGGATCGGAGAATCCCCACCGGGCGGCCACGGCGGTGACCGTACGTCCGCTTCCGGTCAGCTCGGCCCGGCAGCGCTCCAGGCGGCGACGGCGGATCAGGGCCGCGACGGTGAGCGGCTGGTCCTCGAACAGCTTGTGCAGCCGGCGTACGGATATGTTGTGGGTGGCGGCGATGCCAGGCGGGGACAGATCGGGATCGGCCAGCCGGGTCTCGATGTAGCCGGCGATCCGGCTCCGCAGCCACTCGTCCGGGGCCGGCTGTTCGTCGCCGAGCCGGGCCTCCAGTGCGACCGCGATCAGCTCGACGACGGCCGCCGCCGACCGCAGCGCCTCCGCCTCGCGGAACTCGGTCGCCGACCACGCCGACTGCCGGGCCAGCACGGAGACGAGAGCGCCCGGGCCGTGGCTGCCGTCGATGCGTACGCCGATGAGCCGGTCGATCTGCGCGGGCCGGATCCGAAGCTCCCGGCGCGGAACCAGGATGGTGACGTGCGCCGAGGCAGTGCTCTCGAACCGGAGCGTACGCGTGGGATCGAGCAGTATCAGGTCGGTCGGCCCGAGTTCGGCGTCGCCGCGCCCTTGCTCGATCCGCGTCCGGCCCCGGGTCATCACCTTGACCGCCAGGTTCTCGCCGTCGGAGGCGTCGCGCTCCCGCCCGATGCAGGCGCTCGCGGGCGTGTCGAGGGAAACCAGCCGCAGCGGCCCGAGGTCACGGGTGGCGATCCCGCCCCGGAAGCCGGCCCCAGCCAGCTTGTTGATCAGCGGCGGAAACCCGCTGGCGGCCAGCTCGTCCTGGAACGACTCAAGGTTGCCGATCATCGGTCAATGATAACGGCGACACTTCTGCTCAGGCACGGTGTTCGGCGGGGGGTTACAGCGGCACCGGCCCGCATCTGCTCTACCAGGCTCTGGTGCGCGCGGTGGACCGCTACACCGGCCGCAACGTCGTCGAGCGCTGCTTCAAATCGACTCAAACCGTTCCGCGCGATCGCCACCCGCCACGCCAAACGCGTCACCTGCTACCGCTCAGAAATCATCATCGCCGCCATCGTGTTATGGCTGCGTGCCGACCTACAGGACACGCCCTAGCTAGTTGTAGTCCATACCAACCGTCGCCTCAACGGGGCCTGGACCCAGCGCTACGAACACGGCGTTCCCGTCAGTGACCTTGAACCCGTCGAGGTCGATGGCACGACCGGGACGCCGGCCCATTTCAAGCCGGACGAGTCGCTGGGTTCGGTGCCCTGCCGGAGGATGGCGATCTTTCGCGCCTGGCCACAGCCTGGCCTCATCCAGAGGTTCAGGTCAATGACCAGCGGCTGCGGCGTCACGGGCCGAGGCCCGCCGACTGGAGCCGCCATCAGTGAGCGGCCGTTGGTTCTTCCGTTCGCTGAGGAAAATGACACGAAAGCGGGACTGTGTCACTGACACGACCGCGGAATCCGGCCTGAAAGTGCAGGTCACTGCAGCTCCAGAGGACACGGCTCGCCGGTGAAGCCCGTGCCGACAAGGCGTACTTCACAAGCTTCGTGATCCGCCACGACGACCTGGCAGCCGCCCGGGTGGACAGGGCGCTGGCCGTGACCGGCTTCGAGGCCCCGTGACCAGGCACCGCGCACCCCTGCCGGTGTTGCGCACGAGCGCGTGATACGCGTCGTAGGGGCCCTGATCGCCGCCCGGCACCAGTTGCCTGGCGCCCGGCCCCTGGACGATTCGGTCCTCTCCGGCGGCTGATCCGCCGGCCTTCCACGATGGGGACGGCATCCCCCGGTGCACGCCGCCCGAGGCGATCCGGTTCACAGCACGTGCGTCCTGGGCGCAGAAACCGGGACGCACACAGCCGCCCGCGACCTCACCGCACGGTCAGCGGTCATACGATTCCGCCGCCCACAGATTCGAGGGGGCGGCCATTTCCGTGCTCAGAACGAATGCCGTGGTGAACGACACGGTTGCGATGAGCTTCGTCGTTCTCTGTGCTTCTCATAACGGAAAAGCCGACCGCTTGGTCTAAGCGCGGCGAATCGTTCCTGCCTGCCTCTTCATCACGCGGACGATCGTTTCTGCGGGTGGCGCTTCATCGAAGAGCCGAGTGACCGGGCCGGCGAGCCCCTTCTCCTCGCTTCTCTTCACCGGCTCGGCCGACGGGTACTCGTCGGTCCAGAGCGGTCGCAGCCCGAGCGGGTACCGAATCTCCTCGAACTTGTCCGGGTGCGAAGTGTGCCCGTGTTCGGTGCCGGCGCTCGGCACCGGCGCGGGCCAGGCCTCCCGTTCGATGTCCTCCAGGCGTCGGCGGAAGTCGACGTGCAGCTCGTCCATCGTGTCGTAGAAGCTCTCCAGCAGAGAACGCATCCCATACCTCCTGTAGCCACGCCGGCCGTCGGCTCTCACTGTGCCGATACGGCAGAGGGGACCTGGGCTGTACAGGGACGGCGGTGCGTTGTTCGCTCGTGACGTTTACGGATTCCAGACTCCCCAACGACTCCCACCGCCGAAGGGGAACGTTCCAATCGGGTGATCCCGTCCGGAGTTGACACCACGTGACCGGTTTGTCCGACCACGAGCCTTCCGGGTTCTGTGACGGCCTCTCACAGAACCCGGAAGGGAGTCACCGCCTGCGGGGCGCCCAGCCGTTGCCCACGCCCGCCACGTGCAGGGCCAGAGCCGTGAGCCCCAGCAGCATCACGTTCGTCGAAGAGAACACATCGTTGGTACTGATATCCGCCGCGTTGATCAGGAACGAAACGAAGAACAGCACTGCCGCGACTATGCCGAGCATGACGAACCCCTCTCATCGAAAGTTCACCTCCTGTACCCCCTCGCCGGATACATAGGCGGCCTCCTGGCCCTGCGTCGCCGGAAGGCCCGCGAAGGATCGTCGGCTGTGCGCGAGGAGTTCGCGTACCGCGGGGATGTGTGGGCTCTTCCAGATCAGGGCGAGCAGTGCTGGTGCTTCGACGTCGTCGATGGTGCGGGCGGTGAGGCGGTCGCGGTGGGTCGCGGCCATCGATTCGCTGAGGACGGCTACGCCGAGGCCGCGGGCGGCGAGGTCTGCGATGGCGTCCGCGGCACCGGCCTGCATCGCGATCGAGGGGTGGAGATGCTGTGCGGCGCAGGCCTGGTCGAACACGGCGCGCAGGCCGGTGCCGGGCGGCATGCACACGATGGGGTGGGCGGTCAGGTCGCTCAGGGTGACCCGCCGCTGTTTCGCCAGGGGGTGCCCGGGCGGGACCGCCGCGACGAGCCGTTCGCTGATGATCGTCAGCGCGTGGAGTCCGTCGGGGGCGGCTGTCGCGGTTCCGATGAGTGCCAGGTCGACGGCGCCGGTTCGTACCCCTTCGGTGAGCCGGTCGGAGCTGTCCTCCAGCAGGGAGATCTCCACGCCGGGGTGCGCCTCGTGAAATGCGGCGAGGGCTTCGAAGAGCGGGGTGAGGGTGCAGCCGACGACCATTCCTACGGTGAGCCGGCCCCGTATCAGGTCGGTCACCTCGTCCACCGACCGGCCGATCGCTCCGACTGCGGCGAGCGCGGCGCGGGCGTGTTCGAGCGCGGCCCTCCCCGCGACGGTGAGCGCGACGGTCCGGGCCGACCGGTCGAACAGCTCGGCACCGAGTTCTCGTTCCAGTTGGCGGATCTGGGCGCTGACGCCGGACTGGCTGATGTGCACCCGCTCGGCGGCGCGGGTGAAGTTCCGCTCTTCGGCGACTGCGACGAAGTACTCCAGTTGCCTCAGTTCCATGCCTCTGGATTCTAGTTTACAGAAGAACCATCTGTTGGACTTCTGATAAGTGGGCGATCACGCTGGGGAGTGCCGGAACCACACGTGAGGAGGAACCCATGCCGGAGTACGAGAAGGCCATGCGGCCCGAGGACATCACCCGCTTGTTCGTCGACCGGTCCAATGCCGGTGACGCGGCCGGGGTCGCCGCGCTGTACGAGGAGGACGCGGTGCTGGCCTACCCGCCCGGCGAGCGGACGGTCGGGCGCGACGCGATCCGTGCGCTGTGGGAGAAGGTGCTGGCCAACGGGCCCCGCTTCGAGCCGGAGCAGCCGCTGCCGACGCTGATCAGCGGCGACATCGCCCTCACCTCGACCCCGCCCAGGGACGGGGCCGGTGCGCGGGCGCAGGTCGTCAGGCGCCAGCCGGACGGGAGCTGGCTGCGGCTGCTGGACCAGCCGGAGTTCGCCCCGCCCAGCCGCTGACGTCCGCAGTCGCGGCGGGGGGCCGGGTTTCGCATCCCCGTACGCTCGGTTCCATGCCCCGAAACCCGAGGAAGCCCCGGCGGCTGGTCGCCGACGGGCGCGTGTACATGTGGACTCTGGGTCACAGCCACGGTGTGACGGACAGCGGTCAGTCGTGCTGCGAGACGCTCACGCTGTCCCCGCAACCCCCGGGTACCGGTGGGCCGCTGCGCATCGTCTTCGGCCAGGGTCCCGGCCGGTACGTGCCGGGTGGGGCTCCCCTGGGTTCCGGGGATGTGGGGTACGTCCGGGGGGCCTCCCTCAACCTGCATGCGCCCGGCGCCGTCCGGGCCCTGCTCGACGCGGCGTTGGACCGCGGGTGGCAGCCGGAGGAGCGGGGCCCGGTGGAGATCGACGGCTGGTCCCTGCTGGAGGCGGCCGCCGCCGCGCGGGACGGGGGCGTGGGCCCGGAAGAGTGACCGCCGCTCGCGTCCTCAGTGGTGGTCGTTCGGGGTGCCTATGGCGGCGGCGGCCTCCCGTACGTGCGGGATTGCCCGTTCGGCGAGGTCCGGGTCGGATGTGACGACGTTGATCGCCGCTCGGACCGGCCAGCCGGGCAGGGGGGCGGCGACGCCGTGTGCGCCCACGTTGACCTCACTGTGGGTGATGACGTAGCCGGCCTCGCGGATCACCTGGACGCGGTCGGGTTCCGAGGCGCGCGGAGGGCCCGAGGCGAGAGTGGCGAGGCCGCCCGAGCCGTGGTCGAGGGGGTCGCGGCTGCCCTTGCGGTACCAGAACAGGGGGCCGTCGGTGGGCGGTTCGGCGACCACCGTGGTGACCGCCGCGGTGCCGATGGCCTCGACCAGGCTGGCGGTGGCGTCCAGTTTGCGGGCGAGGCGGTGGAGGACCGGTTCGGCGATGGTGCGCAGGCTGGGGCCCGTATCGCCGAGGAGTCCGGGCACGGCCGGGCCCACCACGTAACGGCCCTCGTCGTCGCGCGTCGCGAAGCCGGTCCGGTGGAGGGAGACCAGCAGGCGGTGCGCGACGGAGCGGTGGAGGCCCGTCGCGGCGGCGACCTGGCTGGTGTTCAGCCCGTCCGGGTGGCGGCTCAGTTCGACGAGGACGGCGAGGCCGCGCTCCAGGGTCTGCGAGCCGCCGCTCTCGGGGTCGTTCGGCGGGGTCATGGCGCCTCTTCGGGGATCGGCCGGATCGTGGGGAGGATCCTGCCACGGACCTCGCCCAGGCCGATGCGGCCCCGGGCGCCCGGTGCCGAGTAGCGCAGGACCACCTCGTCGCCGTCCTGGAGGAACGTGCGCTCCTCGCCGCCCGCCGTCCAGGTCTCCTTGCCGCCCCACGAGAGTTCCAGGAACGAGCCGCGCTGGTGCTTGTCCGGTCCGGAGATGGTGCCGGAGGCGTAGAAGTCGCCGACCCGCAGCGAGGCGCCGTTGACGGTGAGGTGGGCGAGCATCTGCGCGGGCGACCAGTACATGGACGCGTACGGGGGGCGTGCGACGACGGTGCCGTTGACCTCGACCTCCACGTCGATGTCGTATCCCGACGGGCCCTCCTCCCGCAGGTAGGACAGTACGGCGGGCTCCTGGCCCGGCAGGTCGGTGCGGGCGTGTTCGAGGGCGGCGAGCGGGGTGACCCAGGCGCTGATGGTGGTGGCGAAGGACTTGCCGAGGTTGGGGCCCAGCGGGACGTACTCCCAGGCCTGGATGTCGCGCGAGGACCAGTCGTTGACGCCGGTGACGCCGAAGACGGTGTCGGTGAACTCGGCGGTCGTGACGCGCTGCCCGAGCGGGATCGTACGGCCGACGACGAAGCCGAGCTCGGCCTCGATGTCCAGGCGCAGGGACGGGCCGAACGTGGGTGCCGGGTCGGTGGGGGCCTTGCGCTGGCCCGCGGGGCGGTGCACGGGTGTGCCGGAGACGACGATGGAGCCGGCGCGGCCGTGGTACGCGACCGGCAGGTGACGCCAGTTGGGCATCAGGGCGTCGCCGTCGGGGCGGAAGATGCGTCCGACGTTGGTGGCGTGGTCCACGGAGGCGTAGTAGTCGACGTAGTCGCCGACCTCGAACGGCAGGTGCAGGGTGATGTCGGCCAGCGGGACCAGGCGTACGCGGTCGCGGTGCGCGGTGTCGGTGAGCAGTTCGGTGGCCCAGGCGCGGACCTCGGCCCAGGTCGCCGGGCCGGCGGCCATGAGGGGGTTGAGCGCGGGGGCGTCGAGCAGCGGTGTCCAGTCGGGGCGCAGGGCGGCGGCCGCGGCGGCCAGGTCGAGGGCGTGGTCACCGATCCGGACGCCGATGCGCGGGGTGGTGTCGTCGGTGGAGAACACGGCGTACGGAAGGTTGTCGACGTCGTACGCGCTGCCGGCCGCGGCCTCTGCCCAGGTGGCGGGGTGGGTACTCATGTGCGGTCCTTCGGAGTCGGTGACGGGCGGTCAGGGGGTGGCGGGGTCGAGGAGGCCCAGGGCGGCCAGGTCCTCCAGCGGTTCGAGCACGCTGCAGGACCCGTACGAGGTGAAGGCCGCCCGTGCGGCGGCGGTGTCGGCGGCCGGGGTCGCGGTGACGGCGCGGGCCAGTGTGTCCGGGTCGCGCTCGGCGAGGGCGGCGCGGATGGCGGTGAGGGGTGCTCCGGAGCAGGCTCGCGTGGTCGCGAGGAGCACGTTGAGGTAGCCGTGGTGCTCGAAACCGGTGGTGGGGGCGGTGTGCCGGACGGCGTGGTGGAGCCCGGCCGTGCACTTGAAGGCGGCGCCGGCGGCGACGGTGTCGTGGATCCACGCCGCCACCTCGTCCTCGGTCGGGAACGCCGCCGCCTCGGTGCCTCCGGTACGGAACTTCAGCCGGAAGCCGTGGCGTACGGCGGAGGCGAGGGCCTGCTCCCAGGCGCGTGTGACGGGGCGTGGGGCCTCGACGTACACCGCGCCGGGCAGGCTCCGCGCGGCGAGGGCGTCGATCTGGTCGCGGATGGGCGGCGCGGGGTCGGGCTTGACCTCCAGGGCGGCCGGCACCAGGCGATCGGTCGCGGCGAGGGCGGCCAGGACGGCCGGGATCGCGGCGGGTGCGGTCACCACGCTTACCCGGAGCCCGTTGGTGAAGAGCTCCGGTCCGGCGAGCTGGGCCAGTTCGGCGAGCCGGTCCGCGCCGATGACGAAGGGGCCGACGAGAGCGGCGTGCGGGGAGGCGAGGTGCTCGGCGTGTTCGGTCACGGCGCGTGGCAGCGGGGCGAGTCCGGGCGGGAAGACGGCGGCGTCGTCCACGAGATGGCGGAAGGCGAGAGGGAGAGGCACAACCGGCACCCTAGCCGAGGCGCTTCGACATGCGAATGCTCAATGTTCTTTTATCGAATACCCGATTTATCGAACACCCGGGGTTTCCGGGCCGTACTCCGCGGGAACGGACCGGGCCCGCACGACCGTCCCCCGTCACCGATTCGGTGACGGGGGACGGAGAAGGCGCGTTTCAGCAGGGGCGGATGTGGAAGACCGGGGTCCAGGACGCGGTGCCGGTGCCCTTGGCCACGTGGGACCAGCGTTCGCTGCCGTCGCTGTTGTAGAAGCGGGCGCGGGTGCCGGAGGTCTGGTTGTTGTTGAAGGTGCCGTCGCCGACGCCGTTGAAGTCGTAGTAGCCGCAGCGGTAGTAGTCGTAGTTGACGCCGCGCCCGTCGGTGATGCACAGGTGCCCGTTACCGCAGGCCAGGGCGGTGGCCGGGGAAGCCAGGCGGCGGGTTTCGGTCTGGCCGGGGGCGGGAAGCGTGACGGTTCCGCCGGGGACGGCGAGTGTGTTCGCCGAGGTCTGGCGGGCCTCGGGGTCCTGGGCGAGAGCCGCGTCGACCTGTCGCTGGAGCTGCCCGGCCTGCTGGTCGGTGAGGCCGGCGCCCCGGGCCTGCTGGGCGTAGGTCTGCTGGGTGGCCGGGGCGGCGGGGGTCATGGCGTGGGCGGACAGGGCGGGACCCGCGATCAGGGCCGCGACGGCGGCCAGCAGTCCTGCGGATCGGCGGAACGAGACACGCTTCAAGGTCTTCTCCTGGGGTCGGCCGTGCACCTCTTTGAGGAGCACGGCGACACTTTCCAACTCACCGCCGTTTCAAGGGATATAGCAGCCATGTTCACCGTTTAGTGGTGCAGATGCCTTTTTTCGTACGCGCAGGGATCCACCGAGCAGCTGTGCCGTTCACCGGCACCGGTGGAGGTCAACGGGCCCCGCGCCCCGGGGCGTGGTCGGACTGGGCGGCGGGCTGAGGGGCCGTACAGCTGGTGGGTCAGCCGAGGATCAGCGGGAGCTTCGCCGCCAGGTCGCCCAGTTCCGCCGTCTGCGCGGGAGTCGGTGTGCTGCGGCCCGTGCCGATCCGTAGCGCGTCGGTGTCCGGGAGCGAGGCGGGAAACGCGGCGTCGGCGACGGCCTCCAGTGCGGTGCGGGCCACGGCCAGGGTGTCGGCGGGCGGTTCGGGGACCGAGGACAGGTGGGCCACGAGGTCCAGGTGGTGAAGGGTGCCTTCGAGGACGTACGCCGCCAGGTAGTCGGCGACGGTGCGGACCATGTCCTGGGTACGGACGCGGGCGGCCGGGTCGGCGAGCCCGGCGGCGCGGACGGCCGCCGAGCCGACGTCGTCGATGTGGTGCTTGAGCCACCTCGGCTCGCCGTACGCCGCCGCCAGCCGCGGGATCAGCGCGTCCAGCGGGTCGTCGCCCGTCGGGGGTTCGGGGAGCAGAGTCCAGTAGCCGGGCGCGTCGGTCGTGGCGGGCGCGTCGGCAGGGGTGACCAGGGTGATCAGGACGTCCTGCGCGTCGATGACCAGGTGGCACACCAGGTCCCGGACGAGCCACCCGGTACAGCCGGAAGGTTTGCCGAAGTCCTCGTCGGGAAGACCGGCCACGGCGTCGAGCAGCGCTGTCCAGGTGCGCGAGAAGGGATGCATGAGCCCACGCTAGGGGGTACGCACGCTTCGTCCGTAGTGGCGGAGTTGCTGCCCGGAGGTGCCGGGCGGGCGCCCTTCAGCGCCCCGGCCAGGCGATGTCGTCCACCGCGAGGAACGGCTCGCCGGCCACCTTCGCCGGGGTCGCCCCCGTGAACGCCACGACGTCCCGGTGCAGATGGGACTGGTCGGCGTAGCCCGTGTCGGCCGCCACCCGGGCCGCGCCCTCGCCCGCGACCAGGCGGTGGGCGGCGTGGTCGAAGCGGATCAGCCGCGCCGCGCGCTTGGGCGGCAGGCCGAGCTGGGAACGGAAGCGGGACCACAGCCGCTTCCGGCTCCAGCCGACGTCATCGGCGAGTTCGTCGATCCGGAGCATGCCGCGGCCGGCGGTGATCCGCTGCCAGGCCCGGGACACCTCCGGGTCCACCGGGGCCCCGGCCGCGTACCGGCGGGTGAGCAGCGCGTCCATGAGCGCGAAGCGGGCCTGCCAGGACGGGGCTTCGCCGAGCCGTTCACGCATCCGGGACGCCTCGCGGCCCCACAGGGCGTCCAGCGGGACGACGGCGCCGTCGAGCTCGGAGGGCGGTACGCCGAGGACCGCCCGGGCGATCACCGGGGACAGCCGCACCTGCACGCACTCGACGTTCTCCCCGCGCACCCGGACCGCGCCGCCGGAGCCGAGGCCTGGGCCGGCGACCAGGCACCCGCGCTGCTGCTCACCGGTCGCGGTGTCGAGGACGGGGACGCCGGCGCCGAATTCGAGGAGCAGGGTGGCCGCCGGGTGCGGGACCATGCGCAGCGCGTCCAGGTCGTGCACGCGGAACCCGGCCATGGTGACCCCGGCCACCCGGCTGGGTCGCCGCGGGCGGGAGACGTCCCACGCGGCCGTACCGTGCATGAAGGTTCGCACCCTTCCATGCTACGAGCGGGCCGCCGCGAGCAGGGCGGGCCGGGCGGAACATTCGTTCAATACGCGGGCGGGGCCGGTGGCGACAGTGGGGTCATGACTGTTTCTGAGACCACCCGGTTCTCGGCCGTGGCGCTGGACGACGGCGACACCATCCATGTGTGCCAGGACGGGTCCCGTGAGGCCCCCGTGCTCCTGCTCATCCACGGGTCGGCGTCCTCGGCACGTTCGTGGGACGCGCTCGTTCCGTTGCTGGCCGCCACGGGGGCCGGGGCCGAAGCCCACCGCGTCGTGCGGATCGATCTGCTCGGGCACGGCCGTTCGGACAAGCCGGACGACGGCAGCTACGCGATCCCGGACCAGGCGCGGCGGGCCGGAAAGGTGCTGGACCGGCTCGGTGTCGGGCACGCCGTGGTGGTGGGCCATTCCAGCGGCGGGGTGACCGCCACGGCCCTCGCCGAACAGCGGCCGGAGCTGGTGTCCGCTCTGGTGCTCGTCAACACGGGGCCCGGCCTGGGGGCGTTCATCGCCACCGGCTCCGGCGCCCCCGCCGGGCCCACGCAGTGGCCGCCGAGCGACGAGCAGATCCGGCAGCTCGCGAGCACGGGTTTCAGCCGCCCCGGTTACCGGGTGCCGGACGCGCTGCTGGACGAGGTGCGCGCCATGACGCCGCACTCGTTCACCGCCACGATGCAGGGCACCCGGGCCTATCTGGAACAGCGGGTGCTGCCGGACCGGCTGGCGGGACTCGGCAAGCCGTTGCTGGTGCTGTTCGGTGAGGACGACCGTCGTTGGCGCTCCTCGTCCGCCGCCGATTACCGCGTCGTCCCGGGCGCCCGGGTGGAGTTGCTGCCGGGGCTGGGGCACTCGCCGATCCTGGAGGATCCGCCCCGGGTCGCCGGGCCCCTGCTGGACTTCGCCGCCCTCCACGGCTGAGACAGCTGGTCGCGGGGCCAGGTGCCGCTCGTCGGGGACGCGGGCTACTGCCCCGGCCCGGCCGTCGGCGGCAGCATCACGCCGGTGGCGGCCGGCGCCGCGCCGCTGTGACCGCCGGGGCCTACCGCAGCAGCGTCAGGTGGCCCCGGCTGCCGCGCGGGGCACGGCTCGGGACGGCCGTCGCGGGGGTCGGGGAGCCGCCCACGGCGCGCGGGAGGACCACCTCGGTGGGGTGGTGGGCGCTCACGATCGCGTCCAGGGCCTCCGCGAGACGGGCGAGGTCGCGGGCCGTGGTGTCGTGGCCCAAGGAGGCGTGCAGGGCCGTGGTGATGCCCCGTTCGGGCAGGTAGAGCGGCAGCTCCTGGGCGACCGTCTTGCGCAGGACGATCCCCCGCGCGCGCAGCTCGCGGCGGAGCTGGGCCGCCGTCAGTTCGTCGTGGCGGAAGGCCAGAGCACCGGCCTGGACACGGCCCGGGGCGATCAGTTCGGTGCCGGGGACCCGGTCGACGGCTTCGCGCAACTGCGGGTAGAGGTCCTCCCGCGGTGCGGCGGACGCCTCCTTCTCGTGCAGGAGGAGCGCGGTGTTCAGGCCGGCGACGGACGCGCTGTGCGGTGTCCCGGGCAGGTCCTGGTCGTACCGCGCCGGGGCCGGGTCGGTGAGCGCGGACCGCAGGCGGGGCGTGGTGCAGGCGAAACCGACGTCGGCCGGCCCGCCGAGGTAGCGCCAGCCGTCACCGGTGAGCAGGTCGGCGCCGATGCGCGCCGCGTTCACGGGCAGGTGGCCCACGGCGTACGACACGTCGACCGCGTACAGCGCGCGGTGCGGGGCGAGGATGCGGCCGATCTCCTCGACCGGGTTGACGATGCCGCAGCCGGCCGGGACCTGGGCCACGCTGACCAGGGCCACGTCCTCGTCGATGTGCGCCGCCATCCACTCCAGGTCCAGGTCGCCGTGCGCGTCCAGCGGGACGACGTCGAGGCGGCAGCGGGTGCGGTCGCGCAGCGCGAACAGCGCGGTGAGGCGTGCGACGTCCTCGTACGGCGTCGTCCAGATCCGGTCGCCCGGACCGACGGGCAGCCGGTCGAGCGTCTCCCGGAAGGCGTCGGATCCGCCCGTGACCAGGGACGTCACGCCGGTGGCGGGTACGGAGAGCAGGGCGCCGAGGCGTTCGTGGACCTCGGTGTGCACGATGTCCTCGACGTACTCCTCCAGTTCGTGCGTCCCGTACTCGTCCTCCCTGCGCAGCAACTCCGCGACGACCGCTCGCACCGCGGCCGGCGTGTGGCCTGCGGTGGCCGCGTCGAGACGGACCGTTCGTTCGACCTGGGGCGTCTGCACGTTCACTTCCGGGTCCTCCCCCCGTTGTCGGGGAACCGTGACAAGCCATTGCCTGACCTCTGGCAATATGTTGCCCGGCGTTTGGATAATTTGGCAACGGCCGCTCCAGTGATACTCAAGCGGAGAGGCCCCGGCCGCTTCCCTGGCCCCGGTTTCGAGATTTCCTGGCTCGCTTCTCCAGGGTTTGCCAAGCGCTGACAGAGCCAGCGGAAGCGCGACGATCCGGCATGTAGCAGCAGGTCAGGGCGGTGCGGACGAGCGGCCCCTGCCCGGAGTGGCGCCTTCGCGATCTCACCCCTCCATTTCCTCCACCCGTTCACGAGGAAATTACGAGCGAATTCCTAGGGAGCGTTGCCATCTTTTAGGCAAGAAGTTGCCAGCACGGAACGCAGAACTTGTCACAAGGGAGCCCAGCCATGAAGAGCATCGCCCGCGTCCTCGTCAGCACCGCCGCCGTCGCCGCCGCCGTTCTCACCTCCGCCGGCATCAGCGCGGCCGGCGGCGAGGACATCGGCCGGCCCCTCACCGGCGGTTCGACGCACGTCTCCGCCGACATCGGCTGGCCCGTGGCGCCCCAGGGCGGTGGCGACATCGGCTGGCCGTCCGCGCCCGTCGCCTGACCCGCGCCCGGCCCGCCGAAACCACCGCACGAGCACCCTTCCAAGGCGGCTCAAGCGGGACACGGCACCGTGGCTCACGTACGCACGCAGGCTCGTACGTCCGGCCTCGCGTGCGGCCAGAAGTCCCGGCAGCCGGAAGGAAGTCCGCCCCATGGCACAGACACCGTGGAACGCGAGGTTCGAGACGATTCTCCGGCAGGGCCTTCCCGGCCTGGGCAAGGGGAAAACGCCCGACGCCGACGTCCCGATGGAGAGCTACGGGCTCGACTCCATGGCGCTCATCGGCATCGTGAGCGCCCTCGAATCGGCGTACGGGGTCAGCCTCGCCGGCCAGGTCGTCGTTCCCGTGCACACCCTCACCGCCGGACAGCTCTGGGGCATCGTCTCCGCCACCCTCCAGCCCTCCTGGGACGCCGGCCTCTACCCGCCGTCGGACACCGCCAGCCGTGGGCGTACCCCGTGGGCCGTCGCCTGACAGGTCTCCCCGCTCTCGCAGGACCCGAGAAGCCCCCGCCGCTCATCGAGCAGCAGCGGGGGCTTCGGTCGTGTCCGGCCACCCCCGCAGACCTTTGTGACGCAGGCCACAAACGCGCCATGTCACATCCGAGGGCCCCGCTGCCATCCCCTGGTTGTCAGCAAACCGGTGAGGAAGGACCCATCATGAGCGCGCAGCAGGAAACCCGTACGACGGCCACGCACCGAGTGGTGATTCTGGGGGCCGGATACGCGGGCATGGCGGCCGCAATTCAGCTGGCGGCCCGGACCAGGAAGCACCGCGACACGGTGCATCCACAACGTGGCCAACCCGGACAAGCTGCGGGCGGTCGCGGAGGGAGCCCCGTACGACATCGGGGCGCGGTAGCCCGTACGGGTATGGAGCGGGTCCGCACACGACAGCAGCCCGCCCGGGCAGGACCGGGCGGGCCACGGAGGGGGGACCTCCGGTCGATATCGACCCGTGTGTCGCATCAACGACGTTGCCGTACGCGCCCTGAGCATCGCCCCAGAGCCGCTGGAGCGGTCGCCGGCGGACGCTCCCGGCCACACTCCCGCACCGCGTCCTGGCAACGGCCGGGGTCCTTCACGGCCCCTGCCGACCCGCACCGACCTGCGGCTAAGGCGGGGCTCCAGCCGGTCCGGAGAAACCTTCGAGCCCCTTCTGCCAACGTCCTGGCAATGTCTTGCCAAGACGCAAGCCGCTGTCGAAGGAGCTCGCCACGATGTCCATTTCCGGTCTCATCGAGCAGCAGGTCCTCGCACGCCCCGACACCATCGCCGTCCACGCTCCCGGACGTCCCGGCGACGAGGTCTCCCTGACCTACCGTGAGCTGATCCGAGCGGCCGACCGGCTGGCGCGCGACCTGGCGGCGCAGGGCGTCGGCCGGGGCGGCCTGGTGGCGACGAGTCTGCGTCCCGGGCCCCGGCTGGTGACGGCTCTGCTCGCGGTGCTGCGGACCGGAGCCGCGTACGTGGCGCTCGATCCGGCCGATCCGCTCGCGCACCGCCGGTTCGTCGTGGGCGACAGCGGGGCCCGTACGGTCCTGGCCGAGACGGCGGATGCCCTGGACTACGCGGGGCTGGGGGCGGCTGTCGTCAGCCCGCAGGAGACGGGACCCGACGGTGAACCGCACCGTGCGGTCCCCGTTTCCGATGACGACCCCGCGTACGTCTGCTACACCGCGCGTTCCGGCGGGGGCTCCCCCGTCGGCGCCGTCGTCTCGCACCTGGCGCTGGGCGAGCTGCTACGGCCGGGGGCGGCGTTCCGGCCCGGCCGGGACGATGTCGTCGCGCAGGCCGCGAGTCCCGCGTCCGCCGCGAGCGCGTTCGAGATCTGGGCGACGCTGGCTGCCGGGGCCCGGCTGACCGTCCTGTCCTTCGACACCTTCGCCGGTCCGGAGCGGCTGCGGCGCGCCCTCGTCGACCACGGGGTGACCGTCGCCCTGCTGCCGGCCGCGCGGTTCCACCGGATCGTCCGCGACCGGCCCGACGCGTTCGACTCGCTGCGCGCGCTGCTCGTCGGCGGGGTCTGCGACCCGCACCAGGTGCGGCGGGTCCTGCGGGCCGGGGCGCCCCGGCGGCTGCTCCAGGTGTACGGGGCCGCGGAGACGGGTGCGTTCGCCCTGTGCCACGAGATCGGCGGCGAGGCGGCGGACCCGGTCCCCTACGGGCGGCCCGTCGGGGCCACCGCCGCCGTGGTCGTCGGCGCCCACGGCCTGCCCGCCGAACCCGGCACCGTCGGGGAGCTGCTGCTGGGCGGGCCCGCCCTCGCGGACGGGTACCTCGGCCGCCCGGAGCTCACCGCCCGGCGCTTCGTCGAGGACCGGTTCAGCGGGGTCGGCGGGCGGCTGTGGCGGACCGGGGACCGGGTGCTGCTGCGGACGGACGGCGCGCTGGAGTTCGCGGGCCGGACGGACGACCACACCACCGTGCACGGCCTGCGCGCCGAGCTCCGCACGATCGAGTCGGCGCTCGCCGCGCACCCCGCCGTCGCGGAGGCGGTGGTGACGGTGCATACGGACGCGGAGGGCGAACAGCGGTTGGTGGGGCATGTGGTGGCGGGGGACGGCCCCGCCTCTTCCCCCGCCGTCCGCCTCGAAACCGCTCTCCGCGCCCATCTCCACCACCACCTGCCCGACGGGCTCGTGCCCTCTTCCCTCGTACTGCACCGCGTACTCCCCCTCGACGCCGAGGGCCGCATCGACCGTGCCGCGCTGCCCGCGCCCGGGCCGGTGGCGGACGTGGTGGCCGGGGCGCCGCCGGGCACGCCCGTGCAGGAGATCGTGCGGGACCTGTTCGCGGAGGTGCTGGGGCTGCCGCGCCGGCTGATCGACGCCGACTGCGACTTCTTCCGCGTGGGCGGCCACTCCCTGGCGGCGGTCCGGCTGCTGGACCGGGTGCGCGAGACGCTGGGCACCGGGCCGGCCGGCCCCGACGCACTGCGCGCCGCCCCGACCCCGGCGGCCCTGGCCTCGCTGCTGGGCGAGGGGCCGGCCGCCGCGATCGGGCCCGGGGCGTCCGGCTCGGCCGGTACGGACAGCGTCGTGCTGGCGTTCCGGCTGCGCGGGCCGCTGGACGTACGGGTGCTGGACGAGGCGCTCGCCGTACTGGGGCGGCGGCACAGGGTGCTGCGCAACTCCCGTATAGGCACCGCCGGGACGCGGCTGCGGTCCGCGGCGCCGGACGACCACCTGCTGGAACTCTCGCTGCCCGCCGACGGCGTGGACCTCTGGTCGCAGCTGCCGCTCGCCGCCGATCTGGCCCGGGTCCACCGGGAGCTGGCCGCCGGCGGCAGTCCGTCGCCGGTACGGGAACTCGTACGGAACGCGCCTCGTTCTCCATACGGCGACCGGGCGCCGACCCCGCTGCCGGGCAGCGGGCCGCAGGTCTTCGACACGGCCCCCGGGCGGCTGGACACGGGCCTGGACGAGGCGCTGCACGCGCGGCTCACCCGGTTCGCGGCGGCGCACGGGGCGACGGTCTTCATGGTGGTGCACGCGGCGCTCACCGCCGTACTGCGTCAGCTGGGCGCGGACGGGGAGATCACCGTCGCGGCGCCGGTCCCGGCCCGGGACAACGCGACCCTGCGCGGGGCCGTGGGCGCGTACGGGCGGGTGCTCGCGCTGTCCGTCGACGCGTCGGGCGACCCGGCGTTCAGCGAGCTGGTGCGCCGGGCGCGGGAGCGGGACCTGGCCGCGTACCGCAGCGGCGACGCGCCGCTCGCCGGTGCCGGGGGCGTCGCGCTGACGGTCCTCCAGGAGACGGCGGCGGCCCAGTTCGCGTCCGGCGCGCTCACTGTGCAGCCGGAGCGCGCCGGGCTGCCGCTGCCCGCCACGGACGTGGGCTTCACGCTGACGGAGCGGCAGAGCCGGGCGGGCGCGCCGGCGGGCGTCGCGCTGACGACCACGTACCGGCGCGAGACGGTCGGCGAGACCGTCGCCGCCACGCTGACCGGCCGGCTGACCTCCCTGCTCGCGGCGGCCCTGGACCACCCGGAGCTGCCCCTGAGCACGCTGCTGCCTCCGGCCGGGCGGTCCGCTGTCCGGAGCGGGGTGTGGGAGGGCGGGCGCCGGCACGAGCTGCCCGTCACGACGGTCGCCGACCTGTTCGCGGAGCGGGTGCGGCGGGCGCCGGGGGCGGTGGCCCTGTCGGGGGCGATCGGCGTGGCCGAGGCGTCCGGCACGGGCGAGGGGGCGCGCGTATCCGTCATGGACTACGCCGAGCTGGACTCCCGTTCCGACCTGCTGGCGCACGCGCTCGTCACGCACGGCGCGGGTCCGGGCACCACGGTCGTGACCGCGCTGTCGTCGCCGACCGGGTTCGCGGTGGCCGCGCTGGCCGTCGCGAAGACGGGGGCCGCGTGCGTACCCGTCGATCCGACGCGGAAACTCCCCCTCTCGGTGCGACCGGTGGTGATGCTGCTCGACGAGACGGCGGATCTGCTGCTGGGTCAGGTGCCCGCGACGGTACGTCTGGTGCGCGACGAGGCCGCCGGTCTGCTGCCCGCCGACGGGAAGTGGCCGCTGCGGGACTCGGACCGTACGCGTCCGTTGAGCGCGGACGACCCGGTGCTGTGGGCACTGGGCGCGCCCGGCACCACGGTCGTCGGCGCCGGCCCCGTCGTCGCGGCGACGCTGGCCGAGCCGGTCGACGCCGCGTGGCTGGTACGCGGCTACCCGGACGCGGACGCGACGATCGGCCTGCTGGGCGCGCTGGTGCGGGGCGTCCGGGTGCACGTGCCGGACGTGTCGCTGCGGCACGCCGTACCGCAGGAGCTGTTGCGCTGGCTGCGCGAGCGGGACGCCCGGACGCTGCTCGGCGGCAGCGACGAGGTGCTGGTCGCCCTGGTCGCGCTCGCCCGGGAGGAGGGCATGTCCCTGCTCACCAGCGGCGGCTGGGCCGAGGGCCACCTGGTCGTCGAGCACCGCGGTACGGGGACGGCCCGGCCCGCCCCCGGCTACCGGGCGTACGTCCTGGACGCCGGGCTGCGGCCCGTGGCCCCCGGCGCGGTCGGCGCGCTGTACGTGGCGGGGGCGGGCGTCGCCCTCGGCTACGCCGACGCCCCGGCCGCCACGGGTGAGCGCTTCCTGCCCGACCCCTTCGGCGGCCCGGACGCCACCGCCCGCATGTGGCGCACGGGCCGGGCCGCCCGGCTGGACTCGGAGGGCAACCTCACGGTTCTCGAGGGCCCGGCCCCGGACGACCCATTCGCCGACACCCCCTCGACCTTCGTGGTCGTCGACGACGGCTCGGGCCGCCGCGCCCTGTGGCCGGCCGCGGCTACGGTCCCGGCGGGCTGGTCGGAGATCCACGCGGAGAGCCGGTACGAGCTGTGCCTGGACCACTTGGACGAGTTGCCGTAGCGGGCGGTGGGGGCGTACGCCACGCGGGGGCTCGCGCGCGGACCGGCTACCGCCGCACGTCAACTCTGCGGCGGCGGAACGGGCTTGGCATCCGCCGATCGGGTCGAAAACGGGTGGTGGCGAGCCGCCTTCCGCGTCTTGCGGAGGCGTGGCCACAAGATCGTTTACGGGTCGGCCTCCGACCCGGCGGAACGCGATCGGCATGTCGTGGCGCGTCCGTCACCCGACACGGCCGGGCCATGGGCCGGGCTCGTACGAAGGAGATTTTCGTGATCGCACAGGGTAAGCGGCTCCTCGGCTCCCTGGCCATGGCGTTCGCCGCCGCAGCCTCGCTCACCGTCGCCGTACCCGCCGGGTCCGCCTACGCCATCGATCACGTGGAGTGCGTCGGCGGCGCGGACTTCCTGAAGATCTACTCGCACCTCGACGGCCGGAACAGCGTCGACTGCTACGCCAACGCGGGCAGGACCGACTTCGGCGGCTGGTGGGCCGACCGAATCATCACGGGCAACAACGACCTGATCTACTACGACGTCAACGGCGACTCGGTGCGGATCAACCGCTGGACGGACATCACGTTCCCGAACAACCCGCCCCGGATCAAGAGCATTCAGATCCTCTGAGCGCCCGGACGTGAACCGCCGGCCGCCGCCGTGGGCGAACGGCGGCGGCCGGTGCGCCGTCACACCACGTCGAACTCGTTGCCCTCGGGGTCCAGCATGGCGGCGGCGTAGAACTGCATGTCCGGCTCCTCCCGGATCCGACCCACCGTTGCACCGGCCTCGACCAGCCGCCTCACCGTGGCGTCGACCCGCTCCTTGCGGACCTCCAGCGGCACGCCGCGGCCCCCGCCGACCTTGAGGTCGAAGTGCCACCGGTTCTTGGCGGCCTTGGGCTCCGGCACCCGCTGGAACCACACCCGCGGCCCGCGCCCCGCGGGATCGACGACCGACTCCGGGATGTCCCCGGCTCCCGGGGGCAGCTCTTCCTCGGGCACCCCCATGTCCTCCCAGTAGGCCCGCCACGTGGCGTGCCCGTCGGGCGCCGGCTCGGGCACGTAACCCAGGGCCTCGGCCCAGAAGGCCACCATTCGCTGCGGATCGGCACAGTCGATCGTCAGCTGCACTGTCATCTCCATACCCGGAGCATCGCAGGCGGGTCTGACAGCGGGCGGCCCACGCGTTCCGCACCAAGGACGTCGGCGCCGAGGGGCGGCCCGTCGTGACCGCTCCGGCGGTGTGGCGGGGGTCACCGGAACCCCGCGGGCCGGCCGGAGAGGTAGGTGGTGTGAGATGTGATGAGCAGGAAGACCGGGAGCACACGCGCGCACGTATCAGGGCGGGCGACCGCCAGGCGTTCGCCGTGCTCTACGAGGCGTACGCGCGGCCGGTCTACAACCATGCCTACCGGCTGACGGGCGACTGGTCGACGGCCGAGGAGGTCATGTCCGAGACCTTTCTGGCCGCCTGGCGCACCCGGCAGGCCGTCGAGCCGGAGGGCGAATCGCTGCTGCCGTGGCTGCTCGGGATCGCCACGAACAAGGCGCGCAACGCCAACCGCGGTACCGGGCGACGCCTCGCCTTCCTGGCCCGCCGCCCCGCCCCGGAGCCCGTCGCGGACATCGCGGACGCCACGGCCGGGCACGTCGACGACACCCGGCGGCTCGCCGCGGTCCGGCAGGCGCTGGGCGGGCTGCGCCGCCAGGACCGCGAGGTGCTGGCCCTGTGCGTCTGGTCCGGTCTCGACTACGCGGAGGCGGCCGAGGCTCTGGGCGTCCCGGTGGGCACCGTGCGGTCGCGGCTGTCCCGCGCCCGCGAGCGGCTGCGGCGGCTCACGGACGAGCGGCTCGGCCAGGAGCGGAAAGAAACCATTCGTCCCACCGAAAACATCCGCCCCACCACGGAACCCCGTCGCCGTCGCGGAGAGGTAGGGGGCAGGGCCGCGTTCGTGGCCCTGCCCCTCCAGGAGGAAGCCCGATGAACGACCGCACCTCCGGCCCCGACCGGGCCGAACGCGAGGAACTGGCCCGGCTGCTGCCGGCCCCGGCCGAGCGGGACCTGCCTCCTGGCCGACTTCTCCACCACAAGGAAACCCTGATGCAGCTGATCGACCAGGACGGCGACCGCGCCACCGTCCGCCCCCGGCCCCGCCTCCTGCGCCCCGCCGTCCTGCTGCCCGCCGCCGGGCTGGCCCTGGGCGGGGTCCTGTTCACGACCCTCGCCGTGACGGGCCAGGACGAGACCCCCCGCACCGCCTCCACGGCCACGGCCCCCCGCGGCGCGGCCGTGCTGCTGGACCGGATCGCCACGGTCGCCTCGAAGAGCGACGCGATCCAGGTCGGCGACGGGCAGTTCGTGTACGTCCGGACGCTGCAGATGGAGAACGAGGGAAAGTTCGGCGACCCGGTGAAGCTGGGCAAGCCCGGTGAGCGCGAGGTGTGGATGACCCAGAAGTCCGGGCCGGTGATCGACGAGGGCCTGATCCACCAGGACGGCCGGTACTACCCGATCACGGTCGGGGTGCCGGACGGCGAGAAGCCCGTCGGCTACCCGGCGGGCCTCAACCGGCCGACGTACACCTGGCTGGCCTCCCTGCCCACCGACCCCGACGCGCTGCTGCGGCGGCTGGCCACCGAGATCACCGCGGACCAGGACGCGCGGGACACCCCGGCCGACGAGCGGGACCCGGACCAGGACGCCTTCGACGCCATCGGTGAGCTGCTGCGCGAGACGCTGATGCCACCGAAGACCGCGGCCGCCCTCTACAAGGCCGCGGCGAGGATTCCCGGCGTCAGCGTGGACTCGGACGCGGTGGACGCGGCCGGGCGGCACGGGATCGGGGTGGCCCGGGACAACACCCGCGCCGGCTGGCGTACCGCCTGGATCTTCGACTCGGCCACCCTGGGGTACCTGGGCGAGCGGACCTACCTCATCAGGGACAGCTCCCTGGGCAGGAAGGGCGCCGTGACGAGCCGGTCGGCGGTCCTGGAGCGCGCGGTGGTCGACGCCCTGCGCGAGAAACCGTCGACGAAGGCCTGACCGGCAGCCGGGGCCCCCGCCGAAATCGCCGTGCGGGGGCCCCGGCTGCTTCGTAGGGTCGCCGGTGTGACGGGCGACGATGTGCTGGAGATCCTGGACGTACTGCGCAGCCCGGTGAGCCGTTCGCGTACCCGGCGGAGAGCTTCGTCACCGGCACCGTCCGCGGCCGCACCGTGCCCTGCCTCTCGGCCGGGCAGCAGGTCTTCTTCCACCAGGGTTACGAGCCCAGGGAGCGGGACCTGCTCGACATGGCGCGGCTGCGCGAGGCGGTTCGGGATCAGTACGCACTTCTGAAGCGGCAGAGGCGGCATACGTGGGCGCGGCGGCGGGAAAGCCTGCGGCCGCGTCTCAGGGCGCTGCCGGAGCCCACCGGGATGCGGGTGCAGCGTCGAGCCGGCACCGTACGGGCTCCGTCAGCACGCCGACAGGGCCGCCATGATGGTGGTCGCCCGTCCCGGTTCGGGGCTCGTCGGGGCGGCGGTTTCGGGGGTGTCCGTGGCCGTGGTGTGGGTCATGTCGCGCTCCCCGTGCGTGTGGGTGTCTGGGTCGTCACGAGGGTGCTCCCGGCCGGTGCAGAACGCGTCGAGGGCTGCTGGATCTGGGAGAGGGCGTCGGCAAGGACACGCCAGATCTCGGCCGCCAGGTCGATGTTGGCGTCCTGTTGTGCCTGCTGTGCCAGGGCCCGCAGCCCCTGCACCCCGGTCTCGTCGCCGGCCAGGACGCGCAGCTGGTTGCGCAGGATGTCGAGGCGGAAGCGGTCACGGTAGGTCATCATCGGTTCCTCGGCCGCCAGCTCGCCGAGGAGGGTGCGGGCTTCCCCGTAACGGCCCGTCATGAACGCCAGGTCGGCCTTCAGTGCCGAGAGTTCCTGGCGCGTCCCGGGTGTGCCGACGAAGGCCATGGCCTGTTCGGCGGCGGTGACGCACTTCTCGGCGGCCTCCGGCTCGGCCGGGACCTTCTGCAGGTGGAGACGGCCCGCCGCGAGGCGCAGCCGGAGCCACAGCACGAGGTCGTCGGTGCCGGCGAACCGCTCCAGCGCCTGCCCCAGATACCGCTCGGCGCCCGCGTGGTCGCCCTGGCGCATCCGTACGGCCGCCGCCGTCCACATCGCCTCCGCCCACAGCGCGTCGGCGCGGCCCTCGACGAGCGCGGTCAGTTCGTCGGCGTACGCCCGCGCGTCCGGGAGCCGGCCCGCCTCCGCGCGTACGGAGACCAGGGCGAGCAGTACCGCGGCGTGGTCGTCGACGCCGAGCCCGGCCTGTCGGGCGATGCGGTCGGCCTCCATCGCGGCGTCGGCGGCCTCGTTGATCTCGCCGAGGGAGCGCAGGCAGCGGGCGAGGCGGGTCAGTCCGCGTACCTGGAGTTCGGGCAGGCCGACGTCGTCGCCGAGGCGCACCAGGCGCTCCAGGTGGTCGCGTTCGGCGGCGTGGTCGCCCTGGAGTCTGCGGTGCCGGGCGAGCAGCCACAGGGCCTGCCAGCGCAGCACCGGCAGTTCGTGGCCCTCGGCGGACAGCGCGTCGTGCAGGGTGGTCAGGGCGTCGTCGGAGCCGGTGGAGGCGGCGAGGGTGAGGGCGTGGGCGAGGGAGCCGCCCGCGGGGTCCTCGAAGTCGGCGGGTTCGATGCCCAGGCGCTGGGCCAGGTAGCCGACGGCGCGTTCCGTGGGCTGGCGGGCGCCCGACTCCAGGCGGGAGAGGTAGCCGGTGGACATGCCCTCTCCGGCCAGCGCGGTCTGCGAGTAGCCCTGGGCCATGCGCAGCTTCTTCAGACGACGTCCGAACGAGGGTTGTTGCAGCATGTGACCATTCCCCTGGAGTTGACGCGCTGTCGAGGCGGGCCGCCTGCCGGGCAGCCGCGGGCGAGTCGGACGGGTCGGGTGGGCGCCCTGGACGCGTTCGAGCGTAGGACCGGGGCAAGGGAGTGGGCAAAGCTTTGCCTGCGTATGTGCCTCCGGTCTCGTGCGCGTCTCTTGCGGGTCTCGTGCGCCGCTCCAGCGGGTGGGCGCCCACCTGCGGGGGCGCGTGGACCGGCGTTCCGGTCAGCTGGTGGCGCGTACACCCGATTCGAAGGCGTAGATCGCCGCGTGGACGCGGTTGCGGAGCCTCAGCTTGTGCAGCATGTTCTGCACGTGCGTCTTGACGGTGTGTTCGGAGAGGGTGAGCGAGCCGGCGATCTCGGCGTTGGACAGGCCGCGGGCGAGGAGTTCGAGGACCTGGCTCTCGCGTTCGGTCAGCTCGTCCGGGCTGACGGTGGACAGCCGGGGGCCGGGCGGCGGGAGGCCGCGTGTTCCCTCGCCGACGAGGGTGTAACCGGCCGCCGCGAGCACCACGGCCGAGGTGAGCTCGCCGGCCGTCGCCGTGCCGGGGAGGTGTCCGCGGGTGGGCGCGCCCGCGCCGCCGGGCGCCTCGCCGACCGTGAGCACGCTGACCGTCTCCGGGGCCGGGCGGTCCTCCGGTGGCAGGGTGCCGTGCACGACCAGGACGCGGGGCCGGGTGGCGTGCAGGGCGCGGGCCAGCGGGGGGCCGGGCGGGCTCTCGCCGGTGACGTGGATGGCGGGGTGGTCCGCGAGGAGGGTGCGCAGTCCTACGCGGGCCAGCGGGTCCGTTCCCACGACGTGGACCCGGACCGGGTGGGGGCCGGGTTCCGGCACCTCGTGCAGCTCCGGCCGCCGGGCGGGCAGGACGCGCAGGGTGGCGTGCTGTTCCTCCATCGCGGCCTCCTCACACCTCGGCAGGTCACCGTAGTGCGAGGTCCGGGAGCCTCCCGGCGGATTCGAGCGGTCCGCGACCGTTCCCCGATTCCGCCTCGTACAACCATGTGCACGCGACCGTCCGGGTTCGTACGAGACGTGCTCGAAGGTCGCTCGAAAGTGACTGGAGAGGTCCTCGTGAAGTACCCCGACGGGCGGGGGCCGGGTGCTTGAATGGCCTTGATCGGTACGGCAGTCGACCCAGGGGAGCGGACGCCGCCATGCGGAAGTCGTATTACGCAGCGCACGTCTACATGATCGTCGGAGTGATCTCGGGGCTCTTCTACCGGGAGTTCACGAAGCACAACGACTTCCACGGCGACACACAGCTGGCGCTGATGCACACCCACCTGCTGGCGCTGGGCATGACCGTCTTCCTGATCGTCCTCGCCCTGGACAAGGTCTTCTCGCTGTCCGGCTCGAAGCTGTTCACGGCGTTCTTCTGGTTCTACAACACCGGCATCGCCATCTCGACCACGATGATGGGCGTCCACGGCATCCTGACCGTGCTGGGCCGCAGCGAGGACGACATCGCCGTGGCCGTGCCGCTGACCGCCGGGTTCGGTCACATCCTGCTGACCGTCGGGCTGATCCTGCTCTTCGTCCTGCTCGGCAAGCGCGTCAACGAGCACGTCAACCCGACGGCCACGACGAGCAAACCGGCCGCGGAGACCGCCGGCACCGTCTGACCGAGGGGCGCGCGGCCCGTCAGGCCGGCTGGGCCGCCGGGTGGGCCAGGGCGTCGGTGAGCAGCAGCAGCCGCTCGTCCGTGCCGGCCTCGGTGAGCCTGGCTCCTCCGGTGAGGGTGACCAGTCCGTGCCAGGCGCTCCACACCACCTCGGCCAGCACCCTGGGGTCGCGGCCCTCGGCGAGGGGCTCGACCGCTTCCTGGATCTCCGCCATCACGTCGAGCAGGGGCTGCGGTTCGCGTTCGTCGCCGCGCTCCTCGCCGGTGTCCAGGACCAGCATCGCCTGGTAGAGCGCGGGCCACCGGGCGGCGAACGCGGTGTAGGCGCGGGCCACCGCGTGCAGCGCCTCGCGGGGGCCGCCGGACTCGGGGCGGGCGGCGCGCAGCACGGAGGCCAGCTCGACCATGCCTTCGGTCGCCACGGCGTGGACGATCGCGTCCTTGTTCTTGAAGTGCTGGTAGAGCACGGGCTGGCTGTACTCGATGCGGTCCGCGAGGCGCCGCGTCGTCACGTTGTCCCAGCCCTCCTCCTCCGCCATCTCACGCGCGGTGGCGAGGATGAGCTGATGGCGGTTGGCCTGCTCACGGAGGCGGCGCTCTCTGGCGGTCATGGCCCCGATACTAACATTTCAGCGAAACTCTAGCTAGCACTGATAGGGTTCCTGTCTCCGAAAGAAGTGAGGTGCGGCCGCCTTCCGTGCAGCCGGGTTCGAGTGGTCTTCGAGGCGGGGTCGCCACCATCGGCGGCAAGACCGCCACAGAAGGGCCACCTCATGCCGACCCGGACCCCCTCGGAGGCACTGCTCGACCTGGCCGCGGACGTGATGGGCCTCGACGCGCGCACCCTGGCGGCCAGGGCCGCCGGCTCCCCCTTCATCACCCTGGGCGGCACCTTCGACCGGGCGGCGCGGCTGCGGCTGCGTGCCGGTGAAACCCTGGGCCTCGGCCTCGAGTTGCATCAGCTGATGGGCCCGGCGCCCCTCGCGGACGTACTCGACTGCACCGTCCCGGCCGCTCCTCCGGCACTCCCGCAGCCGTCGTCCGCGTGGCGTCCCCTGCTCCCGGGGCAGCGGGCCGCGCTCGGCTCCGGGCACCGCGCGTACCGGGTGCTCAGCGCCGAACTGTCCGGGCCGCTCGATGTCAACGCGCTGCGGACGGCGCTCGACGCGCTCTGCGACCGGCACGAGGGGCTGCGCACGGTGTTCGCGACGTACGGGGACGGGGCGGGCCGGCGCGTACTGGACCGGCACCCCGGCCCGCTGGCCGGACTCTCCCGCACCGCCCCCGGGCCCGACCCCGTCGCCGCCGCGCACTCCCGGCTGGCGGCGGAGCTGCGGCAGGTCGCCGGGCAGCCGGGCCGGCCGCCCGTCGCCTTCGCCCTGGCCATGCTGGGGCCCGGCCGGCATCTGCTGTCCTTCGTGCACCACGAGGCCGTGGCCGACGGCTTCTCCGCCGCGCTGGTCTGGCGCGAACTCCTCGCCGGCTACGAGCGCGTGGTGCGCGGGTCCGCGCCGGGGTACGCGGCGGCTCCGGGCCCGGACGCGGTGGAGGCGGCCGGTGCGGATGCCGGGACGGTCCCCGGCGCCGCTCCCCGGTTCAGCACCGAGCGCCTGGCCTTCGCCCTCGACGACGCGTTACGGGACGCGGTCGACGCGACCGCCCGGCGCGCCGGGGTGCCGCACAGCTGTGTTCTGCTCGCCGCCTGGGCGCTGGTGCTGGGGCGGGACTCCGGCGCGGACGCGGTGCCGGTCGGCGTCGAGCTGCCCCGGCATCCGGGCGCGGCGCCGGTGCGGGCCGTCGCCGGGTGCGGGGCCCAGGTGTCCGCCGCCTGCGAGCTGGAGGGCACCACGGACTACTTCCTGCGGGGCGTCGCCTGTGCGTTCGGTGAGGCGCTGGGCCGTCTCCGCGAAGAGCCGCCCGGGGTGCGGGAGCGAGGAACCGCACACGCCCTCGCTCCGGCCCCGGTGCTCTTCGCGGCCCGCGACGAGTGGCTGCCGGCCCGCGCCGCGTACGGCGGCCTGACCGCGCGCTTCCACCACGCCCACCTGGGCACCGGCCCCGCGCAGGCGGCGCTGACCGTGCTGCGGTGGCGGGACGACCCGTTGCTCTGCCTGGATTTCGCGCCCGCTGTGATCCAACGCGACGCGGCCGTACGCCTGGTGGCCGAGGTGCGCCATGTCCTGGAGGCCCTCGTGCGCGCCCGGGCGTGGGCGCCGGTGGACGACCTGCTGGCGCGCTCCGGCGCACCCGGCACCGCCCCGTTCCCGGCGGCCGGGACGGTGCCGCTCCCCCTGTGCTGAGGATGGCCCGGTGCGCGCGGCGGGGGACACAGCACGCACACCGGGGTCTGGGAGGGCGGTCAGCCGGCGAACTCCGCGAGCCGCTTCACGGTCTCGGCCGGCAGCGGCATGGAAGCGATCTCGTCGGCGACCTTGCGGGCACCGACCCGGGCGCTCTCGGAGGCGAGCAGGCCGCGCGCCGCCTCGGTGACCGCGTCGGCGGTCAGGTCCGGGGCGAAGACGACCTCGCCGGCGCCCGCGTCGCGCACCGCGCGGCCGTTGGCCGGGCCGTCCGCGCCCTGCGGCAGCACCAGCTGCGGGAGCCCGGCGGCGAGGGTGGCGAGCGTGGTGCCGGCACCGCCGTGCTGGACGACGAGCGACGCGCTCTCCAGCGCCTTGGCCTGGGCGACCCACGGCACGGCCACCACCCGGTCGGGCAGCTCGCCGAGCTCCTCGACGGGGACCACGGGGCCGGCCGCGACGAGCAGCGGCACGTCCAGCGGGAGCAGGCCCCGGACGACGGTGCGCAGCACGTCCGCCGAACCGAGCGCGGTGCCGAGGGTGACGTAGAGATACGGCTCCGAGCCGCTGCGGAACGGCTCGGGCAGCTCGCCCGGCTCCGCGTACGCGACCGAGCGCTGCTCGATGCGGGGCAGCGGCGCGGCCAGGAAGTGCGGGTCCTGAATGGACGGCGGGCAGATGTCGATGTACGTACGGGCCAGGGCCAGCAGCTGGCCGCCCGGCACGTCGACGCCGAGGTCGGCGGCGGTGGCGAGCAGCTTCTCCTGGACGGCCAGGTCCTCGGGGCCCTGGGCCATCAGCCCGACGCCGTGCGCGACGGCGGGGACACCCGCGAGGCGGGCGGCGAAGGAGGCGCCGGGGTTCAGCGCCTCGTAGACGACGAGGTCGGGGCGGAGCCGCTCCAGCTCGGGTGCCAGGTCGGCGGCGACCCAGCGGGGCAGCACGGAGCCGAACACCTCGACGTGCAGGGCCGCCAGGACCTCCGGCGGTACGTCCTGCGCGCCGAGGTCGCCGCCCTGGTGGCCCATGGCGCGTACGGCTTCCATGAACGCCTCGGGGACCGGGCGCCCGGCCTTGACCGGGTCGAGACCGGCCCGCACCAGGGCGGGATGCAGCTGCTCACCCGTGGCGAAGGAGACCTCGTGGCCCGCCGCCTTGGCGGCCGTCGCCAGGGGGATGAGGGGATAGACGTGGCCGAAGTTTCCGGCGCCGGCAAAGAGGATTCTCATACCGCCTCAGCATAGGGACGCCGACCCACGTTGTCTAGTGACGCTAGAAAATTTATCACTGACAACATCGCGCCATACAAAGTCGGTTGTTCGAGCCGGACTCAAGGACTCCTGTGGGGTCTCTCCAGCGCAAGCCCATCGCGACGGCCCATCGTCGTGCTGCGGCCGCCTGCCCCGGCTCGCGGGACACGGCATGGCGCTCGCGGGAAACGGCCTACCGAAGGAGCTCTCGATGACCATCACCCAGGCCGCGCCCCCCGGCGTCGCCACCAGCGCGGCGGGGCGGTTCACTCTCTCCGCCCAGGCCCTCGACAGCGCGGTGACACCGAACGCGGTGTTCCGCGACTGGTTCGACGCCCAGCGCCGTACCAACCGCTACGACGTACGCCGCATCCCGTTCTCCGAGCTCGTCGGCTGGCACTTCGAGGACGCCACCGGGAACCTCGTGCACGACAGCGGGCAGTTCTTCTCCGTGGAAGGGCTGAGCCTGCGCACCGAGTGGGACGGGCACGAGCACTCCTGGTCCCAGCCGATCATCAACCAGCCCGAGGTCGGCATCCTGGGCATCGTCGTCAAGGAGTTCGACGGCGTCCTGCACTGCCTGATGCAGGCCAAGATGGAGCCCGGCAACGTCGACACGGTCCAGCTCTCCCCCACCGTGCAGGCCACCCGCAGCAACTACACGGGCGTGCACAAGGGCGCCGCCGTCCGCTACATCGAGTACTTCACCCCACCGCGCGCCCGCTCCCGGGTCCTCTACGACTCCCTGCAGTCCGAGCAGGGCTCCTGGTTCCTGCGCAAGCGCAACCGGAACATGCTGGTCGAGGCCGTCGGGGACGTACCGCCGCACGAGGACTTCGTCTGGCTGACGCTCGGCCAGATCAACCAGCTCCTGTACGAGTCCAACGTCATCAACATGGACGCGCGCACCGTCCTCTCGATGATCCCGGCACTCACCGGCAGCGGCCCCTCGCTGCACTCCACCGAGCACGTGCTGAGCCGGCTTACCGAGATCAAGGCCCGCCGGCAGCTCGTCCAGCGCACCATCCCGCTGAACCGGGTCCAGCGCTGGCGGCGCACCGACCACGAGATCGTCCACGACACCGGGCACCACTTCACGGTCATCGCCGCATCCGTGGCCGCCGCGAACCGGGAGGTCAAGAGCTGGACGCAGCCGCTGCTCGCCCCCGCCGAACAGGGGCTCTCCGCGTTCCTGATCCGCCGGATCGGAGGCGTACCGCACCTCCTGGCGCACGCCAGGTCCGAGGCCGGCGTGCTCGACGTCGCCGAGCTGGGTCCGACCGTGCAGTGCCAGCCGGGCCGGGCGCTGTCCCTGCCGCGCCACCAGCAGCCGCGCTATCTGGACGTCGTCCTGGGCGCCGATCCCGGCAGGCTGCTGTACGACACCGTGCAGTCCGAGGAGGGCGGCCGGTTCCACCACGCGGGCAACCGCTATGTGCTGATGGAGGTCGGGGAGGAGTTTCCGCTCGACGTGCCCGAGGACTTCACCTGGGTGACCGCGAGCCAGCTCTCCGGCCTGGTCCGGCACAGCAACTATCTGAACGTCGAGGCCCGCACGCTGCTCACCGGCCTGCGCGCGGCCTGGTCACTGGGCGGGGTGTACGCGTGACGGGCGCACGGGTACTGCGGCTCGGGGTGCTGGGCTGCGCGGACATCGCGTTGCGGCGTACGCTGCCCTCGCTGGAGCGGCAGCCGCTGGTCGAGGTGACGGCGGTGGCCAGCCGCCGCATCGAGCGGGCCCGGGAGTTCACCGAGCGGTTCGGCGGCGCGGCCGTCGAGGGGTACGAACAGCTCCTGGAGCGCGACGACGTGGACGCCGTCTACATCCCGCTGCCGCCCGAGCTGCACGCTCGGTGGACGCTGCGGGCGCTGGCGGCCGGCAAGCACGTCTGGTGCGAGAAGCCGTTCGCAACGGACCTCGCGGAGGCCGAGAAGGCGGTGGCGGCGGCGCGCGAACGGGGGCTGCTGCTGCTGGAGAACTTCATGTTCCTCCACCACTCCCAGCACGCCCGGGTCCGCGAGCTGGTGGCGGACGGCCTCATCGGCGAGGTCCAGCTCTTCGCCTCGGAATTCGGCATCCCGCTCCAGCCGGCGGCGGACGGCTCCGGCGGGCTGCGGCGGGCCAGCACCCTGCCGGAGGTCGCCGCGTATCCGCTGCGCGCGGCCCAGCTGTTCCTCGGGCCGGGCCTGCGGGTCGCCGGTGCGCAGGTGCGCCCGGCGAGCGCGCACGGGCCGAGCCCGGCCGGCAGCGCGCTGCTCGAGTCGCCCGACGGGGTGGCCGCGCAGCTCTCGTACGGGGTGGAGCACGCCTACCGCAGCGGGTACGAGCTGTGGGGCAGCCGGGGGCGGATACGGCTGGAGCGGGCGTTCAGCACGCCCGACGAGTACACCCCCGTACTCAAGGTGGAGCGCGACGGGCGGGCCGAGGAGATCGCGCTCGCCCCCGACCACCACTTCACCAACACAGCCGGGATCTTCGCCCGCGCGGTGCTCCAGGGCCAGGACTTCGCCCCGCACGCCGACGCGATCCTGGCGCACGCGCGGCTGGTCGAGGAGGTCCAACGGGCCGCCGGCTGAACGCCATTACACGCGGGGCGGCCTCGATTATTACGGCGTAATAATCGAGGCCGCCCCGCGTGGTGCCGCCGTCCGACGGGACGTCAGGCGGCCGCGCCCTGCATGGCGTAGAAGTTGACGCCGAGCTGGTGGAACATGCCGCCCATGTCCAGCTGGTCCCAGTGCTCGGCCAGCAGGCCGTCCTCCACGCGCCAGATGTCGATCGACTGGAACGTCAGCGTGCGCCCGGTCGCCTCCACGCCGAAGAAGGCGCCCCGGTGGGTGCCCGAGTACTCGAAGCGCCCGGAGACGCGGTCGCCGTCCGAGATCACGTCGTGCACGGCGATCCTGATGTCCGGGAACGCGGCGAATATCTGCTTCCAGAACTCGGTGTTGGCCTCGATGCCGTCCTCGACCACGGGGTTGTGGTCGATGTGCCCGGGCGCGGTGTGCTCGCTCATCCGGCTGATGTCGTGATCGTTGATCATGTCGACGAAGGACTGGATGAGTGCGCGGTGGTCTGCCATGGGTGTGCCTTCCTCGTGCTCGCCTCAGGGAACGCTTCGAGGATCTGCACGGGTGGTCGAGCCGCCCTGGAGGCGGCCTGTTGGCGCGGCCGATCCCCCATCTGTTCTCAAGTGCCCGCTCCTAGCGTCGGGGCCATGAAGGCTCTCGTACTCTCCGGCGGGGCCGGAACCCGCCTGCGCCCCCTCACCCACACATCCGCCAAGCAGTTGGTGCCCGTGGCCAACAAGCCGGTGCTCTTCTACGGCCTGGAAGCGATCGCGGACGCCGGCATCAAGCAGGTCGGCATCATCGTCGGGAATACCGCCGACGAGATCATGGAGGCCGTCGGAGACGGCTCCGCGTTCGGCATCGAGGTGACCTACATCCCGCAGGAGGCACCCCTGGGCCTGGCCCACGCCGTGCTGATCGCACAGGACTTCCTCGGCGACGACGACTTCGTCATGTACCTCGGCGACAACTTCATCGTCGGCGGCATCACCGACCTCGTCGACGGCTTCCGCGCCGACCGGCCCGACGCGCAGATCCTGCTCACCAAGGTCTCCGACCCGAAGGCGTTCGGCGTCGCCGAGCTGGGCCCCGACGGCCGGGTCACCGGTCTGGAGGAGAAGCCCGAGCACCCCAAGAGCGACCTCGCCCTGGTCGGCGTCTACCTCTTCACGCCCGCCGTCCACGAGGCCGTCCGCTCCATCGAGCCGTCCCTGCGCGGCGAGCTGGAGATCACCCACGCCCTCCAGTGGCTCATCGACAACGGCCGCGACGTGCGCTCCACCACCATCTCCGGCTACTGGAAGGACACCGGCAACGTCACCGACATGCTGGAGGTCAACCGGTCCGTCCTGGAGACCTCGGAGCAGCGCATCGACGGCAGCGTCGACGAGAGCAGCGAGATCATCGGCCGCGTCCGGATCGAGGAGGGCGCCTGTGTCGTCGGCTCCCGCATCGTGGGCCCGGCGGTCATCGGTGCCGGCACCGTCGTCACGTCCTCGTACGTCGGACCCTTCACGTCCATCTCGCGCAACTGTGTGATCAGCGACAGCGAGATCGAATTCTCCATCGTGCTCGACGACTCCTCGCTCAACGGGGTCCGGCGCGTGGAGGCGTCGATCATCGGGCGGAACGTCGTGGTGACACCCGCCCCGCGGATGCCCGCGGCCCACCGTTTCGTCCTCGGCGACCACAGCAAGGTGCAGATCTCCTCATGACCGACACACGCATCCTCGTCACCGGCGGCGCCGGCTTCATCGGCTCCCACTACGTCCGTACGCTGCTGGGCCCCGAGGGCCCCGGCGACGTCACCGTGACCGTCCTCGACAAGCTCACCTACGCGGGCAACCCGGCCAACCTGGACGAGGTCCGGAGCAACCCCCGTTTCTCCTTCGTCCCGGGCGACATCTGCGACCGCGAGCTCGTCGCGAGGGTGGTGGCCGGGCACGACCAGATCGTGCACTTCGCCGCCGAGTCGCACGTCGACCGCTCCATCCAGGGCGCCGCGGAGTTCATCACGACCAACGTCCTGGGCACGCAGACCCTCCTGGACGCGGCGCTGCGCCGGCCGGGCGGCCCGGCCCGGTTCCTGCACGTGTCGACGGACGAGGTCTACGGGTCGATCGACGAGGGCTCCTGGCCGGAGACGGACCCACTGCGCCCCAACTCCCCGTACGCCGCCTCGAAGGCCTCCTCCGACCTGGTCGCACTGTCGTACCACCGCACCCACGGGCTCGACGTCCGGGTGACCCGCTGCTCGAACAACTACGGCCACCACCACTTCCCCGAGAAGGTCATCCCGCTGTTCGTCACCAACCTCCTGGACGGGCACAAGGTGCCGCTGTACGGGGAGGGGCTGAACGTGCGGGACTGGCTGCACATCGACGACCACGTCCAGGGCCTGGAGCTGGTGCGCACCGGCGGCCGCCCGGGCGAGGTCTACAACATCGGTGGTGGCACGGAGCTGAGCAACAAGGAGCTGACCGAACTGCTGCTGGAGCTGTCGGGCTCCACCTGGCAGAGCGTCGAGCACGTGGCCGACCGGCTCGGACACGACCTGCGCTACTCGGTCGACTGCACCAAGATCCGCGAGGAGCTGGGCTACCGGCCGCGCAAGGACTTCACGCAGGGGCTGCGGGAGACCTTCGACTGGTACCGGGACAACCGCGCCTGGTGGGAGCCGCTGAAGAACAAGGCCGCCCTGTGACCCGCTGGCTGGTCGCGGGTGCGCGGGGGCTGCTCGGCCGGGAGCTGCTGCCGGCTCTCGACCGGGCGGGCCGGCCGTACGTCGCCCTGGGCCACGAGGACCTGGACGTGACCGACCCCCGTGCCGTACGGGCGGCGATGACCGCGCACCGGCCGGGGGTCGTGGTCAACGCCGCCGCGTACACGGAGGTCGACGCGGCGGAGGCCGAGCCGGCCAGCGCCCTGCGGGTCAACGGCACGGGCCCGCGCCGGCTGGCCGCGGCGTGCGGGGAGTTCGGCGCGCTGCTGCTGCACGTCTCGACGGACTACGTGTTCTCCGGCGAGGCCCGCACGCCGTACGCCGAGGACGCCCGCCCGGCCCCGCTCGGCGCGTACGGCCGCTCCAAGCTGGAGGGCGAACGCGCGGTCCTGCAACTCCTCCCGTGGACCGGTTACGTGGCCCGCACCGCCTGGCTGTACGGGGACGGCGGCCGGGGCTTCGTCGGCACGCTGATCCGCCTGGAGCGCGAGCGGGAGTACGTCGAGGTCGCGGACGGGCAGTGCGGCCAGCCCACGTGGAGCGCGGACGCGGCGGACCGGCTGGTCGCGCTCGGCCTGGCGGCCCTGGGCGGCGCGGCGGCCCCCGGTGTGTACCACGCGACGAACGCCGGCTTGTGCACCCGCGTCGAGCTGGCCCGCGAGGTCTTCCGCCTCCTGGGCGCGGACCCGTCCCGCGTCCGCCCGGTCCCGGCCGCGTCCTTCGCGGCGCCCGCGCCCCGGCCGCGGTTCTCCGCGCTGGGCCATGCGCGGTGGGAGGCGGCGGGGCTGGGGGCGATGCGGGACTGGCGCGAGGCGCTGGCGGCGGCGTGGCCGGCGCTGCGGGCGGGGGTCGCGGTCGCCGGGTGAGGAGGCGGCGGGCCGGCCGCCGTCGCCGGGTGAGGTGGTGGCGTGGTGGCCAACTCGGCTCAGTACAGGCTGAGTCGGTGACCGGACCGCACTCCCCTGGTTAGGGTGCGCCCATGGCCACCGCGCGCGCCCACGAACCCGCCCTGCTCGATCCCAAGGGCCCGGGGATCACGGCCATCGCCTGCACCGTGGGCGCGATCCTGCTGCTGGGCGCCGGCGGGGCTGCCGTCTACGTCGCGGTCCGTACCGTCTCCGAGATCGGTGAGACCGGCGCCGGGTGGACATGGGCGGGCGCCGGTCTCTTCCTGGTCGCGGCGTTCGTCGCCTGCGTCGGTTGGTCGACCCTCTTCTCCGCCCGCTGGGAACGCCGGCTCACCGTCCGGCTCGCCGTCACCGGTGTCGATGCGACCGCCCTGGTCCTGTCGGTCTCCTCCGCCCCGCCGTCCCCGGCCGACGACCGGCAGGTCCGGCTGCTGATGCGTGTCGACGGCCCGGGGTTCGAACCGTTCGAGTGCACCTGCGACGTCCTGGCGTACCGGTTCGGAGACGCCGCACAGGGAACGGCGCTGTCGGCCCGAGTCGACCCGGTGACCCGCGTCTTCACCCTCGAACGAGCGCCCGCGCCGCCGGGCCCCGGCGCCGGGGGTGGCTGAGCCCGCCACGCGTACGGCGGGACGGTCACGGCCGCTGGAAGGTGACCTCCGGGTTGACGGCCGTCGGCCCGGCGAGCAGCGGCTGCGGTACGCCCTTGAGGTGCAGGTCGAAGAAGGCGGCGACGTAGTCGCGGGTGATGTCGCTGGAGCGGTCGGCGGGCAGCGGGGCCGAGGGGTCCTCGATGCCCAGTTCCGCGCCGAGGACCGGCATGTCGGTGAACGTGAAGTGGCCCGCCCCGGCGACGGTGAGCCACCGCTTCCAGCCGTCGAGGCGCTTCCAGTCCCGGTCCCAGGTGGTGTCGAAGGTACCGCCGGACGCGTGGTCGATGTCGGTTCCGAGCATCATGAACGGCCGGCCCCGGAGCCCCGCCGCGGGGACCGGGTCGTAGAAGGTCCCGTCCATGTTCACGCCCGCGCGCACGCGCCGGTCGGCGGCCATCGTGGACGCGGCGGAGTCACCGCCGATGGAGTGCCCGGCCATGCCGACGCGCCGCCGGTCGATCATCGAGGCGTGCCGCCAGGCGGGGTGGGCGCCCGTCAGCCGGTCCAGCAGGAACGACACGTCCTTCGCCCGGCCCCGGGCGACCTCCGCAAGGCCCGCGTCACCGACCCGCTCCACGTAGTCGCAGGCGGCACAGGGCAGGACGCGCCCTCCGGGGAAGACGGTGGCGACGGACTCGTGGGCGTGGTCCACCGCCGCGACGACGTAACCCCGGGAGGCCAGGTCCGTCGCGAGGGACGTCAGCGTGAAGCGGCTCTGCCCGAACCCGGGCGACAGCACGACGAGCGGGAACCGCCCGCGCGCGGGCGCCGCGCCGATCCGCGCGCGCGTCTCGGTGGCCGCGACCACCCCGGGCTCGACGAGCCTGCCGAAGCCCCGGGACTCCAGCAGTAGTTCCGCCTCCTTCGCGCTCATGTACGGCGCGGGCACCCCGCTCCCGGCGCGTGCCGGGTAGAACACGGACGCCAGCAGCTCGCGTGCGCCGGCCTCCGGTACGTACGGGTCGGCGCGGCCGGTGTCCCGCAGGTGCAGGGTGTTCTCGCCGACGGCGTACGGCCCGCTCGGCGCGGGCAGCCGAAGCTGCGGGGCGGTGGCGGTGTGCGCGGTCCTGCTCTCGGCGGGTGCCGGGGAGGAGGCGACGGCCGGGGCGACGGCGGTGGCACCCAGGGCGAGGACTAGGAGCGAGGCGGCAAGGCCGCGGTGACGAGTTCTCATGATCGGAACGCTAGGCGCGGACCGGGTACCTCAACGTCCGCCCACAGGCTGCCGTTTGGTACCTCCGTGGTCGCATGTACGCGGCTGCGCGTCGTACCACGGGCCTACCGGCGGCCCGCGTAGTACGCGTGCAGCGCGGCCTCGCTGCCGGAGCCCAGGGCGGTCATGATCCGCTGGTAGCGCGCGGAGCGGAGGTCGCCGGCGACGAGGACGCGGGGGTGCTGGTCGGCGGGCGGGCAGTACCCGTCGGCGCCCCGGACCAGGTCGCCTGCCGGGGCGGCGGGCGCGCTGCCGAGGCTGAGGTACACGGCGTCCGCCGCGAGCCTCCGCCGTACGCCGTCCGCGCCCACCGCCTCCACCGCCCCGCTGTCCGCGAGCGTCAGGTGCTCCACGGGCAGGAGCGTGACCCGGGGGTCCTCGCGGATCTCCTCGGTCTTGTACGCGTCGGCCGCCGGGTACGCCACGAGGAGCCGGGTGCCGGTGTCCGGACGGGCGCGCAGGAAGGTCCCGATCGGGCGGTCGCCGCCGAGGACGAGGAGGGTGAGGCCCTCTTCCGCTTCGGCCTGCCAGAGCGGCGGCAGCGTCAGCCCCTCCGGTGCGGTGATCCAGCCGGCGTCGCGCGGCTGGAGCGGCCCGACCCCGGTGGCGTGATCCAGCCGGCGTCGCGCGGCTGGAGCGGCCCGACCCCGGTGGCGACGACTGCGTACGGGGCGGTGATCCGGCCCCCGCTGTCGAGCGTCACGGCCACGTGGTCGTCGTAGGCGCGAAGCTCTCTGACGCGCCGCCCCAGTTCGACCCGGCACAGCTCCGTGCCCCTGGTCGGTGTCGTACAGGTGCCAGTCCACTGAGGCGCGTCCACTCTGCGGGTCGGCCGGGTTGTGGGCAGGCGCTGTCGTGGGCCTGGAGCGGGTCCACTCGGTCACTGCAACTCCTCGCGGGCAGAAAGCTCGATCGCGTCGGCAACCCTGGTCAGAACCTCAGTGCTCGCCGGGACGTCGTGGTTGAGCCTGACCGCTCGGTGCGGCAGCCCAGCGAGCCGCGCCGCGACCTCGGCTCTCGCGCTCTCACGGCCGCCGGCGTCCACGCCCTGCGCCTGCCCGAAGACGTCGGGGTACCGGTCCTCGGTCGCCCCCGACATGAAGTCCGCCTCGCTCAGCGTTCGGGTGCCGGCGGTGGTGTCCGGGGACGCGTCGGCGTCGATCCGGGGGAAGAGGAGGCCGGCTGCCCGGCCGCCGGTGGCCAGCGGCACGCCGAACAACCCCGGGAACTGGTCCGGGAACACCTGGACCTTCCGTTCCCGCTTCACGTTCTCCCACAGCGGCGTGTGATCGCCGGCGAGCAGCGCCTCGGTCACCGACTTGTGCTGAGTCGGGTGGAAGCTGCCCCCCTTCTGCAGTTGCTCCCGCGCGGTGACGTCCCAGCCGAGCGAGTGCAGCAGCCCCAGGCCGACCGCGGCAGCGGACGGCCACGGCACCACCTCGACGCCCTTCTCCCCGCTGGGCCGGACCCATACCCGGTCGTTGGCGAGGAGCTGCCAGCCGCATGAGGCAAGCAGCAAAGCCGTGGTGGTCTTCCCGGCCCCCTTGCCGCCCAATGTGAGGAGGGTCGCGCCGTCCTCGGGCCGCACGACGGCTGACGAGTGGAGCACGGCCCACCCATCGCGGAGGAGCTGACCACGGATCGCCTCCCGCGCGATGCGCGCGGCGGCCAGAGCGAGCGGCTGAACGTCGATACCGGCCAGAACGAGACGGCCCGACGACGGTGTGCTGCGGTACGCGATGCCCTCGCTCGACGACATCGCGACGATGTCCTCTCCGTCCTGCGCCACCAGCAGCTCGTGCTTCGCGTAGTCGACCGTGTGCGTGGGCCGGCCGTCGTTGACGAGGCAGGCGACCGCCTCGTCCGCGGGGTCGCTGCATCCTCCAGAGCGGCCCGAAGCGCCGCTGCGTCGGTGAGGAGCCTGTCGTCCACCGGACCGACCCGCCAGTGCGGGCCAGGCCCGGAGGTACGTCTCGGAGGCGGGAATACGACATGAGCGCCAGGCCCGAGGATTCGGGCACCAGGCACATCGGAGGGCTTCCATGTGGCCGCCGACCCGGGGGTGATGAAGAAATACATGCACCCCTCGTGCGGGTCCTGAAGGGCTGCTCCGACGCGGCTTCCAAGGACGGAGACCGCGTCACTGCCAACGCTCCGTGGCACGCGGACCGCGTCCCAAGTCTGGCCGGCACCTTCTAACCGGCAGCTCTTGATGGTGGTGGTCATGGACGACAACTTGGCCTCCTGGCAGCTGAGCGACCGTCCTAGGTTGGCGGGTCCCCCTCTCAATTCCGAGGACTCCCAGAGGACTCTTCTCGTCATAAAAGAGGGCCTTCATGCACCCTTCCGGGGAAGGGTGGTCAGCCAGGAGGGCTTGGTGTGACACTGGCAGCATTGCCGTGAGGGAGGACTACCATGCCACCGAAGCCCAGCAACATCCGCCTGAAGTCTGCTCGCCTCGCCGCCGGCTACCACTCCCAGCAAGCCCTCGCCACTGCGCTCGGCGTCGGTGTGCGGCAGGTACGCCGGTGGGAGTCCGAGAACCCGCCCTGGCCACACCCCGACCTCGGGGCAGCCCTCACGCGGACCCTCGGTCAGGACCTCGACGCGCTGGGGTTCACCCCTCCCGGCGGACGCGAGGGCCCAGGCGCAAGGCGCCGCGGCCTGGCAGGGGCCCAGGTCGGCCTTACCACCGTTCCCTCCCAAGCGACCGCCACCATGCAACCAGCCTCCGTTGCCGCCGACTTCGAGGCCGTGACCCGGTCGCATCGACGCCTCTACTGGTCAGTCGCCCCGGCCACCCTCCACCCGGCCGCAATCGCGCATGCCAACCTCGGCTGTGCTCTTCTTCCAGAGGCGGCTGGACAGACCCGCCAAGCTGTGGCGACGGCGCTCGCAGAGACGTGGCTGCTGGCGGGGCGAATCGAGTTCTTCGACCTATGCGAACCGGACCGAGCGAGCACTACCTACCTTCGCGCCCTTCAGGCCGCGGGCGAGGCCGACGCCCCTCTGCTCGGCTCCGCCGTCCTCGCTCACACCGCTTTCATCCCGGCTTGGGCCGGCAAGCGGGACGAGGCGGCAGAGCGGATGGTCGCCGCCCGGACCTACGCCCGTCGTGGTGCGCCGTCAGCGGAGTTCCTGGCATGGCTGGACGCGGTCGAGGCCGAGTGTGAGACCCGGTGCGGCAACACCAGGACGGCTCTCCACCTGATTGGCCACGCAGAGGACGTGCTCGCCGCAGGGACCGAACACCCGTCGCCCGACTGGCTGGACTGGTTCAGCCCGGTGCGCCTGGCTGCCTTCAAGGGGAACACCCAGCTGAGGGCCGGCCACCTGCCGCAGGCCCGGACGACGCTCCTCGGGGTTCTCGCTGAAATGCCGGCCGCCGAGGACAAGCAACGCACCGTGGTCTACGGAGACCTGGCCGCGGTCGAGGCGGCGGCGGGGAACCCCGACGGTGCGTGCGAGTACGCCCGGCGCGCCCTCGATCAGCTGGAGGCGACCTGGTACGCGACAGGAATGGACCGGGTGCGGGAAGTGCGACGGGCACTGGCCTCGCACCAGCACGAGCAATGCGTACGTGACCTCGATGACCGGTTGTACGGGTGGTCGACGACGGTCAGCGCCCTCGCGCGTTGAACTCCGCGATCTTCGGCGAGAGTTCAAGGAGGGATTCTACGCGGAACGTTGGAAGGTCGAGGGCCTCGTCGGTGTTCCACTGGATCGTCGCCCACGGGCCACGATGCACCAGTGCGGTGAGCATCCCGGCAGACGCGCCGGGGCGCAGATCGTTGTCCACGCGATCTCCGACGTAGAGGATCTCCCCAAGGGCGGCGGGCACTGCCTCGGCCACGCGGTGGAAGAAGGCCGGGTCGGGCTTGCTCGCGCCCCAGTCGTCGGAGGTGCCGATCAGGTCAACGTCCTTGGAGAACAGTTCGCGAAGGATGGTGCCGGCCCGGACTGTCTGGTTACCGGCAACGCCGAGCCACAGACCGTCGGCTCGCAGAGTGCGCAGGGCGCCTCGGACATCGGGGTACAGGTCTTCCTCCCCGAAGTGTTCCGGCTTGCCGGCTTCGGCGCGGCGCTCGCGTTCGGCGTACAGGTCGAAGCCGGGCCGGAACTCCTGGAAGACGTCTCGGTAATCGCGGCCTTGGGCGATGACGGCCCCGAACATGGCCGCGAAAGTATGACGCGGGACGTCAAGCCAGTCGGCCCAGGTCCCGTACTCGCGGGTCTCGTCAACCAGACACTCACCGACGTCGAATACGACTGCGCGAATCATGCGCCGATCCTACGTGGGCCGATTGTCAGCTCGGCATACGTCACTCAGCCTTCGAGGCAACGGTCAAGCTTCGGCGACCAGAGCACTGTGGCGTCGCAGGGCAGGTCCGCGCCGCGCCTGCAGCTCACTCGAACATGGGCACGACACACTGCCGCCCGATCCGCTTCCCCACCCTGCACACCTGACGCGCCATGTGGCTGACGCGCCTCGCGGGCGCGTGCGGCGGGACGCTCTCCAGCACCAGCGACCTCAACCGGTTCCTGACCGCCCTCCAGGATGGCCGGCTGCTGAAACCGGCGCAGTTCAGGAGGATGATGGGGAGGCGGTCTGTATCTCTGCGGTGGCCTGGGACCGGGATGTCTTAGCACCGGCCACGCCCACGTCGATGGTCCGGGGGTCGACGGCTTCGAGCGGTGAGCCGACCGCGTAAGGGCCATCGGGGTCGTCGGGTCGGTTGGGGCGGTCGTGCGGCAGGAGGTAGAAGGTACGGCGGACGAACAGGCCGCTGTCTGGCAATGCCCGCGCCTTCGGCGTGAGGTTGGTGTAGCCGACGAGCCGGCCGTCGCGTTCGTAGCGGGGCCTGCCCCGGCGAGTGGTGACCTTGTCGAGGGCCTGACGAACGTAGTCGAGATCCTCGGTGTTCTCCAGCCAGACGACTTCGGCTTCCTGGGCGAGATCGCCTTCTCTCGGGATCGCGCTCACGTCGCCTCCTGATTGTCCACGGCCGGCTGCCCGCCGCCTGGGGTTGCGTTCATACCACCGCACCTTCGGTGGAGCGCGCGGGAGCGCTGATGACGATCCCATCCATCGTACGGTTGTTCTTCCCTCAGCCTTGGAGTGCCGGTCGTCGTCATTGCGGTGTTCCGTCCTCGTCGCCGCTCTCCGTGAGGAGGGCGAGGCCGGGGTAGAGCTTGGTCGCGTTGTTCTTGATCATGTCCGCCGGTGAGGCCAGACCGAGCTCCTGGCGGATGCGGGCGGCGAAGGCCCGGCTCGTGGAGGGGCGGATCATAGCGAAACTTATCGGCGTAGAGCCGGGCGAACAGCTTCGCGTTGCCACGGTCGGTCAGCGCGCCCGGCAACACCCGCTCGTCCGGGGCCGGATAGCGGCCTTCCAGTTGCTGGGCGGGCAGCACCGGCTGCTCCGCCACCAGGTCGCGGTCGCGCTCAAGGATTTGTTCGGCTGCGCGCTGCGCGTCGAAGCGGTCCGGCTCGGCGTTCATGACCGTCCTCGGAGATGGACTCGGTGCTTGGCTTACGCGCACGGCACTCGACGGACGGTCCTGCCCCCTGAAGGCCCGGGCCAACGACGTGGCCGGAAGGTGCTTCCGACCAGCAGCGCCGTCGTCCGGCACGGCGGGAACCGTCGACGGAGTTCCGGGCTGAGGGTGCAACGGCTGTCCTTGTCGCATACGTGCTGGGCCGTGTCGCCCCGACGCAACCCGCCTGCCACGGCCTCACTGGGAGGTGCGGGCTCAACGGGACTGACGGGACTGAGCTGTCGGCATTGCGAAAGAGAACGTAGTCCACTTCCCCGACCTCGGAAGTGCTCCTTCCTCAAGTCCCGGAACTTGAGTCCCGTCAGCCGCTGAGGACTTCAGTCCCGTTCCACATCGATACAGGTCAGGAACTTGTGGACCTCCCGTACGGGACTGACGGGACTGAATGCGTCAGTTATGAGCTACACAGAGCACTGCTCGTATGTGCGCGCCCGCGCGTACACGACAGTACATATGTGGGTGATAACCCCCAGGCTCAGCCCCGTCAGTCCCGTGGATGAGGTGGTTACCTCAGCTGACCTGGCTTTTCTCCGTACGGGACTGAACGGGACCGAAGCGTCACGGGAGCGACCACGCTGCTTTCCGGCCCGTACGGTGCCCCCGCCGGCACAGCCTGATGGACGACCTCGCGGTGGACGCACCGGTGCCCCTGACCATGACCAGTCCGGGGTACCGGGCCCGGGACTGCAACATCAAGCGGGCGCTGGTCCGCCGTATGGCAGGCCACCGGCACAGGCATCGCCTACGCTGCCCCGCATGCCCGAAATCACCGCACCCGTGCCGCGCGACGACCGTCCCGAGGACTCCCGGCGGGAGCGGCTGCGGCGGACGTTCGACGAGGACGCGGAGCTGTACGACCGGGCCAGGCCGGGATATCCGCCGGCGCTCTACGACGACCTCGTGGAACTCGCGGGGGCCCGTCCCGGCAGCCGCGTGCTGGAGGTGGGCTGCGGGACCGGTCAGGCGACGGTGCCGCTGGCCGGGCGGGGCTGCCGGATCACGGCCGTCGAGGCGGGGCCGAGCATGGCCGCGGTCGCCCGGCGCAATCTGGCCGGGGCGGCGGACGTGGAGGTGGTGACGGCAGAGTTCGAGAGCTGGCCGCTGCCCGCGGAGCCGTACGACACCGTGCTCGCGGTGACCTCGTTCCACTGGATCGACCCGGCGGTGCGCGCGTCCAGGGCCGCCGACGCGCTGCGCCCCGGCGGGGCGCTCGCCGTGGTGCGCACGCAGCATGTGGCGGGCGGCACCGGGGAGTTCTTCACCGAGGTCCAGCGCTGCTACGAGCGGTTCGACCCGGACACGAAGCCCGGGACCCGGCCCCCGCGGCCGCCGAGGTCGGCAACGCGGACCACGCGGAGGAGGTGGCGCGCAGCGGCCGCTTCGGCCCGACGGTCTTCCGGCGCTACGAGCACGACGTCACGTACACCGCGGCGGAGTACCTGGACGTGCTGCGGACGTACTCGGGCCACCGGGCCCTTCCGGAGGACGCCCGTCGCGGGCTGCTGGACTCCATCGCGGAGCTGATCGACGAGCGCCACGGGGGGGCAGGGTGACGAAGCGTTACCTGTTCGAGCTGGGAGTCTCCCGCAGGCGGTAGCCGCTAACCGCTCACGCCCGCGATCCCCCAGCCCCGGCGGGCGGCCTGGGCCAGGACCTCGCCCCAGCCGGTCAGGAGGCGTACGAACGCGTCGAAGTCGGGGATCCACCCCTCGGGCAGGGCGGCGTGCTCGTCGAAGGGCGCGCGCAGCTCGTCGAGCCGGGGCCGTACGCGCTCCCAGGTCGCGAGCAGTTCCCGTACGCGCTCCGGCGAACACGCCACCAGCACGCTGTCGTGGGAGAAGAAGGCGCGGTCCTCGCTCTCCTCGTCGTCGAAGTCCGGCCCGTCCCAGGTCAGCCCGCCGAGCAGAGCGTCCAGCTCCGCCCGCACAGTCGGGCCGACGTGCTCGCGCGTCCTCTCCCAGCCCTCCCCCACCCAGAAGTGCGGCTTGAACGAACCGGCGGTGCCGGGGAACTCGTACACGCCGAAGCGCGCGCGGTGCGGCCCGCGCGGCCACTCCCAGCCGCCGTCGGTCCCGGGCGCCTCGTCGTCCCACAGCCCGGTCTCGTCGCCGTACCAGGCGTTCCGCAGCCGCGACAGCCGCTCCCGGGGCGGGACCTCGGCCAGCCACGGCCAGTCGGCGATCAGCGTGGTGATGTCGAGGCCCATGCGGTGAGCCTATCGACCGTCAGGCCCCCTCCGACGAGGTCACCCGAGCCAGCACCACGCCCCCGATGATCAGGGCGAGGGCGGCGACGCCTTCCGGGCCGCCGCCGACGCCTCGCGGGACGCGTCGGTGACGCCGGACCGGGCGAAGGCTGCGCCGGGATAGCTGCGGGGTGACGGGGCGCAAACGTCAACCAGTCGCAGCTTGATAGATCTGACGATTTACCCCGATCGGGGCCAATTGGCCCGTTTCACCGGGCTACCGGCCGGGCGGCGTGGATGATCCCGGACGAGGTGCCCTCCGCCCCGGAGGAGCCGACCGGCCCCGGGGCGCCCTTCGCCCACCCTGGAGAAACCATGCGACACCGTGTGTCCCGCCTGCGCACGCGCGCCCTGGCCGTCGGGCTCGCGCTCGCGGCGTCCGCGCTGATGCCCTCCGGCTCCGCCGGTGCGGCCGACTCGTACGAGTGGGCCGCATTGGGCGACTCGTACACCGCCGGCGTCTTCGTCGGGACCCCGCAGCCCGCGCTGGGCGACGCCTCACGCGACGGCTGCGACCGGACCACGGACGCGTACCCGGACGTCGTGGACCGGGAGCTCGCCGAGTTCCCGCCGGGCAAGCCCGTCCACCTGACCAACGTCAGCTGCGGCGCCGCCGTCATCTCCGACATCACCAAGACCCGGCAGACCCCGATCAGCCCGGTCCAGCCGCCCGCCGCCGGCTGGCCGTCGGTGGACCCGCAGATCCAGCGGGCCGCCCTCAGCGAGAGCACCGACGTCGTCACCATCGGCGTCGGCGGCAACAGCCTGCCCTTCGGCGGCATGCTGCTCAAGTGCCTCGAACAGGGCGCGGCCGGCACGTCCTGCCGCGACCACTACACCAACCCGCCCGCGGGCGAGGAGAGCATCAACGAGAAGCTCGCCCGGGTCCAGGACGAGTACATCGAAATGCTGGCCGAAGTACACCAGGCCGCGCCCAACGCCAAGGTCGTCACGGTCGGCTACCCGGCCGTACTCCCCGACAACAGCGGAGACTGCAACCGCCTGTCGCTCACCGAGCTGGGTTCGATCAGCCACTCCGACATCGACTGGCTCCGCGAGGACGTCCTCAAGCAGCTGAACAGCACGATCCAGCGGGTAAGCAACTTCTTCGGCGACCGCTACGTGGACGTCTACGCCTCCAGCGTGGGCCACGACGCCTGCCAGCCGGCCGGCACCAAGTGGGTCGAGGGCATCTGCGGCGACGCCGAGGCCTACTGGCCCGCCAAGCTCCCCGGCACCCTGCTGAACTGCGGCATCATCAACAAGCGCGCCACCCTGGTCCACCCCAACGCCGCCGGCCACGCCAACACGGCGGCCCACGTCGAACGCGCCATCCGCATCGCTCTCCTCGAACGCTGACCGTGCGGACGTGACGGTGGCTTCTCACTTCCCTCTCCTCGGTCCGGGGCGGAGGGAGCCACCGTCGGCGGTGAAGTACTGACGCGCCCTACGGGCCTTCGATGCCGATGACCGTGCCGAACGGGTCGCGCAGCTGGGCGATCCTGCGTCCCGGTTCGATGGTCAGCGGCCCCCGATGGTGCGCGCACCCGGCCGCCAGCAGCCGCTCGCGTACGTGATCGAGGTCCTCCACGCCCCAGTACACGACGGGGCTGCCGCCCCGGGGATTGCGCTCGTCGTCCACGGGGTGGAACCCGAGCTCGACTCCACCGACCACCACCCAGGCGTAGACGGCCCCGCCTTGACCGACGTCCTTCTCCACGGGTACGCCGAGGAGCTCGCCCCACCAACGGGCCGATGCTTCGGGGTCGACGGCGAAGGTCATCACGGTACGGACGGCGCTGAACAACGGCCTACCTCGTCAGTGCTCTGCGGATCGCTGGGGGCGGAGGATCACTTCGCTGCCGATCGGAGTGAATCCGCAGGCCAGGAAGGCGCGGAGCGATCGGGCGTTGCCGGGGGACACGGCGGCGAAGAGCGGTTCGCCCGCCGGAACGAGCGTGAGGGCGTCTGCGAGGAGCCCGCGTCCGTGGCCCTGGCTGTCGTGGTGCGGAGCGTGCAGTTCGATGCTCAGTTCACGCCGTCCGGCGAGGCCGTCCGCCAGCGTGATCAGCCCCCGTTCGTCGCCGTAGACCTTGATGTCGGTCCTCAGTTCGCGGGCGTGCAGGACGCGTGGGTGATCGTGTGCTTCGTCCCCCAGTTCGGCCAGTCGTGGCGTTCCGCCGGTGCCGCGGGCCGTCAGGGTGGCGTCGGTGACGCCGATCGTCCCCTCGGGGCCTGCGAGGTGGCGGAGGAAGTCGGGGGCCAGGGAGGCACCGAAGCCGTCTGGCCTCAGGGCGAGCACTTCCGCGGCGCCCAGGGCGGTGGCGATCACCGCGTGTCCCGTGAAGGCGACGGAGGCCTCCAGGCCGTCGAGCAGCGGCGGCAGCACCGTCACGCCGCCGTCGCAGGGCGGGAAATGACCGTTGGCGGCGTCGGTGAAGCAGGCCAGGAGCGGGTGCGGCTCAGCCACGGGTGGCCACCCGGGCGGTGAGGAAGTCCAGCAGAGCGGCGTTGAAGGACTCGGGCTGCTCGGCGCCGGGCAGGTGGCCGGCCTTCTCGATGACGGCCAGAGTCGCGTCGGGTACGAGGCCGCGGATCGCCTCGGCGTCCGCGACCGGGGTGTACGCGTCGTCCGCGCCGACGACGACCAGTACCGGCTTCCGGACCGCCGCCAGCGTGTCCCGGTAGTCGGGGCGTTCGGCCCGCCCGCGCAGGGCTGCCGCCGCGCCGTGGGGGTCCGTGGCGCGCATCATGCCCAGGACGCGCTCGGCGACGTCGGGCATCGCGGTGACGTTGTACCCGGCGAGCATCTTGCCGATCACCTCGCTCGCGTAACCGTCCATGCCCTCGGCGAGGAGCCGGTCGGCCAAGCGGTTGCGGAACTCCTTGCCCTCCTCGGTCTCGGCGGGGGCGGAGGTGTCGGACAGGACCAGGGCCTCCACCCGCTGCGGGTGGAGACGCTGGAACTCCATGCTGATCTGACCGCCCATCGAGACACCACCGACCACGGCCCGCTCGATACCCAGGTGGTCGAGGAGCGCGGCGAGGTCATCGGCGAAGTCGGACAGGAACACCTTTCCCCCGGTGACGCTGCTGTGGCCGTAACCACGCAGATCAGGGGTGATGACCCGGTATCCCGCCTCGGCCAGAGCCCTGCCCTGGGGTGCCCACAGAGTGCGGTTGAACGGATGGCCGTGAACCAACAGGACCGGCAGCCCGGCCGAGGGACCGAAGTCGTCGTAGTGGATCGTGGCTCCACGCACCGCTATCGCGTTCATGGCCGGCACCTTAGCCGCCCTGAGCCAGGCTCGGCGCCGCGCAGCAGCCTGGGATTCAGCACCCCTTTCGCTACTCGCCCGGCCCGCCACCTAATGCGCCTCCGAGCCCGTCGTGACGGCCGGGGGACGCCAGCCGTTGGCCAGCATGTCGAATACTTCCTCCACGGCTGCCCTGCGGTCCTTCTGCCGTTGAGCCAGGACAGGGACCTCCAGAACGAAACGGGCCAGAACCGCACAGGCGAGGTCGTTGTGATCCACGCCGTACTCGTCAGCGATGGCCGCGCTGAGGGTGTCGGTGTGTCGAGTCCACATGCGTTCGGCGTAGGCGCGCAGCGCCGGGGTGGTGTTGACCAGGCGGAAGAACTGTGCCGACTGGGGGTGCGCGGCGATCGGCAGCCAGGTGGAAATCACATGCTCGCGCAGAGCGTCGAGGACGGTCTGGTCCGCACGCCGTCCTCGCACGGCCGCGGCCAGGTGCGCGTCCGTGCTCTCCTCCTGGTCGAACACCAGGGCTTCTTTGCCGGTGAAGTGCTTGAAGACGGTGGCAGTGGAAACGTCCGCCGTTTCGGCAATGTCCTTGATGCTCACATGGTCGTAGCCGTGCTCCAGAAACAGCTGAAGTGCGGCGTCGGCGATCGCCTGCCTGGTGGCGGCCTTCTTGCGCTCGCGGCGGCCGAGAGTGGGCTGAGTCATGCCACCAGACTATCCGAACGTACTATCCGGCAAAACGTTTACACATTCTACTTTTCTCTGTACTCTACTTTTGGATGTTGCGAGGCGACCGTTGTGAGGCGACCGCCATCCTGCGGGTCGCTGCCCTGCGCGGACGAGACGCCGCGCGGTCCGACCGCGGCAACCGATCCGCCGATCGCCCCCACCGTGAGACGTCGAGCCTCACCGCGCTTCGGCTCCGCCGCCACCTCTCCACCCATCCCTCAGCGAAGGACGAACACATGGCTTCCCCCAACCCCGCTCATGCCCGGATCAGCATCGTCGGAGCCGGACCGGGCGGGCTGACCTGCGCCCGCATCCTTCAGCAGCACGGCATAGCGGTCACCGTGTACGACCGCGACGCCGGCCCCGACGCACGCGACCAGGGCGGCACCCTGGACCTGCATGCCGACAACGGCCAGATCGCCCTGCGCGAGGCCGGCCTGCTCGACGAGTTCCTCCGGCTGGCTCGCCCCGAAGGGCAGGAGATGCGCCAGATGGATCCGTCGGGCACGATCACCTCGCATCAGATCCCCGAGGCCGGAGAACTGTTCAAGCCGGAGATCGACCGCGGCCTGCTTCGCGACCTGCTGCTCGACTCCCTTCAGCCCGGCACAGTGCGCTGGGGCCACAGTCTCGATCGCGTCGGCGGACCCGCGAGGGGGCCGCGCCTGCTGCACTTCGCAGACGGCACCACCGTCGAGACCGACCTGGTCATCGGAGCCGACGGCGCCTTCTCCCGCGTACGCCCGGCCATCTCGCCGGCCGTCCCCGAGTACAGCGGGATCAGCTTCCTGGAAGCATGGTTCTCGGACGTCGAAGCCCGCCACCCGGACATCGCCGAACTGGTCGGCCAAGGTGGCGCGCACGCCGCCGATGGTGAGCGCGGTCTCTTCGCCCAGCGCAACAGCAATGACCGCATCCGTGTCTACCTGATCCAGCGCGTCCCGGCCGATTGGATCGTCGCGAGTGGCCTGACGTCCGCGGACACCGGCGCCATCCGCGCCTTGCTCCTGAAGCGTTACGCCCGCTGGTCGCCCCGCATGAACCAGATGATCACCAACAACGAGGGCGCCTATGTGGACCGCCCGATCTTTGCGCTACCCGCGCCGCACCACTGGGAGCACAGTCCGACGGTGACCCTCCTCGGCGACGCCGCCCACCTCATGCCGCCCTTGGGCGTCGGCGTCAACCTCGCCATGCTCGATGCAAGCGACCTCGCGCTGGCTCTGGCAAGTGCGGCGACCGTCGACGACGCCGTCCACACCTACGAGAAGACCATGCTCGCCCGCTCGGCCGAGATGTCCCTGGCCCTCGAAGGCGGCGCGGAACACCTTCTCGCCACCACGTTCCCCGACTTCAGCGACGACGAACCCCCGCGCTGAACCCGATGACCGTGCCGAACGGGTCGCGCAACTGGGCCATCCTGCGCCCCGGTTGGGCGGTCAGCGGCCCACGATGGTGCGCGCACCCGGCCGCCGGCAGCCGCTCACGTACCCGGTCGAGGTCCGCCACACCCCAGTACACGGCGGGGCCGACGTCCTTCTCCACGGGTGCGCCTTACGGGTGATCAAAAGGGATGAGGCCGGGCGGACGACCGGAAGCAGTCAGGAACCGCACTGATGCAGCACACGTCTCCCACCTCATGACCTCCGACGAGCACCAAGAGCACGCGAGCGCCACCCGGCCCACCTCGTCGTCCGCGGTGACTGTGGATCCACCGAAGGTCAACGACTACAACGGCTTCGCCGAGGCGTACACGGCCGAGAACGAAACCAACCTCCTCAATGCCACTACGAGCGGCCCGCGATGCTGACCCTCGCCGGCGAGGTGTCCGGCCGGCGCATCCTCGACGCCGGCTGCGGCTCCGGCCCCTTGTCCGAGGCGCTGCGCGAGCGCGGCGCCGTTGTGAGCGGCTTCGACGCGAGTGCCGGGATGCTGGAGCTGGCCCGGCGACGACTCGGCGACAGCGCGGACCTTCAGGTGGCGGACCTGGGTGGCCCGCTCCCCTATTCCGATGACACGTTCGACGATGTGGTCGCCTCACTGGTGCTGCACTACTTGGAGGACTGGGGTCCGGCACTGGCCGAGCTGCGTCGCGTACTCAAGCCCGGCGGACGACTGATCGCATCCGTCGACCACCCCTTCGCCATCAACCTCATGCACCGCCAGGCCGGCCGGGAGGCCGAGTACAACTACTTCGACACCACGAACTGGTCCGAAGAGTGGACCATGGCCGGCCGCACCGCGCTCATGAGCATCTGGCACAGACCGCTGCATGCGATGACCGAGGCGTTCACGGAGGCCGGTTTCCGGATCACGGTCATCAGCGAGCCGGAACCCGATCCAGCCGCCCGCAAGCTGTTCCCCGAAGCCATCGCGGCCCGGCCGCGCTTCCTGTGCTTCCTGTTCTTCGTCCTGCAGGCGGAGTGACACCCGGATACGCCCACAAGAAGCGGGCGGCGGCCCCTCTCCGGCTCAGAGGGGCCGCCCTTCTCGGGTCCGGATCAGCGATCAGCTGCTGAGATCGGTGGTGAAGGCGGTCCATGCCGCCTCCGAGACGTTCAGGCCGGGGATGGCGATGTCCTTGGAGTCGCGGACGCGAACCGTGGCATCGGCGGTGGCAAGGGCGACCTCGACGCAAGCACCACCGGAGTCGTTGCTGTACGAGGACTTGAACCAGGCGGGCTCGGCGGACATGGCGGGGTTCATGGCATGTGTATTGATGGCTATTTCCACTCTCGCGCTAGTTGTTGCAGATATCCGGCTGTGCGTGCCGGAGGCAGGGCGCTGTCGCGCATGGCATCGAAGCGGCGGATGTTCCGCTGCACGTCGAACCGCTCGTCGGTGACACTGATCGTGTTCCACATGTCGACCTGGACCACGGGATCGAGTGCGCCCGCGAAGTCGAGCAGGATGAAGTTGCTCTCGGAGCGGTAGGTGACCACGTCGTGCGTCAGGATCTGGATCGTGACGTTGTCCAGCTCCCCGAGTTCCGCGATCTCCTTGTACTGGCCGAGCATGACTTCCTGGCTCCCGACCATCCGTCGGACAGCCGTCTCGTCCATGATGACGCGAAGCTCCAGAGGGTCTTCGGAGCGGTTGATCAGCGGGTTGAGACAAGAAGCCCGACCACCCGGTTACCAGCCCTTCGCGACCATGTCGTCCTACCGGCTCGGGAACGGTTCGGCCTCGGCCACAGAACGGAAGCTCAGATATGAGTTGACTGGGCACCGGCATGCGGAGGTACCTGAGCCGTTCGGCCCCCGGGCCGGACGGCGGAACCCGGCAACATCACCAGCCACTCCTGCTGCTGCTTGTCCGTCACGGTCCGGGCCACCCGAGACTCAGAGCCGCTGATGCCCCCTACGGCCCGTACGGGCTCACCGGCCCGCACGCGAAGCAGCCGCAACCAGGGCAGCCCGGGGGCCAGACCGGCCCGAGGGCAGCAGCGAAGCCGCGGCGTGTCGGTGCTTGATCGTGGATGTTCTGAGCGGTATCACGCGCGCGCACGCTCTATAGAGAAGAGTCGGGCGTTTTCGCAGGTCAGAGCGTTGGAAGCAAAAAGATATGTCAGCCCTGGACTGACATATCTCGGGCTGGACGTCAGCTGTTCCTGACCCATCGACAGCGTTTCGTGGCACTATTGCCACGGAACTCCAGGAGGTGTGTCAGCGGCCAGTCAGGCATGGAGCTGATTTCCGAACCACTTTCGTGTCATCACTGCTGGGTTTTTGTGTCAGAAGCGCCACGAATCTCTTAGAGTCCTGACGTCACGTTGACCAAGGAAGGCAGCGACCCCATGAGTTCAGGGCCCCTGGACAACAGCTCGGCGCCAAAGCTGCCCGGTATGCCGTCCCCGCGCCGACGCCGCCCGAAGCCTCCGCCTACCGCATACAACCGAACCTTGGGTTCCACGATCGACTTACCGGCCGGGCATGCCGCCCAGGTCTACCCGATCGGGGCCAGTACCGGCTTCATCGGCGAGGCGTTCTCCATGGACAGTCTGGAGTTCATGCGCTGGGCCGCTGTGCACTACGACAGCGACCGATTCGTGCTCGTGGTCCTGTTCACCCTCATGGGATCTCAGAAGCCAGGAGGACTGATCGAGGCAACCCACGAGGACGTTGCCAACGTCCTCGGGTACAGCCGCCCCCATATCAGCCGAGCCTTCGGGGTCCTGGAAGACGACGGGGCGATCCGACGGCTTCAGCGGGGCTGCTACCAACTGAACCCCGCCGCTTCGCTCAGGGGAGGCCTCAGGGAGCCGCGCGAGGGCGAGAAGAAGCGCTCCAAGGCAGGTATGGGCGACAGGGTGGAGCAACTCGACCTGCTGCGCGAGATCATGGATGATCCGGACATCCCCGGCGCGTTCCGGGCGATGGCCGCTCCCGGCGCGAAACTTGAGGCGCGCAAGGGATCGGACAGGGAAAGGAAGGCCACGTCATGATGCCCGCTGCCGAGGAATGGGTTCCGCGTCGCAACGTGCTGTGGGGCAGCTTCAACGGTCTCGCCTACGTGCCCCGGCTCCCTCCCACCGCGTACACCCTGCTCCTGCACATGATGACCGAGCAGGAACCCGGCGGACTCGTGGCTGCCACGCACGAAGAGTTCGCAGTCGGCCTCGCCATGGAGCGCGGCATGATCAGCCGCGCCATGCCGCACCTCGTCGCCGCCCGCCTCGTCACCGTCATCCGCCGTGGACGGTTCCAACTCCACCCGATGATCGCCGCGTTCAACGACCCCCGCGAACAACAACGCGCCATCAAGGCCACGCCGGACGACATGCGACTGGACCTGGGCGACTTCGAGGACGAATACGAACGCCGCTTCCAGCTCCACCTGGACGAGAAGGCTCGCAAAGCCGAAGCCAGAGCCAAGGGAAACGTCACGCCCATCAATAGGCGAAGCCACCTCAAGCCCGTCGACTGACATCGGCCACGCGGCCGTTCGCGCGCTGGTTCATGACGAGACGGAGCGCGGGACGAGCTTCACGAGGAGTCGTGATGAAACTCGGAGTTCCTGTGCGACGCCAACTCGTCAGGTGAAGCGTCGGTCACATGTGGCTGATTCCCAATCGTCGTCGTCAAGCAGTCGAAGTGTGGTGCGGGAGGACGAGCTCGTGATCAGGGACGTGTGCCGTGGTGGTCCTCCGTGCCAAGGCCGAGAGCGGTTCGGGCATCAGCCAGACGCTCCTTGGACTCGGCTATCCACTCCTCGCGCATGTCGAGCGGCACGGAGACGACGATCTGGGTGCCGCTGCCGTCATGGACTTCGACCACGTAGGGGTCGTCGGCAATGAATCGGAGGTAGGCAGTGCGGCCGGATCGGGGCCAGTCCGCCGTGAACGGCTCGTCAAGGTCGGCCTCCTGTTCGGCTTCCTCGATAGCGTCCAGAAGCCGACCCCAGTCTGAGAGGTCATCGGAGTCGAACCCGAGATAGACGGTTCCGTTCACGAAGCCGCTTGTGACGACGGCTTCCGCGTCGTAGTACCGGACGCCCAGGCTTTCGAGGGTGGGCTCGGTAGAGCGCAAGCGAACGGCGACGCTCTGGCAAGGGTCGGCCAACCGGATCAGCTCAATCGCATCGGGCTGTATGTTCGTGTCCATGGGCGGGAACCTACGGCAGACGCTCAGCAACGACTCCGACGGGTGTGTGTTCCGCGTCCGCTGACAAACACGTGATTGTCATGCCGCGGCTGGTATCGGTTGCGGCGGCTGGGCTATCCATTGGCGTTGGTCGTGGATGAGTGCCCACAGAACGTCGAGACGACGGCGGGCGAGCGCGAGAATCGCCTGCTTGTGGCTCGTGCCCTCGGCTCGTTTGCGGTCGTAGAAGGTCTTGGACATAAGACAGAAGCGGGCAGCGATCTGGGCCGAGAGATAGAAGACGCGCAGGAGGTGGCGGTGGTAGCGGTGTGGTCGGCGCATGTTGCCGCTAACGCGACCGGATTCCCGTGGAACCGGAGCGAGACCGGCGACGCCAGCGAGCCGGCCCGCGCTGCCGAAGGCGTCCATGTCACCCCCAGTGCAGGCGATGAACTCCGCCCCCAGCAACGGGCCCATGCAGGGCATGCTGAAGGAGCGCTTCACCTGACGGCCATGGCGGGGAGGGGGCGCCAGTCGGCGGGGACGTCGCGCATGATCAGGGCGCAGTCCAGGGTTGCGGTCCCTGGTGGGAAGCGGTCCGGGTCGTCGAAGAAGGATGACGCGGCGGAGCGAACCCGGCCGGCTTCCACGTGCCAGGCGTCGGTGTGCAGTTCCATGCCGTCCAGGTGGCGGCCGGAGCGGGTGGCCGAGTAGCCCTTGGCCCCGTCTTGGAAGAAGCGGGAGGCCTCGGCGAGATCGGCGAAGAGTTCGCTGCCTCGCAGCTCGCGGGACGGCTCGACGGTGACGTCCACCCGGGTGTCGCCGTCCCCCGTCGCGAAGGCGACACGTATCTGGCCGGGTGTCTCACGCACCTCGAAACCGGCGTGGCCGTGTTGGCCGGGGAAGATACGGCCTCCGGCCCAGACGTTGAGCCGCGAGGCGGTGTCGCGACGCGGGATGTAGACGCCGGTCTCGACGCCGTCCGGCCCGTCCCATTCGACGGCGATCCGGTGCGCCGCGTTCTCGCTGCGCAGCCCGAGTGCCTTGGGGACCCGGACCGGCCGGACGCTTCCCAGCCGCAGGAGGCAGATGCCTGCGACCGCGTGGCCGTGCACCAGTTGCGGGCGCAGCGGCGGGGGAAGCAGGCGTGCCGCAGTGTCCGGGTCGACTCGGTAGTTCACCAGAAGCCGTCGTTCAACGACGCTGGAAAGGCGTGGTTGTCTCATGATCCCTCGCTCTGCGCCCCGGGGCGGCGCCATGTGGTGTGGCGCAGGACGATCTGCTCGGGGCAGACGGCGCTGAGAAACCGGCCGATGCTCGTGGCCAGGCGGTCCTCGGCCAGGGTGTAGAGGATCCGGTTGCCTTCCCGGCGCTCGGTGACCAGTCCGGCTCCTTTGAGCACGCCGAGATGCCGTGAAATGGACGGCGCGCTGATCGCGAACCGGCTCGCGATCTCCCCCGCCGCGAGCTCACCACCTCTGAGGTCTTCCAGGATCTGGCGCCTCGTGGGATCGGCGAGAGCACGGAAGGCCCCCGCCTCATCCTGAGCTTCTGTCATGTTAGGTGTTTAGCATATGAGCTAAGTACCTAACAATGGTTCGGACGGTCTGTGCCGGCATCGCCGCAGCGGTCGCCGACCTCTTCTCGCAGCGCTCCGCTCGCCGAGTCTGTCGCTCACGGTCACAGCACCCATCCCGGCACCCAGGCCCCCTCCGCCCCGTACTCCCCCGTCGCCGCCAGGTACGCCCGCAGCGCCCCCAGCCCCGGGTGCGGGTTGTCGCGGTGCCAGAGGAGGGAGTGGGGGTAGACCGGGGTCGGGGCCGTGACGGGGATGCGGCGGAGGTCGTGGTCCGTGGGCCAGATGAGGCGGGAGTGCTTGCCCATGAAGGTGGCCAGGGACGGGGTGTCGGCGATGGTGTCGAGCAGGGCGTCCGAGCCGAAGTTGGGGCCCGTCGCCTCGATGGTGAGGCCGAAGTCGGCGACCAGGTCGTCGTAGTAGGCGCCCCACTCCGTACCGGGGGCGATGCCGGGCATCCAGATGCGGTGGCCGGTGAGGTCGGTAAGGGTGACCGCGCGGGCGTCCGCCAGGGCGTGGGCGGGGCCGGTGAGGAGTTCGAGGGGTTCGTCCAGGACTCGGGCGGACTCGATGTCGTCGGGGAGGGGGCGGCCGGGGGCCGTCACCGCGCGGAACGTCGCGTCGAGTTCTCCGGAGCGGAGGGCGGCCACCGCCGTTTCCATGCTGACCAGCATCATCACGTCCAGGGCGACCTCGGGGTGCGCGCCGTGGAAGCCGCGCATCGCGCTCGACTGCGCCGTGCGTGAGGCGATCACGTCGACGCGGAGCGCACGGCTGCCGGGGCGTACGGACGCGCTCGCGCGCTCGGCGGCGCGCAGGAGTTCGCGGGCGTGCGGCAGGAACGCCCGGCCGTCGATGGTGAGCTCGGCGCCGCGCGGGGCGCGGGTGAACAGCCGGACGCCGAGGGTCTGCTCCAGCGCGGCGATCCGCTTGGAGACGGCCTGCTGGGTGACCGACAGGTCGGCGGCGGCCTTGAGGAACCCGCCCGCTTCCGTGACGGCGACGAAGGTGCGTACTGCTTGGAGGTCCACGTCGGCCCACCTTAGGGAACGTTGCGCGCAGACGGCGCCCGGGAGGGGAGCGCCACAGGGTGGCGCTCCCCTCCCGGGCGCCGGCGAGGGCGGGACCCGTCGTCATGCGGCCGTCGTGAGGGACTTCCCGGTGTCGGCGGCGGAGGCCGGTGCCGCCGCGGACGCCCGCTTCGCCGCTCGGCGGCCGTACACGTTGTTGGCGATCACGGCCGCGAGGGTCAGCGCGACACCGGCGAGTTCTGCGGTCGTGGGCCGGTGGCCGCGTACCGCTTCGATGGCGAAGGCCGTGATCGGGACCAGGTTGATGAACAGGACGCCGTTCGCGGGGCCGAGGGTGCGGGTCGCGTGGTTGAAGGCGAGGATCGCGACGGCGGTGGCGGGGATGGCCATGTACAGGATCTGCCACCAGTCGGCCGCGTAGTCGGCGGCGGACGGGGTGGGGATCCAGTCCGCGGCGCCGGCGGTGAGGGTGACGACCGCGATGGTGACGGTGCCCAGGACGCTGGTGAGGGCGGTGTAGCGCAGGACGGAGAAGGCCGGGAAGGCGGCGGCGCCCGTGGTGTAGACGACCCAGCCGATCACTCCGGCCAGGATGAGGAGGCCGCCGGCGCCGATGCCGCCGGTGAGGACGACGAGCGGGTTGCCGTTGCCCAGGACCATGGCGACGCCGGTCAGGGCGAGCAGGACCAGGCCGAGGGTGATACCGGTAGGGCGCTTCCCAGTGCGGGCCCACATCACGATGACGGTGATGGCGGGCATCGCGGCCATGATCAGCGAGGCCGTGGAAGCCGGGGTGGACTGGAGGCCCACGTACGTGAGGAGGTTGAAGGCCGCGAAGCCGAGCGAGCCGAGCCCCCAGAGCTTGAAAAGCCTGCCTTCCGTACGCAGCGCCCCGCGGCCCTCGACGGCCAGCAGGGCGATCACGAAGATCGCGGAGCCGAGGGCGAAGCGGGCCAGGGTGAGGTGGAAGGGATCCACGTGGCCGAAGGCGGACTTGGCGACGGCGAACATGCCGCCGAAGGCGAGGGCGGTAACCAGGCCACCGGCGGCTGCGGCAGCGGTCTTCATCTCGGCCATGAGGGTCTCCCAGCGTGCGGAAAGCACGGATTCGTCAGTTCGGGTGTTCGCTTATTGGCGAACACGTCGGCTAACGTATACACAGGATCGAGAGCCGGTCAACCGGTGTTCGCCAACTAGCGAACACACGCCTCACGAACACATCGCGTCCGACCCGGGAGAACAGCACCGTGAAGCCGCTCCAGCACCCCCGCGCCGCAGACATCAACATCTACGCCGTGCTCCACGCACTGGCAGAACCCGCCCGGATGCAGATCGTGCGGACCCTCGTCGAGGCCGGCGGCAAGCCGTGCGGGACCTTCGACATCAACCTGAGCAAGTCAACGCTGTCCGCGCACTTCAAGGTGTTGCGCGAGGCCGGGATCATCCGCCAGGAGACCGCAGCGGGCAACTCCCGCGTCAACACCCTGCGCCACGAGGACCTCGACGCCCGCTTCCCCGGTCTGCTCACCGCCGTCCTCGTCGCGGTCGAGCGGACCGAGGCCGCGCTGCCGCCCCTCTGAGTCCTCCGGCCATTGGGTGCCGTGTCCACCGGGCATGACAACCAATGGTTGTGACCGTTCGGCGCGTCGGTTGTTTGACCTGCCCTTCTCCTGAGCGATTGGCTCTCACCGGACAATTCCGAGTTGTATGGGTGAGGTGTGGTGGGCAGAAGAGCGCTGGGCCGGCCGTTCGGTTGGCTGTGGGCGGCGTACGCGGTGAGCGCGTACGGGTCCGGGCTGGGGTTCGGGGCGTTGCCGCTGCTCGCCGTGCTGGTGCTGGACGCCGGGGCCGCCGAGGTGTCCGCGTTGTCCGCCGTGGGGCCGGCGGTGGGGGTGCTGATCGCGGTGCCGCTCGCACCGTGGGTGGAGTTCCGGCGCAAGCGGCCGGTCATGATCGGGACGGACCTGGTCCGGTTCGCGGCCATGGCGTCGATCCCGGTGGCGTACGCCTTCGGGGTGCTCGGGTTCGTCCAGCTGCTGGTGGTCTCGGCGGTGATCGCAGCGGCGAAGATCGCGTTCGGCGCGGCGAGCGGCGCCTATCTGAAGGCGCTCGTACGGCCGGAGGACCTGCTCGTCGCCAACACCCGCTTCGAGTCCACGAACTGGAGCTCCATCGCGGTCGGCCCACCCCTCGGCGGCGCGGCGATCGGGCTGTTCGGGCCGGTCACGACCGTGGTGGCCGACGCGCTCAGCTATCTGCTCTCCGCGCTCGGCATCACCGCGATCCGGGGCAAGGAGGAGGCGCCACGTCCCAAGGAGGAGCGCCCGCTCGGGGCGGGCGCGCTGCTCGCCGGCTGGCGGCACATCCTGGGGCACCCGGTGCTGCGGGCGCTCTACCTCAACCAGGTCCTCGTCGCCGGTCTGATCATGGCGACCGAACCGCTGCTGGCGGTGCTCCTGCTGCGCAGGCTCGGGTTCCCGCCCTGGCAGTACGCTCTCGCCTTCGCCGCCCCGTGTCTCGGCGGGCTCATCGGCTCGCGGCTGGCCCGCCGGGTCGTCGCCCGCTACGGCCGCGACCGGGTCTTCCGGACCGTGGGCACCCTGCGTGCGGTCTGGCTGATCGGGCTGGTGTTCGTACGGCCGGGTGTCGTCGGGCTCGTCACGGTGATGGCCGTCGAGCTGGCGATCATCGTCAACATGAGTCTGTACGGGCCGGTGCTCTCCACGTACCGCCTCGAACACACCCCGAAGCACCTCGTCGCGCGTACGCTCACGGCCTGGTCGATCGGGCAGCAGGCGTCGATCGCCGTCCTCACCGCGCTCGCCGGGCTGCTCGCCGACGTCACCGGTCCGCGCACGGCGCTCGCGGTGGCGGGGGTGCTCATCCTGGCCACGCCGCTGCTGCTGCCCGGGCGACGGGACCGCGCGCCCCGGCAGGAACCGGAGGCGGCCCCCAGCCGCTCATGAGGAGCGGGAGGCGGGCCGGAATTCCAGCAGCCGGCCGACCAGCCCGTCGACGTACTCCGGGCCGAGCGGGCCCATACCGAACAGGACGCGGATGTACATCGGGGCCAGGACGTGGTCCAGCACCTCCAACGCGTCGGGTGCGTCCTCGCCGCGTTCGCCGGCGCGGTCGAGCATCGACTGCAACTGCCGGGTGCGGTCGGCGCGGAGGCTCTCCTGCGCCCGCACGCCCTGCTCCCCCGTGCCGGACAGGGCGACGGCGAGGTGCAGCAGCACCGGGCCGTCGGGTCCGGTGATCTCGCGGGCCACCTGGGCCGCGTACGTACGCAGGTCGCCGGCCAGGCTTCCGGTGTCGGGCATCGGCGACCGTACGTTCAGCCGGTTCAGCACCACGTCGCTGAGCAGCGCCTCCAGGTTGCCCCACCGCCGGTAGATGCTGCTGTCGGCCACGCCCGCGCGGGCCGCCACCTCGCCGACGGTGAAGTTGCCGTAGCCGCGTTCGCCGATCAGTTCGGTGACGGCCTGGTGCACCTGCGCGCCGACGCGGGCACTGCGCCCGCCGGGCCGCCGGGCCCGCTCCTTCTCGTTCATGCCGCCACTCTAACGCAGTTCCCACTTGCGTTTAAGAGGCGACCCGCCTTACAGTCACCAAACGCAGTCACTGGCTGCGTTAAAGCGTCGGGTGTTCCGCCGGGCGCGCATGTCCGTCGATCGAGAGGAATCCCCATGGCGGCTTCATCCGCGGCCGTAGGCAGCCGTTCGCACCGGGCCGTGCTGCTCACGGTGACCTGCCTGGGCCAGTTCATGGTCCTGCTCGACAACACGATCGTCGGAGCGGCGCTGCCCGACATGCAGCACGGGCTTCACATCGAGCTCACCGGTCTGCAGTGGATCGTCGACGCGTACGTCCTGCTCGTCGCGATGCTGCTGCTGTCCGGGGGCGTCTTCGCCGACCGGTTCGGCCGCAAGCGGGTCTACCTGACCGGCGTCGTGGTGTTCACCGCCGCCTCGGCGCTCTGCGCCCTCGCGCCCTCGCTCGGCTGGCTGATCGTGGGCCGGGTGCTCCAAGGTGTCGGAGCCGCCGCGCTGAGTCCGGCCTCGCTCGCCCTGCTCGCCGCCGCGTATCCCGTGCCGCAGGAACGCATGAAGGCGATCGGGCTGTGGGCCGGGCTCAGCGGGATCGGGCTCGCCGCGGGCCCGGTGGCCGGCGGCGCGCTCACGGACGCGTTCGGGTGGCCCGCGATCTTCCTGGTCAACCTGCCGATCGGCGTGATCCTGCTGGTGGCCGGTGCGCGCAGCCTGGACGAGAGCGGCAACCCCAAGGCCCCCGCGATCGACGTCCCGGGGACGGTGCTCTCCGTCCTGGGGGTGGGCACGCTGACCTACGGGATGATCGAGGGCGGTGCCCGCGGCTGGACGTCGCCGCTGATCCTGGGCAGCTTCACGGCCGGGGCGCTCCTCCTCGCGGCCTTCGTCGCCGTCGAGGCGCGCCGCTCCGCGCCGATGCTGCCGCTGCGGCTGTTCCGGGAGCGCCTGTTCACGGTGTCCAACACCGCGATGGTGGTGGTCGGGTTCGCACTCATGGGCTCGTCGTTCTTCTTCTCCCAGTTCTTCGTGTACGTCCAGGGCAGCTCGATCCTGCGCGCCGGTCTCCAGACGCTGCCGATGTCCCTCGCGATGGTGGTCGTCAGCCCGTACGCGGGCCGGCTCGCCGCCCGGTACGGTTTCCGCGTCGTGGTCACCGCAGGGCTGACCCTCGCCGGCCTCGGGTTGCTGGCGCTCGGCGCGGTGCACGCCGACACCGGTTACGGGACCGTGTGGTGGCGGCTGGCCGTCGTCGGCACCGGCTTCGCCCTGACCATGTCCCCGCTGACCGGGGCCGCCATCCAGGCCGTCAGCGCACAGGAGGGCGGCCTCGCCTCGGGCATCAGCAGCACGACCCGGCAGATCGGCGCGGTGCTCGGCGTGGCCCTGCTCGGAGCCGTCGTCCGCACCCGGCAGTCGGGCGGCGCGTCCTTCGAGGCCGGCCTCGACAGCGCCTTCACGGCGGCCGGGGCGGTCACCCTGGCCACGGCCGTGTTCACCGGCCTGTGGCTGGCGAAGTCCCGGCCCGCGGAGGCCGCTGCGGCCCCGGAGGAGGCCGCCGCCTCGCTGGAGGTCTCCGCGCCCGGCCGGAGTTGAGCGCTTCCCCGAGGCGGCGGGCGCCGGTCAGCCCACCAGCGCCTTTTCGAGCAGCGTGAACGACTTCGGCGTACCGCCCGGCTGCGGCTTGCCCTCCTTGCGGCCGACCACCCGATAACCGGCGTCGAGGTAGTACGCGGTCAGGGGCTCGTTGCCGGCCAGGCAGTCCAGGCGTACCAGCGTCCGCCCCGCCTCGGCCACGCAGCGCTCGGCGGCACGCAGGAGCCGGCGTCCCGTGCCGGGCGGGGCGCAGGCGCGGTCCACCATCAGCCGGTGCACGTAACCGGCGGGCACCCGCTGCGGTCCCCAGGCGTCCTCGTCCTGCCACCACAGCTCCCAGGCCCCAACGGCCCGGCCGCCGGCCTCCGCGAGCCACACCTCGCCGGTCTCCATGATCCGGCCGAAGTGGTCCTCGCCCAGCTCACCGGGCTGCCACTGACCGGTGACGCCCAGGGCGTGCAGCCAGCGGGCCGCGTCGTCGCGCAGCCGTACGAGGGAGGCGAGGTCGGCGTCACGGGCGAGGCGGAAGCGCAGGTCGTCGAGGCGCGGGTTCACGTCGTTCACGGCGTGATCTTCGCACGCGTGTACGTGTACGGGGCCGGCCGCGCGGAGAGGCGGGGGCTCGCCGCGCGCCCGGTCACCTCAGGCCGAGCCCTCCCGCGGCTTCGGCGCGATGACGGAGAACGCCCCGCCCTGGGGGTCGGCCAGAACCGCCATGCGGCCGGCGACCATGTCGAAGGCGGGGGCGAGGACCTGGCCCCCGGCACGGACGGCGGCGGCCTGGATGTCGTCCACGCTGTCCACGTTGAAGTACGGCTGCCAGTTCGGCGGGACGCCGGGCGGCATCTTGCTCATGTCCATCATGCCGCCCACCGCCCGCCCGTCGACCTGGAACTCGACGTAGCCGTCGGCGCCCTCCATCTCGGAGCGCGCCGTCGTCACCGGCAGGACGGCCGAGTAGAACGCGGAGGCGGCCGCCAGGTCGGGCGCGGTCAGCTCGCTCCAGATCAGCGCGCCGTGCTCGTTGACGATGGCCGCCCCGTCGAACGTGCCGGGCTGCCAAAGGCCGAAGACGGCGCCCGCCGGGTCGGAGATCACGGCCATCCGGCCGAGGTCCATGACGTCCATCGCGGGCACGACGATCCGGCCGCCCGCGTCGGTGACGGAGGCGACGGTGGCGTCGATGTCGTCCGTCGAGAGGTACGTCGTCCACGCCGTCGGCGGCATGGGGTCCGGCACCGTACCGTCCGGGTTCATCGCCTTCATGATCCCGGCGACCGCCTTTCCCTTCAGCGTGCAGACGGTGTAGCCGCCCTGCTCGGGCGGGCCCACCTCGCCCTGCCAGCCGAAGAGGTCGCAGTAGAAGTCGATGGCGGCCTGCTGGTCGGGGACCATCAGGTCGATCCAGCAGGGGGTGCCTGGCTGATAAGGGCTGTTCACTTCGGGCACGTTTGCCTCCGGGAGGCGCTCGGGGACGGACGGGCCGTCCTTACCCGCACCGTGCGCGAGCGGAATCGGGCCGTACGGGTGATGCGCGAGTGGCCCCGGGAATCAGCCCGCGGTCCCCGGTTACCAGGTGGTGCCGGCGGGCTCCTCGATGGTGGTGTTGATGCGGTTGAAGGAGTTGGTGAGGCTGATCATCAGGATGATCGCGGAGAGCTGTTCCTCGTCGAAGTGGTCCGCGGCCTCGTTCCATACGTCGTCGGGGACGGCCTTGCCGGAGCGGTCGGCGATCCGGGTGACAGCCTCGGTCAGGGCCAGGGCCGCGCGCTCCTCGTCGGAGAAGAACGGCGCCTCGCGCCAGGCGGCCACGGCGTGGAGGCGTTCGTCGCTCTCGCCGTGCTTCTTCGCGCCCGCCACACCGGCGAACACGCAGGCGCTGCAGCCGTTGATCTGGCTGGCCCGCAGATGGACCAGTTCCAGGGTCTGCGGGGAGACACCGCCCTGGCACATGGCCTGGGCCTGACCGCCTGACCGGCCCCCCGTATCCGGCAGGCTGGGCCCATGCCGAAGAACCCGCATGAACCGATGCGCCACCTGTCGGACGGCCCGCCGGCCATCCGGGTGCCGACGGGGCTCGTCGTCCTCGTCGGCCCACCGGCGTCGGGCAAGACCAGCTTCGTCCGGGCCCTGATCGCGCGCCGGCAGATCGAGGCGGAGGCCGTGGTGTCCAGCGACGAGATCCGCGCGGAGCTCTTCGGCAGCTCACCCGCGGAGGCGGAGTCCGACGCGGCGGACGCGCGGATCTTCGAGGAGCGCGACCGCAGGATCGTCGCCAGGCTCGCCGCCGGGCACAGCGCGATCGCCGAGTCGACCAACGTGACACCGCAGGCACGCGCACGCCTCATCGCCCTCGCCAGGCGCTTCGACGCCCCGGTGACCATGCTGCGCTTCGATCCCGATGTCACCGGCCTCCTCCAGCAGTACGCCGAGAGAGGCCGCACGGACCTCACCGCCACGGACGTCCGTGCCTACGCCGCCCTCATGGCCCGGGACGCCGGCGCCGAGCAGCTCCGCTCCGAGGGCGCGACCGCCGTCCACGACGTCCCCGGCCGGCACCGGGCAACCACGCCCGCGGAGGCCGCCGCGCACTTCTGCTTCGCGTGACAGCTCTCAGTACCAGGGCCGCGCGTCCGCCGTGGGCAGCGGCCGCAGTCCCGGCCAGCGTTCGAGGAGGCGGGTCGCCAGGGCGGAGCCGAGGCGGCCGAGCGCGTGCAGGTGGTCGTGGCCGCGGGTCAGGCCGGCGACCACACCCAGGCGGTGGACGAGGCGTTCGCGGGCGGAGACGTAGCCCCACTCGAAGTCCTCGACGGGTACCCGGGCGAGCTGGTCCGCCGTGCCCCGGTGGGCGCGTTCGACGAGGGCGTCGCCCTGGATCAGCCAGCCCGCGCACGCGTCGGCCAGGTCGCCCGGGACGTCCGTGCCGGTGACGTCGCGCCAGGTAGTCCGGTAGACGGCCTCGACCTCGGTGAGCGGGGCCGCGGTGACCGAGAGGGCGCACCAGCAGGTGGGGAAGCCGATGCGGAAGTAGGCGAGCTCCATCAGGCCGTTGCCGAGCGAGGCCCGCTCGAAGTCGACGAAGCGGACGCCGTCGGCGGTGCGCAGGTCGTTGCCGGGGCAGGGGTCGCCGTGCAGCAGCGCGTGGTGGCCGGTGGGGTCGAGGCGTTGGAGGAGACCGGCGAGTTCGTCCGGGACAGCGGCCGGTACGGGCACGTCGAGCGCGGCGGCCAGGGCGAGGAAGGACTCCGCATCGGCGGCCGTCGGGCCCGTCCAGGCCGGGAGGGCGCCCGCGTCGCCGGGCCCGGTCAGGGCGTGCAGCCGGGCGAGCGCGTCGGCGTACCCGGGCATCCAGTCGTCGGTCCGGCCGAGGTCGTCCACGTACTCCAGGACCAGCACCCGCGCGGCCGGGTCCGCGGCGAGCAGCGCGGGGGCCACGGAGCCGCGGCCCGCCAGGCGCAGTCCGGCGAGCTCCCGCGCGAAGCGGGCGTCCGCGTCGGCGCCGGCGTCCCCGTCGTCGGTGATCTGCTTGACGATCACCGGCCGCCCGTCGGCCCGCCGCACCCGCCAGACCCGTGACCGGGGGCTGCTGTCCAGGGGTTCGGCCTCGGCGGGGACACCGCCCACGGCGGAGAGCAGTATGTCGGTCGACGGGAGCGTGTGCGGCATGGGGAGGAGCCTACGACCTGCTCAGCGGCTCCGGGCCCGCTCGACGAGCACCGCGACCCCGTCCAGTAGGCGTTCGAGGCCGAAGGAGAAGAGCATGTCGAGTTCGAGGTCGAACCCCTCGTCGCCGAAGAGCGTGGACAGGGTCGGGAAGGAGCTGGTGATCTGGATCGTCTCCATCCGGGTCTCGTGGGTGGCCAGCCACTCCTCGGGCGTCATCCCGGTCTCCTGCCACGCCTGGGACTCCAGCTCGACGGCCGCCGCGATGCCCTGCGCGTAACCGAGGAGAGCCAGGTGTACGTGGATCATCTGGGTCGGCGTCAGGCCCAGGCCCTTCAGGGCGCTGAGGACCCGTTCGGTGTAGCGCATCGCGTGCGTCGAGGCCGTCGGGCGGGTGAGGGCGGACAGGACTCGCGCCATCCACGGGTGGCGCACGTACAGGCTCCACAGCCACCGCACCTCCCGCTCCAGCCGTGCCCGCCAGCCTGGCGCGCACGGCCCGGACGGAGCGCCCTCGAACACCGCCTCCGACATCAGCCGTACGAGTTCGCCCTTGTTCGGGACGTGGCGGTAGAGCGCCATCGTGGAGACCCCGAAGTCGGTGGCGATCCGGCGCATGGAGAGCGCGGGGAGTCCTTCGACGTCGGCGAGGGCGATCGCGGCGTGCACGATGCGGTCCCGGGTGAGGCCGTGCTGCGGGGCCGCGGGCCGGGTGCGCCCGGACTCGGCGACGACGGTGCCGACGCCGGGGACGGCGCGTACCAGGCCCTCCTGGTTCAGGGCGGCGAGCGCCTTCGTCGCGGTCGCCATGGCGACGCCCCACTCCTGCGTGATGCGCCGGGTGGAGGGGACGCGGTCCCCGGGGGCGAGCTCGCCGGCGGCGATGCGGCGGCGGATCTCCCCGGCGATGCGGAGGTAGGGCGGTTCCTTGGGCACGGCCGTACTGTACTAGTGCGCTGGGGAGCCAACGGGCCCCTGGACAAGGGCTGAACCCCGGTGCACTAGGCAGCCGCTTGCGGTGTACGCGGGCGCATCGCTTCCCTGCCGGTCATGGAAACCAACACATCCCGCCCCCGCGCGGGGCGCAAGGAATGGACCGCCCTCGGCGTCCTGATGCTGCCGCTGGCCCTCGTCTCGATGGACGTCTCCGTCCTGTACTTCGCGATTCCGTACATCAGCCAGGACCTGGAGCCCAGCGCCACCCAGCAGTTGTGGGTCCTCGACATGTACGGCTTCGTGCTCGCCGGGCTGCTCATCCCGATGGGTGCACTCGGTGACCGCCTCGGGCGGCGCAAGCTGGTGCTCGTGGGAGCGGCCCTCTTCGCGGTGGCCTCGGCGGCTGCCGCGTACGCGCACACGGCCGAACTACTCATCGCCGTGCGGGCGTTGCTCGGTGTGGGCGGCGCCGCGCTGATGCCGTCGACCCTCGGCGTGATCCGCAACCTCTTCCACGACGCCCGGCAGCGCGGCCGGGCGGTGGGCCTGTGGACCGCCGTGATGACGACGGGCATCTCGCTCGGGCCGGTCGTCAGCGGTCTGCTGCTGGAGCACTTCTGGTGGGGATCGGTGTTCCTGATCAACGTGCCCGCGATGGCGCTGCTGCTCGTCCTCGTGCCGTTCCTGGTGCCGGAGTCCCGGGCGGCGAGGAGCGCGCGCTTCGACCTGCTGAGCGCGGTGCTGTCCCTGGGGGCGCTCCTCCTGGTCATCTACGGCATCAAGGAGTGGGCCCGGCACGGTTACGAGCCGCTGCCCGCGCTCGCCGTCGGTGCGGGGCTGGTGCTCGGTGCCGTGTTCGTACAGCGGCAGAGGCGCGTCCCGCATCCGATGATCGACCTCGGCCTGCTCGGCCGGCGGGCCTTCGGCGGGCCGGTGCTCGCGAATCTGCTCGCGATGTTCGCCACGGTCGGGATGGCCGTCTTCGTCACCCAGTACCTGCAGTCGGTCCTCGGCCTGAGCCCGTTCCGCGCCGCGCTGTGGAGCCTGGTGCCGTCCGCCGGAGTGGCGGTCGCCGTCCCGGCCGGAGCGGCACTCGCGCGGCGTGCCGACCGGGCGTACGTGATGGGAGGCGGGTTCCTCGTCTCCGCCTGCGGGTTCCTCTGGCTGTCCCAGGTCCGGACGGACTCGGCTCTGTGGTTCGTCCTCGCCGGCGCCTCCGTGTACGCGGGCGGCCTGGTGGCCTCGATGACGCTGGCCAACGAACTCGCCCTGGGCGCGGCCCCGCCGGAGCGCGCGGGGTCGGCGGCGGCCGTGCTGGAGTCGGGCCAGGAGCTGGGCGGCGCGCTGGGCATGGCGATCCTGGGGTCCGTCGGGGCCGCCGCCTACAGCCGGGACATGACCGGCGCGTTGCCCTCCGGCGTACCGCAGGCCGACGCCGTACGCGAGACGCTGGGCGGTGCCACGGCCGTGGCGGCACACCTGCCACGCGCGTCGGCCGACGCCGTGCTGGCGGCGGCGCGCGACGCCTTCACGCACGGGATGAGCATCGCGGCCGTCGGCGCGTCCGCCGTCATGGCCGGGGCGGGCCTGCTGTCCCTCACGTGGCTGCGGGGCGCGGGGAGGACGGCGGACGCGGGCGCGGAGCGGGAGCCGGCCACGGCGGCGTAGCGCCGGTGCGCGGTCGGTGGAGGTAGAACAACTCCGGGTCGTCCTCGTCGAGGCCGTGGAGCAGTCCTGCCGGGCTCCAGCCGGCCCGCTGGAGGAGGCGTTGCATCGGCTGGTTGGACACGTTGGTCGACGTGAACAGCTTGGGAGTGGTGCACGAGGCGGCCACGGCGTCCAGCAGCCGGTGCCCCACGCCCTGGCCGCGGGCCTCCGGGGCGACCATCAGCATGGTGACGAAGCCCTGCTCGAAGAACGCGTACTCGAGCACGCAGTACGCGAGCGACCCGGTCGCGCCCTGCGCCACGTACGCCAGCCCCTGCTCGCACCACTTCACGATGCTCGCGCGCCGCCCGGCGTCTCCCCCGGCCGCGACCGGGTCGATCTCCACGAGGGCGCCCGCTTCCGTGGGGAGCGCCCGGCGCACCACGATCCCGCTGTTCGAAGTGCGCGGCGAGTCCGTGCCGCGCGACCGGGAGCGGGCGATCCGTGACGCGCCCACGGCCCACGGGCCATGGGCGCGCTCCGAGCAACTCACCGGGGTGCGTTACGCGATGCCCACGCATCCGCACTCACCCGAACGGGCGTAAACGCAAGTTCGACGCCTGTGACATAGACCGTTCGGCGACGGGCCGTCAATGGGTTTCGCCTGCACTGCCGTTCGGCATATGCCACGGCTGATACGGAACCCATGGCTAGGATCTTTGTCCAGACAGCAGAACGACCCCCGATGCTTGGCGGCAGGGGGTCGTTCTTCAATCCGATGCCCCGAGACTATCCGTTCCGGCGCCTTGTGGCGAGCCGACAGGTCGCGCGAGGGGCGGAACGGGAGTGCTCGCATGCCCAGAACTCACGACGATCGGTCCACGGATCGTCGCTCGCGTCGGCCGGTCGTGTCCCCTGAGGCAGAGAAGGGCGAGTACGCCTTCGACCCGGGCGCAGCGATCATTCACCACGAAGAACCCGGAAGCTTCTCCATGACCCCGCTCTGGGTCATCGTGCGCTGCCGGAACGAGGTTTGGCTCTACGACTTCCTGCGTGCGCGGTACGGAGGGCTACACACCGCCTTCCCCGGCATCCAGAAGGTCGCCGACGAGATGGGCGTCTCCCGCAGGACCGTGGAGGCCACGCTGGCCAGGCTCCAGGCCGCAGGCGCGGTGGAGGTCGTCAACCGGTACCGGGAGGACGGCGGCCAGACCTCCAACGAGTACCGCACGTACTTCACGCCTCCGGAGGAACGTGGAGCATCCCGGAACTGAGACGTCCCCAGCACGAGGGCCCCCGGCGCACTGTCGCCGGGGGCCCTCGTGCTGCGCGGTCGAACCCGGCATTCGCGGTTCCTTTGGCCCGCAGGGGGGTGCGCAGGATTCTGCGCACCCCCCTGCGCAGGATTCTGCGCACCCCCCTGCGCAGGATTCTGCGCACCCCCTGCGCAGAATCCTGCGCACCCCCTGCGCAGAATCCTGCGCACCCCCTGCGCAGAATCCTGCGCACTATATAGATAGAAGTTAAGTAGATAGAAGAGAGCCAAAGAGACGTGAAAAAAGAGAAAATCGTGTTTCACGCTCATCGACTGCCGGGGGCTAACCTCGATCTTTCTTGACGGGCTGCCGACGGAGTCGGTGGCCCGTTTTTGTGCTGTGAGCTGAGGGTGGGCAGGCTGAGGGCCCGAGTGTCGTCTCGGGGTGGCGCCGGGTTCCACTGCTCCGGTTGGTGAAGGGCTGTCGTGGGGACGGGTGAGTTCGCTGGTCAGCCGGGGTTCGGCAGGAGTGCGAGCCGTTCGAGTGCGGCGGTGATGTGGCCGGTCCAGGGCCAGTGCCGGGCCAGGCGGAGGATCCGCCGGCGGCCGGTGGTGACGAGTTGTCCGGCCGCGGAGAACAGGCGGAACCGCAGACGGCGGGGCTCCCAGAGCCGGGCTGTTCCGGTGAGGGCGAGCATGGGCATCCAGGCCAGCAGGTCGAGAGCAATCTGGACGATCTCGAGCCAGACCTTGTTCTGGGCTGTGGTGTGCAGGGGCAGGTTGCGCAGGCCGGTGGCCCGGGCGGCCCGGATCCTGTCCTCTGCCCGGGCCCGAAGCCGGTGACGGAGCTCGAGTTCGGCGATCGGCCGGCCGGCGGTGTTGGTCGCGAAGCACGTGATCCGCATCCCGTCCGCGTCCGTGATCCTCAACTGGGCACCGGGGTGCGGCCGTTCTCTTCGGACGATCAGCCGCATCCCCTTCGGCCAGCCGTCCAGCAGCTTGCCGGTGAGCTCGGCGACCCAGGCCCCGTCACGGACCTCACCATTGGTCTCGACGGCCGCCGTCCAGGCCGAGGCGGGGACCTTCAGCACGTGCTCGTGGACCTGCTCGGTGACCGTCATGCCGACCGAGTAGGACAGCCATCGCCCTCGCCGGGCGAGCCAGGACACGAAGTCGTGAGTGCCGCCCGCGGAGTCCGTGCGGATCAGCGTCTGCCGCCCTCGCCGGTAGCGCTTGGGCAGCTGGGCCAAGGCGAGCTGGGCGGTGGTGATGTGGTCGGCTGCTGTGTTGGAGCCCGCGTTCCCCGGCCTGAGGAGGGCGGCCACGGGCTCACCGGTTCCTCCCGGTCCGTGGTCCACGAAGGCCGTCAAAGGGTGATGGCCGTAGGTCTTCTTCCAGGTCGCGGCCGCGTCCTGTTTGTCGGAATGCGCGACCACGAGGACACCGTCAAGATCGACGACGACCTGGCCGTCGGTGTCCGGGGCGTTCTCACCGGCCAACGACCAGACACGGTGACGGACTTCGGAGCGTGCGGACCGGATCGCCTGCAACGCCTTCTCGTCGGAGGCGGCGAGGGTGCCGATCAGGCGGGAGACGGTCGGGTCGGAGGCGACCGGACCGAAAACGGCCGGCTCGCACCGCAGCAATGCGACGTCCGCGAGGCAGTCCCCGCCCAGTGCGACCGCCAAGGCCACGTCCAGGAGGACCTTGCCGGGATCGTGGACGGCCCGCGGCTTGCGCCACGGCGCCAGAGCTGCCGATATGGCCTGGTCAAGACCGGTCTTGCGGACCGTTTCCACGAGCAGGACCGACCCGGCCTGGGAGACGACCTGGCGACCGCCGTCCTGGACGCGGACACGGGGATAGGACCCGATAGAGTGCTTCACCTGGGAAGTGCCTCCGGCGGTGGCAGGAACAAGGACCTCGACAATCCTCATTCTTGCTGGTCAGAGGCACTTTCTGCTTTCCTGCCCGCCTGCCGGACACCCCGCTTCATGAAAGCGCGAGGCTAACGCCGCCCCCGGCCACCCCGCGCCAGCGCCTTGGATGCGCTGGACCATCCCCAGGTCAACGATCTGCGCTTCGCGCACCACTCCAGGCCCTGGGGGCCTTCCGTTGATCGTTGCCCCTTGAGACAAGAAGCCGGTCGCCGTCGTGGCCAGGAACCCACCTGCGGCAGTAACAGCAACCACAGGACGCGCGCGCGAGGCCGAACCGGCCCGCCCCGGCCCGTCGGCGCCTCAGTGGGCGATCGCCAGGCTGAACGGGGCCATGCCGTGGCGTCTGATGATCGGGCCCAGCATCACGTAACTGGATTCCAGGGCGCGGGCCGCCGTCAGGGGGCCCAGGTCCAGGAGCCAGTCGTCGTGCCAGCCCACGTCGTGCAGGAGGGCGGTGACGGCGGCCTTGGCGGCCGGGTCGTCGCCGGCCAGGAAGGCGGTGGGCGGGGTCGGGAGGACGGACGGGTCCGTCATGACGCGCTGGTCCATCGTGTTGAGGGTCTTGACCACGCGGGTGCCGGGAAGGGCGCGCTGGATCTCCTCGGCCACGCTGGTGTCCGGGTCCAGGGGGCCCGTCGGGAAGCCGTCCGGACCGCGTACCGCCGCGTTGGAGACGTCCGCCAGAACCCGGCCGCGCAGGGCGGCGGCGAGGCCGCCCAGGAACTGCGCGGCCACCTCGCCCGGGGTCGCGTTGAAGACGACGTCCGCCGCCCCGGCGGCGTCCGCGTGGGCGACCACGCGGACGCCGGTGCCGGTCAGAGCCTCCTGCGGGCGGTCCGGGTGGCCCGAGCCGGCCAGCACGGTGTGGCCGGCGCGGGCGAAACCGGTGGCGAGGGTGATGCCGACGATGCCGGTGCCGAGGACGGCGACCGTGCTCATGCGCGGGCCTTCCCTGCCGGGACGTACGAGGCGCGGGCCTGCTCGTAGGTGGGCAGCAGGCCCTGGGCGACGGCCTCCGAGAGGGTGGGGGCCGCCGCGTCCTTCTCGGATCTGATGAGGGGCTCCGTGGTGTTCCACGGGATGCCCAGCGCGGGGTCGAGCGCCTGGATGTCGACCATCGTGCCGGGCACGTACTCCTCGGTGCACAGGTAGTTCATGCACGTGTCGTCGGTGAGCGCCAGGAAGGCGTGGCCCAGGCCGTCGGCGAGGTAGACGCCGATGCCCGAGCCCGCCTCCTGGAGCGTCGTGTCGAACATGCCGAACGTCGGCGAGCCGACCCGCAGGTCGACCACGACGTCCAGCGCCGCGCCGCGCACGCACGTCACGAGCTTCGCCTGCCCCGGGGGCAGGGTCGTGCCGTGGATGCCGCGCAGTGTGTTCCGCTTGGAGACCGAGTAGTTGACCTGCCCCACCGAGAACGTCTGGCCCGTGGCGTCGGTCAGCTCGCTGAGCCGCCACGCCTCGAAGAAGAGGCCACGGTTGTCCGACAGCTGCGACGGCGTGATGCGGAAGGCGTCGCGGACCTTCATCTCCTCGATAGCCATGCTTGCTTCCTCGGTACCTCTCGGGAGGGGGCAGGGGGTCGGCCGCTTCGGTCAGCGGGACTGCGTCGCCGGTTCCGGTTCCGGGGCCGGGGCCGGCTCCGGGGTGGCGGCCACGGGCGCCGCCTTCGCCGCCACCGCGGTCTCCGCCGCACGGCGGCCGGGGGCGATGAGCATCGAGAACGTGGCCAGGGCGACGGCGACCGCGCCGACCCACATCGCCGGCACCAGGCCGTCGACGAAGTTCTGCGGGGAGGCGTAACCGCCGTTGGCGCTGAAGATGGACGCCAGCAGGGCGACACCGAGCGCGGCGCCGACCTCACGGGTGGCCGCGGTGACACCGGAGGCGATGCCCTGCTCGTGCTCCGCCACCGAACCCATGGTCAGGTTCATCAGCGGGGCGTAGAACATGGCCATGCCCGCGCCGCAGATCATCAGGGACGGCAGCTGGGCGACGTAGCTGACGCCGGGGTCGAGGACGAACGCCCACCAGACCATGCCCGCCGTCATCAGGGCGAGGCCGAGGGTGACCACCGGCTTGCCGCCGATACGGTCGGAGACCATGCCCGCGATGGGCGCCACGACCATCGGCATCGCCGTCCAGGCGAGCAGCCGTACGCCGGCCTCCATCGCCGTGTAGCCCTGGATGTTCTGCAGGAACTGGGTCATCAGGAAGATCGCGCCGAACATGCCGACCGACATCAGCGTGCCGGCCAGGTTGATCGCGGTGAACGCCCGGATGCGGAACAGGCGCATCGGGACCATGGGGTGCTCGGTGTGGTTCTCCCACACCACGAACGCGGCCATGACGACCGCGCCGCCGATCAGCGCGGACAGGGTGAACGCGGAGGTCCAGCCCTTCTCGTGGCCCTTGATCAGGCCGAGGACGATGCCGAACAGGCCGGCGCTCGCCAGGATCGTGCCGATCGCGTCGAGCCGGGAGTTCGCGATCCGGCTCTCCTTGAGCTTGGCCCAGGACAGCGGGGCCAGGGCCAGGCCGATGGGCACGTTGAGCCAGAAGATCCACTGCCAGGAGATGTGCTCGACGATGGCACCGCCGACGAGCGGGCCCGCGGCGATCGACAGGCCGTTGACCGCGCCCCAGATGCCGAGCGCGGCACCGCGCTTCTCGGCGGGGACGGCGGCCGTCAGCAGCGTCACGGACAGCGGCATGATGATGGCCGCACCGGCACCCTGGACGGCGCGGGCGGCGATCAGCTCGTTGACTCCCGGGGCGAGCGCGGCGGCCGCGGAGGCGGCTGTGAAGAGCAGCAGGCCGAGGGAGAAGACCTTGCGCCGGCCGAAGCGGTCGCCGAGCGCGGCGCCGAACATCATGAGGACGGCGAAGGACAGCGTGTACGCGTTGACCGTCCACTCGAGGTCAGTGAGGCTGCCGCCCAGCTTCTCGCTGATGGTGGGCAGCGCGGTGATGATGACCAGGTTGTCCAGGCCCGCCATGAAGGAAGCGACACTGGTCGTGAGGATGGCCCAGAAGACCACCCCCTGCTTCCCTGTGGCCGGAGTTGGGGGGTTAGCGGTGCTCATCCGAGCATCCTTTCTGAGTGCGGTCACGGGCCGACTCGGCCGAGGCTATGGACGGCCGCTCGACGCGCGCTCGAATCCCGCCTGACCCCCGGTGGAGCCGCCGCGCCGCACACAGCACCGCGGGGCCCGGCGTCCTTGCCGGGCCCCGCGGTCACCGGGCGTGCGCAGCCGTCAGCCGAGCTGGCGCTTGAAGGTGTCGACGTCGAAGTAGAGCGTCTCGTCGATCAGCACGTCGCCGTCGAAGTGGAAGAAGACCGCCACGGGCGCGTCGATCGACTTGCCCTTGTTGGGTATGTCGCGCCAGTCGGCCTCCTGCTTGCCGCGCGCCTGCGCCTCCAGGATCACCGCGGTCGGCGTGTGGTGCACGTGGTGCAGCTCGTGCTCCAGGTTCGGGAACGCCGCCTGCATGTCGTTGAAGTAGCCCTTGCGGATGGCTTCCTCCCCGACGAACGGGCTCTCCTCGAACGCCTGGACGCGGTAGACCGCGCCGCGCGGGAAGGTGGCCATCACACCCGGGATGTCCCAGACCGTCTCCGCGATGGTGTGTGCGGCGACGACCGCCTCACGCCGGGCACGCAGGTCGGCGTCGGGCGCCGGGAGATCCGCGCCGGGGAGAGTGAATCCGTGCTCTTCGCTGGCCATGTCCGATTCCTCCACGCGTAGCCGTGTCCGTTGCCGCAGACGCTAGGGAGCACGCCTCGCTTCCCCCTCGCGCGCGACTGGAGAAATCGGCCACCGGCCGGAATCAGACGGACTGGTGTGCCCCCCGACGGCCGGCCAGGTGGTCCTCCGGGTGCTGCTCCGGACGGTACGAGGAGCGGTAACCGCAGGCCAGCGATACGGGGGCGAGCGCCGCGCACAGTGCCATGTCGACCAGGAACGGACGCCCGGTCACCACCCGGTACTCGTCGCGGAAGCCCAGCGCCAGCAGCGGCATCTGGAGACGGGGGCTGCCGTCGGGACGCAGCCGGCCCTCGTTGGTCAGGCCCCACAGGGTCTCGAAGACGGTCTCGGTGCGGTAGGCGGGGGTGGTGCGCCAGACGATCCGGGTGTGCTCGGGGCCCGGGTTCCACAGCGAGTGGACGGCCCCCGGCGGAATGTGGAACTCGTCGCCCGCCTCGTACTCGTGGAGCTCGCCGTCGAGCAGCAGGTTCAGCCGGCCGCTCCGCACCTGCATCCGTTCGGTCTGCTTGGGGTGGTAGTGGGCGGGCGGCTTGATGACGGCCGGTGCGTAGTCCACCGCCACCTCGACGTAGGCGCCGCCCGACTGGGCCGCGGTGGTCAGGAAGGTGAGCCGGTCGTCGCCGAGGCGCAGTACGTCTCCCGGGCTGGCCATGGAGATCTCCTGTCGTTGTGGGGTCGGGCGGTCTGCTCGTACGGGGTTCAGGCTGTCCGCGCCCCCGCGGGCGCGCGCCGTCGGCCGGGCAGGCCGACGAGGGCGTTGAGGAGGTTCAGTACGGCGATGCCGGCCGCGATCCAGAAGCCCAGGTGGAGTCCGTCGAGCCAGGCGGCGGCCGGGGCGGTGCCGTGGGCGAGTTCGCCGGTGGTACGGGTCATGGCGCTGGTGGCGATGGTGGCGACGCCGAGCGACGCGCCGACCTGGAAGGCGGCGGTGAGCACGCCGGACGCGATGCCCTGCTGCTCCTGCGGGACGTCGGACACGCCGTGGACGTTGACGGGGATGGTGCAGCACTGCATGGCCGCGCCCAGCAGGAGCAGCGCCGGCAGCAGGTCGAGCAGGTAGCTGCCGTGCTCGGGGGCCCGGGTGAGCAGGATCAGGCCGAGGACGGAGCCGACGCCGCCGGCCAGGTAGACGGGGCGCGGTCCGGAGCGGTGCATGACGCGGGTGGCCGGTGCGGTGATCGCGATGGCGATGACCCCGAGCGGCAGGAAGGCGAACCCGGCCTTCAGGGTGGAGTAGCCGAGGGTGCGCTGGAGGTAGTAGCTGGCCAGGAAGAGCACGGCGGCCTGCACGGCGCTGGTCAGGACGCGGCCGACGGACGCGGTGACCAGGGATCGGGTGGTGAACAGCCGCATCGGCATCAGCGGGTCGGAGGCGCGCAGTTCGACCAGGACGAATCCGGCGAGCAGCGCGACGGAGGCCACCGCGGGCACCACGACGTACGCCGCCGAGTCCCAGCCGTGCTCCTGGATGTTGACGATGGCGTACACGAGGGCGGCCAGGCCCCCGGTGACGGTGACGGCGCCGAGCACGTCGGGGCGGGATGCGGTGGCAGAACGGCTCTCGGCGCGGCCCCGGGAGAGCAGGACGACACCGGCGACGGCGACCACGCCGAACGGGATGTTGATGTAGAAGATCCAGCGCCAGCTGAGGCTGTCGGTGATCAGGCCGCCGGCGACGACGCCGAGCGTGCCGCCGAGGCCGGCGAGGGCCGCCCACACCGCGAGGGCGGTGGTGCGCTCCTTGCCCTTCGGGAAGCTGGTGGTGACCAGGGACATCGCGGCGGGCGAGAGGAAGGCCGCGCCGCAGCCCTGGACGGCGCGGGCGGCGATGAGCACACCCGTACCGCCGGCGACGCCGCACCACAGGGAGGCGCCCGTGAACAGGGCGGCGCCCAGCAGGAACGTACGCCGGCGGCCCCAGCGGTCGGCGGTGCGGCCGCCGAGGAGCATCAGTCCGCCGAAGCAGAGGATGTATCCGGTGAGGATCCACTCCACGCCGGTGGCGCTCGCCCCGAGGTCCGCCTGGATGGCGGGCAGGGCGAGGTTCACCACCGTCGTGTCCAGGAGGACCATGAACTGTGCGAGTCCGACGAAGGCGAGCAGGCGCCAGCGCCGGGGGTCCGGCGGCGCGCTGTCGGAGGTGTCCTTCGACAGGCTGGTGCCGGGTGCGGTGTGGTCGGTGTTCATGGCGTCCTCTCGGGCGGTCCCGTCAGGCGGCCTGTGCCTCGATGTAGCTCAGGGCGTTGTAGATGGTGCGGTCCGGATCGGTGATGGCCCGGCGGCCGTGCATGACGCGGGTGTTGTCGATGACGGCCGCGTCGCCGTGCTGCCAGTCGAGGTTCTCGGTGACCAGGGCGGTCACCGTCTCGATCTCGGCGAGGAGTCCGGAGGAGAACTCGGTGCCGTCGGCGAAGGTGATCCGCGGCTTCTCGTAGTTGAAGGACGGGCCCAGGATGCTGTTCGCGAAGGACGGGCGCGAGCCGAACACGGTGGAGTCTGCCGCCGGGGTACGGAAGGCGTAGCGGATGCCGCCGTCCGCCTCCGGGGTGATCGTGGTGCCGGCGAGCTGCTCGGTGAGGGCGAGCAGCTCGGAGACCTCGATCTCCTCGGCGGGCTTGGTGCCGCCGAGCAGGTGGTGGGCCATCGCGCGCCACTGCGGCTCGGCGACGTAGCGGCTGTAGACGATGTCCTGCGCGGCGAACGCCTCGCGGGCGGCCGGGGACAGGGCGTCCCAGACGCGGTAGCCGTCGCAGACGGTGGTCTGGGAGCCGGAGGAGGCGGCCTTCTCGCAGAAGAACCAGGCGAGGTGGGAGCGGAAGGGGCTGTTGCCGTTCTCGGTGTGCAGTCCGACCTCGTCGAAGCCGGCGTCGACCTTCTGGGCGACCTCGGAGTAGAAGTCGCGGGCCGGGTCGAGGGTGGTGGAGACGGAGGTGTTCTGGACGAGCGCGGTGAACGACGCCATGTCCGAGTCGAAGCCGCGCAGCAGCAGGAAGCCCGCCTCGGCCAGCAGGTCGAGGAGCTCCTTGCGGTCGACGTCGGCCAGCGAGCCGCCGGCGACGGGTTCGACCAGCAGGCCGCTGCCGGTGCCGTAGGGGGTGGTCTTCACGGTGGTGCTCATACCTTCTCCTCGTGGGGCGTCGGTACGGCCGGCGTGCGGCCGGTCAGTACGTGGTCGCGGATGACGTCGCGGCGCGGGCGGCCGGTGACGGTGAAGCAGTGTGCGTAGTCGGGGTCGTCCTCGGTCATGAGGTGGACGACGGCGGCGCGTTCGATGGCGGAGAGCCGTTCCCGGCCGAAGGCGTCGATGCGTTCGCGGGCGGTGTCCGGGTCGAGGCCGGCCTCGACGACGAACAGGCCGTGGACCTCCTCCAGGGCGTCGGCGACGATCGCGGACTCACGGACGAAGCCGAGTTCGCGGTAGCGGGCCTCGACCCATTCCGGGGACACGTTGCGTCCGCCGGCGGTGATGATGAGGCTCTTCTTGCGGCCGGTGATCCGGAGGTAGCCGTCCTCGTCGATCTCGGCGAGGTCGCCGGTGTGCAGCCTGCCCTGTTCGTCCACGACGACGCTGGAGGGGTCCTCGCGGGTGTAGCCGGCGAACAGCGAGGTGCTGCGGATGAGCAGTTCGCCGTCCTCGGCCAGCTCGACCTGGACGTGGTCCAGCGGGCGGCCGACGGTGCCGAACCTGACCTCGCCGGGGAAGTTCCAGGAGACGACGGAGGAGTTCTCGCTCAGCCCGTAGCCCTCGTGGACGGTGAGTCCGAAGGCGTCGAGGCGCTGGAGGATCTCGGCGGGCACGGGCGCACCGCCGCAGGCGATGAACACCGGGCCCTCGTGGCCGAAGATCCGCAGGTGCCGCTCGGTGACGCTCTCCCCGGGCGCCTCCTCGCACAGCGCGAGGAACAGCCCGGCGACGGTGGGCGGAACGACGAGCGCGGTGGGCCGGGCCTGGCGCAGCAGCGCGAGCATCCGGGGTCCGGCGTCGGCGGCGGTGCCCACCAGGGCGGTGCCGGGCGGCAGGAAGGAGACCGAGCCGCCCGCGAGGAACGGCATGTAGAGGCCGGCGACCTGCTCGATGAGGAGGCTGAGCGGGACGATGGAGAGGTACCGCTCGAACAGCGCGGTGCCGGTGCGGGCGCGCAGCGAGGTGAGCAGGGCGTCCAGGCCGTGCCGGCGGATCTGCACGCCCTTGGGCGCGGAGGTGGTGCCGGAGGTGTGGATGACCTTGATGACCCCCTCATCGCCGGAGGGGTTGCGCAGGTCGGCGGGCCGGAACGCCTCGGCGAGCAGGGCGGGCAGGTCGACGGGGCGCACCTCACAGCCGCCGGGCAGCACCTTCACGGCGGATGTGCCGGCCCACCGGGCGAGGGCGCGGGTGCCGGCGTCGTCGACGAGGCAGAGGTCGGCGGACTCCAGGAGCGAGGCGGCCTGCTCTGCGGCGAAGGCGGTGGGGACGGGGATCTCGACGGCCCCGGCGAACAGGGCGGCGAGGTCGGCGACGACCCACTCGGGCGAGTTCTCCGCGAGGAGCCCGACCCGGGCGGGCCGGCCGTGCTCGGCGGCCCACTGCCCCAGGCGGCCGGCGAGGCGCAGGGAGGCGCCGATGATCTGGCGGTAGGTCCATTCGGCGGGGGCGCTGCCGGCGGGGGCGTCGTCGGGGAGCAGGACCCGCAGCATCACGGCGTCGCTGTCGGCCTGCCGCAGGAGTCCGGCGGTCAGGCTGGTGCGCTCGGTGTCAGGCAGCACGGGTCAGCACCTTCTGCTCGGGGCGGTTCGCGACGAACCGCATGTCGACCGATTCGAAGCAGTAGCGGCCGATCGCGGCGAGCAGCAGGGTGCTCTGCTCGGCGGCCTCGGCCCAGCCGACGACCGGCCGGGTGTCGTAGTACGAGCCCCACTGGTCGGCCTCCTCGGCGGTGAGGCGGTCGCGGGAGGCGTCGACGAGCGGGTGGAAGACGCAGCCGAGGCGTTCCATCAGCTGGGCGAGCCGGCCGGTCATCGTCATCACCGCGTACGGGCGGCCGAGGCAGGCCATGATCAGGGGGATGGCCCTGATGATCTCGCCGCCGGCGCTCGCCCGTACGGAGGCGACGTTGCCGATCTGCATGACCTGCGAGCGCTTGACGGGGACGCCGGCCTCGGCGCTGAGGACGTCTTCGACGGACCGGTCGAGATAGCGTTCGAGCAGGAGGGGGGTGTCCCCCTCGGGGAAGGAAAGTCCGGCGCAGGCCAGGGCCTGTTCGGTGCCGTCCTCCGCCTCGTCGAAGAACGCCAGGAACCCGTCGGGGTCGGGCCGGACGCTGGCCCGGTACTGCTTGGCGAAGACCTGGTGGGCGAGCTCGGAGGCGATCTGCCAGTCCGGTTCACCGCGCTGGGACAGTGTGATTCTCATGCGTGCACCCCCCTTGCTGGGTCGGGTTACAGGATGGAGGCGGACGGCTCGGGCGCGGTCTTCCCGCGGGGCGCGGGGGCGGCCGACGGCCGGGCGCGCAGGGCGAGTTCGGCGGCGCGCAGTCCGCTGTTGATGGAGGTCTCGGCGAGGATGCCGGGGGCGGCGACGCTGTCGCCGATGAGGTAGACGCCCTCGCCGCGGTCGATCGCGGGCCGGTCGCGCCAGCTGAGTCCCGGCAGGTCCAGGGCGCCGGTGCGGCCGCGCGAGACGCCCTCGCGGCGCCACAGGGTGCGGTCCTGCCAGCCCGGGGTCGTCAGGTCGAACAGCTTCTCCAGGCGGGCGATGGCCTGGGCCTTGTTCTCGCCGGGGCGGATCGGCATCGCGCCCTGGAAGAGGGCGTGGCCCTCGGGCGCGAGGGAGGGGTCGTGGTCGGAGTACTGGGAGGTGAAGCCGCCCTCGTCCATGTCGAAGGAGACGTTGCCGTCCTTCTTGGAGCGGGTGACCGCGAGGTCGACCAGGGCGGAGGTGCCGCTCGGCCACTCCAGCGTGGTGTCCTTCAGCAGGCCGCGGGCGGCGGCGAGCGAGGTGGCGACGATGACCGGGCCGTCCGTGGGCAGTTCGGTCAGGCGGGAGTTGGTCTCGATGACCACCCCGTTGCTGCGGGCGACGCGGGCCATGCGCTCGACGAGCGTCCCCCAGCCGCCGATGAAGTAGCGGCTGGGCAGCGGGAACTTCGGGGTGCCGACCCGCAGCAGCCGCTCCCAGACGAAGGCGGCGGACAGCCGGCCCGGGTCGCCGTCGAAGAGGATCGGGCCGAGGAAGCCGAGGGCCTCGTCGACGGTCTGCTGGGGGAAGTTCTCGCTCGCCCAGTCCTGGAAGGAGCGGTCGACGGGGACGGGCCGGTCCCGCTTGAGCAGCGTCATCTTCATGTAGCCGGGCGGCAGGGTCATGCGCAGCTTGCCCTGGTGGCGGAAGCGCATGCGCGTCCACTCGTGGAAGGACAGGCGCACATAGCGGCCGGCCACCCCGCGCTGGATGAGCCACTGCCAGGCGGGCCCGTTGTTCATGATGGTGTGCGGGCCGTCGTTGGTGACGTAGGGCCCGTCCGCCGAGCGGGCGCGGCCGCCCAGGTGGGAGTGCGCCTCGTGGAGAGTGACGCGGGCGCCTTGCTCGGCGGCGGCGATCGCCGCGGTCAGGCCGGCCAGCCCGCCGCCGATGATCGTGATGTTGGCCATGGTCGGTACTCACTCACCTTCGGGTTTCGCGGGCGTGTCAGCCGTCGAGCGTGGCCATGGCGCCGGCGGGGTAACGGTCCCCCACGGTCGATCCGTGCGGGGCGATCGCGTCCAGCGCCGCGAGGTCGTCGGCGCTCAGCCGTACGTCGGATGCGGCGACGTTCTGTTCGAGGTAGCCGACGCGCTTGGTGCCGGGGATGGCGACGACGTCCTGGGAGAGGACCCAGGCCAGGGCGAGCTGTCCGGGGGTGATGCCCTTGGCCTCGGCGAGCGCCTCCAGGCGTTCGACGATGCTCAGGTTGGCGGCGAGGTTCTCCGCCTGGAAGCGCGGGACGACGCGGCGGAAGTCCTGTTCGGCGAGGTTGTCGACGCTGCGGATGGCTCCGGTCAGCAGGCCGCGGCCCAGCGGGCTGTAGCCGACGAAGCCGATGCCGAGCTCGCGGACGGTCGCGAGGACGCCGTTGTGCTCGACGTCCCGTGTGGACAGCGAGTACTCGGTCTGTACGGCGCTGAGCGGGTGCACCGCGTGGGCGCGGCGGATGGTGGCGGCGGACGCCTCCGAGATGCCGAGGTGGCGCACCTTGCCCTCGGCGACCAGCTCGGCGAGGGCGCCGAAGCTCTCCTCGACGGGCACGTCCGGGTCGACGCGGTGCAGGTAGTACAGGTCGAGCCGGTCGGTGCCGAGCCGCCTCAGGGTGCCCTCGACGCAGCCCCGGATGTACTCGGGGCGGCCGTTGAGCCGGCCCGTGATGCTGCCGTCGGGGGCGACCTCGTTGCCGACCTTGGAGGAGACGACGATGTCGTCGCGGCGGCCGGCGATGACCTTGCCGACGAACTCCTCGTTGGTGTGCGGGCCGTAGAAGTCCGCGGTGTCCAGCAGGGTGACGCCGAGTTCGAGAGCCCGGTCGGCGGTGCGCAGGGCCTCCTTGCCGTCGACCGGACCGTAGGCGAACGTCATGCCCATGCATCCGAGCCCCTGCTCGGAGACGACGAGCCCCTGGCTGCCGAGCTTTCGTTGCCGCATCATCGGTTCCTTCCGGATTTATCGTCGATAAAAATTCTAGCACTGACAGTTTCAGGGAACCAGTGAGCGACGGTGTCCCGTACGAAGGGGGGTGACGCGGCTTCAGTCGCGGACGAGCTCGCTGTTGACCGAGGACCACACGTGACCCGGCTCCGCGGCCTTGCGCGCGGCCAGCTCGGCCCACGGGTCGGCGCCGAACGCGTCGAGCGCCGCCGTCCGCAGCCAGGAGTCGAACTCGTCCGAGGACTCGCCCAGCCGGCGCGCGGCCAGGGCCGGGTCGCGGGCCTCCACCCGCAGCACGACGACCTCGCGCCCGTCGAACTCCTGCACGGTCAGGGACTCGTGGACGACGCCCGCCCGGCGCCGGGACGCCTCGTACGCGCGCAGCCGCGGCCCGGTCAGCTCGGCCTCGACCGCCTTCCAGCGGGCGGCGGCACCCTCGGTGGCGGGCACCAGGACCGATGCGGGGCGCACCTCGCGGCGGGCCGTGGCACGGGCCGCGCCGCGCGAGGACGGGGCCAGCCGGCGCATGCCCAGCTCGGAGAGCATGTTGGAGTCGACGCCGACACCCCAGCGCTCCGCGATCAGGCCGTTCTCCAGCAGCCGCCACACGACGACGCCCTTGAACTCGATGACCCGGCCGGTGGGCTCCATGCCCAGGAACTCGCCGAGGTGGGTGCCGCGCCAGGTGTTGTGGACGACGACGTGGTCGGCGTGCGCGCTGATGTCCTCGATCGTCACGTGCAGGTCGGGGAAGCCCTCACGCAGCCCGGCGATCGTGTAGCGCACGCCCTCCAGGCCCTCGGGGGCGCCCGGCAGCGGCTGGTGGTCGACCATGTCCGGGCTGTAGATCCTGTCGACGAGGGAGAAGTCGCCCTTGTTGACGAAGGTGTGGAAGACCGCGCGGATGGTCTCCTTGTTCCGCTCCTCCACGCTCCGGCCGGTGTGCACCATCTGCTGTGTCGACACGTTTTCGTCCTTCTCGGTAGGGGCGCCCGCGAGGCGCGGTGGTGGGCGGCAGCCGCCGGGGGGAAGCGGAGATCACTTCCCCGGGAAGGGCGCCTCCCAGGTGAGGGTGAGACCCGCGTACACGTAACGGCTGGCCTCGATCGCCAGGAGCAGCACCTTGTGGCCCGGCCGGATGCGGCCCTCGGCCCAGCCGGCGTCAAGGGCGAGCGGTACGGCGGCGGAGCCGGTGGCTCCGACGTCCGTCAGGTTCTCCACGATGGTCTTGCTCAGCACGGCCTGGTCCTCGTCGGACAGCCCGGCGGTGCCGTACTCGCTCGCGAAGTACTCCGCGTTGCCCTCGGGCAGCACGCACGCGTCGAGGTCCGACAGGGCGAGCCCGGAGCGCTCCAGCATGTCGTGGATGCCCCGTACGAAGACCCGCGGCCCGAACTGGGCGGTGCCGGGGATGTCCAGCTTGATGTCCATCAGCCGCTTGCGGCCCTGCTGTTCGGCCAGCGGTACGTCGGTGCCGCCGCCGACGATGAGCATGCCGGGCTTGCGCGCCCCGCCCATGGACTGGGTGGCGAAGACCTGGCGGCTGCCCTCGTGCGCGGAGCCCTCCTCGCCGGCCCGCAGCACGACCGCGCCCGCCCCGTCGCCGAAGGTGTAGACGGTGAGCCGGTCGCGCATCCGCACCCGCTCCGGGTCCTGGCCGAGGAAGACCGGGGCCAGCAGCGGTGAGACGGACTCGGTGCCGATGACGAGGGCGGTGCGGTAGGTGCCGTCGGCCAGATTGCGGCGGGCGATGTCCAGGCCCTGCACGGCGCCCACACACCCGGCCCGCACCTCGATGACCGCGCAGCTCTCCAGGCCCAGCTGCTCCTGTACATAGGTGGCGGCGACCGGGAGCAGATAGTCGGGGCTCGCCGTGGAGACGACGATCAGGTCGACCTCCTCCGGCTCCACACCGGCCCGCTCCAGCGCCTGCCGGGCGGCGGCCGTGGCCATCGCCGAGGTGCTGGTGAGGTGCTTGCCGGTGGCCGGGTCGATCATCCAGTGGCGGCGCTGCACCTGGATGCCCTCGAGGACGTCGTCGGGCAGCGGCCCGCAGATCCGGGCCAGGGCATCGTTGTCCAGCGGCTCGCCCGGCAGATGGGCGCCGGTGGCGAGGACGGACACATGGCGGTCGGAACTCGATGACATGGTCACTTCTCCGTAGCGGGACGCAGGACGAGGCTGATGTGGGTGCCGCCGAGCGAGGAGCTGTTGATGAGGACGGGCCCGCTCGCCATGCCCCGCTCCCAGCCGGTCACCGCGAGCAGCGCGGACAGCTGTGCCCCGGCGCCCGCCGGCTCGCCGAGGACCTGCTTCGGGGTGTGGACCGGGGTATCGCCGGGCGCGGCCAGCCGGTCGGTGGCCAGGGCCTCCGGCGCGTCGGCCCGCTTGAGGCCCGCCGCGTTGGCCCAGATGCCGGTCAGCTCGGCGGGCTCGACACCGGCCTGGTCCAGCGCCTGGCGCATCGCCCGCTCCACGCCGCCGCCCTGCGGGTCCCAGCGGCCGATGCCCCGCGCGTCGGACGCGGTGCCGTGGCCGGCGAACTCCGCCAGGATGCGGGCGCCCCGGGCCTTCGCGGTGGACTCCCGCTCCAGGACCAGGGCGATGCCCGCCTCGGCCAGCGTGTAGTCCGGGGAGTCGAAGAGCGGCAGCTGCCGGTACGCCTCCAGGACGCCCGGCGACAGGTCCTCCACCGCGGGGCACAGCACCGCGTCCGCCCGGTGCTGGAGGAGCAGGTCGTGGGCGACGGTCAGGGCGGACGCCCCGGCCGCGTGACCGGTCGTCACGGTGGACGTGGGGCCCTTCGCCCCGACGTTCATCGCGACCTGGCCGGCCGCCGCGTTGAAGACGGTGTTCGGGAAGACCGCGGGGCTGCCGTGCGCGGGGCAGCCCGCCAGCACCGGGAGCAGGAACTCCTCGATGGAGCGCATCGGGCCGAGGCCCGTGCCCAGCACCACGCCGACCCGGTCGTCCGCGGTGAGCCCGGCGTGCTCCAGGGCGCCCCGGCACGAGGCGACGGCGAGCTGGCCGAGCGGGTCCATCCGGCGCCGGTCCCGGGCGCTGATGTACTTCTGCGGGTCGTAGTCGGCGCGGGCGACGCGCAGCCCGTCCTCGTCGGTGCCCAGGACCCGGCCCTCGCGCCACGCCTCCCACACCGCGTCCGCGCCGTCCCCGGCCGAGGTGATCGCGGCGAAGCCGGTGACCACCACCTTCTCCGGGGGCGGGGCGTCGGCAGGGGTGAAGGAGCTGCCCGGCCGCGCGAAGGCGACGCAGGCGTTGGCCCCGGCGAACGCGAAGTTGTTGGACAGCGCCACGTCCATGGTGTGCGCACGGCCCGGGTCCGGCACCGCGTCCAGGCCGCACTTCGGGTCGAGCTCCGTGAAGTTGGCGGTCGGCGGGGCGACCTGGTCGACCAGCGCCTGCACGGTGACGATCGCCTCGACCGCGCCGGCCGCGCCGAGCAGGTGCCCGACCATCGACTTGGAGCTGCTGAGCGCGGTGGACTCGGCGGCCTCGCCGAGCGCGGCCCGTACGGCGTTGCTCTCGGCCGTGTCGTTCTTCGGGGTGCCCGTGCCGTGGCCGTTGATGTAGCCGACGTCCTCGGGGGTGATCCCGGCGGCCTCCAGCGCGGAGCGGATCGCGCGCGCCGCGCCCTCGCCCTTGGGGTGCGGGGCGGTGGCGTGGTAGCCGTCGGCGGACAGGCCGTAGCCCAGCACCTCGGCCAGGATGGGGGCGCCGGCGGCCCGCGCCACCGACTCCTCGGCCAGCACCAGCATTCCGGCGCCCTCGCCGAGCGAGAGGCCGTCGCGGTCCTTGGAGTACGGGGCGGCGGGCTTCGTCGACAGCGACTGGAGGCTGGTGAACCCGGCGAACGCCGTCTCCGTGAAGGCGTCGCTGCCGCCCACCAGCATCGCGTCGACCCGGCCCGCGCCGATCGCCTCGGTGGCGTGCGCGATGGCGTGCGCACCGGAGGCGCAGGCGGTGTTGACCGAGACCGAGGGGCCCAGGAGCCCGAAGGCGCTGCTCAGCGCCTCCGCTATCGCCTGCGGGGAAACCAGCAGGTAGTGCCGCCCGTCGTCCGGGCCCGACGTCTCGGTCTCCGCGCGGCGCGCCAGCTTCTCGGCGCTGCGCAGCCCGCCGTTGCACGACCCGAAGGCCACGCCCCAGCGGGCGCCGGGCACGTCGCCGAGGCCGGCCTGCCGCATCGCTTCCTGTGCGGCCACCAGGGCGAAGTCCACGGCCGGTTCCGGCTCGTTTCCACCGAAGGAGGCGAGGTAGTCGTAGGCGGGGGTGCGCGGGTCGCTGACCTCGCCGCCGATCTCGGTGCCGTAGCCCTCCATCGGCATGCCGCGTACGGGTCCGATGGCGGACCGGCCGGCCTTGACGCCCTCCCACAGGGCGGTGACGTCGTCGCCGTGGGCCGTCACCGCGCCCACACCGCAGACCACGACGGTCCGCCGGGACCGAGCCCCGCTGTCCGGCGAAGTGCCGGTGCCGTGCTCGCCGTTGCTCATGTCGCGACTCCTTTCGGGTTGTGCGTTGCGTCCATCAGGACCGCTCCATCGCTATGGCCACCGCCTGGCCCTCCAGGCCGCGGGCGAGTGCCAGGGCGTTGCCGGGGCGGGTCTCGCGTGGTGTCAGGGGTACGTAGTCCAGATCGCAGTCGTCCGCGGGGTTGTGGAGGTTCTGCGTGGCCGGCACGACCCCGGAGTCCAGGGCGAGCGCGGCGACCGCCGCGTTCAGCGCCCCGGCGCCGCCGACCAGGTGGCCGGTCTGCGGTTTGACGCTGCTGATGAGCGCCGCCTTCGCGCTGGTGCCGAGCGCGTCGTGCAGGGCCAGGGTCTCGCTCGCGTCGCCCTGCCGGGTGGCGCAGCCGTGGGCGGCGATGTAGCCGCCGTCCGCGAAGCCGTTGCCGGAGTCGGTGAGCGCCCGCCCGATCGCCCGGGCCAGGCCGCGGGCGCGGGCCTGCGGGCTCGGCGGGCGTACGCAGTCGTTGCCCGAGCCGAAGCCGGTGACCTCCGCGTAGACGTGCGCGCCGCGTGCCAGGGCGTGTTCCCGGTCCTCCAGGACGAGCAGGGCCGCGCCCTCCCCGAACACCGAACCGCTGCGGTCCCGGTCGAACGGGCGGAACGCCTCGGCGCCCAGCTCCGTACGCGTCGACAGCACGCCGAGGCCGTCCATCTTGGACATGGCCCACCAGCCGGTGGCGTCGTCGTAGCCGCCGGCCACGATCACATCGGCCTCGCCGCGTCGGATGGTCCGCATGGCCCGGCCGATCGCCATCGCGCCGGAGTCGGCGGTCCCGGCGAAGTAGGAGTTGGCGCCCCGGATGCCGTACTTCTCCGAGATGTGGAAGCCGGCCGCGGGCTGCAGCCCCTCCACGAAGAACAGCGGCGCGACCACCGAGGAGGCCGACTGCCCCAGCTTGTGCAGGTCGGGGGTGCCGTCCGGGGCCCGGACCGCCTGGAGCTGGGCGATCAGCTCGTCCATGCGGGGCATTTCCTTGTTGCTGCCGAGGAAGAGCCCGCTGCGGTGGCCGAGGTCGCCGACGTCGTCGAGGCCCGCGTCGCGCAGGGCCAGCGTCGCCCCGGCCAGGGCCAGCTGGTCGCCCCTGCACAGCATGCGCAGGGTGCGCCGCTTCGCCCACTCGGTGGGGTCGAAGTCGTGGATCTCCGCGCCGATGCCGGTCCGCAGCGGCGCGGGGTCGTACGCCTTCAGCGGGCCGATGCCGCTGCGGCCGGCCAGCAGGTTCTCCCAGGTCTGTGCCGCGCCCTGGCCGATGGCGGTCATCAGTCCGATGCCGGTCACCACCACACGGCGTCCGCCGTCGCTCATGCTGTGTCCTTCCCGGCCCGGTCCGCCGCCGCCAGCGTCAGGGTGCGGGCGGTGGCGACCACCCGGTCCCCGACCCGGGCGGTGGCCCGTACCTCGGTCGTCTGCTCGGTGGTCTTCGTGACCTCGGCGGTGATGCGCACCTGGTCGCCCGGGCCCACGAAGTGCTTGAAGCGCACCGCGCGTACGGACTCCAGGCGCCAGGCCCGCTCGCCGCCCGCGGCCGCCTTCGCCAGGGCGGCCATGCTCTCCAGGAGCAGCACCCCGGGCAGGATCGGGTGGCGCGGGAAGTGGGTGTCGAAGAAGGTCAGGGTGTGGGGGACGTTGCGTACGGCCACGGCGCGGTCGCCCGGTACGAGTTCCTCGATGCGGTCGAAGACGGGCGCGGTGTCGGTGGCCCCGGTCGTGGCGGTCATGCGTCCTCCTTTGCGGCGCCGATGACGATGCTGGTGTTGCTGCCGCCGAAGGCGAACGCGTTGACCAGGGCCGCGCCCACCGGCATCGGGCGCGCCGTGTGCGGCACGTAGTCGAGGTCGAGGCCGCGGTCGTTCTTGTCGAGGTTGACCGTGGGCGGTACCAGCGAGTGCTTCATGGCGCCGATCGCGGCGAGCACGCCCAGGCCCAGGCTGGCCGATGTCAGGTGGCCTGCCATCGACTTGGGGGCGCTGACCACCAGTCCGTCGGCGTCGTCGCCGAAGACCTTCTTGATGGCGACGGTCTCGGAGTGGTCGTTGCCGTGCGTGCTGGTGCCGTGTGCGACGACGTAGTCGATGTCGCCGGTCTTCAGGCGGGAGTCCGCGAGCGCGCCCTCCATGGCCTGGATCGCGCCGGAGCCGTCGGGCGGCGAGTCGGTGATGCGGTAGGCGTTGAGCGTGGAGGCGTATCCCAGCACCTCGGCGAGGATCGTCGCGCCCCGGGCGCGGGCCGTGTCCATGTCCTCCAGGACGACGGCGACGGCGCCCTCGCCGACGACGAAGCCGGAGCGGTCCGCGTCGAAGGGCCGCGAGGCGTGCTCGGGGTCGTCGTTGTGCTGGTCGGTGAGCGCGCCCAGCAGGCTGAAGCCGAGGATGTCGAGCCAGGTCGTCAGGGAGTCGTAGCCCCCCGCGACCATGACCTTGGCGTCGCCCTCCTGGATGGCGCGGAACGCCTCGCCGATGGCGTGCCCGGATCCGGCGCAGGCGGTGCTGATGCCCATCATCGGGCCGGTGGCGCCGATCATCCGGGCCATGGCGGCCAGCGGCACGTTCTGGTCGTCCGTCAGCGTCACGGCGGGCGGCTGGCAGATGAAGGCGTCCGGGCGGCCGGTGGTGGCCCGCAGGTGCCCGATGTCCAGCAGTGTCCGCAGCTCGGGGCGGCCGACGCTGGCCCCCATCGAGACCCCGCGCTCCTCGGCCGGGTACACGTCGAGCGGCACCTCGTCGAGACCGGCGTTGCGCACCGCCTCCCAGGCGGCCGCCACGCCGAACTGCCCGACGCGCGAGAGGTGCTTGCGCCCGACGCGGGCCGGGATGGCGGCCTTCGCGTCGAAGTCCTTGACCTGGGCGGCGATCCGTACGGCGAAGCCCTCGGCGTCGAACGTCGTCAGCCTGCCGACGCCGCTGCGCCCGGTGGCCAGGCCCTCCCAGGTGGTGTCGGCGTCGTTGCCGAGGGGCGTGACGGCCCCCACCGCGGTGATGGCTACGCGTGTCATCCGACCGGTCCTCCGCCCTGGAGCTGGTGCGCCATGCGCCGGGTGTTCGCGGGGTCGTCGAGCCGTTCGGCGTCGATGAGGGCGCACAGCAGGCCGCTGACCTCCAGCACCTTCTCGCCGTCCACGGTGACGGTGCCGTCCAGGACGGCGGCGTCCTCGTTCATCGACTCGATCCTGGCCTCCATGTGCAGGACCTCACCGGGCTGCACGGGGCGCAGCGAGGTCGCCTCGCCGACGGCCAGGAGTGCGGCGCGCAGCCGGTGGTCGGTGCTGATCATGATCAGCCAGGTGGCGGCCTGGCAGAGGGCCTCCAGCGCCAGGCCGAAGGGCATGGCGGGCCCGTCCTGGGTGTGCTGCCAGTACGTCTCGTCGACCGAGGTGACCTTGCGGGCCGTGATGCGCTCGTTCGGCGCACACGTCTCGATCCTGTCGATCAGATGGAATCGCATCGTCGTCTCTTCTCCCGGTTCCCGTGGCCCGTCACGGCCGGCCGACGCCGAGCTGGGCGGAGAACCCGCCGTCCACACAGAGCAGTTCGCCCGTCGTGTAGCCGGAGTCGGGCCCGGCCAGGAACAGCGCGGCCGCGGCCACCTGCTCGACGGTGGCGAACCGGCGCATCGGGATCTGCCGCTTGATGCTCTTGCCGCCGTCCCGCTGCATGACCTCCCCGACCAGTTCGGTCGGGGTGAAGCCGGCCAGGACGGCGTTGACCCGGACGCCGAACCGCGCGAGTTCGACGGCGGCGCAGCGGGTGAAGGAGTTCAGGGCGCCCTTGGACGCCGAGTAGTTGGACTGCCCGATCCAGCCGCGCTCGCCCATCGCGGACGAGATGTTGACGATCGTGGCCTCGCCCTGCGCCATGAACTGCTCCATGACGGCGTGGGTGCAGTGGTAGGCGCCGCCGAAGTTGGTCTTCATGACGTTGAGCCAGGCGTCGGCCGGGGAGTCGTAGATCAGCCCGTCGTCGCTGACGCCGGCGTTGTTGACCAGCACGTTCAGGGGGCCCAGCAGGCGGTTGGCCTCCTCGACGAGGCGGGCCGCGTCCTGCGGGTCGGCGACGTCGGCGCCGATCGCCACGGCTTTGCCGCCCGCCGTCTCGATCTCCTTGACCACCGCGAGGGCGTCCTCCCGGCGGGAGCGGTAGTTCACGGCGACGGCCGCGCCCTGCTCGGCCAGTCCCAGGGCGATGGCCCGGCCGATGCCGCGGGAGGCTCCGGTGACCAGCGCGGTGCGGTCCTTCAGCTTCATCTGTCTCTTCCTGTTTCTGCCGGGAGATGGGCGGCACTCTCTGCCGGGAACGGGGCGGGCGGGGCCGGGTGGCCCTGCGAAGGGCCCTGGCCCCGCGGCCGGTGTCCGGGACGCCATCGGCCCGGACACCGGCCGCGGAGGGCGGCGGCGCGGGTCAGGCGGCCTTGGCCCGCTCGGTGAGCAGGTCGGTGAGGTTCTGGACGGTGAACAGCCCGAGCACGCCCTCGGCCGTCAGCGGCTCGGTCAGCTGGCCGCGGTCGAACTGCGGCAGCACCTTCTCCAGGTGGGTCAGACCGGTGTCGTTGACGACCTCGTTCTCGTCGCCGAACTCCTCGTCGGGGATGCCGCCCTGGAGCAGGTCCGCGATGTCGGCGACGGTGATCTTCACCTTGGTGGTGCGCTCCAGCCGGAAGAGGATGTCGAGCAGGTCGATCGACTCCGCGCCCAGCTCGCCCAGCAGGGTCGCCTCGGGTACGGCCTCGTCCTCGTCGATGCCGAGGGCGTCGGCGACGGCGGCCTGCACTGCGGAGAGGTAGTCGGTCGTCGTGGGGATCAAAGTTTCGGACACCGCTGGCTGCCTTTCGGTGGGTTGTTGCGTACGGGCCGGCGCCGGGGCCGGTCCGCCGGGTGCGGGGCGGGTGCCTAGGCGGCGGCCGCCGTGGTGATCTCCTGGCTCAGGTCGCGCAGGAGGGTGGTGATGCGGCGCGCGTCGTTGGTGCTGCGCACGTCGGAGCCGGGCGCGGTCCGCTTGGCGAAGCCGCTGAGCACCCGGCCGGGTCCGACCTCCAGGTAGCCGTCCGGGACGGTCTGCGCGGCGCCGGCGAGTACGTCGACCCAGCGCACCGGGCCGGCCAGCTGGCGGCGCAGCAGGTCGCGGGCGTGGGCGGCGTCGCGCACCAGGGTGCCGGTCACCGAGCTGTACACCGGGAGCCGGGGGCCGCGGAAGGTGACCCGGGCCAGCTCGGCGGCGAACTCGTCCTCGATGACACGCATGAGGGAGCAGTGGAAGGGCGCCGAGACCTTGAGCGGCACGGCGCGTTCGGCACCGGCCTCCAGGGCGAGCCGCATCGCCTCGGCGACGGCCCCGTCCTGCCCGGAGACGACGGTCTGGCCGGCCTCGTTGTAGTTGGCGACCTCGACCACGCCGAGCGCGGACGCCTCGGCGCAGATCTCGTCGATCCGTTCGGGCGCGAGGCCCATGAGCGCGGCCATGGCGCCGGAGACGCGCTGCGAGACTCCGGCCATCAGCTCACCGCGCCGGCGCACCAGGCGCAGGGCGTCGTCGGCGGCGAGTACGCCGCCGACGACGAGGGCGGTGTACTCCCCGAGGCTGTGCCCGGCGACGGCGCCGGGCACAAAGCCGGTCTCCTCGTGGAGCACCTGGTACACGGCGAGGCTGGTGGCGACGATGGCGGGCTGGGCGATCTCGGTCGGCTCCAGCTCCTCGGCCGCCGCGGTGGAGCACAGCTCCATCAGGGGCAGCCCGGTGGCCTGCTGCGCGTGGGCGAGGACGCGGCCCGCGGTGCGCGGGTGGTCGCGAAGCAGATGGGCGGCCATGCCGGCGCGCTGTGATCCCTGTCCGGGAAACATCGTGAAGAGGTTGTCGCTCATTCCCGTCCTGCCTCACTGGGGGGTGGGTGGTGGGTCATCGAGCCGTCGGCGAGGCGTTCTCGACTCCTGGAATGTCGCACCGCGCTCTGGCGCATTCCTCGAATGTGTCTCGATTCCCGCTGGCTACCAGGGCCTCTTGACGTGGTGTCACGCAGGCGTGAACTTGGGGCCATGGTCAGGATGAGTGCGCAGGAGAGGCGTGAGGTCGTCGTACGGGCGGCGCTGGTGGAGTTCGCCCGGGGCGGCTACCGCGGCACGTCGACGGAGACGATCGCGCGTCGCTCGGGGGTCTCGCAGCCGTATCTGTTCCGGCTGTTCCCGGGCAAGCAGGCGCTGTTCCTGGCCGCCGCGACGCGCTGCCTGGCCCAGATCACGGAGCGGCTGGTGGGGGCGGCGGACGGCCTGTCCGGCGAGGACGCGCAGCGCGCGATGGCGAACGCGTACACCCGGGTCATCGTCAAGGAGCCGGAGAACCTGCTGATGCAGATGCAGGTGTACGCCGCCGCTGCCGCGGCGGAGGCCGACGGGGACCACGCGTTCGCGGAGGCGGTCCGGGCGCACTGGCAGGAGCTGTGGGACGCGGTGCACGTGACGACAGGTGCGGACACGCCGGGCACGACGACGTTCGTGGCGCGCGGGATGCTCGTCAACACCCTGGTGTCGCTGGGCTTCCCGGCCGGGCACCGCGCGTGGGACGGCCTCGACCCGACGGTCGGCATCCGCGCCCTGCACGGGTTCGCGGACGGGGCGCGTACGCGGGAGGCGGGGCCCGGTGCACACGGCGACGGGCCCGCCGGCGGGGACGCGGCGGGCCCGTCGTGATCCGGCGGGGCGTCAGTCGGCGCGGCCGGTGACCGGCGCCCGGTCCTTCTTCGCCCAGCGCAGCCCATAGGCCACCTGGTCCTTCTCGGCGGCCGTGAAGGCACGGGTGTTCCAGTTCTTGCGCATGAACGCCTCGCGCACCTTGATCAGCAGCGGGTTCTTGACCGCGCCCATCTTGCCGATCATCCAGGCGATGTTCTGGAGCGGCCCGGTGCGCTTGCGGCGCTCCTCCTCGTACCGGCGCAGCGCACCGACCGAGTCGCTGTCCTCGGCGAGGTATTCGGCGAGGACGAGCGCGTCCTCCAGGGCCTGGCAGGCGCCCTGGCCGATGTTGAAGGTGATGGGGTGGGCGGCGTCCCCGAGGAGGGTGACCCGGCCCTTGCCCCACTGCTTCTCGGGCTTGCGGCCCTCGACGTCGCCACGCAGGATCCACTCCTCCGGGGTGGCGCGCAGGATGTCGGCGACCGGGCCGGCCCAGCCCTCGTGGCGGCGCAGCAGCATGTCGCGCACCCCGGCGCCGTCGCGGCCGCCCGGTGCCCCGTTGGCCACGCTCATCCAGTGGACGAGGCCGGGGGCGACGTCGTAGTACGTGAAGCGGGTGCCGGGCCCGAAGACCGCGTTGAACGTGCCGGGCGGGATGTCCGCGTGCTCCATCGGTGCCCGGCCGCGCCAGGCGATGTACCCGCTGAACCGGTTGCGGGCGGGCCCGAACATGCAGTCGCGCACGGCCCCGTGGATGCCGTCGGCGCCGATCAGGAGGTCGCCGCGCTCGCTGCCGCCGTCCGCGAAGTGCACGGTGACGCCGTCCGCGTCCTGGTCGAAGGAGACGACCTGGGCGCCGGTGCGCAGCGGGGAGCCCTCCAGCGCGTTTCGCAGCACGCCGTGCAGGACGGAGCGTTCGACGGCGATGGTGGGGGCGCCGTAGCGCTCGATGAAGTCGCCGACGGGCCAGGCGCCGAGGACGTCGCCGCGGGCGGTGGTGAAGTGGGCGGTGTGCTGGACGGGCGCGACCTCCAGGACCTGGTCGGCCAGGCCCAGGTAGTCGAGGGCGAGCACGCCGTTGCTCCAGATGTGCAGCCCGGCGCCGCCGTCTCGCAGCGAGTCTGCCCGTTCGAACACGACGACTTCGAAGCCCCTGCGCTGGAGCGCGAGGGCGGCGGCGAGTCCGCCTATCCCTCCGCCGGCGATGAGTATGCGACGGGCACGTCCTTTGGCCATCTGCGGGTCTCCTCGTGGCTGTCCGGGCGCTGGGGTCCGGGCGGTGGTCCGACGGAACGGTGTGCGGGGCGGGCTGGAACGCCAGGGAACAAGGGGGCGCCGGAACAATCTTCCTGTCAACGCTAGAACTTTAATCGATGAATTCTGTAGTGTCATCGATAGATGATGGAGCACCGACTGTAGACCGACGAAGGTGGTTGTTGATGGAAGCGCTCCTGCAAACGCTGGCCGTGGTGGCCACCATGGCCAACGCCGTCGTGTACGGAACCGATGTCTTCTCCGCCCTCGTGCAGCGCCCCGCCATGGCCCACGTCGACGACCGGGTCCTCACCAGCACCATGGGCCAGATCCACCGCTTCGGGGACCAGCGGATGCCGGTCCCCGGCGTGTTCGGCCTCGTCGCGACGGTCGGTACGGCGGTCGTCGCGGCCGTGGACGGCAAGGCCGTACCGGCCGTCGCGGCGGGCATCGCGGCGCTGGCCCTGGTGGTCTGGCTGACCGTCTACAACAAGATCAGCGCCCCGGTGAACAAGGAACTCACCGACGCCGCCCTGGACTGCCGCACCGCCCCCGACGCCCGCGGCCTGCAACGCACCTGGGACAGCGTCATCAACGCCCGCGTCCTCCTCCAGGCGGTCGCCCTGGGCGGAATGTGCGTGGCCCTGATGGGCGCCTGAACACCCGCCGCACGTACGGGAGGGGGCCCGCCGGCGACCGGTGGGCCCCCTCCCGTACGCCCCCATCCCCTACTGGAGCGCGATGTTGCCGAGGACCGACTCCTCGGAGTCCTGGTCCAGGACCGCGTCGAGGACGGGTTCGGTCTCGGTGTTCTGGGTCTGCTGGCTCTTAGCGGCCACGGGAGGGCTCCTTCGTCCTGGACGACACCTGTGGAACACCTGTGCGGAAGCACACGGTGAATTCTCTATCGAGATTCGCTGGCCCCCCGGTGGCCGTCAACCCGCCTTTCCGGGAATCGAGCACCGCTCAAGAAATGCACCGGCCATTTCCCCCGACGACCCGTTACGGAAATGTTCCACGAACCCGTCTCGTACGTTTCTGGCGCGACTCTCATGCGTTCCTCAAGCAGTTCTCCAGCGACTCGCGGGAGTCTTTCGATGGCCCGGTATGCGTCCGGGCGCCCTGCCCCGTTTCCCGTCCGCTGCCAGGGGGTCGACCGATGAGGCTCAGCGTGTGCTCCCCGTACGCACCCGGGAACGACGACCCGGAGGCCAGGTCCGACGAGGACATCGGCTGGCCCCGCTGAGCGGGAACGCCCGAAGGCCGCCCGACCGGTGAGGTCGGGCGGCCTTCGTCACCGCGGTCGTTCAGGCGTACGCGGGTGTCTTACGGGTCACCAGGTGCAGTTCGCCGTCGAGGTCGAGGTAGCCCCGGTCCCCCGTGGCGAGCCAGCCGTCGGGGTGCCCGGACGGCACCTGCGGTCCGCGTATCTCCACCTCGCCGTCGCTCCACACCGGCGCCGGCAGCCCGCTCACCGCGTCGACGACCCGGCAATCCGTGCCCGGCAGCGGCGCCCCCGCCGCCCCGCGCCCCGGCAGCGAGCCGGGGACCTGGGCGTGCGAGAGGGCGGCGAGCCCGCCGACTCCGTAGCCCTGGAGGACCGGCACCCGCAGGGTGTCCCGCAGCCTGCGGGCGATGCCGGGTTCCAGCGCGGCGCCGTCCGAGAACACCGCGCGCAGCCGGCCCCCGGGCGGGAGCACCCCGTGCCCGGCGAAGCGTTCGTCGTCGGTCAGCCGGGCCAGCCTGGCCGGGAAGCCGTAGTAGTGGGTGGCGCCCAGGCTCCGGCTGACGGTCATGCCCGCGCACGGGTCCGGGTCGGCGACCAGGACCTGCTCGGCCCCGGCGTGCACGGCCGCCGCCAGCAGCGAGGGGTGATACGCCTGCATGTGGTTGACGACCACGCTGTCCGCGTCGAGCCGGTGCGCGATCGCGGTCTGGGCCGCGTTGGCCAGCAGGTTGCGGTGGCTCAGGCGCAACTCCCGTACACCGGCGGTCGCATGGGCGACCCGCTGTACGCAGGCCACCGCGTCGGCGTCCGTGAAGGCCGGCGGCAGCGCGGGCCCCGCACCGGCGTCCAGCAGCACCTTCAGCGGGACGCTCCCGCCCCCGGCCGCCCCGTCCGTGGCGACCACGGTGTGCGGGCGCCCGGGGTCCCCGGCCAGCCCCTCGGCCGCCGGGGCGGGCAGGAACGCGAACTCCGCCCCGGTCCGCGCGCACAGGTCGCGCAGGGCCGCGGGGTCCGCCGCCGGGTCGGCGAGGGCCAGCACCAGGCCGCTGCGCACCGCACCGAAGTACACGGCGGGAAAGACCGCGTCCAGGGTGCAGGCGGCGACCACGGCCCCGTCGGCCCGGCGCGCGGTGCGCCGGATGCCGTGGGCGATCCGGTCCGCCTCACGGTCCAGACCGGCGAAGCTCAGGGTGCCGTCCGGGGTGGTGACGGCCGGGCGGTCCCCGTACCGCTCCGCGGCCCGGCGCAGGAGACCGTCCAGCGGACGGTCCAGGTGTCTGAGCACGGCCACGGTGACCTCCTGGCGCCGGGAACGGGGTGGGGACGAGCCCCCACTCTCCGCTCCGGCACTCGAAGGACCTTCGAGACGGAGTGGACGTCACGCGGCGAACAGATCGAACGTCGACGTGTGCCTCGGCCCCGCCAGTACGTCGAGCTGCGGGTCCACCGCCAGCATGGCCTGATGCAGCCGCTGGAGCTGGGGAGAGGGCTCCACGCCCAGCTCCTCGATGAGCCGCATCCGCAGCCGCCGGTACGCCTCCAGCGCCGAGGCCTGCCGGCCCGAGCGGTAGAGGGCCACCATCAGCTGCGAGTGCAGGCCCTCGTGCTGCGGGTGGCGGGCCGTCAGCTCGGTCATCTCCGCGATGAGTTCCGCGTGCCGCCCGAGCCGCAGCTCGGAGTCCACCCGCCGCTCCACCGTCATCAGCCGGCTCTCCTGGAGCCGGCGGACCTCGATGTCGAGGATCGGGCCGATCCGCACGTCCACGAGCGCCCCGCCCTGCCACAGGTCCAGCGCCGCCTTGAACCGGGCCGCCGCGACAGCGTTGTCCCCGGTCTCGAAGGCCGCCTGCCCCTCACGGACCAGACGCTCGTAATCGTGCACATCGACCGACTCCTCGGGGACCTGCAGCAGATACCCGCCGTGCCGGGTGACGAGAATGTCCTTGGCCCGGCCGGGGGCATCCGTCCCCATCGCCGTGCCCAGCCGTCTGCGCAGCTGGAGGATGTACGTCTGCAGCGTGGTCAGCGCGCTCTGCGGCGGCGCCGTCGACCAGATCTCCTCCATCAGGGTCGGTACGGGCATGACGCGCCCCGGGTACAGGGCGAGCAGCGCCAGAATCTGCCGCGGTTTCCCCGCGGACGGAACGATGGATCCCCCGTCGACCTCGGCACTCAACGGACCCAGAACCTGAATCCTCACGGTCTCCTCCGTACTCGTCGAGTTCCTTGTCTCGCTTTCCTTCCGGTGGCCTGAATTCTGCCTCCGCTGCAGGCAAACTAGCGGGATTCTCGAACATTCAGTAAATTCCTCAAGCGTCTCTCTAGTGAATTCCGGGCCCCCGGCGCGCATTCGTTCGAAGCCGTTACGGATCACGATGCACATGCAAAAAGAGGGCGACGCGGTTTGTTTTTCGCTAGGGAGGAATCGCTGTTCGTACGCGGTGTTCAGGCGGCCCGGCCGGCCGGCATCAGCCCGCCGACGGGCGGCGGCAGAGCGAACTGCCGGGGCGCCGACCTGCTCCACGGGAAGCCGAGGTTGAGGTGGACGGCCGTCTCGCCCTCCGCCGCCGGCACGGCCACGGCGACCAGCACCCCCGGCACGGGCTCCAGCTCGACGAACCGCCAGGGGCGGGCCTCGTCGTCGGCCGGTGGCGTGAAGGCGCGGACCCCGCGCTCGTCGTCCAGCGTGAACTCGAAGCTGTCGAACGGGATGCCGAGCCCCAGCCCGCGCGCCTTGGAGTACGCCTCCTTGAGCGTCCAGATCCGCAGCGCCCGCCGGTCCCGTTCGCGGCCGGGACCGGGTTCCTCCGCCCAGGCCCGCTCGGGCGCGGAGACGGCGTTGAGGATCGTGGCGACGGCCTGCTGGTCGCGGTCGTCGACCCGTTCGACGTCCACGCCGATCCGGGCCTGGCGCACGATGCCGAGCAGGTTGTAGCCGCCGGCGTGGGACAGGTTGAAGTCCAGCACCCCGTTGTCCTGCGAGAGCCGGTCGGTGGCGGGCCGCAGGAAGGGCCGGCCGCGCGCCGAGCGCCAGATGACGAGCTCGGCCTCCGCGTGGCCCGCCTCCAGCGAGAGGGCCCGCCGGACCAGGGTGTGCGCGACGAGGTACTGGAGCCGGTCGCGCTCGAAGAGGAACTTGTTCGCGGTCCGCTGCTCCTTGGCGTCCAGCCAGTGCCCGGCGAGCAGCCTGGCCGTCTCGGGGTCGAGGCCGTCGTTGGGGCACAGCCACAGCGTCACCGGCGCGGACGCCGGCCCACGCTCCGCCTCCGGCCCGGCACCCACGGCCTTCAGCTCAGCCGTCACGGCGCGCCTCCGGTGCGTCCGGCCCGTCCTCCGGCAGCAGGGCGCTCGTCGGCAGTTCGAGTACGGGGCCGGGCCGCCCGGTCCGGTCACCGGCCGGCACATCCGCACCCGCCAGCCACAGGCGCGCCAGCTGCTCGAACCGCCGCCCGCGCCACAGGGCCGCGAGGTAGTCACGGGTCTCGGGCAGCCCGTCCGCCAGCAGCGGTTCGCCCGCCGCCCCGCGCAGGTCCGCATCGCGCACCGGGCGGGGTGCCGACGCCGCGTCACCGTGCGCGAACGCGGCCAGCGCCCTGGCCAGTTCCGCCGTGTCGTGGACCACGACGGCCAGCCGGCAGTCGTGGACGGCGCGCCCGAGCCGCAGCTCCCGCGCCACCGCGCCGGCCCCGGGCGCCTGTGCGCACGAGGTGAGCCAGTCCGCGAGGCGCCCGGCCGTGGCGACCAGGTGCCGGGGCGTGGGGGCGGAGAGCAGCACCAGGTGCGGCCCGTCCTCCTCCTCTGGTCCCGGCGGGGCGGGCGGCGGCTCCCGCAGCGCGACGACGGCATGCGGTGCGTCGTCCTCGTACACCCCGGCCAGGGCGGTACGGGGCCCCGCGGGCCAGGGCTCGGGGCGCTCGCGGCCGGGTCCGGGGAGCAGCACACCGTGGCGCAGCTGGAGGACGGCGCGTACGAGGGCGGCCGCCCCGGCCCCTTCCTCGTCCAGGCCGGGAGCGGTGGCCGACACCCGCCGCCGCAGCCGTTCGCGCAGGGCGGCGGATGTACCGCGTCCGGGATGCCCGGCGGCGCTCGCGGTGAAGACGGCGTGCACCCGGTCCCCGGCGGCGCGCGCGGCGGTCAGCGGCTTGAGGAGCAGGACGGCCGTGCCCCCGTCACCGCCGGCGACCAGGGCGGCGGCGCACTCCCCGGTGCGCAGGGCGCGGAGCGCCTGGTGGACGGCGGTGAGGTACGAGGAGGTGCCGGTGTCGACGTTGTGGCCGGGGCCGCGCAGGTCCAGCACGCGGGCGAGCAGGGCCGCGGTGTGCGGGCGGGCGGCGGCCGTGAAGACGCCGACCGCACGGTGCTCGCCGTCCGGCCCGGTCAGCGCGTCGAGCCGGGCCCCGGCGTATCCGGCGCCCTCCAGCGCTTGCCAGACGCGGTGCAGCAGCAGCCGTTCGGCGGGGTGGAGCGCGTCCGCCTCGTCGGGGCCGATGCGCAGGGGCGCGGGGTCGAAGGCGTCGGTCCCGGCGTCGGTGTCCTCTGACCCTTCGGGTGCCGCGCGCAGGGCCGCCTCCCAGAAGCCGGCCGTACCTGCGGCGGCCCCGGGAAAGGCGCAGTCGACGGCGACGACGGCGAACCCCTCGGCGGGCGGGGGATGCACGGGGTTCTCCGCGGCGGGGGCTTCCGTGGCCGTATCCCCTGTGAGCAGTGCCAGGACCTGCTGCCGGTCCAGCGCACCGCTCTTGAAGCGCGTCAGGATTTCCCTGTTGTCCATCGGCTCAACGCGTCCTTCGCCTCAGGCGGTTCGGGTGTCGAGCAGTCCGGCCGCCTGGTCGACGCCGATCAGGCCGTCGCGGACCGCGTCGAGCAGGGCCTCGATCTCGGCCGTGGAGCGGGGCGCGGTGAAGGCTGCCGGGGCGGGCTCCCCGGTGCCGGCCGTGGCCGCGCGCTCCACGTAAGCCGTCAGGGAACCGAGGTCCGGGTACGTGTAGAAGAGCGCGGACTGCTCCTTGAGGCCCCAGGTCCGGTTGATGCCCTCGACGAACTGCGCGGCGAGGATGGAGTCGAGCCCGAGCACGGTGAACGGGGCGGTGGCGTCGATCGCCTCGGGCGCGCAGCCCAGGATTCCGGCGAGCTGCCCGCGCAGGGCGTCGGGGACGGCGCCGGTGCCCGGCGGGGTCACCCGTACGGCGGGGCGCGGCTGTTCGGGCACGACGGAGGTCGTCCCTTCCGTGCCGAGCCGGTCGGCCACATGCGCGGCCAGGGCCTGCGGCGTCGGGCAGCGGTACAGGGCGTCCGCCGGCACGGCGGTCCTGTAGCGGGCGTTCACCATGGCGAGGAACTGGGCGTTCAGCAGCGAGTCCATGCCCAGCGCCGCGAAGGTCCGCCCCGGGTCGACGGCGTGCGCCTCGACGTGCGTGAAGCCCGCGAGGATCGCGGTGACCTCGGCGAGCACGTCGGCGACGGGTGTCTGCGGGAGATGGTGCGCGGCGGTCATGGTGGGCGTCTCCAAGTGTCGTGTCTCGGGTGGCCGTCCGCGCATTGTGCTGCCGGGGCCCGCGCCGCCGCATCGCCGTACGGGGTGAACCGGTCCCCGGGGCCTCGCTCCTGGGAGGGAGCGGGGCCCCGGGCCGGGGGTCAGCCCGCGAGCAGGGAGACCCCCGGCAGTTCGGCGGCCGCGGCCTGCACGGAGTGCTGGAGCCGCTGGAGCCGGGGCGAGGGTTCGAGCCCCTGGTCGCGCAGGAGCGTGGTGCGCAGCCGTGCGTACGCCTGGAGCGCCTCGCCGCGTCGGCCGGAGCGGGCGAGGGCCACCATGAACTGGGCGTGGAGGTTCTCGTGGGCGGGGTGGCGGCTGGTCAGGACGGTGAGCTCGGCGAGCAGTTCGCGGTGGCGGCCCAGGTGCAGGTCGGCCTCGATGCGCTGGTCCAGCGCGCACAGCCGGCTCTCCTCCAGGCGCCGGACCTCGGTGCGCAGGAGCGGGCCGTGCTGGACGTCGGCGAGCGCGGTGCCGCTCCACAGCGCCAGCGCCTCACCGAGGCGGCCGGCCGCCTCGGTGAAGGACTCGGCGTCCATGGCCCGGTACCCCTCCCCCACCAGCCGCTCGAACCTGCTTACGTCGCTGTCGGCGCCGGAGACGAGCAGATAGCCGCCGGGCAGGGTCATCAGGACGTCCTTGGCGTCGCCCTGCTCGCCGAGGGCCCGGCCGATGCACTCGCGCAGTTGCAGTACATAGGTCTGCAGCGTCGTGCGGGCGCTGCGGGGCGGGCTGTCGCCCCACAGCTCCTCGATCAGGTCGGTGACCGGTACGACGCGGTCGGCGTTGAGCGCCAGCAGGGCCAGGACCTGGCGCGGTTTGGGTGCGGTGGGGGTGATGGACACCCCGTTCTCCCGCACGGCAAGCGCTCCGAGTACGTCGATGTCCAACGCCGTCTCCCTCACGTCCTCGGGTCCGTGCCCCGGCCCGACATCAAAACAGCACAAGCGGTCTGCAAAGAGCGTACCGGTCGTGCTGTTTTCTGTCAGCGCATCGAGATCACGGAACGGATCACATGAGGGAGACGGCAGGGGACACGGACTACTGCGGGGGGTTGCCGTGCTTGCGGGACGGCAGGTCGGCGTGCTTGGCGTGCAGCATGGCCAGCGACCTGACGAGCACCGACCGGGTCTCGGCGGGGTCGATGACGTCGTCGACGAGCCCCCGCTCGGCCGCGTAGTAGGGATGCATGAGTTCGGTCTTGTACTCCTTGACCATGCGGGCGCGCATGGCCTCGGGGTCCTCGGCCTCCGCGATCTGGCGGCGGAAGATGACGTTGGCGGCGCCCTCCGCGCCCATGACCGCGATCTCGTTGGTGGGCCAGGCGTACGTCAGGTCCGCGCCGATCGACTGCGAGTCCATGACGATGTACGCACCGCCGTACGCCTTGCGCAGGATCAGCGAGATGCGCGGCACCGTCGCGTTGCAGTACGCGTACAGCAGCTTGGCGCCGTGCCGGATGATGCCCCCGTGCTCCTGGTCGACGCCGGGCAGGAAGCCGGGCACGTCCAGCAGCGTCACGATGGGGATGTTGAAGGCGTCGCACAGCTGGACGAAGCGCGCGGCCTTCTCGGACGCCTCGATGTCCAGCACCCCGGCGAGCGACTGCGGCTGGTTGGCGACGATGCCGACGACCTCACCGCCCACCCGGGCCAGGGCGCAGATGATGTTGCGCGCCCAGTGCTCGTGGACCTCCAGGTACTCGCCGTCGTCGACCAGTTCCTCGATGACCTTGGCCATGTCGTACGGGCGGTTGCCGTCCACCGGGACCAGGTCGAGCAGGGTGTCCGAGCGGCGGTCGACCGGGTCGGCGGTCGGCGCCTTGGGCGGGTTCTCGCGGTTGTTCTGCGGGAGCATCGACAGCAGGTAGCGGACCTCGGCGATGCAGGTCTCCTCGTCGTCGTACGCGAAGTGCGCGACGCCTGAGGTGCCGGCGTGGACGTCGGCGCCGCCGAGACCGTTCTGCGTGATCTCCTCGCCGGTCACCGCCTTCACGACGTCCGGTCCGGTGATGAACATCTGCGAGGTCTCACGGACCATGAACACGAAGTCGGTGAGGGCGGGGCTGTAGGCCGCACCGCCGGCGCACGGGCCGAGCATCACGCTGATCTGCGGGATCACCCCGGAGGCGCGGGTGTTGCGCTGGAAGATCCCGCCGTACCCGGCGAGCGCCGAGACACCCTCCTGGATACGGGCGCCCGCGCCGTCGTTCAGCGACACCAGCGGCGCACCGGCCGAGATGGCCATGTCCATGATCTTGTGGATCTTCGTCGCGTGCGCCTCGCCCAGCGCCCCGCCGAAGATCCGGAAGTCGTGCGCGTACACGAAGACCGTCCGGCCATCGACCGTCCCCCAGCCGGTGACGACACCGTCGGTGTACGGCTTCTTCGCCTCCAGGCCGAAACCCGTCGCCCGGTGCCGGCGCAGCTGCTCCACTTCGTTGAACGACCCCGGATCGAAGAGCAGCTCGATGCGCTCGCGCGCCGTCAGCTTGCCCTTGGCGTGCTGCGCCTCGGTCGCCTTGGGGTTCGGTCCCCGCTCCGCCGCCGCACGGATCTCGTGCAGCTCCGCCACCCGGCCGCGGATGTCGGCCGGTTCGAGCTGGTCGGTCGTGGGAGCGATGGTGGTCATCGACATGTCGTCAGATCCCTTCCTGGGACGCGGGTCGCCGCGTCATTGCCAGCTGCGCGGAGCTCGGTAGGCAGGCTGTCGGCTCCACCGCTTGGAACCGCCGGCCGGGTCGCCCTCCGGCTGCTCCCCGGCGTCCGCCCGCAGCGCGAGCAGCACCACCGTGAGCGCGGCCAGCTCCTCCTCGGTGGCCCGTCCGCGCTCGATGCGCAGCGCGGGCTCTGCCAGGCCCGAATCACCCATGCCCCACCTCCAGCGTTTCCGCCACGGTCGGGCACAGCGCTAAAGAACCGCTCCTGCTCCGCTGGAGAAACGCTCAGCAGCAGCTCAAAGGCTCTTGGCCCGCACGGACTCGAGCCCGGTGGCGAGCGCCCTGGCGCAGTCCGGGCCGCTGCCGACCCCGGTCATGACGACGGCCGCGACCGTGTTGTCGCGGGCCGCGCCCGCGATCTCGTACGCGGCGGTGCCGCCCGGTCCCGCCCCGCACAGCACGAGCCGCCGCTCGCACGCCAGCAGCCGCAGCAGCGCGGAGGCGGGCGGCTCCCCGGGCCGCGTCACCCGCAGGCCGATGATGCGTTCCGGCCCCGAGTGATCCCGCACCAGCGCCTCGTACGCGCCCGGGGGCACGCCCGGCGTCGCCACCAGCACGATGGTGTCCGCGGCGGGGTCACCGGCGCGCAGCACCGACACGTCGGGCCCCTCCGGCTCGGGCGGGCGGGGCAGCACACGCGGCACCTCGAAGCCCTGGAGGAGTTCGAGGACGTGGCCCACCGTGGACTGCGGATCGCGGTGGTCGGGCAGCGAGCGCAGCAGCCGTACGCAGTGCGAGAGCAGCGCGGAGGCGTCCACGTCGCCCAGGCAGCGCCGGTCGTACATCGCGGTCAGCGTCAGCCCGCCGTCCGTGTCGTGCCGGGCCGCCAGCGCGAGCGGCAGCCCGGGGTGGGCGCTGATGCTGCGCGGGGCGTCGACCTCGATGCCCTGGCCGCGCAGCTCGGCGAGCAGCGCCTCGGGCAGCTCCGGGCGGCTGTCGAACTCGACGCCGGTCGCGAAGAGTTCCGCGTCCGGGTCCCGGCCGCTCCACACCCGCACCCGGTCGGCCGGCACCCAGGCGTGCCCGGACAGGTCGAGCGCGGCGTCCCGGGCCTGTTCCAGGAGACCGGTCAGCGGGTCCGCCGGGTCCACGGTCACCGTCATCGGCAGCGGGTTGCCCAGCAGCCCCGGAATGCCCCCGGCGCCCTCCATCGGCACGTCCCGCCCCGACAGGTGCACGCCGAAACTGACCGGGGCGGGCCCGGTCGCGTCCACCGCCCGGTACAGCAGCAGCGCCCACACGGCGTGCAGGGCGCTGGACTCCCCCGCCCCGCGCATCGCGGCCCAGGTCCGCAGCCGGGCGGTCTGCGGTGGCCGCAGACGCCGCTGGACCCGGCCCGCGCCGGTGTGCCCGGTCGGGGCGCCGCCGGCCAGGCCGGGGCGGACGATCGCCTCCGGCGGCGGGGCGGCCGTGGACCAGTAGGCGCGGGCCGCCCCGGTGTGCTGGCGGGCCAGCCACAGGGCGTGGTCGCGCACATCGGGGCGCCGGTCGCCGCCGGGCAGGACGCCGCCGCGCGCGTACGCCCGGTAGAACTCGCGCAGCAGCAGATGGACGCCGCGCTCGTCGAGCAGCGCCCGGTGGTACGTCAGCAGAACGCGGGTCGGGCCGCGTTCGCCGTCGGGGCCCGGCCGGCCGTCGAGGAGCGTCACCCGCAGCAGGCCCGGCCGGTGCGGGGCGAAGCTGCGCAGGCGGTCGCGCTCGACGAGGTCGCTCCAGGAGACGGCGGCGTGTTCGAGGTGGGCGATCTCGATCTCGGCCCACTCGTGCAGCACCAGCCGGGGCAGGTGCGTCCAGTCGAACGAGGCGCGCAGCACGGTCTCGCGGTCGGCTACGGACAGCCAGGCGTCGGCGAGCCGGGCGGTGTCGAGCGGGCCCGCCCAGTTCCAGGCGAGCTGCCCGACGTGCCCGTCCGCCGGGTCGCGGACCGCCGCCCTGATCAGGTCGCGCTGGTGGCCGGCGGCGGTGACCGTGTCACGCGCCCCGGCCGCCAGCGCCAGTACGTCGGCGAGGACCGCGGCCCCCGGGCGGGCCGGGGGGCCGTGCGCCTGGGCGATGCGCAGGGTGTGGCGGCCGGCCCCGGGGTCGTCAGCGGTGACCGTCCAGGCGCGGTGGCGCTGGGTCACCCGGGCCGCCACGGACTCGGCGCGGCCGGGGTCGAGCGGCCCGCACAGCTCCAGTTCGAAGGGCAGGCCGGAGGCGGCGGGCACCGGCTGGTGGACCACCGCGAGCACGAGGTCCGCCGGGCCTTCCGTCATCGGGCACCCGGACCTTCCGGCCCCGGCCCGGGGGCGCCCGCGGCCGGCGGGTCGACGTGGTGGTCCGGGGTGCCCGGGCCGTCGGGCGGCGCGGGGTGCCAGTCGGGGGCGCCGGGGTCGGGCAGCGGGGCCCCGGCGGCGCGCGGGGCGCGGTGGTGGGCGACACTCGCCAGGTACCGGCCCTGCACGACGTGGGTCGCGAAGTCCCAGCCGCCGGGCTCGTCACCGGCCAGCACCGTACGCCCCCGCTCGTCCCGCCCGAATGCGATCGAGGCGAAGCGGCGGCGCAGACCGTGCCCGAGCGCCTTGGTGTACGCCTCCTTCAGGGTCCACAGGTTGAGCAGGCGCAGCGCCCGTTCCGCCTCGGGCAGCGCGGCGAGGGCGTCGCCCTCCTCGGGGGTACAGACGTGGTCGCGCAGCAGCTCGAAGGAGACGGGCCGGGAAAGGGGTTCGACGTCCACGCCGACCGGGCCGGTGGCGCTGACACCGACGAGGATCAGGTCGTCGGTGTGCGCGAGGCTCACGTCCAGCTCCTCGCCCAGGCCGCGTAACCGGGGCCGCCCGCCGGGGCCGTGGGCCAGGTCCAGGGAGCGCGGCGGGACCTGGAGCACGGCCGCCGCGGTGTACCGCATCACCATCCGGGAGACGGCGAACCGGAAGCGGCCCGCCGCGGTCGGGGTGTGCAGGTAGCGCTGCCGTTCCCGGCCCAGCACGAGCCGCAGTTCCGGGTCGAGGAGGGCCGCGGTCAGCCACTCGCCCCACGTGGTGTGCACCAGGACGGGCCGCCCGCTCTCCAGCACCTCGCGCACCGGTTCCCACGGCCCGTCGGGACCGGCCACATGGAGCGGCGCCGGAAGCTCCGGGGCCGCGTCCGCGGTCTGTACGCCGTCGTCACGGTTCACGGCCCGCTCACCACAGCATTCGGGTGGCGTACACGTCGACGTCGACATGGTGGCGGACGCGGTGGGCGAGCACGGCCCACACGTCGCCGCGGGGGTCGGTGAGACCGGGCGGCAGCGGCACGCCGAGCCGTTCGGTGACCCGGGCGAGGGCCAGCAGCGCCCAGTCCGGCGCCCCGAGGTACGCGCCGGGCACGGCGGTGGCGGCCTCCCGCACCCCGAGCACGGCGGCGGCCAGCAGGAGCAGCGCCCTGCGGTCGGCCAGCGCCCGCACCGCGGGGTCGGCCGGATCGGCGTGCGCGGCCCGGAGCAACGGGATCCGCAGCGTGCGCAGTTCGGTGTTGAGCCGCCGTGCGGTACGGGCCAGCGCCACCTGCGAGGGCGGGCCCGCGACATGGATCCCCGCGGCGGCCGCCGGCAGCGCGGCCGCCAGCGCCTCCGCGCACCCGGTGGCCGGCAGGCCCTCGCCGAGCGGCCGCCCGAGCCGGAACAGCGGGTGGCCCGGGGCGCTCCCGGCCCGGAGCGGCGGGGTGTCGCCCGGTCCGTCCTGCGCGCGGACGAGGCGGGCCTGGTCCACGGTCGCGGCGACCCAGTCGAGCCCGGCGGGCGTCAGGTCCCCGGCGATCCGGGCAAGGGCCCGGGCCTGCGGGCTCGCCGGCCCGCACCCGGTCTCGTGCAGGACGAGGTCGAGGGCGCTGCGCACATCGGCGGCCAGCTGCGGCACGGCGTACCCGACGGCGGCGGTCAGCGCGGGCGCGGTGTCGCCGGGCACGGCGAGGGAGCGCAGCGCGACGGCCACCAGGCTCTCGCAGGCCAGCAGGTCCGCGAAGCACTCGGCGAGCGTGCCGTGCCACTGGCGTACGGCCGGTTCGTGGCGGCCGCGGGCGTCCACCACCCGCACGGCCTCGCGCAGCACACCGCCGGTCACCGCGGTCAGCGCGGCCGGTGCCAGCAGCGCGGCCAGCTCCCCGGCCCGGCCGGGCGCGCCGCCCGAACCGTCGTCCGCGACGAGCAGCGGGCGCACACCCCACGCCTGACCGAGCGCCAGGTCCCGGCGGAACAGCGGCCGCAGCGCCCGGGCCAGCTCCTCGCCGCCCGTGAAGTGCCCCCCGGCCGCCAGGGGCACGAACTCCTCGCGCAGCCCCTCGGGAACGGGCAGGTCATCGAGGGCGCCGCGGCCGGCGCGGCGGTAGGGGTTGTCCGCGTCGTCGGGGTCGCCGAGGAGCGCGTCGAGCCGCAGGGCCCGCGCCGCGGCGCCGGCCGCCGGCGGCAGCTCGGCGTACGCGCGCGAAGCGGCCCGCGGTGGTCTCCCCGGCACGGAAGGGGAGCCCGGGGCCGCGACGGGGGCCGGCCGGGTGAGGGTCATCGAAGCCTCCTGATCGTGGTCATCGCAGGCGGCGGACGGCGCTCTCCGCATGCCACTTGGCCAGGCCCAGCGCCTCGGTGCTCGCCCGGCCCAGCCACGTACGCACGTGATGCCGGGCGTCCGCGCCGGTGGCACGCCCGTCCGGCGTCCGGCCGACGGCCTCGTCCCTGAGCATCACCTGATGGGTGGAGACGACCCGCACGCCGGACTCGTCGGGCAGCAGCGCCCATTCCCCGCTGTGCGAGGCGATCGGATCGGGGGTGAGCGTCTCCTTGTAGACGATGCGCCCGGCGTGCGGGAAGCACAGCCGTACGCTCTCCACGGTGACGGTCTCGCCGGTGTCCCCGGCGCAGGTGTCCATGGCGGCGAGCTGCACACCGGGCTGGTCCTCGCGGACGAGGGTCCACTCGACGTGCGGGATCAGCTCGACCCAGTCCTCCATGCGGTAGAGGAAGTCGTAGACGAGCTCGCTGGGCCCCTCGACGTGGACGCTGTCCTCGAAGCCGACGAGGAGTTCGTCCAGCCGCTCCCAGCGCTCGGCCATCTCCCTGACCTGGTCGAGCAGGGCGGGCACCACGTCCGGGGCGTCGTCGCCGTCCCGGCACAGCGTGAGCACCGAGCCGGTGTCGCCGTCGCCGTCGGGTTCCACGCTCCAGCGCCCCGTGACGGGCGCGTCCGCCCGGACTCCGGAGCGCTGCTCGAAGTCGATGGCCCGGGCGGGCGGGTCGAGGGTGCGGCGGACGCGCGAGGAGCGGACCCGGTCGTCGACCAGGTCCCAGACGCGCAGCTGTTCGACGGTGCCGTCGAAGTCGATGCGCTCGACGTGCAGATGGGAGGGCAGGAAGAGCGGCCAGCGCACGGCGTCGGCGAGCATCCCGTAGACGACGCCTGCCGGGGCTGCCACGGACATGGTGCGCCGGGTCGAGTGCCCTCGCTCAGCCGACATGGCTGCCCTCCTCCTGATGGCCCCCAGGCTGCGGCGCGGATCCGGAGAAGCCCTTGAGCGCCGCCTGAGCGGGGCGCCGGCGCGGCGCCCGGGCCGGTCAGCCGATCTCGGCGAGCCGGACTCCGCCGGTCCCCGCGACGCCCTCGGGGCGGGCCATGAGGATGGAGCGCTGCAACTTGGCCAGCGCGGGCGAGGGTTCGAGCCCCAGGGTGCGCACCAGCGTGGACCGCAGCCGCTGGTAGGCGTCCAGCGCCTCACCGCGCCGCCCGGAGCGGTAGAGGGCCAGCATGTACTGGCCGCACAGGCTCTCGTGGGTGGAGTACCTGCTGAGCAGGACGGTCAGTTCGGAGAGCAGCTCGCGGTGGCGGCCCAGCCTGAGGTCGGCCTCGATGCGCTGGTCCAGCGCGCACAGCCGGCTCTCCTCCAGCCGCTTGATCTGGGTGTCCAGGTGGGGCCCGGTGTGTACGTCGGCGAGTGCCGGACCGCTCCACAGGGCGAGGGCCTCGCGCAGCAGCCGTGCGCCCTCGGGGTAGTCCTCGGCGTCCATGGCCCGGTATCCCATGCCGGCCAGGCGCTCGAACTCCCGGACGTCGTGGGCGCCTTCGCCGCCCTTCAGTAAATAGCCCCCGGGGACGGTGAGCAGGACGTCCTTGGCGGTGCGGGTGTCGTCGCCGTCCTGTTCGAGCGCGACGGTGATCAGTTCGCGCAGCTGCAGGATGTAGGTCTGCAGGGTGGGGCGGGCGCTGCGGGGCGGCTCGCTCCCCCACAGCTCCTCGGTGAGGGTGCCCACGGGCACCACCTCGTCGGCGTGCAGCGCCAGCAGGGCGAGCACCTGCCGGGGCTTGGGCGCGGTCGGTGTGATCGATGCGCCCTTTTCCCGCACGGCAAGCGTGCCGAGTACGTCGATGTCCACGCCGTCTCCCCGTCATCTCCCGGCCGTCTCGGACGGCCCGGAACTGTTGCTGACGCATCGATTTAAAAACAGCGCAGGCGGTATGTCAATACCAAACCGATCCGCCTGTTTCCTCTCATGTGCAGCCCCAGTGATCCTCCAGAGGAGGAATCAACCCACCACAAAACTGACGAAAGCGGGCAAAGGGGAGAGCGTTGAGCCCGTCATGGCACACAGATGACGTCCGCCCAAACAAACCGTGTGGACTGTTTTACGCGCCCGCGGTGGCCGACAACACGCACAGAAGTGCGCAGGTCGGGGCCCACGCGCCCGCTACTCCGCGGGGCTGAGCCGCGGCAGCGCGAACGACCAGAGCTGGGCCACCCGTTCCGCGGACTGCCAGTACCGGTCGGTCGCACCGAGGGTCTCCAGACCGAGCGTCGCCGCGACGACGACCACCGCCGCGTCCTCGGCCGAGACGTCCTCGGCCAGTTCACCGCTCCTGCGCGCCTGGATGAGTGCGTTGCGCACCCACTCGTACCACCAGTCGTGCAGCTTGGCCTCGCTCTTGCGGGAGGGGTCGCCGCCCAGCCGGAAGCCCGCGCGCACGACCGGGTCGTCGGCGACGGCGTCCATCAGCCGGCAGACCGCGGCCACGAGCGCCTGGAGCCGGCCGCCCTTCGCTGCCCTCGCGCTCTCCTCGGCCAGCGCGAGCGCGGATTGCGCGGCCGCGGTCTCCACCGCGGACGCCAGCGCCTCCTTGTTGGGGAAGTGGAAGTGGAGGGCGCCCGAACTCACCCCGGCCCGGCTGCTGATCGCCGGCAGCGTCGCCATCGCGTACCCGTCGGCGCCGAAGACCTCCGCGGCAGCCGAAATGAGGGCTTGACGTGTCACAGCCGCTCGCGCCTGCTTGACCATCATGTCCTCCTCCGGGCGGGGCCAGGACTTCGGCAATGCAGCCGTCCGATTCACCCTGGATTCTCCGTACTGACTCGTGCACACCTTAGCAAACCGCACGGCTGGTTGGTTTAGTGCTGCGACGTGCGATCCATCGAGTTCAGCTGATCATTTTGCATGTGAGTCGGCCGCCCGGACGGCCGGTGCACGGAAACAGTTGGTTTCTCCAGCCGTTCTCCCGGAGGAATGCACTCCGAACCCAGCAAAGGAAACCGTCCGATAGGTTTTTTCTGGTGGTCGTGCAGGCGCTCGCGTGCGAGGCTGCAGAAATGCGCAGGGCATATGCCCGATTTTATGGCCTATTGAGGAGGAACGCCGATCGATCCGAAGCGCTGAAACGGAATGAGATATTCAAGTAAACAGACGATCCTTGGTAAACCCTTTACTTTTGGGCCGATTGAAGAAAACCGGTAGGTCCGTATCTTAAGTGGCGTCGCCGAACACAGGTTTCAAGACGGGGGCCCCATGAGTCTCACCACTGCTGAAGCCAGAACCGCTCTCCCGGCCGCACCGCGGCTGACCACCACGGTCGCGAAGGAGTACGTGCACCGTGACTCCGTCGCCGAGGTGTTCCTCACCGGGTGCGACACCCAGGACGGGGTGAGCTTCTCGCTCACCGGCCAATGGCCGCGAGCTCACACCATGTTCCGGAGCCTCGACGGAGCGAGCCACGATCCGCTGCAGGTGGCCGAAACGTTCCGTCAGGCCGGCATCTACGTCTCGCACGTGGAGCTGGGCGTGCCGCTGGGCCACAACTTCGTGATGTCGAACATCACCTACACGACGGACACCGCCAGCCTGCGCATCGCCTCCGGCCCCACCGACTTCGATCTCGACACCCGGTGCACGGAGATCGTCCGGCGCAGGGGCGTGGCCAGCCGCATGGCGTTCGAGTTCGCGCTCCGCCGCAGCGGCCGCCCCCTGGCGGGCGGCACCGGGCAGATCTCCGTGATCCCGCCGGCCGTCTACAACCGGTTACGGCAGAGCCGCGTCGCCCAGCCGCCGGTCGCCGCCGAGACGTACCCGGACCGCACCCTGCTGCCGCCGTCGATGGTCGGGCGCACGTTCGCCACGGACGTGGTGCTCTCCGACGTACCCGGCTCCGGCGGTGTGAACCCGCGCTGGCTGCTGACCCCGGACCTCAACCACCCGATCCTCTTCGATCACAAGGGCGATCACGTGCCCGGCATGGTCCTGCTCGAAGCGGCCCGTCAGGCGGCCTGCGCCGTGATGGCGCCCCACTCCTTCACCCCCGCCGCCGCCTCGAACGACTTCCACCAGTACGCCGAACTCGACCGGCCCTGCTGGGTCGAGGTGACCAGGGTGTCGCACGAAGCCGGCAACATGGTGACGCTGGAGGTCGTGGGCCGCCAGGACGGCAAGGACGTCTTCACCTCGATGCTCACGGGCCCGGTCGACTGAGCCGGCGGTCCGTCCGCCGCCGGGGCCTCCCTCTCCCCCAGGAACAAACCGGATAGCCTGTTCTTGAGCGGTGAACAGCAGTCGGCTGTACGGGAAACGCCCCACGCACCTTGGGTAGCTGCCCCGGTCGCACACCGAACCAGCAGGTCACGCCCATGCACGCCGCGGGACAGCGACCGAAGCGACCGAAGACCCCGCTCGTACCTGTACGTGGGAGGCTCCGCCCCTGAAGGAGGGCGGGGCCTCCCACGTACAGGCGGAACAGCATCTCCCAACGGGCGCCATGACGCCCGGTCAGAGGTCGAACGCCACGTGCTCCAGGTCGGTGTACTCCACCAGGAGACCCTGCGCCCTGCGCCCGCCGTCCCTGAAGTAGATCTCCTGGAGCCCCTCGGCCGCGATCTCCTGGAGCTGCCGGTCGCTGCCGCCCTGCTCGCGCGTCTCGAAGAGCCGGGCCGCGTACGCCGGCGGGAGCGCCACGGTGAGGTGGCGCAGCCGGGCGTCGTCGGTGGAACCGGGGGCCGCCGTGTACCCGAACCGGGCCCGGGTGTCGATGACGATGCCGTCGGTGGTCGCCGCGGCCTTCCGGGCCTTCGCCTGGATCTGCGGCTGCCAGCGCCGCTTGACCTCCCGGTCCATCCGGGCGGCCAGGTCGGGCCGTGGCTTCTTGAGCTGGTTGCGCACGTACCGCTCGACCGTGCGCTGGGTGACACCCAGCAGTGCGGCGACGGCCCGGGTGCCCTTGAGCTGCTTGACCAGGTACCGCATCTGCGCACCGGCCGACTTGGGCGCGGGCCGGGTGAACGCCCGCTGGACCGCCTCGTCGAGACCTTCCCCGACCGTGTTCATCGGCTGGTTGCCCTACTCTCCGTCGTCCGCGGCGGTGACCGTGCCGTCCTTGATGTACCGGGCCAGGTTGAGCTCCGGACCGTACTCCTCCCGGACGGCCTCCGCCCACAGCGTGGTCTGCGAGCCCTCGTGCTTCACCATTCCCGGGCTGACCCCGAGACGGAAGCCCCCGGACATCGGCTTGCCGTCCCGGTACGGCAGGAAGTCCAGCGGCGAGGGCCCGTCGGAGGCGTACACCGCACAGTCCGAGAGCACCGCGACCGGGTACTGGCCGGTGGCGTCCGCGAGCCGGACCATCTTGCGGTGCATGTTGATCCGGGCCCGGGAAATGACGGCGGCGCGGATGTCGGGGCGCCAGGTCGGCCGGCTCAGCGCGGGCCACGGCTTGCCGGGGCGCCAGCCGCCACCGCGCGGGCGCTCCCGCAGCTTGCCGATGCCGCCCTTGGCCGTCGCCTTGATCGCGGACAGCACGACCGCCAGCTGCGGATCGCGGGCCCGGTAGCCGTCCATCGCCGCCAGGAACGCGTCGGGGGCCATGCCCTCGGTCACGCCGAGGTCGGCCATGGTCGCGACGTACGCGTCGCGCAGCCGCTTGTACCAGCCGTCCAGGTAGCGCCCGTTGGCCGGACGCACCCACGCCTCGACGGGCGTCACCTCGTAGCCGAGCTCCACCGCGTAGGCGACGGTCGGCGTCGCGTACCAGGCGGGTCCCTCCGGACGGTCGCCCTTCGGTGTGAACGGGCTGGGCAGCAGCTCCCCTTCGAGGCGACGCCACTGCTTGCCGATCACGACGTGCGACAGGTCGACGTGCGAGAGGTCCACCAGCCAGGAGCCGGGCAGCGCCGGATCGAACGCGGGCCCGTTCACATGCACGGGCGCCTCCAGGCCGACGGCCGCCCCGTTGGCGGCCGCGCCGAAGGCGAGGTTGACGTCGATGCCGACCAGGTGGCGCTTCAGGCACTCGTCGTCGGTGAGGGGCCGCGCCCAGTCGTAGGCCTCCTCGAACAGCATCTCGGCCGGGCCGCGCTGGTGGAAGCGCGGGAGGCCGGCGAGGAGCGGGTGCCCGTCGGGGGCCTCGCAGGGGGCGCACTCGACGGGTTCGGTGCCGAGCGAGCCGGGGTTGCGTTCGCTGTGCCGCTTGCCGTCCGCGTCGGGCGCGCTCGCCCGGGTCGGCGGGTGCAGCGACGTCATGAGTTCGAGCCCGGTGACGGCGGTGGAGCCCCGGGGCGTCATCACGCGCGAGGCGTACGTGCCCAGCAGCCGCACGAGTTCGGCGGCCGGGAGGTGCGCCGCGCCGTCCCAGTGCCGGACGTCGAGCGCGTTCCAGGACGGCACGCAGAGCTGGACGCAGCTGCGGCGCGAGCCCCGTGCGGGGCGGTAGATCCGGGCCCACGGCCCGAACCCGCGCCGGGTCAGCTTCCACTCCGCCCGCTCCAGCTGCTTGAGCGCCTTGTGCCCCTCGGGCAGTCTCCCCGCCAGGCTCTCCTCCCGGGACAGCCGTACGGGCAGCCCGAAGCGCTCGCACGCCGCTTCGGTGAGGACGAGCAGCGGGTCGGCGTCCTGCCCGTGGGGGTGCAGCCGGGGCGCCCCGAGGTCCGCCTCGTTCAGCGCCCACTCGACGAGGGCGGGCAGCGACTTGGCGGGCACGTCCAGCAGCAGACCGCCCACGCAGTACGCGGACACCTCGCCCCCGTCCACATCGACGACGGCGAGCGGGCCGTGCTCGTAGCGGGGGGCACGGGAGGCCTGCGGCGCGTGTGGCGCCTCGGCGTTCGCGGTCGTACGGGGCTCGTCAGCAGTCGCGGTGCTCTCGGTCGTACGGGGTCGCTGGGCGGGCCCGACGGAGGGCGCAGGCGCGGGGACGGCAGGGGCGACGGCCTCCGCAGCGGCGGGGGGCTCGACCGGCTCGACGGCTTCCGCCACCGGCTCCGGTGCACATCGCGCCGCAAGTCCTTCCAGCAGCCGGGCGTACGCGGCACGCTTCGGCGGCCGGGGCTCGCTGCGTCCGGACTCCCAGTTGCCGACCGACTCACGGCGGCTGCCGAGCGCCTTCGCGACCTGGTCCTGGCTCAGCCCGGCGGCCTCGCGCAGGCGCTTGCGTTCGGCCGGCGGCGGCAGCGGGTCCTGCGCGATCTGCTCCAGCAGCGCGTCCACCGCGCTGAAGAGCAGCTGCTCCTCGTGGGACAAAGCGATCACCTCTGGCGCCACCCTACCGAACCGCTCATCGAACGCCTCGCAGATGTCGCACGGATTGCGCATGTCCGTGGCCGGCTGCTGGAGACGTGCTTCAGACGGACTGGAGACGACCGGAAGGCTTTCACACGTTGAGCGACCGGACCGGAGCAGCCGGCCATTCGCTCAGTCGCTGTCATTCGCCGACAAGAACCGCAGGTCACAAGCTCGGCCGGAACACCGAGCGACCGAAGCGACCCAACGTTTAGGTATATGGAGCCATTGGCGTGCGTGCGCGTGTGCGTCATATATGGGGAGCTTCAGTCGCTTCAGTCGCTTCCCGGCCGGCCAAAACGCTGTGACCTGCGATCTTCCCAGCGAAACGGCCAACGGCTCAGCGACTCGGAGCCGCTCGCGACCAGGTCGCTGGGTAGCTGAGGTGTTTTCGGCGCTGGCACATCTGTTCTGACGCATGTACCTCTTCTCCCCCGGGGGTTTCGCTAATCTGATTTTGCGAGTTGAGTCGCTTCAGTCGCTGATGGGGGAAGTGAATGGCAGCTGAACTGCGGGTCTCGCGCGGCGACCCACGCCAGTTCAGGAGAGCTGCACCGGTCGCTGCGCAGCCTCTGACGACAGCCCGGCGGTGCGCGCGCCAGGGGTGGCCGGTTCAGCCCCTCGCGCCAGGGCCGCAGGCCCTCGGGGGGCGCGCGTGAGCGCGGACAAGAAGAGGGTGCTGCCGTCGGCCTCCTTCGACGCGCAGGCAGTGGCCGCGCAGATCCTCGCGCAGCCCGTCGCACCGCCCCGGCAGAACGCCCCGTACGTCCCGGCAGACGGAACGGCACCGGGCGGAGCCGAGGCGGACGGGCTGTTGCCCGACACCCTTACCGACCGGGGCAATGCCAAGTTATTCGTCAGGCTCTACCGCAACGACTACCGGCACGTGCCCGGCATCGGCTGGTTCCGCTGGGACGGCACCCGCTGGCAGTTCGACGAGGACGACACGGTGATGTGGTCGGCGGGCGACCTGGCGGAGTCCCTCGCCACCACCGATCCGCGCGGACTGTTCACCCCGGCCGCGCTCCAGCAGCACCGCAGGCGCACGCTCAGCACGAGCGGGATGAACGCGATGCTGACCCAGGCCAAGTCGGCGCCGGGCATGGTGCTCAACGCGGCGATGCTGGACGCCGATCCGTACGCGCTGTGCACACCGGCGGGCGTGGTGGACCTGCGCACCGGGCGCATCCGCCCCGCCGAGCCCACCAAGGACTTCCACTCCCGTACCACCTCCGCCGCGCCCCGGACGATGGCCACACCGCGCTGGGACCGCTTCCTCGCCGACACCTTCGGCGAGGGCCCGGACGGCGAGGAGATGATCTCCTTCCTGCAGCTGCTGCTCGGCTACTCCATCACCGGGGACGTCGGCGGCCAGGTGATGCCGTTCCTGTTCGGCTCCGGCAAGAACGGCAAGTCCGTACTGCTGGACGTCCTGATGAAGCTCCTGCGGGACTACGCGGACGCGGCGCCGCCCGGTTTCCTGATGTCACGCCCGTACGAGGGCCACCCCACGGACCTCGCCGAACTGCACGGCCGCCGGGTCATCGTGTGCAGCGAGGTCAAGCCGGGCGACCGGTTCGACGAGGCCCGGGTGAAGCTGCTGACCGGCGGGGACCGGATCAAGGCCCGCCGGATGCGGCAGGACTTCTTCAGCTTCGAACCGACGCACAAGATGTGGCTGCTGGGCAACCACCGCCCCGAAGTCGGCACGGGCGGCTTCGCGTTCTGGCGGCGCATGCGACTCATCCCGTTCGAGCGGGTCGTCTCCGACGACCGCAAGATCGACAACCTGGCGGACATCCTGGTCACCCAGGAGGGCCCGGGCATCCTCAACTGGCTGATCGAGGGCGCCCGCCGCTACCTGGGCGGCGACAAGGACCTGTCCGGCCCTGAAAGGGTGCGCATCGCGACGACCGTGTACGCGGAGACCGAGGACCACACCGGGCGCTTCGTCGGCGAGACGTGCCGGCTCGACGCCGGGCTCCGGGCCGAACAGGCCCAGCTCTACGCGGCGTACAAACGCTGGTGCCAGAATGAGGGCGTTCCGGCGATTTCGTCGCGAGCCTTCGCGGCGCACATCCGGGAAGTGGTGGGGCTGGCGTCACCGAAAGAAATGATCTTTTCCAACCAGCGCAAGTACTACCCGGGCATCGGCCTGCTCGCGGACGAGGAGACAGTATGAGCGCCCTCATCGCAGAGGACGAGATCGTCCACGAGGTGGACCTCGTGTGGCTCGAGGACATCAGCGTGCTCGACTACGTCCGCCAGAGCCTGGACCGCCTCCCGACCCGCCGCGGCAGGCCCGCCTACCACCGCGACGGCAGAATGGTCGGCTACGCCCTGCTCGGCCCGAAGGCCAAGCCGTCCCGCTCCTCGGGCACCTTCCGCCGCCGGGTGTTCTGGCTGCTCCCCCACGACCGGGACAGCGAACCCGACGGTCTGTACGCCCGGGGCGCACCGGCCGAGGCCGTGGACGTACGGACACTCGCCCCGGGCAGCAAGGGGCACAAGACCGAGCGCTCGGAGGGCGGCCCGATGTCCTCGTCCGCTGCCCGGGAGTTCCGGCCGTAGCAGTACTTCCACATCAGGATCGGGCGCCTGCCGGGATGGATAAGAAACAGCGCGTCCGGTATATTTCTGTCGTCGGTAAGAACCGTGGACAGAGAGGCGCCACCGTGCAGGGGGAACATCCCATCCGGGCCCAGGTGCTCGTGGCCGGCGGAGGCCCGGTCGGCATGCTCGTCGCGGCCGAACTCGCCGCGTACGGCGTGGACACCGTACTCCTGGAAACCAGGACCGAGGTCTCCGACCAGCCCAGGGCGACCACGCTGCACGCCCGCGCGGTGCAGTCACTGGCCCGCCGGGGCCACCTGCCGGGCCCACCCCACCCCTCCTACGCACCGGAACCGACCTCCAGCGCCTTCCACTTCGCGGGGCTCCCCGGCCTGACCATCACCGCTCCCCCGCACGAACCGGAACCGGTGCTCAAGTGCGCCCAGGCCGACCTGGAACGGCACCTGGAGACCCGGGCACGTGAGGCCGGGGCACGCATCCTTCGCGGCCACCGCGTCACCGACGTCGAACAGGACGGAAGCGGTGTACGGGTCACGGCCGAAGGCCCTCATGGCCCGGCCGTCCTCCGCGCCGGGTACGTGGTCGGGGCGGACGGCGCCCGCAGCACGGTCCGCACCCGGTCCGGCATCGAGTCCGACACGGTCCCGGCGACGGTGTCCGCGCTGATGGGAACCGTCACACTGGCCGATCCCGGGGACCTGCCGAAGGGCTGGCACCGCACCCCGCGCGGCTGGATCGTCGCCAAGCACGACGGCGGCCGCACCCACCTCCGTACGCTCAACTGCGCCGGACCCCACGAGGACCGGCGACGCCCCGTCACCCTGGACGAGCTCCACGGCGAGGTGGCACACATCGCGGGCCGGGACATCGCGATGCACTCGCCGCACTGGCTCAGCCGGTTCAGCGACTTCGCCCGCCTGGCCCGCACGTTCGGCCGGGGACGGGTCTTCCTCGTCGGCGACGCCGCTCACGTGCACTTCCCGATCGGCGGCCAGGGCCTGAGCACCGGGGCGCTCGACGCGCTGAACCTGAGCTGGAAACTGGCCCACGCGGTGCACGGCACAGCGGGCACCGAACTGCTGGACAGCTACGACGCGGAACGCCGCCCGCTCGCCCGCCGTGTCATCGACGGCACCCTGGCCCAGCTCGCCCTGATGCGCCCCGGCCCCGAAGCGGAGGCGCTGCGCACGGTGTTCACCGGTCTCCTCGCGGCGGAGAGCGGAAGCGGCCACCTCAGTGGCCTGATCAGCGCCCAGGACACCGTCCTGCCCGACCCCACCGGCGCGGGCGGCCCGGCCGCAGGGACGTACCTCGCCAACACCACGCTCAGCACCCCGGACGGGGACACCGACGTCATCCGCCTTCTGCACGACGGGCGGCCGCACCTGCTGCTCCTGGGAGAGAAGGCGGCCCGCCACCAGGAGGCGGCCCGGGCATGGGAGGGCATCCTGCACACCGTCGAGGCCAGGCCCGCCCCCGCCGCACCGTACGAGGCGGCACTGCTGCGGCCCGACGGCCATCTCGCCTGGGTGCCCGGCGACGGCAAGCTCGGGCAGGTGCTGACGGCGTACTTCGGACCGGGCGCCCCTGCCGGCTAGACCGGCGGAATGCGGGGCGCCCCGGCGCTGTCAGCTCGCGGTCTCCAGGACGTCGCGCAGGTCGGCCGCCTTCAGCGCCTCCGCGTACACCTTGGCGCCCCGGCCCTCGGACAGGTCCAGCGAGGCCAGCACCGAAGGCATTACCGCACTGGGCAGCAGATGACGCATCAGCGCGGACACCCGCACCACCAGGTCGCGGTACTCGCACACGGCCTGCGACATGGACTGGATACCGGCGAAGGAGCCCACGATGACCTCGGCCGTCTCGGGCGGCGAGATGTGCGGCAGCAACTCGCCCTGGGCCTGCGCCTGCTGGAGCAGGTCGAGCCCGACCTCGCCCCACCGCAGGAACGGACCGCTGCGGTCGAGGTTCTGCGTCTGCTGGTCCATCGACAGCCGGACACCGGCCCGCACCATCGGGTCGGTCTGCAGGCGGTGGGCGTGCAGCATGACGACGTCCACGATCTCCTGCATCTTGGACGCCCGCAACGGCACGATGATGCGCTGGTCCTGCTCGGAGAGAACGCCCTGGGCGAGATCTTCCTTGGAGTGGAAGTGGAAGTACAACGCGCCCTTGGTCACCCCCGCCTCGGTGAGGATCTGGGAGATCGTGGCTGCTTGGTACCCCTGTTCCTCGAAGATCTTGGCCGCCGCCGAAAGAATCGTCTGCCGGGTGCGGATAGCCCGTAGCTGCTCAGCCACTCTGCCTCCTCCCTCCTCAGGGTGGTCGATCGTGGGGAGTGTAAATAAACCGTCCAGTTCGTATCTTACAGGCCGGCCCTTTCCCTCCGCCCTGGTCGGGGAAATGTCCGGCAGGAAAGGGAAACCATGATCCTCGTCACGGGCTCAACCGGGACGATCGGCCGTGAAGTGGTCCGCCTCCTCCCCGTCGGCCCGGCCGTACGCATCATGGCCAGGCACCCCGCACGGGTCGCCTGCGCCACCCGGAACGCCCAGATCGTCCACGGTGACTTCACGGACCCCGCGTCACTGACGAACGCTCTGCACAACGTCCACACCGCCTTCTTGGTCACCAACCCCGACGGGGACGACGACGCGCGCTTTCTCGAGCCAGCCCGCGCCGCCGGCGTCCGGCACATCGTCAAACTCTCGGCGGCCGCCGTCATCGACCCCCGGGCCGATGATCTGATCACCCGCCACCAGCGCCGCAACGAGGAGCTGCTGCGCGCCTCCGGCATGGACTGGACCCTGCTGCGACCCCGCGCCTTCATGTCGAACACCCTGTCCTGGGCCCGTTCCATCCGCGCCGACCGGGTGGTGCGCGCGCCGTACGGGACCTCGGTGAACGCCTGCGTCGACCCGCGTGACGTGGCCGAGGCGGCTGTACGAGCCCTGACGGGGGCGGCCGGGGACCATGCGGGCCGGGCCTACACCCTGACCGGGCCTCAGGCCCTCTCCGCGGCCCAGCAGACGGCCCAGCTCGCCGGCCTCCTCGGCCAGGAGCTCCGGTTCGAGGAGCTGAGCCCCCAGCAGGCCCGTACGGCCCTCGAAGCGCGCCACCCGGCCGGTATCGCCGACGCCCTCCTGGAGAGCGCCAGACGGCAGCACAGCGGCTCCAAGGCGGTCGTGGACCCCACCCTGCCCGCCCTGCTCGGGCGCCCCGCCCGGACGTTCCGCGACTGGGCCGCCGACCACCTGGACGCGTTCTGCCCGGCGCCGGACGCGAGGGACTGAATTCCGTTCAGTCCCTCCTCATTCGGTCCCTCTTCAGCCCCTCCAGCAAAACCGCAGGTCAGAGGCTTGCGTTTCCGAAGAACCAGGGTCTGAAGGGACTGAAGGGACTCAAGGTTGGCAGTTATAACCGATTATGCAGGCGTGTGTATGCGCACGTGCGTAGAACAACCCTATATATCCCTTTGTACTTACTACTCTGTTCCTGAAGCGCTGATAACTACCGACCTTGAGTCCCTTCAGTCCCTCCGTTTTCCGCCTGCAAGCCCCTGACCTGCACTTTCACCCGAGGGACCGAAGAGGGACCAAAACTTCCAGTCCCTCCGCTCCGCGTTCAGTCCCTCCCTTTCGGTCCCTCCCCGCCGCGCTCGGCACAGCTGCCCGACACGCCCGGCCCGGACACACAACTCCTCCCCGGGCAAGGGACCGAAGGGACTCGCGGAACGAAGACTCCCGCCCACCGCGGGACGCCTGTTGTAGGCTCTGATCCGAATCTGAAAACTCAGTCCCTTCAGTCCCTCAGCCCAGTAGTGGAACCGCGCTGACCTGGGCTTTTCTTAAGAGGGACTGAATCGTTCAGGACTCAACGACCTGTTGGCCCCTCGGCAAGGACGATCAGCGTGCCGCGTCAAAGAGAGACCAGTGGCCCGCATGCGGCGGGACCCACGAGTCCCTTCGACATGGCCCGGTGGTGCGCGGCGAACGGCTGGCCCGTCCACCCCTTGGCCGCTGGGCGCAAAACCCCCGCGGGCAACTGTCCGGCCTGCCGCGAGGACCCCCACCGCCCCGCGGACTGTGCCTGCCTGCCCGCAGGCAGGTGGTGCCACGGCTTCCACGCCGCGACCACCGACCCGAAGCTCCTGGCCGCCTGGTGGGGCGTCAACCCGGCCCTCGGCGTCGGCGTCTCGTGCGGCCCGGCCGGCCTCGTCGTACTGGACGTCGACGCACACAGTGCCGAAGTCCCGCACCGCGACCGGCTACTGCCCGGCATCCCGATCCACGAGAACGTCAACCTGACCGGCCTGGCCTCCGGCTTCGACACCCTCGCCCTCCTCGCCGCCCTGCGCGGCGCCCCCAGCCCCGCGGACGACGAATCGACCCTCCGCGTCCGCACCCCGTCCGGCGGCCTCCACGTCTGGTACCGCACTGCTCCCGGAGCACCGAGCTACCGCTCTTCGGTGGGCTCCAGCCCCAAGGTCGCCCTCGCCTGGCAGGTCGACGTCCGCGCGGTCGGCGGCTACATCGTCACCCCGGCCACCCGGACCCCGGCAGGCACCTACACCCCAGTCGGCGCCGCCCGCCTGCCCGCACTCCTGCCCGACTGGCTCGCCGCCGAACTCAGCCGCACCGGCCACGCCCCGCAGCCCGCACCGGCACGTGTCCCAGCGCCCCGGCCTGTACGCGCGGTACGCGGTACCTCACGGGCACTCCGGCTGCTCGAACCCCTGCTCGCAGAGGTCCGGGCCTGCGCGGCGGCAGCCGAGGGCATGGCCTTCACCGAGAAGCTCAACCGCGCCGCCTACACGGCGGGTGGCCTCGTCGCGGCCGGGCACCTGGCCGAACCCCGCGCACAGGACCTGCTCACCGACGCCGCCGACGCCGCCCGCCCGCACCGCCACCGGCACAGCCTCACCGTCATCGCCTCAGCCCTGTCCGCCGGCGCAGCCCGCCCGCTCCATCCCGAAGGACGCCCATGAGCAGCGCCGACAGCAGCCCGCGCTTCGACGCCACTGCCGCAGCGCAGCAGATGCTCGCCCTCGAAACCGAGGGCGGCCTCCCCGGCCTGCCCGCGCAGCAGAACGCCCCCGTGGTCCACGAGCCCCCGCCCGAGGGCCGGTTGCCGGCGCTCCTGACCGACCGGGGCAACGCCAAGCTGTTCGCCGTCATGTTCGGTGATCAGTTCCGGCACGTCGAGGGCCTGGGCTGGTACCACTGGGACCAGTACCGCTGGAAGCGCACCGGCGGCGAGAAGGCCGCCGTCTGGGCCGCGGGCGACCTGGCCGAACAGATGCCCCCCACCGACCCCACCGGCCAGTACAACGACCGGGAAGTGCGCGCGCACCGGCGACGCTCCATGTCGACCCCGGGCATCAAGGCCATGCTCACCCAGGCGAAGGCCTCCCCCGCGCTCGCCCTCGACCCGGACGTCCTGGACGGCGACCCGTACGCGCTGTGCACCCCTGCGGGCGTCGTCGACCTGCACACCGGGTACCTGCGCAAGCCCGACCCCGAGGGCGACATGCACTCCCGGGCCACCAGCGTCGCGCCCGAGGCGACGCCCACCCCGCGCTGGCACCGCTTCCTGCACGACACGTTCGGGGACGACGCCAAGGGCGAGGAGACCATCCACTTCCTCCACCTGCTCCTCGGCTACTCCGTCACCGGCGACGTCGGCGCCCAGGTGCTCCCGTTCCTGTACGGCACCGGCGCGAACGGAAAGTCCGTCCTTCTGGACGTCATGACGCAGATCCTCGGCGACTACGCGCAGGCGGCCCCGCCGGGCTTTCTCATGGAGAAGGGCAAGTTCTCCGAGCACTCCACCGAGCTGACCGAACTGCACGGGCGCCGCATCGTCGTCTGCTCGGAGCTCAAGCCGAACGACAAGTTCGACGAGTCCCGGGTGAAGCTGCTGACCGGCGGCGACCGCATCATGGCCCGCCGGATGCGGCAGGACTTCTTCAGCTTCAACCCCACCCACAAGCTCTGGCTGCTGGGCAACCACCGCCCCGAAGTCGGCACCGGAGGCCACGCGTTCTGGCGCCGCATCCGCCTCATCCCGTTCGAGCGCGTCGTCCCCGCCGTCCGCAAGATCGACAACCTGGCCAAGGAGCTCGTGCAGAGCGAGGGCCCCGGCATCCTGCAGTGGCTCATCGAGGGCGCCAAGCTCTACCTGGCCACCCGCGACCCACTCGACGGCCCCGCCACGGTGCGCTCGGCCACCGCGGCCTACGCCACCACCGAGGACCACATCGGCCGCTTCCTCGCCGAGTGCTGCACCACCCACACGTCGGACCTCCGCGTGGAACAGGGCCTGCTCTACGCCGCGTACAGCAGCTGGTGCGGCGCGGGCGAAGGCATCCGTCCCGCGACGGCCCGCGCGTTCGCAACCCGGGTCCGCCAGGAACTCTCCCTCGCCTCGCCCGCCGACATGATGAAGTCCAGCGGCAAGAAGTACTACCCCGGCCTCGGACTCCTCGCCGACGACGACTCCAGGACCGGCCATGCCTGACCCACGCACCCGGCGCGCACCCGCCGGTCCGGCCTACCATGAACACGGTGCCCCCACCAGGGAACGTGCTCACACCCACCCCGGCCTCCTCCCGGCCGGCCGACACACAAAGGGGCTGCAGCCATGAGCTCGCTGCTGAACGAGAGCGACCTCCACCACGAGAACGCCGTGGTCTGGCTGGAGAACCCCGACAACCTCGACTACGTACGCCAGGCGCTCGACAAGACCACCCGCCGCCGCGGGAAGCCCCGCTACGAACGTGACGGGCGCATGGTCGGCTACACCGAGCTGGAGGCCCACACCGAGGCCGACCCCGACAGCGGCCTCCACCTGCGCCGGGTCTTCTTCCTCCTCCCCCACGACCGCGACGCCGACCCCGACGGTCCGTACCACGAGGGCGCACCAGGCGAAGCGGTCGACCCGAGCACCATTGAGCCGAAGCGCGTCGGCGACAAGACGCCCCGCTCGCAACGCGGCCTGGCCGCGACGGCGGAGACCGGCAGCTGAGCGGGGTGGGGGGATTATTACGCCGTAATAATCCCCCCACCCCGCGCCGACTTATTACGCCGTAATATCCGCCCCGGATCCCCTCCCCGGAGCCCTCCAGCCCGACTCCACGGCCACTCCGGAGCCGGGCTCTTGAGTGACCCTCAAACAAAAAACAGGCAGAACTAACGCGCCGATACCAAAAAGGATCATCGGAGTTAGTAAGGTGCTGCCATGACTTCGCCCTCCCCAGGCGACCGCGAGAAGGTCGTCTCCAAGCTGCCCTCGGTGCTGCAGCAGGACCTGAAGATCCGGGCCGCCCAGCACAACATCGACATCCAGCACGCCGTCGAAGCAGGCATCGAGGCCTGGCGGCGACTCGGCTCCAACCTCTCCCCCATCGATACCGCCGGGGCCAAGTCCTTCGCCACCTTCCTGCCTGACGGCCAGTGGGACGGCTTCCGCGCCGACTGTGCCTCCCGCGGCCTCTCCCTCATCCAGGGCCTCGCCCAGTCCGTCGTGATGTGGCTGGAGACGAACCCGGCGCCCACCGTCGTACGCCCCGAACACCCCAAGCGCATCATCACGTGCAACCAGAAGGGCGGCGTCGGCAAGACCGCCATCGCCGCAGGCACCGGCGAAGCCCTCGCCGAGGACCCCGGCGCGCTCCACCCCGTCCGCATCTCCAAGCACTTCGCGGCCGCGCTCGCCGAGGACGCGGACCCCTCACCCCTCGACTACGAGGACCTCCCCGGCCTCGGACTGCGCGTCCTCCTCGTGGACTTCGACCCCCAGTGCCACCTCACCAAGCAGCTCGGCCACCAGCCGCTGCCCATCGAGGGCGACAGCCTCACCAAGCACATGGCGGGCGAGGCCAAGGGCCGCCTCACCGACCTCGTCGTCCCCATCGAGGACCCCCGCTTCGGCGACCGCCTCCACCTGCTGCCCGCCTGCACCGACGCCTTCCTCCTCGACGTCAAGCTCTCCGGGGTCCGGGCCCGCGAAGCAGCTCTGGAACGCGCCCTGTCCGCGATCGAGGCCGACTACGACGCCGTCATCATCGACTGCCCGCCCAGCCTCGGCCTCAGCATGGACGCCGCCGCCTACTACGGCCGCCGCCGCCAGGGCGAGGCCCCGGGCAACTCCGGCGTCCTCGTCGTCGTCCAGGCCGAGGACAGCTCCGCCGACGCCTACGGACTCCTCACCTCCCAGATCGAGGACCTCCGCGACGACATGCACCTCGAACTCGACTACCTCGGCATCGTCGTCAACCACTACGACGCCCGCCGCGGCTACATCGCCACCTCGTCCCTCGACTCCTGGATGGAGATAAAGGACCCCAGGGTCGTCGGCGTCATCGGCGACCTCAAGGAACAGAAGGAGGCCGTACGCGTGAAGCAGCCCCTGCTCGCCTACTCCCCCCGCTGCGACCAGGCCGTCGGCCTGCGCGCACTCGCCCGGGAGATCTCATGAGCAAGGCATCCCGGCTCGGCGCCGGCTCCTCCTTCGGCCAGACCCAGTCCATCAGCGCCCGCCGCGCCGCCATCAACCAGGTCGCCGCCGCCCCCACCGAGGGCGCCCCACCCCCGGTCCAACTCCCCGTCGATGCCATCAGCCTGAACCCCGACAACCCCAGGACGGACCTCGGCGACCTCACCGACCTCGGCAACAGCCTCCGCGACCACGGCCAGAAGACCGCCATCAGCATCATGGGCCGCTTCGCCTACCTCGAAGGCAACCCCGACCGCGAGGACGACCTCGAACCCGGCACCAAGTACGTCGTCATCGACGGCAACTCCCGCCTCGCCGCCGCCCGCGAAGCCGGCCTCACCGAGATCAAGGTGATGCTCGACGACAAGCTGGGCAGCAACCCCGACGAGATACTGGAATCGGCCCTCGTCGCCAACATCCACCGCCAGGAGCTCAACCACCTCGACGAGGCCAAGGCCCTCGAACAGCTCCTGAAGATCCACGGTACCCAGGAAGCCCTCGCCGCCCGCCTCCACCGCTCCCAGGGCTGGGTCTCCCAGCGCCTCGCGCTGCTGACCCTGACCCCCTCGCTCAAGGAAAAGCTCCAGTCGGGCGAGGAGTCCGCGGCCACACTGCGTCTGGTCGGCAAGAAGAAGGCCGAGGACCAGGAGGCCCACCTCGAGCACCTGAAGGCCACCAGAACCCAGAAGCCCCGCACCCCCAAGCAGGAGCGCCAGTCCGCCGCGGAGCCCCCCACCCGCCTGCCCTCGACCGACGCCTACACCCTGGCAAGCCTGATCATCGCCGAGCTCGACGTCCCATCCCGCCGCAAGCTCACAGAGCTGCTCGTCGACTTCAAGATCGAGGAGTCGAAGCGGATGAGGGCGGAGACGTAGCCCACCGCAGAGGGCCGGGCACGGATTATTACGCCGTAATAATCCGTGCCCGGCCCTCACTTATTACGGCGTAATAAGTGAGGGCGCTCGGCCAGAGGGCGCGCCCGCCACTCCGTCCGCTCGCAGTATTACGCCGTAATAATCGGGGGCAGCCGACCGACGACGGCGGTTGTACGAGACCGTCACGGCCGCGAGCAGCGGCCCCCAGGCGACCAGCGGCAGATAGAGCAGCCCCACGACCAGGTTGCCGCGCACGGTCAGGTCGGAGTGGGGGAGAGCCCACCAAGCGACGAGCGGCGTCCACAGGACCGTCAGCACAAGGGCCCCCAAGGCAGCCGGGACGACAACCGCGAGGCGGGGGAGCAGCCGCCCGCCAAGCAGGGGAACCCAGCCGGGGACAACCTCGCCCCACGGCCGTACGAGTCCGAGAGCGAGAAGCCCGACCGCCTCGCTGACGAGGCTGAGACCGATGACGTAACCCGCACCCCACCCGGTGAAGTCCATCGCCGCGTAGCCCGCATCGGTGTAGCCGGCCTGGTGGCCCGTCGCCAGAAGCAGGCGCCAGAGGCCGGTCGGCAGCGTGACGAGCGCACAGAGGTGGGCGGCCCGGACTGCCCAACGGGGCGGTGTGGAATTCATATGCACCATCATGTCGACGCGCCAGCCCACAGTCGTCGGCTCCGCGTACGAGCTTCCTCAGGTCCGGAAGGCGACTCCGCCCCCACCGTCTCCCTCGCACGGGGGAGACCCGCCTCCTCCTACGGACCGCCCGCATTATTACGCCGTAATAATGCGCTGCAGCCCCGTCCCTCAGACCCCACCGCCTCGCCGGCGCGAGGCGAGCACCACCGCACCACCGCACCACCTGCGATCGCAAGCCCCGAGAGGACTACACCGAACACCGTGGCGGCACCGGTCAGCCCCACGCCGTCGCTGAGATACCCGACGTACACGGACAGCAGCCCCGCCGGCACGTAACCGCCCGCGTTCAGAGCGGCATTGGCCTCTGCGAGGCGCCCGGGCGGAACGCTCGAGTTGAGCAGCGAAAGACCGCCGAGCTGCCCCATGCCTTGTCCCGCCCCGGCTGTCGTTTCGTGGGGCTGAACCGTTCCGGGTTCGGTAGAGACTCGTTTCCGTGAAGGGATCGAGTTATGGCACGTCCTTCTTCCTATCTTGTTGGGCTCCGCCGTCGTGCGGTGCGTATGGTCGCTGAGGTGCGCGTTGACTATCCGAACGGGTCGGCCGTGGTGCAGGTGGTCGTGGACAAGCTCGGGATCGGTTCGGCCGAGATCCTGCGGAACTGGGTGAAGCGGGACGAGGTCGACTCCGGGAAGGGTCCGGGGACGACCACGGAGGAGTCCGCGCAGATCAAGGCGATGAAGAAGGAGATCGCCGAGCTGAATCGGGCGAACGACATCCTGAAGGCTGCGGCGTCTTTCTTCGCGGCCGAGCTCGACCGGCCACACACACGCTCGTGGCGTTCATCGGCGAGCACCGGGCCCGCTTCGGCGGTGTCGAGCCGATCTGCCGCGTGCTCACCGAGCACGATTGCAAGATCGCCCCCTCCACCTATTACGCCCACCGCAAGCGACTCCGGGCCCCGTCGGCCCGCACGGTCCGCGATGCCGAGCTGAAGCCGCTCATCCAGCAGATCTTCGACGTCAACTACCGTGTCTACGGGGCCAGGAAGGTCTGGCGCGAGCTGCACCGCCAGGGCCACGTCGTGGCCCGGTGCACGGTCGAGCGCCTGATGCGCGAGCTCGGCGTCACCGGCGCGGTTCGCGGATTGATGATCTGCGAGTTTTTGTCGGTGGTGGTTCGGCGTTTTGATGTCAGTGGGTGAGTAGCGGGCTCTCTGCTGCTCTGTGGGTTGTTGTGGGTGGCTCGGTTGTTGTCAGGAATGCCGATCCGGTGCTGACGTTTTTGGTGATGGTGCGGGTCAGTTTGTTGCCGGTTGGTACAGATGGGTGGGTGTTGTTGCTGGTCACGGCCGTGCGGCGGTGCCGGGGCGTTGCTGGCCGAAGGTGGTAGGCATGGCCTTTTACGGCATGGGTTTCAGGTGGTAGCGGATCCCTGTTGCGGCGCGGGTGAGTTGTTCGCCGTTCTGGACTGTGATGAGTGGGAAGAGCGGACTGTCGGCGGTACGGCCCTTGAGGTGTCCGTGAATGCCGGCGGCGCGTATGAGCTGGTGTGTCCAGGTGGGGAGTGGGTGGACCTGGCATCTGCGGTGGGCGGTGCTGTCGTGGACTTTGACAGCGGTTGCTGCTTCGTTGATGTCGATGCCGCGGATGAGAGCGAGCCGGGTGAGGTCTGCTCCGGTGACCGCGTGGATGGTCAGCGCTGTTGCGTGCAGGGGGTGTGCCACCGTGGCCAGCCGTGCGACGAGGGCGTCCGTTGGTAGGTGGTGACGCTCTCGCGCGGGTGGTGCGTTGTTCGTTGTCGGGGCGAGTACGGGGGCGCCCTGGCACTGCGCCCGTTTCGGACGGCCTGTCACCGTGCCGTTGGACGGTGCGGGTGGGGTGATCCACTGTCCGTCGTCCTTGATGTGCCGGTGGTGCCAGTGTCCCGTGTTTCTGGTGCTGGACGCTGAATGCCCGGTCTGGGTCAGCGCGTTCCGGGCTCGGGGGAGGGCGTCGATGAGTCGGTATGGGGTGGCTTCGAGGAGTGTTGTCAGGGCGGGGGTGACGGGGCGGTGCCACAGGAGGGTGAGGCGGATGCCGCATTGTTCCCGCAGGGCGAGGAGTTGTTGCCGGCGGGCGTGTGTGAGGCGGTCGGTGCGGCAGACGATGAGGTGTCCGATGTGGTGGGTGAGGATCCAGGTGGCGACGGCGTCCCAGGCGGGGCGCTGGGAGTCGGCCCACGTCCCGTACGTTTCTCCGCCTGGGGGGAGTCGTTTGCCCAGGGCATAGAGAAGGTCGTGGGCGAGGGCGGCGGGTGCTCCGTTGGCGGGGCTGGGGTCGATGGTCAGGCGTCCGAGGCCCGGGTGATGCGCGTGGTGAGCGGCGGTCGTCCAGTCGGGGTGGTCGTGCTTGTCGATGACGACGGTGACGGCTGGGAGACTGCCGGCTGTCATTACATGCCGCCGATTTTGCTGTAGACCCAGCGCACGAGGTCTTCGTCGACCTTATTGAGGTGCAGTTTCTTCATGCCGGCCAGGATGTGGGTGGTGATGTTGGCCCAGTTGCGGAAGCTGCCATGGGCGGCCTGCTTGTCGATCGCGTCGATCAGCGCGGTGTCCACATCGGCCCAGACAGGATGGAAGGCGGGAATCGTCTCCCTCACTTCGTCCTTGGACATGCGGGTGAACTCCTGCCAGATGAAGATCCGGGAGGCCAGCATCGGCTCGCGGCGCAGAACCTTGTAGCAGCCGTCGCCCCCGGCGAAGATCACCGCGATGTTGGTGCGCTTGTCGTCCCACAGGTGGCGCCAGAACTCGAACCCGGTCTTCTTCATCCACTGCGCCTCGTCACAGACCAGGACCCTGAATTCCTCGGCGAGTGCCTCTTTGAGGAGGGTGTCGAACTCGATCGGGCGGGCCGGCGGCTCACCGGGCAGTCCCAGTGCCTGGAAGAGACCGTGCCGAATGTCTCGCGGGGTCGGTCCGGCCCGCAGTTCCAGGCGGTGGGTGATGTCCGGTGCGAGGTGGCGCAGCGCGGAGTTCACCGACATCGTCTTGCCGGATCCGGCCGGCCCGTAGACGCACATCATGGCCTTGGCCTCGATGACGGCTTCGATGTTGTCCCGGGTGGTCAGGAGCGTATCGGTGCCCACCAGTTGCGCCTGCTCCAGGCCCAGGAAGTGGTCTTCGCTCTCGTCGGGCAGCAGCCCGTAGTCCAGCTCAGTGATCATCGGCTCGGTCCTTGTCAGGAGTGGGTGTGCGTGGCGGCCTGGGACGGGCCCAGGTGTCGGGCGCTGGGCCGTGCGGTACGAGATCGGGACGAGCCAGCGCACGGCGGTCCGTCTGAGCCGCCGCACCGAGCTCCTCTTCGGCCTGCGCAGCGGTCGAAGAGGTGAGCGCCCTGGGTGGGGCTGCGGTGGTGGAGGCTTCGAAGCGCCGGCGGCGCAGCTTTTCCGCGGCTTTCAGATCAGCCTTGAGCCGCCGGGCTGCTGCGGTACGTGCGGCTTGGACGGAGCGGATCTGCTCACGGCTCGCCGCGGCGGCCAGGAACGCCGAACCGAGATGGCGGCCGGTATCGGCGTCGAAGACTTCGATGGTGTCGTCGTGATGGGGCAGGTGCCGTACCGAGACTCTGGTGCCTGTGCGGCCGTTCATCCACGGGGCGAGGTAGTCGCGCCGGCGCCACCGCACCCCGGACGTGCTGATCGTGTACGTGCGCCCGTTGTCCTCCAGCACGAACGTCGCCAGCTGCCCCGCGGACACATCCGTGAGCGGAGTCGCGTCGGCCTGCCACGCCTGGAGGGGGGTCTGCCCGTGCAGCGCGGACGGCTGGTGGCGGGTGTTCCACCAGGTCACCCAGTCCAGCAGCAGTCCCACGAACGCCTCGTACGTCAGGGGCGGGGCTTCGGGGTCGGCGGTCCGGCCGCCGGTGAGTTTCTGCCGGCCGGTGTAGCGGGGGAGCGAGACGAGGAACATCTCCTCCACCGCGTCGTTCAGCGCCTCGATCGTCCCTTTCAGGTGTGGGGTGTAGGCGGGGAGGTCGGTGACGGGGACGGCGAGCGCGCCCATCGCCGCGGTGACCGCCCGGCACAGGAACTCCTTGCCGCGGTCGACCCGGATCTGTCCCGGCAGTCCGCCGAGGGGGCCGAACGGTGCGCTGCGGGTGATTGCGATGCGCAGGGAGGCCAGCACCGCGTCCCGGCTCGGAGGGTGGGCGGTGACGGCCACCCCGGTGATGGCCCTGGTGGCGCAGTCGATGAACCAGGTCACCCACGGAGTGGCCAGCTCACCCTCGACGTCCACCTCGACGGGTACGTGCTTGTGGTCGCCCTCCCATACCGCGTTGCGGTGTGTGGCCGGCCGCTGTCCGAACACGTCATGCGCGCGCCGGGCGGATTCCCCGCTCCTGAGTCCGGCCCGCTCCCCGCGGGTCAGGTCCCGCCGGATCGCCCGGTGCAACGTGGACAGCGACGGGACTGGGGGCGCGTCCGGATCCTCGGCTGCCCGCTGTGCCAGCTCGGCATGGACCCGGGAGGCGTTCCCGCCCCACAGCGCCAGCAGCCGCCGGACCTCCGTGGTGACCGTGAAACGGGACGACTCCACCCGAGCGAGACGGTGATCCTTCCGGGCAGCGGCCAGCCACCGCCATACCGTCCGCTCCGACTTCCCCAACGCCTGCGCCACCAGGCGCACATGCGCGGCCGTCAGCTCTCCACGCCCGTCGAGGTCCAGCAGCCGGGGCATGGCCGCAGCACGCCCCGACGCGGGCGGGAACACGGCCATCGAGGCGTCCGCGGGAATCTCACCACGGCTTCCCCGCATGTACGGCCCCTCTCTGCCGAGTCCGAGACGGCACCCCGCCGTCCTGGACCCAGGTATCCCAGCTCCTCGGTACCGGGCTGACCGGAATCGGCATACGGCTGACAGCGACCGTTGCCATCCGTTACGGCCGCGCCGTTGCGAAGCCGCGTCCGACCGCTGGAGCCGTCTGGCAGATCGCTCCGCATTCGACAGACCGACCGAGGCACTGGAATGCCACGGCATCATGGCTCGGCACGCCGTTGCTGCTCAGGTTCGCATCTCCGCTGGTCAGAGCAGGATGAAGGCCCTAGTGGGAGCGCGTGGAGAACGAGTTCGTCTGCAGCATCGTGTCCGGCGAGCAGCAGGGTGCTTGCGGTAATTACCAGTACCTTGGCCCGCCAGCGGCACAGTGCTTGTGGCAGCCCGGATTGGGCCGTAGGACTGTCAGTGGCATGTGGGAATCTTTGAGCATGACCTTCCGGGGGAAGTATTCATATCGAAGGCATTCCGACGCATATGGGCGGTGTTCCATGGGTGATGGGCGGACGATACGCGTACATCGCAAGGACCTGCCTTCCCCTGACGGATGCCGCTGGTGTGGCGATGACCAGGGCCATCACGGCTCACAGTGGGTAGCTTCGGTCGGCCTGCACACGTGGGAGGCGCCGACGCGTGAACAACGACTCAAGCGTATGAAGGTACGGCGCGCGGCACGTCAGGCTGGCAGCGCGACGTCTACCACAGATGCGGCCCCGCGTTCTGCGCGCGATCGATCAGGGAGTTGAAGATTGCTGAGAGCGCAGCAGGGATGCGGTCCTTACCAAGGTGCGCGGCGATGCCTACCATGAGGTCTTCCTTGTTCTGAGGTCCATCGTCCGAGCCGGCCTTGAACAAGCCCAGCAGCTGAGAGCTGAACTTTCCGGACCGCAGTGCCTCGATTTCCGCAGGCTGCCAAGCCTCGCGCTCGGTGTTCGGCTTCCACAGCGCGTTGGCCGTATCGGCCCAGTCGCCGTCGGTGAACAGGTCTTCGAGCTCGTTGGGGGAACCGAGGTAGAAGCACTCCTCGGTGGGGTCGAAGCCATGCTCTTTGAGCTTGGCGTCCCGGAAGACGTGCTTCTGGTTCGCACGGCTGTCCTTGTCGACGACGAACGCAACGTCGCGGCCGTGTTCCTTGAGGAACTTGGCAAATCGCAAGGCACCCTCATTGCTTCCCCCAGCCCACAGGCAGATACCAGCGGACTGAATGGGGTACCCGGCGTGCTTGCGGAACAAGATCGGGAACGCGGATGTTTCGGACACCCCCTCCACCGCGACGAAGAACCGCTCGTGTAGCAGAACACTGTTGCGGAACCCCAGCGTGGTCGCGATTGTCGACAGGTGGCGGCGCACATCAATGTCTGCGCTGTCCTCGCTCAGGACTTCCGCCCGAACCTGCCCCTCGTGGGTGCGTAGGTGCACCACGGACGAGATGTCGACTCCGTCGATCAGGTTGAGTGAGTGCGTCGCCACAATGACGCGCGCGTTCGGCCGTGACGACTGCAACTGGATCAATGCCATGATCCGCCGCTGGTGGGAGTAGTCCAGGTGGGTGTCAGGCTCGTCGTAAACGAACACGACATCCGAGGCAGGTCCTTCCTGCGCCTGGTCCTGTCCCAGGTCGTTGCTGCTTTCCCACAAGGCCAGCGAGATACGGCGCGAGCGACCAGTCCCGGCCGACGAGAGCGGAAACCGCCTCCCCTGCGAGTCCACAATGTTCAGTTCCACCCCGACTAGCGCAGGACGCACCTGCACCTGAGGGTCCAGTTCCACCGAAGGCAGGGCACACCGCTGCGCGATGTGCCCGCGGATGCTGTCGATGTCGGGTGTCAGCGACTCGGCAAGATAGCCCTCAAGATCCGCCACTCGCTTAGCCACCTCATCGGCGCGCGTGTACTCGCGCAGCCGGGAGTTGAGCAGACTCTGGACCACAGCCTCAGGCGCCTGGACCGAGTCGCCCTTGAAATACACCATGGACGGCATCGCAGCAGCTACCTCGGAGTCCGCCGCCACCCACGCATCGACCTGCTCCATCCGCTGGGCCAACTCCCGGAGGGGCTGCTCCCAACTGTTCCGCGCATTCAACTGCCCGACGGGCTCGACCCCGTGGGTAGCTGCGAGTTCCCTAAGGCCCGCCAGCTTCACCGCTTCCAAGTCGCGTAGCTCAGGGATCCGGCAGACGCGGCGGCGGATCTCCAGGAACGCACCCGCTTCCGGGCGGAAGCGACGGCGAATCTGTACCCGCTCAGGCAGGGCGAAATGCTGCTGCTCGTTGGCGCTGAGGGTGAAATCGCCCATCACGGTGGTCTGAGGCACCCGCGCGTGCGGCGCGACCGCGTCCTCGCTGTGCACCGGTTCTTGCACGACCCCATCGCTGACATAGGTGAGATCGCGCTCGCTCAGCGCAGTCCCATGAAGCAGGAAGTCCAGCGCGTCCAGCAGAGCACTCTTCCCACCCTCGTTCTGACCAGTCAGAACCGTCTGCGGCAGGACAGGAACATTGTTGATGTTCGCCAGGCAGCGGAAGCCCTCAACAGAAACGGAGCAGATCTGCACGCATGCCTCGACTCGACAACGATGGAGCGGTTTTGGAACAACTACCGGGCTGTCAGCCCGAAATCAAACGGTACCGATATCGGCCCTTCACGAACTGGGCTAGGTAACCGCCCTTACCGGAGGACATCATCAACGCCACGTGCACCTCTGCGGGCACGTTCTCGTAGCGATACAACCCTCCACCGTGAAAGGCGACCTCAAGCACACGCTCCGCCTGGTCGTAGCCCACCGATCGGAGGTTGGAGGAGCGGACCGGCTCATGCAACAAGGCGCCTCCTACAGCTAACGTGCCAAGCGTTGCACGATTGACCGAAATGATAGCGCGGTACTCGGCTGTGCCAGCGAGGTTCCGAAGCCTCTCGTTCTCGTAGAACAGCAGGGCTGCCCAGACCTGCACCTCACCGCTTGAGAACCAGCAGTACAGTCCGTCTCCACCCCTACGCCGCCCACTCCAGCCCCAAGCCGGCGAGGGTGGTGAGTTGGTCGTCGCTCAGTCGGTCCCGCCGGCTCTTGTGGTTGCTGAGAAATACGCCCAGGCGCACCGACGTCCCGTCCGGCAGCTCTTCGACATGCTGCCTTCCGACGGTGGTCTTTCCTTCCCGTGCGATGTATTGCTGCAGGGCTTGTACGCCCCGTTGGAAGGCTTCGGAGCCCTTCCCAGCCCCAGCCTTCGCCGCACCCCGCGCGGGGGCCTTCTGCGCTCGTACAACCGCCCGTGGCCTTACACCCAGCTCCTCCAGTCGCCGCCGCTGCTCCGCGTTCAGCTGCGCCCAGTCCCGTGTCTGTCGGGTGGCCCAGCGGCCGATGTCGTCGCCCCGGTAGGTCACGCCGGGCTGGACGTTCTCCAGCGTGTTCCCGGCGTCCAGGAGGGCGGCCAGGCCGACGTAGCAGCGTTGCCAGTCCACAGTCCATCCGAGGAGCCGCGGGTTCCAGTCCGGATCGATCGCGGCGAGCTGCTCCGCCCGCCGCTGCGCCCGACCGGTGTCCTTCCCGAGTCCGCCTGGCCGGCGGAGGTTGGTGAGCCATTGCCCGACATGCCGGTCGAGGGCGGTGGCGTGCCGGGGCGCGGCCAAGGTGCCGGCCTCCTTGAAGTAGGCGCGGGCGGCGGCGAGATTCTCTTCGAAGGCGGCGTCGGCGGTGTCCCACACCATGCCGAGCTCCTCCAGCTCGTCGGCGCGCTCGCCGTTCATGGTCCCGGCGCGGTAGGCACGCCGCTGGTCGGACAGCCACCTCCCGAGCGGGTAGGCGCCCTCGGTGTGCTCGTAGGGCACGTCCAGGTCGCCTTCGCGCTCGTAGTAGCGGCGGGCGGCGTCGTAGCCGCGCTGCCAGTCCTGGCGTTCGGTGCTGATGACGTTGAACCGTACCCACTTCGCGATCACCACCGGATCCCTGGGGGCGGCGAACCGCAGCAGCGGCCGCGTGTCCTCCTGACCCTCCTCCGGCGGGGGACCGATCGGAGGCGACGGATCAACGACCGCCTTCCGCTGTTCCTGAGGAATGGCCAGCAGCTCGATAGCACGCTCGTCGTGTGCCCGAAGCCCCTCCAGAACCTTCACCAAGGGCCGATACGAGTTGGAGGTGAGCATGTCTTCGGGCTTTTCATCCGGTGCGAGGAAGACGGGCACGATCAGGGTCGCCATTTTCCCCTGTCCGGGTTTTTGCCGCAGTGCCCGGCCGATGGCCTGGACGATGTCGACGGCTGATCCCTTGGGGTCGAGGAGGGCGACGGAGTCGACGGCTCGGATGTCGAGGCCTTCGCCCAGGACGCGGCAGTTGGAGAGCACGGCGCGTCCGGCGCGGCGGCCGAAGTCGGCGAGGACCTGGCGGCGGTGGTCGGGCTCGTGGTCCCCGCACAGCCAGTTCGCCCACACCCGTTTTGGATACCGCTCGGAGTCTGCGGCGTGGAGCCGCTTCGCGACCCGGCCCAGCCCTCCGGCGAAGGCGGCTGCTTCGATGGTGCGGTGGTGGAAGGTGATGGTGGTCTGCAGCCCGTGTTCGGCCATGGTCTCCAGCAGTGCGGCCTGGAGCGCGCCCATGCGTTCGCCGCGGACGTCCTCGTCCCGCTTCTCCGGTCTGGCGAGCCGGGCTGGGGTGACGACCGGGTCCGTCAGTTCCACGACGACGATCTGATACCGCGCCAGCAGGCCCCGGGAGACGGCTGATGCGAGTGACAGCTCGTAGACGACGGGGCCGAAGACCTTGGGATCGTCCATGGAGCAGGCCATGTCCTGCGGCAGCGGGTCCCACAGCTGACCGGCCCCGGCCTGCCGCTGCGCCCAGGAGGGCCGGGGCGGCCGCTCCTTCCAGATGCGGGGCGTCGCGGTCATGTAGAGCCGGCGCATCGCAGGGATGATGTCCTGGTCGTGAACCGCGGCCCACGCCTTTCCTGCCGAGCCACTTGTTCTGTGGGCCTCGTCGACGACCACGAGGTCGAAGACGTCCATGGGCAGCCCGTATGCGCCCTCGTGGGCTTCCGCGAGGACGGGCAGGGAGGCGTAGGTGGCGTAGACGGTTACCGGTCCGCGTCCGTGCCACAGGGCCAGCTGCGGTGCGGACGTTGTGGAGCGGACCTTGAGGTCCCACAGGTGCGGGTCGTCCTCCAGCGAGCAGACGGCGACGGCGGGTCCGTGGTGGCCGGCGGCCCGCCATTCCCGCACGGTCTGCGTCAGCAGATCGAGAGTCGGCAGCAGGACCAGGACCCGCCCGTTACGGGCCAGACGGAGCGCGGAGTGCGCGGCGATGAACGTCTTCCCCGTGCCGCAGGCCGCCACCACGGTGGCCCTCAGACCGGCCCGTGGGATCTTCTTCCCCGGAGGGATATCAAGGCCGCGCACGACAGCGTCAACGGCCTCGATCTGGTGAGGTCGGAGCGTGAATTTCTCTGTACTCGGCATATCGGATCTCCGGAAATCCAGGAATGAACAGGTGGCCATCAGAGGAAGTGGCGATCTGTTCGGGATACTACACAGCACATCAGTGACGCACGATGCGATGCACATGCGGGTGATGCACAGGTACCATCGTAGCGGGACGATGGTACCCAGGGGGAGTTTCAGGCCACCTCGTCCCGGCGCTGGAGTCACCCCCGGAAGCGACTGATGGCCTGTCTGGTGCGGGGGAGCGAAGCGGAATCCGCACCCACGGCCCGGGGCCGGCACTCGGGCCAGGATGATGGAGTGTCACGGTTCGGGGGTGGCCGTTTTCTCGGGATACTACACAGAACAGCAATGATGCACCGTCATCGTGTAGCCAGCCGTTCCGGCGGAGCCGGAACCGGGCGGGGGAGCGAAGCGGACCCGCCCCGCAGTTCGGGCTGGAGCGGAGCGGAAGCCCGCGGATGGAGCGAAGCGGAAATCCGAAAGGCGCGAAGCGGCTTTCCAAACACTTCGTCACGAACCGCGAAGCG
>NZ_CP108981.1:2580000-7071489 GCF_045161745.1 Streptomyces sp. NBC_00727 | reverse complement strand
ATCGCTTCGCGATGGGAAAGCGAAACGAAACCGCTTCGCGGTTCGTGACGAAGTGTTTGGAAAGCCGCTTCGCGCCTTTCGGATTTCCGCTTCGCTCCAATCCGCGGGCTTCCGCTCCGCTCCAGCCCGAACTGCGGGGCGGGTCCGCTTCGCTCCCCCGCCCGGTTCCGGCTCCGCCGGAACGGCTGGCTACACGATGACGGTGCATCATTGCTGTTCTGTGTAGTATCCCGAGAAAACGGCCACCCCCGAACCGTGACACTCCATCATCCTGGCCCGAGTGCCGGCCCCGGGCCGTGGGTGCGGATTCCGCTTCGCTCCCCCGCACCAGACAGGCCATCAGTCGCTTCCGGGGGTGACTCCAGCGCCGGGACGAGGTGGCCTGAAACTCCCCCTGGGTACCATCGTCCCGCTACGATGGTACCTGTGCATCACCCGCATGTGCATCGCATCGTGCGTCACTGATGTGCTGTGTAGTATCCCGAACAGATCGCCACTTCCTCTGATGGCCACCTGTTCATTCCTGGATTTCCGGAGATCCGATATGCCGAGTACAGAGAAATTCACGCTCCGACCTCACCAGATCGAGGCCGTTGACGCTGTCGTGCGCGGCCTTGATATCCCTCCGGGGAAGAAGATCCCACGGGCCGGTCTGAGGGCCACCGTGGTGGCGGCCTGCGGCACGGGGAAGACGTTCATCGCCGCGCACTCCGCGCTCCGTCTGGCCCGTAACGGGCGGGTCCTGGTCCTGCTGCCGACTCTCGATCTGCTGACGCAGACCGTGCGGGAATGGCGGGCCGCCGGCCACCACGGACCCGCCGTCGCCGTCTGCTCGCTGGAGGACGACCCGCACCTGTGGGACCTCAAGGTCCGCTCCACAACGTCCGCACCGCAGCTGGCCCTGTGGCACGGACGCGGACCGGTAACCGTCTACGCCACCTACGCCTCCCTGCCCGTCCTCGCGGAAGCCCACGAGGGCGCATACGGGCTGCCCATGGACGTCTTCGACCTCGTGGTCGTCGACGAGGCCCACAGAACAAGTGGCTCGGCAGGAAAGGCGTGGGCCGCGGTTCACGACCAGGACATCATCCCTGCGATGCGCCGGCTCTACATGACCGCGACGCCCCGCATCTGGAAGGAGCGGCCGCCCCGGCCCTCCTGGGCGCAGCGGCAGGCCGGGGCCGGTCAGCTGTGGGACCCGCTGCCGCAGGACATGGCCTGCTCCATGGACGATCCCAAGGTCTTCGGCCCCGTCGTCTACGAGCTGTCACTCGCATCAGCCGTCTCCCGGGGCCTGCTGGCGCGGTATCAGATCGTCGTCGTGGAACTGACGGACCCGGTCGTCACCCCAGCCCGGCTCGCCAGACCGGAGAAGCGGGACGAGGACGTCCGCGGCGAACGCATGGGCGCGCTCCAGGCCGCACTGCTGGAGACCATGGCCGAACACGGGCTGCAGACCACCATCACCTTCCACCACCGCACCATCGAAGCAGCCGCCTTCGCCGGAGGGCTGGGCCGGGTCGCGAAGCGGCTCCACGCCGCAGACTCCGAGCGGTATCCAAAACGGGTGTGGGCGAACTGGCTGTGCGGGGACCACGAGCCCGACCACCGCCGCCAGGTCCTCGCCGACTTCGGCCGCCGCGCCGGACGCGCCGTGCTCTCCAACTGCCGCGTCCTGGGCGAAGGCCTCGACATCCGAGCCGTCGACTCCGTCGCCCTCCTCGACCCCAAGGGATCAGCCGTCGACATCGTCCAGGCCATCGGCCGGGCACTGCGGCAAAAACCCGGACAGGGGAAAATGGCGACCCTGATCGTGCCCGTCTTCCTCGCACCGGATGAAAAGCCCGAAGACATGCTCACCTCCAACTCGTATCGGCCCTTGGTGAAGGTTCTGGAGGGGCTTCGGGCACACGACGAGCGTGCTATCGAGCTGCTGGCCATTCCTCAGGAACAGCGGAAGGCGGTCGTTGATCCGTCGCCTCCGATCGGTCCCCCGCCGGAGGAGGGTCAGGAGGACACGCGGCCGCTGCTGCGGTTCGCCGCCCCCAGGGATCCGGTGGTGATCGCGAAGTGGGTACGGTTCAACGTCATCAGCACCGAACGCCAGGACTGGCAGCGCGGCTACGACGCCGCCCGCCGCTACTACGAGCGCGAAGGCGACCTGGACGTGCCCTACGAGCACACCGAGGGCGCCTACCCGCTCGGGAGGTGGCTGTCCGACCAGCGGCGTGCCTACCGCGCCGGGACCATGAACGGCGAGCGCGCCGACGAGCTGGAGGAGCTCGGCATGGTGTGGGACACCGCCGACGCCGCCTTCGAAGAGAATCTCGCCGCCGCCCGCGCCTACTTCAAGGAGGCCGGCACCTTGGCCGCGCCCCGGCACGCCACCGCCCTCGACCGGCATGTCGGGCAATGGCTCACCAACCTCCGCCGGCCAGGCGGACTCGGGAAGGACACCGGTCGGGCGCAGCGGCGGGCGGAGCAGCTCGCCGCGATCGATCCGGACTGGAACCCGCGGCTCCTCGGATGGACTGTGGACTGGCAACGCTGCTACGTCGGCCTGGCCGCCCTCCTGGACGCCGGGAACACGCTGGAGAACGTCCAGCCCGGCGTGACCTACCGGGGCGACGACATCGGCCGCTGGGCCACCCGACAGACACGGGACTGGGCGCAGCTGAACGCGGAGCAGCGGCGGCGACTGGAGGAGCTGGGTGTAAGGCCACGGGCGGTTGTACGAGCGCAGAAGGCCCCCGCGCGGGGTGCGGCGAAGGCTGGGGCTGGGAAGGGCTCCGAAGCCTTCCAACGGGGCGTACAAGCCCTGCAGCAATACATCGCACGGGAAGGAAAGACCACCGTCGGAAGGCAGCATGTCGAAGAGCTGCCGGACGGGACGTCGGTGCGCCTGGGCGTATTTCTCAGCAACCACAAGAGCCGGCGGGACCGACTGAGCGACGACCAACTCACCACCCTCGCCGGCTTGGGGCTGGAGTGGGCGGCGTAGGGGTGGAGACGGACTGTACTGCTGGTTCTCAAGCGGTGAGGTGCAGGTCTGGGCAGCCCTGCTGTTCTACGAGAACGAGAGGCTTCGGAACCTCGCTGGCACAGCCGAGTACCGCGCTATCATTTCGGTCAATCGTGCAACGCTTGGCACGTTAGCTGTAGGAGGCGCCTTGTTGCATGAGCCGGTCCGCTCCTCCAACCTCCGATCGGTGGGCTACGACCAGGCGGAGCGTGTGCTTGAGGTCGCCTTTCACGGTGGAGGGTTGTATCGCTACGAGAACGTGCCCGCAGAGGTGCACGTGGCGTTGATGATGTCCTCCGGTAAGGGCGGTTACCTAGCCCAGTTCGTGAAGGGCCGATATCGGTACCGTTTGATTTCGGGCTGACAGCCCGGTAGTTGTTCCAAAACCGCTCCATCGTTGTCGAGTCGAGGCATGCGTGCAGATCTGCTCCGTTTCTGTTGAGGGCTTCCGCTGCCTGGCGAACATCAACAATGTTCCTGTCCTGCCGCAGACGGTTCTGACTGGTCAGAACGAGGGTGGGAAGAGTGCTCTGCTGGACGCGCTGGACTTCCTGCTTCATGGGACTGCGCTGAGCGAGCGCGATCTCACCTATGTCAGCGATGGGGTCGTGCAAGAACCGGTGCACAGCGAGGACGCGGTCGCGCCGCACGCGCGGGTGCCTCAGACCACCGTGATGGGCGATTTCACCCTCAGCGCCAACGAGCAGCAGCATTTCGCCCTGCCTGAGCGGGTACAGATTCGCCGTCGCTTCCGCCCGGAAGCGGGTGCGTTCCTGGAGATCCGCCGCCGCGTCTGCCGGATCCCTGAGCTACGCGACTTGGAAGCGGTGAAGCTGGCGGGCCTTAGGGAACTCGCAGCTACCCACGGGGTCGAGCCCGTCGGGCAGTTGAATGCGCGGAACAGTTGGGAGCAGCCCCTCCGGGAGTTGGCCCAGCGGATGGAGCAGGTCGATGCGTGGGTGGCGGCGGACTCCGAGGTAGCTGCTGCGATGCCGTCCATGGTGTATTTCAAGGGCGACTCGGTCCAGGCGCCTGAGGCTGTGGTCCAGAGTCTGCTCAACTCCCGGCTGCGCGAGTACACGCGCGCCGATGAGGTGGCTAAGCGAGTGGCGGATCTTGAGGGCTATCTTGCCGAGTCGCTGACACCCGACATCGACAGCATCCGCGGGCACATCGCGCAGCGGTGTGCCCTGCCTTCGGTGGAACTGGACCCTCAGGTGCAGGTGCGTCCTGCGCTAGTCGGGGTGGAACTGAACATTGTGGACTCGCAGGGGAGGCGGTTTCCGCTCTCGTCGGCCGGGACTGGTCGCTCGCGCCGTATCTCGCTGGCCTTGTGGGAAAGCAGCAACGACCTGGGACAGGACCAGGCGCAGGAAGGACCTGCCTCGGATGTCGTGTTCGTTTACGACGAGCCTGACACCCACCTGGACTACTCCCACCAGCGGCGGATCATGGCATTGATCCAGTTGCAGTCGTCACGGCCGAACGCGCGCGTCATTGTGGCGACGCACTCACTCAACCTGATCGACGGAGTCGACATCTCGTCCGTGGTGCACCTACGCACCCACGAGGGGCAGGTTCGGGCGGAAGTCCTGAGCGAGGACAGCGCAGACATTGATGTGCGCCGCCACCTGTCGACAATCGCGACCACGCTGGGGTTCCGCAACAGTGTTCTGCTACACGAGCGGTTCTTCGTCGCGGTGGAGGGGGTGTCCGAAACATCCGCGTTCCCGATCTTGTTCCGCAAGCACGCCGGGTACCCCATTCAGTCCGCTGGTATCTGCCTGTGGGCTGGGGGAAGCAATGAGGGTGCCTTGCGATTTGCCAAGTTCCTCAAGGAACACGGCCGCGACGTTGCGTTCGTCGTCGACAAGGACAGCCGTGCGAACCAGAAGCACGTCTTCCGGGACGCCAAGCTCAAAGAGCATGGCTTCGACCCCACCGAGGAGTGCTTCTACCTCGGTTCCCCCAACGAGCTCGAAGACCTGTTCACCGACGGCGACTGGGCCGATACGGCCAACGCGCTGTGGAAGCCGAACACCGAGCGCGAGGCTTGGCAGCCTGCGGAAATCGAGGCACTGCGGTCCGGAAAGTTCAGCTCTCAGCTGCTGGGCTTGTTCAAGGCCGGCTCGGACGATGGACCTCAGAACAAGGAAGACCTCATGGTAGGCATCGCCGCGCACCTTGGTAAGGACCGCATCCCTGCTGCGCTCTCAGCAATCTTCAACTCCCTGATCGATCGCGCGCAGAACGCGGGGCCGCATCTGTGGTAGACGTCGCGCTGCCAGCCTGACGTGCCGCGCGCCGTACCTTCATACGCTTGAGTCGTTGTTCACGCGTCGGCGCCTCCCACGTGTGCAGGCCGACCGAAGCTACCCACTGTGAGCCGTGATGGCCCTGGTCATCGCCACACCAGCGGCATCCGTCAGGGGAAGGCAGGTCCTTGCGATGTACGCGTATCGTCCGCCCATCACCCATGGAACACCGCCCATATGCGTCGGAATGCCTTCGATATGAATACTTCCCCCGGAAGGTCATGCTCAAAGATTCCCACATGCCACTGACAGTCCTACGGCCCAATCCGGGCTGCCACAAGCACTGTGCCGCTGGCGGGCCAAGGTACTGGTAATTACCGCAAGCACCCTGCTGCTCGCCGGACACGATGCTGCAGACGAACTCGTTCTCCACGCGCTCCCACTAGGGCCTTCATCCTGCTCTGACCAGCGGAGATGCGAACCTGAGCAGCAACGGCGTGCCGAGCCATGATGCCGTGGCATTCCAGTGCCTCGGTCGGTCTGTCGAATGCGGAGCGATCTGCCAGACGGCTCCAGCGGTCGGACGCGGCTTCGCAACGGCGCGGCCGTAACGGATGGCAACGGTCGCTGTCAGCCGTATGCCGATTCCGGTCAGCCCGGTACCGAGGAGCTGGGATACCTGGGTCCAGGACGGCGGGGTGCCGTCTCGGACTCGGCAGAGAGGGGCCGTACATGCGGGGAAGCCGTGGTGAGATTCCCGCGGACGCCTCGATGGCCGTGTTCCCGCCCGCGTCGGGGCGTGCTGCGGCCATGCCCCGGCTGCTGGACCTCGACGGGCGTGGAGAGCTGACGGCCGCGCATGTGCGCCTGGTGGCGCAGGCGTTGGGGAAGTCGGAGCGGACGGTATGGCGGTGGCTGGCCGCTGCCCGGAAGGATCACCGTCTCGCTCGGGTGGAGTCGTCCCGTTTCACGGTCACCACGGAGGTCCGGCGGCTGCTGGCGCTGTGGGGCGGGAACGCCTCCCGGGTCCATGCCGAGCTGGCACAGCGGGCAGCCGAGGATCCGGACGCGCCCCCAGTCCCGTCGCTGTCCACGTTGCACCGGGCGATCCGGCGGGACCTGACCCGCGGGGAGCGGGCCGGACTCAGGAGCGGGGAATCCGCCCGGCGCGCGCATGACGTGTTCGGACAGCGGCCGGCCACACACCGCAACGCGGTATGGGAGGGCGACCACAAGCACGTACCCGTCGAGGTGGACGTCGAGGGTGAGCTGGCCACTCCGTGGGTGACCTGGTTCATCGACTGCGCCACCAGGGCCATCACCGGGGTGGCCGTCACCGCCCACCCTCCGAGCCGGGACGCGGTGCTGGCCTCCCTGCGCATCGCAATCACCCGCAGCGCACCGTTCGGCCCCCTCGGCGGACTGCCGGGACAGATCCGGGTCGACCGCGGCAAGGAGTTCCTGTGCCGGGCGGTCACCGCGGCGATGGGCGCGCTCGCCGTCCCCGTCACCGACCTCCCCGCCTACACCCCACACCTGAAAGGGACGATCGAGGCGCTGAACGACGCGGTGGAGGAGATGTTCCTCGTCTCGCTCCCCCGCTACACCGGCCGGCAGAAACTCACCGGCGGCCGGACCGCCGACCCCGAAGCCCCGCCCCTGACGTACGAGGCGTTCGTGGGACTGCTGCTGGACTGGGTGACCTGGTGGAACACCCGCCACCAGCCGTCCGCGCTGCACGGGCAGACCCCCCTCCAGGCGTGGCAGGCCGACGCGACTCCGCTCACGGATGTGTCCGCGGGGCAGCTGGCGACGTTCGTGCTGGAGGACAACGGGCGCACGTACACGATCAGCACGTCCGGGGTGCGGTGGCGCCGGCGCGACTACCTCGCCCCGTGGATGAACGGCCGCACAGGCACCAGAGTCTCGGTACGGCACCTGCCCCATCACGACGACACCATCGAAGTCTTCGACGCCGATACCGGCCGCCATCTCGGTTCGGCGTTCCTGGCCGCCGCGGCGAGCCGTGAGCAGATCCGCTCCGTCCAAGCCGCACGTACCGCAGCAGCCCGGCGGCTCAAGGCTGATCTGAAAGCCGCGGAAAAGCTGCGCCGCCGGCGCTTCGAAGCCTCCACCACCGCAGCCCCACCCAGGGCGCTCACCTCTTCGACCGCTGCGCAGGCCGAAGAGGAGCTCGGTGCGGCGGCTCAGACGGACCGCCGTGCGCTGGCTCGTCCCGATCTCGTACCGCACGGCCCAGCGCCCGACACCTGGGCCCGTCCCAGGCCGCCACGCACACCCACTCCTGACAAGGACCGAGCCGATGATCACTGAGCTGGACTACGGGCTGCTGCCCGACGAGAGCGAAGACCACTTCCTGGGCCTGGAGCAGGCGCAACTGGTGGGCACCGATACGCTCCTGACCACCCGGGACAACATCGAAGCCGTCATCGAGGCCAAGGCCATGATGTGCGTCTACGGGCCGGCCGGATCCGGCAAGACGATGTCGGTGAACTCCGCGCTGCGCCACCTCGCACCGGACATCACCCACCGCCTGGAACTGCGGGCCGGACCGACCCCGCGAGACATTCGGCACGGTCTCTTCCAGGCACTGGGACTGCCCGGTGAGCCGCCGGCCCGCCCGATCGAGTTCGACACCCTCCTCAAAGAGGCACTCGCCGAGGAATTCAGGGTCCTGGTCTGTGACGAGGCGCAGTGGATGAAGAAGACCGGGTTCGAGTTCTGGCGCCACCTGTGGGACGACAAGCGCACCAACATCGCGGTGATCTTCGCCGGGGGCGACGGCTGCTACAAGGTTCTGCGCCGCGAGCCGATGCTGGCCTCCCGGATCTTCATCTGGCAGGAGTTCACCCGCATGTCCAAGGACGAAGTGAGGGAGACGATTCCCGCCTTCCATCCTGTCTGGGCCGATGTGGACACCGCGCTGATCGACGCGATCGACAAGCAGGCCGCCCATGGCAGCTTCCGCAACTGGGCCAACATCACCACCCACATCCTGGCCGGCATGAAGAAACTGCACCTCAATAAGGTCGACGAAGACCTCGTGCGCTGGGTCTACAGCAAAATCGGCGGCATGTAATGACAGCCGGCAGTCTCCCAGCCGTCACCGTCGTCATCGACAAGCACGACCACCCCGACTGGACGACCGCCGCTCACCACGCGCATCACCCGGGCCTCGGACGCCTGACCATCGACCCCAGCCCCGCCAACGGAGCACCCGCCGCCCTCGCCCACGACCTTCTCTATGCCCTGGGCAAACGACTCCCCCCAGGCGGAGAAACGTACGGGACGTGGGCCGACTCCCAGCGCCCCGCCTGGGACGCCGTCGCCACCTGGATCCTCACCCACCACATCGGACACCTCATCGTCTGCCGCACCGACCGCCTCACACACGCCCGCCGGCAACAACTCCTCGCCCTGCGGGAACAATGCGGCATCCGCCTCACCCTCCTGTGGCACCGCCCCGTCACCCCCGCCCTGACAACACTCCTCGAAGCCACCCCATACCGACTCATCGACGCCCTCCCCCGAGCCCGGAACGCGCTGACCCAGACCGGGCATTCAGCGTCCAGCACCAGAAACACGGGACACTGGCACCACCGGCACATCAAGGACGACGGACAGTGGATCACCCCACCCGCACCGTCCAACGGCACGGTGACAGGCCGTCCGAAACGGGCGCAGTGCCAGGGCGCCCCCGTACTCGCCCCGACAACGAACAACGCACCACCCGCGCGAGAGCGTCACCACCTACCAACGGACGCCCTCGTCGCACGGCTGGCCACGGTGGCACACCCCCTGCACGCAACAGCGCTGACCATCCACGCGGTCACCGGAGCAGACCTCACCCGGCTCGCTCTCATCCGCGGCATCGACATCAACGAAGCAGCAACCGCTGTCAAAGTCCACGACAGCACCGCCCACCGCAGATGCCAGGTCCACCCACTCCCCACCTGGACACACCAGCTCATACGCGCCGCCGGCATTCACGGACACCTCAAGGGCCGTACCGCCGACAGTCCGCTCTTCCCACTCATCACAGTCCAGAACGGCGAACAACTCACCCGCGCCGCAACAGGGATCCGCTACCACCTGAAACCCATGCCGTAAAAGGCCATGCCTACCACCTTCGGCCAGCAACGCCCCGGCACCGCCGCACGGCCGTGACCAGCAACAACACCCACCCATCTGTACCAACCGGCAACAAACTGACCCGCACCATCACCAAAAACGTCAGCACCGGATCGGCATTCCTGACAACAACCGAGCCACCCACAACAACCCACAGAGCAGCAGAGAGCCCGCTACTCACCCACTGACATCAAAACGCCGAACCACCACCGACAAAAACTCGCAGATCATCAACCACCGACAAAAACTGGCAGATCATCAGTCAGAAGTCCCTACTTGCCGCCACTGCCGCAGCGGGATGTTTCCGCAGCGGTGCACAAGGTACGCAAGATCCTGCGTAAGGATTCACGAGGGCGAACCACCGTCCTGGACAGCCCCGAAGTCAGGGCGGACTTCGCCGCAGCGTTGGACGTCGCACGGGACACGCTGCTGGTTTCCGAAGTGGCCCGCGCTGAAGCTCTCCTCGCCCGTTGGAACACGCCGCCTCGCCGTACCTTCAACGAGGCCCCAGGTCTGAGTCCCCAAACGCTCAAAACTGTGGCCGTCGCGGTGCGCGGAGCGCTCAAGAAGGCCGCGCGGGAGCAGCGAACAACGAGCTGGGAAGGCCTGAAGCGTCAGCTCGGTTCTGCGCTCCCTTCAATGACTGCGGCCGAGCGCACCAAGGTACTGACGCTGGTCGATGAGGGCTCCGCCTCAGCCGACCAGCCCTTGCTGTCCGTACTCGTTGCGATGAACTCCCCCGCCCTGGCACAGACCTATCGTCAAGTCGCTCTGAACCTCGGTCTCGAGATGCCCAGCGACGACGACGGCCTTGCTGACGTCATCCGGGCGGACAGCGAACACCTTCATCGCTACTGGCGGGACAGGTAGCGCGCGGCGGGGTGGCTCAGCGAGTGCGAAGGGACGCCAGGCGTCGGTGCCACGCACAAGGCCATCGCTGAGGTTGGCCAGTCCTGCCTGCAGCCTTCGGCACGACTGGCCCATCGTTGCTAAGCGTGATCCTCGTCAGTCCCCTCGCGGGCGCCAGCGGCGGGCTTGCCTTACCGAGACGGTGTTGGCCCATGCCCACATGAGGATGCCGATGGCCAGGACTGTTCCTGCGGCCGCGAGGGTCAGGTCGCGTGTGAGGAAGGCGTCGTCGCTCTCGGAGACGGGGTCGGCGAGGCCTGATGCGACGGCGCTGCCCGCAAGTGCTGCCAGGACGAGTGGCATGAAGACGGTCCATGCGGCGCTGGTGCGGAAGACGTGGAGTCCGCCGGTGAGTACGGACAGCGGTGCCAGTGCCCGTCCGTGGCGGAGGAACTCTGCCATGGCACTGATGCCGGCAGTGAGGGTGAGGACGGTGACGCCGAGGAGGCCGAGGAGGGTGCTCCAGCGGCCCTGGTCTCGGTTGGGGATTCCCGCGGTCAGTTCGTCTTCGCCGGGGGCGCTGGCGCGTGCGCCGCGTGGGAGCACTTGGTGGGCCAGCTTTTTGATGGCGGCGGCGGAGATGGCGTGTCCGTCGTTGCGGACGAGGACGAGGGCGGATTCTTCGGTCGAGGAGGCTGTGCGGTGGGCGAGGGCGGGCCCGGTGGTGCGGTGGGTGTCCATCTGTAGGGGTCCGTGTGGTGTCCACCTGACCATTTCTTGCAGTCTGGGGTCTTGGGGCGGTCCGGTGAGGCGGGCGGTGCGTGAGGGGCACTTCAGGTGGAGGGCGATCAGGGCGGGGCAGTCTCCGTAGAGGCGCATGGGGGCGCTGCTGCCCGGGCCGTCGGCCGGGCCTGCCAGGAGGACGGCTTGGGTGTTGTCCGGCAGGCGGTGAAGGAATGCGGTCATGTCGGCATCCGAGACCTGGCCTCTTACGCCGACGGACAAGGCGCTGGTGCCGATGCGGTCGAGGGTGCGCTGCGCGTCGTTGCTCTGGGCTCCGAAGAGTCCTTGCCAGGCGACTGCCTGCATGAGGACGATGAGGGCCACGGTGACGCCGGTGACCAGGCGGGCGGTGCTGCCGGGATAGGTGCTGGTGCGGCGCCCGGCCACCAGGGTTCCGGCCAGGCCGCGCGACTGTCCCCAGCGGGTGAGGACCGGGCCGGCGGCTGCGATCGCGGTCGCGATCGCGGCGGGCAGGGTCAGCACGGTGCCTGCGATGCCCACCCAGCCGACAAGGGTGCGCTGTCCCGAGTCGGAGCCGACGAAGTCGGGGCCCCGTACGGCGATGAGGAACATGACGGGGAACAGACCCGCGATGCGGGGCAGCCAGCGGGATGCGCTTGGGCTGTGAGGCCGGGTGCCCGTGCCACTGCGGCGGGGGGCCAGCTCGGCCACAACAACAGTGGCGCAGACCAGGACGAGAGCAGCGGCAGGTGTGAGCCCGACCAGCCAACCGTGCTGGCGCAGGTACTCGCTGGAGAGGATGTAGTGGGTGAAGGGGATGCGGAGGTCGGTGAGCAGGGCCGGTGCAACAGCCGTGGCGCCGAGCAGGGCGCCGAGCAGGACTGGCTGTGCTGCTTCGCCGAGTGCGACCAGGGCGCGGTCGGTGCGGCGGCCGCCGAGTGCGGCGATCAGTGCGGTTCTGCGGTCGCGGGCGTGAGCCCCTGTTCGCACGGCGATGACGAGTAGGGCCAGAGCGGGCAGGCCGAGCAGGCCGGCCACAGCGATCTGGAACATCCACTCGGCTTTGTCGTCGTCCCGGCCCGATCCCGGTTCCAGGCCTGGGGCGAAGATGCCCTGGGTCGCCGGGCCGAAGCCGGCGATGACATTGGTCGGCGCTTTGTCGCTGATGCCGTCGCGTGGGCGGACATAGGCGAGCCATTCAGATGGTTCGTCGAGTCCGGAGGGCTGGATGACACCGGCCAGGCGACCGTAGCGGTGGTCGATGTCCTCGCTCGCTCCCGCCTTCCGCAACTCGGGCGAGAGCACAGCTTCTCCCGGGGCCGGCCAGTGGTCCACGCCGGGAGGCAGCGGTGCGTCGCCCTCGTGGGGGGCCAGGAAGACGAGGTGGAACCGTCGCTTGTTCTGCAGCGAATCGGAGGCCACCAGCCAGGTCGTGGAACCCTTGTCGCTCGCCCGGTCTTGCACGACCGGGGTTCGCGCAATCCGGTGTTCCTCCTTCCCCGCGTACATGGCGTGGACGGCTGCCAAGCCGGCCAGCACGACGGACAGAACGGCAGTGGCGAGGAGCAGCGCCACTACCCGGATACCGCCAGCCTCCGCCCGGCGGCCTGCGCCTCGCCCGATGCCCAGGAGTCTGCGCGTCAGCTCCCCTGCGCCTGTTGCAGCCATCAGACGGCACCTCCGGCGGCAGCGGGCTCCAGGATCCCGGCCGACAAGTGGAGTGCGCGGTCGGCGCGGGCAGCGATTCCCGGATCATGGGTGACCACCAGCAGGCCGCACGCGTACCGCCGCGGCACCTCGAAAAGCAGATCCGCGGTCCTGTCCCGGGATTCGGCGTCCAGGGCCCCGGTCGGCTCATCCGCCAGCAGCAGCGCCGGCTCGTTGATGAGTGCGCGGGCCACCGCTGTCCGCTGGCGCTCCCCGCCGGAAAGTTCCTGGCTCGTCGCAGCCGGCGGAACCCCGAGTTCCTCCAGAAGGCGCTGTGCTCGCCCCCGCGCTTCATGGCCGCGGCCGTTACGTGCCAGCAGGGCAGCCAAGTACACGTTGTCCAGAGGGCTGAGTTCCGGGAGAAGCTCGCCGAACTGGAAGACCATACCGATCGACTGTGCACGCAAACGAGCCAGCTTGGCCTGCCGCAGGCCGGATATAGGTGTGCCGGCGACTTCCACTGTTCCGCTGTCGGGTTTGATCAGGCCGAGTACGCAGGACAGCAACGTGCTTTTCCCGGAACCGCTCGGTCCCGTTACCGCAACCGACTCCCCCGCACGCAGTAACAGAGAAAGGCCGTCGAACAAAGTCCGTCCGCCGATCCCGTAGCCGAGATTCGAGATCTCCAGTACCGGCCGCGCTTCCGCCGTATCGCCCTGTGCCATGCTCACTTGTCCTGTCCTCACCGTGCTGTCCCGCGCGGCATGCAAAACGCGGTGGGGCGCCGCCGGGGCACCCCACCGCCTTAAGGTTCTTAGCGTCCGTCGCCGGGCGAGTCCGTCGGACCGCACCGGTCAGGCTTGTTGTTGAGATTGACGCAAGCCTGCACCGATGTCACGTAGTTGGTGGTGTGAGGTTCCCCCGTTGCTCGGGAGGTGCTGATCAGCTGGTCAGGGCGGGTTGGCGGGGTTTCAGGTTCGCTCGTTCGGCCGTTGCCTGCTCGGCGTAGTGCTTCTCCTCGAACTCGATCGGGCTGAGGTAGCCGAGCCGCTTCTGGATGCGCCGGCTGTTGTAGAAACCGTCGAAGTACTCGAAGAGCGCGAGGTTCGCCTCGGCCCTGGTGGCGAAGACGCGACCGCGGACGCACTCGGTCTTCGTCAGCATCCACAGATTCTCCGCGAGGGCGTTATCGTAACTGTCGCCGACCGAGCCCATCGACGCCTCAATTCCCGCTCTCACCAGGCGAGTTGTCAGCTTGATGGATGTGTATTGGCAGCCGTGGTCGGCGTGGTGGATGAGCTTGCCGGGCTCGATCTCGCGGGAGGCGAGCGCGTACTCCAGGCTGGACAGGACCAGGTCGGCGTCCGCGCGGGCGGAGGTTTCCCAGGCCACGACCCGGCGGGAGAACGCGTCGCGGATCGCGGACAGCCACAGCGGTCCCTCGGCGGTCGGGATCATCGTCAGATCGGTGACCCACAGACGGTTCGGCCCCTGAGCGGTGAAGTCCCGGTTGACGAGGTCCGGGGCGAGCGCGGCCCTGGGATCCCGGCGCGTGAAACCGCTCCGGCGCGGGGTTGAGACCCGCCAGATCGGCCTCGCGCATCAAACGCTCGACGCGTTTGCGGCCCACGTGGACGCCCTCGCGTTTCAGCATGGCGTGCACGCGCGGTGACCCGTAGATGCCACCGGACTGGGTGTGGATCGCCTTGATCTGCCCGGTGAGCTCGACGTCGCGACGCCGCCGCTCGCAGGGCTCCTTCTCGGCGCGGCGCCAGCGGTAGTAGGTGGAGGAGGCGATGGAAAGTTCCCGGAGTACGCACTCGACTCCCAGGTGTGGATGCTCGTCGAGGAGCGCGGTCACCTGGGCCGGGTCGGGTCGAGTTGCGCCGCGAAAAACGCCGAGGCCGTCCGCAGTACGTCGTTCGCCCTCTTGAGCTGGGCGTTCTCCTTCCGCAGTGCCACCAGCTCGGCGTGTTCGTCGGTGGTCAGCCGGTCATCACGCTCGCCGGCATCGGCCTCGGCCTGACGGATCCAGCCCCGCAGGGCCTCGGGGTGGACGCCGAGGTCGACGGCCAGCTTCTTGATCTGCGGCTTCGGATCCGAGGTGCGATACATCCGCACCGCACGCTCACGCAACTCCAGCGAGTATTTCCTGGGGGCAGCCATGGTCGATGTTCCTCTCATGAGAACCATCTGACCCTCTGTCATCGACTTCCGCATCTCGGGGGAACCTCAATCAGCCAGCAGACACGTCAGCTGCTCCAAAGCAGCTTCGGCCTGCGCGCGGGTCGCGCACATCACCACAGCGTCATCGGCATAGCGGACCAGCACCCCATGCTGCCGTGTCTCCCACGCCCGGTCGATCCGGTGCAGAAAGACATTGGCCAGGAGCGGGGAGACAACCCCGCCCTGAGGAGTACCGGTGACCGGCCGGCGGACCTGCCCGTCTTCCATCACTCCGGCCCGCAGCATTGCGCGCAGAAGCTTCAAAACGGACTGATCACAGACACGTTCCTCGACCGCGTGCATCAACTTCTCATGGTCAATGGCCTCAAAGCAGTTGGCGATGTCCGTCTCGACGACCCATCGCCGTCCCCGCCAGGACTCATCGATCAAGACCTGCAGGGCATCATGTGCGCCCCTCCTGGGCCGGAACCCGAAAGAGCACGGCAGCATGTCCGCTTCGAAGACCGGTTCGAGCACGATCTTCAGCGCCGCCTGCACGATGCGGTCGCGAACTGCCGGAATGGACAAGGGCCTTTGCTCCGACGTACCGGGTTTGGGAATGAACACCCGGCGAGCCGGAAGCGGCTGCCACCTGCCGTCCTTCAACTCCGCGACCAGCTCACCGAGAAGCCGGGTGACCCCGTACTCCTCGACCTGCGCGAGATCAACCAAGTCGATGCCCGGGGCGCCGTTGTTACGACGCACCGTCAACCATGCACGCGCCAGGACATCCCTGCGGTGGACTTTGTCCCCCAGCGCGTGGAACCGTCGTCCGGGACCGGCCTTGGCCGCCCGGTAGAGCGCATGCTGGAGGGCACGGACCGGATCCGAGGGAGAACGTCCCCCGACGGCGGGACTAGCCACGCGGGCACTCACCGGGCCCCTCTACTTCAGCAGTACACATCGACGAAGCAGCGGCCCTTCCTCCACCGGCGGTTATGTTGTCCGCCCGGCTCAAGCAGTACTACGGCCGCCTCCGACGCCCACCCGGCCCGCTTTCCCTTCCCGGGGCACCCCCGGTTATAGGTCGCGATGCTTCCGACAGCACTCCTGCCGCAGGCTGCCGGGCCGGGGAGGGCCTCCCCAGTTCCCGCCGTCACCTTCGAAACGTTCCATGCCCCATACGCCGGGGAGTCCCTCGCGGCTGCCCATCCAGGATCTTCACCGCTTCCATGGCCTTCGCCCTGATTTCGGGGGCTCGGCTCTCCCTGTCCCCACCCTCACGAGCAGGCCTCCAACGACGCCGCAGACTTCGCGTGATGCTACGGACCGCTTCTTCGCTCCCCCTTCACAGGGCTTTCGACGCTGGACTTCGACGCTGGGCGTTTCCCCCCGACACCGCCAGCCTGCTACCGGGCCTCCTGGCAGCTACCCGGACCGGACTCACACCGGCAGGCGACGACGAGCTTACGAACCACGATCAACCACCTACATGGCCAACCTCCAAGTTCTGCTGGGCGTACGAAAGCGCGAGGCTAGGGATTGAAGGTATCAAAGCGATCCGCCAAGATGCTCAATAGTCGGCAGGGCAAGGGGCCCTGGGTATCCAACTATTGGGGGCGGACCATGATCCACATTACGCTCGGCCGAATGCGCTACGTCAACCCGCAGGAGGACCAGCTGGGCCGCGAACACGTCGGCTGGGACCCGAGCATGGGCGACGAAGCCCTCTTCCGCGCCAACCGAGGCTGCTGGGTCCTCGGCGAGCGGGCGGAGAAGGAGCAGTACGCGCTGCTCTCCTACGAAGGGGAGGTGCGTATGGCCATCGAGATCGACAGGCTGGTTCCGGTGGCCGGAGGACGCAAGGCGATGGAGGGCAGGTTCCTCAAGCCGGGCGACGCGGTCTACGACGCCTACGTCGGCGGGAATCCTCCCGTGGAGTCGGCCCGTAACCCGATTACCTACTTCGACTCCCCGCACGACAGCCGCTTGTGCGGGTGCGGCTGTGGTGAACCGGTCGCCGGCGGCTGGTTCCTGGCCGGACACGACCAGAAGGCCCTACATACCCGAGTCGCCAAGATCGGCACTGTCCGCGAGTTCATCGACTGGTTCGACAACACCTACGTCGAGCCGACGACCGAATAGCCGCTCAGTTCTCGTCGACGGACCAGCACCCTCCCCTCTGAGGCCCGCCACCCGATGGCGGGCCTCAGTTCGTCTCCCGCTCGATGAACGGCACGCAAGGTGCACACAAGAGCCGCCATACAGATAGTGCCGCGGCCGGAAGGGGTCGGCGATGGTGAGTCGGATCTGACCTGCGATGACCCGGGGGTAGGGCGCTGATCAGCTGCCCACGCGGCATGGAAGACTGGGCCCGCCCGCCGCGCCCTGGCGGGCGGATTCTGGGAGGGCGCCGAACATGGCGAGCTGGAGAAGGCGCGCGGCGGTACTGTGCGCCGTTGTCGCGGTAAGTGGACTGGCGGGTTGCGGCGGGACCGACGAAGAGGCAGCCGAAGCCAAAGCGTCCCCGGCGCCGCCCGTGAGCGACGCGCAACGCATGACCGAGGCGCTGGAGACGTTCAAGGCTTACCGCTCGTTCGGCTTGAAGGGGGAGGTCAGGGACGAGGGCGGCACCTCGATCGATTTGCACGTCGACCGTGAGGGCCACTGCACCGGCACCTACACCCGCGCCCATGCGGTAACCCGCTTCGTCATCATCGGCGACCGGGCCTGGTCGGCATACGACGACGCGACGCTGAACGACTCCATCGTGGTCGCGCAGATTGTTGGACCCGAGGCGGTGGCCGCGGCCAAGGACGCCATCGCGAAGGCGCGCGGTAAGTACGTGGAGTCATCTGCCGCCGAGCTGACCGCTCAGACCGCCCTTTCGCTGTGCCGGATGGACACCGCCTACGCAGGAGTGCCCGCCTCTGTGACCACCGCCGAGCACAGCAACCCCCGCGTAGTGGACGGGGAGCAGCGCGTCACGCTCACGCACGCGGTCAAGGCCGGCGAGGTGGTCGTCCACGTACCGGAATCGGGCAGGCCGACACCCCGCGGCATCGAGTTCGAGATCGCGGACACCCCCGTAGTGGTCGACGTCTACGACGCCGACGTGCCGGTCGATCCGCAGAAGCCTGATGCCCCTGACGTGGTGAAGGCCAAGGACGTACGCGGGCTTTACCCCTTCCCGAAGTGACCCGCGAACAGTCTGGACGATGATCTCGTGATGTTCGATCGTCTGGAGATCAAGGCGTTGCCGCACGAACCTCGGTTCCCTGCCCAGCTGCGGTTCTGGGTCAACGGCGAGGACGTGGTCGAAGCGACGGTCGGCGAAGGCGGCCGCGGCCCGTACGCTGCCGAGGCGCTGCCGGCTGGTCTCCCCAGCCCTCTACGAGCGACCGGCGAGGCGCGCCGCCTGGAGCTGGGAGAGCCGGACTGCACCGGTGGCTGCTGCGGCTTCCTGACCGTGGTCGTGCAGCGGTTCGGGGAGATCGTGCAGTGGTCGGACTGGGAAGTTCCGTGGGCGGCGCACACCGAGATGCCCTATCCCCCGCCAGAGCTCCACTTCGACGCGAGTCAGTACGACGCCGAAGTAGCTCGCGCTGAAGCGGATCGCTGGTGGCAGGCGTACTCGTAGCCCAGCACAGAGCGACCCCGCGATGCTGGGGCTCTACCGGCGGCCCCGCGTCCTTGGTCAACGGGCGACGCCCCAGCAGGCCCAGGTGTTGTTGAGACTCGCCGCCCTCGCGGCCACGGATGCCAAGGGCCGGCCGGCGGTCCCGCAACACGTCCTCTCCGGAGCCGCTGTCGGCGCGGTCGTCCTGGTGCTCGGTCATCTGGGCGAGGAAGTGGGCGTAGCCCCGGCTCGCGCGCGCCAGGAGTGCCGCCGAAGGCGCTCCGTAGAGTCGGAGGTGGAGTCCCGGTCTGCGGGCATGCGGCACCACCCCTCATGTCCGGCCGGTGGTTCGTCGGCGCTCTCGACGCCACGACCGGTGCGCCGCTCCCTCAACATGATCGCGACGCGTTGCGCAACTCGGCCCCCGGGGTCCCGATCACGGCCCGGGGAGCAGCGCGGGCACGGGGGCGCGTGCACGGCGACCCCGGCGGATGCTCTGACCGGGTCCTCGAACTCGCACGACCGGGTCACGCGGCGGGGTCTGGTCAGCTGGCCACCGTCGGCCAGGCGCGCTGCCCCAATCCCCGTCTGTGGCCGGGTCATCATTTGGGCAACCCTGTGACCTGCGCATGTGGGGGTTTGGGTCAGCGATTGGGTCGGAGGTCCTGAGAAGCATTCACGGCATCACCTGAACAGGAGCTGCCGTGAACGGAACCCGTGTTTTTGAGTCGCTGAACGCCGAGTGGGCGGTTGTGTGCGCCGAGCCGGGCCACACCGAGATGGTGCTCGGATGGCTGCGCGAGGGCGGCGTGTACCTCAGGGACGGGGAGCTTGAGGGCGGCCTGTCGGAGGTCCTGGTCGAGCTCGGTCGCCGGGACCGGACGCAGGACCGTGGGCACAGCGACCGGTGGCTTCGGGTGCTGCTGGAGCGGGCCGTCGGCGAGGGCGCCGGGGCGCTGCTGGCGGCGCGGGTGGTTGTGCAGGCTGAAGTGACCCCTCAGGTCCCGACACTTCCGTTCTATGCCGCGAGGTCCAGCCGTTGATGGCAGCGGACCCTCGCCTGGTACGGCGTGATGTAGCCGATGGCCGAGTGGATCCGCTCCCGGTTGTAATGTTCCGCGATCCACCGGAAAACGTCCTGCCGAGCCTGCGCCCGGGTTTCCCAGGCGGTCGTCCCGATCTCTGCTTTCAGGACGGCGAAAAAGCTCTCCGCGGCAGCGTTGTCGAAGCACGAACCGGTGCCCCCGGCGCTCTGCCGAATGTCCAGCTCACCCAGCAGAGCGCGGAATTGATGGGACGTCAGCTTCCGTCCGCGCTGCTCGCACGCCTCGGCGAGCCGTACGGCGGTGGGGATGTGCCCGAGGTCGACCGCCTGGTCCGCGAGCCCGCGCAGTGCGGTCGCGGCGAGTTCGATCTCGCCGGCCTCGGCGGCAAGCCGGTAGCTGTGCAGGTGGTACTTCTGGCTCAGGCCCTGGTTGCCCTCGTCGCGGGTCATCCAGCTGATGCGAAGAGGATCACACCGGCCCACAGCATGAGATTCGGTCCCAGGCACCGCATGACGCACCCGCCAGCCCTCGGCCGGAGGCTCCGGTACGGCGGTCAGGGGCGGGACATCCCGAGGCGACCCCAGGTAAGGTGCCCTGCGGCTCGACCGGAGATCGGAGGCAGGGTGGAACACCTGGTGGCGGAATCTGCGCGTCTCACGAAGGAAGGCCGCGCCCGGACCCGCCCGGCCTCCTGCGCGTCACGAAGCCATGCCGCCAACAGCAGGCGCCAGCCGCTCCGTTCACCGCGCTGCCACTCCACCGCAGGGGCTGCCCTGTGAGTGCGTCCGAGGCCCCGGCGCGCATCCGCCGGATGCTGGAGCAGTTGGTGGAGCGCAGGCTCCTCCTCGGCGGCCAGGTCTTCCACCGGCATGGCAGCGAGAGCCACCGCATCGCGGTGGGCGAGGCGCCGGGGGTCGGCGCCGCCGAGGCGGCCGGACGCCTGTACTGCGCCAACAAGCCGGTGCTGGCGGTCATCGCCGGACTCGCTGCCCAAGACGGGCTTCTCGGTTTCCAGGACCCGCTGACCCGCTTCTTCGGCGACTGCGCCCCGGCCATGGCCGCCGTCACCGTCGCCGACCTGCTCGGGCACGCGGTCAGGCTTCCCCCGTCCCTGCACCGGGACAGCCCGTCCCTGGACGAACGGGGGCGTCGCATCGCCGCAACCGCCACACCCCGCCAGGGCCCTGCCCACTACAACGCCCAGAGCACGTCCGCGGTGCTCGGCGCGATCGTCGAACGGGTCCACGCCCGGCCCCTCGCGGACGTCGTGGAGGAGCGGGTCGCCCGGCCGCTCGGCCTGCGCGACCTGGCACTCGTGCCGCGACCGGGCCGGCCGTACGGTGCGCTGCACCGCCGCGACGGACAGCTGCGGTTCGTCCCAGTCGACGACGAGGCGCGTGGTCTGGACGCGCTGAACCCCGGGCAGGCAGGGGTGTCCACGGCCGCGGACGCGGGCCTGCTGTACGCGGATCTCCTGGAATCACTCGACGGCCGAGGCACCCTGCTGTCGCAGGCGACGGCCCGCCGACTGGTGGCCGCCGGACCGCCGGTACACCTGTACGACCTCGGCGAGCGCAGCTGGGGCCTCGGCTTCCAGCGGGACCTGCCCCAGGGCATTCTGGGCGCGGGATGGGGTCCGGGCACCTTCGGCCACCTGGGCACCGCGCCCCGCCGCATCGTCGTCGTGCACGCCGCCGACCCGGAGGCCGGACGGGTACTGACCATGCGGCTGTTCAGCCCCGTTGACGACCGGTGGGTGCGGCAGCTCACCGTGATCGCCTGACCACCGCCTCCGGGATTCTGACAATCCGTCAGTAACCCAGAAGGTGCGACCCCGCGGACGGCACGGGCGTCATCGCGGCTGCGGCATCTCCGGCCGCGCGTTCGCCGGGACCGCGTCGGGCCGCTGGAAGCCGCTGTCCACCCGGCGGGCGGTGCCCGACTCGGTCGCCGCGAGCAGGGACTCCATGACGTCGAGGACGTGGTAAGCGAGATCGGCACTCGCCCGATGCGCTCCATCCGTCGCGATGGCGTACGCCATGTCCGCGATGCCGATGCCCCGTGCCCCGCCCGCGTAGCCGCCGAGCACCGGCAGCGTCCGCCAGGCGGAGTCCCCGTCGTGGGAGACGCGGACGTCGCCGCCGAAGCTGTTCGGGTCGGGCACCGACAGCGTGCCCTCCGTGCCGTACACCTCGATCCTGGGCAGCGTGCTCCGCCACACGTCGAAGCTCATCATGAGCGTGGACAGCGCCCCGCCCTCGTGCTCGAGCACCCCGGTGACGTGCGTCGCCACGTCCACGGGGAACGTGGTGCCCGCCCGGGGGCCGCTGCCGATCGTGCGAGTCCGGCGCGGGGTCACGGACAGGCCGGTGACGCGCCGCACCGGGCCGAGGATGAGGACCAGCGCGGTCAGGTAGTACGGGCCCATGTCGAGGATCGGTCCGCCCCCGGGCCGGTAGTAGAACTCCGGGTCGGGGTGCCAGCGTTCGTGCCCCGGGGTGGTCATGAAGGCGCTCGCCGCGATCGGGGTGCCGATCTCGCCCTTGTCCACGCAGACCCGCGCGGTCTGGATACCGGTGCCCAGGACCGTGTCCGGTGCGCAACCCACCCGTACGCCCCGCGCCGAGGCGGCGGCGAGGATCGAGCGGGCGTCGGCGGTGGTCATGGCGAGCGGCTTCTCCCCGTACACGTGCTTGCCCGCGGCGATCGCGGCCAGGGAGACCTCCAGGTGAGCCTCCGGAGTGGTGAGGTTGAGGACGAGGTCCAGCTCGTCCGAGGCGTAGAGCTCCGTCAGGCTCGTCGCACGTGCCCCCGGGAACCGCGCGACCGCGGTCCGAGCGTGTTCCGGGTTGCGCGTGGCCACCTGGAGGGGACGCACGTTCGGCATCCTCGACAGCGTTTCCAGGTATTCGCCGCTGATGTTGCCCGCACCCACCACGCCGATCCCCAACGGGCCAGTCATGTCGTCTCCTCCTGTGTGGTCATCGGAAGGCGGGGAACCGACGGGCGGCTCCCCGCTCATCTGGCCGCCGTCCGCGGCATGGCGGGGGCGAGGGTCAGTTTCTTGTCGTCGGAGGCGGGCAGCGCCACGTCTTCCATGACTCCGCGGCCCTCGGAGAGCCGGAGGCTGACGTCCAGCACATGGAGGGAGAAGTCCGCGGACAGGAAGGGCTGTTCACCCTTGAGGGCCGCGGCGGCCATGTCGGCGACCCCCGCGCCGACCGTGAGGTCATGGGTGTCGTCGTACCGGTGCTGCGCGGGCGGCACGACAAAGGGCAGCTGCTCCGCCTCCTGCAGATACGCGTTGGTCTTGCCGCTCGTCCTGGCGTGGCGCTGGAGCATGACCGGCGCGGATGCCTGCCACACGTCGCTCACGGTGAGGACCCCTTGGTCGCCGACGACGGTGAGCGATAGGTCGGCAGGCGCGACCCAGCCTATGCTGAGCCGGCAGACGGTGCCGCTCGCGAACTCCAGGAAACCCAAAGAGACATCAGGTGCGAGTTCCGTCTTCCCCGGCCACTTGTCCTCGAGTTGCAGGGAAGTGTGGGCCGCCATCCGCACCACCGGACCGAACATGGCCACCAGCCAGCTGAGTTGGTACCCCGCGTGTTCCATCACGCATCCGTTGGCGACCTCGTCCAGATACGGCCACGGCACACCCCGCCGGCTGCGCCACTCGGTGTAGGGCATGAAGGCGAGAGCACCCATGTCGAGCGAAGCGTGCGCGAGGAGCGGCTTGCCGATCAGGCCGTCGCCGACAGCGCGCAGCAACGTCTGTGCGGCCTGGCTGAAGATGGTCGAGGGGGCGCTCGACAGCAGGAGCCCTCGCTCCCTGGCCAGCTCGACGAGCTCCGTCGCCTCCGGGAGGCTGGAGGCGAGTGGCTTCTCCGAATAGACGTGTTTGCCGGCCAGCAGCGCCGCCTTGCTCACCGTGTAGTGCTGTGGCACCGGGGTGAGGTTGACGACGATGGCGACGTCCGGGTCGCCCAGCACTTCGTCGAAGTCGCTGAAGACGCGCCCGCCGTACTCCGCGACGAACGTGGCGGCGCGCTGCTTGTCCACATCGAAGGCGCCCTTGATCTCCACGTGCCGGTAGTTGGGCATCGTCGCGCCGTAGAAGTCGGCGGCGTATCCGCAGCCGACGAAGACCACGCCCACCGTCTCGCCGGACGGCTCCAGCGGGACTCCGGCGTGCCTGCTTCCTTCGTTTGCCATGTTCTTCTCTCCCGAAATGGTGTCAAGGGCTGTCGTGCGGGCGCCAGGGGGGCGGTGGAGCCGATTCGGGCACCACCGGCGCGGCGTCAGCCGGCCAGAGCGCGTCGGACCAGGTACTCCTCCAGGCCGCGCAGGACCGCCTCGGCCTGCGCGGGAGGGATGACGGCGTCGTCGCAGACCAGGTGGATACGCGCGGTGGGCCCGCCGTCCAGCACATAGGCGAACATCGTCGCGTCCCTGACGCGGTGTGTGGCGACGGCGGTCACGTGCGCGTCGCCTGGCTGCCACGAGGCCAGCTCCCCGGCCCGGTGCTCCAGACCGTCCCAGCCGCGCGACCTCCTCGCATCGTTGAAGTAGAAGGAGAGGTCGGGAGCCGTGCCGCGCTCCGTCATCGCGGCAAGCTTCTCGCGCCAACGCGTGGTGTCGTACCGGGCTTTGGCGTAGCCGCGGATCGCCGAGTCCTGAGTGGCCCTCAGGTATGCGTGGACGGTGCCTTCTCCGTCCGCCGGCGGGATCACGTGCAGACCGATCTGCAGGGCAATCCCGGTGAATCCGGCGAGGTCCGGGTGGTGCCGGTTGCTGGCGACCAGCAGCAGGGCGGCGGGAGGGTCGGCGAGCACCGGACGCAGGGCGGCCCCCAGCGCCGCGAGCAGGACGCTCGACGTGTTCACGCGGTGCCGGGTGGCGACGGTCTGAGCGGCCACGGCGGCCTCCCGCGAATGCAGGGCCCACTCCGTGTACGACCCTGCGGAGGGCAGCCGGAAACCGCGTCCCGGCGGCAGCGCGGACAAGGCGTTCGACCACTGGGACAGCGCGGCTTCACTGCGTTCCCGCATGCGGTCCGTGGCCTCACGGCGTACCAGGTCGCGAACGTGCGGGGTCTCCTCGGCGGCCCCCTCCAGGCCGCGCTCCAGGAAACCGGCGACCAGGGAGTGGCTGAAGGCGTCGAACACCAGGTGGGAGTAGGCGACGGCCAGCGCGTGGACCTCGTCGCCGTCGGCCACCAGGCCGAAGCGGACCGGCAGGTCGGTGCCGGGAGAAAAGGCGGCGCCGGCCAGCTCCGAGGCGAGGTCCGCAGCCGCCTTTGCGGGGTCCCCGCCGGAGTCGAGAACCCGGATCGGCGCGGCGACCGCCGGCCGGATCACCTGGGCGCGCCGGGTGACGTCGAAGGTCGTACGGGCCACGTCGCACTCGGCGAAGAACCTGGTCAGCGCGGCGAGCACCTGTCCGATGCCGTGCGGCGTCCGGAGCAGCCGCCGCCGCGGCAGGTTCAGGTCCCGTGCCTGTGTCCCAAGCGCCAGCACGTATTCCCACATGGTCGCCTGCGCCCAGGTGAGCGGGTAGTTCCTGGTCTCACTGTCCCGTCCGGACGCCTCTATGACGGTGTGTGCCTCGGTCATCACGCTCCCTGTCTTTCCAGCACGGAACAACCCACTGCGTCCCCCTCCCTCGCGCAGTCGCGCGCCAAGGGGGTTTCGTGCCCGGCGGACGGCGCCTTCGCATGCGGGCCTTCGTCCCGGCAGCGCACAGAAAAACACTCATCGCCAAGCGGAATGCACAAACCCAACGGGCGCCGGCCTGCCCGATAACGTTTTCCCTCGTCGTCTTCCGCCATCCTGCATCGTGTACCCGATGTCATGTGAGTGCATTCGCCGTCGTGCGGTGGGGCCGGGTGAAGGCCGGACACGGTTCAGAGCCTTTTCGGACCTGGTACATCAGCTCGTTCAACCGGGCCGGGGAGGCGGCTGCGGTAACCGGATTCCCGACGAAAAGGACTGCCTCCGCCGGAACGCCAGGGGAATTTCTACCCGCCCGGGCTGGCTCTGTCCAGACCCGACCGGCTGTTTTTGACGTGCGATTACCTGCCGCCGGCGCGCGTTCTCTGAACCGCCGCAGACGGTGGGCGAACGCCGGCCGAGAGGCCTGGGGCGCTTCCGTTTTACTGCGGTCCTTTCATCGGGCAAAACGGTTCTCCGGTCGGTCTTCGGTACGTAACTTCACTTTCGATGTGAAGTTCCTTTTTGTGACGAACTCCGAAAGCTGGCTACATTCTGTGACTTGCGGGGCCGTATCTCCTCGGAAGCTCCAGAGATATCCGCTATGTCCGGTTGATTGATCGCAGTCACGTGACCGTGGCCAGATTTGTCAATCCGCTTGACAAACCTGTTCGCGGAACTGGACCGTATGGAGGTCTCTTTCGGGACGTCACTTTGCGCAAGCTCTTTCTACGAGAGGTAGGCCCGGCATGGTGCACCAAGCGATGGTTCCGGCGTCCAGTGACAATGGACGTGCTCGCGCGATGGTTCCCGCGTCCAGCGACAATGGGCGTGCTCATGCGATGGTTCCCGCGTCCAGCGACAATGGGCGCGCCCGCGCGATGGTCCCGGCGTCCAGCGACAACGGGCGCTGATTACGCCGAAGTAATCCGTTTCGGACATCAGGTGTGCACGGATTTCGCTCCGGCGTACCTGTAGACCGCACGAACTGATCGGCACGCGAAAAGCGGCATTCGCCGCGTAAGGCTTCGGCGCCGGGAATTCCGGCGCCGAAGCCGCGCGTCATCCCCTGGACGTCAGCAATGGACGGTCGGCGCTCACGCGCGACCGCGACACCCTGATCACGAGGACACCGTGCCGCCTGATGGAGAGAACTTCGGCGAGGCCGTCGACGCATGGATCGACGTCGTCGCCGAAGGCTGCGACGTTCCTGCCGCCTTGACGACCGATGCGGCGGCGGCATCCGCCGACTTCATGCTGTGCGCCCTGATCGGCCGGACACTGCTCGGCGGAGCCGACCGGCACCCCGGAAGCCCTCCGGCACGGCTGGGCGCCGTGGGATTCCCCCTCTGGTGGACCGGGAGAAGCTCAACCGCCGCGCACGCGGCCCGTGCGAACCTGCTCGCCGGAATCTCCGCCGACTTCGACTCGGTGCACTACCTCGCCGGAGGGCACCTTTCCGCCTTCCTGACCCCCGTGCTCTTCGCGCGGCCCGATGTCCCGCTGGACACCGCTCTGCGCACCCAGGCGCTGGCAACGGAATTCGCCGTACGCCTGGGGCAGGCGGTCAAGGACCCGGCCCGGGCCAACGGCTTCCACGTCACCCCGGTGATCGGGGGCCTGGCCACCGTCTACGCCCTGGCCCGGTGGCGCGGGCTGCCCGCCGAACGCGTCAGGTGGTGCCTGCGCCTGTTCCTCTCGACGTACCGCTCGGACTACGGACTTTTGAGCAGCGACGGACGCCTGTACCAGATGGGGCAGGCACTCAGTCAGGTGTTCGCGGCGGTGGACGAGGGCGGTACACACACCAGGATCGACCAGCGGGCCGCGCGGGAGTGGTGGCGGCCCTTCTCCGCGATGGGCGTCCCGATGAACACACCCGCGGCCTCCTCGCAGGAGTGGCTCTCGGCGCTGGGCCACACCTCGCTGAAGCCCGTGCCGTGCTGTGCGTACTTCTTCGAGACACTGGAGACGGCGGCGAGCGTGCGCCGGCAGGTCCCCGGCGACGGCCTGCGCCACCTGAACGTCGACGTCCCGGAGTACGTCCTCGCCGCACACCGCCCCTCCGTGAGAGCCGACTGGCTCGAGCCGTTCGACCTCGTGCACAACCTCGCCATCTGCTGGGCGCTGGGCAGGAACTCCTGGACCCCGCTGGCAGAGACACCCATCGAGGCCGTCCGGCGGATCGCCGAGGCCATCACGCTGCACCCCGTGCCCGACAACGCGGCGGTGACCGTGACGGCGGTGACGGACGACGCCACCGTGACCGCGCGGGCCGCGCAACGGCAGGAGCCCGGAGTCGCCGTCAGGGCACTGCGAAGGAAAGCCGAGATCGTCAACGCACACCTCGACCGGGAGCAGCACCGGCCAGAGGTGTCCGCCGACCCACGTCAGCTGCTGCGCGACCTCCTCGATTCGTGTGGTGAAGACCGTCACGGGCGCCCCCCGGGCGCACGTCAGGCCGATGGAGTACTCCGATGACGTTCCCTCCCGTTGAGATCTCCACCGTCTGTCTCCACCCCTCCTCGTCGCATCCGTCCATCGCGACGGAGCTGACGACACTGCTGTTCGACGGCGGGGGCCCCGGCACGGCGGAGCACGACGCGGCCATGGCACGGAAGACACTGTGCGTGGCCATCGTCGGCGCCGACGGCGTCGACGACCTCCTGCCGCATGCTCTCGACTGGACGCGGCGCGGTGGCCTCCTGCTCCCCGTCGTCGTCGACGCGCGGCACACCTCGGTCGGCCCGCTCACCAACCCAGGGTTCTCCGCCTGCCTGCAGTGCGCCTGCTACAGCGGTCTTCTCGACCCGGAACCGGCGCCCGCCGGCGCGGACGGGCCCGGTGATCCGGCCGACGTCCCCTGGCTCGTGGCGAAGCTCGTCGCCGTCACCGTCGCCCGGGAGGTGCACCGGATCACGCGCGACACCAAGGCCCTGCCCATGACCTTGGGCGCGCTGGCCCGTATCGACCACGCCTCCGGGACCGTCGGCTTCCGGAACGCCGGCCAGATCGACGGCTGCGAGACGTGCTCTGCGCTGCTGGAGTCGGTCTTCCAGGGAAGCGCGAGGTGAGCGCCGTCCACGTGCCCCTGCCGCAGCGGGTGCGGCAGTTGGAGGAGCTCCTCCTCGGGCGGGCCGGCCACGTCTCCACGCTGGACCCCCTCGACGACTTCTACAACGACGAGCCGCGGGGACAGGGCTGGGTCGCCCAACTGCCGCCCAACGCCCACCTCCCATGGGGATCGGCCCCCCACCCGCGGGCCACCGGTGGCCGCGGACGAGGCGAACTCGCCCGCCTCAAGGCCCTGATGGAGGCCGCCGAGCGGGTCTGCCTGAGCACCGTGCCCAGCGACGGCCTCCTGTACGGGACCGCCTCGGAGCTCGGCGCCTGCGTCGCCGCCGAGGAATTCCCCCAGCCCTGGAAGGACTCCCCGGTCTGGCAGTCGCCGATGCACTGGTGCGGCGCCACCAGGATCGGCTCCCCCTCCTCCAAGGCCGTCCTCGTGCCGGCGCAACTCGTCTACTGCCCGTTCCACGAGCCCGACGAACGGGCGATGCTGTGGGACCCGAGCAGCAACGGCGCGGCTGCCGGCTTCTCCTTCGACGACGCGGTGGCGCGCGCGACCCGGGAGGCGTTCGAGCGGCACGCCCTCATGCTCTCCCACTACCTGCGGCTCGGCGGCCGGGAGATCGACTGGCTCGGCCTGCCGCTCGACCCGGGCGCCGTGGCGATGGGCCTGGAGGCACAGGCGCTGGGGCTGCGGCTGCGGGTCGCGTGCCTGACCGAGAACCCCTTCCCCGTCGTGGTCTGCTGCGCCGTCGACCCGTCCGACAGGTTTCCCTCGCTCACCACGGGCAGCGCCTGCGGCGAGACGCTCGCGCAGGCCGTCGGCGGCGCGATCAGCGAGGCGCTGCACGCCCGCAGGCAGGCCCGGGACTTCCTGACGAACGTGCCGGCGACGGACATCACCGACCTCGAAACGATCGAGGACCGCGTCGTCCACTGGGGGCAGCCGCAGACCGCGCGGAAGCTCGACTACCTCTTCGGGGACGCGACGCCCCTTGACGGCGCCTACACCAGCGGCGGCCTGGACCTGGGGTACGCGGCGGACATCACGACACCGCTCCTGCGCGAAGCCGGCGTCTTCGTCGTCAAGGTGGTCCACCCGCGCCTGCAACCCATGTTCTTCAACGAGAACCAGAAGCTGATTCTGGGTGCTCCGGATCAGGGTGCGCTGTCACCCGATCCGCACCCCTATGCCTGACGGAAGTGAGTATGAAGGCAGACAAGGGAGCGGCTCCTTCGGCGCTCGACTTTCACCGGACCACGTACGCCGACGCGGCGATGCTCTCCGACTGGGTGATGCTGCCCGTCGACCAGTGGCCCGACGAGTGGTTCACGTACAACCAGAAGACGTTCCCGCGGTTGGAGAGCCTGGTGCTTCCGGAGCCGGCGGAGCCGCCCGCGGGCCTCGGCGCACAGTGGCTCGCCCACCGGGTCAGCAGCCGCACCGCCCTCGCGGAGATGTCGCTCGCCGACCTCTCCCAGGTCCTCTGGTACACGACGCACTCCGAGCCACCGGAGCAGCACACCCCCGGCAACTGGCACCGGCCGTACCCCTCGGCGGGCGGGCGCCTGGGGTGCGAGTTCTACGTCATCGCGCAGAACGTCGCCGGCCTGGAACCGGGCGTCTACAGCTACGGCGTGGCCCGCCACCAGCTGACCCGGCTCCGCCCCGCTCTGACCGGGCACACCATGAGCCTCCTCTTCGGCGACGGCTGGGTGACGCGCACATGCGCAGTGCTCGCCCTCACGGTCTCCCTGGACCGGCTGCAGATTAAATACGGCCCCCGGGGGTTCCGTTACGGCCTGGTGGAGTCCGGTGCCGCCGCGCAGACGGCCTGTCTGGTGGCCGGCGCCGCGTCCATCGGCACCTGTGTGCTCGGCGGGTTCGCCGACGTCCCGATGAGCCAACTCCTTTTCTGCACACCGGAATCCGAGATACCCGTCGCCACCATCGCCTTCAGCCGCATCGAGGAGGGCCACCGAGATGATCGTCACTGACGACGCGGTCGAGCCGGTTCTCGGCCTCTCCAGGACCGAGCTGGCGGAGGCGATGGGGCGCCGGTGGTTCCACCGGCCCGGCGCGCTGTCCCCAGGCGGCGCCTTCACCTGGGGCGACCTCAACAGGGCCCTGCAGTACGGCAACCTCGGACCCGACCAGATCCGGCTCGTCGGCGGCGAGGTACCGGTCGGCGACCTCTTCCGCGTCGCCGTGGCCGGCGGCGGCCGTGCCTTCCACCGGGTTGTCCCGGAGGCGGCGCACCGCGCCCTCGCGACCGGCGCGACGCTCGTCATCGACCAACTGGACCTGATCGACCCGTGGGCCGACCGGATCGCCCGAGCCCTGTCCGGCATCTTCACCGCCAGGGTGCAGGCGAACCTGTACGCGTCGCTCCGCCGGGCACCCGGGTTCGGCGCGCACCAGGACACCCACGACGTCTTCGTGGTCCAGGGCAGCGGCAAGAAGCACTGGACGGTGGGGACCGAGACCGGGGCCACCAACCTGACCATGTGCCGGGGCGACGTGCTGTACCTGCCCGAAGGGACCCGGCACGACGTCGCCACCGACGCCGAGGGCTCCCTGCACATCACCTTCGCCATCCCGCGCCCGAACCTGCGCGAGCTGCTGGCGTGGGCGCTCGACGGCTCCCGCGACGCGCGCCTCCTCGCCCCCGTCGGCACCGGCGACACGGCGGCCCGGACAGCGGCGCTCACAGGGCAGGCGGACGCACTCACCGACGCCGAGGTGCACTCGTTCGTCGAGGAGCGGCTGCACAGCGGGATGGCACCCTCGTTCGTGAACCTCCCCTACGCCGGCCAAGGTGCCCCCGCGGTGCGGGACGCCCCCGTGCTGTTCGCCCGGCGGTCCTTCGCCGCCGTCCTGCCCGACGGAGCGGACCAGCACGCCCGGGTGCTGGAGTGCCTGAGCGCGACCGAGCCGATGGCCGTCGAAGAACTCTTCGCGGCCAGCGGCGTCGACAAGGCCCTGGAGGTGGTGTGCGAACTCGCGCAGCAGGGCCTGATCAGCCTGTCGGAGCGCTGAGATGAACCGCGTGTACGAGGCGGCTCCGGGGCTGGGCTGGTGCGAGGAGAACAGCGACATCGGGGCGTTCGCGCTGGGCTTCCCGGCGGGGTTCCGCGCCGAAGGCGCCGGCCGGCCGGGCCTCGCCCACTTCACCGAACACCTGCTCATGGCGCCCAGGGACGAAAGCGCCCATCCGTACGCGCAGTTGGAGGAGCGCGGGTTCCTGCTGGAGGCACAGACGCGGCGCGACCACCTCACCGTGAGCCTCAGCGGGCCGCAGAAACACCTGCTGGGCGCCGTCGAAACCCTCGTCACCCACCTCGTCGACCGTCGCCGGCCGGGCGGCGCCGCCCGGCAGCAGGCGGAGATCATCCACAACGAGGTACTGGAGAAGACCGGGCTCGACCCCGCGTCCGACCGGTGGCGCTGGTGCGTCCCGGTGCCGGGCGGGGCGATCGGCGCCGATCACGACCCGGTCGTCGCCCCCGCACTGGCCGGTCTGGTCGTCTACGCGGACGCCTGGCAGGGCTTCGCCGCCGAACACGTCCGCCTCGAGGAGTGCGCCGCCGCCGTGGCGGCCGATCCCGCGGTGGTCAGCCCCGAGGACGTGACATCGCTGCTGGGCCCCAGGTCGCTGCCGCGTGCCAGGCCCGCCGTCGCGCCCGCCTCCTTCGCCGCCGCGGGGGATGGCAGGCCGGCGCCGCGCGAGGAGGTCGTCCTCCCCGTCCGGGACGGCGGCCTGCCCGGCCAGAGCGCCGCTCTGGTCGCCGCCAGGCTGATCGGCGAGGCGCTCGCCGCGGCGACCGGATACCCGAGCGTCCCCGCGCACTACGGCCTGTTCGACGAGTGGTTCAGCGAGGACGCCCCGACCGTCCTCACCGTTGCCGTGCCCCCGGGGTCCGACCCCGACGCGCTGGAGCGGTCCGTCGGAAACGCCCTCCGATCCGCCACCGAGCCACGCACCCTGGCCCGGGTCTGCGCCCAACTGTCGGACGAGTGGAAGAGACGCATGGGCACCCCCTCGGCAGCCTCCCGGCTGACGGCGTGGATGCTCCTCGGAGAACGCATGGGCGTCCCTTTCACGGACGTCGACGCCGGACTCGTCACCCGGAGCCTCGAAGCGGCCGTGCTTCCCGGGGGGTCACGGTGACGCGTCCCACCACTCGGGTGAACCGCTGGGGAACGACCATGGACCTCGTCTCCCGCCCGTCCCACGTCACCGCGACCACGCCGGTGAACGTGGTCTGCGCCGACGACGTGCGCGCGTGGCTGTGCCTGTGCGAGTACGTCGCGGGCAACTTCACCAGCCCCCTCATGCGCGCGGGCCGGCTCACCGGGACGCTGTTCCGGGTCCGGCTGGCCCTGCTGCCCGGCCTCCCCGGCAGCGGCGTCCTCGCCCTCACGTTCACCTCGTCCGAGGCGTCGGAGCGGACGAACCTGGCGCTGGTCCACCAGGCGCTCGAAGACGTCGTCGAGGAGGGCGGGGTGCCGCCCGCCCACTGGCGCCGTGCGGCCCTGACGCTGAGGACCCGGCTAGCCACCAGCGACCCCCTGCCGCGGCGCTCCCCCTGGGGCCGCCCGCCGTACGACTGCCGCCTCGACGACCCGCTGACGTGGGCGGAGCGGCATCCACCCCAGCACGAAACCCACCGGCCCGCACTGGCGGCACTCGCCCGCCGGCTGTCGGACCGTCGATCGGCCCTTGAGGGGGATGGTGATGAGTTTCTCCGCTGAGCGGGAGTCGCCCATCAGACTTCTGCGCAGGATCAGCACGGCATCGAGCCTGGAGGACGGCGCCTTCACCCTGGTACTGCCCGTCCTCGCCCAGCAGTCCACCGGCGACCTCGGGGTGGCCGCGGTCTTCGTCGCGGTGACAGCCCCATGGGCGCTGGTCTCGCTGCCGGTCGGATACCTCGCGGACCACATGTCCCGGACGCGGCTGCTGAGGATCACGGCGTTCGCGCGGACCGGACTCGCCGTGGTACTCGCCGTGTTGTGCGCGTCCGGGAACCCCATGCCCGCGCTCATCGCCATCCTGGCGTTCGGGCTGAGCAGTTGTGGCGTCGCCTCCGAAATCGCCCGCCAGGCGCTCGTACCGCAGCTCGTGGCGGATTCCAGCCGGCTCGTCTCCGCCAACACGGAGATCGCCAAAGTCTCCCAGCTCTACGGGGGTTTCGTCGGACCGCTGGTGGGCGGATGGCTGCTCCTGTGGAGCCAGTCCCTCGCCACCGCTTCGCTCGCCGTCTTCGCCGCGATCACGATGCTCGTCACCCTCGGACTGCCGAGGACCCCGGCGTTGCACGACGAGCCCATGCGATTGCGGACGATGATGACGGCGGGGCTGGGCGGATTCCACCAGATCTACCACCACCGCATGCTCCTCACCCTGGCGTCGCTGAGCTTCACGGTCTCCACCGTCTGGTACGTCTGGGAAACGTCCTTCACCGCCTTCGCGCTCTCCGACAGCGGCCTGGGCGCCTCCAGCCTCACCTACTCGTTCCTCCTCCTGGCCGGGGCGGCCGGGGCGCTCGCCGGCAGCCAGGTCGTGCAGCCCATCACCCGCAGGTTCCCGCTGCGCACCACGCTCGCGATGAGCCTGGTGGGCTGGGGCGTATGGTTCCTCGTGCCCGCGCTCACGTCGAACTGGCTGCCCATCGTCTGCTGCCTCGTCCTCGGCGGCTGCGTGGGACTCATGTGGAACACCATCTCGATCACGGCCCGGCAACTGGTCACCTCCGGGCATCTGCTGGGACGCACCACCGCCGCGTACCGGATGGTGACGCGCACCGGCCGGGCGCTCGGGGCGGCCCTCGCCGGCCTGCTGATGTCACACACCTCCTGGCAGCACATCTTCGGCTCCTGCGCGATCGTCATCGGTGTCGTGGCCGTCGGGATCATCACCTTCTACCGCGACCGGCTCATGCTCGAACCGGAAACGAGGTGACGGCGATGACGGCCCACAGGACCGCGCGACCGTCCGCCGCGGAGTGGATGCCGACCGCCGGCCTCGTCCTGCACCTGGCCGACGGCAGTACGGAGACACTGTCGCCGGAGCGCCTGCGGGCACACGTGTCACGGCTCCGCGAGGCATACCGGCAGGCCGTGGGCCGCGACGACACCCTGTGCCTCGTGCCCGACGGGCGGGCACCCTTCCGGCGCTACCTGACGGAACTGCTCGCGGCGCTCGGGCTGCCCAATCCGGTGGTCGTGCCGGACGGCGAGACCGGTGCGCCGCCGACCGCCGAGCGGCTGGCCGCCCTGGGCCTGGCCGCCCACACGCTCGGGCACGAGCGGCAGCCGTGGAACGGGTCCGAGGCCCGTACGGCACTGCCCCCATCCACCCTGCTGCTGCGCACCGGCGGCACCAGCGGGCGCGTCCGGTACGCGGTGAACACCAGCATGCGCGGGGCCCTGGGCCGGGACCCGAGGCTGAGCCTGGCCTCATCGGTGGGGCTCAAGGCCGGACTCCGCGTCTGCCTGGCCGGGTCCGTCCGCCATGCGGCCACCCTGAGCATGCTGCTGGACGCGCTGAACCAGCGGGCGGAGATCCACCTCTTCGAGAAACCCGATCCGGCGCACGTGCTGCACGAGGTCCGCCGGCACCGCGTGCACTGGCTCCTCGTCACCCCTCTGCACATGCGCATGATGCAGCGCCAGTGGCTGAGCGACGGAGGCGCACCGGACCTCAGGACCCTCGTCCACATGAGCGCGGTCTGTGCCGAGCCGGTCAAACGGTTCTGGCACGCGACGCTCGGCCCCGAGCACGTCTACGAGGTGTTCGGCGCGTCCGAGGGGATCGGAACCACGGTGGCCCGCGGCGACGAGTGGGAGGCGCGGCCGGGAACCGTGGGCAGGGGTTTCTACACGTCCGTGGCCGTCCTTGACCCCTCGGGCGCACCCGTCGCACCGGGCGAGGCGGGCGACGTCTACTTCCAGTGCGGAACGAGCGCGCGTCCGCTGCACGTGGGCCACCGCGACTCGGTGCGGTGGAGCGGCTCCGGATACGTCAGCATCGGGGACCGGGGCCGCCTGGACGCGGACGGATACCTCTACCTGGAACCCCGGTCGCACCTGCGGATCACCGTCGGCGGAACGACCGTCCTGGCGACCGACGTCGAGGACGCGCTGATGGACGTCCCCTGGGTACGGGACGCGGCAGCGGCCGGCATCCCGAACCGGGTGACCGGGCACCGTGTCGTCAGCTTCGTGGTGACCGACGGCCAGGGGGCCGGGGACCGGCTGACCGAACTCGCCAGGCACCTGCGCGGGGTCCTGCCGCCCGCCGCCGTTCCGCGCCGCATCGTGGAGGTCGACGCGATCCCCCGTTCAGCGGCCGGAAAGGTCAACCGCACCCTGCTCGCGGACATGGTTCACCAACACTTCCAGGAGGGGCAATGACCACGCAGCACATCCCTGACAACCCGGACTGCGCGGGGATCTACCGGGTCACCCCGGAGGGCGACCACGTCGCGGCCGTGACCACCAGCTCCTTCGTCTCCGTTCCCGAGATACGGGCGCGCCTCAGCGCGCTCCTGGCGACGGACGCACACCGGCTGGTGTTCACCGTCCTCCACACGAGCGAGGCCGCCGACGCCGGGACCATCAGCGACGACGCGGTCGCGGCGGGTGCCTTCCACCGGACCAGGGCTCCCGAAGGCGCCGTGGAATCGCGGTTGTTGGAGCGGATCGCACTCACCCTGCCCGAGGACGTGGTGCTCAGCACGACCGACAGCATCTGGGACCTGGGCGGGGACTCGTTGCTCTGCCTTGAGCTGAGCGAGGCCATCACCGACATGTGGGGCGTGGAGATCGATCCCGTGGACATCTTCCGCGCCAAGTCCCTGGCGCGGCTCGCCGACGACATCGAGGCGAAACGATGACGTCGAGCACGTATGACCTGTTGGCCGGCGGCGGCAAGGACGCGCCGGCCCTCCTCGACGGCGCCCGGACTCTCACGCGTGGACGGGCCCGCGAGATCTGCGACGACGTCGCCCGGTTCCTGGGCGACGACGCGAAGAAACTCGTGATGGTCGAGAACCCCCGCTCCGTGGCGGGGGCGCTCGCCTACCTGGCGGCTCTCAGGGCAGGCCACGCGGTGATGCTCGTGGAGGCCGCAGGGCTCGACGACATGCCGGCGTCCATCGAGCGGATGCGGCCCGACGTCGTCCTCGGCCCCTCCTGCGTCCGGGCCACGGAAACGTCCGCGGACTACCGGCGCGAGGTCGAGAACGCCCCGCACATCGGCGCCGCGCGCCGCCTGGCCCCGGCCCGCGCGACCGAGCCCTCGCCCGAACTCGCCCTCGTGGCACGGACGTCCGGCTCCATGTCGGAGGGCAAGCTCGTGCGGCTCTCCTACGGCAACCTGTCGAGCAACGCCCACGGCATCGCCCGGGCGACAGGCATCCGCCCGACCGACGTCGCGGCGACGTCCCTGCGCCTGGACTACAGCTTCGGGCTGTCCGTGTTCAACTCCCACCTGGCGGCCGGCGCCGCCGTCGCCCTGACCACGGCGTCACCCACGACCGGCCGCTTCTGGACGGACGCCCGGCGCCTCGGCGTGACCACCATCGGCATGGTCCCCTCCACGGTCCCGTTCGTGCTGGGGGACCCACAGGCGCGGGCGAGGCTGTCCTCGCTGCGCGCCGTCCTCGTCGCGGGCGGACCTCTGGCCGCCCCCTCCCTGCGGCGGCTGCGGGACACGGCGGGCCCGCAGACGCCGGTGTTCTACATGTACGGGCAGACCGAGGCGACCGCACGGATGACCTGCCTGGACCCGGCGCTGGCCGCCGTACGCGAGGGGAGCGTGGGGGCCGCCATACCGGGCGGACGGATCGAGATCCGCGGCAGGGACGGGGCCCGACTCGCCCCCGGGCAGCGCGGCGAGGTCCACTACATGGGCCCCAACGTGATGCTCGGCTACGCGCGCACCCGCGACGACCTGGCGCTGCCCGACGTCACGGGAGGTGAGCTGCGGACCGGCGACGTGGGGCGGATGGAGGACGGCGTCCTCTACCTCGAAGGCCGGCTGGACCGGCAGGTCAAGGTCCTGGGCGAGCGGGTCGGCCTCGACGCCGTCGAAGCCGCGGCGATGTCCGCCCTCGACGGCGCCACCGTCGCCGCGGTGCTCGCCAGGCCCGACGAGGTCCACGTCTACGTCGAGGGAGACGCGGACCGCCTCGGCCGGCTGCGGTCGCTGGGCTCGGCCGGCCTGGGCGTTCCGCGGGGCTGCCTGAAGCTGCACGCGGTGCACCGCCTGCCGAGGACACCCTCGGGAAAGGTCAGGTATGTCGCGCTGAGCTGAGACGGAGCCGGCCGGCCGTTGCCCGCGCCCCGGGGTTCGCCTCCGCGCCGAGCAAGGAGAACCGGCGCCGGGCGGAAGCGGCGTACGAGGCTTCCGCGCCGTCGGGACGAGTGACGGCATCGGGGGAGCGAGAACTTGCGAAAGGGCCTGTTGCGACCATGGATGTGACGGTGCCGCAGTCAGCGGCGAAGGAGTCCGGGGAGGTCACCCGGGGGCGAGCGGTCGTCGCGGTGGCGGCGCTGTCGGTCGCGCTGTTCGCGTTCGCCACGGTGGAGACCCTGCCGGTGGGGCTGTTGCCCCAGATCGCACACGGGCTGGGGGTGTCACTGCCGTCGGTGGGACTGCTGGTGACCGGTTACGGGCTGGTGGTGATGGCGACGGCCGTGCCGTTGACCGCCCTGACCCGGCGGGTCCCGCGCCGGCGTCTGCTGGCCGTGCTGCTGAGCGTCTTCACCGCGGCCACGCTCCTGTGCGGTGTGACACCCGGATACGGCATCCTGCTGGCGGGGCGCATACTGATCGCGCTGACCCATGCGGTGCTGTGGTCGGTGGTCGCATCGGCTGCCGCGGGCATGTTTCCCGAGCGGATGCGGGCGAAGGTGGTGGCCGCCCTGTTCAGCGGGTCCTCGCTGGCGCAGGTGGCGGGTGTGCCGACCGGGACCTGGCTCGGGCAGCAGACCGACTGGCGGGTGCCGTTCCTGGTGATGAGCGTCCTGGGCCTGATCGCGGGGACCGTCGTGGTGACCCTGTTGCCGTCGGCCTCGGCCGAAGACAATCCGGCTGCCACCGCCCCGGAGCCCAGCGGCACCCGTTTCGCCCTGCTGGTGACGGTGACGGCCGTCGTCGTCGCCGGGTTCTTCACCTTCTACACGTACGTCACCGTCTTCCTCACACGTGTGGCCGGGATGTCCTCCCACTCCGTCGGCGCCGTGCTCGCGGTCGGCGGCGTGGCGGGCGTGATCGGCACCAGCGGGTCCGGGGTGCTGGCGGACCGCAGTACCCGCGCCACCATGACCGGGTCGGTGACGCTGGTGACCGCCGCCCTGGCGCTGCTGGTGGCCGCCGGCTCCCACCCCGTCGCCGCGATAGCAGCGGTCGCCCTGCTCTCCCTGTCCCTGTCCGGCATGATCACCGCCCTCACCAGCCGCATCCTGCACATCGCCCCGGGCAACGTGGACGTGGCCTCCGCGGCCGGTTCCGCCGCCTTCCAAGCCGGCATCGCCGCCGGCTCCTTCCTCGGAGGCCGCCTCCTGGACGCCCATGGCCCGCACTCCACCGTCGTCACCGGTGCGGCTCTCGCCGCCGCCGGTCTCGTGCTGCTTCTCGCCGAGGAGCCCCTCAGCCATCGCCGCCGGTAGCGGCCACGGCGACACCCGGGCCGAGACCCGTACGTGGCACGATGCGGCACCTGGCTCGCCCCGTGCCGCAACGAGAACTCGGCGTGTACTGAATGAGAGGAAAAGTCGCATGACCGAACGGATCGCACAGAGCGGCGCCGACGGGCCGGATCAGCAGACATGGCGGAACCCGTCCTCACCGGTGAGCGACCGGGTGGCCGACCTGCTGCGCCGGATGACCCTGGAAGAGAAGATCGGGCAGCTCGGCTCGTACTGGACGGCGCCGCTGCGCCCCGGTGAGCCGGTACTGCCCCTGCCGGACTGGGCCACGGACCCGTTGCCCCCACAGCTGGCGGAGGCGGCGACAGCCGGCCTGGGACAGCTCACGCGGGTCTACGGCACCGAACCGGTGACGCCGGCGGCCGGACTCGAGCGGCTGCGCCTGCTGCAGCGCACCGTCGTTGCGGCGAACCGGTTCGGCATACCGGCGCTGGTGCACGAGGAGTGCCTCACCGGGCTGTTGTCGTGGACCGCCACCGTGTTCCCCACCCCGCTGGCCTGGGGCGCGTCCTTCGATCCCGAGCTGGTGGAGGAGATGGCGACGGCCATCGGGGAGAGCATGCGCAGGTCCGGTGTCCACATGGGCCTGGCGCCGGTCCTCGACGTGACGCGCGACTACCGGTGGGGGTGCACCGAGGAGACCATCGGCGACGACCCCCACCTGGTCGCCACCGTAGGCACCGCCTACGTCCGCGGTCTGGAGAAGGCGGGCGTGGTCGCCACGGTGAAGCACTTCGCCGGGTACTCCGCATCGGCGGCCGGGCGGAACATGGCTCCCGTCACCTGCGGTCCCCGTGAGTTCGCCGACGTCATCCTGGAGCCGTTCGTGGCGGTGCTCCGCGACGGCGGGGCCCGTGCCGTCATGGTCGCGCAGACCGCCGTGGACGGCGTCCCCACCACCGCGGACCCGTACCTGTTGACCGACGTCCTCCGGGGCAAACTGGGCTTCACCGGCCTCGCGGTGGCCGACTACTTCGCGGTCTGGAACCTCAAGTACATGCAGCGGGCGGCGGATTCGGCCGGCCACGCCGCCGCCATCGCGCTGCGGGCCGGCATCGACACGGAGCTGCCAACGACGCACTGCTTCGGGCAGCCGCTGATCGAGCAGGTGCGCCAGGGCATCGTGCCCGAGGAACAGGTGGACCGGGCGGCGTCCCGCGTGCTGACCCTCAAATGCGAGCTGGGGCTGCTGGACGAGACGTGGGAGAGCGAGCTCGCCGCACTGCCGGTTCCCGGGCCCGACGCGTTGGATTCGCCCGAACACCGGGCACTGGCACGCCGGCTGGCCGAGGAGTCGGTGGTGCTGCTGGCCAACGACGGCACCCTGCCCCTCGGCGGCGGGTCCCTCGCGCTGACCGGCCCCCTGGCCGACGACCCCCTGTCCATGCTCGGCTGTTACGCGTTCGCCAACCACAACTCCCTCGACCACATGGAGGAGATGGCGGCGCGCGTGGGCCTGGAACTCGGCGTCGAAGTGCCCACCCTGTCCGCCGCCCTGGCCGCGGAGCTGCCCGACGCGAAGATCCGGGTCGCCCCCGCCGGGCGGGTCGACGCGTTGGAGGACGTGCACATCGCTGCCGCCGTGGCTGCCGCGCGCGACGCCGACGTGTGCGTGCTGGCGATCGGCGACCGGGCCGGGCTGTTCGGCCAGGGCACCTCAGGCGAGGGGTGCGACGCGCAGACCCTGGACCTGCCCGGCCGGCAGGCGGAACTCGCCCGGGCGGTCCTGGACACCGGCACCCCCACGGTCGTCGTGCTGGTCTCCGGCCGCCCCTACGCCTTGGGCGACCTCGCCGGGCGCGCGGCAGCCGTCGTCCAGGCGTTCTTCCCCGGCGAGGAAGGCGCCACGGCCATCGCGGGGGTGCTGTCCGGCCGGGTGGAGCCGTCGGGCCGGCTTCCGGTGAGCATGCCGGGCAACGCCGGCGCTGCCTTGGGGACCTATCTGCATCCGCAGCTGGGCGGCCCCACCGAGGTGAGCGGCGCCGACCCCACCCCGCTGTACCCCTTCGGGCACGGCCTGACGTGGACCACCTTCGCCTACGAGGACTTGGCGATGGACGCCGACATCATCCCCACCGACGGGACGGTGCGCATATCCGTGACCGTGCGCAACACAGGGCCCCGGGCCGGTACCGAACTGGTCCAGCTGTACCTCTCCGACCCGGTCGCCTCGGCAGCGCGGCCCATACGCTGGCTGGCCGGCTGGGCGCGGGTACGGCTCGAACCGGGACACGCCGCGAGGGTCCGGTTCACCGTTCACGCCGACCGGGTCTCCTTCACCGGACAGGACCTGCACCGCAGGGTGGAGCCCGGCCTGATCCACGCCGAGGTCGGACGGTCGAGCGCGGACCTCCCGCTGCTCGGGTCCTTCGTCCTCGAAGGCCCCGAGCGGGCCCTGGGCTACGACCGGGTGCTCACCGTACCGGTGAGGGTCACCGCCCTGTGAGAGGCCGGGCACCGGGCCGGGTGGCCCTCAGGTCCAGTACTGATACTCCCCACCGTTGCAGGTGAGCATGTAGACCTGGTTGTCGTTGCTGTCGAGGCACTCGCCGGTGGCCACGTTCTGCAACTTCCAGCCGCTGTTGGTATAGATCTCACGCCAGCGCTGGTAGTCGTTCTGCCCGCTGCTGCACGTTTCCACATAGGCGTCGTGGTCGGTGTACGCGGCAAGACACACATCCGGCACTTCGGCCATGCGCCCCACCCAGACGCCTCCACCGACGCTGACGTCGTGCCACTTCGCGGAGCCGAACGCGCAGAGGTACAGGCCCACGTTGGACCAGCCGAAGTGGCGGTCCCACATGGCGGCGAGACAGCCGCCGCCGTGCTTGTGGTTCCACACGATGTCGCCGTCGGCGTGCGCGGTGGCGCTCGCCCCGACGACCAGGAGCAGGGCGGATCCGGCCACTCCGAGCATACGGGCGGCACGTTGCCCGATCATCTGTTCTGCCTTTCGTTGTGGTGGGTGGGAGACGGATGGACGGCTCAGTACCAGCGCTGGTAGTCGCCGTCGTTGCAGGCGTGCACGTAGACGGAGGTGCCGTTGCTGTCGAGGCACTCGTGGGTCTGCCGGTTCTTCAGCTGGTAGCCGTTGCCCCTGTTGATCTCGTCCCGCCGCTGATAGTTGTTGCCGCTGCACGCCTCCATGTACACGTCGTGGTCGGTGTACGCGGTCATGCAGTAGTTGCACTTGGCGTTGTCCTTCTCCAGCCAGCTTCCGTCGCTCTGCTGAGCGTCGTACCAGAAGGTGAAGTCGGTGAAGGTGCAGCCCTTGATTTCCACGTCGTCGGGCGTGGTGGTGGCCCAGCTGTAGTGGACCTCCAGACACTTGTTGTCCGTCCGGTGGGTCCAGTGGACCTCGTCGTCGGCGTGCGCAAACCCGCTGGTGGCGAGCACGAGGAGCGGGGCGAGCGTGACCGCTCCGACGGCCTGGGCGATTCGTTTGACGCGCATGGGGACCCCTTCGGGTTCTCGAAGCTGCGGGCGATGAGGCGGGAAACGGTGACACGGCACTGGGTCACGGGGTCCGGGCCGGGGCCGACGCCCTTCGGTGCCCCCGGACTACGTCAGGGAGCCTAGGCGCGCCGGAAACGGCGGTGTGTGCATCGCGCGCAGTGTTTCTGTGCGCCCGGCAGGCGGGACTTTCGGAACACGCCCTAGTCTCGCCATTTCGGTTGAGATGAGGCCGGAAGCGGGGAGGAAATACGAAAGCGCCTTCTGAGCTGGGACGATGAACCTTGTCGAGGGGTTCTGTCGCTCCCAGCGGAAGGCACTTTCTGCGTGCAGGGTATCGAGAACAAGAGCTGCGCGATCGACTGGATCCTCCGGCGGGCGTAGGGTCGCGGCGGCGCGGGCACCCTCGCATAGGCTGGCCGTTTCATCCGACGCACCGCGACGAGGGTCAACCCATGCGCAGCACCAGGATCCGCCTGATCGAGCCCACCGACGCCGCCTCGATCGCCGCGCATAGGGTGCGGGACTTCGAGGCTTTCCGGCCGTGGGAACCGGCCCAGCCGGCCGACTTCTTCACCCCGGAGGGCCAGGCGGAGCGGATAGACAGCCTGCTGGCCGGATACCGGGGCGGCGCGGTCTGGCCGGGCGTGGTGCTCGCCGACGACCAGGTTATCGGGCAGGTCACCGTCGGAGGCATCCTGACGCAGCCGCACCTGCGCCGCGGCTCCGTCGGATACTGGATCGCCAGCGTCGCCCAGAATCAAGGGCACGCCGGGCACGCCGTCGGGCTTGTACTACGGGTGATGACGGACGAACTCGGGTTGCACCGCGCCGAGGCGTCCACCAATCTGGAGAATCTGCCATCGCAGCGGGTGCTGCGCCGCAACGGGTTCAGCCCGTACGGCGTCGCGCACTCCTCGATCTTTCTCGACGGGAGCTGGCAGGACGGGCTGCTGTGGGAGCGGATCCTCGGCGACTAACCGCGCCGGTTTCGGTTGAGATGAGGCCGGAAGCGGGGAGGAAATACGAAAGCGCCTTCTGAGCTGGGACGATGAACCTTGTCGAGGGGTTCTGTCGGTCCAAGCGGAAGGCACTTTCTGCGTGCAGGGTATCGGTTCTCGTCCCAAGCTCCACGTCTCCGCTGACGGTTCGGGGGTGGTCGGGCACGCAGGCGCACGTTTGCTGGCGGATCTTGCCGATGCTACTGGTCTGACCACCGCCTACTCCACTGCCCTCAGGCCGCTGCGACCGCGTGGCACCGGGCACGATCCAGGTCGGACCTTCACCGACCTCACGGTGATGCTCGCCGACGGCGGTGAGGCGATAGCGGATCTGGCCGTGCTACGGGACCAGGGCGAGGTATTCGGACCGGTCGTCTCCACGCCCACCGCCTGGCGGTTGCTCGCCGACACCGACGGGGCAGCACTCGCTTCGCTGCGAGCGGCCCGCGCCTCAGCCCGAGAAGTCGCCTGGATGCAGGCGGCCGAGACCGGCCAGGGCATACCCGCCGTCCAGGCCGGCGGACGAGAACTTGCCGGCCTGGTCCTGGACCTCGACGCCACGCTGATCACGTGCCACTCCGAGAAGGAACAGGCCGCGCCCACCTACAAGGGCGGCTTCGGCTTCCACCCACTGCTGTGTTTCCTCGCGAACACCGGCGAGGCCATGTCCGGCCAGCTGCGGCCCGGCAACTCCGGAGCCAACACCGCCGCCGATCACATTGCGGTGCTGGACGACGCCCTCGCACAGATCCCCGACGCTCACCGGCACGGCACCGCGATCCTGGTCCGCGCCGACAGCGCCGGCTCCGCGAAAGCCTTCCTCGCCCGCATCCGAACCTTTCGCGAGCACGGGTTGGACCTGCGGTTCTCGGTCGGATACGCGGTCACTGAGCCGGTCCGCCATGCGATCCGGACCCTGCCTGAGCAGGTCTGGCACCCCGCCCTGGACCAGAACGGGACACTGCGCGACGGCGCCGAGATCGCCGAGCTGACCGGCATAGTCGACCTGGCCGGCTACCCGGCCGACACCCGCATCATTGTGCGCCGGGAGCGACCGCACCCCGGCGCCCAACTGTCCCTGTTCGATCAGGACGAGGGCCTGCGACACCAGGTCTTCCTCACCGACACCCCGTACTCCGGTGGCGGTTCCGCCCAGTTCCTGGAGGTCCGTCACCGCGGGCATGCCACGGTCGAGGACCATATCCGGTGCGGGAAGAACACCGGCTTCGGCCGCTTCCCCTCCCGCGACTTCACCATCAACGCCGTCTGGCTCGAACTCAGCCTCACGGCGGTCGATCTGCTGGCGTGGATGCGCGTCCTGCTGCTGGACGGCGAACTCGCGGCTGCCGAGCCGAAGAAACTCCGATACCGGCTGCTGCACGTCGCCGCCCGCCTCACCCGCGGCGGCCGACGCCTGCACTTGCGGATATCGGTGACCTGGCCCTGGAGACACGAACTGGCCGCGGCCTTCGACCGCCTCGCTGCACTGCCCCGACCAGTTGGCTGACCGACCGCCCCCACCCACCCACGACCGAAGGACCCCGGAGAACCCGACCACCGCGCCGGGACTCCGCCATGCCCAGGGAACAAAATCGCCTCGACCACCCCACAGTTGGTGATCAGCGACGTCGCTTCAGCCCAACCGAAACGGCGAGGCTGAGGCCGATAGGCACACCTGACAGGCAGGCAAACAGCTCTGACCAGCGAAAACACCAACCGAGCCATTACACGCTCCCGAAACCCGCAACAAACCTGGTCTCACTCCCCACACCACAGATATCCCCAGCTCACACACCAGGACCATCAGGGTCTAACCGCCCGCTCGGTTTCTCAGCGAACCCACAACACACCAGGCCAGCAATCCCGCAATACACCAGCAAACCCCCCACCGAGCGTTAGCAGCCCGGGGAGGGCAAGCTGGCCTCGCTCGTGGTGCCGGTGCTCCTCGGGCCGGGTGAGACAGTCGACAACATGCTCACCAGCCGGGCATACGGCGGGCTCGCGAAGCTCCTGGAAGCGCTCAGGGCGCACGACGCCCGGATCGTGGAGCGGCTCGCAGAGCAGCAGGCCCCCAGCGCCTACAAGCCCGTGCAGGGCGGCCAGGAGGGCGAGATGGGCGAGGCCGGGGAGGGCGAGGTGGCGGGTCCGTCGGTGCCGGCGCGGGAGCTGCTGAAGTTCTCCGTGCCGCGTGATCCGGCGCAGCTGGCCGCGTTCATCAACCTGCGTGTCCTCAACCCGGAGAATGAGCACTGGCGGCGCGGTGTGGAGGCCGCTGGCATCTACCACCGGTTGCACGGTGATCTGAAGGTTCCGTTCACCTACCGCGTACCCACCACCGACACCCACGAGGACGACGAGGTCCAAGAAGTCGAGGAGGTGCAGGAGGGCCGGGGCGACGAACCTGGAGCGTGGCCCGCCTCGCTCGCCGGATTCCCCCTCGGCCAATGGACGGCCGACGCCCGGCGCTTCTACGCCCGCGGCGACATGGACAAAGACCGCATCGCGCAGCTGGAGAAGCTGGGCATGGTCTGGTCGCACTACGACGTCGCCTGGGAAGAAGGACTCGCAGCCGCCCGCGGATGGGCCGCCCAGGCAGGCCACCTCCTGGCCCCCACCGACGCCGTGTTCCACGGCTACCGGCTAGGGATCTGGCTCAAGAATGCGAGGGCTGCGGCCCGACGGACGGCCGAGAACGAACAGCGGCGCGCCGAGGGGCTGCCGGTCCAGTCCTCGGCCGGGGTCTTGTCGGACGAGCGACGTGAGCAGCTGGAGGAGATCGACCCCGCCTGGTGCCCGGCCTGGCCGGTGGAATGGCAGCGCTGCTTCCACCTCGTCCGGCGCCACCTGGACGTCGGCCACCCGCTGCCCACCGCACCTGGGGACGTGATGGACCAGGGCGAGGACCTCGGGCGGTGGGTACGGGCACAGCGGCTCGGCTGGGACGAGCTCACGGCCGTGCAGCAGTGGATGTGCGAACACGTCCTCGGAATCACACCGGCCGCCGAGAACGAGAAGCCGAAGCCGCGGACCACTCAGGCCGAGAAGTGGGCGATGCACTATACCGCCGCCCGCCAGTACTACGAACGCGAAGGCCACCTGACCGTACCGAGAAAACACATCGAGACCGTCACCCTTGGCGGTGACAGCAAGGTCAAGGAGGACCAGGAGCAGCATGAGGTATCTCTCAAGCTGGGGGCATGGGTCAGCAACCAGCGCAGCAGAGCCGCGACACTGTCCCCCGAGCGAGTAGAGCTCCTGTCCGCGATCGGGATGCGGTGGGCGTGATGGGTCTCGTCGTCACGGTGTCCGCCGCACTCACGGCCGGCAATCGCCCGCTACAGCCGTGTCGACCTGCTCTGCATCGACGAGCTCGGCTACATGGAACTCGACCGCCGCGGCGCTGAACTGCTCTTCCAGGTCCTCACCGAACGCGAGGAAAGGAACATCGGTCGCCATCGCCTGCAACGAGTCCTTCGGCGGCTGGACCAAGACCTTTGCCGACCCCCGACTCTGCGCAGCCATCGTCGACCGCCTGACCTTCAACGGCACCATCATCGAGACCGGCACCGACTCCTACCGACTTGCCAGCACCCGGGCACGTGCTGAACATGCCGAGGAGGGCTGAAGGCGAGGTATCCCAGTCGCTCAAGGCGAAAGGGAGTCTGCTCCGCCGTTCTGATAACACCAGGTAAGCAACCTGATCTGGCGGCCCTTGACCTCAAGCGTGGTGGGCTCGTCGTCGGTGAGCTCGAAACCAGTTGCACGGGCGACAGCCACGCTGGGGTAGTTCCCCGGTTCAATGCGCAGCAACACACGCCTTACGCCCTGCTGGCGATGGGCATAGTCAGCCACCAGCCTGACAGCTCGTGAGGCAAGGCCCTGCCGCCGATGTTGGCTGCCGACGCCGTAAGCGAGCTCGACGTCACGCGCGTCGAGCTCGCTGCGGAAGAGGAGGACCTCACCACGCGGCTGCTTACCGTCGGTAGTGATCACCAACTGCGCCTTCTTGCGGCCTTCCTCGCGGCCTTCGTGGGCCCTGGCCAGGTATTCACTTGCCGCCGTCGAGTCGAAAGGTGAGGGCACCGGAGTCCATCGGTCGATCTCGGGGTCGTCATAGAGCTCAACCAACGCAGACAGGTCGGTCTCGGCCCACTCTCGCAGCAGTATCCCGTCTCCTGATAACCGAATGCGTGACGGCAGAACGATCTCACGTTGGCTGGACATGTGCCCGATCTTGCCTTGCAAGAGCACCAAACTCCAGAGCCAGCAAGCCCGCCGGCCAGGTTTCGTTGTCGACTGAACGCCGCAGTTGCGTCAGGCAACACACGGACGAGACCGGCTATGCCGGCAAAACTCGGGTTCTGGCTCAGGTTCTGTGGTCCGTGACTGCGGGTCACCAATTAGATCCCGAACAGCGCTTCCTCTTGTGGCGGGATCGGAGGGTCGAGGACGTCGCGGAGGCGGGTGATGCCCTGGCGCCACTTCGACCAGTTCGCGGCTTCGGCCCACAGCTCGGCGAGTTCAGACCGGTTGGAGACCACTTGGTCCAGGGCGTCGACGGCGAGCATTCTAAGGTCTGCAGGCAACTTCGGTAGCGGCTCTGAAGGGCCATAGTTCGAACACGGCCGATCGCAGTCAGAATGCCGGGCAACGACCAGAGCCGCCGCGCCCACGGCTCGCTCGCCGTCGTAGATACCCAGCAAGTCCGCGGGCCCGGCAGCACGCCTGAGCACGCCCCGGATCATGGCTTCACGCTCTTCCAGTGCTGCCTCGTCCAGGTCACCGGCGAAGTCGGCGGCGGTGTCGTTGTCGAAAGGGCCGATGTCCCAGGTGCCCATGTCTCTCCTCGCGCGGTCGTCTGGGGATCCTCGCACTGACCACTGACAGTGCGCTCAGGAGGCAAGCAACACCCGCTTGCGCATGAGGTTGAAGCCAGCGCGTCCATACATCTGCCGCTTGATCATTTTGATGCGGTCGACATGGCCTTCGACTGCGCCCGAGCTCCAAGGCACGGTGAGACCGGCGATGACGGCATCGCGGTCGCGGTCGATGCCGGCGGCAAGGGTCTGGAGACTGGGCAGATCGTCCTGCCGGACGGCGACGAGCCAGTCCGGAAGACGCTCGCCCTGGCGCTCGGTCAGCATGACGGCGAAGGCGCGGACGTGTCGGGTGAACGCGTCGATCTCGAGGCAGTAGCTGCGCACGGCTTTGAGCAGCAGTTGTTCGCGCTCGAGAAGGGTTTCCGGTCGCCGGAGAATCCATCCGGCGACCGTTCGGGGTGAGGGCGGCCGGGCGACTACCGGTCGTGGGGAAGCGCGCTTCTTGTGCTGGGTAGGCGCGGACGCGCTGGTAGCTGCCCTTGTAGCCGAGCGGCACAATCTCTTCCCACAGCTTCCAGGCGTTGGTGCAGCCCTCGTTCCACCGGTCGTCCAGGTGGGGTGAAGTGACCCCTCAGGTCCCGACACTTCCGTTTTATGCCGCGAGGTCCAGTCGTTGATGGCAGCGGATCCTCGCCTGGTACGGCGTGATGTAGCCGATGGTCGAGTGGATCCGCTCCCGGTTGCAATGTTCGGCGATCCACCGGAAAACGTCCTGCCGAGCCTGCGCCCGGGTTTCCCGGACGGTCGTCCCGATCTCTGCTTTCAGGACGGCGAAAAAGCTCTCCGCGGCAGCGTTGCCGAAGCACGAACCGGTGCGCCCGGCGCTCTGTCGAATGTCCAACTCACCTAGTAGACAACGGAATTGGTGGGAAGTGTGGGCGCGGTGAAGTCGCGCCGCACGAGGTCTGGAGCCTTGGGTGCTCGCGCGTCCTGCACGGTGGTCCGCTTCCCTTTACGCAGGTGGCGGCCGGTGATGCCGGCGGCCCGCATCAGCCTCGCGACCCGCTTGTGATTCACCACCGGACCCGATTCCCGCAGCTCACGCGTGATCCTCGGGACGCCGTAGGCGCCCTTGGTCCCGGTGTGAATGCCGCGGATCTGCTCGGTCAGCGCCGCCTCGGCCGCCGCCCTGGCCGCCCGGGCGGGCCCGGCTGCCCGCCAGCGGTAGAAACCGGACCGGGAGACGCCGAAGATCCTGCACAGCCGCTGTATGCCGTACTCCGTGTGGTGGTCGGAGATGAACCGCCAGCGGCCGGTCATCGACCCATCTCCTTCGCAAAATACTGCGCAGCCTTCTTCAGGATCTCCTTCTCCAGCTCCAGCTCACGCACCTGTTTGCGCAGCCGCTTCAGCTCCTCACGCTCCACCCGGGGTCATCGGCTCACCACCCCCGCCGGCCCGGGCGGCCTCGGCCGCACGCACCCACTGCCGCAGGGACTCGGTGTTGACTCCGAGCTCCTTGGCCACCGAGTTGACGGACCGGCCGGTGGAGGCCACCAGCCTGACCGCGTCCTGCTTGAACTCTTCCGAATACCGGGCTGTACCCACCACGACACCTCCATGCCAATCCCACGATCTGACCCTCAAGAGATGTCCACAAACGCGGGCAAACCTCACTTTGCGCGAGGCCCCATCCGGGGGCGCCGTCCCGGGCGCCGACGGTGCGGCAGGTGACCGGCTGGATCACCCGGCACCCCGCGACCCTGAACGAGGAAGACCGCGCCGGCCTGAAGGAAGTCCTGGCGCGCTGCCCCGAGCTGGACAAGGTCGGCGAACATGTCCGCGACTTCGGCGAGATACTCACCGACCGCCTCGGCGTCACGCTCCCCACCTGGATCGACGCAGTCGACGCCAGCCAGCTGCCCGGCCTCACCGGCTTCGCCGTCCACATGCGCCGGGACCTCGACGCCGTGACCGCCGGGCTCACTCTCGACTGGAGCTCCGGCGGCGTCGAGGGCGCCGTCAACCGCATCAAGAAGATCAAGCGGCAGCTCTACGGCCGAGCCGGATTCGAACTACTCCGCAAGATGATCCTGCTTCAGTGACTCTCCGCGATCGTGACGTTTCGCCAGAAACGCCTTCTGACCCCACTCGTCAGAAGCGCGGCCCGACACTGGGATGTGACGCCAAGGCACAGGCCGCGATCTGCAGTTGCGCCTTCCATGCCGCCTCGTCGAGCCCCAGCGTGTACTCGACGCAGCACGCGCATGACGGGAGTAGCGCCACGAATGCTTGCTCCTCGGCGGTCTCGACCTCCATCTCCGACCACTCGTCCGATGCCAACTCGGCAAGATCCACCTCCCCTGCGCTGAATCGCGAGGCCAGCCTGCGCAGCGCGTATCGTCGGGCCACGTGGTGATCGGGCAGATTGATCCCCAATTCTTCAAGGGCCTGCTCGAATGTGTCACGGATGTCCCGGGGGTCCGCATGACGCGGCAGACCGGCGAGCTCGCACAGGGTCGGCGTGTCCATTCCCATCGCGAGCCCCTGGGCAGCGGTCATCGGCAGGTCTTCCGGACACACCTGATCCGCCTGATACAGCCACGCTGCCTCCACCAGGGGCGGATAAGCGCCGCGGACAGGGCTGTCGGGTTCGGATGTGTTGTCTATCGCTGCCATGATTCATACGATGCCAGCACGCCTCGCGAGAGTGCCCGGAAATTTCGACTGTCCCGGCAAACCGCCCTACGGGCTGACCCACCCCATGCTGTTGCCCCGGTGACACTCCGCGACGACTCCCCAAGACCTGTGCCAGAACCCACTACTGCTCGATAAAGCCATGAAGGCGGCCTCGTGGTGGGTGTTGTGCATGGCCAGTTGGCCGGCAAGGAGGTAGGCGCCCACCAGCGCACGCTCGCCCCCTGCCCGGAATCGAACGTGCCTCGGGTGTCCGGAGTATGTGCGGGCGCGGCTTCGGACTCTTCGCGTGTTCCCTTGTCGGCTGCTCCGTATCAGCGGCCCAAAGCCTTCCCCAGCCATCGCGCATGCTCACGCACGCGCGCCGCGTCCCCGGGGAAGCAGCTGGACCAATCCTCGACCAGGGGCGTCCACGCCGCCGGCTGCCCGCTCTCTGGGGTCAGAGGCGTTGCCGCGCTCGCGATCGCGACGAATGACAGCCCGAGAGTCGCCGCCAACCCGGCGCGGTAGGAACGCACCGTTGCGGCGGCAGGTACAGGCAGCAGTTCTGCCTCGACGCCGGTCTCCTCGAAGAGCTCGCGCCGTGCTCCTTCACGGGGTGTCTCCCCCGGCTCGACACGCCCGCCCGGCGGGACCCAACCACGCCACTGGTGGTGGACCAGCAGCACCCGAGCGAGATCCTCGTCGAAGACCCATACCTCCGCGGCAAGCGGCTCCGAGGGCCCTCGCCCGACGGCGGCCAGCCATTGGCGGACCCCGTCGAACTCCTTTCTAGCCAGCTGGACATCGGCGGTTGCGGCCTCCGCCACCCGGGGATCAAGTGCGTCACGCATCATCAGGACAACATAGAGGGAGGGTCTGACACCGGGATGATGCGGGCGCCGCCCAGGTCCTGTGCCGACCGGCCTCGCCGTCGTTGCTCTTCACGGCTCGGGCGCTCGTGATCGGCTGCCGTGGGTCGATCTCGGGGACCGATGAGACCAGTTCGCGGCTGGGGGGCTGTGGTGAACATCGCCTTGCCCAGGTCGCCGAGAGGGGCGTCGTGAGGTGCGACGTCGACTGCAATCTCGGGGACGGGTCGTGTGACGGCCTCGGGCCGGCCCTCCGGTGGGCGGGGTTGGTGAGTGTGCATCGGTTGGCAAAGCTGAGCGCGTTCGTCCACTTCGTCACCGATCACTACGACGAAGGCCCCGTCATCACGTCGCAGCAGGGCCCCGTCCTACCTGGCGACACCACCTAGCCTCGTCGCTCGCGTCCTGCGCGCTGAGCACCGGATTCTCCCCGCAACGGCCAGGCCTCCCCGGTCCTGCCCTCACGGCTCCACGCCTGCCTCGGTCAAGAGGCAGGCGTGGCCGCGAAGCCCGGCGTGCGGACACGGGTACGGGCGGTCAGTTGGTCCAGAGGACGGGACTGTCGCTGTACGCGTCACCCTCCTCGAACGAGGCGACCGTGATGGGGTCCGTCTTCGTGGCGCTGAGCGAACAGGTCTCGTACGAGGCGCCCTTGGTGGTGAAGTCGCGGGGGGCCGTCTCGTTGTCGCACTTGCCCGGGAGGTCGCCGATCAGAATGACGCCCGTGGGGCCGCCGCCTTCCAGCTTGCCGCGCAGCCTCAGCGATGAGTAGGACAGGTCGGTACCGCCGACGTTCTCCACCTTCATCCGGATGTAGTAGGGCGTCATGCCCTTCGCCTTGTCGCCGAATGGGGCCATGTCGGCCTCGGTGCCCTTTTCGATCGCCGTGACGGTCACGGCCACGGTGCCCTTCTTGCTGGTGCCGTACTTGAACGGGAGAATCGCCCGGTCACCGATCTTGAACTTCGTGCCCGGTGCGGCGACGTCACCACTGGGCGTAGCGGAAGCGTCGTCGCTCGGCTCCGCGGACGGGTTCTCGCTGCTCGGTGCGGACGAGGGCGAGGCGGAGGCTGAGGGTGATTCCTGCGCCGATGCCGAGTCTTCGCCGTCGTTGCAGGCCGTGAGCCCGAGGCCCAGGGTGGCGAGGGCAGCTGCGAAAACAATGCGTCCCTTATATGTCATTTTGACCTAACTCGCGATGGGGCTGCGCTGCGCGACAGCAGTTCAACAACGGGACGGAGTCCCCGGCTGTACGACCGGGGATGCCGGAGCGGCACGACGATGGCAATGCGTCAATCAGGCGCGCCGTGCCGCGCATCTCAGACTGACGCAGGAATGACACAGACTCGTCGCAGGCCCGGCACAGCCGCGCGACGGGCGCCCCGGCTCACTCCGAGCACTCCGCGTCGGCCTGGGCCAGGAACATCTGTGCGTCCCGGCCGTCGAGGGTCTGGGGCGCGGAGGCGGGCGCAGGCACATGGCAGAGGGCCGAATCCTTCGCCCTGATCACCGGGGCACGCAAGGACCTTGCCCCACTGGTTCTCACCGGCCCCACATCGCCCGGACGCCTCCGCGTTCACCGCGTACCGCAAGGCCCTCTATGCCTACCGGAAGGGCGCCGACCCTGAAGCAGCCGCACAGCTCGGGCGCTGCAGGAGGCCGAGAGGGCCAAGGACTGGGGCTTGGCGATGCCGCCCGCCGTGCTCCTGTCGCAACTCGTCGAGGGTGACGAGGAGGGCTTCAACCTTGCACTGGCTGACGTACTCGAAGCCCATCGGGCCTACTACCAGGTCGCCGATCCCTGCTCGCCGTACGGAATCGCCGCGACCTGGGGTGAATGGCTTCCATCGTTGCCCTCTTCGTTCCTGGCTCGTCCGACGCACGATCAGACCAGTCGGCCGGCCGGAGGGTGACGGTCCGCAGGGGTGAGCTGGGTACGACAACGCGGCGGCACCGTGGCTTTCAGAACCTGCGGCTGATCTTCTTTTCCCTTATGAGTTCCTCCAGTTCGGCGTCCGTCGGCCGGTGCAGGCCGCTGAGGAGTTGGCGTAGCTCAGGTTCGTCCAGAGTCTGGCTGCTGGCTTCGACCTCGACACTCCGGTGGCGGCGGGTGACAGTGACCTTGCTGCGATAGCCGTCCAGCCTGTCGATCGTGACGGCCTCGCCGTTGCGCTTCACCGTGCAGGTCTCGTCCTCCGTCAGGTACTCGGGGCATTGCACGGTTGGCGTGATCGGCACTCGAATGACGAGCGATGCGTATCCCGTCTCGTAGCCCGCCCGGACCGGGCGGTACTCGAGGACGGAGGATGCGGGTCCCACCTCGGCGCGCGTGAGCTGCATGCCTGACGGCACAGCGCCCAGGTACAGCAGGTCCGGGGGTTCTCGGTACCCTGCGATCTCCGCCTCGTGCTGCCGCTGCTGGGCCTGCATCGGACCGATGAACCCTCCGTACGTCAATGCCCCGGCCAGCAGCGCCAGCGCGCCCAGGCGCACCCACCGGCTCGGCACGAAGAGTGACGCGGCAACGGCGTACGGCACTCCGGTCAGCACGACGCGTATCCCCGCGCTGCCGAGACCGATGTCCTCCGCATAGGCGGCCACGCCGGCGAGGACTCCGAGTGTGCCGAGGACGAAGACCAGTACGGCCCAGCCCAGACGCCGCGAGGCAGAGCCGCACAACGGAACCACGTCCCCTGCCGGCAAGCCGGCCACGGACAGCAGGCCCACGACCACCGGCACGCCACACACGAGAACGGGCACTGTGCCAACCGCTCCACCGGTCCACGCCGCGCCCAGCAAGGCGAACCCGAGCGTCGGCACAGTGGCCGTCATCACCGCCCAGACCAAGAAGAGATGCAGGGCTATGAGCGGTCGTCTGCCAGTTTTCATGGAACGGAGCCTTCAGTCGATGTCCCGGAGGTACATGAGTACGCGTACTCAGGAGCCATTTCGGTCGGCGGGTTCGGTAGCCCTGCGGCCGTAGTCGTGGAGCGGCTGATGACGCGGCACATGGCCGTACTCCGGGAAGTTCCGCGGCGCCGGCCTCGCCGCACCGCAGGGGGCAAGCTCGTATTTCACGGCTGTTCGGCGGTCCGACCGTATATGATGCCGCTATGCAACTTTCTTCGTGTCGTAGCTGGTGGCGCTCCTCGTAGGAGCGGCTACCTCTCAGGCATGACCGGGCCGTTCGGATGGACGGCCCTTTTTGTGTCCCCTGGTCCGGGGGCGTGGCGTGTCGTCCGGCGGCGATACGACCACCAGGAGACCGTGTGAACACCACCACTCAGCCGGCAGGCCCGAACACCGATGCCCCTGCCGTCGAACCGTCCGCCGATGTACTCGGGACGACCGCCGCGCAAGTACGCAGCCGGGTGCTGGAGGAACTGATCCTCGACGATCCCGGGCAGTTCCGTGTACTGACCGGTGACCGTCCTACCGGGCGTCTCCATCTGGGGCACTACTTCGGCACCCTGCACAACCGGGTGCGTCTGCAGAACCTCGGGGTCGATTTGTTCGTCATCGTCGCGGACTACCAGGTCCTGACCGACCGCGACGTGGCGGACAACCTGACCGGGCACGTCGAGGAACTGGTCCTGGACTACCTCGCCATCGGAGTGGACCCCACCCGCAGCACTATTTTCACGCACAGCGCCGTCCCCGCCCTCAACCAGCTGCTGCTGCCCTTCCTGAGCCTCGTCTCCGTCGCCGAGCTGAGCCGCAATCCCACGGTCAAGGACGAGATCGCCCACTCACGGCAGTCCTCGGTCAGCGGCCTGATGTTCACCTACCCCGCGCACCAGGCCGCCGACATCCTCTTCTGCAAGGCCAATCTGGTGCCGGTCGGACAGGACCAGCTCCCACACCTGGAACTCACCCGCACCATCGCCCGCCGCTTCAACGACCGTTACGGGTCCGGTGCCGCGGTCTTCCCCCAGCCCGAGGCCCTGCTGTCGCCCGCACCGTTGCTCCTGGGTACGGACGGGACCAAGATGAGCAAGAGCCGCGGCAATGCCATCACCCTGGCCGCGGGCGCCGACGAGACGGCGCGGCTGATCAAGGGAGCCAAGACCGACTCCCGGCGCCACATCACCTTTGATCCGGCCGGCCGCCCCGAAGTCTCCTCACTCCTCCTGCTGGCCGCTCTCTGCCAGGACCGCACTCCTCAGCAGGTGGCGGACGACATCGGCCCCGCGGGTGCCGCAGCGCTGAAACGTACGGTCACAGAGGCGGTCAACGAGTACCTGGCCCCGATCCGGGCCCGCCGCGCCGAGCACGCCCGGGACCGCGCGTACATCCGTCGGACACTGCGCGAGGGAAATGAGCGAGCGAGAGCCGTGGCTGATGCCACCCTCGCCGAGGTGCGGGCTGCGATGAACAGCGACTACTGACGAGCAGACCGGCGGGACGGCGTAGGGCGTGGACCCGGGCCGGCCTGCCGGTGCACCAGCTCGCAACGCCGGTCCACGCTCCGACGGGCCGGGTGGCCAACTCCTGCTGTGAGCAGTCCTTGAGCATCATGCTCATGGGCCCCTCCTCGTGATCAACGGAATGCGATCAACGGCGGCGGTGCTCCCGGTCCGGGGAGCGGCGGCCGTTGACAACGGCGCGTACGGCCCGGTCGCCACGAGGGTCGGCCATCAAGCGGGCGATGTCCCACCACCGCAGCAGCAGTGCCGGAAAGTGCGGCGGGATCGCGGCAAGGAAGTCCTGGCTGAACCTCGTGCGGACGCTCTCGTGGCGCAGGGCGGTCCTTATGTCGCCCAGGGACGGCGGGCGGTGGCGGATGGCGGGCGGCAGCGTGGCCTCGTACTCCGGTGCCAGCTTGCGGCCGGGCTGGGCCATGACGCTCCCGCCCAGCGCGGCTGCGACTTCGTCCTCCAATTCCTCCTGAGCCCGCACGGCACGCTCCCACCAGTGGTCTCGGAACGCCGCGACGGCTACGGGGTCGGTCAGGTCGAGCGCGTCGCGCTGCTCGTCGAACTCCTCGCGTTCGTCGCCGGGCAGAGCTTCCCGGATCGCGCCGAGTGTCTTCGCGGGGTGGCGCGGCCGGGCCCCGCCCAGGTGGCGCACCCACTGGCTCCCGCGCTCTCCGTCCGGGGGCCCCCATACGAGGGCGCCCCTCAGCATCCCGGGCTTCTCCGGGCCGGCTGCCGCCAAGGGAGCTTCCAGGCTGACGGCCATGAGTTCGAGGTAGGCGGGCAGCGACTCATACTCGCGCTGGCGCTCCGCGAACCTGCTCCACCGGCACACTTCCCCGGTCCGGCCGTTCAGGTAAAGGCCGTAGACGGTGTCGTCGGGGTTGTAGGAGCAGAACGGAATCCACGATGGCTGCCACTGCGCCAGGGCGTCTTCGTCCTCGCCGTCGGCGTCCCGGAGTCGCATCTGCGTCTGGTGGACCTCGATCACGGCGTCGAGCGGCATCAGGGCCCAGTCGCCCAGCATGAGCCCGGAGCCGTTCACGCCGTTCTCACCGGCGGACAGCCGCCACAGCGCCTTCAACTCCTCCGGAACGCCGGCACCGAGGGCCTCCTCCACAGCCGCGATCTCATCGTCGGAGGCGCCCGGTTCGAGGGCCGCGTACGACGGCGGGGCGTAATCGGCCAGCCACTCGAGGATCCGGCTCCATGCCCGGGTGACTCGTGCGTCTGCTGATGCGTCGGTAGTCATGAACACCACCCTCGCATCGCGCTCCGGCGCAACACACGGCGGGCCGGGCCGTGTTACCGGGTTCGCGAGACCCGGCTCAGGTATTCGTCGAGGCCGTCCGGCGTGTCCCCGGCCCATCCCACGTAACCGTCCGGCCGTACGAGGAACAGTCCCGTGCCGTACGCACCGTGCGCGCCGCCCCGCACCACGCGTGCCACCGGCCCCGTGGTGTCCCCGGGCGCTTCGGTGCCCAGCGCGAGCAGTGTCCAGTGCGGGCCCCGGAAGGCGTCGAAGAGCCGTACGCCGTCCACCGTGCCGTCGGGCGCGCGGTCCCCTGCCCGCAGCGTGCCCTCGGGAACCGCTCCGCGCGCCTCCACCGTCAGCGACGACTCGCGGTACCCCAGGCCCAACTGCCGTGTCGCGCCGCCGCGTCGCACCTCACCCCTGTGTACCCCGGTCGACAGGTCGAGCATCTGCGCGGCGATGGGGCGCCGCTCCTCCTCGTAGCTGTCCAGGAGCGCGGCCGGCGCATCGCCCGTCAGCACCGCGTCCAGCTTCCAGCCCAGGTTGTAGGCGTCCTGGACACTGGTGTTCAGGCCCTGTCCGCCCGCCGGCGAGTGCACATGCGCGGCGTCGCCGGCCAGGAAGGCCCGGCCCGAGCAGAAGCGGTCGGCCAGGGCGGCGCGCGGGCGGAAGTCCGAGGCCCAGCGCACCTCGGTCAGGTTCTCGGCGAGGATGTGTGAGCGGTCCGCGACGACCTTGCGGATGCCGGCCGGGGTGAGGTCGATGCCGGTCCCCTCCGGGAACCGCGCGGTCACCTGGAAGTCGTCCGTACCGGCCAGCGGGCAGACTGCGAGGAAGTCGGCGCCGTCACGGGGCGGGAAGATGTGCCAGTTGTCGCGGTCCAGGCCGTCGATTCGGACGTCCGCGACCAGCGTCGGACTCGGGTCGACGGTCTCCCCGGTCATGTCGATTCCCAGGGCGCGCCGCACCGCCGACCGGCCGCCGTCCGCAGCGACCAGATAGCGGGCACGAAGGGTGTCACCCGAGGAGAGGTGGACGGTGACGCCCTCCGCGTCCTGCGCGAGGCCGACGACGTCCCGGCCGAAGGCGACCTTGCCGCCCAACTCCGCAAGTCGCGTCGCGAGGATCTCCTGTGTGCGCCACTGCGGCACCATCCACGGCTTGTTGTACGGCGAGTCCTCGCTGGGCTCCGCCGGGTCGAACATGTGGTGCTCGCCGACCCGTTCGCCGTTCTTCCAGACCATCCCGACCGGGTAGGTGCCGCCCGCCGTATGGATGGCGTCGAGGACACCGAGGTCGTCGAACACCTCCATGGTGCGGGGCTGGAGCCCCTTGCCCCGCGAGCCGGGAAACAGCTCTTCGCCGCGCTCCAGGACCAACGCGTCCACCCCGCGCCGGGCCAGGTCGACGCCGAGTGCGAGGCCGGTGGGGCCCGCGCCGACGATCAGTACGTCCGTGTTCACAGCAACTCTCCTTAACGCCGTTAAGTAGCAACTGGTCCGAGAGTGGCCTTAACACCGTTAAGCTGTCAAGTGTGAGTACCGAACGACGCGCGCCCCTGGACCGCCAACGGGTTGCGGACACTGCCCTGAGGCTGCTGAACGACGTGGGGCTGGACGGGCTGACCCTGCGCGCCATCGCCAGGGAGCTGGACGTCAAGGCGCCCGCTCTGTACTGGCACTTCGAGGACAAGCAGGCCCTGCTCGACGAAATGGCCACCGAGATGTTCCGGCGGATGATCGCGGGAACTCCCCTCGACCCGGCCGACACCTGGCGGGAGCGGCTGCTCAGGACCAACCGCGCCCTGCGCACGTGCCTGCTCGGCTACCGGGACGGCGCCAAGGTGTTCAGTGGTTCACGCTTCACCGGCGCGGTGCACGCCGCGCAGATGGAGGAGAACCTGCGGCTACTCACCGCCAACGGGCTCACGCTGGCCCAGGCGGTGCGCGCGGCCACGACGACGCACTTGTTCACACTCGGCTTCGTCATCGAGGAACAGGGCGTCGAGCCCGTGCCGGGCCGGCGCCGGGAGGGTTTCGATGTGGCCGAGCGCGCCCGTGCGCTGGCCGCCTACCCTCTGACGGCCGCTGCGGGCGCGGAGATCTTCTCCGACTTCGAGCGGCACTTCGAGGAATCGCTCGACCTGGTGATCTCGGGCATCGCAGCGGCCCACGGCCTCGATTGATCACGCACCTGCCGGAAGGGTCCTCACCCCGGTTCGACGACTCCCGCGTCAGCGCTCCCGCCGGGGGTAGACGCGAGACGTAGGCGCCGGACCGACGAGGGGAGAACCATGGGGGAATCGCTGCGCGCAGTGGGCTGGGCGCGGTCGCTGCCTCTGCACAGCGAAGTCAAGGTCGCGCGGGAATGGGCGCGCGGCCACCTGGAGACGCTTCCGTGGGCCCGCGACGCCGCAGAGGTGGTCGACGATGTGCTGCTGACCGTCTCGGAGCTGGTCACCAATGCCCACGTCCACGCCGACAGCAGCGCACAGTTGGTGATGACATGGGACGAGCGTTGCCTGCACGTCGCCGTCCACGACTCCTCGACCACGCTGCCCACGCCGCGGCCGCCCAGCCCCGAAAGGCCGGGCGGCCGGGGTATGTTCCTCGTCGATGCCCTGGCCGACGACTGGGAGGCCCGCCCCTGCCACGACGGCAAGATGGTGATCGCCTGTTTCCACCCGCCCGTGGCAGACCAGGAAGGTAGGTAGCTGCGACGAGGGCCGCGGTCGGCGGGCTTCCCGGCGTATGGCCGGATGCGAGCGGCGCGTGATGGCGTGTCACCTCCACACTGTTCCCGTAGCGATCGGATCTTGCCGATACCGAGGCCGACGCTGACGCCTGTTCGGGCCTAGGCTTCCCGGTCGGCCGAGTGCAGGGGTGCTGCGCCCCACGAGATCGCAGTCCGCAGACCACTCACGGGGGAACACGATGACAGAGCCCGAAGACGCCCACCGGCCGCCCGCTGACCGCCCACCGCAGGACTCGCCCTTTGGTCCGCCACCCGGCGTTTTCGGGCCACCGCCTCCGGCTCCGCCGAGCGTTCCACCCCAGCACTCCCCGTACGGTGCTCCGCCGGGAGCCTTCGGGCCTCCGGTGCAGGGCCCCTACCCCTCGTCGGGCGCACCGTCCGTGCCACCGCCGCGGTTCCCCTACGGTCCCCCGCCGGGTTCCCCGTACGGCCCTCCCCCGGACTCCCCGTACGGTCCGCCTCCGACGCCGCCAGGCGGGCCGGGGCGGCGCAGGCGCTTCCTGCTGTTCGGCGGCGTCGGGGTGCTGGTCGCCGGGCTGGTGGCCGGGCTGCTGGTCTGGCACGGCAACCCGGCTACGAAGGAACCGGTGGCCAAGCGTGACCTGAGGCCGTTTCGGCAGGCCGTAGCCGCACTGGCCGACAGTCCCGGTCTGCGGTACCAGGATTCCGGCACCGGCGCGATGAAGCGGGATGTCACGGTCACCGCCTCGGGCAGCCGCTTCGGCGCGATGGATTACGGAAGCGCCGAACTCGCCCGGGAGGTCCTGCACATCGGTGGCAGGACGTTCACCCGGCAACAGGGACCGGCTTCCGGCGACGGGTCCGACGAGGACGCCTCGGGCAAGTGGGCGGCCGCGGACGACAGCGCCGGTGTGACGACGGAGATGGTCGAGCACATGCCGGCCCCGCCCGACCTGGCCACGCAGCTCTCGAAGGCCCTGGACAAGCTGGAGGGCAGCCCGGCACCCAGCGAGTCCGCACAGCCTCCCGCCGTCCATGGCACGCCGGCCCTCGCGGTGGACACCTCCGCCGGCCGGCTGCTCGTCACCGCGACGAAGCCGTACCAGGTGCTGCGCCTGGAGTCGTACGGCCCTTCCGGGTCGGCCGGGGCCTCCGGTGGCTCGGCTCAATCCGCCTCGCTCCGGTGGGCGACCGTCACGGGGCAGGGGGACGAGGAGGACGAGGACTCCGCGGAGAGCCCCGAGGTGACCGATGGGCCCCTCGAAGGCAGCGATTCCGGGGGCCTGGACCTGGCGCCGGTCACCGAGGACGCCGTCGACCCCATGTTCGACACCCTGGAAAAGCAGACGAAGGAGTTGAAGAACGCCACCGACAGCGGCATCACCCTCGCCCTCAGCGGCGGCGGAACGGTGAAGTGCAGCTCCGGCGGATGCACGGCCAGGAACAGCTTCGCCGGTCACATCACCTCCAGCGCCAAGAGCCGCCTGGTGAGCGGCAAGGTCACGGCGGTGATGACCGCTTCCTTCAGCATCGACGGCAAGGCCGCGGGCCGGTGCACCAGCCCGCAGAGCTCCTTCGCGGTCACCGGCACCAGCGTCTCCGGCAGCCTGTCGTGCTCCGATCCGGGCGCCGGACCGGCCTTCGCCTCGGTCGAGGCGCAGAAGAAGAGCGAGGCACGGGCCCGTTCCCGGGCCAGCGGCGGCCGGCTGGTCCAGTACCGCATTCCGTACCGCGCCGACACCCTGATCAACGCCTACGCCCTGGCTACGACCGAGGTCAAGAAGCTGGTCGACAAGGTGCGGCAGGAACGCGACGACATCGGCTGCAAGGTCCGCAGCGGCTCGGCCTCCGGCGCAGGGGCCCGTTCGGACGGCGTTACCGAGCCCGCCGGGCTGGTCCGCGCCGCGGTCCTCGTCGGCCACCGTACGTACACCTGGGCCGGGTTCCAGGCCGGCAGTGCCAAGTGCCCCGACGCGAAGGCGACGAGTGCCGCGGACGAGATCACCGAGAGAGCGGCGGACGGCAAGGTACGCAAGTCCAGCAACTACCACCCGCACTTCAGCGACGAACGCGTGGCGGAGATCCTGAAGAGCCCGGACGCGGTGTACCTCTCCCAGGGTGGGCGCGGGAACCTCATCTTCCGCAAGGGGGAGGACATAGTGGTGACGAAGGGGCCGGGGGCCGGCGTGGGCGACGTGATCACGGGCTACGGCCCCTCCGGGAAGAAAGGGCAGAGCGGAGCCGAGGCTCTCGGTGGTTCGCCCGACGACCCGGGGCCCCCGGTGACGCACGAGAACATCGTGAACGGCAGGATTCCCGACACCAAGGGCGGTTTCATGCCGCCTGCCAGACGCATCCGGTGAGGATCACGGTCGGCGACACCATGACCGCCGAGACGACGGACAGGCCCCTCGCCTTCGCTCCTCGCTTCGACTTCCGGGACCTCCAGCTGATCGTCGCGGGCTACTCGGACCCGGGCGAACGGGAACGGGAGCTGTCGGAGACCTTCGGCAGCCTGCGGTGGTTGTGGTCGCAGGACGATTACCTCCGCTTCGACCGGGAGAGCGGAGACCTGCGCAGCCTGACGTTCTTCGTGCCGGCGGAGTCCGTCGCCGTGCCTCAGGCCTACGCGGCCCACGACGAGCCCCGGCCACTGGCGGCGGGGCTGCACGCGGACGCTGCACGGGAGTTCGTCATGCCCGGGACCACGGTCTTCCACTGTGACGCCGGGGCGAGCGAGCTGCGAGTCTTCGGGGACGGCCGTCTCCTGGGCACGCGGCCGGACGCGCGGCTCGGCATCGCCCCCGATGTGGCTCTCCTCGTCCACGAGAGGGCGGTGACCGGATGGAGTCTCCGCGATCCCGCACGGTACCTGACGGACGGTTTCGCCGAGCCCTCGCCGGCCCCGCCGGCCCCCACGACCCGGCTCCGGCTGGCCGAGTGCCTGGAGCTGGTCTCCTCGCCGCTCGTCGACCGGGTCATGGACGCGGCCCCGGAGGCGTGGCGCAGGCTCCGGGCGACCGAACACGCCCTGCGTGAGCAGCGGGACGACCGGCCCCGTGCGGACATCCTGCACGCAGTCATCAGCCGGCTTATCGAGGACTACGGGGTGTGAGACACGAGCACCGCGTGGATCCGGTCCGCCGTTCCGCGCGGGCGGAAGACGTAGCCGTTGTGCCCGCCCGGGAACGTCTCCAGGCTCACCCCCAGGGCGCCCGCGAGCGTCGCGGCACATGTGTGCGTCCAGACGTGGCCCGATGTCTCGCCGGCGGCCGCCACGATGCGGGCGGGTGTGCCCTTGAGCGCGGCCGTGTCGAGGACGTGCGCCCTGATGGCCGGCAGGTCGTACGTGAGGAGAACCTCCGCGTTCCGCAGGTGTTCGGGGCCCGGTACGCGTACTGGGGCGTCCGGTTCGCGGTCGTGCGGGTCGATGTCGAGGTCGGCCGCGAACCTGCGCATCGCGGCGTCGGCGCCCTCGGACCTGAATGTGTCCTCGACGGTGAGGAGTTGGTCGATGGCCCGCCGGGGTTCCGGTAGCAGCCGGATGACCGGGGGCTCGTGTGCGATGACTGTCGCGACCTGTCCGGGGTGACGGGCGGTCAGCTCCAGTGCGATGAGCGCGCCCAGGCTGGTGCCGTAGACCCGTGCGGGCTCGGGTGTGAGAGCGCGGAGCAGATGGGCGACGTCCTCGGCGTGCGTGGCGATGGTCTTCGCGGGGGCGTCGGTCGTGCTGCCCGACAGGCCGCGGCGGTCGTACGTGACGACGGTGTACCGGTCGGTGAGGTGGCGGGCGAGCGGTTCGTTGGCTTCGATGCCGTGGTGTCCCCCGGCGACGAGCAGCAGCAGGGGGCCCTCGCCGCGGACGGTGTGGCGCAGGCGCGCGCCCGGTACGGACAGCAGGGATTGCCTCATCGTGCGACCACCGATCTTCTTGCCGGACAGGCCTCGGGCGGGCCATGGGCCGATCGTGCCGCCGTCGGTGTCCTTCCGGGATCGGAGCGGTTTCCCCAGGACCGGCGGTCCCAGGATGCGCGGGCGCAACGGCGTTACCCTGGGAGCGACATGACACTGAAGCGTCCGGACCTCGCCGACTTCCTGCGCCGGTCCCGGGAGCGGCTGACGCCGCGCGACGTCGGGCTCGTCGAAGGGCCGAGGCGGCGGACCCCGGGGTTGCGTCGCGAGGAGGTCGCCGTCCTCGCGGGGATGTCGGCCGACTACTACATGCGCCTGGAGCAGGCGCGTGGCCCCCAGCCCTCGGTCCAGGTGCTCGGCGCGCTGGCGGGCGCGCTGCGGCTGACCGAGGACGAACGGGACCACCTCTATGTGCTCGCCGGGCACCGCCCGCCCGAGGGCGCGCGGGCCGGGGAGTATCTGCGTCCCGGGCTGCGGTATCTGCTCGACCGCCTGGACGGTGTGCCGGTCCAGGTGGTGAGCGATCTGGGTGACCTACTGGCGCAGAACGATCTGGCGCTCGCACTCTTCGGGTGCGTGTGCACGGTGGCCGACGAGGACCGGAACATCGTGTTGCGCTGGTTCACCGACCCGGGCGTCCGCGGTCACTTCGCGGCCGGGGAACACGAGCAGCAGGCACGGCAGTTGGTGGCCGACCTGCGGGCCGCGACCGCCCGTCGCGGCAACGATCCTGCGTCCCGCTCGCTGCTGACGCGGCTCCTTTCCGCGAGCGCGGAGTTCCGCTCGTTGTGGGACCGGCACGAGGTAGCCGTACGCAGGGCGCACCCGTACCGGCTCGTACATCCCGACCTGGGCGCGATCGAGCTGGACTGCGAGGTGCTGGCCACACCTGCGGTGGACCAGCGGCTGCGGATCTTCACGCCTCCGCCCGGTGGCACTTCGGTTCTGGACGAGCTGCGCGCGCTGGGTCCGCAACACCAGTGCGGCTCCCTGTAACTGACGAGCCGTCAGGTGCGGCGCCCGGCGGCAGACCGGGCCGCCGGGCCGAAGGCGTGATCAGCCGTACATCGCCACGCGGTACAGGGCCTCCAGCGCCTCGTCGATGGGGTGCGGCTGCGGCCTGCCCGAGGCGTCGAGGCTGTTCCACCTCTGCAGGTTCACCGCGACCGCCAGCTGCCGTTTGCCGTCGGCGCGGGTCATGGCGAGCGTGCCGCCGCCCCAGACCGTACCGCCGTGGCCCCAGAAGGTGTCCTGGCCCGGTGCCTCCATCGGGTACAGGCCGAGGCCGTACTCGATGAGCTTGCCCTCCTGGGAGATGACCGGGCCGGTGCGCCGCATCTGCTCCAGCGACGCCCGGGTGACGATCCTTCCGGCCATGAGCTGGGCGTAGAAGAGGTTCATGTCGGCGACGGTCGATATGAGGGAGCCGGCCGGCCCCACGAACGACATGTCGAAGACGCTGTAGTCGCGGGGCGGGTCGAGCTTGCCCAGCCACGCCTCGTAGAGCCGTGAGTGCGGTTCCGCGATCTCCGTTCCGGTGGGGAAACCGGTGTCCTTGAGCCCAGCGCGCTCGATGACGTCTCGGGTGACGCATTCCTCGGCCGTGGTGCCGGTCACCCGCACCAGGAGTTCGGCGAGGAGCAGGTAGTTGGTGTTGGAGTACAGCCCCGGTGCACCGCCGGGGGTGCCGACGGCGGGTGCGTCGACTCCCGCCGCGATGAGTTCCGCGCGGTCGAACCGAGTGAACCGGTGGTCGTCCAGGCTCTGGGGCGAGGTTTCGGCCAGGTTGGGGAACTGCTTGAGCGAGGGATAGACATAAGGAAGGTACTCGGCGAGGCCGCTCGTGTGGCCGATCAGCATCCGCACCGTGATCGCCTCGCCCCGCTCCCCCGGCACCAGCTCCGGCAGGTAGCGGCCGACCGGTGCGTCGAGTTCGATCCGGCCCTTCTCGGCCTGCCGGAGAACCGCCGCGGCGGTGAACGTCTTGGTGACGCTGCCGACGCGGTGGCGCATACCGGCGTCGACGGGCCGGCCGCCGGCGGTGTCGGCGACCCCGGCGGCGCCGCACCAGACCTGGTCGCCGTCCCGGACCTCGGCGAACAGGCCCGGCATCCCGGCGCGGTGAACGTTGTCGATGGCCGCGTCCAGTACCGCGGCGTCCAGTGTCTTCTTCACGTCGTGCGTCCCTTCGTAACCCCCGGGGCCGGCAGCGGTCACCGCGCGCCGGACCACCTCCTGCCGGGCCGCCCGGCAAGCTCATGCACCCAGTATGCACGCGCTGCGTGCAACACCAAGTGCATAGGTTAGGCTGGAACCCGGCGAGAGGAGAGAAATGGCAGGCAGAAGGCGTTGGACAACCGACGAGATCCTGGATTCGGCGGCCGAGCTACTGCGGACGAACACGACGGAATCGTTCAGCGTACGAAAGCTGGCGGCGACCCTCGGGACCGATTCGTCGAGCCTCTACCGGCACTTCCGCAGCAAGACCGAACTGCTGCGCGCCGTCGCCGACCGGGTCCTGCTCGCCGCCATGGAGGGCCACGGCCCCGAGGGTGACTGGAAGCAGCGCCTCACCGCCTTGGCCCTGCGCGTGCGGAACGCCTTCAGTCAGCAGCCGCAGCTCGCCAGGGTCTGGGGGCGTTACGTGTCGGGCGGCGCCGGCTCGCGGCTGGTCATGGAGGAGGTGCTCCAGGCCCTGCGCGCCTCGGGCCTGCCCGACGGGCAGATCCCGGTGCACTACCACCGGATCGTGGTGCTCATCGCCGCGCTGATCGCCTCGGAGGCGGGGGCCGACACGCTCACCCCGCAGGAGCGCGAACAGGGAATGGAGTTGTTCCGCGTGACGGTTCTGGGCGCCGATCCCGAGCGCTTCCCCGCGATGGCACACTTCGCCCGCGACCTGCGCCCGCTGCAGACGGATCATCAGGCGGCCTTCGAGGAGATCCTCGCGGCTCACCTCGCTCATGTCGAAGCGGTCGTGCGGGCCGGCTAGCGGAGCGGCTCATGGATGTGGGCCGGGGCCACGGCCGGCGGACAGACCCGGCGTCGGGAGCGGGCAGGCCGTCGCCGACGAAGCCGACCGTGCGGCCGTGTGCGCGCGGCGCGGTGACGATCCGCGCCTTGCCCTCGGGCCCGCGCCGGGCGAAGACCGTGATGCGGTCCCGTCCGCCAGACCGGCCGGCCGTCCGTCCGTCGAGCGGGCCCGGGGCGCCGGCGTCCACCACATCGCCCGGCTCCAGCCCCGGGTCGCGGCAGAGGCGGTCGGCCGCGGCCGGGTGGTCGCCCGTGAGGACCTGGACGCCAACGCCCTGGCCGGTGAGACGGGCCGTCGCCTCGACGGCTCCCGGTGCGAGGGCGTTCGCGGAAGCTGACGAAGCCGCGGAAGTCGAGGCCAGTTCGTCGGCGGGACCGTACGGGCGGCTGCAGGCACAGCACGTCCATCGCGCCGAGGTCGTACAGTGCCGGCGGTCTGCGGACGATCACGCCGTGGGTGCGCGCCGGCAGGGCGGATCCGCGGGTCAGGCAGGTGGTCACGACGACGGGCAGCATCTCGGGTGTCAGCCCCACTTCAAGGTCGGGTCATTCCAGGGGGTGAGGCGGGCGGCGGACGTCTGGATGCCCCGCACTTCAGCCGGCCCGGCGCCACGGACGGGCCCACGGCACCCCCGCGGTGCCGGAGCACGCGCGGGGGTGCCGTTGGGGTGCTACTTCAGGTGCCGGGCGAAGAACTGGACCGCGGGGTCCCCGGCGTGCTGCGGGACACCGGTGTGTCCGCCCATGTGGGCGTGCAGGGACTTCTCCTCGGTGCCGAAGGCGTCGAACAGGTCCAGCGACGCCTGCCGGTCGTTCCTCTCGTCGTCCCACTGCAACAGGACGTGCAGCGGAGTGGTGATCCGGCGGGCTTCCTCGAAGGTGGCGCGCGGGACGAAACTTCCGGCGAAGAGGACGGCGGCCGCAAGGCGCGGCTCGACCAGCGCCAGCCGGACGCCGATGGAGATCACTCCCCCCGAGTAGCCGACCGGGCCGTCGATCCCGGGCAGCGCGAGAAGCTCGTCCAGGGCGGCCTGCCACTCCGGGACCGCCCGGTCGACCAGCGGGAGGACGAGGGCGTCGACGATCTCGTCGCTGAGCGGTTCGCCCGACTCCAGTGCCCGGCGCATGTCGGCGCGGGCCTGGTCGAGGGCGGGCAGCCGGGGCCGGTCGCCGCAGCCGGGGAGCTCGATGGTGGCCGTGGCGAAGCCCCCCGCCGCGGAGTGCCGGGCCCGGCCGAGCAGACGCGGATACATCTTGTTGAGGCCGAGCGTGGGGTGGCCGAGCAGGATGAGCGGCACCGGTGCGGACGCCGAAGCGGATGCGGGAGTCCAGAGGATGCCGGGAATGTCACCGAGGGTGAAGGTGCGTTCGAGTACGCCGTCGTCGAGGCGCTGCTCGGAAGTGAAATGCATGATCGTGCCTTTCGGGAGTGCACAGATTGGCGCTCCCGGACGACCTGCCTATCGCCCGACCGTGACTCCGGAGGGGAGCACCCATGTCGATACTGCGTTCACGGGTACCACCTCCTCGTTCTTTCGCACGGCCGGGAGAATGTAGCAGTGTGCCGCTGCCGTCGGCTAACGGGTTTCCGTGCGGGCCCGCCGGCCGCGCAGGGCGGCGGCGAGCAGGGCCACGACGATTCCGCCGAATGCCCAGGCGCCGAGGATCCACAGTGCGCCCGTGGTGTTGTTGCCGTCGAAGTAGACCGTGTTGCGCACCACCGTCGTACCGGCTCCGGGTGGCAGGGCCTGGCCGATCGCGGACCAGAAGGGCGGCAGCAGGGACGCGGGGTAGACGCCGCCGGAGCTCGGGTTGCCGAGGATCGTGAAGATGAGGATGGTCAGGCCGAGGCCGATCGTGCCCGCCACCGACTGGAGGGCCACCCCCACGGCCCCGGAGGCGAACACGACCAGGGTGCCGATGCCGACGAGCTCCCAGAAGGCGCCCGGCAGGCAGTGCAGCACGGGCCCCACGATGATGGCGCCGCCGATCCCGGAGATGAAGGCGTAGGGCACCATCGCCGCGAGCCGCACGATGGAGCGCCGGAGGGTGGGTCGCTTGGAGCCGGCCGCCATGTTCAGCGCCGACGCGGCGAGGTAGCCGCCGATCGTCCAGCTCAGTACGAGGTAGAAGGACGACAGCCCCCGGGTGTCCCCGGCTGCGGGCGGGCGGATGTCACGGACGGTCAGGGCGCGGTCCTGCGTCCGCTCGACGGTCGCCACGACCTTCGCCGCGGCGTCCGCCGCCGAGGGGCCGCCCGCCGAGGCGATCAGCAGGGTGTCGGTACGCCCGGTCACCGCGACGATCAGCGCGGCGTCGGTCTTCCGCTCCAGAAGCCGTGCCCTGGCCTGCGCGCGGTCGTGTACGGCGGTGACGTGCACCGGGTCGCCTGGCAGTGCGTTGAGCCGGGCGACGAGGTCGGCCTCCACGGCGCGCGGGGCGACCAGCGTGATCGGGATGCGGTGCGGCTCAGGGGCGTGGAAGGCCCCCATGTACGATAGGGCGAAGCCCAGTTGGAGCAGCAGCACGCCCACCATGACGAGGACGGCTCTGGTGGTGATCGCGTCCCGCATCTCCGTCCACGCGTCGACCCTCGTCGTCGAACCCTCTGCGTCCGCCACGTGACGTACCTGCTCTCAGCCGTGATTGACCGGTGCACCCATTCCGCCGACATCCTCATCGCCGGTCCGCGCCGTACGGAGAGAACACGCATGGCCGGTGCCGTGCCCACTCGTTCGGCGGAACAGGTGCGCGGCCGGTCACTCCTGGCGTTCGAACTGGTGAGCGGCCCAGAGCAGGGCCCCGACGCCGGTGATCAGGAGCAGGGCGGCCTTCACGGCGAGCGGGACGGGGTGTCCGGCCCAGGTGACACCGCCGACGGCCGCCCCGTCCGGGGCTCGCAGGGCGATGCTGTCGCGAAGCATGTCGATGCCGTAGGCGAGCGGATTCGCGGCGGCCAGGGCGTGGATCCAGGCGGGGAGGGTCTGCAGGGGGAAGAAGCCGCCGGAGAGGAACAGCAGGGGCATCATCATCACGCCGAGCAGTGTGTGGAAGGTCTCGGGCCGACGCAGGCTCACGGCCAGGGTCAGGGCGAGGGCGGTGATCGTGAAGGAGATCAGCGACATGCCGGCGAGGAGCAGGGCCAGGAGGAGCGGGTCGTAGGGCAGGCCGACGACGCCGGCGAGAGCGAGGAGTACGGCACCCTGGATGGTGGCGACGAGGGTGCCGCCGGCGCAGCTGCCGAGGAGCAGGGTCGAGCGGCTTACCGGGGCCATCAGGAGTTCTCGAAGGTAGCCGCTCTGCCGGTCGGTGATCAGGCGGATGCCGACCAGGATGGCGGGCGTCTGCACGGTCATCATCAGCATGCCGGGGAAGAGGTAGGTCTGGTAGCCGACCCCCAGCTTCGAGTCGGGGATGAGGGCGGCGAGTCCGCCTCCCAGGATCAGCAGGTACAGCACCGGGTGGAGCAGCATCAGCGCGGTATGGGCGCGCTGGCCGGCGAGGCGCAGCAGGTCTCGGTGGATCAGGCCGTGGATCGCTCGCAGTTCGTGTCGCAGGCGCGCCGGTCGGTCGCTGTCGCGGGTGGCGGGCGCGTCGAGGGGGAGCGCGGTCATCGGCCGCCTCCGGGCGGTTCGCTGTGGATGCTGCGGCCGGTGTGGTGGAAGAAGACGTCGTCGAGTGTGGGCGGGGTGGCGGAAGCGGCGCGGACGGCGATGCCGTGGCTTTCGAGGGCCGCGCAGAGGCGGGGAATCCAGGAGCTGCCATCGGGCAGACGCAGGCAGATCCCGTCGGGGTCCGTGGTGACGGTGTGCCCCGGCGGCACGATGCGTCGGACGATTGCGTACGCCGAGTCGTCCTGGCTGGTGCGCAGCACGACGCGGTCGTCGCCGATGGCCGCCTTCAGAGCGGAGGGCGTGCCCTGCGCGACAAGCCGGCCGTGGTCGATGATGGCGACGCGGTCGCAGTTGGCGGCCTCTTCGAGTTGGTGGGTCGTGACGAAGAGGGTGCTGCCGCGCCTTTCCCGCAGGGCGTACAGGTGGTCCCAGATCTGTGCGCGGGCGTGGGGGTCGAGGCCGGTGGTCGGCTCGTCCAGGAAGAGCACACTCGGCGCGTGCAGCAGTTGGCGGGCGATCTCCAGGCGGCGGCGCATGCCACCCGACAGGGTGCGTACGGGGGAACGCCGCCGGTCGGTCAGTCCGGCCACCTCCAGAACCTCGGCGGTGCGCTGCCTGGCGTAGCCGCGTCGCAGTCCGTAGAGCCGTGCGTGGATGTACAGGTTCTGTTCGGGCGTCAGGTCCGGGTCGAGTGCGCTCTGTTGGAAGAGCATGCCGACTCGCTGCCGGACCTGGTGGGGCTGGGTACGGACGTCCGCGCCCGCCACCGTGGCGTGGCCGGAGGTGGGGCGGGCGAGGGCGCACAGCATGGCGATGGTCGTGGACTTCCCGGCGCCGTTGGGTCCGAGGAAGGCGAAGGTCTCGCCGCGCCGGACGTCCAGGTCGAGGCCGTTGACCGCCATGGTGGTGCCCTGGGGGCCGGGGTAGCTCTTGACCAGGCCGCGCGTGGTGATGGCCTGCTCGGGCTCGGGCGGTCGGGGTGTGGCGTGGGCGTCGGGGGTGGGCTCGTGGGCGAGTTCCTCGTCACCGGTGTGCAGTCGCATGGGGCCGGTCCTCACCTCTGGTTGGCCGGTGGGTTCCGGCCGGCGGCTGTCCCGGGACAGCCGCCGGCCGGACGTTATGCCGGTCCTAGGCGCAGCTGATGCCGATGCAGACCGTGTTGAGGACCGTCAGCAGGCCGATGCACTCGCAGGTGGCGGAGAACGCCGCCCCTTCGGCGCCGACGGGGTCGGTCTCGGGAAGGGCGTGGAGGTGGGCGAGGAGTTCGAGGTCCTGGGTCTGGGTTTCCATGGTTCTCTCCTTCTTCTTTGTGGTTGGGCGGCAGGGTTTCTGCCGCTCAGCCCGGCAGCTGGGCCAGCCAGTGCCGGGGGTCTGTGTGCCGGAGCCGCAGGAGGAAGGCCAGGATTCCGGCCGACCCGTCGCTCCAGCTGGTCGAGACGTCGCCGTACTCGTTGGGGAAGACCAGGTGCCGGTGGCGGCGGGCTCCTTCGGTGCGGGCGAGTCGGCCCATGTCGTCCGCCATCGCGCGGTAGGCGGCGTCCCCCGTGGCGGTGCTCATGTCGAGGAGGAAGTCGCCGTTGCCGGCGAGTCCGTGGCATTGGGAGAGCGGGGCGCGTGCGGCGCGTTCGGTGACGGCGAGGGCGCTGCGGTGGGCCTGGTCGCGGAATCTGTCGTCGCCGGTGACCTGCCAGAGCCGTACGAGGAAGGTGCCGATGCCGGCCGCGCCGTGGCACCAGTACGGGGCGGTGGGTTCGTCCTCGGCCTGGGCGGGCCACTGGGCCGCCTCTCCGATGCGTACGGCGCTGTGCAGGAGGTGTTCGCCGACCTCGACCGCGAGCCGCAGGTGGTCCTCGCGTCCGGAGGCGACCGCGCTGCAGAGGAGGAAGCAGCCGATGCCGGCGGAGCCGTGGGCGAAGCCCAGGTAGCGTTTGCCGGCTTCTCCGGAGAGGGCTTCCGCGGGAACCGGCCAGCTCGCCGCCGACGGCTCGCGCTGCGCGGCGGCCGCCAGCCGGTCGGCCGCGTCGACGGCGAGCTCGGCGAGGCGCGGGTCGCCGGTGCGGTGCCACAGGTGGAGGGCGGCCATCCCGCTGCCGGCGGTGCCGTGGGTGATGTCGTGGTGGGGTGTGGGCTCCTGCGGGGTCAGTGCCAGGGCGAGCGCGTGGCCGACGAGTGCCCGGTCGTCGAGGGCTCTCCCGGCTTCGTACAGCGCCCAGGCGGTGCCTCGGTCCCCGAAGTGCAGGCCGGGGCGGGTGGACTGCGGGTGGGTGCGGTCCGCGATCCAGTGGCCCGCCGCCGAGAGCAGCTCGGGCAGGCGCGGGTCCGCGGTCAGTTCGAAGTACCGCGTGAGTACGGCCAGGGGACCCGCCGCGCCCTGCTGCACGGTGCAGGGGTTGGTCTCCCCCGCCGCCGTGGACACCGGCCACAGGCGCCGGTCGTCCGCCGGGGTCATCGAGTCGACGAGGTGGTTGACCAGTCCGGTGACGGCATCGTCCACGTCCTCGGCCCGTGCCGGGGCGTTCCGTGGAGAGCCCGCCCCTTCCGGTCTGCGCAGGGCCGCGCGCGCCCGGCGGGTGCCCCAGCGTGCGGCGGGCTCGTCCCTCATCAGTCCGGTGATCATGTCCGCCACGCCGTCCGGGGGCTTCGCGTACCCGGTACAGGCTCTCAGCCAGGCGGCGAACCGTTCCTCGTCACTTCTGGTGGCGGGTTCCTCGGACAGGAGGTTCGGCACCTTCCCGGTCAGGACGAAGCACGTGGTGGCGCCGAGGCTGTAGTAGTCGCCCGTCACGGACACGGGTGCGTCCGTCAGGCGTTCGGGGGGACTGAACCCGGGGGTGCCGACCCGGGTGGGCATACAGGGGCCGGTCGCGTCGACGGCGAGTTCCAGGTCGATGAGGCGCAGTTCGCCGTCGGGGCGGACCATGACGTTGCCGGGCGTGAAGTCGCGCAGGACGCAGCCGTGGGCATGGGCGGCCGTGACGAGGTCGACGAGCCGGGCGACCAGGGCCAGGGCCTCGCGGCGGTAGTGCTCGGCGCCCAGATCGCGGAAGCGCTCGGCGACCCACGTGCGCAGGCTGACGCCGGGGACCTCGCTCTGGGCCAGGAAGAGGTGTTGGCCGTGCTCGAACAGGGCCAGGGCTTCAGGGGCGAGCCCGGTGCCTTTCAGCTTCTCCAGCATCCGGGCCTCGGCGCGCAGCCAGTCTCGGACGTCGCGGCCGGACGCGTCGCCCTCCACATGGGGCCGGGTCTCCTTGATGACCACGGGGGCGCCGGTGGTCATGTCGGTGCCCCGGTAGACGCCGCCCTTGTTGGTGTGACGGATGGCCTCCCGTACCGCGAAGCGGTCGCCGAGCAGGACCGGGCCGCCGGCCGCGGCCGTCTCGGGCGGCGGGAGTGGCACGGTGTCCGGGAAGGGGCAGACGGCCCAGGAGGGCGGTGAGTAGCGGCCGGTGCGCGCGTCCTCCACGGGGTTGCCGTCGGGGTCCTCGATGTACCAGATCAGCAGGCCCTGGTCGGACAGTCGCTGCCGGGCGACGAAGGCGCCGTAGCGGTAGTGCACCAGGCTGTGCGGTGCGTAGGGCTGGTCGGAGAGGATGCGCGGGCCCGCGAGTCCGGCCGTCGCCGCGTGCAGGTCCTGGGCGAGCCGGACGGCGTCGGCGTCGGAGCGCGGGTAGACGGTGAGGAATTTTCCGGAGCTTCCCCGGGGCGTGGCGCGGGAGTTGAGGGTGCTCACCTGGTCGAGCGAGCGCGCGAACTTGAAGGCCGACGTGTCCGGCAGCAGCACGTCCAGGGCCCGTACGAGGACCGTCGGCGCGGAGGCGGCCGTTGCCGACAGGTGCAGCTTCCAGCCCTGGTCGCGGCGGGTCGCCGAGCGTGGTGCGACGCGGCACCACGTCTCGTCGGTTCCGGCCGTCCAGCGGGCGGCCGTGCGGGTGGCTTCCAGGGCTCGGCGGAGAAGGCTCTCGAGGTCGACTTCGGTGGCGTTGCTCGTCATGTGGGTGTCCCTCTCAACGGTGAGGACCGCTGATCGGAAATTGCCCATGACACGTGAGCGTGGAACGCGCCCCAGCCGGAATCACCTGCTCCAGCGAGCGTGCGGGTATCGCTTTTACCTGGTCCGGCGCCGCCCGGCGCAAGGGGAGGCGCACGTGCGGCGAGCCCCTCGGCGATGGCCCGGCAGTGGGACGTAGGAAGATATGACGCATGGCGGAAGATGAACGGTCGGTCGGTTCCGAGAAGACGGCCGGCGATGTGGTGCTGATCCGGGTCCGGGGCAGTCTGGACGGGTGGTCGGGCAGCAGCGAGTTGTCGGCCGCGCTGACCGCAGCGGTGGCGGACGGTGGTGTGCGTACGGTGGTCGATCTGTCCGGGGTGGCTTTCGCCGACTCCGCGGCGCTGCACTCCTTGCTGGGCGGTCAGCGGGGACACGCGAAGGCGGGGGTGCCGCTCGTCCTGGCCGGTCCACTGGAATCGGGCGTCCGCAGGCTCTTCGAGGTCACCGGTACTTCGGGCGCGTTCCGGTTCGCGGACGACGTCGAAGCGGCACTCCGTTGCTGAGCGCGCCGGTCCGCGGGGGCGTGGGGGTGTCCGGGTGTCGATAGAAGCGGGAGGGGAGGCGGAACGGCTCTCGGCCGTTCCGCGGAACGCGGCCGCCGCACGAGGCATCGTGTCCGATCTGCTGGCGGCACGTTTCGGAGCCGTTGTGGCGCAGTGGCCCGCGCACGTGGTGGACGACGTGCTGCTGGTCACGTCGGAACTGGTGACGAATGCCTTCCGGCACGGTGGTCGTCTCACCGCATTCGAGACCGAGGTCACGGATGAGGGTCTGCGCATCACCGTGGGCGACGCGAGTACGGAGAGTCCCGCCGAGTCGGCGGACGTGGGGCCGAAGGTGCGGGCCGGCGCGGCGCGGATCGGTGGTTACGGCTGGCCGCTGGTGCGCCTGCTCGCCAGCCGGGTGTCCATCAGCTTCCACGCGGGCGGCAAGCGGATCACGGTGCTGATGGCCCTGCCCTCGTATCCGTGACCGGCCGGGAATCGGGGACCCGGCGCCTCAGTCCGTCGTCTCGCGCACCTCGTCGGGGCGCCTGTGCCGTGGCTTCTCGTTCTCCAGTGCGAAGAGGTCCCGGGTGCCCGTGACGCTCAGCATCCGCTCCATGAAGGGTGGCGGGTTGTCGAGGAAGAGTCTGATCCCCCGGGCCGTGGTCCGGCGGTGGATCATCAGCAGTGCGGAAAGCCCCGTGGAGTCGCAGAGCCGGAGCTTCTCGCAGTCGAGGTGCAGCTCGCCGGCCTGTGGGTCCTGCTCGACGCACGCGTCGGCCCGCGCGGCGAGCTCGTCACTGGTGTCGTAGTCGAGAACGCCGGCGAGGCGCAGCCACAGGGCCCCGCCCTCCGATTCGACGGTGAGGAAGAGGGGCGGGGCGCTCATGCGTGGGCTCCCGGGTGTGCTGTGGCGGTTTCGGCCAGGATGGTCCGCGCCCTGTGCAGGGGCCTCAGAGCCCGGGGGAAGTCCTTGAGTTCGGTCATCAGGATGTCCAGGACGGGCGGCAGGGAACGGGCGGGAACGCGGCGGGCCGTGAGGACGTCGGCGGTCCAGGTCATGAAGGTGGTGAACAACTCGTCGTCGTCGGTGTAGATCGCCACGGACAGGAACTCGACGATGTGCGCGATGTCCTCCGCGGTGCGCTCGCGCTGAACGCCGGTGTACGCGGTCATGGCCGGGAAAGTGTCTTCGAGCTTCGTCAGGACCTGCTTGACGAGTTGTCCCTGCGCACGCGAGACCAGGGTGTACTCCTGATCGACCAGATGCGGCAGGTCGTCGATCTGCTGCCGTACGTCGCCACGGGCGGACGGGGGCATGCCCGCGTCCAACTGCTCGGCGGCGCCGCGCGCGTCGCGCGCCCACGCGTTCGTACCGAGCATCCGTGCGAAGCGGCCGTCGGGCCCGAAGGCCGCCCCGCCGGCGAGGACGGGTACTCCGACGGACTGGCAGGCGGTGATCGCCGCGTGGGCCACGGGCAGCCGGGTGGGGATGGAAGACGAGAGGGCGACGACGTCCGCACCTGTGTGGTGGAGGTGCGAGACGAGGTGCGGGGTGGGCACCTGGGCTCCGAGGAAGTCGACTTCCCAGCCCCGCAGGGTGAGGACCTCGGCCAGGAGCCGGGCGGGCAGCGAGTGCCATTCCTGCTCCACGCAGGCCACGGCGACCTTGCCGAGGCGGGGCTTCGTGCGGGCGGCCGGGTGGTGGGCGAGTGCCGTGATCACCCGCTCGACGATGGCGCTGGCGGCGTGTTCCTGGGCGACGGTGAGGCGGTTGGCCGCCCACTCGGTGCCCACCCGCGCCTGCACCGGTGCGATGAGGTCGAGGAGGACCGATTCAGCGGGCATGCCGTCATCGAGGGCGCTGGTGACGAGGCCGGCGGCGGCGAATTCGTCGCGTTCCAGGGCCGCGGCGGTCAGGAGCCGGTCGCGGAGCTCCGCCGTCACGGCCGTCATGCGGTGTACCTGCCTCGCGTGTGTCCGTCCACCGCGCTGAGGTGGTTCGTCCGGGGCGCGGTGATCGCGACCACCGCCATGTCGTCGTGGCCGCCGCCCCGTACCCACTGGGCTGCGAGCATCTGGATGCGCTCGACCACGGCCTCCGCGGGCATGTCCGCGCATTCCGACAGCGCCCGCTTCAGCCTCTCCTCACCGAACATCTCGTCGCCGAGCGGGCCGCCCCGGGCCTCGGTGAACCCGTCGGTGTAGAGCAGGCATGTCTCGCCGGAACGCAGGACGGTCTCGACGGTCCGGGACTCGATGTCGGGGAGGGCGCCGATGAGGGTGCCGTGGGCCCCGACCTCCTCGACCCGGCCGTCCAACCGCACCACCAGCGGCACGGGGTGACCCGCGGAGGTGAGCCGTAGGCGCACCACGTGGTCCGTACGCCGGACCGAGGCCAGGACCATGGTCGCGAAGCGGGTGTGGTGGGAGTTGAGGAGCGCCCCGTTGAGGAGTCCCAGTATCTTCTGGTGGTCGTCCGACATCGGGACGAGGGCCTGCAGGGTGTTGCGGATCTTGCCGGTGAGCACGGCCGCGTCCAGCCCCTTGCCGCACACGTCCCCCAGGACCACCAGGGAGGAATCGTCCTCGTCGGTGCCTGAGTGGTGGACGTCGAAGAAGTCTCCGCCGACGCGTTCCCGGGCCGCCGCGGGCCGGTATCCGCCCGCGAACTCGACTCCGTTGACGCGGTGCAGCCGGGGCGGGAGCAGGTCCTGCATCAGGGTGTGCGTGATGGCGCTCTGCTCCGCGTACAGATGGGCGGCGGACAGGGCGGCACCGGCCCGTGCGGCGAAGAGCCGGGCGAAGATCTGCTCGTTCTCCGTGAACTGGCCGCCGCTGCGCAGCAGGACCAGAGCGCCCGCCGGGACGCCTTGGCCGGGAAGCGGCGTGATGACGACCGAAGTGATCGTTCCGGTGTAGCCCTCGGGGATCATCCACGCGGGCAGTGCGCCGGGGTCTATCCAGCGCGAAGGTACCGGCGGGAATCCCTGGAGGGCCTCGTCCAGGCCGGGCAGCTGGGACGGGTCGGCCGCGACGAGGCCGCGGACGACTTCCTGGCCGGCGACCGCATGGGCAAGGGGCAACTTGTCGCCCTTGGCGGGGGAAACGACGACGGCTGCCTCAGCGAGGTACTCGGAGGCGAGTCGGGCCGTGGCGGTCACGCATCGGTCGGTGTTCAACGAGGACAGCAGGACATGGGACGCCTCCGTGAGGAATGCGGTTCGTTCGCGTTCGGTGGCGAGTGCCTCCTCGGCGCGTCTGCGGTCGGTGTCCTCCACGAGCCACCACACCACGTTCCCGTTCCCGCTCCGGCCGGGGTGTGCCTCGAAGCTCCGGGCACCGATCCACCCCGACGCACCGCCGTCGGTGTGCCCGGACCCGTTCACGATGCGGTCCCGTAGATCCTGGTCCGCCCGCGCGAGCCAGGCCGGTGCCGCGTCGGCCATCCTGGCCCCCGGTCGCGCGTCCCGCAGGAGCCGGGAGGCAGCGGGGTTCACCTCGGTCAGCACGCCGTCCGCGGCGCTCTCGATCACCGGATGCGGGGCCGTGGACCATGCGCCGGACGCCGGGCGTGCGCCGGTTCTCGTAGCGGGAGTTCCTTGCGGAGGAGCCATGAGGGGGCGCCCGCCTGCGGCGAGCGGCACCACCTTCCAACTGGACGGAGAAGCATTGCCTTGCGGCAACTATCACGCAGCGCCTCCCCCGCTGGCAATCAGCCGCCCTCCGCCGCGGTAACAGAGTGTGATATCTCTACCGCCCCACCGCCCGCTGGACGCACAACCCTCACGTGGCCTTCACCCGGTCCCTGCCGCGGTCCGTTTCGTCCTGCACGAGGAGGGTGAGCAGCGACGCGACGGAAAGGCCGGCTTCGGCCGGGTGGCGCAGCACCTTGTCCGGTTCGATGCGGTAGGTGTTCGCGCGGCCCTCTCGGGTGTGGGAGAGGTATCCGTCCTGCTCGAGGTCGGAGATGATCCGCTGAACCGCACGCTCCGTGAGTCTGCAACGGGCGGCGATGTCGCGGATACGGACAGTCGAGTCCTCGGCGATGGTCGCCAGCACACGCGCGTGGTTGGTGATGAACGTCCATCCGGTGTGGGATTCGGGTACTCCAGGCATGTCTCCCATCTAAGCGCGCATGCTTGCCCGCCCTCAACTACATGACATACTTTTCGTGTAATCACTGACAGGGTGAAAGCCACGGGAGGCCTCGGGTGTCGTACGGCGAAGCCGTTCCGGCAGCACGCGCGAGCGACGTCGGAACAAGCAGCGTGCACCCGCCGCGCCAGGCGGCCGGGCCCGGCCCGGCGCAGGCCGTGGTGGTGGAGTACGAGCGGCACGGTGTGTGGGTGGTCGCGGCCAGTGGCTCGTGCGACTCGGAGTCGATCGCACGGCTGGAGGAGGCACTGACCTCGGCGGCCTGGAGGCATCCCAAGGTGGTCCTGGACGCCTCGGGGATCACTTTCGCGGATTCCTCGCTCCTCAACCTTCTGATCCTCACCCACCGGGCAGGCGCCCTGCGCGTGGCCGCCCCGGAGCCCCAGCTCCAGCGCCTGCTGGAGCTGACCGGGCTCGACGCGGTCCTGTACGTCCGGGCGACGATCGAGGAAGCAGCCGCCTGCTGACAGCGGGGTCGCGGCTCCGTCCCGTACGGGATGCGGGGCGGAGCCGCGCGGTCCGCGGGTCTCGTTACCAGCCGGCCTTCGCCGTGTCGTACGCGGTACGGCAGTCGGCGTTGGTGGCGTCGGCGGCCAGCTTCGCCATGGAGTCCTTCCAGATCCTCTTGGCCAGCTTCTCCAGGTCACGCGTTTCGGCGGGCACGTTCGGGGCGTACTTCTTGATCGTCGCGAGGGACGACTTCGCGAACTTGTTGCACACCGGCCCCGCCGCGTTGCGGTAGCGCGTGTCCAGGTCCGTGGCTACGGCCTGGCCGTTGGCGGTCGCCCAGCTGTTCCAGGCCGCGCACGCCTTCTCGGTGAACACCTGCTGATCGGCCTCGCTCAGGCCGAGGACCTCGGCGAGCATCGTGTTCTTGGCCTTGTCCGGGACCGTGAAGTCGACCACGGGGAACTTGTCGAAGGTCTCCAGCAGCGCCTCCTGACAGGCGGGCGGCAAGGACGCCGCCTGCGCCGGGGACGGGGCGGCCAGCGCGGAGACGGTCAGGAGAGCCGCGGCGAGTACGGTGCTCCGGGCGGTACGCGAAATGGTCATGGGAGTAGTGCTCCTTGCACGAGGGGGTGGCGCCGCGGGCGCCGTGTGAGCGCCCGACGGCTACAGAACGATCACCGGCATTCGTAGGTCACGGCTGTCGTGCCGCCTCCGGGGACCGGGTGGGCGCCGGCACGCCGGCCCTCCCCCGGGCAGGCAGCGCGTCGCGGGTGCGCCTGCGGAAGACCAGCAGTCCGGCGCACGCGGCGCCGGTGAGCCAGAGGAACTGGATCGCGAGCCCTTCGCCCACCGGCGCATCGGAGAAGGCGGCGGACATGCTGGCCTGCACGGCTCCGTACGTCGGCAGGAATCGGACGACCGGGCTGTCGGATCCCGAGCTGGAGAGCGGGTTCTGCAGGGCGACGTCGAGGATGCTGATCATGAGGATGGCGAACATCCCCTCCACCTCGCGGCGGAGCACCGATCCGAAGACCACGCCGAGCGCCCCGTAGGTCAGGGCGGCGAGGAACAGTCCGGCGGCCAGCATCAGGGGTTGCCTCGGGGTCCAGGCGAAGCCCGCTGCAGCCGTGGCGTACGCGGCAACGGCCGTGCAGACCAGCGTCAGCGCGGAGAGCTTGGCGAGGACGAGGTGATACCGGGGGTATCCAGCCATGGCGAGGCGGCGGTCGAAGGCGCCTCCGGTGAAGGTGGCGGCGAACATCATGAAACCGGCGATCAGGGTGACCGCGTTGAGCGCGCCGGTGATCTGGGTGAGGTGGTTGCCCGGCGGGGACAGGATCTCGCCGGTGGCCCGCAGCCGGAACGGTGCGGGCCGGCCGGGAATGGCCACATAGGCCAGGCCGATCCAGACGGGGATGTACACGACCACCAGCAGCATCGCGAACCGGTTGCGGGCGTGGCCGATCAGGGCGTAGCGGGACGCCGTGACGAACAGGGACCAGTGCCTCTTCACGCCGTCGCCTCCGTACGCGTGTCGCTCAGGTGCAGGCGTCTGCCGTCCAGCCGCCACAGCAGGTCGAGCCGGTCGATGTCGTACGCGAGGTGCGAGACGACCAGCACCGAGTGTCCGGCGTCGCGCAGGCTCGTCGCCAGCTCCCAGAACCGCAGATAGGTCTCCCAGTCGAACCCCTGGTAGGGCTCGTCCAGCAGCAGGACGTCCGGGTCGTGCATGAGCGCCAGCGTCAGGTTCAGCTTCTGCCTCGAACCTCCGCTGAGCAGCCCCGCGCGGTGGTCGAGGTACTCGGTGAAGGCCAGGATCTCCATCACCTCGAAGGCTCGCCGGAGGTCCAGCAGGCCGAATGCGTGCCGGAAGAAGTCGAGGTGCTGGCGGACGGTGAACGAGTCGTCGAGCACGACGGCCTGGGGGCAGTAGCCGAGTCTGCCGCTGTGCCGGACCGTTCCCCGGTCCGGGGCGAGTTCACCGGCGAGGATCTTGAGCAGGGTCGACTTCCCCGCGCCGTTCTCCCCGACGATCCCGGCGAGTGTGCCGGGTCGCAACTGGAGGCCGACGCCCCGCAGGACGGCGTGCCGCCGGTAGGAGTGGTGCACATCGGTGACGTCCATCGCGCTGCTCCGTCGTGGCTGGTGTGGCCGGTCGTCGGCCCCCGTGACCGGGCCCGCTCGTGCCCAACGAGCGGCCGGCGCACCGGAAACGGTGGTGCCGGCGCACCGTCCGCGCAAGCGTCGGCCCGGTGCGGCGCGGACCTGTCGTGCGCCGGCTCATCGCGGCTCCGGGATCTCCTCCAGTTCCGCGACGGTCCGCTCCCACAGTTCGGGCAGCCGCTCACCCAGCGGCAGGCCGCTGTCGACGACGACGGACACCTCCGCCCACTCGCCGAAGGACGAGAGGGCGACCGCGAAGAGATGCCCGGGTACGAGCAGCGGCAGCAGGGCGGTGCCCGTCACCCGGGTCTCGCCGAGGTTTCCCCGGTCGGCGAGCGGCATCGAGGTGGTCATGATGTTGGTGACGCGCGGGGAGAGCACCCGGCGCATGTACCACTCGGTGGGCCGGGCCGGCATGTGGCGCACCAGGTCCACGATCGTCTGCCGCCGTGCGGCGCCGCGCAGCTTGCGGGTCGCCGTCGTCACGTGGTCCAGCCGCCGGACGGCGTCGCTGTCCGAGGACGCGTCGGCGGGTGCGGGGGCGAGGCGCACGGGCAGTTCCAGCGGCAGCGCGAAGCAGCGGTTCCCCCAGGTCTGTTCCTCGTCGGGGCGTCGTGCGTCGACCGGGAGCACGGCCGTGACCCGTGGCAGCGGCACCCCCGACTCCTCGGCCCAGGACGCCAACGCGCCCGCGAGCGCCGCGAGGTATGCGTCGTGCGCCGAGCCGTCCCGGGCCGCACCGATCCTCCGCAGGGTGTCCGACGGCACGCGCCCCCGGTACAGCCGCCGCTCCCCGGTCGGCACGTAGGCGGCGACGGGGCGGTGGCCGCGTACGGTGATCGTGCCGGCCGCGAACCTGGCGGCCATCCCGACAGCGGCGGCCGCACGGCGGGGCACCGCGGCCCGGCGGGCCCGGCCGGGCACGGGCCGGCCGGAGGATTCCCCCTCACCGAGCACGGCCCGGAAGGTCATGGCCGCTGCCGCACCGTCCTGGCAGGCGTGGTGGAAGCGGTAGCACAGGGCGTACGCGTCGGGGTCGTGGCCGTGAATCAGCCAGGCCCCCCAGTAGGTGCCGGGTGCGAGGGGGGTGTTGAGCGCGGTGTGCAGGGCGGCGTCCCAGCCGCCGGGCCCGTCGGCGACGGCCTCGTGCACGTGCCGGTCCACGTCGAAGCCCTCGTCCGGCTGCCATCGCGGTCGCCGGCCGCCCTCGATACGGCTCGTCATGAGCGGCAGCGCGCGCAGGCGGTGACCGAAGTACGCGCGAAGGTCCGCGAGGGCGGGGGGCGGACCGCTCAGGTACGCGATGCCCCCGGCGTCCCAGCGGACGTCAGGGCGTGCGCGCTCCAGATTCAGGAAGGCCCGGTCCACGGGGTGGACGGGCACATGGGGCGGCTCGGGCCGGCCTTCCGGGGCCGCCTCGCCGGAGTGGTCGCCGGGCGGCGCGGGCCGGGCGGACGGGACGGATGTGGCGGGCGGCGCCGGCTCCGCCGACGGGGTGGACCGACCGGAAGCGGACATGGGTTTCGACTCCAATGCGTGACGGGTCTGCGGGCTGGCGGGACAGGTGGTGACAGGGGTGATCGGCGGGACGTGCCGTGGACCACGGCCTCGCAGTCCCTCTCCCCCGGCCGCGCCCCTCAGGATGTCCGCCGGCCGGGCCGGGTCCGCACCGGCAACGGGCGCCGGTCCTCTCTCCAGCTCGCCGAACCGGCCGGCCCAGGGCTGCTCCGCGTACGGCTTGGCCCCCTGAACCGCCGTGCTGTGCCCGCGTCACAGCGCCTGTGCCCCCGCCCCTGGATCGTGCGGCACCCGGCTTCGGACCGATCCGAAGGATCCCTCGAAGGAGGGATGCGTCATGCGCCCCCGTCCCCGCAGGCGCCTCGAAGTCCCACCGCGTGTGGGCAGAAGGGACGGCTTGCCACCTCCGCACTGACGTACGCGGCCCATGATCGCGGGCGTACTTCGTTCGGGTGAGCAGCACGGATCGAGGTCTTCCGCTTCGCCTGCCGTCTGACAGGGTGTGCCGTGCGCCGAAGATCAACGCGGCCGGGAGGGCCGGGGATCGGAGCGTCGGTGCGGTTCCGGTCCGACGGGGCGAGCCGCTCGGGGTGCGACCGCACCGTCGGCACGGCGCGTCCCGCACTTGCCAGTCGTCACACCGGCGGCGCCCCGCCCCATAGCTTTGCGCGGCGGGACGCGGCTGTCCCGTCCGAAGCCCTTGGAGCCATGGCCGTGCACGTAGCCCTCACCGGCGCCACCGGATTTCTCGGACTGCGCCTGCTGCGTCGTCTTCTCGTGACGCACCGGTCGGTGACGGTGCTGGCGCACGCGGGGTCGGGCGACGCTCTGCACCGCATCAGCCGCTTCTTCGAACTGACCGGCGCATCAAAGGCGTTCACCGCCGCCCTCCCCGACCGGCTGCGGGTGGTGGAGACGGACCTCGCGCGGCCCCGGCTGGGGTTGTCCCGGCAGGCGTTCCAGGAACTGGCCGACCGTATCGGCACGCTCTGGCACAGCGCCGGAAGCATCAATCTGGAAGGCGACCTCCCCGAGCTGCGCCGGACCAATGTCGAAGGGACACGGCACGTCCTGGAGCTGGCCGCGGCGGGGCGGCTGCGACCCCGTGTGCATCACGTGAGTACCGCGTTCGTGGCCGGCGCCCGGCGCGAGGGGGTGGCGTACGAGGACGAGCTGGACGACGCACGCGGCTTCGAGAACGCCTACGAACGCTCGAAGTACGAGGCGGAGTTGCTGGTGCACGCCTGGTCGAGGGAGCACGGCCGGCCGGCCCTGGTGCTGCGGCCGGGCATCCTGGTCACCGACCTGCCGCCGCACCCCGAACTCCCGTCGCACCCCTTGCAGGTCGTCGAACGGATCCTGCGGGACGCGCGACACACCACCGGCCCCGTCGACCCCGCACTGCGGACCGGCGCCCTGGATTCCCGGCCCCGTGTCCGGATGGTGGGGCACGCGCACGGCCGGCTCAACCTCCTCCAGGTCGAGCACGCGGCCGAGGTCATGGTGCGGCTGGCCGGCCGGGCGCCCTCGGGCGGGGTCGACACGTACCACGTCGTCCACGACCGCGATGTGCCCGTGACGACCGTCGTGACGGTGCTGGAACGGCTGGTCCCGGTCTCCATCGAGCTGGTGGACGCCAGACCGGACACCCCGTCGGCCTTGGAGGCCCTGCTCGGCTTCTACCCGGGCATGACGCCCTACCTCGCGCACCGGCGACGGTTCGACGACACCCGGGTCCGGGCTCGGCTGGGCCCCTCCGCCGCGTCCGCCCCGCTGGGGGCCGACTACCTCTGGTCGGGTCTGGCCGCGCGCCCGTGGACCGTGCCGGGCCCGCCGGGCGCCCCAGCGGACCTTTCGTCGTCCGTTCACTGCGCCTGACCGTCCCCCTCCCCCTTCTCGCCGACCAGCCCGCCTCCTGTCCCGTTGGAGCCTCTCCGTGTCCGTCCTCGCCGCTTCCGGCGCATCCGTCATGCCCCCGGATGCCTTCGCCCTCGACGGAATCGCCGCCTGTGCCCGGCGCATCCGGGAACCCGTCCATCTGGTCGGCGGGCCGGACGGGCGTGAGCTGGGGCTCGCGTGCGGTCCCGTGCCGCCGGACCGGGTGCTCGCGACGCTGCCGCCGCTGTACCCCGAATGGCTCGGCGGCCGTACCTTCTGCGAGGCACACGGGGTCCGGTTCCCCTATATCGCCGGTGAGATGGCGAACGGCATCGCGACCACCGCCATGGTGGCGGCGATGGCACGGGCGGACATGCTGGGCTTCTTCGGCGCGGGCGGTCTGGCGTACCCGGAGGTGGAGCGGGCGGTCCACACGCTCGTCCACGAACTGGGCGAGCGGCGGAACTGGGGCGTGAACCTCATTCATTCACCGGCCGAGCCGGAGCTGGAGTCACGCGTCGCCGAACTCCTGGTCCGCTGCGGTGTCCCCCTCGTCTCGGCGTCGGCGTACATGGAGCTGACCCCGGCCGTCGTGTGGTGTTCGGCCCGGGGGCTGCGCCGGGACGCGGGCGGTGGCATCGTCCGGCGTACGCGGATGCTCGCCAAGGTCTCCCGGCCGGAGGTGGCCGAGCGGTTCCTCTCTCCCGCCCCTGCCGGTCTGCTGGGCTCCCTCGTGGCGCAGGGCAGGCTGACGCGGCAGGAGGCGGAACTGGCGGCGTGCGTGCCGGTGGCCGATGACATCACCGTGGAGGCGGACAGCGGCGGGCACACCGACAACCGGCCGTTGTCGGTGCTGCTGCCGAGGATCGCGGCGCTGCGCGACGAGGTGTGCGCGCGGTACGGCTATCGCAGGCCGGTCCGGATCGGTGCGGCCGGCGGTCTCGGCACGCCCGACGCGGTGGCCGCCGCCTTCGCCCTCGGTGCGTCGTACGTGCTCGTGGGGTCGGTGAACCAGAGCGCCGTGGAGGCCGGCCTGTCCGACGAGGCCAAGGCCATGCTGTGCGACGCCGACATCGCGGACGTGGCGATGGCGCCCGCGGCCGACATGTTCGAACTCGGCGTGAAGCTGCAAGTACTCGCCCGGGGGACGATGTTCGCGCAGCGGGCCGGGCGGCTCCACGCGGCGTACCGGGCGCACGACGCACTGGAGGAGATCCCGCCCGCCCTGCGTGCCGTGCTCGAACGCGATGTGCTGCGCGCGTCGTTCGACGAGGTCTGGCAGCACACACGGGCGTTCTGGGAGCGGCGCGACCCCTCGGAGATCACCCGCGCGGAGACGGACCCCAAGCACCGGATGGCCCTGGTCTTCCGCTGGTACCTGGGGAGTTCGAGCCGCTGGGCGATCGCCGGCGAGACATCACGGCGTACCGACTACCAGATCTGGTGCGGCCCCTCGATGGGCTCCTTCAACCGGTGGGTGGCGGGCACACCGCTGGCCGATCCGGCGAACCGGACCGTGGTCGGGATCGCCCTGAACCTACTCGAAGGCGCGGCCGTGCTGACGCGAGTCCACCAACTGCGCACCCATGGCGTCCCGTTGCCCCCCGAGGCGTTCGCCTACGCGCCGTGCGAGCCGGCATGAACGGCCCCGGCTTTCCGAAGCCCACCCCTTCAGGATCCATGCGTTCCTCCCTCCTCGGCCGCAATCCCGTCGCCGTGGTCGGAGTGGGCGCCCTGGTGCCCGGTGCGACGGACGCGGCCGGATACTGGCGGATCGTGTCCGGCGGACAGGACCTGATCACCGAGGTTCCCGCGTCCCGCTGGCGGGTGGAAGACCACTACGACCCGGACCCGGCCGCCCCCGACCGGACGTACGCCCGCCGGGGCGCCTTTCTGCCGGAGGTCGACTTCGATCCGATGGCGTACGGCGTTCCGCCCACCGTCCTGTCGTCGACGGACAGTTCGCAGCTCCTGGCCCTGGTGGTAGCCGACCAGGTGCTGGCGGACGCCGGTGGCGGGGCGCGACCGGCCCCGGACCGGACCGGTGTGGTCCTCGGCGCGGCCGCCCTGGAACTCCTTCCGCACATGTACGGGCGGACGCACCGCCCCGTGTGGCTCGCCGCGCTCCGCGAGAGCGGGTTCGCCGAGGCCGAGGCGCAGGCGGTGTGCGACCGGATCTCGGCCCGGTTCGAGCCGTGGCGGGAGTCGACGTTCCCCGGTCTGCTGGGCAACGTCGTCGCGGGCCGGATCGCCAACCGGTTCGACCTGCACGGCATCAACCACACCACGGACGCGGCCTGTGCCAGTTCGCTGGCCGCCCTGTCCACGGCGGTCGGTGAGCTGGCGCTCGGCCGGGCCGACCTGGTGATCAGCGGGGGCGTGGACACCGGCAACGACGTCGGCATGTTCCTGTGCTTCTCCAAGACGCCCGCGCTGTCCCCCAGCGGTGACTGCCGGCCGTTCTCGGCCGAGGCGGACGGCACCATGCTGGGCGAGGCCGTCGTCATGTACGCCCTGAAGCGGCTGGCCGACGCGGAGCGGGACGGCGACCGCGTCCACGCGGTGATCCGGGGTATCGGCAGCTCATCCGACGGCCGGGGCACCGCGATCTACGCGCCGCTGCCCGAGGGCCAGGCGCGGGCCCTGCGTCGCGCGTACGAGGACGCCGGCTACGGACCGGAGACCGTCGAGCTGGTCGAGGCGCACGGCACCGGGACCAGGGCCGGCGACACGGCCGAACTCGCGGCACTCGGCGAGGTGTTCGGCGCGTCGGGCCGTGCGGACGGGCAGTGGTGTGCGATCGGCTCGGTGAAGTCCCAGATCGGCCACACGAAGTGTGCGGCGGGCGCCGCGGGGCTCCTCAAGGCGGTCATGGCCCTGCGCCACCAGGTGCTGCCGCCGACCGTGAAGGTCGAGCGCCCCAACCCGGCGGCGGCTCTCCCCGACGGTCCGTTCTACGTGAACACCGAGACACGCCCCTGGGTACGTCCGCCCGGTCATCCCCGCCGGGCGTCGGTGTCGAGCTTCGGGTTCGGCGGCAGCAACTTCCACGTCACGCTGGAGGAGTACGTGCCCTCCGGATCCGGTGGCCGCGTGGCCCTGCGCCACCGCTCGGCGCCGAGCGAACTCGTCCTGTTCAGCGGGGGCTCCCCCGCCGCTCTCGTCCCGCCGCCGACGGACGCGGGCCGCCCGCTCGCCGCACTGGCGCGGGAGAGCCACACGTCCTTCTCCCCCACCGACCCCGTGCGGCTGGCCATCGTCGCCGCCGACGGGGAGGATCTGCGGGAGAAGTACGACCAGGCGCTCGCGCTGATCAGGAAGCGGCCCGGCACGGCTTTCGCCACGCCGCAGGGAACCCGCTACGCGTACGGGGAACCGGCTCCCGGTCGCATCGGCTTCCTGTTTCCCGGCCAGGGTGCGCAGTACGTCGGGATGGGCGCCGGGGTCGCCATGCTGTCGCCGGCCGCGCAGGCCGTGTGGGACCGGCTGGGCGGCGCCTCCTTCGACGGCCGGGCGCTGCACCGGGTCGTGTTCCCGCCGCCCGCCTTCACCGATGAGGAGCACGCGGCCCGGCGGGCGCTGCTGGACGCCACCGAGTGGGCGCAGCCGGCGCTCGCGGTGCACGCGCTGGCGCTGCTGGAGGTGGTGCGGGAGCTCGGGCTGCGCCCGGACTGCGTGGCCGGGCACAGCTTCGGGGAGCTGGTGGCGCTGCACTGTGCGGGCGTGCTGGACGCCGGGGCTCTGGTGGGTCTCGCCCGTCGCCGGGGTGAGCTGATGCGGGACGCGGCGGGCACACCGGGCGCGATGCTGGCGGTGGCGACGGACCACGCCCGTGTCGCGGAGGTGCTGGCCGCCGGAGCTTACGGAGACGTCTGGCCCGCCAATCACAACTCCCCCCGGCAGGTGGTGCTCTCGGGCGCGGTCGACGCCATCGCACGCGCAGAGGAGGGCTTCGCCGCCGAGGGGGTGGCGACCAGGCGGCTGGCCACATCGACCGCGTTCCACAGTCCGGTCGTCGCCCCGGCCGCCGAGCCGCTCGCCGCGTACCTGCGTTCGGTGGCGCTCACGGAGCCCCGGATCGAGGTCTACGGCAACGCCGACGCGACGCCGTATCCCTCGGACCCCGGGGAAGTGCGCCGGCGGATCGCCGGTCATCTCGCGTCGCCGGTGCTCTTCCAGGATCAGATCGAGGCGATGTACGCGAACGGGGTGCGGACCTTCGTCGAGGTCGGTGCGGGCCATGCGCTGACCGTCCTGACGGGGCAGATCCTCGGTGACCGCCCGCACGTGGCCGTATCCCTGGAGGGTCCGGGGCGGGCCGGGACCGGCGGCCTGCACGCGGCACTCGGCGAACTCGCCGTGCGCGGTGTCCCCCTCGATCTCGGCACTCTCTGGGCGTCCTACGACCTGCCCGAAACCTCAGCGAAGGAGCGCGAGCCCCGAATGACGGTGAAGATCAGCGGAGCCAACCACGGCCAGCTTCCGCCGCCCCGTGCGGCGGCCGCCGAGCCGGAGCGCCGGCCGTCGCCCACGTACGTACCCGAGCCCGAGACCCAGGTGGCCCCCATGCCCGCGTACGCCCCTGAGTACCCTGCGCCTCCGCAGACCGTCGGGGCAGTCCATGCCCCCGTACCCCTGCCCGAGACCGTCACCTCCCTCGGTCCGGACGTGTACACGGCCGTCGAGCAGGTGCACCGGCAGACGGCGGAGGCCCATGCGGCGTGTCAGCGCATGCTGGTGGACAGCCACATGGCGTTTCTCCGGATGACCGAGACGAGCATGGCCGCGCTGCTCGGCGCGCCTCTGGGAGGGGAAGCGCTCGCCGTTCCGCTCCCCCGTCCCGCGCCGCGGACAGACAGCGCGGTGGTGAACGCGCCCGCGCCCATGGTGACCGTGCCCGCTCCGGCGCCGGAGGCCGTGCCCGTACCACCGGCACCTGTCGTCCCGGCGCCGCATGTTCCGGCGGCCTCCGACGTGTCCCCGTCCCTCTCACCGGAGGAGCTGGAGAACGTGCTCCTGTCGGTGGTGGCCCGGCTCACCGGCTATCCGGCCGAAATGCTCGACACGGGGATGGAGTTGGAGGCGGATCTCGGGATCGACTCCATCAAGCGGGTCGAGATCCTTTCGGCCGTTCGTCGTCAGGTGGGCGATCTCGCGACGGGGGACGTCGGGCACCTGGGGCGGCTTCGCACACTGCGAGAGATCGTCGATGCGCTCGTCGACGTGACCGCGCCCGGTGAGGCGTCTTCCGCCTCTCCTGGTTCCGGTGTCCTGGACCGCGCCGAGCCTCCCGAGGACGTAACGCTTACGCGGCTCGTGCCGCGCCTGGCGGAGTCATCGGCGTCCGGCCTGGTGACGGCGGGCCTGCTGGACGGGCCCGTCGTGGTGACCGGCGGGGGCTCCGGCGGGTCCGGGCTGACCGGCCTGGTCGCCCGCATGCTCGCGGAACGCGGTGTGGACGCCACCGCCGTGGCCGAGGTGCCGTCGGACGCACGGGGTGTCATCCATCTCGGCGGGCTCACCTCGTCGAGCGCACCGGACGAGGCGGGGGAGGTCCACCTGTCGGCGCTCCGTGCGGCGCGCACGGTGGCGGCGCGGGCGGCGGCCGGGGGCGACGTCGTGTTCGTGGCCGTGCAGGACACCGGGGGCGACTTCGGGCTCGGCGGCCGCACGCGCGACCGGGCCTGGCTGGGCGGGGTCGCCGGACTGGTCAGGACCGCGGCGAAGGAGTGGCCCGACGCCTCGTGCAGGGTCGTCGACTGCGAGCGGGGCGGCCGGGACGACGAGGAGGTCGCCGAGGCGGTCGTACGGGAACTGCTCGAAGGCGGAGCCGACAGGGAGGCCGGTCTCCGGGCCGACGGTTCGCGGGCCGTCCCGCGCCTGGTGCCCGCTCCGGTGACGCCTGGCGGGGAAGGCCGGATCACCTCCGCGTCGGTGCTCGTGGCCACCGGCGGAGCGCGCGGCGTCACCGCGGCCGCCCTGCTGGACCTGGCCCGGGCGCACCGTCCGCGGATCGTGCTGGTGGGCAGGACCGACCCGGGCGCCGAACCCGCGGGGCTCGACGCTGCACCCGACGAGCCCTCGCTCACCCGCCTGCTCGCCGAACGCGCGGACGCCGCCGGGACGGGCGCCTCGCCCGCGCACGTCGCGGCGCGGGCCCGGGAGATCCTGGCCGCGCGCGAGGTGCGGGCGACGCTGGCCGCTCTGGAGGCGGCCGGTTCGCCCGTCCGGTACGTCCAGGTGGACGCCCGCGATGCCGACGCACTGGCCGCGGCGCTGCGTGACGTACGTGAGGCATGGGGTCCGGTCACCGGCGTCGTGCACGGTGCGGGGGTGCTGGCCGACAAGCGGATCGCGGAGAAGAGCGACGAACAGGCCGGGCTGGTGATGTCCACGAAGGTGGACGGGCTGCGGGCGCTGCTGGCGGCGACGGCGGACGATCCCCTGGACACGATCGTCCTGTTCTCCTCGGTGGCCGCCGTGTTCGGCAACCCCGGGCAGTGTGACTACGCCATGGCCAACGAGGTCCTGCACCAGGTCGCGTCCGCCGAACAGGCCCGCCGCCCCGACTGCCTGGTGCGGTGCGTGGCCTGGGGGCCGTGGCAGGGCGGCATGGTCACCCCCTCCCTCGCGGCGCACTTCGGCCGGTCCGGGGTGCCGCTCATCCCCCTGACCCAGGGTGCCGCCGCCTTCACCGCCGAGTTGGGCGGCGCGGCCGGTGAGCCCAGGGTCGTCCTCGTGGCCGGCGAGGACCCTGCGGCGATCGCGCCGGCCGGTGACTCGTCCCGGGCCGAGGTGCTGGTCCGCGCGGACTCGCTGCCGCAGCTGGCGGACCACGCGCCGGCTGGCGTCCCCGTGCTGCCCGTGGCGATGGCCCTGGACTGGTTCGCCGGTGCCGCCGCGGCGTGGCTCCCGGCCGCCGGCCCGATCGTCGTGCGGGAGCTGCGCGTGTACAGGACGTGCGCCCTGCCGGACCTGGCGGGAGCGGGTCACCGGCTCACCGTGCTCGGCAGCCGGGGCGCGCCCGGGGCGCCGAAGGGGCTCGACGCGGAACTGCGGGGCGAGGACGGAACGGCGTACTACCGGGCCGTGCTGGACACCGCCGACGACCTGCCGGTTCCGGACGTGTGGGAGACCCCCGACGCCCTGAAGCCGCTCGACGCGGCCGGTCCGTACGAGGGGACGGCTCTCTTCCACGGCCCCCGGTTCCACGCCCTGCGCATGGTGAACGGCGCTTCGGAGCACGGTGCCGAGGCGGTCGTGGCGGGGCTGCGTGCGCTGGACTGGGCAGGCGCGCACGGGCCGCTGGACGCGGCCGCGGTGGACGGTGCGCTCCAACTCGCGCTGCTGTGGGCGGAGGTGGCGCTCGGTGCGCAGACGCTGCCGATGGCGGTCGCGGAGTGCCGGGTGCACCGGCGCGGTCCCGTGGACGGCGAGGTCCGGTGTGTGGTGCGCGGGCGGAAGACGCATGCCACGGGGGCGCGCTGCGACGCCGCGCTGATCGACGCCGACGGGAGTGTCCTGCTGGAACTCGTCGGCGTGGAACTCGTCCGCCGCCCCTCCTGAGCCACATGCCCTTTCCGGCCTTCCCGCCTACTCCGCCGACCGAGTGAGCACCCGCATGGATTTCGAACCGATCGCCGTCGTCGGCCGGGGCTGTGTGCTGCCCGGCGCCCTGGACCCGGACACGTTCTGGGCGAACATCGCGGCCGGCCGCACCAGCCTGTCGGCGGCCCCCGCGGGGCGCTGGCGGATCCCGCGCCCGCAGGTCATGGGCTCGGTGGACGACTCCGTGGACCGCACGTGGACCGAGGCCGGCGGTTACGTCGAAGGGTTCGAGTCCGTCTTCGACCCGGGCGGCTTCACGATCGCCCCGGAGGAGATCCGTGCGCTGGACCCGCTGTTCCACTGGGTCCTGTACGGGGTGCGCCAGGCCCTCACCGAGGCGGGGCGCCTCGGTCCGCTGCCGCGCGGGGGGCTGGTGCTGGGGAACCTGTCGTATCCGACGGAGTCCGGGGCCGCCTTCGCCGAACACGTATGGCTGTCCGCGCAACGGCCGCCACTGCGCGATGCCTTGTTGAGGGGTGCGCGCCGGGCCCGCCCCGATGCCCGTAACCGCTTCTCCTCGGGGCTGCCCGCGGCGCTCGCGGCACGGGCGCTCGGGCTCGGCGCGGGGGCGTGGTCCCTCGATGCCGCCTGTGCCTCTTCGCTGTACGCGGTGAAGCTGGCGTGCGACCGGCTGCACGACGGCACGGCCGACCTGATGGTGGCGGGTGCCGTCAGCCGGCCCGACCCCCTCTACCTCCATGTGGGGTTCTGCGCGTTGTCCGCGACCAGCCGTACGGGCAGGTGCCGCCCGTTCCAGCGGGACGCGGACGGGCTGGTGCACGGTGAGGGCGCCGGGTTCGTCGTCCTGATGCGGCTGCCTGAGGCACGCGCCGCCGGGCTTCCGGTGCTCGGCGTGATCAGGGGGGCGGGGCTCTCCAACGACGGACGCGGCGCCGGGCTCATCAGCCCGTCCGAAGAGGGCCAGGTGCGGGCCATGCGTCTGGCGTACGAGCGGGCGGGTGTCGCCCCCGAGTCGGTCGCGCTGGTCGAGTGCCATGCGACGGGGACACCCGTCGGTGACGCCGTGGAAGCGCGGGCCATGGCGGATGTCTTCGGGGCCGCCGGGGACATGCCCATCGGTTCCGTGAAGTCCAATATCGGGCACCTGCTGGCCTCGGCGGGCATGACCGGGCTACTCAAGGTGCTCGGCGCGCTGCGGGCGGGGGTGCGTCCGGCGACACCGGGCGGGCGACGGCCGCTGGACGTGCTGTCGGGCACACCGTTGCGGGTGCTCGCGGAGCCGGAGGAGTGGACCGGCCCGCGGAGGGCGGCGGTGAGCGCGTTCGGCTTCGGCGGGACCAACGCCCATGTGGTCGTGGACCATCCGGACGAGGTGCGCCGGCCCGTCGTCCCCCGGCCGGCACGCAAGTCGGCGGCCTCGCGGAACCGGGGACCGGTGGCCGTGGTCGCGGTCGGTGCCCGGGTGGGCGACGGGGCGTCCGCCGAGGACTTGCGCCGGGCGGTCCTGGGTGGCGAACGGCGCGGTCCTGTCACGGAGTTCGCCGTGGGGCTGAAGGACCTGTGCTTCCCTCCGCTGGCCCTGGAGCGGACCGTACGCCATCAGATCCTGGTGCTGGAGGCCGCCCGGGAGGCCGCACGGACGGTGGCCCTTCCGCGTGAGCGGACGATGGTGGTCATCGGGATGGGCGTGGACCCGGAGGTGGGGCGCGCGGGTGCCCGCTGGCGGGTGCCGCACTGGCTGGAGGAGGGCGGGCGGGCCGCGGCCGTGCCGGCGGACCGGGCGCGGGACGCGTTCGCCCCGGCGATGACGGCGGAGGGGGTGGTGGGGAGCATGCCGAACCTCGCGGCGAACCGCATCAGCACCCAACTCGATCTCGGAGGGCCGGGATTCACGGTATCGGCGGAGGAGGCGTCCGGGCCGGTCGCGCTGGAACTGGCGGCCCGGGCACTGCGTGCGGGCGAGGCGGACGCCGCGCTCGTGGGCGCCGCCGACCTGTCCTGCGAGGCAGTGCACCGGGCGGCCCTGCGGGAGCTGGGGCACGGGTGCGAGCCGGGGGACGCGGCCGTCGTCCTCGTACTCAAGCGCCTGGACACCGCGCGCAGGGACGGTGACACGGTCGTCGCGCTGCTCGACGAGAGGGGTGACGACGAGCCCGACATGGTCATCGGTGACGGCCCCGACGCGGTGTTCGACCCGTCGGCGGCCTTCGGGCGTGCCCATGCCGCGTCCGGGCTGGTCTCCGTCGCCGTCGCCGCGCTGGCACTCCAGCACCGCGCGGTGCCCCGTCCGGACGGGCCCGCCGACACCGGGGCGGTCCCCCACACCGCGCGGGTCGTGGTGACGCCGATGGAGGGGCCCGCCGCGCACGTGCGTCTGCGTGCGGGTGACGCGCGGCCGTGGCTGCGGGGGCCGGTCCCGGGTCTGCACGTGTATTCCGGTGCGGACCGCCGGGAGGTCCTGGCCGCGCTGGACTCCGGTGTGCGCTCCACTGCGGGCCCGGCGCGGCTGGCGTTCGTGGCCGATGGCGGCCGTGTGTCCGCGGAGCGCAAGGACGCGGCCCGTCGCTGGCTGACCGGGGGCGGGGCGCGGCCGTCGGGTGTGCGGTACCGGGACCGGCCGGTCGACGGGCGGACGGCGTTCGTCTACACCAACGGCTCGGCCGCGTACGAGGGCATGGGGCACGAGCTGATGCTCGCGCTGCCCTCGCTCGGCGAGGCTGTACGGGACACCCACCACGACGTCGGTACGCGGTTCCGGTCCGGGCCGCGCCACGGGGTGCTGCGGCAGATCTGGTCCGCCGCCGAACTGGCGGTCTGCCACACGGTGTTCAGCCGGGAGGTGCTGGGCCTTCGTCCGGACGCCGCACTCGGCTACTCCTCCGGCGAGTCGACCGCACTGGTCGCGCTGGGGGCCTGGCCCGATGCGACGGGGCTGTACGAAGCGACCCGGGACAGCGGCCTGTTCACGACCGAACTCACCGGCGAACTCCGTGCGGTGCGGCGCCACTGGCAGCGGCACGGCATCGCGGGGTCCCGTTGGTCGAGCTACTTGGTCGGCGCCGGGGCGGAGGCCGTCCGCGCCGCACTGGCCGGTGAGCGGGCCGTCCACCTGATGGCGGTGAACGCGCCCGGACTGTGCGTCATCGGCGGCGAGTCCCGGGCGTGTGCGGCCGTCGTGGCGGGGCTGGGCGCGGAGTTCGCCGTCGAGCTGGACTACGACGTGGCGGCCCACGCACCGGAGCTGGCGGAGGTCCGCGAGGTGTGGCGCGCGGCCCATCACCGGCCCACCTCTCCGGTGCCTGGTGTGCGGTTCTACAGCGGGGCCACCGGGCAGGCGTACGTGCCGACGGCCGACCGGGCGGCCGACGCGATCACCGCTCAGGGCATGGGCACGATCGATTTCGCGGCCACGGTCGAGCAGGCGTGGGCGGACGGGGTCCGTGTCTTCGTCGAGCACGGGCCGCAGAAGCTGTGCACGGGCTGGATCAAGCGGGTGCTCGGTGACCGGGAGCATGTGGCCGTCGCCCTGGACTCCCCGGGGGACACCGGTCTGCGGCAGCTGTGCCTCGCGGTGGCCGAGCTCGTCGTCGCCGGAGTGCCGGTACGCACCGAGGAGTTGCTGGGGCGGCTCGCGGACGCCGCCACGGAACTCCCGGATCCGGGTCCCACCGTGACCGTGCGGCCGGTCCCGTCTCCGTGTCTGCCCCACGCGGAGCCTCCGGTGACGGTCCTGCCCCGGGCGCCCCGGCTGGCCCCGGTTCCGGCCCCCGGGCCGAGGCGTCCCGCGGCCTCCCTCGTGCCGCGGACACGCGCCGCGGAGGACCGCCCCGGCCGTCCGGCGCCTGCCGTCGCGGAAGGCGCCGACGGCGCTCGGGCCGCCGCCGGGCTGGGACAGCGGGCCGCCGAGCTGCACCGGGAAGTGATGGCCCGCCACACCGACAGCCACCAGCGCTTCCTGCGCATGTCGGCGCTGGCCGTCACCGCGTTGACGCGCGCCGGAACACCGGCCCGCACCCCGGGCCCCGTACGCCCGCTCGACCTCACCGCGCACCGCGCTGCCGCCCCGCTCGCGCTGCCGGCCCCACAGCGGCCGGAGTCCGGAGGGCCGGCACGTCCGTCGGAGCCACCGGCCGCACCGGAGCGGTCCGACCCGGGCCCCGGGCCGACGTTCGACCGTGCCCAGCTGGAGTACCTCGCGAAGGGGAGGATCTCCGCCCTGTTCGGCCCCCGGTTCGCCGAGCAGGACCGATACGCGGTGCAGACCCGCATGCCCGGACCGCCGATGCTGCTCGCCGACCGCGTCACCGGCATCGACGCGGTGCCCGGGGCGCTGGCTCTGCCGGGGCCGGTCCGCACCGACGGCAGAATCTGGACGGAGACCGACATCCTGCCGGACAGCTGGTACCTGGACTCCACGGGCCGCATGCCGTCCGGCCTGCTGATCGAGGCGGGGCAGGCCGATCTGCTCCTGCTCAGCTGGCTGGGCGCCGACCTCCTGAACCGGGGCGAGCGCGCCTACCGGCTGCTCGGATGCGAGGTCACCTTCCACGGTGTCCCGCCGGGCGCCGGGGACACCCTGCGCTTCGAGATCCACATCGACGGTCACGCGGAGGCCGATGGCGTGCGGCTCGCCTTCTTCCACTACGACTGCTTCGTCGACGGCGAGCTCCGGCTCAGCGTCCGCGAGGGCCAGGCCGGCTTCTTCACCCCGGCGGAGCTGGCCGACGGCGGGGGTGTCCGGTGGGATCCTGCCGGGCATCCGCCCGGTGACGGCCTGCCGCTCGACCCGCCCGCCGTCCCCTGCGAACGGAGGCGATTCGACGCGGAGGCGCTGCGGGCCCTGGCGGGAGGGCGGCCCGCGGACTGTTTCGGCCCCGGCTGGGAGGCGACCGCGGCCCATGTCCGCTCGCCGCGGCTCGACGGGGAGCGGATGCGGCTGCTGGACGAGGTGAGCGAGTTCGATCCGGCGGGCGGGCCGTGGGGCCGGGGGTATCTGCGCGCCGAGACCTCGTTGGGGCCGGACGACTGGTTCTTCGCCGGGCACTTCCACAACGACCCGTGCATGCCGGGCACCTTGATGCTCCAGGGGGGTCTCCAGGCGATGGCCTTCTATCTGACGGCCATGGGGTACACGGTCGCGCGGGACGGCTGGCGCTTCGAGCCGGTGGATGGGCAGCCCTACCGGGCCATGTGCCGGGGCCAGGCGACCCCGGAGGACGGACGGGTCGTCTACGAGGTGTTCGTACGGGGTGTCTCGGCCGGTCCGGTGCCGACGCTCCACGCCGATGTGCTGGGCTCCGTGGACGGGATGAAGGCGTTCCTGGGGCGTGGCATGGCCCTGCGGCTGGTCCCGGACTGGCCGCTGACGCAGTGGCGGCACGCGGGTCCGCCCGCCGTGCAGACCGGCGGGACCCCGCTGCCGCTCCCCCGGCTGGGCGGGCTCGCCGGCCATCGCGAGGAGAAGCCGGTGGCCACGGCGGCCGACGGGTTCCGGTTCGACTACCCCTCGCTGCTGGCGTGCGCCTGGGGCAGGCCGAGCGAGGCATTCGGTCCGATGTACGAGCCCTTCGACGGCACACGTGGCGTGGCGCGGCTGCCCGGTCCGCCGTACCACTTCATGAGCCGGATCGTCTCGGTGGACGGGCCGCAGGGCGGGATGCGGGAGGGCAGTCGTGTCGTCGCGGAGTACGACGTGCCCGAGCGTGCCTGGTTCTTCGAGCAGAGTGGTGGCCGCACCATGCCGTTCGCCGTCCTCATGGAGGTCGCGCTGCAACCCTGCGGCTGGCTCGCCTCGTACGTGGGCAGCGCGCTGACCACGGAGGTGGACCTGCTGTTCCGCAACCTCGACGGGACGGGAACGGTCACCGGCGAGGTGACGCCGGCGACGCGCACGGTGCGTACCCGGGCCGAGCTGACGCGGCTCTCCCGTAGCGGGGAGATGATCATCGAGTCGTTCCGGGTGTCCTGCACGGCGGACGACGTGCCCGTGTTCGCGATGGAGACCGTTTTCGGGTTCTTCCCCCGGTCGGCCTTCGACGACCAGCAGGGTGTCCCCGTCACGCCGGACCACCGCGCCCGCCTCGCCGAGCCCTGCGACCGGGCCGTCGACCTGACCACCCGGCCCGACCGCTACTGCGCCGGACGGCTGCGTCTGCCGGGGCCCATGCTGCTGATGCTGGACCGCGTGACCGGCTACTGGCCGGAGGGCGGCAGCGCGGGGCTCGGGCGGCTGCGGTCGGAGAAGGACGTGCGCCCCGGCGCCTGGTTCTTCCGGGCCCACTTCTTCCAGGACCCGGTGCAGCCGGGCTCCCTGGGGGTCGAGGCGATGTGCCAGCTCCTGCAGTTCTACCTGCTCGAGCGCGATGCCGCCGAGGGCATGCCGCGCCCCCGCTTCGAGCCGGTGCTGCCGGACCGGGAGACGGCGTGGACGTACCGCGGCCAGATCACCCCGGCCCATCGGCTGATCCGGGTGGACATGGACATCGTGGAGAACGGCCGGGACGCGCTGGGGCCCTACGCGGTGGCGGACGCCACGTTGTGGGGCGATGACACCTGCATCTACCGCGTACGGGGGCTGGGCATGCGGGTGGTCTCGGCGCCGGCCGGGTGAGGAGGCGGGCGCCCCGGGTGCCCGCCTCTCCTTGACCTCAAGTTCGCTTGAGGTCCTAGCGTGTTGCCCGGTCAGTCATCTGCCGACGGGAGAACACGTTCATGATCCTCGTGACCGGAGCCACCGGGAACATCGGAAGCGCACTGCTGAAGGAGCTGCACGGCCACGGCGCGGGCCCACTGAGAGGACTCACCCGGAATGCCTCACGGGCCGCACTCCCCGCCGGAGTCGCACTGTACGAAGGTGATTTCGGGGTGCCGGAGTCGCTGGAACCCGCGATGGCCGGGGTTCGCTCGATGTTCCTGCCGTCGCGCGTGGGCCCGGACGCGGACATTCTCGCGGCGGCCCGGCGCGCGGGTGTGGAGCATGTGGTGCTGGTGTCGTCCATCACCGTCCGGACCCATCCGCACCTCGGGCCCGCCGCCGAGAACCTGGCGGTCGAGCGACTGCTCAAGGACAGCGGCATGGCGTGGACGATTCTGCGGCCGACCCAGTTCGCCTCGAACGCGCTGATGTGGGCCTCGTCGATCCGCGCAGGGGAAGCGGTCCGCGCACCGTTCGCGGACACCGGGCTGCCCACGATCCATCCCGCGGACATCGCGTCGGTGGCCCGGGTCGCACTGACCGAGCCCGGTCACCGGGGGCGGACGTATGCCCTGACCGGTCCGGAGCCGGTGTCCGCCAGGCAGCAGGTGGAGGCCGTCGCGGCGGCCGTCGGGCGGGATGTGCCCTTTGCCGGGATCAGCCGGGAGGAGGCCCGCGCCTGGATGGCCGACGTCTTCGGGGAGGAGGCGGCGGACGCGGTCCTCGATGTCACGGGCGGCGACGTCAACGACGAACTGCTCGCCGTACGCGACACCGTCGCACACGTCACCGGGGCGCCGGGCCGAACGTTCCGGCAGTGGGCCGAGGAGAACGCCGACGCCTTCCGCTGAGGGCTGACCGTCGCCCCTTGCCTCGGCTGTGCCGCCCCGGCGCGGCGGCGGGGCTCACAGAGCGATGAGCCCCGCCGCGGTCTCCCTGAAGCCGCACGCGTCGAAGTAGAACGGGCGCAGGTGCGCTTCGAAGTCGACGTGCAGCCACTCGCACCCCGCCGCACGACTCCCCTCGACGGCCGCCGCGACCAGCCCGGCCCCCACCCCCTTGGAACGGCTGCCGGGCGCCACGACCGTATCGAGAACGAACGCGTGGACCCCGCCGTCCCAGGCGACGTTGACGAAGCCGGCCAGCAGGCCGTTCTCCCGGGCGCAGACCCAGCCGAGGCTGTGGCGGTGCAGCCGTGCCCGCCAGTCCGTGTGCCCGGCCGGGTGGCCGAACCCTTCCGCGTGCAGCTTTTCGAGGGCCTCGTCGTCGATGTCGCCCCGCCACTCGTATGTGATCGCCATCCCCTCACTCTGCCCCGGATCCGGCCCGGTTTCGACTCTCCGCGTAAAACCCTTGCTCAATGGTCAAGAAACGTTGACCATTGAGTACATGCCAACCGACGAGCTTCCCGAGACGTTTCACGTCACCACGGACGAGCAGCTGCGCGCCGTCTCCAATCTCACGCGTCACCGGATCATGGCCGTTCTCCGCTTCGAGCCCGCGACCATCACTCAGATCGCCGGGCGGGTCGGCCTGGCGAAGGGGAGTTCGAGCTATCACGTACGGCTGCTGGAACGGGCCGGCCTGATCAAGGTGGTACGGACGCGGAAGGTGCGGGGGGTCACCGAGCGGTATTACGCGATGGCCGCACGGTCCGTCGAGCTGCCGGACCCGGGTGAGGGCGGGCCGGATGTGCTGATGCGTCACGCGGTGGCGGACCTGGAGGCCTCGCCGGCGGGCGGTGACCGGCATGTCCGGATGGCCCATCTGCGGCTGACCGACGAGCAGTTCGCGGAGCTGGGGGCGCGGCTGCAGGCGCTGGCGGACGAGTACCGGGAGCTGTCCGACCCGGCACTGCCGGACACCTCGCTCGTCTTCGCGCTGTTCCGCCCCGCACCGGTCAGGAACTCCGAGGGGGAGGTCAAGTGAAAGCGAGAGCAACGAAGTTGCCGACCGGGTTCGGGCGGCTGTGGACCGCTCAGACCGTCTCCTCACTCGGTGACGGGGTGACGCACGCCGCGCTGCCGCTCATCGCGTTGACGCTGACGCGGGATCCGATGGCGCTCGCCGTCGTCACGGCCGCGGGGACGCTGCCGTGGCTGTTCTTCGGGATACTCGGCGGTGCGCTGGTGGACCGCTGGGACCGCCGGCGCACGATGTGGGTCGCGGACACGGTACGCGCGGCGCTGCTCGCGTTACCAGCGGTGGCGGCCGGGCTCGACGCACTGAGCATCCCCCTGCTCGCGATCGTCGCCTTCCTGCTCGGCCTCGGCGGGCTCTTCTTCGACACGGCCGCCACGGCGTATCTGCCGGACCTGCTCACCCGCGACCCCGCACTCCTGGAGCGGGCCAACTCCCGCCTGCGCGGCGCCCAGACCGCGATGTCCGGCTTCGCGGGGCCGCCCGCGGGCAGCGCGCTGCTCGCGCTCGGGCGGGCGGTTCCGCTGGTCGCCGACGCGGTGTCGTTCGCGCTCTCCGCACTGCTCGTACGTACGCTGCCCGCCATGCCCCGGCCCGCGCCGGAGGCCCGCGAGTCCCTGCTCACGCAGGCCCGGGCCGGTGCGTCCCACGTCTTCCGGAACCAGTTGCTGCTCGGGCTCGCGCTCCGCCCCGCGGTCGGGAACATCGCCTTCCTCGCCGTGGAGACGGTCCTCGCCCTCTTCGCCCACGACCGCCTCGGCATCGGCGCGTACGGTTTCGGCCTGCTCCTGACCGCGGAGGCGACCGGCGGCCTGCTCGGCGCGGCCATCGCCTCCCGGCTGGGCCGGCGCCTCGGCACCGGCACGGCCCTGACCTGCACGGCCGCCGTCGAGGGCCTGGCGATCCTGGGCCTGGCGTCCTCCTCCAACCCGTACGCGGCCGGGGCGGCGCTCGCCGTCTGCGGGGCTGCCATGGGCGCGACGATGGTGCTCGGGCCGTCCCTCCGGCAGGCGATCGTCCCGGGCCAACTCATGGGCCGGGTCGCCTCGACCTCCCGCATGCTCGCCATGTGTGCCGCCCCCATGGGAGCCTTCCTCGGCGGCTGGCTGGCCACCGCGTACGGCATCCGCACCCCGCTCTACGCCGCCGCCGCGCTGCTTCTGACGATGACGGCCGTCACCGCGTCCATGACGAACAACCGCCGCGTCGAAGCGGCGCTGAGTGCCGCCGCCCCCGCCGACGCCCCGGACCGGCCGTCAGCCGGGGAGACCACCCGGGCGTGCGCGCCCGGCCCGGTGTGAACGCCTGCCGCCCGCCCGCCACGTGGGCCACGTAGCGGGCGGGCGCGTTCACTTGCCCTGTTCGGCCAGCGTGTGCGCGACCAGTGCGTTGGCGTGGCCGTGGCCGAGGCCGTGCTCGGTCTTGAGCCAGGAGACGAGTTCCATGTGCTTGGTCAGGCCGGACGCGCGGATCATCTCCTTCCACTCGTCGATGGGGCGGCCGTACTTCTTCTCGATGGAGGGGAAGTAGCTGGCGGGTCCCTTGGCGGGTGCGGTCATGCCGTTGCCTCTTTCCGGTGTGGGTGTCTGTGATCCGTACTGGTCAGCGGGCGTGCTCGCCGCCGAAGAAGTCGGCGAGGGCCGGCGCCAGCGCATGCGGTGCGATGGTGTGCTCCTCGCCCGGGAAGACCCGCAGGGTGAAGTTGTCACCCGTCGCGGCCAGTTCGCGGGCGCCTGTCAGCATGTGGGGCGCGCCCGCGTCTCCGCTGCCGACGAGGACGGGCACGGTCACCGACGCCCAGCGCTCGACCGGAAGCGGGCGACCGGACATGGTGTCGCCCATGATCCGGCCGTCGTACGGGAGGGTGTGGGCGACGGCCTCCATGCCGGCCCAGAACGAGGCCTGGCGCATGCCCGCGACCGCCTCGCCGGGCAGGCCGAGCGCCGCCGTCATGAAGTAGGCGGCGGCATCCCCGTAAGCCTCGCGGCCCACGAGGTCCGTCAGGTGCTCCACGTAGCCGGCGGGCAGCGGCGGCCGGCTGTCGTCGGTGATGAACGGCGGCTCGTACAGCGCGAGACGCGGGACGGCGCTCCCCCGGGCCGTCGCCTCCAAGGCGAGCACCGCGCCCGAGGACATCCCGAAGAGCATCGCAAAACCGCCGCCCGGGCCCTCGATGAGCGCGTCGATGTCCTCGATCTCACGCTGCACCTCGTATGCGGGGCCGTCCCCGCTGTCGCCCCGGCCTCGGCGGTCGTAGGTGATCACCGTGAAGTCCCTGGCCAGCAGTGCGGCGAGCTCTGCGGAAGCGGCCCGGGTCATGAAGGCGCCGCCGACGAGCACCACCGCCGGGCCCGAGCCCTGCTTCTCGAACGCGATGGCCGTGCCGTCGGCGGAGACGACCTTGTCCACAGTCCTGCTCATGCGAAATCCCCCATCGATGTGCCGTTGACATGGCTCGCAGGCCGCAGCGGTCAGCCGCGGACTGGAACTGGACGGTACAGTACTCACATGAGTACTGATCAGTCCAGTACTCTGCGGGTGGCAGGCAGACGCGGACGTGGAGAGGGAGCTGATGATGGACAGCCGGTCAGCGGGCAAGCACCAGGCGATCCTGGAGGCGGCGACCGACGTGTTCCTGAAGAAGGGATACGCGGGGACGAGCATGGACGACATCGCGAAGCTGGCCGCGGTCTCCAAGCAGACCGTCTACAAGCACTTCGCGGACAAGGAGAAGCTGTTCGCCGAGATCGTGCTGGCCACGACGGACCGCATCGACGCCATGGTCGACATGGTGGCCGACATCCCCGCCGACGCGGACGCCCTCGACGAGAACCTGACCCGGCTCGCCCACCAGTTCCTCACGGCCCTCACCCGGCCCCAGGTGATCCAGCTGCGGCGCCTCGTCATCGCCAACGCCGACGCCTTTCCGGAGCTGGGCGCCGCCTGGTACGAGCAGGGCTTCGAGCGGGTCCTGGCGACTCTGGCCGACACCTTCCGGCGTCTCACCGACGAGGGGCTGCTCAAGACCTCCGACCCCGTCCTGGCCGCCCACCACTTCGCCGGGCTGCTGCTGTGGATCCCGGTGAACCAGGCGATGTTCCACGGCAGCGGCCGGCACAGCGACGCCGACCTGGAACGCTACGCACACGGCGGCATCCGCACCTTCCTGGCCGCCTACGCGTAAGACCCCGGCGCCGGTGGCGCAGATGGCGTCGGCCGTGTCCGGGGTGGCGATGCGGATGACCGGCGTGGCGCTGCCGTCGGCGAACTGCCGGAAGGTGACGCCGCTCCGTGCGCCCAGCCCCGGGGCGGCTACACCTGGCCCGTGGCGAACAGTTCGAGGTGTCCGCACTTGGGGCAGCGGAACGCCTCGATCTGCCGGCGCGGACGCCCCATGCGCTTGGCGCCGCCGAAGACCCCCCGCTCCAGCGCACCCTCGATCCAGCGCGCGTACCCGCGCGAGTGTTCGCCGGCGTCTTCGATGAAGCCGTCCTCCAGACCGACGGTTCCGCAGTGGGTACACCTGAGGTTGTTCATGCCGCGAGTGTAGGGAGCGGGCCGTCCCGAAAGGCTCGTGGACCGTCAACGGTTGCGTGACCGATACGCACATCACCTCGCCCCGTGGGTGGACCGCGCCGAACAGGAGCGCGACGGCGGCGGACGGATGCCCTGCGCCCGGCCGGGGCAGACTGCCCGTGACCGCCACCACCGTGCGCACCAGAACCCCGGAGTCGCAGATGTCCCAGACCGGCCGCCTGTCGGATGTCCTCGTCTACACCCGTACCGCGGCCTACCGCCACGACTCGATTCCGGCGGGGCGGGCGGCCCTGGGTGAGCTGGGTGAGGAGCACGGGTTCGGCCTGGAGGCGACCGAGGACCCGTCGGTCTTCACGGACGCGTCCCTGGCGGGGCGCGGGGCGGTGGTCTTCCTGTCCACCAGCGGGGACGTGCTCACGCCGCAGGGGCGGGCCGCGCTCCAACGGTGGGTCGCGGGCGGCGGCGGCTTCATGGGGGTCCATTCCGCCGCGTGCACCGAGTACGACTGGCCGTACTACGGTGAGTTGGCCGGCGCGCGCTTCGCCGGCCATCCCGCCTTCCAGCCCGGCACCGTGCAGATCGAGGACCCGGACCACCCGGCGATGCGCCACCTGCCGCAGCGGTGGGAGTGGAAGGACGAGTGGTACGACTTCCGGAGCAACCCGCGCCACCTCCCCGGTGTGCGAGTCCTGGCCACGATCGACGAGGCGTGCTACGAGGGCGGCGGCATGGGGGCGGACCACCCGCTGGTCTGGTGCCAGGAGTCCAGCGAGGGCCGCTCCTTCTATACGGCGCTGGGCCATGCGGAGTCGGCGTACAGCGACCCGGCCTTCCGCGCCCATCTCCTCGGTGGGCTGCGGTGGACGGCCGGCTGCTGAGCGGACGGAAAAGGAGGGGACGGGGGTGGCGCCTTCTTGGCAGGATGTCCGGGCTCAGCTCCCCATGCGATTGGACCCACCCGCCATGCCCCGCGCCGTCACCCTCATCCGCTCGGCCGCCCTGTCCGATGTCGCCGAGTACGCGTACGCGGCCACGGCGCCCGCCGAGTCCCGGCTCATCTTCCTCGCCGGGGCGTGCCCCCTGAACGCCGACGGCTCGACGGCGGCCGCCGGGGACTACGCGGGCCAGGCGCTCAAGGCCGTCGAGAACATGGAGGTCGCCCTGCGTGCCGCCGGCGCCTCGCTCCAGGACGTCATCAGTACAAGGGTCCTCGTGGCATCGAGCCGCCGGCAGGATCTGGTGACGGCCTGGAAGATCGTACGGGACTCGTTCGGCGAGCACGACGTCCCCAGCACGCTGATGGGTGTCACCGTGCTGGGCTACGCGGACCAGCTCGTCGAGATCGAGGCCGTGGCCGCCGTACTCGACGCCTGACGCCGGATGGTCGCGGGCCGGGCTACGGGGCCGGAGGCCGTACGCCCATCCACTGAGCGGCGCCCCACGCCTCGAAGCGGTGGATCTCGGTGAAGCCGAGCTTCTCCGCGAGGCGCATCGAGCGGGTGTTGGCGGTCTGGGTGAAGAGGGTGACGGGCTGGCCGGGGCATGTCTCGGTGAACCAGTCGAGCACCGCCGCGCACGCCTCGGCGGCGTACCCGTGGCCCCACGCCTCGGGCAGCAGCAGGTAGCCCAGCTCGGCCTTCCCCGCGTCCGGGCGCACCGCGTCCGGGTCGTCCAGGTCGCGGTGCTTGAGCTCGACGGTGCCGATCATCGCTCCGCCGCGCTCGATCACGAAGCGGCCGGCGCCCTTTCCCGGTGTCTCCGCCAGGGTGCGCTCGCACTCGTCGCGCGGGCGGGCGCCGCCCAGGTAGGTGTGGACCTCCGGTGAGGAGAGCAGTGCGACGAAAGCCGCTCGGTCCCGGCTCTCCGGCTCGCGCAGCACGAGTCGCTCGGTGCGTATCGGGGCAGGCGGCCAGGGAAGGAAGTTCGCTTCAGCCATGGCCGGGGACCCTATCCCACCGTGGGCCGGGCAGTCCGGGGGCGAAGTCGCCTTCGGCCGTACGCCATGCCGGTGCCGTTCTGCATGCCCACCGCGTCCGGAGTCGTCCCGTGCTCTTCGATGTCACCCGTGCCCGACTCGCCGATGTCTTCGGCGAGGAGCGGCTCGCGTCCCTGCCCGCCGCCGCGTTTCCGCCCCCAGCGGCGGACACCGAGGGCGCCCGTCTGCTGCAGACCGTCGGCGTGCCGACCGGGACGCTCTGGCTCCGGGAGCCCGACACGCAATCCGGCCTCCTCCCCCTCGTACGCGAGGTCGTCGACGCCGACGAGGACACCGCCGAGTGGCCCGTGTTCGGGTGGCTGCTCAACGCCCATCTCGCCCTCGACCCCGGCTCCGGCTCCGGCTCCGGCTCCGGCTCCGGCTCCGGCTCCGGCTCCGGGAAGGTGTACGCCTTCGACCCGGACGAGGAGGGCGCGCGGGAGCTGCACACGGACGTCTCCTCCCTGATCCACGTCACCCTGCGGTTCCAGCGGCTGCTGGCGGAGTTCGCCTTCAGCGGTGACGAGGCCGAGGAGGACGCCGACTTCGAGCGGCTGGACGGCGAGGTGGGACGCATCCGGGAGACGACGAGCGTCGTGGACCCGCTCCCCTTTTCGGACGACGAAACCGTGTGGTCGCTGGTCGGTGACGAGATCGCCGCGGGCGCGCGCTTCACGGGAGACAGCCCGGCAGGCCGTTCCCTCCACGGCTGAGCACGTCCGCCGCACTCTTGCCCGGGGTCGCCGGGCCGCTTACCTTACTCTGAAGTAAGTTTACTTCTCAGTAAGGAGTTTGCCTTGACCGCCTATCGAACCCTGCTGGTCGGCACGGACGGATCGGAATCGTCGTTCGCGGCGGTCGAGGCCGCCGCACGGCTCGCCGCGGTGTGTGGTGCCGAGCTTGTCATCACGTGCGCGTATGCCCCCATGCGCGGCCCGGAACTCGCGGCCGCCAAGGACCAGTTAGGAGCGGAGGCGTACCAGGTCGTGGGCTCGGCGCCGGCCGAGGAGACCCTGCGGACCGCCAAGGACCGGGCCCGCCTTCAGGGCGCCACCGGGGTGCGTACGGTCGCGGTGGAGGGTGAGCCGGTCCCCTCGCTCGTGCGGACGGCCCGGAAGTGCTCGGCCGACCTCCTGGTGGTCGGCAACCGCGGGCTGCGCTCGCTGGCGGGACGGCTCCTCGGCTCCGTCCCCGCGGACGTCGCCAGGAAGGCCGGTCTCGATGTGCTGATCGTGCACACCACGTGAGCGGGGAGCCGGACGACACGGGGGCGGTGTCCGTCGAGGAGGTGCTGCTGGGCGGGGGCCGGGTGTGGACGCGGCGCGATGTGGCCGCGCGGGCCGGGGTGGAGTTCGAGCGTGCCGTACGGGTGTGGCGGGCCCTCGGGTTCCCGGCGGTGGACGACGACGCCAGGGTGTTCACCGACGCGGACGTGGAGGCCCTGCGCGCGGGGGAACGCCTCATCGCGGCCGGGCTCATCACCGAGCACAGCGAGACGCTGATGGCCCGCGCCCTCGGCCACCACCTCTCCCGGCTCGCGGACTGGCAGGTGGACACCCTGCGGGACTGGCTGGGTCACGACCGGGGCCCCTCGCCCGACCGGGACGCCCTGCTGGGCCACATGGCGGCACTGCTGCCGGAGATCGAACGCTTGCAGCGCTATGTGTGGCGCCGTCATCTCGTGGCTTACGCCGGGCACTTGCTGAGCGAGGCCCGGGAGGAGGCAGCGGGGCCGGGCGCTCATGTCCGGGACCGGGCCGTCGGGTTCACCGACATGGTGGGCTACACCCGGATGACCCGTGGCCTGGACGGGCCCGAACTGGTGGGCGTGCTCGACCGGTTCGAGACCGTGACCGGCGATGTGGTGGCGGAGGGCCGGGGGCAGGTGGTGAAGACCATCGGCGACGAGGTGCTCTTCGTCTGCGAGTCCGCGGCCGGTGCCGCCGACATCGGCCTGGAGCTGACGGCCCGCGCCCAGTCGGACCCGAAGCTGCCTCAGGTGCGGACCGGGCTGGCCCACGGCCCCGTCATCGGCCGCTTCGGTGACGTCTACGGGGCGGCGGTCAACATCGCGGCCCGGCTCACGGCGGTGGCCCGCCCCGCGTCCGTACTGGTCGACACCGCGCTCGCCGGCGAGCTGGCCGGGACGGCGTCGTACTCGCTGAGGCCGCTGCGTCCGGTGACGGTACGCGGCTACAGCCGGCTGCGGCCGGTACTTCTGCGGAGGGGCGGGGCGGCTTCGTGACCCGCGGAGATGGCCGGGGTGCGCGTGCCGTTCGCTCACGGCCCGCCCTGCCCGGCGCACAAAGCAAAAGCAGGGAGAACCTCATCTCCCTGCCCTTCTCAACATATAGCGCACCGGGGGGCTTGCGGCAAGGGTTGGGGGGTGGCGCACAATCGTCGGCCTGACCACCCCGACCTGCGGAAATGAGGACGCTGCGTGCGCGAGCGGTACGTGTGGGATCTGGACGAGGCCGACGGGGCGCGGATCGCGCTCGTCGGCGGCAAGGGCGCGCACCTGGGCACGCTGTCGCGTATCGAGGGCGTCCGGGTGCCCGGCGGCTTCTGCGTCACGACGGATGCCTTCCGGCGCGTCGTGGCCGGGACGCCGGAGGTGGAGGAGCAGCTCGAACGGCTGGCACGGGTGGTTCCGGACGACCGGGAGGCGGTACGCACCCTCAGCGCCGGGATCCGCCGGACGATCGAGGGGCTCGCCCTGCCGGACGAGCTGGTGGCGGCGGTCACCGGGGCGCTGGCCCGGCACGGTGAGGAGGCCGCGTATGCCGTACGGTCCAGCGCGACGGCGGAGGACCTGCCGACGGCCTCCTTCGCCGGCCAGCAGGACACGTATCTGAACGTCGTGGGTACGGAGGCGGTTCTCCGGCACATCAGCCGGTGCTGGGCCTCGCTGTTCACCGAGCGGGCCGTGACGTACCGGCGGCGCGGCGGCATCGACGACCGTACGGTGCGGATGGCCGTGGTCGTGCAGCGGATGGTGTTCCCGCAGGCGTCGGGCATCCTCTTCACGGCCGACCCCGTGACGGGCGACCGGAAGAACGCCACGGTGGACGCCGGTTTCGGGCTCGGCGAGGCGTTGGTCTCCGGGCTGGTGAACCCGGACGTGTTCACAGTGCGCGACGGGGAGATCATCGGCAGGACGATTGCCGCCAAGGAGCGGGCGATCGAGGCCCTGGAGGGCGGCGGCACGCGGGAGGTGGCGGTCGAGGCGCGGCGGCAGGAGCAGCCCGCGCTGACGGACGGGCAGGTCCTGCGGCTCGTCCGGCTCGGGCGGCGGATCGAGGAGCACTTCGGGCGCCCGCAGGACATCGAGTGGTGCCTCGTCGACGACGGGTTCCGGATCGTCCAGAGCCGGCCGATCACGACGCTCTTCCCGGTACCGGAGGTGGCGGACGACGAGAACCACGTCTACGTCTCCGTCGGGCACCAGCAGATGATGACCGACGCGATGAAGCCCCTGGGGCTCTCCATGTGGCGGCTGACGGCCATGGCTCCGATGCTGGAGGCCGGCGGGAGGCTGTTCGTCGACGTCACCCGGCGCCTGGGTCCGCCCTCGGCCCGGGCCGGCCTCCTGGACATGATGGGCAAGGGCGATCCGCTGGTCAGGGACGCCCTGGAGACCGTCCTCGACCACCCCGGCTTCGTGCCCGCGCTGCCGGACCCGGCGCCCGTCGCGCCGCCGGCCGGTGGGGCGCCGGCCCCGATCGAGACGGACCCGGCCGTCGTCCGCGAGCTGATCGCACGCAGCGAGGCGTCCGTCGCCGCCCTGGAGCGCGACATCCGGACGCACTCGGGACCGGCGCTGTTCGACTTCCTCCTGGGGGCGTTCGACGAGCACAAGCGTGTACTCGGCGACCCCCTGAGCATGCAGGCGATCATGGCGGGAATGGAGTCGACGTGGTGGCTCAACGACAGACTCCTTGAGTGGCTCGGCGAGAAGAACGCGGCCGACACGCTCACGCTGTCCGCCCCCGACAACGTGACGTCGGAGATGGGCCTCGCGCTGCTCGACGTCGCGGACGTCGTCCGTCCGCATCCGGAAGCGGTGGCGTATCTGCGGGGCGTCGGGGACGACGAGGGATTCCTGGACGGCCTGGCGAAGGTGGCGGGCGGGGCGCAGGCGCGCGACGCCATCGAGGCGTACCTCGACCGGTACGGCATGCGCTGCGTCGGCGAGATCGACATCACGCGGCCGCGCTGGAGCGAACGGCCCACCACGCTCGTTCCGGTGATCCTCGACAACGTGCGGCTCTTCGGACCGGGCGCCGCCGCCCGGCGCTTCGAGGAAGGCCGGCAGAAGGCTCTCGCCAAGGAGCGGGACGTGCTCACCCGTCTGCGGGCCCTGCCGGACGGGGAGCGGAAGGCCGACGAGACCAAGCGGATGATCGACCGGGTACGGACGTTCATCGGCTACCGGGAGTACCCGAAGTACGGCATCATCCGCCGCTACTTCGTCTACAAGCAGGCCCTGGTGCGGGAGGCCGACCGCCTGGTGGACGCCGGGGTGCTCGCCGACCGGGAGGACGCCTTCCACCTCACCTTCGACGAGTTCCGGGACGCCGTACGCACGAAGGAAGCGGACGCGGGACTGATCCGGCGGCGCAAGGGTGAGTTCCGGGTGTTCGGTGCGCTCACCCCGCCCCGGGTGCTCACCTCCGACGGTGAGGCGGTGAACGGGGCGTACCGGCGCGACGACGTGCCGGAGGGTGCGCTGAGCGGCCTGCCGGTTTCCGCCGGGATTGTCGAGGGAAGGGCGCGTGTCATTCTCGATGTGTCCGAGGCCGATCTGGAGGCGGGCGACATCCTGGTCACGACCTTCACGGACCCCAGCTGGTCGCCGCTGTTCGTCGGGATCGCCGGCCTCGTGACGGAGGTGGGCGGCCAGATGACGCACGGCGCGGTGATCGCCCGGGAGTACGGCCTGCCGGCGGTCGTGGGCGTGGAGCGGGCGACCCGGCTGATCCGGGACGGGCAGCGCATCCGCGTGCACGGCACCGACGGGTACGTGGAGCTGCTGCCGTGACGGCGGAGCGGCGGGAGACGCGTTCCGTACTCTGGACGCATGCGCATGCGCCCCACTCTGAGCTGGACTCCCACCGACGGACTGCCCCCGGCCACCACTGATCTGGAACCCGTCGTCGAAGCGCTCGGCACCGGCGGTGTGCTGGTGCTGAGCGGCGCCGGCATCTCGACGGAGTCCGGCATCCCCGATTACCGGGGCGAAGGCGGAAGCCTCAGCCGGCACACCCCGATGACCTACCAGGACTTCACCTCCGGCGCCGGGGCCCGGCGCCGGTACTGGGCGCGCAGCCATCTCGGCTGGAAGACGTTCCGGCGTGCCCTCCCGAACGCCGGTCACCGGGCGGTGGCCGCGTTCGGGCGCAGCGGTGCGCTGTCCGGGGTGATCACCCAGAACGTCGACGGTCTGCACCAGGCCGCCGGCAGCGAGGGCGTCGTGGAGCTCCACGGGGGCCTGGACCGGGTCGTCTGCCTGACCTGCGGCACGTTCGTCGCGCGCCGGGAGGTCGCGCGGCGGCTGGAGGAGGCTAACCCCGGGTTCCAGCCGGTGGCGGCCGGGGTCAATCCGGACGGCGACGCCGATCTCAGTGACGAGCAGGTCGGGGACTTCCGGGTGGTGCCGTGCGAGGTCTGCGGCGGCATCCTCAAGCCGGACGTGGTGTTCTTCGGCGAGACGGTGCCCCCGGCGCGGGTCGAGCACTGCCGTGAGCTGGTTCGCGCGGCGGCCTCGCTCCTGGTGCTGGGGTCCTCGCTGACGGTGATGTCCGGGCTGCGGTTCGTCCGGCAGGCGGCCCAGGCCGGGAAACCGGTGCTGATCGTGAACCGCGAGCCGACCCGGGGCGACGGACAGGCCGTCGCCCGCATCGGGCTTCCGCTGGGGGCGGCCCTGGGGACGGTGGCGGAACGGCTGGGGGTGGAGGTCGAGGACGGGCGGGACGCGCTGGGGGCGTAGGGGCAGGGGGCCGGCGGCCCTCAGCCCGGCCGTCCGGCAGGCGCCAGCTGTTGCCGTACCCATGCCGGGTCCGGGTTGGTGTGGGGCTTGCCCGCCACGACGACCGTCGGAACGGTCTCGTTGCCGTCGTTGGCCGCCCTCACCTCGGCGGCCGCTTCCGGGTCGCGCCAGATGTCGACCCAGTGCAGCCGGCGGGCGCGCCGGCGCAGCCTGAACCGCAGCCGCAGACAGTAGGCGCAGCCCGGCCGCCAGAACACGATCGGCCGGCCGTCGGCCGCGCTGCGGCGCCGGGCCTCCGCCGCGCTGATCGACCTCGGGAAGACCAGGGGCGAGTTCAGGACCGCGAGCAGGGCGAAGGCCACCAGGAGGACGACGCCTTCGCGGGTGCTCCCCCTCACCATCAGTCCGGCCGCGACGGCCGTACCGGAGGCGAGGAAGAGGATCGGCAGCAGCCAGGCGCGCATCATGGTGCCCAAGGCTACCGAGGTGCCGGCACGCCCGGCCGGCCGGGCCGCAGCAGCCGCCACCACCGACGCCGCCGTCCCGGCGCGCCGGGGTCACCCGGTTCGGGGTCCGGTAGCGGCGGGTCCACGTAGGCCGGGGCGGTGAGCTTCGCGTCCAGCCCGACGCGGCCGGGGTGGACGCAGACCGGGGTCCGGCTGCCGGCCGTGTACCGGAACCCGTCCGCCGCGTCGAACGGCCAGTCCCGGCTGGGCCGGTCCGCGACGAGGAAGCCGGTGCGCGGAAGCCGCAGTGCGGGGCAGAACCAGCAGCACGGGTAGTCCGTCTCCGGGTCGATGAAGGGTGCGTCGGCCTCGTCGTCCATGTCCCCGGGAAGGTAGCGCACGGCGGGTCGCGCCGGCGTGGACGCCTTCTCGATCCGGTGTCGAGCGGTCCTCCGTGGCTTCTTCCTACCGTCGCACCATGCGTACGAGCGCTGTGTCCCGGCTCAGTCCCCACCGACCGACAAGGACGACCACGTGAGCGTGTCCAGGACGGACCGGAAGAAGACGTTGCCGACGCACTCGGCAGGCGTACGCCCGCTCCTGCTGCAGGCCGCGGGCCTCACGCTGTCCGGTCTGGTGGCGGAGCCGCCGGAGGGCAGTCCGCGGGCGACCGTCGTCGCCGTGCACGGCGGTGGGATGCGGGCCGGCTACTTCGACGGGCAGGCGCACCCCGACCTGTCCCTGCTGACGCTGGGTGCCCGGCTCGGCTTCACCGTGCTGGCGCTGGACCGGCCCGGCTACGGCAGGTCAGCCGCGCAGGTGCCCGCCGGTATGACACTCGGCGAGCAGGCCGCCGTCCTGCCGGCGGCGCTCGACGCCTTCGCCGAACGGTACGAGGCCGGCCGGGGCTTCCTGATGCTGGCCCACTCCTACGGCGGCAAGCTCGCTCTCACGACTGCCGCGCGCTCCCCCGGTCTGCTGCTCGCCCTGGACGTCTCGGGGCTCGGGCACCGTTACGCCGTCGAGCCCGCGGACCTTCCGCGCATCCGCCACCACGTGCACTGGGAGCGCACCTGGGGGCCGCTGGGGCTGTACCCCCCGGGCACGTTCCGCGCGGCGCAGGCGCTGGTCACCCCGATGCCCTCACGCGAGGGGGCCGAAGTGAGGCTGTGGCCCGGGATGTTCGACGAACTGGCGCCGCGCGTCGACGTACCCCTGCGGCTGACGTTCGCCGAGCACGAGGCGTGGTGGCTGCATGGGCGAGCGCACATCGCCGACCTGACCGCCCGGCTGGAGCGGGCACCCCTCGTCCGGGTGGAGCGGCAGCCGGGTGCCGGTCACAACATCAGCCTCGGCCGCGCCGCCCGCTCGTACCATGCCCGCGCGCTCGCCTTCTTCGAGGAATGCCTGGAGTCCGCCGCGGAGGCGAAGGCCCCGGAGAGGTGCGCGGGTCCGGCGGTGACCGCGCCGTAGCCGCCCGCGTGCACCGGCCGGCCCGCACGGCGTCACGGCGCCCCCGGCGGCCCCGAGGCGGGGCGCCTGGACACGGTGCGGGAGACGGCCCCCGGCACACCGAGGCTGGCCCGCGCATGCTCGACGTAGCGGTCCCGTGCCCGGCGGAACTGCAGATAGGCCTCGCCCCAGTCCTGTTCGGCCGACGGGTCGACGCCCCGGGCCAGCCCTTCCAGCCGCCACAGGCACTGGTCGACGGTCTTGGACGCGGTGTTGGCCTCCGTGTCGCCGAGCAGGCCTAGGGTCTCCGACAGCGCTGAGCGGCGCGCCTCCAACTGGCCGACCTCGGCGAGAACTTCCGGCGTCGCCTCCATGGGCACGGGGCCGGTGGTGAGTCCGCGGCCGGCCGCGAGCATCTGGTAGCGCGCGGCCAACTCCTTGACCGCGTGGGCGTAGTCGGCGTACGCCGTCAGGCGGTGCTCGTCCCACCGGACGGACTGCTGCCTTCGCCATCTCGTCCGCTCGTTGGCGCTGGTCACCAGGAAGGATGTGAGGGCCCCCAGGGCGACGCCCGCGAGCGGCGGTTCGGCGCATCTCCGGCTGGGCTCCGAGGCGCTCGAGCGTACGACGTTCTGCTACCCCGACAGCTGTTGCGAGCCCACGGATTTCGGGCTCGCGTCCCGCATGGGCCTGATCGAGCTCGCTCTGGCGGACCGGCAGGACGTGCTCGACGACTACATCGAGGCGCAGGTCCACGGGCCGGTCCGCCCGGACCGCCATGTGGAGGCGCTGGTTCTGGACCCCTGTTACCGGGATACGGCCGTCGAGGCCGCGGCCCGTCGCCTCGGCTGCCCCCTGGAGTGGCACGCCGGCTTCCGGCTCACGGTCGACGAACTGCGCCGGCACCCCGGGTACCGCGGGCAGGAGTACGTGGGGCTGGGCGCGGCGATCGCCGTGGACGGTGTGCTCGATCCCCGCATCGTGGGGGACGCCGCGTGCGGGGGCCGGTTCGATGCCCAGGCGGTCAAGAAGGTGTGGCACTGCCTGGCCCGCTTCGGCTACCCCTGGGACGCTCGCGCGCCGGAGCCGCAGGGCCCGGTGGAGGCGGTGCCGGCGGGAACGGACGGATGACCGGGAGGCCTGCCGTGCGGGGCTGGGTGACTTCATCCGCAGGGCGGCCTCCCCGGCCATGCAGGACGTGTGCCCCGTAGTGGCGCCGATATGGGTGGCGCGGAAATGCGGGTTCGGCCGAAAGCGGTTGGAATGGTCTGCGTGTGGCGGGGAATCCGAAGATCGTCGTGAGCGACGCCCCTGCCCCAGCCGCCCAACCGGCTCGGGAGGGTCAGTTCAGTTGAGAAGGAGTTGGCTGTGCTGCTTCCCACGCCCGCAGATCTGCGTGCCGCGCTGTCCCGTTACGCCGATGCCGTGATCGAGGACGAGCGCCGTTCCACCCCGGGCACCGTCCGGCAACGCGAGGACACAGCGTACACCCTGTGTGTCATGACGGGGGTCAGCGACGTGCGAGAGGCACTGAGCACCGCCGACGCCCTGCTCCACCGCGGCGGCCCCGCCGCGCAGCCCGGCCGTACCGACCCCTCGGACGCCGTCCCCGTGTGAGGTGACGGAACCGGGAAACCCGGGCCGCCGATGCCGAAGGGCCGGCCGCGACTGCCCTCCGAGATCCGGGGCAGGGCGGCCGGCCCTTGGCGTGAGCCGGTCCGTTCCGGGCGTCAGGCGCCCGGCAGGAACAGGCAGAACGGATGGCCGTGCGGGTCGCGCAGGACCCGTACGTCCTTCTGGGGCTGGAGCTCCTCCAGCGTCGCGCCGAGCGCGCAGGCCCGCTGGGTCTCCGCTTCCAGGTCGTCCACCTCCAGGTCCAGGTGCGCCTGCATCTGCTGGCTCCCCGGGCGCTGGGGCCAGACCGGTGGCGTGTGGTCCGTTTCGAGCTGGAAGCTGAGGCTGGGGCGCTCCCGTTCCGGAGCACGCAGCCTGACCCATTCGGGGTCCCGTTCGGCCTCCTCCCAGCCCAGCAGGGCACGGTAGAAATCGGCCAGGGCGGGCGGGTCGGGTGTACCGAGGACGTAGGCGCCGAGCGTGGTAGTCATGTTCCCCACCTTGCCCCGGCCCCCCGGCCCATGCATCCGCCGCGCCGGGGGCTTGGGCATCCGCCCCCGGGGTACCCGGGATTCCTCCCGCCGCAGTCGCAGTCAGCGTGGCTGTCCTGCCCGTTCGGCTGTGCGCGGGCCGAGGCGATGGAGGACGCGGTACCGGATGACGTTGGTGCACGGCATATACACGGCAGCGGGAATCGGCATCCTGATGGCCGCCGTCCTTCCTCCACTGGTCCGTCGGCGGCCCTTCTCCATGCCCATGGTGTTCCTGGTGGCGGGTGCGGCGATCGCCCTGCTTCCGCTGGGCGTGCCCGTCGTGGACCCCGTAAGGGACAGGGTGTGGGTCGAGCATGTGACGGAGATCTGCGTGATCGTGTCGCTGATGGGTGCCGGGCTGGCGATCGACCGGCCCTTCGGATGGCGTACCTGGGCGGGGGCCTGGCGCTTCCTGGGGCTGGCCCTGCCGCTGACCATCGGGGGCGTGGCGCTGCTCGGGGTGTGGCTCGTGGGCTGGCCGCCGGCGGTGGCCCTGCTGCTGGCCGCCGCGCTGGCGCCGACCGATCCGGTGCTGGCGGCGGAGGTGCGGGTCGGGGAGCCGACGAGTGGTGAGGACGAGGAGGACGAGGAGGAGGTGCGGTTCACGCTGACCTCGGAGGCCGGTCTCAACGACGGTCTCGCCATGCCGTTCGTGCTGGCCGCGGTGGCACTGGCGGCGACGGCGGGCGAGGGCTGGTCGGCGGAGTGGATCGGCCACTGGCTGCTGGCCGACGTGCTGCTGCGGGCAGGGGTCGGACTGATCGCGGGGGTGGCCGTGGGCCGGTTGCTCGGCCGGCTGTTCTTCCGCTCCCGGCACGTGCGCCTCTCGCAGCAGATGGAGGGCTTCACCGCGCTCGGCGCCACGTTCACCGTGTACGGGCTGACGGAACTGCTCCACGGGTACGGATTCCTCGCGGTGTTCGTCGCCGCGTGCACGATCCGGGGCGCCGAACGCAACCACGGCTACCACCAGGTACTGCACGGCTTCAGCGAACAGATCGAGCGGCTGCTGACGGCCGTGCTGCTGTTCCTGCTGGGCGGCTATCTGGTCGCCACCGGTCTGGAGGACCTGCCGTGGCAGGGGGCGCTCCTCGGTCTGGCCCTGATCCTGGTGATCCGCCCGGCAGCCGGCGCCGCCGCCCAGCTGGGCTTCCCGGCCGGATCGCGCGAGCGGGCGGTCACGGCCCTGTTCGGCATCCGGGGCATCGGCTCGCTGTTCTACCTGGCGTACGCACTCGGCGTGGGCCCTTTCACGGGGTACGCCGACGAGCTGTGGGCGGTCGCGGCGTTCACGGTCCTGGTCTCGGTGCTGCTGCACGGCGCGACGGCGACGCCGGTGATCCGGCACCTGGACCGGCGGCGGGCCCGGGCTTCCTGAGATGGCGCATTCCTTACGGGCCCTGGCCGCCCAGCCCGCGGGCGCGAGCAGCGTCGCGGCCCGGAGCGAGGGGTTCGGCGCGCCGCGGCGACCCGGAAGCCGGCGGCCGCCCGGGTTCCGGTGGGCTCCTTCAGGCCGTATCCAGCATCGCCGGGCCCCACGGGGCGGGTCCCGCGCCCTCGGCCCACGCGGTGAGTGAGGCGCCGTCCACGCATCGGATGCCGCACGTCTCCGCGTACTCCAGGGCCGGCGCGGTGAACTCGCTGGTCGTCACCACGGCGGCGAGCTGCGCACCGTGGACCGTCCAGCAGGTGCCGCCGAAGCGCTGGAGGTCCTGGGAGCCCACCTTGTGGTCCGGTCCGTACTGCTTGCACTGTACGACGACGCGCCGGCCGTCCGGCGCGGTCGCGAGGACGTCGGCGCCCAGGTCGCCGGCGCCGCCGACGACCTCGACCTCCTGGCAGCCGTCGCGTTCGCACAGCGCGGCGACGGCTGCCTCGAAGCCGTCGGGGTCGAGGGCGGCGAAGTCGGGGACCGGCGGCGGGAGTACGGCGGTGAGCCCGTCCTGTGCGTCGGTGGGGGCGTGCAGAAGCCGCGGGGCGGGGGCCGGTTCGGTGCTGGTCTCTTCCGCCGGGGGCGGGGCCATGCCCGCGCGGGCCGCCCGGCGCAGCTCACGGGCGCGGGGCATCGCCCGGAACAGGGTGTACAGCACGGGCAGGGCGAGCAGCGCCAGCAGTACGGCGGTGACCGGATGGGCGCCGGCCCAGTGGGCGAAGCGCAGGAAGAGCAGGACCGCCCCACCGATCAGTGCGCCGGTGAGGGCGAGGGTGAGCAGCGGGCTGCGCAGCGAGTCCGTGGTGCGGGTGCGGGGCGTGACGCTTCTGGTTCTGCGTATCGGCACGGCGTCTCCTCGTCAGGTCGTGAACGGCATCGACCGCCATGTGCCCCGTTCCGCCCCGTCCATGATCAGCGACGGTGCCGGGTGGTGTCCGTGAGGTCCCGCCCGGCTCGCGAGCCCGCCGTTCAGGCGCTCCGGAAACGGTCGTGGATCTCGGGGCGCCGCTCGAAGCCGCCCGCCACGTACGTGATCACGGCGCCGGTGTTGGAGCTCGGGGTGCAGACGAGGGCGCTGGACGAGCCCAGCTCCTGGAGCGTGCCCGCGGCGGCGAGGGTGATCGCCCGCCCGTGGCCCCGGCCGCGGTGGTCCCGGTGCACACCCATCGGTTCGAGGAGCCCCGGCCGGCCCGGCCCGGCCGACCACACCGTCACGGTCGCGACCGCGTGGCCTCGGTCGTCGTACGCGAGCAGGCAGCGGGCATCGCCGAACAGCGGACCGGCGGCCATGGCGTGCCATCGCTCGTCCGTGAACCGTGAGCCTTCGAAGGCCCCGCGGATGACGCCCGCCACCAGGTGTGCCCGGTCGGGACCGGCGACCTCGATCCGCAGCCCCGGCTCGGCCACCGGCACGCTCAGGTCGCGGCGCAGCGGCGACCACGCCTCGTCGATGGACCAGCCCGCCTCGCCCAGCAACTCCCGTACCAGGGCGTCCTCCGGCGCCTCCACGGCCGCCCTGCCCTCCGGCAGCACGCCGCGCGCGGGGGCGGTGATGTCGGCGACCAGTCGCCGCGCCAGCTCCTCGTCCCGGCGGGCGTCCGGCGCGGTGGTGAGCCGCACCAGGCCGGGGCCGTCGAGCAGCCCGACGGCGAGGATCCGCCCGCCCCGGCTCCAGGTCCTGACGGCCTCGGCGGTGGCCCGCGGGCCGGTCCGCCAGTACCAGCCCAGATCCCCCGGGTGCAGCTGCATCGGGGCGCCTTCCTCCTGCCAGTCCCGCAGCGCGTCCCCCGCAGCGGCCAGTCGGTCGATGTCCGGCGTGTCGAGTGCGATCGTCATGCCCCCGATCCCACACCACCGGGAGGACGGCCCGCACCTGGTTTCCGGGGCGCCGGTGCGAAGGGCCGGGATGGGGGGCACCGACCCGTACGTCAGTCCCGCAGGACGGCACCCGGGAGTCCGCCGCAGTCGTACGTGTAGAGCCAGGCCGTGGCCTTCTCGTAGAAGAACCGGATGCCCAGCGGCATCATCAGGTCACGCGCCCACCGGCCGAGCGGGCCCGCCGTCTTGGAGTCGCGGTTGCCCGCCGCCGCCTTGGCCATCCTGGCGAGCCGGTCCGAGCGGGCGGCGCCGTACGCCGAGAGCGCAGCCGGAACGGAGGTCTGCGTGCCCAGTGACCGGGCGAGCACGAGGGCGTCCTCCAGAGCCATCGAAGCGCCCTGCCCGGCGCCCACGGGGTGGTCGGCGTCGCCGAGCAGCACGATGCGGTCGTTGTGCCGGACCGTCACCGCGTCCAGGGTGTGCGCCAGCGTGGGCCGGTGCAGTTCGACGGTGGCGGCGAGGACCGCGGACGGCACGCGTTCGTGCCGGTACAGGCCGGCGAGGTGGGCGAGCCACGCGTCGTCCGTGCGGTCGAGGTCCGGCTGCCCGGGGCTCGCGACCTGGGCCGACCACCAGACCCTGCCGTCGGGGGCGGCGAGGTGGAGGAAGGCGCCGTTGCGGGCGAACGTCATGTGGAAGACGCCGGGTTGGGCGGCCACGCCCTCGGAGACGCCGGAGATGCTGTACAGGCCGGCGTAGTCGGGGACGGGTGCGTGGGGGTCGAGCAGTGTCCGGGTCACCGAGTGGATGCCGTCCGCACCGATGAGCAGGGAGGCCTCCGCCGTGCGGCCGCTCGCGAAGACCGCGCGTACACCCGTGTCCGTGGCGACCGCGTCCACCAGCCGTTCACCGGTGACGACATGGGCGCCGGCGGCCACCGCCTCGGTGCGCAGCGTCTCGACCAGCGCGCCGCGCATCAGGGTCACGCTGTGCAGGTCGTCGCCGCCGAGCCGTCCTCGCGGTATGTCCCCGAGGAGCTTCCCGGAGCCGGACCACATGCGCTGGCGCGGCACATCGATGCCCGCGCCGCGTACCTGGTCCAGGACGCCGAGGGCCCGCAGAACCCGCAGCCCGTTGGACGCGATGCTCAGGAACGAGCCGGCCCGGCCAGCCGGTTCGGCGTACGCCTCGTAGACCGCGACCTCCACGCCGAGCCGCCGCAACGCGATGGCGCTCGCCACTCCGGCCACTCCCCCGCCGACCACGATGACGTTCACATCAGCCCCCTGAATCCATATTCACTGAACCTAGGTTCATCGAACCCGCGTTCACTATGATGGAGCACCAGACCATGCGTCAAGCCGACAAGGAGCCCCGCCCGATGGGCGTTCGCAAGGAGAAGGCCGCCGAGACCGAGGCGGCGCTGAAGGACGCGGCGCGCAGGCTGTTCGCCGAGCGCGGCTACCTCGATACGAAGATCACCGACATCACCCGTGAGGCCGGGCGCGCCACCGGCTCCTTCTACGCGCACTTCGCGGACAAGGAAGCCCTGCTCAAGGCTTTGGTGGGCGATCTCCACGCGCAACTGGCCGCGGAAATGGGCGCTCAGGAGCATCCGGCCGACCACGACCTGACCGACCCGGCGCAGCTGCGCGCGCACCTGGCGGCCACCTGGGGGGTCGTCCGCGACCATCTTCCGGTGATCGTGGCGATGATGCAGACCACCTTCGCGGGGCCGCCGAGCGAGGGCCGCGCCTGGGCGAGCCTGGCCGGGGACACCGGCATCTTCCGCGAGCACCTTGCCTGGTTGCGCGACCGGGGTCATCAGCTGCCGGGCGACTCCGGGGTGGTCGCGGCGGCCATGGGGGCGATGGTCTCGCAGCTCGCGTTCGCGGTGACGACGGCGGGGCCCGGCCGGCCCGGGATCTCCGACGACGAGATCGTGGACACGCTCACCCGGCTGCTGCTGCACGGACTGGCCGGACCCGCGTCCGCGACGACGGGTCCGGCCTGAGTGCTGCGCCCGGGCGCGTTACGTCGTCTGGGACAGCGGCTTGGCGATGTCCTCCAGAGAGCGCTGCTCGGCGTCGACCGCGAGGAAGGCCGCGACGAGACCGGCCGCGCACATCAGGCCCGCGCCGATGGAGAAGGCGAGGGCGGTGTCGCCCGGGATGCCGGACTCGGTGAGGTCGGCGAAGATCAGGGGGCCGCTGATCCCGCCGGCCGCGGTGCCGATCGCGTAGAAGAAGGCGATGGCCATGGCCCTGGTCTCCATGGGGAACACCTCGGAGACCGTGAGGTACGCGCTGCTGGCGCCGGCCGAGGCGAAGAACAGCACCACGCACCAGCAGGCGGTGAGGGTGTTGGCGGTCAGCGAGCCCCGGTCGAAGAGCCAGGCCGTGATGAACAGCAGGATGCCCGGCAGGATGTAGGTGCCGGCGATCATGATGCGCCGCCCGATGGTGTCGAACAGCTTGCCGAGCACCAGCGGGCCGATGAAGTTGCCCGCCGCGATCACCGCGAAGTAGTAGCCGGTGTGGCCGCTCTCCACGTCGTAGAACGTCGTGAGGATCGCACCGAAGCCGAAGGTGATCGCGTTGTAGAGGAACGCCTGTCCGATGAAGAGGGAAAGGCCGAGCACCGCGCGCTTGGGATAGCTCTGGAAGACGGTCTTGGCGATGAGGCCGAAGCCGATGCTCTTGCGCTCGTGGATCGTGATCTCGCCGGCCGGGGGCGGCAGCTTCTCGTGCTTCTCCTCCTCGATCTCCCGCTCGACGGAGTCGACCAGTTCGTCGGCCTGGTCGCCGTGCCCGTGGATGAACTGCCAGCGCGGGCTCTCCGGCACGTGCCGGCGTACGAGGAGGATCACAAAGCCGAGCACGACACCGAGGGCGAAGGTGAGCCGCCAGCCGAGGTCCTTGGGGAAGTAGTCCGTGTTCAGCATGACGATCGACAGCAGCGCACCGCCGACCGCGCCCAGCCAGTAGCTGCCGTTGATGATGAGGTCGACCCGGCCCCGGTACTTCGAGGGGATCAGCTCGTCGATGGCCGAGTTGATCGCCGCGTACTCGCCGCCGATGCCGAAACCGGTGAGGAAGCGGAAGAGGAAGAACCACCACGCGCTGAACGACAGCGCGGTCATGGCGGTCGCCGCGAGGTAGACCGCGAGCGTCACCATGAAGAGCTTCTTGCGGCCGTATCGGTCGGTGAGCCAGCCGAAGAACAGCGCCCCCACACAGGCACCCGCCACATAGAGCGCGGCGGCGAGCCCGGTGACCTGGGCGGACGTGATGGCCAGGCCCGAGCCGTCCTCGGAGAGCCGGCTCGCGATGTTACCGACTGTCGTGACTTCGAGGCCGTCGAGGATCCACACCGTGCCGAGACCGATGACGATCATCCAGTGCCAGCGCGACCACGGCAGCCGGTCCAGCCTGGCCGGGACGGCCGTGGTGATGGTGCCGAGCCCGGAGTCGCCCGGCGCGGCCGCCTCGTCGCGCGGATCCCGCTCCCCGCCCCCACGCGGGCGTCGTTCCCTGTCGCCAGGTCCCTCCGATGCGGCGGGGGTCGTCACGGCAGCTACCTCCTCGTCCGGGCGGGTGCGTCCTGCGGAACGCAGAGCATCCAATATCCGCCAGTTGCCCCGGCGCCGCCGCCGCACACGCGGCGACTCGTCCACATGGGTTGCGGACGCTCCCCGGTGACGCCTTGCCGGGTGGAGGCCGACCCGTTCGCAGCAACGCCGGGAATAGCAGGGGCCTCGCGCTGTTGTCCCCGGCATGACTTCTGAGACATGTGAGACGTTCGGCCGGGTCGGCATCTGGAGCGGCGCCCTGCACACATCGCGGGTGGACCCCGACGGGAAGAAGACGATCGCGGAGGCCGTCGCCGAGATCGAGGCGCTGGGTTACGGGACGCTGTGGCTCGGTGGCAGCCCCTCGCCCGACGACGCCGCCGCGATCGTCGACGCCACCCGGACCATCACCGTCGCGACCGGCATCCTGAGCATCTGGGACCACACCGCCGAGGAGGTGGCGGCCCGGATCTCCGCGATCGACGCGGGCGCCCGGGACCGTTTCGTCCTCGGCCTGGGCGTCAGCCACGGCGCGCTGGCCCCGCAGTACGCGAAGCCGTACAGCGCGATGGTGGCCTACCTCGACGCCCTGGACGCCGCCGACCCGTCCGTGGGCCCCGGCCACCGGGTGCTGGCGGCGCTCGGCCCGAAGATGCTGAAGCTCGCGTCGGACCGGGCGCTCGGCGCGCACCCCTACCTCGTCACGGCCGCGCACACGGCGGAGGCGCGCGAGGCCCTCGGACCGGAGGCGCTGCTCGCCCCCGAGCTGTCCGTCGTGCTCGACACCGACCTCGACCGCGCCCGCACCACGGCCCGCGCCATGCTGGCGATGTACCTCCGGCTGCCCAACTACACGGACAACCTGCTGCGCCTCGGGTTCACGGAGAGCGACTTCGAGGACGGGGGCAGTGCGCGTCTGCTGGACGCCCTGTTCGCCCTCGGGGACGCCGAGCACGTGAAGGCGCGGGCCGGCGAGTACTTCGACGCGGGCGCGGACCACGTGGCGCTCCAGGTGGTCACCGCGGACCAGGGGAGGACGGGGCTTCCGCTGGCCGAGTACCGCGAGCTCGCCGAGGCGTTCGGCGACGAGCTGTAGAGCCTTCTCGGAGCCCCGGTCCGCGACTGCGCGGGCCGGGGCTCTTGCATGCGCCGCGCTCACCCTCGTACATTATGAACATGTTCGGTGAACAGGTTCAGTCAACGCGTGCGGCGCAGAAGCGGCGGACCGCCACCCGCATCGTCGAGGCTGCCGCCCAGCTCTTCGCGGAACACGGCTTCCAGAGCACGACGGTGCGCCAGATCGCTGCGGCGGCCGGGGTTTCGGTGGGCACGGTGATGGCGGTCGGCGACAAGGAGTCGCTGCTGGGCCTGGTATACGACCAGGCCATCGCCGACCGCATCCCCGCCCCGCCGGAACCGGCGGAGGCGGGGGCGAAGGCGCCCGCCGTCGAGTATCTGGCCCACTACTTCGACCCGTTCCTGGCCCTGTTCGCCGAGAACGACGACCTCGCCCGCGCGTACTTCCGGACACTGGCACGGGGCCGGCCCGGGAACGCCGCCCTGGGCGGACTGCGCACTCTCACCGAGGACAACCTCACGGCCGCGATGGTCAACGCGGGCATGCCCGAGGAGCGTGCCCGGCTCGGTGCGCAGGTGATGTTCTCCAGCTACCTGGGCGAACTGATGCTGCTCGCCGCCGGGTCGACCGACCACCAGCAGACGCCGGCGAGACTCCGGACCACCGCGGCCTTCGTCGCCGCGCAGGAAGGGAACTGACTGATGACACTCTCCGAACTCCCCTCCCCCGTATGGCCGGTGGTGGTCCTGCTCGTCATCCAGGCCGGTGACGCGGTGATGATGCTGCGCCCGCCGCGCTTCATCGTCGACTGCCTGGAGGGCGTCCGGCTGCCGCGCGACTGGTGGTGGGTGCCGACCACCGCCAAGACCGCCTCGGCCGCGGGTCTCGTCGTCGGCTTCTGGGTGCCCGGCGTCGCCATGACCACGACGGCGGCGATCGTGGTCTACTTCCTCGCGGCCGCCGCGGCGCACATCCGCGCGCATGCGCTGAACACCACGTTCTGGGTCAACTGCCTTGGCATGCTGGTGATCTCGCTCGCGGTACTGGTGGGGTCCTTCGTACGCGTGTAACGCGGTCCGTCGTCGCGGCGCCGGGTGCACCGCGACGACGGACCGCCGGTCAGGTCGTGTAGTCGGCGTTGACGCGGATGTACCCGGCGGACAGGTCGCAGCCGTACACGGTCGCCTCGGCGTCACCGAGACCGAGCGTGATCGCGATGTCCACCTCGTCCCGGCGCATCAGATCGACGAGCCTGCCGAGGGTGTCCGCCTCGGGCTCCCGCGGATACACCTCGATGTCACCGAACTTCACGGTGACGGCGTCCGGGACGATGTCGGTCTCGTCGGTGTTCTTGCCGATGGCCATGAGAACCCGCCCCCAGTTGGGGTCCGCGCCGTGGACGGCCGTCTTGACCAGCGGCGAGTTCACCACGCTCTTGGCGACACGCTTGGCCTGCGCGTAATCGCGGGCGTCACCCACGGTCACCCGCATCAGTTTGGTCGCACCTTCGCCGTCGCTCGCCAGTTGCAGGGTGAGATCCAGACACAGGTCGGCGAGCGCCTCGGCGAACAGCGCCGGATCGACCGCACCGGCCGCCCCGTTGGCGATGACGGCCACGGTGTCCGAGGTGGAGGTGTCCGTGTCGACGCTCAGACAGTTGAACGTACGGTCCACCGCTCCGCGCAACGCGGTGTCCAGATCGGCCGGTGACAGCTCGGCGTCGGTGAACACATAGGCCAGCATGGTGGCCATATTGGGCTCCAGCATGCCGACGCCCTTGGCGACGCCCACGATGCGGGCCCGCCCGACGGTGCGGGCGGCCGTCTTGGGGCGGGTGTCGGTGGTCATCATCGCGCGGGCCACGTCCTGGGGCCCGGCCGTGAACGCCGCGAGGCCGCGCTCGGCGGTCTTGTCGAAGTGCGGAAGGATGGCGGTCATCGGCAGGGGCCGCCCGATGACCCCGGTGGAGCCGATGAGCACTTCCTCTTCGGGGACGCCGAGGATCGCGGCGACCCGGCCGACGACCTCGGCGGCGTTCCTCTCCCCCTGGGGCCCGGTGGCGACGTTGGCGTTCTGGGCAAGCGTGGTCACGGCGCGCAGGCTGCGCCCGGCGGCATGCCTGCGGCTGAGCACCACGGCCGGTCCGGCGAAGAGGCTCCGCGTGAACACCGCGGCGCTGACCGCCGGCCGGTCCGAGGCCACGACGGAGATGTCGTCGCCGTGCTCACGCAACCCGCCGTGGCCGGTGTAAGCGAGGAAGCCGGAGGGCCACATCAATGCATGATCATGCGTCATGCGACATATATTTACATCGCCGAGCCGGGGCGTCCACCCCATTCGCAAGCCGCTCAACCGCGTTCAACTCATGAACACTCCACGCCCCATTGACATGCCCATTGCTATATCGCTTTTATGGCGCCGGGTCGCATCACCACCCCCGGCGTCAGGCGAGGGGGCGGTCGGTGACCCCGCACCCCCGTCCCCATGCCACAGGCGGGGCGGCGCACGGCACGTAATGGGAGCGCTCCCACCTCTCGCGTGCCGTGTCGCCGCGCCGCCGAGAGAGGAACCAGCACCATGCTTCACCCTCTCCGCACCCTCCGAAGAGCCGCCAGAATCGCCGCCTTCAGTGCGGCGGCCCTGCTTCTGCCCCTCGCCGGTACGGTCACGGCCCAGGCCGCCGAGCCCGCCGCCGGCTCCGGTTACTGGCACACCAGCGGGCGGCAGATCCTGGATGCCGGCAACCACCCGGTCCGCATCGCCGGAATCAACTGGTTCGGCTTCGAGACCGCGAACTACGTACCTCACGGCCTGTGGTCCCGCGACTACAAGAGCATGATCGACCAGATGCACTCGCTGGGTTACAACACCATCAGGCTGCCCTACAGCGACGACATCTTCGCCGGCACCCAGCCCGCGAGCATCAACTATTCCAGCGGGATGAACACCGACCTGGAGGGACTCGACTCGCTCCAGGTGATGGACCGCATCGTGGACCACGCGGGCAGCGTCGGCATGAAGGTCATCCTGGACCGGCACCGGCCGGACTCGGCCGGGCAGTCGGCACTCTGGTACACCTCGGCCGTGCCCGAGTCCACCTGGCTGGCCAACCTCAAGTCGCTGGCCGCCCGCTACGCCGGCAACGACGCGGTGGTCGGCATCGACCTGCACAACGAGCCGCACGACCCCGCCTGCTGGGGCTGCGGCGACACCACGAAGGACTGGCGGCTCGCGGCGCAGCGCGGTGGCGACGCCGTGCTGGCCGCCAACCCGGACCTGCTGATCTTCGTGGAGGGCGTGCAGACCGTCGACGGGGTGTCCGGCTGGTGGGGCGGGAACCTCATGGGCGTCGGGCAGTACCCCGTGGAGCTGAGCGTGCCGCACCGGGTGGTGTACTCGGCGCACGACTACGCCACCAGCGTCGCCCAGCAGCCGTGGTTCACCGACGCCTCGTTCCCCGCCAACATGCCCGGCGTCTGGGACAAGTACTGGGGCTACATCTTCAAGCAGAACATCGCCCCGGTGTGGGTGGGCGAGTTCGGCACCACCCTCCAGTCCACCACCGACCAGAAGTGGCTGAAGGCCCTGGCCGACTATCTGCGGCCGACCAGTCAGTACGGGGCCGACAGCTTCTCGTGGACCTTCTGGTCCTGGAACCCCAATTCCGGTGACACCGGCGGCATCCTCAAGGACGACTGGACCACGGTGGACACCGTGAAGGACGGCTACCTGGCGAGCATCAAGGCGCCCGGCTTCGGCGACGGCGGCGGCTCCGGCGGCGACGACGACACGCAGGCCCCGACGACACCGACGGGCCTCACCGTCAGCGGGACCACCGCGAGCTCCGTGTCCCTGTCCTGGAAAGCCGCCTCCGACGACACCGGGGTCACCGGCTACGACGTGTACCGGGGCTCCACCAAGGCCGGCACCGCCACCGGCACCACGTTCACGGACACCGGTGTGACGGCCGGCACGTCGTACACGTACACCGTCCGCGCCCGCGACGCCGCGGGCAACACCTCCACGCCCTCCGCGTCCGTCACCACGTCCACCACCGGTTCCGGCGGGAACACCGGCTGCAAGGCGGTGTACACGGTGAACGGCGACTGGGGCAGCGGGTTCGGGGTGGACGTCACCGTGACCAACACGGGTACGGCACCGGCCACCTCGTGGAAGCTGACCTGGACCTACGGCGGCAGCCAGAAGATCACGAACATGTGGAACGCCTCCTACACCCAGACCGGCGCTTCCGTCACCGTCACGAGCACCGACTACAACGGCGGCCTCGCGGCCGGCGCGCACACCGCCTTCGGCTTCCAGGGCACACCGGCCGCCGGAGCCGTACCGACCGTGAGCTGCACCCTCTCCTGACCGTCCCGTCCGCACGACCCGCTCCGGAAGGGAGCACCGTAGCCCGCCCCCAGTGGCGGGCTACACCTCATTCGGCACACTGTTTTCGGCGCAGTCACGACCAGCGAATACCCGGCGAAACCCCTCGGTTAGCATGATCCCACCCCGGCGACCACCCTCATCGCCCGCACACCGTGCCATATGGCATGAAAAGCGACCTATTTGACCAAAACCCAGGACATCGGCCAGAGAATTGATACCTATAGCATCGCGGGCGTTCTCGCGAATAAGCAGCCGAATACCCTTCGCCGCATGGCGCCGACCGCGAGCGATCCTCAGGGCGGCGGCGGTGGTGGTGACGCTCGCATTCCTTGTCGCGCTGGAGTTCGCCGCACGCCACTACGGCCTGCCGGGGCCGATGACCACTCAGGTCCAGGAAGTGGTGGTCGCACCCAAATCGGGCTTCCTGCTGTACGCCAGCATGGGTCTGATGATGGTGGTCCTCACCTGGCGGCAGCGTTTCATCGCGCTCGGTGTCGCGGTCGGCATCGACCTCGTCATCGCACTGATCCGGTGGGTGGCCGACGCTCCGGTCACCGAGGGCCACCCGTTCGGGAACGGTGCACTGTGGGTGATCATCGGCGTCACGGTCATCGCCCTCACCCGTCGCACGGGCCAGGAGCGCATGCTCCTCCTGAAGGGCGTCGGTCTGGGTCTGCTCCTCGTGACCGGGCGCAAGACCGGTGACACCTGGCTGCTCATCACCTCGAAGACGCGCCCCGATGTGCTCGACCAGTACATGGCCAACGCCGACCACGCGCTGGGCAACCCGTCCTGGGTGGTGGGGCGGCTCGTCGAGGCGACCGGCTCGGCCGGCGCCCATTTCCTCAACGCCGTCTACGCGCAGCTGGCGGTCGCCGCGGTCTGTGTCGCGCTGTACCAGCTGCGCAATGTGGCGACCGATCGCGTCTTCCCCGGCCACCACCTGGTGCGCACCTTCCTGGTCATCGGCCTCCTCGGCCCGGCCATCTACATGATCTTCCCGGTGGTCGGCCCGATCTTCGCGTTCGGCTCCGACGGCGGGCACTGGGCGGTGGCCGACATGTGGCCCGACACCGCCGTGCCGATCGGCACCCCGCATCACATGCCGTTCGACGAGATCACCCCGCGCAACTGCATGCCCAGCCTGCACACCGCGTGGGCCACCGCGATCTTCATCCACTCCCGCAAGGGCCCGAAGTTCCTCCAGTACGCGGGCGCCTTCTGGCTGGTCGCCACGCTGGCCGCGACGCTGGGCTTCGGCTACCACTACGGTGCGGACCTCGTCGCCGGTGTGGTGTTCACCCTCACGATCGAGACGGGCATGCGCGCGCTCGAGCGCGGCTGGGACCGGCCGGCCGTACAGCTGGTCGCCTACGGCACCGTGGTCTTCGCCGCGCTGCTGGTGTCGTACCGCTATCTGTCGCTGGAGATGGCCCACTATCCGTGGCTGTTCGGACCGCTCCTCCTCGTGACGATGGGATCGGTGATCTACGGCTACGTACGGATCACCCGGCGGTGGGAACCAAAGGCGGCGCCCGTGCCGAAACTGGACCCGCAGCCCGAGATGGCCTGAACCGCCGTCCGCATACCTGGGTAACGTTGGCCCGCACCACCCCGCCGGTTCGTGAACCGGCGGGGTGGTGCCGTCAGAGACCCATGGGCAGGACCGGACAAGGAGCCGCACCCAGTGAACGCATTTGACCGGTTCACCGACGAGCTGGACTACCCGGTGTATGTGGTGACCGCCGAGGCGGGCGGTGAGCGGGCCGGCTGTCTGGTCGGGTCCGGTTCGCAGTGCTCGATGCGGCCGGCCAGGTTCATGGTGTGGCTGTCGGAGCTGAACCGGACCTGCCGGATCGCCGCCGGGGCCGACCGGCTCGCCGTCCACCTGCTCCGTCGCGACCAGGACGCGCTCGCCCGGCTCTCCGGCGGTGAGACGGGCGAGCGTACGGACAAGTTCGCTCAGGTCGCCTGGCATCCCGGGCCGGGCGGCGTCCCGCTGCTCGACGAGGCGCCGGCCTGGTTCATCGGCCGCGTCGAGCAGCGCATCGACGGCGGGGACCACGTCGGGTACCTGCTCGCCCCGGAAGAGGTGGGGCATCCGACGGACAAGGGTTTCCCGTTCCTGTCCCTCACCGGTGCCATCGATATTCCGCCGGGCCACCCGGTGGACTGAGGGCCTGAGGGTCAGAAGTCGCCTCGCGCGGTCCGCTCGGCCAGCTTCTGGAATTCGCCGAGGTCGTAGTTGGCCAGGACCGAGTCCAGGTGCGTGAGGGCGCCCAGATACTCCACGAAGCCCTGCGGGTCGTACTCGATCTGGAGGGCCACCCGGCTCGACTCGTCGTCCAGCCGGTGGAAGGTGACGACCCCGGCGTGGTGGACGCCTTCCGTGGTCTTCCAGGCGATCCGGTTCTCCGGAACGACCTCGGTGAGTTCGGCGATGAAGCTCTTGTCGGCACCGGGGAGGGAAAGCTGCCAGGCGAACCGGCGGGCGTCGAGGGGCTCGACGTGCCGGACGTGGCTCAGAAAGGCGGGCCAGCGTGCGACATCGCTCCACAGGGCCCAGCTGACGGCGACCGGGGCCTTGATATCGACGGTCTCGACGAGCGAGGAAGACATGGGGACTCCTAGTCGTAGGTATGAGTGAGTGCCGCCTCGGGCGGCGGCAGCGGTGTTACGCGAGTGTGGCCAGGGTGAAGGGGTGCCCGGCGGGGTCGGAGTAGAGGCGGGCGTCGCGCGCGCCTCCGTTGTTCTTCGTGTCCAGGGGGCGCGCGCCGAGGGCGACCGCCTCCCGTTCCGCCTCGTCGATGTCCTCGCGGGCGACCAGGAGGCGCAGATGGGCCTGTTGCGAGTCGTCGGGCCGGGGCCAGCTCGGCGGGGCGTACCCGTGGTCGTGGCGGATGGCGAGGTGGATGCCGGACGCGCCCACGACCTCGACGAGGTCGGGGTCCAGCCCGGGGCGGATCTCGGCGCCGAGCAACGCGGCGTAGAAGCCGGCCAGTTCCTGGGGCTCGGCGCAGTCCAGCACCAGCAGACCCGATTTCGGCACCGCCATGACCGTCCTCCTGTTCGCGGGGGCTCGTTTCTCCGGATGCCGTCCGCGTACCCGCAGCGCCCCCGGACACACCCGCCAACAGTCCGGTACGCGACGGCGTCCCCGCGGGCGCCCCTGTTCACGGCATGCCTGCGGGACGGATTACGGGGCAAACGGCGGTCACCGGAAGGACCGAAGCCTTCCCCGCCGCCGAACAGGGGGATCGATCCCATGTCTGCCACCCAGCCGGAAAGACCCGTCCGACCGACGGCCGAGTCCCGTGCTCCCGCCGGGCCGGGCCGCTCCCCCGCCCTGACGACCGGTCTCCGCACGGCCGCGCTGCGCCTCGGCGCGCTCACCGTCGGACAGGCGGCGCTGATGGTGGGTCTCGGGCTCCTGATCACGGGGCCCGCGCAGGCGATCTGGCCGGTGAGTGTCGAGGACGAGGTCAACGAGGGGTTCGAGCGTCTGCGGACCGGCCCCCTGACCGACATGTCGTTCGTCGCGTCGGAGGCCGGGAACACGCTCACCATCATCGCGATCACCGTCCTGGTCTGTCTGGGCCTGGTCGTGATCCCCCGGCTGCCCAAGTGGCGGCAGGCCGTCTTCCTCGCCGTGGGCGTCTCGCTGCAGTCGCTGGTGTTCCTGGTCATCACCGTGTGCGTGGACCGCGACCGGCCCGATGTGGACCGGCTCGACGCGTCACCGCCGACGGCGAGTTACACCTCCGGGCACACCGGGGCCGCGACGGCGCTCTACGCGGGTCTCGCCGTCCTGGCCCTTCTTCCCGGTGGGCGCGGCCGGCGCCACAAGGTGCTCGCCGGACTGCTGCTGCTCATTCCGCTGCTCGTGGGGCTGGCCAGGCTCTACCGGGGGATGCACCACCCCACCGACGTCCTCGGCGGCATGCTGAACGGAGCGCTGTCCCTGCTGGTGGCGGGCCGGGCCCTGCTTGCCGAGGGCAGGGCCCCGGCGCCGGTCCCGAAGAACGCCATGGAGATCGCGCGGGAGGTGGCCGCCGAGCGTGCCGAGCAGGTCGCGGGGCGCACGGTGGTCGTGGTCAACCCGACGGTGACCGACGAGGAGCAGCGCGAGACGTTGCGGCTCGTCCTGGAGCAGTACGGCCGTCACGGGCCGGAGTTCGTCGACACGACGGCCGACGACCCGGGCGGCGGCCAGGCCGCGGCAGCGGTGCGCGACGGCGCGTCCCTGGTCGTGGTGTGCGGGGGCGACGGGACGATCCGGGCGGCGGCCGACCGGCTGGCCGGTACCGGGGTGCCGCTGGCCGTGGTTCCCTGTGGCACGGGCAACCTGCTGGCCCGGAACCTGGGCCTGCCGGTCGCACCGGCCGAGGCGCTGGCCGCCGCGCTGGGCGGGACCGAGCAGCGGATCGACCTCGGCCGCGTCGAGGGCGACGGCCTGCCCGCCACCCACTTCACCGCGATGTCCGGGGCGGGCCTGGACGCGGCCATGCTGGAGAACACCGGCAGTGCGGCGAAGTCCGCGATCGGCTGGCCGGCGTACGTGGTGGCCGGGCTGAGCAGTCTGCGGGCGCCGCGCATGTCGGTGTCCATCCGGCTGGACGGCGGGCCGGTGCTGCGTCGTACGGCGCGGATGGTGCTGCTCGCCAACATCGGGGACGTACAGGGCGGGGCCACGCTCGTCCCGTCAGCCCGGCCCGGCGACGGGCTGCTGGACCTCGCCGTGTTCGATCCGCACGGCCCGGGTGGCTGGCTGCGTGCCGTCGGGGCGGTGCTGCGCGGGCGCCGGAAGCCGGACGGCTCCGCCGGCGCGCCCGTGGAGTACTTCACCTTCCGCCACGCCGAACTCCGCTTCGCGACACGGCAGTCGCGGGAGCTGGACGGCGACCCGGTGGGGGCGGGCCGCCGGCTCGTGGCCGAGGTGCGTCCGGGGGCGCTGGCCGTGCTCCTGCCGTCGGGGGGTGAGTGATGGGCACCGCGACGCGGGTGCCGCAGACGCGGGACATGACGGGCGACGAGCTGACCGCGGACGAGGCGCTGGCCTCGCTGCGCCGCTACGGGCGCTGGCCTCTGGTGCGTGACTCGTTCGTACGTTTCCGGTATGCCGACGGCTTCAGCCACTCGCGTGCGCTCGCGCTGCAGACGGTCCTCGCGGTGATACCGCTGGTGATCGCGTTCGTCGGCCTTTCGGCCTCGCTGCACACCGAGAACGTGGGCAGGCTCGCCGAGTTGACGATCCATCGGATCGCGGCGGGCCCGAGCGCCGACGTGGTGGACGACGCGCTCGACCGCAGCCGTCGGCGCGCCGGGGAGGGGTCCCAGCTCACGCTCTGGTTCGGGCTGCTCTTCTCGCTGGTCAACGTGACGACGGCGATGTGCCAGATAGAGCGCGGGGCCAACCGGATATACGGGGTCGAGCGCGACCGGCCGTTCCACCAGAAGTACTTCCGGGGGCTGGTGATGTCGGTGACGGCCGGCATCCCGCTGGGGCTCGGGTTCATCCTGATGGTCGTCGGCGGCGACCTCGTCACGGCCGCCGCGACGGTGTACCACCTCAGCGGTACGGCGAGGACCACCTGGGACCTGCTGCGCTGGCCGATCGGTCTGCTGCTGGCGCTGATGTCGGCGAGCGCGATCTTCCGCCGCTCCCCGCGCCGCAACCAGCCCGGCTACACCTGGCTGGCCTTCGGCGCGGCCCTCTACCTGGTGCTGTGGACGGCGCTGACGTATCTGCTGAGCCAGTACCTCTCCCTCAGCGGCTCCTTCGACACGGTCTACGGCCCGCTGAGCGCCTTCATGTCGTTGCTGCTGTGGGCGTATCTGACCTCCATAGCCCTGTTCCTCGGGCTGTCCTTCGCGGCGCAGCTGGAGGCTGCCCGCGCCCGCCGGCCCGGTCCGATACAAGCCGATCCGGGAGCATGAATGGTTGTACGAGCCACCACACGCCTGCTGCGGGAGCGGCGGCGCCGGGCGGCGGACCGCGCGTTCGGCGTGCGTCTGCTGGGCGCCGCCGCCGTCGCTGCGCTGTCCGCGGTGCCGTTCGCGCTGGTGCTGGTCCTCGTCGAGGGGCACTGGCGGCCGCTGCGCGCGATGGACTCGGGTGCGGCCGGGCGGCTGCACCGCACCGCGCTCGACCACCCCGCGTGGACGAGCACCCTGCGCTTCCTGTCCGACTGGGTCTGGGACCCGCTGACGCTGCGCTGCGCGGTCGCCGTCCTGACCGGCTGGCTGCTGTACCGACGCGCCTGGCGGCTGGCGGCCTGGAGCGGGGTCACGGCGGTGGCCGGGGGCCTGACGGGGCTGCTGGTCAAGGTGGTCGTGGAGCGGGCCAGGCCGTCGCTGGACGATCCGGTGGCGCGGGCGCCCGGCTTCTCGTTCCCCTCGGGGCATGCGATGACGGCCACGACGTCGTTCGCGGTGATGCTGCTGGTCCTGCTGCCGCTGGTGCCGCGCCGCGCCCGGGTGGTGTGCTGGGCCGTGGCGGGGCTTTCGGTGCTCGGGGTGGGTTTCACCCGCGTCGCGCTGGGTGTCCATTGGTTCAGCGATGTGGTCGGCGGCTGGCTGCTCGGGCTCGCCGTGGTGGCGTCGACCGCCTGGGCCTTCGAGGCCTGGCGCGCCGACTCCGGGCGCCGGCGCAGCGAGGTGACGGAGGGCCTGGAACCGGAGCTGACCGAGACGGCCCCGGAACGCTGACGGGCGGACCTCAGCCCCCTGGGGCGGCGCGTTTGACGTAAGCGGTGACCAGTGCGGATTCGAGGCGTTCGACACCGTCGAGGGTGCCGACGCGCTCGGTGAGATAGGTGTCGAGGGCCGCGGCGTCCCGGCAGACGGCGACGGCCACCAGGTTGTGGGAGCCCGTCATGGTGCCGACGAAGGCCGCTTCGGGGTCCTCGGCCAGGGCCCGTGCGACGCGGGTGAGGCTGCCGGGCACGACGGAGAGCCGCAGCATGCACTGCACGGAGAAGCCGAAGAGCCCCGAGTCGACCTCGACGTCGAGCTGGAGAACGCCCATGTGGCGCAGTTCGTGCAACCTCCGGCGTACGGCGGATTCCGACCAGCCGATCCGCCGGGCGAGGTCCGGGTAGGCCGCGCGGCCGTCGGCGGCGAGGGCGGGCAGCAGGCGGCGGCCGAGGTCGGTCAGTTCCACCGGCCCGGGGTCCGCGGTGGCCTCGGGCGTGAGCGCGGCGATCTGTTCCTCTGTCAGCGCCAGGTTCCGGCCGGCCCATCGGCGTTCCATGACCGGCCGCAGCACGCGGTGCGCCTCGATGTGGCTGACGTACGGGAGACGGCCCAGCGCGGCCAGCGGTGCCGGGCCCTCCCCGGCGACGCGGAAGACGCAGCCGACCTCGGTGCCGCTCGACAGGACGGCCACCCAGGCGGTGTCGGGGCGGTGGGCCAGGGCGCGGGCGAGTGCGGTGCTGCGGGCGGGCGGTACGCGCAGCCGGACGAGCCATTCGGCGTGGCCGAGGCGGTGGCTGTTGACCACTCCGGCCACGCGGGCGATCCCCGCGGCCCGGAGCTTGCCGAAGCGCCGGGCGACGGTGCGGTCGGAGACGTCGAGCACTCCGGCGATCCTGCTGAAGGGGGCCCGGCCGTCGAGTTGGAGGGCGTGCAGGAGCCGCAGGTCGAGTGCGTCCAGCGTGACCGATTCCATCCGGGCAGTGTAGGCCGGTGTCGAATGCCGCCTGTGTGCGGCCGGTTGGAGGCCGGGGCCGGGCCGGCCGGGAAGCATGGCGGTCGTGTCCGGGCCGCGCCGGGTGTCACCCGCGCGGTCCGTGCGGCGGGTCTGCCGGCGGTGGCCGGTGCCCGCGCTGATCACCGCTATCGGAGGACCTCGTGTTCGAATCCCTCGTGCTTCTCGCCGTCCCGACGCTGGTGTTCCGCCTCCTGGGCGCGATGGGCGTCCGCCGGTTCGCTTCCTGGCGGGCCGCCGCCGTCCACGGTCTGGCGGTGCTGTTCGTGGCGAGCGGGGCGGCGCACTTCGTCCCGGACGGCGGGGGTGTGATGCCGAGCCACGACGACCTGGCGGCGATGGTCCCGCCGTTCGTCCCGCTCCCCCACCTCGTGGTGTACGGGTCCGGGGTGCTGGAGCTCCTGGGCGCCGCCGGGCTCGTACGGACGGCGACGCGGCCCGTGGCCGGGGTCTGTCTGGCGGCGCTCCTGGTGCTGATGCTGCCCGCCAGTGTGTACGCCGCCGTGGAGGACATTCCGCTGGGCGGCGATCCGGCGACCCCGCTGTGGTTCCGGATACCCGAGCAGGCGGTCTACTTCGGCGTCGCACGGGTCGCGGCCAAGGGCGATGGCGCGCGTCTTCCGGACGACCGGGCGCGGGCCGGGGTTTCACGGGGATGAAAGTTCTCACCCGGGTGGCGGAATCACCGCAGCTGGGCCACTTCTTCACTGGACTGGACCACAGAGGACGCCCCAAGGCCCTTTACGGCACAGTGGTGTTCATGCGTCACTCATGACGTGCACCCGTCAAGACGATGGTCTCGCCGCACTCCATGACGGGCCACCCCCGGAACACATCGCTACGCTCGGAATCGCCCCACATGCTACGCGAGTAGACCACTTCCGCTCACCCCCCGGAGGCTCCGTTGTTAACCATTCGCAGCCACAGACCCGCACTCCGCAAGCTGGTGGCCCTCGGGGCCGCCGGCCTGGGCATGGTGCTCGTCCCCACCGTTTCGGCGACACCCGCCTCGGCCGACCCGGCGCCGTCGTCCGCTGCCATTCCTCTCGGTGACGGGTACATGGGCGCCGGCTACCTCACCGACGGCGACACCTTCGCGCCCGACAACCGGCAGCTCGACCTCACCCCGGAGAGCTCGTCGTCCATCCAGGCCACGACGCTCCCCGGCATCGACGTCTCGCACTACCAGGGCTCGATCAACTGGTCGTCGGTGAAGTCGGCGGGTATCAAGTTCGCCTACATCAAGGCCACCGAGTCCACCACGTACAAGGACCCCAACTTCAACGCCAACTACCTCAACGCCTACAACGCGAAGGTGATCAGGGGCGCGTACCACTTCGCGCGTCCCAACCTGTCGAGCGGCGCCGCCCAGGCGACGTACTTCGCGGGGCACGGTGGCGCCTGGTCGCGGGACAACCTGACGCTTCCGGGGATGCTCGACCTGGAGGGCGGCTGCTACGGCAAGTCGGCCTCCGCCATGCAGTCGTGGATCCTGGACTTCTACAACACGTACAAGGCCAAGACGGGCCGTGACGTCGTCATCTACACCAGCGCGAGCTGGTGGAACTCGTGCACGGGCGGCTGGAGCGGCATGTCCGCGCGCAGCCCGCTGTTCACCGCGCACTGGACGAGCGCGGCGAGCCCGACCATTCCGAAGGGCTTCCCGTACTGGACGTTCTGGCAGTACACCGACTCCGGTTCGGTGGGCGGCATTTCGGGAGCCGTGGACCGCGACCGGTTCAACGGCGACGCCACCCGGCTGCTGGCCCTGGCCAACAACACCTGACGGGCAGCTGAATCGCAGGCCGGAAAGGAGTGCGGCCACTCGGTGAGGGCTTCGGCCCGCACCGAGTGGCCGCCCTTCCGTCTCAGCGGTCGGCGGTCAGCCATTCCTCGTACGAGGTGGGCGCGATGCGTGCGCCGGGTCCCGCGATCAGCTCATCGCCCCGCACAGCGGCGAACATGCCCGCCGTCTCGTCGGTGACGACGCTCCGGTGGTCCCGGCGGGCGGCCATCGCGAGGCGCCCGATCTCGACGAGTGGGAAGACGTCGGGCCCGGCCACGTCGACCGTGTCGTTGAGCGGTGCGGCGGTCGCGACGTCCGCCAGGGCGGCGACCACGTCGGCGGCTGCGATGGGCTGAAGGCGCGTGGCGGGAAGCCGGACAGTGTCCTCGTCGGAGGTCCACGACATGACGGCGTCCATGAACTCGAAGAACTGCGTGGCACGCACGATCGAGTACGCGGCGGGCCCGTTGCGCAGAAGCTCCTCCTGGAGCGTCTTCGCCCGGTAGTAGTCCAGCTGGGGGATCCGGTCGACCCCGACGATCGAGAGCACGACCTGGTGGCGCACACCGGCCCGCTCACCCGCCGTCAGCAGATGGCCCATGGTCGTGCGGAAGAAGTCGGGGGACGCGGCGTCGAACGTGGGCGAGTTCGAGACGTTGACGACTGTCTCCGCCCCGTCGAGCGCTTCGTCGAGCCCCTTGCCGGTGAGCAGGTCGACGCCTGTCGACAGGGAGGCGGGGACCGCGGTGTGCCCGGCCTCGCGCAGCTTCGCTACGAGCTGGGAGCCGATCAGTCCGGTACCGCCGATGACCGTGGTCTTCATGGACGAGCCTTCCGTGAGCCGGGTACGGCCGGCCGCCACCGTAAGCCCCGGTCCCCCGGCCGCACGTGCTGTCCCGCGCCGCCCGGCCGCTCATGACCCGGACGGCTCAGCGCCGGGTCGACAACGTCGGCTTCTTCGCCGTGGACGACATCGAGAAGGTCTGCGACCAGGAGCTGCACGAGCGTCTCCTGTCGGAGTTCCCGTCCTGGCTGCAGGCCGCCCGGCAGGCCGGCGTCGCAGGGGCCGTACGCGGAGCGGTTCAGCGGTCAGCTCGTGCTGGTCACGGGTGCCGCGGCCGGGATAGGGCGCGCCCGGCGGTGGCGTCGGGCGTGCGCGCGATCTGCTCGTCGATGAGGGAGACCAGCGTGGCGTCGGCCGGGGTCGGCGCTTCCGTGTGGTTGAAGTCGCCGGTCTCCAGGGCGCGTTCGTCGGCGGAGAGCAGGTCGAACGTCGAGAGGGGCACGCCGGGGCGGTCGGCCACGGCGTGCAGCAGCCGGTCGAGGTGGGCGGCGAGCCGGGCGATGTCCGCTTCGTCGAAGAGGTCCGTGTTGTAGTTGAAGGCGCCGCGCAGTCCGTCCGGCCACTCCATCAGGAAGAGCTCGACGTCGAAGCGGGTGCCCGAGGCGCGCAGACCGTAGGTCTCCACGTCCAGGCCCGGACCGGCGGCGGCCTGCCGCCCGGTGGCGTAGTTCTGTACGGCGAGCACCGCCTGGAAGACCGGGGAGCGGGAGACGTCGCGCTCCACGTTCAGCTCGGTGACATGCTGCGCGAACGGCAGCTCCTGGTGGGCGTAGGCCTCCGGACAGGTTTCGCGGGTACGTTCCAGCAGGGCGGCGAACGTGGGGTCGCCGTCGAACCGGGCACGCAGGGCCAAGACGTTGACGAACATGCCGGCAAGGCCCTCCAGTTCCGGTTCCGGGCGGCCTGCGACGGGCGAGCCGACGGCGCATTCGCGCTGGCCGCTGAAGCGGGCCAGGAGTTCCTGGAAGGCGGCGAGGAGCACTACGTGGATGGTCGCCCCGTGCGCTTTGCCGAGGGCAGCCAACCGGTCCAGGAGTGCGCGGTCCACCTGGAAGCCGTAGCCGGCCCCGTCGAAGGTCTGCCGGGGCGGTCGTGGCCGGGCGGTCGGGGGGAAGTTCCAGGGCGGGTGCGCCGTCCAGGTGTTCCCGCCAGTAGTCGAGGGCTTCGCGTGCCTGTGCCTCGTCCGCGTCGTGGTGTTGCTCGGCCGGGTAGGCGGCCGGGCGGGCAGGTCGGCGTCCTCGCCCTTCAGGTGGGCGGTGTAGTGGGCGGCGAGTTCGTCGCGCAGGACGTTGAGTGACCAGCCGTCGGCGACGATGTGGCGCAGGACGAGGCACAGGACGTGCTCGGTGTCGCCCGTACGGAAGAGGGAGACGCGCAGCAGCGGTCCGCGGGCGAGATCGAAGGCACGGTTGGTGCGCTCCGCGATCAGTGTCTCCAGCAGGTCGCCACCACCGCGCAGGTCGCGGAACTCCACGTCGACCGGGCCCGGTTGCGCGACCAGTGCGGCCGGGTTGCCGTCCTCGGCGGGGAACCGGCTCCGCAGCGCCCCGTGCCGGGCCACCACCGCGTCGAAGGCGGCCCGCAGCGAGGGCTCGGACGGTGTGCGGTTGCTTCAGGTCAATGGGGACGTGTGTGGAGCATGTGGGGGTGCGGAGCAACGCGGCGGCATGGGGATTCCGCGGCGGCCGACCGGTCTCGCCACCGGCGAGATCCAGTCATTCACGGCTTCAGGTATTGCGATGTTATGAACAGCGCAAGCATGCGTCAATGCAACACCTGTACATGCAAACGGAGTTGATGCCTCCAGTGGCTGTACAGGGCCCATGGGCCGACACCGGGCCGCCCTTCACCAGGCGTGATGCGCGCCGCATACCCCCGCACACCGATACGGTCGTGCGGCGATCATGTGATCAGCATGTGGACTTCCCGGCTTCCGGCGGGTTGTTCATCCCTTCGGCTGGACCTTGCCCGCAAACCCCGCCCACCGCGTCGCCGCATGTGGTGAATGGAGGCGCATGGCAGCAACCCCCAGCCCAAGGAGCGTGAACCACCATGAACGACACGGACAGCGCGTCGCAGAGCGTACAGAGGGTGTATGCCGAGCGGTTCGCCACCGATCTTGCCGACAACCGTGCGGAGCAGAAGGAGCTCACCGCGCAGATCGAGCAGCTGCGGTCCCGCCTGGACCAGCTCCGAACGGACGAGACCTGGCTGACCGGCATGCAGTCGGCCCTGCCCGGCGCGACGGCGCCCCCTCGGCCGCGCCGCGCCCCGCAGGCCGACGAGGCACAGGCCGGTGACGGCCACCCCGCCGCCAAGCCCGTCCCGAGCCCCAGGCCCGTCGGGCGCGCGAAGGCGAATCCCACCAGGGCAAGGGCGGCAGGCAGGAAGGCGGACACCACGGCGGCCGCCCCCCTGCATCAGCTCATCCGGGCACTGATGCCCCTGGGTGAACCGCGCCTGGTGCGCGAGGTGCACGCCGCTCTGACGAAGGCGCACCCGGAACGCGGCACCTCCGTACAGGTGGTGCGCAACACCCTGGAGACCCTAGTCAAACGGGGCGTCGTCGGTAAGGGAACGCAGAAGGGCGCGGCCATGTACACCGCGACCGAGTCGGCGCTCACCGACGAGAGCCGGGCAGCCGGCTGAGACCGCCACGGGCCGTCTCATACGTCCGGCCCCCGGGAGCGTGCTCCCGGGGGCCGGACGTATGATCCTGCGGCGTCAGACGGCCGTGATGTTCTCCGCCTGCGGGCCCTTCTGGCCCTGCGTGATGTCGAAGGTCACCGCCTGGCCCTCCTGGAGCTCACGGAAGCCGGTGGCGTTGATGTTCGAGTAGTGCGCGAAGACGTCCGGCCCGCCGCCGTCCTGCTGGATGAAGCCGAAACCCTTTTCGGCGTTGAACCACTTGACGGTTCCGCTGGCCATGCCGGTGCCTCTCAGTCGATATCGGGAGCCGCACCACGCGGTCCCAGTGGTGTCCTGATCCGCCCCTGCACAGCAAGGCGCCCGCGCCGGAGCACGGGCGGTTTCGGCGAACCACGACTTCCGGCAGTGACGCTACATGGCGAAACCCCTCTCCACCAGAGAGCAACGACTTCGCGTCGCGCCGGATGCCGGGGATACCCGCTGATGGGGCCACGGTGTGGCCGCGGCGAGTACCGCCGGGTGTGCGGTCGCCTCCGGATGGAGCAGTGGCCGCGGGTACGAAAAGGGTGCGGCCGGCAGGGGGGCTGCCGGCCGCACCGAGATCCGCCCCGCCTCGGCCCGGGAGACCGAGGTGGGTGACGGAAAGAGCCAGATCAGCGGACCGTTGGGCCGGCTCCGCTTCTCCGGGGGCGCACTACGGTTTGCTGGTCAAGCCCTTCCCGTCACCGTTCTGAACGGGCACGGGACTCCGGCTGAGCGCTGCCAGGAAGGACAGCAGGAGGCCCGCACGTCGGGCGCGGGCCCGTCGCCCCGAGGAGCCGCAGGTCACCGCCCGACGCTCTCCAGCATGGAAGGTAAACACCCCGTTTTCTACGTCCGGTTTTTAGCGCTAAACCACGTAGCGCCAACTAGGCTCACGCTCGGGCAACGTGGCTCGGCAGCGGGGGATTTGATCGCATGACCAACACCGACAAGGCGGCACTGCGCACGCTGCTCAGCGTCCGTCGTGCGCTGATCGACCCCGCCGGGCACGGCTTTCACCGCTCGTCCCGTCGGGGGCGCCGCGCTCCCGGGCTCTCCCAGCACCAGGTCGACCAGCTGCTGCACCGCACGCCCGGTACCTATCGCCGTCTCGAATCGGGTGCCTGGCCGAGGCCGGACATCGGCTTCCTCCGTGATGTGGCGACGCTCTTCGCGTTCAACGAACAGGAGTGGGTGTCGCTGTGCCGGTACGCCGGAATAGGCGACCCGCCCGGCCCCCTCACCACGCGGTCGGGCAAGGAGGTGCCGGCTGTGTGGCAGGAGGCCGTGGACGGAATGACCCACCCCGCGTACATCACGGATGCCTCGTGGGAGCTCATCACGTACAACGACGAGTTCTCCCGGCTGTTCCCGGGCAGGCGGGTCCCCACGAACACGATGCGGTGGATGCTCCTGGAACCCCAGGGCCGCGCCATGCTCATCGACTGGGAGACCGCCTGGGCCCCAATGGTCGTGCCCCAGTTGCGGGCGGCGCTCGCCGGCCGGCCCGACGACGAGGTGCTCCGCCAGATCGAGAAGGACGTGCAGGCCGACCCTCAGTGCGCGCCGATCTGGGAGTCGGGCGGCGCGCAGATCCATCCCGACGGGGACGCGCGGCCGGTGCGGCACGCCGTCGACGGCCCGGGGTGGGTGACAATGTGTGCGGCGCAGCCCATGGCCGCCCCCGGCGCGCGCCTGATCGTCCTGGTCTTCCATCCCGGGGAGCAGCACGCTCACCCGCGTGCGCGGGTGCTGCGCGCCCCGTAGGCCGTGTCCACGAAGGCCCGTCTGATGGCGGTCCCGGGGCGCAAGTCGGTTGACGGGCCGCCGCGGTACCGGTTTCCTGGCGCGATGACCGATCTTCGTATCGAGCGGGCGGACGACGACGCCTCGCTCCTGGACTGGCGGTTCGTCCACAACGCCGTCATCCCCACGGCCGCGCTGTCCGTCGCGGAAGTGACGGAGCGCGCCGGCCGCAACCGGCTGTCCGTCGCGCATCTGGATGACGTCGTGGTGGGCTGTTCCACCGTGCGCCCGCCCGGTGCCGAGAACCCGGTGGCGACCGTGATCGCACGCATTCTGCCCGCCCACCGCGGCCGGGGGCTGGGCGCGTTGCTGTACGCCCACGGCCTGGAGCTGGCCCGTGAGCTCGGTGCCGAGGTGATCGAGACCTGTGTACTGGAGTCGAACCCCGAGGGGCTGCGGTTCGCGTTGCGGCAGGGGTTCGTGGAGACCGAGAGGTACGTCCTGCCGGGCGACACCGTGCCGTTCATCGACCTGCGGCTCACCTGACGGCCCGGAGCGTACGCCTACCGGGACCCACCGTCCCGCTCGGCAGGCCCCGGTACGCGCGGAACGCGGTCAGGCGGTGTGGAGCGTCAGCCCGTACCGGTTCAGGATCTCGTTGATCGGCTGGTGCCAGGTCTCACCGCCGGAGCTGCAGTTGCCCCAGCCGCCGGAGGTGACGCCCTGGGCCTGGTCGCCGCTGATGAAGGAGCCGCCGGAGTCACCGCCTTCGGCGCAGACGCTGGTCTTGGTCATCTGGTAGACCGCGCCCTGGCTGTAGTTGACCGTCTCGTTGGTGGCCAGGACGTTGCCGCAGTGCCAGTGCGAGGTGGAGCCGGAGCGGCAGATCGACGCGCCGATGGGAGCCACGTTGGAGCCGCGGACGAGCTGGTCGGAGACGGTGCCCCAGCCGAGGACGACGGGGACCGTCCACCAGCCGCTGCCGACGTTGACCCACGCGTAGTCGTCGCCGGGGAAGGACGAGCCCTGGAAGTTGCCTATGAAGGAGCCGTCCCAGCCGCTGACCCCGGCGCCCGCCCGGCCGCAGTGCCCGGCTGTGACGAAGCCGCCGTAGACGGAGAAGCCGATGGAGCACCGCACGTTGCCCGTGTAGTACGGGTCGCCGCCCACGGTTCCGGCCGAGAAGGTCTTAGGCGCCTCCATGGTCTTCTCGACGCTGACGGGCCCGGTTTCACGGGCCTTCCGCACGAACGCCTGGACATCGTTGTCAGACTGCCGGGAGGCGACGACGTCGATGACGACCTTGTTGGCGCGGGGGTCGACGTGCCAGCTGCTGACGCCGGAGGGGGCGTCGAGCTTGTCGAGCTTCGCCTTGACCGAGTCGAGGCTCTTCGCGGTGTGGGACACCATCCGTACGGCGGCGCCCGTGGCACGTACCGCTGCCGCCTGCTCGGTGTCGGTGACGGCGACGGTGAGGTCGCCGGTCGCCGGGTCGAACCAGGAGCCGCCGTAGGAGGCGCCGGCGGCGCGGCGCGCGTCGGGCTGCAGTGCGGTGGCGGTCTTCTCCGCGGAGAGCCGCGCCCTGGCCTGGCTTTCCGTCAGGCCCAGGTCCTTCTGCATGGCGGTGAGCAGGCCGTCGGAGGCCGGCGCGGCGCTGGAGGGTGTGGTGGGGGTGTCCGCTGCGGATGCGGAGGGGAAGCCGGCGCCCGCCCAGGCTCCGAGGAGGAGTACGGCGGACAGCGCGGTCCTCAAGGCTGTGGTGCGTCTCAAGGTCTTGGCCCTTCTGTTGTTCCGGCTGGTGGGGGGAGGAACAGCAGGCGTCCGAAGGCGACTCTTTGAGAGCGCTCTCAGAGTGTGCCGTTCCGGACTGTAGCGGAAGAGTCATTAGCAGGTCCATGCCAATGACATGGGTGACTGGACGGGCCGCGCGCTGAGTAGGCGTACTCATTCCACGCGCCCGTTCCCGGCCTACCGTCACATCAGATGAACGAGCAGGTCCGGCCGCGGAGCGGGCCCGGGCCCGGAGCAGGGGGCGGGACACAGATGAGCGGATCGTCGAGACGACGGGCGGCCGGCACCTCACTGGCCGGGGTGCTTGCGTGCGCGCTCGCGCTGGTGCTGACGGGGTGCGGCGTGGTGACCACGAAGGAGGACCGCCGGTACGCCGAGAAGCTGGCCGACCAGTATCACCCGGGCGTTCTCCGCGTGATCGAGGCGCACACCCTGGTCCCGCATGCCAGCGGCTCGGAGATCACCTTCGCGATGACCGACGATCCCGACGCCGTGGTCCGGATGCGGGTGGACGCCGAGGCAGGCACCTGCAACACCCATGACTGCCGAGGGGTGATGGACGAGGCGGTGAAGCGCGGACGGCGGGAAGCCGCGGCGCTGCGCGTGCTGGTCGACACATTCCGGCGCTGCGGCCACGAGGTCATCGCCGTCGATCCGCAGACCGGCGCCCCCTGGATCGTCGCCTCCCCCACCAACGCCACGGTGTCCGCCCTGCTCAAGGACATCGGAGCGTGCGCGCGGCAGTGGAAGGACGGGACCGAGGTGAAGGGCGCGTCGGTCAACCTGGTCTCCCCTTCCGTCGCCAAGAAGCGGCCGGCAGGAAAGAAGTCGCAGCCGACGGCCATGCGCCTCGGCGCGGCCTCGCTCCTCGCGGCCCTGAGTGGGCACGCCTACTACAGCGCCGGCTACTCGGCGGACGACGGGCGCGTGGACCCGTCCTCGGGCAGCGCCCGCATCGTCCGCCCGTTCGAAGAAAGGCAAAAGTTCGCCGCAGCCGTCCACAGCGCAGTCGAGGACCGGCTCCGGGACGGCCATCCGCACGTGCAGGTGAGCGACTACGAGTGGGTGTGGCGCCTGGAGCCGGACACCGTCGACCGGCTCACGGGTTACGTCCTGTACTGCGAGGAGCCCGACGGGGACAAGTCCTGCCTGGGCGACCGGGCCGTGCTGGTGACCACGGACCTGGCCGGCACGCCCCTGGGCGAGCTGCGCCACGTCGGCAAGGTCCGCGAGGGCCGGGGGCCGCTGCAACTGCCTCAGATGTGAACCGCGGCGCCCGCCGGGTCAGGACCGGGCGGGACGGTAGGTGTACGTGTCCCACAGCTCGCGGACCGCGGCGCTGTCCCGCCAGTTCCCGGAGGCGCAGGCACGGTCCGGCGTCCCCCACACCCTGACCTCGCCGCCGCCCGGCGCCCAGCCCGGGTCGCCGGTGGCCGCGAACCCGGCCCAGGCCGCGGTCATCCGGTCCGCGAGAGCCCGGTCCTCGGCCGACGGGGCGGCGCCGCCGATGAGGAACCGGATACTTTCGTCGTCCACGTTGCCGAAGGCGAAGGGCACGTCCGCGCAGTGCCAGGCACGCACTTCCCCGCCCCCGCGGTCGAACCGGGACAGGAAGGCGCGGCCGCCCGCCGCTGTGTGGGCCTCCGCGAGCCGGCTGCTGTACACGCCGAACATCAGGTCCCCGTAGACGGCGAGGTGGAGGTCGTACGGTGCGGCGCCGGGCATGAGCGCGCGGTATCCCTCGATGAGGGCGGCGGACAGGCCGAAGTCGGCCGCGAAGCGGCGCAGCCGCTCGTCCGTGGGGACCTCGGAGGCGCTGCCGACGGCGTCCATCAGCCAGTACTCCTCGGTCGTGTGACAGACGAGCAGGTCGACGTCCCGGGCCGCTCCGGCGGTGATCAGGTGCAGCGGGTCGTCGCGCAGGAGGTGTCCGTCGGCGACGGGCCCGTAGATCACCGGGTCCCAGTGCAGCTGACCGGAGTCGGGGTCCTTGCGGTAGTCCCCGACGACCGCGTCCGAGGCCCGGACCAGTGCCTGCGGGGGCGCCCCGGCCAGCGCGGCCCAGGTCACGGGCACCCCGGCAGCGGCGGCCACACGTGCCGTGACCTGTTCGGCGAGTTCCGGGGCGAAGACGGGGCCGACCGCACTGTGCGCGATCACCCGCCGGAAGAGCCCCCGGGCGCCGCTCATCACCATCAGGCAGACCGCGGAAGTGGCTCCCGCCGACTGTCCGGCCACGGTGACGTCGTCCGGCGCTCCCCCGAACGCGGCGATGTTGTCGCGGACCCATTCCAGGGCGGCGATCTGGTCGAGAAGTCCACGATTGGCCGGGCAGACGTCGGCCGCGCCGTCGGCAGGGACATGGCCGAAGCCCTCGAAGCCGAGGCGGTAGTTCAGGGTGACGACGACAAGGCCGGTGCGGGCCAGGGCCGTACCGTCGAAGTCCGGTTGCGCGCTCGATCCGAAGGTGTAGGCGCCGCCGTGGATCCAGACCAGCACCGGCAACGGGCCGGTCGCGTCGGCGGGGGTCCAGACGTTGAGGCTCAGGACGTCCTCGTCGCCGGGCGACCAGGAGGGGGCGCCCGGCAGTTCGGCGGACTGCGGCGGAATCGGGCCGAACTCCGTGCAGTTCCGGACGCCGGACCACGGGGTGCGCGGGCGGGGAGCCCGGAACCGGTTCCCGCCGAACGGCGGCTCGGCATAGGGGACTCCGAGGACCGCGACGACCTCATCGGCCGGGGCTCGTCCGCGTACCGGCCCGGCTGCCGTCTCGTACACACCGCTGTTCTTCAACGTGCTCCGACTGCCCTTCGTTCACCGCCCCCGAGGCGGGCGCGGTGACCAGAATGGCTCACTTCCGGCGCCCGCGCGAAGGGACTTCGCCGCAAGTGATCACGTAGGCGGTCAGCCGGCCCGGCCGATGGCGCTGCGGAGCATGGCGACGGTGGTCGCCGCCGCAGCCCGTTCCGCTTCGTCCTCCGTGGCGCGCACCCGTTCCTCCAGCAGCACCACCGCCGCCTGGAGTACGCCGACGCGCACCGGAACGGTCTGCACGGCCGTCAGCACGGCCGCCGCCTGTTCGGCCGGCGTGGCGGGCGCGGCCTGCGGGATGAGGGTGGAGATACCGCGCCCGAGCGCGCGGTCGCGAGGCGGCTGGGCCGCGGGTGTGGTCACCGGAGAAGTCTGCCGCACCCGGCGCGCCGAACCGGTCAGCGACCTGCCCGTGCCTGCCCGGTCTCGCGCGCGCCGTCGTGCACGCGGAGCAACAGGGCCGTCAGCTGGGCCCGTTCGCGGGCGTTCAACGGCGCGAGGACGTCCTCCTGTACGGCCTGCGCGTCGGACTTGAGGCTCTCCAGCAACGCGCTGCCCGCCGGGGTGACGGTGACCGTGACGCGTCGCCGGTCGGCGGTGTCGCGGGCCCGCTCCACCAGGCCGGCCCCGCCGAGCCCGTCCACGATCTTCACGACGTCGCTGCGGTCGATCGAGAGCCGCGAGGCGAGTTCCCGCTGCACGTGCGGGCCGAAGTCGGTCAGGGCGGCGAGGACCGCCATGTGCCAGAGCCGCAGCCCGCGTTCGGCCAGCCGGTCCGCGAGCCGGCCGCGAGCCGCCTTGCCGGTCTTGGACATGAGGTAGGTCGTGAGTCCCAGGAGGCTGGGCGGGGTCTCGTTCATCGGGTATATCGTAGGGCTGAGCCAATGATGGGTGCACACCTACTAAAGGAGTCGTTGTGGACGCGCTGCATCCCCGCCTGCTGGTCGACCGGTTCGCCGACTGCTTCCGCTTCTACGACGCCGTACTGCCGACGCTGACCGGAGCCGTACGGGCCAGTGGCTGCGCGACCGGGCCGTACGCCCACTGGGACGTGGACGGGCAGGGTGTGCTGGTGCTGTTCGACCGGGGCGCCATGGCGGCGGCTGTCGGGACGGACCACCTGCCCGCGCAGGCGCCGCCGGCTCAGGACCGCTCGATGTTCGTCTGCCGCGTGGACGACGTCGACGCGGGTCTGGCGCTCTGCCTCGCCGGGGGCGCCGAGTTGGCCGCCCCGGCGTGCGACCGGCCGGAGTGGGGGCCGGGGCTGCGCACCGCCCATGTGCGGGACCCGGAGGGCAACCTCGTGGAGTTGCAGTCGTACTGACCGGTGAGCGGCGCGGTCACTTCCGTGCCCAGGCACGCATGGCGGAGCGCGAGGAGAAGTCGGCGGCATCCTTGTCGAGCGGCTGGTCGGTGTACTGGTGGATGCGCCAGGTCGCCTTGATGCGCGGCTTGCCCGCCTTCACGTAGTCGGCGATCCAGAGCCCGTCCCCGGCGTACGACGTGGTGTCGTGGTTCAGCCAGAAGTAGCGGTTGCAGTACAGCAGGACGCGGTGGTGGGGCCGCAGGCGCTTGACCTCGCGGATGAAGCGGTCCTTCTCGGAGTTGCTCGCCCGGGTTCCCTCACCGTTCTGCTCCCAGTCCACGGCGAGCAGGTCACCGGCCTTCTCCGGCGCCTTGCTCAGGAAGTACTCCGCCTGCGCGGTGATGTTCCCCGGCCACAGGAAGTGGTAGAAGCCGACGACGCAGTCCGCGTCGCGGGCCCGTTTCGTCTGGTCGGTCAGGCGTGGGTTGACGTACGAACGGCCCTCGGTCGCCTTGATGAAGACGAAGTCGAGTCCGTCCGCGTCGAACGAGGACTGATGGGCACTGACATCGACGCCGTGCAGCATGGGCACCGCCTTTACAAATGGCTGGCTCTGTTCCGCTTACCTTCCCCTCCCGCCCCCGTTCCACCCTCGCCGGAAGCATGAATGCGCGTGTGTGCCGGGGCGCACGCTCCGGCACACACGCGCGGATGGCGTGCGCGGGGTCTCAGTCGTCGAAGCCGGTGGAGCGGCTGACCTTCTCCCAGGCGAGCACTTCGGTACGGGCCGCGTCGAGCGCGCCGAGCACGGCGTCGGTCGCGTCGCTGCCGAGCGGCAGCCGCAGCGGGGTGTCCTCGGCGGCCAGCGCGGTGAGGATGGCGGCCGCCGCCTTGCCAGGGTCGCCCTCCTGCTTGCCGTCCGAGTCGGGCAGGCCGGTGCGGACCGGGCCGACGCTGTCCGCGTAGGCGTCCAGCGGCGTGGACTGCCGCAGGGCGCCGCCACCGGCGAACCCGGTGCGGAAGGAGCCGGGTTCGACGATCAGGACCTTGATGCCGTGCGGGGCCACCTCGGCGGCCAGCGCCTCGGAGAGGCCCTCCAGGGCGAACTTCGTCGCCGAGTAGCCGCCGACGCCGGGGAAGGTGAACCGGCCGCCCATGCTGCTCATCTGGACCACGGCGCCGGAGCCGTTGCGGCGCATGTGCGGCAGCACGGCCCGCACCAGTGCTGCGGGGCCGAAGAAGTGCAGGTCCATGAGGTCGCGCAGCTCGCGGTCGCTGGTCTCCTCGACCGCGCCGACGAGCCCCATGCCCGCGTTGTTCACGACCACGTCGATCCGCCCGTACCAGAGCACGGTGTCCGCGACGACGTCCGCGATGCGGGCGGTGTCGGTGACGTCGAGCTGGACGGCGACGGCGCGGTCGGGGTGTGCGGCGACGAGGTCGTCGAGTGCCCCGGGCCGGCGTGCGGTGGCGACGACGGTGTCCCCGGCGGCGAGGGCGGCCGCGGCTATGGCCCGGCCGAAGCCGGAGGAGGCGCCGGTGATCAGCCAGACTCGGCCCGGGGTGTTGTCGCGGGCGGGGGTGGCGGGTGCGGTGTTCATGTCCAACTCCGTTTTTCCATCGGCGCGTTGCGGTGATCCATTTATGTCACCCGCGCCCATGAACGGTCCAAGACCTGGATTCTCCGGAGCGATAAAAACGACTTATGATCGCGCGATGGAACTGCGCCACCTGCACTACCTCACGGTGATAGCCGAGGAGGAGAACCTGGGCCGGGCCGCCCGTCGGCTGTTCGTCAGTCAGCCTGCTCTCTCGTACGCGCTCAAGAGCCTGGAGTCCGAACTCGGCGTGAAGCTCTTCGACCGCCACGCGGGCGGGGTGTCGGCCACCCCGGTGGGACGCGATGTGATCGCCGAGGCGCTGCTCACGGTGCGCCAGGCCGAGCGGGTCACCGCGGCGGCCGAGCGGCACACCCGGGGCGATACCGGGGTGCTGCGGGTGGGCTTCGAGGCGAGCGGGGCGGGCGAACTCACCACCCGGGCGCGGGCGGAGTTCGCGCGCCGTCATCCGGCCGTACGGGTGGCGCCCAAGCGGTACGACTGGGGGCAGGAGGCCGACGCGCTGCGGGACGGTCTGGCCGACGTGGCGTTCGTCTGGCTGCCCAACGACCTGACGGGTCTGACGTACGAGCCGGTGCACACCGAGTCCCGCGTCGTCGGCCTGCCCACGGGGCACCCGCTGGCGTCCCGCTCCGGCGTCTCCGTGCTCGAGGTCAAGGACGAGCCCCTGCTCTGGACGCGGCGGGCGCCCCGGCAATGGGTGGACTGGTGGGCCGTCAACCCGCGCCCCGACGGGTCGGCCCCGGTCTGGGGGCCGACCAACGACAACGTCGAGGAGATGCTGGAGCAGGTGGCGCAGGGGTCCGCCATCTGCTTCGCGCCCGAGAGCATGGCCCGCTACTACGCGCGCCCCGACCTGGCCTGGGTACCGCTCACCGATGTCGCACCACTGCGCGTGGTCCTGGCCTGGGCGGACGGCACCGAATCGGCACTGGTACGGGGCTTCGCCCGCGTGGTGCGTGAACTCGCCTCGGAGGCGTGACGCTCAGCCGGCTTCGGGGGCCTCATCCGGGGCGGCCGGCAGGCTGTCCATGAAGGAGCTGACCGAGAACACGGCGTTGCCGGCGCCGGGCGGGCCGTAGCCGGGAGGCGAGCTGAGCCCGAACTCCTCCATCGTCGCGCGGTACGACTCCAGCAGCCGGATGTGGTACTCCAGCGGCGCACCGTCCGGGTTGGTCTTACCCAGCGGGGTCGTCGGCTCCGGGCACCATGTGGTGAAGCGCGGGGTGATGCCGTGGGACATGAAGAAGCGCAGGCCCTCGGTGGTCGAGTCGATGGCTTCCTTGACCGTGGTGAAGCCGAACGGCTCGGCCATCTCCACGCCGGCCACGAAGTTGGGGATCACGTTGCGGGCGCCGAAGACGTCGGCGGAGTCCAGGATGCGGCGGTGCCACTCGTCCCGGCCGACGTAACGCTCCTTGCCGGGGCAGTACAGCTCGAACAGCCGCCGGTCCCAGACCTCGTAGTTGGGGTGGTAGATCTGCACCCCGTAGTCGTGGAAGCGCTGGACGTCGTCCTTGGGCAGGGCCTGGGCCACGACCTTGCCGATCCAGCGGCCCGGGAAGCGGTCCTCGATGGCCTTGGCGTACTGGCCGTAGAAGTCCGCCTCGTCCCGCCCGCCGATGTGCGAGGTGATGGCGCCGCCGGTCAGCGTGTACGCCGTCGAGGTCTTCGCCGTGTCGTACCGGTCGATGATCTCCAGCGCCTCCAGCACCTCCTCGACGGGCTTGACCCCGGTGTACGGGCGTCCCGCCGCCTTGTGCTGGCGCCAGTTGTGGTTGATGTCGCAGTACTGGCACTCCTCCTTCGCGCCGAAGTACTGGCAGACGCGGAAGACGGTGAGGTAGACGAGGTAGCCCCACTGGATGGTCGGGGCGACCTCCATCACGGACTTCCCGTTGGCCAGGGTGTGCCGGTAGTAGTCCGGCATGGGCGGCAGTCCCACGTCGGAGATCCGCCGGCCGTCGAGGTAGAGCCCGAGCATCCCGTCCTCGTCCGCCGCGACGCGGTACGGGGACGCGGGGTTCACCCGCACCGAGACGACGGTGCGGCGCAGCTCGTACGGGCCGCCGGTGAGCACGATCTCCTCGGGCGGGCGGCGCAGGGCGGCCGCTCCCAGCTCGGGCAGGGTGCCGTGGTCGAAGGAGAAGATGAAGTACGACTTCGGCTTGACGTCGCCGTCCTCGTTGTCGCTGAGCGCCGACTCGTCGAAGGCCAGGCCGCCGCGCAGCAGGTCCTCCTTGATGACGGCCTCGCGCGGCACGTGCGGGAACTGCTCCATCAGCCGTTCGATGAGCCGGGTGCGGTCTGCGGTGCCGGGCTCGGTGCGGCTGGGGTCGGTACGGCTTGGCATGTGCGGGCTCCTCGGTCGGTCGTCGGCGTGTTCCGGATGCGACGTCTGTGCAACGAACCACGGCCGCGGGGCGTTCTCGTCCCCGCTGCCGGATACGTCACTCCCCGCTTCCGGATCTTATGTGACCGGCCAGTAAGGTGTGGGGGCGGGAGCCCGTCGGCCGTGCGGCCGGCCCGACGCCCGGTGGTGACCGCAGCCGGCCGCGGAACGGAAGTGCCCCATGTCCCGCACCATGTCCGTGTCGGACAGCGTCGTCGTGCTCGCCGATCCGTCCCATGTGTACGAAGCGGTCAGCGATCCGACGGCGATGGGCCGCTGGAGCCCGGAGAACCTGGGCGCGCGGGTGCGGGGCGAGCGCCGGGAGGCGTACGCGGGCATGGTCTTCGACGGCCGCAACAAGCGCGGTCCGGTGAGCTGGACGACGCGGTGCACGGTGACGGCGGCCGATCCGGGCCGGAGGTTCGCGTTCCGCGTCCACGCGATCGGTGTGCGGCGGCCGTTGCTGCGCGGGCCCATCGCCACGTGGGAGTACCGCTTCGAGGTGGTGGAGGGCGGCACCCGGGTCACGGAGACCTGGACCGACGACCGCCGCGCCTGGCCGGACGTCGTGGCGAACGCCTTCGACCGGGTGGCCACCCGGGGGCACACCTTCGCCGTGTTCCAGCGCCGCAACATCCGCACCACGCTGGAACGCCTCAAGGCGGCGCTGGAGGCCCCGGACGCCTGACGGGTCAGTTCGCCCAGTGCCCGGGGCGGCTCAGGGGCGAGGGGAGCCGGGTGGCGCCGCTTCCCTTGGCGGCGTTCACCTGGGCCTGCGTCAGGAAGAGCGCCCCGGTCAGGTCGGCGCCCGACAGGTCCGCGTCCCGGAAGTCCGCCCCGATGAGGTCGGCCAGGCGCAGGTCGGCGCCGCTGAGGTCCGCCGCGATGAGGTAGGCGCCGCGCAGGTCGGCGCCCCGGAGATCCGCCTTTTTGAGCCGGGCGCCCATGAGGTCGCCGCCGCGGTGGTCGCGCTTCTTGCGCCCCGGGGCCGTGGCGCGGACGAGCTCGCTCACGCGCCCGAGGAGCACGGCGACCTCGCCCCGGTGGGCCGCCACGTCCAGGCCGGCCAGGGCGGAGGCGTCGAGGCGCGTCAGGGCCTCGGTCGCTTCGAGGGTCTTCCGTATCTCACCGCGCAGCGGGCGGGCCCGGGGCAGGGTGGCCGCCTCCGTGAGGTACCAGAGCAGTTCGTGGAGCTGCCGGACGACCGGGAAGACCTGGAACATCTCCTGGGCGGTCTCCGGGGCGCCGCGCCAGTCCCGGCGGCCGTAGATCTCCACCGACACCTTCTGGCCGGCCCCGAAGCAGTCGTAGACGGTGCAGCCGGGGAAGCCCTCGGTGCGCAGCCGGGAGTGGATGCCGCAGCGGAAGTCGTCCCGGAGGTTCCGGCAGGGCGTGCCCGCCGCCTTGTTGACGGCGAAGTCGGCGGAGCGCGTCAGGGTGAGCGCGACGCAGCACAGTGCGAAGCAGTTGCCGCAGTCGGCACGCAGGGCGGCGCGGTCGTCCCCGTTCGGGACGGTGGCGCCGTGCGCCCGTTCGTTTCCGTGCGGGCGGTCGTTGTCGGGCACGGTGCGGGGATCCTCCGGGGCGCGGTGTTCGTGAGCAGCACCGGAGCCTACCGGCTTCGCGCGCGGTCCTCCGTTGTCGGTGGGGCGGCGCACACTGGCAGCAGAGCGGTACGGGGAACAGGACGAAGGGGTTGCGCATGGGCGCCGAGGAGGGGACCGGGTTCGAACCGGCCACCGGGGACGGCCCGTCGGACCCGGGGCAGGCGCGGGCGCGTGCCGCTTCGGTCCGGTCGGCGTTCGCCGGGCTGCTGCAGATCAGGCGCCTGGCGAATGGCGGCCGGGCCGACCCGGAGTCGGTGCCGGCGCCGTGGGAACTGCACCGTCCGGTACGGGCCGTGGCGCTGGCGCTGGAGGCGGCCGGGCTGCCCGCCTCGGCCGTTGGCCCGTCAGGGGGGCGCACGGCGAAGGGGTACCGGGTGGCGGCCGGGTCCTCGTCGGGCACGGCCCGGGTGGAGTGGCCGGGCCCGCCCGGCAGCGGGGCGGCGTACGAGGAGGAGGGCGAGCTGAACCGGTGCGCGGCGGCCCTGCGGGAGTTGGGCTGGACCGCGCTGCTCTACCGGGGCCCGCGCGGCCGCCGGTTCCTGGAGGTCGAACCGCCGGCGGGTGCGCGTCGGCCGGACGGCCGATAGTCGCCGTGCCGCGCCCCTCACCGACGGCGGCTGTCAGACCCATGAGGAATGCTGGTGGGTCCCAACACCTCTGACCTGGAGATGCTGAGATGCGCAAGGACGAACTCGCCGCGGCGCAGGCGTATGTCCGTTTACTGGAGGCGACCCGTGCGGCCCTCTCCGACCCGGACGACGGCCCGCTGTATCTGCCGTTGCTCACCTCGCCGATGGAGGAGGCCGACGGGGCGCTCCGGCGCGCGGGGCTCTCGGGCAACGAGACCCGGTTCTTCGAACTGGTCAGTTCGCTGCGGCCGAGTCTGACGGGCAGCGACCGCTGAGGCGTTGAGGGCGGCGGCCCCGGACGCCTCCAGGGCCGCCGGGGTCTCAGCAGCCGGCCTCCGGGAGCGGTGCCAGGCCGAGTTCGCGGTCGCCGAGCAGCGCGAAGTGCCGGGCCACATCCTCGTCGGTGACCTGGGAGAGCTCTGCCGGGTTCCAGTGCGGGTCGCGGTCCTTGTCCACGATCTGGGCCCGTACGCCTTCCACCAGGTCCGGTCCGGCGAAGGCGGCGGTGGAGACGCGGTACTCCTGGTCGAGGACCGCTTCGAGGCCGCCGAGGCGGCGCGCCCGGCGCAGACCCTCGAGCGTCACCTTGAGCGAGGTGGGCGCTTTGGCCAGGATGGTCGCCGCGGCCTGTTTGGCGGCGGGGTCGCCGTGGCCGGCGAGGCGGTCGACGATCTCCTCGACGGTGTCCGCCGCGTAGCAGGAGTCGATCCAGCCGCGGTGGGCTGCGAGCACACCGCCGGTAGCAGGACGGGCGTGCCGCTCGACGGCCGCGGTGACGGCCTCGGGGGTCGTGCAGTCGGCCAGGGAGGCGACTAGCGCGGCGATTCCGTCGGCGGGCACGAAGTGGTCGGCGAGTCCGCAGAGCAGGGCGTCGGCCGCGCCGACCGACTCACCGGTGAGCGCGAGATGCGTACCGAGTTCGCCGGGCGCCGCTCCGAGCAGATACGTTCCGCCGACGTCCGGGACGAATCCGATCCCGGTCTCCGGCATGGCGATGCGGGAGCGCTCCGTGACGATCCGGACGGAGCCGTGGGCGGAGACCCCGACGCCGCCGCCCATCACGAGGCCGTCCATCAGTGCGACGTACGCCTTGCGGAAGCGGGCGATCCGTGCATTGAGCAGGTACTCGTCCCGCCAGAATTCCAGGGAGGCGGTGCCCCCGGCCAGGGCGTCGTCGCGGACCGCGCGGATGTCGCCGCCCGCGCACAGACCGCGCTCCCCCGCGCCGGTGAGCAGCACGGCGACGACGGCGTCGTCGCTCTCGGCCGCGTCGAGCGCGTCGGCCAGGAGCCGCACCATGGCGTGGTTCAGCGCGTTCAGGGCGCGGGGCCTGTTGAGGGTGAGGTGGCGGACGCGTCCTTCGGTGTGCAGCAGGACGGGGTCCTCGTGGTTCATGCGTGCGCTCCGGTCAGCCCTGGTGCCGTACCGTCCGCCGCTCGGGGGACGGTCTTCCGCTGCCATTGTGCGCGGCGCCCTGCGCGAGGGGGCCTCGGGGTGGGGGCGCGCGGTGCGTGACGGTTTCCGCTGTGGCAGGCGTGCTGGACCGGCCGGACAATTGAGCCACGCCGTACGGCGGACCCGCCGGACGATACTCGGAGCTGGAATGAGCGATCAGAACCGGCCACCGGTCGTTCCCGGCCCGCACGGCCGGCCGACGGACAGGACGCCCGGCGGTGAGAGCGTCACGGCCGAGCGGCTCGCCCTGAACCGGACCGGCAGTTTCGAGTGGGACCTCGACGCCGGGACGCTGGACATCGACGAGGCGGGCCTGCTGGTCTTCGGCCTGGACCCGGCCTCGTTCGACGCCCGTCCGGAGTCGCTGGCGGCGCTGCTGGAGCCGGAGGAGCTGGCCCGCCTGGACGTGGCGACGGACGAGGCGTTCCGGAGCGGGGACAGCTCGTACAGCGTCCACTTCCGTATCCAGCTCGTCGACGGGCGCGATCAGTGGACGCACGTCCAGGGGCGCATTCTGCGCGGCGATGACGGAAGGGCGCGCCGGGTGATCGGCCTGGTCCGGGACGCGACGGCCGAGGTCACCCATTCGGCCTTCGTGCTGGACCTGGAAAAACGCCGCCAGCGGCAGACCGATATCGTTGAACGGACAACGAGCGCCCTGTCGCGGGCGGTCACGGTCGACGACGTGACCGCTGTCCTGACGGGACCGGGCGGCCTGGCCCGGCTGGGCGCGGACGGGCTGGCGCTGGGGCTTCTGGACAACGCGGCGCTGAATGTCATCGCGGTGAGCGGCGAGTCCCTGGAGCTCATCGACGAACTGGGGGCGGGGCGCCTCGACCCGAAACTGCCGCTGGCCGACACCGTGCTGAGCGGGCGGCCGCGATTCATGAGCTCCCTGGCGGCGCTGACCCGGCGGTACCCGATGCTGGAGCCGTACGTCGGGCGCATGAAGTTCCGGGCGGCGGCCTATCTGCCGCTGGTCGCCCAGGCGCGGTCGCTCGGCGGGCTGGCCCTCTTCTACCGCGAGCGCACCCCTTTCACCCCCGACGAACGCATTCTCTGCCTGGGACTCGCCGCGATCGTCGCCCAGTCCCTGCAGCGGGCCAAGCTGTTCGACGAGGAACGCGAGTTCGCCACGGGGCTCCAGTCCGCGATGCTGCCGCGCCGCATCCTCGACATCGAGGGCGGTGAGATCGCCGTCCGCTATCACGCGGCGTGGAGCGGACGCCAGGTCGGCGGTGACTGGTACGACGTGATCGCCCTGCCGAAGGACCGCTTCGGGATCGTGGTGGGCGACGTCCAGGGCCACGACACGCACGCCGCCGCGATCATGGGCCAGCTCCGGATCGCGCTGCGTGCCTACGCCGCCGAGGGCCATCCCCCGGCGACGGTGCTGGCCCGGGCGTCCCGGTTCCTCGCCGAACTGGACACGGACCGGTTCGCCACGTGCACGTATGCCCAGGTCGACCTGAAGGCCGGAACCGTCCGGGTCGTGCGGGCCGGCCATTTCGGGCCGCTGATCCGGCACATGGACGGCCGGGTGGGCAGCCCGCAGGTGCGTGGCGGCATGCCGCTGGGCATCTCGACCGACTTCGGCGACGAGGAGTACCCGGAGACCCGGCTCGACCTGGTGCCGGGCGAGACGCTGGTCCTGTACACCGATGGTCTCGTCGAGGAGCCCGGCGCCGACATCGACGCGGGGGTGCGCACCCTGATCACCGAGGTCAGCGCGGGACCGGCGGGGGCCGAGGCGCTGGCCGACCACCTGTCGGACCGGCTGTGGGAACGCTGGGGCTCCGGTGACGACGTCGCGCTGCTGGTGCTGCGCCGCAGCCCGGACCCCGGATCGCCCCGGGCGCCGAGGCTGCACCAGTACATCCACCAGGCCGACCCGGAGGGCCTGTCCGAGGCCCGGACCATCGTGCGCCAGGCGCTGACGGACTGGGACATGGCCGAACTCGCCGACGACGCCGAGCTGGTGACCGGGGAGCTCCTGGTCAACGTGCTGCTGCACACGGAGGGCGGTGCCGTCCTCACCCTGGAGGTGCTGCCCGAGCCGGTGCGCCGGGTGCGGCTCTCCGTGCAGGACCGGTCCAGCGCGTGGCCCCGCCGCCGGTCACCGGGCGAGACCGCGACCTCCGGCCGGGGACTGCTCCTGCTGGACGCCGTCGCCACCCGGTGGGGCATCGAACCGCGCGGGGAGGGCAAGGCGGTCTGGTGCGAGATCGGACCCCGGGAGCAGCCGTGAGGGATCCAACGGCAAGGGGCGCACCACCACGCCGTGCGTGACAGTGCGCCCCTCCGCCTGCTCATCCCGGGCGCTGTGCGCGACCGGGCGGGCCTGCTACGTCAGTGCTGCGCGGTACGGCGCTTGCGCACCGACCACATGATGCCGCCGCCGGCCAGCAGCACGGCAACGGCCGCGCCACCGATGATCGGCGTCGCGGACGAGGAACCGGTCTCGGCCAGATCCGGCGAGCTGGGGCTCGGCGTGGCTGCGGCGGGCGCAGACGGCGAAACGGACTCGCTCGGCGTGCCGGTCGGGCTGGGAGACGCCGTGGTCGGGGTCTCGGACGGCTTCGACGCGGACGGAGTCGGCGTCGGCGGGGGCGTCGACGGCGGCGTGCTCTGCTCGCAGACCAGGGCCGTCTTGGTGTCTTCCTTCGAGTAGCGCTCGCCGTCCCCGGCCTTGACGACCAGGTGCACCGTCAGGGGCTGGTCGTGCTTCGGCAGGGCGAGCGTCTTCTCGAACTCCTTGCCGAACTTCTCCGTCGGCAGCAGGTCCTTGCCGTCGACGGTGACGGTCACCTCGTTGGTGACACCGGCGTTGTACTGGGTGAGGTGCAGGCTCACTTCGTCACAGGTCACGTCCCAGGTGGGGGTGTGAGCTGCGGCCGGACCGGCGGTGAGGACCGCACCGGACAGGCCGACCACCGCGGCGGCGGCGAGAGTTCCCGCAGCGCGCCACGATCTCCTGGGTATGGTCATGGATTTTTCCTCCGAAGATGTTTCGCGCCCGATTGGGCGGTGCAGCGCACAGTACTGCCCGCATCCCCGATGTGTGCACCCGCCCCACAACCGAATCTGTGTCACAACAACCCCCACATCGTCGCCGGTTGGGGCATGCCGGACAGCAGACGCCCCCCGGGTGGTGGCGTGAAGTGAGCACTCGGCGCCGGACGGTGCCGATGGGCGCCGGCCGCGGGCCTCCTGCGCCCTCCGGTCGGTCCGGCGGAGGTGGCAGCCGCGTCATCGGCCGGTCAGAGCTTGCGGTGCATGTTGTGCAGTCCCACGTAGCCCACGGCCGGGTGGTGGAACCCCTCGGGCAGGGTGCCCAGGATCTCGAAGCCCAGCGACTCGTACAGCCGCACCGCCGCGGTGTTGGTCTCCACCACCGCGTTGAACTGCATGGCCCGGTACCCGGCCGTGCGCGCCCAGTCGATGGTGTACTCGCACAGCGCCCGGCCGACACCCTGCCCGCTGTGCCGGGGGGCGACCATGTAACTGGCGCTGGCGATGTGCGAGCCGTTGCCCATGTGGTTCTTGTTCATTTTCGCCGTGCCGAGGACGGTCCCGTCGTCGGCGACCGCGACCACGGTCCGGTTCGGCGGCTTCAGGAGCCACCAGTCGGCGGCGTCGGCCCCCTGGAGGTCGAGCGGGTAGGTGAACGTCTCGCCGGCGGCGACGATTTCACGGAAGAAGGGCCAGATGGCGGGCCAGTCCTCGGGGGTGGCTTCCCTGATCAACATGGCGCCCAGAATGCCTGGCCGTCCCCCGCGCCACCACCGGTTATCCGGAACGCCTCGCACCGCCGCGCCGTGGCCGGCGTCGCCCCACTCCCCGGGCCGCCCGGGACCGGAGCCGGGCCAGCAAGCTACGCGGCCCCGCGGAACGGACCGCAGCGGGCGGAACGGACGGAACAAGCGGCAGGCCGAGGTCGTCGGGCTCTCGTGGTGACATGAGGCTGCGTGAGCCGGGCTTTCCCAAGGGCGTCGCCGTCTTCGCAAGGCTTCCGGCCACAGCCGCGCTGTCGCCCGCCTCCTGCGCCGCCGGCCCCGTCGAGGCCGCGGACAAGGCAGGCGGGTCGTCCGGCCCCGCCCACCTCTCGTCTCCCGGACGTGGCGCCTGGCGGGCCTCGCGGGCAGCGTCCAGCTCCGTGATGAGGCTGATCCGGCGCCAGAGGATCTCGTCCGGTTCGTCCGCGGGCATCAGCCGGGCCAGCGCCTCGCGCCCGGCGACCGACCCCCTTCGGCCGGACACCGCTTCCGGCCCGACCCTGCCGAAGTGGGCCCGCTCGTAGGGGTCGTCCACCACCTCCGCCAGCTGAACCGGGTCCAGGCCCTGGGCCACGATCGCCGCGCGCGCCCAGGGGTCCTCGGTGAGGGCCAGCAGGCGCTCGATCCGGCGCGAGCGCCAGTTGCGCGGCCGCCAGTCGCCTCCGGCATCCAGGCGGCTCCGCATCCAGGGCGGGCTGTTGCCCACGAGCAACTCCGGCGACCGGACCCCCAACGCCTCGACCTCCTGGGCGAGATAGACCCATACGACCGCCCGATAGCGGTTGAGGTAGAACGCGACGGGCGTGAGGCACCCGGCCCTGGCCAGCCGGGTGAAGCGGACGGGACTGATCCCGAGCAACTGGGCGCCCTCCGCCGTCCCGACCGTACGCACCCGCTCGCGGAGCGCGTCCGGGAAACCGCCCTGGGACCGCAGGCGCGCGATCTCCTCCCGGCCCACCCTGGGCCGGCCGTCCGGTCCCGTCCGTACCTCGACCGCCCCGAGGTACACCGCGAGATCGAACTCCCTCCGCTTGAGTTCGAGTTCCGTCGCGGCGCGGCCGGCGGCGACCGTGGAGTCCAGGCCGTCACACACGGTGCTGAACCCCGGCAGCGATTCCGCACGGGTATCGGTCGTAAAGCCCGTGCCTGTACGTGTTTTCGTCGTCGACATGACGTCACTCCCCCGCGAGTCGCGAATACTCTCTGTGACCAGAGTAGCCGGGGAAGTCAACCGCCGCCGGGCCTGTGGATAACTCCACGGGCCCGGCGGCGGCTGTCCTCGCTTCCGTCAGAGCCGGCTGACTCCCCCGCTCCCGTCCTGTCGCGAGTCCACGCCCAGGTGCTGTCCCACGCGGTTGACCAGAAGCGTCATCTCGTACGCCACCTGACCGACGTCCGACTCCGCCTCACTCAGCACACACAGGCAACTGCCCTCCCCCGCAGCCGTCACGAAGAGCAGTGCCTCGTCGAACTCCACCATGGTCTGCCGGGCCTTGCCGGCGCGGAAGTGCCGCCCCGAGCCACGGGCCAGACTGTGCAGCCCCGACGACACGGCAGCCAGGTGTTCGGCGTCCTCACGGGCCAGCCCGGTGCTCGCGCCGGTCACCAGACCGTCGTTCGACAGCACCAGGGCGTGCCGTATGTGCTCCACCCGGTTGGTGAGATCGTCAAGGAGCCAGTCGAGTCCCCTGTCCAGCGCCATTCTGTTTCCTCCCCGTTCACGCGTTCCCCGTACCTCACTCGTGTGCCAGCCTTGCGCACGGGTCACGTACGGGCAAGCACGCCGCTCCGGCCACCGGTCCGGAAGCGTTCGGCGGGGTTCAGCCGTAGGTGAGGTTCGAGCAGGGGTCGTCGTCCGCCGATCGGGCCTCGTCGGCGAGGTCGGCCGGGGCGCCCGGCGCCGGTGTGGTTGAGGCGGTGTCCGGCGCGGCCGACGGCTCGGCCGCGTAATCCTGTCCGACAGTGACCTGAATGCCGCTCCCGGCGCCGGTGGATTCGGTGGTCCGTGCGCCCGGGAAGAGCCTTGCCGCCGTGCGGGCCTGTTCCCGCAGGCCGGGGCCGTACTCGACGACGGTTGAGGACCGGGTCTGGTCCTGTGCGGTGGCGGTGCCGGTGACGGTGAAGTCGTGGGCGCGCAGGAGACCGGCGGCCTTGGCCGCGAGGCCGGTCACCGTGGTGCCGTTGTACACCGCGACCTGGATGCCCTCGCCGGAGACGGCGGGCTGCGAGGCCTTGGGCGAGGCGGTGGCCTTCGCCTCGGCGTCCAGGGGGCGGTCGGCCTTCAGCGCCGCCCACAGCGCGTCAGCGTCGGGCTCCACGACGGCGACGCGCTCGCCCTCGTAGCGCCAGGGAACGGTGATGAACTTGGTGTTGTGCAGGTCGATGTTCTTCATCGACAGGGCGAAGGAGAGCAGTTTGTCCGCCGAGCCGAGCCCCGGGTCGACGGTCATCGCTTCGGTCGCGGCGTTGGCCAGCGGCAACAGCGTGGTGGGGTTCATGCCACGCGACTTGACCTTCTTCACCAGGGAGGCGACGAATGCCTGCTGCCTCTTGATCCGCCCTATGTCCGAGCCGTCACCGATGCCGTGCCGCAACCGTACGTAGTCCAGGGCGCGCCGGCCTGCCACCGTCTGCGGGCCCTTCTCGAAGACCAGGGAGCCCCGGGTCGTGCGCTTCGGATTCAGATCGCGCTGGTACACGTCCTTCGGCAGGCACACCGGCACCCCGTCGACCGCCGAGGTCAGTGCGGAGAACCCGGCGAAGTCGATGACCACCGTGTGGTCGACGCGCAGTCCGGTCAGGTGCTCGACGGTGTTCTGGGTGCAGGCGGGGTTGCCCTCGACGGTCTCCCCCACCGAGAACGCCCCGTTGAACTGGCTGTGGTGCTGCGGCGTCGTCCAGCTGCCGTCGGGCTTCCGGCAGGCCGGGATGTCCACCATGGCGTCGCGGGGAACGGAAACGGCCACGGCGTGTTTGCGGTCGGCGTAGACGTGAAGAAGGAGCACGGTGTCCGAGCGGCCGACCGCCCCCGTTCCGCCGCCCAGGCCCTTGTTGTTGCCCGAGCGAGTGTCCGACCCGATGACGAGTACGTTCTGCCCGCCGGACGAGCCGGGGGGGCGGTCCCCGGAGATGCCGTCGGCGCTGAACGTGTCGATGTTGCCGGTCAGTTTCAGGTATCCCCAGCCGACTCCGGCGACCAGCAGGACGAGGAAGGAGAGTGCGGACACCGCCGTCCGCCGCAGACGGCTTCCCCTCCCGCCTGTCCCTGTCCCTCTGTTCCTGCTTGTCATGGGCCACCCCGTTCGTACGGCTGCCGCACGGGGCGGCCTGTCGGCCGCGCCCGTACGGTCGTGCTGTTGTGCGGTTTGCTGGTTGTGAACTGCGGTGGTTTCCTGTGCCACCGCACTTCACCATCGTCGATCCGATCCCCTGTCCGCACAGGAGCACCGGAAACATTGACCGGAAGAGGCCGTGGGGCGACGAGGGAAGAGGCGTCTTCCCCGTCCACCCGTCGAGTAATCGGGCCGCACACCGCCCGCGCCCTGGGCAAATCCTCGCGATTCCTGAAGAGTGGGGCACGGCCGTCGTTCGTTGCGGGCGACAGCCGGGCCATCGCCCGCCGGAACGCGCGAGCACCGGTCGGTGAACCACTGGATCATTGGAGGAAGTTCATGGGTGTGACCCTGGCCAAGGGCGGCAACGTCTCCTTGTCGAAGGAGGCGCCCGGCCTGACCGCGGTGACGGTCGGCCTGGGCTGGGACGTACGGACGACGACCGGCGCCGACCACGACCTCGACGCCAGTGCACTGCTGTGCGCGGAGAGCGGCAAGGTCGTCTCGGACCTGCACTTCGTCTTCTACAACAACCTCAACAGCCCGGACGGCTCCGTCCAGCACACCGGGGACAACCTGACGGGTGAGGGCGAGGGCGACGACGAGTCCATCAACGTGAACCTCGCGACGGTCCCCGCCGAGGTCGCGAAGATAGTCTTCCCGGTCTCCATCCATGACGCGCAGAGCCGGGGGCAGAGTTTCGGCCAGGTGCGCAACGCGTTCATCCGCGTCGTGAACCAGGCCAACGGTGTGGAGCTCGCCCGGTACGACCTCAGCGAGGACGCGTCGACGGAGACGGCGATGGTGTTCGGCGAGCTGTACCGGCACGGCGGCGAGTGGAAGTTCCGTGCGGTCGGCCAGGGGTACGCCTCCGGCCTGGCGGGTATCGCGAAGGACTTCGGCGTCAACGTCTGAGCACGGCAGGCCCGGCTCCGCGTCGGCGGAGGCCGGGCCTGTTCCGCTCGCCCGACCTTCAGCCGGAGGCCGGGGGTTCCGATTCCCGTGCGGTACGGCTGATGGCGCTCGGCCACCAGGCCCGGGGGCCGATGTCCACGACCAGCGCCGGGGCCAGCAGGGACCGCACCACCAGCGTGTCCAGCAGGACACCGAAGGCCACGATGAACGCGATCTGTGCCAGGAACGCCAGCGGGATGACGATCAGCGCGGCGAAGGTGGCCGCCAGCACCACGCCCGCCGACGTGATGACGCCGCCCGTGCTGACCAGGCCCCTCAGCATCCCCTGGCGTGCTCCGTGTTCCAACGCCTCCTCGCGCACACGGGACATCAGGAAGATGTTGTAGTCGACGCCTAGCGCCACCAGGAACACGAATCCGTACAGGGGCACCGACGCGTCCGTGCCGCTGAAGCCGAAGGCGTGTTTGAAGACCAGGGCCGAGACCCCGAGGGTCGCCAGGAAGTTGAGGCCGACGGTGGCCACCAGCAGCACCGGCACCAGGACGGACCTCAGCAGGCCCATGAGGATCAGCAGGATGATGACGAGCACCACCGGCACGATGATCGAGCGGTCGCGCTCGGCGGTGCGCTGGGTGTCGTACTGCTGCGCCGTGTAACCCCCGACGAGCGCGTCGGCGCCGGTGACTTCGTGGACTGCGGTACGCAGGCGCCTGACGGTCTCCGTGGCCGCTTCGCTGTCCGCCGCGTCCTTCAGCGTCACGTCGATGCGCACCCGGCCGTCGACGACGAGCGGCTTGCCCCCGCCGGGCCGGCCGGACGCCGTCACGGGCGCGGCGGAGGCCACCCCGGGCGTCGCCTCGGCCGCCGCGGTCACCTCGTCGGCGCGGCCGGCCTTCGCGACGACGACGGCCGGGTTGCCGGAGCCGCCCGGGAAGTGCTTGCCGAGCGTCGCCTGGGCGGAGACCGACGGGGCGTCGTTCACGAAGATCTCGTCGAGCGGGACGCCCTGCGACTTCAGGGTGGGCGCGAACGCGGCGCAGGCGATGAGCACCACCGCGCAGGACAGCCACACCTTGCGCGGGGACCCGTCGACGCGCGCGGCGATCCGGCGCCAGATGCCGTGCCCGCCGGTCGCCTCGTCCACGGCGCGCGGCTTGGCCGGCCAGTACGCCGCCCGGCCGCACAGCACCAGCACGGCGGGCAGGAACGTCATCGTGCTCAGCACCGCGCAGACGATGCCGATGGCACCGACGGGCCCCAGGGCGCGGTTGTTCGTCAGGTCGCTGAGCAGCAGCGCGAGGAGTCCGAGGGCCACGGTGGCGGCGCTCGCGGTGATCGCGCCGAAGGAGCGGCGCAGTGCGGCGAGGGCGGCGGTCGTCCGGTCGCCGTGCCCCGCCAGCTCCTCCCGGAAACGCGCGGTGAGCAGGAGCGCGTAGTCCGTGGCCGCGCCGATCACCAGGATCGACAGGATGCCCTGGACCTGGCCGTCCACGAGCACGACGTCGTGGTCCGCGAGGACGTAGACGACCGCACAGGCGAGCGCGAGCGCGAAGACGGCGCTGAGGATGATCAGGAAGGGCAGCAGCACACTGCGGTAGACCAGCAGGAGGATCACCAGCACGGCGGCCAGCGCCACCCCCAGCAGGAGTCCGTCGATTCCGGCGAAGGCGTCCTTGAGGTCAGCCTGGGTGGCGGCGGGTCCGGCGATCCGAACGGTCGTGCCCGTCACCGAATCGGCCGCGTCACGCACCCGGTCGAGCGTGTCCGGCAGTTCGTCGCCCAGGTCGGAGCGCAGTTGCACGACGCCCGACAGGGCCTCGCCGTCCTCGGACGGCAGCGCGGGCGAGGGCGTGCCGACCACGCCGGGCTTGCCCTGCAGGGAGGCGAGCGCCTTGGTCGCCGACGCTCCGGCGTCACCCGGGAGCCCGCCGTCAGCGCCCGTCCACACGACGATCGCGGGCACGGTCCCGGACCGCTGGAAGGCCTTCTGCTCGTCCGCGACCTTGGTCGACTCGGCGCTGCGCGGCAGGAACGCCGCGCGGTCGTTGGTGGCCACCTCGCCGAGCTTCCCGGCGAAGGGCCCGAGGGCCCCTCCGATGCCGAGCCACACGACCAGGAGCGCTACGGGCACCAGCCATCGGACGACGCGGTGCCTCGGTGGGGGCTTCATTGCTTCCTCAGGGGTCGACACATGACACACATTGCCCGAAGTATCTCGGCCATTCATTATCTCAATGATTGAGAGATATTACGGTAGGTGTATGCGCACCGCAGACGAAGGCCCGGACAGAGGCACGGACGGCGGGCCCACGGGCCTCCAGTCGTTCGCTGTGCTGCTGCGCCGTATGAACAGCGAGTTCAACCGCATCACGCATGAGTTCGCGCAGGCCCAGGGGCTGCACCCGACGGATGTGCAGGCCCTCGTCGCCATCCTGGACGCGGACCGGAGCCAGGAGGGGCGCGCCATGACGCCGGGGCGGCTGCGCGAGCAGCTGGATCTCACCTCGGGGGCGGTGACGGCGTGTCTGGACCGGCTGGAGCGTGCGGGGCACATCCGTCGGGTGCGGGACGGCGGTGACCGCCGGGTGGTCCATCTTCACTACGCGTCCGCCGCGAAACATGTGGCGCGTGACTTCTTCAAGCCGCTGGCGGCGGGCACGGAGGCGGCGCGCCGGCAGTTCGACGAGGACGAACTACGCGTGGTGATCCGCTTCCTGCGAGTGATGAACGAGGAGCTGGCGCAGCTGCGCCGCACCGAGCCGTGAGCGTAGGACCGGGCCGCCACCGGCCCCTCGTCATTCCGCGGCGGCCTCCGGTCGCGCGAGATCGCGGACGGGGCAGCCGCGGACGCCCGGAGCGGGGTACGTACCGAGCGCGGCCACGTCGTATCCGCCCGGGTAGCCCTTGATCTCCGGGTTCTGCCGTGCGTAGTGCGGAGTGGTGCGCGGTGGCAGCAGGCGTACGGCGCGGGCGCGCAGCCGCAGCGCGCCCCGGGTGATGCCACGGGCCACGGGCGTGGGGCGCTCGTAGCGGAAGGAGCGCAGCAGCGAATCGTCCAGGAGCGCGAGGCTTGCGCCGCGTACGAGCGGGGCGAGAGGTCGCGGGTACCAGGAGGCCATCAGCTCCAGCGTGGCGTCCGAGACCGCACGCGCGCCCTCGTCCCAGCCGAAGTGCGCGTCCTCGTAGGTGTCGAGCGTGCGCTCGAAGTCCTCGTACGTCTGCGGCAGGTCCTTGATGCCCATGTGGGCGCCGAGCGTCCTGTAGTACGCGGCGAAGGCCCGCAGTTCGTGGTCGCACAGCCTGCGCCAGCCGTACGCGTCGAGCCACCGCTTCGGGGTGACGACAAAGGTGCACAGGACGTAGCGCATGTCGTCGTTGCTGATGTCGTAGGCGGCGTGCATGCGGTTGATACGGCGGAGGGCCGTGCGCCCCGGGTGGCTGTCGAAGCCGTGCTCGACGACCGTGTCCAGGAGCAGCGCGGTGTCGTCGTACCGCTTCTGCGAACGGGCCGTCAGTTCCGCCGTCTCGGCGAGGAGTCTGCCGATACTCGGGACGGCGTACGTGCGGTACAGGGCGAGTTCGAGAGCGCGGGTGATGTCCCACGGGAACTCGTACGTCGCGGTGATCCGGTAGATCTCCAGGAAGTCCCGCTCCGGATCGAGGCGTTGGATCTCCTTAAGCCGGTCGTAACGCTTCACCGCACCGTCCCCCTTGTCCAGGTCGAGTGTCCCAGCGTACGTCCGGGGGCAGGACGGTGAGTACGCGCGACGCACGCGCGTCGACGCGTTGACGGAAGGCGGTTCCCCCATGACCGAGATATTCGGTGCTCTGCGCAGAGCCGTGTCCCCGGGCCGCAGAGGCGGTCGTACGGCCGAGGCCGCACCGGCGCCCGTGCGCCGGCAGCACAACCTCTTCGAGGCGGCGGCGGCGTTCGTCGCGGCGTCGGCGGAGGACGACGAGGAGCGGATGGACGAGGCGAGCGGCTGGGTGTCACCGGAGCAGCTGTCGTTCGGCGTCAGTGAGCTGGCCTGCCGGGCGCTGATCGCGCTGGCCCGGGAGCGGGGCGAATCACCGCAGACAGTGGCGCGGGAGCTGCTCGGGGTGTCCCACGCCTGAGCCGGCCGTCACCGAGGCGCACCCCGGCCGGATGGACTGCCTTGTCAGGGCCTCGACGAGGGGGTTACCCACTGGTTAGGGTGCGCCGACGGAAATCATGACGGACGAGGAGGGTGCAGTGGCCGGGACGGACGACACAGTCGCCGACGACGACGCACTGTTTGTGCTGACCGCGATCCTGCTGACACCCGCGCAGTTCCCCAGTGTGCTCGGTGACGACTATCCGGCGGCGTGCGCGGCGCTGGGGCTGGAGCCGTATGCCGAGGGGTACGGGCTGGTCCTCGGCCAGGACGGCGACGGCGCCCGGTGGACCGTAGTCGTCGACGACGTCTCCCTGGTGGCGGTGGCCATCGCGTCCTGGGACTGCGGCATGGAGTACGACCTGTCGCCCGACGACCGCTCGGTGGTCTGCGCGCTCCCCGGCTGGCCGCTCGCCGTCGCCGTAGCCGCGCCCGGGGTGCCCGCGCCGCACGACCCCGGTCCGGAGGCGGTCGGCGAGGACACGGCCCCGCTGACGCCTCCGGACACCGATACGTGGGGACCGGCCCAGCGTCGGCTGGGCGCGGACGCCATCGCCTCGCAGTGGGCGGACTGGCGCGGCCAGATGGACGACGCCGCGTCCGCCCCGACGGGTGCGGAAGCCGCCGGCGACGAGACAGCGGCCGCCGCGAGCAACGGCGACGACGACGGCCATGCCTCACCGGAGGCCGCAGCAGCCGACGGAGCCCCCGACGGCGAACCGCATGCCGCCGACGGCGAACCGCAGGCCCCGCACCCCGGCATCCGGCGGGCCCTCGCCGAAGCGCGCGGCTACCTCGACGATCCGCCGCCGCCCGGCCGCGTCCGGTCCTCCTTCGCGCCCGGGGACGCCCGGATGATCCGGGCCGACGGCCCCGGCTGGTCGATGGTGGCCAGGACCGACGACATCGCCTTCCTGCTCCTGGACGAGGTGCCGGGCGAGATCCTGCCGGTCGGGCGCGGACCGGAACTGCCGGGGCTGCTCACGGGGCTGGACACGCTGGCCGTACGGCCGTCCTGACCGCCGGAGGGATCAGACGCGTTCGAGCGGGCGGTGGGGCTCGGCGGGGAGTTCGACCGTCACCCGGTCACCGGGACCGACCACGCCGCCCGTGACGACGACGCTCATGATCCCGGCCTTGCGGACTATGTTGCCCGCCTCGTCCCGGCCGACGACCTCCTTGAGGAGGCCGCCCCGGAAGTTGTCGATCTGAAGGCACGGATTGCGCAGCCCGGTGACCTCGACGACGGCCTCCGCGCCGAGGTGGAGTCGCGTGCCGACCGGCAGGGCCAGCAGGTCGATGCCGCGCGTGGTCACGTTCTCCCCGAGCTCGCCCGGCGCCACCTCGAAGCCCGCCGTGCTGACCTCGTCGAACAGCTCCTCGTGGATGAGGTGGACCTGGCGCAGGTTCGGCTGGGTGGGGTCCTGGGCGACCCGGGAGCGGTGCTTGACCGTCACCCCCGCGTGCACGTCGCCTTCCACGCCGAGGCCCGCGAGCAGCGTCACGCTGTCGCGGTTCGGCTTGGTGAAGGTGTAGGTCTCGTTCCTGCTGACGGCGGTCACGGTGCCACTCACGGCGGGAGTCCCCTCTCAGCGACCGGCCCTCAGCGGCCGATCTCCTTGCGTGTGATCCTACGGAGCCGTCGGCGCTGGCCCGGGTCCAGGGCGAGATAGGCGAGCGCGGGGACTCCGACGAGCACCAGCAGGGACAGCCAGAACCCGATGAACGGCATCAGGACGACTGCGACGACGACTCCCCCGATGGCTACCTTCGCGCTGTTCGACATCGTCCACGCCTCCTTCGCGGCCTGTGGCCGCCTCTGATGGAGAGAACGCCTGTGCGTCCTCATCGGTTCCTGGTTTCCGCCTACTCGTGCGAGCCGTGTCCGGTCACCGCAGCGGCGCACCGACCTCATGCATATGGGCGAGCGCCTGCCGGTAGGACTCGACGAGTCCGGTCTCCGCGTACGGCAGGCCGAGCTCCTCGCAGTGGGCCTTGACCAGGGGCTGGGCCAGGCGCAGGTGCGGGCGGGGCATGCTCGGGAAAAGGTGGTGTTCGATCTGGTAGTTGAGGCCGCCGAGGAACCAGTCGGTGAGGGCCGCTCCGCGTACGTTGCGCGAAGTGAGGACCTGGCGACGCAGGTGGTCCCAGCGGTCCCCGTCCGGGTCGGGCATCTCCATGCCCTTGTGGTTGGGGGCGAAGGCCATGCCGAGGTGGAGCCCGAAGAGCGCGTGGTGCACCAGGGCGAAGACGATCGCCTTGCCCGGGGACATGACGGTGAGCAGGAGGGTGGCGTAGAGGCCGAGGTGCGCGATGAGCAGGAGGGCGGAGAGGCCGCGCTCGCGCACGGGCTGCTGCTTCAGGTACTGGAACCCGGAGATCTTGAGCGCGATGCCCTCCAGGAGCAGCATCGGGAAGAACAGGCGGGCCTGGTTGCGGGTGAGCCAGCGGGCGAAGCCCTCGCGCTGGGCGGCCTGCTTCTGGGTCCAGACGAGGGCGCCCACGCCGACGTCCGGGTCCTTGTCGACGTGGTTGGGGTTGGCGTGGTGGCGTACGTGCTTGTCGTTCCACCATGCCTCGTTCATGCCGAGCAGCAGGTTGGCGTGGAACAGGCCGATGGCGCGGCTGGCCCGGCGGTTGCCGGATATCTGGGCGTGCCCGGCGTCGTGTCCGACGAACGCGGTGCGGGCCCAGACGAGGGCCAGGGGCAGGGCGAGCAGGAGAACCCACCAGGTGTTGCCCAGGAGGGCCATGCCGGTGACGACGGCTGCCAGGGCGAGCAGGTTGACGGTGATGCCCGCGGCGTACCAGGCGGTGCGCCGTTCGAGGAGCCCTCTCGCCTTGACCGCGCGTAGCAGGGGCGCGAAGTCGCTTCCTGGTTTTCCGGTTCCGTCGCTCGTACGCTCCGCGACGGCAAGGGTGGCCTGGGGCATGATGTCTCCGGTCTCGAATCCGCTCCGACCTCAGAAAACGTACGGTCGGAGAGGGCTAGGGAACCATGGCGCCACCACCCGAGGTGTGGTGGTGCCAGCCCCATGACGTCCCGGGGGTCCTCCTGCACCGGCCGGCAGCACCACGGCCCACCGAGTGGCCCAGATCACAGACCGGAAGGGGCCTTCTTCGCGAGAGTTGAGGTACCCTCGGCGACCTCAGTCGGCTAGTCAAATTTGAGGACTCTGACATCGCTGTGCACAGCCTCCCCTCCCTTTCCTTCTCCGAGATCTCCGCACTGGCCGGCTGTTCCGTGGTCTTCCTGCCGTCGGATCCCTCCCGCACCGGCCGCCTCGCCTTCTGGCACCCCGACGGCAGCAGTCCCCCCGACGGCCCCGGCGAGAACGGCACGCTGACGGTGGCCGACGCCGACGGTCTGCCGTACGAGGTTCCGGCGCGCCTGCTTCCGGTGGGTGACGCGCTGCCCGTGCTGACGCGTGCGCGGGCGTCGGCCGGCGCCTCCGCAGCCGTGGCGTTCTGGGGCGCGGCAGGACTGCTGGCCCTGCAGTTCGCCGCCCGTGGCCTGCTCCTTCCGGGGCTGAGCGCGACGGACCACGACACCTGGCGCTCCGGACCGCTGACCGCGGACGACCGGACGCGCATCCGCACCCTCGCCGCGTCCATGCCGCCCACGGCTCATGCCGTGCCCCTCGACGCGGCGGCCCGGCCGCTGCTCCTGCCCGAACCGGAGCGGCTGGTACGGGCGTTCCTCGACGCTGTCGCCGACTGCCTGCCCCGGACGCCCGCAGCCCCGCTCGCCGCCGGCTCTCCCGCGTTCACCGCTCCGGAGCCGCAGCGTCTGCCCGCCCACCGCGCCTGGGCCGCCGATGTCGCGGCCGGTCACGACGCGGGCGTGCGGCTGTCGTTGCGGGTGGAGGTGACGGGCCTCGACCGGGACGACGAGCCGGGCTCCGGGCCGTCGTTCCGCGTGGTTCCGCAGATCCACAGCGTCAACGACCCGGCCGTGGTCGCCGACGCCGCGGAGATCTGGGCGGGCGGCGGTCCGGCCGCGGCCGCCTTCGGACCGCGGGCCCGGATGGACGCGCTGCTGATGCTGCGCCGTGCCGCACGGGCCTGGCCGACGCTGACCCCCCTGCTGTCGGCGTCCGTGCCCGACGCGGTGGAGCCGGCCGACGAGGAGATCACCGAACTGCTGGGCAGTGCCGCCCGGGCGCTCGCCGCGACGGGGGTCCAGGTCCACTGGCCCAGGGAGCTGACGGCCCGCAAGCTCACGGCGCGCGCGGTGATCGGCCCGGACGGCGAGGAGGAGGACGGCGGCGCGCCCCGGGGCCTTTCGCGTACCGCTTCGGACGCCGCGCCGCTGCTGTCGTCCGACGCCCTGCTGACCTTCAACTGGTGGTTCGCCCTCGGCGACCAGCAGCTCAGCCGGGAGGAGCTGGACCGGCTGGCCGAGGCTGGACGGCCGCTGGTGCGGTTGCGCGACCAGTGGGTGCTCATCGATCCCGACGAGGCGCGGCGGGCCCGGCAGACCCAGGACCGCAAGGTCTCCCCGATCGACGCGCTGGGCGCGGCCCTGACCGGTTCCGCCGAGGTCGACGGGCGACGGGTCGAGGTCCGGGCGACGGGCTGGCTGGAGCGGCTGCGCGAGCGGGTCGCCGATCCCGCCGGCCGGCAGGACGACGGGCCGGCCGTCGGTCAGCCGGCCACGCTCATCGCGACCTTGCGGGACTACCAGCTCCGCGGCCTGAACTGGCTGCACACCATGACCTCGCTCGGCCTCGGCGGTTGCCTCGCCGACGACATGGGGCTCGGCAAGACGATCACCCTGATCGCCCTTCATCTGCACCGCCAGACCGTCGAGGGCGGCGCCGGGCCCACGCTCGTGGTCTGCCCGACCTCGCTGATGGGCAACTGGCAGCGAGAGATCGAGAAGTTCGCCCCGGGCACCCCGGTCCGCCGCTTCCATGGCGCTTCGCGCGGCCTGGAGGACCTGGCGGACGGCGGTTTCGTCCTCACCACATACGGAACGATGCGGCTGGACGCGCCGAAACTCGCCGCCACGCGGTGGGGCATGGTCGTCGCGGACGAGGCACAGCACGTGAAGAACCCGTATTCGGCGACCGCCCGCGCGCTGCGCACCATCGGCGCTGGGGCACGGGTGGCGCTGACCGGCACCCCGGTGGAGAACAACCTCTCCGAGCTGTGGGCGATCCTCGACTGGACGACGCCCGGCCTGCTGGGCCGGCTCGGCACGTTCCGCACCCGGTACGCGCGGGCGGTTGAGGGCGGCGACCCGGTGGCGGCCGAGCGGCTGGGCGCGCTGGTGCGTCCGTTCCTGCTGCGCCGGCGCAAGTCCGACCCCGGCATCGCGCCGGAGCTGCCACCGAAAACGGAGACGGACCGGGCGGTGTCGCTGACGCCGGAACAGGCGGGCCTCTACGAGGCGGTGGTACGGGAGACGCTGGCGGCGATCGCGGAGGCCGACGGGATGGCCCGGCGTGGGCTCGTGGTGAAGCTGCTGACCTCGCTCAAGCAGATCTGCAACCACCCCGCGCAGTACCTCAAGGAGGAGGAGCCGCGCATCGCGGGCCGTTCGGGGAAGCTGGAGCTGCTCGACGAACTGCTCGACACCATGGTGGCGGAGGGGGCCGGGGTCCTCGTGTTCACGCAGTACGTGGCGATGGCGCGGCTGCTGGAGCGGCATCTGGCGGCACGCGGCATCGGCACGCAGTTCCTGCACGGCGGCACACCGGTGGCCGCGCGGGAGGAGATGGTGAACCGGTTCCAGGCGGGCGCGGCACCCGTGTTCCTGCTGTCGCTGAAGGCCGCGGGCACCGGGCTCAACCTGACCCGGGCGGGCCATGTGGTGCACTTCGACCGCTGGTGGAACCCGGCGGTCGAGGCGCAGGCCACCGACCGTGCGTACCGGATCGGGCAGACCCAGCCGGTGCAGGTCCACCGGCTGATCGCCGAGGGGACGATCGAGGACCGGATCGCGGACATGCTGGCCCGCAAGCAGGGGCTCGCGGACGCGGTGCTGGGGTCGGGCGAGAGCGCGCTGACCGAGCTCAGCGACGCGGAGCTGGCCGATCTGGTGGAGCTTCGAGGGGGGACGCGATGAGGGACGGATACGAGGCGGACGACTTCGCCGACAAGGGCGAGGACCGGGAGGACGGGGTGTTCGCTCAGGAGCGCACCTTCGCCGCCCTGCCCCCGGCGCCCGGCCGTGGTTTCGCGGCGTCGTGGTGGGGCAAGGCGTGGCTGAAGGCGCTGGAGGACACCGCTCTGGACCTCCGGCAGCTGAAGGAGGGGCGGCGCGTCGCCCGTGAGGGCCGCGTCGGCGCCGTGTCGGTGCGGCCCGGGCGGATCACCGCGGTGGTCAGCGAGCGGGACGGGAGCACGTACCGCAGCGATGTACTGCTCCAGGAGCTGGACGGGCAGGAGTGGGACAGTTTCCTGGGCATGGCGGTCGAGCGGGCGGGCCACATCGCTGCACTGCTCGACCGCGAGATGCCGCCGCATCTGGTCGAGGACGCGGCGGCGGCCGGGGTCGACCTGCTCCCGGGCATCGGTGACCTGGAGCCGCAGTGCACCTGCGAGGCGTGGGACCACTGCCTGCACACCGCCGCCCTCTGCTACCAGGTCGCCCGGCTGCTCGACCAGGACCCGTTCGTGCTGCTGCTGATGCGGGGGCGCGGCGAGCGGCGGCTGCTGGACGAGCTCCAGGAGCGGATCGCGATGCCGGCCGGGGCGCCGGAAGACGCGGACGGCCCCGAGGAGCGGGCGGCGGAGCCGGAGATTGCCGGCGTGCCGGCGGCACAGGCGTTCGCCATGGGCGGCATCCTGCCCGCGCTGCCGGCCCCGCCGGAGCTTCCCGAGGCACCGGGCGATGCCCCCTCACTCGACACGGAGGCCGACCCCGAGGCGGGCGTGGACCCGACGGCGCTGGAGATGCTGGCGAGGGACGCCGCCGCCCGGGCCCACCGGATGCTGGCGGAGGCGCTGGCACCGGACCACGAACACCGGCCCGTGACCGAGGGGCTGACCGTGCGCCAGGACGCGGTCCGGCTGGCCGCCGACGCCCGTCCGGAGCCGTGGATCGTGAACCGGCTGGCGTCCGGCTCGGGGCGACCGCGCGCCGGCTTCCCGGCCGCCGTCGCCGCCTGGCGGTACGGTGGCGCGACCGCGCTGTCCGTGCTCGACGAGGACCGGGCCCTGGAGGGCGAGGTCCTGGCCCGGGCCAGGACCGGGCTGGCCGAGGCGTGGGAGGAGGACGAGGCACCCCGGCTGCGGGCCGAGCGCAACCGCTGGACGGCCGCGGACGGCGGCCTCCAGCTCCGCTACGGACCCGAAGGCCGCTGGTACCCGTACCGCAGGCAGGACGGTCAGTGGTTCCCGGCGGGTCCGGCCGACGACGACCCGGCGGCCGCCTGGGCGCAGGCGGAAGGCATCTGACGGCGGGTCGACACACGGCCGACGAGCCGTCAGATCCAAGCTGCTGAAAAGGATTTGGGTATCCTCCCATCTTCCGCGACATGCGCGGCGCCCGTACGGTAGGGCCCGCGCACGACTGGGCCGCACTTCGGACAGCGCCTTCCCGTCACCGGACGGGCCGCCCGGTGACCACGCGCGGTACCGCACCATCCGCATCCCCCTGCCCATCCGACCCCCCACAGGAGTACGCATGGAACGCAGAAGAATCCTCCAGGGCGCCGTAGTCGCGGCGGCGGGCGCGCTGATTCCCGCCTCCGTCCGGGCCACCGCGGCGACGACGGGCGCCGTGGACTACCCGGCGGCGCACTGGGTTCCCGCTTCGACGTCCAACTACACGGCGTCCTCGCGCCCGTCGGCGTACCCCGTTGACCACGTCATCATCCATGTCACCCAGGAGACGTTCTCCGAGACGGTGTCCATCTTCCAGAACCCCGCCAAGCAGGTGTCGGCGCACTACGTGGTGCGCTCGGGCGACGGGTACATCGACCAGTGCGTGCGGGAGAAGGACGTCGCCTGGCACGCGGGCAACTGGAACTACAACACGCGCAGCATCGGCATCGAGCACGAGGGGTGGGTGGACCAGCCCGCGTACTTCACCGACTCGATGTACGAACAGTCGGCGCTGCTGACGGCCTCCATCTGCGACCGCTACGACATCCCCAAGGACCGCGCGCACATCCTGGGCCACGTCGAGGTCCCGGGCACCGACCACACCGACCCGGGCCCGCACTGGGACTGGGTCCGCTACATCCGTCTGGTCAACCTCCTCGGCACCGGCTGAGCGACGCTCCCGGCGGGGTGGGGGCCGCTCAGCTCCGCCCCTCCCCCGCGACCGGGCTGCGCACGAAGAGGACGCCCTGCACATCACCGTGGGGCGCGCTGTAGACATGGGGCCGGTCGGCCGTCCACCGTGCGGAGCCCCCGGGCCCGACCGTGCTGAGGTCGCCCGGCCGCCCGACGACGGCGGTGCCCGCCAGCACCATCAGGCTCTCCGACGTACCCGGCACATGCGCCTCCGACTCCTGGACCGCGCCGGCGCGAATGGTCACCCGGAACACATCGGTGACCGCTCCTCCGTCCTCGTACCGCTCCAGCAGTACCGCCGTGACGGCGCTGCCCGAGACGCCTGACCGGTCCCCGGCGGGGGCGCCGCCGGGCAGCGGGTCGCTGAGCACCGCGCTGAGCGGGCGTCCGAGGGCGGTGGTGAGGGCGTAGAGGGTCTCCAGGGTGGGATTGCGGCGGCCGCTCTCCAGCTCCGAGAGCGTGCCCTTGCCGACCCCCGAGCGCCTGGACAGCTCCGAAAGGGACACGTCCATGTCCTGGCGCAGGGCGCGCAGCCTGCGTCCCACGTCTTCGTTCAGCCCCATCGCCGTCCGCCTGCCCGCTGTCGTGGTTGACGGGCACAGGCCCGCGTCCCTAGTGTTCCACAAACAGAACGTTCCGTATACGGAACACTCGGCGGCACCCCGGAAGTGGCTCACCCATGTCCTCGTTGACCCGCATACGTTCGGCCGCACCTCCCTCCGCCGTGGCCGCGGGGCTGATCGCCGTGCTGGTCGGGGTCACCAGTTCGGCGGCGCTGGTGTTCACCGCCGCGAAGGCCGCCGGGGCCGACGCGCGCGAGATCTCGTCCTGGATGCTCGCCCTCGGCATCGGTCTGGCCTGTACGTGTGCGGGTCTGTCACTGCGTCACCGGGCGCCTGTCGTGACCGCGTGGTCGACGCCCGGGGCCGCACTCCTGACGACGGGTCTGACCGGCGTCTCCATGCCGCAGGCCGTCGGCGCCTTCATCTTCTCGGCGCTGCTCATCCTGGTGAGCGGTGTGACGGGGTGGTTCGCCCGGGTCATGAGCCGCATCCCCGTACCGCTGGCCGCCGCTCTGCTCGCCGGGGTGCTGCTGCGATTCGGCACGGGCCTGTTCAGCACCATGCATCACAGCTTCGCGGTCGCCTTCCCGATGTTCGTCGTCTATCTGCTGGGCCGTCGTCTGCTGCCGCGTTACGCGGTGCTGCTGGCGCTGGCCGCGGGGGTGGTGGCCACCCTGTTCACCGGAGGCTGGCATACCGGCCGGGTCCAGCTCTCCCTGGCCACCCCGGTCTTCACCGCGCCGGAGTTCGACTGGAAGGTCCTCGTCAGCGTCGGCGCGCCGCTGTTCGTCGTCACGATGGCCTCGCAGAACCTGCCCGGTGTCGCCGTGCTGCGCGCCTCCGGGTACGAGGTGCCGGTCTCCCCGCTGATGACATGGACCGGCGCGGCCAACGCGGTGCTGGCGCCCTTCGGCGCGTTCGGGCTCAACCTCGCCGCCATCACGGCCGCCATCTGCACGGGTGAGGAGGCGCACCCCGACCGGGACAAGCGCTATCTGGCCGCCGTGTGGGCCGGGTTCTTCTACCTCTGCGTGGGGCTGCTCGGGGCAACCGTCGCCTCGCTCCTCGCTGCCATGCCCCACGAACTCGTCATGGCCGTCGCGGGCATCGGGCTGCTCGCGACGATCGAGTCCTCGCTGGCCTCGGCGCTCTCCGACAAGGAGTCGCGGGAGGCAGCCGTGGTCACCTTCCTCGCCACCGCGTCGGGCGTGACGCTGCTGGGCATCGGCTCCCCGTTCTGGGGGCTGCTGGCCGGCCTCGTCACCAGCGCCATCGCCTCGCCGGGGCGCCCCGGCCGGCCCGGCCCCGAGAAGCCGGCACCGGAGAAACAGCCCCGCGGACTCCCCGTCCGCTGACCGCTCCCGTCGCCCTGCGCGCGCCCGTGTCCCGTCCGTGGAACGCGGTTGCCCCGGGCGTCGGTGGCGGGGTGGGATGGTGGCATGCAGAAAGCGGTATCCCCACCCTCCGCCGAATCCCTGGCGCCCTTCGACCACCTGGACCACCGCTACCGCGGTGAACACCCGTTCCGTACCCTCGCCCTCCTCCTCCGCCCGGACCGCGGCCGCCTGGCTCTCGCCGTCGTCCTCTTCACCGTGAAGCACAGCCCCATATGGCTGCTGCCGCTGATCACCGCGACGGTGCTGGACGTGGTGGTCCAGCACGGTCCGGAGTCCGAACTGTGGAAGGCGACCGGGCTGCTCCTGTTCATCCTGGTCCTCAACTACCCGCTCCACCAGTGGTACGTGCGGTGCCTCGGCGGCAGCATCCGCCGCATGGGCATCACCCTGCGCTCGGCGCTGTGCCGCCGCATGCAGCAGTTGTCCGTCGGCTACCACGCCCGGGTCAGCTCCAGCGTCCTGCAGGCCAAGGTGGTCCGCGACGTCGAAGCCGTGGAGCAGATGGTGCAGCAGAGCGCCGACATGGGGCTCGGCGCCGTCGTGACGCTGGTCGGCGGGCTCGTCGTCATCGGCATCCGGGTGCCGTCCTTCCTGCCCGTCTTCCTGGTGGTCGTCCCCGCCGCCGGGTTCCTCGTGATGAAGCTGCGCGGCCGGCTCCGCAGCCACAACGAGTCCTTCCGCCGCGAGGTCGAGCAGCTGTCCTCCCGCGTGGGCGAGATGACCACCCTCATCCCCATCACCCGCGCCCACGGCCTGGAGCGGACCGCGCTGGGCCGTGTGGACGGCTCGCTGCGGCAGGTGTTCGCCGCCGGGCTCCGCCTGGACATGCTCAACGGCCGCTTCGGGTCGCTGGCCTGGGTCATCCTCAACACGCTCGGCGTGCTCTGCCTCACCGGGTCCGCGCTGGTCGCGTACCACGGCTGGATGCCCGTCACCGCCGGGGACGTCGTCATGCTGAGCGCCTTCTTCACCGTGCTGACCGGCTCGGTGACCACGCTTCTGGGGCTCGCCCCCATCCTCACCAAGGGGCTGGAGTCGGTGCGTTCGGCGGGCGAGGTGCTCCAGGCGCCCGACCTGGAGCACAACGCGGGCAAGGCGCAGGTGGAGCAGGTCACCGGGCGCATCGACTTCGAGGACGTGGCCTTCGCCTACGACGACGCCCAGCCGGCCGTCGACGGGTTCACGCTGTCGGCGCGGCCGGGCGAGACGATCGCCCTGGTCGGAGCCTCGGGCGCGGGCAAGTCGACCGTGCTCAACCTGCTCATCGGGTTCATCCGCCCGACCTCGGGCCGCATCCTGCTCGACGGCACCGACATGGCCGGGCTGGACCTGCGCAGCTACCGCCGGTTCCTGTCGGTCGTGCCGCAGGAGTCGATCCTCTTCGAGGGCAGCATCCGCGACAACGTCACGTACGGTCTGGGGCGCACCGACGAGGCGACCCTGCTGAGCGCGCTGGAGGACGCCAACGCCATGGAGTTCGTCCGCCGGCTCCCCCAGGGCCTGGACACGGTGGTCGGTGAGCGCGGCGCCCGCCTCTCGGGCGGCCAGAAGCAGCGGCTCGCCATCGCCCGGGCGCTGATCCGCGATCCGCGGGTCCTGGTGCTCGACGAGGCGACCTCCGCGCTGGACAACCGCTCGGAGGCGCTGGTGCAGGAGGCGCTGTCCCGGCTCGTGCACGGCCGCACCGTGTTCGTGGTCGCCCACCGCCTCTCCACCATCCAGGGCGCCGACCGCATCGTGGTCATGGAGGGCGGCCGGATCGCGGAGGTCGGTACGCACGAGGAGCTGCTCGGGCGCCACGGGGTGTACGCGGGCCTCCAGCCGGCGTTCCCGTAGCGGCGGAGGGGTCCCGGGCGCCCGGGACCCCTCCGCCGCGGTCACCAGTCGTGGACGGTGCCGTCGCGCAGCCGGTTGACGGGCAGATACGTCTGCTCGTACGGGTGTGCCGCCGCGAGCTCGTCGTCGAGCTCGACGCCGATGCCGGGCGCGTCACCGGGGTGCAGGTGGCCGGCGGTGAAGGTGTAGGCGTGCCGGAACACCTCCTGGGTCAGGGCGTTGTGGCCCGAGTACTCCTGGATGCCGAAGTTGTGGACGGCGAGATCGAGGTGGACGGCCGCGGCCATCCCGACCGGGGAGATGTCCTCGGGACCGTGGATCGCGCTCTTGATCTGGTATTGCGCGGCGAAGTCGAAGAGTTTGCGCAGCGGGGTGACGCCGCCGAAGTGGGTGACCGCGGAGCGCACGTAGTCGATCAGCTGCTCGGTGATCAGCGTCTGGTAGTCGTACACCGTGTTGAAGACCTCGCCGAGCGCGAGGGGCGTGGTGGTGTGCCGGCGCACCAGCCGCAGGGCCTCCTGGTTCTCGGCGGGTGTGCAGTCCTCCAGCCAGAACGGGCGGTACGGCTCCAGGTCCTTGCCGAGGCGAGCCGCCTGAATGGGTGTGAGGCGGTGGTGCGCGTCGTGCAGCAGTGGTGTCTCCGCACCGAACTCCGCTCGTACCGCCTCGAACACCGCGGGGGTGTGCCGCAGGTACGCGTCGGTGTCCCAGTCCTCGACCAGGGGCCGGGTCTGCTGGTGGAGGACGCGTGTGCCCTGTTCGTCGGTGGTGTGCACCCCGTAGACGGCCTTGAGGCCGGGGATGCCCGTCTGGATGCGGACGGCGGGGTAGCCCTCGGCCAGCCGCGCCCGTACGGAGTCGAGGAGCTCGGGAATGTCGCGCCCGTTGGCGTGGCCATAGGTGGCGACACGGTCGCGGGAGGCGCCGCCGAGCAGCTGGTAGAGCGGCAGGCCCGCGGCCTTCGCCTTGATGTCCCACAGTGCTACGTCCACGGCGGCGATGGCGGCCATCGTGACCGGGCCGCGCCGCCAGTACGCTCCCCGGTAGAGGTACTGCCAGGTGTCCTCGATCCGGTGCGGGTCCAGACCGGTCAGCAGGGGCGCCACATGGTCGGTGAGGTAGCTGACGACGGCGAGCTCCCGGCCGTTGAGCGTGGCGTCGCCGAGGCCGGTGATGCCTTCGTCGGTCGTCAGTTTCAGCGTCACGAAGTTGCGGCCGGGGCTGGTGACGACGACCTGCGCGTCGGCGATCCTCATGGTGGCTCTCTTTTCGGGCTGCGGCGCGCGGCAGCCCGTCGCTCCGACCGGGGGCCGCCCGCTGCATAGAGTGGCGTGCGTGATGGTGCGTGAGGATACGGGACGGGCGGACGGGCGCCGGGCGGGGTATGCGGCAGCGGCGGTGGTGTTCGCCATCGGAATGGCCGGCACCACACTGCCGACCCCGCTGTACGGGCTCTACCAGAAGGAGATCGGCTTCTCCGAGCTGATGGTGACCGTGGTCTTCGCCGTGTACGCGGTCGCGGTCATCTCCGTACTCCTGGTGGCGGGCAACTACTCGGACAAGGTGGGCCGCAGACCCGTACTGCTGGCCGCGATGGCGCTGTCCGCCGCGAGTGCGGGCTGCTTCCTGCTGGAGAGCGGGCTGCCCCTGCTCTTCGCCGGACGGGTGCTGTCCGGCGGCGCGGCCGGGCTGCTGAGCGGCGCGGCGACGGCGGCGGTCATCGAACTGGCGCGCCCCGGGCAGCGGGCGCGTGCCGGGTTCGCCGCCACGGCCGCGAACATGGGCGGCCTGGGCTGCGGCCCGCTGCTCTCCGGGGTGCTGGCCGAGTACACACCCTGGCCGCTGTCCCTGCCGTTCTGGGTCCACCTGGGTCTGGTCGCCGTGGCGTGCGTCATCACCTGGCGGCTGGCGGAGACCGTGGCCGAGCCGCGGCGGTGGCCCCGCCTCGAACCGCAGGGTGTACGGGTGCCCGCGGAGGTGAAGGGCGTGTTCCTGCCGGCCGCGCTGGCCGCCTTCGCCGGGTTCGCGCTGCTCGGCCTGTTCACCGCGGTCGCGCCGAGCTTCGCGGCCGAGACGCTGGGCGTGCACAACCTGGCGGTGACGGGCGCGGTGGTGTTCTCGGTGTTCTGCGCCTCGACGATCGGGCAGTCGCTCGCACCGCGTATCGGGGCGCGTCGCGCGCTGCCGATCGGGTGCGCCGTGCTGATCGTCGGGTTGCTGCTGGTGGCGTCGTCGTTGCTCGCGAAGTCGCTGGTGCTGCTCGTGCTCGGCGCGGTCTGCGGAGGCATCGGGCAGGGGCTCGCGTTCCGGGCCGCCCTCACCCTGGTCAGCGAGGCCGCCCCGGCCGAGCACCGGGGCGGCACGATCTCTGCGTTCTTCGTCGTCGCGTACACGGGGATTTCCCTGCCGGTGGTGGGCGTGGGCGCGCTGGCCACCGCGGTGGGGCTGCGTGACGCCGGGCTCGTGTTCACCGGGTGCGTGATGCTTCTGGCCGCCGTCTCGGGGACGTATGCGGCGCTCAGGACACCGACCCGGGGCACGACCGGCGGCAAGTAGCCCATTCGGACGCCGCAGCCGAGGCCGCCCCGGCTGCGGCGTCCGCCATGACCGGAGCTGCCACCGCTGAGGCGTGCCGGTCAGCCGCACTCCTTCCCGTTGAGCGTGAAGGAAGCCGGGTCGGCCGCCGGTGTCCCGTTCGCCTGGAAGCCGAAGGAGACGCTGCCACCCGCGGGGACGGTCCCGTTGTGGCCCGCGTTCGTCACGGTGACCCGGCTGCCGCTCTGTGCGGCGGTCGCGTTCCACGCGTTGCCGATGCTCTCGCCGCCCTGGAAGTCGAAGGCCAGTTGCCAGCCGTCGAGCGGCGTCGACCCGGTGTTCTTCACCGTCACCTCGGCGGTGAAACCTGTGCCCCACGCCTGGCTGACCCGGTAGGAGACAGCACACGCCCCGGGCACGGGGTCGGGCGTGTCCGTCGGATCGGGCGTCGGGGACGGGTCGGGGGTCGTCGTCGGGTCCGGGGTGGTCGTCGGGTCGGGACCGGGGTCCGTGCCGTCCGGCGCACTCCCCCACTGCGGTGCCGAGCCCTCCAGCAGCACCATGTGCGGCGCGTCGACCGGGGTGCCGCCCGGGGTCGTCGCGGAGGAGGGGTAGGACCAGTCGTTCGACGGGTCCCAGGCACCGGCCGAGCTGATCCGGAACTGGACCTCCTTGCGGTACGCGGACTGGCCGGCCGGTGCGATGTCCGTACCGGAGCAGTCCACCGTCGCGTAGTAGACGTCCCCCTCCAGACGCGTGGGTCCGGTCACCTCGCCGCACTGGTTGTAGTTGGTGCTGAAGGTGATGTCGTCGGGTGCGACGCCCGGCTCCAGCGTGAAGTAGTAGCGCACCGAGGCGTCCGTGAGGGCACGGGCCGGCCACGCGGAACGGTTGATCAGGTACGCCTTGACCTCGGTGAAGTTGCTGCCTGACGCGTTCACCGACGCCTGTACGGAGATCTCCGGCCCGTCCGGCTGCTCCGGCTGCGGGAAGCCGGCGAGCGGGGCGCCGCCGTATTCGGCGTAGAGCCGGGCCAGCGCCCCGGTGAAGGCGGCGTTGTAGTCGGTGGCGACCTCGTTGTTGACGTAGTTCGACCGGTCGTCGGTGTACGAGTCGTTGGCGGCGCTCGGGCCGCCCACCAGTGCCCCGTACAGGGTGTGCCGGCTCTCCACGGGGCTGTTGAGCTGGTCGGTCCACGAGCCGTGGGCCGTGCGGTGGTGCGGCTTGGTCGGCGGGTTCTCGCCGAAGCCGACCACGTAACTCGACTTGCGGGGGTTGTCGCCGAGCGCGTAGTCGATCTGGCGCACCGCGAAGTCGTGGTAGCGGGCCTTGCGGGTGGCGTCACCGGTCAGCCAGTCGGAGTAACTCAGGGCCGCGAACGCGGTGTTCGCCGCGTATCTGAGCGACCCCCAGCTGTCCAGCACCGCCTGGCCGCCGGGCGAGTAGGGCACCCGCTGCCCGTTGACGCCGACCGTCCACCAGTCGAGCCAGCGGTTGGCGTCGTCGATGTACTTCTGCTTGCCGGTCAGCTGGGCGAGCAGCACATAGGCCCCGTACGAGGTGTCGTCCCAGGAGAGCGTCCAGCGGTAGGACCGGGTGGTGGTCTGCGGCTCCGTCGAGAGGTTGTCGTAGTACGACTCGGCCTTGGCGAGGTACGTGGCGTCGCCGGTCGCCTTGTACAGCCAGATCGCGCCCCAGACGAGTTCGTCGTTGTACCCGCTCCAGGAGTTGTAGTAACTCTGCGCGTCGGTGATGCAGTCGCTGTACCTGCCGCGGTAGGTGTCCGCGAAGGCGTACAGCTGCTTCGCGTGGGTGATCAGCTTCGCGGCGTACGCGGGGTCGCTCCCGGAGAACACGATCGAGGAGGAGGCCAGGGCCGCCGCCGTCTGGCCGGCCAGGTCGCTGCCGGGGCAGGAGGCGTCGATCTTGTACGCGGGGCGCTCCATCGGCATCACCTCGGCCGGGCCCCACCACTTGTGGTCGTCCGCGCCGTTGCCGACCTGCCCGTAGAGCACATTGGGCGAGGGGTGGGCCTTGAGGAGGTAGTCGTCGACGAAGCGGAGGTTGTTGCGCAGGTACGGCAGCTGGCCGGACGCCTGATAGGCCGCTTCCTGCTCCACGCCACCCCAGGCGAGCATGGTGGCCGAGTACGCCATCGGGAGGCCGAACTTCACATGGTCCCCGGCGTCGTACCAGCCGCCCGTCAGGTCCAGGCCGGCGTCCTTGCCGTCGTCGAGCGCGGAGTCGCCGCGCCAGGAGACGCGGTTGGTGTCGGGCAGCTTCCCGGACTGCTGAGCCTCGTAGAAGAGCACGGACTTCTGTAGTGCCTCGCCGTAGTCGAAGGCCGGGGCGGCCTCGGCTCCCGCCGGCAGCGACAGCGGAAGCAGGAGGCCGGCGCCGACGGCGAGGGCCAGCGCGACGGCTTCCAGGGGGCGGGGTCTGCGGGATCGTCTTCGCAGGGAGGGGAGAGTGAGTAAGCGCAACGGAACTGTCCCTTCGTCACGTCGGTGGGGGGTGCTGGCCGCATGCGGGGGGGGGACCCAGGCAAGTGTGGGAGCGCTCCCAAAGGCGTTGCTCATGAAGCCAGGTGACGGCAGAGCTGTCAACGGTTGCGGCACAACACCTTTGGCGGAACGGGCGCCCGTAAACCCCCGGGACGGTCTTCGAATGCCGGTCTTCAGTTGCCGGTCTTCAGATTCCGGGAATGTCGCCGGCTTCGCCCGAGGCGGCCTCGTTGAGGGCGAACCAGGCGGTCTTCCCCTCGGGCTCGGGCCGTACGCCCCACTGGTCGGCGAGGATGTCCAGCAGAAGCAGGCCGCGGCCCGAGGACGCGAGCTCGCCCGGGGTGCGCTGGTGGGGCAGTTCGTCGCCGCGGTCCATGACCTCGACGAGCAGCCGCCGGGTGCCGGTCTCGCCGGACACGGTGGCGTTGAGGGTGCCGTCCTGGTCGGTGTGCACGAGGACGTTGCCGAGGAGTTCGGTCGCCAGGAGTACGGCGGTGTCGATCTGGTCCGGGCGCGCCCAGTCGTGCAGCAGCGCCTTCAGCTCCGCGCGGGCCTCGGCCAGGCCCTCGCCCTGGTCCTGGCCGACGGTGAGCATCAGCTGGCGCTGGCTGATCTCGGCGCGGGCGTGGACTGCGTCGCGGCGCAGCAGCAGGAGGGCGATGTCGTCGCCGTCCCGCGCGACGGCGTCCCGTGCGCCGGGGCCGGGGCTGAGGACGGCCGCCATGAGCCGGTCGGCCATGCCCTCCAGGTCGTCGGTGGGGCCGGGCGAGAACGCGTCGCGCACCCGCACCCAGCCGGTGTACATGTCGTGGCCGCCGTTCTCGATGAACCCGTCGGTGCACAGCATGAGGATCTCGCCCTCGTGGAGGCGCACGGTGTCGACGGGGTAGTCCTCCTCGCCGGGCATCAGTCCGAGCGGCAGCCCGCCGCTGACGTGCTTGAGGACGCAGGTGCCGTCCGGCATGCGCAGGACGGGGTGCGGGTGTCCGGCGCGCGCGATGTGCAGGTCGCCGGTGGAGGGGTCGGCCTCGATGTAGAGGCAGGTCGCGAAGCGGTCCTCGTCGAGGGTGGTCAGGAAGCGGGAGGCCCGTGCAAGAACGGCGTCCGGGCCGTGGCCCTCGGCGGCGTACGCGTGCACGGCGGTACGCAGCTGGGCCATAAGCCCGGCGGCGTGCACGTCGTGCCCCTGGACGTCACCTATGACGACGGCCATCCGGCCGTTCGGCAGGTCGATGCTGTCGTACCAGTCCCCGCCGACCATGAGACCGCCGCCGGTCGGCACATAGCGGGTGGCGACGCTCAGTCCGGTCAGGACCGCGCCCGCGGTGTGCATGCTGCGGCGCAGACCGCGGGAGAGTTCCAGTTCGGCGCGGCTGGCGCGGGCCCGTTCGAGCACCTGGGTGATCATGCGCCCGGTGACGGTGAGCAGGGCGCGCTCGCTCGCCGTGAAGTCCATGGTCGTACGGAAGGCGGCCAGCCAGACCCCGACGACCCGGCCGGCGGTCACCAGGGGCAGGAAGGCCCAGGACTCGCGGCCCTTGCGGGCGGACATGTGCCACGTCGCCGGGAAGCGCCTGCGGTACTCCTCCGTGGAGCCGAGGTAGACGGCGCGCCCGGTCCTCGCCACCTCGGCGGCCGGGTAGCCGGTGTTCATTGGCATGCGGAAGCCGCGGCTCGCGCCGCCGGGCCGGAATCCGTACTGTCCGAGCGCGGCGAGGTTGCCGTCGGCGACGCCGAACACGCACTGGCCGTCCAGCGGGAAGTCCGGGGCGTACAGGCCGGCGACCAGCCGCAGTGCCTCGTCGAGGGTGTCGGCGGCGGCCACCGCGTGTCCGGCCGAGAGCAGCAGGGAGTCGCGGCGCCGGGCCTCTTCCGGCGTGCCGCCTGCCCGGGTCCCGTTCTCCGGTCCCGGGGGCACCGCGGGGTCCGAACCGGCCGCCTGCATCCGGTTCAGCGCCTCGATCTGGTCCAGCTCGGCCTCGAACGCGTCGGTCGGTGGCTCATGCCGTTCACCACCCATCCGGCTTCCCTTCGTCCCGAAGTCGTCGGCGACTGTTCGTTCCATGCTCCGACGGGAGAGCCGGGTCCGCAGTGCGAGACGTCGGCGAACAGCCGCCCGGGTGTGCCGGACGGTGGAAGGGAGGGCCGTCCGCGCGGGCCGGTCCGGGGTCACCGGCGGCTCGGCGGAGGTCGGGCGCAGGCCCTGACAGGGGGCTTCGGGGATTACCGGTAAGCCGCTGACCTGCGGATATCACTGAAGTCCACGGCCTGGTCGGCCTCGCGCATGGTCTCTTCAGCCACCTGGCGCACCTCGGCCATCACATCGCCGTGTTCCTCCACGAGACCGGCGTAGATCGGTGCATCGGAACTGTCTGCGAAACTCACGTCGAACTGCCTCAATCGGTCGTGTCTGCCGTCGTCCGGCCGGAAACAGGGGCCGATTCTACGCAGGTCCGATGCCGGGTCCGCACGGGGCCCGGAGTTTGACCTCAAGTCCGCTTGAGCTTCTAGCGTTCTGTTCCGCACCCCGGTCCCGCACCGGCCGCCGGGGCCGTACCGATCCGTCCTGCCCCCGGAGGCACCGCATGAGCATGGAAGTCACCGCCTGGTCGTCGCTGCACAGCGCGATCAACGCGCAAGCGGACCGCAGACCGTTCTCCCGGGCCACCGTGCGCCGGATCGCCTCATTCGCCCGGCCGCGCCGCCGGCAGCTCTACCGGTTCCTGCTGCTCAGTGTGGTCACGGCGCTGCTGGCCGTGGCGACGCCGATGCTGGCGGGGCGGGTGGTCGACGCGATCGTGCAGGGCAAGGAGAGTGGCACCGTCGTGCGGCTGGCCCTGCTGATCGCGGTGATCGCCGTGGCGGAGGCCGCCCTCGGACTCCTCACCCGGCTGCTGTCGGCGACGCTCGGCGAGGGGCTGATCCTGGACCTGCGCACGGCGGTCTTCGACCACGTCCAGCGAATGCCGGTCGCCTTCTTCACCCGGACCCGGACCGGGGCGCTGGTGAGCCGGCTCAACAACGATGTCATCGGTGCGCAGCGGGCTTTCAGCAACACCCTGTCCGGGGTGGTCTCCAACGTGGTGACGCTCCTGCTGACGCTCGTGGTGATGCTGACCATCTCCTGGCAGATCACCCTGCTCGCGCTGGTGCTGCTGCCGGTGTTCGTCGTGCCGGCCCGGCGGATGGGCTCACGCATGGCGCGGATGCAGCGCGAGGCCGCCACGCACAACGCGGCGATGAGCACGCAGATGACCGAGCGGTTCTCGGCGCCGGGCGCCACGCTGGTGAAGCTCTTCGGCCGGCCCGCGGACGAGTCCGCCGAGTTCGCGGCGCGGGCCGGACGGGTACGCGACATCGGCATCCGTACGGCGATGGCGCAGTCCACGTTCATCACGGCGCTGACCCTGGTGTCCGCGCTGGCCCTGGCTCTCGTCTACGGCCTGGGCGGCTACTACGCCCTGCGCGGCAGCCTGGAGCCGGGCGCGGTCGTGACGCTGGCCCTGCTGCTCACCCGGCTCTACGCCCCGCTGACGGCGCTCGCCGGTGCCCGGGTCGAGGTGATGAGCGCGCTGGTGAGCTTCGAGCGGGTCTTCGAGATCCTGGACCTGAAGCCGCTGATCGCCCAGAAGCCGGACGCCCGCACCGTGCCCGAGGGGCCGGTGTCCGTGGAGTTCGACGGGGTCTCCTTCGCCTACCCGTCCGCCGACAAGGTCTCGCTGGCCTCGCTGGAGGAGGTCGCGACGCTGGACTCCCGGGGCGGTACGCGGGTGCTGCACGACGTCTCCTTCCGGGCCGAGCCGGGCCGGATGGTCGCCCTGGTCGGTTCGTCGGGCGCCGGCAAGTCGACGATCGCCCAACTGCTGCCCCGGCTCTACGACACCGACGAGGGCGCGGTACGGCTGAACGGCGTCGACGTACGCGATCTGACCGCCGAGTCGATCCGCGAGACTCTCGGCATGGTCACCCAGGACGGACACCTCTTCCACGATTCGGTGCGCGCCAACCTCCTGCTGGCGAGGCCCGGCGCGTCGGAGGACGACATCTGGGACGCTCTGCGGCGCTCCCGGCTCGACGGTCTGGTGGCCTCGCTGCCCGACGGGCTCGACACGGTCGTGGGCGAGCGCGGCTACCGGCTGTCCGGCGGTGAACGCCAGCGGCTGACGATCGCCCGGCTGCTCCTGGCCCGGCAGCGGGTGGTCATCCTGGACGAGGCCACCGCGCACCTGGACTCCACGTCCGAGGCGGCCGTGCAGGAGGCCCTGGCCGAGGCGCTGGAGGGGCGCACCGCCGTCGTGATCGCGCACCGGCTGTCGACGGTCCGGGCCGCCGATCTGATCCTGGTCGTCGAGGAGGGCCGGGTGGTGGAACGGGGCACGCACACCGGACTGCTGGCGGCGGGCGGGCGGTACGAAGAGTTGTACCGGACCCAGTTCGCCTCACCGGACTCGCCGGACTCGCCGGAGGAGCGGCAGGAACCCGTGGGGTCCGCCTGACGCGAGTGCCCCCGGTCCGCAGCGGACCGGGGGCACTCAGGGTGTGGTGGGTGTCAGTCGCTGTCGGTTTCCTCGTGGGTGATCGAGCCGTTGGACGCGTCGATGTCGAACGTCGTCTTCTTCCAGTCCTTGGTGACGACGTCGGTCTTCCAGACGAGGACGTTCTTGTCGTTCTCGTCGAGGTCGAGGGACGTCACCGTGCCCTTCTTCTTGGCCAGGGCGGCCTTCGCCGCCTGCTGGGGCGTCTGCTTGGCCTCGGCCACCCACTTGACCGTCTTGGCCTTGTCCGAGGTGTCCTGGTCGGAGTCCTCGTCCGAGCTGACGACCTTGCCGGAGACGGCGTCGATGCGGACCTCGTGCTTGGCCCCGGACTTGGTGGCGACGGTCGCGACCCACTGCGGTCCGGCGCCGGGCGTGGCGCTGCCGCTCGGCGACGGGCTGCCGGTCGGCGAGGAGCTGGGGCTCGCGCTCTCGTCGTCGTCCGTGTCGCCCGGGCCCTTGAGCTCGAGCTCGATGAGCTTGCTGTCCTTGACCGCGCCCTCGGCCGTCGTGATGGCCTTGTCGTAGGTGATCTTGGTGGCGGAGATCAGCTCCTTGCGTTCCTGCTGGTCCTCGGTCATCTGACCGGGCGAGGCGCTCCCGCTGGGGGACGGGCTCTTCGTCGCCTCGGGCACGGCGCGGGCCGCCTCCGAGGTCTTCGTCGTCGCCGAGGTGCTGCCACTGTCCTGGCCGCAGCCGGTCAGCAGGGCCGCGCCGAGCACGACGCAGGCGACGCCCGCGGAGCGCAGGCGGTGGGCACGGAGGAATCCGGTGTTCTTGGCGTGGGAGTCACGTGTCATGCCCGCATGCTTAACCGCCGTACGGCTCCGGCATGTGGAATGACCGGGCAGTGTCACCCGATCGACCGCCTTCCCGTCCCGACCTGCGTCTCCCCGGCGTACCGGGGGGATTCTGTGCACGGTGGGCGAAGATGCGACGACAGTCCGAATTCCCTGTTCACGCGGCTCGCGATCCGGCCGCTTTGGTGCGAGCCTGAATGCATGACCTGGGCGTCCTGGACAACCCGCGGAGTGTATTCGGGGCACGGCGGCGTGCTCACCGAGGAGGTCGGGCCGCTGTCCGGTGACCTGACCATCCACACCACTTGGGCAGAGGGCACGGCACAGATCACCGTGCAGTACACCGACGCGGCCGACTGGTTCACCATGGCGGGCAGTCCCGTGCCCTGTCCGTCGGAGGAAGCGAGCCGTGCGCTGCACGCGGCCGCCGTCGAGGCGGTACGGCAGGGCTCGGCGGCCACGGTTCCCCCGGTGCACTCCGGCTCCGAACGCGCGGCGGGCGAAGCCACCGCGGAGTGACACGGGCTCGTTCCCGTACGGGCCCCGTCACCGCTCAGCCCTGCAGGCGGCAATCAGGGCCTGATGCTGCTCACCACGTCGGCGGTGGCCATGATGCCGTCCTGGATGGTGGGGGCCATACTCGTGCCCGCCAGGAAGAACCCGAGCAGCCCGCACACGAGCGCGTGGGAGATCTTGAGTCCGCCGCTGCGGAGGAAGATCACCGCGAAAATCAGCAGAAGCAGCACCACTGAGATCGAAATAGCCATGGCCAACCTCCTCCGCCGCGCCTGATTTGCGGCATTCGGCGTCAGTGTGGCGTAGCCCGGGGACCGCCCGGCGCACTGGCGTGTCCGCCAAACGGGTAGGCCTTGGGTCAGGCCCCGAGAAGCGGGGAAGTGGTGCGGCGCTCGCGTGGCAGGGGGCGGGGCACGGCTCTCCGTCCCCGCACCCCCTGCGACGAAACCTCAGGGGGCCGGCAGTTCCATCAGCGCGGCAACCGTTTCGCGGTGGCGTCCCGCCGTGCCGTACGCGGTGGCGTCGGCCTTGGCCCGCTTCAGGTAGAGGTGCGCGGGGTGCTCCCACGTCATCCCGATCCCGCCGTGCAACTGCACGCACTCCTCGGCCGCGTGGACCGCGACCTTCGAGCAGTACGCCTGAGCCACAGCCACCGCCAACGGCGTGTCGGGGCTGCCGGTGGCCAGGGCGTCGGCGGCGTTCCGCGCGGCGGCCCGGGCCGAGACGACCTCCAGCCAGAGCTGCGCCATGCGGTGTTTGAGCGCCTGGAAGGAGCCGACCGGCCGGTTGAACTGGTGGCGTTCCCGCGTGTGTCGCACCGTCTCGGTGAGACACCACTCGGCGAGTCCCAACTGCTCCGAAGCGAGCAGCCCGGCCCCGGCCAGCAGCCCGCGGTCCACCGCGCGCCGCGCCGCGTCGGCATCCGCGAGGCGGGTTCCTGACGCTCCGTCGAGCGTGACGGTGGCGAGCGGACGGGTGAGGTCGAGCGCGACGAGCGGCTCGACGCGGACCCCGGGCGCGTCGGTGGCGACGGCGTACAGGCCGTCGGCCGTGGGCACCAGGAGCACGTCGGCGGCGGCCGCGTCGGCGACCGGGCCCAGCACCCCGTCGAGGGAACCGATCGCCACGGTGGCTGCCGCGAACGGAACGGCGAGCACCGCGACCTTGCGCCCCTCGGCGAGTTCGGCGAGAAGGGCGGCAACCGGCCCGTCCGGCGTGCCGAGCGCCAGCAGCGTCTCGGTCGCGACGACGGAACTGGTCAGATACGGCGCGGGCGCGACGCTGCGGCCCAGCTCCTCCAGGACCACGGCGGCCTCGCGGTGGGTGGCGCCCTGGCCGCCCAGCTCCTCGGGCACGAGGAGCCCGGCGGCCCCGATGCCGGTGGCGAGCGCCTTCCACAACTCCGGGTCGTACGGCGTGTCGGACTCGGTGCGGGCGATCACCGTCGGCGCGTCGGCCCGGTCCGCCAGCAGGGAGCGGACGGCGGCGCGCAGGTCCTCCTCGGCCTCGGAGTAGAGGAGGTCGGGCGCCTGGCCTGCTTCGGTCTGTGCGGTCATCGGGAGAGGTCCTTCCAGGCGACGTCCTTGTCGTTACGCGGCTCGGAGGGCAGCCCGAGGACGCGTTCGGCGACGATGTTGAGCAGTACCTCGCTGGTGCCGCCCTCGATGGAGTTGCCCTTGGAGCGGAGGTAGCGGTAGCCGGCGTCGCGGCCGGTGAAGTCGACGAGTTCGGGCCGCCGCATCGTCCATTCGCTGTACAGCAGGCCCTGGTCGCCGAGCAGTTCCACTTCGAGGCCGCTGATCTCCTGGTTGAGCCGGGCGAAGGCGAGCTTCATCCCGGAGCCCTCGGGTCCTGGCTGACCGGCGACGAGCTGCTGGCGCAACCGCTCCCCGGTGAGCCGGGCGACCTCCGCCTCGACCCACAGGGTCAGCAGGCGCTGGTGCAGGTCGTGGGTGCGCAGCTCGGGGCGTTCGCGCCAGGTACGGGCGACGGGGCCGATCATGCCGCCCTCGCGGGGGATGCGGGAGCCGCCGATGGAGACGCGCTCGTTCATGAGGGTGGTCTGCGCGACCTTCCAGCCCTCGCCGACGGCCCCGAGCCTACGGCTGTCCGGGATGCGCACTCCGGTGAGGAAGACCTCGTTGAACTCGGCCTCGCCGGTGATCTGGCGCAGTGGCCGGACCTCGACGCCGGGGTCGGTCATGTCGCAGATGAAGTAGCTGATGCCGCGATGCTTGGGCACGTCGGGGTCGGTGCGGGCGATGAGGATCGCCCAGCGCGCGAGGTGGGCGCTGGAGGTCCATACCTTCTGCCCGTCCACCACCCAGTCCTCGCCGTCGCGCACGGCGCGCGTGCCGAGGGCGGCGAGGTCGGAGCCGGCCCCGGGTTCGCTGAAGAGCTGGCACCACACCTCCTCCCCCACCCACAGGGGCCGCAGGAACCGCTCCTTCTGCTCGTCGGTGCCGAAGCCGAGGATGGTCGGGGCGGCCATGCCGAGGCCGATGCCGATGCGGCGGGGGTCGTTGTCCGGGGCATCGGCGGCGGCGAGTCCGGCGTCGACGACGGGCTGGAGGGAGCGCGGGGCGTCGAGGCCGCCGAGGCCCACCGGGTAGTGCACCCAGGCGAGTCCGGCGTCGAAGCGTGCCTTGAGGAAGTCGGTGCGGTCGGTGGTCGCCGGGGGGTGCGCGGCGAGCAGTTCGCGGGTGCGGCGGCGCAGTTCGGCCGCGTCGGGGGCGGTCATCGGGCGGCTCCCGACGGGAGGACGACGATGCGGCCGGTGCTGGTGCCGTCGGCGACGCGCTGGACGGCGGCCGCCGCCTCGCTCATCGCGACCCGCTCGCTGACCAGTGGCCTGACGACGCCTTCGGCGGCGAGCCGGGTCAGCTCCCGGTGGCAGTCGCGTACCGCCTGCGGGTCCTTGGTGTTGTAGAGGCCCCAGTGGAGTCCGAGTACGGAGTAGTTCTTCACCAGGGCGTGGTTGAGTGCCGGGGTGGGAATGGTGCCGGAGGCGAAGCCGACGACGACGATCCTCCCCTCGAAGGCGATGCACTTGACGGACTTGGCGTACGCGTCGCCGCCGACCGGGTCGTAGACGACGTCGGCGCCCCGGCCGCCGGTGAACTCCTTGACGGCCGCCACGATGTCCTCGCTACGCCGGTCGATGACCAGGTCGCAGCCGAGCGCGGCGGCGGTCTTCGCCTTCTCCGGTCCGCCGACGACGCCGATGACGGTGGCGCCGGCGGCCTTGCCGAGCTGGACGGCGGCGCTGCCGACCCCGCCGGCGGCGGCGTGCACGAGCAGGGTCTCCCCCGCCTCCAGGTGCGCGCGGCGGTGGAGCCCGAACCAGCCGGTCTGGTAGCCGATGTGCAGGGCGGCGGCCTCCGCGTCGTCGAGCGCTTCCGGGGCCGGCAACAGGGCCGCCTCGTCGGCGACGACGTACTGGGCGAAGCCGCCGTGCGGCAGGGCGGGGGTCGCGAGGACCCGGCGTCCGTCCTCGGCACGCCCGCAGATCTCGACGCCGGGGGTGAATGGCAGCGGGGGCCGCACCTGGTACTGGCCGCGGCAGAGCAGCGCGTCGGGGAAGTTGATGTTCGCCGCGAGCACCTCGACGATCACCTGCCCGTCGCCGGGCACCGGCCGGTCCGTCTCCTCCAGCCGCATCACCTCGCTCGGCTCGCCGTTCCGGTGCACTCGCCATGCCTGCATGAGGGGCCTCCACAACACTGTCGGCATTACCACTGCTCCGGCGCATACTAAGCGGTCGCTTGCCTCTCTGGGAACAACCCCAGGCCGACGGATTCGCCCGGGCCGGAACACGGCCGTGCGCCCGGCCCCGCCCGCGAGGACCGCGGGGGCGCCGGGCGCACGGATCTGCGGCAGGGCTACTTGCCCACCACCACCTCGGCGACCTGCGGTGCGGCCGCACCGGCCCGCCAGGCCAGCCGCACCGCGTCGGCGGTTCGCCCGGCGGTGTCAATGGCGGTGTACGCACCGCGCAGGGCGCCGACGGTGTGCCAGCTGCCGTCCGCCGTGCGCAGCTGGACGTCCGCGGTGCCCGCGGAACCGGACGGCCGCAGCACCGTCACCGAACCGACCGCCCGCGCGGCGACGAGGTCCACCTCCAGGGATTCGCCCGCCGCCGCCGCACGCGCGCCCCGGTAGACGGTCTCCGGGTCGCCGTCGGCGGCGGCGCGCAGCGAGGAGCCGGTCGCGGCGGGCGGGTTGCCGGTGACCGCGCCGTCCGTGGTCGTGACCTGGAACTCGCGGACGACGACCCAGCTGTTCTGCCCCGCGGTCGCCCGGGCCCGCACATAGCGCGCCTTCGTACCGGCGGGCGGGTCCGCCGTGACGTCGGGCTTTCCGGAGAAGTCCGCGAGCTTCTGCCAGCTCTTGCCGTCGGCCGAGTACTCCAGGACTCCCTCGTGGATGTAGTCGTCGGTGCTGCCGGACTTGGCCATGGCGAGCGTGACGGAGCCGATGGACCGGGACTCGCCGAGGTCGACGGTCAGCTGGTCGCCGGCGGCGGGCGCCCCGTCGCTCCAGAAGTACGTCGAGTCGTCGCCGTCGAGCATCCGCGCGACGGTATTGCTCTGGTACGTGCTCAGGTTCGTCGTGGCCGTGGGCCTGCCGCTCACGCCGAGCAGCCGGTCGTACTCGGCGGTGGCCGCGTCGACGAACCCGTTCAGCTGCCCGTCCCCGACCAGGACCGGCACCTCGCGGCCGTCGAGCCCGGTGTACGTGAACGAGGCGGCGCGCTCGACCTGTGCGGGCAGCTGCAGGCGCAGGTCCCACGCCTGGGCGCCCTTCCCGGCGCGGGCGGCCTCGACCATGCGCAGGGCGGTGCGGGTGGCGGTGGCCCAGGACTCGGTGGCGTCCAGCCAGGGGCCGGAGTCCTCGATGAAGCCCCGGTCGGGGAGTGCCGCGCGCAGCCGGGCGGGGGCCGCGCCCAGCGAGGCCAGGACGGATTCGAGCCGCCTCGCGTCCCCGGACTCCCAGTACCGAGCAAAGGCTGCGGACAGCTCGGGCGCCTTGTCGGTGTTGAGTGCGGAGCTGTGGTTGACGTCGGCGAAGGCCCGCAGCGCCTTCGCGGTCCGGGCGTCGCCGCCCGCGTACTCCTCGATGCCCTTGCCCCAGGATTCGCGCGGGTCGTAGGCGGCGTCGTTCCAGGAGTAGTCGGCGACGGTGTACAGCGACAGCTTGGAGGCGTACGGCTGGATCATCGGGTTGGCGGTGATCCCGGCCAGGCGTCCCGGGAGGCCCTTCTCGCGGCCGTTGAACGGGCCGAGCAGGAGACGGTTGGTGGCGTAGTCGTTGACCGGGTAGTTGTCCCAGGTCAGGATCGGGTGGCCGAACACCTTCCGGGCGGCGTCCGCCTGAGCCACGGTCATGGTGGGGGCGACGACGCCGACGCCGGTCCACTCGACGAGCACATTGGGGTCGAGTTGTTCGGACAGGGCCGTCTTGTACGCGGACGAGCTGACGTTGTAGTACTCGGTGGGGACCATCTGGAGCGGCTGGGCGCCGGGGTGGGTGGCGATGAACTCCTGGTTGACCCGGTTGAGGAGATGGGCCTGGGCTGCACCGGCCGCGCCGCCGCCGGTCCCCCACTTCTCTTCGTCGGCGTCGCAGTTCCAGTTGGTGTAGCTGATGTCGTCGAGCGGGACCGCGAAGGTGCGGACGCCGATGTCCCACATCGTCTGGAACTTGCCGATGAGTGCCTGCACGTCCGCGTCGGAGCTGTAGCACACGGAGAGGCCGGGCGAGAGCGCGTACGTGAACTCGACGTGCCGCAGGGCCGCGCGGTCGGTGAGGTCCTTGATCTGCGCGAGCCGGTCGGCGGGGTAGGGGTCGCGCCACTTGGCCCGGAGGTAGTCGTCGTCCTTGGGCGAGTACACGTAGATGTTCATCTTGTGCTCGCCGTAGTAGTCCAGCTGGTCCAGGCGGGCCTCGTGCGACCACGGCGTGCCGTAGAACCCCTCGATGACCCCGCGCAGCGCGGTGCCGGGCCAGTCGCGTACGGCGAGGCCGGCGACCTTGCCACCCGGATGCCCGCGGTGGGGCAGGACCTGGCGCAGGGTCTGGGCCGCGTAGTAGGTGCCGGTGGTGTCCTTGCCGGCGAGGACGATACGGCCGGCGCCGATCCCGAGGACGTAGCCCTCGGCAGGCAGGGCGGCGGGCCCTTCGAGCTTCTGCGCGGCCAGGGCGGCGGTGTCACCGGCGTACACGGTGAGTCTGCCGGGGGCGGGCCGGTCCGCGTGGACGACGTGGCGGGCGCCGGCTCGGCGCAGGGCCGTCTCCACCACGTCGAGCGTGGGCCCGTCGGCCGTCCCGGCGATGAGGGTGACGGTGGGGGTGATGGTCACCCGGTCCCGGCGGTTCTCGACGGACTGCGGGGTCGGGGTGATGGCCGGTGTGTCCTGGGCCTTAGCCGATGCGGGCGGGGAGCCGGCCGCCTGGGCGGACGGTCCGGCGGCCAGCATGCCGCCTGCGAGCAGGGTCGCCGCGGCGGTGAGTGCGGTGATGCGGGGCGGGCGAGGCGTCACAGATCCTCCATTGGTCACTCAAGTCACCAGAGTCGCGCAACACAACGAGACTGAATTCAACATCCTGGCGCTTGCATGTCAATGGTCTGGACAACATCAATGCGCGGACCTGCGGTTTTGTCTTCAAAAACCGCTCTTCTGCATCGAAGTGCGGGGCCGCCGGGCCCTCGCGCGGCTACCGGGCGAAGAGTTCGAACGGGACGGCCGGGCGCCCGCCGAAGCGGTCCGCGGCCGCCTCGGCGTTGCCGGTGAGGAAGGTCCGGCAGTACGTCTCGGGGTCCTCGTCCGTAAGGACTTCGATGTAGGTGCGGTGGGCCAGCAGGGACTGCACGGACCGCTCCAGACCGGCGGTCGCGTCCACCGCGTGCGTGGGCGTGGACGATCCCGCCACGGCCACCCAGCGCACACCGTCCCACGGCTGGAGGCCCCGCTCCTTCAGCTCCGGGAAGATCCAGCGGTTGCCCGCGTCGGCCGCCGCGTCGAGGGTGGCGCGGCCGACGGCGCGGTGGTCGGGCGTGTTCCAGGCGACACCGCCCCAGGTGTCCCGGTGATTCAGCGTGATGACCAGCTCGGGGCGGTGACGGCGGATGGCCGCGGCGATGTCGCGGCGCAGCGGGATGCCGTACTCGATCACCCCGTCACGGTGATCCAGGAACTCGACGCGGGAGACGCCGACAGCCGCCGCGCTCGCCCGCTGCTCCCGCTCGCGCAACGGCCCGCACGTCTCCGGGTCCAGCGTGTCGATGCCCGCCTCGCCCCTGGTGGCGAGCAGATAGGTGACCTCCCGTCCGGCGTCGGTCCAGCCGGCCACCGCTGCCGCGCAGCCGTACTCCAGGTCGTCGGGGTGGGCGACCACGGCGAGCGCGCGCCGCCAGTCCTCGGGCATGGGCTTCAGCTGCTCGGTCATATCCGCAGGCTAACGGGCAAGGCGACGGGGAGGCCGCGACACGACGGCTCCGATACCCAGGGGGGTATCCTGGATCGTCCGGGGCAGGAGAGAGCGAGACCTGCCCCGAACCGGTGACCGAAAGGACCACAGCTCGTGACCAGCCCCGTAACCCTCTCCCCCACCCAGGCCGCCGCCCGGCTCGCGGAGTTCACCGTGATCGACGTGCGGGGACCCGGCGAGTACGCCGCAGGCCATGTGCCGGGGGCGCTGAACATACCGCTCGACCGCCTCGACGAGGCACTGCCCGCGCTGAAGTCCGCGTCCGCGCGCGGCTCGCTGCTCGTGGTCTGCGCCTCGGGCGTCCGCTCGACGCGCGCCTGCGACATCCTCTCGGCGGCCGACATCGACGCGGCGACGCTGGTCGGGGGCACCTCGGCGTGGGAGAACGAGGGCCACGGCCTGGAGCGCCCGGAGGGTGCGCGGGCCGTCTGGCCCATGGAGCGCCAGGTCCGGCTGGCCGCAGGGTCGCTCGTGGCGGCAGGGGTACTCGCGGGCGTCAAGTTCCCCGCCGCGCGCTGGCTGTCGGCCGGTGTGGGCGCCGGTCTCGTCTTCTCCGCCGTCACCAACACCTGCGGCATGGCGGCGGCGCTGTCGAAGCTTCCGCACAACCGCGCGCCGCACTCGGCGGCGGACCTGGACGCGACGCTGGAAACGCTCCAGGCCTGAGACGGCACGACGCCAGGGGCCGGCCGCGGATCCGCGGCCGGCCCCTAGCCCTAGCGCTGTGTCACACCTCGTCGCGGACCACCGCGAGCAGCCGGTCGAGGACGCGAGGGCCGCCCGCGCGCAGTCCGTCGTGCTCGAACTCGTCGGTCACCCAGGTGCGCAGTCCGCGGATCGCGGAAGCGGTGCGCAGCGCGTGGGCGGTGTCCACGTACATGTCGTCGTGGTAGACGGCGGCGGCCACCGGCACCTCGTTGGCGGCCAGGCGCTCGGGGTCGTACAGCGGCTCCCAGTCGGTGCGGTCCGCGAGGAGCGCGGCCGTCTCGCGCAGCGGGCGCAGGGCCGGATCGACCTCGAAGTGCCAGGGGTGGATCGTCTCGCCCGTGAACAGGACCGGGCCGTCGCCCGCGAGCGCCGTCGCCGCGTCGAACTGCGGGAACTCGGCGCGGACCCGTTCGGCCGCCCAGGCGGTGGGGCGCCCGCCCTGGCCGTAGATGGCCTCGTGCAGGAGGGCGTACAGGGGGTGGCCGGCGAAGGAGGTCGCTGTGCGCACGGCCTCCTGGAAGGTGTCGGAGAGCTCGGTGCCGTGCGGGGTGCGCACGAAGGCGTTCTCCAGGAGGTAGTGCAGCTGGTGGCTGCCGTTGCCGCCGCCGAGCAGGATGCCGAGGGACTGGAAGCCCTCGGGCGTCAGCCGGTACCCGGCGCTCTCGGGCCGGTGCCCCACGAGGTGAGCGGTGATCTCGCGGACGCGCTCGATGTCCTGCGGGTAGCGGGCGTAGTGCGCGGCGACCTTGCGCTCGATCCTGGGGTACGCGGCCCGGTAGACGTCGTCCGCGTGCGCGTCCAGAGAGGGCAGGCCGCCGGTGATCAGGACGGTGCTCAGCCCCTCGGGCGCGGCCGAGAGGTAGCGGACGGCGCAGAAGCCGCCGAAGGACTGGCCGAGAACCGTCCAGGGGGCTCCGCCGGTCAGCCGCGGGCGGATGAGCTCGCAGTCGCGCACGATGCTGTCCGCGCGGAAGTGCGCGAGGTAGTCGGCCTGCTCGCGCGGCCCGCCGCGCAGGGGCAGGGTCTGCCGGTTGGCCGGGGTGGACAGGCCGGTACCGCGCTGGTCGAGCAGGAGCACCCGGAACTCGCGCACCGCCCGTCCGAGCCACGCCTCCGCGCCGGTGAAGCGCCGGGCGCCGAAGCCGGGGCCGCCCTCCAGGTAGAGCAGCCAGGGCAGCTCCTGGCCTGCCTTGGACGCCGGCACGATCTCCCGGCCGAAGATCTCGATCTGCTCACCGCCGGGGTCGGCGTGGTCGAGCGGGACGGTGAAGCGGTGGTCGGTGAGGACGAGGCCGGGCTGCCGGTAGCTGTTCAAGGGTGCTCCTGGATCGGACGGTTCCCGGACAGTTCAGCACATCGTTGTGCCCCGGACGGTCGCGGCCCGTGTGCGTTCGGGGCGGCCGGCTCCTACCGTGCACTTCATGATCCGGTTCGAGCAGGTCGGCAAGGTCTATCCGGACGGCACGACCGCGGTCGACGGGCTGTCCTTCGAGGTCGACGAGGGGGAACTGGTCACCCTGGTGGGCCCTTCGGGCTGTGGCAAGACCACCACGATGATGATGGTGAACCGCCTGATCGAGCCGACCTCGGGCCGCATCCTCGTAGACGGCCAGGACATCATGAAGACCGACCCGGTGAAGCTGCGGCGGGGCATCGGCTACGTCATCCAGCAGGTGGGCCTCTTCCCGCACCGGACGGTCCTCGACAACACGGCGACCGTGCCGGCCCTGGTGGGCTGGAAGCGGTCCAGGGCCCGGGAGCGTGCGGCCGAGCTGCTCGACCTGGTGGGCCTGGACCCGTCGGTGTACGGCTCCCGCTACCCCGCGCAGCTCTCCGGCGGCCAGCGCCAGCGGGTCGGTGTGGCGCGGGCGCTGGCCGCCGATCCGCCGGTGCTCCTGATGGACGAGCCGTTCGGCGCGGTGGACCCGGTGGTGCGCGAGCGGCTGCAGAACGAGTTCCTGAAGCTCCAGTCGAGGGTGAGGAAGACGGTTCTGATGGTCACCCATGACATCGAGGAGGCCGTGCGGATGGGTGACCGGATCGCGGTGTACGGCCAGGGGTGCATCGAACAGTTCGACACGCCGGGCACGGTGCTCGGCTCGCCCGCCACGCCCTACGTGGCGGAGTTCGTCGGCGCCGACCGGGGGCTGAAGCGCCTGTCGGTCACCGCGATCGAGCCGGACGACCTGGAGCAGCCGCCGCAGGCCCGGCTGGACGAGCCGACCGGGGTGGCCGCGGCGCGCCTGGGTGCGGCCGGTGCGCGGTGGGCGGTCGTGCTGAACGAGGAGGGCGAGCTGCACGGCTGGGTGTCGGCGGACGCGCTGCGGATCGCCGGGGACCGGGGCACGGTGGGCGAGCTGGCCCGCCGGATGGACGCGTGGGTGCCGGTCGGCGCGCCGCTGAAGCGGGCGTTCAGCGAGATGCTCCAGCACGACGCGGGGTGGATCGCGGTGCTGGACGGGGCGCGCTTCCTCGGGGTGCTGACGCCGGCGAAGCTCCATGAGGCGCTGCGGCGTTCGGTGGACGCGGACGCGCAGGGTGTGGGGCGCGACGAGGTGCCGTTCGACTCGGTGGCGGACGCCTGACGGACCGACGGAAACTCAGCCCGGGATGAGGTGTTCGGAGCGCAGGTAGGCGCGGGCCACGTCTTCGGGGAGCCGTCGCCAGCTGTCGACCTGTTCGTTCAGCCGGGCCAGGTCCTGGGTGGTGAGGACGGTGTTCAGCTTGCCGAGGGCCTTGCGCACGCCCTCGCCGCCGGCGCGGGAGCGGTTGACGACGGGGACGAGGTAGTCGGCGTTCTGGAGGTGCTTGTCGTCGGCGAGCAGGACGAGCCCGAAGTCGTCCAGGGTCGCGTCGGTGGTGGTGGTCAGCACCATCTGGTCCCGGCCGCTCTGGACGGCCTGTTTGGCCTGGGTGGTGCCGACGCCCTTGGGGTCGACCGCGGTGATGTCGATGCCGTACGTCTTCTTGAGGCCGGGCGCGCAGTACGGGCGCTGCACGCACTCGTCGCCGGCCGCGAGCCGTACGGGCCGTCCTGAGCGGCCGAGGTCGCCGAGGGTCTTCAGGTGGTGCTTGCGGGCGTAGGCGGCGGTGACGGCGAACGCGTTCTGGTCGACGGCCTTGCCGGGGTCGAGGACGGTGAGGCCGCGGGGTGCGGCGAGGGCGCGCAGGGCCTTCATGGTGGCGGCGAGGTCCGGTGAGCCGACGGGGGTGGCGTCGGCGCCGTTCTTCTTGGCGTTCAGCCAGTCGGCGAAGGTCGCCGCGTACTCCGGGACGACGTCGATCTGGCCGTTCTCCAGCGCGGGTTCGTAGATCTCCCGGTTCGTTACGGAGATGATCTTCGTGGAGTATCCGGCGCGGCCGAGCAGCAGGGCGTACATCTGGGCGAGGAGGTCGCTCTCGGTGAAGCCCGCGGAGCCGATGGTCAGGTGCTTGCTGTCGCCGGGCGGGGCGGTGACGCCGCCCTGGCTCTCCAGGCTCGGCCCGGTGGTGCAGGCGGTCGCTGCCAGCAGCAGGAGCACGCCGAGCGGACGGCCGGCCCGTACGCGGGGTCCCGCCCTCACGCGGTGTCCCCCGTGCGCAGCCCGAGGCGGCTGGGCGCGAGTCGCTGGGCCGCCTCGAACAGGCCCTCGACGATCAGAGCGAACGCGGCGACCAGGACCGCTCCGGCGACCACCTGCGCGGTGGAGGCGAGGTTGAACCCGGCGGTGATGATGCGGCCGAGGCCACCGCCGCCCGCGAGGGCCGCGATGGTGGCCGTGGCGACGAGCTGGACGGCGGCGATGCGCACACCGGTGAGGATGAGGGGCATGGCGAGGGGCACTTCGACGCGGAGGAGCAGCTGCCGGCCGGTCATGCCCATGCCCCGGGCGGCCCGGACGACGTCCTGGTCGACCTCGCGCATGCCGACGTAGGCGTTGGTGAGCAGCGGGGGCACGGCGAACAGGACGAGCGCCACGATGGTCGGCCCTTCCCCCCAGCGGCCGACCGGAGTCAGCAGGAGCAGCACCAGGACGGCGAAGGTGGGCACGGCGCGCCCCACGTTGGAGATGTTCACGGCGAGCGCCCCGCCCTTGCCGATGTGGCCGAGGAGCAGGGCGACGGGCAGCGCGATGAGGCAGCTGACCAGGAGGCAGACGACGGTGAGGTAGAGGTGCTGGCCGAGCCGGGTCCAGATGCCGTCCTGGCCGTGCCAGTGCGCGGAGGTGGTGAGCCAGGACCAGGCGTCCGTCAGGGTGTTCACGACCGGCTCCTGGTCCACGGGGTCAGCAGGCGTTGCAGCAGCAGGAGGAGCAGGTCGGCGGCGACGGCGATGACGACGCAGAGCACGGACGCGGTGAGCACCTGGGCCTTGAAGTAGGTGTTCATCCCGGCGTAGATGAGGTTGCCGAGTCCGCCGTAGCCGACGATCGCGCCGATGGTCACCAGGGAGACCGCGGAGACGGTGGCGATACGCAGCCCGGCCATGGCCGCGGGCAGGGCGAGCGGGAGTTCCACGGCGACGAGCAGGCGCACGGGCCCGTAACCCATGCCCCGGGCGGCCTGCCTGGTCTCCTCGGGCACGGCGCGCAGCCCGGCGAGGATGTTGCGTACGAGCAGGGTCAGCGAGTACAGGACGAGTCCGGCGACGACGAGCGAGGCGGAGAGTCCGTACACCGGCAGCAGCAGCGAGAACATGGCGAGCGACGGGATGGTGTACAGGATCGTCGTCACGCCGAGCACGGGTCCCGACGCCCAGTGCCAGCGGCGGGCCGCGAGGGCGAGCGGCAGGGCGAGGACGAGGCCGATGAGCACGGACACCGCGGTCAGCTGGACGTGTTGCAGGGCCGCGTCCCAGAGGATGTGCCGGCGGCTGCTCAGATAGGCACCGCAGACCCACTCGTTGCGCGCGAGGCAGTCGTCGGGGGGCCCGGTCACCCGTCCATTGCAGCCCGTACGGCGCGGGGGCGCGCGCCCGGATCGTCCGATCGGGCCGCCACGCCCCCGATCGGTCGTCAGGAGGCGGCGGCCTTGTCGAGGATCGCGGCCAGTTCGTCGGGGCGGGAGATCATCGGCCAGTGGCCGGTGTCCATCGTGACCAGCTCCCACTGCTCGCTCGTCAGCAGGCGGGCCACGTCCTCGCCAGGTTCGGGGCCGTCGAGGAGGCATTTGACGTACGTCGCCGGCAGTTCGCCCAGCGGGCGGTCCAGCACGGCGGGGTCGCTCAGGGCGGCGCCCGGGTGCGGCGTCGCGCCGGCCAGGAAACGCGCGATCTGTTCGTCGGTCATGTCCTGGCCCTCGAACTCGGCGGCCTCCGGCAGGGCCCAGAGGCCGCCGTTCCCGTCGAGCTGCGCCTGGAGCGCGTCCGGCCCCTGCCACCAGGCGGAGACGAACGACTCGCCGTCGGTGGGCACGCCGGCGTCCACGAAGACGACGCGGGTCAGCCGGTCGCCCAGGCGCTCGGCGGCCTGGCCCACGGGAATGCCCGAGTAGCTGTGGCCCACGAGGACGACGTCGCGCAGGCCCAGCCGCTCCACCTCTTCGACGATGTCGTTCACATGGGTCTGCCGGCCGACCGGCCGCTCCCGCTTCTCACCGACTCCCGACAGAGTCACCGCATGGACGCCGTGTCCGGCCGCACGCAGGGCCGACGCCACGTCGTCCCACACCGATCCGTCCAGCCAGGCACCCGCCACCAACACGAATTCAGTCATGCCGGGGACCCTAACCGAGGGGTCTGACAACGCCGTCAGACCGCTTCCCCGCCGCCCACCGCCCGCGCCGCCGCGCGGAGTTCCAGGATCTCCAGGACGCGCTGTCCCCAGCGCAGGTTCTCCTCCTCGAAGGACCGGCCGCGCATCAGCGTCAGATAGGGGCCGACGCGTTCGGTCCCGGCGAGGAACGCCGCCTCGTCGCTGCCGTCCAGGAGGCGCAGGCGCAGCCGTTCGTAGCGGGCGAGCTTGGCGCGCGCCCACTCCATGCGCTCCTCGACCGAAGCGCGTACCGCGTCGGGATCGCCGACATCCACGGCCTGGATCATGACGAGCAGTTCGTCCCGGATGGCGGTGGGCCGGGGCGACTCGGCGGTGAACGCGCCGAGCGCGTGGCGGCCGTCCGGCGTGAGTGTGAAGAGCCGCTTGTTCGGCCGGCGCAGCTGCTCGACCACACGCGCCTCGATCAGCCCGTCCTCCGCGAGCCGGTCCAGTTCCCGGTAGAGCTGCTGGGGGGTGGCGGACCAGAAATTCGCCACCGAGACGTCGAAGACCTTCGCCAGGTCGTATCCGGACGCCTCCCCTTCGAGCAGGGCCGCCAGGACCGCGTACTTGAGTGACATCTGGACACGCTAGCACTCATGTGATTAATCTCGTTGGCACCTATTCAACAAATTGACTATGGAGGCCGGGATGCTCGCTTTCCGCAAGGCGGTGGAGGCGCACGATCTGACGGCGGTCGAGGCGGCGCTGGCCGACGATGTCGTCTTCACCAGCCCGGTGGCGTTCAAGCCCTACCCCGGGAAGCCGGTCACGGCGGCGATCCTGCGGGCCGTCTCGGAGGTGCTCGGGGACTTCCGCTACGTACGGGAGATGGCGAGCCCGGACGGGCGCGACCACGCGCTCGTCTTCACGGCGAAGGTCGGCGACCGGGAGATCACCGGTTGCGACTTCCTCCATCTGAACGAGGAGGGTCTGATCGACGACCTCATGGTGATGGTCCGCCCCCTGTCGGCCGCGCAGGCGCTGGCGGCGGAGATGGGGGCGCGGTTCGAGCAGATCAGCCGGGAGGCCGCGGCGGGCTGACCGGCCACCGCGCACTCCCGGAGTCGGCCGGGCGGATGCCGGAAAGCGCGTCGCGGTGGGCGCCATCGCGGTGTCGAGGACGGGACGCGGGCGTATTGTCCGTTTATGGACAATGTCGGGCCCGCCGTGGACTCCGCGGAGGACCTTCTGGACGCGGCGGTGGCGTGTGCCGTGCGGGAGACGGGCGCCGCCGTGGCGATGCTCTATCTGCTGCCGCCCGGCGGATCGACACTCCGGCTCGCCGTACTGGCCGGAATCCCGGCGGAGATCGCCGACCCCTGGCTGCGGGTTCCGTTGTCGGCGCCCATGCCGGTGTCGGACGCGGTGAAGGACCGGCACTTGGTGTGGCTCGGCAGCCAGGAGGAGCTGGCCAGGCGTTATCCGCGCCCCGCGCTCGTCCTGCCGTACCGCTTCGCGCTCGCCGCAGCGCCCCTGGTCAGCAAAACGGAGGCGCTGGGCGGTCTCGTACTGCTGTGGCCCGGCTCCCACCCGGCCCAGCTGACGCCGCAGGAACGTGCGGCGGTCGACGACTGCTGCGGCGACGCGGCGCGGGTGCTGCACGAGGCGCGGGAGCGGGGCCGTCCGGTGACGGCGGGCGCCGGACCGCGGGTGCTGCCCCCGGTCACCGCACCGCCGCCCGCCCACACCGAGGCGGTCGCCGCCGCGGACTTCGTCGGCCGGCTGCCGGGCGGCTGCTGCACCCTCGACATGGACGGCAGGATCACCTTCCTCACGGAGACCGGCGCGGAACTGGTCGGCGGGCGCGTGGCGGATCTGGTGGGGACGCTGCCCTGGGAGTCACTGCGCTGGATGGCCGATCCGCTCTTCGAGGACCAGTACCGGGGCGCGATGATCAGCCGCGAGCCGATGTCCTTCGTGGCCCTGCGGCCGCCGGACCAGTGGCTGTCGTTCCGCCTCTACCCCGACGCGTCCGGCATCAGCGTGTACATCACTCCCGTCAGCGGGCCGCACGCGCCTCCGCTGCCCACGGCCACCGGCGCCGCCGCGTCACCGAGCGCCCCGGGCCGTGCCGTCGCGCTCTACCACCTGATGCATCTGGCCGCGACGCTCACCGAGGCCGTGGGCATCCAGGACGTGGTCGAGCTGATCTCCGAACAGCTGGTGCCCGCCTTCCGCACCCAGGCGCTGGCCGTGCTGACGGCGGCGGAGGGCCGGCTGCGCATCGAGGGGCACCGCGGTTTCAGCGACGCGCTGATGGAGTGCTTCGAGGGCGCGCCGCTGACCTCGAGCGCCCCCGTCGCCCATGTCCTGACCACCGGTGTCCCCGCGTTCTACCGGACCTTCGACGAGTTCCGGCGCGCCTTCCCGCCCGCGTCGCTCCAGGACGGCCTGACGGCGTGGGCGTTCCTGCCGCTCTTCGCCTCGGGACGCCCTGTCGGGACGCTGGTGCTCGGTTACGAACGTACGCGCCCCTTCGAGCCGGAGGAACGGGCGCTCCTCACGTCCATCGCCGGGCTCATCGCCCAGGCCCTGGACCGGGCCCGCCTGTACGACACGAAGGAGCAGCTGGCCCACAGTCTCCAGGCCCATCTGCTGCCCCACGCCCTGCCCCGGATCGCCGGTCTGGACGTGGCCGCCCGCTATCTGCCCGCCACGCGCGGCATGGGCATCGGCGGCGACTTCTACGACGTCATCCCGCTCGACGCCACGAGCGCCGCCGCGGCCATCGGTGACGTACAGGGCCACAACGTGAAGGCTGCCGCGCTGATGGGGCAGGTACGCACGGCGGTGCACGCCTCGGCCGGTGCGCCGCCCGCCGAGGTGCTCGCGCGCACCAACCGGCTGCTCGCCGATCTCGACCCGGACCTCTTCACCAGCTGCCTCTACGTCCATCTGGACCTGGCCGGGCACCGCGCGCTGCTGGCCACGGCCGGCCACCCTCCCCCGCTGCTGCGCCACCCCGGCGGGGACACGGAGGTGCTGCGGCTGCCTCCGGGGCTGCTGCTGGGCATCGACCGGGACGCCCGCTACCCGACCACCGAGATCCCGTTGCCGCCGGGCGCCGCGCTCGCGCTGTACACGGACGGGCTCGTGGAGGTGCCCGGCACGGATCTCGACGAGTCGACGGCGGCGCTCGCCCGCCAGTTCACCCGGAGCGCCGGCCGGCCCATGGACGCCGTCGCGGACAGCCTCGTCCGGTACGCGAAGGACGTCACACCCGGCAGCGACGACATCGCGCTGCTGCTCATCAAGGCGCTGGAGGGCTAGGGCCTTGGCGCGGGAGCGGCCCCGAACCCCGGTCCTTCAGTCCCCGGCAACAGCGAATGTGCCCTCCGCCGCCACGAGTTCCCTCGTGAAGACGTGCTCCGGCGCGCCCAGTACCCGGCCGGCCGCCCCCACCTCCACCACCTCGCCGTCCTCCATCACCGCGATCCGGTCCGCCAGCGCAGCGGTCCCCAGATCGTGGCTGATCAGGATCAGCGCCTCGATGCGCCCCGAGCGCAGCAGCCCGCCGAGCAGGGCGAGCACCGCGTCCCGGGCCAGCGGATCGAGGCCCGAGGTGATCTCGTCGCACACCAGGACCCGGGGCGGGCCAGAGCGGCGCGGGCGAGGGCCGCGCGGTCGGCGACGAGCAACAGCGCCTGGCGGACGCGGCGGTCGTCGAAGGGCGGCCGGTCGGTCTTCATGGCGAAGGACTGCATCGCGCTGTTGCGCAGCCGCACGATGGTCACACGCCCGCCGTGCTCGTGGGCGCGGGCGGTCGCGGGGTTCAGCTCGTGGGCGTACTCCACCTGGCCGCCGAGCAGGGCGTTGACGCGCGCGGACTCCTCGTCGGCGACGACGAACTCCAGTTCGTCCAGGTGCGGTGCGCCCTCCCAGTAGTCGTCGTTGCGGCGCAGCCAGGCAGGCCACGGCGTCGAAGCTCCCCGCTCCCAGGTCGAAGCGGCGCAGGTCGGCGCGGAGGTAGCGGGGGCCGGGGTGGTGCCGGGCGGCGTGCCGGAGCATTGCCCCGGAGAGGTCGGCGCCGGTCACCGTGCGGCCCACGGAGTAGAGGTGGGCGGCGTCGCGGCCGGTGCCGCAGCCTATGTCCAGGATGCGGGCGCCGCTTCCATGGGTACGCAGGCACTCCTCGGTCCAGCGTCCGGCGAGCCGTTCGGTGTCGGGGAAGCGCACCTCATACAGGGCCGGGTTGTCGGTGAGCAGGTTCCTGTCCTTCATGCCGGCCCCCTCACGCGCGGGCCGGCACGGGTGCCGGCTTCCCGGGCAGTGCTCCGACGCGGTGCAGCCGGGCGACGGCGGCCGCCGAGGCGAGTCCGAGGCCCAGACAGCACGCCCACGGCAGCCATCCGGCACCGGTGCGCGCACCGGTGTCCATCGCCCAGCCGACGGCCGCGTTGCCCAGGGCGGCGGCGATGCCGGAGACCATGTGGAAGACCCCGAAGTAGGTGCCGGTGAGCCGGGACCGGCCGAAGGCGGGCACCAGCTCCATCACGAAGGGCTGGGCGACCATGAGCCCGGTCTGCAGGAGCAGGGCGCCCACCAGGACCGGGACGATGCGCAGCACGACGCCCGGCACGTCTCCGGGGTCCGCGCCCGGCCCCCATGTCACGCACATGGGCGGGACGAAGGCCGCGGCCATGAGCGCGAGGCCGCCGCTGATCCAGCCCGCCCGGCTGCCACGCCGTTGCAGTGCCCGTGTGATACGCAGTTGGAACCCGAGCCCGGCGAGCGTGGCCACGGCGAGGACCGGGCCGGCGGCCCCGTCCCATCCGGTGGCCCGGCGGGCGCCCTCGGGGAGCAGCAGATAGAGCTGGCTCTCCAGCGCGATCATGGCCACCATGGCCAGTGCGAACGCCATGAACGCCCGGTTCCCCACCACTTCGCGCCAGTCGGCGAGCACGTGCCCCTGGGCCGGGGCGACCTGTCCGGCCGGCAGCATCAGGGCCTGGGCGACGGTCAGGAGCGCGAAGAGCCCGGCCGCCGCCAGGGCGGCGGCCCGGAAGTCGACGAGAAGCAGCGCACTGCCGAGGAGTGGGCCGACGAGGGCCCCGGTCGTCGCGAACACGTTGAACAGGGCGAACGTCTCGGCCCTTCGCTCCCCCGCCTCCTGGGCGAGGTAGGCGCGGACTGCCGGGTTGAACAGGGCGCCGGCCAGCCCGCTGTGCACCGAGGCGGCCAGCAGCACCGCCGTTCCGTCGCCGAGGGCGAACAGGCCGAAGCCCACGGTCCGCAGTGCGCAACCGGTGATGATCACGCCCCGGGCGCCCAGCCGGTCCGCGGCCGAGCCGCCGATGACGAAGAGCCCCTGCTGGCTGAGGTTGCGCACCCCGAGCACGGTGCCGACGTCGTCCTCGGGGTCCGCCGATCCGGCTTTGACCTTGAGGACCGTGAACCCGTGGTCCGCGAGGCGGGCGGCGAGGGCGGCGGCCCGAGAGGGCGTGGTGACGCCGACGGTCCGGGCGGTGACGGCCGTGGGCGGGGCGGTCGCGCCGAGGAGCCGGTGCACGGGCTTCCCGGCGCGCTTGCCGGCGAGGTCGAGCAGCGCGGATTCCACGGCGGCCGTGACCGCAGGAGGCGCGCCGGTTCCGTCCTCGGTCAGTGCGGCGAGGGCGGTCTCGGGGTCGGGAAAACGGGCGAGTGCCTGGAAGCACCGGCGCAGCCACTGGTGCAGGGTGCCGGTGTCCAGGCCGTAGTACACGCTGGTGACCACTTCGCCGTGGCCGTGGAGCCCTTGGTGCTCGACGGACAGTCCGACGGCGTGCCGGGAGGTCGTGGTGGACCGGGAGATCCGCAGCGGCTCGGCGAGCCGGAGCTCCGTGGTGTGGAGGGTGCACTTCATCGGTGCTCCCGGGGGGCGCTGACGGCCGTGCAGCGGGTCCAGCCCGTGGCCTCCGTCGCCCGGGGGTGCGCGATCTCGACGGGCCGGGTCGCAGGGGCGCCTGCCCGCAGGCCGTGCAGGGCGTTGAAGCCGTCGTCGAAGACGCTGCCCAGGTAGCGGTGGGGGCCGTCGGGGAAGACGGTCACCACGACCGCACCCGGGTGCACCCGGGCTGCCCAGGCGGCGACGAGGGCGACGGCGCCGGTGCTCCAGCCGCCACTGACGAAGTTGTCCCTGGCGAGCCTGCGGCAGCTGTCGGCGGCCTCGGCCGGGCCGACCCAGTGCACCTCGTCGAACCGGTCGTGGGCGACGTTGCGGGGATGGATGCTGCTGCCCAGACCGCGCATGAGCCGGGGGCGGGCGGGCTGGCCGAAGATCGTGGAGCCGGTGGCGTCCACGCCGATCAGCCGGAGCGCGGGCCACTGCCTGCGCAGTCGGGCGGCGACCCCGGCGCTGTGGCCGCCGGTGCCGACGCTGCACACCAGCACGTCGACGCGGTCGAGCCGGCCGACGATCTCGGCGGCGAGCGAGGCGTAACCGGCCGTGTTGTCGGGGTTGTTGTACTGGTCGGGCCAGTACGCGCCCGGCAGCGTGGACAGCAGCTCGCGGAGCCGGGTGAGCCGTGCCGCCTGCCAGCCGCCCCGGTCCGCGGGCCGGTCGACGAGCTCCAGCCGGGCTCCGTGGGCGCGCAGCAACTGCCGCATGGACGGTTCGAGTTCGGCATCGCCCACCAGGACGACGGGGTGGCCGAGCGCCTGGCCCGCGAAGGCCAGCCCGATGCCGAGCGTGCCGGACGTGGACTCCACGACCGGTGCGCCGGGCAGGAGTTCACCGCGTTCCTCAGCTCCTTGAAGCATCGACACGGCGGCGCGTGCCTTCATGCCGCCCACCCCGAAGCCTTCGAGCTTGGCCCAGAAGCCGGGGTGCGGACAGGGCAGGGGCGCGGTGATACGGGCGAGCGGGGTGCGCCCGACCAGGCCGAGCAGTTCGCGGTTGCCGGCGGGGCGCAGAAGTGCGGTGGTCACCGGTTGCCTCCGTACTGGTGGATGGTGCCGGGGCCGCCGTCCAGCCAGAAGAAGGGGTACGGCTCCGCGGACACGGCGGTGACCCCGGAGCCGATGAACCGGGGCAGCACGGCGCTGCCCGTCTGGGCGAACATCACGAGCGGCTTGCCGTGCCGCAGGGCATGGGTCCTGAACTGTTCGAAGCTGCCGTTGCCGAGCGTCATCCCGGAGGCGAGGACGGCGTCGCACCCGGCGAGCGGGCCTGACGCGTCCCTGCGTACCGGCTCGTCCCACTCCGTGGTGCCGCCCTTGAGGTCGCAGGGCACGTAACGCAGTCCCCGCTCGCGCAGCGCCTCCAGGAGCGAGTTGACCACTCCGACCACGAGCACGGTGCGGCCGGGCGGGAGGTCCAGCAGGCCGACGACGGCGCGCGCCCTGGCCCGGGACTTCTCCAGGGAACCCCCTGCGGGCAGCGGCAGCGGCCGGGCGCCCGAGGCAGGGCCATGGGGCAGGGCGTGCATGAGGAAGGCGTCGAGCGCGGCGATCCGTACCGGCCGCAGCGGGTGGGCGAGCAGCGTCGCGGCATCGGTGCCGACGCAGTCGTCGGCCGTGCCGTCCGGCAGCTCGTCCGGCTCGACCGCGCAGGAGCCGACGGCCGCGGCGATACGCAGGCTCAGTACCTCGTTGCGGTAGCCGCCGGCCCGTCCCGGATGCCTGACGGCCTGGCGGGTTGTGAACGCGGTGCTGACGCGGAGGGCCCTCGGGTCGTGCCCGTACGCGCGCGCCAGGACCCGGGACACGAGCTCCTCGCACGAGCCTGGGGCCGGTGCGGTGGCGGTGTGTGCGGTCATCGGGACACCACCCGGGGGTGAAGCCCCGCCAGCAGTGCTTCCACGCGGTCCCGGGCGCCCGGCCCGTCGGTGTCGCCGGCCATCACATGCCCGAGGTATTCGTTGTTGCTGCCCGCGGCGGTGACGCTCGTGCCGGGAGCGGCGAGGCTCAGCTCCAGCACGTCGCGGGACTCGCCGACCGTGTCGCCGCCGTCGATCCCGTCCAGTACTCCTTGTGCCCCGGGCACCAGGAAGCCGATGGCGGCGCTGCGCAGTCCGGTGTCGTGCGGTCGCAGGTCCGGCTCCTGGCCGAGGGCGACATCGACACTGGCGGCGGCGATGTCGATGCCGGTCACATGCCGCACGAGTTCGGTGATGCGGTTGCCCGCCGGGCGGGGGTTGACCTCCACCACGCGGGGGCCGACGGGCGTCAGTTTGATCTCGGTGTGCGCCACGACGTCGTCGAGGCCCAGCGCCTCGATCGCGTGGACCGCGGTGCCCCGGGCCGCGCGGGCGTCCTGGTCGGTGAGGGCCGCCGGATACATGTGTCCGGTCTCCACGAAGGCCGGTGCGCCGCCGATACTCTTGTCCGTCACCCCGATCACCTGGGTCCTTCCCCGGTGGGTGACGGTCTCGACGCTGACCTCGGGGCCGTGCAGCAGTTCTTCCAGCAGAACCACCGGCGAGCGCCGTTGGCCGCGCGCGTTGACCGGGAAGTCGGCGAGGGCGCGGTGGGCCGCGGCGAGCTGCGCCTCGTCGTCGACGCGGCGTACCAGCATCCCTGCGCACAGGTCGACCGGCTTGACGACCAGCGGCAGGCCGGTCCGCGCCGCCGCCTTCGCGGTCCCGGCCCAGTCGGCGCAGATCGCGTAGCGCGGTCCGGGTACTCCGGCACGGGCGAGGACGTCCCGGGTGGCGTCCTTGCGGCAGGCGTTCTCGATCGCCTCGGGCGCCGGGCCGGGCAGGCCCAGCCGGGCCGCGATGCGGGCGGCGACCGGCAGGTAGTAGTCACAGGACGAGACCACGGCGTCGAACCCCAGCGTCTGGTGGGCCCGTTCGGCGAACGGCAGCAGCCGGCCGGGGTCGTTGGTGGGGGCCGTCAGGATGTTCCGGGCCGTGAGCAGCGGGTGCCGGGCGCCCTCGGGCGCCGAACGCAGGTAGTGGTGCAGATCGCGGGTGAGGAAGGTGAACTCGTGCCCGCCCTCCCGGATGGCTCTCGGCAGCAGTCTGCTCATCGATCCGACCCAGCTCTCGACCATCAGCAGATGAGCCACAACTCCCCCTCTTTGCCGCACGGTTGCAGGACTCCGGGCACACTCCGGCACACAGCCGGCAGGCTGCGCACCCGACTCCACTACGTTAACGACAATCGTTTTCATTGTCACCTACGTTTCGGACTCCGGTGCCTTTCCGTCGATTTGCGTGTGCCCGGCGGGCGCGGTTGATTGGAATGAGGTACGCGCGTCACCCTGCGCGAGGCGGGTGGCCGCCGTACGTGGTCTTCGATGTGGGGTGAGTCCCGTGCTGTTCGCCGACCGGACCGACGCGGGCCGGCGGCTCGCCGAAGCTCTCGGCCCCCTCGCGCAGAGCGACCCGGTCGTGCTGGGCCTGCCGCGCGGCGGTGTGCCGGTCGCCTTCCGGGTCGCGCAGGAACTGCACGCACCGCTCGATGTGATCGTGGTCCGCAAACTGGGCGTGCCGCGCCACCCGGAGCTGGGCTTCGGCGCCATCGGGGAGGGCGGGGTGCTCGTCATCACCGAGGACATCGTGCGCCGGGCCGGTGTGTCGGAGTCCGACATCGCCTCCGTCCAGCAGGCCGAGGAGGCCGAGCTCTCGCGCCGGGCCCGGGCGTTCCGGGGCGACCGGCCGCGCATCCCCCTCGAAGGACGCACGGTGGTCCTCGTGGACGACGGCATCGCCACCGGCGCGACCGCGCTCGCCGCCTGCGCGGTGGCCCGTGCCCAGGGCGCCGCCCACGTGGTGCTGGCCGTTCCGGTCGCGCCGCCGTCCGCCGCGGCCGTGCTGCGGAAGGAGGCGGACGAGCTGGTCTGCCTGTCGGCGCCGGCCGGGTTCTCCGCGGTGGGCGAGTGGTACCGGGACTTCGGCCAGACCCCGGACGAGGAGGTCGTCGCGCTCCTGGCCCGGGCGGCACGGCACTCCGGGTCCCGGCTGACCAGCGACGTACTGGTGGGGGCCGGCGGGGTGGACCTGCCGGGCACCCTCACCCCGGCCGGCGACGCCGGGGCGCTCGTGGTGTTCGCCCACGGCTCCGGAAGCAGCAGGCACAGCCCGCGCAACCGGTCGGTCGCGGCGGCGCTGAACCGGGCCGGCATCGGCACGCTGCTCTTCGACCTGCTCACCACGGACGAGGAGGCCGAGGGCGGTCACGTCTTCGACATCTCGGCACTCGCCGGCCGCCTGGTGGACGCCACGGCCTGGGTACGGGACCACTCCCCCGGGCCCCTCGGCGTGTTCGGGGCCAGCACGGGCGCGGCCGCCGCGCTCCAGGCGGCGGCCGTCGTCGGCGCGGACCCCGACACGGGCATCGGGGCGGTCGTCTCGCGCGGCGGCCGTCCGGACCTCGCGGGCGCCCGCCTGGGAGAGGTCCGCTCACCGACACTGCTCCTCGTGGGGGGCAGGGACAGCGAGGTGCTCGATCTGAACCGGCGGGCGCAGGCGGAGCTGCGCTGCGAGAGCCGGCTCGACATCATCCCCGGCGCGACGCACCTCTTCGAGGAGCCGGGGACCCTGGACGAGGTCGCCGACCGGGCCCGCGCATGGTTCATCGCCCACCTGACCGGCGATACCGCCTGACGCGTACGCACACGGCCAACGGTTCCGACGGCTTTTCCCGGCACGAGGCAACCCCTGGCGCCGATCCGCGGTCTTGATCCACAGCAAGGCGGCACGCCGCACACACGACGACCCTCACCCCTCCCCCTGAGCACGGCCCGGAACACCGGCCAACTATGCACTACGTGTATACATGCACTGCATAGTCATGTCCGTACCGGCCCGTGCCCGCGCGAAAGGCTTCCATGCACAGCAAGGCACTGGCGCCCGAGTACCAGGGCGCCCTCACCAAGATGTCCGTCAACGCCTCGCTCACGGACGTACTCGCCGAGGGAATACGCCACTTGGCAGAGGCCGAACGCTCCGGCTCCGCCCGGGAAGTGGCCCGTGCGGGTCTCGCCGTGGCCGAGGCGCACCGCAGGCTCGGCCAGGTGCGGGACGCCGACCTCGCGTGGAAGGCGAGTTACCGCGCCGCGCGCTCGGCGGACGACGCCGGGGCGATGGCCTGGGCCCTGTGGAGCGGCGGCACGCTGGCCCGCCAGCGCGGGCGGCTGCGGCTGGCGTTCCGGCTCCTGGGCCTGGCGGCGGACATGGGCAAGGAGGGCGGGGACGTCGTCGCCCGGGGCTACTCCCTCGCCGGCCTCGCGGAGACCGGGCGCATCCAGGGCGACTACCGGACCGTCGCCGCGCTGCACGAGCAGCTGCTCGCCGAGGCCCGGGCACGCGGCGAGGCGCGCCACACCGTCTGGGCCCTGGAGGGCATCGCGCAGATCCACCGCAACACCGGCTCCTTCGACACCGCCCTCGCGATGTTCGAGGAGGCGGCCCAGCTGGCCGGTGACGCCGACGACCGGCGCGGCCGGGCCTGGGCGCTGCGCGGCATGGCCGACATCATCTCCGTACGCGACAACGACCCGGACCGTGCGCTGGAACTGCTCGCGGAGGCCGAAGTCACCTGCCGCGAGATGAAGTTGACCAGCGCCCTCGCGTACAACCACAAGATGCGCGCCAATGTGCTCTACCGCGCCGGGCGCCATGAGGAGGCCAGGCAGGGCTACGCGGGAGCGCTGGAGGAATTCCGGGCGATGGCCGAGCCACGGGGCGAGGCACTCGCGCGGCTCGGGCTGGTGAAGTCGCTCGCCAGGCTCGGGCGGGACGCCGGGGAGACGGCCGCCGACCTGGACGCGCTGCGGGCCACGCTCGACCGGATCGGTCTGCTCAACGCCCGGGACATGGTCGACCGGGCGTACACGGAGCTGGGCGTGGAACCGGCCGGGGACACGGCGGCGGACGCGGAGGGTGGCCGATGACGTCTCCCACGGCCTCCCCGGCCACCGCACCGCGGATTCTGGCCCGCTGCCGCGCCCTGGTCCGCCCCGCCCTGTCCCGGGCGGTGCGCCGACTGCACCCGTGGCACGGCGAGATCACCGCTTTCTCGCTCGGGTGGGACGGGGTTGACGGCGGTGACGTGCCGGGCGCCCAGGGCAAGGGCGTACGCCAGGCGCTGGCCGTGCTCGGCGCGGAGGCCGTCGGGGCAGAGGCCCGGGACGCGGTCCCCGGAGCGGTCGCCGTCGAGCTGATCCACACCTTCTCCCTGCTCCACGACGACATCATGGACGGCGACGAGACGCGCAGGCGGCGCGCCACCGCCTGGAAGGCGTACGGGACCGGTCCGGCGGTCCTCGCGGGGGACGCCTTGTTCGCCCAGGCGGTGCGGACGCTGACCGACGCGCCGAGCAGGCAGTGCGTGCGGGCGGTGCGGCTGCTCGCCGGCACCCTCACCGACCTGGTGCACGGCCAGGCCGACGACCTGCTCTTCGAGTCACGGCCCTGGTCCGGCCCCGACGCCGTACGGCCGCACGAGTACCGGCTGATGGCCGAGCACAAGACGGGTGCGCTGCTGGGCTGCGCCGCCGGCCTCGGCGCTCTGCTCGGCGGCGCCGGGCGCACGGAGGCCGACGCACTGGCCGCGGCGGGGCGCCACCTGGGTGTGGCGTTCCAGGCGGCGGACGATGTGCTGGGCATCTGGGGCGATCCCGCGGTCACGGGCAAGCCGGTGCACGGCGACCTCGGGCGCGGCAAGAAGACCTACCCGGTGCTCGCCGCGCTCGCCGCCGGCGGACCGGCCGCGACGGAGCTGGCGGCGCTGCTGCGCGGCGGTCCGCTCGACGAGGGCGCTGTGCGGCGGGCCGCCGAGCTGGTGGAGGGGGCCGGCGGGCGGGCGGCTGCCACGGCGGAGGCGCACCGCCACCTGGAGCGGGCGCGGGCGTGTCTGGAGAGCGTTCCGCTGGCGCCCGATGCCCTGGAGGAGATGCTCACGCTGTTCCCGTACGTGGTGGAACGCGCCCTGTGACGCCACTGCGCCGCCCCTCGCTCCGGCGGGCGGCGCCAACGTACTCACCGGTGCATCGACGCGCCCTTGAGGATCTTGTCCACGGCGTTGCGGGGGCCGTGCACCGCGATCCCCACCAGGTCCAGCGCGTCCCGGTGCACCGCGCGCACCGCGGCGCGGTTGTCCCGGTCGTTGCCCGTCGCGAAGAGGCCGGACGTGAACACCGACAGCGCGACGCCCCGGCCGGCCGCGCGGGCGTGGGCGGTGGTGAGCGTCTCCTTCGTCCCCTCGAAGACCATGACCGGCTGGCGGAACATCGGCAGGTACGGGGTGTCGTCCGCGTCGGCGTAGGGCTCGCCGATCACCTCGGGGGCGGCCGTGCCGAGGCCGCTGACCAGGAAGGCGGTGACGTTCAGCCGCTGCCAGGTCTCCAGGTCGTTGCGGAGCAGCACGGCGATCTTGGTGTCGAAGCGGACGGGAGCGGCGGCGGTTGTCTCAGCTGTCATGCCCCCGAGCCTGCCGGGCCGGCCGCTGCCCGGTCTTGTACGAACTTTGCACGTCGGGGCACGCGGCGCACCCGACGTACGATCGGACGCATGGCCACAGCACGTCCGGAGATCACCGCGTGGTCCCCGCCCGTGGAGGGGATCGCCGAGGTCTTCCACGCGCGTTTCACCGACCATGCCTACCCCATGCACACGCACGACGCCTGGACCCTGCTCGTCGTGGACGAGGGCATGGTGCGCTACGACCTGGACCGCCACGAGCACGGTGTGCTCACCCACACGGTGACGCTGCTGCCGCCGCACGTCCCGCACAACGGTGAGGCGGCCACCCCCGAGGGGTTCCGCAAGCGCGTGCTGTACCTGGACACCGACCAGGTCGACGAGCGGCTGATCGGCCGGGCGGTCGTCCGCCCCGTCCTGCACGACCGGGCCCTGCGCGACCGCATCGACCGCCTCCACCGCACCCTCGCGGGTCCGGGCGACGAACTGGAGGCGGCGAGCCGGCTCGCCCTGGTCGCGGACCGGCTCGATCAGCATCTGCGCGACCGCGTCGACTCCGCCACGTACGTCCACGACGGCAGACTCGCGCACCGGCTGCGCGAGCTGCTCGACGCGACGTACGTCGAGGGCATCACGCTGCAGGAGGCGGGTGCGCGGCTGCACGCCCACCACGCCCATCTGGTGCGGGCGTTCAGCCGCGAGTTCGGCATGGCACCGCACCAGTACGTGACGGGCCGGCGGGTCGACCTGGCGCGCCGGCTGCTGCTGCGCGGGCTCCCGGCGTCGGCCGTGGCCACTTCGGCGGGCTTCTACGACCAGTCCCATCTGACCCGCCACTTCAAGCGGATCGTGGGCACTGGCCCGGGGCACTACGCCCGTACGCGCGGGGCGTGAGCACAGCCCTTATCGGCGTTCCAGCACTCCGCGGACGAAGGCGGCCTGGCCCGCGTGCTGGAGGTCGTCCGACAGGACGCTGACCAGCCGCGCCCCGAGGGTGACGGGCGGGTCCCAGGCCTCGTCGACGACACGGTCCAGTGCGTGTCCTTCGAGGTTCCGGATGAAGGCGAGGGTGTGCTCGTGGACGGAGTCGTAGTAGCCGAGGAGCAGGTCCGCCGAGTCCACGCGGACGGCGGCGACCTCCTCGCTGCTCTGCCCGTAGCCGGTGGCGTCGGCGGGGAGGGGGAGGTCGAAGCGGCCGGCCCAGTCCTGGGCGGACCAGAGCTGTTCGGTGCCGGCCGCGTCCGCGATGTGGTCGTCCTGGACGCGCGTCAGATGCCACACCAGCCAGGCGATCGAGTTGGTGCCGTCGTCCAGCCGGGCGTGCAGGTCGTCGGGTTCCAGGCCCTCGACGGCCGCGTGCACGGTCTCCTGGATGCGGGAGTATCCATCCGCCAAAATGTCGGTGACGTTCATGCTTTCACCATGGCCGCTGCGCCGTCCGGGCGCGGCCACCGACACGCCCCGCCGGCACCCGCCCGGTGCTCAGCTGTAGATGCCGAACTCCTGGCGGAAGAGAGCGGGACGGGGATCCCGCGGCGGGTTGGGAGAGCGCTCGCCCAGGAGAGTTACGTGTACCCGTCCAGCTGTCAACGATCAGGACGTGCCGGGTTCCCCGGAATGTGCGCGCAGGGCTACGGAACGAGGCTGCGGCCGGTCTCGGCCGCCTCCCCCCGACGGGCACCGACCCCCGCGGCCCGCGCCGCGGAGTGCAGCGAGCGCAGGGCCAGCAGGAGGAAGCCGATGTCGTCGAGGTAGACAGGGTCGGGCAGCAGGTCGACCGGCGACACGGTGTACAGCACCGCCGCCCAGACCAGCGCCTTGTTGTGCAGCGGGACACCGGCATCCGCCAGCAGCTTCCTGGCCTTCAGGACCCGCACCAGCAGGACGCCGGCGACGGCCAGGGTGAGCAGCGCGAGGAGCGCGCCGACGATGATCCAGGCCTTGGTGTCCATGCTTCATCCTCCACCAGCGGGCCGGCGAAAAGCCATGAAATCGGGCATGTGCCGGTGTGACACTGCCCTCGTGCCCGTCGCGGGTCTCATCCGGACCCGTGGGCCTGACGGCGGCTGCGGCGCTTGAGTGCCCGCCGCTCGTTCTCCCCCAGACCGCCCCACACACCGGAGTCCTGGTTGTTCTCCAGCGCCCAGCGCAGGCATTCCTCCTGTACGGGGCAGCGTCGGCAGACCGCCTTGGCCTCCTCGGCCTGGACGACCGCGGGGCCGGTGCTTCCGATGGGGAAGAAAAGATCCGGGTCCTCGTCGCGGCAGGCCGCGTGCATGCGCCAGTTCTCCATGGACTCTCACTCCTGTCGGTCGTGTGCGTGGCGTTTCCCTCGGTACGCTGCGGGTGACCGGCATTTCGCCTCCGAAACCCCAGCACACCTTCCCATCCGTCCCCTTCACGTCCCTTTCGCGGCCTTCGAAGCTGCGGGGGCGGTGGCTCAGGGGCGACCATGGGAGACGGCGGGCGTGCGTCGGGCACGGTGGCGGCATGGGAAGGATCGTCCGTGGGCGGCACTGAGGAGATGCGGAACGGCTGGGGCGAGGCCCGCAGGGCGGGTGCGCGCCGGTCGTCCGAGAGCGGTCTGCTCGACGTCCTCGGCGTCGCCGCGCTCGTCCTGGACGCCCAGGGCCGCATCGTCCTGTGGAGCCCGCAGGCCGAGCGGCTGCTGGGGTATCCGGCCGAGGAGGCACTGGGCCGGTTCGCCGCCCGTGTGCTCGTCGACGAGGAGCAGTTCGAGCTGGTCCTGGGCCTGTTCGGCGAGGTGATGAGCAGCGGCGAGGCATGGGCCGGGGTCTTCCCCGTACGCCACAAGGACGGCACCACCCGGCTGCTGGAGTTCCGCAACATGCGGCTGCAGGACGACCGGGGCGACTTCTACGCGCTGGGGCTCGCGGCCGACGGGGACGTGCTGCGCCGGATGGAGCGGGATCTCGCGCTGTCGGTGGGGCTGGTCGACCAGTCGCCGATCGGTCTGGGGGTGCTGGGTCCGGATCTGCGTTTCATGTCCGCGAACGCCGCGCTGGAGCGGATGGACGGCCTGAGCGCCGAGGACCACCTGGGCCGGCGGATGGGCGAGGCGCTGCCGTTCCTCGGCGCGGAGGGCATGGAACCGGCCGCGCGCGAGGTCCTGGAGAGCGGTGTGCCGCAGGTGTCGCGCCAGGTGGTGGGCCGCAGCCCCGCCGCCCCGGAGACCGAGCACGCCTGGTCGGTGTCGCTGTACCGGCTGGACGACTCCGCCGGCCGGGTGCTGGGTATCGCGGTGTCGCTGATCGACGTCACCGACCGCTACCGGGCGGCCGCCGAGGCGGAGCGGGCCCGGCAGCACCTCGCGCTGATCGCCGACGCCTCGGTGCGCATCGGCACCACGCTCGACCTGGAGCAGACGGCCCGGGAGCTGGCCGAGGTGACCGTGCCGCAGCTCGCGGACGTGGCCGCGGTCGATGTGCTGGACAGCGTGCTGAAGGGGCGCCCCGGACCCGCCGAGGGCCCGCTGCTCATCCAGGCCCTGGCCGTCGTCACCGCCCGGCCGACCCCCGTGGTGGAGGCCGCCGATCCGCCCGGGCGGGCCGCCCACTACGGCGCGGACCGCCTCGTCACCCGGTGCGTGCGAACGGCCCGGCCGGTCCGGGAGCCGTATCTCGACGCGGAGAAGCTGGCCCGCATCGCCCGCGACGAGCACTCGGCGGCCCTGCTGGCCGAGGCCGGCGCCCACTCCTACCTGGCGGTGCCGCTGATCGCCCGGGGCGAGGTGCTGGGCGCGATCGACCTGATCCGTACGGACAACCCGCTGCCGTTCACCGCGGAGGACGAGGCGCTGGCGGCCGAGCTGGCCAACCGGGCGGCGGTCGGCATCGACAACGCCCGGCTCTACCGGCAGCAACAGGAGACCGCGCTGACGCTCCAGCGAAGCATGCTGCCCCGCAACCGCCACGATCCGGTGGGCCTCGACGTGGTGTCCCGCTACCGGCCGGCCGCCTCGCGGTACGAGGTCGGCGGGGACTGGTTCGATGTCATCGGGCTGCGGGGCGGCGGCACCGCCCTGGTGGTGGGCGATGTGATGGGCAGCGGGATCAATGCGGCCACCACGATGGGGCGGCTGCGGACCGCCACCCAGACGCTGTCCCGGCTCTCCCTGGAGCCCGCCGAGGTGCTGGGCCATCTGGACGAGATCACCGCCGGTCTCGACCCGTGGTTCGCCACCTGTGTCTACGCCGTGTACGACCCGGGCGCCGGGCGGTGCCGGGTGTCCACCGCCGGGCATCTTCCGCCGGTGCTGATCCCGGAGGGCGGTGAGCCGGTGCTCCTGGATCTGCCGGCCGGGGCGCCGCTCGGGGTGGGCGGCGTGCCGTTCAGCGACGTGACGGTCCCGCTGGGTCCGGGCGACCGGCTGGTCCTGTACACGGACGGCCTGGTCGAGACGAGGGACGACGACATCGACAGCCGCCTGGAGACGTTGCTCGGGCTGTTGCGGACCCCGGACGCGTCGCTCGACGCGACGTGCGACCGGCTGCTGCGCGAGCTGCGGGACCCGGAAGACCACGACGACGTGGCTCTGCTGATGGCCCGGGTGCACGCGTGAGGGCGGGCGGCGGCTCGGGGTGCGCCGCCGCCCGCACTCGCGGAACTAGCGGGAGCACCTGCGCCGGGTGCGGCACTTCGCCGAGGCGCGGACCCGGTGGCCGCCGGCGCCCAGGAAGCCCAGGCCGATGCCCAGCATCCAGGAGTCCTTGGCCAGCGCGATCCCGTCCTGCGTCGGCCGCAGACTGCCGGGCTCCCGCATGCCGGGGGTGCGCAGGTAGAGGCCGAAGAGGCCGCCGGAGAACCCGGTGAGGGCGAGCCCGGCGAGCCTGGTCGGCACGAACGGGGCCAGCAGGGTGACGCCGACCGCGATCTCGGAGTAGGCGAGCAACCGGGTGAACCGGGCGGGTTCCAGCTTGCCGAGGAACGGATAGGCGTTGGCGGCCATTCCGTGCAGCCCCTGGGCGGTCCCCTCGTCGGCCTTGAGCTTGCCGAGGCCGGAGTTGAGGATGAACGCACCGGTGGCCAGGCGCGGCGGGATATCGCGCGGTTCGGGCAACGGCATCATGGCGTGAGCCTCCACGGATCAGGTTGTGGGCCCCCGGTCGAGCCTAGCCAGCGGGTGTCCCGGGCGCGCGTCGAGCGGCCGGGCAGGTGGGCGATACTGGGCGCGGCGGGAACACGAGAGGGGGCTCAGTGGTCCGACAACAAGCGGAGTACGACGTCGTGGTGGTCGGTGGCAGCGGGGTGGACACCATCGTCCGCGTCGACGCCCTGCCGGTTCCGCTCGCCGACGCGGTCATGGTCGGCCCGATCCAGGAGTGGCCCGGTCAGACCGGGGGCAATGTGGCACTCGGCGCCCGTGCGCTGGGGCTCGACGTGGCGTTCCTGGACTGCGTCGGCGACGACTGGACCGGTACGCAGGTGCGCGAGCGGCTCGCGAAGGGCGATGTGGAGTTCCACGCGGTGATCTCGCCGGCCGGGACCCGGCGCGCGGTGAACCTGGTGGACGCGACGGGCCGGCGGATGTCGTTCTACGACGCCCGGGACCCCGAGGACCTGCGGATGCCGCGGGACTTCTATCTGCCCCGCCTGCGCCGGGCCCGTCATGTCCATCTGTCGATCACGAACTTCACCCGGTTCCTGTACGACGACATCGAGGCGCTGGGGGTGCCGGTCTCAACCGATCTGCACGACTGGGACGGACTCAGCGACCATCAGCGGGAGTTCGCGCTCCGGTCCGATGTGGTCTTCTTCAGCGCGGCGGCGACGGGCGAGCGTGCCCCCGAGCTGATGCGGGAGATCCTGCGCGAGGGCCGGGCCACGACGGTGGTCGCCACGGCGGGCGCGGACGGCTCGTACCTCCTCACCCGCGACGGCGGCGGCGAACCGCTGCACATCCCCGCGGTCGTGCCGCCGGCGCCGGTGGTCGACAGCAACGGGGCGGGCGACGCGTTCGTCACCGGATTCCTGTACGGCAGGCTCGACGGGCGTGAGCCGTCGGAGTGCGCCCGGCTGGGTGCGGTCGCGGGCGCCTACGCCTGTACGGCCCCCGGTTCGACGGCCATGATCGGCCGGGCGGAGCTGCTGGGCGCGTAACGACGGCCGCAACGCGCAGGTGCCCCGGGCGCGGGGCCACCTGCGCGTACGGGTCACTTCAGGTAGGGGCCCGCGGTGCCGATCTTCCCGGGGCCGTTCAGCACGTACACGCGCATGTTGCCCTTGCCCGGGGCGTCGACGGTGAGCTTTCCGTCGGCGACGACCCGGGTGTCGCCGGTGACGGCGTCCTTGTAGGTGCCGTTGGGGATTCCGGTGTACGAGGCGCCACCCGTGACGGTGACCAGGGCGAAGCTGTCGGTCGAGCCGCTGGTGTAGCGCCGCTTGTACGCCATCTGGCCGGTGATGCCCTCCGTGGAGTACTGGCCCATCTGCAGGGCCGGCACGGCGCGCCGGATCTGGTTGAGCCGCTGGAGGTGCTTGACCAGGGGCTTGGCGAGGGTGTTCGCGACCTCACCGGACGCGGAGTCGACCTGGGAGAACTCCGAGGCGGTGACGCTGCCCGCGAGGTGGTCGCCGTAGTAGGCGCGGCCGGTGGTGGCCAGCGGGCAGGTGGGACCGCAGTCGATCTTCTTGCCGGCCTGGAACTCGATCTCCGATCCGTAGTAGAGCGTCGGGATACCCCGGAACGTCCACATCAGGGACATGTTCTCGGCCCAGGCGTCGGTGCCTCCGGCGTAGCGTTCGCTGCTCTTGTTGGGCCCGTAGTCGTGGCTGTCGACGTAGACGACGTTGTAGGTGGCGTCGTTGGTCGAGTCGTCGGAGTCCTTGCCGTTGTTGTACGCGTTGGTGGCATCACCGAAGTTCATGTGCATGCGCATGTCGATGATGTTCATGCCGGAGAACTGGCTGTGGTCCGGGGTGTGGTAGCTGTTGCCGTCCAGGAACGCGTTGGTGGAGGTCGGCTGGTTGCCGGTGCCGAGCTTCTCCTCGTACTCGTACATCTCCAGCGCGGCCTTGGCGTCGTCGGAGTCGTACTCCTTGCGTTCCTTCCAGGTGAAGAACTGGGCGGAGTGGTTGACCGAGCCGCGGTTCCACTTGTCGTTGACGAACGCGCCGACCTCGCCGAAGACGAGGAAGTTCTTCGCGGCCTCGGCACCGAACTGCTGGGTGACCCGCTCCTGGATGGCGGGCAGGAAGCGCCGGTTCCAGGTGGTGCGCGGGATGTGCACCGCGGTGTCGATGCGGAAGCCGTCCACGCCCATGTCGATGTACTTGTCGTAGGCGCCGATCAGGTAGTTCTGCACGGGCGCGGACTCGGTGTTGAAGTCGGCCAGGTCCTCGTGGAGCCAGCAGGAGCGGGAGTCCTCACCCTCCCAGTTGCCGAGCCAGCAGGTGTGGTAGTACGCCTTCGGGAACATGCCCGACGTGGGGTTGGGCCACTGGCAGTTGTAGATGGTGTAGCCCTCGGCTGATTTACCGCCGGTGGGCTTGCCCCAGTTGAGGCACGTGTTGCCGGCGGGCTCGGCCGTGGACCACAGGTCGCCGTTGTAGTACGACTTGCCGCTCTTGGGTTCGACGGAGAGGCCGTCGTACTCGAAGCCCTCGTTCTTCTCGTCGTAGTACCAGCTCCACTGGGTGTCGCGGACGCCGTAGACGGTCGGGGTGAACAGGCCCTTGGCGCCCCAGCGCGAGGAGTGGTTGTAGACGACGTCCTGGTAGATCTTGATGCCCTTGGCGTGGGCGGCGTTGATGAGGTCCTGGTAGGAGGCTCCGGCGGACTCCAGGCGGGGATCGACCTTGTAGAAGTCGTAGCCGTGGTAGCCGTGGTAGTCGTAGTCGGACCGGTTCAGGACGACCGGGGTGATCCAGATCGCCGAGAAGCCGAGCCCCTTGATGTAGTCGAGCTTGTTGACCAGGCCCTTGAAGTCGCCCCGGAACATAGGGTCGTTGTTGGCCGCGTTGCCGGACTTGGCGTCCTGGCTGCCGCCCCGGTTGTTGCTCGTGTCCCCGTCGTTGAAGCGGGCGGTGAGGACGAAGTAGATGGGGTCCTTGCGGGGGTCGGTGCCGAGTGGTGTGCCCTGGGCCGCCGCCGGTGGTTTGTCACCGGTGGTCGTCCTGGCGGTCGCGGAGGCGGCGGAGGTGTTGCCGGCCGCGTCGATCGCCTTGACGGTGTAGGTGTAGGTGGTGTTCTCCTCCAGGCCCGTTTCGGAGAGCACGGTGGACGTCACATCGGTGACGAGGCTGCCCGTCGTGCCGCCGGTGCGGGTGACCTGGTACTTCGTCACCTTGGCGTTGTCCGTGGAGGGTTCCCAGCTCAGGACGACCGCCACACCGTCGGCCTTCGCCGTCACTCCGGCCGGGACGGTCGGGGCCTCGGTGTCGGCGGGTTCGGCGGCGCAGGGGTCCGCGGCGTCCTTGACGACCGCCCGGTCCTTCACCGTGCTGAGGCCGGCGGGGATGGTGTAGTCGCTGCCGTTGTTGTTGTCCCAGACGCCGTTGCCGTTGTTGAACGCGGCCTTCATCGAGGTGGCGGAGCCGAGGTCGACCGTCTTCATCACCCAGCCGGTGCAGGCGGGCTCCATGCCGACGCCGGGTACGGCGGTCCAGGAGCCGCCGGCGGGCTGGTAGTGGAGGTTGGTGGTCGTCCAGCCGACGGTGGCGGTGGAGTAGTACACCGACGCGGTGTGCGCCCCCTCGGTCGGGGTGGGGCTGGGGTCGGGGTCACCGCTGTCCGCGCACGGGTCGCTGTGGGCGACCACGCCGTCCTTGACGGTGATGCTTCCGCTGCCCAGGTCGTAGTTCTTGCCGCCGTTGTTGTCCCAGACCCCCGACCCGTTGTTGAAGGTCGCCTGGATCCCCTCGGCGCCGGAGAGCGGGACGGTCTTCTTGACCCAGTCGGTGCAGGCGGCCTCCATGGCGACGCCGGGCACGGTGGTCCACGTGCCGCCGTCGGGGGCGTAATGCAGGTTGTACGCGGCCCAGTTCTTCGTCTTGGTGTAGTAGAAGACGGTCGTGGTGGTGTCGGAGGACGCGACGGGCCGTGCGTCGAGGCCGGTGCCCTGCGGCAGCGCGGTGAGCAGTCCGCACACTGCGGCGGCGGCAGCGGCGGACGCCAGGGTGCGTCTCAGCAGCCGGTGAGGGGTGCGTTTCATGGTGTCTCCAGGGAAGGGCCACGGCGGCGGCGAAGCCGTGGCGACCGGGGCACGGGACGTGGGGCCCGTGCCGTACCGCAGGAGACCCTGACGCGCCTCAAGGTCCGAGCGAACGGGGATGTGTCCGCCTGTAAGAACAGCCGGAATATTGCTGAAAGCTCTTGCAGCAAGGAAGTTACCGGCACATGACAACCCCGTAAAGAGGTGCGGCACCCACGGTGGCCGCACCTCTCAGAAAGGCACCGTCAACTGCGCCTGGATGTGCGCCTGGAGGACACCGGCCATGTCGGTCGCACCGCCGCTCAGCAGCCACTGGGTCTGGAGACCGTCCATCAGCGCGATCAGCTGCTGCGCGGCCTCCCCCGGGTCGATGTCCTCCCGCAGCACACCCTTCTCGCGGGCCTCGGTGTAGGAGACGGCCGTGGACAGCACCGCGGTGCGGTAGCGCTCGACGAAGTAGGCGTGGGCCGGGTGGTCGGCGGCGGTCGCCTCGGCTGACAGGACGCAGAACAGCTCGACGATGCCGCGCCGTTGCGCGTTGAGCGCCGCGAGCCCCACCAGGCGGCGCAACCGGTCGACTCCGGTGGGGCGGCCCGCCTCCAGCCACTGGTCGTCCACGGCGTCGCGGTGCTCCAGGACCGCGAGCAGCAGCGACTCCTTGGTCGGGAAGTGGTGGAGCAGTCCGGGATGCGAGATGCCGCAGCGGGTGGCGATCACCCGCAGCGAGGCGCCCCGGTATCCGGCCTCGCCGAACATGGCCATGGCCTGGTCGAGGATCTCCTCGCGTTTGGCCCGGCCCTTGGCGTAACCGCGTCGCTCCCCGCCGGTCACTCGGCACACTCCCCGGTCGTCTCGGCAGGCACCGCTGCGTATGTTTGCATCCTACTTACTTACCACTAGGTCGGTATTCGGCGTACGGTGGTGCCCGGAGCGCAGCCTCCGCGTACCGCCCGATGAGAACGTCGCAGACGTCGTGAAAGGAACTCCCGTGGGCTCCTCCCTGCCCTATCTCGACCCCCGCCTGTCCATTCCGGAGCGCGTCGCCGACCTGCTCGGCCGGATGACGCTGCCCGAGAAGGTCGGCCAGATGCTCCAGCTCAACGGCAAGGACGGGGTGCGGCAGCACATCGAGGACATGCACGCGGGCTCCATCCTGCACGCCTCGCCCGAACGCGTCCTGGAGGCCGCCGAGCTGACCCGGCGCACCCGCCTCGGCATCCCGCTGCTGGTCGCCGAGGACTGCATCCACGGGCACTCGTTCTGGGAGGGCGCCACCATCTTCCCCACCCAGCTGGGCATGGCCGCGAGCTGGGACCCGGAGCTGCTGGAGCGCGTGGCCCGGGCGACCGCCGTCGAGGTCGCGGCGACCGGCGTCCACTGGACGTTCTCGCCGGTGCTCTGCATCACCCGGGACCTGCGCTGGGGCCGGGTGAGCGAGACCTTCGGCGAGGACCCGTTCCTCATCGGCGAGCTGGCCTCGGCGATGGTGCGCGGCTACCAGGGCGAGGGGCTCGACGACCCGACCGCGATCCTCGCGTGCGCCAAGCACTTCGCGGGCTACTCCGAGACCCAGGGCGGCCGGGACGCGAGCGAGGCCGACATCTCGCGCCGCAAGCTGCGCTCCTGGTTCCTGCCGCCGTTCGAGCGGGTCGCCAAGGAGGGCTGCCGTACGTTCATGCTGGGCTATCAGTCCATGGACGGCGTCCCCATCACCGTCAACAACTGGCTGCTGGGCGAGGTGCTGCGCGGCGAGTGGGGCTACACCGGGACCCTGGTGACCGACTGGGACAACGTCGGGCGCATGGTGTGGGAGCAGAAGGTGTACGCCGACCACGCGCAGGCGGCGGCCGCGGCGGTCCGGGCGGGCAACGACATGGTGATGACGACCCCGGACTTCTTCGAGGGCGCCCAGCAGGCCGTGGCGGCCGGGCGGCTCGACGAGGCGGAGATCGACGCGGCGGTCGCGCGCATCCTGACGCTCAAGTTCGAGCTGGGGCTGTTCGAGAACCCGCGCCACCCCGACCGGGCCCGGCAGGAGGCGGTCATCGGCAGCGCCGGGCACGCCGAGGTGAACCTGGAGGTGGCCCGCCGTTCCCTGGTGCTGCTGGCCAACGACGGCACCCTGCCGCTGGACGGCGGCTTCCGGGCCGGGGCGGACGGTCGCGCGGTCGCGGACGCAGGTGCGGCGCCGCGTACGGTCGCCGTGATCGGCCCCAACGCCGACGACGCGCAGACCCAGCTCGGGGACTGGGCGGGCTCCTCCGGTCAGGCGGACTGGCTGCCGGACGGCCACCCGCGCGCCATGATCCGTACCGTGCTCGACGGCTTCCGGGAGCACGCACCGGCCGGCTGGACCGTCACCCACGCGCGGGGCGCCGACATTCTGACCGTGGGCCCCGACCCGGAGGGCGCCTTCTTCCCGGACGGGCAGCCGCGTCCCGAGATCGTCGTGCCGTGCGAGCCGTCCGAGGAGCTGATCGCGGAGGCGGTCGCCGCCGCCGAGGCCGCCGACCATGTCGTCGCCGTGGTGGGCGACCGCATCGAACTGGTCGGCGAGGGGCGCTCGACCGCGACCCTGGAGCTGATCGGCGGGCAGATCGCGCTGCTGGACGCGCTCGCCGCGACGGGCAAGCCGTTCACCGTGGTGGTCATCAGCTCCAAGCCGCTGGTGCTGCCGCCGTCCGCGTACCGCGCCTCGGCCATCGTGCACGCGTTCAACCCGGGCATGCTCGGCGGCCGCGCGGTGGCGGAGCTGCTCCTCGGCCTCGTGGAGCCGTCCGGGCGGCTGCCCGTCTCCTTCGCGCGTCACGCGGGGCAGCAGCCGACGTACTACAACCAGCTGCGCGGCCAGCACGGCACGCGGTACGCGGACCTGACCCAGCAGCCGGCGTTCGTGTTCGGCGAGGGGCTGAGCTACACGACCGTCGAGTACGGGGACCTGGAGGTGCTGACCGACGTCCTGGGCGCGAACGACACGCTGCGGGCGCGCGTGGTGGTCGGCAACACCGGCGAGCGGCCCGCGCTGGAGACCGTGCAGGTGTACGTGAGCGACTCGGTCACGTCCGTGACGTGGGCGGAGAAGGAGCTGAAGGCGTACCGGCAGGTCCCGTTGGCGCCGGGTGAGTCGCGCGAGGTCGTCTTCGAGCTGCCGGTGTCCGTGTGCAGCCTGGTGGACGCGGAGGGCCGGCGGGTCGTCGAGCCCGGCGCGTTCGAGCTGCTCGTCGGTCCGTCGTCGCGGGACAAGGACCTGCTGCGGGCTGGTTTCACCGTCAAGGGCTGAGGCCCGCGGGCGGGCGGCCGGGCGTCAGGGGCCCGGCCGGCCGGTCCCGCGCAGCCGTTCCAGGTCGGAGGGGCGGACCTGGATGACGAACAGGGCGATCAGGGCTGCGGCTACGGCGAAGGCCGCCGCGGCGAGGAACGCGGTGGAGACGCCGGACGCCAGGACCTGGTCGCCCCAGCTCCCCGGGAGCTGCCCGGTCCTGCGGAACTGCGCGAGCTGCGCCGGTGTCGCCTCGGCCATGAACTTGGGCACCTGGTCGGTCGCCTCGTTGCGGCTGGCCGTGCCGAAGACCGTGACGAGGATGGACAGACCGAGTGATCCGCCCACCTGCTGGGTGGTGTTGAGGATGCCTGAGGCGGCACCCGACTCATGGGGCTCGACGCCGGAGAGCGCCATCAGCGTCAGCGAGACGAACTGCAGCCCCATGCCGAGGCCGAACACCAGCACCGGTCCCAGGAGACTGCCCAGGTAGGTGCTGTGGACGTCGGTCTGCGTGAGCCAGCCGAGTCCGATCGCGGCGAGGACCGCGCCCGTCACCATGAACGGCTTGGGACCGAAGCGCGGCAGCAGCCGGGAGGTGAATCCGGCGCCGATCGCGATGATGACGCTGACCGGCAGGAAGGCGAGGCCCGTACGCAACGGGCTGAAGCCCAGGATGTTCTGCACGAACAGGGTCAGGAAGAAGAACATCCCGAACATCGCCGCGGCGAGGCTCAGCATGATTCCGTAGGTGCCCGCGCGGTTGCGGTCGCGGAACATCCACAGCGGCGTGATGGGTTGCCGGGACCGGCTCTCGATGGCGATGAACAGGCCGAGCAGCACCACCGCCGCGGCGAACGCCACCAGGGTCAGGGTGTCGCTCCAGCCCTCCTCGGAGGCGCGGATGAACCCGTAGACGAGGCTCACCATGCCCACTGTCGCCGTGAGGGCGCCGAGTACGTCGAAGTGGCCCGGGTGGCGCTCGGACTCCTGGATGTAGCGGCGGGTCGCCAGCACGATCAGCGCGCCGATGGGCACGTTGACGAAGAAGATCCACCGCCAGTCCAGCCACTCGACCAGCACCCCTCCGGCGAGCAGACCGATGGCGCTGCCGCCCGCCGACACGGCCGCGAACACGCCGAAGGCCCTGTTGCGTGCGGGGCCTTCGTGGAACGTTGTCGTGATGAGGGCGAGCGCGGTCGGGGAGGCGATCGCGCCGCCGACGCCCTGGAGGGAGCGGGCGGCGAGCAACTGCCAGGATTCCTGGGCGAGTCCGCCGAGCAGGGAGGCGATGACGAAGAGGGCGACGCCGGCCATGAAGACCCGGCGCCGCCCCAGGATGTCGCCGATCCGCCCGCCGAGCAGCAGCAGGCCGCCGAAGGTGAGGGTGTAGGCGTTGATCACCCAGGAGAGGTTCTCGGTCGAGAAGCCCAGGGAAGTCTGGATGTGCGGTAGGGCGATGTTCACGATGGTGATGTCGAGGACCACCATCAGTTGGCACGAGCAGATGACGAGCAGGGCGATGGTGCCGCCGCGGTCCCTCCGGGGGGTGGCGGTGGCATGCGTGGGTGTCGCGTGGGAGCCCGTCATTGGTTCGTTGGCCGCGTCGTGCGGGGGTGAACGTGGCCGTTCACTCCCTCGACGTTAGACCTGTGGGGTGGGCGTCGCGAATCGATCTCCGGGGGCGATTCGGGGTGGTGCGCCCGCGGCCGCTCCTCCGCCCTGATCAGCCCGGAGACCGTGCCGGACCCGTCCTTCGGCATCGCGTCGGGCGCCTCCACCGCCGAGGCCTCGGCTGCGTGACCGGGCACCCCACTCCCCCGGCGGGCGGTGCCTCGGCACCGCCCGCCGGGGCGCCCCCGCGAGTGACCGTCGTCCTGACACCTGGAGACGGCCCGGACCAGGGCACCGACGATCTGCGCCGGCGGGCACGCACCGAAATCGGAAGCCCGTGAGAGGGGACGGCTGCTAGGATCACCGTGCCGTTCAGCGCGTACCGAGGAGATCAGACATGGCAGGCGACGACGACATCTCCGGGTGATCCCGGAGCCCCGTAGCCACCGCGGGCGCCCAGGGCGCCACCGCAGTGGCCATGTCGTTGTTCCCTCTGGCCATTCCTCCGGGGCCGCGGTTTGCGCCGACCCCGGATTCACACGCGAGGTCTCCGCATGTCCGAGGCATCCCTCATCTGCTCGAACCTTTCCTTCTCCTGGCCGGACGACGTCCCGGTCTTCACAGGCCTGTCCTTCACGGTGGGCACCGGACGCACCGGTCTCATCGCCCCCAACGGCTCCGGGAAGAGCACCCTGCTCAAACTGCTCGCCGGTGAGCTGCGGCCCACCGCCGGTTCCGTCACCGTCGAGGGCACGCTCGGGTACCTGCCGCAGAGCCTCCCCCTGACCGGTGACCTGTCGGTCGCCGAGGTCCTCGGCGTGGACGCGGTGATCCGCGCGCTGGACGCCGTGGAGTCGGGTGACGTGGACGAGAAGCATTTCGCCGTCATCGGTGACGACTGGGACATCGAGGAGCGCACCCGCGCCCAGCTCGACCGGCTCGGTCTCGACGCCATCGCCCTGGACCGGAGCATCGGCACGCTCAGCGGCGGCCAGGTCGTCTCGCTCGGGCTGGCGGCCCAGCTGCTGAAGCGCCCGGACGTCCTGCTGCTCGACGAGCCGACCAACAATCTCGATCTCGACGCGCGGCACCGCCTCCACGACACGCTGGAGACGTGGAGCGGCGCGCTGCTCCTCGTCAGCCACGACCGCGCGCTCCTGGACCGCATGGACCGCATCGCCGAACTCGGCCCCGAGGAACTGCGCCTGTACGGGGGCAACTTCACGGCGTACGAGGAGGCCGTGCGGGCCGAGCAGGACGTGGCCGAGAAGAACGTCCGCAACGCGGAGCAGGAGCTGAAGCGGGAGAAGCGCGAGATGCAGCAGGCCCGCGAACGGGCCGAGCGGCGCGCGAGCAACGCGGCCCGCAACCTCAAGAACGCGGGCCTGCCCCGCATCTTCGCCGGGAACATGAAGCGGGGCGCCCAGGAGGCAGCCGGCAAGTCCGGCCAGACGCACGCCGCCCGGGTCGGTGAGGCGCAGGCCCGTCTCGACGAAGCGGGGCGCGCCGTACGCGACGAGCAGCGCATCACGCTCGACCTGCCCGACACCGATGTGCCCGCCGGCCGCACCGTGCTTCTCTGCGAGCAGGTGCGGGTGCGCCTCGGCGGCCGGGAGCAGTTCTCCGGCGAAGGGATCGACCTGACGATCCGGGGCCCCGAGCGCATCGCGCTGACCGGGCCGAACGGGGCGGGCAAGAGCACACTGCTGCGGCTGGTCAACGGTGATCTGGAGCCCGACGAGGGGTCGGTCAGGCGCGCCGACGGGCGCATCGCGTATCTCTCGCAACGGCTCGACCTGCTCGACCTCGACCGCACGGTGGCCGAGAACTTCGCCGCGTTCGCCCCGCACCGGCAGGAGGCGGAGCGGATGAACCTGCTCGCGCGCTTCCTCTTCCGCGGCGACCGCGCCCATCTGCCCGTCCGGGTGCTGTCGGGCGGCGAACGGCTGCGGGCCACTCTGGCCTGCGTCCTGTGCGCGGAGCCGGCCCCGCAGCTGCTGCTCCTGGACGAGCCGACGAACAACCTCGACCTGGTGAGCGCCGGGCAGCTGGAGAGCGCGCTCGCCTCGTACCGCGGGGCGTTCGTGGTGGTCAGCCACGACGAGCGCTTCCTGGAACGGATCGGCGTGGAGCGGTGGCTGCGGCTGGCGGACGGGGAGCTGCGGGAGACGGGAGCGCCCCAGTCATGAACCGTGCCCTGGTCGCCCATGATCTCGTCCGCACCTTCGGCGGCAAGCGCGTCCTCGACGGGGTGTCGCTCACCGCGTCGCCCGGCGACCGCATCGGCCTGATCGGCGAGAACGGTGTCGGCAAATCGACACTCCTGCGGCTGCTCGCAGGGGTGGACGAGCCCGACGCCGGGCAGGTCTGCCGGCCCGCCGATGTGGGTTTCCTGCGCCAGGAGATGCCCTTCGACGCGGACTCCACCGTCGCCGGCGTCCTCGACGACGCCCTGCGCGAGGCCCGTGCCGACCTCGCGGAGCTCGACCGGCTCTCCGGACTCCTCACCCGTACGACCGAAGGCTCTCCGGAGTACGCGCAGCTCCTGGAGACGTACGGCGGGCGGCTCGAACAGGCCGAGGAGCGGGCGGCCTGGGACGCCGACCGGCACGCGGCCGTCCTGCTCGACGGCCTGGGCCTCGGCTCCCTGCCGCACGGGCGAACGCTCCGCTCGCTCTCGGGCGGGCAGCGCGGCCGTCTGGCGCTTGCCGCGCTGCTCGTTCGCCGGCCGTCGGCCCTGCTGCTGGACGAGCCGACCAACCATCTCGACGACGAGGCCGCGTCGTTCGTCGAGGAGCAGCTGCGGGCGATGCCGGGGCCTGTGGTGATCGCCGGCCACGACCGGGCTTTCCTCGACGCCGTCTGCACGGATCTCGTCGACCTCGATCCGGCGGTCGACGGGCCGGTGCGGTACGGCGGCGGGTACAGCGCCTACCTGGCCGAGAAGCGCGCGGAGCGGGCGCGGTGGGAGCGGCGGTACGCCGAGGAGCAGGAGGAGATCGAGGCGCTGCGCCGCTCGGCCGCGGTGACCGCGCGCCAGGTCGCACCGGACCGGGGGCCCCGGGACAGCGAGAAGATGGGGTACGGGCTGCGGGCCGGCCGGGTGCAGGGCCAGATCGCGCGCCGGGTGCGCAACGCCGGCCGCAGGCTCGACGAGGCGGAGCGCCGCCAGGTCGACGAGCCGCCCCGCCCGCTGCGGTTCCGGTACTCCGCGCGGGCCGAGCCTTCTGAGCCGGGCACGCTGGTGTCCCTGCGCGACGTCCGCTTCCCGGGCAGGCTGGCCGTCGACCGGCTCGACGTCGAGGCGTCCGAACGCCTGCTGGTGACGGGCGGCAACGGTACGGGGAAGTCGACGCTGATCGCGGTGCTCGCGGGCCGTCCGGTGGCGTTCGGCGAGGTGGTCCGGCGGCCGGGCCTGTCCGTCGGGGTGCTCGCGCAGGACTCCGTGTTCACCCGCCCGGACCGCACCGCCGGGGAGACGTACGCACGGGTGCTGGGCGTCGAGCGGGCGGAACTGGTGTCGTTGGCCTCGCTGGGGCTGCTCCACGAGGCGGACGCGGACAAGCCGGTGCACCGGCTGTCGGCCGGCCAGCGGCGCCGGCTCGCCCTCGCCCTGCTGATGGCCCGCCCGCCGGAACTGCTCCTCCTCGACGAGCCCACCAACCACCTCTCCCCCGCGCTGTGCGACGAGTTGGAGGAGGCGCTGGGCCCAGGACCCGGCGCGATCGTGGTGGCCAGCCACGACCGCTGGCTGCGCCGACGCTGGCGGGGACGCGAACTGCGGCTGGGTGCTTAGGGCCCTTCGTGGTGGATGGGCGTACGTGATCCGGTGAGTGGGGCGCCCGTCCCGCCGCGGCGTACGGCGACGATCTCCGCGGCGATGGACAGGGCGGTCTCCTGCGGGGTGCGGGCGCCGAGGTCGAGGCCGATCGGGGAGTGCAGCCTGGCCAACTCGTCCTCGGTCAACCCGGCTTCGCGCAGTCGCCGGTCGCGCTCCTCGTGGGTGCGGCGGGAGCCCATCGCTCCGATGTACGCGGCCGGCAGCCGCAGGGCCGTCTCCAGGAGGGGCACGTCGAACTTGGTGTCGTGGGTGAGCACGCACAGGACGGTGCGTGCGTCGGTCGTGATGCTCCGCAGGTAGCGGTGCGGCCAGTCGACCACCACCTCGTCGGCGTCCGGGAAGCGCTCCGGGGTGGTGAAGACGGGCCGGGCGTCGCACACGGTGACGTGGTAGCCGAGGAAGGCCCCGGCCCGGACGAGCGCGGAGGCGAAGTCCACGGCACCGAAGACGATCATCCGTGGCGGCGCCGCGCCCGCCTCCACGAGGAGCGTGAGGCCCCCGGGACAGTGGGAGCCGTCCTCCGCGATGTCGACGGTCGCGGTGCGGCCGGCTTCCAGCAGGGCGCGGGCCTCGGCGGCCGCCGTACGGTCCAGTTCGCCACGGCCGCCGAGGCGGCCCTCGTACGTTCCGTCGGCGTGCACGGCGAGCGCCCGGCCGAGCAGGTCGTCCGGCCCCCGCACCACCCGGACCAGCGCCACCGCTTCCCGCCGCACCACGGCGTCCACCGCCGCGCGGAACACCGGTGCGGCCGGCCGCACCGGTGTGACCAGGATGTCGATGACGCCGCCGCAGGTGAGCCCGGCCGCGAAGGCGTCGTCGTCGCTGTATCCGAAGCGCCGGCGCACGGTCCGGCCGTCGCGCAGGGCCTGCTCGCAGAGCTCGTACACCTCGGCCTCCACACAGCCGCCCGACACGGAGCCGACGACGGCCGCGTCCCGGTCGACGGCGAGGGCGGCGCCGGGCCCGCGCGGCGCGCTGCCGTCGACTCCCACGACCGTGGCGACGGCGAAGTCCCGGCCGTCCTCGAACCAGGGGCGGAGCCGGTCCGCGATCTCAAGCACCCGGGGTGTCCCCGGCCGCTCGCAGGACGCGGTCCGGGCGGATCGGCAGCTCCCGGTGGCGTACCCCGGTCGCGTGCCACACCGCGTTGGCGATGGCGGCGGCGACGCCCACGATGCCGATCTCGCCGACGCCCTTGATGCCGACGGGGTCGCCGGGCACGGGGTCGTCCACCCAGTCCGCCTCGACGAGCGGTACGTCGGCGTGGGAGGCGACGTGGTAGCCGGCGAGGTCGGCGTTGACGTGGCCGCCGGTCGCCGCGTCGCGGACCGCCTCCTCGTGCAGCGCCATGGACAGCCCCCAGGTCATGCCGCCGGTGAGCTGGCTGCGGGCGGTGAGCGGGTTGACGATGGCGCCCGCCGCGAAGATGCCCAGCAGACGGCGTACCCGTACCTCACCGGTGGTGACGTCGACGGCGACTTCGGCGAACTGCGCGCCGAACGAGTGCCGTTCCTGCTGCGGGAGGGCGGCGATGGCGTCGGCGGTGTCCGAGCGGGCGGTGATCCCCTCGGGCGGGATGCCGCCGCCCAGCGCCAGCCGTTCGCGTACGTCGGCTGCCGCCAGCCGGACCGCCCAGCCCCAGGAGCGCGTGCCGGTGGAGCCGCCCGCGATCATCGCGTGGCCCAGGTCGCTGTCGCCGATGCGCATCCGGATCAGGTCCGGGTTCACCTGGAGCGCCTCGGCGGCGACGAGCGTCATGGCGGTACGTGCTCCGGTGCCGATGTCCGAGGCGTTGATCCGTACGGTGAAGGTGCCGTCGGCCTCGGCGGTCACGGCGGCGGTGGAGCGCCCGACGCCGGAGGGGTAGGAGGCCGCGGCCGTCCCGCTCCCGAGCAGCCACCGCCCTTCGCGGCGAAGGCCGGGGCGGGGATCGCGGGCCGCCCAGCCGAACCGGCGCGCGCCCTCCTCGAAGCAGGCGAGCACGTTGCGGCTGCTGAAAGGCAGGCCCGAGACCGGGCCGGTGGCGGGTTCGTTGCGCGCCCGCAGGGCGATGGGGTCCATGCCGCACTTCTCGGCCAGTTCGTCGAGGGCCGACTCGATGGCGAAGGACCCGGGCGCCTCACCGGGGGCGCGCATCCACGTCGGTGTCGGCACGTCGAGCCGGACGACGCGGTGCCGGGTGCGGTGCGCCTCGGCGTCGTAGAGGACACGGCCCAGCACGGCGCTCGTCTCGACGAACTCGTGCACGGTGGAGGTGAGGTTCAGCGCCTCGTGGTCGAAGGCGCGCAGCCGGCCGTCGGCGTCGGCGGCGACCCGGACGCGCTGGGCGGTGGGGCTTCGGTAGCCGACGAGCGAGAACATCTGACGGCGCGTCATAACAACGCGTACGGGCCGGTCCAGGACGGTGGCCGCCATGACGGCGGCCACCTGATGTGCACTCAGGCCCTTGGATCCGAAGGCGCCGCCGATGTGTTCGGACCGCACGCGTACGGAGTCCCGGTCGAGGGAGAAGAGCTGGGCGATCTCGCCGGCCACCCAGCCGCTGCCCTGGTTGGAGTCGATGATGTCGAGCCGGCCGTCGTCCCAGCGGGCGGTCGCGGCGTGCGGCTCCATGGTGCAGTGGTGCTCCTCCGGCGTGGTGTACTCGGCGTCCACGACGAAGGGGGCCCCGTCGAGCTGTGCCCGGACGTCCCCCTTGCCCGCGTCGGCCTGCACCATCGGGGAGTCCTCGGGCCGGTAGGCGTCGTCGCGCCCGGGACGGAACGCCACGTCGTGCGGTTCCTCCTCGTAGCCGACGACGAGCGCCTCCGCCGCCTCCCTGGCCTGCTCGGGGGTCTCGGCCACCACGAGGGCCACCGGCCAGCCGGTGAACGGCACCCGGTCGTGCTGGAAGAGCCCGACCACCGGGTTGGGCCGTCCCAGCATGCCCACGTAGTCGGCGTCGACGCGCGGCGCGTTCCCGTGGTGCAGCACGGCGAGCACGCCCGGCATGGCGAGGACGGGCTCGTCCGCCACGGCGGTGACCCTGCCCCGGGCGATCGTGGAGAGCACCAGCCAGCCGTGGGCGAGCCGGGCGAACGGGATCTCGCCGGCGTAGCGGGCGGCGCCGGTGACCTTGTCGCGGCCCTCCACCCGGGCCCGGCCAGCTCCGGTTGCACCCGTGGCGGAACTCGTGCCGGTGGTCGTGGTCATCGGGTCGCCTCCTCGGCGAGTCGGTCGAGTCCGGCCACGACGAGGTTGCGCATCAGCGTCACCTTGTAGCGGTTCTCGGGCAGGGGCTCGGCCGCGGCCAGCTCGGCGTCGGCCGCGGTGGCGAACGCTTCCGTGCCGGCCGGGCCGCCGATGAGGGCCCGCTCGGCGGTACGGGCCCGCCAGGGCCGTGAGGCGACGGCCCCGAACGCGAGGCGCACGTCGCGCACGACTCCGTCGCGTACGTCGAGCGCGGCGGCCACGGAGCCGATCGCGAAGGCGTACGAGGCACGCTCGCGGACCTTGCGGTAGCGGGAGTGCGCGGCGGCCGGGACGGGCGGCAGGGTGACACCGGTGATCACGGCACCGGCGGGCAGCGCGGTCTCGATGTGCGGGGTGTCGCCCACGGGCAGGTAGAACGCGTCGAGCGGCAGCGCGCCGGGCCCGTCGGCCGTTTCGTACGAGACGACCGCGTCGAACGCCGCGAGGGCGACCGCCATGTCGGAGGGGTGGGTGGCGACGCAGTGTGCGGACGCGCCGAGGATGGCGTGGTTGCGGTGGTCGCCGGTGACGGCGGGGCAACCCGTGCCCGGTACGCGCTTGTTGCAGGGTTTGGCCAGGTCGGCGAAGTAGCCGCAGCGGGTGCGCTGGAGGAGGTTGCCGGCGACGGTGGCCATGTTGCGCAGCTGCCCCGACGCCCCGGCGAGCAGTGCCTGCGTGAGGGCCGGGTAGTGGCGGCGTACGACGGGGTGGGCGGCGAGGTCGCTGTTGCTGACGGTCGCGCCGATGCGCAGGCCGCCGTCCCCGGTGGCCTGGATCTCGTCCAGCGGGAGGTCCCGTACGTCGACGAGGAGGCCGGGACGTTCCACGCCGGCCTTCATCAGGTCGACGAGGTTGGTGCCGCCGCCGAGCAGCCGGGCGTCGGGGGCGGTACCGAGCAGGGCCACCGCTCCGGCGACGTCATGGGCCCGCTGGTATCCGAACTCCCTCATGCCACCGGCTCCTTGGTCTCGTCTGCGACGTTCTCGGCGGCTCGGGCGACCGCCCGCACGATCTGTGCGTAGGCGCCGCAGCGGCACAGGTTGCCGCTCATCCGCTCGCGGATCTCGTCGGCGGTGAGCGCGGGCGCCTCCGCCTCGGGCCGCACGTCCTCGGTCACGGCGCTGGGCCAGCCGGCGGCGTGTTCCTCGATGACCGCGAGGGCGGAGCAGATCTGGCCCGGAGTGCAGTAGCCGCACTGGTACCCGTCGAGGTCCAGGAACGCCTGCTGCACGGGGTGCAGGCGGTCGCCGTCCGCCACGCCTTCGATGGTGGTGATCTCGCGTCCCTCGGCCGCCACGGCGAGCTGGAGGCAGGCCACGGACCTGCGGCCGTCGAGCAGCACCGTGCAGGCACCGCACTGGCCCTGGTCGCAGCCCTTCTTGGTGCCGGTCAGGTCGAGGCGTTCGCGTAACGCGTCGAGCAGGGTGGTGCGGTGGTCGACGGTCAGCGTGTATTTTTCGCCGTTGATGTGCAGCGTCACGGCACTGGACGTCGGTGGGGCCATGATCAGCCTTCTTTCGCATTGCTTGAGCGCGTCGAGCGAGACGGTGCGGGGCCGGTGCGGGAGGCGGAGAGCGCGGCGTGTGGGTGGGGGGGCCGCCGGATGCCGGTCGGTCAAGTGGCCCGATCCGGCGTTGCGATGGAGGCAAGCGGACAACTGTCCGCTTGTTCGTCGAACCTAACGGACGGCTGTCCGGTGAGCAAGGCCGTCCCCGGCCGCGGCTCGGAAGGGGAAACCATGCGGGACGCGAAAGGCACGTCCACGCGCCCGGACGCGCAGCGCAATCGCGAACGCATCCTGGCCGTCGCGCTCGCCGAGCTGACGCGGGCCGCGGACACACCGGTGAGCGAGATCGCGAAGAAGGCGGGCGTCGGCCAGGGCACCTTCTACCGGAACTTCCCGCACCGGGAGGCGCTGGTCCTGGAGGTCTACCGGTACGAGATGCAGCAGGTCGCCGACACGGCCGCCCAGCTCCTCGACGACCGCCCGGCCGACCGCGCCCTGCGCGAGTGGATGGACCGCCTCGCCCGGTACGCCATGGCGAAGGCCGGCCTGGCGGACGCCCTGCGCGCGGCCACGAGCGGACACGGCAGCCTGGCGCAGGTCGGCCACGGCCCGGTGACCGAGGCCGTCACGCTCCTGCTGGAAGCGAACGAGGCGGCGGGCACCATCCGCCCCGGCGTGACGCCCGACGACTTCTTCCTCGCCATAGCGGGCCTCTGGCAGCTGGATCCCCACAGCGACTGGCAGCCCCGCGCCGCCCGCCTCTTCGACCTGGTGACGGACGGACTGCGGGTGGGGGCGGGCGGGGACGCCGATGCGGAACACATGCGCCGTCATCCGGTCCAACGACCCCCCGGCTAGCTGACGTTGACGACGCGCGCCCTTTCCGGCGGCGCGTCCGGGACGTAGTCGGGTTCCAGGTCCGGGTAGCGGCGCTCACCCGGCACCTGGTCGGCGCCCGCGCGACCGTCAGAAGGGATCTCGTCGGCGGGATGAGTGGTCATCAGCACTCACCTTGCGCGGACGGGTCCCCCAAGACTTCGGAGAGAGTGAGTCGTCATCGCGGCACAGCGCAGCTTCCGCGCAGCCCTCATTCGGTCAGGCCCGCCGCCAGTGCGGCGCCCAGTTCCCAGCACGCCTCGGTGTCGGCCTTGGACGGCTCGCCCGTCACCTTCACGGCGTCCGCCGCGCGGCGCCAGCCGAGGCCGGTCGTGATCGTCTCGATGCCGCGTACGGCGCCGGTGACGTCGTTGCCGCCGTGCACGTAGTACCCGAACGGGCGACCCTGGGTCGTGTCGAGGCACGGGTAGTAGATCTGGTCGAAGAAGTGTTTGAGCGCCCCGGACATGTAGCCGAGGTTCGCCGGGGTGCCGAGGAGCAGGCCGTCCGCCGCGAGGACGTCGGAGGCCGTGGCGGCGAGTGCCGCGCGTCGTACGACGCGTACGCCCTCGATCTCGTCGGTCGTCGCGCCGGCGACGACGGCCTCGAAGAGGGCCTGGCAGTTCGGGGAGGGCGTGTGATGCACGATCAGGAGAGTGGGCACAGCACCGAACCCTGCCGTGCGCCTCCCTTCGCCGCAAGCCGGGTACGGCCCGTGCGCGGAGGTGTCAGGAGCGGTGGCCGAAGAACTCGACCTCGGCGATCGCCACCCGGCGCCCCTTCCCCGTACCGTATGCCGAGTCGACCGTGAGCCGGACCCGGACGGTCTGCGCGCCCCGGAGGTCGAACGTCTGCTGGCCTGCCTGGTCGGTGAGCCGGATCGTGTGAGTGCTCCTGGTGCCGTCCTTCGCGGTCAGTTCCGCGATGATCCTGGCCGGCCGGGCCTGCGTCAGGTACTCGTCCTTGCGGGCCGACGTCCCGGAGAACACCACCATTTTCCGCATCCGCACCGGCGAGTCGAACGCGCACTCCAGGAACTCCCCCGCACCGTCGCCGGTCTTCTTCGGCGCCCAGTAGCGGTTGTTGAAGCCGTCGAACGCCGCACCGGCGGCGTGCCCCGATGCCGCGCTCGAGCCGTGGCACGCGGACGGCGGCATGGACTCCGGCGCGCCCGTCTCGTCCTTGGCGAGGCCGAGGAGTCCGGACAGGTGCGGCAGCGCGAACCACACTCCGGCCAGTACGAGGAGCAGCGCGAGGGGTATGCCCAGTCGAGGTCCCCGTCGGCGTCGCCGGGGACGCGCCCCGGCCGTGTGGCCCTTCGCGGGGCCCCGGCGGAACAGGCGGCGCCACCAGGGCGGGCGTACGTCGGGCGGCAACCCCGGGTCGAGGAGCAGGGCGCACCGGACGCACAGGGTGCGGTCGGGCGCGTTCTCCGCGCCGCAGCCGGGGCACCGCACGACTGCGGAAGCCCTGCCGGGGGCGGAGGCCGGTGCCTGGGGCGCCGAGGCGTCGGGGGTCATGGGGGCGGCGTCCGGGCGGTCGCCGGGGCGGCGGGGGGCGGCGCCGGATGGCTGGGCGGGTGTACGCGGTGTCGGGTCGGGGCGTGCCGGTCCCTGGGCGCGGAGTGCGGGCGTCGGCGGGCGCTGCGATGGGATGGCGGGGAGGGGGTTCGTCGCGTGCGGTGGGGGCGCTGGGGCGGAGGTCGGGGATCCGGGCGCGGGGGGCGCGACGCCCTGTCCCGGCCCCGGCGCCATGGGCGGTGTGGGGGCGGGCGCCGGCGGACTGGGCGTCGCGGGCGCGCCGGGCGACACCGGCTGCGGAGGTGCGGGCGGCCCCGTCGCGCCCCCGGTCCCCTGCGCGCCGTCCTCGTCACCGTCCCACGCGAGAAACGCCTCGCACGAGACGCAGAATTCGCGCCCCGGTTCGTTCCTCGTCCCGCACGCCTCGCAGATCACCGTGCCGCACCCCCCGCGCCCCCGTCCGGAGGCAGGATCTCCAGTGTGAAGCCCACGTGCGCCGGGACCTCCGTGCCGATGCGTTCCTCCAGTCGGGCCCGGTCGATGGTCTGCCCGGGCTGTTCCCTGAGCCGGATCGTCACCCAGGGGCGCGGCGCGCCCGGCAGCGCGGTGAGCGGGCCCGTGGACCACGCGGTGCCGCCGCTCTCCGTGATCTCGGGTTCGGTGCCGGCCGCCAGGCGTACCGCGTCGGCAAGCCCCGCCGACGTGCCGCGCCGGGCGTGCCGGGCCACCGCCCCGCGTACCGTCTCGCGGCGCCGCTCGACCGGGCTGTCCTCGGGGGACTCCACCGCCACCCACTGCGCCAGCCAGGCCAGGAAGTCGTCCGGGGCGCTGCGCGGGTCGAGGTGGGCGGGGAGGTTGTCGATGGTGAGGAGGACCGGGGCGAGGACGTCGTCGAGCGCGGTGAGGAAGCGGCGGAGGAAGTCCTGTTCCAGGTAGACGGCGGGAAGTTGGTCGACGAGCGGGTGCGGGGTGGGGAGTCCGGGGATGCCGGTGCGCATGGTCTCAGGCTCCCCTCACGCGGAGTTGGTGCTCGTAGCTGAAGACCAGGGCGTGCCGGTCGAGGGCGATCTTCGTGGTGGCGTCGGTGCGCTCGCCGGTGAGGGGGTCGGCTCGGTAGAGGCGTACGTCCTCCACCAGGTCCACGCCCGGCACCCGCTGGAGCACGGCGAACGCCTCGCCCGACTGGACCGGCCGCCCGAACGGCCAGCCCTGCCCGTTCGGCCCGCCGGACAGGGCGTTGAAGTACCCGTACAGCGCGGCAAGCGCCGTGTCCCGTACGCGGTCGCGGTCCGCGCCGGGCTCGGCCTGGACGGAGGCGACGACGGTGACGCCCTGGTAGAACGGCGGCTCGACGACGAGGCGGGCGCCGATCGGGCGGCGTTCGTCCAGGTGGCCGGCGATGAGGCGCAGGGTCTGGGCGGGCGGGACCAGCTCGTCGAACACGATCCGTCCCTGCTCGTCGCTGCGCCCTGCCGGTACGACCAGGAGCCGTACGCCCTGGGCGTCGGGCCCGGTGTCGTCGCCGTCGGCGGCCGCCCGGATGCAGTGGACGCGGGCCGCGTCGGGGGCCACCTCGCGGGCGAGGAGTTCGTAGTCGTGCGGGACGACGGCCCGGTGCAGGGTGCGCAGGGTCATCGGGCCGCGCACCCGGGCGCTCTCGACGCTCTCCCCGTCGACGCCGCCGAGCGCGGGGCGGCGGTTCTCCACGCGGGCCACGTACGGGATCGCGCTGCGCAGGGTCCTCAGCGTCGACCGGGCGACGTTTCCGCGCCGCCCGCCGCCCGTGCGGTACGAGCGCACCCTGACCGTGGCGCCCTTGGCGGGGACGGCCCCGTAGTAGCGGATGGAGCCGTCCCGTTCGCGTACGGCGGGGCCGAACTCGACCCGGCCGGAGTTGGGGTCGAGGGTGATGTGCCGGTCGTCGGGGCCGGAGTGCGCGAAGTCGTCGACCCTGGTCCAGCGGGTGTACTCGTCCTCGGGGCCGCTCGCCGGGTCCGCCACCTCGACCACGAAGTCCCCCGGCACGACGGGCGCCCTGCCCAGGGTGAACGCCTGTCCGGGCACTCCTTCCGCCGCGCCGAGCACCTCGTCGGTGATGGTCTCGGCGTGCTCGGCGGCGACCGTGGCACCGATGGTGAAGGCGGTGACGCCCCGGAGCACGGGGGGCGCCAGGTAGGTCGGGCGGCCCGGCTCGGTCTCGATCAGCCGGCAGCGCAGCCAGCCGCCGGTGCGCCGGACGACGGCGGCCGGGGTGTGGGTCTTCGGCAGGTGCAGGATGAGTTCGCCGGACCGGTTGAAGCCTCCGGTGTCGTCCTTCTCCACCTCGCAGGCCGCCCAGCCGGTGCCGTCCCAGGCCTCCCAGACCAGGGGCGGGCGCAGCGGGTCGACGCCGACGCCCTCGACCCGGCAGTCCAGCCGCAGGACGACGACGCCCGCCGGGACGGCGGCCGAGAGTCCCACGTACAGGCAGTCCCCGGGGGCGGGGGTGGCGCCGAAGCAGGCGATGTCGCGCCCGATCACGAGCTGCTCGGTGCGGTCGACGACCTCCTCGGCGGCCGGCCAGGTCGCGAGGTGGGCGAAGGAACAGGGCACGACGGTGAGTTCGGAGGTGGTGGTGAAGACGACCGCCTCCTCGGTCTCCGTACGGACGGTCGCCACCTCGGTCCCTGCGCGGACCACGACGGGGTCGGGGCGGGGGGCGGACAGCCGGAAGGTGACATCGGTGCGGGCGGCCGTCGGCGGGTGCAGGCGCACGCCGATCAGGTCGAGGAAGGTGAGGTAGCTCTTCTCCGGCACCCGGTTCACCCGGTAGACGAGCTGGTCGACCATCGTCGCGAACGCCTCGATGAGTGTGACGCCGGGGTCCGAGACGTTGTGGTCGGTCCACTCCGGGCAGCGCTGCTGGACGAGGCGCTTGGCCTCGTCGACCAGGCCCTGGAAGCGGCGGTCGTCCAGGTGGGGACTGGGCAGCGTCACGCGCCGGCCTCCTCGTCGTCGGGGTTCGTCTCCGGTCCGTGCTGGGGGATCACGTAGAACGGGAAGACGAGGTTGCGGGGGTCGTTGGAGCCGCGCACGGTGTAGCCGATGTCGATGTAGAGGACCCCGCTGTCCGCCGCGTCGAAGCGGACGGTGACGTCGGCGACCTCGACGCGCGGTTCCCAGCGTTCCAGGGCGAGGCGCACCTCGTAGGCGAGCTGCCCGGCCGTTCCGGCGTCGGCGGGGGCGAACACGTAGTCGTTGACGGCGCAGCCGAACTCGGGACGCATCGGGCGCTCGCCGGGCGATGTCGCGAGGATCAGCCGGATCGACTCCTCCAGTTCGCGTTCGCCGCGCACCAGGGCGATGGACCCGGTGGCGTCCGTACGCGGCGGGAAGGCCCAGCCGGCTCCGATGAACTGCTCTCCCATGTCCGTTCAGCCTCCGATCAGCACCGTGGCGCAGCCCGCGAGGATGGGTGCGCCGCAGCCGCTCAGGTCGCCGACGCGGGCGGCGGGTCTACCGCCGATGAAGACGCTCCGGCTGCCCGGGGGCGCGAGCACCGACGGCGGGTGGCCGAGCGGCGACGCGCACTGGTGGGCGGTGCCGACCGTGGCAGCGGGCTTCCCACCGATCAGCACCGAGACCACCCCGGTCGGCCCGACCGTGCCGGGATGGCCCGTGGGGTCGCCGACCCGGGCGGCTGCTGCTGACGGCATGCGCTGCGCTCCTGTTCGTCGCGGATGTGGTGGTACGTCAGTTGAGCTGGATCGTCGGTGCGTTGACGGAGACCGAGCCTCCGCTCTTCAGGTCCGCGCGCCGGCTGCCGTCGAGCGTGACCTGGCCGCCGTGCACCTCCACCGTGCCGTCCGTGGAGAGGGCGACCTTGCCGTTGCCGCCGTTCAGGGCGACGCCGTTGCGGGAGGTGAGGGTGACGCTCTCGCCGGTGAGCGTCAGCTCGCCGCGTCCGGCGTCCAGGGCGACGCCTTTGGCCGCTTTGACGGACACCTGCTCCTTGGCCTCGATGGTGACGCTGCCGTCGCTGTTGATGACGACGGCGGTGCCCCGCCGGTCCAGGTCGATGGTCAGCTTCCCGTCGCCGGTGCGCAGCCGTACGCCCTGCGGGCCGTTCGCCGCGTCCAGCAGTTCGAGCTGGTTGCCGCTCTTGGACGCGAAGGCGCGTCGGTTGACCGCGCCGGTGGTGGGGTCGACGAGGCCGCCGCCGCCGGGGGCCGCGGGGGCGCTCGCATCGCCCCCTCCCCCGCCGGGCCGGTCCTTGCCGTTGTAGAGCCCCGCCAGCACGTACGGCCGGTCGAGGTGGCCCTGCTCGAAGCCGACCAGCACCTCGTCGCCGACCTCGGGGATGAACGCCTCGCCGCCGCCCGTACCGCCGGACTGCGCGGTGCGCGCCCAGTCGCTCGCGTACTCGTCCGACAGCCACGGGAAGCGCACCTTCACCCGGCCCGAGCCCTCCGGGTCCTGCGTGTCCGTGACCGTCCCGCTGACCAGCCCGGACCAGCGGGGACCGCCCCCGGACGCACCGGCAGCCCCCGTGAGTCCGAACAGTGAACGCTCCTGCTGCCCGGACACGGTGATCCAGGTCTCGTACCCGCGTACGGCGTCGAAGACGTGGCGCGAGGAGGTGACGGTGTAGCGGCCCTCGAAGGGCGCGCCGACCGCGTTGAGCGCGACGGCGCTGCCGGCCGTGACCTCGGGGTTGCCCCGGATCACCGCCTCCAGCTCCGCGAACGACCCGGCGATGCGCTCGGCCAGGGCCTTCGCCGCCTGGTCGACCCGGGCCTGCGTGCCGTAGGCCGCGTCGGTGACGACGAACCGCGCCTCGCCGAAGGGGGCGATCACCTCGGCGGCCGTGACCCCGAGCTCCAGCGTGACGGACTTGCCGGCGGGTGCCCGGCCGACCAGCGGCTCCTTGGCACCGATGTCCCAGCCGCGCACCTCCACCTCGGAGACCTGCTCGGCGGCCGACACTCCGGCGCGGCAGCGCAGCAGGTTGGTGCCGAGTTCGAGGACGAGGGGGTCGCGGTCGGCGCGTGCGCTGCTGTCCGGTGCGCCGCTCGCTTCGGCGGGCCGGGTGATGTGCAGCTGCCCGTCCCGTACGTACGCCTGCGCGCCCGCCTCTTCGGCGAGGCCGCGTACGAACTCCCAGTCGGTGACGTTGGGTTGGGCGATGTGTTCGATGACGGGACCGGCCACGTCCACGTTCCCGGGTTTCAGTCCGGCGCGCTGGGCGACCTGGCCGCAGATGTCGGAGAGGGTCATGTTCTGGTAGCTGGCGACGCGGCGGCCGCGCAGCAGGCGGTGCGATTCGTCGAGGCCCCGGACCAGGGTGAAGGTGCCGGTCTCGTCGAGCTCCACCTCCAGGGCGGTGACCGCGCCTTCCAGGAGCGGCCTGGGGGCGGTGTCGGCGCCGGTCCGGGCCAGGAGCCGGGCTTCGCTGCCGATCTTCAGGCCGGTCTGCTGGAGCAGGACGCGGTCGGGGTCGCGGAAGCGGAGCAGGAAGAGGTCGGGGAGCGTACGGCTGTCGTCGACGTACCCCTCGACGAGGGTGTTCAGGAACTTCGCGGGCAGCGGGCGGCCGTCGAACTCCACGACCAGTGCGCTGGCGACCCCTTGGCGTGTCATCGCCCCGCCCTCCGGCCGCCGTTGCCGTCGAGCCGGCCCAGCTCGTCGAGGGCGGGGAGCAGCAGCTGGGTACCGGGTGCCAGCCTGATCGGGTCGTCGATGCCGTTCGCCTCCGCGATGACCCGCCAGGCGCCCGCGTCGCCGTACTCCCGGTGGGCCAGCGACGGCAGCGAATCGCCCGAGGCCACCCGGTGCACCCGCCGGGCCGCCAGCGCGCCCGAGGTGGGGTTCTGGCCGGGTGTCTCCCCGCTGATCTCCTCCATCGTCACCTGGCACACGGCCCGGATCGGTACGCCCGAGGTGGTGAACAGCGTGTACTTCGCGGCGACTTGGCTGACGTACCCGGGGAACCCGGTCAGTCCTCCCCAGTGGAACACCACCCACGGCGGAGACGAACGCTGCTGCTGCCGGGTCTCGTTCGTCGGTACGCAGCACGCGAACAGCTGCTCCACCGCGGTGACGACACGGGTGTCCTGGGTGTCGCCCGCGTCGAAGAACATCTCGACGGTGAGCTTGCTGGGCTGCGAGCCCTGGTACTCCGGCGGGCCCGAGCTCTTCGCGCCCTTGGCCGGGGTGCGCTTCCAGGAGGCGGCCTTCGTGAGGCTCAACTCCTTCGGGTTGAACTGGAAATCGATCCGTCCGCACGGCCCGCCGGGGGTGAGCCCGCCGCCGGTGGGCGGGGTGCGCAGCTCGAGGTAGGCGTGCTCCAGCTTGGGCCTGGCCGAGCCGCCCTTCGCGGCGGACGCCACCCCGGACGTCCCGGCCGCGCTGAAGGCGATGGGTCCCGCGCCGCTCACCGCGCTCAGCCCTCCATCACATAGCCGTGGTGGGCGATCTCGATCGTCTCCATGGCGACCTTGGGCGACTCCGGCGTGAACGAGGGCCCGGTCCAGCGCACGGGCACGACTTCGAGCAGCCCCCACTGGGCGACCTTGCGACCGTCGCCGGTCCGCGCCTCGATGTGCGCGGTCTTGCGGCTGAACCCGGTCGTCATCGTGGCGAACCAGCGCGCCACCTTCTCCGTCTCCCGGGTGAGCGGGCGCGACAGCTTCACGTTGGAGTACTTCAGCCGGGTCGGCAGCTGCCACACGTGCCCGTTGTTGCCGCCCTCCTCCCGCGTCTCCAGGACGACTTCGCAGCCCAGCCCGTCACAGGTGTTGAACGACCCGAGCTCGATGTCGTCGATCGTCACGACGAAGCAGACGCTGACTGCGGGGTCGTCGTCCGGGGCGTTGGCCATGGCGCGTGCCTCTCGATCAGTGACGGGTGTTGATGAGGAATCCGGAGCGCTCGCGTTCGAGCCGCAGGTCGGCCTTCAGCAGTCTGCTGAGGGGCGCGTAGAGCGCCCGGACGAGTTCATCGGTGACGGGTGGCGCCTGCGGTTGCCCGTCGGAGTTCGCGGAGGAGGTCGTCGTCGCTGCCGGTTGTTCCGTGGCCGGCGGCTCGGGTTCGGGTCCGGGCTCCGGATCGGGTTCCGGCGGAGGTGGTGGCGGTGGCTCCTCGGCGGTCTCCGAGTCCCGCTGGACGACCGGCCGTGAGGTGCCGTCGCGGGGCGCGGACGCGAAGACGACGCTCCCGTCGGCCATCCGCTGCGCCACCCCAGCCGCGACGGCGACGGCCCCGGCGGTCCGGACGGAGGCGGGGACGCGGGGTCCCCGGCCGGTGGGCGGCTCCGGCCGGGCGGGCGGCGGGGCCGTCTGCCGCTGTACGGAGGGCGCCGCGCGTTGCAGGGGTGCCGCCGGAGCGCCCGGCGCGATGCCCACGTCCGGGTCGGCCGCAGTCCAGCGGACGGCCACGGCGGGCGGCGGGGCGGGCGGAGCGGGGACGAACGGCGACTGCCTGGGTGCGCTGCTGTCGGGTGCCGCATTTTCCGCCGCGCGCTGGACGGCCGGGGTGTCGCCGGGGGCGTCGGCCGTACGAAGGGTCAGGGGCCGGTCCCCGAGCAGGGGTGCGGTGGGGCGGGCAGGGGCTACGGCCTGCGGAGTGGTGATGCGCTGCACCGGGGCGGCGGGCTCCGGGCGGTCCGTTGTCGCGTCGGGCGCGGGCGCGCTGCCCTCCGGCTTCAGCGGGGCGTCGCCCAGGAGCGGCGCCACGGTCTCCGCCCCGGTGGGGGTGTCCGGGGTCCCGGGCTCCTCGGGGATCAGCAGATCCGTGGTCTCGCCGGGGCTGGACACCGGGTCGGCGGCGTGGGCGGGCGGCGGGGCGCTGTCGCGCTGCACCTGGGGTGGCGGGGGCTGCGAGGGCTGGATCGCCTTGCGCTGGACCGTGGGCGGCAGGCCGGGGAGCGGTGCTCCGAGGCCGCCCATGCGCCGGGGCGGCGGGGGTGGCGCGGGCAGCGGTGGTACGTCGGCGGAGGCGCGCTGTACAGGCGGGGCGCCCGGCGCCGGGACGTCGGGCTCGGCGCCCTCCGCCTGGTCCGGCGGGCCCGCCGGCTCGGTGCGCCCGTCCAGGGGTACGAGGCGCTGCTCCCCGACCAGTTGGCGTACCGGCAGACCGGCCGAGGCGGTGGCGGGCCCGGCCGAGGTGAGGTTCGGCATCCCGTCCCCGTACGCCCGCTGGACGGCGACCGGGGGCGTCCCGCGCCTCGCCGGCATCGGCATCTCGACGGCCCGCTGGACCGGTGGGGGCGGGCTCCCCGGGGCGGCGTCGACCACACCGCGTACCAGACCGGCGGGAGCCTCGGGGCTCACCAGGTGACCCAACGGCGTCCCCAGCGACGCGTCCTGACGCGTTACCAGCCCCGCCTCGAACCCCACCGGGCTGGTCAGCAGGTCCTGGCCCGTGACGGACCGCTGCACAGGCTCCAGCCGACTCACGTCGACCCGGTCCGGCCCTGCCGGGCCAGGGGGCTGCGAGGGCGGGGCATCGGCGGAACGGCCGCCGCGCAGCCAGGACATCAGCCCCATGGTTCCTCGTCCTCCTCGGTGCTCCTGGCTACTGCCCGTTGAGGCGGGCGACCTGTGCGACGAACGTCAGGCGTTCCGGGTGTTCCAGGTCCAGCAGGTCGTCGAGCGGCCAGTGGAAGTGGTAGGCGAGGTACGCGACCTCCTCGTAGAGCAGGTCGGCCGCGTACGTCACGATTCCCCCAGGCGACCGCCGGCGAGATCCACCGCGAACTCCTCGTCGCAGGACGGACAGGTGACGGCAGCGCGGGTGTGTCCCTCGGCGTTGATCCGGCGGTAGAAGTCCTGGAGGAACGCGAGGTCCGACGCGAACAGGTCCTCGATGACGCCCGGGTGGATGTCCTCGACCGTGCCGATCCGGGTCACGACCCTTGAGATCAGGACGACGGAGAGGTACGCGGAGTTCTCCCGCACCCGGTCGTCGCGCAGGGGCACCAGTTCGTCCCGGGCGGTCGCGAGCCGCATCACCCCGCTGCGGTGCACGGTGCCCGACTCGTCCACATATCCGCGCGGCAGCTCGAAGGGGAACTCGGTCCGCAACGGTTCGGACCGGCCCGTGCCCGAGTCCCGTTCCGGAGGGGCCTGGAACTGGACCGTACGCCGCATCAGTCGAGCTCCATGCTCTCGTACGTGATCGCCAGCTTCTCCGTGAGCACCGAGGTGTCACCGGCCTTCAGCGTGCCGATCTCCAGCGACTTCGGCCAGGCGTTGATGAGCTTGTACCGCTTGATGGGCAGGCCCTCGTAGTCGTACACGATGACCGCGCCGTTGCGGCGGGCGTTCGTCATACGGCCGAAGCGGGAGTCCTTGATCCAGCGTTCGAAGCTGTTGTCCTCGGTCAGGCCGCGCGTGACGGTGACCTCGCCGGCCTTGGGACGGCCGGGCAGCTTCTTGATGGCGTACTTGCCGTCGGCGGTGTTCTGCTTCAGCTCGATGACGTCCTGTTCCATCTTCAGACCACTGACCTCGGTGATCTGCTTGATGACGACGCTGTCGAATTCGAGACCGAAGGAGTGCCCGACGGAACTGTCGAGATCGGGAAGTGGCACCACAGGCTCCTTACGCCAGGTTCGGGAACGGGCCGGTCACTGCAGGGCGGCGCGTGCCGGTCACTCGTCGACGCCCCCGGTCCCGCCGGTCAGCTGCGAGAGGCGGAACACGACGAACTCGGCCGGTTTGACGGGCGCGACGCCGATCTCGCACACGACCTGGCCCGCGTCGACGCTCTCCGGCGGGTTGGTCTCCCGGTCGCACTTCACGTAGAACGCCTCGTCCGGGGTGAGGCCGAACAGCGAGCCCTTGCGCCACTCGTTCACGAGGAACGCGGAGACCGTGCGGCGGATACGGGCCCACAGGGCGTCGTCGTTCGGCTCGAAGACGACCCACTGGGTACCGGCGAGGATCGATTCCTCCAGGTAGTTGAAGAGCCGCCGCACGTTGAGGTAGCGCCACGCGGGGTCGGATGCCAGGGTGCGGGCGCCCCAGACCCGGATGCCGCGTCCCGGGAAGGCGCGGATGCAGTTGAGCCCGATCGGGTTGAGCAGGTCGTGCTCGCCCTTGGTCAGCTGCGTCTGCAACGCCACCGCTCCGCGCACCACTTCGTTGGCCGGTGCCTTGTGCACACCGCGCGAGTCGTCGTTGCGTGCCCAGATCCCGGCGACGTGCCCGCTCGGCGGTACGAGGGTGGCGCGGCCGGACGCCGGGTCGGCGACGCTGATCCACGGGTAGTAGAGCGTGGCGTACTTGGAGTCGAAGTTCGCCCGGTCGGTGCGCCAGGACCTGATCTGCTGAGGCGTCAGTCCGGGCGGCGGATCGAGGATGGCGACCCGGTCGCCCATCAACTCGCAGTGGCCGATGAGGGCCTGCTGTACGGCGACGACAGACTCCAGGTCGAGCAGCCCGCGTTCGTACGCGCCCATCAGGTCCGGTACAGCGATCATGGTGACGTCGTCCACGGCCTCCAGGCCGCCCAGCCCGGTGCGGCGGTCGGCGTCGCCGACGTACACCTCGGGGGCGAGCGCGCCGGCGCTCCCGGCGGGCGGGGCCGCGGGGGCCAGGGTGACCGACTGGGGCGCGGGCCGGGCGGGGGCGGCGCCGCGCCCCGACTCCCGTATCTCGATCAGCTCGGACTTGGCGTTGACCCGGGTGGCGACGTTCTCCTTGCTGCGCTTGGTGGTCACGGACGGGTACGTCTCCGCCACCTGGCCGTCGCGCTTCACGATCAGCTGGAACACATCGGACGGCGGGTCCTCGCCCTCCGCCTCCGCGACCTCCACGCTGATTTCGCCGACAGCCCCCGGCCTGGGCTTGACGGCGTAGGGCCCGACCTGGACCTCGGAGCCGGCCGCGAGTTCGCCGTCCGCTCCCCCGGCCACGGTGTCGGAGCCGTCACCGATGCGGACGACGTAGCAGATGCCGCCCCCGTTGGCGAAGAAGCCGTAGACGCTGGAGGCGAGGTACGTGCCGTCCACGAAGTCGCCGAAGGTGCTGACGAACTGGCTCCAGTTCGTGATCAGCGTCGGCTCGTCGAACGGGCCGCGCTGGGCGAACCCGACGAAGGCGGCGACCGACGTGCCCACCCCTTCGATCGGCCGGGAACCGGACTCGACCTCTTCGACGTAGACGCCCGGGGACAGATACGACGGCATATGGGCCTCTCCTTGACGTGCTCCTCGACGTGCTTCCCACCCCGTCGCGTGACCGCTGCCCGACCGGGGAACACCGGCGATTCTCGCCACTGCGGCGATCACCGGGAACGGATAGTCGGCCGCCCTGCCGTGCATGGGGAGCTGCCCGATGAGGCAAGCGGGCCGCGACCGACGCGTCGCGGGGTGTGCCCGGCATGCCCGCCTCACGTCTTGTGCCGCGGGCGGAGCGCGGGCGGCACGCTGACCTTTCGACCACGTCCGGGCGGAGCTGTGCTGGGGGGGGAGGCACGGGTGAAGGCGGTTCCCGAGAAGCCCCCCGCCACCCCGTCCCGCGCCGGCACCCCTCGTACGGAAACGGCCCCCGCCCCCGCCCCGGCGCCGGACCGCCGCAGCATCCAGCGGCTGCAACGTGCCGCCGGCAACGCCGCGGTGTCGCGCCTCGTCGCCCAGCGCTACACGGCCCCCGTCAAGCCGTCACCGGCCCAGGCCCCCGGCTTCCGGAGCGTCAAGGCGGACGTGGCGGCGAAGAAGCAGCGGCTGGCACAGCACCGGCCGGCCGGCACGGAGTCGAAGGCGTCACAGGACGCGGCCATGGCGCCCTCGGACGACAAGGAGGCACAGGGCAAGGCGGCGAACGCGGAGAAGATGAACGCCGCGAAGCCGGGCGAGTTCGACAAGAAGGCGTTCATCGACGCGGTGAACAAGGCGATCGACGCGCAGGCCCCGAAGAACCTTGACGACGCCGACAAGTTCTCCAAGTCCGGCAAGGCGGAGCGGGTCAAGGCGGAGGTCGACGGCAAGGTCTCGGACGGCAAGGAGTCGTCGGCCAAGGACATCGACACGGCGACGAAGGCCCCGCCGGACACCTCGGCCGCCAAGGACAAGCCCGTCACCCCGCTCACCCCTGACCGGCCGCCCGGCAACCCGGGGGCACCGTCCGCGGCGGCCGCGATCCCGGAGAAGCAGCCGGCATCGGTCACGGACTTCTCCGAGGGGCCCGCGCAGAACGACCAGGCGATGGCGGACGCCGAGGTCACCGAGGAGCAGCTCGCCAAGGGCAACGAACCGGAATTCAACGAGGCGCTCAGCGCGAAGAAGACCGCCGAGGCGGACTCCGCCAAGGCTCCGGCGAAGGGCAGGGCGGCCGAGAACCAGCAGCTGTCCGCCGCGAAGGCGGGCGCCGCGGCCTCGGGCGCCGCCGCGATGAGCACCCTGACCGCGACGCGCGCGCAGGCCGGGCAGAAGGTGGACGGCGGCAAGGGCGAGACCAAGTCGAAGGACGAGAAGAAACGCGCCGAGGTCACGGCGAAGCTGCAGAAGGTCTACGACGGCACGAAGAAGGACGTCGAGGCGACGCTGTCCGGCCTGGACAAGAAGGTCGACGCGGCCTTCACCTCCGGCGAGAAGGCGGCCCGGAACGCGTTCACGGCGGACCACAAGCGCCGGATGAAGAAGTACAAGGACAAGCGCTACTCCGGCTGGACCGGCAAGGCGCGCTGGGTGAAGGACAAGTTCGCCGGTCTCCCCGAGGAGGCGAACAGCCTCTACCAGGAGGCCCGCAAGCTCTACGTGTCACAGATGCAGACGGTGATCTCGTCGGTCGCCGACATCATCGGCAGCGAGCTGGGCAAGGCGAAGGCCCGGATCGCCAGGGGCCGGGGCGAGCTGAAGGCCGAAGTCGACAAACTCCCCGCCGAGTTGCGTCAGTTCGGGGAGGAGGCGGCGAAGGACTTCGCGGGCAAGTTCGACGATCTGGAAGCGTCGGTCAACGAGAAGTCCGAGCAGCTGGTCCAGGACCTGGCCCAGAAGTACACGGCCGCGCTCAACAAGGTCGACGAGGAGATCAAGAAGCTCCAGGAGGCCAACAAGGGCCTGATCGACAAGGCGAAGGACGCGATCGTCGGTGCGATCAAGACGATCAACGAGCTGAAGAACCTCCTCCTGGGCATCCTCGCCAAGGCCGCCGGCGCGATCATGAAGATCATCAAGGACCCCATCGGCTTCCTGGGCAACCTGGTGTCGGCCGTCGGCGCGGGCCTCAACCTCTTCATCACGAACATCGCCGACCACCTGAAGACCGGGGTCGTGTCCTGGCTGCTCGGCACGGCGGTGAAGGCGGGCCTCGAACTCCCCCAGAAGTTCGACATGAAGGGCATCATCCAGCTCATCGGCTCGCTCCTGGGCCTGACCTGGGCCAACATCCGCGCCCGTGTCACCCGCAAGGGCGTCCCCGACCAGGCAATGACGGCGGTCGAATCCTCGGTCCCGGTCGCCCAGAACATCGCCCGCGAGGGCCCGGCCGGCGCGGTCAAGGAGATCCAGGAAGAGGCGGGCGACCTCAAATCCACGATCCTGGAAAAGCTGACGAGCTACCTGATCCCCACGGTCATCATCGCCGGCATCACCTGGATCCTCTCCCTCCTGAACCCCGCCTCCGCGTTCGTCCGCGCGGTCAAGGGAATCATCGACATCGTCACGTTCGTGGTGAACCAGGGCGCCCAGATAGTGGAGTTCGTCAACTCGGTCCTGGACGCGGTGGTGGCAATAGCCAACGGCGGCAAGGCGGGCGTCCCCAAGATGGTCGAAACCGCCCTGGCCGCGAGCGTGCCCCTCCTTATCGGTTTCCTGGCTTCTCTGCTCGGGATCGGCAGCCTGGCCGCGAAGGTGAAGAGCGTCTTCCATGCGGTGTCCCGCCCGGTCAGCCGGGCGATCGACAAGATCGTGAACTTCATCACCAAAAAGGGCAAGGCACTGTGGGGGATAATGAAAATAAACAAAAAGGGCGGCGAAAACACCAAGAGAACCCCTCCACGCGACAACAAGAACACGGAAAGCGGAGCATCCGCGAAGCCGAATGACGGGCCTCGAATCATTGACGTCCCTACGAGTATCGGACCGGAGCGTCACACCCTCCGAGCACACTTCACTGGCAAGAATCTTTCCATACTCATGGCAAGTGGAAAATTCGAAGAGGTGGAAAATAAGCTTGAACTTTTGCGAGAAGTATCCAAGTGGATGAAGACCTCCCCGGGAAGAGCACGGACGGGCGAGAAGCTTGACGAGTCCATAGAAGAAGTAAACAAAGCGGCTCTAGATTTGATTTCGAAGTACGCCACAACAGGAGACTCTCCGTCGCGCGACCGGATGGTGGCCAGCGGACTTCACGATCTCAGCGAAATGATTCATAAAATCGGAGTTCGTTTTGGACTTCACGGCTTCGATTTCAGACGCCCCGAGCACAACCTAGTTCCTTCCGCAGTGGATAAATACGGGAGAGCGCTGGCCTACTCAGGCGACCCACTCAGTCTCGCCTCAAAGGATCAGGGGTCTGCTTCGTCTGGGGTATACACACCAGGCATCGACATCGACGGCATCGGCCCTTTACAACGAGGCCACCTCGTAGCAGATCTCCTGGGAGGCCCCGGAAATGACCGGAGAAATTTGTCGACCATCACAACAGCAGCAAACACCGCGATGAAGAAACCGGAACGCGCTGTGGCCGACTTCATCTACAAGGGCGACATATCGAACCAGGTGACTTACGCCGTAAGTATCGAACATGCACACAATGACGCCACAGCATATCAGTCCTGGCTTAGTTCCGAGTTCCCCAGGAGTAGCACAGGGGCGGGCGAGCGCCTCTTTGCGACTGCGTCCACCCACCGCCCGACTCCCAGCGAGATAAACACGATAGTCGGAATCCGCTCACTCACTCAGGCGGATCAGGAGAGGATACTTATCGGCTTGGCGCACTATCTCATATCATCGCGAGTCCTCCTCTCGATCACCGCGAACCCCGGCCCATCCAACAGGATCCCGACACCTTCTGGGTCACCCATTAACAACTCTATTCCGCACCCATGATCCAGCCGCTCAGGTTTCATTACGGCTGCGGACCCCAAATACTCTTTCCACCGAGGGAGCATCTGTTGGAATTCGCGAGCATCACGATGGATGTAATCTACTGCGAGGGATGGGATCCGAGGGAACGTGCAATAGTAGGACCTCTCCACGTATCCGAAGCTCGAATCCGTGATCGCGCCGGAAAACAGTACGCCGCCCTGTTAACACTCAATGACTCCCCTGCAATTCTATTGGAAATTTGCTGGGCGAACAATTCCTGCAATGTCTGGAGATTCGATTCCCTGCGCCGCCGCGCGCTGAAAAGCGACCTGCGGTTGCTGAACGAAGACCAGCTCGTCGTTGTCGAAGAGATTCTCTGGATGTACTACAACGCGGAGCAGGATGAGTTCGACGCCCAGGTCCCCACTCGGATCAGCCAGCTACGGGGCAGCGCTTCGGACGCGACCATGACAGTGATCACTGATCACGCGCGAACCAGTCTGCAAATTTCCGCGAATGTTCCAGACTTCCAAAAGCCCACGTTTGGGAACTTGGCCCCGCTCATTCACGGGACTTACGCCAACGCCGACACCGTCCTACCCTCGGCATGGCCACTCGAAGCAAGCTCAGTCGATATCGAAAACCTGAACAGCGCGCTCAGCCCCGATGGGCACTGGCACCCCATTCCATTTTTCGCGGCCGGATCACCCAGGTATCAACTGGTGGAGAGCAAGCAGCCACCGTTCGGCATTGTCGTATCACCCGGGGATCGTCCGCCATGGCATCCCCCTCGGCCTTTACAGCCCAATCCGGAGCTTCTCGTGATATCCCAGGCGTCCAGAGCCGTATCTATCAGGGGGGAGTCAAGGCGGCTTGATTCCCTACTGGTCGGATCAATGAATCTACCCACAGGGCGGGTCATTGTGTGCGACCCCGACGACTACTTCCTCGAGGAGCGGCTTCCATACTCGGCATCAGTCCCACCAGGGGAATATCGCTTCTTCGTCAACGTAAGCCGTCCGCCCGGCAGCCGTACAGCGAGGGTGGCTGCTGCAGGAATCTTGGTACGGGATGAAGATGTCGCGTGCTGGGAACTGGCGGTTCTTCCGGGAGAGGACATACGCCTGCTCCCCAACGGAACGGCCTACGGTTTTGGCGTCGACTCCGGCATGGCATGTTTCTTCGATGCCTCTTTCTTGCCTCACGCAGCAGCCACTTTCGCCAACGCCGATTACGCACCTCCAGATTCTGCAATTCCCGGTGTGCGAACCTTGCATTTGGGAGGGTCCCACAACAGTGCGGCTCTCGTAGCCTTCGATAGCGGCTGGGGGGATGGCCGTTATCCGGTCTGGATCGGCAAAACAGCGAACGGTAAAGTCGCTTCATTCATCGCGGACATGCAACTGGACGCAGCGCGGTAGGGCCACCCCGCGCCCTACACCGACAATGGCCCAGATCCTCGGGAGCTCTGACAATGACAACGGTCACTCGTCAGTTACTTTCACCGGCAGGGCCTTCAGGCCGTTGATGAAGTTCGACAGAAGGCGGCTTGGTGGAGCCGCAAGGTTGAAAGTTCCTGGTGGCAGGAGGCCGCACATCTCCTCGTACAGCACGCGCAGTTGCAGACGGGCGAAGTGGGCGCCCAGGCATACGTGCGGGCCATAGCCGAAGGAGACGTGGGGGTTGGGGGAACGGCTGAGGTCCAGGGTGAAGGGGTCGGGGAAGGTCCGTTCGTCGTGGTTGGCCGAGGCGTGGAAGACGACGACCTTGTCGCCGGCGCGGATGCGCGTGCCTGACAGGGTCGTGTCCTGGGTGGCCGTGCGCCGGAAGGAGAGGACCGGCGGGTGGCGACGGAGGAGTTCGTCCACGGCGGTCGCCATGTCCACCTCATTGTCGTGCAGTCGGCGGTACTCCTCCGGGTGCGTGGCCAGGAGTTGGATGCCGCCGGGAACCGCACTGCGTACCGTGTCGTTTCCCGCGACAACCAGCAGGAAGAAGAACATCTCCAGTTCCGGCGCCGTCAGTTCGGGGTCCGTGGCCAGTGCCGTCATCACGTCGTCGGCGGGGTGCCGGCGTTTGTGGGCCACCAGGGAGTGGGCGTAGTCGAACATGTCGCGCAGGGCCGCCGGAGAGCGCGGGTTGACCGGTGCGTCGGCGCGGCCCGGCTGCGGTGTGCCCGCTTCCTCCGGGTCCTGGTAGCCGATGACGCGACGCGTCCAGTGGAGGAGCAGCCCTCGGTCCGAGTCCGGGATGCCCAGCAGGTCCGTCAGATTGAGCAGCGCATAGTCGTCGGTGACCTCACTGACGAGGTCGCAGGTGCCGTCACCCTCCCGTGCCGCGGCCACCGCGCGGCTCAGCAGCGCGCGGGCGCGTTCACGGGCGACGGTCTCGAACCGGGCGATGCGCCTCGGAGTGAAGGCGCGGCTCACAAGAACGCGCAAACGCCGGTGGTGCGGCGGATCCTGGTTGAGCATCATGCGGCGGATGAACGGCAGGTCGTCCGGGTCGGAGTCGCGGATCTGGGTGGCCCCGAGGTACGACGAGTACGCCGAGGAGTCCCGCAGGACCCGGACCACGTCCGCGTGACGGGTGACCGCCCAGAAGCCGGGGCCCGCCGGCCAGCCCAGCACCTCGTGCTCCTCCTGCCACGCGACGGGCCGGTGGTCGCGCAGGCGGCGGTAGCGGTCGTGGGGGACGCCGCGGGCGTACTGCCGGGGGTCGAAGACATCGGGCACGGCCCCCGGCAGGACGGGCTCGCTCACGCCGTCTCCCCGCCGTCACCCGCGTCCGCCCGCAGGAAGTCCTCCACCACCCGGATCAGGTCGAGCGGCGCCTCGTCCATCGCGTAATGGCCGCAGGAGGGCAGCTCGACGAGCGTGCCCCGCGGGAACCAACGCATCCAGGTCTCCCGCTGCACCTCGGCGGAGAGCGCGGGATCGAGCGCTCCCACGATGGCCAGGGCCTCGACCGGCGATCCGTCGATCCGGTCGTGGAAGGCCTCGCCCGCCCAGGAGTCCAGCCAGGCCCGGAACGCCTTCTCGTCACTGCACCGGACCGAGCGCCGGACCATGCGGTCCAGCCAGGCCGCCGGACGCCGGCCTCCCGTGGTGAGGTCCAGGATGATCCGCCGGTTCTCGGGGCTCGTCGCCGCACCGGAGAACAACTCCCACTGCTCGGGCGACAGCGGCAGACCGGACGCGGGCACCGGCGAGATGCCGACCAGCCGGCGCACGCGGTGCGGCGCGGCCGCCAGCGTCCGCTGGATGACGGAGCCGCCCATCGAGTGGCCGATCAGCGAGAAGCGCTCCCAGCCCAGCCGGTCGGCCAGCGCGAGCACGTCCGCCGCGCCCTCGGCCGTCGTGTACGAGCCGGCCACACCCCTGGCCTCGCCGTACCCCCGCAGGTCCGCCACCGCGTACTGGAACGAGCCGGGGTCGAGGTCCCGCACCACCGGGTCGTACGCCGAACGGTCGGCGAACCAACCGTGCACCGCGATCACCTTGTGCGGGCCCTCGCCGTACAGCGTGTGGGGCAGAACCCCTCCAGGCAGAACAGACAATGCGGTCACACCGGCTCCCGTCGCCGTAGCCCTCGGTCCAGCCGGTCATCGACAGCCCGGCTCCGACCACGGTGGCTCCCCGGCCCGTTCCACGCAAGGGGGACACCCGTGTCCGGGCTCCGGGCGCGCGTCCTCGGGTCAGGAGGTCAACAGCCCCAGATACGGCCCGAACTCCGACGCCAGCGTGAGACGGCCCAGTTTCTGGTACTCCCTTTGCACCGCGTGGATCAGCGTGGCCATCGTCACCTCGCCGCCCGTGTCCGCCGCCAGGTACGCCGCCGTCACCGCGATCGAGCGGATGTTGCCGCCCGCCAGCTCGAAGTTCTCCGCGCAGAAGGCGAGGTCGAGGTCCGCGGCGCGCGGGAGCGCCGTCCCCAGGCAACGGTCCCAGAGGATCAGGCGCTGTTCCGGGTCCGGGACCGGGAAGTCGATGACCAGGTCCAGGCGGCGGGTGAAGGCGTCGTCCAGGTTGGCGCGGAGGTTGGTGGCGAGGATGGCCAGGCCGTCGAAGGACTCCATGCGCTGGAGGAGGTAGGCGCTCTCCACGTTGGCGTAGCGGTCGTGCGCGTCCTTCACATCCGAGCGCTTCCCGAAGATCGCGTCCGCCTCGTCGAAGAGCAGGACCCCGTTGACCCCCGCCGCCTCCGTGAAGATGCGTTCCAGGTTCTTCTCGGTCTCGCCCACGTACTTGTCGATCACCGTCGCCAGGTCGACCGTGTAGAGGTCGAGCCCGAGGTCGGCCGCGATCACCTCGGCCGACATGGTCTTGCCCGTGCCGGAGTCCCCCGCGAAGAGCGCCGAGACCCCGCGCCCCCGGCCGCCGCCCGGCCGCATCGCCCATTCCCCCAGCACCCGGTCGCGGTGGCGGGCGCGGGCGGTCAGTTCGCGGAGCTGGGCGTGGGCGTCGGGTGGCAGGACCAGGTCGTCCCAGGTCACCGTGGGTTCGATGCGGCGGGCCAGGCGGTCGAGGCCGGCCGCGTTCTGGGCGCGGGCCCCCTGGCGTACGTGGTCCGGGGTGAGGGGCCCGCCGTCGAGCCGGGCCGTCTGGGCGGCGCTGCGGGCGGCGCCCGTGACCTGCTCCGGCGTCAGGAGGAACGGGGCAAGGAGGTGGTCCGGGTCGACGCCGGCAGGCACAGCGCCCGACCCCGTACGCCGGTACGCCTCGCTCCACAGCGCCCCGCGCGCCGACGGCTCCACCCTCGGGGCGTGCACGAGCAGCGGCGGCACCGTGGACCAGGAGGCGTCCCACGGCACCCGGCCCACCATCACCGTCGGCACCGGGGTAGCCGTCAGGAGGCGTAACAAATAAGGGTGTTCGCGGGACACCGCGTCCAGCGGGGCGCACACCAGCCCCGCCCCGGTCAGCCGCGCCTCGCGGACCAGGGCCCGTACGGCGTCGGCGGGGGCCGGGTCCGCCGCCAGGCGGGCGAGGTCCACGCCCAGGACCCGCAGACCCGCCCGCTCCAGCGCCGACGCCGCCAGGGCCGTGCCAGCCCCGCCCTGGTCCTCGCCCAGGTAGACCAGCGGGACGCCGCCGGCCAGGACCCGGGCCAGAGCCGCCGGGTCGCCCACGCCCCCGACCGCCTCGCAGGGCGCCGTGACGTCCGCGAGGCGCGGATCCCTCGTGTCGTCGCCGAGCAGGTGCGCCGTGACCCGGTCCGGGACGCGCAGCGCCCGGCTGAGGAACGGGCGGTCCAGGTCCTCGGCCAGCAGCAGCCCGGCGTCCCGGAGCGGGGCGGCCGCCGCCAGCCTGCCGCGCGCGACGGCGTCGGCCGGGGACACCCCGCACAGGCCGAGGGCCAGGCCGATGGACGGGCGCCGGCGGGTCACGTCGTCGTTGAGGTACCCGTAGAACGCCTCGAAGCGGTCGTCCAGGTCCGGCACGAGAGCGATGAGCAGGATCTCGGTGTCGAGCGGCGTGAGCCCGAAGTCCGTTGCGAGGGCGGTGAGCCGGGAAGGCCCGGACCTGGTCGGGCCGTCATCTCCGACCAGATCCGGGAACCCCCGCGCCCCCTTCTCGTCAAGCAGCCGCGCGATGTTCTCGTCCGTCAGGTACAGCCCCCGGAACGCGTCCTCCGGGTCCGGGTCCGTGTGCTGCCGGGCCTCCACCGCCCGGCGGACGCGTTGCTCGACGGCGGTTGCCCGGGCGAGGAGGTGGCGCAGGTTCAGGTCGTCGTCGGGGTGGCCCGGTGGCGTCATGCGGTGGGGTCCTCCCTCGCGGCGTCGGCGGACCGGTTCTCGGTGATCCGCACTCCCAGGCCACGCCGGCCGGCGGCGGCCGGCTCCTCCCGTACCGGACGGCCTGGACGGCTTCCGTAGACCGGGAGCCCGCCCCGCAGCGGCTCCGGTGGGCCCGGCATGTCGCCGAACCGGGCGTGCAGCCCGTCGTCGCCGACCGGCGGCCCCGCCGGGTACGTCGGCGAGGCCGTCACCGGCACGCTCACCACCAGGTCGAGCGACGGCTTCAGCTCGCCGCCCAGCGCGCTCCACACGTCGGCGAACGAGCGGTCCTCCGGCGGCGGCAGAGCGATCGACATGGGCACGGCGGCCCCGATCTCGGCGAGTGATCCGGCCAGCCGCTCCGGGGGCAGCGCCTCGTACGCGAGGAGGCAGGCGAGCAGGGAGGAGAGCAGCCGGTGCTCGTCCTCCGGGCGCTTGGTCCACGCGGTGATCAGGTACGAGAGCTTGAAGTAGCGCGGGGGGCGGCGCCGGGCCACGACGGCGCCGCGTTCGTCGTACTCGTTGTGCAGGCCTCGTTCGCGCCGCCGCATGTCCTCGCGGATGTCGTAAAGGTAGAGGTTGACCATGGGGGCGTTGACCTTGGCGGCCCACTCGCGGGTGGGGGCGTCGAAGACGACCGTGATCTGGCCGCCGCCGAGCACCTCCGCCCGGATCAGGGACCGGAGTACGTCGTCCACCTCGTGGATCACCTGGTGTCCGCCCCTCTCACGTACGGCCCTTGAAGTCCGGCGGCTGGAGGTTGCGCTGGACCACCAGGACCGGTTTCCGCAGCTCTGGCAGCCCGGTGATGTCCGCGCGCAGGACTCGGGGGCCGAGGGTGTCCTTGCGCAGCACCAGCACCTGGACCTCGAAGGTCCCGTCGCGGCCCACGCGTACGCCGGTGCGGTCCGCCGTGATGCCGGTGTTCCAGGTCAGGCGTACGGTCTCGCCCGGCGGGTAGTCCTTGCCGCGCGCCACGACGGGCTGGCCGGGTTTGGCGACCTGCGGGGTGACGGTGAGGGAGGGCTTGAGGACGCGCAGCCGGTCCGTGTCCTGGTCGTTGACGGGGTGCAGGTCGCCCAGCATGCCGCTCACGGTGGCGCGTACGTCCCCGGTGATCGCCTCGCGGTACGTCCCGGTCTGGGTCACCTCGATCCGGCCGCCGGGCGGAATGGTGCAGGGCGCGGCGGCGGTGCAGCGGTTGAGGGAGGTCAGCATGCGGTCCTTCGCCTTGCCGGGCTTCGGCCAGCTCGTGGCGACGACGACGTCCCTGGCGGTGTCCGGACCCGCGTTGGTCACGGTGAACCGGGCGTGGGCCGGGCGGCCGATGTACGTACGGCCGGGGGTGACGTCGGCCCTGACGGCGACGTCCGTCGCGGGCGGCGGGGGAAGGGGCGGCGGTGGCGGGTCGAGCACCTCGAAGACGGCCGTGTCCGTAGCGGTGTTGCCCGCCCTGTCCGTGGCCGTGCAGGTGACCGTCGTCGAGCCGATGGGAAAGAGGGAACCGGACGCGGGGGTGCAGGTGACGGGGAGGCGGCCGTCCTGGGTGTCCCTGGCGGTCGCCCAGTAGCTGATCCTCGTACCGTTCTCGTCGTCCGCCCTGGCGATGCGGTCGTCCACGGTGACGACGGGCGCGTCGACGTCGTTCACGTCGATGGTGATCTTCTGCTGGAAGTCGGGGTCGGGCGCGGCCGTGGGGGCGAGTCTGTCCGTGCCCGGGATCTGGGGGCCGAGCAGGAACTGGACCGTACAGGTGAGGGTGGCGCCCTGCGGGGCGTCGGCCGCGACGTCGATCGTCTCGGCGAAGTGGGCGGTGTCGCCGCTGGTCACCCGGCGGGTGGGCGGCTCGAGTGCGACGGTGAGGTAGGGGCTGCAGTCGCTGAGCTGGTGGCCGACGGAGGTGGGGAGGTTGTCCATGCCGTCGACGATGGCCTGGGCGACCTCGTCGCCCTGGATGCCTTCGAGGAGCCGGCCCTGGGTGGCTTCGATGATGCGGGTGGCCTGACCCGCGTCGGTCGGCGGCTTCTCGACCTGGTCGGGGTGGTCGGGGTTGTGCGCGTTGCCGGTGCCGTTGAGCCCGTCACCGAGCGCGCTGTCCACGTCGACGCCGACCACCCGGACGCCCTTGTCCTGGAGGGCGAAGATCGTGTCGTCAATGGTGTGACCGGCGCTCGGTGCGTGGCTGGACGCGTCGCTGACCAGCACGATCACCGGGTTGGAGCCCTCACGGAAGACCGTTTCGCCACCGGCTCCGTTGGCGATCTGCCAGAGGCCGTTGATCCAGTCCTCCGACGGGCCCATGCTGTAGGCGCCCCGGTCCGTCTTCAGCTCGTTCACGCCGGCCTGCACCTTGACGAGGTCGTCCGTCAGCCCCTGGAGGACCTCGAATTCGCCTTCTGTGGGGTCGAATTGCTGGTCGCCGAAGGTAGCGACCGCGAAACGCGACTCAGGCCGTTCCGCCAGAACCTTCTCGGTGATGGCCGACAGGTTCGTCTGCACGTCGGTGATGGGCTTTTCCATGCTGCCCGTGCCGTCCACCAGCAGGACGACCTCGGGTCTCGGCGGGATCGGCGGCGTACGCACCGACTTGTCGACATCGGTCGAGCCGCCCGGGTCGAGCGCTTCGTGCACGGTCGCCGGGGTGACCCACGGCTCCGGGGGTACGGGCACGGCGGGCGCGGCACCCGACGCGCCCGACGCGGGCACGAAGGCGGTGGCCAGCAGGAGCAGGGCGAGCGCGGCGGACCGGCGCGCGCCCGGTAGTCCGCGTGGACGTCCCGCCGGCCCATTCCACCGCACAGCTTCTCTCCCCCGCACCCGGACCTCCCACCGAAGAACAGCGCCCACACGGTCCCGTGTGCGTGCTTCGCGCACAGCGGGAAGTCAGCCCTTTCGGCGGGTAGTGCCCGCTGCCCTTTGGGGCAGCCGGCCCGAGTGCGGTCCGGGGCGTCAGATCAGGCCCTGGCGCATGGCGTACGCCACCGCGTGGGACCGGTTGCGCAGTTGCAGACGGGTCATGACCGAGTGCAGGACGTTCTTGATGGTGCGCTCGGAGTAGGCCAGCTTCGTGGCGATGTCGGCGGTGTCGTAGCCCTCGGCGACGAGGCGAAGGACGTCCACTTCTCGGGCGGCGAGCCCGGTGAAGTGCAGTCCACGGGGTGCCAGTACCTGCCCCTGGAGCCGGCCGACCTCGGCCAGGAGCCTGCCGAGCAGGTCGGAGGGCAGGTGGCCCTCTCCCCGCGCGACCGTGTCGATGACGTGCACCAGGTGTTCGGGGGTGGACTCGGCCCGCCTGATCACCCCGACGACCCCGCATTCCGCGGCGCTCACGAGTTTCTGCTCGTCGATGTCCGTGGTGACGAGGACTGCGCGGCAGTCGGTGGTGCGCTGGATGTGACGCAGCGTCGTCAGCACCTCCTCGTCGACGGCGTCGACGACCATGACGACGACGTCGGGCCAGGGCCCCTCCTCGTCCCATTCCACTACGTTCACTTCGGGCCGTGCCCTCAACTGGCTGGCCACTCCTGCTTGTGAGATCGGGTCCTGTGCCCGTAACGCGACCTTGGTGCGCTCCATATCCGTGCTCCCCCTTGGAAACGGCCGGACGCCCCTGGTGCACACGCCTCACAGCCGTGCTCGTCCGCCTCACTGGTGATGAGGCGGACGGAAGATGCCCTTGAATATTGAGCAGGAAACCAGATTGCTTTGCCCGGGCATCCAATGTGCCCGAAAGTGTTCCTTCACGGCCGGTGTACGACGTACGCGGCGACCCTACGGTCCGCCGTATGAGTCTCACGGCAAGCCTCGACGCAACCACCGTCAGCGCCGCACCGGGCGAGGAGACGGCTGTCCCCCTTCACGTCCGCAACTCCGGTACGACGGTCGAGGAGTACCGCTTCGAGGTGGTCGGCGCGTGTGCCGCCTGGGCCGCGGTGGAACCGGCCGTGCTGTCCCTCTACCCGGGGGACTCGGGGACGGTGTCGTTCGTTCTGCGACCGCCGCGCGACGCGACGGTGCCGGCCGGTGAGACGCCGTTCGGGATACGGGTGGTGCCGACCGGCGAGCAGGACGGGACGGTGGTGCCCGAGGGCCGGGTGACCGTGCTGCCGTTCACCGGGACGACGGCCGAGCTGGTCCCGCGCAGCTCGCACGGCGCGCGCGCCGGACGCCATCAGCTGGCCGTCGACAACCGGGGCAACATCCCGGTGACGGTACGCCTGGGGGCTCAGCCCGGGAGCGAGCGGGCCCGGGTCGTGTTCGCCGCACCGGAGCTCCACGTGGCGCCCGGCAAAGCAGAGTTCGCGAAGCTTCGGGTGCGGCCCGTCAAGCGGATGTGGCGCGGCACGCCCGTCACGCACCCCTTCCAGGTGTTCGCCGCGACCCAGGTGGCCGAGGGCCAGGAGCCGGTGGAGCCGGTCCTCGTCGACGGCAGTTACGAGCAGGAGCCCCTGCTCCCCCGCTGGCTGCCCCGGGCCCTGATCACCGCGGCCGTGCTGGTGCTCGCGCTGGTCGGCCTCTGGTACGCCCTGCTGCGCCCGGCCGTGAAGTCGGCGGCGCGGGAAGCGGTCACCCCCGAGGCGGTACGGTCCGCCGCGGCGGCCGACAAGAGCAGGGCGCCGGAACAGAGCGGCTCGGCCGGTTCCGGGGCCGGCGGGGGTGACTCCGCCGGGAGCGGATCGGGCGGGGGCGGCGGGTCGAAGCCCACACCGAGCCCGATCCCTTCGGCGGCGGCCGACGCGGGGGCGGCGACTCCGACCAGCGCGCAGGCCAGGGTGCAGGACTCGCTGGGCGGCGGGACGAACACGGGGACGGCGCTCACCGTGCCGGCCGGGAAGACGTTCCAGCTCACCGACATCGTCGTCCAGAACCCGCAGGGCGACGCCGGAACGCTGGTCGTCTCGGCCGGCAAGGAGACCCGGGTGCTGAGCCTGGGGCTGGAGAACTTCCGGGACTCCGACTACCACTTCGTGACGCCGATCGTGGTCCAGGCGGGCGGCAAGGTCACCATGACCATCGACTGCCGGAAGGTGGGCAAGCCGGTGGGCGCGCAGGCGCCGGCGCGGTGCGCGGAGTCGATGTTCCTGGGCGGCACGATGCGGAACGCCGACGGTAACTGACTGCCCGCCAGTCCCCCTGGGCGGCACGTCAGGCCGGCGGAGCCTCCTCTTCCTCCTCCGGGCTCTTCTCCTCGGCACGCTGTGCGAAGGAGCCCTGGACGTCGGCCGGTTGCTCGTCCTCGTCCTCCGTGGCCGCCCGCTGGACGGCGGGCGCGGGCGAGGGCGCCGCGGCGGTGGGGGCAGCGGTGGCCGCCGCCGGGGCCGGGTCGGAGAGCACCCGGTCCGCGTTGGCGACGGCCTCGCGTTCGAAGCGGTCGGAGGGGTCGCTGACCCGGATGCCGCCGGGCGCCTCGGTGCCTTCGACGGGCCCGCTGCGCTGCTGGATGACATGGGTCAGCTCGTGCGCCAGCGTCGTACGGCCCTGGGGCGAGGACGGGTCGTAGGCGTCGCGCTGGAAGACGACGTTGTTGCCCACGGTGTAGGCGTGCGCGCCGACGCCCTTCGCCGACTCGTGGGCGGCGGAGTCGTTGTGGATGCGTACGTCGGAGAAGTCGGCGCCCATCCGGCTCTCCAGGTCCGTCCGGGTCTCGGTGTCCAGGGGGGTGCCGCCACCGGAGGAGACGACGTCGTGCACGGGCGAGCGCGTCTCCGCCTCCTCGGCCTGCTCCGGGGCCGCCGCCCGGGCGCGCTGGATCACGGGGCCGAGCGCGGCGTTGCCGACCGTGCGCTGGAGGACGCCCATGCCGGAGGGGCCCACCACGTCGGTCCGGCCGGTGGCGGCGGCCCGGAAGAGATGGTGGGCGTCGGAGGTTGCGGGCGCCTCGGCCGTCGCGTCGTGCAGACGGCCGGCCGGCAGCCGCTCGTGGTCGTCCCCGGTCTCCAGGGGCGGCGTGTGCTGCTCGTGCTCGTGCTGGTGGTCGTGGTCCTGTGCGTTCACCGTCATCTCCCCTGACCGCACCGGGGGCCGGCCCGCGCCGCGCGGTCGCGGCGGACCGCCCGCTCCTACCGGCCTTCCACCCTGGGGGACGCGCCGCTGCCCCGTCCAGCCCGGCCCTGTCCGGTGCGGGGCACGGCGGGGTGCCTCTTCGGGCAGCGGGGCGGTCCGGAAGGCCGCCGCCCGGCGGTGGCGAACCGGTCAGGATTCGAGAAGCGGGGCGGTGGCGCCCTGCCTAGCATGATCTTCATGGACATCACCATTCACACCAGCTTCCTCCCGCACGACGACCCGGAGGAGTCCCTCGCGTTCTACCGCGACACGCTCGGTTTCGAGGTCCGCAACGACGTCGGCCAGGGCAAGATGCGCTGGATCACCGTCGGCCCGAAGGACCAGCCCAGCACGTCGATCCTGCTGGCCCCGCCGGCCGCGGACCCGGGGATCACCGACGACGAGCGCCGCACCATCACGGAAATGATGGCCAAGGGCACGTACGGCTGGATCCTGCTCGCCACCCGCGATCTGGACGCCACCTTCGAGAAGGTGCAGGCCGGTGACGCGGAGGTGGTCCAGGAGCCGACCGAGCAGCCGTACGGCATCCGCGACTGCGCGTTCCGCGACCCGGCGGGCAACCTGGTCCGTATCCAGGAACTGCGCTAGCGCGAGGCCGAAGGCTTACGGTCCCGTGACGTGCCGCGGCCAAAGCGCGTGACGGGGCCGCGCGCGTCCTAGCGTGGCGTTCATGCGCGTACTTGTCACCGGCGGAGCCGGGTTCATCGGGTCGGAGATCGTCAGCAGTCTCACCTCCGCCGGGCACGAGGCGGTGGTGCTGGACGCACTGCTGCCGTCGGCGCACGGCCACACCGTGCGCCGTCCGGCTGGTGACGCCGACGGGCGGATGCTCATCGGGGACGTACGCGACCGCGCGGCCGTGGACCGCGCGCTGCACGGGGTGGACGCGGTGTGCCACCAGGCGGCGATGGTCGGCCTGGGCAAGGACTTCGCGGACGCCCCGGAGTACGTGGGGTGCAACGACCTGGGCACGGCCGTCCTGCTCGCCGCGATGGCCGGGGCGGGGGTGCGGAGCCTGGTGCTCGCCGGGTCGATGGTCGTGTACGGGGAGGGCCGGTACTCCTGTCCGCGTCACGGCACCGTTCGTCCGGGCCCCCGCGACCGGGCCGACCTGACGGCGGGCCGCTTCGAGCCGCGCTGCCCGGACTGCGGGGCGGCGCTGGTGCCCGGGCTCGTCGCGGAGGACGCGCCGGCCGACCCGCGCAATGTGTACGCGGCGACCAAGCTGGCGCAGGAGCACCTCGCCGCGTCCTGGGCGCGGGCGACGGGCGGGAGCGCGGTCTCGCTGCGCTACCACAACGTGTACGGCCCCGGCATGCCCCGCGACACGCCGTACGCGGGTGTCGCGTCGTTCTTCCGGTCCGCCCTGGCCCGGGGCGAGGCACCGCGCGTGTTCGAGGACGGCGGCCAGCGGCGCGACTTCATCCATGTACGGGACGTGGCCGCCGCGAACACGGTGGCGTTGGAGGCCGTGGGCTCCCGCGCTCCGGGCGGCTTCACGGCGTACAACACCGGCAGCGGCGAGCCGCACACGATCGGCGAGATGGCCGGGGTGCTGGCGGCGGCCCACGGCGGTCCGGCTCCGGTGGTGACCGGCGAGTTCCGGCTCGGGGACGTACGCCATGTCACGGCGGACTCGCGGCGGCTGCGGGCGGAACTGGGCTGGCGGCCGCAGGTGGGGTTCGCCGAGGGCGTGGCCGATTTCGCGACGGCCCCGCTGCGGGAGGCCGGTGCGGCACTGCCGGCCTGAGGGTCATCCCAGCGGCAGCGTCACCTCGAAGCAGCAGCCGCCGGTGACGTTGCGGACCTCGGCCCGGCCGGCGTGCGCCTCGACGATCCCCCGCACGATGGCGAGTCCCAGACCCGCGCCGGCCGGGGGCGTACGGGCGTGGCTGCCGCGCCACCCGGTGTCGAAGACCCTCGGCAGGTCCTCCTCCGGGATGCCGCCGCAGCCGTCGGTCACCGAGAGGACCACCCCGTCCGGCGCGCGGTGGGCCGCGAGGGCGACCGTGCCGTCGGCGGGCGTCCGGCGGATCGCGTTGATCAGGAGGTTGCCGAGGACCCGGCTCATCTCCTTGCCGTCCACCTCGACGGGCACCTCTTCGATCCGCCCGCCGACCAGCCGCACCCCGTGCTCGCGGGCGAGCGGGTCCGCACCGGCCAGGGCGTCGCCCACGAGGTCGTAGACGGAGACCCGGGTGGGGGCCAGGGCGAGCGAGCCGGCGTGGATGCGGGAGAGTTCGAAGAGGTCGCCGACCATGTCGTTCATCCGCTCCACCTCGGTGCGGATCTGGCGCAGATAGCGCGGCGAGTCGGCGGCCACGCCGTCCTCCAGCGCCTCCGACATGGCGCGGAGTCCGGCGAGGGGGGTGCGCAGGTCGTGCGAGATCCAGGCGACGAGTTCGCGCCGCGAGGTCTCCAGGGCGCGTTCCCGCTCGCGCGAATTGTCCAGTTTGGCGCTGGTGGCGGCGAGTTCACGGGTGAGGGCGGCGAGTTCGGCGGTGGCCGGGGCCTCGGGCGCCGCGAAGGTGCCGCCGTCGCCGAAGGAACGGGCGGCCAGGGTCAGTTCGCGGCTCCGGGCGGCGACCCAGCGGCCGAGCAGCATCGCGGTGACGAGCGAGACGACGGCGGCCATGGCGACGACGGTCGTCACCACGGTCAGGTCGTGCGGTGACAGGAACATCGCCCAGGCGACGGCCAGGGTCCCGGCGAGCATCGCGGTGACGGCCACGGCGGCCACGATGCTCAGCGACAGGACGAGCGAGCGGTGCCGGGTGAGCCGCAGCGCGAACGCCCCGAGCAGCCCGGCGGCGGCGGCGCCGAGGAAGGCGAACAGGGCCATCAGGAGCAGGTCGGTCATGCCGGGGCTCCGGCGACCGGGGCGGGGGTGTCGCCGGCGGCCAGGTCGAGGCGGTAGCCGACGCCCCAGACCGTACGGATCAGCTCCGGGTGGGCCGGGTCGGCCTCGACCTTCCCGCGGAGCCGGCGTACATGCACGGTGACGGTCGACAGATCACCGAAGTCCCAGCCCCAGACCTCGCGCATCAGCTCCTCCCGGCCGAAGACGCGGCCCGGGTGGCGCAGCAGGAAGGCGAGCAGGTCGAACTCACGGAGGGTCAGGCCCAGCTGCCGTCCCCGGCAGGTCGCGCTCCGGGCGGCGGGGTCGAGGACCAGTCCCGCCCCTTCCAGCAGCGCGGGGTGCCCGCCCGGGGCGGCGGCCGCCCTGGCGCGCCGCAGCACGGAGTCGACGCGCAGGACGAGTTCGCGCGGGCTGAACGGCTTGGTCACGTAGTCGTCCGCGCCCGTTTCGAGGCCGAGGATGCGGTCGTCCTCGTCGCCGCGCGCGGTGAGCATGATGACCGGGACCGGCCCGTACGCGCGCATGCGGCGGCAGACCTCGAAGCCGTCCATGCCGGGCAGCATCAGGTCCAGGACGGCCAGGTCCGGCCGGCGGGCCGCGTACAGCGCGAGCGCGGCCGGTCCGTCCGCGGCCCGGGCGACGTCGTAGCCGGCGCCGGTCAGGTAGCCCGCGACGACCTCCGCGACGGTCGCGTCGTCGTCGACGACGAGGACATGGCCGCGGGCCTGGGCGGCGGCGGGGGGCGGTCCGGCCGCACCCCCAGCGGGAAGCGGTGTGTCGGGGGTCGTCTGCATGGGACCACCCTGGCACCCGGGGCGGCGCGGCCGGAAACGCGGGCGGGCCGGTGGCGGGCGACGTCCATGTTTCGTAAGAACCCAAAGCCCGAAATGCCGGTTTTCGCTCCGTAGGGTGGGCCGGGTGATCCTTCCTTCCGATGACTCAGGGCCCCGCGCCGACATCGTTCTCCCCTGTCTCGACGAGGCAGCGGCCCTGCCCGGGGTGCTGGCCCGGGTGCCCCGGGGCTGGCGGGCGATCGTGGTGGACAACGGCTCGACCGACGGCTCGGCCGATGTGGCCCGTGCGCTGGGCGCGACCGTGGTGCACGAGCCCCGGCGCGGCTTCGGCTCGGCCTGCCATGCCGGGCTGCTCGCCAGTGAGGCGGAGTTCGTCTGCTTCTGCGACTGCGACGGCTCGCTGGACCCCGCCCTCCTCGCCGGCTTCGTCCGCCGGGTGGGCGACGGCGAGTGCGATCTGCTGCTCGGGCGGCGGCGCCCCCAGGAGCGCGGCGCCTGGCCGCTGCACGCACGGGCGGGCAACGCCGCGCTGTCCCGGATGCTGCACCGCCGCACCGGGATCAGGCTGCGCGACCTCGGTCCTCTGCGCGCCGGGCGCCGTGCCGATCTGCTGGCGCTCGGGCTCACGGACCGGCGCAGCGGCTATCCGTTGCAGATGGTGGTGCGGGCGGCCGACGCGGGGCTGAGGGTGGCCGAGACGGACGTCCCGTACCTCGCTCGTACGGGGAAGTCGAAGGTCACCGGGACGTGGCTGGGCACCTGGCACGCGGTCCGCGACATGCGGGCCGTGCTGGGTGAGCCGCCGGTCCCGATGGGGGTGGCGCAGTGAGCCGGGCCGTGGCCGGCGCCGCCCCGGCCGGTGCGACGACCGTGCTGGTCATCGCCAAGGAGCCGCTGCCCGGGCGGGTCAAGACCCGGCTCACCCCGCCCTTCTCCCCCGCCGAGGCCGCCCGGCTCGCCGAGGCGGCGCTCGCCGACACCCTGCACACCGTCCTGACTGTGCCGGCCGCGCGGCGCGTCGTCGTCCTGGCCGGGGCGCCCGGACCGTGGCTGCCGCCGGGCATCGAGGTCGTGGAACAGGGCGCGGGAGGGCTCGACGAGCGGCTCGCCGCGGCGTTCGGTGCCTGCACCGGGCCCACGCTGCTGATCGGCATGGACACCCCGCAGGTCACGGCGGCCGGTCTGGCCCCGGCGCTGAGCCCCGGTGGCTGGGACGGGTGCGATGCCTGGTTCGGCCCCGCCGAGGACGGCGGTTTCTGGGCGCTGGGCCTGGCGGAGCCCGATCCTGCGCTGTTGCGCGGGGTGCCGATGTCCGTGCCCGAGACGGGGGCGGTGCAGCGGCGCCGGCTGGTCGACGCCGGGCTGACCGTGCGGGACCTGCCCCCACTGCGGGACGTGGACACGGCGGCCGACGCGGCGGAGGTCGCCGCGCTCGCCCCGGACGGCCGGTTCGCCGCCGAGTGGTCCCGGCTGACCCGGGCGGCCGTCCGATGAGCCGCACGCGCCCGGACCGGGGCGTGCTGGATGCGGTGGGCGCCGGCTCGAAGAGGGCCCCGGAGGTACTGGACGCGTCGGGCACCGCATCGGCCCGGGACCCGGAGGTGCTGGACATCGCGCGCCCGGACAGCGACGCGTGGGGCACCGACCCGTACGCCAACGCCCTGCGCAACGGGCACGGGCCGCTCTTCCTGCGCCGCACGGACGGCTGGCTGCTGCCGCTGGACGTCGAGCGCTGGTGCGCCGGTGCGGATGCGGCGGACCTGTCGGCGCTGCGCCGCTGCGAGGGCCCGGTCCTGGACGTCGGCTGCGGGCCCGGCCGGCTGGTCGCCGCGCTGGCGGCGCGGGGCCACCGCGCCCTGGGCATCGACGTCAGCGCGGCGGCGGTCGCCCGGACCGTCCGGCTCGGCGGCTACGCCCTGCGCCGGTCGGTGTTCGACCCGCTGCCCGGCGAGGGGCGCTGGGGCACCGTGCTGCTGGCGGACGGCAACCTCGGCATCGGCGGGGACCCGGACCGGCTGCTGAGCCGTACGGCGGACCTGCTCGCGGCGGGCGGGCTGCTCATCGCGGAGACCGTGCCGCACGCCGTCGACGAGCGGGTCCGGGTGCGGCTGGACGACGGCAGCGCCCCGGCCGGGCCGGCATCGGCGGGCGTCTTCCCCTGGGCGAGGCTCGGTTCCCCGGCCCTGCTGGAATACGCCCGCCCGCACGGGCTGCGCGCCGTCGATCAGTGGGAGGCGGACGGCCGCACCTTCGTCTCCCTGCGGCGCGCCCGGACCGCCCGGACGACGAACCAGAACGCCGAGAGCAGGAAGAGCGCGGCGGTGATCAGCAGCCAGTTCCCCAGGAACACGTCCGGGGACAGCCCGCTGGCCGGCTCGTAGCGCTCGGCCTGACGGGTGATCAGCGGAAACCAGATGAGCAGCAGCAGCGCTGACAGGAAGGCCGGCACCCGTACGTAGTTGACGGATGCCGGCCGCCGCCGTCCGAGGCAGCGGCGCAGCAGCAGGTCCGCCGACGCGTACACGGGCACCAGCACCAGGTCGTGCACGAGGGCCGCGCCCACGAACCACACGACCACCCCGAGCCAGTCGCCTGCCAGCAGGCGCACGCCCGCGTACCCGGCGAGCGCGAACGAGGCGGCCAGCAGTACGAGGTGCAGGGAACCCGCCCCGTAGTGGCGGCGCAGGAGGGCACGGGGGCCGGTGGCGTTCACAGCTCTCCGAAGGTCAGCCGGGACACCCACTTGGTGTTGAGCACGCCCGGCGCGGCGGGGACGATGACTCGGGACGGATATCCGTGATCGGGTGACAGGTCCTCGCCATTGACCTGCAGTGCGAGCAGCGAACGCGGGTCGCGCACCTGGTTGTCCCGCAGCGCCGCCCGGCGGAAGGGGCCGCTGCGCTGGAGGGACTCCACCAGCACCCCGGGCGGGCGGTCCGGGTATCCGGCGAGGGCCGCCAGCTCACTCAGCCGTACGCCGCGCCACCACTGGTCCGAGGTGGACCAGCCCTCCACGCACGCGATGGGCAGGGCCGCGCTGTGCTGCTCCATGGCCAGCAGCTGGGCCCGGCTGAACCGCAGGTCGCCGGCCGGGCCGCTGACGGTGAGCCACCAGCCGTCGCCGGTCTCCGCGGTGGTGATCCCGACGGCGGCCGCGGTCTTGTTGATCTGGAAGCCGTTGGGCCCCGGCCCCGGTTCGGCGGCGCCGTGCGGGGTGAGCACCGCGAGGCGGCGCAGCGGCCCGTCGAAGCTCCGGCCTGCCGAGGTGACGAGCAGGACGAGTGACCCGGCGCCCACCATGGCCAGGGCGCCGCGCCGGGACAGGGTCGGCGGGGCGGGGGCGGGCGACTCCAGCACGTCGTCAGGGACCGGCCCGTCGAGCCCGCCCGACCGCAGCACCCGTACGGCTTGCGGCGCGCGCAGCCCGGCGTGGGCGAGGAACGCGGCGAAGAACACCCACGCCCCATAGAAGTGCAGCGGGTAGAAGGAGCCGGGGAACAGGTACTCCAGCTGGATGTTGAGCAGCCCGGTGACGAACTCGAAGAGCGCCCCGCCCACCAACAGGAGCAGCGAGATCCGTTCCAGGGCGTGGGCGGGCGAGCGGGCCGGCGGCAGGGCGAAGAGCCGGGGCACCACGGACCACAGCTTGGCCAGCAGGACGGGGACGAGCACGATGCCCACGGTGACGTGGAGCCCCTGCGTCAGCCGGTACAGCCAGTGCGGCGAGGTGGGCCAGGGGAACAGGTAGAACCCGAGCAGTCCCTTGTCCGGTGTCTTGTCGTTGACCGGGTTCAGGTCCGGGTTGTACGCGGCGTACGACAGCAGGCCCGTCACGAAGAGCAGCGTGATCCCGGCGAGCAGGACGAGCCCGAGCACGGCGGTGAACGGCACGCCGCGCACGGGGCTGCGCCAGAAGCCGGGTGATGACGGCAGCCGTTCGAGGAGCGCGGTGGCGCGGAGCCGGGAGGAGGATGCGGAGGGTGTCGGAGCGTTCCGACGGCTGTCGCCCATGACTCCGACGCTATGCCCGGACCCGGCCCGGCCGGCGGGTGCGACTCCTGACGAAACGGTGACGTCACTCCGGCGAACGTACGGCGGCGGCCGTGAATCTGACGGTTGTGTGACGCGCCCGGCCGGTCGCCGCCGTCCCGGCGTCCGGGTGCGTACGGTGCCTGGGTGAAGACCGAGGACCGCACCGCGCCCCGCACCGCGCCGGCCGGCGTCGAAAGCTCCGGGCACCGCTGGGATCTGGTGGCCGCGGGCGCGGGCGTCGTGCTCGTGGCCGTCGCCGCGCTGGGCGGCCGGGCCATCGACGACTACGCGCGCAGGCTGTACGTCCATTGGCCGCCGCTCCTGGCGTCCTGGTATCCGCACATCGGTCCGGGCACGGTGGCCGCTCCCCTCGTGGCCGTCGCCGTCATCGTGTACGGGCCTCTCCTGGCCCGGCGGCTGCGCTGGCGGGCCCTGCTCCTGACCACGTACGCGGCCGCACTCGCCTGGATCTTCTCGCTCGCGCTGATCGACGGCTGGGGCCGCGGCATCGCCGAGCGCCTGACCACGAAACACGAGTACCTGCGGGTCATCGACCGCTTCGCCGATATCGGCGCCGCGCTGCGCACGTTCGACGAGCACATTCTGCTCGGCGCGCCGGACAACTGGCCGGCCCATGTCGCCGGTCACCCGCCGGGCGCCACGCTCACCTTCGTGCTGCTGGACCGGGCCGGGCTCGGCGGCGGCGCCTGGGCCGGCGTCTGGTGCGTCCTGACCGGCGCGTCCGGCCTGCTGGCCGTTCTGGTCACGGTCCGGACCCTGGCCGGTGAGGACACCGCCCGGCGCGCGGCGCCGTTCCTCGTCCTGGCACCGGTCGCCGTCTGGGCCGGGGCGTCGGCGGACGGCTACTTCGCGGCGGTGGCCGCGTGGTCCGTCGCCCTGCTGACCCTGGCGGCGACACGTACGGTACGCAGCCCGGCCTCCGCGGCGCTCGGGGCGGGGCTCCTGTACGGGCTGGTCTGCTATCTGAGTTACGGGCTGGCGCTGATCGCGCTCCTGCTCCTGGCCGTCCTCGTGCTCGCCCGCACCGCACGCCCGCTGCCGCTCGCACTGCTCGGCGCCCTGGTGGTCCCGGCCGTCTTCACAGCGGCGGGCTTCAACTGGTGGGAGGCGTACCACGTGCTCGTCGAGCGCTACCACCAGGGCGCGGGCGGCTTCCGCCCCTACTGGTACTGGGTGTGGGCGAACCTCGCCTGCACCGTGATCGCCGTGGGCCCGGCGACGGTCGCCGGGCTGCGCAGGATCTTCGCGGGCGCGCCGGGTGCCGTACGCAGCCTGCGCGGCGGGGAAGCGAGCGCACCGGACCGGCTCGTCCCGCTGGTCCTGGTGGCGCTGCTCCTGCTGCTGGCGGCCGACCTGTCGGGGATGAGCAAGGCGGAGACCGAGCGCATCTGGCAGCCGTTCATGCTCTGGCTGCTGCCCGCGGCGGCGCTCCTGCCCGGCCGGGGTCGCAGGGGCTGGCTGGCCGCCCAGGCTGTGGTGGCGCTCGCCGTCAACCATTTGCTCTGGACGGGCTGGTGACGGCGGGGCCGGTCACCGCAGCGCGACCCGGACCAGGGCCGCCGCCAGCCGGGGCAGGTCCTCGTCGTCGACGAGCGCGGCCAGCTTCTCCGGGGAGTGCGGCAGCCCGAGTCCGTCGGCGGCGTCCTGGGCGCGCTTGTCGAAGGCGGGGCGCAGTTCGGGCCATACGCCCTGGGCCTCGCGGCTGAAGATCTCGGCGCCCACGGGGCCGATGCGGGGGAATTCCTTCAGCAGGTCGCGCAGCTTCTCCGGGTCCCCGCCGGCTTCGTCGCGGAGTCGGCGCAGGTCTCCGTGGTACCGGTCGAGTACGAGCTGCGCGCCCTCGCCGAGAGCGGTGGCGGTGCTCTCGTCGTAGCGGCGGTAGTGGGCGCGGACCAGGGCGTCGACCCGGTCCTGCCAGGACGCGTCCGCCATGGCGCGGGGTGTGCGCATCCCCGCTCCGAAGAGCTCCCGGGCGGCGTCCACCGCCATGTCGGCCTTGATGGGGACCGAGAACAGCGCGCACAGGGTCAGCAGCTGGTACAGGGGCATGGGGGTGTCGCGCAGGTGGATGCCGGCTTCCTCGGCGTAGGTCTGCCCGTGCTCGTCCAGCAGGTCTCGCACCGTCGTGGCTCTGGACATGGTGGTTCTCCGTTCGGCTCTACGCGGTCAGCGCGTCGAGCAGCGTGCGGGCCCGGCCGAGGGAGCGGGGCCGTGGGGGGTCGTGCCAGGGGTCCCGGTCCAGGAGTGCGTCGGCGTCGCGCAGGGTCCAGCGGCGGGCGTCGAGCGCCGGGTCGTCGACGTCCTCCCAGGCCAGTGGCGCGGCGACGGGTGCGCCCTGGCGAGCCCGGACCGCGTAGGGCGTGGCGGCGGTCTGGGCGTAGGCGTTGCGCTGCACGTCGAGGTAGAGCCGGTCCCCGCGGGCGTTCTTCCGGGCCTCGGTGGTGAACCGGTCGGGCCGGCGGGCGACGAGGGCGTCGGCGACCGCGCGGGCGAACTCCCGTACGTCGTCGAAGTCGTCCCGGCGGTCGAGCGCCACCACCACGTGCAGGCCGCGCGAGCCCGTGGTCATGACGAGGGACGTAAGTTCCAGCTCGTCCAGGAGTCCGTGCATGCCGAGAGCCGCCTCGCGGACCGGGGTGAAGTCGTCGCCGGGCGGGTCGAGGTCGAAGACCAGCCGGTCCGGATGGTGGGGCCGGTCGGCGCGGGAGAGGAAGCGGTGCGGGGTGATGCACGCCTGCCCCGCGAGGTAGACGAGCGTGGCGGTGTCGTCGGCGACCGGGTAGGTGACGGTGCCGTCCTCCTTGGGGAGTTCGGCACGGTGGACCCAGTCGGGGAAGTGGTCCGGCACGTCCTTCTGCATGAAGCCCTGGCGGCCGATCCCGTCGGGGTGGCGCTCCAGCATGAGGGGCCGGTCCCTCAGGTGGGGCAGCATCCGGCGGGCCACCGTGCGGTAGTAGCCGGCGAGTTCGGCCTTGGTGATGCCGTCGTCCGGGAAGAGGACCTTGTCCGGGCGGCTGATCTGCGGAATGCCATGTGCCGTCATCCGCGCTCACCGGCCCCGTACCGCGCGTCGGCCGAGGGCCGTGGCGCCGCAGGCGGCCCCCGCCGCCATGACCGCGGCGAGGGCGGGGTGCCGGGAGGCCCACAGCTGCGGGTCGCGCCGGTGGGACTTCTGGTCGAAGGTGCCGTGCGCGCCGTGGTCGGTGCCGTCGTCCACCGGCTGCCACAGGTTGTCCTCGCGGTCGCTGTCGCCGGCGTCCCCGGACTGCTGGGAGTCGAAGCCGGTCCGCGCGAGGTAGCGGTCCAGGAGACCCGCCGCGAACTTGTTGGCGACCACGGTGGCGACGGTGCTGGAGCCCACGTAGTACTGCTTGCGGCCGGGGTGATCGGCTGCGTACAGCACGGCGTCGGCGGCGACTTCCGGCTGGTAGATCGGGGGGACGGGCTGCGGATTGCCGCGCACCCGGGAGAGGACCCAGGAGAACTGCGGGGTGTTGACGGCCGGCATCTGCACCACGGTGACGCGCACCCCACTGCCCTGGTGCATGAGTTCGGTGCGCAGGGATGACGTGAAGCCGTTGATGGCGTGCTTGGCCCCGCAGTACGCCGACTGGAGCGGGATGGACCGCTCGCCGAGCGCCGAGCCGACCTGGATGATCGTCCCTGCGTCGCGCGGGGTCATGTGCGTGAGGGCGGCCCGGGTGCCGTTGACGAACCCGAGGTACGTGACCTGGGTGACCCGCTCGTACTCCTCGGGTTCGATCTCGGTGAAGGGCGCGAAGACCGAGGTGAAGCCGCAGTTGACCCAGACGTCGATCCGGCCGAATTCACGCACGGCCGCGTCCCCCGCGGCCTCGACCGCGCGGTGGTCGGACACGTCCGTGGGGACGGCCAGCGCGCGCCCGCCGGCCGCCTCCACCTCGCGGGCGGCCGCCTCGAGTCCGGCCCGGCCCCGGGCCAGCAGGGTGACGTTCGCCCCGCGCGCGCCGAAGGCCCGGGCCACCGCGCGGCCGATTCCGGCACTCGCTCCTGTGATGACGACGCTCTGGCTCACTGTTCTTCTCCTTCGGTGGGGGCCGGTACGGCAAGGCGGACGGAGGTTTCGAGCATCAGCGCGTGGACGAACGCCTGCGGGAGGTTGCCGCGCAGTTGCCGCTGGCCGATGTCGTACTCCTCGGTGTACAGGCCCGGCGGCCCGCAGGCCGCCCGGTTGCGTTCGAACCAGCGCAGCGCCTCCCGCTCGTTGCCCTGCTGGTGCTCGGCCAGCGCCATCAGGTATCCGCACAGCAGGAACGCGCCCTCGGCCTCGGCGAGCGGGCGTTCGTCGTGCCGGAAGCGGTACGCGTAGTGGTCGTGGGTCAGCTCGGCGCGGTAGGCGTCGAGCGTGCGGACGGTCCGCGGGTCGCGTGCGCCGATGCCGCCCCGGATCGCGGGCATCAGCAGAGCGGCGTCGAGACCGGGGTCGTCGGGCGCGCGCTGCCAGCGCCCGGTCGGGTGGGTGCTGGTGGCCGCCGTCCGGGCGGTCAGCGTGTCCGCGAGCCCGGCCCAGGAGGCGGCCTGGGCGCAGCGGACGCTCGCCGCCATGGCCCGGAGGCCCGCCGCGCAGATGAGCCGGCTGTGCGTCCAGGCCCGGGTGTCCAGCTCCCAGATACCGGCGTCCGGTTCGTGGTGGCGCCGTTCGATGGCCGCGACCGCGATGTCCGCCGCCCGTCGGCCGTCCGGGCCGAGCCGGCCGGTCCGCGCGGCGGCCGCGAACAGGAGCAGCGCCTCGCCGAACGCGTCGAGCTGGAACTGCTGGTTGACGTGGTTGCCGATCCGGTCGCCCCCGCCCGGGTAGCCGGGAAGGGGCAGCGACTCCTGGTCGGGGACGGGTTCGCCGGTGACGGTGTACGCGGGCGCGAGGCGGGGGCCGTCCTCGTGCAGGCGGGCGGCGACGAACCGTACGGCGTCGTCGGTCAGCCGGTGCGCCCCGGCCGCGGCCGCGGCCTGCCCGGCGTAGCACTGGTCGCGGATCCACACGTACCGGTAGTCGTAGTTGCGGCCCGCCTCGGCGCGCTCGGGGAGGCTGGTGGTGGCTGCGGCGACCATGCCGCCGGAGGCGCTGGTGAGGCCGCGCAGCACGGTGTGGGAGTGGCGTGCGTCGTCGGGCGCGAGGCAGTCGGGCAGCGGCTGGGCGGTGCGGGCCCAGGCGTCCTGCGTGGCGTGCCAGGCCCTGTCCGGGTCCACCGGCTCGCCCGGCCGGTCCTCGGACAGTTCGAGGACGAGGTCGTGGTGGCCGCCGGCCGGCACGGTCAGCTCGGCCGCCATGCCCGGGGTGCGGTGCTGTGCGGCGTCGGCCCCGGTCCAGCGCCAGTGCAGGGGGCCGGTGCGCCCGGTCCACACCCCGGGCCGCTCGCGCCGGACGTCCCGGGAGCGGTGCGCGCCGTATTCCGCGTGCGGTTCGAGGCGTACGGTCACCCGGGCGTCGCCCTCGACCGCGTGGATGCGGCGCAGCAGGACCGCGCGTCGCGGGTCGCCGGGGAACGCCAGGGCCTCATGGCACTCGATGACGCCGTCGGCGGTGACCCAGCGGTTGCGCCAGATCAGCGTGCCGGGTACGTAGGAGCCGCCCCAGACGAAGCGTTGCGTGGGCGTGACGGTGTAGTGGCCGCGTCCTCCGATGAGGGCGGCGAAGACCGCGCCGGAGTCCCAGCGCGGCGCGCACAGCCAGGCGATGTCGCCCTGGGGGCCGACGAGCGCGCCGCGCTCCCCGTCGGCGATGAGGGCGTACTCGCGCAGTACGTGGGGCAGCGGGTTGTCGTGCGGGGCGTGCGGGCGGGTCATGCGCCTCCTCATGGGGTCCGTCCTGTCATCGGACGCGGTAGCGTTCCGCGGCCCGGGTGCGCAGTTCCAGGCCGTGGCCGGGGGCGCCGGAGGCGCCGGGGCGTACGGTGCCGCCGGCCGGGTCCAGGGCCCCGTCGAAGAACAGTTCCTCGATGCGGACGTGGTCGTGGAACCACTCCAGGTGGCGCAGGTTCGGCACGGTCGCCGCGGCATGGGCGTGGACGTGCGGGGCGCAGTGTCCGGAGAGGCCGAGACCGGCGGCCTCGGCGAGCGCGGCGGCGCGCAGCCAGACGGTGATACCACCGCAGCGGGTGGCGTCCGCCTGGAGGCAGTCCACGGCTCCTTCGTTGATCAGCTGCCAGAAGTACGGCAGGGCGTACCCGTATTCGCCGGCCGTCACGTCGGCCGTCGTCGCGGCCTTGATCTGGGCGAGCCCGGCGGGGTCGTCGGAGGAGACGGGTTCCTCGTACCAGGTGACGCCGTGTTCCTCGAAGCTCCGCGCCACGCGGACCGCCTGTTTGCGGGTGTAGGCGCCGTTGGCGTCGACGTACAGCTCGGTTCCGTCGCCGATGCTGCGGCGGGCCTTCGCGATCCGGTCCAGGTCGCGCGTCTCCTCGCGGCCCCAGGACTCGCCGATCTTGATCTTGACGCGTGGGATGCCCTGGAGTTGCGCCCAGCCGCGCAGTTGCCGGTCCTGCTGTGCGTCGTCGTACGGGGTGAAGCCGCCGCTGCCGTAGACGGGGACCTCCTGGGTCGTGGCGCCGAGCAGCCGGGTCAGCGGCAGGTCCAGGAGGCGGGCCTTCAGGTCCCAGAGGGCGATGTCGACGGCGGACAGTGCCTGGGCGACGAGGCCGGGGCGCCCGGCGTTGCGGACGGCCCGGCTCATGGCCTCGTTGGCGGCGGGGACGTCCCAGGCGCTGCGGCCCGTGACGACCCCGGCGAGCAGCTGGTCGACGGCCGCGGCGGTGGCGGGCGCCCCGTAGGTGTAGCCGAGGCCGCTCGTCCGGCCCGAGCAGGCCCTGACCAGGACCAGGGTGGTCTTGTCCCAGGTCAGGGTGCCATCGCCCTCCGGGGCGTCGGTGGGCACGGTGTACACGGCGGTCTCCACCCGGTCGATCAGGGGGGCGTCCGCGTCGCCGGGGCGCGGGGTCACTTGCCCGAGCGCCCTTCGTGGTGGCCGGGCAGGATCTCCTGGACCTTGGCCTTGAAGCCCTGGCGCACCACGTCCGCCCGGTCGCTGTCGCCCTTGAGGACGGCGAGCGCGGCGGCCTCGATCTGGTCGAGGCTGGCGTGCGGCGGGATGGGCGGGACGGCGGGGTCGGTCCGGAAGTCGATGACGAACGGCCGGTCGCAGGCCAGGGCGCGGTGCCAGGCGTCCTCGACCTGGTCGGGCTTTTCGACGCGGACGCCGTCCAGGCCGACCGAGCGGGCGAAGTCCGCGTAGCGCACGTCGGGCAGGGACTGGGAGGGCAGGAACTGCGGGGCGCCGGACATGGCGCGCATCTCCCAGGTGACCTGGTTGAGGTCCTCGTTGTTGAGGACCGCGACGACGAGGCGGGGGTCCTCCCACTCCTGCCAGTACTTGGCGATGGTGATGAGCTCGGCCATGCCGTTCATCTGCATGGCGCCGTCCCCCACGATCGCGATGGCGGGCCGGTCGGGGTGGGCGAACTTGGCGCCGATGACGTACGGCACGCCCGGGCCCATGGTGGCGAGGGTGCCGGACAGGGAGCCGCGCATCGCGCCCCGGAAGCGCAGGTGCCGGGCGTACCAGTTGGCGGCGGAGCCGGAGTCGGAGGCCACCATGACGTCGTCCGGCAGGAGCGCGTCGAGTGCGTGCACGACGTACTCGGGGTTGACGGGGTCGGCCTCGACCTTGGCGCGGCGCCGCATGACCTCCCACCACTTGGCGGTGTCCTTCTCGATCTTCTTGCGCCAGGAGCCGTGCTTCTTGCGCTTGAGGCGCGGCAGCAGGGCGTCGACGGTGGCGCGGGCGTCACCGATGAGGTTGACCTCGAACGGGTAGCGCAGACCGATCATGAAGGGGTCGATGTCGATCTGGACCGCGCGGGCCTGATCGAATGCGGGCAGGAACTGGGTGTACGGGAAGCTGGAGCCGACCACGAGCAGGGTGTCGCAGTCCTGCATCATCTCGTAGCTGGGCCGGGTGCCCAGCAGCCCGATGGAGCCGGTGACGTACGGCAGGTCGTCAGGCAGGACGTCCTTGCCGAGCAGCGCCTTGGCGACGCCCGCGCCCAGCACCTCGGCCAGCCGCTCGACTTCGGCGCGGGCCCCGCGGGCGCCCTGCCCGACGAGGATCGCGACCTTCTCGCCCGCGTTCAGCACCTCGGCGGCCCGGGCGATGTCGTCCTCGGCGGGGACGGGTGCGTACGCGCTCACGCCGAGGCTGGAGGGGACCATCTTGAACGCGTGGGTGGGCGGCGAGTAGTCCAGTTCCTGGACGTCCGCCGGGATGATCACGGCGGTGACGGTCCGCTTGGCGTACGCGGTGCGCATGGCCCGGTCGATGACATTGGGCAGCTGCTCGGGGACGGTGACCATCTCGCAGAACTCGGAGGCCACGTCCTTGTAGAGGCTGAGCAGGTCCACCTCCTGCTGGTAGGAGCCGCCCATGGCGCTGCGGTTGGTCTGGCCGACGATCGCGACGACGGGCACGTGGTCCAGCTTGGCGTCGTACAGGCCGTTGAGCAGGTGGATCGCTCCGGGGCCCGAGGTGGCCGCGCAGACACCGGCCTTGCCGGAGAACTTCGCGTAGCCGACGGCCTGGAACGCGGCCATCTCCTCGTGCCGGGCCTGGACGAACTTCGGCTTGTTCTCCGCCCTCCCCCAGGCGGCGAGCAGTCCGTTGATCCCGTCGCCCGCGTAGGCGAAGACGTGGTCGACGTCCCACTCGCGCAGACGCTGCAGGACGTAGTCGGAGACCTTGGTCGCCATGTTTTCTTCTCCTATCGGTGGTGCGTGTTACGTCGGTTACGGCGCAGGGCGGTGTACGCGGCACTGCCGAGCACGGTGAGCGCGGCGCCCGTCACCAGCCGGCTCGCGGCCGGCGCCGGGCGGGCGGGGCGGGCGGTGGCCTTCTCGGGGTGGTCGGCGGGCAGCGGCCCGTCGAGCCCGAGAGCGAGCGCTTCGGCCAGGTGCATGGCGCGGCGGCCGGTCTCGCCCTGCTCGATCTGCGTACGGCAGCTGAATCCGTCGGCCACGACCAGCGCGTCGGGTGCGGCGCCCCGGACGGCGGGCAGGACGCCCTGCTCGCCGATGTCCATGGACAGGTCGTAGTGGCCGCGCTCGAAGCCGAAGTTGCCGGCGAGTCCGCAGCAGCCCTCGTCCAGGACCTCGGCGTCGAGGCCGGCGCGGCGCATGAGTTCGCGGTCGGCGTCGAACTTGGTGACGGCGTGCTGGTGGCAGTGCGTCTGCACGGTGGCCTGCCGGGTCAGGACGGGCGGCCGCCAGTCGTCCGGGGCGTCGTTGACGAGCAGTTCGGCGAAGGTGCGGAACTGCCCGGCGAGGCGCTGGATGTCCTGGTCGTGCGGCATGAGCTCCGGGGCGTCGGACCGGAAGACCGCCGTGCAGGACGGTTCCAGGCCGACGATCGGGGTGCCCGACTCGATCCATGGCCGCAGCACGTCGGCGGTCCGGCGCAGCACCTTCTTCGCGGTGGCGGGCTGCCCGGTGGAGATCCAGGTGAGCCCGCAGCACACGGCCTGTTCCGGGACGGCGACCCGGAAGCCGGCGTCCTCCAGGACCCGGACGGCCGACCGGGCGATGCCGGGGTGGAAGTAGGTCGTGAAGGTGTCCGGCCACAGCACCACGGTCCGGGGGTCGGCCGGGTCGGGGTCCGGCCCGCCGCGGGCCCGCCACCACTGGACGAACGACTCCTCGGCGAAGGCGGGCGGCTGCCGCTCGTCGGCGACGCCGGCGACCCTCTTGGCGACGCGCCGGAGGCCGGGCGCGTCGAGCGCCGCGTTGACCAGGCGCGGGGCGAGGCGGGAGAGCCGGGCCCACAGGGGCAGCCAGCCCAGCGAGTAGTGTGCCGTGGGGCGCAGCCTCCCCGCGTAGTGGTGGGCCAGGAACTCCGACTTGTACGTGGCCATGTCGACGCCGACCGGGCAGTCGGACTTGCAGCCCTTGCAGGCGAGGCAGAGGTCGAGCGCGTCGCGGACCTCGGTGGAGCGCCAGCCGTCGGTGACAGGCGTGTCCTGGTGGCCGCCCAGCATCTCGAAGAGCAGCCGCGCCCGGCCCCGGGTGGAGTGCTCCTCCTCGCCGGTCGCCCGGTAGGAGGGGCACATCACGCCGCCGCTGTGGGAGCGGCAGTTGCCGATGCCGACGCAGCGCATGACCGCCCGGTTGAAAGAGCCCTCGTCCTCCGGGTAGTGGAAGTGCGTCGCGTCGTTCCGCGGCCGCCAGTGCGGGCCGAGCCGCAGGTTCTCGTCGGTGCGGTACGGGTCGACGATCTTGCCGGGGTTCATCCGGTTGTCCGGGTCCAGCAGCGTCTTGACCTCGCCGAACGCGGCGACGAGCCGTTCCCCGTACATGCGGGGCAGGAGTTCGCCGCGTGACTGCCCGTCCCCGTGCTCGCCGGAGAGCGAACCACCGTAGGAGGCGACGAGGTCGGCGGCACGGAACAGGAACTCCCGGAAGGTTCCCACGCCCTCGGCGGTCTTCAGGCCGAAGGGGATGCGGGTGTGCACGCAGCCCTGTCCGAAGTGGCCGTAGAGAGAAGGGTGGTCGTAGTCGAACTCGGCGAAGAGCTTCTTCAGGTCGCGCAGGTAGTCGCCGAGCCGTTCGGGCGGTACGGCGGAGTCCTCCCAGCCCTCCCAGGTCTCCCGTCCGTCCGGCGGACGGGCGGTCACGCCGAGTCCGGCCTCGCGGGCCTTGAGCATCCGGCGCTCGCGCGGCGGGTCGTCGGAGAACGTCACCGTGGGGTCGTCCTCGTCGCGGCCGAGCGCCTTCAGCAGATCGTGAGCCTGGCGGTCCACGTCCTCCTGGGTGTCCCCGCTGAACTGGAGGAGGAGCCAGCTGTCGCCCTCCGGGAAGGAGTCCAGGGACGCGACGTGGCTGTCCTCCTCGCGCATGAGCTGCGCCATCCGGCCGTCCAGCGCCTCCAGCTGGGTCGGCGCGCAGTGTTCCAGCAGGCTTGGTACGTCGTCGGCGGCGGCGCAGATGTCGGGGTAGCCGAGGACGAGCATCGCCTCGTGGGGAGGGACGGGGACCAGGTCGAGTTCGGCGCGCAGGACGGTGACGAGGGTGCCCTCGCTGCCGACGAGGGCACGGGCCAGGTCGAAGCCCTTCTCGGGCAGCAGGGAGTCGAGGTTGTAGCCGGAGACCCGGCGCGGGATGGCGGGGAAGCCCTGGCGGACGTCGGCCAGGTGCTCGTCGATGATCCGGCGCAGCCCCCGGTACACCTCGGCGCGGCGCCCGCCCGTTGCGAGGATCTGCGCGTACTCCTCGTCGGAGGTGGGTCCGACCCAGCAGCGCAGCCCGTCGTAGGTCAGGATCTCCAGCCGCCGCACGTTGTCGACGGTCTTGCCGTACGCCTGCGCGGACGCGCCGCACGAGTTGTTGCCGATCATTCCGCCGAGGGAGCAGTGGCTGTGCGTCGAGGGCTTCGGCCCGAACCGCAGCTCGCGGCCGGCCAGCTGCCGGTTCAGTTCGTCGAGCACGATGCCGGGCTCCACCACACAGGTCCGGGCGGACTCGTCGACGGACTCCAGGCGGTGGCAGTACTTCGTCCAGTCGATGACGACGGCGGCGTTGGTGCACTGCCCGGCGAGGCTGGTGCCGCCGCCCCGGGACAGCACCGGTACGCCGTACCGGGCGCAGACCGCGACCGCCTCGGCGCCGGCGTCGACCGTGCGGGGGACGACGACGCCGATCGGGACCTGCCGGTAGTTCGAGCCGTCGGTCGCGTAGGCGCCCCGGCTGCCCGCGTCGAAGCGGACCTCGCCGTCGACCCGCCGGTCCAGCTCGCGGCGCAGGGCCGGCAGGTCGGGCGCCGGGTCCGCTCCGGTGTTCTGCTGCCCGTCCGCCGGGGCGTCCCCTCTCGTGTCCATGCGCTCCTCCTCGTACCGCTTCGCGCCGGGTGACCGGCCTCGCAGGAAACCCGGTACCCGAAGTCGGCCGCTTCACTTGTCGGCGGCGCGGCGACTCCCCCCGATCAGCCCTGTGGAACCGGTCGGTCGGGCGTACGGGCGGCGCGTGGCGTCACCCGAGCGCGCGACCCGGTGGGCGTACCCGTCGGGGCGGTGCCATGTTTCGGACGTGGCCCCCCGGCAACCCGGGTGGATGACCCCGGACCGGGCCCGAGGGCCGAGGACGAGAACGAGGAGGACAGCGTCATGCCGGCAGGATCGAGCCCCAAGCGTGAGCGCCAGTACGAGCACGTGAAGGAGAGCGCGGAGAAGCGCGGCACGTCCGAGAAGCGTGCGAAGGAAATCGCCGCGCGCACCGTGAACAAGGAGCGCGCACGCTCCGGCGAGTCGAAGACTGCGAGCAAGACGTCCACGCGCGACCCCAAGTCCGCCTCCGAGCGGGGCGGCGAGCGCTCGCACAAGGGCGCGCAGGGCCGCACGAGGGACCAGCTCTACGAAGAGGCGAAGAAGAAGAACATCGAGGGCCGCTCCACGATGAACAAGGAGCAGCTCCTGAAGGCCGTCGGCCGCTGAACCACCGGGGCGTGGCCGAAACCTTTGTGCGCGGGCCGGACGGCCCGCGCACAAAGGTTTCGGCACGAGGGAGGGAGGGACACCGCACATGGACAACGGACGCGTGGACGAGGCTGATGACGCCCGCGGTGGGCGGGACGAGACGACCGAGGAGAGAGCGGACCGCCGCTGGACGGAGTTGCTCCAGGAGCTGCGGGTGGCCCAGACGGGGGTGCAGATCCTCTTCGGCTTCCTGCTCGCGGTGGTCTTCCAGCCGCGCTTCTCCACCCTGGCGGAGGCCGACAAGACGATCTACGTCGTCACCGTGCTCCTGGGTTCGGCCACCGCGGCCGCGCTGATCGGGCCGGTGTGCCACCACCGGTTGCTGACCGGGCGCCATCTGAAGCCGGAGACGGTCGTGTGGGCGGCGCGGCTCACCCTGCTCGGGCTCGTGCTGCTGTTCTGCACGATGTGTTCGGCGCTGCTGCTCATCATGCGCGTGGCGCTGCACAACACGCTCGCCCTGTGGCTGGTGGGCGGGATGGCTCTGTGGTCCTTCATCTGCTGGTTCGTGTTCCCCGCCTGGGCGATGGCGCGCTCGTCCAACGGCCGCAACGGCTCGGACAGCGGGAAGTAACGTTTGCACGCTCGTGTCCCCCGGCCTGCGGGCCGGGGGACACGTACGCGTGTCACATGGCGCGCAGCGCGGGCAGGAGCTTCTCCTGCGCCCAGTCGATGAACGGCTTCTGGTGGCCACCGCCGATCTGTACGAGGGCGACCTCGGTGAACCCCGCGTCGACGAACGGGCGCACCGCTTCGACGAACTGTCCGACGTCGTCGCCGCAGGGCACCGCCTCGGCGATGTCCCCGGGCCTGACGTACTGGGTGGCCTGGTCGAAGGCGGAGGGGCCCGGCAGCTCCGAGTTGACCTTCCAGCCGCCGACCGACCAGCGGAACTGGTCGTGGGCCCGCTTCACGGCGGCGTCGCGGTCGGTGTCGTAGCAGACGGGCAGCTGGCCGACGCTCGGCTTTCCGCCTCCGCCGTGCCGTTCGAAGCCGGTGAGCAGCTCCTTCTTGGGCTCGGTGGCGATCACCAGATCCGCCAGCCGGCCCGCGATCTCGCACGACCGGTCGCCCGATACGGCGACGCCGAGGGGGACGGCCACGTCGGGCAGGTCCCAGAGCTTGGCGTTGTCCACGTCGAAGTGGGCGCCGTGGTGGGTGACGTAGCCGCCCGCGAGGAGCGCCTTGATGATCTCCACCGCCTCTTCGAGCTTCTCCAGCCGCACCCGCGCGTCCGGCCAGCCCCCGCCCACCACGTGTTCGTTGAGGCTTTCGCCGGAGCCCAGCCCGAGCCGGAACCGCCCCTCGGAGAGCAGTTGCAGCGTCGCGGCCTTCTGCGCCACCACGGCCGGGTGATAACGGGTGGTCGGGCAGGTCACGTACGTCATCAGCGGGATGCGCGACGTGGCCTGCGCCGCCGCGCCGAGCACGCTCCAGGCGTACGGGGCGTGCCCCTGGGACGCCAGCCAGGGAAAGTAGTGGTCGGAGGTCACGGAGAAGTCGAAGCCGGCCTGCTCGGCCGCCACCACGTCCTCGACGAGGGCCTTCGGACCCGCTTGCTCGGTCATCATCGTGTATCCGAATTGCACCATATGGGATGGGTTACCGATCCCTGGCGGTCGAAACGTACGGCACCCGGATCATGTTTCCTCGGAGCCGCTCGCGGAACCCTTGAGGGGACGTCCGCACATCCGCGTACCCCGAAAGCGAGGAACGACATGGCTGTCGCGACCTACTGCCTGGTTGCCATCGACTGCCCCGACCCCGCGGCACTCGCCGCCTTCTACCAGGGGGTGCTGGGCGGGGAGGTGACGCACGACAGCGACCGCTGGTACGAGCTCCACGTCCCCGGCGGGGCCCGCCTCGCCTTCCAGCTGGCCCCTGGGTACCAGCCGCCCGAGTGGCCGCGTGGCGACCGGAACTCGCAGCAGGAGCACCTGGACTTCAAGGTGCGGGACATGGAGGCGGCCCAGCGCGAGGTTCTCGCCCTGGGGGCCGCGCCGCTCGACCTCGACGACGACGGCGGCAAGCGCGACTTCCGCGTGTTCGCGGACCCGGCCGGGCACCCGTTCTGCCTGTGCTACGGCGGTTAGGAACACAGAGCCCTACTGGGTCATACGGGCGATGACGCCGGTGTCCAGGTGGGCCAGGAGGGCGGCCGGGGAGTCATGGATCTCCACGGCTCCGGCCGCCTCCAGGTCCGCCCGGGGGATGCCGCCCGACAGGAGGCCCACCGCGGGCACCGACGCCCTGGTCGCCGCCTCCATGTCCCAGACGGAGTCCCCGATGTACACGGCCTCCTCGCTGGTGGCGCCGGCGATCTCCATCGCGTGCCGGATCGGGTCCGGGGCGGGCTTGCCCTCGTCCACGTCGTCGGAGCTCGCCGTCCCGGAGATGACGTCGTCCGCGTCGAGCGCGCCCCGCAGCGCCTCCAGCTCCGGCCCGGACGCCGAGGTGGCCAGGACGATCGTCCAGCCCCGGCCGGCCAGGGCACGCAGCAGGTCGGCCGCGCCGTCCAGCGGGGGCAGGCGCTCGAAGTACGTGGCGTACAGGGCGGAGTGCGTGGCGCTGATCCCCGCGTCCTGCTCCCGGTCCCGGCCGGGCCCCAGCAGATGGGCGATCAGGTCGTCGGAGCCGAGGCCGACGGCGCGGTGGACCGCCGGCATCGCCACCGTGTGCCCGGCCTGGTGGAACGCCTCCCACCACGCGGTGACATGCAGGTAGTTGGTGTCGACGAGGGTGCCGTCCACGTCGAACAGTGCGGCGCGGGTCATGGGGGTCCTTTCGTGCCGGCGTGGCCCGCCGGAGTCACAGGTCGATCTCTTCGGCGACGCACACCCGGGCGCCCATGTTGCGTTCCGTCATCCGCAGGGCGGCGTCGGCCAGGTCCGCGTGGATGTGGGCCACACCGTCCCGCGGAATGGTCAGGTCCATGTGGCGGATGTGCGCGTCGAGCGCGGAGTAGAGGATGCACTGCTCGGTCACCTGGCCGGTCAGGACGAGGTAGTCGACGTCCAGCTGGTGGAGCAGGTACGGCAGGGGCGTCTCGTAGAAGATGGAGTGCCGGGCCTTGACGACGAAGAGCGAGTTGTCGTCGGGGCGCAGCGGTTCGACGAGGTCGGGGCGGGCGCCCGCCATGGCCGTCTCGACGATCTCGCCGTGGTGGGAGCGCCAGTCGCCGAAGTTGTCGTTGGCGTAGATCACGAGTGAGCCGCTCTCCCGGGCCGCCTTCAGCATGCCTGCGATGACGGGCACGGCCTGCTCGGCGGAGGGGAGGAGCCGGTCCGCGTCCACGTGGTCGTACGGGTTGATCATGTCGATGACGATCAGCGCCTTGCATGACATGGTTGCCATGGTGGCACCGGCCCCCTGTCTCGGCGAGCCGCCGGCTCGCGGGCGTGCGTCCCCCGCAAGCCCGCGCGGCGCTCATCAGCTCCACCGGCTGCCGGCCAGCGGGGCCGTCGCGTCGCCCTCGCCGCGTACGACCCCGCGCAGGAACGCGGTCAGCGCGTCCGACGCCGAGTGCCGCGGCCGCCAGCCCAGCTCCTCGTACGCCCGTGCGCAGTCCATGACGGGGAGGCGGAGCACCGCGTCGAAGAGGTGGGGCGAGGCCGGGACCGCTCGTGCGTGCCAGGCGGTCGCCAGCGCGCCGCGTACCAGCGGCCGGGGCGCGCGCACCACCCGCGCGTCGAGGAGTTCGCCGAGGGCGCGGGCGTCGGTGACGGAGTCGGCGGCCAGGTTGAAGGGGCCGCGCACATCGCCCAGAACGGCGAGCCGGTACGCCTCGGCCGCGTCGTCCGTGTGCAGCACCTGGAACCGCAGCCCCTGGAGGTCGGGCACGAAGGGCAGCAGATCGGGGCGGAGCAGCACGCCGGGGAGGTATTTCCCGCCGAAGATGCGCCGCTGCTCGGGTGCCGCGGTCTCCTTGAACAGGAACCCGGGCCGCATGCGGACCACCCGGATCTGCGGGTGACGCAGCTCGAAGGTGTCGAGGACCCGCTCCAGGTACGCCTTCTCGCGGCAGTACGCGGCGTCGGGCCACCCATGGGTCGGCCATCGCTCGTCCACCCCCGGCTCCTGCTTGGGGCCGGGCGAGTAGGCGCCGACGGACGAGGCGTGGACCAGGGCCGGGACGCCCGCCGTGCGCACCGCGTCGAAGACCCGCAGGGAGCCCTCGACGTTGCTGCGCCAGGTGACGACGGGGTCGTGGGTCGGCTGGAAGCGCCAGGCCAGGTGGACGACGGCGTCCGCGCCCGTCAGCAGCGAGGCGAGCCTCTGGGCGCTGTCCGGGCGGGAGAGGTCCACCCTGCCCCACTCGACGCCTGGCAGGGTGAGATCGGGCAGCCGCCGGGCCAGTCCGAGGACCGACCCCACGCCGGGGTCCTGGGACAGGGCCCGGACGAGGCTCGTGCCCACGTTGCCGGTCGCGCCCGTGACGACGACGCGCAGGCCGTTCGATGCGTTCACCGTGACTCCTTCCGTTGCGCCACTCCCCGGCCGTCAGGGGCGCAGCAGCGTCTTGACCATGCCGTCGGCCTTCTGCTGGAAGGTCTCGTACGCCTTCGGGGCGTCCTCCAGGGACAGGCGGTGCGTGGCGAAGCCGTCCACGCCCAGCGGGTCGTCGTCGACGAGCAGCGGCAGGATGTCGGGCACCCAGTGCTTGACGTTCGCCTGGCCCATCCGGAGCTGGATCTGCTTGTCGAACATGGTGAGCAGGGGCAGCGGGTCGGCGGCGCCGCCGTAGACACCCGAGATGGAGATCGTGCCGCCGCGGCGCACCACGTCGATGGCGGTGAGCAGGGCGCTGAGCCGGTCGACGCCGGCGCGTTCCATGATCTTGCGGGCGGCCCCGTCCGGCAGCAGCCCGGTGGCCCACTGGCCGGCCTTGCCGATCGGCGCTCCGAGGGCGTGGGCCTCCATGCCGACGGCGTCGATGACCGCGTCGGTGCCGCGGCCGCCGGTGAGGTCCCGGATCGCGGCCGGCAGGTCCTTCCCGTAGTGGGCCAGGTCGAGGGTCTGGACGCCGCGCGCGGCCGAGCGGGCGAGGCGCTCGGGGACCAGGTCCACACCGATGACCAGGCCGGCGCCGCGGTGCAGGGCGATCCGGGCCGCCATGTCGCCGATCGGCCCGAGGCCGAGGACGGTGACACTGCCGCCGGGCGGGATCGCGGCGTACTCGACGGCCTGCCAGGCGGTGGGCAGCACGTCCGACAGGTAGACGAAGCGGTCGTCCGCCGGCCCCTCGGGGACCTTGATGGGCAGGGTGTTGCCGAAGGGCACCCGCATCAGCTCCGCCTGCCCGCCGGGCACCTGCCCGTAGAGCTTGGTGTAGCCGAAGAGCGAGGCCCCGGTGCCGTGCTCCTTCACCTGCGTGGTCTCGCACTGGGAGTGCAGGCCCTTGGCGCACATGAAGCAGGTGCCGCAGGAGACGTTGAACGGGACGACGACCCGGTCGCCGCGCGAGACGGCGGTCACCTCGGCGCCGGTCACCTCGACGACACCCATCGCCTCGTGGCCCAGGATGTCGCCGGCGTCGAGGAACGGGCCGAGTACTTCGTACAGGTGGAGGTCCGATCCGCAGATGCCCGTCGAGGTGACCCGGATGATGATGTCGGCCGGGTCCTGGATGACCGGGTCGGGAACGGTCTCCACGCGGACGTCGCGCTTTCCTTGCCAGGTCAGTGCTCGCATGAGTGATCTCCTCGCTGTCGGGTCAGTGCCGGTCCGTGCGGCGTGCCGCCTTGGCCTCCGCCTGGGCGATCCGTCCGGTGCTCTCGCGCCGGCGCCCCTCCGCCTTGAGGCGCACGTCGCCCAGCGCGGCGCCGTCCGACCTGAGTTGCGCCCCTTTCGCCCTCATGGCCAGGGCGCGGGCGATTTCGGCATGCCGTCCCATATCTCCTCGGTCCCTCCGGGTCGTCCTGCGGGCGTGCCCGCACAGCGGTTCCGTGCGACGGGTTCCCACGGAACGCGGCCTTAACCGGAATGCCCGATTCGATCCAGGGAGCGGGTCCGGCCGTCGCGTACGAATCCGCCCCGGCCCGCCCCGCATGTCCTCGGTTGGTACGGGTACCCGCCTGGCCAGGCTCCCGGCGTACGCGGGAGCAGGCGCTGCCGGTTGGGACCACAGCCGCAGCGCCGTCCAGCGGATTCCGAGTCGCGCGCCGGTCCCGGTGCGCCCAGGATCGACGGCGGGGTACCGACGGGCCCGCCCACCCCGGACCCACGCCACCGCACGGACCCCCTCAGACCTGTCCTACGGAGAGTCCATGGCCGACAGCACCCTGCCCCTACTGCTCCAGGGCTACGCGTGGCTGCCCGACCGCCGGCGGCGCAGCGGCGGAGCACCGGTCCGCACCCGTCTGCTCGGCAAGCGGGTGATCGCGCTGCACGGTCCGGCCGCGGTGCGCTTCTTCTACGACGAGGAGCACATCCACCGCCAGGGGGCCCTGCCGGAGCCGGTCATCGACACGCTGTTCGGCCAGGGGGCGGTGCACACCCTGGACGGTGAGCGGCACCGGGTGCGCAAGGGCATGTTCCTCCACCTGCTGAAGGACCCGGAGGGCGTACGGGCCCTGACCGACCGGGTCGTCCTGGAGTGGAAGGGCGCCGTCGACGGGTGGACGGACCGGGGCCCGGTCGTGCTGTTCGACGAGGTGGCCGGGGTGCTCACGCGCGCCGTGCACGCCTGGGCCGGGGTGCCACTGGCCGCGGGCGAGGCGGACGGCGCCGCGCGCGATCTGGTGGCCATGGTGGACGGCTTCGCGTCGGCCGGTCCGCGGCAGCTGCGCGCACGGCGCGCCAGGCGCCGGCAGGAGCGGCGTTTGGCCCGGCTGGTGGAGCGGGAACGCGACAGCGGGGAGGCCGGCGGGGTGCGCGTTACCCCGTTCCGTGCCGTCGCACACCATCGGGACGCCGACGGCTCGCTCCTCGATTCCCGTACGGCGGCCGTCGAGGTGCTCAACATCCTGCGGCCGACCGTCGCGGTCAGCTGGTTCGCGGCCTTCGCGGCGCACGCCCTGCACCGGTGGCCCGAGAACCGTACGGCGCTCCGGGAGGACGACCCGTCCGCCGCCCTCGCCTTCGCGCAGGAGGTCCGCCGCTTCTATCCGTTCGCCCCGTTCATCGGCGGGCTGGCGGCCGAACGGCTCGAATGGGCGGGCCGCACCATCCGGCCGGGCACGCTCGTGCTCCTCGACCTGTACGGCCAGAACCACGACCCGGACCTGTGGCCCCGGCCCTATGTCTTCGATCCCGCGCGGTTCCGGGGCACGCCGGTGCGGCCGGACGAGCTGGTCCCGCAGGGTGGCGGCGACCCGGCCACGGGGCACCGCTGTCCGGGCGAGGACATCACCCTCTCACTGCTGTCCGCCCTGGCGGTGCTGCTGTCCGGCCTCTCGTACCGGGTGCCGGAGCAGGACCTCTCCATTCCGCTGCACCGGATTCCCACCGCGCCCCGGAGCGGGTTCGTCATCGAGGACGTCCGGTGACCCCCTGCCCCGGACCCCACGACCAGCAACGGAAGAAGGACCTCATGAGCACACCCGGCCAGGACCCCACCGAGCGCTTCGCGCGGCCCGACTTCCCGCAGCAGGACCAGGAGCATCCCGGATGGACCGGGCCCATGGACCCGCCGCCCGACCACGGCGAGGACTCCTACCGGGGCCACGGGCTCCTGAAGGACCGCAAGGCCGTCGTGACAGGCGGCGACTCCGGGATCGGCCGGGCCGTCGCGCTGGCCTTCGCCCGCGAGGGCGCCGACGTGCTGATCACCCACCTGGAAGCCGAGGAGGACGATGCCCGGGAGACGGCCCGCCTGGTCGAGGAGGCGGGCCGGCAGGCGCTGACCGAGGCCTGCGACATCCGCGACGAGAAGCAGTGCCGTGCCCTGATCGGCAGTGCGGTGCAGGAGTTCGGGCGCATCGACGTACTCGTGAACAACGCCGCGTACCAGATGGCCCAGCCCGACGGGATCGCCGCGATCTCCACCGAGCAGTTCGACCGGGTGCTGCGGACCAATCTGTACGGGATGTTCTGGCTGTGCAAGATGGCCCTGCCGCACATCCCGGCCGGCGGGTCGATCATCAACACCACGTCGGTGCAGGCGTACAAGCCGAGTCCGCATCTGCTGGACTACGCCATGACCAAGGGCGCGATCGTCACCTTCACCCACGGCCTCGCGCAGACGCTGGCCTCCGACGGCATCCGCGTGAACGCCGTGGCCCCCGGCCCGGTGTGGACGCCGCTGATTCCGGCGACGCTGCCCGACACGAAGGAGTTCGGGAAGCAGAGCCCGCTCGGGCGGCCCGCCCAGCCGGCCGAGATGGCTCCGGCGTACGTGTTCCTGGCGTCCGACAACGCGAGTTTCATCACCGGGGAAATCGTGAACGCGACCGGCGGCACCCCGCTTCCGTAGCCCTGGGGCGTTCGGTGTGCGGATGGGTGGAACGGACCACGGGAAGGCGGCGGGTATGCCGAAGAATCATGAGGAAGCACCTGTTCTCGACGCCCTGGCCGCCTACCGGCAGCGGGGCGAGCTGGGGTTCACTCCCCCCGGTCACAAGCAGGCCCGGGGCGCCGCGCCCGAGGTCAGGGCCGTGCTGGGCGACGCCGTGTTCCTCGGTGACGTGCTCGCCAGCGGCGGGCTCGACGACCGGCGGATGAAGTCGGGGGTGCTGCAGCGCGCGGAGGTCCTGATGGCCGACGCCGTGCACGCGAAGCACGCCTTCTTCTCGACCTGTGGCAGTTCCCTGTCGGTCAAGGCGGCGATGCTGAGCGTCGCCGCGCACGGTCAGAAGCTCCTGGTGGGGCGGGACGCGCACAAGGCGGTGATCTCCGGGCTGATCCTCTCGGGCATCCAGCCGGTGTGGATCGAGCCGCAGTGGGACACGGAGCGCCATCTCGCGCACCCGCCGTCCGCCGAGTCGTACGAGCGGGCGTTCGAGGAGCATCCGGACGCGAAGGGAGCCCTCGTCACCAGCCCCACCCCGTACGGGGTCGCGGCGGACCTGCGGGCCATCGCCGAGGTGTGCCACCGCCGCTCCCGGCCGCTCGTCGTCGACGAGGCGTGGGGCGCGCACCTGCCGTTCCACCCGGACCTGCCGACATGGGCGATGGACGCGGGCGCGGACGTCTGCGTCACCAGCATCCACAAGATGGGCAGCGGGCTGGAACAGGGGTCGGTGTTCCATCTGCAGGGCGACCTGATCGACCACGACACGCTGGCGTCCCGGGCCGATCTGCTGGGTACCACGAGCCCCTCCGTACTGCTGTACGCCGGCATGGACGGCTGGCGGCGCCAGATGATGCTCGAAGGGCACACGCTGATGTCGCGCGCGCTCGCCCTCGCCGCGTCGGTGCGCGAGGAGATCGAGTCCATCGACGGCCTGCACGTCAACGGCCGCGACGACTTCTGCGGGCCGGGCGCGGGCTCCGAGTTCGATCCGCTTCCGGTCGTCATCGACATCACGGACCTCGGGGTGTCCGGGTACCGGGCGGCGGACTGGCTGCGCGAACACCACCACCTGGACACGCACCTGATGGACCACCGGCGCATCAGCGCCCAGCTCACCCACGCCGACGACGCCGAGACCACGAAGCGGCTCATGACAGCGCTGCGCGATCTCGCACAGCAGGCCACCTCGCTCCCCAGGGGGCCCGAGGTGGCTGTCCCCGCCCCGGCGGAGCTGAGGATGGAGCAGGCGAGGCTGCCGCGCGACGCGTACTTCCACGGGACCGAGGACGTCTCGGTGGAGCAGGCCGGGGGCCGCGTCGCCGCCGAGATGATCACGCCGTATCCCCCGGGCATCCCCGTGGTGCTGCCCGGCGAACGGCTGACGGAGCCGGTGCTGCGCTATCTCCTGACGGGTCTCGAAGCGGGGATGAACCTGCCCGACCCGGCGGACCCGGAGCTGCACACCGTACGGGTCTGCGCGGACGACTGAGCACCCGGTAAGCGACGGACTCCGGCCCCTCGGGGCCGGAGTCCGTCGTCCGTCTCAGCCGCGTGTCCTGGCTACGCATTCGACGACCGCGTCGCGGAGGCTGCCGCTGCGTTCGAGCGCGTCGCGCTGGATACGGGCGCCGGTGCCCCTCTTCAGCACCTGCTCGGTCCCCTTTTCCGCCGCGGCGAGGTCCCCGCTGTCCTCCAGCGCGTCACGCACATGGGCGAGCAGGGCGCGGACGACGTCCGGCGCCGATGCCGGACGCATCGTGGCGGGGTGCAGCAACGGCCCCTCAAGGCCCGAGCGGCCGGCCTGCCAGGCGGCCATGCGCAGCAGCCCCACCCCGTACGGCTCCGGCGGATCACCCGCCCGCCAGGCGCGGGCCGCCGTCTCGACCAGGCCGCGCACCAGGGTGGCGAGCAGCGCGGCGTCGGCGGGTTCCAGACACACGTCCGCGACCCTCACCTCGACCGTCGGGTAGCGGTGCGAAAGCCGGGCGTCGAAGTAGATCATGCCCTTGTCGCGCAGGACGCCCGTGTCGACGAGCGACTGGATCTCTTCGTGGTAGCGGCGCGCGGAGCCGAAGAGCTCCACCGGCCCGGACGAGGGCCAGCGTCCCCACACCCGGCTGCGGTAGCTGCTGTAGGTGGTGTCCTGCCCCTGCCAGAACGGCGAGTTGGCGCTCAGCGCGAGCAGGACCGCGAGCCAGGGACGGATGCGGTCCAGGACCGCGACGCCTTCCTCGTCCGATTCCACGGAGACGTGCACATGGCATCCGCAGGTCAGCTGCTCTTGCGTGGTCAGCCCGAACTTGTCGGCGAGCCACCCGTACCGCTCCCCCTCGCCGATCGTCGGGCTCACGGGGAGCGGCGAGGTGGCGAGTGCCACGACCGCTCCCCCGGCCTCGGCGGCACTGTGGGCCGCCTCCGCCCGCCAGCGCAGGATCTCGTCCGCGAGTTCCCGCATGTCCGCGCGCGGCTCGGTGGCGAATTCCAGCTGCTGGCGGTGCAGCTCCGACTCGAAGACCGAGTCGCCCTCGGCGCGCCGTTCCGCCAGGGCCAGGACGGCCGTCGAGAGCGCTTGGGGGTCGCCGCTCCGCTCGTCGACGAGCAGCAGCTCCTCCTCGACACCCACAGTCCGCACCATCATGTCCTCCATGCTCGATCGGCCGGGGGCGGAGCCCGCCCGCGCCGGAGCGCCTGCGGAGCGGCCCTTCAAGGCTCCCCCACTTCGCCGTATGCCACCTCCCGGCCCCGGCACCCCTGGCCGGGAGTGCTTTTCTCCGTACGCGCCCCGCTCAGCCCGGGCCGGGACCGCACATTCCGTCCCGTTCCGCGACGACGGCCATGTGCCCGGCCGCGATCTCCGCGGTGCCGGCCTCCAGCAGCGAGAACGGCGGCCCGGCCCCCGCCCGGAGCAGGGTCAGCGCTCCCAGCACCGTCCTGCCGTCGGGCGCGGTCAGGGGTACGGAGAGCAGCGAGGTGACCTCGGCCCTCACCATCAGCGGAGTTCCGTCCTCATCGGTCCCGAGCCTGTCCAGATGGTCCGTCAGCAGCTCTACCGCCGCCGCCCCGGACCCCATGACCTCTGCGGCCACGGGGCAGTCGCGCGGGTCCTGCCGCAGGAACGCCTTTTCGAGGGCCGCGTCCTGCGGTGCCGTCGGGCCGTGGACCGCCCCCCGGACCGGACCGGCCGGCGGCCCCAGGTCGAGCAGGGCCCAGTCGGCGAGCCCGTCGCGCAGGAGGCCCGCGGCGGCCCCGAGAGCCGACAAGGGGGGCTCCCCGCCCAGGAGTGCACGGGCCGTGCGGTCCAGGAGGGCGGTCAGCTCGGCCTGGCGGACGACCATGGCGGGGTCGCTGCGGGCTTCGGGGTGTTCGGCCCCGGCGGGCCTGGGCGCGGGCGTCGGCGTGAGCACCAGGAGCAGGTCCGGCCTCCCCTCCCCCGGCGCCGCGATGGCGGTGAGCGTCGCGTACAGCGGGCCGTCCGGCAGCTGCTGGAGGCGGACCGGAAGACTGCGGCCCCCGTCGCCCCGGGCCACGGCCGCCGTATGGGCACGCAGGGCGGCCCGGTCGGCGGGGCGCAGCAACGCGGCGAGCGGCCGGCCTGCCGCGTACGCCTGGGGCAGGCCGGTCAGTTCGGCGGCCGCCGTGTTGAGGCGGCGCACCGCGGTCTGCTCGTCGGTCAGGATGACGGGCCACGGCAGGTGCTCGAAGATGGCCTTGAACGGATACGCCGCCCCGGCTCCCGGGGTCCGCGGCGGCGCCGGTGCCTCCGACGCGTGGCGCAGCGCCTCGATCGCGTGCTCCAGCTCGGCGAGGGCCGCGTCGAGCAGCACCGGGTATTCGGAAGGAGGATGGGCGCGGGCCGCGCGCAGTTCCTGCATGCGAGCGACGAGGGCCTCGACACCGCTCTCGCGTTCCGGTGGCAGGCTCATACGACGAAGCTAGCCGATGTCCCGTGCGTGGACGCTGAGCGGCGCGGGTGGTCCCGTGGCGCCGAGGGAGGCCGAAGCCGATGGAGACGATGCCCGATGCCGCGGCCGTGGCGCCGGGGCTCGCGGTGCTCTGCGGCCGGGCGGTGCGCTGCTCGGCCGGGTGCCGGGGTGCGACGGTGGTGCTGCGGCTCCCCGGCGGGGTGAACCACAGCGCCGCGACCCATCCGGACCTCGCCGCCCTGGCAGCGTTGCAGGAGGAGACCGGCGAGGGGCCCGGCGCCGAGGCCGCCCGCTCGGGCCTGCCGGTGTGGGCGGCCGACCTCGTCACCGACGCACGGTGGCCGGAGTTCCGCGTGGCGGCGCTGGAACGGGGCCTGCGCGCGTGTACGGCCGTGCCGGCCATGGCGGAGGGTGTCACGACGACGGTGACGCTGTACGCGTTCCGGCCGTGGCGGCTCGCGGCGGAGGCCCTGGAGGTGGTCCGGGTGCTGGCCGAGGAGACGGCCGCGGGGCTTCTGCGCGACCATGCCCGGGCGGACGCCGAGGCGGAGGCGGAGCAGTTGCGGACGGCGATGGCGTCGCGGGCGGTGATCGACCAGGCCTGCGGCATCGTGATGCACATGCTGGACTGCGACTCGGACCAGGCCTTCGGCGTGCTGCGCACGCTGTCGCAGCACGCGAACCGCAAGCTGAGCGCCGTGGCGGCGCGGATCGTACGGGTGAAGGGCCGGGGCAGCACACGGGAGCTGCGGCGGCTGCTGGGTGAGGGCTGCTAGTAGGGCTTGGGGGCGCCCCAGTCGGTCAGGAAGCGGGCGCCGAGGCGGTCTTCCAGGAAGCCGGTGGTGCCGATCCCGAACACGACGTCCGCCTCCAGGCCGGGTTCGTCGTCCAGCAGCCCGCGTACGACGTCGTGGCGGACGACCTGTTCGTGGACCGCGTCCGCCTCGACGTGTTCGGTGTAGAAGAACTCCGCGGCGGGCCCGGCCCCGGCGCGCTTCATCGCGAGGGCCAGCCGGCGCGACGCGGGCGACGAGGTGATCTCCACGGCGGCGAAGTGCCCGACCAGGGCACCGCGCAGCCGCCGGTGCAGCCCGAACAGGGACATGAGGTTGACGAGGGCGAGCATTTCGGCGTGGCCGTCGTCCAGGTAGTGGCCGTACGCCGTCTCCAGGCCCAGGTCCGCCATGAGGTCGGCGAAGAGGCGGGCGTGGACGCGTTCGGCCCGGCCGGCGCCGAACTCGTCGTACTCGATCGCGGCCATGCCCGCCTTGGCGCGTCCGCTGAGCCGGGGCAGCACCCAGGCGTGCGGGTCGGCCTCCTTCAGGTGGTAGAGGGAGCGCTGTGCGGCGTAGGCCCGCAGCCGGTCCCGGGTGGCGTGCTCCTGGAGGAAGTGCGAGACGCCCGTGCCCTCGACCGGCTCGACGAGCAGCTCGTCCAGGGTGTCGTCGAGAGCGGCCCCGGGCGGTACGTCCCGGCGCAGGGTCGACTCGAAGCGGCGTTCCAGGGCGGCCCTGACCGACAGCAGGCCCGGGTCCCACTCCAGGGCCGGGTCCACGCCCTCGTAGCCCCGGTAGTGGAGCTCGTAGCAGAGGTACAGGGCGAGCTGGAGGTCGTCCCCGTAGGGCTCCGCCGTGTCGGCCGGGGCGGGGTCCGGCAGGGGGCCGCTCCCCCGCAGGTGGTCGATGACCGCCTGCGAGATCTCGCCGCGGGCCCGGGGAAGCGCGGGTCCGCCCGTCTGACCGGCCATGGTGTCACTCCTCGTACGTCTGCCTGGGCGTTCCGGTCCGGTACCCCCCGTCCGGCACGTCAATCCCGCCTCGCCCCTCCCACCATGTGGGCACGCCGCCCGCGCCGCTACACCGGCGGCCGGACGGCGGGCGTGCGGTTGCGGGCGCCACGGCACGGCCGCAGGCTGCCGGAGGCGGGCGGGCAAGAGGAATGACCGCCTCCATGGGGGGAACCCAGAGGCTGCGCGCCGGAGGCAACGACACCGGGCGTGTTCCCCGCAGGACGGAAGGACGACTGAAGATGAGCGACAACGGCAGCAAGCGCAAGGTGCTGGCGATCGTCACCAACTACGGCGTGGAGCAGGACGAACTCGTCGTGCCGCTCGGCCATCTGCGTGACCGCGGTGTCCGGGTCGATGTCGCCGCGCTGAAGAAGGACGACATCCAGACGCTCGTCGGCGACAAGGATCCCGGCAAGACCGTGCGCCCCGACCTCACGCTGGAGGACGTCGATCCGGCCGGCTACGACCTGCTGCTCGTGCCGGGCGGCACGCTGAACGCCGACACGCTCCGGCTCCAGGGCCCGGCCTGCGACATCGTGCGTTCCTTCACCTCGTCCGGGCGCCCCGTCGCGGCGATCTGCCACGGCCCGTGGATGCTGGTGGAGACCGGCAAGGTGTCCGGCAAGCGGCTCACCTCGTACGCCTCGTTGCAGACGGACATCCGCAACGCGGGCGGTGACTGGGTGGACGAGCCGGTCGTCACGGACGAGTCGGGTGGGTGGAAGCTCATCACCTCGCGCGACCCGGGCGACCTGGACCCGTTCCTCAAGGAGGTCGACGCCGCGCTCGCCGGCTGAGAAGGCGGACCACGAGGGCTGCCCGGCGGACCGGCCGGGCAGCCCTCACGCGGTCTCTCACACGGGCTCCGGCGCGAAGGGCCGGAATTCGTCCTCGCCCGGCTGCACGACCCCGTAGCTGCTCTCCGGGACCTCCTTCCACACGCCGGGCAGCCCGCCGAGCGGTTCCGACACCACCAGGCGGGTGCTGTCGGACACTCCCCGCAGGAAGTCCAGGTCCGGGTGGAGCGCCCGTACGGTCTCGGCCTTGCTGCTGTAGAACAGCGAGCGGGACTTGCCGAGGCTCGAGTAGCGGAACGACCACAGCCGCTCGCCGTCGGACACCGCCACGGTCATCTGGAGCGGGTACTCCACGCCCTCGTCGCGCCCCACGCGTTCGATCAGACCGGCCATCCGCGCCACGGCGCCCGGCACGTCCTGGTCGAGCCCGAAGGTCAGCGCGAGGTAGAACATCACCTCGGAGTCCGTCGAGCCCTCCAGGGCCGAGAACAGTGCCGGGTCGAGCGCCAGCGAGAGATCGCGCCGCAGCCGGTGGAAGTCCGCGATGGCCCCGTTGTGCATCCACATCCAGCGGCCGTGCCGGAACGGGTGGCAGTTGGTCTGCTGGATGGCCGTCCCGGTGGACGCCCGCACATGGGCGAAGAACAGCGGTGATCTGATGTGGCTCGCGATCTCCCTGAGGTTGCGGTTGTTCCAGGCGGGTCCGGTGTCGCGGATGATCGCGGGCGTGTCGGTCTCCTGCCCGTACCAGCCGACCCCGAAGCCGTCCCCGTTGGTCGTCTCGACCCCCATGTGGGAGTGCAGGCTCTGGTCGATGAGCGAGTGCTCCGGCTTGTAGAGGAGATCGCTGAGCACGACACTCGTGCCGGAGTAGGCCAGCCATCTGCACATGAGCGGCGTCCCTTCCCGGGCGGCGGGCAGGGGCCGGGCCGATCGTGCCGGGTGGTGCTTCCGTGGTCCTCGGCCCCTGGGGCGTCCGGTCGTCGTTATGTCCACGCTACCGACTCCGAGGGGCGGCGCGCGCGGTGGAGCGTCAGGCGGCAGGGGCGGGCCGGCGGCGGAAGGTCTCCGCCAGGGCCGTGTTCACCACGACCACGGCCCCCATCACCGCACCGCCGGCGGGGTGCCCGACCCCGTACAGCGCGAAGGCGCCGCCGCCGAGCACCAGGGCCTTCACCGCCAGCACGCCGGCGAGCGGCGGGCGCAACCGGGCGCGCGGTGCGGCGAACAGTGCCCACAGCACGACGGCCGCGGCGAGGACCGCGCAGCCGAGCAGGAGTCGGACCGCCAGGTTGTCCGCCAGGGAGAACCCCCACCGGAAGAGGCAGATCAGCGCCACCATTTCGAGGAGGAACGCGAGCAGTTCGTTCGCCGCCCACCAGGGCCGCCCGGCCACGGACGGAAGCGCCGGATCGTCAGCAGGTCCCTCGTGCACCGCTCCCCCTCGTCGTTCACGTGTGCGCAAGCGTACTGGGGGCGACGTTCAGGGGGTCCGGCGCAGTCGCAGTGCGGCCACCGCGCCCAGGACCACGCCCACCGCTAGCACCACGAGGCCCCGCAGCCAGACCTCGCCCTCGATCTGCGTGGCGAGCCCGATACAGGAGGCGGCGCCCAGGACGGGTACGAGGGTCGGCGCCCTGAAGTGGTCCGGGCGCCCCGGGTCGCGGCGCAGGACGAGCAGCGCCGTGTTGACCAGGAAGAAGACGACGAGAAGCAGCAGGACCAGGGTGGAGGCGAGCGTGGAGACGTCACCGGTCAGGGCGAGCAGCAGCGAGAGGGCGGCGGTCGCGGCGATCGCCGCCCACGGGGTGCGCCGGCCCGGCAGCACCGCCGTCAGGAAGCGCGGCAGCAGCCCGTCACGGGCCATGCCGTAGGCCAGCCGCGAGGACATGATGCCGGTCAGCAGCGCCCCGTTCGCGACGGCGACCAGCGCGATCGCGCTGAACAGCCAGGCGGGCACGGCACCGGCCGTACGGACGACTTCGAGCAGCGGTCCGCTGGACTCGGCGAGCTTCTTCGTCGGTACGGCGGCCGCGGCTGCGGCACCGACCAGGGCGTAGACGGCACCCGCGGTGAGCAGGGCGCCGAAGAGGGCCCTGGGGTAGGAGCGGCGGGGGTCGCGCGTCTCCTCGGCGACGTTGACGGAGGTCTCGAAGCCGACGAACGAGTAGTACGCGAGGACCGCCCCGCTCAGCACGGCCAGGACGGGGCCCTCGCTCTCGGTGCCGAGATCCGTGAGCCGGCCCAGGTCGCCGTCACCGCGCAGCACGATCCAGGCGCCGAGCCCGATCACCAGCAGCAGCCCGCTCACCTCGATGACGGTGGCGACGGCGTTGGCCCGGGTCGATTCGCTGATGCCCCGCGCGTTGAGGAGGGCAAGTGCCGCCAGGAAGACGACGGTGACCAGGACCAGCGGGAGCGTGACGAACTCGGAGAGGTAGTCGCCGGCGAAGCCCCGGGCGAGCGCCGCCACCGACACCACCCCGGCCGCGAGCATGCAGAAGCCGGCCACGAACCCCATGAAGGGCCCGTAGGCCAGGGTCGCGTAGTGGGACGCGCCGCCCGCGCGCGGATATTTGGTGGCCAGTTCGGCGTAGGAGGCGGCGGTCAGCAGGGCCAGGCACAGAGCGACCAGGAGAGGCACCCATACGGCGCCGCCCGCATCGGCCGCGACCTCTCCGACGAGGACGTAGACACCGGCGCCGAGGACGTCTCCGAGGATGAAGAAGTAGAGCAGCGGCGTCGTCAGCGCCTTCTTGAGGCTCGTCGGGGCGTCCGGGCTCTCGGGGGTGATACGGGGAGCTTTCACGCAGCCCGTATACCCGGCGCGTCCCCCGGCAGACGGCGGAACGGCGGCCGGACGGCGGCGTGTCGCCCGTTGGAACGGGAGGTGGGAGCGGATGGCGCAACCCACGTGTCCGGCCGGGGAACGCGGGGTACGCGTGGTCAGGCGATGCCGTCCCGCGCGCGTGCCGATCCCCCGCGCACGGCACTGCCCTTCCCCCCCGCGAGATTGGATTTCAGTGAGCGAGAAGAAGAACCCGGTGTCAGCCGCCGCGGAGAAGATCGCCGGAAAGGTCCAGGACGCCGTCAGCACGGGCAACGAGATCCCCGGCGCCCCCGGCCCCGAGCCCGCCAAGGTCGACGAGCCCACGAAGCCGCGCGGCCCGCTGCCGCCCAAGCACGACCAGCGCGGTCCCGAGACCGGCAGCCCGACCGGGCAGCCGACCGGCACCCCGCAGGACAAGGTGGCCCAGGGCGGCGCCTACCTGACGACCGCGCAGGGCGCGCGGCTGTACGACACCGACCACTCGCTGAAGGCGGGTCCCCGGGGTCCGGTGCTGCTCCAGGACCACCACCTGCGGGAGAAGATCACCCACTTCGACCACGAGCGCATCCCGGAGCGGGTGGTGCACGCCCGCGGTGCCGCCGCGCACGGTGTCTTCCGGGCGTACGGCGCGGCGGCGGGCGTCACGAAGGCGGCGTTCCTCGCCGAGGGCGCCGAGACGCCGGTCTTCGTACGCTTCTCCACCGTGCTCGGTTCGCGCGGTTCCGCCGACACGGTGCGCGACACCCGGGGCTTCGCGACGAAGTTCTACACCGACGAGGGCGTCTTCGACCTGGTCGGCAACAACATGCCGGTGTTCTTCATCCAGGACGCGATCAAGTTCCCCGACATCATCCACGCGGGCAAGCCTCACCCCGACAGGGAGATCCCTCAGGCGCAGAGCGCCCACGACACGTTCTGGGACTTCGTCACCCTGCACACCGAGGCGACCCACCACACTTTGTGGAACATGTCGGACCGGGGCATCCCGCGTTCGTACCGGATGATGGAGGGCTTCGGCGTCCACACGTTCCGGCTGGTCAACGCCGAGGGCGAGACCACGCTGGTGAAGTTCCACTGGAAACCGAAGCTGGGCGTGCACTCGCAGGTGTGGGAGGAGGCCCAGATCACCTCGGGCATGGACCCGGACTTCCACCGCCGTGACCTGGCGGACGCGATCGAGGCGGGCGCCTTCCCCCAGTGGGAGCTGGGGGTGCAGACGTTCCCGGACACCGAGGACCAGATGTTCGAGGGCATCGACCTGCTGGACCCGACGAAGATCGTGCCGGAGGAGCTGGCGCCGGTCCAGCCGATCGGGCTGATGACGCTGAACGCCAACCCGTCGAACTACTTCGCCGAGACGGAGCAGGTCGCCTTCCACGTCGGCCACCTGGTGCCCGGTGTCGACGTCACCAACGACCCGCTGATGCAGGGGCGGCTCTTCTCGTACGTGGACACGCAGATCACCCGGCTCGGCGGCCCCAACTTCCCGCAGCTGCCGATCAACCGTACGCACGCGCCGGTCAACGACATGCTGCGCGACGGGATGCACCAGACGGCGGTGCACCGGGGCGTGGCGCCCTACCGGCCGAACTCGCTGGACGGCGGCTGCCCGTTCGTCGCCGGCGCGGACACCGGGGCGTACATCGAGGTGCCCGTCGAGGTCCCGGCGGCCCGCAAGGTACGCGACGCGGCGGCGTCGTTCGACGACCACTTCAGCCAGGCCCGGCTGTTCTGGCTCAGCATGACGCCCACGGAGCGCGAGCACATCACCGCCGCGTACACCTTCGAACTCGGCAAGTGCTGGGAGCAGGCGGTCAAGGAGCGGGGGCTCAAGGCGCTCGCCAACATCGACCCGCAGCTGTGCGCGCACGTCGCCGAGGGCCTGGGCCTGCCGGCGCCGGAGGCGACCGTGCCCCTGGCCTCGCCCGAGCCGAGCCCCGCGCTGTCCCAGCTGGGGCACACCTGGCCGGTCGACGGGCGGATCGTCGGCATCATCACCGGCGGGGAGAGCGGCCTGGACGCCGTACGGGAAGCACGCGGCGCGGTCCTCGACGCCGGGATGGTCCCGCTGGTCATCGCGCCCTCGGGCGGCAAGCTGGGCCCCGAGAGCGACCCGGTCACCGTGCAGCGCACCTTCACGACCGCCCGGTCGATCGAGTTCGACGCGATCGTGGTCGCGGGCGCGCCCGCGCCGGCCCCCGACGCGTACGGCGCCCGCGACGCGAAGACCGACGACGCGGCCACGGCCACCGGTGTCGACCCGCGCGTCCTGCTGCTGGTGACCGAGGCGTTCCGGCACGGCAAGGCGATCGGTGCCTGCGGCGACGGGGCGACGGTGCTGGAGAAGGCCGGTCTGGCCGCCGACGCGCCCGGGGTGGTGGCCGGCGGGGCCGCGTCCACGGTGCTGGACGGCGTCACCGAGCTTCTCGCAGGTCACCGCGCCTGGGACCGCTTCACCCCGGCTCTCTGACATCGCGCCGGGCCGGAGTGCGTACCCGGCCCGGTCCAGGGCACGCGCGGGAGGAGACCAGGGGTCGGCCGGCGGCGTCCGCACCGACGCCAGCCCCTTCACCGCCATCCGAGGAGACGTATGAACCACCAGGACCGTGAGCACGAGAAGCCGCCCCGGACCGCCGCCGACGAGGTCATCGAGGAGGCGGAGGAGGCCGCGACCGACGTGGCGGACACCGCCGGTCCGGCGAAGCGGCACCACAAGGACCGCGAGGCCGGCGATGCGCTGACCCCGAACGAAGAGGCCCAGGAAGACGTGGACCGACCGCACACCTAGAGTGACAAATGGGGCGTTTCCGCCGTGCCCCGATGGGCACTCGCAGGATGGGAAGGGCGGTCGCCGGGTGGACTCGGCGCCGCCCCCCACCCATGACGCCTCCGACGGAAGGACGAATCATGCCGACAGAGGCACGTGGCGACGACGTCTACCAGCCGCAGGACGACGGCCAGGACCCGCCGAACGACGACCTCGACCTGGAGAACACGCTCGGCGAGCGTGGCCTCGACGACCAGATGGAAGAGGGCTACTCCCCGCCCGAGCGTCCCCTCGGCGTCGACAAGTACGGAACGACGGGCGAGGAGGAACGCCAGGGCGAGTCGCTCGACCAGCGCCTGGCACAGGAGGTCGACGACGTCGAACCGCCGGACGGCGACGGCATCGGCGACCTGGACGGCGGCGACGGCGAGCCGCTGGAGCCGGAGGACGAGACGCGCTCCGGCCGGCTGAGCGCGGCGGACGAGGTGCCCGGGCGGCGCACCGACGTCTACGCCGACGACGTGGGCATCGACGGCGGCGCGGCCTCGGCCGAGGAGGCCGCCGTGCACACCACGGACGAGGAAGAGGACCAGGGCCGGGAGGGCTGAACGGCGGGCCGGGCCCGGACGCGACAGGCAGAGCCGGGCCCGGCTATCGGCGTACAGGGAGGGGTGTCCGTGCATCGGACCGAGAAGACGGCGGCCGCATGGGAACGGCTTGGGGAGGTGGCCTGCGACCTGCGTTTCCCCGACCGCTACCAGCTGGTCCAGTCCCTGAAGGCGGCTGCCGCGGCGGCCCTCGCGTGGGCGTTGACGGGGTGGTGGCTGGCGGCGCCGATGGCGCTGATGGCCCCGTGGGCGGCGGTGGCCCTCGTACAGGGGACCGTCTACCGGTCCGTGCGCTCGGCGGTCGAGCTGCTCGCGATGATGTCCTCCGGCACCCTGCTCGCCGCGGGCGCGGCGGCCATCACGGGAAACACCATGGCCGCCATGCTCATCGCCCTGCCGCTCACCGTGCTCCTCGGCAACTGGCTGCCGGTCGGCGAACAGGGCCTGTACGCTCCCACGACCGCCCTGTTCGTCCTGGCCTACGGGACCTACTCGCTGCCCGCCGTCGGACACCGCCTGCTGGAGACGGTGGTGGGGGCGGCCGTCGGGATCGCGGTGAACGCGATCGTCCTCCCCCCGGTGCACTCGCTGCACGTCAGGAACCTCGCGTACGCGCTGCCCCGCGACTGCTCCCGGCTGCTGCACGACCTGAGCGAGGGCCTCGTCGAGGAGTACGACGAGGAACGCGCGGAGGGGTGGCACCGGGCCGCCGGCGAGCTGCCGGGCGCGCTGTCGGAGCTGCGCGCGGCGCGCGGGTGGGCGACGGAGAGCTTCCGCTTCAATCCGGGGCACCGGATGCGCCGCAGCGCCCCCTCCCCCTCCGAGCGGTGGGACGTGGTCTGGGCGCAGGTGGGGAACCGGCTGCTCACCATCACGCTGACGCTCTGGGAGACCGCGTCCGAGCGGCGGGCGCTGCCCCGGCCGCCGGGCCCGTCCCTGAAGGACCTGAGCGTCGTCCTGGCCGCCGCTTCGGAGGTGTGTGCGGCCGACCGGACGATCATGGAGCAGGGCCCGGACGACGCGTGCCTGGAGGAGCGCGCCGGCCACCTGGCCGAGGCCCGGCGCGCCCTGGCCGACGCCAAGTGCCACCTGGACGCGCCCGGCCCCGACGCCGGCGCCTCGCTCGGCAGCCTGGTGGCCGGCTGCCAGGCCCTGCTCGACGACCTGACACCCGGCGAGGACGGCACGGCGGTCCCCGCCGGCGCGTCCGCACCGGCCGGACCTGAGGAGTACCGATGACACGCACCGACCGCATCGCACAGCCCTGGGGCACCCGCACCCCCTACGGTCCCGGCGAGCCCTGGCCCGTACGGGTGGACACCCGGCTCGCCGAGGGCGTCACACCGGACCAGGTCGAGCGGTGGGTGCAGTCGGCGGCGATCCTGCACTCCAACGGGGACGGGCTCGACATCGCCGTGAAGGACGGCCGGATCGTCGGAGTGCGCGGCCGCGCCCAGGACCGGGTCAACCACGGGCGCCTCGGCCCGAAGGACCTGTTCGGCTGGCAGGCCAACGGCTCGCCCGACCGGCTGACCCGGCCGCTGGTGCGCGACGGGGACGGGCGGCTGGTGGAGAGCGACTGGGACACCGCGATGGACAGGGTGGTGCGCCGCACGAATGAACTGCTGGGGGAGCAGGGGCCCTCGGCGGTGGGTTTCTACACCTCGGGCCAGCTCTTCGCGGAGGAGTACTACACGCTCACGCTGATCGCCCGGGGCGGGATCGGCACCAACCACCTGGACGGCAACACCCGGCTGTGCACGTCGACGGCGGCCGAGGCCCTGAAGGAGTCGTTCGGCAGTGACGGGCAGCCGGGCTCCTACACCGACATCGACCACGCGGACACGATCGCGCTGTTCGGCCACAACATGGCGGAGACGCAGACCGTGCTCTGGACGCGGGTACTGGACCGGCTGGCCGGGCCGAACCCGCCGTCCGTCGTCTGCGTCGACCCCCGCCCCACCCCGGTGGCGAAGGCGGCGACCGTACATCTGGCGCCGCGCCCCGGGACGAACGTGGCCCTGATGAACGGTCTGCTGCGGGAGATCGTGGAGAACGGCTGGACCGACCAGGAGTACCTCGACCGCAACGTCGTCGGTTTCGACGAGCTGAAGAAGCGACTCGACGCGTACACGCCGGAGCACGTGGCCGGCATCTGCGGTGTCCCCGCCGAGCAGATCCGGGAGGCCGCCCGCGTCCTCGGGACGGCCGAGCGGCTGATGTCGACGGTGCTGCAGGGCTTCTACCAGTCCCACCAGGCGACCGCGGCGGCGGTGCAGGTCAACAACCTGCACCTGGTTCGGGGCATGCTCGGCAGGCCCGGCTGCGGGCTCCTCCAGATGAACGGCCAGCCGACCGCGCAGAACACCCGGGAGTGCGGCGCCAACGGCGACATGCCGGGGTTCCGCAACTGGGAGAACGACGCGCACATGGCGGAGCTGACCCGCCTGTGGAACCTGGACCCGCTCCACGTGCCGCACTACGGCCCGCCCACGCACGCGATGCAGATGTTCCGGTACGTGGAGGAGGGCTCCATCCGGATGCTGTGGGTCAGCGGCACCAACCCCGCGGTGTCGCTGCCCGAGCTGCGGCGCATCCGGTCGGTGCTGGCGCAGGAGCGGCTGTTCCTGGTCGTCCAGGACGCCTTCCTGACCGAGACGGCGCAGCTCGCCGACGTGGTCCTGCCCGCGGCGGTCTGGGGCGAGAAGACGGGCACCTTCACCAATGTGGACCGCACGGTGCACCTGTCGGAGAAGGCGGTCGAGCCGCCCGGCCAGGCCAGGTCCGACCTGGAGATCTTCTGCGACTTCGCGCGCCGGCTCGGCCTGGAGGACAGGGACGGCGGCCCGCTGGTCCCGTGGAACGACCCGGAGGCCGCGTTCGAGGCGTGGAAGGAGTGCAGCCGGGGCCGCCCATGCGACTACACGGGCCTCACGTACGCCAAGCTGCGCGGCGGGAGCGGCATCCAGTGGCCGTGCAACGAGCAGCATCCCTACGGCACGGAGCGGCTGTACGAGAACGGCCGGTTCTGGAGCGACCCGGACTACTGCGAGAGCTACGGGCGCGACCTGGTCACCGGGGCGCCGCTGGAGGAGACCGAGTACCGGGCGATGAACCCGTCGGCGAAGGCGGTCATCAAGGCCGCCGAGTACCTTCCGCCGCACGAACCGCCCGGCGAGGAGTACCCGTTCTCGCTGATCACCGGCCGGACGCTCTACCAGTTCCACACCCGGACCAAGACGGCGCGGACCCCGCAGCTCCAGGCCGCCGCCCCTGAGGTCTGGGTGGAGATCTCCGCCGGGGACGCGGCCGCGTACGGCATCGAGGAGGGCGATCTCGTGGAGGTCACCACCCCGCGCGGCACGGTCAGGGCCGCGGCACGCGTCAGCGGCATCCGGGACGACGTGCTGTTCCTGCCGTTCCACTACGGCTACTGGGACACCGAGGGCGGGTTCGAGCCCCAGGGCGGCGGGCGCGCCGGCAACGAGCTGACGCCCACCGAGTGGGACCCGGTCTCCAAGCAGCCGCTGTTCAAGACGGCCGCCGCCCGGCTGCGCCGCCTCGGGGCCACCGGCTCCCCCGCCCCGGCGCCCACCACCACCGCCTCGGCGCCCGTCGGGGGCGCGGCCGTGCCCCCGACCACGGGCGGCGGCGCGGGCGATGCGGACGAGGAGCTTCACGCGTACCAGGAGGAGAGCCGATGAAGCTGGACATGGTCCTGAAAGAGGTGCACCACGGGGAGAACGCCCTGGCCGTGCGGCTGATGCGGCTCTCCAGCACCCATGCGACCGACCACGAGGTGCATCACGTCGCCCGCGACCTGGCCGCCTGGTCCCGGCAGCATGTGCGGGAGCTCGCGGACGCGGCCGCCGATCACGGCATCGACCTGGATCCCGAGCCGAAGGAGGAGTCGCCGGCCGCGGCCTGGCTGCGGGAGAAGGGTGGCGAACTCGTCGGACGCCGCCCCGAGACGGGCCTGCTGCTCCTGCGTGATCTGCGCGACACGTACCTGAAGGCGGCGGCCGTCTCCGTGGACTGGGAACTGCTGGCCCAGACCGCCCAGGCCGCCCGTGACCAGGAGCTCCTCGACCTGACCGAGCGCTGCCACCCGCAGACGCTGCGTCAGCAGCGCTGGGCCAACGCGATGATCAAGGTCGTATCGCCCCAGGTCCTGACGAGCTGACCGGCTCCCCGGTGCGGAATCGGGCGCGGGCACCGGCACGCGCGGGTGCGCCGCCCCCGGCGGGAGCGCATCGTGCAAGAGGGACCCCCGGCGAAGGAGCGCCGCATGCCTAGCCTCGACTGGAAGACGCCCGTGGCGGGCGCGCCCTGCTGGGTGAGCCTGACGACGCGCGAGCTGCGGGTCGCACAGTCCTTCTACGAACAGGTCATGAGCTGGGAGTTCCACGACAGCACCCTCGGTGACGACTTCGTGCTCGCGCGCGCCCATGGCAGGGCGGTCGCCGGCATCGGCTGGTGCCCGGGCACGGACGGCCCTCCCCCGGCCTGGATCCCGTACTTCGCGGTGCCGGACGCGAACGCGACGGCCGACCGGATCAGGGAGCGCGGTGCCACGCTCGCCGTGGGTCCGCTGCCGCTGGGCGAGGGACGCGCGGCGATCGCGGCCGACCGGGAGGGCGCCGTCTTCGGATTCTGGGAGGGCCCGGCGCCCGTCTGGTCGGACGGGCCGCGCGCACCGGCGCGCGTGGACCTCCGGTCGCGCCACGCCTTCGAGGCGGCCATCTTCTACGCGGAGGTCTTCGGCTGGACCAAGCCGCACAGCCGGTGCACGGTCGACTACGCGGAGGCCCGCGTCCTGGTGCGGGCGGGCGGGCACACCGTGGTGACGATGCGTGGCGGCGGGGTGGAGAACCATCCGGATCCCCGGGTCCGGGCCCGCTGGATCACCGACTTCCTCGTGCCGGACAGCCCGCGGACGGCGGAGGCCGCCGTGGCCGCGGGCGGCGAGGCGACGCCCGTGGTCGGGCTGCCGGAGACCGCGTACGTGATCTGCGATCCGGAGGGTGCGCTGTTCACCGTCTCCGACCGCTGACCGGGCTCCGTGTGAGCAAGCACACCAGCTCCTGAACTCGTCCTCCACGGGCGGGCTTTGGTCGTTCTTGTGCGCCCGGGGAGGGGTCCGGCCGCGACTCCGGAGGATACCTGGGCGCGTTGTTTGTGAAGATGAGATGTGCCGACGGGCAGCAGTCCGTCCGCCTTCCGCAGCCGAGGCATTAACGAGACACCGTTCCGTGATCCGACACGTGCTGCTCATCCCTGCCGTCGTTGGAAATGTGCTCTCCCGTGCCTCCTGCCGCCTCCGTGACCGACTCCGCCCGGACATCGCGCCGCCGCGACAGCAGCCCCTGGCGCTGCCTCTCCGTTCCCAGCATGCGCTGGTGGTCCGCCGCCAACCTGGTGTCCAACACCGGGGCGTGGATGCAGCTCACCGTGCAGAACCTGCTGGTGCTCCAGATCACCGGCTCGGCCGCGGCGACGGGGCTCTCGCTGGCCGTGCAGGCCGGGCCGGGGCTGCTGCTCGGCGTCTTCGGCGGGGCCGTGGTGGACCGCTGGCCGCTCAAGGTCACCGCCGCGGTCAGTCAGGCGGTGCTCGCCGTGATCGCCTTCTCGACGGCCGCCCTGATCGGGGCCGGGCTGCTGAACGTTCCCGTGCTGCTCGTCCTCGCGGCGATCACCGGCATCGTGAACACCATCGACGGGCCCGCGACCTCGCTCCTCGGCAACGACCTCGTGCCCCGGACGGATGTACCCTCGGCCATCGCCCTCGGCTCGATGGTGCACAGCGCCGGGCGACTGGCCGGGACCGCACTGGCCGCCGTGGCCGTCGGGACGCTCGGCACCGGGTCCGCCTACGTGGTCAACGGGATCTCCTTCCTCTGCGTCACCGCCGTGATCCCCTTCCTGCGGCCGGCCGGGGGCCCGGCGCCGGCCGCGCGGCCGTCCCTCACGAAGCGGGCGCCCGCGCCCCGGCCCGGGAAGCGGGCGGCCGGGCGCGGCGACGCACGCGCCGGGGTCGCCTACTTCCTGGGGAAGCCGGGCCTGGTCGCCCTGGCCGGGATCACCGCGGTGAGCTCGGTCTTCGGCCGGAACTACCAGCTGACGCTCGCCGTGCTGGTCATCGGCCCGATCGGCGCCGACGAGAGTGACTTCGGCACGGTCTCCACCGTGCTGGCCGTCGGCGGCATCCTGGGCGCCGTCGTCGCCGGGCGGCTGCGCAACCCGACCGTACGGCTGGTGGGCGTCCTCGCCGCCTGTGGCGGGCTCCTCCAGGTCGCGGCGGGGCTCGCCCCGGGGCTCATGGTGCTCATCGCCCTGGTCATCCCCATGGCCGTGGTGGAGTCCGTGTCGGACACGGCCGGGTCGACCGTTCTGCAGACCGAGCCCGAGCCCGAGATGCGGGGGCGCGTGCTCGGCGTCTGGCGCAGCGCGAGCACCGGCTGGCAGCTGGTGGGCCCGCCCCTGCTCGGACTGCTGGTCGAGTTCGCGGGGGCCCGGGGCGCGCTGGTCGCCGGCGGGCTGCTGATCGCCGGGGTCATCGCGGCCGGCGGACTGCGGGGGCGTGCGACGGGCCGGAAGGCGGCGGGGCTGCCTGAGGCCGTCCACCAGGAGCCGGTGCCGGCCGCGGTGCCCGTGCCCGCCCTGACGCCGGCCGCCTGAGCAGGAGGCCCGGGGGCCGGTGCTCGGCGCGTGCATGTTTGAGGCGGCTTTGTACGGGAAATGGCCAGGCGTGCTTCGGACAAGAGGCGCGCCCGTGGGAGCTCTGATCCGGGTGCCGCCTGTCCGCAGGTGCTCCCGCGGTGGTCCGGACAGGCGACGCCGAGGGAGTGAACACGATGGCCGGTGCCCGACAGACAGCGCCCGCACGACGCCAGGACGCGCCTTTGAGGGCGGCCGCCTTCCGCCGGCTCCGGGCTCTGCCCGACGGCCCGGAGAAGAACGAACTGCGCCGCGCGACCGTCTGCGCCTGGCTCCCCATGGCCAACCGGCTGGCCTCGCGCTTCCGTGACCGCGGGGAGCCGCTGGACGATCTGCGCCAGGTGGCGGCCATCGGACTCGTCAAGGCGGTGGACCGCTACGACCCGGCACGCGGCAAGGCCTTCGAGACGTACGCGATACCCACCGTGGTCGGCGAGCTCAAGCGGCACTTCCGCGACCACACCTGGGACGTCCATGTGCCGCGCCGGGTCCAGGACCTGCGCAACCAGGTGCGGCTGGCCCGCCGCGACCTCTCCCAGACGCTGGGCGGGCGGCTGCCGACCGAAGCGGAGATCGCGGCCCGGACGGGGCTGTGCGCGGAGGACGTCCGGGACGGTCTGGAGGCCCTGGACAGCTACCGCACGCTGTCGCTCGACGCCGAGACGCCGAGGGCCGCCGGAGACGGGTCCTGCCTCGCCGACACCCTGGGGCTCTGCGACCACGCGCTGGACGTCGCCGTGGACCGCGAGGCCGTCAAGCCGGGGCTGCGCAGCCTGCCGGAACGCGAGCGCACCATTCTCTACCTCCGGTTCTTCCGCGACATGACGCAGGAACGGATCGCCGAGGCGCTCGGCATCTCGCAGATGCACGTCTCCCGGCTCATCGCCCAGTGCTGCGAAGAGGTGCGCAGGCAGGCCCTCCAGGAGACCGGTCAGCCGACGTAGCGCCGCGCGGTACCCTGCCGCTGCGCCCGCTCCAGGGCCGCCAGCCGCCTCTCGATGTCCGGCGGTACCGGCCGGCGCTGGCGCAGCACCCAGGGCAGCCCCCGCCCGGCGTGGGCGAAGGCCCGGAGCGACGCCCGGTCCCTGGGGACCGTGGCGAGCAGGTAGAGGGTGCGCCGGAGCGCCGAGCGCGCGGGGCGTCGCAGCCAGGTGAACCAGAGGGTGTTGCGCAGGCCGAGCACGCGCCGGGCGGTACTGTCGCGGACGGTGGACGCGGCGTGGTGGATGACCATCTCGGGGACGTACGCCAGCCACCACCCGGCGCGCATCAGGTCGGTCGCCATCAGCTCCTCCTCACCGCCGAGCCAGAGCCCGGGGTGGAAGCCGCCCGCCTCGCGGAACGCCTCGGTGCGCATCACCGTGGCCGCCGCCAGGAACGAGCCGATCGCGGGTCCGGGCAGCCAGGGCGGGCCGGTGAGCGGCGAGTCGCGGAGTTCCGCCACCACGGGGTCGTCCTCCCCCGCGGGCTCGACGACGATCCGGGCGGTGACGGCGGCCAGGCGCTCGTGGGCGTCGAGCCGGTCGGCGGCGACGCGCAGGGCGCCCGGGTCCCACCAGGTGTCGTCGTCGCAGAAGGCCACGTACGGCGTACGGACCTGGCGGACGGCGAGGTTCCGGCCGACTGCGCCCAGGTTGCGGCCCGGGGTGAGCAGCCGTATGTCCGGGAAGTCGCGCGCGACGGCCTCGGCCGTGCCGTCCTGCGAGCCGTTGTCCGTGACGACGACGGCCGGCTGCTCCGGGAGCCGGCTCAGCAGGCGCAGGGTGCGCAGCAGCTCGGAGCGGCGGTCGCGCGTGATGATCACCACCGTGACGCGCGGGTCCGGTGCGGGCGGGGCGCCGGGGCTCATCGGTCGTCTCCGTTCGGCGGGGCACTCTCCAGGAGCCTGATCAGGTCCTCCACCCACGGTGGAAGCCTCCTGCGCCGGCGCAGGGCCGCGGGCAGCCGCACCAGGGCCTCGCCCAGGGCGCGCCCGGCGCCCGGCCGGCCGCGTGCCCAGGCACCGGTCAGCCGGGTGGTCTCGCGCAGGGCGACCCGGACCGGCCGCCGCAGCCAGGCCGTGAGAAGGGAGTTGCGGAGGACGGCTACCGTGCGGCCGGGCCTCTCCCCCGGGTCGGGGCCGTGGTGGGCGGTCAGGGACGGTTCGTAGACGACGCCCCAGCCCGCGGCCGTGAGGTCGTAGGCGAGCAGGGTCTCCTCGGCGCCGAAGAAGAGGAGGCCGTGGTAGCCGCCCGCGTCGAGGAAGGCGGAGCGGCGGACCACGGCCGCGCAGCCGAGGAATCCCAGCACGGGCGTTCCGGGCAGGTCCGCGCGGGCGGGCAGGGGCGAGGCGGCGAGCACCCGGTTGAGCGGGTCCGGCTCGCCCGTCGGGTGCACCAGCGTCCGGGAGGCCAGCAGGCCGAGCTTCGGGTAGGAGTCGAAGAGGGCTTCCGCGGTCTTGAGGGCTCCGGGCTCCCACCAGGAGTCGTCGTCGCTGAAGGCCACATAGGGCGTGGTGGCCCGGCGCGCCGCGAGGTTGCGGCCCAGGGCGCCGGTGTTGCGGCCGGGTGAGAGCAGCCGTGCACCGACGGGATGGCGCCGTACCGCCTCGTCGGTGCCGTCCGTCGACCCGTTGTCCACGACGAGGACGGGCGGCTTCTCCGGCAGGGCCGCGAGCCTGTCCAGGGTTCTGACGAGGCTCTCGCGGCGGTTGCGCGTGATGATCGCGACGGTGGTGCGGCCGTCCCGCATGGACGGTTCGCGGGCGTGCTCAGCCATGCCCGGCCGCCTCCTTCGCCGCCTCGCCCCGGTGCAGGGCGGCCAGGGCGCTGCCCGTCACCTCGTCGGGGCAGATGCGCAGGAGCTGCGGGTCCGGGGTGGCCGCGTGCGGGTCGCCGGGCGGGCCGGGGTGCCAGAGGGCGGTGTGACGGCGCTCCGGAGGCGGGCCCCAGAGCGAGGGGGCGACCGGGCCGAAGAGGGTCACCGACCGGGTGCCGTGTGCGAAGGCGAGGTGGGCGGGCCCGGTGTCGCCGCTGATGAGGAGGGCGGCCCCGGCAACGAGCGCGGAGAGGTCGTCGAAGGAGAGGGTGCCCGCGAGCAGGTCGGTGGCGTCGAGTCCGGCGCGTCCGGCGATCTCGGCGCAGAGCTCCTCCTCGCCGGGGCCGCCGCTGACGACGACGCGGTGTCCGGCGTCCCGGAGCGCCGAGGCGACGGTCGCGTACCGCTCGGCGGGCCAGCGGCGGGCCGGGGCGTCGGCGCCGGGGTGGACAACGACCGCGCCCGGGGCCGGGGAGGCCGTGGCGGGCGGCGGGATGCGGACCTCGGCGGGGTCGGCGGGGACGCCGTGCGCGGTCAGGAACCGGCACCAGCGCAGCCGCTCGTGCTCGTCGCGGCGCCAGTGGGGCGGGTCGGGGTGGTCCGCTTCGGGGCGGGCGAAGGAGAGCGTCCGGCCGGGGCGGAGCGCGGCCAGGGCGTCGTGGCTCAGCCGTCCGTTGCCGTGCAGGTCGATGGCGACGGCGGGCGGCGGGCCCGGCCAGTGGTCCAGCGAGGGCACCTGCCGGCCGTTCTCGGGCGTGGCGAAGTGGACGTCGACGGTTCCGGTGGCCCGGACCGCCGCCGCCAGGCTGCCCGGCGCGGCGAGCACCGTCTCGTGCTCCGGGAAGGCGCGTCGTACGCCTCTCAGCGCCGGCACCGCGGCCAGGAGGTCGCCGAGCCCGAGCGCGCGCAGGACGAGGACGGCCGGGCGGTCGCCCGAGGGGGCCGGTCGGGTCGCGGCCACCGGGCTCACCGCCGGGTGGGTGCGCCGGGGCGGCCGGCGGCCCGCTCCACGAGGCGGGTGCTGGAGCGTCCGTCGAGGTAGGGCAGCAGCACGACCTGGCCGCCCCAGCTCTCGACGAGGGCGGTCTCGGGCAGGTCGGTGAGGGCGTAGTCGCCGCCCTTGGCCCAGATGTCGGGGCGCAGTTCGTCCAGGAGGCGTTCGGGGGTGTCCTCGTCGAAGACGAGGACGGCGTCCACGCAGTCCAGCGCCTCCAGGACCCGCGCCCGGTCCTCGGCGGGCACCACGGGGCGGCCGCCGCCCTTGCGGCGCCGGACCGAGGCGTCGGAGTTGACGCAGACGACGAGGCAGTCCCCGGCCCGGCGGGCGGCCTGGAGGAGTTCGACGTGTCCGGCGTGCAGCAGGTCGAAGCAGCCGCCCGCGGCGACGACGGTGCCGCCGCGTTCGCGGACGCGCCGGACGATCGCGCGGGCGTCGCCGGACGTGTCGGCCGCATCGGCGGGCCCCGCTTCCCGGAGCACCGCGTGGGCGCCGCCGGCGGCGACGAAGCGGGCGGCGGCCTCGACGGCCTCGCGCACGGCGAGTTCGACCAGATCGCCGTCCGCGAGCCGGCCGGCCACGGCGACGGCGAAGCTGTCCCCGGCGCCGCAGCAGTCGCCGCTCGCCCGCCAGGGCGCGGGCACCAGCAGCGGGGGGCCGCCACGGGAGAGCAGGGCGCCGTGCTCGCCGAGGGTCACCGCCACCGAGGCGATGCCCCACTGGTCCAGAAGGACCCGGGCGTCCGCGGTCGCCTGGCGCAGCACATCGCGGTGGTCCTCGGGGCGCGCGGGGGCGGCGGGCGCCGGCTTCCCGGCGAAGTGGCGGGCTTCGGCGGCGGCGGGGGTGGCCAGCCGGGTGCCGGGGACCGGGGGGCCGCCGGCGGGGTGCGGGTCCCAGACGACGGGGACACGGGCGGCGCGTGCGGTCAGCGCCTCGCGCAGGACGTCGGCGGTGCCGCGCCCGTAGTCGGCGACGAGTACCGCCCCGGCGTCGGCGAGCGCCTTCTCGGCGCCGGTCGCCGGGCCCGTGGCCCGGCCGTCTCCCTCGTCGAGGCGGAGCAGGGGCCGCCCGTCCGCCATGAGCCGGGTCTTGCGGGACAGGGGGCCGTCGAGTGGGAGTTCCACGAGGTGGACGCGGTCCGCCAGCAGGTCCCGTACCGCCTGGGAGGCTTCGTCGTCGCCGAGGGCCGTGACGAAGGTGATCTCCCGGCCGTCGGCTGCGGCGAGGCGGGCCGCCAGTGCGGCGCCGCCTGGCCGGGTGCGGTGCTCGATGCCGCCGACGACGGGGACGGGCGCGTCGGGCGCGAGCCGCTCGGCGCGGCCGGAGACATCCTGGTCGAGCAGCGAGTCGCCGACGACCACGAGGGGCGCGGGGCGCTTCATGAGGCGTCCTCCTCGGCCGGGGTGCTTCATGAGGCGTCCTCCTCGGCCGGGGTGCCCGCCATGGGGCGGCGGGCGGTGCGGGCGGCGATCTCGCGGTCGAAGCTCTCGCAGATCATGTGGACGGCGACGAGGTGCAGTTCCTGCACGGTGGCCGATCCGGCGGCCTCGACGCACAGCGACTCGTCGCTCGTCGCGGCCAGCGGGTTGGGCTCGGGCCCGGTGAGGGACCAGACGGGCATGCCGATGCGCATGGCCTCCTGGGCGGCCTCCAGCAGGTTGGCGCTGGCGCCGCTGGTGGACAGGAGCATGAGGACGTCGCCAGGGCGGCCGTGGGCGCAGGTCTGCCGGGCGAACACCTCGTGGACGCCGTAGTCGTTGGCGATGGCCGTGGTCGACGAGGTGTCGGCGTGCAGGGCGATCGCCGAGTAGGCGGGGCGGTCGTCGCGGTAGCGGCCGACGAGTTCGGCGGTCAGGTGCTGGGCCTGGGCGGCGCTCCCGCCGTTGCCGGCGACGAGGAGCCGCCCGCCGTCGGAGAGGACGCGGGCCAGGGACTTGCCCCAGCGCTCCGTGACCCCGGCGGCGCGGCGGAAGGCGGGGAGGGCGCGGGCGAGGTCGTCGCAGTGCTGGCCGGGGGCGATCAGCTTCATCGTGCCACCTCCGAGGGCTGGGGGGTGCGGACGAGTTCGGCGTAGACGCGGGAGACGCCGTCGGTCACCTCGTCCCAGGTGAAACGGGCGAGCGCGTGGGTGCGGCCGGCGGCTCCGTAGCGGGCGCGCCGGTCGGGGTCGTCGAGGAGGCCGCGGATGGTGGCGGCGAGGTCGTGGCCCTCCTCGTCGGTGGGCGGTACGAGCGTCCCGGTCACGCCGTCGACGACGGTGTCCAGCTGTCCGCCGACGGCGGTGGCCACGACCGGGGTGCCGCAGGCCATCGCCTCGATGGGGACGATGCCGAACGGTTCGTAGCGGGGCAGGGACAGGAGCAGGTCGGCGCTGGACATGAGATGGGGCATCAGGTCCTGCGGTACGCAGCCGAGCAGCCTGACCCGCTCGGCGACCCCGTACTCGGCGGCGACCTTGCGCAGCCGTTCGGCCTCCGGGTCGGCGAACAGGAGCGGGGCGTCGGGTCCGCCGGCGATGAGCAGTTCGGCGTCGGGGACGCCGGCGAGGGCCTTGACCGCGCGGTCGAAGCCCTTGCGGGGGACGAGCCGGCCGACGGACAGCAGCCGGTGCGGGGCGCCGGGCGGCCGGTCGGCGAGGGGTACCGGGGAGAAGTGCTCGGTGTCGACGCCGCAGGGCACGACGCTGATCCTGGCGCGCGGGATGCCCATGGCGGTCAGTTCGTTGAGCTCGTCGGCGCAGGTCGCGATGATCCGGTGGGCCTCACGGCCGATCCGGGTCTCGATGTCGACGCGCTCGGGCGGGCTGGTGTCCTCGCCGCCCTGGTGACGCCTCTTCACCGTGCCGAGGGCGTGGTAGGTCTGGACGACGGGGGCTCCGGCCTCCCTGGCCCCGGCGAGCGCGGCCATGCCGGACATCCAGAAGTGGGCGTGCACGACGTCGGGGCGGTTGAGCCGCCAGAGCCTGGCCAGGTAGGCGCCGAACTCCGGCATCCAGGCGAGCAGGTCGTCCTTCGGTACGGGGGCGGGCGGCCCGGCCGGTACGTGCACGACCTTCACACCCGACTCGGTCCGTACGAGGGTCGGTTTGTCGGGCCGGTCGCGGCGGGTGTAGACGGTGACGTCGTGTCCCCTGCGGGCCAGGCATCCGGCCAGCTGGGCCACGTACACGTTCTGTCCGCCGGCGTCGGGACCGCCGAGTTCGGCGAGCGGGCTGGCGTGTTCGGACACCAGGGCGATCCGTGCGGGTCGCGGCATGGGCTGCGTCATCGCGTGACCTCTTTCATGAGACGGTCCCAGTCGTCCAGGAAGCGCTGGACCCCGTACCTGTCCCCGGCCGCCTCTCTCGCCCGGCGGCCGGTGTCCTCGGCGTGGGCGGGGTCGGCGACGAAGCGGCGCAGGGCGTGGTTGAGTACCTCGGGCCGGTTGGAGACGACTCCGGCGCCGGGCGGCACCGCTTCGCGCACTTCCGTGGTGCCGAGCGCGACCACGGGCATGCCGAGAAACATGGCTTCCAGCAGGGAGAGCCCGAGCGAGGTCCACCGCACCGGATGCAGGTAGACCCGGCGGCGGGCCATGGCCCGGTGGAGCTCGTCCTGCGGGAGGTCGTAGGTGCGGCACCGGTCCTCGGTCAGCTCCAGGTGGGCCGCGAGTCCCCGCGTACGCATGCCGAAGACGTCCAGGGGGACGGCGCCGGCGAAGGCGGGCAGCAGGTCGGTGCCGGTGGTACGGCCGCGCCGCACGGGCTCGTTGACGACGACGGCGGCCCGGGGTTCGGTGCCCGTCCACAGGGGTCCTGGGTCGATGATGCCGTGTTCGATGACGCCGGTGGGGGCGCGGCCGTTGTCCCACATCAGGCGGTTGAAGTGGGTGACGTGCACCACGGGGATGTCGGACCGGTCGGCGAGCGTGTGCCGGGTGTCCACGGGCGTCTCGTGCGGGCTGTTGTGCTCGACGTACACGGCGGGGACGTCCTTGCCCGGGCGTCTGCCGGTCCAGGCGTGGACGAGTTCGATCTCATGCGGGCGTTGCAGGACGACCAGGTCGATCTCGGCGCCGCGCAGCTCGTCGGGGGTCCGTTCCCGTACGGAGGCGGGCCAGGTCCAGGTCCGGGCGCGGCCTAGGCCGTCGGGTCCCCGGTCGGGGGTGACCGGCACCAGGTAGGTGTGCGGCCCCTGGACGAAGGAGGTCAGCCACGAGCCGTGGACGTGCCAGATGAGGATGTTCATCCGTTCTCCTTCCGGAGCTTGTGCACCGCGCTCACCACGTCGTGTGCGGTGACGCCGTTGAGGCAGGGGTGGCCCGGCACCGGGCAGTGCAGGGCCCTGGTGTCGGCGCACGGGGCGCGCTGGTCGCCGAGGAGTACGACGGGCACGCCGAAGGGCGCCCAGCGGGAGGCGGGCACGACGGGCGCGAAGAGCGAGACCACCGGGGTGCCGACGGCGGCGGCGAGGTGGGCGGGCCCGGTGTTGCCGCTGACCAGGGCGTCGGCGTGGCGCAGGACTCCGGCGAGGGTGCGGGGGCTGGTGCGTCCGCCGAGGTCCACGGCCACGTCGCCGCTGACGAGCCGGGTCAGGTCGGTCTCCGCCGGTCCTCCGGTGACGACGACGCGGTGTCCGGCGTCGGCCAGCTGCTGGACTGCCTCGGCGTGCCTGCCGGGGTCCCAGGCCCTGGCGGGGGCGCTGGCGCCGGGGTGGACGACGACGTAGGGGCCGTTGCCGGTGAGCGCGGCGGTGTCGGGCGGCGGCAGGACGCGCAGCCGGCCGTCGTCGCCCGCGGGGAGGGCGAAGCCCATGGCGACGGCCAGGTCGAGGGCCGCTTCGGCCTCGTGCCGGCCGGGAAGGCGGTGATGGCGTACGTCGAGCAGCCGGCCGGGGTGGTCGACGCTGTCGGCGCCGATCCGGGCGACCCCCGCCATGCGCAGCAAGAGCGCCATTGGCAGGGGGCTCTGGTGAAACGACGTCAGCACGAGTGCGGTGTCGAACGCACTCCGGCGCAAGGTGGTGAGGAGGCCGGGTACGTCCGCCTCGTCGACGGGCGGCGGGTTGGTGCCCTCCCAGGGCGCCTGCCAGACGACGACCTCGTCCACGCCGGGGAGCATCCGGGCGGCGGGCTCCCCCAGCGGCCCGCAGACCATGGTGACGTGTGCGGCAGCGTTGGCGGCCGCCCGGACGGCCGGCCCGGCGAGGAGCACGTCGCCGAAGCTGTCGAGTCGTACGACGAGCGCTCTCATACGGTCCGCCCGTCGGTACGGGTGGCGGCCCCGGCCGGGACGGGACGCGCCAGCAGGCGGCGGACAGCGGTGAGGAGGTCGGGCGCGGGGTGGGTCTCCGCCCGGGTCTCCTCGGGCCTGGTCCGCGCGTTGGGTACGAGAATGCCTTCGGCGCCGGCGGCCCGGGCGGCGTGCACGTCGGCCGCGATGTCGCCGATGACGACGCAGTCGTCGGGGCGGACGCCGAGGCGCCGGGCGGCCTCGGTCACCAGGCCGGGCAGGGGTTTGCGGCAGGCGCAGCCCTCGTCGGGGCGGTGCGGGCAGTAGAGCCAGACGTCGAAGGGACCGGTGAGTTCGTCGACCCGGGCGTTGACCCGGCGGACGTCCTCATGGGTGAGCAGACCCCGTCCGATGCCGGACTGGTTGCTGACGACGCCGGTGGGGATGCCCGCCTCGCACAGCAGCCGTACGGCGTCGGCGGCGCCGGGGACGGGCCGGACCAGGTCCGGGTCACCGTTGTACGGGACGTCGTGGACGAGGGTGCCGTCCCGGTCGAAGAGCACGGCGGCCGGCCGGGCGAGCGGCGGCCCGCCGGACGGCGCCGTGCGGCAGGGCCGGGCGCTCATCCGGTGCCTCCCCAGGCGGCGGCACGGCGGTGGCGTACGCCGCCCGTGCACCGGTGCAGGACCGCGAGCGGCGGGATGACCACGCTGGTGCCGAGCATGGTGGCGACCTCCGCGGCGGTGCGGGGCCCGGGGGCTATGCGGGCCCAGGCGAACTCGGCGGTGCCGGCGGCCCACAGGGTGCCCGCGACCGCCGCCGCCCGGCGCCGTCCGGCCAGGGCCAGCACGGCCGCGCCGAGGCCGGCGGCGGTGACGGCGAGGTGGCCGGGCAGCCGGCCCCTCGGGGCGTCGGCCCTGGTCCACCAGTCCGGTCCGTGGAGGCGGTTCATCAGAGCGTCGTCGGCGTTGCCCCGCTGGGTGCGCACGGAGACCCAGCGGTCGGCGGGGCGTACGGGGTGCAGGGTGGAGCGCGTGCCGCGGGCGAGGGTCCAGCCGCCGCTCATCAGGCGGAGGGCGAGGTCGGCGTCCTCCCGGAAGGCGCGCGGGAAGCGCTCGTCGAACCCGCCGGCCCGCCGTACCGTCTCCGTGCGGTAGGCCATGTCGGCGGTGGCCCAGGCGGCGTCCTCCAGACCCGCGGTGCAGCGCTCCCAGTCGGTGGGCCTGCGGTCGTCGGGCAGCGGAACGGTCAGCCTGCCCTGCACCCCGGCGATGCCGGGCCCGGCCTGCGCCAGGTCGTGGGCGAGCAGGGCCCCCCAGCCGGGGCGCACCTGTACGTCGTCGTCGAGGAAGACGGCCCACGGCGTGGCGACGCGGCGCAGTCCGGCGTTGCGGGCCGCCGCCGGGCCCCGGCCGCCCGTGACGAGGACGGTGATCCGGTCCGCGAGCGGTCCGGCCGCGGTCAGGTCGAGCGGGGTGTCCGCGTCGCGGCGGTCGTCGACGAGGAAGACCTCGCGCGGCGGCGGGACGGCCTCCTCGGCGAGCGCCCGCAGGCAGGCGCCGAGGCAGGGGCGGCCGATGGTCGGCACGACCACGGAGTACGGGTCGGCGCCCGGCACGTCCCGGGCCTCGTCCGGCGCGGCGGTCGTCACGCGTTCTTCCCGGTCTCCGGCCGTCATGTGAACGCCTTCGAACGGCGGACGATGAACGGGCCGATCGCCAGCAGGTCGACGGGGGCCGAGCCGAAGCACTCCAGCGCCTCGCGGGGGTGGTCGACCATGGGCCTGCCGGCCGTGTTGAGGCTGGTGTTGACGACGACCGGGAGGCCGGTGCGTTCCTCGAACGCCGTGAGCATCCGGGCGACCAGGGGTTCCGAGGCCGCGTCCACGGTCTGGATGCGCGCCGTGCCGTCCACGTGGACGACGGCGGGGATGCGGGGCTTCCACTCCCCGGCGACCTCGTGGACGAAGAGCATGTACGGGCTGGGCACGGGTCCGTCGAAGAGTTCGGCGGCGCGTTCGGCCAGCACCATGGGGGCCACCGGCCGGAACTCCTCGCGCCCCTTGACCGCGTTGAGCCGCTCCAGGTTCTCGGCGCGCCCGGGGTGGGCGAGCAGGGAGCGGTGGCCGAGCGCGCGGGGGCCGAATTCGCTGCGCCCCTGGAACCAGGCGACGATGCCGTCCTGCGCCAGTTCCTCGGCGACGGCGGCGGCGACGTCCTCGGGCTCCTCGTAGGGCAGCGCCGCCGTTTCCAGCATGCGGCGCAGTTCGTCGTCGCTCCAGCCCCGGCCGAGGGCGGCGGTCGTCATGGGGGTGACCGGGCCGTGCTCGGCGGAGACGTGGAGTGCGGCGCCCAGCGAGGTGCCGGCGTCACCGGCGGCCGGCTGCACCCACACCTCGTCGAAGGGGCCTTCCCGGTGGAGGCGCGCGTTGGCGACGCAGTTCAGGGCGACACCGCCGGCGAGCGCCAGGCGGGTGGCGCCGGTGCGTTCGTGGAGCCAGGAGGCCAGGTGGAGGACGGTCTCCTCCAGGCACCGCTGGGCGCTGGCCGCGAGGTCGGCGTGCTGCTCGCTGTACGGGCCGCCGGGCCGGCGCGCCGGTGCGAACTCGCTCCAGGGGATGCCGGAAGCCCGGAATCCGCCGCCGTCGGTGTGGTGGACGTACTCGGCAAGGTGCTGGGCGAAGACCGGCTTCCCGTACGAGGCAAGAGCCATCACCTTGAACTCGTCGCTGCTGCGCAGGAATCCGAGGTGCTCGGTGAGCTCCTCGTAGAAGAGGCCCAGCGATTCGGGCAGCGGCTGGGTGCTGAGGATTTCCAGGGCGCCGCCCCGGTAGTGGCCGGCGAGCTGGGAGGCGCACTCGCCGCGCCCGTCGAGCACCAGCACCGCGCGGTCGCCGGGTGGGGCGGCGAGCCCGGCGGACGCGGCGTGCGCCACGTGGTGGGGGACGAAGCGGACCTTGGCCGGGTCGAGGCCGGGCAGGGCCTCGGCGAGGAACTCGGGGGCGCGCCGTGCGTAGGTCTGGCGCAGCTCGTCCCAGGGGTCGTCGAGGCCCATCTGCTCGGCGGGGCGCGCCAGTCGAGGGTCGTAGGAGTAGGCGACCGCGTCCAGGTCGGCGGCTTCCAGACCGGCCGTCTCCAGGCACCAGCGCGCGGAGAGTTCGGGCAGTTCCCATGCGGAGAACGGCACCGGGCGCTTCCCGTGCTTGCGTCGGCTGAACCGTTCCTCCTCGGCCGCGGCGACGGTCTTCCCGTCGATGACCAGAGCGGCCGACGGATCGTGGAAAAGGGCGTTGATTCCGAGCACGCGCATGCGCTGGCTCCTTCAGAAATCGCGGACCGGGAGATCGGCGGGGGAATCGTCCGGTGCGCCGGAGAGCGAGACGAAGAACGCGATGGTTCGTTCCAGGCCTTCCTCCCAGGAAACGCGCGGTTCCCAGCCGAACATCTCCCGCACCAGGGTCGTGTCGGGACGCCGCCGCTCGGGATCGTCGACGGGCCGGTCGATGTAGTCGATCCGGCTGCCGGAACTGGTCAGTTTGACGATCCGGCGGGCGATTTCCCGTACGGTCGTCTCGTCGCTGCCGCCGATGTTCACCGGTCGCACGGATTTGCTCGCGGCCACGCTCAGCACGCCGTCGATGGTGTCGTCGACATAGCACAGGGACCTGGTCTGGCTTCCGTCCCCGGCGACGGTGAGCGGTTCTCCGGCGAGTGCCTGGCTGATGAAAGTCGGCACGGCCCGGCCGTCATGGGCGCGCATTCGGGGACCGTACGTATTGAACAGCCGGACGATTCCCGCGTTGGTGCCCTTCGCTGCGGCGTGGGCGGTCACCAGCGCTTCGGAGAACCGCTTGGATTCGTCGTACACGCTGCGCGGTCCCACGGGGTTCACATTGCCCCAGTAGTCCTCGCGCTGCGGGTGCACCAGCGGGTCCCCGTAGACCTCGGAGGTCGAGGCGAGCAGCAGCCGCGCTCCGTCCCGGGCCGCGATGCCGAGCATGTTGCGCGTGCCGAGGCTGCCGACGTCCAGCGTTTCCAGCGGCATTCTCAGATAGTCGGCGGGCGAGGCCGGACAGGCGAAATGCAGGACCACGTCGTAGGGCCCGGCCAATTCCGGTGCGCAGGACGGGTCGGAGATGTCCAGGCGGACGAATCGGAAGCCGTCCCGCCCTTCGAGATGCGCGATGTTCCGCAGCGATCCCGAGGCGAGGTTGTCGGCGCAGTCGACCGCCGCTCCCCCGGCCAGCAGGCGTTCGCACAAATGCGAGCCGAGGAAACCGGCACCGCCCGTCACCAAGGCGCGCTGCCAGGGTATCCGCTCGGGTTCCGAGGACGTCATGTGCCCCATCTCCTTTCAGGGAGCCGGGAGTTCCGGAACGCACGGCTGATGATCGTCGTACGTGACCGCCGTTTCCGGCGATCATCGAGTCGCGTTCCTGCCACTCGCTACTCCCCATGGATCCTGCCGGAGTAATTCGCCCGCGCATCTACGGGACTACCGTTGGGATGAATCCAGGAACAGGAGACGCCCATGAGCGAGGACCTGGCCGGTGTTCTGGACCGGCTCCTCCGGCCGCGCAGCGCGACCGGCTGTGTGCTGGTCACCGGATGGTTCAGCTTCCCGGACGGCGAGGTGACCGCCGGTGACTTCCTCGCCGAGCAGGCGGTGACCGACGCGCTGGGCCGTTTGGGTGTCCCCTATGAGTCGGCCTGGAGTCCGCACTTCGCTCCGGGAGCCCTGACCCTGGAGGAGGCGTCGCCCGAGCGGTACGAGCAGGTGCTCTTCGTCTGCGGTCCGGTCCACGGGGACCAGCTCACCCGCCTGCACGCGCGCTACGCGTCGTGCAGGCGGACCGCGATCGGGGTGAGCGTGGTCGACGCCGACACCCCGGCGGTACGGGGGTTCGACCGGGTCGTGCCCCGCGACCGCGACGGGGAGGGGCACCTCGCCGACCTGGCGCTGTCCGCCCGCCCCCGGCCGGACAAGCCCGTGGTGGGCGTCGCGCTCACGCATGGCCAGGGCGAGTACGGGCCCCGGCGCGCGCACGACCGGGTCGCCGAGACCCTGTACGCCTGGCTGCCCACGAAGGACTGCGCCCGGGTGACGGCGGAGACCCGGCTGGCCCACGACGACTGGCAGCTGTGCCGGACCGCCGACCAGTTCCTCTCGCTGGTCGGCCGGCTGGACCTCGTGGTCACGGACCGGCTGCACGGGATGGTGCTGGCGCTGAGCATGGGTGTCCCGGCGCTGGTGGTGGACCCGGTACGCGGCGGGGCCAAGGTGTCCGCGCAAGCGAGGGTGGTGCGGTGGCCGGCGGTGATCCCGGCCGAGGCGCTGTCCGCGCGGGCGCTCGACGACGGGTGGACGTGGTGTCTGTCCGCCGCCGGGAAGGCGGCCGCCGAGCGCCGGCGCGCGCTGTTCTCCTAGGTCCTGTCTGGAGTTCCCCCGCGACGTCGCGGGAGAACTCCAGACAGGACCTAGACGCCGCTGGACGCCGTTCGGAGCCGCCGCCTCAGTTCGCCTGGCCGATCGGCCGGACCACCAGCGTGTTCACGTCCACGCCGCGCGGCTGCGAGATCGCCCGGACGAGCGTGTCCACCAAGCTCCTCGGCGGAGATCATCGGACCGGCCGCCGCCGGGCCGCTCGTCCCAGAACGGGGTGAGCACGCGTCCGGGCGCGATCAGCGTCGTACCGACGCCGTACCTGGTGGTCAGCATGCGGACGTTCTCCGCGAGGCCGGTCACCGCGAACTTCGTCATCGAGTACAGGTTGCCGGGCGTGTTCTTCAACCCCAGTCCGCCGCGTCCCCCTCGCCCGGTCGCGGCGACCCGGTGGCCGAGGCCGAGCAGGTGGTGCACGCTCTCCGCGCACCACCGGAGCTCGGCGTCGTCTACCCGCAGACGCCGGCCGCGCCCCCGGGGCAGGCGGCGGGCGCGGTGCCACGTGGGCCCGCGGAGGTGGACAGAGGGACACCGTTGGCGCGCAGGGTTTCGCGTACGTCCAGGATCAGGGAGAAGACCTCGTGGTTGCGGTCTTCGCCCTGTTCCTCCCACGCCCGCTGTTCCGCCTCGACCGCCATGCGGTCCTGCGCGAAAATGCGCTCGGTGAAGCGCCTGATGAGTGGCGCGGCCAGGCTGAGTGCGCCCGGAACGCGGGGTTTCTTGATCATGAGGAGCCCGTAGACGTTGCAGGCGCGCTGGTCGGCACCCATGGGCACGTACGCCGCCCAGAGGCTGAAGACGGGCTGATCAGCACCTTCCGGTACGAGATCGAGGGTCTGGTACGGATACTCGGTGCGGATGGTCATCACGTCGCTGGAGCCGCCTGCGATGCCTTCGGCCGCCAGCATGCTGGCGCCGGCATTGCGCTTCCCGCCGGTGTGGGTGAACAGGTACCTGGCCTCCACCGAACGGGCACCGCTCCGGTGGCCGAGGAGTTCGGGACGGAGCCGCCCGACGACACCCTGGTGCAGGAACTGGTGGTTCATGTCCAGCAGGTTCTCGTGCATGAACGAGTAGTGGCAGCGAACCATCCGCGAGTACGTCAGCGTCTTGTAGCCGGGCGAGCCGTAGGCGGGCAACTCCGGCAACGCTGTGGCATGCGCCCTGTCCGGGTCGCCGGGGAAGAGGAAGACCAAGCCGTACGCCTCACGCACGGGATAGCTGCGAACGCCCCGGGGAGGCCTGCGGTCGTCCTTGGACAGGTACGGAATCTGCGAGATGCGGCCGTCGCCCCGGTAGGCCCACGCGTGATAGCGGCAGCGCAGGACCTCGCCTTCCACGACGCCCATGCTCAGCGGGACCTGCCGGTGCGCACACCGGTCCTCGAGGGCGTGTACGGCGCCGCTCTTCCCGCGGTAGAGCGCGAGGCGCTCCCCGGCGAACGCGGCCGCGACCGCCTTCCCGGCGCGCACATCCTTGGCCCGCGCCACGGGGTACCAGTAGTTTGGATCCGCGCCGACACGGCGCAGATCCACCGCCTCGGAGGGGTCCTGGCTGATCGGCGCCCGATCGGTCCCGACCGTGCCCGCATCGGTCTCGTTCATGCTTCTCCCTCACAGATGAGCCGCCCCCTCATCCTGGCCGTGCTCGCTCGGGCTGCCCTTTCAAGCGCGTCCGGTCAAGTGAACGGTCCGGGGCGAGCCGTCGCCGCGGGCCTGCGCGCCTCGCAGCCGCATCAGCCGGACGTTGACGGTGTCCGTCCGCGGCTTCGTCCAGTCGCCCGGGTCACCGGCCATGACGCACCCGGCGCTCGCCGGAGGTCCCCGTACCTCCGCGTCAGAGACGCCGGGCCCTCGCGACGGACAGGGCGTCCACGACCTCCCCGACGACGCGCTCCGCGTCCTCGGGACTGTTCACGACATCGGTTCTGTTCATGTCGATCACGAGGACGTCGCTGGCGGAATAGTGCTCGCGCACCCAGTCGTCGTATCCGGACCACAGTGTCCGGTAGTACTCGACGAGACCCTCGTCCTGCTCGAAGTCGCGCCCTCGCAGACCGATGCGGCGCAGCACCGTCTCGAAGTCCGCCCTGAGATACACCATGAGATCCGGCGCCTTGCGGTACGGCAGGCCGTCGATCTCTCGCATCATCTCCGCGAGCAGCCCCTCGTACACCTGCATCTCCAGGGAACTGATCCTGCCGAGGTCGTGGTTGACCTTGGCGAAGTACCAGTCCTCGTAGATCGACCGGTCAAGGACGTTGTCGTCCTGCCGGTACGCCTCCTTGATCGCTGCGAATCGTGTCTGCAGGAAGTAGAGCTGCAGCAGGAAGGGATAGCGCCTCGCCTCTATCTCCTCGGGGGCGGCCGTGTAGAAGAGCGGCAGGATCGGGTTGTCCTCCACGCTCTCGTAGAAGACCTTGCTCCCCAGCTCTTTGGCGATCAGCTCGGCCACACTCGTCTTGCCGATACCGATCATGCCGCCGACGCAGATCACTGCCATACCTCGCTTCTTTCCCGGGCGCCGTCAGCGGGGCGCGAGGCGATCTGGCACTCCTCTCCCGGGACGTCCGAAGGGATCATATCGGCGGGCGGCGGCAGCCGGATCCAGGCATTTGTGCCGACCGTCCGGCCTACGGGCTTGATCCCGCGCAGGCCGCCCGGGAAGCCCGGTGAGCCTGCCGGGTTCGTGCTGCTTCCGTTTGCCCACCGGCTTCCGCGGCAAGGCGATGACCGGCAAGGAGAAACAGCGCCCTTCGGGGCATGGGAGGACTTTTCCATGGACGCCGACATCAGCCCGGACGGGGCAGGTCCGCAGATCACCTCGGAGCCCGTACCGCCCTATCCCGAGCAGGGCCAACAGCCCCCCCCCGGCCTCGAACGGGACATGGATCCGGCGCCCCGCTACCGGGCGACGCGATACCGGGCGGCCGGCAAGCTGAGCGGCAAGGTGGCGTTGATCACGGGCGGGGACTCGGGCATCGGCCGGGCCGTCGCCGTGCTGTACGCGCGTGAGGGCGCGGACGTCGCCGTGGTCCACCTGCCGCGGGAACGGTCCGACGCGGAGGAGACCCGCCGTGCCGTGACGCAGGAAGGCCGTAGGTGTTTGCTGCTCTCCGGTGACCTGGCCGAACCGTCGTTCTGCCGGGAGGTGGTAGAGCAGACGGTGCGCGAGCTGGGCGGCCTGAACATCCTCGTGAACAACGCCGCTCACCTGAACAGCCAACTGGATCTGACGCAGCTTTCGTACGAGGACTGGGACCGGTCCTTCAAGGTCAACGTGTACGCCTACTTCCATCTGGTGCAGGCCGCGCGTCCGCATCTCAAAGCCGGGGACGCCATCATCGCCACCGCTTCGGAAGAAGCCCTCAAGGGCAGCGACACCATGATCGACTACGCCGCCTCCAAGGCGGCCCTGGTCAACTTCACCAAGTCGATCGCCTCCCACCTGGTCAAGGACGGCATCCGAGCGAACGTGGTGGCACCCGGCCCCACCTGGACGGTGCTCAATGTGGCCGACCCCAACATGCCCACGGACGATCTCGCCCGACTGGGCAGCGAGGACCCCCTGGGACGCGTGGCACAGCCCGAGGAGATCGCGCCCGCGTACGTCTATCTGGCCTCGGACGCCGACTCCAGCTACACCGTCGGCGAGGTCATCGCCGTCACAGGCGGCCTGACCAACACCCGTTGATGCGGCGGCCTGATAACGACGGCGGCCTGGACTGCGGAACGCTCCGCCCGGTGACCGGCGTGATCCGGTCCGTGCGGCAGGGCTGTGCCGGGCCGGCTACCAGCCGCGGCTCGGCTGCACCGGGCCGAGCTTCGCGGTGAGCGCCGCGAAGAAGGCCGGGATTCTGTCGACCATCGCCTTGGGGACCGGCGTGGACCGGACGGTGCCCGTACTCACGTCCTCCACGACGAGGGAGTACGTGCCGTTGTCCTCGATGAGTTCGGCAGCGAACAGCAGCGTCTGCGTGGAGGTTTCCATCAGCGCTCCTGCGAGGGTTCGTTGAGCCACGCCGACCATACTTCGGTGGCGTGCTGTTCGTCGGCGTCCTCGGCGAACAGATGGTGTCCGAGCCAGATCGGTACGTTCCAGGTGCTGCCGTTGAAGAACCGGTACAGCGCCTCCGGGCCGCGCAGGCCGACGAAGTCGGTGCTGAGCCAGTCGACGGTCACCTCCACCGGCTCGGGGGCCAGGAGCGTGAACCGGTCGCCGACTGCCGCGTCATCGGCGAGACCGAGGCGTCGGCGCACGGCGGCGAAGTCGGCCGGATCGGCGGTCGGTTCGGGGCGGTGGGCCGGTACGTACACGGCGCGGCGCCCGGCGAAATGGCGGAGGTATTCCGTCAGGGCGTGCTGGTGGAAGTCGACGTACTTTTCGGCCACGTCCGTCTTGGCGTCCCAGTTCCAGGCGTCGTCCACGACGCCCGTGTGCACCCAGTGGATGCCCATGCGCAGGTGGCTCGTGCCGCCGTCGCCCGGTTCGACGCGGTAGCTGAGCGTGTTGGAGAACCCGCCGTCCTGCGTGGCCCGGAGCGCGAGGTGGTGCGGCGGCTCCCAGGTCATGACGGTGGCATCGCCCCGGGTGACCTTTCCGCCGACGCGCGGTTCGATCTCCATCGGGTAGAGCCAGCCGAGGTTCCCGGCGGCGGTGGCGACCGCGTCCCACACCTGCTCGGGTGCGACGGGCAGGTCCTGCTCCCTGCGGACTCGGAATTCTCGGGCCATCGTCGGTGCTGCTCCTTCGTCGTCGTTCATGGTCAGTAGGTGAGCGGGAGGGCGTTCAGCCTTCGTTGCAGCGGGTTGGACCGCCAGGCCGGCTCCGCTCCCTCGGCCAGCCGCAGCCCCGGTAGCCGGCGGACCAGCGTGCCGACGGCCACCTCCGTCTGGAGCCGGGCGAGCGGCCCGCCGAGGCAGAAGTGCGGGCCGTGGCCGAAGCTGAGGTGACGGTTGCCGGGGCGGGTCAGGTCGAGCCGGTCGGGGTCCTCGAAGCGTTCGGGGTCGCGGTTGGTGGCGCCGAGGAAGAGGTACACCAACTCGCTCTCGCGCAGGGTCCGTCCGCCGATCTCCAGGTCCTGCGCGACGACCCTGACGATCGCCTGGGTCACCGTGTCGTAGCGGGCCAGCTCCTCGACGGCGCCGCGCATGAGTCCCGGGTCCTCGCGCAGCCGGGCCAGCTGGTCCGGGTGGCGAAGCAGGGCGAGCACGCCGTTGGTGATGAGGTGCGTGGTGGTCTCGTCGCCCGCGGTGATGAGGACGAAGCAGGTGGAGAGCAGTTCGGAGTCGGTGAGGCGGTCGTCCTGCGTCTGGGTGGCGACCAGGGCGCTGATCAGGTCGTCGCCCGGTTCGCGCCGGCGCTGCCGGATGAGCCCGGACAGGTAGTCCTCGTACTGGTCGATCGCCGTCTCGGACTTCGCGATGTCCTCGCTGAGCCGGCCGAAGCGGCGGAACCAGTCCTTGACCCGCGGCCGGTCCTCTTCGGGGATGCCGAAGAGCTCGCAGACGACGGACATGGGCAGCGGGGAGGCGACCGCCTCGATCAGCTCCATCTCCGGTCCGGCGGCGACCGCCGCGTCGACGAGCCGGTCCACGAGGTGCTGGACGCGGTCGCGCAGGGCCTCGACGCGGCGGGCGGTGAACGCCCGGTTGGCGAGTTTGCGCAGCCGGGCGTGGTCCGGCGGATCGGTGTTGCTCATCACCCGGCCGAGTCGGTCGGTGAGCCGGCTGAAGGCCTTGAGGTCGCCGCCGAGCGCGGTGTAGGCCCGGGTCATCCTGTCCCGGTCGTTGGACAGCCGCAGGTCGCCCAGCGCCGCCTCGACGTCGGCGTACCGGGTGAGGTACCAGACGCCCTGGGGGCTGCGGTGGACCGGGTCCTCGCGCCGCATGCGGGCGTAGAGCGGGTAGGGGTCGCGCCGGGCCTCGGGGGTGAGCAGGGCGGCGCCGAGGTCGTGGACCGGGGCGGGGCCCACGGTGTCGCGGGCCCCGGCCAGGGTGTCGGTGGAGGTCATGTCGCCGCGCTACCGCTGGGCGTCCATGGCATCGGCGAGGCTCTTGGGCCGCATGTCGGTCCAGTTCCGCTCGATGTGCTCCAGGCAGGCGGCGTGGGTGTCCGGACCGTGGGCGACGGTCCAGCCGGCGGGAACGTCGGCGAACTGCGGCCAGAGCGAGTGCTGGTTCTCGTCGTTGACGAGGACGAGGAAGGTGCCGTCCTGGTCGTCGAAGGGGTTGGTCATGGTCAGTCCTCCTGAGGGGAAAGGGTGATGTCACCGGTGTCACCGGTGGCCTCGGCGATCCTGGCAGCCAGGACCGGTCCGATCTGGGCCAGCGAACCGGCCCGGGTCATCTGGTCGTGCCGGGTGGTGATGTCGTGGGACTCGATCCGGCCCGTGATGTACGGGCGCCAGACGTCCGGTCCGGCGTCGTCCTGGCCCCGGTCGATGGTGGAGTTGAACAGCAGCAGGTCGCCGTCGTGGCTGCCGGGGACGAAGTCGACCGCCAGCTTCGCGTTGTTGATCATGATGTCCACGATGACCTCGACCTGCCGCTCGTCGAGCCCGGCGAGGGCGCTGCCGCGCCGGTTCAGCACCTCGGCGACCTCGGCGTAGGTGATGTCGCGGTCGCCCAGCTCGGACGGGTCGACGTCGAGCACACCGACGAGCACGTCCCGCACGGTGGGCACGGGCTCGTCCTCGAACCGGACGTCCTTCACCGGGTAGGCGTCGAGGACGGCCAGCAGCGCGGTCCGTTCGCCCCGCGACTTGAGTTCGCAGGCGAGCGCGTGGGCGATCAGTCCGCCCGCGGACCAGCCGAGCAACAGGTACGGCCCCTGCGGCTGGATCTTCTGGATGTGGTCGGCGTAGTCGGCCGCCATTTCCTCGTACGACTCCGGCAGCGGTTCGGGGCGTCCGAGGCCCCGCGCCTGGATGGCGTAGACCGGGTGCTGCGGGCCGATGTGGTTGAGCAGTCCGCTGTACGACCAGCTGATGCCGCCGCCGGGGTGGACGCAGAACAGTGGTGTCTCCGTCCCGGTCGAACGCAGCGGAAGCAGTACGTCGAGCGCGTCGTGCGGGTTGTTCATGGCGAGGCGTTCGGTGAGGCCGGCGACGGTCGGCGCCTCGAACAGCATGCGCAGCCCCAGTTCCAGGCCCAGGGTCTCGCGGACCCGGGCCGCCAGCCGGGCGGCCAGCAGCGAGTGTCCGCCCAGGTCGAAGAAGCCGTCGTCGATGTCCACCTGTTCGCGTCCGAGCACTTCGGCGAAGAGCCCGCACAGCAGTTGCTCCTGCGGGGTCCGGGGACCGCGCCCCCCGCCCGACGCCCCGTAGTCCGGAGCGGGCAGGGAGGCCCGGTCCAGCTTGCCGTTGGCGGTCAGCGGCAGCGCGTCCACGGTGACGAACGCCGCCGGGACCATGAAGTCGGGCAGTTCGCGGCGCAGCCGGCCGGACAGCTCGGCGGTCTCAAGCACGGTGTCGGGGGCGGGCACCAGGTAGGCGACGAGGCGTTTGTCCCCGGGCCGGTCCTCACGGGCGACGACGGCCGCCTGGGCGACGCCGGGGCAGCCCGCCAGGACGGCTTCGACCTCCCCGGGCTCGATGCGCTGGCCGCGCAGCTTGACCTGGTGGTCGACGCGTCCGGCGAACTCCAGCGTGCCGTCGGGGCGCCACCGGGCGAGGTCGCCGGTGCGGTACATGCGGCTCCCGGCGGGGCCGTACGGGTCGGCGGTGAAGCGCTCCGCGGTCAGGCCGGGCCGGCCCAGGTAACCGCGGGCGACGCCCGTACCCGCGAGGTACAGCTCGCCGACCAGGCCGGCCGGCAGCGGGAGCAGCCGGTCGTCCAGCACGTAGGCGCGCATGTTCGCCATCGGTCCGCCGATCGGCACGGTCGCGGCGTTCTCGGGGAGGCCGCGCACCGGGTGGCGGGTGGCCAGGGTGGTGGCCTCGGTGGGCCCGTAGCCGTTGACGACCTCGATGCCGGGGCAGGCGGCGAGCACCCGGGCGGCGGCGGCCGGCGAGACCACGTCACCGCCGGTCCACACCTCGCGCACCCCGGTGAGCAGCGCCGGGCGTTCCTCGGCGACGAGCCGGAACAGCCCGGCGGTCAGCCAGAGTCCGGTCACCCCGTGCGCGTCGAGGGTGTGCTGGAGCAGGTCGAGGTCGAGCTGTCCGGGCGGTGCGACCACGATCCGGCCGCCGCTGAGCAGCGGCACCCACAGTTCGTAGGTGGAGAGGTCGAAGGCGGTCGGGGAGTGCATCAGCACCCGCTCGTGTCCGCCGCCGCGCCACTCCGGGGTCAGTGCGAGGCCCACCACGTCCCGGTGGGTGACGGCCACGCCCTTCGGCCGCCCGGTCGAACCGGAGGTGTACATGATGTACGCCACCTGCCCGGGTTCGCACGGCACTTCCACGGCGTCCACCTCGTCCTGCCCGGACCGCTCCAACGCGGCCAGGACCTCCTGGGTGAGCACCAGGGCGGCGCCGCTCTCCCGCAGGATCAGGTCGATCCGGGAGGACGGGAAGCGCGGGTCCAGCGGGACGTAGGCGCCGCCAGCCTTGATGACGGCCAGGATCGCCACGACCAGTTCGGCCGAGCGGTCGAGCATGACGGCGACCGGGGTCTCGGGCCGCACGCCCTGGCGGATCAGGGCCCGGGCCAGCATGTCGGCCCGCCGGTCGAGCTCTGCGTACGTCAGCTCGGAGCCGTCCGCGACGACCGCGACGGCGTCCGGGGTAGCCCGCACCTGGTGGGCGAACAGCGCCGGCACCGCGTCCGGGCGCAGCTCCGAGAACGTGTCGTTGAACTCGTACAGCAGCCGGTGGCGTTCGGCGGCGGACATGAGGTCGATCCGGCTGACCGGCCGGTCCGGTTCGGCGACCGCCGCCCGCAGCAGACGGGCCCAGCGCTCGAACAGCAGCTCGACAGTGGCGGCGTCGAACAGGTCGGTGGCGTACTCCACCGCACCGACCAGCCCGTCGGCCCCGCCGTCCGGGCGGAACTGCTCGGCCAGGCTGAAGGTGAGGTCGACGCGGGAGGTCCCGGTCGGTGCCTCCAGGTGGCCCGTTTCCAGCCCGGGCAGTGCGAAGTCGCCCAGCGGCGCGTTCTGCAGGGCCAGCATGACCTGGAACAGCGGGTGGTGGGCCAGGGACCGCACCGGGTTGGCCACCTCCACCAGGTATTCGAACGGCACGTCCTGGTGGTCGTACGCGCCGAGCGCCTTCTGCCGGACCCGGCCGAGGAGTTCGGCGAATCCGGGGTCGCCGCCGGTATCGGTGCGCAGGACGAGGGTGTTGACGAAGAAGCCGACGAGCTCGTCCAGCGCCTGGTCGGTGCGGCCGGCGATCGGGCTGCCGATGGGGATGTCCGTACCGGCGCCGAGCCGGGTGAGCAGCGCGGCAAGCCCGGCCTGAAGCACCATGAACATGCTGGCGCCGCGTTCGGTGGCCAGGTCGCGCAGGGCCTGGTGCAGCTCGGGGTCGAACCGGACGACGACCCGGTCGCCGCGCTGGGAGGCGACGGGCGGCCGGGGCCGGTCGACTGGGAGCGGGAGCTGCTGCGGGATGCCCGCGAGCTCGTCCCGCCAGTAGGCGAGCTGCCGGGCGAACAGGCTGTCCGGGTCGCCGGCGTCGCCGAGCAGGTCGCGCTGCCAGCGGGTGTAGTCGGCGTACTGCACGGGCAGCGGGGCCCAGCCCGGTTCCTCGTCCCGGCAGCGCGTGGCGTACGCCGTCGCGAGGTCGGCGGAGAGCGGGCCCATGGACCAGCCGTCGGCGGCGATGTGGTGCACCACGACGAGCAGCACATGCCGGTCGGGGGCGAGCGCGAACAGCTCGGCCCGGACCGGGGGCTCCGCCGCCAGGTCGAAGCCGCGCTGTGCCGCTTCGGCCAGGCGTCCGGGCAGCGCGCTCTCGTCCAGCTCCACGACGGGCAGCGCGGGGTGCGCCTGCGCCGCGGTCAGCACGACCTGGTGCGGGGTGCCGTCGGTCTCGCGGAACACCGTGCGCAGGCTCTCGTGCCGGGCGATGACGTCCGCGAGCGCGGCCTGCAGCGCGGGCCGGTCGAGGCTGCCGGTCAGGCTCAGCGCGAGCGGCATGTTGTACGTGGCGCTCGGCCCGTCCATCCGGTGCAGGAACCACAGCCGGCGCTGGGCGAAGGACAGCTCCACGCGCTCCGGGCGCGGCCGGGCGGTCAGCGCGGGGCGAGCGGCTCCGGCCCCGTCCAGGCGGGCCGCGAGACCGGCCACGGTCGGGGTCTCGAAGAGGGTGCGGACCTCCAGCTCCGCGCCGAGGGTCGCCCGGACCCGGGCGGCGAGGCGGGTCGCGAGCAGCGAGTGCCCGCCGAGGTCGAAGAAACTGTCGTCGACTCCGACCTGGACGAGTCCCAGGACTTCGGCGTACAGCTCCGCGAGCAGCTGCTCCTGCGGGGTGCGGGGCGCGCGTCCGCCCATCGCGGGGCCGAGGTCGGGCGCGGGCAGTGCGCGCCGGTCCAGCTTGCCGCTGGCCGTCAGCGGCAGGGCGTCCAGCGCCATGAACGCCGACGGGACCAGGTAGTCGGGGAGTCGTTCGCGCAGCCAGTCGCGGAGTTCGCCGAGGAGGGCGCCGGTGCTCCGGCTGCCGGTCGGGCGGTTGGTCAGCGAGGACAGTGCCCGGTCGGCACACCCGGCCGGCCGGTACTGGACCGGGGAGCCGTCCGGGTCGGCGAAGACCACGTCCACGGCGTCGTCCGAGGTTGCCGACCAGGTGACGGACACCGCGCGGCGGTGCTCCCGCCCGAGGGCGTGGAAGTCCTCGGGGTCGGGGAGGCCGTTCTCCTCCTCCGGGGCATGCAGCCGTGCCAGCAGCTCCGCGAGGGCCCCGTCCTCCTCGTGCAGGGCACGGGCCAGGGCGGCTTCCCGCGCGACGCGGCGATTGGGGACTCCGGTGATCCGCAGTACGTCGGCGGGCGGCTCGGCGAGCAGGTCGCGCAGGGCCTCCGGGCCGGCGATGTCCCGTCCCCAGACCAGCTCGGCGGCCGGGGGCGCGGGCTCCGGGGCCACCCGTGCCTTGTGCAGCGTGACGTCGTAGCGGTAGCGGCTCAGTTCGTTGTGGTGGCGGCCGCGCTTGACCTCCACGGCCACCACGCCGATGTCCGTGCCGCGCGCCCGCAGGACGGTGAAGAAGTCCGGGTCGACGAGGAGTTCCTTCTCCACCCTGACCGCCTGCTCCACCGCACGGCGTACGGCGGCGGGGTCGGCGTCGTCGCCCGTCCGGTGCAGCTGGACGGCGGTGGCGAACGGACGCAGCAGCCGCAGGTTGCGTACGTCTCCGATGAACAGGACGCCACCGGGGGCGAGCAGCCCCATGAGCTTGCCGATGACGTCGGCGAGGTAGTCGGCGGAGGGGAAGTACTGCACCACCGAGTTGATGACGATGGTGTCGAACGCCCCGGCCGGCAGCCCGTCGGTGTCGTGCGCCGGACGGGTCTGGAGCACCACCCGGCCGGTGAGCCGTTCCTCCCGGGCCACCTGAGCGGTCAGCGCGTCGATGGCGGTGGCGGAGAAGTCGGTCGCCCAGTAGGTCTCGCAGTGGGGTGCGATCTGTGAGAGCAACAGGCCGGTGCCGACGCCGACTTCGAGCACCCGGCGCGGGCCGAGGTCGAGGATGCGGGCCACGGTGGCGTCCCGCCATTCCCGCATCTGCTCCTCGGGGATGGGTCGCGCGTCGTAACTGCTGTCCCAGCCGACGAAGTTGTCGCCGAAGGGTGCGGTGCCGGGGGCGATGGGCAGGGCGTCGTAGATGTCCTGCCACTCCCCCACCTGAACCGATTCGATCCCGCTGTCCCGGGCCGTGTCCTGGTGCGGGACGACGTAGCCGACGAGGCGGTCGTCCTGGGCGAGGACCGCGGTCTGGGCGACGGCGGGGTGTGCGGCGAGCGCGGCCTCGATCTCGCCGGGCTCGACGCGGAAGCCGCGCACCTTCACCTGGTCGTCGGCGCGGCCGGCGTACTCCAGCTGTCCGTCGCTCAGCCGCCGGACCAGGTCGCCGGTGCGGTACATGCGCTCACCGGGTGCGTACGGGCAGGCGACGAACCTGCCCGCCGTGAGCCCGGGCCGGTCGAGGTAACCGCGGGCGAGGCCCGCGCCCGCCACGTACAGCTCCCCGGTCACGCCGGGCGGCACCGGCCGCAGGCGGTCGTCCAGCACGTACACCCGGGCGTTGGCGATGGGCCGGCCGATCGGCGGCACGCCGGTCGCGGGGGTCAGCGGGTCGCTCATGGTCGCGCAGACCGTGGTCTCGGTCGGGCCGTACGCGTTGATCATCCGGCGACCGGGCGCCCACCTCGCCACCAGCTCCGGCGAGCACGCCTCCCCCGCCACCACCAGCGTCGACGCGGTCACTGCCCCGTCCGGCACGGCGGCCAGGACGGATGGCGGCACCGTGACATGGGTGATGCCGAGGCCCGGATCGGTGAGCGCGGCGAGGGCCCCGGCCGCCGGGGGCAGCACGAGGGCCGCGCCGCTGAGCAGGGCGGTGCAGATCTCCGACACCGAGGCGTCGAAGCTGGGCGAGGCGAACTGAAGGACCCGGCTGTCGGGTTCGACCGCGAAGCGCTCGATCTGCCCGGCGACCAGGCTCGCCACACCACCGTGTTCGACGACGACACCCTTGGGGCGGCCGGTCGAGCCGGAGGTGTAGATCACGTAGGCCGGGTGCCGCACACCGAGCTCGACCTGCGGGTCGGTCTCCGGCCAGTCGCCCTCCGAGACCATCGCGGGGTCGTCCACCACGAGGGCCGGACGCGCGTCGTCGAGCATGTACGCGATCCGCGCCCGCGGATACGCCGGATCCACCGGCAGATACGCCGCCCCCGCCTTCAGCACACCCAGCACCGCGACCACCGACTCCACCGACCTCGGCAGAGCCACCGCCACCACCTGCTCCGGACCCACACCCCGCGCGATCAACGCATGAGCGAACCGGCTGGATCGGCCATCGAGCTGCCGGTAAGTCAGCTCGTCGTCGCCGCAGACGAGCGCGACCGCGTCCGGTGTCGCCGCCACCTGCGCCGCGAAGGCCCGGGGCAGCGGGACCGCGCCGACGTCACGGGCGGTTGCGTTGTCCCGTTCCAGCAGCCGGTGCCGCTCCTCCGCGTCGAGGAGGTCGATCCCGCCGATCGGCTGTTCCGGGTCGGCGGTGACGGCCTTCAGCAGGAGCGTCCAGCGCCGGACCAGCGCCTCCACCGTCGTACGGTCGAACAGGTCCGTCGCGTACTCGACGGCGCCGACGATCCCGGCCGGGGCCCCGTCCGCGTCGAACTGCTCGACCATGCTCACGCCGAGGTCGAACTTCGCGGTGCCGGTCGCGACCGCGTAGGTCGTGACGTCCAGGCCGGGCAGCGAGAACCGGCCGGTCGGGGCGTTCTGCACAGCCAGGATGGTCTGGAACAGCGGGTGGTGGGACAGGGAGCGGGACGGGTTCAGCGCCTCCACCAGATGCTCGAAGGGCACGTCCTGATGCGCGTACGCCGACAACGCCGTCTCCCGCACCCGACCCAGCAGCTCACCGAAACCCGGATCACCACTCGTATCCGTCCGCAACACCAACGTGTTCACGAAGAACCCGACCAGATCGTCCAGCGCCTCATCCGTACGCCCCGCGATCGGACTCCCGATCGCGATATCCGTCCCCGCACCCAACCGCGTGTACAACGCCGCCAGACCCGCCTGCAACACCATGAACAGACTGGTCCCGGTCCGCCTGGCCAGTTCCGCCAGGGCGCTGTGCAGTTCTGCGCCGAGTTCCAGGCCGATGTGAGCGCCCTGCCGGCCGGCGACGGCCGGGCGGGGGCGGTCGGTGGGCAGAGGAAGCAGTTCCGGAAGGTCGGCAAGCTGCCGCTTCCAGTAGTCGAGCTGTTCGGCGAACCGGCTCTCCGGGTCGGCGGCATCACCGAGCAGGTCGCGCTGCCAGAGCGTGTAGTCGGCGTACTGGACCGGCAGTTCCGGCCTGTCCGCCGTCCGGCCTCCGCAGCGTGCCGCGTAGGCCTCGGCGAGGTCTCGGGCCAGCGGCCCGGTGGACCAGCCGTCGGCGGCGATGTGGTGCATGACGAGGAGCAGTACGTGCTCGTCCGGCGCGACCGCGAACAGCTCGGCCCGCAGCGGCGGTTCGGCCGCCAGGTCGAAGGGCTGCCGTGCCGACTCCGCGAGCCGGTGCGGCAGTTCGTCCGCCGGCACCCCGGCAGTGTGGGCCCGGAGTCGTACGGCAGCCGGTTCCAGCAGGCGCTGGCAGGGCACGCCGTCGGCTTCCTGGAACACAGTCCGCAGGCTCTCGTGCCGGGCCACCACATCGGCCAGCGCCTGGTCGAGCGCGCCCCGGTCGAGCGTTCCGGTCAGCTGGAGCGCCAGCGGGATGTGGTACGTGGCGGCGGTGGCGTCCATGCGGTGCAGGAACCACAGGCGGCGCTGCGCGAAGGACAGCGGCACCACGTCGGGCCGCTCGTACGCGGTCAGCGCCGGGCGCACCCCGTCCGCCGCCGCGAGCGCCCCGGCCAGGCCGGCGACGGTGGGCGCCTGGAAGAGGGCGCGCAGCCCGAGCTCCGCCCCGAGCACCGAGCGCACCCGTGCGACGAGCCTGGTGGCGAGCAGGGAGTGCCCACCCAGGTCGAAGAAGTCGTCGTCCACCGAGACCCGTGGCACATCGAGCACCTCGGCGAACAGCTCGACGAGGATCTGCTCCTGCGGCGTACGCGGCGCCCGGCCGCTGCCCGTGGACACGGCGTCGGGCGCGGGCAGCGCCCCCCGGTCCAGCTTCCCGTTCGGCGTCAACGGCAGCCCGTCCAGCAGCACGAACGCGGACGGCACCAGGTAGTCCGGCAGCCGCTCGCGCAGGTGGGCGGCCAGCTCTGCGGGACGTACGGCCGCAGCGGGATGCGGGACCACATAGCCGACGAGCCGGTCGACCCGGGCCACGACGGCGGCCTGGGCGACGCCCGGGTGCGCGGTGAGCGCGGCCTCGACCTCGCCGGGCTCGACACGGAAGCCGCGCACCTTCACCTGCTGGTCGGCGCGGCCGGCGTACTCCAGCTCGCCGTCGGCGCGACGCCGGACCAGGTCGCCGGTGCGGTACATCCGCGCGCCCGCCGGCCCGAACGGGCAGGCCGTGAACCGTGCCGCCGTCAGGCCCGGGCGGCCCAGGTAGCCGCGTGCCAGGCCGGGCCCGGCGACGTACAACTCGCCGGTCACGCCCGGCGGTACGGCGCGCAGCCGCTCGTCCAGTACGTAGGTCCGGAAGTCCGCGACCGGGCGGCCGATCGGCGGCACACCGACCCCCGGGACGAGCGGGTCGCTCATGGTCGCGCAGACCGTGGTCTCGGTCGGGCCGTACGCGTTGATCATCCGGCGACCGGGCGCCCACCGCCCGACCAGCTCCGGCGAGCACGCCTCCCCCGCCACCACCAGGGTGGAGGCCGTGAGGTCCGCGTCGCCCAGCGCGGCGAGGGCCGAGGGCGGCAGCGTCACATGGGTGACTCCGAGCCCCGGGTCCGTCAGGGCGTCCAGCGGGGCGTCGGCGGGGGCGAGGACGAGCGCCGCGCCGGTCAGCAGCGCACTGCACAGGTCCCAGAAGGACGCGTCGAAGCTGGGCGAGGCGAACTGGAGCACCCTGCTTCCCGCCGCCACGCCGAGCCGGTCGGCCTGCACCGCTGCCAGGCGCGACACGCCGCCATGACTCACGACGACACCCTTGGGGCGGCCGGTCGAGCCGGAGGTGTAGATCACGTAGGCCGGGTGCCGCACATCGAGCTCGACCTGCGGGTCGGTCTCCGGCCAGTCGCCCTCCGAGACCATCGCGGGGTCGTCCACCACGAGGGCCGGACGCGCGTCGTCGAGCATGTACGCGATCCGCGCCCACGGATACGCCGGATCCACCGGCAGATACGCCGCCCCCGCCTTCAGCACACCCAGCACCGCGACCACCGACTCCACCGACCTCGGCAGAGCCACCGCCACCACCTGCTCCGGACCCACACCCCGCGCGATCAACGCATGAGCGAACCGGCTGGCAAGGCAGTCAAGTTGCCGGTAAGTCAGTTCATGGTCGTCGCAGACGAGCGCGACCGCTTCCGGCGTCGCCGCCACCCGTGCCGCGAACAGCTCCGGGAAGCTCGCCCCGGCCGCCTCGTCCGCCAGGGCGGGCAGCAGCTCGCCGCGCTCCTCGGCGGACAGCAGGTCGATCGCACCGATCGGGCGCTCCGGCGCGGCGACGACCTCGGCCAGCAGCCTGGTCCACCGGGCGGCCAGCCCCTCGACCGTCGCACGGTCGAACAGGTCCGTGCTGTATTCCACGGCACCGCTGAGGCCGGCGGGCTCGCCGTCGGGGCCGTACTCCTCCGCGAACCCGAAGGTCAGATCGAGCCGCGCGGTCCCCGTGAGCACGGGCATCGCGGAGACCTGGAGGCCGGGGAGGCCGAAGGCGCCGCCGGGCGCGTTCTGCACGACGAGACCGGTCTGGAAGAGGGGGTGGTGGGACAGGGAGCGGGACGGGTTCAGCGCCTCCACCAGATGCTCGAAGGGCACGTCCTGATGCGCGTACGCCGACAACGCCGTCTCCCGCACCCGACCCAGCAGCTCACCGAAACCCGGATCACCACTCGTATCCGTCCGCAACACCAACGTGTTCACGAAGAACCCGACCAGATCGTCCAGCGCCTCATCCGTACGCCCCGCGATCGGACTCCCGATCGCGATATCCGTCCCCGCACCCAACCGCGTGTACAACGCCGCCAGACCCGCCTGCAACACCATGAAGAGGGTGGCTCCGGACCGCCGCGCCAACTCCGTCAACCGGGCGTGCAGTTCGGCATCGATGCGGACTTCCAGCACATCACCGCCGTACGACATGACAGCCGGGCGCGACCGGTCTGCCGGGAGTTGCAGCTGTCCGGGCATGCCCGTCAGCGCCCGCCGCCAGTACGCGACTTGGCGGGAGAAGAGGCTGTCGGCGTCGTTCTCGTCGCCGAGGATCTCGTGCTGCCACAGGGTGTAGTCGGCGTACGTCACCGGCAGCGGCGGCCATTCCGGTGCCCCGCCGCTCCGCCGGGTGGTGTAGGCGGCGGCCAGGTCGCGGGCGAGCGGGCCCATGGACCAGCCGTCGCCGACGATGTGGTGCATGACGAGGAGCAGCACGTGCTCGTCCGGCGCGACCGCGAACAGCTCGGCCCGCAGCGGGATCTCGGTGGTCAGGTCGAAGCCGCGCACGGCCGCGTCCCGCAGCAGCGCGGGCACCTCGGACTCGCCGGCCGTACGCACGGTCAGCGGTACGGGGACCTCGGCGGTGTCCAGCACGCGCTGGTGCGGGATGCCGCCCGTGTGCGGGAACACCGTGCGCAGGGTCTCGTGCCGGGTCATCACGTCCACCAGGGCGGCGCCGAGCGCGTCCCGGTCGAGGTCCCCGGAGAGCCGCAGGGCCAGCGGCATGTGGTAGGTGGCGCTCGGTGCCCCGAACTGCTGGAGGAACCAGAGGCGGCGCTGGGCGAACGACAGCGGCAGCAGTTCGCGGCGGGGCCGGGGCACGAGCGCGCGGCGGGCCGTGCCGGCGTCCTGCAGCCCGGCCGCCAGACCGGCCGGTGTCGGGGTACGGAACAGGGCACGCAGCTCCAGCTCGATCCCGAGGGCCGCCCGGACCCGCGAGACGAGCCGGGTGGCGAGCAGGGAGTGCCCGCCCAGCGCGAAGAAGTCGTCGTCGGCCCCGACCCGGGCGAGGCCGAGGACGTCGGCGAACAGCTCGCACAGGATCTGCTCCTGCGGGGTGCGCGGCGCCCGGCCGCTCCCCGTGGACACGGCGTCGGGCGCGGGCACCGCCCCCCGGTCCAGCTTCCCGTTCGGCGTCAACGGCAACGCGTCCAGCAGCACGAACGCGGACGGCACCAGGTAGTCCGGCAGCCGCTCGCGCAGGTGGGCGGTCAGCTCGGCCGGGGTCGTCGCGGCCGGGGCCGACGGGACGACGTAGGCGACGATCCGGTCCTCCCTGGCGAGCACCGCGACCTGGGAGACGCCCGGGTGCGCGGTGAGCTCGGCCTCGATCTCGCCGGGCTCGACGCGGAAGCCGCGCACCTTGACCTGGTGGTCGACACGGCCGGCGAATTCCAGCTCGCCGTGGATTCCCCAGCGCGCCAGGTCGCCGGTGCGGTACATGCGCGCACCGGCCGGCCCGTACGGGTCGGCGACGAAGCGTCCGGCGCTCAGGCCCGGCCGGTCGAGGTAGCCGCGGGCGAGCCCGGTTCCGGCGAGGTACAGCTCGCCCAGGATGTCGGGGGCGACCGGTCGCAGGGCCTCGTCCAGCACGTACACCCGGCAGTTGTCGACCGGGCGGCCGATCGGCACGGGCAGCGGGCAGTCGGCGGGCTCGGCCGGGAGCGCGTAGGCGGTGATGACGTGGGTCTCGGCGGGGCCGTAGTGGTTGTGCAGCACCCGGCCGGGCCTGGCGGCGAAGCGGCGCACGGCACCGCCCAGGCGCATCGCCTCCCCGGCCTGGGCGACGAGCCGCAGGTGCGGCAGGTCGAGACCGGCCTCCTCGGCGGCCTCGGCCAGCGCCTCGACCACCAGGTTGGGCGCGAACAGCTCCTCGACGCGGTGGCGGTCCAGCCAGTGGGCGAACAGTTCGGCGCTGTGGCGCTGCTCCTCTGTGGGCACCACCAGGGTCTTGCCGTACAGCAGCGCGGACAGCATCTCCTGCACGGAGACGTCGAAGCTGATCGCGGTGAACTGCGCGGTACGTGTGCCGGGATCGCCACCGACGGCGCGGTGGTGCCATGTCAGCAGGTTGAGCAGTGCGGCGGCGGGCATGACGACGGCCTTGGGCCGGCCGGTGGAGCCGGAGGTGTAGATGACGTAGGCCGGGTGGCGCGTGTCCGCGCGCACGCCCGGGTCGTGCTCCGGCAGCTTGCCGGACGGCGTTACGGCGGCGAGGTCGTCGAGCACCACGGCCGGGCGCGCGTCCTCCAGCATGTACGCGATGCGAGCGGCGGGGTAGTCCGGGTCGACCGGCAGGTACGCCGCGCCCGTCTTGAGCACCGCGAGCACGGCGACGACCAGCTCGGCGGAGCGCGGCAGCCGGAGTGCGACGACCTGCTCGGGGCCCGCTCCCCGCGCGATCAGCGCGTGGGCGAGGCGGTTGGCCCGGCGGTTCAGCTCGCCGTACGACAGCACGGTGTCCTCGAACACCACGGCCGGGGCGTCCGGGGTGGCCCGGACCCGCTCCTCGAACAATCCGGGCAGGGTGGCGTCGGCGGTTGGGCGGGCCGTGTCGTTGCGGGCGACCAGCAGCTCATGCCGTTCGCCGGCGGTGAGTACGTCGATCCGGCTCAGCGGAAGCCCCGGCGCGGCGACGACCGCCGTCAGCAGCCGCAGCCACCGGGCGACGAGTACCTCCACGGTGACGGGGTCGAACAGGTCGGTGCTGTACTCGACACGCCCGACGATGCCCTCGGCGGCGCCGGGGCCGCCGCGCTCCAACAGGTGGAAGCCGAGGTCGAACATCGTCGTCGGTGTCCCGACCAGGACGGGTTCGGTGGCCAGACCACTCAGCGCGAAGTCGGTGCGAGGCACGTTCTGGAGCGCCAGCAGCACCTGGAACAGCGGCTGGCGGGTGAGCGACCTGGACGGGTTCAGCGCCTCCACGACCTGCTCGAACGGCAGGTCCTGATGGGCGTACGCGCCGAGCGCGCTCTCCTTGACCCGGCCCAGCAGTTCGGCGAACGTCGGGTCGCCCGAGGTGTCCGTGCGGAGGACCAGGGTGTTGACGAAGAACCCGATGAGGTCGTCAAGGGCCTGGTCGGTGCGGCCGGCGATCAGGCTGCCGACCGGGATGTCCTTGCCCGCACCCAGCTTGTCCAGCAGGGAGGCCAGAGCGGCCTGGAGCACCATGTACACGCTGGCGCCGTGCTCGCGGCCGAGCCGGACCAGTCCGGCGTGGAGTTCCGCGTCCAGCTCGATCGCGAGCCGGCCGCCGGAACTGGAAGGGGCGGCGGGGTGGGGGCGGTCGGCGGGGAGCCGGATCTGTTCCGGCAGGCCGGCGAGCGTCCGGGTCCAGTAGTCGGTCTGCCGGGCGAGGAGGCTGTCCTCGTCGGACGAGTCGCCGAGCAGTTCGTGCTGCCAGAGGGTGTAGTCGGCGTACTGCACGGGAAGCGGCGCCCATTGAGGGGCCTCGCGACGGACGCGTGCCGCGTACGCGGTGGCCAGGTCGGCGGCCAGCGGGCCGAGCGACCAGCCGTCACCGGCGATGTGGTGCATCACCAGGAGCAGCACGTGCTCGTCCGCCGCGACCTCGAACACCTCGGCGCGCAACGGCGGCTCGGAGGCCAGGTCGAAGCCGCGCGCGGCGGCGGCCGTCAGCAGGTCCGGCAGCGCCCGGCCGTCGGCCGGGGTCACCAGCAGGGCCGGCTGCGCCTCTCCGGCGGCCGGCACGTGCTGGTACGGCACCCCGTCCTGGGCCGGGAAGACCGTACGCAGGGTTTCGTGCCGGTCCACGAGATCGCCCAGCGCCGCTTCGAGGGCCGCAGGGTCCAGCGGACCGGTGAGCCGCCAGGCGAGGGGCATGTTGTAGACGGATTCGGCGCCCTCCAGCTGGCGCAGGAACCAGAGGCGACGCTGGGCGGACGACAGCGGCACCCGCTCGGGCCGCTCCGCCCGTTCGAGTGCGGGCCGGGCCCGGCCGGCGTCGCCGAGCCCGGCGGCCAGTCCGGCCACGGTCGGCGTACGGAACAGGGTGGGCAGGGCCAGCTCCACGCCCAGCGTCGTACGGACGCGGGCGACGAGCCGGGTGGCGAGCAGGGAGTGCCCGCCGAGGTCGAAGAAATCGTCGTCGGCACCGACCCCTGGCACCCCCAGCACCTCGGCGAACAGCCCGGCCAGCACGTGTTCCTCGGGCGTACGCGGCGCCCGGCCGGCCGTCATAGTGGTGTCGGGTTCGGGCAGGGCGCGCCGGTCCAGCTTGCCGTTCGGGGTCAGCGGCAGTGCGTCGAGCGGGACGAAGGCGGCCGGCACCATGTACTCCGGCAGCCGCTCACGCAGGTGCGCCCGCAGCTCCTCGGTCTGCGGCGCGGCATCGGCGGCGGGTTGCACGTACGCGACGAGCCTGGGCCCCTGCGCGCCGTCCCGCCGGACGACCACGGCGGTGCGGGCGAGGTCCGGGTGCTCGGCGAGGACGGCCTCGATCTCGCCGAGCTCGATACGGAAACCGCGTACCTTGACCTGGTCGTCCGTACGGCCGAGGAACTCGAGGTTCCCGTCCGCGTTCCAGCGCACCAGGTCACCCGTGCGGTACATCCGCGAGCCTGCCGCACCGAACGGGTCGGCCACGAACCGCCCGGCCGTCAGCCCCGGCCGGTTGAAGTAACCCCGCGCCAGTCCCGTACCCGCGATGTACAGCTCACCCGCCACACCACCCGGCACCGGCCGCAGAGCGCCATCGAGCACGTAGAGCCGGGCACCCCCCATCGGCCGGCCGATCACCTGGCGCGGGCTCGACGCCAGGGGCGCGACGACCGAGTCGACCGTGCACTCGGACGGGCCGTAGTAGTTGAGGGCGCGAACCCCCTCCGCGACCCTCAGCCGCTCCCACAGCTGCTCAGGCACGGCTTCCCCGCCCAGGGCGACCAGCGCGGGGCGCCACCGGGGGTGGTCGAGCAGGCCGTGCTCGACCAGGACGTGCAGGTAGGACGGGGTGCCGCCGATGGTGTCCAGCCCGTTCCGCACGGCGTACGCGAGGTAGGCCGCCGGGTCGGTCCAGGTCGCCTCGTCCAGGACGTGCAGCTCATGCCCGGCGAACACGGCGAACAGCTGGTCGCAGGAGGCGTCGAACGACACGGACGTGGTCAGCCCGACGCGCAGCCGCTCCCCCGTCGGGGAGACCAGCGGGCCCTGGTTGGCGTACAGGTTGACCAGGCTGCTGTGCGTGACGACGACGCCCTTGGGGCGGCCGGTGGACCCGGAGGTGTAGATGACGTAGACCGGCTGGGCCGGATCGACCGGCACCATCGGGTCGGTGACGGGGCAGCTTTCGATCAGCCCGGACGTATCCGGGTCGTCGAGTACCAACCGGTCGCCAGCCCCATCCGGCAGTTGGGCAAGGGTGCGGGTGTCGGTCACCGTCAGGACCGGCCGGGCATCGTCCAGGAGATACGCGATCCGGGCGGCCGGATACTCCGGATCCACCGGCACGTACGCCGCACCGGACTTCAGCACCGCGAGAATCGCGACCACCAGCTCCGCCGACCTCGGCAACGCCACCGCGACCAGCCGCTCCGGACCCGCGCCCCGCGCCATCAGCGCATGAGCCAACCGGTTCGCCCGCGCATCCAACTCCGCGTACGGCAAAGACACCTCGCCACACACAAGCGCCGTCGCATCCGGAGCCCTCCGCAGCTGCTCCCGGAACAGCTCCGGCAGCGTCCCGGTACGGACCGGGGCCGCCGGGCCGGTGCCCAGCGCCGCAAGCGCGTCGTGCTCGTCGGCGGTGAGCAGGTCGAGCCGGCTGAGCCGCTGCCGGGGGTCGGTGACAGCGATGCGGAGCAGCCGCTCCCACCGGGCGAGCATCGTCTCGACGGTGGCCGGGTCGTAGAGGTCGTCGGCGTACTCGACGGACCCGTCGAGCCCGTCCGGGGAACCGTCCTCCGCGTGCCGCTCGGCCATGGTGAAGATCAGGTCCAGCTTGGCCGTGGCCGACGCGGACGGCACGTCCTCGACGCGCAGCCCGGGCGGAGCGAAGTCGGCCCGGGGCGCGTTCTGGAGCACCAGCATGACCTGGAAGAGCGGGTGGTGCGCGAGTGACCGGGACGGGTTCAGCGTCTCGACCAGGTATTCGAACGGCACGTCCTGGTGGGCGTACCCGGCGAGCGCGGTGTCCCGGACCCGGTCCAGCAGCTCGGCGAACGTCGGGTCGCCCGAGGTGTTGGTGCGGAAGACAAGGGTGTTGACGAAGTAGCCGACCAGCTCGTCCTGCGCCTGGTCGGTCCGGCCGGCGACCGGGCTGCCGACCGGGATGTCGTCGCCGGCCCCCAGCTTGCTCAGCAGGGCGGCCAGTCCTGCCTGGAGCACCATGAAGAGGCTCGTCCCATGGGCACGGGCCAGTTCACGGAGCCCTCGGTGCAGCTCGGCGTCCAGGCCGGCGCGCACGGAGCCGCCCCGGTGCGAGGCGACCACCGGGCGGGGCCGGTCGGCGGGCAGCTCGATCAGCTCGGGGAGCCCGGCGAGCCGGCGGGTCCAGTAGTCGGCCTGGGCGGCGAGCAGGCTGCTCCGGTCGGTGGAGTCGCCGAGGAGTCCGTGCTGCCACAGGGTGTAGTCGGCGTACTGGACGGGAAGCGGCGCCCACTGCGGGGCCTCGCCGCCGAGGCGCGCCGTGTAGGCGTCGGTCAGGCCCTGCGCGAGGGGGCTCAGCGACCAGCCGTCGCCCGCGATGTGGTGGAGCACCAGGTGGAGGACGTGCTCGTCCGGGGCGAGTGCGAACAGCTCGGCGCGCAGGGGCATGTCGGCGGCTAGGTCGAACCGGCGGTCCCGCGCCGCCGCCATCAGGGCCGGAAGCCCGGCCTCGGTGGTCCGGTGCACGGGCAGGCGCGGGCGGGCGTCGTCCACGTCCAGCACACGCTGGTGCGGGACGCCGTCCACCGCCGGGAACACGGTGCGCAGGCTCTCGTGCCGGGCGACGACGTCCGCGACGGCGCACTCCAGGGCCCGCCGGTCCAGGTCGCCGGACAGCCGCCAGGCGAGGGAGATGTGGTAGTTCGCGCCCGCACCTTCCATCTGGTGCAGGAACCACAGCCGGCGCTGCGCGAACGACAGCGGGATCATCTCGGGGCGCTCACGGCGAGCCAGGGCGGTCTGCGCCGGGCCGGCGGCGCACAGGGCGGCGGCCAGGGCCGCCGGGGTCGGAGCCTCGAACAGCGTGCGCAGCGGCATCTCCACGCCGAGCGTCACGCGGATCCGGGCGGCGAGGCGGGTGGCGAGCAGGGAGTGCCCGCCGAGGTCGAAGAAGCCGTCGTCCACGCCGGCCGAAGGGGCGCCCAGGACCTCGGCGAACAGCTCGCACAGGATCTGTTCCTGGGCGGTGCGCGGGGCGCGGGACGTGGTTGCCGGCGTGAGGTCGGGGGCGGGCAGGGCGCGGTGGTCCAGCTTGCCGTTGACGGTCAGCGGCAGGGCGTCCAGCGTGATGAACGCCGAGGGCACCATGTGCTCCGGCAGCCGCTCGCGCAGGTGCGCGCGCAGACCGGCGGGGCCCGGTGCGGCGTCGGCGGCCGGTACGAGGTACGCGGCGAGCCGGGTGTCGTCGGCGCGGTCCTGGCGGGCGAGCACGGCGACCTGCGCGATGTCCGGGTGTGCGGCCAGGGCCGCTTCGATCTCGCCGAGCTCGATGCGGAAGCCGCGCACCTTCACCTGCTGGTCGGCCCGGCCGACGTAGCGCAGGGTGCCGTCCGCGGCGCGGCGGACCACGTCGCCGCTGCGGTACATGCGTGAGCCCGCGGGCCCGTACGGGTCGGCCACGAAGCGCCCCGCGGTGAGCCCGGGACGGTTGAGGTAGCCGCGCGCCAGGCCGGCGCCCGCGACGTACAGCTCGCCGGGGACGCCCGGGGCGACCGGGCGCAGGCCGGCGTCGAGGACGTACGCCCGGAGGTCGGGGAGGGCGGTGCCGATGTCGCCGGGGGCGGTGGAGGTCCGGCCGAGTTCCGTGTGTGTGACGTGCACCGTGGTCTCGGTGATGCCGTACATGTTGACCAGGCGCGGCGCGTCCTCCGGGTGGCGCTCGTACCAGCTGGCCAGCCGGGCGTGTTCCAGCGCCTCACCGCCGAAGACCACCGTGCGCAGGGCGAGCCGGCGGCCGGTCGCGCGGTCCTCGGCGTCGGCCTGCATCAGCTGGTAGAAGGCGGACGGCGTCTGGTTGAGCACCGTCACCCGCTCACGGGCGAGCAGGTCCAGGAACCGGCCGGGCGAGCGGCTGGTCTCGTGGTCCACGACGACCAGGCGGCCGCCGTGCAGCAGGGGCCCCCACAGCTCCCAGACCGAGAAGTCGAAGGAGTAGGAGTGGAAGAGCGTCCACACGTCGTCGGGACCGAAGCCGAACTGCGCGCGCGTGGTGTCGAAGAGGCGCACCACGTTGCGGTGCGGGATCACGACGCCCTTGGGGTTGCCGGTGGAGCCGGAGGTGTGGATCACGTAGGCGGCGTGGGCCGGGTCGACGGCGATCCCCGGGTCGGTGTCGGGCAGTCCGTCGAGATCGGCGGTGTCCAGCAGCAGCTGTTCCACGCCCTCCGCGTCCAGCTGATCTGTCGTCAGGATCAGGGACGGCCGGGTGTCCCGGAGCAGGTAGGCGATCCGGGCGGCCGGGTACTCCGGGTCCACCGGCACATACGCCGCACCCGCCTTGAGCACCGCGAGCACCGCCACGACCAGCTCCACCGAGCGCGGGAGCACCAGTGCCACCAACTGCTCGGGACCAATGCCCCGTTCGATCAGGGCGTGCGCCAGCCGGTTCGCGCGGGCGTTCAGACCGCCGTACGTGAGGGTGGTCGCGCCGTCCGTGAGGGCGATGGCGTCCGGATCGGCCCGCACCTGCCGCTCGAACAGTGCGGGCAGGCTGTGCTGCGGCGGTTCCGCGCGCTGACCGGCCGGCAGCAGTGCCCGGAGTTCGTCGGCGGACACCACGTCCACCTGGCCGATGCGCCGTCCGGGGTCGGCGGCGACGGCGCGCAGCAACCGCAGCCAGCGCTCGACGATGCCGGTGACGGTGGCCGCGTCGAACAGGTCCGTGCTGTACTCCACCACACCCGACAGGCCGCCCCCGCCGGGCCGTTCGGCCAGGACGAAGGTCAGGTCGCACTTGGCCGTTCCGGTGGGGACCAGGTCGGACGCCACGCGCAGCCGAGGCAGGTCGAAGGTGCCGGACGGCGCGTTCTGAAGGGTGAGCATCGTCTGGAAGAGGGGGTGGTGCGCGAGGGTCCGCGCCGGGTTCAGCGCCTCGACCAGGTGCTCGAACGGCACGTCCTGGTGCGCGTAGGCGGCCAGTGCCTCGGAGCGCACACGGGCGAGGAGTTCCGTGAACGTCGGGTCGCCGGACAGGTCGGTGCGCAGCACCAGTGTGTTGACGAAGAAGCCCACGAGGTCGTCCAGGGCCTCGTCGGTGCGTCCTGCGACGGGCGTGCCGATCGGGACGTCGGTGCCGGCGCCCAGCTTGCCGAGCAGCGCGGCCAGACCGGCCTGGAGCACCATGAAGAGGCTGGCCCCGCCGTCGCGGGCGAGGGCGCGCAGGCCCTCGTACAGTTCGGGATCGACGCGCACCGGCAGCTGGGCGCCCCGGTAGGACATCGCTTCGGGCCTGGGCCGGTCGAAGGGCAGCTCGACCTGGTCGGGCAGGCCCGCCAGCCGCTCGCGCCAGTGGGCGAGCTGGGCGCCCAGCAGACTGTCCGGATCGCGGCCGTCGCCCAGGAGTTCGCGCTGCCACATCGTGTAGTCGGCGTACTGGGCCGGCAGCGGCGACCACTGCGGCTTCGCGCCCTCGCTCCGGGCCGCGTAGGCGGTCGTCAGATCCTGCGAGAGCGGGCCCGCCGACCAGCCGTCACCGGCGATGTGGTGGACGACGAGCAGGAGTACATGTTCCTCGTCGCCGAGCCGGAACAGCTCGGCGCGCAGCGGCGGTTCGCCGGAGAGCTCGAAGCCCTGCCGCGCCGACTCCGCAAGCCGGTCGGGCAGCTCGCGCTCGCGGGTCTCGGTCACCCGCAGCCGGGGCCGGGCCGCGTCGGGGTCAAGCACCCGCTGGCACGGCACCCCGGCGACGGCCGGGAAGACGGTGCGCAGGGTCTCGTGGCGTTCGACCACGTCCGCCAGGGCGGCTTCGAGGGCGCGCTCGTCCAGGCTCCCGGTCAGCCGAAGTGCCAGCGGAATGTTGTACGTGGCGCTCGGGCCCTCCATCCGGTGCAGGAACCACAGCCGGCGCTGCGCGAAGGACAGCGGCACGGTCTCGGGGCGCTCGCGCCGGCCCAGTGCCGGGCGCGCGTAGCCGGCCGCGTCCGCCCTGGCCGCCAGACGGGCCACGCTCGGCGCGTCGAACAGGTCGCTGAGCCGCAGCTCCACGCCCAGCACGGACCGGGCCCGGGCGATGAGCCGGGTGCCGAGCAGGGAGTGTCCGCCGAGGTCGAAGAAGCTGTCGTCCAGGCCGACTTGGGCGACGCCCAGCACCTCGGCGAACAGCCCGGCGAGCAGGTGTTCGACCGCGCTGCGCGGGGCGCGGCCCAGCGCGGTGGGCCCGTTCTCCGGGGCGGGGAGGGCGCGCCGGTCCAGCTTGCCGTTCGGGGTCAGCGGCAGGGCGTCGAGCACCACGATCGCCGACGGCACCATGTAGGCGGGCAGCCGATCGCGGACCCAGGTCCGCAGGGCTTCCGTCCGGACGTCCTGTCCGGCGGCGGGCACGACGTAGGCGACGAGGAGGGGTTCCTCGTCGGTGCGCACGATGACGGTGGTGCGCGTGAGGTCCGGGTGCTCGGCGAGGACGGCTTCGATCTCGCCGAGCTCGATACGGAAACCCCGTACCTTCACCTGATCGTCCGTACGGCCGAGGAAATCGAGGTTCCCGTCCGCGTTCCAGCGCACCAGGTCACCCGTGCGGTACATCCGCGAGCCTGCCGCACCGAACGGGTCGGCCACGAACCGCCCGGCCGTCAGCCCCGGCCGGTTGAAGTAACCCCGCGCCAGTCCCGTACCCGCGATGTACAGCTCACCCGCCACACCACCCGGCACCGGCCGCAGAGCACCGTCCAGCACATACAGCCGGGCGTTGGTGACGGGCCGGCCGATGACCGGGCGCGGGCTCGACGCCACGGGGGCGGTCACCGCGTTGACCGTGCACTCGGAGGGTCCGTACAGGTTGATGCAGTGCGTGCCGTCAGCCGCCTGCAACCGCTCCCACAGCTGCTGCGGGACAGCCTCGCCACCGGCGGCGACCAGCGCGGGTCTGTCTCGCGCATCGCTCAGCAGGCCGTGTCGCACGAGATCTTGGAGGTAGGAGGGGGTGGCCTCGACATAGTCCAGCCCACGGTCTCCCGCGTACGCGACGAATGCTTCCGGGTCCGTCCAGGTCGCGTGGTCCAGGACGTGCAGCTCATGGCCCGCGAAGGGGGCCATGAGCTGGTTCCAGGAGGCGTCGAAGGACACCGAGGTGGTGAGCGCGACGCGCAGCCGCTGCCGGTCCTTCAGCAGTGGCGCGAACAGGGCCTTCCGGTGGTCGGTGAGCAGGTCGGCCAGGCCGCTGTGTGTGGCGACGACGCCCTTGGGGCGGCCGGTGGATCCCGAGGTGTAGATGACGTAGGCGGGATGACTGGCATCGAGGACCACCACCGGGTCGGTCACCGGGCGGCTTTCGACCTCCGCCACCGTCTCCGGGTCATCCAGCACCAACCGGTCGCCCGTGGTGCCCGGAAGCCTGTGGCCGGCATGGGTGTCGGTCACCGTCAGCACCGGCCGGGCGTCTTCCAGGAGGTACGCGATCCGAGCTGCCGGGTACTCAGGGTCCACCGGCACGTACGCCGCGCCGGACTTCAGCACCGCGAGAATCGCGACCACCAGCTCCGCCGACCTCGGCAACGCCACCGCGATCAACTGCTCAGGACCAGCACCCCGCGCCATCAGCGCATGCGCCAACCGGTTCGCCCGCGCATCCAGCTCCGCGAACGAGAGCGACACGTCGCCACACACGAGCGCCGTCGCGTCCGGGCCCCTCCGCACCTGCTCCCGGAACAGCTCCGGCAGGCTTGCGGCGGGGGGCGTGGCGGTCGGCCCGGTGCCGAGCTCCGCCAACTCGCGGTGCTCCTCGGCCCTGAGCAGATCGACCCCGCCCACCGCCTCTTCCGGGTCGAGGTCCGCGACGGCGTCGAGGAGGGCGAGCAGCCGTCCCTGATGCGCGGCGAGGTCGTCGTCGCCGTACGCGTCCGGCGCGCCGTGCAGCCTGAGCAGCGGCGGGTTGCCGTCCCGGTAGTCGAACAGCCAGACGGCCAGGTCGGTGGTCGAGCCCGACACGAAGTGGTGCACGGACGCGGGGTGTCCGGCGAAGCCGGGCCTGGCGTTGAAGGCCATGATGTTGACGATCAGCGGGAACGCCGTGCCGATGCCGCCGGGTGCGCCGAGGTCGCGGAGCAGGTCCTCGCTGCGGTACCGCTCGTGCGCGACGGCCGCCTCGACCTCGCACGCCACCTGGGCCACGAGCTCGCCCCACGGCATGTCCGGCCGCACGGTCAGTCGGAGCGGTACCACGTTGGACATCGTGCCGGGCACGGACATCAGGTCGCGGTCGGAGCCCCGACGGGCGGTGACGGGCAGGGCGAGGACCACGTCCTGGGCACCGCTCAGCCGGTGGGCGTAGAGCGCGGTCGCCGCGATCACCACCCGGGACCACCTGACACCGGCCCGGGCCGCCGCCGCCCGCAGTGCCTCCGGGTCCCGCAGCTCCCGCTCCCCGGCCACGCGCAGGACCTGATGGGGGTCGGTCGCGGCGGTTTCCGTGAGCCGTGTCGGGGCGGGCAGATCGGTGAAGCGTTCATTCCAGTAGGTGCGGTCCGCGTCGAAGGCGTCGGAGGCGCGGTAGTCGGCGTCGCTGTCGACCAGGTCCCGCAGCGCGCCGAACGGGGACGGCGGGACGGAGGCGTCCCCGGCCAGCGCCGAGTACACCTCGCCGACCCGCTGGCGGACCATCGAACTACTGATCGCGTCCAGGACCAGGTGGTGGTACTTCAGGTACCAGAAGTGCTCCGTGGGTGAGAGCCGGATCAGCGCGTGGCCGAACAACGGATCACGGGTCGGGTGGAGCGGGCGGGCGAGGTCGCGCTCCATCCACTCCCCGGCGGCCGCCCGGGGGTCCGGCTCCGCCCCGAGGTCGAGGTGCACCGGTGCCCAGTCCCAGGTCTCGCGGAGGATCTGGCGCGGGCCGTCCCCTTCGTCGGTGAAGGTCACGTGCAGGGCGTCGACCTCGTCCACCACCCGGCGCAGCGCGGCTTCGAACAGCTCCGGATCGACCGGCCCGTGGATCTCCAGGCACTCACCGACGCGGTAGCCGGGAATCGGCGTCGGCGAGCTCTGCTCGGCGAGCCAGATCTCCCGTTGGGCCGCGGTCAGGCGAAGGACGTCGCCGTCACGACGGGACATGGGGGTACCTCCAGAGGTGGGAGAGGGCATGCGCGCAGGGCGCGCCGGCCGCGGTGGTGTCACACGGCCGGGCGGCGGAGCGGATTCCTGCGGTCAGGCGGCGACTTCGCCGGCCTGGAGCTGCCAGAGGGATGCGTAGAGCCCGTGCTGGGCCAGGAGTTCGTCGTGGGTGCCCTGTTCGGCGACGATGCCGCCCTTGTCCAGGACGTAGATGCGGTCGGCGTGGCGGACCGTGGAGAGGCGGTGGGCGATGACGACCATGGTCCGGTCGGCCGCGAAGCTGTGCAGCGTGCGCTGGATGGCGGCCTCCGTCTCGTTGTCCACGGCGGAGGTGGCCTCGTCCAGGATGACGACGGGCGAGTCCTTGAGGATCGCGCGGGCCAGGGCGATGCGCTGCCGCTGACCGCCGGAGAGCGCGGCGCCGCGTTCGCCGATGAGGGTGTCGTAGCCGTTCGGCAGGGTCGTGATGAAGGGGTGTGCCTCGGCCATGGCGGCGGCCCGGACGACGGCCTCGTCGGAGGCGCCGAAGCTGCCGTAGCGGATGTTGTTGGCGATGCTGCCGTCGAAGAGGAACGGGTCCTGGGAGACGAAGCCGATGGCGTGGCGCAGGTCGTGCCGCCGCAGGTCCCGGAGGTCCCGGCCGTCTAGCAGGACCCGGCCGGACTCGGCGTCCTGGAAGCGCATGAGCAGTCTGGCGATCGTCGTCTTGCCGGAGCCGGTGGCGCCGACCAGGGCGGTGACCCGGCCGGCCGGGATGGTCAGCGAGAGCTTGTCCAGGGTCGCCGGGCGGCCGGGATAGGCGAAAGTGACCTCGTCCAGGACAACCTCGCCGCGCACGGAGGCCAGTTCGAGCGTTCCTTCGCCGCTGTCGGCCTCGACCGGGAGTTCGCGCAGTCGCTGGACCCGCTCGTAGGAGGCGACGGTGCGCTGGTACTGGTCGGCGATGCCGCCGAGCCGGCTCATGCGCATGAGCAGCATCTGGGGGAGGCCGATCAGGGGGCTGAACACCTCGAAGCGGAGGGTGCCGTCGAGGACCGCCCGGCCGCCGATGAGCAGGGTGCCGGCCATCGACGCGGTGGTGCAGGCCCGGACGGCCTCGCCGTGGCGGAGGGTGCCGCGGTCGGTGCGGTGGTTGCTCTCCTGGACCGCGTCGCTCAACTGGTCGACGCGCTCGGCCTCGTACGCCTCGGTGCAGAAGCTCTTGACGGTCGCGCCGGCTTCGAGCGAGTTGATCACCTGGCTGCCGAGCCTGGCCCGGTCTTCGCCGGTGGTGGCGTAGTCCGTCGCGGCCCGTTCCTGATGGCGCAGCGACAGCCAGGCGATGACCGGAATCGGGAGGAAGGCGATCCAGGCGATCTGGGGCGCCAGCAGGAGGAAGGCCGGTACGAGCAGGGCCAGGCTGGTGCCGAGTTGGAGGACGTCGTTGGCCGGGCCGGCGAAGAAGGCGCCGAGCTGGCCGACGTCGTGAGTGAGGGTGCCGGCCACCCTGCTGGTCCGCTCGCCCTCCAGCTGGCTCAGTTCGAGGTGCTGGACGTGCCGGTAGGTGCGGCCTCGCCAGTCGTGCTCGATGTCCTGGCCGAGCCGGCGCCATTGGAGGTTCGAGGCGTACGAGAGTCCGGCGACGGCGGCACAGGCGACGGCGACCAGCCCGGCCAGGCCCCAGAGTTGGGCGGACGCCGTGGTCAGGCCGAGGCCGGCCAGCGGGGCCGCCTCGCCCTTGATGAGGACCAGGCCGGTCCATCCGAGGAAGGTGCCGAGCGCCATCTCCGCGGCCTGGCAGGCGACGGACAGGGCGGCGGCCCGGTAGAGGCGGGGGCGGTGCGGTCCGACGATCTCCAGCAGGGGGTGCCGCTCGGCCTCGGGGCCGGCCGCCTCGGCCGTTCCGCGCCATGCCTTCCGCAGGACGACCGCGGTCGCCGCCGCCACTCCGCCGACGGCCACGAGCTGTCGGGTCAGGGCCGACCCCTTGACGAGCGCGGCACCGGCGGCGACCCCGCCGCCGACGGCGAGCACCGGGCGTACGACGAGGCCCCGGTCCGCCCGGGGGGCCGGCACGGATCGGTCCGTCGCCGCTCGTCCGGTGCCGGCCGCTTCCCGGGCGAGCCGGGCGACGGTGCGGCCGATGATCCGGCCGACGTCCGCGGCGCACAGCCGTGCGTCGTGCCGGACGAGCACCCCGCCGGTGACCGGGCTGGCCTGGGCCTCGGTGATCCCGGGGATGTGGCGCAGCGCGGCGGCGAGGATCTCGGCCGTCCGGGGACGCCCGACGACGAGCCCGACGTCCCAGCGCTGGCGGCCCGGTGTGACCGAGCGAGGGCTCGCGGCCGGTTCCGCGGAGCGGAATCCGGATGCGGCTCCCAGTAGCGATGGCATGTGTACGTTCACCTGTTTGCGGAGGTCGCGGAGGGCCGTCACGGAGTCGACGGATCAGGGCGACGGAGCGGGAAATGAGATACGGGGCGGGCCGGCGCCCGCGCCGGAGGGGTGCGCGGACGGGTCGGCCCGCGAACGGCCGCCACCGTGACGCGTTCCGCCGCAATCGATCGGCGGGCGCGCCGGGTGGCGGCCGCGGGTCGCACAGGCCGTCAGAGCGTCTTCCCGGCGACGTTCTCGGCGGTCGCGCGGATCTTCGGAGACCTCCGGTCCCCCTTGGCGCCGGCCCCGGTCGTGTGCTGACCGGGCACGGAGTGGCTTTCGGTGTCGCTGGCGGCAATCTGGGCGGCGACCACGTCAGCGGCGACCTCGGCCGCGAGGTCGTGGATGTTCTCCCCGGCCTCGTGGGCGGCCTTCTTCACCTCCATCGCGATACCGACGGACGCTTTGACGACTCCACCCACCAGTGGCTTCAGCAGACGCTTGGCCAGCGGCGCGACGATGAGCCCGACGAGAAACGGCGGTACTACAGGCGGCATGACGCTCCATCCTCTCCACGCATACGTATGACAGGGGACCCGGGCACGACGAGAAATGGGAGCGGCGCACCGCCGGGCGGAATCAGGCGATTCCGTTTCGGAATTCCGGCACGGACCGGAAAATCCGGCACGGTCCGGAAGTCGAATTCCCGGACGACTGGAACACGCCGTCCGATCCCTTGATCACGGTAGTCGAACGCCGCCCACCTGAGCCAAATGGATTCCTCAGGGTTCACTCGTGTGAGTGTCCGTGGCCATTTATCGTGTCCGGAATTAGACGCACCCCGACACCCTTGGGGAATTATCATCCGATTATCGTTTTCGAAACGTGCCGTCTGGCACATGCCCCAGAGTCCTCGCCCCGACTCGTACGGGTGAATCGGGTCCGGCCGCCCCGGCCGGTTCCGCCCGCGCCGGGCCCGGCGGCGGGGCGATTGCGACCGCTCGAACAGGCTTTTCGCGCACGGCAGTTGGGTCATCACAACCGCTCCCCGGTGGCACTATTGCGCCATGCCCCGACGCACCCCGCCGGCCGTTCTCATGGCCGCGCTCACCGCCTCGGCCCTCGCGCTGAGCGGCTGCGGCGGCGTCGCCCGCTCCTCGACGGCCACCCCCCTGGTGCACCGCGGCACCGTCCGGATCGCCGAGGCCAGCGAGACGCCGAGCTTCGACCCGTATTCCACCTTCGGCGCCTCCCAGGCCCGTTACGCCTACGACTCCCTGGTGAACCTCGCCCCCGACGGCGACCTGGTCACCGGCCTGGCCACTTCCTGGCGGGCGACGGCCACCAAGGCGGTGTTCACTCTCCGCCCAGGTGTCACCTGCTCCGACGGCACCCCTCTCACCGCCTCGGCGGTCGCCCGGTCGCTGACCTACGCGGCCGACCCGGACCACCAGCTCGCCGGAGCCCGTACGGTCCTCCCGAACGTCCCGTTCACGGCGCGCGCCGACAACCGGACGCGCAGGGTGTCGGTGTCCGCCGACGCCCCGTTCCCCTTCCTGATCCGCACCATCGGCCTGCTGCCGATCGTCTGCCCGGCCGGCCTGGACCGGCCCGCCACGCTCGCCCGCGCCACGCAGGGCACCGGCCCCTATGTGCTGACCCGCTACTCCCCCGGCGGCCCGTACGAGTTCACCGTCCGCGACGGCTACACCTGGGGTCCCGCCGGTGCGACGACCGCCGAGCGCGGGCTCCCCGAGCGCATCGAGCTCTCGGTGGTGCCCCAGACGTCCACAGCGGCGAACCTCCTGCTGACCGGGGGCGTCGACATCGCACGGGTGAGCGGACCCGACCGCGCCCGGCTCGACGGCCACGGCCTGGCCGTCTCCGAGGTCGCGACCGTCATCGGGCTGACCTTCTTCAACCAGCGCCCCGGCCGGGTCCTCGCCGACAGTGCCGTGCGCCGGGCCCTGGTCTCCGCCCTCGACCGCCGGGGGCTCGCCAACGTCGCCGTGGGCGGCACCGGCCGCCCCGCCGAGGACTTCGGCGCCGAGGGGGCGGTCTGCCATGCCGGCCTCGCCGACGCCAACCTGCCCACCCGGGACGCCGCCGAGGCTCTGCGGGACGCGGGCTGGACCCGCTCGGCCGGCGGTCCGCGGACCAAGGACGGCCGGCCGCTCCGCCTCCGCCTGATCACCAGCCCCGATCTCGGCCCGACCCTGGCATCCGTCGCCGAGTTGATGGCCCGGGAGTGGACGGCGCTCGGCGCCGAGGTCGACCTGGTCACCGAGAGTTTGCCCGCCCTGGTCAACGCGATGTACACGACGGCCGACTTCGACGTGGTGGTCGGCAGTACGCCGGGCTTCGCCCTGCCGGCGGGCTTCATCCCCTTCTTCTCGGGCCCCGCCCCCGCCGAGGGTCTGAACTTCGCGGGGGTGGTCAATCCCGAGTACGACGCCCTGGTCACCCGGGCCCTCCGGGAACCGGACACGACGGGGTGCGCGACGTGGAACAGGGCCGCCGCCGCGCTCTTCCGCTCGGCCGACGCGCTGCCGATCGCCGAGGGCCGGAGCGGCGTGTACGGCCACCGGACCACGTTCACCACCACGTTCGGCGGCCGGCTCGTCCCCACCAGCGTCCGCCTCCACCAGTGACTCCGGGGCCCACCATGACCGTTCACCCACTGCTGCGGCACCCCTGGACGGTGTTCCTGGGCCGCCGCTGCTTCCGGCTCCTCGTATCCCTCGCCATCGTGCTCACCGCGTCGTTCGCGATGATCCGCCTCATCCCCGGCGACCCGGTGCGGGCCGCGCTCGGTGTGGACGCCGCCCCCGACCTGGTCGCCGCCCGGCGGCACGCGCTCGGCCTCGACATGCCGTTCCTGGCCCAGTACCAGCAGTACCTCGGCGGCCTCCTGCACGGCGACCTCGGGACCTCGCTGGTCACCGGGGCACCGGTCGCGGAGCTGGTCCGCACCCGGCTGCCGGCCACCTTGGAGATCGCCGGCCTCGCCTTCTTCACCGCGCTCGCCGTCGCCCTGCCCGGCGGTCTGCTCGCCGCCGTCCGCACCCGCGACGGCCGCCGCCCGCGCACCGAGCTCGCGTTCACCACGGTCACCGCGGGTCTGACCGGGGTGCCCGACTTCGTGCTGGCCGCCGGACTCACCGCCCTGCTCGCGGTCGGGCTCCAGCTGTTCCCGGTGGCCGGTGCGGCGGGCGTCTCCTCTCTCGTCCTCCCCGTCCTCGCACTCTCCCTCACGCCCACCGCCGTACTCCTTCGCATCGTCAGGGTGGAGGCGCTGAAGGTGCTGAGCGAGGACTATCTGCGGACCGCCCGGAGCAAGCGGCTGTCCGCCGCACGCCGCTATCTGCGGCACGCGGCACCGAACATGGCGTCCGCCGCGCTCACCGTCGCCGGAAGCCTGCTGCCCGCCCTGATCGCGGGCACGGTCCTGGTCGAGAAGGTGTTCGCCTGGCCCGGCATCGGCTCCGCGATGGCGCAGTCCGTGGTCGCGCAGGACTATCCGGTGGTACAGGCCATGGTGCTGGTGCTCGGCACCACCGTGCTGCTCGCCGGTCTCCTGGTCGACGTGCTGCTCGCCCTGCTCGACCCCCGCTCGGCGATCCGGGAGATGTGATCATGAGCCTTCCCGCCGGTCTCCGGCGCTCCCCCATGGCCTGGGTCACCGGGTTCATGCTGGCGTCACTCATCGTGCTCGCCGTGGCCGGTCCGCTGTTCTGGGGCGCGGCGGCCGACCGCCCGGACCCCTCCGCCGTGCTCCGGGGGCCTTCGGCGACGCATCCGGTCGGCACGGACGGCCTCGGCCGGGACCTGCTGGCCCGCATCCTGGCGGCCGCCCGGCCCTCGCTGCTGCTCGCGCTGGCGTCGGTCCTGCTCGGTGCGACCACGGGCGTGCTCCTCGGGGCCTGCACCGCCGTCGTCGGCCGGCGCGCCCGCCGGCTGGCCGCCGGGCTGATCAACCTCCTGCTCGCGTTCCCGGCGCTCCTGGTCGCGATGTTCCTCGCGGTGGTGTTCGGCGCGGGCACGGCCGGGGCGGTACTGGCCCTCGCCGCCGCGGGTGTGCCCGGGTTCGCGCGGCTGGCCCAGACCCTCGCGGCGGGCGTGGCGGGCACCGACCACCTGGCCGCCGCCCGGGTCCTCGGACTGGGTCGCCTCCGGCTGCTGTGGCGCCACGTCCTGCCCAACATCGCCGAGCCGCTGCTCCTGAGCGTCACCACGGCGGCGGGCACCGCCCTGGTCGCGCTCTCCGGGCTGAGCTTCCTCGGTCTGGGCGTACAGCCTCCGGGATACGACTGGGGGCAGCTGCTCAGCCAGGGGCTCGACCGGATCTACGCCGAGCCGCTGCCCGCGCTCGCCCCGGGCCTGGCGCTCCTGTACGCGGCCCTGACGTTCCAGCTGCTGGGCGAGGTCCTGGCCGGAAGCGCCGCCCGGCGCGGCCCGGTGGTGCGCATCCCGGCACAGCGGTCCGCTCCGAGCGGCCCCGCCGACGACGGACAGGTCCTCCAGGTCGACGGCCTCACCGTCGAACTGCCGACGCCCGCCGGTCCGGTCCGGCCGGTGCGCGGGGTGAGCCTGTCGCTGGGGAAGGGCGAGATCGTCGGGCTGGTCGGCGAGTCGGGGTCGGGCAAGTCGCTGACGGCGCTCGCCATCGCCGATCTGCTCCCGTACGGCGCCCGGGTGTCCCGGCGTACGCTGCGCCTGCTCGGGGCCGACCTCGGCACGCTGACGCGGAGGGAGCGGGACCGGCATCTCGCGACGGGCCTGTCGGTGATCTTCCAGAACCCGGCATCGGCGCTCAACCCGTCCCTGCGGATCGGCACCCAGCTCACCGAGGCGGTCCGGGCCCATCGCGGGGCGAGCCGCGCCAGGGCCGTCGCGCAGGCCGCCGAAGCGCTGCGCCGCGTCGCCCTGCCCCCGTCGCTGCTGCGCTCACGCCCGTACGAGCTCTCCGGCGGCCAGCGCCAGCGGGTGATGATCGCCGCCGGGCTGATGGTGCGGCCGGGGCTGATCATCGCGGACGAGCCGACGACCGCGCTCGACGTGACCGTGCAGCGGCAGATCACGCGGCTGCTCGTGGACATCCGGCGGGACACCTCCGCCGCGATCCTGTTCATCAGCCACGATGTCGCGCTGGTCGCCGAGTTCTGCGAGCGGGTGCTGGTCATGTACGCGGGCACGGTGGTCGAGGCCCTTCCCGTAACCCGGCTCGCCGCGGGCGCCCGGCACCCCTACACCCGGGCGCTCGTCGCGTCGGTCCCGGACCTCACCGCCGACCGCGACCGCCCGCTGCCGACGGTCGAGGGCTCCCCGCCCGATCCGCTCGCGCCCTCCCCCGGCTGTGCGTTCGAGGCCCGCTGCCCGCGCCGCCGGGACCGCTGCGCCGACGAGGCTCCGCCGCTGGACGACCTGGGCTCCGGCCACCGGGTCGCCTGCTGGTACCCGCTGCCGGTGACGCCGGCCCCGGAGACGGTGACCGCGTCGTGACGGCACTTCGGGTGGACGGCCTCACCGTCCGGCGCACCGGCCCCCGCGGCTCCTTCGCCGCCGTGGACGGGGTCTCGCTGGAGATCGCGTCCGGGACCACGCTCGGCCTTGTCGGTGAGTCGGGCTCCGGGAAGTCCACGCTGGCGGGCGCGATCGTCGGCCTGGTGCCGGTGCGGGGTGGCCGGATCCTGGTCGGCGGCGAGGAGGTCCGCACCCGTACCGTCCGGGACCGGCGCCGGCTGGGCCGCCGCGTCCAGGTGGTCCTCCAGGATCCGGACACCGCGCTCGATCCCCGTATGACCGTCCGTCAGGCGCTGGTCGAGGCCGCCACGGTGTTCCGCCGGCTCGACCGCGCGGGGCGCGCGGCGCGCGTCGCCGAACTGCTGGACCTGGTCGGCCTGGACGCCCGGCTCGCCGACCGCCTGCCCCGGCAGCTGTCCGGGGGGCAGCGGCAGCGGGTCGCCCTGGCCCGGGCGCTGGCCGTCGAGCCGGGTCTGCTGATCGCCGACGAGATCACTTCGGCGCTGGACGTCTCGGTCCAGGCGTCTGTCCTGAACACGGTCCGCGGGCTTCAGCAGCGGCTCGGTCTGAGCATGCTGTTCATCGGCCACAACCTGCCGGCGGTCTGCCATGTCTCCGACGCGGTGGCGGTCATGCGGAACGGCCGGATCGTGGAGACCGCCCCCACCGGGATGATCCTGGGCGCACCGGCGCACCCGTACACCCGGACGCTGCTCGACTCCGTACCGTCCCTGCGTACTCCCACGCCCGGGGAAAAAACGCCGTGACCGCCGGGGATGCATTTCCGCCATTCCTATGTCAAGCCGGCGCACAATTCCTCACGCGCACGGATTACCGCACACTATTCCTGCGAATATTCCGTGAGACGATGCGGCGGCTTCGGAATGTGACGGGGCCTTTCTCGAACCTCTTTCGAAAGGTACGGAATATGGGAGTTCTCGCGCCCGACCAGACCCTGTTCCACCAGACCGGTGTCGGCCTGTCCGTGCCGTTCGCCGTCGCTGGGACCGGTATGCACCTGCCGCCGGCGGTCGTCACCAACGAGGAGCTGACGCGCACCCTGGACACGAGCGACGCGTGGATCACCAGCCGCACCGGCATCCGCGAACGCCGCTGCCTGGCACCGCACTTGGCGACCTCCGACATGTGCGTCGCCGCCGCGCGTCCGGCGTTGGAGGCGGCCGGGGTCGAGCCGTCGGGGCTGGACGCGGTCATCGTCGCCAGCTACACGGGCGACCAGCCGCTCGTGTCGACCGCGCTGATCGTCAAGGACGCCCTCGGCGCCCACCGCGCCCTGTCTCTGGACGTCACCCAGGCCGCCTGCGCCTCGGGCATCCAGGCCGTGCTGATCGCCGCCCACCTTCTCCAGAACCCCTCCATCGACACGATCCTGGTCCTCGCGGCCGACTGCGCGTCCAGGATCACCGACCCCGCCGACCGCACGACGCGCATCTTCTTCGGGGACGCGGCGGCGGCCGTCGTCCTCACCCGGAGCGAGACGCCCGGAGCCGGTCTGCTCTCGTACGACCTGGGCTCCCAGCTCTCGTACGACGTCCAGATCCCCGCCGGGGGCTCCCGGCTGCCCGCGAGCACCGCCACCGTCGCCGCCGGGGAGCACTACCTGTCCATGGACGGGCGTGCCGTGTGGAACACCGCGACGGCACGGCTCCCCGAGAGCATCCGCAGCGCCGCGCACCAGGCCGGCGTGCCGATCGACCAGGTGCGGCACTTCTTCCTGCACCAGGCCAACCTGAACATCCTGAACGAGACCCTGAGCGCCCTCGACGTCCCCCGCGAGCGCGCTGCCGTCACCATCGACCGGCTGGGCAACACCGGTTCGGCGGGCGTCTTCACCGCGTTGCACACCACGGTGGCCGAGGGTGCCCTGCTTCCGGGTGACGTCTATGTGCTCTCCGGCATCGGAGCGGGCTTCCAGTGGGGCAGCCTCTGCCTCCGCCACGCCTGACCGGGGCCGAAGTCATCCTGGGTCGTTCACGGACGGGTGAACTCCCGGCCTTCCGTGGCGCACCCTCTGTCGCGAACGTCAGCATGGACGCATGATCATCATGCGCACCCGGGCCGAACGGGCCGCCCAGGCCCGGGCGGCCGAAGCCCAGCTCGCCACCGACGGAATCGACGGGGTGGTGTTCGGCTGGGTCGACAACGCCGGGCTCACCCGGGTGAAGTCCGTCCCCGTCAGCCGGCTCGCCGACGCCGCCGAGTGCGGCGTCGGCGCTGTGCCCTGCTTCGATTTCGCCCTGGTGGACGACTCCTTCACCACCGCGCCCTCCAGTACGGGCCCGGTGGGCGACCTGCGGCTCGTCCCCGATCTCGACCGGCTCACCCGCCTCGCGGCCCAGCCCGGCTGGGCCTGGGCCCCGGCCGGCCGCTACACCCAGGACGGCTCCCCGCATCCCGGCTGCCAGCGCGGCTTCGCCCGCCGGGCGGCGGAGGCCGTCGAACGGCGCGGACTGACGGTGCGAGCCGGGATCGAGATCGAGTGGGTGGTGGCCGACGCCGCCGGCGATCCGGCGACGACCGGGCCCGGTTTCGGCATGACCCGCTTCATCGAGCACTCCGACTACCTCCGCGATGTGCTGCGGGCTCTCACCGCGCAGGGGATCGAGGTGTCACAGCTCCATCCCGAGTACGCCGCTGGGCAGTTCGAGGTCTCCGTGGCCGCCGAGGGCCCGGTCGAGGCGGCCGACACGACGATGCTGGTCCGCCACACCATCCGGGCCGTCTCCGCCCGGCACGGTCTGCGCGTCTCGTACGCCCCCGTCTTCACCGAGGGCGCGCTCGGCAACGGCGGCCACCTCCACCTCAGCCTCTGGCGCGCGGGCCACAACCTCAGCCACGGCGGCTCCGGCCCGCACGGGCTGCACCCCGAGGCGGAGCACTTCCTCGCGGGCGCGCTGGCGGAACTGCCCGCGCTGCTCGCCCTCGGCGCACCGGGCGTCACCTCCTATCTGCGCCTGGTCCCGGCCCACTTCGCCGGGGCGTACCGGTGCTGGGGGCTGGAGAACCGTGAGGCGGCGCTGCGCCTGATCACGGGCTCCGCCGCCGGGCAGGCGAACGCCGAGTTCAAGTGCTTCGACGGCGCCGCCAACCCGTATCTGGCGGTGGGCGGTGTGCTGGCCGCCGGGCTGGCCGGCCTCGACGCCGGCCTGCCCCTCCCTCCCGAGACCAGGGGCGACCCGGCCGCCCTGGCCTCCGCCGAACGCCTCCCGGTCAGCCTGTCCGAGGCGGCCGACGCGTTCGAGAAGTCCGCGCTGCTGCGACAGGCACTGGGCCGCGAGCTGTACGAGGCGGTGCTGGCGGTGCGGCGGGCGGAGGCGGATCTGTTCGCGGGCCGCCCGGACGCGGAGGTCATCGAGGCGACGCGCTGGCAGCACTGACGGGTCATCGGTCCGAGACGTCCAACTCCTGCGCCATGTAGACCGCGTCCCGACCGTAGCTCGCGGGCAGCGGGGTACCGGGCCGGGCACGGTAGCCCAGCGCGGACCACATTCTCTCCGTGCCCTGCACGGCTACCAGGGAGAGGGTCCGGTATCCGGCTGCCCGCCCGGCCGCTGACAGGTGCCGCTGCATCCGCCGGGCCAGACCGCGGCCTCGTACCCGCTCGGCGATCACCAGGTCGTGGAGGTGCAGATTGCTGCCCGCCGCCCTGTCTTCTTCGGCCCGGCTCAGGTCCGGGCAGCGGCCGACCGGGTACGGCAGAGCGAGCAGGTAGCCGGCGAAGGCCCCCTCGTGATCCAGCACGAAGCAGGTCGGTGGCGATGCGCTGTGCCGGGACCGCAGCACCTCCTCGCCCTCGGACAAGCCGCTTGCCGAATAGGCGCGTTGCTCCAGCCCCGCGATCTCGTGCCAGTCCTCTTCCCGGAGCAGGCGGATCAACCCCGGATCCGTCATGAGCCACCGACGCAGGTGTACGGCAGGGGCGCGAAGCCGTTGAAGCCCCGGGTGGTATAGGCGGTGGCGTACGCACCGCAGGAGTGGACCCAGACCGGGTCCCCGGAGGCAACCGCGTGCGGAACGCGGACCGCGCCACCCTCCCGTGCGTACGCGTCGTCACTGTCGCAGGTCGGTCCGGCCACCAGGGCCTCGACGAACCGGCCGTCGGGATGGGACGGGAACTCCAGCCGGTACCGCAACTGGTCCATCTCATAGAGGCCGTTGAACTTGCCGCAGCTGAGGTAGAGCCAGTCCTCGCGGGTGCCGTCGAGCCGCTGGCGGGAGGTGAGCCGGGCGACGTGGGCCCGGATCGCACCGTGGTCCGCGACCAGGTGCCGGCCGGGTTCCAGCAGGAAGCGCAGGGGGCCCGCGTTGACGGCGCTCAGCCGTTCCATGCCGTCGCGGATCGCCCGGAACATCTTGCCGACCGGCGGTTCCAGCGGTCGGCCGGACCGGTCGAGGACGCCGAGCGCCGGCAGCCCGCCGCCGAGGTTGATCCGGTCCGGCACGATGCCTTGAAGGTTGACCGCGTCCAGCAGGGCGGCCAGCGTCTCGATCGCCTCGACCCACGCTTCCGCCGTCATCTGCTGGGAGCCGACGTGCACCGACAGTCCGGACGGCACGAGCCCGGCGGCCCGGGCGTCTCCGAGCACGCGCAGGACGTCCTCGGGCGAGCAGCCGAACTTGTGGCTGAGCCCCCACAGCGCACCGCTCCCGGTGGTGGAGACCCGGCAGAACACCCGTGACCCGGGGGCATGTTGGGCGACCGCGGCGACGTCCTCGCGGCTGTCGGTGGCGAAGTCGCGTACGCCCAACCGGTACGCCTCGGCGATGTTGCGGTCGGACTTGACGGTGTTGCCGTAGTGGATCAGCCCCGGCTTCACGCCGGTGCGGAGCGCCTGGGCGATCTCCTGCGGACCGGCCGCGTCGAAGCCGGAGCCGAGCCGGGCAAGCTGGACGAGCACCTCGTCAACCGGGCACGCCTTCATCGCGAACCGCACTTCGACGCCGGGCAGTTCGGCAGTGAGGGCGGCATACTGGCGCCCGATGCCGTCCAGGTCGTACACCAGGGTGTCCTCGGACGCGGCGGCCAGCGCGGCGCGCAGCGCGGACTGCTCGGTCAGGGTGCGTCTGCCGGTTCTGCCCCGGTCGCCCGCCCGGCGCTGCGCGGCGATCTGACGCGTGTCGGAGCACTCAAGCGTCACGTACGAACTCCCAATCCGGTGGACGACCGGCGCCAAGGTCCCTCTGGCAGCCACGAGATGAAGGAGGGAACGCCCGGACCGGCTGAGCCACCGCCCCGTGTCTCCTCCTCATCACACTCTATGGAGGTTTGGCGCCTCGCCGGTCCGGTGTCGGGGATGGCAGATGCATGCGACGCCGCTCCCGCGTGCCCGAGGCCGCCGCGCCGCCCCAGGCGGAGTCGTCCGTGTGACCGACAGGGGAACCACCCGAACGGCGCCGGTGCGCACCTCCCCGACCTTGACGATCTTGGCTATCGGCCCGGAACGGCGGCCCTGGGATCCCGGCCAAGCGCTCGCGCTCACGCGGACTACGACGGCGCAGGGACCACCACCGCTCAGCGCACCCGCCCCCGCGGCTTCAGCGCCACATCGGGCAGCGCGGGCGCCGGGATCGGCGGGCCGTCGTAGCCGTGTACGGTGCCGAAACGGTCACCGCCCATCCAGTCCTCGCGGGCCCGCTCGATCTCCTCCTGGCTGCGGCCCACGAAGTTCCACCACATCACCAGCTCCTCCTCGAACGGCTCGCCGCCCAGGAGCATCAGGCCGGCGTCCGACTCCGCGCGCAGCGGCAGCTCCGTGCGGCCGCAGCCGAGGTAGAGCATGGAGCCGGGCAGCACCGGGACGCCGTCGACCTCGGCCTCGCCGGACATCGAGAGCACGGCGTACTCGAAGTCGGGGTCCAGCGGCAGCCGTGCCTCGGCGCCCCGGGTCAGGGAGAGGTCGGCGCCGACGATCGGTGTGTACGCGGTGCCGGGCGAGGTCGCGCCGTCGAGTTCGCCGAGGATCACGGTGGCCGTGAGGCCGGGCGCGGTGACCGTGGGCAGGTCGCTGTGGTGCTGGAAGTGCGGCTCGGTGAACCGGTGCGCCTCGGGCAGCGCCACCCAGAGCTGGGCGCCGTGGAGCAGGGCCGCGTGCTGCTTCGGGCTCTCCTCGGAGTGGCTGATCGCGCGGCCCGAGGTCATCAGGCCCAGTTCGCGCGGGCGGACGGTCTGGAGGCTGCCGATGCTGTCGCGGTGCAGCACCTCGCCCTCGTGCAGCCAGCTGACCGTCTGCAGACCCATGTGGGGGTGGGGCGGCACCTGCATGCCGGGCTCGTCGGCGATGTCGTCGGGGCCGTAGTGGTCGACGAAGGCCCAGGCGCCGACCATCCGGCGGCCCAGGTTGGGCAGCAGCCTGCGGACCTCCGTGGACTCGCCGAGCCGCACCTTGCGCGGGGCGAGCAGTTCACGTACGGGTTCCGCGACGACGAAGCCCCGGCCCCCGCAGACGGTGGGGACGGCCTGGCGATCGAGATTGCTCATGGCGCTCAACCTATTCCGCCGCGGGTGGGGGCGGGTGATGCCCACGCCGGATAATTAGTGGAATGTTAAACAACCTGCACGTGTTGTGGGGATCGGATGCCTGTGGGAACGCCCCGGCGACCGCTCGACCGAGGAGATGACATGAGCGACGGCTACTTCGAGTTCGGCACCCCCGCCGAGCGCTGGGAGCGCGCGGGGTTCTTCTTCGACGCGAAGGAGTACACGACGGCGGCCCGCATACTGCGCGGCCTCGTCGAGGAGGCCCCGGAGCAGGTCGCACCCCGGCTGCTGCTGGCGCGCGCCTACTACCACTCGGCGAGCCTCGGGCGCGCCGAGACGGAGCTGCGGGCGGTGCTGGAGCGCGACCCCGTGGAGCATTACGCACGGCTGATGCTGGGCCGCACGCTGGAGCGGCAGGCCCGGCAGGCCGAGGCGGACACACAGTTGCGGCTGGCCGCCGCGCTGTCCGGGGACTTCGGACCGGCGTAGCCACGCGGGGACCTGGCCACGGCACGCATAGCCGCGGCCGGGCCCTCTATTCAGATGCCCCCACGAACCACCCCGTGATACCCACAACACCATGACCGACCTCGAAACACCCCGCCTCCTGCTGCACCCCATGACCCCCGCGGACGCCCGACACGTCGTGGCCGGTGCGCCCGAGGACGGTGCACGGTGGGCCCCCGGATATCCCTCCCCCGGCGAGCAGGGCGCCGCCGGGCGTTTCCTTACCACGTGCGCGGACACCGGCGATCCGAGCCCCTTCGGCCCGTACGAGATACGGCTCCGCGCCGACGGCGTCGTCATCGGTGGCATCGGCTTCCACGGGGCGCCGGACGAACGGGGCAGCGTGACCATCGGTTACGGGCTCGTGGAGTCGGTGCGCGGGAAGGGGTACGCCTCCGAGGCGCTCCGGGCGCTGCTCCGGTTCGCCCGGGAGCAGGGCGTCGCCCGGGTGCGCGGGGACGCCGACACCGGCAACGCCCCCTCCCAGCGCGTCATGACGGCGGCCGGGATGCGCCTCGTGAGCGAGGACGCGTCGCTGAAGTACTTCCTCGTCGAGTGGGCTGCGTAGAACGGGTGGAGCCCGCCGGTGACCACCCGGCGGGCTCCACCCGTTGCAGCGTGTGCGGCGGCCGTCATCCCACGGCTGCGGCCGTCCGGTTCGTCCGGCCGCCGGCGCGCGCGTCGGACCTCGGCACCAGCAGGCGTTCGGTGAGGCGGCCGAAGACCAGGCCGAACGTGGTCCAGAGCGTGACCTGCACGGCGAGCGTGGCCAGACGGAACTGCCACAGCAGCGTCGCCGGGAAGTCCTTGCCGACCTCGTTGAACGAGGGCAGGAACACGTAGGCGAGGCCGATCGGCAGTGCGTAACCGGCCGCCGCCGCGACCGTCGCGTTCCAGTTGCCCAGGCGGGGCGCCAGCCGCTTGCCGACGATGACGGCGGCGACGGCGAGCAGCACGCTGAGGGCGACCATCAGGAAGAACAGCGCGGTGCGTCTGCCGATCGTGTCGGGGTTGCCGACGGCCGGCGGGTTGGCCGGGTACTTCAGGAACGGCACGACGTACACGCTCAGCAGCGCGGCGCCGGCGATCAGCGCGGCCGTGGCGCGTGGGCCGAACCGGCCCATCCGGCCCAGCGCGTAGCAGAAGACGAGCGCGGCGATGCCGCCGACCGCGACGCCGAACACGAGCACACCGGTGGCCAGGCCGGCGGTGGACTGCATGCCGCGGCTGACGAGTTCCTCGCCGGCGCCGTGGTCGTGGCCGTGGGCGCTGTGGGCCGCCTCCTCGAGCGCGATGGCCGCGTCCACGCGGGACTCGCCGAGGAAGTAGGCGACGACCAGGGCGAGCGTGCCCGCGACGAGGCCGGCCAGCATGCCGCGTACCAACAGGGCTCTGACAGATATGGAGTTCATGAGGGATTCCCCTGACTCAGCCGATGGATCAGTGGCAGGGGAAACCGAGGAGGTGACGGCCGTCGTGCACCCACTCGTGGACGCCCTCGCCCGAGATGAGGGCGGTGGCGCCCTGCTCGGCGCCGACGAAGTAGAGCAGGACCAGCATGAGGATGCCGAAGAACACCGCCCAAGGAGCGATGGCCTTCAGGGAGATGGGGGTGATGGCGGATGCGCCGGTGGCGGGGGCAGCAGTCTGCGCCATGGCAGAACCTCCTGTGGGAACACGCGTCCCGATCGTGGTGCCTGAGACGAAGGTGCCGGGTCTGACTTCCCGCACGCGTGCGGGTACACAGTGGCGCGACCGTGCCGGATTCTCACCGGACTTCCGTCACACCCTCGTCATGTCGCGGCGACCATACCCCCTGGACACCGCGCACCGCCATGGCCCCTACAAGTGGCCCGTGGCGCCCGGATGCCATGGTCTGCTTGGCCGTGAGGTCCATGTTCCGGGAGTTGAGGGCGGGTATGACGGTACGGGTGATGTTGATCTCACCGGCGATGAACGCGGCGCTGCGGGAGGCCCGGTTCGCCGGGGACGCCCCGCTCGACGAGTCGGGGCTGAAGGCAGCCGGGACAGCAGCGCCGTACGTGCCTGCCGCGGACCTGGCCGTGCACGGGCCGTCCGAGCGCTGTGCACGGACAGCGGATGCGCTGGGAGTCCGCTCGGCGGGTGAACCCGCGCTGCGTGACTGGGAGTTGGGACGCTGGTCGGGTGCCCGGCTCGACGAGGTGAGTGCGCGGGAGCCGGAGGGGGTCGCGGCGTGGCTGGCCGACCCCGCGGCCGCTCCGCACGGTGGCGAGTCGTTGCTCGATCTGTGCGCGAGGGCGGGGGCGTGGCTCGACTCGCTGCACGGTGACGGCGGCGGACGGGTGCTGGCCGTCGCCGAGCCGTCCCTGGTCCGCGCGGCCGTCGTCCACGCACTGGCTCTCCCGCCCCAGGCGTTGTGGCGGCTGGACGTCGCCCCGCTCACGCTGACGGAGCTGGGCGGCCGGTCTGGGCGGTGGAACCTGCGCGTCGGCCGGCCGCTCGCAGCGCGACCTGTCGGCCGGCCGGCTTGAGGGGTTCCCCTGGGACCGTGCGAAGGGGTGCCGACCGCCACATACCCTTGTCGTGCGGCTTCTTGTAGCGTCCGGGTGGACCGCACTGGGGAGGGACGGCGTGCACGTGGGGACAGGGGAATCGGGCACGGAGCAGGTGCTGCTCATGGGCGTCGAGCAGTTCCCCACCACGACGGACCCGTATGCCGAGCCGGAAGCGGGTCGCACCGACTGGCCTCGGCTCGGCTTCGTCCCGGATCTGATGTCCCGACTGGACCTCGCTTACAAGCGCGTCGGGTACGACGTGCTGTCGGTCGCCGAACCGGACAGAAGGGCCGTGACACTCCACAGCGACGACGCCGTCACGTCCGGCACCACGAGGATCGTGCATACCATGTCGCACGGCGCTACGGCGGCAGATCTCCACCGCTCGCCGGCGGCGGCCGGTCAGGAACACATCCACATGGTTCCCACGTGCGGGACGCTCGGCACCGGCACCGATGTGAGCCAGTGGGTGAGAACCGCCCACCAGCAGCCGGGACCCACTCTGTTCGTCGTCGACCTGTGCCGTGCCGGTCGCGCCGCCCGCCTGTCCGAACTGACCCGGGTCCCCGACGGCGAGCTGAACGCATGGGTGATCGCGGCGACGAGCCCCGATCTCCCCGCCTACGACGGCCGCTTCAGCGAGGCCGTGGCGGATGTCCTCGAACAGATCGCCGACCACGGTCTCGACACGTCGCCCTCGATCCGCTTCGTGCGTTGGGACCGGATCACCCGAGCCATTCAGAGGAGTCTGGACGCACTCGGCAGCAGGCAGGTCATCCACACCACGCGTGTGGACGTCTCGCAGGAGCTGCCCGAGCTCCCCTTCTTCCCGAACCCGCGCTGGCGCCCCGACGTCCGGATGGAAAGGCTGAACGACGTCATGCCTCCGGTCCGGGCCTTCGTGGCGGACCTGGACGCCGAGCACTTCATGAGCCGAGTGGGCGATCATTTCGTGGGCCGCCAGTCCCAGCTGGAGTGGCTGGCGGCTTGGCTGGACGACGACCGAGTCGGCGGACTCCGCGTGGTCACGGGCGCGCCCGGTTCCGGCAAGTCGGCCCTTCTGGGCGCTCTCGTCTGTTCGGGACACCTGACCGTCATCGACGCCGCCCCCGACATCCGCGCCTACCTGAGCGCGCAGAATCCGGAAGGAGTGTGCTCCCCCAACCCGCTCCTGGCCGCGATCCACTCCCGCGGCCGCGACATCGACTCGATCCTGACCTCGATCGCACTTCAGTGGAGGCTGCCGATCAAGCCGGAGCGACAGTGGACCGTGGCCGACCTGATCTCCGAAATCAGCGCACTCCCCGCCGTACCCGCCCTCGTATTCGACGCCCTGGACGAGGCGGAGAATCCCGACGACCTCATGAAGTCACTGCTGATTCCGCTGGCCGGGGCGGTGCGTGCGGACGGACGGTCATTGGTGCGGCTGCTGGTCGGCACTCGCCGATGGAGATCCGGCCCCTTGCTTACCCTGGCCGATCGGGACGGCGGTCTGCTGGACCTGGACGACGTCCCGGTCGAGGAGATCCGCAGTGACCTACGAAACCACGTACTGCGCAGGCTCTCCTCCCTGCCGCACTACAGCGCTCCCGAGCAGCGGCCCGTTCGCACGGCACTGGCCGAGACGGTGGCCGCGGCACTCACCGAGGAGGAGGACCGCATGCATGAGTGGGGGCCGTTCCTCGTGGCGCGCATCTTCGGCCACGTCCTGGCCGGCGAGCCGGCGCCAGGCAGCGTGGATGCCGCGGTCGCGCGCGGCCGCACGGTGCCCAGGAGTCTGCCGGGCGTCCTCGAACTCGACATCGACAACCGACCCGACAGCGCGGACCTCCGTGCGGTGCTGGCCGCGGTCGCATTCGCCAAGGGCGACGGATTCCCGACCGAGGCGGTAGCGGCCGTCGCGCCCGAGTTCGCGCCCGAACCGGCGGCGGCACCGGGCAGCGGCCTCCGGGGGGCGACCGGCCAGAAATTCCTGCAGCACGTCCGCGGGCTGCTCGACGCCGGGTCCTTCTACCTGCGCACGGGCGTCGAAACCGATGGCTCGGTCCTGTACCGCCTCTTCCACCAGGGCCTCGCCGACTACCTCCAGGACCACCCGTACCCACTCGACAGCGAGGCCACATGAGAATCCTGGGCATCCACGGCATCGGAAACCTCCGCGTGAACGAGGACCCCGCGGCCGTCGCCGGCCATATGTCGGCCCTCTGGGGGAAACACCTGGCCGCCGGCGGCACGCCGGACGCCGATGTACGTGTCGCCTACTACGCGGACCTGCTCCAGGACAGCGGCCACCAGGGCGAGGACGGCCGTCTGGAAGAGCTCTCGGGTTCCGAGGAGGCGATCCTGGCGGACATGTTCGCGCTCCTGGAATCGCCCGCGGCCCCGGCAGGTGTCGCCCAGGGCTGGCTCACCTACCTGCTGCGCTCCCAGCTCCAGGACATCGTCGCCTCCAAGGCGTGCTCCCCCGGTCTCATGGAATGGTTCGTGGTCCGATTCGCCAAGGAAGTCCACCGCTACCTGGAGCCCGGCCCGGCCCGACGCGCCGTCCAGGAGCGAGTGCGTGCGGAGCTCACCACGCATCGGCCCGATGTGGTGATCGCGCACTCGCTGGGCAGCGTCGTCGCCTACGAGGCCCTCCACGACTGCGGAGACCTGGACGTGCCGCTCCTGATCACGCTGGGCTCGCCGCTGGCTCTGCCGAAGGCGGTCTTCCACCGGCTGACGCCGAGCCCCGAACGCGGCCGGGGCCAAAGACCGCAGGCGCTGCGGCGCTGGGCCAACCTCGCGGACCCCGGCGACCTCGTCGCGCTGCCGGTCCGTGGCATCTCCGCCGTGTTCGACGGAGTGGAGACCGACCGGCACTGCTCCGTTCACCGGACGTATCGCTTCCACCATGTGGAGGAGTACCTGAAGACACCGGAGGTGGCCGAGCTGCTGGCCGCTCCGTGGGCCGAAGGGGCACAACAGGCGTGAACGTTCCGCCCGACGACGTCGACGACGACGGGAGCGCCGCCCCTCGCGAACGAGTGGCGCAGCGTGTCTTCGACCTGCTGACCGCCGAGGTGGCGGACGGAGACGTCCTCCGCTGGGACAGGGCGTCGCCGTACCTCCTGCGGCACGGGGCCGAACACGCCGCCGAGGCCGGTCGCCTGGGCCTGCTCCTCGACGACTGGGAGTTCCTCGTCCACGGTGACGCGCGGGGCATCCTCGCCTCGTCACCGGCCGGACGGCAGGACCACACTTCTCTCACTGTCTATCGCACGTCGTTGCCGCACCACGCCACGGCACGGGCCGCACAGCGACGCCACATCCTGGCAGTGGACGCCGTGCGCCATCAGCAGCCCGGCATCAGCCGCGCCCTCTACGCCCCGCCGGGCGAGCAGAGCCCGACCTGGCAGTGTGCGTGGTCCACCGCTGCCAATATCTCGCCGGCGCTGCGGGCCTCGTTCACCGGACACAGCCGGCCCCTCCACCATCTCGCCGTCGCGGAGGTCGACGGCGAGGCCTTCGCCGTCACAGCGGGTGCGGACGAGACGGTCCGCCTCTTCCATGCCGGCACCGGCGCCCTGCGCCATGCCTGGAAGGGCCATGGCGGGGGTGTCACCTCGCTGGCCTCGCACGCCCGTGGCAGTGGTGCCCTCATCGTCACCGCGGACGCCTGCGGGTGGCTGCGTGTGTGGGACGCGCGGACCGGCCGCGCCGCTTGGGCCGTCGAGGCGCACGACGGCCCGGTGACCGGACTGGCGACGCTTCGCCATGACGGACATCTGTGTGCGGTGAGCGTCGGCCACGACGGGACACTCCGTGTCACGGACTTCGAACGGAGGCGCTCCCGGGTGCTTCTCACCGCCGCGACCGGGGCGCTGCGCGGGCTGCTCGCCGTCACCGGGACGCCGGGCGAGCCCGTCGCGCTCACCGCCGTATCCGCGACGGACGAGGAGCCGGCACAGGTCGTGGCCGTCGGTATCGAGGAGGGGCGTACCCTCTACGCGCTCCGGTGCACCGCGGAGGTGACGGGCCTTCAGTGCGGGGAGTCCGACGGGAATCGCATCGCGGTGGCGGCCTTCGCCGACGGAACCGGACGACTCTGGGACGCCCTCACCGGCGGCTCCCCGCTGACGTTCAGCCGCAGAGGGCGTCCTGGCGACCTGGACGTGCTGCATCTGACGGCCGAGAACGACGTGGACCCCTGCGTGGCGGTCACCGGCGGCGCCGACGGCACGATCCGGATCTGGGACCTCGACACAGGCGAGCGACTGCACCAGTTGGAGGGCCACCACCGGGCTGTTCTGGCCCTCGACTCCGTCCACATCCCGTACGCGACGCAGGACGTCACCGATCCCGAACTCGACGAGCGGCACATGGACCGGAGCGCCTTCCGCCAACATGTCCGATCGGTGACCCAGAGGCGCAACAGCCGCCTCACCCCGGCCGACCTCATCATTCTGTCGGCCTCGGCGGACGACACCGTCCGAAGCTGGCACGCCGAGAGCGGCGGGGAACTGCACACGTACACGGGTCATACGGGCCCCGTCCGCCGGGTCGTCGCGTTCGACCCTCCGGCGGACTCCGACCGGTGGCAGGCGGTCAGCTGCGGCGACGACGCGACGGGTCGCGTCTGGGACCTCTCCGACCGGACGGAACACGTCGCGGGAGCCATCCACCCGGGGCGCATCGAAGCGCTGGCATCGGACACCTTCCGGGGCCGCCCCCTCGTGGTCACCGCATGCGGCGACGACCGGCTGCGGGTCCTGGACAACCGCACCGGCAGTCTCCTCAGCGCACGCATGGCCGGGGACAGTCCCGTGTACGCGGTAGCGCTGGGAGCGACGCGCGAAGGCCCCGTGTCCGCTTCCGTCAACTCGGGAAAGGGCATCGTCGTTCGTCTGGCCGAGACCGGGGCCGTCCTGTGGAGCCATCGGCCGGACAGTCCCGTCGTCGCCCTTTCGGCAGGAGGATCACGCAGACGGCCGGTGCTGGCGGCCCTCGACGTCCGGGGCCTGATCCACGTGTGGGAACTGGGCTCGGGCCGCCCCCGCAGCGGTCCTCTGAGCCGGTACGAGGGGGTGTCGGCCATGGACCCGGGCCGAATCCGGGACGCGCCCGTGATCGTCACCGGCCGCGCCGACGGAGAGATCATCCTGTGGGATCTGCTGTCGGGCGCCGTCCGGCGCGTGCTGAGCCCGGCAGGCGCAGCACCGTACGTCGACGCCGTGCGCTTGCACGCGGGCCCCTCCGGCCCGCGTGTTGCCTCCCAGCACCTGCGGGCGGGCCGTCACGGCGTGCGCGTCACCGATGCCGAGACCGGCCGCCTGCTCAGCACCGTACGTCTCGGCGCTCCCGTCGAAGGCGGGGCCGCCCCCGTGCTCGGGCTCGGGAGCACACCGGACGGAACCGTGGTCGCGGTCGGCGGTCCGGACAACGGGGTACGCATCTGGGACGCGGACTCCGGCGAAGGCAACACCGAACTGTGGCTGCCCGACACCGTCCAGGCGCTCTCGTTCGACCACCACATGCTGACCGTGGCCTACGGCCGCGAGCTGGCGGCCTTCACCTCCGCCGCTCACCCGCTGCCCCTCCGCGAGGACGAAGGACCTCCGCGTCCCGTGCAGCGGAAGGCGTCCGCCGCCGCCACCCGACGCCGTCGCGGCCGCTCTTCCCTCCAGACGACCATTCTGCGGCTCCTCCTGGAGTGGGAGGGCCACGACGGCCCGAGGCTCGCATCGCTCCTCTGCCGGTGCGTGCGCCAACCTGTCGTGAGATCAGCGATCCGTGCCTTGATCCAGGAGGGGCTCATCCGCCCGATGCGCACCGGCTCCCTCGGCTACGCGCTCGAACCGAAGGGCCGGTCCCTGGTCGCTCCCGTGCCGTCCGCGAGGAACGACACAGCACGCTCCGTGCCCCTGCAGAAACTGCGCAACATGCACGGCACACCGTGCATCCCCTGCAGCCACCGCAGGTTCCACCTGCCGACGGGGAACTAGAAGGGGCGAGGGCGGATGCCGGGCACGACCTCGCCCCCCGTGGCTCCTCAGCCCCGGTGCGTCTCCAGCAGTCTCAGCCAGACCTCGCTGATCGTCGGGTACGACGGGACGACGTGCCACAGCCGGGCGATCGGGATCTCGCCCGCGACGGCCATCGTCGCCGAGTGGAGGAGTTCGCCGGTGCCGGGGCCGACGAAGGTGACTCCCAGCAGGACTTCGCGGTCGAGGTCCACCACCATGCGGGCGCGGCCGCGGTACCCGTCCGCGTACAGGCCCGCGCCGGCCACGGACGCGAGGTCGTAGTCGACGGCGCGGACCCGGTGCCCGGCCTCCTCCGCCTCGGCCAGGGAAAGGCCCACCGACGCGGCCTCCGGGTCGGTGAAGACGACCTGCGGGACGGCGGCGCGGTCGGCGGTCGCCGCATGGGCGCCCCAGGGGGCGGTGTCCAGCGGCTTGCCCTGCGCGCGGGCGGCGATCGCGTCGCCCGTGATGCGGGCCTGGTACTTGCCCTGGTGGGTCAGGAGCGCGCGGTGGTTCACGTCGCCTGCCGCGTAGAGCCAGTCCGTGCCCTCGACCCGGCAGGTGTCGTCGACGGTGAGCCAGGACCCGGGTTCCAGGCCCACGGTCTCCAGTCCGAGGTCGTCGGTGCGCGGGGCCCGGCCGGTGGCGAAGAGGACCTCGTCGGCCTCGACGCTCTCGCCGTTGTCGAGTTCCACGGTGACCGGGCCGTCGCCGCCCGCGCGGCGTACGGCGGTGGCCGAGACCCCCGTACGGATGTCCGCTCCGGCCTCGGTGAGCGCGTCGGCGACCAGCTCACCGGCGAAGGGCTCCATCCGGGGCAGCAGCCCCTTGCCGCGTACGAGCACGGTGACGTCCGAGCCGAGCGCGTTCCACACAGTGGCCATCTCCACTCCGACGACTCCCCCGCCGACGACGAGGAGCCGGCCGGGGACCTCCTTGGCGCTCGTCGCCTCGCGGCTGGTCCAGGGGCGGGCGTCGTCGATCCCTGGCAGGCCGGGCACCACGGCCCGGCTGCCCGTGCAGACGGCGACGGCGTGCCGGGCGGTGAGCCGGCGCTCCGTGCCGTCGGGCGCGGTGACGGTGACCTCCTTGGGCCCGGTCAGCCGGCCGTGGCCGCGGAGGATGTCGGCGCCGATCCCCTCGAGCCAGGCGACCTGGCCGTCGTCCTTCCAGTGCGAGGCGTACTCGTCGCGGTGGGCCAGGACGGCGGCGGCGTCGAGGGGCCCCTGCACGGCGCCGCTGAGGCCGGGGACGCGGCGGGCGTCGGCGCGGGCGATGACGGGGCGCAGTAGTGCCTTGCTGGGCATGCACGCCCAGTAGGAGCACTCCCCGCCGATCAGTTCGGACTCGACGACGGCGGTGGTCAGCCCGGCGGCCCTGGCCCGGTCCGCCACGTTCTCGCCCACCGGGCCGGCTCCGATCACCACGACGTCGTACGCGACTGGCTCCGCTGCATGTGTCATGCGCCCATTCTGGCCATGGGTGTGGGTGTCGGCCACATGGGCAGGGGCGGAATAGCACGAAGAGGGGCAGCGTTGTCCCGGAAACGTCTCATACGGGCACAGGAAGAGGTAGGAACGCATGAGCACCGTAGAGCTCACCAAGGAAAACTTCGACCAGGTCGTCAGCGACAACGAGTTCGTCCTGATCGACTTCTGGGCTTCCTGGTGCGGCCCGTGCCGGCAGTTCGCCCCGGTCTACGACGCGGCGTCCGAGCGCCACGCGGACCTGGTCTTCGCGAAGGTGGACACGGAGGCGCAGCAGGAGCTCGCGGCGGCCTTCGAGATCCGGTCGATCCCCACGCTGATGATCGTCCGGGACAACGTGGCGGTCTTCGCGCAGCCCGGCGCGCTGCCGGAGGCGGCCCTGGAGGACGTCATCGGCCAGGCCAGGAACCTGGACATGGACGAGGTCCGCAAGTCGATCGAGGCAGAGCAGAAGGGCAAGGCGGAGGGGCAGCAGTAAGCAGTCGCCGCCCCTCGCACGCGGCGGCCGATTCAGCCGTTCGCGTCCCGTTCGGCGACGCGGGCCGAGAGTCCGTAGGCGAGTTCCGAGCCGTCGACGAGCAGGCCCTCGACGGCCAGGGTCCTGGGGTCGATGTCGGCCACCATGCCCTCCCCCGCGTACCGGGGGTAGCCGGTTTCGCCGGTCTCGCCCGTGGCGGTGACGACGGCGGACCGGACGGCGGCGCCGGGACTCCAGCCCTTGGATCCCTTGGCCGCCGCTCCCCTGACGCTGGCCCCCGTGGCGCCGTTTCCGGTCCCGGGGGCCTTGTCGTCGGTGAATTCGGGGACGATGAGGATTTCGTAACTCTGCGGATGGCTCATGGTCATGACGCTAGGCACGGGCCGTGCGCGGCGCACGTCGCCGCGCTGGCCCGTCCGTTCAGCTGGATTCGCGGTGTACGGCGAGGGCGCGCAGCAGGTCGTGGCGTTCGGGCGGGGTCCTGGGGTGCCGTACGAGGCGGTCCACCAGGTCCGCGAGGGGCTGCGCGGTGGCCAGTTCCATGCGTACGCTGCTGAGCCTCGGCCGCAGCAGCCGCCCGAGCATCGAGTCGTCCGCGCCGACCACGGCCGCCTCGGCGGGCACCTCGGTCCCGGCGTCGTGGAGCGCCCGCATCAGGAGCATCGCGTACGTGTCGTCGTACGCGAAGACGGCGTCGAGGCCGAGCGCGGGCCAGCGGGCGGCCAGTGACGCGGCCGACTCCTCGTCGTACCGCAGCGGCAGGGCCTCGACGTGGGCGCCGCCGGTCAGGGCGGCTTCCCGGGCTCCGGCGAGTCGCGGGGCGGCGAAGAGGGCGGTGCCGGGGTCCTCGGGCATCACCACTCCGATGCGGCGTCGGCCGCGTTCCAGCAGGTGGCGCACCGCGCAGCCGCCGACCTCCCGCTGATCCATGATCAGGGCGTGGGCCCCTTCCACGGGCTGGGGCCCCAGGGTGATGACGGCTTTGGCTCCGGAGCGCCGGAGCACGGCTATGCCGGCCGGGGCGAGCGGGACGGAGCCGGGCACGATGACCGCGGCCGGGCGCAGTTCAGCCCAGGCACGGGCGGCGTCGTCGACGCCGAGACCGAGCGAACCGTACTGGACGACCGTGTAGTCCAGGCGCCGTAACCCCGCCTCCAGTTCGCGCAGGAAGCGCAGGTGCAGGGGCCCGGTCGGCAGGTGGCCGGTGGGCAGCAGCACCATGCGGGAGTGGCCGGCGCGCAGGGTGCGGGCCGCGGCGTGGGGCACGTACCCGAGTTCGTCGGCGGCCTTCCGTACCCGGCGGCGGGTCTGATCACTGATCCGCACCTGCGCGTTGTTGTTGAGGACGTAGGACACGGTGGCCCGGGAGACGCCTGCGAGCCGCGCGACATCGGCGCTGGTCGGGACGGGGCCTTCGGTGGGCTGCTCGGGTAACTGACTCATGGCTGCGGGCAGTCTTCCAGACCCGCGCGACGCCCCGGCGCGGCGGCCCTGGGCCGGGGTTGCGGAGGGCCTAGGCCCTAGGGTGTTGCGATGACGATCCAGCACCGTACCGACAGCAATGAGGCCGGCTTCCCCGGCCGCACCGGTTCCACAGCCACCTCCCAGGCCGACCCGCGCGACGTCGGCCCGGTCCGCACCTCGTACGCCCCCGACCGGGACGGTGCCCCCGACCCCGGGGAGATCGTCTGGACGTGGGTGCCCTTCGAGGAGAACGACGGGCGCGGCAAGGACCGTCCGGTTCTCGTCGTCGCGCGCGAGGCGGCGGGCACGCTGCTGGCCGTGCAGCTGTCCAGCAAGCAGCACGACATGGACCGGGAGTGGGTGTCGCTGGGCGCCGGCCCCTGGGACAGCTCGGGCCGCCCGTCCTGGGTGGACCTGGACCGGGTGCTGCGGGTCCACGAGGACGGGATGCGGCGTGAGGCGTGCGCCCTGGACCAGGGCAGGTTCGACCTGGTCGTCGGGCGGCTGAGGGAGCGCTACGGCTGGGCGTGACGGCGTCCGGCGGCCCCTGCCCTCACCCTCGGCTTCAGGGTGAGGGTCAGCGCCGGTCGGCGAACACCCGGTCGAACGCCACCCGAGTGGGCGAGTCCTCATCGCGGCCGAGGATGCCGAAGACGACCTGCTCGAAGTGGCCCGCGAACCGGCCCTCGCCGGTGAGCAGCGCGTGGAACGACCCGGCCACCACCGCCGGGTCGTTCTGGAAGACGCCGCAGCCCCAGGCGCCCAGGACGAGCCTGCGGTAGCCGCAGACCGCAGCGACCTCCAGCACCCGTTCGGCCCGCGCGGCGAGCGCGGCGGGGACGCGGTGCGCCTCCTGGGGGGCCTTGGCGCGGATCACCCCGGCGTTGGGGGCGGGCGAGGTCAGGAAGCCGGCTTTGTACGGCGTGTCGAGGAGGCGGCCCCGGTCGTCGCGGAAGACCGGCACGCCGGGCGAGTGGATGACCCGGTCGGTGTAGAACACGCTGCGTTCGGCGCGGTGGTGGGCGTAGAAGTCGGGGACCCGCAGCAGCGTGGCGTACAGCGCGGAGGCCCGGCACAGGGCCTCCTCCTGCGCCTGGGCGCCGTTGAGGTAGCCGCCGCCGGGGTTGCGGGCGGACGCGTAGTTCAGGACGGCGGTCTCGCCGGCCCCCTCGCGGGTCATCCGGGCGGCCGCTTCCAGGCTGCTCTCGCCGGTGACTTCGATGACCGGTGTCCGGTCCCGGTCCAGCACGGCGATCGGCACCGGCTCGGGGCCGTACAGCCGTGTGCCGGTGAGGGCGGCGGCCAGGTCCTTTTCGACGCTGATTTCCCGGCCGTTTCCCGTGCGGTAGGAACCCGCCTCGACGATGTTCTCCGTCTCGCGCGCGATTCCGCGCAACCGGGCGCTCATGACGCCTCCCCCTTATGGTGCATACGGGGCATGATCGGCGCCCTGTCGCATCGGAAGCAATCGAATATCCGGCGCACTAGGCACTCTTGTGCGATGCCTTTGCAGCGGTTTGGGTAGGACGGACGCACCGGAAAGAGGAGGCCCGGCATGTCATCCGACACTCCCGGCGGCCACGGTCCGCCCGGTCTCGTTCCGCCCCTCGGGGAGGGCGAGGCGCAGGATTTACTACGCGGCATCTGCTTCAAGACGGGCCCGCCGCGCACGGTCGGGGTCGAACTCGAGTGGCTCCTGCACGATCGCGACCACCCGCACCGCCCCGTCCCGCCCCACCTTCTGGAGGCGGCCGCGACGGCCGTCCGGGCGCTGCCCCTGAGCGCGGCGCTCACCTTCGAACCCGGCGGCCAGCTGGAGCTCAGTTCGCGCCCCGCCCCTTCCCTCATGGCGTGTGTCGACGACACCGCAGCCGATCTCACCGCCGTACGGTCCGCCCTGGACGGACTGGGCCTGGCTCCGGCCGGTTTCGGCCTCGATCCCTGGCAGTCACCGCGCCGGCTCCTGCGCGAGCCCCGGTACGAGGCCATGGAGCGGGCGCTCGACCGATGGGGCACGGCCGGCCGCGCCATGATGTGCACCACCGCCTCCGTCCAGGTCTGCCTGGACGCCGGGGAGGAGGAGCCGGGCCCGCTCGGTTACGCGCGACGCTGGCAGCTGACTCATCTGCTGGGCGCGGTCCTGGTGGCTGCCTTCGCCAACTCGCCGTTCCGGGAAGGCCGGCCGACGCCGTGGCGGTCCGCGCGCCAGTCCCTGTGGGCCGCCCTGGACCCGAAGCGGACACTGGCACCGGACGGGCAGCTGCCGCCCCGGGACGCCTGGGCCGCGCACGTCCTGGACACGCCCGTGCTCTGCGTACGGGGAGACGGGCCGTGGGCCGTGCCGGACGGGCTCACGTTCCGTGACTGGATCCGGTCCGGGGTGCCCCGACGGGCGGACCGGAACGACCTCGGCTACCACATCACCACGCTCTTCCCGCCGGTGCGGCCGCGCGGGCACCTGGAGCTGCGCATGATCGACGCGCAGCCCGGTGACGACGGCTGGATCGTGCCGCTCGCCGTCACGACCGCCCTGTTCGACGATCCGGAGGCCACCGAAACGGTGTACCGGACCGTCAAGCCGCTGGCCGAGACCGCCGGTACGGGCGCCGCTCCGCGCAATCCGCTGTGGACCGCGGCCGCGCGCGACGGCCTGGCCGACCCCGAACTGCGCCAGGCGGCGGACGTCTGCTTCCGGCTCGCCCTGGAGGCGCTGCCCCGGCTGGGCGCGAGCCGTGCGGTACGGGACGCGGTGGCCGGCTTCCACGACCGCTACGTCGCCCGGGGCCGATGCCCGGCCGACGATCTGCGGGACCTCCTCACCACGGGCGGGGCGCGCCGCCCGGCCCATCCGAAGGGGAACCTCTCATGACCGAATCCCCCGCTCCCCCGCACGCCGGGGACGGCGAGGCGCTGCGCGGGCGCGCGCTCGCCGCACTGCTGACCGCACGTGAACGCACCACGCTCCTCACCGACAGCGTCGACGACCACGACCTCACCGCCCAGCACTCGCCGCTGATGTCACCGCTGGTCTGGGACCTGGCGCACATCGGCAACCAGGAGGAACTGTGGCTGCTGCGCGGTGTCGCCGGCCGGGAGGCGATGCGCCCGGAGATCGACGGCCTGTACGACGCCTTCGAGCATCCGCGCGCCACCCGGCCCTCGCTGCCGCTGCTGGCGCCCGGGGAGGCCCGCTCGTACGCCTTGGAGGTGCGCGGCAGGGCGCTGGACGTGCTGGAGTCCGCGCCGCTCGGTGACGGGCCCGCGCTGGTCAGGTCCGGCTTCGCCTTCGGCATGATCGCGCAGCACGAGCAGCAGCACGACGAGACCATGCTGATCACGCATCAGCTGCGCTCGGGCCCGGCGGCGCTGACGGCCCCGGAGCCGCCGCGCGCCACGGACGCGCCCACGCTGCCGGCCGAGGTCCTGGTGCCCGGCGGCACGTTCACCATGGGTACGTCGGCCGAGCCGTGGGCCCTGGACAACGAACGCCCCGCGCACCAGCGGGACGTCCCCGGGTTCGTCATCGACACGGCCCCGGTGACGTGCGGCGCGTACCGGGCTTTCATCGAGGACGGCGGCTACGGCGAACGGCGCTGGTGGGCGCCCGAGGGCTGGGCGATGGTCCGGGAGCACGAGTTGGGCGCCCCGCTGTTCTGGTACCGGGACGCCGGGCAGTGGCTGCGCCGCCGGTTCGGGGTGACCGAGCCGGTGCCGGACGACGAGCCGGTGCTGCACGTCAGCTGGTACGAGGCCGACGCGTACGCGCGCTGGGCGGGGCGTCGGCTGCCGACGGAGGCGGAGTGGGAGAAGGCGGCCCGGCACGATCCCGCGTCCGGGCGCTCCCGCCGCTATCCGTGGGGCGACGAGGACCCGACACCGGAGCGCGCCAATCTGGGTCAGCGCCATCTGCGGCCGGCGCCCGCCGGGGCGTATCCCGCCGGCCGGGCGCCGTGCGGGGCGGGGCAGCTGATCGGTGACGTGTGGGAGTGGACGGCGAGCGATTTCCTGCCGTACCCGGGGTTCGCCCCGTTCCCGTACCGCGAGTACTCGCAGGTGTTCTTCGGCCCGGAGCACAAGGTGCTGCGGGGAGGTTCGTTCGCGGTGGACACCGTGGCCTGCCGGGGTACGTTCCGCAACTGGGACCTGCCGGTCCGGCGGCAGATCTTCTCCGGGTTCCGTACCGCGAGGGATCTCTGATGTGCCGTCACATCGCCTACCTGGGGCCGCCGGTCGCCCTGGGCGAGGTGATCTCGCGCCCGGCGCACTCCCTGGTGCGGCAGTCCTGGGAGCCCCGCCGCCAGCGGTACGGCACGGTCAACGCGGACGGCTTCGGGGTCGGCTGGTACGCGGAGGGGGACCCGGTCCCGGGCCGCTACCGGCGTCAGGGTCCCGTATGGGGCGACCAGACCTTCGCAGACCTGGCCCGGGTGGTCCGCAGCCACGCCCTGCTCGCCGCGGTCCGGGACGCGACCGGGGCGGACCCGGACGGCGAGGCCGCCGCGGCGCCGTTCGCCGCGGACCGCGTCCTGTTCAGCCACAACGGCGCGGTGAAGGACTGGCCGGGTTCGATGGCGTCCGTGGCGGCCGCCCTGCCCCCGGCCGAGCTGCTGCGGCTCACCGCCCGGAGCGACTCCGCCCTGGTGTGGGCCCTGGTCCGGCACCGGCTGGCGTCGGGCGACCCGCTCGCGCAGGCCGTGGCGGACACCGTGCTGGAGGTCGCCGAAGCCTCCCCCGCGTCCCGGCTCAACCTGCTGCTGACCGACGGCCGGTCCATCGTGGCGACCGCCTGGGGGGACACCCTGTGGCATCTGACCGAGCCCGGCCGGCGCACGGTCGTCGCCTCGGAGCCGTACGACGACGATCCCCGCTGGCACGAGGTACCGGACCGCACCCTGCTGACCGCGACCGCCGGCGACGTCCTGCTGACCCCGCTGAAGGAGCCCTGCGCGTGAGTCCCTTCCTGCTGACCCGCACCCTGCCCGAGGACGCGACGGACGCGGCGCTGCGCGCCGACGTGCTGCACGGTCTGACCCGGCACCCGAAGACGCTGCCGCCCAAGTGGTTCTACGACGCCCGGGGCAGCGAGCTGTTCGAGGAGATCACCCGGCTCCCCGAGTACTACCCGACGCGCGCCGAGCGCGAGATCCTCATCGACCGGGCCGCGGAGATCGCCGCCGCCTCGGGCGCCCGCACCCTGGTCGAGCTGGGTTCCGGCTCGTCCGAGAAGACCCGGTACCTGCTGGACGCGCTGACGGACCTGCACAGTTACGTACCGGTCGACGTCAGCGAGAGCGCACTGCGCGGCGCTGCGGACGCCCTGCTGAAGGAGCGGCCGCGGCTCTCCGTGCACGCCCTGATCGCCGACTTCACCGCCGGGCTCACGCTGCCCGAGACGCCCGGGCCCCGGCTGGTGGCGTTCCTCGGCGGCACCCTCGGCAATCTGCTGCCGAGTGAGCGGGCGGTGTTCCTGAAGTCGGTGCGCGACCTGCTGTCGCCGGGTGACACGTTGCTGCTCGGCACGGATCTCGTGAAGGAGGAGGAGGTGCTCGTCGCGGCCTACGACGACGACGCGGGGGTGACGGCGGCGTTCAACCGGAACGTGCTGTCGGTCGTCGACCGCGAACTGGGGGCGGATTTCGTGCCGGAGGACTTCGCCCACGTGGCGCGGTGGAACCCCCGGGAGGAGTGGATCGAGATGCGGCTGCGGGCGCGCCGGCCCCTGACGGTGAAGATCCCGGAACTGGATCTGGTGGTGCCGTTCGACGCGGGCGAGGAGCTGCGCACCGAGGTGTCCGCGAAGTTCCGCGAGGACGGCGTGCGCCGCGAACTGGCTGCCGCGGGGCTCCGCCTGGCCCATTGGTGGACGGACTCCGAGGACAGGTTCGCGCTGTCGCTGTCCGCGGTGGACTGACCGGGGCGCGGGGCGGGGGCGGGTTGTCCGGCCCCGCCCCGCGTCGGCGGGTCAGCTGCCGGCGAGCAGTTCGGTGATCTTCTCGGACGCGGTCTTCGCCTCGGTCGCCGGGTCGCCGCCCTGGAGGACCGCGGTCATGTAGGGCTTGATCGGGTTGTCGGCCTCGACCGCCGCCCACTGCGGGGAGTTGGGGGTGGCGTGGCCGCGCGCGGCGCCCTCGGCCATCGCGGCGGTGCTCTCCTGGCCCTCGACGACACGGGCGAGGGCCGGCTTGTTGGGCACGTAGCTCATGGTCTTGGCCAGCTCCTCCTGCCACTTGGCCCCGGCCAGGGCCTTGATCACCTCGTAGCCCGCGCTGCGCTGGTCGGCCTTCTGCGGCACGATCAGGTCGGAGCCGCCGGTGAACACCGAGCCGGGCGCCTTCGCGGTCTTGCCGGGGATCGGGAAGTAGCCCAGTCTGCCCTTGAGTTCGGGGTTCTTCTTCTCGATGAGGGTCGCGGTGCTGGGGGTGGAGATGATCTGGGCGACATTCCCCTCGGCGAACACATTGCCCTGCGGGGGCTTTTCCTCGTCGGCGTTCTTGGGCCCTTCGCCCAGCGCCTGGAGTTGGGAATAGAACTGCATGCCCTTGAGCGCGGCGGGCGTGTCGAGAGCGCCCTGCCAGTCGCCTCCCTTGTCGTCGGCTAGTTCCCCGCCCTCGTCCCAGATGAACCCGGCGAGGACGTACCAGTTCTGTCCCGGCAGGTACATGCCCTGGTTTCCGTCGCGGTTGAGTTTCTCGGTGTCCGCGAGCCACTGCGCGCGTGTCTTCGGCGGATTTTTGATACCTGCCGCCTCGAAGAGATCCTTGTTGTAGATCACCACTCGGTTGGCCGCGTACCAGGGGATTCCGTACTGGACGCCACCGATGCTGCCCGGCTCGGCGAGACCGGGGATCCAGTCCTCACTGCCCAGGTCACGCATGGATTCCAGGGTCAGGTCACGCAGGTTGCCGCTCTCGGCGTACTGGGCGACCTGGGTGTTGCCGACCTCGATGACGTCGGGGGTGTCCTTGCCGGCGAGCGCTTCCAGGACCTTCGGGCCGATGCCGCCCCATTCCTGGATCTTGAACTCCAGTTCGACCGAGGAGTGCTCCTCCTCGTACGACTTCTTGAAACGGTCCAGGAAGTCGGCGGTAACGCTGTTCTTCATCAGCCAGATCGTCACCTTCTTGTCGCCGGAGCCGCCCGTACCGGGGATCAGGCCGCACCCACCCAGTGCAACGGTGGAAATAAGGGCGACAGCTCCGAAGAGCATGCGGTTCTTCACGGATTCACCTTCTGCGGAACGGCAGGACGACATATGCGGACCCGGTGTGGGGGACTGCGGGCTGCGCTCGCACGGGTGTGGCTGGATTTTGGTATGGACCAATACTTTGGTCAAGGGCCGTTCCGGACATGCGTGACGACTGCGACCCCTCGCGAACCGGGCCGAGGTAGGGCACCTTGGTAAGGGCGAGAGGAGACAAACCATGACGAATCACACGTATCGTGTCACCGAAATCGTAGGAACCTCCCAGGAGGGCGTGGACGAGGCCATCCGCAACGGCGTCGCAAGAGCCTCGGAAACGTTGCACAATCTCGACTGGTTCGAGATCACGCAGGTGCGCGGCCAGATCGAGGATGGCCGAATCGCGCACTACCAAGTCGGCCTGAAAGTGGGATTCCGGCTCGACGACCCGCAGTGACGCGAGGGGCCGTCGCCGCCCCGCGGGTACGGTCGGGTCAGGTGCGCCCCTCCCGCTCCTGCGCGTCCTTCAGCTCGGGCGAGGCCGGCGTCCAGCGGGCGCGCACCACGGTGAATCCGGCCAGCTCAGCGGCGTCGCAGACCAGCTCGTCGTCGTCGACGAGCATGCGTACCGTACGGCCGCGACCGAGCCGCTCCAGGATCTCCAGCTTGGTCCGGCGCGCCGGCCGGCGGTCGTCGTTGCGCCGCATGTGCAGCCGTCCCTCGGGCAGCCCCTGCCGGGACAGCCAGACCACGGTGTCCTTGCGGCAGCGCTCGGGCCGCCCGGTGAGGTAGACGATCTCGCACTCCCCGGCGCTGCTCAGCACCAGGCGTACGCCCTCGTCCAGCGGCGGGTCGTCGACCGCGGCGGCGAAGAAGCGCGCCCAGTCGCGGCGGCCCTCCAGGAAGTGCTGGCGGTGGGCGGTGTCGGCGAGCGTACCGTCAAGATCGAACACGGCCACCGGCCGGACGTCGTTTGTCATGCGGCCAGCAAACCAAGCGGCAGCCCCGTCCGGCGAACCGGCACGACCACCGAGCGCACGGAGACCCCGCCCCCATGACCTCGTCCCACGATCCGTACGTCCGGGTCCGAGGCGCCCGCGAGCACAATCTGCGGAACGCCGACGTCGACATCCCCCGCGACACCCTCACCGTCTTCACCGGCGTCTCCGGTTCGGGCAAGTCCTCGCTGGCCTTCGGCACGATCTACGCGGAGGCGCAGCGCCGCTACTTCGAGTCCGTCGCCCCGTACGCCCGGCGGCTGATCCACCAGGTCGGCGCCCCCGCCGTCGGCGAGGTCACCGGGCTGCCGCCCGCCGTCTCGCTGGAGCAGCGCAGGTCGGCGCCCGGCGCCCGGTCGTCCGTGGGCACGGTGACGACGCTGTCCAACTCGCTGCGGATGCTGTTCTCCCGGGCCGGCGACTACCCGCAGGGGGCCGAACGGCTGGACTCGGACGCGTTCTCGCCGAACACCGCCGTCGGGGCCTGTCCGCGCTGCCACGGCCTCGGACAGGTCCACCGCACGAGCGAGGAGCTGCTGGTCCCGGATCCCGGCCTGTCGATCCGGGAGGGCGCGATCGCCGCGTGGCCGGGGGCCTGGCAGGGCAAGAACCTGCGCGACGTGCTGGACGCGCTCGGCTACGACGTGGACCGGCCGTGGCGGGAGCTGGAGCCGGCCGACCGGGAGTGGATCCTGTTCACCGACGAGCAGCCGGTGGTGACGGTCCACCCGGTACGCGAGGCCGGTCGCATCCAACGGCCCTATCAGGGCACGTACATGAGCGCGCGACGCTACGTGATGCACACCTTCGCCGATTCGAGGAGCGCCACCCTGCGGGCGAAGGCCGAGCGCTTCCTGACCAGCGAACCCTGCCCGGTCTGCGAGGGCAGCAGACTGCGGCCGGAGGCCATGGCCGTCACGTTCGCGGGCCGTACGATCGCCCGGCTCGCGGGCCTCGCGCTCACCGAACTCGCCGACGTGCTGACGGCGGCGGGCGGCGACGGGACCGCCCGGGTGCTGACGGCGGACCTCCTCGCCCGCATCTCGACCGTCACCGAACTCGGCCTCGGCTACCTCAGCCTGGACCGCACGGCCCCCACGCTCTCCTCGGGCGAGCTGCAGAGGCTGCGGCTGGCGACCCAGCTGCGGGCCGGCCTCTTCGGTGTGGTGTACGTCCTGGACGAGCCGTCGGCCGGTCTGCATCCGGCGGACACCGAGGCGCTGCTCGCGGTGCTGGGGCGGCTGAAGGAGGCCGGCAACACGGTCTTCGTGGTGGAGCACCAGATGGACGTGGTGCGGCGGGCGGACTGGCTCGTCGACGTCGGGCCGCTGGCCGGTGAGCACGGCGGCCGGGTGCTGCACAGCGGGCCGCCCGCCGGGCTCGCCGGGGTCGCGGACTCGGCCACCCGGCGCTTCCTGTTCCCCGACGCCCCGCCCCCGCCCCGCGAGGTCCGCGCTCCCTCGGGGTGGCTGCGGCTGTACGGGGTCGAGCGGCACAACGTGGGCGGGGTGGACGCGGCGTTCCCGCTAGGGGTGTTCACGGCGGTCACCGGGGTCTCCGGCTCCGGCAAGTCGACACTGGCGGGGCAGGTCCTGGCGGGCGCACTGGCCGACCGGCGGGCCGCCGCGGAGGACCGGGAGCAGGAACGGCCCGTGGCGGGATACGCCCGCGCCGAGGGGCTGGACGCGGTGGACCGGCTCGTCCAGGTCGACCAGCGCCCCATCGGCCGTACGCCCAGGTCCAACCTGGCCACGTACACCGGTCTCTTCGACGTGGTGCGCAAGCTCTTCGCGGCCACGCCCCTGGCCCGGGAGCGGGGGTACCGGGCCGGCCGGTTCTCCTTCAACGTGACCGGCGGCCGGTGCGAGACCTGCCAGGGCGAGGGGTTCGTCTCGGTGGAGCTGCTGTTCCTGCCGAGCACGTACGCGCCCTGCCCGGACTGCCGCGGTGCGCGGTACAACCCGGAGACGCTCGACGTCACGCTGCGCGGGCTGAACATCGCCCAGGTGCTGGACCTGACCGTGGAGTCGGCTGCCGGGTTCTTCGCGGACACGCCGGCCGCCGCGCGCAGCCTGGACACGCTGCTCGACGTTGGGCTCGGCTATCTGCGGCTCGGGCAGCCGGCGACGGAGCTGTCCGGCGGCGAGGCGCAGCGGATCAAGCTGGCGGCGGAGCTCCAGCGGGCCCGGCGAGGCCACACGCTGTATCTGCTGGACGAGCCGACGACGGGGCTGCATCCGGCCGATGTCGAGGTACTGATGCGGCAGTTGCACGGGCTTGTGGAGGCCGGCTCCACGGTGGTGGTCGTGGAGCACGACATGACGGTGGTCGCGGGCGCGGACTGGGTGATCGACCTCGGTCCGGGCGGCGGTGACCGGGGCGGCCGGATCGTCGCCGCAGGGCCTCCGGCGGAGGTGGCACGGGCGCCGGAGAGCCGTACGGCGGGATATCTGCGGGCGGCCCTGGGCCTCGCCTGAGCGACTGCCCCGCCTCAACTCCGCCGTGGCGCCTGCGGATTGGCGACCGGTGCGGGGATGGGGAATGAAACAGTAAAGAATGTTGACAGTTAGCTGGTCCATACCAATCATGGGCATGCCACACGGTCGTTCGTCGCCGTGCGGCATGTGACCCCCGGCCGGGAATCACAGGAACGGGCCGCGCCCTTCACCGGGCGCGGCCGAGCCGTGCATCCGCCCGTTGTCCCACCCCGCTGGGAGCTGCCCCATGAGACGTCCAAGAACAGTCGGCGCCGTCCTGAGCGCCTTGGCCACCGCCGTCGCGTCCGCAGGTCTGGTCCTCGGATCAGGCGCCGGCGCGCAGGCCGCCACCACCGCCGCCACCCCCATGCCCGCGCACGTCTTCGCCCCGTACTTCGAGGCGTGGAACGGCGACAGCCCGGCCGCGCTCGCGCAGGCGTCCGGTGCCAAGTACCTGACGATGGCCTTCATCCAGACGGAGTCCCGCGGCTCCTGCACCCCGTACTGGAACGGCGATTCGAGCATGCCGATCGCCCAGTCCGAGTTCGGCGCCGACTTCACCACGATGCGGTCGCGCGGCGGTGACGTGATCCCGTCGTTCGGCGGCTACACCGCGGACAACACCGGCACCGAGATCGCCGACAGCTGTACGAACGTCGACTCGATCGCCGCCGCGTACGAGAAGGTCATCACGACCTACGACGTGTCCCGCCTCGACATGGACATCGAGGACAACTCGCTGACGAACAGCGGCGGCATCGACCGCCGCAACAAGGCGCTCAAGAAGGTCCAGGACTGGGCCGCCGCCGCCGGGCGCCCGCTCCAGATCTCGTACACCCTGCCCACCACCACGCACGGGCTCGCCGAGTCCGGACTCGCGGTGCTGGAGAACGCGGTGTCCAACGGCACCAAGGTCGACGTCGTCAATCTCATGACGTTCGACTACTACGACGGCGCCGCGCACGACATGGCCAAGGACACCCAGACGTCCATCACCGGCCTGAAGGGCCAACTGGCCTCGCTGTACCCGTCGAAGACCGAGGCCCAGCTGTGGGGCATGACCGGCATCATCGAGATGCCCGGCATCGACGACTACGGGCCGGCCGAGACCTTCACCACGGCCAACGCGCCCGTGGTGTACGACTGGGCGGTCTCCAAGGGCGTCGGCACCCTGTCGTTCTGGGCGCTCCAGCGCGACAACGGCGGCTGCCCCGGCACCGGCGGGAGCGACACCTGCTCCGGCATCGCGCAGGACACCTGGTACTTCACGCACACCTTCGCCCCGTTCACCAGCGGCGGCAGCGGCCCGGTGACCGACGACTACTCGGTGGCCGTGACCCCCTCCTCGGCCACGGTCGAGCCGGGCAAGTCGACGACCGCCACCGTGAAGACCGCGGTGACCTCGGGCGCCGCCAAGACCGTCGCGCTGACCACGAGCGGTGCCCCGGCCGGGGTGACCGCCACGCTCAGCCCGACCTCCGTGACGGCCGGCGGCTCCTCGACGCTGACGTTCAGCGCCTCGTCGTCGGTCGCGCCGGGCTCGTACACCGTCAACGTCACCGGCACCTCCGGCACGCTCAGCCACTCGGCGGCGTTCACCCTGACGGTGCCCGGTTCCGGCGGCGGTACGGGGTCGCTGGTCAACGGTGACTTCGAGACCGGTGCGCTCGGTCCCTGGACCTGCGAGTCCGGTGGCGCGGTCGTCTCCTCGCCGGTGCACGGCGGTGCGCACGCGCTGTCCGTCGCGGCGACCTCCTCGCAGACCGGCGAGTGCGCGCAGACGCTCACCCTCTCCCCCAACACCAAGTACACCCTGCAGGGTTACGTACAGGGGAACTACGCGTACCTCGGTGTCCGGGGTGGCGCGACGGCGAGCACCTGGGGCCTGTCGAGCGGGTACACCAAGCAGTCGGTGTCCTTCACCACCGGCTCCAACGGCTCGGTGACGGTCTACCTGCACGGCTGGTACGGCCAGGGCACCGTGTACGGGGACGACCTCTCGGTCACCAAGGCCTGACCCGGTACGCATACGGCATCGAGGGTCCCGGAGGCGGGCGGCCTCCGGGACCCTCGGCCGTGCGGCGGCTCAGCGGCGCGCCTTGCGGGTGGCCCGCAGCCACTCCTTGTTCATGGCCGAGATCGACGGCAGCGGGATGCCCTTGGGGCACGCGGTGGCGCACTCGCCGGTGAGCGTGCAGCCGCCGAAGCCCTCGCTGTCCATCTGCTCCACCATGTCGAGCACCCGGGTCTCCCGCTCGGGGGCGCCCTGCGGCAGCACGTTCAGGTGGTTGACCTTGGCAGAGGTGAAGAGCATCGCCGAGCCGTTCGGGCAGGCCGCGACGCAGGCACCGCAGCCGATGCACTCGGCGTGCTCGAAGGCGAAGTCGGCGTCCGGCTTGGGCACGGGCGTGGCGTGCGCGTCCGGAGCCGTACCGGTCGGGGCGGAGATGTAGCCGCCGGCCTGGATGATCCGGTCGAAGGCCGAGCGGTCCACGACCAGGTCCTTGACGACCGGGAAGGCCGAGGCGCGCCAGGGTTCGATGTCGATGGTGTCGCCGTCGTGGAAGGCGCGCATATGGAGCTGGCAGGTGGTGGTCCGCTCGGGGCCGTGCGCGTCGCCGTTGATGACGAGGCTGCACGCGCCGCAGATGCCCTCGCGGCAGTCGTGGTCGAAGGCGACGGGGTCGTCGCCGGCGAGGATCAGCTCCTCGTTGAGGGTGTCGAGCATCTCCAGGAACGACATGTCCTGCGAGATGCCGTCCACCTCGTACGTGGACATGGCGCCGGGGGCGTCGGTGTTCTTCTGGCGCCAGACGCGCAGGGTGAGCTTCATGCGTAGCTCCGCTGGGTGGGGTGGACGTACTCGAAGACGAGGTCTTCCTTGTGCAGGACGGGGGCCTCGCCGGTGCCGGTGAACTCCCAGGCGGCGCCGTAGGAGAACTCCTCGTCGCGGCGGGCGGCCTCGCCGTCCGGGGTCTGGGACTCCTCGCGGAAGTGGCCGCCGCAGGACTCGGCGCGGTGCAGGGCGTCGAGGCACATGAGCTCGGCGAGCTCCAGGTAGTCGACGACGCGGTTGGCCTTCTCCAGCGACTGGTTGAGCTCGTCGCCGGTGCCGGGGACCTTGATCCGGCGCCAGAACTCCTCGCGGATCAGCGGGATCCGGGCGAGCGCGGTGCGCAGCCCCTCCTCGTTGCGGGCCATCCCGCAGTACTCCCACATGAGTTCACCGATCTCGCGGTGGAAGGAGTCGGGGGTGCGGTCGCCGTCGACGGCCAGCAGCAGGTTGAGCCGGTCCTCGGTCTCGGCGACGGCCTCCTCCACGGCGGGGTGCGAGGCGTCGACCTCGTCGTGGTGGGGGTTGCGGGCGAGGTAGTCGTTGATGGTGGAGGGCAGGACGAAGTAGCCGTCGGCGAGGCCCTGCATCAGCGCGGACGCGCCGAGCCGGTTGGCGCCGTGGTCGGAGAAGTTGGCCTCACCGATCGCGAAGAGGCCCGGCACGGTGGTCTGGAGGTCGTAGTCGACCCAGAGCCCGCCCATCGTGTAGTGCACGGCCGGGTAGATCCGCATCGGGGTCGCGTACGGGTCCTCGGCGGTGATCCGGGCGTACATGTCGAAGAGGTTGCCGTACTTCTCCTCGACCTTCGCCCGGCCCATCCGTCCGATGGCCTCGGCGAAGTCCAGGTAGACGCCCTGGCCGCCGGGTCCGACGCCGCGCCCCTCGTCGCAGACGTTCTTCGCGGCGCGCGAGGCGATGTCGCGGGGCACGAGGTTGCCGAAGGAGGGGTACTGGCGCTCCAGGTAGTAGTCGCGCTCGTCCTCGGGGATCTCGTTGGCAGGGCGGGTGTCGCCCTTGGCCTTCGGTACCCAGATGCGCCCGTCGTTGCGCAGCGACTCGCTCATCAGCGTCAGCTTGGACTGGTGGTCGCCGGTGCGCGGGATGCAGGTGGGGTGGATCTGGGTGAAGCAGGGGTTCGCGAAGTGGGCACCGCGGCGGTGGGCCCGCCAGACGGCGGTGGCGTTGGAGTTCATCGCGTTGGTCGACAGGTAGAAGACGTTCCCGTAACCACCGCTGGCGAGGACCACGGCGTCGGCGAAGTAGGTGTCGATCTTCCCGGTGACGAGGTCGCGGGCGACGATGCCGCGCGCCCGGCCGTCGACGACGATCAGGTCGAGCATCTCGGTACGGGGGTGCAGTTCGACGTTGCCCGCGGCGATCTGCCGGGACAGCGCCTGGTAGGCGCCGAGGAGCAGCTGCTGTCCGGTCTGGCCGCGAGCGTAGAAGGTGCGGGAGACCTGGACGCCGCCGAAGGAGCGGTTGTCGAGGAGTCCGCCGTACTCGCGGGCGAAGGGGACGCCCTGCGCCACGCACTGGTCGATGATCTCGACGGAGATCTGGGCGAGGCGGTGCACGTTGGACTCGCGGGCGCGGAAGTCGCCGCCCTTGACGGTGTCGTAGAAGAGGCGGTGCACCGAGTCGCCGTCGTTGCGGTAGTTCTTGGCCGCGTTGATGCCGCCCTGTGCGGCGACGGAGTGTGCCCGGCGGGGCGAGTCCTGGAAGCAGAACTGGACGACGTGGTAGCCCTGTTCGGCCAGGGTGGCGCCGGCTGAGCCGCCGGCCAGGCCGGTGCCGACGACGATGACGGTGTGCTTGCGCCGGTTGGCGGGGTTGACCAGCTTGGCCTCGAAGCGGCGGGTGTCCCAGCGTTCCGCGACGGGGCCCGCGGGGGCCTTGGTGTCGGCGAGAGGTTCACCGGTCGTGTAGTGCGTGTAGTCGTTCATGTCAGCTCACCACTCCGGTCATGACGGCGACGGGTACGGAGATGAAGCCCACCGTCAGCACCAGCGCGAGGACATTGGCGAGGGTCTTCAGGAAGCGGTCGCGGCTCGCGCGCCCGGCGCCCAGGGTCTGCGCGGCGCTCCAGAACCCGTGCTGGACGTGGAGCCCCAGGGCGAGCATGGCGACGATGTAGATGACGTTGCCGTACCAGGTCGAGAAGGTGTCGATGACGTTCTGGTACGGGTGGCCGGACTGGAATCCGCCGGAGTGCACGGTGCCGGTCGTCAGGTCCAGGATGTGCCAGACGATGAACAGCCCGAGGATGGTCCCGCCGTAGCGCATGGTGCGGGTGGCGTAGCTCGCTCGCGCTCGCTCGTGCACGTACTTGCCGGGCCGGGCCCGCAGGTCGCGCCTGCTGAGCTGGTACGCGGAGACCGCGTGCAGCACGACGGCGGCGACGAGCACCACGCGCACGATCCACAGCGCCCACTCGTGGTGCAGGAACGGCTCGCCCATCACGCGCAGCCAGTGCGCGTAGCCGTTGAACTCGTCGGACCCGAAGAAGATCTTCAGGTTTCCGATCATGTGGACGACCAGGTAGAGGAGCATGACCAGACCGCTGACGGCCATGATCGCCTTCTTGCCGACGGTCGAGCCCCAGAGCGCACGCGTCATGGACGGCCGTCGGTCCGTCCGGGTTGCCAATGCCATGGACACGACGCTAGGGCCGGAGGGCCTGATCAGTCCAAGTCATGGAACAGCTGATCTCCATAGGCATCTCCTATGAAGCGGGGTAGCGTGGGGTGATGCAGTTCCAGCAGCTCACCTATTTCGTGGCCGTCGCCGAGGCCCGGCACTTCACCCGCGCCGCCGAGGAGGTGCACGTCTCGCAGCCCTCGCTCTCCCAGCAGATCCGGGCCCTGGAGAACGAGCTGGGCGCCGAGCTGTTCAGCCGGGCGCGCGGCAACATCACGCTGACGGACGCGGGCGAGGCGCTGCTCCCGCTGGCCCGGCGCATCCTGGCCGACGCCGACACGGCACGCCACGAGGTGCAGGAGCTCGCCCAGCTGCGCCGGGGCCGGGTGAGGCTGGGGGCGACACCCAGCGTGTGCACGGGGCTGCTGCCCGAGGTGCTGCGCGCCTTCCACGACCTGCACCCGGGTATCCAACTGCTGCTGGAGGAGGGCGGTTCGCACGATCTGGTACGGGAGCTGGCGCGCGGGGCGCTCGATCTGGCCCTGGTGGTGCTGCCGCTGCCGGCCGCCTCCCCTGCGCTGACCACGGTCGAGCTGCTCCAGGAGGACCTGGTGGTCGTCTCGTCGGCGCAGCGCCCCCGGCCGGGCCGGGGCGGGCGGGTCCGGATCGCCGACCTGGAGGGCCAGCCACTGGTGATGTTCCGGCACGGCTACGACCTGCGGGAGCTGACGGTGGCCGCCTGCCGGGCCGAGGGCTTCGAGCCGTCGTTCACGGTGGAGGGCGGCGAGATGGACGCGGTGCTCGGCTTCGTCCGCGCGGGCCTGGGCATCGCGGTCGTCCCGCACATGGTCGCCACCCGGGCCGGGGCGGACCTGCGCACGACGCCGCTGGCCCGCCCGGGGCTCCGCCGCACCATCGCGCTGGCCCACCGCAGCGACGTGGCCCCGCCGCGTGCGGCCCGCGAGCTCCAGCGGGTCCTGCTGGGGCCTGTCTGACCGTTCCCGTCGTCGCCCGCAGGGCGGCCGCGGGAACGGTCAGACAGGCCCCAGCAGGGCGGGCGGACACGGCTTCCTCGTAAAAAGGGTGTCCGCCCGCCCGGCTCACACCGCGTCGGCCAGCAGCAGCGAGTGGATGCGGTCCGGCGCGCCCGGGCGGGCGTAGTACCAGCCCTGGGCCGTGTCGCAGCCCAGCTGCCGCAGCTGCTCGGCCTGGGCGCCCGTCTCCACGCCCTCCACGGTGACCGCCAGGTCCAGGCTGTGCGCGAGCGAGACGATCCCCTCGACGATCTTGAGGTCGACCGGGTCCGCCGGATGGTGCTGCATCCCCTGGGTGAAGGACCGGTCCAGCTTCAGCACGCTCACCGGCAGCCGCCGCAGGTTCGCGAGGTTGGAGTACCCGGTGCCGAAGTCGTCCAGCGCGATGTCGACGCCCATCTCGGCCAGCTGGCGCAGCGGTTTGAGCAGGTCCTCGTCGGCGCCGATGAGCGCCGACTCGGTGACCTCCAGGCACAGGGCGCCCGCTTCGAGCCCGGAGCGCTCCAGGACGTCGACGGTCTCCGCGACCAGATGCGGGTGGTGCAGCTGGGCGGGCGAGAGGTTGACGTTGATGCGCAGCGGGCCGCCGTCGGTGTGCCGCTCCTGCCAGAAGTTGGCCTGCCGGACCGATTCCTCCAGGACCCAGCGGCCGAGCGGCACGATGAGCCCGGTGTGCTCGGCCAGCGCGATGAACCGGTCGGGCCCCAGCACCCCGTGCTGCGGGTGGCACCAGCGCACCAGGGCCTCCGCGCCGTGCACCGTGCCGTCGTGCAGGTGCACCAGCGGCTGGTACTCGATGAAGAACTCGCCGCGTTCCAGAGCGGCCGGCAGGGCCGTGGTCAGCCCGTGCCGGGTGATGGCCCGGGCGTCCGCTTCGGCGTCGGCCAGCTCGAAACGGTTGCCGCCCGCCGACTTGGCGCGGTACATGGTGATGTCGGCGCTGCGCAGGACCTCCGCGGCGCTGCGTTCCCCGGCGGGGCCCTCGACGACGCCGACGGAACCGCGGACGGTCAGCTCGCGCCCGTCGAGCCGGATGGGTGTGCCGAGCACGCCGAGGATGCGGCAGGCGAGTTCGTCGACCTCGGCGGGCGAGTCGAAGCTCGTCGTGAGGGCCACGAACTCGTCGCCGCCGAGCCGGGCGACCATCTCGCCGGGCGCGGTGGCACAGGTCTGGAGGCGGTCGGCGACCTCGACGAGCAGCCGGTCGCCCGCGGCGTGGCCGAGGCTGTCGTTGATCGCCTTGAAGCCGTCGAGGTCCAGGTAGCAGAGGCCGAAGCGGCTGCCGTCACCGGCTGAGAGCGCTTTCTCCAGGCGCTCGAAGAAGAGCGTCCGGTTGGGCAGGCCGGTGAGGGCGTCGTGGGTGGCCTCGTAGCGCAGCCGCAGGTTGAGGAGCCTGCGCTCGGTGGTGTCCTCCAGCAGCGCCAGCTGGTATTCGGGCCGGCCCTCGGAGTCGCGCAGCAGCGACACCGTCAGGTTGGTCCACAGGACGGTGCCGTCGTTGCGGTAGTACGGCTTCTCGACCCGGTAATGCTCGCGTTCGCCGCGTACCAGCTCGTTGTAGTACTTCCAGACCTGCGGGGAGTCCTCGGGGTGGACCCACTCGTTGACGCGGTGGCTGAGGACGTGGTTCTCCAGGCCGCCGAACATCCGGGTGAGGGTGTCGTTGATCTCCAGCACATTGCCGTCCAGGTCGGCGATGCCGATGCCGATCGCCGCGTCCTTGAAGACGGCCCGGAAGCGCGCCTCGGTGGCGTGCAGGGCCTGTTCGGCGTGGGAGCGGGCGGCGAGCGCCGACCGGGCGATGGCCTCCTGCTCGGCCAGCGTCCGTTCGCGCAGGGCCTGGGTGAAGCCGGCCGCCACCGCGTGCTGGACGCGGGCACAGCGGGAGCGGCTGTCCTCGGTGGTCAGGGCCACCGGCCCGTTGCTGCCGCAGTAGAGCACCAGGTAGGAGTCGACGACGCCGAGCGTGGAGCTCAGCGCGTCCGGGTCGGTGCAGTGGGCGGCGACGAGCGCGTCGCCCACCGACGCCGCCGCCGCCGGGTCGAACGGGCGGGCGTGCAGGGTCTCGCTGAGCGTGCGGGCCAGCGGGAGCAGGTGCTGCTCGAACTCCGGCCGGGTCATGGAGGTGGCCGTCGACGGGAAGATGGCGCGGCTCCAGATGGTGGCGAACCTCCGGAGCCGGTCCTCGGGGCCGTCGGGTGCCGCGTCCGGGCCTCCGGACGGCTGGGCGGGAATGCTCACGCCTTGCGTCCCACTCCCGCGATGCCCGAGAAGGCGTACGGGTCCTCGTTCTCGGGCGCCGCGGTGCTCTCGGGGCGCCACTCCGGCATCGCGACGAGGCCCGGCTCGACGACCTCGAAGCCGTCGAAGAAGCCTGCGACCTCCTCGCGGGTACGCATGATCAGCGGGTTGCGGATGTTCTGGTACACGCCGACCGCGCCGCCGGCCTCCTCGCGGGTCAGCGGAATGCCCTCGTACGCGGCGTGGGTGACGACCAGGAAGCTGCCGGGCGCCAGCATGTCGCGGAGCGCGGCGACGGCGGCCCGCGGGTCGTCGGAGTCCTCGATGAAATGGAGTACGGCGACGAGCAGCAGCGCCATGGGGCGGTCGAAGTCGAGGAGCTTGGCGACCTCGGGGCTGTCCCGGATCTCCTGGGGCCTGCGCAGGTCGGCGGTGGCGATCGTCGCGCCGTCGTTGCCCTCCAGGACCGCCCGACTGTGCGCTACCGCGACCGGGTCGTGGTCGACATAGGCGACCTTGGCCCCGGGGTCGATGGCCTGGGCGACCTCGTGGACATTGCCGAACGTGGGTATCCCGGAACCGATGTCGAGGAACTGGGTGACGCCCTCGCTCAGGGCGAATCGCACCGCCCGTCGCATGAACGCCCGGTTCGCCTGCATCACCTTGGGAAGTCCCGGCATGAACTCCATGGCCTTCCGGGCCGCTTCCCGGTCCACCTCGAAATTGTGCGAGCCGCCCAGATAGAAGTCATACATTCGGGACACGCTCGGCGTCGAAATGTCAATGCCTTGCGGTGCCCAGGCGGGACGCTCCATCGATGTCTCCAACAAGTCGCCACGGCGATCCGGCCATGTTCATGGTCAGTGTGGACCAGAGGCTACTGATCCATCGCCAAGAGGGCGAGTAGAAACGGAAATTAGCCGTCCGTTATTGGTCACACTCGCATGGCATGTGCAACCGCCTCGTCGCTGCCCGTCACATTCGGCGAACGGAAGGGATCAAATAGTTCACTCCCGGACTACTTTGGCGCACCGCCGGACTCGGCGCTCCCGGGGGCCGGCGTCATGTCCCGCGGGAGCCTTGGCCTTTGGCGCCCGCTGGGCGGATGCGCCGGGAACGGGGCGCGGCGACCGAGGTTCCGACGGACCGTCACCCCTAACCCCCGACACCGTTCCCACGTGTGGAATCCCCGGGTCCGGTGACGCCGGCTCGGAGGCCATTCTCGGCACGGGGGTCGACAATCGGCCATTTCCGAAGACAGAGGCCCGGCAGGGGCCTGTTCCTTTTCATCGCCTCTCCAAACCCTCCGCACTCCAGGTCCCCTCCATCAGGCGAATCCCCAGCGACTCCGGCGTGCCTGCGCGCGGCCCGGAACATGCTCCCCGTCGTGCACGGATCACTCATCTGGCGGCTGACCGCGGCGCTCGCGCTCACCTGGCTGCTGACAGCTCCCACCCCCGCGATCGCCGACAGCTGCGCGTACGCGTCCATCGGGGATGACGACGGCGGGACGGCCGTGGCCGTGAGCGGCGACGACAGCTGCTTCGCGGGGCCGGTGCCGGAGCCCACTCCGACGCCCACACCGAAACCGAAGCCCCCGCCTCCACCGCCGCCTCCCCCGAAACCGGCACCACCACCGCCGCCACCGCCCCCTCCGGCGCCCGAGCCCGAGGTGGCACCCCCGCCACCGCCTCCCCCTCCTCCGCCGCCCGCCCCCGCGCCGAAGCCCACGCCGAAACCGAAGCCCTCGCCGTCCGTACGCCCTTCGCCTTCCGTCACCCACATCGCGCTCCCCGCCTACCGCAGACCGGTGCGCAAGACACCGGAGCGCCACACCTCGTTGGTCTCGCTCACCTTGGTGATCACCGCCCCCGCGGTGTTCGCCGTCGCCGTGCTGCGGCCCCGTTCCCGATGAACCCCGGAGACGCTCATGTCGGAATGGCTCGTTCTCACTCTCGCCATGGTCGCGGCCACGGCCGTCGTCCTGACCATCGCCGTCCTCAGCAACCGCAGACTCCCCGAGGACGACGACCCGTCCGAAACCCCCGATGTCATCGAGTACATGACGATGATGATCGGCGTGATCTACGCCATCGTGCTGGGCCTCGCCATCGCGGGTGTCTGGGAGGGCCGGAGCGCCGCGCAGGAGTACGTACGCCAGGAGGCCCAGGCTCTGCACGAGGTGAGCGCGCGCTCCTCCGTCTACCCGCAGGAGGCACGCACCCGCATCCGGGCCGACGTCGACGCGTATGTGAGCTACGTGGTGCACGACGAGTGGCGGACCATGACCGAGCACGGGACGCTCAGCGACCGCGGGGCCGAGCTGCTGGACAAGGTACGGGCCGACGTCACGGACTACCGGCCGAAGACGGACCACGAGGGTGAGGCGTACCAGCCACTGGTCGACCAGGTGGCCGCCGCCGACGACGCCCGCAGTTCCCGGGGGCAGAGCGCCGGCGCGACCATGCCCGGGGTGGTGTGGTTCGGGCTGATCATCGGCGCCCTGGTGACCGTGGGGCTGATCTTCACCCTGCAGATCCGCCGGACGTTCCGGGAACTCCTGCTGGCGGGTCTCTTCAGTGTGCTGATCGCCTTCCTCCTCTTCCTGATCTGGGACTTCGACTCACCGTTCGGACGGGGCTTCTCGGCCACCGCCGCCCCCTTCCTCGACCTCTTCCCGGGGGCGGCGGACGGATAGCCGAGGACCGGTGCGCCGCCCGGGGGACAGCGGTGCCCCATTCGACGGACCCCGATCGCGGCCGGAATGCACCACTTCTAGCGTGGGCCGCATTCGAGGTGCATTTATGACGCTTTGTGGAAATCCGTTCCGCAGCTGCTCCTCGGGGACCCGGAGGATTCACCATGCGCGCAATACGTGTCGCCCCCGTCGCTCTGCTCGGCGCCGCAGCACTCGCCCTGACCGCCCCGGCCGTGACGGCGTACGCCGCGACCACGGGCGGTCCGTCGGGCGGCGGGAACGGGTACACCGTGACGCCGTCGGTGGTCGCGCCCGGGGGCAAGGTCACCCTGGCGGCCCGGGGATGCTCGACGACGGCCACGGCGTCCTCGGGGGTGTTCGACACCGTCACCATCCCGGTGAACGGCAGCAGCCAGGCCACCGTCGACCGGGACGCCAAGCCGGGCGCCGCCTACGAGGTGACGTTCATCTGCAACACCTCGCCCAGCTCCACGGCCAAGGTGAATCTCACCATCAGCGCGGCCACGGGCACGCCCACCACGAGCTCGACGAGCACCCGCGCCGCCACGGCCTCGCCGGCCGGGGTGCAGGGCGGTCTCGGCGGCAGCATCGACAGCGTGAACTCCGGTGAGATCGTGGCGGGCACCGCGCTCGCCGTGGCCGCCGGCGCCGGTGTCGTGTTCTTCGTGCGCCGCCGCAGGGAGAGCCGCTCGCACTGACCGGTACGAACGAATGGGCAACGAGAGTCGCCCCGGGTCCTGTCACAGGACCCGGGGCGACTTCGGTTATCGGTCCGGCGGGGGCGTCCTTGCGGTCAGGCCGCCCCATGACCCGTCCTCCGGCGGCGCATGACGTACATGCCTCCGCCGAGGGCCGCCGACGCGACGAGGCCCGCGCCGACACCCATCTCAGCCGGGCTCGCGGCCATCGAGCCGCCGAGCCCGCCCTGGGCGCCCCGGCTGTCGAGCACGGTGAAGCGGTGGCCGGCCGTCCGGTCGGTGCCGTCGCAACGGACCGTCAGGTTGTACGTGCCGGGCGTCGCGTCGTTGAGGATGCGGACCCGGGCGTGGCCGACCCGGCCGGCCGAGAGCCGGGTGGTGCGGAAGGCGTTGGACGAGACGCTGCCGCCCCGGCCGCAGCCCTCGGCGCTGACCTGCATGGCCGCGCCCTGGTGCACGCGCTGCGGGTCGACGGTCACGTTGTTCGGGCCGTTGTTGCGCCCGTTGCCGTTGTTGTTGCCGTTGTTGTTCCCGTTCCCGTTCCCGTTGCTGTTCCCGTTGTTGTTGCCGTTGTTGTTGCCGTTGTTCCAGCCGCCCTGGTCGTTCCAGTCGTTCTGGTTGTTGCCGTTGTTCTGGTTGTTGTTCTGGTTGTTGTTCTGGTTGTTCCCGACGTCTCCGCCGGCGGCCGCCATCGGGGCACCGACCCCGAGGGCGGCGACGGCGGCCGCGGCGACAACGAGAGCGCGTGTAGCACGCATCGTTCGAACCTCCACCGGGAAGCGCCCCGGGGCTCTGTGCGCCGGGATGGATCGACGAGAACGCCTCCCATGACGAACCCTCACCAGAACCTTGATCCACCGCATTTCGGCGCTGCTCCACACCGGTGATCCGACACGCCGTGCGAGCGCACCCGGAGAAGACGGACGCGCAGGTCACAGACCGTCAGAAGTTTTGTCCGCCCGCTACTCCGATAAGCATCCGGGTGGCTCGCCGCCACCCGTTCGCCCTTCTCTGATCGCCGCCCGGCCGCACCGGGCCTAGCGTTCTGCTCGTCGCGACGAAGGGAGAACCATGGGCCGGGACAACTGGCGACCGGAACGGATCAGACACTCGCCCTGGGGCGCGCTCGCCCTGGCGATGCTCACCGGTCTGGCACTGATGCGCAACGGCGCCGACCTCTCCCCCGGCCCGCCGCAGCCGGTCGCGGCCGCCTCGGTGGGGCACCTGAAGAACGTCCCCGCGGCCCCGGCGGCGGGCCCGGCCGTCAAACCGCTCCCGTACGCGCCCGTCGCCCGCCTGGCCATCCCCTCCATCCAGGTCGACGCCCCGGTCATCGACGTGGGCCTGGACCCGGACGGCTGGATCGAGACCCCGCCGCCGGAGGACCCGAACCTGGCCGGCTGGTACCAGAACGGCATCGCCCCGGGCCAGACCGGCACCTCCGTCATCGTCGGCCATGTCGACAACAAGGCGGGCCCGGCGGTCTTCTACGGACTGGGCTCGCTGAAGAAGGGCGACCGCGTCGAAGTCGACCGCAGCGACGACCGGGTGGCGGTCTTCGAGGTGTACGGCGTCGAGGTCTTCGCCAAGAACGACTTCCCCGGCGCCCGGGTCTACGGCGACACCGGTCAGCCGGAGCTGAGGGTCATCACCTGCGGCGGCGGCTACACCAAGGCCAACGGCTACGACGGCAACGTGGTGGTCTTCGCCCGCCTGGTGGACACCCGCTGACGCCGGGGTTCAGCGCCGCGGCACCGTGAGCCGGTATCCGTCGTCCAGCAGTTCCGGGAGATACCGGCGCAGCGCCGCCACGCTCTGCGAGCGGTCGCCGCCCGCGTCGTGCGAGAGCACCACCACTCCGGGGCCCGCCCCCTGCCTGACCCGGCGGACGATGCTGTCGGTGCCGGGCACGGTCCAGTCGAGGGTGTCCACGGTCCAGGCCATCGGTTCCATGCCCATGGCGGCACCGATCTCGAAGGAGTTGCGGTTCCACGCCCCGTAGGGCGCCCGGTACCAGAGCGGCGCCGCGCCGGTGATCTTCTCGATGGCCTCGCTGGTGCGGCCCAGCTCGTCGGTGACCCCGGCCCTGGAGAGCTTGGTGACCAGGGGGTGCGTCCACGTGTGGTTGCCCACGGTGTGCCCCTCGTCGGCGATCCGGCGTACGAGGTCGCGGTTGTCGTTCGCCATCTCCCCGCAGAGGAAGAACATCGCCCGTACGTCGTGCTCGCGCAGGGTGTCCAGGATGTGCGGGGTGTAGCGCGGATCGGGGCCGTCGTCGAAGGTCAGCACCATGGCGTGGCCGATGTCGGTCAGCTGCTCGAACGGCCGGGTGCGGACCGGCGGCGCCGCCGGGCGGTAGCGGGGCGGCGTGTGTCCCGTCATGGGCCGCAGCCTATAGGCGAGCGGCCGGGTCCGGAGGACGGCGGCCTGCGATCCGGCCGCCCCCGCCGCGGGCTTCGCCGGGCGGGGCGGCGAGGTGACGGGGTCCGCCACGACCAGGCTAACGGCGGTGGCGGTACCCAGGCCGGCGGCCAGCCGCAGGACCGTTCTGCGCGGGAACAGCCTGTGATCACTCTTCATGCCCCACTGCTCGCACGTCCGCCGGACCGCCCACCTCAGCGACACTGCTCGCCGGGTGTTTTGCACCCGGATGGCGGGAACGCGTCCGCGCACGTGGCGGGCGGTGCGCGGCACCGGGGAGGCCGGGCCGGGGGCCGACGGGTGAGCCGATAACCTCACTGCCGTGACAGATCAGCACTCCCATCAGTTCGAACGTGGCACAGACGGACCGAAGGTGATCGTGGCGGGCCTCGACGGTTCCGAGTCGTCGATGCGCGCCGCGGCCTACGCCGCCGGGCTCGCCCGGCGCCAACGGGCCATGCTGGCCCTGGTCTACGTCCAGCCCGTGCTCGCGGCGGGCGCGGCGCTCGGTGCCCCGGTCGGCGACGCCACGGGGGAGGTCGCCGAGGGCCTGGTGAGCGAGATCCGGGCGGCGACGGAGCGGCTGAAGGACATATGGGATGTGCGCTGGGAGTTCCACACCTTCCGCGGTGATCCGTACAACGGTCTGGTGACCGCCGCCGACGAGCTCAAGGCGGACGCCGTCGTCGTGGGTGCCTCGGAGTCCGCCGGGCACCGCTTCATCGGCTCGGTGGCCGTCCGCCTGGTGAAGGCCGGCCGCTGGCCGGTCACCGTGGTGCCGTAGCGCCCCCGTCCGGGGTGCCGCCCGACCGTTCACCGCACCATTCGCCGCTCTGAGCGACCGCTCGTCGCACGGGGCGGCGTTTGTCCTGTTCCTCGTGGCCTGAATGCGCTCGTATACGCCAGGTCGGCAGCGAGACGGCAGGACCTTGGCGGGAAGGGCGTTCATCATGACCACGACGACGACCGATGAGCGGGCCCTCGCGGAGCTCCAGCGCGAACACGGTCCCGCCCTGCTCCACTTCCTGCTCGGGCTGACGTTCGGCGACCGGCAGCGCGCCGAGGACCTGCTCCAGGAGACGCTGGTGCGGGCGTGGCAGCACCCGGAGGCGTTCGACGGCCCGTACGAGTCGATGCGGCCCTGGCTCTTCACCGTCGCCCGGCGGCTGGCGATCGACGCCCGGCGCTCCCGGCTGGCCCGGCCGGCCGAGGTCAGCGACGTGGTCCTGGAATGCGCCCCGGCCGGTGCCGACACCGCGGAGTCCGCCGTCGCGGCGCTCGATGTGCGTGAGGCGGTGCGCGCCCTGAGCCCGGAGCACCGGTCGGTGCTGGTGCAGATCTACTTCCGGGGGCTGAGCGTCGGCGAGACCGCGGAGTTGCTCGGGATACCGGCGGGCACGGTCAAGTCGCGTTCGTACTACGCGCTGCGGCTGCTTTCACGCCGGCTGCCCGGCTACTCCAGCAGGTCCTCCTCCCGCAGCAGCGCCAGCAGTTCCGCCGCCTCCGTGGTCGCCGCGTAGTCGGCGGCGCACCGGTCGCAGCCGCGCAGGTGGCGGGCGACGGTGCGGGCCTCGCCGGCGGTCAGCGCGTCCAGGACGTAGGCGCCCAGCAGTTGCCGTACATGCGGTCCCTCCCCGGGGTCGGCGGTCATCGCAACCTCATGTCTTTGACGGATCGAGTCCGGCGGATCCTGCTCTTCTGGCCACGCGGGGCGCGCTCCCCCGGTTCAATGCTGCGTGGGCCGCACGGCCCGGAGACCGAGGAGATGAGGCGATGCGGGATGCCTCCGGAACGTCATGAGGGGCCCGGCGAGGGCGAGCTGCCGGTCCCGATGGCCTGGATGTACGCGGAGTACCTCGCCGACGAGTTGCTGCGCACCGGTGACCTGATGGAGCCGGCGACGCTGGAGTACCGGGCGGGCCGTGACGCGCTGGCGCTGACCATCTTCCTGCTGGACGGTGCGGTGGCCGAGGCGCTGCCGGCCGCGCGGGTGGACGAGCTGCGGCTGCTCACCGCGTACGGGGCGCCGTGGCGCCGCTGGGTGTGCGAGCGGCTGCGCTCCCCCGTGCGCGGCTGCACCGGCGCGGACCTGGCGCTGGCCCGGGCGGCCTGGCGGTGGCTGGAGGGGACCGAGCTGCTTGCGGCCGACCTGGAGGCCATCGGCCCGCTGCCCTGGGAGCTGGAGGACGGCGCGGACCAGGACGTCGAGGAGACCGTGCAGGTGTGGACCCCGGCGTGGCAGCTGGGCCTGCCGCTGGGGCATCTCGCGGTGCACCTGTATTAGGGGGCGTCTGTCAGGAACCATGCACCCCGGCGCGGTACTTCGGCAGCCGTACGGTGATCCGCATCCCGGCGCCGATGCCCGTCTCGATGACGAGCCCGTAGTCGTCCCCGTACACCTGGCGGAGCCGTTCGTCGACGTTGAGCAGGCCGATGCCGGTGGATCTGCCGCCTTCTCCGCGCAGGATGTGGCGCAGCCGCTGGGGGTCCATGCCGGTGCCGTCGTCCTCGATGACGACCTCGGCCTCGGAGCCGGCGTCCAGGGCGCTGATGGTGATGCGGCTGGAGGTGACGGCTCCCTCCAGGCCGTGTTTGACGGCGTTCTCGACGAGCGGCTGGAGGCAGAGGAAGGGCAGGGCGACGGGCAGCACCTCGGGGGCGACCTGGAGGGTGACGGAGAGCCGTTCGCCGAAGCGGGCGCGGACCAGGGCGAGGTACTGGTCGATGGAGTGCAGTTCGTCGGCGAGGGTGGTGAAGTCGCCGTGGCTGCGGAACGAGTAGCGGGTGAAGTCGGCGAACTCCAGGAGCAGCTCGCGGGCCTGCTCCGGGTCGGTGCGGACGAAGGAGGCGATGGCGGCCAGTGAGTTGAAGATGAAGTGCGGGGAGATCTGGGCGCGCAGGGCCCTGATCTCGGCCTCGATCAGCTGGGTGCGGGAGCGGTCGAGTTCGGCGAGCTCGAGCTGGACGCAGACCCAGCGGGCGACCTCGCCCGCGGCCCGGGCCAGGACGGCCGATTCGCGCGGGGCGTAGGCGACGAGGGTGCCGAGGACGCGGTGGTCGACGGTCAGCGGCACGGCGACGGCCCACTTCAGCGGACAGTCCAGGTCGTCGCAGCCGCTGCGGAAGGCGGTGTCCCGGCCGGTCTCCAGGACCCCCGCGACCTGCTCCATGACGTGCCGGCCGTGGTGGTCGCCCTCGCCGTCCCAGACCAGGACCCCGTCGCGGTCGGTGAGGCAGAGCGCGTCGGTGCCCAGCAGCGAGCGCAGCCGGCGGGCGGACCTGCGGGCGCTGTCCTCGGTGAGCCCGGCGCGCAGCGGGGGCGCGGCCAGGGACGCGGTGTGCAGGGTCTCGAAGGTGGCGTGCTCGACGGGCGTGCCGACGTCGCTGGTGCGCAGGGGCCGGGCGGTGCGGCGGCCGAGCAGGAGGCCGCCGCCGAACAGCAGCAGGGCGAGCACGACGATGACGGCGTATCCGGCCCCGGTCACCGGTGCCTCCCGGTGGTGAGCGCTTCGGGCAGGTGGAAGCGGGTCATGGCGGCGTTGGTGCCGGGGGGTATCCGGCTCGGCGTGGCGAGGGAGACCAGGATCATGGCGAGGAAACCGACGGGCACGGACCAGACGGCGGGCCAGGCGAGCAGGGCGTGCGGCCACCCGGGCGGGCGTACCGCGCCGCTGACCGTGATGGCGACGGACAGCAGCGCGGAGCCGCCGCCCAGCAGCAGGCCGGCCACCGCGCCGGGCGGGGTGAGCCGGCGCCACCAGATGCCGAGGACCAGCAACGGGCAGAAGGAGGAGGCGGAGACGGCGAAGGCCATGCCCACGGAGTCGGCGACGGGGACCCGGCTGACCATCAGCGAGCCGGCCAGCGGCACGGAGATGGCGAGGACGGTGGCCAGCCGGAAGTGCCGTACGCCGCGCGAGGGCAGCACGTCCTGGGTGATGACCCCGGCGACGGCCATGGTGAGCCCGGACGCGGTGGACAGGAACGCGGCGAACGCGCCGCCCGCGACGAGCGCCCCGAGCAGGTCTCCGCCGAGTCCGCCGATGACCCGGCCGGGCAGCAGGAGCACGGCGGCGTCCGCGTCGCCGCCGTGGATCAGCTCGGGGGCGTACAGGCGGCCCAGCGCGCCGTAGACGGGCGGCAGGAGGTAGAAGACGCCGATGAGGGCGAGGACGGCGACGGTGGTGCGGCGGGCGTCGCGGCCGTTGGGGCTGGTGTAGAAGCGGACGACGACGTGCGGCAGGCCCATGGTGCCGAGGAAGGTGGCGACGATGAGGCCGTAGGTGGCGTACAGCGGATGGTCGGCGCGGAAGGCGGAGAGGTGTTCGTCGAAGGTGACGCGGGGCCGGCCGTCGCCCTGCCAGGCCAGCACCAGGAAGATCGCGGGGACGAGGAGCGCGGTCAGTTTCAGCCAGTACTGGAAGACCTGTACGAAGGTGATCGAGCGCATGCCGCCGGCTGCGACGGCGAGCACGACGACGGACGCGACCAGCACGTCGCCGAGCCAGCCGGGCGCCCCGGTGAGGATCTTGAGGGTGAGTCCGGCGCCCTGGAGCTGGGGCACGAGGTAGAGCCAGCCCGCGCCGACGACGAGGACGCTGACGAGTCGGCGCACCTGCCGGGACTCCAGGCGCCCTTCGGCGAAGTCGGGCAGGGTGTACGCCCCCGAGCGGCGCAGCGGTGCGGCGACGAAGACCAGCAGGACCAGATAGCCGGCGGTGTAGCCGACCGGGTACCAGAGCATGTCGGGGCCGTGGACGAGGACCAGTCCGGCGATGCCGAGGAAGGAGGCGGCGGAGAGGTATTCGCCGCTGATCGCGGCGGCGTTGAGCCGGGGGCGCACGGTGCGGGAGGCCACGTAGAAGTCGGAGGTGGTGCGCGAGATCCGCAGCCCGAATCCGCCGACGAGGACGGTGGCCAGGACGACGACGGCGACGGCCGTCACCGCGTACGCGCGGCTCACGGGGCGGGGCGGCCTTCCACGAGCCGGGCGAAGTCGCTCTCGTTGCGCTCGGCGCGGCGCACGTACCACCAGGCGAGCAGGGTGAGCGGCGGGTACGCGGCGAAGCCCAGGACGGCCCAGACGACGGCGGAGCTGTGCAGGGCCTCGAAGACGAGGGGCAGGGTGCCCACGACAGCGGCGAGGACCGCGAAGGCGGTCAGCCCGGCCCGCAACTGCCCGCGCATCAGCGAGCGGACGTAGGCACCGCCGAGCGCGGTCTGCTCGTCGATCTCCGACTGGGTGCGGTAGCGCGGCAGCGGGCGCACCCGCCGGGGCTCCCCCGTCACCACTTCGCGCCGGGGTGTGGGCTCTGCGGACATGGGGCCGGAGTGTAGGCGGCGTCCTGCCCTGCTGGGAAGGGGTTCCGGGCCCGGTAGCCGCTGGTCAGCGGCCGGTCCCGCGCATCAGCAGATCGCGCAGCGCGCGGGTGTGGCGGCGGCTGACGGCGAGTTCCGCGGTGCCGATGCGCACGCTCATGCTGCCCGCGTCCAGGCGCAGTTCGTCGATCCGGCCGAGGGCCACGAGGTGGCGGCGGTGGATGCGGACGAAGCCCCGGGTGCGCCAGCGCTCCTCCAGGGTGGTCAGGGGGACGCGGACGAGGTGGCTGCCGGTGGCGGTGTGCAGCCGGGCGTAGTCGCCCTGGGCCTCGGCGTAGGTGATGTCGTCGATCGGGACGAAGCGGATGACGCCGCCCAGCTCGACGGGGATCTGGTCGTGTGCGGTGTCGTGGACGGGGGCGGAGCGGTCCCCGACCTGCTCGGCGACCCGCCGGACGGCTTCGGCGAGGCGTTCGCGGCGGACCGGTTTGAGGACGTAGTCGACGGCCTTGAGGTCGAAGGCGTGCACGGCGAAGCCCTCGTGGGCGGTGACGAAGACGATGAGCGGGGGCGCGGCGAACCCGGCGAGGAGCTGGGCGACGTCGAGGCCGGTCAGTCCCGCCATGTGGATGTCGAGGAAGACCACGTCGATGGCGGACGGGTCGTCGGGCCCGGCGTCGACGGCGCCGCCGATGCGGCGCAGCGCCTCGGTGGCCCCGGTGGCTCCCTCCGCGCTGCGGATGCGGGGGTCGGCGCGCAGGAGGTAGAGGAGTTCCTCCAGTGCGGGTTCTTCGTCGTCGACGGCGAGTACGCGGAGCATGAGGCCGGAGTGTAGGGCCTGGTTCTCCGGACGGCGCCCCTACTTGAGCAGCCTGGACAGGCGACGGTCCGCGAGGGGTTTGCCGCCGGTCTGGCAGGTCGGGCAGTACTGGAGCGCGGAGTCGCTGAAGGAGACCTCGCGGATGGTGTCCCCGCAGGCCGGGCACGCCTGTCCGGTACGTCCGTGCACGCGCATCGCACTCTTCTTCTCGGCTTTCAGGCGGCCCGCCTCGACGCCTCCCGAACGAACCACGGCGTCCTCCAGGGTGGAGCGCATGGCGTCGTGGAGCCGGGTGATCTCCTCGTCGGTGAGGTTCGCGGTGAGCTTGAAGGGCGACATCTTCGCTACGTGCAGGATCTCGTCGCTGTAGGCGTTGCCGATCCCGGCGATGAGCGACTGGTCGCGCAGCGCGCCCTTGATCTGGCGCCGTTCCCCGGCGAGCAGCGCGGCGAACGCGTTTCGGTCGAAGGACGGGCCGAGCGGGTCGGGCCCCAGACGGGCGATCCCGGGCACCTCTGCCGGGTCGCGCACGAGGTGGACGGCGAGGCGCTTGGTGGTGCCGGCCTCGGTGAGGTCGAAGCCGTCGCCGCCGGTGAGGACGGTACGCAGGGCGAGCGGGCTCTTGCCGGGGCGCGGCGGGGCTGCCGGGAAGGCGTCGTTCCAGCGGAGCCAGCCGGCCCGGGCGAGGTGGGTGATCAGGTGGAGCGGGCCGACGCCGATGTCGAGGAACTTGCCGTGCCGCCGTACGTCGGTGGCCGTCCCGCCGTGCAGGGCGGTGAGCGGCGGGTCGTACGTCTTGAGGACGCTGATGGCGACGGGCAGGACGCGGTCGATCTCCTTGCCGACGAGGTGGTCGTCGAGGAAGAGCCGCAGTGCTTCGACTTCCGGCAGTTCGGGCATGCTCCCAGCCTGCCGCAGCGGCGCCCGGGACGCCTACCGAAGGCCGTACACGCGTTCGGCGGTGGTGGCGAGCACAGCGTCCCGCTCCTCCTCGCCCAGGCCCTCGATCAGGGTACGGGTGGTGTCCAGCACCTCTCCGTACGTCGCCGCGAGCCCGCACACCGGCCAGTCGGAGCCGAACATGAGCCGCCCGGGCCCGAAGGCGTCGATGACGGTCTCGGCGTACGGGCGCAGGTCCGCGGTGCTCCAGGTGCGCCAGTCCGCCTCGGTGACGAGCCCGGAGAGCTTGCAGACGGTGTTGGGGAGGGCGGCGAGGGCCCGCAGGTCGTCGGCCCAGGGCTGGGTGTGTCCGGTCGCGACGGGCGGTTTGCCCGCGTGGTCGAGCACGAACAAGAGGCCGGGGAGCGCGGCGGCGGCCCGGGTGGCGGCGGGCAGCTGGTGGGGCAGGACCACCAGGTCGTAGACGAGCCCGGCGTCGGCCACGGCGGCCAGGCCGCGCAGGACGTCGGGCCGCAGCAGCCAGTCCGGGTCGGGTTCGCCCTGGACCTGGTGGCGCAGGCCGACGAGCCGGTCGCCGCCGGGCAGTTCGCGCAGGGCGGCCAGGGTGCCGGCGATGTCCGGGGCGGTGAGGTCGCCCCAGCCGACGACGCCGGCGACCAGCTCGCTCCGGTCGGCGAGCGCCAGGAACTCGGGCGTCTCCTCGGCCGCGGTGACGGTCTGGACGAGCACGGTGGCGCCGACTCCGGCCGCGCGGGCCTCGGGCTCCAGTTCGGCCAGGGTGAAGTCGCGGCGCAGGGGGGCCAGCGCCTCGCCGGTGATCCAGTCCTGGTCGCGTACCGACAGGTCCCACACATGGTGGTGGGCGTCCACGACGCGGGGCCGGGCGGTCATCTCACAGCTCCCGGACCACGGGGAGCCCGGCTTCGGCGCCCTCGGCGGAGTGGTCGTGCGCGACGTCCAGGAGACCGTCCATCCGGGCCTGCCAGGCGACGTTGACGGGCAGCTGCTCCAGCTCCGCGGGGAGGCGCGCGTAGTCGTCGCAGTCGATGAGGTGGAACAGGTCGGTGCCGCTGCGCCAGATCGTCCAGGAGCGGGCGCCGGCCGCCCGGATCGCGCGGGTCAGCTCCGGCGGGACCTCGCGGTGCGCGGCCTCGTACTCCGCGGTGCGGTCGGCGCGGACCTTCGTATGAAGGGCGATCCGCATGTCAGTGTCCGTTCCCGGGCAGCAGGCCATGGTCGCGCAGGTCGTCCCAGAGGGCGTCGGGGATCTCCCGGCCCAGCTGTGCGGCGGCGTCGCGCACCTCGTCCGGGGAACGCGTGCCGACGAGCACCCCGGCGACGGCCGGGTGGGTGAGCGGGTAGTGCAGGGCGGCGGCGCGCAGCGGTACGCCGTGGGCCTCGGTGACGCCCTTCAGGTGCAGGGCCCGGTCCAGCAGGTTGAGCGGGGCGGTGGCGTAGTCGTAGGTGGCGCCGGGGCGCGGATCGGCGAGGAGGCCCGAGTTGAAGACCCCGCCGACGACGACGCTCCGGCCGCGCGCGGCGGCGGCCGGCAGGAGGTCGGTGAGGGCCGCCTGGTCGAGGAGGGTGAACCGGCCGGCGCACAGGACGACGTCGACGTCCGTGTCGCATACGAAGCGGGTGAGCATCGCGGTCTGGTTCATGCCGGCGCCGATCGCCCCGACGACCCCTTCGGCGCGCAGCTTCTCCAGTTCCGGGTACGCCTCACCGAAGGCGGTTTCGGCATGGTCGTCGGGGTCGTGGAGGTAGGCGATGTCGATGCGGTCGAGGCCGAGGCGGTCGAGGCTGTCCTCGATGCTGCGGCGGACGCCGGCGGCGCTGAAGTCCCAGCGGCGGCGGTGTGTGGCGCGTACGGCGAAGCCTTCGGAGAGCCCGTCGGAGGCGGTGGTCTCCCCGGGGGGCAGCGGGTCGAGGACGCGGCCGACTTTGGTGGAGAGCGTGTAGGCGTCGCGCGGCCGGCGGCGCAGTGCCTCGCCGAGGCGGCGTTCGGAGAGGCCGAGTCCGTAGTGCGGCGCGGTGTCGAAGTAGCGGATGCCGACGTCCCAGGCCGCGTCGACGGCCGCGGCGGCCCGCTCCGGCTCCACCTCGCTGAAGAGGTTGCCGATGGCGGCCGCGCCGAAGGAGAGTGCGGTGATCTCCACCGTGCTGCCGCCGAGCCTGCTGCGCCGCATTCTGTCGCCGCCCTCCCCGATGATCGCTGCCACACAGCGAATATTCATCGGATGACTCGGACGCGTCAACACCCTTGCGGGCATTGATCACGGTAACCGGGCGTCGATCTGTCCGATCTATGCCATGGTCGTCAGTTCTCCCCCACCGCCGCCAGGAGCGCTTCCATTTCCTCGTCGGCGCACCGTGCCAGCCCTTCCAGATCGGGCAGCGCCTTGCCGTCGCCGACCAGGCCGATGTGCACGCGTGAGCCGTACGTGGTCAGCGCGACGGCCATGGACTGCCCCCGGGCCAGCGGCGCCATCGGGTAGAGGGCGCTCAGCGGACAGCCGGCCAGCGAGAGCCGCGAGCGCGGCAGGGGCACGCTGGTGACCAGGACGTCGAAGAGCATCCGGGCCGCGTTCCCGGCGAGCGGAGCGCCGAAACGGTGGGCCAGCGAGGGCAACTGGTCGGCCAGTACGGCGACCGCGCCCGCTCCCCGCAGCGGCCCCGCCGCCTTGTTGCGGTCCATCGCCTCGCGCACCGCGCGCAGCCGCTCACGGGGGTCGGGCTCAGAGACGGGGAGGCCCAGGAGATACGCGGACAGCCGGTTGCCGGTGGCCGCCGCCGCACCGCCCGGCCGGCGCCGGGAGACGGGGACCAGGGCGCGCGGATCGTCGCCCGGCGGGGTCTCACCGCGCTCCAGCATCCAGCGGCGCAGCGCTCCCGCCACGACGGCGAGCAGTACGTCGTTTCCCGTCCCGCCGGTCGCGCGGCGGACGCGCCGCACGGCGTCGAGGTCCAGGTCCGCCGTGGCCAGCCGCCGGGTCCCGCTGGAGACCGCCCTGAGCACCGGTGCGCCACGGAGGTCGAGGCGGCCGGCCCGTACGAGCGAGGCGCCGACGCCGAAGGCGCGGCCCAGGTCCTCGATCCGTTCTAGGGCGAGCCCGGCGACCTGGCGGGGGCCGGGCATCCAGGACCGGGGCGGTACCGGTCGCGGCCGGGCGGCCGGGCGGGGGCGGGCGGTCGCGGAGGCGATCTGGTCGAAGATCCCGGCCCCGATGGCGACCGCCCGCATCCCGTCGGCGAGGGCGTGGTGGAGCTTGACGAGCACGGCGAACGGGCCGCCGGCGGGGCCGTCTACGAGGTACATCTCCCAGGGCGGCAGGCCCCGCCGCAGCGGCCGCTCCATCAGCTCGCCGGCCAGCCGGGTCGCGGCCTCCATGAAGCCGGCGCCGCCGGGCGCGGTCTCCTCGGCGGGCAGCCGTACGCGCCGGACGTGATGGTGGACGTCGAAGTCCGGGTCGGTGGACCAGGCCGCGCCGCCGACGGGCAGCAGGACGTCGCGTACCCGCATGCGCAGCCGGGGGATGGCGGCGGCGCGGGCGCCGAGGAGTTCGAGGAGCGCGTCGGGGCCGGGGTCCGCGCCGGGCGGCGGTGCGAAGACGGCGAGCGCGCCGAGGTGCATGGGGTGGGCAGCGGACTCGAGGTGCCAGAAGGCGAGATCGAGGGGTGCCAGTAGCTCAGTGCCCAACGGGTCCTCATGTCGTCGAAGACGGGAGACCGACCAGGTCGAAGTCAATCTCCGACGGTCCATCACGGTCAAGTGCAACCACGTTACGTTCAGTTACATTCCAGTTGTGCTCAACCCCTCCTCCGTCCGGACGAAGGGCGGCCGCCGGGTCAGTCGCGTGGCGGAACGACGAACTCGCTCCAGACGCACTTGCCGGTCCCCCGCGATTCGACGCCCCAGGCGTCGGCCAGCTGGTCGACGAGCATCAGGCCCCGGCCGGAGACCCCCGCCTCGCCTGCGTCGCGGCGGCGCGGCAGCGCGCTCGACCGGTCCTCGACGTCGACCCGGAGCCGCCGGTCCGGTCCGGTGAGCACCCGGATGGTGACGATGGCGCCGCCGTCGGTGTGCATCAGGGCGTTGGTGACCAGTTCGTCGGCGGCCAGCTCGACCTCGTCGGCCCGGTCCTTGGCGCCCCATGCCCGGACCGCGGCGCGGATCATGTGGCGGGCCGAGCTGAGCGCCTCGGGGTCGTTCTGCGCGACGTGCTGCTGGAGCCGGCCGCCCGACCGGGGGGCCTGGGCGGCCTTGCGGCGCAGCAGCAGCATCGCCACGTCGTCCTCGCCGCCGCGCTCGTCGACCGACGCGCAGAGCCGGTCGGCGAGCTGTTCGAGGTCCTGCGGTCCGTTGGTGATCAGGGCGGTGAGCCGCTGCGTGCCCTCGTCGAGATCGGCGCCGGGGAGCTCCACCAGACCGTCGGTGAACAGCACCATGGTCTGCCCGGGGTCCAGCTCGACGGTGCCGACCGGATATTCGAGCCGGCCGAACTCGGCGGAGAGCCCGAGCGGCAGCCCGCCCTCGGAGGGCACCCTGTGGCAGCCGCCGTCGGAGTCGCGCACCAGCGGGTCGACATGGCCGGCGCGGACCAGCTGGACGACGCCGGTGGTCAGGTCGGCCTCGGCGTAGGTGCAGGTCGCGAAGCGGTCGGTGTCGAGTTCGTGCAGGAAGACGGAGGCCCTGGCCATCACCGTGGCGGGGCTGTGCCCCTCGGCCGCGTACGCCCGCAGCACGATCCGCAGCTGCCCCATGACGGCCGCCGCGTGGGTGTCGTGGCCCTGGACGTCCCCGATGACGGCACCGACCCGGCCGCCGGGGAGCGGGATGACGTCGTACCAGTCGCCGCCGATGTCCCGGCCCAGCCGGGCCGAGCGGTAGCGCACGGCGATCTGGGCGCCGGGCACGTCGGGGATCCGGCGCGGCAGCATGGCCTGCTGGAGCCCTTCGGCGAGGTCGTGCTCCTGTTCGTAGAGCATGGCGCGCTGGAGGCTCTGGGCGATGGAGCTGCCGAGGGCGAGCAGGAGGTTCCGCTCGTCGGCGGTGAAGCCGTCCTTGCCGCTGTAGAGGAGGCCGAGCGCGCCGATGGGGCGGGCCTGGGCGATCAGCGGGAGGTAGGCGGCGGAGGTGATCCCGAGGTGGCTGATGTGCGGCCACAGGACGGGGTAGGAGGTGGCGAAGTCCTCGGCCGACTCGATGAAGCGGGGGCCGAGCGTGCGGACGACCTCGCTCATCGGGTACTGCTCGTCCGTGCGCGTGTACCGCGTTCCCGGCACGAACGAGCCATCGGGCCCGTCGGCCACCAGGTGGATGCGGCCGGCCTCGATCAGCCCCATGACCAGGCTGGTCGCGCCGAGCAGGGCCAGGCCCTCGGAGTTCTTCAGGACCTCGATGACGTCCTTGACCGTACGGGCGTGGGCCAGCGCGGCCGTGGTCGCGTCCACGAGGCTGGTCCGGCGCCTCAACGCCTCGTCCAGTTCGCGGCGGGCGGCGGACTCGGCGAGCTCCGGGCCCGCGTCCCGGACGATGCCGATGATCCGGCGCGGCCGGCCGCTGTCGTCGCGGCGGACGAAGCCCTGGGTGTGCGCCCAGCGCAGAGTGCCGTCGCGCGACTGGAGGCGGAAGTACGCCCCGTAGTTGCTGCGGCCGCTCTTCAGCACCTCGGAGACCATGGCGTCCAGCCGGACCCCTTCGTCCGGCGGCACGCGCAGCCCGAGCGTCTGCGGCCGGTTGTCGTACTCGTCGGCCCTCAGGTCGAACACGTCGAGGGCGGGCCGGTCCATGTGCATGAGCCCGCTGTCGAGATCCCAGTCGAAGCTGCCCATTCGGTTCAGGGCGAGGCTGAGATCCGGGTGGGCGGGCCAGTCGTCCGGGAGTGACAGGGCACCCGCTACCCGATCATCCATGTGCGTCACTCTGCCACTATTTGTCCGAATCTTCGACTGAACCGTCCATTTGGTGAACGTGCGATGGGACACATTCACAGAAGGGTCCGAGGCGCCTGGTTCCAAGGGATTCCGGCACACAGGGGCAGGGCGGGGGCGGGACGGGGGCCGAATACCGGCCGGTAACGGCGCCCCGCCCCGAAAACGGGTCCGAGCAGGGGCTAACGTGTGCGGCGGGGGTCGACTAAGCCTTGCCTTACCAAGCGGCCCTGCTCCTGATCGTCCGTTCGAAGGAACAGCTCGCCATGACACGCCCCGTCCGCGTCGCCATCGTCGGAGCCGGTCCCGCCGGCATCTACGCGGCGGACGCGCTGCTCAAATCCGACGCGGCCGCCGACCCGGGCGTCTCCATCGACCTGTTCGAGCGGATGCCCGCCCCCTTCGGCCTCATCCGCTACGGCGTGGCGCCCGACCACCCGCGCATCAAGGGCATCGTGCAGGCGCTGCACCAGGTGCTGGACAAGCCGCAGCTGCGCCTCTTCGGCAACGTCGACTACCCGAACGACCTGGGCCTCGACGAGCTGCGCACGTTCTACGACGCGGTCATCTTCTCGACCGGCGCCGACGCGGACCGCGCTCTGGACATCCCGGGCAACGACCTGGACGGCTCGTACGGGGCCGCCGACTTCGTCTCCTGGTACGACGGCCATCCGGACGTCCCGCGCACCTGGCCCCTGGAGGCCGAGAAGGTCGCCGTGCTGGGCGTCGGCAACGTCGCGCTCGACGTGGCCCGCATCCTCGCGAAGACCGCCGACGAGCTGCTGCCGACGGAGATCCCCGCCAACGTCTACGACGGCCTGAAGGCGAACAAGGCGCTGGAGGTGCACGTCTTCGGCCGGCGCGGCCCGGCCCAGGCCAAGTTCAGCCCGATGGAGCTGCGGGAGCTGGACCACTCGCCGAACATCGAGGTCATCGTCAACCCCGAGGACATCGACTACGACGCGGGTTCGATCGAGACCCGGCGCGGGAACAAGCAGGCCAACATGGTCGCGTCCACGCTGGAGAACTGGGCGATCCGCGACGTCGGCGACCGGCCGCACAAGCTCTTCCTGCACTTCTTCGAGTCGCCCGTGGAGATCCTCGGCGAGGACGGCAAGGTCACCGGGCTGCGCACCGAGCGCACCGAGCTGGACGGCACGGGCAACGTGCGCGGCACCGGCGCCTTCCACGACTGGGACGTACAGAGCGTCTACCGGGCGGTGGGCTACTACTCGCAGGAGCTGCCGAAGCTGCCCTTCGACGTCGCGTCCGGCACGGTGCCGCACGCCGCGGGCCGGGTGCTCGCGGGCGACCGGCCGATGGAGTCGGTGTACGTCACCGGCTGGATCAAGCGGGGGCCGATCGGCCTGATCGGGCACACCAAGGGCGACGCCAACGAGACGGTCGCCTGCCTGCTGGAGGACCACGCCGCCGGCCGGCTGCCCGCCCCGGAGCGGCCCGAGCCGGAGGCCGTCACCGCCTTCCTCGAGGAGCGCGGCATCCGCTACACCACCCGTGAGGGCTGGTACCGCCTCGACGCACACGAGCGCGCCCTCGGTGCCGAACAGGACCGTGAGCGGATCAAGGTCGTGGAGCGCGAGGGAATGCTGGACGCCTCGGAGGCCGGCAACTGACACCACGGCGACGGCCCCGCACATCCCTTCCGGATGTGCGGGGCCGTCGCCGTGAGGGGGCGGCGTCCCTGGAGCGCGTTCACGTTGTCGCCGAGGGTCCGTGGGAACGGCGTGCTTCATGGCGAGGCGTGCTCGTTTCGGGCCCGCTCGCGCACCCGGTCCGGATAGCGCTCGGTGAAGCGCACGGCGAGCACCAGCAGGACGACCGGGATGATCCAGTTGAACCAGTCGCGGCCCGACGAGGTGTGCAGCGCGAGCAGACCCAGCAGGGCGGTGGCGGCGAAAACGGCACCCCACAGCAGCGTCAGCACCCGGTTGACGTGGCGGAACACCGGCGTCCCCCACACCTCACGGGGCGTCGACTCACGCGCGTACTGCTCGGTGAACGGGATGAACGCCAGCGAACCGAGCGCCACGACCGCGATCACGGCGCTGGACAGCACCTGGGCGTACTTCTCCACCCAGTCCAGGTCCTGGCGGTCCAGGAACAGCGCCAGCACGCTCAGCAGCGCGAAGAAGACGATGCCGGTGACCTCCAGGACCTTGAAGGAACCCCGGCGCATGTCCGGCAGATTGAGCACCACGGCGGACACCAGACCGGCCAGCGCGGCGTACTCCCAGGTACTGGGGGACGCGACGACGATGAAAATGATCCACGGAGCGAATGCGAAGAACAGGTTCCCGGTCCGCCGCTTCTTGGGAGGGGTTTCAGCCACCGGACACCTCCAGGGTGTGGCCCGGCACGGCGATGTGCCGCGTCTTCCATGGTGGGCCCCTGGAGCGCCCGCCGCATTCCGCGCCGGGGGACGCGTTGCGGCGGGCCGGGGCCGGGGATTCAATGAAGAGTCAGCTCGGCCCGCATCCGGGTGCGCCCCCACGCCCCGGCAAGGGAGGCCGCCATGGCCGCACATGCCGCACACGCCTTCGACCCGAGCCGCGTGGTCCATCTCTCCGGCCGCTTCGCCCCCGTCACCGAGGAGGTCGACGAGGCCGAACTGAGCGTGACGGGCTCGTTGCCCGACGAGTTGGACGGGGTGTTCCTGCGCAACGGTCCCAATCCCCGCTTCACGCCGATCGGTTCGTACCTCTACCCGATCGACGGTGACGGCATGCTGCACGGAGTGTGGATCTCCGGCGGCCGCGCCCGCTACCGCAACCGGTTCGTCCGGACACCAGCCCTGGTCGCCGAGGAGCGGGCCGGGCGGGCGCTGTGGGGCGGGATCGAGTCGATGATCCTTCCGCAGGTGCCGGACGTCGAGCCGGAGCTGGCCGGCACCTTCCGCGACATGCCCGACATCAACGTGGTGCGCCACGCGGGACGGCTGCTGGCGCTCGCCGAGTCCGACTCCCCGTTCCTCATGACGCCCGACCTGCGGACCGTCGGCAAGGAGACGTTCGACGGTGCGCTGCCGGCCGGGATCACCGCGCACCCCAAGACCGACCCGGTCACCGGCGAGATGCTCGTCTTCTGCTACGGCCTGGAGCCGCCGTACCTCACCTGGTCCGCCATCGGTCCCCTGGGCGACGTGGTCCGCGGCCCCACGACCGTGGACGGGGTCGACGAGCCCATGATGATCCACGACATGGCGATCACCCCGCGCTTCCTGGTGCTCGTGCTGGCGCCGGTGTTCTTCGACATCGGGGCCGCCGTGAGCGGCGGTTCCATGATCGACTGGCGGCCTGAACGCGGCACCCGCGTGGCCCTGATCCCGCGCGACGGAAGCCCGGTGCGCTGGGCCGCCGACGACGCGTTCTGGCTGTGGCACACGGTCAACGCGTACGACACCGAGCCCAGCGGCGGGGACGTGGTGCTGGACTACGTGCAGTGGACCCGGCTGTCCCTGGGCGCGCCCGCCGAGGGCGCCGGGCCCAACCACGCGGGCCTGGTGCGCGCGGTCATCGACCCCCAGGCCGGCACGATGCGCCGCACGGTGCTGGACGACGTCCGGATGGAACTCCCCCGCACCGACGACCGGCTGATCGGCCGGCGCCACCGACAGCTCGCCGTGGCCTCGGACTCGGGCAACCCGGACCTGCTGCCGGGCGAGTTCGACGAACTGCGCTGGTACGACGGCAACGACCCCACCGGTACGCATGTCGCGTGGCGGGCGGGGAACCTCTCGGTCGGCGAACCGGTCTTCGCCCCCGTACCCGGCACCGGTCCGGGCGAGGGCGGCTACTGGATGACGTACGCCACCGACCGCACCGACGCGAGCAGCTGGCTGCTCGTCATCCCGTCCGAGGACCCCACGTCCGGCCCCGTCGCCCGCGTGCGCATTCCGGTACGGGTCCCGCTGGGTCTGCACGGGAACTGGCTGCCGACCGAGGAGTGAGCCCGCGGGCCCGGCACGATCCGAACGCGCGGCCCTCGGACACGGCCCAGCCTCCCGGGGGCAGCTGGATCGACGTCGGCGGCGCGTCGGTCATCGGCGGCTCGTCCGGCTCCGACGGACCCCCCGAAGGCTCGTCCGTGGGGTCACCGGTCGGCGCGGGGCAGTGCGTTTCGCCCGGCGTCCGGGCGGGAAGGCCGCCGGCCACCGCCGGTTCACCGGGCGGTTTCGGCGCGGCCTGCGTAGGGCAGTCCTCCGGCGGCCGGGTGCGGGACGGCGTCGGCTCCGACGGGCCGTCCGGGCTCGGGGTCTCGGGCTTCTTCGTGCTCGGCGCCGGTACGTCGGGGAGCGGGCCGGTGATGTCGGTGCCGGGGTCGTAGGGAGGCGGCACCTCGGGTTCACGGTCGCCGGTGCCCTCGTCGCCGACGGGCCGCGCGAGCCAGCTGTGATGGACCACGTCGACGATCACCAGCTCCGCCACGGGCTGTGCGGCAGGCTCGACGACGACGGTCCGCGCCGGGTCGAACCCCGCCCACCGCTCCCCCGCCCCCGCAGCCGCGTCCGCCTCCCCGGACGGCGGGTCCAGGGGGTTCCCGCAGACGCAGCGGATACGGGGCAGCCCCCGGCCGTCGACCATGACCGCGGTGCCGGCCTGGAGGACGGACTGGTACGTGGTGACCTCACCGGCCCGGAAGCCGTGCCCCGTGACCAGTGTGTCGGCGCGCAGCTGGACGGGCGTCAGGCCGCGCACGAAGCCGGCGAGCCGGTCGCGCGGGACCGACACGGTGCGCGCGAAGGCCTCTTCCTTAGCCGGGTCGACGGCGAGCATCCGGATCAGGGCCTCGACGTCGCAGGATGGGACGGCACGCGTTCCGGCGTAGAGACCGGGCGTCGATCCGGTGCGCGCAAGCCCTTTTCCCTTGCCGGGCGCGGACGGTGAGCGGGGCGCTCCGGACCGCGTGCCCTGCGGCCGCACGACGGGGCCGCCCGCGGCGGAAGCCGTGAAGGGGGCGGTGCCGGGGTCGGCGGCGGGCTGGAGGAGCACGTCCCCCGCACCGGCCGTCCCGGTGGCGGGGCCGCTGCCCCCGGAGGTGTCCCGGGCGCAGCCCGCGGCGAGGAGGAAGCCGGCGGAGAGCAGGGCGAGCGCGGTGCGTCGCGGTCGTATGCGTGAGTGCACGAGGAAGGTCTCCTGCCTGGTCACCGGTCTCCCGGTCGCTCCTCCCATGTCTGCCGCACTTCCCCCGCCGCCGCAAGCCAACCGCCTCCCGAGAGGCGTACACCCCTGCCGCCTTGAACGCGTTCAAGTAACCCCGTAGAGTCTGCGTCGACGGCGATTTGAACACGTTCAACTCGGGGGTGGTGAGTCATGTCGGTCCTTGTCGGGCTGATCGTGATGCTGGGGATGCTGGTGATCGTGCCGGCCGGGCTGCGGCTCGCCGACGCACCGGAACTGGCCCGGATCGGACGGTTCTGGCCGGTCTTCGCCGTCCCCGGCGCGGTCTCGCTCTGGCTGCCACGCGGTACGGCCGCCACGGTCCTGGCGCTCTGCTACGGAATCGGGGCCGCGCTTCTCGCGCTGCACGCCGTGCCCCGCGCCGTCCGCCGCGACGGCCCCCTGCGTTCCCCGGCGACGGCGCCGGCCGAGATCGCCCTGCTCACCGCGCTGGTGACGCCGGCCGTCGCCGCCACCGCGCTGGTCGCCGAACGCGCCGGACACCCGCTGTTCGGCTTCGGCCTCGGCATCCTGGCGCTGACCGTGCCGCATTTCCACTTCGCCGGGTTCGCCGCCGCCCTGGTCGCGGGCCTGGTGAGCCGGGTGGCCGACGGCCCGGCGGGCCGGTTCGCGGCGCTCAGCGTGCCCCTGGGCACCCTGTTCGTGCTGGCCGGCTACTTCATCGGCGACTGGGCCGAACTCGCCGGTGCGGTGGTCCTGACGGCCGGGATGTGGACCGTGGCGCTGCTGACCTGGCGCACGGTCCGGCCCGCCCACCGCGACCGCGCCACCCGGCTGCTGCTCGCCGTCTCGGCCGCCGTGCTCGCGGTGACCATGGTCCTCGCCCTGACCTGGGCGCTGGGCGAGGCGACGGGATTGCCGCACCCCGGCCTCCTCTGGATGGCCGCCACCCACGGCGTGGGCAACGCGCTGGGGTTCGCGCTCTGCTCGGTCCTCGCCTGGCAGCGCCTGCACCTCCACGACGACGAAGGAAGCATCCGATGAGCAGCCTCAACTACGCGGAGGTGGGAGTCACCCGCCTCGGTCCGCTCCCCGACGGCTACAACCACCTGCACCACCGCACCGGAGTCGGGCGCGGCCGCGCCGACTTCGAGGCGGCCGGTGCGGCGATCACCGAGTTCCGGATGCACCGCGGGTCGGGGGCGCACGTTGAGGCGTCCACGCCACGCGCCGACGCGGGGACGGCCGTTCGGGTGGCGGTGCAGGCCGGTCCGCTGCGGCTCGCCGTCCCCTGCCGGGTGATCTGGGCCGAGTACGGTCCGGCGCGGATCGGCTTCGGGTACGGGACGGAGACCGGCCACCCGGAGCGCGGCGAGGAATGCTTCACGGCCGAACTCGCCGAGGACGGCACGGTCTCCTTCACGGTGATGGCGTTCAGCCGGCCCGCCCGCTGGTACTCGCGGCTCGGCGGCCCGCTGGTGCCACCGCTCCAGCGGTGGTACGCCCGCCGGCTCGGCCGCACCCTGCGCCGCATCGTCACGGAGGAGCGCGAGCGGCGCGCGGCGGCCGGCCGATGAGCCCGGGGGCGGCGCCGGGCCATACTGGTAGCGATGGAGTGGTTCACCGCTGACGGGTACTGGCTCGGCCGGCTGGTCTTCCAGAAGGCCCTCGCCGTCATCTACCTGACCGCCTTCCTCGCCGCGGCGCTGCAGTTCCGGGCGCTGGTCGGTGAGCGCGGCATGCTGCCCGCCACCGACGCCCTGCGGCACACGTCCTGGCGCACCGCCCCGGGGCTCTTCCGTCTCCACTGCTCCGACCGCTTCTTCGCCCTGGTCGCGTGGACCGGCTGCGCCGTCTCCGTCGCGCTGATCGCGGGCGCGGACAACCATGTGCCGCTGGGGGCCGCCATGGCGCTCTGGGCGGTGCCGTGGGTGCTGTATCTGTCGATCGTGCAGGTGGGCGGCGTCTGGTACGGCTTCGGCTGGGAATCGCTGCTGCTGGAGACGGGTTTCCTCGCCGTCTTCCTGGGGAACGCGGGCACCGCGCCACCGGTGCTCGTGCTGTGGCTGCTGCGGTGGGTGCTGTTCCGGCTGGAGTTCGGCGCCGGGCTCATCAAGTGGCGCGGCGACGCCTGCTGGCGGGACCTGACCTGCCTGGACTTCCACCACGAGACGCAGCCGATGCCGGGGCCGCTGAGCTGGTTCTTCCACCGTCTGCCCCGGCCCGTGCACCGGGTCGAGGTGGCGGCCAACCATGTGACCCAGCTGCTGGTCCCGGTGCTGCTCTTCACCCCGCAGCCGGTGGCGACCTTCGCGGCGGGCCTGATGATCGTCACCCAGTTGTGGCTGGTGCTCTCGGGCAACTTCGCCTGGCTGAACTGGCTGACCATCACGCTCGCCCTGCCGGTCATCGACTGGTCGCCGGTGACCGAGCCGCCCGCCCAGCGGGGCGCGCCCGTCTGGTACGCGGTGCTGGTCATCGCGGTCACCGCGCTGGTCCTGGCCCTGAGCTACCGCCCGGCCCGCAATCTGGTCTCCCGCCGGCAGGTCATGAACCGGTCGTTCGACCCGCTGCACCTGGTCAACACGTACGGCGCCTTCGGCAGCATCAGCCGGGTCCGGCTGGAGGTGGTGGTGGAGGGCACCGAGGACGCGGTCGTCCACCCGGGCACGGTGTGGAAGGAGTACGGCTTCCGGGGCAAGCCGGGAGATCCGCGCCGGCTGCCGCGCCAGTTCGCCCCCTACCATCTGCGGCTGGACTGGATGATGTGGTTCGCGGCGCTCTCCCCCGCGTACGCCAGGTCCTGGTTCGGCCCGTTCGTGGAGCGGCTGCTGGAGAACGACCGGGACACGCTGCGGCTGCTGCGGCACAACCCGTTCCCGGAGGCCCCGCCGGCCCAGGTGCGGGCCCGGGTCTTCCGCTACCGCTTCACCACCTGGAGCGAACTGCGGGCCACCGGCTGCTGGTGGCACCGCACCTTCGTACGCGACTTCCTGCGCCCGACCAGGGCGTAGGCGGCTACTTCTCGCTCTCGCGGGCCCGCAGGAGGCGGCTGATCTGCTTGACCAGTTCGTCGTCGCTCGCCACCCGCCGCCCGGAGACCAGCGCGCCGAGCCGCTCGGCGGTCTGGAAGTCGTACGCGCGCTCGGCCTCCTCGCCGGGCACGAGGGCGTACTCCTCCTTCGCCCGGAAGCCGACGGTCAGGTCGACGGCCTTGGCGATGATCCAGGTGAGGATGAACGAGAACGCGATCACGGACACGATCGCCACCATCTGCTTGCCGAGCAGGCCCCAGCCGCCCCCGTAGAACAGGCCCTCCTTGCCGCTGACGCGGGCCGTGGCGAAGAGGCCGACCATGACCAGGCCGATCAGGCCGCCGACCCCGTGCACCCCGACGACGTCCAGCGTGTCGTCCACGCCGAAGCGGAACTTGAGGGTGATCGCGTACGCGCTCACCGCACCGACGACGAGCCCGGTGATCACCGCGCCCAGCGTGTTGATCTCGCCGCACGCCGGAGTGATGGCGACCATGCCCGCGACGGCGGACGACACCACGCCCATGGTGGTCACGCGGCCGGTGCGCCACTTCTCGACCAGCGGCCAGGTCACCATGGCACCCGCCGCGCCGAGCTGGGTGTTGATGAAGGCCGCCGCGGCCGTGCCCTGGTCGGTGAGCGCGGAACCGGAGTTGAAGCCGAACCAGCCGAACCACAGCAGACCCACGCCGATGACCACCAGCGGGATGTTGTTGGGGCGCTCCTCGCGGCGGGCGAAGTCGCGCGGTGCGCGCAGCACCAGCGCGACGGCGAGCCCCGCCACCCCCGAGTTGAGCTCCACCGGAAGCCCGCCGGCGAAGTCGAGGGCACCGAGGTGCTTCACGATCCAGCCCTGTTTGTCGAACACCCAGTGCGCGATGGGGATGTAGACGATCAGCAGCCACAGCACGACGAAGACCAGCCAGCCCCGCATCGTGGCGCGGTCGGCGATCGATCCACTGATCAGGGCCACGGTGATGACGGCGAAGCCCATCTGGAAGGTGCTGTAGATGTACGTGGGGATGGCGCCGGTCAGCGTGTTCAGCTCGACGCCCTTCATGAACACGTGATCCAGGTTGCCGATGAGCCCGGCGCCGCCCACGTCGGGCCCGAACGCCAGGGTGTAGCCGATGACCCACCAGACGAGGGTCCCGAAGGCCAGCGCGGCGAAGCTCATCTTGATCATCATGAGCACGTGCCGGGTGCGCACCATGCCGCCGTAGAAGAACGCGAGGCCGGGCGTCATCAGCAGGACCATGGCGGTGGCGGCGAGCAGCCAGGCGGTGTCCCCGGAGTCGTACGCGGCCGGCATGGGCGCGGGAGCTGTCATCATCGGCGATACCTCGTGCAGAGAAGGGGCGAAGCGGGAAGCACTACGGCTTGCGCAGGTCGGGCGGCGGGTGGCCGGTGAGCAGCCGGCGTACGGCGTGCCAGGCGGCCCGGTGTGCGGCGGCCACCCCGACCGGGCTGTCGTCGAGAAGCCGCACCCACGCGCCGCAGTCCCGGGGCAGCACGCTCACCCCGTACAGGACGCCGAGCCCGGCGAGTGCCTCGTGCAGGGTGTCGGCGAGCGCGGTGGCGGGAACGCGGTCGGTCACCACGAAGAGCGAGGCGACGTGGTCGTGGCCGGCGAAGACCCCGGGCCCGAGGACTCCGGTGCCCGGCTGCCGGGGCGTCAGGCGCAGGGTGTCGATGGCGAGGAGGGTGCCGTCGGGCCTGCGGATGCGCAGGTCGGTCGCGAGCGTCCGGTAGGTGTGGCGTTCGCCGCGGGCGAGCCGGCCCGCGGTGAGGGTGTCGCCGACCAGGACCGTGGCGCCGGGCGCGACGGTGACCTCGGTGCTCTGGTAGAAGCGCGCGTCCTGGAACGGGATCAGCGGGTCGGGGAGGTATTCGACGTAGCTGCCGGCGTCGGCCGTCAGGTGCACGCGCTGGCTCGCGTAGTCGTGCTCCATCCGGAAGATCTTGGTGGCGGCCTGGGTCGTCAGGTGGACCTGGGTGTCCGGGCCGCAGCGGAAGTCCATCCGGTAGCGGTCGGCCTGGGCGATGCCGCCGCCGGTGGCCATCAGATACACGTAACTCATGCCGGGCTGCGCGGGGTCGATCCACAGCGGCCGCATGATCTGCAGCGGTGTCTTCTGGTAGCGCCCGACGAGTTCGGTGCGCCCGCCCCGTACGGCGAAGGCGAGGTCGAGGATGCCGACCTTGGCCGGGGAGCCGGGCGCCAGCGTGTCCGGGACGGAGGCCAGGGCCGCCACGTCCGGGGGGACGCGGACGGCGGTGTAGTACTCCTCGGCGAGCCGGCCGGCCTTCGGCCGCTGCGGGGCTAGCGGCATGTCAGATCAGCACCTTGCGGCGGGATTCGAGGTAGCCGGCGATCTCGTCGACGCCCACACCGGTCAGGCAGTCGGTGAGGACGACGGGTCCGTCTCCCCTGACCCGGTGGGCGTCGGACTCCATGACGCCGATGTCCGTGCGCACGTACTGCGCGATGTCGATCTTGTTGATGACGAGGAGGTCGGAGTCGGTGATGCCGGGGCCGCGCTTGCGGGGCATCTTCTCGCCCTCCGCCGTGTCGAGCACGAAGAGGAAGAGGTCCACGAGCGCGGGGCTGAACGTCAGCGTGAGGTTGTCGCCGCCGGACTCGTACAGGAGCGTGTCGGTGTCCGGGAAGCGCTCCAGCATCTCCGCGCCGGCCGCGAGGTTCATCGTCGGGTCGTCGCGTACGGCGGTGTGCGGGCAGGCGCCGGTCTCGACGCCGACGACGCGCTCGGGTTCGAGGACTCCGGCCAGCGTGCGGCGCACGTGCTGGGCGTCCTCCTGGGTGTAGATGTCGTTGGTGATGACGGCGGGGCGGTGGCCGCGTGCGATCAGGACCGGGACCAGCGCCTCGATGAGCGCGGTCTTGCCGGAACCGACGGGTCCGCCGATGCCGACCCGGAGTACGTTGTCGTCCATGGTGTGCTCCTAGAGGTGTCGTGGTGGGTGCTCAGCTGGCGAAAAGGCGGGCTTCGGCGCGCTCGTGACGGCCCGACATGACGTCCGAGGCGAAGACGGTGGCGCCGACGTCGTCGAGTTCCCTGCGCAGCGCCGCGTCGACGGCGGCCTCGATGACGGGCGCGGCGCCCCTGAGCAGGGTCTGCGCCGTACGGTGGTCGGTGAGCCTCAGCCGCAGGGCGGCGCCCGCGAAGCTCACGCAGAACGCGAACAGGTCGGCGGCGACCGCCTGCCGGACCGGGACACCGGTCGCCGCGTAGACGACGCCGGCGGCCACGGCCTGGGTGCCGGGGGCCTCACGGCGCACGACCCGCTCGTAGTAGTCGCCGATCTCCGGGCACCCGAAGACCTCGTGGCCCAGGTCCAGGAGCTGCCGGCCCGTCCGGGTGGCGGCCTGGCGCATCTCCCGGCCGAGCTTCGTGGCGAACAGGTGCTCGTCGATCCGGACCACGGTCTCCGGGTCGCCCGCCGCGGTCGCCCGGTGGGCCAGGGCGAGCGCGGTGGCGTCGGCGGGCCCGACGCCGTGCAGCAGCAGGTCAGCCAGCAGCGGCGGCAGGCTCTGCGCGTCCACGGCGCCCGCCTGGGCGAAGCCCTCCAGGCTGTGCGAGAGGGTGTAGAAGCCGCTGGGGAACGCCGAGTCGGTCAGCTGGAGGCTGACCAGCAGCGGTCCGAGGCCCGCGGCCGTGGTCCCCGCCGGGCCGGGGTCGCCCGCGATGTCGCCCTCCTTGCGGTACATCGGCCCTAGACCAGGAAGTAGAGGTGGTTCAGGGGCAGCTTCTCGGCCGGGTCGATGGTGGCGACCTTGCCGTTGAGCGTGACCTTGAACGTCTCCGGGTCGACCTGGATGTCCGGCAGGACGTCGTTGCGGACCATGTTGTGCTTGCCGATGGTGCGGGTGCGGCGCACGGGCAGGACCTTGCGGTCCAGGCCGAGCCGCTCCGGCACGCCGGCGGCGATGCCCGCCTGCGACATGAACGTGGCGTGCGTGGCCTGGAGCGCCTTGCCGTACTGCCCGAACATCGGCCGGTAGGTGACCGGCTGCGGGGTCGGCAGCGAGGCGTTGGGGTCGCCCATCTGCGCCCAGGAGACGAGGCCGCCCTTGATGACCATCTTCGGCTTGGCGGCGAAGGAGTGGATGGGCCAGAGCACGATGTCGGCGAGCTTGCCCTTCTCGATCGAGCCCACGTAGTCGGAGATGCCGGTGGCGATGGCGGGGTTGATGGTGAGCTTGGCGAGGTAGCGCAGCACCCGCTGGTTGTCGTTGCGTTCCGAGTCGCCCTCCAGCACGCCGAGCTTGTCCTTGCAGTGGTGCGCGGTCTGGAAGGCCCGGGTGACGGACTCGCCGATCCGGCCCATGGCCTGGGAGTCGGAGGAGAACATGCTGATCACGCCGAGGTCGTGCAGGACCGACTCGGCGGCGATCGTCTCGGCCCGGACCCGGCTGTCGGCGAAGGAGACGTCCTCGGGGATGTCCCGGCTGAGGTGGTGGCAGACCATCACCATGTCGAGGAGCTCGTCCACGGAGTTCTTGGTGTACGGCAGCGTCGGGTTGGTCGACGACGGCAGGACGTTGGGCTCGCCGGTGACGCGCAGGATGTCGGGGGCGTGGCCGCCGCCCGCGCCCTCGCTGTGGAAGGTGTGGATGGCGCGGCCGTCGATGGCGGAGCGGGTGTCCTCGAAGAACCCGCCCTCGTTCAGGCTGTCGGTGTGGATGGCCACCTGGACGTCGTGCTCGTCAGCGACGTTCAGCGCGTTGTCGATCACGGCCGGTGTGGAACCCCAGTCCTCGTGGACCTTGAGCGCGCAGGCACCGGCGACGACCTGCTCCTCCAGGGCGCCCGGGAGGCTGCCGTTGCCCTTGCCCATGATGCCGAGGTTGACCGGCAGGGTCTCCGCCGCCTGGAGGAGCAGGCCGATGTTGTACGGGCCGGGGGTGCAGGTGGTGCCGTTGGAGCCGTCCGTGGGACCGGTGCCGCCGCCGATGAGGGTGGTGATGCCGTTGGTCAGAGCCTGTTCGGCCTGCTGCGGGGCGATCAGGTGGACGTGGCTGTCGATGGCGCCCGCGGTCGCGATCAGGTGTTCGCCGGCGATGGCCTCGGTGCCGGGTCCGATGACCAGGTCCGGGTCCACGTTGTTCTGGGTCTGCGGGTTGCCGGACTTGCCGATGCCGACGATGAAGCCGTCCTTGATGCCGATGTCGCACTTGACGACGCCCACCATCGGGTCGATGAGGACCACGTTGGTGATGACGGTGTCGAGCGCGCCCTGGGCGGCGGTGGCCTGCGGGTCGGAGGCCATGCCGTCGCGCATGGTCTTGCCGCCGCCGTAGACGACCTCGTCGCCGTACAGGCCCTCGCTGTAGTCCTTCTCGACCTCGACGACGAGGTTGGTGTCGGCGAGGTGGAAGCGGTCACCGACCGTCGGACCGAACATGTCGGTGTACTGCTTGCGGGGCAGGATGGGCATCAGCGCGAACCCTTCTTCTTGTCCTTGGCGGCCTTCGAACCCTTGGGACCCTTGGCCCCGTCCTTGCCGGCGCCCTCGGACTCCACCTTGGGGCCGGATCCGGCGGGCGTGTTCCGCGCACCCTGGAAGCCGCGTTCGATGGCCTTGCGGACGGCTTCGACGCGTGCGGGGTGGGAGGCGAGGCTGCCGTTGAGCAGCCCGCTGAAGCCGGTGAGCCGGCCGGTTCCGGCATACGCGCAGAGCTCGACCTCGCGCGTCCCGCCGGGCTCGAACCGTACGGAGGTGCCGGCGGCGATGTTGAGGTGCGTGCCGAGCGTCGCCTCGCGGTCGAAGGAGAGCGCCGAGTTCACCTCGAAGAAGTGGTAGTGCGACCCGACCTGCACGGCCCGGTCGCCTGTGTTGCTCACGGTGACCTTGACCGTGCGCCGGCCCGCGTTGAGTTCGATGGGGTCGTCCCCGTACAGGTACTGCTGACGGAACGTCATGCGATGCTCCTGATGCCTCGGTCCGCCCCAGCGGCGGACGGGTGGTGGTGGTGCCGGTGCCCGGTCCCGGGGCCGTGCTCGTGGGGGTGTCCGTGCGCATGGCCGTGGTCGTGGCTATGGCCGTGGCCCTCGCCCGGCGGGTGGGTGTGGGCGTGGCCGTGGTGGTCGGCGGCGGCGAGTCCGGCCGAGATGCCGTCGTCACCGTGTTCGCTCCAGCGCCGGTGCGCGTCGGCCACCCGCTCGTCCAGGACCCGGCGCAGCGCGGGGTCCGGCACGAGGGGGCCCGCGTCCGCCACCGGGACCGTTGCCGCGCCACCCGGGTCCACGGCCGTGAACGAGGCGGGCAGCAGCGTCACGCGCTCCGCGCCGAGCAGCGCGCAGCGCCGGGCGCCTTCGGCCGGGCCCGGGTCGCCGCCGTCGAACGCGACCTCGACCAGCGTGTGGCGCCCGTAGCGGCGTACGAGCGCGGCGACGCGGTGGAGCTCGGCGTCCTCGAACGGGTCGCCGGAGGGGGCGGCGACGAGGAGCGCGGAGTCGGCGGGAACCCGGCCGGCGGCGGCGCGCAGCCAGGCGACGAGGTGCTGGGCGGTGCCGAACGGCTCGGTGAGGAGCACGGCTCCCGGCCCGGCGTCGGGGACGGCGCGCAGGGTGCGGGCGGTGTCCGCGACGAGCCCGGGTTCACGGCCGAGGGTCATCGGGACGACGACGGCTCGCTTGCCCCGGCGCAGGTGCGCGGCGACGGTCCGGAAGAGGGCGCGCCCGTTGGGGACGATGCCCACGTCCGGGCCGAGTCGCCCCTCCAGCGCCCGTCCGTACGCGGCTTCGTGGCCGCAGACGGCGATGACGGCCACGTTCCCGGCCATGGTCAGCCGCCGATGGGGTCGTGGACGGAGACCAGCTTGGTGCCGTCCACGAAGGACGCCTCGACCTGGAGGAGGCCGAGCATCTCCCGTACGCCGGACATGGTGTCGTCCTCGCCCACGATGTGGCGGCCCAGCTCCATGCAGTCCGCGACGCTCCTGCCGTCGCGGGCCGCTTCGAGGATCGCCTCGGTGATCAGCGCGACCGACTCGCTGTAGTTGAGCTTCAGGCCGCGGTCCTGGCGCTTGCGGGCCAGGTCGGCCACGACGTACACGAGCAGTTTGTCGATCTCGCGGGGGGCGAGGTTCATCGTGGGTACCTTCCTCGGTGTGTGCGGGGGGGCTGGTGGTCTCGGGTCCGGTCAGCTGCGGCGCAGGCGCGGCAGCAGGGGGACGGCCGCCAGCAGCGTCCAGGTGGTGAGGATGAACGGCCAGGTGAAGGTGTGGCCGCCGAACGGTTTGAAGAAGGAGGTCAGGGCGGCGGTGAGGCCGGTGCTGACCATCGCGCCGAAAATCGCGTAGGCCGCGGTCCAGGCGGTGTTGGCCATGAAGACGGCCCCGAGGCCGATGGCGACGAGCACCGCGTTGTAGCCGTAGATGCCGTTGGCGATCAGGTCGGTCGGCGCGCCGAGCAGCCAGGCGGCGACGATCCCGGCGATGCTGCCGGCGGCGGCGTAGAGCACGACGCGCAGGCCGGCCAGGGCGAGTCCGGCGAGCATGATCAGTCCGACGTACCAGCTCTCGACGAGGAAGATCTGCGAGACGTTGTTGAAGAAGGCGTGCCAGAGGTCGTTCCAGGTGATCCCGGTGTCCCCGCTGGTCGTGTTGGAGACGGCCGCCGGGGCGCCGTGCCAGACGCGGTCGAAGGACGGGGCGCCGACCACCATCACGCCGGAGACCAGGCAGAAGGGCGCGGTCATGGGGGTGAGGTTGTACGGCGTGAGGAACGTGGCCAGGGTCGCCATGAGAATGACGCACAGGACGGCGCCCACGACGGTCAGCACGTAGGTGGCCGGGTGGTTCCCCAACGAGGAGATGAGGGCGATGCCGGTCAGGCAGCCCGCGAACCCCTGCATGCCGAGTGCGATGCTCCCCCGGTCGACGGCCAGCGCGTAGGCGGTGGCGGTGGCGACCAGCGTCCCGATCGTCGCGAACAGTCCCGTCTGCCAGCCCGCCACCCACAGACCGGCGAGGATCGCGGCGCCGGTGTACAGACCGGCCTGGAAGTCGACCTGCCCGACACCGCGCAGTGACGCCAGGAGGTACGCGGACGGCTGGCGGCTCTCCAGCCGCCGGACGAGATCCGGTTCGGCGAGGGACAAGGCATGCTCCAGCGTCTCGTCAGTGGTCCGGGCATGACGGCCGCAGGGGCGAATCCGTCATATGCCATACAGCCACATAAAGTTCGCCTTCTCTCGCGGGAGCCGGAACCGGTAGCCCACTCGGGTGCTCCCCCGGGCCACGCCGCACACCCGCCCCCGGGTGTCCGGCCGCCTTCCGTACGTTCGGCGGATGGCCCAGAAGATGCGGTTGCACCGGCACAGCCACCCCGATCACCATCCGGGCGTACAGCTCCCGGTCGTGGTGGCCGTCGCGGTCGGCGGAGCCGCGGGGGCCTGCGCCCGGTACGCCGCCGAACGCCTGTGGCCTACGGGTACCTTCGCCTTCCCCTGGACGATCCTGCTGGTCAACGCGGTGGGCTGTTTCCTGATGGGGATCCTGATGGTCACCCTGAAGTTGCGCTTCCCCGGGGCTCCCCGGCTCATCAGCCCGCTGCTCGGCACCGGTGTGCTCGGCGGGTTCACCTCGTTCTCGCACTACACGGACAACGTGCGGCAGCTGTTCGACAACCATCAGCCCGGCTACGCGGTCGGATACCTGGTGCTGACGGTGGCGGCGGCGCTGGCGGCCGTGACGGCGGGGGCCTTCGCGGCGCACTTCGCCTTCGGCCGTTCCTACGGCGTGCGGGGCGAGGCGTCATGACCGACTGGCTGCTCGTCCTGGCCGGCGGCCTGGTGGGGGCGCCGGTGCGTTACCTGCTCGGCGTGGACGCGAAGTTCCGCCTGCACAGCGTCTTCCCGTGGGGTACCTTCGCGGCCAACGCGGGCGCGGCGCTGATCCTCGGCTTCGTGGCGGAGGCGGCGACCGACGGCGATCTGGGCACCCGGCTGAATCTGCTGCTGGCCACCGGCTTCTGCGGGGCCCTGTCGACGTGGTCGACGTTCTCGTACGAACTGCTCACCCTGAGTTCGGCCCGCCGGCTGGGCCTCGCGGCGTCCTATCTCCTGGCCACCGTCGCCGCCGGAGTGGGGCTGTCCTTCGCCGGGGCCGCTGTCGCACGCGCGGTGTTCTGAGCACGCGCCGCACAGGCGAACGCGCTGTGGCCCGCCCCCGGCGGGGGCGGGCCACAGCGCGTTGCGAGGCTCAGTCGATGCCGGGCAGGATGTGCGGCTCGGCGAGGTCGTCCTCGTAGCCGGCCAGGCGGATCGGCGCGGACCTCGCCCAGACCTCGATGTTCTGGAGCTTGTCGCTGCCGGTCCCCGGCTTTCCGTGCCGTTCGGCCGGTCGCTCGTCTTGTTCGGTCAGTTCCGGTGTCGTCACCGCGCACTCCTTCGTGTCGCGTAGCCCCGGGCGTTACCGACGCTCCGGTTCTCATTGCCGGGAATCAGCTGCCCATGCGGGGCAGGGGCAGAAACAGTTCGGTCGCGGTGGCGCCGGGTACGGGGCGGGACGGCGACTTGGTTGACAAGTCTGTCCCAGGACGGTCGAGGAAGGTTCGTGGACTCCTCGATGACGTCCGTTCACATCAGAGTAACCAAATGAGCGCCTCCGCGCTCGATGGAACGTGTGCCATGAGTCACTTTCAGCCACCGCGTACGGAAAAGACCCGGCCAGGTAAACATCCCGGCCGGGTCTTCGCACGGTGGGGGCGGGCACGCCCCTGCTCCCCTACCAGTTGGCGGGGGCGTAGTCCTTCAGGAAGCAGCCGTGAAGCACCTCGCCCGCCTCGCCGCGCACGATCGGGTCGTAGACCCGGGCAGCGCCGTCGACCAGATCGAGCGGGGCGTGGAAACCCTCCTCCGCCAGCCTCATCTTGTCCGGGTGCGGGCGCTCGTCGGTGATCCAGCCGGTGTCGACGGCGGTCATCAGGATGCCGTCCTTCTCGAACATCTCCTGCGCGCTGGTGCGGGTCAGCATGTTCAGCGCGGCCTTGGCCATGTTGGTGTGCGGGTGCCCCGCGCCCTTGTAGCCCCGGCCGAACACGCCCTCCATCGCGGAGACGTTGACCACGTAGGAGTGCTTGGCCGCGGTGGCCGCCATGGCCGGGCGCAGCCGGCTGATCAGGATGAACGGCGCGGTCGAGTTGCAGAGCTGGACTTCCAGCAGCTCGATCGGCTCGACCTCGTCGACTGTCTGGATCCAGCTGTTGGTGTCGTGGAGGTCAGGTACGAGACCGCCCGCGTCGATCGCGGTGCCGGCGGCGATCCGGGCCGGTGACGCCGAACCGCTGACCAGGGCCAGGTCCGCGACGTCCTGGGCGCTGAGCCCTTCCTTGCGCGCGGCGGGCAGGGCAGCGACGCGGTCGACGCTGCCGCTGCCGAAGGTGCCGATCACCTCGGCGGCGGGCAGCTCACCGGCGGGCAGCGGGGCGGACTCGGCGGAGAGCAGTTCGCTGTACGCCTGCGGCGAGCGGCGGACCGTCTGCGCCGCGTTGTTGATCAGGATGTCGAGGGGACCCTCGGCCGCCACCGAGTCGGCGAGGGCGACGACCTGGGCGGGGTCGCGCAGGTCGATGCCGACGATCTTCAGGCGGTGGATCCACTCGTCGCTGTCCTCCATCGCCTTGAAGCGGCGGATCGCGTCATTGGGGAAGCGCGTGGTGATCGTGGTGTGCGCCCCGTCACGCAGCAGCCGCAGCGCGATGTACATGCCGATCTTGGCGCGGCCGCCGGTGAGCAGCGCCCGGCGGCCCGTCAGGTCGGTGCGCGCGTCGCGCCGGGCGTGGTTCTCCCGGGCGCAGTCCTGGCAGAGCTGGTGGTAGAACGCGTCGACCTCCACGTACCGGGCCTTGCACACGTAGCAGGACCGGGGCCGCTGGAGGATGCCGGCGATCTCGGCGGTGGCGGACGAGGACGGCAGGACGCCCTGCGTCTCGTCGTCGATGCGCTCGGCCGAACCGGTGGCGGTGGCCTCGGTCACCGCCTTGTCGTGCGCGGTCTTGGCGGCCCGGCGCTCCTGGCGGCGGCGCTGCTTCACGGTCCGGTAGATCCCGGCGGTGGCCCGGCGCACCACGACGGCGTCCGGGTGGTCGACCTCGATGGTGTCGAGCTCGTCGAGCACACTCAGGCAGACGGCCAGCCGCTCCGGGTCGATACCGGGACCGAATTCCTCGGTTCCGGCCACGATCTCGGGGCCGTCCTCTGTCACCGTCATCGCCGTTCCTCTGTACTCGTACCGGCCGCACCGCGGGCGTGGGGCTCGGTCAAGTTTGCCATGATCCACGGGCTGCTCCATTCGGGTGGAGCGGAGGCGCGGAACAGCGCCGCGAAAAAATTCGGCATCAGTTGTGCATGCCGCCGCAGATCCGGGGCAGGCGGTGCGCGAAGCACTCGGCGACAAGGAGGGGCCAGACATCATGGCGACCACGACGGAGAAGACCGACGGAGTCCTCGGCGACGCGTGCACGCTCTCGGAGCAGGAGGGCGCACCGCTCGGTGCGGAGACCGCGGAGCTGCCGTGGATCGAGGACACCGGGAAGGTGGCTCCGAAGGACGCCCGTGCCCTGTCGAAGATGTTCCTGGACCGGCTGCAGACGCTGGAGGAGGGCACGCACGAGTACCAGTACGCGCGCAACACCCTCATCGAGATGAACCTCTCACTCGTACGGTACGCGGCCTCGCGCTTCCGCAACCGCGGCGGTGACGACACGGAGGACATCATCCAGGTCGGCACCATCGGTCTGATCAAGGCCATCGACCGCTTCGACCTGTCGCGCGAGGTGGAGTTCGCCACATTCGCCGTCCCCTACATCGTCGGCGAGATCAAGCGCTTCTTCCGGGACACCACCTGGGCGGTGCACGTCCCTCGCCGGCTCCAGGAGCTGCGCGTCGACCTCGCGAAGGCGAAGGAGGAGCTGTCGTCCCGGCTGGACCGCGATCCGACGGTCGCCGAGCTGGCCGCCCACCTCGACCTGCCCGAGGAAGAGATCATCGAGGGCCTCGTCGCGGCCAACGGGTACTCGGCCGGATCGCTCGACACCCCCACGGCGGAGACCGACTCCGGCAACGAGCAGCGCTCGTACGCCGATGTGATCGGCGAGAGGGACCCCGGCATGGAGACCGTCGAGAACCTCCACACGCTGGCGCCCCTGCTGGAGCAGCTGGACGAGCGTGAGCGCCGGATCGTGCAGATGCGCTTCGGCCAGGAGATGACGCAGGCACAGATCGGCGCGGAGCTGGGCGTCTCCCAGATGCACGTGTCCCGGCTGCTCGCCCGTATCGTCAAGCGGCTGCGCGCGGGAATGTCCGTCGAAGCCTGACCGGTTCCCGGCCTCGGGCGCGCGAGCGTAACCGGCCCCGAGACCGCGCCACCCTCTCGAATCGGTCACACACCGACGGAGTGTGGCCGAAGACGCTGTGAACGACGCCCGGCGGCGGATTGCCGGGCGTCGTTCACATATGCTGCGCAACACCGGCGGGTGGCCCGCACGGTGCAAGGAGAGAGTGAAAAGTGGCTGAGATGCGCATGGGCGCCCCGGCCCGACCTCCAGCCGCAGGGGCCTTCCCGGTCCAGGCGGCTTCCGAGGCGGACGACCGGGGCTCCGTGTGGGACGTCAGCGGCACCATCCTGCTGGTCGAGGACGACGCGGGTGACGCACTGCTCGTGGAGGAGATGCTCGCCGACGGTGAGCTCGACTCGGGGCTGACCTGGTGCAAGACCCTGTCCGAGGCGCTGGCCTACCTGCGGTCGCACCGGGCCCCGGTCTGTGTCCTGCTCGACCTGCACCTGCCCGACGTACACGGCCTGCGGGCCGTCACGCAGATCGTCGAGTCGTCCCCGGACGCCGCGATCGTGGTGCTGACCGGCCTCGCGGAGGCCGACGCCGGACTCGACGCGGTGGCGACCGGTGCGCAGGACTACCTCATGAAGGGGCGGCTCGATCCGCAGGCGCTCTCGCGCGCGATCCGATACGCCCTCCAGCGCAAGCAGGTCGAGCGGGCCGCCTCCGCGCTGCGCGCCAACCAGCTGATGGCCCAGGAGAACGCACGCCTCGAACGCGGGCTGCTGCCCGTCCCCCTGCTGAACGACGACAGCTTCCAGGCCGTCGCCCGCTACGAACCGGGGCGCGCCCACGGACTGCTCAGCGGTGACTTCTACGACGTGGTCCAGACGGGCGACGGCACGGTGTGGGCGGTCATCGGTGACGTGTCGGGGCACGGTGCGGCGGAAGCGGCGCTCGGCGTCTGCCTGCGGGTCGCCTGGCGCACGGCCGTCCTGTGCGGTACGGATCCGCTGCAACAGCTCGGGCTGCTGGAGTCGATCCTGGTCGCCGAGCGCTCCGACCCCCATGTCTTCGCGACCGTCACCTCGCTCGTCTTCCCGCCCGGCGGCGACCGGGTCCGCATCATACGGGCCGGCCACCCGGGGCTGCTGCTGCGGCGCGGCACGGAGGTCGAGTGGGTGGAGCCCGAGGGCGGCATGGCGCTCGGGCTGCTGCCCGGGTACGGCCAGTGGTCCGTCACCGATCTTGAGCTCGCGCCCGACGCGGCGCTCGTCCTGTTCACCGACGGCCTCTTCGAGGGGCGCACCGGCCCGCGCAGCAGGCTGGGTGAGGAAGGGCTGCTCGGCATGGCCCGGGACCTCGCACCTCTCGCCGCCCGCCCGTTCGTCGACGCACTGGTCGCGGGCGCATCGGAGGCCGCGGCCCCGCACGGGGGCCTCGCCGACGATGTCGCAGTCCTGCACCTCGGCTGGAGAAGCACCGCACATGAACAGTGAGATACCCGACACCTCTGTGAAGCCCACCGGAACGTGGGCACGGCTGTCCGTCCAGAACTGGGTCCACCTGATCCTGGCCGCCTTCGTCCTCGTGGTCTGCGGCTGCGTGATCGCGGGCGGTCTCGTCCTGGCCAGCATCTCGGACCGGACCACCGAGCTGGTGGACCGCATCCAGCCGGCCCGCTCCGCCTCCTTCCAGCTGCAGAACGCGCTGCTCAACCAGGAGACGGGGGTACGCGGCTACGCGCTGACCGGTGACGCCTCCTTCCTGGAGCCCTTCGCCGAGGGCAAGAAGGAGGAGAAGGAACGGCTGGACCGCGTGCGCTCCGCGATCGGCGACAGCGCACCGTACAACCGCGACCTGGACCGGATCGCCGCCGCCTCCTCGGAGTGGCGACGGGTGCACGCCGACCCGCTGATCGCCGCCGTCCGGCGCGACGGCCCCGGGAACCGTTCATCGGCCAAGACCGCCGAGAGCAAGGCCGCCTTCGACAAGCTGCGGCAGCTGTACGGCACCCAGCAGGCACATCTCGACGCCGCCCGGGATCGGGCACGCGCCCAGCTGGACGACGCCCGCCACACCCGCGACCGGGTGCTCGCCGCCCTGCTGATCGTCTTCGCCCTCTGCGTGGTCGCCCTCAGCATGCTGCTGCAGCGCACCGTGGGACGGCCGCTGAACGCCCTGGCCGAGGCGTCCCGCCGGGTCCGCTCCAACGACTACCGCCGGCAGCGGATCGAGGTGCGCGGGCCCTCCGACGTACGGGCGGTGGCCTCCGCGGTGGAGGACATGCGGGGCAAGCTGGTCGAGGAGCTCGACGCGGCACAGGAGCGGGAGGACGTGCTGGCGCAGCAGACCGTGGAGCTGCGCAGGTCCAACTCGGAGCTTGAGCAGTTCGCGTACGTCGCCTCGCACGACCTCCAGGAGCCGCTGCGCAAGGTCGCCTCGTTCTGTCAGCTGCTGGAGAAGCGGTACGGGAACGAGCTGGACGGCCGCGGCAAGCAGTACATCGACTTCGCGGTGGACGGCGCCAAGCGCATGCAGGTCCTCATCAACGATCTGCTGACGTTCTCCCGGGTCGGACGCGTCCACGACAGCTGGACCCCCGTCGAGCTGGACCGGTCGCTGGACCGGGCGCTGGCCAATCTGGCGATGGTGATCGAGGAGTCGGGGACCACGGTCGTCCGCGAGACCCCGCTCCCCCCGGTCACCGGGGACGCCACGACGCTCGCGATGATCTGGCAGAACCTGATCGGGAACGCCGTGAAGTTCCGCCGCTCCGACGAACCGTGCGTGATCACGGTCCGGTGCGAGCGGGAGGGCGACGACTGGCACTTCACGGTGACGGACAATGGGATCGGCATCGCGCCCGAGTTCGCCGAGAAGGTCTTCGTCATCTTCCAGCGCCTGCACGCCCGTGACGAGTACGACGGGACCGGCATCGGCCTGGCCCTGTGCCGCAAGATCATCGAATTCCACGGGGGCAGGATCTGGCTGGATCCCGATTCCCGTCAGGGGGCGCGGGTCCACTTCTCGCTGCCCGCCGACCCCGAACCCGCGGGTACCAACGACACCGCATCCCCTGCGGAGATCTCCGGAGACACCAAGTGAACGCTCCCGTGCAGCCCATCGAGGTCCTGCTCGTCGAGGACGACCCGGGCGACGAGCTGATGACGCGTGAGGCGTTCGAGGACAACAAGATCCGCAACACGCTCCACGTGGTCCGCGACGGCGAGGAGGCGCTCGACTTCCTCTACCGCCGCGGTGCGCACACCGAGGCGCCCCGGCCCGATCTGATCCTGCTCGACCTGAACCTGCCGAAGTACGACGGCCGCCAGGTGCTGGAGAAGATCAAGCAGGACCCGGAGCTCGCGCTGATCCCCGTCGTCGTGCTGACGACGTCCTCGGCCGAGGAGGACATCCTGCGCAGCTACAAGCTGCACGCCAACGCCTACGTCACCAAGCCGGTCGACCTGGACCAGTTCATCGCTGCCGTCCGCCAGATCGACGACTTCTTCGTCACCGTGGTGCGGCTTCCCGGTCGCGCGTAATATTCGCTGTCGACGCATGGGAGTGGGATCTCCCGACGCGGGTACACGATCACAAGAAAGAGGTCTGCGACCTCCCCGCTGCGCCCTGGCTGGAGCACATGAACGAACAGGCGATCTCCCCGCCGGACGACTCCCCCCGGAGCTGTCCGCCCACGGAGGCATTGCACAGCGCCGAGGTGTTCAACGGCGAACCGGGGTGCATTTCCCGGGCACGGGCACTGGCCGACCGCTTCCTCGCCCGGCTGGTGTCCGAGTGGATGGCCGTGCTCGGTGCGCACACCCGTAACGACCTGATGCTGGCCGTGAGCGAGCTGGTCACCAACGCGGAGCGCTACAGCCACGGCCCGTATCTGCTGGAGCTCGAGGGCACGGCGGAGCGCATCAGTATCACGGTGTACGACAGCAGCAGCGCGCTGCCCGTTTTCTACGCCCCCGACCCGAGCCGCCTGGGCGGTCACGGCATGGAGATCGTGGTGGCGCTGTGCGACCGCGTCACGGCCGAGCGGGTGCCGGTCGGCAAGCGCATCCGGGCCGAGTTCACGCTGAGCAGCTGAGCCGGGGAGCACCGGACCGGGCAGCGCCCCGGCCCGGGCTCAGCCCCTGGCGGTCGGCCGGCCGAACCAGTCGATGCACATGACCATGGCGTCGTCGAGCGAGTCCGACGCCCGGTGTTCCGCCAGTTCCCGCAGGACCGCGCCGGGCACGGCGGCCGCCGGCAGCAGCCGGGTGGCGAGGACGGCCCTGGGCAGGCCCCGTTCCGCGAACATCTCGCCGAGCGGTGAGACCGCGTCGTACACCCCGTCGCTGACGAGCAGCAGCCGGTCGCCGGGGCGCGCCTGGAGGTGCTGCACGGCGTACTGCGACTCCTCGAACATCCCCAGCGGGAGCTGGGCGTCCAGGGCCACCCGTGTGACCGTACGGCCGCGCAGGCGCCACAGCTGCGGGGAGCCCGCGTCCACCGCCTCGACCGATCCCGTGGGCAGGTCGAAGCGGAGCAGCAGGGTGGAGACGTGGGCGGCGCCTCGGTGCTGGTCGTAGATGGCCTGGTCGGCCAGGGCCGCCTGGTCCGCGATGCCGATTCCGGCCCTCCTGGCGTTGCGCAGGGCGTTCACGGCCAGGTTGGTGAGCAGGGAGGCGCGGATGCCCTCCCCCATGCCGTTGGTCACGGCGACGCTGAGCTGGTCGCCCTCCGCCGCCCAGTCGAAGTTGTCGCCGTGGATCGCGTAGGCGGGTTCGAGCTGGGCGCCTATGGCGTACTCGGCGGTGGTGAACGATCTGGCCGGGAGGAGCTGCCACTGCATTTCGGCGGCGAGGGTGAGGCGTGTGGTGCGCCGGACCCGCTGGTAGTGGTCGGTGTCCCGGTCGGCGACGACGATCTCGTGCGCGAGGAGATCGGCCACCTGGGTGAGGTCGTCCATGACCTGCGGCGTGGAGCGCGTGGAGGGCAGCCGGACGGTGAGGATGCCGAGGCGCTCGCCCCGGACGGTCACCGGGAAGTGGTGGTCGGCCGCGTCGTCGGAGCCGGTACGGCCCTGGTGCGGGCGCTGGCTGCCGAAGGCGCGGCCCTGTGCGCTGTTGTGCAGGGAGAGCGGCCTGGTGTGCCCGTCGGCGGCGTCGACCGGGTTGAGCACGGTCATTCCGTAATCCGCCAGGAGCAGTTGCACCGAGAGGGCTCCGTAGGAACTCACGAGGATGGTACGCACCGTCTCGACCAGGGCATACGGCGGCGTCGCGCGGAGCGCTCGTTCGATCCCCAAGGGGGCATTCACGCTGTTTCGCCCATTCTTCGGTGAGTGACGGGAACGGAGCCAGGCTGACAGGAGCACGCTACGGGTGACAGAGTGGATGAATGCCCCACCGCACCGGACTCCCTCACCGCCCTGAACAGGTGTCCGAGGAGGTCTGTGCCGCGTCCGAACTTCTGGAGGTGTTGTGGGGGCGCGGCCAGGAGACCGCCGCCCGGGATGTGGTGTCCCCGTCCCAGCTTCGCGCGCTGCTCGTCATTGAGCAGCAGGAGGGGAGCAATCTGCGCTCGCTGGGCGAGGCGCTCGGCTCGCGGGCGCCCTCGGTGAGCCGCTTGTGCGACCGGATGGAGGCCATGGGCCTGGTGCAGCGGGACCCGAGCCCGACGAGCCGCCGGGAGGTCGAGCTGAGGCTGACCCTTCAGGGCCGCGAACTGCTGGAGGAGTACCGGGCGATCCGCACACGGGAGCTGACCGCCGTGCTGCAGAGGATGCAGCCCTCCGATGTGGCGGCTCTGGCCGTGGGGCTCGCCGCGTTCCGCTCGGCGGCATCGCAGCGGCTCACCGGCGAGCGAAGTGCCACCGCCCGGCTTCGCGACGATGTCGCGGACAGCGCCTAGGTTCATGCACGCCCCTGCTTCCGCGTTCCGAAGGCGCCGCTCGGCGGGCGCTCACGTTGATCGTTCGGTACAGATTGTTGCCCCACGAAGAATGTTGTCAAATGGCAACTGTTACTTTTATCGTTGAGCATTCCCGCCGCGAGCAGGGACGGAGCAGAATACGAACCGTCCGACTGATCCGGCGGTCCCCCGCCGTCCAGTGCATCATGAGGTGAACGTGCTTCCACCGCCCAGCGCCGGCCGAGCCATGCAGATAGTCCCACGGCACGAACGCGGCGCGTTGGTGCTCGCGGTAACCGGTGACCTCGACATCGACAACGTCGCGCCCCTCGGCGCGGCGCTGGAGAACGCGTCGCAGGAGGGCACCGGGCCGGTCGTCGTGGACCTGGCCGACGTGAGTTTCGCCGACTCCACGACGGTGAACGTGATTCTCCAGGGACAGACCGCTCTCGGTCCCCGGCTGCGGCTCGCCGCGCCCTCCGTCTTCATGGAGCGGCTGATCTCCGTCCTCGGGCTCGACAGCGCGGTCCCGGTCTTCCCGAGCGTCGCCGAGGCGATCGACCCGCCGCTTCCCGCGTAGCGAAGAGGCAAACGCCGAGCGCCCTTCCCCCCGCCGGCGGGGGGAAGGGCGCTCGGCCGTGCGGCCGCCGGGTCAGCCCAGGGCGGGCGGGGCGTCCTCGGGCGAGGTGCCCCACGCCGACGGCTCATCGCCCACCCTGAAGGAGAGCGAGCGGGCCGACCGGATGTCGTCCGTGGTCAGGTACGTACGCGCCTGCCGCTCGCCGTCCAGCCTGGCGGACTGGATGTAGCGGTCTGCGTCCGATGTGCCGGGAGCGCTGACGGTCAGCGCGCCGCGGGGGTAGTAGCGGCGGTCGAGCTTGATGTCGACACGCTCGAACGCGGGCGTGGACAGGCCCCAGGTGTCGGTGCCCGGCTGGACCGGGAAGACACCGATCGACGACAGCACCATCCAGGCGGACATCGTGCCGAGGTCGTCGTTGCCCGTCATGCCGGTCGGGCCGTTGGTGAAGAGCGTCAGGGCGGCGTGCACCACATCGGTCGTCTTCCACGGCTGGCCGGTGGACAGGTAGGTGTACGGGGCGATGAGGTCGGGCTCGTTCTGCGGGTTGTACTTGTCCGCGTTGTAGTACGCGTACGGGCCGTTCACCCACACCTCGCGGGCGGTCTTCGCCGGGTCGGCGAGGAGCTTGTCGTACGCGAAGAACGAGTCGAGCCGCTCGTTGGCGGCGTCCTTCCCGCCGATCAGGTCGACCATGCCGGGGATGTCCTGCGGGACCATCCACTGGTACTGCCAGGACGTGCCCTCGTGGAACCCCTCGCTCTCGGCCGGGTCGGCGGGGCCGGTGAACGCGCCGGCGGCGTCGCGGGCGCGGAAGAAGCCGGTCGAGGGGTCGAAGATCTTCCGGTAGTTCTGGGCGCGGGCCTCGTAGCGCGCCGCGTCCGCCTTGTGGCCGAGGTCGCGGGCCATCTCGGCGAGCATGCCGTCCGCCAGGGCGTACTCCAGGGTGGCCGAGGCGCCGTGGTCGAAGTCGGAGTCGCCGGGCTTGGCGTGCGGCCGGTCCTTGATGTACGGGGCGTAGCCGTCCTTCAGGTACTGGACGTTGGCTTCGCGGCCCACGGGCGCGGAGTCGGTGGGCGGCACCCCGTCGGCGTTCTTCTTCAGGGCGCGGTACGCCTCCTCCTCGTACCCCTTCAGCAGGCCCTGCTGGTAGGCGTTGGTGAGGAAGGGGGTGACCGGGTCGCCGGTCATGATGTTCGTCTCGACCGTGCCGTAGCCCCACTTGGGCAGCCAGCCGCTCTCCGCGTCGATGCGCAGGACGGATATGGCCATGTCGCGGGACTCGCGCGGGGCGAGCAGCGAGAGCAGCTGGGCCTGGGTGCGGTAGGTGTCCCAGAGCGACCAGTTCTGGTAGTAGGTGAAATTCTTCGCGCGGTGCTTCTTCTGGTCCCAGCCGGTGTAGCGGCCGTCCACGTCGCTGCCCACGTTGGGCGCGAGGAAGGACCGGTAGAGGGAGGAGTAGAAGGTGCGGCGGAGCTCGTCGCTGCCGCCCTGGGCCTTCACGCCTTCGAGGCGGTCCTCCCAGGTGCGTTCGGCGGCGCGCCGGACGTGGTCGAAGCTGTGGCCGCCCTCGGCACGGAGGTTGAGCGCGGCCCCCTTGGCGTCGACGTAGCTGAGGGCCGTGGTGGCCTCGACGGTGCGGTCCTCGGTGGTGTCGAACCGCAGCCAGGCGCCGTTGCGGGCGTCGGTGGCCGTCGACTTCTTCGCGCCGGTGACGGCAGCGCCGTTCCAGGTGCCGGACGTGGTGAAGGGGCGGTCGAAGCGGGTGACCGTGTAGACCGTGTACGGCTTGGTGTCCTGGCAGAAGCCGCTGCCGGTGATGGCGGTCCGCACGGTGCGGTTGTCGAGGATCTCCACCTCGGAGGAGAGCGTCCGGTGCAGCGACTGGCCCGCGTTGAGCAGGACGTTGGCCTTGTCGGTGGCCGGAAAGGTGTAACGCTGCACGCCGGTGCGCTGGGTGGCGGTCAGCTCGGCCTCGATGCCGGTCTTCAGCCCGACCTGGTAGTAGCCGGGGCTCGCCTTCTCGTCGTCGTGGCTGAACCCGGCGGCGTATTTCGCGTAGTCGGTCTCCGTGACGTCGCCGGTGGTGGGCAGCGTCGGCAGGTCACCGCCGAGTCCGCAGCCGACACCGGAGAGGTGGACGGAGGAGAAACCGCGGATGTGGTCCTCGCCGTAGTCGTACCCGGTGTTGTGGCCGGTGTCCGGCGAAAGCTGCACCATACCGAAGGGCACGGAGGCGCCGGGATAGGTGTTGCCCTCGTTCTGGGTGCCGATGAACGGATTGACCAGGTCGGTCAGCCGGCCGTCGCTCCGGGGGGCGGCCTCGGCGGTGGCCCCGGGGAGGAGGACACCGCCCAGGAGCGCGGCGGCGGCGAGTGCGGCGGCCGGGCCGCGCAGTCTCGGCCGTGGGGTCCGATGCATGGGGTCTACTCCTTAGGACAACGTTGTCAGAGCGCGATCATTCTTGGATTCGGCTGCGATCCGCGTCAAGGGGTCGGACGGGCACCTTGCGTGTCGGTCCGGTGAAGGCGGCCGCCCCGCATGATCCTTCTGACGTCGGCCGCCCGGAGGACTACCGTCAGGAGGAGGACACCGGAACCACTCCCGTACTACCAAAGCAGTACGCCGGATCGCCGCCTCAGGGACGACGACGCGGCGGCTGGAAAAGGGGATCGTGGTGTACATGAGTTCCCTTGCGCTGTCCGTGCTGCTGTCACTGGTCTCCGCGGTCGCCTACGCGGCCGGGGCGATCGTCCAGGAGCGCGTGGCCGTGGCCTCCGACGGCCGCTCGCTCGCACCGCTGCGCAACCGCGTCTGGTGGGCGGCGGTCACGCTGAACGGCCTGGGTGCCGTCCTGCACGTCGTGGCGCTCGCGTACGGCCCGCTGAGCCTCGTACAGCCGCTGGGGGCGCTCACCATCGTCTTCGCGCTGCCGATGGCCGCGTTGTTCGTACGCCGCCGGGCCGGGGCGACCGCCTGGCGAGGCGCGGTCATGGCGACGGTGGGTCTTGCCGGGCTGCTGGCGCTGACGGGCGGCTCCGACGCGCACAGCCTGGGCGCTCCGCAGCAGTTGATGCTGGCGGTGGTGACGTTCGGCGCGGTGGCCGCGCTGGTCCTGCTCTCCCGGGCGATGCGCCGGCCGGTGATGCGGAGCGTGGTGCTGGCCGGGGCGGCGGGCGTCGCGTTCGGCATCGCCTCGGTGTACACGAAGACCGTGGCCATGGAGTGGACCGCGGGCGCGGTGAAGTCCGGGCTGATGCCCCTGCTGGTGATCGCCGCGCTGGCGGGCTCGGGCCTGCTGCTGTCCCAGGCGGCCTACCGGGGCGCGGGGCTGACCGCTCCGCTGGCCACGGTGACCGTGGTGAACCCGGTGGTGGCCGCGGCGGTGGGCATCACGCTGTTCGGCGAGCAGTTCCGGCACGGGGCCACGGGCACGGCGCTCGCCCTGCTGTGCGGGGCGGTCGCGGCCGGCGGGCTGATCATGCTGACGACGGAGCGGATGGGCGCGGAGCGGCTGGAAGCGGTGCCCGCTCCGGACGAGAGCGCGGAGACGGCCGCCGCATCCGCGGCCGTGGACGAGGAAGCCGGGGACGTCGCGGAGGCCGGGAACGCGGCGGAGGCCGCGGATTTCGACGGGCCCGCCGGGGCGTCGACCCCGACGGGCGTTCCGCCCCGCCCGGTGGAGCCGGCTCCGGCCGTCGCTTCCGGGGCCGCGGGCCGGCGGACCCCTCCCCCGGCGCTGCCGGTGCGGATGCCCCTGGAAGGGCTGGCCGGCCGGGTGGAGTTCGACCCGCCCCCGGCCGCCGGGCGCAGGGCCGCCGGGGAGACCGGTGACGGAGGGGGCGTTCAGACGCTGACGCCGCCCGCCCTCAGGTAGGCCAGCGGGTCGATGTCGGAGCCGTACTCCGGGCCGGTACGGACCTCGAAGTGCAGGTGCGGGCCCGTGACGTTGCCGGTGGCGCCGGAGCGGGCGATCCGCTGGCCGCCACCGACGTGCTGCCCGCCGCGCACGAGCAGCGAGGACAGGTGCGCGTACTGGCTGAACTTGCCGTCGCTGTGCCGGATGACGACCTGGTAGCCGTACGGCCCCGCCCAGCCCGCCGACACGACGGTGCCCGCCGCCATCGCCTTCACGGACGTGCCGGTGGGCACCGGGAAGTCGACGCCCGTGTGGTAGCCGCTGGACCAGGAACCGGCCTGGTGGTAGGGCGTGCCGGTGCGGGCCGCGACGGGGGCGGTGAGCGAGCTGTGCTTCTGCGTGTGCTCGGTCTTGTGCGTCTCGGTCTTGCGGGTCTCGGTCTTGCGGGGTTCGGTCTTGCGGGGTTCGGTCTTGCGGGTCTCGGTCCTGTGCGGCTGCGTCTTCTTCGGCTGGGGGTGCGACTGCGGCTTGGCCTGCTGCTTCCGCTGCTTCTCGGCGGCGGTCTTCGCGTCCGACTTGGGGGCCGTTTTCGGAGTGGCCTTCGGGGCGGCCTTCGGGGTCGCTTCGGCCGCGGTCTTCGGGGGCGCCTTCGTCGCGGTCTTCGGCTCGTTCCCGGTCGCCGTTCGCGGTGCGGGCTCGGCCGTCCTCGGGGTTCCGGTCAGGGTCAGACGCTGGCCGGGGAAGATCAGGTCCGGGTCGTCGCCGACGACCCCGCGGTTCGCCGCGTAGAGCCGCTGCCAGCCGCCCTGGAGGTGCCGGTCGGCCGCGATGCCGGAGAGCGAGTCGCCGGGCGTGACGGTGTACGACTCCCGCTTGCCGGGCACCGTCGTCGGGGTGGCCGCGGGCGCGGTCTGCTTGGTCTTCGGCGTGCGGGTGGACAACGAGGCGCTGTCCGGCTTCTTCGGGGTCGCCACGCGGGCCGAGCGCTCGCTCTGCGGGCTGATGTCGGGCGTGGCGCCGCCCTGGGTGAGGCCCGCCCTTCCGGAGCAGACCGGCCAGGCGCCGGGGCCCTGGCTGTCCAGGACCTTCTCCGCGATGGCGATCTGCTGGTCCCTGGTGGCCAGGTCGGCGCGCGGTGCGTAGTCCGTACCGCCGTACGCCGCCCAGGTCGAGCGGGTGAACTGGAGACCGCCGAAGTAGCCGTTGCCGCTGTTGACGTGCCAGTTGCCGGTGGACTCGCAGGCGGCGACCTTCTCCCACACGTCGGCCGACGCGGCTCCCGCCGACGCCGCCGTGAGGAGCGGGAGCGCGAGGCCAGCGCCTCCTGCCGTGACCGTGAGCGAAGCCCGGTTGATGCGGCTCGGCTGGTATCTGCGGTGCCGTCCGTTCGCGGCCATGACTTGGCTCCCCCACTGACTGTAGGACATGTCGCAAGCGGTCAACTTATGTGCAAACAGCGGGTGATGACAAGACCACGGTACGTTTCGGCCAACGGTGCCAGAAGTGGTCCGCGCACCCTGGGTGCAGGGTGAGCCGGGCGCCCCCGGGCGTGCCGACGCCGTCACCATCCCGGGCGCGTCCCTCGCCCCGCGTGAGCGAACGGACTTGCCACAGCCCGCCATTGACATGGTCGGCGACGACCGGGGACGCTGGGCGCGACAGCCGGGAGAGCGCTCTCCAATATCCGTGGGAGCGCGGTGCACGAAGGAGCATGGCCGCCATGACGGACGAAGAGACCGAACCGCTGCTCGACAAGCTCGACGCGGCCCAGAAGGTCCGGCTGCTCACCGGTGCCAGCACCTGGCGCACATACGGCGAACCCGCTGTCGGGCTGCGTCCGCTCACCCTCTCCGACGGGCCGGCCGGTGTACGGGGCGAGACATGGGACGAACGAGAGACCTCGCTCGTCCTCCCCTCCCCCACCGCGCTCGCCGCCTCCTGGGACGAGCGGCTGTTGACGGACCTCGGCGCGCTGCTCGCCTCCGAGGCGCGGCGCAAAGGCGTCGACGTGCTCCTGGCCCCCACCCTGAACCTGCACCGTTCACCGCTGGGCGGCCGGCACTTCGAGTGCTTCTCCGAGGACCCGCTGCTCACCGGTCGCGCGGGCGCCGCGCTCATCCGGGGCATCCAGTCGGGCGGAGTGGCGGCCACCGCGAAGCACTTCGTCGGCAACGACGCCGAGACGGACCGGCTGAACGTCGACATCCGTGTGGATGAACGCACCCTGCACGAGGTGTACCTCGCCCCGTTCGAGGAAGCCGTCGCGGCCGGCGTGTGGGCGGTCATGTCCGCGTACAACAAGGTCGGCGGCGTGACCATGTCCGCTTCCCCGCTGCTTGAGCGCCCCCTCAAGGAGAACTGGGGCTTCGACGGCCTCGTGGTCTCGGACTGGGGAGGCGTGCGCACCCTCCTGGAGACCGCCCGCTCCGGCCAGGACCTGGCGATGCCCGGTCCGGACGGCCCATGGGCGGCCGGCCTGCTCGCCGCGCTCGGACAGGGACTGGTCCCCGTCGGCGTCGTGGACGACAAGATACGCAGACTGCTGCGGCTGGCCCGCCGGGTGGGCGCCTTCGGGTCCGGCCAACCGGCGCAGCGGTCCGACCGCCCGGCGCACCGGCCCGCGGTGGCTCCGGCCGCCGCGCGCACCCTGCTGCGCCGCGCCGTTTCCGCCGGCGCGGTGCTCCTGCGCAACGAGGGCGGGCTGCTGCCGCTGGACCCCGCCGCGCTGAAGTCCGTCGCCGTCATCGGACCGCACGCCACGGCGGTACGCATCCAGGGCGGGGGCAGCGCGGAGGTGTTCCCGGAGCACGTGGTGACCCCGCTGGCCGGGATCGAGCGGGCGCTCGACGGGGTGGCGGCGGTGACGTACCGGCCGGGCCTCCCCTTGTCCGGCCGGCCCGAGCCGCTCGGCCGCGACCGGGCTCGCGATCCGCGCGACGGCGAGCCCGGGGTGCTGGTGCGGCTGCTCGACGCGCAAGGGGCCGCACTCCACGCGGAACACCGCCTGTCCGGGCGGATCGTGGAGCCCTCGGTGCCGGCCGGGGACGCCGCGCTGGTCGAGATCCGGACGCTGTACCGGCCCGCCGAGAGCGGCACGTGGTCCTGGGCGGTGGGCGGCTGGGGCGACATCTCGCTGTCCGTCGACGGCCACGAGGTGCTCTCCGGCACGTTCCCGCTGGACAGCGACGACCCGACCCGGGTGCACGTCGCCCCGCCGCTGTACACCGCCCGCGCGGAGATGACCGCGGGCCGGGAGGTGGAGGTGGTCGCGCGGCGCTCGCTCGCCCCGGGCTCGGGGGTCGCGACGGTCCTCGCCGCGGCCCCGCACGCCGGCGACGCGGACGGCGCGCTCGCCGAAGCGGTCGCCGCCGCACGCGCGGCCGACGTCGCGGTGGTGGTCGTGGGCACGACGGAGCAGAGCGAGTCGGAGGGGCACGACCGCGAGAGCCTGGCCCTGCCGGAGGGCCAGGACGCGCTGGTGCGGGCGGTGGCGAGGGCCAACCCGCGCACGGTCGTCCTGGTCAACGCGGGCGGCCCGGTCGCCCTGCCCTGGCACGAGCGGGTGCCCGCGCTGCTGCTCGCCTGGTTCCCGGGCCAGGAGGCCGGGGACGGACTGGCCGACGTGCTGTTCGGGCGCGCCGAGCCCGGGGGACGGCTGCCGACCACCTGGGCCGCCGCCCAGGACGACGTGCCGGTGCTCGGGACCGCCCCCGGCGCCGACGGGCGGCTGCACTACGCGGAGGGCCCGCACATCGGATACCGGGCGTGGCTGCGGTCCGGAACCGCTCCGGCCTACTGGTTCGGCCACGGCCTCGGGTACACCGGCTGGGAGTACGAGGAGCTGACCGCCCCGGAGTCGGTGCGTCCCGGGGAGCCCTTCGACATACGGGTGCGGGTGCGCAACAGCGGGCGGCGGCGCGGGCGGGAGGTGGTGCAGGTCTACCTGGCGCGGCGTGGTTCCGCCGTCGAGCGCCCGGTGCGCAAGCTCATCGGTCACGCGGCGGTCGAGGCGGAGCCCGGGGAGAGCGCGGTCGCGGTGGTCCGGGTGGACGGGCGGGCCCTGGCCCACTGGTCGCCCGAGCAGCACGGGTGGGAGACGGAGGCGGGTGCCTTCACGCTGCTCGGGGGCCGTTCGGCGGGCGATCTGCCGCTCACCGCGAGGATCGTGGCGCGGCCGGGCCCGGACTCGGCCGGGAAAGGATCCGGTAACGGTTCGGAGCACGATGGAGAGCGCTCTCCACTGATGCTATAAATGCGCTCATGACGGATGATCTGCGACCGGCCGGTACACCCACTCTCGAGGACGTGGCGAGGGCGGCCGGTGTTTCCCGCGCCACCGTCTCCCGGGTGATCAACGGCGTACGGAATGTCGACCCGGTGATCCAGGAGGCCGTCCGCCAGGCGGTCGCCTCCACCGGTTACGCGCCCAACCGCGCGGCCCGCTCGCTGGTGACCCGGCGCACCGACGCCATCGCGCTGGTGGTGTCCGGCGCGGGCGTCGAGCCGGAGACGGAGGAGGGCGCGCAGCCCGACGAGGCGAACGCGGAGGGGACCGACGGGTCGTCGTTCACCGGGCAGGTCTTCGCCGACCCCTTCTTCGGCCGGGTGGTGACCGGGGTGGTCAACTACCTGCGTCCGCGCGGGATGCACCCGGTCCTGATGTTCGCCGAGACGTCACGGGCGCGCAAGGACGTCGTGGCGTTCCTGCGCCAGGGCAGCGCGGACGGTGCGCTGGTCGTCTCGACGCACGCGGAGGACCCGCTGCCGGGCATGCTGACGGACGCCGGGCTGCCGGCCGTGCTCTACGCGCGGCCGGCCCGGGCGGCCCGGATCAGCTATGTCGACGTCGCCCACCAGGACGGGGCGCGGCTGGCCGCCGAGCATCTGCTGGCCCGGGGCTGCCGGCGTATCGCGACCATCACGGGACCGCTCGACGTGCCCGCGGTGCAGGAGCGGCTGGCCGGCTTCCGGGACACGATGGCGCGCGAGGGGCATCCGTACATCGCGATCGCCGAGGGGCGGTTCACCCAGGCGAGCGGGGAGACCGCGATGGAGCGGCTGTTGGCCGAACACCCGGACCTGGACGGGGTGTTCGCGGCCAACGACCTGATGGCCACGGGCGCCTGCCATGTGCTGCGGGATCGCGGCAAGCGGGTGCCGGAGGACGTCGCGGTGATCGGCTTCGACGACAGCAGCGCGGCCCTGGCCTGCCGTCCGCCGCTGACCACGGTCCGCCAGCCGGTGGAGGCGATGGCCGCCGAGATGGCCCGGCTGCTGATCGAACGCCTGGGGAAGCCGGAGGGCGCGGCGACCTCGGTGATCTTCGAGCCGTCGCTGGTGGTGCGGGACTCGGCGTAGGGCCGCAAGGGCGGGCCGTACGGCCACGGACCCGGCGTAACCCCGGCCCACCACCGCCGCCTCACCCCGCCGCCTCACCCCGTCGCGTCCGCCTCCGTCCGGGACCGCTCCCGTCCGCGCACCGCTGCCGCCGGGGTCCGGGGCGCCGGTGCCGTGGAGCCGGGCCGGGACGCCGGTGACGGGCGGCCGCCGCCGCGGGCCAGGAAGTCGGCCAGGGGAAGCGTCGCCGCGCCGACGGTGACCGCGTCGGGGCCCAGGCGGCCCATCTCGATCGTGGTCCGGGCCGCCGCGTGCTTCAGCGCGTACTCCTGCGCGTACCGCCGGATGTCGGGCAGCAGATGCGGGCCGATCAGCAGCCCCGCCCAGCCGCCGAGCAGGATGCGCTCGGGCAGGAAGAGGTTGATCAGATCGCCCAGCGCCGCGCCCAGGCACTCGGCCGTCTCGTCGAGCAGCGCGACGGCCACCGGGTCGGGCTCGGCGCCGTCCGCCGGGTAGGCGGCCGCGAGCAGCGCGGCGAGCGCGGTCTCGTCGTCGGCGTCGGCGGGGAGCGGGCCGCCCGCCTCCTGCCAGCGCTCGCGCATCGCCTCGGCCCCCGCATACGCCTCCAGGCAGCCGATCGAGCCGCAGCGGCAGCGCCGGCCGCGCAGCTGCACGGTGCTGTGGCCCCACTCCAGGGCCTGGCTGCTGCGGTCCTCGTCGAGGAGGTCGCCGTGGTTCACGCAGGCGCCGACGCCGGAACCGATGAGGGCGATCGCGGAGGCGCCCGCGCCCCGCCCGCCGCCGAACCACATCTCGGCCTGGCCGAGCGTCTTGGCGCCGTTGTCGATGAAGAAGGGAACCTCGGGCGGCACCCGCACGGCGTCGCGGAGCAGCCGCTCGAAGGGGACGGCGCTCCAGTCGATGGTCTGGCCGTGGACCACGGAGCCCACGTCGCCGACGACGCCGTCCGGCGCGTGGCGCTCGATGATGCCGGGCACGCCGATCCCGATGCCTAGCAGCCTGTGCGGGTCGGCGCCGGCGTCCCGCAGCACGTCGGCGACGCCGCTGCGGACATGGCCGACGATGCGGTCGACGTCGTAGCCGTGCTGGGCGAGCAGCCTTTCGGTGCGGGCGAGTTCGGTGAGGGAGAGGTCGAAGAGCTCCACCCGGATGCGGGTCTCACCGATGTCGATGCCGATGAGGAGGCCGCCGCCGGGGGCGACGCGCAGCAGGGTGCGGGGGCGGCCGCCGTCGGAGTCGACGACTCCGGCCTCCTCCAGGAGGTTCTCCGCGGCGAGTTCCGCGACGACGTTGCTGATGGAACCCGAGCTCAGCCCGGTGGCGGGGCCGAGCTCCTGGCGGCTCAGCGGGCCGTCGAAATACAACCGTTGCAATACCCGCGCCCGGTTGCCCCGTCGCAGGTCACGCACGGTCCGTCTGTTGCGCTCAGCCATGTGGCTCCTTCCCTGACGGAAACATACCGTGACCCCGGGACTTGACGCGACCTTCTGTCACCTCTTGCATAACGTCATAAATTAAGCCCTGAAGGCCGTTCGGTTCTCGAACACGGCCTTCCTCCCCGGAAAGGGACGGTCACGCAGGCGCACCATCAGAGCCGCGGCAGCCGTCACCCTCGCGATCTCCATAGCCGCCGGTGTCACCGGCTGCGGAGGCGGTTCGTCCTCGGCCGGCGCGGAGGGCAAGGGCCCCGCCGCGGTCCCGCTGCACTCGAGGGCGTACGCGCGCCCGGGCGCCGAGGGCTCCAATCTCTCCAACAACATCCACCAGACCTTCGTCCTGGGCCAGCAGCACGGCGCCGACTTCTTCGACGCCGAGGGCAAGCCGACCTTCAGGGCAAGAACACCGACTCCATGGTCGCGGGCATCAACATGGCGGTGTTCAAGAACACCAAGAACATCGACGGCGCCAGGAAGTTCGTGAAGTTCATGACGAGCGACGCCGAGCAGAAGCTGCTGAACAAGGCCTACGGGTCGATCGGTGGCGACAGCGGTGACGTGGCCCGCGACCACTACCACCGGGTGCCGGACGACATCGGCGGACGCAGTACCTGGAGGAACACCTCGCGGCATGCGCCCGCGCCGTCCGCAAGGGCGCCCCGCCGGCCGGCTACTTCGCCTGGTCGCTCCTGGTCGACTTCGAGTGGGCGTACGGCTACGACAAGCGGTCGGCCTGGTCCACGTCGACTACGCGCCCCAGCGCCGCACGGTCAAGACCAGCGGCCGGCGCTACGCGGAGCTGATCCGCGAAGCGACGACACCCCGCTCCCACAAGGCCGCCTGACCCCGGCCTCGCACCCGGACAACCCCCGGCCGCGACGGACCACCGCCGCCGCAGGGGGTTTCGCGCTGCGCGGCGGAACTGCCGGGGCTGCGGCCGACCGCCGCAGGCCGTTCGCTAGCATCCTGTCGCGTGACGAGGCGGGGATGGCGGCTGGGTTGTGTGGCGGTACTGGCGGCGATATGCGTCTCCGGACCGGGGCGCCCTGACGTCGTCCGTACGGCGTCCGACCTCGGCCCTCTTCCTGCCGACCGCTACACGTACACGGCGCGGGACTACCAACGGTCGCAGCAGGCAACGGCGTTGCTGGTGCGCCAGTGCATGGCGGAGCGCGGCCACGCGGACTTCCCGCTCGACCCCCGCAACCCCAGTGACCCCATCGCCCTCACGGCGGTCTCCACCGACTACGGCACCCTGGACCTCGCCTCCGCCCGCCGTTGGGGATACGGCTGGGACCCGGCGAAGTCGCGGGCGGACCGGCCGACGGGCCGCCGGATGACCAATGCCGAGTACGCCGACTACTCCCCCTGCCGGACCCAGTCGGATCTGCGGCTGATGCGCGGCATCGATCTCAAACGGGACTGGCTCTACGCGAATACCCGGGCCGTCGAGATCGCCGAGGTGGTCAAGCGCGACCCGGGCCTCCGCGCGGCCTGGGACGAGTGGTCCGGCTGTATGGCCGGCCGGGGGTTCACGCGCTACTCCGACCCGGTGGCGGCGTACACGGACACCGCCTGGCACCGGGGCAGCGACGGCAACACGAGGCACACCGAGCGGGAGCGTGACACCGCCGTCGCGGACGTCACCTGCAAGCGCCGCCACCACACGGCCGAGATCTGGCACACCACACGGGCGCGGGAACAGGCCGCCGACATCACACAGCACCGCGCCCGCTACACCGCCGGCCTGGAGGCGCTGCGAACCTACCGGGCGACGATCACCGAGGTGCTGCGCACGCTCGGGTTAGGGCTCCGGTGGAGCGGCGCCTACGCTTCCCCGGTGGCCCGAGCCCAGTTCGACAGCAGAAAGTGCAGGGCCTCCACCGCACGCTCCCAGGAGGTCTGCACGGGCCGCGGCGCCTCGAAGCCGCCGTCGGCCTCCAGGGTGGTGAAGCCGTGGAAGGTGCTGCGCAGCAGGCGTACCGCGTCCGTGAGGTCGGGCTCGGTCAGGCCGTACGCGCGCAGCATCGCCGAGGTGGTGCGCAGGGTGCGGTGGTACGCGGGTGCCTCGGCGACGATCGCGGGGTCGACGCGGTACTGGGTGGCCGCGTACCGGCCGGGGTGCTCCAGCGCGAAGGTGCGGTACGCGTCGGCGAACGCGACCAGTGCGTCCTTCCCTGCCCGGCCGGCCACCGCCGCCTCGATTCGGTCGATGAATTCCTCGGCCGCGAGCAGCGCGACGCGGGTCCGCAGGTCGTCCAGGTTCTTGACGTGGGAGTAGAGGCTGGCGTCCTTGACGCCGAAGCCCCGCGCCAGCGCGGAGATGGTGACCTTGTCGAAGCCGGTCCCGTCCGCCAGATCGGCCGCAGCCACCACGACCCGATCGGTCGTGAGCCCCGCGCGAACCATCCCCACCCCTGCCTGTGCGTTTCCTAGGGCCCTTAGCTTTCCCGAATATACACAGGAGCCCGCGGTGGCCACGGAGAGCCGTGACCACCGCGGGCTTCCGTACCGCGCCGACAGCGGGGAGTGGGTCGGCGCGGTGGCCCGAGATCGCCCGGGAGAGCGCTCTCCAATAACGGACCCAGTGTCTCGCCGCTGTCGACGGAGTGTCAAGGTTCGGCCGTGTCCGCACATGGCTGTGAGGGCCCCGGCGCACCGGAGCCCTCACATTTCACGGATCAGCTGGTGGGGAAGTTGTCCGGAGTGCTGATCCGGGACTTGAGCAGGGCGCCCGACTCGGTGAGCACACCGCTGCTGCTGTAGTCGCCGCCGTCACAGGTGCCGGGCTTGAACGCGGCACTGCTCTCGTTGGCGTCGGAGTAGGTCCAGTTCGCGTAGCTGATCTTCAGCTGGTCGAGCAGGTCCAGCCAGGCGGTGGTGCTCGCCCGGTCCAGCGCACCGCCGCCGGTGGCGCTGACCGTGCCGAACTCCGTGACGAAGAGCGGGAGTTTCGAGGCGGCCCGGCTCACCGTCGCACGGTAGTTGTCCTTGTGGCTGGCGGCGTAGAAGTGGAACGCGTACATGATGTTGGTGGCGTTGACGGGGCTGTTGACGACCTCGCTCTCGTTCGAGCCGTCCGAGACGCCGAGGGACGACCAGCCACGCGTACCGACGATGACGACCGCGTCCGGGTCGGCGGCCCGGATCACCGGGATGACCTGCTCGGCGTAGTTCTTGATACCGGCCCAGCTCACACCGTTCGGCTCGTTGGCGATCTCGTAGATGACGTTCTTCTTCGAGGCGTTACGGGCGGCGACGGACGCGAAGAAGGTCTTGGCGCGCTCCAGGTTGTAGTTGGGATCGCCCGGCGTGAGGGTGTGGAAGTCGATCAGGGCGTACATGCCACGCGCCTCGGCCATGTCGACCAGGCTGTTGACCTTGCTGGTGAAGCCCGCCGGGTCGGTCTCGTAGCCGTCCTCCTGGACGTACATGGCGGTACGCAGCAGGTCTGCCTTCCAGTCGTTCGCCAGGGCGTCCAGGGACGCGTTGTTGTAGCACTGGCTGAACCACTGGAGGCCGTGCGTGCTCATGCCGCGCAGCTGGATGGGGCGGTTGTACTGGTTGCACAGGTTCGTGCCGCACACGTGGAGCCGGCCGTTGGTCTCCACCGGGGTGCCGTCGCCCGTGGCGGGCGGCGGATCGTCGTCGTCTCCCCCGCCGCCGACGGAGCCCGTGCACGCGACGCCGTTCAGCGTGAAGCCCGTGGGCTGCGGGTTGGAGCCCGTGAACGAGCCGACGAAGCCCAGATCGGCCGTGCCACCGGTGGCCAGGCTGCGGTTCCAGTCGACGCCTGCGGCGGTGACCGCGGAGCCGGACTGCGACCATGTGGCGTTCCAGCCCTGGACGACCTTCTGACCGGAGCCCGGCAGGGTGAACTTGAGCTGCCAGCCGTTCACGGGGTCACCCAGGTTGGTGACCTTGACGCCGCCCTGGAAGCCGCCCTCCCACTGACTGGCGACGGTGTACTCCACCTTGCATCCGGTGGCCGCAGCCGCCGGAGGGCTGGCCAGGACCGTGAGGCCCATGACCGTCGCGCCGGTCGCCAGTAGAGCCAAGAAGCGTTTCACAGCATTTCTCCTCGTTCGAAGGGGAACAACTGAGGAACTTTCGAATGGGAGCGCTCCCAGAACCCATCGGCCCGAGACCGTACACGCCGCCGGGCCCCGCGCATAGGGATCCGACGCTGTCATGCACAAGTAAACTTGGGAGCGCTCCCAGACGCGACAGCCGCTACGAGCCGTCGATCGGCCATTCGCTCAGCCGTTCCCCCTCCTGGCCGTAGGATCGGGTGCTCTTGGGGGTGGTCCATGCTGAACAGGAGTTCCGGCACGCCGACGCTGGAAGAGGTCGCCGCGCTCGCCGGGGTGGGGCGGGGCACGGTCTCCCGCGTCATCAACAACGCCTCGGGCGTCAGGGAGTCCACCCGCCGCGCCGTGCAGCGCGCCATCGACGAACTGGGTTACGTGCCCAACCTGGCCGCACGCTCCCTGGCCGGGCAGCGCGCGGGAGCCGTCGCCCTGGTGATGACGAAGACCGACTGGAGGCTGTTCGGGGAGCCGTTCTTCTCGGAGATCGTGCGCGCGGTCGGAGATGCCCTCGACGAGCGCGGCGTGCAGCTGCTCCTCACCCTCGTCCGGACGGACAGCGAACGGCAACGGCTGCTGGAGTACGTGCGCGGCGGCCGGGTCGACGGGGTGCTGCTGATGTCGGTGAGCGCCGAGGACCGGCTGCCCGACATGCTCGCCGACGCCGGGGTGCCCACGGTGCTGCTGGGCCGGCGCTCGGGCGACGAGCGGGTCACCTACGTGGACGCCGACAACGTTGGCGGAGCGCGGGACGCGGTGGGTCATCTGGTGCGCGGCGGCCGGACGACCATCGCCGCGATCACCGGACCACCGGAGATGTACGTCGCCCAGTGCCGGCTGCGCGGGTACCGGGAGGCCCTGCACGAGGCGGGGTTCGCCGAGCTGCCGTCCCTGGTCGCGCAGGGCGACTTCACCGAGGCCAGCGGGCGGCGCGCGATGACCGGCCTGATCGAGCGGCACCCGGAGGTCGACGCGGTGTTCGCCGCGTCGGACAGCATGGCCGCCGGTGCGCTGGCCGCGCTGTACGCGGCGGGGCGCCGGGTGCCGAAGGACGTGGCGGTGGTCGGCTTCGACGACTTCGAGCTCGCCGAACAGACCGAACCGCCCCTGACGACGGTCCGCCAGCCGATGGAGGAAATCGGCCGGGCGATGGTGCGGCTGCTGCTGGAGGAGATGAGCAGCCCGAAGGTGGCCTGGCACCACGTGATCCTGCGGACGCGGCTGATGGTGCGCGGGTCGGGCTGACGCGGGCGCCGGCGGGCGGCGCGGGTCCTGGAGCACGACGCCCACCCGGCCTCGTCGCCGCCCCGCGGCCGGCCCCTTTCGGCCGATGGCGTCCGATGGGTTGTCAGGGACACGGCGACTGCCCTACAGTCCCCTACCAACGAATACATGGGAGCGCTCCCACGCGACGCACCCTCCGCGGCCCACCCACCCCCACGGCCCACACCGCCCGGGCTCGGCGGGCGATCCGCCACGTCACCGCCGGTTCGACCCCCACCGCGGTGCGGCCTCCTGACGCACGTCCCGCACGACGACTGCCCCCGCACACGCAGAAGGAGACACCATGGCAAGACCAAGAACACAACTCGCCTCGCTGGCAGCGGTATTGGCGACGCTGCTCGGCGGCATCGCCTTCACCCTGCTGGGCCAGGGCAGCGCACAGGCCCACGGCGTCACGATGTCGCCGGGATCGCGCACCTACCTCTGTTACCTGGACGCCAAGACCACCACGGGCGCCCTCGATCCGACCAACCCGGCGTGCAAGGCCGCGCTCGCGGAGAGCGGCGCGACGTCCCTGTACAACTGGTTCGCGGTGCTCGACTCCAACGCGGGCGGCCGGGGCCAGGGTTACGTCCCGGACGGCACGCTGTGCAGCGCCGGCGACCGTTCTCCGTACGACTTCACCGGCTACAACGCACCGCGCGGCGACTGGCCCCGTACGCACCTGACCTCGGGCTCCAAGATCGAGGTCGACCACAGCAACTGGGCGGCGCACCCGGGTTCGTTCCGGGTGTACGTGTCGAAGCCCGGGTACTCGCCCACGTCCGAACTGGGCTGGGACGACCTGGAGTTGGTGCAGACGGTCACCAACCCGCCCGCCGTGGGCTCGCCGGGCACCGATGGCGGTCACTACTACTGGGACCTGACGCTGCCCTCGGGCCGCTCGGGTGACGCGGTGATGTTCATCCAGTGGGTGCGCTCGGACAGCCAGGAGAACTTCTTCTCCTGCTCCGACATCGTCTTCGACGGCGGCCACGGCGAAGTGACCGGCATGCGCGGCTCCACCACCCCGACGCCGGACCCGACCGACCCGACGCCGGACCCCACGGACCCGACACCCGATCCGACCGACCCCACCGACCCGCACACCGGCTGCATGGCGGTCTACAGCGTGACCAACTCCTGGAGCGGCGGCTTCCAGGGCTCCGTCGAGGTCATGAACCACAACACGACGGCGCTCGACGGCTGGTCCGTGAACTGGAAGCCCGGCGCGGGCACCACGGTCAGCAGCGTGTGGAGCGGGGTGCTGAGCACCGGGTCCGACGGCGCGCTGACGGTGAAGAACGCCGACTACAACCGTACGATCCCGCCGGACGGCAGCGTGACCTTCGGGTTCACCGCGACCTCCACCGGCAACAACTTCCCCGTCGGTTCGATCGGCTGCGTCAATCCGTAGCCGCTGACGCGGGCGGCGGCGGTTCCCGAGCGGTACGGGAGCCGCCGCCGTGCCGATCGCGGCCGGGACCCGAATGGCCGGGTACGGTGGAGTCTGTCCGATCAGGATCCGCCGGACAGGCCCGCCGGGCCCGGAGGCTGCGTGGCACTCGACATCAACGAACCGTTCGGTCAGAACTGGACGCACGCCGCGCAGTTCGGCATCGCGTTCGTCCTGTCGAGTGCGATCGGCATCGAGCGCGAGATCCGCCAGAAGGCGGCCGGGCTGCGCACGTACACGATCGTCGGGCTCGGCGCCGCGCTCTTCACGCTGGTCAGCAAGTTCGGCTTCTCGGACGTCGTGGTCACCGGCCAGGTGGAGCTCGACCCGTCCCGGGTCGCGGCCCAGATCGTCTCGGGTCTCGGTTTCATCGGCGGCGGCGTCATCTTCGTCCACCGGGGCTCGGTGCGGGGCCTCACCACCGCGGCCTCGATCTGGCTGACCGCCGCCGTGGGCTGCGCGGCCGGTGCGGGACTCCCCGTGCTCGCGACGCTGGCCACGCTCGCCTATTTCCTGGTGTCGTACGGGGTACGCCCCCTCGCCCACCGGCTCCCCGTTCTGCGCAACGCCTCGATCGGCTACCACATCACGTACACCGAGGGTGTCGGGGCGCTGCGGGAACTGGTCAACCACTGTACGGAGACCGGGTTCGCCGTCTCCGAGCTGACCACGCTCTCCGGCTCGGGCCGGTACCGGCGCCGCCGCTCGCAGGAGGACGCCGAGCGTACCGTCGAGATCGCGCTGAGCGTGCAGGGCCGGGGCGACCCCGATGCCCTGACCGCCCGGCTGGCGGGCACGGCCGGGGTCCTGGCGTGCAGCCGCAGCGACCTCGCCGACGAGTGACGGCCGGTCCCGGACGCGCCGCCCGGGCGCGCTCGTATGCTCGGCTTCCATGACGAGCCGTGCGTCCCTCCCGCCGGAGCCCTCCGTCGCGCTCCGCGAACTCCTCGCCTTCGACGACGGTGGGAGCCTGCGGCTGCTCCTCGCACCCGCCGGCCGTGACGTCGGGGTGCGGGGTGTGGCCGTGGGCGAGGAGGGCCCGGCCCGGCCGCTGGACGGCTGCCTGGTCCTGGTCACCGGTGCGCCGGTCTCGTCTCCCGAAGCCTCCGCCCCGGTCCGCGAGGCAGCGCGCCGGGGCGCGTCCGGCGTGGTGCTGCGCGCCGTGGAGGGGGTGGCCGCCGCACCGCAGGTGGCCGCCGCCGCCGAGGAGGCGGGGGTCGCCCTGCTCACCCGCGCGGAGTGGGCCGACTGGACGGACACCGCCGCGCTGCTGCGTTCCGCGCTGGCCTGCGCACGGGCGGGGGCCGACGACGGGACGGCGGGGCGGATGGCGGCCGGGGGCCCGGAGAGCCTGAGCGCGCTCGCGGCGGCCGTCGCCGAGTACACCGGCGGTTCGATCACCATCGAGGACACGCGCCTGCGGGTCCTGGCCCACTCCGCGACCGGCCCCGACGCCGATGTGCTGCGCCGGTCCACCATCCTGGGCGGCCGGGTGCCGGAGTGGCGGGTCGCCGAGCTGCGGCGCAGCGGGCTGCTCCGGGCGCTGTGGACGTCCCGGGACGTGATCCACCGCGCGGCCGACGCCGAGGGACCCGAGCGCCTGATCATCGCGGTCCGCGGCGGCCCGGAGGTCCTCGGCTCGATCTGGGTGGCCGGAGACGGACGCCCCCTGCGCCCGGACGCGCCGGACGCCCTGCGCAGGGCCGCCGAGGTCGCCGCTCCCCTCCTGGTCCGGCACCGGCTGCGCGAGAGCGGCGCCGCCCGCCGCAGCGAGGTCGCGCTGCGCGGACTGCTGTACGGGGAGGGGGACGCCCGCACGCACGCCTGGTCGCTCGGCCTTTCCCCGGACGCGGCCTGCGCGGTGGTGGTCGCCGAGCCTTCGACCGCCGCATCCGCCCCGGGCGGCCGTGCCCTCGACGTACCGGCGCTCCAGGCGGCGACGTACCGCCCCTCCACGCGGGTGCTGCGCGACGGGGACCGGCTGCTGGTGCTGCTGCCCGTGGAATCCGGCGCGGAGCGCGGCGCTGCGGCGCTGGCCCGCGAGCTGGCGGGCCAGGGCGCGGGCGCCGGGGTGCTGGCGGGGGCCGGTCCGGTGGTCGCGGGGGCGCAGGGGGTGCGGGGCTCGTACGACGAGGCCCTGCTCATCGTGCGGGTGCTGCGCGAGCGGGCGGAGGCGGGCGGCGCGCAGCGGTCGGCGGACGCGGCGGGCGTCGGCCCCTCGCTGGACGTCGCCCGGGTCCTGGACGCGGCCCGGCCGGTCTGGGAGGCGGGGAACGGGCCGGTGCACGAGCTCGTCCGGGTCGATCTGGCGGCGGGCGGCGAGCTGGTCCGGTCCCTGGCGGCCTACCTGGACGCCTCGGGCGATGTCGCGCGGGCGGCGGGCCGGCTGGTCGTCCACCCCAACACGCTGCGCTACCGGCTGCGGCGCGCCCGGGAGCGGTTCGGGGTGGACCTGGACGACCCCGACACCAGGCTGCTGGTCACGCTCGCGGTGCGGCTCAGCGGGTAGGTTGCGGTCTGTCCGTGCGGCTGTGGTCCCTGACCGCCAGTTGGCCGCCCGGACAGGGAAGCGCACCGTTCTTGGCCGCCCGGACAGGGAAGCGCACCGTTCTTGGCCGCCCGGACAGGGAAGCGCACCGTTCTTGGCCGCCCGGACAGAGACCTGGGGGCACTCATCGCCGACTCTGGCTCCATGAGCCTTTCTTCGCCGTCCTCCGCCCTGTCCCCCTCTCCCTCGGCGCCGTCCGCGCGTGTCGCGGCGGTGGTCCGCCACGCCGTGGCCGCCGGTCTGCTGGGTGAGTCCAGCCCGGTCGCCGGCTTCATCGACACGGACGGCGTACGCGCGTCGGTCGCCGCCCTGCACGAGGCGTTTCCCGGGGTTCCCGCCGTGCTGCACACGTTCGCCGCGAAGGCGTCCTCGCTCGTCCCCGTACTGCGGCTGCTCGCCCGGTGCGGCATGGGCTGCGAGGTCGCGAGCCCCGGTGAGCTGCGGCTCGCGCTGGACGCCGGGTTCGCGCCGTCGATGATCGTCCTCGACTCCCCCGCCAAGACGCGGGACGAGATCCGCCGCGCCCTGGCCGTGGGCGTGGCGATCAACGCCGACAACCTCGACGAGGTGGGCCGGATCGCCTCGCTGCGCCCGGCGGACGCGGTGTCCGCCATCGGGCTCCGGGTCAACCCGCAGGTCGGCGGCGGGTCCATCGGCGCGATGAGTACGGCCACGGCCACGTCGAAGTTCGGCGTGGCGCTGCGCGACCCCGGCGCGCGCGAGCAGGTCGTGCAGACCTTCGCCGCGCACCCCTGGCTGACCCGGCTGCACGCCCATGTCGGCTCGCAGGGCTGCTCGTTGGAGCTGATCGCGGCCGGGATCGCCGAGACGTACCGGCTGGCCGAGGAGATCAACGAGACGCTGGGCCGCCGGCAGGTCACCGGGCTCGACATCGGCGGCGGTCTCCCGGTCAACTTCGCCGACGACGAGGTACGCCCCACCTTCGCCGCGTACGCCGAGGCACTCCGGGCCGCCGTGCCCGGACTCTTCGACGGCCGGTACGAGCTGGTCACCGAATTCGGCCGCTCCCTGCTGGCGAAGAACGGCTTCATCGGCGCGCTGGTCGAGTACACGAAGGACGCGGGCGGCCGCCGTATCGCGCTGACCCACGCGGGTGCCCAGACCGCCACCCGTACCGTCTTCATGCCGGATGCCTGGCCGCTGCGGGTCGGCGCCTTCGACGCGGAGGGGCGGCCGAAGGACGGGCGGCCGGTGGTCCAGGACGTCGCGGGGCCGTGCTGCTTCGCCGGTGACGTCGTCGCGCACGCCCGGGAACTGCCCGAGCTGCGGGCGGGCGACTACGTGGTGCTGTACGACACGGGGGCGTACTACTTCTCGACACCGTGGTCGTACAACAGCCTGCCGCGCCCGGCGGTGTACGGCTTCGACGTCGCCGGTGCGAACGGGCACGAGGAGCCGGTGGTGCGGTTCGCGCCGGTGCGCGACGCCCAGTCGCTGGACTCGGTCTCCGCCGAGAGCGGCCTCGCGCACGCCGACGCACTGCTGGATCTGCGGGACTGAGGCAGCGGGCTCCAGGCTTTCGCAGTCCTCACAGAATTTAGTAGCCATGGACATAGTTGCCATGTACGGTACCTGGCATGAGCAACGCGATCGAGGGCGCGACCCCGGGTTTCCTGGTCTGGCGCCTGTCCATGAAATGGCGGGTGGCCCTCGACCGGGCCCTGGCCCCGCTCGGCCTGACGCACGCGCAGTATTCGCTGGTCGCTTCCCTGCAGGGCATGGAACACGCGGGGGCGCGTCCGAGTCAGCGGGTGCTGGCGGACCACACCGGACTCGAAGCGCTCTACGTCTCGAAACTGGCCCGCGCCCTGGAGGCTGCGGGGCTCGTCGAGCGGACCACCGACCCGGCCGACAGCAGGGCGGTCCTGCTGTCCCTGACCGAGCGGGGCCGCGCGGCGACCGGCCGCGCGGTCGAGGTGGTCCGGGAGCTTGTCGACGGGCTGCTCGCACCCCTGGGCGGCATCGGCGGCGCCGGTACCGAGGCGTTCACCGAGGCACTGACGGCCCTGCTCGACGTGCCCGTTCCCCCAGTCACCGCTTCCCGCGAGGAGTAATCATGGCTACCGCACCCGCTGTCAACGGCCAGGTCATCGGAATGGCCCACTACGCCACCCGCGCCGTCGCCGAACGGCTTCTGCCCCAGGGCACCACCTTCAACCAGGCCCTGGCCCTCAACGCCGCCGAGGCCGCGGGCGGCACCATCGGGCGCGGCCCGCTGATCGAGCGCCTGACCGGCGCGGTGAAGCTCGGCCTCACGGCGGCGGAAGCCACCGTCGGGGCTCTGACGTCCGCCGGGCTGCTGGAGGAGCGGCCCGGGGGCCTGCTGGCGCTCAGCCCTGCGGGCGACGCGCTGGTCCAGTCCTACAAGGCAGGTGTCGCCGGCATCGCGGCCGTGCTGTACGGGGACCTGCCGGCCGAGGACCTGGCCGCGGCGGGCCGGGTGCTGACCGAGGTGACCGCGCGGGCCAACGCGATGCCGGCCGCCGGCTGACCGGCCGCCCCGGTCAGCCGACCGGCGACGGCTCGGGCTCCGGAGGGGGCACCGGGTCGGGGTCCGGGGACGGCGGCTGCGGAATCGGGTCGGGCGCGGGCCCGGGCGGCGCGGGCGTCGGCGCCGGGGGCGTGGGTGCGGGCGGGGTCGGCGCGGGCGGCGTCGGCTCCGGCAGCGGCCCCGGGGTGGGCGCCGGCGGAACGGGGTCGGGGAACGGATGAGTCATCTCGGGCCTCCGAACGTTCGGGGGTGGCTCTCTCTTTCCACCGTCTCCCGGAGCGGCTGCCCGCGCCCGGCGAGCCCATACGTGCGGATGCGGAAGAGTGCTGCGTACGGCCCACGGACCGGCCCGGCCGGCTCAGCCCTCCGCGGCCGCCACCGCGGCGGCCAGCCCCGGCCGTGGGCTGGACAGCACCGGGACCCCGGCGGTCGTACGGCCGGCCGCGCCCGCCATGGAGCCCTGGGCCAGCACGATGACGTCCGCGTCGCTCACCGCGTCGGCCGCGGCGGCGACGAGGTCGAGGCTGCCGTCCTGGTCACCGGCGACGAAGCGGTCCCAGGCGCCCTCCACCAGCACGGTGCGCACGTCGGCCCCGGGCAGGCCGGCCGCGGCCGCCTCCTCGGTGAGCAGTGCGCGGGTCGGCGCCAGGGTGGAGGCGAGCGTGGCGAGGACGGTGACCCGTCCGGCCCGGACGGCCGCCGCCGCCATGGGCCGGTCGACGCGCAGGACCGGGATGCCGACCGCGACCCCGGCGGACTCGGCCACGGCGCCGATCGTCGAGCAGGTGCAGAGCACGGCGCCCGCCCCCTCGGCGGCCAGTTCCGCCACCAGCGCCTCCACCTCGTCCGCCACCGCGTCGGGCCCCAGGGCGGCGGCCCCGGCCAGCAGTTCCTCGCGAACGACATGACGCAGGACGGTGCCCGGGTGGTCGGCGTCGCGCAGGGCGTCGAAGACCGGGACATGCACCGGCGAGGTGTGGAGCAGCGCGAGCGTCACGGAGGGCCCGTCCTTCCGGTTCAGTACAGCTCGGGGTGCGAGGCGAGCTGCGTCTTCGCGCGCTCCACCAGCTCGTCCGGCGCCTCGGGGGCCTCATCGGGATGGCGCGAGGCCCACTTGGCGGCGTACGGGCACAACGGCACGACGGGCACGCCCTCGCGCCCCGCCATGGCGTAGAACTCCCTGACCAGGGCGCCCGCGATGCCCTTGCCCTCGTGTCCGGGCTCGACGACGGTGTGGACGGCGACGAGCCCGGCGGGCTCACCGTCCATCACGAAGTACGCGACGACTCCGACGGCCTCGCCGCCCTCGTACGCGGACAGCCTGCCCGCCGCCCGGTCGTCACGGATCTCGGGCCCGGTCTGCTCTGCCATGGCGGATTGCTCCCTAGCTGGACGAGCCGCCTCAGCGCGCCGCGGGCACCGCGTGCGGGCTGCGCTCGGTGTCACTGCCCGGCACGGGCGCGGAGGCGTCGGCACCGAGTGCGACGATGCGGTTGTCCGCGTCGACGTGCACGATACGCGGGACGAGGGCCCGCGCCTCGGCATCCTCGACCTGGGCATAGCTGATGAGGATGACCAGGTCACCCGGGTGTACGAGGTGGGCGGCGGCGCCGTTGATCCCGATCACCCCGGAACCGCGCTCGCCCTCGATGACGTACGTCTCCAGCCGGGCCCCGTTGTCGATGTCCACGATGTGCACCAGCTCACCGGGCAGCAGATCCGCGGCCTCCATGAGCTCGGCGTCGACGGTGACGGAACCCACGTAATGCAGGTCGGCCTGGGTGACGGTGGCACGGTGAATCTTGGACTTGAATATTGTTCGCATCATCGAGACACTCCTGAACATAGGCTCCCTGCCTGCATTTTTGCAGGTCAAGTGCGGTTCCCCTACCTTACAACGAGTCGCATGTTCAGTCAGCTTTAGCAGGGTTTTTGAGGACTGATGCTGACCAATTGCCGACTTTCCTGACGCATCGTCAGGCGTTGCGGGAAAGCTTCGCCGACCCTCCTGGACTTCACCGCGACGACTGCACAAGCCTACGCAGCAGCCTTCGAAGAGTGTCCGTGATCACCGTCACTCTGGCGGTCTGGGCCGAGCTCAGGCGCGAGGGCGGTCACCGGGGATCCGGACTGCGCACCACCTACTGCCACCGCCGACTCCACGGTGAAATAGAGCACATTCCACCAGTCGAATACGAGATCAACCACTACCGCACAACCACGAAACCCCAGGTCACAACCACAAGCTGAAGTCTCAATCCAACCCGGAACGGTTCAGTTCCGATTCGGACCGGTGTGGAGGCGTCGCGGTCAATCGCGATACCAGTCCTCGCCATCGCTACCGAGCGCGCTGCGGAGATAGTTCTCGAGGGAAGCCGACACCCATGTGCGGCTGTCGGTTTCGTGGTCCCACACGAAGACGTCCCCATCGCGTGCCGGATCGCGGACGAATGCGAACTGATCGCCGCCGCCGTTGTCCCCGAAGAACATGAGTGCGTCAAAGGACTGGTAGAGCTCCCGGAATCGCGTGTTCTGTCGGAAACCCTCGTTCTCGGAGAGGATCTTCTCGGAACTCCAGACGATATCTGTTCCGTAGTCGTCAGTGATCCCGTCGGTTTCGAGGAGGAGCTCGCGCAGGGACTGCGGTACGGCCTGCCCCAACTGCCGCTCGACGGCAGCCAGGGACATCTCGTCGGCCGGGTCCGTGAGGCCGACGCCCGGGAACTCCGATGCGATTTCTCGCCACATTATTTCCTCGTTCCGCCGATCTGGTGTCTATCTGATGCGCGGGCTGAACCAGTTGCCGAGCTTATCATCCACGTGGGTGACATGATCGAGCACATCTTGCCTGGTGGGATTCGAGTGCGTGCGATAAAACTCGTTCCAGGACACACGGATATCACTGAGGTGGACCTTGCTGTTGATGTCTCCCTTGGGAATTCCGCGCAGGTTTTCAAGAGAGTGAATCTCGTCGGCAGAGAAAAGGCCCGGGTAGCGTTTGAGGACCTGCTGCTCGATGGCGTGGTGGACGACGACCTTCCCCTTGAGTTCCGGGTGTTCGTTGAAGAAGGTCCGCTTGTACTTGTGGTCGGCCGTGCTGCCGACAGAGCCCTCTTCCCGGGTCGGGATCTCCTTGCCGAGGGGCGTCGTCTGTTTGTCTTTCGCGTTCTTGGCGGCGTCCTTGCACGGCGTCAGGCCGAACGGATCCACCCACAGATGCGGATTGTGGACGTACGCCACGGAGTTGGGGGCCGCGGCCAGACCGAGCGGATCCGGGGACACATAGCGCGCGGTCTCCGGGTCGTAGTGGCGGAAGTGGTTGTAGTGCAGCCCAGTCTCCGGGTCGAAGTACTGGCCCGGGAAGCGCAGCGGGGTGTACGTGCTCGAACCGCGCGCCCACGACGTCGTGCCCCATACCGTGGACCTGGCCTGCCAGGCGATGTCGCCCTGCTCATCGACGAGTTCACTCGGTGTGCCGATGAGGTCGGTGACGATGGCGAAGAACCGGCTGTCGACCGTTTCCTGCGGGCTGTCGCCGCCGAGGATACGCTCGGTCTGCGTGAGGGGATGCATGCCTTGGTGGTCCCAGGTGAGCGCCACCGGGCCCGGCAGGTCCGGCGAGTCGGTGAGCTGCTCGCACAGCGTCGCACCGTCCCAGGTGAACAGGGTCCGCTCGACGACGGTGTCCGAATCGTCGGCCAAGCGCGTCTTGCTGGTCCTGCGCCCCAGTGGGTCGTAGGTGTAGCGCCAGCGGGTGCTGTCGGGCGTGACGACACCGACGATGCGGTCCTCGACGTCCCATTCGTAGCGCCAGGTCTCCGGCTTGCGGGAGAGCCGGTACTTTTGAGTCCTGGACGGCCGCGTCGCTGCAGGTCCACTGCCGTACCCCGGCGCCCGGCTCGGTGATCCAGTCGAAGTCGTCGAGGCACAGGCCGCTGTTCCTGTTGCGGTTCCGACGGGGGTTCCGGTCTCACCCGACGGAGCGGGCAGGACGGTGGAGGTGGAGACCGGTGTGCCCAGGTCCGGCGTTCCGTCCGCGTGCCACGAGATCTTCTGCACCCGGGTGGTACGGGTCGTGCCGCAACCGTCCGATGCCGAGGAGTTGGCATGGTAGGCGATCCATGTCTCGGTGCCGTCCGGTGAGCTGAAGAAGGAGTTGTGTCCCGGTCCGAACACGCCGGCCGCGTCGTCGCGCTGGAAGACGGGATGGGCGGACTTGGTCCAGGAGGAGGCCGCCAGTGGGTCTCCCCCGACGTACGTGAGCATTCCGAGCCTGTAGTTCGGGCCGTTGCAGTGGCTCGCCGAGTAGGTGATGAAGGTGCGGCCGTTGTGCTGGAGGGCGAACGGGCCCTCGTTGACCTTGTACCCGGCCGTTTCCCAGCCGTAGGTGGGCCGTGACAGCCGGACGGGGGTCCCGGTGATCGCCCACGGGTTGGACATCTTCGCCATGTACAGGTCGGTGTTGTTGTCGACGGACGGATCGCGCTGGGCTCACGCCAAGTAGCGCACCCCCTTCACGACAAAGGTGGTGGCGTCCAGGGAGAAGCTTTCCCACTGGGTCCTGATCTGCCCCTTCTCGGTCCAGGCGGCGGTCAACGGGTTGGCGCCGGTGCCCTCCAGGACGTACATCCGGATCACCCACGGGTCGGTGGAGCTGCCGGCGGCGAAGTAGACGTACCACTTGCCGTCGATGAAGTGGATCTCCGGGGCCCAGACGTGATCGGCCATCGTGCCGGTGGCGTGCCGGGTCCAGATGGTCGTCTCGGGGGCCGTGGCCAGGCCCTGGATGGTGAGGGCCCGGCGCAGCACGATCCGGTTGTACTCGGGCACGGTGGCGGTGAAGTAGTAGTAACCGTCCGAGTGCTTGTAGATCTGGGCGTCGGCGCGCTGCTCGGCGATCGTGTTGACGTACACGGCCGCCGGCGAGGCGGGCACGGCGGCCCGTGCGGTCGAGGGAAGGGCCAACGCCGCGAGGACGGCGGCCGCGACGGCGGCGGAGGTGCGGGACAGAAGACGCGGTGCGGGCATGGGCTGCTCCTGGGGTTCTGCGGGGTCGGCGCGGCGTCCTGCTGGCCCCAAGAGCGTTAGCGCTCACATAGGTACGGTCAAGAGTGCGCGCGAGATCGCTCGCCGCGTCCGGTGGGACGATCGACACGACGGGGCCTTGTGGGCAGAACCCTTACCGGGCAACCCGAGTAGGGCGGTCCGAGCGTCCGCTCTCACCCTGCGACAAGGGAAGACGGGAGCGTTTCAACCAGCTGAGAGCGCTCACACTGTGGTCAGGAGGCGGCCGCGCCGGTGAGGCACTGGACGGCCGTCCGGCAGGCGTGACCCTCCGCGCCCGGGCCGTTCACCCGTTCCGGGGGAACCGGGGTCAATGCTGCCGTGGCCGCGGTCGGCCCACCGGGAGGTGACGGCCTTCCCGCGGATGAGGGAGTGGGCCCCTCGGCGTTCTGGAAGCCCCGTCTACGAGAGATCCTTGCGCATCAGCGTGCACATCGTTTCGTAGCGGTACAGCGAACCATCCGGGGCCTTCTCGTCCCACGAGTCCGGCTGGCGGTCGAATGCGACGTAGCCGAGTCGTTCGTAGAGCGCTCGGGCCCGTGGGTTGTTCTCCTCCACTCCGAGCTCGGCCTGCCGCAGACCGCGACGCCTGATGCGCTGCTCCGCCGCCTCCACCAGCAGCGTGCCGACCCCGCACGACTGCAGTGCGGGATGGACAGCCAACTGCCACAACGTACCGGCCCCCTCCTTGACCCGGTAGTCGACCCCGCCCTTCGCCAAGGGCATGTCAGCGGCGGAACAGACCGCGAGGTAGTCCACCTCTCCGAGCCGCACGCGCTCCAGCTGCTTCGCGACGCCGACCAGGTGCTGTTCGGACCCCGACCACCCGCAGTGCGCCAGATCCGCGGGCACGAGATCGCGCACCGACAGCTTCAATACGACGTCGACCATCTTCACCGCCTCCGGCCAGCCAGCATCCATGCCCGCTCCACGGGAGGCAACGCCGTTTCCGTACGTGTCCGTCGATTCGCGTCCCCACGGCAGCCGAAAGGGCCGGAACCGAGTCCGCCATCGGTTCCGGCCCCGCCTCACGGGCAGTTCCTCAGGTGCGGGTCCACCGCTGGTTGCTGCCGTTGGAGCAGGAGTAGAGCTGGATCTGGGTGCCGTTGGCGGTACCGGTGCCGACGGCGTCGAGACACAGTCCGGACTGGACGCCGACGATGGTCCCGTCGGAGTTGAGGCGCCACTTCTGGTTGTCGCCGCCCCAGCAGCTGTAGATCTGGATCTTGGCGCCGTTGCCGCTGCCCGCGGCGTCCAGGCACTTGTTGCCGTAGACCCGCAGCTCACCGGCGGCGGTCTGTTCCCACTTCTGGTTGGTGGCGTTGTGGCAGTCGTACAGCTGGACCGCGGTGCCGTCCGACGTACTGGAGTTGGGCACGTCCACGCAGCGGCCGGAGGCGACACCCTTGAGCTGTCCGCTCTGTCCGCCCTCTTCGCCGCCGTCACCGTCACCGTCACCGTCACCGGGATCGGTGGACGAGCCGCTGTTGAGGGCGTTCAGGACGGAGGTGTACGCGGCCTTCTTGCTGCCGTCGTTGTTGAACAGCAGCGGCGTGTCCCCCGATCGCCAGGAATCGCTGTCGCGGACGCCCCAGACGGTGATGCCGAGGCAGCGCGAGACGGCCAGGCAGTCGTTGGTCACGCTGGCGTAGGTCGAGGCCGAGGCCCCCTGGATGTCGAGCTCGGTGATGGCCACATCCACGCCGAGGTCCGCGAACTTCTGCAGGGTCGTGCGGAAGTTGCTGTCGTAGGGGCTGCCGCTGTTGAAGTGCGACTGGAAGCCGACGCAGTCGATCGGCACGCCGCGCGACTTGAAGTCGCGGACCATGTTGTACACGCCCTGCGTTTTGGCCCAGTTCCAGTTCTCGATGTTGTAGTCGTTGTAGCAGAGCTTGGCGGACGGGTCGGCACTGCGCGCGGTGCGGAAGGCGACCTCGATCCAGTCGTTGCCCGTGCGCTGCAGATTCGAGTCGCGGCGGCCGCCCGAGTTGCCGTCGGCGAAGGCCTCGTTCACAACGTCCCACTGAACGATCTTGCCCTTGTAGTGGGCCATCACGCCGTTGATGTGGTCGATCATCGCCTGGCGCAGCGAACTGCCGCTCAGGCTCTGCATCCAGCCGGGCTGCTGGGAATACCAGGCAAGGGTGTGACCGCGCACCTGCTTGCCGTTCTGTACCGCCCAGTTGTAGACGCGGTCGGCGCTGCTGAAGTTGAACTGGCCCCGCTGCGGCTCGGTCGCGTCGATCTTCATCTCGTTCTCGGCCGTCACCATGTTGAACTCACGGCTCGCGATCGACGTGTACGCCGAGTCGCCGAGCTTGCCCGAGGCGATGGCGGTGCCGAAGTAGCGGCCGCTCTGCGCTGCCGCGGCGCCGAGCGTGTTCTCGGCGGCGTGGGCGTTCGACGGTGCGACCAGTGCGGCCGACACCCCCAGGGCGCCGACGAGCAGCGCCGGCAGAAGAGCGCGGAGCGGACGGCTGAGAGCGGATCTCGAAAGGGCGTAGGAGCCCATATCTGTGCCTCCTCGGTAGGACATCGCGGAAGGAACGAAGCGCGGCGGACCGCGTGGCCCGCCCAGACACGGATGATCGAGGCTTTGACCGTGGATCGTCAATACTTCCAACCAAGAATGTTTCTGTCAGTTGATCGAAACATTTCGAAACGCTGTAGTAGGCGTTCTCCGCAAGAGGATCCGTCGAATGCCTTGACTGTGAGCGCTAACATTTCTAACTTATGGCACCACACGCCGAGCCGTTCTCGAAATGTTTCGGTGATGCGCCTGTCCCCCAGTGCCCCGCTCGCAGGAGGTCCCCGCATGCGGTTTCGCCACGCGTTCCCCTTCCATCCAGGACGCCTACTCGCCCTCCTGGCCCCCTTGTTGCTCGTCGCCGGCTTCCTCGGCGCCCAGCCCGCCGAAGCAGCGACGGTCGATGGCAACGCCTCGTACGTGCTGGTCAACCGCAACAGTGGCAAGGCCCTGGACGTCTACAACATGGCGACGGGTGACGGCGCCCGTATCACCCAGTGGTCCCGGAACGATCAGGCCCAGCAGCAGTGGCAGTTCGTCGATTCCGGGGACGGCTACTACCGCGTCAGGTCCCGCCTCTCGGGCAAGGTTCTGGACGTCTACAACTGGTCCGCTGCGAACGGCGGCTCGATCGTCCAGTGGACCGACCTGAACGCCACCAACCAGCAGTGGCGCCTGGCCGACAGCTCGGACGGCTACGTGAGGCTCATCTCGCGCCACAGCAACAAGGCCCTCGAAGTGCAGGGCGCTTCCACCGCCGACGGCGGGAACATCGTCCAGTACGACGACTGGGGCGGCGCCAACCAGCAGTGGAAGCTGGTGAAGGTCGGCGACGAAAACCCCGGCACCGGTACGTGTGAGCTCCCGTCCGCGTACCGCTGGAGCTCCACGGGCGCGCTGGCGCAGCCCCGGTCGGGGTGGGCCTCGCTCAAGGACTTCACGGTCGTGCCGTACAACGGCAAGCAGCTCGTCTACGCGACGACTCATGACAACGGGACGAGCTGGGGTTCCATGAACTTCGGCCTGTTCAGCAACTGGTCGGAGATGGCATCGGCCAGTCAGAACACGATGTCGTCCGCGACCGTCGCCCCCACGCTGTTCTACTTCGCACCGAAGAACATCTGGGTTCTCACCTACCAGTGGGGGGCGACCGCCTTCTCCTACCGGACGTCGGACGACCCCACCGACCCGAACGGCTGGTCGGCCCCGCAGACGCTCTTCTCCGGAAGCATCAGCGGCTCCGGAACGGGCCCCATCGACCAGACGCTCATCGGGGACGGGACGAACATGTACCTGTTCTTCGCCGGTGACAACGGCAAGATCTACCGGGCCAGTATGCCGATCGGGAACTTCCCGGGCAGCTTCGGGACGTCCTCGACCGTGGTCATGAGCGACACGACGAACAACCTGTTCGAAGCACCGCAGGTGTACAAGCTCCAGGGCCAGAACCGGTACCTCATGATCGTCGAGGCGATCGGCTCACAGGGCCGCTACTTCCGCTCGTTCACGGCCACCGGCCTGAACGGGACGTGGACACCCCAGGCCGCGTCCGAGAGCAACCCCTTCGCCGGAAAGGCCAACAGCGGCGCCACCTGGACCAACGACATCAGTCACGGCGAGCTGATCCGCACCGGCCCCGACCAGACCATGACCGTCGACCCCTGCAACCTGCAGTTGCTCTACCAGGGCCGCAGCCCCTCGTCCGGCGGTGACTACGGCCTCCTGCCCTACCGTCCCGGCCTGCTGACGCTGAAGCGCTGACAGCACCGGGTCCGGCCCTCCCGCGGTGGATGCGCGGAAGGGCCGGACGCGCGTCAGCGGGTGACGACGTGCCGTTCGTCCGGGACGCAGTGGGTCATCGTCAGTCCGGTGACGTCGCGCGGCGGGTTGTCGCCGAGGCGGGAGAGCCGCTGCCGGTCCTCGTTGGTCAGGTTCTGACCGGCCAGGGGCTCCAGGCCCTTGACGTCCTGGGGGCCGATGCCGAGCCCTTCGCCGATCTTGAGGCCCAGTTCGTTCTCCACCAGGAGGAAGTGCCAGACCATCCGCTCCTGGACCGGCCGGTCGCACTGCGAGAGCAGGTTGACGAGGTTGTGCACCAGGTCGTCGCGTTCCCACTGCTCCATGAGCTGGTAGCGCTGCCCGGCCTGGAGGTAGTCGTTGGTCCGGGGGATGCGCTTGCGCATGAGCCTGCCGCGCAGTTCGGGGCCGACCTCGTCGTGCGTGGGGTACTCCGCCTCGCGCAGGCCGCCGGTGATGGACGGCTCGTAGTTGACGATCGGGTTACCGCCGCCGCCGTCGACGTGGTACGTCATCAGGCCGTCGCGCTGGTTGGTGCGTACGGTGGCGTTCTTGGCCTGGTTGACGGGCAGTTGCAGGTAGTTGGGCCCGACCCGGTAGCGCTGGGTGTCGCTGTACGAGAAGGTGCGGCCCACCAGCATCTTGTCGTCGGAGAAGTCGAGCCCGTCGACCAGCACACCGGTGCCGAAGGAGATCTGGTCGTTCTCCGCGAAGTAGTTCTCGGGCATCCGGTCGAGCACCATCCGGCCGACCCGCCTGGGCGGGAAGTCCTGCTCCGGCCAGGTCTTGGTGTCGTCGAGCGGGTCGAAGTCGAGCTCGGCGTGCTCGTGGTCGTCCATCAGCTGGACGACCAGCTCCCACTCCGGGTGGTCGCCCCGCGCCACCGCCTCGTACAGGTCCTTGGTGGCGTGGCCGAGGCCGGCCGCCTGGACGTTGGCGGCGTCCTCCTCGGTCATGCTGCGTACGCCCGCCCTGGGCATCCAGTGGTACTTCACCAGGAAGGACTCGCCCGCCTCGTTGACCCACTTGTAGGTGTTGACGCCGAAGCCCTGCATGTGGCGGTAGTCCGCCGGGATGCCGCGCGGGCTGAACAGGTTGACGAGCATGTGCATGGACTCGGGCGTCTGCGACATGAAGTCGAAGATGCGCTTCGGCTGCTGCTCGAACGTGACGGGGTCCGGCTTGAGCGCGTGGATGACGTCGGGAAACTTGATCGCGTCCCTGATGAAGAAGATCCCCAGGTTGTTGCCGACGAGGTCCCAGTTGCCGTCCTCGGTGTAGAACTTCACCGCGAAGCCGCGCGGGTCGCGGGCCGCCTCGGAGGAGTCCCGGCCGCCGATGACGGTCGAGAACCGCACCGCCACATCCGTACGCTTGCCGCGCTCCTGGAAGAGCTTGGCCCGGGTGAAGCGGGCGATGGGCTCGTCGCCGAAGGCGCCGTACGCCTCGAAGTAGCCGTACGCGGTCACACCCCGGGCGTGCACGACGCGCTCGGGGATGCGCTCGCGGTCGAAGTGGCTGATCTTCTCCAGGAACTGGTAGTTCTCCAGGGTCGCCGGGCCGCGGGCGCCCACGGTGCGCTGGTTCTGGTTGTCGTACACGGGATGGCCCTGCCGGTTGGTGAGCGTCTCGCGCTCGTCACCGGCGGCGGGGCCCCTGCTCGATACGTCCGTCACGTGCGTCGACTCCTTCGAAACGTGTATCTATGCTCCACTTCATCAAGTTATGCGAGGTTTGCACGCAGGGCAGGGTGAGCCATCCGTGCGTGCGCCCCGAGAGGCTGGGCCGTTCGGGTCGTCCCTTTCCGCGTCAGAGCAGCAGGATGATCGCGTAGACCAGGAAGAACGCCGCGATGAGGACCGTCACGCCGATGATCAGCGCCATCGGCGCCTTCGCCCAGCCCTTCGGCGGGTTGTACGTGGTGTCCCGGGGGCCCGTCCCCGACAAGCCGCTCTCGGCGGGCGGGGTCTCACCGGGCGGTACCCCGCCGCCGGGTTCCAGTCCCGGGGTCTCGCGGGGTTCCGGGTCGGGGTTCGGGGTCTGCGAAGGAGTCATGTGATCCACGTTCCCTGATGACCGGCGGGTACGCAGGCCCACGGCCTGCCCCCGCCCGCCCCCGGCGAGGAGGTGGCGCCCCGGCCCCTGCGGTAGAACGGAGACGTCGCGCGGGACGCGAGGCGCGCGGCCCGTGTCGAAAGCGGCGGACCGGGTACCGGTTCCTGCCTGGGCAGGAACGTCGGAGACGGCCGGCCCGCACGATCAGTGCAGCAGCCGGCGTCCGGGAACGGAGCAGCAGGTGACGCGGAACGCGAAGGACCCCACCCCCGACGGCGAGCCGGTGCGCAGGTTGCGCCCGACCGGTCCGCCGGACGGGCCCGTCGGCGGGTCGCCGCACCACGAGGTCCCCGCGCAGGAGCTGCCGCCCGACCTGAACCAGGCGATCCTGGAGGCGACCAAGCAGGTCGCCGTCCTCCTCAAGCGCGGCGGGCACGCCTTCGCGCTGGCCGGGAGCGTCGCCGTCTACGCGCACGGCGGGACCGGGAACCTCCAGCACGACGCGGACTTCTGTGTGCTGCCCGAGGAGGCGGAGGCGGTGGCGGCGACGCTCGCGGAGGCCGGGTTGCCGGTGTTCGCGCCGCCCGAGGACTGGCTGCTGAAGGCCAAGTGCCTGGGCCAGGACATCGACCTCATCCACGAACTGGCCAACCGGCCGGTCGGCCCGGAGCTGCTGGGCCGGGCCGTGGACCTCTCCGTGGACTCCGTCCACATGCCGGTGCTCGCGCCGACCGATCTGATGCGGTCGCTGCTGGCCGCCTTCTCCGCGCACCACTGCGACTTCGGCGCCGTGCTGCCGATCGCCCGACAGCTGCGCGAGAAGGTCGACTGGCCGGCCCTGCGCCGCGAGTACGGGGACGAGCCGATGCCGGACGCCTTCCTCTACCTGCTGGAACGCCTCGGAGTCGTCGCCCCGGAAGAGAACCCCGATCGAGGAGCCCCCGCGCAAGGAGGAGAACGATGAACGCCCCGCCCGATGTCGAGTACCGCATCGCCCATCTCAAGGAACGGCTCGCCGCCGAGGAGACGGGCGACCTCGGCATCCGTATCGAGAACCGGGGATCGTCCGTCACGGTCATCGGGGCCGTGCCCACCGTGCACTCCCGCGCGGCGCTGATGGACACCGTGAACGAGGAGCTGGCCGGGCTGACGGTCCACTTCGACGTCGTCGTGGCCGAGTGCGCGGCCCCGGACCACCCGGAGGAGGTCATATGATCCGCGTCGCCGCCGTCGGGGACATCCATATGGGACCGGACAGCCAGGGGGTGCTCAGGCCCGCCTTCGAGACCCTCGGCGACTGCGCGGACCTGCTGCTCCTGGCCGGGGACCTCACCCGCCACGGCACACCGGAGGAGGCCCGCGTGGTCGCCCGGGAGGTCGCCGGTCTGCCGGTCCCGGTCGTCGCCGTGCTCGGCAACCACGACCACCACGACGAACGGCCCGACGAGGTCACCGCCGTCCTGCGCGAGGCGGGCGTGCGGGTGCTGGAGGGCGAGGGCACCGTCGTGGAGACGGGCGGGCACCGGGTGGGGGTGGCCGGCACCAAGGGGTTCGGCGGCGGGTTCGCCGGGCGCAGCGGCGGGGAGTTCGGCGAGCCGCTGATGAAGGAGTTCATCCGGTACACCCGGCGGTGCGCCGACGGGCTGCGGACCTCGCTGGAGGAGCTGGCCGGGCAGGGCTGCGAGGAGCGCATCGCCCTGACGCACTTCGCGCCGGTCCCGGACACGCTCGCGGGGGAACCCCTGGAGATCTACCCGTTCCTCGGGAGCTACCTGCTGGCGGAGGCGATCGACGCGGCGGGGGCGGACCTGGCCGTTCACGGCCATGCCCACGCGGGTACGGAGCACGGGATGACCAGCGGTGGCATCCCGGTACGCAATGTCGCCCAGCCCGTGATCCGCAAGGCGTTCAACGTCTACCACCTGCACGGTGACCGGAGCGGGAGCGGCGAGAGGGCCGCGGCCGGCAGCCGGTAGCCGCCGCGCACGGCGGAGGGGCCGGCGCCCTGTCACACGCGCCGGCCCCTCTCCGTCTGTGCTGCGTCAGCCCGGCCAGCTGCCCGTCAGGCGGCGGGCGGTCACGGCGCCGGAACGCTCTATCGCCGCCTTGACCACGGCGAAGATGGCGCCCTGGACGGCCGCGGCCAGCAGGATCTCCTTCCAGCGGCGGTCCTCGTCCATGGCGTCGGGGGCGTCGCCCTCGCCCTCGACGACCTTCCACACCTGCTTGAACGCCATGCCCGCGAGCATGCCGCCGGCGGCGCCGAGGACGAGCCCGACCGGCTTGTAGGCGATCTTGGCCGCGTTCACCGGCGGTGGCTCCGGCTGCGGCGGACCAGGAGGACTGCGGCGATCAGGGCGCCGGCAGCGAGCAGCGGGGTGCGGTTGGCGCGCGCCGCGGTGGCGGCCTGGCCTGCGGTCTCGCGCAGCGGTTCGGGTGCCTTGTCCGCCGCGTACTGTCCGGCCTTCGTCGCGCTCTCGCGTACCTGGGCGGCGGCCTGGGCCGTCTTCTCCAGGACGGGGTCGGGCGTGTGCTCCTTCAGCTTCTGGGCGGCCTGGGCCGCCTTCTCGCGCACCTGGCCGGTGGCCAGGGCGGCCTTCTCCGCGGTCTGCTGCTTCACAGCGGCCGTCCTCTCCTTCGCCTGCGCCTTGACGTCCGCCTTGGCGGCCAGCGCCTCGACGGTCATCCCGAGTTCGTCACGGGTGTGCTCGACCTGCCTGCGCAGGTCCTCGGGTGTGGGGTTCTCGTTGTCCGTCCGGTGTGTGTCGCTCATCGGTGTGCCTTTTCCTTGATCTCTGCCACATCGGCCTTGACGCTGTCGATGGTCTGCTCGGGTGCGGGCGTCCCGGCCTCGGTGATCTGCCGCTTCCCCGCCAGGGCCGCGACGGCGGCCACGGTCGCCAGCACCGCGGTGACGACGAGGGCCGCCGCCCACACCGGCAGGACCGACGCGAGGGCGGCGATGCACGTCACCACCAGGGCCTGGGCCGTGAGAAAGCCCAGCAGGCCGGCGGCGCCGAAGAGGCCGCCGCCCCTGCCGTACCGCTTGCCCTTCCGGGTCATTTCCACCCGGGCGAGTTGCATCTCCTCCCGGACCAGCTCCGAGATCTGCTGCGAGGCACGCGAGACCAGCACGTTCACCGACTCATCGGTGGCGCGGGCCTGACGCTCCATCGTGCTCATACGAGGTCACCTAGCCTTCGTCGATCGTCCGAATCGTGTGCCGCGCCCATCCGTCCGGCGCAGCGGCGCGGGTGTCGGTCCCGGCACGACTACCCCGTGATCGTCCGGGTACTGCCCGATTCATTCCTCCATCCGGCGGCGGTCCTCGTCGGTCCAGGCGCGGGTGTCGCGCGGGGCGACGTACGGCTCCTCGTCCTCGGGCAGGCCGCCGGCGATCGCGCGGCGGCGGGCCATCTCGGCGTCGAATTCGAGGCCGAGCAGGATCGCGAGGTTGGTGATCCACAGCCATACGAGGAAGACGACGACGCCCGCGAGGGTGCCGTAGGTCTTGCTGTACGAGGCGAAGTTCGCGACGTAGAACGCGAAGCCGGCGGACGCGGTGAGCCAGATGAGCATGGCCAGGAAGCTGCCGGGGGTGATCCACCGGAACCCGCGGCCCTTGGCGTTCGGGGCGGCCCAGTACAGGAGCGCGATCATGAGGATGACCAGGAGGACCAGGACCGGCCACTTGGCGATCGACCACACGGTCAGGGTGGTGTCGCCGATTCCGAGGGCGGCGCCGGCCTGCCGCGCGAGGGCGCCCGAGAAGACGACGATGAGCGCGCTGACACAGGCGAGGACCATCAGGGCCACGGTCAGGGCGAGGCGCAGCGGCAGGATCTTCCACACCGGCCGGCCCTCGGGCAGGTCGTAGACGGCGTTCGAGGTGCGGATGAACGCGGCGATGTAGCCGGATGCCGACCAGACGGCGACGGCGAGGCCGGCGATCGCCATGACCGACCCGACGCCGGCGTTCCCCTGGAGCTGGTGCACGGCGTCCGTGATGACGTCGCGTGCGGAGCCGGGCGCCAGTTGGCGCAGGTTGTCCAGGACCCGCTGGGTGGCGGACTCCCCCGCGATGCCCAGCAGGGATACCAGGACCAGTAGTGCGGGGAACAGCGACAGGACCCCGTAGTACGTGAGTGCCGCGGCCCGGTCGGCGAGTTCGTCGTCCTTGAACTCCTTCGCGGTGGAGCGCAGCACGGCGAGCCAGGACCGGCCGCTCAGGTCGCTGGGCTGGTCGGGTGCCCGTTCCTCGACTTCTTCCCCGGGCCCCACGTCCGGTGCCGGGCCGTCGGCGTCGTGCCGGTGTTCTTCCCGGTCGGTGCCGGGGCGCGGTGTCCGTGTCATACGGTGCGGTTTGCCCGCCCGGCGTGACTCATGTGTGCGGCGGCCCGGTCCGGGGAGATCGGTGCTCCCGGACCGGGCCGCCTGTCTGCGGTTCGGTGGCTATCCGGCGTACGTCTCGAACTCCGCGACCCTCGGCGTGCCACTGGCGCCGGTGATCTCGAAGGTGATCTTGCGCAGGGAGGTGGCCGGGATGGTAATGCTGCCGGCGCCGCTGCCGGTCTTCAGGACCGCGCCGGTGTCCGCGTTCAGCAGCCGCCAGGAGCCGATCACACCCTGGGCGCCCGCGGCCTCGCGGATGGTGACGGCGGAGACGCTGGTGGCGGAGGGCCACTTGACGGAGACGGAGCCGGTCGAGCCGGCCGGGGACCAGTAGGTGCCGAGGTCACCGTCGCGCACGTTGCCGTAGCTGGTGCCGCTCGCCTTGCTGGAGCCGTCCGAGCCCGCGCCGAGGCTGAGGTTGGTGCCGGTGGGCGTGGTCGGGTCGGTCGGGTCCGGCGTGGGATCGGTCGGGTCCGGCGTCGGGTCGGTCGGGTCGGGGGTCGGGGTGGTGGTGGAGCAGTCGCCGTCGGAGACCTTCAGCCCCTTGTTGGCTCCTGCCGTGCTGGTCACGATGGCGGGCACGCAGGAGGAGTCGTCGAGGGTGTACGCGTAGGGGATGCTGACCGTGGTGTTGGACTGCGGGTTCGGGCCGGCCGGGTGGTTCTCCTCGCCGGGCGAGGACCAGGTGATGTTGTCGAAGGTGTTGCCGCTGACCTGCCAGTACCCGGTGGCGTCGGTGTAGAAGGTACCGAGGACGTCCTTGGAGTCCTTGAAGTAGTTGTTGTCCACCTTGGCGTGGGCGCCGGCCCGGGAGTTGATCCCGGACTTGTTCAGCTTCACGTAGTAGTTGTTGTAGATGTGGGCGATGCCGCCGCGCAGCAGGGGTGTGCGGGAGTCGACGTTCTCGTACAGGTTGTGGTGGAACGTGACGTAGCCGTTGTCGAGCTGGGTCTCGCTGGAGCCGATGAGGCCGCCCCGGCCCGAGTTGCGCAGGGTGCTGTAGGACAGCGTGACGTACTGGGTGTTGTCCTTCATGTCGAAGAGGCCGTCGAACCCGTCGTCCTCGCCGCCGGACGCCTCCAGGGTGGCGTGGTCGACCCAGACGTTGCGGACGTCGCTCTCCATGCCGATGGCGTCTCCGCCGTTGGAGGTGGGCGAGCCGGATTTCTTGACGTTCTTGACGGTCACGTTCTGGATGATGATATTGCTGGACTGGCGGATGTGGATGCCCAGTTGGTCGAAGACGGCCCCGCTGCCGACGCCGACGAGCGTGACGTTGCTGATCTGCTTGAGCTCGATGACACCGGCTGCCGTGTTGCAGCTGTCGCCGGACACCTTGGCGGTGTTGGCGTGGTTGATGGTGCCCTCGACCTCGATGGTGATCGGGGTGCTGCTGCTGGCCCGGCCGCACAGGGCCTGGTGGATCTGGGTCCCGGTGGTGGCCCGTACGGTCTGACCGCCCGCTCCCCCGGTGGTCCCGCCGTTCTGGCTCGCGAAGCCGGTGGCGCCGCCCGCCGCGGCGGCCGAGGCCTCGGGCATCGTCAGGACCGCACCGGTCGCGGCCGCCAGGGCCATCGTGGACAGTGCCGCGGAGAGTCGCAGTGCGACTGGTCGCCTCATGTTCGTTCCCATTCGTCGAAGAGAGATGGAAAGCGCTTTCTGGATGGCGAGAATAGAGGCGGTAACGCTGGCAGTACAAGGATGTGAACACGGAAAGACGGCGCTTTCTTGATTTGGGCACGACAAATCTATGCCGTTCACGGCCCAACCGGGTCGTAACGACCGCGCGGCCCTCCCCCGGCCGGACAGCCGGCTGGACGAGAGCCGCCCACCGGGGCACACCAACACCACGCGCACACCCGCGCCGTGGAGAGAACGTGGGCATTTCCGCCGCGGGGGTAGTTCGCGCGAGCCTCTTGCTATACCTTCCGTCTAACAGCTTGCTAGACGTCGCGTCTAACAAGCGAGGGCGGCGTCCGCCGGCAGGCGGTCTCATCGGGCGGCACGGGATGAGGGCCGGACGGCGCCGGGTCGATCTCTCGAGTCAAGGAGCCGCAGCATGGCAAGCAGCACCGTTCGGCCGGAGGACCAGGACCGGGCCGCCGAGCAGGACGTCGCCCGGCGCCTGCTCGATTCGTCCGCGAAGCTCTCGTACGACCCCGCCACCGAGGTGGACTGGGACACTCCCCTGGACACGGACCACCACGGAGCCAGCCCCGAGTGGAGCACGCTCTACGCCACCCCGTACTGGGCCGAACTGACGGAGGCTCAGCGCAAGGCGCTGACCCGTCAGGAGGCCGCGTCCGTCGCCAGCACCGGCATCTGGTTCGAGATGATCCTCCAGCAGATGGTGCTGCGGGACATGTACGCGAAGGACGCGACCGACCCGCGCTTCCAGTGGGCCCTGACCGAGGTCGCCGACGAGTGCCGGCACTCGATCATGTTCGCCCGGGGCGCGGCGAAGCTCGGCGCTCCGGCGTACCGGCCGCGCCGTCCGGTGGTCGAACTGGGCCGTGCCTTCAAGACCCTTGCCTTCGGCGAGGCGGCGTACGCGGCGATCCTCGTGGCGGAGGAGGTGCTCGACGTGATGCAGCGCGACTGGATGCGCGACGAGCGCGTCGCGCCGTTCGTCCGCACGATCAACAACATCCATGTGGTGGAGGAGTCGCGCCACATGAAGTTCGCCCGCGACGAGACCCGCAAGCGCCTGCGCGGCGCCGGCCCGGTGCGCCGCCACCTCAACGCGCTCGTCGTCGCCATCGCCTCGTACTACATCGTCACCAGCATGGTGAACCGGGACGTCTACGCGAACGCCGGCCTGGACGCCGCGCGGGCGCGGGCCGAGGCGAAGACCAACGAGCACCACAAGTCCCTGATGCGGTCGAGCTGTTCGGGGCTGATGGAGTTCCTGGCCTCGGCCCGTCTGCTGACGAAGCCGGCCCTGTTCTTCTACAAGCGCGCCGACCTGATCTGACCCGAGCCGAGAGCCCGAGCCATGACCTACGCCATCACCCAGACCTGCTGCAGCGATGCCACCTGTGTCGCCGTGTGCCCCGTCAACTGCATCCACCCGACGCCGGAGGAGAGGGACTTCGGGCGTACGGAGATGCTGTACGTCGACCCTGAGACCTGCATCGACTGCGGGGCCTGCGCCGACGCCTGCCCGGTGGACGCGATCTTCCCGGTGGACAGCCTCTTCGGGGCGCGCAAGGAGTACGCCGCCATCAACGCGGCCTATTACGCGGACCGGGAGCCGGAGCCCGCCGCCGGGCCCAACTTCCATGCCTGGGGCGCGCCTTCCTTCGAGCGGAGCCTGCCGTCGGACTTCGCGCCGATCCGGGTGGCGGTCGTCGGGACCGGGCCCGCCGGGATGTACGCGGCGGAGGACCTGCTGCTGCACACCAACGCCGAGGTGACCCTGGTCGACCGGCTGCCGGTGGCGGGCGGCCTCGTCCGGTACGGCGTGGCGCCGGACCACCCGGGGACGAAGGGGGTGGGCGAGACCTTCGCGCGGTTCCACTCCCATCCCCGGGTACGGATGCACCTCGGGGTCGAGGTGGGCAAGGACATATCCGCCGAGGAGCTGGCCGCGCACCACGACGCGGTGATCTACGCGGTCGGGGCGGGCGCCGACCGCCGGCTCGGCGTCCCGGGCGAGGACCTGCCGTCCAGTATCGCGGCGACGTCGTTCGTCTCCTGGTACAACGCGCACCCCGAGGTGGCCCCGGGGGCCGTGGACCTGTCCCGTGCCGAGCGGGTGGTCGTCGCCGGGAACGGCAACGTGGCGCTCGACGTGGCGCGCATCCTCGTCGCGGACCCGGGCGGGCTCGCGGGCACCGACATCGCCGACCACGCGCTGGCCGCCCTGCGCGGTTCGGCGGTGCGCGAGGTCGTCCTGCTCGGCCGGCGCGGCCCGAAGGACGCGGCGTGCACCTCGTCCGAGCTGCTGGCGCTGAAGCATCTGCCGGGTGTGGAGCTGGTGGTGGACGACCACGATCCGCGCATCGGCCCCGCGATCGAGGGCTCGGCGCCGGGCGGACCGGCCGCCGTGCTGCGCGGGGTGCGCCGGGAGCGCGTGGACTGGTCGAGCCCGCCGGCCGAGGGGCGGCGCATCGTGCTCCGCTTCCACTCGGCGCCCGTGGAGATCGGCGGCCGTGACGACGTGACGGGCGTGCGGGTCACTGCGGACGGGGGCGAGGCGGAGATCCCGGCGCGGTTGTTCCTGCGGGCCATCGGGTACCGGGGCCTGGCGGTCCCCGGTCTGCCCTTCGACGAGGCGAGCGGCACGGTGCCGCACGAGGGCGGCCGGGTGGCGGGCCTGCCCGGCACGTATGTCGTCGGCTGGATCAAGCGGGGGCCCTCCGGGGGCATCGGTGCCAACCGCACCTGCGCGGCGGAGACCGTCGGCACGCTCCTCGCGGACGCGGTCGCCGGTAAGCTCCCCTCCCCCGCCCACCCGGCCAAGGCGTTCGGCCGCCTGGTCCGGGGCCGCGCCCGCCAGGTCGTCGACGCACGCGGCCTCGCCGCCATCGACCGGGCCGAGCGGGCGCGCGGCCGGGACGGCGGACGCCCGAGGGTGAAGTTCGGCACGGTCCCGGAGCTGGTGGCGGCGTCGAAGGGGCGGGGGCGCCGCTAGGGCCTGACGGGGCGGGCCCTGGGCCGAGGCCCAGCGGCCCCCCTCAGAACTCCTCCGCCTCCGGCACCCGCGCCCGGGACCGCTTGCCGACCACCGCGGCGGCCGCCGCCGCGCTGCCCGCGAAGGCCAGGGCGACCATCCAGGGCTGGTTGAAGGCGTGGCCGGTGGCGTGGTCCACGGAGTAGCGCCCCGGGCCGGCGAGGCCGATCGCGGCGGCGGTGAAGCCGAGGAACGCCGGGTACTCGTAGCCGCCGCCCTGCGCGAAGAAGCCCGCGGGGGCGTGGACGGCCACCGCTCCCGCCATCGCACCGGCGGCCGCGGCTCCGGCGGCCGGCGTGGCCAGGCCGAGGGCGAGCAGGAGGCCGCCGCCCGCCTCGCCGAGTCCGGCGGCGACCGCGCTGTGCTTCGGCGGATGGAAGCCCATCGCCTCCATGGCGGCGGCGGTCCCCTCGACTCCCCCGCCGCCGAACCAGCCGCCGAGCTTCTGGGCGCCGTGCGCGGCGAGCACCGCGCCGGTGCCGACGCGCAGGAGGAGCAGACCGAGGTCGTGGCGGTTGACACAGCCCATGGGGATTCTCCGGAGGGTGTCGGGGCCCCGCCCGGACGACGAGGGCGCCTGGATGCCGTACCCCACCACTCTCCGTGCCGCGCACCGCGTGCGGACCGTGTTGTTACGCCGTCCGGGCGACCCGGGCCGGGGCGTGAGCCGTGACACAGTGCGACGAACGCCATTGTGCAACTTGTTGCACAATGGCGTTCCCGTGGTTTAGAACTGGGGCGACGCCACAGCGAGGAGCCGCCGCATGAGCCCGTATCCGCACCTTCTGAGCCCGCTCGACCTCGGGTTCACCACCCTGCCGAACAGGGTGCTGATGGGGTCGATGCACGTCGGTCTGGAGGAGGTCGAGAACGGCTTCGAGCGCATGGCGGCCTTCTACGCCGAGCGCGCCCGGGGCGGCGTCGGTCTCATGGTCACCGGCGGCATCGCGCCCAACGAACGGGGCTGCTCGTTCCCCGGCGGGGCGAAGATGACCACCGAGGCGGAGGCGGCGGAGCACGCCCGGGTGACCTCGGCGGTGCACGAGGCGGGCGGCCGGATCGCCCTGCAGATCCTGCACTTCGGCCGGTACGCGCATCACCCGGACCTGGTGGCGCCGAGCGCGCTCCAGGCACCGATCAGCGCGTTCACCCCGCACGCCCTGACCGAAGACGAGGTCGAGGCGACGATCGAGGACTTCGCGACCGCGGCGGCGCTGGCCCGGAGCGCGGGGTACGACGGCGTCGAGATCATGGGCTCCGAGGGCTACCTGATCAACGAGTTCATCGCCTCCGCGACCAATCACCGCGAGGACCGCTGGGGCGGCTCGTACGAGAACCGCATCCGCTTCCCCGTCGAGATCGTGCGCCGGGTCCGCGAGCGGGTCGGCAGCGACTTCATCATCATCTACCGGCTCTCGATGCTGGACCTGGTGCCCGGCGGCTCGTCCCTGGAGGAGGTCGTGCGGCTGGCCCGGGAGATCGAGGCGGCCGGCGCGACGATCATCAACACGGGCATCGGCTGGCACGAGGCCCGCATACCCACCATCGCGACCTCGGTGCCCCGGGCCGCGTTCACCTGGGTCACCGAGAAGGTGCGCGGGGCCGTCTCCGTACCGCTGGTGACGAGCAACCGCATCAACACCCCGGAGGTGGCCGAGCAGGTTCTCGCGTCGGGCCGCGCGGACATGGTGTCGATGGCCCGGCCGTTCCTCGCCGACCCGGACTTCGTCGCGAAGGCGGCGGCGGGGCGCGCGGACGCGATCAACACCTGCATCGGCTGCAACCAGGCGTGCCTGGACCACATCTTCAGCGGCAAGGTCACCTCCTGCCTGGTCAATCCGCGCGCCTGCCACGAGACGGAACTCGTCCTGTCGCCGACCCGCACCCGCAGGCGCGTCGCCGTCGTCGGCGCCGGGCCCGCCGGGCTCGCCTGCGCGGTCACGGCCTCCGAACGCGGCCACGAGGTCACACTGTTCGACGCGGCCGACGAGGTCGGCGGGCAGCTCGACGTGGCCCGCCGGGTGCCCGGCAAGGAGGAGTTCAACGAGACGCTGCGCTACTTCCGCACCCGGCTCGCGGAGGAGAAGGTCGGTCTGCGGCTCGGCACGCCGGTCGGCGCCGAGGACCTCGAGGGCTTCGACGAGGTCGTGCTGGCCACCGGTGTCACCCCCCGCACCCCGCCGATCCCCGGGGTCGATCACCCCAGCGTCGTCAGCTACCTCGACGTGCTGCGCCACGGCGCGCCGGTCGGCGACCGGGTGGCGCTCGTCGGGGCGGGCGGGATCGGCTTCGACGTGGCGGAGTTCCTGACGGACGGCGGCGAGGCGGCGAGCCTGGACCCGGAGGTGTTCTTCCGGCAGTGGGGCGTCGACACCCAGTACCGGGGGCGCGGCGGCCTGGCGGCCCCGGAGCGCCCGAAGACCGCCCGTACCGTCCACCTGCTCCAGCGCAGGGCGAGCAAGGTCGGCGCGGGCCTCGGCAAGACGACCGGCTGGATCCACCGCACCGAACTGCGCCACCGCGGGGTCACGATGACGGCGGGCGTCACGTACGACCGGATCGACGACGAGGGCCTGCACATCACGGTCGGCGACGAGCAGCACGTACTGCCGGTCGACACGATCGTGCTGTGCGCCGGCCAGGAGCCGCGCCGGGACCTGTACGAGGAGCTGCTCGCCGCCGGCCGGGGCGCGCATCTGATCGGCGGCGCCGACGTCGCGGCCGAGCTGGACGCGAAGCGCGCGATCCGGCAGGGCACGGAACTCGCCGCCGCCCTCTGAACCGGACGGCCGGGCCGCCCCGGCCGTCCCTAGGATGCACCCCATGTCACTGCCGCACGCGATCCTCACCGCCCTGCTGGAGAAGCCGTCGTCGGGCCTTGAGCTGACCCGCAGGTTCGACCGGTCGATCGGCTACTTCTGGTCGGCCACGCACCAGCAGATCTACCGCGAGCTGGGCAAGCTGGAGCAGGCCGGGCAGATCAGGGCGCTGGAACCGGCCCAGTCGGCCCGGGGGCAGAAGAAGGAGTACGAGGTGCTGCCGGCCGGCCGCGAGGCGCTGTCCGCGTGGGTGGCCCGGCAGGAGGACCCGAAGCAGGTACGCGATCCGCTGCTGCTGCGGATGCGGGCGGCGGCGGTGGTCGGTGCGCCGGGCCTCGACGCGGAGCTGCGCCGCCATCTGGAGCTGCACCGACGGCAGCTGGCGGAGTACCGGGCGATCGAGATCCGGGACTTCCCGCCGGAGCGGGACGCGCCCGGGGACCGGCTGCGGCATCTGGTGCTGCGCGGCGGCATCGACCTGGAGAACTTCTGGATCGGGTGGCTGACCCGGGCGCTGGCGGACTACCCGGAGCCGGCGTGAGGAGTACGGCTCGGGGCGCGCCGTCGCGATCCCGCGCAGGGCTCGGCGCCCGGTGACCCGTACAACGTACGGATTCAGTGGCGCCCCGCGCCGATCCGGCGTCGCTGTTCGCGGCGCGCCGGGCGGGGGCTGCTGATGACCACCCGTGACGGGGTGGCCGCAGGGGCCCCGGCGACGGCGGGGGCGGTCTGTGCCTGGGCGCGGCTGAGCAGGATGACGCCCCTGACCGCCGCCGCCGTGCCGAGCAGCGCGGGGACGATGCCGGCCGGGCCGCCCTGGAACCGCTCCCCGAGCAGGGCCAGGCCGATGGCCGCGGCGGCGACCGGGTTGGCGAGGGTGACGACGGCGAGCGGCGCCCCGAGGCCGCCCCGGTAGGCGGTCTGGGAGAGCAGCAGCCCGCCCATCGCGAACGCGGAAACGAGCACGGCGACGACCACCAGGCGGGCGCTGAGCAGCGGTCCGGTGTGGTCGGTGGCCGCGACGGTCAGGGTCTGGGTGAGCGCCGAGGCGACGCCCGAGGTGATGCCGGACGCCGCCGCGTGCCGGAGCCCGGGGCGGGCGCCGGGGCGGCTGAGGCCGGCGACGAGGGCCATGGTCCCGGCGCCCACGGCCAGCGCCTCGGGCAGGGTGAGCGTCTCCTGCGGGGCGGCTCCGCCCGCCGTCAGGAGCAGGGCGCCGAGGCCGAGCAGCGTGAGCAGGGTGCCGCGCCACTCGGTGCGGGTGACCCGGCGGCCCGCGGCCCGGGCGCCCAGCGGTACGGCCGCCACCAGGGTCAGCGCGCCGAGCGGCTGGACCAGGGTGAGCGGCCCGTACTTCAGGGCGGCCACATGCAGCAGGGCGCCGCCCGCGTTCATGCCGACCGCACACCACCAGGCTCCGCGCCCGAGCAGCCGGAGCGTGCCGGTGCCCGGTGCGGTGCGGCCGGCCAGCCGGGCCTGGGCCACCGCGGCGGCGGCGTAGGCGGCCGCGGAGACGAGGGACAGCGCGACGGCTGCCAGGGTGGCGTTCACCGGCGTGCCCCGGAGGTGGCGTACACGGTGGTGTGCTCCCGCTGCGGCACGACGGACGGCCACGGCCGCGGCGGGCGGACCGGCTCCGCGCGCCGCAGCGGCAGCGCGGCGAGGGCCAGCGAGAGCAGGGCGGCCACCACGATCGAGTCGAGCCAGTAGTGGTTGGCGGTGCCGACGATGACGAACAGGGTGATCGCCGGGTGCAGCAGCCACAGCCAGCGCCAGCGGGAGCGGGTGGCGACGACGAGGCCGATGCCGACCATGACGGCCCAGCCGAAGTGCAGCGAGGGCATCGCGGCGAACTGGTTGGCCATGGAGTCCGTCGCGGGCTGGGCGCCGTACACCGAAGGTCCGTAGACCCGGCCGGTGTCGACGAGATGCGCGGTGGCGAGCAGCCGCGGCGGGGCGAGCGGGAAGAGCAGGTGCAGGGCGAGCGCCGAGCCGGTGAGCGCGGCGAGGACGCGGCGCGACCACACGTAGTGGCGGGGGCGGCGCCAGTACAGCCAGGCGAGGAAGAGCAGCGTGGCCGGAAAGTGCACGGCCGCGTAGTAGGTGTTCGCCAGGTGGATCAGCGTCTCGTCGTGCAGCAGCAGCCGCTGGACGACACCTTCGCCGGGCAGGTGCACGGCGCGTTCGAGGTCCCAGACGCGGTCGCCGTTGCGGAACGCCTCGTCCACATGGCCGTTCGCGGCCTGGCGGCCGAGCTTGTAGATCAGGAACAGCCCGACGACGAGAAGAAGCTCGCGGACCAGGGGTGGACGGGCGACGGTGTCCGGCTTCCGATCTGCGGGCGTGTTGCCGGCGTACCTCACCCGGTGCCCCTTTGCTGATGCTCCTCGGCGGCCCTCCGCCCTTATCGATACGCCAGTGTACCGATACGGAGGCGTATCGGTACACGTGCGTATCGGTACACTGGCGTATCGATGGACCTCGTCGCAGAGTCGCAGAGAGGGAAGGCACATGTCGCCGCAGCAGACCGAGCAGGAGCAGCCCCCCACGCAGCGCCGCTCGAAGATCACGCCGGAGCGGGCGCAGGAGCTCTACACCGCCGTGCTCGACACGCTGAGGGAGAGCGGCTACGAGTCGCTGACCATGGAGGGGGTCGCCGCCCGGTCCCGCTGCGGAAAGTCCACCCTGTACCGCCAGTGGGGGTCGAAACCCGAGCTGGTGGTGGCCGCCCTGAACGGCACCCGGCGCGGCGCCCTGCGGAAGATCGACACCGGATCGCTGGCGGGTGACCTGCTGGAGGCGGCGCGGGCCATCAGCGAGGGCTCGGGACGCGACACCTCCCTGATGCTGGCACTGAGCCATGCCGCGCTGCAGAGCCCGGAGCTGCTGTGCGCCCTGCGCGAGTCGCTGATCCTGCCGGAACTGGCCGCGGTCGACACGCTCGTACGACGCGGGGTGGAGCGGGGTGAGGTGGCGGCCGACAACCCGGCGGCGGAGTTCGTCTCCGCGCAGCTGCTCGGCGTGATGCGCGCCCGCCCGATGCTCGCCGGGGCCTACGCGGACGAGAGCTACCTCGTCCGTTTCGTGGAGGGTGCCGTCCTTCCCGCACTCGGCCTGGACGCTCCGGCGCCCGGGTCCTGACAGACGTGGGCCGTCGTTCCAGCGGATGACGGCGGCCCGCCCGCGCCGCACCGTGGGGACGGGGGCGGCGCACAACCCGGCCGGCCGGTGACTTCTGAGAAGTCACCGGCCGTTCGCGTGCCCGGACCCTCTTTTCTCGTCCCCTTGACGAGAATCGGCCGACCCCCTTATCGTCGCTATGACGAGAAAGATTCGAGGGGGTCCTCATGGCCGACATCACCCGCCGCTTCGGCTGGCGCCATCTCCGCTCCGCGCCCACCGCGCACATCCGCCACCACAAGCGCGGCGAGCTCGCCCACGACGGGACCGGACTGAGCTTCTGGTACCGGTCGCTGAGCGCCGCGCTCTCCGAGGTGCCGGTCAACGACCGCGAGCTGGCCATGGCGTTCCACGCGCGCACCTCCGACTTCCAGGACGTCACGGTGCAGGCCACCGTGACCTACCGGATCAGCGATCCGGCCGAGGCCGCCGCCCGCCTCGACTTCTCCGTCGACCCGGACACCGGCGCCTGGCGCGGCGCACCCCTGGAACAGATCGCCACACTCCTCACCGAGACCGCCCAGCAGCACACCCTGGACGTGCTGGCCCGGACCCCGCTGGCCGGCGCCCTGGTCGACGGGGTCGCCGCCGTCCGCGACCGGGTGGCGGCCGGTCTCGCCGCCGAGCCCAGGCTCCCCGCCACCGGCATCGACGTGGTGGCCGTCCGCGTCGTCGCCATCCGCCCCGAGGCCGAGGTGGAGCGCGCCCTGCGCACCCCCGCCCGCGAGCAGATCCAGCAGGAGGCCGACCGGGCCACCTACGAACGGCGCGCCGTGGCCGTCGAGCGCGAGCGGACCATCGCCGAGAACGAGCTCGCCAGCCAGATCGAGCTGGCCCGGCGCGAGGAGCAGCTCGTCGAGCAGCGCGGCACCAACGCCCGCCGCGAGGCCGAGGAGAACGCCGCGGCCGACGGGGTGCGCGCCGAGGCGGAGGCCGCCCGCACGGTGCGGCTCGCGGGGGCCGAGGCGGAGGCGGCCCGGCAGGTGGGCGCGGCGCGCGCCGAGGCCCAGGCGGCCTGGCTGCGGGCGCACGGCGAGGTGGAGGCCGCGACCCTGCACGCGCTGGCGGCCACCCGACTCGCCGAGAACCTGCCGCACATCGACAGCCTCACCCTGTCGCCGGACGTCCTCACCGGCCTGCTCAGCAAGCTCGGCCGGCCGGAGGCCGGGGCGTGAGCCTGGCCCCGCGGGCGGTGCTGGTCCACCGCACCACCGAGTACGAGGAGCTGCTCGCCCGGCACGGCACGCACGGCCAGGCCGCGTTCGTCCTCGCCGCGCGCGGCCGGTCCATCGACGAGGTGGCCCGCAGGCACGAGCGGACCCGGCAGGCGCTGGCCGACGTGGCGGCGGCCGTCCCGCTCCAGTGGCGCCACTGCCGGGTGGAGCGGGCGGACCTGGACCGGTTCCTGTTCGCACCCGAGGACGTGGTGGTGGTCGTCGGGCAGGACGGCCTGGTCGCCAACGCCGCGAAGTACCTCTCCGGCCAGCCGGTCATCGGCATCGACACCGACCCGGGCCGCAACCCCGGCGTCCTGGTGCGCCACCGGCCGGCCGACGCGGCGGCGCTCATGCGGGCGGCCGTGGCGCCCGGCGGGCGGGCCGACGCGCTGACCATGGTGGAGGCGGTGGCCGACGACACGCAGCGGCTGCTCGCCCTCAACGAGATCTACCTCGGCCCGCCCGGCCACCAGACGGCCCGCTACCGGCTGGGCCCCGACGCCGCGGACTCCCCCGCCGAGCCGCAGGCCTCCTCCGGCGTCCTGGTCGGCACCGGCACCGGGGCCACCGGCTGGCTGCGCTCGCTGTGGCAGGAGCGGCACAGCGCCCTTCCGCTGCCCGGGCCCGCCGATCCCCGGCTGCTCTGGTTCGTCCGGGAGGCGTGGCCCTCGCCGTCGACCGGCACCTCATTCGTTTCGGGCGAGCTGGGGTCCGGGCAGGGGCTGCGGCTGACCGTGGAGTCGGACCGGGTGGTGGTGTTCGGCGACGGCATGGAGGCGGACGCGCTGGAGCTGACGTGGGGGCAGAGCGTCCGGCTCGGCGTCTCGGAGACCTCGCTGCGACTGACGGTGTGAACGCGGGGGCGGGTACGGCGTCCCCGTAGGCTCGGCGCCCGGACCCGACCGCCGACTCCCGAGGAGCACCATGGCCACCGAGAACACCGCCGCCCCCTCCCGCAACGCCCGCCCGCCCAAGGCGCAGGCGGCGCTGGGGGTCGGGGTGATCGTGCAGGACGCGCGGGGCCGGGTCCTGCTCGGCCGGCACCACAGCGGCACCTGGGAGCTGCCCGGCGGCAAGGTCGACCCGCTGCCCGAGTCCGTCGCGGCGGCGGCCGTGCGCGAGCTGCGCGAGGAGACCGGGCTGACGGTGCCCGAGGACGAGGTCACCGTCTTCGCGATGCTGCACGACGTCGTCGGCGGGATCAACCGCGTGACGATGGCCGCCCTGGTGCGGGTGGACTCCGGCACCGCGCGGGTGACCGAGCCGCACCTGATCAGCACCTGGCGGTGGACCCCGCTCGACGCGCTCCCCTCGCCGCTCTTCGATCCCTCGGCGCAGATCCTTTCGACCTGGCGCCCGGACCTCGGCATCCCCCACCCGCCCGTGCACCGGCTCTCCCTCGCAGCCGATGATCTCCAGGTGAAGCCCTAAGGTAATTAATCGTTTGCCTAGGGGCCATAGGCAGAGTTAGCTTCGTGGGTATGAAGGCCGTGACCGAGCAGGACATCCGCTCATCGTTCGTGAATTGCTCCAAGGGGGAAGCCAAGCGTCTGCCGCTGCCCAGGGACCTCGAGGAGTTGCCCTGGGACGATCTCGACTTCCTGGGCTGGCGCGACCTGTCCGCGCCGGGGCGCAGTTACATCGTCACCGAGCACGGCGGTGAGCTGGCCGGGATCTCGCTGCGTTTCCCGTCCCAGCAGCGCGGCTTCCTGCACCGGAGCATGTGTTCGCTCTGTCTGACCACGCACCCGGGCAGCGGGGTCTCGCTGATGACCGCCCGCAAGACCGGCCCCGCCGGGCGCGACGGCAATTCGGTCGGCCTGTACATGTGCACCGACCTGGCCTGCTCGCTGTACGTGCGCGGGAAGAAGGCCGTGGCCTCCGGGGCCCGGTTCAAGGAGAGCCTGACCACGGAGGAGCAGATCGCCCGCACGCTCGACAACCTCCACGCGTTCGTGACGAAGCTCTTCAGCTGAGCCCGGCAGCGCGGGACGCGCGCCCCGGCAGACCTCCGGGGCGCGCGTCCGTCCCTCACCTCGTGAACAGGTCCGCGTAGTCCGGGGCCGCGTTCTGCCCGCCGCCGACGCCCCCGAGCACGGTGCCCTGGCTCACCAGCCGCACCGCGTCCGGGCCGACGCCGCTCTGCTCGGCGGTGACGGCGAGCGCGACGGTGTTCTCCCCGTGCTGCATGAGGAAGCCGGACGGGATGACGAACTCCTGCTGCGGGCCCACGTTGTTGACGTACTGCCCGGTGTTCCAGCCGTTGACGAAGATCTGGACGCGGTACTTGTCCGTCCGTCCTCCGGCGTCCTCGATGCGCAGTCCGAGCGCGGTGTCGGCGCCCTTCGGCAGGTCGAGCCGGGCCGTGGTGCGGTACCAGCGCACGCCCGGCCGGTCGCTCTTCAGCGAGCCGGTGCGCGCCCACGAGGCGTCCGGCGCGCCCGGCAGGTGCCAGCCGAGGCGTTCCCCGTACAGGCCTCCGTTGTTGTAGAGGCCGCGCGCGGTGTCGGCGGGTTCGTCGCCGCCCTCGGCGCCCTGGATGCGCCACTCGGTCTTCCCGGCGCCGGCGATGTCCACGTCGGCCAGACCGCGTCCGCCCTTGGACCGGCCGTTGGAGCTCCAGTCCTCGTACTGGCCCATGTTCCGTACCAGGATCGCCAGGACGGCGGGTTCGCCCGGCTCGGTCAGGCCCTCGGGGACGGTGTACGTGGCGCTGCCGTCGCCCTGTGCGCCCAGGTAGTGGCCGTCGAGCCAGACCAGGGCGTGCCCGGCGGTCCCCGTCTTCACCGTCACCTTGACCGTGCTGCCCGCCTCGGTGGGCGTGTAGTGGCCCCGGTACCAGGTGTCGCCCTCGTGGAAGCCGTACTCGTCGGTGTCCAGGACGACCCCGGAGGCCGCGCCGGGCCCGTGCCGGGTGTTGGCGGCGGTGGTGCGGTCCGCCTCGACCCACGCCGAGTCGTCGAAGTCCGCCGTGTGTTCGGGGTCGGAGGCGGAGGTGCGCCAGGTGTTCAGCGCGGGCACCGTGACCTCCCCCGGGCCGGGCAGCCGGCCGACGAGCGCCCCGGCGGCGTCGCGCCGCACCCGTACGGTCCGGCCGTTCCAGGTCAGGGTCTTCACCCCGGCGGGCGCGAACACCCTCAGCGGGCCGGCCTCACGGGTGTCGCCGGTGAGGGCGAGGCGGGTGCCCGTCACGCGGGCGGTGCGGGCGAGTTCCGGGCCGGTGACCAGGACCTGGCCGGGGCCCGCGTCGAGCTGCCAGGTGGTCGCGACGCCTTCCCGGTCGCCGATCAGGACGGTGAGGTCCCGGCCGCCGCCGCCCGTGACGCGTACGGTCCGTGCGGCGCCGTGCCGGTAGTTCAGCCGCAGCTCCTTGCGTACGGGGTCCCAGGTGGCCTCCACGGGGTCCCCGTCCACGGTGGTGACCCGGGGCCGTTTCGCGTACCGCAGGACGGTTTCGCCGTCCCTGCCCTGCGCGCCGTCGAGGACGAGCAGATCGCGTCCGGCGGTCAGCCGGGTGAGCAGCTGCGAGGTGGAGTAGACGAGCCGGTGGGTGCCGAACGCGTAGTCCGCCACGAGGGTGGTGGCGTCGCGGCCGTCCACCGTGATCGCGGTGTCCGGCTTCTGCGGCACCCGTGTGTACGCGGCGCCGTCGCCCAGCTCAAGGGGGAAGGTGACACGGCTGGTGGTGGTGTCGTTGGAGTCGGGGTGGCGCAGGGTGATGAGCCGCATGCCGTTGCCGGAGACGGAGGTCTCGTCCGCCTGCTCGGTGGAGCGGCGCTGCTGGGCCTTCACGGGGCCGCCGCCGGTGACGGTGACCTCGGGGGCGGTGTCGGGCTCGGCGGAGGCGATCGGCCGTACGGCGCTCTGGAGGTAGCCGAACTCCTTCTGGACGGCGAGCTTCGGGGTGATCGCGCGGTTCTCGGCGATCGCCGCCCCGTAGTCGTAGGAGGTGAAGCCGGAGCCCGGGTCGCCGGTCCAGCCCCAGTTGGTGCCGCCGTACTCCATGTAGGTGTTGGAGAGGGTGGCCCCGTTGGCGAGGTTGTTCACGGCGAACTGCCGGGTGAACGCCTCGTCGGCGAATTTCGCGCACTCGCTCGTCTGGAAGTCCCGGCCCCACGAGGTGAACGCGCCGCCCTGACCCTCCGCGATGAAGACCGGGGTGCCGGGCGAGTAGCCGCGCACCCGGGACTCGTAGTCGCTCAGCTTCTTCCGGGCCCCGGCGCAGTCGAAGCCCAGCGGGTACGTGTCGAAGGCGTAGAGGCCGAGCTTTGAACCGCCGGGGCCGCCGGGGACGTTCCAGCCGTGTCCGTTGCCGTAGTCGTTGTGGAACAGCGGCACGGTGATGCCCTGGTCGACGACGGCGCTCTGCAGCTTCTCGATGTAGTCGACGTGCTTGGCGGAGTCGTCGATCTGTTCGTTCTCCACCTGGTAGGCGATGACGCTGCCCCGGCCGTCGGTGATCTGGTGCCGTCCGATGATGCCGTTGACGGCCTTCAGCCACTCCAGGTCGGCCGCGAGGTTCTGCGGATCGGCGGTGCGCTGCTCGCCGCCGTACGTGGTCATGTACGGCGGGAGCCCGCCCATGCTCACTTCGGCGTTGATGTACGGACCCGGCCTGGCGATGACGTACAGGCCCTCCTGCTCGGCCATGGTCAGCAGCCGGTCGATGTCGCGGACACCGCTGAAGTCGTAGGAGCCGGGCTTCGAGGAGTGGTAGCCCCAGAAGAAGTAGAGCGAGACCGCGTTGAAGCCCGACGCCTTGAGCTTCTGCAGGACGTCGCGCCACTGGTCGGGGCTCGGCAGCCGCCAGTAGTGGAACTCGCCGGACCAGACGACCAGCCGCTCACCGTCGATCCTGAGGGACTTGTCGTCCCAGGTGACGGTGTGCGGGCGGTGGTCGTTGCCCGGGAAGCGGTGCGTGGTGGTCTCGGCCGGTGCCTGCCGGGCCTGCCGTGCGGGGTGCGCGGCGACCGGGGACGGGGAGAACAGGGACAGCGCGAGTCCGGTGGCCAGACCGGCGACGACCGCGCGCCGCCGTAAGAGGCGCGACCGCGTGCGCGGCCGGTGGGGGTGGTGGGTCATGGACGCCCTTTCGCTGGTGTGCTCATGGTGCGTTTCCGTGGTCCGTGGAGCCGGTCGTGCTGGGCCGTGCGGGTCAGTGCCGTCGGTCAGCGGATGTCGGCCACCACCTGCGAGGCGACCAGCCGGGTGCCGTCGGCGAGGCTGAAGTGCAGGGTGATCGGGCCGGTGCCGGCCGCCGCGTTCGCCGTCGCGCTGACGGCGACCCGCTGGGCGTCGCCCCGCGTCCCGCGCACCCTGAGCGTGCCGTGGGACGGCTCGACGCGGACGTCGTCCGGCGCGGTGGCCGTCCAGAGCACCGTGTGGCCGGTGAAGTCGACGTCCTGGGCCTCCACGTCGAGCCGCACGGCGTCCCCGCCGCGTTCCAGCACGACGGTCCCCGGGTCACCGAACCCGGCGGCGGGACTCGCGTAGGTGTCGACCACGGCCTGCCGGATCGTCGCGTCGTTGTACGGGGCCTGGCCCTGCGGGCCGTTCCACCGCCACCAGGCCTGCATGTTGGGCAGGCAGATACCGGTGAACCGGTTGCGGTGCACCAGTGCGCGGTACTCCCGGCGGGCGGCTTCGAGTTCGGCGCTGCCCGCCGGAGCCAGGCCGATGCGCATATCGGCGAGCGCGAGGTCGGCGTTGCGGGTCAGCCGGTCCAGGACCGTGCGGGACGCCGCCTCCGTCACCTGCCCCGCGGCCTCCCCCAGCGCCGCGCGGGCCTGGCCGTACGCGGTGGTGAGCGCGGCCGCGGTGTGCGTGTCCGGGTCCGGGCGGGTCAGGTCGTAGTAGCGCCGCATCGCGGGCACCGCGCGCTCCCCGAAGCGGGCGTGCAGATAGCCGTCGAGGAACGACTCGCCGTCCAGGGAGGCGTCCCAGGCCAGCGCGGCGACCATGTTCTGCACGTGTTCGTACGTGATCCAGTCGCCGGGTTCGCTGTACATGCCGATACCGTCGAGACCGAGCCCCGCCTCGAACGCGAGGTCGCCCGCGATGGTGGTCAGCGGGTGCACGGGCAGGCTGCGCCAGCGGTAGCGCCGGTAGTACTCGTACATGGCGAGCGGCCCGGTGTGCGTAACCCGCCAGGCGCGCAGCGCGTCCGCGAAGGGCACGTTGGCCTTGACGGCCGGGTCGCCCAGGTGGCCGTCGTAGGTGCGGGAGTAGGCCGCGAAGTCCACGATGACCTCGGGGTCGCTCGCGTGATCGGCGTCGGGAGGACGGACCGTGGACGCGTACGCGATGCGCTCGACCCGGACGCCGGGCAGCTCCTGACGGAGCACCCGGGCCAGCTCGTTGACGACCACGGACTCGGCGTTGGACGCGGTGCCGTACCGGTCGAGCACCGGCTTCTGGAAGGCGCCGACGTCCGGGGGCCAGCAGTCGAAGAGGGCGATCTCCGGGCGCTCCCGGAGGAAGGCGACGACCTTGCCCACATAGGCGTTCAGGGCCTCGGGGTTGTAGATGTCGAAGACCGGCCCGCCGGACTCGTAGTACTGCGGGTAGTCGGCCTTGGGCAGGAAGCTGTCGTAGCCGTGGCCGCCCGTCTCGATCCGCAGGCCGCGTTTGCCGGCCTCGCGGGCCAGGACGTCGCGCACCTTGTCGTACGCGGTGACGCCGAGGCCCAGGTAGTCGGTCGGGTAGACGAAGGTGTTGAGCCGGTTCTTGGCCATCCAGTCGAGCAGCGACGGCAGGTTGGCCGCGGTGTGGCTGAACCCCTCCTCGGCGTACTGCCGCCGCAGCCCGGTGGCGGGCCGGTCGGTGTGGCGTACGGGCGGCAGGGCGAGGTCGCGGGTGTGCGGTACGTGTTCGTGGTGGCCCTCGTACGCGGGGAAGGCGGGGGCGAAGAAGCGGACGCCGGCCCGTTCCAGGAGGGCGTAGACCGCGTACAGCGGGGCCCGGTCGCCGTGCCCGGTCAGCAGGATGCAGGTGTGGTCGCCGAGCAGGGTGAAGGAGTCCTCGGGGGCGCCGGCGAGTTCCCGTCCGGCGTCGGCGAGGCGGGTCGCGGGGATGCGGCCGCCGCCGGTGCCGGTGTGCAGGGCCACCAGGCCGGCGACGCCCTCGGGCGGGCCGGCCGGGGCGGGAACGGCGCGCAGCGGGAGGCGGACGCCGGTGATCCTGCGGAGGTAGTCGCGCAGTTCGGCGGCGGCGAACTCGGTGCTGCCGCCGCCCCACCACAGGATGGAGGCGCGGGCCCGGCCGCCGGAGGCGACCCGGAGCGGGCCGCCGGCCGCGGCGGCCCCGGTCGTCGTGGTCCCGGCCAGGAGCGCGGCCCCGGCGAGGCCTGCGGCGCCGACGAGGAAGCCTCGTCGTCCCGCCCCGTCCGGGGCGAGGGTGGTGTCCTGGTGCGGCGAGTCGTTCATGAGCGGTCCGCCTTTCCGGCTGTGGCGTAGAGGTCGCCGAGGTAGTAGTCCTCGGCCTTGCCCGGGTCGGGCAGCTTGCCCATCCGGTGGAAGTTGGCGGCCAGTTCGTCGAACCAGCCGTCGACCGTGCCGTCCCGGGTGAGCTTCGTCAGCTCGTCGGAGGGCAGGATCCTGACGTACTTCGTGGAGCCCTTGAGCTGCCCGGCCGGGAGTTTCAGGAAGTCGGCGGTGACGGTCTCCGATTCTTCGGGGTGGGCCGCGATCCAGTCACCGGCGGCCTTGAGGACGCCGGTCACCTTCTTGACGAGCTCGGGGTCGGAGGAGGCCAGCTTCGGCTGGGTGACGAAGACATTCGGAAAGGTGAGCTTCGGGTAGTAGTCCTCGGTGCGGCTGATCTCCTTGAGGCCCGGGACCTTCTTCTTCATGGTGTCGATCAGCGGGTACCAGGTGGCGGCCGCGTCGACCTGGCCGGAGGAGAACGCCGTGACGACGGTTGAGGCGTCCATGGCGACCTTGGTGATGTCGTCGGGCTCCAGTCCGGCCTTGCTGAGGGCGAGGTTGAGGATCATGTCGCCGGAGGTGCCCTCGGCGACGGCCACCTTCTTGCCCTTGAGGTCGGCGGGCTCGTCGATGCCGGAGCCGGGGCGGGCGATGACCCGGTCGGCGAGGCCCAGCATGTTCACGGAGACGATGGAGGCGCGGCCGGAGGCGGGCAGCCAGAGTGCGCCGGGGCCGAGGTAGCCGAAGTCCAGGTTGTTGGTGCCGAGGGCCTGCACCTGGAGGGGCCCGTTGGTGAAGACCTTGAGGTCGGGGGTGACCCCGGCCTTCTTCCACAGGCCCTGCTTCTGGGCGACCGCGAGGGCGACGGCGCCGCTGTAGTCGGCGATGTACCCGAACTTCACCGTCTTCTGCCCGTCGGCGGAGTCGGACGAGGAGCCGTCCCCGCAGCCGGCGGCGGTGGAGACGAGTGCCAGGGCGAGGAACAGGCCCGCCGTGCGGCGGCGGACGACACGGATCGGCTTCATGACGCGATTCCTTCGAGCGGGGCGGGCTGGTGGTGCACGGCGTGCCACACCTGGGCGCGCAGTGCGGCGAACTCGGGCGACAGGCGGTGTTCCTCGGTCCGCGGGTAGGGCAGCGTGACCGGGATGACGGTGTGGACGCGGCCGGGGCGGGCCGCCATGACGACGACGCGGTTGGCGAGGAAGACCGCCTCGTCGACGTCGTGGGTGATGAACATGACGGTGCGCCGATCGCGGCCCCAGGTGTCCAGGAGCGATTCCTGCATACGGACCCGGGTGAGGGAGTCGAGGGCGCCGAAGGGCTCGTCCATCAGCAGCACCTTGGGGTTGACGGCGTAGGCGCGGGCGATGGCGCAGCGCTGTTTCATGCCGCCGGAGAGCGTCTTGGGCAGCGCGTCGGCGAAGTCGGTGAGGCCGACGAGTTCGATGACCTCGCGGGCCCGGCGCCGGCGTTCCGCCTTCCGGACCCCGGCGACCTTCAGCCCGTACTCGACGTTGGCGGCGACGGTCATCCAGGGGAAGAGGGCGTACTGCTGGAAGATGACGCCGCGTTCGGGAGCGGGGCCGCTGACGGTGGTGCCGTCGACGAGGACCTGGCCGCCGGTGGCGTCGAGGAGTCCGGCGGCGATGTTCATCAGGGTGCTCTTGCCGCAGCCGGAGGGGCCGACCACGGTGACGAACTCGCCGTCCTCGATGTCCAGGCTCACATGGTCCAGGGCGAGGAATCCGCCGTCCTTGACCGCGAAGTCCTTCGTCACGTCGTGGAAGTTGATGCTGGGCATGGGTTACCGCCGTTCCTGCCAGTGGGTGAGCCGGCGCTCGGCGAGGAGCAGCAGCCGGTCCATGGCGAGTCCGATCGCGCCGATCGCGATGAGCTGGACGAAGATGGTCGGCAGGTCGTAGTAGACCTGCGCCTGCTGCATGCGGTAGCCGAGTCCGCCCTGGGCGGCGATGAGTTCGGCGGCGACGACGGTCGCCCAGGAGGCGCCGAGCCCGATCCGCATGCCGACCAGGATGAACGGGGTGGACGCGGGCACGACGACGCCGAGGAAGACCTGGGGGTCGCGGGCGCCGAGGACGCGGGCCGCGTTGACGAGGGTGACGTCGACGGCGACGACGCCCTGGAAGGTGGAGACGACGCAGGACAGGAACGAGGCGAGGAAGATCACGAAGATCTTCGGGGTCTCGTCGATGCCCATGAGCACGATGGCGAGCGGGATGATCGCGAGTGGCGGCACCATGCGGAAGAACTGCAGCCACGGCTCGATCAGCCGGCGGACGACCGGGTACCAGCCCATGACGAACCCGACGGGGATCGCGAGGGCGACGCCGAGCACATAACCGATGAGGACGCGCTTCAGGCTGGCGCCCGCGTCCTCGAACAGCGTGCCGTCCGCGATCAGTTCGCCCGCGCGCCGGGCCACGACGACGGGTCCGGGGAAGCCGTTGATCCCGCTGCCGGCGAGAGCGGCCCAGGCGAGCAGCCCGAGCGCGGCGGAGGCGAGGCCGAGGAGTACGGAGGTGAGCCGGCCCGTGCCGCGCTTCTTCTTCGCCGTTCCGGCGGCGCGCTCCGGGGCGGCGGGTGGTCCGGGGGGTTTCGTGCGGTGCGGTGCGCGGGGCTTGTCCTGCACGTTCATGCCACTTCCTCCGCGACCCCGTCGACGTCGGCCGCCCGGCCGCCGCCGATGTCGGCCATGTAGCTCATCCAGGTGTAGGCGGGGTCGCCGCGGCGCAGCAGTTCGCTGTAGAGCCGGACGGTGAGGTAGCGGCGGATCTCCGCGTAGGCGGGCGCCTCGTACACGTTGTGCAGTTCGTGCGGGTCGGTCTCCAGGTCGTACAGCTCGTGCACGCTCTCCGGGTTGTGGACCAGCTTGTGGCGCCGGTCGCGGATCATGCGCTGGGAGTACGGGAAGTGGTGGCCGTGGAATTCGGTGACGACCTGGTCGCGGGTGCCGTCGGCGCTCCCGCCGTGCAGCAGGGGCAGCAGGCTGGTGCCGTCGCAGGGTTCGGGCACGGGGGCTCCGGCGAGTTCCAGGATGGTGGGGTTGAGGTCGATGAGGGTGGCGAAGTCGTCGTTGACCTGGGCGGGGGCGCCGGGGACGCGGGCGATGCCGGGGATGTTGTAGATGTCCTCGTACATCGCCGGGCCCTTGTCGTTGAGCCGGTGGGCGCCGGTGAACTCGCCGTGGTCGGCGGTGAAGAAGACCGCGGTGTCGTCCCACAGTCCGTGGCCCTTGAGCGCTTCGACGATGCGTCCGACCTGGTGGTCGATCATCGTGACGTAGCCCCAGTAGACGGCGATGAGCTTGCGCCAGGCGGCGGCGTCGAAGTCGTCGGAGGACCAGTACGCGCTGTACTGGCGCTGTACCTCGGGCTTCCCGGCGAAGGTCTCCGCCATGGAGGCGGGCAGCGGCACGTCGTCGGGGTCGTACAGGTCGTAGTACGCGTCGGGTATCAGGTACGGCAGGTGCGGGCCGTACCAGTGGCAGGACAGCATGAACGGCTTGCCGGTCGCCTTCCAGCCGGCGGCGTAGCGGTCCAGCAGGGCGAGGGTGCGGTCGGTGAGGTACGCCTCGACGGTGGCCTCGGCGGGCTGCTGGAGGCGGCCGGCGATGAGGTGGCCGCGCCCGGTGCCGTTGGCGGCGGTCCCGAAGACGGCCTCGCGCACCGCGAACGGCGGGAAGCCGTTCTCGTCGAGCCACTTCTCGTAGGAGGGGTGGTGTACGGGGTTGAGCGCGCCGGGCAGGTGCTCGCCGTCCAGTCCGTAGAACTCGGGGCCGCGCTCGCGGCCGATGTGCCATTTGCCGACGTGCCCGACGGCGTATCCCCGGTCCGCCAACTGGTTCCAGAGCATGGGGGTTTCGTCGGACAGCTCGTCCTTGCTGCCGCCGTTGCGCTCGGGGTTGTTGAGCATGCCGTGGCGGAACGGGTGGAGGCCGGTGGCGAGGGAGGCGCGGGCGGGGGTGCAGATCGCGGTGGGGGTGTAGAAGCGGTCGAAGCGGGTGCCCTCGGCCGCGAGGGCGTCCAGGGCGGGGGTCTCGACGAGCGGGTTGCCGTAACAGCCCAGGGTGTCGGTCCGGTGCTGGTCGGTCATCAGGAACAGGACGTTGCGCGGAGCCACTCGGGCCGCCCTTTCGGTGGTCGTGCTCACAGTGGTGACGGGAGCCGGCCGGGCAGGTTGCGGGGTGCTCGAGCGGGCCGGCTCCGGCGATTGACGGGAACTGTAGGGAGGTCCACTTTTTTACGTCAACCCTCGGGAATAAACATTGTGTGAATTCGTCCGGCGCGTTGACAGAAAGCACTTGACCGATCGACCATGCGTCCATGACCGAACGCACCGATGCCCTCCAGCGCCTGCGCAGAGCCAATGAAGCCGCCGTACTGGGCGAGCTGCGCAGGTCGGGGGCGCTCAGCCGGGGCGAGCTCAAGGACCGGGTCGGTCTCTCCCGTACGACCCTGTTCGCGATCGTGTCCGACCTGCTGGAACGCAACGCGGTCGTCGAGCAGCCCGCCCCCGATCCGGGGCAGCCGAGGGGGCGCGGCCGGCCGGCCCTGGAGATCTCGCTCAACTCGCACGGCGCGGAACTGATCGGCATCGACCTCCAGCGCCACCACATCCACGTGGTCGTCGCCAACTGCGCCCATGAGATCGTCGGCCGGAACAGCGCCCCGGTCCCGGCGGACAGCCAGGCAGCCGAACGGGCCGCGCAGGCGATCCGGGCGGTCGAGGAACTGGTGCGGCGCGAGAACATCAGCCTCGCCCCGGTCCAGGGCATCGGCCTCGGCCTGCCCGGCTTCGTGCAGAATCCGGCGTCCGCCGACCGGCACGCGATGACCCCGTTCGCCGGGCACGTCGCCGCCGAACTCGGCCGGCACTTCGGCGCCCCGGTGCTCACCGACAACAACTCCCGGCTGGCCGCGCTCGCCGAGGTCACCTGGGGTGCGGCACGGGGCTTCGACAACGCCGTCTACCTGCGCTGGTCCCAGGGCGTCGGCGGCGGGCTCGTCGTCAACGGCTCACTGGTGCACGGCGCCCACGGCGCGGCCGGCGAGATCGGGCACACCAGCTGCGACCCCGAGGGCAAGCCCTGCCACTGCGGCGGCCGGGGCTGCCTGGAGGGGCTGATCTCCGTCCCGGCCCTGCTCGCCGCCTGCGCCGAGCGCGGAGTGGACGCCGGGGACGCGGACGAGCTGATCGCGCTCGCCGCCGAGGGCCGGCCGGAGGTGGCCGATGTGCTCCGGGGAGCGGCCGTCACCGCGGGCCGGGTGCTCGCCGCGCTCGCCGCCCAGGTCGATCCGGAGTGCGTCGTCGTGTACGGGGAGCCGGCCGCGCTCGACGACCTGGTCCTCGCTCCGATCAGGGAACAGATCGCTACGCTCTCTCTGCCGTCCGCCCCCCGCTCCATCGAGGTGCGCGGTTCCGCCCTCGGCGGCGAGGCGGCGGCGCTGGGCGGTGTGGCCCTGCTGCTGCGCACCACGGGCCAGGACCTGGCGGAACTGCTGGACCGCCCGGCGCCGGTCCCGGCGGGCTCCGCCCACGACGAACGGACTTCCCCATGAGCGCCTGCTGCGGGCCGGGCCGTGAGAGCGCGACCACGGCCGCCCCCGTCACCACGGCCACCACTCCCCCGGCCGGCTTCGCCGTGCCCGAGTGGAGCACCGCCGACCTGCTGCGCGGCACCGTCGCCGTGCCCGGCGGGCCGTTCCTGATGGGCGGCGCCGACGAGGACGCGTTCCCCGCCGACGGGGAGGGGCCTGTCCGGGAGGTCGTGCTCGCCCCGTTCCGCATCGACGTGGCCTGTGTGACCAATGCCGGGTTCGCGCGCTTCGTCAAGGCCACCGGCTACCGCACCGAGGCCGAACTCATCGGCTGGTCCTACGTCTTCGGCGCCTTCGTCCCCCGCGAGGCACGCCATGCGGTGCTGCCCGGGACGGTGCCCGGCGCGCCCTGGTGGAGCGCTGTAACCGGGGCCTGCTGGCGGGCGCCCGAGGGGCCCGGCACCTCGATCGGCGACCGTCGGGACCACCCGGTGGTCCATGTGTCGTGGAACGACGCCACCGCCTACGCCCGCTGGGCCGGGAAGCGGCTGCCCACCGAGGCCGAGTGGGAGAAGGCGGCCCGGGGCGGACTGGTCCGGGCCCGCTTCCCCTGGGGCGACGCGCTGACCCCCAAGGGCCGGCACCGCTGCAACATCTGGCAGGGGGACTTCCCGGTCCGCAACACCCGCGAGGACGGCTACGCGGGCACCGCGCCCGTGAAGGCGTACGCCCCCAACGGCTACGGGCTGTACAACGTCTCGGGCAACGTGTGGGAGTGGTGCGCCGACCGGTTCAGCGCCGACTGGCACGTACCGGACCGCCCGGAGACGCGGATCGACCCGGCCGGGCCGCCCGAGGGCGGCAACCGGGTGCTGCGCGGCGGCTCGCACCTGTGCCACCGCTCGTACTGCAACCGCTACCGGGTCGCCGCCCGTACGTCCAACACACCCGACAGCACCACAGGTCACGGCGGGTTCCGCTGCGCGATGTCCCTCTGAGCGCCGGCGGCCGGCCCCCGCTCGGACCCGCACATCCCTCCGGCTATCCTGGCCGCCACACCGGACACGGGGTGCCCTGCGACAGGGCTGAGATCACACCCGTCGAACCTGAACCAGTTAGCACTGGCGGAGGGATGTCTTCATGTCGTTGTCGCATGCCCGGGACGAGCGCGCCGCTTTCGGCGGGCGCATGCCCACCGCGCCCGGCGATCTGCGCGTCGAGGCGCACGGGATAGCCCCGGTCCCCGAGGACCGGCGCTACGGCGGCCCCGGGCGGCTGTTCACCGTCTGGTTCGCGCCCAACCTGACCATGACCGGCGTCTTCACCGGCACCGTCGGCATCGCGCTGGGCCTGGACTTCGGCACCGCCCTCGCCGCCGTCGTGCTCGGCACCCTCGTCGGCGCCGCGCCCACCGCGTATCTCGGCACCTGGGGCAGCCGGACCGGGGCCGGGCAACTGCCGCTCGCACGGCTGGCGTTCGGGCCTGGTGTGGTGCTGCCGGGCGCGCTCCAGTGGCTGTCCTCGATCGCGTGGGACGCGCTGATCGGTCTGTTCGGCGGGGACGCGCTGGCGCAGTTGTGCGGCTGGCCGTTCTGGCTGGGCGTCCTGGTCATGATGGCCGCGCAGGGTGCGCTGGGCGTGCTGGGCTACGAGGTGATCCACCGGCTCCAGACCGTCATGACCTTCGCGCTCGCCGCCGCCTTCGCGGTCCTCGCGACCAAGCTCCTGAACGGTGTCGACCCGGTGACCAGCGGGTCCGTGCACGGCGCGGACCGGGCCGGCGCCTTCGTCCTGACCTGCACCATCGCCCTGAGTCTGGCGCTGTCCTGGGCCCCCTACGCCAGTGACTTCAGCCGCTATCTGCCGCGCGAGACGTCCCGGCCGCGGATGTTCTGGTGCACGCTGGGCGGGATCAGCGCCTCCTTCGTGGCGGTCCAGACGATCGGGCTGTGGGGCGCCTCGGTCTTCACGGACCAGACCGCGCGCGGCGTCGACACGCTGCTGGGCGGCGGCGCGCTCGGGGCGTTCGGGCTGCTCGCGGTCGCGCTGGCCGCGCTGTGCAGCAACGCGATGAACGACTACAGCGGTTCGCTGGCGTTGCAGACGATGGGTGTACGTGTGCCGCGCCCGGTCGCCGCGGCGCTCGCCGCCGCCCTCGGCTTCCCGCTGGTGCTGTGGATGCACGCGGCGGACACCACGGCCCGCTTCCAGAACGTGCTGCTCCTCGTCGGCTACTGGATCCCCGGCTTCGTGGCGATCGTGTCCGTGGACTGGCTGGTGCGGGCGAGGGACCGGCGCGGCGCCCCCGTCGACCTCGCCGCCGAGCACGCCCGGCCGCGCCCGTGGTGGCCGGCGCTCGCCGCGTTCGCCGCGGCCTTCGCGGCGGCGGTGCCGTTCATGAGCACCGGCCTGTACGTGGGCCCGGTGGCCGAGGCGCTGCACGGCGCGGACCTGGCGTACGGAGTGGCGTTCCTCGTGGCCCTCGTGGTGTACGCCCCGCTGCGGATGCGCCGGCGCCCCTGACCGGGCTCACTCCTCGACGGTCCACGGCCAGACCGCCCGGCGGCCGTTCTCGATGAGGCCGGCCATCCGGAACGCCGCGTCGGTGAGCCCGCCGAAGGTGTGCCGGTTCGGGCCCGTGGGACCGTTGGCCGGCCGGTACCCGGCGAGGTTCCAGGTGTGGACCGGGACCTTGCGCGGCACCGGGTCGGACCCCCGGGGGCCGTAGGGCAGGGCCTGTTCGTCGGTGACGAGCAGCACCCGGTCGTGGTCCAGGTAGTGGGTGCGCAGCGCCTTCGTGGTGTCGGTGCCGCCGAGCCGGTGGAACCGTTCCAGCACGTCCAGGACCGGTTCGCCGGGTGCGTACGGGACCGGTGCGCTGCGCCAGCCGAACTCCACCAGGTCCGCCTGCTCGGCACGCAGGGCGAGCGCGGTGCCGAACACGGCGGCCGCGTCGGCCCGGCTGAGCGTGGACCGTTCGGAGACGGTGTCGAAGAACATCGAGTCGGACCGGTCGACCAGGACCAGCGTCCGGCCGGGCAGGGCGGGCACGTTGGCCAGGCAGTGGCCGAGTGCCGCTTCCAGCGCGGCGGCCCAGCGCGGTGCGGCGTGCCGGTGGGCGGCGAGGTAGCGGAACGGGAACTGCCGGGAGCGGGCCACCTCTTCGGGGTCCGCGATGCGTGCGGCGACCCGGTCCGCGACCGCGTCCGTGATGCGGGCCTCGTCGAAGTTGCGCAGGTTCCGCAGGAGCGCCATGGGCCCCATGACGGGGATCAGCGCCTCCCAGACGGCAGCGTCCATCGGCCCGTGCAGCCAGCCCGCCACGGACTCCCAGGTCATGCCGGCCTCGGCGAGCCGGTCCGCGCCGCCGGGCCCCGTGATCAGGGCCCGCCGCTCGCCCGCCGGGGTGTCCAGGAGCGCCCGGTGGGCGGTGAGCAGCCGCTCGCCGGCCGGGGCCTCGGCCCGCTCCGGGTGGTGGCGGCGGTCGAGGGCGTACCGGAAGAGCTCGCCCTGCCAGGGCTTGGCCGGGTCGGGCGACGCGTGCACCAGGTTGAGCACGTCACCGAAGCGGAAGTCCCTGGACGCGGTGTCGTACTTCAGCAGGGACCGGGACGTGTAGAGCCTGCGTACGGCGTCGGCGACGCCCCGCTTCACGGGCTGCGGGACCTTGCGCCCGTACGTCGCGATCCAGTGCGCGAGCAGTTCGCCGGCCTCGTCGGCGCGTTGGAGCACCGAGTCGACGACGGACCGGTTGGAGGGCCCGTCGCAGGTCCCGGCCGCGAGCCGTGCGCGTACGTACGCGGCGGCGCCGACCAGGGACGCGGTGCGCATGTTGCCCTCGCCGCGCAGCCAGCGCAGCAACCCGGCCGTCCACGCGGGGTGCTCGACGGCGAGGCGGGCGACGAGGGCGGTGTACCGGTCGTCGCGGAACGCGCCGCTCTCGTAGAAGGTCTCCTGGGAGACGAAGTTGCCGACGGCAAGGAGGAAGAGTTCCTCGCGGGGCTCCCGCACGTGGGCCGGGCCGCCCTCGTAGGTATGGAGGTTGCGCGCGGTCGAGCCGGGCACGGGCCGGGTGGCGGCGAGGTGGCGGGCGGCGGCCGAGACATGCGGGGCCACCAGCATCTCGGACCAGACCTTGGAGACGCGTCGGGAGTGACGAGGCAGGGAATCCCCCCGGATTCAAAGAGTTCTGGACGCGCCCGCGCCCGGCGAGATCAAGGGAAAGGGCGGCGGCATCACTTGGAGTGTCAGAAGGAAGTAGCCGCAGCCGGGCGCATCGCCGGGCGCGGGCGCGACGACAACGTACAAGAGCCTCCGCCGGGTGCGCCACCGAATTACGGCGCACCCCGACTGCCGTCTCTTTTGGCACTATTGACCCAGATGAAACCGGCGAGCGCATCGCCGAGCACCCGGTGGACGGGCCGGAACAGATCTCCCGGGCCGTCGCCCGCGCACGGGAGGCTCAGAAGGGATGGGCCGCGCTGCCCGCCTCCCGGCGCCCCGACCATCTGCTGCGCTGGAAGAAGGCCACCGCGACCGAGTTGGACGCGGGGCCCGGACCATCTCGGAGGAGACCGGGAAACCGGCCGGCGGCGCAGCGTCGCACATGGTGCTCACGCTGGAGCACCTGGCCTGGGCCGCCCGCAACGCGGAACGCGTGCTGCGCCGCCGGAAGGCGGGCACCGGTCCTCTTCACCGTCCACCAGCGGGCGTCACTGGTGCACCGGCCGCTCGGCGTGATCGGGGTCGTCGGCCCCTGCAACTACCCTCCCTCGGCTACGCCCTGGCGGCCGAGAACGCGGTGGTCTTCAAGCCCTCCGGACCGACCCCGGGCACCGGACTCCTGCCGGCCCGGCTGTTCGACGCGGCCGTGCCCGCCCGCGCCAGGCTGCTCACCGTCGTCACCGGGCCGGGCTCCACCGGGGACGCCCTCGCCAGGGCCGGGGAGGCGGCAGAGGCGATGCGACGGCACATCACGAGCGCGGCACGCCCGGCAGGCGGGCGGCTCCGCAGGAGCACCGAAGACCCGGGCAGGAAGCCCGAAAGGGGAGCATGTACAAGGAAGGCGACTTATGCGCCTTATGGCGGCTTGATGCGTCGCCGTTCTTCGCGCGTTCACCACGGCGTTGAGAATTTACGTACCGAATGACCGATATGCGGCTTCGGCTTAACCGTATCGCGACCTGACCAGCCTTGACGTGATCACGGGCAGTTGGAATCGTCAGCACAGGCGCTGTCGAATCGGGCAGCCGCCACGAATCGGCTCATTCCGACGCAAGGTTGTCGCTTCATGCCCGGCGCACTGCTCACTCCCGCCCCACGTACCCGTGCAGCACCGTCAGCACACAGCAGACTCCCTCATCGGAACGTCTTCGCGCCAATCATTTTTTGACCTCGAGAGTCCGCACGTCCTGTCCGAGCGCTCGTAACCCGGTGCCCGGTCAACGCGGCCAAGCGTCCAGTCACTCACCGGATCTGCGGGCCCAATTTTCAAGAAAGGCCGGCTCACAGTGCTGCGTTATATCGCCCGCAAAGCAGTCGGCTGGTTTTTGATGATCGCAGTCGCAACCAACCTGACGTACTTCCTCGCTAATGCATTCCTTAAGCCTGCGTCGAACTACACCGCGTTGCGACCGCCTCGAACTCCAGCCCAGATCAACCGATCACTGGCGCAATTCAATCTCAATCCAGACAAACCGATCCTGGATCGGTGGTGGGACTGGATTTCCGGGATCGTGACCCATTTCGACTGGGGTCAGTCGCCGACCGGGGGCAGTGTCAACGAACAGGTCGCCTACCGGATCTTCGTCAGCGGTCAGCTGGTCATCGCATCGACGATCCTGTCCATCATCATCGGCGTCGGGCTGGGTGTGTACACCGCCTCGCGCCAGTACAAGGCCGGCGACCGGGTGTGGCAGGGAATCTCCGTGATCTCCTTCAACACGCCCTCCGCCGTGGCCTCGCTCGGCGTGGTCCTCGCGGCCATCTGGCTCAACCAGTCCCTCGGCGACACGCTGCTGCCCGTCGCCGGAGCGCAGAGCCCCGAAGTCGCCGGTTTCTGGCCGGTCCTGGGGTCGAGAGTGATGCACGCGATCCTGCCCACGATTTCGCTGACGTTCATTTCCTACGCCGGGTACCACCTGTTGCAGCGTTCACTCCTGCTGGACAACATCAACTCCGATTACGTGCGCACCGCACGGTCCAAGGGGCTGACCCGGCAACAGGCCATCTACCGGCACGGACTGCGGACTTCGATCATTCCCGTCGCCACCCAGGTCGCCTTCGCGATGCCCGCCCTCTTCACCGGCGCGGTCATCACGGAAACGGTCTTCGCGTGGCACGGCATGGGTGAGTACTTCACCAAGACCATCAGCACGAACGATGTGCACGGTGCCGTCGCCGTCGCGGCCTTCGGCGCCCTCATGACGGCCATCGGCGCGATCCTGGCCGACCTCGTCGTCGTGGCCCTCGACCCCAGGATCAGGGTGAGCTGACGTGGCCCTCAACATGCCCGGCGCCGGAACCGCCTCCGAGGAGGCCCCGGAGACCGCCGAAGTCCTGGAGCCCGGCGCGTCCGGCGGCAAGCGCCTGTCCCCGACGAAGCTCTACGTGCGCCGCTTCGCGCGCAACAGGCCCGCGCTCGGCGGGATGATCCTGTTCGTCCTGCTGGTGCTCTTCTCCGTGTTCGGCCGGTACCTGACCCACTGGAACTACGAGGAGGCGGACTTCGCCGCTCTTTCCGTGGCCCCCGGGGTCGGCGGCCACCTCCTGGGCACCAACAGCGCGGGCAACGACGTCTACGCCCAGCTCGTGCACGGCCTCGGCAGGTCGCTGATCATCGCCGTGACGGTGTCGCTCATGACGACCGCCATCGCCGGCCTGTTCGGCACCACCGCCGCCTACTTCGGCGGCAAGATCGAGCGGGCGATGCTCGGTTTCGTCCACTTCCTGCTCATCCTGCCCTCGTTCCTCATCATCGCGCTGGTCGGTACGCACTACCGCGGTGAGTGGCAGGTCCTGGTCGTGGTGCTCACGCTGTTCGGCTGGATGCTGACCGCCCGGGTGATCTGGTCCCTGGCCACGTCCCTGCGGGAGCGCGAGTACGTGATGGCGGCCCGTTTCATGGGCGTCAGCGCGTTCCGGACCATCGTCCGCCACCTGGTGCCCAACATCGGCTCCCTGCTGATCGTGACGTTCACCCTCGGTGTCGCCTCGACCGTGCAGTCCGAGACGGCACTCTCCTTCATCGGGTTCGGCGTCAAGCAGCCCGACGTGTCCCTCGGTTCCATGCTGGCCGACGGGCAGAACACCCTGTCCACCGCTCCGTGGCTGTTCTACATGCCGGCGGCCCTGGTGGTCCTGCTCACCGTGGCCATGGCCCTCGTCGGTGACGGTCTGCGCGACGCCCTGGACCCCACATCGCAGTCTGGAGGCCGCGCATGATCGAGCAGCGCGCAGTCACTACCGAGCCCGGCACGCAGCGGGCCCTGCTGTCCGTGCGTGACCTGAAGGTCGCCTTCCCCTCGGAGGCCGGCCGGGTGGACGCCGTACGCGGTGTCTCCTTCGACCTGCACCGCGGCAAGACCCTCGGCATCGTGGGCGAGTCGGGTTCCGGCAAGTCCGTCACGTCGATGGCCGTCATGGGGCTGCTTCCCGAGTACGCGTCGGTCACCGGCGAGATCCTGCTCGACGGGAAGAACCTCCTCGACCTGGACGACCGCCGGATGTCCAAGGTCCGCGGACAGCAGATCGGCATGATCTTCCAGGACCCGCTCTCGTCGCTCACCCCGATCTTCAGCATCGGTGCCCAGATCGTCGAGTCCCTCCAGATCCACCAGGACATCTCGTCCGCGGTCGCTTGGAAGCGGGCCGTCGAGCTCCTGGACCTGGTCGGCATCCCCAACCCGGACCGCCGGGCCAAGGGCTTCCCGCACGAGTTCTCGGGCGGTATGCGGCAGCGGGCCGTGATCGCCATGGCCATCGCGAACGACCCCGACCTGATCATCGCCGACGAGCCGACGACCGCCCTGGACGTCACCGTGCAGGCGCAGATCCTGGACGTCCTCAAGACGGCCCAGCGGGAGACCGGCGCCGCGGTCATCATGATCACCCACGACCTCGGGGTGGTGGCCGGCTCCGCCGACGACGTCATGGTGATGTACGCCGGACGCCCGGTCGAGCACGCCGGGGTGGACGAGCTGTTCGCGCAGCCCCGGATGCCGTACACCATCGGTCTGATGGGCGCGATCCCCCGCCTGGACGACCGCGACCGGGAGGCCCTGACCCCGGTCCCGGGGACCCCGCCGCTGCTGGTGAACCTGCCCGACGCCTGTCCCTTCGCGGCGCGCTGCCCCGCGGTCGAGGACGCCTGCCGGGAGGCCGAGCCGCCACTGCTGACCATCGGCGGGGCCGGCACCAGTGCCGCGCACTCCGCCGCCTGCCGGCGGGCCGAGGAGATCGAGGACGGCGCCATCGGCGGCGAGCCGATCTTCCCCGTCCCGGCCGCGCGCGAGGACCGCGCCGCGGAGGTCCCCCGTGAGGACCGGCCGAAGGTCCTGGAGCTCTCCGGGGTCACCAAGACCTTCCCGCTGACCAAGGGCGGCCTGCTCAAGCGCAAGGTGGGCACGGTCTTCGCCGTCAACGGCATCGACCTGGACATCCGTGAGGGCGAGACGCTCGGCCTGGTCGGCGAGTCGGGGTGCGGGAAGACCACCACCCTGCTGGAGATCATGGGGCTGAAGCCGCCGGAGCAGGGCAGCATCTCGGTCTGCGGCCAGGACACGGCCGGCCTGAAGCGGAAGCAGGACATCAACGCCGTCCGCCGCGACATGCAGATGGTGTTCCAGGACCCCATGGGCGCGCTGGACCCCCGCATGACGATCTTCGACATTCTGGCGGAGCCGCTGCGCGCGGCGGGCGAGCGCGACAAGAAGGTGCTCAGTACCAAGGTCGCCGAGCTCATGGAGCTGGTGGGGCTCGACCCCGAGCACCGTGACCGCTTCCCCTCGGCCTTCTCCGGCGGGCAGCGGCAGCGCATCGGCATCGCGCGGGCGCTCTCCACCAAGCCCCAGCTGCTGGTGCTCGACGAGCCGGTCTCGGCGCTCGACGTGTCGGTGCAGGCGGGTGTCATCAACCTGCTCAACGACCTCAAGTCCGAGCTGGGTCTGTCCTACCTCTTCGTCGCCCACGACCTGTCGGTGGTGTGCCACATCTCCGACAGGGTGGCGGTGATGTACCTGGGCCGGATCGTCGAGATCGGCGACACCGACGCCGTCTTCGACAACCCCAGGCACCCGTACACCAAGGCACTCCTCTCCGCGATCCCGCTGCCCGATCCGGTGGCGGAGCGCACCCGGGAGCGCGTCCTCCTGGAGGGCGACCTTCCCAGCCCCACCGACGAGACGCCGGGCTGCCGGTTCGTCTCCAGGTGCCCACTCCACACCACGCTGTCGGAGCCCCAGAAGGAACGGTGTCGCGGGGTCACCCCCCTGCTCACCGACAGGGGCGACCCGGACCACCGCGACGCATGCCATTTCGCGGGCACGACCACGTCTGTCGACAACTAACCCAGTCAGAAAGGCCAAGGCCGTCATGAGAAAGATCTCTCTGAGCCTGGTGGCGCTCGCCGCCGCCTCGTCTCTCGTCCTCACCGGGTGCAGCAGCGACTCCAACGACTCCAAGGAGCCGAAGTCGAAGGGCGCCACCTCGGAGAAGGACGTCCTGACCTCGTACAACCCCCAGCCTGCGAGCAACCTGAAGCAGGGCGGCAAGCTGACGCTCCCCATCGTGGAAATCCCCGACCAGCTCAACGCGCTGAACGGTGACGGGTCGCTCTACACGTCGAAGATCGCCTGGTTCTACATGCCGCAGCTGTCCTTCAACGACCCGAAGGGCAACATCACCTTCAACAAGGACTACCTGACCGACGTCAAGCAGGAGACGGTGGGTGGCAACACCCAGGTCACGTACACCATCAACCCGAAGGCCAAGTGGAACGACGGCAAGGACATCGACTGGACGTCCTTCCGTGACACCTGGACCGCGCAGAACGGGAAGAACAAGGAGTACAACGTCGGCTCGACCGACGGGTACTCCAGCATCACCTCGGTGAAGCAGGGCAAGGACGCCAGGCAGGCGATCGTCACCTACAAGGGCACGTTCGTCTACTGGAAGTCCCTCTTCTACGCGCTCGTCAACCCGCACATCGCCAAGCCCGCGGACTTCAACAAGGCGTACGTGAGCAAGCCGCACCCGGAGTGGGGCGCCGGCCCGTACACCATCGCCAAGTTCGACGCCAAGGGTGGCACCGTCACCTACAAGCCCAACCCCAAGTGGTGGGGCGAGAAGGCGCACCTGGACGAGCTCACCTTCGTCCAGATGGAGTCGAGCGCCAGCATCAACGCGTTCAAGAACGGTCAGATCGACGGCGTCTCGGCGGCCAACGCCGAGGAGCTCAACCAGGTGAAGGGCGTGAAGGGCACCGAGCTGCGCCGCGGCACGACCACCTCGAACAACCTCCTGGTCTTCAACAGCACCTCGCCGCAGTTCAAGGACGTGGCGGTGCGCAAGGCCGTCATGGAGGGCATCGACCGCTCCCAGCTCGCTAAGATCACCTTCCAGGGGATGGGCTACACCGAGCCCCTGCCCGGCTCCTTCACCCTCTTCCCGTTCCAGAAGGGTTACCAGGACACCTTCGGTGACCTGGTGAAGTTCAACGCCGAGAACGCGAAGAAGGAACTGGACGCCGCCGGCTGGAAGGCCGGCTCGGACGGTATCCGCGCCAAGGACGGCAAGAAGCTGGAGCTGAGCTTCCCGACCATCGGTGACAGCTCCACCGTCAAGGCCCGTGCCACCGCCATCGCCCAGATGATGAAGAACATCGGCGTCAAGGTGAACATCGAGGCGCACCCGTCCGCCGACTTCAACAAGGTGTTCACCAAGCGCGCCTTCGACATCTTCGGCATGGGCTTCATCTCCAGCGACCCGAACGGCATGCTCTACATCTGCCAGATGTACTGCTCCGACTCGACGCTGAACGTCTCGCGCTCGGTCCCGAAGAGCATGGACGAGGAGACCAAGGCCGTCACCAACCTGCCGACCCTGGACGAGCAGATCAAGGCCGGCAACATCGTCGAGAAGAAGGCCATGGAGACCTACGGCATCATGCCGCTCCACAACGGCCCCACCATCTGGGCCGTCAAGAAGGGCCTCGCCAACTTCGGCGCCGCCCAGTTCTACGGCAACTACGGCAACATGGGCGCCCCCGAGCTCATCGGCTGGCAGAAGTAATCCCTTCCGGGGTTCCGCGGCACTGACGCGGAACCCCGGGGGCCCGGTCCCACCAGCCGTACACACGAAGCCGCCCGGCAAGCCGCACCCGGCCTGCCGGGCGGCTTCGTGTCCGTGCGGGGCGCTCTACACGGCATCCGGCGACGGCCCGCCGCCGCCGATGAATTCGACGAGCCGCTCGGTGAGCCAGTCCGGCTCGTCGAGCGAGACGAAGGCACGCGATTTCTCGGCGATGGCGACCGTGCTACGGGAAAAGCAGCCGGCCAGCTTCTCCGCGTGCCCGAACGGGAAAAGGGGGTCCTTCCGCGACCAGACGATAAGGACGGGCCCTTCGAACCGGTGCAGTTCCTCCGCCACCGCCGAGGTGACCGCCGGCCGCAATCCGTCCAGCAGCTTGACGAAATCCCGCTGCACACCGCGGTTGCCCGGCAGTTCACCCAGCATCTCGTCGATCCGGTCCGTCGGGACCTTGCTGCGTGCCACCAGTGCCATCAGCGCCCGCTTGGCGAGGCCCAGCCTCAGCATCCGCCCCACCACGCCGACGGCGCCCGGGATCCCGAGCAGCGCGCGCATGGGGACGAGGAGTTTCGGGGGGCAGTTGTCGAAGGCGTCCGAGGGCAGGAGCACCAGGCGCTCGAAGAGTTCCGGTTCCCGCGCCACGGCGATCTGGGCGATCGCCCCACCTGTGTCGTTCCCCACCAGCACGATGGGCCCGGGGAGCTGCCGCGCGATGTCCAGAACACGCGCCGCGTGCGCCTCCAGGGAGCAGTCGGCGTTCGGGGCCAGGGGGATACGGTGCCCGCCCAAGGGCAGGTCGGGGAGCACCATGTGGCACCGGTCGCGCAGTCCCGCGATCAGCGGGTCCCACACGTGTCCGTTGACCATCAGGCCGTGTACGAACAGGACCGTTCTGCCCTGTCCGACGCGTCGTACGTCGATCCGGCCGCCGGCCGTCTCCACCGTGATCGTCCCGCCGGTCATTTCGGATACCTCCCGAGAATGATCAAGGGCCGGTTTCGGATGATTCCGAAACCGGCCCTGAATCGCGACTTCACAAAGTCGGGACGACAGGATTTGAACCTGCGACCCCTTGACCCCCAGTCAAGTGCGCTACCAAGCTGCGCCACGTCCCGCTGCCACTTCCCCGGTCGGGCCGGGTGGCGGCTGCAGGGCAAACATTACCTCACTCGGTGGACCGGATCGACGCGCGTGCCTGCTGGGCGCGGGCGGCCAGTCCTTCGGCGCCGCAGGCCGTGGCCAGTTTGTGGGCGCGGGCCAGTTCGCGGGGCGAGCGGGTGGCGATGCCGTGGTCGACGAGCGCCTGGGCGAACTCGTATCCGGAGGGCGACGCCTCCAGGTGGCGGACCGCCTCGCCCAGGAGGTGCACGGCCTCCTCCGGGCGGGCGAAGAGGGCCACGCAGCGCAGGGCCTCGCCGATGGCGGTCTCCGTGCCGAACCGCTCCGCGTGGACCCGGGCGGTGTTGGCGAGCTGGGCGGCGCGGCCCGGGTCCTCGTCGGCCAGGGCGCGTGCCAGGTCGCCGGCCCAGGGGCCCCAGATGCCGTTGAACCGGCCGCGCGGTTCCAGGGACCGCCCGGCGGCCTCCAGCTCGGTCACCGCTTCCTTCGTACGGCCTTCGGCCAGGAGCAGGCGGCCACGGACGCACGGCGCGTCCGGCAGCACCATGGCGCTCGGGTACGGCAGACCGAAGTCGTACTGGTCGGCGACCTTGCGGGCCTCGGGGACCCGGCCCCGGGCCAGCAGGGTGTCGATGAGCAGGCAGGCCGCGTCCCAGTGGACGGGGAGTCCGCTGCCGACGCGGTCCGCGAGGCGCAGTCCCTCGCGCAGGAAGCCCTCCGCCTCGGCGAGCCGGCCGCGGCGGCGGTGGACCAGGCCGAGCAGGGTGTGCGCGAAGGCCAGGTGGGCGCCGCTCCAGCCGGAGATCTCGAAGGCCCGGACCGCCTCGCCGAAGAGCTCCTCGGCGCGGTCGAGCCGGTCCGTGAAGGCGTAGGTGATCCCGACCATGGCGGGGAGCTCGAAGCCCCACTCGGAATCGGTCCAGCCGAGTCCGCGTGCGGGGTGGCCGTCGGCGAGGGCCCGCTCGCAGAAGTCGACGACGATTTCGGCGTTCTCGCCGCGCAGCATGGCGTCGAAGGCGCGCAGGGTGAGGAGGGCGCGTTCGGCGTTGTCCCGGCCGGTGAGGTGGTCGGCGTTGGCGGCGAGCCGGCGCGAGCGGCCCGGTCCGTCCTCCTCGGTGGCCTGCATGCCCTCCCAGAGGAAGTGGGCGGCCTGCAGGCGCATCAGGCCGGGTCCGGGCGCCGTGCGCTCGGCCTCGGCCGCGAGGGCCAGGGCCGCTTCCTTGAGCTGGTTGTTGTGGGACAGCGCGGCGGCGAGCCGGAACGTGGCGTCGACCCGCAGGTCGTCGGCGAGGCCGGGCATGTCCAGGGCGGCCCGCAGGTGCTGCACGGTGGTGGCCGGGGAGCTCAGGAGCGTCGCGCAGCCCAGCTCGTACAGCAGGGTGGCGCGCACGTCGTGGCGCGGCGGCTCGTCGAGCGCGCGCTCCAGGCAGCGCCGGGCGGCCTCGGGGGCGCCGACGGCGAGGTGCTGATTTGCGGCGGCCCGCAGCTGCGTGACGAGTTCCTGGTCGTCGTCCGGGTGGACTTCGAGCAGGTGGCGGGAGGCCGCGGCGGGGCCGAGACCGGCCTCGGTGATCGCCCAGGCGGCCCGCCCGTGCATGGCGGTGCGGGTGGCCGGCGGGATCGAGCGGTAGATGGCGGAGGCGATCAGCGGGTGCACGAACTCCAGCGGGTCGAAGCCGCTGACGATACGGGCCTCGCGCAGCCGGGCGGTGCAGTCCGCCGCCTCGGCGGAGCTCATCCCGGCGAGCCTCGCGGCGAGGTCCTGGGAGATGTCGGTGCCGAGGACGGCGGCCGCCCAGGCGAACCGGTTGGCGTTGGTGCCGAGCCGTTCGAGGCGGGCGACGAGACCGCTGCCCCGGGCCGAGGCGCCGAGTTCGCGCAGGAGCCCGGCGGACTCCTCCAGCGGGACCAGTTCCTTGTCCTGGACCTTGGCGACGAGCTCGACCGCCTCGTACGGGTTGCCGCCGGTGACCGCCCAGACCTCGCGGCAGAACGGGTCGTCGGCGTGCTCCCCGAGGGTGGCGCGGACCAGCTCGGCGGTGGCGTCCGGGGTGAGGGCGCGCAGGGCGACGCGGATCTGCGCGGGGTGGCCGCCCGCCGCGTTGCGCGCGGCCTCCCGGGCGGCGAGTTCCTCGGGGCGGTGCGCCTGGACGACGAGGACGCGCAGGTCGCCGAGGCGGGCGGTGAACGAGGAGAGCCAGGCCAGGGATTCGCCGTCCGCCCAGTGGGCGTCGTCGATGACGAGGAGCAGCGGGCGGTGGCTCAGCCGGGAGGCCAGCCGTTTCACGACGTAGTCGAGGCCGTCGCGCACACCCTGCGGATCGGGCTGCGGGCCGGACGGCTCGGCGAGGCCGAGGGCCGGGGCGGCGATGTCGAACCAGGGGCCGAACAGGGCCCGTACGTCGTCCGGCGGGAACTGGTTCAGTGCGGGCTGCAGCAGCTGCCGTACGACGTGGAACGGCACCGAGGTGACCGTCTCACCGCCGCGTGCCGACCAGATCGTGCACCGGTCCGCCGCCATGGCCTGGATCTCCTCCAGGAGCGCGGTCTTGCCGATGCCTGCCTCGCCGCTGTAGATCAGCAGCCCGCCGGTGGCCTGCGCCCCGCAGAGCGCGTCGATGGCGTGTGCGGCAGTGGCGAGTTCCGGTTCGCGCTCATAAAGCGGCCGGGACGGCTTCATGCCTACCCTCCCCCAAAGTGGTGACCATGGTGGCTGAGCCTAGTCGCGCGCGGGGTCGCACCGACAGGGGTTCGGACAGTTCGCCGCAGGTGCGGGGCACAATCGGTGGTGTGAACGAGACACGCAGGGACCGGGATACCGAGGGACGGGCGCACAACGCGCGCCCCCGCGACGGGCTGGGACGCCCGTTGCCGTACGGGACCCCGGGGGTGGAGCGGCAGCCGGAGGGTGTCGAGCGCACCGCCGGTGAGACCGTCCGGGAGGCGCAGCGGCTGCTGGACGCGGGAATGCCGTTCCACGCGCACGAGGTCTTCGAGGACGCCTGGAAGTCGGGCCCGGACGGGGAGCGGGAGTTGTGGCGCGGGCTCGCCCAGCTGGCCGTGGGCCTGACCCATGCCGCCCGGGGCAACGCGACGGGCGGGGCACGGCTGCTGCGGCGGGGTGCGGCGGCGCTGGAGGCGTACGGGCCGGGTGAGGCGCACGGTATGGGGCTCGGGGAGCTGACCGGCTGGGCGCGCGAGCTGGCGGCGCGGGTGGAGGGCACGGGCGCGGGGCCGGTCGACGCGGCGACGGAGGCGCCGAGGCTCCGAGCGGGCTGATTCCGGGGCGGCGAACTCGGCCTGGTTTCGACGGTGTTGGTTGACAACGGCGAACAGGCCCGGGTGGAACCATTACGATCCGGCGTCATGAGCACTTCTGACCAGGACCGGGCCGTGGACGCGCCGATAGCCGAGGAGACCGCCGACGACACGGCGGAGGCGAAGGCCGAGGACGTGACGGACGACCTCGCCGACGGCCTCGCGGCGGGTGAGGACACCGGCGAGCGCCGGCTGACCCCGCGCCAGGCCAGACGGTTGCGCGTCGTGCTCTCCTCGGTGGGAATGGCGGCGATGGCGGTGGTGCTCGGGCTGCGGCTGGCGAGCCGCGCCTCGGTCCTGGTGGTCGGGGTGTACGGGCTGGCACTGATCCTCTGCGGGATCGTGATCGAGCTGAGCCGGAACGGACGTACCCGGCTGGGGAGTTGGCTGCTGGCCGTCGGGCTGGTCGCGGCGATCGGATCGGACTGGCTGCTGATTCCCTGAGCGGTACGGGGGTCAGGCGACCCGGATGCGCACCGCGCCGCCCTCCGGGTCGACGCGATCCAGCCAGTGGGCGGTGAGGGCGAAGGAGCTTCCGGGCGGGACCGACCGTGCCAGGCGCCGGCGGTGCAGCGGAGCCCCGTCCTGGCTGACGACGAGCAGCGGTGCGGTCAGCCGTCGGCCGGTCCGCAGCAGGAATCGGCGTCCGTCGGGCCCCGTGAGGTTGGGGGCGATCCATTCCAGCGGCGCCGCGACCGCGAGCGGTGGTCCGCCCTCCGGCCAGGTGCCGGTGGCGAGGTGGCGCAGCACGGGCCGGGTGACGGCCCGGCCCTCGCGCGCGGCGGTCGCCGCGCTCTCCCCGCCGTGCAGGAGGTTCCCGACGGCGAAGACCCCGGGCTCCCGGGTGCGGTACGCGGGGTCGTGGGCGGGCCCCTTGGTGCCCGGGTCCAGCGGCAGGCCGCCGCGCCGGGCGAGCTCGTGGTCCGGGATCCAGTCGGCGGTGAACACCACGGTGTCGCAGGCCAGTGTGGTGGTGCGGCCGTCCTCGTGGCGCACGCCGACGCCCGTGAGGCGGGGGCGGCCGGTGAGCGCGGTGACGGTGGTACGGGTGAGCAGAGGTGCGCCGCCGGCCGGCCGTACGGCGGAGAAGGGGCGGGGCGGGTGCTCCGTGAGGCGGGCGACGAGGTGGACTCCGGCGGTGCGCAGGGTGTCGGCCGCGGCGAGGGCGACCGGCTCGTCGCCGACGACCACCGCGCGGGTGCCGACGTGCTGGTGGTGGAGGTGGACCGCCTGCTGGAGTTCGCCGGTGGTGTAGACGCCGGTGGGCCGGGTGCCGGGGACGAGCCGGGCGGCGCGGGGGCGTTCGCGGGCGCCGGTGGCGAGGACGACGGCCCGGGCGGTGATGCGTTCCAGGCCGCCCGGGCCGGTGGCGTCGAGGGTGCGCGGTCCCGCCCAGCCGGTGACGGTGATGCCGGTACGGAGGGTGGCGCCGGCCTCCGCGGCTTCCGCCGCGCAGTGCAGCGCGTATGCGGGCCCGCTGAGGTCGCCGGTCCGGCGCGTACCGAATCCGCCGTGGGCGCAGTGCCGTGGGATTCCGCCCGCCTCCTGGTCGCGCTCCAGGACCTCCACCTCTCGCACTCCTGCGGCGGCGAGGCCGGCGGCCGCGGCGAGGCCGGCCGGTCCGGCCCCGACGACCAGGACGTCGACACGGCGTTCGCGGCGGGTCACGCGCGGGCCTCCTCGATGCGGGCGCGGAGCGCGGCCCCGCAGTGGAAGCCCTGACAGCGTCCGTTGCCGGCCCGGGTCCTGCGGGCGAGGCCTTCGGCCGAACGGGGCGGGAGCGTCGAGGTGAAGGCGTCGCGGATCTCGCCCTCCGTGACGCGTTCGCAGTGGCAGATCACGGTGCCGTACGCGGGGTCGCGGGCGATCCGTTCGGCGTCGAGGTACGGCCGGCCGTCCGTTTCGCCGAGGTTCGGCATGGTGAGAGGGACCAGGTCACCGGGTACGCCCGGGTCGAGTCCGGCGTCGGGGAGGAGGGAGACGACGTATGCGGCGATGGCCATGGAGGCGGTGAGCCCGGTGGAGCGGATGCCGCCGACGGTGATGAGGCCCCGGTCGGGATGGGCCGTGATCCGGTAGTCCTCCTGCCCGGTGGCCGCCCGCAGGCCGGCGTAGACGGCGGTGACCTCCTCGTCGAGCAGCCGGGGCAGGACGCGGCGTCCCTTCTCCCGGAGCAGGGCAAGGCCTTCCGCGGTGGACTCGGTGGCCGCCTTGTCGTCGATGTCCTCTGCGGTGGGGCCGAGCAGGACGTTGCCGAAGACGGTCGGCGCCACCAGGACGCCCTTGCCGGCGGCGGTGGGCACGGGCAGCAGGATGTGGTGGACCAGGTCGCGGGCGAGCTTGTCGAAGACGATGAGCTGGCCCCGGCGCGGGCGCACGGTGAAGGTGTCGGGGCCGAGCAGGCGGTCGACGGCGTCGGCGTGCAGCCCGGCGGCGTTGATCAGCAGGCGGGTGCGCAGGGTGCCCCGGCCGGTGGTGAGGGTGTGCAGGCCGTCGGCGTACGCGAGGTCCTGGACGGGGCAGTCCAGGTGGAGGTGGACCCCGGCCAGGACCGCCTGGGTGGCGTAGGCGAGCGGGGTGGTCCAGGGGCAGATGACGGCTTCGTCGGGGATCTCCAGCGCGCCGAGCGCGCCCGGCCCGAGGTGGGGTTCGCGCGCGGCGGTCTCGTCGGCGTCCAGCAGCCGGGCCGCGTGGTAGCCGTTGCGTTCGGCTTTGGCCAACAGGGCCGGCAGGGCGTCGAGTTGTTCCCGGTCCCAGGCGACGAGGAGGGCGCCGACGCGTTCGACGGGGATGCCCGTGCGGTCGGCGTACCCGGCGAGCAGCCGCTGCCCCTCGCGGACGAGACGGGCCTCCAGGGTGCCGGGGACGGCGTCGAAGCCGGTGTGCAGGATCGCGGTGTTGGCCTTGGATGTGCCGTTGGCGATGTCGTCGGTGGCCTCGACGAGGGCGGTGCGCAGCGGGTGGCGGGCCAGTTCGCGGGCGATGGCGGTGCCGACGACTCCCGCGCCGATGACCGTGACGTCGTACGGCGGGCCGTCGGGCAGCGGGTGTCCGGCGCGGGTGACGGTGGGCGTCGTCGCGGTCGTCACGTAGCGCTCACGACCGCTCCAGCAGCGCGCGCACGTCCGCGCGGAAGGCGCCGAGGCGTGCGGCCGCCTGGTCGGAGCCGATGCGGGGTTCGTAGACGGCGGCCGGCTTCCAGTCGGGGACGGCCCGGTCGAGCGGGAGGGCGGGGTCGGCGCCCATGCGGGCGACGGCGCCGACGCCGAGCGCGGTGACGTCGGGCAGCGCGGACACCTCGACGGGGCGTTGCAGGAGGTCGGCCTGGGTCTGCATGAGGAGGGTGGAGCGGGTGAGACCGCCGTCGACGCGCAGGACGGACAGTGGCGTGCCGCGGTCGGTGGCGACCGCGTCGGCGAGCTCGGCCACCTGGGCGGCGATCCCCTCGCACAGGGCGCGCACCAGGTGCCCGGCCGAGGTGTCCAGGCCGAGCCCGGTGACCGAGCCGCGCAGGTCGCCGCGCCACCAGGGGGCGGCGAGGCCCGCGAGCGCGGGGACGAAGGTGACGCCGCCGGAGTCGGGGACGGTGGCGCCGACGGGGTCGAGGTCGGCGGCCCCGGAGATCACCCCGAGGTCGGTGAGCCAGCGCACCGCGGAGGCCGCCGTGTAGACCTGGCCGTCCAGGCAGTAGCTGGTGTGCCCGCCGAACCGCCAGGCCACGCAGCTGACGAGTCCGCCGGCGCCCCGGCACGGCGTCGCTCCGGTCCCGGCGAGGAGGAACGCGCCCGTCCCGTAGGTGCACTTGGCGACGGACGGGTCCAGGGCGCTCTGGGCGAGCAGGGCGGCCTGCTGGTCGACGAGGAGGCCGGTGAGCGGAAGGTCGCCGCCGAACGCGCGCGTCGTGCCGAAGTGGCCGGCCGCGTCGACCACGGCCGGCAGCCGTTCGTCGCCGAGGCCGTAGACGTCCAGCGCGGCCGGTGACCAGGCGACGCCGTCCAGGTCGAGCAGCTGGGTGCGTCCGGCGGTGGCGGCGTCCGTGACGAAGGCGCCGGTGAGTTGGCGGACGAGCCAGGCGTCGCTGGTGGTGACGACGCCTTCCCGGGTCCGTTCGCGGCGGATCCAGGCCATCTTCGGAGCGGCGAAGTAGGGGTCGAGCGGAAGGCCGGTGATCCGCTTCAGCTCATCCCCGTGGTCGGCGAGTTCCGCGCAGATGCCCGCGGAGCGGCGGTCCTGCCAGACGATCGCCCCGGTGAGCGGGCGCCCGGTGTCCGGGTCCCAGGCGAGGACGGTCTCGCCCTGGTTGGCGAGCCCCACGGCGTCGACGGTACCGCCCGATTCGGCCAGGGCCCGCTGCCCGGATTCGACGACCGATGCGAGTAATTCGGCCGGGTCCGTCTCGACGGCTCCGCCGGGGCCGTACCGGAGCCGCACGGGGGCGGAACCGGAGCCGATCACGCCTCGTTCGGGGCAGATCACGAGCGCCTTCGTTGCCGATGTGCCCTGGTCGATTGCCAGCACCGGGCCTGTCATCGGTTCTCCAGCGGTACGCAAGCCGGGGGCTTGAACGGAATCGTGATCTTCGGTCGCGGCCACCCAGAGTGGTGCAGACCAGCGGCTACGTCAAGCGTTCACCGGCCGTATGTCCGGAACCGTTCGTAGGCGGGGAGATGGCACCAACACGAGTCAACGGCAACCGACTTGAGAAGAATCAATGATTCGTTCGAGAGTTCCGCACAAAGGGCTCTACACTCACCGCCGAGCAACAACCGGACACCCAAAAGCGGTTCGCGCTTCAACTGTTTCTACGCCGCAATAATTCCTGAGGATCGATGAATTCAGCACCCAGTACCGAGCGCGTCCATGGCCAACGGTGAATTCCGGCCGGTTTATCATCCGGCCGGCCACGACAACGAACTCCGCGCGGCGTTACAGGAGTTACGCACCGGCCGCTGGCTCGCCATGCGCGACCTGCTGGCCCGCACCCCGGACTGGGCCCGGTGGACCCAGCGCACCCAGGTGCTCGGCGCGGTCGCCGCGGGATCGGACGCGGTCCGGGCCTGGCTGACCGAGGAGCCCGGCAGCGCCGCCGCCGTCGTGATGCGCGCCCGGGTCGCCGTGGAGCGGGCCGTCCGGGCCAACCGCGCGGGGCACCCCGGCGGCCGGGAGCTCTGGCAGGAGGCGTGGGAGGCGTGCCGGTCGGCGGCCCACGCCGCACCGGCCGACCCGGTGCCCTGGGTGTGCCTGCTGGCCCTGTCCCAGCTCGACGACGACCAGCGCCTCGCCGAGCACCGGATGCCGCCGCCCGGGCCCATGCTGTTCCCCGGTCCGTGGGGGCTGCTGGCCGAGGCCGACCGGCGCGACCCGCACAACCGCGAGGCCTACCACCGGATGCTGCAGTTCGTGTACGCCCGCAGGGCCGGCAGCGTGCTCTCCGGGGCGGTCAACTTCGTCCAGTGGGCGTCGTCCACGGCCCCCGAGGGCTCATCCCTCCACGTGCTCCCGCTGTACGTACGCGTCGAGCGCTACCGCCGGGAGCACGACCACGACAAGGCCCTCGACCTGCACTGGGTCACCGAGGACGCCGAGCGCGAGGCCCTGCGCGCACTGGAGATCTGGTACCACCGCTCCCCCGCCGCCACCCGCACCCTGCCCGACCTCAACCACCTGGCGCACGCCCTGTGGGGGGCGCTCCGGTTCGCGGAGGCCGCCGTGGTGTTCAGGGAGCTGGGCCCGTACTTCACCTCGTTGCCCTGGGCCTGCCGCTCGCGTAGGCCCGAGGACCCCGGCGGCGCCGAGGAAGTGTTCGTGCGCGCCCGCGCCCGCGCGCTGGCGGCGAAGCCCGGCTGAACAGGCCCCGCCGCCCTCTCTTTCAGTTGCCCGTCCACCCCCAGGAGGTCTCCCATGTCCGTGTCCACCTCGCCCCGGAAGGGTGCCGAGAACCCCGCGCCGAAGGACGAGGAACAACGGCTCCGCGAGCTCGGCTACCAACCGGTCCTGGCCCGCCGCATGGGCGGGTTCGGCAACTTCGCCATCAGCTTCTCCGTCATCTCGATCCTGTCCGGGTGCATGACCCTGTACGGGTTCGGCATGTCGACGGGCGGGCCGGCCGTGATGCTGTGGGGCTGGGCCGGGGTCGGCCTGTTCGTGCTGTGCGTCGGCATGGCGCTCGCCGAGGTGACGAGCGCGTATCCGACGTCCGGGGCGCTGTACTACATGGCGGACCGGCTGGGCGGCCGGAAGTGGGGCTGGTACACCGGCTGGCTGAATCTGCTCGGGCTGCTCGGCGCCATCGCGGGCATCGACTACGGCGCCGCGCTGTTCACCGGTGCGCTGATGAACCTCCAGTGGGGCTTCACGCCCACCGCGGGCAAGACGATGATCATCTTCGTCTGCATCCTGCTGCTGCACGCGGTGCTCAACCTGTTCGGCGTGCGGCTGGTCAGCGTCCTCAACTCCATCAGCGTGTGGTGGCACCTGGCCGGGGTCGCGGTGATCGTCTCCGTACTGGCGATCGTGCCCTCGCACCACCAGTCGCCCTCGTTCGTCTTCACCGAGTTCGTCAACGACACCGGCTGGCACAACCCGTTGTACGTGGCGGCGATCGGGCTGCTGCTCGCCCAGTACACGTTCTGCGGTTACGACGCCTCCGCCCACCTGTCGGAGGAGACCTCGAACGCCTCGGTCTCGGCGGCGCGCGGCATCGTCCGGGCGATCTGGGTGTCGTGGGTGGCCGGATTCGTACTGCTGGCGGGACTCACCTTCGCCATCCAGGACTACGCGGGTACGCAGAAGAGTGCCACCGGTGTGCCGCCCGCCCAGATCCTGATCGACGCGCTGGGCACCTCGGGCGCCACGGCGATGCTGCTGATCGTGATCGCGGCGCAGCTGTTCTGCGGCAACGCCGAGGTCGCCGCCGCCAGCCGGATGGTGTTCGCCTTCAGCCGGGACAACGCGCTGCCCGGCTCCTCGCTCTGGCGGAAGGTGAGCGCGCGCACGCAGACGCCGGTGCCGGCGGTGTGGCTGTCGGTGATCGTCGCCGGGGTGCTCGCCCTGCCGTCGCTGTACTCGGCGACCGCGTACGGCGCGGTGACCGCGATCAACGTCATCGGCATCACGCCCGCGTACGCGATCCCGATCTTCCTGAAGCTGCGCGCCGGGGGCCGGTTCCAGCGCGGGCCGTGGCACCTGGGCCGCTGGTCGAAGCCGGTCGGCTGGATCGCCGTGGTGTGGGTGGCGATCGTGACCGTGCTGTTCCTGCTGCCGCAGTCGTCCCCGGTGACCATCGACTCGATGAACTACGCGTCGATCGCCCTGGTCGCCGTGCTGGTCCTGGCCACCGTCTGGTGGTTCGTCGCGCGAGGCTCGTACGGCACGCCGTCGGCGTACGGGAACGCGCGCGAGCAGGCGGGGATCGAGGAGGACATCGTCTGACTCCTTCACCGGCCCGCGGCCCCTCCGGACAGTCGTCCGGAGGGGCCGCGGGCGCTCCTACACGTCCGTGCGGATGACGACCGCGAGGGTGCGCGGGCCGTGGACTCCCTCGACCCGTTCGAGTTCGATGTCGGAGGTCGCCGAGGGACCGCTGATCAGGGTGGTGGGCCTCTCGGGCACCAGCCGGGCCACCGCCTCCGGTACGCCCGCCTCCACGGTCGACAGGTCGACGACGCACACATGGAGGTCGGGCACCAGGGAGAGCGCCCGTCGCCCCTGGTCGGGCGAGCCGTCCAGGAAGATGGTGCCGGTCTCCGCGCAGCTGACGGCGGAGGCGGTGACGACGCCGTCGAGGACGTCCAGGCGCGGCGCCGGGATGTCCGCGGAGTCCTGCCGCACCTCGCCGTCGTACCCGGTCAGCCATGTGGGGTCGAGCCCCTGCGGCACGCCGATCCGCGCGGCGCCCCGCTCCCGCAGTACCCCGGCGACGACCTCGGCGGTCCGGTCGGCGGTGCAGGGGTGGACCTGCGCCTTGTAGTCGACGAGGCGGTCGGTGAACAGCGCGAGGCGTTCCTCGTCGGGGAGGGTGCGCCCGGTGCGGTAGGCGCGCGGCACGGAGGTGTCGCCGACGGGTGCGAGGGCGAGCGCGTCCCGGACGCGGCCGAGCACGGTCTCACGAGCGGTCGTCACTTGCCGTCCTCCTGCTGCTGGTCGCGGGTGTGCTCGGCGGACGCCTCGCGCATGGCCGCCGCGCCCTCGGACGAGGCGAGCCAGGCGCGGAAGGTCTGCTTCGGCGGGGCGGGCGTGTCGCGGCTGTCGCTCCAGCCGTCCAGTGGGGGCGGCAGCGGCGGGAGCTTCCCGTCCCGGGCCAGGACGCGGCCGAGCCGTGACGCCTTCTGCGCGGCCGTGTACACCTTGGGCCGGCTCATCACCGCGCCGGCCGCCTTCATGGCCAGCTTCTCGGCCGTGGTGCCGGACTGCTCGGTGTACTGGTGGCGCAGTTCGACCAGCAGCGACGGGATGTCGATCTTGACGGGGCAGGCGTCGAAGCAGGCCCCGCAGAGGCTGGAGGCGTACGGCAGCGAGCTGTTGGGGTCGTCCTTGGCGGCGTGCATACCGGCGAGCTGCGGGGTGAGCACGGCCCCGATCGGACCGGGGTACGTCGATCCGTAGGCGTGGCCGCCGGCCCGCTCGTACACCGGGCAGACGTTGAGGCAGGCCGAGCAGCGGATGCAGTTGAGCGCCTCGCGGCCGATGCGGTCGGCGAGTGCCGCCGTCCGGCCGTTGTCGAGGAGCACCAGGTGGAAGGTCTGCGGTCCGTCCCCGGGGGTGACGCCGGTCCACATCGAGGTGTACGGGTTCATGCGCTCGCCCGTGGAGGAGCGCGGCAGCAGCTGGAGGAAGACCTCCAGGTCCTGGTAGCGCGGGAGGACCTTCTCGATGCCCATGACGGTGATCAGCGTGTCGGGGAGGGTCAGGCACATGCGGCCGTTGCCCTCGGACTCGACGACGGAGAGGGTGCCGGTCTCCGCGATGCCGAAGTTCGCCCCGGAGACGGCCACCTTGGTGGTCATGAACTTCTCGCGCAGGTAGGCGCGGGCGGCGGCGGCCAGGTGCGCGGGGACGTTGTCCAGGGACGGGTCGACGCCGGGGATCTCCTTGAGGAAGATCTCCCGGATCTCGTCGCGGTTGCGGTGGATCGCGGGGACCAGGATGTGCGAGGGCTTGTCGTGGGCGAGCTGCACGATGAGCTCGGCGAGGTCGGTCTCGTGCGCGGTGATGCCGAGGGATTCGAGGTGTTCGTTGAGCCCGGTCTCCTGGGTGGCCATCGACTTGACCTTGATGACCTCGTCGCTGCCCGTCTCCTGGACCAGCCGGGCGACGATCTCATTGGCCTCGACGCCGTCACGCGCCCAGTGGACGGTGCCGCCGCGCGCGGTGACGTTGCGCTCCAGCTCCTCCAGGAGTTCGGGGAGCCGGTTCATGGTGTCGGTCTTGATGGCCGATCCGGCGTCGCGCAGCTCCTCCCAGTCGGGCAGTTCGCCGGTGACGTGCAGGCGCTTGGCGCGGATGGTGTGCGTGGCGCGGCCGAGGTTGCGGCGCAGCTGCTCGTTGCGCAGCTCGTCGTGGGCGGCGGCGGGGAACTTGCGGTCGCCGCGCAGGTTTCCCGTGCCGTACGGGGAGCGGGGCGGGGTCGCGGGCATGCCGAGAAACGTCGCGCTCATCGGGCGGCCTCCGTCAGGACGTGCGGCGAGGTGCGGGTGGAGGAGAGGACCTGCGCCAGGTGCAGGGTGCGGGTACCGGCCTTGATGCGGGAGAGCCCGCCGCCGATGTGCATCAGGCAGGACGAGTCGCCGGCGGTGCACACGGCGGCGCCGGTGGCGGTCACGTTGCGCATCTTGTCCTGGAGCATCGCCGTCGAGGTCTCGGCGTTCTTCACGGCGAAGGTGCCGCCGAAGCCGCAGCAGGAGTCCGCCTCGGGCAGCTCGACGAGGTCGATCGAGTCGACGGCCCGCAGCAGCCGCAGCGGCTTGTCGCCGACCCGGAGCATGCGCAGCGAGTGGCAGGTGGGGTGGTAGGTGACCCGGTGCGGGAAGTAGGCGCCGACATCGGTCACGTCGAGCACGTCGACCAGCAGCTCGGAGAGCTCGTACGTCTTGGCCTTGACGGTGGCGACTCCGGCGCGCAGGGCCGCGTCCCCGTACCGCTCGGCGACGATCTCGTGCTGGTGGCGGACCGAGCCGGCGCAGGAGCCCGACGGCATGACGACGGCGCCGATGGAGGCGTCGCCGAACTGCTCGGCGAAGTTGCGCACCAGCGGGACCGGCTCGCGCTGGTATCCGGTGTTGACGTGCATCTGGCCGCAGCAGGTCTGACCCGGCGGGAACACCACGTCGTGGCCCAGGCGGGCCAGCAGCACCGCGGTGGATTTCACCGCCTCGGGGAAGAGCGTGTCTCCCAGACAGGTGGCGAAGAGTCCGATACGCATGGAGCCTCCCCGATTCGTAAGTTATGGTCTGACCATACTATCCTCCGGCCGAACGAGCCGGAGGACACGCCACTCATCACGGTCGCCAGTGAGCGGCCCGACCATCGAATGGTCGGACCTTGATGGCATACGACGCCTCCGGTGTCCTCAGAAGCCAATGGCCGGGCCTCTACGGCGAGCTGATGGCCCCCGCCGACGGGGGTGCTACTCGGCGCCCTCGCCGCCGGTCCGGTCCTCGTCGACCAGCGTGCCGTGGAAGCCGCGGATGTGGAGCTCGGCGAGGTCGGCCGCCTCCTCGCCGCGGCCGGTGCGCACCAGCCGCAGCATCTCGGCGTGCTGGGCGTTGAGCCGGACCCGGGTGGCGGGCCAGTCGTCCACCTCTTCGAGGGCCCGCAGGATGAGGGGCCGTACGGACTCCCGCACCGCGGCCGTCAGCGTGGAGGTGAGCGCGTTGCCCGAGCTGCTCGCCACCTCGACGTGGAACCGCGTGTCGAGCTCGTTGAACTCCTGCGGCCCGATGCCCTCCCGCGACATCCGGTGGACCACGTCGGCCGCCGTGTCCAGGTCCTGCTCGGACGCGTGCTCCGCGGCGGCGGCGAAGCTGGAGCGCTCCAGGGCGACCCGGGCCTCCATCACATCGTGGAGGCTGTAGCTGCCGAGGGCGAAGTGCAGGCGCAGCAGCCGTCCGAGCGCGTCGTCCGGGTTGCGCACGATCCGGGCCCCGGAGTCGTGCCCCCGGCCGGGCTGGGCGACCAGCACACCGATGGTCTCCAGCACCCGGAGCGCCTCCCGGAGCGCGGACCGGCTCACCCCGAAGACGGGGGCGAGCTCGCGCTCGGGCGGCAGCCGGTCCCCGGCCCTCAGCTTCCCGGCGAAGACCTGCTCCTCGATGCTCTGGAGCACGAGTTCATGGGTCCGGGCCTGCCGCACGGGCTGCCACTCGACAGGCATCCGCTTCTCCACTCCCCGTTCGGGCGTATGCGTACATCCCGACTATGTCACACACGCCATGTGGTCGGACCGCAAACGGGAGCCCGGTGATCAGTAGGTGACGGTGATACGGCGGGCCGTACCGTCCACCCGGATCCGGCCGCCGAACGGGATGACGACCTGCGGGTCCGTGTGGCCGCAGTCGACGTCGAAGACGGCCATGGTGTCGGGGGCGTACTCCGCGAGGGCCCGCAGCACCGCCTCCCGCTGCCGCCGGCCGTACAGCGCGCCGGCGTCGGCGTCGAGCGGCTGCTCGAAGGACCAGTTCTTGGCGCGCGCCATCAGCAGGGCGGGGAAGCGCCGCAGCAGTCCCCGCTCCCCCATGTTGCGCAGGATGCGGTACACCTCTTCGGCGCCGGGCAACTCCTCGGAGGTTTCGAGGAACAGCACCCGGCCCTCGTACGCCTCCGGGGGCAGGATCTCCCGGTCGGCCATCAGCAGCCAGGCCAGGAGCTCCAGGTTGCCGCCCCAGCTCGCCCCCTCGACCACCCGGCCCGCGTTGTGCCAGATCCAGCCGTCGGCGGGAAGCATGCCGGGCTCGTGGTCGAAGGTGCGCGGGTCCTTCCAGTCCCGGTTGGTGCTGCCGCTCTCCTTCGCCGGCGTCAGCTCGTACTCGCCGTGGGTGAAGAGCGCGGCCCGCAGGGACTCGGCCGTCTGCGGGTGCAGCGCGCCGGGCCGGCCGAACTCGACCATGAGCGAGCCGCCGTGGTAGCCGACGATGCCGAGGTTGTCGAGGAAGACCAGCAGATTGGTGTTGTCGCTGTAGCCGAAGAACGGCTTGGGGTTGGCCCGCAGCAGGTCGCGGTCCAGGTGGGGCAGCAGGGTGATCTGGTCGTCGCCGCCGATGCTGGCTATGACCGCCTTGATCTCCGGATCGGCGAACGCCGCGTGGACGTCGGCGGCGCGCTCCTGCGGGGTGGAGCCCATCTTCCGGGTACAGGGGTACTCCACCGGCTCCAGACCGAAGTCCTCGCGGAGCCTGCGCAGTCCCAGCTCGTACGGCAGCGGGAGGATGCCGGGCAGTCCGGAGGAGGGCGAGAGCACGGCGACGCGGTCGCCGGGCCGGGGCTTGGAGGGATAGCGCGCAGGTGTCATCCGGTGAGCTTAGGCAGCGTCACCGGGAACGTCCTCCGGATTCGCTCCACCGGGACGCGCCGGGCCGGCCGGGGTGCCCTGGTGGAAGTACATCCGCCAGTCGCCGCCGCTGCGGCGCCACAGCGAACTGCGCCTGAAGAGGCGGCCGTCGCGCTCGGTGGCGTACGTCAGGTGGACCAGGTCCCGGCCCAGCAGCCGGCCGGACAGACCGGTGACCTCCGGGCCGGGGCCGTACTCCTCCACGGCGGAAGTGACGGCGAGGATGGAGGCGCGGTCGTAGCGGCGTCCGGACGCGCCGAATTCGGTGAACTCCGGGTCGAGCAGCTCGCTCACCGCCTCGGGCGAGGCCCGCACCTCGGGGTCGAGCAGCCGCAGTTCGCCCGCCATGGCGGCCCGTACGGCCCGCCCCTCCTCGTCGCTGAGCTTCATGCGGCCCGACTCTACGTCGGCGGCGCGCGCCGTCAGGCCAGGACCAGCAGGTCCATCCAGCTGACGGCGGGCAGGTCCGGCTCCTGTGCCGCCGCCGTCCGCAGCCGGCGCATCCCGCGCTCGAACTCCTCGTCGTCCAGGCCCCGCAGCTTGGCGTCGGTGTCCCGCCTGATCCGTTCGGCGAAGTCGGCGAGGCTCGGCGCGCTCTCCTGCGGTACGGCGTGCAGGGCGACGCGGGTGAAACCGGCCCCGGCGAACGCGGCGCACGTCTGCTCCACCGTGGGGTAGCCGTCCACGATGCGTTCGGCACCGGGGAAGAACCGCACCCGCAGGTCGCGCGCACAGCGGCCCGGGAACGAGTTGCGGATGAGCACCGGGGCGCCGGGCTTCAGTGCCCTGCGCAACTCCCTTGCGGCGGCGGGCAGGTCGTCGATGTGGTGGACGACCGAGCCGAGCCAGGCCGCGTCCGCGCAGCCGTCCGGCACGGGCAGCGCCTCGGCCCGCCCGCCCAGTACCTCGGTCATTCCGTTGCGGGGAATCAACTCCCGCATGGCGGGGGCCGGTTCCACGGCCAGCACCCGGACACCGAACCAGTCGGTGAACGCCGAGGCGAAGGAGCCGGTGCCCGCGCCCACGTCCAGGACGGTGGCACCGGGTGCGAGCTCCACCTCCGCGGCGACGGCGGCGCGCCAGGCGGTCAGCCCGTCGCGCGGTATCTCACGGGCGAGGCGGTATTCCTCGGCGAAACGACGGTCGGGAGCGGTCGCTTCCATGGGCCCTCACTTCCGGGCGCGATCAGGCCGGTCCGCCGCGCCTCGTGGGCGCATGCTAGCGATCACCCCTTCAGATGTCTAGACCAAGGACGGTGGAGGTTGACCGCCCCTGTCGGCCCTGTTCTCGTATAGCTACGGCCAGGTGGCGTGTAGCGGTGAGTGACTACACGGGGCTGCGGTCGCACTGCTGAAGGGCGGCGAAGTTGGCGTGTGCTGTCTCAACGGCCTCCGGGTACGCCTGGGTCTTCTCGTGCCGGGCGAGAGCCCGGTAGATGCTGGCGACGGATGGGTTCTGTCCCTTGCGCTTGCCGGTGGGGATGATCAGGGCGGGCTGGATCTGCTCGACGGATTCGCCGAGCGCCTTGCGCCGCAGCACGGTGTGCAGCATGTCGTCGGTGATGACCGGGGGCCGGCCGCCGTACTTGCCCTTGCGGGCCGCGGTCTCCAGACCCTCCAGCGTCGACTCCCGGATGTTCTCCCGCTCCGTCTCCGCCATCGCGGCGAAGAAGCCGAACAGGAGCTTGCCGGGGCCGGTGGGGTCGTAGATGCCGGGCAGCGGCCCGGCGAGCATCTCCAGCACCAGGCCGTGCTCGGTCAGATGGTCCGCGAGGGCGGTGAGCTCTGCCGCGTCACGCCCCAGCCTTTTCATCTCGAACACGGTGAAGATGACCCGGCAGTGCGGGGCGTGCGCCTTGATCTCCCGGGCGGTCTTCAGTGCCTCCTCGAACTGCGGGCGGACCTTGATCCGGGTGCTGATCTTCTCGCTGAAGATCTCGTCTCTGCCGATGCCGTGCTTAGCGAGCGCGTCCAGCTGCGAGTCGAGCTCCTGGCTGAGGTGCGAGCAACGGGCATAGCCGATGCGGATGTCCGCGCTCGGCAGACTTGGGTCGATGGCCGCGGGCACCGACTTGCCGGGCCGCCAGGGCTGCCCCGGCCCTCGGTTGGCCGGGGTCGGCACCCGCAGCTCCTTCGCCAGCTTCGGCACCTTGGTGAAGCGGCCGGTGTGGTACGCGCTCGTGACCGCCCCGCTGCGCGAGCGGCACGGCGAGCCGGGGGCGGCCTTGCACTTCGGGCACGGATGGCGCTCGACGAGATCGGCTTCGGGCTCAGGTCCGGCGGAAGGTTTTTGAGGGGCCGTCATGGATCCGAATTTTCGCACAACGCAAGTCGCAGAACCCCACTCCTGTCACTTTGAATGCGAACGGGTTCTGAGAGTCAATCTGCTTCTTGACGGTCTTCGCCCGACTCTGTTTGATCTTGCTCGGGCAAAGGGTCGTTTGTGAGAGACGGTCATTGAGGCTGCGAAAGCTTCGAGCGCCTTGCCCTGTGCCTCCGGAGCGTGATCCACGCGTCTCGGAGGCACGTTCACACGTCGCGGTGCCGCACGACGAGCACCGCGAGGACGACCGCGATCAGCGGCCAGAGCGCGTACACGGCCCACGAGCCGGGGACGGTGGCGCTGTAGGCGAGCGAGTGAGGGTCCGGCGCCCAGTTCTGGACCAGGCGCTTCCATGCCGTGACCGGCATCGCGTGGCTCACCGCGGCGGACCAGCGTGCGCTCTGCGAGAAGATCGGCGGCAGCATCACCAGGGTGAAGGCGCTGGTGACCATGGTGGTGGCGCTGTGCCTGATCAGAGCGCCGAAGCCGAGGCCGATCAGTGCGCAGACTGGGGCCAGCAGGGAGGATGCCACCAACGCCCGGAGCACACCTGGATGGGTGAGCGGAACCCCGGCCTGTTGTCCGTTCAGGATGGCTTGGGAGACCAGGAAGCAACCGGTGGAGGTGACCGTACCGACCGCGGTCCAGAGCGCGGCGGTGACGACCGCCTTGGCCAGCACCACTGCACCACGCGCGGGGACGGCCACGGTGGTGGTGCGTATCAGGCCGCTGCTGTACTCGCTCACGACGGTGAGGGCGCCGACGCTGCCGGCGACGAGCATCAGCGTCATGTAGCCGGCCGCGGGGAACGCGTCGAACACGAGGAATCCCTGATCGGCCCTTGCTGCCGGGCTCATCGTCCGGAGTCTGTTGATCTCCGTCAGTGCCGCTACAGCGGCGGACCCGATGACAAAAAGGGTGGTGAGTGCGAGGGTCCACGGGGTGGAGCGCAGGGACCTTATCTTGATCCATTCGGAGACGAGCAGGTTGCGGAATCGGACGGCCGGCTCGGCGACAGTCACGGCCGAGATGGTCGGGGCGGCCGAGGAGAGTGTGGTCATCGGGGTTGTCCTGCCTGGTATTCGACGCTGCCGGCGGTGAGTTCCATGAAGGCCTCCTCCAGTGAGGCGGTTCGGGTGGTCAGCTCGTTCAGCAGGATCCGGTTCTCGAAGGCGAGCGCTGCGATCCGGTCCGCCGGCAGCCCGGTCACGGCAAGCTTCTCGGCGTCCGCCGACCCCTCCGGCTCGATCGACGCCCCCGCGGCGGTCAGCACCGCCGTCAGCTCGGCGGTCTGCCGCGTGCCCACCACGACGCCGAGGCGGGTGCTGCGTGCAGCGAAGTCCCGTACCGACTCGGCGGCGATGAGCCGGCCCCGGCCGATGACGACGAGCTGGTCGGCGGTGTTCTCCATCTCCGACATCAGGTGGCTGGAGAGGAAGACCGTACGGCCCTCGGCCGCCAGGCGCCGGAAGAGGCGGCGCATCCAGAGCACGCCTTCCGGGTCCATGCCGTTGACCGGCTCGTCGAACATCAGCACCGGCGGGTCGCCGAGCAGCGCGGTGGCGATCCCGAGCCGCTGCTTCATGCCGAGTGAGAAGCCGCCGATGCGGCGGGGCGCGGCCTCGGCCAAGCCCACCTCGTGCAGCACCTCTTCCACCCGGCGTGGGGAGATCCCGTTGCTGTGGGCCAAGGCGGACAGGTGGGCCGCGGCGGTGCGTCCGCCGTGGACCTGGCCTGCGTCGAGGAGGGAGCCGACGTGCCGCAGCCCGCGCGGGTGGCTGCGGAAGGGGACGCCGCTGACTGTGGCGCCGCCGCCGGTGGGCGCGTCCAGGCCGAGGATCATCCGCAGGGTAGTGGTCTTGCCGGCCCCGTTGGGGCCGAGGAATCCGGTGACCTGGCCCGGTCGCACCGTGAAGGACAGCTGGTCGACGGCGGTCTTGTCGCCGTAGCGCTTGGTGAGTTCGTTGACTTCGATCACAGGGACAACCCTGCCGGGAGGGCCCCGTCCGGTCATGGGGCCGTGGGCGGCAATCGCGCGGCCGGGTTCGCCCGTGGGCGTACGTCCGCGGGCCAATCCCCCCGGGAGCGGCAGCTGGATACTCTCGCGGGATGGACGCCATACCGACCACCCCGTTGCCCTCGCGCGTCGCACAGCGCGGTCTCCCTCTTGAGAGGCCACACCAGCGATGACGAGAACGAAGACCATGGCCTGGGTGGGAGGCGCCCTATATCTCCTCGCGGTGGGTCTGCTCATCGGAGGTGCGCCGCGGGCTTCGGACACCGTCCACGGTATCGGGGCACTGCTTGCCGCGAGTCTGCTCGTCGGCGTGCTGCGACGCATGCCGCTCCTGGCGCTATCCATTGCGCTCTTCGGATCCACCGCCGTGGTGGTGGGCGCCCCGAGCTCCGCCCGTGCGAGCCTGTCAGCTTCGCACCAGGGCCAGTTCCTGTCGTATCTGGCGGTGGACCTCCTCCTGGGCCTCATCGTCGCCACCTGCGCGCGGCGAGCCTCGATCGTCGCCGTGGCCGGATCCCTCATCGTCCAGCTCCTAATCATCGGCGGCTTCGCGCACGGGGACAATCTGATCGTCAACGTCGTGATCGCCCTCCTGGCGATGGCCGCGGCCTGCACGGTCGGACTGCTGAGCCGTGAGCGCCGCGAGCACGCGGTGGCACTGCGTTCACAGGAGGTGGTCGAGGCCGTGATCGCCGAACGGCTGCGGATCGCCCGGGAGTTGCACGACATGGTCGCGCACAGCATCGGCATCATCGCCATCCAGGCCGGGGCGGCGAGCCAAGTCATCCGGACCCGGCCCACGGAGGCCGGTGAGGCACTACGGGCCATCGAGGCCACCAGCAGGGAGACCCTGTCGGGCCTTCGGCGCACCTTGGTGGCACTCCGTCAGGCAGACCCGGGTGCGGCGGCCTCGGGAGGGCAGGCAGCCCTCGCACCCTCGCCGGGTCTGGCGGACATCGACCGGCTGGTGGCGGCCACGGCCGACACGGGTGTCCATGTGGATGTGCGCCGCAGCGGGGAAGAGCGCCCCCTGCCGACCGACATCGACCTGTCCGCCTTCCGTATCGTTCAGGAGGCGCTGACCAACGTGGTCCGCCACGCGGGCACCGGACGCTGCCGGGTGCTCATCGACTACGGGGACGAGGAGCTGACCGTGGAGGTCGTCGACGACGGGCGCGGTGCCACCGAGAACGGCTCGGCCCACGGCTTCGGCCTCGTGGGCATGCAGGAGCGGGTCGCCCTGCTGTGCGGCGACCTCAGCGCCGGGCCGCGCCCCGAGGGCGGGTTCCGGGTGACGGCCCGGCTGCCGCTGCCCGACCCCGTCAAAGTCCCGGTGGAGGCCCGATGACCACCGGTCCCGTACGCGTCGTACTCGCCGACGACCAGCCACTGGTGCGGTCCGGCCTGCGCCTGGTCATGGCCGATCACCCCGACCTGGAGGTTGTCGGCGAAGCCGCCACCGGCGCCGAGGCGGTCCAACTGGTCAGGGACATCAGCCCCGACGTCGTGGTGATGGACATCCGGATGCCCGGCATGGATGGGATCGAGGCCACCCGCCAGATCACCGCCGGCCCGACCGCGACGCGCGTCCTCGTCCTGACCACGTTCGACGAGGACGACCACGTCTACGGCGCGCTGCGGGCCGGAGCGAGCGGCTTCGCGGTCAAGGACATGGCACTGAACGACATCCTCGCGGCCATCCGCGTGGTCGCCGTCGGCGATGCACTGATCGCGCCGGGGGTCACGCGCCGACTGATCGCCGACTTCGTCGGGCACACCCCGCGGCGCTCCCCACGACCGGTCGAGGGCATCACCGAGCGGGAACAGGAAGTCCTGACCCTCATCGGGCGCGGCCGGACGAACACCGAGATCGCGGAGGACCTCTTCATCACGGTGGCCACCGCCAAGTCGCACGTGTCACGCCTCCTCACCAAACTGGGCGCCCGGGACCGGGTCCAGCTCGTGATCACCGCCTACGAGATGAGGCTCGTCACCCTGCCCGGCTGAGCAAGCACCACTGCTCCGGCCAGGCCCGGAGCGTCACGCCGAGGTGCTTGCTGTCTCACCCTGCGGCATGCGCGGGCCGGGCACCGTCGCCCGGATGGACAGGTCCAGATCGAGGCGGCTGTTCATGTCCAGCTCGAACCGGCCGTACGGATTGACGTGCGTCCAGAACAGTGGCGACAGCGCCCGGCGGTCCGCGGCGGTGAGCTTGTCCGCCCACTTCGGATCGGCCAGGACCTCCTGCATCAGCAGCGTGTTGACGTGCACCAGCGCGGACTGGAGCAGGTGCAGCGCGAGCATGCTGACCTCCTGGGACTCCTTGTCCGCGCCGGCCAGGTCGCCGTCCTTGCCGTAGAAGAGGTCCTTGTTCGCGGAGTTCCAGTTCTCCACCACCTGCAACCCCTCGTGGATCTCCTGGCGCATCTCGACGTCGGCCAGGTAGTCGCAGATGAACGAGGTCCGCACCGCCCGGCCCAGCTCCTCGATCGCCCGGTACGTCGGGTGCTTGGGGCCGCCGCGGGTGAACCGGCGCAGGACCTGCTCGGCCTCGGCGGTGCCCAGCCGCAGGGCTGTGGTGTACTTCACGATCTGGTCGTACTGCTGGGCGATCAGCTCCCAGTCGATCGTCTTGGTGGAGAGCACCGGGCCCAGGTTCGGCCAGTTGTCGTCCTCCCCAGCCGCCGGCCGGTACAGCTTTGCGGAGCCGATGTTCTTCAGCCTCGGCATCAGCTTGAAGTCGAGCATGTGCGCGAAGGCGAACCCGACGATGGAGGCTCCGTGCGTATCGGTGTACTGCCGGTCCACCTCCATGTCGGTGCAGTGCCGCAGCACGCCCTCGATCATCGAGGCGACCTCGGAGGCCGAACAGGACTTGAGCTGGGAGTAGATACAGACCGACTTCCGCTCAACGTGCCAGTAGATCATCACGCCGGGCCCGCGGTAGCGCTGGTGCCACTCGGTCATCAGGTTGCTGGACCAGGCGCCGAACTTGCGGCTGTCGGAGGCGCACGCGGTGCCGGTGCCCCACCACATCTCATCCCGGACGGCGAAGGTGGCATTCACCAGCTTCCGCAGGGCCGCGCGCATGTTGGCGCGGTTGACGAACAGGTGCCGCACCCGCCGCAGCGTCGCCTCTGACTCGCCGTGCTTGCCGGTCACCGCGACCCGCTTGATCCCCATGTTCGTGCCCAGCCCGAACAGCACCAGCAGCAGGCGGCGCCGCAGCACATCCTTCGACAGCATCTCTCGGGTGGCGACCGAGGTGAACTCGGCGATGAAGTCCGTGTCGAATTCGGCGTACTTCAGGATGTCCAGCAGATCGATGGTGCCCCAGCGTCGCTCGATCTCGCCCTTGATGGCCACCAGGCTCTCGGGCTCCTCCTGCTTGCCGCGCGGGGAGACCCTGATCCACGGCTCGCCGTGCTTCTTGACGATCGTCACCCCGCCCGTCGTGCCCTCCGCAAGGGCCTGCTCGAAGCGGTCCAGCGAGGTCCGGAGCTTGCCTTGCAGGGTGGCGATGAACTCCCCGGCGTCCTGCGGCTGGCCAAGCGCGGCGTAGTGCACGTCCCGGTTGTCCTCGAAGTCCGCAGGCAGGTCGTCCTCCGGATTACGCCACCGGTTCGCCCCCACCACCCAGATCTCCCGGCGCCGCACCGCGTCCCGAAGCGCCACCAGCACGCACAGCTCGTACGGGACGCGCTCGATGCGGCCACGCTCGTCCACCACCGCCGCCCGCCAGTGCTCGGGCACCACCCCCGCGAGCGGCACGCTCTCCGCCAGGTCGAAGAACGCGCCCTCCTTCAGCGGCTGGTCCAGGTAGCGCTGGAGCAGGTCGATCGCGTCCATCACCGGCCGGTAGGCGGTGTTGTTGCACTTCAGCTCCAGCGCGCCCAGCAGCGGCGAGAGCATCCGGCGCCAGTGCGCCGAATACGACGACCGCAGCACCGTGCGGACCCGGGCCTTGTAGCGGGCCTCGTTGGCGGCGGCCTCCGCCGCCAGCGCCTTGAGCGTCTTCTCCCCGCCGACCACCGGGTAGATCACCCGCCGCACCGTGCCGGACGGCTCGGACAAAGCGGCCTCCGCGACCCGCAGCAGCATGCCCTCCTTGCCCCGGACCTTCTTGAGCTCGGCGTTGAGCTCCTTGTCGACCTTCCGCTCCGCCCGGGTGTTGATCTTGAGCACGAGCTGGATGAACAGGTCCACCAGCGAGTCGGTGATCTCCGTCTGCCGCACATGGCACAGCGCGGCCAGCAGAGTCAGCCGCCGCGGCGGCTTCATCCGCTCCAAGTTCGCCGGGTACTCCTTCGACGCCCTCGCCCGCCACGCGTCCACCAGTTTCTCCGACACGTCCGCGAATAGGTCCGCGGGCAGTTCCAGCCGCCGAACCCGCTGGAGCTTGTTCACCTCCGCCAGCAGGCTCTCCAGCCCCGGCGCCCCCGGGTCGGCCTTCAGCTCGGCGAAGTGCGACCGCCCGCCGCCCGACACCGCACCCTCACCGTCCGTTCCCTCGTCCGTCCCGTCCTCACTGCCGGCAACCAGGTCCTCCAGGCGCGAGCGCGTCGCGTGCGAGATCCGCTCCACCCTGCTGCGGCAGAACTGGGCCTCGAAGTCCTTGACCGCCTTGCCCACCAGCCGCCCGACCTGCCCCGGGGCCGGCGGCTCGATGCGGTCGTTACGGCACCGGGCCACCACCGCCGCCGCCAGCCGATCCCGCGACAGCTCCACCGGGCACAATTCGGCGGCCAGCCACTCGGCCAGCCGCTCCTGGTCCTGCTCGGTGTTCGCCCGGAACCCGTACGCCTCCCGGATCTCCTTGCGGTGCCGTTTGATCCGGTCGCCCTGCCAGTCGTAGTCCGCCCACGCCCCGGCGGGAACCTTCACCTGCTGGGCCACGTACTCCACCGCCGCCGTGGGCATTTCCCTGGCGGACTCCGGGAACCGGGCCTCTACCTCGAAGAACTTGAGCAACAACGCGAAGCCCAACCGGGTCGCCCCGGACTTGTTCCGCACCTTCTTCATGTCGTTTTCGAGCAGCGTCCAGACCTCGATCAGGTCTTCCGGCTCCCAGTCCTGCCGCATTCGCCCCACCCCTCGCTGTCACTCATTCAGCCCAACGAGACAGTCGAAGCAGGGAAACGAGGGCTACGGCAGTTACTCAGCGCTACACGCCACCTGGCCGTAGCTATACGAGAACAGGGCCCTGTCGCGGAGAATCCGTCCACCCAGTTCATAGGATTCTCAGGCAACCCGGATACGGTGTCGGCGTGACCCAGACGAGCCCGCCCGGCTGGCATCCAGACCCCGGGTATACAGGATTTGGCCCCCGCCAGGAGCGCTGGTGGGACGGCACCCAGTGGACCGACCACCTGCGCGTACCGCCGACGGCCGTCCGCAGCCGACGCATACGCATAGGGGCCGGCATCACCGCGGCCGTGGTGGTGCTCGCCGCGGTCGGGGGTGGTGTCTATCTGCTGACGGACGACTCGGGCGGCAAGAGCGACTCCGTCGCCTCCTCCCCTTCGACGTCCCCCTCCCCCGACCGGCAGCACGGCGGCTCCGGCGGCAGCGGCGGAAACGGTGACGACCGCGGCGACGGCGGAAGCGGCGGCGGCGGCGAGTCACCGGAGCAGGACCAGCCGGAGATCGAGAAGGGTTACGCGACGGACCTGGCCAGCGGCATCAGCATTCCGGTGCCCGACGGCTGGAAGGGCCAGTCGGGCATGGGCGCCGGGGTGACCACCGGTTCGTACGCCTGCCCGGGCGACACCGCCGAGAAGTGCGTGCGCGGCGGGGTGTTCTCCGCCCCCGCCGAGGCACTGAAGCTGACGGCCAAGACCGCGAAGGCCGCCGCCGAGAAGGACATCGAGACCAACGCCAACGCGTCCTACGGCGAGAAGATCTACGGCGGCATCACCTCGCACGAGGAGCTGAAGTCCGAGGCGGTCGAGGTGGCCGGGGAGCAGGGCTACCGGGTGCGCTGGAAGGTGGTGACGAAGAACGGCGACGACGGCTACGTCGAGTCGCTGGTCTTCCCGTCCCCGCTGGCCAAGGACATGCTCGTGGTGGTCCGCTCGGGCTTCGACATCAACGCCAAGGCGCCCTCGCTGTCCGTACTGAACGACATCACCAAGGGCATCAAGGCGGCCTCCGGCGGGGGCTCCGGCACCGACGCCTGACCTTCCGCGGGGCCGGGTCGCCGGAGGAGCCGACCGGTGAGAGACCGGACGCGTGCGGCCGGGGCACACGCCCCGGCCGCACGTGTCCGGCTGAGTACGCGGGCCCCACGGTTCTGAGTACGTGACCCGATCCCCGCCCCGGCCGGCCCCGCTGGAATGGGACCATGGCTCCAGAAGCACCACGCATCCGGCACGTCACGAACGCCGGCACGACCCTGGCCCTTTCGCTCGCCCCGCTCGTGATCGGTGTCCTGTTCGCGCGCACGATGGCCCTGGACCCGCACACGCCGGTGAACGCCCTGATCACACGGGGCGGCCGGGGCGCGGGCCCGTCCCCCGCGGAGTGGCGCGGCTGCGGGCGGACCGCGCTGCGCCGGTGCCGGAGCGCCTGCCGGCCGCTCGCCCGGCCGAAAAACCGGTTCCCCCGCGTGCGCCGCCTTCCCTAGACTCGCCCCACACCGCGCGCCGGCCGTCCGCCGACGCGTCCGCCGTGACCGTTGAGGGGAGACCGCCGTGCGCCACCGCACCGCCGCCGTCGTCCCCCCGTCGCGGTTCGAGGTGATCCTGGTGTCTCGCGCCGCCGGCGCCGGCTGCGCGGCCGGCCCCGGACCCCGTGACGAACCCCCGGGTCCCATACGTCTCCTGACTGGCTGTCACCACTCCCCCTCCGCGCGGAGATGGTGACGGGCTCCTCAGGGCCCCTCCGGGCCGGTTCGTCCGGGCATCGCGCCGTCTTCTTCCGGATCATCCCGAAAGGCCACCGGCCGTGCGTACCCACCAGCACCGTTCTCTCGTCGCCGCACTCGACACCGTCCGCAACCTGGGCATCCTCGCCCACGTCGACGCCGGCAAGACCACCGTCACCGAGCGCATCCTCTACACCACCGGCACCACCCACAAGCGCGGTGAGGTGCACGACGGGACGACCATCACGGACTTCGACTCCCAGGAACGCGACCGGGGCATCACCATCTTCGCCGCTGCCGTCAGCTGCACCTGGGCCGGTCACCGCATCAACCTCATCGACACCCCGGGGCACGTCGACTTCGCCGACGAGGTCGAGCGTTCGCTGCGGGTGCTCGACGGCGCGATCGCGGTGTTCGACGCGGTGGCCGGGGTGGAGCCGCAGAGCGAGTCGGTGTGGCACCAGGCGGACCGCCACTCCGTCCCGCGCATCGCCTTCGTCAACAAGCTCGACCGGACGGGCGCCGACCTGGACACCGCGGTCGCCTCCATCCGGGAGCGGCTGCACACGGTCCCGCTCGTCGTCCAGCTGCCCATCGGGCGGGAGGACGCCTTCCGCGGGGTCGTCGACCTGCTGCGCATGCGCGCCCTGATGTGGGCGGACGGCGCCGGCACGTACGAGGAGGGCGAGGTGCCCGTCGAACTGCGCGAGGAAGCGGCCCGGCGCCGCCGGCTCCTGGAGGAGGCGGTGGCGGAGCTGCACCCGGCGGCGCTGGAGGAGTTCTGCGTACGCTCCGAGCTCACGGAGGAGACGCTGGCCGGGGCGCTGCGCGATCTGACGCGGACCGGTGAGGGGGTCGTGGTGCTGTGCGGTTCTGCGTACCGCAACCGCGGCGTCGAGCCGTTGCTGGAAGCGGTCGTCGCATATCTGCCCTCCCCCGCCGATGTGCCGCCGGTACGGGGCGTGCTCGACGGGGCGGAGCAGGAGCGGGCCGCCGATCCGGCGGGGCCGTTCGCCGCGCTGGCGTTCAAGGTGAACGCGACCGCGACCGGCCGGCTGACGTATCTGCGCGTGTATTCGGGGACGATCGGGAAGGGGGAGACGGTGCTGGACGCGAGCACCCGGCGCAGCGAACGCGTCGGGCGCATCCTGCGGGTCCAGGCGGACCGGCATGTGGATGTGGACGCGGCTGTGGCGGGCGACATCGTCGCGGTCATCGGTCCGAAGACCGTCCGTCCGGGCGCCACCCTGTGCGCGCCCGACGCCCCGCTGGTCCTCGAACCGCCCTCGGTGGCCGAACCGGTCGTCTCCGTGGCGGTGGAGGCGCGGCGGAGCACGGACACGGAACGGCTGATGGCCGCGCTGGTCCGGCTGGCCGAGGAGGACCCGTCGCTCGTGGTGCGTACGGACTCCGAGACCGGCCAGACCGTTCTCTCGGGCATGGGCGAACTCCATCTGGAGGTGGCCGCGGAGAAGGTCCGCCGTGACCACGGTCTGGACGTACGGGTCGGCCGGCCGCAGGTCGCGCACCGGGAGACGCTGGTGCGCGGGGTGTCGGGTCTGGTCTACCGGCACGTCAAACAGGACGGCGGGGCCGGGCAGTTCGCGCACGTCGTCATCGACGTCGAACCGCTGGAAGCCGCCGGTGGCGAGGCGGCCGCGGAGTTCGCGTTCCGGTCGGCGGTCGTCGGCGGCCGGGTTCCGCAGGAGTACGTGCGGGCGGTCGAGGCGGGCTGCCGGGAAGCGCTGGCGGAGGGTCCGCTCGGCGGGCATCCGGTGACCGGGGTGCGGGTGACGCTGACCGATGGCGCCACCCATCCCAAGGACTCCTCGGAGATGGCGTTCCGCACGGCCGGCCGGTTCGCGCTCCGGGAGGCGCTGCGGGCCAGTGCGATGGTGCTCCTGGAGCCGGTCGTCGAGGTCACGGTCACCGTGCCCGGTGACGCGGTCGGCGGGGTGCTCGGCGACCTGGCCGCCCGGCGCGGCCGGGTCTCCGGGTCCACCACGCGGGGCGGCGCGGCGGTGGTGACGGCGACCGTGCCGCTGGCCGAGCTGTTCGGTTACGCGACGCGGCTCCGGAGCCGTACGCAGGGCCGGGGCACGTTCACCACCCGGGCCACGGGGTACGCTCCGGCGCCGGCCGTCACATCCTCCGGGACCGGCTGACGGAAAGAGGTCCCGCTCGCCATCACGGCGGGCGGGACCTGTCGTCGGGCCGGGGTCAGGCGACGGGCACGGTCAGGCGACGGGTACGGGATACGTCGGGTACTCGACGCCGGAGACGTGCTGCACGACCCGGATGACCTGGCACGAGTAGCCGAACTCGTTGTCGTACCAGAGGTAGAGGATCGCGTTGTCGCCGTCGACCTGGGTCGGGCCGGCGTCGACGATGGAGGCATGGCGCGAGCCGATGAAGTCGCTCGACACCGCGTCCGGGGCGGTCGTGAAGTCGATCTGGCGCTTCAGCGGAGAGGTGAGCGACACCTCGCGGAGGTAGTCGAGGACCTCTTCGCGGGTGGTCTCGCGTCCCAGCTTCAGGCTGAGGATCGCGATCGAGACGTCCGGCACCGGGACGCGGATCGAGCTGCCGGTGATCGTCGCCTCCAGGTCGGGCAGTGCCTTCGCGACGGCGGAGGCGGCACCCGTCTCGGTGATGACCATGTTGAGCGGCGCGGAGCGGCCACGGCGGTCGGAGCCGTGGTAATTGTCCAGCAGGTTCTGGTCGTTGGTGAACGAGTGGATGGTCTCCACGTGTCCGCGCAGCACCCCGTACTCGTCGGCCATCGCCTTCAGCGGCGGCACGATCGCGTTGGTGGTGCAGGACGCGCAGGAGATGATCTGCTCGTCCGGCTTGATCACGTCGTGGTTGACGCCGTGCACGACGTTGAGGACGTCGCCCTTGCCGGGCGCGGTCAGGACGACCTTGGCGATGCCGGGCCGCAGGTGCTTCGAAAGACCCTCGCGGTCGCGCCACTTGCCGGTGTTGTCGATGAGGATCGCGTCGTCGATGCCGTACGCGGTGTAGTCGACCGAGGTCGGGTCGTCCGAGTAGATGACCTGGATCTCGTTGCCGTTGGCGACGATCCGGTCGTTGGCCTCGTCCACGGTGATCGTGCCCTGGAACTGGCCGTGGATGGAGTCTCGGCGCAGCAGCGAGGCGCGCTTGACGATGTCCTGGCCCGCACCCTTGCGGACCACGATGGCGCGCAGCCGCAGGCCGTTGCCGGAGCCCGCCTTCTCGATGAGCAGCCGGGCCAGGAGGCGGCCGATGCGGCCGAATCCGTAGAGGACGACGTCGCGCGCCTCGCGGCGCTCGATCTTGTTGTCCCCCGTGGCGCCGGCGACGGCCTCCGCGGTGAAGTCGGCCGCGGTGAGCCCGCGGTCGTCGGCCTTGTGCAGGGCGGCGAGCATGCCGATGTCGATCTGGGAGGGGCCCAGGTCCAGCGTGGTGAGGGCCTGCAGGAAGGGCAGGGTCTCGGTGACCGAGAGCTCCGCGCCGTCGATCTGCCGGGCGAATCGGTGGGTCTTGAGGATGCTCACCACCGATTTGTTCACCAGCGAGCGGCTGTGCAGGAGGACGGTGACGTCCCGCTCGCGGTGCAGCTTCCCGATGATCGGAATCATCGACTCCGCGATTTCCTCGCGGTTCTTCCAGTTGGTGAACGCGTCGTCATTGACAGTCACAGGTTTATCTTTCGAGCTAGGAGGCGCTCATATGGTAACCAGACCTTCATTCGAGCCCTCACCCCGGTCCGGCCGGCCGCCCTCACCCCTCGACGCGCACCGGCCGCCCGGTACGCAGTGAGCGGTCGGCGGCCTCCGCGACCAGCAGCGCGGCCAGGGCGTCGTCCCCGGTGCAGGGGCTGGGCCGCGACCCTGCGGCGACCTCGGCGAACGCGGCCATCTCGGCGACGTACGCGTCGTGGAATCGGCTGAGGAACCCGTCGTACGGTGCGGCGGACGACGGTTCCCGGCCGGCGGTGGTCCGCAGCGGGGCGCGGTCGTCGTACCCGGTGGCCAGGGTGGAGCGCGAGCCGGCGACCTCCATGCGTACGTCGTAACCGGCGCCGTTGTAGCGGGTGGCCGTACAGCTGACGAGGGTGCCGTCGTCGAGCGTGAGGACGGTGACGGCGGTGTCGACGTCACCGGCTGCGGCGAACGCCGGATCGCCCCGGTCGGCACCGGTGGCGCTGACCTCGACGACCTCGCGCCCGGTGACCCAGCGCACGCTGTCGAAGTCGTGCACGGCGCAGTCGCGGAAGATGCCGCCGGACAGCGCCAGGTACCCGGCCGGCGGCGGCGCGGGGTCGGCGGTGCACGCCCGTACGGTGTGCAGCCGGCCCAGGTCCCCGGCGGCGACCGCGTCGCGCAGGGCGGTGTACCCGGCGTCGAAGCGGCGCTGGAAGCCGACCTGCAACGGCACCCCGGAGCCGGCCAGCTCGGTGAGCAGCGCGCGGGTCGCTCCGAGGCCGGTGGCGATCGGCTTCTCGCAGAAGACGGGCACCCCGGCGGCGGCGGCCGCGCGGACGAGCGTGTCGTGGACGGCGGTGGGGGCGGCGATCACCACACCGTCCAGGCCGGAGCCGAGCATCGCGTCCAGGTCCCCCGTCCAGTCGGCGCCGAGCTTCCCTGCGAGCTCGCGGGCCTGCTGCTCGACGGCATCGTGCAGAACCAGGCGGTCGACCGCGGGCAGGGCGGCGAGGGTGCCGGCGTGGAACGCGCCGATGCGGCCGGTTCCGATGAGTCCGATGCGCATGCGCGGTGCCTCCGGGTCGGGAACGGGACGGATGGACGACGCCCCTGATCTTCGCCTTTGTATCCTCGCCGATCACACAGGCTCAAGCATTTGTACGGACATGGGCCCGTACTGAGCTGCACGCGGGCATGCGGCGGGGCGCGCCGGACGAGGGCGTTGAAGCGGAAGCGTGCACGCCTGTTTACATCGATGTACATGCGGTTCTACTGTTTCGCCGTCAGCAGCCCCACTCGGCCACCCCCCACGCCTCCGTGCCCCGAGGAAGGAAGCCCGTGCTCTCCTTGCGCCGACCCCCCAGACCCGCATCCCACCGCTCCCCCGCGCCAGCCCGCCGCCTCGCCCGCCGGGCGGCGCGCGCCGCCGCGCCGGTCCTGGCCGCGGCCATCGGCCTGTCCTTCGCCCCGGCTTCGGCCGCGCCTGCCGCCTCCCCCTCCGCACCCGCCGTCGCCACGGCCAACGGCACGCCCCTCGGCAGCGGGACCGGCCTCTATCCCAGGGCCATCCGGCTGGAGCACAACGGCGCCGCCAACGGCCGGGTGCTCGCGAGCGTCGTGACCTTCAACGGCAACAACGGCATCGGTGCCATCCACGAGAGCACCGACGGCGGAGCCACCTTCCGGCAGGTGGGCGGCGTCGCCGACCCGGAGTCGGCGGGCGGACAGGGCCTGTGCTGTTCCACCCTGTTTGAAATGCCCCGACAGGTGGGCGCGTTGGCGCCCGGGACCCTTCTGTGGGCCGCCTCCTCGGGCCAGGACGAGCAGAACCGCCGCATGGCCCTGCGCGTCTGGCGGAGCAACGACGTGGGCCGGACCTGGTCCTACCTCTCCACCTGCGCCACCGCGAACGGCACGGGCGGGCTGTGGGAGCCGGAGTTCTCCGTCGCCGCCGACGGGGCGCTCGTCTGCCACTACGCCGACGAGACGGACCCCGCGCACAGCCAGAAGCTCGCCGCCGCCCGCAGTTACGACGGGGTCAGCTGGCAGGACCGCCGCAACACGGTCGCCAGTTCCTGGGAGCCGGACCGGCCGGGCATGCCCATGGTGCGCCGGCTGCCGAACGGCACGTACTTCATGAGCTACGAGATCTGCAATCCGGGCGGCCAGTACCAGTGCGTGGTGCACTACCGGACCTCCCCGGACGGCTGGAACTGGGGCGACCCCGCCTCGCTCGGCTACCGCCCGGAGACCGTGGACGGCAAGTACTTCCGCGCCGCGCCCACCATCGCCTGGGCCCCCGCGCCGGGCGGCGGCGCGAACGGCCGGCTCCTCCTGATCGGCCAGCAGCTCCTGAACCGCGACGGCACCCCCGCCGCCGACAGCGGGCGCACGATCCTCGCCAACACGGAGAACGGCACCGGCCCGTGGTACGAGATCGAGGCCCCCGTACGGGTCGCGGCGCCGACCGCCACCTACTGCCCGAACTACAGCTCACCGCTGCTGCCTTCGGCCGACGGCCGCACCGTGCTGGAGATCGCGACGGACTGGGACGGCGGCGTCTGCCGCCCGTACGTGGCCACCGGCCCGGTCACCGGCAGCGGTGACGCGGCGGGTGTGGTGGACGGGGCGCGGTACCGGCTGGTGAACGCCAACAGCGGCCACTGCCTGGACGTGGCCGCCGACTCACGGAACGCCGGCGGCAACGTACAGCAGTGGACCTGCAACGGCCAGCAGCCGCAGCTCTGGCGGCTCGAACGGGTCTGACGCCCACGGATGCCCGCCCCGGCGAGGGCGGGCATCCGTCCTCACCCGTCAGCCGGCGTCCGGCTCCTCGATCGCGGCGGGCCGCAGCTGGGCCTCCCGTATGCGGGCGATGTCCAGCTTGGTGCCCCGGTCGAAGCGGTAGACGCCGTTCTGCTCCTGGAAGACGTCGGTCAGCTGGGTGTAGCAGTAACCGAACATGTCCGGGTCCTCCAACAGCGCACCGGTCAGACCCGCGAACCTCTCGTGGAACTCGTCCTCGGTGCGCACCCGGTCGCCGTACCCCCAGGAGACCGTACGGTCGCTGCCGGACTGCTCCGCGGCGGCCGCCGGGTCCCACCAGATCCCGCCGAACTCGCTGACGAAGTACGGCTGCCCCCGGTACGGCTGGGAGTACGCGGCGCCGTTCTCGTAGGCGTTGACGAACGGCTCCCCCTTGGCGAGCCCGGAGACCAGCCGCCGGAAGGCGGCCGGGTCCTGCTCGTAGCTGTGCGAGTCGTAGATGTCGGTCTCCAGCACCCGGTGGGAGTACCCGGAGGCGTCGATCACGGGGCGCGAGGTGTCCAGGGCCTTGGTGGCGAGGAACATCGCGCGGGTCACGTCGTCGAGCTGCGTGATCCGGTCGTGGAGCTTCTGGTACGTCTCGTTGAGCGGGCACCAGCCGACGATCGAGGGGTGGGAGTAGTCGCGTTCCACGGCTTCGAGCCACTGGGCGACGAAGGACGCGTCGGGCCGCTGGTTGTCGCCGGAGGAACCGCCGGTCTCGCAGCCCCAGTCGCCGAACTCGCCCCAGACCAGGTAGCCGAGCCGGTCCGCGTGATAGAGGAAGCGCTCCTCGAACACCTTCTGGTGCAGCCGGGCCCCGTTGAAGCCGGCCTCCATGGCCAGCTCGACGTCCCGGACCAGGGCCTCGTCGGTGGGGGCGGTCATCAGCCCGTCCGGGTACCAGCCCTGGTCGAGGACGAGGCGCTGGAAGCGGGGCCGGCCGTTGAGGAGGACAGCCTTGCCCCGGATGGAGACGGCGCGCAGACCCGCGTAGCTCTCGACGGTGTCGATGGTTTCGCCGTCGGGGCCGAGGAGCTCGAGGCGCAGCCCGTACAGGTGGGGGTCCTCGGGGCTCCACTCGCGGCGCCGGTCCTGCGGGACGGCCAGGTGCAGGCGGGGCGCGAGGTCGAGGTCGGCGCGGGCCTCGGCGCGGCAGACCTCGCCGGTGCCGTCGCTGAGGACGGCGCGCACGCGGTGGCCGGGGCGGTTGGCGGACAGGGGCAGTTCCAGGTGGAAGGCGCCGGCGGCCAGGTCGGGGGTGATGCGGGGGCGGCGCAGGTGGGCGTCGGGGACCGGCTCGGCCCAGACGGTCTGCCAGATGCCGGTCGTGCGCGTGTAGTTGCAGTCGTGGTTGGCGTACTGGATCGCCTGCTTGCCGCGGGCCTGCGGGCCGGACTTCGGGTCGCGGGCCCGGACGGTGATCTCCACCTCGCGGCCGGCCGGAACGAGTTCGCCGAGGTCGGCGGTGAACGGGGTGAACCCGCCCCGGTGGCGTACGGCTTCGGTGCCGTCCACCCAGACGGTGGTGTCGTGGTCGACGGCGCCGAAGTGCAGCAGCACCCGCCGGCCCGCCCACCCGGCGGGCGGGGTGAACCGGCGCCGGTACCAGACGGCCTCCAGGAAGTCGGTGTCGCCGACACCGGAGAGCTCGGACTCGGGGGCGAAGGGCACGAGGATCTCGCCGGTCAGTTCGCGGTCGAGGAGGCCCCGTTCGAGACCGCTGTCCCCCTGGTCGGTCTCGAACTGCCAGGTCCCGTTGAGGTTGAGCCAGTCGCGCCGTACGAACTGCGGGCGCGGGTACTCCGGACGGGGGACGGAGGGGGTGTGCACAGGTACTCCAGGTGGATCGTGGTGGCGGTCGGCCGGGAAGCCGGGGCAGGAACAGTCGGGCGGGGTCAGCCGCCGCCGAGGCCGGTGGTGGCGACGGAGCTGACGATGCGCCGCTGGAAGAGCAGGAACATCACGATCAGCGGCAGCGCGGCCAGCAGGGCCGACGCCATGGACTGGGCGTACTGGATGCCGTACGCGTCCTTGACGGTGGCGAGGCCGACCGGGAGCGTCATGAGGTCCGGGTCGTTGGTGACGATGAAGGGCCACATGAAGTTGTTCCACGCACCGATGAACACGAAGATCGCGACGGCGACGACGATCGGCCGGGACAGCGGGAGCACGATGGACGTGAAGACCCGCAGCTCGGAGGCACCGTCGATGCGGGCGGCGTCCTCGAGTTCGCGGGGTATCGCGTCGAAGAAGCGCTTCAGGATGAACACCATCATGGGCGCCACCACCTGCGGCAGGATGACCGCCGCGTAGGTGTCGACCAGGTGGAACATCGTCATCTGCTCGAAGAGCGGGACGATCAGCAGCTGGGGCGGGACCATGATCGCGGCGACGGTGATCGCGAGCAGGGTCCGGCGACCGCGGAAGGTACCGCGGGAGAATCCGTACGCGGCGAGCGTGGAGACGGCCGTGGTGAGCAGGGTGACCAGGACGGAGATGAGCAGGCTGTTGAACGCCCAGGTCGGTACGTTGCCGCGCTCCAGGATCTGCCGGTACGCGGAGAGCGTGAAGGCTCCCTTGAACGGCGAGAGGCCCGACTTCATCACGTCCTGCTCGCTCTGCAGCGAGGTGGCGACCGCCCACGCGAAGGGCAGCAGCCAGGCGATGGCGAGCACGGTCAGCGCGGTCCCGGCGAGCGCCCGGGGCAGCCGTCCGTGGCCGAGCAGCAGGGGCGAGCCGGACTCCTCGCGGCGTGGCCGGCGCGGCCGGCGCACGGGGGTGGAGATGGCGGACACGGTCAGCCCTCCTGACGGAAGAAGCGGAGTTGCAGGACGGAGACGACGATGACGATGGCGAAGAAGATGTAGCTGACCGCGGAGGCGTAGCCGAGCCGGTATCCGGTGAACCCGACGTCGTAGACGTACTCCAGGATCGGGCGGGTCGAGCCGTTGGGGCCGCCCTTGGTGAGGATGTAGATCTGGTCGAACACCTTGAGGGACGCGAGGACCTGGAGCATCGCGACCAGCACGGTGGTGTGGCGCAGCTGCGGCAGGGTGACGGACCACAGCCGCCGCCAGGCGCCCGCGCCGTCGAGCGCGGCGGCCTCGTCGTAGGTGACGGGCAGGGACTGCAGGGCGGCCAGGTAGAGCAGGAAGTTGAAGCCGACGGTCCACCAGACGGTGAGGGCGGCGACCGACCACATCGCCACCGACTCGTCGGAGAGCCAGCCGACGGGCTCCATGCCGAGCGAGGTCAGCAGCTGGTTGCCGAGGCCGATGTCGGGCTGGTAGAGCCACGTCCAGATGAGCGTGACCACCGTGACCGGCAGCAGGTACGGGGCGAAGTAGGCCAGCCGCCACACCCACTGGCCGGCCAGTCCGCTGTGTACGAGCAGCGCCATGCCGAGGGCGACCAGGACGAGCGGTACGCAGGAGATGACGGTGAAGAAGACGGTGTTGCCGAGGCTGCTCCAGACGTCCGGGTCCCCGAACGCCTCGGTGTAGTTGGCGAATCCGACGAACTCGGTGCCGCGCAGGCTGAGCGAGGCGTCGGTGAGGCTCATCCAGAGGCCCTGGACGACGGGCCAGACCAGGAAGAGCGCGAACACGACCAGGAACGGCAGGACGAACAGCCCGCCGCCCCGGGTCAGCGAGCGGCGGCGCCCGGGGGCGGCCGGTGTCGCGGAGGGGGGCTGCGGGGGCGCCGCGGCTCCGGCGGGCGCGGTGGTGGTCACGATGCGGCTCCTTCGGCTGTCGTCAGGCGACCGGGTTGGGCCGGCGCAGCAGCGTGTCCGCCTCGCGGACCATCTGCCGTACCGCCTTCTCGGCGGAGGTGTTGCCCAGCAGCGCCGACTGGAGCGGCTGGCACATGCGGTTCTGGAAGTTGCCGCCGGCTCCGGCGAACCAGTTCGGCGGGTCGAGCACGGCGATCTCGCCGGCGGCCGCGTAGGACGACTGGGGGTCGAGCTTCGCGTACTCGGGGCGGGCCTGCACCGGCAGATAGGCGGGGATGTGGCCGGCGCTCGCCCAGGTCAGGCTCTGTTTGACGATCTCGGCGATGTACCGGTGGGCCTCGCGGCGCCGGGCGGGGTCGGGGTCGTCCTGGTGCGGCAGGACGAAGCTGTGCGAGTCGGCGTAGACGGCCGGGCGGGCGAAGACCTGTGGGAAGGGGGCCGCGCCCAGGTGCTTGATGCCGGACTTCCGGAACGTGGGCAGCTCCCACTCCCCCGCCATGATCATGCCGCCGCGGCCGTCCATGAAGGCGGCCATCGCGCCGTTGTAGTCGAGGTTGTCGGGGTTGGTGCGGCCGTCGAAGAGCTGCTTCATGAAGGTGACGACCTTCACCGCGGCGTCGATGTCGATCTTCGGCGGCCCGCCGTCGGGCAGCGTGAAGGAGGCCCCGGTCTGGGCGTACAGCGCGGCGAACTGGCGCCAGCTCTGGGCGGTGTCGGTGACGTGTCCGAAGAGCACGCCGGACTTGCCGGTGATCTCGGCGAGCTTCTTGCCGGCGTCCAGGAACGCGTCGGGCGAGCCCATCGGCGCCAGGTGGCCGGAGGAGTCGAGCAGTCCGGCCTTGCCGGCCACGTCCTTGTCGTAGAAGACGATGAAGGGGTGGACGTCCAGGGGGACCGCGTAGACCGTGCCCTGGTGCTGGGCCCGTTTCCACACGGCGGGCGCGAAGTCCTTCTCGCCGACGCCGAACTCGGCGAGGACGTCCAGGTCGAGCGGGTCGAGCAGTCCGCCGGGGGCGTATCCGGGCAGCCGTGACAGGTGCATCACCGCGACGTCGGAGGCCCGGCCGCCGGCGGCGGACATGGCCAGTTTTGTGTAGTACGACGGGCCCCAGTCAAGGATCGTGCGGTCCACGTCGAAGCCGTCGGCGCCCTTCGAGACCGCGACGATCATCTCGTCCATGAGCATGCCGTCGCCGCCCTGGAACAGGTCCCAGACCTTCAGCGCGGACGCCTCACCGGCGCGGGCCGGCGAGGCACAGCCGGTGAGCGGGCCCGCCGCCAGCAGCGCCGCCGTCCCTGCGGTGCCGTACCGCAGCAGCTCACGGCGGCCGATGCCGGGCGACCGGTCCGGATACCGGGCTCCGGGCAGCCCTCGTGCGGGAGGTACAGAGTTCATCACTGACCTTTCGACGCCGGACGACGTGCCCGGCCGACGGCAGGCGCCATCGGCACGGCAGCCGTCGGCCGCCCGTGCACATCGGGGTGGTCCGCGTCGGTCTCCCGATGCGGTGACCTGTTTTTACATCGATGTACATTGGCTGTAAAGAGCTGGGTCATCACCTGTGCCGGATGCACCGCCCATCCGTCCCGGGCAGCCGGAGTCCACGGCATAGACTCGGCGCGGACCGAGGGTGGGGAGTCACGGGTGGCACGACCGAGGATCAAGGACGTCGCACGGCACGCGGGGGTGTCGGAGAAAACGGTCTCCAACGTGCTCAACGACTATGTGCACGTGTCCGACCGGACGCGACGCGTGGTGCAGGAGGCCATCGACCACCTCGGCTACCGCATCAACCTCGCCGGCCGCCATCTGCGCAGCGGACGCACCGGCATCATCGCCCTGGTGGTGCCCGAACTCGACGTCCCGTACTTCGCCGAGCTCGCCCGGCACATCGTCCGGGAGGCCGAAAAGCGCTCCCTGACCGTGCTGATCCACCAGTCCGGCGCCGACCGGGAACGCGAGAAGGCCGCCCTGGCCGGATTCGGCTCGGACTTCGTGGACGGTGTCATCCTCAGCCCGCTCGCCCTCGCGCCGGACGACCTGCGCGCCCACACCGGGCCGCCGCCGACCGTCCTGCTCGGCGAGCTGCTCAACGAGGGCGCGGACCATGTGGCGATCGACAACGAACGCGCGGCCCACGAGGCCACCGCGCACCTGCTCGCCCTGGGCCGCCGGCGCATCCTCACCGTCGGCGGCCGGGACGACGGCTGCGTCGGCACCGCCCAGGCGCGCACCCGGGGCTTCCGCCGCGCACTGGCCGCGGCGGGCGTGCCGTACGACCCGGCGTCGCTGCTCCCGGTGGAGGCGTTCCACATGGCCGACGGCGCCGACGCGGTGCACCGGGTGCTGGCCCAGGGCGTCCGGCCGGACGCCCTGCTGTGCCTCAACGACCAGCTGGCGCTGGGTGCGCTGCGCGCGCTGCACGGGTACGGGGCACGGATCCCCGAGGACGTGGCGGTGATCGGCTTCGACGACGTGGAGGGCGGCCGGTTCAGCGTGCCGTCCCTGAGCACGGTCGCCCCGGACAAGGAGGCGGTGGCCCGGGTCGCGGTGGACCTGCTCCTGCGCCGCATCGACGAGGCCACACGCCCCGAGGGAGCGGACGCCCCGTCCGCGGTGTCTCCGCAGGACCGCGTCGTGGCGCACCGGCTCGTCCTGCGCGAGTCCACGGAGGGGGCGGGCGGGCGCGACGGGGTGTGGTGAGCGGCGGGGGCGCCCCTCCTCCGGTGCTGGTCCTCGGCGACCGGCTCCGTGCGGGTTCGGTGAGCGGCGGAGGCGTCCCGCCCCGGGCGGCTCAGCCGGCGAGCAGCTGGTCCAGCGTGCGCCGGAGCGCGGCCCCGCCCTCGAAGAGCACCGCGGTCAGCCCCAGCTCGCGGGCCGCCCGGACGTTGGCCTCGCGGTCGTCCACGAAGAACGCCTCGCCCGCGGTGGCGCCGAGCAGGCCGAGCGCGCCCGCGAAGGCCTCCCCGGCCGGCTTGGTCGCACCGAGCGCGCACGAGAAGGCGAGTACGTCGAAGCGGTCGTTCACCTCGGGCAGCCGGTCGGGCAGGGCGGCGCGCAGCAACGCGTCGTTGTCCGTGAACAGCGCCGTCGGATGCGCCCGGACGAGGTCGACCGCGGCAAGGACGTCAGGATCGGGCTCGAACGCCCCGCACCAGACGCGGCGCAGCTCGTCGGACGTACCGGCGAAGCCGAGGCGCCGCCGGATCTCCCCCTCCACGTCGTCGGCGCTCCCCTCGCCGCGGTCCCAGGCGGAGATCAGCCCCGCGGCGTAGAGCTCCTCCTCGACGCGCCGCGCGGGCACGCCGCAGGCCTCGCCGAGGTGTTCCAGTCGGCGTTCGCGGTGGAAGCGGCACACGACACCGCCGAGATCGAAGAGGAACACCCGTGGCTTCACGCATGGCAACCTAGCCCATCGCGCCGGGCCGGGCCCTCCCCCGAAAACGACCGAGGCCCGGTCCCGGATCTCTCCGGGGCCGGGCCTCGATCAGGTCACCTGCTTCGAGATCAGTGGCCCATCATGGCGCTGGGGTCCGCGGCCTTGATCTTCTTGCGGGGCAGCAGGAAGGCGGGGACGAGGCACAGGGCGACCAGGATGGCCGCCACCAGGAACACCGAGGCGAACGCGTCGCCCATCTGGTCCTTGATGCCGGTGGGGGTGGTCGCGGTGATGTCCTTGATGCCGTTGGTGAGGAGCACCGAGAACAGGGCGGTACCGATCGAGGCGGCCACCTGCTGGACGATGTTCATCAGGGTCGAACCCCGGGCCACCGTGTGCTCCCGCAGGGTGGCCAGCGCCGACGCCATGATCGGCATCATGGAGGCACCCATGCCGAGGCCCATGATGGCGAGCGCGGTGATGATGTAGGCGTACGAGGTGTCAGCGGTGAGCTGGGTGAACATGCCCATGCCGACGGTGATGACCGCGATGCCGGTGATGACGATCTTGCCGGGGCCGATGCGGTCGGCGAGCATCCCCGCGATCGGCATGGTGATCATCGCGCCGATGCCCTGCGGAGCGAGGAGCAGCCCGGCGTCGAACGCCGACTCCCCGCGCACCTGCTGGAAGTAGAGCGGGAACAGCAGGCTGGCGCCGAAGAAGGCCATGGCGAACAGCGACATGGCGATCACGGCGACGCTCAGGCCGCGGTTCTGGAAGAGCCGCAGATCGATCAGCGGGTGGATGTTGCTGGGCCGCAGCGCCCAGGGAACGAACGCGGCGAGGAGCACCAGGCCGATGATCGCGGGCACCAGCACCTTGGCGGCCCAGACCGTGCCGGTCTCCGGGATGGACGAGACGCCGTACAGGAAGGTCGCCAGGCCGGGCGAGAGCAGCAGCACGCCCACCCAGTCGAAGGTCTCGGACGGCTCCACGTTGTCCTTGGGCAGCACGAGCGCCGCGTACACCAGGGCTATCGCGCCGATCGGCAGGTTGATCAGAAAGATCCAGTGCCAGGATGCGTGGTCGATCAGCCAACCACCCAGAATGGGACCGAAGATCGGACCGAGCAGCATGGGGATACCGAGAACGGCCATCACACGGCCGACCCTCTCGGGGCCGGCGGCGCGCGTCAGAATCGTCATGCCGAGCGGCATCAGCATGCCGCCGCCCAGCCCTTGAACGACCCGGAACGCGACCAGCATCTCAAGGGAAGTGGCAGCCGCGCACAGCGCCGACCCAGCCGCGAACAGCGCGACCGCGAGCAGATAGAGACGTTTTGTCCCGAACCTGTCGGCGGCCCAGCCGGTCAGCGGGATGACGCTCGCCAATGCCAGCGTGTAGCCGGTCATCGTCCAGGCCACCTGGGCCGAGGTCGCCTGGAACTCCTTCTGGAACGTCTGGAGTCCGACCGAGACCACGGTGATGTCCAGAATGGACATGATCCCGCCGAGCACGACTACGCCGGCGACGAGGAGGACCTTGCTGTCGAGCTTGTCGCTGGAGGAGCCCCCTGGAGGGCTCGACTCAATCCGTTGCGACGTGGTCATGACTCAACCTTTCGGAGAAGAGACGGAACTGCCCCATGTCGCTTGACCGGTCGACGCATACAACCCCCCGGCCGGCGGCGAAGCGCTCCGGCGAATGTGAGAAGAATTCTGCGCCCATGGCACGGCCCGAACTCGACCGGGGTGCGGTCCACAACGGGCGGATCGCCGGCGCGGGGTTCCTCTGACCCGTTATGGGCCTGAATGTACCAGCGGCGGATGACGGCGGGCCGTCCCGGTCGACCCCACGACCCTACGGCCCGGACGCGGCGAATTCCTCTCCTTTTCGGCGCCGACGCAGAACAGAGGGCCGGTCTCGGATTTCTCCGAGACCGGCCCTCGATCTACGACTGTCACCAGTCGGGACGACAGGATTTGAACCTGCGACCCCTTGACCCCCAGTCAAGTGCGCTACCAAGCTGCGCCACGTCCCGATGCCCGCCTGACCTGGGGTTTCCCCCTGGCCGAACGCGCATGAGAACAATACCGCACTTCATCGGGTGGTCACGAACGCCTTTCCCTGCCGACGCCCTGCGTGTCCGCACGGACACCCTCAGTGGATCAGTACCTGGGAGAGGGCGACCCGGCCCGGGCCGGTCTTCACGATCCGTACCGTGCGGGTCCGGCCGTCCAGGTTCACGACGGTGGGGCGCAGGGCCTTGCCGCTGACGTGGACCGTGCCGTCGTCGGTGACGATGTCGAAGTCGGCCGTGGCGGCGGAGGCGTCGTTCCAGACCTCTGCCTGGCGGATGTGCCGGGTGGCCCCGAGGTCCACCTGCCACCAGGCGCCGTCCTCGGCGAGTGCGCGGGTGTCGGTGCTGGTGTCCGCGTCCAGGGCCAGGGCGGCGTCGGCCGTGCCGTCGGTGGACGACTGGGTGGCCGTGCCGGTGCGGGCCAGGTCGGTGCGCAGCTGCTCGACCGGGCCGCCGTGGGCGCCGCGCGGGCGGCGACGCCGAGGGCGCCGGCCGGGGCCGCGAGCAGGGCGGTCAGGAGGGCCGCGGTGGCGGACGCGGCGGTGGCTCGTACGACGTTCAGGGTGCGGTTCACGCGGTGGCCTTCCAGTCGGGGTGGCCGGGCATGGGCGGGTTGACGGCTCCGAAGAGCCAGTCGCGCAGGAACGGGTCGAGGGAGCGGTCGCGTGTGACGTCGACGGTGTGCCGGATGAACTGCTCGGAGGTGTACGTGGAGTCCTTGAAGCGCTTCACCCACTCGCGCATGACCGTGTCGAAGGACCGCCGGCCGATGCGCTGGTTCAGGGCGTAGAGGACGAGGGCGCCGCCGTCGTAGATGTTGGTGCCGCCGAGCGCCTCAGGGAGTCCGGGCGGGCCGTCGGCGGCACGGACGGCGTCGAGCTTCTCGTAGGTGGCCTTCATCTTGTCCGCGAGGACGGACCAGCCGCGCTCCTCGCCGTACAGGCCGGCGTAGTAGACGGCGGGGCCCTCGTTGAGCCAGGCCTGCTGCCAGTCGTGCGGGGTGACGGAGTCGCCGAACCACTGGTGGACGAGCTCGTGGACCATGGTGGTCTCGTAGCCGGGCTGCCCCTGGGCGTTGAGCTTGAACCAGTTGGTGCCGAAGAGCGAGAGGGTCTGGTTCTCCAGCGCGTCGGTGTAGCCGTCGTAGATGTGCACCCCGTAGACGGAGAACGGGTAGCGGCCGAACTTCGCCTCCAGCCAGGCGAGATGGTCGGCGGTGCGGGCGACGACCGGGGCGTACGTGTCCTCCTTGCCCTGCGGGACGATGTGGCGCAGGGGCAGGCCGCGGTGGCTGTTGCCGTAGAGGTAGGTGCCCTTGACCACGGCGATGCCGATGAGTTCGGTGGCCATGCGCTCGCGGAGGGCGAAGTGCCAGACCGTGGAGCCGTCGGCGCGCTCGGTGCGGTGGGTCGGCTCGCCGTTGGCGGTGGCGACGAAGCCTTCGGGGGCGCTGATGTGGAACGTCCACGTCGCCTTGTCGGAGGGGGTGTCGTTGCAGGGCAGGAAGGTGTCGGCGCGGGAGGACTGGGCGGCCGAGGCGAAGCCGCCGTCGCTGCCGAACCGCCAGCCGGTGAGGCCCAGCCGGGGTGCCTTGCCGTTGCCGCGGTAGCGGATCTCCGCGGTGAACGCCTGGTGGTCGCGGATCGGGCGGGCCGGGGTGACGGTCAGTTCCTGGCCGCTCCGGCCGGCGCTCAGCTGCCAGGTGGCGGGGGGCCGGCGACGGTGACGGCGTCGATGGTGTGGCCGTCGGTGTCGAGGTTGAAGGCGGACAGGTCCTGGGTGGCCCGGGCGCTGATCTTCACCGTGGCGGTGAAGTCGTACGTCACCGGGGTGAAGTCGAAGGTGAGGTCGTAGTGGGTGACCTGGTAGCCGCCGTTGCCGAGGGTGGGAAACAGCGGGTCGCCGACGCCGTCGGAGCCGGGCTCCGGGTGGAAGCCGTGCGGCCGGGCGACGGCGGGCGTACCGAGGGCGGGGACGGTGACGGCTGCCGCCGCGGCGGCGGTGCCGAGTGCGAGGACCGAGCGCCGGGTGGTCACTTCTTCCCCTTCTGGAAGGCTTCCTCGAACTCGCCGCGGGCCTTCTCGCCGCCCTTGGCCAGGTAGTCCTTGACCACCCTCGACGCCGTAGTTGATGAGCGTGTACTCCAGGCGGACGCGGTGACGCTGGGTTTCCTGGACGGCCGCACGGTCGAGGTCTGATCAGAAGCCGAAGGTGTGGTCCTCCCTGCGGTGGAGGTGCCCGACGAGCTCCTGCGCCAGCGACTTGATGGTGTCGAGCCCCGCCCTCCCCCAGGGGCGGGGCACGGTGTCCACGGCGCAGACGGCGCCCAGCGCGATCCCGGTACGGTCGATGAGCGGCGCCCCCAGATAGGAGCGGATGCCTATGTCGTCGACGACCGGGTTGCCCGCGAACCGGGGGTAGTCGCAGACGTCCTCGAGCACCAGGGCCTTGCGGCGGACGACCACATGCGGGCAGTAGCCGTGGTCGAGGGCCACGTACCGGCCACTGCTGCCGCTGCCCGCCGCGGTAGCGCCCAGGTCCGAGCCCCGGCGGGTGCCCGCGGGGGTGTGCAGTCCCGCGTAGAACTGCCGGTTCCCGTCGATGAAGTTGACCATCGAGAACGGCACGTCCGTCACTTCGGCCACCCGGTCGGCGAAGGCGTCGAAGTTGTCGAACGAGGCGTCGTCCCGCTCACCCAGGCCGAGGCTGCGCAGCCGCCGCGTACGGGCGGGCGCGTCGCTGTCGACGGGCGTCAGCAGCAGCCGCCCGGCGGCGTGCGGGATCACCGCCGGGCCCCGAATCCGGCGGGCCCGGGCAGCGGCACGGCGGCGTCGGTGGCGTTGATCAGGTGCTGGACCAACGTCACCAGGGTGCCGGTGCCGGAGCTGGCCATGCGGGCGTCGCACAGCACGACCGGCACCTCGGGGGACAGGTCGAGCGCGGCCCGTACCTCCTCGGGGCCGTAGCGGTAGGCGCCGTCGAACTCGTTGACGGCCACGACGAACCCGATGCCGCGCCGTTCGAAGAAGTCGACGGCGGCGAAGCACTCCTCCAGCCTGCGGGTGTCGGCGATCACCACCGCTCCCAGCGCGCCCTGCGAGAGCTCGTCCCACATGAACCAGAAGCGTTCCTGGCCCGGTGTGCCGAACAGGTAGAGCACGTGCTGTTCGTCGAGCGTGATGCGGCCGAAGTCCATCGCCACGGTGGTGGAGGTCTTCGACTCGACGCCCTCCAGGCTGTCGGTCGCGGCGCTCGCCTGGGTCAGCAGCTCTTCCGTGCTCAGCGGTGCGATCTCGCTGACCGCGCCGACGAACGTCGTCTTGCCGACGCCGAAGCCGCCCGCCACCAGCACCTTGAGCGCGACGGGGAAGCCTTCGGGCGCGGCCATGTACTCGGCAGTGGCGGTCTCCTGCGCGTACCCGCCTCCTGAGCCGTCGTCCGCGTAACCGTAGCCATAGCCGGAGCCGTCCGGGTAGCCGTAGCCGTCAGAGCTGTCGTCGTAAGCCATCGAGCACTGCCTCCAGCAGATGTCGGTCGGTGGGCGTGTCATGGAAGGCGGGTGCGTGCGCGGTGACGGCGCCGCAGTCGACCAGGTCGGAGAGGAGGACCTTGGTCACGACGGCGGGCAGCCTCAGGTGTGCGGCGATCTCGGCCACCGACGTGGGTCCCTCGCACAGTCCCAGGGCCACCGAGTGCTCGGGGCCGAGGTGGGTCTGCGGGACGGACCCGGTGGCCATCACCAGGGAGAGCAGGTCGAGGACGGCCGTGGGACGGGTACGGCCGTTGCTCACCGTGTAGGGGCGGATGAGGCGGCCCGCCGCGTCGTCGAGCAGCGGCCCGTCCTGGGTGACCGCCATGCTCACAGTGCCGAGCCGCCCGGAGTCGCGGCCGCCTGTCTCACCGGGGTCATGAGGTAGGGCCGCACGCTCTTGACCAGCATGGCCATCTCGTAACCGAGCACGGCGGCGTCGGCGTTGCGGCCGGCCAGCACGGCGAGACAGGTGCCGGAGCCCGCGGTGGCGACGAAGAGCAGCGTCGAGTCGAGCTCCACGACCACCTGGCGGACCTCTCCGTTGTCCCCGAACCTCGCTCCGGCGCTGCGGCCCAGCGAGTAGAGGCCGGCCGCGAGCGCCGCCATGTGGTCGGCGCTGTCGGCGTCCATCCCGTGCAGGGACTTCACCAGCCCGTCGGCGGAGAGCAGGACGGCACTGCGGGTGTACGGCACGCGCTGGACCAGGCCGCTCAGCAGCCAGTCGAGGTCCGAGACCTGACCGGACGGCATTTCGGTCGCCATGGTGCATCTACTCCTTGGTGGGGTTCGCTTCGAGCGGGTCGTGGGCGCCGGGGTACGCCCCGGCTCCGTGCAGTTGCGCGGGTGCGGCCGCGCCCCGGACGGGGAGCGGCCGGGACGGTGCTCCCAGCTGCGCGGCCGTCGTCGTGCGCGTGGTACCGGCCGGGGCCTCCGGCGCGGGCTCCTGCTCGGACTCGGCGCGCGCGTCGGCGAGGTCGATGCCGCGCCGGAAGGCGGCGACGAGCCCGGGATCGTGGAGGACGGGCTCGTCCTCGGACCTCGGGGCCGGGGCCTCCCTGAGCTGCGGGACCAGGTGTTCCTGGTTGGCGCGCTTGGGGAGCGACGGCCGGTTCGCGGTGGCTGCCGGCGCGGCCCCCTCGTCGGACCGGGGGGCGGGCGGCGCATCGTCGGCCGGCCGGTCCACGCGCTCGGCGCGCAGGGGAAGGGGCGGGGCCTCGTCCTGGCGGCCCGGCTGCGGCGCGGTGCGCTGCGGGCGGGGCTGCTGCTGGGTGGGGACGTAGGGCCGGCGCTCCGGCTCGGGGGCGGGCGCCGGGCCGCTCGGTGCCGGGCCGCTGCGTGCCGGGCCGTCCTCCAGGGGCGGCGGGCGGTGTACGGGCCCGGCGGGCGGGACCGGGGTCTCGCCGGTGCGTCCGGAGGCGCCGTCGTCTGCGCCGAGCAGGGTCTGCGGGAGGACCAGGACGGCCTGGGTGCCTCCGTAGATGTTGCTCTGCAGCCGTACGGCGATGCCGTGCCGCCGGGCCAGCGAGGCGACCACGAACAGACCGATCCTGCCGTCCTGGAGGAGGCGGGCGACATTGACCTGGTCGGGGTCGGCGAGCAGGGCGTTCATCCGCTTCTGCTCGTCGCCCGGCATGCCGAGTCCGCGGTCCTCGACCTCCAGGGCGAGTCCGGCGGTGACGTGCTGGGCGCGCAGGAGCACCTGGGTGTGCGGCGCGGAGAACACCGTGGCGTTCTCGACGAGTTCGGCGAGGAGGTGGATGACGTCGGCGACGGCGTGCCCGCGCAGGGTGCCGTCGATCGGGGGGACGAGCTTGACCCGGGGGTACTGCTCGACCTCGGCGATCGCGGAGCGCAGCACCTCGGTCATGGTGACGGGGTTGCTCCACTGGCGGCGTGAGACGGCGCCGCCGAGGACGGCGAGGTTCTCGGCGTGGCGGCGGATACGGGTGGCCAGGTGGTCGACGTGGAAGAGGCCCTTGAGCAGGTCCGGGTCCTCGACCTCGTGCTCCAGCTCGTCGAGCAGCTGGATCTCGCGGTGCACGAGCGACTGGAGGCGCCGGGCGAGATTGACGAAGACCTCGACCTTCTGGTCGTCGCCGCCGCCGCTGGGCTCGGAGAGCCGGGAGGCGTCCACGACGGCGGCCACGGCCGCCTCCTGCTGGCGGGCCATCTCCTGGGCCAGCAGCTCGAAGGGGTCGCCACCGGGCAGCGGGTTCTGCGGGGCGCGCCGGGCGGGCACGGGCTCGCCGTTGCGCAGCTGCTCGACGACGCGTACCAGTTCGGCCTGGCCCTGGACGCTGGTCCGGCGCAGCGCGAGGCAGCGGCCGAGGACCGTGGTGGCGGCCCGGTTGGCGGCCAGGAAGGCGGCACCGATCGCGCCGGACGTCAGTGCGCCGGCGGCGCCCAGGGCGATCCAGAGCTCGGTGGACGGCCGGGCATGGCCCGCGCGGGCGGTGAAGATGACGGCCGCGGCGCCGGCGAGGGCGACCGCGAGGGCCGGCAGCACGGCCGTGCGCAGGAGTTGAGGGCGTATGCGCGCCTCGGGGGCCGGGCGTGCGGCGCGCGGTCGGGCCGCGGCCGAGTGGGAACGGGCACCCGGTCGGCCGTGCCGCCCGCCCTCTCGTCGTTCCGGTCGCGCGTCGGGTGCGCGAAGTTGAGACATCAGCGTCCTCGGTACGTGGGGCCCCAGACATCTGCGTTCATGTGGTGGCACCTACGGTGGTCGGGCATTCTCGGGTCATCGGCCGGGCAGGCCCGGAGAATATGAGCCCACCGTTGATCACCGGGCACACACGGTAGTCGCGAGAAGTGCGGCCGCGATGGGCAGTTGTGGAACTTGCCCGCCATCCGTCCCGCTCTGGTATGAGCGCTCGTACGGGCGACCGATTCCCGCGGGCCGGATTCCGGGGCGGTCGCGGTTCCCGCACGCGAGAGAGCCCCCTCGACGTCAGTCGAAGGGGCGTGCACCCGGCGCCAGTGCGGTGCGAGTGCCTCCCGCTGGCACGTACGCGGGGCTCCGCCCGGCTCGCGCGGGGCGTCCGCGTCGCCAGGCGCCGAACTCGCGTCGGCCGTCACGCCGCTGGAGCGTCTGCACGCTGATGCCGATCTCCCGGAGGAAGCCGGGGCCGGGCGCCACCCGGACCCGTGCGAGATCGTCGGAGGTGAAGTGCACCCGCAGTATCGCCGCGCCCTGAGGACGTGACCGTCTCATCGGCGGAAGCCGTGATCGCCCCGCCGCCCGGCGTACGTCCCGCCCGCCCCGTCCGGGACGTACGCCTCGGGGTCTCAGGGCTGGGGTGCCGGGTCGCGGTCCCGGTCGGCTCCGGGGGTGGCGCCGGCAGCCGGTTGGTGGAGCTGTACGTGGACCGGGGGCCAGTTGCCCCAGCCGGGGGCGGGCTCGGCGGCGACGGCGCGCCACCACGGGTCGACGGGCGGCGGATCGGCGGGCTCGAAGGGCCGGCCCGGGATCGGGGAGACCATCGTCACGCCCACGGACTCGGTGGCGCGCATGGACCACTCGGCGGGCTCGGCCCACGGGTGCAGGGCCAGGTTGAACGTGCCCCAGTGGATCGGAAGCATGACGCCCGCCGCGGGGTCGTCGCCCTGGAGGTCGAGGTGGGCGCGGACGCCCTCGTCGGGGCTCATGTGGATGTCCGGCCAGGCGCCCGGCTCCGGCACGGTGTCGGTGCGGTCCTTGGGCCAGAACTGGCTGTACGCGCCGATCTGGATCATGGTGGCGTCGAACGGCCCGTGCTCGGCGCCGATGGTGCGGAATCCGGAGAAGTATCCGGTGTCGCCGCTGTGGTAGATCCGGTGCTCGGGTCCGGCGACCGCCCAGGACGCCCAGAGGGTGTGCTGCTGGTTGCGCAGGCCGCGTCCGCAGAAGTGGCGGGCGGGGGTGGCGGTGAGGCTGATCCCGGCGACCGTCGCGGTCTCGTTCCAGTCGAGCTCACGGAGCCGGCCGGGCGCGACGCCCCAGCTCTCCAGGTGCGCGCCGACGCCGAGCGGGACCGCGAAGACGGTGTCCGTACGGGCCAGGGCGCGGATCGTCGGGAGGTCGAGGTGGTCGTAGTGGTCGTGCGAGATCACCACGACGTCGACCGGGCCGAGGGCGGCGAGCGGCACGGGGGCGGGGTGCAGCCGCCGGGGTCCGGCGAAGGCGAAGGGGGAACAGCGCTCGCCCCAGACCGGGTCGAACAGCACGCGCCGCCCGTCGATCTCGGCGAGGACGCTGGAGTGCCCCATCCAGGTGATGCGGAGCCCGGAGGCGGGCGGCCGGGCGAGGTCGGCCACGGTCGTGGCATGCACGGGCAGGGGGGCGGCGGGCGCCCTGAGCACCCGCTCCTCCTTGCGGAAGTAGACCCGCGCGAACTCCAGGGCGGAGCCGGAGGGCCTGATCCGGGCGCCCGCAGGGTTCTGGAAGACACCGTCGGCGAAGTTGGGGGAACGGCGGATGCGCTCCATGCGGGCGCCGTCGGGGTCGGCCCCGAAGGCGGCTGGGCGCAGCGCACGCAGCCGGGTGCGCAGCGGGAGCGTGTGGTCGGCGCCGGTCACGGGAGTCTCCTGAGGAATCGATGTCGTCTCATTATGAACAAGGGGCACGACAGTGCGAGAGCGGAACAGCCGGGGGAACGGCGTTCCGCCCCGGTTGCCTCACCCCCGTCGCTGTCCGTACACGTGCTCGACATGGAGGCGCAGGACGACGCGGCGGTCCCGGACCATGGCGGCGCGGTAGTCGTCCCAGTCGGGGTGCTCGCCCTGCACGTCGCGGTAGAGCCGGATCAGCTCCTCCACGGTGGCGTCGCCGGGCTCGGCGGCGGTCGCGGACAGCTCGGCGGTGCCCTCCGCGACCGTCCAGGCCCAGCGGTCCTCGCTGGTCACGTGGTAGCTCGCGCGCGGATCGCGGCGGAGGTTGCGCGTCTTGGCGCGGTCCTCGGTCACCGAGACCCGGACGATGTGCTCGTCCGGGTAGTAGAAGTGGCTGACGTTGGACAGCTGGGGCCTGCCGTCCTTCTTGAGGGTGACCAGGACGCCGCCGTTGCTCTCACCGAGGAGCCGGAGCAGTGCTTCCTGCCGTGGGTCGAATGCAGTCATGCCGCTCCAACGAATGGCCGGTGCGCAGGATTCCGTGTTACGGGCATGATCCGGACCGCTCCCCCGGCCGGCCGCCGGGCACCGGCGCGTTCCGGCCACCGGGCCGCGCGGCGGCGGACGCCGCGTTGACAGGGACGCCCCGCCTCCCGATACTGACCGACGGTTCAGTACCGGGTCCGGTGGCGTCTGCCCCGCCGGACCCGCTCACCCAGGACCGCCCGCCGACAGTGACCGAGGAGCACTCCCGATGACGACGCCTCCGGTGTCCCCGCCCGCCCCGCTCATCTCGCTGACCTGGACCGACCACGACACCGGCCATCGGGGGCACCTGGTCGTGGACCGGCTGGTGCGCGGGGTGTCCAGCGGCGGGCTGCGGATGCGCCCGGGCTGCACGCTGGAGGAGGTGACCGGTCTGGCGCGGGGCATGACCATGAAGGAGGCCCTGCACTTCGACGCGGATGGGCCGGGGGCGCGCTACATACCGCTCGGCGGGGCCAAGGGCGGCATCGACTGCGACCCCCGCGACCCGGCGGCGTACGGCGTCCTGGTGCGCTATCTGCGGGCGATGCGCCCGTACATCGAGAACGTCTGGACGACCGGCGAGGACCTGGGCCTCTCCCAGGACCTGGTGGACCGCGCGGCGGCGGAGGCGGGGCTCGTCTCGACCGTGCAGGCCGTCTACCCGCTGCTGGAGGACGAGGCCGCGGCCCGTAGCCGGCTGGCCGACGCCTTCGCCCTGGAGGTGGACGGCATCGGCCTGGACGAGCTGGTCGGCGGCTGCGGGGTCGCCGAGGCGGCGCTCGCGGCGCTGGACCGGGACGGGGTCGCGTACGAGGACGCACGGGTGGCGCTCCAGGGCCTCGGGACCATGGGCGGGGCGACCGCCCGCTTCCTGTCCCGGGCCGGGCTCCGGGTGGTCGCCGTCGCCGACATCAAGGGCACAATCGCGAATCCGGCCGGGCTGGACGTCGAGGCGCTGCTCGCCGCGCGGGACGCGCACGGCACCGTGGACCGGGGCGCGCTGCGCGCCGGCGACCTGGAACTGCCGGCCGACGCCTGGCTCGTCCAGGACGCGGAGGTGCTCGTCCCGGCCGCCGTCTCCTACGCGGTGGACGCCGTGAACCAGGAGCGGATCAGGGCGCGCTGGGTCGTCGAGGCGGCCAACATGCCGGTGCTGCCGGAGGCGGAGGCCCTGCTCGCGGCGCGCGGGATCACCGTGCTGCCCGATGTGGTGGCCAACTCCGGGACCAACGCCTGGTGGTGGTGGACCCTCTTCGGCGACATCGGCGCCGACGCGGACGAGGCGTTCGCGCACACCCGGCGCGCGATGCGCCAACTGGTCGGACTGGTGCTGGCCCGTGCGGCGGCGGACGGCTGCACACCGCGTGCGGCGGCGCACGCCGTGGCCGCCGACCGGCTGCCGGTGATGGCCGAACGCTTCGGCTGGTACCGCTGACCGGTACCGCCTGTCCGCGGCTGATCCGCCGGACCGCCCCCGGGCGGGCATTGGTTAGGGTGACGCCGTGGCAAGAGTGCGGTTGGGAGTGGCGGAGCGGCGCGAGGAGTTGCTGCGTGCCGCCGTCGAGCAGATCGAGGTACGAGGTGTCGCGGCCGTCCGGATCGCCGATGTGGCGTCCGTGCTCGGCGTGAGCAACGCGCTCGTGCTCTATCACTTCTCCACCAAGGAGAAGCTGGTCGCGGCCGCCTTCGCGCACGCCGCCGAAATCGACCTCGCCCATCTGCGCAAGCTGTTGAGCCGCCGCACGACCGCCGTACGGAGACTGCGTGCGGCCGTCCGCTGGTACGCGCCGACGGGTCAGGCCAAAGGCTGGCGGCTGTGGATCGAGGGCTGGACGGCCTCCCTCCGCGATCCGGCGCTGCGCAATGTGGCCGGCGATCTCGACCAGCAGTGGAAGGCGGAGCTGGCCGAGGTCATCGAGGAGGGCGCGGCGGCGGGCGAGTTCCACTGCGACGACCCGATGTCCGTGGCCTGGCGGCTGACCGCCCTGCTGGACGGGCTGGCCGTGCAGATGACCTCCTACAACGGCCCGCTGTCCCGGGCGACCATGCTGGAGTGGACCGAGCAGGCGCTCGCCCGTGAACTGGGCATCAACCACGAGACCCTGACGGCCTGACAGCTCCTCCCGTCTCTTCCCCTCGTCCCGGTCAGGTCTGCTGGAGCGGCTCGTAGACGTCGCTGTGGAGCCCGAACGTCCAGGCGACGCCCTCCCTGGCGGTCCTGGTCGTGGGCGGTACCCGCAGCCAGTACGTGCGGTGGGCGCCGTCCGGCTCCGGCGTCGAGTTGACCACCTCGACCATGACGACGTCCTCGTCACCGGCGAGCGCGATCCGCCAGAGGATGCCCGTCTCGTCGCGGTGGACCGGTTCGGCGCCCGACTCGGTGAGGTAGCGGTCGTAGCCGTAGTGCTCCAGCATCACGCGGCGCAGCTCCGCGTTCTCCTCGGAGCGGATGCGCTTCGGGGTCAGCGCGGCCAGCTCGTCCAGGAACCCGGCGGGCACGGGCATACCGCGCCAGGCATACAGGGCGAAGCCGTCCGGGTACGACAGCGCGGGTCCCTCGCCCCGGTCGAGCCGCCCCGCCTCGTCCCGGTGCAGGGCGTCCGGGCGCTCGCAGAGCACCACGACCCGCTCGTAGGGCCACCACCAGCCGGCGTTGCGCGCCACCGCGGCCAGCCCGTCGAGCCGGTCGCCCCGGCCGTCGAACGCTGCGAGCCACGCCGCGTCGTGCTGCCCGAGGACCGCGTCGAGCAGGACGAGGCGCACCTTCGACTCCGCGTCGGTGTCCTCCCCGGCGAGGCCGGCCACCACCCCGGCCCGTATCCGGTCGGCGAGGCCAGCCGTGGTCTCCCAGAGCTGGGCGCCGGTGGCCGACCAGAGGGCGGACCAGCCGGCCGGGCCCAACGCGTCGTACACCCGGCGCCGTTCCTCCGCCCAGGGGCGGGTGCGCACCTCGTCGCGGACGGAGCGCCCGGCGTCGGTCAGCTTTCCGACGGCCTCCACGGCCGCCCTGGGCGAGCCGGCCCAGACGAACTCCTCCGGCTCGGCGAGCCCCGCGCTGCGGTAGGCGAGCCGCACCCCGTCCTCGGCCGCCGCCCGGTCCGCCGCACCGGTCGCCGCCGCCACGGCCCGCCAAGAGTCCACGTACTGCATCAGTTCCCGTCCCCTGTTCCGCTGTTCCGCATCGTTCCCGGCCCGGTCCTCCCGGTGCCGGCCTTCAGGTCCTGCCGCCGTGCCCGCCGTGCCGTCGCTCAGTCCGCGACGATGCGGACCGCCCCCGGCGCGTACTCCCGCTGGCGCACCACGCGGAACCAGCCCTGGGGCAGCGGGATCGCCGCGTGCTCCTCGTGCACGACGCGTCCGCCCTCGGGGAGGTGGAGCAGCATCGGGCCGAACACCCCGCTCTCCCGGATCAGCCGGCCGGGTCCCGGCACGGCGTGCGCGTGTCCGGTGACCTCGCCGAGCGCGAGGACCAGCCGGCCCCGCGCGTCGCGCAGTTCGCCCGGCGCCTCCAGGAGATTCGCGGGCACCGCCGACTCCTCCAGTGGCACGATCAGTACATCGCCCTGCCGGTACACAGACCTCTCCCCTCCGTGGCGGCACCCGCTGTGCCGGCCACATCGAAAACGCTACGGCGGGGGTCTGACAATCGGCCGTCGGACCGTCCCCGGCAGGGGCCGGTCACGGCGTTGTCAGTGGGCCTTGATAGACCTTGCGGACATCAATCCGTAGCCGTCACCAGGAGCTCAGGGCCATGTCCGTGGATCACGTGCACGAGTTGCTCGGCCTTCCGGCCGTCGATTTCCAGTCCGGGCCGGACGGTGGCCCCCGGCCCGCCGCCGACGCCGCCGCCTGGCGGGTCTCGATCGACGCGTACGAGGACGAGGGCACCTGGGAGGAGGAGTTCGACGCCTTCCTGGACGAGGTCGATCCGGCCGGTGTCCGTGCCCTGATCATCGGGCAGTGGGGCGAGTCGTACGAGGAGACGTCCTCGTACCCGATCGGTCTCGTCATCGCGGCGGCAGACCGGCTGACGTCGCTGGAAGCGGTGTTCGTCGGGGATCTGACGATGGAGGAGGCGGAGATCTCCTGGATCGAGCAGAGCGATGTCACGGCGTTGCTCGGCGCCTTCCCCGCGCTGGTGGAGCTGGGTGTGCGGGGCGGCTCCGAGCTGGTCTTCCCGGCCACGAAGCACGAGCGGCTGCGGGCGCTCACCATCGAGACGGGCGGGCTGCCGCGCGAGGTGGTGCGCGGCGTCCTGGACAGCGAACTGCCCGCGCTGGAGCGGCTGGACCTGTGGCTCGGCGTATCGGCCTACGGCGGCGACGCCGACGTGTCGGATCTGGCGCCGCTGCTCACCGGCACGCGTTTCCCCGCGCTGCACCATCTCGGCCTGCGCAACAGCGAGATCCAGAACGAGATCGCGGCGGCCGTCGCATCGGCCCCGCTGGTGGCCCGGCTGCGCACCCTGGACCTGTCCTGCGGCACGCTCGGCGACGAGGGCGCGGCCTCACTCCTGGAGGGGCAGCCGCTGACCCATCTCGACGTGCTCGACCTGCACCACCACTTCCTCACCGAGCCGATGGAGCTCCGTGTCACCGGGGCGCTGGAGCCGCACGGGGTGCGGGTGGACCTCTCGGAGCGGTGCGAGCCGTGGGACAACCGGGGCCCGGCCGGCCGGTACGTGACGGTGTCGGAATGACGACGCCCATCACCGACATCGAGCATCCCTGCTCCTTCCACGACCTGCCCGTCTTCACCCTGCCGGAGCCGGGCGACGACCGCCCGTGGCCCGCGACGCTGCCCTCGGTGGACGGCATAGCCTGGCGGCTCGACTGCGGCTGGGACGGGCACGGGTTCGCAGCCACCTGGCAGCACTTCCTGAAGACGGTCGACCCCGCACAGGTCCGTGCCCTCGTGATCGGCCCCTGGTGGGACGGCGAGTACAGCTCCCTGGCTCCCGTGGTGGAGCTGATCGCTTCGGACGCGGCCCGTTTCCCGGCGCTGCGCGCCCTGTTCCTCGCCGATGTCGTGGGCGAGGAGTGCGAGGTGTCGTGGCTGCGGATGTGCGACATCACGCCGGTGCTCCGGGCGTTCCCGCTCCTGGAGGAGCTGGTGGTACGGGGCGGTGGCAGCGGGCTGGACGAGGACTCGCTGGAACTGCACCCCGTGCGGCACGAGGCGCTTGAGTCCCTGCGCTTCGAGTCCGGCGGGCTGCCCGGGCATGTCGTGCGCGCGGTCGGCGCCTGCGAACTGCCCGCGCTGGAGCGGCTGGAGCTGTGGTTCGGCTCCCAGTGGTACTCGGGGGACGCGACGGTGGCGGACATGGCCCCGCTGCTGTCGGGGGGCACCTTTCCCCGGCTGCGTCATCTCGGGCTGCAGAACAGCGAGATCCAGGACGAGATCGCCGTGGCGGTCGCCTCGGCCCCGGTCGTCGCGCAGCTGGAGTCCCTGGCGCTGTCGATGGGCACCCTCAGCGACACGGGGGGCCTGGCCCTGCTCGAAGGTCAGCCGCTCACCCATCTCGGCCACCTGGACCTGCAACACCACTACCTCGGCGACGAGGTGATGGAGCGCTTCAAGGAGCTGGGCGAGCGTGACGACGTCCACGTCTACCTCGACGGGGCGGACGACTGGGACCCGGACGACGAGGACGATGCCCGCTATGTCGCGGTCAGTGAGTAGTGGCCCGCCGCGTCTCGCGGTCGTCGGCAACCCGGGCAGCCGCCGCGTCGCCCTGTTCCAGGACGCGGTGGCCGCCGCCGGCCTGCCCGAGGCGCGTACGGTCCCCTGGCTCGGCGTGCTGCGGGGCGGGGCGCGCTTCCTGCCCGGGGAGACCGTGCGCATCGAGTCGCCGGGCGAGGACGCGGCGGTCGACCGGCTGCTGCGCGGGGCCGACGACCCGACCCGGGTGGAGGGTTCCGCCCTCTGGTACGCGCGGTTCACCGCCGCCGTGCGCGAGGTGGCGCGGGCCGCTGCGGATGCGGGCGCCCTGCTGCTGGACGGCCCGGCCGACATCGCGGTGCTGTTCGACAAGCGGCTGTGCCACGGGGTGCTGGATGCCGCCGGGGTGCCCGTCCCCGCCTCCCCGACCTCCGGCCCGGCCGGGGCGCCGGTGCGGGGCTGGGACGACGTGCGGGACCTGATGGCCGCCCACCGCATGCCCCGGGTCTTCGTGAAGCCCGCGCACGGCTCGTCGGCCTCCGGTGTGATGGCCGTGGAGACGGCCGGCGGGGGCCGGGTCCGGGCGGCCACCTCCGTCGAGCGGGACCCGGCCGGCCGGCTCTACAACTCGCTGCGGGTGCGCCGCTGCACCACGGAGCACGAGGTCGCGGCGGTCGTCGACGCGCTGGCGCCCGACGGGCTGCACATCGAGCGCTGGCTGCCCAAGGCGACCCAGGGCGGCCGGGCCGCCGACCTGCGGGTGGTCGTGGTCGACGGCCGGGCCACCCACGCCGTGGTGCGCACCAGCAGCTCACCCATGACCAATCTCCATCTGGGCGGGGCGCGCGGCGACCTCGCCGGGGTGCGGGCGGCGATCGAGGCGGCGGGGGGCAGCTGGGCCGAGGCCCTGGCCGTCTGCGAGCGGGCCGCGGCCGCCTTCCCGGACACCCTGTGCGTCGGGGTCGACCTGCTGCCCCTGACCGGCTGGCGGCGCTTCGCCGTCGGCGAGGTCAACGCCTTCGGAGACCTGCTGCCCCGCCTCACCGGCCTGCCCGGCAGCGGGGCCGAGGGCCTGGACACCTACGCGGCGCAGGTCGCCGCCGTACTGGACCGGACAAGGAACGACCGTGTCAGCACCACCTCCTGAGCACAGCTCCGCGCACCGCACCGACCCCGACATGAGCGAGGTCGTGGGCAGCCACGACCTGCTGCTCGTCACCCTGGACACCCTGCGGTACGACGTCGCGGCCGAGCTGGCCGCCGCCGGGCGCATTCCGAATCTGGCCCGCCATCTGCCGGGCGGTGTCTGGGAGGAGCGGCACGCCCCGGGCAGCTTCACCTACGCCTCCCACCAGGCGATCTTCGCGGGGTTCCTGCCCACCCCGGCCGCGCCGGGACCGCATCCGCGGCTGTTCGCCGCCCGCTTCGCCGGCAGCGAGACGACCGCGGCGCGCACCTTCGTGTTCGACACCCCGGACCTCGTCTCGGGGCTGGCGAAGGAGGGGTACCGCACGGTGTGCGTCGGCGGTGTCGGCTTCTTCAACCTTCAGGGGCCGCTCGGCTCGGTGCTCCCGGGGATGTTCCAGGAGGCGCACTGGGAGCCCGGGTTCGGGGTGGCCTCGCCCACCTCGTTCGAGGCGCAGGTGGCCCGCGCCGAGGAGGTGGTAGCAGCCCTCCCGCCGGAGCAGCGCCTGTTCCTGTTCGTCAACGTCTCCGCGCTCCACCAGCCGAACTGGTTCCACCGGGCCGGGGCGACCCTCGACGCCGGTGACAGCCGCGAGACGCACGCCGCCGCCCTGGAGTACGTGGACGCCCACATCGGCCGGCTCTTCGCCGCCGCGAGCAGCCGCCGCCGTGCCTTCGCCATCGTCTGCTCCGACCACGGCACGGCGTACGGCGACGACGGCTACACCGGTCACCGGCTCGGCCACGAGTCCGTCTGGACCGTTCCGTACGCCCACTTCTTCCTGGAACCGGGGGCCGTCCGATGACCGAGACGCAGACCGTCCGCCCGTACGAGAGCTATGTGTACGCCTATCCGCACAAGACGACGTACCGCCCGCTCGCCGAGCAGCCCGGCGGACGACCGGCGCTGAGTGAGCTCTGGGCGGGGGAACGCAAGGACGCGCTCTCCCTCTATATGCACATCCCGTTCTGCGAGGTCCGCTGCGGCTTCTGCAACCTCTTCACCCGGATCGGCGCGCCCGACGAGCTGACCTCGCGGTATCTCGACGCGCTGGACCGGCAGGCGAGCGCCGTACGGGAGGCGCTGGGCGAAGGCGAACCGGTCCGGTTCGCCGCGGCGGCGTTCGGCGGGGGCACGCCCACGTTCCTGACGGCGGGCGAGCTGGAGCGGCTGTGCGACATCGCGGAGAAGCGGATGGGCGCCGGTCTGCGGTCCGTGCCGCTGTCCGTGGAGACCTCCCCGTCCACCGCGACCGCCGACCGGCTGGCCGTGCTCGCCGAGCGGGGCACCACCAGGATCAGCATCGGGGTGCAGAGCTTCGTGGCGGCCGAGGCCCGCGCGGCGGTCCGCCCGCAGCACGCCGCCGACGTCGACCGGGCTCTCGGCCTGATACGGGACACCGCCATACCCGTGCTCAACATCGACCTGATCTACGGCATAGCCGGCCAGACCGAGCGGACCTGGCGCACCTCCCTGGACGCGGCCCTGCGCTGGCGGCCGGAGGAGCTGTATCTGTACCCGCTGTACGTGCGCCCGCTGACCGCGCTCGGCAGGCTCTCCGCCCGCGAGGCCGACGCGGCGTGGGACGAGCAGCGCCTGCGCCTGTACCGGGCCGGTCGCGACCATCTCCTGGCGCACGGCTACGAGCAGGTGTCGATGCGGATGTTCCGGCGCGCCGGCGCCCCGCGCGCTGAGGGGCCCGACGACTACGCCTGTCAGACGGACGGCATGATCGGCCTGGGCTGCGGCGCCCGTTCCTACACCTCGCGGCTGCACTACTCGTTCGACTACGCGGTGCGGATGAGCGAGGTGCGGGGCATCATCGACGCCTACACGGCCACCGAGGACTTCTCCCGCGCCGTGGTCGGGCGGTACACCGACGGGGACGAGGCGCGCCGCCGCCATCTCCTCCAGTCGGTGCTCCAGGCCGAGGGCATGGCCCTGGACGGGTACCGCGAGCGGTTCGGGACCTCGCCGTACGAGGACTTCCCGGAGGAGCTGGCCCGGTTCGAGGCCCGGGGGTGGCTCGACGGCGGGGCCCCGGCCGAGGAGCTGCTGCGGCTGTCGCCGGAGGGGCTGGCGTACTCCGACGCGCTGGGCCCGGAGCTCTTCTCCCCCGCCGTACGGGCCGCGATGGCCGCGTACGAGCTGAAGTGAGTCACCCGTGGACCTGACCATTCTCTACCGGGGACCGCTCGCCTCCTGCGACTACGACTGCCCGTACTGCCCGTTCGCCAAGCGGCGCGACACCCCGGAACAATTGCGGGCGGACCGGGCGGCGCTCGAACGGTTCACCGCGTGGGCGGCGGCGCAGACCGGTGACCGGATCTCGGTGCTGTTCACGCCGTGGGGCGAGGGCCTGGTGCGCTCCTGGTACCGCCGGGCGATCGTGGAGCTGGCGGGCCTCCCGCACGTACGCCGGGTCGCGATCCAGACGAATCTGAGCGGCCGTACGCGGTGGCTGGCCGAGGCCCCGGAGGCGGCCCGCGAGCGGATCGCGCTGTGGTGCACGTACCACCCGGGGCAGACGCCGTACGAGCGTTTCGTCGGCAGGTGCGCGGAGCTGAAGGGCCTCGGGGTCCGGCACAGCGTGGGTGTCGTGGGCCTCGACGCCCATCTCGACGAGGCGCGGCGGCTGCGCGCGGCGCTCGCGGACGAGGTCTACCTCTGGGTCAACGCGGCCGAGGGGCACACCTATACGGACGAGGAGGCGGAGCGGTGGACGGCGATCGACCCGCTGTTCCCGTACAGCCGTCATCCGCACCGCTCGGCGGGGCTGCCCTGCCGGACCGGTGAGTCGGTGATCTCGGTGGACGGGGAGGGCACGGTGCGCCGCTGCCACTTCGTCCGGGCGGAGCTCGGCAATCTGTACGACGGGAGCTACCGCCGGGCGCTGGTGCCGCGGGCGTGTCCGCTCGCCGTGTGCGACTGCCACATCGGCTATGTGCACCTGGAGACGCTGCCGCTGTACGACGTGTTCGCGGGCGGGGTGCTGGAGCGCATTCCGGCGGCGCTGCCGCTGTCCCCGGTCGCCGCGACGCGGTCGCGGGGCGACTGAGGACAGCGGGTCCGTCAGAGCGGCAGCAGGTCGGGCCGCTTGGGCTCGACGTGGTCCCCGGAGGATTCGCCGCGCAGCCGCCGTCCGATCCATGGCACCAGGTATTCGCGCGCCCAGTGGATGTCGTCGCGGCGGATCTCCAGCGCGCCGCGCGGGGGCTGCGGCGGCCACGGCTGGTCCGGGTCGGCCGGCACGTCGAGGCCGAGGACCTGGGCGGCGCGCAGCGCGACCCGGGTGTGTCCCTCGGGCGACAGGTGCAGCCGGTCGCCGTCCCAGGCGCGCCGGTCCTGCACGGAGCGCAGCGACCACAGGTCGAGGACCGGGCAGTCGTAGCGGTCGGCGATGGCCCGGACGTGGGCGGTGTAGGTGGCGATCTTGCCGCGCAGATGGCGCAGCACGGGGACGCCACGGGTGTCGAAGCCGGTGGTGACCATGACGGTGCCGACCGACCGCGTGAGGTCGGCGACCGCCCGCTCGAAGCGTTCGGCCACGTCGTCGGGGTCGGTGCCCGGCCGGATGATGTCGTTGCCGCCGGCGCAGAAGCTCACCAGACCGGGGGCGAGTTCCTTGGCGCGGGGCACCTGCTCCTCGACTATCTGGTCGAGGAGGCGTCCTCGTACGGCGAGATTGGCGTACCGGAAGTTTCCGTGCGCGGAAACGGGTGAGCCCTCGGCGTCCGCCGGAATGCCGGGCTCCGGGAGCCGGTCCGCGAGGAGTACCGCGAGCCGGTCGGCCCAGCCGACGAATGTTCCGTCCGGGCCGGGGTCGCCGACTCCCTCGGTGAAGCTGTCGCCAATCGCCGCGTACGACCCGATGGCGCCCTGTCGGTCGATGACGCCCTGTTGGATGTTGTTCGAATCGTCTGCCACAAGCGCTTATCCTGCACCCCGGAATGTGACCTACGCGACCGTAATAAGGGGTTGACGGGTGGTGAGATAAAGCACCCGGTCAGTTTTCGGTAAAGGGGGAATAAGCAGAGGGACGGCGCACCGCGGTGCGCCGTCCCTCTTGCCGTTCAGTGACCCGGATCACGGGTCGGTACCGCCTGGATCAGACGTTGATCCCGTGCGACGCCAGGTAGGCGATCGGGTCGATGTCCGAGCCGTACTCCGGGCCGGTGCGGACCTCGAAGTGGAGGTGCGGGCCGGTGGCGTTGCCGGTGGCGCCGGAGAGGCCGACCTGCTGGCCCGCGGTCACGGTCTGGCCCGCCGAGACGGAGAGCGAGGACATGTGGCCGTACTGGGAGTAGTGGCCGTCGGCGTGCTGGATGACGACCTGGTTGCCGTAGGCGCCGCCCCAGCCGGCGGTGACGACGGTGCCGGAGGTGATGGCCTTCACGCTGGTGCCGGTGGCGACGGGGAAGTCGATGCCGGTGTGGCTGCCGCTGGACCAGTTGGCACCGGAGGCGCGGTAGGCGGTGGTGTGGTTGCCCGGGACCGGGTGGACGTAACCGGAGGCGTTGTCCTGGGTGGCCGGGGCCTCGGTCTCGGTCTTGGCCTCGGTCTTCGTCTCGACCTTGGTCTCGGTCCTGGTCTCGGCCTTGGGCGCGGCCTTCGTCTCGGTCTTCTCCGCCGTCTCGGCCGGTGCCTTGGACGGGGTGGCGGCGGCGGGGGCCGCCTTGGCGCCGAGGGTCAGCTTCATGCCCGGGAAGATCAGGCTCGGGTTCTCGCCGACGACCTCGCGGTTGTCCTGGTACAGCTTGTGCCAGCCGCCCTTGAGGTGGTGCTGGGCCGCGATCTTCGACAGGTAGTCGCCGGAGACCACGGAGTAGGTGGTGGTGCCGGTGCTCTTCGCGGGCTTGGCCGGGGTGGTGTGCGCGGCGACCGACTTCGAGGCGGCCGGGGCGGACTGCTCCGCGGCGTGGGCACCGGTGGCGCCGAGCAGCGGAAGCGCGATGACGGCTCCGCCGGCGCTCGCGGCGACGACGCCGCGGGCGATGGTGCTGGACTTGGGACGGCGGTGCTTACCCGAATTGGGCATGAAGAATTTCCTCTCCGGCGCCTGCGAGGTGAGCTGTCGGGTTCGGGCTGGAGATGCCCGGCCGCGCCTGGCGCGGCTTCACCCCTAGCCGTCCGGTCGTCCCGGTCGGCGGCTTACCTGGTTCCCCCGCTCCTGCCACACGGTGAGTGGATGCGAATTCCGGACGGCGGCAGGATTGGGCGTTCCATCCGGATGGCATGGAACGTAAGCGAGCCGGGACGGCGGAAACAAGCCATGCGTTCCGCATCGGATTCCGCACCTGAATTGCGGCGCGGAATTCCGGTCACACTCCGTGGATTACGGATCTTGGCTTTCCGCGCGGCGCACGGCCTACCCCGCCGGGGCGTCACCACACACCGTCACGGATATGATCCCGCTCACGAGCGGGTGATCATCTCCCTTACAACCGGGGCGAGTTCGACATAACGCCGCAATACGGACATGTCATGGTCATCGTCCGCGGCGCAGCCGCACCACTCGTGCGTCCAGGTCGCCGCGCAGCCCGCTGGGCAGCCCGTGGTGCAGCAGCACCGAACCGTGGTGCACCGCCCCCGTGTCCAGGCAGGTGTACGTCGCCTCCGGGTCGAGTCCGCGCAGCCGAAGGGCCGGCGGCTGCTCCCCGTACCGCTGGGCGTGGAGCCACATCAGGACGACGGTGTCCGCGCCCCGCACGTACTGCACGGCGCTCAGGCCGGACCCCGGTGCGCGCAGCCGGTACAGCTCGCCCAGCTGCACGACGGGGCGGATCTCCTTGTACAGCTCCACCCACCCGCGCGCCTCGTCCAGCTCGGCCGCGCTCCACTCGGTGAGGTCCCCGCCGATCCCGAGCACCCCGGCCATGGCGCTGACGAACCGGAAGCGCAGGGAGGAGCGGCGGCCGTTGAGCTGGACGTTCGGGCTGTCGGTGACCCAGGCCGCCATGACGCGCGCCGGGTGGAGCTGCCCGAAGCCGTGCTGGATGGCGAGGCGGTCCAGCGGGTCGGTGTTGTCGGACGTCCAGACCTGGTCCGTACGGGAGAGGATGCCGAGGTCGATGCGCCCGCCGCCGCCCGAGCAGGACTCGAAGGCGACGCCGGGGTGGGCGGCGCGCAGCCGGTCGATCAGCGCGTAGAGGCCGTCCACGTGCTCGGTCCACAGTCGCTGCGGGTAGTCGGCGCCGGGCCAGCCGGCGTCCGAGAAGCAGCGGTTGAAGTCCCATTTCACATAGTCGACCGGCGTCCCGGACAGCAGCGCGTCCAGGCTCTCCCACAGATGGGCCCGCACATCGGGGCGGGCCAGGTTGAGGACCAGCTGATTGCGGAATTCCGTGCGTTCCCGGCCGGGGAAGTGCTGCACCCAGTCGGGGTGGGCGCGGTAGAGATCGCTGTCGGGGTTGACCATCTCGGGTTCGACCCAGATCCCGAACCGCATGCCGAGCCCGTGCACATGGCGCGCGAGCGGGCCGAGCCCGTCGGGGAAGCGCTGCGGGTTCGGCGTCCAGTCGCCGAGCCCGGCCCGGTCGCTCACCCGCTGCCCGAACCAGGCGTCGTCCACGACGAACAGCTCGACGCCCATCGCGGCGGCGCGTTCGGCCAGCGCCCGCTGCTGGTCCTCCGCGATGTCGAAGCCGGTGGCCTCCCAGGAGTTGTAGAGCACCGGGCGCGGCTCGGAGGCGTCCGGGATCACATGGGCGAGCTGCCAGGCGTGCCAGGCGCGGCTCGCCCCGCCGAAACCGCCCGCGCTCCACAGCCCGGCGAAGACGGGGCCGGTGTACGACTCCCCCGGCGCCAGCCGCAGCAGCCCGGACTCGTCGTGGCCGGCGCCGCCGGTGATCTGTACGAGCCCGTCGGGCAGCCGCTGTACGGCGATGCGCCAGGAGCCGGACCAGCCGAGCGCGCAGCCGTAGACCTCGCCGCTCTCCTCGGTCGCGGCGCCGTCCGCGTCGAGGGCGACCCAGGGCAGGCCCTGGTGGCCGGTGTGGCCGCGCCGGCTGGAGAGCAGGTGTTCCCCGTACGCGAGCTCCGTGCGCTCCAGCTGGGTCTCCGCCGCCCAGCGGCCGTGCAGCCGGCTGAGCCGCCAGCGGTCGCGGGCGGGCAGCGTCCAGGCCGCGGCATCGGCGCGGAGCACCTCGACGGGCGGGCCGTCGGGCCCGGCGTGGGTGAGGGTGGTCCAGCGCTCGATCACGTCGGAGTCGTCCCGCATCCGGTAGTGCAGGATGATCACGAGCCGGTGGACCGGGTCGTCGAAGGAGAGCCGCAGCTCGTCGCCGTCCACCGCGTGGCCCGCGAACACCCACGCGGTCCCGCGCACCTCGTCGGTGCGCACCGACAGGGCGGGGCGGACGAACCGGGGGCCGCCCTCGACGGGGTACTCCTCGCGGCCGTCGAGCGGGGACTCGAAGCCCCGGTCGGGCGGCGCGGGCGCCTCGGCCAGGGCCTGGGCGGCGGCCAGGGAGATACGCGGGCCCCAGTGGAGATGCAGCAACTCGTGCCGGTCGGTGAGACGCAGGGCGTAGCTCCCGTTCGCCCCCGTCAGCAGCCAGATCCGGTCGCCGGCCTCGATCATCGCGCGCCCCCGTCCGCGTACTCACAGATTCACACCGGTCCGCACATCATCGACCGTCCACGCACCGGGGGCAACGGCGCGTGCGCGGAAAACGGCCCCGGCGACCGAGATGCCTGGCCTACGAACCGATGTCGTATCGTCGCGGGCGTGGGCCCGACGGCGACACGCGCCGGGGCAGAGCCTCCAGGAGTGACCGTGACGCAGCAGCTGCCGCAGACCCCGCCGACGGAGCCCGTACTCACCGGCGTCCGCAACTTCCGGGACGTGGGCGGTCTGCCCACCACCGACGGCCGCCGGGTCCGGCACGGCAGGCTCTACCGCAGCGGCCACCTGGCGCACGCCACGGCCGAGGACGCGGCGTTCCTCGGCGGGCTCGGTCTGCACACCGTCTTCGACTTCCGCAACGCTGCGGACCACAAGCTGGACGGCCTGGATGTGGAGCTGCCCGGCGTCCGGAACGTGAGCATCCCGCTCAGCGACCCGGCGGACGGGGCGGAGTTCTGGCGGATGGTGCGCGACGGCAACATGGCGGAGCTGCGCTCGATCCTGGCCGGCGGCAAGGGCACCGGCCGCATGGTCGCCTCGTACCGCGCGATCATCCTGGAGCGCACCGCCGAGCACAGCCGGGTGCTGCACGCCCTGGCCGAGGACAGCGTGCCGGCGCTGATGCACTGCGCGGCGGGCAAGGACCGGGCGGGGCTCTCCATCGCGGTGACGCTGCTGGCGGTCGGCGTCGGGCGGGAGACCATCGAGGCCGACTACCTGAAGTCGAACGACGCGCACCGCCGCTACCGCATCCGGCGCAGCGACACCTCGCCGGCCGGGATGTCCCCGGAGGTGCTGGAGCTGCTGAACCCGCTCTTCGGCGCCCAGCCCGACTACCTCGCCGCGGCCTTCGCCGCCATCGACGAGACCTGGGGCGACACCGACCGCTACCTCGCCGACGGGCTGAAGCTGGCGCCCGCCACCCGGGAGCGGCTGCGCGAACGGCTCCTCGACGAGAGCTGAGCCGGCGCCGCCTACTGGTTGTGCATGCCGACCGCGAAGAGCAGGTAGAGGAACGCGGCGATGACGTGCCCGGCCACGAGGTAGGCGAAGAGCCGGATGACGAGTCCGCGCGGCATCTTCTTCTCGTGGGTGTCGGCGCCGGGGCGCGGGGCCGGGGTGAGCGGGTCGTAGTTCTCGGAATCGGACATGACTGGCCTCTCTGGCTGCCGGGAGGGCCCCGGCGGCGGAATCGTCTCAGCGACGGTGGACCGGGCCGCCGAGGCACAGCTCGGCGGCGGGGCTCTGCAGCAGGGTGTGGACGAAGAGCAGCTCGGAGCCCTCGGGTTCGGGGGCCGCGATCCGGTGCGGGGTGAGCGAGTCGAAGTGCGCGCTGTCGCCCGGGGCGAGGTCGTGGACCGTCTCGCCGAGTGTCACCCGCAGGCGGCCCGCAAGGACGTACAGCCACTCCTCGCCGGGGTGGACGCGGACCAGGTCGCCCTGGGCGCCGTACGGGACCCGGACGCGCAGCGCCTGCATGGCCCGGCCGGAGCCGCCGGCCTGCTGGTACAGCCAGCCGTCGGCCGCCGCGCCCTCGAACGGGCGGCCGCGGACGATCGCGTCACGTTCCGGGGGCATCTCGCCCAGCAGCTCGGAGACCGTCGTACCGTAGATCCTGGCCAGCTGGAGCAGCATGGGCAGCGAGGGCTGGCGCCGGCCCGTTTCGAGCCGGGAGAGGTGGGCGGGCGAGAGCCCGGCCCGCTGGGCCGCGGTCTCGAGGGTGAGACCACGGCCTCGGCGCAGATCGCGCAGGCGGGGCGCGACACCGGGCAGCTCGCCGGCCGCCCGGTCGTCCGGAGGATTCATACTTCCATTGGGCCAAATTCTTTCCCCTGAGGCAAATACCTTGCCTCAGGGGCAAAAACTTCTCAGCGGTTGGCGACGGCCTGCTTCACCAGGGTCCGTCCGAAGTCCCACATCAGTCCCCCGCCGCTGTGCGCGTCGTCCATGACGGCGGTGAACGCCTCGACGAAGCGGTCCACGTCCGCGTCGTCGATGACGAGCGGCGGGATCAGCTTGATCACTTCGAGGTGGTCGCCGGAGACCTGCGTGAGGATGCGGTGCTTCTGGAGCAGCGGCACGACCACCATCTGCGCGAAGAGGCCCTTGCGGGCCGCCTGGAGCATGGTCCAGCGACTGCGCAGCTTCAGCGAGGCGGGGCGGCCGAACTCGATGCCGATCATCAGCCCGCGCCCCCGCACCTCGTGCAGCAGCTCGTAGCGCCCGACGAGCGCGGCCAGCCGCTCGCGCAGCAGGTCGCCGGTGCGGCGCGCGTGCGCCACGGTCTCCTCGTCCTCCATCACCGACAGCACCGCTAGCCCGGCCGCCATCGCCTGGGCGTTGGAGCCGAAGCTCGCGGAGTGGACGAGGACCCGGTCCATCGAGGAGTAGACGCGCTTGAAGATCCAGTCCTTCCCGAGCGTCGCCCCGACCGGCACATATCCGCCGGACAGCGCCTTGGCCACGCAGACGAGGTCCGGTTCGACGCCTTCCTCGTGCTGGTACGCGTAGAAGTCGCCGGTCCTGCCGAGCCCCGTCTGCACCTCGTCGGCGATGAGGAGGGCCTTGTGCCTGTGCAGCAGCTCCTGGGCCTCGCGCAGGTAGCCGGGCGGCGCGGCGAGCACCCCCTTGCCCTGGATCGGCTCGACGACCAGCGCGGCCACATCGCCCCGCTTCAGCTCCCTGCGCAGTGCGTCGAGGTCGCCGAGCGGGATCGCGGTGTCGGGCAGCAGCGGGGCGAAGCCGTCGCGGAACCCGCCCTCGCCGTTGACCGAGAGGGCGCCGGTGGTCAGCCCGTGGAATGCGTGGTCGCAGTACAGGACCCGCGGCCTGCCGGTGGCGTACCGGGCGAACTTGAGCGCCGTCTCGACGGCCTCGGTGCCGCTGTTGCCGAAGAACACCCGGTCCAGGTGCGGGCTGTGGCTCAGCAGCTTCTCCGCGAGCAGCCCGGGCAGCGGCTGGCAGTCGAAGCGGGTCAGGTCGGCGAGCGAGGCGTCGAGGACGTCGTGCAGCGCCTTGCGTACGACGGGGTGGTGGCGGCCGAGCCCCATCACGCCGAAGCCGGCGAGCATGTCCAGGTAGTCGTTGCCGTCCGCGTCCCAGAAGTGGGCGCCCTCGGCCCGTTCGTAGACCTTGTCGAAGCCGATGGTGTGCAGCATGCGCGGGAGCTGGTGGTTGAGGTGCTTGCTGTGCAGCTCGTAGCGTTCGGCGCCGCGCTCGGCGAGAAGCCGCGCGAGATCGAAGCCCTTGGGCTCGTCGTCCTTCATGCCCCGCTCTCCTTGTGCCCGTTGCCCGGGGTGTCGTGCCCCGTGCCGCCGGCCGCCTTCCGGGCGGTTGTGACGGCGCTGATCCGGCCGGCGATCTCGACCGGTGTGAGTCCGATGTCGGCCAGCACCTCGGACCGCTTGCCGTGTGCGAGGAACTGCTCGGGGATGCCGAAGGTGCGCAGCGGTACGTCGACGCCGGCGTCGCGCAGCGCCTGGCCGACCGCCGAACCGACGCCTCCCGCGCGGCTGTTGTCCTCGACGACGGCGACGAGCCGGTGCTCCGCCGCGAGGGGTGCCAGCTCCGCGTCGACCGGTTTGACCCAGCGCGGGTCCACCACGGCGCAGCGGATGCCGGCGCCCGAGAGCAGTTCGGCGGTCCGCAGGCAGACCGGGGCCATCACGCCGACGGCGACGAGCAGCACCTCGGCGTCCTCGTCGCGCCGCAGCACGTCCATCCCGCCGATCCGGCCGACCGCCTCGATCGACTCCCCCACCGACTCCTTCGGGAACCGCACCAAGGTCGGCGCGTCGTCCACGGCGACGGCCTCGCGCAGCTCCTCCCGCAGCCGGTCCGCGTCGCGCGGCGCGGCGATCCGCAGGCCGGGCACGACCTGGAGCACGGACATGTCCCACATGCCGTTGTGCGAGGCGCCGTCGGGCCCGGTGACGCCGGCCCGGTCCAGGACGAAGGTGACCCCGCACCGGTGCAGGGCGACGTCCATCAGGAGCTGGTCGAAGGCCCGGTTGAGGAAGGTGGCGTAGACGGCGACGACCGGGTGGAGGCCGCCCGTGGCGAGCCCGGCGGCGCTGACCGCGGCGTGCTGCTCGGCGATGCCGACGTCCCAGACGCGGTCGGGGAACGCCTCGGCGAACTCCGTCAGCCCGACGGGGTCGAGCATCGCCGCGGTGAGCGCGACGACGTCCGGCCGCTCCGCCCCGATGGCCGCGATCTCGTCCGCGAACACGGAGGTCCAGGACGGGCCGGCGGCGGGGACGAGCGGGACGCAGGTCAGCGGGTCCATCGCGCCGACGGTGTGGAAGCGGTCGGCCTCGTCGCGCAGGGCGGGGGCGTAACCCCGGCCCTTCTCCGTGATGCAGTGCACGAGGACCGGGCCGCGGAACTGCTTGGCACGGTGCAGCGCGGCCTCGACGGCGGCGGTGTCGTGCCCGTCGACCGGGCCGATGTACTTCAGCCCGAGGTCCTCGAACATGCCCTGCGGGGCGACGAAGTCCTTGAACCCCTTCTTCGCGCCGTGCAGCGCCCCGTGCAGCGGCTGCCCGATGACGGGGGTGCGTTCCAGGAGGCTCTTGCCCCAGGCCAGGAACCGCTCGTAGCCGTCGGTGGTGCGCAGCGTGGCGAGGTGGCGGGCGAGGCCGCCGATCGTCGGCGCGTAGGAGCGCTCGTTGTCGTTGACGACGACGATCAGCGGGCGGTCCTTGGCGGCGGCGATGTTGTTGAGCGCCTCCCAGGCCATGCCGCCGGTCAGCGCGCCGTCCCCGATGACCGCGACGACATGGTCGCCCCTGCCCCGTACCTCGTTGGCCTTGGCGAGGCCGTCGGCCCAGCCGAGGACGGTGGAGGCGTGCGAGTTCTCGATGACGTCGTGCTCGGACTCCTCGCGGGACGGGTAGCCGGAGAGCCCGCCCTTGCCGCGCAGCTTGGAGAAGTCCTGGCGCCCGGTGAGGAGTTTGTGGACGTAGCTCTGGTGTCCGGTGTCCCACAGGATGCGGTCCACGGGCGAGTCGAAGACCCGGTGCAGGGCGATGGTCAGCTCCACCACCCCGAGGTTGGGGCCGAGGTGGCCCCCGGTCCTGGCCACGGCCTGCACCAGGAACGTGCGGATGTCGTCGGCGAGTTCGCCGAGTTGTGACGCGTTCAGTGCCTTCAGATCGTGCGGCCCCCGGATGCTCTGCAGCAGCGTCATGCCCGGGCCCCCTCTCTGGTCCTGTTCCAGCTCGGGTGACAGCTGGGCCGGCGGGGCGGGACAGCAGCCCCGCCCCGCCGGCCCCGCGACCGGCTATCGGCTCACCGGTTTCCGCCGACGGTCTCGCGTGCGGCGCGCAGGGACTCCTTCAGCGACCCCATGGTGGCGAGGACTGCGGTGGGTTCGTAGCCGCAGTGCGCCATGCAGTTGGCGCAGCGCGGGTCCTTGCCCCGGCCGTACTTGTCCCAGTCGGTCTCCTCGATGAGCTGCCGGTACGTCGGCACGTAGCCGTCGCTCATCAGGTAGCAGGGCCGCTGCCAGCCGAACAGCGAGTAGTTGGGGATGGCCCACGCCGTGCACGGGAAGTCGGCCTTGCCCTCCAGGAAGTCCAGGAAGAGCGGCGAGTGGTTCAGCCGCCACCGGTTGCGGTTGCCGCCGGCGAAGGTCTTCTTGAACAGCTCGCGGGTCTGCTCCACGCCCAGGAAGTGCTCCTGGTCGGGTGCCTTCTCGTACGCGTAGGCGGGCGAGATCATCATCTCGTCGACCTTGAGGTCGTCGTTGAGGAAGTTGAGGACCTCGATGATGGTCTGCGGGGTGTCGGTGTTGAAGAAGGTGGAGTTGGTGGTGACCCGGAAGCCGCGCCGCTTGGCCTCCTTGATCGCCGCCACCGCCTCGTCGAACACCCCTTCCTTGGCGACCGATTCGTCGTGCCGCTCGCGCAGCCCGTCGATGTGCACGGCGAACGCGAAGTAGGGCGACGGCGTGAACTTCTCGATCTTCTTGCGCAGCAGCATGGCGTTGGTGCAGAGGAAGACGTACTTCCTCTTCGCCACGAGCTGCCGCACGATCTCGTCGATCTGAGGGTGCATCAGCGGTTCGCCGCCGGCGATGGAGACCATCGGGGCACCCGATTCGAGCACGGCGCCGACGGCCTGGGCCACGGGCATGCGCTGCTTGAGGACGCCGGCCGGGTGCTGGATCTTCCCGCAGCCCTCGCAGGCGAGATTGCACGCGTACAACGGCTCCAGCTCGACGATCAGCGGGAATTTGTCCCGCTTGCGGAGCTTCTGTTCAATGAGGTACGTCGCAACCTTGATGGACTGACGAAGCGGCATGGCCATCTAGCTCACCTCCTGGGGAGCAGCAAAGATCGGTGCCATTCATAGAAAGCCGGTAGGACGGCACGAAGGACGCGGAAAGCCGATATTCCACCGCGGAACGTGCCGATGCGGACGAGCTCATGCTCCGGAGCGTCCACGACCACCCGTACGGCGGCAACCGGGCGTGGCCCGGACCGCAGGGCGGTGCGCAGGGTCGCGGCGGACTCCATGTCCACCGCGATCGCCCCGGTCGCCCGCAGTTCGCCCCGCTCATGTCCCCGGACGACATGGTCGGAACCGGTCAGCGGACCGGTGTGTACGGTGCGCCCCGGTACGGCCCTGGCCAGCGCCTCGGCCAGCAGCTCCGCACCGGTGCACGGGACGGAGTCCCCGGCGCCCCGGGTCTCCTCCGCCACCACCAGGTCGCCCGGGTGCATCCCGGGCGCGAGGCCGGCGCAGAACCCCGAGGCGATGACAGCGGTGCCCGCCGCCCCGTCCTGCCCGAGCGCGCGCGCCACGGCGGACTCGGCCGCCCTGGGGCCCATGCCGGTACGGAGCACGGTCACCCGCTCCGGGGCGTCCACCGCCCTACCCCTGCCGGTGCGCAGGGCGAACTGTTCGATGCCGAGCGCGCAGGCGATCAGCAGCGGGGCGGCGGGGCCGGCCTCTCCCATCAGGCCCCCTCGCGCATCGGTGTGCGGCCCGCGAACGGGTCGCCGTGCACGTACCGCCCGAGTGCGGTGAGCGGGAAGACCTGCCGGTAGAGGTGGTAGTTGATGGAGAAGTCCCAGGGGAACCCGGTGCCGGTGAAGTAGGGCTCGTCCCAGGAGCCGTCGGCCTGCTGGGTCTCGGTCAGCCAGGCGATGCCGCGGGTCACGGCGACGGTGTCCCTGCGCCCCGCGGCCAGCAGCGCGAGGAGTGCCCAGGCGGTCTGGGACGCGGTGGACGCCCCCTGGCCGATCCACTTCTCCTCGGTGTACGAGCGCAGGTCCTCGCCCCAGCCGCCGTCGTCGTTCTGGACGGACTCCAGCCACTCGACCGCCCGCCGGATCGACGGGTGCGCCGGGGGCAGACCCGCGGCGACGAGCGCGGGGACCACCGATCCCGTTCCGTAGACGTAGTTGACGCCCCAGCGCCCGAACCAGCCGCCGCCCGCGTCCTGTTCGTCCAGCAGCCACTCGATACCGCGCCGGGTGACGGGGTGCGCGGCGTGCCCCTCGATGGCGAGCATCTCCACCACGTGCCCCGTGACGTCGGCGGACGGCGGGTCGATGACCTCACCGAAGTCGCAGAACGGCAGCCGGTTGGGGAAGGGGCTCGTGTTGTCCGCGTCGAACGCGCCCCAGGCCCCGTTGCGGGACCGCATGCCGACGTTCCAGCGCACACCGCGTTCGATGGCGGCGTCCACCCGGGCCTGGTCGGGGTGGCGGACCCGGCGCAGGGCGAGGACCACCTCCGCGGTGTCGTCGATGTCGGGGTAGTTGTCGTTGTGGAACTCGAACGCCCAGCCGCCGGGCTCCAGTCGGGGCCGGCGCACCGCCCAGTCGCCGGGGCGGACGATCTCCTCGGCGAGCATCCAGTCCGCCGCCTTCACGAGCGCCGGGTGGTCGGGGGCGACCCCGGCGTCGGCGAGGGCGATGGTGGCCAGGCAGGTGTCCCAGACCGGGGACTGGCAGGCCTCGATCATGCGGGTGCCGTCCTCGCGCCACACGGCGAAGCGGTCGAGCGATTCGATACCCGCCCGCATCACCGGGTGTTCGAGGTCGTAGCCGAGCAGGTGCAGGGCGATGACCGAGTAGACGGCGGGCGGCTGGATACCGCCCCAACAGCCGTCGTTCTCCTGGCGTTCGATGATCCAGCGGGCGGCGGCGTTCATCGCGACCCGGCGCAGTCCGCGCGGCGCGAACCGGTGGTAGACGTGCAGCGCCTTGTCGAGTCGCTGGAAGAGGCCGTCCCAACTGGCCGCCGGTGCGGGGCGCTTGGGCGGGTTCGGCCGGTCCGGGTCGGTGTGCAGCTCGTCCAGGGCGAAGGGGGCGGGCCGCACGGGCCGCTTCGCCGAGACGATGGTGAGCGGGACGATGGTCTGGCGGGCCCAGCAGCCGAAGTCGTAGATGTTGAGCGGGACCCACTTGGGGAAGAACATCAGCTCGGGCGGCAGCTCCGGCAGGTCGTCCCATTTCCACCAGCCGAAGAGGGCCAGCCAGATCCGGGTGAAGACCCGGCTCGCGGCGATCCCGCCCTGTTCCCGGACCCAGCCCGCGGCGCGGGCCATGTGCGGGTCCTCCGGCCGGTCGCCCGCCAGCCGCAGCGCCACGTACGCCTCGATGGTGGTGGAGAGGTCCGCGGGGCCGCCGTGGAAGGTCGCCCAGGTCCCGTCGCCGAGCTGCTCACCGCGGATGAATCCGGCGGCCGCCCGGACCGTGGCAGGGTCCTGGATGCCCAGGAACTGGCGGAGCAGCAGGTCCTCGGCGTCCATGGTGACGTTGGTGGCGAGATCGCCCTTCCACCAGCCCTGCTCGTCCTGCCTGCCGAGGAGGTGCTCCACCGAGCGTTCAGCGGCCCGCCGCGCGGCGGCCAGTACACCGTCCGCGGCGGTGGTTGATTCGATAGTCGGTCTGCTGGCCGAGGCTGCGCGGGGATCAACGGCCCCGGTGCTTCCGTCGGTCGTCGCTGTCATGGCTTCCCCTTCGTGCAGGTGGTCCTCTGCTGTGCTGGGGTCTCCGTCGGCCGGTGCCCGTAAGGACACCGGCCGGCGACTGCGAGTCATATGGACCAGATGGTGATCATCTCTTTCGTACGACGACGAAGTCCGCGAGCGCCGTGAGCTGCGCCCGCACGGTTTCCGGCATGTCGACACCGTGCAGCACCTCTATGGCGACCGCATGCTGGCGACGGGCCTCCTGGGCGGTCCACTCGCGGCCGCCCGCCTCCTCGATGAGCGCCGCACGGGCGGCGAACTCCTCCTCGGAGAAGCTGTCGAAGTCGCTGCTCTTGGCGTCGGCGGCGAGCAGTTCGCCGAGGCGCTCGGAGGCCGGTCCTCCCGCGGCGAGCGCGGCGACGACCGGCAGGGACTTCTTGCGCTGGCGCAGATCGCTCCACGTCTGCTTACCGGTGGACTCGGGGTCGCCCCAGATGCCGAGGAGGTCGTCGACCGCCTGGAAGGCGAGCCCGAGGTGGTGGCCGTACGCCTCCAGGACGTCGGCGGTGCGGTCGTCGGCGCCGCCGAGCACCGCGCCGATGGAGCAGGCGCAGGCGAGAAGGGCGCCGGTCTTGTTGCCCTCCATCTCCAGGCACTCCTCGACGGTGACGCGCTCGCGGTGCTCGAAGGAGATGTCCTGGGCCTGGCCGTCGATGAGCTTGCGGGTCGCCGACGTCAGCCGCCGGGCCGCACGGCCCGCCTCGACCGTGCCGGGCTCCAGCAGCACCTCGTAGGCGAGGGCGAACAGGGCGTCGCCGACGAGGATGGCCTGGGCGGGGCCGTGTACCTTCCACACGGTGTCGCGGTGGCGCCGTTGCTCGTCGCCGTCCATCAGGTCGTCGTGCAGCAGCGAGAAGTTGTGCACGAGTTCGACGGCGACGGCGCCGGGGACGCCTGCTTCGGCGGCGGCGCCCGCCGCCTCGGCGGACAGCAGGGCCAGCGCCGGGCGGACGGCCTTGCCGCCGTCACCGTCTGCGGGCCTGCCCTGGGCATCGATCCAGCCGAAGTGGTAGGCGGCCACGGTGTCCATGGGCGGTGCGAGCCGGTCGACGGCGGCCCGGAGCACCGGCGCGGAAAGGGCCCGTCCGCGCTCCAGAAGCGCGGTGACGTCCGTGGTGTCCGCCACGGTGTCGGAAGCCGGATTCGCCGGGGTCACTGACTCTCCTCTTGTTCCGGTGGTACTGCTCATGCCGCCTCCTGCAGCGGATGTTCATGGGGGCGGCCGAGCGCCAGGAGCGCGGCGTCCGCGGCGCCCGCACCGCTGCGGACCGCACCCTCCATCGTGGCGGGCCAGCCGGTGGCGGTCCAGGCACCTGCCAGGAAGAGTCCGGGTGCGCGGGTGAGCGTCCCGGGGCGCAGCCGGCCGACGCCGGGCGCGGGCGCGAAGGTCGCGGTGCGCTCGCGGGTGACGAAGAAGTCCCGGATGCCCACGCCGCGGGCGGCCGGCAGCAGCCGTTCCAGCTCGGGCAGGTAGCGGGCGCGCAGTTCGGCGACGGGCAGTTCGATCTCGTCGCCTGCCGCGGACTGGGAGACCGCGAGGTACTGTCCGGGTCCGGTGAGGCCGGACGCCTCGGTGCGGTCGAAGACCCACTGGACCGGCGAGCCGAGCGCGGCGAAGAACGGCCGCTTGAGGACCTTGCGGTCGTAGACGACGTGGACGTTGAGGATCGGCGAGGTGCCGATCTCCAGGAGCCGGTCCGGTTCGTCGAGAGCGCCCTCGGGCAGCAGGGCGTGGGTCTCGCGCTGCGGCACGGCCAGGACGACGGTGTCCGCCTCGATCTTTTCGGCGCCGGTGTCGACCAGCCAGCGGCCCTCGTCGGTGCGGGTGAGCGCGTGGGCCTTGGTGCGCAGTTCGGTGCGGACGCCGGCGGAGTCGAGCGCCTTGCGGCTCATGGTGTCGTGGATGTCTCCGAGCGGTACGGAGGCCCAGCCGATGTCGGCGGCGCCCGGTTCGGAGAGCAGTCCGGTCTTGAAGACCTTCGCGGCGAGCGCGAGGGAGGAGTTCGGCGCGGTGGCGTTGAGGGTGGCGACGCCGACCAGGTCCCAGAGCGCCTCGATGGTGCGGGGCGACTGGCCGTGCCGGGCGAGCCAGCTGCCGAAGTCCTCGGAGTCGAGCGCGGGGTCGTCCGGGTCGAGGCGGCCGAGGGCGAGCGCGGCCCGTGCGACGCCGGCGCGTTCGGCGAGCGACAGGTGCGGGTATCCGGCGAGGCCGGCGGCGAGGTGCAGCGGGACCGGGAGCGCGTTGCGGCGCAGCCGTCCCAGCCGGGGTCCCGAGGGCCGGCCGACGTCGAGAACGGGCACGTCCAAACGGTTTTGCAGGGGTGCCAGGCGGGCGCTGTCGACCCGGTCGAGGAACCAGCGGTACGCGGTGCAGCAGCGCAGGTAGACGTGCTGGCCGTTGTCGACCGACAGCCCGCCCCGGCGGAAGGAGAAGACGAGCCCGCCGAGCCGGGGGCGGCCTTCGAGCAGGGTCACGTCAAGCCCGGCGTCGGCCAGGCGCAGTGCCGCCGTGACACCGGCGAGCCCGCCGCCGATCACGACCGCGCGGGACGAGCGCTGGGCGTCGTCACTCATACGTCCCCCTCTCACCGGCTGTTTCCCGTCGGGCCTGCTCAATCAGGGACGCGGTCGCCGGGCCGGGGGTTGCCCGCGGTCGGTACCGTTCATCCTTGATGCACATGGTGCGCGAGATGTTGCTGAGGTGCATTCAGACACGCCCTCGGGCCATGCGCCGCGAGATGTGCCGGGCGTCAAGACCGGACAGACCGCGCACCGCGACGTACGCCTTCTCGTGGCCCGGCAGCGAGACCCGGCCCCGCAGCACCGCCTCGGGGTCGCGCTCGATGCGGTCGAGGAGCCTGCGGTAGATGCCGGCCATCGCCGCGACGCAGGCGCCGCTGCGGCGGTCGAGCATCGGGAGGAGGCGGTAGCCCTCGGCGAACAGGGCGCGGGCGCGCCGGACCTCGAAGTGGACGAGGCCGGCGAAGTCGGAGCCGGGCGGCGGGGTGGCCCGGTGGAAGCCCTCGGAGCAGCCGAACTTGGCGAGGTCGTCGGAGGGGAGGTAGGTGCGGCCGTTGCCCGCGTCCTCGCGGACGTCGCGCAGGATGTTCGTCAGCTGGAGGGCGAGGCCGAGGGTGTCGGCGTACTCCGGGGCGCGCTCGGCGCCGGGTGCGCCCGGTTCCGTACCGAAGACGCCGAGGCTCAGGCGGCCGATGGCGCCCGCGACGCACCGGCAGTAGACCTTGAGGTCGTCCCAGGTCTCGTAGGTCGCGCCGCGCACGTCCATGAGGACGCCGTCGATCAGCTCGTCGAGTCCTTCGAGCGGCAGCGGGAACCGGCGTGCGGCGTCGGCGAGCGCGACGGCCACCGGGTCGGTGTCGTCCTCGTCGACCGCGCCGGCCCGGACGCGGTCGAGCAGGGTGCGGGTGCTCTCCAGGCGGACGCGCTTGGTCTCCGGTTCCAGCTCGCCGTCGCCGATGTCGTCGACGCGACGGGAGAAGGCGTACAGGGCCGACATGGCCTGTCGCTTCTCGGCCGGCAGCAGCCTGATGCCGTACGCGAAGTTACGCGCCTGCTGTCCGGTGACGGCCTCGCAGTAACTGTATGCGGCCTGTACCGGTGCCGACATGTGCGTCGTCTGTCCCTCCACGGTCCGGCTCACCCCTCTCTACGCGCTTCTCGCAAGACAACTCCCACTTCGCGCAGCAGGCTGGGCTTGGTGGGTCCGGGTGGTCCGGGCAGTACGTCGAATCCGGCGGCCGCGATCGCGGTGAGGGCGGCGCGTCCTCCTCCCACGAACCCGGCGAGAAGCAGCCTGAGCCTGCCGTGGACGCTACCCACCAGGGGGGTGCCTTCATTCAGCAGATCCCGGGCACGTTCCGCTTCGTACGCGATCAGGGAGCGGACCGAGGCGTTCGCGGTGGGTGCCGCGAGGCCGGCCTCGGTGACGTGGAACCGGGCCATGTCGTCGGCCGGCAGGTAGACGCGGTCGCGGGCGAGGTCCTCGGCGACGTCCTGGAGGTGCTCGACGATCTGCAGTGCGGTGCACACGGCGTCGGAGCGGCGCAGCCGTTCGGGGCTCGCGGTGCCGGTGAGCTGGAGGACCAGGCGGCCGACGGGGTTGGCGGAGAGCTCGCAGTAGGCGAGGAGTTCCTCGTACGTGCCGTAGCGGCGGACCTTCTGGTCCTGCCGGTTGGCCTCGATGAGGCCGAGGAAGGGTTCGGGGGTGAGCGCGCGACGGCGGGCGGTGGGGCGCAGCGCCCTCAGCAGCGGGTGGTGCGGGGTCTCGCCGGTGGTGGCGAAGACGCGGCGCAGGTCGCTCTCCAGGGCGTCGAGCATCGCGAGCCGGTCGTCCGCCTGCGCCGCGTCGAGGCCGAGGTGCACGGCGTCGGCGCCGCCGGGGGCCAGGTCGCCGTCGCCGATGTCGTCGACGAGGCGGGCGAAGCCGTAGACGGCCATGAGGTCGTCGCGCCAGGCGCGCGGGAGGAAGAAGGGGGCGACCGGAAAGTTCTCGTGCGCCGCCTTGTCGAGGGTTCCGGATGCGGCGGTATCGAGCCGCGCCTGCCGGGTACGGGTCACTGCGGACCGCCCTGCGCGGGGACGGCGTGAGCACCTCGGAGCTGGAGATCTTCCGTCATAGCCGTCACATCTCCCGTTCTACACTGCTGACCCAAAACATCCCATTCCGGACACGCCGCCCACCCTCCCGAGTGCCGAGGACGGCTCCGGGCCGTCCACCCAGGCGGTATCGCCCCACTTGCGGCGAATCAGCACCGGTACAGCTTACGTTGTACAACGCTCATCCAAACGCGGGGGTACGGGCGGTACGCCACCGGTCCCATGGCCCGCGTCAACTTTCCACCCGGCGGGCGGCGTTCACGTCATCCGGCGGTAGGAGATCGCGACGGACGCCGTACGACGAGGCGTGGACGCCCGGACTCCGGACATGACGCGGCCCCCGCCGGAAGGGGTCCGGCGGAGGCCACCCGGTGCGGGACGGGGGCGTCCTACTTGCCGGTCTCGCGCTCGTAGGCCCGCAGGACCTCTTCGGTCGGGCCGTCCATCAGGAGCTCGCCCTTCTCCAGCCACAGCACCCGGTCGCAGGTGTCCCTGATCGACTTGTTGCTGTGGCTCACCAGGAAGACCGTGCCGGCCTCCTTGCGCAGTTCCCGGATCCGCGCCTCGGACCGGATCTGGAACTTGCGGTCACCGGTCGCCAGCGCCTCGTCGATCATGAGGACGTCGTGGTTCTTGGCGGCGGCGATGGAGAAGCGGAGGCGGGCGGCCATGCCGGAGGAGTACGTGCGCATGGGCAGGGTGATGAAGTCGCCCTTCTCGTTGATGCCGGAGAAGTCGACGATCTCGTCGTAGCGTTCGCGGATCTCCTCGCGGCTCATGCCCATCGCGAGGCCGCCGAGCACGACGTTGCGCTCGCCGGTCAGGTCGCTCATCAGCGCGGCGTTGACGCCGAGCAGCGAGGGCTGGCCGTCCGTGTAGACGCTGCCGCTCTCGGTCGGCAGGAGGCCGGCGATGGCGCGGAGCAGCGTGGACTTGCCGGAGCCGTTCGTGCCGATGAGTCCGATCGCCTCGCCCCGGTAGGCGGTGAAGGTGACCCCGCGCACGGCGTGCACCTTGCGGACCCCACGCTCCTCGCCCTTGCCGCGGCGCAGTATCCGGCTCAGTGCCGCGGTGGCGCTGCCCTTGCCACCGCCACTGCCGTTGACCCGGTACACGATGTGCACGTCGTCGGCGATCACGGTGGGGACGCGCCCCGCGGTGTTGTCGTCAGCCACGGCCGTACCGTTCCTCTGCCTTCCAGAAGTACACGAAGCCCACGACGCCCACCACGACCGCCCAGAGGAGGGCGACCAGCCAGACGTGCTGGGGCAGGTTCTCGGAGCCGTATCCGTCGATCAGGGCGAACCTGACCAGGTCCATGTAGATGGCCGCCGGGTTGTACTGGAGCACATCCGTGATCCAGGCCGGCTTGTCCTCGAGCATCACCGGGATGGAGAACATCACCCCGGACGCGTACATCCAGGTACGCATGACGAACGGCATCAGCTGCGCCAGGTCGGGGGTCTTCGCCCCCATCCTCGCCATCACGAGCGCCAGTCCGGTGTTGAAGAAGAACTGCATCGCCAGCGCGGGGATCACCAGCAGCCACGAGAGCCGCGGGTAGCTGCCCCACCCGACCGTGACCACGATCAGCACGATCAGCGAGTACAGCAGCTGCTGGAGCTGCTGGAGCGAGAAGGAGATGGGCAGCGAGGCGCGCGGGAAGTGCAGCGCCCTGACCAGTCCGAGATTTCCGGAGATGGCCCGTACGCCGGCCATCACGGAGCTCTGGGTGAAGGTGAAGACGAACACCCCGGTCACCAGGAACGGGATGAAGACCTCCTGCGGAATGCCCTTCTTCGTGCCGAGGATCAGTCCGAAGATGATGAAGTAGACCGCGGCGTTCAGGAGCGGGGTCGCCACCTGCCACAGCTGGCCCAGCTTCGCCTGGCTGTACTGGGCGGTCAGCTTGGCCCGGGAGAACGCCAGGATGAAATGGCGTCGTCCGCGGAGCTGGCTCACGTACTCGCGGAGTCCGGGCCGGGCACCGCTGACCGCGAGCCCGTACTTCGCGGCCAGCTCGGCCGCGCTCAGGCCGTCGTCGGCAGATGGCGGGCTGCTCACGGCAACCGCGCCACCATGGGTTGTGTCACTCACCAGAAGAAACTCTCGTATTCAAAATGCGCAGCCAGTCGCGGGCGCGGCTCAGGGCGGACAGGTCCCGACAAAAAAATACGCCTCATGTTCCCAGAGGCGAACCCCTCAGATCACCGGGGGGCGGCCCAGCCTGGTCAGGCGCCACACCGTACGCCACTTCATCGGGCGGCGCGGTCCGCACGGAGTCCGCCAGCCTTCCCGGAAGCCGCCGAACCAGGCCTTCAGCGCCTCGCCGGACGGCCTGCGCAGCAGGGTCAGCAGCATCCACACCCCGAGGTACACCGGGACGAGGAGCGCGGGAAGGTTCCGCCGGGCCAGCCAGACCCGGTTGCGGGCCACCATGCGGTGGTAGACGGCATGGCGGGACGGGGCCGTGGTGGGGTGGTGCAGCACCATGTCGGCGCGGTAGTCGATCAGCCAGCCGGCGTCCAGCGCCCGCCAGGCCAGGTCCGTCTCCTCGTGCGCGTAGAAGAAGTCGCCCGGCAGCGGGCCGACCTCCGCCAGCACCCGGGTGCGCACCGCGTTGGCGCCGCCCAGGAACGTCGTCACCCGCGAGGAACGCATCGGGTCGGCGGCCCGCAGCCGCGGCACGTGCCGGCGCTGGGTGACCCCGGTCTCGGGGTCCGCGATGCGGAAGCTGATGATGCCGAGCCGGGGGTCCTCGGCGAACGCCTTCCGGCACAGCTCCGCGGTGTCGGTGAGGGGCAGCAGCCCGTCGTCGTCGAGGAAGAGCAGGGCGTCCACGTCGGCGCCGGAGGGCCCGAAGGCCTCGATGCCGACGTTCCGGCCGCCGGGGATGCCGAGGTTCTCGGGCAGCTCGACGGTCCGCACGCCCGGGGGGACGTCGGGGACGGGTGAGCCGTTGCCGACGACGACCACCTCGATCCGGTCGCCCTCCTGGGCGGCGACCGAGTCGAGCAGGGCGCGCAGCTCGGCCGGGCGGTTGCCCATGGTGATGATGACCGCGCCGAGTTTCATGGGTGTGCTCACTTCAGCCTGCTCGATGCCAGGACCGACACGAGGTGCAGCAGGGTCTGCAGCAGGGCGATGCCCGCCAGGACCGCGACAGCGAGCCTGCTGAAGAAGAAGTCGTCCCGCACCTCGTCGAGGACGGCCGCGACCAGGATGACCAGCGACGCCTCGACGCACAGGATGAGCCGGTGGAACTTGAGCGCGCCCGCGGCCCGGCGGGCGAACGCCATGCCGGAGGAGCGCGGCTCGGAGGCGGACTCCTTGACCGGCGGCAGCCCGCCCTGGTGGCGGGCGACGCCGACCAGGTCCGTCTCGGCCTTGATCAGGATTGCGCCGAGCGCGGCGAGCGTACCGAGGAAGGCCCACAGCCAGTCGATGCGGCCGGTACCCCACAGGTCGGCGGCGCGCAGGCCGAAGCCGACGAGGACGGCGGCGTCGCACAGGTAGGCGCCGACCCGGTCCAGATAGACGCCGCCGAGCGAGAACTGCTTCTTCCAGCGCGCGACCTCGCCGTCGACGCAGTCGAGCAACAGGTACAGCTGCACCATGACGACGCCGAGGACCGCGCCCCAGATGCCGGGAACGAGCAGCGCCGGGGCGGCGAGCACACCGGCGATCGTCATCAGATAGGTCAGCTGGTTGGGCGTGACCCTGGTGTTGACCAGGTACCGGTCGATGCGCAGCGAGATCTCGCGCATGTATATCCGGCCCGCCCAGTGCTCACCGCTGCGCCGGTCCTTGACGCCCGGCGGGTGAACGACCGGGCGGAGTTCAGCTACTGATGGTCTTGGCATAGTCGGCGTACGCGTCCCTGATCTGGTCGGTGGACAGGCTGAGGTGTTCCAGGACCGTGAAGCGTCCCGGGCGGGTCTGGGGGGCGTATTCGACGGCCTGGACGAACTCCTCGGCGGTGAAGCCGATCTCCTCGGGCGTGACCGGCAGGCCGTGCCGGCGCAGGACCTCGGCGAAGAGGCCGGACTCGTCCACGGCCCCGCGCAGGTGCATGGCGAAGGCGGCGCCGAGGCCGACCTGCTCGCCGTGGCTCGCGGCCCGCTTCGGGAAGAGCAGGTCGAAGGCGTGGCTGATCTCGTGGCAGGCGCCGGACGAGGGCCGGGTGTCGCCGCTGATCGAGATGGCGATGCCGGAGAGCACCAGGGACTCGGCGAGGACGGTGAGGAACTCGTCGTCGGCGACGGTGCCGGGGTGGCGCAGTACGGCTTCGCCCGCGGTACGGGCCATGGCGGCGGCGAGTCCGTCGATCTGCTCGCCGTTGACCTGGTGCGAGAGCTCCCAGTCGGCGATGGCGGAGATGTTGGAGATCGCGTCACCGATGCCGGACCGTACGAAGCGGTCGGGGGCGGCGCGGATCACCGACAGGTCGATCACCATGGCGATGGGCATGGGGACGCCGTAGGAGCCCCGGCCGTTGTCGTTGTCCAGGGTGGCGACGGGCGAGCAGAGGCCGTCGTGGGCGAGGTTCGTGGCGACCGAGACCAGCGGCAGGCCGACCCGGGCCGCGGCGTACTTCGCCACGTCGATGATCTTGCCGCCTCCGAGGCCGACCACGGCGTCGTAGCGCTTGCCCTTGATGTCGTCGGCGAGCTGCACCGCGGCGTCGATGTTGCCGCCCGCGACGCGGTACCAGTCGGCGCCGGGCAGGGCGGGTGCCAGCTTCTCGCGCAGGGCCTGGCCCGAGCCGCCGCTGATCGCGATGGCGAGCTTGCCGGAGGCGGAGATCCGCTGGTCGGCGAGGAGGCCGGCCAGGTCGTGCATGGCGCCCCGGCTGATGTCGACGAAGACCGGGGACGGGATGAGTCGGGTCAGTACCGGCACGCGATCTCCCGGCCCTTCTCGAGGTCGTCGTGGTTGTCGATCTCGACCCAGCTCACGTCACCGATGGGGGCGACGTCCACGGTGAAGCCGCGGTTGACGAGCTCCTGGTAGCCGTCCTCGTAGTACAGGTCCGGGTCGCGCTCGAAGGTGGCCTTCAGCGCGTCGGCCAGCTCCTCGGCCGCCTCGCCCTCGATGAGGGTGACGCCGATGTACTCGCCGGTCGCCTCGGACGGGTCCATGAGCTTGGTGATCCGCCGGACGCCCTTGCCGTCCTCGGCGACGACCTTCATCTCCTCGTCGGCGAGGGTCTTCACCGTGTCGAGGGCGAGGATGATCTTCTTGCCGTCACCGCGCGCGGCCAGCAGCGTCTTCTCGACGGAGACCGGGTGCACGGTGTCTCCGTTGGCGAGGATCACGCCGCGCTTCAGCACCTCGCGGGCGCACCACAGGGAGTAGGCGTTGTTCCACTCCTCGGCCTTGTCGTTGTCCACGAGGGTGAGCTTCAGGCCGTACGTGGCCTCCAGCTCCTCCTTGCGGTCGTAGACGGCCTCCTTGCGGTAGCCGACGACGATCGCGACCTCGGTGAGCCCGATCTCGGCGAAGTTGGCCAGCGTGAGGTCGAGGACCGTCTTGTCGCCGTCCACCGGCACGAGCGCCTTGGGCAGCGTGTCGGTGTAGGGGCGCAGGCGCCGCCCTGCGCCGGCTGCCAGTACGAGGCCGATCATGCGGGTTCTCCTTCGTCGTGAACGGCGGGGGCCCCGGAGGACGCCCAGAAGCGGATGGACTCCGCCAGCACGATCAGCGCGGCGGCCACCGCGAGCACGGTGAGCGCGGTGGTGAAGCCGGAGGATCCGGTGAGAGCGGCGGCGAGCACGGCCACGGCCAGGATCCGGCCCTCGTGTCCGCCGATCGTGCGCACCAGCCACTGGGGCGGGGCGCCGGTGCCGCCTCGGATGCGGTACACCGTGTCGTAGTGATGGTAGGCGACGGCCGAGACCAGCCCGAAGGCCGCGGGAAGCGCCCCGTCGATGTCGCTGCGGGCGGCCAGGATGAGGATCGTGCAGTACTCCGCCGCCCGGAAGACGGGGGGGACGAGCCAGTCGAGGGCGCCCTTGAGGGGGCGGGCCACGGCGATGCCGGAGCAGACCGCGTAGAAGACGGCGGCGATGACCGTCTGCCGGCTGCCGAAGGGCTGCTGGAGCGCGGCGGCGATCAGCGCGGCGGTGCCGACGAGGGCGATCACCGGGGCGCTCCAGGCGCCGGGGATCTTCGGGCCACGGGCGGCGATCAGCTCGGCGACCGGGCCGGAGGCGGCGAGGTCGGCGAGGGCCTGGGCGGCACGGTCGGTGCGCCGGGCCTCGCGGGTCAGGGAGCGCAGGAGGCGGCCGGCGGTGGTGTAGCAGGCGGCGAAGGCGCAGCCGATCAGCAGGGCGTAGAAGACGATGCGCGGGGTGGTGAACGCGGTGAGTACGGCGATCATCGCCCAGCGCTCACCGATCGGGAGCACGATCATCCGCCGCAGCCAGACCGTCCAGCCGACGCTGTCGAGCTTGTCGGAGAGGGCGGCCGTGGGGCTGGAGTTCGCCGCCGCGTCGTGGTTGGCCTCGTTGAACGAGAAGTCGACGACATGGCGGCAGGACTGGAGGACCATCGCGCCGAGGGCCAGCGCCCAGACGTCGTCGCCGCCGCGCGCCGCACCGAGGGCGAGGCCCGCGTAGTAGGCGTACTCCTTGGCGCGGTCGAAGGTGGCGTCCAGCCAGGCGCCCATCGTGGAGTACTGCAGGGAGTAGCGGGCGAGCTGTCCGTCGGTGCAGTCCAGGACGAAGGAGAACATGAGCAGGATGCCGGCCGCGACGTACCCGCCCCGGGTACCGGTGGCCGCGCAGCCGGCCGCCAACAGCGCGGTGAGCAGGGACGCGGTGGTGACCTGGTTCGGCGTGAGGCCGCGGCGGGCGCACCAGCGGGCGATGTAGCGCGAGTACGGGCTGATGAAGTGGGTGGTGAAGAAGCCGTCGCGGGCCTTGACCGCGCTGCGCAGCCGGACCGCCTCGTCGTCCACCGCCTCGACGCCGGCGCGCGCGGCGGCGCGGGCGGCCTCGTCCGTGGGCACGGTGGCGACGAGCCGGCCCAGCTCGGGGCGCTGCACCTCGACGCCCTCGGCCTCCATGACCGCAGCGAGCCTGCCGGGCACCGTGCGGTCGGCGACCGTGGCGGTGGTGCCCACGGCGGGCACTCCGGCGCCGACCGCGTCGGTGGCGGCGCGCAGGGCGCTCACCAGGGCGGGGCGCGTCTCGGCCTGTGCGGTGAGGGCGCCGGGCACGGTCGCCGCGGGGAAGCGGGGGTCGGTCAGGGCGAGCCGGAGGGCGTGGCGGTGACCGACGAAGCGGGGGTCGACGAGGGCGACCCGCTGGTCCGCCGGGACGGCGGCCAGCAGCCCGGCCGCTTCGGTGACGTCGGCGGTTGCGTGGACGTCGAATCCCAGCGACCGGAGATCGTCCTCGAGTGAGGATCCGGGCAGCGGAGCACCCGTGAGAATGGCGGTCGACAGACGAACTCACTCCTTGGGTGCTGACACGGACCGGCACGCGACAGTGCGGCCTGAAGCGGCCGGCGGCATGTCGGCAGAGGCTATCGGATGAACGGAAGCGCGAGTTCACTGCCCGTTTGTGCTCCGTTCCGGGCGGCGCCGGAACATGCGCGCCGTCCGCGATCATCATCGTCGATGGCCGCCTCGCCTGACAAAAAACGGGGTGCCGCCGCCCCCGCCCCCGGACGGCCCCGGAGTTACGACAGGGCTCTGACCTGCACTCGTTTTCGCAGGTCAGAGCTTATGACAACGGTGTTCAGTGCCGTGTTGCCCGATACCCCCCACCCGTAGTTGACTGGCAGGGCCCGGGCGGGAGAAGCCCGGGTCCGCGAGACGACCGGGAGGCGTCCCCATGGGGGCAGGGCACGATCACGGACATGCACACGGCGTACCGGCCGGCACGGCGGCCGCCGCGCACAGGGGGCGGCTGCGCATAGCGCTGTGCATCACGCTGACCGTGACCGTCATGGAGATCGTCGGGGGTGTGCTGTCCGGCTCCCTCGCGCTGATCGCCGACGCGGCCCACATGGCCACCGACGCCCTGGGGCTCGGGCTCGCCCTCCTGGCGATCCACTTCGCCAACCGGCCGGCCGGGCCGAACCGCACCTTCGGCTTCGCCCGGGCGGAGATCCTGGCGGCCCTCGCCAACTGCTGTCTGCTCCTCGGGGTGGGCGGCTATCTCCTCTTCGAGGCGGTCCAGCGCTTCATCGACCCGGCCGAGACCCGGGGCGGGGTCACGATCGCCTTCGCTCTGGTGGGTCTGGTCGCGAACGCGGTGTCGCTGACGTTGCTGACAAAGGGGCAGCAGGAGAGCCTCAACGTGCGCGGTGCCTATCTGGAGGTGCTGGCGGACACGCTCGGCTCGGTGACGGTGCTGATCTCGGCGGGCATCGTGATGGCGACCGGCTGGCAGGCGGCGGACCCGATCGCCTCGCTGGTCATCGGCCTCATGATCGTGCCGCGTACGGTGCGGCTGCTGCGCGAGACGCTGAACGTGCTCCTGGAGGCGGCGCCGCCCGGCGTCGACATGGGCGAGGTACGCGACCACATCACGGCGCTGCCCGGCGTGCTGGATGTCCACGACCTGCACGCGTGGACGATCACCTCGGGCATGCCGGTGCTCTCCGCGCACGTGGTGGTGCAGCAGGACCTGCTGGACTCGATCGGCCACGAGAAGCTGCTGCACGAGCTCCAGGGCTGCCTCGGCGACCACTTCGACGTCGAGCACTGCACCTTCCAGCTGGAGCCGAGCGGCCACGCCGAGCACGAGGCGAGGCTCTGCCGCTGAGCCTGGTACCCGGAGCCCGAGGTGTAGGGTTTTGCGGACGTGTGCGGGCGGACATGCCAGGATCCGAAGTGCGGACAAGCCGCTTTTGTACGGCAGACTTGAGCGGACTCGACGGGACCGGCGCACGGGGCCGGGACCACAGCGAAGGATGGGTATGCCGAGCACACCAGTCACCGCGGCGAACACCTCGTCGAACGGCACAGCGGAAGCGATCATGCTCGAACTGGTCGACGAGAACGGCACCACCATCGGCACGGCGGAGAAGCTCGCCGCCCATCAGGCGCCCGGACAGCTGCACCGCGCGTTCTCCGTGTTCCTCTTCGACGAGCAGGGCCGGCTGCTGCTCCAGCAGCGCGCCCTGGGCAAGTACCACTCCCCCGGTGTCTGGTCCAACACGTGCTGCGGCCACCCCTACCCGGGCGAGGCGCCCTTCGCCGCCGCCGCCCGGCGTACGTACGAGGAGCTGGGCGTCTCGCCCTCGCTGCTGGCCGAGGCGGGCACCGTCCGCTACAACCACCCGGACCCGGCGTCGGGCCTGGTGGAGCAGGAGTTCAACCACCTCTTCGTGGGCCTGGCGCAGGAGCGGCTGCGGCCCGATCCGGAGGAGGTCGGCGGGACGGCCTTCGTGACGGCGGCGGAGCTGGCCGAGCGCCATGCCCGGGAGCCGTTCTCGGCGTGGTTCATGACCGTGCTGGACGCCGCCCGGCCCGCGATCCGCGAGCTGACCGGGGATGCCGCCGGCTGGTAGGTCCGGTGGGGCTGCGGAGGGGGTCAGAGGGCGGTGCTCAGCGGCAGGGCCGCCCAGATGACCTTGCCGCCGCCCGCGGTGTGCTCGACGTCGCATGTGCCGCCCGCTTCCCGGGTGATCTCCCGGACCAGCAGCAGGCCACGTCCGCCGGTCTGCGCGTAGTCGGTCTCCAGCGCGGTGGGGCGGTAGGGGTGGTTGTCCTCGACGGACACCCTGACCCATTCCTCGCCCACGGCCACCTCGACGGCGAGCTCGGGCGAGAGCAGCGCCGCGTGCTTCACGGCGTTGGTGACCAGCTCGGAGACGATGAGCAGCAGGCCCTGGGTGATGTCGTCGTCGATCGGCACGTTCTGGCGCTTCAGCAGGTCGCGCACGGCGTGCCTCGCCCGGGGCACGGAGGCATCCGTGGCCGGGGCGGTGAACCGCCAGACCCCTTCGTACGACACGGGCCGGGCGGGGACACTCCCGCGGCTCTCCATAGTCCGGTACCCGCTCTCCACTCGAAGTGACTTCACGTCGAGTACAGAGTGGCGGGCGAGGTTGCTCCGGTCCGCACTACTGAACAGAAGTCGATTTCTATTGACCGAACTCGACTTCATTCGCACGAGAGTGTCAGTTTTCGGACCGCTTCCGACTGTTCTGGGTGAGCGGGTCGGTTCCTTCTCCCTGATCGCAGATTCGAACACCACGGATAGCATCCGGCCATGGACCGTACGGAACCCCGGCTGGAGCACACCGTCGCGGACGGCGTCGCCACCGTCGTCATCAGCAACCCCGCCAAGCGCAACGCGATGACGGCCGCCATGTGGCAGGCGCTGCCGGTACTGCTGGAGAAGCTGGCCGCCGACCCCGCGGTGGGCGCCCTGGTCCTGACGGGCGCGGGCGACACCTTCTGCGCGGGCGCGGACATCTCCTCGCTGCGGGACCCCGGGAGCGCTCCGCAGAGCCTGGCCGTGGCGGCCGAGGAGGCGCTGGCCGCGTTCCCGCTGCCGACGCTCGCGGCGGTGCGCGGCTACTGCGTGGGCGGCGGCAGCCAGCTCGCCGCCGCCTGCGATCTGCGCTTCGCGGCGGAGGGGGCCCTGTTCGGGGTCACCCCGGCCAAGCTGGGGATCGTCTACCCCGCGTCGTCCACCCGACGGCTGGTCGCCCTCGCGGGCCCCGCGACGGCCAAGCACCTGCTGTTCTCCGGCGAGCTGATCGACACGGAGCGGGCGCTGCGGACCGGTCTGGTGGACGAGGTGCTGCCGGCCGGTGGGCTGGACGAACGGGTCGGGGCGTACGTACGGACGCTGCTGTCGCGGTCCCGGCTGACCCAGGCCGCGGCCAAGGAGTTCGCGGCCGGGCGCGAGGACCGGGACGAGTACTGGGCCGGGCAGGCGCGGAGCGGCGGCGACACCGCGGAGGGGGTCGCCGCCTTCCTGGAACGCCGCGCGCCCCGCTTCACCTGGGTGCCTACTGGAGGATGAAGCGGCTCCGGCCCCGCCACTCCTCGACGAGCTCGGCCGGCGCCTTGTCCGGCGATCCGGCGTCGTAGGGCGGCTGGGGGTCGTACTCCGTCAGGAGCTGTACGGCCTGGGCGGTCCGGTCGCCGGCGATGCGGCCGAGCAGGGCGAGGCCCATGTCGATGCCGGACGAGACCCCGGCGGCGGTGACGTACTTGCCGTCGAAGACCACGCGCTCGCCGGTGGGCTCGGCGCCGTGGTCCCTGAGCTGGTCGAGCGCCAGCCAGTGCGAGGTGGCGCGCCGCCCCTTGAGCAGCCCGGCGGCCGCCAGCAGCAGGGATCCGCTGCACACGGAGGTCGTCCAGGTGGTGGTTTCGTCCACGCGGCGCAGCCAGCCGAGCAGGTTCTCGTTCTCCATCTGGTGGTGCTGTCCGGGGCCGCCGGGAACGATCACCAGGTCGGGGGCGGGGACGTCGTCGAACGTACGGTGCGCGACCAGTTCGAGGCTGCGGTTGTCGTTGCGCACCGCGCCCGCGTGCTCGGCGACGAAGACGGTCTCGGCGCCGGGGGTGCGGGAGAGGATCTCGTAGGTGCCAACGGCGTCCAGTGCGGTGAAGCGGTCGAAGAGGGCGATGGCGATCTGCATGAGCGTTTCCTGTCTTCCGATGGTCAGACGTGGTGGGCGGAGCCGGAGCCGAAGCGGCGGCGGTATTCGGCGGGGGCCGCGCCGAGTGCCTTGACGAAGGCCCGGCGCATCGCCTCCGATGTGCCGTAGCCGCTGCTGCGGGCGATCCCGGCGACCCCGTCGGTGGTGTCCTCCAGGAGCCGGCGGGCGTGTTCGAGGCGGACCCGGTCGACGTACCGGCCGGGCGTGGTCCCCGTCTCCGCCTGGAAGGCGCGGGCGAAGTGGCGGGGCGAGAGGCGGGCGCGGGCGGCGAGCGCCTCGACGGAGAGGTCCGCGCCGGGGTGTTCGGTGATCCAGTGCTGGACCTCGCGGAGCGGTTCGCGGCGTGCCGTCTGGGCGCTGAGCTGGGCGCTGAACTGGGACTGGCTGCCGGGCCTGCGCAGGAACACGACCAGGTGCCGGGCGACCGTCAGGGCGACGTCCCGTCCGTGGTCCTCCTCGACCAGGGCCAGCGCGAGGTCGATGCCCGCGGTGACTCCGGCGGAGGTGGCGATCCTGCCGTCGCGTACGAAGATCGGCTCGGGGTCGACGTCGACGGCCGGGTGGTCGCGGGCGAGGCGGTCGCACACGTTCCAGTGCGTCGTCACCCGGTGCCCGTCCAGCTGGCCGGCCGCGGCGAGGAGCAGCGCCCCGCTGCACACGGAGACCAGCCGCTCCGGCAGCGGGCCGTGCCCGCGCAGCCAGCCGACGAGCGCGGGGTCGGGGGCACGGGTGCCCGCCCCGCCGGGGACCAGCAGGGTGTGGGGCACCGGGGCGTCGGCGAGGCTGCCGTCGGGGACCAGGGTGAGGCCGCAGGAGGAGCGGACCGGGGCGCCGTCCAGCGAGGCGGTGCGCAGCTCGTACCCGGCGTCCGGGAACCGGGAGGCACCGGCGAAGACCTCCATGGGGCCGGTGACGTCGAGGCTCTGGATGCCGTCGAAGAGGACGACGAGCACGGTGCGCTGCTTCATGTACGCCATCCTGGGCGGCCCGCGCGCATGGCCGCAATGACGGGTTCCCCACCTTTCCTGCCATCATCGGCTGCGGCGAAGCTCACGTGCGCCAGGGGGTTCCTGCCCGTACCGACCAGTCGGTAACGTGCCGGGTATGAGTACTCTCCCGCCCCGCGCCGGGCGGCGTTGTCACAACGCCCTGAACCCGCTGCACTCCTCGCTCTACTTCTCCCCCAACCTCGGCGAGGAGCTCGGCGGGATAGGTATCGACGACTCCTCCGCCGTCTACTTCGCCACCCGCGCCGCCGCGATGGGCGCGGTCGGCGCCGACACGGTGACCGCGGCCTTCTACAACTTCAGCCACGCGCTGGTCTCCCGGCACGTGCCCGCGATCTGGGACGTCGCCTCGCCCGCGAAGGTCCTGGACGCCCGGCTGCGCGCCGCCGACGCGACGCTGCGCCGGCTGCTCGGCGAGGAGATCATCGCCTCGCCCGAGATGGCCGAGGCCGCGCGGCTCGCCCTGCGCGCCACGGAGGGCTGCACCCGGCACGCCCGGCCGCTGTACGCCGCGCACGCCGGCCTGCCGGTCCCCGACGAACCGCACCTGGCGTACTGGCACGCGGCGACGCTGCTGCGCGAGCACCGGGGCGACGCCCACCTCGCCGCGCTCCTCACCGCGGAGCTCGACCCGGTCGAGGCGCTGGTCAGCCACACCGCCACGGGCAAGGGCATGGCGATCCGCTGGCTGCTGGCGAGCCGGGGGTGGCGGCGCACCGACTGGGAGGACGCGTCGGAGCGGCTGCGCGGGCGCGGACTCCTCACGGCGGATGGCGAGCTGACCGAGGAGGGCGCCGGGCTGCGCAAGGAGCTGGAGGAGGCCACGGACCGGATGGACCTGGGCCCGTACGAGCACCTGGGCGGACCCGGGGTGGCCCGGCTGACGGAGCTGGGGCGCGGCTTCCTCGCGACGGCCGCGGCGGCGGGCGCCTTCCCGGCGAGCGCGACGGGCTGAACCGCGAGAACCGAAAGCCCGCTCCCTGGGGTGGCCGGGCGACACGGCACCCGGCCACCCGGCACAATGCAGGGCGTGTGGCTCCGGGCCCGTCCCAGCGGCGGCCCGGGGCCCGACCAGCACAGCCAGCAGGAGAAGGCGAGTCGGTAGAACCGTGACGACGTCCATCGAAGGCAGGATCGCCGAGGAGCTCGGCGTACGCGAGCGGCAGGTGAAGGCGGCCGTCGAGCTGCTCGACGGCGGGTCGACCGTGCCGTTCATCGCCCGCTACCGCAAGGAAGCGACCGAGATGCTCGACGACGCGCAGCTGCGCACGCTCGAGGAACGGCTGCGGTATCTGCGGGAGCTGGAGGAGCGCCGGACGGCGGTCCTCGAATCCGTACGGGAGCAGGGCAAGCTCGACGAGGCGCTGGAGGCGCGGATCCGGGCGGCGGACACGAAGGCGCGCCTGGAGGACATCTACCTCCCGTTCAAGCCGAAGCGGCGGACGAAGGCGCAGATCGCCCGGGAGGCCGGTCTCGAACCGCTCGCCTCCGGCCTGCTCGACGACCCCTCGGCGGACCCGCTCGCCGCGGCGGCGGCCTTCGTCGACGCGGACAAGGGCGTCGCGGACCCTGCGGCGGCCCTGGAGGGCGCCCGCGCCATCCTCACCGAGCGCTTCTCGGAGGACGCGGACCTGACCGGTGAGCTGCGCGAGCGCATGTGGACGCGCGGGCGGCTGGTGGCCCGGGTGCGGGACGGCAAGGAGGAGGCGGGCGCCAAGTTCGCGGACTACTTCGACTTCGCCGAGCCGTTCACCGCACTGCCCTCGCACCGGGTGCTGGCGATGCTCCGCGGCGAGAAGGAGGACGTGCTCGACCTGGTCCTGGAGCCGGAGGAGCCGTCCCAGGAGCCCGGCCCGTCCTCGTACGAGAACATGGTCGCCCGGCGCTTCGGCGTGGGCGACCGGGGGCGTGCGGGCGACAAGTGGCTGGCCGACACCGTGCGGTGGGCCTGGCGGACCCGGATCCTGGTACACCTCGGCATCGACCTGCGGCTGCGGCTGCGTACGGCCGCCGAGGACGAGGCGGTACGCGTCTTCGCGTCGAACCTGCGCGACCTGCTGCTCGCCGCGCCGGCCGGGACGCGGGCCACGCTGGGGCTGGACCCCGGTTTCCGTACGGGTGTGAAGGTCGCCGTCGTGGACGCGACCGGCAAGGTCGTCGCCACCGACGTCATCCACCCGCACGTCCCGGCCAACAAGTGGGACCAGTCGCTGGCCACTTTGGAGCGGCTGGCCCGGGAGCACCACGTCGACCTCATCGCCATCGGCAACGGCACGGCGTCCCGCGAGACGGACAAGCTCGCCGGTGAGCTGTGCGCGAAGCACCCGGAGCTGAAGCTCACCAAGGTGATGGTCTCGGAGGCGGGCGCCTCCGTGTACTCCGCCTCGGCGTTCGCCTCGCAGGAACTCCCCGACATGGACGTGTCGTTGCGCGGTGCCGTCTCGATCGCGCGCCGGCTCCAGGACCCGCTGGCCGAGCTGGTGAAGATCGACCCGAAGTCCATCGGCGTCGGGCAGTACCAGCACGACCTGTCCGAGGTGAAGCTCTCGCGGTCGCTGGACGCGGTCGTCGAGGACTGTGTGAACGGCGTCGGCGTCGACGTCAACACCGCGTCGGCGCCGCTGCTCTCCCGGGTCTCCGGCATCGGCACGGGGCTCGCCGAGAACATCGTGGCGCACCGGGACACGAACGGGCCGTTCCGGTCCCGCAAGAACCTGAAGGACGTGGCCCGGCTGGGTCCGAAGGCGTACGAGCAGTGCGCGGGCTTCCTCCGCATCCGGGGCGACGACCCGCTCGACGCGTCCAGTGTCCACCCGGAGGCGTACCCGGTGGTGCGGGCCATGGTGAAGAGGACCGGCGGGGACGTCGCCGCGCTGGTCGGCAACACGGACGTGCTGCGGTCGTTGCGGGCGGACGACTTCGTGTCCGAGAAGTTCGGGCTGCCGACGGTGACCGACATCCTGAAGGAGCTGGAGAAGCCGGGGCGCGACCCGCGGCCCGCCTTCAAGACGGCCACCTTCAAGGAGGGCGTCGAGAAGATCGGCGACCTGGAGTCCGGGATGGTGCTGGAGGGCGTCGTGACGAACGTCGCCGCGTTCGGGGCGTTCGTGGACGTCGGGGTGCATCAGGACGGGCTCGTCCATGTGTCGGCGATGTCGCGGACGTTCGTGAAGGACCCCCGGGACGTCGTGAAGCCCGGGGATGTCGTCCGGGTGAAGGTGATGGAGGTCGACATCCCGCGTAAGCGGATTTCGTTGTCGTTGCGGCTGGACGACGAGCAGGCGGCGAGCGGCCGCGGGGCGGGTGCTGCGCGGGCGGCTCGTGGGGGCGGTGGTGCTGAGCGGGGTGGGCGGCCGCCTCGGCCTCGGCAGGGGGGTGGCGGTGGTCGTCCTTCGCCGGCTGCGACGCCGGCCAACGGGGCGATGGCTGATGCGTTGCGGCGGGCGGGGTTGTTGAAGGGGGACGGGGGGCGTTAGCCCTCGGGGCGGCGGTGGGGTGGCGGGGCGCCTGCGGCGGGCCTTGCCCCTCCCCGCCCCTTCCCGTAACCGGGGCTCCGCCCCGGACCCCGCGCCTCAAGCGCCGGCGGGGCTGAAAGTGACCGGCCGGCGTGTCGGCCCCGGGCCCCGAGCTCCGACGACGCTGGAAGTGACCGGCCGGCGCGTCGGCCCCGGCCCCGGGCCCCAAGCTCCGGCGGCGCTGGAAGTGACCGGCCGTCGCGTCGGCCTGGGGTTGGTCAGGCTTCCGTGACCCTGCCCTCCGCCACCTGGATGCGGCGCGTCGTGCGGACCGCCTCCAGCATCCGGCGGTCGTGCGTCACCAGGAGCAGGGTTCCGGTGTACGAGTCGAGCGCGGACTCCAGCTGCTCGATCGCCGGCAGGTCCAGGTGGTTCGTGGGCTCGTCCAGCACCAGGAGGTTGACGCCCCGGCCCTGGAGCAGGGCGAGCGCCGCCCGGGTGCGCTCCCCCGGCGAGAGGGTGGTCGCCGGGCGCATCACGTGGTCGGCGCGCAGGCCGAACTTGGCGAGGAGGGTGCGCACGTCGGCGGGTTCCGTCTCGGGCACCGCCGCGCAGAACGCCTCCAGCAGCGTCTCCGAGCCGTGGAAGAGCTTGCGCGCCTGGTCCACCTCGCCGACGACCACGCCGGACCCCAGGCTCGCGTGCCCCGAGTCCAGCGGGAGGCGGCCGAGCAGCGCGGCCAGCAGGGTCGACTTTCCGGAACCGTTGGCGCCCGTGATGGCGACCCGGTCCGCCCAGTCGATCTGGAGCGAGGCAGGGCCGAACACGAAGTCGCCGCGTACGGCGCGGGCCTCGCGGAGAGTGGCGACGACCGAGCCGGAGCGGGGCGCGGAGGCGATCTCCATGCGCAGCTCCCACTCCTTGCGCGGCTCGTCCACCGCGTCGAGGCGCTCGATCATGCGCTGCGTCTGCCGGGCCTTCGCGGCCTGCTTCTCGCTGGACTCGCTGCGGAACTTGCGGCCGATCTTGTCGGAGTCGGTGGCCTTGCGGCGGGCGTTCTTGACGCCCTTGTCCATCCAGGAGCGCTGCATCAGGGCGCGCCCCTCCAGCGCCGAGCGCTTGTCGGCGTACTCCTCGTACTCCTCGCGGGCATGCCGCCGGGCGCGCTCGCGCTCCTCCAGGTACGCCGCGTAGCCACCGCCGTACAGGTTGATCTGCTGCTGGGCCAGGTCGAGTTCGAGGACCTTGGTGACCGTGCGCATGAGGAATTCGCGGTCGTGGCTGATGACGACGGTGCCGGAGCGCAGTCCGGAGACGTACTTCTCCAGGCGTTCCAGGCCGTCCAGGTCCAGGTCGTTGGTGGGCTCGTCGAGCAGGAAGACGTCGTAGCGCGACAGCAGGAGCGAGGCGAGTCCGGCGCGGGCCGCCTGGCCGCCGGAGAGGGCGGTCATCGGCAGGTCGAGGCCGACGGTCAGGCCGAGTTCGGCGGCGGTCTCCTCGGCACGTTCGTCCAGGTCGGCGCCGCCGAGCGCGAGCCAGCGCTCCAGGGACTCGGAGTACGCGTCGTCCGCGCCGGGAGCCCCCTCGACCAGGGCTTCCGTGGCGGCGTCCATGGCGGTCTGGGCCTCGGCGACCCCTGTCCGGCGGGCCAGGAACTCCCGTATGGTCTCGCCGGGGCGCCGCTCGGGCTCCTGGGGCAGGTGGCCGACGGTGGCGGTGGGCGGGGAGAGCCTCAGCTCACCTTCCTCCGGCCGGTCGAGCCCGGCGAGCAGCCGCAGCAGCGACGATTTTCCGGCGCCGTTGACTCCGACGAGACCGATCACGTCCCCGGGGGCGACCACGAGGTCGAGCCCGGCGAAGAGCGTGCGGTCGCCGTGTCCGGCGGCGAGTTCCTTGGCGACGAGGGTGGCAGTCATCAGGGTGCCGATCCTAATCGGCGCGGCGGGGGCCCGGAGGACGGGCCGGGGCAGCCTGTGGGATCACGCGTCAAGGCCCCGGGGGGCGGCCTGCGGCGGAGTGCGGGAGGCCCCTTAGGGTCCGGGTCAGGTACGCGTATCGGGCGGCGGAAGGCGGGCAGCGGTGTCGGACGTGATCGTTGTGGGCGGCGGGGTCAGCGGGCTGACCACGGCGGTGGTGCTGGCCGAGCGTGGCCACCGGGTGCGGGTGTGGTCCCGGGAGCCGGCCGGCGACACCACGTCGGCGGTGGCCGGGGCGCTGTGGTGGCCGTACCGGATCGAGCCGCTGGACCGCGTCGGCGACTGGTCGCTGACCACCCTGCGCCGGTACGAGGAGCTGGCCGCGCGCCCGGAGGAGACCGGCGTACGGCTGGTCGACGGCCTCCACGGCGGTGAGCGCCTCTCCGGTCTGGGGCCGTGGGCCGGGGAGCTGAAGGACGCCGTGGAGACCGCCGAAGGTCTGCGGTGCCGGCTGCCGCTGATCGACATGCCGGTGCACCTGAAGTGGCTGGAGGGGCGGGTGCGGGCGGCCGGGGGCGCGGTCGAGCGGCGCACGGTCAGCTCATTCGCCGAGGCGGCGGCGGAGGCGGCGGCGGAGGCGGGGACGGTGGTCAACTGCGCCGGGCTCGGCGCCCGCGAGCTGGTCCCCGACCCCGGGATGCGGCCGGTGCGCGGGCAGTTGGTGCTGGTGGAGAACCCGGGGATACGGGAGTGGTTCACCGAGGCCGATCCGGCGTCGAGCGAGACCACGTACTTCTTCCCGCAGCCCGGCCGGCTGGTGCTCGGCGGCACGGCGGCGGCCGACGACTGGAGCACGGTGCCCGATCCCCGTACCGCCGAGGAGATAGTGGCCCGGTGCGCGCGGGTGCGGCCGGAGATCGCCGGGGCCCGGGTCATCGGCCACCGGGTGGGCCTGCGGCCGGCCAGGGACGCGGGGGTCCGGATCGAGGCCGGGCCCCTGCCCGGGGGCGGACGGCTGGTGCACAACTACGGGCACGGCGGCGCGGGGGTGACGGTGGCGCTGGGCTGCGCGCTGGAGGCGGCGCGGCTGGTGGGGTGAGCCCCGGTACGGCCCGGCGGCGTACTCCGCCGGGCCGTACGGTTCACGCCGGGGTGGAGCCGCCGGGCCGGTCGTGGTCGTGGCGTTCCGTGGTGATCTGGCTGCCGCCCGGGCCGATGCGGATCTCGAAGTCGCCGTCGTACTTGGCGTGGCCCTCGATGACCGCCGACTCCACGGCCTCCACGCCGAACTCCCGGCGCACGATCAGCGGGTCCTGGCGCAGGTCCCGCATCAGAGCCACGCACATGCCGATCATGACGATGGTGAAGGGCGCCGCGACGAGGATGGTCAGGTTCTGGAGCCCCGCCAGGGCGTCGCCCTTGCCGTTGCCGATGAGCAGCATGATGGCCGCGACGGCGCCGGTGACGACGCCCCAGAAGATGACGACCCACTTGGCGGGTTCGAGGATGCCCTTCTGCGACAGCGTGCCCATCACGATGGACGCGGCGTCGGCGCCGGAGACGAAGAAGATGCCGACGAGCACCATCACCAGGATGCTCATCAGCGTGGCGACGGGGAACTGCTGGAGTACACCGAAGAGCTGCGCTTCCTGGGTGTCGGCGCCGCCGAGCTTCCCGCCCTCCTGGAGCTTGATGGCGGTGCCGCCGAAGACGGCGAACCAGATCAGGCTGACCGTGCTGGGCACCAGGATGACGCCGCCGATGAACTGGCGGATGGTGCGGCCCCTGCTGATCCGTGCGATGAACATGCCGACGAAGGGCGTCCAGGAGATCCACCAGGCCCAGTAGAAGACGGTCCAGCTGCCGAGCCACTCCGCGACCTCGCCCTCACCCGTGGCCTCGGTGCGGCCGGCCAGCTGCGGCAGGTCGCCGAAGTAGGAGGCGATCGAGGTGGGCACCAGGTCCAGCACGATGATCGTGGGGCCCGCGACGAACACGAAGACGGCCAGGATCAGGGCGAGCACCATGTTGATGTTCGACAGCCACTGGATGCCCTTCTCCACGCCGGAGACCGCCGAGGCGATGAACGCGACGGTCAGCACGGCGATGATCAGGACGAGCAGTCCGGTGCCGGTCTTCTCCTTCCAGTTCAGCTCGTGGAAGCCGCTGCCGATCTGGAGCGCACCGAGGCCCAGCGAGGCGGCCGAGCCGAAGAGGGTCGCGAAGATGGCCAGGATGTCGATGAACCGGCCGAGTCCGCCGTGGGCGTGGCGGGGGCCGATCAGCGGCTCGAAGACGGCACTGATGGTCTGCCGCCTGCGGCGCCGGAAGGTGCTGTACGCGATGCCCAGGCCGACCACCGCGTAGATCGCCCACGGGTGCAGCGTCCAGTGGAACAGGGTGGTGGCCATCGCGGTCTGCATCGCCTCGGCCGGGTCGGCGGGGTGGGTTCCGGGCGGCGGGTCGGTGAAGTGGGCCAGCGGCTCGCTGACGCCGTAGAACATCAGACCGATGCCCATGCCGGCGCTGAACATCATCGCGACCCAGGACACGGTACGGAACTCCGGCTCCTCGTCCTCCTGGCCGAGGGTGATGTTCCCGTACCGGCTGATGGCGAGCCACAGGGCGAAGAGCACGAACCCGGAGGCGGCCAGCATGAAGGCCCAACCGCCGTTGTGGATGAGCCAGTCGAGGGCACTTCCGGAGACGTTCTCCAGCGAGTCGGTGGCGGTGGCCCCCCAGATGACGAAGGCGAGGGTGAGGCCGGCCGTGACACCGAACACCACCCGGTCGGTGACGGGGCGCCGGTTGTGGGCCGAATGGCCGGGGAGGTCCGCCGTCACCGGCACGTCCCCCCTGCCGCCCGCTCTCTGATCGTCCTGCGACACGAATGGCACCTTTCACGGAAACAGAAGGAATCGCTCTCCGTAGGCAGTACCACACCGAACGTGCTTCTGTCGGTATCAACAAGCGGTATCGGGTTGACCCTTTATGAGGTGATATGTTCCCCGTCCGTCCAGAAGGAGGGGAATCAGCTTCCTGGCCGGCTGCCGCAGGGGCACGTACACCCCGTCGCCGTCGGGGTGGGAGGTGACGGCGTGCAGCGCGAGTTCGTCGCGGACGCGGGCGAACTGCTCCTTCGTGAGGCGGTAGCCGCAGGGCGGGTCGGTGAGGGTCCGGTCCGGCGCCGGGGCCTCGTCGTCGGCGCCGCCGAGGAGGACGGGCCCCAGGTCGTCCGAGCCGGCCGCGCGGGAGTGCGCGGTGGCGGCGGCGATGCCCGCGCGCCGCTTGTCCGCATACCGGAAGAGCGCCTTGAGGGCGACGAGTTGGGAGGCCACCCGGCGGCGGCCGGCGAGGGCGGGGTCGGCGCGCTCCTCGGTGGAGAGCGCGTCCGTACGGGATTCGACCAGCAGCGCGACCGCGTGTTTGAGGCCGGCGATGTTGCGAAGGATGCGCTCCTGGCCGTCGCCCGCGGTCCGCTCGACCGGGCGGCCGGTGTCCGGGTCGGTCCACACGCCGTAGACGCCGGTGCTGAATCCGGCGTCCAGGGCGGCCGGCCGCACCCGGTCCACCGCGAGGTCGTGCGCCTCGTCGTGCAGCCGTTCGTCGGTGTTGGGGTTGCGGGGCCACAGGACGAGCAGGTCCTTGTCGTAGTACGGGGCGGTGGCGCCGTACTCGTGCAAGTCCTCGATCACGTCGGGCTCGTAATCGCGCAGTACGGCGGCCAGGGCCCGGGCCTCGGCGCTGCGCAGGGCGAGGTGGTCCCGGTTGACGTCCACGCCGTCCCCGTTGCCACGGGTCCCCGCGGCCAGCCCGTCCGGGTTGGCGGTGGGCACGGCGAGGACCTCGGTCCGGGCGAGGAAGGCGCGGGTACGGGCGTCGGTGGCGTAGGCGAGGTCGCGGACCGTGCTCAGGCAGGCTTCGCGCGCGGCGGGCTCGTCGCCGTGCTGGCCGCAGACCAGGAGCACGGTGAGTGCGTCCGGCTCGGTGCTGCCGACGCGGACGAGGCGCAGCGGGCGCCCCTGGGCGGTCGTGCCGATCCGCCGTACGGAGACCCGGTCGCCTCCCCGGGCCAGGGCCGCGAGCAGCGACGCCTCCTCGGACTGCCGGGTCCAGCGCGTCCCGCCGGAGATCTCGAAGCCGGTGCGGGGTGCGGTGGTGCGGGCCGCGTCTGAGGGGACGGTGAGCAGGGGGACGGTCAGGGCGGCGGAGGCGGCCGCCAGAGCGAGATTGCGGACACGGCCGCGCCGGGGCGGCCGCCGTCCGCCGCCTGTCGGCGCGATCGGCATGGGCGGAAGATACTTCGGCGCCGGTACGGGCAACAGACCTGTGCACGCCCGGTTTCCGGAAGCGGGCACGCGGACCCGGCCCGTTGGGGCCCGTATTGAGTTGTGGCGCGGCGTCGCAACTCAATACAGGCCCTAGGCTGGCGGCGTTGTTCGCGCCGATCGGCCGGCCCCGGCCGTTTCCGGCCCCGCCGCGTCCCGAGGAGCGTCCCTTGCCCGGTCCGTCCCCCGATGCCCCGCTTCACGCGCGCCCCACGCTGGAAGCGGTGGCGGCCCGTGCCGGAGTCTCCCGGGCGACGGCCTCCCGGGTGGTGAACGGCGGCGCGGGCGTCCGGCAGCCGCTCGTCGACCAGGTGCGCAAGGCGGTCGACGAACTGGGCTACGTCCCGAACCACGCCGCCCGGACCCTGGTGACCCGGCGCAACGGGGCGGTGGCCGTGATCATCGACGAGCCCGAGGCGCGGATCTTCTCCGACCCCTTCTTCTCGCAGCACATCCGGGGCATCAGCCGGGAACTGGGCTTGCACGACGCGCAGTTGGTGCTGCTGCTGGTGGAGGGACGCGGGGACTTCGAGCGGGTCAGCCGCTATCTGGCCGGGGGCCATGTGGACGGGGTGCTGGCCTTCTCGCTGCACACGGACGACGAACTCCCGTCCGCCATCCGGCGTTTCCGCGTCCCGGTCGTCTACGGCGGCAGGCCCGGGCGGCCGGGCGCGCCGACCGACGCGGCGCCCTTCGTGGACTGCGACAACCGGGGCGGTGCCCGGGAGGCCGTCCGCCATCTGGCCGGGCTGGGCCGCCGGCACATCGCGCACATCGCGGGCCCGCGCGACCAGACCTCGGCGCTCGACCGGATCGACGGCTACACCGACGTCCTGCCCTGCGCGGAGCCCGCGCTGCTGGCGGACGGCGACTTCACGGTGGAGGGCGGTGCCCGGGCGATGGCGGACCTGCTGGAGCGGCGGCCGGACGTGGACGCGGTGTTCGCGGCCAACGACCTGATGGCGTCGGGCGCGCTGCGGGTGCTGCGTGAGCGGGGGCGGCGGGTGCCGCAGGACGTGGCGCTGGTCGGGTTCGACGACATGGAGTCGGTCGCCGAGGCGACGGACCCGCCGCTGACGACGATACGTCAGGACGTGGTAGGCATGGGCCGGTTGATGGTCAGGCTGCTGATGGAGCGGCTGGAGGACGGGGGCGCGGGGCCGGAGTCGGTGATCACGCCGACGCAGTTGGTCCGCCGCGCCTCGGCCTGAGCCCGCCGCTGCGGGCCGCCCGGTGCGCCGCCCGGGCCCGGCGCGCCCGGGGCAGGTAGCGCAGGCGTTCCGGCAGCGCCGGGACCACCACCCGCACCACCGCACAGAACCGCCGCAGCGCGCGTTCCCGCGCGTCCGTCCACTCCAGGCCGATGGCCTCGCGGGCGTCGGGCGGCATCAGCCCGACGGTCAGGAACGCGCGGAACCGGGCGAGCGGCGGGAGCAGCACCGGCCACAGCGCCCTGAGCAGCAGCCGCAGCGGCCACGGCCCCCGGTCCGGCGGCGGGACGGCGGTGTCGGTGGCGACGAGTTCCGCGACGACGGGCGTCTTCTCGATCTCGTCGGCCAGCACGGCCCGGCAGTAGGGCCAGAACTCCTCGATGGTCTGCGGCATGTCCCGGTCGTGGATCCCGAGCACCCGGCCCACCTGGAGCCATTCCGCGTACAGCGCGCGTTCCTGCTCGCGGCTGAGCGGGCGCAGCAGATAGCGGGCGCCGTGCTGGTAGACGGGGAACCCGGTGGCGTGCACCCAGGCGTAGTTGGCCGGTGACAGGGCGTGGTAGGGGCGGCCCCGGGTGTCGGTGCCCTGAATGGCGCGGTGCAGCCGGCGGAGCCTGCGCCCCTCCTCGGCCGCCTGCTCTCCCCCGTACACCCACAGCTGGAGCGAGCTGAGGGAGCGCTCGCCGCGTCCCCACGGGTCTGTACGGAACACCGAGTGCTCGTCGACGCCGGCGCCGACGGCCGGGTGGGCGACCTGGAGGGTGAGGGCGGCGGGCAGCATCAGCAGGGCCCGGATGTCCCCGGACAGGCTCCACAGCACGCCGCCGGGCGGGGGTGGGGCGGGGTCGTTCCTGCTGGCTGCTGCGCTGCTCATGCGGTGCTCCCGGCGGTTCGGCGGGAGCCGGACCGAAGCGCCCGGCCCCGCGTGGTCCAGTATGCGGGCCGCTTGCGGGGCGTGCGCGGCGGGCTCCCGCCCGCGGTGTTGACGGGGGCGATGAAACAAGTCGATAGTATTTGTAACTTTGACTCCCCGGACCAGACGCCTCGTCATATCGCTTGCTGTGCACGGCGGTTGAGGGGAGCCGGACACGGACAGGAGGGCGCACCATGGGCCGGTACAGCCGCCTGCGTGAGATCCGCCGGATGGATCCGGCGCGGGACTACGCCGAGATCCTCCGGCTGATCTCGCAGTACGAGTTCCCGTGGGACTACCGGCAGGGCGTGAGCGTGGCGTTCCTGCGCGATTACGGTGTCCCCAGGATCTCCGTACTCCTCGACCGCACCCAGGAGTTCGAGCGCAACGGGCAGAAGCGGTACGACGACACGGTGCTGATCGGGTACGAGATGGCCGTCGACGGCTTCGACTCGGAGCGGGGCCGGGCGGCGGCGCGGCACCTGAACCGCATCCACGGCAGGTACCGCATCCCCAACGACGACTTCCGCTACGTGCTCGCGACCACGGTCGTGGGGCCGAAGCGCTGGATCGACCGGTACGGCTGGCGCCCGCTGTGCGCGCAGGAGGTGCAGGCACTGGCGGAGGCGGGGCGCAGGACCGGGGCGATGATGGGCATCGAGGACGTCCCCGGCACGTACGAGGGGTTCGAGCGGCTGCTCGACGCCTACGAGGAGCGCATGTTCGCGTACGACCCGGCGAACCGGCGGGTGGCGAGCGCCACGTTCCGGGTGATGGCGAGCTGGTATCCGCGCCCACTGCGGCCGTTCGTCGCGCGGTTCTCGCTGGCGCTGCTGGACGAGCCGCTGCTGAGGGCGCTGGGGTTCCGGCCGCAGCCCCGGTGGATGCGGACCTCGGCGTCGGCGGCGCTGCGGCTGCGGGCGCGGTGCGTACGGGGAATGCCGGCCCGGCCGCGTCGTTTCCCGTCCCGGCCGCAGCCGCGCTCGTACCCCTTCGGCTGGCGGCTGGACGATCTCGGCCCGCACTGGGCGCGCAGCCGTCCGCTGGAGCCGCTGCCCGACGAGGTCGCCGCCCGGCCGGGGCCGGAGTGCGGCTGAGGTGCCCGGTCAGGCGGCGAGCAGCGGCACCAGGCAGCGGCGGGCGAAGTCGCGGACCTGGGCGTCGTCGTCGAGTTCGAAGCAGCTGACCGGGTTGAGGAGGAAGGAGACGGTGATCCGGACCACGAGCTCGGCGACGGGTGTCGGGTCGGTCTCCGGCCCGCCCTCCAGGCGCCGCACCTCGCGCAGCCGCCCGGCCAGGTAGCCGCGGATCGCGAGGAAGGCGGGGCCGCTCTCCACGGTGAGAAAGGGCAGCATGGTCTCGGGCTCCAGGCGCAGCAGCCCGCCGATGAGCGGGTGTTCGCGGATGTGCCGCAGCACGGCCGCGAAGCCCTCGACGAGCCGGTCCTCGGGGGTGGGCAGCGCGGCCACGGCCTCGTCGACCTCCACGACGAACCGGCGGTACTCGCGCAGCAGGCACGCAGAGACGAGGCTGTCCTTGTTGCCGATCCGCCGGTACACCGTCACCCGGGAGACCCCGGCGCGCTTGGCGACGTCGTCGACGGTCGAGCGGCGCAGCCCGAAGGTCATGAACTGCTCGCGCGCGGCATCGAGGATCTGCTCGCCCAGCGCGTCGGTGGGCCCGCCGGTCTCCTGGGAGGGGGGCGCCCCGCCGGTACCGCGTGCCGTCATGGGCCCTCCCCCGTTCCTCCGGATCGCCCCACGATAGGAGCCGGAACAGAGTGACACGCGGCGTACTCCCGTACCAGGCCGGGGCGGGGCGGCTCCCGAGACGGGTGGCCGGCTCAAGGGCCCGGTCGGCCACGGCGGCGAGGCCCGTGTCGATGGCCTCGTAACGCACGGGGACGCCCTTGCTCCCCCGGCGCATCCCGCGCTGGCCCACCAGGTTCGCCACCCGCCGGTACGGGGAGACCTGCACGAACTGCACCGCGCCGAGGCCGAAGTCGTTGTGCGCGCGGTCGCGGTGCCAACTGCGGTACGCGGCCTCAGGTCGGGCCGGCGGCGGGAGAGGGCCAGGACGAAGCCCTTGCCCCAGCCGCCGAGGTCGTTGCGGACGTGCACGATCACCTTGACGCCCTTGCCCTGGGGAGCGGTCGCGTCCCCCCGCACGTACGTGATCTCGGACATGCGTTCAGGTGTGACCGTTCGCGATAGTTGGCGGATGCGTGGAGGCATTGGCGCTGGTCGCTCGCCAGCTGTTCAACGTAGTTGGCGGAGCCCGTTCCCGATAGTTGGCGATCCGGGGCTTAGCTGCTCACGGAGCGTCGCTGCTGGTGCCGTCTCTCCCACGAGGCGAGGTTTCTGTGGGCTGCCTGCCGTAGAAGGTCAGCCACCGCCTTCCAGGTGCGATCGGGTGGGCAGGAGATGCGTTGGATGATCTTGGAGTCCTGTTGCGTGAACGTCCGACCCTCGGGCGAGTGAGGCGGCAGGAAGCATGGGGCGAGTTTCCATTCACTGCCCGTGAGGTGTGACCAGACGAACGCGGAGGAGCACTCGCGGAACTGGTCGTCTGACCGAACGATCCTCGTGGTGGGGACGGTGCGGCAGATCTTGTTCCAGGTAGCGGTGGAGAGGTTCCAGGGCTGGAAGGACTCGCGGCGCTGCCTGTAGTCGACCTGCTGAGGCAGAGCGGCGATGTGTTCGGCGAGCTGTTCAAGGGCGCCGGCCAGGTCGTAGGGCTTCTTCTGGAAGATCAAACGGAGGGGATGTAGCGGGGCGGGGAACGGGCCGAGCCAGTTGGTGGGGATGCCGAGGAACCGGGCGGCTTCGTCCATGCGCATGCCGGTGACAGCTTGGACGAGTTGAACCGCGACTGCTCTTCGCAGCCCATTGGTCTGCGGTGATCGTGGCAGGAACTTCGGACGGGAGGCCTGGCTGAGGAGGGTGAACCACTCGTCAGGGAGGTGCTGAGGGATGTTCTCGGCCTGGTAGCCACGTGCGCGGACGGGGATGACGCAAGCGGTCCGATCGGCTTGATCGGACGAGCCGGGAGGATGTTGCGCGGGGAAGCGCCGTCTGAAGGCGTTGTCGATCTCGTGCCGGATCAAAGGGGAAGCGTCGCGTTGCAGAGTGACCCATGTTGCGCCCCAGCGGCGATCGGGGGTCTCCGGTGCGTGCTCAAGCAGGGAGGTCAGGGTCTCTCGCAGTTGGTGGACGGGTTGCCGGAGGTGGGTGTGAGCGATGGTGAGCAACGCGGCCGTTGCCGCTGAGGATCTCGGTTCGGTGCTCCAGAGGCTGGGGTGGCGGCTCCCTCGGTGGGGTGGTTTGCCGTCAACGGATTCGGCTGCCTGCTGCTGGGCGGCGTGGTGCTCGTCAAGGGCTGCCGTCAGCACGTGGGGAAGGTGGGTCGCGTCTGCAGTGTGTGGCCAGGTCGCGTTGACGATCGAGGCCGTGACCTGCAGGTCCGCGAACCTATGGAAGGCAGTCTGGGGAGTCGCGGACGGGCTGAGCCAGTCGAGGATCGTGCGCTGCAAGCCGTCCAGTTCAGGGCTGAGGCGGATCTGGTTGAGGCCGCTGCCGTCGTCGAGCCGGTGACCACAGAATGCTCTCCCGGCGCTTGTGCTGATGCTGCTGTTGCGGCATTGAAGTGGGTGGAGGCCTGCTGTCGATGGAGACGGAACGAGTTTGAGACGGCCCTCGGGGTGCCGACTCTGGGCAGCATGCTGGCAGGCAGGGCATGTGTCTTGGAGCAGGACCTGGTGTTCCAGGCATGCGAAGACGACGGGCAAGTGCCAGAGCAATCGCCAGGCACCTCCGTGTCGTTCCTGGATCACTGATCCGTCGCCCTTGAGGCAGGCCGGGCAGTAGCGAGTGGAACCGACGAGGAGCCAGGAAGGGAAGACGTTCCGGGCGCGGGGCGGGTCGTTCGGTTGTCGTGTGAGGGCTTCGGCGACGGGGGGATAGCGGCCGAGATAGGGCAGGAGTGTGAGCCGTTCGACGGTCGCGGTAGGCATGCGGGTCGCGTGCGCGAACGCGGACGCCTCAGGGGGCTCCATCATGAGCAGGTGGCGGACGGGCGACATTCCGCCTGTGACGCGGTAGGGGGTCAGGCCCGTGCGCCACGTGACGTTGCTGGGCGCGACGTGCAGTCGATGGGACAGCCGCAGGATGAACCCGGCCATGCTCTCTCCCGGCAGCGGGATCAGGCTGCGGGGCATGGGTTCGGCGGGCGGTCGCTGCATCAACTCGCTGCTTCGGCAGGAGCTTCGGGGTCGACTCGTGGCCCGCGGTCGTCGAAGACGGTATTGCGTGCCCTGCGTGTCTTCCTGGTGACCTTCTTGCCGTCGTCCGGCTCGGCAGGGACATCTGTTGGTGCCGGCCCGGCCTCCTCAGCGGGGATATCCCGGCCGATGATGATCTCGTCGAGCAGGTTCTCGGTGATGATCTCTTTGCCGGTGGCCATGGCTTCCTGAGCGCCCTCCTCAAGAAGCCGGCCGAGTAGACCGATGACCCCTCCGGTGCGGTTCATCAGGTATTCGGGCATCGAGCCGTTTGTGAGCATGCCCTTCTTCGCCTTCAAGAGCCGCAGGTGGGCCTCGGCTCCTCGCAGGTGCTTCACGAACGCCTGGATCTGGGAGGGCGTCGAGTAGGAGAAGTGGTCGAGTTCCACGAGTTCGAAGCGCCGCTCGATCTGGGTGACTTCGAGGCCGTGGACGCGTGTGGTCTCCAGCGGTGGCAGCACCCATTGGCGGTCGCGGCGGCTGAAGTGGGCTTCCCGCAGCAGGCCGGTGCCAGGGATGTTGACTCCGGTGAGGATGAGCGTGACGTTGAAGCTCATCAGGGCCCGGATGAGGTCGAGAACGTCCTGATCGTCGGCGCGGTGCATCCGCAGTCGGTTGATGTCGTCGATGATCAGAACCTTGACCCCGTGGTCTCGCAGGCAGTCGGCGACCAGTTGGATCAGTTGAGGGAGCGTGAATTTCCAGCGTTCGGGCCCGAAGAAGTTCAGGATCGACTCGCAGAGACTCTTCGGGGTGGCGGTGACAGGCGTTTGGACATAAACGACCGGTGCGTGCAAGTCCGACGTGCCCGGGACGGATTCCGGGTTGAGGTGGTGGTGGAAATCCAGCCACTGATCCTCGAATGCCGCGGCAACCGAGCAGACCGTGGCGGTCTTGCCGTCGGTAGATGTCGTAGTCCGAGCGTCTGTCGGTCGGCAGCATCTGGTACTGCCTGATGGTGAGCCGAGGCGGCGGGATGAACTGGTCGCGGGTGGTGCGGTAATGCTGCCAGCCGGTGAAGGAGTGCCGGTGCGACTCGGGGCCAAGGATCATGGCGGCGATCTGGCGGCGGGAGGGCAGGCCGTCCAGCTGTCCTGCCGAGAGGTCGTCGAGCCTCACACATTCTCCTCGGTGTCGGCCGTGTCCTCATCCACGTCTTCGTCGCCCGCCAGAACGGACGGCATCAGGAACAGATGGCGGCTTTTGAGAGATTCGTTCAGGAGCCGGGGCACGGACGTGTCGGCGGCAACGGCAGCCTCCCGGCGGCGGCGCCGGTCGGCGGTCACGGCCTGGCCGACCGTGCGGGCCTGTTCCTGCCAGTCCTCCGGCTCGGCAGGCCGGCCCGCGATCCGGTCGGCGGCGGCCGTCTCGGCGCGGGAGATCTCGCGCGAGCGGGCGATTCGGGCGCGCTTCTGCGATTTCTTTCTCGCCGTTTTCCCCTTCTCCTGTTTTTCGTCTCGCTGGGTCGGCCACTGATCGACGGGTGCCGCCTCGCCGAGGATCTCCAGCAGCAGTGACAGAAGGTCGGCGTCCGAGCGAGGAGCGAGTCGGCGCTGGCGTGCGGTGGCCAGCACTTCGGCCGCGGTCTTGTCGGAGAAGGCCGGGACTTCGCCTTCCGGGGGAAGCCCGGTCCATCGCAGCACATGCCAGGATTCGTGATCGTCCGGGTCCTGGAGGAAGACCCGGCGCCGGTCCCGGCGGTCACTGCTGACGACCCACTTGTCAGCGTGTCTGCCGCCCCGGCCCGAGGGCCGCAGGAATCGGGACTCCTGCAGAAGATCTGCGTAATACCAGAGCCCGAGGATCTTCACACCGCGGCGGGGGTGAACTTGGACGTGGTGCTTGGGCAGGACCTTGTAGTAGAGCTCAGGGCCGGGAATCTGCATCGACCAGCCGCCCTGGTGCATGGCCGCGGCGAACAGTGAGTTGGGGCTGTGGTCCTCTTCCGGCCCCCAGGACGGCGCGTATTCACCGAGCCGGTGGTTCTGCCAGACCTTCACGATCCAGGTCGCGATGAGGTGTTCCATCTGCGAGCGGGTCATCACCGCGTCGGCCTCCGGGTCGGCGCCGCGGTCAGCGCCGTCCGTGCCGGTGAAGCCCAGCAGATGCTCGAACAGCATAGTCTTGAACGCGGAGAAGGCCCGCTCGACGGCGAACTTGTCGCTGGCCCGGAAGGCTCGGGCCGGAAGGATGTTGCAGCCCAGGCTCCGTTCCGCCTCCACCAGGTCGTGGTTCTTGTAGACGCTTCCGTGGTCGGTGGTCACCATCTCGGGTGCGAAGAAGGGAGGGGCGGCGACGTCGTGTCCGGCGAACTCCGTGATCACTCGGACGGCACCCCTGGATAGGGCCATTCCATGTCCTGGCCCCAGCCCTCGCGCATCGGCAGGGGCAGCATCACGTCTCTGAGCAGCATCGCGACATCGACCGACGTATCGGACTCCAACGTCAGTCTGAAAGCCGGGGCAGAGTGTGTGTAGAGATCGAGCCCCAGCTTGTGGAGGTAGTTGAGAGCTGACCGTTGACCGCCGGTGGCGGGTCCTGGTCAGTCTCCGTTGAACACCAGGTAGCGATGGGAGAGCCGTTCGACGGTCCGGGCCAGGGCGAGCACTTCTTCGGCTGCCTCCGCGACGGCGGCCGGTGCGCTCGTGCCCAGCTGGGTGAGTTCGGGGATCACCAGCCGCATCTGGGAGCGGTTGAAGACGGTGTCGTCGTACTTGTCGACGTAGCCGATCCCGGGCAAGCCGTCATTCACCGCGTGCTGGCAAAGTGCGTCGAGTGCCGGGTGACAGCAGGTTGCCTCGATGGTCCCGGTGTAGCTTCGAATGATCACGCTCATCCCCATCAGGTCAACCTATCGGGGACTATGAGGGCAAACCCTGATGTTTTCTGCTGGCCCACCCGCTGACGATGTCCCTGGGACCTGACATGATGTGCACCATGACGCAGACCCGAAAGGCCAATGGCGCGTAGGCCGCCCGGTGCCATCCGCTCTCAGCGGTGGCCAGCCCGCAGCGATGCTCTTCCCATCCGCCAGATTCCCGACATTTCCCGCCGAACCCGGTCAGCCATCCACCGGATCGAAGCCCAGCATCTCGGGCGCGGTGCCGTCGCCGAGGCCCTGCACCGATACGAGCGCTTTCTCCACCAACCCGGCCGATACCTCTATCTGCCTTGGGACGACTGCCCCTGCTGCGACCCGACGGACGCTCGGGACATCCTCGAAGACGCGCTTCGCCGACTGCCGCCTGCAGCCCGGGCGGGGCTCCGCAGGATCGTCGCCCGGCTGGACGAGGAGTTCCTCCGTCGAACCCTGCCCGATCCTCGGGCCACGTCTGTCAGTTCATGGCATGCGGCAGCGTGGTGGCGACAGAGAATCCGGGAGATATGACCGCTGACCTACTGCCGGGCGGCGTTCTTCTCAACCACGATGAGACGGACATCATCGAGCGGGCGCTCTTCATCGCCATCCATCACCGACGCCCACCTGCGGACGCTGATCCTTCGGTGGACACGTGCCGAGATCTCTTCCATGAGCTTCGTCGCGTCAGGGCGACGGAACAGCTTCCGGCCTCCGACGATTCTCACGGGCCCACCGCTGACGGAGTCCGACTGCGGCGCGGGCTGGTGAACCGCGTCCTGATCTCGGGGACTGGCTGGTCCACCGCCCGGTCGGTCCTCCTCTTGGCCTGCTTCGACGACACCTTGTGCGAGCACGACTTCCAGACCATCGTGGGTTGGTCGCGGAGCGACTTCCACGCCCTTGCCGCGGAGTGCGAGGTCACCGACGCCGAGAGTTTGAGGGCCGAGCTGTTCCGGGCCCGCGCGCTGGAGGACGGTGTCCGACACCGCAAGCTTCTGACTTTCGCACTCGACCACATGGGCATGGAGCCGACCTGCAGGGACGTGGAAGCGGTGGAGCGAAGCCTTTCCGCTCTGGCCAGCACTTGCGATGCGGAGGTCCTGACCGCTCTGCTCGCCAGAACTCGGGCCAGTGCCGTGGGAGTCGGACGACGATCCAGGAACGCGGAGTCTGGTCGCCGCGGCCGACGGGCCGGCTGGTGAAAGCCGTTCGTCGTGCTCCGTGCCACCGCCGACCAGCTGAGACCGGCCGGTCGTCATCGGTGTCCAAGAGGGCCGACACGGTCAATACGGATGATGTTGCCGCTTGCTTCCAGGGATTCGCGCAGGCGGGCGTTGTCGACGGCGAGGCGCTGGATCTGGGCGGCTGCGAACTGGAGGTTCTCGGTCAACGACCGGTTGGCGCGACGGAGTTTGGCGTTCCGGGCGGCGAGGACCTCGTAGGGGCTGGGCCCCATCTCCGCCGTGGGGCGGGGGGACGGCCTGGAACGGGCGGCGGAGACTTCCTTTGCCAGGTCGGGGAAGTGACGGCGGAAGGTGGTGTTGCTCAGGTCGAACTTCGCGGCCAGGGCCAGGACGCTGGGGCGGGTGCCGTTGTCGTGGCACTCGTTGACGTACTGATCCAGGACGCGCCGGACGTGGGCCTCGGAGGGGATGTCGGCGGGGCGGCTCACGCGGACTCCCGGGTGGCGGTGTTCTCCAGCAGGAACGTGGTGATCTCGGTGCGGCGGTCTTCCAGCCGGTGCCGCAGGAGTGGCGGCAGGGTCGGGCGGGTGGCCAGGCGGCGGGTGATGCGGTCGATCTCGCGTTGCCAGGCGGCCGTGTTCTCGGGGGTCAGGGCGACGTTGCGGCAGGCCAGGGGCTTGCAGCCGCCGTGGTCGGGTAGTCCTTCGCTGCGGCTGTGGCGGGCGCGTTCACACAGGGCCTTGGCGTGGTCGTGGACGCAGGTGATGTACTGCCCGGGATAGACGGCCGGGTCGTGCTTGGCCATGAGCCGTCGTAGCCGGTTATCGTCCAGCACGACGGCGCCCTGGAAACGGGCGCGTTCGCCGAAGCTCTCCAGGCGGCGGGCGGCCTCCTCGGCTGCGGGGCCGGTGAGGTGGGTGTGCTCGTGGGCGTCGATCGCGGCCATGAGATGCTCGCCGCGAGCCAGGGCCTGCTCGCTCTCCACCTCGGCCCGGAAGCCCGACTCGCTGGTGCCCGCGTAGCCTTCGAAAACCTGGATGCAGTGGTGCCGATAGGCCAGGGCACCGGCGATGACGCCGCCGGGACGGCGTGCGATGAACCAGGCCAATGTGCGCCTGAACTGGCTGTTTTTCAAATGGAAGGGCTGCTGGTTGACCGTCGGGATGCCGTCGGTGCGGCTGTGGCGCCGGCAGTACTCGTTGATCCAGGCTGCGAAGGTGTTGAGGCGGGCGTTGGTGGCACCGCTGGTCAGCACCTGGCTGACCGCGTTGCGCTTGACCCCGGGGCTGTGTTCCAGGCGGGCGAAGAGGTAGTCGGTGCCGGGCGGCTGCAACCGCTCCAGGACGGCGATCGCCCGGGCTGCGGGTTCGCCGATGCTCCAGGTGGCCGGGACGCCGGCGGGGTCGTCCTCGGCCTTGAAAGCCAGGCTGTCTATCTTCCAGCGGTAGGGCGTCCCGTCCGCGTCGCACTCGGTCCTCAGCCCGCCGCGTCTCAGATGCTTGAGCTCGCTGTCGCGGGCGCCGGAGAGGAAGGACAGGACGAGGTAGCAGGAGTCCTGGAGTATGCGGGCGAGCGCGGCGAGGCTGTCGGCTTCGGTGTGGTCGGCCAGGATCGCTGCGATCCACGGCTCGTCGTCGAGCCGGCCGAGGATCGGTAGGTCGCTGACGATCTGGGGTGTGAGGCCCACGATGGCGGCGGCCTCGTCGATCAGGTGCCGGTAGCGGCCGAGAGAGATCGGGCTGCGGCCCAGCGCCTGCGCGACCCCGGTCGTGCTGGGCTCGCCGCGCCAGCCGGGCAGCGGCTTGCCCCCCGCGATGTGTTCGGCCAGCCAGGCCCGCAGCCGGATCGGCAGGTCGCCGTAGACGTGCGGCTCGGCCGGTGCCGGCGGCGGGGTCCGCCAGTGGCGGTCCGCGGCCAGGATGTCGGTGGAGAACTCGTCGATGAAGCGCGTCGCCCAGACGAACAGCCGCCCCAGCACTTCTTCTGGGATCCGTGCGGTGGCGTTCTCGCCGCTGTGGGCCTTGGGTTCGCTCCAGCCGTCGATGTGGCGCGGGTCGAAGCGCAGGACGTCCGAGGAAAGGACGCTCCGCCAGAGCCAGAACTTGCGCGCGGCCGAGCGGGCTCTTTGCCGGGCGTCGGCGGCGGGCAGGGACTGGATCAGGAACCGCTGGAAGTCCTCCAGGTCCCGGCCGGTCATGGCATCCAGGCGTCGGGGGCGGGCCGCTGCCCAGCGCAGGAACCGAAGGTACTCGGTGAAGGCAGTGCGGATGGTGGCGACATCGGGCCGGTCCTCGCCCGCCGGGACGGTTCCCGAGAGCATCTCGTAGCAGAGTTCCTTGGCGACCTGCCGGTGCGTGGTGGGGATCAGGGTGAAGTCGAGGATGAACCGGCGCTCGTGCTTCTTGAGCATCGCCGGGCCCAGGACCCAGACGTCGTCGCTGAAGCGCGAGGTGTCCTCCAGCACCGTGCCTGCTCGCAGTCGGCGGGCGTGGAAGACGAAGGGGTCGGTGCCGTCCGCACGGACCTGCGGGGGCGAGGGGAGGTGCGGCAGGGCCCGCAGAGCGGTGGTCACGGCAGTTCCCATGGGTTCTCGATCAGGTCCAGGAGGGCGTCGTGCGGCTTGTCGGCTTGGGCATGGTGGAGTTCGGCGGGGGTGAACTTGGCGAGGATGTCCTGGCGGATGGCGACCCAGGCCGGCCCGTAGCGCGGCCGCCAGAGCTCTTCGGCCAGTTCACGGCGGCGCTGGGCCAGGGCGTCGAGCAGAGCCAGCAGCCGCGGCAGGTGGTCGCGGGTGACCAGGCAGTTCCCGCAGTGGAAGCAGTCGAGGAAGGTGACCTGGCACGCTTCCCCGGTGAGGGGGTGCTGGTCGTGGTCGACGCAGGCCGTCCAGCCGGTGTCCAGCTCGCCGTCGGCGGCCTGGCGGGCCTTGTCCGGTCCGATTCCGCTCTCCTGCATGGCCGCGGTGTCGACAGGTCCCGGCAGGACCCGGGGCCCTCCGCCGGCGGCTTTCGCCGCCCGCTCGTGGGCCTGGCGTGCGGTCTGCTCGGCGTCGACCAGGGCCTCGCCGAGGACTTCCTCGGCCCAGGCCGTGATGACGGGGTCGCCGCTGAGGTAGTTCCGGAACAGGACCGGCATGCTGTTGGACTTGGCGGCCGAGGGCAGGTGGCCGCCCATCCGCTTCGTGCGCCGCACCTCCATGCTGGTCTTGATCCGGTTGAAGCTCACCTGCAGAGGCAGTCCCTGGACCGGCAGCGTCGGTGAGGTGTCGTCAGGCCCGGCGGTGGCGGGCTGGGGGTCGGCCAGCAGTGGCCGGGGGCGGTTCGCCGCCCAGGCGGTCGGCAGGATCGCGGTGGAGCTCAACGAATCCTGGAACGGGGCGAAGTGGTTGTCGGGGACGCCGAGCCCGGCCGCGTATCCGTTGCGCCAGACCGACCACAGCAGCGGCGAACCGCACCGCTGACGGCTGCGGGCCGTCAGTTCCAGCATGAGCAGGTAGAAGCCGCCCGGGTTGTGCAGTTCACGGCCCGGGGCCCCGATCTCCCAGGTCACGGTCTCGAACCAGCGCCGTGTGCCCCGGCGGCGCTTGACGATGACCAACTCGACCGCCCGATCCTCCAACACACGGTGCCGGAGCGGGAGTTCCTTCATCGTCTCGCCGTTGCGCTCCGACAGAGCCGCGGTGAGCATCATCAACGGCGGCACGTCCCGCAGGGTCAAGAACAGGCGCCCAGCGAGTTCCCGGCGCTCGGGGCAGAAGGGACTGGGCCGGACCGCGGGCGGTGTGGGGACCTGCCCGGTGGCAGCCATCCGCTCCAGCACCCGGCCCAGGTTCCGATCGTTGTCGTCCAGGGCCAGCGGGTTGGTCTGGTAGCGGCGAAGCAGGTCCTCCCCGGCCCGGATGCGGTCGCGGATCCTGGCGGCGTCCGCCCGCAGTGCGGCCAGGAGCCGGGCCAGTTCCCCGTCGGAGTATCCGGTGGTCAGCCGCTTGGCCCCGTTCCCGGGCGGCGACGGTTCGGCGTCCGCGCGTTGCGGGCTGACCAGCGGCCCTTGAACCGGCCGGAGGGCAAGCCGTCGGGACCGTAGCCGCGCAGGCCCACGTCCCGCCAGAGCCGGTAGGACGCAGGTGGGAGCCACTCGATGCGCTCGCCGCCCTCGTCGTGCGCGTAGGTCGCCGGGACCGTGCCCTCGGCGCGGACGGCCTGCAGTGTGCCCAGCGGCGCCGGCCTGCGGGAGCGGTGCGGGATCGGGACCGCTCCGATCTGGTTCTGCCGTACGGCCCACTCGAAGAACTGGTTGACGTGCGAGACCTCCTGGCTCCAAGTCCCGCCCGCCACCCTGGGCCCGGCCGGATCCCGGCGGCGCCACTGATGGAACGCCAGATGGTCGCCCTCGGCGGCCTGTCGCCACGACTTTCCGCCCCGCGCGCCGTGCAGGAAGTTCAAGAACCCCGCCAGTGCCCGGGCCCGGTTGGCGTTGCTGTTCCACGGCGCGCCGATCAGGTTCACCCGATGGAAGTACGAGTTGAGCACCACGTCGTACTCGTACCGAGGCGACAGCAGGAACGGCAGCCCATCGGGCAGCCCGACCTCGTCGAGCCATGGCGTCAGGTCTTCGGGCAGGTCAGCCAGCCAGGGCCGCACCGCTGCGGGCCGGGCGACGTCGCGGCTGGTGTAGTGCACCGTCCACGCGGATCTCTGCTTCACCGGCGCAACATGCGCGGTCAGTAACCAACCGTGCACAAGCGTGGGTCAGGGTCGCCGACACCGCCTCGCCGAACACGCTCTCCCGCAACTTGACCGGCAGCGGCGTGGAGTCCAGAGCGATCACCTGCCCCGGGCGGTGGACGATCAGTCGCCGTCCGACGTCCGCGTCCTCGGCGTCCTCAGCCGAACGGGCGTAACGGGCTCGAGCCCCGCCGCTTCCGAACCATTCCCGCCAGACGCGCATCAAGGTGATCCGCGACGGGATGTCCTTGACGGGGAAGGACGGGAAGGTTTCCCGGATGTACTGGTGCATAAGGCGATGCCGGGCGGCCATGGTGATCGAGGACCGGTTTCTGCATTCCCTCTTCACCGCGAAGATCGCTTTGCGGACTTCCTCAGTGACACTGGGATGGCCCCCGCTGCGGCGGGTCCAGCGGCCGTCTGCGCAGGCCAGCAGCAGACTGTCCCCGGATCTCGCGGACAGACGCTCGAGCGTTCGCTCGCTCATGAACCGGAGCCCCAGCATCTCGGCCTCCTGGCGCGGGAGGGCCTTCAGCTCGGCCGCCTTCGCTCGCCGGCGCTCGCTCAGCGACGTCCGCTCGGGATCGTAGGCAGGCCGTGGTTCACCGGGCCGGGCCCGGTCGGCCCGGCCGTCCCGGAAGCCGGTCTCCGCCTCCAGCACGTGCTCGGCCCTGATCTGGGCCCGTTTGAGCTGGTCTTCGGTCAGGTCGGCCAGCGACCTGGCCTGCCGACCGACGGGGACGAACGTCGTCGGCCGGTTCGCCGCGACCCTCGCATCCGGGTGGTGGATCAGCCAGCGGATCGACCTCGTCTCCTCCCGGCCCTCGCCGTCCGTCAGGACGAACCGGCTGAACTGAGGCTCCGCTGCTGCCACCGTCCACTCGACGCCGTTCAACTGCAGCACGCTGCCGATCTCCATGTCCAGCAGGCCGTGTCCCGCAGCCATCACGACCCTCCGGCCGACGCGCGGCCCCGCCAGATCAACGAGCCATCCCCCAGCGGACTGCCCAGATCAACACCGAGCCTCCGCCACCACAGCAGGTGAGTAGCGTGAGCACGGGCGACGGCCGGAAGGCGTGTCCCCTCCACCAGGTCGCCGAACGTGTCCACCCCGCGTGCAACAGCGTCCTCAAGCTCTCGCTGGAGGCCCAGCTGATCGACCAACGGCCGACGCTGCGACGACAGGTGGTCGAGCACGCTGTGGACGTGCGGCCGCCAGCCAGCCACGACCGAGTATCGCCAGCCGCAGGCAGACGCTGACTGTGCCGTTGCCGCGAACTTCATCGCGTCGCCGTCCTCGATCAGGCCCTTGGGGCGGACATCGAACAGCCACAGCCCTCCGTCGGGCATCACCGCAAGAAAGTCCGGGACGTGCCACCTCTTGCCTTCGCTGCTGTCAAAGTCGAGGCGAAACGGCTGCGGCAGGACTTCAGCGACCCCGAAGTAGTCCAGCGCCAGCAGAAGCTGTTGCTCTTCCAGCGACTCGAACCCGTGAAGCCGACCCGTCGACACCATGAACTGCAGACCTGGCCGGTGCCCCTGGTCAGCTCGCCACGTGAACCCCCGGATCATCTTGGACGACAGCACCGGCACCGAGGCCATGTCACGAACAGGCCAGGTCACCTTGCCCTCCCCGACCCGCCACGTCACTGTCCACCGACGCGGCCACCCGTCGTCAGTAACCAGCCTCGTCTCGAACTCGGCAAGGCCGACGTACGGAGTGAGCAGATCACTGAGTACGCATGAATCGGAACGGATCAAGACAGACGTCGTACGGAACACCCATCCAGGGCAGCACGACCTTCCCTGCAGCCGGCACCGATCACCGCAGTTGTTCGTAACTGTCCCTTCTCCGAACTACTGAGGTCGCCCCTTGATCAGGTGACGGAACGATCAGTCCCGAGGGGAAGGGTAGGTATGGGGCCGAGCAACGGCTGCGAACGGCACGGGTGTTAGTTTCCTTCCCGTGTTGGAACACCAGGGCGAGACCAGGACGGCCTACGACGGGGTTGTCGAGCTGTATGCGTCGATGTTCGCTAATCGGTTGGAGACACAGCCGTTCGCGCGAAACATGATCGGCACCTTCGCCGAGCTCGTGCGTGGGACGGGGAACCTGCGGACAGCCGACGTCGGGTGCGGGCCCGGACATCTGACGGCCATGCTGCACGACTTGGGGCTGGACGCCTTCGGGCTCGACCTCTCCCCGGCCATGGTCGACCACGCCCGGCGGGCCCATCCGGCGCTGCGGTTCGACGAAGCGCGAATGGAGGCCCTGCCGGTCGAGGACGGCGCGCTCGGCGGAGTGCTGGCCCACTACTCGATGATCCATACCCCGCCTGGGGAACTGCCCGCACTGCTCGCCGAGCAGGTGCGTGTCCTGGCACCAGGGGGCCTGCTCCTGGTGTCGTTCTTCGGGACCGAAGGACCGGAGCCGGTCCGCTTCGATCACAAAGTGACGCCCGCCTATAGCTGGCCGGCCGAGCGGTTTGCCGAGTTGCTGGCCGGGGCCGGGCTCGTCACGGTTGCTCGGTTGCTCCACGACCCGGCCTCCGAGCGGGGCTTCCTCGACGCTCATTTGTTGGCCCGCCGCCCCTAGAGCGTGCCCCGTGGCCTGGGACGGAGTGGTGTAGATCCGCGTGGATGAAGTTCGTCTGAAGCGCCACGTGCGGGACTGGTTCACTGCTCGCCGATAGCCTCCAGGATCGCGCGGAGACGCGACAAGCATTCGCTGACGAAAAGGGGATAGGTGCCCCAGTAGTACGACACCCCGCTGACTCCGACAGCGATGGCCCACGCCCGGGCACGCAGCCATGTCACGTCGTCGAGGCTTGTGGCGTCCCAGTACGCCTGTCGAGCCCCAGGTGGAAAATCCCACAGAGGCGAGTGTTCGGCGTCGGGAAAGCCGACTGAGAGGCCTCCGAAGTCGATGACGGCGTGCAGCTTCCCCTGCTGGACCAGAAGGTTGGTGGGTTTGAGGTCTCCGTGGAGCCACACATGGCGGGCAGAAGGCTCGGGCAGGGTGAGCGCGCTCTGCCACAGGTGTTGCAGATGCGCGATGTCGAGGTCGAGGCCCTGGATCGTTCGACAGTTGTCGAAGCACCCGCTGATCCACCGGTCACAAGCGTGCAGGCCACCTCCGCGGTACCAGCTGAGCCCGCCCTGGCGAGTGGCTCCCATGAGGGGGATGGCATGCAGGCTCTGCACGATCGTTGCCAGGTCACCTCCGAAGGCGGCCCAGTCTCTGACCGATCCCGGACCGGCTTCCTCGCCATCGATCCAGCGGTACACCGACCAGGCGAGCGGGAATGCGGAACTCGGCGTGCCGTTGTGCACCGGCTCCGGGATGCGACAGGGAAGATCTGGCGCCAGCCGTGGCAGCCAGGTCTGCTCTTTCCGTACGGCCTTCGCGTTGTCCGGGGTGCGCGGTAGCCGAAGGAGCAGTTGGTCGCCGAGCCGGTACATCGTGTTGTCCGTGCCCGCACCGGCCGGCGAGATGGGGAGGTCGGCCCACTCCGGTCGCTGTTCCCGCAGCAGTGACCGGACGACCGTCTCATTCACACGGATCTCGTTCTCATGAAGTGTCACGGTGAGAGCCTTCTGCCCAGGCTTCGCCGCCGCCAGTCATTTTCCCGAGGCGGCCGCTGTACGTACCTCGATCCCTTGAGGATCTGCCAGGCCAGGTGAGACCGAGTGAGACTCTGCCAGCTTCAGCGCGACCGGACAGTAACTCTGCGTAGGTTGATCACTCTCTGACGTCGGCTCGCCAACTATCGCGAACATCCGCCAACTATCGCGAACAGTCACATCAGGCTAGGGGGGCGGCGCTGACAGTGACCCGTTGCCACTTTCACATCGATGGTGAGACAGCAATACTGTTGCACCGAGCGGGGCGCTCGCAGCACCGGACACGAGGAGCGGACATGGCGACCGAGGCCGAGGAGCCGAAGCTCACCGTCGACGAACTGGCGGCTCGCGCCGGGGTGACCGTGCGCACGGTCAGGTTCTACAGCACCCGGGGGCTGCTGCCGCCGCCGGTGATCGGGCCGCGCCGGGTCGGGCACTACGGGCACGACCACCTCTCGCGGCTGGCGCTGATCGAGGAGCTCCAGCACCAGGGCATGACTCTCGCCGCGATCGAACGGTACCTGGAGCAGCTGCCGCCCGACCTCAGCGCCCACGACCTGGCCATCCACCGGGCCCTGGTCGCCTCCTGGGCGCCGGACTCGGCGGAGGACGCCTCGCGGGCGGAGCTGGAGCGGCGGGCCGGACGGCCGCTGAGCGAGCAGGACCTCGACCGGCTGGCCGCGATGGGCGTTCTGGAGCGGTCCGCGCCCGACGACGGTGTCTTCCGGCTGGATCCGGGGCTGCTGCGGCTCGGCGTGGAGCTGCTCGACGTGCCGATCGCGCACGAGACGATCCTCGCCGCCCGTACGGTCCTGCTGGAGCACACCCGCTCGGCCGCGCAGGAGCTGACCCGGCTCTTCCGGGACGAGGTGTGGAATCCGTACCGGGAGCGGGAATCGGACCCCGAGCACGTCAAGGCGATGAAGTCGCTGTCGGCGCACATGCAGCCGATGGTGCTCCAGGCCCTGGTGACCGCCTTCCAGCGGTCGCTGAAGGAGGAGTTGCGGGCCGCGTTCACGGCCGAATGAGCGCGGCCGTACCGCCCCGGGGAGGGACGGTACGGCATGCGGGCGTCCCGGGTCAGTCGTGGAAGGTCTCGCCCTTCTCCGCCTTCTCGACCAGCAGCGCGGGCGGCAGGAAGCGGTCGCCGTAGCGCTCGGCGAGCTCCCGGGCGCGGGCCACGAAGCCGGGCAGGCCGCCCTCGTAGCCGTTGATGTACTGGAGCACGCCGCCGGTCCACGGCGGGAAGCCGATGCCCATGATCGAGCCGATGTTGGCGTCGGCGACGGTGATCAGGACGTTCTCCTCCAGGCAGCGGACGCTGTCCAGCGCCTCGGAGAAGAGCATGCGCTCCTGCATGTCGGTGAAGGAGATGTCCGTCCCGGCCTTGGCGAAGTGCTCACGCAGGCCCGGCCACAGGCGCGTGCGCCTGCCCGCCTCGTCGTACTCGTAGAAACCCGCGCCGCCGCTGCGGCCGGGGCGGCCGAACTCGTCGACCATCCGGTCGATCACCTCGTCCGCCGGGTGGCCGGGCCAGGTGCCGCCCGCCTCCTCGACGGCCTTGCGGGTCTCGTTGCGGATCTTGCGCGGCAGGGTGAGGGTCAGCTCGTCCATCAGGGAGAGCACCTTGGCCGGGTAGCCGGCCTGCGCGGCGGCCTGCTCGACGGAGGCGGGCTCGACGCCCTCGCCGACCATGGCGACGCCCTCGTTGATGAACTGGCCGATGACGCGCGAGGTGAAGAAGCCGCGCGAGTCGTTGACGACGATCGGGGTCTTCTTGATCCGGCGGACCAGGTCGAACGCGCGGGCCAGCGCCGCGTCCCCGGTCTTCTCGCCCTTGATGATCTCGACCAGCGGCATCTTGTCGACCGGCGAGAAGAAGTGCAGCCCGATGAAGTCGACGGGGCGCGAGACGCCTTCGGCGAGCACGGTGATCGGGAGGGTGGAGGTGTTGGAGCAGAGGAGCGCGTCGGGCTCGATGACGTCCTGGATCTCCTGGAACACCTTGTGCTTGAGGGCGGTGTCCTCGAAGACGGCCTCGATCACCGCGTCGCAGCCCGCGAGGTCGGCGGCCTCGGCGGTCGGGGTGATGCGGGCCAGCAGCTCGTCGCGCTTCGCCTCGGTCGTCCGGCCCCGGGAGAGCGCCTTGTCGAGCAGCTTCTCACTGTACGCCTTGCCCTTGGCGGCGGCCTCGGCGGAGACGTCCTTGAGGACGACGTCGATCCCGGCCTTGGCGCAGGAGTACGCGATGCCCGCGCCCATCATGCCGGCGCCGAGGACGGCGACCTTGCGGACCTGGCGCTCCTCGATGCCCTTGGGGCGGCTGGCGCCGGAGTTGACGGCCTGGAGGTCGAAGAAGAACGCCTGGATCATGTTCTTGGATACCTGGCCGGTGACCAGCTCGGTGAAGTACCGGGCCTCGATGGTCAGGGCGGTCTCGAAGTCGACCTGCGAGCCCTCGACCGCTGCGGCGAGGATGTTGCGCGGCGCGGGCATGGGCGCGCCCGCGATCTGTTTCTTCAGGTTCGACGGGAATGCCGGCAGGTTCGCGGCGAACTTCGGGTTCGACGGGGTGCCGCCGGGGATCCTGTAGCCCTTGACGTCCCAGGGCTGCTGGGACTCGGGGTGGGCGTCGATGAAGGCGCGGGCCTTGTCCAGCATCTCCTCGGGCGTGGCGGCGACCTCGTGGACGAGCCCGTTCTCCAGCGCGCGCCGCGGGGTGTACTGGGTGCCCTGGAGGAGGACCTTGAGCAGCGCGTCGGCGATGCCCATGAGGCGTACGGTGCGGGTGACGCCGCCGCCCGCGGGGAGCAGGCCGAGGGTGACCTCGGGGAGGCCGATGCGGGAGCCGGGCGCGTCGAGGGCGATGCGGTGGTGGGCGGCGAGCGCGATCTCGTAACCGCCGCCGAGCGCGGCGCCGTTGATGGCGGCGACGACGGGCTTGCCGAGGGTCTCGATGCGGCGCAGCGAGTTCTTGATGGCGGTGCCGGTGTCGAACGCGAGCTGCGCGCTCGAAGGACCGATCCTGATCATTTCCTTGAGGTCGCCGCCGGCGAAGAAGGTCTTCTTGGCGGAGGTGTAGATGATGCCCCGGATGGAGTCCTTCTCGGCCTCGGCGCGGTCGGCGACGGCCGCGACGGAGTCCTTGAACGCCTGGTTCATCGTGTTGGCGGACTGGTTGGGATCGTCCAGTACGAGGGTGACGACGCCGGTCTCGTCCTGTTCCCAGCGGATGGTCGTGCTCTCGGTCATGGGTTTGTCTTCTCCGTAGGAAGGGGAACGGTCAGAGACGCTCGACGACGGTGGCGACGCCCATGCCGCCGCCCACGCACAGGGTGGCGAGGCCGTAGCGCTGGTCGCGGCGCTCCAGTTCGTCGATGAGGGTGCCGAGGATCATCGCGCCGGTGGCGCCCAGCGGGTGGCCGAGCGCGATGGCGCCGCCGTTGACGTTGACCTTGTCGAGGGAGACGCCCATGTCCCGGACGAACCGCAGGACGACCCCGGCGAAGGCTTCGTTGATCTCGATGAGGTCGATGTCGTCGATGGTCAGCCCGGCCTTGGCGAGGGCCTTGCGGGTGGCGGGGGCGGGGCCGGTGAGCATGATGGTCGGCTCGGAGCCGGAGACGGCGGCGGAGACGATACGGGCGCGCGGGGTGAGGCCGTAGCGCTCGCCGGTCTCCTTGTTGCCGATGGCGACGAGGGCGGCGCCGTCCACGATGCCGGAGGAGTTGCCCGCGTGGTGGACGTGGTCGATCTTCTCGACCCAGTGGTACTTCTGCAGCGCCACCGCGTCGAAGCCGCCCATCTCGCCGATCGTCGCGAAGGACGGCTTGAGCGCGGCGAGGGAGTCGGCGGTGGTGCCGGGGCGCATGTGCTCGTCGTGGTCGAGGACGACGAGGCCGTTGCGGTCCTTGACGGGGACGACGGACCGCGCGAAGCGGTTGTCCTTCCACGCCTCGGCGGCCCGCTCCTGGGAGAGCGCGGCGAACTCGTCGACGTCGCGCCGCGAGAAGCCCTCGATGGTGGCGATGAGGTCGGCGCCGACGCCCTGCGGGGCGAAGCCGGTCTCGTAGTTGGTCATCGGGTCCATGGCCCAGGCGCCGCCGTCGGAGCCCATCGGCACGCGGGACATCGACTCGACGCCGCCCGCCAGGATCAGGTCCTCCCAGCCCGAACGCACCTTGGCGGCGGCCAGGTTGACGGCCTCCAGGCCCGAGGCACAGAAGCGGTTCTCCTGGACGCCGGCGACGGTGTCGGGCAGACCGGCCGCGATGGCGGCGATCCGGGCGATGTCGGAGCCCTGGTCGCCGAGCGGGCTGACCACGCCGAGGACGATGTCGTCGATCGCCGCGGGGTCGAGGCCGGGGAAGCGGGCACGGATCTCGTGGATCAGGCCGACGACGAGGTCGATGGGCTTGGTGCCGTGCAGGGCGCCGTTGGCCTTGCCGCGGCCGCGCGGGGTGCGGATCGCGTCGTAGACGAATGCTTCGGTACTCAAGACAGCTGCCTTTCGGGGGTGGTGGCGCGAGCGTGGTGCGGCTGACGGGTCAGGCGAGCAGCGAGCGGCCGATGATCTCCTTCATGATCTCGGTCGTGCCGCCGTAGATGGTCTGGATGCGGCCGTCGGTGAACGCGCGGGCCACCGGGTACTCCGCCATGTAGCCGTAGCCGCCGTGGAGCTGGAGGCAGCGGTCGGCGACGCGCTTCTGCAGTTCGGTCGCCCACCACTTCGCCATGGAGGCGTGCACGGCGTCGAGGGTGCCGTCGGAGTGGTCGACGACGCAGCGGTCGAGGAAGGCCCTGGTGACGGCGCACTCGGTGGCCATCTCGGCGATCTCGAAGCGGATGTGCTGGAGCTTGGCGAGCGGCCGGCCGAACGCCTCGCGCTCCTTGACGTACGCGGTGGTGATCTCCAGGAGGTGTTCTGCGGCGGCGATCCCGGCGACGGCTATGCCCATGCGCTCCTGGGCGAGGTTGGTCATCAGGTGGATGAAGGCGCCGTCGAGCTCGCCGAGCAGGTTCTCCTTGGGTACGCGCACGTCGTTGAAGAACAGCTCTGCGGTGTCCTGGGACTTCTGGCCGATCTTGTCGAGGTTGCGGCCCCGCTCGAAGCCCTCCGCGCCGCGCTCGACGACGATCAGCGAGAGGCCCTTGGCGCCGCCCTCCGGGGTGGTCTTCGCGACGACGACCACCAGGTCGGCGAGGATGCCGTTGGAGATGAACGTCTTGGAGCCGTTGATCAGCCAGTGGTCGCCCTTGTCCTCGGCGGTGGTGCGGATGCCCTGGAGGTCGGAGCCCGCGCCGGGTTCGGTCATGGCGATGGCGGTGATGATCTCGCCGCTGCAGAAGCCGGGCAGCCAGCGCCGCTTCTGCTCGTCGGTGGCGAGGCCGGTGAGGTAGGGGCCGATGATGTCGTTGTGCAGTCCGAGCGCGAGGCCGGGGGTGCCGGCCCGGGTGAACTCCTCGGCCAGGACGGCGCTGTAGCGGAAGTCGGTGTTGCCGCCGCCCCCGTACTCCTCGGGCACGGCGAGGCCGAGGAGGCCCTGCCGGCCGGCGGCGCGCCAGGCCTCGCGGGAGACGATGCCGTCCTTCTCCCACTGCTCGTAGTGCGGAAGGACCTCCTTGGCGAGGAAGGTGCGCACGGTCTCGCGGAACGCGTCGTGCTCTTCGGTGAAGATCTGCCGCTGCATCAGTCGGTGGTGTCCTTCCGGGTGGTCCGCAGACCGGGCACGCCCCAGTCGGCGGCGACGGCTTCGGTGTCCGCGCCCGGCAGCGCCGGACCGGTGCGCACCGACGCGGGGGTGGCGGAGAAGCGGGGCGCGGGCGCGGGCTGGGTGAGTCCGCCGTGCTCGACGAAGGTGGCGCGGGCGGCGAGGTGCGGGTGGTGGGGCGCCTCGCGGAGCGAGAGGACGGGCGCCACACAGGCGTCCGACCCGTCGAAGACCTCGGCCCACTCGGCGCGGGTCCGGGTGCGGAAGCGGTCGGCCACGGCGGTGCGCAGTTCGTCCCAGCGGGCGAGGTCGTTGCGGTCCGGGGCGGTGTCCGCGATGCCGAGGAGCCGGACGAACTCGTCGTAGAACCGCTGCTCCAGCGGGCCGACCGCCATGTACTCGCCGTCGGCGGTCTCGTACGAGCCGTAGAACGGGCAGCCGCCGTCGAGGAGGTTGGAGCCGCGCCGGTCCTGCCAGCCGCCCGCCGCGAGCATGCCGTGGATCATCGTGGCGAGGTGGGCGGCACCGTCGACGATGGCCGCGTCCACGACCTGTCCGGTGCCGCCGGGCGTACGGGCGTGCTGGAGGGCGGCGAGGATGCCGACGACGAGGTAGAGCGAGCCGCCCGCGTAGTCGCCGACCAGGTTGGCGGGGACGGTGGGTGGCTCTCCGGTCCTGCCGATCACGGAGAGGGTGCCGGTGAGCGCGATGTACGAGATGTCGTGGCCGGCGCGCTCGGCCAGCGGCCCGTCCTGGCCCCAGCCGGTCATCCGCCCGTAGACGAGTCCCGGGTTGCGGGCCAGGCAGGCGTCGGGTCCCACACCCAGGCGTTCGGCGACGCCGGGGCGGTAGCCCTCGATGAGGACATCGGCGCGTTCGACGAGGTCCAGGACGGTGGCCGGGCCGTCGGGGGCCTTGAGGTCGACGAGCACGGACCGCTTGTTGCGGTTGGTGAGGTCGCGGGCCGGGTCGATGCCGAGGCCGGCGCCGCCGGGGCGGTCGACCCGCACCACGTCGGCGCCCAGGTCGGCCAGGAGCATCGCGGCGAACGGGCCGGGGCCGATGCCGGCGAGCTCCACCACCCGAGTCCCGTCGAGGGGACCGCGCGGGCCGTTCCCTGTCGTCGCCATCGAGCCCCCAGCGGTGTGACACAACTGATGTAACATCGATGATGCTAAGAACGCACCGCGCTCCGCACAACCCCCTGGGAAGAGCAAGCGCTTAGTTCTTTTCACGGATACTCATGGATACTCCCCCATGGCCCCCTCCCGCCCGCACACCGCCACGGGGACCGCGCTAACCTCTGCTCGCTCCATCCGGTGCCGTCCTCCGCGGAGGCTTTCGTGAACAGGCAGAACGGGGCCGCGCGCCCCTATGACGTAGTCCTTTTCGGCGCCACCGGGTTCGTGGGTGTGCTCACCGCCGAGTATCTGGCCCGGCACGCCCCGGACGACTGCCGCTGGGCCGTCGCCGGGCGCGACCGCGCCAAGCTGGAGAAGCTGCGCACCCGGCTGACCGCCCTGGACCCGCGCTGCGCGGACCTCCCGCTGATCGAGGCGGACGCGTCCGACGAGGGTTCGCTGCGCGCACTGGCCGAGTCCGCCCGGGTGGTGGCCACGACCGTGGGCCCCTATGTCTGGTACGGCGAGAAGCTGGTCGCCGCCTGCGCCGAGGCGGGGACGGACTACGCGGACCTCACGGGCGAGCCGGAGTTCGTGGACCGGATGTACGTGGAGCACGACGCCCGCGCCCGTGAGACCGGCGCCCGGCTCGTGCACGCCTGCGGCTTCGACTCCGTGCCGCACGACCTCGGCGCCTACTTCACGGTGCGGCAGCTCCCGCAGGACGTGCCGCTGCGCATCGACGGCTTCGTCCGCAGCAACGCCGTCTTCTCCGGCGGTACGTTCGCCTCGGCGCTCACCGCGATGGGCCGGGGCCCGCAGACCGCGCGTGCCGCGCGGGAACGCCGGCTGCACGAGCCCCGGCTCACCGGCCGCCGCGTCCACGCCCCGCTCGGCCGCCCCCGCTTCAGCCCGGAGACCGGCACCTGGGCGCTCCCGCTGCCGACGCTCGACGCGGGAATCATCGCCCGCTCGGCGCGGGCACTGCCCCGGTACGGCCCCGACTTCCGCTACCGCCACTACGCCTCGGTCAAGCACCTGCCCGTGGCACTCGGGGGCACGGCGGCGCTCGGGGCGCTGCTCGGCGCCGCGCAGGTGCCGGCCGCGCGGGACTGGCTGATGGGGCGTTACGAGCCCGGCGCGGGCCCGGACGCGGAGCGCAGGCGGCGCAGCTGGTTCACTGTGCGGTTCGTCGGCGAGGGCGGCGGGCGGCGGGTGTTCACGGAGGTGTCGGGCGGCGACCCGGGCTACGACGAGACGGCGAAGATGCTCGCGGAGTCTGCGCTGTGCCTGGCACTGGACGAGCTTCCGGCCACCTCGGGACAGGTCACGACGGCCGCCGCGATGGGCGACGCGCTGCTGGAACGGCTGATCGCGGCCGGGCTGCGCTTCCGGGTGGCGGCGGCGCGCTGAGGAGTCACGGCCGCTCCCTCAGCCGGTCGCCTCGCGCAGGGCGCTGCGGCACAGGGCATCGGCCCTGCGCGTCGTCTCCGGCTGCCGGAAGCCCCGGGTGAGCGCCAGGGTGTGCGCGACGGCGTTGTCGAGGCCGGTGCGGTGCCCGACGGAGACGTACACCGGCTTGACGCCGTCCCGGGTGCGCAGCGCGCGTCCGACCTCGTCCTCGCCGTCCAGCAGCGGTGACTGGTCGCCGCGCCGGGGGCCGGGCGGCTCGAAGGTGAAGGTGAACGGGCTCTTGGCGACGCCGATGACCGGGAGCCCGGTGAGGACGCCGAGGTGGCTGGCGAGGCCGAAGCGGCGGGGGTGGGCCCTGCCGTACCCGTCGCAGACGACGAGACCGGGGCCGGCCGTCAGGTTCTCCAGGGCGGCCAGCACGGTCGGGATCTCGCGGAAGGCCAGCAGCCCCGGGACGTACGGGAAGCTGACCCGGCCGACGGCGGTCGCCTCCTCCACCACCACCAGCGTCGCGGCGTCGAGGACGACGGCCGCCGCCACCACGATGTCGCGTTCGTCGTCGTAGGCGACGTCGACCCCGGTCACCCGGCCGGTCCCCGGCGGCGGGCCCGGCTCGTCGAGGACCACCCGGGCCCGAAGGGCGTCCTGGACCGCACGGGCCCCGGCGGCGTCGGAGGGCATCTGAAGCGCTGTCATGGTGCGCCCACCCTAGGGCCTGTATCGAGTTCCCCGGCCGGTAGCCTGAACCCATGTTCGTACTTGAGCTGTCCTACACCGCCCCGCTGGACCGCGTCGACGCGGTGCTGAAGGAACACGTCGCCTGGCTCGACGAGCAGTACGCGGCGGGGGTGTTCATCGCTTCGGGGCGCAAGAACCCCCGGGACGGCGGGGTGATCCTCGCGGTCGGGGACGAGCGGGCGGCGATCGAGCGGCTCACGGCGACCGATCCCTTCGTCGTCGAGGGTGTCTGCGCGTACCGGATCACGGAGTTCATCGCCACCAAGACGTCGGACGCGCTCGCCCCCTACCGCCAGACGCTCTGAAATCTCCTCGCGGCAGAACGCTCCCGGCCGGGGTGCACCGGCCGGAACGGGGCACGTGAACAGGCAGCGGTGTGCGGTGATGCAGCTCACGCCGTCTCCCGGTGCACGGATCGGCGGCTTTCGTCGTCTCTACAAGTGCCGGGAACCGTTCGTCCGGTCGCGAGAGGGAGCAGGTTCGTGTCCACGGTCATCGAACAGTCCGTACAGGCCCGCATGGTTGCGTCCGCGCCGCAGATGGAGACACTGCCGGCTGTCCTGAGCTACGACCGGGCGGACCCCTTCGCCGTGCGCATGGCGTTCCCCGCGCCGGCGACGCTGGAGGGGACGGACGTGTCCTGGCAGTTCTCCCGGGACCTGCTCGCCGCCGGGATGGAGGTCGCGTCAGGACTCGGGGACGTACGGGTCAGGCCGTTCGGCTACGACCGCACGGTGCTGGAGTTCCACGCCGCCGAGGGGATCGCCATGGTGCACGTCCGCACGGCGGATCTGCGCCGGTTCCTGCGGCGGGCGGAGGACCTGGTGCCCTGCGGCCAGGAGCGCCGTCACCTGGATCTGGACCGGAATCTGACCGAGCTGTTCGGGTCCCGCTGACCCTGCGGCCGTTGTCCGCGCGGGCCCGTCAATTCGATTGCTCCCTCCCTCGGCCCCGCGTAACGTCTCCGGTGTCCTTGTTGTCGCCGAACGGAGCAGGACGTTGCAGATCTGAGGTCTTGAGACACCGTGTCGCGTGCCGTGCCGGCCCTTTGCCGTGCCCGCGCGCCCGAGTGTGACCTCAGCTCATCGAGCCGTCCTCCGTGACCAGGGCCTTCCTTCCGTCATCCCGGAATTCTCGTGGAACGCCAGTGGCCGGTGTCTCGCCCGTTGCCCTGTCATTCCTCGCAACCGGGAGATTTCTCATGTCTGCCCCCGCAGCCCACCTCACCTGTTCCTCCCTCTCCTTCGCCTGGCCCGACGGCAGCCCGGCGCTGGAAGCACTCGATCTCACCGTGGGCCCCGGCCGCACGGGGCTCATCGGCCTCAACGGGGCCGGAAAGTCCACCCTGCTCCGGCTGCTCGCCGGGGAACTCCAGCCCACCGAGGGCCGGGTCAGTGTGTCCGGCGAGGTGGGCCACCTGCCGCAGAACCTGGTCCTGGACACGGAGTTGCGCGTCGACGCGGCGCTCGGCATCGACGCGGTCCGCGAGGCACTGCACGCCATCGAGGCCGGTGACGTCGGCGAGGAGCGGTTCGCCGCCGTCGGTGACGACTGGGACGTCGAGGAGCGGGCCCGCGCCACGCTCGACGGACTCGGCCTCGACCACATCGGGCTCGACCGCACGATCGGCGAGATGTCGGGCGGTGAGTGCGTGATGCTGCGGCTGGCCGCGCTGCTGCTGGCCCGGCCCGATGTGCTGCTGCTCGACGAGCCGACCAACAACCTGGACCTGTACGCCAGGAGGCGGCTGTACGCGGCGATCGACGCCTGGCACGGCGTGCTCGTGGTCGTCAGCCACGACCGCGAACTCCTGGAGCTCGTCGACCAGATCGCCGACCTGCGCGACTCCACCGTCACCTGGTACGGCGGCAACCTCTCGGCGTACGAGGCGGCGCTCGCCGTCGAGCAGGAGGCGGCCGAGCGCATGGTGCGGGTCGCGGAGGCCGACGTACAGCGGCAGAAGCGCGAACTGGCCGAATCCCAGGTGAAATCGGCCCGGCGCAGACGGTACGGCCAGAAGCTGTTCGAGCAGGGCAGCGTGCCGAAGATCGTCGCGAGCGCCCGCAAACGCTCCGCCCAGGAGTCGGCGGGCAAGCAGCGCCTGATGCACGCGAGCCGGCTGGCCGACGCGAAGGAGCGCCTGGACGACGCCGTCGACGCGGTGCGTGACGACGACGAGATCCGGGTCGAACTGCCGCGCACCAAGGTCCACCCGGGCCGGGGCGTGCTGGTGCTACGCGATCTGGAGCTCGCGCACGGGGCACGGGTGCGGGGACAGTACGAGGTGCGCGGCCCGGAGCGCATCGCGCTGGTGGGGCGCAACGGAGCGGGCAAGACCACGCTGCTGCGTACGCTCGCCGGTGAGCTGGCCCCCGTGTCCGGCGAGGCGGTGACCGAGGTCCCGCTGCGCTTCCTGCCGCAGCGGCTCGATGTGCTCGACGACGGGCTGAGCGTGGTGGAGAACGTGGCGCGGTTCGCGCCGGACGCCACGAACAACCACATCAGGGCGAAGCTGGCGCACTTCCTGTTCAGGGGGGCGCGGGCGGACCGGGCGGCGGGCACCCTGTCGGGCGGGGAGCGGTTCCGGGCGGCGCTGGCCGCGCTGCTGCTGGCCGAGCCGGCGCCGCAGTTGCTGCTGCTGGACGAGCCGACGAACAACCTGGACATGGCCAGTGTGCGTCGGCTGACCGCGGCGCTCGACGCGTACGAGGGCGCGCTCGTCGTGGCCGGCCACGACGTGCCCTTCCTGGAATCGCTGGGGATCACGCGCTGGCTGCTGCTCGACGGCGAACTGCGCGCCACGACGGCCGAGGAGGTGCGTGCCGGGCTCTGACACGGTGACGGGGTGCGCGGCGGGCCGGCCACGCACCCCCGACCGGCGATGGTGACGCAGAGTGAGCGACTTTCGCCCGTTCGGGCTTGGCTAAGGCCTTACCGCCGCTTTAACCTACGGTCTCGTAACCTACGAGTCCGTAGGTAATTCTCCCGTCCCCAGGAGCCTCCATGACGATCACTTCTCCCCATCTCGGCAGTTCACAGGAGTGGACCGACGCCCACCTCCTGTTCGCGCTGGAAGAGGTGGTCGAGAAGGAGCTCAACCGGCATCTCAAGGTCGCCAAGGACTGGATGCCGCACGAGTACGTGCCGTTCTCCGACGGGCGCAACTTCCCCGGCGTCTTCGAGGACGGCGAGGCCTGGCAGGCGGACGAGTCCAAGGTCACCGATATCGGCAGGATCGCCCTCGTGGTCAACCTCCTCACCGAGGACAACCTCCCCAGCTACCACCACGAGATCGCCTCGCTCTTCGGCCGCGACGGCGCCTGGGGCACCTGGGTGCACCGCTGGACGGCCGAGGAGGGCCGGCACGGCATCGTGATGCGCGACTACCTGCTCACCTCGCGCGCGGTCGACCCGGACAAGCTGGAGCAGTTCCGGATGGCGCACATGGCCGAGGGCTTCGAGTCGGACAACCGGCACTCGATGCTGCACTCCGTGGCCTATGTGGCCTTCCAGGAGCTGGCGACCCGCGTCTCGCACCGCAACACCGGGCACCAGTCTGGCGACCCGGTCTGCGACCGCATGCTGGCGCGCATCGCGACCGACGAGAACCTGCACATGGTCTTCTACCGCAACCTCCTGGGCGCGGCCTTCCAGCTGGCCCCGGACCTGACGATGCAGGCCGTGCGCGACGTCGTCGTCAACTTCCGGATGCCCGGCCACGGCATGCCCGGCTTCGAGCGGGCCGCCGCGCAGATGGCGATCGGCGAGATCTACAACATGCGCATCCACCACGACGACGTCATCCAGCCTGTGCTGCGCTACCTGAAGGTGCTCGACATCGACGGCCTCGGCCCGGAGGGCCTGAAGGCGCAGGAGGAGCTCGGCCTGTACATGCACGGCCTGGACTCCGAGGCCTCGAAGTTCGACGAGAAGCTGGCCGCGCGCAAGGCCCGGATGGCGGCCCGCGCCCAGGGCTGACCGCACGAAGGACCGTCGCCCCCGGGCCCCCGGGAGCGGCGGCCGGACGGCTCCGGGAGGCCGCTCACTCCCGGACCGTCACCTCCGCGTACGCCGCGTCCCGCACCTCCGCCTCCGGGTGCCGCCGCAGCAGCCGCAGCTGGGTCCGCCACGGCCCGCTCCAGCCCGTGTGCCGCCCGCCCACCGCGACCAGCTGGAAGGCCAGCAGGCCGTGCGCGAGGCCGCCGTCCTCGGCGAGGCGTCCCGCCACCGCGAGCATCGTCGCCTCCTCGTCCTCGCCCTGCGGGACCCCGCGGTTCCTGCTGTACGCGAGGGCGGTGCGGGCGGCGAGCACGGGCCGGCCCCTGTGCAGCAGCGCGAGCCGGTCGAGAGCGGCATGGAGGGCGTCGGGCCCGCTGTCCGGGTCCACCGCCCTGACCAGCAGCTCGGCGGCCTGCGGTACGTGGTCGCGGTGGCGGGCGAGGAATTCACCGGCTGCGGTGAGGACCGAGCGCACGGTGGCGTCGGGGAACGCCCCGGCCGCCATCGCGAGCTCATTCACCAGGTGGACGGCCCGCCGGCGCGCCGGCCGGTCGCGGTCGCTGCCCGCGTCGTCGCCGCCGACGGCCGCGGCGACGACGGCCGTTCCGCGCTCGTGGGGCCCGCCGGCGTCCAGCTCGTCCAGCACGGCGCGCAAATCCCCCGAAGCGGACAGCGCGCGTGCACGGGCGGCGAGTTCACGCATGCGCCGCGGGTACGGAAGCGGATCGAGGGCCTTCAGCAGGGCGTCGGTCATGGGCCGATTCTGCCGTGCCGGGGTATGCCATCCCCGGGCGGGCGGGGACCGTACTCTGTGCCGGTGAAACCTGTGACCCGCTTCGCTCTCGTCGCCGCGCCGCTCCTGATAGCCGTCTCCCTCCTCGTCAACACCGGCGACGACGACTCCGGGCTGCCCACGGACTCCCCCAAGGCCGCCGACGCGTCGGCCGGCGGGCCGGTGAACACGGACCCGTTCGCCGCGGCGGACGACGAGGAGCGCGCGGAGATGAACAAGCGGGTCGACCGGGCGCCGGCCGGGCTCGCCGCTCCGAGGATGCGCGAGGTCGCCTGGCAGCTGCTGGCGAGCGCGGAGGGTTCCACCCTGGACTGGCGCACCCAGTACGGGACGATCGAGGACAGCGGCGACGGCACCGGCTACGCGGCGGGCCTCGTCGGCTTCTGCTCGGGTACGCACGACATGCTCGTGTTCGTCGAGGCGTTCACGAAGGACCACCCGGGCAACCCGCTCGCCCCGTACCTCCCGGCCCTGCGCGAGGTCGACGGGACCGGCTCGCACGAGGGCCTGGACCCGGGGTTCACGGCCGCGTGGAAGAAGGCGGCCGGGGACCCGGCGTTCCGCGAGGCGCAGGAGGAGGTCCGGGACAAGCAGTTCTTCGAGCCGGCGGTGCGGCTGGCGAAGCTCGACGGGCTCGGCGCGCTGGGCCAGTACATCTACTTCGACACCATGGTGCTCCAGGGTCCCGGGCACGAGGCGGACTCGTTCTACGGCATTCGCCAGGCGGCGCTTGCCGAGGCGGACACGGTCGCGGAGGGCGGTGACGAGTCGGCGTACCTGGACATCTTCCTGGACACCGCGCGGGCCGTGATGAAGTCGAAGAAGGACCAGCACGACACCTCGCGCATCGACACCGCGCAGCGCGTGTTCCTGGAGGACGGCGAGCTGGACCTGGAGCCGCCGCTGACCTGGAAGATGTACGGCGAGACGTTCCGTATCCCGTCGTGATCCCCGTCCGGCGGCGGCCCGTCAGGGGCTACCGCCGGGCGTCCTGCCTGATCAGTTCGGCGGCCTTCTCGGCGATGGCGACCGTGGGCGCGTGGGTGTGGCCCCGGGTGATGCGCGGCATGACCGAGGCGTCGACGACGCGCAGGCCCCGGACTCCGCGCACCCGGAGCCGGGGGTCGGTGACCGAGCCGGGGTCCTCGCCCATCCGGCAGGTGCCGACGGGGTGGTAGAGGGTCTCCGCCCCGGTGCGGATCGCCTCGGCCAGCCGGTCGTCGTCGACCTGCCCCGGGTAGTGGCCCATGGGCGTCGAGGTGTGCGCGGCGAGGGCCGGGTGGGCGAAGAGCCGTTCCGCGTGGCGGACGCCGTCGATCATGCACCGCAGATCGGCCTCGGCGGCGAGGTAGCCCGGGTCGATCCGGAGGGCCGAGCCGGGCTCCGGGTGGTCCGGGTCCAGCGTGATGCGCCCGGTGCTCTCCGGCTGGAGCAGGACGATGCCGATGGTGACGCCGTGCTCGGTGGGCGGGGTGAGCCCGTGGTCGATGAAAGGCGCCGGGGCGAAGACGAGTTCGAGGTCGGGGGCGGCCGGTTCCGATGTGCTGCGGACGAAGGCGACGGCCTCGGCCAGGTTGGAGCTGAGCGGTCCACGCCCGGCCAGCAGGTAGCGGGCGATGTTCGCCGGGGTGTCGGCGCCGGTCATGGTCACCGGGCGCGGGCAGTGCAGGGTGACGGCGAAGGACAGGTGGTCCTGGAGGTTGCGGCCGACGTCCGGGGAGGCGGCCCGCACCTCGATGCCCGCGTCGCGCAGTTCGCCGGGGTCGCCGATGCCCGAGCGCAGCAGCAGGTGCGGGGAGCCGATGGCGCCGGCGCTGAGGATCACCTCGCGGCGGGCGGTGAGCGTGCCCGGGCCCTCGGTCAGCACCCCGGTGGCCCGGTCGCCGTCGAAGGCGAGGGCGCGGACGCGGGTGTGCGGGAGGACGTCCAGACTGGCGCGCCGGGCGGCCGGTCGGAGGTAGCCGTCGGCCGCGCTCCAGCGCCGCCCGCGCCGCTGGTTGACGGGTGTCATGGCGACCCCGCTGTGGTCGGGGGCGTTCAGCTCGTCGAGGAACGGCAGCCCGTCCTCGCGGCAGGCGGTGACGAAGTCGGCGGTGAGCGGGGACGGACTGCGGGGCGGCGCGATGTGCAGCGGGCCCTCGGTGCCGTACACCGTGCCGGGCGCGGTGGGGCCGGCCCACCGTTCGGCGCGCCGGAAGTAGGGCACGATCGCGTCGTGGCCCCACTCCGGCCCGGCGGCGCCGGCCCACGCGTCGTAGTCGTCGCGGTGGCCGCGCACCCACATCATCGCGTTGATCGAGGAGGAGCCGCCGAGGGTGTGGCCGCGCGGCCAGAAGAGTTCACGGCCGCCGAGCGCCGGCTGCTTCACCGTGCTGAAGTCCCAGTCGAGCGGGGTCTTGAACAGCTTCGGGAAGGCGGCCGGGACGCGGATCTCCTGCTTGCGGTCGGGCCCGCCCGACTCGACGAGGGCGACCCGGACGGTGGGATCCTCGGACAGCCGCGCGGCCAGCGCGCAGCCGGCCGAACCCGCCCCGACGACGATGTAGTCGTACTCGCTCAACTCGGCTTCTCCTCCTGGTCGACGCGGGTTCCGCAACGGTCACGGAGTCCGCGTGCCGGACAGCGGAAGGCCGAAGTCTCGCACGGGCGGGGCGGTTTCAGGCGTGCTCGCGTCCGACTCTGCGCAGCCGCTCGCGTTCCTTCTCGGACAGGCCGCCCCACACGCCGAAGCGCTCGTCGTTGTCGAGGGCGTACTCCAGGCACGCCTGCCGCCCCTCGCAGGCGTTGCAGAGCTGCTTGGCCTCACGGGTGGAACTGCCCGGGGCCGGGAAGAAGAACTCGGGGCCCGCCTGCGCGCACAGTGCTGTCTCCTGCCAGGAGAAGGCGGGGTCGGTCGCGGTGTTGATCAGCATGGTTGCCACAGTGCCCTGCATCGATAAACGACTGATCAACGCGGCGTCAATGGGGCGTCATCCCGCCCCGTGTCCGGTCCGGCTGCCGGTGGTGCGTGGGACGATGTGCGGTGCCGGGGACGGAGACCGGTGGGGCTCGCGGGGACAGAGGGACGCACATGACTGAGGGCGGGACCGCGGAGGGCGCGGCACCGGCCGGGCGGGCCGCCCGGGAGCTGCTCGTACGCGCCGAAGGTCTGCTGGACGCGGCGCGCGGCGTTCTCGCGGACCACACCCGGGCCGTCACCGCCGTGCGGACGTGCCTCGACCCCCTGCTCGACGACCTCGTACGCGCCGGTCTCGCCGCCATCCCGGTCGCCCGGCTGAAGGACGTCACCGAGGGCCGGCTGCGCCTCGGCGCGATCGAGCGGGCAGGCTTCACGACGGTCGGCCAGGTGTACGGGGCCGGCCGCTACGAGCTCCGCCAGATCCCCGGCGTCGGCGCGCAGACCGCCGACCAGGCCCTGGCCGCGGCGGGGCAGATCGCGCACGCGGTCCGGGACACGGTCGCGCTGCGGATCGACGTGGACGCCCAGGACGAGGCGGTGACCGCGCTCCTCGGTGCCCTGTACCGGCTGGTCGAGGCGGGTCCGGACGTGCGGCGGGCGGTGGAGGGGGCCCGCGCGCTGGCCGAGCGCCTGGAGCCGCTGCTGACTGCGGCCGGACCGGCGCGGGGCCGGCTGCGGATGGTCTTCGCGGGGCGGCGGGCGCGCGCCGGGGTGCGGCAGGCCGTGACCGGTGTCCGGGCGGCCGTCGCCGACGCGGGGGAACGCGGGCTGCCGCCGCTGTTCGCCCAGGTGTCGGCCGATCTGCTGCGGGAGGCGGAGTCCCCGGTGGCCGCCTGGGTCGACTTCGAGCTGCGGTCCGCCGAGTACTACAGCCTGCTGGCGGAGCTGTCCGGTTCGGGGCCCGACCGGGACGCGGCGGAGGGGTTCCTGCCGTCCGGCATGGCGGACCGGGTGCGCGGGCTGCGGCTGGACGACGCGCGGCTGCGGGTCTCGCTGCGCGGGTACCAGTCGTTCGGCGCGCGCTTCGCGCTGGTCCAGAAGCGGGTGATCCTCGGCGACGAGATGGGGCTCGGCAAGACCGTCCAGGCCATCGCGGCCCTGGCCCATCTCGCGGCGCGCGGGGAGACGCACTTCCTGGTGGTGTGCCCGGCGAGCGTCCTGATCAACTGGTCGCGGGAGGTCCGGGCCAGGTCCACGCTGCGCCCCCTGCCGGTCCACGGTCCTGAGCGGCGGGAGGCCTTCGCGGAGTGGCGCGAGGCCGGCGGGGTCGCCCTGACCACCTTCGACGCGCTGCACACGCTGCCGGACGCGAAGGACGCCGGCGTCCGCCCCGGGATGCTCGTGGTCGACGAGGCCCATTACGTGAAGAACCCGGCGACCCGCCGTTCGCGCGCGGTCTCCGGCTGGTCGGCGCGGACGGACCGGGTGCTGTTCCTGACCGGGACGCCGATGGAGAACCGGGTGGAGGAGTTCCGCAGCCTCGTCCGTCAGCTCCGGCCCGAGCTGGCCCCCGCGGTCAGCGCCGGCCAGGGTGCCGCGGGCTCGGAGGCGTTCCGCCGCGCCGTGGCCCCGGCCTATCTGCGGCGCAATCAGCGGGACGTCCTCACGGAACTGCCCGCCGTGGTCCAGGTGGACGAGTGGGAGGAGTTCAGCGAGGGCGATCTGCTGGCGTACCGGGAAGCGGTGGCCGCCGGGCACTTCATGCGGATGCGGCGGGCGGCGTACGCCCGTCCGGAGACCTCCGCCAAGCTGGACCGGCTGCGCGAACTGGTCGCGGAGGCGGCGGGAAACGGCCTGAAGGTGGTCGTGTTCTCCTACTTCCGCGAGGTCCTGGACACGGTGCGCGAGGCTCTGGGCGACGGGGTGTTCGGGCCACTGTCGGGCAGCGTGGCGGCGGCCCGGCGCCAGGAGCTGGTCGACGGTTTCGCCGCGGCGGACGGGCACGCGGTGCTGCTGTGCCAGATCCAGGCCGGCGGGGTCGGGCTGAATCTGCAAGCCGCGTCCGTCGTCATCCTGTGCGAACCGCAGATCAAGCCGACGACGGAGCACCAGGCCGTGGCCCGCGCGCACCGGATGGGCCAGATACGGACGGTCCAGGTGCACCGGCTGCTCGCCGCGGACAGCGTCGACCAGCGGATGCTGGACATCGTGGCCGGCAAGGAGCGCCTGTTCGACGCGTACGCGCGGCGCAGCGATGTCGCGGAGACGACGCCGGACGCGGTCGACGTGTCGGAGGGCGGCCTGGCCCGCCGCATCGTCGAGGAGGAGCAGCGGCGCCTCCAGGCTATGGCACGTCCGTTGGGAACCTAGCCGTCGTGGCCGGGCACGTGGCCGTCCCGGTCGGCGACGAGCAGCATCCCGCCCATGCCCCGGTCGGCGTGGCTCTGGACGTGGCAGTGGTACATCCAGGCGCCGGCGCCGACGTGTTCACCGGCGATCACCTGGAAGCCGAAGGAGTCCGCCGGGCCGACGATCTTCGTGTCGACGATCCGGCTCGGGTCCTCGGGGCCGGTGAGCATGCCCGTACGGTTGTCCGCCCAGCGATGACCGTGCATGTGGAACGTGTGGTAGAAGTCGCCGTGCGTGATCATGACGACTTCGAGCCGTTCGCCGAGCGTGGCCGTGAAGTCGGGGGTCTTGCCGGCCGGTGTGTTGTTGATCGACATGCCGTTGAACACGATCGTGATCGTCTTGTCCGGCAGGATGTCGCCCCGGCGCCGGACGATGAGCGGTCCGTAGAGCCCTTCGCGGATGCCTTCGGTCCCGTGGTCGGAGCCGACGGCGTGGTCGTGGTAGTGCCAGTAGCCCGCGCTGCCGGGCTGCCAGGTGCCGTCGCGGCGCAGGCCGGGCCGGTGGGTGCGCCAGGTGTACGTGCGGGTGGAGCCGGGCTCGACGGTACTGGCGTTCATGCGGGTGCCGTCGCTGGCGATGTCGTAGTCGACGCCGTGCGCGTGCAGGCCGGCCGGCACGTCCAGCAGGTTGACGAACTCGATGTTCAGGGTGTCGCCCTCGTTGAGCTCGATCAGCGGGCCCGGCACGGTCGCCCTGCCCCTCTCGAGGCCGTAGCCCATCCGGCCGTCCGCCAGCTGCTCCACGTACATGCGGATGTGCCGGACCACTCCCCCGACGGTCGCCGTCCGCAGGGTGTTCGGGGCGGCGGCGGCCTGGGCCACGGGCAGGGACAACGATGTCACCCCAGCCGCCGCGGCGACCCCGCCGCCCATCAGCATCCGCCGGCTGAAGGTTCTGCGGTCCATGTCGAACTCCCCACTGCTGACGGGTGCTGCCGAGGATGCGACGGGTCGTGACAGACCCGGGAAAATCGCTTACCCACAGTAAGGACAAACTCCGCCCGGGGGCCGCCAAGGCCGTGGGCGAGTCGCGAAATGCCGTGCGGCGGATCAGGTGAGCGTGGCCGCGTGCTGCGGCATGTGCTCGCGGCCGCCGGGGTGCCGGTGGCGCCACACCCAGAAGACGGTGCCCGAGACCAGCGCCCAGACCGCCAGCACCAGATACGGGAAGACGCGCTGGTGGCCCTGGTAGTAGACGGCGGTGTGCTGGGCGTTGACGGAGGCGCCCGGGGGCAGCCAGCGTCCGATGTGGCCCAGGAGCGAGGGCAGCAGCGGCCAGGAGACGGCCCCGCCGGAGGACGGGTTGCCGAGGAGCACCATCACGCCCCAGGTCGGCAGCATCGCCCAGCGCCCGATCAGGGTGTTGAACATCGTGAAGACCATGCCCGAGGTGAACATCGTGAACGCGAGGATCAGCCAGGACTCGACGAAGGGCAGGTCGACCGCCCCCAGCAGCCAGTCGACGACGGCGGCGATGGCGAAGGCGCCGAGCAGCGAGTACGCGACGGTGAAGCCGATCCGCTCCAGCGGGATCAGTGCCCGGGCGTGCACGCTCAGCTGGATGGAGCCCACGAAGCCGACGATGACGGCGGCGAGCGAGATGTAGAACAGCGCCAGCCCGCGCGGGTCGCCCTTCTGGAGGGGTTTGACGTCCTGCACGGCGACCGGGATGCCGAGGGTGTCCCCCACCTTCACGGCGGACTCGGCGAGCAGCTGGGCGACGGCCGCCCCGGAGGCAGCGGCCACGTCCAGGGACACGCCCCGGTCGTCGGAGCGCACGATGGCGAAGACCTCCTGCTCCTCCAGCGCCTCGCGCGCGGCGGCGGCCGTCGGGAAGACGTGGATGACCAGGGAGGCGTCCAGGGCCTTGTCCATCCCGGCGACGAACTCCCGGCCGCGCGCGGTGTCCGGCTCGCTGACCACGGCGGTGGGGATGCGGTGCGGGGTCGGGTTGGCCATCGCGTACGTGTAGGAACCGGCGAAGAGCCCGGCGGCTGCCGCGAGGATGAACAGCAGGACGATCGCGGGGAAGTACGGGGACTCCTTGAAGCCCTCCCACTTCTGGCTCCGGGTCAGCGGCCGGCCGTGCGCCCCGTGCTCCGGACCGGGCCCGTCGCTCATCCCCGGGACCCTTCGCGGCGGGCGCGGCTCGGCTGCACGCGCTTGGGCTCGCCGGGCATCTTCGGGTACTCGGGAGGGTAGGGCAGGTCGCCGGGGCCGCCGTCGCTCGCGTGGCGGTCGGCGAGTTCGAGCAGCGAGTCGAGGCGGAACGCCTCCTGGTCCATGTCGGCGTGCACGTCGCCGTGTTCCGCGTACCGCACGCGCATGGTGCGGAGGTCGAAGTCGCGGGGTTCGGCGTCGTCCAGCTCCTCCCAGCGCAGCGGGGCGGAGACCGGGGCGTGCGGGAAGGGCCGTACGGAGTAGGCGGAGGCGATGGTGCGGTCGCGGGCGGTCTGGTTGTAGTCGACGAAGATCCGCTCGCCGCGCTCCTCCTTCCACCAGGCGGTGGTGACCCGGTCCGGCATACGGCTCTCCAGCTCGCGCCCGACCGCGATGGCGGCACGGCGTACCTCGGTGAACGTCCAGCGTGGCTCGATGGGGACGAAGACGTGGATGCCGCGCCCCCCGGAGGTCTTGGGCCAGCCGCGCAGCCCGTGCTCGTCGAGGACGCCGCGCAGCTCGTGGGCGGCGCGGACCGCGTCGGCGTAGCCGGTGCCGGGCTGCGGGTCCAGGTCGATGCGCAGTTCGTCGGGGTGGTCGGTGTCCCCGCCCCGGACGGGCCACGGGTGGAAGGTGAGGGTGCCGAGGTTGGCGGCCCAGAGGACGGCGGCGACCTCGCTGGGGCACATCTCCCGGGCGGACCGGCCGCTCGGGAAGGCGATCTCGGTGGTCGGGATCCAGTCGGGGAGGTTCTTGGGGGCGCGCTTCTGGTAGAAGAACTCGCCCTCGACGCCGTCCACGAACCGCTGGAGGGTGGTGGGCCGGTTGCGCAGGGCGCGCAGGATGCCGGGTCCGACGGCGAGGAAGTACTCGGCGACGTCCCTCTTCGTGTAGCCCTTCTTCGGGAAGTAGACCTTGTCCGGGTTGGACAGCCGGACCGCCCGCCCGGCCGCGTCCAGCTCCACCGCTGTGCCCGCTGCTGCCATGTCGGCCACGGTAGGCCGGGTACACATATGCCGCATATCGGGAGACTCCGGTCGCCGTACGGTCCACAATCTGTCCATGGACCTGCCGGTGATGCCGCCCGTGAAGCCGATGCTCGCCAAGTCCGTGAAGCGGATTCCGCCGGGCATGCAGTACGAGGGCAAGTGGGACGGCTTCCGGGCGATCGTGCACCGGGACGGCGACGAGGTGGTGATCGGCAGCCGGACCGGCAAGCCGCTCACCCGGTACTTCCCCGAGCTGGTCACCGCCGTCCGGGACAATCTGCCGGAGCGCTGTGTGGTGGACGGCGAGATCGTGGTCGCGCACGACGGGCGGCTGGACTTCGACCGGCTCAGCGAGCGCATCCACCCCGCCGACTCCCGGGTGCGGCTGCTCGCCGAGCAGACCCCGGCCGCGCTGGTCGCCTTCGATCTCCTGGCGCTGGGCGACGACACGCTTCTGGACACCCCGCAGGCGGACCGGCGCACGGTCCTTGAGGCGGCGCTCGCCGGGGCGTCGGCACCGGTCCACCTGGCCCCGTCGACGACCGATCCCGCCCGCGCCCAGGAGTGGTTCGAGCAGTACGAGGGGGCGGGCCTGGACGGGGTCGTGGCGAAGCCGCTCGACGCTCCGTACCGGCCGGACGTCCGGTCCATGTACAAGATCAAGCACGAGCGGACCTCCGACTGCGTGGTGGCCGGCTACCGCTTGCACAAGAGCGGCCCGGTCGTCGGCTCGCTGCTGCTGGGCCTGTACGACGACAGCGGCGCGCTCCAGCACGTCGGGGTCTGCGCGGCCTTCCCGATGAAGCGGCGCGCCGAACTCGTCACCGAGCTGGAGCCCCTGCTGACCGACGCCGGGGACCACCCGTGGCGCGCCTGGGCCGAGGCGGAGGCGCACGCGGGCGCCCGGCTGCCGGGTGCCCCGAGCCGCTGGTCCGGCAAGAAGGACATGTCCTGGGTGCCGCTGCGGCCGGAGCGGGTCTGCGAGGTGGCGTACGACCACATGGAGGGCGACCGGTTCCGGCACACGGCCCAGTGGCGCCGCTGGCGGCCGGACCGTACACCGGACAGCTGTACGTACGCACAGCTGGAGGAGGTCGTGCGCTACGACCTCGCCCAGGTGCTGGCGGGCGACGGCTGAGCCCTTCGGAACGCGCAGCCGCCGCCCGGGTGGGGCCGTGCCGTTGGATCAGGCCGCGAGCCCGGCCTGATCCAAAGGCACGGCCCTAGTCCGCCGTGGGCGGCAGGGTGGGGGTGGTGCAGGGCTCGTCGGTCTGTGTGGGTTCGGGCGAGGGCGAGCCGCTGGCGTCGGTGGTCTCCGTCGGGCCGGGCGACGGGGCGGCCGTCGTGCAGCCCGGGTCCGGCTTCGTCGTGGTCGGGTCCGGCTTCGTCGTGGTCGGGTCCGGCGAGGTGCTCGGGTCGGGGGAGCCGGGGTCCGACGGGTCGGGCGAGGGGCCGGTGGTGTCCGTCGGGTCCGGGGCGGGGGTGGTGCTCGGGTCCGGCTCGTGGGTGCCGGGTGCGGTCGGGCCGGTGCTGGGCTGCGGGCCGACCTCGATGCCGCCGTCGTCCTCGGTGCCGGACCCGCCCACGGGGTGCTTGGGCTTCTTCGGGCTGCCGGCGCCGGGGCTCTTCGGGATCGGGCCCGTGCCGTCGTCCACCGGGTGGATGCCCTTGCGGTAGAACTCCAGCCAGGACAGCACCGTACGCAGATACGCTTCGGAGTGGTTGTAGCTGAGGATCGCCCGGTTCATGTCGGAGGGGATCGACAGATCGCGCGTCCCGGCGCACAGGTAGGCGCCCGCGGCCAGCGCCGCGTCGTACACGTTGTTCGGGTCGCGGCGTCCGTCGCCGTTGCCGTCCCGGCCCCAGTGCGCCCAGGTCGACGGGATGAACTGCATCGGGCCCACCGCCCGGTCGTACGTCGCGTCCCCGTCGAACGCGCCGCCGTCGGTGTCCGCGATGTTGGCGAACCCGGCACCGTTGAGGACCGGGCCGAGGATCGGCGAGACCGTCGTGCCCTGCTTGTCGACCCGCCCGCCGGCCGCGTGCCCGGACTCGACCTTGCCGATCGCCGCCAGTAACTGCCAGGGCAGCCGGCAGCCGGGATCACTTCGCCCCATCGTGGCCTCGGCCTTGCGGTAGGCGGCGAGCACCGTGGCGGGGACGCCCGCCTCGCTCCACGACTGCTTGGCCGCGGGGCTCTGCTTCTCACCCTTCTTGGGGGGCTCCGGGCTTTTCAGCGGGGGGAGTTCGGTGTGGTACGAGTCGTCGTTGGGCACATCGGACCAGACGACGTCGTCCGTCTCCTGGCGGTGCTTCGGGGTCTCCGTGTGAGCGGCGAGCTGGGGTGCCTGGGACGCCGTGAGCGCGGCCATCGCGGCGACGGCCGCCGCCGTGCCGCCCAGTCCGCGGCGCATGGTGCCGTTGAACCTCATGCGTGCCCTCCTGTGTGTGGGGTCGCCTCCGGCGGGTCACCGGGTGAACGTGTCGATGGAGGAGATCCGCCAGGTGCCGCCCTTGCGGACGGCGTCCACGCTGAACATGGCGGCCGCGTAGGTGGTCTCCTCGGACTTGCCGGTGCGGGTGTTGCGCTGGTCGGCGTAGATCAGCAGCCGGGCCCGGTCGCCGTCGAGCATCTCCACGCCGCTGTCGGTGACGGTCGTGGTGAGCACGAGCTTCTGCTTCGGTGCCTGCGCCCGGACCTCGGCGAGCATGTCGGCGTGCTGCTGGACCGCCTTGCCGGTCAGGTACTTCGTCACCGCCGTCTCCGCCTTGGTCGGTGCGGCGTAGTCGTACGAGAAGACCGCGCCGACGGCCTCGGTGATCTGGCCCTTCACCTCGCTGGTGCGGCTGATGTCGGTGAGCGCGGTGTTCTGCCGGCTCGGGTCGTCGCGCAGGCTCGCCGCCGAGGTGAACGCCCAGGCGGCGAAGGCGCCGAGGAGCACGGTGAGGACGCACAGGACGACGGGCAGGCTCGGGCGCCGCAGGCGCCGGGCGGCGGCCTTCCCGCCGTCCGGCTCACCCTCCTCGTCGTCCGCGGAGTCCTCGGTGGCTTCCTCCACCTCCTTGGCGGGCTTCTCCGGGTCGGGGCCACGACCGGTGTGGGGGCGGGCCGGGGCGGTGGGGGCCGCGCCGCGCTCCGCGGCGGCGACGGTGGCCAGGCGGCGCTGACGGTTGACCAGGTGACGGGTCGTCGACATGTCGGGTTCCTCTCGGTGCGGGGGCGGGGGTGTCAGCCGGCGGTGTTGCCGACGGGCGCCTGGCCGAGGGCACTGAGCTTCCACCCGTCGGGGGTGCGGGTGAGCTGGCCGAGCATCCGGCTCTCCTTCACCGCGGGCTTGCCCTTCGGCGCGGTCACGGTCACCCGCAGCGCCACCATGACCCCGGCCTTCCCGGCCCGGTCGTCGAGCTCGGTGACCGCGCCGGCCAGCACCTTGGCGGTGCTGACGGTCTTCGCCTCCTGGATCTGCTTCACGAACCCGCTCCGGCCTTCGACGAGTTGCTGGTGCAGATCCCCGGTGGTGGAGTCCTCCCAGCTGTCGAGCCCCTTGTCGAGCTGTGCGTGGTCGAGCGTGTTCATGTTCTGCACGGCCTGTTCGCCCGCGGCCAGCACGTCGTCGCGGGTCTGGGCGTACGCGGCCGAGCCGTCGTGCCCCGCCTGGTACCGGGACACCCCGCCCCAGCCCGCGGCGCCGGCCGCCGCGACCGTCAGCACGATCGCCGCCGCCACCAGCGGATTCCTCGTCATCGCTACCCGTGCCATCGCTGCCTCTCCCTGCCGGCGGTCCCGCCGTGCTGTGCTGTCCGTGCTCGGTGGTGCGGTGGTGGTGCGGTGGTGCCCGTCGGAGCGCTACCGGGAGGTGATCTCCACGATCGTCCAGTGCCCTTCGCGCAGTTGGGCCGTGACGGAGAGCTGCGCCGCCGCCTTGCTCGCGGCTCTGCCCTTGCGCTCGTAGACCTGGTCGAGGAAGACGAGCAGGTGGGCGCTGTCGGGCGTCAGCCGGGTGACCCCGGCGCGCACGACATGGGTGGTGAGGGTGAGCTTCTGGTCGGCCGACTGCTTCTCGACCTGGCCGAACAGTGCCGCGTACTGCTGGAGCGCCTTGCCCGCGAGGAGCTTCTGCGCGGACGCCTTGGTGGCGGCGGTGCCGTCGGGGCTGTACGAGAAGACCTTGCCGAGGGCGTTGGTGACCTCGCCGGCCACCTGGGCGGTCGCCGCGCTGTCGGTGAGCGCCCGGTTGGAGGTGGCGGGGGTGTCCCGCAGCTGCCGGCCGGCCGCGTACATCACGGCCCCTGCGGCGAGCAGCGCGACGACGAGGACCCCGGCGAGGACGCGCGGCCAACGGCGGGCGGGGCGCGTGTCGTTGTCGTTGCCGTCTGTCTCCTCGAGGGCCTCCGGTGCGGCCTCCGGCTTCTCGTCGGCCGTCGTCGCGGTGTCCTCGTTGTCCTCGACGTCCGTGTTCATGCGCCGCTCCCTATGCCGAGCGCCGTGAGCGCCTTGACCTTCCAGCCGTCCCCGGTCCGGGCGAGCGTGGCCTCGAAGCGTTTGCGCTCGGTTCCGGCCTTGCCGGTGCGCGGGGTGATCTCGACGTCGACGGTCGCGATCATCAGCGCGGTGCCGGTGCGGTCGTCCAGTTCGGTGAGCGCGGCGTCGGTGACCTTCCCGCGCGCGGTGGCGCCGGACTTCCGCAGGTCGGCGGCGTCCTTCTTGCGCGTCCGCTTCAGCTGGTCGTGCAACGGACCCGTGGCGGACTCGAGCCAGCCGGCGAGGCCGGCGTCCACGCTCGTCGCGTCCTTGCCGTCCAGCGTGTTGAGCCGGGCCAGGGCCTGCCTACCGTCCGCGAGGGCGGTGTCCCGGCTCTTGGCGTAGGACAGGTCGTCGTCGCCGCGCGCCTGGGCGTACGACCAGCCGCCCAGGGCGCAGACGAGCGCCGCGATCAGCAGGACGGCCCAGCCGCCGAGCGTGCGGGTACGGGGATTCACTCGCCGTCCTCCTGTCCCAGGCCGAGCAGCCCGGCCATGCTGCGGACCGGTGCCTCGTCGGACCTGGCGCCGAGCGCTCCGGGCAGCCGGTCGTCCTTGGTGTCCCCGAGGTGCAGCGCGCCGGCCTTCGCCGGCTCGGGGAGCGGGCCGCCCTTGGGGGCGTTGGCGCTGCCCCGGACGTCGATGCCGGTGCCGGGCGAGGCGGCGCAGCGGGCCTTGGTGTTGAGCTCGGGGGCGGGTGAGAGGTCGAGGCCGTTGCGGTAGGTCGTGCCCTCGTAGCCGGCGGTGCAGGGCAGCGGCTCGAAGAAGGTGATCGACATGCCGAACCGGGCACCGTCCTCGTCGACCGCGCTGGAGCCGGCCGCCGCGACTGCGGGGAGCTTCACGAGCAGTTCCTCCAGGCCGCGCTGGCGGGTGACGGCGACGTCGGAGGTGGTGAGGAGGTTGGCGACGACGACGCCGAAGCTGGGTTCGACGTCCCGGAGGAGCCCGCTGATCTGGTTCGTCGCGTCGGGGGCGGCGGCGATCAGCTTGCGCAGGTCCGTGTCGGAGCCCTTGAGCTGGGCGGCCAGCTCCTTGGCTCCGGAGGCGAACCCCTTGAGGGCTTCGCCCTGTTCGACCTGGGTGCGCAGGACGGTCTTGCCGTCCTCCATCAGCCTGGTGTTGACGGGCAGGGCATCGTCGGCGGCGTCGACGAACTCGCTGCCGGTGTCCAGGAGGACCTGGAGGTCGTCGCCGCGCCCGCTGAAGGCGGTGCCGAACTCGTCGACGACGGTGCGCAGGGACTCCAGGTCGACCGAGGAGGTGAGGTCGTTGACGCTGGTGAGCACGTTGGTCACGGGCGCCGGGACGGTGGTCTCGGCCTCGTCGATGACCGAACCGTTCGCGAGGTAGGGGCCCTCGGTGCGGGTCGGCCGCAGGTCGACGTACTGCTCGCCGACGGCGGAGAGGCTGGCCACGACCGCCTTGAGGTCGTCGGGGATGCGGGGTGCGGACTTGTCGATCCGCAGCTCGGCCTCGACGCCGTCGTCGGTGAGTTCGATGGGCCCGACCCGGCCCACCGAGACGCCCCGGTAGGTGATGTTGGAGTGGGTGAAGAGGCCGCCGGTGCGAGGGAGTTGCATCTTGACGGTGTAGTAGTCGCGCATGCCGATGTAGTGGCCGAGGTCGGCGTAGCGGACGCCGAGGAAGCCGAGGACCAGCACGGCGATGATCAGGAAGGCGATGTTCTTGAGCCGGATGGCGAGGGTGATCATCAGTTGCTCCCCTTCGAGTCCGTGGGCCGGCTCGTCGTGGGCGCCGAGGTCGCGGGAAGGGGCAGCGGCAGTCCGGCACCGGCGACCGTCTTCGCCTGCGCGGGCGTGCCGGGCTCGGGGTCGGAGTCGGGGTCGTAGGCGGGAATGATCTGGGTTCCGGGTTCGGCCGTCAGGTCGAGGTACACGTTGAGGTAGTCGCCCTTCACGCCGCGCAGCACCTCGTCCGTGAACGGGTAGGTGAGGAGCACCTGGAGGGAGTCGGGCAGGTCGTTGCCGGAGTCGGCCAGGGCCCGCAGGGTGGGGGCGATGGCCTTGAGGTCGGCGATGGTGTCCGCCTTGCCCCTGTTGATGGTGTCGACGGCGACGTCCGAGAGGGTGTCCAGGGAGCGCAGCATCGTCATGAGCGAGCCGCGCTGCTTCTCGAGGACCTTCATGCCGGGGCTGAGCTTGGTGAGGACCGTGCCGACCTGCTGCTTGCGCCCGGCGAGGGTGCTGGAGAGCCGGTTGACGCCGTCGAGCGCGGCGGTGATGTCGCCCCGGTGGTCGTCGAGGTTGGTGACGAGCTTGTCGACCCGGTGCAGCATGGACTTGACCTGGGGTTCCTGTCCGGTCAGTGCCTTGTTGAGCTCGGTGGTGATGGTCTTGAGCTGCTGGACGCCGCCGCCGTTGAGGAGCATGGACAGGGCGCCGAAGACCTCTTCGACCTCGGGGTTGCGGTTGGTACGGGTGAGCGGGATGCGGTCGCCGTCGGCGAGGGTGCCCCGCTCCTTGCCCTTGGCGGGCGGCGAGAGCTGGATGTACTTCTCGCCGAGCAGGCTGGACTGCTCCAGGTGGGCGTACGCGTTGGCCGGGAGGCCGATCCTCCCGTTGACCTTCATGGTGACCCGGGCCCGCCAGCCGTCCGGGGCCAGCGAGATCTTGGTGACGCGGCCGACGGCGACGTCGTTGACCTTGACCGAGGACTGCGGGGCGAGGCTGAGCACGTCCCCGAAGTCCGCGGTGATCTGGTACGGGTGGTCGCCGAGGTCGGCGCCGCCGGGCAGCGGCACGTCCTCGATGCCGGAGAAGTGCGGGACTCCGCATCCGGTGACGAAGAGGGTGCAGCACAGGCCGAACGCGACGAGCGCCGGTGCGCCCGCGGTCCCGAGGGCCGCGGGTCTGCGCGGTCTCCGGTTCATCGGTCCGCCCCCTTCGTGTCCTTGTCCTTCGGGGTGCCGTAGACCGTGCCCACGGCCGGCAGCGGCAGCGCGGGAAGGGCCTGTTGCCGCTCGGCGTCCACGGGCGAGAGCCCTTGGAGGTCGAGGCTGGATTCGAGCAGCGGGCCGCCCATGCTGAGCTCGTTGAGGTTGGTCCGGCCGTTGAGCGTGCGGTGCTCGGGGTCGTACGCGTTGAGGACGTTGCCCGCCGAGAGCGGCAGGACGTCCATCGACTCGGCCAGCGAGGCGCGCTGGTCGACGAGGGTCTGGGTGATCGGCACGAGGGCGTCCACGTTCTTCTTGAGCTCGCCCCGGTTGTCCTTGATGAACGCCTTCACCTGGCCGAGGGCGGTGCCGAGTTCCTTGAGGGCGGCGCCGAGGTTCTTCTTGTCGTCGGCGAGGAAGCCGGTGACGGAGTTGAGCTGGTCCTCGGCGGCGCGGACGTTGCCGTCGTTGTCCTTCAGCATGGTGGTGAAGGTCTGGAGGTAGGACAGCGTGTCGAAGAGGTTGCCGCTGGACTTGTCCAGGGTCTTCGTCGCCTTGCCGAACTGCTCGATGGAGTCGCCGATGTCCTTGCCGTTGCCCTTGAGGTTCTTGGCCCCGGTGTCCAGGAGCCCGGCGAAGGCCCCTTCGGCGTTCGCCCCGTCCGGGCCGAGCGCGGTGGACAGTTCGGTGATCGACGCGTAGAGCTGGTCGACCTCCACCGGGGTCGCGTTGTTCGCGGCGGGCAGCCGGGCGCCTTCCTTCATGACCGCTCCCCCGGTGTAGGCGGGGGCGAGCTGGACGTACCGGTCGGCGACCAGGCTGGGTGCGACGACGACGGCGTGCGCGCCCTTGGGGACCTGGACGCCCTTGTCGATGCGCAGGACGACCTCGACGTCCTTGCCGCGCGGTTCCACGGATTCGACGCGGCCCACGCGTACGCCGAGTATGCGCAGGTCGGACCCGGCGTAGACGCCGGTGGCCTGGTCGAAGTAGGCCGTGACTGTGGTGCCTTCCTCCTCCTCCAGGGCCATCACGCCGGAGGTGGCGGCGACGGCCACGACGACGAGGCCGGCGCCGATGCCGATGACGCGGGTGAGTCTCATGTCAGTGCCCGCCTTCCTGCTTCGGAGGCATGCAGCCGGTCGCCGGGGGTGTGTTCGCGGGGAGGTAGTTCTTCGGGACGACACCGCACACGTAGTTGTCGAACCAGCGGCCGCTGCCGAGGGTGTTGCCGACGAGCCGGTTGTAGGACCCGGCGAGCGCGAGGACCTGGTCGAGGCTCTTGCGGTTCTTCTTCAGGACCGCGGTGACCCGGCCGAGCGCCTTGAGGGTCGGCTTCAGCTGCTTGTTGTTGTCGGAGACGAGACCGGTGAGCTGGGTGCCCAGGTCGCGGGTGCCGGTGAGCAGCAGGTGGATGGAGTCGCGGCGGGCCTGGATCTCGCCGAGGAGCAGGTTGCCGTCGTCCAGGAGGGTTTCGAAGCCGCTCTTCTTGTTGGCGAGGGTCTTGGTGAGCTTCTTGCTGCCCTTGAGCAGGGTCGCCAGCTGCGCGTCGCGTTCGGAGACGGTCTTCGACAGCGCGGAGAGCCCCTTGGCGGCGCTCTTCACGTCGGGCGGGGAGTCCTTGAAAGTGGCGGAGATCGTCTCGAAGCTCTTGGCGAGCTGCTCGGTGTCGATCTCCCCGATGGTCTCGCCCAGTCCGTTGAACGCCTGGGTGACGTCGTACGGGGAGGTGGTGCGGGAGGCGGTGATGCGCTCGTCCGGGTCCTGCGGGGAGTCGCCCAGCGGGTCGACGGCGAGGTACTTCTCGCCGAGGAGCGTCTTGATGGCGATGCCGACGGTGCTGGCGTTGCCGATCCAGGCGTCCTTGACCTTGAAGGTGACCTTCACCTTGGCACCGTCCAGGGAGACGCCGGTGACCTTGCCGACCTTGACGCCGGCGATGCGGACCTCGTCGCCCTCGCCGAGTCCGGCGGACTCGGTGAAGTCGGCGCTGTAGGTGGTGCCGCCCCCGATGAAGGGGAGCGAGTCGGCCCGGTAGGCGCCGAAGCCGATGAGGGCCAGCAGGAGCAGTCCCACGATGCCGACGGCGACGGGGTTGCGGTGACGTATCGGCTTGATCATGACAGGCACCTCGGCTGGGTGATCTCGATGCCGGTCGGCGGGGTGCTGCCGTCGCTGGTCGTCACGCCGCTGACCTTGGCCTCGCAGAGGTAGAGGTTGAGCCAGGAGCCGTACGAGGTGAGACGGCTGATGGCCTCCATCTTGGCCGGGGTCTTCTGCAGGAAGTTCTCGATCTTCGGGGTGTTGTCGGCCAGGTTTCCGGAGAGCCGGCCGAGCTGTTTGATGTCGTCCTTGAGGGGCCCCCGGCCGTCCTCGAAGAGGTCCGCGGTGACCGTGGTGAGCGCGCCCATCGCGGTGACGGCCTCACCGAGGGGCTTGCGGTCGCCCGCGAAGCCGGTGACGAGGGCCTGGAGGGTGTCGACGAGGTCGTTGAAGCCGGCTTCCCGGTCGTTGACGGTCTTCAGGACCGTGTTGAGGTTCTTGATCACCTCGCCGATCACCTTGTCCTTGGCGGCGACCGTGCCGGTCAGCGAGCCGACGTGCTGGAGGATGGAGTCGATGGTGCCGCCCTCGCCCTGGAGCACCTGGACGATGGAGCCGGCCAGCTCGTTGACGTCGGGCGGTGAGAGCCCTTCGAAGAGGGGCTGGAAGCCGTTGAAGAGCTGGGTGAGGTCGAGCGCCGGGGTGGTGCGCGACAGCGGGATGGTGGAGCCCGGGGCGAAGCTCTCGCCGACGGGTCCGGCGCCCTGGCCCAGGTCGATGTAGCGCTGGCCGACCATGTTGAGGTACTTGATCGACGCGGTGACCGAGGCCGGCAGCTTCTTGCTCCTGCGGACGCTGAAGCGGACCTCGGCGACCCGGCGGTCCGCGACCTCGATGGACTCGACCTGGCCGACCTTGACGCCGGCGACGCGGACGCTGTCGCCGGCGATGAGGCCGGTCGCGTCCGTGAACCGGGCCTTGTACGAACGGGTGTCGCCCACACCGGTGTTGGCGATGGACAGGGCCAGGACCGTGGTGGCCAGGCTCGTCACCACGATGAAGACGATCGATTTCGCGAGCGGTCCCGCGATGGAACGGCGCTTCACTTGAGCTTCACCTCCACACCGCGGAAGGCCGGGCCGATGAGCACGCTGCTCCACTCGGGCAGGGCCTGCGGCCGGACTTTCAGTGAGGGAGCGACCAGTTCGTTGACGAGCCGGCTCTCCTGCGGGGAGTTGGGCATGCCGAGCGACGGGTTCGCGGCCGGGACCTCCACCGGGGTGTCGGTGTCCGGGCCGGGGCCCGTCGGGGCGTTTTCGGCGGCGGGCCTGGCGTCCGCGGTCGGTACGGTCGCGCCGACGTACGGGACGGAGTAGCAGTGCGGTCCGCCGGTGGAGTCGTAGACCGGGGTGTCCTTGCCGGCGACGTACTTGCCCTTGGACGGCACGGTCTTGAGCGTGACGTGCAGTCCGGGCTGGTCGGTGCCCTTGCCGAGCGCCTTGTCCATCGCCGGCACGAAGTTGGCGACGGTGCGCAGGGTGCAGGGGAATTCCGAGGAGTACTTCGCCAGGGTCTCCAGGGTGGGCCTGCCGCTCGCGGCGAGCCGGATGAGGTTGTCCTTGTTCCGCTGGAGGAAGGCGGTGACATCGCGGGCGGAGGCGGTGGTGGAGCCGTACACGTTCGCGAGGTTCGCCTGCTGTTCGGCGAGGGTGCCGCTCGTGGTGGTGAAGTCGGTGAGGGCGTCCAGGACGTCGGGGGCGGAGTCCGCGTATAGCCGGCTGACCTTGACGAGTTCCTTGATGTCCTCGTTGAGCGTGGGGAGTTGCGGGTTGAACCTCTGGAGGTGGGCGTCGAGCTTCACGAGGGTGTCGCCGAGCTTCTCGCCGCGCCCCTCGAGTGCGGTGGAGACCGCGTTGAGGGTTGCGGACAGCTTCTCCGGCTTCACGGCGGTGAGCAGCGGCAGGACGTTGTCGAGGACCTCTTCCAGCTCGATGGCGTTGCTGGACCGGTCCTGCGGGATGACGTCGCCGGCGCCGAGGGTCTTCGTCGAGGGCACGGCCGGCGGTACGAGGGCGACGAACCGTTCCCCGAAGAGGGTGGTGGGCAGCATCTGGGCGGAGACGTCGGCCGGAATGCGGTCCAGCTTGTCCGGCTTGATCGCGAGGGTGAGCCGGGCCCCGTCGCCGTCGGCGGCGATGTCGCGGACCTGGCCGACGACGACGCCGCGCAGCTTCACGTCGGCGTTCTCGTGCATCTCGTTGCCGACGCTGGATGTGCGTACGGTGACCGTCGCGTCGTGCGTGAAGTCCTTCTCGTACACCGAGACCGAGACCCAGATGAGGACAGCGGGCACGAGGAAGAGGGCGACTCCGGCGGTTCTGCGGGTGGTGGTGCGGATGGCGCGGGATGTCATCAGCCGGCCACCTTCACCGTCGTCGTGGCGCCCCAGATGGCGAGCGAGAGGAAGAAGTCGGTGACGCTGATCAGCACGATCGCGTTCCGCACGGACCGGCCGACGGCCACACCGACCCCGGCGGGGCCGCCGGTGGCGTGGAAGCCGTAGTAGCAGTGGGCGAGGATCACCATCACGCTGAAGATCAGCACCTTGAGCACCGACAGGAGCACGTCCGCCGGGGACAGGAAGAGATTGAAGTAGTGGTCGTACGTGCCCGCCGACTGTCCGTTGAACAGGACGGTGACGTAGCGGGACGCGACGTACGAGGAGAGCAGTCCGATCGCGTACAGCGGGATGATGGCGACGACGCCGGCGATGATGCGCGTGGTGACGAGGTAGGGCATGGAGCGCACGCCCATCGATTCGAGGCCGTCGACCTCCTCGTTGATGCGCATCGCGCCGAGCTGCGCGGTGAAGCCGGCGCCGACGGTCGCGGAGAGCGCGAGTCCGGCGACGAGCGGGGCGATCTCGCGGGTGTTGAAGTACGCGGAGATGAAGCCGGTGAACGCGGCGGTGCCGATCTGGTTGAGGGCCGCGTAGCCCTGGAGGCCGACGACCGTGCCGGTGGCCAGGGTCATCGCGATCATGACGCCGATGGTGCCGCCGACGACCCCGAGGCCGCCGCTGCCGAAGGCGACTTCGGCGAGGAGGCGCTGGACCTCCTTGAGGTAGCGGCGCAGGGTGCGCGGAATCCAGATCAGTGCCCGTACGTAGAAGGTGAGTTGGTCGCCTGATCTGTCGAGCCAGCCGAGCATTGACATGGGTCAGCTCCCCTTCGCGGGGACGATCTGCAGGTAGATCGCCGTGAGGACCATGTTCACGAAGAACAGCAGCATGAAGGTGATGACGACGGACTGGTTGACCGCGTCGCCCACCCCCTTCGGGCCGCCGCGCGGGTTGAGGCCGCGGTAGGCGGCGACGATGCCGGCGATGAAGCCGAAGATCAGGGCCTTGACCTCGCTGACGTAGAGGTCGGGCAGCTGGGCGAGGGCGGAGAAGCTGGAGAGGTACGCGCCCGGGGTGCCGTGCTGCAGGATCACGTTGAAGAAGTAGCCGCCCAGGGTGCCGACGACCGAGACGAGGCCGTTGAGCAGGACGGCGACGAGCATGGTGGCGAGCACACGCGGGACGACCAGGCGCTGCACGGGCGAGACGCCCATGACCTCCATGGCGTCCAGCTCCTCGCGGATCTTGCGGGAGCCGAGGTCGGCGCAGATCGCGGACCCGGCGGCCCCGGAGACCAGCAGGGCCACGATGATCGGGCTGGCCTGCTGGATGACGGCGAGGACGCTGGCGCCGCCGGTGAAGGACTGGGCGCCGAGCTGCTGGGTGAGCGAGCCGACCTGGAGGGCGATGACCGCGCCGAACGGGATGGACACGAGGGCGGCGGGCAGGATGGTCACGCTGGCGACGAACCAGAACTGCTCGATGAACTCCCGCACCTGGAACGGCCGGCGGAAGGTCTCGCGGGTCACCGTTCCGGCCAGCGCGAACAGCCGCCCGGTCTCGCGCAGGGGCGCGGCGAGTTTGCTGGGGCGCGGGGCCTCGGGCGCCTTCGCGGGCTCCGGGGCCCGGTCCACCGGCTCGGGTTCCCCGGGGGGCCGTACGGGCATGGGGGCGGTCACCGGCGTCCACCGCCCACGGCCGGGCTGTAGCTGTTGAGGATGGCGGTACGGGCCGCCTCCGGCAGCTCGCCGAGCATCGACATCACCCGCTCCCGGCGGCGCAGGGCGCCCTGGCGCACCGGCAGGCCCGGTGAGGGCTCCAGCTGGGGGACGACGGTGCGCGGTGCGTTGGCCGAGCTGATGCCCTGGCCGTAGCCGTTGAGCTCCTCGGCGGCGAGGGTCGCGGCGTCCTTCTCCTCGGACATGCCGATGGGCCCCTCGCAGCGGCCGGCGAGGAACTGGTTGACGACGGGCAGGTCGCTGGTGAGCAGCACCTCGCGGGGCCCGAAGGTGACGAGGTTGCGGCAGAACAGCATTCCCATGTTGTCGGGCACGGTGGAGGCGATGTCGAGGTTGTGGGTGACGATGAGCATCGTCGCGTCGATCTGCGCGTTGAGGTCGACGAGGAGCTGGGAGATGTACGCGGTGCGGACCGGGTCGAGGCCGGAGTCCGGCTCGTCGCAGAGGATGATCTGGGGGTCCAGGACGAGGGCGCGGGCGAGGCCGGCGCGCTTGCGCATACCGCCGGATATCTCGCCGGGCAGCTTGTTCTCGGCGCCGAGGAGACCCACGACGTCGATCCGCTCCATGACGATGCGGCGGATCTCGGATTCCTTCTTACGGGTGTGCTCCCGGAGCGGGAACGCGATGTTGTCGAAAAGCGACATCGACCCGAAAAGGGCACCGTCCTGGAACATGAGGCCGAAGAGCTTGCGCGCCTCCATGATGTCCCGCTCTGCACCGTTCACCATGTCGACGCCATTGACGAGAACGCGACCGCGTTCGGGTTTGAGCAGACCGATGATGGATTTGAGGAACACCGTCTTTCCCGTCCCGGACGGGCCGAGCATGACACTGACCTCGCCTGCGGGAAGCGTGAGCGACACATCCTGCCAGATGTTCTGCTTGCCGAAAGACTTGGTGAGGCCTTCGACCACTACTTCGATTCCCATCCCACCTCCTGCATGCGCTCACGAAGTGACAGAAATGCGCCGAGGGGCGCACGTTAAGTTCACCGGCACCGCCAGGACAAGCCCTTGAACAGCCCATTCGCAAAGATCCGGCCCGCTTGTCATCCGATGACAAATTCCGGTTCCGATCTTGTGAACTACTGCGCACTGCCGTCCGTCGGTGCAGGCCGGAACCCCGCGACCCAGGGAGTCTGCGCCGTGGGGTTCCGGAGGAAGAGCTCCGCCGGTGTGAAGATTCCGAGGGCGACGCCCTCCTGGAACGGGGTCCCGGACACTGGGGATGCGCCCGGTCTCCCTACCCGCGGGTGAGCAATCTCCGGACGCGCCGGAGGAGTTGCTGACGGAGGCGACGCTACGGGTGAGTAACCTGCCCCGCAATACCAGGTCATCAAGTTTTCACGCGAGGGCGCAAAGGGGTTGGTTCTTTCGCATCGATTGAGCAGAGCGGCCGGAAAAATTGTCTCCGGGTGACAAGTTCCGGGGCCGGCCGACGGGGCCTCACACAGTCCAGCGGGCACCGGAACCCGCTCGGGACCGGCTCGAATACACAAGCGGCAGGCGGGATTCCGCATATCTGGGCGACCGGCGCCGGCGCCGTGCCCGCGAGGATCTGCGCACCATGTGACAAGAAGGCCGGATCTCGTACTCACCCCTGACGGAGATGCACGTTGCGTCCATAGATTCTCATACGGCGGGATTGTGTACCGGTGTTTCCCGCCAGTAACCTCACGGCTCGGTGAATGGGATTTCGTACTGGCTCCGTCCGACGTGTCCCGGCACCCGCATTCCGCATTCCGTGCTCAATTCGCTGCGCACCGAGTATTTCCGGGCTCACCCGGCCTGCCTCGACGGCGGCCGCCTCCCATCGGAAACAAGGGGAAGACATGAGAACCTCGAACCGGGTACGTGTGGGGCTGCTGGCCTCCTTCACCGCTCTCGCCGCCGTCGCGTCGACGGGCTCGGCCACGGCCGCCACGACGACGCTGAACGGAAGCTGGGCGCCCTTCAGCCGCTGCCCGGTCGACGACCCGGCCATGCTGGCGGCCGACGGAGCGACGGACACCGCGATCTGTGTGTCCTCCCACTCGACGAGCGGCTCCATCAAGCTGGGCAACACCGAGGTGCCGGTCGGCGCCAGCGACCTCCAGGTCGGCGTGGTCAACCACCCGGGCGGCACGTCCACCGTGATCTCCCCGGGCGACGGCGCGCTCATCGCCGACTCCGCGAAGGTGCCGGGCGGTCTGCTCGGCCTGATGTGCCCGAACGACATACCCGTCGTCACCGGCATCTGCAAGACGCTCACCGACGTCAACCTGAACCGGGTGACGGCGACCATCGAGTCGGTCAACGCCCCGACCGGCTTCCAGCTCGTGGCCGGGACGACGACCGGCAAGCCGATCCTCACCCTCCCGGTCCGCATCCACCTGGAGAACCCGCTCCTCGGCGACAAGTGCTACATCGGCTCCTCCTCCAACCCGATCCTGCTCAAGCCGCAGAACCTGACGCAGCCGGCCATCTCCAGCGAGAAGTTCGCCGGCGACGGAACCCCGGACACGGCCGGCCAGATGAACCGGCTCAACCTCCTGGGCGCCACCCAGACCGACACGACGTACGCGGTGCCCGGCACCAGCGGCTGCGGTCTCCTCGGCTCGCTGAACTGGGCGGTCAACCTGAAGACGGGCCTGCCGTCGGCCGCCGGCAACAACAACGTCACGCTGAACGAGGCGCAGACGTACGTGGCGACGATGAACAAGCCGCGTGACCAGGCGCCCAACGCGGGCAAGCTGCTGGCGCAGTACTGGCACTCGGCGGTGCGGTAGCCACTCCCGCACGTGAAGGCTGAAGGGGCCGCCTCCTCACGGAGGCGGCCCCTTCGGTGTGCCGGACGGACTATGTGGCGGGCTTCGTTCCGGGAAGGACCGCCGGCGGGGGCGGGCAGTACGAGCGGGTGGGGTTGCTCGGAACGCAGGTGGAAGCCTGATTCATGAAGATCCGGTTCCCGGGCCCCGAGAGGGAGGCGGTGAAGAGCGGATTCAGGTCCTCACCGCCCGTGCCGCAGCCAGTGAAGGGCGGGATGTCGACCTCACCCTCCAAGAGTCCGCCCACGCCGACGTTCTTGTACGCGTCGCCACCATTCAGCACCACCTTGAACGGTTTCGCCGTCCGGCAGTTGCCACCTACGTCGAGTGGCGTGCCGTTGACCTTGACGTCGTGGAGGCGCAAGGACTGCTGAAAGTAAGCCGTGGAGAACACGATCTTGTCCGGGCCGGATCCGGATGTGCCCGTCGAGATGGTCATGGGACCGTTCTCGAACGAGACCTTCGCTGTCACCGGCTGGAAGCCGAAGGTGAGAAAGGTGGAATCGGCGTCCGGAAGCTTCAGGTTCGCGAGCGAATCGATCCGGAAATAGTATCCGCCCGGCGCCTGGGTCGGTCGGATGACCGTTCTTTTCGCTGTGATCACACTGATCAGCGCCGGATCAGCCGGATCGTTGATGATCATGGCCCCGTTCAGCTTCCACACGTTGGCCAGGCCTGCCGCGTTGGCGCAACTGGGTGGCGCCTTGGGGTTCTCCAGGACTCTCGCGGGGTCGCCCGGTGGTAGTTGCGGTGCCTCACTCGCGTCCATTTCCCCCACCGGCGGGTCGACGGGACAGTAGTCGGGGTCCTCGTCCTCGGCAGCCAGCGGTTCCACCGTGATGTCCTCGTCCTCCGCTCTGGCTGTACCGCCCGCCGGGGTGGCGGGGGTCACGGGGCTCCCGGACGGCTCGTCCTCGTTGACGTCGGTCACGTGCGTGGTCGCGAGATGTCCGCTCTCACCCTCCTCGAACCGGCATGTCACCGTGGCCAAAGCGGGTGCGCTCGCCTCGGGCGCCGCCGTGGCGGACCGCAGTTCGACCGTGAACTCACCCACCGAGAAGTCGACATCACCCGCGGACCCGAACGTCACGTAGGGGACCTCGCCGGTGTGGACGAGCGCCACGTCGCCGTCGACGGGAAGGGGCGTACTCGGCGCGTTGAGCTGCCACGGAACCTCGGCCGACTCGCCGTTCTGGGCGACCTTCACCCTCAGCGCGGCCCGGCTCACGACGGCCTCGGCACCCTCCGGCAGCAGCGCGGCGAGATCAGCGCGCGAGAGCGTGAGGGCGAACGACACGGGTCCCGGCTGCACCGGACGATGCACCTCACCGGTCTCCGGGACGTCCACCGACAGGGCCACGGTGGCGGCCACGGCCGCCTCGGCCCGGTCCTCGGTCCCGCAGGCAGCGGCGAGGCCGGCAGGCCCGGCGTTCTCGTCGGCGGCCGAGCCTCCGCCGGACAGCAGCCCGGCGAGCAGGGCCAGCCCGGCGACGGAGGCGACCTTCACGGAACGCCCCGCACGGGTCGCAGGTATCTGGGTGTGCATATCTGGCCTGTCCTCCACGGGGTGCGAGCGGTGTTTCCTACCGGGGTTGTGCCTAGCCGTTGACGTGGTACGTGGCGTTGTAGTGGACCAGGTCGTCGTCATTGACGAGGCCGAGGCAGGCGGCGTCAACCGCGATCAGGTCGTCGTCGATGACGAGGTCGTCAGTGGTGGTGTCGAAGTGCCCGTGAAGGGAGCCTGCGAGGTCGACGGAACAGCCCAAGCCCACGACGTGGATCGCGACGCCCTGGACGAGGACCTCGTAGACATTCGGGTTCGAGGTGCTGGGCCCGATACCCGTGACCTGCCAGGGGGCCGCCGTGACCGTCAGATCGAGGCTCATGCCGATGAGTGCGCAGTTGGTGAACGAGGCGAGGGTGACGTCGGCGACGACGGCACCGGTGTAGAGCGACCCGCTCACGCTGGAGGAGTCGCATGTCAGCGGGCCCATCATCTGCAGGGTCGGATCGATGGCATGGGCCGTGTAGGGCCCCGGCGGCGTCAGCGTCTCCACGGAGGCGGTCCCGGCCGAGGCCGGGGAGACCGCGGAACCGAGAGCCGCGGCGATGGCGACCGCGACGACGGCGGATCTTCGCGTACGACGTTTCACGAACACACATCCTTACGGGTCGGGGCGCCTCGCGCGGCGCCCATAACGAGAAGGCCGGGCCGGCCGCGAAGAGGCTCCGCGGCCGACCCGTACCCGTGTTGCTCCAGCGGCCTTACGGCGTGCTGATCACCGGCGACGTGCCGGTCGAGGTGACGTTGACGTGGTACGAGGCGTTGAAGGACGCCACGTCGTCGTCGTTGACCAGGCCGAGGCAGTCCGCGTTGGACGCGACCAGCTCGGTGCCCGACCCGTCGATGACCAGGTTGCCGGCGCTGTTGTCGTAGTAGCCGTACACCTTTCCGGTGAAGTCGGCGGTGCAGGCGAAGCCCTCGATGTGGGCGGAGATGTTGGTGACGTTGCCCTTGACCCGGTTGGAGTGCGAGGGGTCCACGCCGGTGACGTTGATCTTCCACGGCGTCGCGGTCATCGTGACGTCGAAGTCGAGGCCGCCGACGGAGCAGTTGGTGAAGGTGATGTTGGCGATGGTGGCCATGTTGGCACCCGTGGAGCTGCTCGCGGCGACGTTGCCCGACGTCACGTCGGAGGAGTCACAGACGAGGTTCGCGAACGGGACGTCCAGCGTGGGGCCATCCGCGTGGGCGGTGTACGCCCCGGACGGGGTCGCCGACCACGTGGACGTGGTGCCGGCGGAAGCTGTGGTGACCGCCATGCCGAGGGCGGCGCCGGCGGCGGTGACGATGATGGCGGCTCTACGTGCAAGGGTGTTCACGGAATCCGGTTCCCTTCGAGGGTGTGTGACCTACACCGGGGGGCCACTTCCGGCCGGGTAAGCGGCGCTCCCGGAGTGGGGGGTCACGAGACAGGAATGTGGCAGTCCGACCTGACCGACTGCTCGACCTCTTGCGTTCGACGATGACGCTACGGGCGAGTAATGTCGCTCCGCAACACGCTGGAACAAAGAATCTCCACAATCATCGCCCTCTCTCAGAAATTGCTTACGGGGCGAGTACGGCCCGCAGATTTTTTATCGATAAGTGAGCAGTTCCCCCGGAGCCGACGCACCAGCTCGTGCTCACCCGATGACGGAACCGCCCCCAGCTCGAACCAACGCCCCACGTCACAGCCCTGCCGTGCGACCTCCCCCGCCACGCCGCCCCGCTCACCCGGCACCAACGCCACCCCCTTGACCTCCCTCCGCCGGCCCAGTGAAATTAACCGCGAATAGCGAGAGTGACATTGTTCAGAAGGCCGGGAGCACGCGCCGGAGCCACCGTCGCATTACCGGAATCCGGACCCCGGTATCAACACCGCACGAGTGATCCGCAAGCCGGCCCCGAGTGCGGAGGTCCATCGGACAGGTGGCCGAAACCAGCCGATACGTGTCCCGTACATTTCGTCTTGTCCTGCCTGTGTTCAGGGCCACATACGTGGACTATCTTCGGCAGCCGATGTCGGTACGCACCTGAGGACGGGTGGGAGCGCTCTCCCGTCCGTCACCCCCCATCGGGCGCCGAAGAGCAAGAAGGGGTCAAGGTATGCCGGGAGTTGCGCAACCCTCGGAGCTGGGAGAGCCGCTGGGACCGCTGCCTCAGGAGTTCGCCACGATCGTGCGGCCCGAACTGCCCAGCCTCATCAAGGAGATCGGCCTTGAGGTGACCCGCGCCTACCCCGAGTACGCGCGACTCCTCGACGGCCCGTACGGCCAGGGCATCCGGGTCGGCGTCGAGCAGAGCATCTCCGTGTTCGTGGACCAGGTGGCCGAGCCGGCCGCGCCCTCCGCGCTGCGCGACGAGATGTGCCGCAGGTTCGGCCGGTTCGAGGCGTACGAGGGGCGCGGCCTGGACCAGTTGCAGGGGGCGTACCGGCTGGGCGCCCGCGTCGCACTGCGCCGGGCGAAGAAGATCGGCAGGCGCTACAACCTCTCCCCCACCATGATGCTGACGTTCGCGGACGCGCTGTTCTCATACGTGGACGAGCTGGAAGCCCTGTCGCGCGAGGGCTACTTGGAGGTGAGGTCCGCCTCCGACGACCACACGGACACCTTGCGGCGCAGGCTGCTGCACCTGATCCTGGCGGGACGGCCGGTGCCGCGCGTGGCCATCGCCGAGCTGTGCGAGCAGACAGGCTGGACACTGCCGGACGAGGTGACGCTCGTAGCCGTGCGCCCGTCCCCCGATCTGGACCGGCTGGCGATCGACCGTGACGTACTCGTCGACTTCACCGATCCTCAGCCGCACTTACTGATCCCGGGCCCCTTCGACGACATGCGAAGACGCATGCTGGAGCACGCGCTCCCGGGGGTCCGCGCCGCCATCGGCCTCACCGTGCCCGCGTCCCTGGCGTCGGACTCCTTCCGCTGGGCCCGGCGGGTGCTGGAACTCGTGGACGCCGGCGTCATCGACGACGCGCCGGCCATTCTCTGCGAGGACCACCTCATCACCCTGTGGCTGCTCTCCGATCCGGTCCTCCTCGACCAGCTCGCGCGCCGCGAACTCGCGCCGATGGCCAACATCAGCGCCAACCGGCGCGAACGGCTCGTCGAAACACTGCGGATCTGGCTCGACACCCGTGGCACGGCGGCCCAGATGGGCGAGCTGCTCGACGTACACCCCCAGACCGTCCGCTACCGGATGCGCAATCTGGAATCGATCTTCGGCGATCAACTGGTCGATCCGGAGGCGCGGTTCTCGACGGAGACCGTGCTCCGCGCCATGCAGCTGCGCGCCCGCAGCAACGACACACCCATCTGAACAGCGCGACGCGTCCTCAGCCCGACGAGCACTTCACGCGAAGTCAACCTACTTGCTGGTAAGGGGAAATAGCCGGTCATTCCCAAACGGTTGCCACACGGAGACGTACTCAACGAGAAACCAGGAACTGCGTCTCGTTATATGGAGTGGAGTCGGTCCGCCCACCCGGCGGTCCGACGCCCGACCTCCTGGCCACCATCGAGAGGGAACCCCTCATGACCGCCTCACACCTGCTCGTCCCCGTCCCCATCCCGGACCGCATCGCCGCGCTCATCGGCGCCTGCACCCCCGCGCACATCCTCCGGGCCGAGTTCGACGCCGACTGCGCCGCGCGCGAGGTCCGCAGGTTCCGCGGGCCCCGGCTGGGCATCGAGGACCAGGCCGACCGCGAGCAGGCCCTGTCGGAGCTGGCCCGTGCCAACAAGGTGCTCGCCGCCCACCACCCCCGCCTTGTGGTGCGCGCCGGTTCCGCCTGGTGACCCCGCGGAACGGCCCACTCGCGCACCTTGCGAAGAGACCGCCGCCCCCTTACCTTACTCAAAAGTAAGTTTACTTCAGAGTAAGGAACTGGCGTGGCCGACAACAGCAGCGGCAATGTCACCGACGAACTGGCCGCCCTCGACTTCGCGGCCGTCTCCCCCGAGGAGTTCGCGCGGATCGTGAAGGGCCTGTCCGCCAAGCAGCTCGGCGAGGTCATGCACGGCGAGCTGCGCGCCCGGGTGCTCGGCGAGGTCTTCGGCCGGATGAAGCAGCAGTTCCGCCCGGAGGCGGCGGGGGCGCTCACCGCGCTGATCCGCTGGAAGATCACCGGTGACACGGAGGTGGTCTACGAGACCTCGATCGCGGACGGCACCTGCACCGTCAGCGAGGGCCGCTCGGACGCCGAGCCGCGTACGACGCTGATCATGGCGGACGCGGAGTTCCTGAAGCTGGTCTCCGGCAACAGCAACCCGATCACGATGTTCATGATGCGCAAGCTGAAGGTGGCCGGTGACGTCGGCCTGGCCTCGGGCCTCACGCGCTACTTCGACATCCCGAAGGCGTGAGCCGGTGAGCTACTTCTCCCTCGCACTCACCGAGGAGCAGCAGGACCTGCGCAACTGGGTGCACGGCTTCGCCGCCCAGGTGGTGCGCCCGGCGGCGGCCGAGTGGGACGCCCGCGAGGAGACGCCCTGGCCGGTCATCCAGGAGGCCGCCCGGATCGGCCTCTACGGGTTCGAGTCACTGGCCGACATGTACGGCGACCCGTCGGGGCTCTCCCTCCAGATAGCCAACGAGGAGCTGTTCTGGGGCGACGCCGGCATCGGCATGGCCCTGTTCGGCACCTCGCTCGCCGTCGCCGGGATCTTCGCCTCCGGCACCCCGGACCAGCTCGCCGAGTGGGTGCCCCAGTGCTACGGCGACGAGGACGACCCGAAGGTCGCGGCGTTCTGCGTGTCCGAACCGCAGGCCGGCTCCGACGTCTCCGCGATGACCACGAAGGCCCGCTACGACGAGGCGAAGGACGAGTGGGTGATCTCGGGCCAGAAGGCGTGGATCACCAACGGCGGGATCGCCGAGGTCCATGTCGTCGTCGCCTCGGTCGACCCCGCGCTCGGGGCGCGCGGACAGGCCGCGTTCATCGTGCCGCCCGGCACCAAGGGCCTGGCGGCGAGCCGCACCATCAAGAAGCTCGGCCTGCGCGCCTCCCACACGGCGGACGTCTTCCTCGACGACGTACGGGTGCCGGGGCACTGCCTGCTCGGCGGCAAGGAGAAGCTGGACGCCCGCCTCGCCCGCGCCCGCGAGGGCGGCACCGCCAAGGGGCAGGCCGCGATGGCCACCTTCGAGGTCAGCCGCCCCACGGTCGGCGCCCAGGCGCTGGGCATCGCGCGGGCGGCGTACGAGTACGCGCTGGAGTACGCCGGGGAGCGCGAGGCGTTCGGGCGGCCGATCATCGAGAACCAGTCGATCGCGTTCGCCCTGGCCGACATCCGTACCGAGATCGAGGCCGTACGGCTGCTGATCTGGCAGGCCGCGTGGATGGCCCGCAACGACCGCACCTTCGACGCCGGACAGGGCTCCATGTCCAAGCTCCGCGCGGGCGAACTCGCGGTGGCGGCGACGGAGAAGGCCGTCCAGATCCTGGGCGGCGCCGGATACAGCCGGGAGCACCCGGTGGAGCGGATGTACCGGGACGCGAAGATCTACACGATCTTCGAGGGGACCAGCGAGATCCAGCGCCTGGTCATCGCGCGGGCGATCTCGGGGCGGCACATCCGCTGAGGACAGGGGCGGCGGGCGGGTGCGGGACCGAACGAGCGAGGATGAGCGGGTCCGTACCACCGCCGCACCCGGGGGAAACGCCATGCCCGCGCGCCCGTCCGTCCTCTTCGTCACCGACCTCGCGTACGAGGCTCGCGGCCGGCGCTACTGCGACGAGGACATCCACCTGACGGCACGGCTGCGCGAGGACTTCGACCTCGCGCTCTGCCACCCGCGCGACGCCGCCGCCCTGCTCGACGGCTTCGACGCCGTCGTCGTACGCAACAGCGGTCCGGTCCTGCACTACCAGGAGGCGTACGACGCGTTCCGCGCCCGGGCCCTGGAGCAGGGCACCCGGGTGTACAACCCGCTGACCGGCCGCGGGGACATGGCGGGCAAGCAGTACCTGGTGGACCTGAGCCGGGCCGGACACCCGGTCATACCCACCGTGGACCGGGCAGCGGACCTCGGGCTGCTGCCGCACGCCGGGGGCTACGTCGTCAAGCCGAAGCTGGGCGCGGACTCGGTGGGCCTGCGCTTCGTGACGACGCCGGAGCTCGATCCCGGGACGGACGGCACCCTGCTCGTCCAGCCCCGGATCGACTTCCGCTACGAGGTGTCCTTCTATTACGTCGACCACGACTTCCAGTACGCGCTGCACGCCCCGGATCCGGAGCGGCGGTGGGTGCTGGAGCCGTACGAGGCGAGCGCGGCGGACCTGGCGTTCGCCCGGTCGTTCGTGGAGTGGAACACGCTGGACCACGGCATCCAGCGGGTGGACGCCTGCCGGACGGCGGACGGTGAGCTGCTCCTCGTAGAACTGGAGGATCTGAACCCGTATCTCTCGCTGGACCGGGTAGCCGCCCCCGTACGAGAGGCTTTCGCCACCCGCATGACGGCGTCGCTTCGGGACCTGCTGGGCTGACACGTCCGGGCGTTCCCCGCATGCGGGTGACACGACGCGATGTGAGGGTGCAAAGGTGACCACTGCCAGCGAGACCGCCCCCGCCGCGCAGAGTGCCGCAGCGCCGCCCGTGCTCGATCCCCGCCGCCGCAACATCGTCTTCGCCACGATCGTGCTGGGCATCCTGCTGGCCGCCCTGGACCAGACGATCGTCGGCACCGCGCTGCCGACGATCGTCTCGGACCTCGGGGGCGCCGCCCATATGTCGTGGGTGGTCACCGCCTATCTCCTCGCGGAGACCGTGGCGACGGTCCTGGTCGGCAAGTTCGGCGACCTGTTCGGGCGGAAGATCGTCTTCCAGCTGTCCGCGGTCATCTTCATCACCGGTTCGTTCCTCTGCGGGCTCGCGACGAACATGACGCTGCTGATCGTGTGGCGCGGCCTCCAGGGCATCGGCGCCGGTGGTCTGATGGTCACCTCGATGGCGCTGATCGCCGATGTCATCCCGCTGCGCGACCGGGGCAAGTACCAGGGCGCGATCGGTGCCGTCTTCGGCGTGTCGACGGTGATCGGTCCGCTGCTCGGCGGGCTGTTCACCGACCATCTGACGTGGCGCTGGGCGTTCTACGTCAATGTGCCGATCGCGATCGTGGTGGTCATCGCGGCGGCCCGTACGATCCCGTCCGTCAAGGCGGCCGGGCGGCCGGTCATCGACTACCTGGGCATCGCGATGGTCACCGTCGGGGCCAGCTCCCTGATCCTGGCCACCAGCTGGGGCGGCAACGAGTACGCCTGGGGCTCCGGCGTCATCATCGGCCTTTTCGTCCTCGGGCTCGCGGCGCTCGCGCTGTTCTGCCTGGTCGAGTACCGGGCGAAGGAACCGATGCTGCCGATGCGGCTCTTCGGCAACCCGGTCTTCACGGTCTGCTCGATCCTCAGCTTCATCGTCGGGTTCGCGATGCTCGGCGCGATGATCTTCCTGCCGACGTACCTCCAGTACGTGGACGGCGACTCGGCGACCCAGTCGGGTGTACGGACGCTGCCGATGGTCGTCGGTCTGCTCGCCGCGTCCATCTTCAGCGGCAACGTGGTCAGCAAGACCGGCCGCTACCGGATCTTCCCGATCATCGGCTCGCTGGTCATGGCGGCCGGTCTGTTCCTGCTCTCCCGGATGGGCCCGGACAGCGGGGTCTGGCTGGAGTCGCTGTACATGCTGGTACTCGGCATCGGCATCGGGCTCTCCATGCAGGTCCTGACGATCGCCGTGCAGAACACCGTCGACTACGCGGACCTGGGCACGGCGACCTCGGGCGTCACCTTCTTCCGTACGCTCGGCAGCTCCTTCGGCACCGCCGTGTTCGGCACGATCTACGCGAACGCGCTCGGGCCACACCTCAAGGACGGGATCACCGAGGCCGCGCGGGCGGGCGGCGACCCCGCCGTGCTGGCGAAGGCGTCCCAGAGCCCGGAGGGACTGCACGCCCTGCCCGCCGCCCAGTCGGAGCCGCTGGCCCAGGCCTACGCCGACACCCTGCACACGGTGTTCCTGTGGACGGTGCCCGTGGCGCTGCTCGGGTTCGTCGTCGCGCTGTTCCTCAAGCAGGTGAAGCTGCGGGACACCGTACGGGCGGGCTCGACGGACATGGGTGAGGGCTTCGCCTCGCCGAACACGCAGGACTCGGCGCGGCTGCTGGAGTTCTCGGTGGCCAAGGTGCTGCGTCGGGTGGAGCCGGAGACGGCACGGCGCATCGTCGCCGAGTCGGACACCAGGCTGGACATGGCGGGCGCCTGGGCGGTGATGCAGGTCGAGCTGTTCACGCGGATGGTCGGCCACGCCGGGCTCCGGCTGATCGCGGCCCGGCACCGGATCCCGCCGGAGGTCCTGGTCCCGGTCTTCGACCGCATGATCGAGGAGGGCTTCCTCACCGGCGACGGCCACCTCTTCGCGCACACCGCCGCCGGCAGCCGCGAGGCCCGGACCATCAACGACGCCTGGGCGCGCTGGCTCAACGAACAGCTGGGTGAGGACGGCGAGCGCCCGGACGACGCCCGGCTGCGCGCGGCGGTCGACGTGATCGCGAAGCGGCTGCTGGCGGAGGACCTGACGCAGGAGCTGGCTCCGGTGGCCCCGGCGGGCGCGCCGGTCTGAGGCCGTACGCGATCAGGCTGTCAGTCGGTGAAGACCGCGGTCTCGTAGACCCAGGCGCCCTCGTACCGGACGAAGCGGCTCTTCTCGTGCAGGGAACCGGCGCGCCCGCCCGCCGTGCAGTGGGCGCGGAAGGTGACCGTGCCGGTGGTGTGGAAGGCGCTGCCCTCCGTGGTCTCCAGGACCTCCAGGCCCTGCCAGCGCTGCCCGGGGTCGAGGTCGAGCACGTCGGGGCGGTGGTCCGGGTGCCAGGTGCGCAGCAGATACCCGGCGTCCCGGACGACGAAGGCGGCGTACCGCGACCGCATCAGCGCCTCGCACGTCGGCGCCGGAGCCCCCGCGTGCAGCCGGCCGCAGCACTCGGCGTAGGCGGCGGGCAGCCCGCAGGGGCACGGCGAAACCGCGCTGATCTCGGGGGCTGGGGTGGTGCGAGAGCTCGCGGCGGACGGGCGCCGGGAGCGGGAGGTGCGTCGGGACATGCGTCCATTGTGGCCTGCGGGGACGCCCTCGCCCGACGGAGGGCCTTTTGTCCGGGTCAGGTCAGCAGGAAGTCTGCCTGGCCGGCCTTGGCGCCCTGGATGAAGGCGGCGATCTCGTGGTGGGTGTAGATGAGGGCGGGGCCGTCGGGGTCCGCGGACTGGCGCATGGCGATTCTCCCGTCGGCCAGTTTCATGGCCTCGACGCAGTTGCCGCCGTTGCCACCGCTCCAGGGCTTGTACCAGCCCTCGGAGCCGAGGTCAGTGGCCGGCATGCCGTTGTATATGGGTGTCATCACAGCTCCTTGCGGAAGTCCCGGAGGAGTTCCTTCGTGCGTTGTGCAGTCGCGGCCTGGGCCGCCATGCGGTCCATGACCTCGAGGTAGGAGGCCACCTCCGGTCGAGCGTCGAAGTAGACGGCCCCGGTCAGGTACTCGCTGTAGACCATGTCGGGCAGTTCGGGGACGGCGAACCGGAAGAGCACGAACGGCCCGTACGTCCCCGGGTGGTGGCCGGTGGAGAACTCCGCGATCTGCAGAGTCACGTTGGGCATCGTGGTCGCTTCCAGGAGCTTGTCCACCTGGGCGCGCATGATCTCGTCACTGCCCACCGGACGGCGCAGAACGGTTTCGTCCATCACCACCCACAGGCGTGGGGCGTCCGGCCTGGTCAGCAGGGACTGCCGTTCCATCCGCAGCGCCACATGGCGCTCGATGTCCTCCGGCCGGGTCTGGCCGATGGCTCCGGTGCGCATCACGGTCCGCGCGTAGTCCTCGGTCTGGAGCAGTCCGGGGACGAAGTGCGGCTCGTACATGCGCAGGAGGCTCGCGGCCCCCTCCAGGCTGACGTACATGCTGAACCAGTCCGGCAGCACGTCGTGGAACCGCTGCCACCAGCCCGGCCTGTTGGCCTCCTCCGCGAGCTCGACGAACGCGTCGTTCTCCTCGTCGGAGATCCCGTAGGCCTTCAGCAGCGCCTGGACATAGGGGATCTTGAGAGCGACCTCGGCCGTCTCCATCCTGCGGACCGTCGCCGCGGTCACGCGCAGCACCTTGGCGGCCTGGTCCCGGCTCAGGTCGGCACGCTCCCGCAGGTCCTGCAGGCGCTTGCCGAGAACAACCTGGCCCACGGTCGGGGCGGACCGCGGTTCGCTCACTTCAGACCTCCCCATGCGCTGTATTGGGTGCAGTGTGCCATGTGCCTGCCGCCAAAGACACAGCCACTCTGGAATTTTCAGAGTGCCTCTTGCCAAGTGTGCGCGACAGGGGGAGAGTTGGTATCCGAATCAGTTGACCTGTCGTGCCCGTGGTCTTTTCGAAGATCGCGAAGCGTGACGCAGCCCCCACTGTGAGGATTCGGTCGTGGCACCTGGCAGTGCGCTCATCCCCCGGCTCATGGCTCTCAGCCCGGGGGCCGAAGCGCTCCGGTACTGCTTCGCGCTGCCCGCGCACCCCGAATCGGTCGCCGCCGCCCGGCGCCTGACGAAGGCCCGGCTCGGCGAGTGGCGCACGAGCGGCGACGAGCGCGACGCGGCGGTCCTGATCGTGTCCGAGCTGGTGACCAACGCGGTTGTGCACACGGCGAGCTCACGGGTGCTCTGCGAACTGCGGCGCCTGGACGGCCGGCTGCGCATATCCGTGCAGGACCAGGGGCGCCGGCCCGGAGGGCCGCAGTTGGGCAGAGGCTCCGACGACGAGCACGGACGCGGCCTGCTGCTCGTCGACTCACTGGCCGGCGCCTGGGGATCGCACGACGCCGGGGACCGCTCGGGCCGCATCGTCTGGGCAGAACTGCCGCACGGCTCGGAGCACTCATGCTGAAGAACGCCATGAACCACTTCCTGGGACACCGCCGCTCCCGCGAGCCGGTCGGCTCCCCCGGTTCCGGCCGGGTCCAGCTGCCGCTGCCCACGACGCTCTCGGCGAGCCTGGGCTGCGACGCGGTCGGGGTGCCCGCACGCCACGGCTTCCGCCTGATGTCCCATCTGCCGCGCACCGGCTGCGTCTTCGCGGACGCCGAGCGCTGGTGGTGGATCGTCCCGGCCGGCTCCGACCTCGATCTGGACTGGCCCGAGCAGGTCGCGTACGCGCGCGGAACGTGCGTACCCGCGGTGCGGCCCCGGCTGATCCACCAGCCCGACAGCCGTACGCCGTACACTCCGCCGATCCCGCTGTTCCTGATGGTCTGCCAGGTGACCGGCGTGACGCCGTCGTGGACCCAGGCGTACGGACCCCGAGCCGTCTCCGCGCCCTGACCGGGCCGCCGGTCCCGCCCTCCCCCACCCCGGTCACCCTGCGTTGTCAGTGGTCGGTTCTACTGTGGAACCACTGATCGAGAAGCCCGTGACATACGGGTTCAAGGGGTAGGAATGGGGGCGGTCCCTGTGGGTGCCGTGGAGTCTGCCGAGGACGCTGCGTCCCGGTTCGGGGAGACCGGGATCGACGAGGACACCTTCGTCCTGCCGGACAAGTGGCGGCGCCTGGTCCATCCCCGGCGCGGGGGCATCGCGCGGACGCCCGCCCGGGCGGACGAGAAGCTGCTGGACGCGGTCGCGCAGCGGACCGCCGAGGAGCAGGCGTGGATAAAGGAGTTCCTGGACGCGCCGCGCAGCGACGTCGCCCTCGTCGCCGAGGTACGGCGGCATCTGGACGGGGATCCCTCACCGGCCGGTGTGGCGGCCGTGGCGCAGATGACGGGAATGCACGCGCCGCCCGGGAACGCCTGGGCGGACAGCTGGGTGCGGCTGCACGGGCTGCCCTTCGCGGCCCTGGCCACGGTGGAGCTGTTCATGACCCGGCCGCACTACAAGCAGAGCGGTTCCCAGCGTTACGACGCGTGGCTGGAGGCATGGCCCCCGGACGGGGAGACGCAACCGTACTCCTCCTACGGCAGGGTCGCCGCCGACCGGGTGCGGGCCCTGCTCGCCGCCGCGGACGAGGAGACGTACCGGGCCACGGTCGAGGCGCTTTCCGCCTGCCGCACCGACACCCATCGGAAGGTCGTCGCGGCCTATCTGGCACCGAGCGAGACCGACTGGGTCGCGGAGCTGTGCACCGACCCGCGGACGACGGGTTCGGCCGACTCCGGCCTCCTCTCCCTGGTCTTCTGCTCGCTCGGTTCGCCCGAGCAGGCCGCCCTGTTCACGAAGGCCGCCGGTTTTGACCGGACCATGAGCGCGATCGCCACGGCCGCCGAGGGCATCGGGACAGCCGTCGTCCCGATGCTCGCCAAGGAGCTGGAGAAGGGGTACTTCTACGCGGAGACGAGGCGGCAGCTCGCCGATGTGTTCGTCGAGTTCCCCACGGACGCGGCGTTCCGCGCGCTGCTGGCCCAGGCGGACGACAAGCAGATCCGCCCGCCCCTCCTGGAGGCGATGCGCCGCTACCCGGCCCGGGCGCTGCGGCTGCTCGCCGCGGACGCCCGCGACCGGGCTGGGCTCCCGGCGACCTCTGCATCCGGACTGCTCCACGCGCACGTCGCCGGGCACCGCGCTCTCGCGGAGGCAGTGCTGCCGACGCTGGACGCCGACCTGGCGGAGATCGTCGAAGCCCTGCTGACGCCGGCGGACCGTGTCGCGGACGCTCCGGCCGACGCCCTTCCGGCCGTGCTGACGGCCCCGCCGTGGACCAGGGAGCGGACCAGGACCCGGCCCGTCGTCGTCGCCGGCCTCACGGCGGAGAGCGAGCAGGCCGTGGAGTGGCAGGACGGGGAGCGCGAGCAGTGGGCGGCCCGCAGCAGCTGGTACACCCGGCGGGAGCCGGTGGAGGACTGGGAGCAGACGCTCGCGTCGCTCCGCTACGGCCTCGACGCGTCGGACCTGCGGCCGGCCTGGATCTACGTCCACGGGCCCGAGGAGCGGGTAGCGCCCCTGCTCGACATCTGGGACCCCACCGATCTGTGGGACGGCGCGGACACGCTGAAGCCGGTGGCCGCCCGCTTCGGTCTCGCCGCCCTGCCCCTGCTGCTGCGCGCCGTACCGCGCCAGCCCAGCGCGCTCGCCCCGCTGCTGCTCCCCTTCGTCGACGCCCGGATCGCCGTACACATGGCCGACTGGGCGGTGCGGCTCAAGTCCACTGCCTCGGTGACCCGTTCCTGGTTCGAGCGGCACGGGGTACGGGCCGCGCCGCTGCTGGTGCCCGGCGCCGTCGGCAAGGCCGGTAACGCGCGGCGGGCCGCCGAACAGGCGCTGCTCCTGATCGCCACGCTGCACGGCGACGCGGTGGTGCGCGAGGCCGCCGAGGGGTACGGCGAGAAGGCTGCGGAGGCGGTGGCCGGGCTGCTGGCCGCCGACCCGCTGGAGCGGGCGCTGCCCGCCACCATGCCGGAGCTGCCGGGCTGGGCGAACCCCGCGCTGCTGCCGCAGGTCGCGGTCGCCTCGGGCGGGGCGCTGCCCGAGGAGTCGGTCCGCCACCTCATGACCATGCTGGCCCTGTCCAAGCCGGGCGAGCCGTATCCGGGCCTCGCCGACGTGGTAGGGACGGTGGACCCGGCCTCGGCCGCCGAGTTCGCCTGGGCGCTCTTCGAGCAGTGGCGCCAGGCACTCATGCCCGCCAAGGAGGCGTGGGCGCTGCACGCGCTGGGGGTGCTGGGCGACGACGGGACGGTGCGCCGGCTGACGCCGGTGATCCGGGCCTGGCCCGGCGAGAGCGCCCATCACCGGGCCGTGGAGGGCCTGGAGGTGCTCGCGGTGATCGGCACCGACTCGGCGCTGCTCCATCTGCACGGGATCTCCCAGCGGGTGAAGTTCAAGGCCCTGAAGGTGCGGGCCACCGAGAAGATCGCCGAGGTGGCGGCGGGTCTCGGGCTGACGGGCGACCAGCTCTCGGACCGGCTGGTGCCGGACCTCGGCCTGGACGCGGACGGCTCCACGGTCGTCGACTACGGCGGCCGGACGTTCACGGTGGGCTTCGACGAGCAGCTGCGGCCCTACGTCCGGGACAGCGACGGCAAGCAGCGCAAGGACCTGCCGAAGCCCGGGGCGAAGGACGACCCGGAGCTGGCACCGGCCGAACGCAAGCGCTTCATGGCCCTGAAGAAGGAGGTCCGGACGCTCGCCTCCGACCAGGTCCGCCGGCTGGAGGCCGCCATGGTGGCGGGCCGTTCCTGGACGGCCCGGGAGTTCACCGAGCTGTTCGTGGGCCACCCGCTGATGTGGCACCTGGTGCGCCGGCTGGTGTGGCTGAGCGACGCCGACGGGGTGACCACGGCATTCCGGGTGGCGGAGGACCGGACGTTCGCCGACAGGGAGGACGACGCCTTCGACCTGCCCGCCGGGGCGGCGGTGCGGCTGGCGCACCCGTTGCATCTGGGCGAGGCGGTGACCGCCTGGTCGGAGGTGTTCGCGGACTACGAGATCCTTCAGCCGTTCCCGCAGCTCGGGCGCCCGGTGTTCGCGCTGACCGACGAGGAGGCCGCCGGCCACCGCCTGGGGCGCTTCGAGGGGTTCGAGGTGCCCACGGGCAAGGTCCTCGGCCTGGAGCGGTTCGGCTGGCAGCGCGGGAACCCGGAGGACAACGGCGTGGAACGCTGGATCTCCAAGCCGCTGGGCGACGACCTCCACCTGGTGATCGCCCTCGGCGGGGGCATCGCGGTCGGCATGGTCGACGTGTACCCCGAACAGGTGCTGGAGACCGTCTGGCTCGACAGCCGGCCCTCCGACTACTGGGGCAGCCGCACCTACGACCTGCGGTTCGGCGAGCTGGACGCGGTGACGGCCTCCGAGCTGCTCGCCGACCTCGCCGCGCTCACCGAGGGCGCCGCGTCATGACCGTACGGGACGAGGCCCCCGCCGGACCGGGCGCGGCCGGTGCGGGGGCGCCGGTGCAGCGGCCGCCCGCCGAGGTGCGGTACGCGGGCGAGCTGGCCGCGCTCCGGGCCGGGGACCGCGATCCCCGGCCGCCGGGGTGGGAGCTGAGCCTGCGCGCGGCGCGGCGCTTCGTCGTCGGCGACCCGGAGGCGGGGATCAGCCGGAAGTTCGTCGGCAATCCGTCGCTCGTGGACCGGGCGCTGGTGACGCTGGCGACCAGCCGGGGTCTGATGCTCGTCGGGGAGCCGGGCACGGCCAAGTCCCTGCTGTCCGAGCTGATCGCGGCCGCGGTCAGCGGCGACTCGACGCTCACCGTGCAGGGCGGGGCCGCCACCACCGAGGACCAGATCAAGTACGGGTGGAACTACGCGCTGCTGGTCGCCGAAGGTCCCTCAACGCGTTCGCTCGTGCCCGCGCCGATGCTGCGCGGCATGGCGGAGGGGCGGCTCGTCCGCTTCGAGGAGATCACCCGCTGCCCGCTGGAGGTCCAGGACTCGCTGCTGTCCCTGCTCTCGGAACGGGTCGTGGCGATCCCCGAGCTGCCCGGCGCCGACGGCATGGTCTTCGCCCGCCAGGGTTTCAACGTCATCGCGACCGCCAACACCCGGGACCGGGGCGTCAACGAGATGAGTGCAGCGCTCAAACGCCGGTTCAACTTCGAGACCGTCTTCCCGATCCCCGACCTCGACACCGAACTGGACCTGGTGGAGGCCGAGGTGGCCAGGCTGCTGACCGGCTCGGGCGTGCAGCCGCCGCCCGACCGGGACGTGCTGGAGGTCCTGGTCGGCACCTTCCGTGAACTGCGCGCCGGGGCCGGGGCCAAGGACGGCCACGGTGGGGGCGGCGACCGGTCCACGGCGGTCATGAGTACGGCGGAGGCGGTTTCGGTCGCCCATGCGGTCGGGGTGCGCGGCTGGTACCTGCGCGGCGAGCCGGGCAACGCGGCCGATGTCGTCGCCTGCCTCGCGGGCACGGCGGCCAAGGACAGCCCCGAGGACCTGGCCCGGCTCCGCCGCTACCTCGAACAGCAGGCCGGACGCCGCCGCACCCCGCAGTGGCAGGCCCTGTACGACGCGCGCCATCTGCTGGACGACTGATGACCGCCGTCTTCCTGGGCGTCCGCCACCACTCCCCCGCCTGTGCCCGGCTCGTCGAGCGCACCATCGAGGAACTCCGGCCGGCACACGTCCTGGTCGAGGGACCGGCCGAGATGAACCCCCGTCTGGACGAGCTCCTCCTCGGCCACGAGCTGCCCGTCGCGGTGTTCAGCCACTACCGCGACGGGCGGCGCGCCGCGACGTCCTGGGCCCCACTGTGCGACTACTCCCCCGAGTGGGTGGCGCTGCGTGCGGGCCGGGCGGCGGGAGCGGAGGTCCGCTTCATCGACCTGCCCGCCTGGCACCCGGCGTTCGCCGAGCGCACCAACCGGTACGCCGACGCGGAGGTCCGGTACGCGCGGGCGACCGAGCGGCTCTGCGAGCAGTTCTCGGTGGACTCCCCGGACGCGCTGTGGGACCGCCTCTTCGAGGTCGAGCCGGACGAGGGCGTCGCGGAACGGCTCGACGCCTACTTCGCGCTGGTCCGCGGGGACGCGGAGGCGGACGCCGGGGACCGGGCGCGCGAGGCGTACATGGCGTCGTGGGTGCGAGCGGCGGTGGCCGCGGCGGACGGTGGCCCCGTCCTGGTGGTGACCGGCGGCTTCCATCAACCGGCCCTCCGCAGGCTCGTCTCGACGGGCGGCCCGGAGGCGGTGCGCGAGGCGGCGCCGGGCGTGGAGCTCGGCGCGGTACGGGACGTGGAGCACGACGCAGTGCCGGACGTGGAGCACGGCGCGGTACCGGGCTTCGAACTCGGCGCGGACGGCTGGCCGCTGGTGCCGGAGCCTCCGGCGGGCGCGGACGCGGGGAGCTTCCTCGTGCCGTACTCGTTCCGCCGGCTGGACGCCTTCGCGGGGTACGAGTCGGGGATGCCGTCCCCCGGCTTCTACCAGGAGGTCTGGGAGCGGGGCCCGCAGGAGGCGGCGGACCGGCTGCTGCGGACCGTCGTCGAGCGGTTGCGGGCGCGGAAGGTCCCGGTGTCGACGGCGGACCTCGTCGCCGCCCGCAGCCTGACCGAGGGGCTCACCGCCCTGCGCGGCCACCCCCGGACCGCCCGGATCGACGTGCTGGACGGCCTCGCGGGCGCCCTGATCACCGACGACCTGGACGGCCCGCTGCCGTGGACGGTCCGGGGCGCGCTCCGCGCGGGCACCCACCCCGTGGTCGTCGAGATCCTCGCGGCCTGCGGTGGCGCGCGCACCGGACGGCTGCACCCCGGCACACCGGCCCCGCCGCTCGTCCACGACGTGGCGGCCCAGCTGGACCGGCTCGGCCTGTCCGGCGACCCGGCCCGCGCCCCGAGCCTCGACCTCGCGGACCCGGGTGACCTGGAGCGCAGCCGGGCGCTCCACGGCCTGCGGGTGCTGGGCGTGCCCGGGTACGAACGGACGGCCGGGCCCGCCCACGGCGTCGACCCGGTGTTCACGGAGCGTTGGGAGCCCCGCCCGGCGGACGGCCGCGACGCGGCCCTGGTCGAGGCGGGTGCGTACGGGGCGACCCTGGCGGAGGCGGCGGCCGCGGTGCTCGCGGAGCGGGCCAGTGAGGAGACGGACGCCGGTGCGCTGGCCGCCGCCCTCTTCGACACCGTGCTCTGCGGGGTGAGCGGCCTCTCCGCGCACCTCCTGTCCGAACTGGGCGCCCGGGTCGGCGTGCTGGCCCAGCCGGGACCGCTCGGCGAGGTGCTGTCGACCGCGCTGGGCCTCTGGCGCCACGACCGGGTGTACGGGGTGGCCCGTGACCCTCTGCTCGCCGCCGTGATCGGCGGGGCGACGGACCGGCTGCTGTGGCTCCTGGAGGGCGCGCGGGGCCCCGGCGGGGTGGACCTGCCCCGCCTGCGCGCGGTCGTCGCGGTCCGGGACGCGCTGCGGCACGCTCCGGGCGTGTCGGGGCTGGACCGGAGTGCGGCGGCCGCGGTCGCCCGCCGCGTCGGCCGGGACGCCGGGGCGCCGTTCGACGTGCGGGGCGCCGCGTTCGGGCTGCACCACGTCCTGGCGGATCCTGCCGGGGCCTCGGACGGCACGGCGGACGCGGTGCGGGGGGTGGCCCTGTCGGGGGTGGAAGCCCTGGGCGACTGGCTGGCCGGTCTCTTCGCCGTGGCGCGGGACGAGGTGACGGCCGGGGTGCGCACGGACGCGGGCGGTGCGTCGGAGGGCGGAACCGGTGACGGGGCGCACCCCGTACCGGAGGGGGCGGGTTCGTTGGTCGGGGTGCTGGACGACGTGCTGTGCGGACTGCCCGAGTCGGCGTTCCTTGCCGGGCTGCCCGCCCTGCGTCAGGCCTTCGCGTTCTTCCCGCCGCGTGAACGGGAGCGGATCGCCGCGCAGTTGCTGGCGCGGCGCGGCCTGCGGGGCTCGGCGCGCGCCCTGTTGCGGACGACCGCAGACCCCTTGCTCATCGCCCGCGCCGGAGCCCTGGAGGACCGCGTGACCGGCCTGCTCGCCCGCTACGGACTCGACCGCCACGGAATCGGAGGAACCCCGTCGTGACCGGGCCCCTCACCCCCGCACCCGGCGCTGACGGCGCGCCCGGACCCGACCCCGGTCTGGAACGGTGGCGTCTCGTGCTCGGCTCACCCGCCGAGCGGCACACGGGTCCGCTCGGCCCCGGACGGGCCGGCCAGGACTCCGCGCTCAACTGGCTCTACGGACGTGACCCGGACCTGGCCCGGCGGGGCGTGCGGCGCGCGGGGGCGGCCCCGCGCACGGGCGGCACCGGCCCTTCCCCGGTGACCGCCGTGGACTGGCTCGACGACATCCACCGGCTCTTCCCCAAGGAGACCGTCGAGCGGCTGGAGCGGGATGCCGTCGAGCGGTACGGCATCCAGGAGATCGTCACCGATCCGGAGGTGCTGGAGCGGGTCGAACCGAGTGCCACGCTGCTGCGGGCCGTGCTGCGGACGAAGCACCTGATGAACCCGCAGGTGCTGCGCGCGGCCCGGCGGATCGTCGAATCGGTCGTCGCGCAACTGCTGGCCCGGTTGCGCCCCGAGGTCCGGCGGGCCTTCCACGGCACCCGTTCCCGCCGCCCCAGCCGTACCCCGCTCGCCCGGAACTTCGACTTCGACCGGACCGTACGGGCCAACCTGGCGCACTACCGGCCCGACGAGCGGCGCCTGCTCATCGAGCGGCCCCACTTCCACTCCCGTACGCGGCCGCAGGTGACGCGGTGGCAGTTGATCCTCCTCGTCGACCAGTCGGGCTCGATGGCCGGTTCGGTGATCCACTCCGCCGTGACGGCCGCCTGCCTGTGGGGGCTGCCCGGCCTCAAGACGCACCTCGTCGCGTTCGACAGCAACGTGGTCGATCTGACGGCCGATGTGACGGACCCGGTGGAGCTGCTGATGCGGGTGCAGCTCGGCGGCGGTACGGACATCGCGCGGGCCGTGGCCTACGCGGCGGACCTCGTGGAGAACCCGCGCCGCACGATCGTCGCGCTGATCACCGACTTCTATGAGGGCGGCGACGCCCACCGGCTGCACCGCACCGTGCGCGCGCTCGTGGAACAGGGCACCACCGTGCTCGGGCTGGCGGCCCTCGACGAGGACGCGAACCCGGACTACGACCGGGAGCTGGCCGGGCGGCTCGCCGAGGCGGGCGCGCACATCGGGGCGATGACGCCGGGCCGGCTGGCGGAGTTCGTGGCGGAGAGGCTGGGACGGTGACGGCGGGAACCGCGCCCTCGGCCGCGCACTCCACCGGCAGGCCCGATCTGCTGGCCCTCACCCCGGAGGCGCTGGCCGCGCTCACCAACCGGGGCCTCGTCAAACGCGCCGCGAAGGACCTGGACGCGGGCCTCGCGCCGGAGTTGACGACCGACACCGACGCGACGGTGCGCGCGGTCTTCCCCGACGGCACGGCCACCGTGCTGCCCGCCGGCGCCGGACTGGACGACGGGACCTGCGGGTGCGCCGCGACGGGCGTGTGCCGCCACCTCGTCGCGCTCGTCCTCGCGTACCGGCGCGGCGCGGCCGAAGCCCCTGCCGGGACGGCGCCCGCGGACTGGTCCCCGGGCGCCCTCGACGACGACACACTGGCGAATGCGCTGGGCGCGCGCCCGGTCGCGGCCGCGCGCCGCGTCCTGGGGCAGGGGTACTCCGCAGTGGTGCACCGGCCGACCCCGGAACGCCCCGAGCCGTGGGTGGAACTGCCGTCCTGCACGGTCCGTTTCCCGGTCCCGGACGAGATCGGTTACGCCACCACGGACGCCTCCGCCGCGCTGCGCGCCGAGGTCGTCGCGCTCGCCGTCTGGGCCTTCCGCGCCGCCGACGCGGCGGGGGCGGCGGAGCCCTCCGTCATCGTACGGGTGGGCGGCGGCGGTTCCGCGGGTGCGGCGGCGGAGGACGACGGTCCGCCACCCGAGGCCGGCGCGTCCCCCGCCGCGCTCACCGGCCTGGACGCCGCCGCCGCCCTGGTCGACGAACTGCTCCTGGAGGGCGCCGCCCAGGCCGGCCCCGTCCTGACCGGGGCACTGGCGCGAGCCCGTGACGTGCTCGCCGCCGACGCGCTGCACTGGCCCGCCGCCGCGCTGGCCGAACTCGTCGATCAGCTCACCGCGTACGCCGAGCGGGGCGCCGCCCACCGGCCGGAGCTGGTCGCCGCGCTGCTCACCGAGGTCCACGCCCGGCGGCTGGCCTCGGGCGTGCCCGGGGCGCTGGGCACGGGCGAGGCCGCGGACACTCCCCTGCGCCGGGTCCGGCTGACCGCGCTCGGCTGCCGGGTCCGGGGCACCGCCGAGTCCCTCGTCGCCGAGGTCCATCTCGCCCACCCGGACGCCGGGACGGTCCTGGTCCTCCGCAAACGGTGGGACGACGCGGCCACCGGCCACGCCCTCGTGGGACGGCGGCTGTTGTCCACCACTCTCGGGGCGCTCGCGACCGGCAGCCTCGTCAGCGAGAGCGTCCGGCGCACCGCGGCCCGCACGCTGACGATCTCCAGGGGCCGGCTGGGCGCCACCGCCGTCACACCGGTCGGCCGCTCTTGGACCCGGTTGCCCGCCCCGCTGCTCGTCGAGGACCTCGCCGCGCTCGCCGCCTCGTGGGAGGGCAGGCCGCCCCGGCTGATCCGCCCCCGGGTGGCGGCCGAGGGGGTCCGGGTGGTCGCCCTGTCCGAGGTCGAGGACATCGGCTACGACCCGGGCGAACAGCGCCTGGAGGCGGTGGTGCGCGACGCGGCGGGGAACCGCGCCGTGCTGTCCTCCGAGTACCGGCCGCAGTGCCCGGGGGCGCTGGACGCGCTGGCCGACGCCCTGCGGAGCGGGCCCACGCATGTCAGCGGCGAGGTCGTCCGGGAGGGCGGCGGCCTGCGGATCGACCCCATAGCGGTGCTCACACCGACCGGGGTGACCGTGCCCGACCTGGCACCGGGCGACGGAGCCGACGGCCTGGGCCTCATGGCGGAGCGGGCCCCGGGCCCGCTGACGGCCGCGCTGGACGAGGCGGTGGCGGCCCTCGCCGCGCTGGCCCACGGCGGGCTGCGCCGGCCGTCCGTCGCGGCCCTGCACCGGATCGGCGAAGCGGCCACCGCCCTGCACCGGACAGGGCTCGGGCGTGCTGCGGCCCTGCTGCGTGCCGTGCTGTCGGCGGCACGGGACGCGCCGGCGGCGGACGCGACAGCCGCGCCCGCCGCCTGGCTGGAGGCCCAGCTCCACATCCTGGCCGGCCGCGAACTCCTCGCGGCGGAGGGCGCCGTACCGCCGGGCTAGCCCAGGTACGCCAGCCCCGGGTGCGCCTTCGTGTAGCCGTCCAGCAGCCGGTGGGCGACGGAGACCGAGTCGACCAGGGGATGCAGGGCGAAGGCCCGGACGGCGTCCGCGCGTGATCCGCTCGCCGCCGCGTCGAGCACCGCGCGCTCGACGGCCTTCACCGAGGTGACGAGGCCGACCGCGTGATACGGCAGCGGGTCGACGGCGACCGGACGGGCGCCGTTGGCGTCGACCAGGCACGGCACCTCGATCACGGCGTCCGCGTCGAACACCGAGAGGGCGGACCGGTTGCGGACGTTGAGGATCAGGGTGGTCCGCTCGTCGCGGGCGATCGCCCGCATGAGGGCGAGGGCGACCTGCTCGTAGCCGCCGGAGTCCAGGTCGCTCGCCTCGCGCTCCCCCGCCCCGGCGACGTCCCGGTTCTCCGACATGTAGGTCGCCTCCCGCTCGGCGCGGGTGCGGTCCCAGGTGGCCAGGGCGGGGGTCGCCGGGTCCTTCATCCGGCCGTAGAAGCCCTCCTGCTGCTCGCGGAGGAAGGCGCCCCGGGTCTGCACGGCGTCCTGGTAGGCGCGGACGGCCTCGCGGTTGAAGTAGTAGTAGTGCAGGTACTCGTTGGGGATCGCGCCCAGCGAGCGCAGCCAGTCGGCACCGAACAGCCGGCCCTCCTCGAAGGAGTCGAGCAGGCCGGGGTCGGCGAGCAGGCGCGGGAGTTCGTCACGGCCCGCCACGTACAGCCCGCGCACCCAGCCGAGGTGGTTCAGGCCGACGTAGTCGACGCGGGCCAGGTCCGGGTCGGCGCCGAGGACGCGGGCGATGCGGCGGCCGAGGCCGACCGGTGAGTCGCAGATGCCGATGACGCGGTCCCCGAGATGCCGGGCCATCGCCTCGGTGACCAGGCCTGCCGGGTTGGTGAAGTTGATGACCCAGGCGTCCGGGGCGAGCCGGGCGACGCGCCGGGCCAGGTCGACGGCGACGGGAACGGTGCGCAGCCCGTACGCGATGCCGCCGGCGCCGACCGTCTCCTGGCCGAGGACGCCCTCGTCGAGCGCGACGCGTTCGTCGGCCGCCCGGCCCGCGAGGCCGCCGACGCGGATCGCGGAGAAGACGAAGTCGGCGCCGCGCAGGGCCTCGTCCAGGTCGGTCGTGGCGCGGACGGCGGGCGCGTCCGGGATGGACTCGGCCTGTTCGGCGAGGACCCGGGCGACGGCGGTGAGCCGGTCGGTGTCCGTGTCGTACAGGGTGACGGCCGTGACCCGGCCCTCGGCGTGGTCGGCGAGCAGCGCCCCGTACACCAGTGGAACCCGGAATCCGCCGCCGCCCAGAATTGTCAGCTTCACGCTTCCGCATGGTACGTGGAGCCCGGGGGCCGCCCGCTGGATCTTCGTCGGTCCGCGGGGCCCCGGCGCGGAGCGGCCCGGTGGCGGGGCGTCGTTTCCGCCCCGACCAACGGGCCGCCCCGCCATCGCGGGGGCCTCAGTCCCCGGTCCACCAGCGGCTCACGACGTGCCAGAGCCGGGCGGGTACGCCGGGCCTGCGCTGGCGGGGCACCCGGCCGGCGGCCGGCCCCTCGCCCGCGGCGCCGGTCAGCGCGTCCGCCGAGCCGTCGACGGTGGCGGTCGCCCCGGCCGGGCCGGCCGCCGCCGAGGTGTGGGCCGGGCCCCCGGCGACGGGCGCGCGGACCGGGGTGGGGGCGGTGTGCCGCACGGCGGACTGGATCTCCCAGTCCTGGCGGGCCGTGTTGGGCCTGCCCATGGCCGGTGGCTCGCGGTCGTCCTGCGGGGAGCGGGGGGCGAATTCCGCGGGGAGTTCGACGAGGTGTCGGCTCATGAAGTTGCCGACCCAGCGCAGCTCGCTCTCCTCCACCGCGAGTTCGAGGTCGGGCAGCCGCATCAGCAGGGCGTCCACGCCGACATCCGCGATGGCGCGGCCGATGTCCTGTCCGGGGCACTCGTGGGGGCCGCCGCTGAACGCGAGGTGCGAGCGGTTGCCCTCCATGTTGGCGGTCAGGTCGGGGCGTACCACGGGGTCGGTGTTGGCCGGTGCGATGCCGACGATCAGGGCGTCGCCGGCCTTGATGTGCTTCCCGCCCAGTTCGGTGTCGCCGACGGCCCAGCGGCCGAAGACGGCGGTGAACGGGGGCTCGTCCCACAGGGTCTGCTCGACCGCCTCGGGGACGGTCATGTGGCCGCCGCTGAGCCGGGCCCGGAAGCGCGGGTCGGTGAGGACCATGCGCAGGACGTTGGCGATCAGGTTGGCGGTGGCCTCGTAGGAGGCGATCAGGGTGAGCCGCAGGTGCTCGGCGACCTCCTGGTCGTTCATGTTCGCGGGGTGCTCGACGAGCCAGGTGGCGAAGTCGTCGGCGGGTTCGCGGCGGCGGCGCTCGACGAGGCGGGTGAGCGCTCCGACCACGTAGGCGTTGCTCTGGACGGCGGTGGCGGTGCCCTTGATCATGTCGCGGGCCGCCTCCACCATCCGGTCGTTGTACTCCTCCGGCATGCCGAGGATGGCGCACATGACCATCATGGGCAGCCGTTCGGCGAACTCGGCGACGAGGTCGGTGCGGCCCTCGCGGCAGAAGCTGTTGACGAGCCGGTTGCTGTAGCGGTTGACGTGGCGCCGCACCCCACGGGTGTCGATGCGGGCCATGGAGTCGGTGACGGCACCGCGCTGGCGCTCGTGGGTGGCGCCGTCGGCGAAGACGCAGATCGGCTGCCAGGTGAAGATCGGGGCCAGCGGGTGGTCCGGCGCGACGCTGCCGTCCTGCAGGGCCCGCCAGCGTCGCGAGTCGCGGGAGAACTGCGACGGCGTACGGGTCATGTGCAGGTTCTCGCTGTGGCCGAGTACCAGCCAGGCGGGCACGTCGCCGTGCAGCAGGACGGGGGCCACCGTGCCGTGTTCGGCGCGCAGCTTCTCGTGCAGGCCGCGCGGGTCCTGCTCGGCCTCGGGGCCGTAGAGCCGGCGCAGACCGCCGGGGCCGACGCCCAGGCCGTGGGCCGGGCACTCGGGGGGCGGGACCGGGCCGTGCTCGTAGGGGAAGGGGCTTGTCACGATCGCTCCAGGGGTCGGGCCGCGGGGGGCCGGACGGACGGGGGCGCGGTGGGGACGCGCGGAACGGGTTCGGGAAGGGGGCGCGGGCGGGTCAGCCGAGCGGGAGGGCCAGGCTGTGCAGGTAGCGCATCAGGGTCATCAGCACATCGCGGCTGGAGACGCGCAGCCGGGCGTCGCAGTCGATTATCGGAACCTCTTCGGGGAGGTCCAGGGCTGCCCGCAGCGCCTCGACGGGGTACTTCGGAGCCTCGGGGAACGTGTTGATGGCGACGACGAACGGCACCCCCCGCTCCTCCAGGCGCCCGATGACGTCGAAGCTGGTTTCGAGCCTGCGGGTGTCGACGAGGACGACGGCGCCGAGCGCGCCCTCGAACAGGCCGTTCCACAGGAACCAGAAGCGTTCCTGGCCCGGGGTGCCGAAGAGGTAGAGGATCAGCTCCTCACTGATGCTGATGCGGCCGAAGTCCATGGCGACGGTGGTGGCGGTCTTGCTCTCCACCCCGGAGTTGTCGTCCACGCCGACGCCGGCCTGGGTCATCGTCTCTTCGGTGGTCAGCGGCCGGATCTCGCTGACCGAGCCGACCATGGTCGTCTTGCCGACCCCGAACCCTCCGACGATCACGACCTTCACCGCGGCGGTGGCCGTGGTGGGCAGGACGTCCTCGCTGCGGGGGCCCGTGATCGTGTCAGAGTTTCTGAAGTCCATGCATCACCGCTTCGAGGAGGGACCGGTCCGGGAGGGTCGCGCGGACGATCGGCGCGCGCGATTCGATCAGTCCGGTGGCGAGGAGTTCGGTGAGGAGCGAGGTCACCACGCTGAACGGCAGGCTGAGGTAGGCGGAGAGTTCCGCGACGGATAACGGTGCCTGGCAGAGCCGGAGGATCACGGCCTGCTCGGGCTGGACCGTGGGTGACGGCTCCGACTTCGAGACGATCATCGTGACCAGGTCGAGCGCTGCCCGCTCGCTGCCGTCGGGATCGCCGGTGATGACGTAGAGCCGCTCCGGGTCACTCAGTGCCGGGTCGGCCCTGCGGCGTTCTCGTCGGGGAGAGCTCATCCGGCCTGCCCGTCGTGTCGGGGCGGGCTCGTGAGGTGGCCGCCGATCCGTACGACCATGTCGCGCATCCGCGACCCGACGAGTCCGGCGTCGACCGTCTCGCCGGCGAGTACGGCGAGATAGGCGCCCGCCCCGGCGGCCATCAGGTAGAAGAAGCCGCCGGTGACCTCGATGACGACGAGCCTCATCCGGCCGTCGCTGTACGGGATCTCGGAGGCGACGGCCGCCGCCAGGCTCTGCAGGCCGGCGCAGGCCGCCGCGAGCCGGTCGGCGACATCGGGGTCGCCGCCGTGCCGGGCGATGCGCAGACCGTCCGCGGAGAGGACGACGATCTGGTGGATGTCCGGGACGTCGTCGGCGAGCTCCTTGAGCATCCAGTCCATGTTTCCCCGCTGCTGGATCACTGCAGATCTCCCTTGTCCCACGCGTCGTCAGAGTCTTCGTCCGCCCTGGGCTCCTGGGGCACTCCGTTGGCGGCCTTGGTGAACGCCTCCAGCCAGATACCGGGGGGCGGTTCCTTGCTGTTGTCCTGGCCGGGCCCGTAGCCGTGGCCGTTGGTGCGGCCGGCGGTGGGGTCGGCGGCCTGTGCGGGGAGGTTGTGCGAGCCGAGCGGTGCGCGGCCCCGGCTGCGGCGCTGCGGGAGTCCGCCGGCGGTCCACTCGGTCACGACGGGCAGGTCGTCCTCCATGGCGACGGCCGGGATGACCGGACGGGGCTGCTCGGAGACCACCGGGCCGGTCGCCGGGCGGGCGGCGACGGGGCTGGGCTTGCGGCGCTTGCCCCGGGGCGGCACGACGTGCTGCATGTCTGCGAGGTCGATGTCACTGGTGGGCCGCGAGGTGGCGCCGATGCCGTGGGCGATGCCGGGCGCCGGGCCGGTGGTGATCATGGCGCCGGGCACGATGAGCACGGCGCGCACACCGCCGTACGCGGACTGCCGCAGCGAGACCTGGAGGTCGTACATCCGCGCCAGGCGGCCGACGACGGCCATCCCGAGGCGGGGGGACTCGCCGAGGTCGTTCATGCTGGAGCCGGCCTGGGCCCTGGCGAGCATGTTCTCGGCGCGGGCGCGGGCCTCCTCGCTGAGGCTGACGCCGCCGTCCTCGATCTCGATGGCGATGCCGGTCTGCACCTCGACCGCGGTGACGTGCACGCGGGTCTGCGGCGGCGAGTAGCGGGTGGCGTTGTCGAGCAGTTCGGCGCAGGCGTGGATGAGCGGTTCGACCGCGGTGCCGATGATGGCGACCTTGGCGATCGAGTGCAGATCGACGCGCGGGTACTCCAGGATGCGCGACATGGCACCGCGCAGCACGCTGAACAGCGGTACGGGCTTGGGCCACTGGCGGCTGGGCCGTGCGCCGCCGAGGACGGCGATGGAGTCGGCGAGCCGGCCGATCAGCGCGGTGCCGTGGTCGATGCGGAGCAGGTCGTCGAAGACGTCGGGGTTGCGCCCGTGGTGCTCCTCCATCTCCCGCAGCTCACTGGCCTGCCGGTGGACGATCGCCTGGACGCGGCGGGCGACGTTGACGAAGGCGCGCTGCGCGGAGTCGCGGGTCGCCTCCTCGTTGTCGATGATGTCGAGGACGGTGTAGACGAGGGAGCGCTGGGCGTCGGGCAGGTGGCGGTAGACCGGGTCGGAGTCCACCACGTCGCGCAGCACCTCGTCGGGCGAATTGCCCACGCGCAGACGGTGGATGGCGGACGGCAGCAGCTCCTTGCTGATGCGGACGGTCTCTTCGTCGTGCTCGGCGATGCGCCGTTCCAGGGCGGAGACGCGCTGTTGGTACTCGGTGTTCCGGCGGCGGATCGTCCGGCCTCGGCGGGCGATCTCCACGGCGAGTGCGGCGACCACGACGGTGGCGAACGCTCCACACCAGACGACTGCTATCCGCGCGGGCTCGGCGACCAGCGCCGCCGCGGCGGCGGTTGCGCCCGCCATCACGACGACGGGCAGCAACAGGGCGCGGGCGACGGGGGCTTCCCGGCCGGCCTGCGGTGATTCAACACGGGCCATCTGAACCTCTGGCGGTTGATTCGGGCTGTATTCCGGAGATTCGGCGCTTGTATGAACGAAGGGAACAAGCGCGCGAATTCATCTCAACTCGGCTTCACTGCGCGTGAGCTTAGTCAGATCGAATCAGCGCTTTCACACATTCCTCCAACCCCCTGCGCGAGCGCTTCCGCGGTAGTACGCTCACGAGTTTTTGCACGCACCGCCTCCGCGCGTGTGCGGGGAGTGACGGGGCGGAGAAATGGGAAGAATCGCCCCGCGAGGCCATGCATGGGCACATACGAGCGAAGGGGCTCGTACGAGTGATGCCGGTACCGCGGGCCGGGTCAGCGGCGGGCGCCGCCGATGCGCCCCTCCAGCTGCACGAGCAGTTCGCTGAGCTGTGCGCTCAGCCGGTCGCGGGACTCGGCGTCGAGACCGGAGAGCACCGCGCGTTCGTACGCCAGCTGCCGGGGCAGCAGCCCGTCGACCAGGTCGCGACCCTCGTCGGTGAGGCGTACGTAGGCGACCCTGCGGTCCCGCTCGTCGCCGCGCCGGGAGATCAGGCCGCGCTCCTGGAGGACCCGCAGCCGCTTGGTGACGGCGGCCCCGGAGGAGAAGGTCTCCCGGGCCAGTTCACCGGGGGTCAGTTCACGGTCGGTACGGCGTACGGCTCCGAGCAGGTCGAACTCGGCGCGGGTCAGGCCGGCCGCCCGCAGCGGAGCGTCCTCGGCCTGCTGGAGCAGCGCGGAGCAGCGGTTGATCCGGCCGATGAGCTCCATGGGCCCGGTGTCGAGGTCCGGGTTCACGGCCTGCCACTGCCGGACCACCGAGGCGACGATGTCGTCGGTCACACCGCTCCGTTCTCCTGGGCGGGGACGGTCGGCCCTCGCCGTTTCGCTGTCGCCGCGAGCGTACGGTGTCCGGCCTGCTCGGCCGCGAGCACCGCCTCCTGGGACAGGGCGGGCTGCCACCACTCGCCGGCCGCGGTGTCGTCCGCCTCGCGCAGCTCGACCAGCGACCCGGTGAGCCGGCGGCGGGCGGCGTCCAGGGCGGCCGGGGTGGGCTCGGGCGCGGCGAGGGTCCGCACGGCGTGGGTGCGGGCCAGTTCGGCGGCGGCCAGCGCGCGCTCGACGCGGCCGGTGGCGCGGCGGTTGGTGACGAGCACGGCGGCGAGGAAGCCGACGGCCGCGCCGATGACGGTGTCCAGGACCCGGTCGCCGATCAGCTCACCGGCCGGGTGGCTGCCCGCGTACTCCAGGACGAGCAGTGCCATCGGGGTCACCGCGACGGAGCCGAGCCAGTAGTTGCGGGTGATCAGCGCCTCGGCCGCGAAGCCGAAGAGGAGGCAGAAGCCGATGAGGGCGAGCGGGGTGGTCCGGGCGGCCGGGAGAACGGCGGCGAAGACGAGGACGCCGATGAGGTTGCCCAGGGTGCGCTGGAGCGTCCGGTTCCAGGAGAGCGTGACGTTGGCCTGGTAGAGCGAGGCGGCGGTGACGATCGCCCAGTAGGGGCGGCCGACGCCCACGGCGGAGCAGACGTAGCCGGCCAGGGCGCAGCCGACGAGCGTGCGGGCGGCGACCGGGAGCAGCGGGGAGCCGGGGGCGAGGCCGCGCAGCAGCGTACGGAACGAGCCGCGGCGGGCGGCGCGTTCGGCGTCGACGCCGAAGAGTTCTTCGCCGGTGCCGGGGGCGGGCGGCGGGGTGGGGACGGGACCGCGGGCTCGGGTGAGCCGGGCCCACTCGCGCAGCCGGGCGGCATCGGCGGGGTCGGGCGCGCTCGCGAGGACCGAGGTCTCGGCGTGGACGACCAGGCGTTCCAGGGCCCGGCGCACCTCGGTGGGGCGGCCGGCGGCGAGAAGGGTCTGCCAGGCGGCGTGCACGGCGGTGACGGCGGAGCGCCGGGTGGTGTGGCCGGGGTCGGCGGCGTGCGCGGCGGCGGCGTTCAGGGCGCGGGCGGTCGCGCGGCGTTCGGGTCCGTCGCGGCGGACGAGCGCGGGGGCGACGACGGCGACGAGCCAGGCGACGGCGCCCGCGCCGAGGGTGAGGGCGAGGTGGCCGGGGATCTGGCCGGGCGTCTGGGGGACGAAGAGGGCGGCGGAGCTGACAAAGGTGAAGATCACCGGTCCGGGCGGCCCGATCCGGGTCGCGTCGCACAGCAGCTTCTGCCCGGCGGCCAGGAGCGCGCCGACGGCGATCAGGACGGCGGCGGAGCCGGTGAGCGAGGCGACGACGAGGGCGGTGCCGAGGCCGAGGGTCATGCCGAGGACCACCCCGGCGACGGTGCCGGCTCGGCGGGCGTACGGGAGGTTGTGGCCGTACAGCGCGCAGAGCGAGCCCGCCATCGTGTACATCACCAGGTCGAGCCGGCCGAGGGCGAAGAGCACCAGGTTGGGTATGGCGGTGGCCACGACCACGCTGGTGGCGGGCTTGAACCACATGTCGGAGGGCCGGTTCAGGCGCAGCGGGCCGGTCAGTGGGAGCCGGCGGACGGCGGGCCGGGAAGGCCTGATGGTTGTATCGCTCACCCATATACGTTAACAGGTATTACACAAGTAAAACACCTGGAGCGGGACCTACCCCTTGACACGGAGCCGCCCGCGCTCCTCGGGCGAGGGGCGCGGGCGGTCGGGCGTACGGAAGGGGATCAGCCCAGGCCGCGGGCGTCCTGCTTCAGGGCGGTGTCCACGGTGAGGGCCGTCGCCACCACGAGGCTCAGCAGCGGCTCGGGCAGCTGGTAGTGGATCTGGAGGACGTAGTTGTCCGCCGTCGTGAACAGCGTCTTCGCGAGTCCTTCCCAGGTCTTGGTGATCCGGGCGACCTCGGCGTCGTTGTGGTCGACGATCGCGAAGTTCCAGGCGCGCCAGTTCTCCGCCTTGATGGCGCCGATCTGCTGCCCGCCGGCCATGATGGCGAAGTTGATCTTGCCGATGGCGTTCTGCTGGACGATCTCGCCGACCGGCTGCCCGTCCGGGCGCTGCACGATGACCTTGGACTTGATGAACTTCGCCGGTCGGGTCAGCAGCAGCTGCGGCTGGCCGTAGGCGTCGCGGATCTCCAGCCGGTGGGTCAGGTACTGGTCGATGCTGGTCAGGAAGCGCAGCACCTTGCGCATGGCGCCCTGGCCGACCTGGACGACCGACCCGATGGTGTTGCCGTTCTGGTCGAAGACGCTGTACTCGTTCGTCACCTCGATCAGCTTGGCCTTCTGGTTCACGACCAGGACCTGCTGGGTGAAGAGCGAGCCGACGGGCCCGCCGCCCTGCGGCACCTGCACGCCCCGCTGGGGCACCGGCGCCGGCTGCTGGGGCGCCGTCTGCTGGGGCGCCGTCTGCTGCGGCACCGGGGCCTGCGCGGGAGCCTGCGGCTGCGCGGGGGCCTGGGCCGGGGCGCCGCCGACGGGACTGGTGTGCTCGGTCCACTGGGAGCCGTCCCAGTAGCGCAGCAGCTGGGAGTCGCCGTGCGGATCCGGATACCAGCCCGCAGATACGTTCGAGTGCGTTGTCACCGGGGCACACTATCTCGCCATGACCGGAACGGAACCGCTCGTCCATGAATCCACAGGTTCACCGGTTCTCCTCCCGCACTGCTTGAATCTTCAACGCGCCACGTACGATGTGCGGAATGAACAGGCAGAGCGAGGGCGCCGAACGGCTGCGCGGCACCGGTGCGGCGGCCGTGCTCGCCTGGGTGTTCGTCCTGGTCTCCCTCGTCGCGTGCTGTTCGCCGCACTCCGTGCGGCCCCACACCTCGCCCGAGTTCGCCCCCGCCTCGGCCCTCGCGACGCTGACCGACCTCACGGTGGTCCGGGTCGTGGTGGCCGACTCCCCCGGCGACCGGGGCGTGGGCGACTCCTGCCACGACACGTCGGAACGCTCCGCGTCCGCCGTGCTGCCCGGCCAGCCGGGACCGGCCTCCGTCCCCTCGGCCGCCGTGGCACTCCTCCCGGCCCGGCCCCTCACCGGTGGCGCCTCGGTCCGGGGCCCCTCCAACGACGCGGTCGACGACGTCGATCCCGTACGCCTTCAGGTTCAGCGGACCTAGGGCCTGTATCGAGTTCCCCGTCTGCGCCCCGACGCCCGGCACGCACGCTCGCCGCACGGCGCTCCAGGACAGGTGGCTCCGCCACATGACCTGGACCGCCGCACACCGATCGCACGCACCGACCGCCGCTGCGCCCGCCCTCCGGGCGGACGACGGGGAACTCAATACAGGCCCTAGGCCCGGGAAGCCCCGTGCCCGTCACCGGGACGGCGGCTCCCCCTGCCGTACGCACTCCGTCCTGCCGATCCGATGAACCGAAGGACCCCTCATGGCCACCGCCGACAAGCAGAACAACGCCTCCGCCGCCCGCCGCGCCAAGCTGGAGGAGGCCCGCCGCCAGGAGCGGGCCCGCGAGCGCCGCTCCCGCGTCATCACGCTCGCCCTCGGCGTCCTGGTGGTCGCCGGCCTCGTCGCCGGTGGCGGCTACCTGATGAACGCCGCCGACGAGCAGGACAAGGCCGAGGCCAAGGGCAAGACCTCGCCCGTCACCGGCGAGAAGAGCTGGGACAAGCTCACGCAGAACCATGTGGACAAGACCGTCGACTACCCGATGAACCCGCCGGTCGGCGGCGACCACAACCCGGTGTGGATGAACTGCGACGGTGACGTCTACACCCAGGCCCTGCCGAAGGAGAACGCCGTCCACTCGCTGGAGCACGGCGCGGTGTGGGTCACGTACACCAGCAAGGCGAAGCCCGCCGACATAAAGAAGCTGGACGAGCGGGTGTCGTCCACGCCGTACTCGCTGATGAGCCCGGTCGAGGATCAGGCGGCGCCGCTGATGCTCAGCGCCTGGGGGAAGCAGCTCACTGTGAAGAGCGCCACCGACGCCCGCGTCGCCCAGTTCTTCACCAAGTACGTGCAGGGCCCGCAGACCCCGGAGCCGGGCGCCGCCTGCACCGGCGGGATCGCCAAGTGACGACCGCCCCGCGCACGTCGCGGCCCCTGGTGCTGGCCGGCGGTGCGGTGCTGCTGCTGGCACTCGCGCTGATCGCGCTGACGTTCGCACGGCCTTCGACGTCGGCGCCCGCCGCGTCGGCGTCCGCGTCCGCGCCGGCCGAGTCGTCGGCCGATGTGGGGTTCGCGCGTGACATGGCGGTCCACCACCAGCAGGCGGTCGAGATGTCCTTCATCGTCCGGGACCGCACCTCGGACGAGGCGGTGCGCCGGCTGGCGTTCGACATCATCAACACCCAGGCCAACCAGCGCGGCATGCTGCTGGGATGGCTGGAGATGTGGGGCCGGGCGAAGAGCTCTCCCGGGCCGCCCATGGCGTGGATGGGGCACGCCTTCACCCCGCGCGGTGACGGGGCGCTGATGCCCGGCATGGCGACCGACGCCGAACTGGACGCCCTGCGGGCGGCCAAGGGCAAGGCGGCCGAGGTGCTCTTCCTGAAGCTGATGACCGCGCACCACAAGGCCGGCGCCGAGATGGCCCAGGCGGCGGCGTCGGCGGCGGGCACCGACGAGGTGAAGAACCTGGCCGCGGGCATGGTCCTGGGCCAGAAGTCGGAGATCGCGCTCATGGCGGACATGCTGAAGGAGCGCGGGGCGTCCGTGTCCTGAGACGGTCCGGGGCCACCCGCCGGTGGCCCCGGACCGACACGACCGTACTGGCGTACGGAATCGCATAGGCTCAGGACCGATATGAAGAGCAACCTCACACCGCTGGGGCCCAAGGCCGACAAGGACACCGTCCGGCGCAGCAATCTGAGCCTCGTGCTGCGGGCCGTCCGCGACGAGGGCGAGGGGGAGGCGACCCGGGCCGGCGTCGCGGCGCGCGTGGGGCTGACCCGGGCCGCCGTGTCCTCGCTGGTCGAACAGTTGCTGGAGAGCGGCTTCCTCACCGAGTCCGGCAAGACGTTCAGCGGGCAGGCCGGCCGCCCCGGGACCGCGCTGAAGACGGCCCGCACCGGACCGGCCGGGCTCGGGGTCGAGGTCAACATCGACTACGTCTCGGTGTGCGTCGTCGACCTGGCGGGTACCGGCCGGGTCCGTCTCACCGAGCACCTGGACAACCGGGGCACCCCGCCCCACGAGGTGCTCGCACGCGCCGCCCGGATCGCCGCGCGCACCCTGGACTCGGCGCGGGAGCAGGAGCTGTACCCGGTCGGCGTGGCCCTGGCGCTGCCGGGCCTGGTCTCGGGCGGCGCGGTGCGCCAGGCGCCGAACCTGGGCTGGAACCAGGTCCCGGCCGAGGAGCTGTTCGCCGCCGCGCTCGCCGTCGAGCACCCCGGGCACCCGGTGCTGCCCGTCCGCTCGGAGAACGAGGCGAATCTGGCGGCCCTGGCCGAGCTGTGGTTCGGCGGCCTGGAGCGCATCCGCAGCTTCCTCTATCTGACCGGCGAGATCGGCGTGGGCGGTGCGGTGGTCATCGACGGCGAGCTGCTGCGCGGGGCGCACGGCTTCGCCGGGGAGATCGGGCACGTGGTGGTGGACGCGCAGGGGCCGCAGTGCCGGTGCGGTTCGCGGGGGTGCCTGGAGCAGTACGCCGGACAGGCGGCGCTGCTGCGGGCGGCGGGGATCGACGGGGGCGCCGGCGGGCTCGGGGTCGCGGAGCTGGAGAAGCGGGTGCGGGCGGGCGACGAGCGGGCGGTCGGCGCGGTCGCGGAGGCCGGGCGGATGCTGGGGCGGGTGCTGTCGGGCGCGGTCAATCTGCTGGACCCGGACGCGGTGGTGCTCGGCGGGATCTACCGGAACCTGATGCCGTGGCTGTCGTCGCCGGCCGACGAGGAGCTGACGGGCCGGGTGGTGTCGGGGCTCTGGTCGCCCCGAGGCGGCCGGCTGCGCGCGTCGTCGGTCGCGGGTGACGCGGCGCGGGGCGCGGCGGCGCTGGTGATGACGGACGTGCTGGCCGACCCGGTGGCGTACGCGCGCCCGGCGATGGCCTGAGGCTGAGGCGTACGGAGGGGGGCGGACGCATCACGCGTCCGCCCCCCTTGTGCTCACTGACCGCCCAGGGTCAGCGGACGCCGAGCAGGTGGTCCATCGCCAGCTGGTCCAGGACCTCGAACGCCATGCCGCGTGCGGCGGCCGCGTCCACGTCGAACTCCTCGAAGGCGGAGCGGTCGGCGCGGAGCCCGGCCACGCCGTCCTCGGCGGTGGGCTGCGCCAGCTCGTCCAGGCGGGAGGCGCGCAGGGCCTCCTGGACGGCCGGGTCGGCGCGGAAGGCTGCGGCGCGCTCCTTGAGGATCAGGTAGTTGCGCATGCAGCCGGCGGCGGAGGCCCAGACGCCGTCGTAGTCCTCGGTGCGCGGCGGCTTGAAGTCGAAGTGGCGGGGGCCGGCGTAGTCGGAGTTCTCCAGGAGGTCGACGAGCCAGAAGGCCTGGCGCAGGTCGCCGGCGCCGAAGCGGAGGTCCTGGTCGTACTTGATGCCGGACTGGCCGTTGAGGTCGATGTGGAAGAGCTTGCCCGCCCACAGGGCCTGGGCGATGCCGTGCGGGAAGTTCAGCCCGGCCATCTGCTCGTGGCCGACCTCCGGGTTGACGCCCACCATCTCGGGGCGCTCCAGGCGCTCGATGAAGGCGAGGGCGTGGCCGATGGTGGGGAGGAGGATGTCGCCGCGCGGCTCGTTCGGCTTGGGCTCGATGGCGAACTTCAGGTCGTAGCCCTGCTCGGTGACGTAGTCGCCCAGCAGGTCGAACGCCTCCTTCATGCGGTCGAGCGCGGCGCGGATGTCCTTGGCCGCGCCGGACTCGGAGCCCTCACGGCCGCCCCAGGCGACGTAGGTGGTGGCGCCCAGCTCGACGGCCAGGTCGATGTTGCGCATGGTCTTGCGCAGGGCGTAGCGGCGGACGTCCCGGTCGTTGGCGGTGAAGGCGCCGTCCTTGAAGACGGGGTGCGTGAAGAGGTTCGTCGTGGCCATGGGGACGACGAGTCCGGCCGTGTCGAGCGCCTGGCGGAAGCGCTTGACGATGCCCTCGCGCTCGGTGTCCGAGGAGCCGAACGGGATCAGGTCGTCGTCGTGGAAGGTCACGCCGTACGCGCCCAGCTCGGCGAGGCGCTGGACGGAGTCGACCGGGTCGATCGCGTCGCGCGTCGCGTCGCCGAAGGGGTCGCGGCCCTGCCAGCCCACGGTCCACAGACCGAAGGTGAACTTGTCCTCGGGGGTCGGAGCGAAGCGTTCCGTCATGGTGGTGCCGCCTTAGGGGCCGTGGTTCCGCAGCCGGTCGGGCGGCCGAACCTCTATTTGTTCACTGTCATGACTAATGATGCACGGACAGCCCGTGCGGCGTAAAGCCCCGGGAGGCGTGGCGTCCGCCTCCCGCCGCCGGGCGCCCGGAACAGGCCCTGTTCCGGGCGGGCCCGATCGCGTAATTTGTTTTGCGCACGATCAAATACACGAGCGAATGAGGTCAGCCATGCCGCCGCATACCGTCGTCATCGGTGTGGACAGCTCCACCCAGTCCACCAAGGCGGCGTTCACCGACACCGCCACCGGCCGCCTGCTGGCAGTCGGCCGCGCCCCGCACGTCGTCACCGGCGAGGGCGGCGCACGCGAGAGCGACCCCGAGGTCTGGTGGCAGGCCCTGCGCGACGCCGTCGCCGCCGGGCTGAAGGAGTCCGGGGTCGCGGCGGCGGACGTGGTGGGGATCGCGGTCGCCGGCCAGCAGCACGGCCTGGTCGTCCTGGACACCGAGGGCCGCCCGCTGCGGCCGGCCCTGCTGTGGAACGACACCCGCTCCGCCCCGCAGGCCGCGGCCCTGACCGCCGCGCTCGGCGGCCCCGACGCCTGGACCGCGCGCACCGGTTCGGTCCCGGTGGCCGCGATGACCGCGTCCAAGTGGCAGTGGCTGAGGGAGAACGAGCCGGAGACCGCCGAGGCGGCGGCCGCGGTGCGCCTCCCGCACGACTTCCTGACCGAGCGGCTGTCCGGCCGGGCCGTCACCGACCCGGGAGACGCCTCGGGCACCTGTTGGTACTCCACCGCGACCGGCGCCTACGACCCCGAACTGCTCGCGCTCATCGGTCTCGACCGGGCGCTGCTGCCCGAGGTGGCTGCGAGCGGCGCGGCCCGGGTCGGTTCGCTGACGGAGGCGGCCGCCGAGGCGCTGGGCCTGCCCGCCGGGATCGCCGTCGCGGCGGGCACCGGGGACAACATGAGCGCCGCCGTCGGGCTGGGCCTCGGCGGCGCCGGGCTGCTCGACCACCCGGTGCTGAGCCTGGGCACCTCGGGTACGGTCTTCGCCGCGTCCGGGACCCGGCCGGCCTCCGCCGCGCTCTCGGGCTTCGCGGCGGCGGACGGTACGTATCTGCCGCTGGCCTGCACCCTCAACTGCACGCTCGCCGTGGACAAGGTCGCCGCCCTGCTGGGCCTGGACCGCAACGACGCGGTGCCCGGCGGCGAGGCGGTCCTGCTGCCCTACCTGGACGGCGAGCGCACCCCGGACCTGCCCACGTCGGCCGGTCTCCTCACCGGACTGCGGCACGACACGGCCCCGCAGCAGCTGCTCGGCGCCGCCTACGAGGGCGCGGTGTTCACCGTGCTGCGGGCACTCGACGAGCTGTTGCGGGCCTGCGGGCTCGACCCGGCCGACCCCGAGGTGGCGGGCCGGCCGCTGCGGCTGATCGGCGGCGGGGCCCAGGGCCGCGTCTGGGTGGAGACCGTGCGGCGGCTCTCGGGACGGCCGGTGATCGTGCCGGGGGCCGGGGAGCTGGTCGCCCTCGGCGCGGCCGCGCTCGCCGCCGCGGCGGCCACGGGGGCGGACCCGGTGGCCGTCGCCGCCGGCTGGGACACCGGTGAGGACCTGCTTCTGGAGGCCGTGGAGCGGGACCTGACGGCGTGGGACCGGATCGGTTCCGTACTGGAGCGGGCGTCGGGTCCGCTGCTCGGCGGGGACCGTAACGCCTGATCCGCCATCAAGGGGCCGCTGCGCGCGCGGCGTGCGCGCGTGCAGCGGCAACCCGCCGTTTTGGATAGCGAACTGATGTTCACTACTATCCGGCGATGATCATAAGAAGAAGGCTGACGGTCGGGGTGGGCATCCTGCTCGCCACCCTGACCGCCGGGTTCGGCTCGGTGCTCCCCGCGTCGGCCGATGAAACCCCCACGAAAGCCTCCCCCAAGGTCGAGCTGGTCCTCGACGTCAGCGGTTCCATGCGGACCCGTGACATCGACGGCCAGTCCCGGATGAGTGCGGCGAAGCAGGCGTTCAACGAGGTCCTGGACGCGGTGCCGGAGCAGGTGCAGCTCGGCATCCGCACCCTCGGCGCCGACTACCCGGGCGACGACCGCAAGGTGGGCTGCAAGGACACCAAGCAGCTGTACCCGGTCGGCCCGCTGGACCGCACCGAGGCGAAGACCGCCGTCGCCACGCTCGCCCCCACCGGCTGGACCCCGATCGGCCCCGCGCTGCTCGGCGCCGCCGACGACCTGGAGGGCGGCGACTCCACCCGCCGGATCGTGCTCATCAGCGACGGCGAGGACACCTGCGGCCCGCTCGACCCGTGCGAGGTCGCCCGCGACATCGCGGCGCGCGGCATCCACCTGGTCATCGACACGCTCGGCCTGGTGCCGAACGCCAAGATCCGCCAGCAGCTGACCTGCATCGCCGAGGCCACCGGCGGCACCTACACCGCCGTCCAGCACACCGACGAACTCTCGGGCCGTGTGAAGCAGTTGGTGGACCGGGCGGCCGAGCCCGTCGTCACTCCGGTCGCCACGAAGGGCGCCGACAGCTGCACGGACGCGCCCGAGCTGAAGCCCGGTCTCTACACGGACCGCGAGAAGTTCGGCGAGCACCGCTGGTACAAGGTCGACGTGCTGCCGGGCCAGGAACTGCGCGCGTCCGTCAGCGTGTTCGCCGACCGCGCCGTCAACAACGACTACGGGATGCTGCTGCGCGCGGTGACCACGCACGGCCGCGAGATCGTCCGGGGCTCCGAGTCCGGCACCGGGCGCACCGACGCCATCTCGTCCGGGCTGCGGTACCCGAAGCCCGAGCTGGACGACAACGACAGCAAGCCCGCCGCGGAGACCGTCTGCCTCCAGGTCAGCAACGCGTTCTCGGCCCCGGCCTCGGTGAAGACCGCCCCCGGCATGCCGCTGGAACTGACCGTCGACGTGGTGGACGCCCCCGACGAGGCGGCGGACGTCGCCGCGTTCGGCCTCGGTCACGGCTGGTGGCTGCTGGGCCTGCTCACCCTGACCGGTCTGATCGTGGGTCTGCTCTTCGGCTGGATCTCGCGCTGGCGCGTCGCTGTCTGGAGGACCAACTGATGTCCCGTACGAGACGCGTGCTCGCGGGCGCGCTGCTGACCGGCCTGGCCCTGCTGACCGGAGCGTCGGCCGCCGCGGCCGACGACGCCTCGCCGAGCCCGAGCGCCTCCGGTGACGCCTCGGGCCCCACGGAGGCGGGCACCACCTTCCGTACCGCCACGGCGATCCAGCAGGGCGAGACCGCCACCGCAGGGGCCTCCACCGGCGACTACCTGTACTGGGTCTTCCCGGCCGACGCCGGGCAGCGCGCCACGGTGACGGCGAAGGTCACCCTGCCCGAGAGCGCCGCCCGGCACGGGGCGCAGACCTGGCAGGTCGACGTGTACGACGGGCTGCGCCGCCGCCAGGCCTGCATGTACGGCAAGCAGACCGGCACGGCCGCGACCGACGCCGCGACGGTCGAGCTGACCTGCGTGCTGCGCACCGTACGGGCCAACGCCGAGCCGTGGGCCAACGACCCCCTGCCGGGCAGCTACTACGTCCGCCTCACGGTCGTCGGCCTGGCCCAGGCCGACCTCGGTCTGCCGGTGCACACCGAGGTCGAGGTCAACTCCAAGGACCAGGGCGGGTCCGCCGACGTGGACGGCACCCTGTCGAAGCCCCTGGTCCCGGGCGTCTCCTCGGCCGAGCAGGCCTCGGACGACGGCACGGACGCCTCCGCCGAGCCGGTGGCGCTCGCCGGTGAGCCGGACGACGGCTGGTCCTCGGGCTGGTGGACCAGCCGCTGGCTGTGGACGGCCGGCGGCGGCGTGCTCGCCGCGCTGGCGGGCGTCTTCGGCTACTCCGCGACCAGAGGCCGGGGCCGCCCGCACCACGTGCCGCCGGGCGCCTGACGCAAGGCCCACCGCCGGACCGGCCCGTGCTTCGGGGGCCGGTCCGGCGGCGTTACGGGGGCTCAGTGCGGACCCGAACGCAACCTGAAGCTCAACTGGCGTCCCAGCTCCCGGTATCCGAGCGCCCTCGCCACGCGCCGTGAGGCCTCCGGCCGTGCCCGCCACTGGGGCAGGCGGTCCGCCGCGAGGGCGTGGTCCGTCGCGGCGGACGCCACCGCGCGGGCCAGGCCCCGGCCCCGGGCCTGCGGTGCGGTCAGCACACAGAGGTGCGCGGTCTCCCCGGGCCAGTCCCGGTACCCGGCCGCCGCGACCAGCCCTGTGGCCTCCCGTACGACGAAGGCCGGCGAGGTGATCTCGTCGAGCCCGCACTCCCCCGCGTCCTCCTCACTCACCGACGCGAGCAGCTTCAGCAGCTCCGGGTCACCGGCGGGGAGGGTGGCGACGGTGACGTCCGGGGGCTCGTACGGCCGGAAGCCGTCGGGCGACAGACAGGCGAGCGTCGCCGGGCCCAGCACGTCGGCGACCGGCAACGCCCGCGCGATCGCGCCCGGCTCGACGAGCATCCCCGGTTCGTCCTTCAGCGCCCGGCGCACCGCGTCCGCCACCTCGTCGGTGGGCGCCGTGACGAGCGCCGCGTCACCGAGGAGCACCGAGCCCACCCAGCCGGGCGGGCACAGCGCGGACGCCGGGGCCGTGACGACGACCGGGCCGCCGTCCGGGGCGAAGGGGACGGGGCCACCGGACAGCGTCTCCCACAAGCGGCGGGCCCTGGCCATCAGCGGATCGTCGATCATCACCGGATTCTCCCCCGGCCGGGCCGCCGGGCCGTACCCCTTTTCACGGCCCGGCGAACGCGCCGTCCTCCCCGAAGGCCAGCACCGCGAAGCGGTCGCCCATGCGGAGGTGGGTGGCGGCGTCCGGGTGGAGGGCGTCGGGGAGCGGGAGTTCGGAGGCGTCGGCCTCGCCGTACAGTTCGCGGCCGTCCAGGTACCGCAGGTGCGGGTCGTCCGCGGAACGCTCCGCCACCAGGCGGGCCAGTTCGTCGCGGATGACGCGGAGCGTCAGCTTGCCGGCGGCTCGCTCGTCGGGGTCGCCCACCGCCGCGAAGCGCACCTTGCCCTCACCGAGGCGGCTGAAGTCGGGGATGCTGGGTCCGGGAGTGTCCTCGTGGATGGGGCACAGGACGGGCGAGATCACCAGGAGCGGCGCCTCCGGGTGGCCTTCGCGGAGGGTGTCGAGGAAGCCGTGCACCGCCGGGGCGAAGGCGCGCAGCCGCATCACGTCGGCGTTGACGAGGTTGATGCCGATCTTGACGCTGATCAGGTCCGCGGGCGTGTCCCGCATCGCGCGGGCCATGAAGGGGTCGAGCAGGGCGCTGCCGCCCAGCCCGAGGTTGACCAGTTCGACACCGCCGAGCAGGGCTGCACGCGCGGGCCAGGTGGCCGTGGGGCTCGCGGCGTCGGAGCCGTGGCTGATCGAACTGCCGTGGTGCAGCCACACCTTGCGGCCCGTGTCCGGGGCGGGTGCGACGGGTGCGTCGGCGCGCAGGGCGACGAGTTCGGTGCGCTCGTTGTACGGCAGCCAGATCTCCACGTCCTTCTCGCGGTCCGGGAGGCCGTCGAACCGCACGGTCCCGACCGGCCCGGAGCGGAACTCCGTCGAGCCGGTGGACATGTCGACATCGAGGACGTTGCCCCCGCTCGCCGAGCCCTGGCCGGCGAGGACCCCGTCCACCAGCAGGTCGTACAGACCGTCGGGCCTCGGCGGGACGCCCTCGTAGGCGGTGCGGGTGCGCCGCGCCTCCAGTTCGACGACCGTGGCCCGGGTCCGGAAGACCAGGCGCACACCGGAGGGCTGGGCCTCGGCGAGGGCGATCTGCCCGTCCGGGGCCTGGGCGCGGGCCGCGGCGGGCAGGCGGTGCGGGAGCAGCCCGACGTCGGTGCGCTCCACGTCGAGCGCGCCGCGCAGCAGGTCGGTGGTGACGGGCGTGGTGTACGGGAGGGGTGCGGGCGTGTCGGTGCTCATGGCTCCACCTGGGGTCGTGGGGTTACTGGGGCCTGTGTTGAGTTGTGGCGCCGCGCCACAACTCAACACAGGCCCTGGGACCGGGGCGCCGGCCAGTTGCGGAGGAGGGCGTCCAGGGCGTCCAGGGACCGGTTCCAGGACTCCTGCGAGTCGGGGGCGCTGTGGCTGAACCCGCCCTGGGCCTCCAGGCTGACGAACCCGTGGAAGACGCTGCCGAGCAGCCGCACCGCGTGGGTCTGGTCCGGCTCGGTCAGGTCGTAGCCGCGCAGGATGGCCCGGGTCATCCGCGCGTGCCGGCCGCCCGCACTGGCGGCGGCCGCCTCGGGGTCCAGCCTCGTCTGGGCCGCGGCGTAACGGCCGGGGTGCTCGCGGGCGTAGTCCCGGTACACGTCGGCGAAGGCGCTCAGCGCGTCCCGGCCGGCCCGGCCCGCGAGCGCGGCGGCCCCCCGGTCGGCCATCTCCTCCAGGGCGAGCAGGGCGATCCGGGTCTTCAGGTCCTGGGAGTTCTTCAGGTGCGAGTAGAGGCTCGCGACCTTGACGTCGAACCGCCGGGCGAGCGCCGAGACGGTCACCCGGTCGAAGCCGACCTCGTCCGCCAGCTCGGCGCCCGCCCTGGTCAGGCGTTCCGCGGTCAGGCCCGCACGCACCATGGTCGCCTCCTCGTCCGGTGAAGGCCATCATGCGCCTGCCTAAGACCTTTAGGCAACTTCGGAATGCCTCAAGGAAGCTGGCGACCCGGCGTCGGCGGGGGCACGCGCGGAGGCGGGCCGGCACGGACCCCTCGTGCCGCCCCGCCTCGGCTCAACCGGTCACGCGCCCCGTACCGTCACCGTCCCCGTTCCCTCCCCCGTGGCCCCCGTCGCCTCGTCGACCACGCGGTACGGGCGGTCGATGCGCTCGGAGGTGACGGTCAGGGTGTCGCCGTCGCGCGCCACCCGGAAGGCGGCGGCCGTGGCACCCGCGTGGTCCGGCACGGTGACGGTCGTACCGCCCCCCTCGGGGCCGTCCCCCTCGGGACCCCCGCCGAACACCCGCAGCGTGAGGCCGTCGAGCCAGTCGCCGTCCGGGCGCTGGTCGTCGGCGCCCCAGGGCAGGACCGCGCCGGGGCGGACGAGGACCGGCAGGCTGTCGAAGCCGTGGGTCTCGTGGCGCCAGACGGGTCCGGTGACCGTCTCGCCGGTGAGGAGGTGGGTCCAGGTGCCCTCGGGGACGTAGTACTCGACCTGCCCGTCCTCCGTGAAGACCGGGGCGACCAGCAGGTCGGGGCCGAGCATGTACTGCCGGTCCAGCATGCGAGTGGTCGGGTCACCGGGGAATTCGAGGAGCATGGGCCGCATCATGGGGATGCCCGTGCGGTGGGCGGTGGCGGCGGCACCGTACAGGTACGGCATCAGCCGGTGCTTGAGCAGGGTGAACTTCCGGGCGACGTCCACCGCCTCCTCGCCGAACTCCCACGGCACCCGGTAGGACACGTTGCCGTGCAGCCGGCTGTGCGAGGAGAGCAGGCCGAAGGCCAGCCACCTCTTGAAAACGGCGGGGTCCGGGGTGCCCTCGAAGCCGCCGATGTCGTGGCTCCAGAAGCCGAACCCGGAGAGCGAGAGGGACAGGCCGCCGCGCAGGGACTCGGCCATCGCCGTGAACGAGGCGAAGCAGTCGCCGCCCCAGTGCACCGGGAACTGCTGGCCGCCGGCCGTGGCCGAGCGGGCGAAGAGAATCGCCTCGCCGTGGCCGCGTTCCTTCTCCAGGAGCTCGAAGACCGTCTTGTTGTAGATCTGCGCGTAGTAGTTGTGCATCCGCTCGGGGTCCGAGCCGTCGTGCCAGACGACATCGGTCGGGACGCGCTCGCCGAAGTCCGTCTTGAAGCAGTCGACGCCCTGGTCGAGCAGCAGCCGCAGCTTACCGGTGTACCACTCGCGGGCGGCGGGGCTGGTGAAGTCGACCAGCGCCATGCCGGGCTGCCACAGGTCCCACTGCCACACATCGCCGTTGGGGCGGCGGACCAGGTGGCCGAGTTCGGCACCCTCCGCGAACAGAGCGGACTTCTGGGCGATGTACGGATTGATCCACATGCTGATCCGCAGCCCGCGTTCCTTGAGCCGGGCGAGCATGCCCTCCGGGTCGGGGAAGACGTCCGGGTCCCACAGGAAGTCCGACCACTGGTACTCGCGCATCCAGAAGCAGTCGAAGTGGAAGACGGAGAGCGGGATCTCGCGTTCCGCCATGCCGTCCACGAACGAGGTGACGGTCGCCTCGTCGTACGAGGTGCAGAAGGACGTCGTCAGCCACAGGCCGAACGACCAGGCCGGCGGGAGCGCGGGACGGCCGGTGAGCGCGGTGTAGCGGGCCAGCACCTCCTTGGGCGTGGGGCCGGCGACGATGTAGAACTCCAGCGACTGGTCCTCGACGCTGAACTGCACCTGCCCGACCGACTCCGAGCCGACCTCGAAGGAGACCTTGCCCGGGTGGTTGACGAAGACGCCGTAGCCGCGCGAGGAGAGGTAGAACGGGATGTTCTTGTAGGCGAGTTCGCTGCTGGTGCCGCCGTCGGCCTGCCAGATGTCCACGCTCTGGCCGTTCTTGACGTACGGCGTGAAGCGCTCGCCGAGCCCGTAGACGTTCTCACCCACTTCCAGGGCGAGTTGGGTGACCATGTGGTGGGCGCCGTCGGGTGTGGTGGCGAAGGCGGTGCCCTTGGTGTCGACGCCGGTGAGGCGGCGCCCGTCGGCGTCGAGGAAGGTGATGCCCCAGGGGCCGTCGGCGTCCATGCGCAACGTCAGCGGTCCGCTGGTGAGTTCGGTGACCCCGCCGTCCTGCCGGGTGCGGGCCCCGGAGGCCGCCGGGTCGAGCCCGGGAAGGGTGAAGTCCGGTCCCCGGTGGGCCTTTCCGGCGTGGTGCGTGGTGCGGACGCCGATGATCCCCTCGGCCGGGGAGAAGCAGTCCACCGTGATGAGCGGGGTGTTGAGGGTGTCGCCGCGTGCGGCCACCCGTTTGACCGCGGCGTACGCGGTGAACTGGTCGGCGCTGACGCGCAGATCGCGGATCTCGGTCGCGTAGGAGGCGCGTACGCCCTCACGCATGAGCCAGAAGCCGTCGGTGAACTTCATGCGGACTCCTTGCCTGGGGCAGCTGGAGGGGGGACGGGGGGACGCGCGGCGCTGCGGTTCACTCGCCGGCCCCGGTGAAGCCGAGCCGGGCCAGCCGGACCGTGCCGCGCAGGGTGATCCGCAGGTCGCCCACGCCGGAGGCCGTCAGCCCGGCCGGCAGGGTGCGGTAGTCGTACGGTCCGTCGGTGGCGGGCACCGGGACGGTGACGGTGGTGCCGTCGACGGTGACCAGGACGGCCCCCTCACCCGAGGCGCAGACCTCGACGCCGCTCGTACGGGCGCCGAAGTCGCAGTGCCGGTAGAGGAGTTCGTTGGCCTCGGCGGTGGCGGTGACCGAGTCGCCGTCCGTCTTCGCCCGGTCGACGATCTCGGTGCCCAGCTGCTCGTCGTAGTCGGCGGCCTCCAGACCCCGGGTGAGGAGCGGGCGCGGCCCGGCCGGTTCGCCGTCGACGGTGACGACTGTGACGGTCCGGATGTCCGTGCTGGAGGCGCCCGCCTGGATCTCGTACGCGCCGGGCTCGACGGTCCAGCGGCCGTGCGCCACGTCCCAGTGGCCGAGCTCCTCGACCGGCACGGTGAACGCGAGGCGCTCGGCGGCCGCGGGTGCCAGGTGCAGCCTGCGGTGGCCGGCCAGTTGGCGCAGCGGCCGGGTGACGGACGGGGCCACGGCCCGTACGTACAGCTGGGCGACCTCGTCGGAGGCGACGGTGCCGGTGTTGGTGACGGTCAGCGAGACGTGCAGCAGGTCGCCCTCGCGTACGGCGGTCAGGTCGCTGTACGTGAAGTCGCTGTAGGTGAGCCCGTGGCCGAACGAATAGAGCGGGGCGCCGTCGTAGTAGAGGTAGGTCTGCCGGGAGCCGATGATGTCGTAGTCGAGCAGGCCGGGCAGTTCCGCGTCGGAGGCGTACCAGGTCTGTGGCAGCCGGCCGGCCGGGGAGACGTCGCCGGCGAGGACGCGGGCGAGCGCGGTGCCCGCGGCCTGGCCGCCGTGCGCGGTCCACAGCAGCGCGGGCAGCGTGGCGGCGGCGTCGGCCAGGGCGTACGGGTAGGCGGAGGTGACCGCCAGGACCGTGCGCGGGTTGGCGGCGTGGGCGGCGCGCCAGAGGCGTTCCTGCTGGGCGGGCAGGTCCAGGGTGGCGCGATCCTCGGTCTCGCGGCCGTTGATGTGCGGGTCGTTGCCGACGACCACGATCACGGTGTCGGCGGCAGCGGCGGCGCGGGCGACGGCGTCCTCGCCGCGCTCGGTCACCTCGGTCTCGAAGACGGTGCCGGTGGCCGCCGAATGTTTCTCGCCCGGGGCGGCAACCTTCAGGCCGTCGGCGGCGACTGAGACATACCCACCCGTTCCGATGTGCAGAAGGCGGTGACCGCCGGCATGACCTTCCACCGCCTCCCACCGGAAGGTCTCCTGGACGATCCAGCCGCCCGGCTCGTCCGCGGAGGCGCGTACATAGCCGTCCTCGGCGACGGAGAGGTAGCGGCCTTCCGGTTCCCGCAGGGTGATCACACCGCCGCCCCAGTCCACGACCGCCAGCTCGGACGGGGTGCCGGAGCAGGTCAGCGGGGGCAGGTCGGTGCGGCCCGCGAGGAGCGCCGGGTCGAGGGCGCCCTCCGCGCCGCGCGCCGCGTCCCCGGCCGGGTCCGCGGCGGGGATGTGCAGCCAGCCGTCCGCGCACTTGACGCGGACCAGGTCGGCGCCCTCGGCGTGGATCACCCGGTCGGCGCCGAAGCGCTCGCGCAGTCCGTCGAGCGGGGTGGAGCGGTGGATCAGGGTGCCGCTGTACCAGTCGAGTTTGCAGGCGTCCGCGAGGAGTCCGACGACGGCGACGGTCCGGCCGGTGTCCGGGTCGAGCGGGAGCAGCCCGTCGTTCCTGAGGAGCACGACCGCCTGCTCGGCGGCCTCCAGGGCGAGCGCCCGGTGCTCCTCGGTGTCGAGGGCGGTGGTGTCCGCGTACGGGTCGAGGCCGGGGTCGAACTCGCCGAGGGCGAAGCGCATGTGGAGCAGGCGGCGGACGGCGGTGTCGATGTCGTGCTCGTCGAGCAGGCCGCGCTTGAGGGCGCCCTGGATGCGGCCGGTCATGACGGAGGGGTCCTGGCCGTGGTCGGTGAAGCTGTCGACGCCGGCGCGCAGGGCGGCGGCGGTCGCCTCCTCGTGGGTGTCGAAGTAGTGCTCGGAATCCACCAGGTTGGTCGGCGCACCCGCGTCGGAGCAGACGGCCAGGGGCTGTTCGGTCCAGGTGCGCAGGTGCCGGGAGAGCAGTGGCGACACGTGGTTGGGGCGGCCGTTGACCAGGTTGTACGCGGGCATCACCCCGGCGACCGCGCCCGCGCGGACGGCGTCGCGGAAGGCCTTGAGGTCGTATTCGTGCAGCACCCTCGGGCGGACCGAGGAGGACGAGGTGTCGCGGTCGGTCTCGTTGTTGTGGGCGAGCCAGTGCTTGAGGACCGGGGCGGTGCGCCAGTAGTGCGGGTGGTCGCCGCGCAGGCCGCGGGTGTAGGCGACCGCGATGGCGGAGGTGAGCCCGGCGTCCTCGGAGTACCCCTCCTCGCCGCGCCCCCACAGCGGGTGGCGCAGCAGGTTGACGGTGGGGGCCCAGACGTTGAGCCCGACCCGGTCGTCCTGGGCGCGCTTGGCGCGGACCTCGTCGCCGACGGCCTTGCCGATCCGGCGCACCAGGTGGTCGTTCCAGGTGGCGCCGAGCCCGACGGCCTGCGGGAAGACAGTGGCCTGTCCCATCCAGGCGACGCCGTGCAGGGCCTCCTGGCCGGTGCGGAAGGCGGCGAGCCCGAGCCGGTCGACCGCCGGTGCGAACTGGTGCAGCATCGCGACGCGCTCGTCCGGCGTGAGCCGCTGGAGCAGATCGTCGACGCGCTTGGCGAAGGGCAGCCGCGGGTCGCGGAAGGGCTGCGGTTGTTCCGTCACGTGCGGGTCCTTCTTCAAAGGTGGGAGGTCTGGCGGTGCCGGCGCATCGTGCGGGCCCCTAGGAGCCGCGGACGATCTTTCGAAGCGCTTCGATGCTCAACGGCCAACCCGGCGCCTGTCAAGGGGCGGTGGCCGACCCGTACGCGCACCACGCCCCGGCCGTCCCAGGAAACGGTTCGGAAACGCCTCGGAGGAATCCGGCAACGAACTCTTGTGCCACACAGACCCTTCACTTAACCTCGCTGCAACATCGAAGCGCTTCGACGGAGCTTCGATGGGGCGCCCGGCGCCCAGCATTTCCCGGGACGGCGACACGTTCTGCCGCCTCCCAGTTGAACCGCTTCACCTGGGGCCGGTGACACCGGCTCAGCCAGCAACGCTCCACCTCAGACACAGGAACCGAACGGCGGTCGCCCCGCCGCGTGTCGTCCTGGTGCGCCTCGAAGGGTTGACGCAATGACGCCGAATTCCTCCCCCTCCTCCACGGCCCCGAGCCGGAGAAGCTTCCTCGCCACGGGCGCGGTGGCGGCCGTCGCCGTGGCCGGTGGGGTGCCGCTGCTCGCCGCGTGCGGCGGTTCCGGCTCCGGGTCAGGGAGCAAGGAGGGCACGACCACGGGCAAGGCCCTCAAGAAGGTCGTGCCGAGCTATGTGCCGCTGGACCTGGTCCAGCCCGATGTCCCCGGCGTCAACGGTTCGAGCCCCGGCTTCACCAAGCTGCCGGACCCGCTGGTGGTCTCGGTCAAGTCGGTGCCGGGCAAGGGCTCGGAGTTCCGGGTGATGACCCCGCTGTGGGGCACGGTCCCGAAGAAGAACAACCCGTACTACACGGCCGTGAACAAGGCGGTCGGCGCGACGCTGAACTTCGACCCGCAGGACGGCAACACCTACCAGGACAAGATCGGCGCGGTCCTCGCCGGCTCGGACATCCCGGACGTCATGACGATCCCCGGCTGGAACATGCAGGGGCAGATCCGCAACGCCATCACCGCCAAGTTCGCCGACCTCTCCCCGTATCTGGCGGGCGACGCCGTCAAGAAGTACCCGAACCTGGCCAACATCCCGACCGGTGCCTGGCAGTACTCGGTCTTCGGCGGCAAGCTGCGCGGCCTGCCGATGCCGACGCCGATCATCGGCAACGCGATCTTCTACCGCAAGGACCTGATCGGCTCCGGCGCCGTCCCGGCGAGCGCGGACGACCTGCTGGCCTTCGGCAAGGAGTACACGGCCCCCAGGAAGAAGGTGTGGGCCTTCGACGACCTGTGGGTCTGCATACAGATGATCTTCGGCGTGCTCCCCGACGCGCCGCACTACTGGCAGCTGGAGAACGGCAAGCTGGTCCACAAGATCGAGACGCAGGCGTACCGCGAGGCGCTGGCCTTCGCCCGCAAGCTCCACGACGGCGGGTACGTCCACCCGGACGCCGAAGCCAACAAGGACGCCGACGCCAAGATCCGCTTCACCAGCGGTCACACCGTGATGTACAACGACGGCACCGGTGGCTGGAAGGGCATGGTCACCGAGCAGGCGGCCGCGAACCCCGGGTTCGACATGCAGGCGCTCGACTTCTTCAGCGCCGACGGCGGCAAGCCGACCCTGTGGCAGTCCGACCCGGCCAGCATCTTCACCTTCCTCAGCAAGAAGCTCCCCAAGGCGAAGATCGAGGAGTTCCTCGCGATCGCCGACTACGCGGCGGCGCCGTTCGGCACCGAGGAGTTCATGCTCACCAACTACGGCGTCAAGGGCACCCACTACACCATCAAGGACGGGGCCCCGACGTACACCACTCAGGGCATCGAGGAAGCCCAGCCCTCCACGTTCCTGTTCCTGGCCTCACCGCCCACCTCCATCGCCTACCCGGACCAGCCGCAGCTGGCCAAGGACTACGCCGGCTGGATGGCGCGCCAGGCGCCGAACATCAAGAAGCCCCTCTTCTTCGGCATGCAGGTGGTCGAACCGCAGCGTTACGCCTCCCTGTACACCCCCTTCGACGACCTCCAGAAGGACATCCGCCGCGGGCGCAAGAAGGTCGGCGACATCGAGGACGCGGTGAACACCTGGAAGAAGAGCGGCGGCGACAAGCTGCGCGACTGGTACCAGGACATTCTCGACAAGAGCGGCTCCGGCAGCTGACGCGTACGCGGCACGCCACACGTACGTACGAGAAGGAAAGGGCCGCCGGGTACACACAGCCCGGCGGCCGGGGCCAGGAGCACGACATGGGGAGCACACGGTGAAGGCACGGGCCACGGTCGCGGCCGACCCGGACCGCACCGCCGACGGGGCGAGCGCCCCGGCCGGCGGGAGCGGCGCCGGGGACGGCGACGGCGGGGAGACGAGGAGCGCCCGGACGGGCAGGCCGCGGGCCGGGGGCGTTCCCGGGCCACGGAGGGAACAGGACGGGATCACCTGGCGTCAGAGGCTGCGGCGCGACCGCACCCTGATCCTGATGACGCTGCCGGCCATCGCGCTGCTGCTGGTCTTCAACTACATCCCGCTGCTCGGGAACATCGTGGCCTTCCAGGACTACGACGTCTACGACCTGGGCATCACGGGCAGCCCGTTCGTCGGGTTCGACAACTTCACCCGGATCTTCGACGACTACCGGTTCTGGGAAGTCCTCGTGAACACGCTGGTCATCTTCGTGACCCAGCTGGTCCTGTTCTTCCCGATCCCGATCGCCATCGCGCTCCTGCTCAACACGATCATGAGCGCGCGGGTCAGGGCCTGGGTGCAGGCGATCGTCTACCTGCCGCACTTCTTCTCCTGGGTGCTCGTCGTCACCGTCTTCCAGCAGATGTTCGGCGGCGCCGGACTCGTCGCCCAGTGGCTGCGCGAGCACGGCCACGAGGGCTTCGACCTGATGACGGACCCGGGCTTCTTCAAGTTCCTGGTCAGTGCGCAGGCCGTGTGGAAGGACGCCGGCTGGGGCGTCATCGTCTTCCTGGCCGCGCTCGCCGCCGTCAACACCGACCTGTACGAGGCCGCCGCCGTCGACGGGGCCGGACGCTGGCGCCGCATGTGGCACGTCACGCTGCCCGCGCTGCGCCCGGTCATCGCCCTGCTGCTCGTCCTGCGGGTGGGCAGCGCGCTCAACCTCGACTTCGAGCAGATCCTGCTCCAGCGCGACCAGGTGGGCGCCGGGGCCTCGGAAATCCTGGACACCTACATCTGGTGGACGGGCATCAAGACCGGCGACTTCGGCTACGCGGCCGCCGCCGGCATCTTCAAGGGGCTGTTCAGCGTCGCCATGGTGCTGGGTGCCAACAAGGTCGCCCACATGCTGGGCGAGCAGGGGGTGTACTCCAAGAAATGACAACTCTCCTGGACGAGAAGAGGAACCCCGCGGCCCCGGCCGCCCGCGCCGAATCGCCCCTCCAGCGCGCCCTGCGGATCGAGCCGCGCCCGGTGTGGGAGGAGGAGCCGACCAAGGCCGGCCTCGCCTTCAAGGGCTTCGGGCTCGTCGCGATCTGCGCGGTCATCATCATCCCGATCTGGGTGGTGCTGGTGACCAGCCTCTCCGACACCAAGACCATCAACGACGCGGGCGGCCTGGTCGTCTGGCCCAAGAACATCACGTTCGTCGCGTACAAGGAGCTGCTGAGCGGGGGCGCGGTGACCCGCGCGGCCGCCGTCAGCGTCGGCCTCACCGTCGTCGGTACGACCGTCAGCATGGTCGTCTCGATCCTCTGCGCGTACGGGCTCAGCCGCCGCGACTCCTACGCGCACCGCCCGCTGCTCATGACGCTGATGGCGACCATGTTCTTCGGCGCCGGTCTCATCCCGACCTATCTGCTGGTGACCGGCATCGGGCTCAGCGACAGCTACTGGTCGATGATCCTGCCGAGCGCGATCAGCGTCTTCAACGTGCTGGTGCTGCGCGGCTTCTTCATGGACACCGCGCCCGAACTCATCGACGCGGCCCGTATCGACGGGGCCGGCGAGTGGCGCATCCTGCTCCAGATCATCATGCCGCTGTCCCGTGCGGTGATCGCCGTGATCTCGCTGTTCTACGCGGTCGGCTACTGGAGTCAGTGGTTCAACGCGATGCTCTACATCCAGGACAGCGACAAGTACCCGCTCCAGATGATCCTGCGTCAGCTGGTCCTCCAGCACCAGGTGCCGCCGGGCGCGATGGGCGCGGCCGTCAGCAACGGGCAGATCAACAGCCTCTCCGTGCAGATGGCCGTCATGATCCTCGCGCTGATCCCGGTCGCGGTGCTGTCGCCGTTCGTCCAGAAGCACTTCCAGAAGGGCATGCTCACCGGCGCCGTGAAGGGCTGAACCGCACTTGTACGCAGATCACCGGTAAGGAACGGGAGACGCCATGCCGTCCCTGCGCGACGCAGCACGTGGCCGCATCCTCTTCGGAGGCGACTACAACCCCGAACAGTGGCCCGAGGAGGTGTGGGAGGACGACGTCCGGCTGATGAAGGAGGCCGGCGTCAACTCCGTCACCCTCGGCGTCTTCTCCTGGGCTCGCATCGAACCCCGCCCCGGGGCCCGTGAGTTCGACTGGCTGGACCGGCTGATGGACCTGATGCACGCGCACGGGATCGGCGTCGTCCTCGCCACCCCGACCGCGTCCCCGCCGCCCTGGATGGGGGCGCGGCACCCGGAGACCCTGCCGCGCGCGGAGGACGGGTCGATCGTCTGGTACGGCTCGCGGCAGCAGTTCTGCGCCAGCTCCCCGGTCTACCGGCGGTACGCCGCCGCGCTCACCGACGACCTCGCCGCACGGTACGCGGAGCACCCCGCGCTCACCGTGTGGCACATCAACAACGAGTACTGCACGCACTGCTGGTGCGACGAGACCGCCGGGCACTTCCGCCGCTGGCTGCAGAGCCGGTACGGGACGCTCGACGCCCTCAACGAGGCGTGGGGAACGGCCTTCTGGAGCCAGCGCTACGACGCGTGGACGGAGATCCTGCCGCCCCGCAGGGCCCAGTACATGAGGAACCCCGCCCAGGTGCTGGACTTCAAGCGCTTCACGTCCGACGCGCTGCTGGAGTGCTTCACCGCCGAGCGGGACATCGTCGCCCGGCACACCCCGCACGTCCCGGTGACGACGAACTTCATGCCGCTGTGGTCGGGGCAGGACGCCTGGGCGTGGTCGGCCGAGGAGGACATCGTCTCGGTCGACGTCTACCCGGACCCGCGCGACCCGCAGGGCGGGCAGTACAACGCGATGCTCGCCGACATGACCCGCTCGCAGGCCGGCGGCCCGTGGATGCTGATGGAGCAGGCGGCCGGCGCGGTGAACTGGCGGCCCGTCAACCAGCCCAAGCCGGAGGGGCTGAACCGCCTCTGGTCGCTCCAGTCCGTGGCGCGCGGCGCCGACGCGGTCTGCTACTTCCAGTGGCGGCAGTCCCGGCAGGGCGCGGAGAAGTTCCACTCGGCGATGCTCGGCCACGCCGGTGAGCAGGGCCGCGCCTTCCGCGAGACCCGGCAGCTGGGCACCGAACTCGCCGCTGTCGGCCCGGCCGTGTCCGGTACGGGTGTGGCCGCCGAGGTGGCGGTGCTGCACGACTGGGACGCGTGGTGGGCGGGCACGCAGGAGGGCCGTCCGTCCGCGCTCCTCGACTACACCGAGGTGGTGCGGCGCTGGCACCGGGCCCTCTGGGAGAACGGCACACCCACGGACTTCGCCCGCCCCGACGCCGACCTGAGCCGGTTCAAGGCGGTCGTCGTCCCGCACCTCTACCTGCTCGACGACGCGGCGGTCGACAACCTCGTGGCGTACGTGCGCGGTGGCGGGCGGCTGGTGTGCGGCTTCTTCAGCGGCATCGCGGACGCGGACGACCGGATCAGGCCGGGCGGGATGGACGCACGGCTGCGCGAGCTGTTCGGGATCGCCACCCTGCACGAGTGGTGGCCGCTGGACGCGGACGCCGCCGTGGAGTGCGACGGCTTCCGGGGCACCCTCTGGTCGGAGGAGCTGGAGGCGGCCGAGGACGCCGAGGTCCTGGCGGCCTACCGCGAGGGCGAGCTCACCGGGCTGCCGGCCGTGCTGCGCCGGGGCCGCGCGGTGTACGTGTCGACGCTTCCGGAGCCGCCGGCGCTGCGGGCGCTCCTGGCCGACGTGGTCCGGGAGGCCGGTGTGGAGCCGGTCCTGGCCGGGCTGCCCGAAGGGGTGGAGGCGGTGCGCCGGGGCGATCTGCTGTTCCTGCTGCACCACCGGCGCGAGATGGTCACCGTGGCCGTACCGGGCTCGTACGAGGACCTGCTGACGGGGCGGTTCGTGACGGACCGGATCGCGCTCGGCCGGTACGGCGTCGCCGTACTGCGGAGATCCACGCCATGACCGGACGCACCGACATCGACTCCACCTGGGAGCCGCGCCCCGCCGCCCGCTGGGAGGACGCCTTCCTCGGCGGCAACGGGCGGCACGGGGCCATGGTGTACGGTGACCCGGCCGACGACCGGGTCGTCGTCAACCACCACAGCCTGGTGCGGCCCAACGGCAGCGAACACCTCGGCCCGCCCGAGCTCGCGGACCGGCTCGACCGGCTGCAGAGCGCCCTGCTCTCCGGGGACACCCGGGCGGCGGAGGGCTTCGGGGCGGGCCGGCCCCTGGTGTGGGTACAGCCCTTCCACCCGGCGTTCCAGACCCGCGTCCGGCCGGTCCCCGGCAGCGCCCCGGTGGCGGACCCGGCCTCCGGCTACCGCCGGTCGGTCGACTTCGCCACCGGGGAGATCACGGCCGCCTGCGAGACGTGGCGCAGCCGGGTCCACGTATCGCGCGCGGACGACGTGATCGTCCAGTACGTCACGGGGCCGGGGCTCGCCGCCGATGTGACCCTGGACCACGCCCTGCCCGGCGCCCCGCCACGTCTCGCCGTCGGGCGGAGCACCGTGCTGACCCCGGAGGGCGCCCGGCTGACGCTGCGCGCGGGCTACCCGGACAGCGACCTGGCGTACACGGGTGTGACGGTGCTCCGCACGGAGGGCGGGCGGGTGTCGGTGGCGGGCGAGGGCGTCCGCGTCGAGGGCGCCAGGAGCCTGCTGCTGCTCACGCGGGTGCGCCGGCACGCGGGCCACCTCGACCTGGCGGCGGAGTGCGCCGCGCTCCCGGGCGAGGACTACGCCACGCTGCTCGCCCGCCATGTCGCCCTGCACCGCCCGGCGTTCGAGCGGGCCGCGCTCACCCTGGACGCGGACCCGGCCGAACGATCGCTGCCCGGATCCGAGTTGGCTCGTCGGCCGGACAGCCCGGCCCTCCTGGAGCGGCTGTGCGCGGCGGGGCGCTACCACCTGCTGTCCGCGTCCGGGGACCTGCCGCCCCGGCTGACCGGGCTGTGGACGGGCGACTGGGACACCGCGTGGTCGGGGGCGTTCACCACCAACGCCAACCTCAACCTCCAGATCTCCTCGGCCGCCGCTGCGGCGCTGCCGGAGGTGTCCGAGGCCCACGCCGCCCTGGTGTACGGGCAGCTCGCGGACTGGCGGGACAACGCGCGGGCGGTGTTCGGCGCGCGCGGCATCGTGGCCCCGTCGCACACGGACGGCGAGTCCGGGCACACCCGCCACTACCAGCGCGCCTACCCGCTGCACCTGTGGACGGCGGGCGCGGACTGGCTCCTGGAGCCGCTGGTCGAGCACGCGGAGACGACGGGGGCGGAGGACCCCCGGCTGACCGCCGCCCTGCACGAAACGGCTCTGTTCTACGAGGACTTCCTCACCAGGACCGGCCCCGACGGGCGGGTGGCCGTGGTGCCCTCCTACTCGCCGGAGAACCGTCCGGCCAACGCGAGCTGGGGCACGGTCGACGCGACGATGGACCTCGCGGCGGCCCGCCACGCGCTCACCGCGTCGGCGGACCGCTGCCCCGGTGACCCGGCCGCCACGCGCCGCCTGGCCCTGGCGGACCGGCTCGCGGACTACCGGGTCAACGAGGACGGCGCGCTCGCCGAGTGGGCGTGGCCGGGGCTGGCGGAGACGTACGACCACCGCCACCTCAGCCACCTGTACCCGGTGTGGCCGCTGGACGCGATCAACCCGTACGACACGCCCGGGCTCGCCGCCGCCGCGCACCGGGCGCTCGAACTGCGGGGCGCGGAGAACGACTCGGCCCACGGCCATCTGCACCACGCGCTGATCGCGGCGCGGCTGCGGGACGGGGCACGGGCCTCGGCGGCGGTCCGGTCGGTCCTGGCGGGCGACTTCTTCCACGACTCGCTGATGAGCGCCCACTACCCGTCCCGCAACGTGTACAACGCGGACGCGGCGCACGCCCTGCCCGCCGCCGTGATCGAGTCACTCGTGCAGTCGGCCCCGCACCGGCTGATCCTGCTGCCCGCACCGCTCACGGGCTGCCCGGGCGGTGAACTGCGCGGTGTGCGTACGCGGTTCGGTGCCTCCCTCGACCTGCGCTGGTCGGCCGACGGCACCGCGACGGCCGTCCTGCGTCCGACGCGTGACGCCCGGGTCGATGTCCGTACGGGCGACGGCAGCGCCCTCGCCGAAGCCTCCGCCGGGTCCCCCTCGGCGTACCTGGAGCTGACGGCCGGTGTGGACCGCGTCCTGGAACTGCGGCCGCGGTAGCACTCCCCACGCCTGGGAGGACGGCCATGGCGCGGGGGCCGGCCCGCGCGCCCGACGGGCCGGCCCCCGCGGTCACGCAGGGGCGGGCCCGGTGCTCTCCCGTACCGTCAGCTCTGGCGCCAGCAGCTCGACTTCGTCCGTGCCCCGGCCGGAGAGCTTGGCGACGACCTGCTCGACGGAGCGGCGCCCCATCTCCTGGGCCGGTATGGCGACGGAGGTGAGCCGCACGGACGCCTGGACGGCCACCTGCTCGGGGCAGATCGCGACCACCGAGACGTCCTCGGGCACGGCCCGGCCCTGCTGCCGCAACAGGTTGAGCAGCGGCTCGACCGCCGCCTCGTTCTGCACGATGAAGCCCGTGGTGCCGGGGCGCTCGTCGAATATCCGCGACAGGGTCTGGGCCATCGCCGCGTACCCGCCCTCGCACGGCCGGTGCAGGACGCGCACACCGGTCTCCTGCGCCTTGGCGCGTACGCCGTCGACCGTCCGCTCGGCGAACCCGGTGTGCCGCTCGTACACCGCCGCGGCCTCGCCGATGACGGCGACCTCGCGGTGTCCGAGGCCGGCCAGGTGTTCCACGCAGAGTGCCCCGGTCGCCTCGAAGTCGAGGTCCACGCAGGTCAGCCCGGTGGTGTCGGCGGGCAGGCCGATCAGCACGGCGGCCCTGTCGGTCTCGCGCAGCAACGGCAGGCGCTCGTCGTGCAGTTCGACGTCCATGAGGATCATCGCGTCGGCCAGCGAGCTGCCGGCGATCCGCCGCACCGCGGCGGGCCCCTCCTCGCCGGTGAGGAGGAGGACGTCGTAGCCGTGGGTGCGGGCGGTGGTGGCGACCGCGATGGCGATCTCCATCATCACGGGCACGTACATGTCGGTGCGCAGCGGCACCATGAGCGCGATGATGTTCGACCGGCTGCTGGCGAGTGCCCGGGCGCCGGCGTTGGGGTGGTAGCCGAGCTGCTGGATGCTCTGCTCGACGCGCGCGCGGGTGGCGACGGAGATGGAGCGCTTCCCGCTGAGGACGTAGCTCACCGTGCTCGCCGAGACTCCGGCGTGCTGCGCGACCTCGGCCAGGGTGACCATTCAGCTCTCCCTCACGGGACGTCGTCGGACCCGGCAGGCGAAACCGGTCTGCTCCGGCGCTTCCGGTCAGATGTGGCGAAGCGCTTCGACTCCGCTCCCTCCACCTGGGACATGGAGAGACAGCGCGAGCCTAGCTCTGCCACGACAGCATGTCCAGACCACTGTCGAAGCGCTTCGACACACAAAGGCGCTCCCGGCTACCGCAACGATATGCCCGTCATCCTCCTCCCGGCCGCACCGGCTCAGTTGCCGAGCAGGACCGGGAAGGACTCCATGTCGTTCTGCGTCATCACCGGGAGGTTGCGCAGCTCCGCGTCGGGCACGGCGAGCCGCAGCTCCGGGAAGCGGGCGAAGAGCGCCGGCAGGGCGATGCCCGCCTCGACCCGGGAGAGGGCCGCGCCGGGACAGATGTGCGGGCCGTGCCCGAAGGTCATGTGCCGGATCGGGGTGGAACGGGTGATGTCGAAGGCTTCGGCGTCGGGGCCGTGCTGCTCGGGGTCGCGGCCGATCACCCGGTACGAGATCACCACGCCCTCGCCCTTGGCGATGACGGCGTCGCCCACCTGGATGTCCTCGGTGGCGAACCGCATGAGCAGATGGGTGGTCGGGGTGTCCCAGCGCAGGGTCTCCTCGATCACGGTGTCCCAGGAGACCTCGCCGTCGAGGACCATGCGCAGCTGGTCCGGGTGGGCCAGCAGGGCGCGTACGGCGTTGAGGATGAGCCCGATCGTGGTCTCGTGCCCGGCGGCGACCATCGCCTTGAGGTTGCCGATCACCTCCTCCTCGGTCAGCGGCTCACCGCCCTCCTCGGCGAGGATCAGCGCGGAGGTCAGGTCGTCGGTGGGGCGCGCGGTCTTCTCCCGTACGAGTCCGGCGTAGAAGACGTCCAGCTCGGCGAGGAGCGCGAGGCGCTCGTCCTGCGGGGTGAGCATGGAGAAGAACGCCTTGTACTGACGGGTCAGCATCGCGTTCTCCGCCGGGTCGACGCCCATCAGCATGCCGACGACCCGCATGGGCAGCGGCTGGGCGAACACCGACTTGAGGTCGACGACGGCCCCGTCCCGGCCGCCCTCCTCCAGCGCGTCCAGCAGCTCCGCGGTGAACTTCTCGATGTCGGGGCGTATCGCTTCGAGCCGGCGGGGCGTGAGCGCCTGCGAGGTCTTGGTCCGCAGCCGGCGGTGCTCGGCGCCGTCCACGGTGAACATCGACCGCCCGGCGTCGATCATGCCGATGAGCGGCCAGGCGTGCGTCACCTCACCGCTCTGCCACAGCCCCCAGGCGTTGATGTCCTTCACCAGCCGCGGGTCCACCAGGAGCCGCCGGGCGTCCGCGTGCCGGGTGAGGGTCCACGCCGGCACGCCGAGGAGCTCGATGCGGGCCAGCGGCCCGGCCTCGCGCAGCCGGACCGTCTCGCCGTCCAGGTCCTGGACCATGGGGTCGATGACGACGGTCGCGCCGCTCTGGGCCGCCGCCTGTGCGGCGTGGGGGCAGTTCACGAGAGATCTCCTGTCGTGCGTACGGGGGTGAACCGGACGGGGAGCGCGGTGGTGCCGCGGAGGAAGGCGGAGGGCCGCCGGACGAGGTTCTCGACCGGGACGTCGAGCCGGAGGTCCGGCAGCCGGTCGAGCAGCACCTCGATGCCGGTCCTGGCGATGATCTCGGCGATCTCCTGGGCGGGGAACGGGCACCGGTACTCGCCGTGACTGAAGGCCAGATGCGCGCCGTTGCCGCCCTGGGCGGGGCCCGGGCCGGACAGGCCCTGGCGGATCAGCGGGTCGGTGTTGGCCGCGCCGAGACCGAGCAGCAGCATGTCCCCGGCCCGGATGCGCTGCCCGCCCAGCTGGGTGTCGCGGGCCGCCCAGCGGCCGGCCAGGATCTGGGTGGGGGTGTCCTCCCACAGCACCTCGTTCATGGCCTCGCCGATGCTTCGCCGGCCGCCGGCCATCGAGTGCGCGAACTCGTCCTCGGTGAGCATGAGCCGTACGGAGTTGCTGATCCAGTCGGCGGTGGGCAGGTGCCCGGCGGCCGTGACGGCCATCAGGTCGAGCGTGTACTCCTCGTCGGTGAACTCCTCGGGGAAGTCGAGCATCCGGGAGGTCACGTCGTCCCCCGGCTCGGCCCGCTTCGCGGCCAGCAGCCGCGCCATGTGCTCACCGAAGCGCAGATGGGCGCTCTGCGCCTCGGGACCGCCGTCGGCCAGGTCCTTCAGCACCCGGGCGATGGCGGCGCCCTCCTCGTCGGGGAAGCCGATCAGGCGGGCGAGGACGAGCACGGGGAGCGGTTCGCAGAATTCGGCGACGAGATCGGCGGTGCCCCGGGCGCACACGTCGTCGATCAGCCGGTCGGCCAGTTGCTCGCAGTGGCCGCGGATGCGGAACGGGTCGGCCCCTTCGAGCGCGGGCGCGACCATCCGGACGTGCCGCCGGTGCTCCTCCCCCGCGCTGAAGTAGATGGACGGCATGGGGCGCCCCACCATCGGCAGCAGCGGCCAGTCGTCGGGGACGTTCGGCCACTGGTTCCAGAGGCCGACGTCGCGCGGGAACAACTCCCCGTCGCTGGTGACCCGGTGGAGCTCCCGGTACCCGATGACCAGCCAGGCCGGGAAGCCGCCCGGCAGCTCGACGGGCACGACAGGCCCGTGGTCGCGCCGCATGCCGCGGTAGACGGTCTGGGGCTCGGCCTGGAAGCCGGGCCCCCAGAGCGGCACGGCGCCGGCGTGTGCCGGGCAGCCGGCGGGGGCGGCCGGAGAGGCCGGCGCGGACTCTGCCGGGGAAGGGCGCGTCATGAATCCTGACTCCTGTGGCGACGACTGCACGCGTCAAGATCACGCGATCAACACTCGTTCACTATAAGGAGTTTGTGTGACGTAAGCCGGTCGATCGCGATCAATTCCGAACCGTGGACGGTCGCGTCGGCCGGCCTCACCCCGTCCGCAGTCCGGGGTCGCTCACTCCGGGCTCGCCCGTCTCGACGTGCCCGGCGAAGCGCCGCAGGAAGGTGTCGTCCGCGTCGCTCGTGACGGTGACGTCGTACCAGCGCCTGCTGCGCCGCAGGTCCAGCGTGTGCTTGACGGTCGCGCCCGCGCGCACGGTGACCGTCCGGACCTCGCCCCCGTAGGCGCCTGCGCTGCGCAGGGTGAGCCGGGCGGTTCCGGTGCCGGCGTGCGTGAGGGTCAGTTCGAGGCCTCCCACAGCGGCAACATGACGAGCCGTCACCTGTGGCCCCGCTGTCTTGCCTGGACTGCGGAAGGAGCGCAGGAACCCGTTCGGGCCGTGGACGGTGAGGTCGGTGACGCCCTGGGAGTACGCGGTGTTCCAGGTGTCGGTGACCGACGCGCCCGCGTGGGCGGTGTAGGTCCAGGGCCCGTCCGTGCGGTTGCCGGACGTCACGAGGAACTGGGCCCCGGCCTCCGGGCCCCCGCCGAACGTGAGCCGGAAGGTCCCGGCGCCCGCGTCGGCGGCACCGTCGACGAAAGGCGCGTACGGCAGCGGGCGGGTGGGCCGCGAGCCCGGCTCCTGGACCGGCACCGCCCCGGTGGTGGGCGGAACCGGCACGTAGTCGGGGTGCCGGTCGCCGTCCGGGGGTTCGTACGCGGCCGTGGACGGCAGCTCGGGCTCCGAGGCGTCCCTGCGCCGGAAGTCGAAGGCGGAGGTGAGGTCGCCGCACACGGCCCGCCGCCAGGGCGAGATGTGCGGCTCGTGCACACCGAAGCGCCGCTCCATGAACCGGATGACCGAGGTGTGGTCGAAGACCTCGGAGCAGGCGTAACCCCCGGTGCTCCACGGCGACACGACGGTCATGGGCACGCGCTGGCCCAGCCCGTACGGCCCCGCCGCGTACCGCAGGTCGCCGGGGAAGTAGTCGGCGGCGGTGTCCACGGTGGACAGCCCCTGCGCGGGCCCGGACGGGACGAACGGCGGCACGACGTGGTCGAAGAAGCCGTCGTTCTCGTCGTACGTGATGAACAGGGCGGTGCGGCCCCAGACCTCCGGGTCGGAGGTGAGCGCGTCGAGGACCTGCGCGATGTACCAGGCCCCGTAGTTCGCGGGCCAGTTGGGGTGCTCGCTGTATGCCTCGGGCGCGACGATCCAGGACACCGAGGGCAGCGTCCCGGCCCGGATGTCGGCCTTCAGGTCGTCCAGCAGCCCGCCCCCGTTCTTCAGATCGCTCCCGGTGCGCGCCTTGTCGTACAGGGCGTCGCCCGGCCCGGCGTCGCGGTAACTGTTGAAGTACAGCAACGAGTTGTCCCCGTACGTGCCCCGGTACGCATCACCGATCCAGCCCCAGGAGCCGGCGGCGTCCAGCCCGTCGCCGATGTCCTGGTACACCTTCCAGGAGACCCCGGCCTGCTCCAGCCGCTCCGGGTAGGTCGTCCAGCCGTACCCCACCTCGTCGTTGCCCAGCTCGGGCCCGCCGCCGGCGCCGTCGTTGCCGGTGTAACCGCTCCACAGGTAGTACCGGTTGGGGTCGGTCGACCCGATGAACGAGCAGTGGTACGCGTCGCACACGGTGAACGCGTCGGCGAGCGCGTAGTGGAACGGGATGTCGTCCCGGGTGAGGTGGGCCATCGTGGTCGCCGTCTTGGCGGGCACCCACCGGTCGTAGGCCCCCTTGTTGAACGCCCGGTGGCCGCCCGCCCAGTCGTGGTTGAGGTCCTGGAGGAACTGCATGCCCAGCGCGTCGGCCGGCGGCCGGAAGGGCAGCACCTCCTTGCCTGCCGCGTCCGCCTGGTGCCACACCGGCTTCCCGCTGGGCAGCGTGACGGGGCGCGGGTCGCCGTAGCCGCGTACGCCCTTCATCGTCCCGAAGTAGTGGTCGAAGGAACGGTTCTCCTGCATCAGGACGACGATGTGCTCGACGTCCTCGATGGTGCCCTTGCCGCCCCGCGCCGGAAGGGACGCGGCGCGGGCGATGCTGCCCGACAGGGCGGTGAGGGCGACGGAGCCCCCGGCGAGCTTCAGAAGCCGGCGGCGGTCGATTTCTGCCATGGGTGGGGGCCTTCGCGGGTGGGGGGATGTGGGGTGGGAAGCGACTGGAGTGTTCCAGACCCGGCGGGCTCCGGGTAAGACCCTTGCCATGTGCACGGAGTGACGCCGGGCGGAACAGTCGGCGAACCTACCCACCGGGGCGGGGTCCATTCCCCGGGCGCCCCGCAAACTGCCCGGATCGGGCAGGAACCCGCCCGTCGGACTTGCCGACTCCCCGCCTGACGGCATCGGCCCGCCCAGCGCGAGGATATGGACGCAGCACACACCGCCGACAGGACACGAGGGACGCCAGGTGGGACACAGACCCTTCTTCCGCTGGATCCTGGCGCTCGGACTCCTGCTCATCACGGGCTCCGCGATCGTCTACGCGGCCGCGCCGGAGATGCCGGAGCTCCGCCAGGTCGAACTGACCGTGCTGACCGAGAAGCGCGACGGGACGTGCACCGTACAGTGGAGGGACCCCTTCGGACACCGCTCGCGTGAGGATGCGTACCAGTGCGACGCCGACCGCGATCCGATGCTGAAGGCACCCGACTGGGACCCCGGTACCGGTCACGGCTACGACTCCGGCTGGGTCGTCGCGGAGGGTTCCGACAAGGGGCAGCTGTACGTCCTGGGCCAGGACGACGAGGTCTTCGACGAACGGATCGCACTCTCCGACAAGCTGATCCTGTTCGGCCTTCCGCTGGTCACCGTCGCCCTCGTCGGCGGGAACATCCGTGCGGCGGCCCGGCTGGGCGGCGTCCGCCCGGGCGTCGTAGACCGGGCCCGGCGGCTGGCCGCATCGGCCGCCAGGGTCGAGGAGGACCGCGCGCGGGCCGTCGAAGCGGTACGCGAGGCATGGGCGCCGTTGCAGCGGAAGCGGGTGCACGAGGAGCTGGGCCGCATCCCCGTGACCCGGCTGCGCGACGACGACAAACACCGGTTCCGGACGAGGGAATGGGAGAAGGCCGGCGTACGCACCGTGCGCGACGTGCTCGACGCGGGCGTGTGGAGGCTCGGCGAACTGCCCGGCGTCGGACGGCGTACGGCCGAGCAGGCGGTCGCCACCGCCCGGCGCACCGCCGACGCGCTGAGCGCCGACGTGCTGGTACGCCTCTCCGACGGCCGGTCCGATCCCCGGACGGACCCGCTGATCACCGCCCTGCACGTACTGGTGGAGGCCGGTCCCGAAGGACGGGCGGCGGCGGCAGCGGCCGAGGCGATCGGCACCCGGCTGGCACCCCTCCTGGAGGGTGCCTCCCCCGCCTCCGGCTACGCCGCCATGCTCCGCACGGACCGGGAAGGGCGCCGCCGCGCCCGGTCCGCCGTGGCCGGGCTCCGCCACCTGCTGGACGAGGCGGACCGCGACGGCCTCGCACCTCGCTTCGGGCAGACCTCGGTCGACCTGCTGCGGACACCGGCCGGCGAGTTGGACGCGCTGTCGACCCGCGCGGACTTCGAGCGGCGCCCTCGGGACTACTACGCGGTGCTCGCGGAGGTCACGAGGGACGCGCACACCACCGTTGTGTGAGGGGGCGCCCCCTCACGTGGCGCTGCGCTCGCTGACCAGCCGCAGGTCGCGGACCACCGCGCGCTGGTGCGCGGCGCCGACCAGGCCCAGGGTGGGACCGGGGCGGCCCTCGCGCAGGAGCACGCGCCAGCGCTCCGCGCTCCAGCCGGCCGGGGTGGTCGTGTTGATGAAGTCGTCGACGAGGGCGCAGAAGCGGTCCGGGTCGGCGTGGAAGGGGAAGTGGCCTGCGCCCTCGAAGATCTCCAGGCGGCTGCCCGGCATCGCGGCGTGGGCTCGGTGGGCGTGGCGGACGGGGACGACGCTGTCGCGGGAGCCCCAGACGAGCTGGGTGGGCATGCCGGCGGTGAGGTAGCACCGGTCGAGCATGGTGATCATCTGGCCCTTCCAGTCGACCACCGAGCGCAGCGTGGCGATGAACGCGGCGCGGGAGGTGGCGTCGGGAAGGGCGTCCACGACGTTCAGCATCTCCTTGGCGTCCTGGCCGATGTCGGTGTCCATGAGCTTCATCAGGCCGGTGATCAGGCCCATGTGGCCGCGCATGCCGGGCAGCCGGAGCAGCGACAGCAGGAGGTCCGCGCCGGGCAGCGACACCGCGCGCAGGACCTTGGTGACCTCGCGGCCGACGCCGCCGGCGCTGACCAGGATGAGGCGCTCGGTGTGTTCGGGGAACTGGTAGGCGAACTGCATGGCCACGCCGCCGCCCAGGGAGTGGCCGATCAGGGTGGCGTGGTCGATCCCCAGGACGCCCAGGAGGTCGCGTATCCCGTTGGCGTACGCGGCGACCGAGTAGTCGGCGCGCGGCTTGTCGGAGGCGCCGTGGCCGAGGAGGTCGGGGGCGATGACCGTGTGGGTGCGGGCCAGTACGGGGATCAGGTGCTCCCAGGTCGCCGAGGAGCCGCCGATGCCGTGGATGAGGAGGATCGCCGGGCCGTGTCCGGCGATCCGGTAGGCGCGGCGGTATCCGTGGACGGTGTGGAACCTGAGGCGCACGTCCACGTCGTCCGGCTGCTGCGGCGGGCTGGTCCGCGTGGGCAGGTGCTGCGCGGGTGCTGCGGAGCTGAGCACGAGATCGCCTCCCGTTTTTACCGGCTCATGTGGCTCATGCGGTGAGGGTTCCGAAGCTCCTCCCCCTCAGCGTATTTCCAGCGCATTTCCACTAGGTTCCGGGCGGAGCGGGGCACCGGTGGCGCGCCCCCTGCCCCGGCGGCGGGCCGAGCGGGGAGGTGTAGGGGCCGCCCTTCGCGAGGCCGGCGGCGGCCATGTCGTCGTACGCGGTCAGGATCAGGTCCTTCGTGCGGTAACCGCCGTACCGGGCCTCGTCCTTGCGCCGGACGATGGGGAAGGTGTCCAGAATGTGTCCGGTGTCGGCCCGGCCGATTCCGTAGAGGTGGAAGAAGAACGCGTCGAGTTCGGCGCGGATGTGGCGGCGGCGCTCCTCGTCCCAGCGGAACGGGGCCCCGGTGTCTCCCAGGTCGGCGGCGAAGGGGCGCATGTCGTGGGCCGTATAGGTGAGTTCGAGGACGCGCGGGGTGAAAAAGTCCTCATGGCGGCGGGCGGTCTCGGGCGGCAGTACGGGGAGTTGGCGGATGTAGAAGAAGTTGAGGTTGAGCCCGGCGGCCTTCTGGCGGGTGACGTAGTCGTAGACGAAGGAGTTGAAGTGGGCGACCAGGGCGGCGCTGTCCCGTGAGTTCCTGGTGCGCAGCAGGAAGACGGAGTCGCCGATCGCGGCCCGGGGCAGTATCGCCGAGATCATGGTGCGCTGGTTGGTGGGGCTGCTGATACGGAGGAAGGCGAGCCAGCCGGGCGGGGCGTCGGGCGGTGTGGCGGCCCGGTCCACCCAGGTGCCGGGCACGGCGAGGCGCGTGGCCGAGGCCCGGGCGCCGTCCGTCAGGTAGGAGGGCTGGTTCTGGCGTTTCACCGCGGTTGCGCTCTTGACCACGTCGGCCGCGCGGTGGTTGTAGGCGTCGACCATCTTCGCCTCGTACAGCGGCAGCATGGTCCGGTCCCCGTGGACGAAGGCGTTTCCGGCCGGCTGCCAGCCGGTGGCCGTCAGCTCGTCGTGGGTGCGGAAGCGGTGCGAGTCGTTGGCCATGTGGAACATCGTTTTGAAGGTGACACCCCACGGGTTGCCGTCCGGGTCGCCCTCCTTGATCAGGACGGGGACCCGCTCGTAGATGCCGAGGGTGATCTCGGCGTCGCGGCGGGAGCGGAAGACGGGGCAGGTGCCCGTGTTGGGGTTGAGGAGCGTGATCTCCTCGGGCGTGAGCGTGAACGCCCTTCCCTCGTCGCCGAGTTCGCCCGGGTCGCGGAGGAAGAACGCGAAGCGCGCGGCGGGTTCGCGCCGGGCGCGCCCGGTCAGGGACAGGATGCTGAACTTGAACGAGCGGTGGACGTCCGGGAAGGCGGGCGCCGCGTTCTCGAAGTCGTACAGGGCGGCCAGCGCGCCCGTGAGCACCAGGTCCTTGAAGAAGAACCGGGTCGTCGCGTCGGTGGCGATGCCCGTCGGCACGATCATGCCCATCCGGCCGCGCGGGCCGGTCAGCGCGCGGCCCGCCTCGGCGAAGACGGCGTACGTGTTGATGTCGCCGCGCCCGGTGAGCGGGAACCGCCCGCTGTCGCGCAGGAAGTGGCTCGTCCCCTCCGCCCGGCGCTTGGCCGCCTCGAACCCGGTGTGCAGGGCGGCCCGCTCCGGGTCGTCCTTCAGCGCGGCGATCAGGCGTTTGCGGGCGGCGGCGGTCTTGGCGGCGGCGATCTCCGGGTCGTGCTGGGCGAAGAACTCCTGCTCCTGGAGCTTGATGCGCTCCCACGGCGGGTTGCCCAGCACGCAGTCGAAGCCGCCGGCGCCGAAGACCTCGGGGAACTCCAGGTGCCAGTGGAAGAACCGGTATCGGTCGCGGAGCCGGGCGATCTCCTCGTGGGTGGCGCGGGGGGCGCCCCGCAGGCCGCGGAGGACCGCCTCGGTCACCGGCGGCGGGGCGTCCGCCGTCCTGCACCACAGGAACGCGGCGCACCAGGCGTCGGCGGTCTGCCGTGCGCTCACCTGGCCCGCCTCGTCGCGCGGGGCGGCCCGCTCGGCCCTGTTCCGCTTCTTCAGCGCCCTGGCGCACCCCTTGTCGTCGCCCGCCACGGGGGTGAACGCCTCGTCGGGGACGCCGTGCCGCAGCAGGCCCGGTGTGGCACCGATCAGGGCGTTGCCGTGCTTGACGCGGGCGTCCAGGAAGCCCAGCGGCCGGCCCGGCTCCAGGGCCTCGAGCCACAGCGACACCTTGGCGAGCTCGACCGCCATCGGGTTGAGGTCGACGCCGTGGACGCAGCGGGCGACGACCTCGTGGAGGGCCCGGCGGACCGCCTCCGGGGCCGGTTCCGCGGTGTGTTCGCGCACGGCGGCGACCCGGGCGGCGATGCGGCGGGCCGCCGCCACCAGGAAGTGGCCGGAGCCGCAGGCGGGGTCGCAGACCGTGAGCGAGAGTAGTTCCCGGGCGACGGCCTCGGACGGGGCGGCGTCCGTCCCGGCGGCCGCCTTCTCGCCGCGTGCGACGGCGGCGTCCAGCACGGGGTCGAGCGTGGCGTCGAGCAGGCACTCGACGAGCGCGGACGGGGTGTAGTAGGAGCCGGTCGTCTTACGGGTGTTGCCGGGCAGCCCGACCAGTGCGAAGGTCCGGTCCGCCGCGTCGATCCGGGGGACGAGCTGGAGGAGCGACTCGTAGGCGGAGCCGAGTTCCTCGGCTTCCAGGCCGCGGTGGTCGACCGTACGCGAGCGGCGCGTGCCCGGGCCCGGGACCTGGGAGAGGTGGCGCACGGCGGCCAGCAGGTGCTCGTCGGCCAGGGCCAGGCCGTCCAGCGGGGCATCGGCCTCCGTGGCGCCGAAGAGCCCGCCGAGGCCGGGCAGGCCCAGTTCGGGGCGGCCGTCGGCGTCACCGAGGGCGTCCAGGACGGTCCGCAGGCCCGCGTACAGCTCGGCGTCCTCCGTACAGCGCCGCTCGCGGGCGAGAGCGCGCAGGCGGGCCGACGAGAAGTGGCCCGCGTACCGGTCCCTGGCGTGGCCGCTGGCGTCCGGGAGCAGCAGGGCGTCGCGGTCCTCGGCGACGAAGACGATCAGGAGGCGGAAGACCAGGCGCAGCAGCGCGTCGTACAGCGCGTGGGCGTCGGCGGTCCCGCGCAGGGGCGTGTTGGCGGGGTGCCGCAGGAAGCCGGTGCCCAGGGCGGTGAGGGCGGTCCGCACGCCCTTGCGCAGCCGGTCGCCCGTGCGGAGCCGGTCCGGTGGCCGGGTCCGGCGGCTGGCGGTGGCGGACATCAGGCGGACTTCCCGGCGGAGTCGGTGGGGAGGCGGGCGGGTGCGCGCGGAGGCCGGTCGCACCCATGACGGCCCGCGCCGGGCCCGGAAAGCGTATACGAGGAGGAAGGGGCGCCGAGAGACCACTTGCCAGGCCGCCTTCGGCGTCGGCCGTCCCGACCAGCGCCCCGGGGCGGGCGGTGGAGGGCCCTGCGGTACGGAAGCCGGCCCCTCTACGATCGATCAGGTGTGCGCAAACGTGATCGTCGCCGAAGACGACGAGAATCAGGCCGAACTCCTCCGCCGCTACCTCGAACGGGAGGGCCACCGGGTGACCGTCGCCCCCGACGGCCTCGCGGCGCTCGACGCGGTCCGGCACCAGGAGCCGGACCTGCTGGTCCTCGACGTGATGATGCCCCGGGCCGACGGCCTCGACGTCGTACGCGTGCTGCGCGCGGAGCACCGCGAGCTGCCGGTGCTGATGCTGACGGCCCGCACCACGGAGGACGACCTCCTGCTCGGCCTCGATCTCGGCGCCGACGACTACGTGACCAAGCCGTACAGCCCGCGTGAGCTGATGGCCCGGGTGCGTACGCTACTGCGCCGCAACCGGCGCGCCGCGGCTGGCGATCCGGACGATGCGGGGGTGCTGCGGGTGGGGGCGCTGGTCGTCGATCCGGTCCGGCACGTGGTGTCGGTGGAGGGGCGGGCCGTGGAGTGCACGCCGGGCGAGTTCCGGATCCTGTCCGCGCTCGCCGCCGAGCCCGACCGGGTGTTCTCGCGGCAGCAGCTCCTCGCCGAACTGCACGGCTTCGACCGGTACATCAGCGACCGGACGGTCGACGTGCACGTGATGAACCTGCGCAAGAAGATCGAACCGGCCCCGCGCCGGCCGGCCCGGCTGCTCACCGTCTTCGGTGTCGGCTACAAGCTGACGGACCCGGCGAAGGCGGCGGCCCGTGCGGCGACTTCGTAGCGCTCCCGGTACCGGTGCGCGGCGGCCCGTGCGGCGACTTCGTGACGCGCGGCGTTCTCCCGGTACGGGTGCGCGGCGGCCCGTACCCCTGCGGAAGAGCCTGTTCGCCCGGCTGCTGGCCGTCTCGGCCCTGGTCGCGGCGTGCTCGGTGGCGGCGACCGCCTGGCTCGCCGTGCAGACGACGTCCGGCGCGATCCGCCAGGAGCAGGGACAGAATCTGGCCGCCGACGCCCGGATCTACCACCGGCTGCTCGGATACGCGGCGGCTCATCCCACCTGGGACGGCGTCGAGAAGACGGTGCGTGAGCTGGCCGAGCAGTCCGGGCGGCGGATCGCCCTGACGACCCAGGGGCGCGCCCCGCTCGCCGACTCGGCGGCCCCGGACGCGGCGGCCCTCCCTGCCCAGGCGTCGGCCGTGGTCGACCCGTTGTCCGTGGACACCGCGCTGGCCTCCGAGGGCGCCGGGGTGACGGGCACGACCACGGACCGGGTCGATCCGCGTGCGGTGGGCCCGTTCCGGCTGCCGGCGTCGGAGCGGGCCCGGCTGCGGAAGATCGCGGACCGGGGTGTGGCCTGCCTCGGCGACTTCGGGATCGCCGCGGACGTGGTGGCGGGCGCGAGCGGCCGGCCCCTGATCCAGGTGGTGGGCGGCAACGACCCCGAGCGGATCCAGGGCACCCGGTGCGCCGTCGACGCGCTGGACACCCCGACGGCCACCGAGCGGAAGGCCCTGAAGGCGCTCAACCAGCTGGCCGACGCGTGCCTGGAGCGCCAGGGCCGCGACGGTGTCCACCTCAAGCTGGGCCTGTCGTGGGGCCAGGCGTCCGAGCCCGTACCGGCGGAGGCGGTGCCGGTGCCCGCGGCGGCGGTGCCCACTTTGCCGCCGTCCGCCGAGCCCAGCGTCCGGGCGACCGAAGCGCCCCGCGAGGAGTCGAGCCCCGTACCCACGACCGTGCCGGGCCCCGGCGACCAGCAGGCGGCGGCCACCAGTGCGGATGACCGGGCCGTCGCCTCCTGCGTGGGCACGGCCCGCCGGGAGCAGCTCGGTTCGTACGTCGCCTCCCCCGCGCTGCTGTTCATCGGCGACCCGGGCGGCGCCACCGTGCCCGGCTTCGACCTCTCACCGGCGAACACGGCGCGGATCGCGGGCGCGGCGGCCCTGGTGCTCGCCCTGACCGTCGGTGCGTCGGTGCTCGTCGGCGCCCGTCTCGTACGCCCGTTGCGGGACCTGACGGGAGCAGCCCAGCGGATGCGGGACGGGGAGGACACCGCGCCCGTGTTGGTCGCCGCGGACAACGAGATCGGGCGGCTCGCCGCCGCGTTCAACGACATGTCCGCCCACCGCGCCCGTCTGGAGGCCCAGCGCAAGGCCATGGTCAGCGACGTCGCCCACGAACTGCGCACCCCGCTCAGCAACATCCGGGGCTGGCTGGAGGCGGCGCAGGACGGGGTGGCCGATCCGGACCCGGCGTTCATCGAGTTCCTGCACACCGAGGCGGTCCAGCTCCAGCACATCATCGACGACCTCCAGGACCTGGCCCAGGCCGACGCCGACGCGCTGCGGCTGCATCCGGAACCGGTACGGGTGGCGGAGCTGCTCGGCCAGGTCGCCGCCGCGCACCAGGCCCGGGCGGACGCGGCGGGCGTCGCGCTACGCGTCCAGCCACCGGACTTCCCCCTGCCGCCGCTGACGGCCGACCCGGTCCGGCTGCGGCAGGCCGTGGGCAACCTGGTGTCCAACGCGGTGCGTCACACCCCGGCGGGCGGGGAGGTCACGCTGGGGGCGTACGGCTCCGAGGACGGGGACGCGGTGCTGGTGGACGTCGCGGACACGGGGAGCGGCATCCCGGCCGACGACCTGGTCCATGTCTTCGACCGGTTCTGGCGGGGCGAGAAGTCCCGGAGCCGTCGCACGGGCGGCAGCGGGCTGGGTCTGGCGATCGTGCGCAAGCTCGTGGAGGCGCACGGCGGTTCGGCCACGGCGGTGAGCACGCCGGGTGAGGGCTCGGTGTTCACGCTCCGCCTCCCGGCCGACGCCAAGACCCCTGGTACTCCGGACGACCCTGATGCGATGAACACAACGGTCTGACAGCTTCCTCACAACTTGGCGCGAGCCTGTCCGCATGCCTCGCACCGCGGTGCGCACCCGCACCGCGGCCGCCCCCGAGGCCCATCCGGAACGGAGCCTGCCCATGCCCCTGCGCACAACCCTGCGCACCGCCCTCCTCGCCGCCGTCGCGGCCGGCGCGGTGTGCGTACCGGCCACCGCGGCCTTCGCCGACTCCTCGGCCAAGCCGTCGGCCGAGCCGACCCGTCCCCCGGCGGAGCAGTCCGCCGAGCCGACCGTCGTACCGTCGGCCGAGCCGTCCCGCGCGAGTTCGGCCGAGCCGACCGAGGCGCCCTCGGCGGTGCCCTCCGAAGCACCGCGCGGCGGTGTCGCGGCCGGTGAGCACCCGGCCGGCACCTCCGGCGACAACACCACCGCCATCGCGGGCTCCGCGGCCGCCGCGCTGGTGCTGGGCGGCGCCGGGACGATCGTCCTCCGCCGCCGTACCGCCCGCCGCGACGGCTGACCCGTCCCGCAGCCGATGACCAGCAGTGGCGCCACCCTTCGACCGGGCGGCGCCACTGCCGTCGTACAAGCCCTGGAGCCCCTTCCCATGCTGCCCCGCACCCCTGTCGCCGCCGCCCTGACCCTCACCGCGCTCGCCGCGCTGACCGCCTGCTCGGGCGTGGACCCGGCCCCTTCGGCCTCCGCGTCCAACCCCCCGCCCTCCTCGACGGCCGCCGCCGACCCGGCCCCCACCGCCACCGCCGAGCCCCCCGCCCACGTCTCCATCCCGTCCCTCGGCGTGAGCTCCGACGTCATGCGCCTCGGCCTCAACCCGGACCGCACGGTCGAGGTCCCCCCGGCCGACAAGGGCATGACCACCGGCTGGTACACGGGCAGCGCCGTCCCCGGCGAACCCGGCGCCGCGGTCCTGATCGGCCACAACGACACCCGCTACGGCCGCGCGGTCTTCCACGACCTCCGCAAGATCACCAAGGGCGCGGACATAGCGATCCGGGACGCCGCCGGCAGCACAACCCACTTCGAGGTCACCGCCCGTGAAACGGTGAGCAAGAACGCCTTCCCCACGGCCCGCGTCTACGGCCGCACCACGGACCGCGCCCTGCGCCTGATCACCTGCGACGGCGCCTTCGACGCGAACGGCCACCCGGTGGACAACCTGATCGTCTACGCGAAGCGGAAGTGAGGGGCGGGGTTCGACGTCTGCCGGGCTGCGCGACGGCGAGTCAGCCGGCCGGGGGCCGCCAGGCGGCTTCGGCGTCCTGGGCGGTCGGGCAGGTGGAGAAGACCTGGTCCAGGCCGACGATGTGGAAGATCCGGCTGACGCGGTCGGGGACCGCGACGAAGACGATGCTCGCCTTCGCGGCCAGGGCGTGGTTGCGGGCGGCGATGAGCACGGTGATGCCGGTCGAGTCACAGAAGGTGAGGGCACCGAGGTCGCACACGAGCTGCTGCCCGGCTTGCAGGCGGAGAGCCGGCAACGCGGCGCGGACCTCGGGTGCGGTGTGGTGGTCGAGCTCTCCGGAGAGTTCGACCACCGGCCCGGCCGGGGTGGTGCGGGTGTTCAGGGTCAGTTGCTTGGTCACTGCTGCTCTTCACTGGAGGGCCGGGGCACGTGGATGGCCAGGACGGCCGTGTCGTCGTCGACGCCTGTGCCGAAGGTGTCGAGCAGTGCGCGGACCGCACTGATGGTGTCCGACGCGGTGGTGGGGGCCAGTGCACGGCCGAAGTCGAGGAAGGCGTCGTCGCCGTAGCGTTCTCCACCCCCTGCGGCGGCGTTGGTGTGGGCTTCGGTGAGGCCGTCGGTGTGCAGGAGCAGAGTGTCGCCCGGGGCGAGGTGCACCGTGGTGGTGGCGATGTGGGCGTCGGGCAGGACTCCGATGAGCTGTCCGCCGGGGGTGGGCAGGAAGTCGGCTGTGCCGTCGGCGCGCATGAGCAGCGCCGGGGGGTGGCCGCCGCTGGCCAGGGTGATGTGGAAGCCGCCGCGGAGGCGGTCGGGGGTGAGCAGCCCGAAGACGACGGTACAGAACCGGGGGTCGGTGCCCTGGTACTCGTGGTTGAGGACCGTGTTGAGGTTGCCGAGGACGGCTACCGGGTCGGGGTCGTAGACGGCTGTGGCGCGCAGCGTGTAGCGGGCCAGGGAGGTGACGGCCGCGGCGGCGGCGCCCTTGCCGCACACGTCACCCAGGAACACGCCCCAGGTACCGTCGGTGAGGGGGAAGAGGTCGTAGAAGTCGCCGCCGACCTCGTCGGCGGATGCGAGATGGTAATACGCGGAGACGTCGAGGCCGGGGACGTCCACGAGGGCCGGCGGCAGAAGGGTCTGCTGCAGGGTGGTGGCCAGCGCCTGGAGGCGGTCGCGTTCCCGGTCGGCTTCCTGGCGGGCCCGCAGCAGCTCGGATTCGTAGGCGCGGCGGTCCCGGGCATCGAAGATCGTGGTGCGGATCAGCAGCGGCTGCCCGTCGCTGCCCTTCTTGACCGTGGAGGTGACCAGAACCGGCAGACGCGTACCGTCGGCGGCCTTCAGCTCCAGGGCGATACCGCTGATCTCCCCCTGCATCCGCAACAGCGGAGCGAAGTGCGTCTCGTGGTAGAGCCGGCCGCCGACCGTGAGCAGCTCGGAGAAGTGCTTGTGGCCCACCAGGTCCTCGCGCCGGTAGCCGAGCCAGTCGAGCAGGGTGGCGTTGACCTTCGCGATCCGGCCGTCCAACTGGGTGGACAGGTAGCCGCAGGGAGCGTGCTCGTACAGGTCCTCGACGCTGTCCTCCAGCAATGCGGAGAACTGTGCCCGGTCGTCCACGGGCTCCTCGTCCTCTCTCTCACCGCCGTGTTCCTCGTCGTCGGTCTTGCTCATCACCGGGTGGCTCCCGCGAAGGCGACGATCGCCGCGGCGGTCTCCTCGGGAGCGGCGAGCTGGGGGCAGTGTCCGGTGGCGTGCAGCGTGACCAGCCGGCTGCCCGGGATCTGGGTGTGGATGAAGACTCCGACCTCGCGCGGGGCGATCGCATCGCTGGAGCACTGGGCGACCAGGGTGGGCACGGCGACCTTGGCGAGGTCGGCGCGGTTGTCGGACAGGAACGTCACCCGGGCGAAGACCCTGGCGATCTCCGGATCGGTCCGGCAGAAGCTGCTCGTCAGTTCGTCGCCCAGCTCCGGTCGGTCCGGGTTGCCCATGATCACCGGAGCCATGGCCCCCGACCAGCCCAGATAGTTCGCGTCGAGGGACTCCAGCAGCTCGTCGATTTCCTCGGCGCTGAACCCGCCCCGGTACCCGGCGTCAGGGTCGTCGACGAAGCAGGGCGAAGGAGCCAGCAGGACGAGTCCGGCGAACGCCTCCGGCTCCCTCGCTGCAGCCAGAACGCCCATCATGGCGCTCACGGAGTGCCCGACGAACACCACCGGGCCCAGTGCCAGCTCCCGGCACAGCTCCAGCAGGTCGTCGACGTACCCGTCCAGATGCGAGTACCGCTCCCGGCTCCACGCCGACAGATCGGAATTCCCCGCGCCGACGTGGTCGAAGAGGACCACGGTGAAGTGGCGCTCCAGCTCCGGCACCACCAGCCGCCACATGTTCTGGTCGCACCCGAACCCGTGCGCCAGCATCACCACCGGCCCGCCGGCCCTGCCGCTCACCTTCACGTGGTTCCTGCTCCGCACGTCCATACTCGCCATCCTCGCAGACTGCCGACCACCAGGACCGCTGTGCCCCGCCCCGCCTGCCCGTCGGCGACGACCGGTATCCGCCGGGGGCCGGAGGCCAGGACATCCGCGGCGGGGCACCCTCCCTGCCACGTCCGCGCGACACAGCCGCTGACCGCCGGAAGCCGGCCTTCGTCACGGCGATCGAGGCACCCGGCCGCCGGCCGCGGGCTCCCTCGCTCGGGTCGGGTCCCCTCAGCCGGTCCGCTTCCACTCCGCGCACCGGTTCGTCTTGAAGTACTCGCCCTTGTTGAGCGTCACCCGCCCCGGTCCGTCGAGGTTGTTGTTGGCGATGATGGACCCGAACTCCCCGCTCGCGTCCTTGGCCCGCTCCCAGTAGCAGCCGAACGAACCCTCCGCCCCGGACGTCTTGTACGTCCCCGCCGCGATGTCCTCGCCGACCAGGTACTCTCCGTCGCCGCTGAAGCTCGTGGCCGGGCCGGGGGCCGCGGTCTTCTTCGGAGGTTTGGGCTTCGCCGTCACCGTCTTGGTGACGGTCGGCGCGGGACGGGCCTTGGCCGCTCCGGTCACCGTCACGGTCGGGCCGGGCTTCGCCGGCCCGCTCGCCTTCGCGTCGTCCGCCTCCGTGTCCGAGCCACCGCTCGCGCCCATGCCCACCCCGATGAACAGCGCCACGAGGGCGGCCGCCCCGTGGGTCAGCCACGCCTTGGCCCGCGACGGCTTGCGGGGCGGAAGGGCCGGCGGGACGGCGGCGGTGAAGTAGGGGCCTTGGTGGGGGCCGGGCGGCGAACTTCGGCAAGGTCTTCGACCGCGCCTTCGCCGACAACATGGCCGACCACATCGAGACGACCGCCGGGATAGGGCGCCAGTACTTCGGTCCCGACAAGAACTTCCGCTCCAGCCTGGACCGCAGTGCACGCCGGGCGGCGTGGCGGATGATCCGCCGGGACGAGGGCGTGGACGAGTAGCCCCGCCTGCACGCGTAGAAGGGTCCCGCCGCGATGCCGATCCGGCACGGCGACGGGACCCTCCTGTACGAGCGTGGCTCAGCCCGTGACGAGCCCGACAAACCCGGTCCACGCGCTGGTGCCGACGGTCAGCACGGGACCGCTGGCCTGCTTCGAGTCGCGGATGTAGACGCGGACGGGCGCCGCAGCGAACTCCAAGCACTGGCCGCCCTCAGCACCGCTGTAGCTGCTCTTGAACCAAGTCAGCTCCGGTGCGGCAGGAGCATCGGTGGTGTTCATAGCTCTCCCAGCAACTTCTCGATGAATTCCAGCGTCTCTCGCGGAGTGAGAGCCTGACTCCGGATGATCCCATAGCGCGCAGCGGCCAGTCGTGTCTCGCCCCGATCGGTCAGCAGGTTGCTGCGGCCTTGGACTTCCATGTAGACGAACTGCTCTCCGCCTTGCTTGGTGATCACGGTGTACGGTCCGTCCACCCCGGCGTTGTCTTCGCGATCGAGTGGCATCACCTGCAGCTCCACGTTGCGCATCGCGCCGAAGAGAAGCAGTTGCTCAAGCTGCCCGCGCATCACAGCCTTGCCGCCGAGGTGCTTGCGCAGTGCGCCTTCCTCCATCACAAAGCTCAGCAGAGGGGCCGGCCAGCGGTTGAAGATGTCCTGCCTCGCAAGGCGTGCACTCACGCGCAGTTCGATCGTCTCCTCATCGAGGAGCGGCCGGCGCATCTCAAGCACAGCACGCATGTACTCCTCGGTTTGCAGCAAGCCATTGACGATGTGGGTGTCATACGCGCACAGCTCAACGGCCTCCGCCTCCAACCGCGCCATATCCCGGAAGAACGCCGGATACTGCGCCCGCGCCAGCTCATCCTTCAACGCCAACAACAGCCCCCCGGCGTCCAGCACGGGATCCGCCTTGTCGACGAACTCCGGCTGCGGAATCCGTCGCCCCTGCTCGAACGAGGCGATCGACTGCGCCGCGTACCCCACCCGCTTCCCGAACTCCGGCCGGTCCAGGCCCGCCCGAATCCGCAGCAGCTTCAGCTGCCGTCCGAAGGCGACCGCCACCCCGTTCTCCTGCTTGCCCTCCGGCCGCTTCCCGGTCGCGGGCTCACCACCCACCTCAGCCCCCGGCTCCATCCCTGTCCCGTCCAGCGCCATCACCACCACCGCCTGTCCCACGTACGCGTACGTCTATGTCCCAACTCAGCACCACAGCACTCGTGATGGGGGGAACTCCGAACCGCAGCGCCCGTCTCGGCTCGTCCCACTCGGGCACCGTAATCACCCGCCGATCCGCCTGCACGGGCTTCTCAGGTGGTTCCCCCCAATGGGTGTTTCCGAAGTGCAGGCCGTCACCCCGAGCAACGGCCGTAGGCTGTCGCTCGAACTCGCGGCCCTGGCCATCGCGCTGAAACGGCGCGTCGTCGTTCTGCAGGCCGTCGAGCACACCCTGAGCGACCCCGACAACCTCTTCGAGAACTTCGCGCGTGTCCTCAAGGCCGACCAACAGCGCCTCGATGAGCTGGAGTCGGGAATCGCCGGTGTCCTCGTAGGGCTTTCGGTACTGGAGCTGGCACGCCCCAGCGGCCTGCGCCCCGTCTTCACGACCGGTGAGGTCGACCGCCTGATGCGCGCGGCGCACCACATCCGCAGGCTGGGAGACGGTGCCGCGGTCGGCGGCCGGGCGACGGACGTGGCCATTGAAATCGCGCGCGGTCGGGACGGATCGGTGGTCGTGTTCCCCGCACTGGCCGCCCAGGCGGGCTGACCGCGGGCGCTGCGGCCTCCCGCGGTCACCCCTCGCGCCACAGCCTGCCCCGACCGCGTACAGGTCCGACGCCCACCGCGTACAAGCCGGTCGTGACCGCGAGTCACCCGTGGTCACACCCGGCGACGGGGCGAGAGCGTGGGGACATGACCAGTAACCCGGCGCCCCTCCCCGTACGTACCGCCCAGCCCCCACACCCCGCCCCGTCCCGCTTCCCCTGGCACCACTTCGAGATGCGGTTCAGCTCCACGCCCCGCGGCGCCCGGCTCGCCCGCCGCCTGGCCGGGGAACGGCTCGACGCCTGGGGTATTCCGTACGGCAGTGACACGCACGACGCGGTGACGCTGGTCGTCGCCGAGCTGAGCGCGAACGCCGTGCGCCACGGGCACGTGCCCGGGCGGGACTTCCGGCTGCGGCTGTCTGCCGAAGGCGGCGCCCTGCGCGTCGAGGTCACCGACACGCGCGGCGAGCGACTCCCCGTGCAGCCACCCGCCGCGGCGCCGGGTGCCGGGCCCGACGTGGACGAAGAGGGAGGCAGGGGACTCCTCCTGGTGTCTGCAATGACGGACCGCTGGGGCTGGTTCCCCTGCGCGGACGGGCCCGGGAAGACGGTGTGGGCCGTGGTGGAGGTGCCGTCCGCGTAAGGCCCCGTGACCGGAAAGCAACCCTCCGCGACGGCTTGCCGCGCACCGGGTGGACCGGAGATCACTCTTCCGGAGAGACTTGCTTCCGACGACGCCGGAGCCCGGCCCGTCCGCACGCGCTGTTCGTGCGCGTGCCCGGGTCCGCACCCGCACGTACGCACACACGGGGGCCCTGTGCCGCAGCAGCAGCCGATCGCCGGTCGGTACGAGCTCCTCGAACCGCTCGCCAACGGCGGCATGGGGGACGTGTGGCGGGGGTACGACAAGGTGCTGGACCGGCCGATCGCGGTGAAGCGGATCAGGCCACAGGTCGTGGCCGACTCCCCGGAGCTGGCCGAGGAGTTCGCCAAGAGGTTCCGCCGCGAGGCGCGGATCACCGCGCGTATCCAGCACCCCGGCGTGCCGCAGGTGTACGACGCGGTGCTCGACGACAGCTACGACCGGCTGTTCCTGGTGATGGAGCTGGTGGACGGGATGCCGCTCTCCGCCTGCATCCACCCGGAGCGCCCGCTTCCGGTCAGCTGGGCGGCGGCTGTGGCGGCCCAGGTCACCACCGTGTTGTCGCACGCCCACGAGGTTCCGGTCATTCACCGCGACCTGAAGCCGGGCAACATCCTGGTCGCACGCGACGGGACGGTGAAGGTCCTCGACTTCGGGATCGCCGCCATACTACGGACCGACGTCACCAAGCTGACCGCGACCGGGAGTCCCGTCGGCACCTACCAGTACATGGCGCCGGAGCAGGTGCGCGGAGGACGGATCTCTCCCCAGACCGATCTGTACGCGCTGGGTTGCGTGCTGCACGAACTTCTGGCCGGACGTGCCCTGTTCAGCGCGGACAGCGAGTACCTGGTGATGTACCAGCACGTGAACGCCGCTCCCACCCCGCTGCGCCTGCTGCGCCCCGAGGTGCCGAAGGACCTGGAGGAGCTCGTTCTCCAGATGCTGCTGAAGTCGCCGGAGGCACGACCCGCCGATGTGCAGGAGGTGTACGAGCGGCTGCGGCCGTTCCTGCCGCCGCCCGGTGCGAGTCACGCACCCGGCGACGCCGGCCCGACGGGTGTGCCCGATCCGACGGGGATCTTCCGCGAACCGTACGCACCGCGGCCACGGGCCGGCACCGCCGGTCCCCTTCCCACCACGACCGGCTCGCAGTCCGGCCCGCCGGCACCCGTCGCCGTCCCCGTTCCCGCCCGGCTGCGCGAGGAGATCGATGAGGCGTACGCCCACTCCGACGCCCTCCTGGAGGAGGAGCGGTTCGCTCAGGCCGCGGAGGTGCTCGGCGAGATCATCGAGCCCGCCGCACGGGTCCTGGGCACGGAGAGCAAGCGGGTGCTGGCCCTGCGGAGGAACCGGGCGGCGATCCAGTTGCTCGGAGGGGACTACCGGGCGGCGCTGCCCGAGTTCGATGCCCTGGCCGACGCGTTCGCGCGTACCGACGGGCCGACCGGAGCGTCGGCGCGTGCTTGTCGCGCCCAGGCCGCCCGCTGCCGTGCGGAACTCGGCCGGGCCACCGACGCACTCGCCGAACTGCGCACCCTGCTGGCCGTGGTGCGGTCCGTCGACAGCGACCTGAGCGAGGAGGCGGTCGAGCTGCGCCGTGACATCGGGATGCTGCTGCTCGCCCAGGGGGAGGCCGCCGAGGCGGACCGGATCCTGCGGCCGCTCCACGACGACCTGTGCGTGGTCTTCGGCCCCGATGACGAGATGAGCGCGGAGGTCGCCGAGGCGCTGGCTCTGATCAGCCTGGGGCTCGACGGCCCGGCCGCCTGACCTGCCGCCCTTCCCCCCGGGCCCGACCGACCCACCCGCTCCTCACCCGGAAAGTACGCACATGCCACATCTCGCGTTCGACATCGGTTTCTGCGCCCAGCTCGGCAAGCTGCAAGGCAGTGTGAAGCAGGGGGTGTTCGACGCGTGGGAGAAGTTCGAGCGGCTCACCCTGGACCAGTTGTTCAAGGACCCCGGGCTGAAGCTGGAGACGCTGAAGCGGGCGCGCGACCCCCACATCCGGACCATCAGGATCGATCAGGCGACGCGGGGCGTCGTACTCGCCCCCGACAGCGGGGACACGTACGTGCTGCTGCGCGTCATGCCGCACGACAAGGCCATCGACTGGGCCATCAAGCAGCGGGCGAGCATCAACACGGTCACCCGAGCCGTCGAGGTGCGGGACATCGCGATGCTCGACGAACTCACGCCCGCGTACGAGCGCATTGCCGCCGCCCCCGAGCGCCGGCTCTTCTCGAAGGTGTCCGACGGGGATCTGGCCGCACTCGGGATCGACGAGACGACGCTTCGCCAGGCGCGCGCGCTGACCGACACCGAGCAGCTGGAGGTCTTCGCACCGTACTTCCCCCAGGACCAGCGCGAGGTACTCGAATACCTCGCCGCCGGGTTCACCGTGGAAGAGGTGTGGCGGGATGTCGTCTCCGTCGCTCTCGCCTCCTCGCCCGGTGACGACGCGCCGGTGGACACCGAGGACTTCGCGACCGCCATCCGCCGTACCCGTACGCGTATCGCGCACGTCACCGGGTCCGAGGAGCTGCGGGACATTCTCGACAAGCCGTTCTCGGCCTGGCGGGTCTTCCTGCACCCGTCGCAGCACAAGGTCGCCTACCGTGCCTCGTACTCCGGCCCCGCCCAGGTCACCGGAGGCCCCGGCACCGGCAAGACCGTCGTCGCACTGCACCGCGTGCGCCACCTGCTGCGGTACCTGAGGGACGGGGAGCGCATCCTCCTCACCACGTACACCAACGCACTGGTGGGTGCCCTGAGGACGGGGCTGGCCTCCCTCGTCGAGGACGAGGCGCTGCGGGACCGGGTCGACATCATGACCGTCGACGCCTTCTCCGGACGGGTCCTGTCCACCTCACGGCGGCCGCTGCGCGGTGGCGAGGAGGAGACCCGGTGGGCCCTGGCGGCGCACGCGACCGGATTCCCCGGCAGCGCGCAGTTCCTGAGCCAGGAGTACCGGCATGTGATCCTCGCGCAGAATCTGCGGACCGAGCGGGAGTACGTGGGCTGCGACCGCTGGGGCCGCGGGAGCAAGTTTCCCCAGTCGGGCCGTCCGCTCGTTTGGCGCACGGTGGAGGAGTTCACCGGGCGGCTCGCCGCCGACGGGTTGCGCACCTACCTCGGAACATGTGCGGAGGCCGCCGACCTGCTGGCGGCCGAGGGTCCCCGGTACCGGCACGTGGTGATCGACGAGGCGCAGGACCTGCACCCCGCCCAGTGGCGGCTGCTGCGGGCGGCGGTCCCGCAGCGCCCGGACGACCTCTTCATCGCCGGGGACCCTCATCAACGGATCTACGACTCGAAAGTGTCACTGAAGGCGGTCGGAATCAAGGTCGCGGGCCGGTCGGCGAAGATGCGCAAGAACTACCGCTCCACGCACGAGATCCTGAGCTGGTCCACCGCCCTCCTTGTCGGACGTCCCTTCGAGCAACTGGCGGACGACGCCGACAACGAGACATTGCTCGGCTACCGCTCGGCGCTGCACGGTAAGGGCCCCGAGGTGTACGCCGCTGACTCGGAGGGGGCGGAGCTCGACGCACTTCTGTCACGGGTCCGTGGCTGGATCGACAGCGGGATCGCGCCGGGGGACATCGGCGTGACCGCCCGGTTCAACAAGAACTGCGACAAGGCAGTGGAGCGCCTCCGGGCAGCGGGCATCCTCGCGGTGAGGCTGCGGGGCGACGTCGCTTCCGCGCCGGACGCCGTGCAGGTGGGCACGATGCACGCGTTCAAGGGGCTGGAGTTCCGCTGCGTCGCGGTCATCGGGGTGAGCGAGGGCGCGCTGCCGTATCCCCGCGCGGTGACACCGGTCGAGGCAGACCGGGTACAGCACGCCTCGGACCTGATGGCGGAGCGCTGTCTGCTGTTCGTCGCCTGCACGCGGGCGCGTGACGGGCTCTACGTCTCGTGGTCGGGTGCGCCAAGTGCATTCCTGGTGGAGGCGGGGCTGGGGCGGAGTTAGCCCCGATACGTAATCCCTGACCGCGGGCATTGCGAGTCGAGGCGCTGCATGCACCACGACCTCAACCCGGACCCCACACACGAACGGCCCTCGGTGGACAACCTGATCGTGTACGCGAAGCGCAAGTAGAACCGGCGCCGACCTGCGCCCCGCACTCCCGGGGCGCAAGCTGAGGCGAGGAACTACTCCGGAGGAAGTGGGTCGCCATGAACCGACAGGCGTACGGCCCACCTGGTCGAAGGCTCCTCGCAGTGCTCGGCGCCGCAACCGCCGTGGGCCTGCTCGCTGGCTGCGGCTCGGCGGAGGACGCGGCCCACATGCGAAGCGGCAGGACACCGGTGCACGCCGCAACCGCCACCCGCGCCACCGTGACCCCACCCCCGCCCAGTGACCAGGTACGGGTCCTCAAGGAGGGCAGGAAGCTCCCCGTGGCGATATCGCCCGACAGTACGCTCGATATCCCCGCGAGCTCGGCCGTAGTGACCCTGACCGAGCTGAAGCAGGCCGACAGCCTGCCGAACGACGCCGGGCTCGACCCGGAGGTCGCGGACCCGGGGACGACCTTCGTCTGCCTTGAAATGAAGGTGAAGAACACGGGCAGTGAGAAGTTCGACACCTACCCGTTGACGCACGCACGGTGGACCGGCAAGGACGGCGAGACGAAGGCCGTCGACGAGGTCATCAGCGGAAACTGCGCGGGACTCGGTATGGCCGAGGAGAGCTTCCTGAACGAACCGGACCCGCGACCGGGCGAGTTCGTGCGGGCGACCACGGTCCTCATGGTCCCGGACGGACAACCCGGGTACCTGGAGTTCGACGACCGTCAGAACTTCGGCATGTTCAAGGTCGAGACCCACGCGTCCAACTGACCGCCGACGGCCGTCAGGCCCTGTCGCGGAAGACAAGCAGGTAGCGCCAGAAGAGGAGTCTGCGGATGCTGCACCCCGGCAACAGCGCCGCCGCTTCCCGGCGGATCTCGGCCAGGGGCATGGCCGGCTGCCGCACCGGCGCACTCACCTCCTCCCGGTGAGTCGCGGCGGGGCGAAGCCGGTCCCTCGCACCGGTCGCCAGTCTGGCGGCGGCGTTGGCCGGCACGGCTGCCAGGCTCCAGGCCCAGTCGAGCCGGGTCCGTTCCGGGTAGCACCCAAGGATCACCAGGACGCCGCCGGGCGCGAGCGCGTCACGCAATGCGGCGACGGTTGCGAACGGCATGTGGTGGATGCTCGCGAGGCACGAGATGAAGCCGTAGTGCCCCTGGGGCAGAGCAAGTTCGGTCACATCCGCGTGCCGGAAACGCGGACTCCGGTCGTCGGCCGCCCCGTCGGAGAGGGCGTGGGCCTCCGCGATGGCCTCCTCCGACGGGTCGACCGCGTCGACCGCCATGCCCAGGCGGGCGAGCCGCCGCGCGAACCGCCCGGTCCCGCACCCCACATCCAGTGCCGCCCCGCAGTCGCGTGGTACTTGGCGCAGCAGCAGACGGTGGTAGTGGTCGTTGTGATCGAAGGGCATGGCCCCGACCCTGCCACAGCGCCCCCAGGCACGGGACCGCGCTCGCGCGTTCCGTCAGAGGCGCTGCGCGAAGCGCCGGTCCACGTGAACACGTGCCCCGGGCCCCGGTCGCCCGGTCCGCCCCGGCCCGTTCCGCCCACTCGCCGCCCACCCCACCCCGCGCGACCATGAGTACGGGGAACCCGCGGGGCAACGCACCGGGAGGCATCCGTGACGCACACGCGCAGCAGTGAGCAGTCCACCGATGTGCTGATCGTCGGCGCCGGGCCCGTCGGGCTGAGTGTCGCGGCGGAGCTGTCGCGGCGCGGGGTGGCGTGTCGGATCGTCGACCGGCTGGCGGGGCGGCTGCCGTACGCCAAGGCGGTGGGTGTCCAGCCGCGCACGCTGGAGCTCTGGGACCGGATGGGGCTGGCCGGGGCCGTACTGGAGGCGGCGGCGCCGATGTACGGGCAGCTCATCCACGTCAACGGGGCCGAGGTGGCGCGGATCGAGCTCGCGCTGCCGCCCGAGGTGCCCTACGGGTTCGCCTCGCTTCCGCAGTACGAGACCGAGCGCATCCTGGAGGAGTACGTCGCCGGTCTCGGCACGTTCATCGAGCGCGGGGCCGAGCTGGTGGGCTTCGACCAGGACGCGGACGGGGTGACGGCGAGGCTGCGTACGGCCGCCGGCGGGACCGAGGAGGTGCGGGCCGGGTATCTGGTCGGCTGCGACGGTGCGCACAGCACCGTGCGCAAGGGGCTCGGGCTGTCCTTCGAGGGCGGGGCGTTCGGCGAGGAGTACATGCTGGCCGATGTCGAGGCCGACTGGGACCTGCCGTACGGGTACGGGGTACGCGCCAGTCACACCGCGGGCGACGGGTCCACGGACGATCTGCTGGTCTGCATTCCGCTGCCGGGCACGGGCCGCTACCGGATGTCCATGCTGGTGCCGCCCGCGCTCTCCACCGGCCCGGCGGACGGCGGCGAGGTGGCGCACGGTCTTGAGGGCGGGCGCACACCGGCGCTCTCGGACATCCAGGCCGTGGTCGACCGCCTGGCGCCGAGGCCCGCCGTCCTGTCGCGGATGCGCTGGTCGTCCGTCTTCCGGATCAGCCACCGGATCGTGGACCGGTACGGCGAAGGGCGGGTCTTCGTCGCGGGCGACGCCGCGCACATCCATCCGCCGACCGGTGCGCAGGGCATGAACACGGGCATCCAGGACGCCTGCAACCTGGCCTGGAAGCTCGCCCTCGTGGTGCGCGGCGAGGCCGGGCCCGCGCTGCTGACCAGCTACGACGCCGAGCGGCGCCCGGTGGGCGAGGAGGTCGTCGGGCGGACCGTCCGGCACGCCACCCGGGGTGTCGAGAACGACGCCGACGACCTGCGGACCGTGCTGCTCCGCGAGGCCCAGCTGCTCGTCGACTACCGGGACGGGCCGCTGGCCGGTGCCCCGTACGGGCCGGCGGACGCCCCGCAGCCCGGCGACCGCGCCCCGGACTGCACGGGGCTGACCCACCCGGTGGCGGCCTGTCCGCTGCGGCTGCTCGACGTACTGCGCGGCCGGACCGGCCATGTGCTGCTGCGGTACGCGCCGCAAGGTGCCGACGCGGCGGAGGTGGGCGGCATGGACACCGTCACCGTCGTGGCGGGCGACGCGCCGGCGGACGCGTCCGGCTACCGCGACACGGGCGGCGAGTTCGCCCGGCTCTACCGGCCGGACGGGCCGACCGGCTTCGTCGTACGCCCGGACGGTCAGCTCGGCGCCCGCTTTCCGTTGTCCCTCGCGTCCAACGCGCTGCCGCGCTATCTGGCCGCCCTGTCCGCCCGGGGCGCGGACGCTTAGCCCCGCCCCTTCGCCACCCGCTGCCGCCGCGCCTCGTACAGGACGATCGACGCCGCGTTCGACGCGTTGAGGGAGCTCGCCGAGCCCGTCATCGGGATGCTGATGACGTGGTCGCAGCGGTCGCGCCAGGCGTTGCTCAGGCCCGCCGTCTCGTTGCCGATGAGGAGCAGGACGGGCTGGGTGAGGTCGAACTCGGAGGCGTCGCACTCGCCGTCCTCGTCGGTGCCGACGACGAGGACCGGGCGGCCCTGCGCGCGCTCCGCATCGAGCCACTGGGCGACCTCGTGGTGGGAGGGGGTGCGGACCACGGGGAGGGCGAAGAAGGAGCCCGTCGTCGCGCGGACCGCCTTCGGGTCGTACGGGTCCGCCGCGTGGCCCGTGACGATCAGGCCGTGCGCGCCGAGGGCGTCGGCGGAGCGGATGATGCTGCCGATGTTGCCGGGTTGCGTCGGGCGGTCGAAGGCCAGGCCGAGGAAGTCGTCGCGGACCGGGATGCGGGTGAGGTCGTCGGGGGCCATCCCGACCACGGCCAGGACCTCCGGCGCGCCCTCCGCACGCTCGCTGAGTTCCGCGAGCAGGTCGGGGGCCATCGCGATGCGCTCGGTGGTGATGCCGCGCATCAGCTCCTCGGCCCAGCGGGACAGGGGGCGGCTCGCGTCGTACAGGAGGGAGCGGATCGTCCAGCCGTGTTCGACGGCCATGGTGATCGGCCGGACGCCCTGGACGATGAACTCGCGGGCGCGCCCGCGCTTGGTCCGGTTGGTGAGCAGCGTCTGGAACTGCTGAAAGCGGGCGTTGCGGGTCGAGATCCGCTGCACAGCCACCGGTGGGTCCTCCCAGGGTTGATCGCTCGTCCGGCGGCGGCTTCGGCCGCCCCCGGAAACCAGAAATTCCCACGGTTCGCGATGAACCGTGGGAACTGGATGAGTGTCCGAGGGGGGACTTGAACCCCCACGCCCGATAAAGGGCACTAGCACCTCAAGCTAGCGCGTCTGCCATTCCGCCACCCGGACCAGGTGATCCGCCCCGGTCTCCCGCGGCGACAAGGAAAACAATACCAGGGGTTCGGGGTGCCTCTCACCTGCATATCGGGTGGCCTGCCGGTGGACATTGCGCTGGTCAGTGCGGTGCGGGGGTCTCCGGGACGCGTTTCGGCCCGCGTCCGCGCCCTGCCCGTACGGACCGTCGCCGCGTACGTACGCACCGTGGAGCCGGAGGGTCGGCGGCGGGGTCCACCGGCGGGTGGGCGGGGCGGGATACTTTCGCTCGCATGAGTGATCGCGGCTCCCGTCCTCCCCGCGCCCTGTCCCCTCTGCGCGAGCATCTGCGCGAGACCTTCTGGTTCGCCCCGGCCCTGACGCTCGTCGTCGCCTGTGTGCTGTGGTTCGCCGCCTCGGCGGTGGACGAGCAGATCGTCTCGTACCTGCGTGAGGAACAGGCGTACGACGATATCCAGGACCTGGTGAAGGTCGCCGAGGACACCAAGCAGATCGTCGTCACGGTCAGCTCCGCGATGATGACCTTCATCGGTGTGGTCTTCAGCATCTCGCTGGTCGCGGTGCAGATGGCGAGCGGGCAGCTCACGCCCCGGGTGGTGCGGATCTTCGTACGCAGCCGGATCAGCAAGCTGACCCTGTCGGTGTTCCTGGCGACGTTCGTCTTCTCGCTGCTGGTCCTCAGCTCGTACGAGAGCGAGACCGACCCGCGCCGGGTCACCTCGCTGCCGTTCGTGCAGAGCGTGCTGACCGCCCTGCTCGTCGGGCTCAGCCTGCTGCTGTTCATCGCGTACGTGAGTTCCACGCTGCGCCTGATGCAGATCGGGCCCGTCCTCGACCACATCACCCGGGACACGTTCAAGGTGCTGGGCCGGATGCCGTCCGGACGGCCCGGCGAGGGGCCGCTGCCCGAAGAGACCGGGCAGATCCTGTACGAGGGACGGGCCGGCGTGCTCCGGGACGTCAACGTCGCCCGGCTCGTCCGGGCCGCCCGGCGGCAGGGCGTCGTGCTCCGGCTGGTCCCCCGGCTCGGGGACTTCGTGGTGCCGGGGACGCCGGTGCTCGCCGTGCACGGCGGGGCGGCGCCGGGGCGGCACGCGCTGCGGTACACGGTCTCCGTGGGCGTCGAGCGCACCCTGCACCAGGACCTGGCGTTCGGGCTGCGCCAGTTGTCGGACATCGCGCTGCGGGCGCTGTCCGCCGCGACGAACGACCCGACGACCGCCGTGCAGTGCCTGGACCGGATCGTGCAGTTCCTGGCGGCGGCCGTGCGGCTGCCGCTGGGCACCGTGCACCACCGCGACCGTACGGGGGCGGTGCGGCTGGTGCAGGACGTGCCGTCGTGGGAGGACCTGGTGGACCTCGGCTTCGAGGAGGTACGCCGGTGCGCGGTGACCGTCCCGCAGGTGTCGCGGCGGCTGCTCGCGGGGATCGACGACCTGTCGCGGCTGGCCGGGCCGGACCGGCGGGGGCCGCTGGTCCGGCACCGCGCGCTGCTCGTGCAGGCGGTGGAGCATGCGGTGCCGGAGACCGCCGAGCGGGAGTTCTCGCTGCTGCCGGACCGGCAGGGGATCGGCTGAGGGCTTCCTCAGTCCTTGCCCCCGAACGCCGCGTCGAACGACGCGCTCGGCGGGTCGAAGTCGTACCGCTTCAGCGACGCCAGCGCCTCCGGGGCGCCCGCCAGGCGGTCCATGCCGGCGTCCTCCCACTCCACCGAGACCGGGCCCTCGTAGCCGATGGACCGCAGCATGCGGAAGACGTCCTCCCAGGGGACGTCCCCGTGGCCGGCCGAGACGAAGTCCCAGCCGCGGCGCGGGTCGCCCCAGGGCAGGTGGGAGCCGAGGCGGCCGTTGCGGCCGTCCAGGCGCTTGCGGGCCTCCTTGCAGTCCACGTGGTAGATACGGTCCCGGAAGTCGTACAGGAAGCCGACCGGGTCCAGGTCCTGCCAGACGAAGTGACTCGGGTCGAAGTTGAGGCCGAATGCGGGGCGGTGGTCCACGGCCTCCAATGCGCGGTGCGTGGTCCAGTAGTCGTACGCGATCTCGCTGGGGTGCACCTCGTGGGCGAAGCGCACGCCCTCCGCGTCGAAGACGTCCAGGACCGGGTTCCAGCGCTCGGCGAAGTCCTCGTAACCGCGCTCGATCATGTGCGGCGGGACCGGCGGGAACATCGCGACCAGGTGCCAGATCGAGGAGCCGGTGAAGCCGATGACGGTGTCCACGCCGAACGCTGCGGCGGCCCGCGCGGTGTCGGCGATCTCGGCGGCGGCCCGGCGGCGTACGCCTTCCGGTTCGCCGTCGCCCCAGATGCGGGCGGGCAGGATGGACTGGTGGCGTTCGTCGATGGGGTGGTCGCAGACGGCCTGGCCGACCAGGTGGTTGGAGATCGCCCAGCACTTCAGGCCGTACTTGTCGAGCAGTTGGCGTCGGCCGTCCAGGTACGCGGGGTCCGCGAGGGCCTTGTCGACCTCGAAGTGGTCGCCCCAGCAGGCGAGTTCGAGGCCGTCGTAGCCGAAGTCGCGGGCGTACCGGCAGACCTCCTCCAGGGGAAGGTCGGCCCACTGGCCGGTGAAGAGGGTGAAGGGGCGTGGCATGCGCGGGACCTCCTAGAGGGGTACGGGGGTGAGGACGGAGTTCTTGGCGGCGCTCTCCTCCACCGCCGCCAGCACCCGCTGCACCTGGAGGCCGTCCGCGAACGACGGGACGGGCGGGGTGCCCTCGGCGATGGCGCACACCACGTCGCGGGCCTGGTGGACGAAGGTGTGCTCGTAGCCGAGTGTGTGGCCCGGCGGCCACCACGCCTCCAGGTAGGGGTGTTCGGGCTCGGTGACGAGGACGCGCCGGAAGCCGGCCGTTGCGGCGGGTTCGGTGTGGTCGTGGAAGGACAGTTCGTTGAGGCGCTCCAGGTCGAAGGCGAGCGAGCCGCGCTCTCCGTTGATCTCCAGGCGCAGGGCGTTCTTGCGGCCGGCCGCCATCCGGGTCACCTCGAAGGACGCCAGGGCGCCGGAGGCGAGCCGCCCGCTGAACACGGCCGCGTCGTCCACCGTGACCGGGCCCGTTCCCCCGGCCGCCGCCCCGCCGCCGAGGCCCCCGGCCGGTCCGGCGGGCAGGGGGCGTTCGCGTACGAAGGTCTCGGTCAGCGCGGACACCGCGACGAGCGGCTCCCCCGCCAGGTACTGCGCGAGGTCCACGACGTGCGCGCCGAGGTCGCCGAGCGCGCCGGAGCCCGCGCGCTCCTTGTCGAGGCGCCAGGTCAGCGGGGCGGCGGGGTCGGTGAGCCAGTCCTGGAGGTAGACGGCGCGTACGTGGCGCAGGGCGCCCAGCCGGCCGTCGGCGATGAGCCGGCGGGCGTGGGCCAGGGCGGGCACCCGGCGGTAGTTGAAGCCGACGAAGGCCGACCGGCCCCGGGCGGCGGCGCGCTCGGCCGCCGCCGACATGGCCTCCGCCTCGGCCACGGTGTTGGCGAGCGGCTTCTCGCAGAGGACGTGCTTCCCGGCCTCCAGGGCGGCGACGGCGATCTCCGCGTGGCTGTCGCCGGGGGTGCAGATGTCGACCAGTTGCACGTCGTCGCGGGCGATCAGGGCGCGCCAGTCGGTCTCGGCGGCGGCCCACCCGTGCCGGCCGGCCGCGGCCTCGACGGCCGTGCGGTCGCGTCCGCAGATCGCGGCGAGTACCGGCCGGACCGGCAGGTCGAAGACGTGTCCGGCGGTGCGCCACCCCTGTGAGTGGGCAGCGCCCATGAACGCGTATCCGACCATGCCGATCCCGAGCGTCGGCGGCTCGGCCGTCTGCTGCTGCGTCTGATCCCTCTGGGCCATCCGGGGCTTCCTCCTCGTCGCTGGTTCGGCACGTGCGGTGTCCCCGACGGTCAGTTGAAGCCCGTCGGCAGGTACTGGTCGACGTTGTCCTTGGTGACGACGGCGGAGTAGAGGGTGAGGCTGGTGGGGATCTCCAGTTCGGCGAGTCCGGAGACGCCCTTGGACTGGCCGAGTGCGCGGGCCAGGTCGATGGCGGAGGCCGCCATGGTGGGCGGGTAGAGGACGGTGGCCTTCAGGACGCTGTTGTCGGCCTTGATGGCGTCCATCGCGGACTTGGCGCCGGCGCCGCCGACCATCAGGAACTCGTCGCGGCCGGCCTGCTGGATGGCGCGGAGCGCTCCCACTCCCTGGTCGTCGTCGTGGTTCCACAGGGCGTCGAACTTCTTCTGCGCCTGGAGGAGCTGCGCCATCTTCGCCTGGCCCGACTCCACGGTGAAATCGGCCGCCTGACGGGCCACCAGCTCGATGTTGGAGTAGTTCTTCAGCGCGTCGGCGAAGCCCTGGCTGCGCTGCTTGGTGAGCTCCAGGTTGTCGATGCCCGCGAGCTCCACGACCTTGGCGTTCTTCTTGTCCTTGAGCTGTTCGCCGATGTACGTGCCGGCGTTGAGGCCCATGCCGTAGTTGTCGCCGCCGACCCAGCAGCGGTAGGCCTGCGGGGACGCGAAGATCCGGTCGAGGTTGATGACGGGGATGCCCGCGCGCATGGCTTCCAGGCCGACCTGGGTGAGGGCCTTGCCGTCGGCCGGCAGGACGACCAGGACGTCGACCTTCTTGTTGATGAGGGTCTTGACCTGGCCGATCTGGGCGGCGGTGTCGTTGGAGCCCTCGGTGGTCTCCAGGGTGACCTCGGAGTACTTCTTCGCCCGGGACCTGGCGTTCTCGTTGATGGCGTTGAGCCAGCCGTGGTCGGCCTGTGGTCCGGCGAAGCCGATGGTGACGGGTGTGCCCGGCTTGTCGTCGGCGGCGGGCGCCCCGCTCTGCGCGGGGGCGTCCTTCTCCTTGGGGTCGTTGCTGGTGCAGGCGGTGAGGAAGGCGCCGGCGGAGACGGCGGCGGTGCCGAACAGGAGCCCTCTGCGACTGGTTTGCGGCATGGCTGTGGAACCCTTCGTCCGTTGGGTGGGTGCGGGGAGCGGTGCGGTGGATCGGTGGGTCAGGTCTCCGTACGGGAGGTGCGGCTCTGGACGAGGACGGCGGCGACGATGATCGCGCCCTTGGCGATCTGCTGGACATCGCTCTGCAGGTTGTTGAGGGCGAAGATGTTGGTGATCGTGGTGAAGATCAGGACGCCGAGGACGGAGCCGGTGATGGTGCCGCGTCCGCCGCTGAGGAGGGTGCCGCCGATGATCGCGGCGGCGATGGCGTCGAGTTCGTAGAGGTTGCCCGCGGTGTTCTGGCCGGAGCCGGACAGGATGATCAGCATGAAGGCCGCGATGCCGCAGCACAGCCCGGACAGCAGGTAGAGGTAGAGCCGTTGGCGGCGGACGTCGATGCCCGCGAGCCGGGCCGCTTCGGCGTTGCCGCCGATGGCGACGGTGCGGCGGCCGAAGGTCGTACGGTTCAGCAGCAGCCAGCCAGCGGCGGTGACCGCGGCGAAGATCAGGACGAGCGGCGGGATGCCGAGCACGTAGGAGTCCGGGAGCCCCAGGTCCAGCACCGACGTGACGGTCACGATCTGGGTCCTGCCGTCGGTGATCATGAGGGCCAGGCCGCGCGCGGAGGCGAGCATCGCCAGGGTCGCGATGAACGGCACCACCCTCCCGTACGCGATGAGCACCCCGTTGACCAGACCGGCGACGAGGCCGACGAGCACGGCGGTGAACAGGATGCCCGCGAAGCCGTACTCCTGTGTGGCCAGGGTGCTCGCCCAGACGGAGGCGAGGGCGACCATCGCGCCGACCGAGAGGTCGATGCCCCCGGAGGTGATGACGAGGGTGACGCCGACGGTGACGACGCCGATCACCGACGCCTGGGTCAGCACGAGTTGGAGGTTCCCGCTGTCCAGGAAGGCGTCCGGTTCGGTGATTCCGCCGACGGCCACCAGTACGGCGAGGATGCCGAGCAGGGTCAGGGTGTGGAGGTCCATGCGCGGTCCGGGGGCGCGCCGGGGTCCGGTCTTCTTCAGGACCACGGGTGCGGGGCCCTGGTCCGGCCCGCTCTGCGCGGTGGGAACGGGGTGGGTCATGGCGTCGGGCTCCCTTCCATCACGAGGTCGAGTACGCGGTGTTCGTCGAGGTCCGTGGCGTCGGCGGTGTGCACGACACGCCCCTCGCGCAGGACGAGCACCCGGTCGGCGAGGCCCAGCACTTCGGGCACTTCGCTGGAGACGAGCAGTACGGCGAGCCCTTCGTCGGCCAGCCTTCGGATCACGGCGTAGAGCTCGGCGCGGGCGCCGACGTCCACCCCGCGGGTCGGTTCGTCCAGCAGCAGGACCCGGCAGCCGCGCAGCAGCCAGCGGGCCAGGACCGCCTTCTGCTGGTTGCCGCCGGAGAGGGTGCGGACGGGGGTGTCCGGGTTGTCGGGGTGCAGCGAGAGGGTGCGGGTTGCGTCCCGGGCCGCGTTCCGCTCCGCCGCGCGGTCGAGCCAGCCGGCCCTGGAGTAGCGGGACAGGGTGGAGACCGAGACGTTACGGGTGACGGATTCGAGCATCAGCAGGGCCTGGGCCTTGCGTTCCTCGGGGGCGAGGCCGATGCCGGCGGCGACGGCGGCGCGCACGCTCCCGGGCCGCAGCGCCTTCCCCGCGACGGCGACCCGGCCGGCGGTGGCGCGGCGGGCGCCGTAGACGGTCTCCAGGATCTCCGAGCGCCCGGAGCCGACGAGTCCGGCGAGCCCGACGATCTCCCCCGGCCGCACCTCCAGGTCGACCGGGTCGAACTCCCCCTTCCTGGCGAGCCCTTCGACGGTGAGTACGGGGGCCGCGTCGGCGCGCCCGGTGGGCGGCGGGGTCCGGGGCGGGAACACGTACTCCACCTTGCGGCCGGTCATCAGCGCGACGATGTCGTGGGTCGGGGTGGTCCCGGCGGGCAGGCCGGCCGCGACGGCCCGGCCGTCCTTGAGGACGGTCACCCGGTCGCCGATGCGGCGGATCTCGTCGAGGCGGTGCGAGATGTAGACGACGGCGACGTCCTGGGCGGTCAGTGAGGCGATGATCCGGAAGAGGTTGTCGACCTCGTCGGGGTCGAGCGCGGCGGACGGCTCGTCCATCACGATGAGGCGCACGTCGTGGGAGAGCGCCCGGGCCATGGACACGATCTGCTGCTGGGCGGCGGAGAGTTCGCCGACGGGGCGGGCGGGGTCGATCTCCGGGTGGCCGAGCCGGGCCAGCAGGGCGGCGGCCCCGGTACGGGCCCGGCGGGCGCGGACGACGAAGCCGGCGCTGACGGGCTCGTGGCCGAGGAAGACGTTCTCCGCGACGGACAGGCCCCGGACCAGGTCGAGTTCCTGGTAGATGGTGGCGATCCCGAGGCGCATCGCGGCGAGCGGGGACTTGAGCACGGCCGGTGCGCCGGACCAGGTGATCTCGCCGTCGTCGGGCTGGTGGGCTCCGGCGAGGACCTTGATGAGGGTGGACTTGCCGGCCCCGTTCTGGCCGAGGAGGCAGTGCACCTCACCGGCGCGGACCTCCAGGTCCACGCCGTCGAGGGCGCGGACACCGGGGAAGGACTTGGTGATGCCGGACATGGTGAGCAGCGGTGGTCGCGGAGCCATGACGAAATCCCCTCGGCGGGCGGGGTGTGGGTGTGTGGGGCCGGCCGCTCGGGCGGGCCGCGCGGGTTCAGGCGGGTGAGAAGAGGTGGTCGCTGATGAGCCTGGCGCCGCCGGTGACTCCGGCGGCGGGTCCCAGCTCGCCCAGGACGATCGGAAGGTTGCCGGTGGCCAGCGGCAGGGAGCGCCGGTAGACCTGGGCCCGTACGGCGGCCAGCAGCGTGTGGCCGAGGCCGGTCACCCCGCCGCCGATCACCACCAGGGCGGGGTTGAAGAAGCTGACGAGGCCCGCGATGACCTGGCCGACGCGGTTGCCGCCCTCGCGGATCAGGAGGAGTGAGGTGGCGTCGCCGGCGGCCGCGGCGGCGGCCACGTCCGCGGCGGTGAGCCGGCCGGACGCCTCCAGCCGGGCCGCGAGCTCCTCGGACCGTCCGGCGCGGGCCGCGTCCTCGGCGTCCCGGGCCAGTGCGGCGCCGCTGAAGTGGGCTTCCAGGCAGCCCTTGTTGCCGCAGGCGCAGAGCCGGCCCCCGGGTTCGACCTGGATGTGGCCGATGTCGCCGGCGCTGCCAGTCGCGCCCCGGTGGACGGTGCCGCCGACGACGATGCCGCAGCCGATGCCCGTACCGATCTTGACGCAGAGGAAGTCGCCGACGGAACGGGCGACGCCCGCGTGCTGCTCCCCCAGGGCCATCAGGTTCACGTCGTTGTCGACCATGACCGGGCAGCCCAGTTCCTGGCTGAGTGCCTCGCGGACCGGGAAGCCGTCCCAGCCGGGCATGATCGGGGGTGCGACGGGGACGCCCTCGGGGAAGCGGACCGGTCCGGGGACGCCGATCCCGGCGCCGTCGAAGCTGTCGGCGAGCCCGGAGTCCCGGAGCTTCGCCGCCATGGACAGCACCTGCTCGAAGACCGCGACGGGCCCCTCGCGTACGTCCATGGGGTGGTTGAGGTGGCCCAGGACCTCCAGTTCCGCGTTGGTGACCGCCACGTCGACGGAGGTGGCGCCGATGTCGACGCCGAGGAAGCGCAGGTGCGGGGCGAGGCGGATGTTGTGCGAGCGGCGGCCGCCGCGTGAGGCGGCGAGTCCGTCGGCGACCACGAGGCCGGTCTCCAGCAGCCGGTCCACCTCGACGGCGAGCTTGGAGCGGGAGAGCTCGACCTGATCGCCCAGCTTCGCCCGGGAGTTGGGCCCACCGTCGCGCAACAGCTTGAGCAGTCGCGCCTGGTGGGCGTTCGCGGGTCGTGCCGTCATACGTCTCACGCGCCCCTCCCGCCTCGCCGGCCTGTCCGTCGGGCTTGGGAGGGGAACGTAGCAGCGGTTGCCGGGGCGGGGAAGAAGTCGCGCAGGAATCCGGCGAACTTTCTCCACTCCGAGGACAAAGGCTGCGCTACGGGCAGCTGATCACCTGTCCCGCGTAGCTGAGGTTGCCGCCGAAGCCGAAGAGGAGCACCGGCGCACCGCTGGGGATCTCGCCCCGCTCGACCAGCTTGGACAGGGCCATGGGGATGGAGGCGGCGGAGGTGTTGCCGGAGTCCACCACGTCGCGTGCGACGACGGCGTTGACCGCGCCGATCTTCCGGGCGACGGGCTCGATGATCCGCAGGTTGGCCTGGTGCAGGACGACGGCGGCCAGGTCCTCCGGAGTGAGCCCCGCCTTCTCGCACACCTTGCGGGCGATGGGGGGCAGCTGGGTGGTGGCCCAGCGGTAGACGGACTGGCCCTCCTGCGCGAAGCGCGGCGGGGTGCCCTCGATGCGGACGGCGTCCCCCATGCCGGGGACCGAACCCCACAGCACCGGTCCGACCCCGGGCCGCTCGGCGTCCTCCCGGTCGGCGACGACGACCGCGGCGCCGGCCCCGTCGCCCATGAGGACGCAGCTGGAGCGGTCGGTCCAGTCGACGATGTCGCCCATCTTGTCGGCACCGATGACCAGGGCGCGGGTGGCGGCGCCGGCGCGCAGGGCGTGGTCGGCGGTGGCGAGGGCGTGGGTGAAGCCGGAGCACACCACGTTGATGTCCATGACCGCGGGCGCCTCCATGCCGAGGCGGGCGGCGACCCGGGCCGACATGCTCGGCGAGCGGTCGATGGCGGTGGAGGTGGCGACCAGCACCAGGTCGATGTCGGCCGGCTGGAGACCCGCCGCGGCGAGGGCCTTGGCCGCCGCGTGCGCGGCCAGCTCGTCCACCGTCTCGTCGGGGCCGCCGATGTGGCGGGTCCGGATGCCGACGCGGCTGGTGATCCACTCGTCACTGGTGTCGACCATGGCCGCCAGGTCATGGTTGGTGAGCACCTTGGCGGGCTGGTAGTGGCCGAGCGCCACGACACGTGAGCCGGTCATAAACAAAGGTCCCCTCGCTCCATCTGTCAGGAACCAACCAGTCTTGGTCGCTACCGCCCGGTACGGGGGCAGGTGATCCCACAGGAATACCGGCTCCGGCTTGGAGGGCTCGACATCACCCGCCGGTGGTCCGGGACCTTTCCCTCCGGTTGCGGCGCCGCCCCGGGGCTGCGGGACAATGGCGGCGTCGGGGCGCACCGCCGGTACGTCCCAAGCTCCCACGCACAGAAAATCGGGTCCAACGGTCATGGGACGGGTCACCGAGCGCCGCCGCACCATCCGCATCCGGGACGGGGCCGTCTCCACCCGCCCCGACACCCTCGTCGCCGAGGAGCCCCTGGAGATCCGGCTGAACGGGAAGCCGCTCGCCATCACCATGCGCACACCGGGCGACGACTTCGCGCTGGCCGCGGGGTTCCTGGTCAGCGAGGGTGTGATCGGTGACCGGGCCGATGTGCGGTCGATCGTGTACTGCGCGGGCGCGACCGCCGACGGGGTCAACACGTACAACGTGGTGGACGTGGGGCTCGCGCCGGGCGTCGAGGTCCCCGACATCACGCTGGAGCGCAACGTCTACACGACGTCGTCCTGCGGGCTGTGCGGCAAGGCGAGCCTGGACGCCGTCCGCACCACGACCCGGCACCCCGTCGCCGACACTCCCCCGCTGCGGATCGAGCCCGCGCTGCTGTCGGCGCTCCCCGACCGGCTGCGGGCCTCCCAGCGGGTCTTCGACCGGACCGGGGGGCTGCACGCGGCGGCGCTGTTCTCGGAGACCGGCGAGCTGATGGACGTACGGGAGGACGTCGGCCGGCACAACGCGGTCGACAAGCTGGTGGGGCGGGCGCTGACCGACGGGCGGCTGCCGCTGTCCCGGTCGATCCTGCTGGTGTCCGGGCGGGCCTCGTTCGAGCTGGCGCAGAAGGCGGTGATGGCCGGCATACCCGTACTGGCGGCCGTCTCGGCGCCCTCGTCCCTCGCCGTGGACCTGGCCGCCGAGACGGGTCTGACGCTGGTCGGCTTCCTGCGGGGGCCGTCGATGAACGTGTACGCGGGTGAGCACCGCATCGCGCTGGACGCGGGTCAGACCACCGGCACGGTCTCCGGCGACACCGCCTCCTGACCGTCGCGGGCGCGCCGCCTGGCGATCACCGCGCAGACCATGAGCTGCATCTGGTGGAAGAGCATCAGCGGCAGCACGGCGAGGCTCGCCTGCGGGCCGAACAGCACGCTGGCCATGGGCAGCCCGGAGGCGAGGCTCTTCTTGGAGCCGGCGAACTGGATGGCGATGCGGTCCGCGCGCCCGAAGCCGAGCCGCTTCGCCCCGTGCCAGGTCAGCGTGAGCATCAGCGCGAGCAGGACCGCCTCGGCGGCGAGCAGGGCGCCGAGCCTGGCCGGGGTCACCTGGTGCCAGATGCCGGCGGCCATGCCCTCGCTGAAGGCCGTGTAGACGACGAGCAGGATCGAGCCCCGGTCGACCAGGCCGAGGATCCTGCGGTGCCGGGCGAGGAAGCCACCGATGCGGCGGCGCAGCAGCCGGCCCGCGACGAACGGCAGCAGCAGCTGGACCCCGATCTTCAGCAGGGCGTCGCCGGAGAACCCGCCGCCGCTGTCGCCGAGCAGCGCGGCGGCGAGCAGCGGGGTGAGGAAGATACCGGCGATCGACGAGAAGGAGCCGGCGCAGATCGCGGCGGGCACGTTGCCCCGGGCGATCGAGGTGAAGGCGATCGACGACTGGATGGTCGAGGGGACGAGGCACAGGAAGAGGAAGCCGCTCTGCAGCTGCGGCGACAGGACGTACGGCACCAGCCCCCTGCTCGCCAGCCCCAGCAGCGGGAAGACGGCGAAGGTGCAGGCCAGGACCGTGAGGTGGAGCCGCCAGTGCCGCAGGCCCTCCAGGGCCTCGGCGGTGGACAGGCGCGCCCCGTAGAGGAAGAAGAGGAGGGAGACCGCGCCGGTGGAGGCGCCGCCGGCCACATCGGCGGCCGCGCCCGAGGCCGGCAGCAGCGCGGCGAGGACGATGGTGCCTATCAGCGCCGCTATGTACGGGTCGGCCGGCAGCCAGGACGGCGGCTTCGGTATGCGGCGGCTCAGGTGCTTCACGCGTTCTTCCGTTCGGGTCGTGTCGTGCCCGGACCCATCCTGCGCGGGCGGGGCCCCGATCGGGAAATACGCCGGGTTGTCACCACCGTCACGGTCGGTGTGAGCGGGCATGGTGGGGTGCCGGGCGGGGGAGAATGCACGGGACGCCGCGGCCGGTGCCGGGCGGACCGAACCCACCGGACCGGCCACACCGGGACATAGCAGCCCACACCGGCAGTGCTCGCGGCGTACAGATTCGGTGGAGATTCCCGCGCGAGCCGCTTACTCCGCGGTCCCAAGCGCGCCCGAGCCTTGCCCATCTGGCCGGATTTCGGCCCCTGACCAGTGCAGATACCACGTGGTACGGACCGCTCCGGACCCTCCCGCGCAGACGCCCGGTGGGGTAGCGTCGCGGCGCTGTGCAGCACCCCTAGGAGCAGGTCATTGCGCGAGTTCACTGTCCCACCCATGGCGGCCGCGCCCCTCGTGGGCGGCCTCGCCGACGTGGTGTTCGACCATGCCGAAGAGGAGCCGAACCGGGTCGCGCTCGGCCGAAAAGATGCGGACGGGCGCTGGCAGGACGTCACGTCCGCCGCGTTCCGCGACGAGGTGCTGGCGCTGGCCAGGGGGCTGATCGCGCACGGGGTGCGGTTCGGCGACCGGGTCGCCCTGATGTCGCGTACGCGCTACGAGTGGACCCTGTTCGACTTCGCGCTGTGGGCGGTCGGCGCGCAGTCCGTGCCGGTCTACCCGACGTCCTCGGCCGAGCAGGTGCTCTGGATGCTGCACGACGCCGAGGTGTCGGCGGTCATGGTGGAGCACGAGGACCACGCGATGACGGTGGCCTCGGTCATCGACCGGCTGCCGCAGCTGAAGCGGCTGTGGCAGCTGGACGCGGGCGCGGTCGCGGAGCTGGTGGAGGCGGGCGCGCACGTCGAGGACGAGGTGGTGCACCGGCACCGGCGGGCGGTGACCCCGGAGTCGGTGGCGACCGTCATCTACACCTCGGGCACCACGGGCCGCCCCAAGGGCTGTGTCCTCACGCACGCCAATTTCATGTTCGAGACGGACACCATGGCCTCGCGCTGGGAGGCGGTCTTCCACTCCAGACCGGGTGACGAAGCGGCGACGCTGCTCTTCCTGCCGCTGGCGCACGTCTTCGGGCGGATGGTGGAGGTCACCGCGATCCGGGGCCGGGTCAAGCTCGGGCACCAGCCGGAGCTGTCGGCGAAGGCCCTGATGCCGGACCTGGTCTCGTTCCGTCCCACCTTCATCCTGGCGGTCCCGTACATCTTCGAGAAGGTCTTCAACGCGGCCCGGCGCAAGGCCGAGGCGGAGGGCCGGGCGGGGCCGTTCGACAAGGCCGTCGACATCGCGGTGAAGTACGCGGAGGCGATGGAGGCGCGGGCGTTCGGCACCGGTCCCGGGCCGTCGGCCGGGCTGCGGATGCAGCACCAGTTCTTCGACAAGGTCGTCTACAAGAAGGTCCGCGACGCGATGGGGGGCCGCATCCGGCACGCCATGTCGGGCGGCTCGGGCATGGAGCGCAGCCTCGGGCTGTTCTTCGCGGGCGCCGGGGTGACGGTGTACGAGGGCTACGGGCTGACCGAGACGACGGCGGCGGCCACCGCGAACCCCCCGGAGCGCACCCGGTACGGCACGGTCGGGCAGCCGATCCCCGGCACGACGGTGCACATCGCGGAGGACGGCGAGGTGTGGGTGTACGGAAGCCATGTGTTCGGCGGGTATCTCGGCGACCCGAAGGCCACCGACGCGGTGCTCAACGACGGCTGGCTGGCGACCGGGGACCTGGGCGCGCTGGACGAGGACGGATACCTGACGATCACCGGGCGGAAGAAGGAGATCCTGGTGACGTCCGGCGGCAAGAGCGTGTCGCCGGCCGCCCTGGAGGAACGGGTGCGGGCGCATCCGCTGGTGGCGCAGTGCATCGTCGTCGGCAACGACCGGCCCTATGTCGCGGCGCTGGTCACCGTCGACCAGGAGGCGGTGGAGCACTGGCTCACGATGCAGGGGCGGCAGACGCTGTCGCCGGGCGAGCTGGTGCGCGACCCGGACCTGGAGATGGAGGTGCGCCGGGCGGTGGTGGCGGCGAACACCGCGGTCTCGCAGGCGGAGTCCATCCGCACGTTCCGCATCCTGGCGCACCAGTTCAGCGAGCAGCACGGGCTGCTCACGCCCTCGCTGAAGCTGAAGCGCAAGGCGATCGAGACGGCGTACGAGGCCGAGGTGGACGCACTGTACCGCTGACCGGACGATTGGGCGGGGTCGCCGGGAATGTGTGGGCGCGCTTGATCGTTGACGTGGGGAGTCCCACCCCTCAACGTTAGGATGCTCTGCTCGTGAGCCAGGTCCCCTCCCTCACCCTCAACAACGGCGTCGAGATGCCCCAGCTCGGGTTCGGAGTCTGGCAGGTGCCGGACGACGAGGCGGCGAAGGCGGTCGCCACCGCCATCGAGTCCGGGTACCGCAGCATCGACACCGCCGCGATCTACAGGAACGAGACGGGTACGGGCAAGGCCATCGCCGCCTCCGGCGTCGCCCGCGACGAGCTGTTCGTGACCACCAAGCTCTGGAACAGCGAGCAGGGTTACGACTCGACGCTGCGCGCCTTCGACACCTCGCTGGACAAGCTGGGCCTCGACTACGTCGATCTGTACCTGATCCACTGGCCGGTGCCGGCCAAGGACGCGTACGTCGACACCTACCGGGCGTTCGAGAAGATCCACGCCGACGGCCGCGCGAAGGCCATCGGTGTGTCGAACTTCCTCCCGGAGCACCTGGAGCGCCTCCTCGGTGAGACCTCCGTGGTGCCGGTGCTCAACCAGATCGAGCTGCACCCGCAGCTCCAGCAGGCCGAGTCCCGCGCCCTGCACGCCAAGCACGGCATCCTCACCGAGGCCTGGTCGCCGCTGGGCTCCGGCAAGGGCCTGCTGGAGGTCCCCACGGTCCTCGCGGTCGCGCGCAAGCACGGCCGTACGCCGGCGCAGGCGGTGCTCCGCTGGCACCTGCAGACGGGCAACGTGGTGATCCCGAAGTCCGTGACGCCGTCGCGGATCGCGGAGAACATCGACGTGTTCGACTTCGAGCTGGACGCCGACGACCTGGCCGCGTTCACCGCGCTGGACGAGGGCAAGCGGCTCGGCCCTAACCCGGGCGAGTTCAACGCCGGCGCCTGACCGCCCGCCCCGACCGTACGGAACCGCCGCCCTGCTCGTTCGCGAGCCGGGGCGGCGGTTTCGTCGTGCACGGGGACGGCTCAGGCGCGCCGGCCCAGGTGGAGGGTGCGGGCGAGGAGCAGGAAGACGTCGGGGCGCCGGTGCAGTCCGGCCGGGTCCTCGGGGTCCAGGAGCCGGTCGAGCACGGCGATGTCCTCGGCGCCGAGGTGGTCGCGCAGCCCGTCGCGGCGGCGGGTGAAGTCCGCGATCACCTGTTCGCGCGCCGCGTCGCCGAGGGGTGCCGGCAGGTCGAGCAGGAAGCTGCGGGTGCCCTGCGGGGTGAGGCCCGCGGCACCGAACAGGGCGGCCCAGTCCTCCACCTCGCGCCGACCGTCGGGCAGTTCGGCGCGCATCCGCTGGAAGAGTTCCGCCTCGGCGGCCTCCATCCGGGCTTCGAGTCCGGGGTTGCCGAAGCCGAGGTCCCGCGGGAGCTGCCGGGCCTGGAGCCCGCCCTCGACGAGGGCGACGGTGCCGCCGGGGCGCAGCAGCTCGCCGAGTCCGGCCAGGGCGGCGCGCTGGTCGCCCAGGTGGTGCAGGGTGTTGCCGGCCCAGATCAGGTCGGCCTCGCCCAGCCCGGGAAGCCCTTCGGGAAGGGTGGCGTGCAGGGTGGTGACGCGGTCGTCGAGCCCGAGCCGCCGCGCGCGTTCCCGGGTGCGCTCCAGGAGGGCGGGGGTGCCGTCGACGGCGACGACCTCCGCGTCCGGGAAGACCTCGGCGAGCAGGCACGCGACGACGCCGGGTCCGGCGCCGATGTCCAGCACGCGGCGGACGTTCGGCGCGGTGGGGAGGGCGGCGATCCAGCGGGCGGCCTCGGTGTACTGCGCGCTGCTGAGTTCGGCGTTCCGCTCCAGGAGCGGGGCCATGACGTCCCAGTCGGGTTCGGCCCCGCCGTGGTGGTTGCCGTGCGCGGGGCGCTCGTGGTGCAGGCCCTGGTGGCCGTGCTGGTGTCCGTGGCCGGAGTGGTTGCTCATGACTCCAGCGTCACCACATCCGGCTCACCGCGCAAAGTTCCTTGCTGTTCCGGCAAGCCGCTGCCCTTGCGGTACTCCTGCGGGCTGACGCCACGCACGCGCTTGAAGGCGGTGCTGAACGCGAACGCCTGGCTGTAGCCCACCTTGCGGGCCACGGCCTCGACCGTCGCGTCGGTCTCCCGCAGCAGGTCGGCCGCGACCGCGAGGCGGCGGCCGGTGAGGTAGGCCATCGGGGGCTCCCCCACCAACTCGGTGAACCGCCGGGCGAGCGCGGCCCGCGAGACGCCCGCCTTCGCGGCCAGCCCGGCGACCGTCCAGGGGTGTGCGGGCTCGTCGCGCAGCAGGCGGAGCGCCTGGCCGACGACCGGGTCGCCCATGGCCGTGTACCAGGCCGGGGGCTCGGCGCCGGGGCGGGAGAACCAGGTGCGCAGTGCGTCGACGAGGAGGAGGTCCAGGAGCCGGTCAAGCATCAGGCTCTGGCCCGGCTCGTCGCGCGCGATCTCGTCGCCGAGCAGCGCGAGGATCGGTCCGGTGCGGCCGCCCGCCGGGAGGACGAGCAGCGGGGGCAGGGCGTCGAGCAGCCGGCCGCTGATCTCGCCGTCGAGGAGGTAGGTGCCGACGAGCACGGCCGCCGAGCCGTCGAGGGCGTTGCCCCAGGTCCGGACGCCGAGCTCCATGGACTGGGAGAGGGGTTCCCCGCGCAGGGTGGCGCAGCTGCCGCCGGGGCCGATGCGGGCGCGTGGTTCGGTGTCGGGGCGGTCGGCGACGGTGTACGGCTGCGGGCCGCGGGCCACGGCGAGGTCGCCGGGGCGCAGCAGGACGGGCTCGGTGTCCCCGTCGGGCACGATCCACGCCTCGCCGGCGGTCACCGCCATCAGGCAGAGCGGGGCGCGGTCCTCGATCCGGACGGACCAGGGCGGCTCCATCACCATCCGCAGGAGTAACGCCCCGCGGGCCCGGGGCCCGTCCAACAGTTCGGCCAGTGCGTCCATGGCAGCAGCGTAGACGCAGGCGTAGGGAGCCGAGAGCCTCGGGGATGGAGGCGGCGGGAGGGTCCGGGAGAACCTGGGGTCATGACGGAAGAGACGCGCAACACGACACAGGAATCCACCGGCACGGGCCTGGTGCTGGTGACGAGCGGGACGGGCAAGACGGGGCGCCGGGTGGTGGAACGGCTGACCGCGCGGGGTGTGCCGGTGCGGGTGGGTTCGCGCCGGAGCGAGATCCCCTTCGACTGGTCGGACGAGTCGGGATGGGAGGCGGCGCTGAGCGGTGCGGAGGCGGCTTACGTCGCGTACGTCCCCGACCTGGGAGCTCCCGGGGCGCCCGCGGCCATGACCGCGTTCGGGCAGGTGGCACGGCGGTGCGGGGTGCGCCGGCTGGTGCTGCTCTCGGGGCGGGGCGAGCCGGACGCGGCGGCCGCGGAGGAGGCGCTGCGCGCGGCTGCCGGTGACGCCGGACTGACGGTGCTGCGCTCGGCGTTCTTCACCCAGAACTTCAGCGAGGGCGCCATGCTGGACGGGGTGCTCGGCGGGGAACTGGTGTTCCCGGCGGGCGACACCGCCGAGCCGTTCGTCGACGCGGACGACCTGGCCGATGTGGCGGCGGCCGCGCTGTGCGGGGAGGGCGTCGGGGGCCCGGTCGTGGAGCTGACCGGCCCGCGGGCGCTGACCTTCACGGAGGTGGCCGCGGAGATCGCCGCGGCGACGGGCCGCGAGGTCCGCTATGTGGCGCTGACGGGCGCCGAGTACGAGGAGATGCTCGTCGGGTTCGGCGCGCCGAGGGAGGAAGCGGCCTTCCTGGCGGGGCTGTTCACCTTCCTGCTCGACGGGCACAACGCGGCGGTCACGGACGGCGTGAAGCGTGTGCTGGGCCGCGACCCGAAGTCGTTCACCGAGTACGCGGAGGAGGCGGCCCGGGAGGGCTTCTGGACCGTACGGCCGTGACGCGGCGGGGCGGCGGCCGGATCGCCCGGTCGTCGCCCCCCGGCTCAGCCGTCCGCCCGACGGCGGAAGGCCAGCAGCCGGTACTCCGGGTCGGCGCGCCGCCGCTCCTGGTCCGGGAGGGTTTCCAGGGTCCGGGCGAGGTCTTCGGCGGCCTCGCCCGGCAGGGCCAGACGCGAGGCGTAGTAGCCGCGGCGCACGGCGCGGGCCGCGCTCTGCGGGGTGCGGCCCTGTCCGTGGCCGGGGAAGAACGCGTCCCCGGCCACGTCCAGGCCGGCTTCGGCCGCGTACGCGACGACCAGGTCCGTACCGTCGGACGGGGTCGGCACCAGGTACGGGGTGAACGCCTCGTCGATGTCGCTGCCCACGTCGTGGGAGGCGTCCTTGTCCACGGTGGTGACGAACACCCCGCCCGGCCGCAGCACCCGCGCGGCCTCGGCCACCACCGCCCGGACCGCGCCCTCCTCGCGCAGCAGGTGCAGCAGCCAGACCGCGGTGACCGCGTCCACCGCCGCGTCGGGCAGGGGCAGTCGGCGGGCGTCGGCGAGCACGACGGCGCGGACGCGGTCCCGGGCGACGCGGGCCATGCCGTGCGAGGCGTCGGACCCGGTCACCCGCAGTCCGGGGCGGCCGGCGGCGATCCGGCCGGTGACCAGGCCCGTGCCGCAGCCGATGTCCAGCAGCGAGCGGGCGGTGTCCGGCACCAGGGTGAGCACGGCGGCGGCCGCCGCCTCGGCGCGGGGAAGCCCGCCGCGCGTGGCGTCGTAGACGGCGGCTTCTCTGTCGTAGTCCAGGATCATCGGGGGCGACTCCAGGCCATGTGCCGGCATTCCGGTGTGCGAACTACAGGTCTACACCAACGACGTATTGCCGTGCGGCCACAGGGGCCATAACGTGCGCTGATGGAGCTGGAGTTGCGGCATCTGCGAACCGTACGTGCCATCGCCGACACCGGCAGCCTGACCAAGGCCGCCACCGCGCTGGGCCTCGCGCAGCCCGCGCTCAGCGCGCAGCTGCGGCGGATCGAGAAGGCGCTCGGCGGCCCGCTGTTCGACCGGGACCACACGGGCGCGCGGGCGACCCCGCTGGGCGAACTGGTGCTGGAGCGGGCCCGGGTGGTGCTGCCCGCCGTCAGCGAGCTCCAGGAGGAGGCGGTGCGGTTCGCCAACGCGATGGGGACCGTGGAGCGGTTCCGGCTGGGCGGCACGCACGGGCCGCTGCTCGGTGGGCTCGTCGACCGGCTGGCCACCGCGTACCCTGCCGCGCCGGTGTCCACGTACACCTCCTGGTCGGTGGACGAGATCGCCTCGCAACTGGTGGACGGGCGGCTGGACTTCGCGCTCATCGGGACCTGTGGCGAGAGCGCGCCGCCGGACGCGGACCGGCTGGAGTGGCAGGTCGTCGGGATCGACCCGGTCTTCGTGATGCTGCCCGAGTCCCATCCGCTGGCCGGCCGGGCCGAGTTGGAGCTGTCCGAACTGGCCGACGAGTGCTGGGCGGACGTGCCGGGCGACGGCTGCTTCGCGGACTGTTTCGTCGCGGCGTGCGCCCGGGCCGGCTTCAGCCCGGCGTCGGTCTACGAGACGGACACGACGTCCGTCGTCCATCTCGTCCAGGTGGGGCGGGCGGTCGGGCTGTGCCGGGCGACGTTCCCGCCGACCCCGGGGGTGGTGACGCGTCCGATCGGCGGGGCGCCGCTCAGCTGGCGCCATCTGCTGGGCCGGCACCCGCGCTCGGCCGCCGCGTCGGCGGCGGCCGGGGCGGTGAGCGGGCACACCCGGGCGGCGTACGCCCAGGCGGTGGAGCGCAGCGAGAGCTACACGCGGTGGCTCGCCACGCACCCCGGCTTCGGCGCCGCCTCCTGAGCGACTACTTCGCGCCGTGCCCCGGCGCCACCGCCGCGACCCGGGCGGCCAGGCCGAGGTCCTTCTCGGTGACCTTGCCGCCCGCGTCGTGGGAGTTCACGGCCAGAGCGACCGTGTTGTACCCGAGCGTCAGGTCGCTGTGGTGGTTCAGCTCGTCCTGGATCGCGGCGACGTGCACCGCGAGCGCGGCGGCGGCGAAGTGCGAGGGCAGCCGGTAGGTGCAGCCGATCCGGTCGCCCTCCAGCGACCATCCCGGCAGTTCGCGCAGCCGGTCCTCGATCTCTTTCTGCGGCAGCGGTGCGGCGGGCATGGGGCGGCTCCCTCACTGGTGGTCGATGCCGGTCGGCGGTGCCGGTGACGTTACGGTCTCCGTATGACAACTGTCGCGCCCGACACGGGGGTAGGGCCGCTGCTGCGCAGCTGGCGGGAGCGGCGCCGGATCAGTCAGCTGGAGCTCGCGCTGCGGGCCGGCTCGTCGGCGCGGCACATCTCGTTCATCGAGACGGGCCGTTCCCGTCCCAGCGAGGAGATGGTGCTGCGGCTGGCCGAGCATCTGGAGGTGCCGGTCCGGGAGCGCAACGCCCTGCTGGTGATGGCGGGTTACGCCCCGCACTACGCGGAGACCGCGCTCGACGACCCGGCGATGGGGGCACTACGGGACGGCCTCGACCGGCTGCTGCGGGGCTACGACCCGTATCCCGCGTTCGTCGTGGACGGGACGTACACGGTGGTGGCGGCCAATCAGGGGATGACCCGGCTGCTGGAGGGCGTGCCGGACCATCTCCTCGCCCCGCCGCTGAACGCGATGCGCCTCACGCTGCACCCGGCGGGCCTGGCCCCGCGCATCCTGAACCTGCGCGCGTGGCGGGCGGACCTCCTCGCGCAGATGGAGCGCCAGATCGCACTGGTCCGTTCGGCGGAGCTGCGCGAGCTGTACGAGGAGGTCGCGGGCTATCCCGTACCGGCGGGCCCGGACGGGGAGCGGGACTGGCAGCCGCCCTCGGCGTCCGTGCCGTTCGCCCTGCCGTTGGTGATCGAGCACGACGGGCGGGTGCTGTCGTTCGTCGCCTCCATCGCGACGTTCAACACGCCGATGGACGTCACGGTGGCGGAACTGGCCATCGAGACGCTGCTGCCGGCCGACCCGGGCACCGCCGCGTATCTGCGCTCACTCCTGCCCTGAGGACGGGCCGGGCCCGTGTCCGCCGGTACGGGAGACACGGGCCCGTACACGTCACACCCGTGCGCCGTTGTCGTGCGGATCGCGGCGTCCGGCGCCCTGCCCGGCGCGCGGGGCCCGGGTGCGGGCGGGCGGCGGGGCCTTGCTGGTGCGTTCCAGCAGCAGCGCGGCCGGTACGGCGGTCATCACCGAGGAGTATGTCCCCACGACGATGCCGATCAGCAGGGCCAGCGCGAAGTCCGCCAGCGAGTCGCCGCCGAGCACGGCGAGGGCGGTGAGGATGAACAGGGCGCCCATCCCGGTGTTCACCGTCCGGGGCACGGTCTGCAGGACCGCCCGGTTCGCCACCTCCGCGAGGGGTTTCCTGCGGGCCTTCGCCCACAGCTCCCGCACCCGGTCGAAGACGACGACGGAGTCGTTGACGGAGTACCCGATAACGGTGAGGAGGGCCGCCAGGAAAATGCCGTCGACGGTGCGTCCCAGCCAGGCGAACGTCCCGATCAGGATGATCACGTCGTGCGCCAGCGCCCCGACCGAGGCGACGGCGAACGTCCAGCGGAACCGGATCGCCAGATAGGCCAGTTGTACGAGTACGGCGATGGCCAGGGCGATCAGCGCGTTGCGCCGCAGTTCGTCGCCGAGACTGGGGCCGATCAGCTCGTCGCGGACCTTGGTGGTCTCGCCGCCCTCGGCGGCCAGCGCGGCCCGCAGCGCGTGTTCGTCGTCGTTGTCGAGGTCCCCGGTGCGCACGGAGATGTCGCCCGCGCCCGCCGTGGTCACCTCCGCGTCGCCGAACCCGGCCCCCGCGAGGGCGGAGCGCGCGGTCTCGACGTCCACGGGGCGGCTGGTGGAGTACTCGACGAGGCGCCCGCCGGTGAACTCGACGCCGAAGTTCACCCCGCGCACCACGATGCCCGCGACGGCCACCGCGATCAGGACGGCGGAGAGCGTCAGCCAGCGGCGCGGGTAGCGCATCGGCTGCGGTTCGCGCCGGGTGAGCCAGGTCCGCACCCGGCCCGGGATCGCGATGCCGTTGAGGCCCCGGAAGTCGGCGACGAACCGGGAGCGGGCCGCGATCTCGGTGAGGGCGCGGGCGATGACGAGCGCGGAGAACATCGAGGCCAGGACACCGATGGCGAGTGTGACGCCGAAGCCCTTGACCGGTCCGGAGCCGAGGAAGAACAGCAGCCCGGCCGCGATGAGCGTCGTCACGTTGGAGTCGGCGACGGCGCTCCAGGCCCCCTTGAACCCGGCGGTGAGGGAGGACCGCAGGCTCTTGCCGGGGCGTCCCGCGTACTCCTCCCTGGCCCGTTCGAAGACCAGCACGTTCGCGTCGACGGCCATGCCGATGGCCAGTACGAATCCGGCGAGCCCCGGCAGGGTGAGTGTGACACCGAGTGCGACGAGGGCCGCGTACGAGATCACGCCGTAGGCGCCGAGCGCGACGGCTGCGAGCGCGCCGAACAGGCGGTAGACGAGGGTGATGAAGAGGGCGGTGGCCGCCGCGCCGATCAGGGCGGCCCGCGCGCTGGCGTCGATCGCGGCGGCGCCGAGCGTCGGGCCGACCGTCCGCTGCTCGACGATCTCGACGGGCACGGGCAGGGCGCCGCCCTCGATCAGAAGGGCGAGTTCGCGGGCCTCGTCCGCGCTGAAGGAGCCGGTGATCTGCGTGGAGCCGGAGGGCAGGCCCGTATCGCAGGAGACGGTCGGCGAGACCTGTGGCGAGGAGATCACCTGCTTGTCGAGGACGATGGCGACCCGGCGCCGCTCGTCCTGGACCGGGTGGCAGGCCGCCTCCCCGGTCAGCCGGGTCCAGTCGCGGCCGGCGTCCTTGTGGAAGTCGAGCGAGACGGTCCAGCCGGCGCCCTGCTGGGCGTCGAACGAGGCGGACGCCTCCTTGACCCCGGCGCCGGAGAGCGCGGCGGGGCCGAGGGCCAGTTCGCGGCCCTGTTCGTCGGGGAGGGTCAGCCCCTTGGTGTCATCGGCCGCCGGCCCGCCCGGGCCCTGGACGGCGTGGAAGGTCAGCTGGGCTGTCTTGCCGATGACCTCGGCGGCCTTGCGGGGGTCCTGGACGTCCGGGAGCTCGACGATGATCCGGTCCTCGCCGGACCGGGTCAGGGTCGGTTCCGTCACCCCGAGCGAGTCGATGCGCCGGCGCAGCACCTCCAGGGTGCGGTCGGTGCTCTCGCGGTCGGCCTTCGCGGTGTCGGAGTCCTCGGCCTGGAGCACCATGCGGGTGCCGCCCTGGAGATCGAGGCCGAGTCTGGGTGACATGGTCAGCGTGATGAGCACGGAGACGAGCAGCACGGCCGCAGCCAGAACCGCCCGCACCGTGGTGGCGCGCGTCATTGCGGGTTTCCTCCGAGGGGCGCCGGGCACCCCCGCCACGGCTGGTGCCGCGACCGGCAAAGCTTGCCGGGAGGGGCACTAGGACGGCGAGAACGGCACGGCGTCGATGGTGTGCGGGACCGGGAAGCGGTCCCTGGGCCGGTGGACACCGCCACTCGGAGGCCCGCGCACGCCGGGGAGCGCCACGCGCAGGCGCTGCGCGGCGGAGACGGATGCGGTGCGGCCGGACCAGGGGACGGGAAGCGGCGGGGGTACGGCTGCCGGGCACGGGACGAACCCGCCGGGGCCCGGCGGGGGCAGCTGATGTGCGGTACGGAGGTGCTCGGCGGCGGCCCATGGGGTGTTGTGCGGCCCGCGGTCGGCGGTGGCGGGGGGTTCGACGGCGGGCCGGGGCGCGGCGGGTGCGTCGGCCGCGGCGGGTGCGGCCGGCCGTGCGGCGGTCGCGGTGCGTACGGGGAGGGCGGGGACCGTCGTCGCGAGCGTCGCGGGGAGCGTTGCCGTGGCGCGTACGGGGAGCCCCGCACCCGCCGCCGCGGGTGCGCCGCCGGCCAGGGTGAGCACGGCGAGGAGCAGCGCGACGAGATACCGCCGCGCGGCGGGTCCGCGTCGGCGGCGTGACCGGGCACGTGCTGCGGTGAGCGACGCCCGCGAAGCGGGAACGCGCTCGGGGGGCGACCCGGCACGCGCCCCCGCAGGCGACGCCCACGCGCCGCGTACCCGTTCGTCCGGCCGGCTTCCGGGGGCCGCGTTCCCCGGGGGCGGCCCCGGGAGGGGGGTCACCCGGATCGACCGGGGAGTGCGGGCGCCCCGGTGTGGCGGAGCACGGAGCTGAGGATCAGCCCCGCACCGCGCACCACCGTGGTCGCGGGGTCGTCCGTGAGCCGGACCGGGACGCCGAGGCGGACCGCTATCCGATTGGTGACGTCCGGGCGCAGCGCACCGCCTCCGGCGAGCAACGGACCCCTGCGCAGGGCGCCGAGCAGCGCGCCGTGCCGGTCCTGCCGCCACATGGCCATGACCATGTCCAGGACGGCGCGGACGACGGCGGTGGGCCGCTCGCCCGGTTCCAGGTCGCTGAGCCCGGTCTCGGCGAGACGCGCGTCGCGCACCATGCCGTCGACGAGCAGGGTCGCCTCGGTCAGCTCGGCGCCGACGTCGACGACGAGGAGTGGGCCGCCGTCTCCCGGTCCGGCGCAGGCCGCGGCGGCCCTGGCGCTGTCCAGGACGATGACGTCCGACGGGCCGAGCGTGCGGAGCACGTCCCGGGCGGCGTCGCGGTGTCCGGGACCGGCGAGGACGGGGTGGCTGAGGACGATGACCGCGTCCTCGCGGCGGTCGCCCAGGGCCCGGTCGGCGATGCGGGCCAGCATGCGGCCGCAGGAGTCCGGGTCGACGATCCGGCCGCGCCGGACGGGCCGGCCGTGGCCGTACTCACCGCTCTCCTCGCCGCCGGTGTCCGCGACGACGCCCAGTCCGGGCACCCAGGCGCGGGTCCGTGAGCTGCCGAGGTCGAGGGCCAGGCCGCGGGTGGCGCCCCCGAAGTGCCGGTGGACGGGGCGGTCGTGCCGCCGTCCGTCGCGCAAAGAACGCATCGCCCCTCACCCCCGGCACGCAGCCGCGGCCGTACACACCCAGTGACCCGCTGATCGCGAGGCATGGCCGAGCCCTCACTATGCAATAGGTAGGCAAAGAAAGCCACTCCCAAGCAAAATCGAAGGGCTCCGCCGGCCACCCCGCACACGCGCTACGCGTCGACCGGCAGGAACTCCCCCACCATCTCCGAGAACTCCTCCGGTGTCGCGATCCGTACCCCCAGGTCCTCCGCCTTCGTGCGCTTCGAGCCCGCCTTCTCACCGGCCACCAGCAGCGCGGTGCGCTTGGAGACGCTGGAGGAGGACTTGCCGCCGGCCCGCTCGATCAGCTCGTTCATCTGGTTGCGCGAGAGCTTCTCCAGCGCGCCCGTCATGGCCCCGGTGACCACCACGGTCATCCCGGCCAGCGGCGCGCCTTCGGTGCTCCCGGCCGCCTCCTCGTCGACCTCCTCGCCCGGGGGCGGCGGCGGGGTCGCGCCCGGCTCGGTCATGGTGAGCCCGGCGGCGATCAGCTTCTCGATGAGCGGGGCGAGCTCGGCCAGTTCGGCGACGACGGCCGCCGCCTTCTCCTTGCCTATGCCGTCGACCCGCTGGAGCTCCTCGGCGTCAGCGGCTCTGATGCGGTCCATCTCCGCGAAGTAGCGGGCGATCCGGCGGGACATGGAGCGCCCGGTGCCGCGCACGCCGAGGGCGCAGAAGACCCGGGAGAGCGGCTGGGTGCGGGCGGCGTCGATCGCGGCCAGCAGGTTGTCGGTGCTCGTCTCCCCCATCCGGTCGAGCGGGAGGAGCTGTTCGCGCTCCAGGGTGAACAGGTCGGCGAAGTCCGCGATCAGACCGGCGTCGACGAGCTGGACGACCCGGGTCGTACCGAGCCCTTCGATGTCGAGCTGGTCGCGCCCGGCGGCGTACGAGACGGAAGCGACGACGCGGCAGTCGCGGCCCTGCACGCAGCGCCAGCGCTGTTCACTGGTGTCGATCTCCGAGCCGCACTGCGGGCAGACCTCGGGGAAGACGACGGGCTGCTCGTCACCGGTGCGCAGATGGGCGACGGGGGCCTCGATGCGGGGGATGATGTCGCCCGCCTTGTAGACCATCACGTGGTCCCCGACGCGCAGGTCCCGACGGGTGATGTCGGCGGGGTTGTGCAGGGTGGCGTATCCGACGGTCGAGCCGTCGATCTCGACGGGCTCCAGCACCGCGCGCGGCGCGATGATGCCGGTACGGCCCACGTTCCACTCGACGCCGATGAGGCGGGTGACCTTCTCGACGGCCGGCAGCTTGTAGGCGATGGCCCAGCGCGGGGCCCGGCTGCCGACACCGGCGTCTCGCTGGTCGGCCGCCAGGTCCGCCTTGATGACGATGCCGTCGATCCCGAACGGCAACGAGGCCCGCAGCGCGGCGACTTCCTCGATCCTCGCCTGGACCTCCTCGACGGTCGCGACGGTACGCGGCGCGACCTCGGTGTCCCCTGCCGTGTGCACGCCGAGGTCCGCGGCGCGCCCGAGGACCTGGCTGTGCGGCAGCTCGGCAAGCTCGGCGGCCAGTTCACCGGAATCAGGAAGCGGCAGGGCTCCGTATGCAAAGAACGTCATCTCCACCGTGTACGCACGGTCCTTGGCGCGCAGGGTGCCCGCGGCGCCGTTGCGCGCGTTGGCGAAGGGGGCGCCGCCGTGCTCGGTGCGGACGGTGTTGGCCTGCTCGAACTGCTCGGTGGTCATCAGGATCTCGCCGCGTATCTCGATCGTGACCGGCTCCGCGAGCTGCGCGGGGAGGCCGACGACGGTCCCGATGGCGTGGGACACGTCCTCGCCGGCGGTCCCGTCGCCCCGGGTGATCAGCCGTTCCAGACGGCCCTCGCGATACCGGGCGGCGACCGCGAGTCCGTCGAGCTTCGGCTCGACGCTCCAGGCGGTGACGGGCCGTCCGATCCGCCGCTCCAGCGAGGCGGTCCAGGTGGCGAACTGCTCGGCCGAGAAGACGTTGTCGAGGGAGAGCATCGGCACCGTGTGCGGCACGTCCCCGACGGCCGCACCGCCGGCCACCTTGCCGGTCGGCGAGGCGGGCAGCACCTGCTGCGGGTGCTCCTGCTCGTACGCGGCGATGCCGCGCGCCAGCCGGTCGTAGGCGTCGTCGTCGAGCGCGCTCTCGCCCGTGGCGTAGTACGCGGCGGCGGCCTGCGCGGCCTCCTCGACGGCGGCGGCGTAGGAGGCATGGTCGGCGAGCACGACTGCTGAGTTCGTCATGCCCTCCATCCTGCCGTCCACCACTGACAACGCCGGCGTGGTGCTGATCTCGTCGCACGCGGACGATCCGCTGCCCGGGCTGCTGCACGGCACCCGGCTGCCCGCCGTCCTCGCCGGGCAGCCCCGCACGTCGCGCTCGTCGGGTTCGACGACAGCAGTGCGGCGCTGGCCTGTGATCCGCCGCTGACGACGGTCCGGCAGCCGGTGGAGGAGATGTCGGCGGAGATGGCCCGGCTGCTGCTCGGGCAGATCGGCAAGCCGGTGGATCCGCCGCCGTCGGTGATCTTCCACCTGCCCCTCGTACGGCTGCAGTCGGCCTGATCACGCGCCGCCGGGCAGGCCCTGGTCCGACGGCACCGGCACCTGGGGCCCGGACGCCTCCTGGAGCCAGCGTCCGAGGACCCGGTGCACCGCCTCGGCGCCGACGAGCTCGTCCGGGCGTTTCCCGTCCTCGTCGGTGACGGCGTCCAGCGGGTCCGTCAGCCCTCGCGGCCAGAGCAGGAACGGCCGGGACTGGTCGCCGCCCAGGCCGCCGTGCGAGCCGATCTGCTCCTCGAAGGCGTGCACGGTGCCTGTGGCCGGGTCGTACATGGAGTTGACCATCACGTCCGCGACGTGCGGGAAGGTGTCCGTCCGCCGGATCGCGTCCGCCGCGCCCGGACCGTACACGGCCAGCGGCCCCTCCCCGTCCGTCAGGTCCGCCACCGGCACCCGCACCCCGTCGCGGGCCAGCACCACCGACCCGTGGCGCTCGCCGCGGACGAGCAGGAAGCCGATGCCCGGGTGGTTGGCCAGGGTGGAGAGCAGCGCGGGGTGGCGGCGCTCCAGCTGCTCCAGGGACGCGCGGCCCTCGATGTCGGGGAACGAGATCAGGCCGAGGTTGCCGGAGGCGAGGACTATCGGGTCGGAGGGGACCGCGACCTGTTCCTCCTGGCCTTCCGCGACCGGCCGGTGCAGGGCGATCCGGACCGCGTCGCGCGCCTCGGAGGCGCTGCGGGTGCGCTGCGCGCGCCGGGGCACGGGCAGTCCGCTGCCGGCCCGCACGAGGTTCTTGAGGGTCAGCCCGTACACGCCGGCGAAGGTGTCCCCCGGGCTCTGGCCGTGGTCGGACAGGAGCACGATCCGGTAGGTGCGGGGGGCCTGTTCGGCGACCTTGGCGATCAGGGCGAGCGCCCGGTCGAGGCGGGCGAGCACCTTCTCCGCGTCCCTGCTGCGCGGTCCCGAGTGGTGCGCGACCTCGTCGTACGCGACGAGGTCGGCGTAGACCGCGGTCCGTCCGGCGAACATGTCACCGATCACGGCGGCGACCACGACATCGCGTTCGACGACGGTCGCGAAGGCGCGGATGAAGGGGTACAGGCCGCCGCGCTTGATGCGGGGCGTCTCCTTGCGGAGGCGGGAGCGGGTGGACTGGGCGATCTCCCGGCAGACCTCCGCGGCGAAGGAGCCGGCGGTGCGGACGGCGTTGGCCGGGTCGGAGAAGTAGGCGAAGTACCCGGCGCGCGACCGGCGGCCCTTGCCGAGCCTGGCGGCCATGGACAGGACGAGCGCGAGCTGGCCCGCGCCGCCGCTGAAGAGGTTGCCGCGGCTGGCGCCGTCGAGGGTGAGGAGTCCGCCGTCCCTTGTGCGGGCGATGGCCCGGCGCTGGAGCTCCAGGGCGCTCGCGGGCTTGCTGGAGACCATGACCACGCCGGTCTCCTTCTCGTACCAGCGGAACGCGGGCACGTCGTGGTTGCTGCCGTGCAGGATGCCGAGCTGGCTGGCGCCGGTCTGGCTGGACCAGTCGGTGCGCCACGGCATGAGCCGGTGTGCGTCGGGCCCGGTCAGCCAGTGGGCGACGGTCGGCATCACGCCCCCGGCCGCGGCTGCCACGAGGGCGTCGTGGCCGACCCCGTCCAGCTGGATGAAGACGGTGCCCGGCGGCCCGCCGCGCGCGTCGCCCGTGCCGGTGCGGCGGCGCCGCCGGTCGGCCAGGCGGGAGAGGCGGCGGCGGTAGGCGTTGTCGTCGCGCACGGCGAGGGCGGTGGACGTGGCGGAGGCGACGGCGGACATCACGGCCGCGACGGCGACGGCGGTCTCCGGGGCTGCTGCGCCCCGGCCGTCCGGGATGAGCCGGAGCGCGATCAGCAGCAGCGAGCCGTTGAGGAAGAAGACGAGCGCGCCCAGGACGAGGGCCGGCACGATGAGCAGCGCCCGGACGAGCACGGGCCAGACCAGTGCGGAGAGCAGCCCGAAGGCGCCCGCGCCCCAGGCCGCGGTGAAGGCGGTCTTGGTGATGCTGTCGCCGTCGGGCGCCTGGAGCCGGAAGTCGGGGAGGATGCCCGCGAGCGCCAGCATGGTGAGCGTCGAGACGGCCCAGACCGCGATCACTCGCATCAGGGCGCTGCCGGCTCGCCGCCATCGCCTGTCGCCCACGCCGTCGTCACCTCATGTCCGGGCCCTGCCGTTCCGGGCCCCGCTCCAGCCTTTCACAGCGGGCCGGGCGGTCCCCCGGCCGGTCAGCAGCCGTCGTACCCGGCGGTCGGCATGGAGAGCCTGCGGTGCACTCCGGCCTTGCCGTCGGCGGTGTAGGACGGCTCGTCGAGCCCGGCGAACTCCAGGCGTACGCCGCGTCGCTCGCACTCCGCGGTGAACCGCGGCACCGAGGCCAGGGCGCGGGCGAGGACCCGGTCGCTGGGGGTGACGAACAGCTCGACCTCGCCGCTGTCGATGTCGGCCCAGAGCGCGGGGTGGTCGGGGCGCAGCCCGTACAGGCGCAGCTGCCGGGTGACGACGTAGCCCTGGTCGGCGGCCCAGCGGGCACACATGGCGTGCTGGCTGCGGGTGTCCACGAGGAACGGATCGCTGTCCAGTTCCTCCAGCGGCGTCAGGCTGGCGATGGCCGCCACGCGTACGTCCCCCATGGCCCTTCTCCCCGTGCTCGTGCTCGTCGTTCCCCGACCCTATGCGGCCGCGCACGGGGGCCGAGGGCGCGTTCCGGGGCGGTGAGGGGGCGCACGGGGGCACGGCCCCGGAACCGTGGTCCAGGGGTGCGCCGGGGTACGCGGGCCGCCCGGACGGGAGTGCCCGTAGGCTCGTCGGGGCAGGTGTGGAGGGGTCCGACGGGCCCGGTGAGCGGAGGAGGCGGTGACGTGCCGGTGGAGATCACCTGGTGGGGTCATGCCACGTGCACGATCGAGGACTCCGGGGTCCGCTTCCTGACCGATCCGCTCTTCGTACGGCGCTTCGCGCATCTGCGCCGCCGCCGGGGCGCGCTGCCCGGTCCGGACGCGGCCGTGGCCGACGTGGTCCTCATCTCCCATCTGCACTCCGACCATCTGCATCTGCCGTCGCTGGCGCGCGTCGCCCCGGGGGCCCGGGTGCTCGTGCCGCGTGGTTCGGTGCGGTCGGTTCCCGGGCTGCGGCTGCTGCGCCGGGTGCGCGGGCTGCGGATCACCGAGGTGGTCGTGGGCGACGAGGTGCGCGTGGGCGGGGTCCGGGTCCGGGTGGTACCGGCTCTGCACGACGGCCGGCGGCTGCCGCTGGGCCCGCAGCGCTCCCCCGCGCTCGGTTACGTGGTGGAGGGCGCGGCGCGTACGTACTTCGCCGGGGACACCGGGCTCTTCGACGACATGGCGCGGGCGGTCGGCCCGGTGGACGTGGCGCTGCTGCCGGTCGGCGGCTGGGGGCCCTATCTGGGCCACGGGCACCTGGACGCGGGGCGCGCGGCCCAGGCGCTGACCCGGCTGCGGCCGCGCGCGGCGGTGCCGGTGCACTACGGCACGTACTGGCCGATCGGGATGGACGGGGTCCGGCCGCACGAGTTCCACGCGCCGGGCGAGGAGTTCGTGCGGAAGGCGGCGATGGCGGCGCCGGAGGTCGTGGTGCACCGGCTGGCGCACGGCGAGCGGGTGCGGCCGGGGTGCTCCGGGTGATCGAATTCCTGCGGCAGACGGCTCAGCTGCCCGCGGAGTCGACGCAGCAGGCCGTCGGCTATCCGTCGCTGTTCCTGCTGGTGGCGCTGGGCGCCCTGGTGCCGGTGGTGCCGACGGGCGCGCTGGTGAGTTCGGCGGCCGTGGTGGCGTTCCACCAGTCGTCGCCGTTCTCCCTGCTCGTGGTGTTCGCGGTGGCGTCGTCGGCGGCGTTCCTCGGGGACATATCCCTGTACTGGCTGGGGCAGCGTGGGGTGCGGTCGAAGAACGGCTCTCGGTGGCTGCGGACGATCCGGGACCGGGCGGCGCCGGAGCGGCTTGAGCAGGCCCAGCACAAGCTGGACGAGCACGGGGCGATGGTGCTGGTGCTGTCGCGGCTGGTGCCGGCCGGGCGGATACCGGTGATGCTGGCGTGTCTGCTGGGCCGGATGGAGCTGCGGCGGTTCGCCCGGGGCGACGTACCGGCGTGTCTGGCGTGGGCTGCGACGTACCAGCTGATCGGCATCCTGGGCGGTTCGCTGTTCCCGGAGCCGTGGCAGGGAGTGGTGGCGGCGGTGGGCCTGACGCTGCTGATCAGCGGGGCGCCCGCGGTCTGGCGCCGGACGCGGGCGCGGTGGGCGCGGTGAGCTCAGCCTGCCGGGTCCGTCAGCAGGCGTGAGCCGCCGATGGGCAGGTCCCAGAGCCGGTCGCGGGGGTGTCCGGCGCGCTGCCAGGCGGTGCGCAGCCGGGTGAGCGGTTCGAGGACCGGCTCGGCGGAGAGCAGAAAGGTCGCCCAGTGCATCGGGGCCATGGCGTGGGCGCCGAGGTCCTCGTACGCCTGCACCGCCTCCTCCGGGTCGGTGTGGACGTCGCCGAGCCACCAGCGGGGCTCGTACGCGCCGATCGGCAGCATGGCGAGGTCGATGCCGGGGTGGCGGCGGCCGATCTCGGCGAACCAGTGGCCGTATCCGGAGTCGCCGGCGAAGTAGATCCGTCCGCCGTGCCCCGCGCCGCCGGTGTCCTGGATGACCCAGCCGCCCCACAGCGAGCGGCAGGTGTCGGTGAGGGTGCGCTTGGACCAGTGGTGGGACGGCACGAAGTCGAAGCGGACGCCGTCCAGCTGCGCCGACTCCCACCAGTCGAGTTCGGTGACGTTGCCGAAGCCGCGGCGGCGGCACCACTGGCCGAGGCCCGCCGGGACGAACAGCGGGGTGTGCCGGGGCAGTCTGCGCAGGGTGGGGGCGTCGAGGTGGTCGTAGTGGTTGTGGCTGATGACGACGGCGTCGACGGGCGGCAGGTCCTCCCAGCGGACGCCGACGGGCGTGATCCGGGCCGGGGTGCCGAGGATGCGGCGGGACCAGACGGGGTCGGCGAGGACGGTGAGGCCGCCGGTGCGGATGATCCAGCTGGCGTGCCCGGCCCAGGTGACGCAACTGGTGCCTGCGGGGACGGGCGGCAGGGGCTCGGGGGCGTACGGCAGACGGTGGATGTGGCGCAGGCCCTCCGCGTTGGGCCGGATGGAGTGCTCGCGGGCCAGGCGGGACATGCCCCTGACGCCGGGGAGCGGGGCGGTGAGCCGGTCCGCGAAGCTCCGGGGCCAGGTGCGCACCTCGCCGAGCGGGCGCGGTGCGACGATCTCGCCGCAGGACACGGGGGGTGTGTGCAGGGTGAGAGGGCGCTCGGTCTGGTCCGTCATCGGGGCTCCCGTCCAGGAGTGTGCCGGCGCGGTGGGTCAGCGCGGTTCGTCGAGGGCTGTTCGGAAAATGCTCAGCGCTGCCGCGATGTGCGGCAATTCGAGGGGGTCCGCGGCGGTGAGGGCCTCGGTCTGCTGCTCGGGGGTCGCGCCGAGGAGGGCCCCGGTGCCCAGCCGCACCCGGAGCGCGCCGAGCTCGTCGCCGAAGCGGTGTCCGCCCGGGGCGGGGGCGCCGAGCCGCGCGGAGAGGTGTTCCTCCAGCTCCAGTGAGTCGGTGACGCCCCGGGCGGCGAGCCGGGTGCGCAGCGGCCCGAGGTCCGCGTAGAGGTGGCGGCCCGCCTGCGGGGGCCGGGCGACGGCCCCCCAGCCGAGGACGGCGCGGTGGGCCTCGGTGGCGAGGCGGGCGTGCAGGGCGGCGGCGCGCCGGGCGCGTTCGGTGACGGCGGGCGGTTCGCGCAGCGCGTGGGCCGCCGCGGCGGCGACCGGGCCGGCGATCGAGGCGCCGAGCGCGGTGAGGACGTCCAGGGTGCGGGCGTGGCGTACGGCGGAGCGCGCGGTGTCCGGGAACCGGGCGACGGCGACCGGCCAGGCGGCCGGGGTCAGTGCCCCGTACAGGCCGGAGACCACCGTGACGTCGTCCGGGCACATCTCGGCGGGGCTGACCAGGACCGTGTCGTCGGGCCGGTGCAGGGTGTCGCGCCAGGTCTCGTCGCTGACGATGTGCAGCCCCTCGTCTACGGCGGCCTCGCACGCCTCGCGCAGGAGTTCCGGCGGGGCGACGGTGGCGGTGGGGTCGTCGGCCACCGAGAGCAGCAGGAGCCGCGGCCGGCCACCCTCGGCACGCACTCTGCGTACGGTTTCGAGGAGGGCGTACGGGTCCGGCACGCCGCCGCACTCGGCGGGGGTCGGCACCTGGTAGGCGGGCCGGCCGAGGAGCCGGGCCTGTGGGATCCAGGAGGCGGGGCAGGGGCGCGGCAGCAGGACATCGCCGCCGTGCGCGGCGATCAGCGCGAGCAGCAGCGGTGCGGTGCCGGGGGCGGCGGCGACACGCCCGGGGCCGCCGTGAAGCCCGCGCCGCTCCCAATAGGCGCAGGCGGCCTCGCGCAGGGCGGCCGATCCGCCGGCGGGTTCGGGGGCGGCGCGTCCGGCGGCGGAGGCCAGCACCTCGGCCAGCTCCGGCAGGACGGGCAGTCCCGGCCAGGGGGCCGGCGGGCCGTACCGTACGGGTCCCCGGTCCTCCCGGACCGTTTCCGTGCCGCGCTCGTGACGCCCGGTCCGCTCCCGGCCCATCGGGCCTCCTTCGCCACCGCTCGCCGATCCGATCCGCCGTCAGCCCTCCGGACCTTTATACGAGGGAACGGGGCGGGGCGCCTGCCCCGGAGCGGCGCGGACGGTCCGGCCGGTGGCCGTGTCCCGGGCCGGGCCCTCGCCGGGCACGGCCTGTTCCCGTACGGCGGTCTCGACGGGTACGCGGTTCACGCTCTGCTCCGGTCGTGTCCGAGGCGGCCCGACAGCTCGTCGGCGCCTTCGGCGGCGAGGGCGGCGAGTTCCCGCTCGCGCTCCTCGTTCCAGCGGATCATCGGGACCGAGACGGAGAGCGCGGCGACGACCCGTCCGGACCGGTCGTGCACGGGTGCGGCCACACAGCTGACGCCGGGGTCGGACTCCTGGTGCTCCGCGGCGATACCCCGTTGCCGTACGGCGTCGAGCGCGGTCCGCAGTTCCCGTTCGCCGGTGAGGGTGTGCGGGGTGAGGGCGGTCAGCTCCAGGCCGTCGAGCCGGGCGTCGAGTTCCGGGGCGGGCAGTGAGGCGAGCAGCATCTTGCCGGCGGACGTGCAGTGGGCGGGCAGCCGGTGCCCGGCCGACGACACCGTGCGGACGGCGTGGGTGGAGTCGGCCTGGGCGACGCAGACGGCGTCGGTGCCGTCCAGGATGGCCACGTGCACGCTCTCGCCGCAGTCCGCGGCGACGCGCCGGGCCACCTGCCGGCCCTCGGCGGCGAGGTCGAGCTGTTCCGCGTACCGGCTGCCGAGCTGGTAGGTGCGCACGCCCAGCCGGTAGCGTCCGGGCCGGTCGGGGTCCGTGACCAGGTACGACCGTGCGGCGAGCGTGGTGAGCAGCTCGTGGACGGTGGTACGGGGCAGCTGGAGCTTGCGCGTCACCTCGGGCGCGGAGAGCGTGCCGTCGCCCTGGAGGAAGAGTTCGAGGACGTCGAACGCCCTGGTCACCGCCGGCACGAGTCGCCCCATGGCCCCGCATTCCCCCTTGTTCGGTGTCCCGGCCGGCGACCGGTGTGACGAACCTCAGGCTACCTTCGGCGTGGCTGCTGGTTCGGAGCGGTGATGCGGGGTATCCGCTGTCGCATGTCGCCAGCGAGCAATGCTTCCGTCCCGTCCCGGTTCGCGGGACTGCGTGACCGGTTCCACCGGCGCGATGCCGCCGTCTTCCAGGACCTGGCCCAGCGGCACTGGCCGGCCGCCGGTCCGGTGCTGCCCCGGCTGAGCCGCAGCGCCAACCACGGGCTGCTGTGGTTCGGGGCCGCGGCCGGTATGGCCGCCTTCGGGGGCAGTGCGCGGGCCCGGCGGGCCGCGCTGCGGGGCATCGCCTCGCTGGCGGTGGCGTCGGCCGCGATCAACACGGTGGGCAAGGGGGCGGTCCGCAGGCAGCGGCCGATCCTGGACGCCGTGCCGGTGATACGGCAGCTGAAGCGGCAGCCGGTGACCACGTCGTTCCCTTCGGGGCACGCCGCGTCGGCCGCCGCGTTCGCCACCGGGGTGGCGCTGGAGTCGAAGGGCTGGGGGGCGGTCGTCGCACCCGTCGCGCTGTCCGTGGCGGCGTCCCGCGTCTACACCGGGGTGCACTACCCGAGCGATGTGCTGGCCGGTGCGGCCCTGGGCGTGGGCGCGGCGTTCGCCCTGCGGGGGGTGATACCGACGAGGAACCAGCTGCCCGCACCGGGCAGACCGCCGGCCGACGCGCCCGCCCTGCCCGAGGGCCGGGGCCTGGTGGTGGTCGCCAACCAGGAGTCGGGGACGGCCACCGCGACGGCCTCGCTGATCAGGAACGCGCTGCCGGAGGCGGAGATCGTGGAGTGCGCTCCCGGTCGGCTCGCCTCGGAGCTGGCGCAGGCGGCGGACCGGTGCACGGCGCTGGGGGTGTGCGGCGGGGACGGCACGGTCAACCTGGCGGCGTCCGTGGCGGTGGAGCACGAGGTGCCGCTCGCGGTCTTCCCCGGCGGTACCCTCAACCACTTCGCGTACGACCTGGGCATCGAGACCGTGGCCGACGCGTGCTCCGCGCTCGCCGCCGGCAGCGCGGTGCGGGCGGACCTGGGCCGGTTCCGGCCGGGGCCGGACGGCGCGCACGGCTACTTCCTCAACGCCTTCAGCCTGGGCGTGTACCCGGAGCTCGTGCGGATGCGGGAGCGCTGGTCGCCCCGGATCGGCGGCTGGCCCGCCGGGGTCCTGGCGGCCCTGCACGTGCTGCGTGGCGAGCGCCCGCTGGAGGCCGAACTCCAGGGCAGGTGCCGCCCGTTGTGGCTGCTGTTCGTCGGCAACGGCCTGTTCCAGCGGATGGGCCCTGCGCCGGGCCGGCGGCACAACCTCGCGGACGGGCTGCTGGACGTCCGGGTCGTGCACGGTGGCCGGACGCCCGGTCTGCGGCTGCTGGCGGCGGCGGTCGCGGGTCCGCTGACCCGCTCCCCCACGCACGCGGCGGTACGCCGGCAGCGGGTGCGCGTCTCCGGCCTGAAGCCCGGTACGCCGTACGCGTATGACGGTGAAGTGGCGCACACCGGAAGCGAGTTGCTGATCGACAAGCTGCCGGAGGCGCTGACGGTGTACTGCCCGAGGCCGGTGTAGGGAGAAGGGGCCGGAAGGCCTGCGAGGGGCGGCCGCCGCACACTCGGCCGCCCCTTTCGCATATCCGAGGGCTGTCCACATCGCAAGATACCCATCTCATCATTCGGCGGCAGGCCTTACGGTGGCCCTACCGATCAGCGCTTTCGCGGTTCGCGTTTCGAGAGAGGATGCACGGCCATGTCGAAGGAGACCGCCGTCTACACCCACGGCCACCACGAATCGGTGCTGCGCTCGCACAAGTGGCGCACCGCCGCCAACTCCGCCGCCTACCTCGTCGGCGAACTGCGCCCGGGTCTGGACGTGCTGGACGTCGGCTGCGGCCCCGGCACCATCACCGCCGACCTGGCCGCCCTGGTCGCCCCGGGCCGGGTGACCGGCCTCGACACCACCGACGAGATCCTGGCCCAGGCGGCCGAGGTCGCCGCCGAACGCGGCCTGGGCAACGTGGAGTTCGCGGTGGCGGACGTCCATGCCCTGGACTACCCCGACGACTCGTTCGACGTGGTCCACGCCCATCAGGTCCTCCAGCACGTGGGCGACCCGGTGCAGGCACTGCGCGAGATGCGCCGGGTGTGCCGCCCCGGGGGCGTGGTCGCGGCGCGCGACAGCGACTACGCGGCGATGACCTGGTTCCCCGAGCCGCCGGCCATGGACCGCTGGCAGGAGCTGTACGGCAGGGTGGCCCGCGCCAACGGCGGCGAGCCGGACGCCGGACGCCGGCTGCTGTCCTGGGCGCGGCAGGCGGGGTTCAGCGACATCACACCCACGGCGGGCTCGTGGTGTTACGCCACGCCGGAGAGCCGGGCGTGGTGGAGCGGCCTGTGGGCCGACCGCACCGTCGGCTCGGTGTACGCGAAGCTCGCGGTGGACGGCGGGCATGCCACGGCTGAGCAGCTGACGGAGATCGCCGAGGCGTGGCGCGAGTGGGGCACGCAGGACGACGGCTGGTTCATGGTCCCGCACGGCGAGGTGCTCTGCCGCGTCTGACCGCACGGCGGGGTCCGAATGGATCACATGGCGCCGGGCGGCCAACTAACCTGGCCGCCATGGAGATCCTGGGAACCACGCTGCGTATCTGCGTCGACGACCTGGAGGCCGCGGTGGCCTTCTACGAGGAGCTCACGGGCACCGCCGCCCTCCGCTTCGAGCGCGGCGGGGTGTCCGTCGCGGCGATCAGCTGCTTCCTGCTGATGAGCGGCCCCGCATCGGAGCTGGAGATCCTCCGCAAGGTCACCGCGACCATCGCCGTGAAGAACGTCGACGAGGCCAACGAGACCCTGGCCCGGGTCGGCGCCCGCGTCATCGCGGGCCCCGTCCCGACCCCGGTGGGCCGCAACCTGATCGCCGTGCACCCGGACGGCTCGGTCTTCGAGTACGTCGACCGCAACCTGCCGGCTTAGGGCCTTTCGTTTGGATCAGGCCGGATCAGGGAGCGGGCTCCGGTGCCGTGCATCGCAAGGCGGAGGATTGAGGCAGATGGGGTCTCCCCTGTTCGAGCGGAGCCGAGATCCTGGGGAAGGAGCGTTGGCGATTGACGACAACGCGGCGAGGTGCGGTGCCGGAGCCCGCGAGCCCGGCATGATCCAAACGAAAGGCCCTAGTCCAGGCCGGTCCGATCCAGCACCAGGTCGGCGAGTTCGGCGGTGGGCAGTTCGCCGTCCAGCACCACGGTGTCGTCCCGCAGGCTGCCCACCGCCGCCACGCACTCGGCGATCCGCGCCTTGCCCCAGCGCCGTACCGCCTCGTCGCGCTCCGGGTCACCGGGCACCACCACCCGGCCGTGCAGCCGCTGTTCGAGGACCGCGGCCGGCACGTCCAGGAAGAAGTGGTGCACGGGTACGCCCGCCTTCTCCAGGGCCCCGAAGATCTCGTCGGCGTACGGCCGGCGGACCACGGTCATCGGCGCCAGGACCGGACGGCCGTACTCCTCGACCAGCCCCTGGGCCAGCGACGCCACCTGCTTGCGCCACAACGGGATGTTCTGGAAGTCTCCGTCCGGCACCTCGACGATCTCGCGCAGCAGGAAGCCGACGTACTCCGGGTCGAAGACCAGGGCATCCGGCAGTCTGCGGTGCAGTTCGGTGACCAGAGTGGTCTTGCCGCTGCCGAAGGCCCCGTTGATCCAGATGATCATGTAGCGCTGCTCCCGTTCGCCGTACCGTCGCCCCGTCAGACGCGCGGCCGCATCCGGTAGTTGTACGAGTCCGGCAGCGGTTCGTCCGTGAGCCGGTTCCACACCTCCTCCAGGATCTCCGCGCCCTCGCGCAGGTCGGCGACCTCGAAGCCCGCGTCGAACACGGCCTTCGCGGCGTCGTTCCGGCCTTCGGCAATCAGCAGTTGGGCCTCCAGCAGGCGGAACCGGCCCCGGGCCCGGACCTCCGGCGGCAGCCCCGTCCACACCGTGCGGGCGGCCTCGGTGCGCCCGGCCGTGAGCAGCGCGTCGATCGCCTCCCGGCCCAGCGCGGCGGTGGCGGCGGTCCATGCCCGGTCGCCGTCGGTCCGATCGGCGCACAGCCCGTCGAACGCCTCCGCGTAGTATTCGGCGGCCAGTTCGCGCTGGCCGCTCACCCGGGCGGCGACGGCCAGACAGCGCAGCAGCGGCCAGCGGGAGGCGGCCGTGGCCAGACCGCGTTCCCAGCTGCGGACCGCCTGGGCGCGGTCGGCGGCGTGCCACTGCGCGATGCCGAGGTGGTATTCGGTGTGCGGTTCGGCGGCGGCCGTCTCCAGCATGTCCCGCCAGTGCCAGGAGACCAGGGTGGGCCCGGGGACCGTCCCGGCGGGGCCGGGGAACGTGCCCTGGTCCAGCAGCTCCAGCCAGGGGGCCTGCTCCTCGCCCAGCGTGTCGTCGGCGAACGGTGTCCCGGGCAGCTCGTACCGGCCGCGCCGCACCTCCAGGGCGCCCCATCCGGACCCGGTGGCGAGGCGTTCGCCCGGTTCGGTGTCGGCGTGGGCGCGCCAGGCGGCGTACGCGGTGTCCACATCGGCGCGCGGCAGGGCGTCCGCGAGGCGCTGCTCGGTCTCGGTGCGGGCGGCCGCCCAGTCGTCGCCGTGGACGGTGGCGGGGTCGGCCGCGAGCGGCCCGTAGGACTCGAGCCAGCTGAACTCGCCGCCCGGCTCCAGGGGTATGTGCTCCAGCTGGGTGCGGGCCAGTCCTGCCTGGATCTCCGCGTAGCCGCCGGTGCCTGGTTCGGTGAGCCATTCCTGCCAGCGCCGCCCGCCGGACCCGCTGCCCCAGAGGAAGAGCTTGCGGCCGCGCAGCAGGTCGGTGGAGGTCTGGACGAGTCCGTGGCCGTGCTCGTCCAGGGAGGCGATCCAGCGGCGGGCGCCGTCGGGCACCTCGTAGAAGTAGTCGGCGGGGTATTCGCTGCGCAGCGGGTAGGTGCGGTCGGTGCCGCCGCTCTCGGGGACGGGGACGCGGGTCAGCGCGCGCTCGTACCCGAAGTGCCAGGCCTCGTCGGCGGGTGCGATCACCCGGGTGCGCGCGTCCTCGGGGACGGCGGTGTTGGACCACCAGTAGACGGGTGCGGGCTGCTCGTGCGGGTTGCGTATCCGTACGCCTACGTGCAGGAACTCGGAGTCGGCGGGGAGCCACAGGTCGACCTGGAACGGCAGGTCGCGCAGCCGTTCCCACTCCCAGAGCCGGACCATCTCGCCGCCGTCGGGCGCCGGGACGAGGGCCGCGTGCACCGGGGCGCAGGAGAGGGTGGTGTGGCCGGTCGCGCCGATGTTCCACTCGATGCCGCCGGAGAACCAGGCGCCGTTGAGCGCGAAGTCGGCTGGCTGGACGACCGGGTTGACGTAGACGAGGTCGCGGCCGGACGGCTTGTGGACGAGGGAGTGGACGCGGCCGCCGAGCCCGGGGAGCACGGTGACGCGCAGGTGGTCGTTCTCGATGACGATCGCGTCGAGGTCCGTGGGGACGCGCTCGCGCCCGTATCCGTCGAGGAGGCGGACGGGCAGGACGCCGGTCAGCGGCGCGTGGCCGAGCTGCCGGGCCATGTCGCGTGGGAGTCCCGACCGGTCCCGGTCGTCGATGACGTGCGGCTCGTCCAGCGGCCGCAGCGCGGGCAGCGGGTTCTCCGGCCCCGTCGCCGCGGCGGGCAGGGTCAGTACGGCACGTCGTACGGTGGTGGCCAAGGCAACCTCGCTTCTCGCGCGGGCCGCCACAGGTCCGGGCGCCCCCCGATGACCATGGAACACGCCGGTCGCCGCCCGGACAAGGGGCGTCTTACCGGCCGCGGCCGGCCCCATGGGCGTCCGGAATTCCGTTTCCGTCCTGCTCCCGGCCCCCGTACGCTCCCTTCGGACGCGTACGCAGCAGGCGAGAGGAACAGCGGAACAGATGAGCACCCAGCACACGTACCGGGTGATCGTGCGCGGCACGTTCCAGGACCTGACGGAGGCGGCGCGCGAGCGGCTGCTGGCCGAGGTGGAGGAGCACGGGCTCGCCGCGATGCAGTTCACCGAGGAGGGCTCGCTCACCTACGACCGGATCCTCAAGCACTTCAGCTTCCGGTACGTGGTCGTCTCGGACGCCGGGGACGGCGAGGAGATGGCCTCCGCGATCGCCGAGGACCGGGCGCAGACGACGCTGCGCGAGGCGGGTTACGGCCACGGCGAGCTGCGGTCCACGGCTACGGACATGGACACGATGAAGATCAACTACAAGCGCCGGTGAAGCCCGCCGCGCGACCGGGCGCTCCGGTCGCGCGGCGCCGCTTCTACTGGGGCGCCGGTGCCGTGGAGCCCCTGGGCGTCAGGGACGGAGTCGGCACCTGAAGGGCGCCGCTGTGGTTCCCTTCCGTCAGGGCGAACAGGGTGCGGGCCACCTCGGCGCCGAAGTGATGGACGTCGTGGCTCATCGCCGACAGGGTGGGATGGGTGATCCGGCACAGCTGGGAGTCGTCCCACGCGAGCAGCGAGACGTCGTCCGGGACCACGAAACCCATCTCGGCGGCGACTCCGGCGCCGGCCACCGCCATGATGTCGTTGTCGTAGACGATCGCGGTCGGCCGGTCCTTCGCCAGGAGCAGCGAGCGCGTCGCGCGTGCGCCTTCCCGTTCGTCGAAGCCGGTCGCGATCTGGGCCCCCTGTTCCAGGCCGAGTTCACGCACCGTGGCGTCGAACGCCCGGGTCCTGATCGCGCTGTGTCCGAAACCGGCCGGGCCGCCGACCCGGGCGAGGCGCCGGTGGCCGAGGGCGGCCAGATAGCGGACGGCCTCCGCCGTCGCCGTGGCGTCGTCGGTCCACACCGCTGGGAAGGAGCCGGTCAGCGACGGATGGCCTACGGCGACCGCGGGCAGCCCGATGGATTCCAGCGCCGGCACCCGCGGGTCGTCCACCCGGAAGTCGACGAGTACCGCGCCCGCGATGGTCTGGCTGCGCCACCACGTCCGGTAGAGCTCGATCTCCTCGTCCACGTCGTGGACCAGCCGCAGAAGCAGCGAGCAGGACCGCTCGGCCAGGACGCTCTCGATGCCCGAGATGAAGTCCATGTAGAAGGGCTCCAGCCCCAGGAGCCGCGCCGGACGGCACAGGACGAGACCGATGATGTCGGCCCGTCGGCCGGAGAGGCTGCGCGCCGTCTGGTTCGGCGCCCAGCCCAGCTCCTGGGCGGCAGCGAAGATACGCTTCCGGGTCGCGTCCGAGACGCCGGGCTTCTGGTTGAAGGCCAGGGAGACCGCACCCTTGGAGACCCCCGCCCGGGCGGCGACGTCCTTGATGGTGACGCGCACCGGGCTGGTCACCGCGCGCCCACACAGAACAAGGCGGCCCTTGCGTCGTCCGTGGAGACGTCACCGCATCCGTCGACCCCGATGCGGACCTGCTCGCCGGCCAGCAGTGTGGTGAGACCGCGCTCGGCGGTGGCGCCGGGGCCGAGCCGGTCCGCCTGAAGGAGAAGGTCCCTGATGAGTGTGTGTGCTGTGACCACCACGTGGACGTTACCACTGCCGTCCGGGCCGGACTCCACAGCGACGTCGAAGGCCGGCCGCTCATAGGCGAACTCCTTGTCGGTGACCGGGAAGTAGGTGGCGCGCAGGCCGTCCGCGTCGGCGACGAGGAACTCCTTGGTGCTGTGTTCGGCCGGGACCAGCGCGGCGGGAACCGGGATCCGTACGACGGAACGCGCGGCGACCGTCACCTCCTGCGCGCCGTGGCCGGTGGTCGTGCCGTCGGCCTGAATACGGCGCAGGGTCACCTCGGTGCGCCAGGGCGTCGCGGACTGGTTGATCACAGCGAGCACGGGCCCTTCGTCGCCCTCACCGGCGGGCTGCAGGGTCAGCAACCGGTCCGCGTAGACCCGGCGCAGTTCGTGGTGGAGCGGCTTGAGGCGGCCGTCCCCGTCGACGGCGGCCCAGGAGCTCACCGGCCAGCAGTCGTTGAGCTGCCAGACGACGGCGCCGGCGCAGTCCGGCCAGTGGGAGCGCCAGTGCTCGATGCCGGCGGCCACCGCACGGGCCTGAACGACCTGGGTGAGGTAGTGCCACTGGTCGAAGTCCCCGTCGGGCAGGGCGAAGTGGCGGGCGACTCCGCGGTTCAGCTTGCCGTTTCCGTCCTCGGCCTTCTGGTGGTGGAGCATGCCGGGCGAATCGGGGGCCAGTTCCTCACCGGGCAGGGCGCGCCGGAGCGTGGCCATGGCGGGCGGGGCCTGCCAGCCGAACTCGGAGACGAAGCGGGGGACGTTCGCGCGGTATTCGGCGTAGTCCTGGCGGTTCCACACCTCCCAGGAGTGATAGGTGCCGTGGCCGGGGTCGTTGGGGTGGTGGTCCCACGATCCGGACCAGGGGCTGCCCGCGCTGTAGGCACGGGTGGGGTCGAGTTCGGCGACGATACGGGGCAGCATGCCGAGGTAGTAGCCCTCGCCCCAGGAGTCGCCGGCCAGTCCGGGCTCCCAGTCCCAGTCGCGGAAGCCCCAGAGGTTCTCGTTGTTGCCGTTCCACATGACCAGGGCGGCGTGCGGCATGAGACGGACAACGTTGTCGCGCGCCTCGGCCTCGACCTCCCCGCGCAGGGGCTGCTCCTCGGGGTACGCGGCACAGGCGAAGAGGAAGTCCTGCCAGACCATGAGTCCAAGCTCGTCGCAGGCGTCGTAGAACGCCTCGTCCTCGTAGATGCCGCCGCCCCAGACGCGCACCAGGTCGACGTTGGCGTCGGCCGCCTGGCGCAGGCGGGTGCGGTAGCGCTCGGGGGTGATGCGTGAGGGGAAGACGTCGTCGGGGATCCAGTTGACGCCCCGGGCGAAGATGCGCTCGCCGTTGACGACGAGAGTGAAACCCGTGCCGCGCTCGTCGGAAGCGCGGTCCAGTTCCACGGTGCGGAAGCCGATGCGCCGGCTCCAGGTGTCGAGCGCACCCCGCTCGTCGTACAGGGTGACTGCCAGGTCGTAGAGGGGCTGGTCTCCGTATCCCCGAGGCCACCAGAGCCGGGGGCGGTCGACCGTCAGCCGCACCACGGCCTCGTCGCCCTCGAAGCGGACCTCCGCCTCCTCACCGGCCACCGTGGCGCGCGCCCGCAGACCCGCGGCGGTCCCGGACTCCGTGCGCTCCACCTGAAGCCTCACCTCCACGGCCCCCCGGCCCCCGTCGACGGTGACGAGGGGGCGAACCGTCGCGAGGCGGGCGGTCGACCAGTGCTCCAGGCGTACGGGCCGCCAGATGCCGGCGGTGACGAGCGTCGGCCCCCAGTCCCAGCCGAAGCTGCACGCCATCTTGCGGATGTACTGGAACGGCTCGGGATACACGTTGGGCCGGTCGCCGGTGACCGCGCGAACCGCCTCGGCCTCCTCGTACGCGGAGGTGAGGCACACCTCCAGACGACCGGTCAGCCCGGTGGCGTCGAACCGGTGGGTGCGGTGCATGTTGCGGGTGGTCCCCAGTTCCCGTCCGGCGAACGTGATCCGCGCGGCGGTGTCCAGGCCCTCGAAGACGAGGTCGGTGCGCTCGTGTGCGCTGTCGTGGGACACGTCGGTGAGATACGTCCAGGCGCGCCGGCCGATCCAGGCGACCTCGGTCTCGTTGCGGTCGAGGAAGGGGTCCGGGATGACGTCCGCGGCAAGCAGGTCGGTGTGGACACAGCCGGGGACCTGGGCGGGCAGCAGCGCTTGGTCGTAGCGCAGATTCCAGCCCTCGGTGAGTGGGGTGATGTCCTTCATGGTGCGGCTCCAATCGGCCCAGTGCGCACGCTGACAGATGTACGACGCGGCACAACCTATCTCGCCGATCGATCACTGTCCATAAACCGGTCTAGTCACAGAATGGCAACGCGCCCGACAAGGCTCAGGCCATCCACCTGCGAAAACGTGGAGCTCGGTAACGATTCTGCATCGCAGGGGAAACAAGTGCTTTACCGGTTCACTTCCGCCCTGCCATAGTGCCGACATCCGGCGCAGACCCGAGCCGCCGTCCAAGGGAGCAGGGCACATGGGGAAGACCAGGACACTCGCAGGTACGTTTTTGGCCATTGCGACAATGACGGTCACCGGCTGCAGCGGCAGCGGTTCACCGTCCACGGAGACGGCCTCCGCCCCCGCCGACGCAAGCAAGGCGAGCGGTACCATCACGGTCCTCACTCAGCGGACGGACCTGATCAAGAGCGGGGCCATGAAGGCCTACGCAGCGGAGTTCAACAAGGTCTACCCCAAGGTCACGGTGAAGTTCGAGGGCCTCACCGACTACGAGGGTGAAGTCAAGATCCGGATGAACACGGACAAGTACGGCGATGTCCTGATGATCCCGGCGGCCGTCGCCAAGAACGACTACCCAAAGTTCTTCGCGCCGCTCGGCTCGTCCATCTCGATGTCCGACAAGTACCGCTTCAGCGACAAGGCCGAGGTCAACGGCAAGACCTACGGCATCGCCCAGTTCGGCACCGCCAACGGCTTCGTCTACAACAAGGCCCTATGGAAGAAGGCCGGCATCACCGCCTGGCCCAACACCCCGGAGGAGTTCATCTCCGACCTCAAGACGATTAAGTCGAAGACCGGGTCGACCCCCTATTACACCAACTTCAAGGACGGCTGGCCGCTGGTTCAGTGGTCCGCCAACATCGGCTCCGTCACCTGCGACAAGGAAGCGAACAACAAGCTGGCCGGTCCGGTGTCGCCATGGAAGTCCGGCAGCGAACTCGGAGTGATCGACAACCTCCTCTTCGACATCGTCAAGGACGGGCTCTCGGAGAAGGACCCCAGCACCACCAACTGGGAGGCGTCCAAGAGCAAGCTCGCCAAGGGTGAGATCGGCTCCATGATGGTCGGCTCCTGGGCGATCAGCCAGATGCGGGACGCCGCCGAGAAGGCCGGGAAGAACCCGGACGACATCGGCTACATGCCGGTCCCCGTCCAACGCGAGAACGGCCAGTGCGCCACGCTCGTCTCGGACTACCAGCAGGCCGTCAACATCCACTCGGACCACAAGGAAGCCGCCCGGGCCTGGATCGACTGGTTCACGGAGAAGTCCGGCTACTCCGCCAAGGAGGGGGCCGTCCCCACCCTGAAGTCGGCACCCATGCCCGACACCCTCAAGGAATTCGTTGACAACGATGTCACCTTTGTCGAGCGTTCAGAGAGCAAGACCGGGACGGTCAATGACATCGACAACGCCGCCGAGATCGGTCTCAACAAGCCCGACTACCGCCAGAAGCTGATCGACATCGCCCGCGGTGCACAGAAGGGCAGCGCCAAGAGCTACTTCGACGAGCTCAACAAGAAGTGGGACGACGCCGCGAAGACCATCGGCTCCTGAACCGGCGCGGGGGCCCTGGCCGCACGACACCGGCCGGGGCCCCCGCCCTCAGGCACACACCGCATGACCGACGCGGATGACGAAAGGCCCGACATGACCGAGACGACCGAGGCGGTGAGCGTGAAAACGCACCGTGCGACGCCCTGCCGGCGCCGCCCCTCCCCCACCGGCGCCGGCCCACGAACACACGGCGCCCGGGGCTGGTCGCTCCGCCGCGCCACGCCCTGGCTGTTCCTGGTGGCGCCGCTGGCTCTCCTGATCACGTTCACCTACGTGCCCGTGGGAAACATGATCTATTACAGCTTCACGGACTGGGACGGGGTCAGCCCCGACCGGAACTTCACCGGAGCGGACAACTACGTCCAGATCTTCACCCGGCCGGAGATCTTCCGGGTGTTCTTCGTGAGCTTCTACTACCTGGCGGCATCCGCGGTCCAGATCGTGATCGCGTTGTACTTCGCGACGGTACTCAGCTTCGACCTGCGGTTCCGCAACCTGTTCAAGGGGCTGCTCTTCTTTCCCTACCTCATCAACGGCGTGGCCATCGGATTCGTCTTCCTGTACTTCTTCCAGGACGGCGGCACCCTGGACACGGTGCTGTCCTGGTTCGGCCAGAACCCCGATCACGCGTGGCTGGGCGACCCCACCTCCGCCAACACCTCACTCGCCGGCGTATCGGTGTGGCGCTACACGGGCCTCAACTTCGTGCTGTTCCTCGGCGCGATCCAGTCCATTCCGGGCGAGCTTTACGAAGCCGCCCAGCTGGACGGCGCGACCAAGTGGGAGCAGTTCCGCCACATCATCGCCCCGAGCATCAGGCCGGTACTGAGTCTGAGCGTCATCCTGGCGATCTCCGGATCGCTCGCGGTGTTCGAGATCCCCTGGATCATGACCGGTGGTGCTACCGGCACCTCGACGTTCGTCATCCAGACCGTGAAACTCGCGTTCCAGTTCAACAAGACCGGGCTGGCATCGGCGGCCGCCGTGGTGCTGCTGCTGATCATTCTGCTGATCACCTGGATCCAGCGCCGGCTCGTGCCCGACGAAAAGGTGGACCTCGTATGACCACGGCCCCGCAGACCTCGGCCCCGCAGACCTCGGCCATGAAGACAGCGGGCCGTTCCCGCACCGTGCCGGGCCCGCACCGGGTCCGCCTGCGTGGCCGGATCGGGCAGACACTCGTCTACGTGTCGCTGGTCGTGGCCTCGCTGGTGGTGATCCTCCCGCTCGCCGTCGTGTTCCTCACCTCGCTGAAGACCTCGTCGGAAGCCACCGACGGCGGGACCCTTTCGCTCCCGGGCAACTGGCTGAACTTCGACAACTACGTGACCGCGTTCTCCGATGGTCACATGCTGACGGCCTTCGGCAACACCGCGTTCATCCTGCTGTTCTCCATCACCGGCACCGTGATCATCGGATCGATGACGGCCTACGCCATCGACCGCTTCGACTTCCGGGCCAAGAAGCTCGTGATGGCCCTGTTCCTGATCGCCACCCTGGTTCCCGGGGTCACCACACAGGTCGCCACCTTCCAGGTCGTCAACAGCTTCGACCTGTTCGATACCCGGTGGGCCCCGATCCTGCTCTACATGGGCACGGACATCGTCTCGATCTACATCTTCCTGCAGTTCATCCGGGGCATCCCCGTCTCCCTGGACGAGGCCGCGCGGCTGGACGGGGCCAACTCGTTCACGATCTACCGCAAGATCATCTTCCCGCTGCTCAAGCCGGCGATCGCGACCGTAGTGATCATCAAGGGGATCACCGTCTACAACGACTTCTACATCCCCTTCCTCTACATGCCCTCCCAGGAACTCGGTACGGTCTCCACCGCCCTCTTCCGCTTCAAGGGACCGTTCGGAGCCCACTGGGAGAACATCTCGGCCGGCGCCGTCCTCGTCATCGTCCCCACGCTGGTGATCTTCCTGTTCCTCCAGCGCTACATCTACAACGGCTTCGCCCAGGGCGCGACGAAGTAGGCGTCCAGACCAGCACCGCCCGGCAGCCACCGGCCTCCGACGGAGGGCCGGTGCACCGCCGTGTCCATCCACGGGCGTGGTGCCCGCCCCGTCGCCGACGGCGGGCGCCACGCGGTCGTCGTGTGCGACGCAGCTACCGCCTTTACTAAACCACTAAACTCACTGAACAGAATCGAAGCCCAGGAACACGAAGCTCTCACCTGCGTAAATACCTTCGCGGCGGCTGGCCGTTCCCTTCGGACGAAACAGACGCCATGCGCAGCCATCCCCACAGCCGGACCAGGCGCCACTGGCCCCTGATCCTCCTTCTGCTCAGCGCTCTGACGGGCGCTTCCCTGTCCCTCGCACGCCCCGCCCCGGCATCGGCCGCCACCGAGTCCTTCGCGACGCGTTGCGGCATCCACTTCTGTCTGGACGGCAAGGAGTACTACGTCGCCGAGGCCAACGCGTACGACCTGTTCGCCTTCGGTTCGGGCTCCGGCGACTCCGAGAAGGGGTACGTGGACAAGGCCCTCATCGACGCCCACTTCGCCCGCATGCGCGACGACGGGGTCGATGTCGTCCGGCTCTGGATGTTCAGCCACGAGGACTGGCACGGCTTCGAGAAGACCGAAGGCGTCTACAACGAGCAGCAGTTCGCCCAGTTCGACCACATCATCGAGTCGGCCCGGACCCACGGCATGCGTCTCATGCCGGTGTTCGAGAACTACTGGGAGGCATACGGCGGGATCGACACGCGCCTGCGCTGGCAGGGGCTGTCCGGCGGACAGCCGGCCCGTGCCGCCTTCTTCGACAAGAAGCGCTGCCCCGGGTGCTTCACCTCATACAAGAACTACGTGAGCTATGCGCTGAACCGGACGAACCACTACTCCGGTGTCAAGTACAAGGACGACCCCGATCGAGGGGCACGGCACGCAGTACGGGTTCGGCGGCGACGAGGGCAACCCATTCGTCCACGTGCAGGAGTCGCCCTACCTGGACTTCACCTCGGCCCACTCCTACCCGACCGAGTCCTGGGCCGACCTGTCGCTGGACGAGACGAAGAAGCTGATCCGGGCCTGGATCGACGACTCGCACGAGAAGGTCGGCAAGGCCTTCTTCATGGGCGAGTTCAACGTCCACAACGTGGATCGCGCCGCCTGGTGGAGCGAGATCTACGCCGACTTCGAGGCGGCCGGCGATGATGGCAGCGCCTTCTGGTGGTACCAGGACCGGGACATCGACGGAAAATTCGGTGTCTCCGAGGGCGCACCCGAACTCACCGTCTTCCGCGACCACTCCGCCGCCATGGCCACCAAGAGCGGCCGCACGCCGACCACCACTCCCTCACCAACGGCGGAACCCGCCGACGAGCCGACGCCCACCCCCACACCCCCCGCCGAAGCTCCCTGCCAGGTCATCTACCGACTGTCCGACTGGGGCTCCACGTTCAACGCGGACGTCACCATCCACAACACCGGCACTACCGCGGCCGACGACTGGCAACTGTCCTTCGACTTCCCCGGTGACCAGACCATCACGCAGATCTGGAACGCCACCCCGGTCCAGGACGGCCGGCACGTGACCGTGACCCACCCCTCCGGATACAACACGTCCATCGCGCCCGGATCCACCATGAACTTCGGGTTCAGCGGCGCCTCACAGACAGCGACGAACGGCCCGCCCACGGCCGTCGCCCTGAACGGCAGGGCGTGCATGGCGGACTGATCCGATTCCAGTGCTTCGCCGGCTCAGCAATGGAAAGCGGCTGAGCCGGCGGCGCTTCGTTCAACGGCCTCAGCGGTCACCGTCCCGCTGACGCGCCTGCGTTCAGCCGGACGGACTCGCTCCCCGTCTTCTATACAGTGACGAGGCAAAGCGAAAAGAGAGCCGACTGGAGAAAAACCGGTTAAGCGATCGAGCTTTCCGCGGCGCGCGAACCGGTGAGGGGTCGCTGGCCCCACGGTGCGCCGGTGTCGACGGTCGCCCGGTAGAGTTCGCCGTCCCCCTCCACCGTCACCCGCTCTCCGGCGGGCGCGTACGCCGAGCCGCCCGGCCGAAGCTGCACGACGCCCTGCGGGCCGACCAGGCGCACCTGCCCGCTCGTACAGACGAGAATCTGCGGCGCCCCCGCCTCCAGGACGACGGCTGGGTCTCCTTCCGCCGCCCGGACGCGCGAGAGCCGGAAGTCGTCCACAGGCGCCGGATACACCTCCTCCGCTCCGTACGCGGTCGGCGTCAGCACACGTACGGGTGGGGCGGCGAATCGCACCACGCGCAGGAGTTCCGCGGTGTCCATGTGCTTGGACGTCAGGCCGCAGCGCAGCACGTTGTCCGAAGCGGCCATGATCTCGACGGCCAGCCCCCGCACGTAGGCGTGGGGCACGCCCGCCCCCAGGAAGAGCGCCTCCCCCGGGGCCAGCCGGACGGTCCGCAGCATCAGCGCCGCGAGCAGCCCGGCGTCCCCGGGGTACGCCCGCGCCACCGAGTCGTAGATGGTGAAGTCCTTCCGGTACGGCCCGTCCCTCCACGCCACGCGCGCGACCGCTGCGGAAACCGCCGCCACAAGGCCCGGCGGGGGCGCGAGAAAGGCGGAGAACACGGCCCGCAGGGCCTCCTCCTCCGGCCGCGTGCGCAAGGCCTGGCAGTACGGGGCGAGTTCACCGAGTCCGAGGGCGGCGAGCAGTCCGGCACACTCCGACGGTGTCCGGAAGCCGCAGAGTCCCTCGAACTCCCCGAGGGCGACGACCATCTCCGGCTTGTGGTTGTCGTCACGGTAGCTGCGGTGCGGGGCGTCGAGCGCGACCCCGGCGGCGTTCTCGATGCGGAAGCCGACGGCGGCCTGGGCCAGGTCGGGGTGTACCTGGAGCGAGAGGGGCGCGTCCGCCGCGAGCAGCTTGAGAAGAAACGGCAGCCGGGGCCCGAAGCGCCGGAGCACCTGCTCACCCAGCTCGGCGGCCGGCGCGGCCTCGATCACGGCGTCGAGCGGCAGGTCACCGTCCGGACGGCGCACCAGCGAGGGCGCACCGGGGTGGGCCCCCGTCCAGAGTTCCGCCTGCGGTCGCCCGTCCGGTGCCGTGCCGAGCAGACCGGGCAGCGCGGTGGTGGAGCCCCAGGCGTAGGAGCGGACGGTGCTGACGAGTGGTTCCACGCGTACTTCCTTACGGTTCCGGCAGGCGTAGGCCGTGCCCGGATTGGCGGTGATCAGGGGCGCATGGCCGGCACGGGCCCGGCGTCCAGGGCCGGTGCGGCGGCGGCCGCCGCGCCGACGAGCCCGGCATCCAGGGCCAGTCCGGCGGGCACCACGGGGATGTCCCGTACGAAGTCGAGTACGGCGTAGTCCGCCATGCGGCACCTCAGCGGAGCGAACAGGACCTCGCCCGCCTGGGCGACACCGCCTCCGATGACCACGCGCTCCAACTCGACGAGAGCCGCCGTCGCTGCGATCGCGGCGGCCAGGGCCTGCGCCGCGCGCTCGTAGGCCGTCCGCGCCCGGTCGTCGCCCTCCCGGGCTGCGTCGGCCACGGCCGCCGCGGTCGGTGCCACGCCGTCCGGCGCGGTCCATCCGAGTGCGCGGGCATGGGCCGCGATGGCCGTCCCGCTGGCGTAGGTCTCCACGCACCCGGGCGCCCCGCAGGGACAGCGCGGGCCGTTCAGGTCGACCGTGATATGGCCGATGTGACCGGCATTGCCCGTACGTCCGCCGTGGACCCGCCCGTCCAGGACCAGTCCGCCTCCGACACCCGTGGAGACCACCATGCACAGCGCGTTGGCGACGCCGCGCGCCGCACCGAGCCAGTGTTCCGCGGCGGTCATGGCCACCGCGTCCCCGACGAGCACGGGCCGGATGCCCGCCGGCGTCGCCGGATGCGTACGGACCAGCTCGACCAGCGGGAAGTCGCGCCAGCCCGGGATGTTCACCGGGCTCACCGTACCTCCGGCCGCATCGACCGGTCCGGCGCTGGCGATCCCCAGGGCGGTGACATCGGCCCATGCCGGATGGGACGACAGCTCGTCCTGCACGGCTGTGACGGCGGCGGCCAGTTCCTCGGCCGGACGCCGTGCCGGAGTGGCCCGCTGGGCACGCGCGACCAGGCGGCCCCTCTCGTCGACGAGCGCACCGGCGATCTTGGTCCCGCCTATGTCAAGTGCTCCGTACACCACTGTTCCGCCCTTCCGCGCCGGGAGCGCGCGTCGCCCCCACGCGTACTCTGCCGGGCGCTGACAACGTTGTCTAGTGTCCGAGTTTAGTTCAGCAATGGTTTAGCAAAATAGCGTTCTCGACACTCCGCCCCTAAGTCGGTCGAAACACGGGTTCAGCAGCCGCACATTCCGTCGCCCGGCAAATCGCGAACGAAATACGGGCGACACATCTATTGACATGAATGGAACACCCGGTGCCTCATATGAGGGCAACGACGGGCCTCCGCCGAACACCGCACGGCGGGCCCGATCTCATTTACCCCCGGGCAGGTTGACGACCCGTCAGCCGCATGCCCGGACGCATCGCCGGCCATTGCCCGACACCCCCACCCCACTTCGTCACCGGGTCCCCACCCCGCTGACAACGTTGTCCCGAGTGCGGAGGGCGATCGAGCGGCCGTCATGCCCCCATCCACCTCTGCCCCCTGAGGAGAGCCAGTGAAGAAACCACCGGGAAGCACCCTGCTCGCAATCGTCACGGCACTGGCCACCGGCGTAGCCGGCGCCGTGCTGTCCGTCCTCGGTCCCGTCGGCGTCGCCCAGGCCGCCGACACCGGCCTCCACGTCAGCGACGGCCGACTGTACGAGGCCAACGGCAACGAGTTCGTGATGCGCGGCGTCAACCACGCACACGCCTGGTACCCGGAGCAGACCAGCGCCATCTCCGACATCGCCGACAAGGGCGCCAACACCGTACGGGTCGTCCTGGGCAGCGGCGACCGCTGGACGAGGACCACCACATCGGAGGTGTCCTCGATCATCGCGCAGTGCAAGGCCGCCAAGGTCATCTGCGTGCTGGAGGTGCACGACACCACCGGCTACGGAGAGGACTCCGCCGCCACCTCCCTGGACAAGGCCGCCGACTACTGGATCGGCGTCAAGAGCGCACTGGAGGGCCAGGAGGACTACGTCGTCGTCAACATCGGCAACGAACCGTTCGGCAACACCGGCTACGAGAGCTGGACTTCGGCGACCAAGAACGCCATCACCAAGCTCCGCGGCGCCGGTCTGCGGCACGCCCTGATGGTGGACGCCCCGAACTGGGGTCAGGACTGGTCCGGCACGATGCGGGACAACGCCGCGTCGGTGTTCTCCGCCGACCCCGACCGGAACACCGTCTTCTCCATCCACATGTACGGGGTCTACGACACCGCCACCGAGGTGCATGACTACCTGAACCACTTCGTGAGCAACAAACTGCCCGTCGTCGTGGGTGAGTTCGGGAACCAGCACAGCGACGGGAACCCCGACGAGGACGCGATCATGGCAACGGCCCAGTCCCTGCGGGTCGGCTACATCGGCTGGTCCTGGAGCGGCAACGGCAGCGGCGTCGAATACCTCGACCTGGTCAACGACTTCGACCCGAACTCGCTGACCAGCTGGGGCGACCGCCTCTTCAACGGCAGCAACGGCATCGTCGCCACCTCCGTGCGCGCCACGGTCTACGGCGGCGGTCCGAGCGGCGGCGGCGACACCGGCACCGCCCCTAATGGCTACCCGTACTGCGCGAGCGCCTCGTCCGACCCCGACGGCGACGGCTGGGGCTGGGAGAACAGCCGCTCCTGCGTCGTACGGGGGAGCTCGGCCGACCGCTGACCCCGTACAGGAGCCCTTCCGCCCGGCAGGAACAACGTGCTGGGCGGAAGGGCTCCGGCCGGCACCCGTCAGCTCGTCACACACCGTGACGTTCGTGCGGGAAATCGGGCCCTCGTGAACCGCCTCCCCGGGGCAAAGGGGGCAACCTGCCCCCGGAAGGTGATGGACCGGACGGATTCGGGAACCCGTTCCGTCGTCCGACTCCCTACGAAAGGCCCCGGCCCCATGACCACCGAACAGACCACCACGCTCGGCCCCGACAGCGACCTCGCCGAGGTCTTCGAGCTCGCCCAGCAGCTGCGGGTGGACTCGGTGCGCGCCAGCACCTCGGCCGGCTCCGGGCACCCCACGTCCAGCCTGTCGGCCGCCGATCTGATGGCCGTCCTCATGACCCGCCGGCTGCGCTACGACTGGGACGCCCCCGACAATCCGGCCGGTGACCACCTCGTCTTCTCCAAGGGCCACGCCTCACCGCTCCTGTACGCCATGTTCAAGGCGGCCGGCGCCATCAGTGACGAGGAGCTGATGACGACGTACCGCCGCTTCGGTCACCGGCTGCAGGGCCACCCCACGCCCGAGCTGCCCTGGGTGGACGTGGCCACCGGCTCGCTGGGACAGGGCATCGCCTACGGGGTCGGCATCGCGCTCGCCGGGCGGGACCTGGAGAAGCAGCCGTACCGGGTGTGGGTGCTGTGCGGTGACAGCGAGATGGCCGAGGGGTCCGTGTGGGAGGCCCTGGACAAGGCCGGCCAGCACAAGCTGGGCAACTTCACCGCGATCATCGACGTCAACCGCCTCGGTCAGTCCGGCCCCACCGAGCTGCAGTGGGACACCGACACCTACGCGCGCCGCGTCGAGGCGTTCGGCTGCCGCGCCCTCGTCGTCGACGGCCATGACCTGACCGCGGTCGACCGGGCGCTGAAGACCGCGTCGGACGGCAGTGCCCCCACCGTGATCGTCGCGAAGACCGTCAAGGGGCGCGGGGTGAGCGAGGTCGCCGACAAGGAGGGCTGGCACGGAAAGCCGCTGCCCGAGGACCTGGCCGAGCGGGCGATCGAGGAGCTGGGCGGCGTCCGGGACCTGCGGGTGGAGGGCCCGCGGCCACCGAAGGCCGCGCCCGCCCCCGCGCACACCGGCGCCGCCGTGGAGGTGCCGCGCTTCGAGAAGGGCGACGAGGTCGCCACCCGGGTCGCCTTCGGCAAGGCGCTGGTCGCGCTGGGCGTGCGGCCCGACGTCGTCGCCCTGGACGCGGAGGTCGGGAACTCCACCCACTCCGAGGACTTCAAGAAGGCGTACCCGGACCGCTTCTTCCAGACGTACATCGCGGAGCAGCAGATGGTCGCCGAGGCCGTCGGCATGGCCGTGCGCGGCTTCCGTCCGTACGCCACCACCTTCGCGGCGTTCCTCACCCGCGCGCACGACTTCATCCGCATGGCTGCCGTCTCGGACATCACGATGGCGCTGTGCGGGACCCACAGCGGGGTGGAGATCGGCGCGGACGGTCCCTCCCAGATGGGTGTCGAGGATCTGGCGATGATGCGCGCGGTGCGCGGCTCGACGGTCCTCTACCCGAGCGACGCCACCTCGGCGGCGGCCCTGACCGTGGCGATGGCCGACATCGACGGCATCTCGTACCTGCGCACCACGCGCGGCGCCTACCCGGTGCTGTACGGAAGCGGGGAGACGTTCCCCGTGGGCGGCTCCAAGACCCTGCGCCACGGCGACGACGACCAGGTCACCCTGGTCAGCGCCGGTGTGACGCTGCACGAGTGCCTGGCCGCCGCCGACCTGCTGGCCGAGCAGGGCGTGCGGACCCGGGTCATCGACCTCTACTCGATCAAGCCGCTCGACACCGACGCGCTGGCTCTCGCGGCCCGGGAGACCGGGGCCCTGGTCGTCGTCGAGGACCACCACCCCGAGGGCGGCATCGGCGAGGCGGTGCTGTCCTCGCTCGCGGAGTCCGGCAGCCACCCGGGCTTCGTGCACCTGGCCGGGAGCAACCTTCCCGGGTCCGGCACGACGAGCGAGCTGCTCGACGCTGCGGGGATCTCGCGCACGCACATCGCGGACGCGGCGCGGAGCCTGGTCAAGTAGGGCGGCGCATCTCGGCGGTGACCGCCCAGCGTTCGTGGTCCCGCCAGGCGCCGTCGATGTGGAGGAAGTCCGGCGAGAAGCCTTCGAGGCGGAAGCCCGCCCGGCGCACCAGGGCGAGCGAACCCGCGTTGGCCGGCTGGATGTTGGCCTCCAGCCGGTGCAGTCCGAGCGGGCCGAAGGCGTGGTCCAGGACGAGGCCGAGGCCCTCGCTCATGAGGCCGCGCCCGACCGCGTGGGCGAAGACGCCGTAGCCGAGCGCGCCGCAGCGGAAGGCACCGGCGACGACGTTGTTGATGTTGATGAACCCGGCGATCGCGCCGTCGCCGGGTCCGCCCTCCGGGTCCCGCTCGCACACGAGGAAGCCCGCCCGCGCCGGATCGTCGGTGAGCGCGCCCGCGTAGGCGGCGTACGTCTCGGGAGTGGTGGGCGGGAACAGCCAGGGCCGGTGCAGGGCGGTGCTCTCCCGGGCCCGGGCGGTGAACTCGTCGGCGTCGCCGGGCGTGAAGGGGCGGATCGCGGTGCGTGGTCCCTCGGACAGGTAGCGGGTGTCGGACATCGCTCCAGCCTAGAACGGCCGTGCGGCCGGGGCTTGTCGGCCCCGGCCGCACGGCCGTCGCGTGCTGTTCCTACTTGGGCCGGCGGCGGAAGACGTACGCGCCGCAGGCCATGCCCGCCACGAACATCACGACCAGCCACACGTAGAGCGGCGCCGTCACCAGCGGGACGATGAGGCGGACCTCGACGTCCTTGGTGTTCTCGGCGATGAACACGACCGAGAGCACCGCGATGACGAGGACCAGGATGCGGCCCGGGGTGAAGGCCCCGCTGCCGCTCTTCCCGCTGCTCGACACGTCCTTCGGGCTCATGAGCAGCCCCTTTCCCGGCCCTGTACGGCCGTCGCCCCAGGGCTCCAGAATGGCGCCGCCCCCGTCCCCGGCCGCACAGATGTACGGCCATTCGGGTGACGGGGGCGACGGCGGCGGCAGGTCAGAGCAGTGCGGGCACCTCGACGGTGAGGGTGGCCGGGCCGCCGTCCGCCGGGGCGTCGAGCACCGCCGGCACACCGAGCGGGATGGTGAGCCCGGTGGGCCCGTGCCCGAAGCCCAGCTCCTCGACGACCGGGACGCCCAGCGCACCGAGCCGGTCCGCGAGCACCGCCCGCACCTTCTCGTACGGCCCGCACCCCGCCCAGGACCCGCAGGCCACTCCGGCGACGCCGTCCAGCGCCCCGGCCCGCAGCAGCTGGGTGAGGATGCGGTCGAGGCTGTACGGGTCCTCGGTGGTGTCCTCGATGACGAGCAGCCCGCCCCGGGCCGAGGCGCGGCCGTGCGGGGTGCCCAGGTCGGCGGCGAGCAGGCTCACACAGCCGCCGTACGTGATGCCGCGCGCCCGGCCCGGCACCAGCGTCCGCGCCTCCTCCAGGCCCAGGGTCAGCCGGGTCTCCGGCTCGAACAGCGTGGCACGCAGGGACTCCTGGGTGCGCGGGTCCTTGAGGAAGGCCTCGGTCCCCACCATGGGCCCGTGCAGGGTGGCGAACCCGGTCCGCAGCGCGAACGCCTCGTGGAGCACGGTGATGTCGCTGTAGCCGACGAACGCCTTGGGCCCGGCGGCCCGTACCGCCGCCCAGTCCACCAGGTCGACCATGCGGTGCGCCCCGTACCCGCCGCGCGCGCAGATCACCGCGTCCACGGACGGGTCGCACCAGGCGTCCTGAAGGTCCCGGGCGCGCCCCTCGTCCGTACCGGCGAGGTAGTCCAACTCCCGGTGGACGTCCAGCACATGGGGCATCGTCAGGGGGTCGAGCCCCCAGCCGCGCAGGATGTCCAGGCCGGGTTCCAGCCGGTCGACGGGCACGGGTCCGCTCGGGGACACGACGGCGACCCTGGCCCCCGGGCGCAGCCGGGCGGGCCGGGTCAGCGGGGCGAGGGTCACTTCTTCAGCTCCAGAGCCGGGACGTCCGGCCGGTCGAAGCCGAACACTTGGGCGTAGAGGGAGAGTTCGGACTCCAGCGCGTCGGTCATCGTGTCGGCGCGGCGGAAGCCGTGGCCCTCGCCCGGGTAGGTGCGGTACGCGTGCGGGATGCCGCGTCCCTCGACGGCGGCGAGGAAACGCTCGCACTGCACGGGCGGGCAGATGGGGTCGTCCTCGCCCTGGAGCAGCAGGAACGGCGTGGTGAGCCGGTCGGTGCGGGTGACCGGGGAGCGTTCGCGGTAGCGCTCGGGGACCTCGGCGAGGGGGCCGACCAGGGATTCCAGGTAGCGGGACTCGAAGTCGTGGGTCTCGTCGGTGCCCCAGCCGGCGAGGTCGAGGATGGGGTAGATGATGGTGCCGCAGGCGTAGACGTCGGTGCCGGTCAGGGACGCCGCGCTGGTCCAGCCGCCGGCGCTGCCGCCCCGGATGGCGAGCCGGTCCGGGTCGGCGGTGCCCTCGGCGGCGAGCGCCCCGGCGACGGCCGCGCAGTCCTCCACGTCGACGATGCCCCACTGCTCGCGCAGCCGGTTGCGGTACTCGCGGCCGTATCCGGCGGAGCCGCCGTAGTTGACCTCGGCGACGCCGATGCCGCGTGAGGTGAAGTAGGAGATCTCCAGGTCCAGGACGAGCGCGGCGTGGCCGGTGGGCCCGCCGTGCGCCCACACCACGTAGGGCGGCAGCTCGCCCTCCGGGCCGGTGTGTCCGGGGTTGCGCGGCGGGTAGATCTGGGCGTGGATCTCGCGTCCGCCGGGCCCGCTGAAGGTACGCAGGACGGGTTGCGGGTAGTACGCGGGGTCGACTGCGTCCTCGTGCGGGGTGCCGATGATCCGGGTGTGCCCGGTGGCGGTGTCCAGCTCCACGATCTCGTAGCCGCTGTGCGGGCTCGCGGCGACGCCGGTGACGCGGCTGCCCCGGACGGCGAGCGTGGGCGCCCACTCGGTCCAGGGGCCCGCGATGTCGACGAGTTCGCAGGTCTCCGGGTCGAGGATGCCGAGCGTGGTGGTGCCGGTGCCGTGGAGGGTGGCGATCAGCCCGTTCTCCAGGGGGCGGAACCAGGCGAGCCCGATCTTCCACAGCGGCCCGGCGAACTCCTCCTCGCGCGGGCAGAGTTTCTCGGTCCCGCCGCTGTCCGGGTCGAGCCGGCACAGGTTCCACCAGCCGCTGCGGTCGCTCGCCAGGAGCAGCCGCCCGTCGGCGGTCCACTGGATCTGCGGCACGGACTCGTCCGGGCCGCCGGCGAGGACGCGCGGGTCGCGGAAGGTGCCGTCGTCCGCGAGGGAGGCGACCAGCACCTCGGTGCCGTCCCAGGGCATGCGCGGGTGGTCCCAGCCGATCCAGGCGGCGCGGCGCCCATCGGGCGAGACCTCGGGGGCGGTGACGAACCGGTGCCGCTCGTCGGCGAGTTCGCGTACGGCGGAGCGGTCGTCGGCCGCCGAGCCGTCCAGCGGTACGGCGGCCAGGACGCGGCGCAGGTCGCAGGGTCCGTCGCCGGTGAACTCCTCCAGGACGCACCAGACCTCGCCCGCCGGGCCCCGGCCGGGGTGCAGGCGCGGGTCGGCCCAGCGCAGTCCGCCGCCGAGGGAGGAGACGGGGGTGAGCGGCCACGGTTCGCGGGGGCCGTCGGGCTCGTACGCGTACAGCCGCTGGTCGTCGAAGTGGACGAAGACGATCAGCGGACCGCCCTCCGCCCGCTCGGTGCCGGCCCAGGGCTGTCCGCCGTACTCGATGACGCGGCTGCGGACGTTCCAGGGGGCGGGCAGCTCGGTGGTGGTGCCGTCGGCGGTGTGGCGGACGAGGGCGCGCCGGCCGGCCTCGGCCGGGCGCGGCGCGGTCCACCACAGCTCGTCGCCGACCGCGCCCACGTATTCGGGCCGGCCGTCGTGGGAGGCGGCCAGCGCGGCGTCGATCGGCGAGGGCCAGCTGCCGTGGGGCTGTGTGGTGGGCATGGGTGTCGGTCTCCCCCGAGTGGTTCAGGCGGTGCGCAGGTAGTGGTCCAGGACCCGGACGCCGAAGTGCAGCGCGTCGACGGGGACGCGCTCGTCCACGCCGTGGAAGAGGGCCTGGTAGTCGAAGCCGACGGGCAGCTTCAGCGGCGAGAAGCCGTAGCCGGTGATGCCGAGCCGGGAGAACTGCTTGGCGTCGGTACCGCCGGACATGCAGTACGGGACGACGTGCCCGTCCGGGTCGAACCGCTCGATGGCGGCGCGGAGTCTGCCGTACGTGGGTGAGTCGACGGGGGCCTGGAGGGCGACCTCGCGGTGGGCGAACTCCCAGTCGACCGAGGGGCCGGTGAGCCGGTCCAGGGTGGCGTGGAACTCCTCGTCGCCGCCGGGGACGGTCCGGCCGTCGATGTGGGCGGTGGCGTGGCCCGGGATGACGTTGACCTTGTAACCGGCCTCCAGCATCGTCGGGTTGGAGCTGTTGCGGACGGTCGGGGCGACGAGTGCGGCGGCCGGCCCCATCTTGCCGAGCAGTTCGTCGACGTCGAAGCCGGGTGCGTCGAGGTCGGGGTGGATGCCGTGCAGCGCGGCGATCTCGGTGAGCGCGGCGCGGACCGTGGGGGTGAGCCGGACGGGCCACTCGTACTCGCCGATGCGGGCGACGGCCGCGGCGAGCGCGCTGACGGCGTTGGCGCGGTTGACCTTGGAGCCGTGGCCGGCCTTGCCGTGGGCGGTGAGCTTCAGCCAATTGGTGCCGCGTTCGCCGGCGCCGATGGGGTACAGCGGCATGTTCGGCCCGGCGTGGAAGGTGAAGGCGCCGGACTCGCTGATGCCCTCCGTGCAGCCGTCGAAGAGGGCGGCATGCTGATCGGCGAGGAAGCCGGCCCCGTCGGCGGCGCTGGCCTCCTCGTCGGCGGTGTACGCGATGACGATGTCGCGGCGCGGGCGAATGCCGGCCCGGGCCCAGAACCGGACGACGGCCAGGACCATCGCGTCCATGTTCTTCATGTCGATCGCGCCGCGCCCCCACACGTTGCCGTCGCGGACCTCACCGGAGAAGGGGTGCACGGTCCAGTCGGCGGCCTCGGCGGGCACCACGTCGAGATGACCGTGGACCAGCAGCGCGGGGGCAGCCGGGTCGGTGCCGGGGATGCGGGCGACGACGTTGGTGCGGCCCGGGGTGCGTTCCAGGAGCGCGGGTTCCAGTCCGGTGTCCGCCAGGCGCTCGGCGACGTACTCGGCGGCGGGGCGTTCGCGGCAGTCGCCGCCGCCCCGGTTGGTGGTGTCGATGCGGATCAGTTCGGAGGTGAACGTCACCGATTCGTCGAGCGCGAGGGTGTCGACGGAGTCCTGGGGGGCGGTCGCCTCAGCCATACTGCTCCTCAACGGCGGACGAGACGATCGTCGTCACCGCCTTGAACGTGCGGATACCTTCGTACATCGTCGCGCTGGTGTAGGAAACCCGCCTCTCGCCGCTCGGCGCGACCCCGGGTACGACGGTGGCCGCCGCGGCCAGGTGTTCGGCGTCGAACTCCAGCTCCACGGTGAACGGACCGCCGTCCACCGGCGTGTACCGGCCAGCCAGGGTGACGGCCCCGGCGGCGGCCGCCCGGATGTCGGCGGCGGTACGGGCGGGGGTGCGGCAGACGGCGGCGTAGCGCGACACGTAGTCCTTCACGGCGACCTTCCGCGCGTCGGGGGCGTACCCCTCGGCGTCCACGCAGGTCAGGTCGTCGCCGGTGACGAGGACGACGGGGACGCCGTACTCGGCGGCCACATGGGCGTTGAGCAGGCCCTCGCTGGCCCGTACGCCGTTCAGCCAGACGCCGGTGACGGAGTTGGCGAGGTAGGTGTGGGCGAGGACGCCCTGCGTGCCGGCGCCGGTGTGGTAGCCGACGAACGCGACCGCGTCGACGTCGCCGTGCTGGATGCCCTCGACCATGCTCAGCGACTTGTGCTTGCCGGTGAGCATCTGGACGCGCTCGTCCATGTTCTCAAGCAGCAGGTTGCGCATCGTCCAGTGGGCCTCGTTGATCAGCACCTCGTCCGCTCCCCCGTCGAAGAAGCCGAGGGCGGCGGCGTTGACGTCGGAGGTGAACAGGGAGCGGCACCGCTCCCACTGCGGCGTGCCGGGCAGCACGTCGGCCGGCCAGGTCACGCCGGTGGCGCCTTCCATGTCGGCGCTGACGAGGATCTTCATGCGGCCACACGGTACGCGTCGATGAACGCGCAGGCCAGGGGTGCCGAGCACGCCACAGGTCCATTCCAATGACGCTCCCGGCGGCCGGTGCGGGCCGCCGGGAGCGCGAGGGCGTCAGCCGCGCTTGGCGCCCTTCAGCAGCTTCTCCATGCGGGCGAGTTCCTTGTCGGTGAAGTCCAGGTTCCGGACCGTCTCGACGTTGTTCTCCAGCTGCGCGACGCTGCTCGCGCCGACCACGGCGGAGGTGACGCGCCCGCCGCGCAGCACCCAGGCCAGGGCCAGCTGGGCGAGCGACTGGCCGCGTGCGGCGGCGAGTTCGTTCAGTTCGCGCAGCCGGGCGACGAGGTTCGGGGTGACCGCATCGGCCGACAGGAAGGGGCTGCTGCCCGCGGCGCGGGAGCCCTCCGGAATGCCGTCGAGGTAGCGGTCGGAGAGGATGCCCTGCTCCAGCGGGGAGTAGGCGATGGAGCCGACGCCCAGCTCGTCCAGGGTGGTGAGCAGCCCGTCCTCGGGCCGGCGGTCGAGCATCGAGTAGCGCGGCTGGTGGATGAGGAGGGGGGTGCCGAGGTCCTTCAGGATGCGGGCGGCCTCGCGGGTCTGCTCGGGTGAGTAGTTGGAGACGCCCGCGTAGAGCGCCTTGCCCTGCCGTACGGCCGCGTCGAGGGCGCTCATGGTCTCTTCGAGCGGGGTCTCGGGGTCGGGCCGGTGGGAGTAGAAGATGTCGACGTAGTCCAGTCCGAGCCGGGTGAGGCTCTGGTCCAGCGAGGACAGCAGGTTCTTGCGCGAACCCCACTCGCCGTACGGGCCGTCCCACATCAGGTAGCCGGCCTTGGTGGAGACGATGATCTCGTCCCGGTGGGCGGCGAAGTCCGTAGCGAGCGCGCGGCCCATCGCGGTCTCGGCGGAGCCGGGCGGCGGGCCGTAGTTGTTGGCAAGGTCGAAGTGGGTGATGCCGAGGTCGAAGGCGCGACGCAGGATCTCGCCCTGGGTCTGCGGTGTCCGGTCCCCGCCGAAGTTGTGCCACAGGCCGAGCGAGAGGGCGGGCAGCTTCAGGCCGCTGCGTCCGGTGCGCCGGTAGGGCATGTTCTCGTAACGGTCGGCGGACGGGATGTACATGCGGGGCTCCACGGGAGAGGTGTTCCGGCCATGACCGGCCGGACACCCCAAGGCTCGCTCACTTCGATCCAGCAGTCCAACAGGAGATTCCGCTTGGATTCAGGGCCTAGGGTTCTCAATCATGGAGTTGCGCCAGCTGGAACATTTCGTGGCCGTCGCCGAGGAACGGCATTTCACCCGGGCGGCCGAGCGGGTCGCCGTGTCGCAGTCCGGCCTGTCCGCCTCCGTGCGGGCGCTGGAGCAGGAGCTGCGGACGCCGCTGTTCAGCCGGACCACCCGCAGCGTACGGCTGACCGAGGCGGGGCGCGCCCTGCTGGTCGAGGCGGAGCGCACCCTGGCCGGGGTGCGGGCCGCGAAGGAGGCCGTCGACGCGGTACGGGGGCTGCTGCGCGGGACCCTGTCGGTGGGCGTGGAGCAGTGCGTGGCCGGGCTGCGGCTGCCCCGGCTGCTCGCCGCCTTCCACCACGCCCACCCGCACATGGACATCCGGCTGCGCCAGGAGGGCACGGCGAAGCTGGTGGACGGGGTGGCGGGCGGCCGGCTCGACATCGCGTTCGCCGCGACGGTGGACCCGGCCGGGTGGCGGGGGGAGCTGGTCCCGCTGGCCCGGGAGCCCATGGTGCTGCTGTGCGCGCCGGGCCACCGGCTGGCGGCGGCGGACCGGGCGGGCTGGGCGGAGCTGGCCGGTGAGCCGTTCATCGACTTCCACCCGGACTTCGGGCCGCGCCGCGCGGCCGACGCGGCGTTCACGGCGGCCGGGGTGCGGCGCACGGTGGCCCTGGAGGTGACCGACGTCCACAGCCTGCTGGAGCTGGTGCACGAGCAGCTGGGCATCGCGCTCGTCCCTCACCACTTCTCCCGCAAGCCCGAGGCGCGCGGCCTCGTCGCGGTGCGGCCCGAGGGTGCCGGCGAGGCGTATTACGAGAGTGCCGTGGTGCTCCCCGATGCGCGGGCGCTGAGCCCCGGGGCGCGGGCGCTGATGGCGCTGCTGCGCGACGAGACGGGGAGCTGAGGCCGGGGGCCGTACGGGCCCCCGGCCGCTGCCCGGGTCAGCCCGCGGCCAGCACGAACCACCTCGCCGGGAGGTCGATCCGCGTGCCGTCGGCCAGGTTCTCGGTCTGCGGCAGGACCGTGTCACCGCTGTCCCGGACGGTCAGCCCGGCCGCTTCCAGCAGCTGCGGGACCTCCTCGTCGGTGGCGCTCGCCGGTTTGAGCCCGTGCTCGAAGACCCGGCGCAGTTTCGGCCCGGGCCCGCCGGGGCCCTGCGCGGCCCGCTGCAGGACATCCTTGGAGGCGGGGGTCAGTTCGGCGACGAAGGCCCGGCCGCGTTCGCCCAGGAGTGTGGCAACGGCGGCGGCGACGGCCGGCCGGGCCCCGGGGTCGCTCTGGTGGATCACCGCGCGCATGTAGACGTTCGTGTCCCCGATGCGTGCGTGCAGGGCGCGCACCGCGTCGGTGTCGGTGAGGTCGACCCGTTCGAACTCGGCGACCCGTCCGGTGTCCGCCTTCCGGGCGTGCTCGATCGCCGCGTACGAGAGGTCCACCCCGATCGCGCGGGGGAAGAGGGTCGCGAGGTGCCGGGTCTGCGTGCCGTTGCCGCAGCCGAGGTCGACGACGGGCAGTGTGGCGTCGGCGTGCGGCAGGAGCAGCCGGCTGTGCGGCACGGCGCTCAGCCCCGGCTCCGCGTCCCAGATGGCCTCGCCGGGTTCGTCCGACGTGGCCGCCCAGTACCCTTCCCACGCCTCGCGGTATTGCTGTGAAACACCCATGCGTACTCCCAAGTCCCGTCGTGCAGGCTTAACTTGCTCAGCCAGGGACTACTGCCCCGCGGGGGCCGGGGGCAAGGGTGCGGACGCAACCTCCTTGTCAGTGACGGCGGTTCGACCGGGGTCTCGGGATGCGGGAGAGGGGCAGCTCGAACCAGACGGTCTTGCCGCGCGCCGTGCCGCTGGTGCCCCACTCCTTGGCGAGGCTGCTCACCACCATGAGCCCCCGGCCGAACTCGTCGCTCTCGGTGACCGCGAGGAGCGCGGCGGGCGCGGGCTCGTCGTCGCTGACCTCGCAGAGCAGCGCGTCCGTGCGGACCAGCCGGAGCCCCATGTGGTGGGTCCGGCCGTGCTTGAAGGCGTTGGTCACCAGCTCGCTGACCATCAGCTCGGCCGCCTCCACGGCGTCGGGCAGCTCCCAGTCGAGCAGCTTGCCGCGCACCAGGCGGCGGGCCCTGGAGACCTCGCGGGGGTCTAGGGCGAGCTGCCACTCGGCGACGTCCTCGTCCCCGATCCCGTTGAGCCGGGCCATCAGCAGGGCGACGTCGTCCTTGCGGCCGCCACCGGTGTTGAGGGCGCGGATGATGGTGTCGCAGGCGTCGTCCATCGACGCGGCGGGATGGGCGGCGGAGGCGCAGAGCGCGGCGAGCCCGGCCCCGATGTCCTGCCCGCGCACCTCCACCAGGCCGTCCGTGCACAGGACCAGCCGGTCGCCGGGGCGCACCCGCACGGTGGCGGTCTCGAAGGCGACGCCGCCGACGCCGATGGGCGCCCCGGTCGGCAGGTCGAGCAGTTCGGCCCGGCCGTCCTCGGCGCGGACCAGCACGGGCGGGATGTGTCCGGCGTTGGCGATCTGGAGTTCGCCCGCGATGGGGTCGTACACCGCGTACAGGCAGGTCGCGAGGTACTGCTCGCCGAGCCGCTGGGCCAGGTCGTCCAGGTTGCGCAGGAGCTGGGCCGGTGGCATCTCCATGGTGGCCATGGTCAGTACGGCGGTACGCAACTGGCCCATCATGGCCGCCGAGTTGAGCCCGTGGCCCATCACGTCACCGACGACCAGCGCGGTGCGCGAGCCGGGGAGCTTCACCGAGTCGAACCAGTCGCCGCCGATCCGGCCGAGCCGGGTGCCGGGCAGATAGCGGGTGGCGATGTCGCAACCGGCCATGCGGGGCTCGACGTTGGGCAGCATGCTGTCCTGGAGCGTCTCGGCGACGTTCTCCTGGTACGTGTACATGCGGGCGTTGTCCAGGACGAGCCCGGCTCTCGCGGCGAGTTCGGCGCCGGTGGTGCGGTCCATGTCGTCGAACGGCTCGCGGCCGGGGCGGCGCATCAGGACCATGAAGCCCAGGACCACGTCACGGGCCTTGAGCGGCACGATGAGCAGCGAGCGGTCGGTGATCAGGGGGCGCAGGTCGCGCTTCTCGAACTCGCCCGAGATCCGGTTGCTCAGCTCCGCGGTCACATGGGGGACGACGACGGGCTCGCCGGTGACCATGCACTGGAAGAACGGGGTGTGTTCGGGGAAGGCGATGGCCTCGCCGACGGGCACGGTGTCGTCCCAGCGGCCCGGTTCGTCGTTGTGCTCGACCCAGACGCGGTGCCAGACGGTGGTGACGTCGGGCGGCCCGTCGGGAAAACCCTCACCGGCGAGGACGGCGGCGCGCAGGTGCGTACCGGCGAAGTCGGCGAAGCGGGGCACGGCGGCGCTGGTGACCTCGCGGATGGTGCGTTCGAGGTCGAGGGAGGTGCCGATGCGGCCGCTCACCTCGTTGAGGAACTCCAGCCGCTCGCGGACCGCCGCGTATTCGAGGTCCAGCTCGGGGCGGGGTACGACGCGCTGCGGGACCACCGTCACTTCCTCGCCGTACCGCTCCTCGCTCACCGGAGGCCCGCCGGCGCGCTTCGGCACGCCCCAGTCCGGGGTGACGGGGATGCGGTCGTGGTGGCTGAACTCCAGGACCGGGTAGCCCAGTTCGAGAACCTGGGCGACGATCCTGGTGGCCTCCTGGACGCTCATGTTCGGCAGGATCTCCGGCAGCCGCGCGGACAGCTCCACGTGGCCGGGGAAGTCGGTGTGCCGGGCGAAGCCGGGGGCGACCGTACGGGCCGTGCCGTCCTCGCCGTCCGCCGCGTCGCGCAGGTGCGCCCGGTCTGCGGCGAGCACCAGCAGCCGCTCGGGTCCGGGGCCGACGAGCGGGTAGGCCCACCACAGCACGTCGACCCGGCCGCGCCCCGGTTCGTCGACCCGGGCCCGGCCCGCCGCCGGGTAGTCGAAGTCCCCGCTGAGCGAGTTGTCCAGCGTGGGGCCCTGCTCGGCGTACGCCCCGCCGTTCGCGGCCGGCACGCCGGAAACCGGAAGGAGTTCACCGGCGGGGCAGCCCACCGCGTCCTCCCGGGCGACACCGAAGAGTCTTCTCGCACCGGACGACCAGTGCGAGACGCGTCCCTCCGTGTCGACGACGGCCACGGCGAGCGGCACGCGGCCCGCCGCGGCGTCACGCTGCTGTGGTGTCCTCTGCGGCGGCACACCGAGGTCCATGAGGGGGAGGCTCCTTCCTCACCGCGACGTTCCGCGGCGCGTGACTCCACGGTACGGGGCCGCGACCGGCGTCCGCGGGTCATCGGCGGAATCGCCCCCCCGGGGTGGTGCGCCCCCGCGCAGCCGGGGGCGCAACGCCGCCTCACGGCCCGGGTGTTCAGTCCTCGTGCCCGAGCTGGAGGTCCCGTTCGGTGCGTCCGCCGCCCGCGACCTGGAGGACGGTGGCGACGGGCGGGTAGCCGGCCGCGATCACGGTGTACTCGCCGGTGGACAGGTCCACGAAGCGGAACGCGCCGTCCGGTCCGGTGGTCACGGTGTCGACGACGTTGCCCGCCGCGTCCAGGAGCGTGACCCGGGCATCCTCGACGAGCCGCCCGGCACTGGCCCGTACGACACCGCGCAGCACGGCGCCGCCGGCCAGCTCGATGTCCTGCCGGGTCTCCCTGGCCGCCTGCACGCTGACCGGGAGCGCGGCGGGCCGGAAGGCCGGGGCGGAGGCGGCGAGGGTGTACTCGCCGGCGACCAGCTCGCCGATCACGTAGGCGCCCTCGCGGCCGCTGCGCGTGGAGGCGACCACCTCGCCGCGCACGTCGGTGAGGGTGACGGCCGCGTCCCTTACGGGCGTCCCGTCCGCCGTCACGACGGTCCCGGCGAGCCGGCCGGCACCGCCGAGCACCACGTCCAGCTCGACCGGGCGTTCGCCGACGGTGACGCTGACGGCCTGCGGCTGGTGGCCCCCGGCGGCGGCGATGAGGACGTACGAACCGGCGCCCGGCACGCTGAGCGCGTACCGCCCCTCCTCGCCGCTGGCGCCCCGGCCGACCTGCCGGCCCTGGACGTCGATGAGGGTGAGGGCGGCGCGCGGCACCTTCGTACCGTCGGGGTGCTGGACGCTGCCGGAGACGGGGACGCCGGAGAGGTAGCCGGCGGACGGGACGCCCGCGTCGGTGCGGGCGGAGGGGATCGGGGCGGTTTCGGCGGCGGTCTCGCGGCCTGCGGTGGTTTCGGGGCTGTGGGACACCAGCGGTTTCTCCTTGAGGAAGAAGGCGAAGAACAGGCCGAGCACGAGGACCGGCACGAGGTAGAGGAAGATCCGGGGCATCGCGTCGGCGTACGCCTGGATGTAGGCGTCCCGCAGCGCGGGCTCCATCGCGTGCACCAGCTGCGGGCTGATCGACTCCGGGTCGGGGAGGTCCGCCCCGGCGGGCAGCCGGACGGCGAGCGCGTCGGCCAGCCGCCCGGCGAACAGGGTGCCGAAGACGGCGGCGCCGACGCTGCCGCCGATCTGCCGGAAGTAGTTGTTGGCGCTGGTGGCGGTGCCCAGGTCGGCGGGGCGGACGGAGTTCTGCACGGCGAGGACCAGCACCGGCATGATCAGCCCGATGCCGAGCCCGAGGACCGCCTGCGCGATGCTGTATTCGACGCGCGGGGTGTCCGTCCCCAGCCGGGACAGCAGCCACATGCCCACCGCCGAGATCGCACTGCCCGCGATCGGGTAGACCCGGTAGCGCCCGGTGCGGGAGATGAGCTGGCCCGAGACGACGGAGGCCCCGACGATGCCGCCCATCATGGGGAGCATCAGCAGCCCGGACTCGGTGGCGCTGGCGCCGTCGACCATCTGCAGGAAGGTCGGCAGATAGCTGGCCGCGCCGAACAGCGCCACGCCGACGACCGCGCCGACCAGGGCGGTCACGTTGAAGATCGAGTCGCGGAACAGCCGCAGCGGGATGATCGGCTCGGGGGCGCGGCGCTCGACGAGGACGAAGAGCAGAGTCGTTCCGGCAGCGCCCGCGCCCAGCCCCAGGATGGTTCCCGAGCCCCAGGCGTACTCCGTGCCGCCCCAGCTGGTCAGCAGCACCAGGCAGGTGGAGGCGGCGGCGAGGAGGGCGGCGCCGAGGATGTCGAGCCGGGGGCGGACGGTGGGCCGGGGCAGCTTGAGGACGACGGTGATCACGGCGAGGGTGACCAGGCCGAACGGCACGTTGATGTAGAAGCACCAGCGCCAGGAGGCGTGGTCGGTGAAGAAGCCGCCGAGCAGCGGCCCGGCCACCGAGGCGAGGCCGAAGGCGGCGCCGATGAGTCCCATGAACCGGCCGCGCTCGCGGGGCGGGACCACGTCCGCGATGATCGCCTGCACGCCGATCATGAGCCCGCCGCCGCCGACGCCCTGGAGGGCCCGGAAGGCGATCAGCTGGTCCATCGTGCGCGACCAGCCGGCCAGCGCCGAGCCGACGACGAAGACGACGATCGCGAACTGGAAGACGCCCTTGCGCCCGAAGAGGTCGCCGAGCTTCCCGTAGACCGGCAGGCCGATCGTGGAGGCGAGCAGATAGGCGGTGACCGCCCAGGACATCTTCTCCAGGCCGTGCAGCTCGCCGACGATCTTCGGGAGCGCGGTGGCCACGATCATCTGGTCGAGCGCCGCGAGCAGGAGCGTGAGCATCAGCCCGACGAAGACCAGCCGGATGCGACGGGGGTCCGTCTCCATCCCGCCGTCCGGTTCGCCGGCGGCGGCCTCCTTCGCGGCGGGCGGCGGCGGGGGTGGGACGGTCGCGGGCGCGGGCGCCTCCTCGGCGTCCCCCGGGCCGCCCGGCTCGTCCTCCAACAGTGTGATGCCACCCACCACGTGCCGCTCCCCTCGTTGCGCTGCCGCACATTTCTCGCACCGCACGACAAGCGAGGGCAAACGCGACGGGGAGCGCCGACGGCGCACTCAGGGGGCGTATCCCCCGGTGGGAGGCACTACGGCGCACAACCGCCCGGCCGCAAAGACCACCCGAAACGGTGAGGCCGGACAGTGGTGACGGCGGGTCAGTTCTCGACCTCGGCGGCGAGGTTGGCCAGCAGCTCGTCGTAGATGCGGCCGAGGCCCTTGGGCGCGAAGGTCCGCTCGAAGAAGCCGCCGATACCTCCGGCGCCGTCCCAGACGGTCGTGACGACGGCCTTGGACCGGCCCTCGCCGGCGGGGGTGACGGTCCAGGTCGTGACCATCGAGGAGTTGCGGTCCTTCTCGACGAGCTGGCCTCCCCCATAGCCTGCGGCATGGGAGGTGCCCCCTGTCGGCTCGGTGACGTCGAGGAGGCAGTCGCGCACCCGCTTGCTGGTGGCCTGGAGCTTCCAGTGGACGAGGGTGCCCTCGCCGTCGCCGCCCTCGCGCACCTCGTACTCGCTGAAGTGGGCGGGCAGCACCTTGCCACGGACGTCCTTGTAGTCGGCCAGCGCGTCGAACACCGCCTCCGCGTCCGCCGCGATGATCCGCTCCGTCGTGGCTTCGACCTGCGCCATGGCTGTTCCTCCAGCACTCGGTTGTTCGGGGTGTGCTGAGCCAATCACCTCGCGTGTCCCGCTCAAAATCCGGTCCGGGACGAAGGGTAAAAAACGATCAAGGGAACAAGTGTTCTATTCTCGGTCGGGAACTACCGAGGAGGCGTCCATGCGCTGGGACAATCTGGCCGAGAACAACGCCAACACCCCCACAAGCGGTGCTGGTGCGCTCTTCGCCGCGGACGCGGTGACGACCAGGACCTTCGACACCCCTGAATTCCGGGGCATCACCTTCCACGAGGTCCGGGCCCGTTCGATCGTGAACCGGGTACCCGGGGCCTCCCGGATGCCGTTCGAATGGACGGTGAACCCGTACCGGGGCTGCTCGCACGCCTGCGTCTACTGCTTCGCCCGCAAGACCCACAGCTATCTCGACCTCGACACCGGGCTCGGCTTCGACTCGCAGATCGTCGTCAAGGTCAACGCCCCCGAGCTGGTCCGCCGCGAGATCGCCTCGCCGCGCTGGCACGGCGCGCACATCGCGATGGGCACCAACGTCGACTGCTACCAGCGGGCGGAGGGCCGCTACCGGCTGATGCCCGGCATCCTGACCGTCCTGCGCGACCACGCGAACCCCTTCTCGATCCTGACGAAGGGCACGCTGATCCTGCGCGACCTGGAGCTGCTGCGGCAGGCCGCCGAGGTCACCGAGGTCGGCGTCTCGGTCTCGGTGGGCTTCGTCGACGCCGAGCTGTGGCGGACCGTGGAGCCGGGCACGCCCGCGCCGGAGCGCCGGCTCGACGTCGTACGGAGGCTGAGCGAGGCCGGCATCGGCTGCGGGGTGCTGATGGCGCCCGTGATCCCGCACCTCGGGGACAGCCCCGAACAGCTGCGGGCCACCGTGCGCGCGATCGCCGCCGCCGGCGCGACCTCGGTGACCCCGCTCGTCCTGCATCTGCGCCCCGGCGCCCGCGAGTGGTTCATGGAGTGGCTGGGCCACCACCACCCGCATCTCGTACGGCGTTACGAGCGGCTGTACGCGGACGGCGCCTACGCACCGACCTGGTACCAGCGGCGTATCACCCGGTACGTGCACGAACTGGCGGCCGAGTACGGCATCGGGCCCTCGCACCGCGGGACCGCCCGCAAGCTCCCCCGGCGCGAGCCGCGTCCGCCGCTCGACGGCTCCGAACCCACCCAGCTGAGCCTGCTCTGAACGGGCGCGTCCCGGGCGGACGCGCAAACGGGTCATCTCTCCCCACAACGGGTCCTCCCGGCCGCGAATGCGGGGAACATCCGGCGGGGGCTGCGTCCCGCGCAGCCGTTTTCCCCCATCACGGGAGGCCATATGACGAACCGTTCAGTCATGCTGCTCGCCGCCGGTGCGACGGTCGCCGGTCTGGTGACCGCCGCACCGGCCGCGGCGGACACCGCGGCGCCGCGCGCCACCTCGCTCGCCTGGAAGGACTGCGGGACGAAGTCGTCCCCGGCCCTCCAGTGCGCGACGGTGCGCTCCCCGCTCGACCACGACGACCCGGCGGGCCGCAAGGTCACCCTGGCCCTGACGCGGGTACCGCACACCTCGAAGACCTTCCAGGGCCCGCTGCTGGTGAACCCGGGCGGCCCGGGCGGCAGCGGCTTGTCGATGGCCGCCTTCGTAGCCGCCTCACTGCCGAAGGCGGTCGCCTCGCAGTACGACGTGATCGGGTTCGACCCGCGCGGCGTCGGAAAAAGCCGGCCCGCACTGGACTGCCTGCCGGGGTACTTCGACCCGGTCCGGCCCGACCCGGTGCCGCAGTCCCTCGGGGGCGAGCGGGTCAACCGCGACCGGGCCCGTGACTTCGCGGCCGCCTGCGGCGAGAAGTACCCGGACCTGCTCCCGTACATGGACACCGTGAGCGCGGCCAAGGACCTGGACGTGATCCGGCGGGCGACCGGTGCCCGGCAGCTCAACTACCTCGGCTACTCCTACGGCACCTACCTCGGCGCGGTGTACGCGAAGCTGTTCCCGGACCGCGTCCGGCGTCTGGTGCTCGACTCGAACGTGGACCCCGAGGGCGTCTGGTACGAGGACAACATCACCCAGGACTACGCGTTCGACACCCGGCACAAGGCGTTCGCCGCCTGGGTCGCCAAGTACGACGCCACCTACCGCCTGGGCGGCGACCCGGCGAAGGTCGAGGCCGCCTGGTACCGGATGCGGGACGCGGTGAAGAAGCGTCCGGCGGGCAAGAAGGTCGGCGCGGGCGAGCTGGACGACACGTTCCTGCCGGGCGGCTACTACAACGGCTACTGGCCGGTGCTGGCCGAGGCGTTCGCCGCCTACGTCAACGACAAGGACGAGAAGCCGCTCGTCGCGGCGTTCGAACGGTTCGGCGCGGTGGACGCGGACGGCGACAACGGCTACTCGGTCTACACGGCCGTCCAGTGCCGGGACGCCGACTGGCCGCGCGACTGGAACACCTGGCGCAACGACACCTGGCGGGTGCACGCGAAGGCGCCGTTCATGGCCTGGGGCAACACCTGGTACAACGCCCCGTGCGCCGACTGGCCGGTGGAGCCGCTGAACCCGGTCCGGGTCTCCAACCACGCCCTGCCCCCGGCGCTCCTGTTCCAGGCGACGGACGACGCGGCCACCCCGTACGAGGGCGGCGTCACCCTGCACCGCAAGCTGCGCGGCTCCCGCCTGGTCGTCGAGCAGGGCGGCGGCAACCACGGCGTCACCCTGAGCGGCAACGCCTGCCTGGACCGCTACCTGACGGACTACCTCGCCGATGGCACCCTCCCCCGCGCCGGCCGCGGCGAGGCGGACGCGGTCTGCGCGAAGACCCCCGACCCGAAGCCGGAGACCGCCAAGTCGGCCCGCCCGGCGGCGCGTCCGGACAGCGACCGGGGCAGCGTGCTGCACGGACTGCTGGGGTTCCGGGGCTGAAAAAAGACAGTGCCTCTCCTGGGGGCGTGCGCGAGGATGGCCGGGTGATGAATCGGCCGGCTCCCGCGCACGCCCCCGCCCCATGGATCCGCGACATGACGCTCGCCGACTGCGAAGCCGTCGCGACGGTCCGGGTACGCGGCTGGCAGAGCGCCTATGCGGGGCTGATGCCGCAGACCCACCTGGACGCGATGGACATCGCCGAGAACGCGCAGCTCCAACGCCGGTACCTGGCCTCGCCGAGCGGTGTCGTCAACGTGGTCGCCGAGCGACCGGACCTCGGCGTCATCGGCTGGGCCGCCCTCGGCCCGTACCGCGAGGAGGGACGCCGCCTCGAACGCGGCGAGCTGTACGCGATCTACGTCCTCCCGGAACAGACCGGGACCGGCGTGGGCCGCGCCCTGATGGCCGAGGTACTCACACGCGCCACCGCGGCCGGGCACCCGGACCTCGCCCTGTGGGTGCTGAGGGACAACGCCCCGGCCCGCCGCTTCTACGAGCGCGCGGGCTTCCACGCGGACGGGGCCGAGGAGCCCTTCGACGTGGACGGCGTCGCGGTGCCGGAGGTGCGGTACGTACGCGCGCTCCACGCGAGCCGGGCGAGCGTCTTGGTATAGGCGGTGAGCAGCGCTCTGGCGGCGTGTGCACAGAACAGCAGGTGTTTGCCCCGTGGAGTTCGGCGAAGGTAAACCGCCCCGTTGACAGCCTGTCGCCTGTACCTGACCATGCGTTACGGGATCACGTCGTCTGGCTCGACCCGTGGGGGGCATATGTCAGAGGGTCTGTACGGCTGGCTTGTTTCTGCCGTTGCAGAGTTCGGTCGGGCGGCCAAGATCAAGCTTTCCGGCGGCGGCAGTGCCGAAGCCTCGATACGAGGTCCACTCGAAGCCCTGCTCAAGGTAGTCGGTGAGCGGCATCACCAGCACGAGGTGAGCTGGCACGACGAATACTCGCTCCCGGACCTGGGCGTCCGGCCGGACTACGCGGTGCGGGCCGGGGGTGAGCTGACGGGCTATATCGAGCTCAAGCGGCCCGGCCTTTCCGTAGACCCCAGCACCTTCGGCAAAGCCAACACGGAGCAGTGGGAGAAGCTCCGGAATCTCCCCAACGTCCTCTACTCCAACGGAACCGAGTGGCGGCTGTTCCGCGATGGACAGCAGGTCGGAGAGACGGTCTGGTTCAGTGGTTTCCTGAAGAGTGCGGGATCGGCGTTGGCCCCGGCCGATCCGGCGGCCTTCGATGCTCTGCTCAGGGTGTTTCTGAACTGGAAACCTCCCGCGATCTCCAATGTCTCCCGGCTGGTTCAGCACGTCGCTCCTCTGTGCAGGCTCCTGCGGTCCACCGTGGTGGAACAACTGGCCGCCGAAGGGAAGTCGTCCGCCGCGGACGACGACCCGCGAGCGAGGCCCTTCACCGGCCTCAAGAACGAGTGGCGCAGACTACTGTTCCCCACCGCCGACGACGCCACGTTCGCGGACGGTTACGCCCAGGCCGTGACCTTCGCGCTCCTCCTCGCCCGCTCCGAAGACGTCCTCGTGCCGGACGTCGGCCTCCATGACATCGGCCGCCGCCTGGACGCCGACCACGCCCTCATGGGCAGGGCCTTGCAGCTGCTCACGGACAACGTCAACGACCGCTTCCGGGTGACACTCGAACTGCTGCAACGCACGATTACCGGTGTGGACTGGCCCGCCATCCGGGCCGGCAACCGGGACGCGTACCTCCACCTGTACGAAAACTTCCTGACTGTGTACGACCAGGCGCTGCGCCAGAAGAGCGGCTCCTACTACACCCCGCACGAGATCGTGGAGGAGATGGTCCGCCTCACCGACGACGTGCTGCGCACCCGCCTCGGACAGCAGACCGGCTTCGGTGAGGACGACGTACGCATCGTGGACCCGGCCATGGGCACGGGCACCTACTTGCACACAGTCATCGAGCGGGTGGCGGAGCAGGCGGCCGACCGCTTCGGCCCCGCGATGGCCCCCGACGCCATCGCCCGGCTCGCTGCACGCCTCTACGGTTTCGAGCTGCAGATGGGCCCCTTCGCCGTGGCCGAGCTCCGGACTTCGGACTTGCTGAAGCGTCACAGGACGCCGGTGCCCGAGGGCGGGCTCAACCTCTTCGTCACCGACACCCTCGACAATCCCTTCGTCGAGGACGAGCAACTGCACGTGTACGACGCGCTGTCCGCATCCCGTCGGCGGGCCAATCATGTCAAGGCGAACATCCCGGTGAACGTCGTGATCGGAAACCCGCCGTACGACGACAAGGCGGAGAGCCGCGGCGGCTGGGTCGAGAAACGAAACGGCAGCCGCGCATCACCCCTGCTCGACGACTTCAGGCTCGCCGGCAACGGCCGTTATGAGCACGTCCTCAAAAACATGTACATCTACTTCTGGCGCTGGGCCACCTGGAAGGTATTCGACGCGCACGACGACGAACGGCACGGCGTCGTCTGCTTCATCACCCCATCCGGCTGGGTGACGGGTCCCGGCGGGCGGGGCATGCGGCAGTACCTGCGGAGCACGTGCGACTAGGGATGGATCATCAACCTCTCCCCGGAGGGCCAGCGGGCCGAGGTATCCACTCGTCCCTTCCCCGGTGTCGCCCAGCCCCTGGCCATCTGCGTCTTCGTCCGCAAAGCCCAAGGGGAACGCCGCGCAGATCACGCGGCCCGCGTGCACTACCGCTCCGTATCAGGCAGTCGTGACGAGAAGTTCCGCCGGCTGCGCGACATCCGTCTGGACGACGACGGCTGGAAGGACACCCATCTGGCGGGGCACCGCCCCTTTACACCGGTTACGCAATCGGGCTGGGGGGAGTTCCCCGCTCTGGACGACCTCTTCCCGTGGGGCAGCCCCGCTGTCAAGGCGAACCGGTCCTGGGTCAGCAGCCCGTCGAAGGAGACCTTGCGCCGCCGGTGGGTGACGCTGGTCCGTGAACCCGACCCGGAGATAAAGTCCGAGCTGTTCAAAGAGACGCCGGACCGCAAGCTCGGCGAGAGGAGGGAGCCGCTCCCCGGTCGCACCGCGCACCCCGGCCCGATCGGCGAGGAGACACGCAGCCGTCCCGAGACGGTGCGCATCGCGCTGCGCAGTTTCGACAGGCAGTGGCTGATCGCGGACAACCGCGTCCTCGATCGGCCTCGCCCCGATCTGTGGGCTGCGACCCACAACGGCCAGATCTTTCTGAACCACCAGTCCTCGCACGCGATCGACTCCGGCCCGGCCGTCGTGGCCACGCACCTCTTACCCGATACGCACCACTTCAACGGCCGTGGCGGCCGTGTCATGCCGATCCTGCACCCCGATGGATCGCCCAATACCCCGGCAGGGCTTCTGCCTTACCTCACACGGGCCCTTGGCGGCGAGCCGGTGACCGTGTCGGACCTCGCCGCCTACACCGCCGCCGTCACCGGCCACAGCGCCTTCACCGAACGCTTCGCGGAGGACCTGCTCACACCCGGCGTACGCCTGCCACTGACCCGTGACGCGGAACTGTGGAACAGGGCTACGGCTCTGGGCGCCGAAATCCTCTGGGCGTCGACGTACAGCGAACGCTTCGCCGACACCCGGGCCGGCCGCCCCGTCGGCGACGTCGGGTTCCCGTCCGGCGACGAGCGGCAGGTCCGCTACCTGACCCACATCGGCGGCACCGTCCCGAACGCGATGTCCTACGACCCCGAGACCGAGACCCTGCACGTGGGTGAAGGCACCTTCGCACCGGTGCCGGAGGCCGTCTGGGCCTATCACGTGGGCGGAATGCGGATCCTGAACAAATGGTTCGGCTACCGCAAGGCAAAGCCGACGAGCAAGAAGACGAGCCCTCTGGACGACATCCACGTCGAGAGCTGGCCCCCGGAGTGGACGACGGAACTGATCGAGCTGCTCTGTGTCCTGCGCCGTCTCACGGATCTGGCCCACGCGCAGAGCGCCCTGCTCACAGAGATCCTCGCGGGCGAGGTCATCACGGGCGCCGAGCTTGCAGCGGAAGGGGTGACGCTCGCATCGGTCTCCGCCCGCAAGCCCCGGCACCGGCCTGTGGGAGGGCTCTTCACAGAGGGGAACGTCGTCTGACGTCAAGGGCTCACGCCGGGCGCGACGCTCGCCCAAGTGCCTCGGCAAGCGAGATGGACCCCTGGGCGAGTCTACGAACGGTCCGGGCGAAGTGCGGTGCCGCCGCTTCGCCGGACTCGGTGAAGCGGGCTACGTCACTCAACCTCGACTCGGACGCCTCGGCCGTACGGCGGTAGTGAACCGCTGCTCCGAGATCCGTGACCAGCAGCCAGTCGTCCCGTTGCTCCAGCAGCCGCAACCATGCCAGGACCGGCACATCGACGCGCACCTGATCCGGATCGAGACCGCGTGCCACCGCGGCCCCTGCGTGCTGCCGGCCGCCACTGCCGGGGTCGGGCAGCGCGGCGGCAGCCAACTGGGCAAGAAGTCGCCACTGCGCGTCGGTGAGGTCCATGTCGGGCACGGGGGCCGGGGCATGCATGGCGTCATGCCTAGCACATGGGCGCGTCCCGCTCAGGACGCCGCCTCGTCGGAGCGGATATCGATGCGTGTGAGCACGGCCTCCGCGAGCGCGCGGAACTCCTTGTAGCAGGTCTTCACATACTGCTGTGTGCTCCCCAGGGCGCCGTCGGCCGGCCTGAGGTCGAACATGGGCTTGCGCGCATCGTGGGCCAGTGGCATAAGACTGCGATAGTTCCTCAGCGTGGCAATGCGATGCTGATCGTCGATCGCCGAAGGCGTGGCTTCGTCCAGGACCTTGGAGGTGTAGACCCAGGGGATCCGTTCGAGCCATCGGCCGTACGCCTTGACAGGCCGGTCTAGGCGCATTTCCGGCTGCATAATGACGTAGCCGAGTGGGCGCATGGCGGCTTTCGGCGCCGAGATGCCGGACGGAACCCTCGGCAGTACCAAGCTCTGCCAGTCCCGGCGCCATTCGCGCAGGGTGGGGCCGAGGTTACTGAGGCCCTTGAGTGAGAAGAGGTCTGCGGCGAGGGGCATCAACACGGTGTCGGCGGAGATCAGTGCGGCCCGGTTGATCGCTCCGAGGTTGGGTCCGACGTCGATGAGAACCACATCCGCCTCCACCGCCCGGGCCGCCTGCTCGATGATGCGGTGGAAGGCGGTGGACGTACGGATGGCCGCGACGTCTCCGGCGTAGGCCCGAGACCACTCGTTGGACAACTTGTCCTCGAACCGGCTGAGGTCCAGGCTTCCCGGCAGGAGCCACAGACCGGGCTGCAACTGGGCGGGCTCGATCTCTGCAATATCGCCGGTGCCCTCGAGAATGGGCCGCACCGCGTCGGCGATTGTCTGTCCACTGCGAACTCGTCCTGTCCCCGGCAGGCCCTGCGCCGCGGCACCCTGATCGATGAGCTCGGAAGGGTTCTCCCACAGCTCCTCGATCTCTGTCTCCTCCAGACACATCGAGGTGAGGTTGGCCTGCGGATCGAGGTCCACGGCCAGCACGCTCAGGCCGAGCCGCCTGATCATGTGGGCCAGGTGGTAGGCGAGGGTGGTCTTGCCCACCCCGCCCTTGTTGTTGAACAGAGCAATGGACGTCATGCGGCGGCCCTTCGGATGATAACGGCCCAGGAGACATCGTCGATCTGGAATTCGGCAGGCGGGTTCCCGTTGCTCTCCAGGGACCGGTGCACCCGACCGATCCCCCGGCCGAATCGGTTCACATAACCGAGCCCCTTGAGGGCGGCGGCCAGCGACGGATTGCGGTAGTCGGTCACCCGGTCGAAGTTGTCCTCCCGAACCTGCCCGAAGGGGCCGCCGGGGTTGGTGACCTCGATGCGGTCGTCGAACCACACGATGCGCGTGGGCGCGTAGGACGTCTCGTAGTTGCGGTGCATCAACGCGTTCATGCAGATCTCGCGCAGAGCCTCCAGCGGGTAGTCCGGCTGCCGGGATTCCCGGAAGCCGTCTTCCACCAGCCGCGTCCGCAGATTGCTGCGGAGGAGCGGTTCGAGCCGCTCGGAGACATCGACGAGGTTCTGTCGTAGTTCTTGGTCATCCGCGATCGGCGCGTCGAGGTCCACGCCCTCGAACCGCACGGGCGTGGTGTCGGACGCATTGACGTGAATGCGAACGATTGGCTTGCCCTGGTAGACGGCCGGATGCACGACGAAGGAGGGGCGGTCGAGGATGCGCCCGTCGTCGCGGAGATCGGTGAGCGCCAGCAGCGCTGTGTCACTGACGTCGACGCCGTCAAGCGCTCTGCCCTCGTCGTCCACTCCGACCAGGATGTCCCCGCCACCGGCACCGCAGAGGTCATTGGCCATCGCGCAGACGGCGTTGCCGATGGCGTCCCCGCGCTTGCCCTGCCGCTTGGCAGTGCTCTTGAACTCCAGGGAAGGCGTCTCCCGAGTGCCGAGGACTTCGGCCAGATCCACGTCGTTTGCGTTCACGGCAGCCATTCTGCCGCTTCTGCCTTCGCATCGTCGGGACGGGCGGAGCGGCGGGCCGCGGCCTGGGGCGAACGTGAGGAGGAAGGTCGGCTCCGGCTCTGGGCCGGCGCCGGCTCGTACTGTTCCCCCGCCGGCGCAAGAGGTGTCAGCCGGACTGCAACCCCCAGGGTGTGCGGTCCCGCCTCCGCCTTCCGGAACCGCCGGCGCTCCTGGCGTGGCTACCTGGGTGTGGCTGTGCGGTCCGGACCGGGCGCGTCACGCGTCCGGGCAGGAGATCTCCGCCCAGACGGTCTTGGTGCAGACGTCCCGGCTCTCGCAGCCCCAGGCCTCGGCGTACGCCGCGACGAGGAGGAGCCCTCTGCCGGAATCCGCCGTGAGCGGGGCGGGACCCTCCGGCAGAACCGTCGGCGGCCCGCATTCGGGGCGCGCGTCGGTGACCTCGACGCGGATGCGGTCCCGGTGGCGTTGCAGGGTGAGGCGGAAGTCCCTCCCGGCGACCCGTCCGTGGGTGATGGCGTTGGCCGCCAGTCGGTGGTTGCGTGTGATGGCTGCATCTCGCCACCGTCTCGCCCCGAGTACGGCACGGCCCAGGCTGTCGGGTGGTACCCGGTCTCCGGTACGGCAGTTGTACGGGTCCCACCCGCGTTCCACACCCCCTATGGCTCGTTGGCAGGCAGTAGGAGAATGACTGCTGCGGGCAGGAGACGTGATGAGCAGAGCGAACGAAACCGCATGCGCGCCGCCCGGCCGGCGTGAGCGCGCCGGCAACGGTGCCGACGGGAAGGAGCGCCCCGCCGCGTGGAGCGCGTACGGCAAGCTGCTCCGCCTCTTCCGCGAACGGTCGGGACTCACCCAGCAGGCGCTCGCCGACGCGATCGGCTACTCCCTGGAGCAGGTCGCTTCCGTGGAACAGGGCCGCCGACCAGCCAAGGCAGCTTTCACCGAGGCCGCGGAACGGGTGCTGGACGCGTGCGGGGCGCTGCGGGTGTTGCAGGAGGACGTGGACCGGGCGAAGTTGCCGGAGTTCTTCCGCGACTTCGCCCTGTTGGAGGCCGAAGCGGTGAGCCGCTTCTCGTACGACCCGATGCTGGTGCCCGGGTTGTTGCAGACGGAGGCATACGCACGCGCTCTGCTCGAAGCGCACTTCCCTCCCCTCGAAGAGGACGCCATTGAACAGCACGTCACCGCACGGCTTGCTCGGCAATCACTCCTGACCCGCAAAAACCCCTGCGTCGTCTTCTCGTTCATCCTCGAAGAGGGAGCGCTGCATCGCATGGTGGGCGGTGGTGCCGTCATGGCCGAACAGCTGGCGCGACTCCGGGACTGCACGCGCATGCGAAACGTGGATATCCAGGTGATGCCGACCATGCGAGCGGCACACAGCGGGGTAAACGGCCAAATGGTGCTGCTGGAGACCGTTGAACGCCGCCAGTTCGTTTCCATCGAAGCTCAGGGCATCGTCAACATCCGCTCCGACCGCAACGAGGTCAGCGAGTTCTGGCTGCAGTATGGAATGCTGCGGTCGCAGGCTTCCAACACGGAGGAGTCTGCCCGCCTCATCGAGCAACTGGCAGGAAGAGATGCGTAAGCAACTACGCGGCAGTACCCCCCGCGAACTGACGTGGTTCAAGAGCAGCCACAGTGGGACCAACGGGGGCGACTGCGTGGAGGTCGCGGCTTCGGTCACCACTGTCCACGTACGGGACTCCAAGAACGCCGCGCAGTCGCCCTTCACCGTGCAGGTCGGCAGCTGGTCCCGCTTCGTGGGGTTCGTGGCTCAGGGGTGAACCCCACCCAGCCCGTCACCTGCATGGCGTCTGGCTGAGGGTCGTCCTCCGGGCGGTCGCCCGTGCGACCGGCAGCGGCAGCCCGTACTTCTCGCACAGGAACCGGGTCTGGCCGTACCGCTGCGCCTCGGGGGCCACCCCACCCAGGACCGCGGAGTTCATCCCGGCACCGACGAGGACACCCACGAACGGCACGACCTTGGCGACGTTCGTGACTGGCACCCGCGCGCCGGCGGGACCCATCTGCTGCAGCAACTTCTCCAGCGCGGCCACGAGTCGGTGGTCCTGGCGGAGCTTGCTCGACCAGTCCACCCGGCCCTTGAGCGCCTCCGCCGCCCGCGCGGTGTTACGCAGCGGCCCTGCCTTGCCGCCTGAGCCATGAAGGACCGCTGTACCAGGCGCTGGATGAAGTCCTGCTCCTCGGGGTCCTTGGCTCGTAGCCGTACGAGTACGCGATGCGCGCTGCGATCGACGTGCTCATGACTTGGATGACGGGGATGTCCGCCGTCATCGCGACGGGGATACCGGCGACGGGCGCCATGGCCGGCGCGCCCATGGCGCCGCCCTCGCCCACCGGCTGGCGCACAGCGCGGACCACCGGGCCGGGTTCGGACGTGAACAGCCGCTCCGCCCGCTCACCCCTCCCCCAGCCGGCTGAGCGCCTCCCGTGCCGCGTCCGCCAGCCGGGGCCGGGGCAGCGCGGCCTGCAGGACCGGGCGGGCGGCGGCGTCCCCCAGGGACCCCAGGCCCTCCACGCAGGCCAGGGCGACCCGCCAGTGCGGTTCGTCCGGGCCGAGGAGCCGGGACAGGGTGGTGACCAGCGCGGGTACGGTCTCCGGGGCGCGCAGGGTGGTGAGCAGACGGACCGGGTGGAGGGCGTAGGCCGTGCGCAGGGGGTTGGTGGCGAGGGCGGCGGCGGCCCGGGGGGTGCGGGGGTCGGCGAGGCGGGTCAGGGCGTGGGCGGCGCTGACGCAGCGTTCGGGGTCGCGGTGGTTGAGGAGGAGCACCAGGGGTTCGAAGGCGCGGCGGTCCCCGGCGCAGCCCAGGCGGAACGCGGCGATCTCGCGGGCCCAGAGCGGGCGTTCGTGCTCGACCAGGACCCGGGCCAGTTCCTCGTCGTCCTCGGTGGCGAGCAGGGCGCGATAGGCCGCGGACTCCCCCGCCTCGTCGGCCAGTCGGTGCGTCAGCGAGCGCAACTCCTCGTCGTCCATGACTGTCAGCGTACCGGCGGACACGGTGCGTATCCACGGGGCCAGGAAATGTGGCCCGTGCCACAACTGGGCAGGGCTGGCGCGCTCGTTACCCGCCGGTTAAGCTCAGGTGAGCGGGACATTCTCCCGTCGGCTCCGGTGGCCTGGTGACGCAGCCACCCGGAGTGTTGTCGGTTCGGCAGCTGTACGAGACGTGGCTCCGGGACAGAGTCCGTCGCTCCCTTTCCCTCCCGTGCGTGGATCACGCCCGGTGGTCGAGCACCACGACAGGCAACTCCCGCACGCCGTGCGCCTCGCGCGCCCCGTGCGTCCCTCAGTCGTCACTCATCCCTGGAGTCCCGTGATGGACATCCCTCTCTCCACCATTGCCGTCGTCGGCCTCGGCACGATGGGCACCGGTATCGCCGAGGTCCTGACCCGGTCCGGCCGCGAGGTCATCGGCATCGACGTCGACGAAGCCGCCGCCCGCCAGGCCGTCGCCTCCCTGGAGGCGTCCACCGCCCGCGCCGTGGAGCGCGGGCGGATCACCGAGGAGGAGCGGCGTGACGCCCTCGCCCGGTTCCGCACCTTCTCCGACCTCCAGGCGGCCGCCGACGCGGAGCTGGTCATCGAGGTGGTGCCGGAGTCCTACGAGATCAAGCAGCAGGTATTCCGGGAGCTCGACGCGATCGTCTCCCCCACCACCATCCTCGCGACCGGCACCAACGCCCTGTCGGTGACCCGGCTGGCCGCCGAGTCGCAGCACCCGGAGCGGGTGCTCGGCCTGCACTTCTTCAACCCGGCGCCGGCGATGAAGCTCGTCGAGGTGGTCTCCTCGGTGCTGACGGCCCCGCCCGCCGTCGAGGCGGTCACCGAGCTGGCCCGCCTGCTGGGCAAGGAGCCGGTGGCCATCGGCGACCGGCCCGGGTTCGTCGCCGACGGCCTGCTGTTCGGCTACCTCAACCAGGCCGCCGCGATGTACGAGGCGAACTACGCCACCCGCGAGGACATCGACGCGGCGATGAAGCTGGGCTGCGGGCTCCCGATGGGGCCGCTGGCCCTGCTGGACCTGATCGGCATCGACACGGCCCGTACCGTCCTGGAGGCGATGTACTCCTCCTCGCACGACCGTCTGCACGCCCCCGCCCCCGTCCTCGGCCAGCTCGCCGCCGCCGGACTGACCGGCCGCAAGGCGGGCCGCGGCTTCTACACGTACGCCGGTCCGGGCAGCCAGACCGTGGTGCCGGACGCGCTGACGCCGGCCCCGCGCGGCGAGGAGGCCGCCGGGCGCACCGTGCGGTCGGTGGGCGTCGCGGGCTCCGGGACGATGGCCTCGGGCATCGCGGAGGTCTTCGCCAAGGCGGGTTACGACGTGGTGCTCGCCGCGCGCGGCCAGGAGAAGGCGGACCTCGCCAAGGCCAGGATCGCCAAGTCGCTGGACCGGTCGGTCACCAAGGGGCGGCTGACCGAGCAGGCCCGGGACGAGACGCTGGCCCGGATCACCGCCGCGGCCTCACTGGACGCGTTCGCCGAGGTGGACCTGGCCGTGGAGGCGGTCGCCGAGGACCTGGCGGTCAAGCAGCAGCTGTTCGCCTCGCTCGACAAGGTGTGCCGGCCGGGCGCGGTGCTGGCCACGACCACCTCCTCGCTGCCCGTCGTGGCGATCGCCCGCGCCACCGGGCGGCCCGAGGACGTCATCGGGATGCACTTCTTCAACCCGGCGCCCGCGATGAAGCTCGTCGAGGTCGTCCGTACCGTCCTCACCGCGGACGACGTGCACGCCACGGTCCACGAGGTGTGCCTCAAGGTGCGCAAGCACCCGGTGGACTGCGGGGACCGGGCCGGGTTCATCGTGAACGCGCTGCTGTTCCCGTACCTCAACAACGCGATCAAGATGGTCGAGGAGCACTACGCGTCGCTCGACGACATCGACGCCGCGATGAAGCTGGGCGGCGGCTACCCGATGGGCCCGTTCGAGCTGCTGGACGTCGTCGGCCTCGATGTCTCGCTGGCCATCGAGAAGGTGCTGCACAGCGAGTTCCGCGACCCGGGCCTGGCGCCCGCCCCGCTCCTGGAGCACCTGGTGGCCGCGGGCTGCCTCGGCCGCAAGACGGGGCGCGGCTTCCGCGAATATGCCCGGCGCTGACGCCGGGGCCGGCTGGGGCGGGCTGCTCGGTCCGCCGGGCGGTCCGCCCCCGCAGGCGCGCGCTCCCGCACGGATGCAGTACGTTCACACCATGTCCCAGCCCGCCAGGTCCTCCCGTGTGTCCGCCGCGCCCGACGTTCCGGAAAGTGCCGCAGGCACCCGAGCCGCGGCCCAGCGGCTCAAAATGCGCCGCGAGCTGGCCGCCGCGGCGATGGAGCTCTTCGCGACGAAGGGGTACGAGGCCACCACGGTCGACGAGATCGCCGGTGCCGCGGGCGTGGCCCGGCGGACGTTCTTCCGGCACTTCCGCTCCAAGGAAGAGGCGATCTTCCCGGACCACGACGACACCCTCGTACGGGCCGAGGCGGTCCTCAACGCGGCTCCCGCGCACGAGCACCCGCTCGACACGGTGTGCAGGGGCATCAAGGAAGTCATGCGGATGTACGCGGCCAAGCCCGCGGTCTCCGTGGCCCGTTACAAGCTGACCCGCGAGGTGCCCACCCTGCGGCAGGCGGAGATCGCGTCGGTAGCCCGTTACGAGCGGCTGTTCACACGTTACCTGCTGGGCCACTTCGACGAGCGCGACCACCACCCCGGCAACGACGACCCGCTGCTGGCCGAGGTCGCCGCGTCCGCCGTCGTCACCGCGCACAACCATGTGCTGCGCCGCTGGCTGCGGGCGGACGGGCAGGGTGATGTGGAGGCGCAGCTCGACCAGGCCTTCGCCATCGTGCGCGACACGTTCGGCACCGGGATCGGCGCGGGCCGCACGGCCGGGGCGGAGCCGGCGAAGCCGCCGGCCGCCTCGGTGGAGACCCAGGGCGAGGTGCTGGTCGCGGTGGCGCGCACGGACGCCCCGCTGGACGAAGTGATGCGGACGATCCAGCAGGCCCTCAAGGAGCGCTGAGCGTCCCAGGGAAACCCTGTTGCCGAGGTGGGCCCCCGGTGCTGGGGTGTGCGCATGAACGATCATGTGACATCCGAGCGCGCCCGCCTCCTCGCCGTCTTCGACCGGGTGATGCGCGAAAAGGCCCGCCCCGACGGCCCGGGCGGCCGCGCCGAGCGCGTGGGTGACGTCGTACGGCAGGTGGGCGCCGCGCACGACTGGAACGGGGTGGTGTGGTCCTCGCCGGACCTGGACGCCGCCCGCGCCGACGCGGCGATCGCCGCCCAGGTGACCCACAGCGAGCTGCTGGGCTGCGACGAGTTCGAGTGGAAGCTGTACGGGCACGACCGGCCCGCCGACCTGGGCGCGCGGCTGCTGGCGGCCGGCTTCGAGGCCGAGGTGCCGGAGACGCTGCTCGTGGCGCGGGTGGCGGAGCTGGCGACGGAGGTACGGCTGCCGGAGGGCGTCCGGCTGGAGGAAGTGCGGGACGAGGCGGGCGCGGAGCTGATGGCGCGCGCTCATGAGCGGGCGTTCGGCACGGACGGGTCACGGCTGCGGCGACAGGTTCTGGCCCGGTTGCGGGAGGACCCGGAGCACTTCGTGGCGCTGATGGCCATGGCGGGCGACGAGCCGGTCAGCTCGGCCCGGATGGAGCTGTACCCGGGCACGGGCTTCGCGGGGCTGTGGGGCGGCGGCACGGACCCCGCGTGGCGCGGGCGGGGCGTCTACCGGGCGCTGGTGGCGTTCCGGGCGGGCGTGGCGGCGGAGCGGGGTTACTCGTACCTCCAGGTCGACGCCACCGAGGACAGCCGCCCGATCCTGGAGCGCCTCGGCTTCACGGCCCTGACCACCACGACCCCGTACCTCTACCGCCCCACCCCCTCCTGAGCGGGCATCCGCGGGCAATTCGGCCCATACCGCTGCCCGTGTTGCTCATGCGTAGCAGTCGACTGACAATTGAGGGAAATTACTGGCACCGAGTGCCTTGTCAGCTGTCACGCAGTGCCATACGTTGAAGGCGTCCGGGCGGCCGGCGTGCTGGGATCTCACGTACGCCGGCTGTCCCCGCAAGCCACGTGCCTGCGCGCCCGGACGCCTGCGTCACCAGGCAACCCTTCTGCTCCACCGAGCAAGCAGCCGAGCATCACCCGCCGAACCGACGGCACACCTCCAGACCCGTCCCCCCTGCCCGCAGGGACCCCTCAGCGTTCCCTCAACGCAGCACCCCGGAGGCACCCGTGAAGGAAATCCTGGACGCGATCCAGTCGCAGACCGAAGCGAAGGGCGGCTCCGCCGCGCCCACCGCCGCCGACTTCGCGGCGCTGTCGATCCCCGAGTCGTACCGCGCGGTCACCGTGCACAAGGACGAGGCGGAGATGTTCGCCGGGGTGGACAGCCGCGACAAGGACCCGCGCAAGTCCCTCCACGTGGAGGACGTGCCGGTGCCGGAGCTCGGTCCGGGCGAGGCCCTGGTCGCGGTCATGGCCAGCTCGGTGAACTACAACTCCGTCTGGACCTCCATCTTCGAGCCGGTCTCCACCTTCGGCTTCCTGGAGCGCTACGGCCGGGTCAGCGAGCTCACCAAGCGCCACGACCTGCCGTACCACGTCATCGGCTCCGACCTGGCGGGCGTCGTCCTGCGCACCGGCCCGGGCGTCAACGCGTGGAAGCCCGGTGACGAGGTCGTCGCGCACTGCCTCTCGGTCGAACTGGAGTCCTCGGACGGCCACAACGACACGATGCTCGACCCGGAGCAGCGCATCTGGGGCTTCGAGACCAACTTCGGCGGCCTGGCGGAGGTCGCGCTCGTCAAGTCGAACCAGCTGATGCCGAAGCCCGGCCACCTCAGCTGGGAGGAGGCCGCGGCTCCCGGGCTCGTCAACTCCACCGCGTACCGCCAGCTCGTCTCGCGCAACGGCGCCGGCATGAAGCAGGGCGACAACGTGCTGATCTGGGGCGCCAGCGGCGGCCTCGGCTCGTACGCCACGCAGTTCGCGCTGGCCGGTGGCGCCAACCCGATCTGTGTCGTCTCCAGCGAGCAGAAGGCGGAGATCTGCCGGAGGATGGGCGCCGAGGCGATCATCGACCGCAACGCCGAGGGCTACAGGTTCTGGAAGGACGAGCAGAACCAGGACCCGCGCGAGTGGAAGCGGTTCGGCAAGCGCATCCGTGAGCTGACCGGTGGCGAGGACGTGGACATCGTCTTCGAGCACCCGGGCCGCGAGACGTTCGGCGCGAGTGTCTACGTGACCCGCAAGGGCGGCACGATCGTCACCTGCGCCTCGACCTCGGGCTACAACCACGAGTACGACAACCGCTACCTGTGGATGTCGCTCAAGCGCATCATCGGCTCCCACTTCGCCAACTACCGCGAGGCGTGGGAGGCCAACCGCCTGATCGCCAAGGGCAAGATCCACCCGACGCTCTCCAAGGTCTACTCGCTGGAGGAGACCGGCCAGGCCGCCCACGACGTGCACCGCAACGCCCACCAGGGCAAGGTCGGCGTCCTGGCACTGGCCCCGCGCGAGGGCATGGGCGTGCGCGACGAGGAGATGCGCGCCACGCACCTGGACGCCATCAACCGCTTCAGGAACGTCTGAGGTCCGGCCATGACCGAACGTCAGAAGGACCGCCCCTGGCTCATGCGGACGTACGCGGGCCACTCCACGGCCGAGGCGTCCAACGAGCTGTACCGGCGCAACCTCGCCAAGGGCCAGACGGGTCTGTCGGTCGCCTTCGACCTGCCGACCCAGACGGGGTACGACCCCGACCACATCCTGGCCCGCGGCGAGGTCGGCCGTGTCGGTGTGCCCGTGTCGCACCTCGGTGACATGCGCCGGCTGTTCCAGGACATCCCCCTGGAGCAGATGAACACCTCGATGACGATCAACGCCACCGCCATGTGGCTGCTGGCGCTCTACCAGGTCGTCGCAGAGGAGCAGGGCGCCGATCCGGGCAAGCTGCAGGGCACCACGCAGAACGACATCGTCAAGGAGTACCTGTCGCGGGGGACCCACGTCTTCCCGCCCGGGCCCTCGCTGCGGCTGACCACCGACATGATCACGTACACGGTCAACCGCATCCCCAAGTGGAACCCGATCAACATCTGCAGCTACCACCTCCAGGAGGCGGGGGCCACCCCCGTCCAGGAGATCGCGTACGCGATGTCGACGGCCGTCGCGGTCCTCGACGCGGTGCGCGCCTCCGGGCAGGTGCCCGAGGAGAAGTTCGGGGCCGTCGTCGCACGGATCTCGTTCTTCGTGAACGCGGGCGTCCGCTTCATCGAGGAGATGTGCAAGATGCGCGCCTTCGGCCGCATCTGGGACCGGGTCACCCGGGAGCGCTACGGCATCACCGACGCCAAGCAGCGCCGGTTCCGATACGGCGTCCAGGTCAACTCGCTGGGCCTGACCGAGGCGCAGCCGGAGAACAACGTCCAGCGCATCGTGCTCGAAATGCTGGCCGTGACCCTCTCCAAGGACGCCCGCGCCCGCGCGGTCCAGCTGCCCGCCTGGAACGAGGCGCTGGGGCTCCCCCGGCCCTGGGACCAGCAGTGGTCGCTGCGCATCCAGCAGGTCCTGGCGCACGAGAGCGATCTGCTGGAGTACGAGGACATCTTCGCCGGTTCGCACGTCATCGAGGCCAAGGTCGACGAGCTGGTCGCCGACTCGCTGGCCGAGATGGACCGGATCGAGCAGATGGGCGGCGCCATGGCGGCCGTCGAGTCCGGCTACCTCAAGTCCGAGCTGGTCTCCTCGCACGCCGAGCGGCGGGCCCGGATCGAGGCCGGCGACGAGAAGATCATCGGCGTCAACGTCTACGAGACGACCGAGCCCAACCCGCTCACCGCCGACCTCGACGGGGCGATCATGACGGTCGACCCGGCGAACGAGGCCAGGGTCGTCGCCGCGCTCCACGAGTGGCGCGACAACCGCGACGAGCTCCGCGCCACCGAGGCGCTGGCCGCGCTGAAGAAGGCCGCCGCCGGCACCGGGAACCTGATGGAGGCGACCGTCGAGTGCGCCCGCGCCGGGGTCACCACGGGTGAGTGGTCCTGGGCGCTGCGGGACGTCTTCGGCGAGTTCCGGGCGCCGACCGGGGTGTCGTCCGCCCCGGTCGCGGTGACCGCCGAGGAGGGCTCGCCGCTCGCCCTCGTACGGGAGAAGGCCGCGCGGACCGCCGAGGACCTGGGTGTCGGGCGGCTGCGGCTGCTGGTCGGCAAGCCGGGCCTGGACGGGCACTCCAACGGCGCCGAGCAGATCGCGGTGCGGGCCAGGGACGCCGGCTTCGAGGTCGTCTACCAGGGCATCCGCCTGACGCCCGAACAGATCGTGTCTGCCGCCGTCGCCGAGGACGTGCACTGCGTCGGCCTGTCCATCCTGTCCGGCTCGCACGCCGAGCTGGTGCCGGACGTGCTGACCCGGCTGCGCCGCACCGGGGCCGGCGACATCCCGGTCATCGCCGGCGGCATCATTCCCCCGGCCGACGCCGAGGCCCTGATCGGGGCAGGTGTCGCCGCCGTGTTCACCCCGAAGGACTTCGGAATCACGGAGATCATCGGCCGTATCGTCGACGAGATCCGGAAAGCGAACAAGCTCGACCCTCTGGAGGTCCCCGCATGACTGCCGTCAACCGACTGCGCCCGCGCCGTTCCTGTCTCGCGGTACCGGGAAGCAACCCCCGGTTCCTGGAGAAGGCCCAGGGCCTCCCGGCCGACCAGGTGTTCCTGGACCTGGAGGACGCCTGCGCGCCGCTCGCCAAGGAGGGCGCCCGCCACCACATCGTCGACGCGCTGAACAACGGCGACTGGACGGGCAAGACCCGGGTCGTCCGCGTCAACGACTGGACGACGCACTGGACGTACCGCGACGTCATCACGGTCGTCGAGGGCGCCGGACCGAACCTCGACTGCATCATGCTGCCGAAGGTCCAGGACGCCCAGCAGGTCGTCGCGCTGGACCTGCTGCTGACCCAGATCGAGAAGACCATGGGCTTCGAGGTCGGGCGGATCGGCATCGAGGCGCAGATCGAGAACGCCAAGGGCCTCGTCAACATCGACGAGATCGGCGCAGCCTCGCCGCGTCTGGAAACGCTGATCTTCGGCCCGGCCGACTTCATGGCGTCGATCAACATGAAGACCCTGGTCGTGGGCCAGCAGCCGCCCGGCTACCCGGCGGACGCGTACCACTACATCCTGATGCGCATCCTGATGGCGGCCCGTACGCACGACCTCCAGGCGATCGACGGCCCCTTCCTGCAGATCCGCGACGTGGACGCCTACCGCGAGGTGGCCGGCCGCGCGGCGGCGCTCGGCTTCGACGGCAAGTGGGTGCTGCACCCCGGCCAGGTCGACGCGGCGAACGAGGTGTTCTCGCCCTCGCAGGAGGACTACGACCACGCCGAGCTGATCCTGGACGCCTACGACTGGTGCACCTCCGAGGAGGGCGGCAAGAAGGGGTCGGCGATGCTCGGCGACGAGATGATCGACGAGGCCAGCCGCAAGATGGCCCTGGTCATCGCCGGCAAGGGCAGGGCGGCCGGCATGCGGCGCACCTCCAAGTTCGAAGCCCCGGAGGCCTGATATGCAGTTCGGACGCACTTACGAGGAATTCGAGGTCGGTGCGGTCTACAAGCACTGGCCCGGAAAGACCGTCACCGAATACGACGACCACCTCTTCTGCCTGCTGACCATGAATCATCACCCGCTGCACATGGACAGCAACTATGCGGAGAGCACGACCGATTTCGGCAAGAACGTCGTCGTGGGCAACTACATCTACTCACTGCTGCTCGGCATGTCGGTGCCGGACGTCTCCGGAAAGGCCATCGCCAACCTGGAGATCGAGTCGCTGAAGCACGTGGCGCCGACCTTCCACGGCGACACCCTCTATGGCGAGACGACGGTTCTGGACAAGACGCCGTCGCGGTCCAAGAACGACCGCGGAATCGTCTACGTGGAGACCAAGGGCTACAAGCAGGATGGCACGCTGGTCTGCGTGTTCCGCCGCAAGGTCATGGTCCCCACGGAGACGTACATCAAGGAGCGGGGCGGGGAACAGCCCGGCCGCCCGGAGCTCAGCCAGCCTTCGCAGAAGAACGTGGAGAAGTAGCCATGACGCGACTCGCCCAGACGGCCGGGCTCACCGAGATCCAGCAGGAGATCCTCTCGACGGTCAGGGACTTCGTCGACAAGGAGATCATTCCGGTCGCGACCCAGCTGGAGCACCGCGACGAGTACCCCGCCGAGATCGTCGAGGGACTGAAGGAACTCGGCGTGTTCGGCCTGATGATCCCCGAGGAGTACGGCGGTCTGGGCGAGTCGCTGCTCACGTACGCGCTGTGCGTGGAGGAGATCGCCCGCGGCTGGATGAGCGTGTCGGGCATCATCAACACGCACTTCATCGTGGCGTACATGCTCAAGCAGCACGGCACCCAGGAGCAGAAGGACACATTCCTGCCCCGGATGGCGCTGGGCGAGGTACGGGGCGCGTTCTCGATGTCCGAGCCGGCGCTCGGCTCCGACGTCTCGGCGATCAGCTCCAAGGGCGTCCGGGACGGCGAGGAGTACGTCCTCAACGGCCAGAAGATGTGGCTGACGAACGGCGGTACGTCCTCACTCGTCGCCGTCCTGTGCCGGAGTGACGAAGGACACCCCGAGGGCACCGCCCCGCACAAGTCGATGACGACGTTCCTGGTCGAGAAGGAACCTGGCTTCGGCGAGGTCCGCCCGGGGCTCACGATTCCCGGCAAGATCGACAAGATGGGCTACAAGGGGGTCGATACCACCGAGCTCATCATGGACGGACTGCGAATTCCGGCCAATCGTGTCCTGGGCGGGGTCACCGGCCGCGGGTTTTACCAAATGATGGACGGGGTCGAGGTCGGGCGGGTGAATGTCGCGGCCCGTGGCTGCGGCGTCGCACAGCGTGCCTTCGAACTGGGCGTTTCCTACGCACAGCAGCGCCAGACCTTCGGAAAGCCCATCGCGCAGCACCAGGCGATCCAGTTCAAGCTGGCCGAAATGGCCACCAAGGTCGAGGCCGCTCATGCGATGATGGTAAACGCAGCTCGCAAAAAGGACTCCGGGGAGCGAAACGACCTGGAGGCAGGGATGGCGAAGTACCTCGCCTCCGAGTACTGCAAGGAAGTCGTCGAGGACGCCTTCCGCATCCACGGCGGTTACGGCTTCTCCAAGGAGTACGAGATCGAGCGCCTCTACCGCGAGGCCCCGATGCTGCTGATCGGTGAAGGTACCGCCGAGATCCAGAAAATGATCATCGGGCGCCGACTCCTTGAGGAGTACCGTTTCCAGGGTTGATTGTCCCTTTCGCGGCGATTTAACCGCGAAGAAGATCACACCTTGTCATCCTCAACCGGTGCCTTCCAGACGTCCGACTCGGCTGCTGGCTTGCCCAGTTGCGGCCAGCAACCGATAACATCGCCGGAAAAGCCGCCGTCCCCCGTTGCCAGCGCGGCTCAATCCGCTACGAAGGTCATCCATGCCCGACAGCCATACCTCTGCCTCACGCGGCCGGGTCCGCATCGCACGCGGAGCTTCGCCGTGGCTCCTGCCGACCGTCGCCACCGCCGCCCTCAGCCTGACCCGCGCCCGCCGGTCCGGGCGCTGGGCGGCCGTGGCCGTGCCCACCACCGCGCTCGCGGCGGGCATGCTCTGGTTCTTCCGTGACCCGGAGCGCGAGATCACCGGGGGGCGCGTCATCTCACCGGCCGACGGCGTGGTGCAGAGCATCATGCCGTGGAAGGACGGGCGCACCCGCGTCGCGATCTTCATGAGCCCGCTGAACGTGCACGTGAACCGCGCGCCGCTCGCCGGCACGGTGACGTCGGTGGAGCACGTGCCGGGTGGCTTCGTCCCCGCGTTCAACAAGGAGAGCGAGAACAACGAGCGCGTTGTCTGGCACTTCGACACCGAACTGGGTGACATCGAGATGGTGCAGATCGCGGGTGCTGTCGCGCGGCGCATCGTCCCCTACATCCCGCAGGGCACGAAGGTCGAGCAGGGTGAGCGCATCGGGCTGATCCGCTTCGGCTCCCGCGTCGACATCTACCTCCCGGAAGGTGTGGACGTCGCGGTCGAGGTCGGCCAGGCCACTACCGCGGGGGTGACTCGCATTGACCGTGATTGATCCCGACACACAGGCCGGCTGGGTCCCGGAGGCCGAGGAGGACGACGCCGACGACATGCCGCTCTCGATGCGGCTGTCGATAGCGGACACCCTCACCCTCGGTAACGCCACGTGCGGGTTCATGGCGGTGTACTTCACCACCACGGGCATTCTCATCCCGCACCTCACCGGCAGCGACGAGAGCGGCATGGCGCGGCACTCCGCGGCCACCGCCGTGATCCTCATGCTCATGGCAGCGATCTTCGACCTGTTCGACGGGCTCGTGGCCCGCAAGCTGCGTTCCTCGCCGATGGGCGCCGAGCTGGACAACCTCTCGGACCTCATCAGCTTCGGGCTCGCCCCGGCGTACTTCGTCCTCGTGTACGGCATGGTCGCGGACGACGCACACCAGCGGGTTTCGGCGCTGGCGGCGATCGTGGTGCTGCTGGCGGTGGTGCTCAGACTCGCGCGGTTCTCCTGCGTGACCTTGAAGGACGGCATGTTCCAGGGCATGCCGAGCCCCTTCGGAGCGCTCACGGTCATCTCGATCGTGCTCCTGGAGCTGCCGTTCGTGCCGACGCTGCTCGCGATCATCGGAGTGGCGTGGCTGATGGTCAGCCGGGTCGAGTACCCGAAGCCGCGGGGCGTCCTCGCGGTGGCGATGCTCGGCTGGATCGTGGCCGCGATGGGGCTGCTGGCGGCGTGGGCGCTGGACGCCCCCGGCGGTCAGCTGCTCCTGCAGACCGGCTGCGCGCTCCAGGTGGTCCTGGGTGCGGTCATCCCGCTCTTCGCGACCGCCCGCCGGGTGAACACCTTCCGTGACAACCGGCGCGAGGCGCGTGCGGCGCAGCTGCCGTAGCGGACTGTACGAACGACACGAGGGCCCGGATGCCGCAAGGCATCCGGGCCCTCGTGCGTGGCTTCGCGCAGTGGACGGAGAACGGCGTGGCGGGTGCGGGTGGCAGGGGCGCCCCGGGCAGTTGTCATGCCGTATCGCGACATCCCATGAGGAGTAGGGCGACCATGCGCTCGGCGTCGGCCTGATCGTAGTCGGGGCCGGTGATGCAGAGGTTCCCGATGCCGCGCATGAGCCTGTAGGCCGTGACACCGGGGCGGATCACGCCGGCGGCGGCGCAGGCGTCCAGCAGCGTCGCGCAGGCCGGGACCAGGGTGTCGAGCATGAGGGTGTGGAGGTTCTCCAGTCCCGGATCTCCGGACCCCAGCGCCGCCCCGAGGCCGTGCTTGGTCACCAGAAAGTCCACGAACGCGTCCGCCCACAGGGTCAGCGCGGTGAACGGCGACGCGGACTCCTCGAGGAGTCGGGGCGCGAGAGCCGCGCAGGCGTCGATCTGGTGCCGGTAGACGGCGGTGACGAGGTCCGCGCGGGTCGGGAAGTGCCGGTAGACCGTGCCGACACCGACGCCGGCGCGTTCGGCGATGTCACGGACGGGCGCCTGGACGCCCTGCTCGACGAAGACCGTCGCAGCGGCCTCCAGTACGCCACTGCGGGTGCGCTGCGCCTGCGCTTGGCGTACCCCGACCGACTCCGGCACGGATGACTCCCTTTGCTCGCGGAACAATGTTCCGCTAAGTTGGCGGAACGCTGCTCCGCCAAAGTATGGCAGAGCCGCTCCGCAGAGAAAGCACAGGTCCCCCATGTCCTTCCGCCCCCTTGGCCACCAGATCGTCTCGGTCAAGCCCATCCCCGTTCCCGCACCTGGCCGCGGCATCGACCTGCAGGTGAAGGTCACCGCGCCCCAGGCGGGCCAGAAGCTGCCCGTGATCGTCTTCTCCCACGGCAACGCGTGGTCCATGGACGGGTACGGCTCCCTCGTCGACCGGTGGGCCGCCGCCGGATTCATCGTGGTGCAGCCCACCCACCTGGACTCCCACCGCAACGCCATCGGCTGGGACGACCCGCGCTTCCCCACTATCTGGCGCGTTCGGATAGCCGATCTCCACGCGGTCCTCGACAACCTCGGCGACATCCTGGCCCAGGCCCACCTGGAGACCCGCGCCGACCGTGAGAGCATCGCCGTGGTCGGTCACTCCTGGGGCGCCCAGACCGCGGGCGCCGTCCTCGGCGCCCGCGTACTCGACGCCGACGGCGTTCCCGGCGAGGACTTCTCCCACTCCGCGGTCTCGGCCGGCGCCCTGATCGCCGCGACCGGAAGCGGCGACGCCCTCACCCCGTTCGCCGCCGAGAACCTCGCGTTCATGCGGCCGGACTTCTCCTCCATGAGCACCCCCGCCCTGGTCGTCGCGGGCGGTAGGGACCAGTCGCAGCTCTCCACCCGGGGGCCGGAATGGTTCACCGACGCCTACCACCTCAGCCCGGCGCCCAAGAGCCTGCTCACCCTCACCGAGGCCGAGCACACCATGGGCGGCATCGCCGGCGACCGGGTCGCCGAGACCACCGACGAGGATCCCGCCCGCGTAGCCCTCGTCGCCGACGCTATCTCCGCCTACCTCCGCGCAGCCCTCGGCCTCGACGACGCCGAGTGGACCGCCCTCGGCGCCGGCACCGAGGACGGCGACGGCACGTGGAGCATCGCCGGCAAGTAGGCCCGGCCCGACAGTCGCCCCTGTCCGACCGGCGAGGGGGCGGGAGTGCTCGGAACGCCCCCGCCTCCTTTCCCACCTCGTCCGGTCCGGGTCGCACAGCGGCCGCATCCTCATCGCGTTACGTCAGGAATTTTAGCCGTGTCATTGAAATTTTGCACGCACTCATAGACTTCCTTGCGGCGGTGCTCCTAGCCTGTGGGACGTCCGAAGAGCCCCCACGAGCCGCAAGGACGACTTCGACGTGACTTCCCCACCCCGACGCCCCCTGCTCAGGCGGTCCATATCCGCCTCGCTCTCGCTGGCACTCGCCGCGTTCGGCACCGCCGCCGCCGTGGTCCTGTCCAGCGCGCCGGCCGCCCAGGCGGCCGGTGTCCCCGCCCCCTCGCCGCTCGCGGTCCCCGGCCGCGGCGCGACCGTCCCGTTCAAGGAACAGGAGGCCGAGTACGCGGCCACCAACGGCACCCTGATCGGCCCGAACCGCCTCTACGGCACGCTGCCCTCCGAGGCCTCGGGCCGGCAGGCGGTGACGCTGGACGCGGTCGGTGAGTACGTGGAGTTCACGCTCACCGCACCCGCCAACGCGATGTCCTTCCGGTACTCGCTGCCGGACAACGCCGCCGGAACGGGCCGGGACGCCTCGATCGACGTACGCGTGAACGGGGCCTCGCCCAAGGCGGTGCCGGTGACCTCCAAGTACGGCTGGTACTACGGCGGTTACCCGTTCAACAACAACCCGGGCGACACCAACCCGCACCACTTCTACGACGAGGCCCGGACCATGTTCGGGTCGACCCTGCCCATCGGTACGAAGGTCCGCCTCCAGGTCACCTCCACCGCTGCCTCACCGTCGTTCACCATCGACCTGGCGGACTTCGAGCAGGTGGGCGCGCCCATCGCCAAGCCGTCCGGCGCGCTCGACGTGGTCGGCGACTTCGGGGCCGACCCGACCGGCGCCGCGGACTCGACCGCCAAGATCCAGGCGGCCGTGGACGCGGGCAGGGCGCAGGGCAAGGAGGTGTACATCCCGCAGGGCACGTTCCAGGTCCGCGACCACATCATCGTGGACAAGGTGACCCTGCGCGGCGCCGGGCCCTGGTACTCCGTGCTGACCGGGCGCGACCCGTCCAACCGGAGCAAGGCCGTCGGCGTCTACGGCAAGTACGCCGGGGACGGCGGCAGCAGCAACGTGACGCTCAAGGACTTCGCCATCATCGGTGACATCCGGGAGCGCGTGGACAACGATCAGGTCAACGCCATCGGCGGGGCCCTGTCCGACTCGACCGTCGACAACGTCTGGATGCAGCACACCAAGTGCGGCGCCTGGATGGACGGCCCGATGGACAACTTCACCATCAAGAACAGCCGCATCCTGGACCAGACCGCCGACGGCGTGAACTTCCACTACGGCGTCACCAACTCGACGGTCACCAACACCTTCGTCCGCAACACCGGTGACGACGGCCTGGCGATGTGGGCGGAGAACGTCCCGAACGTGAAGAACAAGTTCACGTTCAACACGGTGATCCTGCCGATCCTCGCCAACAACATCGTCACCTACGGCGGCAAGGACATCACCCTGTCCGACAACGTCATGGCGGACACCATCACCAACGGCGGCGGCCTGCACATCGCCAATCGCTACCCCGGCGTCAACTCCGGTCAGGGGACGGCTGTCTCCGGCACCACCACGGCCGCCCGCAACACCCTGATCCGGACCGGGAACAGCGACTACAACTGGAACTTCGGGGTCGGCGCGATCTGGTTCAGCGGGCTCAACGAACCGATCAACGGCAACATCAACATCACCGACAGCGAGGTCCTGGACAGCTCCTACGCCGCGATCCACCTCATCGAGGGGGCGTCCAACGGGCTGCACTTCAAGAACATCAAGATCGACGGCGCCGGCACCTACGCGCTCCAGATCCAGGCGCCCGGCACGGCCACCTTCGACAACGTCACGGCCACGCACATCGCGCAGTCCAACCCGATCCACAACTGCGTCGGCAGCGGCTTCCAGATCACCCGGGGTTCCGGCAACTCGGGCTGGTACGCCGATCCGCCGGCCTGCACCGGTGTCTGGCCGGACCCGGTGTGGACCAACGGCGGCGTGCCGGGCGGCGGCAGCGGCCCGACCGACCCCACGGACCCGCCGACCGACCCGACCGACCCGCCCACCGACCCGACGGACCCGCCCGAGGAGACGGGCAACCTCGCCCAGGGCCGTCACGTCACCGAGTCCGGTCACGCCGACGTGTACGGCGCGTCCAACGCGGTCGACGGCAACGCGAACACCTACTGGGAGAGCACCAACCACGCCTTCCCGCAGACCATCACCGTGGACCTCGGCGCCGCGAAGTCCGTCAAGCGGCTGGTCCTGAAGCTGCCCCCGTCGTCCGCCTGGGCGACGCGCACCCAGACCCTGAGCGTGTCGGGCAGCACCGACAACAGCACGTACAACTCCCTCAAGGGATCGGCGGGATACACCTTCAACCCGTCGAACGGCAACCAGGCGACGGTCACCCTGCCCGGCACATCGACCCGCTATCTGCGGCTGACGTTCACCGCCAACACCGGCTGGCCGGCCGCGCAGCTCTCGGAACTGGAGGCCTACACCAGCTGACCCGGCACCCACAGCACCGACGGGCGGCACGCGCGATGCGTGCCGCCCGTCGGCCATTCCCCCGGGCAGGCTGGGCTACTTGACGGCGTAGGACTTGGCCGCCGCCGCTGCCTCGGCCGGGCGGACCACCTTCAGGCCGCCCGGGATCTTGTCGTCCGGCTTCATGATCACGCTCTCCCGGGTGGAGGGCGCCGCCGGGTCGGAGAAGTCGTGCGACATCCCGAAGTCGCTGCCGAAGTCGGTGATGGTCAGCAGCGCCTTGTCGACGCCCTCACGGGTGAGGTCCTTCGCCGCGCACGCCTTCTTCAGCGCCTCCCCGTACAGGTCGGCGGCCGTGTATCCGGCGATGACGCCGTTGTCGAGGCCGGCCTTCGGGTAGGCGGCGGCGTACTCCTTCGCGAGCTTCGCCGGGCCGGCGCCCGGGTCGCCGATCGGCAGGGTGGACGCGGCGACGTAGTAGTCCTTCATCAGGGCCGGGCCCGCCTGTGTCTTCAACAGCTGCGGTGCGTACGCGGAGTTGTTGCCGATGACGGGGACATCGAAGCCGGTGGCGGCGGCGACCCCCACGAGGGAGGCGGCCTGACGGGGGCCGGCGCTGACGACGACGGCCTTCACACCCGCCTGCTTCAGCGCGGCCACCTGGGCGGTCATGTCGTTGTCGGTGGGCTTGATCTTCTGCTCGACGACGGTGAGACCCGCCTGCCCGGCCGCGTACTTGGAGCCCGCGAGCGCGTTCTCGCCGTAGTCGCCCTCGAAGTACACGTGGCCGATCTTGTCGCCCTTGGCGATGCGCTTCTCCGCGAGGAGATAGTCGATCGCGTTGATCGTCTCCACGTCGTACGTGGCGCCGATGACGCGGACGTACGGACTGCCGAGCAGGTTCGCCGACCAGGCCTGCGGCAGGACGAGCCCCTTGTCCTTGCCGTCGATGCGCTGCTCGACCGCCGCGACGAACGGGGAGCCGATGAACTGGACGAAGCCCAGCACCTTCGGTTCCAGCTCGGTGTACCCGGCGACGGCCTTCTGCGGGTCGTAGCCGTGGTCGCGTACGGTCAGCTCGATCTTGCGGTCGCAGATGCCGCCGGCGGCGTTCGTCTGCTTCGCCCAGAGCTGCTGCGCCTGGGTGACGCTCTTGCCGAGTGAGGCGTAGACACCGGTCATGTCGGTGAGCGCGCCGAGGGTGATCACCGAGTCGGTGACGCCCTGGCCGGTCTTCACGCCGCCCTTGCCCTCGTCTCCGGCGTCGGAGGACTTGGCCTTCTCGCTGCAGCCCACGAGGGTGAGGGCGAGGGCCGCACACACGGCCCCGAGTACACGCAGTTTCATTTCTTCTCCCCTGAGTTCTTCGTCGGGCGTGTCAGGCCGCCGGGCAGGAACAGGACCGCCGCGACCACCGCGGCGCCGTACAGGTAGCGCGACGCCTCGCCCGGTGCCAGGCCGCCGGTGCCGGGGGCCGCGACCAGGGGCAGGGAATCGCTGTAGTGGGTGAGGAGTTGCGGCAGCAGCGAGACGAAGGCGGCGCCGACGACCGCCCCCGCCACGGTGCCGAGTCCGCCGATCACGATCATGGCGAGGTATTCGAGGGACAGGACCATGCCGAAGTACTCGGGCACCGTCCGCTGGAAGACCAGGGCCAGCAGCACCCCGGCCAGTCCGGCGTACATCGAGGACAGGACGAAGACGCCGGCCCGGTAGCGCGCCACCGGGACGCCCATCACGCCGGCCGCGATGCGGTGGTCCCGGATGGCGTTCAGCGCCCGGCCCGGCCGCCCTCGCAGCACCCCCCGGGCGAACAGGCCGCTCAGGAGCAGGGCGAGCAGGGCCGCGTACCAGAGCTTCTCGGACGACTGGAACGGCACCGCGGCGACCACCACCTCGGTGTCGTCGAAGGTGAGGCCGAACAGCGAGAGCGGCGGCACGGCACGGCCGTTGTAACCACCGGTGAGCGAGGACGCGTTGAACAGCACGTGCTGGCCGATGAAGATCAGCGCCAGCGTGGCGATGCCGAGGTACGCGCCGCGCAGCCGGCCCGCGATGGGGCTGAACAGCCCGCCGGCGGCCCCGGCGAGGAGCACGGCGAGGACGGCGGCGAGCCCGCTGGGCAGGCCGAGCCCGGACAGGCTGTGCCCGTTCTCCGTACCGCTCTCCCCCGCCAGCACGCAGTAGCCGTACGCGCCCACGGCGAGGAAGAAGGCGTGGCCCATGGAGAGCTGGCCGGTGGCGCCGGTGAGCAGGTTGAGCCCGATGGCGCCGATCGCGGCAGCCATGGCGAACAGCCCGGCCTGGAGCCAGAAGCGGTCCAGGTAGAAGGGGAAGGCGAGCAGCAGCACCGATCCCGCCGCCCAGAGCCAGGTACGGGGGTGGCGCAGCCGGGCGGTGAGGCCGGGGGCGAACGCGGTGGTGGTGTCAGACACGGGCGGGCTCCTTCGTCCCGAGGAGTCCGGCGGGGCGGATGAGCAGCACGATCACCATCACCAGGTAGGGGGCCAGGTCGCCGATGCCGCGGCCGAGGAACGACAGGTCGCTCTGGTAGCCGGTGGCGAGCGATTCGGTGACCCCGACGATCAGTCCTCCGGCCAACGCCCCGGTCGTCGAGTCGAGTCCGCCGAGGATGGCGGCCGGGAACGCCTTGAGGGCGGCGAGCGATGTGGCCCGTTCCAGGCCCGGGGTGGGGAAGACCGTGAGGAACAGCGCGGCGACGGCGGCGAGCGCCCCGGCGACCGCCCAGGCGGCGAGCGAGACCCGGCCGAGCCTGATCCCCATCAGTGCCGCGGTCCGCGGGTTCTCGGCCGCGGCGCGCATCGAGACGCCCCAGGAGGTGAAACGGAAGGCGAGCAGGAACACGGTGATGAGGAGGGCGGCCGCGACGAACGCCGCGACACGGGTCTGGGCGAGTGTGACGCCGCCGACGGTGAGGACCCGATCGCCCCACGGGTCGCCGAGCGAGAGGACGTCCGTGCCCATGCGGCGGGTGAGTTCGGTGGTCAGCAGGATGTCGACGCCGATGGTGACGATGGCCAGGACGCTGTGGTCGCCGCCCCGGTAGCGGCGGATCACCAGGAACTCGACGGCCGCCCCGACCACCGCCGCGCCCGCGATGCCGGCGGCGAGCGCGGGCCAGAAGCCGATGTCGTCGTGGAGCACGGCGGTGACGTATCCGCCCGCCAACAGCAGCGACGCATGGGCGAAGTTGACGACCTCGGTGGCCTTGAAGATGACGACGAAGCCGAGCGCGATCAGTGCGTAGACCGCCCCGATCGACAGGCCGCCGAGGAGGAGTTCGATGAAGGTGGTCATTGCGGTGCCCCCAAATAGGCCTGGACGACGGCCGGGTCGTTCTGGACCTCGGCGGGGGTGCCGCCGGCGATCCTGCGGCCGAAGTCGAGTACGGTCACGGCGTCCGCGAGCCGCATCACCACTCCCATGTCGTGCTCGACGAGCACGATCGAGATCCCGAGGCCGTCGCGGACCCCGGCCACCACCGCCGCTGTGCGTTGCCGCTCGTCGGCGGTCATCCCGGCGACGGGTTCGTCCAGCAGGAGCACCTGCGGCTCCATGCACAGCGCCCGGCCCAGCTCGACGAGCTTCTGCTGCCCGTACGGGAGCGAGCTCGCCGGGCGCCCCAACTCCGCCTCCAGACCGATGAACTCTGCGATCTCACGCACCCGTTCGCGGTGGACGCGGGCCTCGCGGGCGGCGGACGGCAGCCGCAGCCCGCTCGCCAGGAACCCGGCCCGGGTGAGCCGGTGCCGCCCGAGCATGAGGGTGTCGGCGACGGTGGCGTACGGGGGCAGCGCGAGGTTCTGGAAGGTCCGGGCGACCCCGAGCGCGGCGATCTCGTGCGGGGCGCGCCCGGTCAGCTCGGCCGCCCCGAGCCGGACGCTGCCGGAGGCGGCCCGGTAGACCCCGGACAGCACGTTGAAGGTGGTGGACTTGCCGGCGCCGTTGGGGCCGATGACCGCGTGCACGCTGCCCGGCTCGACGGTGAACGAGACACCGTCGAGAGCGGTGAGGCCGGCGAAGCGGACGGTGAGGTCGTGGACGGTGAGGGGGGCGGGGGCGGTCACGCGGACCACCTGCCCAGGGTGCGTACGGCCGTCGCCGCCCGGTCCGCGTCGGCGGCGGCCGCCTCGTCGACGACGCCCAGGTAGCGGCGGCGCACCTCGTCGGACGCGGCCAGCTCGTCGGCCGGCCCGTGCAGGGTGACCTCGCCGACCTCCAGCACATACGCCGTGGCCGCGAGCCGCAGGGCGATCGCCGCGTTCTGCTCGACGAGCAGGACGGACGTGCCCGAGGCGTTGATCTCCCGCACGGTGTCGGCGATGCGCTGCGCCATCAGGGGCGCGAGACCGAGCGAGGGTTCGTCGAGCAGGAGCAGCCGGGGCCGGGCCATCAGTGCGCGCCCCATGGCCAGCATCTGCTGCTCGCCGCCGGAGAGCAGCCCGGCGCTCTGGTGCGCGCGGCGGGCGAGTACGGGGAACAGCTCGTGCACTCGGTCCAGCGCCTCGGCCGCCGCCCTGCGGCCTCCCGGGGCACCGAGGGCTCCCGCGCGCAGGTTGTCGGCCACCGTCATGCGGGCGAACACCTGTCGGCCCTCGGGCACGTGGACGATCCCGGCGGCGACGATCTGGTCGGGCCGCAGCCGCTCCAGGGGGCGCCCGTCGAGCCGGACCGTGCCGGTGGCGGTGCCGCCGTGGAAGCGCAGGGTCCGGGATATGGCGCGCAGCAGCGTCGTCTTGCCGGCGCCGTTGCCGCCGAGTACGGCGGTGATCGTGCCGGGCGGGACGTCGAGGTCGATGTCCCGTAGTGAACGGACCGGGCCGTAGGCGGCGGAGAGTGCGCGGATCTCCAGGGTGGGCATGGGGGTGTACTCCTCCTTCCGCGGTTCCTGTGTTGCCACAGGTCAGCAGGGGGAGGAGGGGGGCGTCCATGGGGGTGGGGGGATGTGGTGCGGGTGCCCCGGGTGGGCGGGGGCGGGGTTGTGCGGGCGCACAGCGCGGGGCGCCTGCGGCGGGCCTTGTCCCCTGCCCGCCCCAGGCCCCGCGCCTCAAACGCCGGCGAGGCTGGAAGTTGCCGCGCCAAAATCAAGCCCCTCCGGCGATTGAGGAGCGAGGGTCCGGGGGCGGAGCCCCCGGTTCAGACCAGAAAGTCGCGGGCGATCGACTCCGCCGCGCGCTCCAGCAACGGCCCCGCCTCCGCCATGCACACCGCAGGGTCCGGCTCCAGGTCCAGCAGCGCGTACGCCCGCCGAATCCCCGCCCCCTCCAGCGCCTCCGGCGACAGCGCCAGCCGGCCGCAGACCGCGACGACCTCCACCCCCGCCGCCCGCGCCGCAGCGGCGACGCCCGCCGGTGCCTTGCCGTGCAGGGTCTGCGCGTCGAGGGAGCCCTCGCCGGTGATGACGAACGTCGCCCGCTCCAGGGCGGGCGCGAAGCCGAGGACGTCGAGCATGACCTCGATGCCGGGGCGGAAGCGCGCGCCGAGGGCGACGAGTGCGCCGTAGCCGATGCCGCCGGCCGCCCCGGCGCCGGGGAGTTCCGCCTGCTCGGGGCCGAGGAGCGAGGCGTAGTGCGCGAGTGCCGCGTCGAGCACCGCGATGTCGGCCTCGGTGGCGCCCTTCTGGCGGCCGTAGACCTCGGGCGCGCCCTTCGGGCCGGTCAGCGGGTTGTCGACGTCGCTCGCGAGGATCAGGTCGATGCCGGCGAGCCGGGGGTCGAGGCCGGAGAGGTCCGCCTCGGCGAGGTCGGCGAGGCCGCCGCCGCCGGGGCCGACCGGCTTGCCGTCCGCGTCCAGGAAGCGTGCGCCGAGCGCGGCGAGCATGCCGGCCCCGCCGTCCGTGGTCGCGCTGCCGCCGACGCCGAACACGATGGTCCGGGCCCCCGCGTCGGCCGCGGCGAGGAGGAGCTCGCCCGAGCCGTACGTGGTGGCCGTGAGCGGGGCGAAGACCCCGTCGGGCAGGTGCTGGAGGCCGGACGCCTCGGCCATCTCGACCACCGCGGTGGCCCCGCGCACCGCGTACGCGGCGGTGACGGGGTCGCCCAGGGGCCCGGTCACCCGCGCCTCGCGGCGCTCGAAGCCGGCGGCCACCGCCGCCGCCACCGTGCCGTCGCCGCCGTCCGCGACCGGCAGGGTCTCCACCCGTACGCCGGGGACGACGCGCCGGAGCCCGGCCGTCACCCGCTCCGCGACCTGCACGGCCGTGAGCGAGCCCTTGAACTTGTCCGCCGCGACGAGCACGCGTGCGGTCTCCATCACTGCTCCGTCCGTCACCATGATTCCCTTTGCATTCGAACAGGCAGTCGCGCCGCCCCGACCCTATCCGCCGCACCCCCTCCGTGCCCATGGTCTGATCGATCAAAGTGCCCCTAGGCTGGCCGTGTGACCACTACTGACTACGCCACGTATATCGCCGGTCTTCCCAAGGTCCTCGTCGGCGCCGCCTGCGTCTTCCGCGACGCGGGCGGCCGGGTGCTGCTCGTGGAGCCGAACTACCGGGAGGGGTGGACGCTGCCCGGCGGGACGGTCGAGTCGGCCGACGGGGAGGGCCCCCGGCAGGGCGCGCGGCGCGAGTCGCTGGAGGAGATCGGGCTCGACATCGAGCCGGGCCGGCTCCTCGCCGTCGACTGGACACGTGGCAGCGACCGGCCGCCGATCGTGGCGTACGTGTACGACGGCGGGGTCCTGGACGAGGAGCAGCTGAGGGCGATCCGGCTCCAGGAGTCGGAACTGCTGTCGTGGAAGCTGGTCGAGCCGGCGGAGATCGACCAGTACCTGACCGGTGCGCGGGCCGGGCGAATGCACGCGGCGCTCAAGGCGCTGGAGTCCGGCACGGGCGCCGTGGAGCTGGAGGACGGCCGCCCCGTCGGCTGAGGAGTCGGGCCCCGGCCCGGTACGGTCCCGGGCATGACTTCAGCTTCCGCCCTCCGCGCCTCGTACGACACCGTCGCCGCCGACTACGCCACGCTGCTCGCGGACGAGCTGGCCGCGAAGCCCCTGGACCGGGCGATGCTCGGTGCCTTCGCGGCGTATGTGAAGGCCGGCGGGGGTGGCCCCGTGGTGGATCTCGGGTGCGGGCCGGGGCGGGTGACCGCGTATCTGCGGGATCTCGGGCTCGCCGCCTCCGGTCTTGACCTGTCGCCCGGCATGGTCGCGGAGGCTCGGCGGCGCCACCCGGAGCTGCGGTTCGAGGTGGGGACGATGAGCGCGCTGGATCTGGCGGACGGCTCGCTGGGCGGGGCCGTCGCCTGGTACTCGCTCGTGCACACCCCGCCGGAGGAGCTGGGGGCGTACGTGGCCGAGTTCCGCCGGGTCCTGGCCCCCGGCGGCCACCTGCTCATCGCCTTCAAGGCGGGCGACGGCGAAGGCGTGCGGCTGGAGCACGCGTACGGCCATCCCGTGGACCTCGATGTGTACCGATTCGACCCGGGCCGGGTGGCCGGGTTGTTGGAGGACGCCGGGTTCGAGGTGCTGGCCCGGCTGGTGCGGGCGGCGGATCCGGAGGAGCGCACCCCGCAGGCGTTCCTGCTCGCGCGGCGGCCGATCGGGTGGGGTAGTGTTGACGGCTGCGAAGGGGAGTAGCCCCGCAAACCGGTCGTCGACACACTGGAGCCTCGCGGTTCCCGGTGGCCGGGCTCGTGGAACACCACGGGTGGGCGAGACCTTCGGTCAGGTATGACACGCCCACGCCCTGTGGGCGGTGCCGTCATGCCGGGCCGAGTGGTCCTCCGAAACGCCGACCGGCACTTCGCGGAGATCCGGGGCCCGGCTCGTACAGAAAGCCACCTGGAATGCATCTCGACCCCCTGGCGATCCTCACCGCTTTCGGGCTGATCTTCCTCGCCGAACTCCCGGACAAGACGATGTTCGCGTCGCTCGCCATGGGCACGCGCATGCGTCCGCTCTACGTCTGGTTCGGCACCTCGTCCGCGTTCATCGTGCATGTCGCCATCGCGGTGGGTGCGGGCGGGCTGCTCGGCCTGCTGCCCGACTGGATCGTCAAACTGGTCTCGGCCTGCCTCTTCGCCTTCGGCGCGTTCATGCTGCTGCGCGGGGGCGGGGACGACGAGGACGACGAGTCGGGCCCGAAGACGGTGACCGGGTTCTGGCCGGTGTACTCGACGGCGTTCATGGCGGTGTTCATCAGCGAGTGGGGTGACCTCACACAGATCACGACGGCCAATCTGGCGGCGAGCAACGGTACTTGGTCGACCGCGATCGGTTCGGCCGCCGCCCTGATGTCCGTGTCGGCACTGGCGCTGCTCGCGGGCCGGTTCATCGCGAAGCGCGTACCGCTGAAGACCGTGCAGCGCATCGGCGGGCTGTGCATGCTGGGCCTGGCGATCTGGACGGTGACCGAGATCTTCACGGGCTGACCCGAAAGGACGTCGTACGGCGTAGGGCTCCGCACACACGCGTGCGGGGCCCTTCGCCGTACACGCTTCAGAACAGCGCCGGGATGCTCTCCTCCGTACCGTTCTCGAACGCCAGCAGCCGCTGCTTGCGGTCCAGGCCGCCGCCGTAGCCGGTGAGGCCGCCCGACGCCCCGATCACCCGGTGGCAGGGCACGATGATGCCGACCGGGTTCTTGCCGTTGGCAAGGCCCACCGCCCGGGAGGCGCCGGGCTTGCCGAGGTTCTCGGCGAGTTCCCCGTACGAGCGGGTCTCGCCGTACGGGATGAGACGCAGCTGCTCCCAGACGCTGCGCTGGAACGGGGTGCCGTCCAGGCGCAACGGCAGGTCGAACGCACGCAGTTCACCGGCGAAGTAGGCGTCGAGCTGGCGGATCGTCTCGGTGAAGGGGCGGGTGTCGGGTTCGCCGAAGGTCTCCTCCGGCGGCCGGTGGCGCTGGCCGGTCATGTAGAGGCCGGCGAGGGCGCCGTCGGTGGCGACGAGCGTCAGTGGCCCGTAGGGGCTGTCGACGACGGTGTGCTGCCGGGTCACGGGGCACTTCCTTGGGGTGACGGGAGGTGGTTGATGGGGTGGTCGTCGACCGTCCAGAGGTACTGGACGGCGTACGCGCGCCAGGGTCGCCAGCCGGCCGCGCGGGCGGTGAGGGCGGCCGGGGTGGAGGGCAGGCCGAGGTGCTGGGCGGCCCTGCGGATGCCGAGGTCGGTCGGGAGGAAGGCGTCCGGGTCGCCGAGCGCGCGCATAGCGATGACCTCGACGGTCCAGGGGCCGAACCCCGGTAGCGCGGCCAGTTCGGTGCGGGCCCGCTCCCAGTCGGAGTCGGGGCCCAGGCGCAGCGAGCCGTCCGCCAGGGCGTGGACGAGGGTGGTGAGCGTGCGGCGGCGGCTGCGCGGGAGGGCCAGCCGCTCGGGGTCCAGGCCGGCCAGCGCCTCCGGGTCCGGGAAGAGGTGGGTGAGTCCGCCCTCCGGGTCGTCGACCGGGGTGCCGTGGGTGCTGACCAGCCGGGCGGCGTGGGTACGCGCGGCGGCGGTGGACACCTGCTGGCCGAGGACGGCGCGGACGGCGAACTCGGCACCGTCGACGGTCCTCGGCACCCGGCGGCCCGGTGCCTTGTCGACCATCGGGGCGAACAGCGGGTCGGTGCGCAGTTGTTCGTCGACGGCGACCGGGTCGGCGTCGAGGTCGAGCAGCCAGCGGCAGCGGCTGATGGCGAGGGTCAGGTCGCGCGGGTCGGTGAGGGAGAGCCGGCAGGCGATGTGGTCGGGGCGCGGGGTGAGGGCGACGATGCCGTGGCCGTGCGGCAGGGCGAGGGTGCGCCGGTACGCGCCGTCGCGCCACTCCTCGACACCGGGGACGGCGGTCGCGGCGAGGTGGCCGAAGAGGTTGCCGGGGTTGAGCGGGGCGCGGTACGGGAGGCGCAGGGTGATGACGCCCGGGGTGGCGGGCGCCCGCACCGTGCGGGCGGCCCGGGTGCGCAGTTCACCGGGGGCCAGGGCGAAGACCTCGCGGACGGTGTCGTTGAAGGTGCGTACGGAGGAGAACCCGGCGGCGAAGGCCACCTCGGCCATGGGCAGGGCGGTGGTCTCGATGAGCAGCCGGGCGGTCTGGGCTCGCTGGGCCCGGGCCAGGGCGAGCGGTCCGGCACCCAGCTCGGCGAGCAGCTGGCGTTCGATCTGGCGGGGCGAGTAGCCGAGGCGGGCGGCTAGACCGGGGACGCCTTCGCGGTCGACGACCCCGTCCCGGATGAGCCGCATCGCGCGGGCCACGGAGTCGGCGCGGGCGTTCCACTCCGGTGAGCCGGGGCTGGTGTCGGGGCGGCAGCGTTTGCAGGCCCGGAACCCGGCCTGCTGGCAGGCGGCCGCGCTGGGGTAGAACGTCATGTTCTCGGTCTTGGGCGGCACGACGGGGCAGCTCGGGCGGCAGTAGATCCGGGTGGTCAGGACGGCCGTGAAGAACCAGCCGTCGAAGCGGGCGTCCTTGGACCGGACCGCCCTGACGCAGCGCTCGGTGTCGGTGTGCATGGTTCAAGGATGGGCCACCGATGGGGCCGGAAGCTGGCGGAAATCCGACATGGGCGTCGGGCTGTCTGGGGCTGCCCGACGCCCAGAAGGCCGGGGTGTTGTACGTCATCACGGCCAGCCGGTCGCCCGGCCGCAGCCCGGCCTCCCGCAGCACGGTCGCGGCACGGCGGGCCGCGTCGGCGAATTCCCGGTAGGACCACCGCTGCTCCCGGTGGACAACGGCTTCGTGGTCGCCGGCCGGGCGGACGGCGCTGTCCAGCAGGGTACTGAGGTGCATCACGTTCTCCTGACGAGCCGGACCGTGCGAACGGACCATGGCGGGAAGCTATGAATGATGGTTCACTTCTTTCATGGCCTACCGCAAGACCCCAGCCGAAATCAGTCGGCTCGAAGCAGCCAGGGAGCACCTGATCGCCGCCGCCACCTCGGTGGTCACGGAGGTCGGGTGGGCCCAGGCGTCGGTGACCGCCGTCGCCGACTCGGCCGGCATCGCGGCCGGCTCCGTCTACCAGCACTTCTCCTCGAAGGCGGCCCTGGCCGTCGAGGTGTTCCGGCGCGCCGCCGGGCGCGAGGTGGAGGTGCTGGGCGAGGTGCTGCACGAGCCGGGTACGCCGGTCGAGCGGCTCGCCCGCGGTGTCGAGGTCTTCGCCCGCCGGGCGCTGGAGAACCGCGGACTGGCCTACGCGCTGCTCGCCGCCCCCGCCGATCCGGCGGTCGGCGCCGAACGGCTGGAGTTCCGCCGCCGCTACCGGGCGCTGTTCGCGGAGGTCGTCCACGAAGGCATCGAGAACGGGCTGCTGCCCACCCAGAACGGCGAGATCACCGCCGCCGCGCTCACCGGCGCGGTCGGCGAGGTCCTGGTCGACCCGCTCGGCGCCCGGGACGAGGAGACCACCGAGGCGCTGCTGACCGAACTCGTCGCCATGGCCCTGCGCTGTGCGGGCGCCCCGCCCGCACAGCAGCCCTGACACCCCTTCCACCCGGAGGTTCCCGTGCCCGAAACCGTCGCCCCCCGCAGCAACCCCGGCGCCGCGACCCACGAAGTGACCAATCAGACCCCGCCGTTGACGGGGCACGACGTGGCCGACGACGCGGTGCTCCTGGAGGGCCTGCGCCGCGAGGGGGCCGAGTGGCACGCCGAGGAGCTGCACCGGCTCGGCCTCCTTGTCGGCAGCGCGCAGGCCCAGGAGTGGGCCGAGCAGGCCAACGTCAACGAGCCCGTGCTGCGCACCCACGACCGCTACGGCCACCGCGTCGACGAGGTCGACTTCCACCCCGCCTACCACCACCTGATGAACGCCTCGGTGAGCGCGGGCCTGGCCGGCGCCGCCTGGGCCGACGAGCGCCCCGGCGCCCATGTGGCGCGCGCGGCCGGCTTCATGGTGATGTCGACGCTGGAGGCGGGCCACCTGTGCCCCGTCTCCATGACGTACGCCGTGGTCCCGGCCCTGCGGCACGCCCCCGACCTGGCGAAGACGTACGAACCGCTGCTGACCAGCCGGGTGTACGAGGCCGGGCTGCGCACCCCCGCCGAGAAGCCGGGGCTGCTCGCCGGGATGGGGATGACGGAGAAGCAGGGCGGCACCGATGTGCGCGCCAACACCACCACGGCCACCGAGGCGGGTGACGGCACCTGGCGGCTGCGCGGGCACAAGTGGTTCACCAGCGCCCCGATGAACGACCTGTTCCTGGTACTCGCCCAGGCGCCGGGCGGCCTCTCCTGCTTCCTGGTGCCGCGCGTCCTGCCGGACGGCAGCCGCAACACCTTCCGCATCCAGCGGCTCAAGGACAAGCTCGGCAACCGGTCCAACGCCAGCAGCGAGCCGGAGTTCGACGACACGGTCGCCTGGCTCGTCGGCCCGGAGGGCAAGGGGGTACGCACCATCATCGACATGGTGACGATGACCCGCCTGGACTGCGTCATCGGCTCGGCCGCCGGCATCCGCGCCGCGCTCGCCCAGGCCGCCCACCACGTGCGCCACCGCTCGGTGTTCGGCGCCAAGCTCATCGACCAGCCGCTGATGCGCAACGTGATCGGCGACCTCGCGGTCGAGTCCGAGGCGGCGACCACGCTCGGGCTGCGGCTGGCCGGCGCCGCCGACCGGGCCCAGCGAGGCGACGCCGGTGAGCGGGCGTTCCTGCGGCTGGCCACGGCGGTGTCCAAGTACTGGGTGTGCAAGCGCCAGCCGGTCGCGGTCGCGGAGGCGCTGGAGTGCCTCGGCGGCAACGGCTACGTCGAGGACTCGGGCATGCCGCGCATGTACCGGGAGGCGCCGCTCAACGGCATCTGGGAGGGGTCGGGCAATGTGAACGCGCTGGACCTGCTGCGGGCGCTGGCCCGGGAGCCGGAGTCCCTGGACGCCTTCCGTGCCGAGATCGAGGCGGCCTCGGGGGCGGACCGCCGGCTCGACACGGCCTGGCGCGAGCTGCGCGGTGAACTGGTCCTGACCGAGGACGCCCCGCTACGGGCTCGACGGCTCATCGAGCGCGCGGCGCTGGTGCTCCAGGGCTCGCTGCTGGTGCGGCACGCGCCGACGGCGGTCGCGGACGCGTTCTGCGCCTCGCGGCTGGCCGGTGACCGGGGTCTGGCCTTCGGCACGCTGGCGGCGGGCACGGACTTCGCGGGGCTGCTGGAGCGGCTGCCGGCGTGAGCACACCCTGCCCACGGAGCCGGAGCGCCCTTACAGGGTGTCCGGCTCCGTTTCCATGAGCGCCCGCACCTCGGCCACGTGGGCCGCGCCCGCCGGGTAGGGCAGGGTCCGCACCAGGTCGTCGGCGCGTGTCAGCGCCTCGCGGGCGGCCGCTTCCTCCCTCAGCCGGAACAGCGCCAGGGCATGGACCGTACGCGCGTCCGCCTCGGCGATGCGCTCGCCCGTCCGGGCCGCCCGGTCCACCTCCGCACCGGCCAGCCGCCGGGCCGGCTCGGGGCGGCCGCTGTGCAGCTCCGTCCAGGCCGCCAGCACCGGCACGTCCCGTTCGTGGCCTTCCAGGGCGCGTCGCGCGTGACCGGGGAGTCCGTCGCGCAGGGCGAGTTCGGCGCGGGCGGACCGTACCTCGTGGCCCGCCTGCCGGTCCACGAGTCCCGGCGACGCCTGCGCCCGTTCCAGCAGCACGGCGGCGCCCCGGGCGTCGCCCGTGCGCATGCGGACGAGGGCGAGGGCGGCGAGGGCGTACGGCAGGCACCAGGCGTCCTCCTGCTCGGCGCCCGCCACCGCCGCCTCGGCGAGCGTGCGCGCGGTGTCGAACTCCCGGAGCAGTAGCCGGAGTTCGGCGAGGTTGGCCCGTTCGAAGGCGGCGCCTCCCGGATCGCCGGACTGTTCGGCCAGGTGCAGGGCGCGCTGTCCGGTGGCCACGGCCGCGTGCAGCCGGCCGCCCCGCCGTTCGTTCTCCCGCCGGGTCGACAGCACCGAGCCGAGCAGGGTCGGATCCCCGTACGCCTCGGCGGGAGCCAGCGCCAGGCCGGCCGCCTCGCGCGCCTCGTCGAGCCGACCGCTCAGGCCGAGGAGGCCGGCCCGCAGCGAGTGGGCGCGGGCGATGAGCCCCTCCCCCGGCCTTCCGGCGACCCGTCGTGCGACGGCCAGGGCCTGCTCGGCGGCCCGGTAGGCGTCCTCGTACCGGCCCTGGATGCGGCACAGCACGGCCAGGGCGAGGTAGTGGCCGGCGGCGGGTTCGGGCGCGGTGCCGGGGGTCACCGGGTGCGCGGCCAGGACCTGCCGGCCGGCGTCGGGCAGGCCGGTGCGCCCGAGGGTGTCGGCGAGCCAGGCCGCCGCGAGCACGATGTCCTCGTGGTCGCCGCGCCGGACGAACTCGTCGAGCGCGAGGCGCAGCACCTCGGCCGCCTGGACGAAGTTGCCCATCCGGCGCAGCACCTGGCTGTGGGCGAGGCGGGCGCGGGCGGCGTCCACGTCGAGCCGGGCGACCAGGTCGCGGTAGTAGCGGTCGGCGGTGTCGTTGGCGAAGAGGGCGGCGGCCCGTGCGGCGGCCCGGCGCAGGTACTCGGCGGCGCGCGGGTCGTCGGCGCGGGCGAAGTGCGAGGCCAGGGTGTCGACGGCGTCGGGGCGGCGGTGGAGCACGGCCTGCGCGAAGGCGCCGTGCAGCTGCCTGCGGCGGATGGCGGAGAGCTTCTCGTAGCAGGTGAGCCGCACCAGGGGGTGGCGGAAGGTCAGCCCGGTTTCGCGCTGGCCGCCCACCACGATGTCCCGTTCCTCGATCAGTGCGGCGGCCATGGCGCGTTCCAGCGCGTCGGTCGCGGCGCCGCCGGTGACGGCGGGATGGAGTCCGTGCGCGGCGACGTCGAGCAGTTCTGACAACGATGTCTCGGGTCCGGCCACGGACAGCGCCTCGACGATCCTCCGGGTGTCGTGGTCGAGCCGCACCAGCCGGTCCGCCACCAGTTGCCGCACCCCGTCCGGGGCCACGGCCCCGGAGCCCTCGGCCAGCCCGTGGGCCAGCTCGACGGCGAACAGCGGATTGCCGAGGGAGAGTTCCCATATCCGGTCCGGGGCGCCGGAGGCGGGTGCGGCCGTCAGCTCGACCGTGTCGCGTACGACGGCGAGGCACGCCTCCTGGTCCAGGCGCGGCACGGCCTCGCGGACGGCCAGGCCCTGGCGGACCAGGGAGGACAGGCCGGTGCGGCGCGGGTCGCCGTCGGGTATCTCCTCCTCGCGGTACGTCACGAGGAAGCGCGGGCCGTCCGACTGCGCCGCCCGCCGGGCCAGGTGGCTCAGCAGCTGGAAGGAGCCCAGGTCCGCCGCGTGCAGGTCGTCCAGGACGATGAGCACCGGCTGTAGGGAGGCGAGCTCGCCGAGCAGACCCGCCGTGGCGCGGAAGAGGCGGTCGCGCTCCTCCTCGGGGCTGCGCTCGGAGTCGGCGCGTACCCGGCCCAGGGCGGGCAGGAACGCGGCCAGTTCGGGGTACTCGCCGCCGACGCGGGCGCGTTCCGCCTCGTCGCGTTCGGCCAGCCAGCCGTCCAGCGCCTCGGCGAAGGCGCCGTACGGGGTGTGCCCTTCGGCGTCGTGCCCGCCGCCCCACAGCACGGCGGTGCCGGAGGCGGCGGCCTGCCGGGCCACCTCGGCGACCAGCCGGGTCTTGCCGACGCCGGCCTCTCCGGTGAGCACCCGGACGACCGGGGCGCCGTCCGCCGCGAGCAGCCGGTCCAGCACGGCGGCGCGCCCGCGCAGCGGGGTGGCGGCCGGGGTCCTGAGCGAGGCGGGCAGGGAGGGCGCGGTCGGCGGTCCGGCGGGCTCCGCCGCGAGCGCGGCGCGGTGCAGGCGCTCGGTCTCCGGCCCTGGCCGTACGCCCAGTTCGGCGTCCAGGGCCGCCCGGCAGACGTGGTACTGGCGCACCGCGCGGCGGCGCAGCCCCAGCCGGGTGTAGGCGTCGATGAGGAGGCGGTGGGCCAGCTCCTCGGCGGGGCTTGAGTCGAGGACCAGCTCCGCGACGGTGACGGCTTCCTGGGCCGCGCCCGCTTCGAGGTGCGCGCCGCCGAGGGCGAGGAGCAGCCGCTCCTTGAGTTCGGCCAGTTGGGAGCGGCGGCCGTCGGCCCAGTCCGCGTAACGGTCCTCGGGAAGGAGTTCGCCGGAGAAGCGGTCCAGGGCCTGCCGGAGTTCCGCGACGCCACCCGTGGCGAGGGCGGTGTGCGCCCGCTCCTGCGCGCGGTCCGCGTCGATCCGGACCCTCGCGGGGTCGAGGTAGAGCAGTCCGCCTTCCGAGACGAGGTACGAGGAGGTGGCGCGGGAGGCCAGCTCGGGTTCCAGGGCCCGGCGGGCGGCGTGCAGGGCGACGCGCAGGCTCCCCTGGGCGGCCTGCGGGTCCGCGTCGGGCCAGCAGACGTCGATGACCTGCTCGCGGTGGAGCCGGTGTCCGGGTACGACGGCAAGCAGCTTCACCAGGGACTGGGCGGTCTGCCTCGGCCAGCGCTCGGCCAGGGCCGGCCCGCCGTCCCGAGTCACCCGGAATCCACCGAAAAGGTGGATGTGCACCAGAGGTGGCGCCGGGCTTGTGCTGGATGCTGTGTGCCGCTCGTTCATGAGGGCGCCCACTTTAACCGGGCGCGCCGCGGCCCCCTCCGGCGAGTGCCGGAGGGGGCCGCGGACGGGGTGACCGCCCGGGCTCAGGAGAGCTTGAGGGTGATCGTGTACGGGGTGCTGTTGTTCGGCACCGAGTAGCCGCCGCCGATCAGCTCCGCCGCCTGGTACACACCGCGGTGGTCGAAGTTGAGCATGACGGCCTCGTCCTCGCCGTCACCGTCGAGGTCGCCCGCGACGTAGTTGCGGGCAGCTCCGGCAGCAGGGGCCTTGCCGAGGTAGTTCGGGTACTGCTGGTCGCCGGTCAACACGGCCGGGTCCCAGAGGTAGACCCCGCCCTCACCGCCGGTGATGATCACCCTTTCGCCGCTCGGAGCGGTGATCCAGGACGCGTACTGCGCCGGCGGGACGGTGAACACGCGGTTGTCCGCGTCACCGTCGGCGCTGAAGGAGTAGATCGCCGCGGTGCCCGAGGCGAGGAGTACGCCGTCCCCGTCGAGGTAGTTGCTGTGGGTCCACAGACCGCCGGTGATCGCGGTGTGCAGCACCTCGCCCGTGCGGCCGTCACGGATCTCCATGACGTTGTGCGGGCTGATGGCGTCGGCTCCGCTGAGGCCGGTGGGAGACCAGACGACCCAGGTGTAGACGACGGCGTGGCCGTCGGCGTACGGGATCGCGGGCGAGGCGTAGACCGCGTGGTCGAGAAGGCCGGCGCGGACCTTGCCGTCCTGGGCGCCGGCCGGCGCCTCCGGCTCCGCGGCCCAGCCGAGCGCACCGCTCTTCGCGTCCAGCTGAACGGCCCGCATGACGGGGGCGTCGAGGTCGAACGAACCCTTGCTGGTGTACTGCACGTACACCCTGCCGTCACCCGTCGACGGGTCGGAGAACTGGACGTCGCCCGAGCCCTCCGGCGCGGCGTACGTCCAGAGCGCCTTGCCATTGCCCTTGTACACGCGCAGCTTGTCGGTCGGGACGAGGATCTCGGCCTTCTTGTTGCCGGCGACGTCCGAGAGGGTCACGGACCGGACGAACTGGCCGCCGCCGTCGATGGTCGTGAGGACGGCACCCGTCCGCGAGTCGAGGACGACGACCGCGCTGTCCGCGGCCACGACGATCTCGGGCGTCTTGTCCCCGGTGACGTCGGCGGTCTCGATGCGGTGGACCGCGCCGGGCAGAGTCGCCCGCCACAGCATCTTCGGCTTGCCCGCGAGCAGCGAGGTGCCCGAGTAGGCCCAGACGCCGTTCGAGGTACCGCCCTCGACGAGGTCGTCCTTCTTGTCGCCGTCGACATCGACCGTCTTGCCGTACGCCATGACGCCCTGAAGCGGCGTCAGCCGCTCCTGGCCACCGTCCTTGAACGCGTAGGTCCGGACGTTCTGGTCGGTGTCGACGACCCGGATGTGCCGGCCGCTCTTGTCCCTGAACAGGTCCTGGAAGGTGGGCGAGGCGGTGGCGCCCTTCGTCTGCCAGCGGACCTTGCCCTTGCCGGAGAAGACCGTCAGGGAGGCGAAGCGGGTGCCGGGGTTGGCGGCGGTTCCGGTCTTCGCGTCGTCCGAGCCGGCCGCGATCAGCTTCTTCGCGACCACGTCGAGCTTCCAGGTGCTGGGGCCGTTCTGTGTGTTCGAGGGGTCGCGCTTGGTGGTGTGCTGCCACAGCGCGGTCTCCGGGTCGTCACCGTCGAGCACACGGATCGTGTTGGCGTTCACGAACAGCGAGTCCGTCAGCGACGACTCGGCGACCGCGTACTCGGCGTCCCCGTTACCCGTGAGGTTGCCGACCGTGAGGGCGGTGGGCAGCACGTTGACGCGGGAGTCGAGCGTGGTGCGGCGGCCGTCCGACAGGTCGTACGCGGCGATCTCGTAACGCACCCCGTCGGTGTGGTCGGACTGCTCCACGGCGACGATCCGGCCGCGGCCGTCGTCCACCCGCAGTTGCCGTACGTACAGAGGGCTGTCGGTCTGCCACTGGACCGCGCCGTCGTTCATGTCGAGGACGAGGGTGCGGCCGCTCGCGGCGGTGGTGGCGGTCTTGCGGATGTTCCACCCGACGGCCGCCTTGCCGCCGCCGAGGTCCTCAAGGGCGCCCCAGGTGGCCGGACCCGTCATCCCGGTGTCGTACGTCCAGGTGCTGGACTCGGCGAGCTTGCCGTCGGCGAAGTCGAACCGGGTGCTGGTCAGCTTCGCCGTGCTGCCCGCCGGGGCGGCACCGTTGTACGCGGGCGAGTCGGCGACGAGCAGCGCGCCTTCCACGATCTCGACCTGGCTCGCGTATGTGTAGAACTTCGACCAGACCGTGTTTCCGGTCTCGCCGTCGAGGATGGTCACGAAGGTGCCGGAGGTCAGATCGGTGCCCGGGATGCTCACAGCGACCGGCGGATTGACGCCCAGGTCGGCCGTGAAGACCACGTCCGGCACGCCGTCGCCGGTCAGGTCGCCGGAGTCGTAGCCCTGGTCGGAGTTGGGGGTGAACGGGCCGACGGCGTTGTAGCTCATCTGCACGTGCGGGGGGTAGAGCTCCTTCTCCCAGACCCGCAGGGGCTTGACACCCCAGTCCGCGTACAGCGAATCGACGGAGCGGGTCCACTGCTCGGTGCCGTCGGCGGTGGTGCGGGCGGCGTGACCGTTGCTGTGCAGCGTGATGTAGTCACCCTGCTTGTTGCCGACCGGCATCGTGGTCGCCAGGCCGGCGACGTTCTCGATCCTGGACGTTTCCTTGACCGTGATGTTGGCGGCCGCGTCGGTGGAGGCGTTCAGGCGCGCGCCTGAGTCGTCGCCCGCCTTGGCGGTCTCGGTCTTGGCGGCGTCGGCCTGCGGGTCCACGTCCATGCGCTCGGCCAGCTTCTCGGCCTGGGCGTTCGTCAGGCGCATGGCCGAGCCGGAACCGGAGTCGGCGGCCAGGGCGTGCGGGGCGGCGGTCAGGGCCAGGCCGGCAGCGACCAGTCCGGAGGCGAGCCGCAGGGCCCGGCGCGAGTTGTGGGCTCTCATCACTTGTCTTCCTGCGCGATGTGGACGGCCGAGCCGGCGGAGAGCACCGACTGGTCGAAGGAGTACTGGAGGGCGTCGTCACCGGTCTGGTTCTCGATACCGACCGTCGCGCCCGCGCCGCGGTCGGCGACGGACTTGTACTGGAGGGTGACCGAGCCGGTGGCCTCGTCGAAGACGGCCTCGAAGGTGGCGCGGCCGGCGGTGCCGTCGGCGTAGGCGGCGTTGTTCCAGACGATGGCGAAGGACCGGTTGCCCTTCGAGCCGGTGGTCGCCGTCTGCACGGTGGACTTCTTGTCCAGGAGCAGGTCGTCCCAGAGGGCGGCGACGGTGCCGTTCGGCCGGGCGGCCGACGGGAGCGCGGTGTTGGCGTAGTCGCCGATGCGCGGCTCCAGGAAGTTGATCAGGCCGTTCGTGGTGACGGAGGCGCTGGTGTACGAGACACCGTAGAGCTTGACCGGGAAGGGCAGCGAGAGCGTCTTGGCGTCCTCGTCACCGGTGAGCGCCACCTTGCTGGTGCCCTTGATCCAGGAGTACGTGGCCGGGGTGCAGGTGTTGCCGTGGGCGTCGGACAGCGCCGGGAGGTCGACCTTGGCCGTCTCGTCGCCGTCGACGGTGAGGGCGCCGTGGTAGGCGCCGTTGCAGAGGACCGGGGCGCTGGGCGTCACGCTCAGCGTGTAGGCGCCCTCGGCGACCTCCGGCAGGATGAAGGCGCCGTTGGTGTCGGTCTTCACGGCCGCGACCGGGGAGCCGTCCATGGCGACCGTGGCCTTGGAGAGCGGGCGGCCCTGGACGTCGTGGACGGTGCCGGAGACCTTGTGCGAGGCGACCGCGTCGAGCTGGAGGTCCTGGGTCAGGGCCTGGCCCTTGGTGACCTGGATGCCGGTGACGGTCTTCGGCGCGTAGCCGTAGCCGCTCAGCGTGAAGGAGTACGTGCCCTCGGCCAGCGTCAGCCGGTAGGCGCCGCCCGCGACGGTGTTCACGACGCGGGAGGTGCCGGCGGCGTCGGTGGCCTTGATGCTCAGGCCGGTCAGGGCCTTGCCGGTCGCCGCGTCGGTGACCTTGCCGGTGACGGTGGCCGCGGTGTGCGGGGCCTTGTCGACGGAGGCGAAGATGTCGAGCTTGCCCTCGCCCCAGACGTTGTTGGCGTCGGCGGTGCCGCCGCAGTGCGTGTCGTCCACGTCGATCGCGCCGTCGTTGAGCAGCGCGCGCGTGGCGTCGATGTCACCGATCAGCGAGGGGGCGGCGGACCACAGCAGGGCCACGGCGCCGGCCACGTGCGGGGTCGCCATCGACGTACCGGAGATGGTGTTGTACGAGTCGCCCGGCCAGGTGGAGCGGACGTCGACGCCGGGCGCCGAGATGTTCGGCTTCATCGAGCCGTCGACCAGCGAAGGGCCGAAGCCGGAGAAGTTGGCGATCTTGCCCGTGGAGTCGTAGGCCCCGACGCCGTAGGACGTGACCTGCGAGCCCGGCGGGTGGGTCGTGGAGCAGGTGGAGCCGTCACCGTCGTTACCGGCGGCGAACGCCTCGAAGATGCCGGCGGAGTTCCACGCCTCGACGATTTCCTTGTAGAACGTCGACGTCGTGTCGTCGGCGCCCCACGAGTTGTTGACGATGTTCGGCGCGAGGTCAGGGCGCGGGTTCTGCCCGTTGTGGTCGGTCGGCGCGAGGATCCACTGGCCGGCCAGGAGCAGTGTGGAGTCGTTGCACAGTTCCGACTCGCAGCCCTTGGCGGCGATCCAGGTCGCGTTCGGGGCGACACCTACGCCGCCCTTGCCGACCATGGTGCCCATGGTGTGGGTGCCGTGGCCGTTGTTGTCGCAGGGGGCGCTGGTCGGGCACTCACCGCTGGCGTCGTACCAGTTGTAGTCGTGCGTGAAGGAGCCGTCCCCGTTGTTGCCCCGGTAGTTGTCGACCAGGTCGGGGTGGTCGTACTGGACGCCCGAGTCGACGTTGGCGATGACGATGCCCTCGCCGCGGTCCTCGTAGTCGTCCCAGACCCGGTCGGCCTTGATGTCCTTGACGCCCCACTCGGGGGTGGCGTCCTCGGCCGCCTCCTCCTGCGTGGCGGCCTTTACGGCTGCCTCGGTCTGCGCCCTGGTGGGCTTCGACTCGATGTCGTCGAGCTTGTAGTGCTGCTCCTTGATGATCCGGGCCACGTCCGAGCGCTTGGCGAGCTGCTCGACCAGGTCCTGGTCCCCCGTGACCTCGACCGCGTTGGCGATCCAGAAGTCCTGGTGGCCGACCTTCTTCTTGTCGAGGTAGGTGTTGAGGGACTGCTGGCTCTTGTGGGCCTTCGTCTTGAGCTCGTCGAACGCCGCCTTCGCCCGCGCGGCGTGGCCGTGCTTGCGCTTGGCGGTCGTGAGGTCGGCCTTGTCCTTGAGGACGACGAAGAACGAGCTCTCGCCGCCCTTGTCCACGGCCTTCATCAGGGCGGAGTCGACCTGGGCGGTCGGGCCGTCGGCGGCGGCCGCGGTCGGGGGGCCGATCAGCAGGCCCGTGACGGTGAGCGCTGCTGCCGCCCATGCGGCGGTTCTCCGCCGGGGCGATCGGGACAGGTGCATCGGGATGCTCCTCCAGGAACGGTACGGGGGAGACCGGACGCTAGGGGGGCGGCGTTACTCGGGCATTACAAGCCCGACCCTGCGGGTATTCACGCAGCTCACGCGTGTTCAGGGGGCGTTCTCCGCCGGCCGGATGAACGGGCCGCGTTACACGCCGGTGTGTCCGTTCGTCGGCGGGATCGCGCTGTGTCTGCTGTTCCTGCTGGCCGTGGTGGAGTTCCTGGTGGCCGCACCGCGCGACGCGGCCGCCTGACGCGGTCCCTCAGCGGCGGCGCCCCGGCTCCCCCGACTCCCGCAGCCGCCGCCAGACCGCCTTCGCCGCGTGGTGGCCGGACATGCCGTGCACCCCCGGTCCGGGCGGGGTCGCCGATGAGCAGAGGAAGACCGCGGGGTGCGCGGTGGCGTAGGGGATACGGGCGAGCTTGGGGCGGATCACGGTCTGCAGGCCCGCGAAGGCGCCGCAGGCGATGTCCCCGTCCACGTAGTTCGCGTTGCGCTTCGCGATGCCGGGCGGGCCCGCCACCGCGCGGGCGAGGACCAGGTCGCGGAAGCCGGGGGCGAACCGCTCCAGCTGACGTTCGATGACCTCCGTGGCGTCGCCCTGCCAGCCGGCCGGGACATGCCCGTACACCCAGAAGACGTGCTTGCCCTCGGGGGCGCGGGAGGGGTCGACGAGGCTGGACTGCGCGGTGATCAGGAACGGGACGCTCGGGTCGCGGCCCTCGACCGCCCGGTGCAGGGCGTCGTCGATCTCGCCGGCGGTGGGACCGATGTGTACGGTGCCGGCCCGGCGGGGCTCCTCGGCGGTCCACGGCACCGGGCCGGAGAGCGCGTAGTCGATCTTGAAGCAGGAGGCGCCGTACCGGTACCCCTGGTAGGCGCGGCCGAGGCCGGCGATCCGGGCGAGCGCAGTCGGCGAGGTGTCGAAGACGTAGGCGCGGGCGGGCGGCAGTTCGTCGAGGCGCCTGACCTCCGTACCGGTCGTGATGGTGCCGCCGAGCTCGCGCAGGTACGAGGCGAGGGCGTCGGAGATGGCCTGGGAGCCGCCGCGCGGCACGGGCCAGCCCCGCTCGTGTGCGGCGAGCGCGAAGAGCAGGGCGATGCCGCCGGTGGCGATGCCGTTCGTGGGCGCGATGGCGTGCGCGGCGAGGCCGGCGAGCAGGCCGCGCGCCTTCTCGCCCCGGAAGCGGCGGGAGAGCAGGGAGGCGGGCTGGATCGCGTCGAGCCCGAAGCGCGCCCAGCGGTACGGGTCCCGGGGCAGCCCGTCCCACGGGGTGCGCAGGAAGTCCTGGGCGAGGGTGTCCCAGTGGCCGAGGTAGGGGGCGAGGAGCCGGCGGTAGGCGCCCGCGTCCTCGGGGCCGAGCGACATCGCGGTCTCCCCCACCGAGCCGGCGAGCACGGCGGCCGTGCCGTCGGGGAAGGGGTGGGCGAGGGCCAGGTCGGGCTGGATCCATTCCAGGCCGTGCCGGTCGAGGGGCATCGCGTCGAAGGCCGGGGAGCCTATGGCCAGCGGGTGCACCGCCGAGCAGGGGTCGTGCCGGAAGCCGGGGAGCGTCAGCTCCTCCGTGCGCGCGCCGCCGCCGACAGCGGGTCCGGCCTCGAACACCTGGACGGCGAAGCCCCGGCGGGCCAGTTCGACTGCGGCGGTCAGTCCGTTGGGGCCCGCGCCCACCACGACCGCATCGAGCATGGACGGCACCTTCGGACTCCTTTGTCAGCCGGCGGTCGGAGCACCCAGGATATTCGCAGGCACCGACAGCCGGGCGGCGGGTAGTGTCCCCGCCCGATGACTGCAGACGACTTCGCCCGGTCCCAGGGCTCCGACCTGCCCGACCGTATCGTCGAGATGGCCGCACGGCTCACCGAAGTGCCCGGTGTCCGGGCCGTCCTGCTCGGCGGCAGCCGGGCCCGCGGCACGCACCGCCCCGACTCCGACTGGGACCTGGGCGTCTACTACCGGGGTACGCCCGACACAGCGGCCCTGTCCGCGCTGGCCGCCGCCTTCCAGGGCTCACCGGTCGAGGTGACCGCTCCCGGCGGATGGGGCCCCTGGGTCAACGCCGGGGGCTGGCTGCGGGTGGACGGCGTCCAGGTCGACTGGATCCTGCGCGACCTGGACCGGGTCGAGGACGTCTGGGCCGACTGCCGGGAGGGCCGCTACGAGGTGGGCGTCCAGCCGGGCCATCCGCTGGGCTTCTGGTCACCCGCGTACCCGGGTGAGGTCGCCCTCGGGCGCGTACTGACCGACCCGGGCGGCGAGTTGACGGCCCTTCGGGAAGAGACGTCCCGCTACCCGGAACCGCTGCGCGAGGCGCTGGCCGGCGCGGCCTGGGAGGCGGACTTCTCGGTGGTGGCGGCCCGCAAGTCCGCGCCGGCCGGTGACCGGCTGCACGTCTCCCTCTGCCTCTCCCGCGCCTTCGGCACCCTCGCCCAGTCGCTCCACGCCCACCACCGCACGTGGTGCCTCAACGAGAAGGGCGCGCTCGCGGCGGCCGCCGCCCTGCCCGATACGCCGGCGGACTTCGCGGCCCGGGTGGACGCGGCGCTGCGCGGGCTCGACGCGGCGGCGGTGGAGACGGCCGCGGAGCTGGTACGCGAGGTGCGTGAGGTGCTGGGGACGGCGTCGCGCGACGCCCCCTAGCTGCCGCGCATGATCGCCGAACTGCGGTGCGTGGTGCTCGACTCCCCCGACCCCCTGCTTCTCGCCGAGTTCTACCGCACGCTGCTCGGCGGGCGCGTGAACCAGGTGGACCGCCGCTGGGCGGTCGGCGAGGACTGGGCGACGCTGCACACGCCCTCCGGCACGGTACTGGCCTTCCAGCGGGTGGCGGACCACCGGCCGCCCAGGTGGCCCGATCCGGAGCACCCCCTCCAGTTCCACCCGGACTTCGGGGTGCCCGACCTGGACGAGGCCGGGGCCCGGGCGATGGCGGTGGGCGCGACGGTGCTGGACGACGCGGCCGGCACGGACCGGCCGTGGCGCATCTACGCCGATCCGGCGGGGCATCCGTTCTGCCTGGTCAAGCACAGTCCGCGTGCCTCCTCCGCCGCCGTCTCCTGAGCGGGCTCAGTCCGCGCGGATCGCGGTGACGCAGCGGGCCAGCAGGTCGCGCAGGGTGTCACGCTCATCGGGGGTGAGCGCGTCCGCGATACGGCGTTCGACGCGGACGGCCCGCTCGTCGGCCCGGCGCAGGGTCTCCGTGCCGGACTCGGTCAGCCGGGTCTCCAGCATCTTCTGGTGGTAGGGGTGCGCGGACCTGGCGATCAGGCCGCGCTACTTCGACCGGTTCACCGACGCGCGGGCGCACGACCAGGCGTACGACCCCGAGGCCCGCAAGCGCCTGGCCGCGCTGACCCGGGAGCTACTGGACCTCTGAGCGGCCCGTGCGCAGCGCTCCCAGCACGCGGTCGGCGGTCGCGCGGTCGCGGGCGGCGGTGAAGGGCAGGGCGTTGCCGCCGGCGATACGGAAGGGCTCGCCGGACAGCGTGGACTGCGTGCCGCCCGCCTCGGCGACGAGGAGGAGCCCCGCCGCGTGGTCCCACGCGTATTCCCAGTTGAAGGCCACGGCGTCGCTCTCGCCCCGGGCGACGGCGAGGTATTCGAGGCCCGCCGAGCCGCAGGGGCGGGCGGCGAAGCCCTCGGCGCGCAGGCCGAGCAGGGCCCGCTTCTGCGCGTCGGTGGTGTAGTCGGGGTGCGACATCGCGACGCGCAGCACCGCGTCGGCGGCGGGCGAGCCGGTGTGTATCGCGGTGCCGTCGACCTTCGCGCCCCTGCCGCGGACGGCAGTGGCCATCTCGTCGAGGGCGGGGGCGTACGTCCAGGAGGCCAGCACCTCGCCCCGGTGGGCCAGGGCGACCAGGGTGCAGAAGCCGGGCTCGCCGCGTACGAACTGGCGGGTGCCGTCGACCGGGTCGACGATCCACACGGGTGCGTCGCCGCCCAGCGCCTCGTACACCTTCGGGTCGGCGTGGACGGCCTCCTCGCCGACGACGACGGAGCCGGGCAGGAGGCGGCCGAGCGAGGCGGTGAGGTGTTCCTCGGCGCGCCGGTCCGCGACGGTCACGAGGTCGTGCGGGCCGTTCTTCTCGACGATCTCGTCGTCGGCGAGCTGCCGGTAGCGGGGCATGATCTCGGCAGCGGCCGCCGCGCGGACCGCCGCCTCGATCTCGGTCAGGTCACCGGCGAGGAAGTCATCGATCATGCCCCCAGCCAATCATGCGACCCGGGAGCACCGGCGACCCGGGCGGCCCCCCGGCGCGCGTGCGCCGGAAGGCCGCGGCGGTCAGCCGTTCACCGTCCACTTCTGGTTGGCCGTGCCGGCGCAGGTCCAGATCTGCAGCGGGGTGCCGTTGGCCGAGTTGTTGCCCGTGACGTCGAGGCACTTGTTGGCCTGTGGGTTGACGATGTCGCGGGCCCCGCTGACCGCCCACTTCTGCGCGGCCGAGCCGTTGCAGTCCCAGAGCTGGACCTTGGTGCCGTCCGCCGTGCCGCCGGAGGCCACGTCGAGGCACTTGCCGAGGGCCCGGATCGTGCCGTCCGCGCCCACGGCCCACTTCTGCGCGTTGGTGCCGTTGCAGTCGTAGAGCTGGACCGGGGTGCCGTTGGCGCTGTTGGCCGCGGCGACGTCGACGCACTTGCCGGCGAGACCGGTGATCCGGCCGCCCGTGCCCGTCTGGCTGTCACTGGTGGTGACGCGGACGTGGTCGACGACGAGCTGACTGGGGAAGGCGGTGTTGCCGTCGGGGTCGCCGGGCCAGTAGCCGCCGACCGCGAGGTTCAGGATGAGGAAGAAGGGCTTGTTGAAGGCCCAGGCGTTGCCGTTGGTGTCGGCGGGCGTGCGGTGCTGGTAGACGTTCCCGTCGACCGACCACGTGATGGAGTCCGGGGCCCAGTCGACGGCGAAGGTGTGGAAGGCGTCGGCGAACGCCTGACCGTTCGGCAGGGTGTAGCCGGCGCCGATGCCGCCGGAGCCGGAGTAGCCGGGCCCGTGCAGGGTGCCGTGGACGGTGGAGGGCTCGAAGCCGACGTTCTCCATGATGTCGATCTCACCCGAGTTGGGCCAGCCGACCTGTCCGATGTCGTTGCCCAGCATCCAGAACGCCGGCCACATGCCCTGCCCGCGCGGGATCTTCATCCGCGCCTCGACGTGCCCGTACGCCTGGGTGAACTTGCCCGAGGTGTTCAGCCGGGCCGAGGTGTACTGACAGCTGCCGTACCAGCACTGGTAGTTGGACGGATTCTCCTTGCGTGCGGTGATGACCAGATGGCCCTGGCCGTCCAGCGCGGCGTTCTTGTTGCCCGAGGTGTAGTACTGCCGCTCGTGGTTGTCGACGTTGTCGCCGGTCTCGATCTGCCACTTGCTGCCGTCCACGGCCGAACCGGCCGCGCCGTCGAACTCGTCGGAGAACGTTGTGGTGGCGGTCGCCGCGGCCTGCGACATCGGGGCGGCGCCCGCCGTGGCGGGGCCGCCGGCGCCGGCCAGTCCGGCGGTGGCCAGGGCGAGAGCGAGGGCCGGGAGTACGGAGCGCAGCAGGCGCCGCGAAAGGCGTGGGGAGTCCATGACTCTCCCTTCCGGTCGTGTATGGGGAGGGAAGGGGAACCCCGCCGTGCACATGTGAGTCATGCGCATGACAGGTCGAGCAGACACGGTGGAACGGACACGGGCACTTGGTTCGCTACGTGATTTAAGAAGTGAAGGAAGACTCTGTCAAGACTTTGGTACGGACCACAGGAGTCGAAGCGACAGCGAGCCGGCCGCGCGCACCCCGGTCCGCCGGACTATTCCGTGCAACCGTGGCGTTGTGACGGGCCGGAACCCGTACGAGACGGACGGGCCGGGTGGAAGTGGAGGCAGGGCTGTGCACGGTGAGTACAAGATCCCCGGCGGCAAGCTGGTCGTGGTGGACCTGGAGGTCGAGGGCGGCGCACTGCGCGACGTCCGGGTGGCCGGTGACTTCTTCCTGGAGCCGGACGAGGCGATCCTCGCGATCGACGCGGCGCTGGAGGGCGCCCCGGCGACCACCGACACGGTGGCCCTGGCCGCCAGGATCGACGGGGCGCTCCCGGAGTCGACGGTGATGCTCGGTCTCACCACGGAGGGCATCGCCGTCGCCGTACGCCGGGCGCTGGCGCACGCCACGGAGTGGAGCGACTACGACTGGCAGCTCGTCCACGACGTCCCGCAGTCCCCGGCGCTGCACATGGCGCTGGACGAGGTCATCACGGCGGAGGTCGCCGCGGGGAGGCGGCCGCCGACGCTACGGGTGTGGGAGTGGGACTCGCCCGCAGTGATCATCGGCAGCTTCCAGTCCCTGCGCAACGAGGTGGACGCCGAGGGCGTCGACCGCCACGGCGTCACGGTCGTGCGGCGGATCTCCGGCGGCGGCGCGATGTTCGCGGAGCCGAGCAGCACCATCACGTACTCGCTCGCGGTGCCCCAGTCCCTCGTCTCCGGGCTCTCCTTCGCGGACAGTTACGCGTATCTGGACGACTGGGTGCTCGAAGCGCTCGGCGACATGGGCATCAAGGCGTGGTACCAGCCGCTCAACGACATCGCGACGGAGGTCGGCAAGATCGCGGGCGCGGCGCAGAAGCGCGTGGTCGGCCCGGACGGGGGCCCCGGCGCGGTGCTGCACCACGTGACGATGTCGTACGACATCGACGCCGACAAGATGCTGGACGTGCTGCGCATCGGCAAGGAGAAGATGTCCGACAAGGGCACGAAGAGCGCCAAGAAGCGCGTCGACCCGCTGCGCCGGCAGACCGGCCTGCCGCGCCAGGCCGTCATCGAGCGCATGATCGAGTCCTTCCGCAACCGGCACGGGCTGACCCGGGGTGCGGTGACGCCGGAAGAGCTGGCCAGGGCAAAGGAGCTGGTCCGTACGAAGTTCTCGAACGACGAGTGGACCGCCCGGGTGCCTTGATTCCTTGTCCTAGAAGACCGGCCGGTGGTCCTGCCAGCGCAGCTCCGCCTCCAGCTGGGCCGCCAGCGAGACGAGCCGTTCCTCGCTGCGGGACGGGCCGAGGAGCTGGGCGCCGACCGGGAGGCCGCCGGGGGTGAAGCCCGCCGGGACGTTGACGCCCGGCCAGCCCAGCACGTTCCACGGCCAGGCGTACGGGCACGCCTCGGTGATCGCCACATCGGTGCGCCAGGCGCTCAGCCCGTCGAAGGTGCCTATACGGGGCGGGGGCAGCGCGGTCGTCGGCGTGAGCAGCACGTCGAACCCGGCGCCGCCGCGTCCCCGGTGGAACAGCGCCCCGATCCGCCGGTGCTGGTGCACCTCGCGCGCCCGGGCCGCCCGCACCACCCGGCCGCCGAGGCGGGTGCCGGTGCGCATGGCACTGCGGGTGCGCGCGTCCAGGAGCGCCGGCTCGGGGTGCAGGGCCGCGAGTTCGGCGATGCCCGCGGTGGCGCGGGGCACGAAGCCGAGGCCGATCAGCCCGTAGCGCGGCCGGGCCTCCTCGACGTGGTGGCCGAGCCGGGCCAGCGCCTCCGCGACCGCGGTGACCGCGCGGCGGACCTCCGGGTGGGGTGCCGTGCCGGTGAGGGTGAGCGGGGGCCGCCAGGCGAGGGCGATGCGCAGCGGGCCCGTCGCGGCGGGCCCGTCGCGGCGGGCGGCGGGCGGTGCGGGTCATCGGGGTGCGGTCCGGCGACGGCGTCGAGCAGCAGGGCGGCGTCCTCGACGGTCCTGGCGAGCGGGCCGTTGACGGTGAGGCCCTGGAACGCGTCGCTGTGCGGGTGCACGGAGATCCGGCCGCGCTGCGGTTTGATGCCGACGAGGTGGGTCCAGGCGGCGGGGATGCGGACGGAGCCGGCGCCGTCCGAGCCGAGGGCGGCGGGCACGAGTCCGGCGGCTACGGCGGCGGCCGAACCGCCGGACGAGCCGCCCGGGGTGTGGTCGGTGTGCCAGGGGTTGCGGGTCGCGCCGAACGCGGCGCCCTCGGTGAACGGCCACTGGCCGAGTTCGCAGGAGTTGGTCTTGCCGAGGATCACGGCCCCGGCCGCGCGCAGCCTGCGGACGGCCTCGCTGTCGGCGGTGGCGGCTACCCGGTCCCCGGCGCAGCCGAAGTGGGTGGGCATCCCGGCGACGTCGGTGTCGTCCTTGACCGCGACGGGTACCCCGAGCAGCGGCAGCCGCTCCCCCGCGGCCAGGGCCTGTATTGAGTTGTGGCGCGGGAGAAGGAGCGGCGTTCGGTGCGTGCGATCACGGTGCGGTCGGGATGTCCTCGTAGCGGAGCTACTTGGGCATTTCGGCCGTGCCGTGAGCGTGCGTGCCGGGCGTCGCGACGCCGCGCCACAACTCAATACAGGCCCTACGTCTGCGGTCGGCCTCGGCCGCCTCGGCGAGCGCGGCCTCGGTGCGCAGGTGGCGGAAGGCGTTGAGGGTGCCCTGGCTCGCCTCGATCCGGCCCAACGCGGCGGTGACGAGCGCGGTGGAGGTGCCCCGGCCGTCCGCGAGGGCCCGCGCACTGTCGGCGAGCCCTCGCGGGGGCGGCTCGTCCACGGCCCGGGCCGGGTCCGGCAGAGGTTCTTCGGCCGTTCGGGTGGTGTGGGCTGAGGACATGGGCGGCTCGCCTCCTCGTACGTCAGGTGCCTACGTACACCTGTCCGCGCGAACGGACTTACTGGAGGGTAACGAGTGGGCGCGCCGCCCTCAACCGTTCGGTACGAGGGTCGTCAGGGCCTTTCCTTCGGATCAGGCCGGATCAGGGAGCGGGCTCTGGTGCCGTGCATCGCAAGGCGGAGGATTGAGCCAGATGGGGTCTCCCCTGTTCGAGCGGAGCCGAGAACCTGGGGAAGGAGCGTTGGTGATTGACGACAACGCCGCGAGGTGCGGTGCCAGAGCCCGCGAGCCCGGCTTGATCCGAAGGAAAGGCCCTAAGGCCGCACGCTGATCTCGCCGATGCCGGTGCCGAGCCCGGCGCAGTGCGCGGTGGACTGGCCGGACTGGCCCGGGGCGAGGGTGACGTGCTCGCCGTCCACGTCCGGCGACCAGCCGCAGACCAGGTGCACCCAGAACGTCTGGTTGGTGGAGCCGTTGTTCCGGCACAGCGCGTAGCCGGTGTAGTCGTCCACGGCGTGCTTTCCGGTGTCGCAGGACAGGCCGGGCGGCGTGGCGGCGGCCGGGGCGGCGACGGCGAGGCCGCCGGCCAGGGTCAGGGCCGTGGCCAGGCCGGTGACGGCGGCCCGGCGCAGCGCGGTGCGGGACAGGTTCCCCAGGGTCTTCTTCATGGTGCCCTTCCGGTGGTGACCGCTCGTGTCCGCCGGGGCGGCACGCGCGCGGTCGCGTTCGACTCTGGCGCGGGCGGACGCCGGAGCTTGGCCGCCCGCGGTCTGCCTAACCCGGGAACCCCGCGAAACGTCACGCTGTGTAGAGGCCGCCGGCGGGCCTTGCGCCGAACGGGCGGCGTTCACTCCCCCGGCGTACGCTCGACTGGACCGGACCGCAGTCATCCGGAAGTCCCCCACGACCCCTTCACTCCGAGGAGGCGACGTGACCGGTTCACCTCTCGGCACCCGCCCGGCCGCCTGGGCCGCCGCGTTCCTGATCGGCGCCGGCGGCACCGGTGTGGTCGGCGGTGTGGCCCATGCGGAGGACATCGACCATCTCACGGCCCAGCAGATCGCCGACCGCTCCCGCGACGCGCTGCTCGGTGCGGACTCCCTGCACGTGTCCACGCGGGGCGACCTCGGCAAGGACAGCCCGTCCATGGCCCTGGACCTGACCGTGGACCGGTCCGGCAACTGCAGCGGCTCGGTGGACCTGGGCCGCAGTCAGGGCTCGGTGCTGATCGTGAAGCGCGGCGACGACGTGTGGCTGAAGCCGGACGCGGACTTCTGGAAGAACCAGGTGCCCAACGGCGGTCCGGCGTTCGCGGCGATCGTCGGCGACCGCTATCTGAAGGCGCCCGCCGACAGTCCGAGGCTGCGCGGCCTGACGAAGGCGTGCGACCTCAACACCTTCCAGAAGCTCGTCAGCGACAACGCGAACGACGACACCGGCACCCTCAACAAGGGCCCGAAGACCACCATCGGCGACAACTCCGTCGTGCCGCTGACCCGGATGCGCGGCGACATGACGCTCACCGTGGACGTGGCGGCGACCGGCAAGCCCTATCCGCTGCGGCTCTCGCTGCAGGGCGGGGACGGCACGGACGCGGTGGTGAACCTCTCGGACTTCGATGAACCGGTGCCGCGGAACACGCCGTCGCCCGCCGAGTCGTACGACGTCAGCGCACTGCTGGGCCGGACTTCCGCCCCGTCGTGACACCCGCCATCAGCACGACGTACACGAGGAACGAGGCCGCGAGGCCCACCGCCCAGCCGTAGTCCGCGAGCGGTTTCAGGAACGGGATGACGCCGTCCGAGGGGAACGGGCCCTCGCCGGGCTTCGAGTGGGAGCCTCCGATCGCCAGCACGCCACCGACCGCGAACGCGGCGACGGCCCGCCAGTTCCAGCCGCCGGTGTACCAGTAGCGCCCTCCGGGCCGGTAGAGGTCGGCGAGGTCCAGCACGGTGCGGCGGACGATCCAGTAGTCGGCGATCAGGATGCCCGCCACCGTACCGAGCAGCCCGCCGACCAGGCCGAGCCAGGTGAAGATGTACAGCTCGGGCGTCTCGGTGAGCTTCCACGGCATGATCACCACGCCGACGACGCCGGTGACCAGCGCCCCAGTACGGAAGCTGATGAACTTCGGTGCGAGGTTCGCCAGGTCGTACGCGGGCGAGACCACGTTCGCCGCGATGTTCACGGAGATCGTCGCGACCAGGACGGTCACCAGCGCGTAGAGGAGTCCGAAGACGTTGTCGGTGTGGGCGACGAGCTCGACCGGGTCCCAGACGGCCTTGCCGTAGACGGCCTGCGAGCCGGAGGTGACGAGGACCGAGAGCAGCGCGAACAGGGTCATCGTGGTCGGCAGGCCGAGCGACTGGCCCCGGATCTGGGCCCGTTGGCCGGCGCCGAAGCGGGTGAAGTCGGGGATGTTGAGGGAGAGCGTGGCCCAGAAGGCGATCATGCCCATCAGGGACGGGAAGAAGACGGGCCAGAAGTCCTTGCCCCAGCCCAGCTCCGACGGCTGGTCGAGCAGCGGCCCGAAGCCGCCGGCCTTGACCGCGATCCACACCAGCAGCACCAGCGCGCCGACGATGACGAACGGTGCCGCCCAGTTCTCGAACCTGCGCAGTGCGTCCATCCCCCGGTGGATGATGGCGAGTTCGAGGGCCCAGAAGAGCAGGAAGCACAGCCAGAGCGTCCACGGCTGCCCGCCGATCTCGGACGCCTCGGCCCAGCCGCCGAACACCTTGCCCAGCAGCGTGAAGATGCCGACGCCGCCGATCCAGGTCTGGATGCCGAACCAGGCGCAGGCGACCGCCGCCCGGATCAGGGCCGGCAGATTGGCGCCGCGCAGCCCGAACGACGCCCGCGCCAGCACCGGGAAGGGGATGCCGTACTTCGGCCCGGCGTGGCCGGTGAGCAGCATGGGCCCGAGCACGATCAGGTTGGCGAGCGCGATGGTGAAGACGGCCTGCTTCCAGTCCATGCCGAGCGCGACGAGTCCGGAGGCGAGCAGCCAGGACGGGATGTTGTGGGCCATGCCGACCCACAGGGCGGTGAAGTTGTACGTGGTCCAGACGCGCCGCGCCAGCGGGACGGGCAGCAGGTCCGCGTTGACGAAGCGGTTGTCGTCGGGGACGGCGCCGGGGGCGAGTTCGACTCGGTCGGAGGAGGCCGGTATGGGCTCCGGTGAGGAGGACGGGGACGGAGGTGCGGTCGATGTCATGGCGGCTGGACCCTTCGCTCGGGGCGGTGCCGTGCGGGGCGGGGCGCGGGGGGTTTCGCGTACGACCGTGGGTGCGGGCAGTTCAGTCGCTGAGGGCGGGGATGACGTCGGAGCCGTAGGCGTCGATGGTGGCTTCGCGGGCGTCGTGCATGTTGTACACCGCGAACTGGTCGACGCCCAGTCCCTTGAGGTGTCTCAGCTTCTCGACATGGGTGGCGGCCGGGCCGAGCAGGCAGAAGCGGTCCACGATGGCGTCGGGGACGAACGCGGTGTCCGGGTTCCCGGCGCGCCCGTGGTGGCTGTAGTCGTAGCCCTGCCGGCCCTTGATGTACGCGGTCAGCTCGTCCGGCACGAGGTCGGAGTGCTCGCCGTACTTGGCGACGAGGTCCGCGACGTGGTTGCCGACCATCCCGCCGAACCAGCGGCACTGGTCGCGGGCGTGGGCCAGGGCCTCGGGCGAGTCGTCGGCGGTGACGTAGGCGGGTGCCGCGACGCAGATGGTGACGGAGTCCGGGTCGCGCCCGGCGCCGGCCGCCGCCTCCCGCACCGCCTTGATCATCCACTCGGTGAGGTAGGGGTCCGCGAGCTGGAGGATGAAGCCGTCGGCCTTCTGCCCGGCGAGCGCGAGGGCCTTGGGGCCGTACGCGGCCATCCAGACGGGGAGCCGGCCGTCCTTGATCCAGGGGATCCGCACCGGCTGCCCGCCGATGTCCGCCTCGCGGCCCTCGGCGAGGTCCCGGATGACGTCGATGGCCTCGCCGAGCCGGGCCAGGGTGTTGGGGGCGCGCCCGGCGACGCGCATCGCGGAGTCGCCCCGGCCGATCCCGCACACGGTCCGGTTGCCGTACATGTCGTTGAGGGTGGCGAAGGTGGAGGCGGTGACCTCCCAGGTGCGGGTGCCGGGGTTGGTGACCATGGGGCCGACGGTGAGGCGGTCGGTGTGTTCGAGGATGCTGCTGTAGATGACGAACGGCTCCTGCCAGAGCACCGCGGAGTCGAAGGTCCAGCCGTAGCGGAACCCGTTGCGTTCGGCGCGGCGCATCAGGCTGATCACGGCCGATGCGGGCGGGTCCGTCTGGAGGACGAGTCCGAAGTCCATTCCCGTTGCTCCTAGGGGGTGTCTTGTCGATCAGGGTCGGATCAGTCCGCGGCGTCTGGTGCGGTGCATCGCAAGGCGCCGGAGCGTCTCGGCTGGGGTCTCCCCTGCTCGAACGGAGTTGAGAGCTCGGGGAAGGAGCTATTGGGGCGTTTCGGCAACGCCGCGAGGTGCCGTGCCAGGCGTCGTGGACCCGGCCATGATCGGCAAGACACCCCCTAGTTCAGGTACTGACAGGTGGCTCGTGGGGTGTAGATGCCGTGGCCGGCGCGGCCGGTGTACGTGCGGTGGTCGATGACGACCTCGCCGCGCGAGAGCACCGTCTGGACCTGGCCGGTGAGGCGTTTGCCCTCGTACGCCGAGTAGTCGACGTTCATGTGGTGGGTGGCGGCGGAGACGGTCTGTTCGGCCGCCGGGTCGTAGACGACGATGTCCGCGTCCGCGCCGGGGGCGATCGTGCCCTTCTTCGGGTAGAGGCCGAACATACGGGCCGGCGACGCACAGGCGATCTCGATCCAGCGGCGACGGGAGATGTGGCCGTCGACGACCGCCTGGTGCAGGAGGTCCATCCGGTTCTCGACGCCGGGCATGCCGTTGGGGATCTTCGAGAAGTCGCCCCGGCCCATCTCCTTCTGCCCGGAGAAACAGAAGGGGCAGTGGTCGGTGGAGACGACCTGGAGCTCGTTGTTGCGCAGCCCGCGCCACAGGACCTCCTGGTGCTCCCGGGGCCGCAGCGGGGTGGAGCAGACGTACTTGGCGCCCTCGAAGTCCGGTTCGGCGAGGTTGTCGGTGGAGAGGAAGAGGTACTGCGGGCAGGTCTCGCCGAAGACGGGCTGCCCCTTGTGGCGGGCGGCGGCGATCTCGGCGACGGCCTCGTCCGCGGAGACGTGCACGATGTACAGCGGCGAGCCGGCGACGCGGGCGAGCTGGATCGCCCGGTGCGTGGCCTCCGCCTCCAGCGCCACTTTGCGTACGTCGCCGTGGTAGCGGGGATCGGTGCGACCGGCGGCGAGCGCCTGCTCGACGAGGACGTCGATGGCGATGCCGTTCTCCGCGTGCATCATGATCAGGCCGCCGTTGGACTCGGCCCGCTGCATGGCGCGCAGGATCTGCCCGTCGTCGCTGTAGAAGACACCGGGGTAGGCCATGAACAGCTTGAAGGACGTGATGCCCTCCCCCACCAGGAGGTCCATCTCCTTGAGCGAGGACTCGTTCACGTCCGCGAGGATCATGTGGAAGGCGTAGTCGATGGCGCAGTTGCCGTCCGCCTTGGCGTACCAGGTGTCCAGGCCCTCGCGCAGGGAGCGGCCGACGGACTGGATGGCGAAGTCGACGATGGTGGTGGTGCCGCCCCAGGCCGCGGCGCGGGTGCCGGTCTCGAAGGTGTCGGCCGCGTAGGTGCCGCCGAACGGCATCTCCATGTGGGTGTGCGCGTCGACGCCGCCCGGGATGACGTACTTGCCGGTGGCGTCGATGGTCCGGTCGGCGGTCCAGCCGGCCGCCTCGTCGCTGTCGTGGGCGGCGAGCGCGGCGATGCGGCCGCCGTCGACGAGGACGTCCGCGTGCATCTCGTCCGACGCGGTGACGACCAGGCCGCCGCGGATGACGGTACGGGTCATGGGTACCCCTCCTCGTTGTCCTGCGGGTGGAGCGCGGGTGCGGGGCCCGGCAGGCCCCGCACCGGCGCCGTTGTCAGCGGTCAGCCCACCGCGCGCAGCGCGTCGGCGAGGATCTCCGCACCCTCCTCCGCCTCCGGGATCGCGAGGGAGAGGGGCGGGGCGATGCGCAGGACGCTGGTGTTGTGGCCGCCGCCCTTGCCGATGAGGAGGCCGCCCTCGCGGGCCGCCTCCAGGACGGCCGCGGCCGCTCCCGGGTCGGCTTCGTCGGTGCCGGGCTTGACCAGTTCGACGCCGATCATCAGGCCCCGGCCGCGCACCTCGCGTACGCGCTCCGACGCGGCGCCGATCGTCCGCAGCCGCTCGATGAGCAGGCCGCCGACGCGGCGGGCGTTGCCCTGGAGGTCGTGCTCCAGGAGGTACGAGAGGTTGGCGAGGCCGGCCGCCATGGTGACCGGGGAACCGCCGAACGTCGAGATGGAGTTGGCGTCCAGGCAGTTCATGACCTCGGCCCGGGCGACGACACCGCCGATGGACATGCCGTTGCCGATGCCCTTGGCGAAGGTGAGGATGTCCGGCGGCCCGTTCTGCGCGTGGGCCTGCCAGCCCCAGAAGTGCTCGCCGGAGCGCCCCCAGCCCGTCTGCACCTCGTCGGAGATCCACAGCACGCCGTGCCGGTCCAGGACCTCGCGGAACGCGCCGTACAGGCCGTCGGGCGGTGAGGTGAAGCCGCCGACGCCCTGGATGGGTTCGGCGATCAGCGCGGCGGGGGTCCTGGTGTGGCCGAGCAGGTCCTCCAGGTCCGCCACGCAGGCCGCGGTGAACTCCTCGTCGCTCAGGTGCGCGTAGGGGCCGCGGGTGCGGACGCCGCCGTGCACGTAGAGGGTCTGGAGCGGCGAGAGGCTGGTGGGCGACCAGGCGTTGTTGCCGGTGATGGAGACCGCGGAGAAGGACCGGCCGTGGTAGCTGTTGCGCATCGCGAGGATCTGGTTCGACCTGCGGTACGTGGTGGCCAGGAGCAGGGCCGTGTCGTTGGCCTCGGTGCCGGACGTGGTGAAGAAGACCCGGGCGTCGGGGATGCCGGAGAGCGAGGCGACGCGCTCGGCCAGCTCGATCATCGGGCGGTTCAGGTAGAGCGTGGAGGAGTGGATGATCCGGGCGGCCTGCTCGCTGACGGCCTTGGTGACCTCGGGCAGGGCGTGGGCGGTCATGGTGGTGAGGATGCCGCCGAAGAAGTCGAGGTAGCGCTTGCCGTCGGCGTCCCAGACGTGGCGGCCCTCGCCGTGCGTGATCTCCAGCGGGTGGCGGTAGTAGAGGGCCAGCCAGTCGGGGCTGACGGCGAGGTGGCGGTGGTGGAGGCTGCTCACGGCTCGACCAGCCCCTCGTACGCGTCGGGCCGGCGGTCCCGGTAGAACGCCCACTGCTGCCGCACCTCTTCGATGAGCCCGAAGTCCAGGTCGCGGACGAGGAGTTCCTCCTCCTTGTCGCCGGCGACGTCACCGACGAACTGTCCTCGCGGGTCCACGAAGTAGCTGGTGCCGTAGAAGTCGTTGTCGCCGTACTCCTCCTGGCCGACGCGGTTGATCGCGGCGATGAAGTACTCGTTGGCGACGGCGGACGCGGGCTGTTCCAGCTGCCACAGGTGGGCGGAGAGGCCGCGCGAGGTGGCCGACGGGTTGTACACCAACTGTGCGCCGCCCAGACCAAGTTGACGCCAGCCCTCGGGGAAGTGCCGGTCGTAGCAGATGTAGACGCCGACCTTGCCGACCGCGGTGTCGAAGACGGGCCAGCCCGCGTTTCCGGGTTTGAAGTAGTACTTCTCCCAGAAGCCCTTGACCTGCGGGATGTGGTGCTTGCGGTACTTGCCGAGGTAGGAGCCGTCCGCGTCGATCACGGCGGCGGTGTTGTAGTAGAAGCCGGACCGCTCCAGCTCGAAGACCGGGACGACGATCACCATGCCGGTCTCGCGGGCCAGGTCCTGCATGCGCCGTACCGTCGGGCCGTCCGGCACCGCCTCGGCCCAGCGGTAGTGCTCCGGCTCCTGCACCTGGCAGAAGTAGGGAGCGTTGAACACCTCCTGGAAGCCGATGATCTTCGCCCCCTGCCGGGCGGCCTCGCGGGCGTGCTCCTCATGCTTGGCGATCATGGATTCGGTGTCGCCGGTCCAGGTCGCCTGGACGAGTGCGGCGCGTACGACGTGGGACATGAGCTGCTCCTTCGACGCGGCGTCAGAGAGCCTCTTCGTGCTTCTTCTACGCCCGTAGACACGTGCGTACGGGAGAACGTAAGCCCCGTCACACCGCGGGGCAAGACCATCGCCGTGAACCAGCTGAGTCGATCATGTTTCACACCCGTGCGGGCCAGCGCGGGGCGCGCCGTGGCGCGCTTCGAAGGGAACGCGTTCCCGGCCGTCGGGCGTAAGCCCCCGGACGTGGCCGGGCGTCAGAAGGTGATGGCGATCCCGGTGTGCGGGCGCTTGCCGAGGCGGACGATCATCGCGGGGTAGTCGAGCAGCCAGTACTTCCAGGTGTACTTGCGGCCGATGGCGCGGCGTACGGCGGCGGTCTCCCGCCCGTCGAGCAGCCTGCCGGTCCCTTCGGCGCTCGCGGCGCCCTCCTCGGTCCGGCCGCGCACGTCACAGACGGTGACGCGGACCCGGCTGTCGTTGCGCAGCCGCTTGACCTTCCAGGAGTCGGTCTTGGTCCAGACGAGCAGTTCGTCGCCGTCGACCGCGGCCCACACCGGGGTGGCGACGGGCGTGCCGTCCTTGCGGTACGTGGTGAGGCTGACGTACTCGCTGCGCGCGAAGTCCTGGAGGCTCATGGGGCCCAGCCTAGGCGGGCCCACGCGTTATCCGGCCAGTGGTACGACCGCCGGTTCCGGGGCGCAGCGCAGCAGCAGCTCGTCCATGGAGAGGCCGAGCGCGCCGGCCAGGGCGGCGACCGTGAAGAAGGCGGGGGTGGGGGCGCGGCCGGTCTCGATCTTCCGCAGGGTCTCGGCGGAGATCCCGGCACGGGCGGCGATCCGGGTCATGCTGCGGGCGCCGCGCGCCTCGCGCAGCAGCAGGCCGAGCCGTTCGCCGCGCAGGCGCTCTTCGGGTGTCAGGGGGGTACGGACCATGCCGTCATTCTAATACCGGTCGGACCGGTATAGTAATTGCGGTATTGTAATTGGCATGGTGCAACTCAAGACGGACACATCCATCGAAGCCATGCGCGCGGCCGGCCGGGTCGTCGCGCAGATCCTGACGGCCGCCCGGGAGGCGGCCGCGGTCGGCGTCTCCCTGCGCGAACTCGACGAGGTCGCACGCGGCGTGCTGCGCGAGGCGGGCGCCGGCTCGCCGTTCCTGAACTACCGGCCGCACTTCGCCCCGGTCCCCTTCCCGGCGGTCATCTGCGCGTCGGTCAACGACGCGATCGTGCACGGCATCCCGACGGACTACCGGCTGCGCGACGGGGACCTGGTCAGCATCGACGCGGGCGCGAAGCTGGACGGCTGGGCCGGTGACTCGGCGGTCAGCTTCATCGTGGGCCGCGCCCGCCCCGCCGACACCCGGCTCGTCGACACCGCGTACAAGGCCCTGGAAGCGGGCATCGCGGCGGCCACCGTCGGCAACCGGATCGGTGACATCGCGCACGCCATCGGCACGGTCTGCCGCGCCGCCGGCTACGGCATCCCCGAGGGGTTCGGCGGGCACGGCGTGGGCCGCGAGATGCACGAGGACCCGGGCGTGCCCAACGAGGGGCGGCCGGGCCGCGGGATGCCGCTGCGGCACGGCATGGTGCTGGCCATCGAGCCGATGCTGATCGGCGGCGGGGTGGACACGTACCGCGCGGACCGCGACGGCTGGACCCTGCGTACGACGGACGGCAGCCGGGCCGCGCACGCCGAGCACACGGTCGCGATCACGGACGACGGGCCGCGCATCCTGACCGCGCTCTGAGCGTTCCGGTCGTACCGACCCGTGACGTTGCCCGGCCCTAGCGGACCCGGCGGCGGCCCTTGGAGCGGCGGGCGTAGGGGAAGAGCCGCGGGCTGCGCTTGGCGGCCATGTCCTCGATCCAGCCGAAGAGCAGGATCGCCAGGCAGATCAGCGGAACGGAAATCACCAGCGGGGTCCAGCGGCTTCCCAGCATCCACTGCGCGTGCTGGTACAGGAAGGTGTTGCTCCACAGCGGGTCGATCAGCGGCTCGGTCAGCACCAGCGCGGCGGAGTGCCACAGGTAGACGGTCACCGCGCGGGAGTTGAGCAGGCTGATCACGCCGTTGAACCGCTCCAGCGGCTTGGGCCACTGCTCCCAGGAGGGGCTCAGGTGGAGCAGCAGCAGCACCGCGCCGAACGACCAGATCGCCTGGGCGACCGGCACCGCTTCCAGGTCGTGCCCGAGCCGGGGGTTGTCCACCGGCGACCGCAGTAGCCACCAGTAGCCGAAGACGAGCACCAGCGGTGCGAGGGACGGCACGACGTACTGCGGGATCTTGCGGAGCAGCCCCTCCCCGTGGGCCATGCCGAGCAGCCAGCAGGAGCCGAAGGTGGTGAAGTCGGTGGCGGCTTCCATCAGCCGGCCGCCCTGGTCGACCAGGCCGGAGTTGAGGAAGAACGCGAGCGCCAGCGGCACCATCAGGGTGACCCAGGGCAGCTTCCGCAGCCCCTTGAGCATGAGCGGCGACAGCAGTACGTACCAGAGGTAGGCGCGCAGGTACCACAGCGGCACACAGATCTGTTCGGCCCAGGAGCTCGGCAGGTGCCCGCCGAAGGTGTGCAGCGAGGCCCCGAACGGCGGCTCGCTGAACGGCAGGACCCAGTAGGCCAGATCACCCCACCACCAGGTGGGGTGGCTGGGATCGGGCCGCCAGCCCTCCAGAAGCATCAGCGGCACCACGACCGCGCCGAACAGCCACATCGGCGGCAGCAGGCGGCGCAGCCGGCCCCGGATCACGCTCGGCGCGGGCCGCTTGAGGGACCGCACCATCAGCGACCCGGCCAGCGCGAACATGACACCCATGGAGGGGAAGACGACCGGCAGCCAGGTCCAGCCGAAGTTGTGGTAGATCACCACGCGCACCAGGGCGAGCGCCCGCAGCAGGTCGAGGTAGCGGTCGCGGACGGGCTTCCGCGCGGGCGCCGGGGCGGCCTCTTCGGGCTGCGGGGCACGTTGTACGGGGATCACGGCCGTCACGCGCAGGGCGACGGTGTCCGAGGAGTTCTGGATGCCGAAGGCACCCGGTTCCGCGATACTCATGAAGACGTCGCCCCTGTCGTGACATCGAGACCCACCTCGCCGGTGCGCCGCAGCTTCTGCCAGCGCAACCGGCCCCCGGTCATAGCGGTGATGGCGGACTGCAGCAGCACCATGTACATGAGCACCCGGTAGACCACCTGCTGGGCCGGCAGCGTGATCAGATGCCACGCCTTCTCCCTGTCCAGGCGGAAGGACCACCAGGCGCAGACGGCCTGCAGTGCCATCACCGCAAACCAGGCGGCCAGGGTCTTGTACGCGTCGACGAAGACCACGCCGTAGACCATGCCGATGTCGATGGCGGGCGCGAGCAGGGGGGTGACCACCATGAACAGGGCGACGAACGGCAGTCCCACCCGGCCGAAGTGGCCGGCCGCGCCGCGCTCCAGCACCGCGTGCCGGTGCTTCCACATCGCCTGCATGGTGCCGTAGCTCCAGCGGTACCGCTGCGACCACAGCTGCTTCATGCTGTCGGGCGCCTCCGTCCAGGCCCGCGCGTCCTCGGCGTAGACGACCTTCCAGCCGGCCCGGTGCAGGGCCATGGTCACGTCGGTGTCCTCGGCGAGCGTGTCGTCGCTCATCCCGCCCGCCTGTTCCAAGGCCGTACGCCGGAAGGCGCCCACGGCACCCGGGATGGTCGGCATGCAGTCGAGGACGTCGTACATCCGGCGGTCGAGGTTGAAGCCCATCACGTACTCGATGTGCTGCCAGGCGCCGATCAGCGTGTCGCGGTTGCCGACCTTGGCGTTGCCGGCCACCGCGCCGACGCGGGGGTTGCCGAAGGGCTGCACCAGCTCCCGGACGGTGGCGGGTTCGAAGACCGTGTCGCCGTCCATCATGACGATCAGGTCGTACGAGGCCGCGGCCACGCCGGTGTTGAGGGCGGCCGGCTTGCCGCTGTTCGGCTGCCGGATCAGCCGGACCATCGGCAGACCGAGCTCCTCGACGATGGCGGACGTGTCATCGGTGGACCCGTCATCGACCACGATCACTTCGATGGGATGTTCGCTTCTGGCCAGGGAGAGCAGGGTGTTGGTGATGCACTCCTGCTCGTTGTACGCGGGCACGACCACGGTGACCGGTTCGGTGACCGGGTCGCCCCAGGAGAAGCCCCGCCTGCGGACGCGCCGCACGTGGACGGCCGAGAGCACCAGCATCAGCGCGAACCGTGCCATGACCAGCACGCCGACGACCGCGAGCAGGCCGACCAGCCACGGCAGCAGCGCCACCGAGAAGGTGGTGCACCACAAGAACGCCTTGCCGACCCACAGGTTGTAGCTGGTGACCTTGGTGTTGGCGGAGCCGGTGCCGAGCGCCTCGCCGGTGGTCTTGAAGGTGTAGCCCTGGGCCTTGAGTTTCTCGATGATGACCGGCAGCGCGGCCAGCGTCTGCGCCCGGTCGCCGCCCGCGTCGTGCAGCAGGATCATCTGGCCCTGGCCGGGGAGGTCGGGCATGGCGGCCCTGACGATGGAGTCGACGCCGGGGCGCTTCCAGTCGTCGGTGTCCTTGTCGATGAAGACGGTCAGGTATCCCTCGGACCCGGCCTGCTTGGTCACCGGCCACGACCAGTCGTCGAGCGCGTCCACGGTGGAGGAGTAGGGCGGGCGGAAAAGGCTGGAGTGGATGCCCGCGACACCGGCCAGGGCGAGCTGGGTCTCGCCCAGTTCCCAGGTGAGCCGGGTGCCGGAGTGCAGCGCGAGGTCGGGGTGGGTGAAGGTGTGCAGACCGATCTCATGGCCGTCGGCCACGATCCGGCGGATCAGCGACGGGTTGCGCGTGACCATCGAGCCGGTGACGAAGAAGTCGGCGCGGACGTTCTCCTCCTTCAGCACCTTGAGGATCTTCGGCGTCCACTTCGCGGACGGCCCGTCGTCGAAGGAGAGGACGACGGTCTTGTCCGGGATCGTGTAGTTGACTGGTTTGTCGCTCTTGTCGCCGCGCGCGTCGACGACCGGTCCGCCCTCCAGCACTCCGGTCGGGACGGTGCCCTTGTCCACCGAGACGGCTATGTGGTCATCGTGGAAGGCCTCGTTGTTCGCCATCCCCCGGAGCACCATCAGCGCGAGCAGGGTCGCCAGTACGGTCACCGGCAGAAAGAAGCGCAGCGGAGGTGCGGCGAGCCGGCGCGGCCGTGCGATGGACTGCCGGGGGCGCTGATGGCGGGGGCGGGGCATGGACTTCCTGATCGGTTGCGTCTGGCTACTGCGCGGTGGCGTCGGATGTGGCCGCCGGGGCGGTGGTGTTCTTCCCGGGCCTGGTGGTGCCGGGAGCCGCGGGCAGCGGCGCGTTCAGGTACTGGTTGGGCGGTTTGGTGTCCGCGGTGCCGGGGACGGTGAGCGCGGGCGCCTGCGACTGCGTTCCGACCAGGCCGGAGACCATCGCCACCACGCACCCGGCGCAGAGGATGCCCACCAGCCAGCCGAAACCGCGCAGCCGACGGCCACGCTGACCGGTCTGGTCCACGAAGACGGGAGCCGGCTCGACCGCCGTGGAGGTTCTGGTCATCGACAGCCTCGAGCTTCCTTCATCGTGGTGCGCCTGCCGGCTCGGCGCCGCCGAAAGGGTCGAGTAGCGCAGAAAATGACCAATATGCGAGTAAGGGGAAATTATCCGACCCGTCCTCGATCACGCACGAACATTAGTATGGAGATTCGGTGAATGTCACGCGGGTCTCGTACAGTTCCGGCTACGTCACTTGCAGACCGCCCGAACGGACCCGGACATATGGCCACTTCCCGCAGCCGCAGCCGCAGCCGCAGCCGCAGCCGCAGCCGCCTGATGGTCGCGGCGATCCTCATGGTCGCCGTCTCGCTCCTGGTCGATGCCTGCGGCGGCTCAGGAAGCCGGAACGACGTCGAGGGGGGCACGGCCGGGGCCGCGCACTACCAGGTGTCGTCCCTGCTCAAGCCGTCCGGCCATGCGCTGGGCGTCGTCGATGCCAAGACGCCCTGGCAGTACGACATCGTGGAGACCTTCACCGAAGAGGCCGGGCGAGCCCCTGACATCCGCGAGTACTACAGCTCCTGGGGTGACGACTTCGACACGGAGGGCAACGCCTTCCTGTGGCAGCACGGCCAGCTGCCCATGATGGCGCTGGTGCCCGCCGACACCTCGCTCGCCGACACCGCCAAGGGCGAGGACGACGCCTACATCCGCAAGCTGGCGGACCAGATCGCCGCGTACGACGGCCCGTTGGCCCTCTCCTTCGCCGGCGAGATGAACGGCCCGTGGAACTCCTGGGGGCCCGAGCACACCAAGCCCGCCGACTTCGTCGCCGCCTGGAAGCACGTGCACGACGTCTTCTCCGCGCGAGGCGTCACCAACGTGATCTGGGTGTGGACCCCGCACGTGGTCGACTCGGGCACGCCCGCCGAGCTGCGCCCCTACTACCCGGGCGACGCCTACGTCGACTGGGTCGGCCTCATCGGCTACTACGGGCCGATCGACGGCGCCGCCTTCTCCAGCCTGTTCACCCCCACCCTGCACCGGATCGCGGAGTTCTCCAGCAAGCCGGTGCTGATCGCGGAGACCGGGGTGGCGGAGAGCGACCAGAAGGAGGCGCACATCCGTGACCTGTTCCAGGGCGCCGCGAAGGCCGGCGTCATCGGGCTCGTCTGGTACGACCAGCGCAAGGACTGGCCGGGCGGCAAGCAGCTGATGGACTGGCGGATCGGCACCTCGCAGGGCGCACTGGCCGCGTTCCAGGTGGAGTCGGCCCGGAACGGCTTCGGTCATTCGTTCAAGAAGGACTGACCCAGGACATACAGGGCAAGGGGCGCAACTCGGCCCGTACGTAACGATGCAGATCAGGGCGCATTCACTGCGGTTGGCGCACGCGGATGCCCAACCAGGGGAGATCACGGAGATGACGACGGAATCGTCGCCGGGCCAAGGGGCTCCGCAGGAGGAGGACGGCTGGGCCTTCCGGCCCCGCAGGTCTCCTGCCGCCCCGCACCCGTACGGGGACCAGGACCCGTACGGGCAGCAGCAGCCGTACGGGCAGCAGCAGCCGTACGAGCAGCGGCGGACGGGGCCGGCCGCGGCGTGGGAGAGCCGGTCGCCGGCCCAGTCGTCCGACCAGCAGCCGGACCAGTCGCACGCCGGCCTCTCCGGCATGCGGTGGGACACCACCGTCCCTCTGCGGTTCCCCAAGCCCCGCGCCGGCGCCCACGAGTCCATCGACGAGCCGGATCGCCGGACACCTGCGCGCGCGGGCGGCAAACGGGCCGGGAAGACCGGGCGGGTGGGAAGGGTGGTGCTCGCCCTCGCCGTTCTCGCCGCCGGAGGGACCGCCGCCGTCGTGCTCAAGCAGCAGGACGCCGAGGCCGTCGCCCCGACGAAGCTGACGCAGGCGTGGCAGATACCGGCGCCTGCCGCCGACGATGCGCTGATCGGCAGCTGGCTCACCGACAAGTTGCTCGTCCGGGCCAGTAGCCGAGGCGGCCTGCGGGCCTACGGCCTCACCGACGGAAAGCAGGTGTGGAGAGCCGCGGGCGCCGGCACCGGTGCCGAGCGCGACACCGTCCCCTGCGCGATGTCGCCGACGCTCAGCGCCGAGGGCATCGGCACCGTCGCCTTCGGCGAGGACGCCAGTACCTGCACCCGGTTGGCCGGTCTCGATGCGTCCACCGGCAAGATCCTCTGGTCCATGCCGCTGACCAGCGACAAACACCCCACGGCGGTGACCGCCTCGACGTACGTGCAGGGCGAGGTCGCCACCATCGTCAGCGAGAGCTTCCTCGGCGGTGTCGACGTCCGCACCGGAAGCCGCGTATGGGGCTACGAGGCTCGCGGACACTACTGCAACGCCTACGACTGGGGCGCCGACGGCGTCGTGCTGGTGGACGACTACTGCCTCGACCGGAAGACCCGGTTCACCCTCACCGCGTACGACGGCAGGACCGGCAAGGTGATCTGGCGGAAGTCCGAGAGCGCCCACTCCGACGTGACGCACATCCTGTCCGGCAAGCCGCTGGTCGCCGCCGTCCACACAGCGCGCCAGGACGCCGTGCGGGTTCTCGGCACCACCGGGACCGGCCGCAAACTGGCCGTCGGTGACGACGAGCTCATGCCCGGCAACAACACCGGCGCCGACCACTCCGCACGGCTCCACGGCAACGTCCTGGTCACCCCCGCCCTGGCCTCCGGCAGCCCGGTGATCGACGGCTACGACACCACCACCGGCGCCAAGCTCTGGACCCTCCGCTCCGCCGCGCTCGCCGTCACCGCCTCCGGCGCGGACGACGAGGTGCACGCCGTCACCACGTCGGGCTCCCCGCGGCTCATCACCATCGACCCCCGCACCGGTCGCACCACCCCGGTCGCGGAGCTGTCGGCGGGGACCGCCACATGGAACTTCACCTCCGGCACGGCGTACGTCACCCCGGACGGCGGCGTACTGGAACTCAACGCCCTCGGCTCGAACGGCGGCGTACGGCTCTACCGGTAGGGGGCGCCGATGCCCGCGCCTCCCACTCCTCGCGCAGCAACCGTGACAGCACGCTGTCGGACACCCCTAGTGGACGAACTCCTCCGCAAGGGCCCGCCCCGTCCTCACGGCGGCCTCGTGGTCCTCGATCGGTGACACCCGGGAGTCCCTGAACAGGATGTACGTGACCCCGGAGGGCGCCCCGCCGCTGCTCGGGTCGGGGTTGATGCCCAGCGACTTCGCCGTGGCGTACGACGCCTCACCGACGATGCGCTCCGGGCCGACGTCCCCGACGACCGCGTACTCCACCTTCTCGCCGTGCACGACGGCGACGACACCGCCGCCCTTGATGCCGGACTCGGTGTAGTCCCAGACGCCGCTGGGCGCGGGCACGACCACGTACGGCAGTCTCTCCGCGTTCAGCGGTCTGCCGTCCGAGGTGTGGAAGGCGGTGTCTCCGTGGAAGGCGGGATCGGTGGCCGGGTTACAGGCGGCGGTGACCTGTCCGTCGCAGTCGATGTCCAGGTCGGCCTTCCAGAAGACGGCCCCGTTCGCCCCGCAGACCGGAACGGTCGGCAAAGTCGCCTCGTCCGTCCGGTACTTGCCGTTCGACACCTGCTCGCAGGCCGACACCTTGGCCAGCAGGTCTGCCGCCCCGACCTCGCCTCCCCGGCCGCGGGCCGGGGAGGACGGGGGTCTGGAGCGGTGGGCCCGGGCGGGCGCCTGATGGACCTTCGCCACCAGCGTGAGCGGTACGGCCGACAGGACGGGCCGTGGCGCCGGAGCGGGTGCGGCGGCGGGGTCGAGGTCCGCCGGCACCACGAGGGTGGCGGGGGCCGGAGTGCCTGCGGTGAGCAGTGCGGCACCGGAGGCCGTGACGAGGGCAAACGTTCGCATACGCACTGGGGGGCGCCCTTCTGGCGAGGAGATGTCCTTGCGCCCCCCCTGTCGGTCAGCGGCGGTCAGGGCCGCCCGCTGGGCCTCACCACCATCGCGGAGCCGCCGCCGCGCCGCTCCTTCTCGGCCGCGGCGAGCCACCGCCCGTCGGGCAGCCGCTGCACCCCGGTCGCCGCGCCGATCTCCGGGTTGAGCTTGAAGACGTGGCCCAGGGCCTCCAGCCTCGCCCGCAGCGGGCTGTTCCAGAGCGCCGGTTCCAGTTCGGTGGCCGGTGCGTTGCGCTGGCTGGCGCGGGGGGCCGCGATGGCGTCGACCAGCGGGAGTCCCCGGTCGACCTTGCCGATCAGCGACTGGAGGACGGTGGTGATGATGGTGGCGCCGCCCGGTGAGCCCAGGGCCAGCACCGGCCGGTCGTGGCGCAGCACGATGGTCGGCGAGATGGACGAGCGCGGGCGCTTGCCGGGGCCGGGCAGGTTCGGGTCGTGGACGGCCGGGTCGGCGGGTGCGAAGGAGAAGTCGGTCAGCTCGTTGTTGAGCAGGAAGCCGCGCCCCGGCACGGTGATCCCGCTGCCGCCGGTCTGCTCGATGGTCAGGGTGTACGCGACGACGTTGCCCCACTTGTCGGCGGTCGTCAGGTGGGTGGTGTTCTCGCCCTCGTACGTGGTCGGCGCGGCCTTCCCCGTGGAGCGGCAGGCACCCGGGTGGCGCGGGTCGCCCGGCGCGAGCGGGCTGGTCAGCACCGCGTCGTCCTTGATCAGGCACTCCCGCGCGTCCGCGAACCGCTGGCTGAGCAGGCCCTTGGTCGGCACGTCCTCGTACGCCGGGTCGCCGACCCAGCGCCCCCGGTCCGCGAAGGCGATGCGGCTGGCCTCGATGAAGCGGTGCAGATACCGCTCCTCGCTGAGGCGCGAGAGGTCCGTGGACTCCAGGATGTTGAGCGCCTCGCCCACCGTCGTACCGCCCGACGAGGACGGCGCCATGCCGTACACGTCGAGCCCCCGGTAGTTCACCTTCGTCGGCTCCTGCCGCAGCGCGCGGTATGAGCGGAGGTCCTTGGCGGTCAGGTCGCCGGGCCGGACGATCCGGTCGGACGCCGGGTCGACGGGAGGCTTGCGCACGGTCCGTACGACGTCGTCGGCGAGGTCGCCCCGGTAGATCTCGTCGATGCCCTTGCGGCCGACCTCCTCGTAGGTGCGCGCGAGGTCCGGGTTGCGCAGGACCGAGCCGACCTCCGGCAGCTTCCCGCCGGGCAGGAAGAGCTTGCGGGTGGCCGGGAAGTCACGGAACCGCGCCTCGTTGCCCGCCGTCTGCGAGCGGAACGTTTCGTCTACGACGAAGCCGTCCCGGGCGATGCGCTCGGCGGGCTTCAGGACCTGCCGGAGCGACTTGCTGCCCCAGGCGTTCAGGGCCGTGTCCCAGGTGGCGGGCGTGCCGGGGGTGCCGACGCCGAGCCCGCTGGTCACGGCGTCGGCGAAGGCGAGCGGCTTGCCGTTCTCCAGGAAGAGGGAGGAGTCGGCGCTGCGCGGGGCGGTCTCGCGGCCGTCGATGGTGCGGACGGTGCGGGTGCGGGCGTCGTAGTAGACGAAGTAGCCACCGCCGCCGAGCCCCGCCGAATACGGCTCGGTCACCCCGAGCGCTGCGGCCGTCGCCACGGCGGCGTCGACCGCGTTGCCGCCCTTGCGCAGCACCTCGATGCCGGCGGCCGTGGCGTCCGCGTCGACGCTGGAGACGGCTCCCCCGTATCCGACCGCGACGGGTGACTTGGGCGGTGGCGCCGGGGAGTGAGCGGGGTGGGCCGACGAGGCCGGGGCGGCGGCCCCGACCGACACGACGGCGGCGACGACCGCCGCCAACGACACATTTCGCCTGATGGAACGTCGCATGCGCAACCTCCGGTGAAGGATCGTCCGCGCAGGGTAACGCCGTCCGGGCCGCCTCGTCAGGACCGCCTCGAACTTGAGGCCGAATGCCCGCTAACATGCCCGCCCATGACTGACGACGTACGCAACATCGTGCTGGGCGTGATAGCCGCCGGCATCAGCGCCGCTCTCGGCTGGCTCGCGCGCACCTATCTGTGGCGGCGCAAGCTCCGCCGCAAGCAGGCGTTCTTCGGACTGCCGGGGAACTCGGAGTGCCTGCTCGTCGTCAACCGCGACGCGGGCGGCGACGGCTCGGTCCACCGCCACGACGTCTTCGCGCTGCTCGAGCTGTCCGCGCTGATCAAGGACTGCGAGGCGCACGCCCAGATCCTGTCCCACGACATCGCGCAGCAGGGCATCGGCGAGCGCACCGAGTTCTGTGTGGGCGGTCCGGTGTCGAACCGCCGGATGGCCGCGCACCTGCACTCACTGCTGCCCGGTGTCCGGATCAACACGGACCCGGAGCCCGGGCCCGACCGGGGCGCCTTCCAGATCGGGTCGGAGCGCTACCGGGCGGAGAAGGGCGTCAGCGAGTACGTCCTGCTGGCCCGGCTGACCACCGGTCAGGAGGCCAGACCCGTCTTCCTCTTCTGCGGTCAGCAGGCCATCACCAACCAGGCCGCCTCCCGCTACCTGGCCCGCAACCACGAACGCCTCGCCCGCAAGCACGGCAACAGCACCTTCTGCCTGCTGCTGAAGGTGGTCAACTCCCAGGCATACGGCCCCGATGTGGTCGAACTGGTCGCGGACGTCACCCGCGCGGCCCAGGCCCCGGTGCCCGCACCGCGTGCCTCGCACCGCGCGGGAAGCTGAGCCGCGCAGCCGGGACCGGCGCCGGCTACCGACCGAGGCCCTGAACGGGCTGCTCGCGTCCGCGCAGCCGCTGGAGCAGTCCGCCGAGCATCGGCATGGTCAGACCGGCGAAGAGAAAGAGGACGGCCAGCCCGCTCAGTGCGGGGCTCAGGGCCTCCTCGACGTCGAGGGACCATGGGCGGTCGAGTGCGTAGAAGATGATGTACGACCCCTTGGACATCGTGTAGCCGACGCCCAGGACGGCCGCGAGAGCACACAGGGTGAAGCCGGCGCCGGTCCAGGGGCGGGCGGTCCGGCACCGGCGGGCGGTGCGGCCGCACATGAAGGCGAGTTCGCCGCAGGTGACCAGGACGTAGGAGAGGTAGACGAGCAGATAGGCGGCCACGGACGGGTGGTCGGCGTACGCCGTGGTGAACTCGACGTCCTGGCCGTTCGTGGCGAGGAACAGCGGGACCATGACGGCCAGTTCGACGACCGCCGCGAAGACGCGCTGGTACATGGCGGTCCGCAGGTACTCCGGGCGGTAGGCCAGGTCCACCATCGTCATCTGCAGTGCCGCGCACCAGAGGATGGCGCACACGTGCGCCACCAGCTTCCCGGCGTTGTCCAGGCCGGTGACGTCCTCGGCCGCCCCGGCGACCGCGGGTACCGCGAAGAGGACTCCCAGGGTGCACACGCCGAACGCCACGGCGATTAACCAGGTGAACACGCGCGGGTGGCGAATGGCTCTCCGGGCGCAGAGCACCGTGACAATCACCCCTGCGACGGTACAGGCGCCGAATATCATGCCGTCCATCAGAGACCTTCCAGTGCATCGGCCGCGTACTGGGCGGCTTCGGTTTCGGTCCGTCGTCGCCGGGACCTCTTCGGCTTCTCGGCGCTCGGTCCGTCGTCCGGAACGGAGGAGAGGCCGAGGGCCGCGCGCCGGTGTTCCAGATGTGCGACCACCTTGCGGACCTCGCTCTCCGGCAGGTCGCTCAGCAGGGCGAGCACGCGGCGGGCGAGAGGGTCCTCGAAGGCTTCGAGTGCCGCGAGGTCGTCGTAGCCGGCGTGCGGCAGCAGGTAGGCCGGCGGCACGTCGCCGAGGGCTTGGCACAGGGCGAGGACGGTCTTGATCGTCGGGTTGTCCTGCTGGCCGCCGGCGAGTTTCGCGATGAGCGCGAACGACGTCGTCGCGGGCGGGTCGGGCAGGTCGTCGACGGCCTGCGACAGGGTGCGGGAGACGTATGCCCTGCCCCGTGCGTCCTTCCGGTGGGCCATGAGCGACTTCAGCTTGGACGCGAGGGAGTGCGGTCGCGGGTGCGGCCCTTCAGCGGCAGCGCCCGTCCGGGGCTCTCCCTCGTCACAGCTCGCACTCACGGGGTGATCTCTCTCGCCATCATCGATCTTGCTCTTGTGTACTTTAGTTGACACGTCGTCGGGCGCAAGGGCAGGATCGCGACATTGGCAGACCCTGGTGTCAACCTGTACGCGGACGCCGAGAGGAGCGTCATTTGAGCGAGCGCGGCTTACCCGCCCCGGTGATCGACACCGGACGGCCTCACTCCGCAAGGATCTACGACTACCTGCTCGGCGGCAAGGACAACTACCGGGTGGATCAGCAGGCCGGTGACGAGCTCGTCGCCGCCGCGGCCCAGGAGCGAGCCGGTGCCCGGGCCAACCGCGCCTTCCTGGAGCGGGCCGTCCGCCACGTCGTCGGCGCGGGCCTGCGGCAGGTCCTCGACATCGGCACCGGGCTGCCCCATTCCCCCAACGTGCACGAGATCGCCCGCGAGGCGGCGTCCGGCGTGCGCGTCGCGTACGTCGACAACGACCCGATCGTCACCGCGCACGCGGACGCCCTGCTGCGCGGCTCCGGCATGGTCGGCGTCGCCCTCGCCGACCTCCGCGACCCGCAGGGCGTCGTGGAGCACCCCCACGTCCGCGACGTCATCGACTTCGACCGGCCCGTCGCCCTGCTCCTGATCTCCGTGCTTCATTTCCTCACCGACGCACACGGGCCGCAACAGGTCGTCGCCACTCTGCGCGACGCGCTCCCGGCCGGCAGCTACCTGGTGCTGTCGCACGCCACCGACGACTTCGCCGACTGCAGCGCGGCACGAGCCGTGTACGACACCGCCGCGACGCCCCTGACCCCGCGCTCCCACAGCGAGATCGAGAAGCTCTTCGACGGCTTCGACCTCCTGACGCCCGGCCTCGTTCCCGTCCCGTCCTGGCGGCCGGACGCACCGTCCGCAGCGTGGCCGGCCACGATCGGCATCTACGGAGCGGTCGCCCGCAAAACCAACTGACGGGGCCGCGCCGGATGTCGGGCGGCGGGGCAGGGTCAGACGACGCAGTGGTCCGGGCCGATGACACCGTCGGTTCCGCTCACCGTCACCGTCTCGGTCCGGTCGGCGGTACGGGCCCGGGCGGCGGTGCAGATGAGCTGCTGGCGGGCCGCGTGGGAGAGTCTGGTGACCGGGATGTCCAGGTTGACCTTCACTCCCTGCGGGCTCAGCTCGACGCTCGCCTTCGGGCGGCCGCTGGGCAGCTCGGAGCGCAGACCGGCGTCGCGTTCAGACCTGGTGGGGCCTGCGAAGAGCAGGGCGAGGGTGCCGGGCGCGGCCTTGAGCCTGTTGGCTTCCCGGGCGGTAGCGATGTCCTGCTCGGCGGGCCGGATGACCGGCAGCAGCCGGGAGGCCGTGGACGAGGAGACGAAGTACAGCAGGGTGCCGAGCTGCCCGGCCGGGGCCACCTCCACCGTCGCCGGCTCCCCGGCCTGGACGACGTCGGTCGGGCGGATGCCGCACCCGGTGGCCAGCAGGAGTACGGACAGCAGCGCGTACCGGCCCCTCATCGCTCCCCCATCGGCAGCTCCACGGTGAACACCGCACCGCCCCCGGGGCGGTTCGCCGCGCGCACCGTACCACCGTGCAGCCGGACGTTTTCCAGGGCGATGGCGAGGCCGAGCCCGCTGCCCGCCGACCTGGTGCGGGCCGCGTCGGCCTTGTAGAACCGGTCGAAGATGTGCGGGAGCGCCGCCTCGTCGATGCCGCCCCCGCTGTCCTCGACCTCGACGACGAGCCGGTCGCCTCCCGACACCCGTACGGTGACGGGCTCGGCGCCGTGCCGCAGGGCGTTGCCGACCAGGTTGGCGACGACCACGTCGAAGCGGCGGGGGTCGATCACCGCCCGTACGGCGTCGGGGAGTTCGGTGGTGACCCGGTCCTCCCAGCGGCGGCCCTGGAGGGTCTTGCGTACGGTCTCGGCGACGTCCACCTCGTCCAGGTGGAGGTCCGCGGCGCGGGCGTCGAAGCGGGAGATCTCCATCAGGTCCTCGACGAGGGTGGCGAGCTTGCCGGTCTCCGCGCTGATCAGGCGGACGGCGGCGGCGGTGTCGGGGCGCAGGTCACCGGCGTCCTCGTCGAGGACCTCGGTCACGGCGAGCATGCCGGCGAGCGGGGTGCGCAGTTCGTGGGAGACGTCGGACGCGAACCGTCTGGCCCGCTCCCCGGCGCGGCGCAGTTCGTCGACGGACTCCTGGAGCTTGGTCGAGGACTCGTTGAACGTCCACGCGAGGTCGGCGAGTTCGTCGTTGCCGCGCACCGCGATCCGGGTGTGGAGCTCGCCCCTGCCGATGCCGGCGGCGGCCCTGCGCAGGTCGCGGACCGGGCGCAGGACGCTGCGGGAGGCGAGCAGCGCGGGCACGAGGGCGACGAGCAGGGCGGGCAGTGCGCCGTCGCGGGCCGCGGTGACCATGGCCTCGACGTTGGCCTCCTCGGTGGACAGCGGCATCACGGCGTAGAGGACGAGGCCGGTGGGCTGGCTGCCGTCGCCCCGGTCGAAACGGACGGGCATGCCGACGGTGAGCCATGGCCGGCCGTCCTTGACGACCCGCTGGAACGAGCCGTGGGTGTTGCCGCGGGCGGCGGCGCGCAGCCCGGGAGTGATCACGGTGGAGGTCGGCCGGTCGGAGGAGGAGGCCCGAAGGCTCCCGTACTCGGCGAAGACGGTCCAGGCGTGCGACGTGCCCTGCCGGGCCAGCGTGAGGCATATGTCCCGCAGCCAGACCCGGTCGAGCGGGATGGTGATGCCCTGTGCCGCGACCCGGTCCCGGAACTGGGACACCGCGGTGTCCTGGGCCTGCTGGAGGATGGCCGAGCGGGCCTCGCGGCAGATGAGGGTGGCGGTGGTGGCGGCGCTGACGGCGGCGACGAAGAGGAAGGCGGCGATCAGCCGGGTGCGCAGGCCCAGCCGGGCGGACAGCAGTTTCACGTAAGCGGTCCGAAGCGGTAGCCGAAGCCTCGGACCGTTTGTATGTAGCGGGGGGTGCCGGGGACGTCCTCGATCTTCTGGCGGAGCCTGCGCACGCAGGCGTCGACCAGCCGGGCGTCCCCGTGGTAGCTGTGCTCCCACACGTACTCCAGGAGCTGCTGGCGGCTGAAGACCTGTTCGGGCGAGGCCGAGAGGTGGAGCAGGAGCTTCAGTTCGGAGGGGGCGAGGAGCAGCCGCTCGCCGGCCTTGGCGACGGCGAGGCCCGTGCGGTCGACGGTCAGTTCGCCGTGCGACTCGGTGCCGCCGCGCCCGGCGGGGACGGCGAGTCGGCGCAGCACGGCCCGGATGCGGGCCTCGATGACCTCGGTACGGGCGGGCTTGACGATGTAGTCGTCGGCGCCGGCCTCCAGGCCCACGACGACGTCGAAGTCGTCGCCGCGCGCGGTCAGCATGATCACGGGCAGCTGGCTGGTCTCCCGGATGAGGCGGCAGACCTGGACGCCGTTCATGCCGGGCAGCATCAGGTCCAGGAGGACCAGGTCGGGCCGGAACTCCCCCAGCGCGGCGAGCCCCGCCTCGCCCGTGCCGACGGCCCGCAGGTCGTGGCCGCGCCGGCGCAGGCCCAGCTCGACCCCTTCCCGTACGGAGGGGTCGTCTTCGATGAGCAGCACGCGAGGCATGGCGTCAGTATCCCAGCGATCAAGGAATGGATTCGAACGGGCGGGCGAGCGCGGGCGGGTTCAGCCGCGCCGCAGCCGTCCCCGTACTGCGTTCAGCGCGCCGGTCACCTCGGTGAGCCGCAGCGGGCGGGCCAGCACCGCCACGACCAGCGCCAGGACGGCCGTCCCGGTGGCCAGCGCGGCGAAGTCCCCGAGGCCCGAGCCCTCCGTGTCGACGGCGCGGGCCGCCCCGTACGCCAGCAGCCCGGCCGGTACGCACGCGACGACCAGTCGCACATGCGCCCACACCCCGGGCGAGCGGACGAGCGAGGGGCGCGCCGCACCGGGCGGGGAGACCCGGCGGTGCAGCACGTACGCGGTGACGGCGAAGCCCGTGAGCAGGGCCACGGAGTACGCGCCCGCCATGCCGGTCACCGCCCAGCGCGCGGGCAGCGTCAGATAGGCGGCGATGGAGAGTCCGGCGTTGAGGGCCGCGATGACCAGGTTCAGCAGGAACGGGGTGCGGGTGTCGCTCATCGCGTAGAAGCCCCGGGAGAGCACGTACTGCCCGGAGAAGGCGATGAGTCCGGGGGCGAAGGCGGCCATCATGCCCGCCATCACCGTGATGTCCGCCGGATCGGTGCGACCGTAGCCGAAGACCGAGCCCATCACCCAGGGCGCGAGCACGAGCAGGAGCGCGGCGGCCGGGACCACCACGGCGGCGGAGGTGCGCAGTGCGTACGAGAGGTCGCGCCGCACCCCGGCGAGGTCGCCGTCGGCCGCCGCCCGGCTCATGCGCGGCATCAGCGCGGTGACGAGGCTGACGGTCACGATGCCCTGCGGGACGACCCACAGCTGGTAGGCGTAGCTGTACGCGGTGTACCCGGCGCCGCCCGCGAGGTGCTGGTCCACGGCGTGCTGGCCGCTCGCGGTGGAGAGCCGGGTGATCACCCAGTACGCGGCCTGGTTGGTGAGGACGAGCATGACGAGCCAGCCGGCGGCGCGCAGCGGGCGGGTCAGTCCGCTGCCGCGCCAGTCGAAGCGGGGCCGCCAGCGGAACCTCGCGGCGCGCAGCGAGGGCACCAGTGCGAGGGACTGCACGGCGATGCCCGCCGTGGTGCCCCAGCCCAGCCACTGCGCCTGCGCGGCGGTGAGGGAGCCGTCGGAACTCGCCGCCGTCCACAGGTACAGCCCGAACACCGCGATGATCACGAGGTTGTTGAGGACCGGCGTCCACATCATCGCGCCGAACCGGTCGCGGGCGTTGAGCACTTGGCCCAGGAGCGTGAACAGGCCGTAGAAGAGGATCTGCGGCAGGCAGTACCGGGCCAGGGCGATGGTGAGTTCGGCCTGGTCGCCGTCGTAGGCGGGGGCGTACACATGGATGATCAGCGGTGCGCCGACGACGGCGAGCGCGGTGAGGGCGAGCAGCCCCCCGGTGCACAGGGTGAGCAGTCGGTCGGTGTAGGCGGCGCCGCCGTCGCTGTGTTCCTTGGCGGCGCGGACGAGTTCGGGGACGAAGACCGCGTTGAGGGCGCCGCCGATGAGCAGCATGTAGAGGATGTTGGGCACGGTGTTGGCGACCGAGTAGCCGTCGGCCCGCAGTCCGGTGCCGAGCGCGGCGACGACGACCGCCGAGCGTATGAACCCGGTCGCCCGCGACACGACGGACCCGGCGGCCATCACCGCGCCGCTGCGCAGCACCGACCCGGAGCCGCGTGCGCCGGGCTCCTCGGGCGCGACCGCCTCGGGGGCGGTCCCGGCGGCCGTCACCGGCGTGCCAGGTACGCCTGGAACGCCCGGTACAGCGTGTTGTTGGCGGCTCCGCCCACCGATGTCTCCCACTCTCCGAGGGTCTCCACGACCTGCCCGCCGGTGCCGAGCTTCCAGCGCAGCAGCCCGAAGGGGCGGTCGTCGGGATCGAGGGTGGAGGATACCCCGCGCATGTCGTAGACCTCGGCGCCCGCGTCCCGGGCGTCGCACATCATCTGCCACTGGAGGGCGTTGCTGGGGCGGACCTCGCGGCGGTGGTCGGCGGAGGCCCCCGTCTGGTACCAGACCCGCCGGCCGGTGCTGATCATGGTGTGAGCGGCCAGGATCTCGCCGTCGTGCACGGCGAGGCAGAGCTTCATCCTGCCGGGCGCCTCGGCGTTCAGGGCGGCGTACTGGCGCTGGTAGTAGGCCAGCGAGCGGCCGAGCCGGAAGCCGTCGCGCTCCTCGGTGATCCTCAGCAGCCGGTGGAACTCGGGCAGTTCGGCCGCGCTGCCGGTCACGATCCGCACCCCGGCCTTCCGCGCCCGGCGCACGTTGCGTCGCCACTCCTGGTTGAGCCCGGACCACAGGTCATCGGTGGTGCGTTCGGCGAGCGGCATCCGGAAGACGTACCGGGGCTGCGCGTCGGCGTCGCCGCCGTCCCCGCCGCAGCGCCGCCAGCCGCGTGCCCGCAGCCGGTCGGCCACGGCGGCGCCGAGCGGGTCGACCTCGGTCGCCAGGACGTCACCGACAGTGCGGCCGGGGCCGGTGGCGGCCTTGAGCCGGGCGTTGTCCCAACGGCGGTAGGCGGGGGAAGGGCCTATGCGTACGGCGAACGCCCCGGCGGCGCGCAGGTGCGCGAGCAGCGGGCGCAGCCAGCGGTCCATGCCGGGGTCGGCCCAGTCGGCGACCGGGCCCTCCGGAAGATAGGCGAAGTATTTCCGGGTGCCCGGGAATTGCCGGTAGAGGACGAGAGCGCAGCCGCTCAGTTCGCCGCTGTCGTCGTGCCAGCCGAGCCTTTCCGACGACCAGCCCTCCTTGACCGCCGCCCAGGACGGGTACTGCAGGAATCCGGCGTCCGCGCGGGTGGCGAGGTGCGCGCGGTGCTCGTCGGCTGTGAGGCCGTGGATCCGTAGATCCCGTTCACGGCTGCGGTCTCCGGTCGCGAGCAGCGCTGACATGTCGGTGGCCCTCCCTCGTGGGCCCCGCGGTCCGGTCTGCGGGGCTGCACAGGATGCTCACAGCGGTCCGTGACGGCTCCGCGCGCCGAATGTGACCGGACGATGACCGTTGCGCTGCGCTTCCCGTCACACAAGGAATTCCCGCATTTCCGCGGATTCACGGAACTTAGGCTCCGGTGCGTTCCTCTTCTTCGACGACCGGGCCAGCCCCTGGAGGTTTCCGTTGATTCCCGCATTCCTGATTCCGGCGCGCCCGCCGCGCCCCGCCCGCCTCGCGCTGATCGCCGGCACCACCGTGCTCGGCGTCACCCTGACGGCCTGTTCCGGCGGTGCGGCCGCTTCGGACCGGGACGCCGGCAGGGGCGGCGACGCCGGTCGCTCGAAGGCGGCGCGGGCGAGCATCTCGGTGAACCTGCGCGGCACCTCGGCGGCCGCGGGCGAGCCGGTGACGGTGACGCTGGCGGCCGGGAAGCTGCGTGAGGTCACCGTGTCGGCCGGCGAGGGCGAGGCGCTCAGCGGCCGGATATCCGCCGACGGCCGGACCTGGACGTCCGACCGGGTGGCGGCGCCCGGCACCGCGTACCGCGTGAAGGCGCGCGACGCCTCGGGCGGCAGCGACACGGCCTCGTTCACGACGAGGGCGGCGGACAAGGTCAACAAGCTGACGCTGGTGCCCGGCAAGAACACCACGGTCGGCGTCGCACAGCCGCTGTCCATCGTGTTCGACAACCCGGTCAAGGACAAGGCGGCCGTCGAGAAGGCGCTCAAGGTGTCCACATCGAACGACACCGAGGGCTCCTGGGGCTGGCTGCGCGACTACTCGGGCCGCGACCGCGTCGACTGGCGCCCCAAGGAGTACTGGAGGTCCGGTACGCGCATCACTCTCGACGCCGGACTGAACGGCGTCGACTCGGGGCCGGGGGGCGGCTTCTTCGTACGGGACTACGCGACGACGTTCACGGTGGGCGCGAGCCAGGTGGTGAAGGTGGACCTGGACCGGCACCGGCTGGCGCTCGAGCGGGACGGGCGCACGGTCATGGACGTGCCGGTGTCGGGCGGTACCCCGGGCGGCGACAAGCGGTCGTGGCGCGGGACGGCCGTGCTGATGGCGAAGGAGGGCACGATCAACATGCGCTCCGAGACGGTGGGCCTGGGCCACACGTACGACAAGATGGTCGACTACTCGATGCGGCTGACCTGGTCGGGCATGTACGCCCACGCCGCTCCGTGGAACGCGGCGTACTTCGGGCGGGCCAACCACAGTTCGGGGTGCGTCGGGATGAGCGACTCGAACGCGGCGGCCCTCTACCGGCAGGCCCGCGTCGGTGACCCGTTCGAGATCACCGGCGCGGAGACCAAGGGCACGGTCGCCGAGGGGAACGGCTACGGGGCGTGGAACGTCTCCTGGGCCGACTGGCAGAACAGGAGCGCGCTTCGCTGACGGTCCGCCGGCGCGCAGCTGACCTTCTTCCCGCCAGGGCGAGAAGTGATCACCGGCTGCTGCCGGTCGGACCCCGCTCCCGTCTTTCTACCGCCCTCCCCGCATCAGCGTGCTGGGCTGTGCTGGTCCGACGCCCACCGCCTCCGTCTTCGGATTGCGTCGTTGCCGCCTCGCCACCCAGGTGGCGAACCAGGAGAGCAGCATGCACATCCCGATGTAGATCGGTGAGATCACCATCACCACGGGGATGAAAGGCAGATCGTAGTCCAGGTTGGAGGCGATGAGCTTGCCCGCGTGCAGGAATTCCTCGTAGGTGATCAGGTAGCCCAGCGAGGTGTCCTTCAGCGCCACCACCAGCTGGCTGATGATGGTGGGCAGCATCGCGCGGACCGCCTGCGGTGCCAGGACGAAGGTGGTGACCTGCGTCTTGCGCATGCCCAGCGCGTACGCCGCCTCGCGCTGGCCACGCTCCACGGAGTTGATGCCGGTACGGAACACCTCGGCGAGCACCGAGCCGTTGTAGAGGGTGAGTCCGGCGACCAGTGCGGGCAGCGGCTGCACCTTCAGCGCCACGAAGACGAAGAAGATCATCACCAGGACGGGCATGGCGCGGAAGAACTCGACGAGGATCGTCGCCACCCAGCGCACCGGCCGGTGGTCGGAGAGCCGCCCCACCGCGAGGACGGCGCCGAGGGCCAGCGAGAGGACCGCGGCGTACGCGAACGCCTTGAGGGTGTTGCCGAGGCCGCGCAGCAGGAGTTCCTGGATGCCCTTGTACTCGAAGGGCGTCCACTTGGCGGCGGTGAACTGGTCGGTGTCGAACAGGAGATAGATGACCCAGCCGGCCAGGGCGAGGATGAGGAGGGTCGAGGCGATCCCGTAGAGACGGTGCCGTTTACGGGTGTGCGGCCCCGGGAGGTCGTAGAGGACGGTCGCGGTGGGTGCGGAGTGGGCGGTCATCGGGCGACTCCCCAGCGCTTTTCCATCACGTGGAAGAGCGCGCTGATGGCGAGGGTGATGATCAGGTACCCCACGGCGATCCAGACGAAGGTCCAGATGATGCTGTAGCCCAGCTCGTTCAGCGTCTTGTAGGTGCCGAGGAGTTCGGTGACGCTGAACGCCCCGGCGATCGCCGAGTTCTTGGCGAGCGCGATGAGCGTCGAGCCGACCGGCGGGATCACCGAGCGGAACGCCTGTGGCAGGACGATGCTGCCGAGGCTCTGCCCGAAGGTCATCCCGAGGCTGCGGGCCGCCTCGCCCTGCCCGGTGGGCACGGTGTTGATGCCGGAGCGCAGCACCTCGCAGATGAACGCGGAGGTGTAGCAGCCCAGCGCGATGACCGCGAAGACGTTGAACGGCAGCACCAGGCCGAAGCGTGGCAGACCGAGGAGCACGGCGAAGAAGAGCAGGGTGAGCGGGGTGTTGCGCAGGACCGTCACCCAGACGGTGCCGAGCACCCGGAGCGAGCCGACGGGCGCCACCCGGAAGGAGGCCATGACGAAACCGAGCACGAGCGCCAGGACCGAGGCGTAGACGGTGAGTTCGAGGGTGCCGAGGAAGCCCTTGCCGTAGAGCGAGAAGTTGTCGGTGAGTACGTCCATGGGGGTGGGCCGTCCTCTCAGTTCGCCGGGTAGCGGTCGATGGGCGGCGGCTCGGGCGCGGGGGTGCCGGACAGGCCGAGCGTCGCTTCGAACGCCTTCTTCCAGTTGCCGTTCTTCTCGTTGGCCTCCAGCGCGTCGTTCAGTGCGAAGCGCAGCGCGTTGTCGCTGCGCGGTACCCCGATGCCGTACGGCTCCTCGGAGAACGGCTTGCCGACGACCTTCATCTCGTCGGGCGCTTTGGCGGCGAAGCCCAGCAGGATCGCGTCGTCGGTGGTGACGACGTCGACCTGGAACGTCAGCAGGTTGTCGACGCAGATCGAGTACGTGTCGTAGGAGACCAGCTTCGCCTTCGGGTAGTCGGCGGCGATCCGCTGGTACGGGGTCGAGCCCGCGGCGGAGCAGACCGTCTTGCCGGCCAGGTCCTGGGGGCCCTGGATGTCGCTCTCGTCGGTGCGCACCAGGAGCCCCTGGCCGGCCATGTAGTACGGCCCGGCGAAGCCCACGAGCTTCTTGCGCATGTCGTTGATGGTGTAGGTGCCGACGTAGTAGTCGATCTGTCCGTTCTGCAGGGCGGTCTCGCGGTTGGCGGAGGCGATCGTCTTGAAGCGGACCGTCTTCGGGTCGAAGCCCAGCGAGGCCGACATCATCCGGGCGATCTCGATGTCGAACCCGGAGTAGACGCCGGTCGCCGGGTCCTTCTCGCCCAGGTAGGGCTGGTCCTCCTTGGCGCCGACCCGGAGGTAGCCGCGCTTCTTCGCGTTCCGCCAGGTCCGCGAGTCCGGCAGCCGGAAATCCTTGTCGACCTGGTAGACGGGAAGTTGGTCGGCCTTCGGGCCCTTGACCGGCGGGCTGCCGTCCTTGCCGCAGGCGGCGGCGAGTACGGCGAGCAGGAGGGCGGCGCAGGCGGTCAGTGTTTTCCTCGTACGCAACTCAGGGCCTCCCGTCAGTGCTTGAGGATCTTGGACAGGAAGTCCTTGGCCCGGTCGCTCTCCGGGGAGGTGAAGAAGTCCTCCGGGGTGCGGTCCTCGACGACACAGCCGTCGGCCATGAACACCACGCGGTTGGCGGCGGAGCGGGCGAAGCCCATCTCGTGGGTGACGACGACCATCGTCATGCCCTCGCGGGCGAGTTGCCGCATGACCTCCAGCACCTCGTTGATCATCTCCGGGTCGAGTGCCGAGGTCGGCTCGTCGAACAGGAGTGCCTTCGGGTCCATCGCCAGGGCGCGGGCGATCGCCACGCGCTGCTGCTGGCCGCCGGAGAGCTGGGCGGGGAACTTGTCGGCTTGCGCGCCGAGCCCGACCCGGTCCAGCAGTTCGCGGGAGCGCTTGTCCGCCTCGTCCTTCTTCCGCTTGCGGACCTTGATCTGGGCCAGGGACACGTTGGCGAGCACGCTCTTGTGCGCGAAGAGGTTGAACGACTGGAAGACCATGCCGACTTCGGCCCTCAGCTGGGCCAGGCCGCGGCCCTCCTCGGGCAGCGGTCTGCCGTCGATGGCGATGTGGCCCGACTCGATCGTCTCCAGCCGGTTGATCGTCCGGCAGAGCGTCGACTTCCCGGAGCCGGACGGGCCGATGACCACCACCACCTCCCCGCGGCCGACGGTGAGATTGATGTCCTGCAGTACGTGCAACTTCCCGTAGTACTTGTTGACGTCTCGCAGCTCGATCAACGGATCGACGGCCATACGCTGCCCTACCCACTTGTCGCTCGGTCGAGGTCAGCGCAAACTAACCAGCCAGGCAAGGGACTTCTCGACCGACACGCACCAATGGGGCATAAGGCGTTTTATCTCTTCGCGTGTTCACCGCTTGTACACCTCACCCCTCGGCGGACTCCGCGTACACCTGGGAGAGCTCGGGGCTGCCGGACATCGCCCAGTCGAGCCCGGCCCCGACCACGTCGATCTCGCGGCCCGAGGCGAGGCGGACGACCGGCTGGCCGCTCGGCCAGATGTGCCAGTGCGCCCCGGCGACGTTGCGTACCAGGACCGTGCCCAGGTAGAGCCCCGCGTCGTTGCCCAGCCAGGGCAGCTCCTCCGGGTCGTCCCGCCAACGCGGCGGGAGCTGGTCGAGGGCCGCCAACGAGGCGGGGCTGTCGTCCAGTTCGATCCCGCGCTCCCCCACCCGGACCCGGAGCAGGTCGCACTCGGCGAGCAGGGCCGCCATGCCCTCCGGATCGGCGTCGGCGACGCCCGCGAGGCCCGCCTCCCGCGCCCCGTCGTGACGTTTACGCCAGTTGTCCAAGAACGGGATCTTCATCCGCTCAGAATCGCATCCCGGCGCGCCCGCGCACCACAGGGCGCGCGGCCTGTCGTTCGAGCGCCGAACACCGCACGGTCACCGTGCGTTCACTCTCGGGGACGGCCGCGCCGGGACCCTGCGGCCCGCTCAGAGATCGAGGTCGACGACCACCGGCGCGTGGTCCGAGGCGCCCTTGCCCTTGCGCTCCTCGCGGTCCACGTAGCTGTCCTTCACCGCGGCGGTGAAGGGGGCGTTGCCGTAGACGAGGTCGATCCGCATGCCCTTGTTCTTCGGGAAGCGCAGCTCGCGGTAGTCCCAGAAGGTGTACGGGCGGTCGTACTTCAGAGGGCGGGGCATCACGTCGGACAGGCCCTCCGCGCGCAGGGCGGCCAGGGCCTCCCGCTCGGCGGGCGTGACATGCGTGGCCCCCTCGAACAGGGCCGGGTCCCAGACGTCCTCGTCGGTCGGGGCCACGTTGAAGTCGCCCAGCACGGCGAACGGGGCCGCGCCCGCGGCGTCGGCGGCCGCCGCCTTGCGCAGCGCCTCCAGCCAGCGCAGCTTGTACGCGTAGTGCTCGTGGGCGACCTCGCGGCCGTTGGGCACGTACACCGACCAGAGCCGCACCGGGCCGCAGGTCGCGCTGATCGCGCGGGGCTCCTGCGCGGTCTCGTAGACCGGACCGTCGGGCAGCCCCATCACGACGTCGGACAGGCCGGCGCGGGAGATCAGCGCGACCCCGTTCCACCGGCCGTTGGCGTTGACCGCGGACTCGTAACCGGCCTCGCGGAGCGCGTCGGCGGGGAACTGCTCGGCGGTGCACTTGGTCTCCTGGAGGCACAGCACGTCCGTGCCGCTGCTCTCCAGCCAGGCCAGCAGCCTCGGCAGGCGGGCGGTGATCGAGTTGACGTTCCAGGTGGCGATGCGCATGTACGTAAACCTAACGCCTGCCACTGACAGCCGCCGGGGCGGCGGCCGTCACAGGGCCGTCGAGTCGCCCGGCGCCATCCTGCCGTGGTCGGAACCGCCGAGCTCACCGATCTGCCGGTCGTAGATCGGCCGGGCCAGGTCGGTGAGCAGCGCGTCGTGGATGTCGATCGCTCGGCGCGGCTTCACCTCGCGGACGTAGTCGATGACCTCGGAGATCTTGTTCCACGGCGCCATCACGGGCAGCAGCAGCGTGTCGACCGCGCGGCCGGGCACGGTGAGGGCGTCACCGGGGTGGAAGACCTGGCCGTCGACGAGGAAGCCGATGTTGGTGACGCGCGGGATGTCCGGGTGGATCACCGCGTGCAGCTCGCCGTGCACCTCGACGTCGAACCCGGCGGCCGAGAAGGTGTCGCCGTTCCCGACGGTGTGCACGCGCCCCGGGAAGGCCGCGCTCAGCCGCTCCGCGACGCTGCGCAGGGTCCAGATCTCGGCGGCCGGGTCGGCCTCCAGACCGGCCCGCAGCCGCCCTTCGTCGAAGTGGTCGGGGTGCTCGTGCGTCACGAGGATCGCCTCGGCGCCGATCGCGGCGTCCCGCTCCGAGAACCCGCCCGGGTCGATGACGAGCGTGCGCCCGTCCTTCTCCAGGCGGATGCAGGAGTGCGACTGCTTGGTCAGGGTCGGCGCGACCGGCTCCGGGTTCGCGGCGTTCTCGGCGTGGCTGCTCATACGTCCATCCTGCTACGCGGGCGGCGTCGTTTCCGCCTGAATCACCGACTGCGCGATCGTGAAGGCGGCGCTCGCGGCCGGAATCCCGCAGTACACGGCCGTCTGCATCAGTACCTCCCTGATCTCGGCCGGGGTGAGGCCGTTGCGCAGGGCCGCCCTGGTGTGCGCGGCCAGGCTCTCCATGCGCCCGGAGGCGACCAGCGCGGTGAGCGTGACGGTGCTGCGGGTGCGCCGGTCCAGCCCCTCCCGCCCCCACACCTCGCCCCAGGCGTACCGGGTGACCAGCTCCTGGAAGTCCGCGGTGAAGTCGTCGCCGGCGGCCAGCACCCCGTCGACCTGGGCGTCGCCCAGCACCTCGCGCCGCAGCCGCATCCCCGGCCCGTACGGGTCGGCGCGCCCGCCTGCCACGGCCTCGGGAGGAGCCTCGGCGGCGCCGATCTCCGCTACGGGCTGTACGGGGGCGGTGAGCCGGGGCACGGACTCGGGCATCGGGATGGCCGCCTGGGTGTCCTGCCAGGCGGTGGAGAAGTGGGTGAGCAGGAGATCGGTGACCGCGCCGGGCTGCTCGACGGGCGCCAGGTGCGAGGCGCCGGGCACCAGCGCGAGCCGGGCGTCCGGTATCCCCGCGACCAGGGTGCGCGCGTCGCCGGGCCCGGTCACCCGGTCCTCGGCCCCGACCAGGACCAGCGTGGGGACCGGGATGCGGCCCAGCTCCGTACGGACGTCGAACGCGGCCAGGGCCTCGCAGGCGGCGATGTAGCACCCGGGGTCGGTGGTCCGCACCATCTGGACGGCCCACTCGACGATGGCGGGCTGCGCGGCGGCGAAGGCGGGCGTGAACCAGCGCTCGGGCGCGGTGCGCGCCATGGGTTCCAGGCCGTTGGTCCGGACGATGACCCCGCGCTGCCGGAACTCGTCCGCGCTGCCGAACCGGGACGAGGACGCCACCAGGGCGAGCGCGGCGACCCGGTGCGGGTGCCGCAGCGCGAGGTCCGCCCCGATCGCGCCGCCGATCGAGCACCCCGCGTACCCGAACCGCTGGACCCCGACCCCGTCGAGCGTCGCCAGCAGCCGGTCCCCCAGCTCCGCCACGGCGGTCGCGGGCCGGGCGGGAGCGCCGCCGTGGCCGGGGAGGTCGTAGCGGAAGACTCTCCAGTGTCGGGTGAGCTCGGGTATCTGCCGGTCCCACATGTGCCAGGTGGTACCCAGTGAGGGGCCGATGACCAGGACCGGGGCGTCTTCTGGCCCGTCAAAGCGGTATTGCAGGGGTTCAACGTTCTTTTCACTCACCCACTCACGCTCCCACATCTCACATTCACTCCGAGAGCGGGGGCGGGACACTCGCCAGCTCTCCCCACGTTGCCGCGGCCGGCCGTAGATCCTCCACATCCGGCTTCACATACCAGCGCTTGGTCGTCCGGACGTCGGCGGGCCCGGCCCACCGGGCAAGAAGATGATCCGGCACCCTTTGTTCGCCAGGTACGTGAAAAAACAGCTCGCACGGGCGTCGTACAAACGCACCCGGCGCAGCGAATTCTCGGCCGTGACCGTGAGCTGATTCCAACCTGTCGGTCGTGTCCGTCAGTTGGGCGGCTTTGCGACGCGATGAAGCTCCTGGTAGGAGGTGTCACGACCAAGATCCACCGTGCCCCACCAGGAGCTTCGCGTGCTTGTCTACCCGTCGTCGATTGATCTGTCCAGCCGCACCCTGCGCTATCTGACCGATCGTCTGCATGCCCGGCGGCGGGAGATCGGGACGCGCTGGCGGCGTCTGCCCGCCGGCCGACAGGCCCTGCTCGCCTTGGCCCACCTGCGGTGCGGCGACACCTATGCCCAGCTCGCCGCCGGGTTCCGCATCGGCATCGCAAGCGTCTACCGCTACATACGCGAGGTCATCGACGTCCTGGCCGCCCTCGCCCCCACCCTGACCGAGGCGATGAAGACCATCCGGACCAGGGCGTTCGTGATCCTGGACGGTACCCTCCTGCCGATCGACCGGATCGCCGCCGACACCCCGTACTACTCCGGGAAACACAAGCGCCACGGCATGAACGTCCAAGTCATCACCGATCCCTTCGGGCGACTGCTGTGGGCGTCACCCGCCCTGCCCGGGTCCGTCCACGACCTGACCGCCGCACGGAATCATCGACGCGCTCGCCGCGGCCGAGCTGAAGTGCTGGGCGGACAAGGCATACCAGGGAGCCGGCCACCCCGTCCGCGTCCCGTTCCGAGGCCGTCGGCTCAAGCGGTGAAAGCGCCGACACAACAGCACGCACGCCAAGATCCGCTGCCTCGGCGAGCAGGCCATGGCCACTCTGAAGGGATGGCGCCTTCTGCGGAAGCTCCGCTGCAGCACCAACCGCATCACCGCGGTCGTCCAGGCCGTTCTTGTCCTTCACCACGCGTCAGCGTGAGGTTGGAAACAGCTCAAGGTCCCGAAGCCTGACATTCCCGAAATGCAAACACCCAAGCCTGGAAAGAGATGAGGCACCGCATGACCGATGAAGAGGACCGTATGCGAGCCGCGGACATCGTCGCAGCGAAATGGAAGGCCATCCTCGAATCCGACCAAGATCTGATCGACCCGGCCATGCCCCGGGCCGCCCACGCCCATCCCCGCCTACGGGAACTGTCCCCGATGGTCAGCCACGGCGCCCTGTACCTCCACCGGTGCATTCGCTCCCCCTGGACCCGCGATGTGGGCGCCCTGTTCCGCCGTGCCGGTGGTGGATTCATGGTGATCCGCAATTCCGACCACACCGTGCTCGGCGAGCCCGAGACTCTGGAGGAGGCCATTGAGCTGATCGTCGCCAACCTCCCGGAGGGGACCGGCCCCGCCATCGACGGAACAGCCGACGACCTCTGAGCCCGGCGGCGTCGCGGAGAGCGAGGGGCCACGGCCCGGCCCTTCCGCCGGTGGGGCGTTCGCAGGTGCGTGCGAACATGGGGCCTCGTCTGTTGCGTTCCGGGGAGGCTCCGCCGTCGTGTGCGTGCGGCACTTCACACAATTTCCGTGCCGTGTGCTCCGCATCGTCGTAGCACACGGGTCGTCACCACGTCCTTGCTCACGGGTCCTCGAAAGCGGCGAGCCAGAGTACAGCAGTGCCCGCTCGTGACCCTGCGCGCCCTCACAACCCGCCACGCAGAACCCCCGCCGGAGCAGGCCGGCGGGGGTTCTGCGTGCCACGCCCAAATCACATCGGCGTCACAGACCAGGCGGACTCCGCTGACTGGAAGGCGTCTGACCTGGGCTTATAGGACTGTCCTGGACCAGCTGAACGCCCTAAGACGGTTTCGCCCACGTGTGCCAGGTGGTGCCGAGTGAGGGGCCGATGACCAGGACCGGGGCGTCTTCTGGCCCGTCAAAGCGGTATTGCAGGGTGTTCGACGGTGTATCACTCACGCCCCGCAGCCCCTCACGTCTCACAAAATGTCACGCAGCCGGGGGAAGGCGGCTGGCCCAGGCCAAGGACCTCCATAGCCACGGCCTTGAGCGGGGCTCGTCAGGAACTGGTGAGGGGGCTCTCGTCGGGCAGGGGCAACAGGATGCGGAAGGTCGTGCCCTGGCCGGGGGCGGTGTCGACCTCGACGTGTCCGTGGTGTGCGCCGACCAGGGAGTGGACGATGGACAGGCCCAGACCGGCGCCGCCCGTCGGGGTGCGGCCGCGGGCAGTGTCGGCGCGGTAGAAGCGGTCGAAGATGTGGGTGGCCTGCTCGGGTGTCATCCCGGGGCCCTGGTCGCTCAGTTCGAGGACGGCCTGGCCGTCCAGCGTGCCTACGCCGATGCGCACCGGGGTGCCGGGCGGGGTGTGGGCGATGGCGTTGCCGACGAGGTTGGAGGTCACCTGGCGCAGGCGCGCTTCGTCACCGAGTACGGGGGCGCGGCCGGGCGGACCGCCACCCGGGCCGGTCAGGGTGACGGGACGCTCGGGTGCCATGGCCCGCAGGTCGTGCAGGGCGTCGGCGGCCAGGGTGCGCAGGTCCATCGGGGTGAGCTGCAGGGGCAGGCGGGCCTCGGCCGTGGCCTCGTCGTCGAGCCGGGCCAGCAGCAGGAGGTCTTCGACGATACGGACGAGGCGGGCTGCCTCGCGTTCGATGCGGTTCATGGCGGAGTCGACGTCGGTGCGCTGGGGCATGCCACCCATCCGGTACAGCTCGGTAAAGCCCTTGATGCCGAACAGGGGGGTGCGCAGTTCGTGGCTGGCGTCGGCGATGAAGGTACGCATGCGCTCGTTGGTGGCGGAGCGGGCCGCATCGCCGGCTTCGATCCGGTCGAGCATGCCGTTGAGTGCAGCCGACAGACGTCCCAGTTCGGTGTTGGTGGTGGCCGGCTGCGGAATGCGGCTGGACAGTTCCCCGCCTGCGATGGCCGCGGCCGTTGTCTCGATGCGCCGAAGCGGTCGCAGTCCGGCCCGTACGGCGTACCAGGCGATGACGCCCAAGAGGGCGAGGACCAGGGAGTCGATCACCAGCATCCACACGCCCAGGTGCCGGATCGTCGCATGGACCGGTGCCAACGATCCGGCCGCCACCACGCTGCCGGGAGCGGCTTGTCCCGCGCCCTCCGCCGGTACGGCGATCACTCGCCAGTCATCTCCCCGGCCGCTGTCCGGTACCTGGAAGGGACGTTTGTCTCGGGCTTCGACCGACGCCCTGTCGAGAAGCGGAAGCCGTGGGACGCTGTCGGGGGCCGGAGGCAGGGTTTGCCGAATGCGGCCCTTGGCATCGAGGTAGGCGACATACGCGTCGCCCGTCAACTCGCCCTCTACCGTGCCGCGTAGCTGTGGTGGGTTGTCCGCCGGTGCCTGGGCCAGGTCCGGCAGCCGCGCGGCGGTCGTGGCAGCCGTGCGTAGCCGGTAGTCCAGCTGGTGCACCAGCTGCCGCTCCAGCAGTGTGACGAGCAAGGCGTTGCTGGCCAGCAGGGCGGTGACGACGAGCAGCAAGGTGATGGCCACGACCCGTCCGCGCAGCGACATGCGGCTGATCGGCCCGCCCGCGGGGGCGGCACTCATGTGCGGGTCCTGCGCAGGACGTAGCCGGTGCCGCGCACGGTGTGGATCAGCTTCGGCTCGCCTGTGTCGATCTTGCGGCGCAGGTAGCTGATGTAGGAGGCGACGATGGAGTCGTCCCCGTCGAAGTCGTAGTGCCAGACCTGGTCCAGGAGCTGGTCCCTGGACAGGACCTGCCCGGCGTTTTGCATCAGTACGCGCAGCAGGCTGAACTCGGTCGGCGACAGCTGTACTGGCTGACCTGCGCGGGTCACCTGGTGGCTGTCGGGGTCCAGTTCCAGGTCGTCCACGACCAGCAGCCCGTCGCTCTGGCGGCCGTTGGTGCGGCGCAGGACGGCCTGGATGCGCAAGATGAGCTCTTCCAGGTTGAAGGGCTTGGTGACGTAGTCGTCCCCGCCGGCCCGCAGTCCGCTGATCCGGTCCTCGGCTGCGTCCCGTGCGGTCAGGAACAGGATCGGCGGATGCCCGGTCCCCTGGCCGACGGGGTGCTCGCGCAGGCGGCGGGCGACCTCGAAGCCGTTGAAGTCGGGCAGCATGACGTCCAGGACGATCAGGTCGGGGCGCTGTTCGCGGACCGCTTCCAATGCCCGGGCGCCTGTCTCGGCCGTGATCACCTGGAAGCCGGTCAGCTGCAAGCTGGCGGACAGCAGCTCGCGCAGCGTGGGTTCGTCCTCCACCACCAGCAGTCGCTGTGTCGTCGTCACGGTGTCCATCCCCGGCCGGTGGTCTTCTGTCTTCACTGTGCTGCCCTGCTAGGCGTCGCGCTTGCGGAAGACGACGAAGGCCGCCGCCATCAAGGCCGCCACACTCCCGGCCATGACGCCCAGTCCTGCCCAGGGTCCCAGCAGCCCGGGATCCTGGATGCTGGTGATGATCTGCCCGCCGGCGATCGGCGGCCAGTACTTCGACACCCAGTCGCCGACTCCGCCGGGCAGGGCCGGAGCGAACGCCTGGACGATCAGCATGACACCGAACAGGGTGGTCACCGTCGCCGTGGTGGAGCGGATCACCGTGCCCAGAGCCAGTCCGAAGAGCCCGGCCAGTGCCAGATATAGGCCACCGCCAACGATGCCGCGCAGCGCCACGCCGTCGGTGACTGCCAGGTGCGGAACGCCCGCCCCGGACAGCGTCGCCTGCCCGACCAGAAAGCCGGCCAGCGACACCGCGATCCCGACCGGGAGCGTCACGCCCACCAGTACCACGGCCTTGGAGGCCAGCACCCGTGCTCGGTGCGGGACGGAGGTGAGCGTGGGGACGATGGTGCGCGCCCCGTACTCGGAGGTGATGACCAGGCCACCCAGCAGACCGAGCGCTATCTGCGCGAGCAGATAGCCGCGCATGCTGGTGGCCAGCGGGTCGAACGTGGCCTGGTCCGCAGGGCTCAAGGCCGCGAACTCGCTGCCGGCGGATGAGCCGTTCAGCGCGGCCAGTCCGACGGTGAACGCCATGGTGCCCAGGATCACGAACAGAGTCGACCGCATCGTACGGATCTTGATCCATTCGGCGTGGAGGCTGTGCCAGAAGGTCGCCTTTCCGCCCGGCATACGGTCCGAGCCTGGCGAAGGGCGGCGCCTCGTGAGGGCGCGCCGGCGGATCTTCGCCGGTTCGGCGGGGGATTGCGTGATGGCGTGACTCATCGGCTCGTCTCCTTTTCTGCCTGGTATTCCACTGCATCGCGGGTGAGAGCCATGAATGCCTGCTCCAGGGACGCCTGGCGTGGGGCCAGCTCGTGCAGTTCCACCCCACCGGCTGACGCCAGCGCTCCGATCTTGGGGGCTTCCAGACCGGTCACGACGAGGGTCTCGCTGTCCTCGCTACGAACCTGCGCGGCCGCGGCGAGCATGCCGCGCAGTTCGTCGGCCTGTGGGGTGCGGACCAGGACCTCGCGCTCGGAGTGCGTGTCGATGAAGTCCTTCATGGACGTGTCGGCGATCAGTTTTCCGCTACCGATGACGATGAGATGGTCGGCGGTCAGTTCCATCTCGCTCATCAGATGGCTGGACATCAACACCGTGCGTCCCTCGGAGGCCATCTTCCGCATCAGCGAGCGGATCCACACGATGCCCTCCGGGTCCAGCCCGTTGAGCGGTTCGTCGAAGACCAGCACCGGAGGATCGCCCAGCAGCGCCGCGGCGATACCCAGCCGCTGGCGCATTCCGAGGGAGAAGGCTCCTGCCCGGCGCCGCCTCACCTTTTCCAGGCCGACTTCCGCCAACGCCTTGTCCACCCGGCTGCGCGGGAGCCCGTTGCCGGCCGCGAGGGCCAACAGGTGGTGATAGGCAGTGCGGCTGGGCAGCACCGCCCCGGGATCCAACAGCGCCCCGACGGCTTTCAGCGGCGCGGGCTGCTCGGCATAGGGCCGCCCGTCCACGGTGGCCGTGCCGGAGCTGGGTGCATCCAGGCCCAGGACTATGCGCAGCGTGGTCGATTTGCCGGAACCGTTGGGCCCCAAGAACCCGGTCACCTCACCGGGACGCACAGCGAAGGTCAGATCGTCCACGGCAAGGACATCGCCGTAGCGTTTCGTCAGACCACGTACTTCGATCATCGAGACTCCAGGAACCGGTGGCAGAGGTGCACGCGATAGCCGCATGCGTGCTCCATCGTCGGTCTACGACGTGAGCCGGATCTGGACGAACATGTGCGCCTCATGACAGTGCTAAGCCCCTGACCTGGGAAGACCCCGCTGATAGCGCTCGGCAGGGCCGGGATTCACATGAAACTCACACGAAGCGCACCGCTGCAGCGGCGCACGCTGCCGCGATCACGCCATCGGATGCGCATCTCTCGAACCTCGGCCGCCCACTCATACGAGACGACGGGCGCGATGCGTGCCAAGGACGCACCCGCGCGACCCGCCGACCGGTCGGTCTGCCCAGGTGGTGGGTGCTGCAGGCACGCCTCGGCGACATGGCCTTGGGGACTCGTTGAGACAAGCCGAGACCCAGGCCGCTCCGAGGGACGCGGGATGCTCAGAGTCCCCGGGGGTGTCTGGGCAGCCAGTCGCTGTGGCGTTCGCGCATGGCGTCTCGGCCGGCGCGTTCAGCATGCTCCGCACCGAGTTCGTGCGCGCTCGCCGGGTCCGTCCGCCACTTCTGCTCCCACTGCGCCGGCAGGTCGCTGAACAACTCGCCGTCCTCGCTCATTCGTCGGTCTTCGCGTCGTTGGCTGTGCCAGGCATGCTCCTGCGCATGGGCGCTCGATCGAGTACTTCGATGAACATGATCCGGCCGTCCAGGACGTCGAGGTTCAGCATTCCTTCCGCAGACAGGAGCGGAACGCAGCGGTGTCCTCGGCCGTAGGGCTTTCCCTGCGGATGGTCTGCGGTTCGGATGCTCTGGCAGAAGCCGTCAGTACAGGCGCATGTGCCGACCAGGCGGACGTCCCACGCGCTGATGGCCAGCCAATGTTCGCCTTCTGCCTCAAGAAGAGCGGTCAGCTCGGCAACGAGGTCGGGATAGACATCGCGAACGAGGGGTTGGTCCTGCTCCATGGCGAGAGGCTGGCACGGCCTGACTCCGTCTGACAATCGATTTGGTCAGCCTTCGGATCCCGGAGTATAGAACGGAACCCTCTGACCTGCGGCTTCGTGTCTGCTCTGGACTGGCGAAGACGTCCCTGGACGGCTTCTGCAACTTGTGCCAGGTGGTGTCGAGAGAGGGCCCGGTCACCAGGACCGGCGCGTCCTCGGGGCCGTCGAAGCGGTATTGCAGGGTGTTCGGTGGTGTCCCGCTCACCCGCCTCACGCTCCCGTACCGCCGGTACGCCCCCCGACTCGGCCACGGGGTACAGTGCCCGGCGGCATTCCGGTCACCTTCCGGCCTGCCCGAGGAGGGGAAACGTGACCGACACCGGCGAAACCCGGTCAGCGGGCGGTGCGGCGCCCACACCGCCGCCGAACCTGCTGCGCCGTGTGATGCGTTACGTGCCTCTCGTCGCACCCGTTCTGCTGTGGGCCGTGCCGTGCTGGGTGCTGCTGTACACCGGCCAGCACTGGCCGCTGCCCGTGACGGTGGGCGCCACCTGTGTGTTCGTCCTCGGCCTGGTCACCATGCCGTTCGCGATGGTGCGCGGGCACGGCAAGCGGCAGCAGGACCGGGCGGCGATCCTCGGGGACACCCTGCTCGGGTCGGTCTGGGTGCTGTTCACCTGGTCCGTCCTGCTCGGCGTCCTGCTGCGGCTCGCCCTGACCGTCGCCGGGACCGGTGACGGCCAGGACCGGGCCCGGGCCGTCACCTGGTCGGTGCTCGCGGTCGCCGCCGGCCTGCTCGCCTGGGGGTACGCCGAGGCGCGCCGGGTGCCGCGGGTGCGCCGGCTCGATGTGGAACTGCCGCGCCTGGGAGCCGGGTTGGACGGCACCCGGGTCGCCCTGATCACGGACACCCACTACGGGCCGCTGGACCGCGTCCGCTGGTCGGAGCGGGTCTGCGCGGAGGTCGACGCCCTGGGGGCGGACCTGGTCTGCCACACCGGGGACATCGCGGACGGCACGGCCGACCGCCGCCGGGCCCAGGCCGCGCCGCTCGGCACGGTCCGCGCCGCCCACGCCCGCGTCTACGTGACCGGGAACCACGAGTACTACAGCGAGGCCCAGGGCTGGGTCGACCTGATGGACGAGCTCGGCTGGCAGCCGCTGCGCAACCGCCATGTGCTGCTCGAACGCGGCGGCGACAGCCTCGTGGTCGCCGGTGTGGACGACGTCACCGCCGAGTCGTCCGGCCTGGCCGGTCACCGCGCGCACCTCGCCGGCGCCCTGGACGGCGCCGACCCCGACCTGCCGGTGCTGCTCCTGGCCCACCAGCCCAAGTTCATCGACCGGGCCGTCGAGGGCGGCGTCGACCTCCAGCTCTCGGGTCACACCCACGGCGGGCAGATCTGGCCGTTCCACTACCTGGTCCGCCTCGACCAGCCTGCCGTCGCGGGGCTCAGCCGCCACGGCGACCGCACGCAGCTCTACACCAGCAGGGGCACCGGGTTCTGGGGCCCGCCCTTCCGCGTCTTCGCGGCCAGCGAGATCACGCTGCTGGTGCTGCGCTCGCCGCGGCGGCCGGACGCGCCCGCCGCTTCCTGAGGAAGGCCGGCCGTCACGGCTCCGCGTGGTAGTAGCGCGTACAGGACTTCACCATGCCGTCCTCGGCGATGCGGAAGAAGTCCACGAAGCGCACACAGCTGTCGTCGGCGCCCGTGCCGATGCGGCGGCCCGCGGCCACCACGTTGCGGGCGTGGGAGACGACGTGATCGATCTCGTGGCGGGCCGGTTGCCCGGGGTGGTCGCGGTGGGTGTGCACGAATGCGGTCCGGCCGCGGGCCGTCGGGGCACCGGGCAGGTCCAGTTCGACGTGTTCGTGCAGCAGGGAGGCGCACGCGTCGAGGTCGCCGGCGTCGAGGTAGTCGTAGACGAGCCGCACGTGGTCGGTGCCTGCGGCGGTGACCAGGTCGTCCACCGTGTGCGGGGCTGTGCTCGTCCAGGCGTCGGTGTGCATGGACGCCTCCTTTCTCCTTCGCCCGGCACTCTTCCGGGCCCCGCCAACCCCCGCCTATCGCGCCGCTATTCGCTGCCCGGTCACGCTCGGCATGCAGGATGGACAGATGCGTGAGGTTTGTGAAAACTTTGGGGCCGTTGATCCCGGAGTATCAACGCGCTTACGAGCTGGGGGTCTCGGTGGCCGAGGGTACGACGCACACGGTCCAGGACGCCCCCGGCGCGGCGAGACCGCCCTTCCAATTGCTGGGCCCGCTCCAGGTGCGGGGCAAGGACGGTCCGCTGCGGGTGCCGCCCGGACGGCAGGAGGTCATCCTCGCCGCGCTGCTGCTGGAAGCGAACCGGATCGTCGGCACGAACTACCTGGTGGACCTCATCTGGGAGGACAACCCTCCGGAGACCGCGCGCACCCAGGTGCAGATATGTGTGTCCCGGTTGCGGAAGCTGCTGGCCGGTGCGGACAGCACGGTCTCGATATCGACGCGGCCGCCCGGTTACGTCCTGCACATCGACACCGGGGACGTCGACTCGCTGCTCTTCACCGGCCTGGTCGCGATGGCCAGGCGGCAGCGCGACGAGGGCGAGGCGGAGAAGGCGGTGGCCCTGCTGAAGTCGGCGGTGGCGCTGTGGCAGGGGGACTCCCTGAGCGGGCTGGAGAGCGGCCCGCTCGCCAACAAGGCGCGCCAGCTCGACGAGGAGCGGCTGAGCGCCGTCGAGCTGCGGATGCAGTTGGAGCTGGAGTTCGGGCGACACGACCGGCTCATCGGTGAGCTCCAACTCCTCACCCATGAGAACCCGTTGCGGGAGCGGCTGCGCGGCCAGCTGATGTGCGCCCTGTACTGGTCGGGCCGGCAGGCGGAGGCGCTGGAGGCGTTCCGAGACGGGCGCAGAATCCTCGACCAGGAGCTGGGGCTGGAGCCGGGCAGGGAGCTGAGACGCCTGGAGTCGGCGATCCTCTCCGGTGAACTGCCGCCGCCCGTACGCGTGCAGCCGCCCCGGCCGCGCGAGGACAGGGCCGACGCCCCGGCTTCCCCGCCCAGGCAGCAGGCAGCGGCACCGGCCGACGGGGCCGGACACGCCGTGCACCGTACGGACACCGGCATACGCGCCGGGGAGGAGCCCGGCGGGCAGCCGCCGTCCGGCGCCGGACCGGCCCGTGACGACGTCCGCCCCGACTCCCCCGCCGGGCACGGCGAACCGCAGCCGCACGACGCCCGGCCGCGACAACTCCCGGCCTCCACCTCCGACTTCGTCGCGGACGACGCCCAGCTCGCCGCGCTGGAGAAGGCGCTCACCGGAGGCCGTGAGCGCAAGGCGGTCGGCGTCGCGGTGATCACCGGGAAGCCCGGCACCGGCAAGTCCACGCTCGCCGTGAACCTCGCGCACCGCCTCGCCGAGACGGGGTTCCCCGACGGGCAGCTCTACTGCGACCTGCGTGGCACCGGCACCCCGGCCACCACTCTGGAGGTGCTGGGCCGGTTCCTGCGGGCGCTCGGCATCCCGGGCCAGCTGATCCCGGAGTCGCTGGACGAGCGGGCCGAGATGTACCGCACCCGGCTCGCCTCCCGCCGTGTCCTGGTGGTCCTGGACGACGCCGCGACGGAGAGCCAGGTGCAGCCGCTGCTGCCGGGGAGCCGGGACTGCGCAGTCCTGGTCACCAGCCGGGCCCGGCTGACCGCGCTGCCGGGCGCCCACCGGGTGGAGCTGGACGTCCTCGACGAGGAGCGGGCGCTGAAGCTGCTGTCCCGGATCATCGGGGAGGAGCGGGTCGAGGGCGAGGCCGCTTCGGCGGAGGCGCTGGTGCGCACGGTCGGACGGCTGCCACTGGCGTTGCGGATCGTGGCCGCCCGGCTGGCCGCCCGCCCGCACTGGACGCTCGCGTCGATGGTGCACCGGCTCGCCAACGAACGGCACCGGCTGGACGAGCTGGCGCACGGCGAGATGACGATGCGCGCGAGTCTGTCGCTCACGTACAACGGTCTGGCCGCCGAGGACCGCGGGCTGCTGCGGCTGCTGAGCATGGCGCGGACTCCGACGCTGCCCGGCTGGCTGGCCGGGGCACTGCTCGACGACGACCGCCCCGTACCGTCGGACCTGCTGGAACCGCTCGTCGACATGCAGATGCTGGACGTCGTCGGCGTGGAGCGGGCCGGCGGTTACCGGTATCAGTTCCACGAGATCATCCGGGTGTACGCGCGCGAGCAGCTGGCCGCGCATGACGCCCCGGGGCTGCGGCGGGAGGCGCTCGTCCGGATGGCGGGCGGTTGGATGTACCTGGCGCAGGAGGCCCATCGCAAGGTGTACGGCGGCGACTTCACCGTGCTGCACGGCGACGCGCCGCGCTGGGCGCCGCCGCCGTCCTGCACCGAGGCGCTGCTCGCCGATCCGCTGGCCTGGTTCGACGCGGAGCAGGGCGCCCTGTGCGGGATGGTGGAGCATGCCGCCGACGAGGGTCTGCACGACGTCAGCTGGAACCTGGCGACGACGCTGGTCACACTGTTCGAGGTGCGGGGCCACTACGACTTGTGGGAGCAGACCCATGTGCGGGCGCTGGCCGCGGTGCGCAAGGCGGGCAACCTGCGGGGTACCGCCGCCGTACGGGCCTCGCTCGGCTCCCTCTACATGAGCCGCAACGAGTTCGACATGGCACGCCAGGCGCTGAGTTCGGCGCTCGATGTCTTCCAGGCGCTGGACGAGCCGCAGGGCGAGGCGCTGTGCCGCCGCGACATGGCGCTGATCGCCCGGACGAACGGTGAGGACGACACCGCCCTCGAACTGTACGAGCGGTCCCTGACCGACTTCGACCGGGCCGGTGACGTGGTGGGGCGGGCGATCGTGCTGACGCAGAGCGCCCACATCCGGATGCGCCGGGGTGAGCCGGACGCGGCACAGGCGCAGTTGGACGAGGCGCTGGAGATCTACGACGGGGTCGGCTACCTGGGGGGCAGGGCGCGCACCCTGCGCCGGGTGGGTCAACTCCTGCTCGAACGCGGTGAGCTGGACCTTGCGGTGCTGACGTTCACGGAGGTGCTGGAGCTGTGCCGGGACTCCGGCGACGTGATAGGTGAGGGCCATCTGCTGCGGGATCTGGGCCACGCCTTCGTGCTGATGGGCCGGCCCGACCGGGCCAGGTACTTCTTCGACCGGGCCGTCGCGGCCCGGGAGCAGATCATGGACTTCGGCGGCGGCGCTCTGGCCCGCCTGGATCTGGCGCGGCTGCTGGAGGACGAGCCGGGGCGTTCCCGTGAACTGCTGGCCCCCGCACTGGAGGTCTTCACGAGCCGGGGTATGAAGCGGGAACTGGCCGAGACCCGGCGGCTGCTCGGCGCGGGCTGAGTCCTGCGGGCGACTGATCGGCGCCGGCCTGGCCTCGCGGCCGGTGGCGGGGCGCGGGGTGCGCCCGGCGGGGGTCAGTCCCAGGGGTTGTTGTCCGTGGAGCCGGTGCTGCCCGGGGTGGGGGTGCTGCTGGTGGTGGCCGGCTGGGTGCCGGTGCCGGACGTGTCGTCGGCCCAGCCGGCCTGGACGCCGATGCCGGTGACGATCACGACCGCGACGGTGGCGAAAGCGGCGCGGAGGGCGTTGCGGGTGGTGGTGTTCTTCGTCATCGGACTGTCCTCTCGTCGGTGTTCCGTCTGCTTGTGGACACCACGTTAGGAACGGCCGGATTCACCGCACCGGTCCCGGCCCTATCCCCCCGCTATCACGGGACTGGAGGCCCTTTGCCGCGGTCACGGGCCGGCTGCGTTGGCGGCGCGATGCCCCCCGGATAGCCCGCGTGTGGAGGATTCCGGCAGCAGCAAGGCACGACAGCCGTCCCTCACGGCACCCCGGCCCGCAGCCGCTTCCGGGGCGCCATTCCCCGACGAGCAGGAGTCCTTCCATGACGCTCAGCCACCCCCCGCAGGACACCCCGGCCGCCACCGCCCCGCTCGGCGCCCTGATACGCGGCCACCGCCTCCGTATCGGCCTCACCCAGCGCGAGCTGGCCGATCTGTCCACCATCAGCGTCCGCGCCATCCGTGACCTGGAGAAGGGCAAGGCCCAGCGGCCCAGAACGGACACGGTGCGGCTCATCGCCGACGCGCTGAGACTCGGCCCCCGGGCCAGGACCGCGCTGGAGGCGGCGGCCCGGCGCGGGCCTCGTGCGGGCGGTGACGGGCGGCGCCTGTCCATGGAGCGGGCCGCGCCGCCGGTGCCGCTGTATCCGCTGGTCGGACGAGAGGCGGAGACCGGTGTCGTCGTGGAGGAGCTGGGGTCCGGTGCGGAACGGCTCGTCACCGTCGTCGGGCTGAGCGGTGTCGGCAAGACCCGGCTCGCCCTGGAGGCCGCCGCCCGGCTGTACGACGCCGGGCTGCCCGTCCTGTGGCACTACGGCGACGGCGCCACCGCCGACTGCCTCCGCGCCGACGACGACCCGCTGCCGCAGCTCGCCGACGGCTGCGCACGGTTCCTGCGGGGCGGCGGCGAGCACGAGGAACTGCTCACCGAACTCGGGGAGGCGCTGACCGCGCTCAACGGCGAAGGAGCGGCGGGCGGTTCCGCCGTGCTCGTCCTCGACGGTGTCGATGCCGCCGCCCTCGACTTCGGCCGTCTGAGCCGGCTCCTGCGTACGTTCCCGGGCCTGCGGCTGCTGATCACCGGGGAACGTCCGTGGAACGTGCCCGGTGAACGCCTCTTCCTGCTCTCCCCGTTGGAGGCCCCTGCCCCGGCCGCCGGGCACAGCGACGCGCCCGCCGTACGGTTCTTCCTCAACCAGCTCCGCCGGGTGCGCCCGGACATCGTGCCCGACGAGCAGGCACTCGCCGATGTCGCCTGGATCTGCCACCGCCTCGACGGGCACCCGGCGGCGCTGGGTGCCGCCGCTTCCTGGCTCACGGTCTGCGACCTGTCGACCCTGCGGGACATCGTCGACTCGGACCCGGCCCCGGTCCTCGACCACCTGGCCGGCGGCCCGGACGGCTCCCGCCTCCAGGTGCGCGTCGGCCGCACCCTCGCCGCCCTGCCCGCCCCGTACCGGACGCTCATCGGCGACCTGTGCCGCGCGGGGGACGGGGAGTTCCTGCTCCAGGACGTCGTCCGGGTCACCGGACGCCCGCTGTCGGAGTGCGGGCGGCTGATCCGCGAGTTGCTGGTCGGCGGCGTGATCCGGACCTGCGCGGACGGCGGCCGCTCGGCGTTCCGCGTGCTGGGCGTGGTGCGGGCCGCGGCCGGGGCGGCGGCGGCCGTCTGACGGCGGTCGCATCCCGGCACGGGTCCGGGCGGCAGCCCCCCGCCGACGCTGCCGTCCGACTGCCGCAGCCCTCGCGAACTGCTGGCCCTACCGCCGGAACAACTGCCGGTCCGGGCCCGGACCCGGCGGTTGTATGGCACTGCCCGCCAGGCCCACAGACTCCGGTCCGACGAGCCGGCCGAGCACCTCCCGCGCCCCCGGCCCCGCCCCTCCCGCCGCGACCCACACAGGAGACCTCATGCCGTCCGACGCGACCGTCGCACCCGCTCCGGCCGCCTTCCGGTTGCCGCTCTCGGAGGCCCAGCGCGACATCTGGACGGCCCACACCCTGGACCCCACCGGCCTGAAGTACAACGTCGCCGAGTGCCGGGACATCCTCGGCCCGGTCGACCCGGCGCTGATGGGGGCCGCCTGGCGCCGTCTCGTCGAGGAGGCGGACGTCATGCGCACCCGCCGCTTCGAGGACGACGGCGAGCAGGTGTGGCAGCTGATCGACGCGGAGGCGGGCGACCGCACCCTCCCGTACACCGACGTGAGCGGTGAGGCCGACCCGGAGGGCGCGGCCTGGGCCTCGGTGGACGCGGCGATCGGGGCACCCTTCGACCTGACGCGCGAGTCCCCGGTCCGCTGCGCGCTGATCAAGCTGGCCGATGACCGGTACTTCTACTTCTACGGCTTCCACCACCTGCTCGTGGACGGCGCGAGTGTGTCGATGCTGCTGCACCGGCTGGTCGAGCTGTACGAGCACGCGGTCGCCGGCGAGCCGTGGGGCGACTCCCCGTTCGGCCGGCTGGCCGACCTGCACGCCGAGGACGCCGCCTACCGGTGCTCGGAGGAAGCGAGCGCCGAACGGGCGGCATGGCGGGAGCACTTGAGCGGTGCTCCTGAGACGGCACAGGGTCTCGTCCGGGGCGCCGGGCGGGCGGCCCCGTCCCGGGGCGTGCTGCCCTTCGCACGGCGGACGGTCCTGATCCCGGCGGAGGACGCGGACCGGCTGCGTACCGTCGCACGGTCCGAGCGGGTGTCCTGGCCGGTGCTGACGGTCGCCCTGTTCACGGTGTACCTGCACCGGGTGACGGCCCAGGACGAGCTGGTGCTCGCACTGCCGGTGGCGGGCCGGACCACGAAGACCGCCCGCAGCACGCCCGGCATGGCGTCGAACGTCGTCCCGCTGCGGCTGCGCGTGGGCGCCGACGACACGCTGCGCACCCTGGTACGTGCGGTGTCCGCCGAGGTCAAACACGGACTGCGCCACCAGCTGACCCGCTACGAGACCCTGCGCCGGGACGCCGGCACGCTCACCGGCGGCCGGAGGCTGACGGGGCCGGTGCTCAACCTCATGGGCTTCAACGCGGACCTGACGGTCTGCGGCCACCCCACGGTCAACCACAACGTGAGCAACGGCCCGGTGGACGACCTCAGCGTCGCGGTGTACGACCTGGGCGCGGCGGACGGCCTCCGGATCGACTTCGACACGCCCGTGGACGGTGTAGACGCCGAGGCCACGGCCGCCCACCAAGACCGCTTCGCCGCCTTCCTCACCACCTCGCTGGATGCGGCGGAGCCGGGCGATCGGAGCGTCGCGGAGCTGGAGGTGTTGTCGCGGGGCGAGCGGGAGCTGCTGCTCGGGCCGTGGGCCGGGGCGGTGGCCGGCCGGGACGATGTGTCGCTGGTGGCCAGGTTCGAGGAGCAGGTGGCGCGGTTCCCGGACGCGGTCGCGCTGATCGAGGGGGAGCGCGGATTCACGTACGCGGAGCTGAACGCGACCGCCAACCGCTGGGCCCATCACCTCAGTTCGCAGGGTCTGGGTCGGGGTGACCTGGCCGGGATTCTCCTGGAGCGCGACGCCACCTTCGCCACCGCACTCATCGCCGTACTCAAGACCGGCGCCGGCCATGTGCTGCTCGACCCGGACTTCCCGGACGAGCGACTGCGGTCGGCGGCGACCGAGGCCGCCATCAGCCACCTGGTCACGCGTGCGGGGCTGGCCGACCGCCTCGCCGGGGCCTGGACCACGTGCACGGAGGGCCCCGGCGACGTGGCCGAGCACGACTCCGGCAACCTCGACGTGCCGATCCGGGGCGACGACCTCGCCTGCGTGATGTTCACCTCCGGGTCCACGGGACGCCCCAAGGGCATCCTCTCCTCGCACCGCAACCTCGTATCGACCCTGGTGGGGCAGACCTACCTGCCGACCGGTCCGGACGAGGTGTTCCTCCAGTCGTCACCGGTGTCCTGGGACGCGTTCAGCCTGGAGTTCTGGGGGCCGCTGCTGCACGGCGCGTGCGTGGTGCTCCAGCCGGGGCAGAAGCCGGAGCCGGCGCTCATCTCGGAGCTGGCCCCGAAGCATCGCGTAACGACCCTGCTGCTGTCGGCCAGCCTCTTCAACTACCTCGTCGACGAGCACCCCGAGACGTTCGACTCGGTCACCACGGCTTACACCGTCGGGGAAGCCGCCTCCCCCGCCCACGTGCACAAGCTCCAGACCGCACGGCCGGGGATCAAGGTGATCAACGGGTACGGGCCGGCGGAGGCGATGATCTACGCCACCACCCACACCATCGAGCCGAGCGACGCACCGCACACCGCCATCCCCATCGGAACACCGCTGGTCAACAAGCCGTTGTACGTGCTCGACGCGGCCCTGCGCCTGTGCCCGCCGGGTGCGACGGGTGAGTTGTACGTGTCCGGGGACGGTCTCGCCCACGGCTACCTCAACCGCTCCGACCTCACTGCCGCGAGCTTCGTCCCCCACCCCTACGGGCCCGCCGGCAGCCGCCTCTACCGCACCGGCGACCTCGCCCACTTCGACCACGACGGACGCCTCCACTACGAAGGCCGCGCAGACCACCAGATCAAGATCCGCGGCTTCCGCATCGAACCCGCCGAGGTCGAAACCGCGCTCCTCGGCCACCCGCAGGTCACCCAGGCCGTCGTCACCAAGCACCACGACCAGCTCTCCGCATACGTGGTCACGACCGGCGACGCGGTGAGCATGCCGGAGCTCCGGCGCCACCTGGTGGACCGCCTCCCCGAGCACCTCGTCCCCGCCCATCTCACCCCGCTCGACCGGCTACCCCTCACCGCGAACGGGAAAATCGACAAGCGCGCGCTGCCCGAGCCGGTCGCGGTCCCGTCGGGCGGCCGTGCCCCGCGCACCCTGCTGGAGGAGACCCTCACCGGCCTGTTCACCAGCACGCTCGACGCACCCGGCCCCCTGACGATCGACGACGACTTCTTCCACCACGGCGGGCACTCGATCCTCGCCGCCCGCCTCACCAACCGGATCGCGCCGGTGCTGGGCGTCCGGCTGACGATCCGGGACGTGTTCGAGAACCCGACCGTGGCGCGGCTCGCGGAGAAGGTGAGTACGGAGAAGGGCCTGCCCGCGCTGCCTCCGCTGTCCGCCGGTGAGGGGCCGGGCGAGGGCTCGGCGCCCATGTCCTTCGCCCAGCGGCGGTTGTGGCTGCTGGCGGATCTGGAGGGCGGCAGCACCGCGTACAACGTGCCGATGACCGTACGCCTTGAAGGCGCTTTGGACGCCGACGCCCTGGAGGCCGCGCTCAACGACGTCATCGAGCGCCACGCTCCCCTGCGGACCCTGTACGAGACGGTCGACGGCGAACCGCGACAGCGTGTCCTCCCGGCCGCCGAGGCGCGGGTGGTCGTGGACCGCCGCGAGGTGACCGCCGAGGAGCTGGACGGCGCGATGGCCGAGGCCGGCCGTCACACCTTCGACCTCCACAGTGAACTCCCCCTCACCGTCAGTCTGTTCCGGACCGACGCGACCGCGCACCACCTGGTGATCGTGCTGCACCACATCGCCACGGACGGCCAGTCGAGCGAGGTGTACGTGACGGACCTGGCCCGTGCGTACGAGGCGCGGCTCGCAGGTGCCGAACGCCCGGTGCTGGAGCCGCTGTCCGTGCAGTACGCGGACTACGCGGTCTGGCAGCAGCGGGTGCTGGGCTCGTCCGACGACGCGGAGAGCGTGCTCTCGCAGGAACTCGACTTCTGGCGCGGCGCCTTGGCTGAGTTGCCGGAGGAGCACGGGCTGAACCTGGACCGCCCGCGTCCCGCTCGGGCCTCGCACCGGGGCGGTCAGGTGGACGTCGAGCTGGGCGACGACTTGTTCGCCCGCATCGGGGAGCTGGCCCGTGCCGAAGGGTGCACCCCGTTCATGGTGGTCCACGCGGCCCTGGCTGCCGCGCTGACCCGGCTCGGCGCCGGCACCGATCTCGCCATCGGCTCCCCCGTCGCCGGCCGCACCGACGAAGCACTCCGCGACCTGGTCGGCTTCTTCGTCAACACCCTCGTCCTGCGCACCCACACCGACGGCAACCCCACCTTCCGCGAGTTGCTGGAACGCGTCCGCAGCGCGGACCTCGACGCCTTCGCCCACCAGGACGCACCGTTCGACCTCGTCCTCGACGCCCTCAACCCCACCCGTACCCTCTCCCGCCACCCGCTCTTCCAGATCTGCCTCACCCTGGAGACCAGCACCCCGGTGCTCGCGCTGTCCGGGGTGCGACCGGAGGCCGTGCGGACGTTCACCAACGGCTCGGCCAAGTTCGACCTGGAGTTCCTGCTGCGCACGGACGACGGCGAGGGGCTGCGGGGCCTGGTCGTCTTCGAGGAGGACCTGTTCGACCGGTCCACCGTCCAGCGCATGGTGACCGTGCTCGGCGAGGTGCTGCGCCAGGTGCTGACCGACCCGGGGGTGCGCCTCGGTGAGGTGGAGGTGCTGTCGGAGGCCGAGCGGGAGCTGCTGCTCGGGTCGTGGGCCGGGGCGGTGGCCGGCCGGGACGACGTGTCGCTGGTACAGCGCTTCGAGGAGCAGGTTGAGCGGTTCCCGGACGCGGTCGCGCTGGTCGACGGTGAGCGCAGGCTTACGTACGCGGAGCTGAACGCGACCGCCAACCGCTGGGCCAGAGGGCTGCGTTCACGCGGACTGGGTCGGGGTGACCTGGCCGGGATTCTCCTGGAGCGCGACGCCACCTTCGCCACCGCACTCATCGCCGTACTCAAGACCGGCGCCGGCCATGTACTGCTCGACCCGGACTTCCCCGACGAGCGCCTGAGGTCCGCCGCCGACGAGGCCGCCATCAGCCACCTGGTCACGGGCCCGGAGCCGGCCGGCCGTCTCTCCGGGGCCTGGATCACCTGCACCGAGGGTCCGGACGGCTTCACCGACCACGACTCCGGCAACCTCGGTGTGCCCATCGGGGGCGACGACCTCGCCTGTGTGATGTTCACCTCCGGGTCCACGGGGCGCCCCAAGGGCATCCTCTCCTCGCACCGCAACCTCGTCTCCACCCTTGTCGGGCAGACCTACCTCCCGACGAGCCCGGACGAGGTGTTCCTCCAGTCGTCCCCCGTCTCCTGGGATGCCTTCAGCCTGGAGTTCTGGGGCCCGCTGCTGCACGGCGCGACGGCCGTCCTGCAGCCCGGGCAGAAGCCGGAGCCGGCGCTCATCGCGGAGCTGGCCCCGAAGCACCGCGTAACGACCCTGCTGCTGTCGGCCAGCCTCTTCAACTACCTCGTCGACGAGCACCCCGAGACGTTCGACTCGGTCACCACGGCTTACACCGTCGGGGAAGCCGCCTCCCCCGCCCACGTGCACAAGCTCCAGACCGCACGGCCGGGGATCAAGGTGATCAACGGGTACGGGCCGGCGGAGGCGATGATCTACGCCACCACCCACACCATCGAGCCGAGCGACGCACCGCACACCGCCATCCCCATCGGAACACCGCTGGTCAACAAGCCGTTGTACGTGCTCGACGCGGCCCTGCGCCTGTGCCCGCCGGGTGCGACGGGTGAGTTGTACGTGTCCGGGGACGGTCTCGCCCACGGCTACCTCAACCGCTCCGACCTCACTGCCGCGAGCTTCGTCCCCCACCCCTACGGGCCCGCCGGCAGCCGCCTCTACCGCACCGGCGACCTCGCCCACTTCGACCACGACGGACGCCTCCACTACGAAGGCCGCGCAGACCACCAGATCAAGATCCGCGGCTTCCGCATCGAACCCGCCGAGGTGGAGGCCGCCCTCCTCGCACACGACGGGGTCACCCAGGCCGTCGTCACCAGGCACCACGACCAGCTCTCCGCATACGTGGTCACGACCGGCGACGCGGTGAGCATGCCGGAGCTCCGGCGCCACCTGGTGGACCGCCTCCCCGAGCACCTCGTCCCCGCCCATCTCACCCCGCTCGACCGGCTGCCCCTCACCGCGAACGGGAAGATCGACAAGCGCGCACTGCCCGAGCCGGTCGCGCTGGTGGGCAGCGAGCGTGCGCCACAGAGCCAGCTCGAAGAGGTCGCGGTGGCCCTGTTCAGCAAGGTTCTCGGTACCCCGGGGCCGGTGGGTGTCGAGGACAGCTTCTTCGCCCACGGCGGGCACTCCCTGCTCGCCGCCCGCCTCACCAACCACCTCGCCGAGGTGCTGGGCGTCCGGCTGACCATCCGGGACGTCTTCCAGCACCCGACGCCCGCGCGCCTCGCGCAGTACATCGCCTCGCTGAAGGGGCGGCCCGCGCTGCCGCCCCTGGTCGCCGGGGAGGCGGGCGACGGCTGCGACAGCCCGGTCTCGTTCGCCCAGCGCCGCCTCTGGCTGCTGGCCGAGCTGGACGGCGGGAGCACCGCGTACAACGTGCCGATGGCCGTACGGCTGACCAGCCCCCCGGACGCCGACGCCCTTGAGGCCGCGCTCAACGACGTCATCGAGCGCCACGCTCCCCTGCGGACCGTCTTCGCGACTGTCGGCGGCGAGCCGAGGCAGCTCGTCCAGCCGGCCGAGCAGGCTCGGGTCACCGTCGAGCGCCGGACGTCCACGCAGGAAACCCTGGACGGCGACCTGGACGCGGCCGGCCGGCACCGCTTCGACCTGAGGACCGAGAACCCGCTGCGGGCCACCCTCTTCGAGGTCGGTGACGGCCACACCGTCCTGTTCCTGCTTTTCCAGCACATCGCGACGGACGGGCGCTCCGCCGGTGTGTTCTTCGACGACCTGTCCCGGGCGTACGAGGCGCGGAGCGCGGGTTCGACGGTGAGCGTGCTGGAGCCGCTGCCGGTGCAGTACGCGGACTACGCGGTCTGGCAGCAGCGGGTGCTGGGCTCGTCCGACGACACGGACAGCGTGCTCTCGCAGGAGCTGGCCTTCTGGCAGGGCGCCTTGGCTGAGTTGCCGGAGGAGCACGGGCTGAGCCTCGACCGCCCCCGTCCGGCAGTCGCCTCGCACCGGGGCGGTCAGGTCGAAGTGGCTCTGGACGACGACCTGTTCGAGCGCGTCGGTGAGCTGGCCCGCGCGGAGGGATGCACCCCGTTCATGGTCATGCACGCGGCCCTCGCCGCAGCCCTCACGCGGCTCGGTGCCGGCACGGACCTGGCCATCGGCTCCCCCGTCGCCGGCCGCACCGACGAAGCACTCCGCGACCTGGTCGGCTTCTTCGTCAACACCCTCGTCCTGCGCACCCACACCGACGGCAACCCCACCTTCCGCGAGTTGCTGGAGCGGGTCCGCAGCGCGGACCTCGACGCCTTCGCCCACCAGGACGCACCGTTCGACCTGGTCCTGGACGCCCTCAACCCGGCCCGCACGCTCTCCCGTCACCCGCTCTTCCAGATCTGCCTCACCCTGGAGGCCGGGGAAGCTCCGGCGCTGGACCTGGGCGGTGGCCGTACGGCCGAGGTGCGGGGGCTGACCAACGGGTCGGCCAAGTTCGACCTGGAGTTCCTGCTCCGCTCGGACGACAGCCGCCGCCTGCACGGCGCGGTGGTCTTCGCCGAGGACCTGTTCGACCACGCCACCGTGCAGCGCATGGTGACCGTCCTGGGCGAGGTCCTGCGCCAGGCGGTGGCCGACCCGGAGGTGCGTCTCGGGGCACTGGAGGTGGTGTCGGACGCGGAGCGGGAACTGCTGCTCGGGCCGTGGGCCGGGACCACCGCCGCCATCGAGGACGCGTCACTGGTCGCACGGTTCGAGGACCAGGTGGCCCGCACGCCGGAGGCCGTCGCGCTCATCGACGGCGACCAGCGGATCACGTACGAGGAGCTGAACGCCGCCGCCAACCGCTGGGCCCACGAGCTGCGGGCGCGCGGACTCGGCCGGGGTGGTCTGGCCGGCGTCCTCCTGGAGCGCGGCGCCACCTTCGCGGCCACCGTGATCGCGGTGGTCAAGGCCGGGGCCGGTTACACCCTGCTCGACCCGGACTTCCCGGACGAGCGACTGCGCTCCGCCGCTCACGACGCGGGTATCACCCTGCTCCTCACCGACGACGCCCTCGCGCCGCGCGTGGAGGGCCCCTGGGCCGTGGTCTCCTGCTCCGGCGGGGCACCGGCGGACATGGCGGACGGCAATCCGGGCGTGCTGGTCCGGGGCGACGATGTGGCGTGCGTGATGTTCACGTCCGGGTCCACCGGGCGGCCCAAGGGCATCCTGTCCTCGCACCGCAACCTGGTGTCCACGGTCACCGCGCAGACCTACGGCAACTTCGGACCGGACGAAGTCTTCCTCCAGTGCTCACCGGTCTCCTGGGACGCCTTCAGCCTCGAATTCTGGGGCGCACTCCTCCACGGCGGCACCACCGTCATCCAGCCCGGCCAGAAGCCCGAACCCGCCCTCATCGCCGAGCTCTCGCGCCGGCACGGCGTCACAATGCTCCAACTCTCCGCGAGCCTCTTCAACTACCTCACCGACGAACACCCCGAAGCGTTCGAGTCGGTCACGGTTGCCTATACGGGTGGTGAGGCCGCCTCCCCCAACCACGTCCACAAGCTCCAGCAACTCTCACCCCACACCACCGTCACCAACGGATACGGCCCCGCCGAATCCATGGGCTTCACCACCACCCACACCATCACTGCGGCAGCCGAACCCCACTCGACCATCGCCATCGGCACACCCCTCACCAACAAGGCCGCCTACATCCTCGACACCACCCTCCAACCCGTACCCCCCGGCGTCACCGGCCACCTCTACCTCACCGGCCACGGCCTCGCCCACGGCTACCTCAACCGACCCGACCTCACCGCCACCACCTTCATCCCCAACCCCCACGGAACCCCCGGCACCCGCCTCTACCGCACCGGCGACCTCGCCCACTTCGACCAGCACGGCCACCTCCACTACAACGGCCGCGCCGACAACCAGGTCAAGATCCGGGGCTTCCGGATCGAACCCGGCGAGATCGAGGCCGCGCTCCTCACCCACCCCCACATCACCCAGGCCACCGTCACCACCCACCACGACCAGCTCTCCGCCTACGTCGTCCTCGGCACGGCCACCGTGACGACGGAGGACATCCGCCGGCACCTGGTCGAGCGGCTGCCCGAGCACATGGTCCCCGCCCACCTCACCGTCCTCGACCGGCTCCCCCTCACCCCGAACGGGAAGATCGACCGGCGCGCACTGCCCGAACCGGCGACCGTCGTCTCCCAGGGCCGCGCACCGCGGAGCCAGCTCGAAGAGGTCGCGGTGGCCCTGTTCAGCAAGGTTCTCGGTACCCCGGGGCCGGTGGGTGTCGAGGACAGCTTCTTCGCCCACGGCGGGCACTCCCTGCTCGCCGCCCGCCTCACCAACCACCTCGCCGACGTGCTGGGCGTCCGGCTGACCATCCGGGACGTCTTCCAGCACCCGACGCCCGCGCACCTCGCCCGGCACATCGCCACCCTCGACGGCCGGCCCGCGCTCCCGCCGCTCACCGCCGGGGCCTGGACCGGCGACGGCGACGCGCCCGTGTCCTTCGCCCAGCGCCGCCTGTGGCTGCTGGCCGAGCTGGACGGAGGCAGCGCCGCGTACAACGTGCCGATGGCCGTACGGCTGACCGGCCACCTGGACGCCGAGCTGCTCGAAGCCGCGCTGCACGATGTGGTCGCACGCCATGCCCCGCTGCGGACCGTGTTCACCACGGTCGACGGCGCACCCCGCCAGCACGTTCTGCCTGTCACGGACGCCCGTGTGCCCGTCGAGCGGCGCGAGGTGACCAGCGACGGGCTGGACGAGGCCATGGCCGGGGCCGCACGCCATGTCTTCGACCTCGGGAGCGAACTTCCCCTACGGGCCTCTCTGTTCAAGGTCGACGACCGCTCCTGGGTGTTCTTCCTCCTGGTGCACCACATCGCGACGGACGGGCGGTCCACCGGTGTGTTCTTCGACGACCTGTCCCTGGCGTACGAGGCCCGGGTCGCCGGTTCGACGGTGAGTGTCCTGGAGCCGCTGCCGGTGGAGTACGCGGACTACGCGGTGTGGCAGCAGCGGGTGCTGGGCGCGTCCGACGACGCGGACAGCGTGCTCTCGCAGGAGCTGGCCTTCTGGCACAAGACACTGGAAGGGCTCCCCGAGGAGCATGCCCTGAACCTGGACCGCCCGCGCCCCGCACGGGCCTCGCACCGGGGCGGCCAGGTCGAAGTGGCTCTGGGCGACGACCTGTTCGAGCGCGTCGGTGAGCTGGCCCGCGCCGAAGGGTGCACCCCGTTCATGGTGGTCCACGCGGCCCTGGCTGCCGCCCTCACCAGGCTTGGCGCCGGCACGGACCTGGCCATCGGCTCCCCCGTCGCCGGCCGCACCGACGAAGCACTCCGCGACCTGGTCGGCTTCTTCGTCAACACCCTCGTCCTGCGCACCCACACCGACGGCAACCCCACCTTCCGCGAGTTGCTGGAGCGGGTCCGCAGCGCGGACCTCGACGCCTTCGCCCACCAGGACGCACCGTTCGACCTCGTCCTCGACGCCCTCAACCCCACCCGTACCCTCTCCCGCCACCCGCTCTTCCAGATCTGCCTCACCCTGGAAACCGAGGGTGTGCCGGAGCTGCGGCTCGGGGACGCGCGGGTCACCGCTGTCCCCGAGGTCACGAGCGGGGCGGCCAAGTTCGACCTGGAGTTCCTGCTCCGCACGGACAACGGCCAGGGTTTGCACGGCACGGTCCTCTTCGCGGAGGACCTGTTCGACCGCTCCACCGTCCAGCGCGTGGTGACCGTCCTCTCCACGGTCCTGCGCCAGGCGGTGGCCGACCCGGAGGTGCGTCTCGGGGCACTGGAGGTGGTGTCGGACGCGGAGCGGGAGCTGCTGCTCGGGCCGTGGGCCGGGACCACCGCCGCCATCGAGGACGCGTCACTGGTCGCACGGTTCGAGGACCAGGTCGCCCGGACGCCGGAGGCCGTCGCGCTCATCGACGGCGACCAGCGGATCACGTACGAGGAGCTGAACGCCGCCGCCAACCGCTGGGCGCACCAGCTGCGGGCGCGCGGACTCGGCCGGGGCGACCTGGCCGGGATTCTCCTGGAGCGCGACGCCACCTTCGCCACCGCACTCATCGCCGTACTCAAGACCGGCGCCGGCCATGTGCTGCTCGACCCGGACTTCCCGGACGAGCGACTGCGGTCGGCGGCGACCGAGGCCGCCATCAGCCACCTGGTCACACGACCGGAGCTCGCCGGTCGTCTCCCCGGCACCTGGACCACCTGCACCGAAGGCCCGGACGACGTGGCGCACCACGAGGCGGGCAACCTCGGCACACCGATCCGCGCTCAGGACGTGGCGTGCGTGATGTTCACGTCCGGGTCCACCGGGCGGCCCAAGGGCATCCTGTCCTCGCACCGCAACCTGGTGTCCACGGTCACCGCGCAGACCTACGGCAACTTCGGACCGGACGAAGTCTTCCTCCAGTGCTCACCGGTCTCCTGGGACGCCTTCAGCCTCGAATTCTGGGGCGCACTCCTCCACGGCGGCACCACCGTCCTCCAGCCCGGCCAGAAGCCCGAACCCGCCCTCATCACCGAACTCTCGCGCCGGCACGGCGTCACAATGCTCCAACTCTCCGCGAGCCTCTTCAACTACCTCACCGACGAACACCCCGAAGCGTTCACCACCGTCACCATCGCCTACACCGGCGGCGAAGCAGCCTCCCCCAACCACGTCCACAAGCTCCAGCAACTCTCACCCCACACCACCGTCACCAACGGATACGGCCCCGCCGAATCCATGGGCTTCACCACCACCCACACCATCACTGCGGCAGCCGAACCCCACTCGACCATCGCCATCGGCACACCCCTCACCAACAAGGGCGCCTACATCCTCGACACCACCCTCCAACCCGTACCCCCCGGCGTCACCGGCCACCTCTACCTCACCGGCCACGGCCTCGCCCACGGCTACCTCAACCGACCCGACCTCACCGCCACCACCTTCATCCCCAACCCCCACGGAACCCCCGGCACCCGCCTCTACCGCACCGGCGACCTCGCCCACTTCGACCAGCACGGCCACCTCCACTACAACGGCCGCGCCGACAACCAGGTCAAGATCCGGGGCTTCCGGATCGAACCCGGCGAGATCGAGGCCGCGCTCCTCACCCACCCCCACATCACCCAGGCCACCGTCACCACCCACCACGACCAGCTCTCCGCCTACGTCGTCCTCGGCACGGCCACCGTGACGACGGAGGACATCCGCCGGCACCTGGTCGAGCGGCTGCCCGAGCACATGGTTCCCACCTACCTCACCGTCCTCGACCGGCTCCCCCTCACGCCCAACGGGAAGATCGACCGGCGCGCACTGCCCGAACCGGCGACCGTCGTCTCCCAGGGCCGCGCACCGCGCAACCCGCTGGAGGAGACCCTGGTCGGTCTCTTCACGCGGACGCTGGGCGCCGAGAACGCGCTGAGCATCGACGACGACTTCTTCCACCACGGCGGCCACTCGCTCCTGGGCGCCCGGCTCACCAACCACATCGCCGTCTCCCTGGACGTCCGGCTCACCGTCCGCGACGTCTTCGAGCACCCGACGCCGGCCCGGCTGGCCGAGCACATCACCGCGCTGAAGACCGCGCCGGCCGCCAAGAAGGCCCGGCCCGCCCTCCGCCGTCGTACCGAGACAGAACGGATCAGCTCATGACCTCCGCGTCCCCCGCACCCGAAGACGTCGTCTGGGACCTTCCCGGTGACGGTCCGCACCGCCTGTCGCTGCTGGTGCTGCCCCACGCCGGGGGCAACGCCCACGCCTACGGCGGCTGGCGCGAGCACCTGCCGGCCGATGTACGGCTGCTGATCGGCCAGTACCCGGGCCGCGGCGCCCGCTACTGCGAGGACCTGCCGGTCTCGGTCGACGACCTGGCGCAGCCCGTGGTGGACTCGCTGCCCGCCGACACCGGGGAGCTGGTGGTCCTCGGGCACAGCATGGGGTCGTTGGTGGCCTTCGAGGTGGTACGTGCCCTGCGGGCCGCCGGCCGCACACCGCGGCTGCTGGTCGCCTCCGCGTGCCGGGCGCCCGTGCTGCCGAACCAGTGCCCGGTGCACCCGGAGCTGCTGGACGACGACCAGCTGGTCGCCGCCATCAAGGAGCGCGGCGGCACCGACGACGGCATCCTCGACGACCCGGAGCTGCGGGAGATCGTCCTGCCGTCCATCCGCGCCGACTTCGCGATCGACGACGCCTACCGGTGCACCGCCCCGGACGCCCGGCTGGACTGCCCGGTCGCCGTGTTCGGCGGGGACACCGACCCGATCGTCCCGGCGGAGATGCTCGCCGGCTGGTCGCTGGTGACCGGTCACGAAGTCGTGCCGCAGGTGCTGCCCGGTGACCACTTCTACTTCCAGCAGGACCTGGCGGGCTTCTTCGCCCACCTCAACCCGGTCCTCGACGCCCTGCGCGACTCCGCCGCCGCGTCCGCGTAACCACACACCCGACTTCGTTCGAGCCAAGGAAGAGGAACCCATCGTGACCGCTCTCGCCCAGCCGCCCGCCTCCGCCACCGGTATCACCCCCGTCCGGGAGCCCGGCAAGCCGGTGATCGTCCACACGCCGGAGTTCGGCTCCATGGCGGAGGCCACCGCGTGGCTGACCGTCCAGCGGCCCGCGATCCAGGCCGAACTGCACCGCTCCGGTGCGGTCATGCTGCGCGGCCTGCCGGTCCAGGACGCGGCGACGTTCGCCGAGGCACGTGACGCACTCGTCGCGGAGCGGGCCGGCTACAAGGAGAAGGCCACCCCGCGCACCGACTTCGGCGAGGGCGTGTTCTCCTCCACCGACCTGCCGGCCGTCCAGCCCATCCGGCTGCACAACGAGAACAGCTACACGCTGGACTTCCCCGGTGTGCTGCTCTTCGGCTGCGTCACCGCGCCCGAGACCGGCGGCGCCACCACCGTCGGGGACATGCGCGCCGCCCTCGCCATGCTGCCGCCGGAGCTCACCGCGCGGTTCGCGGAGGCCGGCTGGCTGCTCGTACGCAACTACTCGGACCTGGCGGGCATGCCCTGGCGCAAGGCGTTCTCCTCGGAGGACCCGGCCGGTGCCGAGGAGTACTGCGACGCGCACGCCATCGGCTACGAGTGGCTGGACGAGGACACCCTGCGTACGCGGCAGCGGCGTTCGGCGGTCATCACGCACCCGGTGACCGGTGAGCGGGTCTGGTTCAACCACTTCGCGTTCTGGAACGCCCGCAGCCTCGACGAGGACGTCCGCGAGGTGCTGGTCGAGACGTTCGGCGCGGACGGGCTGCCGTTCAACACCTTCCTCGGGGACGGCACCGCCCTCACCGACGCGGAGGTGGACGCGATCAACGAGGCGTACCGGGCGGTCACCGTACGGGAGACCTGGCAGGCGGGTGACGTGATGCTCGTCGACAACATCCTCTGCGCGCACGGCCGCGAGGCGTTCACCGGGGACCGGAAGATCCTCGTCGCCATGGGTGAGCCGGTGCCGCTGTCCGACTGCTCCCCCGCCTCCGTTCCCTCCACCACCCTGTACGGAAAGTGAGCCCCGCCATGACCGCCGTACTCCCCGAGCGCACGGCCGCCCCCGCCCTCGCCCATCCCGCCGGCTGCCCGTGCGAGACGTGCGCCGCCGCCGGGACCGGCGCCGCCGACCTGATGGCCCGGCTGGCGGCCGTGCCCGGTGACCGCACCGCCGTGGTCGCCGGCGATCAGAACCTCACCTTCCGCCAACTGCGGGAGCAGGCAGCCGCGTTCGCTGCCGGACTTGCCGCGAGAGGCGCCGGGCCGGAGAGCGTCGTGGCGCTGTGCCTGCCGCGCGGCGCCGCTCTGGTCACCGCGATCATCGGCACTCTCACGGCGGGCGCCGCGTACCTCCCGGTGGACCCGGCGCTCCCCGAGGAGCGGCGGCGGCTGCTCGTCGAGGACTCCGGGGCCGACCTGGTGGTCACCGACGGCACCGCTCCGGCACCCGCCGGGCCCCGTGCGGTCACGGCCGACGAGCTGACCGCCTTCCCGGGCGGGGTCTTCGCTCCGGTGCCGGTGGGACCGGGCGCTCTCGCGTACGTCATCTACACCTCCGGCTCCACCGGCCGGCCCAAGGGCGTGGAGATCGGGCGCGGTTCGGCCTCGCTGCTGCTGCGGGAGCTGGAGGACGAGGGTGCGGCGAGCGGCGAGGGCGGGCGCGTCGGGTGGAACGCGTCGCCGTCGTTCGACGCGTCGGTGCAGCAGTGGGTGCGGCTCTCGCGCGGCGACACGCTGGTGGTGATCGACGAGGAGACCCGCCGCGACCCGGCCCTGCTGGCCGCCTTCGTGGACGCGCAGGGGCTCACCGATCTCGACATCACCCCGTCGCACGCCGAACCGCTCCTGGACCTGCTCACGGCGGACGGCGGCCCGCGTCCGCTGACGCTGCTGGTCGGCGGCGAGGCGATCGGCCCGGCGCTCTGGGACCGGCTGGCCGCCGCGCACCGCTCGGGTGTGCTGCGCGCGGTCAACGTGTACGGGCCGACCGAGTGCACGGTCGACGCGACGGCCGGCTGGATCGAGGAGCCGGGCGAGCCGCACATCGGTGCCGTGCTCCCCGGGCTGCGGATGCGGCTGCTCGACGAGCACCTGGCGCCGGTCGGCCCCGGTGAGGCCGGGGAGCTGTATCTCGCAGGGCCCCGGATCGCCCGTGGCTACCGCCGAAGCCCGCACCTGACCGCCCAGCGTTTCGTCGCCGACCCGTTCGGCGCGCCGGGCGACCGCATGTACCGCACCGGGGACCGCTGCCGGCTGCTCCCGGACGGGCGGCTGGTGCACCTGGGGCGGCTCGACGGCCAGGTGAAGCTGCGCGGCCACCGCATCGAGGTGCAGGAGGTGGAGGCCGCCCTGACACGGGCGGGCGCGGCCGAGGCGGCCGTCGTCCTGGGCGAGGACGCCGGGGGCACCCCGTGCCTGATCGCCTACCACCGGGGCGGGGATGCCACCGCGCTGCGCACCGCTGTGGCAACCGCACTCCCGGCGTACATGACGCCGTCCGCGTTCGTCGCGGTCGGCCGGTTCGCGACGACGCCCAGCGGCAAGCTGGACCGGGGTGCCCTGCCGGCCCGGATCGGGGCGGCCGAGGCGGCCCCGGAGCAGGACTCGGGGCTCGACGGGCGGGCGGAGGAGCTGATCGCCCGGGTGTGGGCGCAGGTGCTGGGCGCCGCGTCGATCGGCCCGGACGACAACTTCTTCAAACTGGGCGGCCACTCGCTGCTCGCCATCAAGCTGGTCTCGCGCGTGCGGGCCGAACTCGCCGTGGCGCTGCCGGTGAAGGCGGTCTACGCCCACCCGAGACTGCGCGATCTCGCCGCCCACATCGAGGAGTTGCTGGCCGTCAAGGATGGCTGACCTCCGCCTCCGCACCGGCCCGTCCTCCCGCCCGCCCCCGCCATCCCCGAGGAGCAGCAACCGTGATCCCCCTCTCGTACGCCCAGCACCGGCTGTGGTTCCTGAACCGTCTCGAAGGCCCGTCGGCCGCGTACAACGCGCCCGTCGTGCTGCGCCTCGACGCGGCGCCCGACCGGGATGCCCTGGAGGCGGCGGTGCGTGACGTGGTGGACCGCCACGAGGTGCTCCGTACGGTCTACCGGGCCGTGGACGGGGAGCCGTACCAGGACATCGTCGGCGATCCCGACGTGCGCCTGGAGGTACGGGAGTGCGGGCCCGACGACGACGTGGACGCACTGGTCACCGCCTTCGTGCGCCTTCCGTTCGACGTCACCCGCGATCTGCCGCTGCGGGCAACGCTGTTCACGGTCGACGGCACACGTTCCGTGCTGGTGCTGCTCGTCCATCACATCGCGACCGACGGCTGGTCCGTCGGCTGCCTGCTCAACGACCTCGACCGCGCCTACACGGCCCGGTGCGAGGGCCGCGCACCCGGGTGGGAACCCCTGCCCGTGCAGTACGCGGACTACGCGCTGTGGCAGCGGGACATGCTCGGCGACCCCGCCGATCCCGAGAGCCTGGCGTTCGAACAACTCGCTCACTGGCGAGCGGCGTTGGAAGGTGCTCCGGCCGCGACCCGGCTGCCCGCCGACCGTTCCCGCCCCGCCGAGCCGAGTCACCGGGGAGCGCTGGTCACCGCCCGCCTCTCCGCCACCGCCCACAAGGCGCTCGCCCACACCGCCCGCGCCCACCGCGCGACGTTCTTCATGACCGCACGGGCCGCCCTCTGCGCCGCACTGGCGGCGGCGGGGGCGGGGCCCGACGTGGTGGTGGGGACACCGGTGGCGGGCCGGCCCGAGGAGGATCTGCACGACCTCGTCGGCTTCTTCGTCAACTCGCTCGCCCTGCGCGCCGATCTGTCCGACGACCCGGACCTCGGCACGCTGCTCGACCGGGTCCGCGAACGGGACCTGGCCGCCATGGCCCACGAGGAGCTGCCGTTCGACCTGCTCGTCGAGGACCTCAACCCGGAACGGTCCCTCGGCCTGCATCCGTTCTTCCAGGTCATGCTGACCACGCAGACCGAACAGGACACCACCTGCGTCCTGGGCGCCGTATCCGGCGCCCTCGACGTCGCGGACCTGGCCACCGCCAAGTTCGACCTGAGCTTCAACTGTGCCGAGACATACGGCCCGGACGGCGATCCCGCCGGGGTACTGCTCGGCCTGCAGTACGCGACCGACCTGTACGACGAGGAGACGGCACACCTGCTCCTCACTCTGTTCCACCGCGCGCTGACCGCGTACGCCGAACAGCCGGCCGGCACACCCCTCAGCCGGACCGGCCTGCTCACCGCCTCGGACCGCGAGGCGATCGACCGCCGTCACGAGGCCCTGACCCGGGCCGCAGAGCGGACCGCCGCCACCCAGGGCGAACCGCGCGACGGCGGGAGCCGGCGCACCTCCGACGCCGACCCCCGCGAGGAGATCCTTCGCGGACTGTTCGCGGAGGTGCTGGGCCGGGACGAAGTCGGCCCCGACGACAGCTTCTTCAAGCTGGGCGGGCACTCGCTGCTCGCCGGAAAGCTCACCAACCGCGTCCGCAAGGCGCTCGGCGTCCAGGCCGCCATCCGCGACGTGTTTCTCGCACCGACCCCCGCCCGGCTGCTGCGCCGCCTCGCCGAGCAGGGAGAAGGGCTGGTCCGGCCGCCGCTGCGACCGGTGCCCGCCTCCCTGCGCCCGGAGCGGCTCCCGCTGTCCGCCGCTCAGCAACGGCTGTGGTTCGTAGGTCAGTTGGAGGGACCGAGCGCCACCTACAACATTCCGGTCGTGATCCGGCTGCGCCGCCCGGTCGAACCGGCCGCGTTCCGGGCCGCGCTCGCCGACGTCGTACGACGCCACGAGGTGCTGCGGACGGTGCACAGGCCGGTGGACGGCGAGCCGTACCAGGAGGTGCTGGAGCACGCCGAGCCCGTCCTCGATGTGGTGCGGACGGAGGGGCCCGAGGAGCTGCGGGCGGCCGTGGACGCCGCCGCCGGGTACGTGTTCGACCTCGCCGCCGAGATCCCCTTCCGGGCCTGGCTCCTGGAGGAGGCCGGCGGGGGCCAGGTGCTGGTCCTGCTCGTGCACCACATCGCGGGCGACGGCTGGTCCACCGACTGCCTCCTCGCCGACCTGGACCACGCCTACCGGGCCAGGTCCGAGGGCCGGGCGCCCGGGTGGCAGCCGCTTCCCGTCCAGTACGCCGACTACACGTTGTGGCAGCACGAGTTGCTGGACGGTGAGCACGGGGTGGCCGGTGAGCAGCTCGCGTACTGGCGCACCGCTCTCGACGGGATGCCGCCGCTGCTCGCGCTGCCCACGGACCGGCCCCGCGGACCCGAGCCGGACGGGCGGGGCGCGCTCGCCCCGTTCGAGGTGGACGCCGGGACGCATCGGGCGCTGCTGCGGTGCGCCCGGCAGAACGGTGTCACGCTGTTCATGGTGGTGCAGGCCGCGCTCGCCGCCCTGCTGACGCGGCACGGGGCGGGCGAGGACCTGGCGATCGGCACCACCGTCGCCGGCCGGGGTGACGAGGCGCTGCACCCGCTCGTCGGGTTCTTCGTGAACACGCTGGTCCTGCGTACGGACACCTCGGGCGACCCGGCCTTCACCGAGCTGGTGCGCCGGGTCCGCGACACGGGCCTGGGCGCGTACAGCAACCAGGATCTGCCGTTCGACCGGCTCGTGGAGCACCTGAGCCCGCACCGCTCGTCCGCGCACGCCCCGCTCGTCCAGGTGATGCTCCAGGTGCACGCGGCGGGGGCGGCCGACGCCTCCGCGACCCCGTCCGCGCTCGACGGCGAGCCGGTGGCGTTCCCGGGTGCGGGCGCCAAGTCCGACCTGACCTTCGCGCTCACCGAGACCACCGGCCCGGACGGGGCGCCGGCCGGGCTGCGGGGTGTCCTGGAGTACGCCACGGCCCTGTACGACGCGGAGACCGCCCGGCTGCTGACCCGGCGGCTCGCGGAGACGCTGGACGCATGCGCCGCCGACCCCGGTGCCCTGCTCTCCGCGCTGGGTGAGGGGCGGCCCGCGCCCGGCGGCCCGGAGGCGGTGCTCGACGCGCAGGGGCGCCGCGCCCCCGTCCGGGTGCCGGGCGAGGTGCACGAGCCGGCGCCGGGCGGTGGTCTGCGGGCGACCGGGCGGCGCGCGTACCGGGACGCGGACGGGGTGCTGCGGCCCGTGGCCGACCGGACCGTGAACGGGTATCCGGTGGAGCCCGGGCAGATCGAGGGCGTCCTCACCCGGCACCCGGCGGTGACCGGGGCGCGGGCCCTCGTCCGTGACGGCCGGCTGGTGGCCTTCGTCACCTGCGCGCCGGGCACGCCGCCCGCCGAGAGCGCGCTGCGCGCCTGGGCCGCCGAGCGGCTGCCCGAGTACCTGGCACCGGCCCGGGTGGTGCGGGCGTCCTGGCTGCCCGCGCCGGGCGAGGAACCGGCGGTGCTGTCGGAGGAGGACGCGGCGGCGCCCGCAGCGGCGGCCGGCGGGGGCGCGGACGCGCGGCTGCTGGGGATCTTCCGGGAGGTGCTGGGCGGGCGGGACGTCGGGGCCGACGACAACTTCTTCAAGTCCGGCGGGCACTCGCTGCTCGCGGTGCGCCTGCTGAACCGGATCCGCTCCGAGTTCGGCCAGGACCTGACGCTCCGCGACGTGTTCCGCAACCCGACGGCGGCCACGCTCTCCCAGCGGCTCGCCGGTGCCGTGGCCGACGCGATCGAACCCGAGGACGCCGGTCCGGCCGCCGCCCCCGCGCTGCGCCGCCGGACCAGGGCGGGTGCCCGCCGGGGGTGAGCCGGCCGGGCGGGCGGGGGTGCGGAGCGGCAGCTCCGCACCCCCCTTTCTGCCGGTCCGAGCTGCCGGACGGACTGCCGAGGGGGGCAGTCCCGGGCCCCTAGCGTGAAGGCCACGGAGGCGAGAGGAACCGTTCGCCGCCCCGGTCTCTCGGCCCCAACCGGAGGAAAACCCAGGATGCCCCCCATCAGAACGGAAGACCTGCTCGACGGCGGTCCCTCTCCCTCGCCCGCCCCGCCGGTGCTCGACCTCATCGCCGGTCAGGCGCGCACCAGGCCCGACGCGCCGGCCCTGGTCCACGACACCGCGCGCCTCACATACGCGGAACTCGTGTACGCCGTACGGGAGCGGGCCCGCGCCCTCGCGGCCGAGGGCGCCGCCCCCGGCCGCCTCGTCGCCCTCCACCGCCCGCGCGGGATCGACGCCGTCGTCGGCCTCCTCGCCGTCCTGAGCACCGGAGCCGCCTACCTGCCGCTCGACATCCAGGCCCCCGACGCCCGGAACGCGGCCATCCTCAAGGCCAGTTGCGGCGACCTGGCGCCCACGCCCGCCGAGGTGGCCGCGGCCGGTGAACTCGTCCTGCCCGGCCCGGGTGCCTCGGCCGGCGCCGCCTACGTGATCTACACCTCCGGTTCCACCGGCACGCCCAACGGGGTCGTCGTCGCCCACGATTCGCTCGCCCACTTCGTCGCGGGCGCCGCACCCGCGTACGGCATCGGGCCCGCCTCCCGGGTCCTCCAGTTCTCGCCGCTCCACTTCGACGCCAGCGTGCAGGAGCTGTTCGCGACTCTCGGGGCCGGCGGGACGCTGGTGCTGCGTACGGACGACATGCTGGACGTACGCGATCTGCTCGCCGGCTGCGCACGGCACGGGATCACGCTGCTCGACCTGCCGGCCGCGTACTGGCACGAGCTGGTCCACGTCCTCGGCACCGGCTCGGTGCGGCTGCCCGGCTGTCTGGAGACGGTGATCATCTACGGTGAGGCCGCGCTGCCGGAGCGGGTCGCCCAGTGGCGCGAGCTGACCGGGGAGCGGGTGCGGCTGCTCAACGCGTACGGGCCCACGGAGACCACGGTGGTCGCGACGGTCGCGGACCTGACCCGCCACGGGGACGGGCCGGTGCCGATCGGCCGCCCGCTGCCCGGGGTCCGGGCCGCCGTCGTTGCCGGTGAACTCTGGCTGCTCGGTGGCGGGTTGTCGCGGGGCTACCTGGGCAACCCCGAGCTGAACGCCCGCCGTTTCACCGAGCTCGACGGGGAGCGCGCCTACCGCACCGGAGACCTCGTCACGATCGGCGAGGACCGCCAGATCCTGTACCACGGGCGGCTGGACGACGAGGTGAAGATCGGCGGGCAGCGCATCGACCCCGCCGCCGTCGACTCCGTCCTGTCGGCGCACCCGAAGGTCCGGGAGGCGGCCGTCGTCGCCCAGCAGGACGCCGACGGGGTCAAGCGGCTCGTCGCGTTCGTCGTCACCGAGGGCGGTGTCGGGGCCGAGGAGCTGCGCGGACTAGTGCGCGAGCGCATGCCGGCCGCGGCCGTCCCGGCCTCCGTCGGGATCGTCGCCGCCCTGCCCCGTACCAGCTCGGGGAAGATCAACCGCAAGGTGCTGCGGACCACGGACCCGCGTCTTTCGGTCGTCCACGAGGAGCCGCTGCCCGCCGAAGACCGGGTGCCGCTCTCGCACGCGCAGCGCCGGCTGTGGCTGCTCGACCAGCTCGACGGCCCGTCCTGCGCGTACAACATGCCGATCGTCCTGGAGCTGGACGGGGTCCCCGACCGGGCGGCGCTCGCCGCCGCGGTCACGGACCTGGTGGAGCGGCACGAGGTGCTGCGCACGGTGTTCCTCGCGCCGGAGGACGAGCCCTACCAGCACGTCCTGGCGGCCTCCACCGTCCGGGCCCGCATCGTCGAGTGCCGGGCCGGTGAACTCCGCGGCCGGGTGGCTGACTTCGTCTCCGAGACGTTCGACCTGGCGCGGGAACTGCCGTTGCGCGTGGCGCTGTTCGTGCCCGAGGACGCGGCCGGTGACGGACCGGCGGCGGTGCTGGCGGTACTGCTGCACCACGTGGCGGGCGACGGCTGGTCGCTGGAGCCGCTGATGAACGACCTCGCCACCGCGTACGCGGCCCGCCTCGCGGGCCGTGCGCCGGAGCAGGAGCCGCTTCCCGTCCAATACGCCGACTACACCCTCTGGCAGCACGACGTCCTCGGTTCGGCCGACGACCCGGACTCGGCCGTCTCGCGCGGGCTCGCGCACTGGCGGGCCGCGCTCGACGGGCTGCCCGCCGTCACCGATCTGCCGCTGGACCGCCCCCGGCCCGCCGTGCCGGACCACCGCGGCGGCCTGGTCACCACGCGCCTGGAACCGGCCACGCACACCGGACTCGCCCGGCTGGCCGACGCGTACGGCGCCAGCATGCTGATGGTGCTCCAAGCCGCGCTGGCCCTCGCCCTGCGCGCGGCGGGCTGCGGGGAGCGGGTGGCCGTGGGCACGCCGGTCGCGGGTCGCGACGACGAGGCCCTCGGGGCGCTGGTGGGCTTCTTCGTCAACACGCTGGTCCTGCCGACCGACACTTCGGGTGACCCGGCGTTCGTCGAGCTCCTTGAGCGGGTACGCGACACGGACCTCGCCGGCTACGACCACCAGAGCCTCCCCTTCGACCTGCTGGTCGAGCATCTGAACCCGCCGCGCACGCCCGGCGTGCACCCGCTCTTCCAGACGATGCTGACGCTGCTCACCGCCGCCCCGGACGACGCCCCGTTCGCCTTCGGCGGACTCACCGGCCGCTTCCGGGCTGACGGCCCCGCGACCACCAAGTTCGACCTGACCGCCGCGTGCGTGGAGCACCGGGACGCCGACGGCACGCCCGCCGGCCTCGAACTCGGCCTGGAGTACGCGTGCGACGTCCTCGACGAGGGCACCGCCCGCCTCCTCCTGGGCGCCCTGGAACGGGCACTCCGCGTGGCAGCCGCCGAACCGGAGGTGCCGGTCGCCGACGCCGCGCTGCTGGGCGAGGACGACCGCTGGTCCCTGGACCGGCGCCGTGAGCGCGTCGCGGCCCTCACCGCCCGGCAGACCGCCGACGCCGACGAAGCCGCAAGCAAGGGTGCGCCCGACGTGGAGCACGTCGACACGTTGCGGGAGATGTTCGCGGAGATCCTGGGGCTCGACGAGGTCGGCCCGGACGAGAGGTTCTTCGCCATCGGAGGCCACTCCATGAGCGGGGTGCGGCTCGCCAACCGGATCCGCGCCCGCCTGGGCGCCGACGTGCACGTACGGGACCTGCTGCTCGCCCCGACCCCGGCCGCGCTGGCCAGGCGCATCGCGGAGGCCCGGTCGGCCACGGAGGACGGGGGCCCCGCGCTCGTCCGCCGCACCGACCGGCCGGAGCGCCTGCCGCTGTCGCGGGCGCAGCGCCGGCTGTGGTTCATCGACGCGCTCGAGGGTCCCAGCGCCTCGTACAACATCCCGCTGGTCCTGCGTCCGGCCGAGCCGCTGGACGCCGGGGTGCTCGGCCTCGCCCTGGCCGACGTGGCGGAGCGCCACGAGGTGCTGCGGACCCGCTACCGGTCCGTGGACGGGGAGCCGCACCAGGAGATCCTGGGGAGCGCACAGCCCGTTCTCGACGTCCGGACCGTGCCGGCCGGGCAGTTCCGGGCCGCGGTCGCCTCGGCCGCCGGGCATGTCTTCGACCTCGCCGGTGAGATCCCGCTGCGGGCCGCCCTCCTGACCCCGGACGACGGCGGCGGGCAGGTGCTCGTGCTGCTCGTCCACCACATCGCGGCCGACGGCTGGTCCACCGGTCCGCTCCTCGCGGATCTGGCCACCGCCTGTGCCGCCCGCGCCGAGGGCCGCGTACCGGACTGGCAGCCGCTTCCCGTCCAGTACGCCGACTACACCCTCTGGCAGCAGGAGCTTCTGGACGGGCCGCCGGCGCACGACCACCTCACGTTCTGGGAACGTGCCCTCGCCGGTGCGCCGCCCGTCCTCGGACTCCCCGCGGCCCGTCCGCGTCCGGCCGAGGCCACCCACCGGGGCGGTCACGCACCGCTCACCGTGGACGCGGCCACCCACGAGGCGCTGGAGGTGCTGGCCCGGCGCCACGGCGCGACGCTGTTCATGGTCGTTCAGGCCGCCCTCGCGGCCGTCCTCACCCGGCACGGCGCCGGCACCGATCTGCCGCTGGCGACCATGACGGCGGGGCGCGACGACGAGGCGCTGAGCGATCTGGTCGGCTTCTTCGTCAACACGCTGGTCCTGCGCACCGACACGTCGGGCGACCCGGCGTTCGACGATCTCCTTGAGCGGGTACGCGACACCGACCTCGCCGCCTACGCCCATCAGCGGCTGCCGTTCGACCGGATCGTGGAGCATCTCAACCCGGCCCGCTCCACCGCCCACCACCCGCTCGCCCAGTACGTCGTGCAGCTCCACCACGACTACACCTCCGCCCCGGCCGATGGGCCGCTGCTGCGGCTCGAACCGGCGCCGCTGGAGGCGCTGTCCACCAAGTTCGACCTGACCCTCTCGCTGTGGGAGCGCAAGGACGACGAGGGGCGGCCGGCGGGTCTGGCGGGCGGTCTGGAATACGCCACCGATCTCTTCGACCCCGCCACCGCCGGTCTGCTCGCCGCCCACGTCGGACGACTGCTGCACACCGTCGCCGCCGACCCGGGGGTGCGCATCGGTGCGGTGGAGCTGCTCACCGACGCCGAGCGGTTCCGGCTGGTCGCGGAGTACAACGACACCGCCACGGTGACGCGGGACCGGGCCGCCGTCCACGAGGTGATCTCCCGCCGGGCCGCGCTCAGCCCCGAGCTGCCTGCCCTGATCACGGACACGGAGACCGTCGGCTACGGGGAACTCGACGCCCACGCCGATGCGTTGGCCGCCCGTCTGCAAGCGGCGGGGGTGCACGGGGGCGACACCGTCGGGGTGCTCCTTGAGCGGGGCGTGCCGCTGGTGGTGACCGCGTTGGCCGTCCTCAAGTGCGGTGCGGCGTACGTTCCGTTGGACCCGGCGCTGCCCGCGGCCAGGATCGCGCTGATGGTCGAGGACGCGGGTGTCCGCCTCGTCGCGACCGACGCCGGACAGGCGAGTGCGGTGCCGGATGAGGTCCCCGTACCGGTCCTCCTGGTCGACGCGCCCTCCGGGGCCGTCGCGCCCTCGGACCGCGAGGCCGTGGGGGCCGACGGGGTCGACGGGGACGACCTGATGTACGTGATGTTCACGTCCGGGTCGACCGGCCGGCCCAAGGGCGTCGGCGTCACCCACCGCAACGTCACCGAACTCGCCGCCGACCGGGACACCGCGTCGGGCGGCCCCCGCCGGATGCTGGTCCATTCCGCGACCGGGTTCGACGCCTCGGTCTTCGAGATGTGGGTGCCGCTCCTCAACGGCGGAAGCCTCGTCGTGATGCGGGGCGACGGCACCGACCTCGCGGAGACCGCCCGCGCCGTGCGCGAACACGGCGTCACCGCCGCCTACTTCACCACCGGCCTGTTCCATGTGATGGCCGACGAGGCGCTGGACACGCTGCGGCTGCTGCGCGAGGTGTGGACGGGCGGCGACGTCGCCTCACCGGCCGCCGTGCAGCGGGTGCTGACGCACTGCCCGGACACCGTCCTGGTCCACTCCTACGGCCCCACCGAGACGACGTTCGCCTCGCACAACCAGTGGCTCACCGGCGGCCGGGGCTCGCTCGGCGGGTCCGGGCTGCACCTGGGCCGGCCGATGGACAACACCCGCAGCCATGTCCTGGACGGGGCGCTGCGGCCCGTGCCGCCCGGGGTGCCCGGTGAGCTGTACATCGCCGGTTCGCATGTGGCGCGCGGCTACACCGGCCGGCCGGATCTGACCGCCGAGCGGTTCGTGCCCGACCCGTTCGAGGCCGACGGCAGCCGCATGTACCGCACGGGTGACCGCGTGGTGTGGACGCCGGAGGGCGAGCTGCGGTTCCTGGGGCGGGCGGACGGCCAGGTCAAGCTGCGCGGGGTACGGATCGAGCCCGGCGAGGTCGAACACGCGCTCGCCGCCCACCCCGCCGTGGGCCAGGCGCTCGCCGTGGTCCGCGAGGACCTGCCGGGCGAACGGAGCCTCGTCGGCTACGTGGTGCCGCGTGCGGGGTCCGCGGCCACCGGGGCGGAGCTCCTCGCCCTGACCCGTACCGCACTGCCCGCCCATCTGGTGCCTTCGGCGGTCGTCGTCCTGGACGCCCTGCCGCTGACCGTGAACGGCAAGCCGGACCGCCGGGCACTGCCGGCGCCGGACCGTCCTGCCGTCGAGCACCGGGCGCCGCGCAACGCCCGGGAGGAGGTGCTGTGCGGGCTGTTCGCAGAGATCCTGGGTGTCCCCCGGGTCGGTCTGGACGACAACTTCTTCACCCTGGGCGGGCATTCGCTGCTCGGTGTGCGCCTGGTGAGCCGGGTGCGTTCGGTGCTGGGCGCCGACCGGTCCGTCCGGGACCTGTTCCGCGCCCCGACCCCCGCCGGGCTGCTCGGCGCGCAGGACTCCGACGGCACGGCCGGCGCCATGGGCGTCCTGCTGCCGCTGAACACCCGGGGCACCCACCGCCCGCTGTTCTGCGTGCACCCCGGCACCGGCGTCGGCTGGTCGTACGCGGGCCTGGCCCGTCACCTCGGGGACGAGCAGCCGCTGTACGCCCTCCAGGCCCGCGCGCTGAGCGAACCCGGCTACCGCCCGCGCACCGTCGAGGAGATGGCCGACGACTATCTGGAGCGCATCCGCCAGGTCCAGCCCTGGGGGCCGTACCGGCTGCTGGGCTGGTCCTTCGGCGGGATCGTCGCCCACGCCATGGCCGTCCGGCTCCGCGCCGCCGGTCAGCGCGTCGAACTGCTCGCGCTGATGGACGTCCACCAGACCGGGCCGGGCAGCGTGTCCGTGCTGCCGCCCCAGGAGCGGGAAGCGGTGCTCGGGGAGGACGAGCTGCCGGCCGCAATGGAGCGGGTGCGCCGCGAGGACCCGGTGCTCGGCGGCTTCAGCACCGAGGAGATACGGGCCGTGCTGCGCGCCTCCGAGACCCACGCATCCCTCATGGCCCGGCACACGCCCGAGGTCGCCGACACCGGCGCGGTCTTCTTCACGGCCCACCGGCCCGGCGAACCGGAAGGCGCTCTCGCCGCCACCTGGAATCCGTTGCTGACGGGAACGGCCGAGAACCACACCGTGGAATCCAGTCATCTCCGGATGACCGAGGAAGAACCTCTCGCGCACATCGGGAAAGTCATCGCGGAGAAACTCTCCGCACTGCAGGAGAAGAACCTGCGGGAAAACGAAACGAGGAGTTATTCATGAGCGACATCGTGAACCCTTTCGACGACGCCGAGGGCTCCTTCCACGTCGTGGTGAACGACGAGGGACAGCACTCCCTGTGGCCGGCCTTCGCCGACGTCCCGGCGGGCTGGGACAGCGTCTGGGGGGCGGGGACCAGGGCCGACGCCCTGGAGTACATCACCACCCACTGGACCGACATCCGCCCCCGCAGCCTGGTCGCCCAGTACGCCTGACCGGCCCCATGCCGATGCCGCGCCCCGCATCTCCTGCGGGGCGCGGCATTTTCGTATGCTCGCCGGCCGGAAATCCGGGCACCTTCCCGGAAAGCGAAACTGCCGCCTGTTACTGCCGCTCGACTTCCGCCTGGAAAGCCTTCGGATAAATAATATCGAGGCATGAAGATACTCCTGAGCGGAACCGCTTCGGACTCCCACACCTGGAACCTCGTGCATCTCGGGCTGTTCCTGGAGGAGCGGGGGCACGACGTCGTCGCGCTGGGTCCCTGCGTGAGTCCCCGTCTGCTCACGGCCGCCTGTCGCCGGCATGCCCCCGACGTGGTCGTGCTGAGCAGCGTCAACGGCCACGGTTACCGGGACGCCCTCGCGGCGGTACGCGCGCTGCGCGTCGAACCGGAGCTGGCCGCGCTGCCGGTGGCCGTCGGCGGCAAGCTCGGCACCGCCGGCCTTTCCGGGGAGGCCGAGGCGGCCCGGCTGCGCGAGGCGGGCTGCGACGCCGTCCTCGGTGACGGGGCCGACGACCTGGAGGCCCTGTGCTCGTTCCTCGCGGCGCGTGCCCGGGTGGTGGCATGAGCACCGCCGAAGCCCCGCGCCCGTTCGGGGCGTTCGTCGCGGCCTCGGCTGCCGCCGGACGGCTCGTCGTCCAGCCCCGCATGGGCTTCGGCGACCCGGGAACCATGCGCACCGGCCTGGAGCGGACGAGATCGGCCACCGCGACGACCGTCGGCACCCTCACCATCGACAGCTACACCCGCGTCGGTGACCTCGACGGTGCCCGTGCCGCCCTCGCCGAGGGCGCCGGACTCAACGGCTACCCGATCGCCACGCACCCGCTGGACGTCACGCGCGCCCTGCTCGACGGACTGTACGACGACGACTTCCCGGTCCAGGTCCGGCACGGCTCCGCCCGCCCCCAAGCCATCGTCCGGGCCCTGGTCGCCGCCGGTCTCGACGCGACCGAGGGCGGGCCCGTCTCGTACTGCCTGCCCTACGGCCGCACCCCGCTCCGGAAGTCCGTCGCGGCCTGGGCCGAGGGGTGCGAGCTCCTCGCCGCGAGCGCCCTGCCCGGCTCGGTGCCGCATCTGGAGAGCTTCGGCGGCTGCCTGCTCGGCCAGCTCTGCCCGCCCGGCCTGCTGGTCGCGACGAGCGTGCTGGAGTGCCTGTTCTTCGCCCAGCACGGGGTGCGCAGCGTCTCGTTGAGCTACGCCCAGCAGACCGACCCGGGCCAGGACGAGGAGGCGATACGGGCCCTGCGCAGGCTGGCGGGTGAGTTCCTGCCGGCCGGCGTCGACCACCATGTCGTCCTCTACACCTACATGGGCGTCTACCCGCGCACCGAGCGCGGCGCGACCCGGCTCCTGGAGGCGTCCGCCCGGCTGGCGGTACGGGCCGGGGCGGACCGGCTCCTCGTCAAGACGACCGCCGAGTCCCGCCGTATCCCGACCGTCGACGAGAACGTCCGCGCCCTGGAGACCGCCGCCGCGGCCGCCGCGCTCGCCGGACCCCCGGTCCCGGCCGGCCCGGACGACGGGAGCGAGGTCTACGCGGAGGCGCGCGCCCTGATCGAGGCCGTCCTCGGTCTGCACCCCGACCTGGCCCGCGCGCTGCCCGCCGCCTTCGCACGCGGGCTGCTGGACGTGCCGTTCTGCCTCCACCCCGACAACGCGGGCCGCTCCCGCAGCGTGATCGGCGCGGACGGGCGGCTGCGCTGGTCGGACACCGGCGCAATGCCGATCCGCTCCGACGCCCCGGCCGACCTGGCGCCCCTCACCGCGAACGGCCTGCTCACCGCCCTCCACCACATGGCCGACCGCTACGACCGGCCGCCGGCCGACCCCGTACCGGCGTACACGCGCCCCGCCACCGCACGCGCTCTCCCCCCGACCCCTCACCACCGCCACGAACAGGAGCCCGTCATGGACCACGCCCCGCAGCCCGCAGGTCCCGCCCTCCCGCCCCCGCTCGGTGAGCACCTGCGCTCCCCGCAGCTGCGCGCCGCCATGCTCGTCCAGCAGGAGGCGCTCTCGGCGGCCCGCGACTTCCTGCGGCAGGCGGGCTTCACGGAGCTGCTGCCCCCGCTCGTCGGACCCGTCACCGATCCGGGCGGCCGGGGCGCCAAGGCCCTGGACGTCGACTACTACGGGCGCCCGTACAAGCTGATGACCAGCGCCATCCTCTACAAGCAGGCGTCGCTGCACGGCTTCCCGAAGCTGTTCTACATCGCGCCCAATGTCCGCGTGGAGCCGGAGGAGACCGCCACCACCGGCCGCCATCTGGTCGAGTTCCACCAGATCGACGTCGAGATCGCCGGTGCGAGCCGCGAGGACGCCCAGGAGGTCGCCGCCGGACTGCTCACCCACGTGGCCGAGCACGTGTGGACCGCGGTACCGGACGTCCTGGCCGAACTCGGCCGTCAGGAGGCGGACTTCGCCGATGTCCGCAGTGGCAAGTTCGACGTGTGCACCCATCAGGAGGCGGTCTCGCGGCTCGTGACGGCCGGCCACCCGCAGAGCCCGGACAGCGAGATCGACTGGACCGGTGAACGGCTCCTCTCGCTGGAGAGCGACCGGCCGTTCTTCATCAACGACTACCCGAAGGGATCGCGCGGCTTCTACGACCGCGAGGACCCCGAACGCCCGGGGGTCCTGCGGAACTTCGACCTCATCGCCCCGCACGGCTACGGCGAGCTCGTCTCGGGGAGCGAGCGGGAGTCGGACTACGCGACCATCGTCACGCGGATGCGCGAGAGCGGCGAGAACCCGGCCAAGTACGCCTGGTACCTGAAGGAGGCCCGCGAGGGCATCCCGGCCAGCGCCGGCTTCGGGATGGGCCTTCAGCGCCTCGTCCGCTTCCTCACCGGCCTCGACTCCCTGTGGCAGGTCAGCGCCTACCCGAAGCTCCCCGGGGTGGTGGCACCGTGAGCGCCCTCTCCGCCCCCGGCTTCCCCGAGCGCGAGATCCGCGCCCGCGCCCGGCGCGGCACCGCCGAGGTGTTCCCCGACCCCGGCTCGTACGGTGCCGAGCTCTACGGCCCCGGCGCGGCGGCCGGGGCCGACGCGCTCGACCGGGCCCGTATCGTCCCGCCCGTCTTCATGCCGGAGCGGCTGGAGAAGCTGATCGAGCTGGCCCGCGAGCCCGAGTCCGGTGACGTCGACCTGACGGTCCGGACCGGGGGCTTCACCGCCTCTCTACCGCTGTACCTGTCGGCCTTCGGGTCCACCCGGGCGGGCAGCGGTGACCTCGCCGTCCAGGCGTCCCGGCAGGCCGGCCACCTCGGCATCCCCATGGTCATCGGGGAGAACATGGTCCCCGTCCACGGCTACCGGCGCGGCGGCGGCGACGCCGCCCGCTCCGCGCTCCTCGCCCGCATCGACGCGTACCTCGAAGCGGCACCCGAGGGCGTCGGCGGGATCGTCGTCCAGCAGTCCACCGAGGATGCCGACTCGGAGGTCTGGAACCTCCTCTACAGCGACCCCGCCACCCGGCCCCTGCTCGAATCGGGGCGCCTGGCTTTCGAGTTGAAGACCGGCCAGGGCGCCAAGCCCGGTCTCGGCGGCATGACCGTCGTCGCGGGCGCCGAGGCGGCACAGCTGGCGGGCCGGTTCACGGTCACCGAGGCGTTCGGCCCGGACGACGAACGCCGGCTGCGCTGCGCCACACCGGGCACCTTCACCGACGAGATCCTGCGCCAGCAGCTGCGGTTCATGCGGAACAACTTCCCCAAGGCCCGTACGTGGGTGAAGTTCCACCCGGGCCGCGACATCGGCCTCGCCGTGCGCACCGCGTGGGGCGCCGGGGCGGATGCCGTCACGGTGGACGGCGCGGAGGGCGGGACGGGCTGGGCCCCCCGGGTCTTCCTCGACCAGGCGGGCCTGCCGCTCGCCGAGTGCCTGCGCCGGATAGGCCGGCCGCAGGGCTGCCTCCTCGCGAGCGGCCGGATGTGGGAGGGCGGACGGGCCGTGCGCGCCCTCGCCCTGGGGGCCACGGCCGTCGGCCTCGGCCGCGCCGCGCTGATCGCGGTCGACGAGGACCCGGAACACGGGCTGGTACGGCTCGCGGAGAGCATCGCGCTCGAACTGCGGCTTCTGGTGAGCGCGTTGGGCAAGTACGCGGTGGGTGCGCTGGCCCCGGATGACCTGTGGTGGCCGGAGGGCGGCGCCGTCGTCGCCGGGGCGCCGCTGCCCGCCGACCCGGCGTCCGAGGGAGCGACGCCGTGAGCGCGGGGGCGTATCGGAGGCGGGGACGGCCTGTCGGGCTGCGGTCACGGGATACCTCTCGCCTCGCCGGGCCCGGGCGCGCCGTCCGGCCCCCGTCCCGACAGGCCCCCGGCATCACCGGCCGCCGACGTACCGTCCGGGCCCGGTTCGAGCTGCGGGAGACCCCCGGTGTCACCGTCGGTTCCGCCGACGAAGGCCTACGGGACGCCGACACCCCGGGCCCCCTGGCCGACACCGCCCGGCTCGCCGCCCAGCGCGCCCTCACCGAGGCGGGCCGTGGCTATCTCGGCGGCCGCCTGGAACTCCGTACCCACGGCCCCGCCCGTGCCGCGCGCGACCGCCGTGCCCTGCGGCGCGCCGCCGGCCGGGCCGCCGCGCTGGCCGTCGCCGCGACGCTGCGCGGCGACGGCACCGGCGTCAGCGTCCGCGCGACGCGCCGCTGACCCGCCCACCTCACTCACGCACCGAGCCCGCCCCAGCCCGGCAGCAAGCCGGCCCACTCCCCCAGGAAGCCGAACCCCATGACAACGAACCCCTCCGCCCCGTCGGCCAAGACGGGGCCCGCCCCCGACTGGCGGCGCATCGGCAGCTTCGTCACCGGCCAGGCCGCCGTGCAGTGCGGCAGCTTCGCCCTGATCATCGCCATGAACTGGACGGCGGTCCAACTGGGCGGGCGGGGCGCGGTGACGCTCGTCATCCTCGCCTCCACACTGCCGCGAGCCCTGATGCTGCTGTTCGGCGGTGCCCTCGCCGACAGCCTCGGCCCCCGGGCCGTCCTGCTCCGGGCCACCGCCACCCGGCTGGCCGTCCTCGCGATCGGCGCCCTGGTCACGGCGGGCGCCGACAGCATCTGGCCGCTGGTCGCGGTCGCCGTGGTCGAGGGCTCACTGCTCGGCCTGACCGGTCCGGCGTCGGGCGTCCTGCTCACCCGGCTGGCCCCCACGGAGCACCTGGGCCGGGCCAACTCCCTGTTCTCCATGGTCATGCGGCTGGCCCCGATCGCCGGATCGCCGCTGGGTGCCTGGCTGGTCGTGGCCGGCAGCCTGTCCGGGGTCATGCTGGTCGCCGCGGCGGGGTGTGCGGTCTGGCTGGTCTGCGCGTTCCACGTGACCCGCGGCATGGCCCGGCCCGAGCGCGGCGCCGGGGCGGGTGGCACCTCGCTGTTCCGGCGCTCCGGCGACGGCCTGGCGCTGCTGGGCGGCCACCCCAGGCTGCGCTGGATGTTCATCGCCTGCTTCTGCATGGACTTCGCGTTCCTGTGGCCGGCCGAGGTCGCGCTGCCGTTGCGCGCGTCCGGCGAGGGCTGGGGCATCGGGTCGGTCGCGGCGGCCCTGACCGCGTTCAGCGCGGGCGCCCTGGCGTCGGCGGCGGCCGGTGCAGCCCTCGCGCACCGCATCCCCGTGCCGGTCAAGCTGATCGTCACCGGTACCGGGCTCGCCGTCGGCATGGGCTCCATGGCCCTGGTCCCCTCGCCGTCCGTCCTCGCGATCGTGGCGTGCACGGTCGGCCTGTTCTCGGGACTCAACGGACCCGCCCTGGTCACCGCGTACCAACAGGCCGTGCCCGAAGGGAAGCTGGGCGCCGCGATGTCCACGTTCTCGCTGTCCAGCATCGGGGCCGCGCCCCTGTCGCTGGCCGTCTTCAGTTCGCTGTCCGCCCCGCTGGGTGTGACCGGCACCTGGCTGCTGTGCGCGTGCGTCGCACTGTTCTCGCCGGTCGCCGCGACGCTCGCCCTGCGCGCGCCCCTGACGCGGAGCACCCCCACCACGAAGGTGTCCGCCGCCCCCGAGCCCACCGCCACAGCCGTGTGAGGCAGACATGTCCCTGCTGGAACCCAGCCCGTCGCCCGTCCTCGACTCCCTCCTCCTGCCCACCGCGCTCCCCCCGCTGCCCGCCACCCTGCCCCCGCTGACGGACCCCGGCCCCGGCCGCCCGCAGCTCTGGCTGGTCGCCACGGCCGTGCACGAGGAGACCGCGGCACGCTACGCCCCGCTGGTCCTCGGGCCTTCGGAGCTGGCCCGCGCCGAGGAGTTCCGCCGCCCCACCGACCGCGCCACCTACCTGTGCGCCCATGTCGGGCTGCGCCGGGTCCTCGGCAAGCACCTGGGCGTCGCGCCCCGGACCGTCTCGGTGGCCCGCGCCCCCTGCCCGTGCTGCGGCGAACCGCACGGCCGGCCCGTGCTCCCGGGCGAGCCCCTGCACTTCTCGCTGTCGCACTGCGAGGGCCTGAGCCTGATCGCCGTCGCCGCCGCTCCGGTGGGCGTGGACGTCGAGCCCGTACCGGACCCGCAGACGCTCGTCGAGGCCGCCGACGTCGTCCACCCCATGGAGGCGGCGGAACTCGCCGCCCTCGCACCCGCGTTGCGCCCGGCCGCCTTCGCCCGGGTGTGGACCAGGAAGGAGGCGTACCTGAAGGGCCTCGGCATCGGCCTGGGGGCCGACCCGTCGACGGATTACGTCGGCGCCGGGGAGGTGCCGGCCGCCCCGCCCGGGTGGCTGGTGGCCGATGTCGCCGTCCCCTACGGCCACCGGGCCGCGGTGGCCGTCCACCGCAGGTCCATCGGCGCCGGCCCCGACTGACCGGCACACCTGGGCGCACAACCCGACGGTGGCCCTCCTCGGGGACGCGGAAGGCCGGCGCCTCGCCCCCGAGGCACCGGCCATTCCCTACCGCTCGCGGCCATCAGGCTCTGTGCCGTCAGACCTTCTGCTTCTTCAGTGATGTCAGGTGGGCGAAGACGACCACGTTGGAGGCGTAGCCGTCCTTCTTGTTGAAGCGCCCGCCGCAGGTCATCAGGCGGAGTTCCGGACGGCCGGTACTGCCGTACACCTTGTCGTCGGGGAACTTGTCCTTCGTGTACGTCTCGACCGCGTCGACCGTGAAGACCGCGGTCTGCTTGTCGGCCCGGGTGACCGTCACCTTGTCGCCCTTGTGCAGGGCGTTGAGGTTGAGGAAGATCGCCGGTCCGGTCTCGGTGTCGCGGTGGCCGACGATCAGGGAGGTCCCCTTCTCGCCGGGCGAGGGCCCGTCGCGGTACCAGCCCACCTCCCTCGGCTTGCTCATGGGCGGGGCCTCGAGGTGCCCCTTCTTGTCGAGCCCGAGGCCGGTGACCGGCGCCTCGATGAAGATGGCGGGCACCGCGACCTTCACCGGACGCGACGGCGACAGGGGTGCGTGCGAGGCCGGCCGGTCGCCGCCGCCCGCGGCGTCGTTGCCGTGGGCGGCGGCGACCGGATCGTCGGACGAGTCGGAACTCGCCCAGACGATGCCGGTCACCAGCGAGGAGGTCACGCACAACGTCATGGTGAGACGACACGCCCGGCTCGGGCCCCGTCGGCGTCTTCTGCGCGGGTTATGCCTCGTTGCGGGCACGGCGGCGTGCGGCTCGGCGGACCATGATCAGCCCGGCGGCCCCGGCGGCGCCGGCCGCGATCGCGGCGGTGGTCCCGACGTTCGAGTCGCTCTCGGAGCTGATGCTGTCCATGTCCGGGACGCCGCCGCCGCCGGCGGGAACGCCGCCGGAGGGCTGCTCGTAGCCGCTGTCGGAGCCGGCCTCGGAGCCCGAAGCCTCCGAGCCGCGCTCGTTGTTGTCACCGGGGCCGTTGTGGCCGGACGGCTTGGTGCAGTCGACCTTAAACGCCTTGTTCTTCGGGCCGGACGGAACGATCCACACCAGCTGGTACGTGCCCTCGGGGAGCAGGTACTCCTGGCTGCGCGCCGAGCCGTTCACCAGGGGGAGGGTGCTGGCGAGGGTGTCCCCCGGGGGGACGGTCGGGGGCTGCGCGGTGATGGTCCACGGGACGGCCGGCATGTCGCCGAAGTTGCTGGCCTGGAGGACGAACTTGCAGACCTCGTGGCCGTCGCCGCCGCGCGCCGCCCAGCCGCCGGGGCGGATGTCGATGTCACCGCTGTCGCCGGGGGCGGCGAAGGCGGCGGTCGCCCCGCCCAGCGTGGCTGCGGCGACGGCGATCGCGGCGGCCGCGACGGCGCCCGCGCGGGCGCTGCGGGAACGGGCAGAAGCAGACATACGCATGCTGAACTCCTTCGAGCCGGGATGATTGTCGTACTGATCAATCGATCGCCTAAGAGATGCCATGACTCGGGGGATAAATGCTGCGTAACACTCTGAAAAGTGCGATAAGTAGCCTGAGTAGCCGATAGCGGCCCGGCCCGGAACGGCCCGCACACACGAACGGGGCGCCCGCCGGGCGCCCCGTTCCGCACTGCCGTCCGCGCAGGTCAGGCCGTGGATGCCCCCGCTCCGGCCGCCGCACGCCGCCTGCGCTGCTCGGCCACGTCCGCCACCGGCGAGGCGAGCAGCAGTGCGCGCGTGTAGGCGTGGCGCGGGTCGGAGGTGACCGTCGCGACGTCGCCCGTCTCCACGATCTCGCCGCGGTGGATCACCGACACGCGGTGGCTCATGAAGCGGACGACGGCCAGGTCGTGCGAGACGAAGAGGTACGAGACACCCGTCTCCTGCTGGATCTCCAGGAGCAGGTCGAGCACCGTCCGCTGGGTCGTCAGGTCCAGCGCGGACACCGGCTCGTCGCAGATGACCAGCCGGGGCCGCAGGGCCAGCGCCCGCGCGATGGCGACCCGCTGGCGCTGGCCGCCGGAGAACTCCCGGGGCAGCCGGCCCGCCGCGTCGGACGGCAGGTGGACGCGCTCCAGCAGCCCGGCGACCCTCCCCCGGGCGTCCCGCGCGCCCGTGCCCTGCCCGATCAGCGGCTCGGCGAGGGTGTCCCCGATGGTGCGGGACGGGTTCAGCGAGGTGTACGGGTCCTGGAAGATGACCTGGAGGTCGCGGCTGAGGGCCCGGCGGCGCCGGGCGTCGGCGTGTTCGATGCGCTCGCCGTCGAAGGTGATCGAGCCCGAGCGGACCGGGACGAGCCCCAGGACCGCACGGCCGATCGTGGACTTGCCCGAGCCGGACTCGCCGACCAGGCCGAGGGTCTCCCCCGGCCGGACGAACAGGCCGACGCCCTTGAGGACTTCGGTCTCCGGGGCGCGCCATCCCTTGCCGGGGAAGGAAACCCGCAGGTCGCTCACGTCGAGCAGGGCGTCAGCGGCGGACGCGTCGCCGGGGATCTTCTTCATGCGGTGACGGTCCTTGTTTCTCGGGGCTGCCAGGGTGCGCGGGCCGGGGCGTCGTCGAGCACGGCGGCCAGCAGGGTGCGGGTGTACGGGTCCTGGGGTGAGCCGAGGATCTGTTCGGTGGTGCCGGTCTCCACGATGCGGCCGGCGTTCATCACGGCCACCCGGTCGCAGACGTCCGCGACGACACCCAGGTTGTGGGTCACCAGGAGGACGCCGAGGCCGCGTTCGTCCCGCAGCCGGCGCAGCAGGTCGAGCACCTCGGCCTGGACGCGTACGTCGAGCGCGGTGGTCGGCTCGTCGGCGATGAGGAGGTCCGGGTCGCAGGACATCGCGCCGGCGATCAGGACGCGCTGGGCCATGCCGCCGGAGATCTCGTGCGGGTAGAGGCGCATGGTGCGGTCCGGGTCGGGGATCTCGACGAGGCGGAGCAACTCGCGTGCCCGGTCGGCGGCTTCCCTGCGGCCGAGCCCGAGGTGGTGGCGTACGGGCTCCATGAGCTGGCTGCCGATGGTGAAGGCGGGGTCGAGGTTACTCATGGGTTCCTGCGGTACGTACGCGAGGGTGCGGCCGCGCAGCGCTCGGTGGTCGCGTTCCCGCATGCCCGCCGTCTCGCGGCCGTTGACCGTGATGCTGCCCCGGGTGACGCGCCCGCCCTCCGGCAGCAGGCCGAGCACGGAGAACGCGGTCTGGGTCTTCCCGGACCCCGACTCCCCGACCAGGCCCACGATCTCACCGGGGCGCACATCGAGGTCGACGCCGTGCACGACCTCCTTGTCGGTGCCGTCGGGCCGGGCGTAGGCGACGGTGAGGCCGCGCACGGAGAGCAGTGCGGCCCGTGGCCCGGTGGACTCGGTGACCGGTTCCGGCGCCTCGGCGCGCCGGCGGCGGGCGGGCCGGGGTGCCTGGTCCTCCAGGGCGTCGCGTACGGCTCCGGCCAGCAGGACGAGGGCGCAGTTGGTGAGGCCGAGGGCGAGGCCGGGCCAGAGGATGAGCCGGGGCGCGCGCTGGATGTTCTGGAACGCCTCGTTGAGCATGGCGCCCCAGGTCGCCGACGATCCGCTGCCGACGCCCAGGAATTCGAGGCCGGCCTGGAGGGCGATGGCGATGCCGGCGACCAGCGCGACCTGGATGATGATGGGGCCGCGCACCACGGTCAGGACGTGGCGGGCGACGATCCGCGTGTCGGAGAGTCCGGAGACCTTCGCGGCGTCCACGTACAGCTCGCCCCGGACGTTGGCGACGATGCCGCGCACCAGGCGGAAGAAGCTGGGCGCCACCAGGACGCCGAGGACGATCATCAGGACGTGGACGTCCGGGCCGAGGATGGCGCGGGAGGCGAGCAGCACGACCATGGCGGGCAGGGCCATGACGAGGTTGACGGTCCAGTTGGCGGCGGAGTCGAACCGGCCGCCGCGGTATCCGGCGAAGAGTCCCGACGGCACGCCGAGCGCCAGGGCGATGGCGAGGGCGAGCAGCGCGCCGCCGAGAGTGGTGCGCCCGCCGTACAGCACCCGGGCGAGGATGTCGCGCCCCGCCGAGTCCATGCCGAGGGGGTGGTCTCCGCTCGGCCCGGCGAACGCCTCGCTCAGCGACGAGGCGCCGGGGTCCTGCGAGGCGATCAGGGGCGCGAGGAGCACGGCCGCGACGATGAGCAGGAGCAGGGCGGCGGACAGGCCGCCCAGGGGGTTGCGCAGGACCCTGCGCAGGGTGCGGCCGGTACTCATGCGACCCTCGCCTTGGGGTTGAGCCAGCCGATCAGGATGTCGACCAGGAGGTTGATCAGGACGACGCCGACGACGGTGAGCATGACGAGGGCCATGATCACCGGGATGTCGCCGCGGGTGGTGTAGGTGACGGTCATGGAGCCGATGCCGGGGAGCCCGAAGATCTGCTCGACGAGCACGGCGCCGCCGAGCAGGCCGACGAACTGCATGCCGAGCACGGAGAGCGCGGGCGCCGAGGCATTGCGCAGGACGTGCTTGAACACGATGCGGGACGCGGGCAGTCCGCGGGCGCGCAGGGTGCGTACGTAGTCCTGCCGCAGGGCGTCGATGACGGCGCCGCGCACCTGCTGGGAGACGCCCGCGACGGAGGCCACCGACAGCGAGAGCACCGGCAGGGTGATGGTGGAGAGCCAGCCGCTGGGCGAGTCGGTGAAACCGGTGTACCCGATGGCGGGGAACCAGCGGAGCCGTACCGCGAAGACCAGGACCAGGACCAGGGTCAGCAGGAATCCCGGCAGGGCGTACCCCACCACGCCCAGCACCTGCACGAAGCGGTCGGCGGCCCCGCGCCGCACCCCGGCCCACACCCCCAGCAGGAAGGCGAGGACCGTGGTGACGGCGGTGACGCCGAGCATCAGGCTGGCCGTGACCGGGAGGCGGTTGCCGACGGCCCGGCCCACGTCCTCACTCGTGAACCAGGAGGTGCCGAGGTCGCCGCGGACGGCATGGGAGAGCCAGGTCCCGTACTGCTGGAGCACCGGGTCGTCCAGGCCCAGCGACGCGTTCTTGGCGTCGATGGCGCTCTGGGAGGCGCTCTCGCCGAGCAGTTGCCGGCCCACGTCGATGTGCGGGACGGACAGCAGCAGGTAGGTGAGGAAGGAGATCACGACCAGGAGCACGGCTCCGGAGGCGATCCTGCGGGCGATGAAGTTCAGCATGACACTCGGTATCCGTCGGCGCGGGGCGTTACTTGGCGGGCGCGTAGTTGTAGATCGAGGGGACGGCCATGCCGGACTGCGGCGAGATCTTCACGGTGCCGTCCGAGACGTGCAGATAGCTCATCCGGTAGAAGGGGACGAACCAGGCGTCCTCGACCAGGTGCTGGTTGAGTTCGCGCGCGGCGGACTCGGCCTCGTCCTCGCTGCCGGCCGTGAGGGCGGGCAGCAGCTTCTGCGTCACCTTGTCCGTGGTGCCGAACATGTTGAAGGCGCCCGGGGTGACCAGCTCGTCGGCCGCCGCCCAGTCGGAGGCGGACTGGCCCATGTTCATGACCATGCCGGAGTAGAGGCGGTCCTTGAACACCTTCTGGATGGCCGATGCGCCGTCGAGCGTGTCCCAGACGAGCTTCACACCGATGGCCTTGAAGTCGGACTGCAGCGAGGCGGCGAGCGCGTCGTTGACGATCGCCGTGATGCGCGGCAGCTTCAGGGTGAAGCCCTTCGCGTAACCAGCCTGCTTCAGAAGGGACTTGGCCTTGGCGGGGTCGTGCGCGTAGTAGGTGTCGAGCTTCTTGTCGTAGGCCTGGGTCTCGGGACCGAAGACCTGCGAGGTGGTCTGCCCGCGGTTCTGGCGGATGCGGTCGAGCATGGTGTCGCGGTCGATGGCGTAGTTGAGCGCCTGCCGCACGCGTGCGTCGCGCAGGGCGGGGGTGAGCTTGCCGTCGCGGTCGAAGAGCAGCAGCCCCTGGAAGTCGAACTCCTGCTTCTCCGTCTTCACCTCCGGGTCGGACTCGATGGCGACCTGCTGGTCGGCGGACTGCAGGAGCGCCGCGTTGATCTGCCCGGTCTTGAGGCCGTTGGTGATCGCGGTCTCGTTGTCGAAGAAGCTGAAGTTGATGTTCTTGTACGGGAGTTCCTTGCCCCAGTAGTCGGCGTTGCGGCTGTAGGACCATTTGGTGCCGACGGTGGTACGCGTCTTGTCGAGGCGGTACGGGCCGGTGCCGTCCGGGGTGGTCTTGAGGCTGTCGCCGTTCGCGAACTGCTTGGGGTTGGCCATGAGGCCGGGCGCGTCGCTGAGGTAGAACTCCATCGCCGGGTTCGGCTGCTTGAGCTTCAGCGTGACGTGGGTGGCGTCGGTGACGTCGACGGCCTCCAGATCGTTCAGCCACTTCGCGGAGGCGCCGCCGCCCTTCTGGAAGCGGTCCAGGTTCGCCTTGACCGCCGCTCCGTCGAAGGCGGTGCCGTCGGCGAACTTGACGTCCTTGCGCAGGGTCAGCGCGAGGTGGGTGCGGGTCTTGTCGTACGTCCACTCCGTGGCGAGCATCGGGCTGAAGGTGCCGTCGGGCTCGCGCTTGATGAGGGTGTCGTACACGGCCTGGAAGTACGGCAGGGCGCTGCCGGTGGCGACCGCGGGGTCGAGGCTCTGCGGGAGGGTCATCGTCGCGATGTTCAGCGTGGACGATCCGGCACCCGCGGCGCCGCCGCTCTCGCCGGCGCATCCCGCGAGGGCGAGCGAGGCCGCGACGCAGGCGGCCATCGTCGCGGTTCGGGCAGTTCTGCTCATGTCTTTCGCTCCGTCTGGAGAGCCGGGGCGCCGCCCCGGCGAAGATTGCGGGTGAGCCTACCTACGGAATTAACCACTTGGTAGGTTTTCGCTCGGTGGAATTGACCGAGCGGTAAGTTCTGCCCGACGAGGCCCGACCGCGGCAGGAGACGACCGAAGTGACCGACCTCGCGCCCGAGGCGCCCCGGCGGCTGTCGAAGGGCGAGCGCACCCGCGCCCGCATCATCGGCTCCGCGACCGAGCTGTTCGCCCGCTCCGGCTACCTCGCGGTCTCGCTGCGCGACATCGCCGCGCACGCCGGGCTCACCCATGCCGGGCTGCTGCACCACTTCCCCGGCAAGGAGGCCCTGCTGCTCGACGTGCTGAGCCTGCGCGACGAGCTGGACGGGCGCCGGCTGTTCCCCGCCGTGCTGGCCCCGGGCACTCCGGAGCCGGAGCCCGCGGAGCGGTTGCGCGTGCTGCTGGACGTGGTCACCCGCAACGCCGGCACGCCGGGCCTGGTCGCGCTGTACGCGAAGCTGTCGGCGGAGGCGTCCGATCCGGAGCACCCCGCGCACCTCTACTTCGTGCGGCGCTACCAAATCCTGCGCCGCGAGCTCACCGGCCTGCTGGCGGAGCTGTTCGCGGCGGCGGACGTACGGGAGGACCCGGCGGCCGTGGCCCAGCAGTTGCTGGCCCTGATGGACGGGCTCCAGACGCAGTGGCTGCTGGAGCCGGACGCGGTCGACATGGCGGAGCAGGTCCGCGCCTTCCTCCGGCGGTACGGCGTACGGGCGGAGCTCGGCTGAGGCGTCAGTGACCGAGGGCGGCGAGGACGGCATCGGCCATGCTCCTGTGTCCGGACGCGTTCGGGTGGAAGCCCGCGCCCTGGTCCGAGTCGGCCGGTTCGATCCAGCGCACCCCCGCGGCCCGGCAGGCGTCGTGGCCGACGGACGGGCCGTAGGTGTCGACGTAGCCCGCGCCGTGCGTCCCGGCCCGCTGCGCCATCATCGCGTCGAGCTGCTTCTCCTTGTCCCGGACCCAGCCGAAGTCGCCTTCGGCGAGCGGGATCGTGGCACGGCAGGAGCTGCCGTCGTCGGGGAGCAGCGACGGGTAGCCGACGAGCATGACCCGGGCCTGCGGCGAGCGGGCGTGGATCGCGTCGAGCACCGCGTCGATCTTCGGTGCGGTGGCGTTGATGCGGGAACCGATCTCGTCCGTGCCGAACAAGGTGAAGCTGGTCCTGCACGGCGAGCCGTGCGGCGCGAGGTAACCGACCAGCACGCAGCGGGTGATGACCCCGGCCAGGTCGAGGTCGTTGCCGCCGACGCCCAGGGTGACCAGGGTGGTGTCGGGCCGCAGCGCGTCGAGCTGCGGGGCCACCGCGTCCTGCGGACCGGCCATGTGCGTGGTGTCGGCCCCCGCGCAGGTGACGTCGGTGAACGACTCGGCGCCCACCGCCGCCGCCACGAGCGACGGGTAGTTGCGGTCGGAGCGGCCGCAGACGGTGTCGGTCTGCTGCGGGATGCCGAGCCCGGAGCTGTACGAGTCGCCGAGCGCCACGTAGCGCACGGCGTCGCCGGACGCCGGGGCGGCCGGGGCCGCGACACCGGGCGAGGCGGCGCCCGCCAGCAGCGCGACGGCTGCCGCCGCCGCGAGGGCCAGGCGCGGGGCGCGGGCCGGGTGGCCCGCCTCTCGGAGCGCGGGGGTGGTCGACCGACCGGATACCGACATGACCGTTCCTCGATTCGTGGGAGTGCGGGGCGATTCATGGGAGTGCGGGGCCGATGAGGCGGTCGGCAGCAGGGAGCTCATCGGAGCGGACCGCCCGAGCTCGAAAACCGTACGGTGATCGGTTTCTGGCCGTCAAGAGGCGCGTCCAAAATGAAATCCGGCCGATCGAGGGGCCTTCGGACGCCGCACGCGGGGACCCTTGACAGCGAAAACCGATCACCATACGTTTTTGGGTCGCATGCCGTCTTGCCCCGATTCGCTCCACCGGACGCCCGGCCCGCCCCTCCTTCACGAAAGCCCGACAGGTACTCGTATGACTCAGCGATCCACCCCCAGCCCCTCCCCCGCCACCGGCCTCCCGCTCACCGAGAAGGCCGCTCTGACCAGCGGGTCCGGGGACTTCGTCAGCCAGGGGTCCGAGGCGGCGGGCATCCCCGCCGTCCGGATGTCCGACGGCCCGCACGGGCTGCGGCTGCCCCGGGAGAGCGGCGACGGCGGCCAGCTCGACCTGCACAGCGCGGGGCCGGCCACCTGCTTCCCGCCCGCCGTCGCCCTCGGCAGCAGCTGGAACCCGGAGCTGGCCGAGGAGGTCGCCGCCGCCATCGCGGCCGAGGCGGTGGCGCACGGCGTGCACGTGGTGCTCGGGCCGGGCATCAACATCAAGCGGTCACCGCTGTGCGGCCGGAACTTCGAGTACTTCTCCGAGGACCCGCTGGTCTCGTCGGAGCTGGGCGGCGCCATGGTGCGCGGGCTGCAGAACGCCGGGGTCGGGGCGTCCCTGAAGCACTACGCGGCCAACAACCAGGAGACCGACCGGATGCGGGTCAGCGCCGACATCGACGAGCGCCCGCTGCGCGAGATCTATCTGCGCGCCTTCGAGCGCGTCGTCCGCCGCGACCGCCCCTGGTCCGTCATGGCCTCCTACAACGGCGTCAACGGCGTGCCCGTCTCGCAGAACACCCGCCTGCTCACCGAGATCCTGCGCGACGAGTGGGACTTCGACGGGATCGTCGTCTCCGACTGGGGCGCGGTACGCGACCGGGTCGCCGCCCTCCGCGCCGGCCTCGACCTCCAGATGCCGGGCCCCGGCGGGCGCACGGACCGCGAGGTGGCCGCCGCCGTGGAGTCGGGCGCGCTGGACGAGGCGGTGCTCGACCGGACCGTCGAACGGCTCGCCCTCTTCGCCGGCCGCGCGACCGGCGGGACCGGCGCACCCGCAACGTTCGACGCGGACGCCTCGCACCGCATCGCCGGGCGGGCCGCCGACCAGTGCGTGGTGCTCCTGAAGAACGACGACGCGCTGCTGCCGCTGGACCCGGCGTCCGGCAGCGTGGCCGTCATTGGGGAGTTCGCCCGGACGCCCCGCTTCCAGGGGGCGGGCAGCTCGCAGGTCACCCCGACCCGGCTCGACGTTCCGCTGGACGCCCTGCGCGAGCTGGCCACGGGCGCGGACGTACGCTTCGCCGCCGGGTACGCGCTGCCGGGCGCGGAGGACGGGCCGACGGACGCCGAACTGGCGGAGGAGGCGGTACGGCTGGCTGAGTCGTCCGACACGGCGGTGCTGTTCCTCGGTCTGCCGGCGCAGGACGAGTCCGAGGGCTTCGACCGCGACCACCTGGACCTCCCGGCCGCCCAGACGGAGCTGCTGCGGCGGGTCCTGGAGGCCAGCCCGCGCGTGGTGGTGGTGCTGTCCAACGGCGGTGTCGTCCGCACCTCGCCCTGGCAGGAACGGGTGCCCGCGCTCGTCGAGGGCTGGCTGCTCGGCCAGGCGGGCGGCGGTGCCCTCGCCCGCGTCCTGTTCGGCGCGGTCAACCCGTCCGGGAAGCTGACGGGGACCGTCCCGCTGCGGTTGGAGGACTCCCCGAGCCATCTCTCGTTCCCCGGCGAGGAGGGCAGGGCCCGGTACGGCGAGGGGATCTTCGTCGGGTACCGGGGGTACGACGCCCAGCGCCGCGAGGTCGCGTTCCCGTTCGGCCACGGCCTGTCGTACACGACGTTCGGCTACGAGGACCTGGCCGTACGGACGGACGGCGACGGCTTCCACGTCACGCTGACCGTCACCAACACCGGCACGGTCGCCGGGCGCGAGGTCGTCCAGATCTACGTCTCCGGGCCGGACGGTTCACGCGTCCTGCGCCCGGTGCGCGAACTGCGGGGCTTCGCCTCGGTGTTCCTGGAGCCGGGCGAGAGCCGCGAGGTCGCGGTGCGCGTGGCGCGGCACGATCTGGCGTACTTCAGCGAGCGGGAGGGCGGCTGGAAGGTCGAGGGCGGCCGCTACCGGTTCGAGGCCGGCGCCTCCTCGCGCGACATCCGCGCCCATGTGGAGAACGAGGTGGAGGGCGACCCCTCCGGACTGCGGCTGACCGGCCGCAACACCCTCGCCGAGTGGTTCGAGCACCCGGTGGGCGGCCCGCTGCTGATGGAGGCGTTCGCGCAGGCCCGTACGGACGCCTCCTCGGGCGCGCTCGCCGATCCCGTGATGCGGCGGTTCCTCGCGGGGGTGCCAGTGGACGTGATCTGCGAGTTCCCGCAGAGCCCGTTGTCCCCCGAGAGCCTGCCCGCCCTGGCGGACGAGGTGGAGGCGCGCATGGAACAGCGGGAGGGCTGAGGTGCTCACCGGCTGGGTGGCGCCCGGCTGGGAGCCAGTCCGCGACGCTTTCGTACGCGGCTGCGCCGATGACCCCGGCGCGGCACAGCTGGCCGTCCACCATCACGGGCGCCCGGTGGTGGACCTCGCCGCCGGCCCGCCCGGCTTCGGGACGGACTCGGTCGGCGTGCTGATGTCGGTGACCAAGGGCCTCGTCGCGGTCTGCGCCCACCTGCTGAGCGAGCGGGGCGCCCTGGACCTCGACGCGCCCGTGGTCCGCTACTGGCCGGAGTTCGCCGCCGCCGGGAAGGCCGGTACGACGGTGGCCGACCTCCTCACGCACCGGGCGGGGCTGCCCGCGTTCTCGGCCGGCCCTGCGGGGTGCGGGCTGCCCGGGCTGTTCGACCGGGACGCCCGGGTGAGCGGCCTGGCGGCGATGCGGCCGGTGTGGGAGCCGGGCACGGCGTGCCTCTACCACGCGCTGACGTACGGGCACCTGGTCGGCGAGGTGGTGCGCCGGGTGAGCGGGCGGAGCGCCGGCGCGTTCTTCGCCGCCGAGGTGGCGGGGCCTCTGGGGCTCGACGTGTGGATCGGACTGCCGGCGCAGGAGGAGCACCGGTTCGCCCGGCAGTTCTCCGTACGCCCCGACCCCACGCCGGAGCAGGTCGCCGGCTTCCTCGCCGGGCTGGGGCTCGCCCCGGACGCGCCGCTGTCCCTCGCGCTCCGGGCGTCGCAGGCGGAAGTCGCGGCGGCGGTCCGGGGGCTGGCGACCCGCGAGGGCCGCGCAGCCGAGCTGCCCGGCGCCGGCGGGATCGGCAACGCCCGGTCGCTGTCGCGGATGTACGCCGCGCTCATCGGCCCGGTGGACGGGGTGCGGCTGCTGTCCCCGGCCACGCTGGGCCGGGCGGTCGCCCCGCGCGACGACGTGCCTCCCCCGCCACCGCTCGACGGCGGGGACCCTGCGGGCCGCTCCCGATTCGGGCTCGGCTTCGAGCTGCCCCGGAAAGGGCTGCCGATGCTGGGCGCCGGTTCGTTCGGGCACGCGGGGGCGGGCGGGCGGCTGGGGATGGCCGACCCCGCCGGCGGTCTCGCCGTGGGGTACGTGTGCACGGCGATGGCCTGGGAGCCGGCGGCCGGACCGGATCCGCGCTGGGCGGACTGGACGGAGGCGGTGACCGCGACGGCGGCGGCGCTCTGACCCGTACGGGAAAGGGAAAAGGAGGAGGGGCGGCGCACAGGCGCCGCCCCTCCTGCGCTGCTCAGGCCCCTTCGGGCGCCGTGCGCGGGTCGAGGATGGAGAGCAGGTCCTCGATGGGCTGTTCCATGTCCGTGGACCGGTCGATCAGCCACTGGAGCTGGATGCCGTCGGCCACGGCGACCAGGAGCACGGCCAGCCGCTCCGGGGGGATCGCGGAGCCGATCCGCCCCTCCGCGATCCCGTCCCGGACGAAGTCCGCGACGCGTTCGCGCACCACCGGGTAGCGCTCGGCGAAGTGGGCGTGGGCGGGGTGGGCCGGGTCGCTGGCGGCGGCGGCCATGGAGACGAACAGCTCGACCAGGCCGGGGGTCTTCGCGCCCTCCCGGATGATCTCGCGGTAGCCGTACGGATCGGCGCGCTCCGCCTGCCGCGCCCGCGCGGTCTCGTCACGCATGCGCAGGACCTGGGTGAGCAGGTCCTCCTTGGAGTCGAAGTAGTGCATCAGCCCGGGCAGGCTGAGACTGCACTTCGCCGCCACCTTCCGCAGGGAGGTACCCCGGTACCCCTCGGCGGCGAAGATCTCCAGTGCCGCGTGCAGGATCTCGCTGCGCTTGGCCTCGCCCTTCTCGTACGGGCCCCGTTTCGCCATGCCGGTCACCCTAACGCGAGGACGCGGCGGTCACCGAGTCGAGCTCCGCCGCCGCGGGCAGCCGGCGGTCCCGGGACAGGCCGCCCAGCCAGCGCGCCGACTCCTTGGGCGTACGGGCGAAGGTCTCGCGGTCCACCGCGATCAGCCCGAACGTCGGCCGGTAGCTCCCCCACTCGTAGTTGTCGAGCGCGCTCCAGTGCAGATAGCCGCGTACGTCGATGCCCTCGGCCATCGCCTCCGCGAGGCTCGCCAGGGCGCGGGCGGTGTAGGCGATGCGGCGCTCGTCGTCGTCGGTGGCGATGCCGTTCTCGGTGACCAGGATGGGCACGTGCCGGCCGACCACCTCCGCCGTGTGCCGCACCGCTTCCCCGAGCGCCTCGGGGTAGAACTCCCAGCCGGTGAGCGTCAGTTCGGCGCCCGGGGGCGGGGGCAGGGTGCCGTCGGCGCCGATCCGGTGGCGGGTGTACGCCTGTACGCCGATCCAGTCGTCCTCGCGGGCGGCCTCCAGGAAGACGTCCTCGCGGGGCCACGCGTGGGCGGTCGCGGCGGACTCGGCGCCCGGTTCGGGCTGGTAGACCTGGTTGGCCACGGTCCAGCCGACCTGAACGCCGGGCACGGTCTCCTTCAGGACCGCGGTGGCGGCCCGGTGGGCGCGGATCAGGGCCCGGATCACCTCGGCGTCCGGGGCGAAGGCGGCCGGGTCGACGGCGGCGGCCCCGGCCTCGCGGGCGGCGTTCGCCCCGTGCGCGATGCTCTCCCAGCCGTGCTCGGCGGCATGGCGTTTCAGGGCGTACATCAGGGCCATGATGTTGGGCTCGTTGATGGTGGCGACATGGCGGACGCCCTCGCGCAGGATGTCGGCGCAGGTGCGGGCGTAGGCGGCGAACAGTTCGTCCGCGCCGGTGGCCGTCCAGCCGCCGAGGTCGCTGAACCACTGCGGCGAGGTGAAGTGGTGGAGGGTCACGACCGGGGTCAGCCCGCGCTCCAGCGCGCCGCGCACCATGGCCCGGTAGTGCGCGACGGCGGCGCGCGAGACCCGGCCGCGCTCCGGTTCGACGCGCGCCCACTCGATGCTGAACCGGTATGAGTCGAAGCCGAGTTCGCGCAGGAGGTCCATGTCCTCGGGCCACCGGTGGAAGCTGTCGGCCGCGTCCCCGCTGGGCTCCTGGACGAAGCTCCCGGGGTGGTTCTCCAGGGTCCACCAGTCGCTGGAGACGTTGTTGCCCTCGACCTGGTGGGCCGCCGTCGACGCTCCCATGAGGAAGCCTTCCGGCAGGGCGAAACCGGGTCCGGCCTCGTGCACCATCGGGTTCTCCTTTCGCCCGGAGGCGGGCCGTTCGCCCCCTCCGCAAAAAGCGTTCATTGATCGGTTTTCGTGTTAGCGTACAGGTGGCAGCGGTACGGGAGAAGAGGCGGCCGGTCCGGTCTCACTCCGGCGCCGAATGCCCGGGGGGCCGGACTCGCCGGAACCTGACGCCGCCGCTCCGGCTCCCCGGTCCACAGCCCGCGCCTCAGGGAGAAGCCCGTGAACGCCGTCATCCCGCACGCCGACGCCCGACCGTCCTCCCCCGCCGGCGCACTGCCCGCCGCCGGCCCCTGGAACGTACGGGCGGCCGACCCGGCGCTGGAGGAAGTGGCCGCGACCGTACGGTCACTGCTCGGACCGCACCTGCCGGACGCGGCCGACGGCACGCCCCGCGCACTCGTCCTCGGTCTGGACGACGTGGCCTCCGCGCCGCCCCTGGGCATCGCCCCCGACGGCGGTACGGACCCGGTGGACGAGGGCTACCGGCTCCGCGTGGACGCCGACGGCATCACGTGCCTCGCCCGCACGCCGGAAGGGGTGTTCCGGGGCGCCGCGACGGCCCTCCAGCTCATCGCCACCGCCCGCGTCACCGGTGAACTGCCGTTCCAGGAGCTGGCGGACGCCCCCCGCTACGCCTGGCGCGGGCTCATGGTCGACCCGGCCCGCAGCTTCCTCACCCCGGACGAGGTGCGCCGGATCATCGACCTCGCCGCGCTCTACAAGCTCAACGTCCTGCACCTGCACCTCACCGACAACGAGGGCTGGCGCGTCGAACTGCCCGGCACCCCCGCCCTGACCGCCCCGGGCGCGGACTTCTACACGGTGGCCGACTACCGCGCGCTCCAGGAGTACGCGGCCCGGCGGTTCGTCACCGTCGTCCCCGAGATCGACCTGCCGGGCCACTGCGCGACGCTCCGGGCCGCCGTGCCCGGACTGCCCCCGGCCCCCGCCCCGGCCGGACTCGCCGACCGCTTCCCGTTCGTTCCGCCGCTCGACCTGACCGACGAGACGAGCCGCGCCGCCGTCACCCGTGTCCTCACCGAGGTCTGCGCGCTGACGGCCGGCCCCTTCGTGCACATCGGCGCCGACGAGGCGTTCGGCGCGACCCCGGAGAGCTTCGAGGCCTCCGTACGCGAACTGCGGGCGCTCGTCCGCGGATTGGGCAAGCGCCCGGTGGCCTGGCAGGAGTCCTCACGCGCCGGCGCCGGGCCCGATGACATCGCGCAGTACTGGGTGGACGTGCCCATGATGGACCTCCCGGACACGGCGGAGGAGCTGGCCGCCCGCCCCGAACTCGTGGCCGCCGGGCGGACCATGGAGATCATCACGGCGCTCAGGAAGTTCTTCGCCCCCACCGACGACGACCTCCGCCGCACCGTCGAGGGCGGCGGCCGCGTCCTGCTCTCGCCCCAGTCCCACCTGTATCTGGACCGCCCTTACGCGGCCGGGTTCGCCCCGCCCGAGCAGGCCGCCGAGGCCGCCCGGCTCGGCTTCGACGGATACCGCCCGCTGGGCGTCCGGCACACGGCGGCATGGAACCCGGCCGCGTACGAGATCCCGGACGCGAACGTCGCCGGCGTGGAGGCCACTGTTTTCGCCGAGCGCTTCAAGGGCTTCGAGGACGTCTCCGTACTCCTGCTGCCCCGGCTGCCCTCGGTCGCGGAGGCCGCGTGGTGCGGGCACGCGCCGGAGTGGGCGGAGTACCGCGACCGTCTGGCCCACCACGGCCGCCTGTGGACCGACCGGGACCTGCCCTACTTCGCGTCCACGGAGGTGGACTGGCGCTGAGGGCCGCTCACGCCCGCACCCCGAGCAGCGCCCCGAACGCCTCGGTCCCCGCCGGCGTCACCTTCACCGCGCGCCCCGAGCCGACGCGCCGGACCCAGCCGCGCTCCAGGGACGTCGTGCACAGCGCCGCGCCGAGGGCGCCGGCGAGGTGGGAGCGGCGCTCGGTCCAGTCCAGGCAGGTGCGGACGAGGGGGCGGCGGGCCCCGGCGGGCTGCCGGTAGTCCAGGGCGTCGGCCAGCCAGTCCCGGCCCGCCGGGGTGACGGCGGTCCCGGAGCCGGTGTCGACCAGGCCGCGCGCGGTCATCGCGTCCGCCAGGGCCACGCCGAGCCGGCCCGCCAGATGGTCGTAGCAGGTGCGCGCCCGGGCCTCCGCGTCCTGGCGCCCCGAGGCGGCCAGGGTGTGCGGGCGGGGCGTGCCGGGGGCGTACGCGGCCAGCGCCTCGGTCAGGGAGGCGGCCTCCGGGCCTGCCAGCCGGACGTAGCGGTGACGGCCCTGGCGCTCCTCGGCCAGCAGACCGCCGGCGACGAGGCGGGAAATCTGCTCGCTGGCCGTGGACGCGGTGACGCCCGCGTGCCGGGCCAGCTCGCCGGCCGTCCAGGCCCGTCCGTCGAGCAGCGCCTGGCAGAAGGCGGCCCGCGTGCGGTCGGCGAAGAGGGCGGCGGTGTCGGCGAGTGGGGACATGCCCTCATGGTGCCGCAGGGACGGTTCGGCGGGCGCCGAAGTGTTCCGGGCCTAGCGTCGGAGCCATGAGCCACGCGACGACGACACATGAGTTCAGCCAGTACGCGGAGGTCCGGGCGGCGCTCGCCGACCCCGCGCTCGTCCCTCCGGCACCGGCCCCCGACGCCGGACCGCGCGGCGCGAGCGTCGCCTGGCTGCGGGCCACGGTGGCGAGGTTCGCCTCCGGTGAGCCGCATCGGCGGCGCCGGGCCCTGGTGGAGGCCGAGCTGGCCCGGTTGGCCCCTGCCGACCTGCACCGGGCGGCGACGACACCGGCTTCCGGCGGGGAGGGCAACCTGCGCACACGCGTGGTGCGTGCCCTCGCCGCCGCCCTGGACATGCCGGAGCCGGAGCGGATCGCGCGGGAGGTGGATGTCGTGGCGGACGCGTACTTCGGGGCGGGGGGCCCGGCGAACGCCCCCGGCGCCGTGGACCGTGAACCGGCGGCCGCCGGTGAGGCCGGCCCGGCGGATCCCACCGACGGGGCCGTCGCCACGCCCGCCGACCACGCCGTGGCCCGGCTCGTGGCGCTGCTCGCGCCGGGGACGGCGGACGAAGCCGGTTTGGAGGCCGTCGCCAACCGTATCGGGCTGCTCGTGCAGGCCTGCGCCGCGACCGCCGCGCTGGTGGAAGCGGCCGGGGCGGGCGTGCCCACCGCCCGGGTGCTCGGGGAGGACCCGCCGGTGCGCGTCATGCGCCGGGTCGCCGCGCGGGCCACCCGCCTCGCCGGGCGGGAGATCGCCGAGGGCGACGAGGTGGTCCTGGACCTGGTGGCCGCCCAGCACGGGCACCCCGTGCCGCTCACCTTCGGGGCGCCGCCCCGGGTGTGTCCCGGCAGGGCGCACGCCCTCGCGCTGGCCGACGGGCTGCTCGGGCGGCCGATGACCCCGTTCGCCCGGCTCCACCACCGTGGCGAGGCCTTCCTGCTGCCGAACGCCTGGGACTGCGCGTCGGCCGCCGCGCTGGCCGCCGAGGGGTTCGAGGCGGTGGGGACCACGAGTCTCGGGGTCGCCGCGGGGCTCGGCCTGCCGGACGGGGCGGCGGCGACGAAGGAGGCGACCGTGGACCTGGCCCGGCGGCTAGGTCGTGTCTGGAGTTCCAGCGCGGACGCCGCGACGCCGCGGGGGAACTCCAGACAGGACCTGGGGCGCGGGTCGTTCCTGTTCAGCGTGGACGCCGAGGGCGGGTTCAGCGACGACCCGGCGGAGGTCGCGGCGCTGGCCCGCCGGCTGTACGAGGCGGGGGCGGCGGGGATCAACCTGGAGGACGGGCGGGCCGACGGCACCCTGGCCCCGGTGGGGCTGCACGCCGCGAAGATCGCCGCAGTCAAGGAGGCCGTGCCCGCGCTGTTCGTCAACGCCCGCACGGACACGTACTGGCTGGGGCGCGAACAGGAGCGGACCGCCGGCCGGCTCGCGGTCTACGAGCAGGCCGGCGCGGACGGGGTCTTCGTGCCGGGGCTGACGGACCGGGCGGAGATCGCCGCGCTGACCGCCGCCCTCGTCACCCCGCTGAACGTGCTGTACAGCCCGGCCGGGCCCACCGTCGCCGAGCTGAGCGCCCTGGGGGTGCGCCGGGTCAGCCTGGGCTCGCTGCTCTACCGGGAGGCGCTGGGCGCGGCCGCGGCCACCGCCGCCGCGATCCGGGACGGCGGGCCGGTGCGGGGCGGGGCACTGTCGTACGCCGATGTGCAGGCGCTGGCGACCGGTGCCGGGTCAGGGGGTCGCGGCGGAGACGACGTACACGACGGGTGACATCGGGTCCGTCATGTCGACGGTGATGTCCTGGGTGGGGCGCGGGTCCTCGTTGGTGTGGGTGGTGCCCGCCCAGGACACGCCGTCGCCGAAGTGCCAGCCGGCGATCTTCGTGTCGCGCTTGCTGATGGTGACCTTGCCGGGTTCCAGGGCGGCGCGGCCGGTGCCGAGGTTGGTCAGGAAGCTGTCCAGGCCGTTGGACGTCGTGCGGAACTGCACGTACATCCGACTGGCCTTCCAGTTGTTCGTCTCGTAGTACTGGACCTCGGTCGCGTAATAGGGGAGCGGGGTCTCGAAGATCCGGCGCAGCATCCGCGACGGCCAGCCGGGGCGCATCCCCTGTGCGGCGGCCTCGGCGGCCTTGTCCTGGCCCGAGCGGCGGCTCTGGCCCGCCGAGATCAGCAGATAGCCGGCCGGGACGCCGATGAGCAGCACGATGATCGTCGCGGTGATCAGGCGCCGGCGGATCAGGTGGCGGCGGGTCTCGGGCCGCTGTCCGTCGCCCTCGTCCGGCGGCGGGGACTGGCGCGGCACGACGGGGTGCTCGGCTGCGGTCATGGGTGTGGGGGTCCCTACGAAGTGCGGGTGTTGCGGTTGCTGCGGAGGGTGCTCGCGGCCTGGTCGTAGATCTGTGCGTACCGCTCGTACCGCTCGACGCGGCGGCGGTTGGTACGCCGGAAGCGCCGCGCGACCAGCCGGGCGAGGTCCGCCGCGCCGACCATACCGGCCTCCGGGCCGAGCTGCGCCTTGGCGATCCTGGCCTCGGGGCGGTAGCCGCGCCCGGTGAGCTGGCGCTTGAAGGCGTCCCGGGCCGGGCCGATGAGGAGGTCGTCGGCGGCGCTGACCCCGCCGCCGATGACGAAGCAGGAGGGGTCGAGCGCGGCGGCCAGATTGGCGATGCCGACGCCCAGCCACTGGCCGATGTCCTGGAGGAGCTCGACGCACATCGCGTCGCCCTCGCGGGCCAGTTCGGTGATGAGCGGTCCGGTGATGTCGGGGATGTTGCCCTTGACGCGCTCGATGAGCCCGTGGGCCACCGGCGAGTCGGCGGCGGCCAGCTCGCGGGCCTCGCGGACCAGCGCGTTGCCGGAGCTGTACTGCTCCCAGCAACCGCGGTTGCCGCAGGGGCAGCGGTGGCCGCCGGGCACCACCTGCATGTGGCCGAACTCACCGGCGACGCCGTACTTGCCGCGCTTGACCTGGCCGTCCTCCAGGATGGCGCCGCCGATGCCGGTGCCGAGGGTGATCATGACGAGGTGGTCCTCGCCGCGTCCCGCGCCGAAGCGCCATTCGGCCCAGGCGGCGGTGTTGGCGTCGTTGTCCACCATGACGGGGACGACGAGCCGGGAGGCGAGGGCGTCGCGCAGGGGCTCGTCGCGCCAGGCGAGGTGCGGGGCGAAGAGGACCTTGGAGCGGTCCGCGTCGACCCAGCCGGCCGCGCCGATGCCGACGGCGTGCACGTCGTGCCGGTCGGAGAGGTCGAGGACCAGCTCGACGATGGTGTCCTCGACGACCTTCGGGCTCTTGGACTTGTCCGGGGTCTCGGTGCGCACGGTCTCCAGGATCGTGCCGTCGGCGTCGACGACACCGGCCATGACCTTGGTCCCGCCGATGTCGATGCCGACGGTGGGGACCCGGGGCGCCGTGAGGTGCGAGCGCCTTTCCCGGGTGCCCACGGTCCGCAGGACGGTCGCGCGGGCGGAGCCGCGGTGTGCGAAGTCGCGGTACGTGCTCATCGTCCCTGGGTGGATCGGTGTGACCGGGAGGGGTGATCCCGGTGGCGGACGGCGCCCGTCCGTCCCGATTCTGCCACCCCTGAAGCGGCTGGGTCGCCGGGCGCCTCCGCTACACGGTGCCGGCGGGGCCCGGGCCGGTGGCGCGCTCCAGCTCGTGGCTCAGCTCCTCCAGCTCGCTGCCGCCCGCCATCTGCCGGGTCAGTTCGTCGAGCGTGACGCTCTCCTTGGTGTGGCTGCCGGCCATGACGCCCCGCTTCAGCAGGACGAACCGGTCGCCGACGAGGTACGCGTGGTGCGGGTTGTGCGTGATGAGGACCACGCCGAGGCCGGCGTCGCGGGCGGCCGCGATGTACTTCAGGACGACCCCGGACTGCTTGACGCCCAGCGCGGCCGTCGGCTCGTCCAGGACGAGCACCTTGGCGCCGAAGTGGACGGCCCGCGCGATGGCGACGCACTGGCGCTCGCCGCCGGACAGGGTGCCGATGGGCTGGTCCACGTCGCGCAGGTCGATGCCCATGCGCAGCAGCGCCGAGCGGGTCGTCTCACGCATCAGTCCGACGTCGAGCCGCTTGAAGGGACCGGCGCCGGTCGTCGGCTCGGAGCCCAGGAAGAAGTTGCGCCAGACGGGCATCAGGGGGACGACCGCGAGGTCCTGGTAGACCGTGGCGATGCCCCGCTCCAGGGCGTCGCGCGGGTTGGCGAGGGTGGTCTCCTCGCCGTCGACGAGGAACCGCCCGGCGTCGTGCCGGTGCAGCCCGGCGATGATCTTGATGAGGGTGGACTTGCCGGCGCCGTTGTCGCCGAGCACGCAGGAGATCTCGCCCGCGTGGACCTCCAGCGAGACCCCTTCGAGCGCCTTGATGTTGCCGTAGAACTTGGCCACGTCGTCGAGCTCGACGAGGGCCTGCCGGCCGGTGTCCTGGGGCCCGTCCTGGGCCTTGGGGGCCGTCATTTCGTCGCCTCCGCGCGCTTGCGTACCCATGCGTTGAGCAGGGTGGCCAGGAGCAGCATCGCCCCCAGGAAGAACTTGAACCAGTCGGGGTTCCACTCCGCGTACACGATGCCCTTGCTGGTCATGCCGAAGATGAAGGCACCGACCGCCGAGCCGATCGCGGAGCCGTAGCCGCCGGTGATCAGGCAGCCGCCGATGACGGCCGCGATGATGTAGATCAGCTCGTTGCCGACACCCTCGCCGGACTGCACGACGTCGTAGCTGAACAGCAGGTGCTGCCCGGAGACCCAGGCGGCGAAGGCGACGCCGAGGTAGAGCCCGATCTTCGTACGGATGACGGGGACGCCGACCGCGCGGGCCGCGTCGGCCCCGCCGCCGACCGCGAAGATCCAGTTGCCGAAGCGGGTGCGGAGCAGGATCCAGGTGGCGACGGCCACCAGGACGGCCCACCACAGGAGCGTCACCTTGAGTTCGACGCCGCCGACGGTCCAGTAGGAGGCGAAGAGCTTGCGGGCGGAGGGGAAGCCCTCCATGTTGCCGATGGTCTTCGTCGAGACGGTCCCGCTGATCAGCTTGGTGAAGCCGAGGTTCAGGCCGGTCAGCATCAGGAACGTGCCCAGCGTGATGATGAAGCTGGGCAGTTTCGTACGGGTCAGCATGAAGCCGTTGAACGCGCCGAAGGCGAGCGTGACCAGCAACGACACGAAGACGCCGACCCAGACGTTGGCCGTCATCTGATAGCTGAACATCGAGGAGATCAGCGCCGAGCTGGTGACCATCACACCGGCGGAGAGGTCGAACTCGCCGCCGATCATCAGCAGCGCGACGGGCGCCGCCATGATCCCGATGGTGGAGGCCGCGTACAGCACGGTCACGAAGCTGGTGGCGCGCAGGAAGCTGTCGGCGACGATCGCGAAGAAGAGGAAGACGGCGAGCGCGCCGACGACGGAACCCAGCTCCGGGCGGCCGAGCAGCTTGCGCAGCGGTGAGGTGCGCAGCAGCCGCTCGTCGACGACGGCCGACGATCCGGGGCCGGCCGTCATCGGGTGCCCCGGTCGGCGTACTCGGCGAGCTGGGCGGCGTCGTCGGAGGTGATGATCTGCGGGCCGGTCAGGACCGGACGGCCGCCGCCGAGGACGTTGCGGTTGTAGCGGTAGAGCCAGAGCAGGTCGACGGCCTCGTAGCCCTGGAGGTAGGGCTGCTGGTCGACGGCGAAGCCGAGGGTCTTGGACTGGAGCGAGGCGGCGACCTTGGGGTTCAGGTCGAAGGTGTCGATCTCGGCCTTGCTGCCGGCGGTCTGCTTCGCCTTGACGGCGGCGTCCGCGAAGGGTGCGCCGAGCGTGACGACCGCGTCGATGTCCTTGTCGGACTGGAGCTTGGCCTCGATGGACGACTGGACGTCGGGCATGTTGGTGCCCTCCACGTACAGGTTCTGCATCTGGCCGTCGAAGGTCTTCTTCGCGCCCGCGCAGCGCTGCTCGTGGCCCACGTTGCCCTGCTCGTGGAGGATGCACAGGGCCTTCTTGCGGCCGCGCTTGTTCAGTTCCTCACCGACGGCCTCGCCGGCGATGGACTCGTCCTGGCCGATGTGGGTGAGCGCGCCGTACTTCTTGGACTCTGCGGAGCCGGAGTTCACCGTGATGACGGGGATGCCGGCGCGGACGGCCTTGGCGACGACGTCCTTCATGGCGTCGGGCTTGGCGAGCGTGACGATCAGTCCGTCGACCTTCTTGTCGATGGCGGCCTGGACGAGCTGGGCCTGCTGCTGGCCCTCGTCGTTCTTCGAGTACACGAAGTTGATGTTGTCCTTCTTGGCCGCCATCTCGGCGCCCTTCTGGACGATGTCCCAGAAGGTGTCGCCGTCGCCCGAGTGGGTGACCATGGCGAAGGTCCAGCGGGGCGTGTTCACCGCGGACCGGCCTTCGGCGGCGGCCTTGGCCGCACGCTCCTCCGCCCGCTTGCCGCCGGTGCTGCTGCATCCCATGAGGGACACCCCCAGCACCGCCGCAAGCACGGCGCCCATCGCACGTACCCCTGTCCGAACCCTTGCCACGACGCCGTGCCCTTCTTGTGCTGCTCGCTGTGCTGCCGGTGGTGCCGGGGCCCTGTGGTCCCGGCCCGGCTGGGCAAGTATCCCCGAGCCCGCGCCGCCGCAACCCGGAGGGGCACGAAGAGTGGGGCGGCGGCGCGTCGCTCACCAGCGCACCGGCAGGCGGCGCACTCCGCGGATCAGGGTGCCGGGCAGCCAGTCGAACGGGGCGGCGTCCGGGTCGGCCTCCAGGCCGGGGCAGCGCTCCAGGAGCGTACGGACGGCGATGCGGCCCTCCATGCGGGCCAGCGGCGCGCCCATGCAGAAGTGGATGCCGTGTCCGAAGGCGAGGTGGCCGCGGGTGTCGCGCCGGATGTCGAAGCGGTCCGGCTCCGGGAAGCGGGCCGGGTCGCGGTCGGAGCCGGCCAGCGAGACCAGCACCGCTTCGCCGGTCCCGATGGTCCGGGAGCCGATTTCGACGCGTTCCCGGGCGAACCGGATGGTGGCCGTCTCCACGGGCCCGTCGTAGCGCAGCATCTCCTCGACCGCGCCGTCGAGCAGGGACGGGTCGGCGCGGAGCGCGGCGAGCTGGTCGGGGTGGTCGAGGAGGGCGCGTACGCCGTTGGAGATGAGGTTGACCGTCGTCTCGTGACCGGCGACGAGCAGCAGGAAGGCCATGCCGACCAGCTCGTCGGGCGACAGCGCGTCGTCGTCCTCGTCGCGGGCGGCGATCAGCGCGCTCAGCAGGTCGTCGCCGGGTGAGCGGCGCTTGTCCTCGATCAGCTCACCGAGGTAGACGCCCATGGCGCGGATCGACTCGCCCTCCTCCAGCGCGTTCGCGGGGGCGACCACCCCGTTGGACAGCTTGCGGAAGGCGGACCGGTCCAGGTCGGGGACGCCGATCAGCTCGCAGATGACGGTCATCGGCAGCGGGAAGGCGAGCGCGTCGACGAGGTCGGCGCGGCCTTCCGGGACCATCACGTCGAGCAGCCCGTCGGTGATCTCCTGGACCCGGGGGCGCAGCGCCTCGATCCGGCGCGGGGTGAACGCGCGAACGACCAGCTTGCGCAGCCGGGTGTGGTCGGGGGCGTCCATCTCCAGCATGTTGGCGTTGATCGGGTCGCCGCCCATCTCGCCGGGCAGCGCCCGCCAGTCCTTGCCGAAGCGCTGGTCGGCCAGGACGGCCCGGCCCTCTTCGTAGCCGACGACGAGCCAGATCCGTTCGAACTCGTCGGTGCGGATGAGGTGCAGGGGTCCGGCCGCGCGCATCTGCTCGTAGTACGGATAGGGGTTCGCGGTGAAGTCGGCCAACCCGCGCAGATCTATCTCGACTTCGGACATGGGCCCGCCCTCCCGTTCGCTTGGTTCCGGCCCTGGGGACCGGTCCGTTCAGCGTAGGCCGGGGGCCCGCCGGGGGCGGGTACTTCAGGGCGGGCTCGATCCGCTCTCGTCGTCGAGCAGACCGGCGTCGTGGACGAGCAGGGCGATCTGGACGCGGTTGTTGAAGCCGAACTTGGCGAGGATGCGGGAGACCTGGGTCTTCACGGTGGCGACGCTGAGGTAGAGCGTCGCGGCGATCTCCGCGTTGGACCGCCCCTGTCCGACTGCGACGGCAACCTCGCGCTCCCGGTCCGCGAGCAGCGCGACGCGCTCGCGTGCCCGCTCGGCCCGGTCCGCCTTGTCGTCGCGTCCGCCGCCGGCCGCCCTGGCCATGAGCTGCCGGGTGACCGCGGGCGACAGGACGGGGTCGCCGGCCGCGACCCGGCGCACCGATTCGACGATCTGCGCGGGCGGGGTGTCCTTGAGGACGAACCCGGCGGCTCCGGCGCGGATGGCGCGCAGCACCTGTTCGTCGGCGTGGAAGGTGGTCAGGACGATGATCTCGGGCGCGTCCGGGCGGCCGCGCAGGAGTTCGGTGGCGCTCAGCCCGTCCATGACCGGCATCCGGATGTCCATCAGGACCACGTCGGGCCGCAGCCGGTCGACGAGCGCGGCGGCCTCGCTGCCGTCGGCGCCCTCGCCCACGATGTCGATGTCGTCGGCGCCGCCCAGCATCAGGGTCAGCCCGGCCCGGACGAGCGGGTCGTCGTCGACGATGAGCAGCCGGACGGGCGCGGCGGGGGCGTCGGTGGTCATGGCGCCCACGGTAGCCAGGCGCGGACGGCGAACCCGCCCTCGGGTCCGGGTCCGTGGTCGAGACGGCCCCCGGCGAGGGTGGCCCGTTCGGTGAGGCCGATGAGCCCCTGGCCGGAGCCGGGGACCTGGGTGAAGGGTTCGGCGGGGGCCGGGTTGCGCACCTCGGCGGTGATGCCGGTGCCCGGTCCGCCGGTGACGGTGACGGTGACCTCGGCGCCGGGTGCGTGCTTGCGGGCGTTGGTCAGCGCCTCCTGGGCGATGCGGTAGACGGTGCGCCCGGAGGCGGCGGGCACGGTGCCGGGGTCGGCGATGCGGTTGTCGAGGGTGACCTTCATGCCGGCCTGCCGGGATTCGGCGATCAGCGCGTCGAGCGTGGCGAGGGTGGGCTGCGGGCGGTTGCCGTCGGTGTCGCCGTCGCGCGGGCTGCGCAGGACGCCGATGATCTCGCGGAGGTCCTGGAGCGCCTCGTGCGCGCTGTCCCGGATGACCCCGGCGGCGCGGGCGACTTCGGGTGGGGGCGCGTCGGGCCGGAACTCCAGGGCGCCGGCGTGGACGCTGAGCAGGGTCAGCCGGTGGGCCAGCACGTCGTGCATCTCGCGGGCGATGTCCTCGCGGGCGAGCCGCTGGGCCTGTTCGGCGCGCAGGGCGGCCTCGGCTTCGGCGCGCCGGGCGCGTTCCCGCAGGGAGACGACGAGCTGACGCCGGGAGCGCACGATCATGCCCCAGCTGAGGACGAGCAGGATCAGCAGGAGCCCGATGATCGTGGACGCGAGGAACGAGGTGTTCGGATCGGGGCGCAGATACGGCTGTACGGGGGCCACGGCCAGGGCCAGGGCTCCGACGAGGGCGACCGGGCGGAACGGCCGGTGGACGGCGACGCTGAACAGCGCGACGAGCAGGGCCCCGGCCGCGACCGGCTCGACGGTGGACAGCACGGTCAGGGCGACGGCGAGCCCGACCGGCCAGCGCCGCCGGAACCACAGGGCGCAGCAGGCGGCGGCGCCGACGAGGGAGTCCACCAGCACGAAGGCGTCGGATGTGGTGGGGTCGGCCTCGATGGTGGCGAGGGTCGCCAGGCCGATGCCCGCCGCGCAGAGGAACGCCGTGAGGTCGACGGCCCAGTCCCGCACGGTGCGGCGGGACCGGCCGCGGTCGCCGGGCAGCTCGGGGCCGGCCATCGCCGAGGGCAGCAGCCAGGGGTACTCCGTACGCGTCATGTCGACAAAGCTACGCACGCGGGGGGCGTGTTCCGGGGGTTCGGGGCGCGGCAGCGACCAAAGTCGCGGAGGCGGAGACTTTCGGACCCGGCGGGCAGACCGGCGGCCGACGCGGTGGTGGCGTCCCGGCGGCCAGGCTCGGGGCCATGAAGAAACTCTGCGAGACGGTCGGGTTCCTGGTCTTCGTCCAGGGGGTCGCCGGGCTGCTCCATGAATGGTTCGACTGGTTCCGCCTCTTCAACCTGGTGCAGCGGCTGCCGTTCGCCGCCGAGTACCCGCTCTTCGTGTCGATCGTGCTGGTGGTGGCGGGGGCGGCGGTGATGGTCGCGTCGGACGCGATCAAGGAGTGACCCGGTCAGGGCGCGGCCGGGTCCGCGCTGCGCCGCCCCCAGGCCGTTCCGGCGAGGACCAGCACGGCGCCGGCGATCCCGGCGGGGCCCAGGCGCTCGCCGCCGATCGCGATGCCGACGGCGGCGGCCCACAGCGGTTCCGTACCGAGCAGCAGACTGACCCGGGACGGCGAGGTGCGGCGTACGGACCACATCTGCACGAAGAACGCGAAGAGCGTGCAGAACACCGAGAGGAAGAGCAGCCCGCCCCACTCCCGGACCCCGAACCCGGCGGCGACCGTCCACGGCGCCTCGCCCGTCCCCGGCACGGCGGCCAGCAGGGCGAAGACGGCGACGGAGCTGCCGAGCTGCACGGTCGTCAGGGACAGCGAGTCCGCGGACTGCACGGACTTGATGCGGGCCATGAGCAGGACGTGCAGGGTCCGGGCGAGGGCGGCGGCGAGCATGAGCAGGTCGCCCACCGAGGGGCTGGTGAAGCCGCCGCCCTGGGTCAGCAGCACCACCCCGGCGACGGAGAGCCCGGCGGCGGCGAGGAAGACCCCGGTCGGCCGGGTCCGGGTCACGGCGGCCTCGGCGAGCGGGGTGAAGATCATGGTGAGGCTGATGATGAGCCCGGCGTTGGTGGCCGAGGTGTGCACGATGCCGTACGTCTCCACCAGGAAGATCCCGCTGAGCACGAGGCCCAGCAGCCCGGCGCCCCGCCACTGCGCGGCGCTCAGCGCGCGCAGCCGGCGCCGTCCCGCGACCACCAGGACGGGCAGCACGACGGCGAACCGCAGCACGAGCACGGCGACGACGGTCTGCGGGGTGGTGATGCCCTTGGCGGCGAGATAGCTGGACCCCCAGACCACCGCGACCAGCAGGACGGGCAGGTCGCTGAGCCAGGCCCGGCGCGGCGGGGCGAGTACGGGGACGGCGATGGAGGACACCCGGGATTCCTGCTTTCTCCACAGGGACGACGTGGAGACGGCACCGGCTCGCACTGGGGGAACGGTCACGCTACCGGGCGCCCTCCTACAATGGCGAGCCCCGGGGACGGGCCCGACGGCGGCCGCCCGCACCTCACTGAGCACGGAGTCGCCCGATGGCCGGAACACACCAGGACGGCAGGGTCGAGCGCGGCAACCGCACCCGGCAGCTGGTCCTCGCCCGAGCGGCCGCGGTCGCCTCGGTGGAAGGTCTCGGCGGGCTGTCGCTGGGCCGGCTGGCCACGGATCTCCGGCTGAGCAAGAGCGGGGTGTTCGCGCTGTTCGGCTCCAAGGAGGAGCTTCAGCTGGCGACCGTGCGGGCCGCCGCCGCCGTCTACGACGAGCACGTGGTGGTCCCCACGCGTGAGACGCCCGCCGGGCTGGGCCGGGTGCGGCGGATGTGCGAGGCCTGGATCGCCTACTCGCGGGACCGGGTGTTTCCCGGCGGCTGCTTCTTCTACGCGGCGCTCGCGGAGTTCGACGCCCGGGAGGGAGCGGTGCACGAGGCGCTCGCGGCCGCGCAGGCCGGCTGGTTCGCCTTCGTGGAGCGGCGGATCGGGGAGGCGCGGACGCTGGGCGAGATCCGGGACGACTGCGACGCGGCCCAGCTGGCCTTCGAGATCATCGCGTTCCTGGAACTGGCGAACGGCGACTCGGTGCTGCGCGGCAGCGCGGAGAGCTATACGAGGGCGTGGCGCGCGATCCTGGGGCGGCTCCGGGCGGTGGCGGTGGACCCGCCGTCGGTGGCGGACGAGGCGTAGGAAGCCCGGCGGGCGGGGCGGGGCGGGGCGGTGGCTGTGGCTGTGGCGGTGGCGGTGGCGGTGGCGGTGGCGGTGGCGGTTGAAACTAATAGCACGATCGTTCGTTCAAATGTATGGTCGTGGGCAGCCACCGCGGGAATCCGCGAGGGACGGCCTCACCTGCCAGGAGGAGCTCGACCGTGCCGCACATGCTCTGGAGCACTCGATGGCAGCCCGGCCCCGCCGCCCGGGCCGTGGAACCCGGCGCCGAGGTGGTCGTCGGGGTCACCGAATTCGTCACGCACCGCCCGTGGCGCTCGTTCTCCGTCGGCGCGGCCGGCATGCGGCTGCGCCGCAGCTGGCCGCGGACGCCGGGCGCGGTCGGCATGTGGCTCTGGGTGGACGTGGGCCCCCGGATGAACCGGTCCGGTTCGATCACCGTCTGGACGGCCCAGGAGCACCTGATGGGCTTCGTCGCCCGCCCCGACCACCGCGAGATCGTCCGCGCCCACCGGGACGGGGGCACCCTGCGCTCGGCGACCTGGACGGCCCCGTTCGCCGGCCGCTCGGCGGTCTACGACTCCGCGTGGCGGCTGGTCTCCGGGGCGGCACCGTGGCCCGTCGGCACGCCCTGACCCGCCTCCGCTTACGAAGGGACCCACCGTGGACATCATCGAGCTCGACCGGATCGCGGTGCTCGAATCCGTACGCCTCGTCGACCGGGCGGGCCCCGGCGACTGGGACCGCCCCACGCCGTGCGACCGCTGGGCCCTGCGCCGCCTGGTGGAGCACATGGGCACCCAGCACCTCGGCTTCGCCGCCGCCGCACGGGGCGAGGGGGCCGACGCCGCCGCCTGGGCGCATCAGGCGGCGGGGGACGATCCGGCGGCCTGGTACCGGGGGACGGCCCGGACGCTGCTCGACGCGTTCGGCCGGCCGGGGGCGTCGGAGCGGCGGTTCGCGCTGCCGGAGATCAGTGCGGAGACGACGTTCCCGGGGGCCACCGCGATGGGCTTCCACTTCATCGACTACGTCGTGCACTCCTGGGACGTGGCCGCGGCGCTCGGGCTGCCCCTCGCGCTGCCGGACGACGTGGTGGAGGCGGCCCTGCCCGTCGCCCTGCGCGTCCCGGACGGACCGGCGCGCGAGCGCCCGGACGCCTCCTTCCGGCCCGCACTGCCGATGGCGGAGGGCGGCCCGCTCCCCCGCGTGCTGGCGGCGCTCGGCCGCTCGCCGGACTGGCGCTGACCGCACAGGAGTCGGCGTCCGTTTCCCGCCGGTGTCCTGGGCGCCGAACGACTTTCCTGGTTCCTGTCAGCACGACCGGCAACGAACAGGAACCGCGATGAACAGCACCCTTCCCACCCCCCGCGCCGCGCTCGTCACCGGCGGCAGCCGGGGCATCGGCGCCGCGACCGCCCTGCGGCTGGCCCGGGACGGCGCCGATGTGGCGCTGACCTACGTCCGGGACGAGCGGGGCGCCAAGGAGGTCGTCGCCGCGATCGAGGCGGCCGGCCGCCGGGCCGTCGCCCTGCGCGCCGACTCGGCCGACCCCGAGGCCACAGCCTCGGCGGTGCACCGGACGGTCGAGTCCCTCGGAAGGCTCGACATCCTGGTGAACAACGCGGGGATCGGGGTCCTCGGCCCCATCGACACCCTCACGCCCGCCGATGTCGACCGGGTGCTCGCCGTGAACGTCCGGGCGGTGTTCCTCGCCTGCCGGGCGGCGGCCGAGGTGATGGAGAGCGGGGGCCGCATCATCTCCCTCGGTACGGCCCTGAGCCGGTACGCGGGCGGCCCCGGCGCCACGCTGTACGCGATGAGCAAGTCCGCGCTCTCCGGGCTGACCAAGCCGCTGGCCCGCGAGCTCGGCCCGCGCGGCATCACCGTCAACCTGGTCCAGCCCGGTGCCGTGGACACCGACATGAACCCCGCCGACGGCCCGTACGCCGACGGGCAGCGCGCGGCCAACGCACTGGACCGGTTCGGCACCGCGGCGGAGATCGCCGCGCTGATCTCATACCTCGCGGGCGCGGAGGCCGCCTTCGTCACCGGCGCCGAACTGGCCGTGGACGGCGGCCACGCCGCCTGACGTCGCCCTGCCGCCCGCCGCCTCCCCGCCTACGCTGGGCGGGGAGGCATGCCCCGTAACGGCAGACGACGAGAAGGGACGATCATGTCCGGTACCCCGGTGCACACCCTGAACGACGGCCGTACGATCCCGGCGGTCGGGCTCGGCACCTATCCGCTCGACGACGCCGCGGCGGAGAAGGCCGTCGCCGGAGCCCTGGACATCGGCTACCGGCTCGTGGACACCGCGCTGAACTACGGCAACGAGACCGGTACGGGGCGCGGCGTCGCCCGCAGCGGAGTACCGCGCGAGGAGGTCTTCGTCACGACCAAGGTGCCCGGCCGGCACCACGGTTACGAGAAGACGCTGGCCTCGTTCGAGGAGTCCCGCGCCCACCTCGGCCTGGACTACGTGGACCTCTGTCTCATCCACTGGCCGCTGCCCAAGGTGGGGCTGTACGTGGACACCTGGCGGGCGCTGGTCAAGCTGCGCGAGGAGGGTCTCGTACGGTCGATCGGGGTCTCCAACTTCACCGCCGAGCACCTGAAGCGGCTGGAGGACGAGACGGGCGTGGTGCCCGCCGTCAACCAGATCGAGCTGCATCCCCGGCTGCCGCAGGAGGAGCTGCGGGCGGTGCACGCGGCGATGGGGATCGTCACGCAGAGCTGGAGCCCGCTGGGGCGCGGCCGTGACCTGCTGGCCGACCCGGAGGTGGTGGCGGTCGCCGGGGCGCACGGCGTGACCCCGGGCCAGGCGGTGCTGCGGTGGCACACGCAGCTCGGTGCCGTACCGATCCCGAAGTCGGCCGATCCGGGGCGGCAGCGGGAGAACCTGGACCTGTTCGGCTTCGAGCTGACGTCCGAGGAGCTGGGCCGGATCTCGGGCGGTCCCCGGGAGCGGTTCGGCGGGGACCCCGAGGAGCACGAGGAGTTCTGAGGCGCCCCGGGGTCCTGTTCCGTCAGCCGCCGAGTTCCGCGTGGCGGGCGGCGAGCCGCGCCGCGCCGCGTTCGGTGAGCGAGCCGAAGAGGCGCAGCCGTGAGATGCCGCCGTCCGGGAAGATGTCGATCCGCACCTGGTCGGCGCGTACGGCCTCCGGCAGCACGAAGCGGTGGTTGGTGTCGGGCTGGAGCCGGGTCCGGGGCAGGAACCCGGTCCACGCGCCGGTCTCCGCGTCATGGGCCGTCAGCCGCGCCCAGCCGGCCGCGTTGCCCTTGAGGTAGGCGGTGTCGATCTCGACGGCGCGGATGTCCGCCTCTTCGACGAGGTGGTAGTGGATCCAGTCGTTGCCCCGGTCGCGCCGGCGGCGGGTCTCCCAGCCGTCGTCCATCTTGTGGGAGCGGCCGGGCTGGATGGTGTTCGTCGCCGGGGAGTAGAAGCGGTCGGATGCGTCCTCGACCCGGCCGCCGTTCTCCAGGGCGACGACGTCGAACGTGCCGAGCGCGGTCAGCCAGCCGGGGTCGGGGGCGACCTCGCCGTACACCCGCAGGCGGGCGACCCCGCCGTCCGGGTGCTGGTTGAGCCGCAGGTGCGTGAAGCGGCGCTCCGTGTCGACGGTGAAGCCGTTGGCCGCGTGGCCGCCGACGGCGGTACGGGGGACGAGCGTCGTCCACTTCACGTCCGGGGCGAGCAGTTCCTCCGGGGAGGGCGAGCCGGGCAGGGAGACGGCCTCGACGGAGACGGCCTGCGGGTGGTTGCCGCGGAAATGGGCGGTGTCGACGACCAGGCCGCGCACGATGCCGGGCGCGCCGAGGCGGATCAGCGCCCAGTCGTGGTCCTCGTCCACCGGGTGCGGCTGCGAGGCGCTCGCACCGCGCCGGCGGCGGGTCTCCCAGCCGTCCATGATCTTGCCCTTGTGCCCGAAGCGCTCCGGGTCGAAGTGGGCGGGCTCCGGCTTGAGCAGGTTCTCGCGCTCGGCGAAGAACTCGTCGTTGGCGGCGATGACGCCCGCGCCGAGCCGCCGGTCGGCGAGGTCCACGAGGTGATTGAAGGGGAGGTCGGCGGTGCGGTAGTCGGCGTAGGGGTCGCCGCCGCCGTACGGGTTCGCGTCGCCGGTGAAGTGCGCTGTCGCCGTCATGCTCGGGGGTCCCTTGTCTGGAGGCGGCCGGTGGGTTCGGTGAGGACGCCGTCGGCGGCGATGCGCACACCGCGCAGCCAGGTGGAGCGCACCACGCCGTGCAGGGTGCGCCCCGCGTACGCGGTGACCTGGTTGCGGTGGAACAGCTCGGCCGGGTCGACGGTGAAGGTGTCTTCGGGGGCCAGGACCGCGAAGTCGGCGTCGCGGCCGGCCTCGATGGCGCCCTTGTGGTGCAGTCCGGCCAGTGCGGCGGGGGCGGCCGACATCCAGCGGGCGACGTCGTCGAGGCTGTGGCCGCGCCGGCGGGCCTCGGTCCAGATGGCGGGCAGGCCGAGCTGGAGGGAGGAGATGCCGCCCCAGGCGGAGGCGAAGTCCGGGGTCTTGAGGTCGGTGGTGCAGGGCGAGTGGTCGGAGACGATGCAGTCGATGGTGCCGTCGGCGAGCCCCTGCCACAGCGCGTCCTGGTTGGCGGCCTCCCGGATCGGCGGGCAGCACTTGAACTCGGTCGCCCCGTCGGGGACCTCCTCGGCGGTGAGGGTGAGGAAGTGCGGGCAGGTCTCGACGGTGAGCCGGACACCCTCGCGCCGGGCGGCGGCGATCAGCGGCAGGGCGTCGCTGGAGGACAGGTGCAGGACGTGGACGCGGGCGTCGAGCCGCCGGGCGTGGGCGATCAGGCCCTCGATGGCGGTGTTCTCGGCGTCGCGCGGCCGGGACGCGAGGAAGTCGGCGTAGGCGGGGCCGCCCTGCTGCGGCGCGGACTCCAGGTGGTGGGGGTCCTCGGCGTGGACGATGAGCAGCCCGCCGAAGCCCGCGATCTCCGCCATGGACCGGGCCAGCTGCTCCTGGTCCAGCTCGGGGAACTCCTCGACGCCGGAGGGCGACAGGAAGCACTTGAAGCCGAAGACCCCGGCCTCGTACAACGGGCGCAGATCCTTGACGTTGGCCGGGATCGCGCCGCCCCAGAAGCCGGTGTCGACGTGCACCTTGGGCTCGGCGACGCCCTGCTTGATCCGCAGGTTCTCGGCCGTGGTGGTGGGCGGCAGCGAGTTGAGGGGCATGTCGAGCAGCGTGGTGATGCCGCCGGCCGCGGCGGCGCGGGTGGCCGTCCAGAACCCCTCCCACTCGGTGCGGCCGGGGTCGTTCACGTGGACATGGGTGTCGACGAGGCCGGGCATGAGGACGTCGTCGCCGAAGTCCTCCACCCGGGCGCCGGCGGGGGCCTCGGTGTCGTACGGCAGGACGGCCTCGATGGTCCCGCCGGTGACGGCGACCGATGCGGGCCGGGTCCCCTCGGGGGTGACGACGCGCGTCGAGCGCAGTAGCAGCTTCACGTCCGAACCGGACACCCGTGCTCCTCACATCGCACTTTCAACGAACTGTTGAAGGAGTCTTCACTCGGGAGCGCGACCCGTCAAGACCTCTTCCCCGCTCCCCGGCCACCCTCCCGCCCCCACTGGACGTTTCCACAAAGTAGAAGGTCTATTTCGGAGTACGGAACGTAGAATGGGCCAGGTGCGGCGCGGCCGGGCCGCCGCACCACCTGCGGACACCCGGACAAACGGGCGCTGACCGGCCACGACGGCCCCCGTCGGCAGTGGGCCGATCGGAAAGGGCCCGGTAGGCTGCTGACTTGCTCCTCCGCCTCGAAAGGACCGTTGACGTGCCGCCGTCCCACGCCAGCACTTCCGACTCCAAGCCCGCCGGTTCCAGCGGTGGTGTGCAGTCCCTTGAGCGCGCCTTCGACCTGCTGGAGCGGATGGCCGACGCGGGGGGCGAGGTCGGCCTGAGCGAGCTCTCCGCGAGCAGCGGACTGCCCCTGCCGACGATCCACCGCCTGATGCGCACGCTGGTGCAGTGCGGTTACGTACGCCAGCAGCCCAACCGGCGTTACGCGCTCGGCCCCCGCCTGATCCGCCTCGGCGAGTCCGCCGCACGGCTGCTCGGCACCTGGGCGCGCCCATATCTGGCCCGGCTGGTCGAGGAGACCGGCGAGACGGCCAACATGGCGCTGCTCGACGGCGACGAGATCGTGTACGTGGCGCAGGTGCCGTCCAAGCACTCGATGCGCATGTTCACCGAGGTCGGCCGCCGGGTGCTGCCGCACTCGACCGGCGTGGGCAAGGCGCTGCTGGCGCACACCCCGCCGGACGAGGTGCGCGCGCTCCTCGCCCGTACGGGCATGCCCGCCGCCACCGACAAGACGATCACCACGGCGGACGGCTTCCTGGAGGCGCTGGACCAGGTCCGCCGGGTGGGCTACGCGGTCGACGACAACGAGCAGGAGATAGGGGTCCGCTGCCTGGCGGTGTCGGTGCCCAACTCCCCCACGTCCGCCGCGATCTCGATCTCCGGCCCGGCGGGCCGGGTCACCGAGGCGGCCACGGAGCGGATCGTGCCGATCCTCCAGCAGGCGGCGAAGGAGCTGTCCGACGCGCTGGCGAGCAGCGGCGCGGCGGGCTGAGAAGCCGTGAGACGGGCCCGGACCTCCGAGAGGTCCGGGCCCGCCCGCGTTTCAGGCCCGCGCCGGAACCGTCAGCCGGCCGTCGAGCATCGTGACCGTCCGGTCCACGCGGTCCAGGTGCGCGCGGTCGTGGGTGACCAGGACCGTCGCGGTGGAGCGCTGCCGGGTCAGCGAGACCAGCAGGTCCAGGACCGCCGCACCGCGCTCGTGGTCCAGGGCGCTGGTCGGCTCGTCGACGAGCAGCAGGGCCGGGTCGTTCATCAGGGCGCGGGCGATGTTGATCCGCTGGCGCTGGCCGCCGGAGAGCTGGTGGGGCCTGCGGCCGGCCTGCCCGGCGAGGCCGACCGCGTCGAGCAGGTCGAGGGCGCGGGCACGGGCGGCACCGGCCCGGCCGCCCGAGAGGTGCGTCATGACCTGGAGCTGTTCCACTGCGGTCAGGGACGGCAGCAGGTTGGGCTGCTGGAAGACGATGCCGATCCGCTCGCGGCGCAGCGCCGCCTTCTCCGCGCGCCCGAGCCCCGTGGTGTCCGTACCGGCGACGACGACCGCCCCCGCGTCCGGGGCGACCAGCGTCGCGGCCACCGCGAGAAGGCTCGACTTGCCGGACCCGGACGGGCCGACGACGGCGGTCAGGGTCCCGGCGGGCACGTCGAGCGCGACCCGGTCCAGGGCGGTGAGGCGCCCGTCGCCGTCCGGGTAGGTGAGGGTGACATCGGTGAGCGTGAGGGTCATCGGGCACTCCCGAGCGCGGTGAGCGGGTCGACGGCGGTGATCCGCCGGATGGACAGGGCGGCCCCGGCCGCGCCGAGGGCGATCATCACGGCGGCCGGGACGAGGACCGTCGCCGCGTCCAGGACGAACGGCACGGCCCCGCCGGCGACCAGGGCACCGACGCCGGAGGCGAGGGCGGTGCCCAGGCCCGTACCGAGGGCGAGCATCACGACGGCCTGCCCGAGCGCGTCCCGGAGCAGATACGGGGTGGAGGCGCCCAGCGCCTTGAGCACGGCGACGTCGCCGCTGCGCTGGATCGTCCAGACGGTGAAGAACGCGCCGATGACCAGGGCGGAGATGGCGAACAGGAAGCCGCGCATCAGCTGGAGCGACCCGTTCTCGGCCTGGTAGGAGCCGATGGCGGTCAGGGAGTCGTCGAGCGAGAGGGTGCGGGTGCCCGCCACCCGGTCACCGGCGGCCAGGTCGGCGGAGCCGGTGGTGGTCAGGGCGATCACGGTGGCGCCGCCGTCCGCGTGCCCGGCCTGCTGCCAGTCGGCGAGGTCGGTCCACACGACGGGGGTGTGGCTGTACGAGGCGTCGCCCGCGACGCCGGCCACGGTGACCTCCCGGCCGCCGAGGGTCAGCCGGGCCCCGGTGTGCACGGCCAGCTCGTCGGCCGCCGCGCGCGAGAGCACGGCCTCGCCGGGCCCGACCCGGGTGCCCGGGGGTGCCAGGCCGCCGCCGGGCTCGACGCCGAACGCGGAGACGGCGGCGGTGCGCTCTCCCGTACCGGCGGTGGCGTTCAGGGTGCGGATGCCGAGCGGCTGCGCGGCCTCCACGCCGGGCCGCCCGGCCCAGGCGCGCCAGGCGGCCTCCTCGACGGACGAGTCGGTGAAGGACACCGACCGCCCGTCCGGCGGGGCGGCGAACGCCAGGTGGTCGGCGTTCAGCCCGGTGACGGCCGAGGTGTTCTCCCGGGCAAGGCCGGCGGTGAGGCCGGACAGCAGGCCCACGAGCAGCGTGATCAGCACGACCACCGTGCCCATGAGCGCGAACCGGCCCTTGGCGAACCGTAGATCTCTCCATGCGACGAACATGGCTCCAGCGTCGTTTCCCCGGGCCTCGGAGACATCACCCCCGGGCTGGTGACGACATCAACCTTTCGATTGACCGGCCCGGGGCGGGCCGCGCCTACGCTGGATCCATCATGGAAACCCGCGTTCACCCCCCGGTCGCCGCCGCGCTGCGGCTGTGCCTGCACGGCCTGATGCTGGGCCTGCTGGCCCTCGCCGCCGCCAAGGCGTACGGCGACGGCGCCCCGCACCCCGGCGCGGTGACCGCGGTCGCCGGTGTGCTGGCCTCCGTGTACGTGGCGGGGGCGGCGGCTGGGACCGGTCGTTCGGGTCAGGCCGGATCAGGGAGCGGGCTCCGGTGCCGTGCATCGCAAGGCGGAGGATTGAGGCAGATGGGGCCTCCCCTGTTCGAGCGGAGCCGAGAACTTGGGGAAGGAGCGTTGGTGATTGACGACAACGCCGCGAGGTGTGGTGCCGGGGCCCGCGAGCCCGGCCTGACCCGAACGGCCGGCCCCGGGGCCGTGCAGCCGGAGACCCGGGCCGGCGCTGCGTGGCTGGCGGTGCTCGGTCTGCTGTGGGCGGCGCTGCTGGTGCTGTCGCCGGACGCGCTGTGGGTGGCCTTTCCGCTCTACTTCCTCCAGTTGCACCTGCTGTCGACGCGCTGGGGTCTGCCCGCTGTGGCCGTGACGGCGGCGGCCGCCATCGCGAGCTTCCTGCTGCACGGGCAGGCGGTAACGCCGGGCACGTTCATCGGCCCGCTGCTGGGCGCGGCCGTCGCCGTCGCCACGGTCCTGGGCTACGAGGCGCTGTTCCGGGAGAGCGAGCGGCGCCGCCGGCTCATCGAGGAGCTGGTCGCCACCCGTGCGGAGCTGGCCGAGGCGGAGCGCACCGCCGGCACCCTCGCCGAGCGGGAGCGGCTGGCCCGCGAGATCCACGACACCCTCGCCCAGGGCCTGTCCAGCATCCAGCTCCTGCTGCGCGCCGCCGAGCGCACCCTGCCCGAGGACGCCCCGGCCGCCGCCCATGTGCACCGGGCGCGCGAGGCGGCGCAGGACAACCTCGCGGAGGCCCGCCGCTTCGTCCGCGCCCTGACCCCGCCGGACCTGGAGAACGGCTCCCTGGCCGCCGCGCTGGAACGGCTCTCGGCCCGCACGAGCACGCCCGCGCTCACCGTGCAGTTCGCGGTCAGCGGCACACCGGTCGGACTGCCGACGCCCTACGAGGTGGCGCTGCTGCGGACCGCCCAGTCGGCGCTGGCCAACACCGTGCGGCACGCGGGGGCCCGGCGGGCGGAGATCACGCTGAGCTTCATGGACACCTCGGTGTCGCTGGACGTGGTCGACGACGGACGCGGCTTCGCTCAGGACGCGCCCACGGGCGGCGCCACGGCGTCCGGCGGCTTCGGCCTGCCCGCGATGCGCTCCCGGGCCCGTTCGCTCGGCGGCACCCTGAGCGTCGAGTCGGCGCCCGGCCAGGGCACCGCCGTCGCGCTGACGCTGCCGCTGCCCGTGGACCGGACCGGGCGGGACGCGGCATGAGCGCGCCCGTCCGGCTGCTGCTCGCCGACGACCATCCGGTGGTACGGGCGGGGCTGCGGGCCGTCCTGGACACCGAGCCGGACTTCCGGGTGGTCGCGGAGGCCGCCACCGCCGAGGAGGCCGTCGCCCGGGCCGCGGCGGGCGGGCTGGACGTCGTGCTGATGGACCTCCAGTTCGGCGCCGGGATGCACGGCTCGCAGGCCACCGCCGCGATCACGGCGGCCCCGGACGCGCCCCGGGTGCTGATCCTGACGACGTACGACAGCGACGCGGACATCCTGGCGGCGGTCGAGGCGGGGGCGGCGGGCTATCTGCTGAAGGACGCGCCGCCCGAGGAGCTGGCCGCCGCGGTCCGTACGGCGGCCGCCGGGCGCTCGGCCCTGGCCCCGGCGGTCGCGCACCGGCTGATGGACCGCATGCGTACCCCCGCCCAGGCGCTCACCAAGCGCGAGCTGGAAGTGCTGCAACTGGTCGGCGAGGGCCTGTCGAACGCGGAGATCAGCAAGCGGCTCTTCCTGAGCCAGGCGACCGTTAAGTCCCATCTGGTGCACATTTACGCCAAGCTCGGCGTCGACTCGCGCACGGCCGCCGTCGCGGCGGCCACGGCCCGCAGGCTGATCCGCCGCTGAAACCGTGTCCGCCGCCCGGTCAGCGGCGCGGCGGCTCGCCGAACAGGTCGACGGCGATCCGTACGTCCCGCAGCGCCGACGCCAGTGCGCTGACCGAGCCGATCGCCCCCGCGACCAGCAGCAGCGAGCGGCGCAGCCGCGGGATCTCGGGCGCCCCGCTGCGCGCCATGGTGTCCAGCGCCGCCAGCTCGTCCTCGGCGACGGGCCGGTCGGGGAACTGCGCGGGATGCCCGGCCAGGGCCCGCCGGAGCCGGGAGACCGCCGTGCGCAGCTCCGCCACTCTGGGGTCCTCACCGCTGCCGGTCACCCGCTCCTGCCCCACACTCTTCAACAAAGCTCCCCCTCGCACGTCCTTGTGCCGGTGTCGTTGCGCCCGGTCCCCGCACCGTGGTCAAGTGTCCGGGGGTGCGGGCAAGTTAACGCCATAAAAGGTGCCGGCCGCCACTCCGCGTACGTAACACACGCCGTACGGGTACGGGCTGGTGCGCGTTGACGGCCGCGGTGGGGTATCCAGGGCGGTATGACACACGCACACATCGCCGGACTCCTGCTCGCCGCGGGCGGCGGGCGCCGGCTCGGCGGACGCCCGAAAGCCCTGCTGGAACACCGCGGCCGGCCGCTCGTGGAGCACGCGGTGCGCACCCTGCGCGAGGGCGGCTGCGGGCCGGTCCACGTGGTGCTCGGCGCGGCGGCCGACGAGGTGCGGGCGCGGGCGGATCTGGACGGGTGCGCGGTGAGCGTCAACCCGGAGTGGACCGAGGGCATGGGCTCCTCACTGCGCGCGGGGCTCGGGGCCCTCGCGGACACGGGGTCGGACGCGGCGCTCGTGCTGCTGGTCGACCAGCCGGGCATCGACGCGCGGGCGGTGGCCCGGGTGCTCGCGGCGTACCGGGACCGGACGAGCCTGGTGGCGGCCTCGTACGCGGGGGAACGCGGCCATCCGGTGCTGTTCGGGGCGGACCTGTGGGCGGACATCGCGGCGGGCGCGGTGGGCGACCAAGGGGCGCGGGCGTATCTGCGGGCCCACCGGGAGGCGCTGACGCTCGTGGAGTGCGGCGATGTGGCACAGGCGTACGACATCGACACTCCGGCGGACCTCTCGCACCTGGAGTGAGGGCCCTGGCACGCTGCGCCAGCACACAGGCGGTTGTGTCGACCCGAAGAATCTCGACATCAACAAACCATTGAACTTCCACCATGAGGAAACTACTATCCACTGATCAGAAGCCCTCTGCACCTCAGACGGCGGCCACAGCCGTATCCCGGAGCCCTGGCACGCCGTGCCGAATCGGGCGGCCCGACGGCCGTGACGCCGTCCGCACCGCCCGCTGAAGGAGTGACAGCTCATGTCCGCACCAGCGCCGTCCTCGCTGGCCATCGTCGATGCCGAGCCCCTGCCCCGGCAGGACGAGGTCCTCACCCCCGCGGCCCTCGCGTTCGTGGCCGAGCTGCACCGCCGGTTCACACCCCGGCGCGACGAGCTGCTCGCCCGCCGCGGTGAGCGCCGTGCCGAGATCGCCCGCACCTCCACGCTGGACTTCCTGCCGGAGACCGCGGCGATCCGTGCGGACGACTCCTGGAAGGTCGCACCGGCCCCGGCCGCGCTGAACGACCGCCGGGTGGAGATCACCGGTCCGACCGACCGCAAGATGACCATCAACGCCCTGAACTCGGGCGCGAAGGTCTGGCTCGCCGACTTCGAGGACGCCTCCGCCCCCACCTGGGAGAACGTCGTCCTCGGCCAGCTCAACCTGATGGACGCGTACAACCGCTCCATCGACTTCACCGACCCGAAGTCCGGCAAGTCGTACGCGCTGAAGCCGGCCGACGAGCTGGCGACCGTCGTCACCCGCCCCCGCGGCTGGCACCTGGACGAGCGCCACCTCCAGCTCGACGGCACCCCCGTGCCCGGCGCGCTGGTCGACTTCGGCCTCTACTTCTTCCACAACGCCCAGCGCCTGATCGACCTCGGCAAGGGCCCGTACTTCTACCTGCCGAAGACGGAGTCGCACCTGGAGGCCCGCCTCTGGAACGACATCTTCGTCTTCGCCCAGGACGAGCTGGGCATCCCCCAGGGCACCGTCCGCGCGACGGTCCTGATCGAGACGATCACCGCCGCGTACGAGATGGAGGAGATCCTCTACGAGCTGCGCGACCACGCCTCCGGGCTGAACGCGGGCCGCTGGGACTACCTCTTCTCCATCGTCAAGAACTTCCGTGACGGCGGCGCCAAGTTCGTCCTGCCGGACCGCAACGCGGTGACGATGACCGCCCCGTTCATGCGGGCGTACACCGAACTCCTCGTCCGCACCTGCCACAAGCGCGGCGCCCACGCGATCGGCGGCATGGCGGCCTTCATCCCGTCCCGCCGCGACGCCGAGGTCAACAAGGTCGCGTTCGAGAAGGTCAAGGCCGACAAGGACCGCGAGGCGAACGACGGCTTCGACGGCTCCTGGGTCGCCCACCCCGACCTCGTCCCGATCGCCATGGCCTCCTTCAACGCGGTCCTCGGCGAGAAGCCGAACCAGAAGGAGCGCCTGCGCGAGGACGTCTCGGTGGCCCCCGGCGACCTCATCGCCATCGACACCCTGCACGCCAAGCCCACGTACGAGGGCCTGCGCAACGCCGTCGCCGTCGGCATCCGCTACATCGAGGCCTGGCTGCGCGGCATGGGCGCGGTCGCCATCTTCAACCTGATGGAGGACGCGGCCACCGCCGAGATCTCCCGCTCGCAGATCTGGCAGTGGATCAACGCGGACGTGGTCTTCGAGAACGGCGAGCACGCCACGGCGGACCTGGCCCGCAAGGTCGCCGCCGAGGAACTGGCCGCGATCCGCGAGGAGACCGGCGAGGAGGCCTTCGCCGCCGGCCAGTGGCAGGAGGCCCACGACCTCCTCCTCCAGGTCTCCCTGGACCAGGACTACGCGGACTTCCTGACCCTCCCGGCGTACGAACGGCTGCGCTGACTAGCGGCTGCGCTGACTGGTCCCCTCCCCCGGCTCCAGTGCGCCGCTGCCCAGCCCCTCCCTGGCGACCTGGGCCATGCGGCGCACTGTTGCCACGGAGGCCGACATGACCATGAGCAGGTGCCCTCCCGGTCGGTCAACGCGGAGCGCGCCCGGGCGATACGCACACAGTCCTCGTCGCTGTCCTGGCCGAGACGGATGAGACCGCGGGCGGGACGCAGTCCGTTTATCGCCGGCGGGCGAAACTCCGCCCACGCCCGGGGCCCGCCTCCACCACCGGAGACGGGCCCACACCGATCAAGCTCCCGCCGCGAACCTGACGAACTCGTCCCAGCCCTTGCGCCCCACAGCGAAGGGCGGGAGGGCGAGGTCCTTGGAGTCCCGCACATGAACGGCCTGTTCGGCGACCGCGACCTCCACGCAGCTGTCACCCTGGCTGCCGCTGTAGCTGGACTTGAACCAGATGAAGTGACCCCTCAGGTCCCGACACTTCCGTTTTATGCCGCGAGGTCCAGTCGTTGATGGCAGCGGATCCTCGCCTGGTACGGCGTGATGTAGCCGATGGCCGAGTGGATCCGCTCCCGGTTGTAATGTTCGGCGATCCACCGGAAAACGTCCTGCCGAGCCTGCGCCCGGGTTTCCCGGACGGTCGTCCCGATCTCTGCTTTCAGGACGGCGAAAAAGCTCTCCGCGGCAGCGTTGTCGAAGCACGAACCGGTGCCCCCGGCGCTCTGTCGAATGTCCAACTCACCTAGTACACAACGGAATTGGTAGGACGTGTATTGGGATCCGCGATCGGAGTGAAAGATCGCGTTTCCTGACGTGTGTCCACCCGCATGGGCCATCCGGATGGCGTCCGCAACCAGTTCGGTGCGCATGCGGTCGGCCATCGACCAGCCCGCAACCTCCCGCGTGCACAGATCGATCACCGTCGCCAGATACAGCCATCCCTCAGCCGTCGGCAGGCAGGTGATGTCCCCGACGAATTCCAGACCCGGCAGCGGCGCGGTGAAGTCCCGCAGGATCAGATCCGGCGCCGGCGGCGCCGTGCGGCCCTGTCGCGTCAGCGACCGCGACTTCCGTCGCGATATCCCGACGATTTCACGCTCCCGCATGATCCGTGCGACGCGCTTGCGGTTCACCACGTGCCCCTGGTCCCAGAGTTTCCAGGTGATCCGCAGGGCCCCGTAAGCTCCCCGGGAATCCGTGTGGATCTCCCGGATTCGGCAGGCCAGGACCTCCTCCTCATCGACCTTCTCCTGCCGCGCCTCCTTGTTCTGGCGCCAGGCGTAGTAGCCGGAGCGGCCCCAGCCCAGAACATCACACATCCGCTTCACCCTGTGGGCGCCTCTGTGCTCGTCGACGAAACGGAAGCGGATCACCGTGTCGTCTCCCGCGCGAAATAGGCGGCGGCTTTCCGCAGGATCTCGTTGTCCTCCTTCAGCCGGGCGTTCTCCCGCCGCAAGCGCCTGAGCTCTTCCCTCGCGTCAGGGGTCACGCCGGCGTCACCCCCGCCGCCCGCTGCCTGGGCGCGGGTCCGGTCCTCCCGAACCCACTTGCGCAAGGTCTCCAGATGGATACCCAGGCCCTGACCGATATCGGTGAGGGAACGGTCCGGCGAGGAACGCACCAGGTCAGGTCCACAGCGTCCCGCTTGAACTCTTCGGGGTAGCTCTTCCGCTTCACCACCTTGGATCACTTCCCCTGGATGACGAAACATCCAGCGTCCAGGTGTCGGAATTTCGGGGGTCACTCCACGACTGAATCGCTCCACCAGACCGTGCGCCTGCACGGCCTATCCGCCGGTAAGCACCAGAGGGTACAGGGACCCGAGATCGATGATGTCCGCGAGGAGCCTCTCGTGCAGGAGGGGCAGCTTCATGCAGCCGTTCCCGCCGACGGAGTGGGCCGGACCAGCTCCGGAAAGGCGTCTTCCCACGCATCACGCAGATGCGGGCTGATCAGCCTGCGCAGTACCGGCCACTGCTCCAGCAACAGCCGTCGGTTCAGGAAAGCGGCCAGATCCTCACGCATGCCCTCCGCCAGGACGGTCCGGTACAGAGTCATGCACGACTTGGGGCGGTCCAGGCTGTAGGTGCTGCGGCCGGACCAGACGATGTGAAGTGGCAGGTCGACAGCCCCGTGAACAGGACCGTCGAGCTCCTCCAGGCGATTGGGCAGCCGACGGCGGTACCGGTCACGCAGTGTCTCGGCTCGGGAGGTTGCGGGCGGAACGTTCATGTCCTCATTATCGCCGATGCGCGCGATGACACCGCGAAATCGGGGCATCCCCCGGACATCCTCAGGACGTGAAGAATCATCTCCATGTGGGCGATCCTATGAGCCAGGCGACTTGTTTACAGGGTCAACAGATACCTCCTCGCAAGCCCGCCCCCGCCGCGCGGAAGGCCCCCCTCCATGAAGCACCGGGACTACCCCGAGTTCCGCCTCGGGCTTCCCGGCGACGGTCCCACCGCGCACGGATGCCTGTGCACCGAATGCGGGAACAACAGCTCCCTCGGATTCCTGGTACGTCAGGGGTCATCCGTCAGCGCCACCGAATGGCACGGCCTGAGCGACCACACGCGCCGGCAGCGGACCGCACTCCGTGCCCGACGGCTCCCTCGTCGATGCGCCCGCCGAGGGAAGCCGGGTATCGGGTGGCGGCCCGGGACATCGAGTGCAACTCCGTCTCCGCCGCCGCCTCGCTCGTCATCTGCTACGGAGTGAGCGGTCCGGAGGCGTGGCGGGACGCCTCCGGGCATCCGCTCTCGGACTACCTCACCCCGGGCTGGTGCGCGCTTCCAACATGTCCGGCAGGGACATGGATTCCCGTTCAGGGGCTTGGCCACCCGCCTGGCGGCCGGCCACAGTCAATCGTGATGTACGCGGCCACGCTCCACGCGCGTGACCTCGTGGAGCATCGCCGCGCTCGTGGCCAGGCCGTTGCAGGTCAGTTGGCGGGGCGGGGTGCGGTGGGCGGTGACTTCCACGTCGTACGGGGTGGTGCTCGGGGCGGGGCCGGTGAGGCGGATCAGCCAGTGGGGGCCGGCTCGGGTGGTGCCGGCGACCGTGTAGGCGTGGCGGGCGGCCGGGCCGTAGCGGGCCAGTACGGCGGCGACGGCGGCCTGCTGGGCGGGGAAGAGGTCGGTGTAGCCGCGCAGGTGGGCGGCGTGGACGCGGCCCGCGAGGTGCTGGTCGACCACCGTGACGGACGAGGCGGCGTCCAGGCCGCCGTAGTAGACGCCGTCGGGGGCGACGAGCACGTTGGCGGCGAAGCGGTCGCCGCCCACGTGCGTGCACTCCCACACCAGGTCGGGCCACCGCTCGCTCAGCGCGCCGGCCACCGGGCGTCCGCGCACGGCGCAGCACGTGTCGTGCCGGCCGTGGGTGCAGACGAGGACGACGGGCGGGTGGCCCGTCTCCCCCGGCTCCCCGGGCGCTTCGAGCACGTCGGCGATGCGGGCCAGGTCCTCGTCGCGTTCCCAGGTCCCCCACTGCTGACGGTGGGCGCCCGTGGCGTCGTACCGGAGTACGGCCCAGCGGCGGGGGCCCGGCCGCGGGGCGCGGCGGCCGTGGCGTCGGATCAGGAGGATGCGGGCCCGGACCGCCCGGGCCGCCTCGAAGAGGAGGGACTGGGCGACGGGGTCGAGCGGGAGGCCGTCGTAGCCGTTGGCGGGCCAGGGTGCGTGGTGTTCGAGGAGGACCCAGACGAGCCCGTACGGGGCCGTGCCCGGGAGGGCGTCGCCGCGGGCCCGGGCGGCGTCGGCGCAGAAGAAGCGTTCCGCGCTCACTGAGGGGCCGGGACGAGGACGCCGGCGCGCAGCAGCCTTCCCGCGCGGGCGAGGCCGAGGTCGCCGGCGGTGCGCACCTCGCCGGCGAGCAGGCGGTCCAGGGCCGGCAGGTCGGCGTCCGGGAAGTCGAGCCAGCCCACCCGGGTCACCAGGCGGCAGCCTTCGAGGCGGGCCTCCAGCGCACCTCTGAGCCGGACCGGGGTGCCGGGGACCAGTCCGTCCACCGCGGCCAGCTGGGCGAGCGGGCCGAGCGGGGCGGGGCGGGACTGGGCGCGCCGGGTGCGGTGGAAGTGCGGGGCGGGATCGGCCTCGGCGAGGGCGGCGCGGAGGCGTTCGCGGACCGGGGCGGCCTCGTCGTCCGGGCCGGTCACGCCGAGCGGCAGGGAGCCGCGCATCCACGGGTCGTCGCGCAGTTCCGCGAGCGCGGAGCGCATGAGCTGTTCGGCCAGGGCGTACCGGGTCCAGGCGTGCACGCCGAGCGTCAGGTGGACCGAGACCTCGCCCTGCGCCTCGGCGGCGTGCAGCCAGCCGCGCGGCAGGTAGAGGACGTCGCCCGGTTCGAGCACCGTGTCGAGGTAGGGCTCGCCCCCGGCGGCCTCGGCGACGGCCCCGCGGTGGTCGGTCCAGGGCTGGTCGCGCAGGGGGTCGGGGTGCACGGGCGGGTGGACGATCCAGCGCTTGGTGCCCTCGATCTGGAGCACGAAGACGTCGTGGACGTCGTAGTGGGCGTCGAACCCGCGGTTCTGTGGCGGGGTGACGTACGCGTTGGCCTGCACCGGGTGGCCCAGCTCGGCGGCGAGCGCGGCGGTGAGGTCGCCGACGGGGGCCCAGGTGCGCTGGAGGGCCTGCAGGACGAGGGTGGCGCCGTCGGCGAACTCCCGCCACAGGGCGGTGTCGTCGGCCTGGTCGCCGATGGTGGCGCCCACCCCGGCGGGCGAGGTGAACGAGGCGTCGGGGAGCGTGGCGCCGTTCTTGGCGACGCGGAGGAACGGCGTACGCAGGCCGCGCCGCGAGACGAGTTCGTCGACGGCTGCGGCCGAGAAGAGGTCGGAGAAGTCGCCGGCCCGGCGGGTGAGCAGGGCCGTGCGGGCCCAGATGTCACGGGCGAACGTCTCCCGGCCGGTGCCGGGCGTCAGACGTGACTCCAGGACCCCGGGGGCCGCCGTCGCGGCCCGGGGGTCCTGGATGCCGGCCGGGGACGTGCTCAAGAACGGTCCGCGCCGCCGTCGGCACCGCCGTCGTGGACACCGGGCGTACCCGCCGCGCCACCGTCCGCCGGACCCTCGGCGCCACCGTCCGCACCGCCGTCGTGGACACCCGGCGTGCCCGCAGCACCGCCGTCCGCGGGGCCTTCCGCCCCACCGTCCGCACCGCCGTCGTGGACGCCCGGCGTACCCGCCGCACCGCCGTCCGCGGGGCCTTCCGCCCCACCGTCCGCACCGCCGTCGTGGACGCCCGGCGTACCCGCCGCACCGCCGTCCGCGGGGCCTTCCTGCTGGTTCGGGTCCTGCTCGGGGCTGGTCATGTTTCCTCCCGCGCATCGAACGGCTGGGGCCGGACCCGTACCGGATCCGGTTGTGAGGCACGGCGGTGCCACCGAGGGCACCGCCGCGACCAGCCTACCGCTATGGGCGGTAAGTCTCGATTTGAGAGAATTCAGGGTGTACGGACTACTTCAGTCCGTTGTCCAGGGCGCCCATCAGCGTGCCCTGGGTGGTGTCGCCCGACATCTCCCAGACCATGACGCCGAGCAGGCCCTTGTCCTTCACGTAGTCGGTCTTCTTGCCGATGGACCAGGTGTCGTCGAAGGACCACCACTGGCTTCCGGTGTAGCCGTACGTGGAGATGGACTGTTCGTCGTGATGGACCGTCATCGTCGGATAGGCGCCGATGAGGTTCGAGTAGCCCCGGGTGCCGGCCTCCTCGGCGAACTGCCCGGGGGCCGCCCCGCCGGCCGGCTGCCACTCGTCCGCGACGCCGCCGTCGGTGACGCCCTGCCAGCCCCGTCCGTAGAAGGGGATGCCGAGGGTCAGCTTGCGGGGTTCGACTCCCGCGTCGGTGTACGCCTTGACGGCGCTGTCCGCGCTGAAGTGGAAGCCGTACGGGTCCTGGGTGTCGTTGTAGAGGTTGGCCTGGTGGCCGGTGCGGTTCGGTTCCCAGGAGTTGTCGCTGCCGGAGCCGTGGAAGTCGTATCCCTGGACGTTGGCGACGTCGAGGGAGTCGAAGACCTTGGACAGGTCCCAGCCCTCGTCGATCTTCTGCGGGTCGGCGGGGGTGAAGGCGGTGAGGAGGCGGTGGCCGCCGCCCAGCGCGTCGAGCTGCTTGCGGAACTCGGCGAGCAGCAGGGTCAGGTTGTCCTTGTCGTCGGGCGAGTAGTGGTTGCCGGGGTGTCCGGTGCCGGTGCCCGGCCACTCCCAGTCGATGTCGAAGCCGTCGAAGATGCCGGCCGCGCTGCCCGGGCCGCCCGCACCGTTGTACTCGGGCAGGTTGCCCTTGATGTACATGTCGATGCAGGAGGAGACGAACTTCTTGCGTGCGGCGTCGGTGGCGGCGACGTCGGAGAAGTACTTGGAGTAGGTCCAGCCGCCGAGCGAGACCACGATCTTGAGGTCGGGGTGCAGCTTCTTCAGCTTCTTGAGCTGGTTGAAGTTGCCCCGCAGCTTGCCCCAGCCGTCGTCCGCGACGCCGTCCACGGACTGGGCGGCGCTGAACGGGCGGGCGTAGTCGGCGTCCGCGTCACCCGCGCCGGTGCCCTGTTCGGGGTCCTGGGGGTCAGCGGTCGTGCCCTTGGTGACGCCGTTGAGGCAGGTGAGGTTGTTGGGGTCGATGTTGGCGAAGGCGTAGTTGACGATGTCGAGCTTGCCGGCGGCGCCGGAGGTCTCCAGGTTCTTGACGAAGTACTGGCGGCCGTAGATGCCCCACTGGACGAAGTAGCCGACCTTCGCGTAGTTGCCGGCGCCGACGATGTCGTCGGTCTTCACGGTGAGGGCGTTGCTCGACGGCGAGGCGTTGTCGGCGGGGTCCCTGGCCTTCACGGTGAAGGTGTACGAGGTGGAGGGCGAGAGGCCCCCGACGGTGGCGGTGGCCGTGGTGCCGGAGACCGTGGTGGCGAGGGCGGAACCGCGGTAGATGTCGTAGGCGGCGACGCGCTGGTTGTCCGTCGACGCGGTCCAGGCGAGCGTCACGGACGAGGAGTCGGTGGCGGTGGCGTGCAGGGCGCCGGGGGCGGTCGGGGCGGAGGTGTCGGTGGCCGGGTCGACGGTCGTGACGGTCAGCGGGGCGCTCTCGGCGGAGACGTTGCCCCGGGTGTCCTTGGCCCGGACGGTGAAGGCGTACGCGGTCGCCGGGGTCAGGCCGGTGACCGTCGCGGAGGTGGCCGCGGTGGCGGAGCCGACGACATTGCCGCCCGCGAGGATGTCGTACGAGGCCACGGGGAAGTCGCCCGCGGTGGCGGCCGTCCAGGACAGCGACGCGGTGCGGGCGGTGACGTCGGTCTGCTTCAGCCCGCCGGGCACGCCCGGCGGCGCGTCGGCGGAGCCGTCGCACTTGTCGCCGTTGATCCGGCAGCCGGTCGGCACCTTGATCGGGCCGGTGGCGACGAACCAGAAGCTGTACGGCTCGGTGGTGCTGTGCGCGGCGACCGTGCCGTTGTAGTGGGCGTTGACCGCGGTGATGTGGCTGCCCTGGGTGGTGACGGTGCCGTTGTACGAGGAGCTGATGGCGACCCCGGCGGGCAGGTCGAACTCCAGGCTCCAGCCGGTGACGGCGGTGTCCGTGTCGTTGCGCAGGACGTAGGTGCCCTTCCACCAGGGGCCGTTGTCGGCGGTGGTGAAGGTGGCCGTGAGCTTGCCGGCCGCGTGGGCGGGGACGGCCTGCAGGGACAGGAGCGTGAGGAGGAGGCCGAGGACGGCGAGCAGCGCGGTCGCCGTTCTCCGTCTGAGTGTCAGGTGCTCGAACATGGTTCTCCCTTACGGCAGGGACCGGTGAGGCGGTCCTCGGGGAGGTGCGGATGTCGTGCCATGGAGCACACGGGAAGGTAATTGGTCTGGACCAAGTCGTCAATAGGTACAGACCACTTGAGACGTGAATCGAGACGGTCCGGGGCCCCGGCCGGCCCCGGCGGGCGCCTCAGTCCTCGAGCACCACCGTGCGTACGGCCGAGAAGTCGCCCCACTTGCCGTCCGGCAGCTTCGCCCGGATCTTCATCGAGTAGCGGGTGCCGCGCGGGTCGGTGACGGTGAGCCGGTAGTGCGCCCGGCCGGCGGGCGGCTCGCCTCCCCAGACGATCGTGGTGGTCAGCCGGCCGTTCATGTAGAGCTGGTACGCGGGGATCTTGCCGCCCGTCTCCGGCTGCTTCCAGTCCAGGTCGACGGCGTACTCCTTGCCGTCCGCCTCACTGGTGATCCGCAGGTCGGTGGGGGCGGTGGAGGCGGGGGCGCCGGGGGCCGAAGCGGTGGTGACGTCGAGACTGTTGCTGTCGGGCGAGGAGGTGTCGGCCGCGTCCCGTGCGCGGACCGTGAAGGTGTAGACGGTGCCGGGGCGGAGTCCGGTCAGCCGCGCGGTGGTCTGCGTACCGGGCACGCTGTGGATGCGCGAGTCCTCCTGGTAGATGTCGTACGCGGTGACGCCGACGTCGTCCGTGGAGCCGCCCCAGGACAGGGTCGCGGCCCGGCTGCCGTCGGCCTTGCCCCGCAGCTTCACCGGCCGGGTCGGCGCCTCGTGGTCGGCGGGGGTCGGGGCGGGCGTGGTGACGGAGGCTGCGGCGCTCGGCGCGGAGAGGTTGCCGGCCGCGTCACGGGCACGGACGGTGAAGGTGTACGCGGTGGACGCGGTGAGCCCGTCGACGTCGATCATCACCCGTTGCGCGGTGACGGACTTGACCTTCTTGCCCTGGCGGTAGACGTCGTAGCCGGTGACGGCCTTGTCGTCGGTGGCCGCCTCCCACATGACGTGCGCGGAGGTGGCGCTGCTCGCCTGCGCGGTCACCCCGTGCGGCGCGGTGGGCTTCCTGGTGTCCGCCTCGGCCTCCGAGCCGCAGGCGGTGGTGAAAGCGGCGAGGAGCAGGGCGGCGGAACAGGCCAACGCGGCATGCGTGTGGGGGGATCGCACGGTCTTGCCTTCCATCCGGGAGCAATGGTCCAGACCTGTATCGCATGCGGTGGGGGTCGCCGACAAGAGGACGGAGCGGAACCTTCCGCATTGTGCCGGTGTGCCCCGGGCCCTGATCACGCGGGGCGGCTGACGTACCGTCGGCGGATGCTGTGCGTACGAGGTGTGGTGCTGCCGGAACGCGAGGAGCGGGCGTTCTGGATCGAGGGCGAGGTCCTGCGGGAGGGCGAGCCGCCGGGCGGTTTCCCGGGCCGGCACGCCGAGACCGTCGTCAACGGCGGCTGGCTGCTCCCCGGGCTCGTCGATGTACACACCCATCCCGGGGCCACCGACACGAGCAAGCCGTTCGACGAGGAGCTGCTGCGCGAGCAGTTGCGCGCGCACCGGGACGCCGGGGTGCTGGCCGTCCGCACACCCGGCACGGCCGCGCGGATGCCGGCCTGGGTCGACGAGGACCGGGAACTCCCCCGGGTCACCTCGGCGGGCCGGTGGCTGGCCACCCCAGGCCGGTTCTTCCCCGGCTTCGGACGGGACGTGAGCGAGGCGGACCTCGTCCGGGCCGCCCTGGAGGAGTCGGCGGCCTCCTCCGGCTGGTGCAAGGTCGTCGGGGACTGGCGAATGGACGAACCCCCGGTGCCGCTCGCGCTCCTCACCGAGGTGGTGACCGCCGTCCACGCGGCGGGCGGCAGGATCGCGGTGCACTGCCAGACCGCCGAGGGCACGCGGAACGCGGTGCTCGCGGGCGCGGACAGCCTGGAGCACGGCATGCATCTGGACCCCGCGCTGCTGGACCGGATGGCGGCGCAGGGCACGGCGTTCGTGCCGACGCTGGCCGCGTTCGGCCGGGGAGTGGACGCGATGCGCGCGCGGGAGCCGAGTGCGCGCCGCGATCTGTGGCTGGCCGGCTGGGAGACCATGTTCGGCAACGTCCGGGCCGCCCACGAAGCGGGCGTCACGGTGCTGGCCGGCACCGACTCGTTCCCCTGCGGGACCGTCGCGAGCGAGGCGGCATGGCTGGCGCGGGCCGGACTGCCGGCCGGGGCGGCGCTCGGCGCGGCGTCCTGGACGGCCCGCTCCTGGCTCGGCCTGCCCGGCCTGGTGGACGGGGCACCCGCCGACCTCGTCGCGTACGACACCGACCCGACCGCCGATCCGGCGGCGTTGGACCACCCCCGGCGGATCGTTCTGCGGGGACACGTGGTGCGCTGAGCGATGAGTCCCGGGCGGTCCGGCAGTCTGCACGGGTATGGATACGCAACAGCTGGACCTGGAGCCCGCCGCCCGCCGGATCACCGCGCAGCTCGACGCCGTCGACGACGCCACGCTGGGGGCCGCGACCCCGTGCCCCGGGGTGACCGTGGGCGCCCTGCTCGCCCATGTCGAGGGTTTGGCCGTCGCCTTCCGCGACGCCGCCCGCAAGGACCTGGGAGCGACCACCGACAGCGCCCCCTCCGTGGAGTCCGGTGTCCTGGAGCCGGGCTGGCGCACCACGCTGCCCGCCGCGCTCGACGAGATGGTGGCCGCCTGGCGCTCCCCGGATGCCTGGGAAGGCATGACCAGGGCGGGCAGCGTGGATCTGCCGGCACAGGTGGCGGGGATGGTCGCGCTGAACGAGCTGGTGCTGCACGGCTGGGACCTGGCGAAGGCGACCGGGCAGCCGTTCGACGCCGAGGACGCCCATCTGCGCAGCTCGCTCGCGCTCCTGGCCGAGCTGGGCGACAACCCGCCCGCCACCTCGCCGTTCGGCCCGCCGGTCCCGGTCCCGGAGGACGCGCCGCTGCTGGACCGCGCCGTCGCCCGGGGCGGCCGCCGGCCGGACTGGCGGCCGGAGGGCTGAGACGCGGGCCCGGGGGGCGGGCTGGGGCGCCCACGCGCCCCGCGCCTCAGCTCGTGAAGAACTCCGTGATCCGCTGAGCCGTCTGCTCCGGGTCCGCCTCGTGCAACCGGTGGCCGCCGCCCATCGTGACGAGGTGGCAGTCCGGGATCAGCGACGCCATGTCCTGGAGCCGGCCCTGCGGCATCGTGCTGGCGGGCCCGCCGGCCAGGATCAGCGTGGGCGCGACGATCTCCCCGAGGCCCTCCGCCCACGCGGGATCGGGGTCCGCCAGCTCGGTGTTGACCGACGCGAGCACCGCCTCGTCGTAGTCGGCCGGCCCGTCCGGGGTGAGGGCCGGGCCCGCCGCTCCGGGGAACGGCGCCGGGGTCTCCACGAGCACCAGCCGCTCCACCCGGTCCGGGTGCTCCTGCGCGAGGAGGTGGGCGACGACGCCGCCCATGCCGTGGCCGACCACGCCCGCCCGGTCCAGCTCGCACTCGTCCAGGAACCCGAGCACGTCGTCGCGCATCAGCTCCAGGTCGTACTCGTCTGGCCAGTCGCTCTCGCCGTGGCCGCGCAGGTCGATTCCGTACACCCGCCACTCCTGCCCCAGCAGGCGCCCGGCCGCTTCCCAGCTCGCCGCGCTCGCGCCGAGGTCGTGCAGCAGTACGACGGGCGACCCGAACGGGTCACCCCAGCTCCGGTACGCCAACCGCACGTCGCCGACATCCACCACAGACTGATCATCCATGCCCCCGACGCTACCGCCGAATGCGCCGGTGCCACGCCTCCGGCCTGGCAGGCTGGAACGGTGAAGCTCTCCGCGCGTTCCCTGGTCACCCCGCTCGTCGCCCTCCTCATGTCCGCCACCACCCTCACCGGCTGCGCCCAGGCGGGGGGTTCCGCCGGCAAGGGCTCGGGGGACGGGCTCGCCGCCCCGGCGAAGAAGGACATCGCCATGCAGCTGGTCTCCAGCGCGGAGAACTCGACGCTGGACTGGAAGGCGCAGTACAAGTACATCGAGGACATCGGGGACGGGCGCGGCTACACCGGCGGCATCATCGGCTTCTGCTCGGGGACCGGCGACATGCTCCGCGTCGTCGAGCGGTACGCGAGGTCCCGGCCCGGCAACGCGCTGGAGCGCTTCCTGCCCGCGCTGCGGGAGGTGAAGGGCAGCGACGCGCACACCGGGCTCGGCGGGCCGTTCACCCGGGCCTGGGCCGAGGCGGCCGGCGACGCGAGGTTCCGGGAGGCGCAGGACGCCGAGCGGGACGACTCGTACTTCGATCCGGCGGTCCGCCGCGCGAAGGAGGACGGGCTCGGGACGCTGGGCCAGTTCGTCTACTACGACGCGTACGTGATGCACGGGGAGGCCGACGCCGACGGCAGCACCGGTTTCCGTACCATCCGCAACCGGGCGCTCGCCGACGCCCGGCCGCCCGCGCAGGGCGGTGACGAGCGCGCGTACGTCGACGCGTTCCTCGACGCCCGGGCCGCCGCGATCCGCGAGGAGCCCTCGCACAGCGACACCAGCCGGGTGGAGACCGCGCAGCGGGTGTTCCTGCAGCGGGGCAACCTGGAGCTGGACCCGCCGCTGGACTGGAAGGTGTACGGAGACCGCTACCACATCGACTGAGCCGCCCGTGGCGCGCAGGCGACGGGCGGCGCCAGCCTGCCGGGCACGATCGTCGTCAGGCGGCGCCGTCCAGCGGCCGTTCGTCCGAGGGCGCCAGATGGGCGAGGCACAGGGAGGGGCCGACGAACGGCTCCAGACGGTCGACCCGGAGCGGCGCGCGTACCTCTTCCAGGGCCCCCCGCATGAGGCCGAGATGCAAGGAGCACACGATGTCCCGGTGCTCCCGCGCGATCTCCAGGAACGGGCAGTGGCGCAGCGGGACGACGGCGTCCGGCTCGCTCCCCTCCACGGGGCCGGGTGCGAACCCGGCCTCGTCGAGCACGCGCGTCAGCCGGCCGATCGCCTCTTCGGCTGTGAGCCGCTGCGCGGGGGAGGGAGTGTCGGCGAGATAGCGGCCCCACGCCTCACCCGTGCTGGCGGCGGCCTGCGCGGGCTGCTCCAGGCTCTCCGCCGCCAGGCCCGTCAGCATGTGCGCGAGCAGTTGGTAGCTGCGGCGGTCCGCGGTGGTCCGGGTCGCGGTGGCCCGGTACACGGCCCGGGGCCGGCCGGGCCGGCCGAGCGCCTCGCTGTCGCGCTCGGCGAGCCCTTCGCCGACGAGGGTGTCCAGGTGGAAACGTACGGTGTTGGAGTGCAGCCCGGTGCTCTCGGCGATCTCCCGCACCCCCACGGGACCGGGTGCGGAACGCAGGACGCCCAGGACATGGCCCCGGCTCTCGCCCACGGCGCCGGAGCCGCTCCCGGCCGGATCGCGGAACATCGACTCACTCATTCGGTCAATTTTACCCAGCGTGTGCCGGAGAAACGAGGTCGTCACTCGTCGTCATCGAGGTCGTCGAGCCGGGCCAGCCAGGTGGTGAGCCGGTCCACCGGGACCTCGAAGTCGGGGTTCAGGTCGACGAAGTACCGCAGCTCACCGGCGAGCCAGGCGAGGTTCACGAATTGCGCGCCCCGGTTCGCCCGGAGCGTCTCCAGGGCCTGGTCGATCATGACCGCCGCCCGGCCCCGGCGTGCGCCGACGCCAGGGCCGACTCGGGGTGGGGACGGATCTGCATGCCCGGCCGGCGGCGGTGCACGGTGATATAGGTGAGGCCCTCGGGCCCCGCCGTGATGCTCCGCGTCGAACCGTGCGGCAGCCATACGAGCGCCCCCTCCGCGAGGGACAGATCCCCCTGCGGCGTGTGCATCGTGCCCTCACCGCCGACGACCAGGACCAGGACGTCGAGGTCGGACTCGGCGTGGCTGCCGATGCGCTCCCCGGCCGGCAGCCGGACCAGGTTGGCGTCGAGCTGCCGCCCGGACTCGGCCGGCTTCCACAGCACACCGGAGGCGTCGGGGGTGCGGGCGGGGGCGTGTACGTCGCAGAGGAGCCGGGCGGCGGGGGCGGGCTCGTGGGCCGGGTCGTGCGGCCGGGGCTCAGGCACTCGCGGCCACCCGCGTGATGCGGACCTGCCACTGCTCGGGCCCGGACTCGACGTACTCCCAGGTGAACGCGTCGGGGTGGGTGGCCTCGAACTCCCGGTGCAGCGGCTTGGGGTCGTGGTTGTTGACCAGGACGAAGGACTCCCCGTCCGCGAGTCGGGCGAAGCGGGTGAAGATGCGGGGGTGGCGGCGGCCGTGCGGGATCTCGCGGACGTCGATGACCGCCGAGTCCGCTGGCCGGCCGCCCTCCAGGACGGTGGTGAAGTCCTCGGCGAGCGCGGGCAGATCGACGCCCGGCAGGGTCCGGAGCGCGGGCAGCAGTACGTCGCGCTCGGCGCCCAGGAGCACCGCGAGCCCGCCGCCGAGCGTACGGAGGGCGCGCTCGCGCCCGGTCCCGTCGCCTGCGGAGGCCAGCGCGTCGAGCTGCTCCCGGACCACCGCGACCTGGGCCCGCAGCGCGCGGACGGCCAGCCGGGTCCCGGCCGCGCCGGACGCCGCCGCGTACAGCGACAGATCGGCGGCCGTCAGATAGCGGCGCAGCTGCTCGACGAGCGGGGCGGCGGACTCCGCCTGCGACGCGTCCACCGCTTCGAGCCGCTCCAGCAACTGCCCCTGGGCGTGCTCGACGACACCTTGCGCCTGCACGTCCGGGTCCGTGCCGGTCGCCTGGATGAAGACCTCTGCGGCAGGTGACATGGGTGGCACTCCTTCGTCGTCGGACTGAGCACGGTCCGTGCTGCACGGAATTATTACATGTGGCATCGTAAAAACTGGCGAAAGTGCGCAGCAGGTGGCCACCCCGTCCGGAACGGCTCTCTTTATTACCTGTACCGTTCGTAGAAACGAGACGTAGTCCGGACGCAGAGGAGAGGCGCGTTTCCATGAACGCCACGTCGGCCGCGATCGCGGGTGCCCTGACCTTCCTATGGCTCGGGATGGTGCTGGCGATCTCCTTCCTGGAGGCACCGCTGAAGTTCCGCGCCCCCGGAGTGACCATCCCCATCGGACTGGGCATCGGCCGCATGGTCTTCCGCGCACTGAACCGCGCCGAGATCGCCCTGACCGCCGCCATCGCCGTAACGATCGCCCTGGGCGACCCGCCCACCCCGGTGATCGCCCTCACCGCCGCCGTGGCACTCCTGCTCACCGTCCAACTGGCAGCGGTCCGCCGCCCCTTGAACCGAAGGTCGGACCGCGTCCTGGCAGGCGAAGACCTCCCCCGCTCCCGCGGCCACGTCTACTACGTGGCCTTCGAAGTGACAAAGGTGGCCGCCCTCCTGGCCCTGGGCATCACCCTGACAACGGCATGACGGCCGCCATCCGCAGGCTCCGAGGCGCACCGCCGCCAGACGGCCGTTCTGTCAGCGGTGGTGCCGAGCCCCTCCGGACAGGGCCCGGCTCCCGGTCAGATCATGGGTCCGGCCGGCAGCCCCGGCGACCGCTACCACATCGACTGAGCCGCCTGTGGCGCGCACGGCCAACCCCCGTACGCGCCACGCGTCCTTGACGCTACGTCAGTGGGCGGCGACCTCCATCGCCTTGACCGGGTCGTGTCCGCCGGGGGCGGTCCCCGCCTCCTCCGGTCCGGGTTTGCGGCCGAGGTGGTTGAAGGCCAGGTTGAGGACGATCGCCACGACGCAGCCGGTGGAGATCCCCGAGTCCAGGACGACGAGGAGGTCCTTCGGGAAGGCGTGGTAGAAGTCCGGTGCGGCGATCGGGATCAGCCCGACGCCGACGGCCGCGGCGACGATCAGCGCGTTCTCGCCCTTCTCCAGTGCGGCGCCGGCCAGGGTCTGGATGCCGCTGGCCGCGACCGAGCCGAACAGGACGATGCCCGCGCCGCCGAGGACCGGCAGCGGCACCAGCGCGATGACGGACGCCGCCACCGGGACCAGGCCGAGCAGGATGAGGATGCCGCCGCCCGCCGCGACCACGAAGCGGCTGCGGACCTTCGTCATCGCGACGAGGCCGATGTTCTGCGCGAAGGCGCTGCACATGAAGCCGTTGAACAGCGGACTGATGGCGCTGCCCAGGGTGTCGGCGCGCAGCCCGCCCTCGATGGTCCGTTCGTCGGCGGGGCGGCCGACGATCTTGCCGAGGGCCAGCATGTCGGCCGTGGACTCGGTCATGCAGACCAGCATCACGATGCTCATCGAGACGATCGCCGCGATCTCGAACTGCGGTGCCCCGAAGTGGAACGGGGTGGGGAAGCCGATCGCGTCGGCGCTCCTTATGGCACCGAAGTCGGTGATGCCCACGGGGATCGCGATCAGGGTGCCGATGATGAGCCCGAGCAGGATCGCGATCTGCTGGAGGAAGCCGCGCAGGAGTTTGCGCAGGGCCAGCACGACGACGAGGGTGACCGCCGCCATGGTGATGTTGGTGGTGGAGCCGTAGTCGTGGGCGGTGGCGTTGCCGCCCTGGGACCAGTTGAAGGCGACCGGCAGCAGCGACACACCGATCAGGGTGATGACCGTGCCGGTGACCACCGGCGGGAAGAAGCGGACCAGTTTGCAGAAGTAGGGGGCGAGGACGAAGCCCAGGAGGCTCGCCACGATGATCGCGCCGAAGATGACGGCGATCCCGTCGTGCCCCCGGTCCTTGCCGATCGCCACCATCGGGGTCACCCCGGCGAACGAGACGCCGTTGACGAACGGCAGCCGGGCGCCTATTCGCCAGAAACCGAGCGTCTGGAGCAGGGTGGCTATGCCCGCGGTGAACAGGCTCGCCCCCATCAGGAAGGCGGTCTCCTTCGGGCTGAGGCCCACGGCGGGCCCCACGATCATGGGCGGGGCCACCACGCCCGCGTACATCGCGGCCACGTGCTGGAGGCCGCTGGTGAACATCTTCAGCGGGGGGAGGGTCTCATCGACCGGATGCCTCCGGTCGGACGGGGCCGTCTCCGGCGCTCCGTCGGGGTGGGGAGTCGCACTTGCGTCGTCGCGAAACCTGGGCGTAGCTGCCACGGCGGTTCCTCCGGTCGGTTACACGTCGGCGGTGACGTGGGGTTCAGGGAGGTGGTGCCGGGGCCGGTCCGCCGGACCGGGCCCCGTGTGCTGCGGTGGTGCGGTGAGGCAGGTCGTACGGCTGGTGCGGGCAGCCGGGATCGCCGGGGCGGGAGGCGCGTACGCGTGTGCGGCGCGCCTCCCGCGCCGGTTGCCGCGGACCCCGCTCGGGTCCGCGGCGGCCGGGCCGAGGGCCGTCCCCCTCGTCCGGCCGCTTTCGGGGCCGCCGGGCCGTCAGGCCCCGGCGGCGATCCGGGCGAGGCGGCGGGCCTCGTCGCGGGTGGCGCGGGCGATGGCGTCCTCGTCCGCGGTGACCAGGCGGCCGGACTCGACGACCGGCTTGCCGTCGACCAGCGACAGGGTGACCGGGGCGGCGGCGCCGAAGACGAGCGCGGTGACCGGGTCGGCGATGGAGGCGTGGGCGAGGGTGTCCAGCTTCCAGAGGACCAGGTCGGCCAGCTTGCCAGGCGCCAGGGAGCCGGTCTGGGTGGCGCGGCCGAGGACCTGGGCGCCGCCGTGGGTGCCCAGGCGCAGGGCCTGACGGGCGTTCAGGGCCCGTTCGCGGCGGGGGCCGAGGCGGTTGATGAGGAGGGCGTTGCGCAGTTCGGTGTGGAGCTCGCCGGACTCGTTGGACGCGGTGCCGTCGACGCCGAGGCCGACCGGGACGCCGGCGGCGAGCATGTCCGGGACGCGGGCGATGCCGGCGGCGAGGCGGGCGTTGGAGGACGGGCAGTGGGCGACGCCGGTGCCGGTGCGGGCGAAGGCGGCGATGTCGGAGTCGTTCATGTGGACGCAGTGCGCCATCCACACGTCCTCGCCGAGCCAGCCGGTGGACTCGAAGTAGTCGGTCGGGCCCATGCCGAACAGCTCGTGGCAGAACTTCTCCTCCTCCACGGTCTCCGAGCCGTGGGTGTGCAGCCGCACCCCCTTGCGCCGGGCCAGTTCGGCGCCCTGGCGCATGAGTTCGGTGGATACGGAGAACGGCGAGCAGGGGGCGACGGCGACCTGGGTCATCGCGTCGAAGGAGGCGTCGTGGTGGGCGTCGACGGTCGCCTCGGTGGCGGCGAGCGCGCCCTCCAGGGTCTCCACGGCGAAGTCAGGCGGCAGCCCGCCGTCCTTCTCGCTGCGGTCCATGGAGCCCCGGGCGAGGGTGAAGCGTACGCCCATGTCGCGGGCGGCCCCGATGATGGCGCCGGACAGGTCGCCGGAGCCCTTCGGGAAGACGTAGTGGTGGTCCATCGCGGTGGTGACGCCGCCGAGGGCCATCATGGCGAGCGAGCCCTGCGCGGCGGCGCGGGCCATCGGCTCGTCGATGCGCGCCCACGTCGGGTACAGCGCGGTCAGCCACTGGAAGAGGTTGTGGTCCGTGGCCAGGCCGCGGGTGATCCACTGGTAGAAGTGGTGGTGCGTGTTGATCAGGCCGGGCGTGGCGAGGTGGCCGGTGCCGTCGATCCGGCGTACGACGTTCTCCAGGCCCTCCGGTGCCCGGCCGGCGCCGACGGACTCGATACGGTTCCCGGCGACGACGACGTATCCCGAGGCGTACTCGGTGTCGGCGGCGTCGACGGTCGCGATCGAACAGTTCTCGATGACGATGCGTTCCACCCGGTCGGGGGCTGCCGGTGCTGCCATGGTGCTTCCTTCTCTCATGCGGGATGTGGGCACGGCAGGACCCTAGGAGGATTTGAGTGCCACGGCGGCGCGGCCGTGGGTGCCGAGATGGTGGAAGAACAGGTTGAGCAGGACCGCGACGAGCGCTCCCGCACTGATGCCGGAGCCCAGGACGGTCTGGGCCCAGGACGGGAAGTCCGCGTAGAAGCCGGGCGCGGCGAGCGGCACGATGCCGGCGCCGAGGGCCACGGCGACGAGGATGATGTTGGAGCTGTCGTCCAGCCCGGCCTCGGAGAGCGTACGGATGCCGCTGACGGCGATCGAGCCGAACAGGACGACGCCGGCGCCGCCGAGCACGGGCATGGGGACGAGCGAGACGACCGCGCCGAGCACCGGGAAGAGACCGAGGAGCAGCAGGGCGGCGCCCGCCGCGGCGACGACGTACCGGCTGCGGACCTTGGTCAGCGAGACGACGCCCACGTTCTGCGCGAAGGCGCTCGTGGGGAAGCCGCCGAAGACCGGGCCGACGAGGGTGGCGATGCCGTCGGTGCGCAGGCCGCGGGTGAGGGTGCGTCCGTCGGTGCGGCGGTCGCAGATCTCACCGACGGCCAGCATCCCGGCGGAGGACTCGGTCATCAGGACGAGCATCACGATGCACAGCGAGAGGATCGCGGCCGGCTGGAACTCCGGCGCGCCGAAGGCGAACGGGGTGGGCACGGCGGCGAGCGGGGCGTCGCGCAGCGAGGAGAAGTCGGCGAGCCCGAAGGGTACGGCGGCCAGCGTGCCGACCAACAGGCCCATCAACAGAGCGACTTGGCGCAGGAACCCGCGGCCGAAGCGCTGGATGAGCAGGATGACGACGAGGGTGAACGCGGCGAGCGCGAGGTACTTCATGTCGCCGAAGTCCGCGGCCGTCTTGTCGCCGCCCTGCGCCCAGGAGACCGGTACGGGCATCAGGGTGACCCCGATGAGGGTGATGACGACCCCGGTGACCAGGGGCGGGAAGAAGCGCAGGAGTCTGCCGAAGAACGGCCCGACGGCCAGGCAGAACACTCCGGCGACGAGCACCGCCCCGTAGATCGCGGGGAGTTGGTGTCCGGGTGCGCTGGTCTCGGCGATGGCGAGCATCGGGGCGATACCGGCGGACGACGCGGCGTTGACGAACGGCAGCCGGTTTCCGGCGAGGCCGCGGATGCCGAGGGTCTGGAGCAGGGTGGCGCAGCCGGCGATGAGCAGGCTTGCCGCGATGAGCCGGGTCATGCCCGCCGCGTCGAGACCGACTGCCTGGCCGATGATCAGCGGAGGGGTGACGACGCCCGCGTACATGGCGGCGATGTGCTGGAGCGCGGCCGGCAGGAGCCGCGAAGGAGTGAGCTTCTCGTCCACCGGGTGCACCGCACGCTCCGGCGGGGTGGAGCAGGGGCCTTCTGCTTCCGCGGGCCCGGATGCTGGCTGTGCCATGAGGGTTCCCTCCGGCCCGGCCGGCGCCCGGCCGCGCGAGGCGGGCGGGCACCGGCGCGGCGCCGCGTCAGAGGTTGGTCATGTCGACCGGGATCTGCGGCTCGACGCCGTCCCGGAGCACGGTGCCCTCGATGAGCCCGTACGGACGGTCGGCCGCGAAGTACACCTCGTTGTCGTTCTTGAGCCCGAACGGCTCCAGGTCGACGAGGAAGTGGTGGTTGTTCGGCAGCGAGAAGCGGATCTCGTCGATCTCGCTGCGGTTGTTGATGATGCGCGAACCCATCTGGTACAGGGTCTGCTGGAGCGAGAGCGAGTACGTCTCGGCGAAGGCGTGCAGCATGTGCTTGCGCGCCTGCTCGTAGGACTTCTCCCAGTTCGGCATGCGCTGCTCGTCGCTGGTCCAGTTGTAGCGCCAGCGGGCGGAGACGTCGGTCGCGAGGATCCGGTCGTACGCCTCCTTGAGCGTCGTGTACTTGTCCTTGACGTAGCCCCAGAACTCGGAGTTGGTCGAGTTCAGCACGGTCAGGTCCTTGAGCCCGGAGATCACCTGCCACTTCTCACCGTCGAAGGTGATCTGGGCCGTGCGGGTCTCCTGGTTCTTACGGACGAAGGAGTGCTTGACCTCGTCGGACCCGATGAAGCGGGAGTTCGCGTCGGAGGTGGCGATGCGCTCCCAGTCGTACTCCTCGATGCGGATGCGCGCGGTCTTGATCGGCTCCTGCGAGGTCACGAAGTGACGGGCGAGGTGGATGCCGAACTGCTCGGCGGACTCGATCCCGTGCTCCTTGGCGAACGCGAACACCGTGTTCTTGGTGGTGTCCGTGGGCAGGACGTGCGCGTTGGAGCCGGAGTAGTGGACGTCGTCCATCTCGCCGGAGAGCGCGACCGAGACGTTCAGGTCCTTGATGTGGTGGGTGTCGCCGTCCCGCGTGATCTTGACGACGCGGTTCTCTGCTTTGCCGTACTGGTTCTGGCCGAGAATCGTGGGCATGTGTCTGCTAGCTCCCTCGGTATACGGAGTAGCCGAACGGGTTGAGCAGCAGCGGTACGTGGTAGTGCTCGCCCGGGGTGACGGCGAAAGTGATCGCCACCTCGGGGAAGAACGCGCCGCTGTCCCTTACGCGGGGGGCGTCCTGCTGCGCCTCGGCTTGCTTCTTGGCGGTGAAGTACGACTCGGTCTCGAAGCCGAGCCGTACGTGGGTGGTGCCTTCCGGCAGGGCCGGCAGGTCCTTGCAGCGCCCGTCCGCATCGGTCGCGGAGCCCCCGAGCGTCACCCACTCGGCGTCGGCGCCCGAGCGGGCGGCGAGCGAGACGGCGACGTCCGCGGCGGGGCGGCCGATGCTGGTGTCCAGGATGTGGGTGGACACCGATGCGGTGGCGAAGGTGCTCAAGACCTTCCCTCTCCTTCTGTTAGGTGTCTTCCGTGACGAGGCGGGTGAGCCGGATGCGGTTGATCTTGCCCAGTTCGGTGCGCACGATCCCCCGCTCCTGCTCGGGCGAGTTCCCGGTCCGGGACTTCACCGCGTCGCGCATCTGCTCACCGGTGGCCCCGGTGGCGCAGATCAGGAAGACATGTCCGAACCGCTCCTGGTAGGCCAGGTTGAGTTCGAGCATCTCGGTCTTGAGCTCCTCGGACGCCCCGGCCATCCCCCGCTGTTCGCGGGAGGAGGTCGGGTCCCCGGGCTTCGGGCGGCCGATCGGCGGGTGACCGGCCATGGCCTCGGCCAGGCCCTCCGCGTCGAGTGCCGCCGTGGCGGTGTCGCTCGCGGAGAGCAGGGCTTCGGTGGTGGCGTACGGGCGGTGGGAGAGGATCGCTCTTCCCCATGCCGCACTGGCACACACCTCGTGCAGTGCGGCGGTCGCCTCGGCGTCCGCCTGGGTGTTGAACCGGGCGAGGCCCGGCGTGGAGCTCGAAGTCACGGGAGCCTCCGTGGCTGTTCTTCGCTGTGCGTTGGTCGGGCTGCGGATAGCTAACGCCCTCCGCAACAGGACGTCAACAGTTTGTTGAAATTCCGTTCACGGAAAAGGCCGCCGTCCGGTGGTCCGGACGGCGGCCTGATCGATCATGCGTCGGCTGCCTGGGCAGACACGTCCAACTAGCCGCTCTTCGCGCCGTTTTCCCTGTTCAGGTAGTTGTACACGGTGAACCGGGAGACTCCCAGGGCCCCCGCCACGGTCTCGACCCCGTGTCGTACGGAGAAGGCACCGCGTGCCTCCAGGAGCCGGACGGCCTCCTGCTTGGTCTTGCGGTCCAGCTCGGCCAGCGGCATGCCGTGCCGGCGCTCCATCGCGGCCAGGATGTGGTCCAGCGACTCCGAGAGCTGGGGCAGCCGGACCGCCACGACGTCCTCGCCCTCCCAGGCCAGCACCACGTCGTCGGGGTGCGCGTCGCCGGGTCCGAGGAGCTCGGCGCCCATGGCGTCGGCGAGCGGCTTCACGGCGGTGACGAGGGGGTGGTCAACCGGTCCGGTCACTTCGGGTCCTCTCCGATGACGTTGACCTGGAGCGAGACCCGGGTGGCACCCGATGCCAGCGCCTGCCGCAGCAGGCTGTCCACGGCGGTGAGCACCTGGTCGGCACCGCCCTCCGCCGTGTTGCCGAACGGGCCGACGTCCACGGCGTCCAGCTCGGCCGACTGGATGACCTCGCGCGCCACGACCGCGTGCGCGGGCGCCTCGTCGAGATCGAAGGGCTCGGTGGTGAACTCCACTCTCAAGCGCATGGTGCCTCCCTGATACGTCGCACCGCGTCCGGTGCGACCTGCGGCTCGGGCTCGACCCTAACGCCCTACACCGGCAGCACGCAGACCGCCGCCGGAGCCGCGTACGGGGTCCCGACCCCGGTCAGGGCGCCGGAGGCCGCGTCCACCCGGAAGGCGGTGACCGTGCCGGACTTCTGGTTGGCGGCGAAGAGCAGGGTGCCGTCCGGCGAGAACGCGGTGTGCCGGGGGAAGTCGCCGCCCACGGGCACGGTGTCGATCAGGCGCAGCGCGGCCCCGCCGTCCTCGATGGCGTACCGGGTGATGCTGTTGTGCCCCCGGTTGGCGAGGTAGGCGAACCGGCCGTCCCCGGTGACCAGGAACTGGGCGGGGTAGCTGGTGCCGGAGCCCGTGCCGGTGGACTGCGGGTCGCCCGGGGCGAGGGTGCCGGTGGCGGGGTCGTAGCCGCAGACGACGGCCGTGTTGTCGAGCTCGCAGGCCAGGTACGCGTGGCGGCCGTCGGGGTGGAAGGTGAGGTGGCGAGGTCCGGCGCCCGGCCGCAGCACGGCGTACGAGAGCTGTTCCAGGGTGCCGTGCGCCTCGTCGAGCCGGTACGTGTAGACCGTGTCGTTGCCCAGGTCGACGGCGAGTATGTGGCCCCCGTCGGGGGCGGTGATGATCTGGTGCGCGTGCGGGCCGCCCTGCCCCGGTCCGGGGGCGGGTGAGCTGTGGGCGACCAGGTCGGTGCGCTCCCCCACCGATCCGTCGTCGGCCAGCGGGTGCACGGCGACGCTGCCCGAGGTGTAGTTGGCGCTGAACAGCCACCGCCCGCCCGGGTGGACCGAGAGGTGACAGGGGCCGGCGCCGCCGGTGGACCGGGTGCCCAGGACCCGGAAGGTGCCGTCGTCGGCGAGGGCGACCGCGGTGACGCCACCGTTCTGCTGCTCGTCGACCGCGTAGAGCGTGCTGCCCGTGGGGTGGAGGGCGAGGTACGAGGGGTTCTCGACGCCCGTGACGACGGTGCGGCCGGTGATGCTCCCGGCCGCCGGGTCGTACGCGGCGACGCCGATGCCGGTGCCCCCGGGGCTGGTCGAGGTGTAGGTGCCGAGGTAGAGGGTGCGGGTGCTCCGGGTCGCTGGGTGTCCGGGGTGCGGCGGGCGGTGGGGGTGGTGGGGTGCGGGGCGGTGCGCGGGGCGCGGGAGGCTGGGGGCGGCGGCGAGGGCGCCGCCCGCTAGGAGGGCTCCGAGCAGGGTGCGGCGGCTGGTGGGGGACGTCATGCGAGGCACCTCGTGGGGTCGGTCGCTTCGGATGTGCCAGCCACAGTGGCCCTCCCCCGAGGGCCACCGCAAGAGGTGCACCGGCCATTGCGCATGACGCAACACAAGGCACCGTCACCCCTCAGTCTCCCGACTGGATGTCACCCCGCGTCGAGGAGGTGATCGGCTCGCGCTGCGCGAAGTCGCCCGGGGGGATGCCCGGATGGTGGCCACCCTCGACCGGCTCGACGGCGGCGGCAGGACCGAGGGCCAGCCGGGAGACGATGCGGTAGCGGTCGCCCCGGTAGAGCGAGTGCACGTACTCGACGGGGCGGCCGGTGGTGTCCGAGGTCAGCCGCTCGAAGAGCAGGGCCGGGGAGAGTTCCGGCACGTCCAGGAGGCGGGCCTCGGCCCGGGTCACCACGGTCGGCTCGATCGCCTGGACCGCCTCGTGGACGTGCACATCGTGCCGCTCGCGCAGGTGCTCGTACAGGTCGCCGTCCTCCAGCTCCTCGGCGGAGAGGCCGGGCACCAGCTCGGCCCGGATGTGCAGGTGCTCGATGGCCATGGGGGCGCCGTCGACGAGCCGCAGCCGGGCGACGTACACGATCTCGGCGGCCGGTGACATGCGCAGCTTGCGGCCGACCCGGGCGCCGGCCTGGAGGGTGGTGAACTCCAGCAGCCGGCTCGACCAGGCCCCGGCCGCCTGCGGCACCGACAGGGCGAGGTCGGCCGAGATCAGCTCCTGGGTGATCTTCTCGGGCGCGACGAACATGCCCCGGCCGTGCTCGCGCACGAGGAGCCCCGTCGCGACCAGCTCGTCCACCGCCGCGCGCAGGGTGGGGCGGGAGACGCCGAGCGTGGCACACAGGGACCGCTCCGACGGGATCGCGTCGCCCGGGCGCCGGGACTCGATCATTTCCAGGATGGCGTCACGGGCCCGCTCCCGTTTGAGCACCGTCCCCGATGCGTCGGCGTCCATGCGCTGCCCCCTTCTGGCGGGTTACGTACTTGACCACTGGGCCACTGGTCAGATGGATTGTAGCCGCTATCGCGAGCCATCCCTCCGAGAGATCGCCAAACTCCTTTGAATACAAGGGGCTTGACGGCTTCATTGGTCCATGCCACCTTCATCCACCAACAAGAGGTGAGCTGTCCAGCGGCCTTCACTGGTCAGGTGGTCAGGTCCTGTTCTCCCAGAGGTGAACCGTGAAGTACCGCTTGCTTGCCGGTGGGTCCGCGCTCGTTCTGGCCGCCGTCCTCAGTGCCTGTGGCTCGTCCGACGACTCGTCCGACGCGTCCGGTGACGGCCGGACCAGCATCGACGTCTGGCTGATGCGCGACAGCGTCTCGGCGCAGTTCCAGAAGGAGTTCGTCAAGGGCTTCGAGAAGGCGCACCCCGACATCCGGGCCCGGGTCCAGATCCAGGAGTGGGACGGCATCGGCGAGAAGATCACCGCCGCGCTCGCCAGCAACGACGCCCCTGACGTCATCGAGAGCGGCAACACCCAGGTCGCCCAGTTCGCGCAGAGCGGCGGGCTGCTCGACCTCAGCGACAAGGTCGACGAGCTGAACGGCACGGACTGGCTCAAGGGCCTCGCCGAGCCGGGCGCGTACGAGGGCAAGCAGTACGGCATCCCGTACTACGCGGCCAACCGGGTGGTCATCTACCGCACCGACCTCTTCGAGAAGGCGGGCATCGACGCGAAGACCATCAAGACCCGCGACCAGTGGATCGCCGCGACCGAGAAGCTCAACCAGGGCGGCACGCAGGGCATCTACCTGCCCGGCCAGCTGTGGTACGCCCTGGCCGGCTTCGTCTGGGACGAGGGCGGCGACCTCGCCACCGAGTCCGGGGAGAAGTGGAAGGGCGCCCTGGACACCCCGGAGGCGCTGCGCGGGATGGAGTTCTACGGGAAGCTCCAGGCGCTCGGCAAGGGGCCCAAGGACTCCGACGAGGACGACCCGCCGCAGGCCGATGTGATGGCCCAGGGCAAGGTCGCCCAGGTCATCTCCACCCCCGGCGGCGCCAACATCGTCATCGAGAAGAACCCGGACCTCAAGGGGAAGCTCGCCTTCTTCCCGATCCCCGGCAAGACCGCCGACGCTCCCGGTGCCGTGTTCACCGGCGGTTCCGACCTGGTGATCCCCACCGCGTCCGGCAAGCAGGAGGCGGCGCTCACCTTCATCAAGGAACTCACCGGTGACACCTGGCAGAAGAAGCTGGCCGTCGCCATGAGCTACGTGCCGAACCGGACCACGCTCGCCTCCGCGGTGGCCGGTGACCCGGGCGCGGCCGCGATGGCGGTCGGCGCGGCGAACGGCCACGCCACGCCCAACACACCGGGCTGGGCCGCGGTCGAGGCGGAGAACCCGATCAAGGACTACATGGCGGCCGTGCTCACCGGCGGCGACCCGGCGAAGGAGGCCGCCAAGGCGTCCGCCGACATCACCCGGGCCATGAACACCGACTCCTGACCCCGCACCCGCCCATCCGCCCAGACCGTCGAGAGGAGGCGTGCCGTGTCGGTCATCCGGGAACGGACCGCACCCCCCAGCCCAAAGCGCCGGGCCGCACCCGGCACGTCCGGACCGCCGCCCCGCCGGCGGCGGCGGTCAGGGGAACCGCGCGGCCTGTGGCCGTACGCCCTGATCGCACCCGCCGTCGGCGGCATGCTCTACCTGCTGGTCTATCCGCTGCTGCGGGCGATCCTGATCTCGCTCCAGGACTTCCGGCTGCGGCAGCTGATCACGGGTGACGCCGAGTTCGTCGGACTGCGCAACTACCGCACCCTGCTGACCGATCCGCGGTTCTGGGAGGTGGTCCGGCGCACCTTCCTGTTCATGGCGGTCAACGTGGTCCTGATCATGGTGATCGCGACGCTGGTGGCGCTGATGACCGAGCGGCTGGGGCGGATCGCCCGGACGGTGGTGCTCAGTGCGCTGGTGCTGGCGTGGGCCATGCCGGTGATCGCGGCCACCACGGTCTTCCAGTGGCTGTTCCACTCCGAGTTCGGCATCGTCAACCATCTGCTGACCGGCGCGGGGTTCTCCTCGTTCGACCGCTATCCGTGGTTCGCGCACGGCACCGCCGCCTTCGCCATCCTGGTGCTGCTGATCGTGTGGCAGTCGGTGCCGTTCGCGGCGATCACGCTCTACTCCGCGCTGACCACGGTCCCTGCCGAGCTGTACGAGTCGGCGCGCCTCGACGGGGCGAGCGCGGCCCGGATCTTCCGCTCGGTGACCCTTCCGGTGCTCCGGCCGATCTTCCTGCTGGTGTTCTCGCTGGAGGTGATCTGGACGTTCAAGGCGTTCGTCCAGATCTGGGTGATGACCCGGGGCGGCCCGGGCGACGCCACCACGATCCTGCCCGTGTACGCGGTGCAGACCGCGCTCGCCGGCCAGCGTTACGACCTGGGCTCGGCCGCCTCGATGGTCACCGTGGTCCTGATGTCCGGGGTGCTCGTCCTCTACTTCCGCCAGATGCTCCGCCAGGAGGACGAGATCCGATGAGCCGTGCCCGTACCGCGCGCATGCGGCGGCTTCCGCTGAACGCCGCCGCCACTGTGACCGTCCTGGTCTGCCTGTTCCCCGTCTACTGGATGATCTCCACCGCGTTCAAGCCGTCCCGGGACATCCAGTCGTCCGACCCGCAGCTCTTCCCGCACACCTGGACGCTGGACCACTTCCGTACCGCCGTGCAGGCCGACGGATTCGGGATGTTCTGGCGCAACAGCCTTCTGGTGACGGTCAGTTCGATCCTGCTGGCCCTGGTGGTCGCGCTGGCTTCGGCGTACGCGGTGGCCAGGCTGCGCTGGAAGGGGCGGCGGCAGTTCATGCTCATGGTGTTCATCGCGCAGATGGCGCCCTGGGAGTCGCTGATCATCCCGATCTACATCATCTCCCGCGACACGGACATGCTGGACCGGCTGCCCACGCTGACCCTCGTCTACTTCATGGTGACGCTGCCGTTCTCGGTGATCGTGCTGCGGGGCTTCATCGGGACGATCCCGCCGGAGCTGGAGGAGGCCGCGCAGGTCGACGGCTGCACCCGGACGGGGGCCTTCCGGAAGGTGGCGCTGCCGCTGCTCGCGCCGGGTCTGATGGCCACCTCGCTGTTCGGCTTCATCACCGCCTGGAACGAGTTCGCGTACGCCAACTTCCTGATCATCAAGCACCAGGACAGCCGCACCCTGCCGGTCTGGCTGTCGTCGTTCCAGAACACCTTCGGCACCGACTGGGGCGCCACGATGGCCGCCTCCACCCTGTTCGCCCTGCCCGCGCTGGTGGTCTTCCTGCTGCTCCAGCGCCATGTCACCTCCGGCTTCGCGGCCGGCGCAGTCAAGGGTTAGGCCGTGTCCGGCGGATCAGGGCCGGGGTCGCGACCCTGATCCGCCGGACACGGCCTGACCGACGACCCCGCACCCCTCCCGGAGGCCCCGCATGCCCGAACCCCGCCCCGAACACTCCCTCGTCCCCCGCCCGCGCAAGGTGGCCTCCCGCCCCGGCCGCTTCACCCTCGCCCCGGACACCGGCATCCGCGCCTACCCGGGCGCGGAGGGCGCCGCCGACCTGCTGCGCACCCTGATCGGCCCGACCACCGGGCTGCGCCTCGCCCCCAGTGCCACCGGCCGCGTCGTGCTCGCCCTGGAACCGCAGCTCAGCGGCCTGGGCGAGGAGGGGTACGGGCTCACCATCGGCCCGGACACGGTGCTGCTGCGGGCGGCCCGGCCGGCCGGGCTGCTCTGCGGGATCCAGACGCTGCGCCAGCTCCTGCCCGCCGAGGCGCTCTCGGGGCGGGCCCGGCGCGGGGGTGCCTGGACGCTGCCCTGCGTGGAGATCAGCGATGTGCCGGCGCACCCGTGGCGCGGCACGATGCTCGACGTCGCCCGGCACTTCCAGCCGGTCTCCTACCTGCGCCGTTACGTGGACCTGATGGCGCTGCACAAGCTGAACACGCTGCACCTCCACCTCACCGACGACCAGGGCTGGCGGATGCCCGTCGCCGCGTACCCGGAGCTGACCGGTATCGGCGGGCACCGGACCCAGTCGATGGCGGGTCCGCCGGGCGGCCCCGTCGAGAGCTTCGACGGCGTCCCGCACTCGGGGGCGTACACCACTCAGGAGCTGCGCGATCTCGTCCGGTACGCGGAGGGACGCGGGGTGCGGGTGGTACCGGAGATCGAGATGCCGGGCCATGTGCGCGCGGCCCTGGCCGCCCGTCCGGAGCTGGGCAACGACCCGTCGCGGCGGCTGGGCGTGTGGACCAAATGGGGTGTCTGCGACACGGTGTTCGGGGTCCACGAGGAGGTCTTCGACTTCTGCCGGAACGTGCTGGACGAGGTCATGGACGTCTTCCCGTCGCCGTACATCCACGTCGGCGGCGACGAGTGCCCGACGACCGAGTGGGAGAACAGCCCGGCGGCCCGGGACCGGGCGGCCGCCGAGGGTCTTCCCGACGCGCGGGCGCTGCACGGCTGGTTCATGGGCCGGATCGGCGCGTACGTCACCGAGCGGGGCCGCATCCCGGTCGGCTGGGCGGAGACCGGAACCGAACTCCCCCTGGACTTCACCGTGATGACCTGGCGCGACCCGGCCCACGCCCGCGCCGCCGCCCGCCGCGGCCACCAGGTGGTCGCCGCCCACTACCGGGCCACCTACCTCGACTACGCGGAGTCCGCCGACCCCGGCGAACCGCTCGCGCAGCCGGGCCCGCCGGTGGACCTGCGCGCGGTGCACGGCGACCGCTCGCTGACCGACGACTGGGACGCGGCGGACGCGGTCCGGCTGCTCGGCACGCAGGCCCAGTTGTGGACGGAGTACGCGCCCACTCCGGACCGGATCGAGTACCAGACGTATCCGAGGCTGTGCGCCCTCGCGGACCGCGCCTGGTCCGGCGGCCGCGACGGCTGGCCCGGCTTCCTCGCCCGCCTGGGCCACCACACGGCCCGGCTGGACGCCCTCGGCGTCCGCTACCGCCCCCTGAACCCCCGGCCGCTCACCGCGGCGTACCCAGGAACAGCGCCGACCCCCGTGACATCCCACTCCCCAGGAACAGCGCCGACCCCCTGAAGTCGCACTCCCCCACGACGTTCCCGGAAGGAACAGACGCATGAAGTCACACGCGAAGAGCCGGCTGCGCGCCGCCGCCGCGGCCGCCGTCACCGTGGCGCTCGGCTGTACGGCCCTGGCCGCCGTCCCCGCGACGGCGAACGCCGCCGGCGAACCGATCGCCGTGCAGTACCGCACGAGCGCGTCCGGTGCCACGGCCGACCAGAGCGAGCCCTGGCTGAAGGTGCGCAACACCGGCAGCGGGTCCGTTCAGCTGAGCGACGTCAAGGTCCGCTACTACTTCAAGGGCGACGCGGTGGGCGAGGTCTACCGGTTCGCCTGCTCCTGGGCGGTGAAGGGCTGCGGCAACATCACGGGGACGTTCGGCACGCTCGCGCACCCGACGGCCACCGCCGACCGCTACCTGGAGATCGGCTTCACCTCGGGCGCGGGCTCGCTGGCACCGGGCGCCGACACCGGTGACATGCAGCTGCGGTTCTACCGGTCGAACTGGCAGCCGCTGACGCAGAGCGACGACTACTCGTTCGGCGCCGGCTCGACCGCGTACGGCGACTGGTCGAAGGTGACAGCGCAGCTCGGCGGCGCCACGGTCTGGGGCACGGCGCCCGAGGGCAACGACCCCACCGATCCGACCGATCCCACGGACCCGACCGACCCGGGCGAGGACGGGCCGGCCCTCTTCGACGACTTCAACTACAGCGGCCACAGCGACCCGCAGATCGCCGCGCACGGCTGGAGCGTCCGCTCCAACGCGGGCGGGCCGGGCGTGCCCGGGGCCACCTGGGCGCCGGACAAGGTCACGTTCGCCACGCAGAGCGGCAACTCCATCATGAACCTGGAGACGTCGACGGCGGGCAGCGGCGAGTCGACGAAGCAGACCGAGATCCTGACCCAGTCCATGAAGTTCCGCAACGGCACCTACGCGGCGCGGGTCAAGTTCGACGACGCGCCGAAGTCGGGCCCGGACGGCGACCACCTCGTCCAGACGTTCTTCACCATCAACGACCTCAAGGCGCCGATGGCGGATGACTACGCCGAGTACGACTTCGAGTACCTGCCCAACGGCGGCTGGGGCGAGAGCGGCAACATCCTCTACACGACCTCGTGGGAGACCTACCGGCCCGACCCGTGGGAGGCGGTCAACCAGCACACCGAGTCCCGGCAGAGCTACGCCGGCTGGCACGACCTGGTGGTGACCATCGACAACAACGCGATCACGTACTACATCGACGGGCAGCTCTTCGGCACGCACGGGGCGGCCTATCTGCCGGAGCGCGGTATGTCGATCAACTTCAACCAGTGGCTGATCGACCTGGCTGGCCAGACGAGCACCACGCCCCGCGCGTACGACCAGCAGGTGGACTACGTCCTGCACGTGAAGGACCAGGTCCTCACGCCGGCGCAGGTGAACGCGAAGGTCGCCGCGTACCGCACGGCGGGGACGACGTTCCAGGACACGGTTCCGGCCGGGTGATCCGGTAGCGGGACGGACGGGCGGGGCGGAGGCCGACGGGTCTCCGTCCCGCCTTTCGCGTGTCCGGAGCATGTCCGGAGCTTCTGCCCGGGGCCACTGTCCTGAGTCGTAGGGACCTCCTGACCGGCCCGAATTTCCGGGCACCCCCTTGACAGCCCCACTCCCCGCCGGGCAATCTTCCATTAAGCAGAAACAAACTTCCGCAATACGGAAGGAGCGCCGAAACCCTCATGGGCTACCCGGACCAGCGCTTCGATGTGAACCTTTCGATCCTCTTCACGGAACTCCCGCTCCTGGAGCGTCCCGCGGCAGCCGCCGCGGCCGGCTTCACGGCGGTCGAGCTGTGGTGGCCCTGGATCGAGACCCCCACCCCCGACCAGGCCGAGCTCGACGCCCTCAAGAAGGCGCTCGACGACGCCGGCACCCAGCTGGTGGGCCTGAACTTCTACGCCGGACAGCTCCCCGGCCCCGACCGCGGCGCGCTCTCCGTGCCCGGCACGGAGTCGGACCGCTTCCGGGCCAACATCGAGGTGGCGGCCGACTTCGCCGCCTCGGTCGGCTGCAAGGCGCTCAACGCGCTCTACGGCAACCGGGTCGACGGCGTCGACCCCGCCGCCCAGGACGAACTGGCCCTGGAGAACCTGGTGCTGGCGGCCCGCGCCGCCGACCGGATCGGCGCGGTGCTGCTGATCGAGACCCTGAACGCGCCGGAGTCCCCGCGCTACCCGCTGGTGAGCGCACCGGCGGGGATCGAGGTCGTCGACCGGGTCAACGCGGCGACCGGCCTCGGCAACGCGAAGTTCCTGCTGGACCTGTACCACCTGTCGATGAACGGCGAGGACCTCAGCCAGGTCATCACCGCGTACGCCGACCGGACCGGACACGTCCAGATCGCCGACAACCCGGGCCGCGGCGCGCCCGGCACCGGCTCGCTCCCCCTGGAGCAGCTCCTCGACGAGCTGACGAAGGCCGGTTACGAGGGCTGGGTCGGGCTGGAGTACAAGCCCGGCGACCGCCCGAGCGCCGACTCCTTCGACTGGCTCCCGGCCGCCGCGCGGCCCGCCCGCTGAGTGCGGCGGGAGCCCTCTCTACACGCTGATCGGAAGGCACCCTCATGAGCAACAACCTCCCCAAGGTTGCGTGGATCGGTCTCGGCATCATGGGTTCGCCCATGTCGGAGAACCTGATCAAGGCCGGTTACGACGTCACCGGTTACACCCTGGAGCAGGACAAGGTCGACCGGCTGGCCGCGGCCGGCGGCACCGGCGCCTCCTCGATCGCCGAGGCGGTCAGGGACGCGGACGTGGTCATCACGATGGTGCCCGCGTCCCCGCAGGTGGAGGCCATCTCGTACGGCCCCGACGGCATCCTGGAGAACGCGAAGCGCGGCGCGCTGCTGGTCGACATGTCCTCGATCACCCCGCAGACCTCCGTGGACCTCGCGAAGAACGCCGCCGAGAAGGGCATCCGGGTCCTGGACGCCCCCGTCTCGGGCGGTGAGGCCGGCGCGATCGAGGCCGTGCTGTCCATCATGGTGGGCGGCGAGCAGGCCGACTTCGACGCGGCGAAGCCGCTGCTCGACGCGCTCGGCAAGACCATCGTGCTCTGCGGCCCGCACGGCTCCGGCCAGACGGTGAAGGCCGCCAACCAGCTGATCGTCGCGGTGAACATCCAGGCGTGCGCCGAGGCCGTGGTCTTCCTGGAGAAGTCCGGCGTGGACCTCGCCGCCGCGCTGGACGTCCTGAACGGCGGCCTGGCCGGTTCGACCGTGCTGACCCGCAAGAAGGACAACTTCCTGAACCGGGACTTCGCCCCGGGCTTCCGGATCGACCTGCACCACAAGGACATGGGCATCGTCACGGACGCCGCCCGCAACGTCGGTGCCGCGCTGCCCGTCGGCGGTGTGGTCGCCCAGCTCGTCGCCTCGCTGCGCGCGCAGGGCGACGGCGGCCTGGACCACTCGGCGCTGCTGCGCTCGGTCGAGCGCCTGTCGGGACAGCCCGTCGAGGGCTGATCCGGCCGCTCCTCCTCCCCCTCAGACTTCCGGACGGTGCCGTCGCTGACACCTGTCCTGTCGCGCCCAGGCGCCGGCACCGTCCGGAACACCCTCCCACCACGAATTTCAACAAACTGTTGACGCCGCATCCCGGGCCTCTTTACGCTCCGGACACGCCCCCAGGACTCTGCCCCCTGGCCGTCGCAGTTCAGCAGCTCCCCGTACGGAAGGTCGCCCCGACACCATGACGCAGCGTGTGCTTACGACCGAGTCCGGCGCCCCGGTCGCCGACAACCAGAACTCCGCCACCGCGGGTGCCGGAGGCCCGATCCTCCTCCAGGACGGCCACCTCCTGGAGAAGCTCGCCCGCTTCAACCGGGAGCGCATCCCGGAGCGCGTGGTGCACGCCCGGGGCTCCGGCGCGTACGGCTACTTCGAGGTGACCGACGACGTCACCGCGTTCACCCGCGCCGACTTCCTCTCCGAGGTGGGCCGCCGCACGGAGACGTTCCTGCGCTTCTCCACCGTCGCCGACTCGCTGGGCGGCGCGGACGCGGTGCGCGACCCGCGCGGCTTCGCGCTCAAGTTCTACACGGACGAGGGCAATTACGACCTCGTCGGCAACAACACCCCGGTGTTCTTCATCAAGGACCCGATCAAGTTCCCCGACTTCATCCACTCGCAGAAGCGCGACCCGTTCACGGGCCGCCAGGAGCCGGACAACGTCTGGGACTTCTGGGCGAACTCCCCCGAGGCCACGCACCAGATCACCTGGCTGATGGGCGACCGCGGCATCCCCGCCTCGTACCGCCACATGAACGGCTTCGGCTCGCACACGTACCAGTGGACGAACGCCGCGGGTGACGCGTACTTCGTGAAGTACCACTTCAAGACGAACCAGGGCGTGCGCTCCCTCTCCGCCGGCCAGGCCGCCGAGCTCGTCGGCAAGGACGGCAACTCGCACCAGACGGACCTGCTCCAGGCCATCGAGCGCGGCATGAACCCGTCCTGGACGCTGTACGTGCAGCTCATGCCGGCCGCCGAGGCCGCGGACTACCGTTTCAACCCGTTCGACGTCACCAAGGTGTGGCCGCACGCGGACTACCCGCTGCAGCGGGTGGGCCGACTGGTGCTGGACCGCAACCCGGACAACGTCTTCGCCGAGGTCGAGCAGGCCGCGTTCTCGCCGAACAACTTCGTGCCCGGCATCGGCCCGTCCCCGGACAAGATGCTCCAGGGCCGCCTGTTCGCCTACGCGGACGCGCAGCGCTACCGCCTGGGCATCAACCACACCCAGCTCCCGGTGAACGCGCCGCGCACCGCGACCGTCGACAACTACGGCCGCGACGGTCTCCACGCCACGCGGTACGGCTCGCGCCACGACAAGAACTACGAGCCCAACTCGTACGCGGGCCCCGCCCAGACGGACACGGCGCTCTCCGCCCCGCTCCCCGTCCAGGGCTGGACCGGCACCCACGAGGCGCCCGCCCACACCAAGGACGACGACTTCTTCCAGGCCGGCGAGCTGTACCGCCTGATGTCGGCCGACGAGAAGGACCGCCTGATCGCCAACATCGCCGGCGGCCTGTCCCAGGTCTCCCGCGACGACGTCGTCGAGAAGAACCTCGCCCACTTCCACGCCGCCGACCCCGAGTACGGCAAGCGCGTGGAGGAGGCGGTCCGCGCCCTCCGCGAGGACTGACCTCTCCCCGAGCCCTGCCCGCGCCGACGCGTCCACCCGGATGAGGGGTTGTGCGCGACGCGGGCAGGACGAGGCCGCGGCGGTGGCGTGATGCCAGTGCGGTGGTACGCGGGAGGGCGGCCCGGTCACCAGACCTGAAGGCCCGTGCAGCCCCCCTTCGCGCCACCGCCGCGGCCCCTGTTCCCCCTGAACGAGGGCGCGGAGTACGGATACGGTCCCGTACTCCGCGCCCTTTCATTGCGTTACTCGATGCCTTCGACGATCCGGAAGTCGCGCTCGACGCCGTCGGAGAGGGCGGCCAGCGCCTCCTGGTAGGCCGCGCTCTCGCGGGCCGCGACGGCCTGCTCGAAGCTGTCGAACTCGACGAGGACGGTGCGCTCGGCGATTCCGGCGTCATACGCCTCGACCCGACTACCGAGGGAGAAGGTCCGACCGCCCCCGGCCTTGACGGCCGGACGGGCCAACTCGTCGTAGGCAGCCAGCTTCTCGGGGTCCGAAATGGTGCGGTAGACGCTGACCCAGTAGCCCTTGGGCATGGAACCTCCAGTGTGTGGTGATGAGTACGTCCGGCTTACGGGTTGGTCTCGGGGAAACGAGCGCCCCAGGGCTCCTCTTCCAGGAGAAGCCCGTTGGCCAGGAGGCTGATGGTTCGGTACCAGCCGACCAGCACGAGCAGTTCGAGTAGTCGAGCCTCGTCGTAGTACATGCTCAGGTCGTCCCAGGCGGACTGCGTCAGCCGGGTCGTGCCGTCGAGTTCGTCGACTGCGTGGAGCAGCGCCGTGTGGCGCGGCGACCACGGCGCACTGCCGACCGCGTCGGGCTGAGCGGTCGCCCGGAGCAGTTCCGGGCCGAGCCCTGCCGGCGGCGCCATGGTCGCGGCGTGGGCGCCCCATTCGTAGGCGCAGCCGGACCGCGCGGTCACGCGGGCGATGACGATCTCCCGGTCCATGGCGGGGAGAAGCCCGTGGCCCAGCAGTCCGGCGCCGAGGGAGAACATGCGTGAGGCCAGCTCCGGGTTGCGGTGCAGTACGCGGAACAGCGCGAGCGGCTCGTGCGGCACACCCGGCGGCATCCATCGACGGAGCGCCCGGTCGACGTCGGCGGCGTAGGGCGGGTTGAGCGGTTCGATGCGGGACATCCCGGCACCTCCTGCTTCACTTCTTCTGCTTCGCTTTTCGAATCACTATGATACTTCGATAACCGAAGCGCAAGGAGTGACCATGGAAGCCGGAACACCACGCCCGGGTTGGCCGGTACGAGGGTCCGAGTCGGGGCGCCCGGTGATGGCCGCACTCGACCTGCTCGGACGGCGTTGGACGATGCGGATCCTGTGGGAACTGAGCCAAGCTCCGGCCGGCTTCCGCGAGTTGCAGCGCCGGTGCGAGCGCATGTCCTCCAGCGTGCTCAGCACCCGGATCGAGGAACTGTCCGCCGCGCGCCTGCTCGCCCTGGACGACGACGGCTACCGCCTCACCCGGCTCGGCCGCGATCTTGTCGAGGCGCTGAGCCCGCTGAATGCCTGGAGTCGGCGATGGGCCGAGGAAATGGGGCCCGCGGCGCCAGAAGAGCTGGAATGATCACCACACGGCCGACTCCTGCGGCTACGGGCGAAGGGAGTGGCGCATGGGTCGCCGGACAGCGGTCGTGACCGCGACGGTGCGTGAGTGGTACGACGAGGAGGGCTGGGGCGTCCTCGACTCACCGGAGACCCCCGGAGGGTGCTTCGGCCACTACTCCGACATCCAGGCCCCCGGCTTCCGCACGCTGTCACCAGGCCAGAAGGTCGACCTCACCTGGGAAGCCCCCGGCTTCAAGCAGGACGGCTACGACTACCGCGCGGTGAGCATCACCCCCCAGCGCGCCTGACATCAACGGCCGCAGGTGGATTGCGGATGAGCAGGAGACGGCGGGGCCGAGGAAGGCTTCGCCGGCCGCAAGCGTGTTTTCCCACTTCTCAGGCATAGACAGCGGTCGGCTTTTGAGGACCGGCTTCTGGGGATCCTGTCGGGGCACCTCCGGGCCCCTGCCGTCCGGGCCGTCTATCCGAGAAAGGCGATCAGCGCGGCGGTGAGTGCGGCGGGTGCGTCCTCCTGGACGAGATGACCGGCGCCGCCGATGGGCTCGAAGCGAGCGCCGGGGATACGGTCGGCGAGTTCTCGCCCCTTCTCAACGGGGATCCAGGTGTCGTCCTGTCCCCAGCACACGAGTGTGGGCACGGCGATCTCGTCGTACCGGTCCTGGATCTCGTCGGTGTACCGCTGGTCGGCCTGGGCGATCTGACGGTAGAAGGCCGCCTGGCCCAGAACGCCGAGCCAGGGCTGGACCAGACGGTCGAGGACGTCCGGGTGGAGCCCCGGCTCGCTCGCCGAACTGACGTACTCCCGCACCAGCGCCCGGTGCAGGGCGGGCGGCAGCTGCTCGAACACCTCGGCGTGGCCGCCCACGAGCCGGAAGAAGGGCGAGCCCCAGGGTGCCAGGGCCACCACGTCGACCAGGGCGAGGGCACGGTAGCGGACGCCGTGCAGGAGATGGGCCCGAAGGGCCACACAGCCGCCGAAGTCGTGAGCGACGACGGCGGGTTCGTCCAGGCCCCAGTGGTCCAGCAGTTCGGTGAAGACCTTGCCCTGGGCGGCCAGGGAGACGTCCTGCCCCGCGGCCATCTCCGAGGCTCCGTACCCCGGCATGTCCCAGACGAACACCTGGTGGTCCCGGGCCAGAGCCTGTGCGACGTCACGCCACACACAGGAGGAGAAGGGGGTGCCGTGCAGGAGCACGACCGGATCCCGGCCGGGCCGCCCCAGGCTGTCCCAGCGCACGGTTCCCGACGCGCTGTCGTACGTCTCACCTAGCTGCCACTCACGCATACGTCCACTCCCCCGGACAGATCTGCCGTCCCACGATGATCAGGTCGTACCCCCTGAGCCCGCAACACCGGGCACATTCGCACGGCGCAGCGGGGGCTCGTCCCGTTACGTGTATGAGCTCGCGGAACGGGGCCCCCGGAGGACAGCCGGAAGCGCGCCGCGGGCCGGACGGCTACCCGGCCGTCACGTCCGCGGCATGCCGGACCCGCCCCTCCACCCCGTCCTGCGGGGCGAAGGCCGTGGCGGCGACGCGATACTCGTGGTCCAGCGCCTGCCACACCTCCTCCAGGAGCTGTTCGGCGTCCCCGGCACCGACCAGGACGTCCAGGTGGTGGCGGGCCGTCGCGACCTGGACCCCGTCCGACTCGTAGGTGGAGAGCAGAACGCCGTGACCGACCGGCAGTTGGCCCAGCGCGGTGACGGTGGTGTCGGTGCTCTCCCGGCCGTTCCCGGGCCGGCGCGCGGCCCCCAGCCATGCCTTCCCGTCGGCCCGCTCGACCACGACGGTGATCCGGGGCGTGAAGATCGGCGGGTCCGGCTCGTACTCCAGACCGTGTAGCGCCTCGGTCGGTGACTGCCCGCCGGTCAGCCGGGCCGCCACCTCGGCGACCTGCTCTCCGTTTCCGTACACGGTCCAGGGGCCCGCGACGCACGCGGCGACGTAGTGGCGCAGCGCGTCGCTGTCCTGTGCGCCCACGGGTACGACCGCGAGCTCCCCGGCCGCGGAGCCGCCCAGGCGGCGGGCGCGGGACGCCTCGCTGCGCCCGGTCAGCGCGTACGCGGCGGTGAGGACGCCGTCGTACGTACGACCCAGCACGACCAGCCGACCGGGGTACCGGTTGGCGCGGAGTGCTTCGCCGAGATGCTTCATGTTCCAGTCCTCTTACTCGTCGCAGGTTCCGGTGCCCGGTCCGGTCGGCGCAGGAGAGTCAGGTCTTCGAGCCGGAACAGGGCGGTCAGCGGGCAGTCGTTGCGTTCGGGCGCTTCGCCCGCGCCCTGTTGCCGGTGTGGTCCGGGGCCGGGAGGTCGCTCAGCCGCCGGGCCCCGCCGGGTAGACGTGGTCGATGTACTGCAGGCGCGCCAAGCCCGCGACGAGGAACACCACCGGCGGTGCCAGCCACCAGCGGCTGAAGGACCGGCGCGTCACGGGGATCAGAGTGAGCAGAGCTGTGAGAACGCCGAGCACGATCAGCAGCCCGGCCGCGAATCCGATCCCTGTCAGCGTGCTGTCGTCCCAGGCTCCTTGCGGCTGAACCATCAGAGCGCCGTAGGCGATGTAGGCGTTGAGCAGATTCACGAGGATGAGGAGTACGCCCCACGGCCCTCTGATCGCACCGGTCACTTCAGAGCGCTCCTCGCCTCGTCCAGGTTCTTGTCGAAGCCGCGGCCGTACGCCTGGGCGCTCTCGTCCTGCCAGTAGGGTCCGCCGTTGTAGCGTGTGGCGAGTTCCTGGCGCTGCTCCCGCGTCATCTCGTCCGCGGGTACGTCGGCGAAGCTGCTCTCATCCTTGAGCATGGCCAGGTAGTCGGAGGCGATGAAGATATTCTGCCCGGGGTCCTGGAGTGAGGCCTCGATGGTGTCGCGTTGCCCCGACGTGAGGTGTGCGGGGTCGTATCCGAGTACCTCCGCAGCTCTCCTCACCTGGATGGCGATAGGGCCGAAGGATGTTTCGTCCGGTTCTCCGCTGAGCCGTGGGACCAGGCGTTCCGGAGCGCCGAGCAGCCAGCCGTTCTCGCCCAGGCCACGGATGGTGTCGACACCATCGTCCATCCAACCCCATTGGCCGCCCACCTCCTGCCAGGCGATACCCGCGACCATGTCGGCCGGCAGGCCGGACCGCTGTGCCGCTTCGGAGATGAAGTCCTTGTTCGCCGCGATCCACTCGCGGCGCTCCTCGGCGTTGCGCGGCACGGCCCAGTAGGCGTCCGTGGCCTCAGGGAGCTCGGTGAGGCGCATCCTGATGTCCATGAGGGACGGCGATATGTCGTCCTTGCCCACTGTCTTGGTGAACTCCGCCTTGGATTCGCTGCCGGGAAGGTGGACCAGTGCGTCCCGACGTGCTTCGGCGGCTTCTGCTCGAAGCGCGGGTATGGAGTCGATCAGACTCTTCGCGTCGACGAAGGTGCCGCCGCGGAAGTCGGGCAGGGCGTTGTACGCCTTGTCGAGCGCCGCCGTACAGGCGTGCCGGGCTTCGCTTTCCACGGTCTTGGCGCGGTGGTAGGCCGCACTGGCCTGGTCGTGGGCGTGGTTGGCTTCGTCCTTGATGCCATCGATGTCCACCGTGAGCTCGGCCGCCCAGTCCATGAACCCGGTCGTGCCCCGCAAGTCCTCCCATTGATGCATCGGGCCGGCGTCCAGCGCTGTGCGTGTCACGACGTCGGCGACCTGGGATATGAGGCCGGTCAGCGTCTGCTCCGCGGACTTGCCGTCCGAGTAGTGGAACTTGGCGGTCTGCAAGGCGGAGACGTAGTGCAGGAGCGCGCTCTGCGCCTTGTCGTAGCCGTCGGCCAGATGCGTGATCAGGTCACGGGCTTCACGGAGCCGGTTGTCGTACGGCTTGCGGTTCTCGCTCACCCAATGCGTGTGGGTCGCGGCCCGCTTCGCGCCGGGCTCGACCTCGAGCAGCAGATCACGCAGCCTTTTGAATTCCAAGGCGTTGCGCTCCACGAGAGCGGGGTTGCAGTCCTCCAAGAACCGGACGTCCTGCCGGTAGGTGTAGGCCATCCGGGGCTCACCTGTCTTCCGGGGCCACGTACTGCCCCAGCTCGAGAATGGCGTTCATCATTCCGCCGGCCACGTCGCCTTCGTACTCGACGAAGCCTCCGTTCGCTTCTCGGAGCCGCGTGGACAAGGCGGCGAGCAGCGACGTCACGTCCTGATACTGGTCGTCCGCGAAGCGGGCGAACCGGTCGACCTTCGCCGCGACGTCCGGGTGGACTGGTCGTCCGCGAAGCGGGCGAACCGGTCGACCTTCGCCGCGACGTCCGGGTGCGAGCGTGGCGCGCGTGCCATCGTGCAGAGGTCGCCGTCGGGTCGCCCCTCGTAGAGGAGGCCTGCCAGTTCGATCAGGAAGTTCGAGTTCCCGTTGAGCGATTCGTGGTTGACGCCCAGCTGACCGCTTGCGCCTCCCCGGCCGCCGCCCCCACCGGTGCCGCTGTCGGCCATGTAATGGTCGAGCTGCATCTGCGTCGCATGCTCTTCGGCCACCTGGGCCTTCGGCTGCTCCCACTCGCCCCACGCCATATTGCGCTTCATCCCCCGACGGTTTGCGCGGCTGACTCCTGCCCTGTCGATTATCCACCAGCCTTCGGCCTGAAGGTTCAGCGGGGCGAGGACGGGCAACGCGGAGAGCGCCTGCGAGGATCCGCAGGCGCTCTCCGGGGGCCGGGGGGCGCAGACCCCTGAACGGTCACGCCTCCGCGTACGGCCTGATTGCCGTCGGGGCGTGGGACGGGTCCGTCGCGATGTCCTCGAACTCGTTGACCGACGCGATGTCCGAGCCGCTCATCGAGATGTTCGTGACGCGTTCCAGGATCGCTTCGACCACCACCGGGACACGGTGTTCCGCGGCCAGCTTCTTGGCTTCCTCGAAGGCCGGGAGGAGGGCGTCCGGTTCGGTGACGCGGATGGCCTTGCAGCCCAGGCCCTCGACGACCTTGACGTGGTCGACGCCGTAGACGCCCAGTTCCGGGGAGTTGAGGTTCTCGAACTCCAGGTTGACCTGGAAGTCGATGTCGAAGTTGCGCTGGGCCTGGCGGATCAGGCCGAGGTACGAGTTGTTGACCAGCACGTGCACGTACGGGATGCGGTGCTGGGCGCCCACCGCCAGCTCCTCCAGCATGAACTGGAAGTCGTAGTCGCCGGAGAGCGCGACGACCGAGCCCTCGGGGTCGGCCGTAGCGACGCCCAGCGCGGCCGGGATCGTCCAGCCCAGCGGGCCCGCCTGGCCGCAGTTGATCCAGTGGCGCGGGCGGTACACGTGGAGCATCTGGGCGCCCGCGATCTGGGAGAGACCGATCGTCGTGACGTACCGGGTCTCCGGGCCGAACGCGCGGTTCATCTCCTCGTACACCCGCTGCGGCTTCAGCGGGACGTTGTCGAAGTGCGTACGGCGCTGCAGGGTCGCGCGGCGCTCCTGCGTGGACGCCGCCCACTCCGAGCGGTCCTTCAGACGCCCCGCCGCCTTCAGCTCGCGGGCGACCTCGACGAACAGCTCCAGGGCCGCCTTCGCGTCGGACACGATGCCGAGGTCCGGGGCGAAGATCTTGCCGATCTGGGTGGGCTCGATGTCCACGTGGACGAAGGTGCGGCCCGCCGTGTAGACGTCGAGCTTGCCGGTGTGGCGGTTGGCCCAGCGGTTGCCGATGCCGAGCACGAAGTCGGACTCCAGGAAGTTCGCGTTGCCGTAGCGGTGCGAGGTCTGGAGGCCGACCATGCCGGCGTTCAGCTCGTGGTCGTCGGCGATGATGCCCCAGCCCATCAGGGTCGGGACGACCGGGACGCCGGTCAACTCGGCGAACTCGACCAGGAGTTCCGACGCGTCGGCGTTGATGATGCCGCCGCCCGCGACGAGCAGCGGGCGCTCCGAGGTGTTCAGCATCTCCAGCGCGCGCTCGATCTGCTTGCGGGTCGCGGCGGGCTTGTGCACCGGCAGCGGCTCGTACAGGTCGGGGTCGAACTCGATCTCGGTGAGCTGCACGTCGATCGGCAGGTCGATGAGGACCGGGCCGGGTCGCCCCGTACGCATCAGGTGGAACGCCTGCTGGAAGACGCCCGGGACCTGCGCGGCCTCCAGGACGGTGGTGGCGGCCTTGGTCACCGGGGCGGCGATCGAGGCGATGTCGACGGCCTGGAAGTCCTCCTTGTGCAGGACGGCGGTCGGCGCCTGGCCGGTGATGCACAGGATCGGGATCGAGTCCGCGATCGCGGAGTACAGGCCGGTGATCATGTCGGTGCCGGCGGGCCCCGACGTACCGATGCAGACGCCGATGTTGCCCGGGCGGGCCCGGGTGTAGCCCTCCGCCATGTGGGAGGCGCCCTCGACGTGGCGGGCGAGCGTGTGGTGGACACCGCCGGACGCCTTGAGGGCCGCGTAGAAGGGGTTGATCGCGGCGCCCGGCACACCGAACGCGTTGCTGACGCCTTCGCGCTTGAGGATCTCGACTGCCGCGCGGGCAGCGGTCATACGAGGCATTGAGTGCTCCTGCTCGTCCCTGGGTGGAGTCGGGGGTTGAGTCGGGCTCTGTCGCGCCACCTGAGAGCACCAATTCACCGATTCCGCATTGCGGAAAACTTCTTCTGTTATGTGGAAGCCAATCTAAAGCGAGACCGGAGGGCCGTCAAGAGAACCGCGCCCCGGGCGGCGAAGGGCACCAAGTGCCGCGATTCCCGCCCCGGCGGCGAACTCTTGGTGGAGCATGGGTGGATGCGGAGCGGAGCCGGCCCGGTACGCGGGCGCGGGCGCTGCCGCGTGGAACGGAAGCGGCCGGAAGCGGCACCGAAGCCGTACGGAAGGAGCCCCGGGTGGAGTCAGTGCCGGTACGGTGCCCGGCCTGCCGCCGCGACCACGCGTACGTGACGCCGGTCTACCCCTGCCCGTGCGGGGAGCCGACCGCCCCGCCGTTGCTGCGCGGCGCACCGGTCACCCCGATCACCCACCGCACCTGGAACGACGACTGGGTGACCGTGCGCTGCCGGGGCTGCGGGCGGCACGACCAGTGGCCGCAGCCCGAGCTGTGCTGCCCGTGCGGGGCGGTGCTGCGGGTGCCGGTGCGGCCGGTGGCGTCCGCCGGGGCGGTCCGGCCCGCGCACATACCGCTGCCGCGCACCGCGGCGGCACCGCGGCCGGCGTTCCGCCCCCTGACGATCCGAACCGCGCGCGACGCGGTCTCGGCGGCGGCGCACTACCTGACCTGGCTGGGCTTCCGCGAGGTCACGCATCCGGCCAACCGGCCCGCGTCCCGGATCGACCTGCGGGCGGCCGGGCTGATCGCCCAGGTGGACTCCAGCACCCGGCCGACCGCCCTGCGCGATGTCGAGTGCCTGTGGCTCAACGCGCTCAACGGCTCGGTGCGCGGGGTGCTGTTCTCGCTCGCGGGGTACGCGCCGGAGGCCCGGCAGCGCGCGGACGCGCTGTTCGTCCCGCTGTTCGTCATGGACCTCACCGGCTCCCCGCAGCCGGTGAACGGCGCGGCGGACGAGCTCTTCAGCACCGGCGCCTGACCCCACGCGCCTCACATTTTCGGACACCTGGGCCGGTCGGCGTGTCGTGCCTCACAGAAACCGCCCGGCCACACTGCGTGTGATCCGTCACGTTCTGGCCAACGGCCCCCGATGTGCGGTTCGTTGTCAGTGGCGGGCCCTACAGTGGAACGCATGGTCTTAACTCCACGGACTTCACCACCCTCGGACACGCCCGCGCACGCCCCCGCGCTCCCCAGGCGCTCCGCCCTGGAGGCCAACGAGGCGATCCGCGCGCTCGTGGACGCCCGCGCGGGCCAGGACTGGTCCGCCGTGGAGTCGGCGGCCTACGAGGTGCTGCTCCTCCAGTGGGCGGCGGCGACGCGTGGTGACGCGGGGGACGTGATCGAGGCGGCCTGAGCCGCTCGGTCCGGAGGAAGCGCCCTAGCGGCCGTAGTTCTCCCGGAGTTCGATCTTGCGGACCTTGCCGCTGACCGTCATCGGGAAGGTCTCCAGGATCTGAAGCAGGCGCGGCACCTTGTAGTGCGCCAACTGCCCGTCGCAGAAGGCCCGTACGTCCTCCAGGGCCGGCGGGTCGGCCGGGTCCGCGGGGATGACGCAGGCCAGCACCTCCTCGCCGTACCGCTCGTCGGGCACGCCGACCACCTGCACATCGGCGATCTTGGGGTGGCGGTAGAGGAACTCCTCGATCTCGCGCGGGTAGATGTTCTCGCCGCCCCGGATGATCACGTCCTTGATGCGGCCGACGATCTGTACGTAGCCGTCCTCGCGCATCACCGCGAGGTCCCCGGTGTGCATCCAGCGCCCCGCGTCGATCGCCTCGGCGGTCCGCTCCGGCTGGTCCCAGTAGCCGAGCATCACGCTGTAGCCCCGGGTGCACAGTTCGCCGGACTCGCCGCGCTCCAGGGTCACCCCGGTCGCCGGGTCGATCACCTTGACCTCGATGTGCGGCATGACGCGGCCGACCGTGCCGGTGCGGCGCTCCAAGTCGTCGTCGCGGCGGGTCTGCGTGGAGACCGGGGAGGTCTCCGTCATGCCGTAGCAGATGGACACCTCGTCCATGTGCATCTCGGCCACCACCCGCTTCATCACCTCGACCGGGCACGGCGACCCGGCCATGATCCCGGTGCGCAGCGAGGACAGGTCGTACGAGGCGAAGTCCGGCAGATTGAGCTCGGCGATGAACATCGTGGGCACCCCGTACAGCGAGGTGCAACGTTCCTGCTGCACGGCGCTCAGCACGGCGGCCGGTTCGAACGAGCCCCCCGGGATCACGATGCACGCGCCGTGCGAGGTAATGCCGAGGTTGCCCATCACCATGCCGAAGCAGTGGTAGAAGGGCACCGGGAGGCAGACCCGGTCCTGCTCGGTGTAGGCGACCAACTCCCCCACGAAGTATCCGTTGTTGAGGATGTTGTGGTGGGAGAGCGTCGCACCCTTGGGGAAGCCGGTGGTGCCCGAGGTGTACTGGATGTTGATCGGGTCGTCGCAGGACAGCTCCGCCTCGCGGGCGACGAGTTGATCGACCGTCACCTGCGGTGCCACGGAAAGCAGTTCGTCCCAGGACGCGTCACCGATGTAGTGCACCGCGCGCAGGTCCGGGCAGTCGGCACGGACCTCCTCGACCAGGGCCCGGTAGTCGCTGGTGCGGTGTGCGAGGGAGGCGGCCAGGAGGGAGATCCCGGCCTGCTTCAGCACGTACTCCAGTTCGTGCGCCCGGTAGGCGGGGTTGATGTTGACCATGATCGCGCCGATGCGGGCGGTGGCGTACTGGACGAGCACCCACTCGGGGCAGTTGACCGCCCAGATCCCGACCCGGTCCCCCTTGGCCACGCCCGAGGCCATCAGCGCGCGGGCCAGCTCGTCGACATCCGCCGCGAACTCGGCGTACGTCCAGCGCCGCCCGGACGGCACGTCGACCAGCGCCTCGCGGTCGGGCCAGGCCGCGACCGCCCGGTCCAGGTTGCGTCCGATGGTGTCGCCGAGCAGGGCGGTGGTGCCCGTGCCGTGCGCGTAGGACAGCTCGGTCATGCCAGGTCCCCCTCGGCGTATTCGGTGCCGCCGCCCTGGGCGGTGCGCTCGCGCAGTTCGATCCGGCGGATCTTGCCGGAGACGGTCTTGGGCAGCTCGGCGAACTCGAGCCGGCGGACGCGCTTGTACGGGGCGAGCACGGACCGGGAGTGGGCGAAGAGCACCTTGGCGGTGTCGGGCCCGGGTTCCCAGCCCCCGGCGAGCACCACGTACGCCTTCGGGACGGAGAGGCGCACCTTGTCGGGCGCCGGGACGACGGCGGCCTCGACGACCGCCTCGTGCTCCAGCAGGGCGCTCTCCAGCTCGAACGGGGAGATCTTGTAGTCGGAGGACTTGAAGACGTCGTCGGCGCGCCCGACGTACGTGATGTAGCCGTCCTCGTCGCGGGAGCCGATGTCACCGGTGCGGTAGTAGCCGCCGGCCATCGCGTCGGCGGTGCGCTCGGGGTCGCCGTGGTAGCCGGTCATCAGGCCCACGGGGTGCGACGACAGGTCGAGCGAGATCTCGCCCTCGGCCGCGCCCGGCTCGCCGCTCACCGGGTCGAGCAGAACCACGTCGAAGCCGGGGCTGGGCCGCCCCATCGAGCCGGGCTTCAGGACCTGGCCGGGGCTGTTGGCGACCTGCACGGCGGTCTCCGTCTGGCCGAAGCCGTCGCGAATGGTGACGCCCCAGGCGCGCCGGACCGCCTCGATGACCTCCGGGTTCAAGGGTTCGCCGGCGGCGACCACCTCGCGCGGCGGGGTCTTCAGCTGGGTCAGGTCCGCCTGGATCAGCATGCGCCACACGGTGGGCGGGGCGCAGAAGCTGGTGATGCCGGAGCGGTCCATCTCGGCCATCAGCCGGCCCGCGTCGAAGCGGGTGTAGTTGAAGATGAAGACGGTCGTCTCGGCGCTCCACGGGGCGAAGAGGTTGGACCAGGCGTGCTTGGCCCAGCCGGGCGAGGAGATGTTGAGGTGGACGTCGCCGGGCTTGAGCCCGATCCAGTACATCGTCGCCAAGTGGCCCACGGGGTACGAGACATGGGTGTGCTCGACGAGCTTGGGGCTGGCGGTCGTGCCGGAGGTGAAGTAGAGCATCAGCGGCTCGTCCGCGTCGGTCTCGCGGTCCGGCGTGAACGTGCCCGGGGCCTCGGCGGCCTCCGCGTAGTCGAGCCAGCCCTCGGCCGGGGCGCCGACGCAGATCCGGGTGTAGCGGCCGGGCACCTCGTCGAACTTGGCGGTGTCGGTGTCCCGGACCAGGACGTGCCGGACCCGGCCGCGCTCGACCCGGTCGCGCAGGTCGGCGGGGCCGAGGAGCGGGGTCGCCGGGATGACGACGGCGCGCAGCTTCATCGCGGCGAGCGCGGTCTCCCACAGCTCGGCCTGGTTGCCGAGCATGACGAGGATGCGGTGCCCCTCGCGTACGCCCTGGGCGCGCAGCCAGTTCGCGGCCCGGTCGGAGCGGGCGGACATCTCGGCGAACGACACCTCGGTGCGGGTGCCGTCCTCCTCGACGATGTGGAGGGCGGTGCGGTCGTTGTCCCGGGCGATGACGTCGAACCAGTCGAGCGCCCAGTTGAAGTGGTCGCTGCGGGGCCAGCGGAAGCCCGCGCGGGCGGCGGCGTAGTCCTCGCGGTGCCGCAGCAGGAAGTCCCGGGCGGCCCGGAACGTCTCGGTCGCACTCGTTTCCGGCATGTGCCCTCCTCTTTACCGGCCCGGCCGGTCCCTTGGGTCCTCACATGATGTAAACAGTGACCCAGGTCTCACCACCCCCGGACGGGGGTGTCGCGGGGCCGCCATTCCATCGGGGGCCGGGCAGAGAGGCGTCAGGGTGCCGGAATCCGTCGACGCGGTCGAGATGCAAGCGGCGCTGCTGCGGCTGCGCCGGACGAGCGGTCTGCCGGTGGCGTTCGGCGGGCTGCTCTCGGACAGCCGCCACGCCAGGATCGCCGAGGTGAACGGGGCCCGGACGGCGGCGCTGCGCGGCCTGGTCATCTCGTCGGGCAGCGGCCTGGGCGGCAAGTCCATGGCCCTGTCCAGGCCGTGCGCGGTGACCGACTACCGCTCCTCGCGCCACATCAGCCACGAGTACGACACGGCCGTCGCGGCGGAGGGCCTGCGCTCGGTGGTCGCCGTCCCCGTCGTGGTGCGGCGCGAGGTGCGGGGTGTGCTGTACGGGGCGCTGCGCGAGCCGCTGACGCTCGGGGACCGCACGTTCGACGCGGCGGTGGCCGCCGCCCGTGACGTGGAGCAGGCGCTGGTGGTACGGGACGAGGTGCGGCAGCTGCTGGCGGCGGGCCGCCCGGAGCCGGACGCCGCTTCCGGGGTGGCGGCGGGGGCCTGGGAGGACGTCCGGGAGGCGCACCGCGAGCTGCGTGCCCTGATGCCGAAGGTGCTGGACCCGGCGCTGCGCGACGAGCTGCTCGCCGTGTGCGGGCGGCTGGCGTCGGCGACGGGCACCCGGGCGCCCGGGGCGCGGGAGGTCCGGCTCGCGCCGCGCGAGGTGGATGTGCTGGCGTGTGTCGCGGCGGGCGCCACCAACGCGGTGGCGGCGGACCGGCTGGGGCTGCGCCCGGAGACGGTGAAGGGCTATCTGCGGTCCGCGATGCGCAGGCTGGGGGCGCGCACCCGGCTGGAGGCGGTGGTCGCGGCCCGGCGTGCGGGGCTGTTGCCGTAGGGCCTGTCGTTCGGATCAGGCCCTGGCGGCCCGCTCAGCGGCCCAGGTCCACGAACGAGGTGAACCGGACGTCGTGCCCGGTGGCCCGGGTCATCGCCGCGATGAGGTCCGCCGCCTCCTGCGTCACCGCGTCGCGCTCGGCGGCGGTGAGCGGGCGCAGCTCCTGCACGGTGACGGCGGCCGGGGCGTCGCGCGGGGTGTCCAGCCGCCAGACCGCCGCGAAGAACCCGTCCACCAGCACGCTGCCGTACACCTGGTTGCCCACCCCGTTGAGGCCCTTGAGGGGCGCCGGGATGACGCGGGTGCGGTCGGCGTGGCCGAGGAGGACGTTGTCGAACTCGGGCAGGAAACGGGGCGGGGCGGGGGTGTCCTCGGCGGGGCGCGGGGCGTCGGGCAGGTCGAAGAGTTCGACGCCGTGCTCGTCGCGGAAGGTGACCAGCCGGGGCCGCAGCCGCTCGAAGACCTCCTTCAGCCGGGTCAGCCCGGCCCAGGTCTGCATGTCCTTCACGGATGCGGGGCCGAACGCGCCGAGGTAGCGCAGCACGGCGTCCTCGATGTCCGTGGCCTCCTCCCCCTCGCGGCCGAGCCAGCGCTCGGCCGTGGTGAGCGCGACGCCGCCGCTCACGCCCCAGAGGCCGCGCGGGGTGACCTGAACCAGGGGCAGCAGACAGCGGGCGGCGGTGCTCAGGGCCTGCGGATCCGCGTCCGGCCACTCGGTGAGCAGCCGTGTGCGGACCTCCTTCGGGGTGCGGGGCGTCTCCTCGACGTACGCCCTGCTCAGCTCGCGCAGCCGGTCCAGGTCGACGCCCGTGAGCCGCTTGCGGAAGATGCCGAGCTCCCGGTCGCGGGCCGGCTGCACCAGGGGGCGCAGGGTCAGGGCGTCCTCGGCGGTGTGGGTGTGGATCGTGGAGCGCAGGGTGACGATGCGGACGACCTCGCGCGACTCCATCAGCGTGGAGAGCGCGGCGGGCCGGAACCCCTGGAGCCGGGCGAGGAGCTGGTAGTACGGCGGCTTGGTGTTCTGCGCCTGGAGGCCGACGAGGTGGGAGACCGCGTCCCGGGGGCTCATCGCTGCGCGTTTCAGCAGCAGTTGGCGCTCCAGGGTCGCCCGGCTCAGCGCCCTGGTCGTGAGCACGGGGGCGGGCGCGGCACCGGCGGGGGTCTTCTTCTTCACGGCCATGACGGCACGCTACGACGGAATGAGGCCGGATTCGGTCCTAATGGACTACCCGGGGCCGCCACGCCCTCCTCCGGCGAAGCCGGAATCGCGGCGGGCCCGCCCGCATCATGGTCCCGTGATCGCCGTCCTCTTCGCCGTCCTGACCGCTGTCAGCAACGGCTCCGCCTCCGTCCTCCAGCGCCGCGCCGCTCTCGACGTCCCGCAGACCGAGGCCATGCGGGTGTCGCTGATCGGTCATCTGCTGCGCCAGAAGGTGTGGCTCGCGGGGATCGCGCTGGTGATCGTCGCCGCCGTCTGCCAGGCCGTCGCGCTGGCCACCGGCCCTATCTCCGTGGTTCAGCCCATCTTCGTGATCGAGCTGCCGGCGACGCTGCTACTGGCCGGGTTCATGATGCGGGCACGGCTGCCCCGGTCCGTCTGGCTGGGGGTGGCCGCGGTGACGGCGGGGCTGGCCCTCGGCATGGCGACGGCCGCGCCGGGCGGCGGCAGCGACGCCGTGCACGGGGCCGCGTGGGTGCCGGCGCTGATCCTGACGGGGGTGTTCGAGGCGCTGCTGATCGCGGGCGCGCTCGCCACCCGGGGCAATGTCCGGGCCGCTCTGCTGGCCACGGCCGCCGCCTGCGGGTACGCGCTCACCGCCGCGCTGATGAAGGACGCGATGGCACGGCTCGACGAGGGCGGGGTCGGCGCGCTGTTCAGCTCCTGGCAGCTGTACGCCACCGCCGCGGCGGGCGTCGGCGCGCTGTTCCTGCTGCAGAACGCCCTGCAGGCGGGCACGCTCGTCGCCGTGCAGCCGTGTCTGACGCTGGGCGACGCCCTGATCAGTGTCCTGTACGGGGTGACCCTGTTCGGCGAGGATCTGCGCACCGGCTGGTGGGTGCTGCCCGAGCTGCTGGCGCTGGGGCTGATCGCGGCGGGGTGCGTGGAGCTGGCGCGTTCGCCGCTGGCCACCGGGAATCCGACAGCCCCGGCCCGCGCGCGCCGGGTCGACTGACCGGGCGCGCACGGACCGGGGCAGGCCGTAGGGGGGTGTCTTGCCGATCAGGGCCGGGTCCGCGACGCCTGGCACGGCCTGACCGACCCTGATCGACAAGACACCCCCTGTACTACTTGCTGATCGCGAAGCGCATCAGGGCGTGCTCGTCGCCCTGCTTGATCTTGCCGGTCTCGTTGATCACCTGGAGCTTCCAGCCGGCGCCGACGCGCATGGCCTTGGCCACGGCGCAGCCGTTGTCGCTGGTGAGCAGGCTCGGCCAGATGTCGGCGACCTGCTGGCTGCTGCCGCCCGTCGCGTCGTAGACCTTGATGCTGACGTTGCGCGCGCTCTGGAAGGAGCTGCCCTTCTTGTAGGCAGCGGCGACGAAGACGACCGCCGTGACGTTCGACGGCACCTTCGCGAAGTCGACGGTCACCGTCTCGTCGTCGCCCTCGCCCTTCCCGGTCTGGTTGTCACCGCTGTGCAGCAGCGAGCCGTTGCCCAGCGGGTCCAGGGAGTCCAGGCCGGCGAGGCGGACCGGGTCCGCGCCCTGCATCGCGATGGCGATCAGGTCGAGGTCGGTGCCCTTCTTCTGCTTCAGCTTCCCCATCAGCCCGCCACTGCTGCCGACGGTGGGGTCCCAGGAGACGCCGATGGAGAGGTGGGTCACCCCGTCCAGGTCCGCCGGGCCGTCTTCCTTCTTCAACGTGATCATGCGTGATCCTCTTCGTGGCGAGATTCCTACAGGGTGAGTCTGCCTGGTGTCCTTCCGCAGCCCCTCACCAGGGGCAAAATTTCGACCAAGTGTTGGACATGCGGGACCGGATTGTCCTGCCTCGGCACGATGTACGCATGCGTGTCCACGTGCTAGGAGAACGCCCGGCGGGGGCGCGGCGCTCGGGGTCGAGCGATCCGCGTCCCGGAACGGGCGTCGGTTGTCGGCCGGTCTCAGGCGGCCTGTTCCCGTACGGCGACCGGCGTTCCCAGGCGTTGGTGGCCACCGCTGGCGAGCATCCGCACCTCCTCGTGATCGCTGATCTCGGCGCGGACGATGCCCGTCTCGTCCTCGTAGACGGGGTGTCCGCCCGCTCCGCTCCGTGCGGTCCGGTGGACGGTGACGGTGTCGTCCTCCACGGCCGACGACTGGAACACGAGCTGGTAGCTCTCCGGGTAATCCATGGGGGCTCTCCAGACGACATCTCCGGGCCGGCCCCTAGGGGCGGTGCCCGGCCTGCACTGTCCATGGTTGCGCACACCCGGCCGGGATGCAGGCCGCGTGTGTGCGCTCTGCGGGGGCGGGCACTCGCTGCCTATCCTGAGAAAGAGCCCCGCCGCGGAAAGGGAAGCGCCATGGATGATGCCGACCGGGGCGACGACGTCTATCAGCCCCAGGAACAGTCGCAGGCCTCCGACCCGATCGAGCAGCTCGATACGGAGGACACCCTGGACGACCCGGACGTCGACGACGTCCTGGACCGGGGCTACTCGCCGCCCGAGCGCCCGTACGCGGTGGACGACGTGGGCACCACCGCCGCCGAGCAGCACCGGGGCGAGACCCTGGAGAGCCGGCTCGCCCGCGAGGTGCCGGAGGACGGCGCCCCGCCCGGTGACGGCGTGGGCGACGTCGTGGGCGGGGACGGGGAGCCGTGGGACGGCGAGGTCGGCACCGTACGCGCCGGGCGGCTCACCCGGGACCTGGACATCGACGACCCGGACAGCACGGCGGGCGAGGACGTCGGCATCGACGGCGCGGCGGCCTCCGCCGAGGAGGCCGCGGTGCACGTCATCGCGGACGGGCGGGACCGGGCCTGACCGGGGCCCTTTCCCTTACCTGGCAGGTAATCGACGCCCCGCGCGGCGTCGGACATCGTGTTCCTCACGAGCACAGCGCTCCCGGCCCACCGGTCGGCGAGCCCTACCGGAGGGACCCACGATGACCTCGTACGACGACGCCGTGCAGCGCTACTTCGCCGCCTGGAACGCCGGGCCCGACGAACTGGAGAAGGCCGTCGCCGCGGCGTTCACCGACGACGCCACGTACACCGACCCGCTGGCCGACGTCCGGGGCCACGAGCAGCTGGCGGCCGCCGTTGCCGGGGCGCGGCAGCAGTTCCCCGGCTTCGTCTTCCGCCTCATCGGTGCGGTGGACGGGCACCACGCGCTGGTCCGCTTCGGCTGGGAGCTGGTCGCGCCCGACGGCTCGGCGCCCGTCGCCGGCTTCGATGTGGCCGCCCTCGCGGAGGACGGCCGGATCGCCTCGGTCAGCGGCTTCCTGGACCGGGTGCCGGCCGTCTGATCACGCGACGGGGTGCGGACGGTCGGTCACCGGGCCATCGCCAGACCGATGCCGTAGTCGCCGGCGCCGCGGACGATGTCGTCGAAGAGGCGGTTGGCGGGGCGCGGCAGCCCGTAGTGGCCGCGCAGGGTGCTCGCGGTGTACTCGGTGCGGAACAGGCCGCGCTCCTGGAGGATCGGCACCACGCGGTCCACGAAGACCTCCAGGCCGGACGGGAGGACGGCGGGCATGATGTTGAAGCCGTCGGCCGCCCCGCTGTCGTACCAGTGCTCGATGGTGTCCGCGACCTGCTCGGCGGTCCCGGCGAAGGTGCGGTGGCCGCGCCCGCCGCCGAGCCGCCCGATGAGCTGCCGTACGGTGAGCCGCTCGCGCCTGGCCAGCTCCACGATGAGGGTGTAGCGGCTCTTGGCGCCTTCGATGTCGTCCTCGGTGGGGATGTCCTCGGGGAGTTCCGCGTCCAGATCGAGGTCGTCGGGGGCGATCCTCAGCTGCCGGGCGAGCTGGCGCTTGGCGTATTCGGGGACGATGAGGCCGTCCAGCTCGGCGTCGAGCGCCAGTGCCTCGGCCTCGGTGTCGCCGATGACGGGGACGATGCCGGGCAGGATCTTGATGCCGTCGGGGTTGCGGCCGAGGGCGGTGGTGCGCTCCTTGACGTCCTTGTAGAAGGCGATGCCCTCCTCCAGGGTCTGCTGGGCGGTGAACACCGCCTCCGCGTACCGGGCCGCGAAGTCCTTGCCGTCCTCGCTGGAGCCGGCCTGCACGAGCAGCGGGTAGCCCTGCGGGGGCCGTTGTACGTTGAGCGGTCCGTCGACGCGGAAGAACTCGCCCCGGTGCCCGATCTGCCGCACCCGCTCCGCCAGGGCGTGCACCCCGCGCTCCTTGTCGGCGATCACCGCGTCGTCGGCCCAGCTGTCCCAGAGCTTGGTGGACACCTCGACGAACTCGCCGGCGCGCCGGTAGCGGTCGCGGTGCAGCGGGGTGTCGTCCAGGCCGAAGTTGCGGGCCGCGTCGGCGCCCGCGGTGGTGACGATGTTCCAGCCGGCCCGGCCGCCGGAGACGTGGTCCAGCGAGGCGAACCTGCGGGCCAGGTTGTACGGCTCGTTGTAGCTGGTGGACGCGGTGGCGATGAGGCCGATGTGGCGGGTGGCCCCGGCGAGCGCGGTGAGCAGGATGGTGGGTTCCAGCTTGGCGGCGGGCCGGCGGCCGGGGTCGCCCATCAGGACGGGGCTGTCGGCGAGGAACAGCGAGTCCAGCCTGCCGCGTTCGGCGATCCGGGCGAGGTTCTTGTAGTGCTCGATGTCGGAGTCGGCCTCGGCCGGGCTCTCGGGCAGCCGCCAGGACGCCTCGTGGTGGCCGGTGGACATGAGGAAGGCGTTGAGGTGGAGCTGCTTGCGCTCAGGCGTGGCGGCCATGGGGTCCTTCGCTTCGGTGAGGGGCTGGGGGTTGCCGACCCCTGGGGGCTGGGCGACCCCGAGGGCGGTGAGCAGGGTGTCGCGGTACTCCTGGAAGCGCGGGTCCCGGCGGGAGCGCGGGGCCGGGAGGTCGACGGTGAGGTCGACGGAGATCCGGCCGTCCTCCAGGACCAGGACCCGGTCGGCCAGTTCAACGGCCTCGTCGACGTCGTGGGTGACCAGGAGCACCGCGGGGCGGTGGCGTTCGTAGAGTTCGCGCAGCAGGTCGTGCATCTTGATCCGGGTCAGCGCGTCCAGGGCGCCGAACGGCTCGTCGGCGAGGAGGAGTTCGGGTTCGCGGACGAGGGCGCGGGCGAGGGCGGCGCGCTGCTGTTCGCCGCCGGACAGCTCGTGTGGCCAGGAGCGGTCGCGGCCCTCCAGGCCGACCTCGGCCAGGGCGGTGAGGCCGCGTTCCCGGGCCCCGGAGCCACGCAGCCCGAGGGTGACGTTGTCGATGAGCCGGAGCCAGGGCAGCAGCCGGGAGTCCTGGAAGGAGAGCGAGACCCGGTCGGGGACGGTGAGCTCACCGGAGCCCTCGACGGTGTGGTCGAGGCGGGCGACGGCCCGGAGCAGGGTGGACTTGCCGGAGCCGCTGCGCCCGAGCAGTGCGGTGAACTCGCCGGGCGCGACGGTGAGGTCGAGCTCCTTGAGGATGTTGCGGTCTCCGAAGCGGCGGACCAGTTTCCGGGTGCGGATGGCGGGGCGCGGGGCTTCCTCCGTCGCGCCGGGGACGGTCAGCCGGCCAGGGTGCGTCGCCATGACAGGACCTTCCTCTCGACGGCGCGTACCGCCGCGTCCGATGCGAAGCCGAAGATCCCGTAGGCCACCAGGCCCACGATGATCACGTCGGACTGGGCGTACTGCTGGGCCTGGAACATCATGTAGCCGATGCCGCTGGTGGCGTTGATCTGCTCGACGACGATCAGCCCGAGCCAGGAGGCGGTGACGCCGAGGCGCAGCCCGACGAAGAAGCCGGGCAGTGAGCCGGGGACGACGACCTTGCGGATGAACTGCGCGCGGCTCAGGTCGAGCCCTTCGGCGAGTTCGACGTAGCGGCTGTCGATGCCGGTGAGCGAGGCGTAGGTGTTGATGTACATGTTCACCGCGACGCCCAGCGCGATGACGGTGACCTTCATCTGCTCGCCGATGCCGAGCCAGAGGATCAGCAGCGGGAGCATGGCCAGGGAGGGGATCGCGCGTTTGATCTGGAGCGGTCCGTCGAGGAGGTATTCGCCGGTCCGGCTCAGTCCGGCGGCGACGGCGAGGAGGACCCCGGCACTCACCCCGAAGAAGAGGCCGAGTCCGGCGCGCTGGAGCGAGATGAGGACGTGGTCCTGGAGCCGGCCGCTGGAGACGAGGTCGGACGCGGTGGAGAGGACCGTGCCGGGGCCGGAGAGTATCCGGGGGTCGAGGTAGCCGGTCGCGGATGCCGCCCACCACAGGGCGATGACCAGCACCGGTCCGATGAGCCGCCCGAAGGGTACGGCCCGCCCGGGTCCCAGCCGTCTGCGCGTATCCCTCGGTGCGATCGGTGGTGCCTTCGCGGGGGCGGCGGCGGTGTTCACCGGCGGGGCGGTGCGGGGGGTGTGCGTCAGCAGCTCGGTCATGACTTCTCCCGGTACTGGGCGGGTACGGACTTGGCCGCCAGCGCCTCGAAGCGGCGGTCGAACAGCTCGGCGGCGTCCTGCTCCGGTACGAATCCGCCGGCGGCGAGCAGGTCTGCGGTCTCCTGCTCCCAGGCGATGGCCTCGTCCCAGGAGGCCGGGAAGAGCGGCTTGTTGAGCGAGGCGACGATGCGCTTGCCGTCCTCCCGGGAGACGCCCTGGTCCTTGACGTAGTACGTGTCGATCCACTCGTCGGTGTTCTCCCACGCCCAGACCTGGCCCCGGGCCCACAGCGGGATGAAGCTGCGGACGGCGGCGGCCTTGGCCCGGTCGTTCAGCACCTCGTTGGGTGCCCAGAGCACCGTGAGCAGGTCCACGACGTCGGTCTTCACGCCGCGTGCCCCGTCCTTGCCGTACTGGGTGAGGTACTTGGTGAGCGTGGGTTCGCCGAGCGGGGCGACGTCGACCTGCTTGGACTGCAGGGCGGTGAGGAACTGGGTGCTGGGCAGGGCGACCAGCTCCACGTCCTTGTTGGAGATTCCCGCCTGCTTCAGCGCCCGCAGTACGACGACCCCCTGGGCCTGTCCCTGGGAGAACCCGATCTTCTTGCCCCGGAAGCCGGCGACGGACCGGATGTCGGAGCCGGGTGCGGTGGCGAAGACGTACGAGGGATTGTTCCGCACCTGCACGGCGACGATCTTCGCGCCGACGTCGATGGCGCGGGCCTGGATCGGCGGAATTCCGGCGTTGACGGCCAGGTCGATGGAATGTGCCCGGAATCCTTGGATGATATCGGGGCCCGCGTTCAGGTTGGGCCATTGCGAAACGGTGAACGGGAGGTCCTTCTTCAGTCCGGCGGGGCCGAGTTGGAGTCGGGTGGAGCGGACGGCGACGGAGAGTTCCGTACCGGGTGGCGGCTTCCCGGATGGCAGTTTTCCGGCCGGTTCGGCGCTCGCGGCGGATTTCGTCCGCGGCGAGCAGGCGGCGAGCGTGCCGATGAGGGCGGTGCCGGTGAGGGCGAGGAACGACCGGCGGCCGAGGGGCGGTGATGTGCGGTGGCGTGGCATGGGTGAGGTCCTGGTCCGGGTCAGAGGGAGTGGTAGGCGCCGTCGTGGAAGAGCAGGGGGCTGCGGCCCTCGTCGAGCTGGGCGTCCACCACTCGGGCGATGACGATGCGGTGGTCGCCGGCCGGGACGATCTGCTCGGTCTCCACCCGCAGGTGGCCGGCCACGTCGTCGAGCAGCGGTTCGCCGCCGGGCAGGCGGTGCCAGCGGGTCGGCGCGGCGAAGCGGTCGATGCCGCTGGTCGCGAACGTGGCGGCCAGGGGCTGCTGTTCGGCGCCGAGGAAGTGCACGACGGCCGTACGGGCGCGCTCGAAGTGCGGCCACGAGGAGGTGGCGGTCCCGATGCCGAACGAGATCAGCGGCGGGGTGAGCGAGAGGGAGGTGAGAGAGGTGGCGGTGAAGCCGACGGGTCCGCGGCCGGAGTCGGTGGTGATGACGACGACCCCGGCGGGGTAGCGGCGGAACGCCTGCCGGAATCGGTCGGGGGCGATCCCCGCCGGGGCGGGGGCGGCGGCCTGGGCGGCGTACGAGGGCACAGTGACGGTCAACGTCTCTCCCGGGATGGAAAGTCGGAAAGGGCAGCGCGGAATTGCCGTTGTCGCACGGAAACGCGCGCGGCGGTGCGCACGGAGGCGGGTACGGAATCGCGCACGGCGAGGCGCGCGGACGCGCGGAACGTTCGCCGAATATCAGCGGGTGTTTACCGGAGGCCCGGACAGCAACCGCAACACGGACACGCCGTGGCGGCCGTGGGCGTGGACGAGCGGAAGGGCCGCGTCACCGAGGACGCTTTACCTGAATTCCGCTGTCGGCTGGTCATGAATCCATCATCCCGTCGGTCTCTGCGGCCGGTCAACAATGCAACTGACTGAATTAAGTCGGATTACGGGAGGGGTGCGGCGGGTCCGCATTCAGGACACCGCGGGCAGCGCCGGCCACGGCCCGAGCGGGTCTGTGTACAGCGAGCCGAGCGCCACCGCGCCGCCCGCCACGGCCGGCACCGAGCCGGTGAAGCTGCTCGGCACCACGGCCCGCTCCGGGTCGTCGCACACCCAGGAGCGCTCGGCCACCTCCGCGCGCAGATCGGCCAGGCACTCCGGCATCCGCCCGGCCCCCGGCTCGACGACGACGAGCACCTCCGGGTCGAACATGTCCAGGAGCAGCGCCGCGGCCCGCCCGACCAGCCGGGCCCGCCGGCGGAACAGCGCCACCGCCCGCGCGTCCCCGGCCAGCGCCCGGTCCAGCAGCTCCGGGAAGGACCCGGTCACCAGCCCCTGGGCGGCGGCGCGCCGCACCGTGGCCCGCTCCGAGACCTCCGACTGGAGGCAGCCGGACCGCCCGCAGGAGCACGGCTCAGCACCGCCCGATCCCCCGGCGCCCAGCGGCAGATGGGCGACGCTGCCCGCCCCGGAGCGCGGGCCGCGGTGCAGGGCGCCCTCGGTGGCGAAGGCGGCGTCGACGACCGCGCCGACGAAGAGCAGGACGGTGCTGGCCCGGGTCGACTCCTGGCCGAAGAGCTGCTCGGCCCGGGCCAGTGCGCGGGAGTGGCTGTCCACGTGGACGGGCAGCCCGGTCGCGGCGGCGAGCAGGTCGCGGGCGGGGACGTCCTGCCAGCCGAGCTGCGGGTGCGCGACGATCACGCCGCTCTCGGGGTCGACGCGGTGCCCAGTGGCCAGGCCGAGGGCGAGGACGGTGCGCCCGCCGGCGTGGGCGGCCACCAACGGGGGCAGCCGGGAGGCGAGTTCGGCGAGGAGGCGGTGGGGGTCGGTGGTGCGGTGGGGCTGTCGGTCCTGAGCGACGATCCGGCCGCGCAGGTCCATCAGCGAGAGGGTGGAGTGGGCGACGGCTATGTGGGCGCCGGCCACCAGATAGCTCCCGGTGTCGATCTCGACGGGGATGTGCGGCCGGCCGAGCCCCTTGGGGCCGGCGGTCTCGGCGCTCTCCCGGACCAGTCCGCGGGCGAGCAGCCGGCCGACGTGCCCGCTGACGGAGGCGGGCGAGAGGCCGGTGAGGCGGGCGACGGTGGACCGGGCCACGGGGCCGTGGTCGAGGATCGCGCCGAAGACCGAGCCGGTGCCGGTCTGGCGGCGGACCGGCACCGGGGCGGGTATGTCGGCGCGGCGCAGCGGCGCGGCGGGGGTCTCGTGGGGGCGACGGGCGGGGGCGGACAGACTCTTCACAGCGTCTTCCAGACCTCGGGGGCGGCGATGGGCGCGGTGTCGGCGTGGCACGGGGCCGCGGTCGCGGGTCCTCGGGGAGCGGGAGGGCGGCGCGGGCGGGGTGCCTCAGGCGCGGTGACACACGGCGGAGCACACCCGCTTGAGGTCGATGTGACCCCGCGTCGTGAGGTGTGCGGATCGCTGCATGCCGCGCAAGGTAGCCGGGTGGGCGCAACCCGGTCAAACCATCGCCGCATCCTGGACAGCTCCGCTCGTCATCGAACGTTTTACGGAATTCACCTCTGATGCCTTGTCATCGCCTGTTCTACGCGCATAGCTTGTGCTCCCTCACCACACTCTGAGGGGCATTCTCCGTGCGCATATCCACCACCCGTTCCGCCTTGCTGGCCGGCGCGGTAGCCGTGACGCTCTCGGCGACCGCGCTGCCCGCCGCCTTCGCGGCCCCGTCCTCGTCCGCCGTGATCTCCGAGGTGTACGGGGGCGGCGGGAACTCGGGTGCGACGCTCACCCGGGACTTCGTCGAGCTGGCCAACGCCGGCTCCGCCGCGTACGACCTGTCCGGCCTCAGCGTCCAGTACCTGCCCGGCGCACCGTCGGCGGGCTCGAAGTGGCAGGTGTCCGAGCTGAGCGGCTCCGTCGCGCCCGGCGGCCGGTATCTCGTCGCGGAGGCGGCGGGCACGGGCGGCACGGTGGCCCTGCCCACCCCGGACGCCACCGGCACCGTCGCGATGTCCGCCACGGCCGGCACCGTCGCCCTGGTCTCCGGGACCACCCCGCTGACCTGCAAGACGGCCGCCGACTGCGCTGCCGACACCCGGATCGTGGACCTGGCCGGCTACGGCACCGCGGTCGTCCGGGAAGGCAGCGGACCGGCGAAGGGCGCCTCCGCCACCGCCTCCGTGGCGCGCGCGGCCTCGCTCGCGGACACCGACGACAACGCCGCCGACCTCACCGCGGCGGCCCCGTCCCCGGTCAACGCGGCCGGCGAGACCTCGGGCGGCGGCGAGGACCCGGGCGACCCGGGCAACCCCACCGAGCCCGGCACCGTGCGCGTCCACGACATCCAGGGCACCACCCGGGTCTCCCCGCTGGACGGCAAGGCGGTCGCCGGGGTCCCGGGCGTCGTCACGGCCGTACGCGCCTCGGGTTCGCGCGGCTTCTGGATCCAGGACACCGCCCCGGACGCCGACCCGCGCACCGGCGAGGGCGTCTTCGTGTACACCGGCTCCGCCGCGCCGGCCGTGCAGGTGGGCGACTCGGTGCTGGTGAGCGGCACCGTGGCCGAGTACTACCCGTCGTCCACCACCCAGTCGGTCACCGAGATCACCGCTCCGAAGGTCACGGTCGTCTCGTCCGGCAACGCGCTGCCCGCGCCGGTGGTGCTGGACGCGAAGGCGGTGCCGTCGGCGTACGTGCCCTCGGCCGGCGGCGGCTCGATCGACGCGCTGCCCCTGGAGCCGTCGACGTACGCGCTGGACCTGTACGAGTCCCTGGAGGGCACCCGCGTCCAGATCGCCGACACCCGCGTGACCGGCGCGACGACCGCGTACCACGAGGTCTGGGTGACGGTCGAGCCGAAGCAGAACCCGACCCGGCGCGGCGGCACGCTCTACGCCTCGTACACCGACCAGAACACCGGCCGGATCAAGGTCCTGTCGCTGGACCCGGCCGCGCCGGTGCCCACCGCGAACGTGGGCGACGTGCTCGCCGGCACCACCTCCGGCGTCCTGGACTACGACTCGTACGGCGGCTACAACCTCCAGGCCACCGCGCTCGGCAAGGTCACCGACCACCACCTGCGGCGCGAGGTCACCCGCAAGCAGAAGGGCAAGGAGCTCGCGGTCGCCACATACAACGTGGAGAACCTCGACGCGCTCGACGACCAGGCGAAGTTCGACACCCTGGCCGAGGGCGTCGCGGTCAACCTGTCCTCGCCCGACATCGTGTCCCTGGAGGAGATCCAGGACGACAACGGCGCGGTCAAGGACGGCACGGTCGGCTCCGAGGCGACGCTGAAGCGGTTCACGGACGCGATCGTCGCGGCGGGCGGCCCGCGCTACTCCTGGCGCTATGTCGCCCCGCAGGACGGGAAGGACGGCGGCGAGCCCGGCGGCAACATCCGCAACGTGTTCCTCTTCAACCCGAAGCGCGTGGACTTCGTGGACCGCCCGGGCGGCGACGCGACGACGCCCGTCGCGGCCGTGAAGACGAAGAAGGGCGTCACGCTTTCGGTGTCGCCGGGCCGGATCGCCCCGGCCAGTGCGGCCTGGGACGACAGCCGCAAGCCGCTGGTCGGCGAGTTCCGGTTCCACGGGAAGCCCGTCTTCGTCGTCGGCAACCACTTCGCGTCCAAGGGCGGCGACCAGCCCCTGCACGGCCGCTACCAGGAGCCGGTGCGCAGCTCGGAGACCAAGCGCGTGCAGCAGGCGAAGGAGGTCAACACCTTCGTCAAGTCGCTGCTCGCGGCGGACAAGTCGGCGCGGGTCGTGGTCCTCGGTGACCTCAACGACTTCGCGTTCTCGCCGACCGTGGGCGCGCTGACCGACGGCAAGGTCCTCAAGCCGCTGATCACCACGCTGCCGAAGAACGAGCAGTACAGCTATGTGTACGAGGGCAACTCGCAGACCCTCGACCACATCCTGACCAGCCCGGGGGTGCGCCGCTTCGACTACGACGTGGTGCACATCAACGCGGAGTTCGCCGACCAGGCGAGCGACCACGACCCGCAGATCGTGCGGGTCGACGTGAACGCCCCGGACCACGGTCACGGGCACGGAGGCCACGGGCACCACGGCCACCACTGACCCGGCGCGCGGGCGGGCGGCTCAGCCGCCCGCCCGTGGCAGGGCATGACCGGCCGCCCCCGTACGCGGACGCGGCAGCGCGGCGAGCGGCAGCAGCGCGGGCGCGGACTCCAGCGGCCGGTCGGTGACGAAGCGCGCCACCAGGTCCGCCACGTCGTCGGGCCGTTCCAGGACGACCCAGTGGTCCGACTCCCCGATGGTCAGGAAGCGGCTGCCCTCGATCGTCGCCGCGAAGGCGCGCTGCCGCCGCGGCGAGGTCACGGTGTCGTGCTCGCCCGCGAAGACGAGCGCGGGCACCCCGGTCAGGCCGCCGGAGAAGTCCGGGCGGTGGTCGAGCGCCCGGCGCAGCGAGCGTTCCGCGTGCGGCGAGTGCGTGAGGGCGTGCACGAAGGACCGGCGCACATAGCGCAGGGCGAGCTCCCTGCGGTGGACGGGGCGCTCCGGGTCCAGGCACATCAGCGCCTCGGCGGTCAGCGCCGCGAGCCCTTCCGCGTCCCCGGCCTCCAGCCGTCCGACGGCACGGCCCCACCCCTCGCGCTGGGCCTCGCTGATGTGCGACGGTACGCCGCCGAGGACCAGGCGGGCGATCCGGCCGGGGTCGCGCCGGGCGCAGCCGAAGGCGATCGAGGTGCCGTAGGAGAAGCCGAAGAGGTTGACCCGGTCCGCGCCCAGGTCGTCGATGATGCCGCTGACGGCGGCGTACAGGAGGTCGTCCCCGGTGCCGGGCGGCAGCGGGTCGGCGCCGCCCATGCCGGGCAGGTCGGCGGTGACGACCGAGGCGTGCGGGCCCAGGTGCTCGTCCATCTGCGGCCAGCCGTACATGCCCTGGAGCGCGCCGCCGAGGACGACGACCGGTTCGGTGCGGGGCGCGGGCTGCGGCAGGAGTCGGTAGTGGTAGCGCAGCCCGTCCACGGTGAGGGTCCGGATGATCTCTTCGCTCATGTCGTTCGGTCCTTGGGGGTGTCTTGCCGATCAGGGCCGGGTCCGCAACGCCTGGCACGGCACCTCGCCGCGTTGCCGAAACGCCCTAATCGCTCCGCGATGAGGACGCCCCGGCGCCTTGCGATGCACCGCACCGGACGCCGCGCCCTACCCGACCCCGACCGACAAGACACCCCCTTGACCCCGGTCACCTGGTGAGGACGAGGGCGGCGTTGTGGCCCCCGAAGCCGAGCGAGGTCTTGACGGCCGCGTCGAACGCGGCGGGCCTGGCCTCCTTGCTCACCACGTCGACGGGGATGTCCGGGTCGGGGGCGTCGAGGTTGACGGTGGGCGGTACGAGCTGGTGCTGGAGGGCGAGCACGGTGAGCGCGGTCTCGATGCCGCCGGCGGCGCCGAGGGTGTGGCCGGTCATCGCCTTGGTGGAGGTGACGAGGGGGTGCTCGCCCAGGACGCGTCGGAGCATGACCGTCTCGATCAGGTCGTTGGAGACGGTGGAGGTGCCGTGCGCGTTGACGTGGCCGATGTCGCCGGGGCCGGCCCCGGCGTCCGCGAGTGCGGTGCGCAGGGCCCGTTCGATGCCGAGCCCGTCGGGGTCGGGGGCGACGGCGGAGTAGGCGTCGCTGGAGGAGCCGTAGCCGGCGACGTGGGCGCGGACGGCGGCGCCCCGGGCGCGGGCGTGCTCGGGGCGTTCCATGACGAGGAGTCCGGCGCCCTCGCCGACGACGAAGCCGTCGCGGTGAGTGTCGAAGGGGCGGCAGGCGGCCTGCGGGTCGTCGATGCGGGTGGAGACGGCCTTGAGCCGGCAGGCGCTGGCGATCAGGAGCCGGGAGCAGACCGATTCGGCGCCGCCGGCGACGACGATGTCGCAGGCGCCGGTGCGCAGCATCTGGTGGGCGGTGCCGATGGCGACGGTGCCGGAGGAGCAGGCGGTGGAGACGGCCTGGCTGGGACCGCGTGCGCCGAGGTCGGTGGCGACGCTGCTGGCGGCGCCGTTGACGACGGCGAGCGGGGCGAGCTTGGGCGAGACGCGGCGGGCGCCGCGCTCGGTGAGGGCGGTGTGCTGTTCGTCGTAGAAGGGCAGGCCGCCGTGGGCGGAGCCGATGACGACGGCGACCCGGCCGCTGTCCCAGACGGCGGGGTCCAGGCCCGCGTCCGCGACGGCTTCGCGGGCGGCGATGACCGCGAGGTGCGAGAAGCGGTCCATGAGCCGGTGCGCGGCGACCCCGAGGACGGCCCGGGTGTCCAGGTCGGTGACGCTGTACATGAAGTCGCAGGGCAGGCCCTGGAGTTCGTCCCGGTGGGGGACGCGGGGCGCGCACGCGGGGTCGTTCAGCGCACGCCAGGTGGCGTCGGCGCCGACACCGGCGGAGGTGACGAGGCCGATGCCGGTGACGGCCGCGGCGAACGGCGGCAGGCGGTAGGGGGCCGTCACGCGGCGGCCTTGCGGTGCACGGCGTCGACCAGCTGGCCGACCGTGTCGCGCGAGGTGAGCTGGACGTCGTCGAGGTCGACGTGGAGCCGGTCCTCGATGAGGAGCCGCAGCTCCTCCAGCGCCAGGGAGTCCAGGCGCAGCTGTCGGAGGGGCACGTCGGGGCGGATCGCCACGGGGTCGGTTCCGAAGTTCGCCGTCAGCAAGGTGCTGATCTCGTCTGCCGTGCTCATGCTCATCGGGCACTTCTCCGCTGTCGTACGCGGTGACGCCTTGCCGCGTGAGATGTGAGTGCCATCGGGGACGCCGGCCGGTCCGGAGTTCTCTGTTATACGCCCTGGCGGCGACGCGTCCGGTCCGCGTTCCCTCGTGCGGTGGGCTGCTGTCCACGTGTACGAATCCCGCGCGGCGCGGGCCTGCTCACGGGCCGTCAACTCCGTCGGAGTGGTGGCGGCTCGACACGCATGCAGGCTGATTGTCATACCTTCGGCGGCTCTCTATCGTGAGCAGGCTTCGCGGGTGCCCGGCCCCCGTGCGCCCTCCCCCACAGAGCAGGAGCAGGTATGCCCACACGTGCCTCCGTACTGGCGGCTCTCACCGCCACCGTCCTGGCCGCGACCGGTACCCCGGCTCTCGCCGCCGCGGACACCGGGCACCCGATGGACCGGGCGTTCGAGCGGGCCGCCGAGGAGTTCGACGTACCGCGTGATCTGCTCGCCGCCGTCGGGTACGGCGAGACCCGGCTCGACGGCCACGCCGGGCGCCCCGGCCAGGCGGGCGGCTTCGGTGTGATGCACCTGGTCAGCAACCCGGCGCACCACACCCTGGAACGGGCCGCCGCCCTCACCGGCGAACCGGTCGCCGCCCTGCGCTCCGACACCGGCGCCAACATCCTGGGCGGCGCGGCGGTACTGCGTGGTTACGCGGACAAGCTCGGCCTCGACGCCCGGGACCGCGACGACATCGACGCCTGGTACCCGGCCGTCGCCCGGTACAGCGGTACGGACGGGCAGGCCGCCGCGCTCTACGCCGACGCGGTCTACACGTTCCTCGCGGACGGCCTCGACGCGCTCGCTCCGAACGGCGAGCGGATCACGGTCACCGGCCGGCCGGTCTCCCCGCACAAGGACGGGATCGCCGCCGCGGACACCGGCGTCCGCAGCGTCGACTACCCGGCGGCGCTCTGGGTCCCGGCCGACCCGAACAACTACACCACCGGCCGCACCGCGAAGATCGACAAGGTCGTCATCCACGTCACCCAGGGCTCGTACGCGGGCTCGATCAGCTGGTTCCAGGACCCCGTGTCCGTGGTGAGCGCGCACTACGTGGTGCGCTCGTCGGACGGCCAGATCACCCAGATGGTGCGGGACGCGGACACCGCGTACCACGCGCGCAGCGCCAACGCCTCCTCGCTCGGCATCGAGCACGAGGGCTTCATCGACGACCCGACCTGGTACACGGACGCCATGTACCGCTCGTCCGCCGCCCTGACCGCCTCCCTGTTCGACCGGTACGGCATCCCGAAGGACCGGGCGCACATCATCGGCCACAGCGAGGCCCCGGGCAACGACCACACGGACCCCGGCCCCTACTGGGACTGGGACCGCTACATGGAGCTGGTCAACGGCACCGGGACGGGCGGCGAGACCCGGGACGGGCTGAGCTTCGCCACGTACACCACCCAGCGCAGCGGCTCGACGGGGCCTCAGGTCACCGCCCTCCAGCGGCTGCTGACCGACCAGGGCTACCCGGCGGGCGAGGCGGACGGTGCCTTCGGGCCGGCCACGGCGACCGCGGTGACGTCGTTCCAGGCGGCGCACGGCCTCGACGCCGACGGGGTCGTGGGCGCCAGGACGTGGACGGCGCTGCTGTCCGCCGGGACGACGCCGGTGCTCGCGGAGGACGCGACGGGCGAGGACGTGAAGCGGCTCCAGCGCGCGCTGACGGCGGCGCTGGGCTCGACGGTGGAGGCCGACGGCACCTTCGGCCCGGGGACCGCGACGGCGGTGCGCTCCTACCAGACGAGCCGGGAGCTGACGGCCGACGGGATCGTGGGCCCGGCCACCTGGACGGCGCTCCAGTCGGGCCGCTGACGGTCCGGTGGCGTCCCGGGCCGGCCCCGGGGCGCCACCGGTCAGGCGCGGTCGTAACAGAGCTCCACGACCCCGGTGCCGAAGGTGCGGCTGCCGGTGAGGCGGAGGGGCCGCAGGGTCTCCTCGGCCGGGAACATCGGCTTGCCCCGGCCGATGAGGACCGGGTGGAGGTAGACGCGGTACTGGTCGATCAGGTCGTGCGCCGCGAAGGACGCGGCGAGATCGGCGCCGCCGAGGGCGAGGTCGCCGCCGGGCTGCTCCTTGAGGGCCCTGACCTCCTCGGGGATCACCTCGCGGACGATGGTGGTGTTCCAGTCGGCGTGCTCCAGCGTCCGCGAGTAGACGTACTTCGGCATGTTCCGCCAGATGACGGCGAAGTCGGCCATCGGTCCCTCGTTGGCGGGGTCCTGGTCGGCGGTGGGCCAGAAGTCGGCCATCAGCTGGTGGGTGACGCGGCCGTCCAGCATGCCGCCCATACCGGCCAGTTGCTCGTTGAAGTAGCTGTGGAGCTCCTCGTCCACCGTATGCCAGTCGATGTTCCGGCCCGGCCCCTCGATGAAGCCGTCGAGTGACATCGACATCCAGTAGATGATCTTGCGCATCGGGTACCTCACCGGGCGTTCGCGGGGACGGGGCGACGAAACTCCGCCGACGTTACCGTCCGTGCTTGACGCCGGGCCGGAGCGGCGCATAGGAGTCGGGGATGAGAGTCGCAGAAGCGCGCGCCGCCGCCGAGCACTGGGTCGCCGCCCACGCCCGCCCCGCCCCCGGCTACCTCGGGGCGTACTTCAGCGGGTCCACGGTCGGGCGCCCCGACGACGCGGAGCTGCCGGTCTCCTCCGACGTGGACGTGGTCGTGGTGACGGCGGGGAACGAGGCACCGGCGAAGCCCGGCAAGCTGCTCCACGAAGGCGCCCTGCTGGAGATCACGTACGAGCCGTGGTCCTTGCTGGCCGACCCGGACGCGGTGCTGGGCGCGTACCACCTGGCGGGCGGCTTCCGCCACGACACGGTCATCGACGACCCCACGGGCCGGCTGCGCGCGCTGCACGCGTACGTCGCACCGCGCTTCGCCCAGCGGGATCAGGTGCGCCGGAGGTGCCGTGACGCCCGGCACCGCGTGGAGAGCCGGCTCACCGCCCTGGACCCCGGACAGCCCTTCGCGACCCGCGTGATGGCGTGGCTCTTCCCCACCGGCGTCACCACACACCTCCCGTTGGTGGCCGCGCTGCGCAACCCGACCGTCCGGCTGCGCTACCCCGCCGTGCGCGACGTCCTGACGGCGTACGGGCAGGAGGCCCTCTACCCGGAACTCCTGGCGCTCCTGGGCTGCGAGGAGGTCTCCGCGCGGCGGGTGCGGCACCATCTGGCCGAGCTGACGCGGACGTTCGACGCCACGGTCCCCGTCGCCCGCACCCCGTTCTTCTTCAGCAGCGACCTCACCATGCGGGCGCGCCCCATCGCGGTCGACGGCAGCCGCGAGCTGATCGACCGGGGCGACCACCGCGAGGCGGTCTTCTGGCTCCTGGCCACCTTCGCCCGCTGCCACACGGCCCTCGCCGTGGACGCGCCTGACCTGCACACCGCCCGGCTCCCGGCGTTCCGCGAGGCCGTCGCCGACCTCACGGGCCTCACCGACACCGAGGAACTGCTCGCCCGCCGCGACGAGGTCCTGCGCTTCGTGCCCCGGCTGTGGGCGGTCACGGAGGAGATCCTGGCGGCCGATCCGGAGGTCGGGTCAGCGCCGTAACGAAGGCGGCCGCCCACCCCGGGAAGGGATGAGCGGCCGCCTCGTACGGAGTGTTCAGCGGGTCACTTCAGGCCGAACGCCCGGATGATCTCCTGGTCCACCGCGAGGCCCCCGGCGGCCTCGGCGTGGGCCTTGAGGGAGACCGCGGCCGCGCCCTTCTTCGGGGTCTTGAACCGGGCGGTCCAGGAACCCGTCCGGTCCTTCTTGAGCTGCACCGCGCTCCAGGTCTTCCCGTCGTCGTAGCTCACCGACAGGGACGCCTTCGCCGCCTTCACGGCGCCCTCCAGCCACTCCTGCGTGGTGGACGACAGACCGATCTCGGTCCACTTGCCGGCCCGGACGTCACCGGCGAGGTCCGTGGCGACGTCGTAGTCGAGCTGGAGCATGGGGATGTCGACCTGGTACGGATCCTCGGGGCCGTTGGCGCCCGAGACGAACGACCACTCCGTGTGGGTGCGCACGGACGTCTTCCAGGTGTCCGCGTCGCGCGAGGCGTCGAGGACCAGGCGGTAGGGCAGCTCCTCGGCGGGCAGGTCCCCGACGTAGCCGGCGCGGCCCGCGGCCTCGTCGAGCAGCTTGTCGCCCTGGTAGACCGCGGCCTTGCCGGTGTCGTACTCCTTGTCCGGCATGGCGCCCGAGTGGCCGGCCCCGCTGTCCGTCCACGGGGTGATGTTGTACTGGATGTCGCCCCACTGGGAGCGGAACGGCCCCCAGTAGCCCGTGCCGAGGCGCGGCCGGGTGACGGGCGCGAACCACTGGGCCTTGTCGGTGCCGCCGGCCCGGTAGTCCATCTCGCCGCCGCGCTCCTCCAGCGCGGTGTCGGTGCCCTCGGCGTTGTACTGCGCGTGGTCCTCGTACCAGAACGAGGCGCCCGGCAGCGGGGTGACCCACTCGGTGCGGGTGGAGGGGTACTTCTCGTACTCGGCGAAGCCGATGCCGGGGCCGTACTCGGGGATGTCGTAGCGGAAGCCGCCGCCGACGACGTCCCGGTGGCCGTAGAAGGTGTTCTCGATCTTCGCCAGCTGACGGGTGGAGGGGGCGAAGGCGAGCGAGCGGTCCGGGACCGTGCCGTTGTGGCGGTCGACCAGGTCGTAGACGTAGCTCGCGTACTTGTGCTGCTCGACGGTCAGCTTCCTGCCGCGCTGGGCGGCCTTGATCAGGCTCTCGCCGGCGAGCCGCTGGACGGTGGCGACCGGGAGGGCGAGCGTGGTGCCGTAGTCGCCGTAGGACTCCATCAGCCGGCCGTCGCCCTGGTTGACGACGAACAGCGCCTTCGCACCGGCGGCGAAGGCGGCGGCGGCCCGGTCGGCCGGGGCCACCGTGTCGCTGCTGCGGATCACGACGGCCTTGCCCTTGGCGTCGAGGTGCTTGTAGTCGGCGGCCGAGCCGTTGCCCGCGTAGACACCGCGGAGCCTGGCGCGGCTGTCCTCGGCGACCGGGGAGCCGTTCTGCACGGTGGCCGGGACGTCCCGGCCGTCGGCGGTCAGGTCGAGCAGCTTCTCGCCCTGGCGCCAGCGGGTCAGGAAGGAGAAGTCGCCCTGGGTGACCTTCTTGGTCGGGGCCGCCCACAGCTGGTCGTAGGTCAGCGGGATCTGGTACGCGTCACGCTGGACGGTGCCGTCGGGTGCGGTGCGCGCCATGTCGTAGCGGAGCTGGCGGGTCTCGGTCTCCTTCGGCGTGCGCACGCTGACCTTGCGGGCCTTGGAGGCGTCGAGGGTGGCCGTGACCGGCTTGTCGAGGACGATCTCGGGGGCCGCCAGGAAGGCGAGGGCCTTGGAGTCGGCGGTGTCGCCCTTGACGTCGGCGGCGGTCCAGGCGGTGTAGTTGCCCGGGGGCAGCCTCAGCGTGGTGTCGCCGGACACCTGCACCGGTGACAGGTTCGGGTCGCCGAGGGCGCCGATGACGACGACGCCGTCCATGGGCTTGCCGGAGCGGTCGCGGAGCCGGAGCGTGAGGTCGTAGAGCTCCTGCTCCTTGTTGAGCGCGAATCCGGTGTGCGCGACGACGGCTCCGGAGGCGTCCTTGGCGATCACCTGCCCGGAGAAGGTGGTGTTCGGCTCGACCTTCGACGGGTCGAGCGTGAGGACGGCCTCGGCGGTGGAGCCGGCCGGGACGGTCAGCTTCTTCACCGAGAGCGTGTACGCGTCCGAGGCGCTGTCCGTCGCCAGGTCGAGGATGACGTCGGCGGTGCCCGTGTTGCGGTAGGTGATGGTGCGCTCTGTGACCGGGTCGGAGGCGCTGTGCGGCCAGTCGTACGCGGCGACCGCGACGGAGCCCGTGGCCTCGATGGTCGTGTCGATGGCGGCCTTCACGTCGACCCGGCCGGTGCCCTGCTCGTACGGGGTGTAGGCGGGCAGCACCTTCGACGAGGACATCAGCGCGTCCTTGATGCGCTGGCCGGTCCAGTCGGGGTGGCGCTGCTTGAGGATCGCGGCGGCGCCCGCGACGTGCGGGGTCGCCATCGACGTACCGTCCATGGACTGGTACATGCCCTCGATGCCGGGGACCGACTGCGAGGCGGCCGCATTGATGCCGACGCCCGGCGCCGAGAGGTCCGGCTTGAGGCCGTAGGAGCGAGTCAGCGGCCCCATGGACGAGAAGTCCGCGCGGTTGTCCTGCTTGTCGACGGCGGCGATGGTGAGCGCCTTGTCCGCCGAGCCGGGCGAACCGATGGTGCCCGCGCCGTACGCGTTGCCGGCGGCGATCACGAAGAGCGGGCCGCCGTCCGCCGAGAGGGAGTTGACGGCCTGGGACATCGGGTCGCTGCCGTCGTCCGGGATGCTGGAGCCGAGGCTCATGGAGACGACGTCGGCGCCCTCCGCCTTGGCCCACTCCATGGCCTCGATGATCCCGGAGTCCGCGCCGGAGCCCTCGTTGCTGAGGACCTTGCCGACGAGCAGCCCGGCCTCGGGGGCGACGCCCTTGTTGACGCCGTCGGACGCGGCGCCCGAGCCGGCGATCGTGGAGGCTACATGCGTGCCGTGGCCGTTCTTGTCGTCGACCTCCTCGCCCGGCACGAAGCTCTTCGACTCCAGGATGCGGTCCTTGACGTCCGGGTGGCCGGCGTCGATGCCGGTGTCCAGGACGGCGACCTTGATGCCCTTGCCGTCGTAGCCCTCGGCCCAGGCCTGCGGGGCGTTGATCTGCGGCACGGAGTCCTTGAGCGCGGCCTCGGCGCGGCCGTCGAGCCAGAGCTTGGCGATGCCGTTGTCCAGCGAACGGGCCGTGGCGGTGCGCGCGATGTCGTTCCAGAAGGAGCGCGCGGTGTCCTTGCCGGCCTTGAGGGCGGCGCCGTGGATGGACTCCAGCTGTCGTACGGCCTTGCTGCCGCGCGGGGCGACGGGCAGCGAACGGGCCTTGGAGGCGGGGTAGGTGGCGATCAGCGGAATGCCGCCGGTCGCCTTGTCGTCGTAGCCCATCTTCGCGAGCACGGAGACGTTGAAGAGGTGGCGGTCGAGCTTGCCGGCCGCGAGCAGGCTCTGCGCCTCGTCGGGCAGGACGTAGATGTCGTCCCCGGCCTGCTGGACGTGGACGCCGCCGGTGGCGCCCTCGGGGCGGTCCACGGTGACGGTGTCCTGGTTGCCCGTGCCGTCCGTGTAGTGGACGACGTCGCCGGTGACGAGGGTGATGTCGTAGCGGTGAACGGGCCCGGCCGCGGGAGTGGTCCCGGCGGCGGGGGCCGGGGCGGCCGAAGCGGTGCCCGTGACGGGCAGCAGCACGCCGCTCACCAGGGCCGCGGCGGTGGCTATGAGGAGGGTGCGTCGCCCGGCTCGAGCGGGTCTCGCCCGGCCGGTCGCGGTGGAGGGGGTGAATGTCATGCCTGTTGATCTACCGGTAAACCCGCCGCCGCGGGACGGTCCGCGCCTGGCGCGAATGTGCCGTGGCGGCTACCCGCCGGACCCGGACACCGCGTGGCCGGGGCGCGCGGGGGCCACTTCAGGCCACGGAGCCGATGCGGCCCGCCGGGGGCAGCCCTCCGGGGTGGTGGATCGGCGTGTGCGCGCCGGTCAGCGGGGCGCCGCTGCCGCCGCGCCGGACGGCGACGATCTCGGCGGCGATGGACAGGGCTGTCTCCTCGGGCGTACGGGCTCCGAGGTCGAGGCCGATCGGCGAGTGCAGGCGGGCCAGCTCCAGCTCGGTGGCCCCGGCCTCGCGCAGCCGTTCGTTGCGCTGGAGGTGGGTGCGGCGGGAGCCCATCGCGCCGACGTACGCGACGGGCAGCTTGAGCGCCGCCTCCAGGAGGGGCACGTCGAACTTGGCGTCGTGCGTGAGGACGCACAGGACCGTGCGGCCGTCCACGGTGGTGCCGGCCAGGTAGCGGTGCGGCCAGTCGACGACCAGCTCGTCGGCGTCCGGGAAGCGGGCCTTCGTCGCGAAGACGGGCCGCGCGTCGCACACCGTGACGTGGTAGCCGAGGAACTTGCCGGCCCGGACGAGGGCCGCCGCGAAGTCGATGGCCCCGAACACGATCATCCGGGGCGGCGGGACGCTGGACTCCACGAGCAGCGCGAGGGGCTGCCCGCAGCGCGAGCCGTCGGCGCCGATGGTGAGGGTGCCGGTGCGCCCCTGGTCGAGCATGGCGCGGGTTTCGGCCACCGCGGTGCGGTCGAGCTCGGGGTGTCCGCCGAGCCCTCCCTCGTACGTGCCGTCGGGGCGCACCAGCAGGGGGCGGCCGAGGAGTTCGGCGGGGCCTTCGGTGATCCGGGCGATCGCCGCGGCCTCCCCCCGTACGGCGGCGGCGAGCGCGGCGGTGAACACCGGGCGGGCGGGGTCGTCCGCCCGGACCGGGGTCACCAGGATGTCGATGACGCCACCGCAGGTCAGGCCGACCGCGAAGGCGTCCTCGTCGCTGTAGCCGAAGCGTTCGAGGCGGGTCAGGCCGTCGTCGAGGGCCTGTTGGCACAGTTCGTACACCGCACCCTCCACACACCCGCCGGAGACCGAGCCGATCGCCGTGCCGTCGCGGTCGACGGCCAGCGCGGCCCCCGGCTGGCGGGGGGCGCTGCCGCCGACGGCGACGACGGTGGCCACGGCGAAATCGCGTCCCTGCCCGGCCCAGCGGTCGAGCTCTTCGGCGATGTCCAGCATCTCGGTCTCCTTGGCGGGTGTGGGAGCGGCGGGTCAGCTGACGCCGAGCCAGCTCTCGATCGGGTGCAGGGCGAAGTAGACGACGAAGATCACCGTCAGGCCCCACATGAAGGCGCCGACCTCGCGGGCCCGGCCCTGGGCGGCCTTGATGGCGGCGTAGGAGATGACGCCCGCCGCGACACCGGTGGTGATGGTGTACGTGAACGGCATCAGGACCACCGTGAGGAACACGGGGATGGCCACGGCGCGGTCGCTCCAGTCCACGTGCCGGGCGTTCTGCATCATCATGGCGCCGATGACCACGAGGGCGGCGGACGCCACCTCGGCGGGCACGATCGCGGTGAGCGGGGTGAAGAAGAGGCAGGCGGCGAAGAACAGGCCGGTGACGACGGAGGCGAGGCCGGTCCTGGCCCCCTCGCCGACGCCGGTCGCGGACTCCACGAAGACCGTCTGCCCGGAACCGCCGGCGACACCGCCGATCGCGCCGCCGGCGCCGTCGATGAACAGCGCCTTGGACAGGCCCGGCATGCGGCCCTTGTCGTCGGCGAGCCCGGCCTCCGTACCGACGCCGATGATGGTGGCCATCGCGTCGAAGAAGCCGGCGAGCACCAGGGTGAAGACGATGAAGCCGACGGTCATCGCGCCGACGTCGCCCCAGCCGCCGAAGTCGACGTCTCCGAAGAGCGAGAAGTCCGGCGAGGAGACCGCGGAGCCCTTGAGCTCCGGCGGGCCGCTGCTCCAGATCTTCGGGTCGACGTCCGCGACCTTGTTGATCACGACGGCGACCACCGTGCCGACGACGATGCCGATGAGGATCGCGCCGGGGATGTTGCGGGCCTGGAGCATGAAGATGAGCAGCAGGGTGACCGCGAAGACCAGCACGGGCCAGCCGGCGAGTTCCCCGGCGGGGCCGAGGGTCACCGGGGTCGCGGTGCCCTTGCCGACGAAGCCGGCCTTGTAGAGCCCGATCAGGGCGATGAAGAGGCCGATGCCCATGGTGATGCCGTGCTTCAGCGGGAGCGGGATCGCGTTCATGATCAGCTCACGCAGACCGGTGACCACCAGGAGGCAGATCACCAGGCCGTACATCACGCACATGCCCATGGCCTGCGGCCAGGTCATTTCGGGGGCGACCTGCGAGGACAGGACTCCGGAGACGCTGAGGCCCGCGGCGAGCGCGAGGGGGACCTTGCCGACGAAGCCCATCAGCAGGGTGGTCGCCGCCGCCGCGAGCGCGGTGGCGGTGATCAGCGCCGGCTGGCTGAGCACGTTCTGGTCGACGTCCTTGCCGCCGAGGATCAGCGGGTTGAGGAGAAGGATGTACGCCATGGCCATGAAGGTCGTGACGCCGCCGCGCACTTCCCGCGCCACGGTCGAACCGCGGTCGGATATGTGGAAGTACCGGTCGAGCCATGATCTGCCGGCGGGGACGCGCGAGCCGGGGCCCGCGTCCTCCGCACCGGTCTTCGGCTGCACTGACTGCTGGGTCATGATGCCTGACTCCCAAGGTTCACAGGGGCACCCGCGATGAAGAATCGAAATGCGGGATTTGGGATGACTGCGCTGGCGGCACGACCCGGGGGACGGCCCGAGACGAACTGTTCATGCAGGAAGGAATCGGAACGGGTGGTGCTGTTCCGGTGCGGGGGGCTGGGGGCCGCGAGCGGTGCGGGGACCCTGGGCCTCCGGGCGGTGCGGGCCGGGGAAGTGTGACGTTCGCCGGTGGCGCGCACCGCCCGGAGAGCGGTGGGGGCGGAGCCCCGGTCAGACGCCGGTGAGGTGTTCGGGCCGCACCGGTGTCCGGTCGAGCTCCAGACCCGTCGCGTTCCGGATCGCCGCGAGGACGGCCGGGGTGGACGACAGGGTCGGGGCCTCGCCGATGCCGCGCAGCCCGTACGGGGCGTGGTCGTCGGCGAGTTCGAGCACGTCGACCGGGATGGTCGGCGTGTCGAGGATGGTGGGGAGGAGGTAGTCCGTGAAGGAGGGGTTGCGCACCTTCGCGGTCACCGGGTCGACGATGATCTCCTCCATGACGGCGATGCCCATTCCCTGGATGGTGCCGCCCTGGATCTGGCCGACGACCGACAGCGGGTTGAGCGCCTTGCCGACGTCCTGGGCGCAGGCCAGTTCGATGACCTTGACCAGGCCGAGTTCGGTGTCGACCTCGACGACCGCCCGGTGCGCGGCGAAGGAGTACTGGACGTGGCCGTTGCCCTGTCCGGTGCGCAGGTCGAAGGGCTCGGTGGGCCGGTGGCGCCACTCCAGCTCGATGTCGATCGCCTCGTCCTCCAGGACGTCCGCGACGTCGGCCAGCACCTCGCCGCCGTCGGTGACGACCTTGCCGCCCTCCAGGAGGAGTTCGGCGGTGGCCCAGGCGGGGTGGTAGGTGCCGAACTTGCGGCGGCCGAGCTCCAGGACCTGTTCGCGGACGGCCTCGCAGGAGTTCTTGACCGCGCCGCCGGTGACGTACGTCTGGCGGGATGCGGAGGTGGACCCGGCGGAGCCGACCCTGGTGTCGGCGGGGTGGATGGTGACCTGGGCGACGCCGAGTTCGGTACGGGCGATCTGGGCGTGCACGGTGACGCCGCCCTGCCCGACCTCGGCCATGGCGGTGTGCACGGTCGCGACGGGTTCGCCGCCGATGACCTCCATGCGGACCCGGGCGGTGGAGTAGTCGTCGAAGCCCTCGGAGAAGCCGACGTTCTTCAGGCCGACCGCGTAGCCGACGCCGCGTACGACGCCCTCGCCGTGGGTGGTGTTGGACAGGCCGCCGGGCAGCGCCCGTACGTCGGCGTGCTCGCCGGCGCTCTCCCACTGGCGCTCCGGCGGCATCGGCATCGCCTTGACGCGGCGCAGCAGTTCGGCGACCGGGGCGGGCGAGTCGACCACCTGTCCGGTCGGCAGCAGGGTGCCCTGCTCCATGGCGTTGAGCTGCCGGAACTCGACCGGGTCCATGTCCAGCTCGGCGGCGAGCTTGTCCATCTGGGCCTCGTAGGCGAAGCACGCCTGGACGGCGCCGAAGCCGCGCATGGCGCCGCACGGGGGGTTGTTGGTGTAGAGGGCGATCGCCTCGATGTCGACGTCGTCGACGACGTACGGGCCGACGGCCAGCGAGGAGGCGTTGCCGACGACGGCCGGGGAGGCGGAGGCGTAGGCGCCGCCGTCCAGGACGATGCGGCACTTCATGTGCGTGAGCTTGCCGTCGCGGGTGGCGCCGTGCTCGTAGTGGAGCCGGGCCGGGTGGCGGTGGACGTGCCCGAAGAAGGACTCGAAGCGGTTGTAGACGATCTTCACGGGCTTGCCGGTGCGCAGGGCGAGCAGGCAGGCGTGGATCTGCATCGACAGGTCCTCGCGCCCGCCGAAGGCGCCGCCGACACCGGAGAGCGTCATGCGGACCTTGTCCTCGGGCAGGCCGAGGACGGGCGCGATCTGGCGCAGGTCGGAGTGGAGCCACTGGGTGGCCACGTACAGGTCGACGCCGCCGTCCTCTGCGGGTACGGCGAGGCCGGATTCGGGGCCGAGGAACGCCTGGTCCTGCATGCCGAAGTAGTAGTCGCCCTTGACGATCACATCGGCCCGGGCCTCGGCCGCCGCCGCGTCGCCGCGGACGATCGGCTGGCGGTGGACGATGTTGGGGTGCGGCACATGGCCGATGTGGTGGTCGTCGCGGCCCTCGTGGATGAGGGGGGCGCCGGGCGCGGTCGCGGACGCCTCGTCGGTGACGACGGGCAGCTCGCGGTAGTCGATCCGGATCTTCGCGGCGGCGCGGCGGGCCGTCTCCGGGTGGTCGGCGGCGACGAGCGCGACGGGCTCGCCGTGGTGGCGGACCCGGCCGTGGGCGAGGACGGGGGTGTCCTGGATCTCCAGGCCGTAGTTCTTCATCGCGGCCGGCAGGTCGTCATAGGTGAGGACCGCGTAGACGCCGGAGGTGGCCAGCGCCTCGGAGACGTCGATCGAGACGATCTCCGCGTGGGCGACGGTGGAGCGCAGGGTGTGGCCCCAGAGCATGTCCTCGTGCCACATGTCGGAGGAGTACGCGAACTCGCCGGTGACCTTCAGGATGCCGTCGGGGCGCAGCGTGGACTCGCCGATGCCGCCCTTGGTGCGGGTGCCCTGGTTGATGTTGGTGGGGGAACCGGTAACGCCCATCGTCTAGACCGTCTCTTCCGCGCGGGCGGCCGCGAGGCGGACCGCGTCGAGGATCTTCTCGTAGCCGGTGCAGCGGCAGAGGTTGCCGGAGAGCGCCTCGCGGATGTCCGCGTCGGACGGCTGCGGGGTGCGCTCCAGGAGTTCGTCGGCCGCGACCAGGAGGCCGGGGGTGCAGAAGCCGCACTGGACGGCTCCGGCGTCGATGAAGGCCTGCTGGATCGGGGAGAGCTCCCCGGTGTCGCGGGTCTCGTCGCCCGCGGCCGGCTCGGCCTTCCAGCGCTTGGCCCGGTCGAGGGAGGTGCCGCAGGCGCCGGAGGCGCAGCCGGTGCCGGGGTGGGCCTCGGCGCGGTGGGCGGCGAAGTCGGCCAGCCCTTCTACGGTGACGACGTCGCGGCCCTCGACCTGTCCGGCGGCGACCAGGCAGGAGCAGACGGGGACGCCGTCGAGGCGGACCGTGCAGGAGCCGCACTCGCCCTGCTCGCAGGCGTTCTTGGAGCCGGGCAGGCCCATGCGCTCGCGCAGGACGTAGAGGAGGGACTCGCCCTCCCAGACGTCGTCGGCTTCGTGGCGGCGGCCGTTGACCGTGAAATTGACGCGCATGATCAGGCGGCTCCTTCGGTGCTGCGGCCGTTGCCGCGGTATGACTCCCAGGCCCAGCCGAGGGTGCGGCGGGCCATGATGCCGACGGCGTGCCGGCGGTAGCTCGCGGTGCCGCGGACGTCGTCGATCGGGTTGCAGGCGCCGGCGGCGAGCGTGGCGAACTGCTGGGCGACGGACGGGGTGATGATCGTCCGGCTGTCCCAGAACCCGCCCTCTTCCAGGGCGGCGTTCAGGAACTGCTCGGCCTCCTTGGCCCGTACGGGTGTCGGGGCGGCGGAACCGATGCCGGTGCGGACCGTGCGGGTCTCGGGGTGCAGGGCGAGGCCGAAGGCGCAGACGGCGATGACCATCGCGTTGCGGGTGCCGACCTTGGAGTACTGCTGCGGCCCGTCGGCCTTCTTGATGTGCACGGCCCGGATCAGCTCGTCCGGTTCGAGGGCGTTGCGCTTGACGCCGGTGTAGAAGGCGTCGATGGGGATCATCCGGGTGCCGCGTACGGACTCGGCCTCCACCTCGGCGCCCGCGGCGAGCAGGGCGGGGTGGGCGTCACCGGCCGGGGACGCGGTGCCCAGGTTGCCGCCGACGCCGCCGCGGTTGCGGATCTGCGGGGAGGCGACGGTGTGCGAGGCGAGCGCGAGACCGGGCAGTTCCGCCCGCAGGTGCTCCATGATCTGGCTGTACGGGACCGAGGCGCCGAGCCGTACGTTCTCCTGGCCCACCTCCCACTCGGTGAGCTCACCGACGCGGTTCAGGTCCAGGAGGTATTCGGGGCGCCGGTGGTCGAAGTTGATCTCGACCATCACATCGGTGCCCCCGGCGATGGGCACAGCCGTCGGGTGCTCGGCCTTGGCGGCGAGCGCCTCCTCCCAGCTTGCGGGGCGAAGGAAGTCCATGGTGGCTCTCTTCTTCTCAATCGGATCTTCACGCTGGGCTGGGTGACGGCCGGCCCTCGAACTTGTTCATGTCTTGTTCACGCGGTGTGTGGCCCAGTACACAAGCCCTGCTCCACCTGGTGCAGTCACCGAACCCATGAAGCGGTTGGCCGGTCTCCGCTCATGTCTTGTAGATTCGAACGAATGGCGGGGCTCAACGGCCTCGCCGCAACACCCAGACTTCACCCGTACCAACGAAAGAGATCGGCGGCGACCCGATGCGGCTGCGCGCACTGCTGGAGAACGACGCGCTGGGCCTGCGGCTGCTCGGCGGCGACGATGAGCTGGACCGGTCGGTCCGCGGGGTGATGACCACCGACCTGCGCGACCCGAGCCGCTACCTCACCGGCGGCGAGCTGGTCCTGACCGGTCTGGCCTGGCGCCGGGACGCCGAGGACTCGGAGCCCTTCGTGCGCATCCTGGCGGGCGCCGGGGTCGCCGGTCTCGCGGCGGGCGAGGCGGAGCTGGGTGACATCCCGGACGACATCGTCGAGGCGTGCCGCCGGCACCGGCTGCCACTGTTCGCCGTCCACGAGACGGTCGCGTTCGCAACGATCACCGAGTACGTGGTCCGCCAGGTGTCCGGCGAGCGGGCGGGCGACCTGGCAGCGGTGGTGGACCGGCACCGCAGGCTGATGACCTCGGGCCCCGCGGGCGGCGGCCCGGAGGTGGTCCTCGACCTTCTCGGCTCCGACCTGGACCTCCATGCCTGGGTGCTCTCCCCCACCGGCCGGCAGATCGCGGGCGCGGGCGCCCCGCTGTCCGCCGCCGCCGGGGCGGAACTGGCCGGGCTGCATCTGGCCGCCGTCCGCTCCGGCCGCCGCGCCCCGCACCGGGCCGCCCTGGGCGGTACGACGTATTCACTCTTCCCGATCCGGAACAACGGCCGGGGCGGGGCGGCTCCGGCCACCCGCGACGTGCGCGAATCGGTGCTCTCCGACTGGCTGCTGGCCGTGGAGGCCGACGCGAGCGACTGGCCGGCCGCGCGGCTCGACCTCCTCCAGGGCGTCACCCAGCTGATCGCGGTCGAACGCGACCGGCGCGACGCGGCCCGCACGGTGCGCCGCCGGCTCGCCCAGGAGGTCCTGGAGCTGGTCCAGGCGGGCGCCGCGCCCGCCGAGATCGCCGCCCGGCTGCGCGTGGCCACCCCGGTCCTGCTCCCCGGCCTGGGCACCGCGCCGCACTGGCAGGTGGTGGTGGCCCGGGTCGAGTGGGACGAGGACGGCGCTTCCGGCTCCGGGGTCCGGGGCGGCCCGGTCGCCCAGGCACTCATGGAGGAGATCCTCGTCGACCCGGCCGTGACCGGACCCGACTCGGCGGACCGGATCGCCGTCGCCCACACGGGTGACGAGGCGATCGCCCTGGTGCCGCTGCCCGCCGCCTCGGACCGGGCGGAGGGCGCCGAGGGCGCGGCGGAGGGCGACGGACCGGCCCTGCACGCCGACGCCCTCCTCGCCGCCGTGCGCGCCCCGCTCTCCGCGGGTCTCGCCGACGACGGCCGCCTGACACTGGGTGTCAGCGCCTCGGTGCACTCGGCCGAGGGGCTGCGCGGCGCCCTGGAGGAGGCCCGGCACGCGCGCCGGGTGGCGGCGGCCCGTCCGGGACGGGTCTGCGCGGCCGGCCACCACGAGCTGGCCTCGCACGTCCTGCTGCTGCCGTTCGTCCCGGACGACGTGCGCAAAGCGTTCACCGCGCGGCTCCTCGACCCGCTGCGCGAGTACGACCGGCGCCACCGCGCGGAGCTGATCCCGACGCTGGAGGCGTTCCTGGACTGCGACGGTTCCTGGACCCGCTGCGCGGCCCGGCTGCACCTCCACGTCAACACGCTGCGCTACCGGGTCGGGCGAATCGAGCAGTTGACGGGGCGTGACCTGGCGCGCCTGGAGGACAAGCTCGATTTCTTCCTGGCCCTGCGCATGAGCTGAATTCCCGGGCCCGGCAAAGGCCCGGCGACCTCCCGCCGATTGTGAAAACTTTCACCTGACATTGCCTCGACCTCTTGGCCCGGCGTGCCATTCCATGCTGTGATGCGGCTCATACTCAGCTCGAAGGCGCGCTCGGGGAGGGCAATGTGGCGCATACCGCCATGTCTGGTTCCGGAACGACAGCAGATGACGATCCTCCGCTCCAGACCGCGGTATGGCGGCTGCGCTCGCGCGGTTGCTGGACGGACGCCGCGGCCCTGCTGGAGCACGACGCCGCCACCGACCCGGCCGCGGCCCTCCAGCGGACGGCCCTGCTGACCGAGCGGTGCCTGTACACCGGGCAGGGCTGGACGGACGCCGAGGACGCCCTGCGCACCGCCGAGGCCATGGCCCACGACGACGAGGAGCGCGGCGCGGCCGCGTGCGAACGGGGCTACCTCGCGTACGCCTCGACCCTGCTCGGTGTACGGGACCGGGCCGACGAGGCCCGGGTGGCGCTCGGCCGGGCCGCCGCCCTGCTCTCCCCCGCCGCCCAGGGCAGGCCGCTGCTCGACTTCCGGCGCGGCCTGATCGCGCAGAACATCGCGGACTCCCCGCAGGCCGCCCGGGCCGCCTACCGCAGGGCCCATGCCGGCGCCACCGCGCAGGGCGACGCGCTGCTGCTCTCCTCCACCTGGCGCCACCTCGCGCTGATCGCCCTGCGCGAGGGCGAGCTCACCGAGGCCCGGCACGGCTTCGCGGAGTCGCTGCGGATAAGGGAGGAGCTGGGCTACCTGGTCGGTACGGCTCCGGCGCTCATCGCGATGGCCGACGCCGAGCCGGAGCCCGAGGCGGCGACCCGGCTGCGCGCCGAGGCGGGCCGCCTCTTCCGGCTGCTGGGCGGCGTGCCGACCTGGCTGGGCCCGCACCTCGACCCGCCCCCGCCGGAGACGGCCGAGGCGAACTGAGACCGCGCGACGCCTGGTGACCCCGTACGCGCCACGGCGTACGGGGCTCAGCCGTCGGCGCCCGCGAAGTGTTCGCGTACCAGCGACTGGACGACCGCCACGTCCTGGGCGATCAGCGCGTCGAGCAGCGCGGTGTGCTCGGAGGCGTCGGCCAGCAGGTCGGCGCGCCGGGTGACCGGGTTGTCCACCAGGGGCCACTGGGAGCGGCGGTGCAGGTCGTCGGCGACCGCCACCAGGCTGCTGTTCCCGGCGAGGGTGAGCACCGCGCCGTGGAACGCCCGGTCCGCCTCCGCGTAGCTCGCCCGGTCGCCGACGGCCGCCGCGGCCACGGTGGCGTCGGCCAGCGGGCGCAGGGCGCACCAGCGGGCGGGCGGGACGGTGCGGGCGAGCCGCAGCATGACGGGGACCTCGATCAGGGCCCGGACCTCGGCCAGCTCCGCCAGCTCGCGCGGTCCGCGCTCGGCGACCCGGAAGCCCCGGTTCGGCACGACCTCCACGGCCCCCTCGACGGCCAGCTGCTGCATCGCCTCGCGTACCGGGGTGGCCGACACGCCGAAGCGGGCGCCGAGCGCGGGCGCGGAGTAGACCTGCCCGGGGGCCAGCTCGCCGTCGACGAGGGCGGCGCGCAGGGCCGCCAGGATCTGGCCGCGCACCGAGTGCCGGCGGACCTGGACGCGCGGGGCCTCGTGCGGGTGCTCGCCGTGGGTGTGCTCGCCGCGGGCCTGCTCGGGCACCCGGACGGACGAGGCGGGCACGGCTGCGGACGCCCCGTACGGGGGCCGGACCTCCTCGCGCGCTCTGCCCTGCTCCACGGGCACCTCCTCGGCCGGTCGCGGGCGCGGCTCGCGCGTGGGGGCGCCCTCAGTGCACGATAGGCGCAAGGGGCCCCAGTTCAAACATCGATACGGCAGGGTAAGGTAAGGCTTACCTGCTGACGATCGTGAATCGGTGGTCCCCGCATGACCCTGCCCGCCCTGCTCCCCGCAGTGACGGCCTCCCCCGTGGCCGACGCGTACGCGCGCCTGACCGAGGTCTTCCCCGGGCTGCGCGCCGAGATCCTCGCCGACGGCCGGAGCGCCCCCGGCGGTCCCGGCTGGGTGGGCGCGCACGAGCTGGCGGCCGGCGGCAAGGCCCTGGACACGTTCCTCGCCTTCGACGCCGAGCAGGTGCGGCGGGACTACGGCCAGGAGGGCCGGCCCGATGTGATCGCCAGCTTCGGACTGCACCGCTACGCCTGGCCGGCCTGTCTCCTGGTGACCGTTCCGTGGTTCCTGCACCGCCGCGTGCCTCGCGTCCCGGTCGAGGACGTCTCGTTCCAGCGGGCGCTGGGCCATCTGACGCTGCGGGTGCGGGAGTTCGCCTGTCTGCCCGACGATCCGGCGGCCGTGCTGCCGGGGGCCCGGGTGGTGGCCGACGAGGCCGCGCTGCGGGCCGAGGTGCTGGACGCGGTGGCCGAACACCTCGGCCCGGTGCTCGACGGCTTCCGTCCGCGCATGCGGCGCGGCAAGCGGGCCCTGTGGGGGATGGCGACCGACGAGATCGTCGAGGGCCTCTGGTACGTCGCCCATCTGCTGGGCGAGGAGCAACGCGCCATGACGGAGCTGGAGGCGCTGCTGCCGGGCACCACCAAGCCGTACGTCGGCACCGCGGGCTTCCGCGAGCTGACCGGCCCGAACGGGGAGTCGCTGCCCACCCGGGACCGGGCGAGCTGCTGCCTCTTCTACACGCTGCGCCCCGAGGACACCTGCGTCACCTGCCCGCGTACGTGCGACGAGGAGCGCGTCCGCAAGCTGACGCCCGCCCCCTGATCGACTCCGCCGATCCACACCGCCCGGACGGGTGACATCGATTCGAACGTCATGCGCACACCACTGAGGGGTGTTCGACCAGATCGTCCACATCGACGGCCTCCGGCACCCCATTGGCGTTCTCTTGTCCCGAAACCGTCTGGACGTGAGGGAGTTTCCGCCACGATGGCGTCCGAAACCCCCTACGTGACGCAAGGGACCGCGCATGAGACTGACCGACATATCGCTTGACTGGCTGCTTCCGGGCGCCGTGCTGCTCGTGGGGGTCATGGCGGCGGTGGCGGTCGTCGCGCGCGGCAAGCGCGCCTCCGGCACATCCGCGGCCGACGACAGCTGGGAGCGCAGCGAGGAGCGGCGCAGACGCAAGGAAGCCCTGTACGCCACCGCTTCGTACGTGCTGCTGTTCTGCTGCGCGGCGGTCGCCGCCGCGCTCTCCTTCCACGGGCTCGTCGGCTTCGGCGAGCAGAACCTCGGCCTCTCCGACGGCTGGGAGTACCTGGTGCCCTTCGGCCTGGACGGTGCGGCCATGTTCTGCTCGGTCCTGGCCGTACGGGAGGCCAGCCACGGGGACGCGGCGCTGGGTTCGCGCCTCCTGGTGTGGACCTTCGCCGGCGCCGCCGCCTGGTTCAACTGGGTGCACGCGCCGCGCGGCATCAACCACGCGGGTGCCCCGCACTTCTTCGCGGGCATGTCGCTCTCGGCCGCCGTGCTGTTCGACCGCGCGCTGAAGCAGACCCGCCGGGCCGCCCTGCGCGAGCAGGGCCTCGTGCCCCGCCCGCTGCCGCAGATCCGGATCGTGCGCTGGCTGCGCGCGCCCCGGGAGACCTTCGGCGCCTGGTCGCTGATGCTCCTCGAAGGCGTACGCACGCTGGACGAGGCGGTCGACGAGGTACGCGAGGACCGCAGGGAGAAGGAGCAGAACCGTCTCCGCAGAAGGGACCAGGAGAAGCTGGACCGGGCCCACATCAAGGCCCTGAACCGGCAGAACCGGGCCTGGGGCCGGCTCGGGCGGGGCGGCGCCCAGGTCGAGGTGGCCGCGCTCGCCCCTGCGACGGGCTCCGCGCAGTCCGTCGCGGAGCCCGCCATATCCGAGCCGGGTCAGCTGCCCCTGCGACCCCGGCCATCCCTGCAAGCCGTGAACCACTCGAACTCGGCGAGCGTCCCTGAACTGGGCGCCAGCGAATCGGCCCCGGTCGATCTCACCGCCGAGGACGACACCCAGGCCCTGCCCCGGCTCGATTCGCTGGAGCAGAAACTGAAGGCCCTGGAGCAGCAGTTCGGCTGAGAGGCGGGACGGCGGTCGCGTACGAACGGCCCTGACGGCCCGCGAGGGCCTTCAGGGCCGTTCGCCGTCCAGCTCGAACCACACCACCTTGCCCAGCGCGCGGGGGCTGACCCCCCACGAGTCGGCGAGGCTCTCCACCAGGATCAGCCCCCGGCCGTGCGTACCGTCGTCGGCGGGCGGTACGTGCGACTCGGGCGGCATTCCGGTGACGAAGTCCCGCACTTCCACGCGGAGGCGGCGGGGTGCGACGCTCACGGCGACGACCGCGCCGTCGTCCGTGTGCACCAGGGCGTTGGTCACCAGCTCGCTGAGCAGCAGCTCGGCGACCCGGGCCGGCTCCTCCTTCCACCGGTAGCGCAGTAACTCACGTACCGCTCCGCGCACTTCTCCCACTGCCGCCAGGTCGGCCCGGTCCACCCTGCGATGCATCCGGGCCTCTTCGTGACACTCCATCGTTTCCCCCGCCCACACGGCCATTCGCCCCCTGTCTCGAAGGTGCTCACGCAATGCATGCCCCGCCTACCGGCTGTCACGCTTGCGGAGCCCTTCGGACAGGGCCGAATCCTGCGGGGTTCAGGCGCGTTTGTAGTAGTAGTCGAACCCCTCGACGTTGTGGTTGACGCCACTGCCGCTGATGACGAAGTAGGACGCCTTGAGGTCGGCGCACATGGGATTGGCCGCCCCCACCGGCCGGGCGGCGCTGACGTTGATGCGGTTGGTGCCGGACTTCGACGTCACCTTGGCCTCGTAGGAACAGGAGGCGTAGGCGAAGCCCGAGATGCGCACGACCCCGGCGGCGGTGATGGCGATGTTCTCCGGCTGGCCCACGTTGTACATCTCGCCGTACTTCCAGGTGCCGACGAACGCCGTGGGCACCGTGCTGCCGCTGCCCGAGCCGCCGGTGGAGGAGCCGCCCGACGTGCTGGTCGAGCCACCGCCGCCCGACGTGCTCGTGGAGCCGCCCGAGCTGCTGCCGCCCGAGCTCCCGCCGCTGGTCGTGGTGGAGCCGCCGCCCCCGGTGGAAGACGAACCGCCGCCGCCCGTGGACGAACCGCCGCCGGTGGACGACGAGCCGCCGCCGCTCGCGTCCCCGGCGCTCCGGCCGTCCTTGCCCGGCTCCCCGTCCTTGCCGGAGTCCGCCTCTTTCTTCTTCTTGCCGGGCGACGCCTTCGGGCTCCTGCTGCCGGTCGGCGACGCGCTGCCGGCCGCCGAGGGCTCCGGTGCGGCGGTCGGGCCCGTCGACGTGGCGGCCGTGGGCGCCGCGTGCGCGTCGCCGCCGTCGTGGCTGAACGGCTGGAGGACGGCCAGCGTGCCGCCGCCCCCGCCGAGCACGATCACCAGCGGGACCGCGACCATCCAGGGGCGCCGCTTCTCCCGCTTCGGCTTCCCCGCCGTCTTCTCGCCCTCCACCACCGCCGCCACCTCTGGCGCCGCCCGGAGGTCCATCGTCGCGCGGTCGCCCTCCTGACGCAGCGGCTCCGCCTCCGCGTCGAGCAACCGCGCCGACTGGCGGGCCAGATGGCTCACGACGACGGCGGGCAGCCACGAGGAGGCGACCGGGTCCGCCTCGCGCCCCGGCTCGGCCAGCAGCTCGTCCACGGAGGGCCGCTCGTCGACCGGCTTGGCCAGGAGCCGGGTGATCAGCGCCTTCAGATCCGCGTCCCGGACCCGCTTCAGCTCGGGTTCGGCCTCGGCGATCCGGTACATGATCGCGTGCTGGTTGCTCGCCCCGTGCCCGAACGGGAGCGTGCCGGTCGCCGCGTACGTCAGGACACAGCCGAGGGTGAAGACATCGCTCTTGGGGACCGCGCTCTCCCCGCGCACCTGCTCCGGGGCCATGAAGCCGGGCGAGCCGATCATCATGCCGGTGCTGGTGAGCAGGGACTCGATGGTGGTCCCGACGGCGCGGGCGATCCCGAAGTCGATGACCTTGGGCCCCTCCATCGTGAGCATCACGTTGGAGGGCTTGAGGTCGCGGTGGACGATGCCCGCCGCGTGGATGTCCTTCAGCGCGTGCAGCAGCCCGGTGGCGAGAGCCTGCACGGAGGCGGCGGGCAGCGCGCCGTGGCCCCGCACGACCTGTTCCAGGGAGAGTCCGGGGACGTAACCGGTGGCCACCCACGGGAACTCGGCGTCCGGCGCCGCGTCCAGGACGGGCGCGGTCCAGCGCTCGCCGACGCGCCGGGCCGCCTCGACCTCGCGGCGGAAGCGGGCCCTGAACTGCGGGTCCGCGACATGCTCCGCGTGCACCACCTTGACCGCGACCGTGCGGCCGCCGTCGGACCGGGCGAGGTAGACCCGGCCCATGCCGCCCGCGCCGAGCCGGCCGAGCAGGAGATACGGCCCGACGCGCGCCGGGTCCGACGCTGTCAGCGGTTTGATGCCTCCGTCGAGGTAGTCCTCGTTGTCCGCGTGGTCGTCATTGTTCACGCCGGTCATGTTCGAGCGCTCCCCGTGTGTTCCGAACAGCAGTCCCCCGGGACCGCCTCCGTCACCTGAAATCCCCATGTGCGGCCGCGACTTGGCGCGACAAGCGTTCAGTGTGAAGCAAAGCGGGCACCAATTGGAACAACTTCCGGAAAAAATTCCGGAACCTTCTTCTACGCTGTTCCCGGCGGCACCATGGGGAGCCACTGATTCCGGAAGCGGGGCGGCACCGATGAGTCCGAAGCAGCAGCGCGGTGAGGCCACGGCCGCCCAGGTGCTCGACTGCGCGCTGGAGCTGTACGCCTCCCAGGGGGAGGCCGGCCTCACGCTGAGCGCGATCACCTCGGCCAGCGGCGTGAGCGCGGGCAGCATCTACCACCACTTCGGCAGCCTGCAGGGCGTCGTCCTGGCGCTCGCGCAGTCCTGGCTGGGCCGCCTCCTCGGCGAGGTGGCCGAGGCGATGCGGCAGGTCACGGACGCGCGTGGCGGGGTGTACGCGCTGACGGAGGCGTACCTCCGCTTCGTCCAGGAGCATCCGGACGCGGCCCGGCTGATGCACTCGGTCACCGCCGACCGCGAGGCCATCACCAACGCCCGGCAGCTCCGGGGCGCCCAGGAGGCCCGGATCGCCCCGCTCGCCGCCTGGCTCCACGCGCACCGGGAGTCGGGCGAGCTGGCCGCGCTGCCGCTCCCCGTCCTGGAGTCGCTGATCCTGGGACCGGTGACGAGCATCGCGCGCCGCTGGCTCGCGGTGGGGGACATCGACATCGAGGAGGCCGTCCGCACGGTCCCGTACCACATCTGGCGCTCCGTCAGCCCGTGAACGGGGCACGGACTCCCGTTCGAGCGCCGCACGCCCGTGGCACTCCGGAGCCCGCCGGGGCGGGGTGTGTTCCCTCTCCACGGTTAACTCTCGAAGAATTCACCCCAGTTGGCGTTGACGGGTCGCTGTCTACGCGCGTCATCATGGAGCATGCGAATCCCCCCACGGATCACCACGCTCGGCGGCGCGGCCGCCCTTCTGTCCGCTCTCCTCGTCGGCGGCCCCGTCACGGCGGCCGCGTCGGCGACGACCACGTCGGTCGGCAGCGTCTGCTACTCGGACCTGCCGTCCCAGGCCCACGACACCCTGGACCTCATCGACTCCGGCGGCCCGTTCCCGTACGACCAGGACGGCACCGTCTTCCAGAACCGCGAGGGCGTGCTGCCCTCGCAGAGCACCGGCTACTACCACGAGTACACGGTCATCACCCCCGGCTCCTCCACGCGCGGCGCGCGGCGCGTCGTCACGGGTGAGGAGAGCCAGGAGGACTACTACACCGCCGACCACTACGAGACGTTCGACCTCGTCGACCACGACTGCTGACCACTCCCCCGGTCCGGTCCGCGCCGCAGTCCCCCACCTGCGGCGCGGACCGGCGCGAGTACGCTCGCTCCATGACCGTCACCTACGTGATCGAGGGTTCCCGGATCACCGGCCCGGACAGCTTCTGGACCGTGGTCGGTGAGGCGGTGAACGGGCCCGGCGGCTACTTCGGCCGGAATCTCGACTCCTTCGCGGACTGCCTGGGCGGCGGCATGGGGACCCCGGACGACGGCGACTTCGTCCTCGAGTGGCGCGACCACACCCTGTCGGCAAGGGCGTTGGGGTACGCGGAGACCGCCCGCTATCTGGAGCGGCTGGCCGCCCGCGCCCATGAGAGCAACCGCAGCCGCCTGCGCGAGGAGTGTGCGCAGGCGGCTGCGGGGCGCGGTCCGACCCTCTTCGACCGGCTGGTGGAGATCATCCGGGACCGGACGGGGCCGGACGCGCTCAGGCTGCTCTGAGGGGTGCCGGGTCAGTAGCGCGTGGCGACGCTCACCTGCCCGAAGTCCTGCACGCCGTAGAGGCTGATGTAGTGCGCCCCGGCGGCCGGGTGGTCGACCGTGAGGGTGTGCGCGTTGCCGCTGCCGGTGGCCTTGGCGGTGTACGAGCCGGTGGTCGCCCAGCCGGACGCGCTGTAGTAGAGGTCGGCGTCACCCGTGCCGCCACTGGTGGTGATGGTCAGCCGGTCGGTGCCGGCGGGTATGTAGAGGTACAGGTAGGCGTAGTTGCCCCGGGTGGCGTGCTGCCCGTCGCGGGCGCAGTCCTGGCCGAGTTCGCGGGCGTCGGTGCCGGTGCACTGGGCGGCGGGCTCGGTCGGCGGGTTGGTCGTGGTGCCGCAGCTGCCGGCCGCGCAGGCCGTGAGCCAGGTGTTCCAGTCGGCGTCGTAGCGGCTGCCGATGGTGGAGGTGAGCAGCGTGCGGGCGCCGTTCCAGTCGCCGGCGCGGTAGAGCCCGAGGAGCTTGTCCATGTCGGCGCGGTGCGACTGGAGCATGTAACGGACGGCCAGGTAGCCCCAGTTGTAGACGCGGGTCTGGTCGCCGTTCTCGTAGGTGGTGTCGAAGAGGGTGCGCAGGGTGTAGGTGTGCGAGGCGGCCTGGGTGAGGGCGTCGTCGTAGGTGACGTCGCGGTACGAGTAGGAGACGTACTCCGCGAAGCCCTCGATCCACCAGACGGTCGGGGTGGTGACACCGGCGTCGAAGTCGCCCGCCATATCGAACCGGCCGTCGAGGTAGTGGGTGTACTCGTGGTTGAGGTTCCAGATCTGGAAGTCCGGCCGGACCCACTCGGCCTCGTACGCGATGAACCTCGGCTGGTTGCCGGCCGCCGACGGGTCGCCCTCCAGGTACATCCCGCCGTTGTTGGTGTCGATGCCGTAGATGGCTCCGGCGTACGTCTGGTAGTCGGTGCTCGAGTCGAAGACGACGACCTCGATGGTGGTGTTGCGGTCCCCGGCGACGGGCCCGTTGTCCCTGGCCACCTGGTGGAAGTAGGCGTCCTGGCCGCGCAGGCTGGTGCAGGCCTTCGTCAGGTCGGCCGAGGACATCTGCTGGGCGAGGATGCGGATGCTGTCGCTGCAGGTGTACGAGACCGGCAGGACGGCGCTCTTCAGGCGGGCGGCCAGGTCGCAGGTGCCGTACGCGGAGCAGTTCGCGCTGTCGTAGTAGTCGGCCATCTCGGCGAGGCCGACCCACAGCGGCGCGGTCCGCCCGGTGAGAGAGCTGCGGCCGAGGAGGTCGATGACGAGCGGCTTCGCCTTGGGGCGCAGCGTGTCCTCCTGGAGGAAGCGCGCCAGCTCGCGGCCTGCGTTGGAGGCCAGGTACGACTGGTCGGTGCCCAGGAGGTCCAGGTGGTCGCGGGCGAAGCCGGCGAGCGTGTCGAGCAGGCTCGGGTCGGCCTCGACGGCGCTGATGAACGCGGGCAGCTGGTGGCCCCGGAAGGTCACCGTGTAGACGTTGTTGACCGCGTTGAGCATGTACCAGGAGCTGTTGTACGAGGAGTCGTAGCCGGCCAGCAGCCGCTTCAGGACGGACAGGTAGCGGGCGTTCTGCTCGGCGCTGTCGATGAGCGTGACGGCCTCGGCCAGGGTCTCGCCGTTGGCGTCGGTGACGTCGCGGGAGTGCGCGGAGGCGAAGAAGGCGTCCAGGCCGCCCTGGATCGCGGTGCGCAGGGCCGTACCGTACGAGCCGACGGTGCCCGGGTCGTAGTACTGCACGTAGTACCCGGCCCGGAGGTAGAGCACCAGTTGTGGCATGCCGGTGCTGCTGTCGCCGGGGTAGGCGGCCGATCCGTCGCGCAGGGCGTTCGCGACGGTGACCATCTGCGCCTCGCGGAAGGCGAGGTAGCCGTCGTTGCCCTTGACGGAGAAGAGGGTGTTGACGCAGTCGGTGGTGGACGCCTTGATCTGCTGGACGAGGGCGCTGCCGGTGCGGCCGGTGAAGTCGCTCACGGAGCAAGCCGCCGCCCGCACAAGGGACTTCGCCTTCATGGAGGGGGCCGGGTGGCTCGGTTCGGCGGCGCGCGGGTCGTCGTAGTCGCGCCGCAGCACGTCCTTGGAGGCGCTGAGCGGAGCCCGGTCGGCGGGGCTCACGGCCGTGTCGCCCAGGTGGGCGGGGTCCTGCGCGGGCGCGGTGAGGGCCTGCGCGGCGGGGCCGCCGGGCTCGGGCGACGCCTCGCCGGCCGTCCGGTGCGCGGCGGTGGCCGGGGCGGAGGGCCGGGGCGCGTCGGCCCTGGCCGGTGCGGTGAGCATGCCGACGCCCAGGCAGGCGGCCAGGGCCGCGGTGGTGAGCCCGGTGAATCTCTGTCGGACCGTTCGTTTCTTCACGTGCCGCCTCCCAGCGGTGTGGCGACCGCGCGACGCTGCGCGGCCGTGGGGGATGGCGCGGAGTGAGGCCGGACTGGGCCGTCCACGGGGGTGGCATGGACGACGCGTGACATGGACACGACCTCTGCGCGACCATCAGTACAATGGCACATGTCACATGGTTTTAGGAAGCGGCCGTCAGAACAATTGCGCGGGCATCAACGGCACTTGGAAATAAGCGCTTCGGGAATCAGGCCTGACCGGCCGGAGCCGTCGCCGCTTCGGCCCGGTCGTCGCCGGCCCACAGGGAGCGGACGTGCGACATGTGGGCGAGCATGCAGGCCTCCGCGCCCTCCGCGTCGCCCGCGACCACCAGGTCGAGGAGCTGGACGTGCTCCTCCGCCGACGCCGTCAACTGCCCCGAATCGGCAAGGCGGTTCAGCCCGAAGAGCCGGGAGCGCTTGCGCAGCTCGCCGACCTCCTCGACCAGCCGGCGGTTGCCCGCGAGGGCCAGCAGGGCCAGGTGGAAGCGGCGGTCCGCCTCCAGGTAGCCCAGGATGTCGTGGCGGCGGGCGGCCTCGACGATCTCCAGTGCGACGGGCCGCAGCGCCTCCAGCTCGTGCGTGAGGCCCATCCGCGCGATCCGGCCGACGGTGGGGACCTCGATCATCGCGCGCAGCTCGGTGAAGTCGTCGAGGTCCTGCTCGGTCAGTTCGGTGATCCGGAAGCCCTTGTTGCGGACGGCCTCGACCTGGCCCTCGCGGACCAGGTCGAGCATCGCCTCACGGACGGGGGTGGCGGAGACGCCGAACTGGGCGGCGAGCGCGGGCGCCGAGTAGACCGTACCGGGGCTCAGTTCGCCGGAGATGAGCGCCGCACGCAGCGCGTGCGCCACCTGGTCGCGCAGGTGCTCCTGCGCCGAGATGGCGTTGAGCGACGTCAGGCGGGCCATGTCTGTTCCTCCAGGACCGTGCGGGGCCCCAGAATACAATGTGACGTTGCCCCCGACACGGGTACGGGTTCACAGCAGGAACCCCTCCGGGAACGGGTCGTCGGGGTCGAGGAAGTACTGCGCGGTCCCGGTGATCCAGGCCCGTCCCGTGACCGTCGGAACGACTGCGGGCAGCTCGCCCACCGTCGTCTCGCCGACCAGCCGGCCGGTGAACCGGGTGCCGATGAAGGACTCGTTGACGAAGTCCCGGTCCAGCGGGAGCTCGCCCCGGGCGTGCAGCTGGGCCATCCTCGCGGAGGTGCCGGTGCCGCACGGCGAGCGGTCGAACCAGCCGGGGTGGATGGCCATCGCGTGCCGCGAGTGGCCCGCGTCGGAGCCGGGTGCGATCAGCTGCACGTGCTTGAGCCCGTGGATGGCCGGGTCCAGCGGATGGACCGGCCGGTCGGTCGCGTTGACCGCCTCCATCAACGACAGCCCCGCCGCCAGCAGTTCGTCCTTGCGTGACCGGTCGAACGGCAGGCCCAGGTCCTCCAGCCGCACCATCGCGTAGAAGTTGCCGCCGTAGGCGAGGTCGTACGGGACGTCGCCGAACCCGGGCAGCTTCGCGGTGAGACCGAGTGCGGCGCTGAAGGCCGGCACGTTGGTGAGGGTGACGGAGGTGGCGGCCCCGCCCTCCACGCGGACGTCCACGGTGACCAGTCCGGCGGGGGTGTCCAGCCGTACGGTGGTGACCGGTTCGGTGACCGCGACCATGCCGGTCTCCACCAGGACGGTGGCCACCCCGATGGTGCCGTGCCCGCACATCGGCAGGCAGCCGGAGACCTCCATGAACAGCACCCCGAAGTCGGCGTCGGGCCTGGTCGGCGGCTGGAGGACGGCACCGCTCATCGCCGCGTGGCCGCGCGGCTCGTACATCAGCAGGGTGCGCACCGCGTCCCGGTGCGCGAGGAAGTGGGCGCGGCGCTCGGCCATGGTGGCGCCGGGGAGCGTGCCGATCCCGCCGGTGATGACACGGGTGGGCATGCCCTCGGTGTGCGAGTCGACGGCGTGGAAGACGTGGCGGCTGCGCATCGTCGCTCTCCCCTCTCAGTCCAGGCCCTCGGCGAGCGCCTTCTCGGTTGCGGCGCGTACGGAGGCCAGGGCGTCCGCGCCCAGCGGGAGGCGGGGCGGCCGGGTGGGGCCGCCGTGCCGGCCGACGATGTCCATGGACGCCTTGATCGCCTGGACGAACTCCGGCTTGGAGTCCCAGCGCAGCAGCGGGTGCAGCCGCCGGTAGAGCGGCAGGGCCCGTTCCAGGTCCCCGGCGACGGCCGCCCGGTACAGCTCGACGCAGCCGGCCGGAAGCATGTTGGGGCAGCCGGCGATCCAGCCGACGGCCCCGGCCAGGGCGAGTTCCAGCAGGACGTCGTCGGCGCCCACGAGCAGGTCGAGTCCGGGCGCCTCCTCGGCGATCTCGTACGCCCTGCGGACGTCGCCGCTGAACTCCTTGACGGCGACGACCGAACCCTCGGCGTGGAGCTGTCCGAGCAGCCGGGGTGTCAGGTCCACCTTGGTGTCGTACGGGTTGTTGTACGCGACGACGGGCAGGCCGGCCGCGGCCACCTCGGCGTAGTGGGCGCGGACGGCCGCGTCCTCGCAGAGATAGCCGTTGGGCGGCAGCAGCAGGACGGACCCCGCCCCGGCCCCGGCGGCCTCCTCCGCCCGGCGCCGGGACTGGGCGCTGTCGTACGAGGAGACGCCGGGCATCACCCTGGCCCCGTCCCCGGCCGCCTCGACGGCGACGCGCACTACGTCCTGGCGCTCCCGGTCGGTGAGGGTCTGGTACTCCCCCAGCGAGCCGTTGGGCACCACGCCGTCGCAGCCCGCGGTGATGAGGTCACGGACGTGGGCGGCGTACGCGTCGAAGTCGATGGACCGGTCCTCGCGCAGGGTGAGCGGGGTGGCGACCATGACGCCCCGCCAGGGGGCGCGGGCGGGGGTGGGCTCGGCTGTCATACGGGCTCCTTGAGGGTCGATGGGAGTACGGGTACGGGTGCTCAGGCGTCCTCGGACCGGACGGCCCGGGCGAGCGTGGCGAGGGGGACGGGGCAGGCGAGCGGGCGCCGGTCGGGAGGCGCGTCGCCGTCCGGGCCGGCGAGGGCCCGGACGGCGAAGCCACAGGTCCGGCCCTGGCACCAGCCCATGCCGGCCCGGGTGAGGAGCTTGGCCGTACGGCTGTCCCCGGCGCCCAGCTCGTCGACGGCGGAACGGATCGCGCCTGCGGTGACCTCCTCGCACCGGCAGACCTCGGTGCCGGGGGCGAGCCAGGCGGTCCACCCGGGTCCGGGCCGGTGCACGGTCCCCATCAGCGCGGCGAAGCCACGCATCCGGCGCCGACGCCGGCGCAGTGCCGCCACGCGGGCCGGGACCAGTCCGCCGCGCGCGTCGGCGATCACGGACAGGGCGGCCAGCTCCCCCTCGGCCAGGGCGAGCCGGACCCCGCCGATGCCACCGGTCTCGCCGGCGGCCCAGACGCCGGGCACGGTGGTGCGCAGGTCCTCGTCGAGCCGGAGTACGGCGGAACCGTCCGCGTCGGTCCGGGTGGCGCAGCCGAGTCCGAGGGCGAGGTCCAGTTGCGGGACGAGGCCGTGGCCGACGGCGAGCGCGTCGCAGTCGATGCGCCGCCCGGTCCCCGGCACGGGCCGCCAGGCGCGGTCGACCCGGCTGACCGTGACCCCCTCCACGCGTTCGGTGCCGTGGACGGCGGTGACGGCCCGGTGCGTGAGCATCCGCACCCCGTACCGGGCCAGCCCTGCCCGGTGGCGTGCGCCCTCCACGAGGCGGTCAGGGTTCGCGGCCAGGGCCCGGGGCGCGCGGCCGTACGCCCGGTAGCCGGCGGCCTCCACCACTGCGGGCACCCGGGCTCCGGCGCGGGTCAGGGAGAGGGCGACCGCCTGGAGCAGCGGTCCGCTCCCGGCGACGACGACGCGCCGGCCCGGCAGCACGAGGCCGGACTTGAGCATGGCCTGCGCGCCGGCCGCGCCGACCACACCGGGCAGCGTCCAGCCGGGGAAGGGCAGTTGGCGCTCCAGGGCGCCGGTCGCGAGCACGAGGCGGCGGGCGCGCAGGGTGACGCCGTCGCGGCCGTCGGGTCCGGTGAGCGCGTGCAGGGTCCGGTCCTCGCCGGTGCGCGTCACCGCCCAGACCTGGTGGCCGGTGAGGTGGCGCAGGCGCCCGGCTTCACGGTGCCGGGCGAGGCGGGCGGTGAGCGCGGTGAAGGCCGACCAGCCGTGGTGCAGGGCCTCGGGCCGGGCGGCGCCGAGGCCGGGGGCGGGCGCGCGGTAGTACTGCCCGCCGGGGGCGTCGGCCGCGTCGACCAGCAGCACGTCGAGTCCGGCGTCGGCGGCGGTGACGGCTGCGGCGAGCCCGGCGGGTCCTGCGCCCACCACGGCGACGTCCGCGTGGTCAGGACCGGGGTGCGGCATGTCCGTTCCCTTCCTGGGTGGTGACGGCGTCGCCGGGGCGGGCGGGCAGCAGGCAGGCGCGGAGGTTGGGCCGGCCGTTGACCGTGGCCAGGCACTCGAAGCAGGAGCCGATCCCGCAGAAGGCTCCCCGGGGCCGGCCGCCCACCCGGGTGGTGCGCCAGCTGAGGACGGAGGCGGCCCACAGCGCGGCCGCGATGCTCTGTCCCGGCAGCGCGCGTACCGGGCGTCCGTCGAAGGTGAACTCGAACCCGTCCCCGGGCTCGGCTCCGGCCAGGCCGGCCGGGGTACGGGCGGGGTCGCGTCGGCGTACTCGTCTCACCGGGGCTCCTGTCTCGTGGGGCGGTGGTACGGGAAGGGGGCGGCTCACCCGGACCCGGTGTTCGCCTCGAAGCGGTCCGGCCTGAACGGCTCGGGGTCCAGCGGCGGTTGCTCGTCCCGGATCGCCGCCGTGACGAGCGCCGCGGTCGCCGGGGCCAGGCCGATGCCCGCGCCCTCGTGGCCGCAGGCGTGGAAGAGCCCGGGGACCCGGCGGTCCGGGCCGATGGCGGGGAGGTGGTCGGGCAGGTACGGGCGGAAGCCGTGGTAGGCGCGCAGCACCCGGGCGGTGCCGAGGACCGGGAACAGCGCTGCCGCCGCCTCGGCCAGCCTGCTGATCACCGGCACGGACAGGGTGCGGTCGAAGCCGACGCGTTCGCGGCTGGCGCCGATGAGGACGGGCCCGGCGGGGGTGCCCTCCACGACCGGTGACGTCTGGAGGGCGGCCGACGCGCTGGAGACGTCGGCGACGTACTCCGCGGCATACACCTTGTGCCTGATCAGCGGCGGCAGCGGCTCGGTGACGAGGACGAACCCGCGCCGGGGCAGCACGGGCAGCTCCACCCCGGCCAGTGCGGCGAACTCCCCGCCCCGTACGCCCGTCGCGTTGACCACGGCGGGGGCGTGCAGTTCGCCTGCCGGGGTGCGGACGCCGCGCACCGCGCCCGTGGGGCCGGTGAGCACGGCGGTGACCGGCCCGCCGAGGTGCAGGACCGCCCCGGCGTCGCGCGCGGCCCGGATCAAGTGGGCTGCGGCGAGGGCGGGCTGGACCTGGGCGTCCTCCGGGTAGAGGACGCCGCCCGCCAGGCCGGGCGCCAGGTGCGGTTCCAGGTCCGGCAGTTCGTGCGGGGCGACCGCCGCGGTGCGTACCCCCGCTGCGGCCTGTCCGGCGGCGGTCGCGGTCAGGGTGGCCAGGGACGCCTCGTCCGCCGCGACGACCAGGCCGCCCTTCTGCTCGTACTCGACCGCCCGGGGCAGCACGTCGGACAGCTCCCGCCAGAGGGAGGCGGAGAGCCGCGCGAGGGCGAGTTCCGGTCCGGGCGGCTTGTCGGAGACCAGGAGGTTGCCCTCCCCCGCCCCCGTGGTGCCGCCGGCGACCGGTCCGCCGTCCACCACCGCGACCGAGAGCCCGGACCGGGTGGCGTAGTACGCGCAGGCGGCGCCGACGACACCGGCTCCGACGACGACAACATCCAGAGGCTGTCTCGTGAACACGCCAGTAATATGTCACATGGCTCTGAGAGTGCCAAGGGCGCGTCACGTGAGTCGCTGTGACGCGCCGTCAGGGCCTAGGGCCGCGGCACGTTGCGGAGGTTGGAGCGGGCCATCTGCAGCATCCGGCCCACTCCCCCGTCGAGCACGATCTTGCTGGCGGACAGGGCGAAGCCGGTGACCATGTCCGCGCTGATCTTCGGCGGGATGGAGAGGGCGTTGGGGTCGGTGACCACGTCGACGAGCGCCGGGCCCTTGTGCTTGAAGGCGTCCTTGAGTGCGCTCGACAGCTCCTTGGGCTTCTCGACGCGGACGCCGTACGCCCCCGCCGCGCGCGCCACGGCGGCGAAGTCCGGGTTCTTGTAGGTCGTCCCGAAGGACGGCAGGCCGCCGACCAGCATCTCCAGTTCCACCATGCCCAGCGAGGAGTTGTTGAACAGGACGACCTTGACCGGCAGGTCGTACTGGACGAGGGTCAGGAAGTCGCCCATGAGCATGGTGAATCCGCCGTCGCCCGACATCGAGACGACCTGCCGGTCACGGTCGGTGAACTGCGCGCCGATGGCCTGCGGCAGCGCGTTGGCCATCGAGCCGTGGCTGAACGAACCGATCACCCGCCGCTTGCCGTTGGGCGTCAGATAGCGGGCGGCCCAGACGTTGCACATGCCGGTGTCGACGGTGAACACCGCGTCCTCGTCGGCGAGTTCGTCGAGCACCGACGCCACGTACTCGGGGTGGATCGGGACGTGCTTCTCGACCTTGCGGGTGTACGCCTTGACCACGCCCTCCAGCGCGTCGGCGTGCTTCTTGAGCATCCGGTCGAGGAACTTGCGGTCGCTCTTCGCCTTCACCCGGGGCGTGAGACAGCGCAGCGTCTCGCGGACGTCGCCCCAGACGGCCAGATCGAGCTTGGTACGCCGTCCGAGGTGTTCGGGACGCACGTCGACCTGCACGATCTTCACGTCGTCGGGCAGGAAGGCGTTGTACGGGAAGTCGGTGCCGAGCAGGATGAGCAGATCGCACTCGTGGGTGGCCTCGTAGGCGGCGCCGTAGCCGAGCAGCCCGCTCATGCCGACGTCGAACGGGTTGTCGTACTGGATCCACTCCTTGCCGCGCAGAGCGTGCCCCACCGGGGCCTTGACCCGCTCGGCGAACTCCATCACCTCGGCGTGCGCGCCCGCCGTGCCGCTGCCGCAGAACAGCGTCACCCGTTTGGCCTCGTCGACCATCCGGCAGAGCTTCTCGATCTCGGCGTCGCCCGGCCGCACGGTGGGCCGCGAGGTGACCAGGGCGTGTTCGGCGGACCGCTCGGGGGCGGGCTGCCCGGCGATATCGCCCGGCATGGTCACGACGCTGACGCCGCCCTGTCCGACCGCGTGCTGGATGGCGGTCTGGAGCAGCCGGGGCATCTGCTGCGGGTTGGAGATCATCTCGTTGTAGTGGCTGCACTCCTGGAAGAGCAGCTCGGGGTGGGTCGCCTGGAAGTAGTTGAGGCCGATCTCGCTGGACGGGATGTGCGAGGCGAGCGCGAGCACCGGTGCCATCGAGCGGTGGGCGTCGTACAGGCCGTTGATGAGGTGCAGGTTGCCGGGTCCGCACGACCCGGCGCAGGCCGCCAGGTTCCCGGTGATCTGCGCCTCCGCGCCGGCCGCGAACGCCGCGGTCTCCTCGTGCCTGACCTGGATCCACTCGATGCCCGCGTGCCGCCGCACGGCGTCGACGACCGGGTTGAGGCTGTCCCCGACGACCCCGTACAGGCGCTTGACGCCCGCCCGGGCGAGGATGTCGACGAACTGCTCCGACACGTTCTGCTTGGCCATGGGTGACGCACTCCCTCTGCCTGTGCTCCGTGCACGTCCGGCTGTCCGGGACGCGGGGCGTCAAACCCCGGCCCGGACGGGTATCCGGAGTCCATCAACCCATGGCGTGGGCCGTTACGCCTCCCAGACGGCGACCGCCGTCCGGTCGTCGGCGTACCCCTTGACCCGGAGCTGGGTGTCCGCGAGGAACGCCCCGAGCCCCGGCGCCTCCACCGGCGACCAGCGCGTGGCGAGCTCGGCGGCCAGTTCCGGTTCTCCGCGCAGCGGCTCGGCGAGACCCGCGCCGCACAGCAGCAGGGTGTCCCCCGGCCGGGCGACGGAGGCGCGGAAGCGGAACGGTTCCGCAGGGGGCGGAAGCGGGTCCTCGACGTACGGGGCCGGTCCGGTGATGATGTCCAGGTCCATGGTCAGCCGGTCGCCGTCGGGCCCGCTCTCGGGCGTGGAGCCGAAGCCGACCACGGGCTCGCCGCTGAGCGCGGCCGGTGGCGGCAGCGCGGGTTCGAGGTCGTGCCAGCCGCCGTCCCGGAGCCGGAAGAGACCGCCGCCGCCGATGCCGAAGAAGACCCGGGTGCGGCAGTCGGGGTCCGCGGACAGCAGCAGGCACCGCAGGCTCGCGGTGTACGCGTCCGGTTCGACGCCGAGTTCGGCGGCGCGGGCCCGCAGCTTGCCGAAGGCCCGGTCGGTGAGCCGGTGCAGCCCGGACTTGAGGTCGGCGCGGCGGCCCGCCCTTATGTCGTCGGAGAGCCGGGCGAGGCTGCGTCCGACGGCCTCGCCGATCCAGCGGCAGGCGTCCGCCGACGCCGTGTACGCCCCTTCCGCACCCCGGGACGCGCCCGCGACGGCCACCAGGACCAGGGCGTCGTCCCCGCTGCCGAAGCGTGCCGTCAGCAGCGCGTCGTGGCGCGGCTCGCCCCGGAACCGGGCGGAGTCCCCGCGCACCGACGCGGCGCGCAGGGTGTACGTCCCGTAGGTGGCGCCGTCCAGCACCGTGTCCGGGACGAGGCGGTCGAGCTCGTACGGGTCGGTGGCGGGCAGCGCCGTGGGCTCGGCGTCGTAGGTGGGCGGCCGGGCCCCCACATGGGCGACCGGCGGCCGGGGCGCGGCGGCTTCCGCGGGCCGTTCGCCGTCGCCGGCCCCGGCGCCCCGTTCGTCCGCCGTCGGCCGGTCGGCGACGGGCCGCCCGGGCAGCGGGGACGCGGAGCGCTCCGGGTCCGGTGCCCCGCCGTCGAGACGGGGATCGGCGAGGGCGGGCGGCTCGGGAGCCGGCGGCCCCGGAAAGGTACGCGGCTGCGCCGGCCCGGTCAGCGGCTCCCACGGGGCGCGGGCCACCGCGCCGGGCGGCCTTCCCCACGGAGCGCCTGACACGGCACCGGGCACGCTGTCCGCCCCGGCACCCGGCGAGGTGGCGGCCCCGGCACCCGGCGACGGGCCCGCCCCCGCGTCCGCCGTCCGGGCGGCGGCGCCCGATGGCGCCTCCCGCGCCGCCGGAACCCCGTGCGCCGCGCCCTTCTCGGACGCCACCGTTCCGGACGCCGAGTCGAAGCGGTCGTCGAGACTGTCGGCCGCCTGGGCCGCCCCGGTGTCCGGGGCGGATTCGTCGTACAGCCTGCGCCACCAGTCGTCCTCGTGGGCCGCCGGTTTCTCCCCCTGCTGACTCATGTCCTTATTGTCGACCGCCGGGGGCGTACGAAAACAGGATCCGGAAAATGGGTCCGCCGGGCGGCCCCACCCCCCACGGGAAGGACGCCCGGCGGACCGGTCGGTGAGCCCGCGTCGGCACGGTGGCCGGTGCGGGCTGTGCCGACACATTGGCAGAGTGGCGCACGGTACGGCGATGATGTGCCGTGGCGAGATTGCGCCGTGGCGACTTTTCGCCACGCGGATGCGCCGGCACGCGTACGCACTGCTCGGGGAGGGGTCGGGGATGCTGGGAGCCATAGGTCTCGACGAGAGGCAGGAGTCGGCCTACCGCGCGCTGGTGGCGCTGGGGGCCGCCGAACTGTCCGATCTGTCGCACCGGCTGGCCCTTCCCGAACAGGACACCGAGCGCACGCTGCGCCGGCTGGAGCAGCACGGCCTGGCCGCCCAGTCCTCCGCCCGCACGGGCCGCTGGGTCGCGGCGCCGCCCGGGGTCGCGCTCGGGGCCCTGCTCACCCAGCAGCGCCACCAGCTGGAGCAGGCGGAGCTGGCGGCGGTGCTGCTGGCCGAGGAATACCGGGCGGACGCCGCCGAACCGGCCGTCCACGACCTGGTCGAGGTCGTCACCGGGGCGAGCGCGGTCGCCCACCGCTTCCACCAGCTCCAGCTGGGGGCGGCGAGCGAGGTGTGCGCGCTGGTCACCGGCAAGCCGATCGCGGTCAGCGGCCTGGAGAACGAGTCGGAGGAGGAGGCCGCGACGCGCGGGGTGTCGTTCCGGGTGGTCATCGAGCGCGAGGTGCTGGGCCTGGAGTCCGGGATCATGGAGCTCTCGGCGGCGCTCAGCCGCAACGAGCACTGCCGGGTCGTCGAGCGGGTCCCCACGAAGCTGGTGATCGCCGACGGGGCGCTGGCGATGGTGCCGCTGACCGGCCGGGGCGCGGAGCCCGCCGCGCTGGTCGTGCACGGCTCGGGCCTGCTGGAGTCGCTGACCGGGCTCTTCGAGGCGGTGTGGCGCGAGGCGATGCCGCTGCGGCTCGGGGAGAGCGGCTCGGTGCTGCAGGATCCGGGCGGCCCGGACCCGACGGACCTGGAGATCCTGTCGCTGCTGCTGGCCGGGCTGACCGACGCGAGCGTCGCCAAGCAGCTGGACCTCGGGCTGCGGACCGTACAACGCCGGGTCAAGGGCCTGATGGAGCTCACCGGGGTCTCCACCCGGCTCCAGCTCGGCTGGCACGCCTACGAACGGGGCTGGGTGGCCCGCTAGGTCCTGTCTGGAGTTCCCCCGCGGCGTCGCGGGGGAACTCCAGACAGGACCTAGGAGGCGTCGTAACCGCCTCTGAGCTGCGCCGACGGCCGCCCCGGCCGGTCGTGCGAACGGGCGGGACCCGTCGGTCTCCGGCACGCTGGTCAGATGAGTGTGTGGCAGCTCGTCGCCGTCGGCCTGGTCATGCTGCTCGGGCTGATCGGTGTCCTGGTGCCGGGTGTGCCGGGGCAGGCGATCGTCTGGGCCGCCGTCCTGTGGTGGGCGCTCACCGACATGACCCCGGCCGCCTGGGGCGTGCTGATCGGTGCCACGGCGCTGCTCCTGCTGAACCAGGCGCTCAAACCGCTCCTGCCGCCGCGCCGGCCCCACGAGTCGGGGGCCCCGCGCCGGACGCTGCTGCTGGGCGGCCTCGGCGCGATCGGCGGCTTCTTCGTCGTCCCCGTGGTCGGGGCGGTCGCCGGGTACATCGGGGTCATCTACGGGGCGGAGCGGCTGCGCCTCGGCAGCCGGGGCGCGGGCTGGGCGTCGGTCCGCTCCGTGATGCGGGCGACCGGCTACTCGGTGCTCGTCGAACTGTTCGCGTGCCTGCTGGTGACGGGCGCGTGGCTGGGCGCGCTGGTCTGGGGCTAGGTCCTGTCTGGAGTTCCCCCGCGACGCCGCGGGGGAACTCCAGACAGGACCTGAGCCCGGCGCACCCCGTACGAGCGCCACGGGCTCCAGCGGGCGGCGCCCGGCATCCCGTACGGGTCCACGTCCGGGTCGCCCAGGGCCCGCATCCGGATCAGCGCGGCGGTGGCGGGGCCGATGCCGGGCAGCCGGCGCAGCGCCTGCTCGGCCTCGTCCCGGTCGGCGCCCGCGTCCAGCCGTACGGTGCCGTCGGCGAGCGCCGTCGCGAGCGCCCGCAGAGCCGGGTCACCGGCCGCTTCGGCGAGCACGGCCGGCTCGGGGAAGACATGGGTCAGCCCGCCGCACGGCACGTCCAGCGCCTTGCCGTACGCCTCGACGAGCTCCCCCGCCGCCGCGTCGCCCACCAGCGCCCGTACGGCGAACTCCTCCGCGTCCGCGGCGCCCGGCGAGCGCACCCCCGGCCGGGCCGCGACGTCCAAGGCGAGCCGCGGATCGGCGGCCAGCAGTTCGTCGACGGCGTACGGGTCGGCGTCCAGGTCGAAGAGACGGCGCAGCCGCTGCACCGCCGTCGTCAGGTCGCGCAGATCGGTGAGGTGGATGCGGGCCTCCAGCCAGCGCCCGGCGGACCGCTCGTCCACGGCGGCGACGCCGGTGCCGTACGGGAGACGCAGCGTGCGCCGGTACGTACGGCGGCCGGGCTCCCCGGCGGCCTCCTCGACCCGGGCGACCGTACCGGCGGCGAGCAGGTCGAAGACGTCCCGGGCCGCGTACGGCCCCCGGTGGGCGAGCCGGAGCGGGATGCCGGCGGTGCGCGCCTCGCGGACCGCGGCATCCAGCCGCGTTCCGGCCTCGGCGCGCAGGGCGCTCGGGGTGCGGGCGTAGATCTGCCGGACGGTGTCGTTGAACTGGCGGAGACTGCCGAACCCGGCCGCGAAGGCGATCTCGGTGACGGGCAGGGCGGTGGTCTGGAGGAGCATTCGGGCGGTGTGGGCGCGCTGGGCGCGGGCCAGGGCGACGGGTCCGGCGCCGAGTTCCGCGGTGAGCTGGCGCTGCACCTGGCGGGAGCTGTAGCCGAGCCGGTGGGCGAGCCCGGGGACGCCCTCCCGGTCCACCACGCCGTCGCCGATCATCCGCATGGCGCGCCCGACGACGTCCGCCCGGACGTTCCACTCGGCGGAGCCGGGGACGGCGTCCGGGCGGCAGCGGCGGCACGCCCGGAAGCCGTTGCCCTGGGCGGCCGCCGCGGTCGGGTAGAAGCGGACGTTCTTCCGCTTCGGGGTGACGGCGGGGCAGCTCGGCCGGCAGTAGATGCCGGTCGTCTCGACGGCGAAGAAGAACGCGCCGTCGAAACGGGCGTCGCGGCTGCTCACCGCCTCGTACCTGGTGTCTTCGTCCATCACACCGTCCAGTGTGCGCCCGCCGGGGGCCTCGCACTCGCGGTTTTCGGACGTCGACCAGGAGCGTCCGGCTACCGGATCCGGCCGCGCTTGGCCTCCATCGCGGCCCGGCCCTCGGCACCCTTGCGCTTCCAGTCGCGCCGGATCTCGGCCCGGACCCGGGCGTCGGTCTTGGCGACCATGCGCTGGTTCTCGCGCAGGAGCTTGAGGTAGCTGTCGAAGCGGCGCTCGGGCAGGGTGCCGTCCTCGATGGCGGCCCGCACGGCGCAGCCGGGCTCCGCCTCGTGGGCGCAGTCGTGGAAGCGGCACTCCTCGGCCAGGTCCTCGATCTCGGAGAAGACCTGGCCGACCCCGACCCCGGCGTCCCAGAGGCCGACCCCGCGCAGTCCGGGGGTGTCGATGAGGACCCCGCCCGCGGGCAGGACGAGCAGATTGCGGGTGGTCGTGGTGTGCCGGCCCTTGCCGTCCACGTCACGGGCGGCCTGGACCTCCATCACGTCCTGGCCGAGCAGCGTGTTGGCGAGGGTGGACTTGCCGGCGCCGGAGGCCCCGAGGAGCACGCTCGTACCGCCGGAGACGATCGCCGAGAACACGTCGATGCCCTCGCCGGTGGCGGAGCTGACGGGGAGCACCTGGACGCCGGGCGCGATGCGCTCGATGTCCTCGACGAGGTGGGAGAGGGTGACCGCGTCCGGGACCAGGTCGGCCTTGGTGAGGACGACGAGGGGTTCGGCGGTCCGCTCCCCGGCCCCGGCCGCGTCGCCGAGCAGCGCGTCGCCGCCGGCGCTGGACATGGCCAGGGCGAGGAAGCGCTCGACCCGGCCGAGGTCGAGTTCCACGGCCAGCGAGACGCAGATGGCGATGTGGTCCACGTTGGTGGCGAGCACCTGGCCCTCGGAGCGCTTGGACGAGGTGGAGCGGACGAAGGCGGTGCGCCGCGGCAGCAGCGTACGGACGAATCGCGGGTCGCCGTCCGGATCGACGGCGGCCCAGTCGCCCGTGCAGATGATCCGCATCGGGTCGCGCGGCACGACGAAGGCGGTGTCCGCCCAGACGGTGCCCCCGGGCGTGACGATGTCGCAGCGCCCGCGGTCCACCCGCACCACGCGGCCGGGTACCAGTCCCTGCGCGGCGTACGGGGCGAACTCGGCGGCCCAGTCGTCGTCCCAGCCGTAGGCGGCGAGCGGGTGCGGGGAAGAGGTGGAGAGGGAGGAGGGGAAAGACGGGAGAGACAAGGGAAACCCTTCACAGGGTGGCCCCGGCGGTGCGCGCGTCGGCGCGGAGGTCTGAAGAGGTCAGCCGGTGGCCACGGAGGTGACACAGAGGAACTTCGACTTGTGGGCAGCGCCCATCGCAGCGACCGTCGTCAATGTCCTCACCTCCGCATTCGTCCGAGTCCGGAACCGGCGGCCGTCCGCCGTCCGTCTCGCCGCACACGATAGCCCCAAGCGCTCCGGCGGCTCAACGGGTTATTTCGCGCGGGCCGGGTTGTCGGCAGTCGTCCCCCGATCGGGTGATACGCATGGAGTTGGACCGGTCGCGGACGGTTAGGGTGCCGCACATGACCTCCTCCCAGACAGCCAACGGCTCCTTCACCCAGGCCCAGTTGGGCACCCTCATCCTGATCGGCTGGAGCGGCGAGTACCGGCAGAGCGGGCGCGACGCGGCCTTTCTGCTCGCCTATTCGCTGGGCGACGGATCGGACGGCCCGGCGGCCGGCGAGCACGCCATGCGTCTGGCGCTGCAGCGCAGCGGCCTCGCCGTCGGCGGCGCCCCGGTGCGTGCCGACGAGACGCCGGGACTCCCCGTGAAGCTCCTCGTCCAGGCCGGTCAGGCCGTCCTGACGCTGCCTCACCTCACCGCGCAGTACCCGGTGCCGCCCGAGTGGCTCGCGGCGGCGGGCGAGCAGGGCGAGGTGCACGCGATGTTCGCCACCCGCCCGTGGCCGCAGGGCGCGCCCGGTCTCCCGGTCGGCGAGGCGGAGCTGCGCGCGTTCGCCGGTGATCCGGACGTCATCGCGACCTCGGCACACTGCGTGCTCCCGGTGCGCAGCCTCCGCTGACCCGGCTCACGGAAGAGGCCCACCACCCGGCGAGGGTGGTGGGCCTCCGTCATGCCGTACGCGCACACGTCGCACAGGACGGACGACGCACGGCGGGCCGCCCGGAGCGGGGCCGCCCACCGTGGGCGGGGTACGGGATCAGTTGTTGCCGACGCCGTTCCCGGAGAGGACCGGGATGTCCTCCACCAGGTGCGACAGGGGCTCGTCTCCCTTGGCCTGGGTGGAGTTGTCGGCGCACTGCTGGTTCTGCGGGTTGGACAGGACGTTGACGTCCTGGACCGTGACGGGCACGAGCAGGCCCACCAGCGAACCGACGTTGGCCTTGACCGGGGCGCCCACGCACAGGTCGTTGAGCGAGCCCTGGATGAGCTGGGCCTGCGGGCTGCCGTCGCCCTCGGTCACGGAGTTGCCGTACGAACTGGCGGCTCCGTTGCCGTTGACCGAGGTGGTGCCCCCGTCGTTACCGATCGCCATGGCCGAGGGGGCCGCGGCGGCCGACAGGCCGACCAGGGACACGGCCACTGCCGCGCCGGCCATCATCTTCTTCATCACGCTTCACCTTTCGGAGCGTTCCGTTCTGGAACGTACTGATCAACCCCGGGCGGAGGTTTCGGTTCCGCCGATCCACCCATATGGGTTGCTTCCGGCATGAGTTCGAGGGGGCGGCCCGCGTCAGCCCCGGCCGGCCGCGTCGTCCGAGGTCCGCGCCGCGGGCACCAGGCCGCCCGCGTGGGAGGGCTCCGGGGCCGGGGCGGCGCGTGCGGCCTGCCACTCGGCGAGGAGTCGGTCGTAGATCGGGGTGGCGCTCTGCGGGTGCCGGCTGTGGTGCTGGTCCATGAGGGGGCCCTACCCGTTGCGGCGGGAACCGGCCGCCCCCGCTACGGCAAGCGGCCCAGCGTGCCGCCCGTACGGACGACCGCCGGGCCGCGCGGGTCCGGGTACGCACATGGGGCCGGCGGTCCGCGGCGGCCGGGGTTCGGCTGCCGCGGACCTACCGGCCCCACGGGTGCGTCAGGAAGGACCGGGCAGCTGGTGAACTACCCGTGTGTCAGAGCCCGTCAGTCGTTGGCGACACCGTTGCCCGAGAGGATCGGGATGTCGTCCAGGATGTGCGACAGGGCCTCGTCACCCTTGGCCTGGGTGGAGTTCTCGGTGCACTGCTGGTTCTGCGGCGAGGACAGGACGTTGATGTCCTGGACCGTGACCGGCACAAGGCCGACCAGCGAACCGATGTTGCCCTTCGCCGGCAGGGCGATGCAGGGCTTGTTGAGCGAGCCCTGGATGAGCGCGAACTGCGGGCTCCAGTCACCATGGGTGGCGGAGTTGCCGTACGACTGCATGGCACCGTTGCCGTTGACGGTGGTGGTGCCCTGGTCGTTGCCGATGGCCATGGCCTGCGGGGCGATCGCGGCGGAGACGCCGACGACCGATGCGGCGACGGCTGCCGAGGCCATCATCTTCTTGATCATGAAACTGCCCTTCTGGTTTTTCTCTGGTTGCCCGCGGTGCCGAGCGCACTGATCAACTCGGCGTCGCGGGAATGGTTGTGGCACGTCACTCGAAAGGTGCGCGGGCGACCGGTGGCCGCGCACGGTCGAACGTGCGCGCGCCGCGTCGTCGGGGTCCGGTCAGCGGGCGAGCGGCAGGCCGCCGAGGAGGGGGGCCGCGCCCTTCACCGCTCCGGTGGTCTGGCCGGCGATCTTGGTGACGGTGCCGTTCTCGTGCAGGTTGTCGGCGGCGCCGCTGACGGTGTCGAGGACCGGGTCGACCGCCTGCGGGGCGGCCGCCGTCACCTGGTTGATGCCTCCGTCGAGGCTGAAGCTGGGGGCCGTGGGGGTGGTGACGGCGAAGGCGGGAGCAGCCGTGCCGAGTGCGACCACGGAACCGGCGACGAGTGCGGCGGACTTCGCGTACTTCACTTTCGGGTTCCCTTCTCCGGCGGCGGTTCCCTCGGTCGCGTCCCCGCGCCGCACGGGCCTTCTTTGGCCGTGACTTCCGCCGCTTTCCCCTTGCCTAACGACCCGGCCGGGACTGGGCAACTGGGGGAACCGCTCATTTTTCATCGCGCGCGTTAGAAATTACCGGTGGGCCGGGAACGGCGGCCGCGCACGGGAAAACCCCGGACCGCGTGGAGCGTGGTCCGGGGTTTTCGGGCCGAGAGAATTCGGCGCGTCTGAATCAGTCGTTGACGCAGGCGTTGCCGAAGGCCGGGTTCAGCAGGCCGATGACGTCGATGGTGTTGCCGCAGACGTTGACCGGGATGTGAACCGGAACCTGGATGGTGTTGCCGGAGATGACGCCCGGGGAGGCGACAGCGGCACCCTCGGCGCCCGAGTCGGCGAACGCGGGGGTGGCGGCACCCACGGCCATGAGCGTACCGGCGGCGACGGCGGCGATCTTGGTGTACTTCACTTGGAACCCTTTCTTCGGCGGAGTCCGGAGCGGTCACGGCTTTCGTGCCGCACGAGCGCGGACCTGATCGCTCGTAACTCCGCCGCCTTCATTCGTAACGATTTGGGGCGGTATGCGAAACTGCTCAGCGAGCAGATGTCTGGAATACCGCCCGAATGACGCAGTTCGGGTCACCCGGCCGTGTTCCCGCCCGGAACGTGCGAGGTAGGGGCGGGAACACGCGGGGAGGGCAGCGGCGGGCCCGGGCCGCTAGGAGGAGGAACGCCTGCGACCCGGGCCCGACGGCCGGATCAGCTGTTGCCGGCGCCGTTGCCCGAGAGGACCGGGATGCCGTCCAGGATGTGCGACAGCGGCTCGTCGCCCTTGGCCTGGGTGGAGTTCTCGGTGCACTGCTGGTTCTGCGGGTTGGACAGGACGTTGACGTCCTGGACCGTAATCGGCACGAGGCCGATGAGCGAACCGACGTTCGCCTTGACCGGCAGGGCGACGCAGGGCTTGTTCAGCGAGCCCTGGACCAGGTCGAACTGGGGGCTGCCGTCACCCTTGGTCACGGCGTTGCCGAACGACTGCGAGGCACCGTTGCCGTTGACCGAGGTCGTCCCGCCATCGTTGCCGATGGCCATCGCCTGCGCGGCGCCGAGCCCGAGGATGGAGGCGGCAACGGCACCCGTAGCCAGGACCTTCTTGATCACGATGAACCCTTCTCGTACTGGATGCCCCGCAACCGGAGCGCCCTGAACAACTGCCGGGCCGGCGTTTGGTTATCACCATTCACCCGAATGCCGGGAAGACACGGACGTCCGTACGAAAGTGATCGAGTCATACTGTCGGAAATCGAGAGACGAAACGTTCACTCGTAACCTTGCCGCGCGATCACAGAAAATTCACCGGCTTCACGTTTCTCGCGCACGAGGACGTCGTTATGGGTGTCGTCAAGCCGCTCCGCCCGAAGGGCCTTCCCGTACATGGGCAGGTCCGACGGCTGCTGCACCGCCTGATGAACGAACTGCGGGCCGTGCGTCCGCGAGAAATGACCCAAGGAAGGGCACCAATGCGAAAAGCCTTGAGTAAAAGCATGCTCGTCATGGCGGCGGCGTCAGGCGTACTGACCGCCTCCGGCGGCTATGCCTTCGCCGATGCCACGGCCGACGGTGCGGCCGTCGGCTCGCCCGGCGTCGCTTCGGGCAACGTCGTGCAGGTCCCGGTGCACGTGCCCGTCAACGTGTGCGGCAACACGGTCAACGTGATCGGCGCGCTCAACCCCGCCTTCGGCAACGAGTGCGAGAACGAGGGCGGCGACTCGGAGAACGGCGGCTCGCAGGGCGCGAGCGCCCAGGGTGTGGCGGCCGGCTCCCCCGGCGTGCTCTCGGGCAACGTGGTCCAGGCACCGGTCGACATCCCGGTCAACGTCTGCGGCAACAGCATCAACGTGGTCGGTCTGCTGAACCCGGCCGCCGGCAACGAGTGCGAGAACGGCGGTGGCGACGAGGGCAACCCGCCCACCGAGGAGCCGCCGACGCACCACAAGCCGCCGCACCACAAGCCCCCGCACCACAAGCCGCCGACGGGTCACCACGACCACGACTGCGACTGCGGCCACGAGCACAACCCGCCGAAGCCGCACCACCCGCCGAAGCCCCCGAAGCCGCCGGTGCACCACCACGACGACGACTGCCCGCCCAGCCACCACCACAACCCGCCGAAGCCGCACCACCCGCCGAAGCCCCCGAAGCCGCCGGTGCACCACCACGACGACGACTGCCCGCCCAGCCACCACCACAACCCGCCGACGCACAACCCGCCCACGCACAACCCGCCGACCCACACCGGTTGGCACCACACTCCGCCCAAGCACCACAAGCCGCCGCAGATGGCGCACACCGGTGCCAACGAGAACCTGGGCATCGCCGGTGGCGCCAGCGCCGCGATGGTCCTCGGTGGCGGCCTGCTGATGCGCCGCGCCCGCGCCGCGAAGAAGTGATCTGACGCTTCCCCGAGCACGAAAAGGTCCGGTCCGACAGCCCTGAGCTGTCCGGCCGGACCTTTTGTTCTCGGTGCTCCGTATCCGTCAGACCGTGCCGAGCCCGGCGCGCTCCAGGCAGGCGGCGACCGCCGCCGTCTCCTCCGCGTCGAGCCGGCGCATCGGCGGGCTCATCACATTGGTGGAGATGACGCCGCGCAGCATCAGCGCGGTCTTGAACGCGCCGAGCCCGGCCGCCGTGGCGGACGCGGTGCCGGGGCGGGCGGCGCGGACGATGTCGAACAGCGCGACCAGGCGGTCCTGTTCGGCCCTGGCCGCGGCCCAGTCACCGCGCACCGCCGCCTCGTGGAGACGTACGTACCCGTGCGGGTCGACGTTGCCGAGTCCGGGGACCGAGCCGTCGGCGCCGCCGAGCATCATCGCGTCGACGACCAGCTCGTGGCCGGTGAGCACGGAGAACTCCGGCAGTTCGCGGGCGCCGATGACCAGCCGGCGGAACGAGCCGTCGTCGCCGCTGGAGTCCTTCACCCCGGCCAGCACCCCGTCGGCGGCGAGCGGCAGCAGCAGCTCCGGGTCGAGCTTGCTGTGGACGCAGACCGGCACGTCGTACGCCAGGACCGGCAGGTCGAGGGCGGCGGCGACGTCCCGGAAGTGTCGGTCGGTCTCCGTGGCGTCGGTGCGCGTGTAGAACGGCGCGGTCACGACGACGGCGTCGGCGCCCAGCTCCGCGGCACGGCGCGCGCGCTCGATCGCCCGGTTGGTGGTGGTCTCGATCGCGCCGACGAGGACCGGCACCTGGCCGCCGGCCGCGGCGGTGACGGCCTCGATGACCCGGTCCTGCTGCCCCGGGGTGAGGTAGGCGGTCTCGCCGGAGCTGCCGAGGGCGAAGAGACCGGTGACACCGCCGTCGACGAGGTGGCCCACGACCCGCTCCAGGGAGGGGAGGTCGAGCTCGCCGTCCGCGGTGAGCGGGGTGACGACGGGCGGGATCACTCCCGTGTAGCGGGGGGTTCGGGCGGTCATGCGGTGCTCCTTGCGGACGGTACGGGGATCGGGTCGGTCTGGGGGTGGACGCAGTGGTAGCGGTGCCCGTCCGGCCCCTCGGTGCGTTCCGGGAAGACGGTGGCGCAGGCGTCGTCCGCCTTCCAGCAGCGGGTGCGGAAGGGGCAGCCGGTCGGCGGGTTGGTCGCCGAGGGGACGGGGCCGGTGAGCACGATGCGCTCGGTGGTCTCCAGCAGGCTGGGCGTGGCGGAGAGCAGTGCCTCGGTGTACGGGTGCGAGGGGGCGCCGGCGACGTCGGCCGCGCGGCCCTCCTCGACGATGCGGCCGAGGTAGAGGACGGCGATGCGGTCGGCGAGGTAGCGCACGGTCTGGATGTCGTGCGAGATGAACACCATGCCGAGGCCGAGGCGTTCGCGCAGGTCGACCAGGAGGTTGAGGACCTGGGCGCGGACCGACACGTCGAGCGCGGAGGTGGGCTCGTCGGCGACGATGAGTTCCGGTTCCAGGGCCAGGGCGCGGGCGATGGCGACGCGCTGGCGCTGGCCGCCGGAGAGCTGTCCGGGCAGGGCGGCCAGGGTGTGGCCGGGCAGCCCGACCAGGTCGAGGAGTTCGGCGACGCGGGCGGTGCGTGCCTCACGGGTGCCGCGGCGGTGCACGTCGAGCGGGTCGCGCAGGATCTGCTCGACGGTGAGGCGCGGGTTGAGGGCGGTGGAGGGGTCCTGGAAGACGACGCCGACGGCGGAGCCGAAGTCCTGGCGGCGCTGGGTCCCGGTCATCTCCCACAGGTCGCGGTCGTGGAAGGTGACCGTGCCCTCGGTGGGCTTCTGGAGGCCGGTCAGGACCCGGGCGAGGGTGGACTTGCCGCAGCCGGACTCGCCGACGAGGCCGACGATCTCGCCGCGCTTGACCTCCAGGTTCGCGTCGGTGAGGGCGTGGACGGCGTCGCGGCGGAAGACGCCTCCGCTGCGTGCCTTGTGGCGTACGTGGACGCCGTCGAGCCTGATCACAGGGCGCTCCCTTCCAGCTGTGCGGTCTTCGCGGGGTGGTGGCAGGCGAAGCCGTGGTCCTGCGTGGCGGCACGTGCGGTGAGTGCCGGGGTGGTGGTGCGGCACAGCTCGGTGGCGGCGCCGCAGCGCGAGGCGAACCGGCAGCCAGGCCCGAAGCCCTGGGGGGCGGGGACGACGCCGCGGATCTGGTGCAGCCGGTCGGCGCCGGCCTCAAGGGAGACGACCGAGCCGAGCAGGCCGCGGCTGTAGTGGTGGGTGGGGGCGGTGAGTACGGAGCGGGTGTCGCCGATCTCGGCGAGGCGTCCGGCGTACATGACCGCGACGCGGTGCGAGAGGTCGCCGACGAGGGCGAGGTCGTGCGAGACGAGCACCATGGCGAAGCCGAGTTCCTCGCGGAGCCGTACGAGGAGTTCGACGACCTGGGCCTGGACGGTGACGTCGAGGGCGGTGGTCGGTTCGTCCGCGATGAGCAGGCGGGGGCTGCGGGAGAGGGCCATGGCGATCAGGACGCGCTGGCGCTGGCCGCCGGAGAGTTCGTGGGGGTAGCTGCGCAGGGTGCGTTCGGGTGAGAGGCCGACCAGGTCGAGGAGTTCGGCCGGGGTCTTCGTACCGCCGCGTGACGTGAGCTGCTTGAGCTGGGTGCCGACGAGTACGGAGGGGTTGAGGGAGGAGAGCGCGTCCTGGTAGACCATCGCGATCTCGGGGCCCATCAGGGCGCGGCGCTCCTTGGGCGCAAGCTCCAGGAGGTTGCGGCCGCGGTACAGGATCTCGCCGCTGACCTCGGCGTTGCGGGCGAGGAGGCCCATGACGGCGAGGCTGGTGATGGACTTGCCGCAGCCGGACTCGCCGACGAGGCCCAGGGTCTCGCCCTCGTGGACGGTGAACGACAGGGAGTCGACGACCGGCGTTGTGCCGTACCGGTCGGGGAAGCGGATCGCGAGGTCGCGTACGACGAGGAGTTCGGCGGCGTCCTCGGGGACCGGGGTGATGGTGGGTTCCTGGGCGTTGACGCGCCGGGCGAGCTTGGCGAGGGCGGCGTCGATGTCCACGGTCGAGCGGGCCTCGACGGGGTCGGGGGCGGTGGTGGCGTCGGAGGGGACGGCGGCGCGGGCGGCCTTCGGTGCGGCGGAGGCGTCGGTGAGGCCCTCGGAGAGGATGTTGAGGGCGAGCACGGTGACGAGGAGTGCGAGGCCGGGGAAGAAGGTGGCCCACCAGCCGCCGGCGAGGAGGATCTGCCGGCCGTAGGCGAGGACGCTGCCCCAGCTGGGGTCGGGGTCCTGCACGCCGGCGCCGATGAAGGAGAGGCTGGCCTCGAAGATGATCGCCTCGGCGACCATGACGGTGGCGAACACCATGACCGGGGCCATGCAGTTGACGGCGACGTGCCGGAGCACGATGTAGCCGCGCCGGGCGCCGATGACCTTCTCTGCGGCGACGTAGTCCTCACCGTACTGGGACAGCACGTTGGCGCGGACGACGCGGGCGAGCGAGGGGGTGTAGACGAAGGCGATGGTGAAGATGATGACGGGGATGCTGGTGCCGAAGACCGCGACGAGGACGGCGGCCAGCGCGATCGGCGGGAACGACATCACCACGTCGAGGGTGCGCATGACGGACTCGTCGCCGAGCTTGCGCGAGGTGGCGGCGAGCGCCCCGAGCAGGGAGCCGGCGACCAGGGCGACGGCGGTCGCGCCGAGGCCGATGATCAGCGAGTAGCGCGAGCCGTGCACGACACGGGCGAAGACGTCGCGGCCGGCCCGGTCGGTGCCGAACCAGTGGTCGGCGCCAGGTGCCTGGACGGGGGTTCCGGTGGTGAGGGGGTTCTGGGTGAGCAGCGGTGCGAGGACCGCGCCGAGGATGACGACGAGCAGCACGCCGAGCGCGATGCGGGAGGTGACCGGGAGCGCGCGGAAGGCGATGCCGGGGCGGGAGAGCTTGGTGGTCAGCCGGCTGGTGGCAAACATGTCAGACCGTCCTGATGCGCGGGTTGACCAGCAGGTAGAGCAGGTCGACGATGACGTTGACCACCAGGAAGGCGATGGCGATGGTCAGTACGGTGCCCTGGACGAGGGCGACGTCGCCGCCCGTGACACCTTCGAGGATGAGCTTGCCCATGCCGGGCAGGTCGAAGATCGCTTCGATGACGACGGCGCCGCTGAGCAGGTAGCCGACCTTGACGCCGAGCACGGTGAGCGGGGTGACGAGCGCGTTGCGCAGCACCGAGCGGATCACCAGGAGGACGGGCAGGCCGTTGCCGCGGGCGGTTCGGACGTAGTCGCGGTCGAGTTCGGCGACCATCGAGGTCCGTACGAGCCGGGCGAGGGACGCGGCGACGGGGACGGCGAGCGAGATGGCGGGCAGGGCCATGCTGCGCAGCCAGCCGCCGAAGGAGTCGGCGGGGTTGGTGTAGCCGCCGGTCGGGAAGACCCGGGAGTTGAGCGCGAACTGCTGGATGAGCAGGACGCCGAGCCAGAACGAGGGGATGGCGACGCCGGCCATGGACAGCACCCGGAAGAGCTGGTCGGGCCAGCGGTCGCGGTACATCGCGCCGAGCACGCCGGCGACGACGGCGAGGACGATCGCGACGACCAGGCCGAGGATCGTCAGCTGGAGGGTGAGCGGAAACGCGGCGGTGATGCGGTCCGCGACGGGCTGGCTGGGCGGGACCGTCATTCCGAGGTCGAGGTGGAGCAGTTGGCCCAGGAAGTGGAAGTAGCGTACGGGCAGCGGGTCGTTGAGCCCGTTGGCCTCGGCGAAGGCCGCGCGGGCCTCGGGTGTGGCGCTCTCCCCGAGCGCGTTGAAGGCCGGGTCGACCGGCGAGAACTGCAGCACCACGAAGACGAGCAGCGCGATGCCGAGGATCATCACCGGCATCATCGCGACGCGGCGCAGCGCGAGCCGGAGAAAAGCAACCATCGTCGGGTTCCTTGCGGTTGGGCGGTCCGGTCCGGGACACCGGGTGGGGTGTACGTGTCCCGGACCGGGGCTTTGGGGCGGGGGCCGGAGGGCCCTCAGCCGCGGCTGACGTCCAGGAAGGACAGGCCTGTGGTGGGCAGGGGCTTGAAGCCGGGGAGCGCCTTCTCGTTCCAGGCGGTGGGCAGCTTGCGGTGGAGGATCGGGTAGAGGGCGGCCTCGTCGGCGACGAGGTCGGTGACCTGGCCCCAGAGCTCCTTGCGCTTGGCCTCGTCGGCGGCCTGGGCGGCCTTGTCGAGGGTCTGCTTCACCTTCTTGTACGCGGCGGACTTGCCCCAGCCGTAGCGGCTCTCGGGCCAGAAGCCGTAGTAGAACCAGCGCAGCAGCAGGTCGGCGTCGTTGCCGAAGACTGAGGGGTCGCCGGGGGCGACGAGGACCTCGAAGTCGCCCTTGTCGATCTTGGCGTACTGGGCCGGGGACTGGGCGATGTTGAGCGTGACCTTGACGCCCGCGGCCTCCCAGCTCTCCTTGAGCAGCGGGGCGACGTCCTTGACCCAGCCGGTGTCGGTGGTCAGTACGGTGAAGGAGAGGCCCTTGACGCCCGCCTCGTCGAGGAGCTTCTTGGCCTTGGCCACGTCGTGCGTGTAGACCGTGGCGGCCTTGTGGTAGTCGGGGTGGGTGGCGGGCACGTAGCCGGTGGCGGCCGACGCGTTGCCGACCATCGCGGTGGAGATGATCTTCTCGGTGTCCAGCGCGTAGTGCAGGGCCTGGCGCACCCGCTTGTCGGCGAACCGCTTGTCGGCGGTGTTGAACATCAGGAAGAGCAGCCCGAAGGACTGGACGGACTCGGTCTTGGCGGAGCCCGAGAGGCGCTTGACGTCGATGTAGGGGACGTCCTCGATGGCCTGGACGCGGCCCGACTCCATGGCGCTGACGCGGGCGGACTGGTCGGACATGAGGCGCCAGACCATCTTCTTGGCCTTGGCGGGGTGGGAGCCGTTGTACTTGTCGTACGCCTCGAAGACGATCTTGTCCTCGCGGGTGGCGGAGACGAACTTGTACGGGCCGGAGCCGACGGGCTTGGCGTCGAAGGCCTTGGGGTCGGGCTCGACGATCTTCTTCGGCACGATCCGGGCCACGGCGATGCGGGACGGGAAGAGCGCGAAGGGGTACTTGAGCTTGAACTCGACCGTGCCCGCGTCGACGGCCTTGACGGTGTCGATGAAGGGCACGAACTGCGCCATGAGCGAGGCGTTCTTCGGGTCCAGGATGCGTTCGAAGCTGAACACCACGTCGTCGGCGGTGACGGCCGATCCGTCGTGGAAGGTCGCGCCCTTGCGGAGCGTGGCGCGGTAGGTGGTGGCGTTGATCTTCTTCGGCATCTCGGTGGCGAGAGCGGGCCGTGCCACGAGCGTTGCCGGATCGAGATCCACCAGGCCCTCGAAGATGTGCATATTGGCGGCGTACGGGGTCGCGCCCGAGGTGATCATCGGGTCGAAGCCGGTCGACAGCGGGTAGGACAGACCGGCCTCGATGAGGTCGCTGCCGCTGCCCTTGTCCGTCGAGCCGTTGGCGGTCGAGGACGGTCCGCCGCACGCGGAAAGGCCGGCCGTGATGGCGGCCGCGGCGCCGACGGCACTGGTGTAACGCAGGAAGGTGCGGCGCTCGACACCGGCTGCTCTCAGCTCGGGCACGGGTCCTCCAGGGACTTGAGGTGGGGCGTCGTGGACGGGAAAAAGGGGGCTGGCGCAGGTTCACGGGGGGCCGCGGTACCTGATGCATCAGACGTCAGATGTCTGATGCCTTGATAGCGTGGGAACGTAGCTTGACAATCGAGAGGGGTCAAGAGGTGGGGAGTTCACATATGTCCGGAACGAAACCCGGCCGGCAGCTGCTCCGGCAGGAAGTCGTCGACGGCATCAAGCGGTACATCCTCGAAGAACGGCTCCGCCCCGGGGACCCGCTGCCCACCGAGCCCGCCCTGTGCGAGGCGCTCGGCGCCAGCCGCTCCAGCGTCCGCGAGGCCGTCAAGATCCTCGACGCGCTGGACATCGTCGAGGTCCGCCACGGGCACGGCACCTACGTCGGCCGGCTGAGCCTGTCCGCGCTCGTGGAGAGCCTGACCTTCCGCGGGCTGCTCTCCCCCGACGACGACTTCCAGGTCATGGCGGACCTGGTCGACGTGCGCGAGCTCTTCGAGCGCGGGATGGCCGACCGGATCGTCTCGCAGCTCAGCGCGGACCAGCTGGACGCGCTGGACGCCCTGGTGGCCACCATGCGCGAGACGGGGGCCCAGGAGGGGCACGGCTTCGTCGACGCCGACCGCGCCTTCCACGCCCTGCTCGTGGCCCCGCTGGGCAACGAACTGATCGGCCAGCTCTCGATGGCCTTCTGGGACGTGTACACCATCGTCGCGCCGCACCTGGACGGGTTCACGCAGGCCGACGAGACGGAGACCATCACCGCCCACCAGAACATCGTGGACGCCGCCCGGGCCGGTGACATCACCGGGTTCATGAAGGCGCTCGGCGAGCACTACGCGCCCGTGCGCCGCCGGATCGCGGAGGCCCGCGCCCGGGGCTGAGCGGAGCCGCCCGGCGGCCCCCGGGCCGGGGCGGGCCTGCGGACGGACCCCGGGGCAACCCTTGACGGCCGCCGCGGGCGGTGCCTAGGGTCCGTGTGCCGACAGGACATCTGACGTCATGCATCTGATGTCCATGGCCACGCTCAGGGCACTTCCCCCGCCGCGCCCCCAGGAGGCACCTCCATGCCGTTGACGGACCTCTCGCTCGACGAATGCCGCGACTACCTGCCGCCGCTGCCCGTCCCCGCGGACTTCGACGCCTTCTGGTCCCGGACCCTGGACGAGGCCCGCGCGGACGCGTCCGTCAAGCCCGTGTTCACCGAGGTCCGCACCGGGCTCACCCAGGTCCGTACGTACGACGTGACCGTCCCGGGCTTCGCCGGGCAGCCGGTGCGCGGCTGGCTGCGGATGCCCGCCGGGGCGGCCGAACCCCTCGGCTGCGTAGTGGAGTTCCTGGGTTACGGACGCGGCCGGGGCCTGGCCCACGAGAACCTGCTGTGGGCCTCGGCCGGTTACGCCCACCTGCTGATGGACACCCGGGGGCAGGGCTGGTCGGCGGCTGGCGGCGCCACCGCCGACCCGGACGGCGGGGCGTCGGGCGTGGTGCCCGGCTTCCTGACCCGGGGCATCGAGAGCCCCGAAACCTTCTACTACCGGCGGCTGTTCACCGACGCGGTGCGCTGCGTGGACGCGGTGCGCGAGCACCCGGAGGTCGACCCGGCCCGGATCGTGGTGACCGGGGTCAGCCAGGGCGGCGGCATCTCCCTGGCCGTCGCCGGTCTCGTGCCGGGGCTCGCCGGGGTCATGCCGGACGTGCCGTTCCTGTGCAACGTCCGCCGGGGCGCCGAGATCGCGGGGCGTCCGCCGTACACCGAGATCGCCGAGTACCTGAAGCTGCACCGCGACCGCACCGAGTCGGTCTTCGCCACCCTCGCGTACTTCGACGCCGCACTGCACGCCACCCGGGCGACGGCCCCCGCGCTGTTCTCCATCGCGATGATGGACGACATCTGCCCGCCCTCCACCTGCTTCACCGCCTACAACGGATACGCCGGACCCAAGGACGTACGGGTCTACCCGTTCAACGGGCACGAGGGCGGCGCGGAGTACCAGCAGCGGGAGCAACTGGCCTGGGTGGCCGCCCTGTTCACCGGCCTGTCATCGGGGCAGGCCGGTCGCTCCTGACGAGAAGAGAGATCGTCCATGCAGCGAACCGTTCCTGTCGCCCTGCTCGGCGCCGCCCTCCTGGTGGTCGCCACGACCGGCACCGCGCAGGCCGCGTCACCCGCCCCCGGCACGCTCACGTCCCAGGACCTGACCGTCGACGGAGTCGGCTCCCCCCACTACCGCATCCCGGCTCTGACCACCTCGAACAAGGGCACCGTGCTCGCCGCGTACGACGCCCGCCCGACCCTGGGCGACCTGCCGTCGAACATCGGCATCGTGCTGCGGCGCAGCACCGACGGCGGTACGACCTGGCAGGCGCAGCAGGTGGTCCGCAAGGACGCCGCCCCCAAGGGGTACGGGGACCCGAGCCTGCTCGTCGACCGGACGACCGGCCGGATCTTCCTGTTCTACGCGGCCGGCGAGAACCAGGGCTTCCTCGGCTCGGCCACCGGCAACGACGAGAGCGACCCGAACGTCCTCCAGGCGGACTACAGCTACTCCGACGACGACGGACTCACCTGGACCCACCGCCGGATCACCAAGCAGATCAAGAACCCGGCCTGGGGCGGGATGTTCGCCGCGTCGGGCGAGGGCATCCAGCTGCGCAACGGCGCCCACAAGGGCCGGCTGATCCAGCAGTACGCCATCCGGAACAACGGGGCCAACTACGCGGTCAGCGCGTACAGCGACGACCACGGCGAGACCTGGCACATGGGCACGCCGGTGGGTCCGGGCGGCGACGAGAACAAGACCGTCGAGCTGAACGACGGCACGGTCATGCTCAACAACCGCTCGGCGCCGTACCGTACGGTCGCGTACTCGACCGACGGCGGGGTCACGTACACGCCGTTCGTCCAGGACACCCAGCTGCCCGACCCGGCGAACAACGGCTCGGTCATGCGGTACGCCCCGGAAGCGCCGGCCTCGGACCCTCAGTCCACCTGGCTGCTGTTCAGCAACACCGAGGCCACCTCGCGCAAGAACCTCACGGTCAAGATGTCCTGCGACAACGGGAGGACATGGCCGATCAAGAAGGTCGTCGACGCGGGCGCCGCCGCCTACTCGACGCTGACGCGGCTGCCGAGCGGCCGGCTCGGCCTGCTGTACGAGCGGGGGAACTACGAGCACATCACGTACTCCTCGTTCGACCTGAAGTGGCTCGGCGGCACCTGCGCGGACATCACGATCACACCGCCGGCCGTACTGAAGGCGGGGACCACCACCGAGATCACCGTCCGGGTCGTCAACCGGATGGACGTCCGCCGCGACGCGGGCACGGTCGATCTGACCGTGCCCGCCGGCTGGACGACGAAGCAGGTGGCGTTCCCGGCGACCCGGCCGGGCGAGGGTGCCAATGTGAAGGTGCCCGTCACCATCCCGGCCGGCGCCTCCGGTGACGTGAAGCTGACCGCGACGTACCGGGCGAGCGGGAAGACGGCGTCGGGGAGCAGGACGGTGACGGCCACGCCGTAACGCGTGCGGGCGCGGCCCCCGGCTCCCTCGCGGGCCGGGGGCCGCGCCCGTGCGTCAGCCCGCGTCCAGCCGGTCCCGGATGCCATCGAAGTGCGTCCGCATGGCCCGTACCGCGCGCTCGCCGTCGGCCGCCGCGACCGCCTCGACGATCTCGCGGTGCTGGGCGCAGGTGACCGAGGGGTCCTGGTGGCCGTCGTCGAAGTCCTCGCGCACCCGGTCCATCGCCGCCCAGAACGCGTCGAGCACCTCGCTGAGCAGGTGGTTGTCGAGCGAGGCGTACAGGGCGAGGTGGAAGGCCCGGTCCGTGGCGCGGGCGACCCGGCCGCCGTCCGCCGCCTCGGCCTCCATCTTCGCGACGAGCGCGCGCAGCACGTCGAGGTCCTCCTCCGGGACGCCCGCCGCGACGGCCCCGACGAGCCCGGCCTCCAGCGCCTCGCGCACCTTCATCAGCTCGGCCAGGCCCGGTTCGCCCTGGCGGTGGCGGACGGCGGCGCGGAAGGCCAGGCCCTCGGCGAACGGTGACAGGGAGAGCGAGCCCACGAAGGTCCCGTAACCCCGGCGGATCTCCACGACGTTGACCGCCTGGAGCGACTTCAGGGCCTCGCGGACGGAGACCCGGCCCGCCTCGAAGAGGTCCATCAGCTCGGTCTCGGTGGGCAGGGCGTCGCCGGGCGCGAGGCAGCGCTCCAGAATGAGCTCCTTGATCCTTCGCTCGATGTCCTGAGCCATGGTGGGCCGCGCCACAACGTCCTCCCGAGGTGCCGTTGCCCCTTGACCGGTCGCAGGAGCATCTGATTAAGGTGAAGCAGACATAGGACATCTTACGTCTCACGTCTCGATCCGGGTAGCCGCTCAGGCCCCGGACCGGCATCCCGATCAGCTGGAGCCTCCACCATGTCTCTGACCGCACCGCTGCGCGGCGTCGTCCCGCCGGTCTGCACCCCGCTCGACTCCCGCGGGGAGGTCGACACCGCCTCCCTCACCCGCCTCGTCGAGCACCTCATCGGCGGCGGCGTGCACGGGCTGTTCGCGCTCGGGTCCACCAGCGAGGTCGCCTACCTCACCGACGAGCAGCGCGCCACGGTCCTGGAGACCGTCGTCAACGCCACCGACGGCCGCGTCCCCGTCCTCGCCGGGGTCATCGACACCACCACGGCCCGGGTCGCCGAACACGCCAGGACCGCCGCCGCCCTCGGCGCGGACGCCCTGGTCGCGACCGCGCCCTTCTACACCCGCACCCACCCCCGGGAGATCGCCGCCCACTTCCGCCGGCTGCGCGCCGAGGTGGACCTGCCGCTGTTCGCGTACGACATCCCGGTCGCCGTGCACAGCAAGCTCTCCGCCGCCCTGGTCCGCGAGCTGGCCGAGGACGGCACGCTGGCCGGCCTCAAGGACAGCAGCGGCGACGAGGGCGGGCTGCGCCGGCTCGTCGTCGAGCTCGGCGGCCGCGGGGGCCGGGCGCGGGGTCCGGTGCCGGACTTCAGCATCCTCACCGGTTCCGAACTGACGGTGGACGCGGCCCTGCTGGCCGGCGCCGACGGGGTCGTCCCGGGCATCGGCAACGTGGACCCGGCCGGTTACGTACGGCTCTACGAGGCCGCGCGCGCCGGGGACTGGACGCTGGCCGCCGAGGAGCAGGAGCGGCTGGTCGAGCTGTTCGCGATGGTCGACGCGGGCCCGGAGGCGGACATGGGCCGCAGCTCGTCGGCGCTCGGCTCGTTCAAGGCGGCGCTCCGGCTCCTCGGGATCATCGAGTGCGGCGACACCGTCTTCCCGCAGATCCAGCTGTCCGCGGAGTCCGTCGCGTTCGTCTCCGGGCGGCTGCGCGGCGCCGGTCTGCCGCCGGTCCGATGACGGGCGTCGTCGGGCTGGACCTGGGCGGTACGAAGATCGCCGCCGCGCTGTTCGGCGCGGACGGCACGGTGCTGGCCCGGCACTCCCGGCCCACCCCGGCCCGCGACGGCGCGGCGGCGGTGCTCGACGCGCTCGCCGCGGCCGCCGCCGAGGTCGACCCCGGCCGCACCGCGACCGCGCTCGGCGTCGCGGCGGCGGGCGTCATCGATCCCCGTACCGGCATGGTCACCAGCGCCACCGACTCGATCCGGGGCTGGGCCGGCACCCCGCTCGGCACCGGGCTCGCGGACCGCACCGGCTACGCGGTGGCCTGCGACAACGACGTACGCGCCACGGCGGGCCCGGAGCTGGACGCGCTGCGCGCCGAGCACGGCGGCCACGCCTCGCTGCTGTTCGCGGCCATCGGCACCGGCGTCGGCGGCGCGGTCGCCGCCGACGGGCGGATGGTGCACGGCGCGTCCGGTGTCGCCGGGCATCTGGGCCATCTGCCGAGCCCCGAGGCGGCCGGGCTGCCCTGCACCTGCGGGGCCACCGGCCATCTGGAGGTCATCGCCTCCGGCCCCGGCATCGCCGCCCACTACGAGCGGCTGACCGGCGCCGTCGTGGACCGCCTGGAAACCGTCGCCGCGCGCGCCGCCGAGGGCGACACCGACGCCGTCACCGCGATCACCACGGGCGCGTCCGCCGCCGGGCATGTGCTCGGCGGGCTCGCCAACGCGCTCGGCCCCGACCGGGTCGTCGTCGGCGGCGGGGTCCCGCGCATCGGCCCGCTGTACGAGGACGCGCTGCGGGCCGCCTTCGCCGCCGAGCTGATGGGACCGCTGCGCGGGCTCGTCCCGCGCGCCCCGCTGTTCGGCCACGACGCGGCCGTGCTCGGCGCGGCGGCCCTCACCACCACCCTTCCCCTCCACCACCCGGGAGCTCTCCGATGAGCGCACAGGAACTGGCCACCACTCTCCAGGGCAGGCTGATCGTGTCCTGCCAGGCGCCCCCCGGCGACCCGATGCGGGACACCTCCACGCTGGTGCGGCTCGCACAGTCGGCGGTCGCCGGCGGCGGCGCGGCGATCCGGGCCAACGAGCCGGAGGTCGTCGCCGCGATCACGGCCGCGGTGGACCTGCCGGTCATCGGGCTCTGGAAGGACGGCGACGTCGGGGTGTACATCACGCCGACCGTCCGGCACGCCCTGGCGGTGGCCGAGGCCGGCGCGGCCGTCGTCGCGGCGGACGCCACCGACCGGCCGCGCCCCGACGGCTCGACGTTCGCGGAGCTGGTCGAGGCGGTCCACGCGGCCGGCGCCCTCGTCATGGCCGACGTCTCCACCCTCGCCGAGGGCGTCACCGCGGCCGGGCTCGGCGCGGACTTCGTCTCCACCACCCTGTCCGGCTACGTGCCCGGGCAGCCGAAGCAGACCGGGCCCGACCTGGACCTGGTCGCCGCACTCGCCGCCGCGATCGACGTACCCGTCGTCGCCGAAGGCCGTATCAACACCCCCGAGGACGCGGCCGAGGCCCTGGCGCGCGGCGCGCACAGCGTCGTCGTCGGCACCGCCATCACCGCGCCCACCGCCCTCACCGCCCGCTTCGTGACGGGCATCACCCGGCGCTGACCTGCCCCTTTTCGCGGGACGGCTGTTCAAAGGCGAACACCGTCCCGCATTCTGGAGTCACCGTGCACACCACCACACCCCCCACGCTCCCCTGGTACCGCCAGGTGAGCCGCACCCAGTGGAAGTCGTTCTTCGCCGCCTGGATCGGCTATGTACTCGACGGCTTCGACTTCGTGCTGATCACCCTCGTCCTGACCGAGATCAGTGACGACTTCGGGCTGAGCACGGTGCAGGCGGCCAGCCTGATCTCCGGCGCCTTCATCACCCGCTGGCTCGGCGGCGCCGTGCTCGGCGCCCTCGGCGACCGCTACGGCCGCAAGCTGTCGATGATGGCGAGCATCCTGCTGTACTCGCTGGGCACCTTCGCCTGCGGATTCGCGTGGAACTACACCAGCCTGTTCGCCGCCCGGCTGGCCATCGGCATGGGCATGGCCGGCGAGTACAGCGCCAGCTCCACGTACGTCATGGAGAGCTGGCCGCCCGCACTGCGCAACCGGGCCAGCGGCTTCCTGATCTCCGGCTTCTCGGTGGGCTCGGTGCTGGCCGCCCAGGTCTACGACTGGGTGGTGCCCTCGCTCGGCTGGCGCTGGATGTTCTACCTCGGCCTGATCCCGATCGCCATCGCACTGTGGATGCGGCGGGCGCTGCCGGAGGCGGAGGAGTGGACGGAGTCCGTCCCGGACGAGGGCGCGAAGCCCAATCCGTTCCGGCCGCTGTTCCTGACCCCGCGCCGGGCGACCGTCAACACGGCCCTGGTGGCCGTCGCCACGCTCTCCCTGTTCCTGGTCTTCACGCCGGGCGGCGCGGGCATGGTGCCGGTGCTTTCGGTGGTCGCCGGGGTCTCGCTCGCGGCGCTCGCGGTGCAGCTGGGCGGGAAGCGCGGCTGGGTGCTGTACCTGTCGATGATCGTGACGCTGTTCTTCGCATTCCTGTACTCCTGGCCGATCCAGGCCCTGCTGCCGACGTACCTGAAGACGGAGCTCGGGTACTCCACGGGCCAGGTCACCGACGTCCTCTACTTCGCGGGCTTCGGGACGATGGTCGGCTGCTGGATGGCTGGCTTCCTCGGCGACCGGATCGGCACGAAGAAGGCGTACGCGCTGACGCTGCTGGCCTCGCTCGCCTTCGTCTACCCGGTCTTCGCGGTGGAGGACAACCTGCTGCTCCTCGGCGGCCTGCTCTTCCTGCTCCAGGCGACCAGCTTCGGGATCTCCGGTCTGCTCCCCCGCTACATCGGCGGCCACTTCCCGACCCGCAGCCGGGGCGCGGCGCTCGGCTTCACGTACAACGTGGGCGCGCTGGGCGGGGCGGTCGCCCCGGTGCTGGGGGCCCATCTGGCCTCCGGGATGAGCCTGGGCCGGGCGCTCGCCGTGCTGACCTTCGCGGGCACGGTGATCGTGGTGCTGCTGGTCGGCCTCGACGTGCCGGCCCGGCTGAACCGGCTGGCGGACCCGGACGCGGCGGACGACCACCTGGCCCCCGGGCGGGGCGCCGGGAATTCCGCCGCTCAGCGGGCGGCCATGCCCTCCTGCGCGAAGTCCGGCAGCTCGTCGGAGACGAGTTCCTCGGCACCGTGATCGAGGAGGCGCTGCATCTTGCCGGACCGGGGCAGCATCGTCCCCTCGCAGGCGCGGACGGCCTCACCGACGGTGTCGTGCCGCGCGAGGGCCAGGGCGAGTTCGCAACCGTCCAGCACGGCGCTGCCCCGGCCGACGAGTTCGGCGACGGCGGGGTGGTCGTTGTCGACGTTGTGGAACCAGGCTTCGAGGAAGCTGATCCCGCTGTACTCGGGGGTGGCCTCGGAGAGGGCGCGGCGGACCGCGGACCGGGCTCCGTCGGCGCCGATGACGAGGTCGGCCTCGACGACGGTGCCGTCGGCGAAGCGCAGTCGGCGGGGGCCGCCCGCGGGTCCTTCGACGGAGCGCAGGGTGCGCCCCCAGCGCACGGTGCCGGGCTCCAGTGAGTCGAGCAGGAGCCGGCGCAGGGTGCCTCGGTCGATCTCGGGCTTGAAGAGTTCCCCTGCTCCGGGGACGTGGTGGAAGAGGATCGTGCCGGTGGTGTCCAGCTGGCGCATCTCCTGCCCTTCGGGCCTCGAGAGGCGGTGGAAGTCGTCGAGCAGGCCGGCTTCGCGCAGGGCGGTCTGGCCGTTGTCCTGGTCCAGGTCGAGGGTGCCTCCCTGGTCGCGGGCCCAGGGGCCGCTCTCGCCATCGTGGACGAGGAGAGCGGCCGCCCCGCCGACGACCCGGCCTGTGCCGCCCTGGCCCTCTTCGCCCCGGAGGCCCCCCGCGCGGCCCCCGGCCACGGCGACCCGCGCGCGGCGATCACCCGCGCCTTCGCCCTTCTCGAGAACGGCTGGCAGGGGCTCGACGGGGGCGGGTGAAGGAGGCCGGCCGGACAGGCCGAGCCGTTCGACGCTGGCGGCGCGCCCCCGCCCGGGGTGCGGGGCCGTTTCGCGTCGCCGGGCCCGGGTCGTCCCGGGCGGGGCGGCCCCGGGGCCGTCGGCGCTCAGGGCGCGACGCGCTCGAAGACCGCCGCGAGGCCCTGGCCGCCGCCGATGCACATGGTCTCCAGGCCGTAGCGGGCCTCGCGGCGGTGCAGCTCCCGGGTGAGGGTGGCGAGGATGCGGGCGCCGGTGGCGCCGACCGGGTGGCCGAGCGAGACACCGGAGCCGTTCACGTTGATCCGCTCCTCGTGGTCCTTCTCGCCGAGGCCCAGTTCGCGGGTGCAGGCCAGCACCTGGGCGGCGAACGCCTCGTTGAGCTCGATCAGGTCGAGGTCGTCGAGGGTGAGGCCGGCCCGGCCGAGCGCGGCGTGGGTCGCGGGGACCGGGCCGAGACCCATGGTGGCGGCGGGCACCCCGGCCCGGGCGAAGGAGACCAGCCGGACGAGCGGGGTGAGGCCGAGCCGTTCGGCGGTGGCGGCGCTCGTCACCAGGCAGGCGGCCGCCGCGTCGTTCTGGCCGCTGGCGTTGCCCGCGGTGACGGTGGCCTCCGGGTCGGACTTCAGCATGACCGGGCGGAGCGCGGCGAGCTGTTCGGCGGTGGTGTCGGGGCGGGGGTGCTCGTCGGCGGTGACCACGCTCTCGCCCTTCCTGGTCCGTACGGTGACGGGCACGGTCTCCTTCTCGTACCGGCCCTCGGCGGCGGCGAGCCCGGCCCGCCGCTGCGAGCGCAGGGCCAGCGCGTCCTGGTCCGCGCGGCTGATCCCGTACGTGCGGCGCAGGTTCTCGGCGGTCTCGATCATGCCGCCGGGCACCGGGTGGTGGATGCCGCCGGCGGTGACCCGGCCCCGGGCCAGCGCGTCGTGGAGCTGGAGGCCGGGGCCCTTGATGCCCCAGCGCCCGTCGTGCGTGTAGTACGGGGCGCCGCTCATCACGTCGACGCCGCCCGCGATGACGACCTCGCTGAACCCGGCCCTGACCTGCATGGCCGCGTCCAGGACCGCCTGGAGCCCGGAGCCGCAGCGGCGGTCGGTCTGGAGGCCGGTCACCGACTGCGGGAGCCCGGCGTCCAGGGCGGCGACCCGGCCGATCGCGGGGGCCTCCGCCGACGGGTAGGAGTGGCCGAGGATCACCTCGTCGACCCGGTCCGGGTCGATGCCGGTCCGGGCGACGACCTCGGCGATGACGCGGGCGGCGAGGGCGGCCGGCTTCTCCCCGGCGAACACCCCGCCGAAGCGGCCGATGGGGGTGCGCAGGGGTTCGCAGATCACGACATCGGAGGCGTCGGGCACGGCGGGGGCCTTTCCGGGGGCGGTGGGGCGTCGGTGGACAGGGGTCCGGCACGACCCTCGCACCCGGCGACCGAGCCGGTCCAATACCCAGTTTCCCTGGGATCGAGACGCCCGGCGTCTCAATCGGCCGGCCCGGCCACCGCGGACGGCCTCAGGCGCGGGCCTGCGTCGAGAGCATCAGGCGCAGGGCGCGGGTGAGGGCGTTGTCCGCGGTGAAGTCCACGCCTGCGGGCACCTCCACGAGGTCGCCGTGGGCGAGTACGAGGACCCCGCAGGAGCCGGGGCGGGCGGTGCCGGTCCCGTCAAGCCATTCCCCGTAGCCGCCGGATGTGGTGTCCAGGTGCTCCCGGCTGCGACGGCTGACCTGCGCCATCAGGTCGTCGACACCGGTCAGCCCCTCGATGGAGGCGAACGGGATGGTCACCACCGGCTCCTCGACCAGGCGGACGCGGGGTTCTTCGTCGCGCCCGGGGCCCTCGGGGGCCTCGGGCATCAGTCCCCGGCCGAAGCGGGCGTGGTAGAGCAGGGTGTGCGCGGCGTCGATGCCGCCGACGAAGGGGCGGTCGAAGCTGGTCCTGCGGAAGCCGGCGCTGTGTTCGCGCGGGACGCGGGGGTCCTCGGACTCCGGCCAGTGCACCTCACCGGACGCGCGGTCGCGCCAGGGCACATAGCGCCGGATGTCGTCGGAGGCGGAGGTCGGCAGGAGGTCGACGCCGAACCGGCCGGGGTCCTTGGCGACGATGGAGCCGGGGGTCAGCGCGAACAGGCCGATGCCCGCGGTCGTCCACAGCTTCTCGTGGTCCTGGAGGAACTCGTACGTCGCGAGCGCCTCGTCCCGGGTCTCGGTGGGGAAGCCGGTGAAGCCCATCATCTGCGCGGCGATGCCGTTGCGCGCCAGCTCGGCCAGGACGTCCGGGACGGCGTCGATCTTCACCCCCTTGTCGATGAGGTCGAGGACCCGCTGGCTGCCCGACTCGTAGCCGAAGGAGACCGCGACGCAGCCGGAGGCCGCGAGGAGTTCACCGACGGCGCGCTCGGGAAACGTCCGCTCCAGCCGCAGTTCGGCGGACCACCGCAGGTCCAGGGAGGATTCGGCGAGGGCGGCGGCGAGGGTGCGCAGATAGCGCGGGGACATGGCGTCCACCGCGAAGTAGAGGGTCCTGCCGTAACGGCTCACCTCCCGCAGGTCCTCAAGGACGGCGGCGACGGGGCGTTCGCGCGAGGGCGAGGTCGGCCGGTCGGTGTTGAGGCCGTAGTCGCAGAAGGTGCACTTGTTCCAGTAGCACCCCCGGGTCGGGCTGTAGAGGATCACCGGTTCGGGCGCCCAGTACCGGTCCCAGTCCCACACGTCGTACGCCGGGGAGTCGAGCGTGTCCACGCTGCTGTACGCGATGACGGGGTCCGGCCGTTTCCTGGTCATCACGCCGCCGATGCCCTCGAAGGCGTCACCGCCCCGGACCGCGCCGTTCCCGACCGCGTCGAGGATGCCGATGAGGGCGCTCTCGCCCTCGCCCGGAACGATCAGGTCGGCGTCCTGGAAGACCCGCCACGCGGCCGCCGGGTCCGAGGCGTACTTGACCACGTCGCCGACCTCGGTGCCGCCGAAGACGATCACCGTGTCGGGCAGTACGCTCCGGATCAGGCGGGCCATCCTGAGGGCGACGGGCAGCTGACTGGTGTAGTTGACGGAGAGTCCCACCACCGCCCAGGGGCGTTCGCGCAGCTTCGGGACGAACTCGTCGGCGAAGTAGCCCTCGAAGGGTCGGGCCACGGCCGCCGGGACCCCGGGGTCGGACAGGTCCGCCGTGCTGCACAGGTTGACGGCGGACTTCACCCGCATCGAGAAGCCGTCCGCCGCGCCGGGCGGCATCTCGAGGGCGATGAGCTCCCACCACCGGCTCGTCACCGCGACCGCCTGGGCGTAGGTCGGGGGGTGGTAGAAGAGCTCGGGGTCCTGGAACACGCGGATCGCGTCGCGCGCCGATGTCGCGGTCAGGCCCTCGGCGGCCAGGGCCTGCCGGTAGCGGATCTCGTCGTGGCGGCGGGGGGCGGCGGACCTGGCCTCGATCTCGGCGCGCAGGGTGCGGGCGGCCGCGAGCGTGGCGCCGAAGCGTAAGGGGTCGGCGAGGTGGGTGAAGGCGTCGAGATTGGCGTCCACGCAGGCGTACTCGGTGTGGCCGGCCGCCCTGGCGGCGCCCACGAGGTACGGGATCGAGTGGTAGGCGGTCGTCGGGTCGGTCACCGGCGGATTGACCAGCAGGTACGCGGTGTTGCCGGTGCCCCGGCCCGGCCGCGGGCCGTGGTCCGGTCCGCCCTCGAACCGCGGCATGCCCAACGGGACGAACACGCTCATCGCTGCGACTCCTGACTGTCGTCCTGCCCTGGATGTGTGGAGCGGGCGGCCGGCACGCCGGGTGCGGGCCCGGCGGCCGTGGCCGCGGCGGGTACGGGCGCCGGCGGGGCGTATTCGGTGTCGGCGCGGTGGTCGCGGAACACCCGCTGGGTGAGTGCGCCCAGCACGGTGAGGGCGATGGCCCCGCCCGCCACCGGGAAGAAGGGGGCCGCGCCAAGGTGGCGGACTCCGAAGCCGGCCACCGCGACGGAGATCGGGAAGGTGCCCATGACGGCCAGCATGACCAGGCTCATGACCCGGCCGATGAGCGCGGACGGCGCCCAGACCTGGAGCATCGTCACCACGACGATGTTCTGCCAGCCGCTGGCCAGGGCGTAGACGCACACGCACACCGCGGCACCGGTCAGGCCCCCGGCGTACGGGACGGCGCCCAGGGCGATGCCCATGACGACCGCGAGCGTGGCGAACAGATAGGCGGGCGACTCCACCGGACGGCTGCGGGCGGCGACCAGGGAGCCGGCCAGACCGCCCAGGCTCAGGCAGGTGAGCAGGATTCCGTAGCCGGTGGCGCCCATGCCCTGATGGGCCAGTTCGGGCAGCGCCACCTCGATCGTGCCGTTGAAGCCCAGGTTGCAGACGAGGGCCACCACCAGCACGATGTGCAGCAGCCTTCCGTGGCGCAGCAGTTCACGGAAGGACGTCTTGCGGACCGGGGTCTCGTCGGTGGCGACGGGCCCGTCTTGTTCCGGCGCGTCCGCGCCGGTGCGTATTCGGGCGAGGACCAGCGCCGACACGAGGAAGGACGCGGCGTCGACCGTGAGCGCCGGACCCGCGTCGAAGGCGGCCACCAGGGCGCCGCCCGCGGTGGGTCCGAGGAGTCCGCCCACCTGGTTGACCATGGTCGACAGGGCGTTGCCCCGGCCGAGGTCCTCCTTGCGCAGCAGGGCGGGCAGGAGGGTGTACGAGGCGGGGATGAACATGCCGGAGCAGGCGCCCAACACGACGGCTATGGGGGCGAGCTGACCCAGTGTCGGTGTTCCGGCCGAGGCGAGCACCGCGAGGGTGCCGACGGCCGCGGCGCGCACCAGGTCGGCTATGAGCATGACCCGCCGGCCGCCGATCCGGTCGGCCACCACCCCGCCCAGCGGAATGGTGACGACGCGGGGGATGCCGTAGCAGGCCAGGACCGTGCCGAGCAGGACCGGGCCGCCGTCGCCGGAGAGGATCAGCCAGGGCAGCGCGACGGCGTAGCAGTAGTCGCCGACCGTGGAGGAGAGCTGCCCGGCGAGCAGCAGCCGGAAGCCGCGCACCGACATGGGTCCGCCCGCCAGTGCCGTACGGAGCCGGTGTCCGGCTGCTGCCACGTCTCCCCCTTGTGCTGGATGGTGTGCTCAGCCCCCGAGCGGGCCGACCGGCATGTCAAGGAACTCGCCGATCACCGCCGTCACGGTGGCGGGCGGCGGCAGCCCGAGGTTCTTGCGTACGTCGCCCGCGGCGATCTGCCATCCGGCGGCGGGCACCGGGTCCACGACGGCATGCCCGTCCGCGCGCAGTCGGTCCACGTTGCGGCGGACGGCGGGGCGCTCCCACATTAGGCTGTTCATGCTCGGAAAGAACACCACCGGGCGTTCATGGGCGAGCAGTGCGGAGCTGAGGAGTCCGGAGGCGAGTCCGTTGGCGGCCTGGCCGAGCATGTTGGCGGTGGCGGGCAGGACGACGAAGCGGTCCGCCCAGACGGCGGGGGCGACATGACCGGTCGTCAGTTCGTCCTCGCCGTCGCAGTACACGTCCCGGCACAGCAGCCGCATGGTCGCGGCCGGAATGAGCGCGGCGGCGGAGCGGGTCATGGCCATACGGATCTCGACGCCGGTTCCCAGGCCGGTGCGCAGAGCCATGAGGTACTGCGGAACGGCCAGTACGTTGCCGGAGCCGCACACTCCGATGAGCAGCCGGCGCGGGGCGTCCGGGCCGGTCCGCGCCGTCATCAACGGGCTCCGGCGGGCTCACCGGCCACATCGCGCAGGCCGCACTGGGCGGCGATGAGATCGAGCCTGTCCTGGACGTTGTACTTGTAGCCGGGGCAGGGCGGATGGCCTTCCTGCCATGCCTTGGGGCAGGAGCCGCCGCAGGTGGGCATGAAGACGCAGCTCTTGCACCAGGTGGCGCCCTCGGCGATCTGGTCGTTCCAGCCGTCGAAGGGGCCCAGCGGCCGGACCGGTTCGGTACCCGCCCGGTCGATGTGCGTCAGCGCGAGGGTGCGCTCGGCCTCGGGGACGAGGGGGTACTCGCTGCACGAGAAGATGTTGCCGGTGCTGCTGATGATCTCGGACGAGCGGGTCGTGGCGGGGCAGAGGACCTTCCGCGCGGTGGTCGGCAGCAGCTGGGTGTGCAGCCCGTGCTCGGAGAGCAGCCTGAGCCACCCCGTCTCGCGTTCGGCGAACTCGTACTTGGACACCTCGATCGCCGTTACGTCGTTTCCCCACGAGTGGACCGGAGCGATCGAGAAGGACACGCGTGGGTGGCTGAAGCCCAGCTCCGCCATCAGCTCGACATAGCGGGGGACGGAGTCCTGGTTGTGCACATCGACATTCGTCCGGAACGAGAAATGGGTGGGGCCGAGATCCGGTTCGTCGAGTACGGAACGCACGGCGCGCACGATGTTCCAGAAAGATCCTCGTCCGCTTTTCAGCGGCCGGTGTTCATTGTGTATATCCGGCGGTCCGTCGATCGTGATCTCGAAATGGGTGACCCCGCAGGAGCGGATGAGCGTGTTGATTTTCGCGGGGGTGAGGAGGGAGCCGTTGGTGACGATCACCGAGGAGTAGGCGACCCCGTGCTCGGCGGCGGCGGCGACGAAGCGGGGGGCGAGGTCGCGGATGACCGCGTAGCCCATCATCGGCTCGGCCCCGAACCAGTCGATGCGGGCGCTGCGGGTCTCCGGGGCGGTCACGGCGCGCAGCACGCGGTCGCGCACCCGGCTGCGGTGGTCGCGGGAGAGGCCGCCCCGGGTGTGCTCCTGGCCGCAGTAGGCGCAGCCCATGTTGCAGTAGGAGGTCGGCAGCAGGGCGATGTGCACCGCCGAACGGTCCGCGGACGCCTGCCGGTTGCGGTCGAGCACGGCGGACAGCTCGTCCTCGCCGGCCGGCACGAGCAGCCGCGCCGCGCGCAGGGCGCCGGTCCAGGCCGGGGAGATCGCCGCGGCGTCACCGGCCTCCAGTGCCCGCGCGGTGGGGAGGTCCACCGCCACGGTGCTCGCGGTGCGGGTGCCGTAGGCGAGCCGTACCGGGACGCCGCCGGTGTCGGCGTACGCGCGGTCGCTGAGCACCAGGTATCTGCTGACTTGGTCCATCATCACGCTCCCACTGGGTGTCCGGGCACACGGCGGTCCGGTGCGTCCTCGCGGGCGGGTCCGGCGGCCGCGACCGCCGGACCCGCCGGGGCTGGAATCAGCAGAGGACGTTGACCTGGTTGTCGTTCACCTGGCCCTCGACCGCGGCCGACACCGCGTTGAGCCGGGCCTGGATCGAGCCAAGGACCGCGACCTCGTCCGGGCTGAGGCCGTTGAAGATCTCGCGCTCGGAGTCCGACAGCAGGTCGACCGGGGTGCCGGCGCTGCGCAGCGCGTCGAGGGGTGCTTGCGACATGGGTCACTCCTTCATGGAGACGGTCACGGGCTGGTGCAACGGCAAGGCTGCTCCGGCGCCCCCCGGCTTCATATCCCCCGATCGACTATGAATCCGGTGGGCCTGTGATCCCGCTCAAGGCGTTCTTGTCCGGAACATGCCCCGCAGCTACTCTGACCCCCGGGAGTGAGGTATTTCCCCTGCCGGCCCGTGCTTCGCTCACCACAATGGGGGTAAAGGGTTTGACCAGGCGTGAGATTCTCATCGCTTCGCTCGTGGCCGCCGGCTCCTCGAACCGGGATATCGCCGAAGCTCTCTGCATCAGCCCTCACACGGTGGCGGCCCACTTATGCAACATGCTCCGAAGAACGGGCGCGTCGAACCGTACGGAAATGATTGCGCGGCTGTACGCCCAGGGCGTTCTGGTCCAGGGGATATGGCCGCCGCTGCCCGCCGACGAGCGCAAGCGGCAGGAGGCTCCCGAGACCATCGGCGCCCTCGCGGCAGCGGTCGCGGAGTGCTCCATCGGACCGGCGGGCGTCACGCTCGACTGGCCGCACTACGGGAACGAGGTACCGGTAGCCATGACCTTCGACGCCCTGCACGCACTACGTGAGGCCGGCCACCCGGTGGACCTGCTGGCGGTCGAGCAGCGCTCGGTCCTCTCGGGGCTCAGCGAGCACGAGGTCCGGGTGCTGAACTCCGTCAAGGAGCGGCTGGAAGCGGTGTCCGGTGAGGTGGAGGGACAGGACATCAAGCTCCTGTGAACGGCGGCGCGCGGTGCGGCGGTTGCCGTGCCACGGTGCCGGACGGAGCACGGTTCTGCCCCGAGTGCGGCACACCGGTGGTCGCGGGGGCGCCGTCATCGGACAGCCGCAGAATCGTCACGGCGGTCTTCATCGACCTCGTCGGCTCGACCGTGCTGGCCGAGACCCTCGACCCCGAGGCGCTGCGGCGCACGATGGACCGGTACTACCGGGCCTGCACCACGGCGGTCGCCGAACACGGCGGCGTGGTCGAGAAGTTCATCGGCGACGCCGTGATGGCCGTCTTCGGGGCGTTCGTCACCCACGAGGACGACGCGCTGCACGCGGTCCGGGCGGCGTGCGCCGTACGCGAGTCCGTGGCGGCCATCGCGACCGGTCCCGGGGTGCGGCTGGACATCCACTGCGGGATCGCCTCGGGAGAGGCCGTGGTGGCGGGGGCGCTCGGCGGCGCGGCCAGGGTGGTCGGGGATGTCGTGCACACCGCCGCCCGCCTCCAGTCGCACGCCGAGCCGCACGAGATCCTGATCGGTGAGGAGACGGCCGGGCTGGTGGGCGGCCGGGTCCGCATGGAGGCCGTCGCCCCGCTGCGGGTGAAGGGCAAGCGCGAACCGGTCGCCGCCCGGCGGGTGTTGTCCGTCCTCGACGCGGCGAGCCGCGAGGACCTGGTGCCGCTCGTCGGGCGCGAAGGCGAACTGCGCGTCCTATGGGCCGAGTTCGCGGAGACCCGGGACGAGCGCCGCAGCCGCCCGGTCACGGTCGCCGGTCCCCCGGGCATCGGGAAGTCGCGCCTGGTACGGGAGTTCCTGGACCGCGTCGGGGAGGACGCCGTCGTCCTGCGGGCCGGCTGCCAGGCGTTCGGTGCCGGGCTCGCCCACCGCCCGCTGGCCGAGGCGGTCTGGTCGCTGCCCGGCGGCTGGGAACAGGCGCAACGGGCACTGGAGACGCTGCGCCCGGGCGCGGACCGCGCCGTCACCGCCCTCGCCGTCGCCCTGGGCATCCGCACCGGGAGCGGGCTGCCGGTGAGCGTCGACGAGATCGGGTGGGCGTTCCGGCGGCTCCTGGAGGCCCTGGGCCGCGACGCCCCGGTGGTCCTGGTCCTGGAGGACTTCCAGTGGGCGCAGCCGACCCTCTCCGGCATGGTCGCCGATCTCGCCGAAGGCGCCCGGGACACCCCCCTGCTGATCATCCGCGTGGCGCGCGCCGAGACGGGTGCCGCGGTGCCGGCCGGGGACCTCGCCCTGCGCCTCGACGCGCTGCCGCCCGCGCAGACCGAGCGGCTGGTGGAACTGCTCGCGGACCGGGCGGAAGTGGCCGCGCAGGAGGCGGTCACCACCGACGACCTGGCCCGGGTGGTGCGGGAGTGCGACGGCAATCCGCTCTTCGCCGAACTGCTCCTGGAGAACCTGGCCGGCCACCGGGCCGTGGACCAGGGCGTTCCCACGTCGATCCGGGTCCTGCTGACGGCCTGGCTGGACCGGCTGCCGGCCACCGACCGGGCCGTGCTGGAGCGCGCGGCGGGGGTGGGCGGGTCGTTCACCGCCGCGGACGTGCGCGCGCTCGCCGAGGACGAGCCGGCACTGGCGGACGGGGTCCTCGACGACGCCCTGGGCCGGCTGCTGCGCTCCCGGGTGGTCCACCCGTACGGCCCGCCCGGCACCTACCGGTTCACCCGCGCGCTGGCCCGGGACACCCTGTACGAGATGACCTCCAAGGCCCGGCGCGCCACCTGGCACACCGTGCTCGCGGACCGGCTCGAAGGCGGGGCGCCGGGCCCCGCCGCGGAGGGGGACCTCGCCCACCACCTGGAGTCCGCGTGCCGGCTGCGGTCCGAGGCCGATCCGGGCGACCCCGGGCTGCCCGCGCTGACCGGGCGCGCGGCCCGCGCCCTGGTGGCCACGGGGTACGGGGCGCTGCACCGCCGCGACCTGCCCGCCGCCGTCTCGCTGATGGAACGCGGGCGCGCCCTCACCCCGGACGGCGACCCCCAGCACCGGGTGCTCGCCGCCCGCATCACCGACGCGTATGCCGCGCTGGGCCGTTGGGACAGCGCGCGGCGGGCCGTGGCGGAGGCGGAGCGCCGGAACGGGGACGACGCCCCGACCCGGGACACCTGCGCCATCCTGCGGCAGCTGATCGCCCTGCGCTCGGGGGGACCGGAGCCCGCCGGCGCCGCGTACGCGCCCGGCGGCGGGCCCGCCGTGCCCGGGCCGGCGGACGACCTGAGCTGGTGCAGGCTGCACCAGCTGTCCTCGCTGCGGAGCTTCGCGGAGGGCCGGGTCGGCGCGGCGGAGGGCTCCATGCGCGACGCGCTCTCCCGGGCGCGCGGGCTCGGCGACACCTACGAGGGCAACCGCATCCTCGCGTCGATCTGTGAGCTGACGCAGTGGTCACCGACCCCGCTCACCCAGGCCATCGCGCTCTGCGAGGAACTGGTCCGGCGGTTCGACGGCGACCGGAGCCTGCTCGTGCCGGTGCTCCTGGCCCGGGCCCGGCATCTAGCCCTCTCGGACCGGGTGGACGCGGCCCGCGAGGACATCGCGCTGGTCCGTGTCCACTGCGACGACCTGGCGCTGGCCCTCGGCACGCTCGCCGCCGGCCAGACGGCGGGGTTCGTCGAGTCCCTGGCCGGGGCGCACCTGACGGCCGCCGGCCATTACGGGGCGGCGGCGGACGGGCTCGCCGCCCTGGGGCAGACGCGGACCGCGGCCACCTTGCGCCTGTACGCGGCCCGGGAGCGGTTCTGCGCCGGGGACGGCCCCGGTCCGGACGCGGCCGAGCTGGCCGACCCGCCCGCGGACCGGCCGGAGGAGACCCGTACCCGGGCCGTCCGGCTGGCGCTGCGGGCGCGGGTGCGGGCGCGGGCCGGGGCGTACGGGGACGCGGTCGGGGACGCCGGGCGGGCCGTCGCCGCCCTGGACGGCACCGACGACCCGTGCCTCATCGGTGACGTCTGGTTCGAGGCGGCCAGAGTGCTGGACGCCGCCGGTGAACCGGAGCGGGCCCGGCACGCCGCCGGGCGGGCGCTGGACGCCCTGACGGCGAAGGAGGCGGTGCTCCCCGCCCGGACGGTACGGGCCTGGAGCACGGCGGGACCGGAGGAGGACCGATGAGCGATCCACCCTGGAGACGGCCCTCGCGGCCCTACACTCCGGGCGTGCCGGCCTGGGGCGCGACGAGGGCGCAGGCTCATGAGGGGTTCGCGTCGATCCCCATGGACTCGGTCTCGCCGGAGTGGGCGTGGGGCGGGGCCGACGGTTCCGGGGTCCGGGTGTGCGTCGTGGACAGCGGGGTCGAGGGCGGCCATCCGATGGCCGGCCCGGTCGACCTCGCCGTGACGGCCGTCCCGGACGAGGACGGCGAGGTGGAGATGGTGCCGTGCGAGCCCACCGACCGTGCCGGACACGGCACCGCCTGCGCCGGGGTGATCCGGTCCGTCGCACCGGGGGTCTCGGTCTCGTCCGCCCAGGTGCTGACCGACGGCAAGACGGGCAGCGGCCCTGCCCTGATCGCCGGGCTCTCCTGGGCCATCGAGCAGAACTTCGACGTCATCAACCTGAGCCTGGCGACGACCCGGCCCGCCCTGACCGCGCAGCTCCACGAGCTCGCGGACCGGGCCTACTTCCGCCGGTGCGCGCTCGTCGTCTCGGCGCACAACCGGCCGGTGCCCAGCTATCCCTGGTCGTTCTCCTCGGTGATCTCCGTCGCGAGCCACGACGAGGACGACCCGATGACGTACTACTACAACCCCGCGCCGCCCGTGGAGTTCCACGCGCGCGGTGTACGCGTGCCCGTGGCGTGGCCCGGTGGCGGGACCATCCGCTCGACCGGCAACAGCTTCGCCGCGCCGCACATCTCGGGCCTGTGCGCGCTGATCCTCGGCAAGCACCCCTGGCTCACGCCGTTCCAGCTGAAGACGGTGCTGTTCCTCTGCGCCGGGAACACCACCGGTCGACTTGGAGGTGCGCATGACGAAACCTGTTGACGCCGCGACGCCCGTGGAGCGCCGCCTGCTGCAGTCCATCGTGGAAGTCGCGCGCCATGTCTTCGGCGCGGCGGCCTCCTCGGTCTTCCTGATCGACCCGGCGACCGGTGACCTCGTCTTCGAGGCCGTGGCCGGTGAGGGCGACGGGCAGCTCGTCGGTACGCGGTTCCCGGCGGGGACCGGCATCGCGGGCTGGGTCGCCGCGTCCGGTCAGTCGATGCTCGTCGACGACCTGCGCGAGTCGCGGCACTTCTCGGGCGAGGCCGCCGCCTCCACCGGGTACGTGCCCGACAGCATCATGGCCGCGCCGCTGTTCGGCGACGACGAGTGCGTCGGCGTCCTGGAGGTGCTGGACCGGGGCGCCGACGGCGTGCGGGAGATGGCGGACGTCGAACTCCTCGGGTTGCTGGCCGACCAGGCCGCCATCGGCCTCGAACTGCTCACCCGGCTGCGCGCCGCCGATCCCGGCAACCGTTCCGACAAGGCCCTGCGGCTCCTGGAGATGGCGGAGTCGCTGCTGGCACCGACCCATGGCTGAGCGGTGCGTCCTGCTGCTCACCAGGCGGGGCGACGGGGAGGCGACCGAGGCGTCGGAGCTGCTGCGCCGGATCGGGGTGCCCGTGCACCGGCTCGACGCGGACCGCCTGGCTGAGGTCCGGGCGGTGCACGGGCCGGACGGTGTACTGGCCCTGGACGGGCACCGGTTCGCCCCGACGGTGACCTGGCTGCGGCACTTCTCGCTGCGCGCCGCGCTCCCGGCCGGCCCGGCCGGCGGGCGGATGGTGTACCGGGACGCGTGGACCGCGCTGGCCCGGCAGCTGGCCGCCGCCTCCCCGGCCGCCATCGGCGCCGCCGATCCGGGGCAGCTGGTGCAGCGGGACCTGGCCCGGGCGCTCGGGGTGCGCGTACCGCGCGGACTGGTCACCACCGACCCGGCGGACGCGGCAGGGCTCCTCCCGGCCGAGCGGTACGTGCTCAAGGTCCTCGACCGGCATTACGTGGAGCCGGAGCCGGGCCGGCTCGACTGGCACCTGCCGCGGGTCGTCGACCGGGTCCGGCTCGCCGGACTGCCCGGCCTGCCGCGCGGCACACCGGTGATGCTCCAGGAGTACGTGGAGCACGACACCGAGTACCGGGTCTACCTCGCCGGGGACGAGCTGCACGCCTTCGAGGTGGCCAAGGAGCGTCCCGAGGACATCTGGACGCGCCCGGACGAGGTGGTGGTCCGTCAGGTCCGGCCCCCGGCCGCCGTGGCCTCGGCCGCACGTGCCATCGCCCGGGAGACCGGTGCCGTCTACGGGGCGTTCGACTTCCTGCGGGGGCGGGACCGGGGCGAGCCGGTCTTCCTGGAGATGAACGCCCACGGCGACTGGCACTGGTTCGAGCGGAAGGCCGGCGTCGACGTGGTGACCCGGGCCGTGGTGCGGACCGTGCGGGACCTGCACCGGTCCGCCGTCGGTGACGCGCGCCCGGCGGCGGTCAGTCTGCTCGCCTTCCTCGGCGCGGGCCGGGACGGGTGACGGGGCCGGACGGCGTGGGCAGCGCCCGCTCCGCGACGGCGAGCACGGCGTGCAGGGCGGCCGAGGGGTTGTCCGTCCGCCAGGCGAGCGCCGCCTGCCGTCTGATCGGCGGCCCGGCGAGCGGGCGGTAGACGAGGCCGCCGAGCTGGATGTGCTGGACGGAGGTGACGGTCAGCGTGACCCCGACGCCCGCCGCGACCAGCGCCAGAATGGTGTACGAGTCCGGCGCCTCCTGCACCACGCGCGGGTTGAACCCGGCCGCCTCGCACGCCGCGGTCATCGCGTCGCGCACGGTGGAGCCGGTGTTGGCGGGGAACGCGACGAACGGCTCCCCGGCCAGCGCGTCGAGCGGGATCTCCGGACGGGCGGCGAGCGGATGGTCGACGGGCAGCGCGCAGACCAGCACCTCCTCGTCGATCACCCGGCAGCTCACGCCCGGCTGCGTCACCGGCAGCCGGACGAACCCGAGGTCGAGCGAGCCGTCCGCGACCCGGGCGAGCGCCACGTTGGCGTAGGTCTGGCCGGTCATGACCAGCTCGATTCCCGGGTGGGCGGCCCGCACCGCCCGGGTGAGCAGCGGCAGGGTCTCGTGGCTGGAGGCGCCCGCGAAGCCGATGCGGACCCGCCCGTACGCGCCCTGTCCGGCCGCGCGCGCGGCCCGTACCGCCGTGTCCAGGTCGTCCAGCACGGTCCGCACCGGCTGGAGGAAGGACTCCCCCGCGCTGGTGAGCCGCACCGAGCGGGTGTTGCGTTCGAAGAGCTGGACGCCGAGTTCCTTCTCCAGGCGGCGGATCTGCTGGCTCAGCGGCGGCTGCGCCATCTGGAGCCGCTTGGCGGCGCGGCCGAAGTGCAGTTCCTCCGCCACGGCGAGGAACGCGGAGAGGTGGCGCAGCTCCATGCCGTCCCCTCCCCCGGGTCCGCCCGCATGATTGATTCGTCCGGCGTCCGGGTCTGAGCCTAATTCGGTATTGGACGGCGATCAATGGCCGCTGGAAGCGTCGGCGGTGCGGGCACCCGGCCCGCGCCCCATCGAGAGGACCGTGACCCGCATGCGTATCAGGATCGTCGGCGCCGGAGCCATGGGCCGCGGCATCGCCCAGTGGGCGGCCGCGGCCGGACACACCGTCGAGCTGTGCGACGTACGGGCCGAGGCGGTGGCGGACGCGGTCTCGTTTGTACGGTCCATGCTGGAGCGGGCCGTGGCGAAGGGGCGGATGCCGGCGGCGGACGCGCAGGCGGCGGTGGAGCGGCTGGTTCCGCTGGACGACCCGTGGGCGGCGGGCCCGGACGTGGATCTGGTGATCGAGGCGGTGCGCGAGGACCTGGCGACGAAGGCCGAGGTGTTCGGCCGCCTGGAGCGGGCGCTGCCCGCCTCCGCCGTGTTCGCCACCAACACCTCCTCGCTGTCGGTGACCCGGATCGCCGCCGCGCTGAAGGACCCGACACGCCTGGCGGGGCTGCACTTCTTCAACCCGGTGCCGCTGATGCGGATCGTGGAGGTGGTGCCCGGCGCGGCGACCCGGCCGGAGATCCCGCCGCTGCTGACCTCGCTCGTGGAGGGCTGCGGTCACCGCGCGGTGACGGTCGCGGACACGCCGGGCTTCCTGGTCAACCACGCCGGGCGCGGCCTGGTGACGGAGGCGCTCGCGCTGCTTGAGGAGGGCGTCGCCGAGCCCGCGGACATCGACCGGATCGCACGGGACGTACTGGGGCTGCGGATGGGCCCGTTCGAGCTGATGGACCTCACCGGGCTCGATGTGACCGCCGCCGTCATCGACTCCATCTGGGAGGGCTTCCGCTACGAGGACCGGCTCCGCCCCTCCTTCCTCACCCCGAACCGGGTGGCGGCCGGGCTGCACGGCCGCAAGACCGGACGCGGCTGGTACGCGTACGGCCCCGAGGCCACCGGACCCGCGCCGGAGCAGGCGGTCACCGGGGACGCGGACCGCCCGGTGCACGTCTTCGCGCCGGACCCCGCGCGGGAGGCCGACGCGACCGCGCTCCGCGAGGCGCTGGCCGCGGCGGGCGCCGCCGTGGAGAACGGGGAGCGGCCGTCGGGCGAGGCGGTGGTCCTGGTCCCGGTGTGGGGCACGGCCGTCGCCTCGGCGGTCGCCGCGCACGGGCTGCCCGCCGGGCGCACCTTCGGCGTGGACCCGCTGCGGGCGGCCGGGCGCCGACGCGTGCTCGCGGTGACCCCGGCGGCGGACGGGGCGGCGGGGCGCGACGCCCGCGCGGTGCTGGCGCGGGCGGCGGACGGCGAGGAGCCGTTCGCGGTGTCGGTGGTCCGGGACACGGCGGGCTCGGTCGCTCAGCGGCTGCTCGCCTCCATCGTGTCGGTCGCCGCGTCCATCGCGGAGCGCGCGCTCGCCGCCCCGGCCGACATCGACGTGGCCGTCACGACGGGGCTCGGCTACCCGGTGGGCCCGCTGGCCTGGGGCGACCGGATCGGCGCGGCCCGCATGCTGGAGCTGCACCGGGCGCTGCACGCGACGACCGGCGACCCGCGTCACCGCCCGACGCGCTGGGTCACGGAACGCGCGGCACTGGGGCTGGCGCTGACGGACCCGGGGACGTCGCCGGCGGACGTGCTCGGGGCGCGGTGACCGATTCGTACAAGACGGCGGGCGGGGCCCGCTCCCTCGACCCCGGCTTCACCCCGCCGTCCGGCGAGGACCGGCTCGGGCTGGCCTTCCTGTGCGACAGCCCGGCCGAGGTCGACGCGGTGTACGGGGAGCTGACCGGCGCCGGCCACCGGGGCCACCTGAAGCCGTGGGACGCGGACTGGGGCCAGCGGTACGCCGTCGTGCTCGACCCGGACGGCTGCGCGGTCTCGCTGTTCGCGCCCTCCGACGCCTAGGAACGGCCTGGGAACGGCCGAAGTACGCGGTCAGGGTGGTGCCGGCCAGGTCGCGCATGTCCCGTGCCAGATGGGCCTGGTCGGCGCAGCCCGCCTCGATTGCCGCGTCGGCGTACGGCAGCCCCGAGCGTACGAGGGCCAGGGCCCGCTGGAGGCGCAGCACCCGGGCGAGGGTCTTGGGCCCGTAGCCGAAGGCGTTCAGGGAGCGGCGGTGCAGCTGGCGGGGACCGAGCCCGGCGCTCCGGGCCGCCTCCGCGACGCCGGCGCCCGCCTCCAGCCGCGCGGCGACCGCGCGCATCACCGGGTCCGGGGGCTCGGTGCGGGCCCCCCGGTCCAGGGCGATGTCCTCCAGGGCCGCGGCCGGGTCGGCCGCTTCGGCGACGCGTTCGGTGAGGCGGCGGACCCGGGCGCCGGGCCACAGCGCGGCGAGCGGCACCCGGAGATCGCGCAGTTCGTGGGCGCGCACGCCCAGCAGGGCGGGGGCGGCGCCCGGGGCGAAGCGGATTCCGGCCCAGCTGCCGCCGGCGCCGGTGGCGGGCGCGGTGCGGGTGTCCGGCCCGGCGACGAGGAGGCGCTCACCGCTCCAGAGCAGGTCCATGCAGCCGTCGGGCAGCACCGGATGGGCCGTGCCCGGCTCCACGGTCAGGGTCCACACCCGCGCGCCGTCCAGTCGCGACGCGCGCTCTTCGTAGCTGTCGCCCATGCCACTAGTCTCGTCCACGGATACGGCAGCGAACGTAATCGGCTACGGGGGCGGTCATGGCGTCACTGATGGAGTTCACCACGGACAACGGGGCGACGGTGACGGTGGAGGTCGACCGGCACGCCCCCGGGGCGCAACTGGTGTCGCGGGACGGGCAGCACGCCCTGGCGCGGGCGGGGCGCACCTTCGACAGCGCGCTGGAGGGCATCCGTTCGGCGGCCGAGTCCGCGCTCGCCGTGTTCCGGGACGGGAGGCTGCAGCCGGACGGGGTGGAGCTGGAGTTCGGCGTGAAGATCACCTCGGAGGCGGGCGCGGTGATCGCGAAGAGCGCCCTGGAGGGCCACCTGACGGTGAAGCTGTCCTGGTCGCCGGGGTCGCAGAGCCCGGCGACCACCGGCTGAGGGCTCACTCGTCGTACGGGTTCGCCCGGTCCGTGTCCTTCTCGCGGCCGGGCTTCTGGAGCCGGGACTTCACGTCGTCCGGGGGCAGGAACCGGGACCAGCGCTCGGGGAACTCGGAGGGCATGTACGGGCTGTCGCCCTCGTCTCCGTCGTCCTCGTCGTCGTCCTCGTCGTCGAGCGGGCCGCCGTGCCAGCTCTCCGCCTGGGTGCGGGCCACGAACTCGGCGGCCTGGGCGGCGCGCACCCGGTCGTTGGCGGCACGGGCGGCGGCCGTGGCGACGGAGGGCCAGACCCGGTCGATGGCCGCGTTGACGGCGGCGCCGACCAGCACCGCGAAGGCGGAGATGCCGATCCACAGCAGTACCGCGATGGGGGCGGCCAGCGATCCGTAGATCGTGGGGCCCTCGACCGTACTGGTCAGGTAGATCCGGAGCAGGAAGCTGCCCACCACCCACATCCCCAGCGCCACCAGGGCGCCCGGCATGTCCTCTATCCACGGCGAGCGCACCGGCACGGACACGTGGTAAAGGGTGGTCAGGAAGGCTACGGAGAGCAGGATCACGAGCGGCCAGTACAGGACGCTTATGACCTCGGTGCCCCACGGTATGAACTCCACGACCCGGTCGGGCCCGACCACGAGCAGCGGCAGCACCACCGCGCCGAGCAGCAGCGCCACCACGTACAGCAGGAAGGCCAGCATCCGGGTCTTGACTATGCCGCGCTGCCCGTCGAGCCCGTACATGACGGTGATCGTGTCGATGAAGACGTTGACCGCGCGGGAGCCGGACCACAGGGCGATCGCGAAACCGATGGAGATCACGTCGGGCCGGGCGCCGGTCGTGACGTCGGCGAGCAGCGGCTTGGCGAACTCGTTGACGCCGCGTTCCGAGAGCACGGTGTGGGCCGCGCTGAGGATGTTGCGCTCGATGGAGGCGACCGTGGTGGTGCTCGTCCACTCGTCGACGTAACCGAGCAGGCCGATCAGGCCGAGCAGCAGCGGGGGCAGGGACAGCAGGGTGAAGAACGCCGCCTCGGCGGCGAGTCCCAGGATGCGGTACTCCATGCACGAGTTGACCGTGTCCTTGAGCAACTGCCAGGCGAGTTGCCGCTTGGAGACGTTGCGATAGAGCACTCGGGCCCGGTGGAGCCGGCCCGGTGGCCGCTCGGGTGTTTCATTTGCTGCCTGCACGTCCTTACCGTATCGGCATGGCAGCCACCTCCCACACCGTGTCCGACCAGCCCCCTCCCCTGCTCGGCCATGACGTCTTCGGCGCGGACCGGGTGCTCGGCGAAGCCGTGGAACGTCACCTTCCGCCCGAGGTGCTGGACGAGGCGAGAGAGGGGCTGGCCGCGCTCGGCCGGTCGGCCGGCTCCGCGCAGGCGGCGTCCTGGGGCACTCAGGCCAACGAGAACCCGCCGAAGCTGCGCACCCACGACCGCTACGGACACCGCGTCGACGAGGTGGAGTTCCACCCCGCCTGGCACCGGCTGCTCGGTCACGCCGTCGGCGCGGGCCTCACCGACGCCTGGGACCGGCCGGGCGGGCATGTGCGCCGGGCCGCCGGTTTCCTGGTCTGGACGCAGGCCGAGGCCGGGCACGGCTGCCCGCTCTCGATGACGCACGCGGCGGTGCCGGCCCTGCGCGCCGAGCCGGAGGTGGCCGCCGAGTGGGAGCCTCTGCTGACCTCGCGGGTGTACGAGGAGGGGCTGCGGCCGCCCGGGCGGAAGGCGGGGGCGCTGCTGGGGATGGGCATGACGGAGAAGCAGGGCGGCTCGGACGTGCGGGCGAACACCACGCGCGCCGAGCCGCTGTCCGGCGACGGCGAGTACGCGCTGACCGGGCACAAGTGGTTCTGCTCGGCGCCGATGTCCGACGGTTTCCTGGTCCTCGCGCAGGCCCCCGGAGGTCTCACCTGCTTCCTGCTGCCCCGGGTCCTGCCGGACGGCTCCCGCAACCCCTTCGCGATCCAGCGGCTCAAGGACAAGCTGGGCAACCGGTCGAACGCCTCGGCGGAGGTCGAGTTCGACGGGACGTGGGCGCGCCGGATCGGCGAGGAGGGGCGGGGCGTCCGCACGATCATGGGGATGGTGGCGGCGACCCGGCTGGACTGCGTGACCGGCTCGGCGGCGCTGATGCGGCAGGCGGTGGCGCAGGCGGTCCACCACACGACGCACCGGTCCGCCTTCGGCGGCCCGCTCGTGGACAAGCCGCTGATGCGCAACGTGCTGGCCGATCTGGCGCTGGAGTCGGAGGCGGCGACCGTGCTGGCGATGCGGCTGGCGGCGGCGTACGACGACGGGGGCGAGAGCGAGTCGGCGTTCCTGCGGATCGCGGTGCCGGCGGCGAAGTACTGGGTGACCAAGCGGTGCACGCCGCTGGTGGGCGAGGCGCTGGAGTGTCTGGGCGGCAACGGTTACGTGGAGGAGTCGGGGATGCCCCGGCTGCTGCGCGAGGCGCCGCTCAACTCGATCTGGGAGGGCTCCGGGAACGTACAGGCGCTGGACGTGCTGCGGGTGCTGCAACGCGAACCGCTCGCGCTGAACGCGTTCCTCCGGGAGGTCGGCCTGGCCCGGGGCGCGGACCACCGGCTGGACGCGGCGATCAAGGGCCTGCTGACGGAGCTGGCCGATCTGGCGGGGATCGAGGCGCGGGCGCGCCGGGTCGTGGAGCGCGTCGCGCTGGTGCTCCAGGGCTCGCTGCTGGTGCGCTGGGCGCCGGCCGAGGTGGCCGACGCCTTCTGCGCTTCGCGCCTGGGCGGGGACGGGGGCGCGGCGTTCGGAACCCTGCCGCACACCCTGGATCTGGCGTCGGTCGTGGCCCGGGCCCGGCCGGTTGCTTCCTGACCGGGCAGCGACGGGGGGTGGTGCTGCGCCGACACGGCACCACCCCCCATGCTGTACCCACCGGACGTGAGGGCCGGAGCCCCGCGGTGCGGTGTACCGCCACTCTTGTACGGGCCCGGGGCCCTCGCCAGAGTTGCAGAGGGTTGCAACCATTGTGTGGAGTTGCGGTTTCGTGGCCCGGGGGGCGGCAGGATGGGGCGCGGCCCGCGGACCGGGCCGGGCATCGGGGGAGGGGGAACCGGCGTGGAGACGACTCCGGTCGATGTGATGCGGCTGGCCGCCCAGGAGACCGCGCAGGCCAGGCGCCTGGTGCACCGGGCGCGGGAGGCGCGGATGGCGGGCGACCGCATGCCCGCCGTGCCCCGGGCGGAGATCGGCGCCTCCTGGGACCGGGTGCTGCGCAGCGGCCTCGATCCCGAGCAGACGACGCACAGCGCGCTGCTGGAGACGGACGAGATCGAGCACCGGCGCCGCAGCTCCACGCTGGGCGAGGTGATGCCGCTGCTGAGCGACGGCCTGACGAGCATCGCGGACGCCTCGCAGCAGATCATGGTGGTCACCGACGTCGAGGGCCGGGTGCTGTGGCGCGAGGGCAACACGGGGGTGCTGCGCCGGGCCGACGACATCTGCCTCGCGGAGGGCGCGGCGTGGTCCGAGGAGATCACCGGAACCAACGCGATCGGCACGGCGCTGGCCTCGCGCGCCCCGGTGCAGGTGCACTCGGCGGAGCACTTCGTGCGCACCCTGCACGGCTGGACGTGTGCGGCGGCGCCGGTCCGCGACCCCAGGGACGGCCGGCTGATGGGGATCGTCGACATCAGCGGACCGGCGTCCACCTTCCACCCGACGACGCTGGCCCTGGTGCGGTCGGTGGCCCGGCTCGCGGAGAGCGAGATCCGGGTGCGGCATCTGGAGGCGGTCGACCGGCTGCGCGCGGTGGCCGCGCCGGTCCTGGGCCGGCTGGGCGGCCGGGCGCTGGCGGTGGACGGCCACGGCTGGACGGCGGCGGTGACGGGGATGCCCCCCGTGGACCGGCTCCCGCTGCCGAAGTCGCTGGGGCCGGGCCGGGTGTGGCTGCCGTCGCTGGGGATGTGCCGGGTGGAGCCGCTGCCGGGCGGCTGGCTGGTGCAGGTGGCGGACGGGGCGATGGACAGCCCGCCGCGCCGGGTGGTGCTGGACCTGAGCCGGCCGCGCGCGCTCGCGGTGAACGTGGTGAGTCCGGTGGGCACCTGGACCCAGCGGCTCTCGCCGCGCCACGCCGAGCTGTTGTACGCGCTGGCGGTGCACCGGGAGGGGCGTACGGCCTCCGAGCTGGCGCAGGACCTGTTCGGCGACTCGACCAGGACGGTGACGGTCCGGGCCGAGATATCGCGGCTGCGGCGCCATCTCGCCGAGGTGCTGGCGCACCGCCCGTACCGCTTCGGCGAGGGCGTGGAGGTGGAGGTGGTCCGCCCGGAGCACCCGGCCGATCTGCTGCCGCGTTCGAAGGCGCCGGTGGTGGTGGCGGGGCGCGGGGCCTCCTGAACGAAGGGTGTCCGCGCAGGTCCGGGTGGTGGCGGCGGGCGGGGCCCGGCTTGGGTGCGGGCGGCGGGGCATGGTTGTCTGGCAGCCATGAGCAACCCCGTACGCCCCGCAGGTGCCGCCGTCGACGAGGTGACCGTCTGGTCCCTGGAGCAGACCTCCCCCGACGATCTGCGGCCGTCCGCCGTGCCGGACGGGGACGTCCGGATCGTGCGGTCCGAGGTGCCGCTGCCCGAGTTCAGCCGGTTCCTGTACACGGCGGTCGGCGGTGACGTCCGCTGGACGGACCGGCTGGGGATGACGTACGCGCAGTGGCAGGAGGCCCTGGACCGGCCGGGCGCGGAGACCTGGGTGGCGTACGCGAACGGCACCCCGGCCGGCTACATCGAGCTGGACCCGCAGGACGACGGCGTCGTCGAGGTCATGTACTTCGGGCTGATCCCCGCTTTCCGGGGGCGCCGGATCGGCGGGCATCTGCTGTCGTACGGGACGGCCCGCGCCTGGGACCTGGCCGAGCGGTGGCCCGAGCGGCCGGCGACGAAGCGGGTGTGGCTGCACACCTGCTCCAAGGACGGCCCGCACGCGATGGACAACTACCTGCGGCGCGGCTTCCGGCTGTTCGACACCCGCACGGAGCTGGAGGAGCCGGTGGCGACCCCCGGCCCCTGGCCCGGTTCCGGCCGAGAGCTGCTTCCATAGCAAATCCCCTCGCTTGTCCGGTTTTATGCTTCATCCCGGCGCCCGGCACTCACGTGACGGGCGCCACATCGTCTCGTACAGCGGGACAGTCTCGTCCACATCATGGATAGTGGTGGACTGCCGCGAGATCCCCATGACACGCTTCCGTCATGTCCGGAACTGGAATTGCCTTGGTGAGTCGACGCCACGTCGACCTCGGCCGCATGTCCAGCGCCATCTGTCCGGCGGGCTGAGAGTCCCAGCACCGCCGAGATCCTCTTGCTTCAGTTCAGCCCTGCGCACCGCCGCGCCAGACGCGAGTGTGCAGTTCAGAGCCGCCCTCCTGCAGTCCCGAAGGACGTATTTGCCATGGCCGCGAGCCCGGAGAACACCGCTACCGCGACGCCCCGCCGCAAGGCCGGGCGCCATCGTGGTGAGGGCCAGTGGGCCATGGGACACCACACACCCCTCAACGCGAACGAGCAGCTCAAGAAGGATGACGACAGTCTCAACGTGCGGACACGCATTGAGACGATCTACTCCAAGCGTGGCTTCGACTCGATCGACCCGTCCGACCTGCGCGGCCGGTTCCGCTGGTGGGGTCTGTACACGCAGCGCAAGCCCGGGATCGACGGCGGCCGGACCGGCGCGCTGGAGCCGGAGGAGCTCGAGGACAAGTACTTCATGATGCGCACGCGCATCGACGGCGGCCGGCTGACGACCGCTCAGCTCCGTGCCATCGGCGAGGTGTCGCAGGAGTACGCGCGCGGCTCGGCCGACATCACGGACCGGCAGAACGTGCAGATGCACTGGGTGCGCATCGAGGACGTGCCGGCCATCTGGCAGAAGCTGGAGGCGGTCGGGCTCTCCACCACCGAGGCGTGCGGCGACTGCCCGCGTACGATGATCGGTTCGCCGGTGGCGGGGATCGCCGCCGACGAGATCATCGACGGCTCCCCGGCGCTGGAGAAGATCCACGACCTCTACATCGGCAACAAGGACTTCTCCAACCTGCCCCGCAAGTTCAAGACCGCGATCTCCGGCTCGCCGGTGCAGGACGTCGTCCACGAGATCAACGACATCGCCTTCGTCGGCGTCGAACACCCCGAGCACGGCCCCGGGTTCGACCTCTGGGTCGGCGGCGGGCTCTCCACCAACCCCCGGCTCGCCGAACGCCTCGGCGCCTGGGTGCCGTTGGACGAGGTCCCCGATGTCTGGGCGGCCGTCACCGGCCTGTTCCGGGACTACGGCTACCGGCGGCTGCGCAACCGCGCCCGGCTGAAGTTCCTGGTCGCGGACTGGGGCGTCGCCAAGTTCCGCCAGGTGCTGGAGGACGAGTTCCTCAGGCGTCCGCTGCTGGACGGCCCCGCCCCCGCCGAACCGTCCTCGCGCTGGCGCGACCACGTGGGCGTCCACCCGCAGCAGGACGGCCGGTTCTACGTGGGCTTCGCCCCGCGCGTCGGCCGGCTGGACGGCACCACGCTGACCAAGATCGCCGAACTGGCGGAGGCCCACGGCTCGCACCGGGTGCGCACCACCGTGGAGCAGAAGCTGATCATCCTCGACGTGGAGCAGGACCGGGTCGAGTCGCTCTCCGCCGGTCTTGAGGCGCTGGGGCTCCAGGTGAAGCCCTCGACGTTCCGCCGGTCCACGATGGCCTGCACGGGCATCGAGTTCTGCAAGCTGGCCATCGTCGACACCAAGGACCGGGGCGCCTCGCTGATCGAGGAGCTGGAGCGCCGGCTGCCCGACTTCGACGAGCCGCTGACCATCAACCTCAACGGCTGCCCCAACGCCTGCGCCCGCATCCAGACCGCGGACATCGGCCTCAAGGGCCAGCTCATGGTCGACGCCGCCGGGAACCAGGTCGAGGGCTTCCAGGTCCACCTCGGGGGCGCGCTCGGGCTGGACGCCGGGTTCGGCCGCAAGGTGCGCGGTCTGAAGGTCACCTCGGAGGAGCTGCCGGACTACGTCGAGCGGGTCATCAGCCGCTACCTGGAGGAGCGCGAGGCCGACGAGCGCTTCGCGACCTGGGCCGCCCGCGCCAGCGCGGAGTCGCTGTCATGAGCGAGCGCGCCGCACCGTTCCACTGCCCCTACTGCGGCGACGAGGACCTGCGCCCGCACGAGGCCGGGCACGGGGCGTGGGAATGCGCTTCCTGCAATCGCGCGTTCCAGCTGAAGTTCCTGGGCCTGCTGAGCCGGGGACTGAAGGCCAACGACGCGGGAGGGGACGGAATATGACGGTCACTCAGAACATCGACACGCTCACCGGTGAGGAGCTGAGGGAGCTCGCCGAGCGGGCCGGACGCGAGCTGGAGGACGCCTCCGCGCTCGACATCCTGAAGTGGGCGGCCGAGACCTTCGGGCCCCGGTTCTGCGTCACCTCCTCGATGGAGGACGCGGTCGTCGCCCACCTCGCCTCCCGGGCGATGCCCGGCGTGGACGTGGTGTTCCTCGACACCGGCTACCACTTCGAGGAGACCATCGGGACCCGGGACGCGGTGGACGCGGTGATGGACGTCAACGTCATCACGCTGACCCCGCGCCAAACGGTGGCCGAGCAGGACGCCGAGTACGGGCCGAAGCTGCACGACCGCGACCCGGACCTCTGCTGCAAGCTGCGCAAGGTCAAGCCGCTGGAGGAGGGCCTGACCGCCTACGCCGCCTGGGCGACCGGGCTGCGCCGCGACGAGTCCCCGACCCGGGCGAACACCCCGGTCGTCGGCTGGGACGAGAAGCGCCGGAAGGTGAAGGTCTCGCCGATCGCCCGGTGGACCCAGGACGACGTCGACGCCTACGTCGCCGAGCACGGGGTGCTCACCAACCCGCTGCTGATGGACGGCTACGCCTCCGTGGGCTGCGCGCCCTGCACCCGCCGGGTGCTGGAGGGCGAGGACGCCCGGGCCGGCCGCTGGGCCGGGCGCGGCAAGACCGAGTGCGGGCTGCACGGCTGATGACGACTGATCAGGAGACTTCGATGAGCGTGACGGAGACGGGAGCCACCGTCTGGCTGACCGGTCTGCCGAGCGCCGGCAAGACCACCATCGCCTACGAGCTCGCCGGGCGGCTGCGCGGCGAGGGCCACCGGGTGGAGGTGCTCGACGGCGACGAGATCCGCGAGTTCCTCTCCGCGGGCCTCGGCTTCACCCGCGAGGACCGGCACACCAACGTGCAGCGGATCGGCTTCGTCGCCGAACTGCTGGCGGCCAACGGCGTCAAGGTGCTGGTCCCGGTCATCGCCCCGTACGCGGACAGCCGGGACGCCGTCCGCAAGCGCCACCAGGCCGAGGGCACCGCGTATCTGGAGGTGCACGTCGCCACTCCGGTCGAGGTGTGCTCGGAGCGCGACGTGAAGGGTCTTTACGCCAAGCAGGCGGCGGGCGAGATCAGCGGGCTCACCGGGGTGGACGACCCCTACGAGGCCCCCGAGTCGCCCGATCTGCGCATCGAGTCGCACCGCCAGACCGTGCAGGAGTCCGCGGCGGAGCTGTACGCGCTGCTGAGCGAGAGGGGTGCGGCGTGACGACCGTCGCGACTGTGCAAGAGGGCACCGACAATCCGTACGCGCTGAGCCACCTGGACTCGCTGGAGTCCGAGGCGGTGCACATCTTCCGGGAGGTGGCGGGCGAGTTCGAGCGGCCGGTGATCCTGTTCTCGGGCGGCAAGGACTCGATCCTGATGCTGCACCTGGCGCTCAAGGCGTTCGCGCCCGCGCCGGTGCCGTTCTCCCTGCTGCACGTGGACACCGGCCACAACTTCCCCGAGGTGCTGGCGTACCGCGACCGCGCGGTCGCCGAGCACGGGCTGCGGCTGCACGTCGCCTCCGTGCAGGAGTACATCGACGCCGGCAAGCTCCGCGAGCGCCCGGACGGCACCCGCAACCCGCTGCAGACCGTGCCGCTGACCGAGGCCATCCAGCAGCACCGCTTCGACGCGGTGTTCGGCGGCGGCCGGCGCGACGAGGAGAAGGCGCGCGCCAAGGAGCGGGTCTTCTCGCTGCGCGACGAGTTCTCCCAGTGGGACCCGCGCCGGCAGCGCCCCGAGCTGTGGCAGCTGTACAACGGCCGGCACGCCCCCGGCGAGCACGTCCGGGTCTTCCCGATCTCCAACTGGACCGAGCTCGACGTCTGGCAGTACATCCAGCGCGAGGGCATCGAGCTCCCGTCGATCTACTTCGCCCACGAGCGCGAGGTCTTCGACCGCTCCGGCATGTGGCTGACCGCGGGCGACTGGGGCGGGCCCAAGGAGCACGAGAAGACCGAGACCCGCCAGGTGCGCTACCGCACGGTCGGTGACATGTCCTGCACCGGCGCCGTCGACTCCGACGCCACCACGCTGGACGCGGTGATCACCGAGATCGCCGCCTCCCGGCTCACCGAACGGGGCGCCACCCGCGCCGACGACAAGATGTCCGAGGCCGCGATGGAAGACCGCAAGCGCGAGGGGTACTTCTAACCATGACCACGTCCACCCAGTCGGCCGAGCTGCTCGCGGCCACCACCCTGCTGCGGTTCGCCACCGCGGGGTCGGTCGACGACGGCAAGTCCACCCTCGTGGGACGCCTGCTGCACGACTCCAAGTCGGTCCTCACCGACCAGCTGGAGGCCGTCGAGCACGCCTCGCGCAACCGCGGCCAGGAGACGCCGGACCTGGCGCTGCTGACCGACGGACTGCGCGCCGAGCGCGAGCAGGGCATCACCATCGACGTCGCCTACCGCTACTTCGCCACGCCCCGGCGGCGGTTCATCCTCGCCGACACCCCGGGCCATGTGCAGTACACCCGCAACATGGTCACCGGCGCCTCCACCGCCGAGCTGGCCGTGGTGCTGGTCGACGCCCGCAACGGGGTCGTCGAGCAGACCCGCCGGCACGCCGCGGTCGCCGCGCTGCTGCGCGTCCCGCACGTGGTGCTGGCCGTCAACAAGATGGACCTGGTGGACTACGCGGAGCCGGTGTTCGCCGCGATAGCCGAGGAGTTCACCGCGTACGCGGCCTCCCTCGGGGTCCCCGAGATCACCGCGATCCCGATCTCCGCGCTGGCCGGCGACAACGTCGTGGAGCCGTCCGCCAACATGGACTGGTACGGCGGTCCGACCGTCCTGGAGCACCTGGAGACGGTCCCGGTCAGCCACGACCTGACCGGCTGCCACGCCCGCTTCCCCGTCCAGTACGTGATCCGGCCGCAGACCGCGGAGCACCCCGACTACCGGGGCTACGCGGGCCAGATCGCCGCCGGGGCGTTCCGGGTCGGCGAGTCCGTGACCGTGCTGCCCTCGGGCCGTACCTCCACGATCGCGGGCATCGACCTGCTCGGGGTCCCCGTGGACATCGCCTGGGCGCCGCAGTCGGTGACCCTGCGGCTCACGGACGACATCGACGTCTCGCGCGGCGACCTCATCGCCCCGGTGGGCGACGCCCCGGCCGTCACCCAGGACGTCGAGGCGACCGTCTGCCACGTGGCGGACGAGCCGCTGACCGTGGGCCGGCGGGTGCTGCTCAAGCACACCACGCGTACGGTCAAGGCGGTCGTCAAGGACATCCCCTCGCGGCTGACGCTGGACGACCTCTCGCAGCACCCGGCCCCGGGCAGGCTGGTCGCCAACGACATCGGCCGGGTCGTGGTCCGGACCGCCGAGCCGCTCGCGCTCGACGCCTACGCCGACTCGCGCCGCACCGGCTCCTTCCTGCTGATCGACCCGGCGGACGGCACCACGCTGTCGGCGGGCATGGCGGGCGCCTCGTTCGCCGCCGAGGAGCCGCCGGCCGCGGACGACGACGCGGAGTGGGACTTCTGATGAGCACCGACTTCTTCTCGACCTTCGCCAAGGAGGGCGGCCGCGTCGGCAGCGGCGCCCTCGGCAGTGGGCAGGGCGGTGTCGGGCGATGTGCGCGATGACGTACGCGCACTGCCTGCGCGCCCGACAGCACCGCACGCACCGCCTGTTCCGACGAAGACCTGCCGACTTCCCGGCCGCGCCCCCGTACGCACGAGGGGCGTGAGCACCGGGCCTCCGAGAGGAAGACCTCCCGTGCCTGCCCCCCGTACCACGCTGCGCCGCAGCGCCGCCGCCGTCGCCGCCCTGCCCCTGCTGGCCGTGGTACTGACCGCCTGCGGCTACGGCTCCCAGGCCACGGACGACGACAAGGCGAACGCCGCACACGGCGAGAAGCTCTCCGCCGACACCGTGCGCATCGGGTACTTCCCGAACCTCACGCACGCCACCGCGCTCGTGGGCGACCAGGAGGGTCTCTTCCAGAAGGAGTTGGGCGGCACCCAGCTCAAGACCGCCACCTTCAACGCCGGCCCGTCCGAGATCGAGGCGCTGAACGCCAACTCGATCGACATCGGCTTCATCGGTCCCTCGCCGTCCATCAACGGCTACACCAAGTCCGAGGGCAAGAACCTGCGGATCATCGGCGGCTCCGCGTCCGGCGGTGTGAAGCTCGTCGTGAACCCGAAGAAGATCAAGACCCTGGACGACCTCAAGGGCAAGAAGATCGCGACCCCGCAGCTCGGCAACACCCAGGACGTGGCGTTCCTCAACTGGATCTCCGAGAAGGGCTGGAAGGTCGACGCCCAGAGCGGCAAGGGCGACGTCTCCGTCGTCCGTACGGACAACAAGGTGACCCCGGACGCCTACAGGTCCGGTTCCATCGACGGCGCCTGGGTCCCCGAGCCGACTGCCTCCAAGCTGGTCGCCGAGGGCGCGGAGGAACTGCTGGACGAGTCGACGCTGTGGCCGGACGACAAGTTCGTGATCACCAACATCATCGTGTCGCAGAAGTTCCTCACGGAACACCCGGACGTCGTCGACGCGGTGCTGCGCGGCTCGGTGAGGACCAACGCCTGGATCAACGCCAACCCGGACAAGGCGAAGGCCTCCGCCAACGCCGCGCTGAAGAAGCTCACCGGCAAGGAGCTGCCGGCCGAGGTCGTCGACCCCGCCTGGAAGTCGATCCGGATCACCGACGACCCGCTGGCCGCCACGCTCGACGCGCAGGCCCAGCACGCGGTCAAGGCCGGTCTGCTGGAGAAGCCCGACCTCAAGGGCATCTACGACCTGAAGCCGCTGAACAAGATCCTCAAGGCCGCGGGCAAGCCCGAGGCCGACGACGCCGGCCTCGGCGTCAAGTAACCAGCCGCCCGAAGACTCCCAGGAGGTGACGACCATGGCGAACACCCTCACCAAGGCCGAGGACCGTGTCTCGGTCGGGCACGCCGCTCGTATCGCGCATGTCTCGAAGTCCTTCGCCGGGCCCGCGGGAACGCAGCTGGTCCTGGACGACATCAGTCTCGATGTCGCCCCGGGCGAGTTCGTCACCCTCCTGGGAGCCTCCGGGTGCGGCAAGTCGACGCTGCTCAACCTGGTGGCCGGCCTGGACCGGCCGACCGGGGGGACCATCGAGACCCCCGGCGGCCGGCCGGCGCTGATGTTCCAGGAGCACGCCCTGTTCCCGTGGCTGACCGCGGGCAAGAACATCGAACTGGCCCTGCGCCTGCGCGGGATGCCGAAGTCGCAGCGCCGCGCGGAGGCGGAGCGCCTGCTGGAGCTGGTGCGCCTGGGCGGGGCGTACGGCAAGCGGGTGCACGAGCTGTCCGGCGGTATGCGGCAGCGCGTGGCGATGGCCCGCGCGCTCGCCCAGGACAGCCAACTGCTGCTGATGGACGAGCCGTTCGCGGCGCTCGACGCCATCACCCGTGATGTGCTGCACGACGAGCTGACCCGGATCTGGCGCGAGACCAACGTCTCGGTCCTGTTCGTCACGCACAACGTCCGCGAGGCCGTGCGCCTCGCCGAACGCGTGGTGCTGCTCTCGTCCCGCCCCGGCCGTGTCGCCCGCGAGTGGACGGTCGACATCGAGCAGCCGCGCCGTATCGAGGACACCGCCGTCGCGGAACTGTCCGTCGAGATCACCGAACAACTGCGTGGGGAGATCCGCCGTCATGGCCAGCACTGACATCAAGTCGGACGAGGCGGGGTCCGGCGGGAAGCCGGACGATCTGGCCGGCCTCGAAGCCGGTCTGGACGCCCTGGACGCGGTGCACGTGCAGCGCACCCCGGTGCGCGAGGTCCTGCTGCGCAAGGTCCTGCCCCCGCTGGTCGCGGTGGCCCTGGTCGTGGTCGTCTGGCAGCTGCTCGTCTGGGGCGAGGTCACCGAGGACTACAAGCTGCCCTCGCCGTCCGCCGTCTGGGACAGCGCCCACGACATGTGGCTTCAGGGGACGCTGCTGGAGGTGGTGTGGACCAGCATCTCGCGCGGTCTGCTCGGCTTCCTGCTGTCCGTGGCGATCGGTACGCCGCTGGGTCTGCTCGTGGCCCGGGTGAAGTTCGTCCGGGCCGCGATCGGCCCGGTCCTGTCCGGGCTGCAGTCCCTGCCCTCGGTGGCCTGGGTGGCGCCGGCGGTGATCTGGCTCGGGCTGAACGACTCGATGATGTTCGCGGTCATCCTGCTCGGCGCGGTGCCCTCGATCGCCAACGGCCTCGTCTCGGGCGTCGACCAGGTGCCCCCGCTCTTCCTGCGGGCCGGTCGCACGCTGGGCGCGACGGGGCTGCGCGGGACCTGGCTGATCGTGATGCCGGCCGCCCTGCCGGGCTATCTGGCGGGCCTCAAGCAGGGCTGGGCGTTCTCCTGGCGTTCCCTGATGGCCGCCGAGATCATCGCCTCGTCCCCGGACCTCGGTCTCGGGCTCGGCCAGCTGCTGGAGAACGGGCGCAACAACGCGGACATGCCGGGGATCTTCCTCGCCATCATCCTGATCCTGTTCGTCGGCATCGCCATCGACCTGCTCATCTTCAGTCCGCTGGAGCGGTGGGTGCTGCGCAGCCGCGGTCTCCTCGTCAGGAACTGAGCGCCCATGTCCTCTCCGGTCCTCCTCGTCATCGCCCACGGCAGCCGTGACCCCCGGCACGCCGCGACCGTGCACGCGCTGACCGCGCGGGCGGGGGCGCTGCGGCCGGGGCTCCGGGTGGAGACGGCCTTCCTGGACTTCAACGCGCCCTCGGTGCCGCGGGTCCTGGAACGGCTGGCCGCCGAGGGCGCGCCCGAGGTGGTGGCGCTGCCGCTGCTGCTCACCCGGGCGTTCCACGCGAAGTCGGACATCCCGGCGGTGCTGCGCGAGGCGCGCGCGGCGCTGCCCCGGCTGCGGGTGCGGCAGGCCGAGGTGCTCGGCCCGTCGCCGCTGCTGAACGCCGCGCTGGAACGGCGGCTGTACGAGGCCGGGGTCCGCCCCGGCGACCGAAGCTCGACCGGGCTCGTCCTGGCCTCGGCGGGCTCATCAGACCCGGAGGCGATCGCAGTGATCGCTGAAATCGCGCGGGAGCTGCGGCACACCGGTTGGTGTTCCGTGCGGCCTGCGTTCGCCTCCGCATCCCTTCCCCGCACCGAGGACGCGGTTCGGGCCCTGCGCGCCGAGGGCGTGCGCCGCGTGGCGGTCGCCCCGTACGTGATCGCGCCCGGCCGCCTCCCGGACCGCATCGCGGCGGGGGCGGCCGAGGCCGGCGCGGAGGTGCTGGCCGGGGTGCTGGGCCCGGCCCCGGAGCTGGCCCGGCTGCTGCTGGACCGGTACGACGAGGCGAACGCGACCGCGTCACTGCCGGTCGCGGTCAGCGCCTGAGGCGAGCGGCGCGCCCGGATCCGCTCAGCCGACGTCGATGCCGCCCGTGCGGGTGCGCTTGAGCTCGAAGAAGTCGGCGTGGCCGGCGAGCACCCGGAAGCTGTCGAACAGCCGGGCCGCCTCCTCGCCGCGCGGGATCGCCCGTAGCACCGGCCCGAACCACACGGTCCCGTCGACGTGGATCGTGGGCGTACCGACGTAGCCGCCCGCCTCCGGGTCCTGGCCCGCCTCGTGGCTGCGCCGCACGGCCTCGTCGTACGCCTCGGTGTGCGCGGCCTCCGCGAGGTGGGCGGGCAGGTCCAGCTCCGCGAGGGACTGGGCGGCCACCTCGTCGAAGTCCTCGTTCTTCTGCTGGTGGATCCGGCTGCCGAGGGCCGTGTACAGGTCGCGCAGGACCTCTTCGCCGCGCTCCTCGGCGGCCGCCGCCGCCACCCGGACGGGGCCGATCGACCGGTCGACGAGGTCCCGGTACCAGTCGGGGAGTTCGTTGCCGATGTTGTGGAGGTAGAGGCTCATGACGTGGAAGCGGAGCTCGATGTCGCGGTGCTGCTCCACCTCCAGCATCCAGCGTGAGGTGATCCAGGCGAACGGGCAGGCCGGGTCGAAGTAGAAGTCGACGACGGGCCTGCCCTGTTCCGGGGCTCGGTGTGTGGTCATGGGACGAGCCTAGCCAGCCGGTGGCGCACTCCCCCGGGCCATTCGGCGCCCCGTGGCCTGGGCCATTCTCAGGACGCGCTCCACTGCGGGTCGCGTCCGCTCAGGGCAAGCGCGCGGGTGAATCCGGTGGCGCCGGGGACGGCCACCTCGTCGGTGAACCCCTCGTACTGGCGGTAGAGCGCGGCGGTCTTCTCGACGTTGTCCAGGACGTAGGCGGCGGCACCGTCGGAGACCCGGAACTCCTGGCCGGTGGCGCGGGCCACGTCCCAGCCGTGCAGCGCGATCTCCTCGACGAGCATCGCGGCGGTGCCGGCGGCGGGGGACGCGGACTCGCCCTCCCCGATGGTGCCCTCCCAGGCGGACGGGTCGGACCAGGCGGCGACGGCCCGGTCGAGCTGGGCCGCGTACCGCTCGGCCCAGTCGGCGTCGGTGGTGAAGTCGCGGGCGACGAGCGCCTCGGGGAGCTCCGTGCGCAGGGCGCGGTGCTCCATGCCGTGCGAGGTGTAGAGCACCCAGTGGTTGATGAGGGTGCGGACGTCCCAGTCCGCGCAGGGGGTGGCGGTCGCCTCCAGCTGTCGGGCGCTGACGCCCCGGGCCACACGGGCGGCCTCGGCGGCGCATTCGGTCATGTGGGCGTGCTCGGTCTTCATGCACCCCAACGTAGGCACGGGCGTGCGGCCGGTATTGAAGAAAGGCGACAGGTGCCGGACGAGGAGCGTGTACGGGGCACGGATAGGCTTTCCGGTGCGCAGGAAGCCGCTCGCGCCCGTACGAAGGAGCAGCCGCACGTGACCACCACCGCACCCCTGTCCCCCGCCGCCGTCACGGCCCCGGTCCCGGTCATCCGGGCCGACGGGGTCTGCCTCGTACGCGACGGGAACGTCCTGCTCGACTCGGTCTCGCTCACCGTGCGCGGCGGGGAGCACTGGGCGCTGCTCGGGGCCAACGGGGCGGGCAAGAGCACGCTGCTCGGGCTGCTCGGGGCGGTCACGCATCCCACCCGTGGTTCGGTCGAGGTGCTGGGCCGCACGCTGGGGCGGGTGGATCTGCGGGAGCTGCGGACGCTCCTCGGCCATGTCAATCCGCGCCATCCGCTGCGTTCCCCGCTGACGGTGAGCGAGGTGGTGCTGACCGGTCTGACGAATTCGGTCGAGCCGGTGCCGCGCTGGTCGCCGGGTCCGGGGCAGCGGGAGCGGGCGGAGCGGCTGCTGAAGATGCTGGGCATGGGCGGCAAGACGGGCTCGCGCTGGCCGGCGCTGTCGCAGGGCGAGCGCGGCCGGACGCTGATCGCCCGCGCCCTGATGCCGGAGCCCCGGCTGCTGCTGCTCGACGAGCCGGCGACCGGCCTCGACCTGGCCGCCCGGGAGCAGCTGCTGGACAGCCTGGACGCGTTGCGCGAGGAGCACCCGGAGCTGGCGACCGTGCTGGTCACCCATCATCTGGAGGAGCTGCCCGCGTCGACCACGCACGCGATGCTGCTGCGCGGTGGGCGGTGCCTGGCCTCGGGCGGGGCGGACGAGGTGCTGACCACGGACCGGGTCAGCGAGTGCTTCGGGCACCCGGTGCGGATCAGCCGGACGGACGGCCGGTGGGCGGCCCGGGCCCGGCGGGCGCCCCGGGGCTGACGCCGGGGGCTCAGTACCCGGGCGCGGGCTCGGCGGGCGCGGCCTCGAACGGCGTGGCCTGGTGGTAGTAGAGCAGCCAGCCCACCGCGGTGCGGCGCCAGAGCGAACTGTGGTGGGCGCGCCTGCCGTTGACCTCGGTGTCGAAGGTGAGGTGGACGAGCTCGTCGGCGAGGTGGACGCCGCTCATCCCGGAGGCGGTGAGCCGTCCCGGCCAAGGGGCCAGGCCCGAGACGAGCAGGTCGATGATCATGGACCGGTCCCAGTGGCGGCCGGTGCTGTCCACCTCCTGGTAGTCGGGGTGCAGCACCTGGTCGAGGAGGCCGGCGGAGGCCCGGACCAGGGGGTCCATGAGCCGGAGCTCCCCCTCGATGGCCGCGGCCACGCCCGGCGCCGGCCCGGTCATCCCCGTCTCCCGCCCGTATCGGTCGTCATGGGGCAAGCCTAGGGCCTGTATTGAGTTGTGGCGCGGGAGAAGGAGCGGCGTTCACTACAGGCCCCAGGACGGCAGACACGCACCGTGCGGCCGCCGCGCCCCGTGGGGGAGAGCGCGGTGGCCGCCGGTGGGTGGCGCTGTTACTCGACGATCTTCAGCAGCTTGTTCGCGGTGCCCGCGGTGGCGTTGCCGATGGCGTCCGGGGTGGCGCCGTCGGTCAGGGCCGTGGCGACCTCGGCCGGGGTGGCGTCCGGGTGTCCGGCCAGGTAGACGGCGGCGGCGCCGACGACGTGCGGGGTCGCCATCGACGTACCGGAGATGGTGTTGGAGCCGGTGTCGCTGTCGTTCCAGGACGAGGTGATGTCGGAGCCCGGGGCGTAGATGTCCACGACCGAGCCGTAGTTGGAGAACGACGACTGCTCGTCGTCCACGGTGGACGAGGCGACCGTGATGGCCTCGGGGACGCGGGAGGGCGAGCCCTCGCCGGCGTCGCTCGACTCGTTGCCGGCGGCGACCGCGAAGGTGACGCCGGAGGCGATGGCCTTCTGGACGGCCGCGTCGAGCGCCTCGTCCGCCCCGCCGCCGAGGCTCATGTTGGCGACGGACGGGCCCTGGTGGTTCTCGGTGACCCAGTCGATGCCGGCGACGACCTGCTCGGTGGTGCCGGAGCCGGAGTCGTCCAGGACGCGGACGGCGACGACCTTGGCCTTCTTGGCGACGCCGTACGTCGACCCGGCTATGGTGCCGGCCACGTGGGTGCCGTGGCCGTTGCCGTCGTCGGCGCTGTCGTCGTTGTCCACGGCGTCGAAGCCGGAACTGGCCCTGCCGCCGAACTCCTCGTGGGTGGTGCGGACACCGGTGTCGATGACGTACGCGGTGACGCCCTCGCCGGCGCTGTCCGGGTAGGTGTACGCGTTGTCGCCCGCGGTCCCCGTCTGGTCGATGCGGTCCAGGCCCCAGGACGGCGGGTTGTCCTGGGTGGCGTCGATGTGGAACTTCTTGTTCTGGACGACCTTGGAGACGGCCGGGTCGGCGGCGAGCCGCTTGGCCTCGGTCTCCGAGAGGCCGCTGGCGGAGAAGCCGTTGATGGCGGAGCTGTAGTTGCGCTTCAGCTTGCCGCCGTACTCCTTGGCGAGCTCCGCCTTGTCCGCCTTCTGGTCCAGCATCACGATGTAGCTGCCCGAGACCGCGGTCGCCGCGTCGGCGCCGTAGATCTTGCCCGTCGCGGGGGCGGGCGTCGCTCCCGCGAACGGGCTGCCCATCAGGGTCACGCCGGCGGCAGCCGCCACCGCGGTGATGGAAGCGGTCAGCTTGAACCGGTGTGCGCGCTTGTGAATGGCCATGAAGAGGGGTCTCCTCGTCATTCTTTGTGGGGGGATTGGCCCCCGGCCGGAAGATCTCCGGGGGTTGGCTCGAAACCCTGACCGATTGACGCGCGCAGTTCAAGGCCTTCATGCACCTCTGACGCAGTCGTCAATCTTTCGTCACAAGACGCCCGCACCTGCTCCCCGATGCGCCAACCACCTTTACGTGTAAGGGGCTTCGTTCCTCCTTCTGGGGGGCAAGCACCGTCCCCAGGTCGGAGACCCCCGGCTCCCGCCTCGGCAGACAGCATGACGAGATGGCTTTACGCCGCGCCTACTTTCGAATGCGGGAGGCGGCGGCGGTGGGCCGGTGCCGGGCACAAGGGGGCAAGCCCGTCATGGGGAGAGTGGATGCGGCGCGGACGCGGGAGCCGCGGGTACGGGGCATCGCGGCCCGGGCGGGCGGCTGGAGCGCCCGGCACCGCTGGGCGGCGGTGGCGGTCTGGGTGCTGTTCGTCGTCCTGGCGATGGGCCTCGGCTCCGCGGCGGGCCGGGTCGACGTCAAGGAGAGCGACCAGATGTCCGGCGAGGTGGGCCGGGCCGTGCAGATCATCGAGGACGCGGGGCTCAAGGACCCGGCCGGCGAGACCGTGCTCATCCATTCGGAGGGCGAGGACGGGGCCGTGGCCGGTTCGCCGGAGTTCCGCGCGGCGGTCAAGGACGTGATCGGGGCCGTGCAGGCCACCGGTGAGGTCACCGCCGTCACCTCGCCGTACACCACCGAGTCCATCTCGGCCGACGGGCACAGCGCGCTGGTGCAGTTCGAGATGCGGGGCGACCCGGAGACGGCGAGCGAGCGCGTCGCGCCCGTGCTGGACGCCGTCGCCGAGGTGGACGGCGCGCACAAGGAGCTGCTCATCGAGGAGATCGGCGGCGCCAGCATGGGCAAGACGTTCGACGACGCGTTCGGCAGCGACTTCCAGCGGGCCGAGTTCTCCGCCGTGCCGGTCGCGCTCGGCATCCTGCTCATCGCCTTCGGCGCGCTGGTCGCCGCACTCCTCCCGGTCGCCCTCGCGCTCACCGCGATCATCGCGACCATGGGCCTGATGGGCGTGGTGAGCCACCTCCAGCCGATGAGCGACACCGCCAACTCCGTGATGCTGCTGGTCGGTCTGGCCGTCGGCGTCGACTACTGCCTGTTCTACCTGCGCCGCGAGCGCGAGGAGCGGGCCAAGGGCCGGGACCCCCGGACCGCGCTGATGATCGCCGCCGCGACCAGCGGACGCGCCATCGTCGTCTCCGGTGTGACGGTCTGCGTGGCGATGGCGGGCATGCTCTTCACCGGCATCGCCGAGTTCGAGGCGATGGGCCTGGCCTCGCTGATGGTCGTCGCGGTCGCCATGGTCGGCTCGGTCACCGTGCTGCCCGCGCTCCTCTCGCTGCTCGGTGAGCGGGTCGAGAAGGGCCGGGTGCCGTTCCTGAACCGCCGGAAGCGCTCGGAGCGGGGCGGCGCCGACGGCGAGAGCCGGATCTGGCGCGCGGTGCTCACCGCCGTGCTGCGCCGCCCGTGGACCGCGCTCGTGGTCGCCGCCGGCGCGCTCGCCGCGATCGCGCTGCCCGCGCTCGGCATGCACACCCAGAACCTCACCCTGGACCAGGAGTTCGGCGACTCGCTGCCGATCGTGCGGACCTACGACCGGCTGAACGAGGCGTTCCCCGGGGGCGCCGACCCGGCGCAGGTCGTGGTGAAGGCCGACGACATCGGTGCCGCGCCGGTGCGCCGGGCGTTGGAGGAGTTCCGCCGGCAGGCCGTCTCCTCGGGCGCTTCGAAGGGCCCGGTCGACATCGTGACGCACGACGCGGAGAACGTCGCGGTCATCGACGTACCGCTGGTCGGCGGTTCGGACCAGGAGAAGGCCGAGAAGAGCCTGGACCTGCTGCGCGACACCGTGCGTCCGGCGACGTTCGGCAAGGTCGCGGGGGTCGAGGCGCCGATCACCGGGCAGGTCGCCGGTTCGAAGGACTTCAACGACCAGATCGTGGGCTCGGTCGTACCGGTCTTCGCCTTCGTGGTCGTCTTCGCCTTCCTGCTGATGCTGCTCTGCTTCCGGTCGCTGACGGTCGCGGTCACCTCGATCGTCCTCAACCTGCTCTCGGTGGGCGCCGCCTACGGCATCCTGACCGCGGTCTTCCAGCACGGCTGGGGCGCCTCGCTGGTGGGCGCGGAGGGCGTCGGCGCGATCATCTCCTGGCTGCCGCTGTTCCTCTTCGTGATCCTCTTCGGGCTCTCGATGGACTACCACGTGTTCGTGGTCTCCCGTATCCGTGAGGCCCGCCTCCAGGGCCGTACGACCCGGGACGCCATCGCCCACGGGGTGGTCACCACGGCCGGTGTGGTGACCAGCGCGGCCGTGATCATGGTCGCCGTGTTCGCGATCTTCGGCACGCTGTCGATGCAGTCCATGAAGCAGATGGGCGTCGGCCTCGCGGCGGCCGTGCTGATCGACGCGACGATCATCCGCGGGGTGCTGCTGCCGGCCGTCATGGCCCTGCTGGGCGAGCGCAACTGGTACTTCCCGAAGTGGCTGGGCTGGCTGCCCGACATGACGCACGACGAGTCGTACGACGACGAGCCGGCCCTGCCCGCACCGGCGCGCGGCGGCGAGGAGCCGGAGCGGGTCGGCGTCTGACCCCCGCCGTACGTGTGCCCTCCTCCCGGACCGCCGGGAGGAGGGCACACGCCGTTCAGCGCTGGTAGCGGGCCAGGACCCGGTTGCCGTCGGTCACCAGACGCTTCTTCAGCTCGGCCGCGTCGATCGCCCCGCTGTAGTACTCCTGGAGCGCGGGGGTCGCCACCTTGTCCTTCCACTCGGGGTAGCCGCGCACCGACTGCGCCGGGGCGGACCGCAGCGACCCGGCGAGCGCGGCGCCCGTCGCCCAGCCCAGGTCCGCGGTGTGCAGCGAGGGGTCGGCCAGCGCCTCGGTGCCGGTGGGCAGCATCCAGTCCCCCTTCGCCAGGCGGACCATGTTGGCGGGCTTGAGCAGGAAGTCGATGAAGCGGACGGCCTCCTTCTTGTGCGGGCTTTCCTCCGCGACGGACAGGGTCTGCGGGCTCACCCCCTGGGCCGACCCGTCCCGGCCGGCCGGGGCGGGGAGCACCGTCCACTCGAACCCCTTCGGCGCCTGCTCGACGACCTGCTGGCGGTACGAGAACCCGAGCGGCACCATCGCGTACTTGCCGCCGAAGAGGCCGGGCAGGGTGTCGCCGCCGCCCATGCCGAGAGCGGTGCGGGCGGCGCTGTGGTCGGTGTTGACCTGGTCGTGGATGGTGCCCGGGACCACCTGGTCGCCCTCCCCCATCGCGACGGTCACCTTGCCGTCGGCGCCCCGGTGGAACAGCTCGCCGCCCGCCGAGAGGCCGAGGTTGAGGGTGACGGAGACGGGCTCCTTGAGCGGCCAGGCGACCCCGTACCGGCCCTCCCCTGTCAGCTCCTTCGTCACCTTCCGGAACTCCGGCCAGCTCCACGGCTTCCCGGGGGTCGGGATGCGGACGCCGGATGCCTTCAGGATCTTGGTGTTGGCGATCAGGACCCGGGGCTCCTGGAGGAACGGCACTCCGTAGACCCCGCCGTCGAAGGTGGCCGTCTCCCAGATGTTGCCGGGGATGGCGTCGGTGAGCCCCTTCGGCAGGAGCGGGCGCAGGTCGGCGAGGTAGCCGCCGTACGCGAAGTCGGCGAGGTCGTCGGACGCGTCGTGGATGACGTCCGGCGCCTCACCGCCCTCGAAGGAGGTGAGGAGCTGGTCGTGCACGCTGTCCCAGCTGCCCTGGACGTACTCGACGCGGATGTCGGGGTGGGCCGCGTTCCACTCCTTCACCAGCTGCTTGTTGATGTCGACGGACTCCTTCTGCCAGGCCAGCGACTGGAAGCGGAGCGTGATCCTCCCGTCCGTGTCGCCGTCATCGCCCCCGCCGCAGCCGGTGAGCAGCAGGGCCAGCGCGGTGGCCGCCGCAGCCGCCGTACGTACCAGCGCGCGCATCAGTTCTTCACCGCCCCGGCCAGCATGCCGCCGGTGATCCGCCGCTGGATCACGGCGAACAGGACGAGCGAGGGAAGGGTGGCGAGGAACGCGGCGGCGGCGAGCGGCCCGAGGTCGCTGGCGCCCTCCGCGCCGAGGAAGTGCGTCAGTACGACGGGCAAGGTCTGCTTCTCCGGGGTCTTGAGGAGGACGAGGGCGAAGAAGAACTCGTTCCACGCGGTGATGAACGCGAAGAGCGCCGTGGCGACGATCCCGGGGGCCAGCAGCGGGGCGGTGACCGAGACCAGCGTCCGCAGCCGCCCGGCCCCGTCGACCGCCGCCGCGTCCTCCAGCTCGCGCGGCACGGCCCGTACGTATCCGACGAGCATCCACAGCGCGAAGGGCAGGGCCCACACCACGTAGACCATGATCAGGCCCCAGAGGGTGTTGATCAGGTGCAGGTTCTTCAGGACCAGGAAGAGCGGAATGATCAGCAGGACGAAGGGGAACGCCTGGCTGACCACCACCCAGCCGGTGGCGGCCGTGGCGAGCCGGGTCCGGTGGCGGGCCATCACATAGGCCATCGGGGTGGCGATCAGGACAGCGATCAGCCCGGCCGAGAGCGCGGCGATCAGCGAGTTGGCGGTGGCCCGCAGCAGCGGCTGCTCGTCGAACGCCTGCCGGAAGTTGTCCAGCGTCGGGTGCTGCGGGATCCAGGTCGGGTGCAGGGAGCCCAGCTCGGGCGCGGGCTTGAAGGCGGTGGAGATCAGCCACAGGAACGGGAACGCGAGGAAGACCAGGTAGCACAGCAGCGCCACGTACTGCCCGGCGCGCACGGACCGTTTGGTACGCATGCTCATCGGTCGTCGCCTCCCCTGAGCCGGCCGGCGAGATACACGGCGAGGATCACGGAGATCACCGCGACCATCACACAGCCCATCGCGGCGGCGTAGCCGAACTGCCCGTAGCGGAAAGCCTCCTCGTACGCGAACAGCATCGGCAGCCGGGTCCGCCCGCCGGGGCCGCCGTTGGTCAGGACGTAGACCAGGGCGAAGGAGTTGAAGTTCCAGATGAAGTTGAGCGCGGTGATGGACAGGGCGACCGGTCTGATGGCGGGCCAGGTCACCGTCCTGAACCGGCGCCAGGCGCCCGCCCCGTCCAGCGCGGCGGCCTCGTGGAGTTCGTGCGGGGTGTTCTGCAGCCCGGCCAGCAGGGCGACCGTGGTCTGCGGCATCCCGGACCAGACGCCGACGACGATCACCGCGGGCAGCGCGGTGGCGAGCCCGGTCAGCCAGTCCCGGCCGTCCCCGAGCCCCAGGTCGCGGATGGTCTCGTTGAGGATGCCGGCGTCCGGGCTGTAGACCAGCCGCCACATGATGCCGACGACGACCTCGGGCATCGCCCACGGGATGATCGCCAGGGCGCGGGCCAGCCAGCGCATCCGCAGGTTCTCGTTGAGCAGCAGCGCCAGGCCGAGGGCGAGCACGAACTGCGGGACGGTGACGCCCACCGCCCACACCAGACCGATCCGGAACGACTCCCAGAACAGCCCGTCATGCAGCAGGTCCTGGAAGTTCAGAGTGCCGGCCCACTGGGTGGAGCGCGTGCGGCCGGACTGGGCGTCGGTGAAGGCCAGCGCGATGCCGTAGAGCAGCGGGCCGACGCTCAGGATCAGGATCGGGATGAGAGCCGGCAGCACCAGGAACCAGGTGCCGGCACCCCGGTCCAGCCGGCCGTCGGTGCGCTTGCCGGGCGGCCCATGGCGCCCGGACCGCACGGTTGCACTCGCCAATGTCATGCGTAGGGCCTTTCGTTTGGGTCAGGCCGGATCAGGGAGCGGGCTCTGGTGCCGTGCATCGCAAGGCGGAGGATTGAGGTAACGCGGAGCGTTGGTGATTGACGACAACGCCGCGAGGTGCGGCACCAGAGCCCGCGAGCCCGGCATGATCCAAACGAAAGGCCCTGGGCCCCCTTTGCGTCGTTCGACCGGCTACTTGCCGTTCTGGCCGCTGAGGTGGCCTCCGTCATCGTGCTGACGGGCCGCCGGTTCGTCAAGGCAACCTGCACGGATGCGAAAATCGGACCATGAACGAGATGGAAGCGCGCGAGGTGCTGGCCGCCGCCGGGTTCTCCGGCGGGGCGGAGCTGCTCGCGCTCGGCGAGAACGCGGTGTTCACCGTCGGCGACCTCGTCGTCAAGGTCGGCCGGGACGCCGTGCGCCACCCCGAGCTGCTGGAACGGGCCGAGCGCGAGGTGGCCGTCGCCCGGTGGCTCGCCGCCTCCGGCGTCCCCGCCGTGCGGGCGGCCGAGGGCGGGGCCCGGCTGGTCGGGGGTCATCCGGTGACCGTATGGCACCGGCTGCCCGAGGCGGTGCGGCCCGCCGAGCCGCGCGATCTGGCCCCGCTGCTGTCCGCCGTGCACGCGCTGCCCACGCCGGAGGGCTTCGCGCTGCCGCGCCGGGAGCTGCTGGGCGGCGTCGAGCGGTGGCTGCGGCTGGCGGGCGACGCGATCGATCCGGCCGACGCGGCGTATCTGCGCGAGCGCCGCGACGGCTTCGCGGCTGCGGCAGCGGCGCTGGTCCCGCATCTGCCGCCCGGCCCGATCCACGGCGACGCGCTGGCGCGCAACGTCCATGTCGGCCCGGACGGGCCGGTCCTGGTGGACCTGGAGACCTTCTCCTCGGACCTGCGCGAGCACGATCTGGTGGTCCTCGCACTGTCCCGTGACCGGTACGGCCTGGCGGCCGAGGCCTATGACGCGTTCACCGGGGCGTACGGGTGGGACGTGCGCGAGTGGGACGGCTGCGGGGTGCTGCGGGGGGCGCGGGAGACGGCGAGCTGTGCGTGGGTGGCGCAGCATGCGCCCGTGAACGGGCGGGCCCTTGCGGAGTTCCGGCGCAGGGTGGCGTCCCTGCGGGACGGGGACCCTTCGGTGCGGTGGTATCCGTTCTGAGTCGGCTGGGGTGCCCCCGGCGTGCCGGTCCAGCGTTTGTCCTCAATCGCCGGACGGGCTTGATTTTGCCGCCACCCGTGTCCTCCCGCGGCGGGAATACGGGCCGAAATTCAAGCCCGTCCGGCGATTGAGGACAACACACGGACGGGCGTGACAGCCGCATTCAGGCGGTCGTGCGCACCGGCTCCCGCACCGGCCACTGGCCGTCCACCACCGCGTCCGCCGTGCCCTTGCGGCGGAGGAACTGCTGGAAGTCCGCGGCCCACTCCGCGTACCAGGCGATCTGGCGTTCGTGCAGTTGCTCCGCCGGGAGTTCGGCGACGACGCGGTGGCGGGCGGCTATCGCGTACGCCACGCGGACCGCGGCCAGCGCGTCCGCCGTCGCGTCGTGGGCTCCGCCGTGGACCACGCCGTACTCGACGCAGACCGCCTCCAGGTTGCGCTTGCCCTTGCGGTAGCGGTCGACGGCCCGGTCGATGGTGTACGGGTCGATGACGGGGCCGACGGGCGCGCCGCCCAGCCGGTCGGCGAGCGAGGGCAGCCCGTGGCGGTGCAACTCGGCGGTGAGCAGGGTGAGGTCGAAGGCCGCGTTGTACGCCACGACGGGCGTGCCCCGGCGCCAGTACCCGGCCAGTATGTCGGCGATCTCGTCGGCGACCTCACGGGCCGGCCGGCCCTCGGCGGCCGCGCGCTCGCTGCTGATGCCGTGGATCGCGGAGGCCTGGGCGGGGATGCGGATGCCCGGGTCGGCCAGCCAGCTGTGCCGGGCCACCGGCTCGCCGTCCCGGCCGTCCACGGCGATCACCGCGGCCGTCACGATCCGGGCCTCCAGCGGGTCAGTCCCCGTCGTCTCCAGATCGAAGCCGACCAGCGCGTGCCGGTGCCAGCTCATCCCGTACCTCCTTCGTGGTGCTCCCCCGGATGACGACCACCCTCGCACGGGCCACTGACAACGCCGTCAGGAGACCGGCCGGGAGTCCGTCCACACGGACTCGAACTCCTCGCGGTAGGTCTCGAACAGCCCGTGCTCGTACCCCTGCCCCGCCCGTACCACCGCACGCCCGCCGCCGCGCAGCACCAGCACCGGCGCCTCCATGCCGCGCGCCCGCCGCAGATAGGTCTGCACGACGCCGACCGCGTCGGCCCCGTCGCCGTCCACCAGGTAGGCCGTGAAGCGCGGGGTCTCGTCGAAGACGTGGATCTCGAAGGCGCCCGGGTCGCGGAGCTTGGAGCGCACCCGCCGCATGTGCAGGATGTTCATCTCCACGGACCGGCTCAGCTCGCCCTTCTTGAGCCCGAGCTCCCGTTCCCGGCGCTTGACCGCGCTGCTGGCCGGGTTGATGAAGAGCAGCCGGATCCGGCAGCCCGACTCGGCGAGCCGGATGAGGCGGCGTCCGGAGAAGTTCTGCACCAGCAGGTTGAGCCCTATCCCGATCGCGTCCAGCCGGCGCGCGTCGCCGAAGAGGTCCTCGGCGGGCAGCTGGCGCTGGAGGCGCACCCGGTCGGAGTGGACGGAGACCACGTCCGCGTACCGGTCGCCCACCAGCTCCTCGACGGCGTCGACCGGGAGCCGGTCGGCGGAGGGCACGGCCGCCCCGCTGCCCAGCATCTCCAGGAGCCGGGCCGAGGCCCGCTCCGCCTGGGCGAGTACCGCCTCGTTGAGGGCGCGGTTGCGGGAGACGACGTTGCGCGCGACCTCCAGCTCGTCGAGTGCCAGTTCGACATCGCGGCGGTCGTCGAAGTACGGCTCGAAGCAGGGCCAGTGCTGGACCATCAGCTCGCGGAGCTGGGGCAGCGTGAGGAAGCTGAGGACGTTGTCGTCGGCCGGGTCGAGCAGATAGCCCTTGCGGCGGGAGACCTCGCGCACGGCGACGGCGCGCTGCACCCACTCCTGGCCGGCGGGCCCGGCCGCGGCCACCACCCAGTCCTCGCCGTGCACGGGTTCGTAGATCGGCCGGAGCACCGCCGCGACCACGGCGCGCAGCCGCTGTTCGACGAGATTCAGCCAGATATAGGCGCGCCCGGCCCGCTGTGCGCGCGTGCGCACCTCGCTCCAGGCGTCGGCACCCCAGTCCAGTTCCGCGCCGATCTCCAGGGGCTGCGCCAGCGAGACCGCCCCGGGCGGGACCTCGGCCACGTCCCCCTCGTGAGCCGCGTCACCAGGGGGCAGCTCGAACCCTCCCGAGCTCACCCACGCACCGCCTTCCACTCCCCCACCAACGATCAAGGAAGGGTACTCCGGGAGCGGGAGCCGGTGCAGCCGGATGCGCAGGCTCCTTTACCAACTCCCCATGGAATCAAACCTGTTCCGGTCGCCGGGTTCGACGGGAGTGAGCGGATTCATAGTGATTAAACACCCCAGCGAGGACCGTGAACCGGACAGCCGTGGACCGGGTGCGATCGGAGGCCGGTTCCGGGCGACACGGAGAGGCACGAGGTTGACCGACCGGCCGACGTCCTAGGTAAGGGGGGCTCTTTCGGGGAAGATCTGGGCCGGGGCCCCCAGGCGGCCCCGTAGTTCCCCAGGCGACCGCGGCAGAACTGGAAGAGTCGAATCCATGCAGGTGTGGCCGGGACAGGCGTACCCGCTCGGTGCCACGTACGACGGCGCCGGGACCAACTTCGCGGTCTTCTCGGAGGCCGCCCACCGAATCGAGTTGTGCCTGCTGCACGACGACGGTTCCGAGACGGCGGTGGAGCTGAGAGAGACCGATGCCTTCGTCCGGCACGCGTATCTGCCCGGAGTGATGCCCGGTCAGCGCTACGGATTCCGGGTGCACGGCCCGTACGAACCGGAGCGGGGCATCCGGTGCAACTCCGCCAAGCTGCTCCTCGACCCGTACGCGCGCGCGGTCTCCGGGCGGATCAAGTGGGGCGAGGAGGTGTACGGCTACCCCTTCGGGAAGCCGGACGCGCGCAACGACCTCGACTCCGCCCCGCACACGATGTCCTCGGTCGTGGTGAACCCGTACTTCGACTGGGGCGACGACCGGCGCCCCCGTACGGACTACCACCGCACGGTGATCTACGAGGCCCATGTGAAGGGCCTGACGATGCTCCATCCGGGGCTGCCCAAGGAGCTGCGCGGCACGTACGCCGGGCTGGCGCATCCGGAGATCATCGCCCACCTGACGGAGCTGGGCGTCACGGCGATCGAACTGATGCCGGTGCACCAGTTCGTGCAGGACCACCGGCTGGCGGACGCGGGGCTCGCCAACTACTGGGGTTACAACACGATCGGGTTCTTCGCCCCGCACAACGCCTACGCCTCCTGGGGCGACCGGGGCGAGCAGGTCCTGGAGTTCAAGCAGGCCGTGCGCGCCCTGCACCAGGCGGGCATCGAGGTGATCCTCGACGTGGTCTACAACCACACCGCCGAGGGCAACCACCTGGGGCCCACGCTGTCCTTCCGGGGACTGGACAACGCCTCGTACTACCGGCTGACCGACGACCAGCGCTACTACATGGACACCACGGGGACCGGCAACTCCCTGCTCATGCGCTCGCCGCACGTGCTCCAGATGATCATGGACTCGTTGCGGTACTGGGTGACCGAGATGCATGTGGACGGCTTCCGCTTCGACCTGGCGGCCACGCTGGCGCGCCAGTTCCACGAGGTGGACCGGCTGTCGTCGTTCTTCGACCTGGTGCAGCAGGACCCGGTGGTCAGCCAGGTGAAGCTGATCGCCGAACCGTGGGACGTGGGCGAGGGCGGCTACCAGGTGGGGAACTTCCCGCCGCTGTGGACCGAGTGGAACGGCAAGTACCGGGACACGGTCCGCGACCTGTGGCGGGGCGAGCCGCGGACCCTCGCGGAGTTCGCCGGACGGCTGACCGGTTCGTCGGACCTGTACCAGGATGACGGGCGGCGCCCCCTGGCCTCGATCAACTTCACCACCTGCCACGACGGCTTCACCCTGCACGACCTGGTCTCGTACAACGACAAGCACAACGACGCCAACGGCGAGGGCAACCGGGACGGCGAGAGCCACAACCGGTCCTGGAACTGCGGCGCCGAGGGCGAGACCGACGCACCCGAGGTGCTGGAGCTGCGCGAGCGCCAGATGCGCAACTTCATCGCCACGCTGATGCTGTCGCAGGGCGTGCCCATGCTCAGCCACGGCGACGAGTTCGGCCGCACCCAGCAGGGCAACAACAACGCCTACTGCCAGGACAACGAGCTGTCCTGGGTGCACTGGCCCGAGCCCGCCGCCGCGCTGGGCGCCGACGGCGAGGACGAGGAGGAGGACGAGGAGCCGGACGGCGAGGCGGCGGGCATGAGCCTCCTCGAGTTCACCCGGGCGATGGTGTGGCTGCGCCGCGACCACCCGGTCTTCCGCCGCCGCCGGTTCTTCCACGGCCGCCCGGTGGAGGGCACGCACGACGAGCTCTCGGACATCGCCTGGTTCACCCCCCAGGGCAAGGAGATGACCCAGCGGGACTGGCAGGCCGCCCACGCCAAGGCCCTGACGGTGTTCCTGAACGGTCACGCCATCTCGGAGCCGGGGCCGCGCGGGGAGCGGATCTCCGACGACTCGTTCCTGCTGATGTTCAACGCGAGCGCCGAGACCCTTCAGTTCGCGGTGCCCGTCAACCACGGCCGGCAGTGGCACGCCGTGGTGGACACCGCCCGCCCGGCCGGGGTGCTGACCGGGGCGGGGCCGAAAGTGGCGGCGGGCGAACGGGTGACGCTCGTGGGGCGCAGCATGGTGGTGCTGCAGCGGCCCGCCTGACCGGGCCGGCCGGGCCGCCCGTGTCACCCCGTCGTGGCCTTGTTCCGGGCGGGGTGACACAGGCGGCCCGGATGTGGGTACGAAGGTTCCCATGACGCCTACCGCCACGTACCGGCTGCAGCTCCAGCCGGAGTTCCCGTTCCGGGCCGCCGAGGACGCCGTGCCGTATCTCGCCTCGCTCGGCGTCTCCCATCTGCATCTCTCCCCGGTCCTGGAGGCCGTGCCGGGCTCCCGGCACGGCTACGACGTCACCGACCACGGCCGGGTCCGGGCCGAGCTGGGCGGCGAGGACGGGCTGCGGCGGCTGGCGCACACGGCCCGCGAGCACGGGCTCGGCCTGGTCCTGGACATCGTGCCCAACCACATGGCGGCCGACCCCCGGCACAACCACGCCCTGCGCGAGGTGCTGCGCGAGGGCCCGGAGTCCCCGTACGCCCGCTGGTTCGACATCGACTGGGCGGCCGGCGACGGCCGGATGCTGCTGCCGGTGCTGGGCGGCCGGATCGGCGACGAGATGGACGGGATGCGGGTCGACGGCGAGGTGCTGCGTTACGGCGAGCAGGAGTTCCCGCTCCGGGCCGGCACCGCCCACCTTCCGCTGCCGGAGCTGCTGGACGCCCAGCACTACCGGCTCGGCTGGTGGCGGCTGGCCCGCACCGAGCTGAACTACCGGCGGTTCTTCACCATCTCGGACCTGATCGGCGTGCGGGTGGAGGACCCGGAGGTCTTCGCCGCCACCCACGGCAAGATCCTCGAACTGGTACGCGCCGGCGTGGTGGACGGCCTGCGGATCGACCACCCGGACGGCCTCGCCGACCCGGCCGGCTATCTGTCGCGGCTCTCCGAGGAGAGCGGCGGGGTCTGGACGGTGGTGGAGAAGATCCTCACCGGCTCCGAGCAGCTGCCGGCCGGCTGGGCGGTGGCCGGGACCACGGGGTACGACGCGCTGTACCGGATCGACGGACTCTTCACCGACCCCCGGGGCGCCGCCGAGCTGCTGGGCCACTACCGCGAGGCCGCGTCCCCGGCCGGCGACCGGGGCGGCTACTGGACGGCGACCGTGCGCCGGGCCGCGTACCGCGTCGTCACCCATGAACTGGCGGCGGAGACCGAGCTGCTGACCCGGCTGGCCTCCCGCATCTGCGCCGGGGACCCCGCCCTGCGCGACCACGCCCCCTGGGCGCTGCGCACCGCCGTGCGCGAGCTGCTGGTCCGCGTCCCGGTCTACCGCCCGTACGTGACGGCGGGCGGCCCCTGCTCCGAGGCGGCCGGGGCGACGCTCGACGCGACGGCGGTGAGCGACGCCAAGGCGGTGTTCGCGGTACGGGAGGAGGCCTCGGCCGTCGACGTGGTGCGGGACCTGGCGCTGGGTCGGCTGGGTGGCGGCTCCGACCGGGCGGCGTTCTGTGCGCGGTTCGCCCAGACGTCGTCCGCGTTGCGGGCGAAGGCGGTCGAGGACACGGCGTACTACCGCTACCTGCCGCTGATCTCGGCGAACGAGGTGGGCGGCGACCCTGGGCACCCGGCGGTCGAACCGGAGGACTTCCACGCCTTCTGCACCCGGCTCGCCCGCGACTGGCCCGCCACCGGGACGGCCCTGACGACGCATGACACGAAGCGCAGCGCCGATGTGCGGGCGGGCATCGCGGTGCTGTCGCAGTGCCCGGGGCGGTGGGCGGGTCTGGTGGCGGGGCTCGCCCGGTCCGCCCAGGCCGCGCCCGATCCGCAGCTGGCCTGGCAGGCGTGGCAGACGGCGGTCGGCTGCGCGGGGATTCCGGCGGAGGAGCGGGCGGCCCGGCTGGAGCCGGCGCTGCTGAAGGCGGTGCGCGAGTCGGGCCTGTCCACGAGCTGGACGGAGCCCGATCCGGTGTACGAGCGGATGGCGTCGGACTTCATCGCCGCCGGGCCCGCCGCTGACACCGGGCCCGTGCGGTCCCTCGTGGAGGAGTTCGCCGCCCCGCTCGCCACCCATGTACGGGCGCAGTCCCTGGGCGCGGCGCTGGTGCACCTGACGATGCCCGGGGTGCCGGATCTCTACCAGGGCACCGAGCGCGCGTATCTGGCGCTGGTCGACCCGGACAACCGGCGGCCGTTCCGGGAGCCGTCGCCGGACGCGCCCGCCGACGAGAAGGCGGAGCTGACCGCCGCGGCGCTGCGGCTGCGGCGGGAGCGGCCCGCGGTGTTCGGCGAGTCCGGCACGTACGCCCCGCTGCGCGCCTCGGGCCCGGCGGCGGCGCACTGCCTGGCGTTCTGCCGCTCGGGCGAGGTGGTCACGGCGGTGACCCGGCTGTCCCTGCGGCTCGCGGAGTCCGGCGGCTGGCGCGGGACGCGGCTCGCCCTGCCCGACGACGGGGTGTGGCGGGACCTCCTCACACCCGGCCGCGAGTTCACGGGCGGCACGGCCGAGGTGGCGGAACTGTTCGCGGAGCGGCCGGTGGCGTTGCTCGTACGGGGGTGAGGGCTCAGCCCGGCCGGACGAGGAGGGAGCGCGGGCCCCTCGTCAGCAGGCCCGTGGCGGCCGGACGGAAGCCCCCCTCCCAGCGGAGGCGGGGCATCGCGTCGAGCAGGGCGCGCAGCCCCTGTTCGGCCTCCAGGCGGCTGAGCGCCACGGCCGGGCAGCCCGGCGGACCGGTCAGCGTGCGGTCCTGGTCCGGGCGGAACGGGTCGAAGACGTCCGGGGCGGCGAACCGTTGCGGGTCCCGCGCGGCGGCCCCGACGAGGCAGGCGACGGGCGCCCGAGCGGGGAGCGTGCCGCCGCTGAGGGTGACTTCGGCGACCGTGCGGCGCAGGACGACCTGGACCGGCGGATCGTGGCGCAGCGACTCCGTCCAGGCCCGGCCGGTGAGCGCGGGTTCGATGCGCAGGGCGGCCAGCAGGTCGGGGTCGTCCAGCAGGTTGGCGAGGAGCGAGGCGAGCGCGGTGCGGCGCAGGGCGGTGTCCCGGAGGCAGGGGCCGTCCGCGGCGGCAGGGCCGCCCGCTCCCTCCCCGCCGTCCGGGTCCGCGCCGGACGCGGCGGGCAGCCAGCGGCAGAACTCCTCGACGAGGTCGGCGCGGGGGCGGCGGGCGATGCGCCGGGCCAGCACGTAGGCGGTGCGTTCCACGCGCTCGGCGAGGCCGGCGGGGACGGTGCCGGTCACCACGGTGTAGCGGTCGGTGGGCAGGCAGCGCGGGCTGCCGTGGCACAGGCCGATCGGTGCGGGGCCGCCCCTCGGCGCCCCGTCGTGCGGGAAGCCGGTGAACCGGGGGTCGGTGAGGGCGGCGGTGACGTCGTCGTACCGGCTGATCAGCCAGGCGCCGAGGGGCGCGTCGTAGCTGAGCGGGTACTGCTCGCGCAGCATCCGGTAGAAGCGGTACGGGTCCCGGGCGGCGCCGCGTGCCAGCAGGCTGGGGCCGGTGGAGGGCCGGCCGGTCCGGCGGGATCGCGCGGACCGGGTGGCGGGGGCCCGGGGCTCGGGCGAGGTGGTCGGGGCCGGTATGTCTCGGGGCGCGTCGGCCTGCATGGCGTTCCCCCGGTCACGTCGGTGCGCCGGTGCGCGGCGCGGTCCCTCTCAGGGCATCACCTGAACGGGCGCGTCGCAGTCGGCGCGCGGCCGTCCGGGTGACACGGGGGCCGCCTCGGCGCCGCGCCGGACGTCGGCGAGCAGGTCGGTGAACGCGGCGGCCGCACCGGTGAGCGCGACGCGCGAGAAGACGGCGAGCTCGCGCCGCCAGGGCGGGTCCACGGTGAGCAGGGCGCAGTCCTCGCCGACCGCTCCCCGTACGACGTGGGCGGGGGCGGTGGCGACGCCCACACCGGCCGCCGCCATGCGCACCGCCGTCGAGGTGTGCTCGGTGCGCACCGCCGTACGGGGGACGAATCCGGCCCGGGCGCAGGCCCAGTCGAGGAAGGGGCGCCCCTCGACGACGGCCTCCATGGCGCAGCGCACCCAGAACCGGTCGGCGAGTTCCTGGAGGCGGACGGAGGCCCGGCCGGCGAGGGGGTCGTCGAAGGGGACGACGATGACGATGTCCTCCGCGCCGATGGGCACGACCGGGCCGCTCCAGCCGGCGGGCGGCGGGCCGACGGCGAGGTCGGCGGTGCCGCGTTCGATCCGGTCCTCCAGCGCCTCGGTGGTGGCGTACTCGTGCAGGACGAGACCGACCCCGGGGTGGGCGGCGCGCCAGCGGGCGAAGACGTCGGGGAGTATGCCGACGGCGATGGCGTGGACGGTGGCGATGTGCAGCTCGCCGCCCTGCGCGCCGGCGGCGGCGCGCGCGGCGCGGCGGGCCTGGGCGGCGCTGCGGACGGAGCGTTCGGCGTGGGGCAGGAAGGCACGGCCCATCGGGGTGAGGCGCACGCCGCGCGGCAGCCGTTCGAGGAGGGGCCCGCCGACGGCCCGTTCCAGGGCCTTGATCTGGTGGGAGAGCGCCGGCTGGGTGACATGGAGGTGTTCGGCGGCCCGGGTGAAGGAGGACTCCTCGGCCACCGTGACGAAGTACTCCATCTGCCGCAGGCTCATCGCACCTCCCCGTCATGAGCACTGTGCATGGAAGCCACACAAACATTGCCTTGGACTCATGGCAAGGACCGGGCGGAGGGTGGGAGCCATGACACAGGAGCAGCGGGTGGGGGAAGCGGACGTCGTCGTCATCGGCGGCGGGACCGGGGGTTATTCGACGGCGCTGCGGGCGGCCGGGCTCGGGCTGAGCGTGGTCCTCGCGGAGCGCGACAAGGTGGGCGGGACCTGTCTGCACCGGGGCTGCATCCCCAGCAAGGCGATGCTGCACGCCGCGGAACTCGTCGACGGCATCGCGGAGGCCCGTGAGCGGTGGGGCGTGAAGGCGGTCCTGGAGTCGGTGGACTGGCCGGCGCTGGTCGCCACCCGCGACGACATCGTGTCCCGCAACCACCGGGGCGTACAGGCGCACTTGGCGCACGCGAACGTGGACGTGGTGGCGGGGAGCGCCGAGTTGACCGGGCCGCGCGGGGTACGCGTCGAGGGGTACGGGGAGGTGGCCGCCCGGCGCGGGATCGTGCTGGCGACGGGGTCGCGGCCCCGGATGCTGCCGGGCCTGGCGGCGGACGGGCGGCGGGTGGTGACCAGTGACGACGCGCTGTTCGCGCCCGGTCTGCCGGATTCGGTGCTGGTGCTGGGCGGCGGGGCGATCGGGGTGGAGTACGCCTCGCTGCACCGGTCGATGGGGGCGCGGGTGACCCTGGTGGAGGCGGCGGACCGGTTGGTGCCGCTGGAGGACGCGGACGTGTCGCGCCATCTGACCCGGGGGCTGAAGAAGCGGGGCATCGACGTGCGGGCGGGCACCCGGCTGCTGGAGGCGGTGGTGCTCGACGACGGGGTCCTGGCGACGCTCCGCACCCCGCGCGGTGAGACCCGGACGGTGGAGGCGCAACGGCTGCTGGTGGCGGTGGGCCGGGTCCCGGTAACGGACGGGCTCGGGCTCGCCGCCGCCGGACTGGCCACCGACGGGCGGGGGTTCGTGGCGCCGGCGGACTGGTCGCGGCTGGAGACCCCGGTGCCGGGCGTCCACGTGGTGGGCGATCTGCTGCCGCCGCCGTCCCTCGGGCTCGCCCACGCCTCGTTCGCGGAGGGGCTGCTGGTGGCGGAGACCCTGGCGGGGCGGCGGTCCGCGCCGGTGGACTACGACGCGGTGCCCCGGGTCACGTACTCGGCGCCGCAGACGGCCGCGGTGGGGCTCTCCGAGGCCGCCGCGCGCGACGCGGGCCACGACGTGGTGGTCAACACCATGCCGCTGACCGCCGTAGCGAAGGGCATGGTGCACGGGCAGGGCGGCATGGTGAAGGTGGTCGCCGAACGGGACGGACGGGTGCTCGGGGTGCACCTGGTCGGGCCGCACGTCTCGGAGATGATCGCCGAGTCCCAGCTGATCATCGGCTGGGACGCGGAGCCCTTCGACGTGGCCCAGCACATCCACCCGCACCCGACGCTCTCCGAGGCGGTCGGCGAGTCCTTCCTCACCCTGGCGGGCCGGGGACTCCACCAGCAGGCGTGACCGGCGGCGTCAGAGGGGCGGCCGGATCGCGGGGGCGGACAGCCGGAACATCATGCGGCCGAAGCTCACCTGGTCCCCCTCGCGCACCGGGACCGTGCCGGTGACACGCTGCCCGTTGACGCAGGTGCCGTTGGTCGAGCCGAGGTCGCGCAGCAGCCAGCTGCCGCCGTGCGCGGTCAGCTCCGCGTGCATCCGGGAGACGGTCTCGTGGGTGAGGCGCAGTCCGTTGCCCGGGTCGCGGCCGATGAGCAGGGGGCTCGGGCTGGGGGCCGGCAGCAGCAGCTTCGGCAGCCGCTCCGCCCGCCACGCCCTGCGGACCCGCTCGGGGAAGCCGGAGACCCCGCCCACGACGCGCAACAGCCCCCGGGACCAGCGGCCTTCGCGCTCCAGGTCCTTGGTGAGGGCTTCCAGCTCATCGGGACGGCTGGTCGTCAGCGCCACCTCCATGCGTTGCATGAAGGTGTCCTGGGAGAGCTTGCCCTGGGCCGCGCCCTCCCTGAGCACACCGAGAACACGGTCGCGCTGCGCGTCGGACAGGCGCGCGGTGGGCGTGTGGAACTCGAACGGGGACGTCACATGCCGATTGTCGGTCCGAGCGCCCCGAAGTGTCCAGGACAACCCTGCCTTTCCGCCCCTCCTGACCTGCGCGGGACCTGCGCGCGGCCTGCTCCGGACCGCTGCGGATATCCAGGGGCGGCGGTTCCGGAACGTTGCTAGGGTCTGCCGCTGCCGCCCGGCGATCGCCCTGGCGTGCCCGTACAACCTGGGAGTTCAGTGCCCGACGCACAGCTCGATCTGTCCATACGTCCGCTCAACGGCCCCGAGGAGCTGGAGCTCTTCCTCGAACTGCCGTATGTCCTCGACCACGAACTGGCGGACGACCTGGCCACCGGCCGCCGCCGCCCCGAGTGGATGTGGGTGGCGCTGCGCGGTGAGCGGGTGGTGGCGCGGATCGCGTGGTGGAGCAGGGACGGCGAGGCGCCGCTGCTGCTCGACGTCTTCGACCTCGACGACACCCTGCCCCTCGCCGAGCGCGAGGAGGCGGGGCTGCGGCTCGTCGAGACGGCGACCGCCGCCGTCGTACCGGCCAGGACGCCGCGCCCCGAGTACGGGCGCTTCGTGCCGGCCGACTGGCGCGAGGACCCGGCCGTCCGCGAGGCCGTCGAGGCCCGCGTGCGGGTCATGGAGCGCACCGGCGCCCGGATGCTCGTGGAGCGGCTGCGCCTGGAGTGGCGCCCGGGCACACCGGTGCCCGCCGCGAGCGGCCGGCTGCGGTTCCGGCCGGTCACCGGGCGCGAGGACCTGCTCGCGCTGATGACACCGGTGATGGAGGGCACCCTCGACGCCCACGGGCAGCAGGACCTCGCGTCCGGCCTCTCGGCGCGCGAGGCCGCCGAGAAGCACTACGACGAGGAGTTCGCCGGGTACACGACGCCCCGGGAGTGGTGGCGGGTGGCCGAACTCCCGGACGGGGAGCCCGTGGGCTTCGTGATCCCGGCCCGCAACAGCTACAACCCGATCATCGCGTACATCGGGGTGCTGCCCGCCCACCGCGGCCACGGCTACATCGACGACATCCTCGCCGAGGGCACGCGGGTGCTGGCCGGGCAGGAGGACGTGGTGCGCGTCCGGGCCTCGACGGACCTCGGCAACGTGCCGATGGCGAAGGCGTTCGCGCGGCTGGGCTACATCAACTTCGAGCGCTCCTTCGACATGGTGTGGGACGACTGACGCCTCCTCAGTTGCCGCTCGTGCGCTGCGCCTTGATGACGTCCCGGTACCAGGCGTAGGACGCCTTCGGGGTGCGGCGCAGGGTCTCGTAGTCGATGTGGACGAGGCCGAAGCGCTTGGCGACGCCCTCGGTCCACTCGATGTTGTCGGTGAGCGACCAGGTGAAGTAGCCGCGTACGTCGACACCCGCGTCGATCGCCTCCCTCAGCGCCCTCAGGTGGCCGTCGAGGAAGGCGATCCGGCGGGTGTCCTCGGCGGGCTCGTCGACCGCGCAGCCGTTCTCCGTGATGTAGACGGGCGGGAGCAGGTCCCCGTACCGCTCCCGCAGCTGTACGAGGGTCTCGCGCAGTCCGTCCGGGACGACGGGCCAGCCGAAGTCGGTCTTCTCGTAGCCCTCGATCTCCCGGATGCCGAAGGGCAGGCCCTCGGGCATGCCGAAGCCGGCGAAGCTGTCGAGGGCCTCCGGTGCGGGGGCGCCGACGCGGGTCGGGTTGTAGTAGTTGACGCCGTACCAGTCGAGCGGGGCGGCGATCGTCCGCAGGTCGTCCTCGACGGGGCCCGGCATCAGGGCCGCGAAGTTCTCGTCGGGGTAGCGGCCGGTGAGCAGCGGGTCCGCGAAGAGCCGGTTGGTGAGGGTGTCGTACAGCTCGGCGGCGAAGCGGTCCTCGTCGGACTCCCCCGCCGGCCAGACCGGTGAGTGGGACACGGCGATGCCGATGTTGCCGGCGCCAGCCGCGCGCAGCGCGCGTACGGCCAGGCCGTGGGCGAGGAGCTGGTGGTGTGCGGCGGGCAGTGCGTCGAACAGGAGGGTGCGGCCGGGGGCGTGCTCGCCCAGCGCGTAGCCCAGGAGAGTGACTTCGGCGGGCTCATTGACGGTGATCCACATGGGGACGCGGTCGGCGAGGCGTTCGGCGACGATGCCCGCGTACTCGGCGAAGCGGTAGGCGGTGTCCCGGTTGAGCCAGCCGCCTGCCTCGTCCAGCTGGAGCGGGGTGTCCCAGTGGTAGAGGGTGGGCGCGGGCGTGATGCCGTGGGCGCAGAGTTCGTCGACGAGCCGGTCGTAGAAGTCGAGCCCCTGCGGGTTGACCGGTCCGCTGCCGCCGGGGACGACGCGCGGCCAGCTCACCGAGAACCGGAAGGCGTCGGCGCCGAGTCCGGCGAGCAGCGCGACGTCCTCGCGGTAGTGCCGGTGGAACCCGGTCCCCCGGCCGGTGTCGGTGCCGTCCTTGATGCGCCCGGGCTGTGCGGCGAAGGCGTCCCAGCCGGAGGGGCCCTTGCCGTCGGTGTCGGCGGCGCCCTCGGTCTGGAACGCGGAGGCGGAGGCTCCCCAGAGGAATCCGGGCGGGAAGAGCGGCACGGTCATCTCGGCCTCCACAGCCGTAGGAGGGGTGCGTAGGACAGAACCCGACAGGGCAGTGATCAGTTCCAGACCTTAATCGCCGGTGTCGGACTCGATCCAGAGTGTCATCGGCCGGAGATCGCATCGTGTGCCGACCATGGGCCGGGGTGGACGGCCCCGGAAGCGAGGGAGCGCCGCATGTTGTTCGAGGTATGGGCACCGGACGCGGGATCGGCCGTCCTGCGGCTGAGGGACGAGTCACTGCCGATGGAGCCCGATCCGGACCGGACCGGCTGGTGGACCGCCGAGGCGGAGGCCGTGGACGGCGACCGGTACGGCTTCGCCCTAGACGGCGGACCGGTACGCCCCGACCCGCGCTCGCGCCGCCAGCCGGAGGGCCCCGACGGCGAGTCGGCGGTCGTCGACCACGACGCCTACACCTGGCGCTCGGAGTGGGCGGGGCGGGACCTGCCGGGCGCGGTCCTGTACGAGCTGCACATCGGCACGTTCACCGACGAGGGCACGTTCGACGCGGCGGCGGCCCGCCTCGGCCACCTGGAGGAGCTGGGTGTCACCCATGTCTCGCTGATGCCGGTGTGCCCGTTCCCCGGGGTGCACGGCTGGGGGTACGAGGGGGTGTCGCTGTGGGCCGTGCACGAGCCGTACGGCGGCCCCGGGGGACTCAAGCGCTTTGTCGACACGGCGCACGGCCTGGGGCTCGCCGTCGTCCTGGACGTGGTCCACAACCATCTGGGCCCGTCGGGCAACTACCTCCCCGCGTTCGGCCCGTACTTCACCGAGACGCACCACACCCCGTGGGGCGCGGCGGTCAATCTGGACGCGCCGGGCTCCGACGAGGTGCGGGCGTTCCTGCTGGGCAGCGCGCTCGCCTGGCTGCGGGACTACCGGCTGGACGGTCTGCGGCTCGACGCGGTGCACGCGCTGGCCGACACCCGGGCGCTGACGTTCCTGGAGGAGCTGTCCGCCGCGGCCGACGCGCTCTCGGCGGAGCTGGGGCGCCCACTGCCGCTGATCGCCGAGTCAGACCTGTGCGACCCGCGTACGACGACCCCGCGCGCGGAGGGCGGGCTCGGGCTGCACGCCCAGTGGAACGACGACTTCCACCACTGCCTGCACACCGCGCTGACCGGTGAGGACCAGGGCTACTACGCGGACTTCGCGGCCGCCCCGCTGGCCGGCCTCGCCAAGACGATGACGAGCGCCTTCTTCCACGACGGCACGTACTCCAGCTTCCGGGGCCGTACGCACGGCCGCCCCGTAGACGTGACCCGCGGCGCGGCCCACCGCTTCGTCGGCTACGCCCAGACCCACGACCAGATCGGCAACCGGGCGCTCGGCGACCGGCTCGCCGCCTCCCTCTCCCCCGGGCTGGCGGCCTGCGCGGCGGCGCTCGTACTGACCGGCCCGTTCACACCGATGCTGTTCATGGGTGAGGAGTGGGGCGCCCGCACCCCGTGGCAGTTCTTCACCGACCACACCGATCCGGAGCTGGCGGAGGCCGTACGCACGGGCAGGCGGCGGGAGTTCGGGGCGCACGGGTGGGCGGAGGAGGACATCCCCGACCCGCAGGACCCCGCCACCCGGGCCCGCTCCTGCCTGGACTGGGACGAGCTCCACCGCGAGCCGCACGCCCGGCTGTACGCCTGGTACCGCGAGCTGATCGCCCTGCGCCGCACCCTGCCGGACCTGCGCGACCCGGACCTGGCGAGCGTGAAGGCCGCGTACGACGACGGGGCGCGCTGGCTCGCGGTGCGCCGGGGCGATCTGCGGATCGCGGTCAACCTCGACGGGAAGCCGGCCGCGATCCCGCTGGGCAACGGGCGGCACCGGGGCGGTCCGGGGCGGGTGCTGGCCGCGTGGCTGCCGGTGGACCCGCCGGGACCGGACGGGATGCTGCACCTGCCGCCGGAGTCCTGCGTGGTGCTGGCCGACGACTGACCGCCGGCCAGCTCCTACTCCACGATCGCGAGTTCCCGGGCGGTGGCGTTGAGCCGGCGCCCGCCGTCCTCGGTGACGGTCACGATGTCCTCGATGCGGACGCCGAAGCGGCCCGGCAGATAGATGCCGGGCTCCACCGAGAAGCACATGCCGGGCACCAGCGGCTGCTCCTCGCCCTCGATCATGTACGGCGGCTCGTGGGTGGTGACGCCGATGCCGTGGCCGGTGCGGTGGATGAAGCGGTCGCCGTAGCCGAACTCGGTGATGACGGCGCGGGCGGCCCGGTCGACCTCCTGGCAGGAGACGCCGGGGCGCACCGCCGCGCACCCCGCCTGCTGCGCCTCGCGCACGATGTCGTGGACCCGCTGCTCCTCGGCGGTGGGCTCGCCGACGTGGACGGTGCGGGAGGTGTCGGAGCCGTAGCCGTGCTTGAGGCCGCCGAAGTCGAGGACGACCATGTCGCCGTGCTCGATGGTGCGTTCCCCCGCCTCGTGGTGCGGGTTGGCGCCGTTGGGGCCGGAGCCGACGACGGTGAAGTCCACCTGGGAGTGCCCGTGCTCGGTGAGCAGCCGGGCCAGGTCGGCGGCGACCTCGGTCTCCCTGCGGCCGGAGAAGCGGACCTTGAGGATCTCCTCGTACGTGGCGTCGGCGGCGGCTCCGGCGGCGGCGATCCGCGCCAGCTCGTGGGCGTCCTTCACCGCGCGCAGCATCGGCAGGGCCTGGGTGAGCGAGGCGTACGAGGTGTCGGGCAGCCGCTGCTGGAGGCCGAGCAGGTGCATCGCCCAGGCGTTGTCGCTGATCCCGAACCTGCCCCGTGCGTCGAGCAGCGGCGCGGTGACGTCGTACGGGTCCTTGCCGTCCGTCCAGTCCCGCAGGGTCATGGCGGGGGCGCCGACCGCCTTCGCCGCGTCCGGGGCCTCCAGCGTCGGGACGACCAGCACGGGGTCCTGGCCCGCCGCGAGGACGAGGAGCGTGAGGCGTTCGGTGTCCGCGGGCGGTGCGTAGCCGGTCAGGTAGACCATGTCGGGCCCCGGCGCGACCAGCACCCCGGCGAGCCCGGCCGCGGCGGCGGTCTCGGCGGCCCGCGCCATCCGGGCCCGGTAGTCGTCGGCGGTGAACGGCGCGGGCTGGCTGGTGCTGGACATGCGGGTCCTCCTGACGGCGCGGAACGGCCCTCCCATCCTGCCTCTTCCGGCCGTGCGCACGCGAGCGGTCGGGCTCCCTCGCCCGGCAGGACGACGAGGTCGGCGCGGTCCATGCCGGATCCGGATAGTGTCCCGTCCGGGGACCGGTGCCCCTGCCGCCCTGCCGCACCGCGAGGAGTTCCATGCCGCACATCGCCCTGGTCAACTGGTCGTGCGCCACTACGACGAGGCCCTCTCCTTCTACACCGGCGCCCTCGGCTTCGGGCTCGTCGAGGACACCGACCGGGGCGACGGCTCGCGCTGGGTGGTGGTGCGGCCGCGGGGCACCGAGGGCACGGGGCTCCTGCTGGCGCGCGCCAAGGACGAGGCCCAGGCGGCGAGCGTCGGCGCGCAGACCGGCGGCCGGGGTGCGGTTCCTGGAGGAGCCCCGCCACGAGGCCTACGGCTCGGTCGCGGTCTTCGAGGACCTGTACGGCAACCGCTGGGGCCTGCTCCAGCCGGCGTGACGCGGCAGCCCGGCCGTCAGCCGCCCGTGCCGGGCAGGCTCGTGAAGCTGACGACCGGGCCGTCGACCGTCTCGGTCGCCCGGACGTCGAAGGCCCGGTGCGGAAAGGCGTCCGCGAGGGAGAGGCGCCAGGCGCGGGCGATCTCCCGGGCGAGGTCGAGAGCGTCCGTCCGGGATGCGGGATCGTCGTCGAAGTCGACGTACATCCACAGCCGGAACTGATTGAGGGTCGCCTCGACGGAAGCGACGTCTCCCTTCAATTCGTCGTACCACAGCTGGAAATTTGCGGGGGCGTATGAACGGTCCCACAGCACACATCCCCGCACCTCGACGAACCGGGGCAGGAACACGCGCGAGAGGGCGATCCACTCGGCCGGGCCCGCGGACTGGGAGAGAATGTCCAGATAGTCGGCTTCGCCGCCCCTCACTCCGTGCCACCCCACACGGCCTCCAAGTCCTGGCAGTGAACGGTGATTGATGCATCCGTCAGTGCGATCTCATGCAGGCAGCCGCCCTCCCGGGGAAGGACTTCGTCGAGCAGCACGGTATCGGCCTGCATCCAGTCGATCGACTGGTCGTAGTCGATCGAGAAGTGCGATACACCCGAGTATCGAATGCGAAGGCCGGATTCGTGTTTCCACTGGTTGGCGGCGAAATCGATGACGACGATACCGCGCTTGTCCGTCGGTACGGAGATCTCCGCCAGCTCCAGGTCCTTCACGCAACGACTGCTGCGCATACGGTAGTGCTCCGCGTCGGACGCATGGGCCCAGGCGCCAGGAGGCAACGCGTCCCGCATTTTCGGAAGCTCGCCAAGATAGGCGCTCGGGTCCAGATCGAACCCGTGCACCTCGGCGTCCCACTCCGCCTTCACGAACTTCATCGCACGCCTTTCGCTCCGTGCCCGGTACCGCCCGGAGTCTCCCACGAGGAGGAATCACGTCGGGGAGTACTCGATCAGCGCAGGCATGGCACGGTGATCAGTCCCCTCCATCGTCACCACAACATCCTTGCGAGTCGCGTCTCCCAGGTGCCGGACAAACGCTTCCAGACGAGCGAAGGACAGAGGACCATCGACATCGGCGGGGTCAAACGTGAATTCGATCTCGTCAACGTCGAAGAAGTAACAGGTGAACCAGATATCACCCACCTGCACAGCCAGGCTCGCAGATTCCTCCGGTTCACTCTCCAGGCGGCCGAACAAACTACCGGCATCGGGAATCACGCCGTCATTCGATTCCGAAAGCGTCCAAGCGAATCGGACGGTCCAGTCCGTAGATTCCAGCCCCTCAAGAAGATTCCGCCAGTCCGTGATCGAGGCGTCCAGGATGCACACATCGCGGAGCGCCCCGTCAGCCTCGAAGTCCTCGCTGCGGTACCGCATACCGATACCGCCCCATCCGTCCATCACAGGAACCCTTCGAACGGGGGCTGACCATTTCGCCGGCTCCACCGGGCACCCCATCCATCTGGACCTGTCGTTGTGCATTCGCGGGTGACACCACCGTACTGCGCGGACCGTGAGGTGCTCACCGTCTGAACGCGTACCTGGCGGTGCAGCCGTTGACCGTCTCGCTGAGCGGGCGGCCCAGCGCGTCCCGCTCGACGTTGATCTCCGCCTCCGCGCTGGCCGTGTGGGCCAGATCGCCGTAGGCCCCATACACCCGTTCGGTTCCCGCCACCGCCTCAGCCGGCCGCGCCCGCCAGCGCGTCCAGGACCGGTGCGATCAGCGGGTGGGCCTCGGCGCCCCGGCGTACGGCGGCGAAGACGCGGCGGGTGGGGGCGGCCCCCCGCACCGGGCGGACCACCACGCCGGTCAGAGACATGCCGCGCAGGGCGGTGCGCGGGACCAGGGCGACACCCGCGTCCGCGCCGGCGAGTGCGACCACCGCGTGGAAGTCGTCCGAGGAGTGTTCGAGGTTCGGGGCGAAACCGGCGTACTCGCAGGCCAGGACCACCACGTCGTGACAGGGGTTGCCCGGGTACGGACCGATCCAGGCGTCCTTGGCCAGTTCGGCGACGGCCACCTGCTCCTGGCCGGCCAGCCGGTGGCCAACCGGGAGCACCGCGTCGAACGGCTCCGAGTAGAGGGGGACGCGGGTGAGGCGGCGGTCGTCCTCGCCGGGGGCGCCCCGGTATTCGACGGCGACGGCGACGTCGACCTGTCGGTCCAGGACCATCGGGACGCTGGCGTCGCCCTCGGCGTCCTGGACGCGGACCTTGATGCCAGGGGCGGTCCGGCTCAGCGCGGCGATGGCGGGGGCGACGACGAGCCCGATGCCGGTGGCGAACGCGGCGAGCGTGACCGTACCGGCCTCGCCCGAGCCGTACGCGGCCAGCTCGGCCTCCGCCCGCTCCAGCTGGGCCAGCACCGCGTTGGTGTGGGTGAGCAGGATCTCGCCGGCCGGGGTGAGCCGGGCGCCCCGGGAGCCGCGTTCGACGAGGCGGTGGCCGGTCTCCTGCTCCAGGGCGGCGAGCTGCTGGGAGACGGCGGAGGGGGTCAGGTACAGGGCGGCGGCCGCGGCGGTCACCGTGCCGTGGTCCGCCACGGCACGCAGGACGCGCAGCCGCCGTGCATCGATCATGTGCCCTATTGTCCCAGGTCGCGGAGGGGCCTCGGCCCAGGTCGCGGAGGCGCCCTGACCGCCCCCGCGACCGATCCGGGACCGGGGCCTAGCCCTCCAGCTCGGCGCGCGCCGCGACGAACGCGTCCACCGCGCGGTTCACGTCGTCCGTGGAGTGCGCCGCGGAGAGCTGGACGCGGATGCGGGCCGCGCCCTGGGGGACGACCGGGTACGAGAACCCGATCACGTACACACCGCGCTCCAGGAGCAGCTCCGCCATCCGGCCTGCCTTCGCCGCGTCCCCGATCATGACGGGGGCGATGGCGTGGTCGCCGGGCAGGATGTCGAAGCCCTCCGCGGTCATCCGGGTACGGAAGAGCGCGGTGTTGGCGTTGAGCCGCTCGCGCAGGTCGCCGGCGGACTCCAGGAGGTCGATGACCTTGAGGGAGGCGGCGGCGATGACCGGGGCGAGCGAGTTGGAGAAGAGGTACGGGCGCGAGCGCTGGCGCAGCAGGGCGACGATCTCGGCGCGGGCCGCGACGTAGCCGCCGGACGCGCCGCCGAGGGCCTTGCCGAGGGTGCCGGTGATGATGTCGACGCGGTCCATGACGCCGTGCAGCTCGGGCGTGCCGCGGCCGCCGGCGCCGACGAAGCCGACGGCGTGCGAGTCGTCGACCATGACCATGGCGTCGTAGCGCTCGGCGAGGTCGCAGATCTCGCGCAGCGGCGCCACGTAGCCGTCCATGGAGAAGACGCCGTCGGTGACGATCAGGCGGCGCCGGGCGCCGGACGCCTCCTTGAGCTGGGTCTCCAGGTCGGCCATGTCGCGGTTGGCGTAGCGGAAGCGCTTGGCCTTGGACAGACGGATGCCGTCGATGATCGAGGCGTGGTTGAGGGCGTCGGAGATGACCGCGTCCTCGGCGCCGAGGATCGTCTCGAACACGCCGCCGTTGGCGTCGAAGCAGGAGGAGTAGAGGACCGTGTCCTCCTGGCCCAGGAAGGAGGAGAGCCGCTGCTCCAGCTCCTTGTGGACCTCCTGGGTGCCGCAGATGAAGCGGACCGAGGCCATGCCGTAGCCCCAGCGGTCCAGCGCCTCGTGCGCGGCGGCGATCACCTCGGGGTGGTCGGCGAGGCCCAGGTAGTTGTTGGCGCAGAAGTTGAGCACCTCGCCGGGGCGGCCCCCGGCGGTGACGGCCACGGTCGCGGACTGCGGGGTGCCGATGACGCGTTCGGGCTTGTGCAGCCCGGCGGCCTCGATCTCTTCGAGGGTGGTGCGCAGATCGTCGCGTACGGAGTCGAACATGCCGGATTCCTTAAAGAGGTGAGGAGGTCAGACGGTCCAGTCGAGGATGACCTTGCCGCCGCGTCCGCTCGCCGCGTCGTCGAAGGCCGCCTCGAAGTCGCGGTAGCCGTACCGGCCGGTGATCACGGGGGCGAGGTCGAGGCCGCCCTCCAGCAGGACGGACATGGCGTACCAGGTCTCGTACATCTCGCGGCCGTAGATGCCCTTGATCGTGATCATGGAGGTGACGATCCGGGCCCAGTCGACGGCGAACTCCTCGGAGGGCAGTCCGAGCATCGCGATCCGGCCGCCGTGCGTCATGTTCGCGATCATGTCGCGCATCGCCTCGGGGCGGCCGGACATCTCCAGGCCGATGTCGAAGCCCTCGCGCAGGCCCAGCTCCTTCTGGCCGTCGGCGATGGTCTGCTCGCCGACGTTGAGCGCCAGGCTGACGCCGACCTTGCGGGCCAGCTCCAGGCGGGCCTCGCTGACGTCGGTGATCACGACGTTGCGGGCGCCGGCGTGCTTGGCGACGGCGGCGGCCATGATGCCGATCGGGCCGGCGCCGGTGATCAGGACGTCCTCGCCGACCAGCGGGAAGGACAGCGCGGTGTGCACGGCGTTGCCGAACGGGTCGAAGATCGCGGCGACGTCGAGGTCGACGGGGACCCGGTGCACCCACACGTTGGAGGCGGGCAGCGCGACGTACTCGGCGAAGGCGCCGTCGCGGCCGACGCCGAGGCCCAGCGTGGAGCGGCAGAGGTGGCGGCGGCCGGCCAGGCAGTTGCGGCACTTGCCGCACACGAGGTGGCCCTCGCCGCTGACCAGGTCGCCGACGGCGATGTCGACGACGTCCGCGCCGATCGCGGCGACCTCGCCGACGAACTCGTGGCCGAGGACGAGCGGGGTGCTGATGGCCTGCTGCGCCCAGCCGTCGTAGTTGCGGATGTGCAGGTCGGTCCCGCAGATGCCGGTGCGCAGGACCTTGATCAGTACGTCGCCGGGGCCGGTCTCGGGCTCGGGGACGTCCATCAGCCAGAGTCCGGGCTCGGCCTTCTGCTTCACGAGTGCCTTCACGGCTGCGGCTCCCTGTACCTGGTGCGGAGTTGAACTCCCCGGGCCGGGGGCATGCCGAAGGAAGCCTGCGGCCCGGGGAAGGATGAGAGGGACGGCGTGGCAGCGCGCTCGCACCGGCTGCCGCGCACCATCCTCCGCCGTCACGGAGAAATCTGCCGTACCCCGCGCCCCAGGTCCATCGAGGTTTTCTTAAGCGGGGCCGCAGCTCCGCTTCACGCCGTGCGGGGCTTGCGCCGTACGGCTCAGTCGCGCGGCCAGGGCCGCCCGTCGAGGCGCTCGATGTCCCGGTTGAGCCGGGCGAGGTCGTCCGCGAAGCGGGCGGCCTCCTCCGGGGACCAGTCGGCCAGGACCCGCCGGAGCCCCTCCCGGTTCTCCGTCCGGTCCTTGTCGAGCCGGCGTTCGCCCTCGGCCGTGATGGCGAACTTCCGGGCGATCCCGCCGTCGGGGTCCGGGATGCGGTCGACGACACCGGCCCGGAGCATCGCGGCGGTCTGCCGGTTCAGCGTGGAGGTGTCCAGTCCGAAGGCGTCGCGCAGCTGGCCGATGGACATCGGCCCCTGGGCCCGGATACGGCTGAGGAGGATGTACGCGCTGCGGTCGAGCCGCCCGCCGCCCCGCGAGGTGAGCAGACTCATGTGCCGGCCGAGGAGCATCGTCTCGAACTCGATCCGGTCCACAGGCATGTCCACGCGCGGCTCCCTACGACGGCTGTGCGCCTGCCCCGCCGGGACGGCGACCTCTCTGTACAGATATACCACGGAATGTGTGCACGATGCATGCAACATGCATGATGCACACCACCTGCGCTACCCGAGCGGCCGGCCTCACGCCCCCGTGACCAGCGGCCGAAAAGGTTTGAGCGGCGCCCGCCACTCGAACCGGTTGTCCTGCCCCTCCGGGGACCGGACAATCCGCCGCACCGCATGCCGCCCGCCCGCCCGCCCGTAGACTCGCCGGATGGCGAAGTATTTCGACGTACACCCCGAAAATCCCCAGCAGCGCACCATCACCAACGTGGCCGAGAACATCCGCTCCGGGTCGCTCGTCGCGTATCCGACGGACTCCTGCTACGCGCTCGGGTGTCAGCTCGGCAGCCGGGACGGCCTGTCCCGCATCCGGGCGATCCGCCACCTCGACGACCGCCACCACTTCACGCTGATGTGTCAGAACTTCGCGCAGCTCGGGCAGTTCGTGCACATCGACAACGACGTGTTCCGTACCGTCAAGGCATCGACGCCCGGCCAGTACACGTTCATCCTGCCGGCGACGAAGGAGGTGCCGCGCCAGCTGCTGCACCCGAAGAAGAAGACCGTCGGCGTCCGCATCCCGGACCACCCCGTGGTCCAGGCGCTCCTGGCGGAACTGGGCGAACCGCTGCTGTCCAGCACGCTGCTCCTGCCCGACGAGGCCGAACCCCTGACCCAGGGCTGGGAGATCAAGGAGCGCCTCGACCACGAGGTGGACATCGTCATCGACTCGGGCGACTGCGGCACTGAGCCCACGACGGTCATCGACTTCTCCAACGGCGAGCTGGAGATCGTACGCCGGGGGGCCGGCGACACGACGCGGTTCGAGTAGTCCGGCGAGGGCCCCCGCGATGCGCCGAGGATCGCCGGGGGCCTTTGTGCGGTGCCGCGACCCGCGCGGCCAACTTCCCTTGTGCGCGGCGGCCGTCCGCTTCTCGCCGCGGAGTCATTAGGGCCTGTACTGAGTTGTGGCGCGGGAGAAGGAGCGGCGTTCGGTGCGTGCGATCACGGTGCGGTCGGGATGTCCTCGTAGCGGAGCTACTTGGGCATTTCGGCCGTGCCGTGAGCGTACGTGCCGGGCGTCGCGACGCCGCGCCACAACTCACTACAGGCCCTAGGGCGCGCGCCTCCTTGATAGCGTCGCCCCAGCGACTGCGGAGCACTCCCCGCCGGGGTCGCCGCTCTGCCGGACGGCGCTGCCACGGCGCGAGCGGGTGCGGGTGGCAGGGGATCTTCACGGCAGGGACGAAGAGAGCCGACGCATGAGCCTCGCGCAGTTGCACTACACCTCGGCGGCGGACGGGGACGGAACCGGCGAGGACGGGCCGACAGCCGCCCGGTTCACGGTGGTTGACGCCTCGATACCCGCGTCCGTGCTGACCGAGGCGGGGCCGCTGCTGGCGTACGAGGCGCCGCGCGGCACCCCGGAACGGCTCACGGACACCGCCCTTCGCGCCCTGCCCGAGGCGCTCAGCTTCAGCCTGCTCTCCGACGGCAGCCGACTGCTGGCCCGGACCGTCGCGGTGCGCTCCCCCCGCTCGTCCGCCGTACGCTTCCACGCGCACGCGGTCCATCTCCCCGGCGGCACCCGGCTCCCCGAGGGGACGCTGCCGCTCACCGCCTGCCGGTCCGCCCGCTGGGCCTCCACCACACCGGACCGGCCGCGGCCCGACCCGGTCGCCGCACTGCCGGCCGCGACCGTCAACGAGGCCCGCGAGCGGGAGGCCCTCAACGACTTCGCCGTCTCGCGCGGCCCCTGGCTCGCCGGTGTGCTGGCCGATCTGCGCCGCCTCCACGGCCCCGGGGCGCCGGAGCGGGTCGTGCTCGTCGAGCGGCAGAGCGCCGACGTCGCCCGGTGGCTCGCGCTGGCCGGGACCGCCCTGCCGGACGGGCTCGCCGAGCGCCTGACCTTCACCACCTACACCCGCCGCCCGCGCGAGGCCGCGCAGCAGGTCGTGGGGGTGCTGCCCGAGGACGCCGAGGACCTGGCGGACTCCGGGCTGCGCGTGCACGTGTGCGGCGGGCCGCGCCCGGAGGGACGGGCGGGCGACGTGTGGGCCGAGACGGCCGCCCGGGTCTGGCGCGGCCGGGCGCCGGAGCTGTTCCGGGAGGCGGCCGCGCTGCCCGGGGAGCCGTTCGCGGCGGGGCCGCTGGCGGTGACGGCCCTGTGCGCCGGGATACCGCTCGGCACCGATGAGCGCGCGGCGGCGGCCGGCTGGGCCGCCGAGCGGCCGTACGCGCTGGACGGGAAGCGGACCCGGCAGCTGGTCGAGGCGCTGACCGCGCCCGGGGTCGACGACCGCTCCGGCGCCGAGTTCGACGCCGCCGGGCGGCTGTTCGCCGCGCTCGACGGCCGCTCCCCCGCGACCACCACCGCCCCGCTCGCCGCGATGCTGGTGACGGAGGCGGTGCGCGGCGGCAACGGCTCCCTGGAGCTGCCGGGCCGTGCCGCCTTCAGCGGGCCCGAGGGCGCGGCCGTCGCCGGGGTCCTCGGGCCGGAGATCCTTTCCGAGCTGGGCGGCGCGGGCGTCGGCCTGGACGTGGCCCGTACGGTGCAGCTGCTCCGGGTGGCCCGGCTGCTCGGGGTGGACTGCGCCGAGCTGCTGCCCTCGGTCGTGGACCGGCTGGCCCCCGCGCTGCTGACCGGCGGCGAGGAGGGCGCCCCCGACTGGGCGCCGGCGCTGCTGGAGCTGATGGACGAGCAGTTCGACGTCCGTACCGCCCTGCTCGGCGCGCTGGACCGGATCGCGCCGGACAGCCCGGCCGGGGTGGAGCGGCTGCTGAGCCTGGTGCCGCTGCCCTTCACCGGCACACAGGCGCTGCCGCACCTGCGGATGTGCGCCGGGGCGCCGGAGGCCAGGGCCGGCTGCGGCGAGGACCGGGTGGCGGCGCTCCAGCGGATCACGCGGGCCGGCGGGGTGTCCCCGTTCGCGGAACCGCTGGTGCTGCGGACGGCGGCGGGCCTGGTGTGGGGCGAGGAGGCCCCGACGCCCGCCGAGGCCCGGCTGCTGCTGGAGGCGGCGACCTCCGACGCGCACCGGGCGGCCGGCACCTGGTCGCTCCTGGTGGCCGCCGCACTCGCCGCCGGTGCCGGGGACGGGGAGGCGCCGGAGCTGGCCCACGACCTGCTGCGCGGCTTCCCGCAGGAGACAGGGGGCCGGGTGCGCGCGGCGCTCCAGCTCCTCGAGTTCGCCCGGGATGTGCGCTCGGGGGCGGCGGAGCCGGAATGGGCCGAACGGGTGCGGGCGCTGCGCGCGGAGGCGGAGCCGGTGGAGCCGGGCGTGCTCGGGCAGGCGTGCGACGCGGTGGCCGGGCGGCTGCTGGCGCCGGAGCGGCCCGACGCGGAGCTGTACGCCGTGGTGCACAGCGGTGACACGGATCTGGTCGCAGCCTACGAGCGGGCGGCGCGCGGTGACGTGGTCCGGGCCCGGCTGGCGGCCGACCCCGGGTACGCGGCGGACTGCTTCACGGTCTGGACGGCCCACCCGCACGCCGGGCCCGTCTGGAGCGCGGCCGCCTCCGGGCTGCTCGAAGAGGTGCTGCGCCCCGTGGTGCGGAAGCTTCCCGCCGACCGGGTCGCGGCGGTCGAGGAGGCGGTCGGGCGCTCGGGCAGCAGCGGCCGGGCGGAGGCCTTCCGCGACTGGAACCGCCGCGAGCGCCGCACGCTGGGGCGCCTGGGCCGGCGCATCGCAGGGCGGGTCCGGCGGGGCTGAGCGGGGACGCCCCGCCCAACGGCCCGCCCCGGCCGCACGGCCCACCCCGGCCAACGGCCCACCCCGGCCAACGGCCCGCCCCGGCGCCACGGCCGCCCCGCCCAACGCCCCGCCCCGGCGCACGCACGTCACGACGCGCTCCCGGCGCCGGGTACCGTTGAGGGCACCGATCTCGTGTGCCCTCCTGGCGGGCTGCGTGGACCCCAGGAGGAGCAGCACATGACGACGAACCGCGGCCGCAAGGACGTCATCCGCGACCGGATGGCGGCGACCGGCGAGTCGTACAACGTGGCGGCCCGCAATCTCAAGGCCATGAAGGACATGGGCGCCACGCGCGAGGCGGTCCTCACCCAGCGCTGGCAGCCGGCCGATTCGCCGGACGTGCCCTGCCCCTGCGGCGGCACCTGCGAGCCGGGTGAGCGGTGCGGGCGCTGCCACGCGCTGCACCGGCACGTGGCGCGCTACCCGGGCAGCACCACCGAGGTCGAGACGTGGGTGGACCGCTACGAGTGCCTGGGCTGCCCGGCCTCGTACACCCTGACCGTCGTCCTGCCGGGCCGCCCCTGGGGCGTCGCGGAGACGGTGATCAGGGGCGGCGCGGCGGAGCCGGTCGTACGGGCCCGGGTCTTCCCGGGGGTCGCGCACCCGCTGCTGCGGCAGGAGGAGCCGTACGAGGACTGACGCGGCGCGCCGGTCCCCGTACCCGGGGGATCAGGCGTCCGGCGTCAGGCGCAGCGAGATCGAGTTGATGCAGTACCGCTGGTCCGTCGGGGTCGGGTAGCCCTCGCCCTCGAAGACATGGCCCAGGTGGGAGCCGCAGCGGGTGCAGCGGACCTCGGTGCGGACCATGCCGTGGCTGCGGTCCTGGATCAGTTCGACCGCGTCGGTGTCCTTCGGGTCGTAGAAGGACGGCCAGCCGCAGTGCGACTCGAACTTGGTGTCGGAGCGGAACAGCTCCGCGCCGCAGGCCCGGCAGGAGTAGACGCCCTCGGTCCGGGTGTCCGTGTACTCACCGACGAACGCGGGCTCGGTGCCGGCTTTGCGCAGCACCGCGTACTCGGCGGGGGTGAGTTCCTCCCGCCACTGTTCGTCCGGCTTCTCGACGTCGTACGCCACGGTGGCTCCTTCAGCTCGACAGGTGGTCCAGGATCTGCGGGCCGAGGTCGGTGACGTCGCCCGCTCCCATGGTGAGAACGAGGTCGCCGGGCTTCGCCATTCCCGCGACGGCCTCGGGGACCCGCTCCTTGTCGTGGACGGCGGTGACGTCGGCGCCGGCGGCGGTCGCGGCGTCGATGATCAGGGCGCTGGTGACGCCGGGGACCGGGTCCTCGCGGGCCGGGTAGATGTCCAGGACCACGGAGGCGTCGGCGAGGGCGAGGGCCTGGCCCATCTCGGTGCCGAGCTCCTGGGTGCGGGAGAACAGGTGGGGCTGGAAGACGACGAGGAGGCGGGCACCGGTGGCGGCGCCGCGCATGGCCTCCAGGTCGGCGGTCATCTCGGTGGGGTGGTGGGCGTAGCTGTCGATGACCTGGACGCCGGCCGCCTCGCCCTTGAGCTGGAGGCGGCGCTTGACCCCGGTGTACTTGCCGAGGGCCGAGGCGAGGTTGTGGGCGGGGATGCCGAGGGCGATGCCGGCGGCGAGGGCGGCCACCGCGTTGAGCGCGTAGTGGCGGCCGGGGACGGAGACGGTGAAGGTGAGGAACTTCCCGCCGAGGACCACCGTGACCTCGCTGGTCAGACCGCGCGGGGTGATCTTGTGGACGCGCACGTCGGCGGTGCCGGACTCGCCGTAGGTGACGACGGTGAGCGCGGGCAGGGTCTCGCGGACCCGGCGGGTCAGCTCGACGGCGCCGGACTGGTCGGCGGAGACGACGAGGGTGCCGTCGGGGACGATCTTGCCGGCGAAGGTCTCGAAGGACTCGTAGATCTCGTCCATCGAGGCGTAGTTCGCGTGGTGGTCCAGCTCGACGTTGAGGACGATCGCCACGTCGGGGTCGTACTTCTGGAAGCTGCGGTCGCTTTCGTCGGCCTCGGCGACGAAGATGTCGCCCTCGCCGTGCGCGGCGTTGGTGCCGGGTCCGGCCAGGTCGCCGCCGATGGCGTACGAGGGGTCGAGGTCCAGCTCGCTCAGGGCGACGGCCAGCATCGAGGTGGTGGTGGTCTTGCCGTGGGTGCCGGCCACCGCGATGGAGCGGAGCCCGCCCATGAGCGAGGCCAGGGCGTCGGAGCGGTGTACGACGGGGATCGACAGCTCCCCGGCGCGCACCAGCTCCGGGTTGTCGGCGCGGATGGCGCTGGAGACGACCACGCTGGTGGCGTCGTCGGCCAGGTGACCGGCGGCGTGCCCGATGTGGACGGTCGCCCCCAGAGCGCGCAGCGCGTCGGCCGTGGGGGACTCCTTGGCGTCGCTGCCCGCGACCTTGGCGCCGCGCTGGGCGAGGATCTTGGCGATGCCCGACATTCCGGCGCCGCCGATGCCGATGAAGTGCGGCCGTTCCATGGCGGCAGGAATACCGGGTGCCATACGTGTCTCTCCCAGGGTGCGTACGGGTAAGGGCCTCCCAGCCTATTCGCTGTGCGCGAAGAGCTTGAGCACCGGGACGCCGACCTTGTGCCGGGCCCGGGAGGCCCAGTCGCGGTGGAAGAACTCCTCGACGTAGTGGGGCGCGGTCAGCACGATGACCTCGTCGGCCCGGGACTCCTCGACGACCGAGGTGAGCTTGTCCAGGGGGTGGCTCTCGATCACCTGTCCGACGGCTTCGGAGCCCGCCTGGCGCAGGGCCTCCAGGGACACTTCGAGGGCGAGTCCGGCCGACTCCCTGGCGTTCCTGCCCTCGGGCTCCTCGCTCTCGCGGGCCGCTTCCTTCAGTTCGCCCATCGCCAGGTCGTCGATGGCCCGCAGCAGGACGTCCGCCTGGTCTCCGCGCGGCTGCATGAGGACGACGAAGGAGGTGCGCTCCTCCCCGTGCAGGGTGGTGACGAACTCGACGTCCTCGGACGTGAGGGCCTTCTCGATCATCAAAACGCTGGTGAACACCACAGAGCCCTTCTCTTCAGCGACCGTCGCCGGTCGCTGCCGAAACCATCCTTCCCCGCGCTCGCACGGGGACTGCGAGACCCATTCTGCCCACGGAACGCTAACCGGAACGCGATATTCCGCTGATTGCCGCCCAGGGGTGGGGGTACGCGAGACCCCTGGGGCGTACGGGGACGGCCGGGTCTCAGGACCGGCGGTACCGCGAGAAGAGGAATCCGTCCTCCTCCAGCAGCGAGTCCAGGGCGAATCGTTTCGGCAGATCCACCGCGGGCCCGCCCGCGATCCGCTGGGCGTCCCCGGCCGTGAGCAGCGGCGCGACGGTCAGGCACAGTTCGTCCAGCACGTCCTCGGCCACGAACTGCCCGAGCAGCCGGGGCCCGCCCTCGGTCAGCAGCCGCCGGTGCCCCCGGTCGGCCAGCTCCCGCACGGCGCGGGCCGGGTCGACGCGCGAGCCCTCCCCCGCGATCACCACCTCGGCGCCCGCCTTCCGGGCCGTCGCGATCCGGTCCGGGGGCGCGCCCGCCCCGGTCAGCAGGAGCGTCGGGACCAGCGGCGAGACGAAGAGCGGGAGCGAGAAGTCCAGGTCCAGGCTGCCGCTGACCACCGCGACGGCCGGTGCGGGCGTCTGGCCGGCCGCCGCCCGCCGCGCCGCGAAGGCGTCCCGTGCCCTGGCGGGGCGGTACCCCTCCTGGCGCACGGTCTCGGCACCGGCGATCACCACGTCGGCCAGGCCGCGCAGCGTGCCGAAGATCCGCATGTCGCTCTCGCAGGAGATCGGCTGGGAGCGTCCGTCGTGCTGGGCGGCCCCGTCGAGGGTCGACACCATGTTGGCGCGCAGCCAGGGGCCGTCCGTGCGGGGGTAGGCGTAGGCGTCGGCGAGGTCGTCCAGGCTCCATTCGCCCGGGGCTTCGGCCGCTGTCAGGTCGGTCACAGGGAACAGGCGTCGCATGTCCGGCAGTCTGGCACGGGTCGTAAGCTTGACGGTTGTGTCGTCCTCCCACGCCGTGCCGGGGTCCAGCCCCATAGCCGAAACGGCCCCGCTGTCCCTGTGCGCCCGCGAGCCGCACGTCCCCGCCGACCGTCTGGTCGCCGAGATGGTGCCGCCTCCGCGCTTCGACTCGGTGCGTTTCGATACGTACGTACCCGACCCGAACCAGCCGAGCCAGACCGAGGCGGTCCGGGTCCTGAGCGACTTCGCCGCCGGCCTCGGCGGGGCGCACGCGATGGGCGCGGGCAAGCGGAAGTGGTTCGGCCGCAAGGCGCCGGCGCGGCCGTCCGGGCCGCGCGGGGTGTACCTCGACGGCGGCTACGGGGTCGGCAAGACCCACCTGCTCGCCTCCCTCTGGCACGCCACGCCGGCCGCGCCCGAGCTGAAGGCGTTCGGCACGTTCGTCGAGCTGACGAACCTGGTGGGCGCGCTCGGCTTCCAGCAGACCGTGCGGACGCTGAGCGGGCACCGGCTGCTGTGCATCGACGAGTTCGAGCTGGACGACCCGGGCGACACCGTGCTGGTGTCCTCGCTGCTGAGCCGGCTCGTCGAGGAGGGCGTCGCGCTGGCCGCGACCTCCAACACGCTGCCCGGCAAGCTCGGTGAGGGCCGGTTCGCCGCCGCCGACTTCCTGCGCGAGATCCAGGGGCTCTCCGCGCACTTCCGCCCGCTGCGCATCGACGGCGAGGACTACCGCCACCGCGGTCTGCCCGAGGCCCCGCCGCCGTACTCGGACGAACAGGTCACCAAGGCCGCGTACGCCACGCCGGGCGCCGCCCTGGACGACTTCCCCTCGATCCTCGACCACCTGGCCCGCGTCCACCCCAGCCGGTACGGGGCGCTGACGGACGGGGTGAAGGCGGTGTGCCTGACCGACGTGCGGCCGGTGCCCGACCAGTCGACGGCGCTGCGGCTCGTGGTGCTCGCGGACCGGCTGTACGACCGGGAGGTGCCGGTCCTCGCGTCCGGGGCGCCCTTCGACGAGCTGTTCAGTGAGGAGATGCTGAACGGCGGGTACCGGAAGAAGTACTTCCGGGCGATCTCCCGGCTCACGGCGCTGGCGCGTGACGCGAAGGGGCTGGTGGCGCAGTAGGTTCGGGGGCGTAAGGACGTACCACCGGCGGGACACGACGCAGTGCCCCGCCGTCCCCGTACAACCGCGCATTCCGTTCGAAGGGAACCAGCATGGCTACCACGCGTCAGGCGCACACGGTCTGGGAAGGCAATCTGACCGAGGGCACGGGCGTCGTCACGTTCGACTCCTCCGGGATCGGCGACTACCCGGTCTCCTGGCCGTCCCGTGCGGAGGAGGCGAACGGGAAGACCAGCCCCGAGGAGCTGATCGCCGCGGCCCACTCCAGCTGCTTCTCGATGGCGCTCTCGCACGGCCTCAGCGGCGCCGGCACCCCGCCGGCCCGGCTGGAGACGAAGGCCGACGTCACCTTCCAGCCCGGCACCGGCATCACCGGCATCCACCTCACCGTCGTGGGCGAGGTGCCCGGTCTCGACGAGGCCGGCTTCGTCAAGGCGGCCGAGGACGCGAAGGCCAACTGCCCGGTCAGCCAGGCGCTTTCCGGCACCACGATCACGCTGAGCGCCTCGCTCGGCTGATCGCTCCCCCGCTGTGTCCCCGGGCCGCCGGTCCGGGGACACAGGCATTTCCGCACCGGCCGTGTTCACCTTCCGGCCATCTTGGGATCCTCCTGCAATACACCCGGGTTCCTCATCGCTTCCTCATCCGTCGTTGGTTGCGTATCGCGGTCCGGCACGGACGACGAAGGAGGCGCACGGTGTCGCAACCCGACACGGCTACGGACGACCCCCCACCGCTGCATGTGGCGAGCAGGCCGCACGCCTTCAACAGATACGGGCTGAAGTTCCGCCGCAAACTGCGCGTCAGGCACTACGGCGATCCGGTCGGGGTCACGGACGACTCCCCGGCCTGCGTCGAGATCAAGCAGCGCGTCAACCGGGTCACCCAGAAGCGCCGCATCACCCTCCCGTACGGGACGGCCCGCCGGCTCTGCGACGGGGCGCGAGCTGGTGGAGCACTCCCCGAAGGAGCGGGCGTTCATCCACGAGGTGCTCGACCCGGTCGTACGGCTGAACCTGCGGCCCACCGCGATGACCGGCTACCAGCGCGAGGCGCTGGTCGGGTGCGCCGCCGACACCGGGCCGCGGATCACCTTCGACCGGCGCATCCGGGGCCTCTCCCCAGGTGATCGGCAACCTCCTGGCCAACGCCTGCCGGCACACCCCGCCCGGCACGCGCGTCGAGGTCCGGGTGGGCGCGGTGCGCACCGGCCCGGAGACCGGGGGGACGGACCGGCCGGGCTACGGCTGCGTCTTCCGTCTGCTGCCGCCCCGGAGCGTCGGCTCCGGTCCGTACTGTCCGGCGTGACAGCGTTCACCGAGGGCCTCGGATGGGCAGGCCTGCTCTTGACGAAGCCATGTCACTTGTCCCCCAAGCAGGGAGTTGCTCATGTCAGTCGCACCCCGCCCCGCCGCCACCCGGCGGAACGTTCTGGCCGCGAGCGGCGCCGCCGCCGTCTCCCTCGCCTTCACGGGGGCGTTCACCGAACTCTTCGCGGGAAGCTCGGCCGCCCGCGGCCACAGCGGTTACGGCCCGCTCGTGCCGGACCCGGACGGTCTGCTCGACCTGCCGAAGGGTTTCCGCTACCGGGTGCTGTCGCGGGAGGGCGACGCGCTCCGCTCGGGCGAGGGCCGGGTCCCCAGCCACTGCGACGGGATGGCCGCGTTCAAGGCCAGGGGCGGGCACGTACGACTGGTGCGCAACCACGAGAACCGGGTGGACGCCGCGATCCCCGTACCGACGGTCGAGGGGCTCACGTACGACCCGATGGGCAAGGGCGGCTGTACGGCCCTGGAGCTCGACGGCCACAACCGGGTGCTGTCCGAGCGGGTCGCGATCGCGGGCACGGCGGTGAACTGCGCGGGCGGGCGCACCCCCTGGAACACCTGGCTGACCTGCGAGGAGACCGAGGACAAGGCCGGGACCAACGGATACACCAAGGACCACGGCTACGTCTTCGAGGTGGACGGCGCCGATCCGCGCCGCACCGGTGCCGTGCCGCTGACCGCGATGGGCCGCTTCCAGCACGAAGCCGTCGCGATCGACCCGCGCGACGGGACCGTGTACGAGACGGAGGACGCGTTCGAGAAGCCGTTCGGCCTGTTCTACCGCTTCCTGCCGGAGAAGCCGCTGGGCGGTACGGGTTCGCTGCGCGCGGGCGGCCGGCTGGAGGCCATGCGGGTGCCGGGGGTGCCCGACCTCTCGGCCGTCCAGGAGACCGGGACGGTGTTCGAGGGCGTCGAGTGGGTCCCCGTACCGGATCCGCAGGCCGCCGAAACCCCCATCCGCTTCCAGGACTTCGGCCCGAGGGGCATCACCCACGGCCAGAAGCTGGAAGGCTGCTACTGGGGCGGTTCGTGCGTCTACTTCGTCTCCAGTTTCGCGCACCGCGACGAGGGTTCGGCGGCGGACCACTACGGCCAGGTCTGGCGCTACGACCCCGCCCGGCGCCGGCTGACCCTGGTCGTCGTCTTCGGCCCCGGCACCGACCTCCAACTGCCCGGCGAGTCCCCCGACAACATCACCCTCGCCCCCGACGGCGGCCTGATGGTCTGCGAGGACGGCGGCGGCGCCCAGCACGTGTTCGGCCTGACCCGGCGCGGCGAGGTGTACCCGATGGCGCGCGGCCGGCAGAACACCGGAACGCCGGAAGAGCCGGAGTGGGGCGAGTTCGCGGGCGTCACGTTCGCACCGGACTACGGGACGATGTACGTGAACGTCTACACGCCGGGCACCACGTTCGCGGTGACGGGCCCCTGGCGCTGACGCGCCGAAAGTCGTGCGCCATCTGCGTGGGGCGGAGCCCGGTCGGCGTGCCCGCCCCGCGCACCTTCCGGGCGATCGGCTAGCTTCCGGAAATGATCAGATCTGCGTACAAAATGGCCGCTCTGGGTGTGCTGGGTGCGGTGCTCGTCGGATGCGGACAGGCCGGGCCTCGTACGGCCGCGGAACGGCCCCCGGCCTCCCCGCCCCCCGCCCCCTCGGCCTCCACCGAGCAGCCCGCGGTCATGGCCCCCGGGCCCGGCGGGCTGACCCCCGTCTTCAAGCGCGGTCCGCAGCACGCGGCCAAGGTCGTCGCGCTGAGCTTCGACGCCGATATGACGGCCGACGAGGGACCGCGCGCGGCGGCCGGTGAGCACTTCGACAACCCGGAACTGATCGCCCTGCTGCGCCGGCTGAAGGTGCCCGCGACGGTGTTCATGACCGGGCGGTGGGCCGAGGAGTACCCGGACCAGGCCCGCTCCATCGGCACCGATCCCCTCTTCGAGATCGGCAACCACTCCTACAGCCACTACGCCTTCACCACGCCCTGCTACGGGCTGCCCACGGTGGAGAAGGGCGGCGTGCGGAAGGAGGTGCAACGGGCCTTCGGGGCGATCCGCCGGACCGGTGCCCGCAACGTGGTGCCGTACTTCCGCTTCCCCGGCGGCTGCTACGACGACGACACGCTGCGCGCCCTCGGGCCGGAGAAGGTGACCGCCGTGCAGTGGGACGTCGTCAGCGGCGACGCCTTCGCGACGGACGCGGACGCGGTCGCCGAACAGGTGCTGGACGGGGTGCGTTCCGGTTCGCTCGTCGTCATGCACTGCACGCGCAGCGCGGCGCCGGTGACCGCCGAGGCGGTCGCTCAGGTCGTGCCGGAGCTGCGGAAGCGCGGCTACCGCTTCGTCAGGGTGTCCGAGCTGATGGCGGGCTGAGAGGACCGCGTCTCACCCCGAGCACGCCGTGCGCTGGGCCTCCTGCCACTCGCACACCGGGCACAGCGTGATGCCCTTGACCGACTCGGCGTACTCGGTCGGCTTCCGGCACAGCACGCACTCGGCGTACGGCGGCCCCTCGGCCCGTTCCGGCGTGCCGGCCGGGGCCGTCTCGCAGTAGGACCCGGATTCCGCTTCCGCCCGCTCGTTCCTGTCCTCACTCATACGTACGAGCCTACTCAGCCGCGTACCGAACTGAGCCGGCAGGCGAGCGCGAGCGCGGCGGTCGCCACGGCGGCCGCCGCGAGCAGCGGGAGCACCGGCACATGGACGGTGCCGGTCAGCGAACCGGTGACCAGGCCCGTCACCGCGTACTTCGCGGGCGATCCGGCGGTGACCAGGGCCAGCAGCGCCACGAGCACGGTCGCCGCGACGGACCAGCCGCGTCCGTGCAGCAGCGGCCGGCCGCACAGCGCGCCCGCCGCCGCGCCCAGGAGCACGCAGCACGCGGTGGCGAGGAGTCCGGCGGCCCCGGCGGGCGGCAGGGGCACCCGCACCGAGTGGTCGGTACTGGCCGGGTCGCTGATCGCCAGCACCACGGCGGTGGCGGCCGTCCCCAGCAGCCCGGCGCACCCCAGCGCGGCGAGCAGGGCCGCCAGATGGGCCCTCGGCTGCCCGCCGGCCGCCGCCGCGACGACGGCCCGCGCGGCGGGCGGCTCCTGAGTGACGCAGACGCGCACCAGCCAGGCGGTGACCGGCAGCATCCCGGCGGCGGTGTAGCCGAGGGAGTCCAGCACGGGCTGCCCGGAGCGGACGCCCACGGCGAGGAAGGCCAGGTACAGCAGCACCGGGGCCAGCCAGCGCTGCGACCGTACGAGCAGGGCGGCCTGGTAGCGGATGAGCGCGGTCATGGTGCCTGGTCCCCGTCCCGGGTGGTCGAGCGACGCCGCCGGGGGCCCGCGCCGGGCCCCGGCCCCGGCGCCACGCGCCCGATGTGCCACGGCGGCCGGGCCGTGAGCAGCGCGCGGAGCAAGGCGTCGGAGTGCGCGGCCGGGACCGTGAGGCGGGCGGTTCCGTCGTCGGTCAGGGTGTACGCGGGAGCGCCGGGCAGCCCGGGCGGCAGCGGGGTCCCCGGCGAGGCCGTACCGGCGGCCGACTCCCCGCAGCCGCAGGATCTCCGTACCGGTGCTCAGTGCGACGACGCCTTCTCGGGCTTCAGCTCACTCGGCCGTACGATCACGAACCCCTGGCCGTCCAGGCGCAGTTGAACGGCTTCCCCCGAACCGCCCCGGATCATCGAGCCGACGCTCTGCGAGCGGTTCAGCGAGGTGTTCAGCTGGGCGCTCCAGCCGACGACGGCGTCCGTGTCGACGAACACCGGCTGCTGGGGCGAGACCGGGATGACGATGGGGTGGCCGTCACACATCAGACCCAGCTTGCCGTAGCCGGTGAAGACGCTGTTGAAGAGGCCGCCGCCGGTCATCCCGGCGCCCTTCACGGTCTTGATCTCGTACGAGAGGGTGGGGTCGAAGCACAGGACGTTGCGGCCGTTGATGGTGAGGGAGTCGCCCTGCTCCAGCTCCACGATGAAGCAGTTGGCGGCCTCGTGGGCGAACCACGCCTCGCCCAGGCCGCGTACGGCCATCAGGGGCAGCCCCTCGCCGGTGACCGCGCGCTTGAGCAGGCCGCCTAGGCCCTGGCCCTTGTGCTCGAACTGGAGATCACCGCGGAAGGCGACCATCGATCCCTGCCGGGCGTGCATCTCCCCGTTGACCGCGTACTTTATGGATTTGGCGTTCTGCAGTGTCATCCCGGGGGCGGTTGCCTGCTCGGCCATGTGCTCGCTGGAAAAGAGATCGCTCTTCATACGCGGCATCCTCGCCCGGAGCCACACATTCCGCCAAGAACGGTGTCCGGGACGGCTGGCAGACTGGTCGGGTGAGCAGCAACGACACCCCCGCGTCCCCGTCCGCCGAGCCGACCGCACCGCCCGTGGACAGCCCCTTCCGGTCCGAGTGGACGAACCGGGACGAAGCACCGCAGTACGTACTGCCGTTGGTGGTGCACATCGAGAAGACCGCGCCGCCGGCCCGCACCGACGCCCTGCGCACGGCCGCCCGCGCGGTCCTGGTGATGCTCTCCGACGAGCGGTCGGTGGGCGAGGGCGAGTGGGCGCGGCTGATGCGGGACTGGCAGGACGCCCGCATCCGCAAGGTGGTCCGGCGGGCCCGGGGCGCGGAGTGGCGCAAGGCGTCCGCGCTGCCCGGGATCACGGTGACGGGCGAGGAGGCGGAGGTGCGGGTCTTCCCGCCGGTGCCCCTGGACGGCTGGCCGAAGGAGCTGGCCAAACTCCAGGTCTCGGGGACGGACCTGGACGACCCGGAGCCGCCGGCCGCGCCCGACCCGGCGCACCCGGTGCTCTGGCTCAACCCGGACCTCGGCATGTCGGCCGGCAAGGAGATGGCGCAGGTCGGGCACGGGGCGCAGCTCGCCTGGTGGGAGCTGACGGAGACCGAGCGCAAGGCGTGGCGCGAGGCCGGGTTCCCGCTCTCGGTGGCCACGGCGGCGCCGGGCGACTGGCGGGAGCTGACGGAGAGCGGGCTGCCCGTCGTACGGGACGCGGGCTTCACGGAGATCGCGCCGGGCTCGTGCACGGTGGTCGCCGATCACCCGGCGCTGCGGCCGCGGGCGGTACCCGTGAACCTCAAATGAAGCTCTGAACGTCTCCCCTTTCGGATTCGGGGCCGCACTCCGGGGCCATCACCCCTGCACAGAGCGAGGGGGAGCGGCATGGGGGACGGCATGAGGCTGGGCATCGGGATCGGGTGGCGGCCGGAGATCGCCGACGAGGTGGAGGCGCTGCCGGGGATCGACTGGGTGGAGGCGGTCGCGGAGAACCTCTGCGCCGGCCATCTGCCGGACTCCCTGGTACGGCTGCGGGAGCGCGGGGTCACCGTGGTGCCGCACGGGGTCTCGCTGGGCCTCGGCGGGGCCGACCGCCCGGACCCCGGCAAGCTCGCGGACCTCGCCGCCCGGGCCACGCTGCTGGGCGCGCCGCTGGTGACCGAGCACATCGCGTTCGTACGGGCGGGCGGGGTGCGCACCGGGTCGCCGGTGCTGGAGGCCGGGCACCTGCTGCCCGTGCCGCGCACCCGGGCCGCGCTGGACGTGCTGTGCGAGAACGTGCGCATCGCGCAGGACGCGCTGCAGGTACCGCTGGCGCTGGAGAACATCGCGGCGCTGATCTCCTGGCCGGACGAGGAGCTGACCGAGGGGCAGTTCCTGGCCGAGCTGGTCGGGCGGACCGGGGTGCGGCTGCTGATCGACGTGGCCAATCTGCACACCAACCACGTGAACCGGGGCGAGGACCCGGCGACCGCCCTCGACGAGCTGCCGGTGGAGGCCATCGCGTACGTGCATGTGGCGGGCGGGGTCGAGAAGGACGGCGTGTGGCACGACACGCACGCCCACCCGGTGACCGCTCCGGTGCTCGACGTGCTGGCCGAGCTGCGGTCCCGGGTCGACCCGCCGGGGGTGCTGCTGGAGCGCGACGACGCGTTCCCGCCGGCCGGTGAGCTGGCGGTCGAGCTGGACGCGATCCGAGGGGTGCTGGAGAAGGGCGGGGGTGCCCCGGCGATCACGGCTGCCTCTGGGGTCACGGCTGCCTCTGGGGTCACGGCCGTCGCGCCCGAACCCGTACGGGACGGGCTCGCGGTCGCGGAGACCGCCCTGCTGTCCGCCCTGGTCGCGGGGACGCCCGCGCCCAAGGGGTTCGACCGGCAGCGGCTCCGGGTGCAGAGCCGCGCCCTCGCCGCCAAGCGCGCGGACGTCGTGGCGAAGGTGGCGCCCGAGCTGCCGGAGATCCTGGGGAGCGGCTACCGGGAGGCGTTCCTCGCGTACGCCGGAGCGCGGCCCATGACCGCGGGGTACCGGCGCGACGCCCTGGACTTCGCGGAGCACCTGCTCGTCGCCGGCCGCCCCGAGGACGACGCGGCCCGGCGCCGGCTGACGCACTGGTGGCGGGACCGGGCCGCGCCCCGGCCGCCCGGGCGCGCCACCCGGCTGGTGCGGGCCGCCCGCTCCGTGCTGGTGGGGCGGTGACGGGCATGGACGCGACGCTTGTGTTCCTCACGCTCGCGGTGGTCATCTCGTCCACCCTGCTGATCTGCGGCCTGGTCCGTTCCCGCCGGGGGGAGGGCGGCCCGGTGCACGACCTGTCCGAGGTGGCGTTCCTGAACGGCGGGCCCGGCCGGGTGGTCGACACCGCGCTGGCCGCCATGCACGCCGACGGCCGGCTGACCGTCGGCGGTCCGGGCATCGTCGCCGTCCTGCGGCCGGTCGCCCACGACCTGGTGGAGCGCGCCGTGCTCCAGGAGCTGGCCGCCGCGCCGAGCGGGGCGCTGGCCACGCTGCGGGTGGCGGTGATGCGGCACGCGGCGGTGCAGGAGACCGGTGACGGTCTCGCCGCGCGCGGGCTGCTGGCGCCGCCGGGCGCGAACGCCAAGTGGCGCGTCTGGGGCCTGTTGCAGGTGCTGCTGTGCCTCGCGTCCGGCCCGATCACCATCGGCCTGGCCATCGCCCACTTCATGGAGGACGACGGCGGCCCCGACTGGGCCCACCCGTTCGCCGTGGCGATGATCCCGGCCGCCGTCGTCGGATTCGTGTCCGGGCTGGTCTGCGCGGCGGTGGCCCGGTCCCGCGTCACCGGGGCGGGGCGCAGGGCGGCGGCCGCGTTCGGGGTCGCCCACGCCTGCCGGACCGACCCGGCGTTCCTGGTGGCGACCCGGGGATTGCACGGCGTCATGGACCCGGAGCTGCGGACGCACCTGGTGACGGCGGCCCGGACCCGGCCCACCCGCTCCCCGTACACCCCGCACGGCTCCACGGACTCGGCGCTGCTTCTCGCGCCGACGGTGTGGTGTGCCGGGGCGAGCCCGGGCGGCGGCTGCGGGAGCTCATCGGGCAGCAGCTGCGGCGGCGGGTCGAGCTGCGGGGGCGGCAGCAGCTGCGGCGGCGGGTCGAGCTGTGGCGGCGGCTCCTCCTGCGGCGGCGGATCGGGCTGCGGCAGCAGCTCCTGAGACGACCGGCCGGGCGGGCGTACGGAAGCCGCTGGGTACCCGCGAATGACAAACGGTGCGGCGCGCATGACGCGCGCCGCACCGCTGAGCCGAACCCGGTGTCGCTGGACCAGCGGGCGGCACCAGGTGCCGTGTGCCCGCCGTCTGATCTTCCGGGTTGGGGTGGCCGGGAGCCCGTTCGCTACGCGAGCCCGGCCACCAGGTCCGCGACCGACTTGCGCCGGCCGGTGAAGAAGGGGACCTCCTCGCGGACGTGCATCCGCGCCTCGGAGGCCCTGAGGTGACGCATCAGGTCGACGATGCGGTACAGCTCGTCGGCCTCGAACGCCAGCATCCACTCGTAGTCGCCGAGCGAGAACGAGGCGACGGTGTTGGCGCGCACGTCGGGATAGCCGCGGGCCATCTTGCCGTGGTCCGCGAGCATGCGGCGGCGGTCCTCGTCGGGCAGCAGGTACCAGTCGTACGAGCGCACGAAGGGGTACACGCTGACGTAGTTGCGCGGCGTCTCGTCGGCGAGGAACGCCGGGACGTGCGACTTGTTGAACTCGGCGGGGCGGTGCAGCGCCATGTTCGACCAGACCGGCTCCAGGTGCCGGCCGAGCCGCGTGCGGCGGAAGAGGTTGTACGCCTCCTGGAGTTCGTCCGCGGTCTCGGCGTGCCACCAGATCAGGAGGTCGGCGTCGGCGCGCAGGCCCGAGACGTCGTACGTGCCGCGGATGGTGATGTCCTTGGCCGCAAGCTGGTCGAACAGCTCCTGGACCTCACCGGCGACGGCCGCGCGGTCCGTGTCGGCGGGCAGGACGTCGCGCAGCTTGAAGACGGACCACAGCGTGTAGCGGATGACCTCGTTGAGGTCCTTGGCCTTCTTGCCGGCGTTCGGAGCCTTGCTTGATGTCTCAGTCTCGGGTGCACTCATACGGCTATTGTCCCGCCTCGCTCCGAGTGCCCTGAACCAGGGTCGGCGTGGCGATGATCTCTCCGGTGAGATCCCCGGCGATCTCGTCCGCGGCCCGGTGGGCGCTCGCCACGCAGGCGGGGATGCCCACTCCGTCGTACACCGCGCCGCACACCCGCAGCGCGGGCAGCTTCGCGACCGCGTCGCGGATGCGGGCGACCCGCGCGAGGTGCCCCACCGGGTACTGCGGCAGCCCGCCGATCCACCGGGTGACCCCGGTCGCCACGGGCCGGGCGGTGAGCCCGGTCGCGGCGGCCAGGTCGCGCAGCGATACGCCGGCCAGCTCGCCGTCCTCGCGGTGCAGGTGCTCCTCCTCGCCGTACCGGCCCACCGAGGTCCGCAGCACGAACAGGTCGGGTGCCGCGTCGGAGACCCACTGCCACTTGTGGGTGGAAAAGGTGGCGGCCTTGATGGTGTGCCCGTCGACCGGCGGTACGAGGAAGCCGGAGCGCCCGTCGAAGGCGCTGCCGGTGACGTCGGAGCGCCGGAACGCCATGGTGACCAGGGCCATCGACGCGTACTCGACGCCCGCCAGTTCGGTGGACGCGCCCGGCGACTCGGCGGCGAGCAGGGTGGCTGCGGACCAGGCGGGGACGGCGAGGACGATGCCGTCGGCGTGCACGACGCGGGTGTCGGTGCGTACGTCCCAGCCGTCGGCGGTACGGGCCAGGCCCAGCACGGGCGTCTCGGTGAGGATCTCGCCGCCCCCGGCCCGTACGGCGTCGGCGACGGCCCCCGGCAGGGTGCCGATGCCGCCCTCGACGCCCTGGAAGACGGGCCCGGTCTGCTGCGTAGCGGCGGCCCGCTCCTGGAGGCGGGTGACCCCGTCGAGCAGCGAGCCCCCCTGCTGGGCGGCCTGGAAGAGCTGCGGGACTGCGGCGCGCATCGAGATCCGGTAGGCGTCGCCCGCGTACACCCCGCCGAGCAGCGGTTCCACCAGCCGGTCGACGACCTCGCGGCCCAGCCGGTCCGCGACGTACGTGCCGACGGAGACGTCATCGCCGACCGCGGTCGGGGGCAGTTCGCGGTCCCGGGCGATGCGGGCCAGGCCCTCGGGCGACAGCACCTCGCCCAGCACGGACGGGTCGCCCGGGACGCCCATCACATGGCCCTTGGGCATGGGGCGCAGCGCGTCGCGTGTCCACAGGGCCGCGGTGGCCGTGGCGGGCGGCTGGAGGCGGTCGCCGAGGCCCACGGCGCGGGCCAGGCCGACGGCCTCCGGGCGGCGGGCGAGCATGGACTCGGCGCCGAGGTCGACCTGGACGCCCGCGATCTCGCCGGTCATGAGCTTGCCGCCGAGCCGGTCGGTCGCCTCCAGGACGGTGACCCCCAGCCCGGCGCCGACGAGCCGGTGGGCGGCCGCGAGTCCGGCGATGCCGCCGCCGATGACGACGACGTGGCGGGGGGCCCGGTCCGCGCGGTGTGTGGATGGCTGCATGGCTCCACTCTCTCAAACCGGTTCCGAGTCCTGACCGTGACCGGTTCGAAACCGGATTCGCGGGTCCGTCCGCACGCCCCGGTACGTCCCACCGTCGTCATCAATCACCCGTCCTGGGGGGACAGTTATGCAGGGAGCACCCTTCATCCGTACCGGCAGAGGCAGGCGCACCGCGTTGGCCGCCGGCCTGCTGACCGCCGTGCTGGCGCTGAGCGGCTGCGGCGCGGCGAGCGACGCGTCGGACAGTAAGGCCGACCGGGGCGGCGTGGCCGAGCCCGGGCAACAGGCGGACGCGGCGGCCGGCAAGGCCGAGGAGCCGGCGGCCGGTTCCGCCCGCGCGGAGGAGCAGCGGAAGAAGACCCCGAAGCCGACAGCGACCCACGTCATCCGCACCGCTTCCCTCTCCGTAGAGGTGAAGGACGCGTCGAAGGCGGCCACGAACGCCCGGGCGGCGGCGCAGGACGCGGGCGGGCTGGTCGAGAAGGAGACCACCGAACGGATCGACGGCACGCGGGACTCCTCGAACCTCGTGCTGCGCGTGCCGCAGGAGGCGTACGACGAGGTGCTGCGGGAACTGTCGGGCGCGGGGAAGCTCGTCTCGCGTACGTCGGCGGCCAAGGACGTCACCGACCAGGTCGTCGACATCGACAGCCGGATCGCCACCCAGCGGGCGAGCGTGGCACGGGTCCGCGAGCTGATGGACCGGGCCGGCAAGCTGGCCGATGTGGTCGCGCTGGAGGGCGAACTGAGCAGCCGTCAGGCCGCGCTGGAGTCGTTGCTCGCCCAGCAGGCGTCCCTGAAGGACCGTACGACGCTGGCGACCATCACGCTCGAACTGGTGGAACCGGAGGCGGCGGCCGGGGCGGCCGACGACGACCCGGGCTTCCCGGACGCCGTCGCCGGGGGCTGGCACGCCTTCGTGACGATGCTGCGGTGGCTGGCGATGGCGGTCGGCGCCGCGGCCCCGTTCCTCGCCGGGGCGGCCGTCCTGGCCGTGCTGTGGCGGCTGCTGCACCGCCACCGGGGCGCGAAGCGGGGTGCCGTCGAGGGCGAGTGAGTACGTCGCCGTCGCGGTCCGCGCCGTAGCGTGGGTCCTCATCGACGGGCTTCGGAGGGACTGGCATGGCGGCGGAACGACTGGTGGTCATCGGCGGGGACGCGGCGGGCATGTCCGCCGCGTCCCAGGCCCGGCGGCTCAAGGGCCCGGACGAGCTGAGCATCACCGCCTTCGAGCGGGGCCACTTCACCTCGTACTCCGCGTGCGGCATCCCGTACTGGGTCAGCGGCGACGTGACGGACCGGGACGACCTCATCGCCCGTACGCCCGAGGAGCACCGGGCCCGGGACATCGATCTGCGCACCCGCACCGAGGTGACCGAGATCGACGTGGCGGGGCGGCGGGTGCGCGCCCTGGACCGGGACTCCGGCGAGACGTACTGGACCGGGTTCGACAAGCTGGTGATCGCCACCGGGGCCCGGCCGGTGCGCCCGGAGCTTCCCGGCATGGACGCGGCCGGGGTGCACGGGGTGCAGACCCTGGACGACGGGCAGGCGCTGCTGGACAGCCTGGACCGTGCGGAGGGCAGGCGCGCGGTCGTCGTCGGGGCGGGGTACATCGGCGTCGAGATGGCCGAGGCGATGCTGAAGCGCGGCTTCGAGGTGACCGTCCTCAACCGCGGCGAGCAGCCGATGGCGACGCTCGACCCGGACATGGGGCGCATGGTCCACGACGCCATGGACGGGCTCGGGATCACCACGGTGAACGGGGCGGCCGTCACCGCCATCCGGACCGGGCGGGACGGCCGGGTCACCGAGGTCGTCACGGACGACGCGAGCTACCCGGCGGACATCGTGGTGCTCGGCATCGGCGTCGAGCCGGAGACGGCCCTGGCCCGGGAGGCGGGGCTGCCGGTCGGACCGCACGGCGGGCTGCGCACCGACCTGGCGATGCGGGTCGTCGGCCACGAGAACATCTGGGCCGGCGGCGACTGCGTGGAGGTCCTGGACCTGGTCGCCGGCCACACCCGGCACATCGCGCTCGGCACCCACGCCAACAAGCACGGCCAGGTCATCGGCTCCAACGTCGGCGGCGGCTACGGCACGTTCCCCGGTGTGGTGGGTACGGCGGTGAGCAAGGTGTGCGACCTGGAGATCGCCCGGACCGGGCTGCGCGAGAAGGACGCCCGGGCGGTGGGACTGCGGTACGTCACGGCGACGATCGAGTCGACGAGCCGGGCGGGCTACTACCCGGACGCGCGGCCCATGACGGTGAAGATGCTCGCGGAGTACCGCACGGGCCGGCTGCTCGGTGTGCAGATCGTGGGCCGCGAGGGCGCGGGCAAGCGGGTCGACGTGGCGGCGGTGGCGCTCACCGCGCGGATGACCGTCGAGCAGATGACCGCGCTGGACCTGGGGTACGCCCCGCCGTTCTCGCCGGTCTGGGACCCGGTCCTGGTGGCGGCCCGCAAAACCGTGTCGGTGCTGCGGAAGGCGGGCACCGACTGATCGGCGCCCGCCTCCGCGGGGTTCAGCGTGCGGTGCTGGTGTGGACGTACTCGACGAGCCGGGACAGCGCGTCCGGGTCCATGTTCGGCATCACGCCGTGGCCCAGGTTGAAGATATGGCCCTCCAGGCCGGCGGCCGCGTCCAGCACCTCCCGGGTCTTGGCCTCCACCGCGGAGGCCGGCGCGAACAGCACCGCCGGGTCGAGGTTGCCCTGGAGCGCCTTGCCGGGGCCGACGCGGCGGGCGGCCTCGTCCAGCGACACCCGCCAGTCGACGCCGACGACGTCCGCGCCGGCCTCGCCCATGAGGCCGAGCAGTTCGCCGGTGCCGACGCCGAAGTGGATGCGGGGGACCTCGTACGGGGCGACGGTGTCGAAGACCTTCGCGGAGGCGGGGAGCACGGAGCGCCGGTAGTCGGCGGGGGCGAGGGCGCCGACCCAGGAGTCGAAGAGCTGGACGGCCGAGGCGCCGGCCTCGATCTGGACCTTGAGGAAGGCGCCGGTGATCTCGGCGAGGCGGTCGAGCAGGTCGGCCCAGAGCTCCGGGTCGCCGTACATCATGGCCTTGGTGTGCTCGTGGTTGCGGGACGGGCCGCCCTCCACGAGGTAGCTGGCGAGGGTGAACGGCGCCCCCGCGAAGCCGATCAGCGGGGTCTCCCCCAGCTCGGCCGTGAGCAGGCCGATGGCCTCGGTGACGTACGGGACGTCCTCGGGCGTGAGGTCGCGCAGCCGGGCGAGGTCGGCGCGGGTGCGGATCGGCTCGGCGATCACCGGGCCGACGCCGGGCTTGATGTCGAGGTCGATGCCGATCGCCTTCAGCGGGACGACGATGTCGCTGTAGTAGACGGCGGCGTCGACCTTGTGACGGCGTACGGGCTGCATGGTGATCTCGGCGACGAGCTCCGGCATCGTGCAGGACTCGAGCATCGGGATGCCTTCGCGCACCTTCAGGTACTCCGGCAGCGAGCGTCCCGCCTGACGCATGAACCAGACCGGCGTGTGCGGGACCGGCTCACGCCGGCAGGCCTTCAGGAACGCCGAGTCGTAGGTGGCGGAAGTCTTCGTCTGCTGCCCGGAGGGGCGGTCGTTGGCACTCACGCACAGAATCTTCGCACGCGTGGGGAACGAGCCCGGCCCCGCACGGGTGTCCTCCGCGCACGGAGCTCGCATTCCGCCTACTCTTCCCCGCATGGCTGCGGCTCAGGGACACATCTCCGGTCAATCCGATGGCGCTGACGGCACGGACGGTGCGGACGGCGCGGAGGGTGGTGCCGTCCCGTCCGCGTTCCGTTCGGCGGTGGACGCGCTGCGTGCGGCGCGGCTGCGTCCCGAGCTTGAGGTGGAGCCGACCCGCCCGCCGAAGCGGCTGGCGCCGCACGCGTACGCGATGGAGGCGGCGGTCGTCGACGGCGACGAAGACCTCGCCGACGGCCGCCTCGTCCTGCTCCACGACCCGGCCGGCCACGAGGCCTGGCAGGGCGCGTTCCGGCTCGTGACCCTGGTGCGCGCCGAGCTGGAGCCGGAGATGGCCGCCGATCCGCTGCTGCCCGAGGTGTGCTGGTCCTGGCTGACCGGCGCGCTGGAGGCCCGCGGCCTGTTCTACGGCGAGGCCGGCGGGACGGTCACCATGGCGGGCTCGCACTACTTCGGTGCGCTGGAGACGCGGCGTCCCGCGACCCAGATCGAGATCCGCGCCTCCTGGACGCCGCGCGAGGGCCGCGGCGGGGTGCCGGACACGGCGGCGCACCTGGTGGCGTGGGGCGACCTGCTCTGCCAGATCGCGGGCCTGCCGCCCTCGGGCCCGCTCGACGCGGCGGTGGTCACACTCCCGCAGCGACGCGGCCCGCAGGCACCGTAGCCCCTGCCGGGATCGGCGCGAGCGGGGCGGCCTCCGGGCCGCCCCGCTTTTCGTGACGCCGCGTCATGCGATCACTTTCAGCCAACGGAAAACGCCCTCCGGAATCGATCGGGCACCCCATTTGCCCGGATTGTTACTCAACAAATCGTGATCTTCCCCTAAAGGAGCAGGGGTCTGCTGCCGAAGGAGTCAATGACCCTTCAAGCACGGTTCGCCCCGGCTTCATCCCCGAGCCGGCCCGTCCCGCCACTCCCCAGGAGGCCTGGTGTCCGTTCTCCTCGAGCAGCCCGCAAGCCTGGTCGCCTACCGCCCGAACAAGCCGACGGCCATGGTCGTCGTGGCCGACCCGCGCGTCCGTTCCACCGTCACCCGCCATCTGTGGGCCCTCGGAGTTCGTGACGTCATCGAGGCGTCGTCCATCGCGGAGGCCCGTCCCCGCGTCGGCAACCCGCGCGACATCTGCGTAGCCGACGTCCACCTGCCCGACGGTTCCGGGCTGACCCTGCTGTCCGAAACCCGAGCCGCCGGCTGGCCCAACGGTCTCGCCCTGTCCGCCGCCGACGACATCGGCGCCGTGCGCAACGCCCTCGCGGGCGGCGTCAAGGGCTACGTCGTCACCGGCACCCGTACCAACATCGGCCATCCGGCCCGTCCCGGCGTCGCCCCCATCGGCGCCACCGCCGCCCGTATGCACCGCCGGCCCCCCGGCACCCCGAGCCACCCGGGCGGCTACCGCGAACTCTCCGGCCGCGAGGTGGAGGTTCTGCGGCTCGTCGCCGAGGGCCAGTCCAACAAGGCCATCGGCGTCTCCATGGGCCTGTCCGCCCTGACCGTCAAGAGCCACCTCGCCCGTATCGCCCGCAAGCTCGGCACCGGAGACCGCGCAGGAATGGTCGCCGTGGCCCTGCGGACGGGCATCATCCACTGATCCCCTCACCCGGCCGGTGCGCTGAACACGCGGAACCGGCTGGATTACGCGCATCGGCGGCTGTCGACGGAACGTTCCGTCGGCAGCCGCCGCGTACACACAGATACCCTTGACACGTGACCGACGCCCAAGAGACCGCAGCAGACACATCACTGCGAACCACCGGGGGCGCTCCCCCGGACGACGTCGCCCCGGCGCCGATCCCCTTGCTCGAACCGCGCGAGGGCATTCCGCCGGTGGTGGCGTCCGACGACGCCCTGGCCGCGGTGGTCGCCGCATTCGCCGCGGGCTCGGGCCCGGTGGCCGTGGACGCCGAGCGGGCGTCCGGCTACCGCTACGGCCAGCGCGCCTACCTCGTACAGCTGCGGCGCGACGGGGCGGGCAGCGCGCTCGTCGACCCCGTCGGCTGCCCCGACCTGTCCGGGCTCGGCGAGGCACTGCAGGGCACCGAGTGGATCCTGCACGCGGCGACGCAGGACCTGCCCTGTCTGCGCGAGATAGGGATGACACCGACCGGGCTCTTCGACACCGAGCTGGCCGGACGGCTGGCCGGCTTCCCGCGGGTCGGCCTCGGCGCCATGGTCGAGAACGTCCTCGGCTACTCGCTGGAGAAGGGGCACTCCGCCGTCGACTGGTCCACCCGACCGCTGCCCGAGCCCTGGCTGCGCTACGCCGCGCTCGACGTCGAGCTCCTCATCGACCTGCGCAACGCCCTGGAGGACGAGCTCGACCGGCAGAACAAGCTGGAGTGGGCCCAGGAGGAGTTCGCGGCCATCGCCTCGGCTCCGCCCGCTCCCCCGCGCCAGGACCCGTGGCGCCGCACCTCCGGGATGCACAAGGTCCGCCGCCGCCGGCAGATGGCGGTGGTACGGGAGCTGTGGAACGCCCGTGACCAGATCGCCCGGCGGCGGGACATCTCGCCCGGCAAGGTGCTCGGCGACGGGGCGATCATCGAGGCCGCGCTCGCGCTGCCGCCCAACACGCACGCCCTGACCGCCCTGCCCGGCTTCGGTCCGCGCATGGGGCGGCGCCAGCTGGAGCAGTGGCAGGCCGCCGTCGACCGGGCCAAGGCGCTGCCCGACACGGAGCTGCCGCAGCCGGGACAGGCCCTCGCCGGCCCGCCCCCGCCGCGCGCCTGGGCCGACAAGGACCCGGCCGCCGCCGCCCGGCTCTCGGCCGCCCGCGCCGCGGTCTCCGCGCTCGCGGAGCGGCTGCACCTGCCGCAGGAGAACCTGATCACGCCGGACACGGTGCGCCGGATCTGCTGGGAGCCGCCGAAGAACCCGACGCCGGAGACGGTGGAATCCGCGCTGGCCGGGTACGGCGCACGCCACTGGCAGATCGAGCAGGTGGCCCCGCTGCTGTACCGCGCTCTGACTCAGCCCTCGTAGCGGCACAGGACAGGGGCGTGATCACGCCAGGTTCCGCGCGGTCCGCGCGCGCATCCTGAAATGGCCCGGACGGATTCGAAAACGAGTCCGTCCGGGCCATTCGCCGTGTGCGGGGCACCCTTCCACGGACAATTTCCGCGTGTGACCTTCGCCGCTCCCGCCCCAGGGGGTGGGCAGTCTGGTTACCCGCAAGTAGCATGAGCGGAGCGGCGTGCCCCGGCGCGCCCCGCAGCAGTGCCATCCCGCACCCTGGAGGAGAGCCATCGTGCCTCGTACCATCCGGGACGTCGTCTTCGTCGACGGCGTCCGCACCCCGTTCGGCAAGGCGGGCCCGAAGGGCATCTACCACGAGACCCGCGCCGACGATCTCGTCGTGAAGGCCATCCGGGAGCTGCTGCGCCGCAACCCGGACCTGGACCCCAAGAAGATCGACGAGGTCGCCATCGCCGCGACCACGCAGATCGGCGACCAGGGCCTCACGCTCGGCCGTACCGCCGGGATCCTGGCCGGGCTGCCGCAGTCCGTCCCGGGCTACTCCATCGACCGCATGTGCGCGGGCGCCCTGACCGCCGTCACCTCGACGGCGGGCTCCATCGCCTTCGGCGCGTACGACGTCGTCGTCGCCGGTGGCGTCGAGCACATGGGCCGCCACCCGATGGGCGAGGGCGTCGACCCGAACCCGCGGTTCGTGTCGGAGAAACTGGTCGACGAGTCCGCCCTGTTCATGGGCATGACCGCGGAGAACCTGCACGACCGGTACCCCACGATCACCAAGCAGCGCGCCGACGAGTACGCGGTCCGCTCGCAGGAGAAGGCCGCCAAGGCGTACGCCAACGGCAAGATCCAGCAGGACCTGGTGCCCGTCTCGGTGCGCCGCACGAACGCGGAGGCCGGTGAGACGGGCTGGGGCCTGGTCACCGCCGACGAGCCGATGCGCCCGGGCACCACCATGGAGTCCCTGGCCGGCCTGAAGACCCCCTTCCGCGCCCACGGCCGCGTCACGGCCGGTAACGCCGCGGGTCTCAACGACGGCGCCACCGCCTCCCTGCTCGCCGCCGAGGACGTCGCCCGCGAGCTGGGCCTCCCGGTCAGGATGCGCCTCGTCTCGTACGCCTTCGCGGGCGTCGAGCCGGAGGTCATGGGCTACGGCCCGATCCCGGCCACCGAGAAGGCCCTGGCCCAGGCCGGCCTGTCCATCTCGGACATCGGTCTCTTCGAGATCAACGAGGCGTTCGCCGTACAGGTGCTGGCCTTCCTGGAGCACTACGGCATCGCCGACGACGACGCCCGCGTCAACCAGTACGGCGGCGCGATCGCCTACGGTCACCCGCTGGCCTCCTCCGGCGTCCGGCTGATGACGCAGCTGGCCCGCCAGTTCGAGGAGCAGCCCGAGGTCCGCTACGGCCTCACGACCATGTGCGTCGGCTTCGGCATGGGCGCCACGGTCGTCTGGGAGAACCCGCACTTCGAGAACGCCGGAGGCGACAAGTGAGCACCACCACGACCGAGCTTCTGAAGGGTGCGGCCGAGCTGTTCCCGGACGAGGTCGTCACCCAGGCCCACGTACGCCACCTGGACCTGCCGGCCGGTGCGGGGCGCTTCGCCCTCATCACGCTGGACAACGGCCTGGACCACACCAAGCCGACCACCTTCGGACCGCAGTCGCTGGCGAACCTGAACGCCGCCGTCGACCAGGTCGAGAAGGAGGCCGCCGACGGCGCGATCACCGGCATCGGCATCACCGGCAAGCCGTTCATCTTCGCGGTCGGCGCCGACCTCAAGGGCGTCGAGCTGCTCAAGGAGCACAAGGACGCGCTGGCCATCGGCAAGGGCGGCCACGACGTCTTCCGCCGCCTCTCCGGCCTCGCGGTCCCGACGTTCGCGTACTACAACGGCGCGGCGATGGGCGGCGGTGTCGAGGTCGGGCTGCACTGCTCGTACCGCACCGTCTCCAAGGCGCTGCCCGCGTTCTCGCTGCCCGAGGTCTTCCTCGGTCTGGTCCCCGGCTGGGGCGGCTGCGCGCTGCTGCCGAACCTGATCGGCGCCGACCGCGCGGTCTCGGTGATCATCGAGAACTCGCTGAACCAGAACCGCCAGCTCAAGGGCAAGCAGGTCTTCGAGCTCGGCATCGCTGACGCGATCTTCGAGGGCGCGGACTTCCTGGAGCGCTCGCTGGTGTGGACCGCCGACGTGCTCAACGGCACGGTCGCGGTGGAGCGCCCCGACGTCGACCGCGGTGAGGCCTGGGACCAGGCCGTCGCCCGCGGCCGCGCCATCGCCGACTCCAAGGTGCACGGCGCCGCCCCGGCCGCGTACCGCGCGCTGGAGATCATCGCCGCGGCCAAGGACGGCGACCTGTCCGCCGGCTTCGACCGCGAGGACCAGGCCCTGGCGGACCTGATCATGGGCGGCGAGCTGCGCTCCGGGATCTACTCGTTCAACCTGGTCCAGAAGCGCGCCAAGCGCCCGGCCGGTGCCCCGGACAAGAACCTGGCCCGCCCGGTCACCAAGGTCGGCGTGGTGGGCGCGGGCCTGATGGCCAGCCAGCTCGCCCTGCTGTTCCTGCGCCGCCTGGAGGTGCCGGTCGTGCTGACCGACATCGACCAGGAGCGCGTCGACAAGGGTGTGGGCTACGTCCACGCCGAGATCGAGAAGCTGCTCGGCAAGGGCCGCGTCAACCAGGACAAGGCCAACCGCCTCAAGGCCCTGGTCTCCGGTGTGCTGGACAAGGCGGAGGGCTTCTCCGACGCCGACTTCATCATCGAGGCCGTCTTCGAGGAGATCGGCGTCAAGCAGCAGGTGTTCGCGGAGGTCGAGGCGGTCGCCCCGGCGCACGCGATCCTCGCCACCAACACCTCGTCCCTCTCGGTCACCGAGATGGCGTCGAAGCTGAAGCACCCGGAGCGGGTCGTCGGCTTCCACTTCTTCAACCCGGTCGCGATCCTCCCGCTCCTGGAGATCGTGCGCGGCGAGCAGACGGACGACGCCTCGCTGGCGACGGCCTTCGGTGTGGCCCGCAAGCTGAAGAAGACCGCGGTGCTGGTGAAGGACGCCCCGGCGTTCGTCGTCAACCGCATCCTCACCCGCTTCATGGGCGAGATCCAGAACGTCATCGACGAGGGCACCCCGGTCGAGGTCGCGGAGAAGGCCATCGAGCCGCTCGGCCTGCCGATGTCCCCGCTGGTGCTCCTGGAGCTCGTCGGCCCGGCCATCGGCCTGCACGTCTCCGAGACCCTGAACCGCGCCTTCCCGGAGCGCTTCACGGTCTCCGAGAACCTCGCGGCGGTCGTCAAGGCGGGCAAGCGCGGCTTCTACGTCTACGACTCCGGTGCGCCGGTCCTCGACCCCGAGGTCGCCGCCCTCCTCAAGCAGGGCGACACCGTCCTGACCGAGGAGCAGGTCCGCGACCGCGTCCTGGACGCGGTCGCGCAGGAGATCGGCCTGATGCTGGCCGAGGGCGTCGTCGCCGAGGCCCAGGACATCGACCTCTGCCTGATCACCGGCGCGGGCTGGCCCTTCCACCTGGGCGGCATCACGCCGTACCTGGACCGCGAGGGCGTGTCGGAGCGGGTGAACGGGAAGAGGTTCCTGGGCGCGGGGGTGGCCAGCGTTCCGGCGTAACTCGCAGCGATGCGCTAGAAAAGGGGGGTACCGCGGGACCGGCTCGGGCCGGCCGCGCGGTACCCCCCTTTCGCGTCACCAGGTGGGCAGTGCCGGATAGTGCTTGCAGCCCGGCCCGCAGGGCAGACGCGAGGACATCGACGTGTGCAGCCAGCTGTCCTCGGGCACGCCGTGCACCTTCAGCTCCCGGCGCGCCGGGGCCGATTGGATGGCGCTGAACACCGCCACGAACTCGACGGTGTAAGTGCCCGGTCGCCAGTTGTGGGCGTGGGAGACACGCCAGCTGCCGTCCTCCTGCACCGGCGCCTCGGCTATCAGCCGGCCCTGCTCAAGCACCACGACCTTCTCGACGCCGCGTCCCGCCTTGCCCGAGAACCGGGGGCGGGGACCGCTCCATGCTCCCTTGCGCGGTCCAATGACCTCGGGCGTCTCCAGCAGGTCGAGGGACTCGAACTCCGTCTCCGCCGATGTGGACACCGCATTGCCGGCGAGGGCGACCGCGGTCACCTTGTGCCGGCCTCCCGGCCACTGCACGGCGCGCCGCCACTGCCATGCCCCGTCCTCGGCGGTGCGGGTCCCGCCGAGATATTCGCCCTCCTCGAAGAAGAGCACGTACTCGGCGCCCTTGGGGGCGGTCCCCGTGAGCTTCCGGCCCGCACCTACCAGGGCGCCGGGGGCCGGGGAGGTGAAGGTCGGCGCGGCGGCGACCTCGGGCTGTGCGGTCAGCGCCAGCTGCGGCTGCTGCACGGTGAACTCGGTCTGCACCGGCGGCAGCCGGCCCGGCACCAGTCGCTGGGTGTTCACCAGCCCGGGCGGCAGTCCGGGCAGGGCGGCCAGTCCGCTCGCCACCAGTCGCGCCGCTTCACGGGCTCCGGCGTGGTTGAAGTGGGTGGCGTCGATGATGCCCTGCGGGTGCTTCGGATGTTCCCCGGGATCCAGCCACCGGAAGAGGCCCCGAGCCCTCATGGGGCCGAGCTCGGCGAGGAGCTGGGTGGTGGAGGCCCCCATATCGATGACTGGGCAGCCAAGTTCCGCGCCGACCTCCATCATCAGCCGCGGGTATCCGTCGTGTGCCTCCACCGGGCTACCGGAGACGCCGAAGACACAGCGGGCCGAGGGTGTCACGAGGACGGGCACAGCACCCTCGGCCCGGATCGCCTCGACGTACAGCCGCAGGTACTCCTGGAATTCGCGCGGGTGGTGGTAGAGGTTGGCCTGGTTGATCCGCTGCTCGACGTTGCCGAAGGCGATGAGTACGAGGTCACCGTGGCCGATGAGGTTGAGCAGGGACGTGAACCGCTCTGTGTAATAGGCCCGCAACGTCATGGCGTCGCGCGCGTAGTTGCGTACGTCGCAGTCGGGGCCCAGGAACTCGGTGAGGTACTGGCCCCATCCCGCTAGCGGCGACTCCTCCTCCGTGCGTGAGGCGGCCACCGAGTTGCCGATGACGCAGATCTTTCTCATGTCTTCTTCCAGTCTCTGTTGTCACCTGGCCCCGGGGCGGGGGTCAGCTCGCCTGCCAGGGGCCGAAGCGGACGCCCGGCCGTGGTTCTTCCTGCCGCGCCCAGTGCAGCCGTCCGTCCGCGCCGAGCACCGTGACGACCGCCCGGCCGTGCGCGTCGGCGGCGATCGACGGCGCGCCGGCCATCTGGATCTCGTGGCGCTCCCACTCGGGCTGCTCCGTGATCCGCTCGTCCGCCGGCAGCACGGCCACCGCGGGCCTGCTCCGCTCGTCCCTGCGGGCGAGGACCACCACATCATGGTCCGGGGCAAGCAGCCGGGCCGCGGCGACCGCGCCGGTGCCACCGTCCTCGCTGAGCCGGTCCACCCGCTGCTCCCACGTTCCGTTGGGGCGCTGCCGGTGGCGCATCACCGCGCCGGTGTCCTCCTCCCGGTAGAACAACGCCACGCGGCTGCGGCCGACCTGGACGGGGGTCAGGCCGGAGGCGGGCCGCCAGCTCTCCGGCACACCGCTCACCAGCTGGTCCTCCAGCTTGAACGGCCCGTACACGGCCTCCTGCCGCCACCGAACCCCTCCGGTTCGGTTGGTGGCGTACATGTCGATGCGACCGGTGGTGCGCGCCACGGTGGTCAGGGAGTCCTGCATGCCGCGCCCGCCGAGCACCTCCCACTCGCCGAGCCCTTCCGGCGTCTCGCGTCGCATGCTGACGCCGATCGAGAAGTTCCGCACGAAGACGTGCAGGTGACCGGCCGGGTCCACCACGGCGGCGGGCACCCCGACCTCGCGGCAGCGCCGCCAGTCGCGGGTGGCCTGGTCGGGGTTGCCCATGGACTCCCAGGGCAGCACCGAGCCGGTGTGTCCCTGGCGCCACATGCGCACCACTTCGACGTCGACCCGGCCCTCGGCACCCGGGACGCGCCGCAGCCCGACCAGGTGGACGCCGCCGTTGCGGTCGGGGGCGACGGCGAGGCACGGCATGAGGTCGCCGCCGGGCACCAGCAGCGGTCCCTCGAAGCGTCCGGTACCGGCTTCCGTCTCCGTCCACACCGCGGCCTGGTCGCCCAGGACCGCGTAGGCGGCGAGCCGGCCGTCCTCCTGCCGGTGCAGCCACTGGGTGCCCTGCGGATAGCGGCTGCGGGTGCTCCACCCGTACCGGCGGATGTCGGATCCGTCGCCGAGTTGCAGGTCGCCGCAGTACCGGTGCGCGCAAGCGTGCCCGTCGGCGCCCGCGTACACGTCGACCAGGGATTTCTTCAGCGCGTGGGAGCGCTCGCTCAGGTTGCTGGGCCAGTGCTTGTTCCCGTAGCCCGTGAAGTGCTCGGTCAGCGGCGGGCGGCCGTCGGCGCTCAGGTGCCGACGGAGCGCCTCGCGGGCGAACTGGGCGGTGGCGGTGTGGTCCGCGTGGTCGCTGGAGGTGATGCCGCGCGTCTCGTCGTACGACTCGTGCAGCGGGTCCGGGTCCATGGTCCACAGCAGCGTGGGCTGTGTGCAGGAGAGCAGTTGCGTGAGGGCGCCGACGACGTCCTCACGGCCGAGGGCCTGCGCCTGGTGCAGGGCGGACTCGGCGGCGAGGAGGGTGGGCTGCCGGGTGGCCCGTCCGTCCCAGAGGCTGGTCAGCCGGGCCGCCGGCGGGTCCGCCGGGAAGCCGTGTGCGGGATCCGCCGTCCGCAGGCCCAGGAAGAAGAGCTGCACCTGCGGCGCGTCCGCCAGGAAGAACCGCTCGGCGGCCACACCCGGCAGCAGTTCGACCGGCTCCCGGACCCAGGCGGCTTCCCTGTCGCCCAGGACCATGGTGGCGTAGGCGGCGCGCAGTCCGTTCTGACGCGCCTCCATGTACCCCGGGTAGTCGGCCGGGACCTGCTGCCGCAGCGGGTCACGTGTGTCCACGTTGCGTCCGTCGGCCTCACCGGCCGTGAGGTAGACGCTGGTGACACGGTGGCCGGCGGCCAGCAACCGGTACAGGTCGGGGTTGGCGAAGTAGAGGTCGTCATCGGCGTGCGCGAACACCTGGAAGAGCGACGTGGAGTTCGCCTCGGCTGGCTGGGTCATGGTCGGTGGACGCTCCGATCGGGCGCGGCTGAGGAGCGGGCGCCTGGGCGGGACATGTTCACATCGGCCATCCCGGCAGGTTGCCGGCGTGGAAGCGCTGGTTGCGCGGGGAGCCTGCCTCGAACTGGCTGGCCACCGGGAAGTACGAGGGCAGGAAGGCCGCAAGCACGGCGTCCTGCTCGTCCTCGGTGACATCGCCGTCGTGGTAGTCGTTCAGGCAGAACACGTCGTGCGGACGGTTGAGCTGGAGGCGGGAGAGCCGCTGCCGGTGCTCGCTCAGGCCCACGTTGACGAAGCCGCAGTTGATGCTGCCCGGTGCCGACCGCTGGGTGTGGAACCCGAAGTAGTGGTGCAGCGACGAGGCGATGGCGAGATCGGAGTGGCTGCGAAAGCGGCTGGCAGCGGTCCGGGTGACGGCGGGCTCGTAGTAGTGCTCGATGTCCGCGAGGACGCTGCGGCGCAGGGGGTGCGGCGCGTGCAGGAAGGAGTGGGCGATGACCTGCCCGAACGAGTCGGCTATCAGTTGGCGGTTGTTCTTGGCCGCGCTCACGTTGAACTCGTCGGCGGCCGTCGTCGGCCCCATGGGCACGGTCGTCGGGGACATGAAGTGCTTGGCGACGCCGTTGCTTTGGAAGAACATGCTCGGCTGGAGCACCCGGCCGATGAAGACGTCGTCGTTGAAGTACAGGAAGTGCTCGGACAGCCCGTCGATGCGGTGCAGCCGGCTCTCGATGGCGTGCGAGTTGTACGTCGGCAGCACCGAGGGATCGGCGAAGATCTCCCGGTGGTCGACCACGCGGACCCGCGGGTGGTTCAGGTCGAGCCACTCCGGGACCTGCTGGTCGGTGACCAGGTAGATGGTGCGGATCCACGGGGCGTACATGTCGATGGAACGCAGCGAGTAGCGCAGCTCGTCGCGGTCGCGGAAGCGGGCGGCGCTGCTCGCGGAGTCCTCGGTCTGCATGCCGAGGGCGTGCATCACCGCGTGCTTCCGTTCCAGCCAGCCGATGTCGCCGCCGTTGACCCAGGTGTACACCGCGTCGATGGGGAAGTTGACGTCTCCGTGGACGGCGCCGGCGTACGGCTCGATGGTGGGGTAGGTGCGCCCGCCCAGGACGGTTCCGATGACGTTCATGTTCTGGGTGGGCACCCTGTCGCCCACCACGGTGCGCACCGGCGAGACCATCGTGCTCGGGTCCTCCGGGTCCTCCTCCCAGAAGTTGACGGTGCAGCCGTAGACCCCGGCGAGGCGGAGAGTGCGGGCGGGCGTGACGGCATTCTGGTAGACGCGCACGGCGGAGCAGGGGGTCTGCGCGTGCTGCTCGGCGAATGCGGCGAGGACCGTGGCGGTCGGGCTCTGGCGTTCGTTGAGCAGCGCCACGTACACCGCGCTTTCCGCGTGCGCGGCGGTGAGGGCCTTGAGCACGGACTCCCGGTTGGAGACGTGGACGGCGACCGCGTGCCGGACGTTGGTGTCCCGGGTCACGAAGTACGGGATGCGCGCGTTCTCCAGGGCAGTGGCGACCAGGGCGAGGTTGTGCTGGACCACGTCCCAGGGGGATTCGCTGCCCATCCGGCGGCACAGCTGGCCGCCGTCGCGCACGAGAGCCCGGTCGGCACGGAGCAGCCGCTCCTCCAGGGCCCGCTGCGCCTTGGTGTCGATGGTGGTCGCGGGGGCCGGCGCGGCCGGACGGAGGATCCCCTCCTGGCCGCTCATCAGGGCGTGCAGGGCCTGCCGCTCCGCCTTGCGGGACTCGCGTTCCCCGGACGGCCGGGCGGCGTGCAGCTCGGCGAAGATCTTCTCCCACATGGCGGTGACCACGGGCGGCGCGAGCCGGGCGACCGATTCCGCGGCCGCGTGGCCCATGCCGTGGCGCAGGGGCGCGTCCTCGATGAGCCGGATGAGCGCCCGGGCTGCGGCATCGGTGTCCCCGGCCGGCACGAGGATGCCGGTCTGCCCGTCCAGGACGACTTCGCGCGGACCGTTGGGGCAGTCGTACGAGACCACGGGCACGCCGGCGGCCTGGGCCTCGGTCAGCACCAGTGGGAAGGCCTCGTTGCGGGAGGTCATGAGGGCGATGCTGGCCTTGGCCCACTCCTCGGCGAGGTGGGGGGAGTTGCCGTTGAGCTGGACGCTGTCCTGGAGGCCGAGCATGTCGATCTGCCGTCGCAGGGTGCCCGCGAGCGGGCCGTCGCCGAAGACGCGCAGCGTCCAGGTGGGGTGCACGCGGGCCACGGTGTCCCAGATGGTGATCGCGTGGTCGATCTGCTTCTCGCCGACGAGACGGCCCGCGATGACGACGCTCCGGGTCTCCAGGGTCGAGCGGGGCCGGAATCCGCGCGGCAGCGCGTTGGGGACGACGTCGATGCGGGGCGCGCTGTGGCCGAGGGTTTCGGCGAACCAGTCGCGCGTGCGGTTGCTGAGGACGGCGAGCGCGTCCAGGCGGGAGGCGTAGCGCAGGAGAGGCTCGGCGCTGGCGCCCCGCAGCTCCGAGACCCGGTGCTCCTGGTGGAGCGTCATCACGTGTGGGGGCGCCAGCTGGACCGCGAGGGCCATGAGCGCCGGCGTGGTGGTGATCAGGAGATCGGTGTCGGTGTGCTGGAGCGCGTACTCCAGTTCCAGGTCGGTCAGGCGGTTGAACGCCGCTTCCCAGGCCGGGTCGACCAGGGTGCTCGGCCGGTCCGCCACCTGTGCCCACGCCTCGGGGGCCAGTCCGGTGGGGCGGACGGGGAGGGGGGCGGGGCCGGTCCGGTCGATCAGGTAGTCGACGCGGATGCGCTCGTCGATCGGGAAGAAGAGCTGCGGCTGGGTCTTGAGGATGCTCATCACGCGGACGTCGTGGTTGCCCACGAGTTCGGCGGCCTGGTTGAACACTGCTCGTTCGGTGCCTCCCACGGCGTCCGCGGTGAGCAGGAGAAAAGTGATCTTCATTGGGCGCGGTTACACGGCTTCCGTCATCGGGCTGCACTGGATGCGGAAGTTACCCGCGGGTGTGTAGCGGGGCAGTACGAGCAAGGGGTGGCGGCCCACGGGCGTGACCGCGGTCTGCCGGTAGGCGAAGACCCGCCCGGGGTTGCGGACGTCGTGGAGGCGCCGGCCGAGGCGCATGGTCCGCAGGTTCCCCGAGCTGAGAACCAGGTCCCACTGCTCGGCACGGTCACGGAGCGGGGCCATGAGGTGCAGCGGCACGGACACCTGCCACAGCCCTTCGCCGAACCGTTCGGCGCTCGCCTCCAGGCGACGCCCCGAGGCGACGAACTCCACCGAGGGGGACTCGGGCCTTCCGCCCACCACCCGGAAGGTGACGTCGACCTGGCTGTGGGTCACGTGGACCCGCACGACCTCCGCCGACGGCTGGGGCCGGCTCAACGTGACCTGGGCGCTGCCGGTGACGCTGCGGCCCAGCCGGTAGCGGTCGCCGGTCGCGGCGGACGCCTCCATGGGGCGCGTCGGACCGCCGTACGGGGTGGGGAGGTCCACGAGGAGCAGGGGCAACGCACGGCGGCGCAGTCCCTGCGACAGGCGCAGCCGGATCTTCCAGCGGCCGGGCGTCAGCGGCAGGCCGCTCACGTCCTGCCCGAGCAGGATCGCGGCGTCCATCGCGACGCCTCCGTCGTGGTCGGTGTACACCTTGGCGTCGGTGGCGTGCCGGCGGCCCCGGCGCCGCAGCTCGATCCGGGCGTTCTCGTCCGGCCGTACCCAGTGCGGCATCCGGGCGTGCAGGTTCACGGTCTGCCCGTCCAGCACGGCGGCGTAGTGGAGCACGGCTGCACGGCCCTGGCGACGGGGCAGGAAATAGCGACGCAGCAGGACCGACCGGCCACGGGCGGCTCGGCGACGCAGTGCGCGCAGGGGGCGTCGGCGTTTCATCTGGCAACTCCGTCGGCAAGGCCGCGTTGGGTGGGAACCGCGTCGAGCGTCGAGGCCGAGGCGCGGCGGTCGGTGAGCCGGGTGGGACCGACGACCCCGTCGGGCAGCTCGTAGCGGCTGGGTACGGGGAAGTAGGCGTCGAGGAAGTCCCTGACCATGCGCTCCTGTGCCTCCGGGTCGGGGTGTTCGACGGTGTCGTTCAGGCAGAACGTGTCGAAGTGCCGGTGGGCCAGGAGGCTGTCCAGGCGGCGCCGCGCCTGGTCCGCGGCGAGGTCGATGTACTGGTAGCGCAGGTTCCCCGTGGTCGTGCGGCCGGTGTGGAAGCCGTAGTAGTGGTGCAGGGACGAGGCGATGGGGACGTCGTCCGGCGACCGGAAGCGGGAGTGCTGGGTGCGGTGGTGCTCCGCGCTGTAGACCAGCTCGATGTCGGAGAGGATGCTCCGGCGCAGCGGATGCGGGGTGTGCTTCATCTTCTGCGCGATACGGGTGCCGAAGGACCGCTCGATCAGGGCCCGGCTGTTCTTGCCCGCCGCGTTCACCGGCAGGTCGTCGCTGTCCACGGGGCCGGTCGGTATGAGGGCCTTGGACTGGAAGAACTTGGTCAGGCCGTTGGTGTGGAAGAAGCGGTCGGCGCTGAGCGGACGGCCGAAGAACACGTCGTCGTTGAGGTAGAGGAAGTGCTCGGACAGGCCCTCGATGTGGTGCAGCTGGCTCTCGATGGCGTGCGAGTTGAACGTGGGCAGGGCGGTGGGGTCCGAGAAGATCTCGCGGTGGTCGACGACCTTGATGCCCGGTGCGTCGGTGTCCAGCCAGCCGGGCACCTGTCCGGCCGTGACCAGGTAGACGGTGCGGACCCAGGGCGCGTACTGGTGCAGGGAGCGCAGGGAGTAGCGCAGTTCGTCGCGGCTGGTGAAGCGCGAGTCGTTGGCCGCCTGCTCGTGCAGGGGCTGGGGCGCCTGGTCACCCTGCTGCCCCGAGCGGACGGCGTCGCGTTCGGCGCTCCACTGGGGGTCCGAGTCGTCGACCCAGGTGTAGACGACGTCGATGGGGAAGAGGTGGTCGTCGGCCAGGGGCTGGGTGAACTCGGCGACGGTACGCGCGCTGCCGGTGGAGTAGGCGCCGGGGATCAGGGCGAAGAGGGCCTGCGGGACGATGTGGCGCGGTGCGTCGACCGCCACCTCGGTCACCACGCGGTTGGGGCGGGGTGCCTCCAGTTGCCCGTCCCGTTCCTCCCAGAACTCCACGTCGCAGCCCTGGTCGGCGCCGTAGACGAGTTCCTCGGTCGGGTCGGTGACGTACCAGGCGACGCGGAGGGCGGCGTGCTTGCGCAGCTGGCGCCAGGACTTGGCGCCGTCGCCGGGCCGCATGCCGGACTCCGACGCGGTGGCCGCCCCGACGTAGCCGGGGGTCTGTTCGAAGGCGATCTGGAGCATCTCCTCCGCCGACTCGCGCTGTGCTGCGGGCACCGCGACGGTCGGGAGGTCCAGCGTGGCGCCGCGCACGCAGAAGTAGTCGACTCCCCCGGCCTCCAGTGCGGCGACGACGATGTGCAGATTGCGGGCTCTGGCCGCCCACGCCGTGGCGCCCTCGACGACCAGGGCGTGCACGTGCCGGCCCTTGACGCGCACCACACGGCGGGTGGAGGTCAGGCTGTGCCGGGGTCCGTTGCGGCGGCCGCCCATCGCCCACACGACCGTCGCGGACCGGATGGCGTCGACGGAGCTGAACGAGGACTTCACCACTGAGCGCAGCGGGGCCGGGACTCTGCGCACGATGCCCTTCCGCGCGCCGGCCGGCACCACGGACCGATATGCCGAAACCAGCGATCCCGCCTCCGGATTGCCGGAACCGACCACGAGGCATCCACCACCCACGCCACTGCGGTCCAGCACCCGCCTCGACCGGATGCCTCGTTGCGCCCGGACGAAGGACGGCATGAGACCGAAACCTGTCATCCCCCATGAAAAACCGCCCCGCAGGGCGGTCACACTTGCTCACCCACGAACAAGTCACAGAACCTTCACATAAAGACCCGGTCAACGTCCAGTCAAAATGGTGAACGCGTGCAATATGCACCCGTGACGAATCCCACGGAGGACTCGTACAACCTTTTACGACTTCACGTGATCATCGCGTGAAGGGCGGATGACATCGCGGTGCCGTCACCCCACGGAGCTCCGCCGGGTCACAGCCGCTGCCACTGTGCCGAGAGCGTGAGCCCCGGACCCGGCTCCTGCCGGGCGAAGGACACGGCCCCGTCCCGTCCACGCACCGCCACGACGACGCGACCGTGCCCGTCGACAGCGAGCGCGGGTTCCCCGACGCACTCCTGGGCGGTGTCGGACCACCAGACGCCGTCCTGCTCCCCCTCGGTGCCGCAGACCCCGATCAGCAGGGTGCCGCCCGTCCCGCGCTGCGCGAGGACCGTGCAGTCGTAGCCGTCGAGCGCGGCGCGCAGGGCGACGACGGCGCCCTCTCCGGGGTACCCGCCCAGCAGTACGGGCCAGGCGCCCGCCCGGAAGGAGACGATCCCTGCCGTGGCCGCATCGGTCCAGTAGTACGTGAACCGGTCCGGCGCCGTCTCCAGCGCCGTCGCGGTCCCCTCCAGGGCGTAGAACTGCAAGGGAGGAACCATCTGCAGCGGGCCGTCCGGCGCGTCCTGACGCCATTGCAGCACCCCGCGGTCGCTGGTCGCGAAGACCTCCACGAGCCCGCCCGAGGTCACCGACGGCACGATCCCGGCGGAGAGCCCGCCGCCCTTGAGGTCCTGCCAGGACCCCCACTTGCCGCCCTTGCCCTCGCGGCGCATCTGCAGTCCGCCGCCCGCGTTGCGCGCGAAGACGAAAACCGTCCCCTGCGCGTCGACGGCTCCGGCCGGCGGACCCACCTTCAGGCCCTTCTCCCGGTCCCGGTAGAAGTTGCCGAGGGAGCGCCACGCGGTGACGGGGCGGCCGGTCTGGTACTGGACGGCGTGCACGAAGTCCACCTTCGGCCCCTCGGCGTCCCGGCGTTCCCGCCGGCCGAGGAAGTGCACGTACGCGTTGGCGCCCTGTACGACGGTGAGGTCCGTCAGGCCCGCGACCGGCACGAAGTCGGGTCCGTCCCACCGGTCGCCGCCGGGGCTCCGCTGCGTCCAGCGCAGCAGACCGCCGTCCGTGCGGGCGTAGACCGTGAGCCTGGCGTCCTTGCCGAGCGTCATCCAGCGGCCGCGCGGCACATCGCTGACCCCGTGGCTTCCGGAGGGCCGGGCCGAGAGGAGGGCGCTGTCCGCGGAGCCCGTTCTTCTTCTCCGCATGGCCCCCGTCACCCTCTCCCCTTCACCGGTTCTTCATCGCGCCCGCACAGGACCGATAGCATCATATGCGCAGCAACGACGCGCCCACTCCGGGCCGTCCCGGCCGGTGACCCGGGAACCGAAACACGTATTCGCACGATCGTCTGTTCTATAGTGCACGCTCAGTCATGCACGCACGGACCGGCCCAGCCCCCCACCCGAGTCCCACGCACTCCACAGCCCGCCCGGGGCCACGAGATTTGAGGACTCGACCACGATGAGCCACGACGCCATACCCGCGAGCACGCAAGAGGGCCGTCCGGCGTCCCACGGCGGCCGGGGGAAGCGTAAGGAGGGCCGCAAGCGTCGTCGCGGCCTCAAGATCACCCTCATTGTCCTGCTCGTCCTGCTCCTCGCCGCCGGCGGCACCGCCTGGTGGCTCTGGAGCCGGCTCGACGGCAACATCACGGGCGTCGACATCAACAAGGCGCTCGGTGAGGACCGGCCCGAGAAGCTCCCCACCAGCGGGCAGAACCTGCTGGTCCTCGGGTCGGACTCGCGGGCCGGTGCGGAGAACAAGAAGCTCGGCGGCGGCGTCGGGGTCAGCGGGGCGCGGTCCGACACGGCGCTGGTCGTGCACATTCCGGAGGGCCGGGAGAAGGCCGTCGCCGTCTCCATCCCGCGCGACACCCTGGTGACCCGGCCCGAGTGCACCAAGGGCGACGGTTCGACGGTGCCCACCAAGGACCGCGTGATGTTCAACTCCGTCTACTCGCAGGTCGGTCCGGCCTGTGTGGTCAAGACCGTCGAGAAGATGTCCGGCGTACGCATCGACCACTACCTGGAGATCAACTTCGCCGGGTTCAAGGGCCTCGTCGACGCCATCGGCGGCGTCACCGTCGACGTCCCGGAGGACATCCACGACAAGTCCTCCGGTCTCGACCTGACCGCCGGGTCGCACAAGCTCAACGGGACCGAGTCCCTCTCCTACGTCCGCACCCGGCACGGCATCGGTGACGGCAGCGACCTCGGCCGCATCGGACTCCAGCAGCAGTTCCTCATGGCTCTGCTCAGCGAGGTGAAGAAGCAGGATCTGCTGGGCAGTCCGACGAGCGCCTACAAGATCGCCAACTCGGCCACCAAGTCCCTCACCACCGACGAGGACCTGGCCTCGCTCACGTCGCTCACCCAGTTCGCCCGTTCGATGAACGGTGTCGACCCGGAGACGATGGAGACGATCATGCTCCCCGTCGCCTACGACAAGATCGACCCCAACCGCGTGATCGCGGCGGAGCCGCAGGCCACGACCCTGTGGAAGGCGATCCGTACGGACAGCGCCATCCCCGCGTCGGCCAAGAAGTCCCCCGCCACGGGCGGCTGACAGACCACGGGGGCCGGGGGCCGGACGGCCCCCGGCCCCGTTTCACACCCGCCGCGCAGGCCCCAGCGCGAGCCCCGGTTCGCTGTTCTGCCGGGCCACGTACAGCCCGCCGCGCTCGCCGATCACCGCCAGCACCACACGCCCCCGCCCGTCGAGCGCCAACGCCGGGGGCGCGCCGGTGCGTTCGCCCGTCGCCGCCCACCACAGGCCGCCGGCCTCGTTCTGCGTACCGCAGGCCGCGAGCAGCACACGGCCGTCGCGGGCGCGGTGGGCGAGCACGGTGCAGTCGTAGTCGTCGAGTTCGGCGCGCAGCACCGCGACCGGGCCCTCCGCGGGGGTGTCCCCGATCGTGATGGGCGGGGTGTCCAGGCGGTTGGCGACCAGGGTGCCCGCGGTGGCGTCGGTCCAGTAGTAGGTGTTGCGGTCGGGAGCGGTCTCCAGCACGCTCACCGCGCCGCCGGCGATCCTGACGTTCAGGTTGTCGCCCTTCTGGAGGGCGCCGCCGGGCTCGCTCTGGGCCCACCGCATGGCCTTGTTGGTGCCGGGGACGAGCAGCTCGATCCGCCCCGACTCGGCGACCGCGACGGCCATCGTCTCCTTGCCGAGGGTGCCCCTGAGGTCCTTCCACCCCTCCCACTTGCCGTTCTTGCCCTCGCGGCGCATCATCATGCCGCCGTTGGCGTTGCGGACGAAGACGTGGACCGCGCCGGTCGCGGCGACACCGGCGGCCGGCGGACCGATGCGGGCGGCCCGCTCGTCGCCGTCCTTGTACGGATTGCCCAGGGTCCGCCACGCGGTGACCGGGCGGCCCGTCTGGTACTGGACGGCGTGCACGAGGTCGACCTGCGGCAGGCCGTCCGCCCCGTCCACGGTCCGGCGCCCGACGAAATGCACGTAACCGTCCGCGCCCTGGGCAAGGCCGAGGTGGTTCAGGGCGGGTACGGGGAAGAACTCCGGGCCCTCCCAGCCGGGTCCGCCGGGGCGTTCCTCGGTCCAGCGCAGGAGCCCGTCCTCGTTGCGGGCGTACGCGGTGAGCCTGCCGTCCTTGCCACGCACGAGCCAGCGTCCGTCGACCGGGGTCTCGGCCGTCTCCCGGGCGCTGTCGAAGTCTCGCGGGGCGTCCTCGCCCTTGCCCGAGGCGCTCCCCTGGGCACGTCTCGACCTGGCTCGCATGTCGTGGCGTCTTCCTTCCGTGATGGTCCGCTCCCGAGCTGCGGCTTTGTGTCACGACCGGCACCCGGAAGTCGGGGAGCACCATCATAGAATCACCGTTCGAACCCTTGGAATCACCGCGTCCGGCCCGCGTGCGCGAGGCTCCGGGGCACCCTGACGTGACAGGCTGGCCCCATGCCGACTCCGCTGTCCCTGGTGATCGTCGACGCCGCCAACGTGGTCGGGTCCGTTCCGGACGGCTGGTGGCGCGACCGCCGCGGCGCGGCCGAGCGGCTGCGCGATTCGCTGGTGCCGTACGCCTCCGACGGCCTGCCCGGTCTGCCGGGTCCCGTCGATCTGGTCCTGGTGGTCGAGGGGCGGGCCCGGGAGGTCGCTCCGGTGCCCGGGGTGCGGGTGGAGGCGGCCGCGGGCAGCGGTGACGACCTGATCGCGGAGCTGGCGGCGGAGGCCGCGCCGCGCCCCTGCCTCGTCATCACCGCCGACCGCGGGCTGCGGCGCCGGGTCGAGGCACACGGGGCGCGGTGCGCGGGGCCCCGCACGGTGCGGCCGGAGGCGTGACGGTCACGTACGGGGGCGTGCACCGCGCTCGGCCTCGGCCCGTCCGCGGTGCAGCCGGCTGTGCGAGCGGCCGTACGCGAAGTAGATGATCACGCCGATCACCATCCAGATCGCGAACCGCAGCCACGTCTCGGCCGGCAGGTTGAGCATCAGCCAGACCGAGGCGGCCACCGACACGACCGGGACCACCGGCACCCACGGCGTGCGGAAGGCGCGGTGCAGGTCCGGGCGGGTGCGGCGCAGCACGATGACGCCGAGGGCGACGACCACGAAGGCGAAGAGCGTGCCGATGTTCACCAGCGTCGCGAGCTCGTTGATGCTGGTCACGCCGGCGACGACGGCGATGATCACGCCGAGCAGGATGGTCGGGCGGTACGGGGTGTGGAAGCGCGGGTGCGTCTTGGAGAAGAACCTCGGGAGCAGGCCGTCGCGGCTCATCGCGAAGAACACCCGGGTCTGGCCGAGCAGCAGGATCATGCACACCGTGGTGAGGCCGACGGCGGCGCCGAAGCTGATGACGCCCGCGTAGAAGGGGTGCCCGACGGCCTTGAAGGCGTCGGCGAGCGGGGCGCTGACGGACAGCTCCGTGTAGTGCTGCATGCCGGTGACGACGATCGACACGGCGACGTAGAGCACGGTGCAGATGAGCAGGGAGGCCAGGATGCCGCGCGGCATGTCGCGCTGCGGCAGCTTCGTCTCCTCGGCCGCCGTGGCGACGACGTCGAAGCCGATGAAGGCGAAGAAGACGACGGAGGCGGCGGTGAAGATGCCCATGACGCCGAAGTTCGTCGGGGCGTAGCCGAAGATCAGCTGGACCAGCGGGGCGTCGAACCCGGACCCGGAGGGCTGCGGCTCGGCGTCGGGGACGAACGGCGAGTAGTTGCCGGTGTCGATGAAGAACAGGCCCGCGATGATAACGACCAGGACGACGGCGATCTTGATCGCGACCACCACCGTGGTGACCCGGGCGGAGAGCTTCATGCCCAGTACCAGGATCACGGTGAGGACCAGCACCAGGGCGAAGGCGAGGATGTCGAAACCGAAGCCGTCCGCCACGTCCGGCCCGGCCAGCACGTCCGGCAGGTGCCAGCCGGCGTTGTCCAGCAGCGAGCGGACGTAACCGGACCAGCCGACCGCGACCACCGCGGTGCCCAGCGCGAACTCCAGCACCAGGTCCCAGCCGATGATCCAGGCGACCAGTTCGCCGAGCGAGGCGTACGAGAAGGTGTACGCGGACCCCGCGACCGGCACGGTGGACGCGAACTCCGCGTAGCACAGGGCAGCCAGCGCGCACACGACGCCGGCGACGACGAAGGCGAGGGCGGTGGCCGGGCCCGCCGTCTCCTTGGCCACCTTGCCGGTGAGGACGAAGATGCCGGTGCCGATGACGACGCCGACCCCGAAGACCGTGAGGTCGAGGGCGGAGAGGGACTTCTTGAGGGCGTGCTCCGGCTCTTCGGTGTCGCGGATGGACTGCTCGACCGTCTTGGTCCTGAACAGCCCGTCTCCGCTGGGGGGCAGGTCCTGCTGCGTGCTCACCGGCGTACCTCCACGCACTCGTCGTGCACGCCATGATTCGGACCCGGCCGGACCACCTGTCCGCGGCACGCCTGCCGCGGCGGGATTTCACGCGAACGGGCCGGTCGGACCACTCGTTACGGGTGGTCCGACCGGCCCGTTCGGCCGAAGCGGCAAGACACCCCCTACGGGTCAGTCCCGGACGCGCTCCGCGATGGTGCGGTCCTCCGCGCCCGTGGAGTAGCGCCCGTCGAGCTTGGCGACCAGGCCGGTGACCTGGCGGGCGATGTCCGGGGCGGTCAGCCCGATCTCGGCCATGACCTCCTTGCGGGAGGCGTGGTCGAGGAAGACCGACGGGATGCCGAAGTCGCGCAGCGGGACGTCGACGTCCGCGTCGCGCAGCGCCTGGGAGACCGCGGAGCCGACGCCGCCGGCCCTGCTGTTGTCCTCGACGGTGACGACGACGCGGTGCTGCGCGGCGAGCGGGGCCATGGCCTCGTCGACGGGCTTGACCCAGCGGGGGTCGACGACGGTCGTCGAGATGCCCTGGGCGTCGAGCAGGTCGGCGATCTCCAGGCACATCGGGGCCAGGGCGCCGATGGAGACGAGCAGGACGTCGGGCCGGGCGGCGGCGGGCTTGCGCAGCACGTCCATGCCGCCCACCGTGCCGACCGCCTTGACCGAGGGGCCGACGGCGCCCTTGGAGAAGCGGACGACCGTGGGGGCGTCGTCGACGTCGACGGCCTCGCGCAGCTGGGCGCGGACCTGGTCGGCGTCGCGCGGGGCGGCGATCCGCAGGCCGGGCACGACCTGGAGGATCGACATGTCCCACATGCCGTTGTGCGAGGCGCCGTCGGTACCGGTGATGCCGGCCCGGTCCAGGACGAAGGTGACCCCGCACCTGTGCAGGGCGACGTCCATCAGGACCTGGTCGAAGGCGCGGTTGAGGAACGTGGCGTACACCGCGAAGACGGGGTGCAGGCCGCCGGTGGCGAGGCCGGCCGCGGAGACCGCGCCGTGCTGCTCGGCGATGCCGACGTCGTAGATCCGGTCCGGGAACTCCTTCTCGAACCCGGTCAGGCCGACCGGCTGGAGCATGGCCGCGGTGATCGCGACGATGTCCTCGCGTTCGTGGCCGAGCTTGACCATCTCCTCGCCGAACACCGAGGTCCAGTCGAGGCCGGAGGTGGCGACGGGCAGGCCCGTGTCCGGGTGGATCTTGCCGACGGCGTGGAAGCGGTCGGCCTCGTCGAGCAGGGCGGGGGTGTAGCCGCGGCCCTTCTCGGTGAGGCAGTGCACGATGACGGGGCCGCCGAAGCGCTTGGCGCGCTGGAGCGCGGACTCCAGGGCCTCGATGTCGTGGCCGTCGATGGGGCCGACGTACTTCAGGCCGAGGTCCTCGAACATGCCCTGCGGGGCGATGAAGTCCTTCAGCCCCTTCTTGGCGCCGTGCAGCGTCTCGTACAGCGGCTTGCCGACGACGGGGGTGCGCTCCAGGAGGTCCTTGCCGCGGGCCAGGAAGCGTTCGTAGCCGTCGGTGGTGCGCAGGGTGGCCAGGTGGTTGGCGAGGCCGCCGATGGTGGGCGCGTAGGAGCGCTCGTTGTCGTTGACGACGATGACGAGGGGGCGGTCCTTGGCGGCGGCGATGTTGTTCAGCGCCTCCCAGGCCATGCCGCCGGTGAGGGCGCCGTCGCCGATGACCGCGACGACGTGGTCGTCCTTGCCGCGGACCTCGTTGGCCTTGGCGAGGCCGTCGGCCCAGCCCAGGACGGTGGAGGCGTGCGAGTTCTCGATGACGTCGTGCTCGGACTCGGCGCGCGAGGGGTAGCCGGACAGGCCGCCCTTGCTCTTGAGCCTGCTGAAGTCCTGGCGGCCGGTGAGGAGCTTGTGCACGTAGCTCTGGTGGCCGGTGTCGAAGAGGACCTTGTCCTTCGGCGAGTCGAAGACCCGGTGCAGGGCGATGGTCAGCTCGACGACGCCCAGATTGGGGCCGAGGTGGCCGCCGGTCTTGGAGACGGCGTCGACGAGGAAGGTCCGGATCTCTTCTGCGAGCTGCACCAGCTGCTCGGAAGTGAGCCGGTCAAGGTCACGCGGTCCCTGGATCTGGGTCAGCAACGGCACCCGTGCCTCCTTGCGTTTGAGCCGGTCGAACTTCTTGCCGATCCGCAGAGTCTAAATGTTCGGCAACGTCCGCGTACGCCTGGGGCGGGGACGCGGCCACCCCCGGTGCCGGAAACACGAGTATGCCCGAGCCCCGGCACGCAGGTGCCCGGCACCCGTGGCGGGTGCCGGGCAATCCTGCGGATCCGCGGTCAGGCGCGGCCCGCTGTCTTCTGCGTCTTGCGCGAGACCGAGTCGATGATCACGGCGATGAGGAGGACCGCACCGGTGATCATGTACTGGATCGCGTTCGACGACAGGTTCATCTGGTTGAGGCCCTGGACGATCGACTGGATGACCAGGATGCCCAGGAGCGCGGACCAGACCTTGCCGCGTCCGCCGAACAGGGACGTACCGCCGATGACGGCCGCGGCGATGCACATCATGAGCTGGTTGCCGCCACCGAGCGAACGGTCGGCGCCGCCGGTCGCGGAGGCCAGGAAGAGACCGCCGACCGCACCGAGCGTGCCGGAGATCGAGAACACCGAGATACGGATCCAGGACACGTTGATACCGGCACGGCGCGCCGCCTCGACGCCACCGCCGACCGCGAAGACCTGACGGCCGTACGTGGTGCGGCGCAGCACGAAGTCGGTGAGGACCAGGATCGCGAGGAAGATCACCAGGGAGAGCGGGAGGCCCTGCTGCTGGTTGAACGCGTACGCGGCGAGGAGGGCCAGGACGGCGAGCAGCGCGGTGCGCAGGATGATCTCGCTCTGCGGGCGGTGCGGCAGCTCCGCGGCCTTGCGGCGCCTGGCGTCGCGCAGCTGCGCGAGGTAGAAGGCGACGATCACGAAGATGGCCAGGCCGTAGGCGGCGGCGACGTCCTGGAAGTAGTAGCTGGTGAGGTCGCGGACGAAGCTGCCGAGCGGGGTGGTGATGGTGGACTTCTCGCCCATCACCCAGGTCTGCATGCCGGCCCAGCCCAGGAAGCCCGCCAGGGTCACGACGAACGCGGGCACGCCGATCTTGGCGAAGACGATGCCGTGGAAGGCGCCGATGACCGTGCCGGACAGGATGCCGAGCACGATGGCGAGGGAGTCGGGCATGTCGGTGCCGAGGACGGCCCACACCGCGCCCGCGAGACCCGCGACGGAGCCGACCGCGAGGTCGATCTCGCCGAGCAGCAGCACGAAGACGATGCCGACGGCCATGATGCCGGGGCCCGCCGCGTACAGCGTGATCTGGTCGAGGTTGTACGAGGTGAGGAAGTTGCCGGTCTCCAGCTGGAAGACGATCCCGATGATGATCAGGCCCACCACGACGGGCAGCGAGCCGATCTCGCCCGAGCGCACCTTGCGCTTGAACTCGGTCCAGTAGCCCTTGAAGCCCTGCTCGCGGACGAGCAGGCGGGGGTCGACGGCCGGCACCGCGCCGTCCGCCGCCGCGGGAGCCTCGGTGGTCTCCGCCTGGGCCGGGACCTTGGCCGGAGTCTCGTTGATGTTGCTCACTTGGATGCCTCCGCGCTGCGGGACTTGCGGCGGGTCACGGCGTTGTCCGTGGCGCCCGTGATCGCGGCGATGATTTCTTCGTGGCTGGTCGTCGCCACGGGGAAGACGCCGTTGTTGTGGCCGAGTCGCAGCACGGCGACCTGGTCGGCGACGGCCTTCACATCGGCCATGTTGTGGCTGATGAGGATGACGCCGAGGTTCTGCTCGCGCAGCCGCTCCACGAGGTCGAGGACCTGGGCGGTCTGCTCGACGCCGAGGGCCGCGGTGGGCTCGTCGAGGATCACGATCTTCGGGTTGCCGACCAGGGCACGGGCGATGGCCACGACCTGGCGCTGGCCACCGGAGAGCGCGGCGACCGGGATGCGGACGCTGGGGATGCGGATGGAGAGCGTGGACAGGAGGTCCTGGGCCCGCTTCTCCATGGCGACCTCGTCGAGGACGCCGCCCTTCTTGATCTCACGCCCGAGGAAGAGGTTGGCGACGACGTCCAGGTTGTCGCAGAGCGCGAGGTCCTGGTAGACGGTGGCGACGCCGAGGTTCTGGGCGTCGTGCGGACGGCTGATGTCCACCTTCTCGCCCTCCCACTCGATGACGCCCTCATCGATGGGGTGCACGCCGGCGATCGTCTTGACCAGCGTGGACTTTCCTGCACCGTTGTCGCCGACCAGGGCGACCACTTCTCCGGCGTGGACTTCGAGATCGACACCGGAGAGGACCTGGACCGCTCCGAATCGCTTGAAGACCCCACGCAACGCCAACACGGGCGTCTGTGACACGTGAACCATCTCCTTCGCCGCCTGACCGGCGGGGATGTGCCGCCTGACCGGCGGAGACGCCGCGCCACGGGGGGCAGCGTCGACGTACGGGAAGCACTGGGGGGGAAGAGTGTCCGGCACCCGGCCGGAAGCGGGGTGTGAGCCGGCCGGGGCCGGACAGTCATGGGGGGTGGGCGGACTCCGCCATGCGGTGCGGATCACGCCCGTTCGCGCCGGGGCTCGTCGGCCCCGGCGCGAGGAGGGACTACTTGATGCCCAGTGCGGTGCACTTGGCGGCGATGTCCTTCACGCAGACATCGGCGACCTTGTAGATGCCGTCCTTGATCACGGTGTCCTGGATGTTGTCCTTGTTCACCACGGTCGGCTCAAGCAGCGTGGACGGAACGCCGTCCGTCTCGCCCTGGGCGCCGACGTCCTTGCCCTGGAGCAGGTTGACGGCGAACTGGGCGGCCGCCGGGGCGAGCTGCTTCGGCGACTTGTAGATCGTGAAGGTCTGCGTACCGGCGATGATCCGCTGGATGCCGGGGAGCTCGGCGTCCTGGCCGCCCACCGGGATGTCCTTGATGCCGGCGTTGCCCAGGGACGTGATGATGCCGCCCGCCATGCCGTCGTTGGCGGAGTAGACGGCGTCGATCTTGCCCTTGCCGACCGAGGAGATGGCGGCGGTCATCTTCTCGCCGGCGATCTTCGGGTCCCACTCGCCGGAGGCCTCGTAGGCGATCTTGATCTTGCCGTCGAGGGACGCGTGGGCGCCCTTCTTGAACAGACCGGCGTTCGGGTCCTTCTCGTCACCGTTGATCATGACGAGGTTGGCGCCGGAGGCCTTGGAACCGAGGGCGTCGAGGATGGCCTGGCCCTGGAGCGTGCCGATCTTCTCGTTGTCGTGGCTGACGTAGGCGTCGGCACCGGCGATGGCGCGGTCGTACGCGACGACCTTGACGCCCTTCTTGTGGGCGTCGGCGACCCAGGCGGCGGACTTCTCGGCGTCGACCGAGGAGATCGCGATGACCTTGATGCCGTCGGCGATCTGCTGCTCGAACTGCTGCTTCTGCTGGCCGACGTCACCGCCCGCGTTGTTGTAGACGACCTCGCAGTCCGCGCAGTCCTTCTTGACCGCTTCGATGAACAGCGGCTTGTCCAGCGTCTCGTAGCGGGCGGTCTTGTTCTCCGGGAGCAGCAGACCGATCTTGGTCTTGCTGCCCGAGTCCGCCGAGTCCTTCTTGTCGTCGCCGGCCTTGCCGCAAGCGGCGAGGGAGAGGGCCATCGAGACAGCGGCCGTGCCTATGACGATGCGTCGCGTGCTTGCGTTCATTGGGGGTTTGCCTCCCTGACGAGGCCGCAACGTCGCGGCCGAGGTGGCTGGAAGTCAACTCGGCCGCAAGGGCGGCGTCAAGGAGTAAATCCTTAACGAGATGACAACGGTGCCATTCGTTATCTAAGTGAAGGCAGGAGTGGCCGCAGGGAGGGTGCTCTCCAAAAGTGTTGAATCCCCCATCTCGCTCAGGACGAGCGCCAGCGCGCCCAGCACCTCCGCACGGCCCCCCAGAGCCCCCGGAAGCACCGAGAGCTGCCGGGCGGCACTGGGGATGGCGTAACGCGACACGGAGTCCCTGATGGGCCCCAGAACCAGCTCCCCGGCCTCCGCCAGCGAGCCGCCGAGCACCACACGGCTCGGGTTCAACAGATTGCAGAGGTTGGCCACACCGCTGCCGATGTGCCGTCCGACGTCGCCGATCACCCGCCGGCACCCGGGATCGCCCTCGCGGGCCAGCTGGACCACCCGCTCCATGGTGAGATCGGGGCCGTGGCTGGGCTGGAGCAGGGGCAGGACGTACCGCGCGGCCGTGAAGGTCTCCAGGCAGCCGCGGTTGCCGCAGCGGCAGACCGGGCCCGATTCGTCGAGGGTGATGTGGCCGATCTCGCCGGCCGTGCCGCCGGGGCCCCGGTAGATGTGCCCGTCGATCACCAGACCGGCGCCGACACCGCTGGCGACCTTGATGTACGCGAGGTCCCTGACCCCCCGGCCGCTCCCCCACACCAGCTCGCCGAGCGCGCCCAGATTGGCGTCGTTGTCCACGTAGACCGGCACGCCGAGGCGGGCGGCGAGCTCCTCGCTGGGGTTGATGCCCGTCCAGCCCGGCAGGATCGACGTGGAGCCCAGCGTGCCGGACTCGACGTCGATCGGGCCGGGTACACCGAGCCCCACCCCGATGACCTTGCCCGGGCTGATCCCGGTCGTGTCGATCAGGCGGTTGACCAGCTGTTCCGCCCGCCCGAAGCCCTCGGCGGAGGAGGCGTCGACGTCCAGCGGCTCCGACTCCTCGGCGAGCACCTGGTGAGCCAGGTTGCCGACCGCCACGCGCAGGTGGGTGTGGCCGAAGTCGACGCCGATCACGATGCCCGCGTCCCCGCTGAGCGAGACGCTGCGGGCCCGGCGGCCGCCGGCCGAGGTGGGGGTCACCTCGACGGTGCCGCTCTCCTTCAGTTCGCGAACGATGTTGGAGACGGTGGCCGCGGACAGGCCCGTGCTTCTGGCGATCTCCGCCTGGGTGAGCGAACCAGCCATACGTACGGCGCGCACGACCCGCTCAAGGTTGGCGCGATGCAGAGATGTCTGCGACCCCGGAGTCTCCATCGACTCACTCACTCCTGCCATATTCTCCAACATGTGAACTCCAAGCTGACCGTTTTCGGGCGGGCCCCGTCAAGACCTTGAGCAGTCGGAGCCACGGATGAGCACGGCTCCTGCGCCCGGCGGCCCGGGCGAAATCCCCCGTACGCAGACGAACCGCCCGCCGGCTTGGATGCCGGCGGGCGGTTCGTTTCGTTCGTCAGGTGCGTTCAGGCGATACGGGGCGTTACTTCACCGCGCCCGCGGTGAGCCCCGCCACGACCTGGCGCTGGAAGATGATGTAGGCCGCGAGGACCGGCAGCATCGCCATCACCAGACCGGCGAAGAGCCCGGACCAGTCGCCCTTGTAGCCCTGGCTGTTGGCCAGTTCGACCAGCCCCTGCGAGAGCACCCGGTACTTCGGATCGGTGTTCAGCACCGTGGGCAGCATGTACTGGTTCCACTGGCCCAGGAAGTTGAAGATGCCGACGCTGATCAGGCCGGGCTTTGCCATCGGCAGCATGACCTGGAAGAACGTCCTGGTGTGCGAGGCCCCGTCGATCGACGCCGCTTCCGCCACCGACCCCGGCAGCGTCCGGAAGAAGGAGGTGAGGAAGAAGACGGTGAAGGGCAGCGAGTACGCGATGTAGACCAGGATCAGCCCGTGCCGCGTGTTCAGCAGGCCCATGTTGTTCATCACGAAGAACAGCGGGACCAGCGCGAGGATGATCGGGAAGCTCATCCCGCCGATGAACAGGTAGTAGATGAAGCGGTTGCCCGGGAAGTCGAACCGTGCGAGCACGTAGGCGGCCATCGAGCCCAGCAGCAGCGTACCGATGAGCGAACCGCCCACCACGAGGATCGTGTTGAAGAAGTAATCGCTCATGTGCGCCTGGCTCCAGGCGCGTGACCAGTTGTCGAAGTGGAGCTTGTCCGGCAGCGCCCACGGCGTCGACAGGATCGAGTCGTCGTTCTTGAACGAGGACATGATCGCCCAGAGCAGCGGCAGGACCACCAGGATCGCCCAGATGATCAGCACGCCGTGCGAGAAGACGTTGAGGACCTGGCCCTCGCTGCCCTTCCCCTTGCCGCCGGGGGCGGGCGACTTGGACACGGGGGCCGGTTCCGTCGCCGCGACCGCGGGAGGGGTTTCAGTGGCCTTCACGTGTGCTCACCTCGTACTACTGTCGAGCCGGCCGCCGCGGCCGGGCTGTCTTGCCTGCTGGGGGTCCGGGGAACGCGTCCCGGGAGGCGCGGCATCAGAACTCCAGCCGCTCGCGCCGGCCCAGCCGCATCACGACGGCGGCGAACGCCATGGTGACGATGAGAAGTCCGACACCGATCGTCGTCGCGTATCCGGCCTGACCGTCGCGGAAGGCGGTCTGGTACACGTACAGCGGCAGGATCGAGGTCGAGTAGTCGGGGCCGCCGGGGCCGACCGTCATGACCTGGACGGCCGTGAACGCCTCGACGCCGAGGGCCAGGATGCCCATGTAGACCCAGCCCGACTGGATGGTGTCCCAGAGCAGCGGGACGGTGATCTTGAAGAACGTCGTGACGCGGCTCGCCCCGTCCAGGAGCGCGGCCTCGTAGAAGTCCTTCGGGATGGACGCCATGCCGGCCGAGAAGAGGACGACGAAGAAGCCGACCGTCGACCAGACCAGCACCACCATGACGCAGATCAGCGCCAGGTTCGGGTCGCCCAGCCAGTCCGGCTGGACGGAGTCGAGACCGATCCCCTTCAACGCCGAATTCAGCATGCCGGAACGCGGGTTGAACGCGAACTGGAACAGCAGGGCGACGATGACGATCGAGAGGACCTGCGGGAAGAAATAGGCGATCTTGTAGAAGCCAGAGCCCCGCACGCCGGAGACCGCGGCGTTCTTGCGCCGGCGGCCTCCGACGTTGAGCATGAAGGCGAAGAAGAGCGCGAGGCCCAACGTCACCAGCGGCAGCACAAGCACCAACACCACGCTGTGCTGAAGCGACTTCCAGAAGATGTCGTCCTTCAGCATCCTGGAGTAGTTGCCGAACCCGACCATCTTGAAGTCCGGGCTCAGACCGGTCCAGTCAGTGAAGGAATAGTAGATGGCCTGGATGAACGGCCAGATGACGAAGACCGCGTACAAGGCCAAGGGGACTACCAGGAACCCCACAATGAACCGGTACTTGCCGTGCTGCATGATTTACCGACCCCGATCTTTCCGCGGGTGCCGCCGCTGGTGACGGTTGCTCACTGGTGCTTGTAGTGCTTGATGGACTGGTCCTTGGCCGCGGCGTCCGCGTAGCCCTGGATCTTCTTGATGGCCTCGGCCGGGGTCAGGCGGCCTGCCATCATCTCGCCGAGACCGGCGGTGCCGATCTGCTCCTTCTGGAGCTTCACGTACCAGTCCTGCATGCGCGGGTTCACCACGTTGTCGCCGGCCTTCTTCAGCGCGTCGACGCCGGACTGCAGGGCCGTGGAGAGGGTCAGGCCGTCGGTGCCGCCGTTGAAGGCGCTCAGGGACTTGACCTGCGTGGTGAAGTTCTTCGAGGACTCCTCGGAGAGCATGATGCGCAGCTGCTCCATGCCGCCCTGGGGGTTCTTCGCCTTGGCCGGGACGACGAAGGGTTCACCGCCGGACGCCCAGATGGTGCCGAAGGGCAGCTTGTCGGACGAGTCCAGGCTGGAGGGGGCCGCGACCATCATCTTGAAGTCGTCGGGCGTGGTCGGCGCCGCCTCGTTCTCCACCCAGGAACCGTTCGGGATGAAGAGCGCCTTGCCCTTCGTCCACTCGGTCTGCGACTGGATGTGGGTCAGACCGGGGGTGCCCTGGAGGATGTACCCCTTCTTGTACAGCTCGTAGTACGCCTCGAACGCCGCCTTGACGGCGGGGTCCTTCCACGCGTTCGGCTCCAGGTTGTCGATCTTGTCGAGAACCTCGCGGCCGCCGATCTTGGCGATGAACGGGTAGAGCGAGAACGGCAGGTAGTACGGGTACTTGCCCGGGTACGTCCAGCCCGCGACGCCCTTCTTCTTCGCCTTGGCGCAGAGGGCGAGCATGTCGTCCCAGGTCTCGGGGTACTCCGCGTCCAGCTTCTCCAGGTTGGTCTGCGAGTACCACACGCCGTACACGGTGTACGCGTAGTACATGATCCAGACCGGGTCGCCGTCGAACTGGCCCATCTCCAGCACGCCCGGACGCAGGGTGTCGCGGACCTTCTTGCTCGGGTCGTCGTAGGACGGGGCGTCCATCAGCGGCGTCAGGTCGAGCAGCTGCTTCTTGCCGACGAGGACACCCATGTCCATCTGCTCGGCACCGGAGTTGTCGATCAGGTCCGGCGGGGTGCCGCCGTTGAAGCGCGGCTGCAGCTGCGACTGGATCTTCTGCGTCGCGGTGTGCTTGACGTCCGCCTTCGGGAAGGCCGCCTTGTACTTCTTCTCGGCGTCCTTCGCGTACTTGTCACCGAAGCCGCCGTTGAAGATGACCACGTCGAGCGCGGTGCCCTCGTTGACGCCCAGCGGGTTCTTCGCGCTGGTCTTGCCCTTCTTGACGGGCTCGTCGCCGCCGCTGTCGCCGCTCGCGCAGGCGGACAGGAAGCTCATCGTCGGGACGGCGATCAAGCCGAGTGCGGCAGAACGCTTGATCACATCGCGACGGCCAAGGCCATCATTCTTGTGGGCGGAGGTGGATCCCATGCTCAAGTCCTCGCCTTCTCCAGGACTCAGGCGGTGTGTACCGGTCGCCCCGTCGAAATTCGCCTCAGCGAAGGGCCCCGCCACCGCGGTCAGTTGCGCTTGGGTGGTACAGATTTCAGGCTAACGATTGCCGTGGGGGGCGCCGGGGGACCGGACAGCCGACGCACCTGCGGCGTCGCGTTGCCCTGCCCCCGTGTCCCCCCAGCCGCACGACCGGTGAACCAGCTGTGCAGACGCCGACAGGTATAGTCCACTTGTCGCCAACTGAGCAAGATCGAAAGCAAGGTTGCACGGCAGTCTTTCCCGAGTTGAGACCTCGCGGATACCTCGACACTCCGCACCCCCCTTCGGATGTAACGTTTTCCGCATTCCGGTCGATTCACCGGACCGCTCTGATCCAACTCCTTGACACCACCCGCCACTTCGCTCCCTACTTGTTCCTGCGCACCTTCTGACAACGTTGTCCAAGCGCACACTTCCCCGGGAGGAATCGCTCGGCATGCACCCCCGACACCGTTCTCGCACGAGAAAAAGCAGCACGGCGGCACTGATCGCGGCCTCACTGGTCCTGGTCGTGACAGCCCCCACGGCGGCCGCCGCTCAATCGGCCGGGTCAGGTGAAAGAGGTCAAGGGCCCTCGGGCGACCGGACTTTCAGCACCTCCTTCGAGGAGGACGAAAAGCAACCGGACTGGCGCAATACCGTAGAAGAGGGCCCTGACGGAAAGAAGCGGTCATCGGGTGTCGATGGCGGATTCTCCTCCGGAATACCGGGCAATGTGACCGACAAGGTCACCGACGTCCGCGCCAGCGACGAGAACACCGGCGGCGGCGAGGTGAAGGAGAACCTCGTCGACGGCGAGTCCCGCACCAAATGGCTGTCGTTCGAGGCCACCGCCTGGCTGGAGTTCGACCTCACCGAACCGGTGAAGGTCGTGACGTACGCGCTGACCTCCGCCGACGACCACGACGAGCGCGACCCGAAGGACTGGACGCTCCAGGGCTCCGAGGACGGCAAGACCTGGACGGACCTGGACACCCGGACGGGCCAGACCTTCAGCGAGCGCTTCCAGACCAAGTCGTACGACTTCGAGGCGGACAAGGCGTACCAGCACTTCCGCCTGGACATCACGGAGAACAACGGCGCCACCGACGCCACCCAGCTCGCCGACGTCCAGTTCTCCGACGGCGACACCTCGGCCCCCGCGCCCTCCGACATGCGCACGCAGATCAGCAACGGCCCCTCCGGCTCCCCCACCGCCAAGGCCGGCGCGGGCTTCACCGGCAAGAAGGCGCTGCGGTACGCGGGCACCCACAAGGCCGACGGACGGGCGTACTCGTACAACAAGATCTTCGACGTCAACACGCGGGTCACCCGGGACACCGAGCTCTCCTACCTGGTCTACCCCCAGATGGGCGAGACGGACCTGTCCTACCCGGCCACGCACGTCGCGGTGGACCTGGCGTTCACGGACGGCACCTACCTCAGCGACCTGCGCGCCACCGACACCAACGGCGGGCTCCTGACCCCGCAGGGCCAGGCCGACGCCAAGCGGCTCTACGTCAACCAGTGGAACAAGGTCGAGGCCGGCATCGGCACCGTCGCCGCGGGCAGGACCGTCGACCGCATCCTGGTCGCGTACGACTCCCCCAAGGGCCCGGCGAAGTTCCAGGGCTGGATCGACGATCTGAAGATCGCGCCCGCGAAGCCGGAGAAGCGCAAGGCGCACCTCTCGGACTACGCCTCGACCATCCGGGGCACCAACTCCAGCGGCTCCTTCTCGCGCGGCAACAACTTCCCCGCGACGGCCGTCCCCAACGGGTTCAACTTCTGGACGCCGGTCACCAACGCCGGCTCGACCAGCTGGCTCTACGACTACGCGCGCGGCAACAACGACGACAACCTGCCCACCCTGCAGGCGTTCGCCGCGAGCCACGAGCCGAGCCCCTGGATGGGCGACCGGCAGACCTTCCAGCTGATGCCGTCGGCGGCCTCCGGCACCCCGGACGCCTCCCGCACGGCCCGCGCGCTGCCGTTCAGCCACGAGAACGAGACCGCGCGGCCCCACTACTACGGGGTGACGTTCGAGAACGGCCTCAAGGCCGAGATGACGCCGACCGACCACGCGGCGCGGATGCGGTTCACGTATCCCGGCAAGGACGCGAGCATCGTCTTCGACAACGTCTCCAACGACGGCGGGCTCACCCTGGACCCGGCCACCAGCTCGTTCACCGGCTTCTCGGACGTGAAGAGCGGCGGCTCGACCGGGGCGACGCGCCTGTTCGTGTACGGCGTCTTCGACGCGCCGGTCACCGCGAGCGGCAAGCTGTCGGGCGGCGGCGGCGACGACGTCACCGGGTACCTGCGCTTCGACGCGGGCAAGGACCGCACGGTGAACCTGCGCCTGGCGACCTCGCTGATCAGCATCGACCAGGCGAAGAAGAACCTGGCCGCCGAGATCCCCGCCTCGCACTCCTTCGGCCGGGTCGAGGACAGGGCGCAGGACGCCTGGGACGAGCTGCTGGGCAAGGTGGAGGTCGAGGGCGCGAGCGCCGACCAGCTGACCACGCTGTACTCCAGCCTGTACCGGCTCTACCTCTACCCGAACTCGGGCTCCGAGCGGGTCGACGGGAAGGACAAGTACGCCTCCCCCTTCTCGCCGCAGACCGGTCCGGACACCCCGACGCACACCGGCGCGAAGATCGTCGACGGCAAGGTGTACGTCAACAACGGCTTCTGGGACACCTACCGGACGACCTGGCCGGCCTACTCCCTGCTGACGCCGGAGAAGGCCGGCGAGATGGTCGACGGCTTCGTGCAGCAGTACAAGGACGGCGGCTGGATCTCCCGCTGGTCCTCCCCCGGCTACGCGGACCTGATGACCGGCACCTCCTCGGACGTGGCCTTCGCCGACGCGTACGTCAAGGGCGTGAAGTTCGACGCGAAGGCGGCGTACGACGCGGCCGTGAAGAACGCCACGGTCGTCCCGCCGTCCTCGGGCGTCGGCCGCAAGGGCATGGAGACGTCCCCGTTCAAGGGGTACGCCGACACCACGACCCACGAGGGCATGTCCTGGTCGATGGAGGGTTACGTCAACGACTACGGCATCGCGAAGATGGGCCAGGCGCTCTACGCGAAGACGCACGAGCAGCGCTACAAGGACGAGTCCGAGTACTTCATGAACCGGGCCCGCGACTACGTCGAGCTGTTCGACGACAAGGCCGGCTTCTTCCAGGGCAAGGACGCCAAGGGCGACTGGCGGCTGCCGTCGGACCTCTACGACCCGCGCGTCTGGGGCTACGACTACACGGAGACCAACGGCTGGGGCTACGCCTTCACCGCTCCGCAGGACAGCAAGGGCCTGGCCAACCTGTACGGCGGCCGCGACGGGCTCGCGAAGAAGCTGGACACGTACTTCGCCACCCCGGAGACCGGCACCCCGGAGTTCGCGGGCAGCTACGGCGGCGTCATCCACGAGATGACGGAGGCCCGTGACGTACGGATGGGCCAGTACGGGCACAGCAACCAGGTCGCCCACCACGTCACGTACATGTACGACGCGGCCTCGCAGCCGTACAAGACGCAGGAGAAGGTCCGCGAGGTCCTCGGCCGGCTGTACACGGGCAGCGAGATCGGCCAGGGCTACCACGGCGACGAGGACAACGGCGAGCAGTCGGCCTGGTTCCTCTTCTCCTCGCTCGGCTTCTACCCGCTGGTGATGGGCAGCGGCGAGTACGCGATCGGCTCGCCCCTGTTCACCAAGGCCACCGTGCACCTGGAGAACGGCCGCAAGCTGGTCGTGAAGGCGCCGAGGAACAGCGCGAAGAACATCTACGTCCAGCGCCTGAAGGTCAACGGCAAGAAGTGGACCTCCACCTCGCTGCCGCACGACCTGCTGGCCAAGGGCGGGACGCTGGACTTCGCCATGGGCCCGAAGCCGTCCGCCTGGGGCACCGGTAAGGACGCCGCGCCGGTCTCCATCACGAAGGACGACCAGGTGCCGTCGCCGAGGAAGGACGTGCTGAAGGGCGAGGGCCCGCTGTTCGACAACACCTCGGCCACCACCGGCACCGCCGCCACGGTCGAGCTGCCCGTCCCGTCCGCCACGAAGGCCGCCCAGTACACGCTGACCTCGGCCGCCAAGGCGACGGCCCCGGCCGGCTGGGTGCTCCAGGGCTCCTCGGACGGCAAGAGCTGGAAGGACCTCGACAAGCGGTCCGGCCAGTCCTTCGCCTGGGACAAGCAGACGCGGGCCTTCTCGGTGAAGTCCCCCGGCTCCTACGCGCACTACCGGCTGGTGTTCAACGGTGAGGCGTCGCTCGCGGAGGTGGAACTGATCGCCTGACCCCCGCCCCGCGCACGCGGACGGCCGGCAGCTCCCCGTGGGCTGCCGGCCGTCCGCCTTTCTCAGTCGCGTTCCGGCGCCTCCGGGACCGCCGCCGGGAACAGGCTCTCCGGCAGCGTGACGTTCCACGCGGTGATGACCGGGTTGCCGTGTTCCCGGCCCAGCCGCGACACCGCGCCCGTGGCCAGCTGGAAGAGGGTCCCCTCGGCCGGGGTCAGGCCCAGGTAGCGGGCGGTCAGGACCCGCAGGAAGTGCGAGTGGGCGACGAGCACGATGTCCTCGTCACCGGCCCGCCCGGCCGCCTCCGCGACCTCGGCCAGCACCCGGTCCGCCCGGTCCCCGACCTCCGCCGGGGTCTCGCCGGGGTGGTCCGCGGGGCCGGCGCCGACACCGTCCGTCCAGAGGTTCCAGTCGGGCCGGGTGCGGCGGATCTCGTCCGTGGTGATGCCCTCGTAGCCGCCGTAGTCCCACTCGCGCAGCTCCGGGGTGATGCGGGGCGCGGCGAGCCCGGCGAGCTCGGCGGTGCGCCGGGCCCGGACCAGGGGGCTGACCAGGGTGAGCGCGACGGAGCGGTCCGCGAGCAGGGGGGCCAGGGCGCGGGCCTGGCGTTCACCGAGGGAGGTCAGGGGCAGGTCGGTGTGGCTCGTGTGCCGCCCGTCGCGGGACCACTCGGTCTCGCCGTGCCGGATCAGGATCAGCTCGCCCATGTGAAGGCCATCCGCTCTCAGTGCTGTTCACGTTCTGTACAGGCGCCAACCCGCCGCACCACGATCGCATTCCGGCCGGGGCGGGGAGCGCGGGCGCGCCCGTAAGGGGAGCGGAAGACTCTAGGGGGCGCCGGTGGACGCATCGGCGAATGCCCGGATGAGCGGGGTCTCCGCCGCGGTGCGCCAGACCAGGGCCCAGCGGCAGGGGGGCGCGTCGCGGATGGGAAGGAAGACCAGCTCGGGCCACGCGTAGAAGTCGGGTACCTCGGCCGGTACGGCGGCGGTGGCCTGGCCGGAGGCGACGGCGCTGAGGGCCTCCTGCCAGGTGGTGACCCGGGGGCCCCGGCGGACGGGGCGGCCGGAGGGGGTGTGCCGCGGGTTGAGGACCTCCTCCATGGAGGCGGAGATCGAGCCGCCCTCGACGACGGCACAGTCCCCGAAGTCCTCCAGGCAGACGGACTCCCGCTCCGCGAAGGGGTGCCCGGCGGAGACCATGAGGAGCAGCGCGGAGGTGTGCGCGGTCGGTACGACGGTCAGCCCCGGCTCGTCGACCGGCAGCCATACGTACACCACGTCCACGTCGCCCGATGTCAGCAGGTCCAGGGGCGAGGCGGGCTGGATCTCGCGGTGCCGGACGCGGGCGTCGGGGTGGCGGGCCTGGAAGAGGTCGAGCGTGGCCTTCATCTGGAGGGCGTACGGGCCCATGGTGCCGAGGGTGAGGGTGCCCGTGGCACCCCGGGCGGTGGCCCTGGCCGCCTCGATGCCCTGCGTGATCTGCCCGTGTCCGCGCTTGAGCGCCCGGTACAGCTCCTCGCCGAGAGGCGAGAGGCGGACGCTGCGCGTGGTGCGGTCGAACAGGGGGCCGCCGATGACCCGTTCCTGTTTCTTGACCGCCTGGCTGACGCGACCGGGGCTGATGCCCAGCCGTTCGGCGGTGCGGCTGAAGTGAAGCTCCTCCGCGAGCGTCAGAAATATCTCGATCTCCCGCATCTCCACGCGCGGCCCCCCGGATTCTTTAGTCCAGAGTCAAAAGACGTTACCAGTCTCGTCGTTGATGCCTCGGGGGCGTCGGGGAAGACTGGTGAGCGCTGCCCTCGACCGGGGGTGCGCGTAAGTAGGCAGGCCCGGCTGCCGTTCCAGGAGGTACCGTGCCTGTCGGATATCTGATCCCCGTGCTCATCGTCGCGATCGGCACATGGTGTGCGCTGAGACCGGTGCCGTTCGAGCACCCGCTGGGCCGCCCCGGTTACGTCTTCGGCCTGGCCGCCAACGAGCTGCCGTTCGCCGCCTTCTTCTGGATGCTGCTGGTCCCCACCGCGGTGGCCTTCGCCCAGGACGACGTGATGGGCTCGCCGGGCGCCTGGGTGATCGTCGGGCTGGCCACCCTGACCGTGCCCGGGCTCGCGGTGATCGCCCACCGCGCATGGGGCGAGCGGGACCGGATCGAGCGGGCGATGACCGAGGGTCTTGGCGAGGGGTGGCGCGATTCCATCGACGCGGACCTCGCCGAGGGGCTGCGGAACCGGCCCCCGTGGTTCCGTGTCCTGTTCGTGCCGATCGTCAAGCGCCGGGGAGACGTGCGGCGCGTGGCGAACCTGTCGTACGGGGACGCGGGGCGCCGCAACCTGCTCGACGTGTACCACCACCGGGCCCGCCCGCAGGGTGCGCCCGTGCTGATCCACATGCACGGCGGGGGCTACACCGGCGGCCACAAGAACAGCCAGTCGTTGCCGCTCCTGTACCGGCTGGCGAGCCGGGGCTGGGTGACCATCAGCGCCAACTACCGGCTGAAGCCGCAGGTCCGGCACCCCGAGCACATGATCGACCTGAAGCGGGTGATCGCCTGGGCTCGGGAGCACGCCCACGAGTACGGGGCCGACCCGTCGACCCTGTTCGTGGCGGGCAGTTCGGCGGGCGGCCACATGGGCTCGGTCGCCGCGCTGACGCCCAACGACCCCGCGTTCCAGCCCGGTTTCGAGGACGCCGACACCTCGGTCACCGGGCTCGTCGTCCTGAACGGCTTCCTGGGCGCGTACTGGGACCAGGGCCCCGAGTCCTCCCCGCTGGGCCATGCCCGGCCGGACGCGCCGCCCATGCTGATCGTCCACGGCGACCTGGACCCGCTGGTGCCGGCCGCCGGCATCCGCGAGGTGGCCGACGGGCTGCGGACCGCCTCCGCGAACCCGGTCGTCCACGCCGAGTTGCGGGGCGGTCACCACGCCTTCGACCTGTACCACTCGCTCCGGTTCGACGCGGTGGTGGACGCGGTCGAGGCGTTCACCGCCTGGGTCAGATCGCGGGAGCGCTAAGGCCCGTCGTTTGGACCACCGCCTCGTACGGCCGGTCCGTGTCGGCGGTGACCCGGAGCGTGCCGCCCTCGCGGACCACCTCGTACGTGGCGGCGGGGTCGCCCGTGAGGCCGGGGACGGTCACCGTGCGGTGGAGGTCTCCGGTGCCCTCGGGGGCGTACACGCGCAGCTGGAGGTTGTCCGTCCAGTCGGCGTCGGGCCGGGAGGTGTCCGCGCCGAGCGGGAGGACCGCGCCGGGGCGGACCAGCAGCGGGAGGCTGTCGAAGCCGTAGGTGTCCCGGTGCCAGGCCGGGCCGGTGACGGTCTCGCCGGTGAGCAGATGGGTCCAGGTGCCCTCGGGGACGTAGTACTCCACCTCGCCGTCCTCGCTGAAGACCGGGGCGACCAGCAGGTCGGGGCCGAGCATGTACTGCCGGTCGGCGGTGCGGGCGGCCGGATCGTCCGGGAACTCCAGGAGCATCGGGCGCATGACGGGGACGCCGGTGCGGTGGGCCTCGACGGCCGCCCCGTACAGGTAGGGCATCAGGCGGTGCTTCAGCTCCGTGAAGCGCCGGGTGACCTCGACCGCCTCGTCGCCGAACTCCCACGGCACGCGGTAGGACGAGGAGCCGTGCAGCCGGCTGTGCGAGGAGAGCAGGCCGAAGGCGAGCCAGCGCTTGAAGACCGCCGGGTCCGGGGTGCCCTCGAAGCCGCCGATGTCATGGCTCCAGAAGCCGAAGCCGGACAGGCTCAGTGAGAGGCCGCCGCGCAGGGACTCCGCCATCGCCTCGAAGGAGGACCAGCAGTCGCCGCCCCAGTGCACGGGGAACTGCTGGCCGCCGGCCGTGGCGGAGCGGGCGAAGAGGACGGCCTCGCCCTGGCCGCGCTCCTTCTCCAGGAGTTCGAAGACGGCCTTGTTGTACAGGTGCGTGTAGTAGTTGTGCATGCGCTCCGGGTCGGAGCCGTCGTGCCAGACGACGTCCGTGGGGATGCGCTCGCCGAAGTCCGTCTTGAAGCCGTCGACGCCCTGCCCGAGGAGCGTGCGCAGCTTGCCCTGGAACCAGGCGGTGGCCTCGGGGTTGGTGAAGTCCACCAGCGCCATGCCGGCCTGCCACTTGTCCCACTGCCAGACGTCGCCGTCGGGGGTGCGGACGAAGTAGCCCCTGGCCGCGCCCTCCGCGTACAGGGGGCTCTTCTGCGCGATGTACGGGTTGATCCAGACGCAGATCCGCAGGCCCTTGTCCTTGAGCCGGGCGAGCATGCCCTCCGGGTCGGGGAAGACGGCCGGGTCCCACTCGAAGTCGCACCACTGGTACTCGCGCATCCAGAAGCAGTCGAAGTGGAAGACGGAGAGCGGGATGCCGCGCTCGGCCATGCCGTCCACGAACGAGGTGACGGTCGCCTCGTCGTAGGAGGTGGTGAACGAGGTGGTGAGCCAGAGCCCGAAGGACCAGGCCGGGGGCAGGGCCGGGCGGCCGGTGAGCGCGGTGTAGCGGGACAGGACGTCCTTGGGGGTGGGCCCGGCGACGACGAAGTACTCCAGCGTCTGGTCCTCGACGCTGAACTGCACCTGGCCGACCGCCTCGGACCCGACCTCGAAGGACACCTTGCCGGGGTGGTTGACGAAGACGCCGTACCCGCGCGAGGAGAGGTAGAACGGGACGTTCTTGTACGCCTGCTCGCTGCTGGTCCCCCCGTCCGCCTGCCACATGTCGACCACCTGGCCGTTCTTGACGTACGGGGTGAACCGCTCGCCGAGTCCGTGGATCGTCTCGCCGACGCCCAGTGCGAGCTGGGCGAACACGTGGTGGGCGCCGTCGCCGGTGGTGGCGAAGGCGGTCCCCTTGCGTCCGGCGGCGGTCAGGAGCCGGCCGTCCGCGTCCAGGAACTCCAGGCCGAAGCCTTCGGCGGTGGGGACGCGGAGGGTGAGCGGCCCGCTGGTCAGCTCGGCGGCGGCGCCGTCCTCGCGGGTGGCGGCGGAGGCGTCGCCGGTGGCGCCGGGCAGGGCGAAGTCGGGTCCCGGGCGGCGTTTGCCCGCCAGGTGGGTGACGCGGACCCCGATGACGCCTTCGGCGGGGGCGTACGCCTCCACGGTGATCAGGGGCGCGTTCAGCGTGTCCCCGCGGCGCGTCACGCGCTGGACGGCGGCGTACGCGGTGAGGCCGCCGTCGTCGAGGCGGAGGTCGCGGAGTTCGGTGGCGTACGAGGCGTGGACACCGTCTCGCATCTGCCAGAAGCCGTCGGTGAACTTCATGGGGGGGTCCGTTCCTGTGGGTACTGATTTTGATCGTACACAAAACAAATATTTTTCGAAGCGCTTCGACTCGCCGACCGGAACCTTTGCATCCGCCAGGAGACCGGCCCCCAGACCCCCTGCGACCGGGCACGTTGCCCCTGTGTGACGTGCACGTCACCAGGACGGTCTAGAAAACGGGCGAGCACATGACGTATTAGTACTGGCAGCAAACAAATCGGTCGGACGGCAGCGCAGCCGCCCGGGCCCTTGCCGACAAGAGGCAGCTGAATGTCGAACCGCTTCACCCCACGGGTCGCCGTCCCGCTCACAGTGGTCTCCGCGCTGATCGGCGGTGCGGTCCTGTCGGGCTGCGGCCAGCAGCGGGACCCGGACGTCTACACCGTTCTGAACTCCTCGACCGACGAGTCGTACCACCGCTGGGACGCCCAGACGCTGGCCCGGTGCAGCAAGCAGCTGGGGGTGACCATCGAGCAGCAGAGCGTCCCGGCCTCCCAGGTGATGACGAAGGCCCTGCGGATGGCGTCCTCGAAGTCGCTGCCGGACGTGCTCCAGCTGGACGCCTCCGAGATGCCGACGTTCGCCGAGGCCGGCGGGCTGATCCCGCTGAAGGACCTGGGCCTGACCACGAAGGACATCCCCGAGGGGATCGTGAACTTCGGCTCGTACGAGGGCACGTACTACGGGGCCGCCCGCACGGTGAACACGCTGGCGCTCTTCTACAACAAGGACACCCTCGACAAGGCCGGCCTGAAGGTCCCCACCACCTGGGCCGAGATGCGCGAGACCGCGAAGGAGCTCACGCACGGCAGGCAGTACGGTCTGGCGCTCAGCGCGGGCGGCGCGGAGGACGGCGTCTTCCAGTTCACGCCCTTCATGTGGTCCAACGGCGGCGACGAGACGAAGCTCGACAGCCCCGAGGTGGCCGGGGCGCTGGACTACTGGAAGAGCCTCCTCAAGGACGGCTCGCTGTCCAAGTCGACGGTCAACTGGACCCAGGCCGACGTCAACGACCAGTTCATGGCGGGCAACGCGGCCATGATGATCAACGGCCCCTGGCAGGTGGAGACCCTGAACTCCAGGAAGGGGCTGAACTGGGGCATCGCCGAGATCCCGGTCCCGAAGGCCGGCGACGACTCGGTGGGCCCGCTGGGCGGCGGCGTACTCACCGTGCCCAACACCGGCGACGAGGAGCGGGAGAAGATGTCCGCGAAGATCATCGGCTGCATGTCCGGCGAGCAGGAGCAGATCACCTACGCGCTGAACAGCTGGATGGTCCCGGCCAACGCGAAGGCCGCCGCCGAGTGGCGTACGCAGGTGCCGGAGCTGGACGCCCTGGCCGACCAGGTCGCCACGGCCCGCTCCCGTACCGCCAAGCTCGGCGCCCGGTGGTCGTCCGTGTCCCTCGCGCTGCAGAGCGCGTTCCAGTCCGCCCTGACCGGCGAGTCGAGCGAGGCCGCCCTCACCCGCGCCCAGAAGCGCGCGACGAGCGGGAACTGAGGTAACGAACCATGTCGACCACCACCGTCGCCGCGACGCCTGTGACGAAGAAGACCGCGAAGCCGCCGAACCCGGCCCGTGTCCGGCGCCGCAGGCGGCTCGCCCAGTGGGGCTTCATCGCCCCCGCCGTGATCTTCATGGCGCTGTTCTTCGGCTATCCGCTCGTCCGCAACATCGTGATGAGCTTCCAGGACTACTCGCCGTCCACGTTCTTCACGGGCGACTCCCCGTTCAACGGAACGGACAACTGGAGCAAGGTCTTCAACGACGAGCTCTTCGGCAAGGCCCTGTGGCACACGATCCTGTTCACCATCGGCTCGCTGATCGGGCAGTTCTGCATCGGCCTGGGCCTGGCGGTCTTCTTCACCCGCCGCTTCCCGCTCAACGGCGTGCTGCGGTCGCTGATCCTGCTGCCGTGGCTGGTGCCGATGGTCGTCTCGGGTGTCGTCTGGCGGCGCATCCTCGACCAGGACACCGGCGTCCTCAACTCCTTCCTCGGCACGATCGGCCTCGGCGGCGACACCCCGTGGCTGACCAGCACCAGCATGGCGCTGATCTCGGTGATCCTGGTGAACATCTGGATCGGCATCCCGTTCAACATGGTGATCCTCTACGGCGGCCTCCAGGAGGTCCCCAAGGAGCTGTACGAGGCCGCCTCGCTGGACGGTGCCTCCGCCTGGCGGACGTTCCGCTCGATCACGCTGCCGATGCTGCGGCCGGTGATCACCGTGGTGCTGGTGCTCGGCTTCATGTCGACGGTCAAGATCCTCGACCTGATCCTGGCCCTCACCGACGGCGGACCCGCCGACTCCACCCAGACCCTCGGCACCCTCACGTACCAGAACTCCTTCGTCCAGCTGGACTTCGGCGCCGGTGCCGTGGTCGGCAACATCCTGATCCTGATCTCCGCCGTCTTCGCGGTGTTCTACCTGCGGGCCAACCGCAACGAGGGGAAGTGACCGGCATGGCGAGCACCGTGCGTACCCCCGCCGCCCCCACGCCCACCACGGGCCGGCCGAAGCGGCGCTGGGGCGCCATGCTCATCGGCGTCCTGGTGCTGTGCGTGATGCTGTTCCCGCTGTACTGGATGGTGAACACCGCGCTCCAGCCCGAGTCCGGGCTGCTGGAGGTCGACCCCGTCCCGCACGGCCTGGACCTGTCGGGCTTCCGCTCGGCCCTCGCCGACCAGGGCGGCAACCTGCTGACCTCGCTGGCCGTGGCGCTCGGCGCGGTCGTCATCTGCCTGGCGATCTCGGCGCCCGCCGCGTACGGACTCGCGCAGTTCAAGCTGCGCGGTACGAAGACGATCGTCTTCGGCACGCTGATCACCCAGATGGTGCCGGGCATCGTCATCGCCAACGCCCTGTACAGCGCGTACGTGGACCTCGGCCTGGTCAACTCGTACGCCGGTCTGATGCTGGCCGACGCCTCGCTCGGCATCCCCTTCGCGATCGTCCTGATGCGGTCGTTCATGGTCGCCATCCCGCGCGAGGTCATCGAGGCCGCCGAGGTCGACGGGGCCGGCCGCTTCCGGACGTTCGTCCAGGTCGTGCTGCCGATGAGCCGGAACTCGCTGATCACGGCCGGGCTGTTCTCGTTCCTGTACGCGTGGAGCGACTTCATGTTCGCGCTGACGCTGAACACCACGGACGACGTCAAGCCGATCACGCTGGGCATCTATCAGTACATCGGCGCCCACGTCGGCGACTGGGGCTCGGTGATGGCCGCTTCCGTGCTGTCCGCGGTGCCGGCGGCGGTCCTGCTCGTCCTCTCCCAGAAGTACATCGCCGCCGGGATCACCGGTGGCTCGGTCAAGTAGGGGTTATGCATGAGTGAGTTCCCGGTCTTCCCGCCCGGTTTCGTCTTCGGCGCGGCCACGGCCTCGTACCAGATCGAGGGTGCCGCGCGGGAGGACGGACGCGGTCCGTCCATCTGGGACACGTACAGCCACACGCCCGGGAAGACGGACGGCGGCGACACGGGCGACGTGGCCTGCGACCACTACCACCGGTACCGCGAGGACGTGGCGCTGCTGCGGGAGCTGGGCGTCGGTTCGTACCGCTTCTCGATCGCCTGGTCGCGCATCCTGCCCGAGGGCTCCGGCGCGGTGAACCCGAAGGGGCTGGACTTCTACTCCCGGCTCGTGGACGAGCTCCTGGAGGCGGGCATCGAGCCGGCCGCCACGCTCTACCACTGGGACCTGCCGCAGGCGCTGGAGGACCGGGGCGGCTGGCGGGTACGGGAGACCGCCGAGCGGTTCGGCGAGTACACGGCGGTCGTGGCCGAGCACCTGGCCGACCGGGTGCCGCGCTGGATCACCCTCAACGAGCCGTGGTGCAGCGCCTTCCTCGGCTACTCCGTGGGCCGGCACGCGCCGGGCGCGAAGGAGGGGCGCGGTGCCCTGGCCGCCGCTCACCACCTGCTCGTCGGCCACGGCCTGGCGATGAAGGCGCTGCGGGCCGCGGGGGTCCGGGAGGCGGGCATCACGCTCAACCTGGACCGCAATGTGCCGGCCGCCCCGACGGACGCCGACCGGGCCGCGGTCGTCCGCGCGGACACCCAGCACAACCTGGTGTGGACGGAGCCGATCCTCGCGGGCCGCTACCCGGCCACCGAGGAGGACACCTGGGGCGAGCTGATCACCGGGCAGGACTTCCGGCGCGAGGGCGACCTGGACCTGATCTCCCAGCCGCTGGACTTCCTGGGCATCAACTACTACCGCCCCATCGTGGTGGCCGACGCCCCGCACCGCGAGCCCGACCCCGCGCTGCGGGTCGCCACGGACAACCAGTACGCCGAGACGCAGTACCCGGACGTGCGGCGGACGGCGATGGGCTGGCCGGTCGTCCCGGAGTCCTTCACCGATCTGCTGACCGCGCTCAAGGACACCTACGGGGACGCCCTGCCGCCGGTGCACATCACGGAGAACGGCTCGGCGGAGTCCGACACCGTGGAGCCGGACGGAGCGGTGCGGGACGCGGACCGGGTGGAGTACCTCCGTACGCATCTCACGGCGCTCCGGGCGGCGATGGACGCGGGCGTCGATGTCCAGGGCTACTACGTGTGGTCGTTGCTGGACAACTTCGAGTGGGCGCTCGGGTACGCGAAGCGGTTCGGCATCGTCCGGGTCGACTACGACACCCTGGAGCGCACCCCCAAGGACAGCTACCGCTGGTATCAGGCGCTGATCGAGGCACACCGGGCCTGACGGCACGACGAACGCCCTGCCCGCCGCTTCTCGCGGCCGGGCAGGGCGTTCGTCGTACGCGGGGTCAGGTGCGTCGTCGGGCCCACATGGGGCTGACGAAGGCGATGAGCACGGCGGCGACACCGATCTGGAAGATGTGCCGGATCCAGTCGATGCCCCCGGTGTCCCGCACACCGAAGGCGGTGGCGAGGGCGTTGCCGACGAGGGCTCCGACGATACCGAGCAGGACGGTCAGCCACAGGGGGATGGGCTGGCGGCCGGGGACGACCAGCTTGGCCAGCAGGCCGATGATGAGTCCCGCGATGATGGCCCACAGAAATGACACGACAACTCCTCTTCTACCGCTGTCCGACAAGTTTCGGGAAGCTGACTTCCGCTTGCCCGGCATCCGCCGGTGTACGCATGGCCGCCTGAGAAGCGGGCCCGCCCGGGCATCCCGTCAACGTCCGTATACCGGGGCGAAATCGCAGTCCTGGCCTCATTTCGCCAAACCCTTGGACACGTGAGGGACTCGTGAAAGGATCACCCTCAATTCCGTGGCGTGTCCCCGTATCCCGCGGCGCGTCACGCCTCGTCCCACCATCCATGGAGAACACACGTGGCCAAGATCTCTGGCCGTCGGCCCGGACGGGCTGCCACCCGTCTCGCCGCCGCCGCGATAACCGCGGCCCTCGTCGCCACCGGCGCCGCTGCCACCTCGGCCTCCGCCTCCGAGGTCGGCGACGCGCCCCTGTTCGGCCTCCAGGGCCTCAACAGCTCCGGCACCGCCTACACCTACGCGCCGCTCGGTGACGGCACCATCTCGTCGCGCGTCGAGTTCAGCACCGGCATGACGAACCTCAAGTTCGTCGGCCAGGTGGACAACGACGCGGACAACCTCGCGGACGGCCGCTGGCAGCTCGGCACCTCGGGCAACATCTGGTACTACGAGGGCAACTCCCCCGCCAAGAAGATCGGTTACGGCTGGGGCATCTACAACACCCTGGTCTCCGTCGGTCAGTTCGGCGGCGCCGAGGGCGGCGACCTGCTCGCCCGCGACGCCAAGGGCGACCTGTACCTGTACCTGGGCTACGGCGACGGCAGGGTCACCAAGCGTCTGAAGGTCGGCTACGGCTGGGACATCTACACCCAGATCGCGGGCAACGGCGACCTGACCGGCGACGGCAAGGGCGACCTCGTCGCGCGCGACAAGTCCGGCGTGCTGTGGCTCTACAAGGGCACCGGCAACCAGCACGCCCCGTACCAGAAGCGCACCAAGATCGGCAGCGGCTGGAACCAGTACAACGCCCTCTTCGCCGCCGGTGACCTGACCATGGACGGCATCACCGACCTGGTCGCGCGCAACGCCAAGGGCGAGCTGTACCTGTACAAGGGCACGGGCAAGGCGGCCGCCCCGTACAAGGCGAAGGCCATCATCGGCACATCGGGCTGGAACACGTACCGCCTGTTCTTCTGAGCCACTCGGCAGGGCCTGGGCAGTTCCTTCCGGAACATGAGAGGGCCGCACCCCCGTCGCCGGGGATGCGGCCCTCTCGCCGTACCGCCGTTTCCCTTACTTGCGGATCAGGCTGCGGAGCACGTACTGCAGGATGCCGCCGTTGCGGTAGTAGTCCGCCTCACCGGGGGTGTCGATGCGGACGACGCCGTCGAACTCCACACCGGTGTCGGTGGTGACCTTGACCGTGCGGGGGGTCGTGCCGTCGTTCAGCTCGGTGACGCCGGTGACGGAGAAGGTCTCCTCGCCGGTGAGGCCGAGGCTCTCGGCGGTCTGACCCTCCGGGAACTGGAGCGGCAGGACGCCCATGCCGATGAGGTTCGAGCGGTGGATGCGCTCGTAGGACTCGGCGACGACGGCCTTGACGCCGAGGAGCGCGGTGCCCTTGGCCGCCCAGTCGCGGGACGAGCCGGAGCCGTACTCCTTGCCGGCCAGGATGACCAGCGGGGTGCCGGCGGCCTGGTAGTTCTGCGAGGCGTCGTAGATGTACGACACCGGACCGTCCGCCTGGGTGAAGTCGCGGGTGAAGCCGCCCTCGGTGCCCGGCGCGATCTGGTTGCGCAGGCGGATGTTGGCGAACGTGCCGCGGATCATGACCTCGTGGTTGCCTCGGCGCGAGCCGTAGGAGTTGAAGTCACGGCGCTCGATGCCGTGCTCCGTGAGGTACTGGCCGGCCGGGGTGTCGGCCTTGATCGCACCGGCCGGGGAGATGTGGTCGGTGGTGACCGAGTCGCCCAGCTTGGCCAGGACCCGGGCGCCGGTGATGTCCTCGACCGGCGAGGTCTCCATGGTCATGCCCTCGAAGTACGGGGGCTTGCGCACGTAGGTGGACTCGGAGTCCCACTCGAAGGTGTTGCCGGTCGGGATGGACAGCGCCTGCCACTGGGCGTCGCCCGCGAAAACGTCCTGGTAGGACTTGTTGAACATGTCCTCGCCGATGGCGTTCGCCACGACGTCGTTGACCTCGGCCTCGGAGGGCCAGATGTCCGCGAGGTGGACGGGCTTGCCGTCCTGGTCGACGCCGAGGGCGTCCTTGGTGATGTCGACCTTCATCGAACCGGCGATGGCGTACGCGACGACCAGCGGCGGGGACGCCAGGTAGTTCATCTTGACGTCGGGGTTGATCCGGCCCTCGAAGTTGCGGTTGCCGGAGAGCACCGAGGTGACGGCCAGGTCGTGCTCGTTGACCGCCTTGGAGACCTCCTCCGGCAGCGGGCCGGAGTTGCCGATGCACGTGGTGCAGCCGTAGCCGACGAGGTTGAAGCCGACCTTGTCGAGGTACGGGGTCAGGCCCGCCTTGTCGAAGTAGTCGGTGACGACCTTGGAGCCCGGGGCGAGGGTGGTCTTGACCCACGGCTTGCGGGTCAGGCCCTTCTCGACCGCCTTCTTCGCCACGAGCGCCGCGGCGACCATGACGTACGGGTTCGAGGTGTTGGTGCAGGAGGTGATCGCGGCGACGGTGACGGCGCCGTGGTCCAGCTCGTACGTGGAGCCGTCGGGGGCGGTGACCGTGACCGGGTTCGTCGGGCCCGCGGCGCCGATGGCCGGCGAGTCGGAGGCCGGGAAGGACTCCTTGCCCGCCTCGTCGACGCAGTCCACGTAGTTGCGGACGTCCTGGGCGAACTGGGCCTTGGCGTTGGCGAGGACGATGCGGTCCTGCGGGCGCTTCGGACCGGCGATGGAGGGGACGACCGTGGAGAGGTCGAGCTCCAGCTTCTCGGAGAAGTCGGGCTCGGCGGCCGGGTCCAGCCAGAGGCCCTGCTCCTTGGCGTACGCCTCGACCAGGGCGACCTGCTGCTCGTCACGGCCGGTCAGGCGCAGGTACTTCAGCGTCTCGTCGTCGATCGGGAAGATCGCGGCGGTGGAGCCGAACTCCGGCGACATGTTGCCGATGGTGGCGCGGTTGGCGAGCGAGGTGGCGGCGACGCCCTCACCGTAGAACTCGACGAACTTGCCGACGACGCCGTGCTTGCGGAGCATCTCGGTGATGGTCAGCACCAGGTCGGTGGCGGTGGTGCCGGCCGGCAGCTCGCCGGTCAGCTTGAAGCCGACGACGCGCGGGATGAGCATGGAGACCGGCTGGCCGAGCATCGCGGCCTCGGCCTCGATGCCGCCGACGCCCCAGCCCAGCACGCCGAGGCCGTTGACCATGGTGGTGTGCGAGTCGGTGCCGACGAGCGTGTCGGGGTACGCCTGGCCGCCCCGGACCATGACCGTACGCGCCAGGTGCTCGATGTTGACCTGGTGGACGATGCCGGTGCCCGGCGGGACGACCTTGAACTCGTCGAACGCGGTCTGGCCCCAGCGCAGGAACTGGTAGCGCTCCTTGTTGCGGCCGTACTCCAGCTCGACGTTCTGGCCGAAGGCTTCCTTCGTACCGAACTTGTCGGCGATGACGGAGTGGTCGATGACCAGCTCGGCCGGGGCGAGCGGGTTGATCCGCTCCGGGTCGCCGCCGAGCTCCTTGACGGCCTCACGCATGGTCGCGAGGTCCACGACGCAGGGCACACCGGTGAAGTCCTGCATGATCACGCGGGCCGGCGTGAACTGGATCTCCTGGCTGGGCTGGGCCTGGGAGTCCCAGCCGCCGAGCGCGCGGATGTGGTCGGCGGTGATGTTCGCGCCGTCCTCCGTGCGGAGCAGGTTCTCCAGCAGCACCTTCAGGCTGTAAGGGAGGCGCGCGGAGCCCTCGACCTTGTCCAGCTTGAAGATCTCGTACGACTCGTCGCCCACGCGCAGCGTGCTGCGGGCGTCGAAGCTGTTCGCCGACACGACAGTCTCCTTCATCAATGTGCGCGTAACTCCGCGCCGCCTCACCACGGCGGGCGCCGCGTGGTGCCGCCTCGGACCACCGGATCATCCGCTAAGGTAAGGCTTAGTTAGGTAACCCTTACCGCGCAGTGCCCGCTGTGCGCCTTCGGCATATATCTCGATGTCGAGATAACTCTAGTACATGACCGCGGACAGGTCATGTCCGGGCGCCCCGTTCGGGGCGCGTGGCGCCCGTCCGGCGGCGGATCATCTCCTTGGTCTCGTCGGGCAGCGCGTCGGCTTCGGCGAGCAGCGGCAGCAGCCCCGGCTCCAGGGTCGAGGCCCGGAACTGCATCGCGACGGTCACCTCGTGCGCGGGCCGGTGCACGATCTCCAGCGGATCGCCCGAGCGGATCTCGCCGGGCTCGATCACGCGGAGGTACGCGCCGGGCAGGGCCGCCCGGGTGAACCGCTTGATCCAGCCGTCCCGCTCCAGCCAGCCCTGGAAGGTCCCGCACGGTATCCGCGAGCACGAGACCTCCAGGACGACGTCGGGCCCGATCCGCCACCGCTCCCCGATGAGGGCGCCGTTGACGTCCAGCCCCAGGGTGGTCAGGTTCTCGCCGAACACCCCGTCGGCGAGCGGTCCGCCCAGCTCGGCCTCCCAGCCGTCGAGGTCCTCGCGCGCGTAGGCGTACACGGCCTGGTCGGTGCCGCCGTGGTGTTCCACGTCGTAGACGCGGTCACCGGCCAGCCCGACCGCACCGGTGCCCTTCGGTCCGGGTGCGGTCACCGCGACCGGCCCGTCGGCCGGCCGCTTGTCGATGCCGGTCGCGCCCAGCCCCTTCCACGGGTTGGGGCGGGGGCGGCCGATGTTGACGGAGAGCACGCTCGTGCCGGAGGAATCCATGAGGCGGGACCCTACGAGCGACGGGACACGGAAGCGAGGGGGTTTCGGGGCACCGCCTTCACTCCCCTGCCGCGTCCGGCACACCACTCTCACCCGAACGGCACACCCCCACGCGAGTGCAATCTCATATCTGAGATAGCCTTTCGCCATGTCAGATGACTACCTCGTACGTATCGGCAAGCTCATCCGTGACGCCCGTCAGCACCGGGGCTGGACGCAGAGCCAGCTGGCCGAGGCGCTCGGCACCAGTCAGAGCGCCGTGAACCGCATCGAGCGCGGCAATCAAAACATCAGCCTTGAGATGATCGCCCGTATCGGTGAAGCACTCGACAGCGAAATCGTGTCGCTCGGCTACGCCGGTCCCATGCATCTGCGCGTGGTCGGCGGGCGCCGCCTCTCCGGCGCCATCGACGTCAAGACGAGCAAGAACGCCTGTGTGGCGCTGCTGTGCGCGTCGCTGCTCAACAAGGGCCGTACGGTGCTGCGCCGCGTGGCCCGCATCGAGGAGGTCTACCGGCTCCTCGAAGTGCTCAACTCCATCGGTGTGCGCGCCCGCTGGATCAACGACGGCACCGACCTGGAGATCGTGCCGCCGGCCCGGCTGGACATGGACGCGATCGACGCGGACGCCGCCCGCCGCACCCGCTCCATCATCATGTTCCTCGGCCCGCTGCTGCACCGCATGGACGCCTTCAAGCTGCCGTACGCGGGCGGCTGCGACCTCGGTACGCGGACGATCGAGCCGCACATGATCGCGCTGCGCCGCTTCGGCCTGGACATCGCCGCGACCGAGGGCATCTACCACGCCCGCGTCGACCACTCCGTCACGCCCGGCCGCCCCATCGTGCTGACCGAGCGCGGCGACACCGTGACCGAGAACGCACTGCTGGCCGCCGCCCGCCACGACGGCACCACGGTCATCCGCAACGCCTCCTCCAACTACATGGTCCAGGACCTCTGCTTCTTCCTGGAGGCGCTGGGCGTACGCGTCGACGGCGTCGGCACGACGACCCTCACGGTGCACGGCATCCCCGACATCGACGTGGACGTGGACTACTCCCCCTCGGAGGACCCGGTCGAGGCGATGAGCCTGCTCGCCGCCGCCGTCGTCACGGAGTCCGAGCTGACGATCCGCCGGGTGCCCATCGAGTTCCTGGAGATCGAGCTCGCGGTCCTGGAGGAGATGGGCGTCGACTGCGACCGCACCGCGGAGTACGCGGCGGACAACGGCCGCACCCGCCTGGTCGACCTGACGGTCCGCCCCTCCAAACTGGAGGCGCCGATCGACAAGATCCACCCGATGCCCTTCCCGGGCCTCAACATCGACAACGTCCCCTTCTTCGCGGCCATCGCCGCCTCGGCCCACGGCCAGACCCTGATCCACGACTGGGTCTACGACAACCGCGCCATCTACCTCACCGACCTCAACCGCCTCGGCGGCCGCCTCCAGCTCCTGGACCCCCACCGCGTCCTGGTCGAGGGCCCCACCCGCTGGCGCGCGGCGGAGATGATGTGCCCCCCGGCCCTGCGCCCGGCGGTGGTCGTCCTCCTCGCGATGATGGCGGCGGAGGGCACGTCGGTGCTGCGCAACGTGTACGTCATCAACCGCGGCTACGAGGAGCTCGCGGAGCGGCTGAACTCGGTGGGGGCGCAGATCGAGATCTTCCGGGACATCTGAGAGCTCTCAGAAGACGCGACACGAAACCCCTCCTGCCACTGCACAAATGCGAGGCGGGAGGGGGCTCTCGGGCGTCCCTGTAAATTTTCTGGGGCTCTGGCCGGGCAAGGAGGTTCCGGGTGGCGAGCGCTGCGCATAACCCGTGGTCGATCTGAGTCGATTACGGAATTGCGCGGGCCACAGCAACCTCACCTGTTCTGACTCAGGCTTGCTGGCATCCAGAGCGTCACGACCAACAGCCTGCGCCTGCTGTTCGGGGACCGCCTCAGCAGTGCGCGGACGGAAGGTCACCGGCACCATCCGTCGATGTGGCAGGAAGGTCGTAGGACTCCCACGCCGTCTGGCGAGTACCACTCCTACAGCTTTCCGTAGCAACGGACCGTGGTCTACACCAAGGGGAGGCCCCAGGTGCTTCCCCTCCAATCGGCGGGCTGACCACAAAGACGCTCATCCCCAGTGTTCCTCCTGGTAGCGCAGGAGGTCATCGCCGTGGAGCTGCTTGGTGCCGTTGCCGACCCGGACCCAGAAGTCGGTGGCGCCGTTGCCACCCTTGGCGGGCTTGGCGAAAACTGGCTTGCCTGCTGCAGCAACGCTGACCTGACAGACAACATTTCCGGAAATCTCGGGGAAACGGACGCGGACGGTGGTCGCTGTCGGAGTCGACAGGCTGTTGTCGAGGAGTTGGCGTACGAAGAGCTCGTACCCGTCGATGCTGGCCTGCGACTCCAGAGTGGTGAGGTCGTTCTCGATGCCGAGGACAGTCCCGTCGTCGGCGACGCCGATATACAGGTTTCCGCCCTCGCCGTTCAGGAACCCACAGACGGCCTTGACGATGTTGTGCCGTAGCGACTTGTCGGCCTCTCGGGTGTGCACGTTCCATCGGGCGCTAGCCTTGAACTCGGTGCCCTGGGACTCGCCGGCGGAGATCATGTCGGCTGGGGTGGTGGGGACGTACACAGGGCGCTCCCCCGTAAGGGTTTCGAACGCTTCCCGCACGACCTTGGCGATGAGCCGACGCCGCCGTTCCAGGAAGGTGGGATAGTCGAGCTGTTCCCAACCGACCGGGAGCGCGTGCCACCGCACCTGCCGCTCGAGCACCTTCGGGTCCATCTCATCCGTGATCCTCGGCCAGTAGTCACGTGGTGCGTCGGCATTGGGCAGCTCGTCCGCCGGCCATGTCACGTAGGCCATGTTGGCGATGGCATTGACTTGGCGCCGGTCCGTGATACCCATTCCGGCGAGCACCTTGCGGTGGAACAGGTTGTCCCGGCCGACAGCCTTGGCGGGCTGGACTGAAGGGTCCAGCAGATCACGGATTCGTTCGTCGCCGAAGAGCATTTCGCCGTCGAGAATATTGAGCGCCGCCTGGTAGGCGAACAGCACTGGTGAACGCGATGAGGATGTGTCCAGCCGGTTCGGGAGGGAGATGTCCCAGTAGTCGCCGGTGAAGTTCGCAGCGATGATCCGGTCGAGTTCTGCGGTGAAGGCTCGGCCGTCACCTGGCATCAAACTGCCAATACGTCCCAGGTCAAATTCCATCTGTGACTCCGGCGAGTTGGAATATCGGCCGGTGGTGTGCGCCATGAAGAACCACCGTGCGAGCACGGGACGGAGTTCATCGACCGGCAGTCCGAAGTCGTGGCGCCCGATCAGCCAGATGGTGTAGCTGTACAGCAGGGCATTATCGGAGGTGATCATCTTACGACTGCGGAAGCCGGCTGCCGTAACACACTGGAAGAACTCGTGCCAGCTGGTCAGGTCCAGGACCTTCGTGTGTGCTTGAGCGAGGCGGTTGAACTGCTCCTGCCGTCGAGTGGCGGTGACCTTGCCGGTTTCGAGGTCCTTTCCTCGTAGGACACTGTAGACGTGCTGCAGCCGGGCGCGCCGGAAGGCGACAGCGACAGCTACGCGCAGCAGTTGGTCTGGGCTAGGGTCCAGAAAGGCGTTTCGAGGACTCGGACCCGGGAGTCCTGCTACCACCGCGCCGCGGCTGAAGTCTTCGAGCTGGCGGCGGCCCTTCTCCCAGTGCACTGACATCAGGGTAAGGATGAAGTCGGACTGGTTGAGCTTCACACCTTCGGAGTTGATGCGCACGAAGATGTCGGCGACCTGCTCCTCGTTGGCCGAAGCACCCAACTCCACAACCTGAAAGCGGAACTCGTGCAGGTCCCGGACTCTGTCCACGCGTTCTTCGAGCGCATCCTTGGCAGCGTCTGACAAGGGCTGACCAATGGCCTGTTCGAGCCGTTGGAAGAACTGTCGGACGGTGGGTTTGTAGCCGCCTTGAGCCCATAGCGCGGTGATGTCCGGGATGAAGTGGGCGTCACGCTCGATCGCCGCGTCCGTGACCTCGAACGTCTGGTCCTCGGGGTGGAACGCGATGCGAACGTTGATCTCGTCGAAAGACTTGGTGACGATCTTGCGCCCGGTGAGGACTGCGAACAGGGCGGTGAGCCGCTGCTGCCCGTCAACAACCAACAGCTGAGGCGCCCGATCACCGGCTTCCGTTCCGATCTGTCGCGTCCCCACCTCAGCGCCGGTCTCCCAGAACATCAGGGTGCCGATCGGGTAGCCCCGATACATCGAGTCGAAGAGATCGCGGGTCTTCGCCGCGGACCAGACGAACGGGCGTTGGATGTCGGGGAGTCCGATCCGGCCGCCTTCGATGTTCTCGATCAGATGCCGGAGCGTGTAACCGGTGTCGCGATACAAAGTGGGTGGCACAGCCGAGGGCTCCTAACGCCCGAAGGCAACTGGCCGGCGGAACGACCAGAGCGTGGGAACAGCATCAGACTTCTACCACGCGGGCACACCACAGCGCAGGGTCAACGGCGCTCCCCACAAGGACGAATTCACGGCAGCGGGACCCAACTAGGCCAATCTGGAGGGGTCACGGGGATGAGCCTCGTCGTGCGTCACGCGATCTCGTCGAGAGGACATCGCACGGACGTTTCGCGGACCGCGGTACCGAATCGACGGACGCGGCAACGAGTAACCCTCACGTCGACATCCCTGCGGGGTGTCCGGGGCTGCCTGCCCCGATCGCCGGGGCGTCCCATGCGCAGCTCGCACGTCGATTCTCAGCCAGCGTACAGTCCGATCCAGCCGCTCACCTCCCTGACCTGCTTCAGCCCCAGCAGAAGACGCGGCCGCCCGTCCTAGACTGTCCGCATCCGCGTACGCCGTCGGCCGGACGCGGCCTCCCCGTGCGTCCGGCTCCTCCGGGACCGCCCGCACCGCCGACAACAGCACGATCAGGTTCGACAGGGGTGGGGCACGGCCGTGTACGAGCTGAACGAGGAGACGGACCCGGCGCTGCTCGGCCCGTTCGAACTGCTCGCCGTACTCGGCCAGGGCGGAATGGGCCGCACCTACCTCGGGCGCAGGCTCCCGCTGGAGCATCTGGGTCCCGAGCTGGAGGCCGGGTATCACCTGACGGAGCTGGACGAGTCGGCGCAGCCGGTGCTGGCGGCGGTGAAGGTCATCAAGCCGTCGAAGCTGCGGGACAGTTCCGAGCACTCCGAGGAGGAGACCAGGGCTCGGTTCGCGCAGGAGATCGAGACGATGCGTACGGTCGCCAGCGCCCGGGTCCCGGCGCTGCTCGGCGCCGATGCCGATGCCGAACAGCCCTGGCTGGCCATGGATTACGTCCACGGCCCGACCCTCCACAAGCTCGTCCACGCCTGCGGCCCGCTGGCCGTGGGACCGTACGGGGCGCTCGGACTCGCCCTGGTCGACGCGCTGCGCGCGATCCACGGCGCCAAGCTGCTGCACCGCGACCTCAAGCCGGGCAACATCGCCGTCGGCCCGGACGGTCCCGTCGTGCTCGACTTCGGTCTCGCCGTGCTCACGGAGCGGGACAGCGACGCGGCTCTCACGAAGACGGGTACCGGCTTCGGCACCCCGTCCTACATGTCTCTGGAGCAGGCGAGGGACGCCAAGCACGTCACGGAGCCGGCGGACATCTATTCGCTGGGGGCCGTGCTCTTCTTCGCTGCCACGAAACGGCCGCCGTACCCGTACGGTCCCATGCCCACCGCCCCGAAGTGGGACGGTGTGTACGGGCCGTGCCTGCCGCTGCTGGGCCGGATTCTCGTACAGACGGCGGAGCAGCGGCCGTCCTTGGACGAGATCGCGAGCGACCTCCGTCAGCTGCTCATCGATCACGGGCTGACGGAGGAGGCCGCCGCGGACCAGCTGCGGAGCCTGGTGGCGGAGTCCGGGCTGATTCCCGAGCTCCCCGCGCGGGCGCTGTCCGATCTGCCGGACCCCGGGGTCCGGCAGGCGGCCCAGCAGGCCGTGGACGACGGGGGCGCTCCGGACAGCCCATGGGCACCCGACCTGTTCGACGAGTTCCTGGAGGCCGAGGCGCAGGTCCCGGCGTCCCTCGCCCCGGCTGCCGAGCCCGCGCCCGGTCCCGCCGGATACGTGCCGACCGTGGTGGACCCTGCGGCGCAGCCGGCTCCGGAAGCCGTCGCGCCGGTGCCGGCGCAGCCCGGGGTGACCAGCTACGACCTGGCACCCCCGCAACCGCACGCGGTGCCCGAGTCCGAGGTGGTGCCGCGCCTCGCCCGGGACGCCGCCGAGCGGCTCCGCAGGGCGTACGCGCACAGCGGACGCCTCTGACCGGCAGCACGGGCAGCCACCGGGCCTGGGGCAAGCAGCGTTCCCAGGCCGTCTAGGCTGCAAAAGCGCCCCGCAGCCCCTCCTCACCGGTAGAAACAGAACGTCGTACGTGCCCGGGTCCGGCGCGCGTCCCGCCGGCCCGTCGAAAGGAACCACCCGCCATGCCCGACGCAGCGTCCGAACTCTCGTCGGGCCCACCCCCCGCGGGCACGGTGATCGAGGTACGGGACGAGGAGTGGCTGGTCCGCAGCAGCGGCCTGACCCCCTCCGGCGAGATCGTGATCGAGGCCACCGGCGCCTCCGAGCTGGTGCGCGGGCACCGGGCGCGCTTCCTGACCTCGCTCGACGGCATGCCACGCGTCCTGCGCCCCGAGAACACCAGGCTCGTCCACGACGGATCGGAGAACTTCCGCCTCAGCCGGCTGTTCCTCGAGGCCGTGCTCCGCAAGACCCCGCTCCCCCAGATCGAACGCCGCCTCGCGCTCACCGAGGGCTTCCTGGTCGATCGCATGGGCTATCAGCTGCGCCCGGCCGAGAAGGCTCTCGCGAACCCGCTGCGGCCGCGCCTGCTGATCGGTGACGTGGTCGGCCTGGGCAAGACCCTGGAGATCGGCATCCTGCTGGGCGAGCTGATCCGCCGGGGGCGCGGGGAGCGCATTCTCGTGGTCACTCCGGCGCCGGTGCTGGAGCAGTTCCAGCACGAGATGTGGACCCGTTTCTCGCTGCCCCTCGTCCGCCTGGACAGTGTCGGCATCTCCCGGATCGAGCGGAAGATCCCCGTCGGCCGGAACCCGTTCACGTACTACAAGCGCGTCATCATCTCGATGGACACCCTGAAGAACGCCAAGCGTTACGGGGCCTGGCTCCAGGGCATCGAGTGGGACGCCGTCGTGATCGACGAATCCCACAATCTGATCAACCGGGGCAGCGACCGCCGTGTGCTGGCCGAGTTGCTCGCGAAGCAGACGGACGCGCTGGTCCTCGCGAGCGCCACTCCGCACAACGGTGTGATGCGGGACTTCACCGGTCTGGTCCGGCTGCTGGACCCGATGGCGGTCAAGGACGAGCAGCACCCGAAGGCGTCGGAGCTGCACCACCTCATGCTGCGCCGTACGAAGGTGAGCACGGAGGTGGCCAAGGCGCTGCACGACTCCTGGGCGCCTCGCGGTGCCTCGGAGCCGATCCCGTGCGCGGCGGGCGAGCTGGAGGAGCGCGTCTTCGCCGAGCTGACCGCGAGCTGGCTCGGGAGCCCGGACCCGCACGGCGCCGATCATCTCTTCCCGTACGTGCTGCTGAAGTCCTTCCTGTCCTCGCACCGGGCGCTGTTCGCGACGGCCCGCAAGAAGCTGTCGAGCCTGGGGTACGCCCTCCCCGACGGCCACAAGCACGTCACCGATCCGCCGCTGACCGGCGCCGAGGCGCACTCGCCGGTGCCGGAGGTCGCCTCGCTGGTACGGCTGACGGAGCTCGCCCGCGAGATCGAGCGGGCGTCGACGGCCGGACCCGGTCCCACAGCCACGGCCAAGCTCGCCGCCCTCGTCTCCTACCTCCGGAAGATCGGGGTCGGTCCGGGCGGCCGGACCCGCGCGGTCGTGTTCTCCGAGCGCCGCGAGACCCTCAACTGGCTCGGGACGATGCTCCCCGCACTGCTGGGCTGGCGAAAGCATGAGGACGGCGAGGCAGCCGTCAAGGTGATGCACAGCGAGGTCTCCGACACGGTCCAGATGGATTACGTGGACGAGTTCGCGCGGGCCGGCAGCGACGTACGGCTGCTGCTGACCGGCGACGGCGCCTCCGAGGGCGTCAACCTGCACCGTCAGTGCCACCACCTCGTCCACTGGGACCTGCCATGGAGCCTGATCCGCGTCGAGCAGCGCAACGGCCGCATCGACCGCTACGGGCAGACGGAGAACCCGGAGTTCCGTGCGCTGATCCTGCGGAGCGACGTCGAGGGCGCCCTGGACGACCGGACCGTCGCGGAGAAGGTCCTCGCCCGCGAGGCCCGGGTCCACGAGGTGCTCGGTGCGGTGGAGGCCGCCACGCGGGAGGACGACTGGGACAAGGAGGAGCGCCGCGTGATGGAGGCGCTGCTCCGCGAGGCCCCTCCGGAGGAGGCGGTCGCGGACCTGGAGGCCGTCGATGTGGAGGCCCTTGCCCGGGGCGGGGGTCTCGGCGAGGAGTTCCCCCTCGCCCGGCGGACGATGAGCGAGTTCGGCACCGGGCCCGCACCGGCGGACGAAGACGGCACGGCCCCGGGCACGGGCTTCGACGCCGACTTCGACTTCGACTTCGATCTGGACATGGACCTGGACGACTACGGGTCCGACGCGCAAGACGAGTCCGTCCCGGCGCACGACGGCCGGGGCCCGGCTCCGGAGGAGCCGGGCGTGCCGACCGTGGACGAAATGCGCCTCTTCGACACCGCACCGGAGCGCAACCGCCTCCTGTACGTACGCACCGGGCTGGAGGAGCTCGCCCGACTGGAGTCCCTCCGTCTCGACGCCACCTTCCACGGCACCGACCTGAGCTTCGACACCCCCGAGGACCTGGCCGACCGGCTCGACGTCCTGCCGTCCGGCTATCTGCGCGACCAGAACATCGCCCGCCGGATGAAGCTGACCTTCAGCCGTGAGGACGCGGCCGACTCCCTCAAGAGAGCACGGGAGGACTCGAACTCGACCTCTCTGTGGCCGGACGCCCACTACGTCGGCGAGCTCCACCCCGTCGTCGAGTGGATCACCGACAAGGTGCTCGTCCAACTCGGCCGCCAACAGGCCCAGGTCCTCCAGGTCCACCCCGCTCGCGCCTCCTCGCCGGTGGTCCTCACCCAGGGCGTGTGGTCCAACGCCGAGGGCCGCCCGACCCTGGTCGCCTGGCGCGCGATCGACCGGCTCGACGGGCCGGAGCCGCGCGTCCGGGAACTCACGCCGCAGCTGCTCGCCGAACTGGGCATCGGCCCGGACATGCCCGACCACTACACCCCGGGCCCCCTGGAGAACCTTCAGCGGCTGGTCCCGGAGGCGGTGGCCGTGACCCGTCGCGAACTCGACGGTCTGCGCGAGATCGCCGACCGGGAGGTCGACGCCCCGCTGCACGCGTACGAGAAGCAGGTCAACGACTGGCGGCAGGAGCTGCTTCCGGGCTTCACCAGGTCCACCCGCGACGAGGCGGCGGACCGCCTGGCCGGGGCGGCCGCCCGGCTGCGGACCTCAGGCGAGCCGATGATCCGGGTCCTGGCCGTGCTGGAGCCCGGCGCATGAGCCCTCGCCCCCTCGACCTCCCCACCATGAACAGCGAGCAGGAGCAGCAGGCGTGACGTTCGACTCCCTGATCAACGAGCGCGAGTACTTCCCGTCCTTCTACCTGGACGACATCCTGCCGAAGCAGCTCGCGAGCGGCCCCCTCAAGCAGTGGTCGGCGCGCGAACGCCAGGGTGAGGCCACGCCCCGGCAGAACCTGCGCGATCTGACCCGCCCCTACATGGACGTCCGGGCCGTGCTCGCCCCGGACTCCGAGAAGTACAACGGGCTGCCGTACGCTCCGGCCGTCGCCGCGCAGGCGGCGGCCGCGGCCGTGCTGAAGGCGGTCGGCCCGGACACGGAACCGCCCGCCTTCCAGCCGCTGCACGAGGCCGAGGCCGACAGCACACCCGAGGGCGCGTGGCGGGGCGCGCTGGCCGGATGGCACGAACGCCTGCTGAAGGCGCTGGACTTCGCCCCGCGCCCCGGGCACTTCACCGCCCGCACCCCGACCGGTCCGATCGCCGTGCCCGTGGCCCACTCGGAGCCCGGCGTCGTCGTCCTGACCGGTGGTTTCGCCGAGGACCTGGACGCCACACGTGGCGACGGCCCGGCGAACCTCCTCGCCGCACCGGTGCGTCTCTCGGCCTCGAAGAACCTGACGACCGTCCGCGAACTGGCCTCCTGGGTGCTGAACGCGGACAACGCCCCGCGCTACGCGCTGCTGCTGTTCGGCGGCGTGCTGATCCTCGCGGACAAGCAGCAGTTCTCCCGTGGCCGCTACCTCGCCGTGAACCTGGACACCGCCCTCCCCCGCAAGGCGGCCAAGGGGGCCAGGGCCAACGAGATCGACCTGATCGCGGCGGTCTTCGCGGCCTCGTCCCTGCGCCCGGCCGAGGACGGCTCGGACGACGAGATCGCCAAGCTGGTCGCCGAGTCCCGGGACCACTCGGTGGGCGTGACCGCGGAACTCCGCGTCGGCCTCCAGAAGTCCGTCCAGCTCATCGCGAACGAGGTGCTGTGGCGGGCGCGCACGGAGTTCGGGGTCCACCCGGACGACCTGCCGGAGTGGCTGCCCGGCGCCCTGCCGGAGCACGGTGACCTGCCGCGCCTGCTCACCGAGGAGTCGCTGCGCTACCTGTACCGCATCCTGTTCCTGCTGTACGCCGAGGCCCGGCCCGAGCTCGACATCCTGCCGGTGAAGAGCGAGGCGTACGCCTCCGGATACAGCGTGGCTCGGCTGCGGGAGCTCGTGGTCCAGGAGAAGCTGGGCAGCGCGTCCCGCGACGGGTTCCACTTCCACGAGTCCCTCTCCCTGCTCTTCGAGAAGGTGTTCAGCGGCCACCCGGTGGCGAACACGGTCACCGACCGGAGCGCGCCCGTCGAGGAGGCCCCGGAGCTGGCCGAGGACGACGGCCACGAGAGCGTACGCATCGAGGCGCTGCGCTCACGGCTCTTCGACCCCGCCTCGATAAAGCTGGTCGGGCAGCGGATCGACTACCCGGAACCGACCCGTCGCGACGGCTCACCGGCCCCGGCGGCCCCCCTGGACCTGCGCCTGCGCAACAAGGTGCTGCACCAGGTCCTGCGCCATCTGACCCTGGTCGAGGGCAAGGGCAAGGGCCGGGGCGGGTTCATCAGCTACGCCAACCTCAGCATCAACCACCTCGGCGCGGTGTACGAGGGCCTGATGTCGTACACCGGTTTCATCGCCGAGACGCCGATGTACGAGGTCGCCAAGGGCGGCAACCCGGAGGGCGGGTCCTGGCTGATCACGACCGACCAGGTCCGCAGCGGGCTGTACTCGGACGCGCCGGGCGACAGCGTTTTCGTGAAGCAGGACGCCATCAACCCGGACACGGGCGTGCCCGACTCGGTGGTGCACGAGGTCGGTTCGTACGTGTACCGGCTGGCAGGCCGGGACCGGCAGACCAGTGCCTCGTACTACACACCGGAGTCCCTGACCCGGGCGACGGTGGAGCAGACGCTGCGCTTCCGCCTCGACGACGAGGGGCGCGTCGACCCGCGCGAACCGGAGAAGTCCGGCGTCACGGCGGCGGAGGTGCTGCGCTGGCGGGTGTGCGAACCCGCCCTCGGTTCGGGGGCGTTCCTGAACGAGGCGGTCAACCAGCTGGCCGAGCTGTATCTGAAGCTGGCGCAGAAGGAGCGGGGCGAGCAGATCGACCCGGAGGAGTACCCCCGCGAGTTCCAGAAGGCCAAGGCGTACATCGCCCTCCACAACGCGTACGGCGTCGACCTCAACAGGACCGCGGTGGAGCTGGCGGAGATCTCGCTGTGGCTCAACACCATGTACCCGGGGATGCGGGCGCCCTGGTACGGGCTGCACCTCCACCGGGGCAACTCGCTGATCGGTGCGGCGCGCAAGGTGTACCCGGGGAAGTCGCTGGGTGACGGCGGCTGGCTGAAGTCCTCCGGCCGCCAGGCGCCGAAGGCGGTCCCGCTGACGGAGGCGCTGGGGGGCAGCGGTGTGCACCGGCCGGTGCACCAGTTCCTGCTGCCGGCGCTCGGGTGGGGCTCGGTCGGCGACTCGGTGTCGGTGCGGAAGGCCACCGGGAAGAGCGTGGTGGCGGGGGCTGTGGCGGAGTGGCTTGACCCGTCGCTGATCGAGGCGATGCGGAAGTGGCGCTCGGGGATGCGGCGGGCGCCGAAGGGTGAGAAGAGGGGGTCAGCCTCGGTCTCGGCCTCCGCTTCGGGGAAGGCCGCGACGAGCCAGGCGACCGTCCTGAAGCGGGAGGAACGAACCGGGCAGGGGGCGCTGGACCTGGGCCTGGACATCTGGGAGCAGTCGGGCTTCGACTTCGCGGCGGCGTCGGCCGCTGACGCCGCGCCCGCCAAGCGTGTCGCCTCTTCGGCGGCCGGTACGAACGCGGACGACGGCTCTTACGGGCAGACGGGCCGCCTGCGGGCGCTGGCCGAGCGGGTGGAGTACCTGTGGGGCCTGGTCCGGCTGCGGCTTGAGCTGTCGGAGCAGGAGATCTCGCGTGACATCCCGGTGTGGGGTGCGAAGGGGCGGGACAAGCGGTCGGCGCCGGTGATGGACCGGAAGGCCGTGCTTGAGGCGCTGGAGGCGCCGGGCAGCCCGTACTGGCGGCTGAAGCAGGTCATGGACGCGTGGTGCGCGCTGTGGTTCTGGCCGCTGGAGGAGGTCGCGCTCCTGGACGGCACGGCGCCGGACTACTTCAACGGGGCGCAGGACCTGAAGAAGCTCGGCAAGGGCGCCATGGACCGGAAGGTGGCGCTGCGGAATCTGGACGAGTGGATCGAGTTCGCGGAGTCGGTCGTCGGCCGGGTTGATGTGGAGCCGGGGAAGGATGCCGGTTCGCTGTTCGAGATGCCGAAGGTCAACGGGCTCAAGGGCCTGGATGAGTTCGAGGGTGCCCTCGACGACAAGATGACCGAGATCTCGGGGTGGGTGGACTTCGGGAACCTCGGGGACCTCTTCCCGTGGCACGGAACGGCGGTGCAGATCGCGAAGGATCGGGGGTTCCTGCACTGGGAGCTGGACTTCGCGCATGTGTTTGCAGCGGGTGGGTTCGATTTGATGGTGGGGAACCCGCCGTGGGTCCAGCAAGAATGGAAGGAGGATGGCGTTCTCGCCGAGTTCGAGCCGTGGTTCAAGCTTGCCGATAAGTCGACCACTGAAGAGTGGTCGGCCCGCAAGTCCATCGCACTTGACCGCCCCGGCCGCCGAGCGGCCTTTCTCGGGGAACTCGCGAACCATGCCGCATTTTCACAGTTCCTCGGGTCGATAGATTGCTATCCGGAACTGGTTGGCACTCAGCCAGACCTTTATCGCGCGTTCATGGTGCAATCCTGGCGGGCAACCGAAGGGCGAGGGACAGCAGGGCTAATTCACCCATCCACGCATCTCACGGGAGCGAAAGAGGGGAACCTTCGGAAATCGACGTATGGCCGCTTGCGCCTTCATGCCGACTTCGTTAACGAGCTTTTCTTGTTTGCGTGGCCCGTGCGGGATGACACTCGCTTCAGCGTGAACGTCTACGGCAGATCACGTGAAATCAATTTCCAGCATGCGGCCTGGCTATTTCACCCCCGGGTCCTACTCGAATCCCTCCATCACGAAGGCGCCGGGGATCTCCCAGGCATCAAGCGGTACGATCGGCAAAGCGACAAGTATGTGTGGGACCTCCGCGCGCATCGCGATCGAATCCTCACTGTCGACAGGCAGACATTGGCCGGATGGCACGAGCTAGCGGGAGAGGACAAGACTCTATCCGCCGATGAAGCTAAACTTCTCTTCCCTGTAACCAAGGACGAGCAGTCAGCCATCAGCGCTCTGGCTGAATGGCCTCATAGGCTGGCAGCCCTCGATCCGCGCATCAGCTCCGGATTCCACGAGAAAAGCGATCGTACCGCTGGCTACATCGGCTGGAATTCTGGCGACGTGACCGACTGGAGTGAAGTGGTCATTCAGGGGCCCTTCTTCAGTGTTGCTACACCCTTCGCCAAGCAGCCCCTAGAGGGGGCCTCCTCGTCGAATGAATTGGAAACTTGGGACCACGTGACGCTTGCACACGACGCGATCCCTCGGACTAACTACCGTCGCAGCAGGCCGCTTCCCGAATTCGCGGCGAAGCAGGACCGTTGGTTGGACCACGCAGAATTTGCACGCCTGAAGGCGAATAGCGATGCAGTGGACGAAGCAACAGAGGCTGCACGCAGGGCCCATCCGGAACTCACAGAAGATTCCGCGCGAGAATCAGTCATTGCCAGCCTCCGCGCGCAAAGTTTCCGCCCATATTCGCAGTTCTTCCGAGTCGCATGGCGAGAAATGAATCGCGCCAAAAATCAGCGAGTCCTCCACGCGAGCCTAATTCCGCCGGGCCCGACGCATGTCAATGCTGTCTGCAGTATGGCGCTTGACACTTCCATGGAGACGGCCCTCATGGCCGGGTTCTTCGCTGGGTTGCCAGCGGAATACTTGCTCAGGATTACGAACCGCAGCCATATGAACGTCTCGGACGCGCACGTCTTCCCCGTACCACGCCCTGAACATCCGTTGGTGCAAGCATTGCTCACCCGGACACTCCGCCTCAATTGCCAGACAGATGCCTACGCACCCCTTTGGAGCGCGCTGTTCAATCCCGCCTGGCAGTCCGAAGCGTGGGCAGCGAACGACTGGCCTCTCTTCTTGGCGCCGCTGACGGACGGCGTCTCACGCGACTGGGATGGCAGTGCGCCTCTCCGTACCGAAATGTCACGCCGCGCCGCCCTCGTGGAGATCGACGCGCTCGTAGCCGTCTGGCTCGGCATCAGTGCCGACGAGCTCGTCGCCATGTACCGCGCCCGGTTCCCCGTACTCCAGCAGTACGAGGAGAACATGTGGTTCGACGCGACGGGACGGCGTATCGCCAAGGCGCACCAGCAGCACGGGTACGGGCAGCCGAAGGACGCCTGGAAGCAGCTCAGCTCACACGAGAGCTTCCCGCTCGAAGCGAACGTGCCCGAGGGGTACGAGGGACCGCTTTACCGCGCCGACCGGGTCAAGGAAATGCGGGCTGCGCACGCGGAGTTCACGCGTCGGATGCGGGCCGTCGGGTGGGAGCCCGGGGACACGGAGCCGCCGGAGTCCACCGAGCAGTAGGCAGGGTCCGAACGCAGTCCGCCCCGCTCCCTCAGGGAGAACGGGGCGGACAAGCGGGCCGCGCTACGGAACCATGGGCGGGGTCAGAACTCGGCGGGATAGTCGTCGATCCTGATCACGCGGGCGAGGTGGAACCCGCGCTCCCCCTTCTCCGTAGCGGTCTCGTGGAACTCGACAAGGCCGAGGCCGCGCGGGATACCCTCCGTCGCCGGGAGCGGCCGGCCACTGGGGGGAAGTACGCCCAGTTCCAGCGCCTCGCGCATCTCGACCATGACGGAGGAGACGGCCGACATCACGTCGGCGGGAGTGTCGAGGCTAAGAGGTCGTTTTCGTCCAACGTTTCATCCCGAGATGGGATGTTCTGTGGTCTTCTTCGGGTCGCGCCAGGAGATGGTGTTCTCGCCGGTGAGGCGGCGGGTCATGAGGCTGGTCATGGCGAGGTGGATCAGGGCTTCGGAGCGGGTGGGCAGGGTTTCGTAGTCGCGGGCCAGGCGGCGGTTCAGCATGAGCCAGCCGTAGGTCCGCTCCACCGCCCACCGTTTCGGTATCGGGGTGAAGCCCCTGGTCCCGGACTTGCGGGCGGTGATCTCCATGTCGATGCCGAGGGTCGCGGCGTGCTCGACGAGGTACTGGCGGTAGCCGCCGTCGACCCAGACCTTGCCGATGCCCGGGTGTTCGGCGGCGACCTGGTCCAGGAGGTGGGTGCCGGCAACGGAGTCCTGCACGCCGGCCGCGGTCACCAGCACGGCGAGGAGGAGTCCGAGCGTGTCGGTGGCAATGCTCCGCTTCCTGCCGACGATCTTCTTCCCGGCGTCGATGCCCTGGCTCGAGGCCGGCACGCTGGTGGAGGTCTTGACGCTCTGGGCGTCGATCACACACGCCGATGGTTCACCCTCCCTGCCCTCCTTCTCCCTCAACAACTGCCGCAGCAAGCCGTTGAGCTGCGCGAACACACCCTCATCGGCCCATTTGGCGAAGTAGCCGTAGACCGTGTTCCAATGCGGGAAGTCGTGTGGGAGATAGCGCCACTGGACCCCGGTGCGGTCCACATACAAGATCGCGTCCATGATGTCGCGCAGGTCGTGCTCGGGCGGCCGGCCAAAGTGCAGAGCCGTACGTCGGCGCTCCAATCGCCACGCGGACAGGACCGGCTCGATCAACTCCCAGCGCGCGTCGGACAGGTCACTCGGATACGGGCGTCGCTTCGGCATGCCTCCGGCGTACCGCCATGAGCCGAATGCGCCCAGGCGCACTGCAGCAGCAGTGGAAGCACACGACTACGAAGGCCGGGCACCCTGGGATGAAACAGGATCACGTCGCCTTCCGCCCCACCCGCAACCCCACGAGCCCCGCAGACACCGACAATTCCCACGGCCTCACCCGCACCACCGTCCGACGCCTCAAGAAACAGCCGATACGCTTGCAAAGAGGGTGAAAACGACCTCTAAAGAGGACCTCTTCGACCTGTGGCGAGAGGGTCAGCGGGTCTTCCTCCTCGGGACCCTCGTCCAGTCATCCTCAGCACTCACCGCCCACGCTCCCGCAGCTCCCGCAGCTCCCGCAGCTCCCGCATGACCGTGGACGCCGAGCGCCCCGGGGCCGTGCCCGCCTTCACCGCAGCGGCTGTACGCACGGTCTGCGGGTCGCCTGCCACCTGGACGAGCAGCCACCAGTTCGTGAGCACCTCCCCGATCGTCTCGGGGGTCGCTTCACCCATCTCGCGGTAGAACTCCATGCGCTGCGCAGCAGGCAACGCGGCTGCGACGGCGTTCTGCGTGCGCGGGATCGGCTGCGGGTCGGAGTGGATCGGCTGCGTAGTCACGGTGACCTCCAGGGTGGGCCCCGCCAGCCTATCCGGCGGAGTCGTGGACGTGTCGGGGTCGACGCGGAGCGCCTTGACCCACCCACGGTGGAACGCGAGCACCGTCACCGCGCCGCGCGCACTCACTCGGCACCGTCCCGGTCCCCGCCGCGCCCGCTCGGGAAGAGGTCGATCACGTCCGGCACCGGCGGGAAGTGGGGGGCGCACTTCGGGCACGCGTACATGTTCCATCCGGGCCCGGAATTCTGGTGCACCTCGGCCACGACCACGGGTGCGTCCGTGACGAGGCAGCAGCGCACGCAGAGGCGGACGGGCTTCCGCGTCGGCGTACGGGGAGTCGGCTCGCTCACCAGGCCACCCCCGCCGCGTGCACGTCGCGGGCGTCCAGGTCGATACCGAAGTCCGCCGCCATCACGAGGCTGAGCCGCCGCAGGTGCTGCCGGGCGCGCTCCTCCTGCCGCTCGTACGCGACGAGGTAGGGGCGGACGAGGGCGCTGTCCTCTCCGGCGAGCCGTTCCCCGAGCCCGTACGGGGACCTCGGCCGGGTGGCGCGTGCCCGCGTGCGTTGTCGGGCCGGAACGCCGGTCGGGCCGACTCCTTCCGGCCGCCGGACGGAGGTCGGGGCGGTCGGCTGCGCGCCAACCCCGCGTCGTCCTGAACCAGGCGCCAGCCCGCCCAGCAGCCACGCAAGCAGCGCGGCGATATGGTTTCGCATAGCCGAAGCTCCAATCTTCGGTGTGCCCCTGAGCGATCCCTAGGCCGGATCTCTCAGGGGCGTTTTCGTGTGCACACCCAGTCTAAGCACACTGTGCACAGCGTGCACAGTGTGCTCCCCAAAGTGTGGCTTGCGCAGTGTGCACAGACGATGGAGATGTGATCTATGAATGGCAGCGGGTGGCCAACGACATCGAGCGACGCATCCGCGCTGGAGAGATCCCGCCGGGCGGACGAGTCGAGAACGAGCGCGAACTGGCGGACGTCTACAACGTCAGCGCGGGAACCGTCCGTCGCGCTGTCCGAGAGCTGCGCGAGCGCGGACTCGTCGAGACCCTCCCCGCTAAGGGCTCGTACGTCGTAGACGTACTGCCCCCCGCCGGCTGACCCCCACCCCGGCCGATTCCGGACCCACTGTCCGACCCCGGACGTAAAGTGGGCGGGGCCGGGGGCGGATGATCACCCGCGGCCGACGTCACACGTCACAAGGCGCGTCCGGGAGCGCCCGGAGCAGGACACAGGGGGAGGGCCGGCGGGCACCATGCGTCCCACACTCGCCGCGCAGGCGCTGCGCGACACCACGGTCGAGTATCTGACCACCACGTTCGCGCTCGCCGAGCCCGACACCCAGAAGGCCCTCACCGAGTTCCTCACGGACCCGGCCGACGGACTCTTCCGCGGGCCGTACCACCGGCTCCGGCGGCCGTTCCGCGCGGCCGAGGACGGCTGGCAGCAGCACCTCGACTGGTACAAGGGCGGTTTCTGGCCGTACGCGCACCAGGCCGAAGCCTTCGCCCGGCTGACGACCAAGGGCGGGCACGTCCCGCAGCCGACGCTCGTCACGACCGGCACGGGCTCCGGCAAGACGGAGGCGTTCCTCGTCCCCGTCATCGACCACTGCCGGCGGGCCAAGGCGGCAGGGAAGCACGGGATCAAGGCCGTGCTGCTCTATCCGATGAACGCGCTCGCGGGTGACCAGGCGGACCGGATCGGCGAGCTGCTGGAGGACGAGCGGCTCCGGGACGTGACCGCCGGGCTCTACATCGGTGAGGCCAGCTCCGCGAAGAACGGCTCCCCGTACGGGCGGGTCGCCGTGGACCGGGCGGAGATCCGCCGGAATCCGCCGGACATCCTGATCACGAACTACAAGATGCTGGACCTGCTGCTCCAGCGGCAGCAGGACGCCCCGCTGTGGGCCGACGCGGACCTCGCGTACATCGTGATCGACGAGTTCCACACGTACGACGGCGCCCAGGGCACCGACGTCGCCATGCTGCTCCGGCGGCTCGGCGCGGTCGTCGGGGCTGCCGACAAAGGCCGGCCGCTGGGCTCGATCTGCCCGGTGGCGACCTCGGCGACCCTCGGCGAGTCGTCCGTGAAGGACCGGCAGGACCAAGGGGGCGGGGGCGGGCCGCGGGCCATGCTGGATGTGGCCTCGCAGGTGTTCGGGGTGCGCTTTCCCGACGACGCCGTGGTCGGGGAGGACCGGCGGGACCTGAACTCCTTCCTCTCCCCCGTGGACGTGTGGTTGCCGCTGCCCTCGCCCGCGGAGGTCGCGGCCCTGCCCGATCCGCCCGCGCGCGACGGCGGGCTCGACGAGGTCTCCCGGCTGGTGCTGGGCTGCGACACGTCCGACGCCCGCGAGATGGGGCGCCGCCTCCTCGCGCACCCGCTCACCCACGACCTGCTGACCGCGGACGTGGATCAGCCGCTCACGGCCGGGGAGATCCTGGCGGCCTTCCCCGCCGGCTCCGCATGGCGGGTGACGGCGGCGCAGGACCCGGAGACCGCCGCCGAGGCGCTGGCCCGGTTCATCGCGCTGATCTCCGTAGCGCGTGACCCGGGGGCACCCGCCGGCAAGGACCGGCCGCTGCTGCTCGTCGAGACGCACCTGTGGGTGCGTGCGCTCTCCCGGGTGCTGCGCTTCGTCGCGCCGCGGCCCGCCTTCTCGTGGACGGACGCCGACCGGGCCGCCTCCGCCTCCGTGACATCCGCCGCGCAGGCGGACCGGAACCGCGTCGTGCCGCGGGCCGGGCGGCTGCCGTCGGCATACTGCCGGCACTGCGGCCGCTCCGGCTGGAGCGCCGTGTGCCCCGAGCGCAACCCGACCTCCCTCGTCTCCGCGCCCGACGACGTCTACCGGCTCAGCGCGGGTGGTGGTCCCGGCAAGGCCCGGGTGCGGGCGCTCATCGCGGCGACGCCCGCCGAGGCGGCGAACCAGGCGCGGCAGGCACTCGGCCGGAGCATGCGGCGCGGGAAGCGGGCGGCGGTCCGCGAAGCGACCGTGCTGGTCCTGGAGGACAACGGGGAGGCGCTGCGCAGGATAGACCCCGACGAGGTGCTGCGCCCCGACGGATCGATCGCCGAGGCCCCGGAGAACGGGGTGTTCGTCAAGGCGTGGTTCGACAACGCCGACCAGGACGTGTACGCCAAGCAGGACCGCTGCCCGGCCTGCGGGCAGGCCCAGGGCATCCGGTTCCTCGGTGCCGGTGTGGCCCCGCTCGCCTCGGTGGCGGTCACCCAGCTGTTCACCGGCGGGGAGCTGCCGAAGAAGGACGCCGACGGCAACGACGCGCGCAAGACGCTGATCTTCAACGACTCCGTGCAGGACGCGGCGCACCGGGCCGGATTCGTCGCGTCGCGCGCCTGGAAGTTCTCGCTGCGTTCCCTCGTGCAGGAACAGCTGGCACAGCGCTCGGCCGAGGAACCGGACTTCGCCGACGAGGGCGTGCCGCTGAACGAGCTGATCGCCGCGCTGGTGAAGCGGGCCTCCGTGGACAAGGAGAAGCTGCTCGCGTCCGTCGTGCCGCCCGACCTGCACGACGTGGACAAGGTGAAGCGGCTCCTGGCGGGCAAGAAGCGGCTGCCCAAGGGGACCTGGGAACTGATCGGTGAGCGGCTGGCGTTCAACACCCTGCTGGAGTTCGGACTGAACTCGCGGGCGGGCCGCACCCTGGAGCTCACCCGCACGGTGGCCGCGGAGGTGTATCTGCCGGACCCGGCGACCGCTGCCGAGCTCGCGGAAGGGCTGTACAGGGAGCACCTGCGCCGGCAACTGCCCGTGGACCCCGAGGAAGCGGCGGAGGACGACGGACTCGCCAAGAAGTCCGCTCCTCCGGTCCTGCCCGCTTCCGGGCCGGACCGACTGCGCCGCTTCGAGGGGTTCGTCCGCGGACTCCTGGAACACGTGCGGACCAGCGGCGGCATCCGGCACGAGTGGCTGGACAAGTTCATCGACGCCGAGGGGCGCAACCGCTACACGATCTGGGGCGGACGCCCCGAAGGGATGCAGGCCTTCGGATGGAACTCGGACGCACCCGCCTTCGTCCTGGTGGGGTCGCGATCGGGCCGTACGGACTTCGAGCGGGTCGACACCAAGGAGAGCTGGTACGCCGACTTCGCCGCACGCTGCCTGGGCATGGACCGGACCCTCGCCGCCGGCTATCTCGCCGAGCTGCTGCCGCGGCTGGCCGACCCGGAGATCGGCGCCCTGGCCCACCGGCGCACCGGCCAGGAGGCGGCGGGCCGGGGGAACCAGGACCACGGGACCTACGGGCTCACCCCCGGGCACATCCGGGTGCGGCCGCTGACCGACGAGCAGACGGCGCACGCGGCACTGGCCTGCCCGGAGTGCGGCTGGACGCAGACCGTGCCGCCGGAGCGGGTGCCGGTGTGGCAGGGCCTGCCGTGCCCGCTCAAGGGCTGTGAGGGGCAGTTGGCGGTGCCCTCGACCGAGGCGCCCGGCAGGGCCGGCCGGGACTACCGGGCGGACTACTACCGGCAGCTGTACCGGGACGCCGGGCCGTACAGCGTGGTCGCCGCCGAACACACCGGGGTGCTCACCCGCAAGGAGCGTGAAGAGGTCGAGAAGGGCTTCCGGCAGGGCGTCCGGCACACAGACCCCAACGTGCTGTCCTGCACGCCCACCCTCGAACTGGGCATCGACATCGGCCAGTTGGAGGCGGTCGTGCTGGCCTCCCTGCCGCCGACCACCGCCGGATACGTCCAGCGCGTCGGCCGGGCCGGCCGCTCGACGGGCAACGCGCTCATGGTGTCGCTCGCCGACACCAGCCCGCGCGCCCTCTACCACCTGGCCGAGCCACGGCAGTTGATCGCGGGGCGGATCCTGCCTCCCGGCTGCTTCCTTTCGGCGGGCGAGCTGCTGCGCCGCCAGTACGTCGCCCACCTCGTCGACCTGGCCGCGCGCGGGCGCCTGGAGGGCGTGACCCCGCTGCCCGACCGGGTGACGGCCCTGTTCGGGCGGGTCGGCTGGCTGCGGCGGTTCTCCCAGGCCGTGACCGGGCGCAGGGACCTGGCCGACGACTTCCTGGAGCTGTTCCCGGAGATCGACGGTGTGCCCGACTCCGGGGTCTCCCGCGATGCCCGTGCGTCGCTGCACCGCTATGCGGCGGGGAAGCTGGCCGAGGCCCTGCGGGACGCCGAGGAGGACTGGGAGGCCGAGCGGGCCGAGCTCGTGGACCGGCGCGCCCGGATCAACGAGGCGGCCGAGGCCCTGCACGAGAACGTGGAGGACGAGGCACGGGAGCAGCGCAACCTCGCCCGGGAGGCCAGGGCCGTCGGGGGTCAGCTCCAGGAGTTCGCGCAGGCCGGGGCTCAGGCGTTCCTGGTCCAGCGGGGTCTGCTGCCGAACTACAGCCTGGTGGAGGGCGGTGTGCGCCTCGAAGCCGCGCTGACCCACAAGGAGCCCGCCAAGCGGGCCCGGAACGCGGCCGGTGCCGACGCGGAGAAGGCGCCCGCGTCGCAGTGGCGCACGGAGCCCCGGACCTACACCCGGCCGGCCGAGTCCGCGCTCACCGAACTCGCCCCCGGGAACTCGTACTACGTCCTCGGCTACCACCACACCATCGACGGTTTCGATCTCGGTCCGCGCCCCAAGGACGGCGAGGACGAGGCCCGTCCGGCGGTGGCCGCCTGGCGCGTCTGCCGGGAGTGCGGGCACGTGCGCACCAAGGACGCCGAGACCGACATCTCGCCCTGCCCCCGCTGCGGCGGCCCCGGCATCGGCGGCCGGGCCGCGCTGCACCACGTGGTCGTCCCGCACAAGGTGACCTCCCGGGACAAGCGGAACGACGCCCGGATCATCGACGACGTCGACACGCGCAACCAGCGCCACTACTCGACGGCCACGGCGGTGGACATCGATCCGGCCGCGATCAAGGAGAGCTGGCGTCACACGGGGGCCACGTTCGGCGTCGACCACGTGCGCGAGGCGGTCATCCGGAGGTTCAACCTCGGGCCCGTCAGGGCGAACCGCCGCCCCGACACGTACTTCGCCGGCACCGAGGTCACCGTCACCCCCTTCGTGCTCTGCCCGCTGTGCGGGGGCGCCACCGACCACGAGCCCGGGCACGCCCCCGTGCAGGAGGAGCTGTCCGAATCCCTCGCCGGACGGCCGGATCTCGCCCACCACCGCCCCTGGTGCCCCACCCGGCGCCGCGGCCGGGCCGTCCAGGCCCAGGACCGGCGGGTGATCACCGCCACCGAGCACCGCACCGAGGCGCTGCGCATCCTGCTCCCCGCCGCGACCCTGCACGTGCCGGAACGCCTGGCGTCCTTCTCCGCCGCCCTGCACCTGGGGCTCGCACTGCGCTACGGCGGCGACCCCGCGCACATCCGGTCCACCCCGAGCACGGAACCGGACCGCGAGACCGGGCTGACCCGCAACTACCTGGTGCTCTACGACTCACTGCCCGGCGGCACGGGCTATCTGCAACGGCTCGTCGAGCGCGTGGGCGACGAATTCCGGGCGGTGCTGGCGGCGGCGCAGGAATACCTGCGCGCCTGCCCGTGCGAGAACGGGCCCCGGCGCGCGTGTCACCTCTGTCTGCTGGGATACGCGCCGGAGCGCGAATACCCGCTCCTGGACCACCTCGAAGCGCTGTGGATGCTCGACGACGTGCTCGGTGCGGACGGGCGCAGCCGGTGGGACGTCAGGCCGCTCCGCAAGGACCGGGCGGGGCGCGCGGAGGCCGAGGAGGAGGACCGCAGGCGCTTCGCCCGGCAGGCCCAGAGCGATCTGGAGCGGCGGTTCATCGACTGTCTCGACCGCTGGCTCGACGATCCCGCGAACAAGGCCGACGTGGAGCACGAGGAGACCCCGACCGGACGCCAGGGCAAGCAGTTCACGCTGCGCCGGCGGGACGGCTCGCCTATCCGCTGGGAGTCCGTCGCACAGAAGCCGCTGCACGCCCAGGGCACGGTGCCGGACCTGCTGCTGCGCCCCGTCGCGGGTGAGACCACGTCGGACGGGGCTCCGCCCGTGCCGGTGGCCGTCTACCTGGACGGCTACCGGTGGCACGCCTCCGCGGCGACGAACCGGATCGCGGGGGACGCCGCCAAGCGGGCCCGGCTCCGGGCCGACGGCATGCTGGTCTGGCAGATCACCTGGGACGACGTCATGGCCTGGGACAAGGAGCTGCGGACCCGGGCCGGCCGCGGTGCGGCGGCGGACGGGGACGAGGGCGCACAGGCCCTCACCCCCGCCCTGGCCGGGCCGTCGGCGCAGGCCGCGTGGCCGCCGTACGCCGTCGACGGGGACGCCACACCGGGTGGCCGGGCCCGGGCCAACTGGGCGCGGCAGCGGCAGGACCCGGCCGAGATCGACCGGCTGTTCGCCGGTGCCGTCCCCGCCCTCCTCGCCTTCCTCGCAGACCCCGACCTGCGGCGCTGGCACGCGCTGGCCCGGCTGTGCGTGGGGGGCCTGCTCCCCTTGGCGAAGCGGGAGGAGGTGGTCGACGCCTCCCCCGAGGCGGCCGTCGCGTGGATAGAGGCGACGCTGCGGGGCGACGCCCGGCCGCCGGTGAGCGGTCAGGGGCTGAAGCTCTACCCCGTACGCGACGGCTCAGGCCTGCCGCTGACGTTGATCGGTGACGCCCGGACGAAACCGCAGGGGCTGAGCGCGCTGGCCGTGCTCGACGACCGTGCGGAGGCCGTCGCCGGGGACGGCGACACGCACCGGCGGCGCTGGAAGGCGTGGCTGTGCTGGGGCAACGTACTCCAGTTCCTGGATCCGGCCGGGACCGGCCGGGCCGACGGTCTGCAACTCGCCCGCAGCGAGCTGGACTCCTTCGACGCGGGACTGCTGGCGGCCACGGCCGTACGAGCCGGCGGGCTCCTGCCGGCCCTGCGCGAGGAGCTGCCGGGCACGGGGCTCGTGCTGCCGGAAGCGGAGCGGGAGGACCCGGGCGCTGCGCCGGAGGCGGCGGCCGAGGCGGCTCCCGGCACGTCGCCGCAGGCCGACGGTGCGCGTGCGGTGCCGACGGAGCTGGAACGCGCCGCGTGGGATCTCGTCCTTCGTGAGCTGTCGTACGTGGGCGACCCGGCGATCGAGGCCCTCGCCACGGCACTCGCCGAGCGCGGCCAGGTGCGGGCCGCCGAGGCGGGCTGGGACGCCCCCGGTCTCTCCAGGCCGCTCGAACTCGCCTGGCCGGACCGCAGGATCGCGGTCGTCCTGGACGAGGACGCGGCCGACGACGCGTACATGGAGCAGTGTCACGCGGCCGGGTGGCAGGTCCGGGCGCCGGGCGGCTGGGACGAGAAGGAGCTCGCCGCCCTGCTGGACGACCGGCGGGAGAGCGCATCCGGAGAGGGAGGGGACCGGTCATGAGCCAGGGAGTCCGGACACAGGTCACGGTCACACCGCAGGCCAACGAGGACATCCGGCGCCTCGACGCGGCCACGAAGAACGCGGTGGGCGACTTCGTCCGCCGGCTGCGCACCGACCGGTCCAACAGGGCGCTGCGTCTGGTCTTCCTGCGGGAGACGGGCGGAAACGGGCGTCTGTTCCTTGCTTCCCTCGACGGCAGTCGCATGGGGCTGCTCCTCGAGACCGAGGAAAACCGCTTCAGTCTGCTGGCCGTCCGGGTCGGGCCGGCGGCACGGGACGAACTCGCCCGGCTGACCGTGGAGATCAACGCGGTCTCGGGTGGTGTCGAGCTCGTCGACCAGAGCGAGGTCAGCGCCCAGGTGGTGGCGATGCCCGCACGGCCGGAGCCCGATCCGACGCCGGATGCCGTGCCGGGGGAAGCCCTGGCCGCCGAGGAAGCCGCCTCGCCTTCCGAACCCGTGCCGACCGCTCTCCCGGTCCCGCTCTTCGCCCGCTACGACGACGGGGAGCTGGTCGAGCTCGGTGTCATCGCCTCCCTGCTGCCCGCTCTGCGGCGCATCACCGACGGCCGCCAGCTGGAGGCCGTGCTCGGTCACAACCTCCCGGGGCTCACCCGGGAGGTGCTGCTGGCGCTGCACGACGGCATGGAGCCGCCCGAGGTGCGCGCGTTCGTCACCGACCAGTGGCGGGCCGACGGACGAGTCGACCCGCAGGACTGGGCGCAGGCCGCTCGGCGCCCCGTCTCCCAGGTGAGCACGGAGGACGCGGCGGTCCTGGACGCGCTCGGGGACGGTTTCGAGGCGTGGCGGCTCTTTCTCCATCCCGAGCAGCGCCGGCTCGCCACCACGTCCTTCAAGGGATCGGCGAAGGTCACGGGCGGGCCGGGTACCGGCAAGACCGTCGTGGCACTCCACCGGGTCCGGTACCTCGTCGACCGGCTCCCCCCGGGCCAGACCCGGCCCGTGCTGCTGACCACGTACAACACGAACCTCGCCGCCGACCTGAGGGAGCGCCTGCATCGGCTCGGCGGTGACGCGCTCGTGCGCCGGGTCGACGTCAAGTCCGTGGACCAGGTCGCCCGGGAGGTGGTCGAGCAGCATCCCGGTTCGGTGCTCGGCACGCCCATGGGCGACGAGGAGGCCATGGCGCTCTGGCACCGCGCGTGCACGGAGGTGGGTGTCTTCGACTACGACGTCGACTTCCTCGACGCGGAGTTCAAGCACGTCATCCTCGCGCAGGGCTGCGGAACGGAGCGTCTGTACTTCCGCGCGGAACGCAAAGGCCGGGGAGTGCTGCAACGAGCCGACCGGAAAAAGGTGTGGGAGCTGGTGCAGACGTACCGCTCGCTGCTGGACAGTCCGCCCCGCCGCACCACGTACGCGCTGATCGCCGACGAGGCCGCGCGGATCGAGGGGCGCCACATGGCGAAGGCCGTCGAGCAGGCACGCTACAAGGAGGAGCACGGCGGCCTGGACCTCGTCCATCGTGAGGCCGGAAGCGGCATGTGGCTCAAGCCCCGCTACCGGCATGTGGTCGTCGACGAGGCCCAGGACCTGTCGGCCTCCCACTGGCGGATGCTGCGGGCGATGACGGCCCCCGGGCCGGACGACATCTTCCTGGCCGGTGACGCCCACCAGCGCATCTACTCGCACCAGGTGGTGCTGGGCCGGCTCGGCATCAACACCCCTGGACGGGCCTCCCGACGGCTGACCCTGAACTACCGCACGACGCGGGAGATCCTGGGCAGCGCCCACGGCCTGGTCCACGGTGAGAGCTTCGACGATCTCGACGACGGGGCCGACACCCTGGACGGGTACCGGTCCGTACTGACCGGGCTGGCTCCCCAGTACTGGCGTGCTCCCGACTGGGAGACCGAGATGCGGGCGATCGCCGCCCTGCTCAAGGAACGTCACGAGCGCTACGGCACTCCGTACGCCGCCATGGCCGTCAGCGTGCCCGACAAGGACGCCGTCACACAGCTCGCCTACACGCTGGCGTGCAAACCGTTCCTGATTCCCGCGAGTGAGATCGGCCGGGAGGGCCCCCGCGACGTCGACACCGTGCACATCGGCACCATGCACCGGTTCAAGGGGCTGGAATTCCAGCGGGTGTTCCTGGCGGGTGTCAGCGAAGGCTTGATTCCCCATCAGCGCATCGAGACCTTCAGGCTGAGCAGTCCCGACCGGTATCGCCAGGAGGAGCAGCGAGCCCGCTCCCTGCTCTTCGTGGCGGCGACCCGGGCACGGGACGAGCTGATCGTCACCTGGCACGGCAGAGCCAGCCGTTACCTGCCCCGGCAGGCCGACCGCGACGCCGGCCGCGCGTCGTCCCTGTTGCGGGAGGACGGTCCGCCTTCGGGTTCAAACGCGGCCTGACGCCACATAATCTCAGGTCAGGCCCTCTTGTCCGCAGGTTACAGAATCGCCACCCACTCCGCTTGCGAGGTCATCGGAAACGCTTCGACGATTTCCACGGACTCGCGACGCCGGCCAGTCCCCTGCGGCAACGGGGTCGTCCGCTCCACGGTGCGCACATCAATATGGCCCGTATGCAGCCCAGAGAACGCGGTAGTGGGCTGCAGTAGCCCCTGGGACTTTCGACCGCACCAACGTGTACGCGCAGGAGACACCTGAAAGATGATTAATTCAGGTCAACGTTCTGCCGCCGCGTATCGCCGCAGGCCATAGAACTGCGTGGTGTCTTCCGGGACATCTAGGCGCAGGGGTCCATCGGCGGATGCGGACCCCCCGTTGGCTCGGTGTTGTCGACGCGTTGGAGTGATCACTTAGCTTGATCACGAAACGTCCGGAGACCGGCACGTTCTCCGGATTCACGATGACATCGACCCAACGGGGGGCATTCCCATGTCCAAGAACATCGCCGCACGCGCCGCCATGGCAGCCGGCGGCCTCGCCCTGGCCACCGCCGGGCTCTTCGCCGGCGCCGGTACGGCCGCCGCCGGCTCCAGCGGCCAGCAGATCTCGTACACGGACCACGCGACGCCCGGCCTCCGGCACTCGATCGAGCTCTACGGCTACAACCACAACGGCGAGGAGAGCCTCGGCTGCTTCACCATCAACTCGGGCGGCACCACGAACATCGGCGGCTGGTGGTGGCGCGGCGACCTCGTGGTCAAGGCGTTCAACACCTCCAACTGCACGAACGGCTACAGCTGGGGGACCCACGTCGCCGTCCCGTACTCGCAGAACGGCGACTGGACGTACGTCACCGGCTACTAGGCCGGCCGTCACCAGCGGGGGAACGCACATGAACGCAACTCGCCGTGCCGTCGGCGCGGTGGCGCTGCTCGCCGCCCTGAGCGGCATCGCCGCCTGCGGGCCGGACGGCTCCGAGGATGAGGGAGCATCGACAGGCTCCGGGACCAGTGCCACGCCGTCCGCCACCGCCTCCGGGGCCTCCGACTCCGGCGAGGACTGCGGCAAGCCGCCCAAATTGCCCGTCGGGCACACCCGGGTCAAGGTCACGCTGATGCGCGACTCCGGAGGTTTCGAGGCGGCGGTGGCCAAGCCGCACTGCACGCCCAACGACTGGATCTACGGGGCCGACGAGACGGATCCGGTCGAGCACTACGTCCTCCCCGAGGACGTCGAGGCGCAACTGGCCCTGATGGACGGCCCCGGCCGGTGGAAGCGGGTCGGCCACGAGGAGTTGGCCCTGCACATCGACCGCTGCCACGCCCAGGAGATCGGCGCCCCCACCGACGACTACCCCGAGGTGGAGCCGCCGTTCGGCTGCTTCGGCAACGTCTACGAGATCACCGTGGGCGCCGGGGGCGAGGTGAGGACGATCAAGGAGATCTGGAGCGTCTGACGCATCCGGCATCCAGGAACCGCCGAGACGCCCGCGTCTCGGCGGTTCGGCGTTTCATACCGGGTGCCGCCCCGTGCGGCCTGGTGGTCGACCCGGGTTCCAGGCCCGCCCCAGGGCCGTTCGTTGGAATGGCTCGGTGGTTCAGGACGAGTCAGGACGGCGGTGGGGTCGTGGTCGGGCGGGATCGTTCGCGGGGGGCCGGTCTCGGGCCCGAGGAGTTCGGGGGGCTCGATCCCGGGCGACGGGAGGAGGCCGTGCGGCGGAGTTCCGGGAGTTCGGGGTGGGCGGAGAGCGCGCGGATCGCGTTCATGCTGGGGCGGCCGCGGACCTGTGTGCCCGGGAATCTGGCGTTCGTGCTGGGGTGGACGGCCGCGGGGGGCACGGTGTCCGCGGGGTTCTTCCTGGGGATGTTCATGTCGTTCGGGTTCGGACTGGTGGCCAACCTCTACAACGCGTACACGGATCTGGCGGAGGACAGCCGGAATCTGCCCGGGCGGGTGTGGCTGGTGCTGCGGCTCGGGCATCGGCGGACCGCGTGGATCGGTCATGCGGCGAGCGGTGTGCTGCTCGTCCTCGCGCTGCCGTACGGCGGTGTCTCCATGCTGCCGCTCGCGCTGTTCCTGCTCGTGGGGGCGCACCAGTACTCGTTCCGGCCGCTGCGGCTGAAGGACGGGCCCGTGGTGGGGCTGCTGGCGTTCAGCCTGGCGGTCTTCGGGCCGTTCCTGCTCGGGTTCGCCGGGGTGCCGGACGGTCGCGGGCCGGGGTGGGCGCTGTTCGCGTTCCTGGTGGTGTGGTTCGTCGCCAAGGGGATGATGAAGAACCTCCCGGACTTCGAGGGCGACCGTGAGGCGGGGCTGCGTACGTCGGCGACGGTCTTCGCGAGCCGCGCGCGTGCCGCGCGGGCCGCGACCGTGGTGACGCTGGTCGGGTATCTGTCGCCCGCGGTGTTCGTGGCCGCCGGGCTGCTGCCGGGGCGGGTGCTGTGGGCGCTGCCGTGGACGGTGGCGGCGCTGGTGCAGTGCCGGGCGATGGCCCGTACGCCGGAGCGGGCCGGGGCCAACGCGGTGCTCAAGGTCGACATGCTGCTGTCGACCGCCTTTCTCGCCTCGGTCCTACTGCTCCACTCGCCGGGCTGGGTCTCGGTGACGGGTGTCGTGCTGGGCGCGGTCCTGCTGTTCGGCAGCGACCTGCTGGCCCTGGACTCCCGGCGCCGGAGCGATGTCACCGCCGCCGCCTCCCCCACCCCGTAACCTCCAGAAGGAGACGACGTCATGCCCGCCTTTCCCGGTCCTCGGACGCCGGCGCAGTACCTACGTGTCGGCCGGGCCTTCCAGCGCTCGCTGCCGGAGGGCCTGGAACACCTCCGGGACACCTACGGTCCGGTCAGCGCGTTCGGCTTCGGCCCGACCCGGACGCACTTCCTGTTCGGGCCGGAGGCCAACGCCCTGGTCATGAAGAACCAGGACAACTTCCGCTTCAGCGGGGCGTACGACATGCTGCGCCCGATCGCCGGTGACACCGCGCTGGTCACGACGGACGGCGAGGAGAACGCCCGGCGCAGGCGCAAGGCGCGGCCGGCGTTCCACCGCGGCGGGGCGGAGGAGAGCACCCGGCTGATCCTGGCGTCCGTCGACGAGACGATCGGCCGGTGGCGGCCCGGGCAGCGGGTGGACGTCCACGGCGAACTGCGCTCGGCGATCCGCAGTGCGATGCTGCGGCAGTTCTGCGGTGAGCGCCTGGCGGCCCAGGAGGCTTATCTCGTAGGCCAGTTGGAGCGCGTACACGAGCTGATGGACTATCCGTTGCCGCAGCAGCTGATCGCCTGGAAGCTGCCCGGCGCCGCGCGCAGGAGGGCGCTGGACGGGATCGCGGCCGTGGAAGGGCTGATCTACGCGGAGATACGGCGCCGGCGCCGCGAGGGCGGCCCCGAGGGGACGCGCGATCTCATCTCCGTGATGCTGTCCGACGACGGCCCCGCGATGTCCGACCAGGAGGTCCGCGACATGGTGGTCAGCGCGCTGATCGCCGGGTACGACCCGGTCGGCTCGGCGCTCGGCTGGGCCGTCTACAACTCGCTGAGTACGCCGGGGGTCTGGCAGCGGCTGCGGGAGGAGGCGGAGGCGGCACCGCCGGGCGGGGCGGTGTCGGCGGCCGAGGTCCGCGAGCTGCGCTACACCAACCAGGTCGTCCAGGAGAGCCTGCGCACGCACCCGCCCGTCGTCCTCAGCCCGCGCCGCTGCGTCCGGGGCTTCCGGTACGCGGGCCACCTCGTCCCGGCCGGCAGCCTGGTCGCGGTCAGCGAGTACATCACGCACCGCTCCCCCGAGGTGTGGCCGGAGCCGGACCGCTTCCTGCCGGAGCGCTGGGACGCCTCGCGGGACGGGTACCGGGCCCCCGGGCCGTTCGAGTACCTGCCGTACGGGTACGGCGGGCGCCGCTGTGTCGGGGCGACCATCGCCTCCGTGCTCCTGCCCGCGGCGCTCTCGCGGCTCGCCCTGCGCACCACGCTCGACCTGCGGACCCGGCATCCGCAGTACGGCGGCATCCCGGCGCTGATCCCCCGCGACGGCCTGTTCGTCGAGGTGGGCGCGGCCCCGCGCGCCGAGCGGACCGGCGCCCTGACGGAGGAGGCCCGATGACCGCGCCGACGATCGGAGCCGCCGGGGCTGTCGCCGTGCCCGATCCCGAACAGGCCGCCGATGCCTGGCACATGCGGGAACTGATCTACGGCCACGTGCGCTCACGGGCCGTCTGCGCCGCCGCCGAACTCGGCCTCCCGGACACGATCGGCGACGGTTCGCCGACCGCGGCCGGGCTGGCCCGCGCGACCGGCGGCGACCCGGTGCTGCTGACCCGGTTGCTGCGCGCGCTGGTGTCCTTCGGGGTGCTGCGCCAGGTGCCGGGCGAGGGCGCCGACGGCTTCGCGCTGACGGGGCTCGGCCGGACCCTGCGCTCGGACGCGCCGGCCTCCGCGCTGCCGACGGCCCTGCTGGTCGCCTCGACGATGGCGCCCGCGTGGGAGCGGCTGACCGACGTGGTCCGCCGGGGGCGTCCGGCGTTCGCTGAGGTCTTCGGCACGGAGTTCTTCGGCCACCTGGACGCGGACCCGGCGCTGCGGGGGCTGTTCGACCGGTCCCAGGAGACCGGGCTCGCCCTGGAGCTGGAGGGCCTGCTCCGGGCCGTGGACTTCGACGGCCCGCTGACCGTCGTCGACGTCGGCGGCGGGGACGGTGCCCTGCTGACCGGGCTGCTGCGGGACCGGCCCCGGGCGCGGGGTGTGCTGGTCGACCTTCCGGCGACGCTGCCGGGGGCGGCCCGGCGGCTGGCCGGGGCGGGGCTGGACGACCGGTGCGAACTGGTCGGGGGCGACTTCCTGACCGCGCTGCCGCCGGGCGGGGACCTCTATCTGCTGCGGCACATCCTGCACGACTGGGACGACGACTCCTGCCGCGCGATCCTGCGCAACTGCCGCCGTGCGATGGGTCCGGGGGCCCGGCTGGTCGTCGTCGACCACCTGGCCGACGCGGCGGACACGGACGGCCCGGAACGGGGCCCGAGCGGCGAGTGGGGGGCGCTGATGGACCTCTACATGATGTCCCTGTTCGAGGGGGGCCGCGAGCGGACCCGCAAGGAGATGGCGGGCCTGCTGGGCGAGGCGGGGCTGACGCTGGTGCGGACCACCCGGCTGCCCGCCGGCACCGGAGTCCTGGAGGCGCGGTCCGTCGGCCGCCCGGGCGACACGGGAGGCGAGCGCTGATGCCGTCGCGGAACGAGACCCGCTTGCCGGTGCGGCCGCCGACCGCGGCGGAGGCCGAAGCGGCGGTGCGCGAATGGCTCGACTCGTACATCTGCCGCCCGCACGGTGAGTTGGGGCGCGCCGGACCCGTATGCCCGTTCGTGGCGCCGGCGTTGAAGGCGGGGACGCTCGTCCTGCGTTCCCGTACGGGGATGGCGGCGGCCGACGCCGACGACGCGAAAGCGGTGGTACGGGAGTTGGCGCGGGACTTCCGGGCGCGGAGCTGGCCGCATGCCAACCCGACGATGCGGACGCTCCTGCTGGTGCTGCCCGATCTGCCGCCGGCCGGGTGGCCGCTGCTGGACCGCGTACAGGCGGAGTTGAAGGCGGAGCTGGCCGGGCAGGGGCTGATGCTCGGGCAGTTCCATCCGGACTGCACCGAACCGGCCGCACGGAACCCCGACTTCCTGGTGTCCCGTTGCCCGGTGCCGCTGCTGGTGGTCCGCAACATGGCCGTCCACGACGTGCTCTTCCTCCACCACCGCGGCGACTTCTTCGACGAGTACCGCCGGCGCTTCGGCTCCCGCTACGAGCGCCGGGCGGTGGCCGACACCCTGTTCCGGGAGACGTACCAGAACGCGGTCTCCTGGCATGCGCCGAGCGCGTCCGACACCCCACCCCGCCAGACGAACGGAGAACCGGAATGAGGAAGTTCAACCAGCGCTTCGAGGACTACATGCGCGGCCACACCAGTGAGGCGAGCCGCTGGATGCATGTGGCGGGCATGGCCGCGGCATTGGGCGTCGCGGCCACCGCCGTACGGCGGCGCCGCCCGAAGCTGCTCGCGGCCGCGCCCGGCGCGTTCTTCGCCTTCGCCTGGAGCGGCCACTTCGTCTTCGAGCGGAACCTGCCCATCGGCTTCAGCGATCCCGGTGCGGCGTTCTCCGGCGACCTGAAGATGATCTACCTGATGGCGACCGGCCGCAACGCCGAGCTGAAGGAGCTGGTGGAGCGGCTGCGGCGGGAGGACGGAGCCCCCGCCGCCGAGGAGCCCTCCGCGCAGGCCCTTCAGCGGGTCTCCTGAACCCTGCTCACGCCGACGGCGCGGGAGGCGCCGTCGGCGTGGGCTCGGTGCGCCTGCCGCCCGCGGGCACCGCGGCGAAGACCGCGAAGGCCACGCCCACCAGCCCGAAGACGATCGCCAGATAGCCCTTGACCTGCGTCTTCGACTGGCGGACCGCGATCTCCCGCTCCCAGAGCGCCGCGTTCTTGTCCGTCTGCGCCATGTGTTCGAAGTAGCACTTCTGGAAGGGCTGGTCGGGCTGGGTCTTCTTCCACCCGGTCTGGCAGTCGGCGTCCTTGAAGGGACTGAGCGAGCCGCTGGTCCCGACCACCGTCTCGTCGGAGACCTGCGAGGCCGCGTCCATCGCGACCGCGCCGAAGATCACCGCCGTGATCATGCTGAGCACCGCCAGCACGATCCAGAGAACGGCTCCGGCGTTGCGTCCTTGAGATGACATGCCCATGAGGCTAGTCATCCCCGGAAGCCGCCGTCAGCCGCCCTCGGCCCGCCCTCCGAGGGGCGTCGGACCGGGCGCGGACTGCCGCGCGCGGTCGCCGCCGACCAGCAGCGCGTGGACGCGACGCCACGCGTCGGATGCCGTGGTCGGATCGGCGTGCAGGAAGCCGTGCCCAGTACCGGGGTAGACGACCATCTCGTAGCGTATTCCGGCCTTGAGGAGTGCGTCTTCGATCTCGCGCCGCTGTGCAGGCGGTACGACGTGATCCTCCTCGCCGACGAGGAAAAGGACACGCCCGGTGATCTTCGGAGTCAGCGACAGCGTCGGCTCGGGCCGGCTGATCGGGATGTCGGTGCTCGGGAGCCAACCACCGTAGAAGACGGCGACTGCGGCAAGGTCGAACTCGGTGGCCGCGAGGTAGGCGATGTGACCGCCCAGGCTCAGCCCGACCATGCTGACGTGTACGCTCCCGCCCGCGTGAAGGTGGTCGATGCAAGCGCCCACGTCGCTGAGAACCGTGGTGCGCGTCATCAGCCCCAGCAGTTCGAAGCCACGTTCCCGGCCCACGGGGTCGCGGGGCAGTTCGCTGCCGGGGGCGGTGCGGTGGTGGAAATCCGGCGCGAGAGCCACGAACCCGAGCCGGGCAAGCTGGTCGCAGACATCGCGGACACCGGCATCGACGCCGAAGAGTTCCATGCCCACCAGGACACCCGGGAACGGGCCGGAAGCCGTTGGCCGGGCGACGTAGGCCCTCATCGGCGGCCCGTCGCCCACCGGGATACCAACGTGTTCCGTTCGGATGGCGTACGACCCGGCCCTACGGGGGTTCGTGTTCATGACGTTCATGACGCCAACGTAGCCACGGCCTAGAGTGGTATCCACAGGGTGTTTTTCCTAGTAATGGAAGTACCAGGATGCCTCAGTCCACGGCCCGGTCCAAGGAGCTGGGCGAGCTGCTCCGCTCTCGCCGCGAGCGGCTCCAGCCCGCCGAAGTCGGTCTGCTCACGGGGCCTCGACGCCGGGTCCGAGGTCTGCGCCGGGAAGAGGTGGCCCAGCTGGCGGCCATTTCCCCGACGTACTACACCTACTTGGAGCAGGGCCGCGAAATGCGTCCCTCCCGTCAGGTGCTCGACTCCCTTTCGGTGGCCCTGCAGCTCGACGCCGCCGAGCGCAGCCACATCCACGACCTCGTCCACGGCGCCCCGCCCGCCGAAGAGCCCGCCGTTGCTGAGAGCCTCGCGCCTGCCGTCGTCGCGCTCGTCGACCGGCTCGACCCGTGCCCGGCCTACGTCACCGGTCGGTGCTGGGATGTCCTGGCCTCCAACCGGGCCGCCCGCGCCTTGTGGACCGACTGGCCGGCCAAGGCGCCGGATGCCCGCAACCTGCTCCGGTGGATGTTCACCGACCCCGGCGCCCGCCAGGTGATGGTCGACTGGCCGGCCGAAGCATCCGCACTGCTCGGCCGATTCCGCTCCGCCGCGGCACGTCACCCGGGCGACACCGGCTTCAGCACACTGCTCGAACGTCTGCACACGGCCAGCCCCGAGGTACGAGAGTGGTGGCCCCAGCACAGAGTCGTCCCCCTGAGCTCCGGCACCAAGCGGCTACGTCATCCGGCCCTCGGGGTACTGGAGTTGGAGCACGTCGTGCTCCAACTCGCCGACGACCCCGAGCAGAAACTCGTCACCTTCAACGCCACCAACCAGGACCAAGCACGGATCGCCCAGCTGATACGGAAGAGCCCCACGGACGCCGGTCGCACGTCCGCTCCGCCACCGGCGCGCGAATGATGTGTCGATTCCCCGCAGATCTTCTACGGTGCACGGCGGGCCCCTGAGTACGCCATCAACCTCCAGGAACTTCCTGGCCATGTGCGTGTTCGGGCCTCACTTGCCGACACCTGCGGAGGGAGGCGTCCAGGGCGGCCATGAGCTGCGCGGCGCGGCTCCTGCCGCCGGGGGCGGGCGGATAGCGCCGCAGGACGTCGATCAGGACCGGCGTGGCCCGCTCGCGGGCCCTCTCGACCGCCCGGTCCCCGGCCCCGGGATCGTCGCCCGCGCAGAGCTCCGCGACGCGCGCCGCGTTCGCGGCGGCGCGCAGGATGTGGCCCACCTGGTGGGCCTTGGCGATGGGGTGCAGATAGGCGGCGGCCGCGGCATCGCCCGCCGCCTGCGCGGCAAGCCGAGCGGCTTCGGTGACAGCGTCCTCCGCCGCGCGGTGCGCGTCCATCGCGGTGACACGCTGAAGCCTGGTCCGGGGCGCGCCGCCGATGAACTCCCACGCCGCGTCGATGGCAGCGCGCGGCCGGGTGTCACCGGGATGGGCATCCTCGAAGACCGCCAGAACACCTTGCGCCGCTTCGGTCGCGTACCGCGCCACGACGCGCAACTCGCCCACCGACAGCTCGAAGTCCCCGCTCATGCTGGTCATTCGAGCGATCGTCGCACATACGCCATGTTCGGCCGTACGGCTCCGAGGGGCCACCCTGTCCGCCGGGGGCGGGGCATCGAGTGGGACGCGCCCTTGGAGCGCATCAAGCCGGTGCCCGGGGCCGACAAGGCTTAGCTGCTCCCCCGGGCGATGGCGTCGCGCACGACGTCCTCCCACCCCAGGTCGGCGGCCACCCGCACCGCATCCTTGGTCACCACCGTGTCGCGGACGATGCGGCGCACGGGGTGGCCGCCGACCCCGGCCTGAACGATCAGCGACTTGAGCTTGGCGTCATGCCCCGGTGCGAACTTGCTCTGCGTCGTCGCGACGCAACCGGTGGCCTTGAGCTGCCACACCTTGTCGCCGCTGGGGTCCTCGTGCATCAGCACTTCGAACGAGTAACTGCCGCACACACAGGCGGTGTTGGGGTTCTGTGTAGTCATGGCGAGGATCATAAGTGCGGAATACGTGGCTCTGTGACCGATCACCCGGAACAGCCGGATCGAGTCCGCCGCAGGGCTCAACCCGGAAGCGCCCCGCAGCCCCCGATCCTCGGGAGGAAGCCGAGCAGCGGGATCTTGTCCGGGGCGACGCCCTCGGGTGAGTAGAGGCACCCGCCAGGAGAAGACCGAAGAGGCTCGGAGGGCTTCGTCGCCCAGTTCCAACGGGTGGAACGGACCAAAGGTCTCAGAAGCCGCTGTCCACCGATCTTGGTGAGCTTGTCCGTCTTTGATGATGTCAGCTTGCGCTGAGTGGCTCGGCCTCCTCAGCGTCGAGCTGGTAGTCGGCCCAGACGTAGCTTTCGGGAAGCAGATCTGAGATGGAGGCGGTCCGGAGCCGGTCGGCGGCCCCGACGATGACTTGCAGGGCCGGGAAGTAGTCGAGAGGGATCTGACGGCACCGTCCGCACGGGGGAACGACCCCTCTGTCGCGGTCGCCCACGGAGACGATGGTGTCCAACTCATAGGCACCTTGGGCGGCTGCCGTGCCGAGGAGAACCAGCTCGGCGCAGGGGCCGCAGACGTTCACTGCGGTGACGATCCGGCCGTCCTGTGCGCGGGCTGCGGCAGCCATGGTGTGGCTCTGGGAGGCACCTGCGCTGCGACCCGTCGCCCGAATGACAGCCCCGACCTGCGGAGCACCGACTCCCTCGTCTACGGCCCTACACCCGGCCCCAGCCTCCGCCTCATCACCTGCACCGGCTGGGACTCCGACGAGCGCGAATACCGCGACAACGTCGTCGTCTACGCCACCACCCACACGAAGCACTCGCCCACATAGTGCTACGCAGGCTGCCGGCCAGACTTCACACCCCAGCCGTCTGGGCAGTTGTCGTGACAGTCTCGCTGGCCGCCGTCCTCGCATACGTGGTGTCGCGGATGGTCGCACTGCCAGAGATCGCCGACGACATCGGCAACTGGACCGAACCTCTCGGACTGCCTCATTCGCCGGTCTCGCCGTCGATGAGCTCGCGTGCGATGTCGACGTGACCGACGTGGCGGGCGTACTCCTGGAGGAGATGGAAGAGGATCCGGCTGAGCGTGGGTGCTTGGTCGGGTGTCTTGAAGCGGCCACCGAGACGTGCCTTGTCGCTCAAGCCGGCCGTCGCCAACAGAGAGTTCGAGGCGGCTACTTCTGCCTGGTAGTCGGCGATGACCTGCGCAGTGGGGGTGCCGGCGGCAACCGTCCACTCCGCGGCGTCTCCGCCGGGTGGATGGGCGACGACATCCACAGCACCGAACCCCCATCGCAGCCAACGTCGTTCGACCCAGCCAAGGTGCTGGACCAGGCCCAGCGGCGACCAGCCCATGGGGTCAACAGGCGCGCGAAGCACGTCGTCGGGGAGTCCGGCGAGCTTTCGCATCAGGGCCTTGCGGTACCAGTCCAGATAGCCGAGGAGAAGTCCGCGGGTATCGGAGACGCCCACGGCCGGTCCGTCGAGGAGCGCGGGCTCCTCCTGCGAAGGCTGCTGCATCCAGCGAACATAGCGCCAAGTCGGGCGGCGACTGCATCGAGGTCGCCGCCGGTGCGGGCGCCGTGCACGTCCGGGACTCCAAGGCCGCGACCGGCCCCGTTCCCCGCGTCTCGCGCGACGCCTGGACCGGGCTCGTCGGGCTCGCCACGGCGGAGTAGTGCAGGCGTCGTTTGAACGCGCGGAGGCTCTGCCGGTCCGAGGAGGACCGGCAGAGCCTCCTTCTTCGAAAGATCCTGTGGTGCGGCCGGTCACCGGAAAGCACTTCTCGTTCGCCGTGAACCGTGCGCCGGAACTCCTCTTTTGCGCACCGCCGCTGACAATAATTCAGATCCCTCGGGCGAGTAGTGAAGACTTCCTTCGTTCACTGTTTCCAAGTACCTTCTGCGTCACGGGAAGAGAAAGCCTCTCCACTCGACAGAAGGGCCGACTCCAAGCATGCAGCGCAAACTTCAGCGAATCGCCACCGGCACCACCGCAATATTCGCCCTGGCGGCCGGAAGCCTGGCACTCGCGAGTCCCAGCACGGCGGCCTCGCCCGCTTCGGGAACCGCCACCGTCACGGCGGCCGTGGCCGCGGCCGGGTACAACAACCTGGGGCTCACCTCGACCCAGGCCCGCGGTGTCCAGTGCTTCCTGAACACGTCGATCTACACCAACATCGCCGAGGACGGGCACCTGGGCCCGGCCAGCTGGAAGGCGATGCAGTCGTTCCTCAACCGGAACTGGGGTCAGAAGCTCGTCGTCGACGGCTCCCCCGGACCTGCGACGATCAAGGGCCTCCAGTACTTCCTGAAGCACGGGAACTGGGGATACACCGGCGCCCTTGACGGCATTGCCGGGCCCGGTACCAAGGCAGCTTTCGCCAGGTTCGGGAACGCGACCTACAAGCAGTTCTGCTGAGCGAAATACGCAGCCCTCCGGCTCGAATTCGACACGCGAAACAAATGGCGTGCCGATTCGGGCCGGAGGGCTGAATTCTCGGCTCCCGAGGATGAATTCTAGGTCCCTCGGGGGCTCGCGGCTTTTCCGTTCGTGCGGGAAAGTTTGCCAGTCGTGCACCGGCGCCCCGGTCGTTGCGCCTCGCCTGTGTGTCCCGCACACTCAAGGCGAATGGTCCTTGTCGAGGGGGGCACGTGGAGCGAGGAATCAGGTTGGTGCCGGAGCCGGCGGGGTGCACCGGATGAGCCCGGCGCTGGACACCACGTACATACGGCCGCAGGACCGCGAGGAAGTCATCCGGGACGCGGTCTGGGACTCCGTCGTGGTCGTCGACATCGACCACCGGCCGCCGGACGGCGAGATCTCCGCACGGATGGACGTGGGCACCGTCGGCCCGCTCCGAGTCTGCTCCGCGCGGTCCACGGCCGTCCGGCTGCGCCGTACCGAGCGGCTGGTGCGGAAGGACGAGGAGCCGTCGCTCTTCCTCAGCCTTCAGGTGACGGGCACCAGCATGGGCGCGCAGTACGGGCGCGAATGCGTCGTGGGGCCCGGGGAGTTCGCCGTGTTCCGGTCCAACGCCCCGTACACGCTGCTGTTCGACGAGGGCGTCGACCACCACTTCCTGCGGCTGCCGCTGGCGGCCCTCGCGCTGCCCGACCGGCTGCTGCGGGACGCCACCACGGTGACGTTCGGCGCCGACGACCCGCTCGCGCGGCTGGCGTACACGTACTTCTCGCAGCTCGCGGTGAGCGGCGAGCTGCACCGTGGCGATGCCGCCGAGGCCGTCGCCGCGCCCAGCATCGAGCTGCTGCGCGCCGTCCTCGCCTCCCGGCACGGAGACGCGCAACGGGCGAAGGGGCCGCTGGAGGCCACGCTCGGCCTGCGGATCAGGCGCTACATCCGGGAGCACCTGGCCGACCCCGAGCTGTCGGCGGCCCGGATCGCGGCAGCGCACGGCATCTCCGTACGCCATCTGTACGCGGTGCTGTCGCGGGCCGGGATCAGCCTCGGGGACTGGATCCGGGCGCAGCGGCTCGATGCGTGCCGGCGGGAGCTGGCCGGGCCCGCCGGGCGGTCGCGGACCGTGGCGGCGATCGGGCGGAGCTGGGGGTTCGTGAACGCGACCCACTTCAGCCGGGTGTTCAAGGAGGCGTACGGGCTGTCGCCCCGGGCCTGGCGGGATCAGCGGCACGACTGGTGCTCCAGTCCGTGACGTCCAGACACTTGCCCGAACCGGCGCTGACCAGGCTGCCGTTGGCGCCCGTCGTCCAGGGCTGGGCGCCGGAGCCGTTGCAGTCGTAGAGCCGCACCTTCGTACCGTTGGCCGTGCCGGCTGCCGCGACGTCGAGGCACTTGCCGAGGGCGCGGAAGGTGTTGCCGGTGCGGGTCCACTGCTGGGCCGAGGTGCGGATAGTCCCCATGCGCGTCCGACACGGCACCGGCGTGCCCGCCCCACCCATCCGGGTGGCCCCGTCCCGCTGGAAGGCGCAACGCCTCGTGTCGCGCGCGCGGAGTGAGGGCCCGGGCTGCCCAGGATGCCGCCATGAAACCCATGCCCAAGCGCCTAGCCGCGTTGCGCTCACGCGCGCGCACCACGGGTGCGGCCTGCGCCGTCCTGGCGACCGTCGTCCCCGTCTTCACCCTCGGCGTCGGAGCCACGCCCGCCGCCGCCGCGACCCTGCCCGGCGGGCTCGGGCCGTGTGTGCCGGGTGACTGCCCCGACCCGTTCCCCGGGGTCAACAACGGACCGATCGCCGGCCGGGACGACGCGATCAACATCTTCGTGGGCGACGACTTCCTCGTCCGGGGGCGTGCGGCGGAGGCCGAGGGCCGAGTGGTCGTGCTCGACGACTTCGACCAGAACAAGGACCCGATTACGGGCGGGCTGTACAACCTCGGGATCGTCGGGGTGGGGTCGCGCGTAGCGCCACCCGTCGACTCGGACTTCCTGACCGCCGGCGGGGACGTGACCATCGCCGCCGGGCAGACCCTGGACACGACGGGCGCCCTCGTCGACGAGCTGGGCACCGTGCGCTACGCGGGCACGCAGACCGGGACCGTCACCGGGAGGACCATCCAGGACGACGACGCGACGGTCCCGTACGTGGGCCTGCGCGACGAGCTCACGGCGGCCAGCCAGTGCTACGCGCGGCCGGACGGAACGCCCCGGACGCCCACCGGGACCGCGGTCAACGAGGGCTACCGGACGCTGTTCACCGGCGACGGGACGTCGCAGCTCCAGGTGTTCAACGTCGACTTCGACATGGTCAACCCGAACTCCCCCAACGGAAGCCAGTCCATCGAGTTCGCGGGCATCCCCGACGACGCGACGATCCTGGTCAACGTGATCGGGGAGAACCGTGTCATCAACACCACCAGCGGAGGCGACACGCTGGGCCAGTACCGCGAGCGGCTGCTGTGGAACCTGCCGGACGCCACCACGGCGGCCTTCACCGGGTCCGGGCAGTTCCAGGGCAGCGTCCTGGTGGGCGAGCAGGCGTCCATGACCACCGTGAGCCTGCCCGGTATGAACGGCAGGTTCTTCACCACCGGCTCGCTCACCCACACCAGCGAGAACGCCGGGGTCGAGTTCCACGCCTACCCGTTCGACGGCGACCTCCCGGACTGCGACGGTCCGCAGCCGGTGACGGGCGCGGTGAGCGTGCTGAAGACCGACGCCGAGACCGGCGACCCGCTCGCCGGAGCCGACTTCGAGCTGTGGCGCGAGACCAACGACGTCCCCGGCCTCCAGACGGACGGCGCCGCCCCAGACACCCACGTCACCGACTGCACCACCCCCGACAACGGTGTCTGCTCCGAGACCACGACCGTCGGCACCTACTACTGGCTCGAAACCGGGGCCCCCGACGGCTACGAACTACCCGACCCCAACGTCTTCGGACCCCTCACCCTCACCGAGGACAACGCCGACCAAGGCGTCCAGACCGAAGCCCTGAACAGCCAGACACCCGTACCGCCCGTGACCGGCGAGGTCCGCGTACTCAAGACCGACGCCGACACCGGCGACCCGCTCGCCGGGGCCGACTTCGAACTGTGGCGCGAGACCAACGACGTCCCCGGCCTCCAGACGGACGGCGCCGACCCCGACACCCACGTCACCGACTGCACCACCCCCGACAACGGCATCTGCTCGGACACCACGGTTCCGGGCACCTACTACTGGCGCGAGACCGAGGCCCCCGACGGCTACGAACTGCCCGACCCCAACGTCTTCGGCCCCCTCACCCTCACCGACGACAACGCCGACCAAGGCGTCCAGACCGAAGCCCTGAACAGCCAGACACCCGTACCGCCCGTGACTGGTTCGCTCACCCTGGACAAGACGGACGCGAAGAACGGGGAGCCGCTGCCCGGAGCCGTCTTCGAGCTGTGGCGCGAGACCAACGACGTGCCGGGGCTCCAGACCACCGGGGGCAACCCGGACACCCTCGCCGACGCGGGCTGCTCGACCGACGAGGACGGGCAGTGCACGTTCGACGACCTGCCGCTGGGTGAGTACTACCTGCGCGAGATCGCCGTCCCGGAGGGCTACGTCGTCCCGGCGAACCCCGTCTCCGGTCCGTTCGAGGTGACGGAGGAGAACAGCGACGAGGGCGTCACCGTGGAGCTGGCCAACCACCGCGGTGAGCCGTGCAAGGGCAAGGACTGCAAGGACGACTCGCACAAGGCCGTACGCGGCTGACGCGATCACCCTCCCGGCCGCCCACTCGTGGGCGGCCGGGCGGTTGCGCTGATTGGCTCGGCAGTACGTACGTCCCCGTTGATTACCCAGGAGGTCCGGCCGTGTCCCGTCCCCACCGCCTCATCGGTGCCGCAGTCGCCACGGCGGCCATGGCACTGCTGTCCACCGCGGCCCCCTCGGCCGCATCGCCCGGCCGCGACGCCGCGTGCACCGCACCGGCCGGCCCGTACCAGCGGCAGTTGGAGAAGCACCTCGGGCTGACCGTGGACGGCCGTCAGTCAGCGGCCGACTGCCGGGCCATCAGGTCCTTCCAGACCGAGCAGGGCCGCCCGCACCCCGACGGGTTCGCCGACCTCGGCACGTACCGCGCCGTGCTCGTCGTCGAGGCCGCGCCGGACCCGAACGCCGCCGGGGACTGCCCCGTCGAGACCGGCCGGGTGACCTGTGTCGACATGGACCGCCAACTGCTGTGGGTGCAGAAGGGGAAGAAGGTCGTCTTCGGTCCCGCGCCCATCCGTACCGGCCGCGACGCGCAGGAGACGCGGCCCGGCCGGCACACCATCTACTGGCGGGACAGGGACCACGTCTCCGACATCTACGACGACGCCCCCATGCCGTACTCGCAGTTCTTCGACGGCGGGCAGGCGCTCCACGGGCACCCGGGCGACCTCTACGACGGCGGGGGCTCCGCGGGCTGCGTCAACCTCACCGTGGACGACGCGGCGAAGCTGTGGGACCTGCTCGCGCTGGACGACGTCGTGTACGTGTGGGGTGTGAAGCCCGGCACCGCCGGCTGAGGGCCGTCGTCGCTCAGTCCTCGCCCTCCAGGTTTCCTTCCGTTTCCAGGAAGACCTCGCGCAGCGCCTCCAGGACGGCCGGGTCGGGCTTGGCCCACATGCCGCGCGACTCGGCCTCCAGAAGGCGTTCCGCGATGCCGTGCAGGGCCCACGGGTTGGCACGTTCGAGGAAGGCGCGATTGGCCGGGTCCAGGACGTAGGTCTCGGTCAGCTTGTCGTACATCCAGTCCGCGACCACGCCCGTCGTGGCGTCGTACCCGAAGAGGTAGTCGACGGTCGCGGCGAGCTCGAACGCCCCCTTGTAGCCGTGGCGGCGCATCGCCTCGATCCACTTGGGGTTGACGACGCGGGCGCGGAAGACGCGGGAGGTCTCCTCGGTCAGCGTGCGGGTGCGGACCGTTTCGGGGCGGGTCGAGTCCCCGATGTACGCCTCCGGGGCGGTCCCCTTCAGCGCGCGGACCGTGGCGACCATGCCGCCGTGGTACTGGAAGTAGTCGTCGGAGTCCGCGATGTCGTGCTCGCGGGTGTCGGTGTTCTTCGCCGCCACCGCGATGCGCTTGTACGCGGTCTCCATCTCCTCCCGGGCCGGGCAGCCGTCCAGGTCGCGGCCGTAGGCGTAGCCGCCCCAGGTCGTGTACACCTCGGCGAGGTCGGCGTCGGTGCGCCAGTCGCGGGAGTCGATGAGCTGGAGCAGCCCGGCACCGTACGTGCCGGGACGGGAGCCGAAGATACGGGTGGTGGCGCGGCGTTCGTCGCCGTGCGCGGCCAGGTCCGCCTGTGTGTGCGCCCGTACGTGGTTGAGCTCGGCCGGTTCGTCGAGGGATGCGGCCAGCCGGACCGCGTCGTCGAGCAGGCCGATGGTGTGCGGGAACGCGTCGCGGAAGAAGCCGCTGATGCGCAGGGTGACGTCGATGCGGGGGCGGCCGAGCTCGGCTGCGGGGATCGGTTCGAGTCCGGTGACGCGGCGTGAGGCGTCGTCCCAGACCGGGCGGATGCCGAGCAGCGCGAACGCCTCGGCCACGTCGTCGCCGGCGGTGCGCATGGCGCTCGTACCCCAGAGGGAGAGGCCCACGGACACCGGCCAGTCGCCGTTGTCCGTGCGGTAGCGCTCCAGGAGCGAGTCGGCCAGGGCCTGGCCGGTCTCCCAGGCGAGGCGGGAGGGGACGGCCTTGGGGTCCACGGAGTAGAAGTTGCGGCCGGTGGGGAGGACGTTGACCAGGCCGCGGAGGGGGGAGCCGGAGGGGCCTGCGGGGACGAAGCCGCCCTGGAGGGCGTGTACGCAGTGGTCCAGTTCGTCTGTGGTCCTGGCCAGGCGGGGGACGACCTCTTCGGCGGCGAAGTTCAGGATCGCCGCGACGTCTGGGTCCAGGTCGTGGAGCGGTGTGCGGGTCGTCTGCGCGGGGCTCTGCCCCGGACCCCGCTGCTCAATCGCCGCAGGGGCTTGAATTGGCTGCACGATTGGCTCAGGCGCCTGATGTGGCTGCTCGATCGCCGCAGGGGCTTGATTCGGCCGGTCGATCGCCGCAGGGGCTTGAGATACCGGCTTCCAGTTGGCGTCCTCCATTGCCTGGACCAGGGCGCGGGCCTGTTCCTCCACCGTGTCCGCGGCCGTGCGGGTGGCTGCCGACTCGTCCAGGCCCAGGGCTTCGCGGAGGCCCGGGAGGGAGGTCTTGCCGCCCCAGATCTGGCGGGCCCGGAGGATGGCCAGGACCAGGTTGACGCGGGCGGTTCCTGTGGGGGCGCCGCCCAGGACGTGGAGGCCGTCGCGGATCTGGACGTCCTTGATCTCGCAGAGCCAGCCGTCGAGATGCATGATGAAGTCGTCGAAGCCCTCGTCCTCGGGGCGTCCTTCGATCCCCAGGTCGTGGTCGAGCTTCGCGGCCTGGATCAGGGTCCAGATCTGGGCGCGGATCGCCGGCAGCTTGGCCGGGTCCATGGCGGCGATCTGGGCGTGCTCGTCGAGGAGTTGTTCGAGGCGGGCGATGTCCCCGTAGCTGTCGGCGCGGGCCATCGGCGGCACCAGGTGGTCCACGAGCGTGGCGTGCACCCGGCGCTTGGCCTGGGTGCCCTCCCCCGGGTCGTTGACGAGGAACGGGTAGACGAGCGGGAGGTCGCCGAGCGCCGCGTCCGGGCCGCAGGCGGCGGACAGGCCCGCGTTCTTGCCGGGCAGCCACTCCAGGTTGCCGTGCTTGCCGAGGTGGATCATCGCGTCGGCGCCGAAGCCGTTGTCGTCGGCGCGGGCGGCGATCCAGCGGTAGGCGGCCAGGTAGTGGTGCGACGGCGGCAGATCGGGATCGTGGTAGATCGCGATCGGGTTCTCGCCGAAGCCGCGCGGCGGCTGGATGAGGACGAGGAGGTTGCCGCGGCGCAGGGCGGCGAGGACGATGTCGCCCTCCGGGTTGCGCGAGCGGTCCACGAACATCTCGCCGGGCGGCGGGCCCCAGTGCTGCTCGACGGCCTCGCGGAGTTCGGCGGGCAGGGTGGCGTACCAGCGGCGGTAGTCGGCGGCGGGGATACGGACCGGGTTGCGGGCGAGCTGTTCCTCGGTGAGCCACTCCTGGTCGTGGCCGCCCGCCTCGATGAGGGCGTAGATCAGCTCGTCGCCGTCGCCGGACGCGAGGCCGGGGACCTCCTCGTCGCCGAAGTCGTAGCCCTCCTCGCGCAGCCGGCGCAGCAGCGCGACCGCGCTGGCGGGGGTGTCGAGTCCGACGGCGTTGCCGATACGGGAGTGCTTGGTCGGGTACGCGGACAGGACGAGCGCGAGGCGCTTCTCGGCGTTCGGGATGTGGCGCAGCCGGGCGTGGCGGACGGCGATGCCGGCGACGCGGGCGGCGCGTTCGTCGTCGGCGACGTAGGAGGGCAGGCCGTCCTCGTCGATCTCCTTGAAGGAGAACGGGACGGTGATCAGGCGGCCGTCGAACTCGGGGACGGCGATCTGGCTGGCGGCGTCCAGCGGGGAGACGCCCTCGTCGTTGTCCTGCCAGTCCGTGTGGGAGCTGGTGAGGCAGAGCGCCTGGAGGATCGGGACGTCGAGCGCGGTGAGCGCCCCCGCGTCCCAGGACTCGTCGTCGCCGCCGGCGGACGCCTCGGCGGGCCGGGTGCCGCCCGCCGCGAGGACCGTGGTGACGATCGCGTCGGCGGCGCGCAGGGTTGCGATGAGCTCGGGTTCGGGGGTACGCAGCGAGGCGACGTACAGCGGGAGGGCGCGGGCGCCCTGGGCCTCGACGGCCCGGCACAGCGTCTCGATGAACGCGGTGTTGCCGCTCATGTGGTGGGCGCGGTAGTAGAGCACGGCGACCGTGGGGGCGCCGTCCTCGGTCGCGCCGGGTGTGCGCTCCAGCGGGCCCCAGGAGGGTGCGGCGGCGGGCGGTTCGAAGCCGTGGCCGGTGAGCAGGACGGTGTCGGACAGGAAGCGGGCGAGCTGGTCCAGGTTGGCGGGGCCGCCGTGCGCGAGGTAGGCGTGGGCCTCGGCGGCGATCCCGATGGGGACGGTGGAGGCCGCCATCAGCTGCGCGTCGGGGGCCTGTTCGCCGGTGAGGACGACGACGGGGCGGCCGGTGGCCAGGACCTGGTCGAGGCCGTCCTGCCAGGCGCGCACACCGCCGAGGAGGCGTACGACGACGAGGTCGGTGCCGTCGAGCAGCACGGGCAGGTCCTGGAGCGGGAGCCGGGAGGGGTTCGCGTACCGGTAGCCGACCGGTCCGCCGGAGGCACGGGCGCTGAGCAGGTCGGTGTCGGACGTCGACAGGAGCAGGATCATGCGGCGTCTGGCCTTCCTCGGGGTGTCCACGCCCCGGGCGGTGTCGAGAGCTCCCCTGCCCGGACCTGCCGAACGTGCGGGGAAGGGAGTTCCTGACTCGCCCGGTCCTGGTGGGACCAAGCTCACAGTGGCGGGACCGCGCCGGAATCGCACCGGGCTTCCTCCCCTGTCGCCGTCTGTGGCGACGACGGACCCGGAGGTCCGTCACTGGGCATAGTAAGGGCCTGAGGGCGACGATGGGCCATACGGATCGGATGAGATGGTCGGTATGCTCGCCGCCATGCCTCCCCCAGCCCCCCGTTTCGCGCAGCCCGACGACGCCCGTTTCCGGGCTCGCGGCGACGCCTGCCCCGGTGCGCTGCGGCTCCACCGGGCGGACGACGGGGCGTTGGCGCGCGTCCGTGTGCCCGGTGGTGTGCTGACCTGGGACCAGGCGGACGGGCTGCGGGAGTTGGCCGGCGGGCTGGGCGATGGTGAGCTGTATCTCACTTCGCGCGGCAATGTGCAGCTGCGCGGTCTGGGTGCGGAGTGCGGCGCCGAACTGGCTTCCCGGATGAGCGGAATGGGACTTTTGCCCTCCGGGCGGCATGAGCGGGTCCGCAATGTGGTGGCCTCTCCGCTGTCCGGGCTCGACGGGCTCGGTGCGCGCGATGTCCGCCCGTGGCTGACCGCGCTGGACGCGCTGGTCTGCGCGAGCGAGGAGGCGGCCGGGCTTTCGGGGCGGTTCCTGTTCGCGCTCGACGACGGCCGCGGCGATGTGGACGCGCTGGGCGCGGATGTGACGCTGCGGGCGCGGGACGACGGGGACGCGGAGCTGCGGATCGGGGGGCTGGAGCCGGTCGCGCGGATTGCGGGGGACGAGGCGCCGCGAGCGGCGCTGCTCGCGGCGGTGGTGTTCCTGGAGGCTGCGGGCGGTTCCGGTGCGGATTCGGGGGCCGGTGCGGATTCCGGGGCCGGTGCGCGCGTCGCTTCCGGTGCGTGGCGGGTCGCCGACCTGCCCGGGGGTGCCGCGCCGTTGTTCGACGAGGTGGTACGGCGGTTGCGTGCCGTCGGGCTGTCCGTCGTCCTCGGGACCGTACCGGTGCCGGCCGCCGCCCCCCCGGTGCTCGGTGTGGTCACCGGCCCCGGCGACACGGACGCGCTGTCCGTCGGGCTGCCGCTCGGGCGCGCCGACGCGGTCCGGTGGCGGACGCTGACCGACCTCGCCCGGGACCACGGCGCCGGCGAGTTGCGGCTCACCCCGTGGCGCGGAGTCGTCGTGCCCGGCGTCCGGCGGGACCGGGCGCCCCGAGCGCTCGACGCGCTGGGGGCCGCCGGCCTGGTCACCGGGGACCGGTCGCCGTGGTCCGGGGTCGGCGCCTGCATCGGCCGGCCCGGATGCGCGAAGTCCCTGGCCGATGTGCGGGTTGACGCGGAAGCAGCGGCCCCGCCCGTCGCGCCGCCCGGGACCGCGCTGCCGGTCCACTGGTCCGGGTGCGAACGGCGGTGCGGCCACCCACGCGGTGAGTGGGTCGACGTCGTCGCCGGAACGGACGGCGGCTACCGGGTCTCCGTCGTACGGGACGGCGGCCGGACCGGGGAGCCGGAGCGCGTCGCCGGTGACCCCGCCGCGCTGGCCACCGCCGTGGCGGCGGCCCGCACCACCCGCACCTGACTTCCCCACCCCACACTTTTCCGCCCGACCCCCCGCCCGATGAAGAGAGCGACACCACTGTGCACGAGTACGAGAAGGACGGACCGGCCATCTATCGCCAGTCCTTCGCCACCATCCGGGCGGAGGCGGACCTCGCCGGCCTGCCCGCGGACGTGAGCCAGGTCGCGGTCCGGATGATCCACGCGTGCGGCATGGTCGACCTCGTACGCGACATCGGCTACACGCCCGACGCGGTCGCCCGCGCCCGCGCGGCGCTGCGGGCCGGCGCGCCGATCCTGTGCGACGTGGCCATGGTCGCCAGCGGCGTCACCCGCAAGCGGCTGCCCGCGGACAACGAGGTGGTGTGCACCCTGTCCGACCCGGCGGTGCCCGGGCTCGCGGCGGAGCTGGGCACGACCCGCTCGGCGGCGGCCCTGGAGCTGTGGCGGGACCGCCTCGACGGCGCGGTCGTGGCCGTCGGGAACGCGCCGACCGCCCTGTTCCGGCTGCTCGAAATGATCGAGGAGGGGGCCCCGCGCCCCGCGGCCGTCATCGGGGTGCCGGTCGGGTTCGTCGGCGCCGCCGAGTCCAAGGACGCCCTGGCCGCCCACCCGTCCGGGCTCGACCACCTGATCGTGCGCGGCCGGCGCGGCGGGAGCGCCATCGCCGCCGCCGCGCTCAACGCCATCGCCAGCGAGGAAGAGTGACCGTGAGCGAGCAGAAGACGGGACGGCTCTACGGGGTCGGGCTCGGCCCCGGGGATCCGGACCTGATGACCCTGCGCGCGGTGGAGGTCATCGCCGGGGCGGACGTCGTCGCGTACCACAGCGCCCGGCACGGCCGGTCGATCGCCCGGTCCATCGCGGCCAGGCACCTGCGCGCCGACCACATCGAGGAGGCCCTGGTCTACCCCGTCACGACGGAGACCACGGACCATCCGGGCGGATACCGGGGCGCGATGGAGGACTTCTACACCGAGGCGGCGGCCCGGCTCGCGGCGCACCTGGACGCGGGGCGCACGGTCGCCGTGCTCGCCGAGGGCGACCCGCTCTTCTACGGCTCGTACATGCACATGCACAAGCGGCTCGCCAACCGCTACCCCACCGAGGTCATCCCCGGGGTCACCTCGGTCAGCGCCGCCGCCGCCCGGCTCGGCACCCCGCTCGCGGAGGGCGAGGAGGTCCTGACGATCCTTCCCGGCACCCTGCCGGAGGAGGAGCTGACGGCCAGGCTGGCCGCGACGGACGCGGCCGTGGTGATGAAGCTCGGCCGCACCTTCCCCGCCGTGCGCCGCGCGTTCGAGGCGTCGGGCCGGCTGCCCGAGGCCCGCTATGTCGAGCGGGCCACGATGGCCGGGGAGCGGCTGGGCGAACTCGCGGACACGGACGCGGACTCGGTGCCGTACTTCGCGGTCGCCGTCCTGCCGAGCCGGATCGACGCCCGCCCCGAACGCGCCCCGGGCGACGGCGAGGTGACCGTCGTCGGCACGGGTCCGGCGGGGCCGCTGTGGCTGACACCCGAGACGCGCGGGGCGCTGGCCGCCGCCGACGACCTGGTCGGCTACACCACGTACCTGGACCGGGTGCCGGTCCGGCCGGGGCAGGTACGGCACGGCTCGGACAACAAGGTGGAGTCGGAACGGGCCGAGTTCGCGCTCGACCTGGCCCGGCGCGGGCGGCGGGTGGCCGTGGTGTCCGGCGGCGACCCGGGCGTCTTCGCCATGGCGACGGCCGTCCTCGAAGTGGCGTCGCAGGAGGAGTACGCGGGCGTGCCGGTGCGGGTGCTGCCCGGGGTGACGGCGGCCAACGCGGCGGCGGCCCGGGCGGGTGCGCCGCTGGGCCACGACTACGCGACCATCTCGCTCTCGGACCGGCTCAAGCCGTGGGAGGTCATCGCGGAGCGGCTGCGGGCCGCCGCGTCGGCGGACCTGGTGCTCGCGCTGTACAACCCCGGTTCGCGGAGCCGGACCTGGCAGGTCGGCAAGGCGCGCGATCTGCTCCTCGAACACCGCTCGCCGGACACGCCCGTGGTCCTCGGCCGGGACGTCGGCGGGCCGGCCGAGAGCGTACGGACCGTGCGGCTGGGCGACCTCGATCCGGCCGAGGTGGACATGCGCACGATCCTGATCGTCGGGTCGTCGCAGACCCGGTGGGAGCGGCGGGGCGAGGGTCAGCAGATCGTGTGGACGCCGCGCCGCTACCCGGAGAACTGATCCGTCAGCCAGGCCAGGGCCTCTTCCGGGCTGCCGGCCACCGCGCCTCCTTCGGGGACCGGTGGCCGGCGGACCACCACGACCGGGATGCGCGCCTCGCGGGCGGCGGTCAGCTTGGGGGCGGTCGCGGTGCCGCCGCTGTCCTTGGTGACGAGGACGTCGACGCGGTGGCGGCGGATCAGCTCGCGCTCCCCTTCGAGGGTGAAGGGGCCCCGGTCGAGGAGGGTCTCCATCCGCGCCGGGTACGGCGGTTCCGGGACGTCCACGGACCGCATCAGGAACCACAGGCCGTCCAGGTCCGCGAAGGCGGCGAGGCCCATCCGCCCGGTGGTGAGGAAGACGCGCCGTCCGAGTGCGGGCAGCGCGTCGGCCGCCTCGGACAGGGAGCCGACCGGGTGCCAGTCGTCGCCGTCACCGGGCACCCAGCCGGGCCGGCGCAGCATGAGCAGGGGAACATGGGCGGCGGCGGCCGCGACAGCCGCGTTGAAGGTGATCGTCCCGGCGAAAGGATGGGTGGCGTCGATGAGCGCGTGCACCCGGTGCGAGCGGAGCCAGTCCGCGAGCCCGTCGGCTCCGCCGAAGCCCCCGACGCGGACCTCCCCCGGCGGGAGCTTCGGCCGGGCCACCCGGCCGGCCAGGGAGCTGGTGACCCTGCTCCCGGCGGGCAGCTGGGCCACCAGCAGCTCGGCGAGCCGGCGGGCCTCCGTCGTCCCGCCCAGAATCAGTACGTGCACAGGGACCATCCATGAGTGAGGCGAAAGGCGGGCGCGGCGCCCAACTCAAGCACACCGGTCTGCGGCCCGGCTGGACGACCGGTGCCTGCGCCACCGCCGCCGCGACGGCCGCGTACACGGCGCTGCTGAGCGGCGACTTCCCCGACCCGGTCACGATCACGCTGCCCAGGGGCCAGACCCCGGCGTTCGCCCTGGCGGTGGAGGAGCTGGCCGACGGGCGGGCGACGGCGGGCGTGGTGAAGGACGCGGGCGACGACCCGGATGTGACGCACGGCGCCCTGGTGCGGGTGAGCGTGCGGGTGCTTCCGGCGGGCTCGGGCGTGGTGTTCCGGGCCGGGCCGGGCGTGGGTACGGTGACGCTGCCGGGGCTGCCGCTGGAGGTCGGCGAGCCGGCGGTCAACCCGGTGCCGCGCCAGATGATCCGGGACCACATCGCGGAGGTCGCGGCGGCGCACGGCGGGTCGGGGGACGTCGAGGTGACGATCGGCGTGGACCACGGCGAGGAGATCGCCCGCTCCACCTGGAACCCGCGCCTGGGCATCCTGGGCGGCCTGTCGATCCTCGGCACGACCGGGGTGGTGGTGCCCTACTCCTGCTCGGCGTGGATCGACTCCATCCGCCGGGGTGTGGACGTGGCGCTCGCGGCCGGGCTCACCCATGTGGCCGGCTGCACGGGCTCCACCTCGGAGAAGACGGTGGTGGCCGAGTACGGTCTGCCGGAGATCGCGCTGCTCGACATGGGCGACTTCGCTGGCGCGGTGCTCAAGTACGTACGCCGCCATCCGGTGGACCGGCTCACGGTCTGCGGCGGGTTCGCCAAGCTGTCGAAGCTCGCCGCCGGCCATCTCGACCTGCACTCGGGGCGCTCCCAGGTCGACAAGGGGTACCTGGCGGAGCTGGCCCGGCGGGGCGGCGCGGACGAGGCCCTGGCCGCCGAGATCGCCGTCGCCAACACAGGCCTCGCCGCACTCCAGTTGTGTCAGGCGCACGGGGTGCCGCTGGGCGATCTGGTGGCCGTGGCGGCGCGGGACGAGGCGCTGTCGGTGCTGCGGGGAGCGCCGGTGGCCGTGGACGTGATCTGCGTCGACCGGGCGGGCACGGTGGTGGGGCGCAGCTCCGTGCGCTGACCCGCCCGCCCGTCCGGCCGGATGGTCAGCAGGTGTGGCGGTCGCGGGCCGGCGAGTAGAGGTGGCTGTCGCGGAACTGCTCGGCGCCCAGGGTGCGGCCGACCATGATGACGGCGGTACGGATGACGCCCGCGGCCTTCACCTGTTCCGCGATGTCCTCCAACGTGCCGCGCAGGACCAGCTCGTCGGGGCGGGAGGCCATCGCGACGACGGCGGCCGGGCAGTCCGCCCCGTAGTGCGGCAGCAGCTCCTCGACGACGCGGTCCACGTAACGGGCGGCCAGGTGCAGGACGATCAGGGCGCCGCTGCGGCCGAGCGTCGCCAGGTCCTCGCCCTCCGGCATGGCGGTGGCCCGCTGGGCGATCCGGGTCAGGATGACGGTCTGGCCCACGGTCGGCACGGTCAGCTCGCGCTTGAGGGCCGCCGCCGCCGCCGCGAACGCGGGGACGCCGGGCACCACTTCGTACGGCACGCCCGCCTCGTCGAGGCGGCGCATCTGCTCGTTGACCGCGCTGAACACCGAGGGGTCGCCGGAGTGCAGCCGCGCCACGTCGTGGCCGGCCCGGTGCGCGTCGACCAGTTCGGCGGTGATCTCGTCGATGTCGAGCTGCGCGGTGTCCACCAGCCGGGCGTCGGCCGGGCACTCCGCCAGGAGCTCGCGGGGCACCAGGCTGCCCGCGTACAGGCACACCCCGCAGGCGGCGAGCGTGCGGGCGCCGCGCACCGTGATCAGGTCGGCGGCGCCGGGGCCCGCGCCGATGAAGTACACGGTCATCTGTCGTCTCCTGAGGGTTGTGCGGTGTCCGTGGTGGGCTTGCGTACGGACCACTGGGTGACGGGCATGGCCTGGCGCCAGCCGGTGAACGTGCCGACGGGCACGGCGTGCGACACGGCGAGGCGTACCAACTCACCGCCGTGCGCCTTGTGCTGGGCGGCGAGCAGCGCCTCGGACTCCAGGGTGACCGTGTTGGCGACCAGCCGGCCGCCGGGCGGGAGCGCCGCGAGACAGCTGTCGAGGAGTCCGGGTGCGGTGAGGCCGCCGCCGATGAACACGGCGTCGGCTACGGGGAGCTGGTCCAGGCAGTCGGGGGCGCGGCCGGTGACGACGCGGAGGCCGGGGACGCCGAGCCGGGCGGCGTTCTCCGCGATGCGCGCCGCGCGGACGGGGTCGCGTTCGACGGTTATGGCCCGGCAGGAGGGGTGGGCGCGCATCCACTCGATGGCGATCGAGCCGGAGCCGCCGCCGATGTCCCACAGGAGTTCGCCGGGGGCGGGGGCGAGCACGCCGAGCGTGACGGCACGGATGTGACGCTTGGTCAGCTGTCCGTCGTGGGCGTAGGCCTCGTCCGGCAGGCCCGGTACGGCGCCGAGGCGCAGCGCTCCGGGGGCGGTCCGGCACTCGACGGCGATGACGTTGAGCGGGTCCCCGGCCGGGTGGTCCCAGGTGTCGGCCAGGCCCTCGGCGCATGCCTCGTCCTCGCCGCCGAGCTGTTCCAGGACCCGCATGCGGCTGGGTCCGAAGCCGTGGTCCCGCAGCAGTGCGGCGACCGTGGCCGGGGTGGTGGCGTCGGCGCTGAGGACGAGGAGCCGGCGCCCTTGGTGCAGGGCGGCGGCGAGCCGGGCGGCGGGCCGGCCGACGAGGGTGACGACCTCGGTGTCCTCCAGCGGCCAGCCGACGCGGGCGCAGGCGTAGGACACGGACGAGGGGTGCGGCAGGACGCGCAGCCGGTCCGGGCCCAGGACCTCGGTGAGGGCGCGGCCGATCCCGTAGAACATGGGGTCGCCGCTGGCCAGGACGGCGATACGGCGGTCCGCGTGGGCGGCGAGCAGGCCGGGGACTGCGGGGCGCAGGGGCGAGGGCCACGGCACCCGGGCGCCCGCGCACTCCGGCGGGAGCAGGCCGAGCTGGCGTCCGGCACCGATGAGGACCTGGGCGTCCCGCAGTGCGTCGCGCGCCGGTCCGGTGAGCCCCGGCCAGCCGTCGGCGCCGATCCCGACCACGGTCACTGCGGGCGGGAGGGGGTGCTCGGGGGTCACGGACGGTACCTCGGGTCTCGGGGGCTGGCGCACCCGCACTCTACTGGCCGGTCACAGGCGGCCCCTAGGAGCTTCCTCCAGGGAGTACCGCAGCTGCCATGTGTTTTCCCATGGAAAGCTGTAAATGCGATGTGTTCACCCATACTCTTTGGCACATGCTGCTCTCCATGACTCCTGCTCCCACCCAGCGGCGCGCCGCCGCGGCCCTCGTCGTCGTGGGCCTGCTCACTCCTCTCACCGCGTGCGGCGGGGACGACGACACCAAGGACACGGCCACCGGCCTCACCGTCCTCGCCGCGTCCTCCCTCACCGATGTGTTCAAGGAGGCGGGTGCGGCGTACGAGAAGGAGCACCCGGGGACGAAGGTGACGTTCTCCTTCGCCGGGTCGCAGGAGCTGGCCGCGCAGGTCAAGCAGGGCGCCCCCGCCGACGCGCTGGTCACCGCCGACACGAAGACGATGGACGGTCTGAGGACGGACACCGGCACGCCGACGGTCATCGCGAAGAACCGCCTCGTCATCGCGACCGGGAAGGGCAACCCGGAGAAGATCGAGAACCTCGCGGACCTGGCCGGCACCGGGCTGAAGGTGGTCCTCGCCGCGCCCGAGGTGCCGGTGGGCCGGTACAGCAAGCAGATCCTGGACGCGCAGAAGATCACCGTGAAGCCGGTCTCCCAGGAGCCCAACGTGCGCGCGGTACTCAGCAAGGTCGAGCTGGGAGAGGCGGATGCCGGGCTGGTCTACAAGACCGATGTCGCCTCGGCCGCCGGCAAGGTCGACTCGGTCGGCATCCCGGACGAGCAGAACGCCGTCGCCTCGTACCCGGCGGCGACCTTGAAGACCAGCGAGCACGGCGCGGCGGCCGAGGCGTTCGTAAAGTGGCTGTCCTCGCCCGAGGCACGGAAGATCCTGACCGGTGCGGGCTTCCAGCAGCCGTAGCGTGGACAAGGAACGCCGATGAACCGATCCCCCCGCGCGCCGATCGTGCTGGCGCTCCCCGCGCTCCTGGCCGTGGCGTTCCTGCTGCTGCCGCTGGCCGGCATCCTCGCCCGCACCTCGTGGGGCGAGCTGGGCGGCCACCTCACCAGCGAGGGCACCACCCAGGCGCTGACGCTGTCGCTGATCGTCTCCGGCTGGGCCCTGGGCCTCTCCCTCGTCCTCGGGGTGCCGCTGGCCTGGCTGCTGGCCCGGGTCGACTTCCCCGGCAAGGTCTTCGTCCGCTCGCTGGTGCTGCTGCCGATGGTGCTGCCGCCGACGGTCGGCGGTGTCGCCCTGCTCCTGGGCTTCGGCCGCCGGGGGCTGCTCGGGCCGTGGCTGGAGGACTGGTTCGGCATCACGCTGCCCTTCCACACCTCCGGCGCCGTGCTCGCCGCGACCTTCGTCGCCATGCCGTTCCTGGTGATCAGCCTGGAGGGCGCGCTGGGCGGGCTGCGCCCCCGTTACGAGGAGACGGCCGCGTCCCTGGGGGCTTCGCCGGTACGGGTGTTCTTCACGGTCACGCTGCCGATGGTCGCCCCCGGGCTGGCCGCGGGCGCGGCGCTGACCTGGGCGCGGGCGCTCGGCGAGTTCGGGGCGACCATCACCTTCGCGGGCAACCTCCCCGGCACCACGCAGACGCTGCCCCTCCAGGTCTACCTGCTGCTCCAGGACAGCCCGGAGGCCGCCACCTCGGTGTCCCTGCTGCTCCTCGTCATCGCCATGGCGGTGCTGCTGGCGCTGCGCGGGCGGTGGACCGGGACGCCGCGGGCGCGTACGCCACGGGAGGTCGTCCACGACGACCCCGCGCACGTACGCGAGCAGCCCCTCCCGCAGCCGTCCGGCTCGGAACTCTGGCCGCTGCACGCCGAGGTCACCGGCTTCAACGAGCTGACGCTCGACGCGGAGGCCGGCACCACCATCGCCGTCGTCGGCCCCAACGGCGCGGGCAAGACGACCCTCCTGCGCGCCCTGCTCGGCCTCACCCCGCGCGCCCACGCCCGGCTCCGGCTCGGCGACACCGACGTCACCGCCCTGCCCGCCCACCGCAGGGGCGTCGCCTGGGTCCCGCAGGACGGCGCGCTGTTCCCGCACCTGAGCACCCTCGCCAACACCGCGTACGGGCTGCGCGCCCGGGGCGTGCCGCGCGCCGAGGCCCGCCGCAGCGCCCAGGAGTGGCTGGACCGGCTCGGCGTCGGGCACCTCGCCTCCCGCCGGCCCGCCCAGGTCTCCGGCGGGCAGGCCCAACGCGTGGCGCTGGCCCGTGCGCTGGCCGCCCGCCCCCGCCTGCTGCTCCTCGACGAACCGCTCGCCGCGCTCGACCAGACCACCCGGTCCCAGGTCCGGCACACCCTGCGCCGCCACCTCGAAGGGTTCGGCGGCGTCTGCCTGATCGTCACCCACGACCCCGTGGAGGCCGTCGCGCTGGCCGACCGGGTCCTCGTCCTGGCGGAGGGCCGCACGCTCCAGGACGCCCCGCCCGCCGAGGTGACCCGGCACCCGCGCTCCCCGTGGGTCGCCCGGATGCTCGGCCGCAACGCCTGGACGGGGACGACCACCGCCGACGGGCTCGCGCCGGCAGGCGGCGGCCACCTCGTCGTCGCCGACCCGCTGCCCGCCGGGGCGCCCGCACTCGCGGTCATCGCGCCCGAGGCCGTCTCCGTACACCGGGAGAAGCCCACCGGGAGCCCGCGCAACGTGTGGCCCGGGACGGTACGGGAGATCACCTCGGGCGGGAGCCGGCTCCGGGTGCTCGTGGGGTCGGAGCAGGCGCCGGACCTGGTCGCCGAGATCACCCCGCAGGCCGCCGCCGAGCTGTCCCTCGCGGACGGGGTCGCGGTGTGGACCAGCGTCAAGGCCACCGAAGTGACGCTCGTGGCGCTCTGAACGGGCGGTCAGTAGACGTCCCGGACGTACCGCTTGTCGGCGGCGAGCTGCTTCACGTACAGCGCGGCGGCCTCCGGGTCGAGCCCGCCGTGCGCGACGGCGATGTCGCGCAGCGCCCGGTCGACGTCCTTCGCCATCCGGGCCGCGTCGCCGCACACGTAGAAGTGGGCGCCGTCGCGCAGCCACGACCACAGTTTGGCGCCGTGCTCGCGCATCCGGTCCTGTACGTAGACCTTGGCGCGCTGGTCGCGGGAGAAGGCGGTGTCCAGGCGGGTGAGGGTGGAGTCGGCGAGGAAGGACGTCAGCTCCTCCTCGTAGAAGAAGTCGGTGGCCCGGTGCTGTTCCCCGAAGAACAGCCAGTTGGGGCCGGGGTCGCGGCGGGCCCGGCGCTCCTCCAGGAAGCCGATGAAGGGGGCCACGCCGGTGCCCGGGCCCACCATGACCATCGGTGCGTCGGGGCGGGCCGGTGGCCGGAAGTGCGGGGCGCGGCGCACGAAGACCGGGACGCCGGTGTCGGGTGGCGCGTCCGCGAGGAACGGCGAGCAGACACCGGCGCGCGGGCGGCCGTGGAGGTTCTCGTAGCGGACGACGGAGACCGTCAGGGAGAGGCGGTCGGGGTCGGTGAGCGGGCTGGACGATATCGAGTACAGGCGGGGCTGGAGGGGTTTGAGGATGCCGGCCCACTCCTCGGGGGTGGCCTTGACCGGGTACTCGGCGAGGACGTCGACGGCCTGCCGGCCCCAGGACCAGCGGGCCAGCTCGCCCTTGTTGTCGGGCCGCAGCATCTTCTTCAGGTCCCGGTCGCCGGTGCGTTCGGTGACGAAGCCGAGCAGGGCGGGGGTGAGGCGGGTGATGTCCAGGTGGCTGTGGAGCGCGTCGCCGAGCCGCAGGCCGCCGAGGCCGGAGACCTCGATCGGTGCGTCGGCGTCGAGCCCGGTGACGGAGAGCCATTCGGCCACCAGGTCCGGGTGGTTGACGGCGTGGACGCCGAGCGCGTCCCCGGCCGCGTACTCCAGGGCGGTGCCGGTGCCGCTGGTGTCGAAGGTGAACCGTCGGACCTCCTTGCCGGAGCCGGGCAGGCCGAGCAGCCGGTTGCCGGCCAGCCGGGCCGTGACGGGTGCGGGCTTGGGGGTGCGGGCCGGGGCGGGCGCGGGGGCCGGCCGGGGCGCGGAGGCCGTGCCGGTGGGCGGGGCGGTGAGACCGGCGAGGACCTGGTCGAGCCAGCTGAGCGCGGACGGCTCGTAGTCGGGTTCGCAGTCGGTGCGCGGGGCGAGGCGGACGGCCCCGAGCTCGTCCAGGCGGCGGTCGAGCCGGCGCCCGTGCCCGCAGAAGTCGTCGTACGAGGAGTCGCCGAAGGCCAGGACCGCGTACCGCCTGCCGTCCAGGGGTGGGAGGTCCGCCGCCGTCAGCGCGTCCCAGAACCCGGAGCCGTTGTCCGGGGCGTCGCCGTCCCCGAAGGTGCTGGTGATCAGGAGGAGGTCGGCGGCGGGCGGCAGGGCGCGCGGGTCGGCCTCGTCCATGCCGAGGAGCCGGGTGCGGTGGCCCGTGGCGGTGAGCCGGTCGGCGGTGGCGACGGCGAACTCCTCCGCGTTGCCCGTCTGCGAGGCCCACAGCACGACCACCTCGCGGCCGGGGGCCTCGGCTGCTGCGGGCGCGGGGTCCTGGGCGGGCTGTCCGGTGCGCGAGTACATGCCGGCCAGGACGCCGTTGACCCAGCGGGCGTGCTCGGCGCCGAAGGGCGCGCCGGGCGGGAGGACGGGGACGCCGGGGGCGCCCAGGGGCAGCCCGGCGAGGAAGCCGACCAGGTACTGCCGCTCGTGCTCGGCGAGAACCGGGGGCGGGGTGGTCTCCAGACCGAAGACGGCGGCGGTTTCCGGAGCAGCCGGTACGGGAACGGGCACGGCCGCCACCTTCGTCAGGGTCACCGCGCACACCTTGAACTCCGGCTGGAAGGAGACCGGGTCCACAAAGTCGCTGGTCACGGCGTTGACGCTGAGGTACTCGCCGAAGAGGTCGTTCCAGTGGAAGGGCGCGAAGCAGCAGCCCGGGGCCACCCGGTCGGTCACCACGGCCGGCAGCACGGCCCGGCCGCGCCGCGACTCGACCTCCACGGAGTCTCCCTCCGCGATCCCGAGCCGCGCCGCGTCCTCGGGGTGCACCTCCACGAACGGGCCGGGGTTCAGACGGTTGAGCTTGGCGACCCTGCCGGTCTTGGTGAGGGTGTGCCACTGGTGCTGGACCCGTCCGGTGTTGAGCAGGAACGGGTAGTCGTCGTCCGGCAGTTCGGCGGCCGGAAGGTGGGGGCGGGCGAAGAAGCGGGCGCGTCCGGTCGGTGTCGGGAAGACCGGTCCGCCGCCGTCCGGGGCGAGGTAGCGGACGGGGTTGCGGGCCGGTCCGCCGGCGGTGGGCGCGGGCCACTGGACGGGGGCGGTGCGCAGCCGCTCGTACGTCACGCCCCGCAGGTCGTAGCCGGTCCGGGGGTTCGCGGCGCGCTTGATCTCCTCGAAGACCTCCTCGGCGCTGTCGTACGTGAAGGCGTCCTCGTACCCCATGGCGCAGGCGATACGGGCGATGATCCGCCAGTCCGCGAGGGCCTCGCCGGGCGGCTCGACGGCCGGGCGGGCGAGGGTGAGGTTGCGTTCGCTGTTGACGAGTACGCCCTCTGCCTCGCTCCACAGGGCGCCGGGCAGGACGACGTCGGCGTAGGCGTTGGTCTCGGTGTCGGCGAACACGTCCTGGGTGACGACGAGTTCGGCGGCCTCCAGCGCCTCGATGACCGTACGGCGGTTGGCGACGGAGGCGACGGGGTTGGTGCAGATGATCCAGCACGCCTTGATGTCCCCGGCCGCCATCCGCTCGAACATCTCGACGGTGCCCCGGCCGCACTCGTCCTTGCGCAGGGTGCCGGGGGCCAGCCCCCACAGCTCCTCCGTGAAGGCCCGGTCCTCGTCGTCCAGGAGTGAGCGCTGCCCGGGGAGCCCCGGCCCCATGTAGCCCATCTCGCGGCCGCCCATGGCGTTGGGCTGACCGGTGAGCGACAGGGGGCCGCTGCCCGGGCGGCAGATCGCGCCGGTCGCCAGGTGCAGGTTGATCAGCGCGTTGGTGTTCCAGGTGCCGTGCGTGGACTGGTTGAGCCCCATCGTCCAGCAGCTCGTCCACTCCCCCGCCTCGCCGATCCACCGGGCGGCGCGGCGGATGTCCTCCTCCGGGATGCCGGTGATCGCGGCGACCGCGTCCGGCGGGTAGTCCGCGAGGAACTCCGGCATCGCCTCCCAGCCCTCGGTGTGCTCCGCGACGAACGCTGGGTCGGTGTGGCCGTTCGCGTGGAGCAGGTGCAGGAGGCCGTTGAGGAGGGCCAGGTCGGTCCCGGGGTTGATCCGCAGGAAGAGGTCGGCCCTGTCGGCGGTGGCGGTGCGCCGGGGGTCGACGACGATCAGCTTGGCGCCCGCCTTGACCCGGTCGAGCAGCCGCAGGAAGAGGATGGGGTGGCAGTCGGCCATGTTGGCGCCGATGACCAGGAAGACGTCCGCGCGGTCCAGGTCGTCGTAGGAGCCGGGCGGGCCGTCGGCGCCGAGCGACAGCTTGTAGCCGCTGCCCGCGCTCGCCATGCACAGCCGCGAGTTGGACTCGATGCGGCTGGTCCGGACGAACCCCTTGGCCAGCTTGTTCGCCAGGTACTGCGCCTCCAGGCTCATCTGCCCGGACACGTACAACGCGAGCGCGTCCGGCCCGTGCTCGTCGACGATCGCCCGCAGCCGCCGCGCGGTCGACGCGACCGCCTCGTCCACGGCCACCGGCACCGGCTCCGCGCCCCGCTCGGGCCGCATCAGCGCGGTGGTCAGCCGGCCGGGCGCGGCGAGCATGTCGGCGGTCGTCGCGCCCTTGGTGCAGAGCCGCCCGGAGTTCGCGGGGTGCGCCTTGTCCCCCGACGCCTTGAGGACCTTACGGCGCCCGTCGGGCCCGGACGCGATGTCGAGGACCATGCCGCAGCCCACCCCGCAGTACGAGCAGACCGTACGGACCTGAGTGGCGTCGGCCGACGAGCTCTGTGGGGGCACCGGGGAGACCTTCCGTGAATCGGATCGTCCCCCGACCGTAGGAAGGCGCCGTTACGCCGGTGTGGCCCCGGCCGATCATGGGCGGTAACGCTCGCCGCACACCGCGCGGGCGGGCGGTGTGAGAAGCCCGGCGCGTCAGGTCTCCTCGGTGAGCTGTTCGTCCAGGTCGTCGAAGAGGAGTTCCGCGTGGTCGACCTGGCCGGTGCGGTAGGCGGAGCGGGCGACCAGGTGAGCCGCCACCGGGCCGGTCATCATCTGGAAGAAGCCGATCAGCGCGAGCGTCGCCAGGTCCATGCCGCTGCGCAGCCGCAGTGCCACCCCGGCGAGCACGATCAGCATGCCCAGCGCCTGCGGTTTGGTCGCGGCGTGGCTGCGGGAGAGGACGTCCGGCAGTCTCAGCATGCCGACCACGCCGAGCAGGCAGATCGCGGCGCCGAGGAGCACCAGCGCCGCGCCCGCCGTGTCGAGGATCTGGAGCCAGACGCTCATGGCCCCTCCTCCCCGCCGTGCCCGGCCCGCTCCCCTTGCGGACTGCCCGGCGGCCGGTCGCGTACGGCGATGAAGCGCGCGATGCCGACCGAACCGGTGAAGCCGAGGAAGGCCAGCACCAGCATGATCGGGAAGTAGAACGGGTCGCGGGCGAGTGCCGACTTGGCGCCGAGTCCGGCGATGATCAGGGCGGCGCAGACGTCCAGGGCGATGGCCCGGTCCAACATGGAGGGCCCGCGCCAGACGCGGGCGAGCAGAGCCGCCCCGGCGATCAGGATCAGGACGACGGCTGCGACGATCAGCACCCGGTCCACGGTCTGGGGCGCGCTCATGGCCTGTCCTCCTGGTCGGCCTGCGGTGGGCCGGTGTGCGGTGCGGGCGGGGGCGGGGCGGCGACGCGCTCGATCTCGTCGCGGGTGCCGAAGGCCCGTACGATCAGCTCTTCCGTGCGCCAGACGGACCGCTGGGCCGCCGCCAGTTCGGCGGGCCGGCCGTCCAGGATGTGCACGAAGACCGTGGCGGTGGCGCGGCGCACCTCGACGACGGAGCTGTCGGGCGCGTTGGACACCGCGACGGCGACGGCGGTCAGCATCAGGTCCGAGCGGCAGCGCAGCGGTACGGCGATGACGGCCGCCCGGCGCGGCTGCCGGCCGTGGATCTGCCGGGTGACCTTCAAGCCGGAGGTGTACATGTCGTAGAGCAGATAACCGGCCAGCCGCACGATGCCCCAGGGGTGCAGCCGCAGCCCGAGGTCCACCGTGGGCAGCGGGAAGGCCAGGCAGACGATCACCGCGACCACGGCCCCGGTCAGCAGGTTGGCCCAGTTGAGGCTGGACCAGAGCAGCACCCAGATGACGGTGAGCCAGGCGATCAGCGGGAGGTCGAGCACCCGCCGGCGCCGCCCGCGGAACGCGGCGCTGAACGGCGGCAGGTCCTTGTTCCGGAACGAGAAGGTGATCAGGCGCCTCACCGGCCGAGGGGGTGTCTGACAAATTCCCGCGGCGTCGCGTCGCCTGGCACGCACGCTCGCGGCGTTGCCGAAAAGCCCTAGTAGCTCCGCTACAAGGACTCTCCGGCGCCTTGCGATCGCACGCACCAGACGCCGCTCCTTCCTCCACGGGCATTTGTCAGACACCCCCGAGCACCTCCTCGATGTAGGGCCTGCGGGCGATGAGTTCGGCGGCCGAGCGGTCGGTGTACGAGGTCAGCGGGCCGGCGAACACGGTGAAGGCGAGGCCGAGGGCGACCGCGGCGGCCGTGGCCCAGGTCATCGGGCGGGGCAGCACGCTGGTGGTGGTGACGGCGTGGCCGTGGAGGGTCGCGGCGACGGCGAGCCCGGCGGGCTGGTGGCGGACGCGGACGCCCTCGTCGCCGGTGCCCGCCATCCGGTCGGGCCCCTCGTCGGCATCGTCGTCGTCGCTGTCGTCGTCCGACTCCAGGACCGTGCCGGCGGCGGCCTGGCCCGGGGGCGCGGCCCGCCAGAAGGCCAGGTTCCAGACCTTGGCCATCACGTACAGCGTGAGCAGGCTCGTCGCGGTCGCCCCGGTGACGAGGATCCACGCCCACACCCCGCCGTCGGCGACACCGGCGCGCATGAGGCCGAGCTTGCCGATGAAGCCGGAGAGCGGCGGGATGCCGGCGAGGTTCATCGCGGGGACGAAGAAGAGGACGGCGAGGGCGGGGGCGGCGCGGGCGAGGCCGCCGATCCGGGTGAGCTCGGTGGTGCCGCTCCGGCGTTCGATGAGCCCGGCGACCAGGAACAGCGTGGTCTGGACGGTGATGTGGTGGACGACGTAGACGATCGCTCCGCCGTACGCCTGCCGGGTGGCGAGGCCGATGCCGAAGACCATGTAACCGATGTGGCTGATGAGGGTGAAGGAGAGCAGCCGCTTGAGGTCGGTCTGCGCCACGGCCCCCAGAATGCCGACGATCATCGAGGCGAGCGCCGCCGCCATCAGCAGGTCACCGAGCCGGTTGCCGGGGAAGAGCAGGGTCTCGGTCCGCAGCATGCAGTAGACGCCGACCTTGGTCAGCAGCCCGGCGAAGACGGCGGTGACGGGGGCGGGCGCGGTCGGATACGAGTCGGGCAGCCAGGCGGCGAGCGGGAAGACGGCCGCCTTGATCGCGAAGACCGTCAGCAGCATCGCCTGGATCAGGGTCTGGACGCCGAGCGGGAGAGCGCCCAGGCGTTCGCCGAGCTGGGCGAAGTTCGCGGTGCCGGTCGCCGCGTACGTCATGGCGATGGCGGTCAGGAAGAGCATCGAGGAGAACAGCGAGATGATCACGTACGTGGAGCCCGCCCGGATGCGCGGTCCGGTGCCGCCGAGGGTCAGCAGGACGAAGCTCGCGACGAGCATGATCTCGAAGCCGACGTAGAGGTTGACCAGGTCACCGGCGAGGAAGGTGCAGGAGACGCCCGCGACCAGGATCAGATAGGCGGGGTGGAAGACCGCGACGGGCGTCTCCTCGTCCCGGTCGGCCATGCCCTGGCCCAGGGAGTAGACGAGCACGCACAGGGTGATGGCCGAGGAGACCGTCAGCATCAGCCCGGAGAGCCGGTCGGCGACCAGGGTGATGCCGAGCGGCGGCGCGAAGTCGCCCAGGTGCACGGAGAGCGGGCCGTCCCGGTCGGCGGCGATCATCAGGGCGACCGAGAGGCCGAGTACGGCGGTGAGCACGACGACGCTGATGAAGCGCTGGATCTGTTTGAGCCGGGTGCCGAAGGCGAGGCTCAGTCCGGTCGCGCAGAGCGGCAGCAGCACCGGCAGCGGGACGAGGGCGTTCATCCGGTGTCTCCTGGGTTCTGGGCGTCGGTGCCGGGGCCCTGCGGGTCCTCGGTGCTCGCGTAGTCCTCCGGGTCCGCCCCCAGCACGTCGTGCCACAGGTCGCCGGTGGCGTCGCGGCCCCTGGCCTGGAGGGCGCGGTCGGCGCGCAGCCGGGCCCGCAGGCGGCGGCGCTCCTCGCGGTAGGCGTGGCGGGCCTCGGCGCTGCGGTCGCCGTCGGCCCGGAACCGGGCGCGCAGTTCGTCGCGTTCGTCCAGCACTTCGGCGCGGAGCACGATGCGCCGGTCCTCCAGGTCGTCGTGGACCTCGTCGGTGCCGGTCAGCTGGTGGCTGCGGTAGGCCATGGCGAGCAGGAACGCGGTGGTGGCCAGGGTGATGACGATCGCGGTGAGGGCGATGGCCTGGGGCAGCGGGTCGGTGACCCTGGCGAGGTCGACCCCGTACAGCAGCGGTTCACGGCCGGCCGTGCCGGTGGCGGACAGGATGAACAGGTTGATGCCGTTGCCGGCGATGACCGCGCCCAGCAGGATGCGGGTGAGGGGCCGGGTCAGCATGAGGATGCCGCCGACCGCGCAGAGGACCGCCGCGGTGGCCAGGAGCGAGGCGCTGACGGTCACGGGGTGGCCTCCCCGGTCTCCGGTCCGGCCCCGCGGGCGGCCGCCTTGTCGGCCGCGGCCCGCTCGATCTGGCGGTCGATCTTCGCGCCGAGGGCCCGCACGATGTCGAGGACGACGCCGAGGACCAGCAGGTACACCCCGCAGTCGAAGATCACCGGGGTCCCGAACTCGAAGTCGCCGATGAACGGCAGATGGCCGTGGTACGTCCAGGCGTGCAGGACCGTTCCGTCGGAGAGGCCGAACAGGGCGACGCCGGTGGAGACGAAGAGCCCCAGCCCGGTGAAGAGGCCGGGCTGCAGGGGCGCGGCCTCGGCGAGTTCGAAGCGCCCGCCCGCCAGGTAGCGGGTGATCAGGGCGAGGCCCGCGACCAGCCCGCCGACGAATCCGCCGCCCGGCATGTTCTCGGCGCAGAACAGCAGGTAGACCGAGAGCACCAGGATCGGGTGGAACAGCAACCGGGTCACCACCTCGAAGACGACGGACCGGTGCTCGGGCGCCAGCGTGGCCCCGGCCGCCAGCCAGCCGCGCTCGGGCGCCCCCTCGTCGCCCTGCGGCACCCCGGTCAGCGGCTCGGCGGTCACGGACCAGGCGGTGCGGCCCCGTGCCTCCGTGGGCGTCGCCGTCCCCTCGGCGCGGCGGTGCAGGTAGATGAGGCTGGTCACGCCGACCGCGGCGGCGGCGAGGACCGCGGACTCCCCCATCGTGTCCCAGGCGCGCAGGTCGACCAGGATCGTGGCGACGACGTCCTTGAGGCCGTGGTGGGCGGTCTCCTCGACCATGGCGGCGCCGGCCGGGGGCGCGGTGCGCGCGGCGGCGGCGACCCAGACCACCACGCCGAGGGTGGCCGCGGCGGCCAGGGCGACCGGGATGCGCACGGCCCGCCGCCAGGTGCTGACGGACTCCTGGAAGTGCACCGGCATGCGCCGCAGCACCAGCACGAACACGATCATCGACACGGTCTCGACGCAGAACTGGGTGAGCGCCAGGTCCGGGCCGCCCTGGACGACGAACAGCAGCGCGGTCCCGTATCCGGTCAGTCCGGCCAGCACCACGGCCTTCATGCGCCGTCTGACGGTGAGACACAGGAGCGCCGCCGCACAGGTCAGGGCGGCGACCGCGCCCTGGAGCGGTACGTCCCATAGCCGGGGCGCGGACGCGCCCTGCCAGGGCCGGTCCGCGATGAGCACGGCGAGCTGTCCGGCGAGCATCACCAGCAGTGTGGTGGCGAGGTACACGGAGAGCGAGCCGCGCTGGACGAAGCCGGTGGCCTGGAGGGAGAGGCGTTCCAGGCCCAGGAGCAGCCGGCCGAAGACGCCGTCGGCGGTGGGCCAGGCGACGCGCCGGGAGAGCCGGGCGACCCGGTCGCGCGCGGCGAAGAGGACCGCGCCGCCCAGGGTGGCGACGGCGGAGAGGAGCAGGGCGGTGCCCCAGCCGTGCCAGAGCGCGAGGTGGTACGGGTGGGCGGGGGCTGGGAAGGCGTCGGCGTAGGCGCTGAGCAGCCGGTCGGTCCAGCCGACGCCGGGTCCGAGCGCCAGGCCGCAGAGGGCGAGTACGGCGGGCGCGGCGAGGAAGGCCGGGCCGACCCGGTGCACGGGGGTGTCGGCGACCCCGGGTTTGCGCAGGAAGCCGCCCCAGACGAAGCGGGCGGTGTACGCCACGGTGAGCGCCGAGCCCGCGACCGTGATGCCCAGCGCCCAGCGGTCCGCCGTGTCGCCGTGCAGCAGCGCCTCGAACGCCGCCTCCTTCGCGGCGAAGCCGAGCAGCGGGGGCAGGGCGGCCATGGAGAGGGCGGCGAGGACGGCGACGGCGCACACGTGGGGCAGTGCGCGTCCGACGCCCGAGAGCTTGCGCAGGTCGCGGGTGCCGGCCGCGTGGTCGACGATGCCGGTGACGAGGAAGAGCGGGGCCTTGAAGAGGGCGTGGCCGAGGATCATGACGGCGGCGGCCAGCGCGGCGTCGCGGTTGCCGACGCCCGCGAGGAGGGTGAGGAAGCCGAGCTGGCTGACGGTGCCGTAGGCGAGGACGATCTTGAGGTCGTGCAGCCTGAGGGCCCGCCAGCCGCCGAGGAGCATCGTCGCGGCGCCGAGGACCATCACGACGGGCCGCCAGCCGGGCACGTCGGCGAAGGCGGGCGCGAGCCGGGCGACCAGGTAGACCCCGGCCTTGACCATCGCGGCGGCGTGCAGATAGGCGCTGACGGGGGTGGGCGCGGCCATGGCGTTGGGGAGCCAGAGGCTGAACGGCCAGACGGCGGACTTGGACAGGGCCCCGCACAGGATGAGCAGGACGGCGACCTGGACGGCGGTGGTCGCCGGGGGCGGGTCGGCGAGGATCGCGGAGATGCGGTAGGTCCCGGCTTCCTGACCGACGATCAGGAAGCCGACGAGCATGGCGAGGCCGCCGAGCGTGGTGACGGTCAGCGCCTGGAGGGCGGAGCGTCTGCTGTGGCGCTGCTCGCTGTCGTACCCGATGAGCAGGTACGAGAAGACGGTGGTGAGCTCCCAGAAGACGTAGAGGGAGATCAGGTCGTCGCTGAGGACGAGGGCGAGCATGGCACCGGCGAAGGCGAGCAGGTTCCCGGCGAATCCGGCCAGGCGGGGTGTCGTGTCGTTGAAGTAGGAGGCGCAGTACAGCAGGACGAGCGTGCCGACGCCGGAGGCGAGCAGCACCATGAGTTCGGCCAGCGCGTCCAGGCGCAGGTCCACGGAGACGCCGTAGTCGGGCATCCAGGCCCACGACCAGTCGACCGAGGAGCCGGATGCGGCCGTGTCCCACTGGGCGAGGGCCCAGCAGGTGGTGGCGGCCGGCGGCAGCGCGAGGACGAGGAAGGCGCGCGCCCCCAGCCCTCGCACCAGCGGACGCGCGAAGGCCGCGAGGACGAAGTGGCAGACGATGAGCGCGGTCATGCGGCGGGGCGGTGGGGCGCGGCGGCGGGTGACGGGGTGCGCGGGGCTGCGGAACGGACGAGGGGCACTAAATACAGATATATCCCCGGCCGTGCTTCACCCGTACGGCGCGCCGCGTCCGGGCCGGATCAACGGGTTCGTGGCGATCATGTGCGTGACCGGTGTTGCACATGTGAGCCCGCTTCCATTCCGTTTTTGCACTGTGACTAATATCTATCCGTCCTGGTACTCAATGGATTTGACCGGTCGTGAGACTGGCACCACGTCAAGGAGCATGCCCTGCGCACGCGCGTGTCACGGCGGAGCAGCTCGACCACAATGTCGCTGCGGACGGCCCTGCTCGTACTGGCAGTCGTCCCCGGTGTAGCCCTGGCAGCCCTCTGGGCCGTCACCAGTGGTCAGACTCTGCTCGACTTCCAGAAGCAGGCGGCCCAGGGGCAGTTGGCCCAGAAGGCCGGCCAGCCGTCCAACATCGTGTACTACAACCTCCAGGAGGAACGGCGGCTCAGCGCCGATGCCCTGGCCCGGGGCGGAGGCCCCACCGACGCACTGCGCGAGCAGCGCAAGCTGACCGACAAGGCGATCGCCGACTTCCAGTCGCTGTCCGACATCGCCACCGACGACGCCCCCGGCGAGGTGCGTGACGCGGTCCGCTCGGCGCGTACGGCGATCACCCAACTCCCGGCGCAGCGCACGCTCGTCGACGAGGGCGACAACGACCAGCAGAAGGCCGTGTACGGCTACTACACGGACCTGATCGCCGTGGACATGAAGCTCTTCACCGCACTCAGCCATGTGGACAACGGCCGGATCACCACGATCTCGCAGCCGCTGGTCGACCTCTTCTGGGCCAAGGAGATGATCTCCCGCTCGGACGCGCTGCTCGCCCGCGGCTGGACCAAGGGCAAGCTGAGCACCGCGGACCTTCAGGAGGTCCGGCAGGCCGTTTCCGCCCAGTCCCTCCAGTACTCGACGCAGATCATCCCCTTCCTCTCGGCGGACGAGAAGGCCAGGTGGGAGGAGCTCTTCGACGGCTCCGCCTGGAAGGCCAAGACCCGGGTGGAGAAGCAGGTGCTGCGGCCGGCCGGCCCGGACGGGTCCGGCTACGTCTCCCTGGGCGCCAAGGAGGCGGACTGGCGCGGCGCGATGGACGAGCTCACGCCCCAGCTGGTGAAGCTGATGGAGCAGCGCACCGACCTCGTGGTCGCGGAGGGCAAGGACAGCGTCGTCTCGCTGCTGATCAAGGTCGTCGTCACCACGGTCGTCGGCCTCGCCGCCGTCGTCGCGGTCATCTGGTTCACCTGGCGCCTCTCCCGCACCCTGCGCCGCCGGATCAGCCGGCTCCAGGAGCGGGCCGAGGAGCTGGAGCGCGCGCTGCCCGACGTCGTCGAGCGGCTCGGCAGGGGCGAACGCATCGACGTCGAGACCGAGGCCCGCGCCATCGGGCACAAGAGCGAGAGCGGTACGTCGGACGAGCTGGCGCAGCTCGGCAACGCGCTCGACCTGGCCCGTACCAGCGCCCTGCGCGCGGCCGTCGAACAGGCCGACCAGCACCGCGGCTTCGAGCGGCTGCTGCAGCGCATCGCGCGACGCACCCAGCAGCTGATCGGCCAGCAGCTGAAGAAGCTGGACGAGCTGGAGCGCAAGCACGAGGACCCCGAGGTGCTGGACGGCCTCTTCGACCTCGACCACCTCACCGCCCGCCTCCGGCGCTACGAGGAGAACCTCGTGATCCTCGCGGGCGGTGCCCCGCACCGGCGGTGGCGCAAGCCCGTACCGCTGCTGGACGTCATGCGGTCCGCCCAGGGCGAGGTGCAGGACTACCGGCGCGTGGTGCTGGACCTGGACGGCTCCCCGTGGCTCGCCGAGCGGGCCGTGGGACCGGTCTCCCACGTCCTGGCGGAGCTGATCGAGAACGCCCTCACCTTCTCCGGGCCGCCCAGCCCCGTCGAGGTCAGGGCGGCCCACGTGAGCCGGGGCCTGGCCATCGAGGTCGAGGACCGCGGGCTCGGCATGGACGAGGAGCAGCTGGCCGCGGCCAACGAGCTGATGAGCCGGCCGCCCCGGATGGACGTCCTGGCGCACGCCGACGACATCCGGCTGGGCCTGTACGTGATCGCGCGCCTCGCCGGCCAGCACGGCCTGCGGGTGGAGTTCCGGCAGTCGGCCTTCGGCGGCACCCGGGTCGTCGTGCTCGTCCCCGACGAGCTCACCGTCCCCGGTCCGCACTCCGGTCCGGTCGCCGTCCCGGCCCCCGCGGCCGAGGACGCCGCCCCCGCGCCGGCCCCCGCCCCGCTCCGCGACACCGACGCCCTGCCCAGCCGGGGCCGCGGCCAGGCGCTCGCCGGGGTCACCGCCCTGCACACGTCCCGGGCGCCGTTCGAAGCGGACGCCCCGCCCCGCCCGGCGGCGCAGGAGCCCTTCCCGGACCGGGAGGAGCAGGCACCGCCGGCCCCCGTCGACCATCCGTTCGGCGACCTGGAGCACCCGGACCCGCAGTACGCGGACGGGTACGGCCACGGCGCGGACGGCCGGGGCTACGCACCCGGCGGCGCCCACCAGGAGGGGTACGACAACACCTCGTACGGCGACAACGCGTACGCGGGCGCCGGGCAGCCGTACATGACGGCCGAGGGGCAGTACCCGGTGGCGCACCAGGCGTACCCGGAGCCCGGGGCACCGTACGGCGCGCCGCAGCAGTCCTACCCCGACACGTATCTGCCGGGCGCCCTGGACGCGGACGGCTTCCCGCTCACCCTGCCTCCGCAGCCGGAACCGGCCGCCGGGCACCCCGGGCAGCCGCAGGCCGGGCCGGGCCTCCCGGTCTCCCCCCAGATGGCCTCGCCCGGCACGGGTTCGCCCGGCGCGGGTGGCACCGGTCCGGAAGCCGGTCCGGGGAGCCTCGCGCTGCCGGTGGCGCCCGGCGGAGAGCCCCCGCTGCCGCGCCGGGTCCGTCAGGCGAGCCTCGCGGACGAACTGCGGATCACCCCCGCCGCCCCGGCCGCCGCCGGCCTGCAGCCGGGCCGGTCCGACAGCCCGCCGCAGCCCCGGACGGCCCCGCATCGCGCCGGTGCCGCCATCGGAGCCTTCCAACGCCGGTCCCGCGCCGCCCGCGGGACCGAAGAGCCGCCGAAGCAGCCCGATCCCTCCGCCCCCCTCTTCATGGGAGAAGAACGGACATGACACGCACAACCGCCACTCGCCAGGACCTCGACTGGCTGCTCGACGGCTTGGTGGACTCGGTGGCCGAGACCAGGAACGCCGTGCTGCTCTCCGACGACGGCCTGGTGGTCAGCCACTCGCGCACGGTCGAGCGGGCCGACGCCGAACGGCTGGCCGCGATATGCACCGGCCAGCAGAGCCTGGCCCGCGGTGTGGGCCAGCTCTTCGGGGGCGGCGGCGTGCACCAGGTGATCGTCGAACTGGCGGACCTGTGGCTCTTCATCATCTCGGCGGGCCAGGGCACGCACCTGGCCGTCGTCGCCTCCCAGGAGGTGGACGCCGAGGTCATGTCGCTCGCCATGCACAACCTCGTCCTTCAGGTCGGCCAGAAGCTCAGCACCCCGGCCCGGAGCGACTTCGACGCCTTCGGCACCGGAACCGGGCCGCGCGCGTGACCGCGCACTGGCCCTACCGCGAGGACGAGTTCGAGGACGAGGAGGACGGGGCGGGCACAATGGTGCGCCCGTACACCATCACCCACGGCCGGACCGCGCCCGAGCGGGACGACCTCACCCTCATCACCGTGCTGACGACCGCGGACGATCCGCGGGACGCACACGGGGCGGCGGTCCGGCCGGGCCGGCTCCAGCCGGAGCACCGGCTGATCCTGGAGCGCTGCCGGCGCCCCGCCGCGGTCGCCGAGGTCTCCGCGGGCCTCGACCTGCCGGTCTCGGTGACCAAGATCCTGCTGGCGGATCTGGTCGCCTCCGGCCTCCTGATCGCCCGGGCGCCGCTGTCGGTGGCCCGGGCGTCCGGCGGGGCCCACATGAGCGTACTGGCCGCTGTTCGCGACGGACTCCGGAGACTCTGAGCCAAGATGACCACCAGTCAGACGGCGCCCACCGCCGTGAAGATCCTGATAGCCGGCGGCTTCGGCGTCGGCAAGACCACCCTCGTCGGTGCCGTCAGCGAGGTCGCCCCGCTGCGCACCGAGGAGTTGCTCACCCAGGCCAGCGTCGGCGTCGACGACCTGGCCGGCGTCGGGCAGAAGGAAACCACCACCGTGGCCCTGGACTTCGGCCGGATCACGGTCAGTCCGGAGCTCGTCGTCTACCTGTTCGGCACCCCGGGCCAGGAGCGCTTCTGGTTCATGTGGAACGACCTGGTCAACGGGGCACTCGGCGGCGTCGTGATCGCCGACACCCGGCGGCTGGAGACCAGCTTCGCCTCGATCGACTTCTACGAGAGCCGGGACATCCCGTTCGTCGTGGCGATCAACTGCTTCCACGGCCACAACACCCGTACCGCGGAAGAGATCCGGGCCGCCCTCGACCTCGATCCGCACGTCCCGCTGCTGGTCGGTGACGTACGCGAGCGGCCGTTCGGCCGTGACGTGCTGCTGGCCCTCGTGGACCACCTGATGAGCCTGCCCGTGGCGGCCGGCTGAACGCCGCCCTCCCCCTTTCCCTTCCTCCCTATCTTCTCGCTCTGGAGAGAATCCGACATGGCTACACCCCTGCGCGTCCTGATCCACGGCGGCGGCATCGGCGGGCTGACGCTCGCCACCGCGCTGGCCCGGCGCGGTCACACCGTCGAGGTCGCCGAACTCCGCGACGAGCTCGACGCCCTCGGCGTGGGCATCATCCAGCCGTCCAACGCCCTGCACGTCATGCGCGAGATCGGGGTGCTCGACGACTGCCTCAAGGCGGGCTTCGAGTGGGAGATCCTGACCATCGCGGACCCGGCCGGCAACACAGTGGCCGCGATACCGCAGCCCAGCATGGGCGACGTCCCGTCCAACAACGGCATCCCCCGCCCGGCGCTTGCCCAGGTGCTGGGCGCGGCGGCCACCTCGGCCGGTGCGACGATCCGGTTCGGCACGACCATCACCGGACTCACCGACGACGGCGAGGGCGTGGACGTCACCCTGTCCGACGGTACGGCCGGCCGCTGGGACCTCGTCGTCGGCTTCGACGGCATCGGCTCGCCGCTGCGCACCCGGCTGTACGGCGACCGCTACACCCCCGAGTACACCGGCTTCGCCAACTGGCGTGTAACCGTGCCCCGCCAGGAGCAGGTGCGGGGAGTCGTGATGGGCACCGCGGGCCAGGCCGCGAAGGCGCTGCTCACCCCGATCACGGACGAACTGATGTACCTGGGCACGGTGTTCCCCGAGGCCGCGGACTTCCGGCCGGACCCTTCGAGCGCGCACGAGCAGCTCAAGGAGCGGCTGGTGATGTTCTCCGGTTCGGTCGCCGAGGCGCTCGACGCGGTCACCGGGCCGGAGGCGGTCGTGTACTCGCGGATCTCCCAGGTGACCGTCGAGGAGCCGTGGCACGTCGGCCGGGTCGTCCTGGCCGGGGACGCCGCACACGCCAGCACCCCGCACATCGCGCAGGGGGCGGCGATGGCCGTGGAGGACGCGCTGGTGCTCGCCGAGTCGCTGGACGCCGAGGCGGACGTCGCGGCGGCCCTGGACGTGTGGGAGGCCCGGCGCCGCCCGCGCGCCATGTGGGTGCAGGCGATGTCGCGCGCCGTGCTCAAGCAGGAGACGGGCGGGGAGACGACGCCCGAGGAGGACGAGCTGCTGAAGGTCGGCATCCCGGGCGCGGCCCACGTGCTGGTGCAGCCGTACTGATTCTCTCTCCGTACGCCCCCGCCGGGCCCGGTTTCCGGAGCCGGCGGGGGCGTACGTCGCTCAGGGCAGCACCGCCGTGCCGTCGATCTCGACCAGGGCCTGCTCGTCCCAGAGCCGTGCCGCCCCGATGACCGCCATCGCCGGGTAGTCGCGGCCCGCCAGCCGGCGCCAGATCCGGCCCAGTTCCGGGGCGTGCGCCCGGTAGTCGGCGACGTCGGTGGCGTACACCGTGACCCGGGCCAGGTCCGCCGGGGAGCCGCCTGCGGCGCGCAGGGCGGCGAGGAGGTTGCCCAGCGCGGTCGCGAACTGCTCGGGCAGGCTGTCGCCGACGACGGTGCCGTGCTGGTCCAGGGCGGTCTGTCCGGCCAGGAACACGAGCCGGCCGCCGGTGGCGGTGACCGCGTGGGAGAAGCCGGTGGCGGGCGAGAGTTCATGCGGGTTGATGCGGTGGATCGGGCTCATGCGGTCGGCTCCCGGTTCGCGTACAGCTCCTTGGCGATGATCGTGCGCTGGACCTCACTGGCGCCCTCGTAGATGCGCGGGGCGCGGACCTCCCGGTAGAGGTGTTCGAGCAGGTGGCCCCGTCGCAGGGCGCGGGCGCCGTGCAGCTGGACGGCCGTGTCCACCACGAACTGCGCGGTCTCGGTGGCGTACAGCTTCGCCATGGCGGCCCGGCGCGGCACCCCGGGCTCCCCCGCGTCGTGGGCGGCGGCCGCCGCGTAGACCAGCAGCCGGGCGGCCTCGGTGCGGGTGGCCATCTCGGCGACCTGGTGGGACACGGCCTGGAGGCCGGACAGGGGCCCGCCGAACGCGGTACGGGTCGCGGTGTGCTCCACCGTGGCGTCGAGGGCCGCCCGGGCCATGCCGAGGGCGAAGGCGCCGACGCTGGGGCGGAACAGGTTCAGGGTGTCCATGGCGACCGCGAAGCCCTTGTCCGGTTCGCCGAGCACGTCGTCGGCGGTGACGCGGACCCCGTCGAAGGCGAGGGCGCCGATGGGGTGCGGGGAGAGCATCTCCAGGGCGGTCCCGGTCAGGCCCGGGCGGTCTGCGGGCACCAGGAACGCGGTGACGCCACGGGCCCGGGCGCCCGGGGTCGTGCGGGCGAAGACCGTGTAGAAGTCGGCCTCCGGCGCGTTGGAGATCCAGCACTTCTCGCCGGTCAGCCGCCAGCCGCCGGAGTCCGGGGCGGCGTCCAGCGCGAGGGCCGCCGCGTCGGAGCCCGCGCCCGGCTCGCTGAGCGCGAACGCGGCGACGGCCCGGCCGGCGCGCACCTCGGGCAGCCACCGCTCGCGCTGGACGGCGGTGCCCGAGCGGAGGACCGGGAAGCCGCCGAGGCCCTGGAGGGCGAGGGCGGTCTCGGCCTCCGTGCAGCCCCGGGCGAGCGATTCGCGCAGCAGGCAGAGGTCCAGGGCGCCCGAGCCGAACAGCCGGTCGAGGAGGCCCAGCTCGCCGAGAGCGGCGAGGAGCGGGCGGTTGACGTGCCCCGGCTCACCGCGCGCGGCGAGCGGGGCGAGCCGGTCCCGGGCCAGGGTGCGCAACTCCTCGCACCGGGCGGTCTGTGCCGGATCGAGCGAGAATGCCGTCATACCGGCGCCTCTCTGGTCGAATCGATTGCTCCTGAGCATCTTTATCGCGGACCGTTGACTACCGTCACCCAAACGATACGCTCCAAGAGCGACAAGGGGGCTACAAGGGGGCGATCCTTCATGGACCCGAAAACCTCAGCGCACATCGACGGCTTCGCCGGGGAGCACCTGCCACCCGTGGAGCAGTGGCCGGACCTGCTCTTCGACCTGCCCGAGCTCCAGTACCCGGACCGGCTCAACTGCGCCGCCGAGCTGCTCGACCGCACGGCCGACCGCCTCGGCCCCGGCCGCCCCGCCTTCCGCACGCCCGACGGCGGGGTGCTGAGCTACGGGGAGCTGCGGGATCTCGTCGACCGGATCGCCCACGTCCTCACCTCGGACCTGGGGGTCGTCCCCGGCAACCGCGTCCTGCTGCGCGGCCCCACCACGCCCCGGCTGGCCGCCTGCTGGCTCGCGGTGCTGAAGGCGGGGGCGGTCGCCGTCACCGTACTGGCGCAGCAGCGGGCCTCCGAGCTGGCGGCCGTCTGCTCGATCGCCCGGGTGAGCCACGCCCTGTGCGACGCACGGTCGGTCGACGACCTGGCGGCAGCGCGGGTGCCGGGGCTGCGGATCACGGCGTACGGGGGTGGGGCGCCGGACGATCTGCTGCGGCTGGCCGCCGCCCGGCCGGGGCCCTACCGGGCGGTGGACACGGCTTCGGACGACGTGGCGCTGATCGCGTTCACCTCGGGCACCACCGGCCGGCCCAAGGGCTGCATGCACCTGCACCGCGATGTGCTGGCCATTGCCGACACCTTCTCGCGGCACGTGCTGCGGCCGGTCCCCGACGACGTGTTCGCGGGCAGTCCGCCGCTCGGGTTCACCTTCGGGCTCGGTGGCCTGGTGGTGTTCCCGCTGAGGGTGGGTGCGTCGGCGCTGCTGCTCGAACAGGCCGGGCCCAAGCAGCTGCTGCCCGCCCTGGCGGAGCACCGCGTCTCCGTGCTGTTCACCGCGCCGACCGCGTACCGGGTGATGCTCGACCAGCTCGACGGGCACGACCTGTCGGCGCTGCGGCGCTGCGTCTCGGCGGGCGAGAACCTCCCGGAGGCGACCTGGCACGCCTGGCACGAGCGGACCGGGCTGCGGATCATCAACGGCATCGGCGCGACCGAGCTGCTGCACATCTTCGTCTCCGCCTCCGACGACGCGATCCGCCCCGGCACCACGGGTGTCCCGGTCCCCGGCTGGCAGGCCCGGGTGGTGGACGCCGACGGGGCGCCGCTGCCGGACGGCGAGCCGGGGCTGCTCGCCGTGCGCGGCCCGGTCGGCTGCCGCTACCTCGCCGACGAACGGCAGGGCGACTACGTACGGCACGGCTGGAACATCACCGGCGACACCTACGTGCGCGACCCGGACGGCTACTTCCGGTACGTCGCCCGCGCCGACGACATGATCATCTCCTCCGGGTACAACATCGCGGGCCCCGAGGTCGAGGAGGCCCTGCTGCGCCACCCGGACGTGGCGGAGGCCGCGGTGGTGGGGCAGGCGGACGAGCTGCGCGGCCGGATCGTGGCGGCGTACGTGGTGCTGCGGGAGGGTTCCGCGCTGTCGGCGGACGAGCTGCGCACGTTCATGCGGGCGGAGCTGGCCCCGCACAAATGCCCCCGCCGCATCACGTTCCTGCCCGCGCTCCCCCGGACCGCCACGGGGAAACTGCAACGGTTCCGGCTCCGCGCGGGCGAACCGGGTGCGGCGGGCCGCGCGCCGGGCCGAGAATGATCACATGGCCGAACCGCACACCCCCCGCTCACTGATCGTCACCCTGTACGGGGCGTACGGCCGTACCCCCGGCGACGGGCCGATGCCGGTGGCCGGTCTGGTCCGGCTGCTCGGCGCCGTCGGCGTGGACGCGCCCGCCGTACGCTCGTCCGTCTCCCGGCTGAAGCGGCGCGGGCTGCTCGTCGCCGCGCGCACGGCGGACGGGGCGGCCGGGTACGCGCTGTCGGCGGACGCCCGCCAGCTCCTGGACGACGGCGACCGCCGCATCTACCGCCACCCGGAACCGGCGGAGGCGGACGGCTGGGTGCTCGCGGTGTTCTCCGTACCCGAGGCGGAGCGCCACAAGCGCCACCTGCTGCGCTCACGCCTGTCCCGGCTGGGGTTCGGCACGGCGGCCCCCGGTGTCTGGATCGCCCCGGCATGGCTGTACGACGAGACCCGGCACACCCTGGACCGGCTGGAACTCGCCCCGTACGTCGACCTGTTCCACGGCGACCACCTGGGCTTCGCGCCGACCCGGGATGCCGTGGCCCGCTGGTGGGACCTGGACGCGGTGGCCCGGCTCCACCACGACTTCCTGGAACGCCACGAACCGGTGCTCAGGGCCTGGGAGGCGCGCGGAGACGGGCCGGCGGACCCGGAGGCGGCCTACCGGGACTACCTGACCGCCCTGGACTCCTGGCGCCGGGTGCCCTACGCCGACCCGGGGCTGCCCCGGGAGCTGCTGCCCGAGGAGTGGCCGGGCGCCCGGTCGGCCGAGGTGTTCCGGGCACTGCACGAGCGGTTGCGGGACGCGGGAGCGGAGTTCGTGCACCACGCGGCCCCGCACCCGGACCCGTGCCCGTGCCACGAGTGCCTGCCGGTCAGCCCAGCCTGAGCCGCGGTTTCGGCGCGTCCGTGCGGCCCGTCGGCGGGGTGCGGCTGCCCGCGCGGTACGGGAGGGGCCAGGGCGCGCCCGGGCCCGTGTAGCCCTGCTCGGCCGCCGCGTGGAGCGTCCAGTGCGGGTCGTACAGGTGGGGGCGGGCCAGTGCGCAGAGGTCGGCGCGGCCCGCGAGGAGCAGGGAGTTGACGTCGTCCCAGGAGGAGATCGCGCCCACCGCGATCACGGGCACGCACAGGGCGTTGCGGATGCGGTCGGCGTACGGGGTCTGGTAGGAGCGCCCGTACTCGGGCCGCTCGCCGGGCACGACCTGGCCGGTGGAGACGTCGATGGCGTCGGCCCCGTGCGCGACGAAGGCGCGGGCGATCTCCACGGCGTCCTCGGCGGTGGTGCCGCCCTCCGCCCAGTCGGTGGCGGAGATCCGGACGGTCACCGGCCGGTCGTCGGGCCACAGCGCGCGGACCGTGTCGAAGACCTCCAGTGGGAAGCGGAGGCGGTGGGCCAGGGGCCCGCCGTACGCGTCGGTGCGCCGGTTGGTGAGCGGGGAGAGGAAGCCGGACAGCAAGTAGCCGTGGGCGCAGTGCAGTTCGAGGAGGTCGAACCCGCAGGCGTCGGCGCGCCGGGCGGCGGCGGCGAACTGCTCACGGACCTCGTCGAGCCCGGCCCGGTCGAGGGCGTGCGGGACCTGGTTGACCCCGGGCGCGTACGGGAGCGGGGACGCGGCGGTCACCGGCCAGTTGCCGTCGTCGAGGGGCTGGTCGATGCCCTCCCACATGAGCTTGGTGGAGCCTTTGCGGCCGGAGTGGCCGAGCTGGACGCCGATGGCGGTGCCGGGGGACGCGGTGTGCACGAAGTCGGTGATCCGGGTCCAGGCGGCGGCCTGTTCGTCGGTGTAGAGGCCGGTACAGCCGGGGGTGATGCGGCCCTCGGGGCTGACGCAGACCATCTCCGTCATGACGAGCCCCGCGCCACCGAGGGCCCTGGCGCCCAGGTGGACGAGGTGGAAGTCGCCGGGGACGCCGTCGGTGGCCGAGTACATGTCCATCGGCGAGACGACGACCCGGTTGCGCAGCTCCAGGCCGCGCAGCCGCAGCGGGGTGAACATCGGCGGGGTGGCGGGCGGGCAGCCGAACTCCTCCTCCACACCGGACGTGAACGCCGGGTCGCGCAGCCGGAGGTTGTCGTGGGTGACGCGGCGGCTGCGCGTGAGGAGGTTGAACGCGAACTGCCGGGGCGGCTGGTCGACGTGACGGCCCAGCTCCTCGAACCAGCGCAGGCTGGCCGCCGCCGCGCGCTGCGTCGACTCGACGACCGGCCGGCGCTCGCTCTCGTACGCGGCGAGCGCGGCCGGCAGCGAGGGCTGCTCCTCGACGCAGGCGGCGAGCGCGAGGGCGTCCTCCACGGCGAGCTTGGTGCCGGAGCCGATGGAGAAGTGCGCGGTGTGCGCGGCGTCGCCGATGAGGACGGTGCTGCCGTGCGACCAGTGCTCGTTGACGACGGTACGGAAGGTGAGCCAGGCGGAGTTGTTTGAGCGCAGCGGCCGGTGGCCGAGGGCGCCCGCGAAGATCTTGGCGCACTGGTCGATCGACTCGGCCGGGTCGGGCACGTCGAAGCCGGCCGCCCGCCAGACCTCCTCGCGCATCTCGACGATGACGGTGGAGGCGTCCTGTGAGAACGGGTAGGCGTGGAGCTGCATCACGCCGTACGCGGTCTCGGCGATCTCGAAGCGGAAGGCGTCCAGGGCGAAGTCGGCGGCGAGCCAGATGTAGCGGCAGCGGTGTCCGGTGACACGGGGGCGGAAGCTCTCGGCGTGGGCCTCGCGGGTGGCGCTGTGCACGCCGTCGGCGGCGATGACCAGGTCGTGCGTGGCGGCGAGTTCGGCGGCGGGCGGTGCCTGGGTGCGGAAGCGGAGGTCGACGCCGAGCCCGGCGCAGCGCTCGTGGAGGATCTCCAGGAGCCGGCGGCGGCCGAGGGCGGCGAAGCCGTGGCCGCCGGAGGTCTGGGTGTGGCCCCGGTGCACGATGTCGATGTCGTCCCAGCGGACGAACTCCCGCTGGAGGGCCCGGTGGACGACGGGGTCGGCGTGTTCGATGCCGCCGAGGGTCTCGTCGGAGAGGACGACGCCGAAGCCGAAGGTGTCGTCGGGGGCGTTGCGCTCCCAGAGGGTGATCCCGCGCTCGGGGCCGAGCCGTTTGAGCAGGGCCGCCGCATAGAGCCCGCCGGGGCCGCCGCCGATGACCGCGATCCGGTGCGGGCCGGCGCCCGGGGCGGTCATTTGCCGCGCCAGGCGGGCGGCCGCTTCTCGCTGAACGCGGCGTGGAATTCGGCGTAGTCCTCGCCGTGCATCAGGAGGGCCTGGGTCGCGGCGTCCATCTCGACGGCGGCGGCCAGCGGCATGTCCAGCTCGGCGGTGAGCAGCGCCTTGGTCTGGGCGAGGGCGAGCGCGGGCCCGTCCGCGAGGCGGCGGGCGAGCGCGGCGGCGGCCTCACCGGCCCGGCCCTCGTCGGTGAGCTCGCTGATCAGGCCGATCCGCTCGGCCTCGGCGGCGCGGACGGGTTCGCCGAGCATCAGGAGCCGGGTGGCGTGGCCGAGGCCGACGACCCGGGGCAGCAGGTAGGCCGCGCCCATGTCGCCGCCGGAGAGCCCGACCCGGGTGAAGAGGAAGGCGAACCGGGCGGTGGGGTCCGCGACGCGGAAGTCGGCGGCGAGGGCGAGGACCGCACCCGCCCCGGCGGCGACCCCGTGGACGGCCGCGACGACGGGGAACGGGCACTCGCGCACCGCGCGGACGACCTGGCCCGTCATCCGGTTGAAGTCCAGGAGCTGTGCGGTGTCCATCGAAAGGGTGGCGCCGATGATCTCGTCCACGTCGCCGCCGGAGCAGAAGCCGCGCCCCTCGCCGGCCAGCACCAGGGCCCGCACGGCGCGCTCGCGGGCCAGCTCGGCGAGGAGGTCGCGGAGGTCGGCGTAGGCGCCGAAGGTCAGGGCGTTGAGCTTCTCGGGCCGGGCGAGGGTGACGGTGGCGACGCCGTCCTCGACGGTGACCCGCAGGTGGCGCCAGTTCTGCGTACGCGGTACGGAGCCGGTGAACGGGCTCATGGCGGGGTATCCCCTTCAGCCGTCGCTGCTGCCTGGCCTCGAATTTATCACCGTTACGTGACTGCCGTCACGAGTACGCGATAGACCTGGTCCCGACGGAACCAGTGACGAATGTCCCCTTCCTGCCGGGCGGCAGGCTCTTGTCCGCGTCGCCCTGCTTCGTAAGGTGGGAGGAAGAAGTCTTGAGCGCGGAACCGTCTGAGCCCAGGACCCCCGTGCTCGTCCCCCCGAACGGAAACCTCGTGCCCTCCGACGGACCGCCAGCCCCCTCCTGGCGCATCACCCTGCCGCACTCCACGGCGGCCGTGCCGATCGCCCGCGCGCTGATCCGCTCGGTGCTGACGGACATCGAGGCCCCGGCCGACAGCGACACCGCCGAGCTGCTGACCGCCGAGCTGGTGGCCAACGCGGTGGAGCACACGCCCGGCGACGACCCCATAGAGCTGGTGGTGGACCTGCTGCCGGCCGGCTGCCAGGTGGAGGTCCACGACGGCGATCCGGCCCCGCCCGGCGACCTGTCCCGCCCGGAGCCCGACGACGTACCGGACCCGTGGCAGGAACACGGCCGCGGCCTGCTGCTGATCCGCACGCTCAGCTCGTCCTGCGGCCACCGCCCGACGGAACGCGGCAAGGCGGTGTGGTTCCGGCTGCCGCCCGTCTAGGTCCTACCGCTGCGCCAGCCGCGAGCGGCGGTGGCCGTAGAGCGCGTACACGAGCACGCCCACCGCGAGGAACACCGCGAACTGCACCCAGGTCGTCCAGCCGGTGCCGTACATCAGATAGAGGCAGAAGCCGATGCCGATGAGCGGGCTGAGCGGATAGAGGGGCACCCGGAAGGAGCCGCGGACCTCGGGGTTGCGGCGGCGCAGTACGAGGACGGCGGCGTTGACGGCGACCATGGTGGCGAGGGTGCCGATGGTGGTCAGGTTCACCACCATGCCGAGCGAGGAGAAGGCGGCCGGGACCGCGAAGACGACGGCGACGATCCAGGTGTTGGCGACCGGGGTCGCGGTGCGCGGCGAGACCCGCTCGAAGACCCTCGGGACGAGGCCGTCGCGGGACATGGACATCAGGATGCGGGTCTGCCCGTACATCACCGCCAGGACGACCGAGGCGATGGCGACGACCGCGCCGAAGGCGATGACGCCGCCGCCCACGGAGGAGCCGGTGACCTGGTCGACGATGAGTGAGAGCGCTGCGGGCTTGTCGGAGACGGCGTCCGGGCCGAGCGCGCCGATCGCGGCGAGGGCGACCGCGCAGTAGAGCAGCGTGACCAGGCCGATGCAGATCATGATCGCGAGCGGGATGTTGCGCCGGGGGTTCTTGACCTCTTCCCCGGCGGTGGTGATCGCGTCGAAGCCGATGTACGAGAAGAACGCCAGGGAGGCGCCCGCCGTGACGCCGCCCGCGCCGTGGGTGGCGAACGGGGTGAGGTTGCCGCGCTCGAACGCGGTGAACGCGATGACGCAGAACAGGGCCAGTACGACGAGCTTGAGGATGGCCATGGCTGCGGTGGCGCCGGCACTCTCCCGTACCCCGCGCACCAGCAGCGTGGCGGCCATCATGACCACGATGACGGCGGGCAGGTTGATCACGCCGCCGTCGGCCGGCCCGGCGGAGAGCGCGGCGGGCAGCTGGTGCCCGAAGAGGCTGTCGAGGAGTTCGTTGACGTACTGGCTCCAGCCCACCGCGACGGCGGAGACCGAGACGCCGTACTCCAGGAGCAGGCACCAGCCGACGAGGAAGGCGAGGCGTTCGCCGAGCGTGGCGTAGGCGAAGGAGTACGAGCTGCCGGAGACGGGGATCGCGCTGCCCAGCTCGGCGAACGAGAACGCCGTGAAGACGCAGGTGACGGCCGCGAGGACGAAGGAGACCACGACGGCGGGGCCGGCCTCGGCCACGCTGTCGGACAGGCCCACGAAGATGCCCGTCCCGACGACGGCGCCGATCCCGAAGCAGACCAGCTGGAACAGGCCCATGGTGCGCTTGAGGCCGTGGCCCTCCAGGTCGGCGCCCGACTCGGCGATCAGCCGGTGCGGGTCCTTGACGCGGCGTGGGGGGCCGGGGAGGCGCAGGGGGCTCACGGCGGTGTCTCATCTCTGGCGGTACGCGTGGGGGGGGGTGCGGCTCGGGCGGTGGGGGCCGTCGCACGCACGAAAAGGGGGTTCGAGCGTGCGAGCTCGAACCCCACCAATCAGCACCATCATAGACACCTGTCCGCATATTCACCCAATTGGATGCATGAACATGCGGGGCCGGACTGCCCGGACTACTTCCCGGCCATCGTCGCCACCAGGACGGCCTTGATCGTGTGCATCCGGTTCTCCGCCTCGTCGAAGACGACGGAGTGCGCGGACTCGAACACCTCGTCGCTGACCTCCAGCTCGCTCAGCCCGTGCCGCTCGTGGATCTCGCGCCCCACGCCGGTGCCGAGGTCGTGGTACGCGGGCAGGCAGTGCATGAACTTCACCCCGGCGTTCCCGGTGGCCCGCAGGACGTCCATCGTCACGGCGTACGGCGTGAGGGCGGCGATGCGGGTGTCCCACACCTCCTTGGGCTCGCCCATCGAGACCCAGACGTCGGTGGCCACGAAGTCCGCGCCGCGCACCCCCTCGGCCACGTCCTCGGTGAGCGTGACCCGGGCGCCGGACTTCTCGGCGAGCACGCGGGCCTCGGCGACGACCGTCTCGGCGGGCCAGTACGCCTTCGGCGCGACGATGCGCACGTCCATGCCGAGCAGGGCGCCGGTGACGAGGTAGGAGTTGCCCATGTTGAAGCGGGCGTCGCCGAGGTAGGCGAACGCGATCTCCTCCAGCGGCTTGTCGCTGTGCTCGGTCATCGTCAGCACGTCGGCGAGCATCTGGGTGGGGTGCCAGTCGTCGGTGAGCCCGTTGAAGACCGGCACTCCCGCGTACGAGGCCAGCTCCTCGACGACCGCCTGACTGTCGCCCCGGTACTCGATCCCGTCGAACATCCGGCCGAGGACGCGCGCGGTGTCCTTGACCGACTCCTTGTGCCCCATCTGGGAGCCGGAGGGGTCGAGGTACGTGGTCGACGCGCCCTGGTCGGCCGCGGCCACCTCGAACGCGCACCGGGTGCGGGTCGACGTCTTCTCGAAGATCAGCGCGATGTTCCGGCCACGCAGCCGCCGCGTCTCCGTCCCCGACTTCTTGGCGGCCTTGAGCTCGGCGGCCAGGTCGATCAGGCCGCGGAACTCCGCCGCCGTGAAGTCCAGCTCCTTGACGAAGTGGCGGCCTGCGAGGTCTATGGCCATGGTGACTGCTCCTGGGTCGGGCGGGGGGACGCATACGGTAACGCTGGAACCCTATACGACGCAATGCATCGCTATACACGGGCGTCGCTGTGCAGGGCGTCGCTGTGCAGGGGCCTCGTCGCCCACCCTCTCTCCGCTACCGGACCGGGTCCCGGACCACCGGGCAGCTCATGCAGCGAGGCCCGCCCCGGCCCCGGCCCAGCTCGCTCCCCCGGATCTCGATGACCTCGATGCCCTCCCGGCGCAGATGCGTGTTGGTGGTGGCGTTGCGCTCGTACGCGACGACGACCCCCGGTTCGACGGCCAGCACGTTGCAGCCGTCGTCCCACTGCTCCCGCTCCGCCGCGTGCACGTCCTGGGTGGCGGTGAGCACCCTGATCGAGTCGAGACCCAGCGCCTGCGCGACGGCCGTGTGCATCTGCTCCGGCGGATGGTCGGTGACCTTGAGGTCGCGGGGGCCGTCGCCGGGCTCGATGGTGTACGAGCGGAGCATGCCGAGGCCCGCGTACTTGGTGAAGGTGTCCCCGTCGACCATCGTCATCACGGTGTCCAGGTGCATGAACGCCCGGCTCTTGGGCATGTCCAGCGCCACGATGGTCCGGGCCGAGCCGGCGTCGAAGAGGCCCCGGGCCAGCATCTCCACGGCCTGCGGTGTGGTGCGCTCGCTCATGCCGATGAGCACGGCGCCGTTGCCGATGACGAGGACGTCACCGCCCTCGATGGTGGAGGGGTAGTCGTCCTGCCCCTCGGACCAGTGGTGGAAGGCGCCCGCCTCGGGGCCGGTGAACAGCGGGTGGTGGCGGTAGATCGCCTCGAAGTGGACGGTCTCGCGCTGCCGGGCCGGCCAGCGCATGGCGTTGATGGACACCCCGTCGTAGATCCACGCCGAGGTGTCCCGGGTGAAGAGGTGGTTGGGCAGCGGCCCGAGCAGGAAGTCGTCCAGGTCCATGACGTGGAAGCGCACCGAGACCGGCTCCTTGTACCGGTCCAGGAACTCGCGCTTGGTCATCCCGCCGACCAGCGCCTCGCACAGCTCGGCCGCGGGCAACTCCTCGAAGGCGGCCCGCAGATGCTCGGTGGCGAGCGGGCCGTACTCCTTCTCGGCGAAGACCCGGTCCAGCACGAGCCGCCGGGCGACCGGGATCTCCAGCGCCTCCCGGAGCAGGTCGCCGAAGAGATGCACCTCCACCCCGCGGTCGCGCAGCACGTCCGCGAAGCCGTCGTGCTCCTGGCGGGCCCGGCGCACCCAGAGCACGTCGTCGAAGAGCAGCGCGTCCTTGTTGCTCGGTGTGAGCCGTTTCAGTTCCAGATCGGGGCGGTGCAGGATGACGCGGCGCAGCCGCCCGGCCTCGGAGTCGACATGGAATCCCATGCCCACATCCTCACCGCGCGGCGCGCCGTTCACCCGGCGAATCGCCAGCCTGTTCTGTCGGCGCTCCTAGAGCCGGGGGTCCACCGGCTCTGACTCCAGCGCCAGGACGGCGAACACCGCCTCGTGGACCCGCCACAGCGGCTCCCCGTCCGCGAGCCGGTCCAGGGCCTCCAGGCCGAGGGCGTACTCGCGCAGGGCCAGCGAGCGCTTGTGGCCGAGGAAGCGGCCGCGCAGCCGGTCCAGGTTGTCCGGGCGGGTGTACTCGGGACCGTAGATGATCCGCAGGTACTCCCTTCCGCGCACCTTGATGCCGGGCTGCACCAGCCGCCCCTTGCCGTCCCGGACCAGCGCGCCGAGCGGCTTGACGACCATGCCCTCGCCGCCCCGGCCGGTCATCTCCAGCCACCAGTCGACGCCCGCCCCGACCGACGCCTCGTCGGCGGTGTCCACGACGAGCCGCCGGGTGACCTGGAGCAGCCCGCTGAGGTCGTGCTCCACCAGCCGGTCCAGCCAGGCCAGCTGCTCGTCGTGCGGTACGGAGGCCAGTGAGCGGCCCTGTACGGCGAGGATCTGGAACGGCGCGACGCGCACGCCGTCCAGCCCCTCGGTGCTCCAGCAGTAGCGGCGGTACGCCTCCGTGCCTGCCGCCCGGTACTCGCCGAACGCCTCGGCCGGGTGCTCCAGATAGCCCTCCTCACGCGAGGTGGCGGTGGGCGCCATGGTCGGCGGCAGGTACGGCAGCAGCCGGGGGTCGACCGCGAACCGGCTCATGACCTCCAGGGCCGCGGCCGCGTTCTCCTCGCGGACGGCGAGACGGCCCATGTGCCGGGTCTCCACGGTCCGGCGGCCCTGCACGTCGTCGAGGTCCAGCGGCCGGCCCTCCCGGCCCCCGGGCGCCTCGGTCGCCAGCGGCTTCACCGGCTCGTACCAGACCTGCTCCGCCGGTACGTCGACGAGCTCGCGCTCCGGCCAGCGCAGCGCGGTCATCTTCCCGCCGAAGACGGCACCGGTGTCCAGGCAGACGGTGTTGTTGATCCACGACGTGCTGGGCACCGGCGTGTGGCCGTAGACCACCGCGGCGCGGCCCCGGTAGTCCTCCGCCCACGGGTAGCGCACGGGCAGCCCGAACTCGTCGGTCTCGCCGGTGGTCTCCCCGTACAGCGCGTGCGAGCGGACCCGCCCCGAGGTGCGTCCGTGGTATTTCTCGGGCAGCCCGGCGTGGCAGACGACGAGGCGTCCGTCGTCCAGCACGTAGTGGCTGACGAGCCCGTCGATGAACTCCGCGACCCGCTTGCGGAACTCCGGGTCCTTCGCGTCCTCCCGCTCCAGCTGCTCGACGGTCTCGGCGAGTCCGTGGGTGAGCTGGACCTTGCGGCCCTTGAGGTAGCGGCCGAGCTTGTTCTCGTGGTTGCCGGGGACCTACAGCGCGTTCCCGTCCGCCACCATGGGAGTTTCCCGGGTCGGCTCCTCGTGCCGAATGGGCAGGATGCGCGGGTCCACCCGGCCCTCAATCTTGAACGGCGGCAGCACAGGCATCCCCGCCGGAAACGTGCCCTCGCTCGGAATCGCCTTCATGATCTCGTCCCAGACGCCAGCGCGGAGCCAGCGGTTGAACCGAGTGTGCACGGTCTTCCAGAGGACATCGCCCGAGACCTCGATGCCATACCACCCGCACCCGGTGCGCGCCTTGAACAGGATGCCGTCGACCACCGCGCGGCCGTCGATCAGCCGATGGTTCGGCGGCTCCCACGCCTTTACGACTGGTTCCACCAGGGCCCACACCTCGTCGGTCAGCGGCGGTGGCACCAGCCGCCCCGACTCGGCGAACCACTTGGTGAGCGTGCACCCCTTGTTGGTCTTGCGCTCGGGCATCGGCCCCGTGACCGTGACGTGCACGTCCAGCAACGCGAGGATCTCGCCCTGTTCCTCGGGCGTCATGTCGGCCAGCCGAGTGCGCGCCAGCTCGGCCAGCGCTGCGAGGTCGTTCGCACGCTGCTCGGCGGCCTGGGTCTCGTCCATCCAGCGCTGCGCCTCGTCGCGCATCTCCTTGAGCTGTTCCAGTTCCCCGGTCAGCGTCGTGACGACCTCCTTGATCGTGGAGGCGGGCACGTTCAGCTTGGCATACGTGGTCAGGGTCTCGGTCATGGCCTTCTCACGGTCGGCCACCTGCTGATTGAGGTCGGCCACCCGGGCGCGCTGCGCATCCTGGTCCGTGTCGGCCATCCCCACCCACTCAGCCGCCATCACCCGGAGCTGGTCAGGGTCACCGAGAAGGCTGACGACCTCGGCCCAGACTGCGGCCTCAAGCTCGTTGGCGGGAATCTGCGGATCGTCGCACGTCGGCGCGTGAGCGTACTCCTCCTGCCGGCCCTTGCAGCGATACCAGCGACCGGGCCCCTTGTGACGCTTGCCGCCGATGTAGTGCTTGCCGCACTGGGCGTGCACCCGACGCGACAGCGGATAGACCCCGGATTGCCCCTTTGGCTTGCCCGAGGGTTCGCCCACGGCGGCCTTCAGGTCGGCCACCTCTCCCGGCGTGAAGATCGGGTCAAGCTCGATGCGGACGGTTTCGCCGTAGAGCGGCTGGCCGTTCCGGTCGAGCTTCGGCCCCCGGCCGTTCTTCACCTTGGTGTTGCGGAAGATGAAGACCGCTTCGAGGACTGCGGTGGACATCAGCCGGGCGCGCAGGTTCTGATGCGACCACGGCTTGCCGGAGCGGGTGAACAGACCCTCGGCGTTCAGACGCGCAGCGGTCTGGCGCATGGTCAGCCGGAACTCGACCAGCAGCTCACGGGCACGGCGCAGCACCTTGACCTCAGCCGCGCACTGGATGAGCCGGGAAAGACCCTTCTTGCCCTGGTCCTCGATCTCATAGCCGTACGGGGGCGGACCGCCGACCCAACCACCCTCCTCGGCCTTCTCCTGCAACCCGCCTTGGGTGCGCTGCCGGATGGTCTCCCACTCGGTCTCGGCGTAGTCGGCGTCACGGCGCATCTTTTTGCGGCCCTCGACCGTGGTGTTGTCGTAGTCGTCCTGGACAACGCCGACGTAGATGCCCATGTCTTCGAGTTCCCAGACCCACCGCCAGAAGGCGCGACCGGTCCGCCCGATGGCGCGGCCCTCATTAACGACGACGATGTCGAACGGCTTGGGCTTCTCCCGGGCCAGCTCCATCACCTTGTTGAGGTCTTCGCGCTGGTGCGCCTCAAAGCTGCCGCTGATGCCCTCGTCACAGAAGGTGCCGACGTGCCGCCAGCCCTTGCGCTCGATGTGGCGCAGGATCTTCTTGGTCGAGTACTGGACGCCGTAGCCCTTGGCCTGGTCCTCGGTCGAGACGCGGGCATAGGCCACCGCTCGGAGCTGACCGCCGGACGTCACCCGCTCGATTACACCCGTGGCGATGGCTGTGTTTTGCTTGTTCACACTGGGCTTCGCTTTCTCTCAGCACTTCGGCCCGGTCGGGGGTGCCACCTCGACCGGGCTCATTCGTGTCAGACGAATGCGGCGGTCACGTCGGCCCAGATGTGATCCAGGACGATCGGACAGGTAACGAGCTGGCGGACCCCCAGGTTGTGAAGCTCGGGGTTGGCCTCGATTGCGTTGCTGACGAGGTGACGGACGGTGTCGGCGTCGTAGGTCTTGGCCATCGCCGCGTGGCCAGCCGGAGCGCGCCAGTTGATGCGGTACATGTGGGGCTCCTCAGGGGAGCCGGGCGGTCGCTGACGTTGTGCCTGTTGATAATGAGTTCGCTCGGCGTGCTGTGACTCACTCCAGCCGACCCGTCAACGCAGGCTCAGCGCACGGCGAGCGGCATTGATGACGTTGTGGGCGTCGGCTCCGTACACGGCCGACTCGCGCAGGGTGGCCCAGACCTTCGAGTACAAGCCGATGTTGTCGGCGTCGTCCAACCACATCTCGGCGTGCCAGTCCTCCGCGACCACCAGGCGGTCATCGAGGACCCAGAAGCCGTTGGCGGGCACGATCTTGACAGAGGCCGTGAACGGGATGACGCCCAGCTCCACCGTGTTCATGCCGAGCATCCCGGTAAGGCGGTCGAGCTGAGCGGCCAGCACGGAGGGCGGGCAGATCAGCGACCTCAACGCGGCTTCCCATATCAGGACGTGCAGCTTGCGGCCAGGGCGGTACAGCCACTCTTGCCGCTGCGCCCGGGAGCGCACGGCGGCCTCAACGTCGCTGGCTCCGCCCAGCAGCTCGGAATAGCGCTGAATGACGTGGCGCGCGTACTCGGGGGTCTGCAACAGACCGGGGATCACCGACTCTTCCCAGATCCACATTTTCGAGGTGCGGTCGATCTCCGCACTCAACCCCTCGTGCTGCGGCTTGAAGCCGTTCGCCAGCGCTCGACGCCATGACCTGATGTGGGACTCGAACCCCTCCAGCCGGGCGGCAAGCTCGGCGTACACGCCCGGCTGCTCGGTCGCGTCGGCCCACGCCCTCAGGTCCTCGGGGCTGGCGGTCTGTTTGCCGTTCTCCAGCTTGCTGACCTTGGAGCCCTGCCAGCCGAGCCGCTGGGCGAGCTGCTGACCGGTGAGCCGACCACCAGGACAGGTGAACCGCAGTTCGCGCAGTCGCGCGCCCAGGGCCACCCTGGCTTGCTGATAATCGGTGCTCACCGGTCGCACGTCATTCGGTCGCGGCGAACTGGTCGAACGGCACAGCGTGGTGCATTGCCGCGTCACGCACAATGGCGTAGCGAACGACCTCGGCCGGTTCTGTGATCAGCTCGATGTCCGTAATGTTGTCGGCGTCATCGAAGTGCAGGACGGCGACGATCCGTGAGTCGAAGATCCAGAAGTCTTCGGCGGGCAGGTCGGCGGCGTCCTCGCGCCACAGGTAACGGATGTCCTCGCCGACCGCCGCGTTGTGCCGGGCGTAGTCGAGCAAGAACCGCTGTTCGGTGGTCATCGGGCGGTCGGCCAGGCGCACACGTCCGACGCGCTTGCCTGCCTCGGCCTGGGCCTTGATGTTGACGAACCAGGGCTCGTTGGGGTCGCAGGGCGAGGAGCCGGTGGCGAGGAAGGCCTGAAAGTCAGGGTCCTCCCGGTCCGAGGCGTAGCCGCGTCGGGTCTCCAGCCGCCAGGCGGTGTGCTTGAAGGTCTCGAATAAGCGGCGGAAGGTGGCCCGGTCGACCATCTCGGGCACCCGCTCCATCTCCTTCGGCCCCCAGTTCACAAGCAGTTCGCGCGGCACGGCCACCGCTGCATCGTCCGGCCCGAAGTGCTTGAGCTGCGCGAGGTCTGCGGGGTCAGTGACGGGCGTGCCTTGAACGATGATCTCGCCGGTTCCCTCGTCCGTGTGCAGGGCGGGGCAGCCGTCGACCTTGCTGTCTGTGCCGGTAAAGCGAAGCTGACGAGCCATGGACTCTCTCCCTTCCAGGGGGCTTGATCCAACAGCATGAACCGGGGGCGGTGCGCGGTTCTACGGGGTCAGGCAGGGTCCAGGAGAAAATATCAGCAAGGTTGACGCAGTGTGGAGCAAATTCGAGAAAACAGCGTACCGCCGGACAACTACCAACTTCTAGCGTCCGGTTCATGGCGACCAAAGAACAGCAGGACATCGATCCATTCACGGCGATGGAGTCCCTAAGGTCAGCGCTGGCCGATGCCGGAATCGCCCTCCCCTCCCTTGCCGTTGACGCTGCTTCCCCACAACTGCGGCTGGTGGAGCTGGGGCGAGTTCGCGCCGACGTGGCCGCTCGCCTCGCGGTGGCTCTGCAACGAGGAGGCCAGGAGTGAACACCTTCGAGAAGTCACCGACGATGCTCAGCCACGGCAAACTGCCGTACCCGGCTGGCACGTTGGTGATGGACACCATCTCGGGACGCACGGGCAACCTGATCGGCGTGATCGAGGAGCGCACCAAGGAGGGCAACAAGGTGGTCAGCCGACAGGCGTTCATGCGTCCGGAGGGTGGCGGCATCGAGTGGGACGTGCCGCTGGAACGCGTCAAGCTGGTCAGGTAGTTCAGCCGTACACAACAGCACCCCGAAATCGGCAAGTTGACTTCGGGGCGCTTGTGCATGTCGTGCGCTACTATCAGTAGCAGTGGGCAAGTTGCTCCGCGCGTCTGTGCGCCCCGGGTTGATAACGGGAGGGCAGGACAAACCAGCCTAAGTGACTGGGCACGGTGCATTTCGCAGCCGCCGTGTCGATGATGTCAGTCATGACTCCGGGTTGGTGGGTAGGGCAAGACCGCACGACTGCACAACCCGGGCCGCACGTCGGCCCACCCGAGAACATTTACGCGCCGCATCAGCGTAGGTGTCTCGGTCCCGACCGAAAGGGACGGATCGAGGCTGCCTACGCCACCGATTCCGACCCATGACAGGGAAGGTAAGGATCGGTGGACGGCACCGCCATCATCATTCTCGCCATCGCTGGCGTGGCTTCCGTGCTGCTTTTTGCAGTAAAGGGGCTGCTGGACCAGGTTCCGGACGTGATCGACTCCGCCGGGCGAGCACGCGACGCCTGGCAGCGCTTCAAGAAGCCTGAGCAGCCGCACCGGGCGCACGACCAGGAGCCACCCATAGCCGCATAGGGCGGTCATTGGGTCTCCGCCGCTCTCCCTGGACGCAGAAAACCGCTCCGGGTGCTCGGGATGCCCGGCGCGGCCTTCTGTGCGCCGGTAGGGCCCTCCGTAGCCGTGAATCCCGCCCCCGGCCGCCTCTCACCGCCGCGTCATCCGGCCCCCCTGTCGCCCCCCGCGATCTCCCCGATCTCCGCCGGCCCGACCCGGCAGCAGCCGCCGACGAGTCGGGCGCCGGCCCGCTGCCACGCCTCCACCCGCCCGGGGTCGAACGTGGCGCCCCCGGTCCAGCTGCCGGACGCCGCGTCCCAGTGCTCGCCGCTGTTCGGGTAGGCCACGGCAGGCCTGCCCGTCGCCTCCACCGCCGCCCGCACGGCGGTCTCCGCCTCGGCGGGGTCGCAGCAGTTGACGCCGACCGCGATCACCTCGTCGCGCCCCCGCGCCAGGCCGAACGCCTCGTCCAGCGGCTGCCCGGCCCGGGTCCGGCCCCCGGACACGGTGTAGGAGAGCCAGACCGGCAGGCCGTACTCGCCCGCCACCCGCAGCAGCGCCCGCGCCTCGTCCATGTCCGGCACCGTCTCCAGGGCCAGCGCGTCCGGCCCTGCGGCGGCCAGCGCCTCGATCCTGGGGCGGTGGAAGCGTTCCAGCTCACCGACCGTGAGCCCGTAACGGCCCCGGTACTCCGCGCCGTCCGCCGTCACCGCCCCGTACGGCCCGACGGACGCCGCCACCCAGACGTCCCGGTCCACCGCGCCGGCCGCCCGCCGGGCCAGTTCGACGCTGCGGGCGAACAGCCCGGCCGCCCCCTCCCTTCCGATCCCGCGCCGCGCGAACCCCTCGAAGCTCGCCTGATAACTGGCCGTGATGAGCACCTGGGCGCCCGCCCGCACATACGCCGTGTGGGCCGCCTCGATCTGTCCGGGCCCGTCGGCGAGCAGCCGGGCGGACCACAGCGCGTCGGACAGATCGCAGCCCTGCGCCTCCAACTGGTTGGAGAGCCCGCCGTCCAGCAGGACCGTGCCCTCGGCGAGCGCCGCGGCGAGGGGGCGGCCCGGCCCAGGCGTCATCGCGACTCCGTTCTCAGCTCAGCTGGGACTGGACCTGGGACGAGATCAGCTCCAGCTGGTCCAGGTCGTCCAGGTCGAGCACCTGGAGGTAGATGCGCGACGCCCCGATCGCCGCGTACCGGCCGATCTTGTCGACCACCTCGGCGGGCGACCCCGCGAGCCCGTTGGCCTTCAGCTCGGCCACGTCCCGGCCGATGACGGCGGCCCGGCGCGCGACCTCCGCGTCGTCCCGGCCGACGCAGACGACCAGCGCGTTGGAGTACACCAGGTCGTCCGGCTTGCGGCCCGCCGCCTCGGCCGCCTCCCGGACCCGGCCGAACTGCTTCTCGGAGTCCTCCAGGCCGGCGAAGGGGATATTGAACTCGTCGGCGTACTGAGCGGCGAGGCGCGGCGTGCGCTTCGCGCCGTGCCCGCCGATCAGCACCGGGACCTTGGCCTGCGCCGGCTTGGGCAGGGCGGGCGAGTCCGTCAGCTGGTAGTACGTGCCGTCGTAGCTGAACGTCTTGCCGACCTCGGTCGCCCACAGCCCCGTGACGATCGCGAGCTGCTCCTCCAGGCGGCCGAACTTCTCCTTCGGGAAGGGGATGCCGTACGCCTTGTGCTCCTCCTCGAACCAGCCTGCGCCCAGGCCCAGTTCGACCCGGCCCCCGGACATCTGGTCGACCTGTGCCACCTGGATGGCGAGGACGCCGGGGAGCCGGAACGTGCCCGCCGTCATCAGCGTGCCGAGGCGGATGCGCTTCGTCTCGCGGGCCAGCCCGGCCAGCGTGATCCAGGCGTCCGTCGGACCGGGCAGGCCGTCGCCCTGCCCCATCCGCAGATAGTGGTCGGAGCGGTAGAAGGCGTCGAAGCCGAGGTCCTCCGTGGCCTTGGCGACGGTGAGGAGGGTGTCGTAGCCGGCGCCCTGCTGGGGCTCGGTGAAAATGCGAAGATCCATGCCTCCATCCTGCACCCGCGCGGCCCGCGCATCCCTCCCCGACCCCTTCCGCGTCGCCGCGTCCGCCGGGCAGCGCTCACTGAATGCCGGTCACCGGGCCGACCGGATCGTGCAGTACCCCGTGCGGGCCGTCCCGCTCCCTGGCGCGCTCCCGGTCCTCCCGCTGCTCGCGCTCCCGCTCGTCGAGCAGGCGGAGCATGCCGCGCACCCGGTCCGTGGACTCGTCGGCGGCGTCGATCGCCTCCATGCACTGCCAGTACAGGCTCTGCTCATCGGTCTCGCAGGCCACCCCGACCAGGGCTATGCCGACCTCTCCGAGCAGCGCGGCCAGACCCGTCAGGGCCGCGCGGGGATCGGCCACTTCGGTCAGCCGCGCCGCCCGGGCGACCCCCGCGCGGGCCGCCGGGTGGTCCAGCGCGCCGCTGCTCCTGCCGCCGATCTCGCTCAGGGCGCTCGCCTCGCCCCGTAACGCCTTGGGACCGCTCGCCGCCAGCCGGCTGCCGACCGCCTGAGCCAGGGCCTGGGCCTGCCACGCCTCGGCGATGATGTCCGGTGTGCCCCGGCTCTCCGCCAGCGCCTGCCTGATGACCGTTACCAGCCGCTCCGCTTCCATCGTCTTCCCCCGTTCGACCGCGAAAACCCGCTCACCACATTCACTACCCACAGTGAGGGTGGCCGCACCGGAACGCCAGAGGATTTCGGAAATCTGTGGACACTCAATCGAGTGTGGACAAGTCGATCACTCCGAAGAGTGACGATCTTGGCCGTTCGTTGATCCGTGGGCCGGTCCCGGCGCGGGGCCGGAGGCGGATTCCGGGACCGGGAAGCGCGACTCGTTGCGTTCGATCTTGGCCGCGAGCGCCGCCAGGACGTCGATCCCCAGCGCTTCGCAGAACTGGAGGAGGTACGCGAGCACGTCCGCGACCTCGTCGGCGACCCTGGGCGCCGTCGCCGGGTCCTCCATGACCCGCGCCGACTGCTCGGGGGTCAGCCACTGGAAGATCTCCAGGAGTTCGGCGGCCTCCACGCTCAGCGCCGCGGCCAGGTTCTTCGGGGTGTGGTACGGCCCCCAGTGGCGCGCGGCCGCGAAGCCGGCCAGCCGCTCCTGGAGGGTCCGTACGTCGAGTTCGGTCACCGGTCTCCTACGCTCCCGGCACCCCGGCCGCCGTGACGCCCTCGACCTCCATGCCGACGGGCGACAGGAGGAAGACGTTGCGGTCCACCCGGTGCATTCCGCTGCCGAGGCCGAAAACGACACCGCTGGTGAAGTCCAGGATGCGCTTGGCCACATCGCCTTCGGCGCTGGTCAGGTCGAGCAGCACCGGCACCTGGGCCACCAGGTATTCGGCGACCTCGCGGGCGTCGGCGAAGACCTGCACCCGCAACACCACCATGCGCCGCTGCTCGGCGGCCTCCGGCTCGTCCTGGACGGTGCGGTGATCCACCCTGGAGGGCCACTCGTTGCGGCTGCGCAGCGGTACGACCTGGGCCAGCCCCTCCCACTGCTCGTCCGTGACGTCGTACCTGTCGTACCTGCTCACCGGACCACCCCGTCCGCACGTCGGTCGGCGTTGTGCCGGCTGCGCTCACTGTTCATCGGGCGATTGTCCCCCGGCTCACCCGTTCGGCCTACGAGCGACACGGCTCAGGAATCGATCGCGCCCGCCGGAATCACGTCCGAGGGGTCCGCGACCGTGACGGGCCGGTTCGGGGCGGTGCCGGCGTCCAGCGGGGTGAAACGGATCGGGAGGTGTGCCAGCGCGCGGTGGAACGGGCCGGGCCGCCACAGCAGTTCTTCCGCCGGGACGGCCAGCTCCGCGTCGCACAGGAGGCTGGTGAGCTGTTCGATGGCGGTCATCGCGATGAGCAGGGCCGGCTGCTTGGCGGGGCAGCGGTGGGGCCCCGCCGACCAGGCGAGGTGGGCCCCGGCCCCGGACCGTACGCCGTCGTCGGAGACGGGCGGGGCGGACTGCGTGTTGGCGGCGGCGTACGAGACGAGGACGAGCTGTCCGGCGCGCAGCCGCACCCCGTGGAACTCGGTGTCGTGGCGCGGGTAGTGGGCGGCGAGGTTGGCGAGCGGCGGGTCCCGCCACAGCACCTCGTTGATCGCCTCGTGGGCGGTCATCGCGCCGCCGTGCAGGGAGCCGGCGTAGCGCTCGTCGGTGAGCATGTGGAGGGTGGCGTTGCCGATGAGGTTGGTCATCGGGTCGTTGCCCGCGCTCATGACGAGGGTGATCTGGCGTACCGTCTCGTCGTTGTCGAGGCCGGCCGGGTGGGCGAGGAAGTACGAGGTGAGGTCGCGGCGCGGTCTGGCCCGCCGTTCGGCGACGAGGCGGGTGACGACGTCGACGAGGTCGGCGTACGCGGCGGCGGCGTCCGCGGCGGAGTTCATCATTCCGGCGACGCCGTCGACGATGCGGTCGCCGTCCCCGGGGTCGGCGCCGAACCAGGTGACGAAGATGTGCATCGGGAGCCGGCGGGCGTACTGGGCGATGAGGTCGCCGCTGCCGGTGCCGGCGAACCGGCCGATGAGCTGGCGGGCGACGCGGGCCACCTCGGCGCGCAGGACGTGCGGTTCGATGAGGGCGAGGCTGTCGTTGATGGCCTGGCGGTAGCGGGCGTGCACCGCGCCGTCGCTGAACAGCGCGGTGGGACGGTGGCCGAGGACGGGCAGCACCGGCGAGTCGGGCGGGACGGTGGCCTGCCAGGCGCGGGGGTCCTTGCTGAAGGTGTGGGTGTCGCGCAGCAGGTCGATGGCGGCCTGGTAGTCCGTGACGAGCATCGCGTCGATGTCGGGGGCGATCCGCACCGGTGCGAGCGGGCCGTGCTCGCGCAGGGCGCGGTAGTGGCCCTGGGGGTCGGCCGCGAAGGCCGGGCCGAACAGCGCGAGGGGCTGCGGCGGCGGTGCGTACGTGGTCATGAGGCGTCCTCGGGCTGCGGCATGCGGGTCAGCACGTGTTCGGCGAGTGCGATCAGGGCGTCGATGCTGCCGCGGCGTTCGCGCGCGTCGCACTGGATCAGCGGGGTGGTGTCGTCGAGATCGAGGTGCTTGCGCAGGATCTCGTCGCTGTGCGCGGGCGCGTCGGGGAAACGGTTCACCGCGACCGCGTACGGCAGTCCCTGCTCCTCGACCATGTCCATCACGGCGAAGGAGTCGGCGAGCCGGCGGGTGTCGACGAGGACGAGGGCGCCGAGCGCGCCGCGGGCGATGTCCTCCCACAGCGGCAGGAACCGCTCCTGGCCGGGCGTGCCGAACATGTAGAGGACGAGGTCGTCGGGGACGGTCAGGCGGCCGAAGTCGATGGCGACCGTGGTGGTGGTCTTCTCGGGGAGTCCGGCGGTGGAGTCGATCCGGGTGCTGGACTGGGTCATCGCCTCCTCGGTGTGGAGGGTGGCGATCTCTGAGAGCGTACGGATCAGGGTCGTCTTGCCCACGCCGAAGGGACCCGTGACGACGAGTTTCATCAGGGTCCGGGCGGCGGCGGGCAGGTAGCCGACGCCGGTCCGGTCAGGGGAGGGAGCGGAGTCCAACGAGCAGCCTCTCGACGAGCGACCTGTCGATCTGCCCGGCACTGGGTATCGGCGGTCGGATGAGCAGTAGTCCGGTGGCCGCGAGGTCCGTGGCCAGGAAGACGGTGGCGCTGACCGGCAGGTCCAGGTGGGCCGCGCACTCGACGACGGTGAGGGCGCCCGGTTCCAGCAGGGCGCAGAGCCGGCGTGCCTGTGTTCCGGCGTCGTCGGGTACGGGCGCGTCGGTGCGTACGAGTACGGCGAGCCGGTCGAGCGCGGGGCCGGCGGGGCGGGGCCGGCCGCCGGTGACCAGGTAGGCGGGGATCAGACGGCGTGCTGGGCCGGGGGTCATGGCCGGGCGGCGGTGTCCGGCTGCCGGGTGGGTGCGTGCATCGCCCGGGTGAGCGCGGTGACCTGGACCTGCATCTGGTAGGCGATGTCGCCGAGTTTGGCGCCGGGTTCGGCGAACAGGGCGAGGGTGGTGTTGCGGCCGGCCGGTACGACGATGGCGAAGCCCAGGTCCGATTCGACGACGGTCTGGGCCAGTTGGGGGGTCTCGACGTCGGTGAAGGCGGTGGTGAAGGCGCGGGCGGCGGCGTGCAGGGTGGCCGTCATCGCGGCGACCCGTTCGCCGGAGGCCCGGTCGAGGCCGGGCGAGGCTCCTTCGACGAGGCCGTCGCCGGTGGCGACCACGGCGTGCTGGACTCCGGGCAGTTCCAGCAGCGGGGTCAGCACCCATGCGAGGTCGCCTGAGTTCGGGCTGGGGGCGCTCACTTCTCGTCGTCTCCTTGGTCGTCCTGGTGGTCGCGGGCGCCGGTGTCCGGTGCGGGGTGCCGCCCGGTGACGCTCCTGCCGTTGAGGGTGCCCTGCTGGAGGGCCGCCCAGGAAGCCCCTGCCGCTTCCGGTGTACGGGACAGCTGTCCGGCGGACGGCTCGGCGGCCCGGGCCGCGGGCGCCGCGGCGGGGGTGCGGCGTGGTGCGCGACGGCGGCGGCTGGGCAGTGCGGCGGGCTCGGTGGCGGCCGTGGTGGCCGCTCCGGCCGGGGCGGCGGGCTGTGCGGGGGCGGCGGCGGACACGGGCGCGGGGGCGAGGGCGGAGAGGTCGCGGTCCTCGTCGAGCACGGTCAGGAGGTGGGCGGGGACCCGCAGGATGGTGCGCATGCCGCCGAACGGGGACGCCTCGATGTGGCAGTCGAAGCCGTACTGCACGACGAGCCGGCCGACGACCGCGAAGCCCGTCTGGGGCGGGTCGCCGAGTTCGGTGAGCAGCACATCGGCGGGGCCGGCGAGGAGGGCGCGGGCGCGTTCGAGCGCGTCCTCGTCCATGCCGATGCCGGCGTCGTCGACGACCAGGAAGGCGCCTCGGCCGCCGCTCTGCTGGACGGTGACCTGCACGTCGGTGTCGGGGTGGGAGTACGCGGTGGCGTTGGCGAGGAGTTCGGCCAGGGCGATGGCGAGGGGTTCGGCGGCCCGGGCGGCGAGCGCGAGGCGTTCGTCGCGCAGGTGGTTGGCGACCTTGATCCGTTCGTAGCCGGCGACGCGTGACTGGGCGCCGAGGACGATTTCGACGAGCGGCGAGTTCTGCCGGGCGAGGCCGGGCCAGGCGTCGCAGAGCACGGCGGTGGACTGGGTGCGGCGCAGGGCGAGTTCGTTGCGGAAGTCGAGCTGGAGGATGCGCGGGTCGTCGTACTCGTGCTGGAGCTCGTGCAGCAGTTGCTGGGACTGGTTGAGCAGCGACTGGATCTTGGCGGAGGTGCCGCGCATCGCGGCGCGGGCCGCCGCGTCGACGCGTCCGCGTTCCTCCAGCACGGCGGTCCGCGCGGCCTGGACGGCCTCGGTGAGCAGGAGGGCGGCGCCGCCGTCGACCTCGGCCGCCTCGCGCAGTCCGGGGACGGTGGCGCTGGGGTGGGAGAGGGCGAGGGCGGCGGCGGGTATCCGTCTGCGCGCGAGCTGCCGGATCTCGTCGAGGAGGGCGGCCGTGCGGGCCTCGGCGGCCTTGGCCTGGCGCTCGGCGAGTTCGGCGCGGGTGACGGCCTGCTGCTCGGAGAGGCCGGTCCGGTACGCGCGGGTGAACCCCGCCACCGCGGCGACGACGGCGATCACTGTGACGATCCATGCCATGTCGTTACCGCGTTTCTGTCGTCGGGTCGGTCCTCCGGTGCGCGCGGCGGACCGGGAGGTCAGCCGGCGCTGCCTGCCGTTTCACCGGCCTGCTCCACTTCCTGTGCGACCGTGGCCACGTCGGTGATGACCTGGACCACACTGGGTCGTTCGGAGCCGTCGAGCTGCCGGTACTCGCTGCCGATGGTGATCACGAGCCGTTCGGGGAGCCCGAGTGCGGGGTAGCGGCCCTCGGCGATGATCTGCCGGGCGGCGTCGATGGAGGGGACGCCGGCGGCGTGGAGGGCGTGGGAGCGCTCGCGGATGTACTCCAGGTACGCGATGTGCTCGCGGACACCGGCCCGGTCGATGACGGGTCCGTGGCCCGGGACGATGGTCTCGGCGCCGGTGGCGAGTACCTGTTCGCAGGCCGCGATGACGTTGCTCAGCGGGCCTTCCCAGTGGCACGGGTGGTCGCCGGGCTGTTCCGGGGACGACGCGAAGACGATGTCGCCGCTGAACACCACGCCCTGGGCGGGCAGGTGGACCATCAGGTCGCCGGTGGTGTGGGCGGGTGCGAGCGAGGTGATCTGCACCGGGTAGTCGCCGAGGGTCAGTTCGAGCTCGCCCGTGAAGTAGGTGGTGGGCCGGACCGGTTCGGTCTGTGACCAGTCGAACGGGCCGAAGTGCCGGGCGAGGTAGGAGCCGAGCGGGGTGGCCGGGTCGCCGCCGATGACGAGGGCGTGCTGCTGCTGCGGCGTGGGCTCGTAGTGGATGTGCTCCCTGGCCTCGCGCGTGACGATGATCTCGGCGTCCGGGAGCACGCCCGCGCCCCAGAAGTGGTCGCCGTTGGCGTGGGTGACGATGACCCGGTCGATGGTGACGCCGTCGGGCAGCCGCTTTCCGGACTCGGCGAGGAACTGTCCGGCGAGCACCGGGTCGTACGGGGTGTCGATCCACAGTGCGCCGCGGGGCGAGACGAGCAGGCCGCAGTTGGCCAGCCCCCAGCCACGCTTCGGCGGGAGCCATGCGTAAAGGCCCCTGCCAAGGTCAACGACATCCCCACCTGTGATCGACATGGACGCGATTATGCCGACCCCTTTCCGGTCGCGCGTTCGAACCTGGACATCCGGTCCCGCCTTTGGCTTGAAACAGCCCTTGACCGGTCATGGGGGTGTACGAGCAGTGACCGTACGAGAGCATGCGCGACCGTCCCCGTACGGAATCTTCCGGTTCAAGCGGGTATACCAGCCCGAACCAATCCGGCTCCGTCACCGGTACGGAAGGGGGCACCGTCAAACCGGAAGGCGTCGATTACCCACTGAGCATGGCCGAAAACAGACCCCACGGGCCCCCGGCACGGCCGCTTGAAGCGGTGTGCCGGGGGCCCGTGGCTCAGATGCGCCTAGAAGGTGGCGGGCACGTTCCACTGCTGGTTGGCGCCGCCCGCGCAGTCCCACACCACGAGCGCGGTGCCGTCCGTGGTGTCACCGCCCGGGACGTCCAGGCAGCGGCCCGACGCCCTGTTGACGAGGGTGTGCGCACTCGTGCTGTACGTCCACTGCCGGGCCGCGTCCGTGACGGCGCCGCCCGTCCCCGTACCGGCGCAGTCGCGCACGCGCACCGCCGCGCCGTTGCCCGTGCCGTCGGCGGTCAGGCAGTAGTCGGACGGCAGTCGCAGCGAGCCGTCGGCCGCCCGCACCCAGGCCTGGTTCGCGCCGCCCGAGCAGCGGTAGAGATCGGCCACCACGCCGTCGGCGACGCCCCCGGAGGCGTCCAGGCACTTTCCGGCCTGCCCGGTCACCGCGCCGCGCACCGAGTTGCCGACCGCGAGGTTCTGCACCGTCGCACCGGCCGAGACGTCGGTCCGGGTCATCGGCGCGCAGGCGTTGCCGCTGTCGGACGTCCCCGAGACCGAGGCGGTGACCGTACCGCCGTTGCCCGTCGGCACCCCGAACCGGGCGTCGCTGAACGGCTGGTCGTAGCAGGTGGCGCGGGGGTCGTTCCACTCGAAGTACTCGGTCCAGTCGACCATGCCGCCGGGTGAGATGGCGGTGGCCGGGGTCTTGATGGAGCCGAGTTCGTACGAGGCGCCGGTGGCGGTGTCCGCGACGGTGGCGCCGAACCAGCCGCCGCCCTCGGCTGCGACCGTGAAGGTGTAGCGGTGGCCGGCGGTCCAGTCGAGGTTCATCCGGCAGCTCATGCCCTCGCCCTCGCCGCCGAAGGACTGGCACCAGCTGCCCGTCGAGCCGGCCTTCGCCTCGGAGACGTCCCAGACGGAGAACAGGAGCGTCCGCTTCGAGCCGCCGTTGGACTGCATTCCGAGGTAGGCGCCGTTGCCCTTGTCGAAGCCGAACTGGTGGCTCCAGAAGACGTTGGCCCGGTAGCCGGGGTCGTGCTGGACGGTGGTGGACCAGGTGACGTCGGTCAGGACCGGGGCGCCGGAGAAGGAGTAGTTGGTGTAGGTGCCGGGAGTCGTGCCGAGCTCCGCGGCCTGGGTGGGGGGTGCGGTGCCGAGCAGCGCGAGCGCGGCTGCTGCGGCGGATGCGGTGAGCGTGCTGAACAAGTGGCGCAGTCTCATGCGGTGCACCTGCTTCTGATGGGGGGAAGGGGGCCTCGGCCCGGGGCCGTGCGGCCCTGGGCCGGTCTTTCCCGGTCAGATCCTCAGGAACGGACCTGACCGCGCTCGAAGTACGCGATCAGCTCGGGGTCGAGGGCCGGCACCTCGTGGGGCGCACCGCCCTCGCGCAGGGAGCGGGTCGCGAGGACGCCGGCGGCGACGCTCATCCGGGCGGCGACCGGGGAGGTGTCGGTGACTCCCCCGTCGCGCACGAACCGGCAGAACTCCTCCATGATCCGGCCGTCGCCGCCGCCGTGGGAGCCCTTGGCCTCGGGCACCCGGTAGGTGATGTCGGCGTCGGCGCGGTAGCCGCTGGGGCCGGTGTTCCAGACCTTGACCTCGTCGCCGGGGCCGTCGCCGAAGTTCTCCAGCCGGCCCTCGGTGCCGATGACGGTGTAGTTGCGCCAGTAGTCGGGGGTGAAGTGGCACTGCTGGTAGGCGGCCACGACCCCGTTGTCGAGCTGCATGTTCATCACCGAGACGTCCTCGACGTCCACGATGTGATGCAGGTCCTTGCGGGCCGTCGGCGGCCAGTCGAACTCGCGCAGCCAGTTCTCGGGGCGCGGGGTGTCGGGCTCGCGGCGGGGCAGGTTGCCGTAGACGAGCAGGTCGCCCAGCGCGTTGACGCGCTGGGTGTAGCCGCCCGCCAGCCAGTGCAGCACGTCGATGTCGTGCGCGGCCTTCTGGAGGAGCAGACCGGTGGTGCGGGTGCGGTCGGCGTGCCAGTCCTTGAAGTAGTAGTCGCCGCCGTAGCCCACGAAGTGGCGTACCCAGACGGCCTTGGGCTCGCCGATGTCGCCGCGCGCGATGATGTCGCGCATCAGGCGGACGACGCCCATGTGGCGCATGTTGTGGCCGACGTAGAGCCGGGAGCCGGTCTCGTACGCGGCGCGCAGGATGTTGTCGCAGCTCTCGACGGTGATGCCGAGGGGCTTCTCGACGAAGACGGCCTTGCCCGCGCGCAGGGCGTCGATGGCGATGACCTCGTGGGTGTCGTCCGGGGTGGCGACGATGATCGCGTCCAGGTCGTCCCGGCCGAGGAGCAGCTTGTAGTCCTCGACCGCGATCTCGGCGCCGAAGCGTTCGGCCTCGCGCCGGCGCACCTCCGGGTCGAGGTCGCAGACGGCGGTGATCGCCGATCCCTGGCCGGGGTGGTGGGCCGACATCGCGATGGACCGGCGCAGGCCGAGCCCGATGACGCCGAGTCGCAGGTCTGACACGGGGGTCCCTTCGGTTGGTACGGGTGGTGCGGGCGGAGACTACTTACCGGCGAGCGAGGCCTCGAACTCGGCGCGCATCTTGTCGCCGCCGCCGGAGCGCCACTTGCGCAGCTGGTCCTTGAAGGCGGAGACCGGCTTGCGGCCGGCGACGATGTCCAGCTGGATGTCGCTCATGGCGGTGGTGAGCGAGGCGCCCTTGCTGGTGGACGTGTCCGAGAAGTGGCCGCTCGTCGGGTTGGACTGGGCGATCTTGAGGAGGTCCTGCTGCCAGCCGTGGATCTTGCCGGCCAGTTCGCCCTGGCCCGGCAGGTAGACGTACTCGGGTCCGGCGGCGAGGAAGGCCAGCGGCATCGCGGTGGTGACGGCCTCGGAGTTGCCCTTGCGGGTGAGCTTGACGTCGCCCTTGGCGGTGCGGGTCCAGTGCTTGCCCTCGATGCCGTTGTCGAGGAAGAGGCGCTCCTCCGTACCGAAGGGGGCGGCCAGGTAGTCCAGGACGCGCAGCAGCATCTTGACGCGCTTCGCGTCGGCCTTCTTGTTGATCGCGGTGTAGCCGACGGAGCCGTAGCCCATGCTGTAGTGCGGCGTGGCGCCTTCCTTGGCGGCGAACGGCACGATGACGCCGAACGGGAAGTCGTACGTCTTGGCGTCGACCAGGAAGCTGGGGAAGGACTGGACGTAGGCGCCGAGGGAGCCCTGCGCCATCTTCTCCATGGTGGTGCTGAGGTTGGGGTCCGGCCAGAAGAGGCCGGCCTTGGCGACCTTGACTGCGAAGGCCAGGGCCTCCTGGTACTCCTCCGTCTCGTACTGGTGGGTGAGCTTGCCGCCTTCGAGGCGCCAGGCGGCGGGGGCGCCGAACCACTGGGCGAACTGGCCGATGTGGTTCACGTACGCCGGTTCCAGGACGTACTTGTTGCGCTTGGCGTCCAGCAGTTCCCTGCCCTTGGCGAGGAAGTCCTCGGCGCTGGTGAAGTGGGCGCCGCCTACCGGCTTCCAGAAGTCCTGGTTGACGACGTAGACCTGGCCCATGGAGCCGTAGGCGACGGTGACGCCGCGGATCCTGCCGTTGACGACGGCGGTCTTCCAGGCGGTGGTCGGCAGGTTCGCCAGGTTCGGGTACGCCTTGACCGCGTCGCCGGAGAGGTGGGGGGTGAGGTCGTGGAACTTGGCGTCCAGGAGCTCGGGGACGCGCTGGATGCCCTGGTTGGGCGGGAACCAGACGAGGTCGGGTATGTCACCGCCGGCCATCATGGCGTTGAACTTGGTGAGGTAGGCGTCGACGCCCTGGTCCACGACGATCGTCATGTCGAACCGGGCGCCCAGGCGCTTGTTCAGCTCCTGCCAGTAGGCGTTCTTGCCCTGCGGCGGGGCGGGGGTGGTGAACGTCTCGGTGAGGGCGGTGATGCGGCTGCCGTCGCCGGGCGTCCTGGCCACGGACTTGGTGAGGTCCTTGGGGTAGCGCAGGTAGGTGGCGTCGAGGCCCGCCGCGTTGCCCGCGAGGTCGGCGGGGGCGGTCTGGGCCGCCACGTACGTCGGGAGCTTCAGCTTGGCCGACGCCTTGGCGCCGCCCTTGCTGACCGTGGCGCCGCTGCCGCAGGCGCTCAGGGTCGAGAGGCCCGCGACGGTGAGGCCGGCGATTCCCGCGGCGCCCATGAAACCGCGTCGGGAGAGGTGGGTGGACATGGGGCTCCTTGAAGTGGGTGGCGGGCGGGGCGGTGGTGCGGGGCGGGCGGTTCAGCCCTTGATGGCCCCGGTGAGGACGCCCTTGACGAAGAACTTCTGCAGGAAGGGGTAGACGCAGAAGATGGGCACGATCGCGATGATCAGGACGGCCATCTGCAGCGAGGTCGCGGGCGGTATGGAGTGGACGCCCATGGCGGAGGCGTTGATGCTCTGCCCGTTGAGGACGTAGCTGCGCAGGATCACCTGGATGGGGAACTTGCCGGCGTCGTTGAGGTACAGCACCGCGTTGAAGAAGCTGTTCCAGTACCCGACGGCGTAGAACAGGCCGACCACGGCGAGGACCGCCTTCGACAGCGGCAGGACGATCCGGAAGAGGACCGTGACCTCGCCGGCGCCGTCGATGCGCGCCGCGTCGTACAGCTCTTCCGGAATGCTCTGGAAGAAGGAGCGGACGACGACGATGTTGAAGGCGTTCAGCAGGACCGGAAGGATCAGTGACGCGTACGTATCCAGCATGTGGAACTGCTGGACCGCCAGGTACGTCGGGATGATGCCGGGCGCGAAGAGAAACGTGCCGAGTACGAGCAGCAGGATCGGCTTGGCGAGGACCGTGCCGGGGCGCGAGGTGCCGTACGCGATCATCACCGTGCAGGCCAGGCTCAGCGCGGTGCCGATCAGCGTGATGAAGATGGACACCACGGCCGCCCGGGTGACCACGCCCCCGGACAGGATGACCCGGTAGGCCTCCAGCGTCGGGTGGTGCGGGATCAGTACGTAACCGCCGTTGGCGTTCAGCTCCTCGCGGCCGGCGAGGCTGGTGCCGATGGCGAGGACGAACGGGTAGAGCACGATCACGGTGAGGACGACGAGCGCGAGGCCCTTGGCGCCCTGCCCGTACCAGTGCGGGCGCTCCATCCACGGCGGCCTGCCGTCGGACTTGCGGGGACGTGGACCGGACCGGGCGGCGCGCAGCCGGGTCGCGAGGGACTGGCTCATCGGTACACTCCCTGCTCGCCGAAGCGGTGGGCCAGCTTGTTGGCGGCGAGGATGAGGGCGAATCCGATGACGCCCTTCATCAGTCCGGCGGCGGTGCTCATGCCCCAGTCGCCGTCCACGACGCCGTGGAAGTAGACGTAGGTGTCCATGACTTCGGCGGCGTCCGGGCCGACGGCGTCGCGCTGGAGCAGGATCTGCTCGAAGCCGACGGAGAGGATGTCGCCGAGCCGCAGGATCAGCAGCATCAGGATGACCGGCCGGATGCCCGGCAGGGTGATGTGCCAGATCCGGCGGAGCCAGCCGGCGCCGTCCATGGCGGCCGACTCGTACTGGCCCATGTCGATCGAGGCGATGGACGCCAGGAAGATGATCGTGCCCCAGCCGCAGTCCTTCCAGATGGCCTGCGCGGTGATGAGGAACTTGAAGGTGCCGGGGTCCGTCATCACGTTGCCGATGCTGACCCCGTGCTCCATGAGCAGCGTGGTGACCGAGCCGGCGCCGCCGAGTACCTGCTTGAACATCGCGACGACGACGACCCAGGACAGGAAGTGCGGGAGGTAGACGACGGTCTGGATGAACCGCTTGATCTTCTCGCTGATGAGCGAGTTGAGCAGGAGCGCCAGGGCGATCGGTGCCGGGAAGTACAGGAGGAGCTGGATCGCCGTGATCTGGAGGGTGTTGGACACCGCGCTCCAGAATTCGGGCTCGGCCAGCAGCGCGGTGAAGTTCGCCATCCCGACGAACGGACTCTGCTTGAAGCCCAGGAACGGCTGGTAGTCCTGGAATGCGATGACGTTGCCCGCGAGCGGCAGGTAGAAGAAGAGCGCGAAGTACAGCACGCCGGGCAGGCAGAAGAGCAGAAGTGCTTTGTCCCGCTTCAGGCGCTGGCGGAGCGGCTGCCGTATTCGGTGTTTCTTGCCCTTCCTCCCTGCGGGGCGGTCCGCGTCTTCCGGATCGCGGGGCTGCGGCACGGGCGGCCGCGCAGCTGTGACCGGCGTGTTTGCCATCGTCACAGGCACCTCCAGGGCTGATGGAGCGAGAGAACGTCCCGCATGCGTGGAGGACGGCGCGCACTACGGGAAGTGCGGCCGCTGCTCCTTCGCGGCGACAGGCACATAGTTCACGACCGTGCGCCCGTATGGCAAGAGTTGTTCGTTTCGCAGAGGTAACGAACATCTATGGGCAAGCAAAAGTCGCTTCGCGCAGCACCGCAGGGCGTCCCAGACCCGGCAATCGCCGCATAAGGGGCGGTTGATGCTCACGGACCGGCTCCGGATCGCACTGTTCCCCCGTCAGAACCGACCCATCCGTGCGTGGTTGTGCTTGGTTGTGCACGCTTCATGCACGGTCCGGCACATCGAACCGGTTTGAGCGCACACGGAAAGGCGGGCCGCCGCGCACTCGGTGCGCGGCGGCCCGCCGTGGGGTGCTGCGAGGGGTCAGACGGCGACGACCGTGACGCCGGCCTCCGTGAATCGGGCGGACGCCTCGGGCGAGATGCCCCGGTCGGTGACCAGGAAGTCGACCAGGGAGAGGTCGCAGACCCGGGCGAAGGCCCGCTTGCCGATCTTCGAGGAGTCGGCGGCGATCACCACGCGCTGGGCCTGCTGGGCGAGCAGCCGGTTGATGCTGGCCTCGCCCTCGTGGTGCACGTACGCGCCGCGCTCGGTGTCGATGGCGTTGACCCCGAGCACGGCCACGTCCAGCGTTATCTCGCCGAGCACCCCGCTCGCCAGCGGACCGGTCAGCTCGTACGACTGGGGCCTGGCCACACCGCCGGTGACCACCATCTTGATCTGCGGCCGGATCACCAGCTCGTTGGCGATGTTGAGGGCGTTGGTCACCACCGTGAGCGTGGGCTGCCCCGGTGCCCCGCCGGCGCCCTCGCCCACCAGGTCCGCGCGGACGGCGAGCGAGCGGGCCACCTCGGTGATGGTGGTACCGCCGGTGAGCCCGACCACCTCGCCGACCGCGACCAGTTCGGCGACGGCGCGGCCGATGGCCTGCTTCTCGGGGGCGTTCCGGCCGGTCTTGTACCGGAGGGCCAGCTCGTAGCTGACGCCGTGGGCGATCGCGCCGCCCCTGGTCCGGGTGAGCAGTTGCTGTTCGGCGAGCTGGTCCAGGTCCCGTCGGATGGTCGCGGCCGAGACGTCCAGCGTCTTCGCGGCGTCCTCGACGTCCACCCGGCCGTTCTTACCTACGAGTTCCAGCAGTGCGTTCCACCGGGCGTCCCTGGACAAGAGAGTTCTCCTCACACGTCCGGGCTGCGTGCGCCCATCCCCTTGGGCGCGATCACCGGACAGGCGCAAGGGTCGCACAAGGCTCCAGCGAGTCAAGCCTCCTGCAAGCAGAATGCTTGATAATGCTCGCTCGTCGCGGGTAACGTGCGTAAACGAGCATCCCATCACCAGTACGGAGTGCAAAAGTGTCATTTGTCGAGATCGAGATCGCCAGTCAGCCGGATTGCTGGCGCCGCGCCGCGGAGCTGGCCCCGAGTCACGCGGCCGCGCTGCCCGCGCCCGGCGAGCGCGTCGCCGTCGTCGGCTGCGGCACCTCGTTCTACATGGCTCAGGCATACGCCTCGCTCCGCGAGGAGTCCGGGCAGGGCGAGACCGATGCCTTCGCCGCGTCCGAGTTCCCCACCCGCCGCCGCTACGACCGGGTCGTCGCGCTCACCCGCTCCGGCACCACCACCGAGGTGCTCGAACTCCTCGGCCGGCTGCGCGGCACCACCCCCACGGTGGCCGTCACCGCCGACCCCGGGACCCCGGTGATGACGGCCGCGGACGCGGTCGTCGTCCTGGACTTCGCCGACGAACAGTCCGTCGTCCAGACCCGGTTCGCCACCACGCTGCTGACGCTGCTGCGCGCCCACCTCGGCCTGCACACCGACGCCATGGTCCGCGACGCGGAGCAGGCACTGGCCGAACCGCTGCCGCAGGGCCTCGTGGACTGCACGCAGTTCACCTTCCTCGGCCGCGGCTGGACGACCGGCCTCGCCAACGAGGCCGCGCTCAAGATGAAGGAGGCCTCGCTCTCCTGGACCGAGTCGTACGCCGCGATGGAGTACCGCCACGGCCCGATCTCCATCGCCACCGACACCACCGCCACCTGGATGTTCGGCACCGCCCCCGAGGGCCTGCGCGAGCAGCTCCTGGAGACCGGTGCCCGCTGGGTGGAGAGCGGCCTGGACCCGCTGGCCGACCTGGTCCGCGTCCAGCGCCTGGCCGTCGCCCGCGCCGCCGCCCGCGGCCTCGACCCGGACGCCCCGCGCCACCTGACCCGCTCGGTGGTCCTGGCCGACGCCTGATCGGGGGCGTTGCCCCCGAACCCCCAGTCCTCAAACGCCGGACGGGCTGAAATTCAGCCCCGCCGGCGTCTGAGGCGCGGGGTCCGGGGCAGAGCCCCGGTTCGGGGAGGGGAGGGCTGGGGTGAACTCAGCCCTCGCGCTTGCGCGGCGCTCAGGGCGGCCACCGGAGCCCCCGGTCAGGACTCCTCGAAGTAGGCGTCCAGGACCGCGTCGAAGCCCTCGGCCCACTCCTTGAGGCTGCCGCGGGACTCCGCCTCCACCTCGCCGTTGAACCAGCGCTTGGACGAGAGGTGGACGGTCACGGTGAACCTGCGGCCGAAGCGGGCCGGCTTCAGTTCGACCGCGCCGATCTCGTCCCAGCCGAAGTCGGCCTGCTGGTCGTCCAGCGTGAACCGGACGCCCGCGGGGCCGGCCGAGATCGAGCCACGCCGGTCGCTCACCTCGAACGAGGTCCCCTCGGCGGCCTCTTCGCCGCTCTCGTCGTTCTCCTCCTGCTCCTCCTGCTCCTCCTCGTCCTGCGCCACCGGCGCCTCGTCGGCCGACGGCTCCACGACGGCGTCGGCGACTGCGGGCTCCTCGGTGTTCTCCGGCTCCTCCTCCGCCTTCGCGGCGGGTCGGGGGGCCGTGAGACCGGGGATGTACGCCGGGTCGGTCCCTGCGGCGTACGCGGGCTGGGTCTTCGGGTCTATGCGCTGCTCCACGGCGGGCAGTATGGCCGACGAACCTGTACAGGGCCAGTAAGAGGGTGTCGGGGGCGGGCCCGGCCGCCAGGCCCGCCCCCGACCGCGGGGCCCCGCACCCCACGTCAGCCGGTGGCGCAGACCTCGTCGCCCAGGGTGAAGGCGTTCGGGGACGTGTTGCCGCCGCTCAGTGTGCCGGTGAAGCCGAAGCCCGCGGAGGCGCCGGGTGCGACCCTGCCGTTCCACGAGACGTTGGCGGCCGTCACCTTCGCCCCGTCCTGCGTGGGCGTCGCGTTCCACATCTGGCCGACCTTCTGCCCGTCCGGGAAGGTCCAGGCGAGTTTCCACCCGTCCAGCTCGCCACCGCCGGTGTTGGTGAGGGTCACATCGGCCTGGAAGCCGCCGGACCACTGGTTGGTGACCTTGTACGTCACCGAACACGCGGCGTCACCGGGGTCGGTGCCGGGGTCCGTGCCCGGATCGGTGCCGGGGTCGGTCCCCGGGTCCGTACCGGGGTCGGTGCCGCCGCCGTCGCCGTCCGAGGAGTCGCCGTACATGATCCCGCGTCCGTTGGTGGAGACGTAGACCCGGCCGAAGACACGCGGGTCACCGGTGATCGCGGCGCCGGTCCAGCCCCACTGGTGGGCGTCGTCGTTGATACGGGTCCAGGTGACGCCCGCGTCCGTGGACCGGAAGATGCCGCGCACCCCGCCGATCTTCGCGGAGACGAAGAGCGTCCGGTACGAGGCGCCGGCGGCCGCCTTGCCGAAGCCCACCGAGTCCGCCTGGTCGATGCCGGTCAGCTCGGTGAAGGTCGCCCCGGAGTCGGTGGAGTGCCACAGGCCGTACGCGCCCGTGGTGGCGCCGCCCGCGAGCCAGATGTCGCCCTCGGTGCCGGGCACCGCCTTGAAGCGGACGTTGCCCTCGGTGGGCAGGCCGCTCGACGCCTTCGCGGTGAAGGTCGCGCCGCCGTCCGTCGAGACGTAGAAGGTGCCGGCCTTGTACCCGTAGAACTTCTTCGGGTTCTTGCGGTCCGACTCGACCGTCGCGCCCTGCGGAATCCCGGTGGACGCCGACCACGAACTCCCGTACCCCGTCGTGTGATACACCCCGGTGCCCTCCGGGCTCCAGACGAAGCCGCTCGCGTCGGCCGCCGCGGCGACCGTGCCGCCGCCGGTCACCCCGGACGGCTCGGAGCCCTGGAACCAGTTGGAGCCGTTGTCCGTGGAGAAGCCGATGTGCGGGGCGGCGTCGGCGCTGCCGACCCGGACCACCGTGTCCGGGCTGCCCTCGGCGAAGTCGAGGCTCGTGGTGGAGGTGAGGTTGGGCGAGGTGAACATCATGTCCGGCACGGCGTCGAGGTCGGTGTGCCGGAAGCCGCCGATGTCACCGAGCGCGCTGAGCAGCGGTGCTCCGGACGGCGGGCTGGCCAGGTCGTTGACCGCGGTCTCCTCCAGGCCCTTCACCATCGGGGTGATCTCGAACTGGCTGCCGGAGTCCCAGTTGGTGAGGTTCTCGGTGCCGTAGACCGTCGCGCCGGTGCCGTACATCATGCGGTTGGAGTCGAACGGGTCGATCTCCAGGGCCTCCGTCATCCAGCCCAGCTTGGGCGTGGTCTCCGGCGGCGTCGGGTTGGCGCCCCAGGTCAGCCACGGCACCGAGGAGACGTCCTGGGTGAAGCGGTTGGAGCGGTTGGGGTAGCTGGTGTAGTCCCATGCCTGGGTCCAGGTCGCCCCGCTGTCCGTGGAGCGGAAGATCTGGGTGTCCGGCCACCAGGAGCTGTACGCGGTCGCCATCACCGTGCCGGGGTGCTGCCGGTCCACGGTGAGTCCGCTGAAGCCGTAGAAGGTGTCCGCCTCGGCGACCGGGCTGACGTCCTTCCACTCCCCCGTCGCGGTGGCGTACCGCCAGATCTGCCCCTTGCCGCCGTCGTACGGGCCGCCGGTGTCGCTCAGGGTGAGATAGAGGTAGCCGTTCTCGGAGTCGAGTACGCCCTTGTGGGCCAGGTATCCGGTCGGCTGCCCGGCGATCCGCGACCAGGTGGCCCCGCCGTCCGTGGAGCGGTAGACGGTGTTCTCCTTGTCGGCGACCCCGACGTAGATGTCCTGGGTGGCGCTGCCCTTGCTGCCGCTGCGCTCGTCGAACGTCACCCAGACGATGCCCTGGTTGTCGTTGCCGTAGCCGCTGGTGTCGGTGGGGTCCTGGGAGTAGTCGCCCGGGTTGGGGAAGGCCGTGACCTCGGACCAGGTGGCGCCCGAATCGGTCGACCGCCACAGGCCGTTGCCGCTGGGCGCGCCGAGGTAGAGCACGGAGTTCTTGTTCGGGTCGACCGCGAGGCGTTCGCCCATGCCCCGGCCCGGCATGTTGCCGCCGAGCTTGAACGGCAGCGTGCTCGCCTTCCAGCTGGCGCCCCGGTCCGACGAGCGCAGTACGGCTCCGTTGGTGGGGTCCCAGTCGTTCGTGTACGTGCCCACGGCGGCGTACACGTTGTCCGGGTCGACGGAGTCCGAGGCGAGGCTCACCACCCCGGTCCAGCCCCAGTGGTCCCAGTCCACCCAGTCGAGCAGCGGCGTCCACCGCTTGCCCGACTGGTCCCAGCGGTAGGCGCCGCCGATGTCCGTACGGGCGTAGGCGAGGTTCTTCTCGGTCCGGTTGAAGACGATCCCGGGGACGAAACCGCCGCCGTCGATGCGGACGTTCTTCCAGTCGTACGTGTCCGCCGCGAGGGACACATCGGATGCCTGGGTGGCGGGCGCGGCGTCGCTGTCCTTCGCCGACGCCGGGGCGCCGGCGGCGAAGAGCCCCGCTGTGAGGGTGAGTGCCGCCACCAGGGTGGCAAAGGGTCTTGCGCTTGAGCGCACGGAAACGTCCTCTCCGAACAGGGCCGCCGACAAAGGCGGTTAAGGGCGTGAACGGATGTGGGAGCGCTCCCATTTCGCGTCCCGATGGTAGCGGCGCCGCCCCTCCGGGAGAAGGGCGGGCGCAAAGTTCATCGGATGAATCCTGGACGCGTCGGGGCGACCGATGCGGGGCGGCAACCGGCCCCGCGCGCGTCAGTACCAGCCGGCCGAGCCGGGCGGGTCGCAGAGTTCGAGCACGACCTCGCCGGCCACGGAGGTCCTGCCGCCGGCCGGCCGTACCCGGTCGCCGACGTTCACCAGGTGCGGGGCCGCGCCCACGATCCGGCACCGGTAGACGAAGCCTTCGGGGAAGCGGACCAGCGACTCGTTGCGCATCACGCGCGAGTAGCGGTTCACGACGTTGGAGCGCACGACGACGCCGTAGCCGTCGCTCTGCTCGGACTCCAGGTCGCTCGACGCGCAGACGGGGCACAGGAGTTTACGGAAGGAGGCGGTGTGGCACCAGCGGCAGACCTGGTAGACGAGCCCTTCCTGGCTGTCCGGCTCCACCGTCTCGCGGGCCGGCCGCCCCACGTCGATTCCGGTACTGAACACGTTCCGCCTCCCGCGCTCGACTCGGTACGCCGCACCTTCGGCAACGGCACACCGGCACCGTATGGCACTTAGTTCCAGGAGTAAAGGCACTGAGTGCCGCGAGGTGGTGAGCCGGGACCTCAGGCGCTGCCGAGCGCGGACTCGATGTGCTGCACCACGCGCCACATCGGAGCGCCCTTGCGCGCGACCATGACGATCACCTCGTCGTCGCTCACGCTCACGGCCTGCGGCGCCCGGACCTGCGCGGCGGGGCGTTCGTCCGCCGCGCCCCACACCGCGCGCACCAGCTCGAGCGCCCGGTCCACCTCGGCCCCCGCGTCCCCCTCGCCGCCCGAACGCAGCCAGGACCGCAGGCCGTTGTTGTGCGCGGCGACGACCGAGGCCGCGATCACCTCGGCACGCAGCGAGGCGTCCGGTCCCGCGTCCGGGTCCTCGGCCCACCGCCGCTCCAGATGGCCGGCGAGGGTCCGCTCGTAGCGGCGCACCACGGACAGCTCGTACGTGCGCAGCCCGGGCACCTCGCGGGTGAGCCGGTAGCGCTGTACGGAGAACTCGGGGTTCTCCGCGTACATCCGCAGTACCAGACGGGCCGCGTCGCACACCGTGGCGACCGGGTCGCCGCCCTCGGCGGCGCTCAGGAAGGCGGTCATGTCCGCGAGGCACCGCTCGTGGTCCGGGAAGACCGCGTCCTCCTTGGAGGGGAAGTAGCGGAAGAAGGAGCGCCGCCCCACCCCCGCCCTGGCGACGATGTCGTCCACCGTGGTCCGCTCGAACCCGCGCTCCAGGAACAGCGCGAAGGCCGCCTCGGCGAGCACGTCACGCATGGGGGGCTTCTTGGCCGGCCGCCGGTCTTCGGTCATGCCGGAAACGTAACACCGAAAGCAGCACCCCGGCACTGGGTACCTTTACGAAGGGTACTGAGTGCCATAGGATTCCCGCAGGAGACCACCAGGTACAGGGAGAGCCGGCGTGAGCTTGAGGATCGTTGTCTGTGTGAAGTACGTGCCCGACGCGACCGGTGACCGGCATTTCGCCGATGACCTGACGTTGGACCGTGAGGATGTCGACGGTCTGCTGTCGGAGCTGGACGAGTATGCGGTCGAGCAGGCGTTGCAGATCGCGGAGGCGGCTGATGATGCGGAGGTCACCGTGTTGACGGTGGGTCCGGAGGATGCCAAGGACGCGTTGCGCAAGGCGTTGTCGATGGGTGCGGACAAGGCTGTTCACGTCGAGGACGACGATCTGCACGGCACGGACGCGCTGGGTACGTCGTTGGTGCTGGCGAAGGCGATCGAGGAGACCGGGTACGACCTGGTTGTTTCGGGGATGGCGTCGACGGACGGGACGATGGGTGTGGTTCCGGCGCTGCTCGCGGAGCGGCTGGGTGTGCCGCAGGTGACGCTGCTGTCGCAGGTGTCCGTCGAGGGCGGTGTCGTGCGTGGGCGTCGTGACGGGGACAGTGCGTCGGAGGAGCTGGAGGCGTCGCTCCCGGCGGTCGTGTCGGTGACCGACCAGTCCGGTGAGGCGCGCTATCCGTCGTTCAAGGGGATCATGGCGGCGAAGAAGAAGCCGGTGAAGTCCCTGGACCTGGACGATCTGGGTATCGACGCCGACGAGGTGGGTCTGGCGGGTGCCTGGACCGCGGTCGACTCCGCGACCGAGCGTCCGGCCCGCACCGCGGGAACGATCGTGAAGGACGAGGGCGAGGGCGGCAAGCAGCTGGCCGAGTTCCTGGCCGGCCAGAAGTTCATCTAGTCCGTTTCGTTTGTTCCTCGTTTCGCTGATGTGCAGGAGTAGGTCTGATGGCTGAAGTTCTCGTCTTTGTCGATCATGTGGATGGTGCGGTCCGCAAGCCGACGCTGGAGTTGCTGACGCTCGCGCGCCGGATCGGTGAGCCGGTCGCGGTCGCGGTGGGCGCGGGTGCGGCGAGTACGGCGGGTGTGCTCGCCGAGCACGGCGCGGTCAAGGTGCTGGTGTCCGAGGCCGCCGAGTACGCTGACTACCTCGTCGTACCGAAGGTGGACGCGCTGCAGGCCGCCCACGCGGCGGTGTCGCCCGCAGCGGTGCTGGTGTCGTCGTCGGCGGAGGGCAAGGAGATCGCGGCGCGGCTCGCGGTGCGGATCGGGTCGGGGATCATCACGGACGCGGTCGACGTCGAGGCCGGGGGCGAGGGTCCGGTGGCGACGCAGTCGGTGTTCGCGGCGTCGTTCACGACGAAGTCCCGGATCTCGCACGGCACCCCGGTCATCACGGTGAAGCCGAACTCGGCCCCCGTCGAACCGGCCGCGGGCGCCGGGACCGTGGAGGAGTTGGCGGTGGAGTTCTCCGCCGCCGCGACGGGCACGAAGGTGCTGTCGCGAACACCGCGTGAGTCGACGGGCCGTCCGGAGCTGACGGAGGCGGCGATCGTGGTCTCCGGTGGCCGTGGTGTCAACGGTGCGGAGAACTTCGCGGTCATCGAGGCGCTCGCGGACTCGCTGGGTGCCGCGGTGGGCGCCTCGCGTGCGGCGGTGGACGCGGGCTGGTACCCGCACACCAACCAGGTCGGCCAGACCGGCAAGTCCGTCTCGCCGCAGCTGTACATCGCCTCGGGTATCTCGGGTGCGATCCAGCACCGGGCCGGGATGCAGACCTCGAAGACGATCGTCGCGGTCAACAAGGACTCCGAGGCCCCGATCTTCGACCTCGTCGACTACGGCGTCGTCGGCGACCTCTTCGACGTCGTCCCCCAGCTCACCGAGGAGATCAACACCCGCAAGGGCTGACACCCCCTCAACCACGGCGCCCGGCCGGGGCGGTGAGCGCGGAGAACCCGCTCACCGCCCCGGCCGGGCTCGTTTCAGCCGAGCAGTTCCTCCACCAGGTCGGCGGCCCGCCGGGTGCCGCCCTCCGCGCGGGCGTCGTCGCGCAGCCCGGCCGAGCGCCGGGCGACCCCGGGATCGGCGGCAAGGGCGTCGAGCGCTTCCCGCAGCGCCTCGGGGGTGGCGTCGTCGGTGTCGATGCGGCGGGCGACCCCCAGCTCGACGAGCTTGTCCGCGTTCATGAACTGGTCGGCGCCCTGCGGTACGGCGATCATCGGCACCCCGCTGTACAGCCCCTCGGAGCTGCCGCCCATCCCGGCGTGCGTGACGAAGGCGTCCGCCTGCTGGAGGATCGCCAGTTGCGGCACCCACCGGTGGACCTCGACGTTGCCGGGTACGGTGCCCAGCTCCGCCAGGTCCGTCCGCTTGCCGACCTGGAGCACGACGTGCCACCCGGGCAGGTCGCCGTACGCCGCCAGGCAACTGCGGTAGAAATCCGGGCGGTTGGTGTACGCGGACCCCAGTGAGATCAGCAGTACCTTCTCCGCCCCGGCGGGCCGGGTCCAGGTCTGCTCGTCGCCGCGCCCGGCGAAGCACGGCCCGACGAACGTGACGGTGTCCATGTCCACGTCGTCCGCGTGCGGCTGCATCGCCCGGGGGATCAGCGCCAGGGTGTCGTCGGGGCGGCCGGCGAAGGCGTCCATGTCGAGCGTGGCCGCACCGCAGCCGGCCAGCCACTCGGTGAACTTCGCCCGGTACGCGTCGGCCCCGGGCAGCGTCCACAGCTGGGCCGCCACGTCCTTCTCGTAACTCCGCCAGCCGACGAAGGTCGGGTAGAGCTGCATCAGGCGGCGGTTCTGCGACTCGGCCAGCACCCGCGCCGGGTACGCGCCGATGTCGTACAGGTACAGGTCCGCGGGGTCCTCGTCGTAGACGGCACGCAGCTGCGGCAGGGCCTGGACGGCGTCGTCCAGGAAGAGGCCCATGGCGGCGATCGGGTCGTCCGGCCAGTTGTCGTCGCCGACCGGGAGCACGGAGTCGTACGGGACGAAGGTGGCGCCGGTGGCCTCGATGCGCTCGGCCATCACGGGGTCATTGGCGTAGGTGACGCGGTGGCCGCGGGCCACCAGTTCGCGGATGACCTCGATGCTCGGCAGCACATGGCTCACGGCGGGGATGCCGACCATGGCGATATGGGCACGACGACGTGTCATGGGGAATCACTCGTTTCAGTTCTGCGGCGGAAGTGGACACGGCAGACCGGCGCGTCGCCACCCCGGCGAAGGTCAGCCGGGCGGTGGGCGCGTGGATGCGGTGTGCCGGACGGGTCGGGGGTGTGCCCCGGCCGAGTCAGCCGTAGAGCTGCACGATGTTCATGCGGCGAACCTAGCCGCCGGCCGGTCCGCGCGCACTCGGTTTACGGGCGGCGTGCGGGCCGGCGGTCCGCGAATGCGGTCAGCGCCCGCCCCGGCGGACCGGGGCGGGCGCTGACGGCGGGGTCAGGGCTGGATCGGCATCGACCAGCAGTTGGAGGTGGCGCGCTTGCCGGCGAGGCGGTCGGTCATCCAGGAGATGGCGTCGCCCTGGTCCGTGATGAGCGGGACCATGTGGTTGGTGAGGATCTTGTCGCCGAGGTTGGGCAGGATGACGGCGTCGTACGTGACGTTGCCGCCCTTGCGGCACCAGTCCACGGCGAGCTGACGCGCCTGGGCGTGCGGCACGATGTCGTCCTGGATGCCGGTCGCCACCCGCACCGGGCCGGTGGGCTTGAGGGTGCCGATGCGCTGCTTGTCGAGCGCGGCCTGCGCCTTGGGCTCGGCGGCGATGATCTCGCCGAGGGACTTGCCGGTGGTGGTCCACTTGGAGCTCTTGGCGAAGCCGTAGCCGAGGATCGCGTCGCCGACGCACATCGTCGAGGCGTCCTTCAGCGCGGCTCGTCCGGCGTCGTTGATGTTGGCCTCCACGACGTCGCGCAGATCCGCGTCGGCCTGCGCGAAGCCGTTGATCGACCAGGCGAGGGCGGCGGCCAGGGCGCTGCCGTCGATGCCCTTCATCGTCGCGGTCAGGTCGGCGGGCGGCGCCCCGGCGTAGGTGCCGGCCAGCTGGATCTCGGGGGCGTACGAGGGCTGGAGCTCGGCGGCCGACGCGCTGGCCCCGCCGCCCTGGCTGTAGCCGTACAGGCCGGTGCGGGAATCGGGCGTGAGCGAGGTGGCGGGCAGCTTGTGCGCGGCGCGGACCGCGTCGAGCAGCGCGTGGCCCTCGTCGACCCGGTTGACGTAGGTGTGCAGCCGGTCGGTGGTGCCGAGGCCCACGTAGTCGGTGACGACGACGGCGACACCGGCGGACAGGAGCCGGTAGACGGAGAGGGTCTCGTAGCCGATCGACACGGACTCGGGGGTGAGGGCCAGCGGGTGCTGGAGCGCCAGCGAGGGTGCGCACTGGTCGCCCTGTCCCATGGTGCCGGAGGCCAGCGCCACCAGCGGGCGGGCGCCGCCGCCCTTCCAGGAGGCCGAGGGCTCGATGTAGGCGCCGGTCACCGCGGCCGGCTGCCCGTTGGAGTCGGTCGTCCGGTACATGAGGCGGGTCGCGGTGCCCGGCATCGGGCGGCCGTCCAGGCCGGGCAGGCTCAGGCCGAGCGGCAGGGGTTCGGTGCGTATCAGCTCCCCGTTGGCGGCGGGCAGTTGGGCGGGCGGGTTGTAGAACGCGGGGATGGTCGTGCCCCGGGAGACGACGGGCTCGGTTCCGTCCGCGCTGGCGGGCGCGGCGTATGCGGCCACGCAGGCCGCGGCGGTCATGGCGACGGCGGCGGTGCGGAGGGCACCGGCGCGCGGGCGGCGGGTGGGGGGTGTGAAGAAGGTGGAACGCGAACGGCTGTCCTTGCGGCTCACAGCTCACTCCTCGCTCTGCTTCGGAAGGCGGGTGAGCGCAAGCTAACAGCGCGGCTTACCGGTGGTAACCCATCAGTAAGTTACGCATTGGTAACTATCATCGGCGACCGAACCCGTGCCCCCCGGCAGCCAAGTTGCCTATTGTGGGCGCGAGCTGATCATCCGCAGCCTCCCGCACCCTGGAGTTGGCCATGTCCCGACCGGAGAACGACATCACCGCCCCCCTCATCGACACCAGCAAGCCGCATCCCGCGCGGATGTACGACTGGTTCCTGGGCGGCAAGGACAACTACCCGGTGGACGAGGCCATGGGCCGCCAGATGCTGGCCGTCGAGCCGAACGTTCCGGTGATGGCGAAGATCAACCGGGCCTTCATGCACCGCGCCACCCGCTGGCTGTCCGCCCAGGGCGTCCGCCAGTTCCTCGACATCGGCACCGGGATACCCACCGAGCCCAACCTGCACCAGGTGGCCCAGGAGGCCGCGCCCGCCACCCGGGTCGTCTACTGCGACAACGACCCCATCGTGCTGGCCCACGCCGAGGCGCTGCTCAAGGGCACGCCCGAGGGCGTCATCGACTACGTGCAGGCCGACGCGCGCAACGTCGACACCATCCTCGAACGCGCGGGCAAGACACTGGACTTCAGCAAGCCGGTGGCCCTGTCGATGATCGCGCTGCTGCACTTCGTGAGCGACGAGGACGGCGCGTACGAGCTGGTCAGCCGGCTGACCGACGTCCTCGCACCCGGCAGCTACATGGTCATCTCGCAGATCACCGCCGACTTCCACCCGGAGGAGGCGCGCCAGGTGGACGAGATGTACAAGGCCAACACCCTGACGCTGGCGCCGCGCACCCGCGCCCAGTTCGCCTCGTTCTTCGACGGGCTGGAGATCGTGGAGCCCGGCGTCGTCGCCGCCGAGGCCTGGCACCCCGAGCTCGGCGAGCCGGTCCCCGGCACCGGCGAGGTCGTCACCCCGGGGTACGTGGCGGTCGGCCGCAAGCCGTAGCGCGCACCCCATCAGCAGCGGCCCGGTGGGCACTTGGCGCGCGAACCGTCCGCGCCGGGTGTCACCGGGCTGTGTGATGATGCACGGAAAACGGACCGGCCGGGGTGCCGGGAGGGGCGGGAGCGCAGCCTGGACAAGGGCGGGTCTTCCATACCGGACGAGGAGTGGGAGCGCTTCCTGCGGGAGGCCGGGACCCCCGGCGCCCCCGAGGAGCCGGCGCTGAAGTCGTACCGGGTGGACTCCGCCAACGGCGGCTGCGACAACACCACCGGCTACTTCCGCCCCGAGTTCGAGAAGGAGCGGGGGACCTCGGACGACGGCACGAAGGTCGACCCGTACGAGCGGGGCACGTCGATGGACGAGCGGATGCGGGACCGGGACGCGGCGGAGTGCGGCACGGCCACCCGCACCTGACGCGGCCCCGTCCAGGCAATCCCGGGCGGGCCGGTGCCTCGCGTCGTACGCTTTCGAACGTGACCAGCAAACCCGACGCGGCGCAGAACCTGCGCGACCTCGCCCGGCTGCGCCGGGTCCGGGACCGGATCGACCGCGAGTACGCCCAGCCGCTGAACGTCGAGGCGCTGGCGCGCGGGGCGCACATGTCGGCGGGCCACCTGAGCCGCGAGTTCCGGCGGGCGTACGGGGAGTCCCCGTACGGCTATCTGATGACCCGGCGCATCGAGCGCGCGATGACGCTGCTGCGCCGGGGGGACATGAGCGTGACCGAGGTGTGCTTCGCGGTCGGGTGCGCCTCGCTCGGCACGTTCAGTACGCGCTTCGCGGAGCTGGTCGGGATGCCGCCGAGCGTCTACCGGCAGGAGGCGGCGCAGGCCACCGAGGGGATGCCGTCGTGCGTGGCCAAGCAGGTGACGCGGCCGGTCAGGAATCGAGAAGCACCGCTGCCGGGGACGCCGCTAGCGTAAGGGTGCCGGGACGGCGGGCGGCGACGACGGGGCTGCGCGACGGGCCCCGCCAATCCAGGGAGAGACATGAGCAGGGCCAGGGACACGCAGCCACACATCGCCGACAGCCACGATCTGATCCGTGTGCACGGGGCACGCGTGAACAATCTGAAGGACGTCTCCATCGAGATCCCGAAGCGCCGGCTGACGGTGTTCACGGGCGTCTCCGGTTCCGGCAAGAGCTCGCTGGTGTTCAACACGATCGCCGCCGAGTCGCAGCGGCTGATCAACGAGACGTACAGCGCCTTCGTGCAGGGGTTCATGCCCGCCCTGGCCCGGCCCGAGGTGGACGTCCTCGACGGGCTGACGACCGCGATCATCGTCGACCAGCAGCGGATGGGCGGCGACACCCGCTCCACGGTGGGCACCGCAACCGACGCCAACGCCATGCTGCGCATCCTCTTCAGCCGCCTCGGCTCCCCGCACATCGGCCCGCCCAGCGCGTACTCCTTCAACACCGCGTCGGTGAAGGCCAGCGGTGCGATCACCGTCGAGCGCGGCAACAAGAAGGCCGTGAAGGCGACCTTCAGCCGCACCGGCGGCATGTGCACCGAGTGCGAGGGCCGGGGCACGGTCTCCGACATCGACCTCACCCAGCTCTACGACGACTCCAAGTCCCTCGCCGAGGGCGCGTTCACCATTCCCGGCTGGAAGTCCGACAGCTTCTGGACCGTGCGGGTCTACGCGGAGTCCGGCTTCCTCGACCCGGACAAGCCGATCGCGAAGTTCACCGAGAAGGAGATGCGGGACTTCCTGTACCGGGAGCCGACCAAGGTCAAGGTGGAGGGCGTCAACCTCACGTACGAGGGGCTGATCCCCAAGATCCAGAAGTCGTTCCTGTCCAAGGACAAGGACGCGCTCCAGCCGCACATCCGGGCCTTCGTGGAGCGCGCGGTCACCTTCACCACCTGCCCCGCCTGCGAAGGCACCCGGCTCAGCGAGGGCGCCAGGTCGTCGAAGATCGCGGGCATCAGCATCGCGGACGCCTGCGCGATGCAGACCAGCGACCTGGCCGCCTGGATCGCCGGCCTGGACGAGCCCTCGGTCGCGCCGCTGCTCACCGCGCTCGGGCAGACCCTCGACTCGTTCGTGGAGATCGGCCTCGGCTACCTCGCGCTCGACCGGCCCGCGGGCACCCTGTCCGGCGGCGAGGCGCAGCGCGTCAAGATGATCCGCCACCTCGGATCGTCGCTGACCGACACCACGTACGTCTTCGACGAGCCCACCGCCGGGCTGCACCCGCACGACATCCAGCGGATGAACAGCCTGCTGCTGCGCCTGCGCGACAAGGGCAACACGGTGCTGGTGGTGGAGCACAAGCCGGAGACGATCGCGGTCGCCGACCACGTCGTGGACCTCGGCCCCGGCGCCGGTACGGGCGGCGGCACGGTCTGCTTCGAGGGCACCGTCGACGGGCTGCGCGCGTCGGACACCGTCACCGGCCGGCACTTCGACGACCGGTCCGCGCTCAAGGCGGAGACCCGCGAGCCCACCGGTGCGCTGGAGGTGCGGGGTGCGACGGCGAACAACCTGCGCGGGGTCGACGTGGACATCCCGCTCGGTGTGCTGACCGTCGTCACGGGCGTGGCCGGGTCCGGCAAGAGCTCGCTGATCCACGGCTCGGTGGCCGGGCGGGACGGCGTGGTGACCGTCGACCAGAGCGCGATCCGCGGTTCGCGGCGGAGCAACCCGGCCACGTACACCGGGCTGCTCGACCCGGTCCGCAAGGCGTTCGCCAAGGCCAGCGGCGTGAAGCCGGCCCTGTTCAGCGCGAACTCCGAAGGCGCGTGCCCCACTTGTAACGGTGCGGGCGTCGTCTTCACCGACCTGGCGATGATGGCGGGCGTCGCCACGGTCTGCGAGGAGTGCGAGGGCAAGCGGTTCCAGGCGTCGGTGCTCGAATACCGGCTCGGCGGCCGGGACATCAGCGAGGTGCTCGCCATGTCGGTCGCCGAGGCCGAGGAGTTCTTCGGCTCCGGCGAGGCGCGTACGCCGGCCGCGCACCGCGTCCTGGAACGGCTCGTGGACGTCGGGCTCGGCTACCTCAGCCTCGGCCAGCCGCTCACCACGCTCTCCGGCGGCGAGCGGCAGCGGCTGAAGCTGGCCACGCACATGGGCGAGAAGGGCGGTGTGTACGTGCTCGACGAGCCGACCACCGGACTCCACCTCGCGGACGTGGAGCAGCTCCTCGGGCTGCTCGACCGGCTCGTGGACTCCGGCAAGTCGGTCATCGTCATCGAGCACCACCAGGCCGTGATGGCGCACGCCGACTGGATCATCGACCTGGGCCCCGGCGCCGGTCACGACGGCGGCACGGTCGTCTTCGAGGGCACGCCCGCCGGCCTCGTCGCCGCCCGCTCCACCCTCACGGGCGAGCACCTCGCGCAGTACGTGAGCGCCTGAGCGAAACCGTGCGCCCGCCCCGGCCATGACGGCCGCGCGCGAGTTGCGCGTCGGGTCAAGGCGGCGTGCCGTAGGAGCCATCTCCCTGTTCAGGTTGGCCGGTTCACGCGGGACGGGCGGTCGCGCAGGCCCCGATGTGGACCATCGCCTTCGCTAATCGGACCCCCTGGTCCCCAACTCCGGCCAGCGTCGCGGTGCTTGCCGGTCCGCCGCGTACACAGGGGCATCCGAGTGCTCTACAGTCACACTTGACCGATTTCGATCACTTCCGCACGCATAGCTGATCGCAAATTTTCACGACCGCACGCATTCAGGGTTCTGCGCTAGGCATAGGATCAAGCCGCGCAACCTGAGCCCCGCCAAGCCCACTTGTCCCGTCCGCAACTGTGCACACGATGTGCGAGCACCCCTACCGACACCCCCACGACCCGTTAACAGGTATCTGCGTGTCATCGATACTCAGCACCGGTTCCGGCGATGGAGCCGCGCAGTGAAAATCAATCGTCGCCTCGTTCTGCTGGTCACCGCTCCCCTTACCGTCGCGGTCGCCTTCTCGGCCCTCGCCCTCGCACCCGCGACCAATCAGGCACTGCAGGCGAACCGGCTGGCCGACATGGCCGACGTCGCCGCCGGCGCAGCCGATTTAGCCCACCAGTTGCAGCGCGAGCGGGCGGCAGCCACCGCGCTGGTGTCCCACCAGGCGGACTCCTCCGCCTTCCAGGAGAGCTCCGACGCGACCGACAAGAGCATCGCCGCCTTCAAGGGCCGCACCGGCCGGCTCTCCGAGGTCCCCGGAAGCGCCCAGGAGGCGCTGAACCGCATCGACCGCTTCACCGACGAACTCCCCGCTCTGCGCGCCCAGGTGCGTTCCGGCTCCACCACCATCTCGGCGCTCGCCTTCGGCTACCGGATCGTGATCGCGGACCTCAACGGCTACCGCGACGGCATCGCGCAGGCCGACGGTGTCGACGCGGACATCGCCGACCGCATCCGTGCGGCCGCCGCCCTGTCGGAGGCCGCCGAGCACACCGCCCAGGAGCAGGTCACCGTCATGAGGGCGCAGGCCGCAGGCGGTTTCACCGTCGCCTCCCAGCGCACCTTCGACGCCAGTCGGCTCGGCTACACCGAGTCGACCGAGGTGATGTTCGGCCTCGGTCCCAGCGAATGGCGGACCTGGCTGGAACGCACGCTCTCCGGCCCGAAGGCCCTGGAGTCCCGGAAGCTCGAGGACCGGATCGGGCGCGCCGACCCCAGCAAGGCCATCGACGTCACCCCGAAGCAGTGGCTGAAGGCCTCCGAGGACCGCCAGACGCTGCTGCGCCAGGTCGAGGAGCGGATCGACGAGTCCGTCGCCGCGACGGTCGACGCGGAACGCACCAGGCTGCTGTGGACCGCCGGCGGCGAGGTCGCCCTGGTACTCCTGACCCTGGTCGGCGTCGTCCTGGTCGCCGTACGCCTCGGCCGGGTCATGATCCGCCGGCTGCGCTACCTGCGCAACGCCGCGCACGAGGTCGCCCACACCCGGCTGCCGGCCGTCATGAGCGAGCTGTCCCAGCCCGGCGCGCTGAGCGGGTCCACGCCCGAGCAGGTCGCGGAACGCACCGGCAACCCCGTCGAGACCACGGGCGGCGACGAGATCGGCGAGGTCGGTGAGGCGTTCAACGCCGTCCACCACGAGGCCGTGCGCCTCGCCGCCGAACAGGCCCGGGTGCACGAGCAGTTCGCCGAGACCCTGGTCCGGGTCGCCCGCCGCGGCGCCCAGCTCACCAGCGTCATGGTGTCCGAGCTGGACACCGTGCAGCGCGACGAGGCCGACCCGGAGCGCATGAAGACGCTCTTCGCCCTCGACCACCTCGCCATCCGCATGGAGCGCAACACCAACAACCTGCTGGTACTGGGTGGTTACGGCAACGCCCGGGTGCGGTCGGCCGACATCGGCTGTTCCACCGTCATCGTGGCGGCGGCCCAGCAGATCGAACGCTTCGACCGGGTCTCCCTCGGTGCCGTCGAGGCGGGCATCGGCATCGCCGCCCGCGCCGTGCACGACGTGGCCCACATCCTGGCGGAGCTGCTCGACAACGCCACGCGCTTCTCGCCGCCCGACGCCCAGGTCGGGGTCGCCGTCTGGCGGCTGTGGGACCGGGCGGTCGTCCAGATCGTCGACGAGGGCGTGGGGATCTCCGCGGACCGCCGCGCCGTGCTCAACGCCGCGCTCCGTGAGCCGAAGACGGGCATCGGGGACGTACGGTCCATGGGTCTGCACGTGGTGGCACGCCTCGCCGCCCGGCACGGCATCGTTGTCGAGCTCCGCGACTCCTCGGGCCCCGGCACCATCGCCGAGGTCACCCTGCCCAAGGGTGTGCTGGCCGAGGTGACCGGGGAACCGGCCCCGCCGACCGAGAACGGCTTCGAGTCGCCCCGTACGGTCGTCACCCGCCGGAAGCCGAACGACGTACGCGGACGGGTCGGCCACCCGGTCGGCGCGGGCGTCGGCGCCCGCGCGGGCGTCGCGGCGGACCCGGGCCCGCGCGAGGAGCACGAGGGCCCGGCCCGTACGGACGGCACCGACGCGCCCGCCCAGCACCCCGTGCACGACGAGCCGGCCTCGCGCATCGCGGGCGTCAGCGCGTCCGGACTGCCGGTCCGCAAGCGCACCGCGCCCCAGCAGTGGCCCGTGCGGGAGAAGCGGGGCGGCACCGAGCAGCGGTCCGGCGCCGGTGCGCCGCGACCGACCACCCGCCGCCGGGACTCCCGGCAGGTCTCCGACGTCCTCGCGGCCTACACGCAGGGCATCAGCCGGAGCACGAACCCCCGCGGGCGTCCCGCCAACAATGACGACACCGAACGGACCAAGAAATGACCTCACCCACCGACCTGAGCTGGATCCTGAGCGACTTCGCCGGCCGCATCCCGGAAGTCACCCAGGCGATAGCCGTGTCCGTGGACGGACTCGCGCTCGCGTTCACCGGCGTGGAGCGCGACGACGCCGACCGGCTGGCCGCCATCGCCTCCGGCGTCGTCAACCTGCTGTCCGCGGCAGCCCAGTTGACCGACACCGACCCGGTGGAGCACAGCCTGACCGCGATGGAGGGCGGCTACATGTTCTCCATGGCCGTCTCCAGCGGTGCCTCGCTCCTGGTCATGACCACCAGGGACGCGGACATCGGCGAGGTCAGCTACATGATGTCCGAGCTGATCAACCAGGTGGGCGACTCGCTGTCCCCCCAGACCCGTTCCCCGCACACCTCCCCCACGCACTGACCCGGCCGTTCCCCCACGGCCGCAGCGACCCGTCCGCGGAGCCCACTCCGCGGTCGGGCCACACCGTTGTCCGACCACTCCCCCGATGAGAGCCCTCATGTTCTTCGACATACCCCGCCGCACGCGCCACCGCAGATTCGTCCGGCCGGCCGGCGCCGCCGCCCTCGCCCTGGGCCTGGCCGCCGTCACCGGTTGCAGCAGCGACAGCGGGTCCGGCGACGAGACCGTCAAGGTCGGCCTGGTCGCCTCGCTGTCCGGCACCTACAAGCCGGTCGGCACCGACCTGCGCGACGGCTTCCAGCTGTACCTGAAGACGCACGACAACAAGCTGGGCGGGCGCAAGGTCGAGCTCGTCGTCGCCGACGAGGGCGACGGTCCGCCGACCGCCGTCCCGGCCGCCACCAAGCTGGTCAAGAAGGACAAGGTCGACGTGCTGACGGGCCTCGTCAGCGGTGGCTCGGTCAACGCGGTGCTGCCGCTGGTCGGCCAGGCCAAGATCCCGTTCCTCGGCTCCAACGCACGGCCCGAGGTCAAGGACGCCACGTACGTCTGGACGACGAGCTTCATGTCGGACGAGCCGGGCAAGGCCATCGCCCCGTACGTCAAGGAGAAGGTGAACGGCCCGGTCTACGCGATCGGTCCGGACTACCAGGGCGGTTACGACGAACTGCGCGGGTTCACCGAAGAGTTCAAGCGCGTCGGCGGCAAGCTCGCCAACCCGGACGGCAAGACCAAGTGGACGCCGTTCCCGAAGACGACCAACTTCATGCCGTACTTCGCGGACATCGCCAAGACCGACGCCAAGGCGGTCTACTGCTTCTACGCCGGCAAGGCCGCGATCGACTTCGCCAAGCAGTACGCGCAGTCCGACGTCGCCGATCTGCCGCTGTACACGGCCTTCGTCACCGAGGGCAGCGTCCTCCAGGCCGAGGGCGAGGCCGCCAAGGACATCTACTCCGTCCTGAACTACGCGCCGGACCTCGACAACGCGGCCAACCGCAAGTTCGCCGCCGACTGGACCGCCGAGCACGACACCCAGCCGACCACGTACGCGATGTCGTCCTACGACGCCGCCGCCGTGCTCGACAAGGCGATCGCGGACGCCGCGAAGAAGGGTGACGTGACGTCGGAGACCATCAACAAGGCCATCGCCGGCCTCGGCCAGATCGACAGCCCGCGCGGCGCCTGGGAGTTCAGCGAGAAGGCGCACGCGCCGGTGCAGACGTGGTACCTGCGCCAGGTGCGCCCGGACGGCAACCAGCTGTCCAACGTCATGGTCCAGGACCTGGCGACGCTCGGCGGCTGACATGGAGCTCCTCGATGCCCACCTCGTGCCGGCGGTGGACGGCGTGGCCTACGGGCTGCTGCTGTTCGTCGTCGCCGCCGGCCTGAGTCTCGCGTTCGGCACGGCCGGCGTACTGAACCTCTCGCACGGCATGCTGTACGCGATCGGCGCCTACACCGGCGCGGAGCTGAGCGACGGAACCTGGGGCGGTCTCGCCCTCGGCCTGGCCGCGGGCACCGCGGCCGCGGCCCTGGCCGGGGCGGGCCTGTCCGCCGCCACGGTTCCGCTCGCCCGGCGTGGGCATCTCGCTCAGGCCCTGCTGACGTTCGGGATCGCCCTGGCCGGCGGTGATCTGCTCATCCAGTTCTTCGGGGCGGACGAGCTGCCGGTGCGCGTCCCCGGCGCGCTCGACTCCTCGGTCCACCTGCTGGGCCACCGCTACCCCGCCTACCGGCTCTGCTTCATCGCCATGGCCGTCGCCCTGGCGGCCTTCGGTACGTGGGTGCTGACCCGGACCCGGGTGGGCGCGGCGGTACGCGCGTCGGCGGACGACCCCCAGATGCTCGCCGCCACCGGCCACAACCCGCGGGCGGTGCACACCGGTGTGCTCGCCGCGGCGGGTGCGCTGGCCGGTGCGGCGGGCGTGCTCGGGGCGCCGATCATCGGCCCCGGCCCCGGCACGTCCGAGAACGTGCTGATGCTGTCCCTCGTGGTCGTCGTACTCGGCGGGCTGCGCTCGCTGTGGGCGACGCTCGCGGCCGCGGTCGCCGTGGGCGAGGTCCAGACCCTGGGCGTCTCGGTGCTGCCGGACCTGGCGCCGTACCTGCTGTTCGCCGCGATGGCGGCGGTGCTGGTGTTCCGCTCCCGCTTCACGGAGCCGGAGGCCCACGAGGAGCGGGGCCCGTCCTCGGACCCGGTCTCCCGGCTGCGGCGGCTCCTCGCCGCGCGGTGGCAGAACCGGCCGCGCGCGACGGCGGCTGCGCCCCCACCGGCGGCCCCCGGGCGGCTCGGCGCGTGGCTGCGCTCGGCCGGGTGGCGGCAGGCCGTCCCGCTGCTGGTGCTGCTCGCCGTCCTGTTCGCGCTGCCGGGGATGCTCGACTCGTACAGCATCTCGCTGGCCGGGTCCGCCCTGGCGCTCGGGCTGCTCGCGGTCAGCGTCACCGTCCTGACCGGGTACGCCGGTCTGCCCACGCTCGGGCAGACCGCCCCGTTCGCCGTGGGCGCGTACGCCACCGCCAACCTGGCCGACGCCGGGTGGACGGTGGGCCCGGTCCAGATCGTCCTGTCGGCGCTCGCAGCCGCGGTGTTCTCGGCGGTGACCGGGCCCGCGGTGATCCGGGCGCGGGGAACCACGGTGCTGATGATCACCCTCGCGGTCGGCGAACTCACGAGTGCGGTGATCAACCAGGTCAAGTCCGTCACCGGCGGCGCCGACGGGCTGGTCGGCTTCCCGGCCACCCAGGCGCTGTGGGGCGGCGAGGGCATGACCGAGGAGCGCGAGCTGTACGTGTACGCGGTCGTCGTCGCGGTCGTCGCCGTCGCCCTGACGCTGCTGGTGCTGCGCTCCCCGGCCGGGAAGCTGCTGACCGGCACCCGGGGCGCCGAGGCGCGGATGCGCGCGTCCGGCCACCCCGTGGGGCGCTACCTGCTGGTGGCCCACATCTGCGCGGGTGCGCTGGCCGGGGTCGGCGGCTCCCTGATGGTCACCGTCCAGCAGTACCTCTCCCCCGCCGACGTGGGCTTCGAGATCGCCGCGTTCGCGCTGCTCGCGGTCGTCATCGGCGGTACGACGTCGGTCATCGGCGCGCTGCTGGGCGCCGGGCTGATCGTCTTCACCCGGGACTGGGTCGCCGGCTCCTGGCCCGGCCACGGACCGCTGCTCCTCGGGGCGCTGTTCATCGCCGCCGTGTACCTGCTGCCGCGCGGCCTGGCCGGTCTGCGCGCCGCCGTCGGCCGCCCGGCGCCCGCCGTCTCCTCCGGGAAGGTCGCCCCATGACGCCCGCACCGCACACCTCGCAGCCGGTCCCCGTGCTGGACCTCGACCGCGTCACCCGCAGGTACGGCAGCCTCACCGCCGTCGACGAGGTCTCCCTGCGGCTGCCCGCGGACGCCCGGCACGCCGTGATCGGCCCCAACGGCGCCGGCAAGACGACCCTGCTCAACCTCATCGCCGGCACCGACCGGCCCGACCACGGCACGATCGCGCTGAACGGTACGGACGTCACCCGCGTGTCCACCGCGAAGCGCAGCCGGCTGGGGATAGCCCGGAGCTTCCAGCAGCCGTCCGTCATCGCCGAGCTGACGGTGCTGGACAACATCGTGCTGGCCGGCTGGGCGCACCACCCCGAGCGCAGGGGCGCCTGGCGCAGCCGGTCCCGCTACCGGCTCCACACCGAGTCGGCCCTGCACCACCTGGAGACCGTCGGGCTGGCCGGCCTCGCGCACCGGCCGGCCTCCACGCTCTCCCACGGGCAGCGCCGCATGCTCGACCTGGCCGCGGCCCTGGCGGGCGGTCCCCGGCTGCTGCTCCTGGACGAGCCGGCGGCCGGGCTGACCGACGGCGACATCGGCCGGCTGCTCGCGATCCTGGGCGCCCTGCCCGCGAGCGTGGCGGTCGTGCTCGTCGAGCACCACGTCGAGGTGGTCGCCCAGGTCGCCACGTCGGTGACGGTGCTGGCGGCGGGCCGGGTGCTCGTGACCGGGCCGACCGGGGAGGCGCTCGCCCACCCGGAGGTCCGCGACGCCTACCAGAACACGGCGCCGGTCCCCGTCACCGGCAGCCACGAAGCGAGAGGATGACCGACCCCCGATGCTCGAACTCACGGGCCTGACCGCGGGCTACCACGGCGGCACGGTCCTCCACGGCCTCGACCTCTCGGTGCCCGCCGGCACGGTGCACGCCGTCGTCGGCCACAACGGGGCGGGCAAGACGACGCTCGTCCACACCGTCGCCGGTCTGATGCGCCCGGACGCGGGCACCGTTCGGCTGGACGGCCGGGACGTCACGGGGCAGCCCGCGCACCGGATCGCCCGCGCCGGGATCGGTCTCGTACCGCAGGGCCGCCGGGTCTTCGCCAACCTGAGCGTCGCCGAGCACCTGCGGCTGTCGCACCGTCCGCCGCGCCGGGGCGACATCTCGCGGCCGAGTGTGTGGACGCCGGAGCGGGTGCTGGAGCTGCTGCCCCGGCTGGGCGAGCGCCGGAGCAACCGGGGCACGGACCTGTCCGGCGGGGAGCAGCAGATGCTGGCCCTGGCCCGCGCGCTGCTCGGTTCGCCGAGCGTGCTGCTGCTCGACGAGCCGACGGAGGGCCTGGCGCCGGCCCTGGTCCGTCAGGTGCACGAGCTGGTGACCACGCTGGCCGAGGAGGGCATCGCCGTACTCCTGGTGTCGCCGAGTCCGGCGACGGCGGCCCGGTGTGCGGACACGCTGACGGTGCTGACGTCGGGGCGGGTGGGGCTGCGGCTGGACGGGGCCGAGGCCCGCGAGGACCCGACGGCCCTGCACGCGGCGCTGGAACTGGCGCCGACGGGGTTCTGACGGGCGCGAGGAGGGAGCCGCCCCTCCTCGCGCCCGCGGTCACTTCACCTTCAGGCTGTGGCCGCCGAAGCCGCTGCTGCGGTCGGAGCCGCTGTTCTGCTGCTGCCACCAGGCGTCGAACTCGGGCTGGCCCATGGCCGACCAGTCGGGCGTGTTCTCGACCTGGGTGCTGCCCATGCGGCGCGCGAGGGCGACCATGGCGGAGCCGACGGGGCCGCGGCCGGCGTCGTACCGCTCCAGCACGTCCTTCCAGCTGTCCCCGGCGATCCAGGCGGCCTCCAGGGCGGTGGCGTCCTGGAGCGCCTTCACGCTGCCGGCGCCGACGTGCGGGCGGGAGACGCTGGCGGCGTCTCCGACGAGCGCCATCCGGCCCGAGGTGTAGTGCGGGACCGCGAGGTCGTAGATGGGCTGGATGAAGGTGGTCCCGGCGGGCGTGCCGAGCACCTTGTCCGCCCAGAACGGCGGGAAGTGGTCCGCGACCAGGGCCCGCAGCCAGTCGGTGAGCTCGGAGTTGAGGCGGCCGGGCGGCAGCGAGGTGGGGGTGCGCAGGTCCGGGTGGAGGCCGTCGGTCTGCGGGGGCGTGGTGTAGAGCACCCAGTTGAGGCGGTGGCCGCCGGTGCCGTCCGGGATGCGGTAGATCATGCAGTGGCCGCCGGGGAAGACGATGTTGTGGGCGTCCAGCCCGTCCGATGGCAGGCCCTCGACGTCATCGGACGCGCCGCGCCAGCCGATGTATCCGGCGTACTCCGGGCTGATCCCGGGGAACATCGCCTCGCGGACCACGGAGCGGTAGCCGTCGGCGCCGATGACCAGGTCGAAGCGTTCCTCGTGTCCGTCGGAGAGCCGCAGGGTCACCCCGTCGTCGGCCGGGTCCACGGCGGTGACGACGGCGCCGGAGCGGTAGTCGACGTCCTCGGGGACCCGGCGGCGCAACTCGCTCCACAGGGATCCCCAGTTGTAGGCGCGGAACGGGAACGGCTGCTGCCCGAAGCCCCGGCCGTGCGGCGCGGCGCCGTCCCGTACGCTCCACACCCGCCGGGTCAGCGGCGCCCAGGGCATCTCGGGGGCCACATATCCGGCCTCTCTGAGCTCCTCGTAGCGGTCGCTCTGCAGGGCGATCCCGACGCCCCGGTCCCGGAGTTCGGCGTCGGCGCGCTCGAAGACGGTGACCCGGCCCGCTCCCCCGCGCGACACGGCCAGGGCCGTGGCACACCCCGCTATGCTCCCGCCGACCACGGCGACGCTGCCTCCACGCATGTCTGGCTCTCCACTCACTTGAGGTCCCGGCCGCCCGCCCGGCCGCACTCCCGCCGGGACGCCGCAGCGGAAGTACGCTTGCATTGGCGCTGGTTGAGCCGTTCCCGTGCGGTCGCGGCCCACTCCGAATCCTAGGGGGTGTCTGACAAGTCCCCGTGGCGTCGCGGCGTCTGGCACGCACGCTCCTTCATCCACGGGGACTTGTCAGACACCCCCTAGCGAGGGGCGTTCGGCGCGCGCATGCAGGCAGGTTTCGCTTTTCAGCCACCGATACATCGACAACAGTCGTCCGGTGTGCGCCCGTTGGCCGTTTCTGATTACTGTTCTGTCATGTCCCCATCGCCGGTCAACTGCTCAGCCCACCACCTGGCGGCCGGCTTCGGTACCGGCCGCGACGCGCTCCGAAGACGCCTCGCCCGCTCCGGCCGCCGCTGAACGAGCGGCCTCCCCCAGCGCGTCCGCCCGTACCTGCAAGCCGGTGCCCCGGCAGCAGCGGTCCGGGCGCCTGCCTGCGCGCCCGTGCCCGCACGACCGGCGGAACCGTCCCCTTGATTTCCGCGAGGACCCGATGACCGAACCGATATTGATCCTGCTCGCGCTGGCGGCGGGGACCTTCGCCTCGCTCCTGTTCCTGCGCCGCGCCCGCGCCGAGAAGCGGCGGGCCGACGAGATCGAGCAACAGCGCGAGCAGTTGGCCCAGCAGCTCCGGGCAGCCGAACAGTTCGTGGCGCACACCGCGCAGAGCGTCGTCCAGGCGGCCGCGTCCGAGGCGCAGACCGGCCGCCCCTACCAGCTGGATTCGGCCATCCCGCCGCAGCTGGCCCACACGCAGCTCGCGAACGGGCTGGCCGCCCTGGCGAACCAGGTGCGCTCCGCGATCACGATGACGGGCCGGCTGGCGCAGAACGCCGCCGAGCAACAGCTCGCCCAGGTACGGGCGGAGACGGAGCATCAGGTCGCCCAGGCCCGCCAGGAGTCGGTGGACGTGGCGCGGGCCGCGGTCCGCGCCTTCGCCTCCAGCACCGTGCACCGCGCGGCGAAGCTGAGCAGCACGATCAGCGCCGGGGTGCGGCGCCACGTCTCGGACGAGGCGTACGCGACGCTGGTCGAGATGGACCACCTGGCCCAGCAGATGCTGCTCACGGCGTCCGGCTACGGCGTCCTGGCCGGTGACAAGCTGTCGCGGCGCTGGCCGGCGACCACGCTGACCGATGTCGTCCGCACCGCGATGGGCCGCGTCGAGGGCTACCAGCGCGTCCAGCACACCGACCTGGAGTCCTTCGCGGTGCAGAGCCGGGCCGTGGAAGCGGTCGTCCACACCCTGTCGGTGCTGCTGGACAACGCCCTGCGCTACTCGCCGCCCAACGCCCGGGTGCACGTCTCTCTGGAGCACGGGGCGAACGCGGCGTTCCTCGTCGTCGACGACGCGGGTCTGCGGATGGAGGACGAGCGGCTGACCTGGGCCCGCGAGGTGATGTCCGGCGAGCAGCGGGACGACATCACACGGCTGGGCGCCTACCCCCAGACGGGGCTGCGAGTGGCCTCGGTGCTGGCTCACCAGTACGGCTTCCGCGTCGAGTTGACCGCCCCGAACCTGTACGGCGGCACCCGCGCGATCATCGTGCTGCCGCAGGCCCTGCTCACGACGCCGGGGCCGTCCAGGCCGGTGTCCGCACAGTCGCTTCCCGCGGCCCGGCCCGCCGCCGTCCGGCCCGCCGCCCCGCCGGTGCCGTCCACCGCCGCCCGGACTCCGGAGACCCTCATGCCCGAGCCCGAGCCCGTGACGCCCCCCGACGTGGAGCCCGCGCCCCAGCAGGCCCCGGCCACCACGGCCGGCGGGCTCACCGTCCGCCGGCGCGGTGCACGCCCGGCCGCAGCGGCGCGGCCGGGGCCCGAACCCGTGGTCGAGCCGGGCAGGCCCTCGGTGGCCGCCGCGTGGATGGCGGGCAGCCGCAGCAGCCGGGAAATCCAGAACCCCCCTCGTACGGACGAAGGACGTTGATCATGTCGGACACGCACGCGAACACCCTGGGCTGGCTGCTGGACGAGCAGCTCGGATCGGTGGAGGGCGTCCGCTACGCCGTGCTGATGAGCGGCGACGGGCTGCTCAAGGCCCGGACCCGCACCATCAGCCAGGAGGACGGCGAGAAGCTGGCCGCGCTGACCGCCTCGCTGCGCGCGTCGGGCCGCGCCTGGGACGAGTTCACCGGCGGACAGGGCGTGCGCCAGCAGCTGATCGAGTCCGTGTCGACGATCGGGCTGACGACCGCGGCCGGGCACCACACCATGCTCTCGGTCGTCACCACGGGCCCGCACGCCGACGTCGGCCTGATCAGCCACCACATGGGCCTGCTGGTGGTCCGCCTGGGCGAGCAGCTGGGCACGAGGGAGCGCACCCCGGTACTGCAGCCGGACGGGGGCTCCGCCGCATGAGCGGACCACGGCACGACCCGGACATGGTCAGGCCCTACATCCGCACGGGCGGGCGGGTCCGCCCGCACCGGGACGTACGGCTGGAGAGCGTGGTCGTCGCCGCGTCGGGCGCGGCCGACGAGCTGGGGCCCGACGCGCGGCGGGTGCTGAGCCTGTTCGCGGTGGGCCGGGGCGGTCTGGCCGTCGCCGACATCGCGGCCGCGCTCCGGCTGCCGCCCTCCACCGTCCGGATCATCGTGTCCTCCCTCATGGACAGCGGGCATCTGGCCAGCCCGGCCCCTGCCGTCGAGGACCAGCCCCGAAACGACCTCCTGCAGAAGGTGCTCGATGGACTCCGAGAACTGGTCTGACTCCCCGAACGGCGTCTCGTACGTACCGGCCACGGTGACCCAGTCCGCCAAGATCGTGATCGCCGGCGGCTTCGGCGTCGGCAAGACGACGTTCATCGGCAGCGTCTCGGAGGTCAGGCCGCTGCGGATGGAGGAGCCGATCACGCAGGACAGCGTCGGGGTCGACGACCTGCGCGGGGTGCCGGACAAGACCACGACGACCGTGGGCATGGACTTCGGCCGCATCCACCTGGCCCGCGGCGCCCTCGCCCTCTACCTGTTCGGGCTGCCCGGCCAGGTCCGCTTCCAGCCCCTGTGGGAGGACCTGGCGCACGGGGCGCTCGGCTGCCTGGTGCTGGCCGACACCCGCGACCTGGACGCGAGCCACGAGGCGCTGGGGCTGTTGGAGGACCAGGGCATCCCGTACGCGGTCGCGATCAACGTCTTCCCCGGCGCGCCCGATTACGGCCTCGGCGAGATCCGCGAGGCCCTCGCCCTGGACCCGGCGACACCGCTGACCACCTGCGACGCGCGGGACCGTACCTCCTGCGTCCACGCGCTGATCACGCTCACGGAACACCTCGCCGCGCAACGCCCGGCCCTCTCCCTGGAGCCCACGTCATGACGCCCCCCACCACCGCCCTGCCGTCGGCCCCGTCGGGCCGGGTCGCCCTCTACGACCCGGCCTACGCCGCCGACCCGCACGGCGCCTACGAGCTGATGCGGGCGGCGTACGGTCCGCTGGTGCCGGTCGAGCTGTCCCCGGGCATCCCCGCCACGCTGGTGATCGGCTACTTCCAGGCCCGGCGCATCCTCAACGACCCGCTGTACTTCCCGCACGACCCGCGCATCTGGCAGGAGCAGGTGCCGGCCTCGTGCCCGGTGCGGCCGATGATGGAGTGGCGGCCCAACGCCCTGCGCAGCGGCGGCACCGCGCACGCCCGTTACCGGGCCGCCAACACCACCGCGATCGACGCCGTCGACCAGCACGAGCTGCGGGCCCGGGTGGAGAAGCTCGCCGCGGCCGCCATCGCGGACTTCATCACCGCGGGCAGCGCCGACGTACTCACCCAGTACGCCTGGCCGATCGCCTTCCGCATCCTCAGCTCCCTGCTCGGCTGCCCGGACGAGATCGGGGCGCGCATCGCCGACGGGATGTCCCGGATCTTCGAGGCGACGGACGCCCAGCGGGGCAACGAGATCCTCGGCCAGGCCGTCGCCGACCTCGTCGCCCTGCGCCGGCGCCACCCGGCCGACGACATCACCTCCCGGCTCCTCGCCCACTCGGCGCAGCTGACCGACGAGGAGATGGGGCACCAGCTGGTCACGCTGTACGGGGCCGGCATCGAGCCGCTGACCAACCTCATCGCCAACACCCAGCTGAAGATCCTCACCGACGACGAGTTCTCCGCCGGGCTGCACGCGGGGCACTCCACCGTGCGGGACGCGCTCGACACCGTCCTGTACACGGACCCGCCGATGGCGAACTACTGCATCACCTATCCGCCGTACCCGGCGGACGTCGACGGGGTGCTGCTCCCGGCCCACCAGCCCATCCTCATCTCGATGGCCGCCTGCAACAACGACCCGGCGATCGCTCAGGCGCCGGGCGGCATCGCGGGAAACCGGGCCCACCTGGCGTGGAGCATCGGCCCGCACACCTGCCCGGCCCGGTCCCACGCGTACCTGATCGCGGAGACCGCGGTGACCTATCTCCTCGACGCCCTGCCCGAGATGGACCTCGCGGTCCCGGCCGCCGAACTGCGGTGGCGGCCGGGCCCGTTCCACCGCGCGCTGGAGTCCCTCCCCATCGTCTTCCACGCCTCCCACTGAAGGAGACCCATGTCCGAGCAGCCGATCCTCGTCCTCGATCCGGCCGGCACCGACCGCCACGCGGAGTACCGGGCGCTGCGCGAGCGCGGCTCCGCCACCCGTGTCGACGTCCTCGGGGTGACCGCGTGGTCCGTCAGCGACCCGGTCCTCCTCAAGGAGCTACTGACCAGCTCCCAGGTCTCCAAGGACGCCCGCGCCCACTGGCCTGCCTTCGCCGAGACGGTGGCCACCTGGCCGCTCGCCCTGTGGGTGGCGGTGAACAACATGTTCACCGCGTACGGCGCCGACCACCGGCGGCTGCGCCGGATGATCGCCCCCGCCTTCAGCGCCCGCCGCATCCAGGACCTGCGCGTCTCCGTCGAGAAGGTCGTCTCCGAACTCCTCGACGGGCTCGCCGAACGGCCGGCCGGCGTGCCCGTCGACCTCCGCACGGAGCTCGCCTACCCCCTCCCGATCGCGGTGATCGGCCGGCTCATGGGCGTCCCCGACGACCAGCTCGACGGCTTCCGCTCCGTCGTCGACGGCGTCTTCGACACCACCCTCACCGTCGAGCAGGCCACCGCCAACACGGCCTCCCTGTACGGCGCGCTCGACCAGCTCATCGCCTCCAAGCGGGACCGGCCGGGCGACGACATGACCTCGCTCCTGCTCGCCACCCGCGACGAGGAGGGCGACGGCGGCAGGCTCGACGACGAGGAGCTGCGCGACACGCTGCTCCTGATGATCTCCGCGGGGTACGACACGACGGTCAACGTCATCGACCAGGCCATCACCGCCCTGCTGACCCGCCCGGAACAGCTCACCCACCTCCGCGAGGGCCGCGCCGACTGGAACGACGTCGTCGAGGAGACCCTGCGCCACGAGCCCGCGGTCAAGCACATCCCGATGCGCTACGCCCTCTCCGACATCCCGCTGCCCGACGGGCAGAAGATCGACCGGGGCGAGGCGATCCTCGTCTCCTTCGCCCCCGCCAACCGCCACCCCGACTGGCACGGCGAGACCGCCGACGACTTCGACGTGACCCGCCCCACCAAGGAGCACCTGGCCTTCGGCCACGGCGTCCACTTCTGCCTCGGCGCCCCCCTCGCCCGCCTGGAGATCTCCACCGCCCTCCAGCAGCTCTTCACCCGCTTCCCCGAAGCCCGGCTCGCCGTCCCCGCCACGGACCTCCTCCCCCTCCCGTCCCTGATCAGCAACGGCCACCAGAGCCTCCCGGTCGTTCTCCGGCCGGCTCACTGAGGAAGACCGACGACGGCCCGCACCCGGAGGCGCGGGCCGTCGCTCGTCTCAGTCCTTACGCCCCTGCCCCGGCGGTTTCGTGTGGCGGCGGTGGCTGGTGTCGCACCAGGGGTACACGCGGCTGCGGCGGCAGGTGCAGACGGCGACGACGAAGCGGTCGGAGGTGGCGACGGTGCCGTCCTCCCGGACGATCTCGACCGGGCCCTCGATCAGGAGCGGTCCGTTGCGCTCGATGGTGAGGCGGCGGGGGCGGTCAGGGTCGTTCGGCACGGATGACCACCAGTTCCTCTGTGTTGTCGTGGGGGCCGATGAGGCCCTGCGCGCGGAGCCAGGGCAGCCGCTTCGTCATGACCGGACCGAAGGGTACGAAGGACCGGCTCGTCACCGCGCAGCGCAGGCCGCTCGCGGTGAGCCGGGCCAGGGTCTCCTCCGTACCGCACAGGCCGGAGTGGACCAGGAGCAGAGCGCCGTTCGGGCGCAGGACGTCGTGGGCGCGGGCGCAGATGCGGTCCAGGGCCAGGCGGCCGCAGAGGCCGGCGTCCCAGGCGAGGTCGGGGCCGTGGCTGCGGGTGGTGCGGGTGTGCGGGGCCGGGACGTACGGGGGGTTGCTGACGATCAGGTCGAAGCGCTGGGCGGCGACGGGGCCGGTGAGATCGCCGCGCAGGACCCGTACTCGGTGACCGGCGCGGGCGGCGTTCATGCGGGCGGTCAGCACGGCCCGGCGTGAGATGTCGACCGCGCAGACGCGGGCTCCGCTGCGGGCGGCCAGCAGGGCGAGCGCGCCGCTGCCCGTGCAGACGTCCAGGACGTCCATGCCGGCGTCGAGGCCCTCGGTCTGCAGGGCCCGCGCCAGCAGGTGGGTGTCGGCCTGCGGCGCGTAGACCCCTGGCAGGGTCCACAGGCTGCCCAGGTCGATGGGCGGTGCGGCGGCAGTCGTCATCCGAATCCTCCATGAGGGGGAAGGCGGGTCCTCGTTTCTCACCGGCGCGGGATCACCCCGTCCAGAGTGGACGGGCCCGCCGCCCGCCGCGACTCGGACGGCGGTCTCCGGCCTCCTGCCCCGAGGTCACCACCCCATGCGAGGCCGCTCCCGCCGCGCGCATCCGGCGCGCCCGGGTGACCATGGCCGGAACAGGGCGCTCCGGCCCTCCCGTCACCATGAAGGAGTTCCGTGACCGACCGGAAGCACCTGCTGAGCGGCCGTACGGCCGTGGTGACGGGCGGGGCGCGCGGCCTCGGCAAGGCCGTGGCCCGGGAGCTGGCCGCCCGGGGCGCCCGGGTGGCCCTGCTCGGCCTGGAGAAGGAGGCGCTCGCGCAAGTGGCGGGCACGCTCCCCGCACCCTCCGGGCACTGGCACGTGGACGTCACCGACGACGCCGCGATGGCGCGCGTCGCCGGCGAGGTGCGCCGCCGCCTGGGCCCCGCCTCCATCGTCGTCGCCAACGCGGGCGTGGCCGAGGGCGGGCCGTTCGCGGACTCCGACCCCGAGAGCTGGCGGCGCGTGATCGAGGTCAACCTCATCGGCAGCGCGGTCACCGCCCGGGTGTTCCTGCCACAGCTGCTGGACACCCACGGGCACTACCTCCAGATCGCCTCCCTGGCCTCCGTGGGGGCGGCGCCGATGATGAGCGCGTACTGCGCCTCCAAGTCGGGTGTGGAGGCCCTGTGCCACTCGTTGCGCGCGGAGATGGCCCCGCGCGGCGTCGGCGTGGGCATCGCGTACCTCAACTGGATCGACACCGACATGATCCGCGATGCCGACCGGTACCCCGTCCTGCGCGAACTGCGTGCCCACATGCCGCCGCCCACCCGCAAGACCTACCCGGCGCCCCACGTGGCCCGGCGCGTGGTCGCCGCGATCGAGCGCCGGTCGCCGTCCGTATACGTTCCCGGCTGGCTGCGCGGCGTCCAGGCGGTACGCGCCGCGCTTCCGGGCGTGGTCGCCCTCGCGACGCGCAAGGAGCTGACCCGGTCGCAGTTCACCGCCACGGGCCTGCTGGGCGCGGGCGGCCGTGCGGCGGGGCCGGCGGGCCCGGTACGGCGGGACTGACCCGCACGTCAGCGGCGCAGCCGCCTCCGCATCGCCGCTCGCGCCGCGTTCGCCCCCGGCGCCCCGTGCACCCCGCCCCCCGGGTGCGCCGAGGCGGAGGCCAGGTACAGGCCCCTGACCGGAGTCTCGGGCCGCCCCGCGCCCGGGGTCGGGCGGAACACCAGTTGCTGGTGTGCCGACGCCGTACCGCCGTTGATCGCACCGCCGGGCAGGTTGGCGTCCATGGATTCGATGGTCGGGGGCGCCAGCAGGCGGCGGGCGGTGATGCGGGAGCGGAAGCCGGGGGCCCAGCGTTCCACCTCGTGCTCCATGCGGTCGGCCATGGCTTCCTGCTCGCCCCGGTCCCAGCGCCCGGTCAGGCCGTCCTCGCCCGCGTCGCCCTTGATGCGGTGCGGGACGTGGGTGTACGCCCACGCGGCCTCCGTGCCGGCCGGGGAGCGGGTGGCGTCGGCGGCGCTCATCTGGCCGAAGAGGAGGAACGGGCGGTCCGGCACCTGGCCCATGGCGATCTGCGCCGTGAACCGGGTGAGGCCGTCGACGCCGTCCGCCAGGTGCACGGTGCCCGCCGTGGCGGCCGGGCGGGCGGTCCAGGGCACCGGGCCGTTCAGCGCCCAGTCCACCTTGTACGTCGCGAAGTCCCACTGGAAGCGGTGGAGGTCGTCCAGGAGACGGCCGGGCAGGTGCCGGGCGTCGACCAGCCGGGTGTAGAGCGCCGGGGCCGAGACGTCGGCGAGCACGGCGCGGGACGCGGGCACGGCCTCGCCCTTCGCGGTGCGTACGCCGACGGCGCGTCCGCCGCGTACGACGACCTCGGTGACCTGCTCACCGCAGCGGAGCACGCCGCCGTGCCGCTCAAGCCGCCGTACCAGGGCCGCCGTGAGCGCGCCCGCGCCCCCGACCGGCACCGGGAAGCCGTAGGTCTGCCCCAGCATGGACATCAGCCAGCCGAAACCGCCGCTCATAGCCGCTTCGGGGCCGAGGTCGGCGTGCAGCGCGGTGCCGGCGAGCAGCAGTCTGGCCGCCTCGCCGCCGAACCGTTCCTCGCCCAGGCGGCGTACGGGCAGCAGCAGGGTCCGCGCCAGGCGGAGGCCGTCGGCGGCGCGGAGCCGGGCGGCGAGGCGGATGCCGGAGCGTACCGGCGGGAAGGGCGTGAACAGCGCGCCCAGCACATCGCGGCGCACCCGGTCCCAGGTGGCGCACAGCTCCAGCCACGCCGCGCCGTCGCCCTCGGCGAACGCGTCGAGGCTCGCCGCGGTGTCCCGCGCGTCGCTCTCCAGCACCGCGCACCGGCCGTCCGGCAGCGGGTGCGCCAGGACGCGGGGCGCCCGCGACCAGCGCAGCCCCTCCGCCCGGAGGTCGAGCCCGTCGAGGACCGGCGAGGCCGCCGCCAGCGGGTAGAACGCGCTGAACAGGTCGGTGACGTAGTCGGGGTGCACCCCGCGGTCGCTGCGGACGGCGCCGCCGGGCTCCGGCTGCGCCTCCAGCACCTCCACGCTCCACCCCGCGGCGGCGAGGAGGTTCGCCGCGACGAGGCCGTTGGGTCCCGCGCCGATGACCACGGCGTCCGGCATCAATGCCTCCAGTTTCGGGGAGCCGAGAAGGTGCCTGGTCAGACCGCTTCGCGCGCGCCCTTCGGGGCCGACTCGACGGTCTGCGCCAGACGGGCGAGCACACTGCGGTGGCGCAGCTGGATCACGGCGTCGATGGCCGTGTTGTGCAGCTTTCCGGCCGGCCCGCGCAGGGGGTGTTCGTCCAGCGTCACCAGGGCGTTGTCGCCCCACTGCCGGATCTCCAGGGCGATCCGGGCGGTGCCGATCCGGCCGCTGTCGGCCTCCAGCTCCAGCACGTGCGGGGCCTCGCACCGCCGGACGATGGTGCGTCCCTGCACGGACCAACGGCCGATTCCCAGGGTGTAGGTGAGACTGGAGCCGACCTCCGGCCAACTGCCGTTACGAGGCTGCGAGTCGGATGTTCCGACCACCCAGTCGCTGTAGCGCGAGGGGTCCGCGAGGACTCTCCATACGTCCGCCACCGATGCTTCGATCAAGCGGTGCCGTACCGCCATGGGGTCCTCCGGTGCTCGTGGGTCGGGGCTGTTCAGGGGGTGACGATGGCGAAGTCCGGGTCGGGGGCGTCGAGGTGGCCGAGGAGTTCGGTCAGCAGGGCGGCCTCTCCGACGACTTCGACGCCGGGGCGGGACGCCAGGTCCTCGGGCGGCACCGCGCCGGTCAGGACGTCCCGCAGGTCGGCCTCCGCGAGCGCGATGACGAGGCCGGGCTCGCCCGCGGCCGGCCCGGGGCCCACGACGTGGATGAGGACTCCGTTGCGCAGCCGCGTCGTGAGGGGTTCGCCGCCGTGGACGTCCCAGCGGACGGTGATGTCCGCGTCCCAGGCGCGGGGGCCGTTGACGCGGATGGCGACCGAGTCCACCAGCTGGTCCAGGGTGAGGGCCGCCAGGACGTCGGGCGACGCGGTGGCGGTCGGGGTGCCGAGGCTGCCGTGGCGGAGTTCCCGGGCGCCCATCAGGTAGACGTTGCGCCAGGTCCCGTTCTCGCTGCCGTAGCCGAGCTGTTCCAGCGCGTCGGCCTGGAGGGCGCGCGCCTGCGCGTTCCCCGGGTCCGCGAAGACCACGTGGTTGACGACCTCCACCACCCAGCGGTAGTCACCGTCGGCGAACGACTGCCGCGCCCTGCGCAGGACTTCACCGGCGCCGCCCATGAACTCCACGTACCGCCGGGCTGCTTCGGCCGGCGGGCGCTGCCACAGGTGTGCCGGGTTGCCGTCGTACCAGCCGAGGTAACGCTGGTAGACCGCCTTGGCGTTGTGGCTGACGGAGCCGTAGTAGCCGCGGGTGTGCCAGACCCTCTCCAGCGCGGGCGGCATGTCGATCCGCTCGGCGATCTCCGGTGCGGTGAAGCCCTGGTTGAGCAGGCGCAGGACCTGGTCGTGGAGGTACGCGTACAGGTCGCGCTGTTCCGTGAGGAAGGTGATCACGCGCTCGCGACCCCAGACGGGCCAGTGGTGGGAGGCGAAGGCGACGTCCGACAGCTCGCCGAAGAGGCTGACCGACTCGGTGAGGTAGCGGGACCAGACGTGCGGGTCGCGGACCTCGGCGCCGCGCAGGGTCAGCAGATTGTGCAGGTTGTGCGTGGCGTTCTCCGCCATGCACAGGGCGGAGAGGTCGGGGAAGTGGATGTTCAGCTCGGCCGGTGCCTCGGTGCCGGGGGTGAGCTGGAAGACCATGCGGATGCCGTCGACGGTCTCGGTCTGGCCGGTGCGGGTGATGTCCAGGGTGGGCGGGACCAGCCCCGGCGCGCCCGTCGAGACGCTCTGTCCGAGCCCGGCGCCGATCTGGCCCTGCGGCCCCTTCGGGAGGGCGGCGCCGTACATGTAGGCGGCGCGCCTGCTCATCGCCGTACCCGCGTAGACGTTCTCGCTGACGGCGTGTGCCAGGAATCCGTGCGGGGCGAGCACGGGCACTCCGCCCGCGACGTTCTCGTCGGTCAGCACGCCGCGCACGCCGCCGAAGTGGTCGACGTGGCTGTGGGTGTAGAGCACGCCCGTGACGGGCCGCTCGCCCCGGTGGGCGCGGTACAGCGCGAGACCGGCGGCGGCCGTCGGGGCGCACACCAGGGGGTCGATGACGAGGACGCCGCGTTCGCCCTCGACGATCGTCATGTTGGACAGGTCGAAGCCGCGTACCTGGTAGATGCCCTCGGTCACCTCGAACAGGCCGTGCTCGGAGCACAGCCTGCTCTGCCGCCACAGGCTCGGGTTGGCGGTGTCCGGGCATTCCTGGTCGAGGAATCCGTAGGCCTCCAGGTCCCACACGGCACCGCCCGTCGCGTCACGGATCAGGGGGTCCGGTGCCGTCCCCATGAACCCGCGCCGCGCGTCCTCCAGGTCCTGGGTGTCGCCGAAGGGGTAGTCGCGCCGGACCGCCCGGTTGGCCTGGGCCACGGCCCGCTCGGCGGGCTTGGCGTCGGTGTCCTGCGGCATGTCGGTCTCCCTCACGGCGACGGCCTGACGGCTCGGCAGCGCGCGGACCCGGGCCACCGCCACCCTCACCCGGCGTACGGGCCCCCACAAGCGGGTGTACGCCGTACGGGGAGGCCGGGGCGCCCTGGACCGACCGGGCGAGGGCGCCGAACGCGCTAGGATATACCCCTATGGGTATGACGAGGGAGGAGCCGTGGAGCTGGACATGGCGGCCGACGAGCTGAAGTCGGTGCTCAACCGGCTCAAGCGGGCCCAGGGCCAGATCGCCGGGATCATCAGGATGATCGAGGAGGGCCGGGACTGCGAGGACGTGATCACGCAGCTGGCCGCGGTCTCCCGCGCCCTGGACCGGGCCGGGTTCGCCATCATCGCGACGGGCCTGCAGCAGTGCATGGCCGAAGGCGAGCAGCCGGCCGCGGACCGGAACCAGATGCGGGCCCGCCTGGAGAAGCTGTTCCTGTCCCTGGCGTGAGGCGCGCCGCGGCGCTCTCCGCGTACGGGGGAGCGCCGCGGCCCCCGTACCGCCGTCACGTCAGCGCGTCGACGAGCATGAACGCGGCGACCGCGAGGAGTAACCGGGCGAACAGCCGCTGGAGCCCGCTCCCGGAGGGGGTGTTTTTCGAGCCGTGGGCGCCCTACGGGACGGGGTCCGTCGCGAGCCTGGCGTGGGTCTCGACGTCGTAGCGGACGCCGTCGTACGCCAGCTTCCGGCGTTGCAGCCCCTCGGCCGCGAAGCCGGAGGCGAGCGCCACCCGGCAGGAGGCGGGGTTGTTGGTACGGTGCCCCAACTCCAGCCGGAAGAGCTCCAGTTCGGTGAAGCACCAGTCGGCGAGCGCCCGGCAGCCGAGGGTGGCCGCTCCCCTGCCGCGCGCTGCGGAACCGGTCCAGTAGGAGACCCACCCGGTCGCGTGGCGGGTGTCCAGGCTGCTCACGGCGACGCCGCCCAGCGCGGTGTCCGACGCGTCCACGACGGCGAACGCGAAGGCGGCACCCCGGCTCCACTGCTCCTGCCGCCTGCCGATCCACAGCCCGGCGTCGGGCACCGAGCAGATGGGTGCCTCGGCCTGCCGTTCCATGCCCGGCTCGGCGAACGCCTCCCGTACGGCGGGGGCGTCGGCCATCTCCCAGGGGCGAAGACCCAGCCCTTCCGGCAACTCCACACGTTCGTTCACCGCACGGATTATCCCGGTGGCGCGGCGGGGCGGAGGGGCGGCGGCGACTCCCCCGTCGCCGAGCCGAGGCACTGGGGGGTGTCTTGCGGTCGGCGGGTTGCGGGTTGCGGGTTGCGGGTTGCGGGTTGCGGGTTGCGGGTTGCGGGTTGCGGGTTGCGGGTTGCGGCATGATCAGCACGAATGGTCGAGCACCTGGGGGAAGCATGCCGTGGACCGAACACACCGTGGTGCGGGACGGGGTCCGGCTCGCCTGTCGGGACCGGAGCGGCCCCGGCCGGCCAGTCGTGCTGCTGCACGGCCTCGCCGGCCACGCGGGCGAGTGGGACGCGCTCGCGGAGCTGCTGGCTCCCCGCCACCGGGTCGTCGCGGTCGACCAGCGCGGGCACGGTGCGAGTGAGCGCCGGCCGGAGGACGTCTCGCGCGCCGCGTACGTGGACGATGTCGTTGCCGTCGTACGGGACCTGGGCCTGGAGCGGCCCGTCCTGGTCGGGCAGTCGCTGGGCGGCCACACGGCCATGCTGACCGCCGCCGCCCACCCGGACCTGCCGAGCGCGCTCGTGCTCGTGGAGGCCGGGTCCGGTGGGCCGGCCCCGGGCCTCGACGAGCACATCGGCCGCTGGCTCGACTCGTGGCCGGTGCCGTTCGCCTCCCGCGAGGCGGCGGCCGCCTTCTTCGGCGGGGGGCCGGCCGGTGCGGGCTGGGCGGCGGGGCTCGTGGAACGCGACGGGGCATGGTGGCCGCGCTTCGACCGGGACGTCATGACCGGCTCCATTACGGAGAACGCCCGGCGCTGCTTCCACGACGAGTGGGACCGGGTCGCCTGTCCCACGCTGCTCGTGCTGGGCCAAAAGAGCTTCCTTCCGGCCGAGCAGGTGGACGAGATGCTGCGCCGTCGCCCCGGCACGCACGCGGTGAGCGTCCCCGGCACGGGCCACGACCTGCACCTGGAGCGGCCGGAGGCGCTGTACGGCGCGCTGTCGGCGTTCCTGGAGCAGCTCGAAGTCTCCACGTCGACCAGCGCCCACCCATGGCAGTAGTCGGGCAGGGCAGGCCACCAGCCGTCACACCCCCTGCTCCACAGCATCACGACGAACGACGGACTGGCCCTCGTCCATCCCTGGGTGGAGGGCGAAGTCCTCTGCCACCCCACACGGTCCCGCCGCGGGGGCAGAGCCGCTCCCGGCAGCCCGATGGCCCGGTTCCGTACCCTCCCGCTCCCCGAGATCCACGCCGCCATGGACACCATTCCGGACGCCCATCTCGCCGTGGAGGCCGTGGGGTCAGTGGTCGTCGACCTCTACGACGGCTGCATCGGGGCCTCAACAATTCCGACCGGCCGGCCTACGCTTTGCGTGCCCCTCGCCTCGCATTCCGAAGACCTGGAGCCCTGTTGAACACGCCGTCGCCGAACCCCGTGGCCGACCTTCCGCACCGCCTGGACCCGGCGGGGGGCTGCCCGCACGCCGCCAACGCCCGGCTGCTGGCCCGGGGGGCGGTCACTCCGGTGGTCCTCCCGGGCGAGGTGCAGGGGATGGCGGTGCTGGGCCACGACGCGCTGAAGGAATTCCTCGCGCACCCGGACGTCGCCAAGAACGCACAGCACTTCACCGCGCTCCAGGCCGGGGAGATCCCCGACGGCTGGCCGCTGAAGACGTTCGCCACGGTGCAGGGGATGACGACCGCGGACGGCGCCGACCACCGGCGGCTGCGGTCGCTGATGAGCAAGGCGTTCACGGCCCGCCGGATCGAACAACTGCGCTCGCGCATAACCGTTCTGACGTACCGTCTACTGGACGGCCTGGAGGCGGCAGCCGCCACCGAGGACGGCGTCGTCGATCTGCGCACCCACTTCGCGCTGCCGCTGCCGATGGGCGTCATCTGCGAGCTGCTGGGCGTGGACGAGGCCCACCACGACCGGCTGCACGCCCTCTCCAACCAGATCGTGGCCACCGACATCGGCCCGGCCGAGGCGATGGCGGCCAACCGGGAGATGGCCGGGATCCTGAGCGCGGTCGCGGCCGCCCGGACCGCCGACCCGGGCGACGACCTCACCAGCGCGATGATCGCGGCCCGCGAGGAGAGCGGCGACCGGTTCACCCCGCAGGAGCTGGTCGGCACGCTGATGCTGACCATCATCGCGGGGCACGAGACGACGCTGAACCTGATCACCAACGCCGTACGCGCCCTGTGCACCCACCGCGGCCAGCTCGACCTGGTCCTCTCCGGCAGGGCGAGCTGGTCGGACGTGGTGGAGGAGACCCTTCGCTGGGACAGCCCGGTCAGCTACTTCCCCTTCCGCTACCCGACCCGCGACCTGACCCTGGACGGCACCGTGATCCCCCGGGGCACCCCGGTCCTCGCGGGCTACTCGGCGGCCGGTCGCGACACGAAGGCCCACGGCCCGGACGCGACCCACTTCGACATCACCCGCACCGACGGACCCCGCCACCTCTCCCTCGGACACGGCGCCCATTACTGCATGGGCGCACCCCTGGCCCGCCTGGAAGCCACCACGGCCCTGGAACAGCTCTTCACCCGTTTCCCCACCCTGGACCTCGCGGCCCCGGACCCGGAACTCCCGCGCCACGCCTCGTTCGTGGGCAACAGCGTGCGACGGCTGCCGGTGCGGCTGAGGGGGTGAGGGAACGCGCGTCCGGAGCTGCCCGGCCGCCCCGCGGCGACGGACAACTCCGGACGGGATGTGTCAGGTTGATGCGTCCGGCCCCGGTGGACCGGACGCATCGGTCCTAGCGGTTCTGCAGGGACTTGACGTTGTTGCCGAAGGACCAGCCCTTCGAGCCGTCCCAGTTGAGGGACCACGTCATGAGGCCCTTGAGCTGGCCGTTGAACGTGTTCCACGCCTGGCTGACCTGGCTGGGCGCCATGTAGCCGCCCCCAGCGCCGGGCTGGGCCGGCAGGCCGGGCACCTGCTTGTCGTACGGCACCTTGATCGTGGTGCCCTGGATCGTCAGGCCGTTGTTGAGGCAGGTGGTCTGGGCGGCGAAGCCCTCCACGGTGCCGGCCTGGTAGGAGTCGCCCGAGCAGCCGTACATGCTGCCGTTGTAGTACTGCATGTTGAGCCACCACAGCCGGCCGTTGTCGGCGTACTTCTTCACGATCGGCAGGTACGCGCCCCAGATGGACCCGTAGGTGACGCTGCCGCCGGTGACGTACGCGGTCTCGGGCGCCATCGTCAGGCCGAAGCCCGCCGGCATCTTGGCGAGTACGCCGTCGATGATGCGGATCAGGTTGGACTGGGAGGCGGACAGGGTGTTGATGTTCCCGCTGCCGGACAGACCGGTCTCGATGTCGATGTCGATCCCGTCGAAGTTGTACTTCTTGAGGATCGGGACGACCGTCTCCACGAAGCGGTCGGCGACCTTGCTCGACGACAGGTCGATGCCCGCGGCCGCGCCGCCGATGGACATCAGGATCGTGGCGCCGTTCGCCTTGGCCTCACACATCTCCGCCGGCGTCGACACCTTCACACCCGCGTCCATGCCGTCCTCCCACAGGACGGTTCCGTCCGAGAGGATCACCGGGAAGGCGGCGTTGATGACGTTGTAGCCGTGCTGGGCGATCCGGCTGTCGGTGATGGGGGTCCAGCCCATGCCCGGGTGGACACCGTTCGAGGCGCCGTCCCAGTTCTCCCAGTACCCCTGCAGCACCTTGCCGGCCGGCTTGGGCTTCGTGGCACAGGTGGCGTCGCCCGGCGGGTCGGTGGGCGGGGGCGTCGTCGGCGGGTCGGTGGGCGGGGGCGTCGTCGGCGGGTCGGTGGGCGGGGGCGTCGTCGGCGGGTCGGTGGGCGGCGGGGTCGTCGGCGGGGGCGTCGTACCGCCGGGGCCGGTGAGCGACACGTCGTCCGCGAAGTAGGCGGGTGTCCCGTACCAGCCGTGCAGGTAGACCGTCACCGACGTGGTGTTGGCGCCGGTGGTGAAGCCGACGCTGAGCTCGCTGTACGAGGACGAGTTGGGCGTCCAGGTCGACGGCTCGCTGGTGGCTCCGGTGCCGCTGGCGCCGAGGTAGACGTAACTGCCCTGGACGAAGGCGCTCAGCGTGTACTTCGAGTTGGGCTGCACGCTGACCGTCTGGGTGCACTGGGCGTTGCCCAGCCCGGACGGCGTGGCCTTCAGCGCGGACGAGCCGGAGTGGGCCGGGCTGCTGGTGGCCGCGCCGGAACCGTTGGTACAGGTCCAGCCGGAAAGCCCGCTCTCGAAGCCGGAATTGGTCACCAGGTTGGCCGTGGCGGCACCGGCCGAGCCGGTGCCGACGAGGGTGACGCAGGCGCCGATGACGGCGGCGGCGCTCACCCCGGCGAGCGTGCGGGTCAGGGCGGTCGAGCTGCGCCGGGGCCGAACGGCGGTCGAATGCCCGTCATCCGCCTCGGAGAGAGTCCGAATCCTCCGACGGAACATGCTGTGCTCCATTCTCGCCCCGTGCAGCGGGCGTGGGCGTGCGTGAGGGGGGCGTGGACGCACGGCCCCGGATGAACTGGGGAGATGCGGTGCGCCGATCGACGGGAGCGTAGAAGCGGGGACCGGGCCCGTCAATAGGTCTGGACCAAAGACGAACGACTGCGGGGTGCCTCGCTTGCCGGAAGTTGACAGACAGGGCGCCGACCGGCGAATCGCTTGCACGCGAGCCCGGTCCGGTGCGAGGGTGCGGCCCGTACCCTGCGGACGGCTGCTTCCGGGGGCAGACCCCCGGTGGTCCGGATCTGCGAGAACCCGGCCGTCAGTCCGCGCGGTCGTAGGCTTCCTGCGCCGCTGTCACGTCGCCGAGGTGCGCGATCGACCATTCCTCCAGCGCGCGCAGCGGCGCGCGCAGGGTGCGGCCCGCCTCGGTGAGCGTGTACTCGACGCGGACCGGAACCTCGGGGTGGACGGTACGGCGCACGAGCCCGTCCCGTTCGAGCCCGCGGAGAGTCTGGGTGAGCATCTTCTGCGAGACGCCCTCAATGCGCCGGCGCAATTCCGAGAAGCGGGCACTGCCGTCCCAGAGGGCGCCCACTATGAGCACCGTCCAACGGTCGCCAATGCGATCCAGGATGTGGCGAGTCGGGCAGTCCGCGCGATAGGGGCTGCCGTGGAGCACCGACTCGGACTGAGTGGTTACCACAAAGTGCCTTCTTCCGATAGGAGAGCTGCGCGCCTACGGTAATCGCATGGCGTCGTCCGACACCACCCGTTCCGTGGAAAGGCACCTCATGTCCCGCATTACCGTCATCGGCGGCACCGGATATGCCGGCTCGGCCATCGTCGCGGAGGCCGCTGCCCGAGGTCACCAGGTCACCGCGCTGAGCCGCTCGCTCCCCGGCACTCCCCTCCCGAACGTGGCCTATGTCCAAGGCGACGCCACCGACGAAGCGACGCTCTCGGCACCCATTGGGGGAGCGGACGTCGTAGTGGGCGCACTCGCCCCGCGCGGCCCGCTGGCCAGCACCTTCCGCGACGCCTACAGCACCGTCGCGCGTCTGGCCGACGCCTCAGGCGCACCCCTGTTCGTCGTCGGCGGCTACTCGTCGCTGCGCCCCGCCCCCGGGGCGGACCGCTTCGTCACCGACCTCAGCCACATCCCCACGGAACTCCACGACGAGATCCGTGCAGGAGCGGCGCTCATCATTGAGGACCTTCCGGCCACGCCCACGACACTCGACTGGGTCTTCGTGAGCCCGGCGCTCAGGTTCGGCTCACGTATGCCCGGCGAACGACTGGGCCGTTATCGGCTCGGCGACGACGTCGCGGTCCAGCCCGAGGACGGCGGCGCGATCTCCGCCGCGGACTACGCCCTCGGGTTCGTCGACCTGATCGAGAAGGGGAACCACCACAGGGCACAGGTCAACCTCGGCCACTGAGCGGACGACTTCAGAGAATTCTTCCGGGATCGACCGGGAAAACGAAACGTTGACGCGTTCCCCCGGTAGCGGCTTTCCGTCTTTTCGACGGGTCGCGAGGAACAACCGGAGCACCACACCAAAAGACGGCTCACTCACCCGGCCTTCCTGAATTCCGTCCCGGGGGAATGTTCTGGCTGTTTTTCCGCAGAGTAGAAGGACACGGCATGAATGCCGAAAACACGCAGCGCGCCACCCCGGTCCGGCAGCACACAGCCGCTTCCTTGCCGCTTCCGAAGGCGAAGGGCACCATGCCGGTGGTCGACGGCATCCTCCACGCCGACCTGCTTCCACCGGAGATCACTTTCGAACTGACGGCGCCGATCCGCGCCCACGGCGAGCCCTACGTCGGCATCACCACGGACGGTGCCCCTGCCCCCGGCCTCTACCGGCTGACCGACACGGGAATCCGGCCCACCGCGGCGGCCGACGCGGCTGACGCCTACCTTGACGCCCTCATGCCCTTCGAGCGGACCGTCGCACGGCTACCGATGAACTCGCCCGACTGGCGGCTCTGGACCAACGCCATCCCGACCTGGACCCCCAAGGGAATGCGGCTCGAACGCCTGACGGTCACCCAACGCGAACTGGCCCTGGCCGTCATCGAGGAGAGCCTCAGCCGGGAGGGGTTCGACCTCGTCCGCGCCGCGATGCAGCTCAACGGCGCCCTGGGCGAGCTGATCGACGACTACCGTGACACCCTGACCGAGTTCACCTACTGGTTCACGGTCTTCGGCGACCCCACCTCCGGACAACCGTGGGGCTGGAAGCTCATGGGACACCACATCGACGTGCACTGTGTCTTCGTCGGCAGCCAACTCGTCATGGCCCCCGTGTTCCTCGGTGCTGAACCGACCTCCTGCGACACCGGACGCTACGCCGGTGTCCACGCGTTCGACGACGAGACCGGACACGGCCTGAGATTCCGCCGGTCCCTCACGAGGCGGCAGGAGAGCAGTTTCCTGCTCAGCCGCTCCATCAGCGCCGCCGACCCGGCCGGGTCCTGGAACGGCCGGCACCTCGCCGGTGCCGGCAGCGACAACCTGATCCTGCCGGCCGAAGGGATCAACGGCAGCGAACTCTCCGCGGACCAGCAGGACCTCCTCCTGGACCTCGCCCGCGTCTACCTGCGCCGGCTCCCCGCACTCCACGCGGAGCGCAAGCTCGAAGAGGTCGCCCGCCATCTCGACGACACCCACTTCGTCTGGCGCGGCGGCCACGACGATGTCTGCGCCTTCTACTACCGCATCCACTCCCCGATCCTGCTCGTGGAATACGACAACCATCCCGGCGTCTTCCTCAGTAACGAAGAACCCGCGCGCCACCACGTCCACACGATCGTCCGCGAACCCGGCGGCAACGACTACGGCAAGAGCCTCCTCGCCCAGCATTACGCCACGCACCACACGCCGGACAGCGACCACTGACGTTCCCGGGCGGCGTCCGACGCGGAATCATCTCGTCGAGCCGAACACGGGCTGACCGCCGTGGCCCGCGATCCACTCTGCCAGGGCGACCAGGGTGGACTCCGCGCTCTCCGCCATGTGATCCCGCAGGGCGAGGACGTCCTCGACGGTGTCGCCCAGAACCGGGTCCGTACGCAGCAGTCGCCAGGTCTGCTCGACGACGCTGCCCGTGCCCTGCGCGCGGATGCGCCAGTCCCAGCGCACGATGCCGTCCTCGGCTCCGCCGACGACGAAGGCGAACCGGGAACCGGGATCGGCTCGCACCACCTCGGAACGGGTGACCCATTCGCGCCCCTCCCGGCGGTTGCTGCCACTGAACCGTGCGCCGGCCCAGGGGCCGTCCCCCGGCTCGTACTGCACCGCGCTGGCGCTCGGGCTCCACGTCCCGATCAGTGAGACATCGCTGATCAGGCGGTAGACGGAGTCCGGCGGCAGGGCCACCCAGCACCGCCTGGCAAAGGTGAACGGCGTCAGATCGAGACCGGTCAGAGGACTGCGCTCGCCACGGGGGACGCTGTTGGACGTGGTGGTGCTCATGGCTGGCTCCGTAGGTGTCGGGTGGCCCGGAGAGGGCCGGGTATGGGCCGTGATCGCCCTGCGCCCGTCGGCCGACGAGCGCGCTGCGGGCTCATCCTGGGGGACGGTGCGGAGAGCCGGCCACACCCTGCGGAGCCGTACCCCAGCAGGGTGAGGCAGGGCTCGGAGGCGCCGCGCATACTCGTTCCCATGGACAAGCAAGGGCAGCTCGCCGACTTCCTCCACGCACGCCGGAGCCTTCTGCAACCCGACGATGTCGGGCTGCGGACCTACGGCGAGCGGCGCCGGGTGCCGGGGCTGCGGAGGGAGGAGCTGGCCATGCTCGCGGGCATCAGTGCGCCGTACTACGCCCGGCTCGAACAGGGCCAGTCGCGCAACGCCTCCCGCGAGGTGCTCGATGCCCTCGCGTCCGCCCTGCGTCTTGATGAGTCGGAGCGGGCCCATCTGCACGAGCTCGCCCGTGCACCGAAGCGGGGCAAGGCCGCACCCCGTCCACGTCCTGAGCGCATCACCCCGCCCACCAGCGCGTTGCTGGCAGCTCTGGGAGGCACTCCCGCCATCGTCATGGGCCGGCGCAGTGACGTCCTGGCCTGGAACACCCAAGGCCACTCGTTGTTCGCCGGCCATCTCGACCAGGGCGCCCCCGCCGAACCGGGCTGCCGGCCGAACATGGCCAAGTTGGTGTTCCTCGACGCGCACACCCGCGACCTCTACACCGATTGGCCCGCCAAGGCCAAGGCCGTGGTCGGCAACCTGCGCCTGACCGCCGGCCGGTACCCGGACGACCCGCTGCTGGCCGGGCTCGTCGGCGAACTGATCATGCGCAGCCCGGAGTTCGCCACCATGTGGGCGGATCACCGGATCCTGGCCTGCGATGTCGCCGATTACGAGATGCACCACCCCACGGTCGGGACCCTGACCGTCACTCAGCAGACGCTCCAGAGCCCGCAGGGGACCGGTCCGGCCGTGGTGATCGCCACAGCCGTTCCCGGATCCCCTTCCGAGACGGCTCTGCAGCTGCTCGCCCACGGCACCGCGTCACGGGAAGCGGCCTCCGCTCGCGCAAACGCCGACGCGAGCACCGACACCTTCTGAACCGACCCCTCGACCACCATCACCCCGGCACCGCCGCATCGCGGCTGCCGCCTGCCCGAAAACAGTGAGAGTGAAGGAATTCATGTCCCAGCGCATCAGCCGACGGAGCAGCAAGATCATCACGACGGTCGCCCTGATGGCCGCCACCGCTTCCGCACTGGCCCTGCCCGCCCACGCGGCACCGGCGACGACCTACGCCGCCCCGCCCGCCCACAGCGCCGCGGTGTCTCCGGGGTTCCTGAGCGACGTGCGGATCGCCACCCACTTCGACCTGGACGCGCACCAGATGCCGGAGAACATCGCACTGCTGCCCGACGGCACGGCAGACGTCACGTTCGCCGCCGCCCGCCAGGTCGCCCGGATCACGCCCCGGGGCACCACCCGCGTCCTGGCGACCCTGCCCGCGCCCGCCGACGGCGGAGTCAACACGCCCGCCCTGCACTTCCCCCTGACCACGGGCATCGTCCACGGTCCGGACGGCGCCACATACGTGCTGTACGCGACCGGTACCGCCGACCTGACGGGCCTGTGGCGGCTGCGTCCCGGGCACGCCCCGAAGCGCATCGCCGCACTGCCCGCGGACGGGCTGCCCAACGGCCTGGCGCTGGACCGGCGAAGCAAGCGGCTCTACATCACCGACTCGGTGCTCGGCACCATCTGGACCGTGCCGCTCTCCGGGGGCCGGCCCACCGCCTGGTCGACCGCACCCGAACTCGCCTCGACCGGCTTCCTCGGAGCCAACGGCGCGAAGGTGCACAACGGCGCGCTGTGGGTGACCAACCTCGACAAGGGCACCCTCCTGCGCATCCCGGTCCGTCACGGAAACCGGGCGGGAAGGCCGCAGGTGAGGGCAACGGGCCTGGCCGGCATCGACGACTTCGCGTTCACCGGCCGCGGCAACGAGGTGCTCGCCACCCTCAACGCCCCCAACAAGGTCGTCCGCATCCAGCCGGACGGCACCAGCACCACCGTCCTGGACGCCGGCGACGGACTCCAGAACCCCACCTCCGTCGCCCTGCGCGGCAAGGAGCTGTACGTCCTCAGCGCCGCCTACACCACGGCCACCGACCCCAACCTCCTGCGCGCCCGCCTGCACGGCCACCACCACTAGTGACCTGATTGGGCAACTCCCCTACGGCACAGGGCCCTTCCGGCTCCCCTGCTCCTGGGCCACTCTGCCGTCGGGTTTGTGACGGCTCGCCCTGATCGCCGGGGTCCCGGTGGCCTCGGAGACCGTCCACACCGGCTGGGGCGTGTTGTACGTCCTGACGCTGACGACGGTCTCCGAGGCGCTCGGCCCGCTGACGCTCGGTCTGGTGCCGCGCTCCGGGTCGTCGGCCGAGCTCACCCCCGTGAAGCTCGACCCCGGCCCGGCCGGCGCCGCCACCCTCCTCGACACTGCAGTGGCGACGAAGCATTGGTAACGTACACCAGAGTGACTGCCCGGCGTCAACCAGAGTGTTGCCGGGGCAGTCCCGAGGGGCTTCGAGAGACACTGTGGTGGGCAAGGCTCGCCATCGCCAAGGAGGTCGTGTACGTGGAGGATGACCAGTCGCCCACCTTCGCCCAACTCCTGGACCACCTCTTCCGCGAGGTGCACCCCCCTTCCCGGGGGCCGTACACCTACGCGGAGGTCGCCGAGGGAATCCGCAGGGCTGCGACCGGAGAGGGACGCGGGGTGACGGCGAGCGCCATCCAGCAACTGCGCACCGGCGCCAAGCGGAACCCGACGCGACACACCATCAAGGCCCTGGCCGACTTCTTCGGCGTGCCGGCGGGCTACTTCGTCGACAGCGCGGCGGCCGAACGCACCAAGGCGGAGATCGGCCTGCTCGCCGCCATGCGCGACCAAGACGTCCGCAAGGTGGCCCTGCGCGCCAACGGCCTGAGCGTCGACAGCCTGAAGATGCTGTCCACCGTGATCGAACAGGCCCGGAAACTCGAAGGGCTCACCACCGACGACCCCGCGCAGGACCTCAACCTGGACGACTGAGCCGCGCACCGGGCGGCGATCGTGCGATCCCCGCCCCGACAACGACACCCCCCTGTGGCCGGTCATCGGCAGGGGGCATCAGCCGTTTCCCGGGACCGGCCTGGCGTCCCGGGCCGCACGGCACGTCCGCGGCAACACCCCGCCCGCACCGCGGAGTCGCGAACATGCCAGCATGGGGCGCGCATACCGGGCTTCCGGGGAGAGGCTCGCAACGGCCGACCGAGCCCGCCCGGCGTCACCGGAGTGAGGACATGGACTTCGAGCAGCTTCGCGCCGCGTGTGAGGCACGCGTCGAGGCGCTCCGACTCCCGCACCGCTTCAGCACCCGCGACCTCCGCGACGCCGTGGCCGGACAACGCGGGCGCCCCATCATCCTGCGCCCCCTGAGCACCCTGGGCGCCATGGACGCCCCGTGCGGCATCCGCCTGGAGACCCCGGACGCCGACCTCTTGTTCTACGAGGAGGCCACCTCCCCCCTCCACCAGAACCACATCCTCGCCCACGAGATCAGCCACATCATCTGCGACCACCCCGGCAGTCTGGAACTGGACCAGGACGCCCTGCGCGCGATCGGGTTCAGCCCCACCCTCGTGCAGCGCATGTCCGGCCGGACGAGTTACACCAGCGAGGACGAACGCGAGGCCGAGGTGATGGCCAGCGTGATCCGGCAACTCATGTACCGGGGACGCGAAAGCCCGTCGAGCCGGCCCGCCAGCGGCGCCGAGAGCTGGGATGCGCTGTTCGCCGAGCCACACAGGAAGAAGCGCCACCGGAAATGATCAACATCCTCTTCACGGGCACGTCCGTCGTGCTGCTGTGCTTCGCCGCCTACTGGGTGCGAGGACGCGGCGGACACCGCCCCACGGGCACGTGGGCGATGGCGGCGCTGCTGACCTCGTTCGCCCTCGCCTTCGCCTCCTACGCCCCCGCCGTGGAGCACGCGGTCGAATCGGTGGTCCCTCACGTCGCCCGACTCCTCAGCAACACCTTCACCCTGACGGCGGCCACCTCGGTCCTCGCCTTCCTCTTCCAGCTCAATCTGGACCGCGAACGGGCCCACCGGCAGATCCGACTGCGCGTCATCGCCCTCGCGATCTCCGTCGCCTGCATGACCGCCTTCTTCGCCGCCGAACAACTCACCGGACGAAACACGGTGTTGTACGCGTGCTACGTGCTCGTCTACATCTCCTGCCTGGGGTACACAGCCAAGGACTTCCTGCTGCAGACCTGGGCCCAGTCCAAGCGCTCGACCCGCCGCAGTCAGCGCTGGGGCCTGCGCACGACCTCGGTCGGCTGTGGCTTCGCCCTCGTCTACGCCGCGTACAAGCTCTTCGCCCTGGTCTCCATCGGCCTCGGTCTGGGGCTCGTTCCCGACCACGCCCGGTGCTCGACGCCGCTGACCCCCTTCCGCTGCACGTTCAGCGTGACCGCCCCCGCCGTCGCCGTGCTCCTCATCACCTTCGGGCTCACCCTCCCCGCCCTGCTGTGGCCGCTCAGCCGGCTGCGCCGGCGTCGCTGGGAGCGGAACTCGTTCACCGCGCTGGAACCGCTGTGGCGGGAGGTGACCGCAGCGGTCCCCGAGGTCGTGCTCGATCCGGGGAACACCGGGGCCGACACCCACGACCTCGACTTCCACCTCCACCGCCGGGTCATCGAGATCAACGACTGCGTGCTGGCCCTGCGCCGGTACCGTCGGTCGTCGGTACGGGACGCCGCGGCCGCCGAGGCCGCCCGCCGGGGCACGGCCGGCACCCCCGAGGGCGAAGCAGGGGTGGAGGCGGCGGTCATCGCCGCGGCCGTCGCCGCGAAGCACACCGGAGCCACCCCCGAAGACGACGAGGCCCCACCGGCCACCGGCACCGCCTCCCGCAAGGGCGACCTCCAGGCGGAGACCGCGTGGCTGCTGCTCGTGGCGGACGCCTACGCGCGGCAGCCGGCACCCGCGCACGCGGGCGCGGCCTCGTGACCGCCCCCCGGCAGGACCCGCTGCGCGACCCGCGCTTCTTCGCCGACCCCTACCCCACCTACGAGCGGCTGCGCGAAGGCTGCCCGGTCCGGCGGATCCCCACCGGCTCCGGCAGCCACCACGCCTACCTGATCACCGGCCACCCCGAGGCCCGCGAGGCGTTCACCGACCCCCGCCTGTCCAAGGACACGGCCCGCTTCTTCGCCGATCGTCCGTCGAACCGCGACCTGCACCCGGCGATCTCCCGCAACATGCTGGCGAGCGATCCTCCCGCGCACACCCGCCACAGGCGGGTGGCGACGCCGCTGTTCACCACCGGACGCGTCCGGGCCCTGCGCCCGTACATCACCCGGGTCGTCGAGGACCTCGTGGCCGCGTGGCGACCGGGCGCGGAGGTCGACCTGGTGGCGGAACTGGCGGTGCCCCTGCCGGTCACCGTGGTCTGCGAGCTGCTGGGGGTGCCGGAATCCGACCGCTCCACGCTCGCCGGCTGGTCCCACGACCTCTTCGACGCGACCGACACCGACCGTATCGACGCCGCCTCGCACAGGATCGGCGCGTACCTGACCCGCCTCGTCGAGACAGCCCGCGCCGGCTCCGGCGACCGCGCGCTCCACTCCCTCCTGCGCGACTGCGACGAGGGCGGGCTCGACCGGGACGAGACCGTCTCCCTGGCCACCCTCCTCGTGGTCGCCGGGCACGAGACCACCACCCAGTTCATCGGCAACGCCGTACTTGCCCTGCTCCGGCACCCGGAGGCCTTCGACCGACTGTGCCGGGACCCGGACTTGATCCCGGACGCCCTCGACGAACTGCTCCGCTTCGACTCCCCGGTGAGCGTGGCCACCTTCCGTCACAGCACGGAGGAGCTGCGCGTCGGCGGGGTCGGCATCCCGGCGGGCTACCCGGTGCTCATCGCGCCCGGGGCCGCGAACCGCGACCCGGCGGCGTTCCCCGACCCGGACCGCCTCGACCTCGACCGCGACGCCGGCGGCCACCTCTCCTTCGGGCACGGCATCCACCGCTGCCCGGGTGCCCCCCTGGCCCGGGCCGAGGCGGAGATCGCCCTCCGCACCCTCGTGACCCGCTTCCCGAACACCCGCCTGGCCGTCGCCCCAGAAGCCCTGACCTGGCGCCGGACCCGCCTCACCCGCGGCCTGACCGCCCTCCCCCTCACCCTCGCCTGACCCCCGAACGCAACCGCCGGATCGCGGTCAGACCGTCGACCAGACCGCCAGAGAGATCAGCAGAAGCCCGGAACAGGCGGCAATCAGCGAGTACTTGACGAGTACCAGCTTCCGCCAGCCGATGTGGGACATCGTCACGAGCTGACCGCTCAGCACCTCCAGCACATCGGTGTCCCGGAGCATCGCGACGACCCGTTCCGACGGCATCCTGCGCAGCGTTCCGAAGTAGACGAAGTTCTCGGGCGGAGCCGCTTCACCCGTCCGGCCCGTCCGCGTCCAGCTACGGGGAAACAGCGCGGCAGCCGCCATGAAGACACCCAGCAGCACGAGCAGCATGCCCGATCCCATCAGCACGGCACTCACCACGTTCCCGTCCTGCCCCGTACCTCGGCCGGACGAGATGAGTGCCATCCCGCCCGCCAGTACGGCGAGTTCCACGCTCAGGGCCGTGGAAGCCTTCGCGTCCGCCCGGCCGGTCCACTCCGCGAGGGAGGCGTGAATACGCCAGGCCGTCGTGACCGCCGGCGGCTCGGCGCCTTCCCGGCTCGGCGGCAGGTGCGCGTCCGGTCTGAAGCTGTCCGTCATGGCACATCCCCCTCGGTTGGCAACGTGGCCCGTCCCGGCCGCCGGTACCCGGCGCCCGGCCGGTGACCGTCATCTCCTGATTGTGTGCGCGGGCCACGCGACGCTGTAGGTCAAATGCCTCTCAACCAAGCAGTCTCAGCAATACAGTTGGCCGCCGCAGCCGCACCTCGGCCGCGTTCCCGACCGGAACAGGAGGGGGGTCCTGTGCGGGACCGCTTACGTCCGTTGCCGGATGCCGGGCCGCCCCACCCGGCACCGTATGTGTTCAGCCCCGACCACCTCGCCCTCCTTCGCGGCGCGGGGTCCCCGGAGAAATGGCGGCGCGGGGACGTGCTCCTGCGCCAGGGAGAGACGGCGGACCGGACCATCCTGCTCGGCGGCGGCGTGGTGAAGGTCGTATCCGAGTCCGTGGGCGGATACACCAGCCTCCTCGCCTTCCGGGGGGCCGGTGAGCTGGTCGGCGAACTGGCCTGCATCGACGGGGACGTGCGCTCCGCCTCCGTGATCGCGCTCCAGGACGGACACGGGACGGCCCTGCCGGGCAGCAGGTTCGCCGCGCTGATCCGGGCCAACGGCGACCTCGGCCTCTCGGTGCTCCGGAGCATCACCGCCCGCCTCCGTCATGCCGACGTCCAGCGCGAGGCACTGGGAGCGGAAACCGCCGCCGAACGGGTGGCCGGGCTGCTGGTCGAGCTGGCCCACCGGTACGGCACGGACATGCCCTCCTGGGCACCATCGGCCCGGTCGGTGCGCATCACCCAGTACGAACTCGCGGGTGCCGTCGGCACCTCCAGGGAGTCCGTCGTACGCACCCTCCGGGAGCTGCAGTCGGCTGAGCTGGTCGCCACCCGCAGGGGCGCCGTCGTGGTTCTCGACCCCGCCGGCCTGGCCCGCTGGGAACCGGAACGGCCCTGAGCCGGTCCGAACGGCCCTTCGTTCTGTGTCATTTGATGCGGAAGGGACGGCCGCGTGTGGGCTTATCTGAGAACGGCAGCCGCCGGAGCTTCACGGGGGAAAGCGTCTGGCGGCTGCCATCCGTCACAAACCGAGGAAGGTACGTCCAGCCATGGGTATCAAGCCGCACTACTACCTCATCGTGGTGCTCGACATCGAGCAGTTCGGCAGCCGAACGGACCCGCTTCAGCAATGGCTCAGGGATCAGCTGCACGAGATGGTCGGGGAAGCACTGCGGCAGGCCGGTGTCGGCACAGCCGACACCGAGGCCGTCGGAGACCGGGGAGACGGCAGTTTCCTGCTGATCAAGCCCACCATATCCAAGCTCGATCTGACCACTCGGTTCGTCGACGCCCTCCAGGCCGGTCTCCGAGGTCACGCACAGCGAGGCAACGAGGAGTCCGCCCTGCGCGTACGGGTCTCACTGCACGCCGGTGATGTCGCGCAGGACGACCGGGGCTGGGTGGGTGAGGCGCTCAACACCGCCTGCCGGCTGGTCGACCTCGACGCGCTGCGCACCACGCTCGCCGCCGCAGACCGCTCAGGGCTGGCGCTGGCAGTGTCCGCCGACTGGCACGCCGCCGTCGTCCGCCACGACTTCCCCGAGCTCCCCAAGGCAGAATTCCGGCAAGTCCCCTTCCGGGCCAAGGAGATCAGCTCGCACGCCTGGCTCCGCGTACCCGGCTACGACGAGCCGCCCGGACTCGGTTCACGTGCCCGCGAGCCCGAGAGCCCGCCGCCGCCCCCGCCCGCCGCCGCCCGGAAGGCCTCTGTCCCCGACCGACAGGCGGGCGGCAATCACGGTCCCTTCGCGGGCGCGGTCTTCCACAACCCGCAACGGGTGTACGGCGGGAACCACTACGAGGGAGTGGCCCCGGACGAGGACTGGAACCACGACGCCGGGAGCGGGGCCGGCGCATGAGCGAGCAAGCCGCACAGGAGCATCACCAGAACGTCCAGGGAGCCGCCGGTCCCGCCCCGCAGGGCGAGGCAGCGGCCCCCGGCCCCGCCGTCCCGCCGGAACACCCGGAACCGGGCGTCGACGACCTGCTCAGGGCTCTGTCCGCGCGCACGGCCCAGCCGGGCGCGACGGACGAACGTCTCTACGCCGAGCGCGACGCACGGTCCTCCCTCTCCCGCTTCACCGAGTCACGGATCAGCAGCGACCGGGTCTACGGCGGCGACCACATCGAGGTCGTCCTCGGCCGGGGCGACCGTTCCGTCCGCGCCTACCAGCTGCCCGCCCAGGACATCGACCTCGTGTCGTCCGCCTTCCTGCCTCCGGCAAGCTACGAGACGGTCCTGCGGGCCGGCGAAGCCCTCCGGGTGATCCTGCTCAGCGGCCGGCCGGGAGACGGCAAGTACGCGGTGGCGCAGCGGCTCCTGCTGGACCTGGGGCACTCCACGCTGCAGTGCCTGGAGCCGGATGCCGACCTGGCCCGGATCGACGAGACGTCGCTGCGACCGGGGCACGGGTATCTGCTGCAGGACCGCGACCCCGGCAGCCCGGCCACCGCCCTGTCCGGCTTCGAACTCCAGCGCCTCAACACGGTGATGCGCGCGAGGGGCTGCCGACTCGTCGTGACCTTGCGCGACGGCGTCGGCACGAGCGACCCGGAGCTCGTCAAGCAGACGCTCCCCGTGCAAGGGCCGCCCGCACCCCGGGACGTACTCGAGAAGCACCTTCGCTGGTGGCTCGGGCCCCGGGGGGCCGGCCGGGCGGACGAGCTGCTCGGTGCTCCGGAGACGACGCGCCTCTGCGCGGAGCCGAACGGCACGGATACTCCGCTGGCCCGGGTCGCCGATAACGCCCGTCTGCTCTCGCTGTCGTCCGCTCCACCCGCCGAGGCGGTGCGTGAGGTGACGGAGCACGCGTCGCTGCGCGACACGCAGGAGTTCGAGAAGTGGTTCAGCGGTCTCCGCGATCTGCCGACGCAATGTCTGGCCGTGGCCACGGCGGTCTTCGGAGGGGAGGCGTACGAGACGGTCTCCTCGCTGGCCGGCTCGCTCGGCCGCCGGCTCCAGCCGCCTCCGACGGCCGCACACCCGGAACGTCCGCGCGACATGGCCGTCACCGCGACGCGGGGGACACGGCTCCGTGAGGTGAGCGCCACGCTTGTCAGCGAGAGCGTCGCCTCCCGGCACGGCGGTGCCCCCGCCCGGGTCGTCCGCTTCCTCGACCCCATGATGGCGAGCCGGGTCCTGCGGACGGTGTGGGAGGAGTACGACGTACTGCGCCACGAGCTGCCCAGCTGGCTGAAGAACTGCGCGGGCCACGAACTGGCCACCGTGAGGACCCGAGCAGCCGTCGCAGTCGGCTTCCTCGCCGGTCTGTCCTTCGACAGTCTCCGCACGGGAGTGCTGCAGCAGTGGGCCGGAAGTCCCCTGGCGATCCTGCGGGAGGCGGCTGCGACAGCTCTGGTCATGGCAGCGGAGAACGACGAACTGGCGGGCCCCGTCAGTGACCTGGTGCACGCCTGGGCTGCTGACGAGGCCGCTTTCCAGGCCACGTCGGCGCGCGCCTGGACCGCGCTGCGCCGACCGGGCGGGCAGCACGACGGCGAGGCCCTCGCCTTGCTCCACCGGCTCGCCGCCACGGACCGGGGTCTGGTCATCGAGGCGGTCTGCCTCGGTCTGACCGACTCCCTCGCAGGCTCCGACCACTCCGAGACGCGTGATGTGCTGGCCGTGCTTCAGCACTGGGTCTCCGCGAACGACCCGCAGCGACGGGCCGTCGGCGAACTGGCCTTCCTCTTCTCCGCGGCCGATCTGCTGGACGTACCCGCCGAAGCAAGCGGCGGCACGCACCGGCGATGGCCAAAACTCCTGGCGCTGGCGGCACACGATCCCGTACACCAGCGGGACATCGCAGTTCTGTGGGATGCCGTACTCCAGTCCCCGGGTTCCTACACCGCGGCCAGCCAGATCCTCACCGAATGGGCCCGCATGGTGGACGCGGATGCCTACGGCCACCGGGCGCTGGGGCGTCTGCTCCACGCCGCGGCCTCGACGCCTCGCAGCCGGCACATCATCCTGCGCCACGTTTCGACGTGGCGCGGCACCGAGAGCCGCGCCTCCCGCACCGCGGCACAGGTCCTGAGTCACTTCGACAGCAAAGGCACCGACCAGTGAGCACACCCGAAGTCGAACAGCTGGTGGCCGGTCCCTGGCCCGCAGGGCCGGTGAAGCGGGGCGAGACGCCGCAGCCCGGAAGGGCCCTGGTGTTCTCCCTCAACACGGGCGAAACCGTCGTCGTGGACCGGCGGCCCTCCTTCCTTGAGGCGACACGCTTCCACTACCGGTACGAGGTGGACGTCACCGACCATCACACGAGCTGGGCGGACTCACTGCCCAGCGGGACCAAGGGCTTCGCCTTCCACGCCGAGATCACCACCACATGGCGGGTCACCGCCCCCGACGTGCTGGTCAGCCGCAGCCTCACCACACTGACGACTGCCGAGGCACTGGTGCGCGGAACCCTGAGCGACCTGCTCCGCCCGCACACACGCGGGTTCGACATAGAGGACGTGGACCGCGCGGAGGACTCGGTCAACCGAACCCTGCGCGCTCGTCAGCACGTCCTCGACACGGGCCTGACCGTGCTCGCCTGCGCGGTGACACTGAGCCTCGACGAGACCGCCGAGGCGTATCTGCGCGGGCAGCGTGACCTGGCGTGGCAGAAGACGCGGACGGAACTCACCAACCGTGTGAAGGTGGCCGAGGCCCAGGGGGCGGAGCAGCTGACCACACTTGCCGAGGAGCACGAGACACAGCGGGTACGGGAGAGGACGGCGGCGCTGCAAGCGGCTCAGCGGGGTGACGGCGGGCTGCTGATACACCTGATCGCCCAGGACCCCACCCAGCTCCGCAGCATCCTCCAGGAGGTCGCCACCCGGCAGGATATGAGGCTGGACAGGAAGCAGGCGCTGCTGCGCGACTTCAAGGACGACCTGCACCCCGCCGAGTACGCGGAGTGGGTCCAGCGGTTCATGGGCGAACCTCTTCCCTACGCCGGCCCGGCGCTGGGCGGCGGATCCCCCATGGCCCAGCGGCCGCCCATCGCCTCGCCCCAGGAGCCGTGGAGCGCTTCCGCCGAGAGCTCTCGGCGGACGCCCGCCGGGGCCGGCGGCGGCACACCGGAGGAGCAGCCCGGCAGCGGCGTCGTCAACTGGAAGCCGGTCGGCCGGCGCCGTCCCCACACCGAGGGCGCCGGGGGGCAGGGCGGTTCGCCCCGGGGCCAGGAGGACGACCGGGGATGAGACGGAGGTTCTTCGACTACGACTCCGGCCCCGACAACGGCTTCGAGTCCGGCCACGACCCACGTGCCGGGGGCGACCGGCGCCCGGCCGTGCCCGACGGCGCATCGGCCCGGTGGACGACGGGTCCGGCCCAAGGCGGACGGAACCCGGCCGGCCCCGGCGATTCCTCCGCACGGAGACTCGGGGCCCCGTCACCGCGGCGTTCCCGCAGCAGGCGCCGGCCGCGTTGGCGCCCCGCCGGGGTCGCAGGTTGGCTGACCGCGGTCATCACGACCCTTTCGGGAGGAATCATGGCGGGGCGGATAGGCGCGATGGTGGGCCTGGCCGCAGGAGCCGCGACCGGCTATGTCGTGCGAGAGGTCATGCACGCCGTCACGTCCCGGAAGCAGGACGAGCAGGCCCCGCCGGAGCCCTCGGCCGGCCGGGCGCCGCAGACCGGCCCCTCCGCCGGAACGGCACCGGCGCCCCGGACAGCGGGGGACGGCGTCGACCCGCACCGGCAGCAGCCCACCGCCGGGCCGGCCCCGCTCGCCGAGGAGGGAAGAGCCGCGGCGAAACCCACGTCCGTGGTGTATCCCGCCCTCCCGCCCGCAAGGACGGCAGCACATCCGCCTCCCCCGGTGATGTACCAGGGCTCACAGCTCACCGAACTGCCATGGCGCCTGCCGGCCCAGCCGGCGCCACCGGGCATGGCCGCCGATTCCGCGCGAGTGGGCGACCTGGAGGTGCGGGCGGCGTCCGTGGTGGGCGCCGGGCACCGGATCGACGAAACCAACGCCTCTCCGAGACAGGACGCCTACCGGGTCGGCCGGGACGCCGCCTCCCGGCACCTCGTCGTCGCGGTCGCGGACGGCATGTCCGACAGCCCTCACTCCGACACCGCCGCCGCTGTGGCCGCCCTCGCCCTCGTCAACGCTCTCCGCAGGCAGCTCGACGAGGGCGTGCCGCTCCTCCGCCTCGACCACGCCTCCGCCTTCCTGGAGGCCGCCGGCCAGGTCCACGCCGTCGCCCGGCAACGGCACTGGCCGGCCGACAGCGTACGTACGGTGGCGACCGCGGCCGTCGTCCCCGCGGCCGCGGGACCGGACGGCGGCCGCGACCTGTGGCTCGCCGGACTCGGCGACACGACCGCCTGGGTACGCCGCCCCCAGCGCTGGTCGCTGAAGCTGGGCGACAAGCAGCGGGGATTCGACGCGGGGCGGCTCGACGCCTACCTCCCGCACACCCCCGAGGCCGTCCGGCAGCAACTCGTCCGGCTGGCACCGGGAGACGTGCTCGCCCTGACCTCCGACGGCGTGGGCGACGCGCTCGCGGATCTGCCGGAGGCGCACGACTGGTTCCATCGTCAATGGGCCTCCCCGGTCAGCGCGTTCGAGCTGCTCCTGCACATCAACTACGACTCCCATCAGCGCAATGACGACAGGACCGCGGTCGTCGTCTGGCCCTGGCCCCCCGAAGGAGGCAGGCGATGAGAACCTGGTCGGACAGCCCCTTCTCCACCCAGGTCGAGGTGTCCTCGGTCAAGCTCACCGGCGAACACCTGGGGGAGGGCGGCCAGTCCCGTTCGGTGGAACGCATCGCGGACCGTCCGCACTGGGTCGCCAAGTTCTACAAGTCCCCGCTCGGTCCGCAGGAATCGGCCGTACTGGACCGGATGGTGCGGTTACCGCACTCCATGACCGCGCGGGAACGGGAGAAGCTCGACCACAGCACGGCGTGGCCGGTCTCCCGCATCACGGACAGCGGCCGGACCGTGGGCGTGATCATGGCCGAGGCACCCTCCGGCTTCTACGTGCCCTTCAACCTCCGGGGAGGACGCAGGAGCGAGCCGAAGGAACTCCAGCTGGACCATCTGGTGAACGACTCCGGCTACCTCTCCGGAATCGGCGTCCACCCGCCCAGCCGGCAACGGAGACAGGAGATCACGTGCGGCTTCCTGGAGCTGGGCGTCGTCCTGGAACGGCATGACGTGGTCTACGGGGACTGGTCCTACCGCAACGCGCTGTGGGATCACGACGGCGCGTCGGTGTTCATGCTCGACATGGATTCGTGCGGGATCGGAACGCGGCCCTGGATCTCCTCGCACGAATGGACCGACCCCGTCCTCCCCGAGGGCTCCACACTGACGGTCACGACCGACCGGTACCTGATGGCCCTGCTGAGCCTGCGCTGCCTGACCGGCGTCCGCGGCGAACCCCTGGACAGTCTCGGCGCGCTGGAGGAGGACTGGCCGACGGGAGACGGACTCCCCCGTCTCCTCCGCCGCGCGTTCACCGCCACGGACCCCTCGCAGCGGCCCCGTGCGGCCGAACTGCTGGACGCCTTGCGGAACCCGGGAGCCGCCCGCCCGCCCGCGAACGTGCCGCAGGGCAGCAATGTCACCGGCTTCCGTCCGGTCCGCAGCCGCACCGGGACCAAACCCCCTCCGGCACCCGTGCAGGTGAAGCCGCAACCGCCGGCACCCGCACCCGCACCCGCACCGACGAAGCCGCAACCGCCCGCGCCGGGGAGGAAGAGCTCCGGCAGGAGGCTCCTTCCCCTGATGCTGCTCGTGCTGTGCGCCGCGCTCCTCGTCGGCTTCCTGTCCGCCCGGTACTTCTGAATCCTTGAAGAGGACCACCATGACCTACGCACCCTCGTCCGGCCTCCCCATGTACGTGGTGCTGGACACCTCCGGCTCGATGGAGAAGTCCGAGCATCTGCTCAACCAGACCCTGGAGACCATCTACGACACGATCGACACGACCCCCCAGGTCAAGGAGTTCGTCCATCTCTCCGTTCTGGCGTTCAACAGCCAGCCACACGTCGTCACGGAGATGACCGACTTCGACAGCGTGGACCGGCTCCCGACGGTCACGTGCTCGGGACGCACCAACTTCGGCCCGATGTTCCGGCTGGTGCGCAACCGCATCGAGACGGATGTGCCCGCCTTGATCGACCGCGGGGTCCGGGTCCTGCGACCGGTCGCCTTCATCCTCACGGACGGAATCCCCACCGACGAGGAGGACCTTCCGGGAGACCCGTGGGAAGACCACCTGAACGATCTCCTGGATGCCCGCTGGAAGACGCACCCGCACGTCATCGCCTACGGATTCGGCAACGCCCGGGAAGACGTCCTCAAGCGAATCGCCACCGCGGCGGCATTCGTCGCGGAGCGCGGCGAAGACAACGCCTCAGCCCTCCGCAACGCCCTGAACGGCTTCCTCAACTCCATGGTCGCCTCAGCGGCCAAGCGCTCTCTGGAGGTCCCGGAGGAGGTCAAGGGCTACCGGTCGATCCCCCTCGACTACATCGACTGACCGATTCCGGCGACCGCAGCAACCCTCACGTGAGATCGGACAACAGCAGCTCCAGCTCCCTCTCCTCCTCGACACGAACACCGAGTTCGGCGACGGCCGTAGCGAGTGCGGGCTCCCAGGGGGTCTCCGTCGGCGTGCTGACGAGCGGTGACAACGGAGGTTGGGCACAGCGGAGCACGGCGGCGCGGTAGTCCGCGGCCGTGTAGCGCCAGGGCTGCCAGGGCACGCGGCGGCGAAGGGCTCCGGCGATCCGGAGCCCTCCCCAGTCGAAGTCCCCGTGGTAGTACAGGGTCGCTCCATGGTCGTACAACCCCCGGAGCAGTGTGAGGGCGGCGGCGGAAGGCTGGCCTTGGAGGCAGACCAGGGGCGGGCAGGCGGGGCCGAGCATGTCGGCCGCCGCCGCGAGGACGGTCGGGTTCTCGCAGATCCGCACCACGGGATCGGCGACGGCCGGAGGTCTGCGGGTGAGCTGGCGAAGGGTGAGCACACAGGGTTCGCCGTCTTCGGCCAGGCGGTCCAGGGCCGGGGTGCCGCGCAGGTTCAGGGTCAGGACGGTCGAGGACAGCTCGTCCCGCAACAGCCCCACCGAGGCCCAGGCCTCACGTCGCCATTCGGCGCCCTGACCATCGCGGAAACCGGTCAGCGCACGGGCCCCGGACAGAGTGAGGGTGGCCAGCGGTGTGCCGTCGTCAAGGGCATGAGCCCAGCCGAGGACCCGGGCAGCGAAGGCGGGTAGCGAAACGACCGGGACGGCGGGGAGTGCGTACAGGGCGGTACACACACCGGTGAGCAGGCCGAACGTGACGTCTGGTGTGCGCCCCAGACGCCGCGCCAGGCCGTCGGCGCGTATCCGGGCCGACCACTCCGCAAGCGCGGGGACCGTAGCGGCAAGCTCGTCGAGCGGCGTGTGCGCCCGTCTCCAGGCTTCCTCCTCCTCTTGGCGGGCTTGGACGAGCGATGTGACAGGCCCGGTGAGCGCCGCGACCGCGGCGGCGAGGCCATTCGGGCTGGCGCCCGAACGGCGCAGTACAGCGTCGACCGCTTCCAGCCGTACGGTCAGAGACCTGCCGCCACCGGGGGCCCGGGCGAGAAGTCGTTCGGCCGCCGCTCGCTGGGCCGGAGTGGGATCGGCCAGGGACACAGAACCAGTCATGGGCTGCCCGGCCACCAGTCGTCGGCGTGCTCGTTCGACGAGCCAGGAGAGGTCCGGCGTGCCGAGCAGCCTGGCCAGCCGCGGGCTGTCGACCGCTTCGGTGCCGGGCTCAGGCCCGTGGGTCAGCCCCACAGTGACTCGGGCTCCTCAACGCCGGGCGCGTCCTGGAGGGCGTCACGTACGGGGTCCTCGCGGCGCTGCCGTCGCGTGCCGTCCCATTCCCACCGGGTGACGAGGACCGCCGCCACCTCGTCGATCCGGGACAGTTGGGCGATGGCGATGCCGGGCACCTGCGGGTAGCAGGCCCACTCCCGTTCGCTGGTCATGACGACATCGAGGTCGAACGCGCTCAGGAGGCCGAGGCACTTGGCGCGGGAGTCGTCGTCCACGCCGGCGAACGCCTCGTCAAGGGTGACCAGGCGGGGCGCGTGCGGGCTGCCCGCGCTGGCGTAGTGGGAGGAGGCGGCGGCGAACAGCGGTACGGACACGGCGAGGACGCGTTCACCGCCGGAGGCCGGGCCGGTGGCGGGTACCCAGCGCCCGTGTTGGTGGCGTTCGACGCCGAATTCGTGCCAGGAGCGGTAGTCGAGCGCGGCGGTGAGGTGCTCGAGCCAGCTGCCCGGGCCGTCGTCGGACTGCTGGCGGGCGATCTGGGCCTGGAGGAACTCGCCCACTGCCGCGCGGTCCTGCGAAGTCCAGGCGTCCGCGGACTGGCGCAGCCTCTCGCGGGCTTGGGCCAGTCCGGACGGGGCCTTGCGCGAGGCCCGCCACACCAGCCGGAGTCTCATGCCGGTGGAGGTGGGGCGGTCCTCCAGTTCGGTGTTCATGTCCCGCACCTGTCGTTCGGCGGCACCGATGAGTTCCTGGAGGGTGCCGGCGACCTCGGTGATCAGGTGGGTCTCGAGGATCTCGCGTTCGTGAGCGGAAAGGATGCGGGTGAGCTCGCCCACTTCCGTGGCGAGCGCTTCGGCAAGTTCGGGTACGGCACGCTCACGGCCCTGGTAGACGATGTCGACGACCATGCCGTACTCGAGCATGCGGGCGGAGGCGCTGTGTCCGTGCCGGGACAGGGTGTCCTGCAGGGTCTTGAGTTCCTCGCTGAGCCGGCGCTGTACGCGTTCCCAGGCCGCGTCCGTGTCGTCGACGGACGACAGGCCGGAGTCGATGGCCCGGGCGAACGCGATGGCCGGGGTCGCGGCCCAGTGGCCGTCGTCCGAGGCGGGGACGGTGACCTCGGGCAGCGCGACCGCGACCAGGCCGGTGGTCGTGAAGCGCTGGAGCGCGGCGATGGCCTCCGCACGTGCGTCGACGGCTTCGGCGAGGTCCTTCTCCAACTGCTCGATCCGCCCCTCGGCCCGGCTCGCCTCCCGGTCCGCCTGGGCGTGGCGCTGCCCGGCGTTCTTCCGGTCGGTCTCACAGGTCCGCTGTGCCTCGGCGGTCTCGGCGAGGCGCCGTTGGAGTTCGGCGACGGCGGCGCCGACGGTGGAACGCAGGGTCCGGTGCCGCTCATCGGCCGCCGCCGCCTCGCGGGCCGCCTCCTCGGCCCGCTGGGCGAGACCGACGACCCGCTGCTCCGCCTCGGCCGCCTCGGCACGCTCGTCGTCCACCTGTCGTGCGGCCTCCCCTCGTTCGCGCAGCGCGGGCCACAGAGCCGCCAGCGCGGTGGCGAGGACGCCGAGGGCATGACGCACGACGGTGAGTCCGGCCCGGTCGGCGGGGAGCCCCAGATCCGCGGCGGCCTCGGTGAGCTCGGCGGCAGCCCGCTCGGCATTTTCAGCCGCCTCGACGACCTCAGTGGCACGCCCCTCATACCGGGCACGGGCCTTGCGTACGGTCTCGGCGGCGGCGCTCACGAGCGCGTGTGCCCTGGTGAGCGCCGACTCGTCAGGGACGTCCGCGAGCTCGGCGTCGAGCGTGCGCCGGCGTGCCGCGATCGCCGCGGACCGAGCGGCGAGATTCTCCGACTCCTCGCGCAGGGAGGTGAGTTCCATACCGAGCGCCGCGACACGAGCCCTGCGGGCGGCTTCGCGTGCGCCCTCGCCGATGTGGGCGGCGGCGGGCTTGGCCCACGTACCGGTGAGAGCGCCGACCCGGAAACGCCCGTCGGGTGCCGCCCATGTCGTGGCTCCTCCCCCGGCGTCGAGGCCGATGGCGGCGAGCAGCCGGGTCACCGTGGTCTCGTCCAGGACAGCGGCTTGCCCATCGCCGTGGTCCACGGCCGGGCACAGCACGTCTGCCAGCGAGGGGCCGCTCACCGGTCCGTTCGACGGGGAGAGAAGGACGTCGTGTCCGTCCACGGCGAGGGCGGAGCCGTCGGGCAGCACCCAGGCGTCGAGGAGGCCGGAGGCTTCGAGCGCCGCTTCGAGCCCGGCACGGCCGGCTTCGGGCAGTTCGTCACGGAAGTCGACCAGGCGCCAGAGCGGCGCGCCCGGCAACGTTTCGCGCAGGCCGGGGGTGCGCGCCGCCGGGGGCCGGGGTTCGCGTCCGGCGCCGGCTTCCAGCGCGGTGAGCTCGCGACGGGCCTCGGCGGTGCGCTCAGCCAGCTCCGTGGTCGCGCGGGCGGCTTCGGCCGCCTGGTCGGCGAGGTCCACCGAGCGGGCGGTGTGCGCCCGGGTGGCCGAGACCCGCGCCGGGTAGGGGCCGTCGAGGTGGCGGGTCCACTCCTGGAGTTCGTCCAGGACGCCCGTCGCGTCGGCGTAGGACAGCTCCTTCCAGGCGCGGGCGCGTTCCCGTACGTCGTCCAGGAGGGCCCGGCCCGCCCGCGCCGCGTTCTCCTCCGCCTCGCCGTGCGTCTCGGCGGCCAGCGCGAGGTCGGTCTCCGCCTCGTCGAGACGGCCCGACGCCCGGCGCTGCTCGGCCGCGGCCTGCTCGGACACTTCGAGGCGGCCCTCGATGTGGCCGAGCGCCCGCCGGGCGCGGTCCGTGGCTTCCTCGACGGCCCGCCGCGATTCGGGCTCGGGCAGCAGGTCGTCCGCCGGCAGGGCGACGTGCGCGGCGGCTGCCTGCTCCCGCACGTGGGCACAGGTCTCTTCAGCGCGGCCCCGCGCCGCACGCAGCCGGTTGTCGGCGGTGCCGAGCCGCCCGAGGGCCTTGGTGTGAAGGGCGTCCGCCTGCTGCTGGTCCTCCCGCGCCCGGTTCGCCGCCTGCCCGGTTCGCGTCACGGCCTGGGCGGCGTGCTCCAGCTCTCGGGCGTCGCGCATCTCGGGCGCCTCGCGCAGCGCTTCCTCCTGGGCCCGCAGACGTTCACCGGTCTCGGCCAGGGAGCTGATCTCCTCTTCGGCCGCCGCTCGCTTCTCCTCCGCCCGGGTTCGGCGCTCCTGGTCCTCGGCCAGATCTCGCTGCACGCGCTCGTAGCGGGAGTGCTCGGTGCGAGGGAGCCGGGCACGGCGCCGGGTGGCGATCCGGGCGTACCGCCGGTAGTGCTCCAGGAAGGCGGCGGCGGCTCGCTCAGCGGCGGACGCGGCGGTCAGCTCGTCCTTCTCCTCGTCCAGGGAGCGGAACGCCTCGGCCACGTCGGCGATGACGGCCTGGTCCACGGGCGGCAGCGCCTCGGTGAGGGCGCGGGAGAGAGCGGCTTCGTTGGGCCGCTTGGAGAGCTGGGGCTGGCGCAGCTGGATGAGCAGGTCGACCAGGGCCGCGTAGCGCTGCTCTCCGAGGCCGAAGAGCGCTTCGTCGACGGCCCTGCGGTACGCCTTGGCCTGGTCGTACACCATGCCGTGCCCGGCGACGGCCTCGGTAAGACGGTCCCTGGACAGGGCCGTGCCGGTGGCGTCGAGGAGCCGGAAGCTCTCCTCCGTTCGTTCGGTGGAGCCGTGGTCGACGCGCTGGCGGGTGACGGCGTACCAGTGTCGGGCGATACCCCGCCCGCTGACGGCCTTGAGCCCGCACAGCAGCGTGCGGAACTGCTGCTCGCCGGTCGCGTCGTCGAGCCTGCCGAATTCGATCCAGGTGTAGCCGAGTCGTTCGGTGTGCGGGTGCTCGCCCCCGAGGAGCAGGTTCCACTCCATCCGCTTGCCGGGGTCGCCGTCGGGTTCGACACGACGCGGACTGAGGTCGCCGTCGAGCAGGAACGGCAGGGTCAGGGCGAGCACCTTGGACTTGCCGGTGCCGTTGTTGCCGCGCAGCAGCAGGCGCCCGTCCCGGAAGTGGAACTCCTCCACGTCGTAGTGGAACAGGTCGACGAGCCCGATGCGCAGGGGTTGCCAGCGGGAACGCCGCGGGGTGGGGAGGCGGGTCACGAGGTGGCCTTTCGCTGCGGGGGCACGGGGGCGGAGCCGGGTTCGCGGATGACGGTCTCGCCGACCGCGTACCGGGCGAGGGCGGGTCGCACCACGACCGCGTAGGGAGTACGGGAGACCAGGCCGAGCGCGGCCAGCCGGGCGACGGCCTGTTCGACGAGCTCGGTCTCCATGCCTGGCTCCCGGGCGGACTTCGACCAGAATCCGCCGTGCTGGGAGGCGAGTTCACGGACTCGGAGGGCAAGCTCGTCGAGGTCGACGGGGCCGTCGGCGGCGGCCAGGTGCTCGGCGAGCAGCAGGGTGACATGGCCGTAGGTGCCCTGTTCGGGCATGCGGAGGTCGGTGAGGTCGTCTTCGGGGTCGACCATGGCGATCCCCTCGGCCCGCACCTCGGCGACCAGTCCGGTCAGCTCGGTGATCCGGGCGGTGAGGAAGCCGCGCTGCCGGGTGAGATAGCCGAGTTCGGCGTCGCTCAGGTCGTCGTAGTAGAGCACCGGATCGTCGAGGAGTCTGCGGGTGAGCGAGCGGCGCATCGCGCGGAAGCGCAGCTCGTCGCTGTCCATGGCCGTTTCCGCGACGAGTTCGACGAGCCGGTCGTCGAAGGCTTCGGCGTGGACGGTGGAGGGGCCGCGGCGGGAGGCCAGAAGCCCGGCGAGGACGCGGCGTTCGACGTCGTACAGGACGTCGCCCGCCCCGCTGACGTACGCCTCTTCCTCGCCCGCGACCCGCCTCAGCACGCCGAGGCCGAGCAGCAGCCGTACGACGGCGGCGAGATCGAGGCGCTCGTCTCGGCGTTCCAGGGCGAACTCGATCCCCGTCGCGACGAGTCGGGGATCGGCGGCGTCGAGGACGATCTGGTCGGCGAGGCGCCCCAGGGCGATCTGGGCCTCGCCGCGTTCGAGGGCGGCGAGCGCGAGACAGAGCAGGACGTAGCGGCGGCGCGTGAAGGGAGCAGCACCGCGGGTCGTGTCCCGCGCGGGGTGGGTGGGGTCGGTGAGGACACCGGGGCTCTTGCGCAGCCGGGCGGCTTCGGTGTCCGCCTGGAGCGCCCAGCCGGTGTTGCGGTCGAACCACTCCCGTAGCTCCGAGGCGTGCCGGCGGGCGAGACGGAACTCGTCGGCGTACCGGCCGCGCGCGAGCAGAAGCGGCTGCTTGAGCAGGGCGCGGGCGGCTTTGCGCAGCTCGGCGGCGTGCTGGCCGTCCAGGACCTCGGCGAGTGGTGTCGTCATCGTCGGGGTTCTCCGTCCGCGGGACCGTTTCCGTACGCCGGACCGTCTCCGTCCACCAAGCCGTCTCCGTCCGTCAGACCGCCTCCGTCCGCGTCCGTCAGGTCGACGATCTCGATGAGGTGGTCCGGGCCGCTGAAGACTCCGCCGGGGGTGCGGACCTCGGCGGTCGTGCCGTCGGCGAGTGCGGTGAGTCTGATCTCCATGGCGCCGTCGTTGCTGGTGGCCGTGGTGTGCCGCATGCCGGGCCGCCATGTGGCCAGGGCGTCCCCGAGCAGTTGGAGGAACAGCCCGAAGGAGGCCGGGTCGAGCTCGCCGAGACCGGACAGGCGCGTGACACCACGGGTGACGAGCCGGGCGCGGGCGGCGGCCGTTTCGGCGGCCTGCTTGGCGGCGGTCTCGGCGAGCGAGCGCCGCAGCTCCTCCCGGTCCTCGACCTTGCGGGGCTTGCCGCGCCGCTCGTAGCTGCCGGTGCGGCGCAGCTGCGGGCTGATGCGCAACGGCTCGGCCTCGGCCCACGGAGTGGCGGCCGGGACGGGCCTCGCCGCCCGGGCGGCGAGGGTGTCGGCGTCGACGGTCAGGTGCCGGGCCGGATAGAGGCCGAAGGCGGCCCGCCACAGCCGGTGCCGGGCATCGTCGTCGGGCGCCTCGGCGAACCAGCGCGCCAGCGTACGGAAGTCGGCCGACCGGTCGGAGCGGCCGGCCCGGCGCTCGTTCAGCGCTCGTACGACGGCGAGGAGCTGGGGAATCGCGCCGAGTGCCCGGCCTCGCAGGAGCCTGGCCTGCGATTCGCGCCCGTCCCTGCTGATGAACCAAGCGCCGAGCCCCGACCAGCGGGCGGCCCACCGCTCGTACATCTCCCGCTCCGCGCTCGCGGCATCCTCCGGCGAGGCGTCGACGGCTTCGCGCCCGGCGGCTGCCCGAAGCAGGGGCTCCACCCGCCCGTCCTCCTCCAGCTCCAGGATCAGCCGTGCGATCCGTCCGCCCAGCGTGATCAGGTCCTGGATGAACCGCTCCAGGTACTGGATGAGCCGGTCCTTGTACGCGAGGAAGACCGCCTCTTCGACATCGTGCAGGTCGATGGTCTGCTGGAGCGATCCCATGAAGGCCCGGGCGTTGTCGGCGAGCGCGGCGAACCGGCTGGCCAGCGCGTCGAGCGCCAGATGCGCTTTGGCCGGATCCGGCTGCTCCTCGGCAGCCAGGACGAGAAGGGCGCGAAGCTGGGTGACGATGTCGTGCAGGGCCACGGCCTGGAGGGCACCGCGCCGCCCGAGCGCCTCGTCATAGGCGGACAGCGCCTCCTCGGCGGCCTCCCCCTCCCTCGTGAGCTGGTAGATGAACCGCTTCCGGTAGAAGTCCTCGACCGCGGTCACACGGGCGGTGTCGGGGTCCGCCCGCAGATTGCCCCAGCCGACGAGCCTGTCGAGCGCGCCGACGACAGCCTCCAGCTCGGCGGGACGGACCTCCGCCGGCAGTGCGGTGTGCACGTCCTCGGGCCGCAGGTGGACCGCGAACCGCTCCTTGGCCGTCAGGAACGCCCGCATCACCTGGCGGTAGAGCGGGGTGTTGGGCACGGTGAGGTGAGCGAAGGGGCCGAAGCCCGACGGCTCGGGAAGGGGGCCGGCGGAAGCACTGGGAGCGGTGACAGTCATCGCCGTCATTGTCCCTGAGGCGCGGCAACCTCGGAAAGAGACCGAAATATCCGGCCGATTCACCCCGTTCTGACCGGTTCAGGATGTCAGGACGCAGCCGGAGAAGGGGCGTCTCCCGACCGCCCGCTGGCTGTATCCGTTCGGGGCAGGGGTGACCTGCACCGAACGGGACCTGCTGTCGGATACCGCCGATGCCCTTGGCCGTAGGCGCGCGACCATCCGACCGCACGCGCGCGGCCATCGCACAGCCTTCGGCAGACCTTCGAGGTGGGGACCAGAGTGAACGCGACGCCGCTGAGCCCGGACGATCCGGCCGAGCTGGGCGGGTTCACGCTGCTGGGACGGATCGGCCACGGCGGCATGGGCCAGGTCTACCTCGGCGAGTCCGCCGCCGGTGAGGCCGTCGCGGTGAAGGTCGTCAAACCCACGGTCGTCGATTCGGAGACCCGGCAGCGGTTCGCCCAGGAGATCGAAGTCCTCAAGACGGTCTGGGGACCGCGTGTCGCCGCGTTCGTGAAGGCCGACACGGAGTCGGAGCAGCCGTGGCTCGCGACCGAGTACGTGGAGGGCCCCGACCTGCGCCGGCTCCTCACATCGTCGTCGACGAGGCACAGGACCTGCGGGCCGCGCACTGGAAGCTGCTGCGGGCGATGGTTCCTCGTGCCGCCAACGACATCTTCCTCGTAGGTGACACTCACCAGCGCATCTACGGCAACCAGGTCACACTGGGCAGCCTCGGGGTCCATATCCGCGGGCGCTCGGCCAAGCTGACGTTGAGCTACCGAACGACGCGGCAGATCCTCGGCTCCGCTCTCGGTGTGCTCAGCGGTGAACGCTTCGACGACCTGGACGGGAGCACCGAGGACCTGGCCGGGTACAGGTCCGTCCTGACCGGAAGCCTTCCGGAGTTGCACGGTTGCGACGACTGGGAGTCCGAGCAGGAGACGATCGCCGCACTCCTCGCCGACTGGATCGCCCTGCCGACGCCCCCCGGGCAGATCGCCGTCTGCGTTCCGACCAACGCCATGGCGAGCGAGCTTGCTTACACCCTGCTCGCCCACAAGGGCATCAAGGCCGTCGAGATCGGCCCCGAAGGCCCTCGTGGAGACGAAGGCGTCCACATCGGCACGATGTTCCGCTTCAAGGGACTCGAGTACCAGCGCATGGTCATCGCGGGCGTGCGGGACGGGCTCGTCCCCCGTGAGGCGGTCACCCGCCTACAGAGTGACGATGCCGTCCGCTATCGGCGCGAGCTCCAGCGGGCCCGCTCACTGCTCTTCGTCGCTGCCACCCGTTCTCGGGACAGCCTCGCCATCTACTGGCACGGCCGTCCGAGCCCGTTCCTCCAACCGCTCATGCGTGTGCCCGCCTCGTGAACACACCGGACGGCTGAGCCCTCCTGGAGCAGGAGATCCTCGGGGGACTCAGCCGCCCTGTTCGGCGAGCCAGACGCTCCGGAGCACTGATGGCGCAGGTGACGTGTAATCGACATGGACGGGACATGGCACGAGGCGGCCACGAAGCGCACGCCCAGCAAGGACGCGACGCCCCGTGCCGCTCGGTGAGCTCGAACTTTGGCTGACGCGTGGTGTGGATCTTCCCCGTCTACCGGATGGTGAACACCGCCTTCAAACCGCGCGCCGAGGCGATGACGGCCACCCCGCACTTCTGGCCCCACTCCCCCACCCTGCGCAACTTCGACGTCGCGATCAACCAGTCCGGCTTCCTGACCAACCTCCGCAACAGCCTGATCGTCGTGGGCTGCTTCGTCGCCCGAGGTCCGGCACCGGCCGAGCCTGAGGCACTGATCCGGGTGTGGCCTCCTTCACGCCGCCCGGAGAGAGTCGTGAGCGCACCGGCACGCCTCGCACGGGCCAGTCACGGGGCCTCGACGGTCCGGCGGCGACGGTATGCGAGACTGCGCACCGATTGTCGTACGGATGTGAAACGAGCGCAGGGCTATGACCGACCACAGGGCTGCCCCCCCCCGAAGCAGCGACGCGGTGTGAACCGCGGCCGGAGCGGTCCCGGCGGCGCCGCCGACAGCGACGGCCTCACCGACGCGCTGCTGACCGCGGCCCTGCGCGACGGCGGTGACGCGGGCGCGGTCGAGGAGCTCTACCGCCGGCACGCCGGCGCCGTGCTCGCGTACGCCCGCACCTGCTGCCGCGACCCGCACACCGCGGAAGACCTCGCCTCGGAGGCGTTTGCGCGCACCGTGCAGGCAGTGCACGACGACAGGGGCCCCACCGACGCCTGGCGCCCGTACCTGCTGGCCGTGGTCCGGCACACCGCGGCCCAGTGGGCGGACCGGGACCGTCGGGTCGACCTCGCACCGGAGTTCGACGCATGGTTGGAAGCCACGGCACGGAACCGCGACCCGGCCCCGGCGGGTGCGGAACAGAGCGGCGAGGACCGCGTGCTGCGCGCGGTGGAAGGAAGTCTGATCGCGGCGGCGTTCCGGTCCCTGCCGGGACGCTGGCGGGCGGTGCTCTGGCACTCCGTCGTCGAGGACGAGCCCGCGGCGAAGGTGGGGACCCTGCTCGGACTGACGTCCAGCGGGGTTGCTTCCTTGACGGCGCGGGCCCGCGAAGGGCTGCGGGAGGCGTACCTCGCGGCCCACGCGGAGCAGGGGGCGGTCCACGAGGAGTGCCGCCGGTGCAGCGGGCGGCTCGCCGCGGCGGTACGCCGGTCCCGGCCGCGCCGGGACGTCCACCTCGACCGTCACCTGGACCAGTGCGGACGGTGCCGCAGGGCGGTCCGGGAACTGACGGACCTCAACCAGCGGTTGCGTTCGGTGCTTCCGGCGGCGGTGCTGCTGTTCGGCGGGCCCGCCTATCTGAAGGCGCGTGCGACGGCGGCGAGTACGGTCGGCCCCGCCATGGGCGGCGGGGTGACCGGGGCGAAGGCCGGTGTGCTGGCCGCGGGCACCGTGGCAGTGCTGTTCGGCGGCTGGGCCCTGTGGCCCGGCGGCGGTGCCGAGCCCGAGGTGCCCGCACCCGCGGTGAGCGCCGCACCGTCCTCTTTCGCCGCTCCCTCTCCCTCACCGGCGTCCCGGGCCCCGCAGAGCCCGCGGCTGCCCTCGGCGACCGCGAGCCCCTCACCGTCCGTGTCCGCACCCTCGGCACCGGCCAAGTCCACGAGCCCTCGGCTGCCCGCCCTCGGCGGGCCGAGCACGCTGCGTTTCGTGTCCACCGGACGCTGCGTGGAGATACCCGGTGGTGCCGTGCAGCCCGGCGTCCGTCCGGTGGAGGCGGCCTGCGACGGTGGCGCCGCCCAACAGTGGACGCTGCTCGAACCGTTCCCGGGGGACCGGGCGCGCACGCAGGTGCGCAACGAGGCGACCGGCATGTGTCTGACCCGGTCGGGCAGTACGGAGGACCACGCGCCGGTGACTCAGCAGACCTGTGACGCCGGGCAGGCGAACCAGTTGTGGAACCTCTGGACGGACACCGCGAAGAGCGAAGCCGCCCTCCGGACCGCCGACGGCACCCGCTATCTGGGCCTCGTCGAGTGGCCCCGCGCAGACAAGGACCAGGAGCACGGCACGGCGATCGGGACCACGCGCTACTACTACGGGTCAGCCTCGATGAGGTTCCGCTACGAGCCTCGACTGCTCGGAGGGTAAAGAAATAGCAAAGTCGCGGGACGGTCCGCGGACCTCGGACTCCTCCCCCCTCGGAAGCACTTCCGCACCACTTCCGAAGGATCAGGAACCATGAAGACATCCGCCCTGGGCCGTATCGCCCTGGCCACCGGCATCACCGCGCTGACCGCCGGACTCTTCCCCGCCACGGCGCACGCGGACGACGCCGTGGTGGAACGCCGGACGCTGCCCGTCCTGGTGGAGTTCGCCGACAGCTCCTTCCAGTACCCCGACAAGGTGAAGGAGAGCACCCCGGACACCTACTTCGGCACGAAGAAGGACTCGCTCGCCTCGTTCTACTCGGAACTCTCGCGCGGCCGGTACCGCGTGGTCCCGGCCGTCGACGAGCAGTACCTCGGCCCGATCAAGCTGTCGATGAACGCGAGTTGCGACCACGGGGAGATCAACAGCCAGACGCAGAAGGCACTGACGGAGCAGGGACTGGTGCAGGGCGAGGACTACGACAGCCTGTCGATGGTCTTCCCCGCGCAGAAGACCGGCTGCGACTGGGCCGGCCTCGGCTCCGTCCCCGGCCCCTACACCTGGATCAACCTCTACGGCACCGCCAGCGGACTGGGCATCGTCGGGCACGAGTTCGGCCACAACCTGGGCCTCGGCCACCAGACCCGCTCCATGTGCGGCGACGGGGACCTCGTCGACTGCGAGGCCAACGGCACCAGCGCCAAGTCCATGATGGGCGGCGGCGGTCCGGCGGCCGGCATATCGGCGCCCGAGATGATCCGCGCCGGCTGGCTCTCCGACAGCGAGGCCGTGAAGGTCGCCGAGTCGGGTACCTACACGCTGCGTTCCCTGCACGGCGAGGGCAGCGGCACCCGCGCCCTGGACATCCCGATGGGCAAGGACCGGCTCGTCGTCGAGTACCGCCACGCGGCCGGCTCCTTCGACCAGGACATCGAGGGCGTGCACGCCTACCGCGTCCCCGAGGGCAACTACGGCTCCTCCACGCTGATCGACACGACCGAGGTGAACAAGACGGCCGGCAACGACGCCCCGGCCGACGCGGACGCCATCACGTCCGTCACCGACAAGGAGGGCAAGGTGTCGGTGGCCGTCGTCTCCTCCGGCGCCGGCCACGCCGAGGTCAAGGTCTCCCTCAACGGCGAAGACCTCTCGACCGTCGTGGACACGCCGGAGAAGACCACCTCCCCGGCCCCCGAGCACACGGGCACGGACACCGACGCGGGCGACGGACTGCCCGACGGCACGGAGGTCAAGGGAGGCAGCGCGGAGCAGCCCGCCGCAGCCGACAACTCGCAGGATCTCGCCGCGACCGGCGGCGACTCCAGCACCCTGCCGCTGACCGTGGGCGGCGCCGCCCTCGTGGTGGCCGGGGTCGGCGCACTCGTCCTGATGCGCCGCCGCAAGCGCGCCTGACCCCTCCGCGCGGACCCCGGGTCCGGTACCGCCCGGCCCGGGGCCCGCGCCAACCGGTACCGGACCCGGGGGCAGGTGTGGGTGCCGTCCGGGGGAACGCCGTCGGGCAGCCCGCCCGCACCAGCGCCCTCGTCGGCAGCATGCGAACCGGCGGACTGTGGTGATCGTGCGTCCGGTCCGGGGGATGGTCCGGATGGCGGTCGGTGGAGATGCGGCAGGGCAAGAGGCTGAGGAACACTGCTGCATACGGCCCCGGGTCGTCCGGTTCCGCTCGACCACATCCGGGGATTGCCATGCCCACCAGCCACGCGGAAGGACCGCACGGCTGTCCGGTCCTGCGCCCTCCGGCTCGTCCGCCCGCTCTCTGCGGCGTTCTTCGGTGGCTCGACCTGCCGGCCGGCGACGCGCTGCCGGACGCGGCCGTGGCGCGGCGGCACATCGACACGGTCGTCGCCGCGGTCCGGCCCCGAAGACAAGGAGGCACCGTGAACGGAGCGGAACACGGCTTCGCCCTCCTGTGCGGACGGCGCCCGTTCGCCGTCGCACCGGACGGGCCGGGCAGGCCCGACGGGCTGACGGTCGACGCGGAGGGTGGGGTGCGGGCCGCCCTGTACGACGGCGGCGCGGTGCATCGGTACGCGCTGGACGGCACCCTCGACGCCGTGTTCGTACGGGAGTTCGCCGGATGAGCGCTGACGGCGCCGCCCGGACAGGGCCGGCGGACCGGCCGTCGACGCCGTCGTCCGCGGCGCCCGCTACGTGGCGACCGACGCCACCGACGAGGACGGCCTGCGCCGGCTGCTGGCGGGCCACCGCGGCCGCCTCTCGCTGTATTTCGCGCTGCCGGCGGCCGTCACCGTCGAGGCTTGCCGAGCGCTGTCCCGGATCGGGGTGCCGGAGGGGACGCGGCTGGTGCTGGAGAAGCCCTTCGGTACCGACGCGGCCAGTGCCGCCGCGCTGAACGACCTGCTGCACGGTTTCGTGCCGGAGGACCACGTGCACCGCGTCGACCACTTCCTCGGCATGTCCACGGTGCTCAACATCCTCGGCGTCCGTTTCGCCAACCGGGTGATCGAGCCCATGCTCACCTCCGAACACGTCGCGGCGGTCGACATCGTGTTCGACGAGACGCTCGGCCTGGAGGGCCGCGCCGGCTTTTACGACGTGACCGGCGCCCTGCGCGACATGCTGCAGAGCCATCTGCTCCAGGTGCTGGCACTCGTGGCGATGCCCGCCCCGAGCACCCTGGAACCGGCCGACGTACGGGATGCCAAGGCACACGTCCTGCGCGCCACCCACGTCTGGGAACACGACCCCGAGCGATTCAGCCGACGCGCCCGCTACACCGCCGGCACGGTCGACGGCCGTTCACTGCCCTCGTACGTCGACGAGCCCGGCATCGATCCCGCGCGGGAGACCGAGACCCTGGCCGAGATCGTGCTCGCCGTCGACACCTGGCAGTGGGCCGGTGTGCCCTTCCGGGTCCGTTCGGGCAAGGCGATCGGCTCGCCCCGGCAGGAGGTCACCTTCTGGTTCAAGGCACCCCAGCACGTGCCGGACGGGCTCGCCGGTGAGGTCCACCGCAACCGGCTGGGCATCGGCATCGGGCCCCGTCGCCTTCAGCTGGACATCAACATCAACGGTCCTGGGGACCCCACCACCGTCTCACCGGTGACGCTCGACACCAGCTTCAGCCCGGGCGAACTGCTCGAATACGGCGAGGTCCTGCGGGGTGTCCTGGAGGACGACAAGCCCCTGTCGGTGCGTGACGACATGTCGGTCCAGTCCTGGCGCATCGTCGGACCGGTCCTTCAGGCGTGGCGCGAGGGCCGCGTCCCCCTCGACGGCTACCGGGCCGGCAGTACGGGCCCGGCGCACTGGGAGGACCGTACGACATGAGCGCCGACCGCTGCTCGGCGTCCTCGGGGTGCTGCCCCCGGTGTCTTCCCGGGGCGGGCCTACTCGACACGAGTGACCGCGACGAGCGCCGCATCGTCCTGAAGTTTCCCCCCGGTGTGCCGCAGTACGGCGGTGAGGAGGGTGTCGAGCACCGTCTCCGGATCGGACGGCAGGGGCCGGGACAGCACCGGAACGGGGCCGAAGAAGGTTCCCTCCGTGTCGCGGGCCTCATCGATGCCGTCGGTGAACAGCACCAGAGTGGCGCCGACGGGCAGTTCGAACCGGTCGACCGGAACGCCGTCGCCGCCGAGGGAGCCAAGGCCCAGTGGCAGTGACGGCGTGGCCGGCTCCAGGGCGTGCACCTTGCCGTCGTGGACCAGCAGGGACGCCGCGTGGCCCCGGTTGGCGACGTGCAGCACCGAGTGGTCCGGGGGCAGCTCCGCGACGACCGCCGTGGCGAACGACTCCGCTTCCGCCCCGTCCGCCTGTGCGGCCCCCACCCGCATCCGGTCCTCCAACTGCCGGACGACACCGGGCAGATCCGGCCGGTGGTCGGATGCCTCACGGAAGGCGCCGAGCAGGGCGTTGACCGTGCGCACCGCCTGGAGGCCCTTGCCGCGCACGTCGGCGAGGAGGATCCGGACACCGTGCGGCGTCTCGTGGACCGCGAAGAGGTCCCCTCCGATGGCGGCCTCCTCATGGGCGACCTCGTACCGGAAGGCCACGGCCAGCGGCCGCACTCTGCGAGGCAGTTCCGGAAGCACCGCGCGCTGCACGGCCGCGGCCACCTCGCGGCTCGTCCTCAGCTGCCGCCGGTCGCGTGCCAGCAGCACGTTGAGGGCCGACGCCACGATGGTGAGAAGGATCAGACTGGTGAACGGGACGAGATCGTCCCGGGCCGGTTCCCGTTCCAAGAGGACCAGGACAAGCCCCGCCACGTTGGCCGCCACCCCGGTGGCGATCGTCCCACGCAGGGAGAGGAGGGGCGCGGCCGTTCCCGGGGCCGCCGCCGCGAGCAGGGGGAACACGTTGATGCCACCGAGGGTGGAGTAGTCGATGACGAACGCGCACCCGATCACCGCGGCGGGCAGCCACCGGAGCCTCTGCCGTCGCTTCTCCGCGGTGTTGTGGCTGTGGCGCATCTGGTGTCCCTGAGGTGATCGTCCCGCGAGGTCCGGAAGCCCGAGGATCGCGGGTCGGCGGGAAAGGAGGGGGACTATCGTTCGGCGGCGGAGTCCCAGAGGTCGCGCAGGGCCGCCACGACGCGGTCGGTGACCTCCTCCGGGGGGCCCGAGACATCCACCGTGACACCCGTCTCGTCCGGCTCCAACGGCTCGAGCTCGGCAAGCTGGGAGTCCAGCAGCTCCCGGCGCATGAAATGCCCCTGGCGGCGCGCCAGCCGCCCCGGATGAGCTCGCGATCGCCCGCGAGGTGCACGAAGACGACTCCGGGAGCCGTCGCCCGCACCCGGTCGCGGTACGCCCTGTGCAGCGCCGAACCGCTGATCACCCCGCCGAGTCCCGCCCGTTCGCTCGCCCAGGCACCGATCCTGTCCAGCCAGGGCCACCGGTCCGTGTCCGTGAGCGGCTCACCGGACGACATCTTCGCGATACCGGCCCGCGTGTGGAAATCGTCGCCCTCCGCGTAGGGGGCCCCAGCTGGGCCGCGAGCAGGACACCGACAGTCGTCTTGCCGGTACCCGTGACGCCCATGAAGAGATCGAATTTCGACTACTCGGAAAGACATGCAGGTCAGAGCCGGTATGCGTTTCAAAATCACACCTGGTACGCGCCCTCAGCGTCAAACGAGCGTCACGGATCACCACGGCGGCAGGCAGTGACGTGTCAGCTACACGGACGACGCGGGCGCCCAGAGCTCAGAAGGACTTGCCTGATCACGCAGCCCGAACGGCTCCGAAACCACGAGGAGCGCCAGCGGTAGGATAGGTAGCATGAGTGAAGCCACCAGCAAGTACTCCATCACCATGCCGCGGGACATCGCCGAGGCCGCCCGCCACCGCAGCGGGCCTTCCGGCCTCTCCGCCTACGTCGCCGCAGCGGTAGCCCGTCAGGTCGAGCGCGACAATCTCAACGAGCTCATCGCCGTCGCCGAGGCGGAACACGGCCCCGTCACCGACGAGGAGATCCAGGCCCTGCGCGACGAGCTCCACCAAGCCCGGCAGCAGCAGGGCTCGGGCCGGGCGGACGCCGCGTGACCCGCACCTCCCCCGCGGTCCCGGGCGGCACCCTCGTCCTGGACAGCGAAGGGCTGGCGAAGGCTGTCTTGCGCGACCGCACGATCACTGCCTGGCTCGCCCTCGCCCGCGCCGATGATCTCCGGGTCGTTACCTCCGCGGCCACCCTGGTCGAGGTCATTCACCCCCGGATCAACCGCCCTGCCCTGGAGTGGACCCTCTCCCGGCTGGTCGTGGAACCGGTCACCGACCCGCTCGCCCGGCACGCCGCCACGCTCCTCGCCGACGCCGGGCTCCACGGCCACAAATACGCCATCGACGCCATGCTCGCCGCGACCGCACTCGCCGCCCCCGGCCCCACCACCGTGCTCACCTCTGACCCGGAGGACCTCACCACCCTCTGCGGGACACGAGTCACGGTGATCAAGATCTGACGGGAACCGCCCAGCTTTCCGTCAGGACCAGAAGTCCGGTCGCAACCAAACTGCTGAAGCAGACGACGACTACCAGCAGTACGGGAAGTTTCTTGATCTTGGGTCTCCAAGATCTTCGTAGGCGTTGGTCGAAACTGCCCGGGCTTCAGCCGAGCAGGATGCGCCGGCGGAGTCGTACGTGGTCGGGAAGCGCCCGCGGACACCCCGCTTGCCGCCCGGCGTGAAACGCAACTGCCGCAGTGATCGCATCCTCACATGATCCGCCTTCTCCGTGCCGAGCGGGCCACCGAAGCGCGCCGGCCGAGCCGGCAGGTGACCTTCATCGACTGGGAACGCAAGCGGGCTTTCGTCGAACCGGTCGACGGCGGAGGGATCGCCAAATGGTCGAGCGGGACAGTCATGGGGCTCTCCCATGCACTGACCCGTGCCACGCGAGCAGTACTTCTCGGATCCGACCCGGTCGTCTCGCTCACCCGGCGGGGGACTGTAAAACGTTCGGTGTAACTCCCGATCATGGAAGATGCATCGATGACCAGCAACAACGTGACCGAGGCCGAGACCGCCGAGCCGTCTGGGCCGGTGCCGCCGAAGTCTGTGGATGACCGGCTGATCGACGAGCTCGTGGGGCGGGCTCAAGCCGAGGGCCTGCAGCTGACCGGCGAGGGCGGGCTGCTCCAGCAGCTGACGAAGCGACTCCTGGAGTCCGCTCTTGAGCGGTGAGATCACCGACCACCTCGGCTATGACAAGCACGACCCCGCCGGGAAGAACGGCGGCAACTCACGCAACGGCACCCGAGCCAAGACCGTACTGACCGACGTCGGCCCGGTGGAGATAACCGTGCCTCGCGACCGCGAGGGCTCCTTCGAGCCGAAAATCGTCAAGAAGCGCCAGAAGCGCCTTTCCGGCGTCGACGAGATGGTCATCTCCCTCGCCGCGAAGGGCCTGACGACCGGTGAGGTCCAGGCCCACCTGTCCGAGGTCTATGGCGCCGAGGTATCCCGTCAGACGATCTCCACGATCACGGACAAGGTCCTCGAAGGCATGGCCGAATGGCAGAACAGGCCACTGGACTCGGCTTGAGTTCTATCGGTGGTCTTCATCGACGCGATCCACGTGAAGATCCGCGACGGCGCCGTGGCGAACCGACCCATCTACGTGGCCCTGGCCGTCACGGTCGAGGGCCGGCGGGACATTCTCGAGCTGTGGGCCGGCGATGGCGGCGAGGGTGCCAAGCACTGGTTGCACATCCTCACCGAGATCAAGAACCGTGGTGTGAACGACGTCCTTATGCTCGTCTGCGACGGGCTCAAGGGCCTGCCCAAGGCACTCGAGGCCGTCTGGCCCCGCACCGTGGTGCAGACCTGCGTGGTCCACCTGCTGCGGAACCCTTTCCGCTATGCCGCCGCCAGGACTGAGACAAGATCGCGAAGGTCCTCAAGCCCGTCTACACCGCGGCGACCGAGGAGGCCGCACTCGAGCGGTTCGCGGAGTTCGCCGACGCGTGGGTGGGCCAAGGCTTCGGCGTAGTCGTGTGACGTCCGGTTCGTGTCGTTCTGGCGACCGGATGATGAGGGTGCGAGACGAGAGCAGGCACGGCTTCCAAGATCATGGAGTTCTCTACGCCCCGTGATCCGACTGGAAGACCGTGCCTGCCTGCGTATCATCGCCGATCCCGGCGGCCCTTGACCAACTTCGTGATCGTCCCGAGGCCGGGGACGGGGAGTTCGCCGGCTTGCTGGAGCGGCTGGCCGAGGTGCCCGACCCGCGCGATCCGCGCGGGGTGCGCCACCGGCTGACCGCCGTCCTCGCCCTCGTCGCCTGCGCCGTCCTGTCCGGGGCGACATCGCTGCTGGCAGTGGGTGAGTGGATCGCCGACGCCCCGCCGTTCGTACTGGAACAAGTCGGCGCCCCGCACGATCCGGTGCTGCCCGGCCGGGCCCTGCCGGCCGAAGCCACGGTGCGCCGACTGCTGACCCGCGTCGACGGTGACGCACTGGACCGCGCGGTCGGTCGTTGGCTCGCCGACCGTCGCACCAGACCGAAGGGGCTGCGCGGCCTCGCGGTGGACGGCAAGGCGCTTCGCGGAGCGGCCAGGGCCAAGGGCCGAAGGATTCACCTGCTGGCCGCGCTGGACCACGCCACCGGCCTGGTCATGGCCCAGCTCGACGTCGGTGAGAAGACGAACGAGATCACCTGCTTCCAGCCGTTGCTGGACACCGTCGCCGATCTGGCCGCCACCGTGGTCACCAGCGATGCCCTGCCCACCCAGCGCGATCACGCCGACTATCTCCTCGCCCGGGGCGCCCACTACATCGTGATCGTCAAGAAGAACCAGAAGAAGCTGTTCAAGCAGCTCAAGTCCCTTCCCTGGAAGGAGATCCCGCTACAGGGCCGCACCCGGGACGCCGGACACGGACGGTCCGAGATCCGCAGGATCAAAGCCGCCACCGTGCACAACCTGCTGTTCCCCGGCGCCCGCCAGGCCCTCCAGATCAAGCGACGTCGCACCGACCGCAAGACCGGCCGGACCACTCTCACCACCGTCTACGCGGTGACCAGCCTGACCGCCGAGCAGGCAGCCCCGGCCCGCCTCGCCCAACTCGTCCGCGATCACTGGAAGATCGAATCGCTGCACAACATCCGCGATACCACCTTCGCCGAGGACGCCTCACAACTCCGGACCGGCAACGCACCTCGCGCGATGGCCACCTACCGCAACCTCGCCATAGGCGCCCTCCGGACAGCCGGAACAAAGAACATCGCGGCCGGCCTCCGCCGTAATGCCCGCGACCCCCGCCGTCCCCTCGCCTGCCTCGGCCTCACATGATCACGAACCGGACATCACGCGACTACGCCGAAGCCTTGACGCTCCAGGTCGCCCTCGGTGCGTAGCTGACCCTCCAGGTCGCCCGTGCCATGGTGACCAAGCCCCGTCACGTCCCGCGTGAATCCAGGCACTAGGTCTACCGCCGCTGGAGCCGCCTTCAGATAAACCACCACTTTGGCCTGCTGCGGCGGGATGAGGCACGCGAAGTTCCGGAGCCGCTGATAGGCGCAGTACTGCTTACGCTGTACCCGAGTGACGTTTGCGCCCAGTCCGACGAGTACCTCGTCGACCGCTAGCCCCAGCTCGGCCATTGCTCCACCCTGCTTTCGAAGGCGCGGATCCCCGGCTGCGCGTCGACGTTCCCGTTTTCCCTGAGCCGACTGCCCCGTGACGGAAGCCACGGTCTCAAGGCTGAAGTGATCCCTGCCGAAGTACTGGTAGCGCACCAGATCGATTGACCGTCGGTGCTCGCGGACCGCGTGCGCGTCGTAGCGGGTGAAATCGCCTGCCACACAGATCAGCCGAGGTGCGCTCCACAGGATCTGGGAGGCGGCCGTAACCCCGAGCCGGTCGCGAACCAGGTTCCGGAAGGCATCCTTATGGTTCACCAGCCAGGCCATGTAGTAGAGGCCCTGGTTGATGACCTGTTGACTGAACTACTTGCGGAGTTTTCGCAGGTCAGTGACGTTGTGGCGTTGACGTCGTTAAGTCGACCATGGACGCATCTCGAGACCTGGCTGTCCTCTCCGTTCCCCTGGTCGGGGAACTGGTGGCCAGGGTTGATCCGTGGGAGCCCTACCGGCTCATCGGCCCGGCCGGAGAACCGGTCGAGGGAGCTCGCGCCTTCCTGCGAGACCTGCAGGGAGTCGGCCGTTCGGCGACGACCGCCCGTTCTTATGGGATGGACATGCTGCGCTGGTTCCGCTTCCTCTGGGCTGTCGAGGTGCCGTGGAATCGGGCGAGCCGGATCGAGGCGAGGGACTTCTCCCGCTGGCTTCAGGTCGCTGGACAGCCGAGGCGTCCGCACTGGCGACGCCCGAGCGACGCGGGCCGGTGGGCCGCAGGTGGCAAGCCGTACGCACCGTCGGTGCGAGCGCACAGCGAGACAGTGCTGCGGAGCTTCTACGACTTCCACCGCGACATCGGCACCGGGCCGGTCCTCAACCCGTTTCCGCTGGACCGCTCACGTCGCGGTCGGCGGGCTCACGCCCATCACAACCCAATGGATCCTGCTGCTCGGAACGAACGCGCCGGGCTCTACCGCCCGAGAGTACCCAAGCGAGTACCCCGCAGCGTCCCTGACGAGGAGTTCAATGAAATCTTCGCTCGACTTCCTTCGCACCGGGACCGCGCCCTGGTCGCCTTCTACGTCTCGACCGGTGCACGGGCCAGCGAACTGCTCAGCACGTGGCAGGCTGGCGCCGATCCGGGGCGCCAGCTGATCTCGGTTGTCCGCAAGGGCACCCGCGAGGTCCAGGAACTACCTGCCTCGACCGACGCGTTTGTCTGGCTGCGGCTCTATCAGCTGGAGATGGACGACGCGATCCCGTGCGGGCAACGGCTCCCGCTGTGGTGGACTCTGCGCTCGCCGTCGAGGCCGTTGACCTACCACGCGGTTCACCGCATGTTCGAGCGGGCGAACACCAAGGCAGGAACTTCCGCGACGCTCCACGCGCTGCGGCACACCGCCGCCTACCGGATGGCCGAGGACCCTAGCCTCCCTCTTACAGATGTCCAGTTCGTCCTTGGCCACGCTCAGTTGACCACGACACAGCTTTACCTAACGCCTCGCAAGGAAGTCGTGATCCGGCGCCTGCTGGCCCACCATGCCGAGCAGACGCGACAGGCAGCCGCACGCATCGCGCCGCCTCCAGCCGCCGACTACCGGCCGGAAAGTCTCAAGGTGTTGTTCGGAACCGGCGCCGGATGACCATCACCTCGTCGGCCCGTGCCGGCTCGTGCACAGCGGCTACTGGGACGGAGCCTCAACTAACCCGCACCATGGCCGCCCAGCAGCGCTACCCCGCCCGGACCGTTCCGGACATCTGGCCGGGTACCGAGCGATCCCGCACAGAGGTGGCCCGGCTGCTGTCCCGTCCCCCCTTCACGCTGGAGAATGCCGGCAGCGAACTGCACCACAAGCACGGCATCGTCATGGTGCTGGACTGGCTGGAAGACCAGCCGGGACAGACCTGGCAGGAGCGGTGGCAGGCCAGCGGCATCGAGCAGGCAGGCGCCGCTTGGCGGCCGGTGATCAAACATTGGTTGCACGAGCGCGGTCTCAAGGCAGCTTGGCGCATACCGGTGGTGGGCCGGGCCCTGACGACAGTGATCAGTGCTGATCTTCTACGGCCGTCGGTGGATTGGCTGGCCGCCGGGGCCAGCCGCCAAGGGGTGCTGGTTCGCTCCATGGCCCGCAGCCGCGACCCGCACGGGTTCGAGCGCCTGCGAGAGCTGGGCGCGTCAGTCGAGGACGTACGGTCGGGTGCAATCAGCGCGGCTCTCTGCCGCGGCGCCCTCATCCTTGCGGCCAAGGGCGGCGTGCTGACCGGGATCACTGTCGGCGACGTCCTGGAGCTCTTCGAGGCCCAGGCCACGGTTCTCAAGCGGATGACGGCGGGGACCGAGGTGTTCTACCGGCTGCTGCACCAGCTCGGAGCCCTGGGAGAGGCCGCCCCGCAGAATCTGCGCGAGGTCCGCAACCGAGGACAGCGGACCCCCGAGGAACTGGTCGACCGTTACGCACTGCGCTGCCGTCCCGTCCGTGACCTGCTCGTGGACTATCTCCGTGAACGCCAGCCCGCGCTGGACTACAACAGCTTGAAGTCCCTCTCCTACCACCTCGGCAAACGCTTCTGGCAGGACATCGAGCACCATCACCCCGACGCCGTTGGTCTCCGCCTCGCCCCGGACGTCATCGGGCAGTGGAAGCAGAGGATTCGCACCAAGGACACGACCGTTACCGGACCCGACGGCCGACGCAGCAGCACAAAGGTCGAGAGACTCAACCACCGGGACACACTCACCCAGGTGCGGGCCTTCTACCTCGATATCGCCCAGTGGGCACTGGAAGATCCCGGTCGCTGGGGCCCATGGGTGGCACCGAGCCCGGTGAGGGCCGACGAGCTGGAGAACCGCAAAATACAACGGCGGCGCAAGGCAAGGATGGACGCCCGCACCCGCGAGCGCCTGCCGGTACTGCCGATCCTCATCCGCACGGTCGACCAGCGCCGCAAGGACGCTGCCGCGGTACTGGAAGCCGCCCGGCATGCCGCCCCCGGCGAGGTGTTCACCGCTGCCGGTCAGCAACTCGAACGCGCTGTGGTTCCGCACGGAACGGCCGGCAGGGTCTGGGCTGAGAACCCGTCCACCGGAAAGCGCCGCGATCTGGGACTCGAGGAGGAGAGAGCCTTCTGGACCTGGGCCGTAGTCGAGGTCCTGCGGGGCACCGGCATCCGCATCGAGGAACTGCTGGAACTCAGTCACCACAGCCTGGTCCAATACCGGCTGCCCACCAGCGGTGAACTCGTCCCCCTGCTGCAGATCGTCCCGTCCAAGACGGATACCGAGCGGCTGCTGCTGGTCAGCCCTGAGCTCGCCGACGTCCTGAGCGCGATCATCTGCCGAGCCCGGAAGACCACTGGTGCCGTTCCCCTGGTCCGCTCCTACGACCGCCGCGAATGTGCGTGGCAGGAGCCGGCCCCGCTGCTGTTCCAACGACGCATCCGTGGTGAGGACTGCGCGTTCACCGATGAAACCGTTCGCACCATGCTGGACGAGGCCCTCACCGACGCGGGCCTGACCGACGTTATGGGTGCCCCGCTTCGCTATACACCGCACGATTTCCGTCGGCTGTTCATCACCGATGCCATCCTCAACCGGCTGCCGCCGCACATCGCCCAGGTGATCGCTGGCCACCAGGACATCAACGTGACTCTCGGTTACAAGGCCGTCTACCCCGAAGAGGCGATCCAGGCGCACGTGGCCTTCCTCGCCCGCCGCCGGTCCCTCCGCCCGAGCGAGGAATACCGCGTTCCCACCGACGAGGAATGGCAGGAGTTTCTCGGCCACTTCGAGCGGCGCAAGCTCTCCATCGGAGCATGCGGCCGCGCGTTCGGTACTCCCTGCATTCACGAACATGCCTGCGTCCGCTGCCCGATGCTGTGGCCCGACCCCGCCCAGCGTGACCGTCTCGTTGAGATCCGCGACAACCTCCTCGCCCGCATCGCCGAGGCCGAACGGGAGGGATGGGTCGGCGAGGCGGAAGGGCTCTATCTGAGCCTTGCCGGGACGAATGAAAAGCTCGCCCAACTCGACCGGCGCCCGTCCCGCGTCGTCGTCGACCTCGGTCTTCCCGCTAGGAGGGCGCCGTTCCCATAACAGTCGTCTTACGCGGATGCGCCTACAACCTGACCGCCGCTATGCATCACCTAGATGTGCGAGCGCCAGAGACGTTCCCCATTCTAGCCAACCACGCATGCCAAGTTGTCGCCTCCTGAAGCTCCATCAGCCTCCAAGGGGCACACCGTCGCACTCACCAGCAACTGCACCTTCGCCCCACGCCCGAGGCACCGTCGAACGGGGCGTAGCAGTGCTGCAGCGTCGGCAGCTCTTTCGCAGTGCGGCACCGTCCCCAACCGCATGACCATCAACGCTGAAGCCGGAGGCACCCAGGGGTGAGGCCGCTTGGTGATCATTTCAAGCCGATCCCCGCAACTGCTCTAGGCACTCCCATGCATAGTGCATACGATCACATCGCCCCAAGGTCAACAACACCGCGAGTTCCGTGGACACGGTTTGCGAAGCAGGTTACGCACCAGCGCAGGGAGTGCTTGCTACGCGTACGCCAACACTAGCCACGGAATTTTGCAGCCCGTCAAGCCACTGTCGCGAGGGATGGAATAGTGAGATTCACATTCAGATCGGCTGTCGCATTTGCGGCCGTATTGGCTTCAGCGCTGATGATAGGAGGGCCCTCTGCGGCTGCCGCTGAATCGTCGACCCCAGTAGGCACGTCATCGTCTGTAGCGACCCTCGGCCTCCCTGACGGGGAAGTCGGTTTGACTTCCCCTAAGAGCGCAGCAGCAGCAACCACATGCAGTTGGACCGGCGCCGGCGTCACCGGGTCGCCCTCGTATTCCACAGAGGCCCCGCGGCCGCTAATCGCCGTTGCCTGGACCGGCAGGGTCAGCGCAAGCTGCGTCGGATCCAATCCTGTCACCATCTCCACCTCAATTCAGGTAACCGATCCGCAAGGCGCCCCCCATTTGGTGGCAAGCGGGGCGGGAAGTCCGGTGAACACCGGATATGTCTGCTCGCAGGCGACCACGAACTGCGCCGGAGTATGGTCCGCAAAATTTACGATCACGTTCAGTGCAAAGCCGGGTTCCACATGGCCGGGAAGCAGTAACTGCACTTCCTCAGGTGCCGTGCAGACTTGCACCTTCGGTGGCCCTTCCGGAAATGTTCCGCCTGCTCAGATCCCGGACTTCACCACATGCTCCGAGAATGCCAGCCATGCTCTCCTCGCGGCAGCCCCGTGCTATAACCTTCCCCCCACCGGCGATATTCCTCTGCTGTCCCTGAGGGCGATCACCAATATTCGCAACTACCACTTCGAGGGCGGAAGCAACGCGGACGGCACCAAGGGGCTTTTCTACTCGACCTTGACGAACAGCAATCTGACAAAAATCTGGGAAACGGGGATGGTCGACGCTGGAAGCTGGAAGCTTAACAGTTCAAATTACTTCGAAAAGACTTTCACATTCACGGGCGCAGGCATTCAGTCTCCGCTCTACGGGGCTGGCGCTCCCGCCACCAAGGTGACGCTGGTGGTCGAACAGTACGGGGCTGGCGGGTACTCCGAAGTGGTCACCATGTACCCGGCCACGGGGTGAGCCCGAAAATAGTATGATGGGCCGCCGTCCCGAGACAGGGGCGGCGGCCCATCATTATCGTTTTTCGCTGCCGTTTCGATCAACGCAGAGAGGGTTCTACGAAAATGAATGATCCCCCCCGGGTGCTAAGTCAAGCTGCTGCATCTGGAGACGATCAGCAGGTCGCTGCAGTGCTATCGTCGGGCGCCCCCCCGGACCTGCGCGAGAACGGCAGCGGCCGCACCGCCCTCGACCTGGCCGTATGGAACAATCATCCCAACGTGGTGCGAATTCTTTTGGCTGCCGGAGCTGACCCCGATGCCGAGATGGGCGAGTACGGCGAGACGACTGCGCTGCGGCATTCCGCGCCGAGACGTATGCGCGAGGTGGCTCAACTTCTCCTCGACGCAGGAGCCAATCCCAATGGTCGAAAAAATACGAATCAATCCACACCGCTGATACTCACAGCCGCGCAAGGTGAAGTCGAAATGGTTGAATTGCTGTTGGACAGGGGGGCTTCCCCTGATTTGGCAGTGGAACTTCAATTGGTTGAAGGTGGTGCCGAAAAACTCGGATTTTCAACAAGAGTGAGTCCTTTGTCCAGTGCCGCCTGGGGTGGACATTTGGAAACAGTGCGCCTCCTCTTGGCGAGAGGGGCAAGACCGGATAATCAAGTACTGCAATCCTTGAAAAACGGCATGGCGAGAGCTGAAAAAGAAACAGCTCCATCCACTCATCACCGTGGCACCCGTCATGATTTCGCTTTGATCAGGGAGATCATCGAGGAATCTCTAAAACTCTCATAAAGTAGCGTTTTCAGCGACCTCTCCGACTGTGAACGGTTCGATTTGACAGCGACGGTCACGCAGCGTGACGGGGGCTTTGCTGAAGGTCTGGCGAAACCTTAACCGCGCCATTCCCTGTTCGGCGGAGCTCGGGCGTGAGTGCAACCTCGGTTGGCGATGAGTCTGACGCCGGGTAGCGGTCGGAGGACGGTGGTGCCCAAAAGGCCAGCGACTTGGCAGGCACAGTCGGCAAAAAATCGGCTGATCTGGTAATGCGTAGGTGCGGGCCCGGCCGGGAACCACACGGCTGAGTTCAGAGAAAACGCCGGCGTCTGTGCCGCGCTTGTACTCAACATTACCGACCGCAGGAGCCCGGATACCGGCTCTGAACTGCGATGATTCGTAGACTACATGTCCGTGACGCTGAGTGCACCGGCCGGTGTCGTTCAGTGGGTCGGGCACCAAAAAATTCTGAATTTGAGCAGGCGGGCACCGTGGTCGCCGCAGCCTCCGGGTAGGACGTTCGTGGTCAGCGGGGCCGCGGGGCGAGTTCGAGGGCGGTGAGCCAGCGGTCGAGTGCGTCGACGGCGTCCTCGTCGACCGCGCCGCTGATCCATGCCTGCGCCCGTTCCCAGGCGGGCTGGGCGTCCGCCAGTGCCTGGTGGCCGGCGTCGGTCACGACGACACGGGTCGTTCGCCCGGTCGCCGAGGTCTCTGCGGCGCGGACGTAACCGAGTTGTGCGAGCAGGTCAAGGTTCCGGCTGATCGTGGAGCGTTCGATGCCAAGCCAGCCGGCGATCTCCGACGGGCGGACGGGCTCGCCGGAGACGGCCATCTCGGAGAGCACTTCGACCTGCGGCAGGGTGAGTCCCGACTCCCGCAACTCCGCCTCGAAGCGCCGCGAGACGAGCCGGTGCAGCCGCGCGATGCGCCTGCCGAGACACCGGTCCGCCATCCACAGAGCCTGCCGTCGTACCTCTTCCGATCCCTGGTGTTGCATATGCACCTCCTCGTATGTAGTGTAGCCGACGCGATCAATGTTGCAGATACACCACATGGAGGAATCGTGTCGAACTTCGACGAGTTCTTGAAGCGCAACCAGGTTTTCGCGGCGAACGTCGACCTCGCCCGGCTGGCGATGCCCACATCGATGCCGGAGCGGCTGCCGCTGGTGCTGACCTGTGCCGATCCGCGAGTCGAGCCCGCGGGCTTCCTCGGGATCGGGACCGGGGACGCGGGAGTGCTGCGGAACGCGGGCGGACGGGTGGACGGCCGGGTGATCGAGGACATCGCGTATCTGGCGGTGCGGCTCGGGGTCAGGATGGATGTCGCAATCGTTCATCACACGCAGTGCGGCACCGGCCTGCTCGCCGACCCGGCGTTCCGCCGCTCTTTCGCGGATCGCACCGGAGGCGACGACTCGGTGCTCGCCGAGCGCGCGGTCACGGACCCGGTCGCGACCGTGCGGCGCGACGTCGAGAAGCTGCTCGCCGACCCGCTGATGACCAGCGAGGTTCTCGCGTCGGTGTCGGGATACGTGCTGCGGCTGGAGACCGGGCTCGTCGAGACCGCCGCCGAACCCGTGGCGCCGGCCAGCAGGTAGCCGAGCGGGAGGCGAGCGCCGACGGGTCAGTCGAGGATCGTGGCCGCCTGCCAGGCGCCTGGGCGCAGACCCGTCGCATTCTGGAAGAAGAGCGAGAAGTTCGACGGGTCCGGGAACCCGAGTTCGCTCGCACATCGCGCCGCGGTGAGGCGTTCGTGGGCCAGCAGGCGCTTCGCCTCCAGCACGATCCGTTCCACGATGTACGCCTTCGCCGTACGTCCGGTGACCTGCTGCACGGCCCGGCTCAGGGTGCGCGGGGCGAACCCGAGCGCAGCCGCGTAGTAGCCGGCGTCGTGGTGGGTCCGGAAATGCGCCTCGACGCTCGAGCGGAACAGCTGGAACGTCGGGTTCGCCGAGCGCACCTCGGAATGCGGCGGCTCGACGCGGGTGATCAGTGCGGACAGCAGGATCGCGGGCAGCTCCGTCGACGGGTCCTCGGCCAGGGCGGCCGCCTCGAGGACAAGGTGTCCGCGCGCCGCGTCGACGAACGGCCAGGACTCGGCGGGCACCGGCCACCGGGCGACGAGATCGGGAGAGGCGACCAACTCGCGCGTGCGATGCGTTACCGGCGCGGTCGGGACGAAGAGCACCAGGTGCCCCGCGACGCGGGTGATGTCGTCCCAGCGGTGCACCGCGCCGGGCGGGATCCACACCGCGGTCCGCGCCGAGAGCGGGTGGGAGACGAAGTCGACCGTGACCGCGCCCTCCCCTTCGTCGACGAGAGCCAAGACGTGGAAATCGGCTCGTTGCGTGCCGCGGTCGTTGATGTCCCGGAGCCGTTCGAACGTCATCACCTCGACCGACGAGGCCCCGCGCTCGGCGGGCTGATAGGTCATGTGCCGGATCGTTGCCACGAGTCCAGTTTTCACCATCGGCCGTCCACTCGCGCCGATGTCTCGTTCCGCGCCCGGCGGTCCAATGGAACCACGGCAAAACCAGCCGCAAAGCGAGACCGAAGGATCCCCGCATGACCAGCACACAGCACCTTTCCCTGCCCGCATACGACCATCGCAGGGGCACGGGTCCGACCCTGGTCTTCCTGCACTACTGGGGCGGTTCCGCCCGCACCTGGGACCTGGTCGTGGACCGTCTGCCGGGCCGCGACACGCTCGCGGTCGACTTCCGCGGGTGGAGTCGTTCGAACACGCTCCCCGGGCCCTACACGCTCCGCCAACTCGCCGATGACACCGTCGCCGTCCTCGCCAACGCCGGAATCGACGACTACGTCCTCGTCGGGCACTCCATGGGCGGCAAGGTGGCGCAACTCGTCGCTGCGACGCGCCCCGCCGGTCTGCGGGGGGTAGTCCTCGTCGGATCCGGACCGGCCAGGCCGGCCGCGGAGATCACCGCCGAGTACCGCGAGTCCCTCTCCCACGCGTACGACACCGAAGAGTCCGTCGCCGGCGCGAGGGACACCGTCCTGACCGCCACCGACCTGCCCGCACGGGTAAAGGCCCAGATCGGCGCGGACTCCCGGGCCGGCGCCGAGGCGGCGCGCACGGAATGGCCGCTGCGCGGCATCGCCGAGGACATCACGGAACACGCCCGCATGATCAGCGTCCCAGCCCTCGTCATCGCCGGCGAGCACGACCGCGTCGAACCCGTCGACGTGCTGCGCCGCAACCTCCTTCCCTACCTCTCCGGAGCGCAGTTCGCGGTGATCGCGCACACCGGCCACCTCATCCCGCTCGAAGCCCCCGACGAACTCGTCGACGCGATCACCGCGTTCGCACCGGCCGCCTGACCGGCGATACGCACCAAAACGTTCCGCACCACAGAAGTTGCGCTTCGAGCAGCGGCCACCGTTCCATCCGACAAGAAAGCAGGGCACGACATGACCGACACGACCACGACCGATGCCAAACCCACCATCGTCCTCGTCCACGGCGCCTTCGCGGACGCGTCCGGCTACAGCGGACTGATCTCCGGCCTGGAAGCCGACGGCTTCACCGTCGTCGCTCCGCCGAACCCGCTGCGCGCTCTTGCGTCCGACGCCGCCTCGATCCGGACCCGCGTCGCGGCCGTCGACGGCCCCGTCGTGCTCGTCGGCCACTCCTACGCCGGCGCCGTCATCAGCCACGCCGTCGACGGCCTCGACAACGTGATCGGGCTGGTCTACCTGGCCGCTTTCGGCCTCGATGTCGGCGAGAGCTGCCTCAGCGCCCAGGACGGGTACGCGCCGTCGCTGCTCGCCACCGAGAACGCGCCGACCCCCTACGACGCTCCCGGCGCCCCGGGCGGCCCCGATCTCTACATCAACCCCGGCCGGTTCCGCGAGGTGTTCTGCGCCGACTCCTCCGACGAGCTGGCCCGCGCGATGTACGCGACGCAGCGGCCGCTGTCCGCATTCGCCTTCACCGAGGCCGCCACCGTCCGGGGATGGGACCGGAAGCCGACCTGGTACCTCGTCTCCAACGACGACAACTCCATCCCGCCGCAGCTGCAGCGGGACATGGCCGACCGGATGCACGCACACACCGAGGACATCGACGCCTCCCACACAGCCTTCGTCGCACATCCCAAGCGCGTCGCCGACTTCGTCGAGCGCGCCGCCAAGGACTTCACAGAGAGCGTCTGACCCGCCGGGGCCGCGCGCGCCCCCTCCCTCACCTCCAGCAAACCGCACCACTCCACCAGCCGCACCGATGGCGCCGCACATCCCTGGCAGGGCGATCCGCCGTCGCTCCACGTGCCGTGCGCAGCACCTCCAAGACGAGGCACGCGTCAGCGCGTCACCGAGACAACGAACCAGTCGGCCCCGTACCGGGGCATCCGGATGAAAGACACACATCATGACCGCAGATGCAGGCTTGTCTGTCTTCGAGCAGCTCGATCTGCCCGACACGAGCCTCACCCGGGACACCTATGCCTATGTGGACCGGACCTCGCCCGCCTTCGTTCTCCATCACAGCGTCCGTAGCTATGTTTTCGCTCGCGCTCATGCTCAGAACCAGGGTCTGCGCGCCGGCAGCGACTACGACGACGAGTTGCTGTTCCTCAGCTGTGTTCTGCACGACATCGGCCTGACCGAGGAGGGCAACGGCGACCAGCGCTTCGAAGTCGACGGCGCTGACGTCGCAGCGGCATTCCTGCGCGAGCACGGCGTCGAGGAACGGCGTATCGCCATCGCCTGGGACGCCATCGCCCTGCACACCTCGGACGGCATCGCCGCGCGGAAGGGCACGGAGGTCGCGCTGGCCCAGGCCGGCATCGGCACCGATATCCTCGGAGTCCAACGTGAGAGCCTGCCATCCGGCCTCGCCGACGATGTGCACGTCCTGCTCCCGCGCCTGGACCTGGCCTACGCGCTCAGCGACGCCATCCTCACCCAGGCCACGGCCAAGCCGCACAAGGCGTCCCCGATCACCTTCCCGGGCGAGCTGCTGCGCCGTCACTTGCCGTACGGCGCCTATCCCTCCTGGTACGACCTACTGGCCTCGGCCGGCTGGGGCGACAAGCCGGTCGGTCTCACCGCCCGGCGCCGCGCTGAAACGCCTCAGCAGGTGGGGACCTTGTTCATGGAGTACCTGGAGGCAGGGGACGTCGAGGGTCTGGTGTCGCTCTACGAGCCGAACGCCCACTTCGTCCCTGCCCCCGGGACTCACTTGACGGGCACCGACGCCATCCGCGCGACCATGCAACAGATGGTCGACAGCGGCTCCCGCCTCAACCTCGAACTGCGAGACATCCGACAGGTCGACGACGTCGCCCTGGTGTCGAACAACGCCACACTCACCGGAGCCGGACCGGACCCGGTGATCTCCACCACCACCGAGATCCTCCGACGACAGCCGAACGGCGGCTGGGCCCACGTCGTGGACGACCCGTTCTTCAGCTGACCACATCGGGGGCTGCGCCCGGGCGCGCAGGCCCCCTGGCCGCAGCGCTGAGCGGTCTCGCCCTGTCCGCAAACCGCCTCGTCGATATCACCAACCTCGCCTGGCGCGCGTGCTCGAGCCGGGACGGCTGGCCGGCGCCGCCATCCGCCACGAGGCATCTGCCTGGGTGTGATCATTAGTCGCGAGACGCGAGTTGGGCTTCGAGGTCTGCGACGCGGCGGTCTTGGAAGCGGAGGTTGGAGCGGGCGGCCTTGAGCCGTTCGTCGAGGGTGCGGTTGGCGGCGGTGAGCTGACGGACCCGTTGCTTGAGGGCGGTGTTCTCGGTGGTGATCCGCTGGACGGCCTCCTCGGTCCATTCGGCTTCCAAGTCCCGTATTTGACCCAGGAGTTCGCCGATGCGGGTGCGCTGGGTGAGGATCTCGGCGTGGGCGGCCTTGAGGGCGTCCTCGGCGTTCAGCGCGCGTTCGCGCCAGGTTGCCTCGCGTTCGTTCCCCTGCGCGACGAGGATCCCCAACCGCCGTTCGCCGACCTGCGTCATTGCTGCGGCGACCGCAGCTCTGGCCTCGACGTTGTCGTAGAGGAAGGTACGTGAGACGTCCGCTCGGCGGGCGACGACGGCGACACTGATCTGGGCTTTCTCGCGTCGGAGCCGGGCGATGGCCTGGTGGACGCGTTCAAGGGCGGCTTCGGTCCTGCGGCGGCGGGCGGCCAGGGCCGACGCGGTGCGGGGTTCGGGAACGGTGGCGGTGTTCATGCTGCTTCCTGTTCGGGGTCGTCGCTGTCGGCTGTGCACGTATCGCTGTACTCGTCCGGCTCGTCGCTGCCCGCGTCGGCGAGGTCGGCGGCACGGAAGGCGGTGGACCACACGCGGTGGAAGTAGTCCTGGGGTTTGCGCAGGTCCAGGGCGAGGGCGTCGTCGAGGAGGCCGAGGCCGGCCAGGGCCTTCTCCAAGCCGTCGATGGCACGGGCAGTGGGCTCGAAGTAGTGGTGGAGGTAGTCGGCGGTGGCGTCGTCGGGGGCGCGCTCGGCCAGCAGCCGCCACTGTTCGCGCTTGCGCCGCCAGTAGAGGAGGTCGGCGCCCGAGAGGACGAACTTGTCGCAGTTGTGGCAGTCGAGGTTGAAGGGGCAGGCGCCGCCGTTGACGACGGGCTGGAAGGTGCAGAATCCACCCTCGGCGGGAGTGCTGCGGCGGGACAGATCGATGGCGAGGGCCTGGGCCTGCTCGTGGGTGAGCGGGGCGGTGTCGCTGGTGAGGAGTTCGCCGGGATGAGCCGTGCCGGGGCCGGCGACCCACACGTGCTGGAGGACGTTGTCCAGGTCGGTGCTGGTCAGGTGGACGTAGTGCTCGGCCATGCGGTCGGAGACGTGGCCGAGGTAGCGGCGGATGTGCGTCAGGCTCGCGCCGTGCCGCAGCAGCCGGGTGGCCAGCGTGTGCCGGGCCTGGTGGGCGACGTAATGACCGCCGAGGTCAAGCTCGGCGAGCCAGCTGCGGAAGCCGGTGTGGAACCAGGTGTAGGACAGGGCACGGCGGCCGTCGGGGTTGAGGATGTCGGTGGGGAACAGCGCCAGCTGGGCGCGCTCGGCGGGAGTGGGTGGGCGGCCGGCGTGTCGGTCGGCGTAGTGGGTCAGGGTCTTCTTGCGGCGTTCTTCGAGCCGGTGAAGGAGATGGTCGGGGATGCGGACAGCCGCGTTTAGGTTGCCGACCTTGGTCTGGTCGTGCCAGAGCAGGGGCAGCCCGCCGTAGCGGCCGACGCAGTCCAGGCGCAGCTGGATGACCTCGTTGGCGCGCCGGCCGGTGACGATGATGGTCTCCCACATGTCTCTCAGGCCGCGGTCGTGAGGGTCGTGGCCGGAGGCGAGCTGCTGCAGGTTGGCCTCGTCCGCAAGCGCCCGGGCGACTTCGTCGGGGAAGGGGTTGCGGCTGCGGGGCGTGCCCGGGCCGCCGGCTGGCATGGCGGCGATGAAGGCGCGGTCCAGGCCGATCTGCTCGGCGCTGCCGCTGTCCAGCGCGCCGCGCAGCAGGGCCCGGCCATAGTTGAACACCATGCGGCGCGAGTTCTCGGTGACCTTCGCTCTTTTGCCGTCCAGGCGGGCATGACCGCGGAAGGGCAGGCCGAGGCGTTCGCGGTTGCGCAGGTCCGCGACGAAGCGGTGGACGTGCTCGCCGCGCAGCATCGTGGAGTTGTGGCCGCCGCCCGGCGCCTCGGCCTCCAAGAACGCGGACAGTTCGGCGCCGGCGCGGCGCACGAAGTCCACCGGCTGGGCGCTGCGCGGGCAGGTGGGCGAGCGCAGCACTACGGCGATGTGGTCCCACAAGAGGTCGCGCAGCCACCGCTGGGTGATGCAAGTCAGGTCGATGTAGCTGGAGCGGTGGGGGAAGCGCACCCCGAAGTGCTCGGTCTCGATGTAGCCGGCATCCCGGGTCTCGGAGGGGATGAAGTAGATCTTCCGCAGGGCCTGTTGTATCTCCTGGACCATGCGCTGGTGGTAGGCGCGGCGGAAGACGGACGCATCCAGGCCGGCCAGGGAGTCCGCGTCGCGGCGCTGGCACTCGTCCGCGAGCGACTGCACCCACGTCAGATGCCACACGGCGACGGGCTGCAGGCCGTGGACATACATGCCCCACTGCACCTCCGCCCGCAGCAAGGGCCGCAGCCCGCGCAGGTTGACCGTTCCGGTGCGGTGCACCGGCAGCTGTGCGCGGCACCAGGCACGAAAGGCGACCTCGTCCTTGCAGGTCACCGGAACAGGGCGATCACCGCGCTCGTAGGTGGCGAAGAAGTTCTTCGGCAGTGTCGCCCCGCCCGGCCGCCCGGCCCGGATGTAGCCACGCTCGTGCGCCCCGCACAACCCCAGCGGCGAGGCGGCCAGCTCATCACAGACATCCGCGCAGCACTCACCGTAGCCCGGCAGCGACGGCTGGTCGGCCAGCCACCGCTCGAACTCCCCCTCGCTCACACTCGCTTCGGGGTGCCGCTTCAGGTGGCCAAGCCACCGGTTGCGGTGCCGGAAGCACAACACCAGCTGCAGGCTGAACGCCGGACGCTGCGGGCAGATCCGGCACATCATCGCCTCCGGCATCTCCGTGGCCGGCAGCGGTTCCGCGGTCCGCAGGAACTGAGCCCGGTTCATGCCGCGCGCCTCCGCCTCCCGACATTGCTCTGCGTGCACCGAGCACATCGCGTAGCGCCGCCAGCGGGGCCGCGCGCAGTCGACGACCGTGCAGCTCCACGGAAAGACCGCGTGCAGCGGCGGGATCTTCAACACCCCGCCGCGCAGCACCGGATCGAAATCGGGCCCGCTGATCAGCGCGGTGAGCACCTCCAGCCGGTCCCGTCGCGTGCGGGCATCCTGCTGCGGCAGCAGCGACAGCGCCGTCACTTCGTCCCACCCCAGACCGTGCATAGGGCGGCATCGAACACCGGGTCGTGGACATCAACGTGTCCGTAGACCTCATCCACCATCGCCGCCGACGCCCAGCCGCCGGCGTCACGGGCGATCAGCGTGTTGCCGTCGGCGGCGTCGAGAACCGCGGACGTGAACGTATGCCGGAAGGCGTGGGGTTTCACGACCCCGAGTCCGGCGCGTTTCCCGGCCCGGCCGAGCATCCGCCGGGCCCCGACCGGCGCCCACGGCTGTCCGGTATCGGCGCCGTGCAACTGGACCAGGAGCATGCCGTGCTCGGCACCGCGCGGGTACTCGGTGGTGACGTACTCGAAGTAGGTGTGCACCATCGCGGGGCTGACCCGCTTGATCAGCCCGCCGGTCACGATGCCGTGTTCGACCCGCCAGGGGTGCTTCGTCTTGGCCTCGGCGCGGTTCGGATTGCCGGGCCGGTGGCAGACGTGCAGGTGAGGGGCGCGGCACTCGCCGCAGGCCGCGTTCTCCCGCAGATGTAGGTCGACCAAATGCAGCCCGCACAGCTCGCCGATGCGAAGCCCGCCGTCGGCGAGCCAGGTGACCACCAGCCGGTCCCGGGCGGCGTTCACCGTCTCCAGCAGCCTCTCCCGGGCGCCGTCAGGAAGCATCTTCGGATGCCGACGGTGCGGCCCCTTCGGCGCCAGCGGGTTGGTGGGCAGCGAGGACTTCACATGCCCGAGGAACGAACGGCGCCGGCCCACCCGCGACGGCAGCCGCGACGTATCGAGCTTCTTGCCGAGTTCACCGTTGATGCCCAGGGAGGACTGATGCAGGTAGAAGCCCTTCAGACAGGCCGCCGCGGTCGACAACGCGGAGCGGCCGTAGGAGCGCTTGCCGACCCGCCACGGCTCGCCGAGCGGGATGCGGACCTCGGCGCCGACCATTCCCATGTACCGTTCCAGGTCCCGCAGTTGCACTGCGGCGAAGGCCAGGCACTCCCGCTCCAGCCACCTCAGATGGTCCACCAGCAGATACGCGTACGTCCTCTGCGTTCCCGAACCATTATGCAGACGCAGGAACCGGTCCGCCTCCGTGTGCACCGCCCCCTCGGGCCACACGATCGTCCACGACCGCCGCCCGTCCTTCCGCTCGATCTGCTGGACCCTCAGGTCCCCGATCACCACGTGCCGTGCCACTCGTCCTCCGTACCGACACCAGAACATGACAGACGTCCCGGACACGGTCGGTAAACAAGCCTGGGACGTGCTGGTCACAGTCCCAGACGGACATCACGGGCGGGGCTACCTGCGGTCGGTAAACTCAACGATCACGGGCGCGCCATTCTCATCGAGGCCCAGCGAGTCGATACGTCCGCCATCGGTGCATCCAATTACGTACTCGCTCGCCAGGAATCGCACCCCTAGCATCGCCTCCATGTGCGCCTCGATAAGGCTCTGCACATCCGCCTCGACGTCGGCAAGATGCGGCGTGACCTCAGTCACGCCGCCTTTCGTTGTATGAAACAGCTTCACGCCCGACTTCCCCCCTCGGCTAAGACTTGTCCCGTAAATGATCTATGACTGGCGTGGACGTGGTCGGTGATCGATCCGACCGCTCGTCTATCCGGCGAGGTTGAGGTTGTGCAGGCGGGCGATGCCGAGCATGGCGTGGTGGACGCCGTCGCCCTTGAGGCGGCAGTCGCGGAGGATCTTCCAGGTCTTCATGCGCGCGAAGACGTGCTCGACACGGGCGCGGACCTGTTTGTGGGACGTGTTGTGGGCCTGTTTCCAATCGGGCAGTTCTTCGCCCTTGCGGCGACGGTGAGGCATGACAAGTCCTGTGCCTGGATAGCCGCCGTCGGCGATCGTCGTGGTCGTGCCGACGGCCGCCTTCGCGCCGGACTCCTCCCACGCCTTGCAGTCGTTCCGATTGCCGGGCAGAGGCCGGCCGACCACCACGACGAGGCGGGTATCGGCGTCGATGACGACCTGGTGGTTAGTGGAGTAACGGTAGTTCTTGGACTGCTCGGCGATGGTGTGGTCGCGGGTGGGAACCAGGGTGCCGTCCACGATGAGCACGGTGCCCTTCGCGAAGCGCTGCCTGGGCTGCAGGGCGAGGAGCGGGCCGAGTTGGTCGATGATGCGGTCTGCGGCCGACTTCGAGATGCCGAACAGAGGTGCGATCTGGCGCATCGTCAAGTTTGTGCGCCAGTAGGCCGCGACCAGCAGTACTCGGTCCTCCAACGGCAGTCCCCACGGCCGGCCCCGCCGTACCGCGTCCGCACCCTCGCGGCGCAGTGCGGCCACCAACTTCCCGAAGGCGCGCGGGCTCAGCCCAGTGAATGGGGCTATCCAGGACGGCTCCGACGCCGTGATCACACCAGCCACACCAAGATCATCGCACCACCGGCGAGGCGACTCAGATGCGGGAGCGCAGACGCAGGGTAAGCAGGCTGCGTAGACGAGTAGAGGCCCCGCGGTGAGTCCCGAGCCTCCTCACCTCGTCCGCCCCAAGCTCCAGCCGATCTGCGAGAGCATGCACGGCGGCGTAGGGCCGTTCGCCCTCCTCGAGCTTCGCCGCTACAGCATCGAGGACAGCTCGAAGAACGATGCGGTCCGCGCCGGGATGTTCTGCCAGCAGGCGCAGAAGTCTGTTGTCGTTCCAGACGCTGTCGCGGGCCTTGCTCAGTTCCAGGAGAGCTACGGGCGGGGTGTGGGGGTTGGTAGCCAGGGCCTGCCAGACGAAGGGGTACGGACATTGCGCGAGACGCTGCAGGACAGGGCCGTCTGTCTCGGCATGCGCCAGTGCGAGGTAGTCGGCAGGCGTGGGCACGAGGATGGCCTCTCAGGAGCGTCGAGGTCGCCATCTTGCCACCGCACCTTGACTACCAGCGGACACCGGGACGGTCATGCCCCATCTCAGCTGCCTCGACCATCGCTTACGGGACAAGTCTTAGGAGATCGACAACGTCGCGCGGGTGCAAGTTTGTTTCCACATGAGGCCACGGGGCCGTGAAGAAAGCGTGTGGATGCATCCTGCCCCTGCTCGCCCGACGCACCGGGCGGCACTCCACGACGTCACGACGGGCAAACACTGACCAACGGCGACCAAGCCCTACCCCGTCCCTCCGGGGCCGCTACACGGCGCTGGCTCCGCCACAGAGAGTTATCAAGATTGAGCACCCCCCTGCCACACCTGTCACGCCATCAGAAGTAGAGGCGATCGCCTGATGACTCGTCAGGGCGTGCGTCAAACGTGCGTCAGAAAGGCCGATCGTGCGTCGAATATGCGTCAAGATATCGCCCGTAACGCCCACAGCGCACATAATGCACACTCGACAAAACCGCAGCTCAGGCGCCCTTTTCGGCAGGCTCAAGGATCGCGACGCACTCGACATGGTGCGTCATCGGGAACAGATCGAACGCCCGCAGCGTCCGCACCCGGTATCCGCCCTCCCGGAAGTACCCCAGGTCCCGCGCCAGCGCCGCCGGGTCGCAGGCCACGTAGGCGATGCGGCGCGCGCCGAGCCCCACCAGCTGCTTCACCGTGGACTTGCCGGCGCCCGCGCGGGGCGGGTCCAGGACGATGAGGTCACACTCGGTGATGCCGGTGCGGGGCAGGACCTGGTCGACCTTGCCGTGTTCGATGCGGACGCGGTCCAGGTCCGCCAGGTTGTGGCGGGCGTCCTCGACCGCGCGCTTGCCGGACTCGATGCCGAGGACGGCGCCCTTCTCGCCGATGCGCTGGCCGATGGCACCGGCGAAGAGGCCGACGCCGCAGTAGAGGTCGAGGGCGGTGTCGTTCTTGCGGGGCAGCAGGCCCTGCATGACCGCGCGGACCAGGGTGTTCGCGGCCTGCGGGTGGACCTGCCAGAAGCCGCCGGAGCCGACGCGGTACGTGCGGTCGTCGGCGCGCTCGCGGACGAAGCCGCGGCCGTGGACGCGGTGGACGCCGCCGTCGCGTTCGTCGACGCGCAGGACGGAGACCGGCTTGTCCAGCTCGACCAGGGGGAGCCGGCCGCCCGGGCGGGGGGTGAGGATGACCTGGCGGTCGTGGGAGCCGGTGGCGGCGATGGCCTCCACCGTGGCCATCCGGGGCCAGTCCTGCTGCTCGACGCCCAGCTCGGAGACGCCGGGCGCGGCGATCATGCAGTGGTCGATGATCTCGATGTCGTGCGAGCGGTGCTTGCGCAGGCCGACGCGGCCGTCCTCGTCGATGGCGTACTGGACGCGGGTGCGCCAGGCGGGCACCTCGCCCGCCGGGACCTTGTCGCCCTCGGCCGGCATGACCGTGCCGTCCCAGCCCGCCTCCTCCGGGGTGAGCCCGGCGAGGCGCTGGAGCTGTTCGGCGATGACCTCGCCCTTGAGGCGGCGCTGGGCGCCCGGCTTGGCGTGCTGCCAGTCGCAGCCGCCGCACTTGCCGGGGCCGGCGAACGGACAGGGCGCCTTGACCCGGTCCTTGGACGCCTCGATGATCTGCACCGCGTCCGCGCGGAGGAAGCGCGAGTCCTCGGAGCCGTCGGTGATCCGGGCGACGATCTTCTCGCCCGGCAGGGTGTGGCGTACGAACAGCACCCGGCCCTCGTCCGTGCGGGCGATGCAGTGGCCGCCGTGCGCGACCGGGCCGACCTCGACCTCGTACTCCCGCCCGACCAGCGACTCCGGCTGTGTCTCCCCGGTCTGCGGCGACGTGGATTCGTTCTGCATGAGGGGATGGCTCCAGGGAGGGAAGGGGACGGCCCGCGGCCGGACGACAACAACCTACGAGTCTACGTGCGTGCCGTCCGCCCGCCGACCACACTCGGCGGGCCCCCGCCTCAGCCCTTCGGTGCCGGCTCCTTGTGCTTGCGTTCCACCGGGCCCCGGCGCACCGAGCCAGGGGCGCTCCAGTCGGCGCGCCTGCGGGCACGCTTCTTCGCGACCTCGGAGGACTCCAGCTGGTACGGGACCGAGGTGACCATCACACCGGGGGTGAAGAGCAGCCGGCCCTTGAGCCTGAGGGCGCTCTGGTTGTGCAGCAGGTGCTCGTACCAGTGGCCGACGACGTACTCCGGGATGTAGACGCTCACGACATCGCGCGGGCTCTCCCGGCGCAGGCTCTTGACGTACTCGATGACCGGACGGGTCACCTCGCGGTACGGGGAGTCGAGGATCTTCAGCGGTACGTTGATGCCGCGCCGCTCCCAGTCCTCCCTGAGGGCCTTCGTCTCGGCCGGGTCCACGCTGATGGAGAGCGCCTCCAGGTGGTCCGTGCGGATGAGCTTGGCGTAGGCGAGCGCGCGCAGGGTGGGGCGGTGGAGCTTGGAGACCAGGACGATCGCGTGGACGCGGGAGGGGCGGATCGACTCGTCCGGGGCGGTCTCGTCGGCGGCGATCTCCTCGGCGACCCGGTCGTAGTGCTTGCGGATCGCGGTCATCGTGCCGAAGAAGATCACCATGCCGAGCAGCGCGACCCAGGCACCGTGGGTGAACTTCGTGGCGAGGACGACGACGAGCACCAGGCCGGTGAAGAAGGCGCCGAAGGTGTTGATCGCCCGGGAGCGGATCATGTGGCGGCGCTTGGCCTGGTCCTTCTCCACGCGCAGGTGGCGGTTCCAGTGCCGGACCATGCCGGTCTGGCTGAGCGTGAAGGAGACGAACACGCCGACGATGTACAGCTGGATGAGCCGGGTCGAGTCGGCCCCGTAGATCACGACCAGCAGGATCGCGGCGCCGGCCAGCAGGACGATGCCGTTGGAGAAGGCGAGCCGGTCGCCGCGGGTGTGCAGCTGGCGGGGCAGGTAGCGGTCCTGGGCGAGGATCGAGCCGAGCAGCGGGAAGCCGTTGTACGCGGTGTTCGCGGCCAGGAAGAGGACGAGGGCGGTGGCGGCGGCGAGGATCACGAAGAAGAACGTGCCGTCGCCGAAGACCGCGGCCGCGACCTGCGAGATGACCGGGTCCTGGACGAAGCCCGCGCCGACCGGCCGGCCGTTGCTGACCAGGTCCTTCGCCGGGTTCTCGGCCATCTTGACGTCGGTGGCCATGGCGAGACCGATGATGCCGCAGAACATGGTGACGGCGAGCAGACCCATCATCGCGAGCGTGGTCGCGGCGTTCTTGCTCTTGGGCTTGCGGAACGCGGGTACGCCGTTGCTGATCGCCTCGACGCCGGTGAGCGCCGCGCAGCCGGAGGAGAACGCACGCAGCAGCAGGAAGACGAGGGCGAAGCCGGCGAGGCCCTGGTGCTCGGGCTTGATCGTGTACCCGGAGGTCGGGGCGTGCATGGTGTCGCCGAGGACGAGTCCGCGGAAGGCGCCCCAGATGATCATGATGAAGACGCCGGCCACGAAGAGGTACGTGGGGATCGCGAAGAGCTTGCCGGACTCCTTGACCCCGCGCAGGTTCATCAGGGTCAGCAGCACGATGGCGGCGACCGCGCACGCCGTCTTGTGCTCGACGACGAACGGGACCGCGGAGCCCAGGTTCTCGACGCCCGAGGCGATCGAGACGGCGACGGTCAGGACGTAGTCGACCAGCAGGGCGCTGGCGACGGTCAGACCGGCCTTGGGGCCGAGGTTGGTGGTGGCCACCTCGTAGTCGCCGCCGCCGCTGGGGTAGGCGCGCACGTTCTGCCGGTAGGAGGCGACGACCGTGAACATCAGGACCACGACCGCGACCGCGATCCAGGGACTGAAGTGGTAGGCCGACACACCCGCGATGGACAGCACGAGGAGGACTTCTCCGGGTGCGTACGCCACCGAGGACAGCGGGTCGGATGCGAAGACGGGGAGTGCGATGCGCTTGGGGAGGAGCGTCTCCCCCAGCTTGTCGCTGCGCAGGGCCCGTCCGATCAGGATCCGTTTGGGCACGTCGGTCAGTTTGGACACGCTGAGGATCGTAAGGGTTCGGCATGTGACCCGCCCCCGCCCCACGGGCGTGGCCCGCCAATCTCCTGCACTCGGCCGGAAACGCCACGGAATCCTTAACGCAATCCTTGCGCCGTGTGCCCCGGCAAAGCGCCCGGAGCGGTCCGGGCCACGCCGCCTTTGCCCCGGCCGCCCCGCGATGCGCACACTCGGATGAGGCAACGCGACCGGCGCCGCATAAGCTCGTATCCGGGCGACGGGACACACCGTTGCCCCGTTGTTTGCCCGGCCAGCCGAGGAAAGAGTGTGAGCAGGGTGTTTTCGCAGGTCAGCCGGACGACCAGGACTGCGAGGTAGGCGCAAGGTGCACATCGTCATCATGGGCTGCGGGCGAGTGGGAGCCGCTCTCGCGCAGACCCTGGAGCAGCAGGGGCACACGGTCGCCGTCATCGACCAGGACCCCACGGCGTTCCGGCGCCTGGGCTCCGGGTTCGGCGGCCGTCGCGTGACCGGGGTCGGTTTCGACCAGGACACCCTGCGCGAGGCGGGGATCGAGGAGGCCGGGGCGTTCGCCGCGGTGAGCAGCGGCGACAACTCCAACATCATCGCGGCCCGCGTGGCGCGCGAGATGTTCGGCATCGAGAATGTCGCGGCCCGCATCTACGACCCCCGTCGCGCCGAGGTCTACCAGCGGCTGGGCATCCCGACGGTCGCGACCGTGCGCTGGACCGCGGACCAGATGCTGCGCAGGCTGCTGCCCTCGGGCGCGGAGCCGCTGTGGCGCGACCCGAGCGGCGGGGTACAGCTGGCCGAGGTGCACACCACGCCGTCCTGGATCGGCCACAAGATCAGCACGCTCCAGGAGGAGACGGGTGTGCGCGTCGCGTTCATCACCCGGTTGGGCGAGGCCATACTGCCGTCGTCGCAGACGGTGCTGCAGGAGGGCGACCTCGTCCACGTGATGATGCGTACGGACGAGATCGCGAAGGTCGAGGCGGCCTTCGCCGAGGGCCCCGAGGAGGGCGGTCACTGATGCGTGTCGCGATTGCCGGGGCCGGTGCGGTGGGGCGTTCCATCGCGGGCGAGCTGCTGGAGAACGGGCACGAGGTGCTGCTCGTCGACAAGGCACCGACCGCCATCTCGGTGGAGCGGGTGCCGATGGCCGAGTGGCTGCTGGCGGACGCCTGCGAGATCACGTCGCTGGACGAGGCGGCGCTGCAGCGGTGCAACGTCGTGATCGCGGCGACCGGTGACGACAAGGTGAACCTGGTCGTCTCGCTGCTGGCGAAGACCGAGTACGGCGTGCCGAGGGTCGTCGCCCGGGTGAACAACCCGAAGAACGAGTGGCTGTTCAACGAGTCGTGGGGCGTCGATGTGGCGGTCTCCACGCCGCGTCTGATGTCGGCGCTGGTAGAGGAGGCGGTGAGCGTCGGCGATCTGGTCCGGCTGCTGCGCTTCAGCCACGGCGACGCGAACCTCGTGGAGCTGACGCTGCCGCCGGAGTCGGCACTGGCGGGTACGCAGGTCGGGGAGGTCGCCTGGCCGGAGGACACCTCGCTGGTGACGATCATCCGGGGCCAGCGGGTGCTGACGCCGAGCCCGGAGGAGAGCCTGGAGGCCGGGGACGAGCTGCTGTTCGTGGCCGCGCAGGCGCGCGAGGAGCAGCTGGAGGACCTGCTGTCGGTGCGCCGGGGCGACCCGGAGGCGTAGGCATGCGAGAGGGGCCCCGTCACCAGCGGTGACGGGGCCCCTCTCGTACGTCTCAGAGCTCCTGGCCCCCGGACGCTTCGGCGGCGGCCGCCTTGCGGGCCTTCTCGGCCTCCTCCTCGGCTTCCATCTCGGCGAAGACGTCGATGGGCGGCGGCGCCTTGGCGAGGAAGACCCAGGTCAGGTAGACCGCCAGCAGGAAGGGCGGGATCTTCAGGGCGATCAGGACCCAGCCGAACTGGGTGGTGTCGGCCCACCAGTACAGCGGGAAGAGGATCGCGCACTTGGCGAGCAGGATCAGCCCCCAGGCGTAGCTGGCCTTGGCGTACGCCTTCTTGCGGCCGGGGTTACGGGTGCGCCAGGAGAGGTTCTCCTTGAACACCGGGCCCAGGATGAGGCCGATCAGCGGCAGGCCGGCGACCGTGCTGACCAGGTAGGCCAGCGCGAGGCCGAGGGTGTAGAGCATGCCCGGGAGGTAGAAGTCCTTGGCGTTGCCCGTCATCTTGGCGAAGACGACGCCGAAGGCCACACCGAAGACGCCGCTGAAGGCGTGCTTGACGGTGTCCTTGCGGATCAGCCGGACGGCCACGAGGCCCAGCGACACCGCGACGGCCGCGACGGCCGAGTAGGTGAGGTTCTTGTCGATGGTGAAGATCGTGACGAAGAGCAGCCCGGGCAGGACCGTCTCCACCATGCCCCTCACGCCGCCGAAGGCTTCGAAGAGCGCGGCCTCGGTGACCGCCCTGGCGTCGGCCTCCTGCTGGTCGGTGGTGCGGTCCGTGTCGGACGTCGGCTTGTCGAGAGACGTCACCGGCTACTCCTTGCCGAGCGGTCGGAGTTCGTATTTGGGGTTGAACAGCACCCGGCGGCCGTGGCTCATGGCGATCCGGCCGGAGGCGATGAGCTTGCGGCCCGGTTCTATGCCCACGATGGAGCGGCGGCCGAGCCAGACCACGTCGAGCGGCGCGGTGCCGTCGAAGAGCTCCGCCTCCAGGGCGGGCACTCCGGCGCGCGGTCGCAGGGTGACCGTCCGCAAGGTACCAGTGACCTTCACGATCTGGCGGTCGGTGCATTCGGAGATCCGGGTGCACCCCGAGGCCTGCGAGTCCTCTTCCAGCTCCTCGCACTCCAGGTCCTCCTGGGAGCTCGAAAGCCGGTCGAGCATCCGCCGGAAGCGCCCGGACGGGCGGTCGCCCTTGTGGGCCTTCTCGAATCGGGGAACAGCACTCATACCCGAAGGGTACCGGTCCTACGAGGTCATCGCGGGTGGCCGCCGTCTCACTCGGACGGGGGACACGGACACGCCGGGCGCATCGGTTTCAGGCGCGCTCGAAGCGGTAACCCATGCCGGGTTCGGTGACGAAGTGGCGGGGGTGGGAGGGGTCGGCCTCCAGCTTGCGTCGCAGCTGGGCCATGTAGACGCGCAGGTAGTTGGTCTCGGTGCCGTACGAGGGCCCCCAGACCTCCTGGAGCAGCTGGCGCTGGCTGACGAGCCGGCCTCCGTTGCGGACGAGGACCTCCAGCAGGTGCCACTCGGTGGGCGTGAGCCGTACGTCGCGGCCGTCGCGCTGGACCTTCTTGGCGGCGAGGTCGACGGTGAAGCCCTCGGTCTCCACGACGACGACCTGGTCGCCCCCGTCCTGCCCGACCGGCTCGGCCCTGCGCACCGCCGCCCGCAGCCTGGCCAGCAGCTCGTCCATCCCGAACGGCTTGGTCACGTAGTCGTCGGCTCCCGCGTCCAGCGCCTCGACCTTCTCGTCGGAGGTGTGGCGGGCCGAGAGCACCAGGATCGGCACCCGGGTCCAGCCGCGCAGGCCCCGGATCACGTCGACGCCGTCCATGTCGGGCAGCCCGAGGTCCAGGACGACGACGTCGGGGTGGCGGGCGGCGGCGAGCTGGAGGGCGGTGGCCCCGTCGGGCGCGGCGTCCACCTCGTAGGTGCGCGCCTTCAGGTTGATCACGAGGGCGCGTACGATCTGCGGCTCGTCGTCGACCACAAGCACCCGGGTCATCGCGGTCCTGCCTTTCTGCTGGGCGTACGTCGGTGCGGGGAGGTCCCCGCGGTTCATGAGGTGACCCGCGCGGGCAGGCCGGGGGCGGCCGGGGCGTGGCCCGGTGCCGCCCGGAGGGTGAGGACCATGGTGAGGCCGCCGCCCGGGGTGTCCTCGGCGTCGAGGGTGCCGCCCATGGACTCGGCGAAGCCGCGGGCCACGGCGAGCCCGAGGCCGACCCCGGCACCGCGCGGGGCGTCCCCGTACCGCTGGAACGGCTCGAAGATGCGCTCCTTGCCCTCGTCGGGGACGCCCCGGCCGCGGTCGGCGACCCGGAGTTCGACGCGGGCGCCGAGCGCGCTGGCCGCCACGGTCACGCGGTCGCCGTCGGGGCTGTACTTCACGGCGTTCTCCACGATGTTGGCGACGGCCCGCTCCAGGAGTCCGGGGTCGACGGCGACCATGGGCAGCGTCTCGGGGATGTCCAGGTCGACGCTGTCCTCGGGGACGCCGCCCAGGGCCATGGGCACCACCTCGTCCAGGTCGATCTCGCGGATGAGCGGGGTGACGGTGCCGGTCTGGAGGCGGGACATGTCCAGGAGGTTGCCGACGAGGTGGTCGAGGCGGTCGGCGCCGGCCTCGATGCCCTCAAGGAGTTCCGCCTCGTCGTCCTCGGACCAGGCGACGTCGTCCGAGCGCAGGGAGGAGACGGCGGCCTTGATCGCGGCGAGCGGGGTGCGCAGGTCGTGGCTGACGGCGGCCAGGAGAGCGGTCCTGATGCGGTTGCCCTCGGCGAGTCTGCGGGCCTCCTCGGCCTCGTCGACCAGGCGCTGGCGGTCCAGGACGACGGCGGCCTGGGCGGCGAACGCACCGAGGACCCGGCGGTCCTCGGCGGGCAGCACCCGGCCGGTCAGGGCCAGGGCCATGTGGTCGCCGACGGGCATGTCCACGTCGGCGTCCTCGGGCCGGGCGGCGGGGGCCGGGCCGACGCTCCCGGCGCACGTCCAGGGGTCGACGTCGCTGCGCCGCTCCAGCAGGGCGACGGAGCCCATGCCGAAGGTCTCGCGGACCCGGTCCAGGAGCGCGGCGAGCGTGGTCTCGCCGCGGAGCACGCTGCCGGCCAGGAACGACAGGATCTCGGACTCCGCGCGGAGCCGGGCGGCCTGGTGGGTGCGGCGGGCGGCGAGGTCCACCACGGAGGCCACCGCGACCGCCACCGCGAAGAAGATCACGATGGCGACCAGGTTCTCCGGATCCTGGACGGTGAGGGTGTGGGTGGGCGGGGTGAACCAGTAGTTCAGCAGCACGGAGCCGACGGCGGCCGAGGCGAGGGCGGGCAGCAGTCCGCCGATGAGGGCGGCGGCGACGGTCATGAAGAGGAAGAGCAGGACGTCGTTGGCGAGCCCGGGGCCGCCCTCCAGGCCCTTGAGGAGCACGGCGAGGAGGACCGGGCCGCCGACGCCGACCGCCCAGCCCCAGAGGATGCGGGCGCGGCCGAGGCGGGCGCCACGGGCGATGGGCAGGCCCCGGCCCTTGGCGACCTCGTCGTGGGTGACGATGTGGACGTCGAGGTCGGTGCCGGACTCGCGGGCGACGGTGGCGCCGACGCCGGGGCCGTAGACGTACTGCCAGGTCTTGCGGCGGCTGGAGCCGAGGACGATCTGGGTGGCGTTGACGCCCCGGGCGAACTCCAGGAGCGCGGAGGGTATGTCGTCGCCGATGACGTGGTGGAAGGTGCCGCCCAGGTCCTCGACGAGGGTGCGCTGGACCGCCAGCTCCTTGGGCGAGGCCGAGGTCAGCCCGTCGCTGCGGGCGATGTAGACCGCCAGGATCTCGCTGCCGGACCCCTTGGCCGCCATCCGGGCGGCGCGGCGGATGAGGGTGCGGCCCTCGGGGCCTCCGGTGAGGCCGACGACGATGCGTTCGCGGGCCTGCCAGGTGGTGCGGATGTTGTGCTCGCCCCGGTACTGCTGGAGGTATTCGTCGACCCGGTCGGCGACCCAGAGGAGGGCCAGCTCGCGCAGGGCGGTGAGGTTGCCGGGGCGGAAGTAGTTGGAGAGGGAGGCGTCGATCCGGTCCGGTTTGTAGATGTTGCCGTGGGCCATGCGGCGGCGCAGGGCCTGGGGCGACATGTCGACCAGTTCGAGCTGGCCGGCCCGGCGGACGACTTCGTCGGGCACGGTCTCGCGCTGGCGTACGCCGGTTATGGACTCGACGACGTCGCCGAGGGATTCCAGGTGCTGGATGTTGACGGTGGAGACGACGTCGATGCCAGCCTGGAGGAGTTCCTCGACGTCCTGCCAGCGCTTGGCGTTGCGGGAGCCGGGGACGTTGGTGTGGGCCAGCTCGTCGACCAGGGCGACGGCCGGGGCGCGCTCCAGGACGGCGTCGATGTCCATCTCGGTGAAGACGGCCCCGCGGTGCTCGATCTCGCGGCGCGGGACCGCTTCGAGGCCGTGCAGCATGGTCTCGGTGCGCGGCCGGTCGTGGTGCTCGACGAAGCCGATGACGCAGTCGGTGCCCCGCTCGACGCGCCGGTGCGCCTCGGAGAGCATCGCGTACGTCTTGCCGACGCCGGGTGCCGCACCGAGGTAGATCCGAAGTTTGCCGCGCGCCATGGCCCCATCGTCTTCCGAAACCGGTGGCCGCCGCCGTGGCTGCCATGGTTCGAAAGTACCTGGTGAATTTCCGGCATATCGGGCGGGGGTGGGAAGCGGCGGGAATTGACGCAACCCTGATACGGCTCCCGGGCCGCCGGTCAGTGCTCGATGATGTGCCCGTCGCTGAGCTCCAGGACCCGGTCGGCGAGGCCGAGCAGCTGGGCGTCGTGGGTGGCGACGAGCGCGGTGACGCCCTCGCTGTGGACGACGGCGCGCAGCAGCTCCATCACCGCGAGGCCGGTCTCGGCGTCGAGCTGTCCGGTCGGCTCGTCGGCAATCAGCAGGGCGGGCCGGTTGGCGAGCGCGCGGGCGATGGCGACGCGCTGCTGCTGGCCGCCGGAGAGCTCGCCGGGGCGCTGGGCGGCGTGGTCGGCGAGGCCGACGAGGGAGAGCATCAGCGACACCCGCTCCTCGCGCTCGCGCGGGTCGGCCTTGCGCAGCCGCAGGGGTACGCCCACGTTCTCCGCGGCCGTCAGGATGGGGATCAGGCCGAACGACTGGAAGATGAAGCCGATGCGGTCGCGGCGCAGCTCCAGGAGCCCGTTCTCACCGAGCGAGGAGAGGTCGGTGCCGTCGACGGTGATCCGGCCGCCGTCCGGGCTGTCGAGGCCGCCGACGAGGTTGAGCAGGGTCGTCTTGCCCGAGCCGGAGCGTCCCTTGAGGGCGACGAGCTCGCCGCGCGGCACCTCGAAGGAGACCCCGCGCAGCGCGTGCACGGCGCCCGCGCCGGAGCCGTACGAGCGGTGCAGGTCCTCGACGCGGACCATGGGGCTGTCCGCGACGGCCGTGCCGGCTCCCCCGCCGGTGCTCGTGTCGGCGGTGTTCTCGGTCATGTCGCTCCCCCGGGGGTCCTCGGTCGTGTCGGCCGCCAGTATGTGCAGGTGGCACGGGACCGGGCAATGCCCGGGTGGGCCCCGGGCACCGCCCCGCCCGTCAGCGCGTCCCGGTCACCAGCCGCCGCAGCGCGATGTTGAGCTCCAGGACGTTGACGCGCGGTTCCCCGATGAAGCCGAGGAGACGCCCGTCGGTGTGCCGTTCGACCAGCTCGGCGACCCGGCCGGCGTCGAGGTGGCTGCGCGCGGCGACCCGGCGGACCTGGAGCTCCGCGTACGCCGGGGAGATGTCCGGGTCGAGGCCGGAGCCGGACGAGGTGACGGCGTCGGCGGGTACCCGGGGACGGGGTTGTCCCGGACGACGGCCGCCTTGGCGGCGGTGACCCGGTCGATCAGCTCCGCGTTGTCGCCGGAGAGGTTGCTCGCGCCGGAGACGAGCAGCGAGTACCGGTGTTGCGGCTGTTGGTGCCGAGCCCTTCGGAGGGGCGCGGCTGGAACCACAGAGAAGGGCGAGGACGAGGTAGCCCAGCAGGGCGGCGGCCACGACGAGGCCGGCCACGTTGTCCGCGGTCACAGCTTCGCCACCCCCTTGGCGACGAGTGCCACCAGCGCGAAGACCGCGATCGTGGTGACGACGAAGGCCGCACCGGCCATCGGATGCTCCTGGATGAGGTGTCGAGGAATCGGACCCCTTGAGCAAACCGCCCACCAGCACCGCCTTGACCTGCGTTGATGCTTCTCTTACGGGAGTGGGCCCGGCCTTGACGGCGCCTGTACGCCCCCGATACGCGCCCCGTACGCGCACGCAAAAGCCGGTGGGCCGCACCCCGGGAAAGGGGTACGGCCCACCGGCCGGTGTCAGCGGGTGCGGATCAGCGCACCTCGGTGATCTCGGGACCGCGCTGGAGTCCGGCCATGCCGCCGGAGAACCTCGACTCCTCCTGCTCCTCCTGCTGGACGCCCTCGGGAACCATCTGGGCGTCGTTGGGGAGCTTGAGGACGATCGGGTCGCGCGGGGCCATCGGGCCCTCGCCGCGGACGACCACGGTGTCCCGGAAGACCGTCTCCAGAAGCCCGGCGGCCTCGGGCTGCACGGCGCCCTGGCCGGAGATCACACCGCGCAGGAACCAGCGCGGGCCGTCGACGCCGACGAAGCGCACCAGCTGCACGCCGTTCGTCCCGTCGGGGAGCTGTACGGGGACCTGCGCGCGCAGCTCCCAGCCCAGCGGGCCCTCGACCTCGTCGATGACGCCGCCCTGCTGGGTGATGCCGGAGGCGATCTCCTCGCGGACCTCGCCCCAGATGCCCTCCTTCTTGGGGGCGGCGAAGGCCTGGAGCTGGACCGCGCTGTCGCGGAGCACGACGGTGGCCGCGACGATCGCGTCACCGGCGACCTCTACGCGCAGTTCCATGCCCTCGACGCCGGGCACGAAGATGCCGCCCAGGTCGACCCGGCCGTCGCCGGGCTGGGACACCTCGCTGATGTCCCAGGGACCGTCCGGGCGCGGCGCCGGCGGAAGGTTCGTCCGGCGCGGCTCGCTCTCGGTCTGCTCGTCGACGACCTGCTCGGCCTCGCGCGCCTCGTCCACCGTGTCATCGGCGGAACCACTGTTCTTGCGACGTCCGAACACGTCACTGTCCTTCCCGGTCGGATTCGACCGAAGCGTAGCTGTTCCCGCCCTGGGGAACCCCGCCCCGGACGCCATCAACATCAACGGCGGCATGACCGCCGGTGGACCCGAAGCCCCCCTCGGCCCGCGCCGAGCCGGGAAGCTCCGACACCTCGTGGAAGCGCGCCTTCTCGACCTGCTGCACGACCAGTTGGGCAATCCGGTCGAACCGCTCGAACCGCACGGACTCGCGCGGGTCGAGATTGATGACGATCACCTTGATCTCTCCACGGTACCCGGCATCGACCGTCCCCGGGGCATTCACCAGGGCGACCCCGCAGCGGGCGGCGAGACCGGATCGTGGGTGCACGAACGCGGCGTACCCGTCCGGCAGGGCGATCGAAACCCCGGTCGGCAGTACGGTCCGTTCCCCCGGCGCCAGCTCGGCGGCCTCGGTCGTCACGAGGTCGGCGCCGGCGTCACCGGGGTGTCCGTAGGCGGGAATGGGCACGTCCGGGTCGATCCGGCGGATCAGGACGTCGACGGGATGGCGCATCAGGGGTTCACCTCGAAGGCACGGGCCCGCTTGACCTGGTCGGGGTCGGCCATGGCGGCCTGGATCTCGGCCGGCCGGCCGTTCTCGATGAAGTGGTCGACCTTGACCTCGATGAACAGGGCGTCGGCACGCACCGCCACCGGTCCGTCCGGGCCGCCGATCCGGCCGGTGGCCCGGGAGTAGAGCTTCCGCCCGTGGACGGCGGTGATCTCGGCGTCGAGGAACAGCACGGTGTCGACGGGGACGGGACGCACGAAGTCGGTCTCCAGCCGTCCGGTCACCGCGATGACCCGCAGCAGCCAGTTCAGCGAGCCGAGCGTCTCGTCCAGCGCGGTGGCCAGCACCCCGCCGTGCGCCAGGCCCGGGGCGCCCTGGTGGGCGGCCTTCACGGTGAACTCGGCGGTCACCCGGACACCCTCCTCGGCGCGCGCCTGGAGGTGCAGCCCGTGGGCCTGTCCGGAGCCGCAGCCGAAGCAGTGTTCGTAGTGCGCGCCGAGGAGTTCGCCGGGGGCCGGGGCGTCGGGGTGCCGGACCGGTTTCACCGCGTCGGCCGGGGGCGTCAGAGCCGCAGATGTTCCACTCACAGGCGCAGACCTTACCCGCGCGGGTCCCCGCCGGTCGCGCCGTGCCAAGCTTGGAGCCATGCAGCCTTCCACCCCGCCCTTCGACGAACGCCTCACCGCCCCCCGGTCGTGGTGGCTGATCGCCGTCCTGATCGGCATCGCGTGCGCGCTGATGCTGCTGCCGCTGGGCACCCTGCCGCTGCTCGGCGGCCTCGCCGGCGGCACGGTCCTGTCGGCCGTCGCGGTGAGCTCGTACGGCTCCGCACGCATCCGGGTGGTGGCGGGTGCGCTGGTCGCCGGTGACGCGAGGATTCCGGTCACGGCGCTCGGTGAGGCCGAGGTGCTGGACGCCGAGGAGGCGCGCGCCTGGCGCACGTACAAGGCGGACACGCGGGCCTTCATGCTGCTGCGCAGCTACATCCCGACGGCGGTGCGGGTGGAGGTCACCGACCCCGAGGACCCGACGCCGTACGTCTATCTGTCGACGCGCGACCCGCAGGCGCTGGTGGCCGCCCTGAAGGCGGCGGTCCGGGCCTAGGGCCTTTCGTCTGGATCAGGCTGTTCCAGCGGGGGCAGCTCGGGCAGGCGGTCCCAGGGGATCTGCTTCTCGCGCAGGTCCTTCCTGACCCGTTCGGCGAGCTTCCTGGTGTCGCGCCGGTTCATGGACGCGCCGACGGCGGCGCCGATCATGAACGGGATCAGGTTCGGCAGGTCGCGCACGGTGCGTTTCATGATCTGCCGGCGCAGTTCGCGCTTCGTCCGGCCGCTCAGCGCCGCGTCGACCGTGGCCGGGCGGGTGACCTCGATGCCGCGCTCCTCGGTCCAGGCGGTGAGGTAGGCGGTGGAGCGCCGGCCGATGTTGCCCGGGGGACGGCGTCCGTAGACCTCGTGCAGTTCGGCGACGAGCTTCATCTCGATCGCGGCGACGCCGGCGATCTCGGCGGCCAGCTCCGCGAACATCGCGGGCGGCACGGGCATCATGGCCGCCGCGCCGATTCCGGCGCCGACGGTGGCGGTCGCGCGGCTGGCTCCCACGACGAGCCGGTCGGCGATCTCCTCCGGCCCGAGGCCGGGAAAGTGCTTGCGCAGGGTGTCGAGATCGCGCACAGGGACGCGGGGAGCGACATGGATGATCAGGTCGGCGATATGACCGATCGCTGCCTTGGCGCTCTCCCCGCCCTTGCGTACGCCCCGTTTCACTGAATCCAGACGGCCTGCCCCGGTCACGGGCTCCGTCCTGCCGACCTCTCCGGCCCTTTTCGCCGTGTCGGCTCCGGCAGCCGCACGGGCTGCCTCCATCGCTGCTTCGGCCGCTTCGAGCGAGGCCTGCAGGCCCCGCTCATCGTCCTGTCCGTCCGGCGGGGGTGGCAGGGCGGACCGCTCGGCAGGCGCCTGGGCGCCTTCTGCCGGGCCTGTACCGCCCTGGTGCTCCCCGGACGACTTCCTGCCCCAGGGGCGCCGCTTGTGGAACGGTGTGTCCCCTGCCACGGCCGACCCGACCTCAGTCGCAGTCGCGGCAGATCGGCTGGCCGTTCTTCTCGCGGGCCAGCTGGCTGCGGTGGTGCACGAGGAAGCAGCTCATGCAGGTGAACTCGTCGGCCTGCTTGGGCAGGACCCGTACGGCCAGCTCCTCGTTGGACAGGTCTGCGCCGGGCAGCTCCAGTCCCTCTGCCGCGTCGAACTCGTCGACGTCGACGGCGGACGCCGTCTTGTCGCTCCGGCGCGCCTTCAGCTCTTCAAGGCTGTCCTGATCGACGTCGTCGTCGGTCTTGCGTGGGGTGTCGTAATCCGTTGCCATGTCGCTCTCCCCCTCTGGGTGTCTGCGGTGTCTCAGCGCTCGTAACGCGTGAGAGGCCGGACTTGTGCCCGACCTGAGGCGGAGATTTTGCCTCACATCAAGGTCTGTTACTCAATCGACACCCAAAAGGACCGCTCGGGAGTGATCGGCTTGGGTGGCGATGGGGACCGTACACGGTCCCGGCGGCGCCCTTTACAGGCGCCACCCCGTGTACTTCCCGTGATGTCTACCCCCGAAAACCCGGCGATTCGCCGGGATTCCGGTGAGTTCCCTGCTCACGGAGCGTGGGCAGGGGGCTATTCGCTCCTGTGATCGATCACACACGGTCTCTTCGAGGTCAGGTCCCGAAAATTCCGCTCAAAGCGAACAAAAAATAATCAGTGTGCGAACCCTTCGTCCCGCTGGTCAGACGGGCAGTGAGACGCGCATCACAAGACCACCGCCTTCGCGCGGTTCGGCGATGATACGGCCGCCGTGGGCGCGCGCGACGGACCGCGCGATCGACAGCCCGAGACCGACCCCCTTGTCGCTGCCCGTCCGCTCCGTACGCAGCCGCCTGAACGGCTCGAACAGGTTGTCGATCTCGTACGCGGGCACCACCGGGCCGGTGTTCGAGACGACGAGCACCGCCTGGCCCGGCAGCAGCTCCGTACTCACCTCCACCCACCCGTCCTCCGGCACGTTGTACCGGACGGCGTTCTGTACGAGGTTGAGCGCGATGCGCTCCAGGAGGACGCCGTTGCCCTGGACGACGGCCGGGGCCAGCGTGGCGCGCATCCCGACGCCCTTGGTCTCGGCCTCGCCCCGGGTCTGGTCCAGCGCCCGGGAGGCCACCTCGGCCAGGTCCACGGGCTTGCGCTCGACGATCTGGTTGTCGCTGCGGGCGAGCAGCAACAGGCCCTCCACGAGCTGCTCGCTGCGCTCGTTGGTGGCCAGCAGGGTCTTGCCCAGCTGCTGGAGCTCGGGCGGTGCCCCCGGGTCGGAGAGGTGGACCTCCAGCAGCGTGCGGTTGATCGCCAGGGGCGTACGCAGCTCGTGCGAGGCGTTCCCGACGAACCGCTGCTGCGCGGTGAAGGCCCGCTCCAGCCGGTCCAGCATGTCGTCGAAGGTGTCGGCGAGCTCCTTGAGCTCGTCGTCGGGCCCGTCCAGCTCGATGCGGCGGGCGAGGTCCGTGCCGGCGACGGTGCGGGCGATGCGGGTGATCCGGCCCAGCGGCGAGAGCACCCGCCCCGCCATGGCGTAGCCGAAGGCGAAGGCGATGATGCTCAGGCCCACCAGGGCGAGCAGCGACCGGTTGAGCAGCGTGTCCAGTGCCTGCTGGCGCTGGTGGTTGACGCAGGAGTTCATCGCGGCGTTGACCGCGTTCGGCGAGTTGCCGTGTTCGAGGAGGTTGCAGACCTTGCTGGACATGTAGCCGTCGACGACCTTGAACGGCAGCTCACTGCCCACGTGCAGTGCCTGCGCCGCCAGCATGTAGATGATCGACAGCAGCAGGATGCCCGCGATCAGGAACATGCCGCCGTACAGCAGCGTGAGCCGTATCCGGATGGTCGGACGCAGCCAGGGGTACGAGGGCTCCTGCTGTTTGGGCTCCCAGGTGGGCTTGGGGGGTGCGGACGGCGGGGCGGCGGGCACGGGCATCAGATCCGGTAGCCGGAGCCGGGCACCGTGACGATCACGGCCGGCTCGCCGAGTTTGCGGCGCAGGGTCATGACGGTCACCCGGACGACGTTGGTGAACGGGTCGGTGTTCTCGTCCCAGGCCTTCTCCAGCAGCTGCTCGGCCGAGACGACGGCGCCCTCGCTGCGCATCAGGACCTCCAGGACGGCGAACTCCTTGGGCGCGAGCTGGACCTCCTGGTCGCCCCGGAACACCTCGCGGCGGTTGGGGTCGAGCTTGATCCCGGCCCGCTCCAGGACGGGCGGCAGGGCGACGGTCGTACGGCGGCCGAGGGCCCGGACGCGGGCGGTCAGCTCGCTGAACGCGAAGGGCTTGGGCAGGTAGTCGTCGGCACCGAGCTCCAGGCCCTCCACGCGGTCGCTGACGTCACCGGACGCGGTGAGCATGAGCACCCGGGTCGGCATGCCGAGCTCGACGATCCGGCGGCACACGTCGTCGCCGTGGACCAGGGGGAGGTCGCGGTCGAGCACCACGACGTCGTAGTCGTTGACCTCGATGCGCTCCACGGCCGCGGCTCCGTCGTACACGACATCCACGGCCATGGCCTCGCGGCGCAATCCGGTGGCCACCGCATCGGCGAGCAGCTGCTCGTCCTCCACGACGAGTACGCGCACGGCGCTTCCTTCCTTAGAACTTCGCAAGCGATCTTCACCACGGGGCCCCGGGGCGTCCGGAACGGCCCGGCCGCCCGCGCCGCGGGCATGCCCCGGCACACCCCGTGCTGTTCCATCCTGCCCGTAACGCGTATAAACCGGCGGTAAGACGGTGCGGTCCCGACCTGCGGCTTCCAGGAATCGACGGGAAATCCGGGCCAGTTGAGGTTTCCCTGAGGTTCGCCCGGGGGAGGACGCATTCACACCCGCGATCACGACTTCCCATGTGGCGTTGTCACAGGCCCCTCCGATTCCCCGGAGAGTGCGTGATCACCCGCCCTACCGCTTCGGCGGAGGGAAACCCGGGCACACCCCCGTGCCACCGACCCACGACGATGAGGGGGCGCTTCATGGACGCTTTCACCGCAGGTCTGCTGCACCGCATCAAGACCACCGAGGACGACCTCACGAAGGCCCGCGAGACGGGCGACGACTTCCTCGCGGACGTCGAGCAGAGCGAGCTCGACGACCTCCATCGCCTCGCCGCCGAGCACGGTGTACGCATCGGCACGGCGACGAACGCCTGACCGGCGCAGAAGGGCCCCGCAACCGCCGTACAGCGGTTGCGGGGCCCTTCTGCCGCCCGGACACGGGCCCGGCGCCCAAGATCAGTCGTGCCAGGCTCCCAGCTCCTCCAGGAGGGCCTGGAGCGGTTCGAAGACGCCGGGGGACGCCGCGACGGTCAGTTCCCCGTCGGCCGGCCCGCCCGGGCGTCCGCCGGTGAGGGCGCCGGCCTCCCGTGCGACGATGTCGCCCGCGGCCAGGTCCCAGGGGTGCAGGCCGCGCTCGAAGTAGCCGTCGAGCCGGCCGGCGGCCACGTCGCAGAGGTCGATCGCCGCGGAGCCTCCGCGCCGGATGTCCCGCACCCGCGGGATCAGCTCGCGCGCCACCTCGGCCTGGTGGGCCCGGACGTCGGCGACGTAGTTGAAGCCCGTGGCCACCAGTGCCTCGGCGAGCGGGGCGGTGGGGCGGCACCGCAGCCGGACGTGCTCGTCGCCGTGGGGACCGCCGGTGACGAAGGCGCCGTGGCCCTGGCGCGCGAAGTACGTCTCGCCGCGCATCGGGACCTCCACCACGCCGGCGACCCGCTCGCCGTGCACCTCGACGCCGATGGAGACGGCCCAGGACGGCAGCCCGTAGAGATAGTTCACCGTGCCGTCGAGCGGGTCGATGACCCAGCGGACGCCGCTGCTGCCCTCGGCGGTCGTGCCGCCCTCCTCACCGAGGTAGCCGTCGAGGGGGCGGCGCTCGATCAGGTACTCGGTGATCAGCTTCTCGGCGGCGATGTCCATCTCGGTGACGACGTCGACCGGGCTGGATTTGGTCGCGGCCACACCCAGTCCCGCCGGACGCCCGTCACGCAGCAGCCGGCCCGCGAGTTCCGCGGCTTCCATGGCGAGGTCGAGCAGGGTGTCCACTGGGTGTTCGACTTGGGTCACGGCGTTCCCTAAGGGATTGAGGGGCGGCGGGCAGGGAAAGACGAAGGCTTACGCGTAGGGGCTGTCGGCGCCCGCGGCGGCGGGCCTGGGGGCCCTGGCCGGGCAGCAGCCCACCGGGCACAGGTCGTGGCTCGCGCCCAGCGTCCCGAGGGCGCACCGCTCGGGCCGGCGGCCCCGCTCGGCGGCGGCCCGTTCCAGGACGAGGTCGCGCACGGCCGCGGCGAACCGGGGATCGGCGCCGACCGTCGCGGAGCGGCGTACCGGCAGGCCCAGCTCGGCGGCCTTGTCGGTGGCCTCGGTGTCGAGGTCGTACAGGACCTCCATGTGGTCCGAGACGAAGCCGATGGGCGCCATCACGACGGCGGGGACACCGTCGCCGTGGAGGGCTTCCAGGTGGTCGCAGATGTCCGGCTCCAGCCACGGGATGTGCGGGGCGCCGCTGCGCGACTGGTAGACGAGCCGCCAGGGGTACGCCGTACCGGTCCGCTCACGCACCGCGTCCACGATCAGCCGGGCCACGTCGAGGTGCTCGGCGACATAGGCGCCGCCGTCCCCGTGGGCCTCCACGGGGCCGGAGGCGTCGGCCGCCGAGGTCGGGATGGAGTGCGTGGTGAAGGCCAGGTGGGCGCCTCCGCGCACGTCGTCGGGCAGGTCCGCCAGCGAGGCGAGGACACCCTCCACCATGGGCTCCACGAACCCGGGGTGGTTGAAGTAGTGCCTGAGTTTGTCCACGCGCGGCAGGGGAAGACCCTCGGCCTCCAGGGCGGCCAGTGACTCCGCGAGGTTCTCGCGGTACTGCCGGCAGCCGGAGTACGAGGCGTAGGCGCTGGTCGCCAGGACGGCGATGCGGCGGTGGCCGTCGGCGACCATCTCGCGGAGCGTGTCGGTGAGGTACGGGGCCCAGTTGCGGTTGCCCCAGTACACGGGCAGATCCAGTCCGTGTTCGGAGAAGTCCTTGCGCAGCGCGTCGAGCAGGGCCCTGTTCTGGGCGTTGATCGGGCTGACGCCCCCGAACAGGAAGTAGTGCTTGCCGACCTCCTTGAGCCGTTCCTCGGGGATGCCGCGGCCGCGGGTCACGTTCGCGAGGAACGGAACCACGTCGTCCGGGCCTTCGGGGCCCCCGAAGGAGAGCAGGAGCAGGGCGTCGTAGGGGGCGGGATCGCGCAGATCGGACATGACCTCGATCCTGCCACCCCCGCCGCGGCCGGGTCCCACCGACATCCGGGACCGGGTGCGCGGCCGGGCCCCGCGGGGACGGCGGAAGGGGTGGATGCATGTGCGAGAACCGTGAGTATGATCCCCCTCCAACCGGCCGGTAACCCGTGGTTTCCGGCCGGGGGAAGCGCCGGCTGGGTGGGCCGGTTCCTAGGGAAGGGCGCGGGGAAGATGACCGAGACCTACGCACGGACGGCGACGAGTCCGTGGCGCAACTGGGCGGGGAACGTCACCGCACGGCCGGCCAGGACCGTGTCCCCCGCGTCGGTGGACGAGCTGGCCGAGACGCTGCGCAGGGCCTCCGAGGACGGGCTGCGGGTGAAGCCGGCCGGCACCGGCCACTCCTTCACCTCGACCGCGGCCACCGACGGGGTGCTGATCCGGCCCGATCTGCTGACGGGCATCCGCGAGATCGACCGCAAGGCGATGACGGTGACGGTCGAGGCGGGCACCCCGCTGAAGCGGCTCAACACCGCGCTGGCCCGCGAGGGCCTCTCGCTCACCAACATGGGCGACATCATGGAGCAGACGGTCGCCGGGGCCACCTCCACCGGGACGCACGGCACCGGCCGCGACTCGGCGTCCATATCGGCGCAGATACGCGCCCTGGAGCTGGTCACCGCCGACGGCACGGTCCTGACCTGTTCGGAGACCGAGAACGCCGACGTGTTCGCGGTGGCGCGGATCGGACTCGGCGCCCTGGGTGTGATCACCGCGATCACCTTCGCCGTGGAGCCGGTCTTCCTGCTGACCGCCCGCGAGGAGCCGATGAGCTTCGACCGGGTGACGACCGACTTCGACCAGCTCGTGGCCGAGAACGAGCACTTCGAGTTCTACTGGTTCCCGCACACCGGGAACTGCAACACCAAGCGCAACAACCGCAGCGCCGGGCCCGCCGCCCCGCCCGGCAAGGTCAGCGGCTGGGTCGAGGACGAGCTGCTGTCCAACGGCGCCTTCCAGGTCGCCTGCTCGCTGGGCCGGGCCGTGCCCGCCACGATCCCCTCGATCGCGAGGATCTCCAGCCGGGCCCTGTCGGCGCGTACGTACACCGACATCCCGTACAAGGTGTTCACCAGCCCGCGCCGGGTGCGGTTCGTGGAGATGGAGTACGCGCTGCCGCGCGAGGCCGCCGTCGAGGCGCTGCGCGAGGTGCGGGCGATGGTCGACCGCTCGCCGCTGCGGATCAGCTTCCCGGTCGAGGTGCGCACCGCGCCGGCCGACGACATCGCGCTCTCCACGGCGTCGGGCCGGGAGAGCGCGTACATCGCCGTCCACATGTACCGGGGCACGCCCTACCAGGCGTACTTCACTGCGGTGGAGCGGATCATGACCGCGCACGGCGGCCGCCCGCACTGGGGCAAGGTCAACACGCGGGACGCCGCTTACCTCTCCGGGGTGTATCCGCGCTTCGCCGAGTTCACGGCCGTGCGGGACCGGCTGGACCCGGACCGCCTGTTCGGCAACGACTACCTGCGCCGGGTGCTGGGCGACTGACCCGGCATCCCCGGGTTCACTCCCCCGCGCCGGTTCCGTCCGGCGCGGGGGCGCTGTCGGTGGTCGTCGGGTCGGGCGCCGTGCTCTCGCCACCGTCGGTGGTGCTCGGAGTCGGCGTGGGCTCGGGCTTTACCGCGCCGCCCGCCGGGTCCGAGGGGGTGGGCGTGGGCGTCGCGCCTGCGGTGGGACCGCCGCTCCGCTCCGGCTGCGGGGCGGTGCTGTTGCCGTCCTGGCCGCCGGTGCCGGGGGTCGCCGTGCCGCTCTCGTCCTGCCCGCCGGGCTTCGTCCCGTCCCGGTCGGGGCCGGTGGTTTCGGCGGGCTCGGGCGTGGAAGGGCCGCTGTCGTGGCCACCGCGTACGACGGAGCCCACGGTCGTACCGTGTCCGCCGCTCAGGTCGTCGCCGGAGATCAGCTCGTACGTGGTGATGCCGGCCATCGAGACCGCGAACACCACCGCCGCACCGATGGCCGACCGCTTCCATCCGCGCAGCCGGGTGCCGTGCGTGGTCGCCTCGGAGAACGCCTCGTCCGGCACGGGGGACGTGGCGGGGCTCCGCAGCACGGTCGTCGCGTCCGGCTCCACGCGGCGCAGGAGCACCGTCTCGTCCGCCTGTACGTCCGCCCGGCGCAGCACCGTGGTGGCGTCGTCCACCGCTCCCAGCAGGACGGTCTCCGGCACGTGGGGCTCCGGCCGACGCGGGCCGGTCTCGCGGGCGTGAATGGTCACCTCGCGGTCCGGGTGCTTCACCTGGACGGTGACCTCGCGTATCTGCTCCCCCGTACGACGGAAGAAGTGCTGGAACACCGAGCCGCCGCAGGTGGCCACGACGCTCATGACGCCGGCCCCGGCGATCGTCCCGTACACGCCGAGCTGGGAAGCCGCCACGGCTGCCGCCACCGCCGCGACCGCGCTGCCCGCGACCTGGGGCAGGCTCAGATCGATCCGCCTCTCCTTGGGTTCTATGCCGCTTTCCGGCTTATGCACCATTTCCAGCCCTTGATTGACATCTCTCCCACCATGCACCAACTAGGGACACGTGAACGAAGCCGAAAGTTCCGGTTGCGTGGATTATGTGAAGCACGACACGGATCATGGGCAGGAGGCATCTGGAGGGGTAGGTCAACTCCCGCACCTCGCGAGAACTTCGGCGGCGCGGCGGTCCACCTACATGGCCCGAATGGAGTACTGTGGCGAGCCCTGGGGCCGGACTCCCGCGCGGGCGTCCGGAACCTTCGGGAGGGGGCCGAAGGAGGCACTCGATCCGGCGGCGCACGGCATCGCACGGCGGCCAGCTACACGGAGTGACCATCGGTCACTTTGTGTTGCGCAAAGGCTACCGTGGCATACCGGCGATCAAGGGCTCAGGCCCGACACGCCGGGCAACACGGCAATGTTGTGGCAGGCTGCACCCGGGCAGGCCACACTCGACTAGCGGAAGCAGCGACGCACGTGACGTCGGCAGGCACCACCCGGGAGGTCCCCATGCCCGAACTGCGTGTCGTGGCCGTCTCCAACGACGGCACACGACTGGTGCTCAAGGCTGCGGACAGCACGGAGTACACGCTTCCGATCGACGAGCGGCTGAGAGCCGCCGTGCGCAACGACCGCGCCCGGCTCGGCCAGATCGAGATCGAGGTGGAGAGCCACCTCCGCCCGCGCGACATCCAGGCACGGATACGAGCAGGCGCCTCCGCCGAGGAGGTCGCCCAGTTCGCCGGGATCCCCGTCGACCGTGTCCGCCGTTTCGAGGGCCCCGTACTCGCGGAGCGCGCCTTCATGGCCGAGCGGGCCCGGAAGACCCCCGTGCGCCGTCCCGGCGAGAACACCGGCCCCCAGCTCGGCGAGGCGGTGCAGGATCGGCTGCTGCTGCGCGGCGCCGACAAGGAGACCGTCCAGTGGGACTCCTGGCGCCGCGACGACGGCACCTGGGAGGTCCTCCTGGTGTACCGGGTCGCCGGTGAGCCGCACTCGGCGAGCTGGACGTACGACCCGCCGCGCCGGCTGGTCCAGGCCGTCGACGACGAGGCTCGTTCGCTGATCGGCGAGACGGACGAGGTCGCGGCGCCCGAGCCCAGCTTCCCGTTCGTCCCCCGGATCGCCCGGCTGCCGCGCGACCGGCCGCTGGACCGTGCACTGGACCGGCAGATCGAGCGCCCGGCACCGCCGCCGCCCCCGGAGCCGGAGGAGCGGATCGCCGGGGTGACCGCGAGCGAGCGCGATTCGCTCACCAGCCTGCTGGAGGCCGTCCCGAGCTTCCGCGGCGACATGGTCGTACCGGAGCGGCCGGCTCCGCCCGAGCCGCCGTCGATCGAGCCCGCGGCGCAGGAGCCGGAGGCCGAGGAGTCGCCGGCCGCCTCTGCGGGTGCGGGCTCCGCGTACGCCGACGTACTGATGCCGCGTGCGGTCGCCGGTCACCGCGACCGGCTGACCGGGACGACGGACCGGCAGGCCGAGGCGGACGGGGTCCGGCCCGGGCGCCGGGCGGCAGTGCCCAGCTGGGACGAGATCGTCTTCGGCACGCGCCGCAAGAAGCAGGACTAGAGAAGGACCCGCCGGCATGACAGGGGCCCGTACGCGAGCGCGTACGGGCCCCTGCGCGTCGCGCGACGGCGTGCCGTTACCGCGGGTCGGGTCCGGTGGCGACCGGGCGCGACTCGTCGGCGGACCAGTGCGACCAGGAGCCCGCGTAGAGGGCGGCCCGGTGCCCGGCGAGCTCCAGCGCCAGCACCTGCTGGGCCCCGGAGACGCCCGATCCGCAGTAGACGCCGACCTCCGCCGTGTCGCCGTCGACGCCGAGCCCGGTGAACCGGGCGGCCAGGCGCTCGGCGCCCAGGAAGCGTCCGTCCGCGTCCACGTTCTCGCCGGTCGGGGCGGAGACCGCGCCGGGGATGTGGCCGCCGACCCGGTCGATGGGCTCGACGTCTCCCCGGTAGCGCTCGGCCGCCCGCGCGTCGAGCAGGACACCCGAGCGGGCCAGGGCCGCGGCGCCGTCCGCGTCCAGCAGTGGCAGCGCGCCCGGCGCGGGCACGAAGTCGCCCTCCGCGGGGTCCGGGGTCTCCTTCGACAGCTCCCCCGTCCAGGCCGCGAGCCCGCCGTCCAGCACCCGGACATCACGGTGCCCCGCCCAGCGCAGCAGCCACCAGGCGCGCGCCGCGGCCCAGCCCTGACCGCCGTCGTAGACGACGACCGGGCTGTCCTTCCGTACCCCGGAACGGCGCATGGCCGCGCCGAAGGCCGCCGGGTCGGGCAGGGGGTGGCGGCCGCCGCCGCCCGCCGGACCGGCCAGTTCCGTGTCGAGGTCGACGAAGACAGCACCGGGCATGTGCCCCGCCTCGTAGTCGGGCCGGCCGTGCGGACCGCCGAGCTGCCAACGTACGTCGAGGAGCACCGGGGGACGCGGCCCCGCCAGTTCGCTCGCACATTCGGATGCGGAGATGATGGGCTTCATGCGTGCCATCCTCGCGCAGACGCCTGGCTGCCCGTAACAACGGCGAGGACGCCATACCATGACAAACCGGGCTTCCTGTGGCGAGATCCCGGAAAGGACGGCGCGGCCGGAGGGCATCCCACGGCCGGTGGTGCAAGCATCTGCACGGGGCGTACCCGCTCGCACCGCACCACGGCGCGCCGGCCCCGTTTTCCCGTACGGCCACCACGATGGTCCGAGGAGAGTGACGATGACCGAGGCTGCCGCTCGGCGTACACCCGGAACACCTTGCTGGGTGAGTCTGATCGTGCACGGCCTGCGCACGACCCAGAACTTCTACGCCGAACTGTTCGGCTGGGAGTTCGCCCCGGGCCCCGAGCAGCTCGGCCCGTACGTACGGGCGCTGATCGACGGGAAGGAGGTCGCGGGCATCGGGCAGCTGCCGCCGGACCGCCACCTCCCGATCGCCTGGACGACCTACCTGGCCACCGATGATGCGGACCAGACGGCGGAGGCCATCCGGGCCTGCGGCGGCACCGTCGGCGTCGGACCGCTGGACGCGGGCGAGGCGGGCCGCATGGCCATCGCGTCCGACCCGGGCGGAGCCGTCTTCGGTATCTGGCAGGCCGCCGCGCACACCGGCACCGCGCTGGCCGGGCGGCCCGGCACCCCGGTCTGGAACGAGCTGGTGACCCGGGAGACGTCGACGGTCGCCAAGTTCTACCAGGCGGTCTTCGGCTACGAGACCAAGGCCGTCGTCTCGGCGGACTTCGACTACCAGACCCTGCACATCCAGGGGCGCCCGGTGGCCTCGCTGCACGGCGTCGGCCACGCCCTGCTGCGCGACCGGGGACCGCACTGGATGACGTACTTCGAGGTGACCGACACGGACGAGGCCGCGCAGCAGGTGGCGGAGCTCGGCGGGCAGGTCCTGAGCCCGCCGAGGGAGGGCCCGAGCGGCAGGGTCGCGACGGTCGCGGACCCGGAGGGCGCGGTGTTCACGATCCAGCGGTCGACGCGACAGTAAGCCCGCGGCGGGCGCACCCGTCACACGACGGTGGCGGCGGGGCACGGAGCCCGCACCCGTAAAGGGCGAGGCGTGACCGCAGCCGACGCCCCGCCCTGTGCCTGGTGGCACGTGCGGGGCGCGGTTCACCGGACATCCGCCCGGAATCACGCCTCGCACGGTCAGCCGACGGTCACAGCGCCTTCAGGTAGTACTTGGTCCCGAAGCTTCCGCTGGTCGAACAGTCCAGAGTGGACTGCGTGTTCGTGTACGTGTAACCGGACGGCACCGTACAGGCCCACAGGCCGGTCTTCGGAGTCTGCAGGTAGTACTTGGTCCCGAAGCTCCCGCTGGTCGAACAGTCCAGAGTGGACTGCGTGTTCGAGTACGTGTAACCGGACGGCACCGTACAGGCCCACAGGCCGGTCTTCGGAGTCTGCAGGTAGTACTTGGTCCCGAAGCTCCCGCTGGTCGAACAGTCCAGAGTGGACTGGGTGTTCGAGTACGTGAAGCCGGAAGCGGTAGAACAGGCCCAGAGGCCGTTCGTGGGCGGCTGTACGTAGTACTTGGTGTGGAACCCGCCGCCTGTCGAGCAGTCCAGGGTGGACTGCGTGTTCGTATACACGTAACCGGACGGCACCGTGCAGGACCAGAAGGCGGCAGCCGCGACGCCGGACGAGGATTCGGGTGCGGCGTCGTCCGGTGCGGCCGACGCGGGGGCGATGACGGCGCCGAGCAGGGCGACAGCGCCTACGACACTGAGCAGCAACATCCGCAATTTCGATGGCGCCATGAGCTTGAGTACTCCTTGGTCATCCCACGGACAGAACCAACGGGTGGGGGGGTCGGCCGAGGTCTGGCCCGTGCCCGGCCGCCGAATCGTGTGCACGCCGGAATGCTGTCAGCTGCGGTCATGGGCGGCAATGGGCCCCTTCGGCCCCCGCCATGATCCAGCCGTCCGACGCACAGCTCCGGCCTGCCCCTCCGTACGAGAACGTAAGTGCGGCACTGGCTCCACAGCCGGCCGCAGTGGCCGAAAACCCGCCCGCGTCAGCAATCGGGGTGCCTGGAAGACCGGAGGCACGTTCTGACAGCCGCCCTTGCCCGGCTCAGTAACGCTGTCTTCGAATGCGGATGGCTCCCCCTGGGTCGTCCGTGATTCGGGTCACCGCCACCAGTCCCGCGGGCGCCGACGGCCGATGACGGTGCGGCACTCAGGCGGAGGCGACCGGCAGGACGTCCGGAGAGAGAGCGGCGGCACGCGCGGCGGCGCTCGTCATACGGCGGCGGTGGTGGCGGCGGCAGAGCACCTCGTAACCGACCTCGCCCGCCGGGCGGTTCACATCGCCGACGACGACCTGCGCGCCCTCGACGACCATTTCGCCGTCTATGGTCCGGGCGTTGTGCGTGGCGCGGGCACCGCACCAGCAGAGGGCCTCGACCTGGAGCTGTTCGATCCGGTCCGCCAGCTCCACCAGTCGCTGCGAGCCGGGGAACAGGCGGGTGCGGAAGTCCGTCGTGATGCCGAACGCGAAGACGTCCATCTCCAGGTCGTCCACGACCCGGGCCAGCTGGTCGATCTGTGCCGGGGCCAGGAACTGCGCCTCGTCCACGATCACGTAGTCGACCCGGCTCCCCTTGGACAGCTGGGCGACGAGATACGCGTAGAGGTCCATGCCCTCGTCCGCCTCGACCGCCTCGGTGACGAGGCCGAGACGGGAGGACAGCTTCCCCTCCCCCGCCCGGTCGTCCCGGGTGAAGATGACGCCCTGCAGGCCCCGGGCCGAGCGGTTGTGGCCGATCTGGAGGGCCAGGGTGCTCTTGCCGCAGTCCATCGTCCCGGAGAAGAACACAAGCTCGGGCATGAGGGGTTGAGCACCTTTCGGGACGGGAAGCGAGAGCGGCTGAGCGGAGCGGAACGGCTAGGAGCGTACTTCGAGGAGCGGGACGAACTGCTCGACGGGGGTCATGGAACCGTGCATGCCGACCATGGCCGACTCATGCGGTTCGTTGCGCGAGGCGATGATCACCACGTCGTCGTGGGCGGCCGCGACCACGTCACCGATCCTGCCGTACACCCGCTCGTCGATCGTGGGGCCGAACCAGCCCGCCGCGACGGCCTCGTCCCGGCTCGCCACCCAGAACTGCTCGCCCAGCACCTCACGCCAGACGGCCAGCACGTCGGACGCCGCGCCCGGGACGGCGTACACGTGCCGGGCACGGCCCTCGCCGCCGAGCAGCGCGACGCCGGCGCCCAGCTCCCAGTCCTCGTCGAAGTCGATCCGGGACTGCTCGTCGAACGGGATGTCGATCATGCCGTGGTCGGCGGTGATGTAGAGCGCCGAGCGCGGCGGAAGCTGCTCGGCCAGGCGGCGGGCCAGCCCGTCGACGTACATCAGCTGTCCGCGCCAGGCGTCGGAGTCCATGCCGAAGCGGTGGCCCTTGCCGTCGACCTCGCTGTAGTACGTGTAGACGAGCGAGCGGTCGCCGGCGGCGAGCCGCTCGGCGGCGGTGTCCATCCGTTCCTCGCCGCTGAGCCGGCCGAGGAAGGAGCCGCCGCTGAGCGCGACCTTGGTCAGCGGGGTCTGCTCGAAGGCGGGGGCGGAGACCTGGGCGGTGCGCACACCGGCCGCGTCGGCGAGCTGGAAGAGGGTGGGGTGGGGCTGCCAGGCCTTCGGCGGGGTCCACGGGTTCCAGCGGAGCTGGTTCATCAGCTCGCCGGTCTCGGGGTTACGGACCGTGTAACCGGGAAGACCGTGCTCGCCGGGCGGCAGGCCGGTGCCGACGGAGGCCAGCGAGGTCGCCGTGGTGGCCGGGAAGCCCGCCGTGATCGGGCGGCCGGTGCCGCCGCGCGAGGTCGGCAGCAGCGAGTGCAGGAACGGGGCCTCGTCCGGGTGCGCCTTTATCTGCTCCCAGCCGAGGCCGTCGATCAGGAAGACGCAGTTGCGGTCGGCGGGGGTGAGTTCACCGATGGACGCGCCGAAGCCGGGCACTTCCTGACCCGCGAGCAGGGTCGGCAGCAGATCGGCGAGCGAGCCGCTGCCGTACTCCGGGACGGGCGCGGAGTCGACGGACAGCGGGACGAAGTCGTCCTGCCAGGCCGGCTGGGCCATCAGCGGCCGGCCGCGGGGGTCGCGGCCGTGGCCTCGGAGAGCGCCTGGGCGAAGGCGAGGGTCTGACGCACGGTGTCCGGGCCGTCGCCGGCCTCGCTGACCCGCAGGCTCAGGTCGTCGGCGGTGGTGCTGCCGGTGTAGCCGTGGTCGGCCTCGCAGTTGGGGTCGCCGCAGGCGGCGGGCTCCAGGTCGATGCGGGAGACCGCGCCCCAGCCGATGGTCAGGACGACCTCGCGGGGCAGCGTGCCCGGGACGTACTTCTCCGGGTTGGCGACGACGCGGCTGACCACGACAGAGGAGATCCGGTCGAGCTTGACCGACTCGGTGGAGGTGGTGGCGTACGGCGACGGGGAGCTGGTGTCGGCGTTCTGCTCGTCGGTGTGGCTGACGATGAAGCGGGTGTCCGTGAGCACCAGCACCGTGACGTGCCGGCGCACCTCGTTGGAGTCGAAGGTCGTCTCCTGGTGCACCAGGTACGAAGCGACCGGCTCACCGCCCACGGCGGCCTCCACCGCCTCGGCCACGAGGGCCGGGTAGTAGCCGCTGCGCTCGATCGCCGCGCGCAGCCCCTGGGTCGTCGTACCGGTCTTAGCCATGGGACCCATCCTACGGGGGCCAGGTGGCTGCCGGGGACGCCGCTGCGCGCCCGCGCGGGGCGGTCCAGAGGGAAGCGAGCGGGGGCGCGGTCAGTAGTTGGCCAGGCGGCGGGGGCCGAGGTCGGTCCGGGCCGGGGGCGGCGAGAGACGGACGCTCGCCCCGAGCACGGAGATCCCCTGCGGGGCGACAACGACCGGTTCCAGGGCGATGGAGACCACTTCGGGGTGGTCGTCGACCAGCCGGGAGACCCGCAGCAGCAGTTCCTCCAGCGCGTCGGTGTCCACGGGCGCCGCGCCGCGCCAGCCGAACAGGACCGGGGCCGCGCGGATGGACCGGACGAGCTCCGCGGCGTCACGGTCGGTGGCCGGGACCAGGCGGTGGGCGGTGTCGCCGAGCAGTTCGGAGGGCGCGCCCGCCAGCCCGAAGGAGAGCACGGCGCCCGCGGCCGGGTCGATGGTGGCCCGCACAACCGTGTCGACGCCGCGTGGCGCCATGGCCTGGACGACGGGCCGCAGCTCCGCGGGCTTGCCGAGCAGTTCGGTCAGATCGCCGTACGCGCGGCGCAGCGCGGCCTCGCTGTCGAGGTCCAGGCGTACGCCGCCGAGGTCGGCCCGGTGGCGCAGGTGGGGGGCGGTCGTCTTCAGGGCTACCGGGTAGCCGAGCCGGGCGGCCGCGGCCACCGCCTCCTCCGGGCCGGGGGCAGGCAGCGTGGGGCGGACGGCGATGCCGTAGCAGGCGAGCAGTTCGCGGGCCTCGTCGTGGCCGAGCGGCCGGCCGCGCGGGTCGGGGTCCTTGCCGAGCAGTGCGTCGATGCGGGCGGCGGCGCCCTGGGGATCGATGGTGTCGTCGAGGAAGTCGGGCACCTTCCCGGGCACCGCCGCCTGGCGCCGCCACTGCGCGTACCGCACGGCCTCGGCGAGCGCCCGCACGGCGCGCTCGGCAGCGGGGTAGGCGGGGATGCGACCGATGCGGGGGGCGTTCTGGGGGACGCCGGGGGCCTCGGGGGTGCCGTCCGGGGCAGAGGTGCCGTCCGCGCCGACGGGCTGTGCGGCGCCGGACGGCGGGGCTGTGGTCGGCACGTGCGTTCGGAACGCGCCGTTCGTAGCGGGGAACGTCGGTGTCGGAGCAGCAGCGTTCGTGGCGGCGGACGGCTTGGGCGCCCGGGCGCCGGACGGCTTGGGCGCCGGGGCGCCGGTGTACGGGGCGCCGGTGTCCGGGGCGCCGGTGTACGGGGCGCTCGGCGACGCGGCGGGCGCCCCCGTCGCACCGGCCGCCGTCGTCCCCTGCGCCGCCGCGAAGGGCTGCGTGGCCGGGCGCTGCTGGGACACCGTGCTGGTGGCGGCGGACAACGCCTCCGCCAGGCCGCCGATCTCCACGTGCACCACGGCGACCGGCTTGGCCGGTCCGGCGGCGGCCGCCGTGTGCAGGGCGGTGGCCAGGACCTCGCCGTCGCCCGGTTCCGCCTCGCCGTTCTCGCCCACCCAGGGGATCGCCGTGACGATCACGGCGTCGCATCCCCCGTCCGCCAGGGCGGCCGACAGCGCGTCCCGGAAGTCCTGCGGGGTCGCGGACGTGGTGAGGTCGATGGGCGGGCGCGGCCGCAGCCCCTCGGCCAGGCAGACGTCGTACGTGAGGAGCCCGAGGGATTCGGAGTTGCCGAGGATCGCGACGCGTCCGCCCGCGGGAAGCGGCTGGTCGGCGAGGAGCAGTCCGGCGTCGACCATCTCCGTGACCGTGTCGACGCGGATGACGCCCGCCTGCCGCATCAGCGCGGAGACGGTCGAGTCGGGGATGCGGCTGATGGGTACGGCGTGGCCGGGCGGGGTGGAGCCGCTGTGCCGGGCGCCCTTGACCACGACCACGGGCTTCACGGCGGCGGTGCGGCGGGCGAGCCGGGTGAACTTGCGGGGGTTGCCCAGCGACTCCAGGTAGAGCAGGGCGACGTCGGTGTCCGGGTCGTCGTGCCAGTACTGGAGGAAGTCGTTGCCGGAGATGTCGGCGCGGTTGCCGGCCGAGATGAAGGTGGAGAGGCCCGCGCCGCGCCGGTAGAGGCCGGAGAGCAGGGCGATGCCGATGGCGCCGGACTGGGTGAACAGACCGATGCGGCCGGAGGCGGGCCGTTCCGGGGCGAGCGAGGCGTTGAGCCGGACCTCCTCGGAGTTGTTGATGATGCCGAAGGCGTTGGGCCCGATGATCCGCATGCCGTACGAGCGGGCTTGGCGGACCAGTTCGCGCTGGCGCTCGCGGCCCTCGGCGCCCCACTCGGCGTAACCGGCGGAGAGGACGACCAGCCCCTGGACGCCGTGTTCGCCGCAGTCCGCGACGGCCTCCGGGACCCGGTCGGCGGGGACAGCCACGACCGCGAGGTCGACCGGCTCGCCGATCTCGCCCAGGGAGCGGTGCGCGGGGGCCCCGTCGATGGTGTCCTGGCCGGCTTCGAGGGCGCTGTTCACCGCGTGGACACGGCCGGTGAAGCCCGCGCCGAGGAGGTTGCGCAGGACGGTGCGGCCGACGCCGCCGGGGTTGCGGCCGGCTCCGATGACGGCGACGGAGCCGGGGGCGAGCAGCCGCTGCACGGACTTGGCCTCGGCGCGCTGTTCACGGGCGCGCTGGACGGCGAGGGACTCGGCGGTGGGTTCGAGGTCCAGGGTGAGGTGGACGGAGCCGTCCTCGAAGCTGCGCCGCTGGGTGTAGCCCGCGTCCCGGAACACCTTGATCATCTTGGTGTTGGCGGGCAGCACCTCGGCGGCGAAGCGCCGGATGCCGCGCTCGCGGGCGACGGCCGCGATGTGTTCGAGCAGGGTGGAGGCCACGCCCCGGCCCTGGTGGGCGTCCTGGACGAGGAAGGCGACCTCGGCCTCGTCCGCGGGGGCCGAGGCGGGGCGGCCGGTCGCGTCGATCCGGTCGTAGCGGACGGTGGCGATGAACTCGCCGCCCACCGTGACGGCCAGGCCCACCCTGTCGACGTAGTCGTGATGGGTGAAGCGGCGGACGTCCTTGGCGGAGAGCCGGGGGTAGGGCGCGAAGAAGCGGTAGTACTTCGACTCGTCGGAAACCTGCTCGTAGAAGCTGACGAGGCGCTCGGCATCGTCCGTGGTGATCGGCCTGATCCGCGCGGTGCCGCCGTCGCGGAGCACCACGTCCGCCTCCCAGTGATCGGGGTAGGCGTGATGCGGACTCTGCTCCGGAGAGGGCTGCATGGGCCAAGCCTACGGCCGTCGCACCGGTCGCGGGGGCGCCGGGGCGGGGGCAGTCTGGGGTGTCCGGACGACCGTGGGCACGGGCCTAGGGAGGGCCCGCGGGTCGGCCCCGGAGCATCGCGCACCACATGAGACACTGGTCTAGACAACCATTGATTCGTGAAGGGCAGAACCATGGCTGAGCGCCGCGTAAACGTCGGTTGGGCCGAGGGCCTGCACGCCCGCCCCGCTTCCATCTTCGTCCGTGCCGCTACGGCCTCCGGCGTTCCCGTCACCATCGCCAAGGCGGACGGCAACCCGGTGAACGCGGCCTCCATGCTCGCGGTGCTCGGCCTCGGCGCCCAGGGTGGCGAGGAGATCGTGCTCGCGTCCGAGGCGGACAACGCCGAGGCCGCGCTGGACCGTCTGGCCAAGCTGGTCGCCGAGGGTCTGGAAGAGCTCCCGGAGACCGTCTGAGCCCGAGCGGTCACAACCGCCGGAATTCTCGCGGCAAAGCCGCGGCCCCCTGCATGGGGCGCCGCGGCTTTTGCGTATGTGCGCCGACGCGACGACCGGACCGAATAACCCGCGACGCTTTTACGGTTTTTACGCGGGCCCTTATTTATTTGTACGCGACCTTTGTTAATTCCGGCCGCTCGCGGTGTTTACGGCACGTTGCGAAGTCCTCACGCGGCCGGCCCGGGGCACGGTGGCGGAGGTGGGCCGGGCGGCGCGGCGCAGCCGGTGCGCGGCGCCCTGGCGTTCGGCGAGCTGCATGGCCAGGGCCCTCGCCCGCTCTGCGTCGCCGCGCGCCACGGCGTCCACGAGCGCCCCGTGCTCCGCCCACGCCTCGACCGGGCGGGCCGGCTGGTCGACCGCGTACATCCAGGCGATCTTGTGGCGCAGCTGGGTGAGCAGGGCGATGAGGCCGGGGCTGCCCGAGGCCTGGGCCAGCGTCTCGTGGAACCAGCCGGCGAGGGAGCGCAGGTCCTCGCCCTCGCCCCGGCGGGCCCGCTCCTGGCCGAGCCGGACCAGGCCGCGCAACACCTTGAGGTGGGCCTCCGTCCGGCGCTGGGCCGCGCGGGCGGCGCTCAGCGGTTCCAGCAGCTTGCGGACCTCCAGGAGATCGGCGGCCTCCTGCTCCGACGGCTCGGCGACGCAGGCCCCGGCGTGTCTCCGGGTGACGACGAAGCCCTCGGACTCCAGGGTGCGCAGCGCTTCCCGTACCGGGACGCGGGAGACCCCGTAACGCCGTGCGAGCACCTCCTCGGTGAGCCGGCTGCCGCGTTCGAAAACACCGGAAACGATGTCGTCACGGATTGCCGTGCATACCGAATGCGCCGGAACACGCATGTCCGAACCTCCGTCTCAATCCCCGCGAACAGCGGCCGATCGACACCTCTGCCATGACTCTATTGCAATGCGCTCGCATTTCCGATGCCGGGCGAGAATTCATGAATATCTTTTGGTTACGGCCGAGCGGGGCGGGCTGGGCGGTACGGGTACGGCGAAGGCCCCGGCGGGATGCCGGGGCCTTCGCCGGGGAGCCTGCGAACGGTCAGACGGTGACGCCGTGGGCGCGCAGGTAGGCGACCGGGTCCATGTCGGAGCCGTAGGAGGGCGTGGTCCGGGCCTCGAAGTGGAGGTGCGGGCCGGTGGAGTTCCCGGTGGAGCCGGAGAGTCCGATCTGGCGGCCGGCCGCGACCTCTTGGCCGACGGAGACGCCGATCGACGAGAGGTGGCCGTACTGGGTGTACGTGCCGTCCGTCATCCGGAGCACGATGTTGTTGCCGTACGCCCCGCCCCAGCCCGCCTCGACGACCGTACCGGCGCCGACGGCGACGACGGAGCTGCCGGAGGCGGCGTGGAAGTCGATGCCGGAGTGGCTGCCGGACGACCAGAGCGAGCCGCTGGACTTGTAGCCGGTGGTCACGTACGAGCCGGCGACGGGGAGCCCGTAGGTGCCGCCCAGAGCGGTGCGGGTGATGGAGCGGCCGGCGCGTCCGGAGGCCTCGCGTGCGGCCTGGGCCTTCGCCTTGGCCGCCGCCTTGACCTTCGCCGCCTTGGCGGCGGCCTGCTTCTTCGCGGTCTCGGCCTTCTTCACGGCCTTCGCCTTGGCGGCCGCCTTCTTCTCGGCGGCGTCGGCGAGGTGCTGCTGCGCGGCGGCCTGGGCCTCGATCCGGTCGGCGAGGGTCTTCTCGATGGTGAGGATCTGGGAGAGCCCGGTCTCGGTGGCGGCGGGGGCCGTTCCCGCGTCGGCGGCGAGGGCCGGTGAGGCCAGCGATCCGACGACGCCGGTGGTGGCGAGGGTCGCGATGCCGACGGCCTTGGCGCCGGTACGCGTCAGACGGCTCGGGGCACGGTGCTTCCCGGTGGCACGGGTGAACGCCATGGGGTGGCTGGTCCTTTCCTTCCTTCTCGCCTACCGGGTTAGCTGACGGGTTCGGAGCAGGAAGGTCTCCTACGGACGCCTCGCCCCGGGGGGCGCCGGCATCCGATTCACCCCAGGGACTGCGTGGGTCCCCGGCTCCCCGGGCTCGCGCCGGACGGGGACTCGGCGATGGCTGCCCGGTACGTCACGGATGCGGCGTACGAGTGGCGGACAGCGGACCCGACGCTAAGCGGCCGGACTTCCCGTCACCAAACGGGCACGGGGTTTTGTAGCGCATCCCACAGGGCGAATCATCATATAGCGCTCAAATCAGCCACATAGAGGGCAAACGGGTCCAGTCATGCGGGGAGGCTCCGGCGCAACCACGCGCCGGAGCCTCCCCGTTGCCCGTCCGAGGGGCGAAGTGACCGGTCAGCCGGTGACGACCGACACCTCACCGATCCCGAGGGCCCGGACCGGCTCCTCGATGCGGGAGGCGTCGCCGACCAGGACCGTGACCAGCCGGTCCACCGGGAAGGCGTTGACCGCGGCCGCGGTCGCCTCCACCGTGCCGGTCTCGGCGAGGCGGGCGTACAGCGTCGCCTGATAGTCGTCCGGAAGGTGCTGCTCCACCTGGTCGGCGAGGGTGCCCGCGACGGAGGCGGCCGTCTCGAACTTCAGCGGCGCCACCCCCACGAGGTTCTGCACGGCCGTCTCGCGCTCGGCGTCCGTCAGGCCCTCGGCGGCCAGCGTCCGCAGGACCTTCCAGAGGTCGTCCAGGGCCGGGCCGGTGGACTCGGTGTCCACGGAGCCGCTGATGGCCAGCATCGCGGCGCCCGTCGCGCCCGAGGCGGAGTCCGCGGCGCTGGAGCGGAGCACCTGGGCGAAGGCCCGCACGCCGTAGGTGTAGCCCTTCTCCTCGCGCAGGACCCGGTCGAGCCGGGAGGTGAGCGTGCCGCCCAGGCAGTAGGTCCCGAGGACCTGGGCCGGCCACACGCTGTCGTGGCGGTCGGCGCCGATGCGGCCGATCAGCAGCTGGGTCTGCACCGCACCCGGGCGGTTCACGATGATCACGCGGCCGGTGTCGTCGGCCGTGATCGGCGGGGCGGGGCGGGGCTCGGCGGTGTTCCCGGACCAGTCACCGAGGGTCTCGGCGAGCAGGGCGTCCAGGTCGATGCCGGTGAGGTCGCCGACGACCACGGCGGTCGCGGCGGACGGGCGGATGTGCGCATCGTAGAAGGCGCGCACGGCCGCGGTGTCGATGCGCTCGATGGTCTTCTCGGTGCCCAGGCGCGGGCGCGACATGCGGGCCGTGGCCGGGAACAGCTCCTTGGAGAGCTGCTTTGCCGCGCGGCGGGCCGGGTTGGCCTGCTCGTGCGGGATCTCGTCCAGCCGGTTGCGCACCAGCCGCTCGATCTCGCTGTCCGCGAAGGCCGGTGCCCGCAGCGCCTCGGCGACCAGGCCGAGCGCCTTGGCCAGCCGGGAGGCCGGGACCTCCAGGGACACCCGGACGCCGGGGTGGTCGGCATGGGCGTCGAGGGTCGCGCCGCACCGCTCCAGCTCGGCGGCGAACTCCTCGGCACTCTGCTTGTCGGTGCCCTCGGACAGGGCGCGGGACATGATCGTGGCCACGCCGTCCAGGCCCTCGGGCTCGGCGTCCAGCGGGGCGTCGATGAAGATCTCCACAGCGATGACCTGCTGGCCGGGGCGGTGGCAGCGCAGCACGGTCAGCCCGTTGGGCAGAGAGCCGCGCTCGGGCGCGGGGAAGGCCCAGGGGCGCGCCACGCCGGGAGCGGGCTGGGGGTGGTACTGCATCGAAACTTCAGTCGCGGCAGCGTCGGTCACTGGTCCGCCCCTTCGTGCGCGTCGGTGTCGGTGGCGGCCTCGGCCTCTTCGGCGGGCTCGACCGGTTCGTAGACCAGGACCGCCCGGTTGTCGGGCCGCAGCTGGGCCCGCGCGGCCGCCTTGACCTCCTCGGCGGTGATGTCGAGGACCCGGTTCACGGCGGTCAGCGCGAGCTGGGGATCGCCGAACAGCACCGCGTACCTGCACAGTTCGTCGGCGCGGCCCGAGACCGTGCCGAGCCGGTCGAGCCACTCACGCTCCAACTGGGCCTGGGCGCGCTCCATCTCCTCGGGCGTAGGGCCTTCCTCGGCGAACCGGGCCAGCTCCTCGTCGACCGCGGTCTCGATCTCGGCCACCTCGACGCCGCCCGACGTCTTGACGTCCAGCCAGCCCAGGGAGGGCGCGCCGGCGAGCCGGAGCAGTCCGAACCCGGCAGCCACCGCCGTACGGTCGCGCCGGACCAGGCGGTTGTGCAGGCGGGAGGACTCGCCGCCGCCCAGCACGGTCAGGGCGAGGTCCGCCGCGTCGCACTCGCGGGTGCCGTCGTGGGGCAGCCGGTAAGCGGCCATCAGGGCGCGTGCCGGCACCTCCTCGCGGACCTCCTCGCGCAGCTGGCCGCCCATGATCGGGGGCAGCGCGCCGTCGCGCGGCGGCTGCTTGCCGTCGTGGGAGGGGATGGAGCCGAAGTACTTCTCGATCCAGGCGAGGGTCTGCTCGGGGTCGATGTCGCCGACGACCGACAAGACGGCGTTGTTCGGCGCGTAGTACGTACGGAAGAAGGCGCGGGCGTCCTCGAGGGTCGCCGCGTCCAGGTCGGCCATGGAACCGATCGGGGTGTGGTGGTACGGGTGGTCTTCGGGGTAGGAGAGAGCGGTCAGCCGCTCGAACGCGGTGCCGTACGGGACGTTGTCGTAGCGCTGGCGGCGCTCGTTCTTGACGACGTCGCGCTGGTTCTCCATGGACTCCTCGTCGAGCGCGGCGAGCAGCGAGCCCATCCGGTCGGCCTCGAGCCACAGGGCCAGCTCCAGCTGGTGCGTGGGCATCGTCTCGAAGTAGTTGGTCCGCTCGAAACTGGTGGTGCCGTTGAGCGAGCCGCCGGCGCCCTGCACCAGCTCGAAGTGCCCGTTCCCCTTGACCTGTCCGGAGCCCTGGAACATCAGGTGCTCGAAGAGGTGGGCCAGGCCCGTGCGGCCCTTGACCTCGTGGCGCGAGCCGACGTCGTACCAGAGGCAGACCGCCGCGACCGGGGTCAGATGGTCCTCGGAGAGCACCACGCGCAGGCCATTGGCCAGACGGTGCTCGGTCGCTGTCAGGCCGCCGGAGCCGGCCTGGGCGGTGGCCGTGTGACCCATGGGCATGTACGTCCCTTCGATCGCGCTACTGGATGTCCATATGAAGAAGCCGCTGCGGGAAGCTGCTTCGAGACACAGCCACTGTATGCAAGCGAACCGGCACCTGCCGAAGTTCCCGTGCGGTGAAGCTTCGCGCGAAATTCCCCGGAAGGGGGTCCTCCGCCGCCTCGGGACGGGCTGCGAGGGCCCTTTGGGACGGGTCGAGGTCGGGGATGTCAGTGCGGCGGTCCACAATGGTGCGCGTCAGAACCTGAGGGAACCTGAGGTTGCCCGATCGAAATCCGTGAAGGAGTCGCAGCAGCGATGGCCCGCCGCAGCACGAAGACCCCGCCGCCGGTCGACTTCGAGGAGAAGATCCTCGACATCGACGTCGTCGACGAAATGCAGGGCTCCTTCCTCGAGTACGCGTACTCGGTGATCTACTCCCGCGCCCTGCCGGACGCCCGCGACGGCATGAAGCCGGTGCACCGCCGCATCGTGTACCAGATGAACGAGATGGGCCTGCGCCCGGACCGCGGCTTCGTGAAGTGCGCCCGGGTCGTCGGCGAGGTCATGGGCAAGCTGCACCCGCACGGCGACGCGTCGATCTACGACGCGCTGGTGCGCATGGCCCAGCCGTTCTCCATGCGCCTGCCCCTCGTCGACGGACACGGGAACTTCGGTTCCCTGGGCAACGACGACCCGCCGGCCGCCATGCGGTACACCGAATGCCGGATGGCCGACGCGACCTCGCTGATGACGGAGTCGATCGACGAGGAGACGGTCGCCTTCCAGTCGAACTACGACGGTCAGGAGCAGGAGCCGGTCGTCCTTCCGGCCGCCTACCCCAACCTCCTGGTCAACGGCACGACCGGGATCGCGGTCGGCATGGCGACCAACATGCCGCCGCACAACCTGGGCGAGGTCATCGCCGCCGCCCGGCATCTGATCAAGCATCCGGGCGCGGACCTGGAGACGTTGATGCGGTTCGTCCCCGGTCCCGACCTGCCGACCGGCGGGCGGATCGTGGGCCTGGGCGGCATCAAGGACGCGTACGCCAAGGGTCGCGGTACCTTCAAGATCCGTGCCACGGCCACCGTTGAGAACGTCACGCCGCGCCGCAAGGGCCTCGTCGTCACCGAACTGCCCTTCACCATCGGGCCCGAGAAGGTCATCTCCAAGATCAAGGACCTGGTCTCGGCGAAGAAGCTCCAGGGCATCGCCGACGTCAAGGATCTGACCGACCGCTCGCACGGCCTGCGCCTGGTCATCGAGATCAAGAACGGCTTCGTGCCGGAGGCGGTGCTGGAGCAGCTCTACAAGCTGACGCCGATGGAGGAGTCCTTCGGCATCAACAACGTGGCGCTGGTCGACGGCCAGCCGCTCACCCTGGGCCTCAAGGAGCTCCTGGAGGTCTATCTCGACCACCGCTTCGACGTGGTGCGCCGGCGCAGCGAGTTCCGCCGGACCAAGCGCCGCAACCGGCTGCATCTGGTCGAGGGTCTGCTCGTCGCGCTCGTCGACATCGACGAGGTCATCCAGCTCATCCGGTCCAGCGACAATTCGGCGCAGGCGAAGGAGCGGCTCATGGAGCGCTTCTCGCTGAGCGAGATCCAGACCCAGTACATCCTGGACACGCCGCTGCGCCGGCTGACCCGGTTCGACCGGATCGAGCTGGAGAGCGAGCGGGACCGGCTCAATGCCGAGATCGCCGAGCTGACGACGATCCTGGAATCGGACGCGGAGCTGCGCAAGCTGGTCTCCTCGGAACTGGCCGCGGTCGCCAAGAAGTTCGGTACGGCCCGGCGTACGGTGCTGCTGGAGTCGGCCGGTTCGCAGGTCGCGTCGGTGCCGCTGGAGGTGGCGGACGACCCGTGCCGGGTGCTGCTGTCATCGACGGGCCTGCTGGCGCGTACGGCCAACGACGACCCGATCGTCTTCGCCGAGGGCGCCAAGCGGTCCAAGCACGACGTGATCGTCTCGGCGGTGCCTGGGACGGCCCGCGGTGACATCGGGGTGGTGACGTCGAACGGGCGGCTGCTGCGGATGCCGGTGATCGACCTTCCCCAGCTGCCGGACACGCATGCGGCGCCCAACCTGTCGGGCGGGGCGATGGTCGGGGAGTTCCTGACTCTGGAGGCGGACGAGGAGGTCGTCTGCCTCACCACGCTCGACGAGTCGTCACCGGGGCTCGCCATCGGCACGCTGCAGGGCGTCGTCAAGCGCGTGGTGCCGGACTATCCGGCCAACAAGGACGAGCTGGAGGTCATCACCCTCAAGGACGGTGACCGGATCGTCGGCGCGGTGGAGCTGCGGACGGGCGAGGAGGACCTGGTGTTCATCACCTCGGACGCGCAGTTGCTGCGGTACCCCGCTCCACAGGTGCGCCCGCAGGGACGGGCGGCCGGCGGTATGGCGGGCGTCAAGCTGGCGGCGGGGGCCAGGGTGCTCTCGTTCGCGGCGGTGGACCCGGCGGCGGAGGCCGCGGTGTTCACGGTCGCCGGTTCGCACGGCACGCTGGACGACTCGGTCCTGACCTGCAAGCTCACCCCGTTCGACCAGTACCCGCGCAAGGGCCGGGCGACCGGTGGGGTGCGCTGCCAGCGGTTCCTGAAGGGCGAGGACGTGCTGGTGTTCGCCTGGGCGGGCACGACGCCGGCCAGGGCCGCGCAGAAGAACGGCACCCCGGCGTCGCTGCCCGAGCCCGATCCGAGGCGCGACGGTTCCGGGACGCCGTTGGAGAGCCCGGTCGCGGTGATCGCCGGCCCGGTGTAGGCCGTCCGGCCCGGTGGCGGGGCGCGTTACGCGTCGTCGTCACCGGGCTGTCGCACGTACCGCAGGACGCCCCACATGGCTCGCTCGTGTGCGGCGTCCTGCTGCGTTTCCGCGGCCGGCTCTTCCGTGGCCCGGCAGCTCTCGAGCTCCTTGCGCAGGGCGGGTACGTCGATGCCGGAGCCGATCAGGACGAGCTGCGTCCGCTTCGGCTCGCCGCGCGTCCAGGGCCTGGGGGTGAACCGCAGGAACCTGCCCACGGCGTGCACCCCGTAGGCGTTTCCGGGGTCGCCCGCGCCGAAATCCACGTACCCCTTGATGCGGTACAGCCCCTCGGGCCGTGAGTCGAGGAACCGCATCAGCCGCCGTGGGTCCATCGGCACGTCGGAGTCGAATTCGACGCTCTCGTACGCGGTGTGCAGATGGCCGCCGTGCCCGTCACCGTCCTCCGCCGCGCGCTGCTCCAGGTAGAGATCCTCGAAGGTGAGCTGACGTGCCCTCTCCTCGCCGTCGGGCCGCAGCGCCGGGTCGAAGAGCAGCTCGGGATCGATGCGCCCGTACGTGGCGGGGACGATCGCCGCCGTGCTGCCGGTCTCCGCGACGGCCTGCCGGATACGGGCACACTCCTCGTCCCCGACCCGGTCCGTCTTGTTGAGCACGACGAGATCGGCGACCGCGAGATGGCGGCCGACCTCCGGATGGCGCTCCCGGACCGCCTCGAACTCGGCGGCGTCGACCACCTCGACCAGTCCCCCGTACACGATGTGCGGGTTGTCGCTGGCGAGGATCATCCGGACGAGCTCCTGCGGCTCGGCGAGGCCGCTCGCCTCGATGACGATCACGTCGAGCCTCGCGGAGGGCCGGGTCAGCGTTCCCAGATACGTGTCCAGCTCGCTCGCGTCGACCGCGCAGCACAGGCAGCCACCGCCCAGCGACACGGTGGAGCCGACCTGCCCCGAGACGGTCATGGCGTCGATCTCGATGGCCCCGAAGTCGTTGACTATCACGCCGATCCGGTTGCCCGCGCGGTGGAGCAGGAGGTGGTTGAGCAGCGTCGTCTTGCCGGATCCCAGGAATCCCGCGAGGACGACGACCGGGATCTGCGGGCTGCGGGGCGACGACGAGCTCAACGGGGGCCTTCCTGCGGGGTCAGACTGCCGGAACCGGCTGCGGCGGGGGCGGACCCACGTAGCGGGCCGCCGGGCGGATGATCTTCGAGTCCTCCGCCTGCTCCAGGATATTGGCGCTCCAGCCCACGACCCGCGCCGCACAGAAGGTCGGCGTGAACATTTCACGCGGCAGCCCGCACAGCTCCATGACCACTCCGGCGTAGAACTCCACGTTGGTGTGCAGTTCACGCCCCGGCTTCAGCTCGGCGAGGATCGCCTCGACCTGGCGTTCCACCTCGACGGCGAATTCCACGAGCGGTCCGCCGAAGCCCTGGGCGATGGACCGCAGCATGCGCGAGCGGGGGTCCTCGGTGCGGTAGACGGGGTGGCCGAAGCCCATGATCCGGTCGCCGGCGAGCACCCGTTCGCGGATCCAGCCGTCGATGCGGTCGGGGGTGCCGATCGCGTCGAGCGTGTCGAGAGCACGGCTGGGGGCGCCGCCGTGCAGCGGGCCGGAGAGCGCTCCGACGGCGGCCACCAGGCAGGCGGCGACATCCGCCCCGGTCGAGGCGACGACCCGGCCGGTGAACGTCGAGGCGTTGAAGCCATGGTCCACCGTGGAGATCAGGTACTGCTCGACGGCCCTGACCCGGGCGTCGTCAGGAACGGAACCGGTGAGCATGTACAGGTAGTTGGCCGCGTGCGGCAGGTCGGGACGCGGCTCGACGGGTTCGAGCCCCTGGCCGAGGCGGTGCAGGGCGGTCAGCACGGTGGGGACGGCGGCGCAGACGGCCAGCGCGTCCGCACGCCGCCGCTTCGCGTCGATGTCGTACACCGGTCGGAACCCGGCCGTCGCACCCAGCAGGGAGAGCGCCGTACGCAACCCGGACAGCGGGCCCGACACCGCGCTCGCCCGCGCAATGGCGGGCAGGGCTTCGCGTACCGCGTCCGGCAGCGCGCGCAGCGCGGCCGTGCGGGCGGCGAAGTCGGCTCGGGCGGCCGGGCCGGGCAGCTCGCCCTCGGTCATGAGGTACCAGACGTCCTCGAAGCTACGGGACTGCGCCAACTCGACCGCCGAGTACTGGCGGTAGTGGTAGAAGCCCTCCCGGCCCCGGACGTCACCCAGAGCCGTATCGGTCACGACGACACCCGCGAGACCTCGGGGGACGTCGAGCGGTGTTCCGCCGGTCATGGTCGTCATTACTTCCTCCGTGGACTGGTCCGGAAACTCCTTGACATTGATTCGACTGTCCATGCATGACTGTACGCCTGTCAACATTGATTCAATCAATGACCACTCATGGATGTCGTGGACGGCATATGGATACGGTGGCGGCATGACGGATCGATCAGAGGCGGACGTGCAGCGACCGGACGCGGGCGGGCAGCGGCTCACAACGCGGGAGGCCGCAGAGCGCCTGGGGGTGAAGCCCGAGACGGTGTACGCCTACGTCAGCCGGGGTCAGCTGAGCAGCAGCCGCGCGCCGGGCGGGCGGGGCAGTACGTTCGACGCGGCGGAGGTCGACGCGCTGGCCCGGCGCAATGGGCGCAGGGAACCGTCCTCGGCCCCGGGCGAGCCGTCCGTCCGTACCGGCATCACCCTCATCGTCGACGACCGCTACTACTACCGGGGCGTGGACGCGACGGAGCTGGCCACGCGCTACTCGTACGAGGAGGTCGCCGAGTGGCTGTGGACCGGCGAGCTGCGGCCGGGCGTCCGCTTCACGGCCCCGGAACAGGCGGTGGCGGCGGCCCGGCGGGCGGTCGGCGCGCTGCCGGTGCACTGCGGCTCCACGGACCGGCTGCGGGTGGCGGTGGTCGCCGCGGCCGCCGCGGACCCGCTGCGCTTCGATCTGTCGCGCGATGCGGTGCTCGGCGGCGCGCGAAGCCTGATCCCTACACTGGTCGCGGCGTTGCCGACGGTGGGCGGGGAGGAGGACCGCCTGTCGGCTTCCGACAGCCTGGCCCGCCAACTCTGGCCGAAACTCACCGCCCGACAGCCCGACGGACCGTCACTCGCCGCCCTGGACGCGGCACTTGCGCTGCTGATCGACCACGATCTGGCCGCCTCCACGCTGGCCGCCAGAGTCGCCGCATCGGCCCGGGCGCATCCGTACGCGGTGGTGTCGGCGGGGCTCGGCGTCCTGGAAGGCCCCCTGCACGGCGCGGCGAGCGGCCTCGCGCACCGGATGCTGGCCGAGGTCCTGGAACGCGGCGGCGCCGCCCCGGTGGTGGCGGACCATCTGCGGGCCGGCCGCCGGGTGCCGGGGCTCGGGCACCGGCTGTACACCGGCGAGGACCCGCGCGCCCGCACCCTGTTCGGCCTGCTCGCGCGCATCCCGCAGGCGGGGCCGGCCCTGGCCGCCGCCCGTGACGTGGTCGCCACCACGGCGCGCGATACGACCCTGCACGCCAACGTCGACCTTGCGCTGGCCGTACTCTCGGTCGCCTCGGACATGCCGGCGGAGGCGGGCGAAACGGTGTTCGCGATCTCCCGTACGGCGGGCTGGGTCGCGCATGCGCTGGAGGAGTACGGGGAACGCCCACTGCGGATGCGCCCCAGCGGGCACTACACCGGCCCCCGGCCGCCCCAGCCATTCCCGTGCCCGTAGACACGCAATTGAGGGCAGCGGCGGCGCAAAATTCCGACGGTCAGCGGGAAGCCGTCGCGCGCGGAGGCTGGGCCGTGGAACCCCGCACGACCAGTTCCGGTTCGAAGAGCAGTTCGTCGGAGGGGACCGCGCGGCCGCCGATCTGCACGGAGAGCAGCTCGACCGCGGCGCGCCCCATGGCCTCGATCGGCTGGCGGACGGTGGTGAGCGGGGGCTCGGTGCAGTTCATGAAGGCGGAGTCGTCGTATCCCACGACGGACACGTCGTCGGGCACCGAAAGGCCCCGCCGCCGCGCCGCGCGCACGGCCCCGAGGGCGAGCGGGTCGCTGGCGCAGATGAACCCGGTGACCCCCTCGTCCAACAGCCGCGCGGCAGCGGCCTGTCCCCCCTCCAGCGAGAACATCGCCCGGGTCACCCACTCGTCCGGGATGCTCGCACCCGACTCCACGGCGAGCGCCCGGGCGGCGGCCAGCTTGCGCTGCGAGGGCATGTGGTCCGAGGGGCCGAGCACCAGACCGATGCGCTCGTGGCCCAGCGAGACCAAGTGACGCCATGCCTGCTCGACGGCCACCGAGTCGTCGCAGGAGACGCAGGGGAAGCCGAGGTGGGCGATGGCCGCGTTGATCAGGACCACCGGGATCTTGCGGTCGGCCAGCACCTTGTAGTGGTCGTGCGGTGCGTCGGCCTGGGCGTAGAGGCCTCCGGCGAAGACCACACCCGAGACCTGCTGCTGCAGGAGCAGTTCCACGTAGTCCGCCTCGGAGACACCCCCCTTGGTCTGGGTGCACAGGACCGGGGTGAGTCCCTGCTGGGCGAGGGCACCGCCGACCACCTCGGCGAAGGCGGGGAAGATCGGGTTCTGCAGCTCCGGCAGGACGAGGCCGACCAGGCGTGCCCGTTCACCGCGCAGCTGGGTCGGGCGCTCGTAGCCGAGGACGTCAAGCGCGGACAGGACGGCCTGCCGCGTGGCGTCGGAAACGCCCGGCTTGCCGTTGAGCACCCGGCTGACCGTGGCCTCGCTGACTCCAACCTTCTGTGCCACCTGAGCAAGTCGTCGCGTCATACGTGCAAGATTAGCGCAAGAAACGCAAGCAGATTGCGTGGGGTGGGAATGAGGTGGGAATCAAAGACGAATTTCAGCAAGTCCCGGCAAGAAGCTTCTCGGCAGCCGCTCCGGAGCCCTGCGCCCGCCGCGGTGCCGCCGCTCCCCCACCGCCGCCACCGTACCCGCCACCACCCCGCGCGGGCACCCCTCGGAGCATGAGCCCGGGCCCGCCCATACCCTCGGAGACATGAACCAGTTCGAGGGCGGCGACGGCCGGTCCCTGTCCATGACCAACGGCGGCACGGCGGTGTTCGTAGACGTACTGACCTTCGCCGTCTCGGAGCTGGCCCGACGACCCTGGGATTTCCGCTTCGCCGCCCTCCTGTCGCTCCAGAACCAGAACGTGATGGGCCGCGGCGTGGTCGGATTCGCTCTGGAGGAGCTCGACTGGGGCAACTCGCCGCAGGAGGCCGCCGCGGCCAAGGACTTCCTGCTGCGGGTCCTCGATCTCACTCTGACCCACCACCGGTGGGACGAGCTGACGTACGAACCACCCCGGGCCGAAGGGTATGTGCGCACCTACCGGGGGATGGTCGAGGACTTCGACCCGGCCACCGCGAAGGGCGGCGAGGACGTCCTGCCCGGACCGGAGGAGGCGGCGAGGGCCTCCTGCGTACGTCACCGCGTCCTGAACGGGCTGCCGTTCTGGGAGGAATGCGTGTTCTGCACGGACGGCCTCTGACCGTCCATGCCGATACTCACACCGCGCCGGCCCCCGTCATCGCCCGTACCTCGATCTCCGCGTGCTTGGCCGCGTCCGGCGGTTCGTTCGCGGTGACGGTCCCGATCCAACCGGCCAGGAAGCCGAGCGGGATGGAGACCAGGCCGGGATTCTCCAGGGGGAAGACCTGGAAGTCCGCGCCGGGGAAGAGCGAGCTGGGGCTGCCGGAAACGACCGGGGAGAGCACCACGAGCAGCACGGCCGGGACCAGTCCCCCGTAGACCGACCAGACCGCCCCGCGCGTGGTGAAATTCCGCCAGAACAGCGAGTAGAGCAGGACCGGCAGGTTGGCCGACGCTGCGACGGCGAAGGCGAGGCCCACCAGGAACGCCACGTTGAGATCCTGGGCGAGCAGGCCGAGGCCGATGGCGACGACTCCGATGCCGGCCGCCGCCACCCGGGCCACGGCCACCTCGCTGCGCTGCTTGGAGCCGGGCCGCTTGAGCGAGGCGTAGAGATCGTGGGCCACGGACGCGGACGAGGCAAGGGTGATCCCCGCGACTACGGCCAGGATCGTCGCGAAGGCGACGGCGGCGACCACGGCGAACAGGATCGTTCCCCCGGTGGAGCCCTCGCCCCCGCCCAGCGCCATGGCCAGCAGCGGCACTGCCGTGTTCCCTGCCGGATTCGACTCCCGTACGTCGGCCGAGCCGACCAGCGCGGCCGCCCCGAATCCCAGCACGATCGTCATCAGGTAGAAGCTCCCGATGAGCCCGATGGACCAGACGACGGACCGGCGGGCCGCGCGGGCGGTAGGAACGGTGTAGAAGCGGGACAGGATGTGCGGCAGCCCCGCCGTGCCCAGCACCAGGGCGAGGCCGAGGCTGATGAAGTCAATACGCGCCGTCCAGCTCCCGCCGTACCGGAGACCGGGCGAGAGGAACTCCTTGCCGTGCCCACTGCGGTCGGCTGCGGAGTTGAGCAACTCGTTGACGTTCCCGTGGAAGTGGACCAGGACGAGGACGGTGAGCACCACGGTGCCCGCCATCAGCAGGACTGCCTTGACGATCTGGATCCAGGTGGTGGCCCGCATCCCGCCCAGCGACACGTACACGACCATGAGCGCCCCGACGCCGACGACGGTCCAGGAGCGCGCGGCGCCGCTCGTCCCGCCGAGGAGCAGGGCCACCAGGCTGCCCGCACCGACCATCTGCGCCACCAAATACAGCACGGACACGGTGACCGAGGACGTCCCCGCGGCGATGCGGACCGGGCGCTCCGCCATCCGGGCCGCGACCACGTCGGCGAGGGTGAACCGGCCGCAGTTGCGCACGAGTTCCGCGACGAGCAGCAGAACGACGAGCCAGGCGACGAGGAAGCCGACGGAGTAGAGCATCCCGTCGTAGCCGAAGAGGGCAATCAGGCCGGAGATGCCCAGGAACGACGCGGCGGACATGTAGTCGCCCGCGATGGCGAAACCGTTTTCCATGGGGGAGAACAGACGGCCTCCGGCATAGAACTCCTCCGCCGAGCCGTGCCTGTTGCGGCTGACCCAGGTGGTGATGCCCAGGGTGACCGCGATGAAGGCGCTGAACAGCAGCAGCGCCAGGGTCTGGTGGTCGCCGCTCAACGTCCGGCCCCCCGTGTCATCTCCTGGGTCTCCCAGCGCAGATCCAGCGCGGCCCGGTCCCGGCGCAGCCGCGCGTGCCGTGCGTACGCCCCGGTGAGCAGGAACGTCGTCAGGAACTGCCCGAGCCCCACGACCATGGCCACATTGACGGCCCCGGCCACCGGCCGCGCCATCAGCCCGGGCGCCGTCACCGCCGTGACGACATAGACGAGGTACCAGACGAGGAAGGCGAAGGTGGCGGGCACGACGAAGCGCCGGTAGCGACGGCGCACCTCCTGGAATGCCTCGCTGCGCTGCACCTCCAGATAGATGTCCGCCGCGCTGTGGCCACCCCGCGGCGCGGCCTGTCCGGGCACCGCGGCGGGCGTGGAGCCCTCCGCACCGTCCGGCTCCTCCGACCCGGTGGCCGGTGCGTCGTCCCACGGGTCGTCGAGCCGCACCGCTGCGGACTCGCGCCCTGCTTCCTTCTCCACCGAACAACTCCCCTGGTCCACGGACCACTTCGGCCGCGTAGCCAAGAATGGGCAGATCGGGAAGATCCCGGGCACTTCATTCGCCAGACTTCACCTCTTCAGGTGAAGGATCTCCCGGGTGGACGTACCAGCCCCCGCATGTAGGCATAGCGCACAGCCTGGGCCCGGTCGCGGAGCCCCGCCTTGGCGAAGAGGTTGTTGATGTGGCTCTTCACCGTGGCCTGCGAGATGTGGAGGGCGCGGGCGATGTCCGCGTTGGACATTCCCTCGGCGATCAGGACCAGCACCTCGGCCTCACGAGGAGTCATCCCGTCCGGCGGCTTCGCCTCAGCGCCCCCGACGCCGGCCGCGGGAGGCCCCGTGGTCACCTGCTCCAGCAGTCGGCGCTGCACCGTGGGCGAGAGCCCGGCCTCCCCGGAGAGCACGGCCTCGACCGCCCGCACGATCTCGTCGCCCCCTGCGTCCTTGGTCAGATACCCCCGTGCCCCTGCCCGGAGCGCGGGAAACAACGAGTCGTCGTCCGCGAATGTCGTGAGCACCACCACCTGCGTACCGGGGAACTCCTCCCTGATGCGACGGGTCGCCTCCACGCCGTCACAGCGAGGCATCCGCAGATCCATCAGCACCACGTCCGGCGCGTGTTCGGCCACCTGCGCGACCGCTTCCTCCCCGTCCTTCGCCGATCCGACCACCTCGATTCCCGGCAGCAGTCCGAGCAGCATGACAATGCCCTCCCGCACCACCGCCTGATCGTCGGCCACCACCACCCGCGCCGTCACGCGGGCACCCGCAGACTCACCACGAACCCCTCCTCGCCCGGACCGGCCACCAGCGTGCCGCCCAGCAGTTCGGCACGCTCCCGCATCCCGAGCAGACCGTATCCGGATCCGCTGACCCCCAGGTCCCCTCCCGGTCCCCGTCCACCGGAGTCCCTCACCTCCAGCACGACCCCGTCGGGCTGGTACTCCAGCCGGACCAGCACTCTGGCGCCCTGCGCATGCTTGCGGACGTTGGTCATCGCCTCCTGTGCCACCCGCCGGACCGTCTGCGACGCCTGGGCGGTCAGCGCCCGCTGCTCTCCCTCGACTCTGACCTCGGCCGGCTCGGCCGCCACCAGTTGCCGCAGGAAGTCCTCCACCGGTGACACCTCACCCCTCAGCGCGGAGAGCGCCTGACGCGTCTCGGAGAGGCCCTCCCGGGCCATGGACCGGGCCGCGACCACCCGCTGCAGGACCTGGTCCCGGAACTCCCCCGCGGGCTCCCTCTCGATCAGCAGCCGTGCGGCCTCCAGGTGCACCAGCTGCGCGGAGAGGCTGTGCGCCAGCACGTCATGGATCTCCCGGGCGATCCTGGAGCGCTCGTCCAGCGCGGCGGTCTCCGCCTCCGCCACCCGGGCCGCCCTCTCCTGGGCCAGCAGCCGTTGCGCGTTGCCACGGGCCTCGGCATCCAGGCGAAGCACGTACCCGGCGAGGCAGAGCCCGGCCGTGGTCACCGCGGTGGTCATCCAGTCGTCCATGTCGACCACCGCGTAGGCGCCGAGGGCCACCGCTGTGGCAGGGACTCCCGCAGAAAGAGGCAACCGTTCCAGAGAGGTGACCGCGCAGGCGCACCAGAGCACCGTTGCGGGCACGGTGGCCCCCGCCTGCCCCGCCCCGAACGCGGCCAGCATCAGCAGCCCGAGCAGGCCGAGCGACGGCCACAGGCGGTTGGCGAGGGTAGTCCGGAAAAAGGCGATCGCGAGCAGCGCGCAGACGAGCACCCCGAGAAGCCCGACGACGATCTCCCAGGGCCCGAACAACCCGCCGGTGAAGGTCCCCCACAGCATCAGAGTGAGCAGACCGGCCCGTACCGACCAGGCGATCCCGGTTCGCGCGCGGCTGCGGGTGTCCCGCTCGAGTGCCTCTCGCGAAGGCCAGCTCGTCCAGGAAGCGCGTGTCACACGTGGTCCTTCCATTCCTGCCGCACCGGAACGCCGGCAGGAGGCCCACCGTACGGCGCGGGTATCGCCGCCGCCCGCCGCGCCAGCAGTCCCTCCCGTACCAGCAGAGTCGCCGCGAGCGTTGCCAGCAGGGCCGGACTGCCCTGATGCACGCCCAGCACGACCGCGATCCCGTAGAGAGCCGCCCGCAGGCCCAGTCCGCCGGCCCAGACCAGGACGGTGGCCCTGGTTCCCTTGCTCCACAGAGAGCCGTCCTCGGCACGCCAGACGCGGGAGGTCCAGGCCCATCCGGCGCCCGTCACCAGCCCGGCCGTCATCTCGGCGCACAGCACGGTGGCCGAGGCTATCCGGTGGTGCTGGTCGACGAGCCCGGGTTCGCGCACGGCCATGATGAGCAGGACGGCGGGCAAAACCCACCAGCGACGGTCGCCGGAGATCCGCTGTGCCGAGCACTGACGGACCACGACGAGCGCGATGACCGCGACGATCACCAGGGCATTGACTAGCCCGGACATGGGCGCCTCCGAGATGCGAGAAGTTCTGCACCTCCGAAGCTACGGAGAAGCCCGGCTCAGCAGATCGGCTCCCGGGTGGATCATGGGTGGAGAAGTCGTCTCCACCCACGGGTGGAGACGACTTCCGGTGCCGGCCCGCACCGGACGTCGACCGTGCCCCGGGAGCAGACGCTCAGACGTCGATGCGTGAGCGGTCCAGCGTGGCCGCCGAACTGGTGATGAACTCCTTGCGCGGCGCCACCTCGTTGCCCATCAGCAGGTCGAAGACCTTCTCGGAGGACTCCAGGTCACCGATGTTGATCCGCCGCAGCGTGCGGTGGCGCGGGTCCATCGTCGTCTCCGCCAACTGGTCGGCGTCCATCTCGCCCAGGCCCTTGTAGCGCTGGATCGAGTCCTTGTAGCGGATGTTCTTGCGCTGGAGCTCCAGCAGCCGCTGGCGCAGCTCGTTGTCCGAGTACGTGTAGATGTACTTGTCCTGGCCCTTCTTCGGCTGGACCAACTCGATCCGGTGGAGCGGGGGCACCGCGGCGAAGACCCGGCCCGCCTCGACCATCGGCCGCATGTACCGCTGGAAGAGCGTCAGCAGCAGGATGCGGATGTGCGCGCCGTCGACGTCCGCGTCGACCAACAGCACGATCTTGCCGTACCGGGCGGCGTCGATGTCGAAGGTCCGCCCGGAGCCGGCTCCTATGACCTGGATGATCGCGCCGCACTCCGCGTTCTTCAGCATGTCGGAAACCGACGCCTTCTGAACGTTGAGGATCTTGCCGCGGATCGGCAGCAGCGCCTGGAACTCGCTGTTCCGTGCGAGCTTTGCCGTACCGAGCGCGGAGTCGCCCTCCACGATGAACAGCTCGCTGCGCTCCACGTCGTCGCTGCGGCAGTCGGCGAGCTTCGCCGGGAGCGAGGACGACTCCAGCGCCGTCTTGCGCCGCTGGGCGTCCTTGTGCTGGCGGGCCGCGATCCGGGTACGGGCGGCCGCCACCGCCTTGTCGAGGACAGCTCTGGCCTGGGCCTTCGCGTCCCGCTTGGTGGAGGTCAGGAAGGCCTTGAGCTCCTTGGCGACGACGTTGGCGACGATCCGGTTGGCCGCAGAAGTGCCCAGCACCTCCTTCGTCTGGCCCTCGAACTGCGGTTCCGCCAGGCGTACGGTCACGACCGCGGTGAGGCCCTCCAGGGCGTCGTCCTTGACGATGTCGTCCTCGGCCACCCGCAGCAGCTTCGCGGAGCGCAGCACCTCGTTGACCGTCTTGGTCACGGAGCGCTCGAACCCGCTCATGTGGGTACCGCCCTTGGGAGTGGCGATGATGTTGACGAAGGACTTCACGTTCGTGTCGTACCCGGTGCCCCAGCGCAGCGCGATGTCGACGCCCAGCTCGCGCGTGACCTCGGTGGCCGTCATGTGTCCGCGGTCGTCCAGAACCGGAACGGTCTCCTTGAACGTGCCCTGCCCCGTCAGCCGCAGGACGTCGCAGACGGCCTTGTCCTGCGCGAGGTACTCGCAGAACTCGCTGATGCCTCCGTCGAAGCGGAAGGTCTCCTCCGTCTTGCCCGCTCCGTCCAGCCCCCGCTCGTCGCGCACGACGATGGTCAGACCGGGGACGAGGAAGGCCGTCTGGCGGGCCCGCTGGTGGAGCGTCTCCAGGCTGAGCTTGGCGTCCTTCAGGAAGATCTGCCGGTCGGCCCAGTACCGCACCCTCGTGCCGGTGCGCGCCTTCGGGACGCGCTTGCCCTTGCGCAGCCCGTTGCCGGGGTCGAACGGGCTGTCCGGGCCCTGTTCCGTGAAGATCCCCGGGACACCGCGCCGGAAGCTGATCGAGTGGGTCGCGCTGTTGCGGTCGACCTCGACGTCGAGCCGGGCGGAGAGGGCGTTGACCACGGAGGCGCCCACACCGTGCAACCCGCCGGAAGCGGCGTAGGAGCCGCCGCCGAACTTGCCCCCGGCGTGCAGCTTGGTCATCACGACTTCGACGCCGGAGAGGCCGGTCTTGGGCTCGACGTCGACCGGGATGCCCCGGCCGTTGTCCCGGACCTCGACGGAGTTGTCGTCGTGGAGGACGACCTCGATGTGGTCGCAGTAGCCGCCGAGGGCCTCGTCGACGGAGTTGTCGATGATCTCCCAGAGGCAGTGCATCAGGCCGCGGCTGTCGGTGGACCCGATGTACATGCCAGGGCGCTTACGAACCGCTTCGAGCCCCTCGAGTACGAGCAGGTGCCGCGCGGTGTAGTTGGAACCGTCTCGGTCTGCTCCGGTCAGCAGCGCAGTGGACGGCACGGACGTATCGGCGGTCACGCGGTTCGCTCCTCGCTGAATTTCATTTGGGGCCCAGTGGGTCACGGGCTCGGCTTCGGTTGCCGCTGTGAGGGTACCGATGCCTGGTAGAGCCGGTGAAACGCCACCCTCGAAGAACCCTCACACTAAACCAGCTTCGCATGTACGTTCGATCACTCCTGGGGGTGACATGCACATCACGTTCCCTTCCAGGCATGAACCATTTAGGCTCCGGGCACGTCCTCATGAACAACCGGCAAGCCAGCCGGCCCGGACCGACCAAGCCAAGCAACGCGAAACCGTAGCGCCACGCAATACGGCACATTCGCCGCGAACCGGCAACAGACAGCCATCCTGAGAAGAAGTTTCGAAGAAAAGCCACGAGCGGGAACGTTTTCGGCCTGGTTGGATGTTGACCCTGGTACGACAGCTCGTCGAGCTAGAGAAGAGGCGACGTGACTACTGTTCTGACCCCCGCGAGCCCGCTGACCGCAGCAGACCGCTGTGACCGTTGCGGCGCCCAGGCCTACCTGCGCGTCGTTCTCATCAGCGGCGGTGAACTGCTCTTCTGCGCCCACCACGGTCGCAAGTTCGAGCCGGAACTCAAGAAGATCGCCGCGGAAATACAGGATGAGACGGACCGACTGACGGCCGTGCAGGCCCAAGCCGCCGAAGAGGAACACTGACACCTCGCATCCACGACGAGCCAGGGGCCGGTCCCGGACCGGCCGACGGGCGGCCTCCCCTGCTGAGGGAAGCCGCCCGTTCTCGTGCCTGCGGAGCCCGTGCCGGTCAGTCGGCGGCCGCCATCCAGCCGATGGCGGCAGAGATCCGCGTGTAGACGCCGGGGCTCCCGGCGCGCCCGCAGCCGTTCCCCCACGACACCAGCCCCACGAGCCGCCCCTGGGCCACCAGGGGCCCTCCGCTGTCCCCCTGACAGGCGTCGTACCCGCCCTCGGGTTCGCCCGCGCAGAGCATCGACGAGGCGTCGTACGTACCGTTCCTGCCGCCTGGGTAGGCCTGCTGGCACGAGCTGTCGGGCAGAACACTCACCTGGGCGGACCTGAGCGACGATGCGTAGTCGCCGGAGCCCGTGGTGTCACCCCAGCCGTAGACGACCGCTGGGGTCCCCGCCTTGTACGCGGAGTCACCGGCCTTCGCCATGGGGATGCTGTCGCCTTCCGGCAGCGCCTCGGAGAGAGTCAGCACCGCGACGTCCCCGCTGTTGGTGGCGGCGTCGAACCCGGGGTTGACCCACGTTCCGCTCACCGGGATCTCCTTGCCGTCGGTGCCGTTGAGCTCGTCCCGGCCGGAGATGATCCGCAGATCACTCACCTGGTCGACATCGGTACCCAGTGCTTCACGACTCAGGCAGTGCGCGGCGGTGAGCACCTTCTTGGGCTCCACCACGACACCGCCGCAGAACTGGCCGGCCCTGGTACCTCCGAACCGGTCACGGCTGGACAGCGCCACCACCCACGGGTTGTCGGCGACGTGCGCGGGCTGGCCTCCGATGATGATGCTGTCCGCGACCGCCGGAGCGGGGGACGCGAGCGGTATCACGGCCGTGGCGGCGGCGAGGGCGAGCGCCCCGGTCATGGTGCGGACGACAGTGCGGGACATACGTGCTCCTGACTCTGTGATGGGCATTGCCTACCCAGAGTCATTCCGCCGTCCCCGACGCGCACGTTCGCCTCGTGCGGAGAGGCCCACGATCCTCGCGGAGACCAGAAACAGGATGAGGGCCCGGATCTTTGTGGGATTCGGGCCCTCATCGCTAGTAATACCGCCGCCGACCTAGTCGAGGTAGTCCCGCAGAACCTGCGAACGGGACGGGTGGCGAAGCTTCGACATGGTCTTGGACTCGATCTGGCGGATGCGCTCGCGCGTCACGCCGTAGACCTTGCCGATCTCGTCCAGCGTCTTCGGCTGCCCGTCGGTGAGGCCGAAACGCATGGAAACCACGCCCGCCTCGCGCTCGGACAGCGTGTCCAGCACCGAGTGCAGCTGCTCCTGGAGAAGCGTGAAGCTCACCGCGTCGGCCGGGACGACCGCCTCCGAGTCCTCGATCAGGTCACCGAACTCGCTGTCCCCGTCCTCACCCAGCGGGGTGTGGAGGGAGATCGGCTCGCGCCCGTACTTCTGGACCTCGATGACCTTCTCGGGGGTCATGTCGAGTTCCTTGGCCAGCTCCTCCGGGGTGGGCTCGCGGCCCAGGTCCTGGAGCATCTGGCGCTGGACGCGCGCCAGCTTGTTGATGACCTCGACCATGTGCACCGGGATACGGATGGTGCGGGCCTGGTCGGCCATCGCGCGGGTGATCGCCTGACGGATCCACCAGGTGGCGTACGTGGAGAACTTGTAGCCCTTGGTGTAGTCGAACTTCTCCACCGCGCGGATCAGACCGAGGTTGCCCTCCTGGATCAGGTCCAGGAAGAGCATGCCGCGGCCGGTGTAGCGCTTGGCCAGCGAGACCACGAGGCGGAGGTTGGCCTCCAGCAGGTGGTTCTTGGCCCTACGGCCGTCCTCGGCGATGATCTCCAGCTCGCGCTTGAGCTTGGGGGCGAGCTTGTCGGAATTCGCCAGCTTGTCCTCGGCGAACAGGCCCGCCTCAATGCGCTTGGCGAGTTCGACCTCCTGCTCGGCGTTGAGGAGCGGGACCTTACCGATCTGCTTCAGGTAGTCCTTGACCGGGTCGGCCGTGGCACCGGCGACGGCGACCTGCTGCGCGGGCGCGTCGTCCTCGTCGTCGTCGGAGAGGACGAAGCCCTTGTTCTCGCCCTCGCCCTCCTCTTCCTCGCCCTTGCCGGCCTTGACCTCCTCGACGACGTCGTCGCCGTCGAGGATCTCGTCGTCCTGCTTGCCGGTCTTCTTCGCGGCTGTCTTCTTGGCAGCCGTCTTCTTCGCCGCTGTCTTCTTCGCAGCCGTCTTCTTGGCTGCGGCCTTCTTGGCGGGCGCGGCCGCGGGGGCGTCCTCGGCCGCGGGGTCCACGGGCTCGGCGGACGTGGGGGCGGCGGGGGCCGCGACAGTCCGCGTCACCGCCGTCTTGGCCGCGACGGTCTTGGTGGCGGTGCGCTTGGCCGGGCTCTTCGCTGCAACGCTCTTGCGGGCGCGCTTCGACGGCTCCGCGGCACTGACCATCAGCGTCACACCCTCTTCCTCGAGGATCTGGTTGAGGCTGCGCAGAACGTTCTTCCACTGGGTTGGCGGAATCTGGTCAGCCTCGAAGGCCCGACGCACGTCGTCGCCGGCGATCTGCCCATCAGCCTTTCCCCGCTCAATGAGCGCCATCACAGATTCGGACTCGGCGATCTCCGGCGGGAGCGTACGGGATGTGCTGGCCGACACGAACAACCTCTCGGAACGATGGAAACGGCTTCCGGCCCGGCCCTGAGAGGGCTGGAACCGACGACCGCCGGGCGGGGAATGCACCGACGGCGCGGGCTAGGCCTCAGAACTGCACAGCGCCCTGAACGACTGCTGTATTCCTTCTGCGACGGTCACCTCTTAAGTCATCGCGCTGTTTCGAGGAGTGTTACGTCCGATGCGCGTGGCCCGAGTCACACCCCATTTCGCGATGAACACGACCAAGGCGACATCTCCCCGCCTGTGTCGCCGGACCGCCGGGTCCGACGACACGTGGCGCGTACACCCTGCCCGTGCCTCGGTCAGTGCTCGCGCGGCGCCGGCACCACTCGTTCCGCCTCGTGGTGGCTCACCAACAACTGGCGCATGGCCCCCTCGGCGCCCGCGGAGTCACCGGAGGCGAGGGCGTCGACGATACGCGCGTGGAGAGCGAGCGACGTCTCGCTGGGCCGGTCGCACGCGGTGGCCGGGCCGCCGGAGACGTGCAGCGCGGCGGAGACGATTCCGGAAAGGTGCTCCAGCATGCGGTTGCCCGCGGCCTGGATGAGCAGGGAGTGGAACTCGGAGTCGGCGCGGGCGCACGTGATCATGTCGCCCTGACCGAGCGCATGTCCCATGATCTCGACCATGTCGGCAAGGCGCTGCTGAAGGTCCTCACGCCCGTGCCCTGCGGCAAGGCGGGCGGCGAGCGGCTCGATCGTCCACCTGAGATCACCCAGCTCGCGGCGCTGGTCATCCCGCTGCGGACCGAAGGCGCGCCACTCAATGATGTCTGGGTCGAGCAGATTCCAGTCACTGACCGGTCGCACCCGCGTACCGACATTGGGGCGAGCACTGACCAGCCCCTTCGCCTCCAGTACGCGCAGCGATTCCCGCACGACGGTCCTGGAAACCTCGAAACGCTGACCGATCTCTTCCGGCACCAGCGGGCGATCCGCACCGAGGTCACCGGAGACGATCATCTGCCCCAGTTGCTGAACAAGTTGGCCGTGCAGCCCGCGGCCACGGCTGGCCGATCCCCGTCGGCCCACACGGCCGAGCTCGGCATCGGAACCACCCCAGGAGCGCGTGGCGGCACGCTCGCCGGCCGGCGCCTCCGCATAGGGGTAACGGTCGAGTTCGCCCGGGCCGGCGAGGCCGGAATCGGCGGAGCGGGCGGTGGTCATCATGGTGTGCGCAAGGGTACTCACGCATCCTTTGTCGGCGGGTCCCAGCCGCCCCTTGAGGTCTTTGCTGAAAAGCACACGAAAGGGTGATCGGCACCCGCCCCTCAATTGACGCCTTACTGGTATAAACCGGACTATTCGCAGGGTCGTCGAGATCTCGCCCTCCCGGCCACGCCTCGCGTTCACCAACGGACCCTGCCACGAAGACTGGTGAACAGGAACGCGCAGATGAGGGCCGACAACGACAAGGCCAGGGCAGCTCCCACGGGTTGTGCCACGATCCGAACCGCGGCCAGCAGCCACCGGTCCACCTCCCCCGGCCACTGAAGCCAGGCCAGTTCCCGCAGCCGACCTGGAAGCCCGGCCATCGAACGGGCGGTCGACGCCTTCGGTAGCCGCTCGACGAGCGGCACCATCACTACGGGTACGGCGAGCACGGCGGCGATGCCCGCGGTCGTCACCCGGAAGACGCCGGCGGCCAGCAACCCGGCCCAGGCACAGCCGACGGTCAGGCCGGACCAGCTCACGGCCAGGGACACCGCATTCGACGGGAGGTGCAGCCAATTCCCTCCGTACACGATGCGCAGGGTCTCCGCCGAGGCCAGCACCACCAGCATCGCCAACAGGAGCGCGACACCCCCGGACACCGCCAGCTTGGCGAGGAGCAGGCCGAGTCTGCGGGGCACGGTCCCCCGGCCCGCGGCGAGTGCCGGATAGCGGAACTCGTCGCCGAAGGAGAGTGCTCCGAGCAGCCCGGCACCGAGGGCGGCGGGCGGGAGCGGCAGCAGCGCGGGCCAGGCGACGATCACATGCACCGACGGGGCGCCGCCGCCGCGGGCCAGCAGTAGGGAAAGACCCACGGAAGCAAGCAGGACCACGGTCATGATCACGGTCGTTGGCCGCACGCCGAACAGGCGGCGCAGTTCGTAACGCACCGGCCACAACGGGCCCCGCGCCGGACGCCGTCTGATCGGCGGGGGAACCTCACCCCGCGCGACCGGCCGGCCGGGGCGGGAATCGGCGCCGCGGCTGTCGGCCACTGCTGTACGCGACGAGGCGCCGGGTACATCGGTCCCGGCTGTACGCACCGCCGCCCTAGGCGGCCCGACCGCGAGCGCGGAGGCATCGGGGGTGCCGTCCGCGCCATGGACGGCGTCCGCTCCGCCCGCGCCGGCGGGTCCCATGTCGCCCACCTCGTCGGCGAGCTGGTGGACCGGGAGCCCATGCCGGAAGGCCGTGTCACCGACTTCCGCACAACTGCTGCCGTACACGGAGAGCCGGTTGCCGGCAGCTTCGGCGACGACCTTCACGGACCGCCGGGCGACTCGCGCTTCCCGGCTGACGATCGCGGCCAGGCGAGCGGCATGCGGGGAACAGACGGCCACGCGAGGGCGCAGACGAGTACGGGAGAAGGCTGCCCCGTCCTGATCGGCGACCAGGCGTCCGTCGTCGATGGTCACCACGTGGCCGGCCGAACGCGCCGCCTCCTTGGGGTCGCTGGTGGCGAAGAGCACGGTTCCACCCCGCTCGGCGTGGGACCGCAGCATGCCGTGCAACCAGTCGGCCTCCCTCGGCGACAGGCCCTCCACCGGGTCGTCCAGGAGGAGCGTGTGCGGGTCACCGAGCAACGCGCAGGCGAGCGCCAGCCGGCGGTCCATGCCGAGGGAGAGCCGGCCGATGCGCTGGTCGCCCAAGCCGGCGAGGCCCACGGCGTCGAGCAGTTCGTCCGCCCGGGACACGGGGGCGCCCGCCACGGCGCAGAGCATGCGCAGCTGCCCTCGCACCGTGCGCGCGGGATGCCCGGGCACGTCCCCCAGCACCACGCCCACCTCACCGGCCGGACGTCGCACGCGGTGCAGCGGCCTGCCACGGAAATAGGTGACGCCCCGGCCCGGCTCCAGTTCCAGCATCAGCCTGAGGGCCGCGGTCTTACCGGAACCCGGCGCCCCCAGCAGCGCCGTGACGCAGCCCGGCTCGGCGTCGAAGGTGAGGTCATCCACGGCGGGATTTTGTCCACGGGTGCGGGCACTGGTGAGTCCGACGGCCTGGAGCATCGCTTCTCTCGCAGGAAATGGGACGGCACAAGCGGGGCCGCCCGGCGGCGAGTGAGTACCGCAGCACGATAACCCGACATATCCGACTTTTTGCGCAGAGCGAAACGCTCGGCGCTTCGGACGCCCGCGCTACAGCCGGCTTCGGCGACCCACAGGTCGCCCGGTGCCGCTCCCCTCTCCGGCCCTGACCGGCCGGAGAGGGGCTAGACCTCGGGCCGCAGCATCGGCGGGTTGAGCACCGTCGCCGTCCCCGACCGGAACAACTGGGCGGGTCGGCCCCCCTGGCGGGTGGTCGTCCCGCCGGTGGGCACCAGGAAGCCCGGCGTTCCTGTCACCTTGCGGTGGAAGTTCCTCGGATCGAGCACTACGCCCCACACCGCCTCGTACACCCTGCGCAGTTCGCCGACCGTGAAGGCGGGCGGGCAGAAGGCAGTGGCCAGCGAGGAGTACTCGATCTTGGAGCGGGCTCGCTCGACCCCGTCGGCGAGGATCCTCGCGTGGTCGAAGGCCAGCGGCGCCTGGTGCTCACCGTCCGGGGCGAAACCGCCTTCGGGGCCGAGCAGGTCCTCGACAGGCGCCCATCGCGCACTGTTCGCGTCACCGCCCGCCCGGGGCGCAGGCAGATCGGGGGCCAGCGCGAGATGGGCGACGCTCACGACCCTCATTCTCGGATCCCTCGCCGGGTCCCCGTACGTGGCGAGCTGCTCCAGATGAGCGCCGTTACCGACGGCCGGGGCGGCCGGGTCCTGCGCGCACAGTCCGGTCTCCTCGACGAGCTCCCGCGCCGCCGCGGCCCCGAGATCCTCGTCGGCTTTCACGAAGCCGCCCGGCAGCGCCCACCTGCCCTGGAACGGGGTCTCGCCCCGGCGCACCACCAGCGCGCACAGGGCGTGTCGGCGCACCGTGAGCACGACCAGGTCGACGGTGACGGCGAACGGTGGAAAGCTCGACGGGTCGTAGAGCGGCATGCCGCGATCATAGTCGTCTTCCTGACGATAAACACACCCTTCCCGGCTACTCTTCGCAAGCTTCCGGAACCGGCTCCCGGGCGCTCCGAAAGAGCATCAGGCCCAGCCCGGCGTGCGGCGCCGGAACCGGCGCCGCACGCCGCTCAACGACCGGTCCTGGTGCCTCGGCGTCCCTGCATCCCGGGACGGACGGTTCGGCGCCGGCCCACCGCACCCGGGCCGGGCCGGGTGGAACCGGAACGCGTCCTGGCGCGCCCGGCCGGGCGCACGCGTGCGGGACGGGCCCCCGCGACCCGTTCCGCACGCCGGGTGTGCCGGGCCGGCCGCGCACTGCGTTCACCGCGCAGGCAGCGCCGCAGGGTCTCCGGGTCGAGGCCCTGGTTACAGGCTTCGTGCAGCAGCTGGGCAAAGGTGTAGTGCGGATCGGCGCGCAGCGCGAGCCCCAGAGCGACACGCGCGGCCGGTTCGTCGCCGGTCGACCAGGAGACCCAGCCCGCCAGAGTGAGAGGGGCCGCGGCGTGCTCCTCGTAGGGACCGACACAGCGGCGGGCCAGCGCGCGCCAGAGCCTCAACGCCGCATCCGCTTCCGCCCCTTCCATCCACTCGGCCGCCTTGTCGCGCGTCTCCCTGTCCTGGAGGCCGAGAATCACCGACGCGGCCTCCTCGTCGGTGATCAGCCGGTCGTCGTTGATGTCGGCCACGGAAGGCGCCGCCGGGGGCGCCTGCCCGAGGCGGTCCATGAGCCGGCGAGCGAGCTCCAGCGTCGCAACGCCGACCTCCTTGCGGCGCTCCGGGTCGAACAGCAGGGGCACCATCGCGCTGCCCGCCGAGTCAAGTGCCCGCAGCTGCGCGTCGTCCGAGGTGCGGGTGAGCGGTGTGAGCCGCGTCTCCATCTCGCGCAGTGATCCCCGCACCTGGATGCCCGCGTAGGTGGCCGCAGCCGCCATGACCGAAGTACCGGGCACGGCCAGCGCGTTGCCCTCGGCCGGGCAGCAGCGGGCATCGGGGCAGACGTAGGACCAGTAACGATTGCCCGAGATGCACAGCGCTTCGAGAACGGGCACGTCAAGTGCTCCGCAGGCGGTACGCAGTCGCTGGGCGAACGGCCGCAGGCGCTCCATGGTCTGGTTGCCCGTCTCGCCGTCCACCGGATCCTGGCAGAGGAAGACGACGATGGCGTCGGGCCGCGCGCCGCGCCGCTCGCTCCCCTTGATCAGGCACTCGGCGAGCTGCTCGGCGATCGCGGGCCACTCCTGAGCGGACTGCGGGATCCCGAGCCTGAGCCGTCCACCGAACCGGCCCCGACCGCCGTGCAGGGCGACCATGACCACGCTGTCGTTCGGATGGAAACCCATGAGATACGGAAGAGCGTCGGCCAGCTCGGCGGGGCCCCGCAGGGTGATCTGCTGTTCTTCGGAGGGGCCGATGGGTTCGGGGTGTTTGTTCATGGCAGGACCGTCTCGCGGTTCACCGATCCCCGCTACCCCCTGTGGATAACTTATCCACAGGGGGTAGTCGACTGTTCGCGGTTGTCGGACCCATCAGGTTGCATGGAGGCATGACCAACGCAGACCGCGCAGAGCTCAGGGCTTCGGCCGACTCCGTACTGGCCCGACTTGTCGGTGACGCCACAGGTACCGCCCGGCTGCGTGAGGACCAGTGGCGGGCCATCGAGGCACTCGTCGCGGACAAGCGGAGAGCACTGGTCGTCCAGCGCACCGGTTGGGGCAAGTCCGCGGTGTATTTCGTCGCGACCTCCCTGCTGCGTGCCCGGGGCTCGGGGCCGACCGTCATCGTCTCGCCGTTGCTGGCGCTCATGCGCAACCAGGTTGCGGCGGCGGCACGGGCCGGCATCAGCGCGCGCACGATCAATTCGTCCAACACGGAGGAGTGGGAGACCGTGCAGGCCGAAGTGGCCGCCGGTGAGGTCGATGTGCTGCTCGTCAGTCCCGAGCGGCTCAACAATCCCGATTTCCGGGACCAGGTGTTGCCCCGGCTCTCCGCGGCCACCGGGCTGCTCGTCGTCGACGAGGCGCACTGCATCTCCGACTGGGGGCACGACTTCCGGCCCGACTACCGGCGGCTGCGGACGATGCTCGCCGATCTCCCCGCCGGGGTCCCTGTGCTCGCCACCACGGCCACGGCGAACGCCCGGGTCACCGCCGATGTGGCGGAGCAGCTGGGTACCGGCGCCGACACTGACGCGCTCGTTCTGCGGGGACCGCTGGACCGCGAGAGTCTGAGCCTGGGAGTACTGCGGCTGCCCAGCGCGGCACACCGGCTGGCATGGCTCGGAGACCACGTCAAGGACCTTCCGGGCTCGGGGATCATCTACACCCTGACTGTCGCGGCCGCCGAGGAGGTCACCGCCTATCTCCGCCAGTGCGGGCACACCGTCGCCTCCTACACCGGACGCACGGAGAACGCGGAGCGGCAGCAGGCGGAGGACGATCTGCTGGCCAACCGGGTCAAGGCGCTGGTGGCGACCTCGGCTCTCGGCATGGGCTTCGACAAGCCCGACCTCGGCTTCGTCGTCCACCTCGGATCGCCCTCCTCCCCCATCGCCTACTACCAGCAGGTGGGCCGTGCCGGACGCGGTGTCGAGCATGCCGAGGTACTGCTTCTGCCGGGCAAGGAGGACGAAGCCATATGGAAGTACTTCGCGTCGGTCGCCTTCCCGCCGGAGGAGCAGGTGCATCGCACCATCGATGCGCTGACGCAGGCCGGGCGGCCGCTCTCGCTGCCCGCCCTGGAGCCTTTGGTCGACCTGCGGCGCACGCGGCTGGAGACCATGCTCAAGGTGCTCGATGTCGACGGCGCGGTCCGGCGCGTGAAGGGTGGCTGGACAGCTACGGGCGAGACCTGGGTCTACGACACCGAGCGATACGCCTGGGTGGCCCGTCAACGGGCGGCCGAGCAGCAGGCGATGCGCGACTACGCCACGACGGACGGCTGCCGGATGGAGTTTCTGCGCCGGCAACTGGACGACGAGGAGGCGACCGCGTGCGGGCGTTGCGACAACTGCGCCGGCGCGCGATTCGACGAGGGAGTGTCCACCGCCGCGCTGGACACCGCGAAGGGAGAGCTCGGCCGGCCGGGCGTGGAGGTGGAACCGCGGAAGATGTGGCCGACCGGGCTCGCATCGGTCGGTGTCGATCTCAAGGGCCGTATCCCGGCTGCCGAGCTCTCCGGCACGGGTCGGGCGCTGGGCCGGCTCTCCGACATCGGGTGGGGCAACCGGTTGCGCCCGATGCTGGCCGCGCAGGCGCCGGACGGTCCGGTGCCTGACGATGTCGCCGGTGCCGTGGTGTCGGTGCTGGCCGACTGGGCCCGGGGCCCCGGCGGCTGGGCACCAGGGGCCGGGGACGCCGTGCCCCGCCCGGTCGGTGTCATCACTGTCGCGTCGATGCGCAGGCCCCAGCTCATCGAATCCCTGGGCGGGCGCATCGCAGAAGTGGGCCGGATGCCCCTGCTCGGGCGTGTGGACCTGGCTCCAGGCGCCGATGACGTCCGGACGTCGCAGACGAACAGCGCCCAGCGGGTCCGGGCCCTGCACGAGAAGCTGGTCGTGGGGCCGGAGCTCGCGGAGTCCTTGGCGGCCGCGGGCGGGCCGGTGCTGCTCGTGGATGATCTCTCGGACACCGGCTGGACCCTCGCCGTGGCGGCGCGGCTGCTGCGGCGAGCGGGTGCGGAGGCGGTGTTTCCGCTGGTCCTCGCTGTTCAGGCGTGAAGGGGGCGTCAGCCGGGGCAGGACTGGGCAGGGATATCCGTGTCATTCCGGCTGATTACCGTCAGCCGCGTCAATTGCTCGTTGCCGCCTGCCGATACGCCAGGAAGAATTGGACTCGCTCCCCGCACGGTCCTTTCGCGGGCCCGAAAGGGCTGTGCCGCGGCGCGCCCTCACCCGACCCTGCCCGCATCGTGGGCGCGTATGCGAAGGGAGGACCGTGACCTTCGGATTCGCTCCGTCCGCAGCCACATCGATGTCGGCAGCCGCCGCCTCGGCCAACCGCCTTTCCCGAATGCTCGAACCGGCCGAGTGGGCAGCGGCCGGCATACCTCTGCTGCGCAGTCCGCGTGAGGTGGTCAGCGGACTGCACGCGAGGCATCGGCCGACCCCTGCGACCGCCGTGGTCGCCGTCCTGGACCACGAGGAGCGCCTGGCGGCGAGCGCCTCGTTCGTCCGCCGCTCGGTAACGGCGGACGGCTGGGAATTCCGGAACTCGCTGCTGGCGCACCTGCGCCGCGTCATCCCGCACGATCTGCGCCGCCGCACGCCCGTCCGCACCGCGGTGCTGCTCTACTGCCGCGAGGGCGACGAGCGTTGGACGGAGGAGGACGGGGCCTGGATGTGGGGGCTGCGGGACGCCTGCACCTTGCACGGCTTGCGGTGCGGCGCGTACATCACGCTGACCCGCGGTGGCTGGCAGGTGCTGGGCGAGGGCCGGGGTGGCCGTCGTCCGAGCTCCACATCGCAGCCTTCCACGCTCGCCGACACCTCGCTGGACCTGGATCCGGTGCCGTCGCGCAGGGGTGGAGGCGCCGCACAGGCACTGCACCGCTCCGCCGCACGCTGAGCACGCGCCGACCCGGCCGCCCTCACGGGTGGCCGGGTCGGCGAAGGCACACGGGTCACCATGTGCCGGAAGGCGCGGTCGCCGCGCAACGGCGTGCGCAGTGGCTCAGACGCCGGCCCCGAGCGCGGCGTTGATGCGCTGCGGGTCGCCGCAGACGATCAGCAGCGCGCCGGCGGACTCCCGGGCGTTGGACAGCGCCCGCGTGGCCGCGTCGTCGACCGGGCCGTTGACCGCGACGATCACCACGGGCCGGGACTTGACCCGGTCCGCTGCCACGGCCGCAGCGAAGAAGACGTCGTCGCCCGCTTCCTGGTGGGCCCAGTAGGCGGCGTCGCCGAAGGACAGCTCGTGCATGGCCCACGGGTGCTGTCCGCCCGTGGTCAGCACCAGGATGTCGCCGGGCGCGCGACCCGAGTCGAGCAGCAGGTCCACCGCCTCGTCCGCGGCGTCGAGTGCGCCGTCGGCCGATGCGGGGATGATCTGGAGCTGCGGTGCGGAACGATTCTCCGGCCGCGCCGCCTGGGGTCGGCCGGAGGTGGGGTGCTGGCGCTGCGCCGGGGGCGCAGGCCGCGGCGCGGGACCCGGGCGACCGGGGCGCGGCATGGCCGCTGTACGCGGGCCGGGTACGGGACGAGGGGTCGACGCGGTGCGGCCGGTGGCCGGGGTGGCGCGGGGACCCTGGGCGCTCTCGTGAATCTGAGGCTCCTCGGGGATGAGAGGCATGAGTGGTTGTCTATCAAACGCCGACGCTTCGGGCATCGGCGGGTGGGCACATGTGCGCGATCAGAAGTCGAAGCCGAGCTGGCCCCCGCTTTCCAGTGCGGCCGCCTCCGCGGAGAAGCGGACCTTCTTCAGGTGCTGCCACCGGGGCAGCGCGTCGAGGTAGGACCACGAGAGTCGGTGGTGGGCGGTGGGCCCACGCTCCTCCAGTGCGGCCCTGTGCACGGGGGACGGGTAACCGGCGTTGGCATCGAACGCGAAACCCGCGTACTCGCTGTTCTCCGCGCCGAGTTCGGCCATCATGGCGTCCCTGCGGACCTTCGCGATCACTGATGCCGCGGCCACCGCGATGCAGGACTGGTCGCCCTTGATGACGGTACGAACCCGCCAAGGGCTACCCAGGTAGTCGTGCTTGCCGTCGAGGATCACCGCGTCGGGGCGCATGGGCAGCGCCTCCAGGGCGCGCACGGCGGCGAGCCGGAGTGCGGCGGTCATGCCGAGCTCGTCGATCTCCTGGGGTGAAGCGTCACCGAGGCCGTACGCGGTCACCCAGCTTTCCAGCACCGGGGCGAGCTCTGCCCGGCGCTTCGGGCTGATCAGTTTGGAGTCGGTGAGCCCGGCGGGGGGCCTGCGGAGACCGGTGATCGCGGCGCACACGGTCACGGGTCCCGCCCATGCTCCGCGTCCGACCTCGTCGACACCTGCGACGGTCTTGGCACCGGTGGTGGCGCGCAGTGAGCGCTCGACGGTGTGCGTGGGCGGTTCGTACGGCATGGCGTCTGTCAGCGTACGCCGATGGGAACGCCAGGAACACCCCGGGGCACCCCTCGGCCGCACGCAGCGGTGCCCGCGCGCCGAGCGAGTCGCCGTACGGCTCGGGGCACGCGGCTTCGGGTCGGGCCTCAGTGCGAGCCGGAGCGGAAGAACGGCACCGCGACCTGGTCGATCAGCGCCTCGATCTCTGCGTCGTTCCACTCACTGCCGCACACCTTGGTGCGGTACATCATCATCGCGGGGATCACGTCGAAGGCCAGTTCGCGCATGGCAGAGGGGCGCACCTCACCCCGCTCGACCCCCCGGCTCACCACTTCTTTGATGAGCTCGGTCGACGGACGGATCACCCCGTCGAGGATCACCGACTGGAAGCGTTCCGCCGTTCCGGAGTCGCACTCGTGAATGACCGAGCGCAGGGCCGAGCCGGAAGTGGAGAGCATCGCGTCGCGCATGCCCCGGCAGGAGGCCATGGTGGCTCTCGCCCTGCTGACCGCGTTGCTGGTCATCCGCGTGCGCAAGAGTGATCTGGACGCGCTGAGCGGCGAGGCCGCTGCCGGAGGGCCGGTGGCCTAGCGGGGCCAGACGCGACGCCGGTTGCGGGCCGCCCCCGAGGGGGACGACCCGCACTGTCGGTGCCGCCGACGGCCGGCAGTCGGTGCCGGGTGCGCGGTGCGCCGGTGCCGCTCGGGCGGGACCGGGCTCGGGATCAGTACGGGTCGTACGGGTCGTAGTCGTCGTCCGTGCCGCCGCCGCGCTGGTCGCCGTTGTCACCGGAGCTCAAGCCCCGGCAGTCGAGCGTGCGGAAGCCGGGGTCCCAGTCGCCGAGGATGTCCCGGGCTCGCGTCTCGCCCCAACTCGTCGCATACCAGGGCTCCTCGGAGTCCCGGAGCGTCCGCTGGATCTCCTGCAGGGCACAGGAGCGCAGGGGTTCGGGCAAGGTGTCGAGCGCGGGTACCGCGTCGGCAGACAGGCCCTTGAGATACTCGATGTCGATCGAGTGGTCGTTCCGGTACCGCTGGACGTTCTGCTCGGCGATCAGGCCGTCGGGCGAGACGAGACCGAAGGCCAGTACGCCGATGGCAGCGCTCGCCGCGACCGCGCGCGGCAGCATCCGGGAGCCGAAGACTCCGGCCGCGATGATCAGGACGAGGACCACTCCGAGCCACAGTTCCACGGCGGCCACGGAGATCCTCAGCCGGGTCAGACCGTACGCGTCGACGTAGAGGTCCATGCGTCGAAGGGCCGAGGCGACCACCACGAGCGTGAGCAGGCACAGGATGCCGAGCACGGTGCGGACGAGGGTGCGGTCCCGGGCGCCACCACGCGGTGCCCAGCGAAGCGCCAGCGCTATGACGCCGAGCGTGAGCACCGTGGCCCAGAGCAACTGCCAGAAGCCCTGGCGGGCGTACTCCGAGTAGCTGAGGTCCGTCTCGGCCATCACCTTGTCGTACCCGCCGAGCAGCACCGTGAGCTGAATGGCGAGGAAGACGGCGAACAGGAGGTTCAGGACGATCAACGGGAGGACCCATTCCAGCCGCCCCCGCGCCTTGCCCGGGCGTACGGTCACCCCGTCCCAGCGGACCGGGGCGGCGGCGGTGTAGGCGGCGGCGAGCGCGCCGACGAGACCGAGCAGTCCCAGGAAGATCCGCCACGGACTGTCACCGACGGACACATCAGGGGTGAGGCTGCCCAGCAGGTCCGCGAAAGCGGCGTCGGCGCTCGCGAAGAGCGCACCGAACACGATGAGCAGGACCACGGCCACGGCCGCGGACCGGAACAGGACTCCGAAGCGACCCCGCGACCCCGACATGTGGTCGCGCACACCACGGGCCCCCCAGCCCAGCGATGCGAAGAAGGAGGTGAACAGGCCCAGGGAACCGAGGAAGATCCCGAGCCAGCTCCTGCTGCCGTGCAGCGCCAGCGAGCCGAGCGCCAGAGCGGACACGATCGCGAGGAACGTCGGCCAGCCGGCGTCCCGGAGCGCCGGAACAGCCAGCAGTGCCAGTCCGCCGATCCCCCACACCGCGGTCCATGGGCGCAGCCTGCGGCCGGCCGCGCGCGCAGCGATGTACGCCCCGGCCGATGCGGGCAGCGCCACGAGAAGCAGGTTCAGCCCGATGCCGTCCCCCAGCAGCGCCATGCTGAGCAGTGCCGTCGCGAGGGCGGCCACGAGGGTGCCGGTGTGGACGGGCCCCGGCTTCACGGCCCGGAGCCGCGTGACCAGCGAAGGAGGCGCAGCAGCCCAGGGGCTGGGCTGCCTCGGTCGGCCCGGCCGCTGCGCGGCGTATGCGGGGATCTTCGGCGGCTCGGGCGGTACGCCCTGCGCCGAGGGTGCACCGGCCGCGGCGCGTGCAGGCTCTGCCCCGGCGTCGGGCGCGACGGCCTGCGTGGGGATGCGCCCGTCCGCCTGTGCGGCAGTGGTCCGGGAGTCCCGCGTGGGCGAATCGGACTGCGAGGCCGCGGCGGACTGCGAGGTCGCGGCCTCTGGCCCCTCGCCCGGTGCCGGGCGGCCCGCTGCGGCCGTCGTCGCGGGCGGACGGCCCTCCGGAGACTCCGGCACCGCGGTGTCCGGCGCGGGCCGGGACGAAGCGGATTCCTCCGGTACAGGTTCGGGCCTGGATGAATCTGACGGTATTCCGGACATGGGACCCCTCCCCACCGGGGTCCGCCCACGCGTGCCCTCGGCTGCGCGCGGCCCCCGGCGTCTCATTCGGTGCGCGCCCGGGCCCATGATCACCGAGGGCGGCGTGGCCGAAAGAGTAACCCCGGGTCACGGCCGCCAGCCGTGAGAGGCCGTGCTGTGGCAGGACCGTGACAGTTCCGGCGGTGGCCCGGCTACGACAACGCACGATCGGCTACGACAACGCACGACCGGAGGAGGGCCGCCCCGGACCGGCGCCGCCCGCCCCTGGACGAGGCAGGCCACCGCGCTTCGGACCGGCTACGGCCTGGTACCGTCCGGCAGGGCCTCCGCCCCCACCGGCCACTCCGGCAGGGCTTCCGTCTGGGCCGTCCAGTGCGCCGGAGGCGCACCCGCCGCGCTCGCCGCGATCACTCCTCCGACGATCGCGCAGGTCGTGTCTACGTCGCCGCCGGCCTGGGCGGTCACCCAGAAGGCCCGTTCGAAGTCACCGAGGCTCCGAGCCGCCGACCACAGGGCGAACGGGACGGTGTCGTGTGCGCTGGTGCGACGCCCGTTGCCGAGGACCGCCGCGACGGTGCCCGCGTCCTCGTAGTCCAGCATGTCGCGGGCCCGCCGCAGCCCGGCGCCGACGGCGCTGCGCGGGACGAGCGCGACGACCCCGTCCAGCAGGTCCTCCGGAGCGGGCGGCCCGGCCGGTGAGGCGGCGAGCGCCGCGGCGGCGGCGACGGCCATCGCACCGACGACGGCCTCACGGTGCTGGTGTGTCGTGTACGAGGAGATCTCGGCCTGGTGGGTGGCCTGCTCGGGGTCGTCCGCGTACCAGGCGCCGAGCGGCGCGATACGCATCGAGGAGCCGTTCCCCCAGCTGCCCTGCCCCTTGAACAGGGAGGAGGCGAGCTCACGCCAGTCGCCGCCCTCGCGGACCAGGCGGAGCATGCGGTTGACCGCGGGGCCGTATCCACGGTCGAAGTCGTGATGGTGTGCGAACGCGTGGGCGAGGGCGTCCTGGTCGATGCGCCCGTGCTCCCGGAGTACGGCGACGACGGAACAGGCCATCTCCGTGTCGTCGGTCCACTGCCACGGCCCGGGCGGGAGGGCGCGGTCCTTGAGGAGCGGATAGTTGGCGGGCACGAAGAACTGCGAGCCCAGGGCGTCTCCCACGGACAGGCCGCGCAGGCTGGCAAGGGCGCGTTCGAGGCGCTGATCGAAAGCGGATTCGGTCATTACTTCTACTCTATCCGGTGATGCCGTAGGGCTCAGGAGTGCGCCAGCGCTCGAAGGGGCGGTCGAGCGTGTAGCGCCCGTCCTTGCCGAGTAGCAAGGTCCGCGATTCCCCGTTTCCGGGGTTGGAAAGCGATTCGAATTCGGCCACGGACCAGTGGAACCAGCGCATGCAGAAGAGCCGCATGGTCAGTCCGTGGGTGACCAGGAGGACGTTCGGCGGGTGGTCGGGCGCCTCGAAGCTGCGGTGGAGGCTCTCCAGGAAGGCGCCGACCCGGTCGTACACGTCCGCCCCGGACTCTCCCTGCGCGAAGCGGTAGAAGAAGTGGCCGTATGCGTCCCGGTAGGCCTTCTGGAGTCTCACGTCGTCGCGGTCCTGCCAGTTCCCCCAGTCCTGTTCGCGCAGCCTCGGCTCCTCGCGCACCCGTACGCGCCCGGCGTCCAGGCCGAGGGACGCGAACGTCTCGTGGGTGCGCCGGTAGGGGGAGACGTACACGCTGACCCGCTCCTCGCCGAACAGCTCGCGCAGCAGCACCCCCGTCTCGCGGGCCTGCTGCTGCCCCGTGGGAGTGAGCTTCAATGCGTGGTCGGGCTCGCGCTCGTACACGGTGTCGTCGGCGTTGCCCTCCGACTCGCCGTGCCGGACGAGAACGATGCGTTGCGGTCGTGCCATACAACGACCCTAGATCGAGTCGTCGACGTTCGAGCACCTGTCCGGAATTCGTCGGTGGATGTCGTCGGCCTACCCTGCTCCCGGACCGTCACACCGTCCAGGACGGTTCGAGCTGCACCACGTCGCCCGCGAGCGCGACCACGTCTTCCTCGGTACCCGCACGCTGCGAGAGCCGGTCGATGCTTCCCGGACGGTACTTTCCGCGTTCCGCGCTGGACTGCCACATCGACAGGACCAGGAACTCGTGCCCCGGAGCCTCGCCGAAGACCCCGCGCAGCATGCCGGGCGATCCCGCCATCGCCGGGTTCCACACCCGCTGCTGCATCAGCGCGAAGTGCTCGACCCGGTCCTCGTGGACCCGGCTGTGGGCCACCCTGAGCACGTCGGCGTCCGTGAAGCGGGGTTCGAATCCGGTCTTCACGTCGAAGCGGTACTCGAAGAGCTTGACCTGCAGGTCCTTGTACGTGCCGGCCTGGGAGGCGGCCAGGGTGTCGTGGCCGCGCGCCATGAACGAGTCGTAGAAGACCCGGTTCTCCCAGAACGCGAAGACATGCGCCACCTCCGGCCGGCCACGGCTCCAGCCGCCACCCTGCCCCCTGAAGCCCGGCTCACCCAGCAGCCCCGCCCACTTCCGCTGCCCCCGTTCGAATCCCCGACGGTCCGACACACTGCAGCGAATCCACTTGACCAGCACCGCGCCATCGTACGGCCGCCGGACGTGGCGTGGGTCGCGCTCCCACGGAGTCCACCGGAACCGGCCGTCTCGCGCCCGATCCTGGCCCATTTCAGCCGCTCGTCCCCAAGCCGGTTGGTCTGGCGGGAAGTTGCCGACATGATCGGGGGACGGAACAGGAGCGCCGTGCCCGCGCGCAGGAGGGAAGTCCGATGACCACTCCCAACAAGGATCTCGGAAAGGTCGAGGTGCGGATCAAGTGGGATCCCAGCGACCGGAGCGAGACGCCCAACGACCTCGACATCATCGCGGCGACCTACCCGGCGGACGAGCCGTACGGCAGCCCCGCGTACCTCGTGCACTTCGACAGCCGGGCGCCCGACGGCACGATCACGCTCAACCGTGACAGCAGGACGGGGCAGGGGCTCGGCTACGACGAGGTGATGACGCTGGAACTGGACCGGCTGTCGGACGCCTACGCCCGGGTGGTCGTCGGCGTCGCCATCCAGCAGCGCGACGGCCGCAAGACGTTCGGGGCCATAGAGAGCACCGGGGTCCAGATCCGCGAGGGCTACACGACGCTGGCCGAGGACGACTTCTCCGCGGTGGGCGCCGCCACCGCGGCCGTCGTGGCCGAATTCGTACGGGAAGACTCCGGCGGCTGGCACTTCCACGGCGCCGTCCGGGGCTTCGACGGCGACCCCGACGAGTTCGCCGCCGCGATGGGCGGCCGCGCGTTCGGCGCGTAGGCGCCGCCGGTACGGAAACAGGAGTGCGGGCAGGTCTTCCGGGGAAGACCTGCCCGCACTCGTTGTCACTCGTGGTGCCTCACGACACCGGTTTCACCGCTCAGCTGCAGCCGCTGGTCGAGCCGCAGCCCTCGCAGATGTAGCAGGAGCCCGCGCGCTGCATCTTCGTACCGCAGGAGAAGCACAGCGGCGCGTCCGCGCTGATACCGAGCTGCATCTCGACGAGCTCCGCCGAGGTGTGTGCCGTCCGCGGCTCGGCCTTCTCGGTCTCCTGGACCGGGGCGACCGCCTTCAGCGTCTCCGTCCGCACCGGGGCGGTCTGGGCCAGCGTCTCGGCCTCCAGCTGCTCCTCCTCGAACGTCGGCTCGTAGGAGCCGGTGTCGAGGTGGCGCTGACGCTCCTCGGCGGAGTGGATGCCGAGCGCCGAGCGGGTCTCGAAGGGCAGGAAGTCCAGCGCCAGGCGGCGGAAGATGTAGTCGACGATCGACTGCGCCATCCGCACGTCCGGGTCGTCCGTCATGCCGGCCGGCTCGAAGCGCATGTTGGTGAACTTCGAGACGTACGTCTCCAGCGGGACGCCGTACTGAAGGCCGACCGAGACCGCGATGGAGAAGGCGTCCATCATGCCCGCGAGGGTCGAACCCTGCTTGGACATCTTCAGGAACACCTCGCCCAGGCCGTCGTCCGGGTAGGAGTTGGCGGTCATGTAGCCCTCGGCGCCGCCCACCGTGAAGGAGGTGGTGATGCCGGGCCGGCCCTTGGGCAGACGCTTGCGGACCGGCCGGTACTCGACGACCTTCTCGACCGCGGTACGGATGGTGTCCTCGGCCTTGGCCGTGACTGCCTCCTTCTCCTTCTCCTTGGTCTTGGCGGAGAGGGGCTGGCCGACCTTGCAGTTGTCGCGGTAGATCGCGAGCGCCTTGACGCCCATCTTCCACGCCTCGAAGTAGACCTCCTCGACGTCCTCGACGGTGGCCGTCTCCGGCAGGTTCACCGTCTTGGAGAGCGCGCCGGAGATCCACGGCTGGATGGCCGCCATCATGCGGACGTGACCCATCGCGGAGATGGAACGCTCACCCATCGCACAGTCGAAGACCTCGTAGTGCTCGGTCTTCAGGCCGGGGGCGTCGATCACATTGCCGTTCTCGGCGATGTGGGCGACGATCGCCTCGATCTGCTCCTCCTGGTAGCCCAGGCGGCGCAGGGCCTGCGGGACGGTGCCGTTGACGATCTGCATCGAGCCGCCGCCGACCAGCTTCTTGAACTTGACCAGGGCGAGGTCGGGCTCAAGGCCGGTGGTGTCGCAGGACATCGCGAGACCGATGGTGCCGGTGGGCGCGATGACCGAGGCCTGCGCGTTACGGAAACCGTTCTTCGCGCCGAGCCGGATCACGTCCTGCCAGGCCTCCGTCGCGGCGGCCCAGATCGGGTTGTCCAGGTCGTCGGCGTGGACGGCCACTGCGTTGGCGTCGGCGTGCTGCTTCATGACGCGCTGGTGCGGCTCGGCGTTGCGGGCGTAGCCGTCGTACGGGCCGACGACGGCGGCCAGCTCGGCGGAGCGCTTGTACGAGGTGCCGGTCATCAGTGAGGTGATGGCGCCGGCGAGCGCGCGGCCGCCGTCGCTGTCGTACGCATGGCCGGTCGCCATCAGCAGGGCGCCGAGGTTGGCGTAGCCGATGCCGAGCTGCCGGAAGGCGCGGGTGTTCTCGCCGATCTTCTCGGTCGGGAAGTCGGCGAAGCAGATGGAGATGTCCATCGCGGTGATGACCAGCTCGACGACCTTGGCGAAGCGCTCGGACTCGAAGGACTGGTTGCCCTTGCCGTCGTCCTTGAGGAACTTCATCAGGTTCAGCGAGGCGAGGTTGCACGAGGTGTTGTCCAGGTGCATGTACTCGCTGCACGGGTTCGAGCCGTTGATCCGGCCGGACTCGGGGCAGGTGTGCCAGTGGTTGATCGTGTCGTCGTACTGGATGCCCGGGTCGGCGCAGGCCCACGCGGCCTCGGCCATCTTGCGGAAGAGGGACTTGGCCTCGACCTCTTCGATGACGTCGCCGGTCATCCGGGCGCGCAGCCCGAACTTGCCGCCGGACTCCACGGCCTTCATGAACTCGTTGTTCACGCGGACCGAGTTGTTGGCGTTCTGGTACTGGACGGACGTGATGTCGTCCCCGCCCAGGTCCATGTCGAAGCCCGCGTCGCGCAGGGCGCGGATCTTCTCCTCCTCCTTCACCTTGGTCTCGATGAAGTTCTCGATGTCGGGGTGGTCGACGTCGAGGATGACCATCTTGGCCGCACGGCGGGTGGCGCCACCGGACTTGATGGTTCCGGCGGAGGCGTCGGCGCCCCGCATGAAGGAGACGGGACCGGAGGCGTTGCCGCCGGAGGAGAGGAGTTCCTTGGAGGAACGGATACGGGAGAGGTTCAGGCCGGCACCGGAGCCGCCCTTGAAGATCATGCCCTCTTCCTTGTACCAGTCGAGGATCGACTCCATGGAGTCGTCGACGGCCAGGATGAAGCAGGCGGAGACCTGCTGCGGCTGGGGCGTGCCGACGTTGAACCACACCGGGGAGTTGAAGCTGAAGACCTGGTGCAGGAGGGCGTACGCCAGCTCGTGCTCGAAGATCTCCGCGTCGGCGGGGGAGGCGAAGTACTGGTAGTCCTCGCCTGCCTTCCGGTACGTCTTGACGATCCGGTCGATCAGCTGCCGCAGACCGGTCTCGCGCTGCGGGGTGCCGACAGCGCCCCGGAAGTACTTGCTGGTGACGATGTTGACCGCGTTCACCGACCAGAAGTCGGGGAACTCGACGCCACGCTGCTCGAAGTTGATCGAGCCGTCGCGCCAGTTGGTCATGACGACGTCACGGCGCTCCCAGGACACCTCGTCGTACGGATGCACGCCGGGGGTGGTGTGGATGCGCTCGATACGCAGGCCCTGCTTGGACGCAGTCGACTTGGTCCCCTTGCTGCGGGAACCCCGTGCCGGGCCGCTCGCCGTCTCTGTCATGCCGCCTCCCATATGTGGGCAAAAACGCCCTGAAGTGCCGAGAACTTCCCCGGGCACAGTGTGTGTCTGGTGCTTCGGCCGCCGTATTCGTCATACGTCGCCCGGAGCAAGGTCCTGGTGCCGGCCCGCCCGATCCCCGGATCGGCGCGGACGACGGCTGCCGCTCAGTCGGCGGCGACGGCGGGAACGGGGACCACCAGGGTCTCGCCGCTCCCGCTTTCCTCCACGGGGGGCCGCCGCTCACGGAGTTCCGTAATGGCGGCCTCGAAGTCTTCGAGGCTGTCGAACGCCCGGTACACGGACGCGAACCGCAGGTAGGCGACGAGGTCGAGTTCCTGCAGGGGGCCGAGGATGGCCAGGCCCACGTCGTGCGTGGTCAGCTCCGCGCTGCCGGTCGCGCGCACCGCCTCCTCGACCCGCTGGCCGAGTTTGGCGAGGGCGTCCTCGGTGACGGGCCGCCCCTGACACGCCTTGCGCACACCCGAGATGACCTTGGTGCGACTGAAGGGCTCGGTCACGCCGCTGCGCTTGACCACCATGAGCGAACAGGTCTCCACCGTGGTGAAGCGGCGAGAGCAGTCGGGGCACTGGCGGCGCCGGCGGATCGAGGTCCCGTCGTCGGTGGTGCGACTGTCGACGACCCGGCTGTCGGGGTGCCTGCAGAAGGGGCAGTGCATGGCTCCCAACCCTCCTTCACAGCACGACTGAATAGCCTCTTCAGGCCCGGTAGGGGGCCCTCGAAGCGGTCTTAAGCATAGGCGATGACCACACCCCCGATGGACGGGGGACCACAACTTCTGGGCGGTCGAAACAATCCAACCACTAGATCTTGGGTTCGGCCGCGCATTTGGCCCTAAGCGCGTGTCGCGCCGGAGGGCGGCCGGGAGGCAGCGTACGGCCGACCAAGAGGGTACGGGAAGCACCCGGACGACGGACGACCGGGCGGCCACCCCCGCGTGCACCCCGGGCACCCCTCGGGGATACCGTCGGAGACCGCCACCACCGCTCGCCCGGAGAGTGGCGGAGCCCGCCGCGTCGCGCACTGTACGCAGCCTCATACACCCCGCAGCGAAGCCCCGACAGTCTTTTATTCGTTTTTCACTCGAACGTGTGTTTGGCGCAACCTTTCGAAAGCTACTACCGTTGTGCCAGCCAGGGAGACCATTCGAGAGGGGCCGCCGACGTGACCACCACCGCAGACAGTGCCATCATCACTGCCCAGGACCGCTCCCAGAGCCGACTCGAGCCGGTGCATGCCATGAATGACTCAGTCACGAACACGGAGGGCCCGGAGCCCGGGCGCCCAGCGCGCTCGCTCCCCGGACGACCTCCCGGGATCCGGGCCGACAGCTCGGGGCTCACGGACCGGCAGCGACGGGTGATCGAGGTCATCCGGGATTCCGTGCAGCGGCGCGGCTACCCGCCGTCGATGCGGGAGATCGGTCAGGCCGTGGGACTCTCCAGCACCTCCTCGGTCGCCCATCAGCTGATGGCCCTGGAGCGCAAGGGCTTCCTCCGCCGGGACCCGCACCGCCCCCGGGCCTACGAGGTGCGCGGCTCCGACCAGCCGAGCACCCAGCCGACGGACACCACGGGCAAGCCCGCCGCTTCGTACGTGCCGCTGGTGGGCCGGATCGCCGCAGGCGGGCCGATCCTCGCCGAGGAGTCCGTGGAGGACGTCTTCCCGCTCCCCCGCCAGCTGGTCGGCGACGGCGAGCTCTTCGTGCTGAAGGTCGTCGGGGACTCGATGATCGAGGCGGCGATCTGTGACGGCGACTGGGTCACGGTCCGGCGCCAGCCCGTCGCGGAGAACGGCGACATCGTGGCCGCCATGCTGGACGGCGAGGCCACCGTGAAGCGCTTCAAGCGCGAGGACGGCCACGTCTGGCTGCTCCCCCACAACGCCGCGTACCAGCCGATCCCCGGCGACGAGGCGACGATCCTCGGCAAGGTCGTCGCGGTGCTGCGCCGGGTCTGAGCCCCGCACTCTCTGGCAACAAGGGCCCCGGGTCCGGCTCAGCGCCGGCCTCGGGGCCCTTGTCTGTGCATACGCCCTTGGCGGTTCGGGTACGTCGCCGAGGGCTACCGTCCGTCGGCCTTGGCCGCCGCGTCGATCGCGGCGAGGGAGCGACGGGCCTGATTGCGGTCCGTGGTGTACCAGAATCCGGGCAGCGAGGCCCGCAGATAGCTGCCGTACCGGGCGTTGGCCAGGCGCGGGTCGAGCACCGCGACGACGCCCTTGTCCGCAGTGGCCCGTACGAGACGGCCGGCGCCCTGGGCCATCAGCAGCGCGGCATGCGTGGCGGCCACCGCCATGAAGCCGTTGCCCCCGGCCTCCTCGACCGCCTTCTGGCGCGCGCTCATCAGCGGGTCGTCGGGGCGGGGGAACGGGATGCGGTCCATGACCACCAGCTGACAGCTCGGACCCGGCACATCGACGCCCTGCCAGAGCGAGAGCGTGCCGAAGAGGCAGGTCTCCGGGTCTGCCGCGAAGTTCTTGATCAGCTCGCCCAGCGTCTCCTCGCCCTGGAGGAGGATCGGCTTGTCCAGACGGCCGCGCAGCTCCTCAGCGGCCGCCTTGGCCGCCCGCATGGAGGAGAACAGCCCAAGCGTGCGCCCGCCGGCCGCCTCCACCAGCTCGGACAGCTCGTCCAGCATGTCCGTGCGGGAGCCCTCCCGGCCCGGGGTCGCCAGATGCCGGGCGACGTACAGGATGCCCTGCTTCGGGTAGTCGAATGGCGAGCCGACGTCCAGGCCCTTCCACTGCGGGACGTCCTCACCGGCGGTGCCCTCCGGGGCGAGCCCCAGGGAGGCGCCCACGCCGTTGAAGTCGCCGCCGAGCTTGAGCGTGGCCGAGGTCAGGACGACGGAGCGTTCGGAGAACAGCTTCTCGCGCAGCAGCCCGGAGACGGAGAGCGGAGCGACGCGGACCGAGGCGCCGAACCGGTCGTGCCGCTCGTACCAGACAACGTCGTACTCGGACCCCTGCGTGATGCGTTCGGCGACGGCGTGGATGGATTCGACCGAGGCCAGCGCCTGCTTGCGGACCGCGTCCTCGTCCTGGACGGACTTGTCCCGCGTGGAGCCGATGGCGGAGATCACCGTGCGCGCGGCGTCCCGCAGGGCCATCAGCGCGTACCCCAGGTCCTCCGGCACCTCCTCCAGGCGGCCGGGGAGCGCCAGCTCCATCACCCGCTCGAAGCCCTCGGAGGCGGTCTGCAGCGCGTCGGCCGCCTTCTCGTTGACCAGCTTCGCGGCGCGGCGCACCGCTCGGTTGACCTGGCCCGGGGTGAGCTCACCGGTCGCCACACCGGTGACCCGGGAGACCAGCTCGTGGGCCTCGTCGACGATCAGCACCTCGTGCTGCGGGAGCACCGGGGCACCCTCGATGGCGTCGATCGCCAGGAGCGCGTGGTTGGTGACCACCACATCGGCGAGCTTCGCCCGCTCCCGGGCCTGCTCGGCGAAGCACTCCGCCCCGTACGCGCACTTGCTCGCGCCCAGGCACTCCCGCGAGGAGACCGAGATCTGGGCCCAGGCCCGGTCCGAGACGCCGGGGGTGAGGTCGTCCCGGTCGCCCGTCTCCGTCTCGTCGGCCCAGTCGCGCATGCGCAGCAGGTCCTGGCCGAGCTTGCTGGACGGAGCCGCCGCCTCGAACTGGTCGAACAGCCCCTCCTCCTCGTCCTGCGGCACGCCCTCGTGGAGCCGGTGCAGGCAGAGGTAGTTCGACCGGCCCTTGAGCATCGCGAACTGGGGGCGGCGGCGCAGCAGCGGATGCAGCGCGTCCACCGTGCGCGGCAGGTCCCGCTCCACGAGCTGGCGCTGGAGGGCCAGCGTCGCCGTGGCCACGACGACGCGCTCGCCGTGGGCCACGGCCGGCACCAGGTAGCCGAGCGACTTGCCCGTCCCCGTGCCGGCCTGGACGAGGAGGTGGGATTGGTCGTCCACGGCCTCGGCGACGGCGGTCGCCATGGCGGCCTGGCCGGGCCTCTCCGTACCGCCGACGGCGGTCACGGCGGCGTGCAGGAGCTCAGGGAGGGATGGCTTCGTCATAGCCCGGCCAGCCTACGGGTCGCGACTGACATCGGCGGCCACTCCCGGCCTCACGCGGGGAGGTGGAGCGGGTTGGCCACGCTGCCGTGGACCGCCGCGTGCGGGCGTACCGGCCGGTCGCGGTAGCCGTCCAGGTGCAGGCGGTTGCGGTTGAGACAGAGGCGGTCGATGCGCGGGGTCAGCATGTCGAACATCTCGAACCGTTCCTTCAGCTCCGGGAACCGGGCGTGGTGGCGCAGAATCTCCGCCCGCACGAGTGACCAGAATTCGCCCTCGGGGACGCCCAGCTGTTCCTCGCAGAGCGGGGAGAGGAAGCGGAAGACCCCGGTGAAGAGGCCGGAGTGGATGAACTGGGTGAGGAAGGCCGGCTCCTCGGTCAGCAGGACGCGGCGCACGTCCTCCGGCATGGTGTCGTGCTCGGGGAGCGGCTGCGCGCTGACGTTGACGTCGTCCACGAAGTCCTTGATCGCGAGGCGCACGGGCACGTCCTGCTCGTCGAAGACCACGATCGCGTTCTCGCCGTGCGGGGAGAAGACGGTGCCGTAGCGGTAGAGGAAGTGCAGGAGTGGCGGCAGCAGGGCGGCGAAGAGCCGGGACAGCCAGACGGTGGGCGCCAGTCCGGAGCGGGCGACCAGTTCGGCGGTGAAGGCCCGTCCCCGCGGGTCGGTGTGCAGCAGGGACGCGAGGGTACGGGCACGCTCGCCCGGTGCCAGGCGCGGCGGCAGGGGCTCGCGCCAGATCGCCCCGAGGATCTCCTTGAACTGGTACGGCGCCTCGGGGAGGTGGTCGTACAGCGGGTGCTCGACGGTGACCGAGGCGACCTCGCCGAGCAGGATCACGCCGCAGGTGTCCCGCAGGAACGGGTCGTTGTCGCGCAGCCCCTGCACCCAGCCGGTGACGGCGGGCGCGGCGACGGTGCGCTCGGTCGGCAGCCCGCGCCAGACCAGGGTGTTGAGGATCGAGAGCGGGAGCTTGACCGTGTGCCGGTCGGGCCGCGCGATGTTGGCGAACGTACGGATGGACTGCTGCGGCAGCCGTACGTCCGGGTCGGCGGGCAACGGCACGATCTCGCCGGCGGCGATGGCCGGGGCGAACAGCGGCACGATCCACTCGTCCCACTGCCAGGGGTGGACGGGCAGGAAGTGATAGCCGTCCGGGTCGAGGCCGCGGCCGCGCAGGATGTCCGCGAAGGCCGCGCGGACGTCCGGGTCGAGCTCCTGTGCGTAGAGCCGGTCCGGGGTGGCCAGAGCGGGCACGCCCCGGTACTCGGCGATCCGGTGGGAGACGGCGAGCCAGGGCAGCCGGACCGGCTCGCGGGCCTCGGGGGCGTAGCGGGAGGCGTCGGTGGCGGAGAAGCCCAGGCGGCCCTTGTTGGCGACGATCCAGGGGTGGCCGGTCTGGTGGCCCTCCAGTTCCGCGTAGCCGAGGCCGGCCAGCTCCGCTGCTGTGAGCGCGGTGTGGTCCAGGCGGGCGTCCGCGGCGAGCGTGTGGGTCAGCTCGCGGACCAGGTGGCCGAGCGTGGCGCCGTCGAGGCCGAGGAGGCGGCGGGCCCGGGTGAGGAACAGCAGCGGATCACGGAAGGGGACACTGCCCTCCTCGCGTACGAAGGCACTCTCCGTGGCCGCGCAGTCCGCTGCCCGGATCGAGTCGGGGTCCACCCGCCAGCTCCCGTACACACCGCGCCGGGCGGTGAAGGTGATGCTGCCGCCGTCGTCCAGCGGCAGGGTGTACGTGCTGCCGCCGGCGGTTCGTGGAGCCGGCTCGATGACTTCCTCGTAGGCGAATTCACCGAGCATCTTCGCGAGCATCCGGGAGGCGGCCCGGTCCCAGGCGGTGCGGTTCAGTTCGGGGGTGCTGAGCAGTGCGGGCGGCTCCGTTGCGTCGTGGTGCGCAGGGTATTTCGGCACGGGGACTCCTCGGGAGGGAACCGATGGGGTTCGAGCGGTGCGGGCGGATGAGGGAAGCGTTCATGGCTGGCTGCGGTGGGCTCGGTCGCGGATCATCAGCGCGGCCCGCTTCTCCGGGAGTTCGATCTCGGCGGAGAAGCGAAATCCGGCGCTCAGGAAGGCGGAGACGGACGGGACGTTGCGGATGTCGGGCTCGGCCACGACCCGGGTGCAGAAGGGGACGTGGCCGAGCACGAGATCGGTCACGGCACGCAGCAGCGTCGTGCCGGTGCCGCGGCCCCGGCGGCGTCCTTCGCCGATGAGGAGGTGGACGCCCATGTCGTGCGGCCGGGCCGGGTAGTGGCGGGCGAGCGGGTCGAGGTCGGCGCGGTAGAGCTCCCAGTAGCTCATGGGCGTGCCCGACAGCACCCCGACGCACGGGGTGCTGTGACTGGCGCCGTCGAGCTGGGGGGCGAGGTGCCGGGCCATGACGCTCTCGTCGCCGGCCAGCTCCCAGAAGGCGGCGACGACGGGGTCGTTCATCCAGCGGCTGATCGTCGCGAGATCCCGCTCCGGGTGCACCGGAACGAGCTGGAACTCCCCGGCCGGTGTGGTCACGGGGGCCCAGTCCGCCGTCAGGACGGAACCGGCGTGCGCGTCGGGCGGAGACACGGGCGGCGCTCCTTTCTCGGCTCTCGACGACCGGCTGTCGATATCCGGCTATCGACGACCGGCTGTCGATCCAGCTGCCAACGACCGGTCTTCGGCGATCAGCTCTAGCCCCCGCGCTCAGCCGTGCAGGGGATTGGTGATGGTGACGTAAACGGACTGGGTGTCCACGGGACCGACGAGTTCATCGAGTCCGTGGAGACGGGTCAGCATGTTGGCCTTGCAGCGCAGGCGCGGGTTTTGGAGCAGGTGGGCGGGGAACGGCGAACCCAGTTCGCTCGCCGACTTCAGGAAGCGGCGGAACGCGTCCAGGAGCATCTGCTCGTCGGCGAGCCGCTGGGCGCCGAACGCCCCGATCAGTCCGAATACGTTGTTGATGCCGAGGTAGTAGGCGAAGCGTTCGTCCGTGACGGCGTCGGAGACGAAGGTGTCGCTGACCTTTCCGATGCCGGGGAGCCTGCGGTCGAGCGCCGCGCGGTGGGATTCGCGGAAGTAATAGCCCTGATTGTCACGGTAACGGCCGCCGGCGGGCCAGCCGTCGGCGTCGAGCAGGACCAGGGTGTTCTGCTGGTGGGCTTCGAGCGCGACACCGGCATGGGCGTCGAGCCAGAGCACCGGGTTCACGACGCGTTCCAGGTAGCGCAGGAACCACTCGGCGGCGACCGCCGTCGTGGTCCGCCCGGTGGCCGCGGCGAGGCGGTGGACGACGTCGGCGAGGCGGGAGTAGAGGCCCGTCCGGCCCGGCCAGGGGCGTGGGGCGGTGAGTCCGGCGATGCAGACCGCGTCGTCGTACCGCTCGAAGGGGTTGTGCCGCAGCATGACGTCCAGGCCGTGCACGGGCGCGCCGTCCGGGGTGTCGACGGCGAGCCAGGCGGGGTCGCGCACGATGTCGAAGCCGGGGTGCACTGCGTGCCACTGGCGGGCGAGGCCGGTGCGGAGCAGCCGGTGGACCTCGACGCCCCGATGGAGCTCCTTGCGGAGGTTCTCCCGGCGGGAGTTGGTGATGCGGACGCCGAGGGAGAGCTTCAGCATCAGGTCGGCGCCCGGCCGGTGCACGGTGCGCACCGACGAGGTGGGGTGCCAGGGCGCGCCGTACGGGCCGAGGTCGTGGAGGAGGCCGGAGTCGAGCAGGGCGGCGACCTCGGGCCTGCTCCGCAGCTCACGGGCCTGCCAGGGGTGGAGGGGAATGAGCGCGGCGTGTTCGGGGAAGAGCAGGCCCTGGGCGTGCCGGGCGACGAGGTCGGCGGCGGAGACGGGACGGCCCTGATCGGTCCACGCGGAGTCGGTCGCCAGTACGGCGCGGTCGGCGGCCATCCAGTGGAGCGGGAAGGAACCGTGCAACTCGGGTGAGTAGAGGCGCGTTTCGGCGTCGGTGAGCCCTTCCCTGCTCTTGGGCGAGGGATGCAGCGGGTGGCCGAGCAGGAGCGACTGTTCGGCGGTGAGGAAGAGGTCCGCCTCGTCGGGGGTGTGGGGCCGGCGGCGCCGTTCGTCGATGAACGCGGCGGTGCGCCGTACGGAGTCGGCGACCCGGCCGGCCATGTCGGCGCCGTCGTGGTGGCCGGCCTCCCGGCCGAGCAGCGCGGCCACGGTGACGGCGTCGGCGGTGGGCGCGGTGGCGGGCGCCTGCTCCAGGGCGGGCGGCCCGAAGCGGTGCCAGCCCGTGGGGGACCAGTGGAGGACCGGGACGAGGAGCGCGGTGCCGCTCGCGGGGAGCGGGATGCGCAGGGTCTCCCCCGCGGGCCGGGGCAGGTCGCTCTCCCGGACCCAGCAGCGCAGCAGGTTCTCGACGCCGGCCGTGTCGGCGGCGCGGAGCGGGTCGGGATGGTCCAGGGGGTCGGCGGAATCGGTCGCCTCGTCCGGGTTTGTCGCCGCCGGGGCCGGGGAAGCCGGCCTCGACGTGTGCCACAGCCCGTGCGGTGTCTCCTTCTGGCGCGGCACGGTCGTCGCCTCGACGGCGAGTTGACCGGGGGTGTCGGCCTCGGGGAGGTGGCTGGGGGGAGGGCCGTCGGCCTCGGGCGCGGGGGTGGGGTTCACGGCGGTCTTCCTGTGCTGGTGTCCGGGGTCAGCGGATCGATCCGGTCGGCAGGCGGCGGTGCGGTGAGCGCTCCGCGGCTGCCAGGGCGTCGGCGAGGCGGTCGACGACCGCCGTCGCCTGTTCGTCGGTGAGCGTGAGGGGCGGGAGCAGGCGTACGACGGTGGAGTGGCGGCCGCCGAGTTCGACGATGAGGCCGCGGCTCAGGCACTCCTGCTGGAGGGCGACGGCGAGGACCGGGTCGGGTGGCGGCTCGGTGCCGGTGCCCGACGGTCGGGCTTCGGGGTCGACGATCTCCACGCCGATCATCAGGCCCCTCCCCCGGACGTCACCGATGCACGGGTGGTCGGCGGCGAGCGACCTGAGGCTCGTCAGCATGCGGTCGCCGAGGGCCCCGGCCCGCTCGGCGAGGCCGTTCTCCCGGACGTACGCGAGGGTGGCGGTGCCGGCGGCCATGGCAAGCTGGTTGCCGCGGAAGGTGCCTGCGTGGGCGCCGGGCTGCCAGGTGTCGAGCTCGGAGCGGTACACGATCACGGCGAGCGGGAGGGAGCCGCCGATGGCCTTGGACAGCACCATCACGTCGGGCACGATCCCGCTGTGCTCGACGGCCCAGAAGGCACCGGTCCGGCCTACGCCGGTCTGCACCTCGTCGGCGATCAGCGGGATGGACCGGGTCTCGGTGATCTCCCGCATCCGGCGCATCCAGCCGTCCGGCGCGGGGTTGACCCCGCCCTCGCCCTGGACCGGTTCGAGGATCATTCCGGCGGGTGCGGGCGTCCCGCTCTTGGGGTCGTCCAGCAGGCTCTCGGTCCAGCGGGCGGCGGTCCGCGCTCCGGCTTCGCCGCCGATGCCGAAGGGACAGCGGTAGTCCTGCGGGAACGGCAGCCTGGTCACCCGTACGTCCTCGGCGCCGCCGGAAGCGGCGAGGGCGCCCGCCGTCATGCCGTGGTAGGCGCCGGTGAAGGCCAGCAGACCGCTCCGGCCGGTGGCGGCGCGGACGAGCTTGAACGCCGCCTCGACCGCGTCCGTACCGGCGGGACCGCAGAACTGGATGCGGGCGTTGTCGGCGAACTGCCGCGGCAGGGTGGCGAAGAGCTCCGTGGTGAAGGCGTCCTTGACGGGGGTCGCGAGGTCCAGCACATGCAGTGGGGCACCCGAGTCGATGACCTTCTTGATCGCCTCCAGGACGACCGGGTGGTTGTGGCCGAGCGCCAACGTCCCCGCCCCGGACAGGCAGTCGAGATAGCGCCGCCCGTCCGCGCCCTCGATGGTCAGTCCCCGGGCCCGCACCGGCACGATCGGCAGCGACCTGGCGTAGGTACGGGCGGCCGATTCGCGCAGCGACTGGCGGCGCAGGATGCCTTCGTGGGCGGCCAGGGGTGGCGCCGGAGCTGGTTCGGTCACGGCCACGGCTCTTGATCCTCCCGCTGTAACAGTTGCGTTGCACGTCAGTACGATTTCGCAAGGACGGCCTGCGAGGGTGAACGCTGTCTCCGTGCCCCCGGACGTACCAACGACCGAGGGGGCAAAGGATCACGGGTAAATCCGAAGATCCTTGCGGGGCGCAACCCTGCCGCGCACCGCCGACAGCGGCACCGGCATAGTGGGGGGCCGCGCCGGGCTCGGGCACCTCCCGAAGGCCGCCGCGCACCTGCCCGTTCGGGGCACCATGCGGTGCGTCGCGCGCAAGTGCAGTACGGAAGCGTTGAGTTACGAAGTCCCAGGGGGATCAGCAGATGCGTCTCATTCGACCAGGAAACACCGCACGCCGCCGGGGAAGTGCGCGTCGCGCCTCCTCCCCCGTGCTCGCCACCGCCGCGTTCGCCGCCGTGCTCGCGCTCACGGCCACCGCCTGCGGGCCGACCGAGGACGACGCCAACGCCGAGCCGAGCAGCAGCTCGGCGGGTGCGACGTCGGACGGCAAGATCTCCCTTCCGGACGATCTGAAGGACCGGCTCAAGGAACACGGGATCGACGTCGACAAGTGGAAGAACGGCGAGTGGAAGAACTGGGACAAGGACAAGTGGCTGCGTGAGGCCAAGGACTACATCAACCCGATCATCGCGGGCCTCTGGGACCCGGACCGCATGCGGGACGCGGACAAGCCGCCGGAGAAGCCTGTCGACAACGACATCTCGGGCGACGAGGGTGTGACGGACCCGACGCCCGCGCCGGTCCGGGCCGTGGGCGTGAAGACGCCGTACCACGACAACGCCCCGGAGTCGGGCAAGCTGTTCTTCGACGGCCCCGAGGGCTCGATGGTCTGCTCGGCGACCGTGGTGAAGGACCCTGCGCACCCCGGCAAGTCCAACATGGTGTGGACGGCCGGCCACTGCGTGCACGCGGGCAAGAAGGGCGGCTGGTACCGCAACATCGCCTTCGTCCCCTCGTACAACAACAGCGGTCTGTCGACGGCCGAGCTGCGCGACAACCCGCCGAAGGAGAAGGTCGCCCCCTACGGCATCTGGTGGGGCACCTGGGCGCAGACCTCGCAGCAGTGGATCGACCAGGGTGCGTCGGTCGGTGGCCTGGGCGCCCCGTACGACTTCGCCGTGCTGCACGTCACGCCCGAGGAGGGCGCCGGCGGCAAGTCCCTGGAGGAGACGGTCGGCTCGGCCCTGCCGGTCGAGTTCAACGCTCCGGCCGTGCCCAAGATCTCCGGCATGACGGCCACCGGCTTCCCGGCGGCGGCCCCGTACGACGGCCAGAAGATGTTCCAGTGCCAGGACAAGCCGGGCCGTCTCTCCCTCGCCCAGGCCGACCCGACGATGTACCGCATCGGCTGCTCGATGACCGGCGGTTCCTCCGGCGGCGGCTGGGTCGCCACCGGCCAGGACGGCAAGCCCGCGCTGGTCTCGAACACCTCCATCGGCCCGGTGACGGCGGGCTGGCTCGCCGGACCGCGCTTCGGCAAGGAGGCCAAGGGCGTCTACGACTCGGTCAGCAAGAAGTACGCGGAGAAGTAACAACGGGGCCGCGCCCGCAGGGGCGCGGCCGGGCAGAGGTCAGAGGCCCCCGGAGCGGCACGGTCCGCTTCGGGGGCCTCTGGCGCGCGGACACCGATTGTGCAGAATCCAGGGGGATTCCCTTTCATGCGTTCCATACGTCCCTTGCTCGCCGCGACCGGTCTGGTCGCCGCGAGCGCGCTGACCGTCACGGCCTGCGGCCCGACCGAGGACGAGGGCGCCGACAAGCCGGCTGCCACCGCGTCCGCCTCCGCGTCCGGCGGCACCGAGAAAAGCGGCGGCATCCCCGCCGACCTGGCCGACAAGCTCAAGAAGCACGGGGGGAGCGACAAGTACGGCGCCCGGTAGGGATGTCGTCGGCACCACGGCCGGAGGCCCGTTCCCTCGCGAGGGAACGGGCCTCCGGTTGTTCCGGCGCGGCGCGGCTCAGTGCACCGCGGGGACGAACGCGGCCAGCTCGGAGGCCAGCTCCTCGTTGACCCGCGCCTTGATCAGCGTGCCCTCCGAGGTGTGCTCCTCGGAGACCACTTCGCCCTCGGCGTGCACCCGGGAGACGAGTCCGCCCTGGGTGTACGGCACGAGCGCCTCGACCGAGACCGACGGACGGGGCAGCTCGCTGTCGATCAGGGCGAGCAGCTCGTCGATCCCGGCGCCGGTGCGCGCGGAGACCGCGATGGCGTGCTTCTCGTTGCGCAGGAGGCGCTGGAGGACCAGCGGGTCCGCCGCGTCCGCCTTGTTGATCACGACGATCTCGGGGACGTCCGTCGCCCCGACCTCGCGGATCACCTCGCGTACGGCGGCGAGCTGCTCCTCCGGCACCGGGTGCGCGCCGTCCACCACGTGCAGGATGAGATCGGACTCGCCGACCTCCTCCATGGTGGAACGGAACGCCTCGACGAGGTGGTGCGGCAGATGCCGTACGAACCCGACGGTGTCGGCGAGCGTGTAGATCCGGCCGCTCGGTGTCTCGGCCCGGCGCACGGTCGGGTCCAGGGTGGCGAACAGGGCGTTCTCCACGAGCACGCCCGCCCCGGTGAGGCGGTTGAGGAGCGAGGACTTGCCCGCGTTGGTGTAGCCGGCGATGGCGACCGAGGGGACCTTGTTGCGCCGGCGTTCCTGGCGCTTGAGGTCGCGGCCGGTCTTCATCTCCGCGATCTCCCGGCGCATCTTCGCCATCTTCTCGCGGATGCGACGCCGGTCGGTCTCGATCTTGGTCTCACCGGGACCACGGGTCGCCATGCCGCCACCACCGCTGGTACCGCCACCGCCCATCTGGCGGGACAGCGACTGGCCCCAGCCGCGGAGCCTCGGCAGCATGTACTGCATCTGCGCCAGGGACACCTGCGCCTTGCCCTCGCGGGACTTGGCGTGCTGGGCGAAGATGTCGAGGATCAGGGCGGTCCGGTCGACCACCTTGACCTTGACGACGTCTTCGAGGTGGATCAGCTGGCCGGGGCTGAGCTCACCGTCGCAGACGACGGTGTCGGCCCCGGTCTCGACGACGAGGTCACGCAGTTGGAGCGCCTTGCCGGACCCGATGTACGTGGCCGGGTCGGGCTTGTCACGGCGCTGGAAGACGGCGTCGAGCACCTGGGCTCCGGCCGTCTCGGCGAGCGCCGCAAGCTCGGCGAGCGAATTCTCCGCGTCCTGCACGGTGCCCGAGGTCCAGACACCGACGAGCACCACACGCTCCAGGCGGAGCTGTCGGTACTCGACCTCGGTGACGTCCTCGAGCTCGGTGGAGAGTCCGGCCACGCGTCGCAGCGCGGCCCGCTCCGAGCGGTCCAGCTGTTCGCCGTCCCGCTCTCCGTCGATCTCGAAGCTCCAGGCGACGTCCTCTTCCATCAGGGCGTCGGCCCGCAGGCCCTCGGTGAGGCTCTCGGTCGCGTTCTCCGTGGCACTCTGCGCGTTGTGCGCGTCCTGGGGAAGGGAAGAAGAGGAGGTCATTGGATCCTTACGTCGATAGGAGTGCTTGTGTCAGTCACAACGCGTGACCTGTCCGGATGATTCCCGTCCCGGAAATCCTCCGCCCCGGCGCCGCGGCGACCCGTCGATAGTGGCACGGTCCGTGCGGGGCGTCACCCGGGTTTACGAGTGCGGCGCACCGCTGTGCCAGTCGGGGTGCCCCGGCATGGGCGGTGTCTTCGTCCCGTACAGCCAGCCGTCGAAGAACGCGGTCAGGTCGCGTCCCGACACCTGCGAGGCGAGCCGGACGAAATCGGCCGTGGCGGCGTTGGAGTCGCGGTGCTTGTGCACCCAGCGCCGTTCGAGCCGGTCGAAGGCGTCGCGTCCGATCTCCTGGCGCAGCGCGTACAGGACGAGGGCGCTGCCGTCGTAGACGACCGGCCGGAACAGGCTGATCTTCTGGCCGGGCTTCGGCGCCGCGGGCCGGCCGGGCGGGCCTCCGGCGGCACGCCAGTCATCCGACCGGGTGTAGGCGTTCCGCATGCGCGCCTCCAGGGGCGCGCCGATGCGGTCCTCGGTGTAGCGCGCCTCGTACCAGCTGGCGTGCCCCTCGTTCAGCCAGAGGTCGGACCAGGACTTCGGAGAGACGCTGTCGCCGAACCACTGGTGGGCCAGTTCGTGGACCATGACCGACTCGACGTACCACTCGGGGAAGCGCGTGTCGGTGAACAGGCGCTTCTCGAACAGGGAGAGGGTCTGGGTCTCCAGCTCGAACCCGGTCCGGGTGTCGGCGACGAGGATTCCGTAGTTCTCGAACGGGTACGGGCCGACCTGCCGCTCCATCCACTCCAGCTGGCCGGGGGTCCTCTTCAGCCAGGGTTCCACGCGGTCGCGGTCGGCCGTCGGTACGACGTCGCGCACCGGCAGTCCGTGCGGCCCGGTACGCCGCACCACGGTCGATCCGCCGATGCTGACCTGGGCCAGTTCGGTGGCCATGGGGTGTTGGGTGCGGTAGGTCCAGGTGGTGCCGGCGCCGTCGCGGCTGCGGCCGGTGGGCAGCCCGTTGGCCACCACGGTCAGGTCGTTCGGCGCGGTGACACGGAAGGTGAAGTACGCCTTGTCGGCCGGGTGGTCGTTGCTCGGGAAGACCCGGTGTCCGGCGTCGGCCTGGTTGGCCATGGCGAGCCCGTCGGCAGTGCGCACCCAGCCGCCGCTGTCCTGCTCACCGCCCGGGTCGCTGGTGTGGCGGACGGTGATGCGCAGGGGGATGCCGGCCGGGATGGGGCCCGCCGGGCGGACGACGAGGTCCTCGCCCACGGTCTCGAAGGCGGCGCGCAGCCCGTTGACGGCGACGGAGCGGACGGTGCCTCGGGTGAAGTCGAGGTTGATCCGGTCCAGCGGCTCGGTCGTCCGCGCGTCGATGGTGGTGACGGCGTCCAGCGGCTCGTCGTTGCGGCCCTTGTAGGTGAGGCCGATGTCGTACGCGAGCACGTCGTATCCGGGGTTGCCGAGGTGCGGGAAGAGCGGGTCGCCGATACCGAGGGGCACCGGGTCGGCGGGCAGGGTGGCGGCGACGAGCGCGGCCGACGCGGCGGCCAGCAGAGCGGCCCGCGAGCGGCGGAAGAGGAACGGCATGGACTACGGCTATCAGCGCCGGCCGGCCCGAAGGGCGCGGCGCGCGCCGCGCCACCCGAATGAGAACGCGGTTGACGGCCCGGACCTCAGAGCGCCCCGGCCGGATGCTGGGCGCGACTCACGTCGTAGACGCCGGGCACCTCGCGCATGGCGCGCATCAGCGCGGGCAGACCGGCCGCGTCCGGGAGCCGCAGCGTGTAGGTGTGCCGTACGCGCTGTTCGCTCGGGGGCTCCACGGTGGCGGAGATGACCGCCGCGTCCGCCCGCGCGATCGTCTCGGTGAGGTCGGCGAGCAGCCGGGGGCGGCCGAACGATTCAGCGACCAGTGTCACCCGGCACGCCTGCTCGTCGCCCCAGCTGACGGCGACCGGTGCCCGGCCGACGGCCTTCATGCGGGCCACCGCGGGACACTCCAGGCGGTGCACGGTGACGGCGGCGCCGCCGCGTACGGGGAAGCCGGTGACCTCGTCGGGGGGTACGGGCGTACAGCAGCCGGCGAGCCGTACCGCCGCGTCCGGCCGCTCGGCCACGGCGGTCGCGGTACGGGCCCTGGCGATCTCGGGCACGGCGGGCGGGGCCGGCTGCGGATCGCGGTCCGCCGGTGCGCCCGGCTGCCCGGTCTCCGCCGCCTGCGGGTGGGCGTCGAGCCACCTGGTGATGGCGATGCGGGCGGCGGGCGTGCGCGCGTGGTCGAGCCAGTCCGGCGAAGGGCCGGACGCGGCGTCCTCGGCCAGCAGCGGCTGCACGGTGTCGCCGTCCTTCAGGACGGTGCTGAGGGTGGCCAGCCGGCCGTTCACCCGGGCCCCGATACAGGCGTGGGCCGCGTCCCCGTGCTGGGCGTAGGCCGCGTCGACACAGCTGGCGCCCGCGGGCAGGCCCAGCATGCCGCCGTCCGTGCGGAAGACGGTGATCTCGCGGTCCTGGGCGAGGTCGGCGCGCAGGGTGGTCCAGAAGGTGTCGGGGTCGGGCGCGGACTGCTGCCACTGGAGGAGGCGGGAGAGCCAGCCGGGGCGGGTGGGGTCGGCGCGCTCGCCGTCGGACGGTTCGGCGGTCTGGGGGGCGCCCTCGGAGGCGTACGGATTGCCGAGGGCGACGACGCCGGCCTCGGCGACCTTGTGCATCCGGTGTGTGCGGATGAGGATCTCGGCGACCTCGCCGTCCGGGCCGGCCACCGCGGTGTGCAGCGACTGGTACAGGTTGAACTTGGGGGCGGCGATGAAGTCCTTGAACTCGGAGATCACCGGTGTGAAGCAGGTGTGCAGCTCACCGAGGACGGCGTAGCAGTCGGCGTCCTCACCGACGAGCACCAGGACCCGTCCGAAGTCGCTGCCGCGCAGCTCGCCGCGTTTGATCCGGACGCGGTGGACGGAGACGAAGTGGCGGGGCCTGACCATGACCTCCGAGGAGATGCCCGCCTCCCGCAGGACCGAGGCGATGTTCTCCGCCGTGGCTCCCAGGGGGTCGGGTCCTTCCGCCGCCGCGGCGATCAGCGCGTCGGTGCGGGCGTACTCCTCGGGACGGAGGATGGCGAAGACCAGGTCCTCCAGCTCGGTCTTGAGCGCCTGGACGCCGAGCCGTTCGGCGAGGGGGATCAGCACGTCGCGGGTGACTTTGGCGATCCTGGCCTGTTTCTCGGGGCGCATCACGCCGAGGGTGCGCATGTTGTGCAGCCGGTCGGCGAGCTTGATCGACATGACGCGGACGTCGTCCCCGGTGGCGACCAGCATCTTGCGGAAGGTCTCGGGTTCGGCGGCGGCCCCGTAGTCGACCTTCTCGAGTTTGGTGACCCCGTCGACGAGGTAGCAGACCTCTTCGCCGAACTGTTCCCGCACCTGGTCGAGGGTCACCTCGGTGTCCTCGACCGTGTCGTGGAGCAGGGAGGCGGTCAGCGTGGTGGTCTCGGCGCCCAGCTCGGCGAGGATGAGAGTGACGGCGAGCGGATGGGTGATGTAGGGCTCGCCGCTCTTGCGCATCTGCCCCCGGTGCGAGGTCTCGGCGAGCAGGTAGGCCCGCTGCAGCACGGAGAGGTCGGCGTCGGGGTGGTGGGCCCGGTGCGCCTCGACGACGTGCGCGATGGCGTCGGGGAGCCGGTCGCGGGAGACCGGGCCGAAGAGGGCGGCCCTGCCGAGCCTGCGGAGGTCGATCCGGGGGCGGCCCCGCCTGCGGATGGGAGCACCTGGGCTGGTGGCCTCTGCACTCATGGGGGCACCTCCGGCGACGTCGACCGGCGGTGGGGAGGTGCGGCGCGCCTCCCGGCCGGTGCTTGATGCTACCGAGCCCACCACGTGGCGGAGTCCCGCTCTCGCCCAGCGTGAAACGGATCACCCATTCGAGCGAAGCGTTATCCGTTCAGCGTTTCGAGCCAGGCCGGGTCGATCGTGCCCTCGGCCACGATGACGGCCGGTCCAGTCATCTCGATCTCGCCGTCGGGGTGCTCGGTGATGGCGAGGCTGCCGCCCGGAAGATCGACGGTGTACGTGACCGGCTCGCCGGTCCTCGCGGGGTCGGCCTGGTCGCGGCGGGCCGCCGCCACGGCCACCGCGCACGCTCCGGTGCCGCAGGAGCGGGTCTCGCCGGAGCCCCGCTCGTGGACCCTCATGGCGACGTGGCGGGGCCCGCGGTCCACGACGAACTCGATGTTGACGCCGTCGGGGTAGACGGCGGCCGGGGCGAAGGACGGCTCGGTGAACAGATCACCGGCGTGGGCCAGGTCCTCGACGAACGCGACCGCGTGCGGGTTGCCCATGTTGACGTTGCGGGTCTCCCAGTCGCGGCCGCCGACGGTGACGGTGACGCCGTCGGCGGGGAGCAGGGCGCGTCCCATGGAGACGGTGACGTCGCCGTTCTTGGCGAGGTGGACCTTCTTGACGCCGCCCCGGGTGGCGATCGCGAGGTCGCCCTCCTCGACGAGGCCGGCGCGCTGGAGGTAGCGCGCGAAGACCCGCACGCCGTTGCCGCACATCTCGGCGACGGAGCCGTCGGAGTTGCGGTAGTCCATGAACCACTCGGCGTCCTGCGCCATGGCCTTCGCCTCGGGGTGCGCGGCGGAGCGCACGACGTGGAGCAGGCCGTCGCCGCCGATGCCGGCACGCCGGTCGCAGAGCCGCGCGACGACGGGGGCGGGCAGGTCGACGGCGTTGTCCGGGTCGGGAACGATCACGAAGTCGTTCTCGGTGCCGTGGCCCTTGAGGAAGGCGATCTGCGAGGTGGTCACGGGACAACTGTACGAGGCGGGGCCGACAGCGCGGTAAACGGCCCGCTGTGCGGACAGGGGCGCGGGGCGCTCTCAGGTCCGGCGGCTCCCGCAGGTCAGCGCAGTCGCGCCACGCGCCAGACGGCGAGCGCGACGAGCACGGCGCAGACACCGGCGTAGAGCGCGACCACACGCCAGTCGGGGCGCTGGGACGAGCCCCTGGACGGCAGCCCGGGCCAGGTGTGGCCGACGCGGCGGGCGGCCATCATGGACCAGCCGGCGGCGCAGCAGCTGATCAGCAGGCCGAGCATGGCCACGACCGCCCCGCCGTCGCCGAACTCGAAGGCGAGGGGGAAGGCGAACATCAGCGAGCCCACCGCGGCGAGCGTGACGATCGGCGCGAGCTGCCAGATGCGCAGCCTGCGGACGGGGCGCAGCTCGACCTCGACCTCGGGGGTCACGTCGAGCTCGTCGGGCCCGTCCGGGCTGAGGCTTCCCGCCTCACGCCCGGTCTCCGGTGCGCCGTGTTCCGGTGCGCCGTGTTCCGGTACGCCGTGTTCCGGTGCGTCTTGTTCCGTGTCGCGAGGGCCGGCCTCCATCGCCACGCGCCCTCCCAACTCGGACTCCAGTCGATCGATGCTCGATGATGGCACGCCCGGGGTCGCCGAAATGACGTGCGGAGCGTCCCGATGCCATCACGTGATCAGGCTGTAACCGCCCGTTCGACCAACGCCAGCGCCCGGCCCGGGAGTTCCCCGCGGTGCTCCGCGGCGCCGCTCAGCCACTCGACGCGCGGGTCGCGGCGGAACCAGGAGTCCTGACGGCGCGCGAAGCGTTTGGTGGCGCGCACGGTCTCGGCGCGCGCCTGGTCCTCGGTGCACTCGCCTGCGAGCGCGGACAGCACCTGCTGGTAGCCGAGCGCGCGGGAGGCCGTACGCCCCTCGCGCAGCCCGTGCGTCTCCAGGGCTCGCACCTCGTCGACGAGTCCCGCCTCCCACATGCGGTCGACGCGCAGGGCGATGCGCTCGTCGAGCTCGGGGCGGTCCACGTCGACGCCGATCTGGACGGCGTCGTAGACCCCGTCGTCGCCGGGGAGGTTGGCGGTGAAGGGCTTGCCGGTGATCTCGATGACCTCCAGGGCCCGGACGATGCGCCGGCCGTTGCTCGGCAGGATCGCGCGGCCGGCCTCGGGGTCGGCGGCGGCGAGCCGCGCGTGCAGGGCCCCGGAACCGTGCTCCTCCAGTTCCGCCTCCAGCGCGGCCCGGACGCCGGGGTCCGTGCCGGGGAACTCCAGGGCGTCGATCGCGCCCTTCACGTACAGGCCGGAGCCGCCGACCAGGATCGGGGTGCGGCCGTCGGCGAGCAGCCGGTCGATCTCGGCGCGGGCGAGGCGCTGGTACTCGGCGACGCTGGCGGTCTCGGTGACGTCCCAGATGTCCAGCAGCCGGTGCGGGACCGCCGCGCGCTCGGCGAGCGTCAGCTTGGCGGTGCCGATGTCCATCCCCCGGTAGAGCTGCATGGAGTCGGCGTTGATCACCTCGCCGTCGAGCTGCTGGGCGAGGTACACCCCCAGGTCGGACTTTCCTGCTGCGGTGGGGCCGACGACGGTGATGACCTGAGGTGCGGGAGCTGAGCTTGTCACCGGCCCAGTCTCCCCCAAACCCGCGCCTCACATCCCGAATGAGGGAAGCCCGGGCGGGGAAGGTGACGCGACAGTGCGGTCTTCCCCGTACAGTGGTTGTACATATGGGTTATTTCTCACAGTTTCCGAGTGGAGAAGGTGCCCGATGGGCTTCATGGACAATGTGAAGGCGAAGCTGGCCCCGGCGAAGGAGAAGGTCAGCGACCTCGCGCAGCAGCACGGGGACAAGATCGACCAGGGGCTCGAGAAGGCCGCCCGGACGGTGGACGAGAAGACCAAGGGCAAGTACAGCGACAAGATCGTGACCGGCCGGCAGAAGGCCAAGGACGCGGTGGACAAGCTGGCGAACAAGGACGGCGGGACGACGCCGCCGCCCGCGGCCTGACCGCACGAAGCGAAGGGCCCCGGAGCGCGTCGCTCCGGGGCCCTTCGTACGTTCCGCGGTCCTCAGGACCAGGCGGCGACCAGATAGCCCACCCCGTAGGGCGCGTCCTCATACAGCAGCCGGCCGGCCACACCCGCGCCCTCGGCCGCCCCCGCCAGCACCTGCCAGGGCGCGCGCCCCGCGGCCTTGAGTTCGTACGCGAGCGCCTCGTCGAGGGCGGTCAGCGCCTGCGGGCCGGCGGCGCCCAGGGCGCGCGCGGCCGCCGCGTCGAACGCCGCGGCGCGCTCGTCCAGATAGCCGGGGGCCTTCACGGTGCGGCAGGCGCTGCCGTCGCCCATCACCAGCAGCGCGACCCGGTCCGTCCGGCGTGCCAGCTCGCGCCCGGTCTCCACGCAGCGCGCCGTCTCCAGCGGTTCGCCCACGCCCAGGCCCTCGACGGGGGCGTCCGCCCAGCCCGTACGGGCCAGCAGCCAGGCGCCCACCGCGAGCGAGGGCGGGAGCGGGCGACCGGCCCGCGTTCCCCTGTCCCGGCCGAGCCGAACCTCCAGATCGACGCCGAACTCGCGGAAATCGCCGACGGCCCCCTCCGGGTGGGTGCCGCGCCCCGCCGAGTCGGCCGGGCCGATCACCACGAGCAGGTCGGGCCGGGAGGCCGCGAGGACGCCCAGGGCGTCGGTGCACGCCGTCCGGGCGTCATCCAGCTCGGGTGCGGCGCCGGCGGCGACGTCGGGTACGAGGAGCGGCGGGCAGGGGCAGACAGCGGCGGCGACAAGCATGGTCGGCAGCGTACTGCGGCCCCTCCCCCGCCCGGACCCGGCCGCCCCGTCTCGGGCGTCGGAGGTCAGTCGCAGCCGCAGCCCGGGGCCGCCGCGGCCGGCAGGGGCGCCGGGGCGCCGATGCCGGGCAGGCCGAGCATGACGCCGGCCGGCTTGGCGGCCGCGGCGGCGTCGCGCTTCTCCCAGGCGTCGCCGGAGCGGGTCCGGCGCACCCCGAGCGGGGCGCCCTCGGCGAGCAGGTGGTGCGGGGCGGCGTAGCTGATCTCGACGGTCACCACGTCGCCGGGGCGCACGTCCTGGTCCGGCTTGGTGAAGTGGACCAGGCGGTTGTCGGGGGCGCGGCCGGACAGCCGGTGGGTGGCACCGTCCTTGCGGCCCTCGCCCTCGGCGACCATGACCTCCAGGGTGCGGCCGACCTGCTTCTTGTTCTCCTCCCAGGAGATGTCCTCCTGGAGGGCGGACAGGCGCATGTAGCGCTCCTGGACGACCTCCTTGGGGATCTGCCCCTCCATGTCGGCGGCGGGCGTGCCGGGCCGCTTGGAGTACTGGAAGGTGAAGGCGTTCGCGAAGCGCGCCTCGCGGACCGCGTGCATGGTCTGCTCGAAGTCCTCCTCGGTCTCACCGGGGAAGCCGACGATGATGTCGGTGGAGATCGCGGCGTCCGGCATCGCGGCGCGCACCTTCTCGATGATGCCGAGGAAGCGTTCCTGCCGGTAGGAGCGGCGCATCGCCTTGAGGACCCTGTCCGAACCGGACTGCATCGGCATGTGCAGCTGCGGCATCACGTTCGGCGTCTCGGCCATGGCGGCGATCACGTCGTCGGTGAAGTCGCGCGGGTGCGGCGAGGTGAAGCGGACGCGCTCCAGGCCCTCGATCTTCCCGCAGGCGCGCAGCAGCTTGGAGAAGGCCTCCCGGTCACCGATGTCGGAGCCGTACGCGTTGACGTTCTGGCCGAGCAGGGTGATCTCGGAGACGCCCTCGGCGACCAGGGCCTCGATCTCGGCGAGGATGTCGCCGGTGCGGCGGTCCTTCTCCTTCCCGCGCAGGGCGGGGACGATGCAGAAGGTGCAGGTGTTGTTGCAGCCCACGGAGATGGAGACCCACGCGGCGTACGCGGACTCGCGGCGGGTGGGCAGCGTGGAGGGGAATGCCTCCAGGGACTCGGCGATCTCGACCTGCGCCTCGTCCTGGATCCGGGCGCGCTCCAGCAGCACCGGCAGCTTGCCGATGTTGTGCGTACCGAAGACGACGTCCACCCAGGGAGCCCGCCGCACGATGGTGTCGCGGTCCTTCTGGGCGAGGCAGCCGCCGACCGCGATCTGCATCCCGGGGCGCTTGGTCTTCATCGGGGCGAGCCGGCCGAGGTTGCCGTAGAGCTTGTTGTCGGCGTTCTCACGGACCGCGCACGTGTTGAAGACGACGACGTCGGCGTCGCCGTCGGAGCCCTCGGGCGCCCGGACGTATCCGGCGTCCTCCAGGAGCCCCGACAAGCGTTCGGAGTCGTGGACGTTCATCTGGCACCCGTAGGTGCGCACCTCATAGCTTTTTCTGACGTCCACTGCTTCGCTCCGGTTGCCGCTGCTCATGCGACAAGGGTAGGCGCTGCCCGGACCCCGTCCGTCTCGGGCGGTGTGGGGCACCCCGCACCGGGCGGCCGATCCGCCGGCACCCCTGGTCACGGCCGGGAACGACCTGGCAGGATCGCCGCCATGCTCCCGGCCCTGTCCCGAATCGGCCGGCGTCACGCCCTGCGGGCCGGCGCCGCCCTCGCCGTCGTGCTCGGGATGCTGCTCTGGTGGCTGCTCCCGCTGGGCGACCCGGCGCCGACGGGCAGCCTGTCGTTCAGTACGGGGGTGCGCAGCGGCGTCTACCAGCGCTACGGGGAGCGGCTGAAGGGCGCCCTGGCCACGGATCTGCCCCATGTGTCGATAAAGCTCCAGACGAGCGAGGGTTCGCAGCAGAACCTCGCCAGGGTCGCGGCGGGCGAGGCGGACTTCACCATCGCCACCACCGACGCCGTCGCCACCTATCTGCATGACCGCAAGCCCGGCTACCGGCGGCTGCGCGGCTGTGTCCGGCTCTACGACGACTACATACAGCTGATCGTGAAGCGGGACTCGAACATCCGCAGCGTGGCGGACCTGCGGGGCAGGCGGGTCGCGGTGGGACAGCCGGGGTCCGGCGTGAAGCTGGTCGCCGACCGGCTGATGACGGCCGCCGGTCTCGACCCGGTCCACGACGTGACGCCCTTGCCGGTGGGAATCGACACCATGCCGAGGCTGCTGGAGGAGGGGGAGCTCGACGCGTTCTTCTGGTCCGGCGGGCTGCCCACGACGGCGGTGGCCGATCTGTCGAAACGGTTCTCGATCCGGCTGGTCCCGCTGGAGGAGCCCCTGGTCAAGCAGCTCCAGTCGGCGGGCGGCTCCACGCGCTACTACCGCTCGGCCGTGATGCCCGCCGACGCCTACCGCAACGCGCAGCAGGGCCAGGCCGTCCCCACGGTGGCCGTCGCCAATGTGCTGGTCACCACGGACCGCACCGACGCGGCGATGACCGAGGCGTTCACCCGTACCGTGATCGACAGCCGCGACCGCATCGGACGCGAGGTGCACGCGGCGCAGCTGGTGGACCTGCGCACGGCCATCTACACGGACCCGCTCCCGCTGCACGAAGGGGCGAAGCGCTACTACCGCTCGGTCAAGCCGTAGCGCCTTCCCGGGCCGCGCGGGGCGGCTGCGGGAGTGCGGGCGCGCTCCTCAGCCCTTCGGGTCGTGGCGGGGTACGGAGACCGTCACGCTCAGTCCGCACGGTTCCTTGCGGGCGTACGAGAGCGAGCCGCCGCCCGCCGCCAGGAGCGCCTGGGAGATGGAGAGGCCGAGCCCCGAGCCGTGGATGTTCTGGTGCTGGGGGCTGCGCCAGAAGCGGTCGCCGACCCGTTCGAGCTCCTGCTCGGTGAGGCCGGGGCCGCCGTCCGCGACGACGACCGTCACGTCCTGGCTGCCGGAGGCGACCGTGACGCGGACCTCCTCGTCGGGGGGCGTGAACTTCAGGGCGTTGTCGATGATGGCGTCGAGCGCGCTGGACAGGGCGATGGGGTCCGCCCAGGCGGTGACGGCGGGCGGTCCATCGGCCCGGAGCCGTACGCCCTTCTCCTCGGCCACCGGCCGCCAGGACGCGACCCGTTCGGCGGTGAGCGCGCCGATGTCCGTGAGCTGGAGGTCGCTCTCGGCGTGCTCGGCGAGGGCGAGGTCGAGGAGGTCGTCGAGGACCTGGCCGAGGCGGCGGCCCTCGGTGCGCACGGAGGCGATCTCCTCGTTGCCCTCGGGGAGTTCGAGGGCGAGGAGCTCGATGCGCAGCAGCAGGGCGGCCAGCGGGTTGCGCAACTGGTGGGAGGCGTCGGCGACGAAGGCGCGCTGCTGCTCCAGCACGTCCTCGACGTTGTCGGCCATCTCGTTGAACGAGCGGGCCAGCCGCCTGAGTTCCGGGGGCCCGCCGGACGCGGCGACCCGGGACCGCATCCGGCCGCTGGCGATGTCGTGGGCGGCGGCGTCCAGCGTCTTGACCGGCAGCAGGACCCAGCCGGTGAGGCGGATCGCGGCGCCGACGGCCACCAGCATCGCGACGGCCTCGCCCGCCGCGATCAGCAGCCAGCCCCGCATCGTGTCGCCGCGCATCTGGCCGGTGGGCGAGTCGATGACGACGACGGCGATGACGTCTCCGTCGCGCACGACGGGCGAGGCGACGACGACGCGGCCTTCCTGCCAGGGCCAGACCTGCGGCGGGTCGTGGCTGCGACGGCCGAGCAGCGCCTCGCTGAACGCGGCTCGCCCCTCCCCCTCGACGGGCAGCCGCCAGGCGGCCGGGGCCTTCGCCATGGCGGAGTCGTCGCGGTAGAAGACACCGGCCCGGATGCCGTACACCGAGTTGTACGTTTTCAGCTCGGTCTGGAGGGTACGGCGCCGTTCGTCGTAGCCGCGGGTGCGTTCGGTGATGAACTGGGCGAGCGCGGCGAAGCGTGCCGTGTCGTCGATGCGGTCGATCACGACGCGCTGCTGCTCGGCGGCGGCCACGCTGACGGCCAGCGGGAAGCCGAGGGCGAGCAGGACACTCGCCATCAGGACGATGAGCAGCGGGAGCAGCCGGGTACGCACCGGGGACGTATGCCTTTACGCGGACGGGGAGACGAGGCGGTAGCCGACCCCGCGCACCGTCTCGATCAGTGCGGGCAGCCGCAGCTTGGAGCGCAGTGAGGCGACGTGCACCTCCAGCGTGCGGCCCGTTCCCTCCCAGCTGGTGCGCCACACCTCGCTGATGATCTGTTCGCGGCGGAAGACCACGCCGGGCCGCTGGGCGAGCAGCGCGAGCAGATCGAACTCCTTGCGGGTGAGCTGCACTTCGCTCCCGTCGACGCTGACCCGGCGCGTGGGCAGCTCGATACTGACGTGCCCGAGACGCAGTGCGGCGACGGGCGTGGACACGGTGTCCTCGTTGCCCGCCTTGCGCCGGCTGACCGCGTGGATACGGGCCAGCAGCTCGCCGGTGTCGTACGGCTTGGTCACGTAGTCGTCGGCGCCGAGGTTGAGCCCGTGGATGCGGGAGCGCACGTCGGCCCGGGCGGTCACCATGATCACCGGTACGGAACTGCGCTTGCGGATCTTGCCGCACACCTCGTAGCCGTCCTGGTCGGGCAGCCCGAGGTCGAGGAGCACGACGCCGAAGGGCTCGGTGTCGGCCGGCAGGAGCGCCTGGAGGGCCTCGTCGCCGCTGCGGGCGTGGACCACCTGGAAGCCGTGCCGGGCGAGGATCGCGGACAGGGCGGCGGCCACGTGGTTGTCGTCCTCGACGAGCAGCAGTCTCATGGCCCCCCTTGGCAGCGGCGTGTGTCGGTGGTCGGTCCCTGCGGTCGTGTACGCCCCCGGTCACTTCCCCGTTCCGGGGCGTTTCACGTAGGGGTGTACCAGGGAATCCACGCCGATCAGGGGTGGACAGTCAAGGGCCTGCCCGATGTATCCGGGTTTCCGTTATGCACCCGGTACGCCCGGCGCCGCAGCCGTGACGTCCCCTTCACGCGGAGTGTCCGGTTGCCGCCGGATCGTTATGCTCAATTTCCGCTCAGATGTAATGACGCTGGTAGCACTGCGTCACTAGGGTCCTTCCCAACCGAGGAGGACGGAGCAAGAAGCCGATGAGCGGAGTTTCAGTGACCAAGGGCGCCGAGGACGCTGCACCCGCGCCCGGTGGCGATCTGGTGGTGCTGAGCAACGTCAACAAGCACTTCGGCGCGCTGCATGTGCTCCAGGACATCGACCTGACGATCGCCCGCGGCGAGGTCGTGGTCGTCATCGGGCCGTCCGGGTCCGGGAAGTCCACGCTGTGCCGCACGATCAACCGCCTGGAGACGATCGACACGGGTGCGATCACCATCGACGGGAAGCCGCTGCCCGCGGAGGGCAAGGAACTGGCTCGGCTGCGTGCCGATGTCGGCATGGTCTTCCAGTCGTTCAATCTGTTCGCCCACAAGACGGTCCTCGAGAACGTGATGCTCGGGCAGCTGAAGGTCCGCAAGACGGACAAGAAGGCTGCCGAGGACAGGGCGCGTTCGCTGCTCGACCGGGTGGGCGTCGGTACGCAGGCCGACAAGTACCCCTCCCAGCTCTCCGGGGGCCAGCAGCAGCGCGTGGCGATCGCCCGCGCCCTGGCGATGGACCCGAAGGTCATGCTCTTCGACGAGCCGACCTCGGCGCTCGACCCGGAGATGATCAACGAGGTCCTCGAGGTCATGCAGCAGCTCGCCCGCGAGGGCATGACGATGGTCGTCGTCACCCACGAGATGGGCTTCGCGCGCTCCGCGGCGAACCGGGTCGTCTTCATGGCGGACGGAAAGATCGTCGAAGAGGCCACGCCCGACCAGTTCTTCAGCAACCCGCGCAGTGACCGGGCGAAGGACTTCCTGTCGAAGATCCTTCACCACTGACGGAGCCCGCAGTGCCGGCTTCCGCATCTGTTGATCACTCACTTCGCGTCAACTCTAGGGAATTTCACCATGCAGCTTCGTAAGGTCACCGCCGCCTCGGCCGCCGTGCTCGCCCTCGCCCTGACCGCCACGGCCTGTGGCTCCGACGACAAGGACGACTCGGCTTCGGGCGGTGGCAAGAAGATCACGGTCGGCATCAAGATCGACCAGCCGGGTATCGGCCTGAAGACGCCGGACGGCAAGTACACCGGCTTCGACGTCGACGTCGCCACGTACGTCGCCAAGGAGCTCGGCTACGACGCCAAGAACATCGAGTTCAAGGAGACCAAGAGCCAGGACCGCGAGACGGCGATCTCGCGCGGTGACGTGAAGTTCATCGTCGCCTCCTACTCGATCAACGACGAGCGTCTGAAGAAGGTCGACTTCGCCGGTCCGTACCTGCTCGCCCACCAGGACATCCTGGTCCGCGCGGACGACGACTCGATCAAGAAGCCGGAGGACCTCAACAACAAGAAGCTCTGCTCGGTCACCGGCTCGACCTCGGCGCAGAACATCCACGACACGCTGGCCCCGAAGGCGGATCTGCAGGAGTACGGCGGCTACTCGGAGTGCCTGACCGGCCTGGAGAACAAGGCCGTCGACGCGCTGACCACGGACGACAGCATCCTCGCCGGCTACGCCTCGCAGGACGTCAACAAGGGCAAGTTCAAGCTGGCCGGCTTCAAGATGACCAACGAGAACTACGGCATCGGCCTGAAGAAGGGCGACGCCGACCTCAAGAAGAAGATCAACGACGCGCTGACCAAGATGGTCTCGGACGGCTCGTGGCAGAAGGCCGTGGACGCGAACTTCGGTCCGGCCGGCTACAAGAACGAGAAGGCTCCGAAGATCGGCAACGTCGTCAAGTGAAGCAGGGCTGACCGGGCGCGCCGTCGCTGAACGGCGGCGCGCCGCGCCCTCCTACACGCGGAAGCACGGGAGATCGTGTTCGACTTTCTTGATGGTTATGACCTGTTGGGGGCCTTCTGGGTCACGGTGAAGCTCACCGTGTTCTCCGCCCTCGGCTCCCTCATATGGGGAACGCTGCTGGCCGGCATGAGGGTCAGCCCGGTCCCCCTGATGCGCGGTTTCGCGACCGCCTACGTGAACGTGGTCCGGAACATTCCGCTGACCGTCATCATCATGTTCGCCTCGCTGGGTCTGTACTCGACGCTCGGCATCGCCCTCGGTTCCACCGACATCAAGGGCATCAACTTCCGGCTCGCGGTGCTCGCCTTCATCGTCTACACCGCGTCGTTCGTGTGCGAGGCCATACGTTCGGGCATCAACACGGTGCCGGTCGGCCAGGCCGAGGCTGCCCGGGCACTTGGGCTCAGCTTCACCCAGGTGCTGCGGCTGATCGTGCTCCCGCAGGCGTTCCGGTCGGTGGTCAACCCGCTGTCCAACGTGCTCATCGCGCTGACGAAGAACACCACGGTCGCTTCGGCGATCGGCGTGGCCGAAGCCTCGTACCTCATGAAGGAAATGATCGAGAACGAGGCGCAGCTGCTGCTGATCTCGGGCGTCTTCGCCCTCGGCTTCGTGATCCTGACCCTCCCGACCGGCCTCATCCTCGGATGGGTGGCCAAGAAGGTGGCGGTGAAGCGATGAGTTCCGTCCTCTACGACACGCAGGGGCCCCGCGCCAAGCGGCGCAACATCCTGTACACCGTCCTCTTCGTGCTGGCCGCCGCGGCGGTGGTGTGGTGGGTGTACGACGGCCTCGCCGAGAAGCACCAGCTCGACTGGGTCAAGTGGAAGCCGTTCTTCGCCGGCACCCAGGCGTGGGAGACGTTCATCTGGCCGGGCTTCCAGAACACGATCAAGGCGGCGTTCTTCGCTCTGATCATCGCTCTGCCGCTGGGCGCGCTGTTCGGCATCGGGCGGCTCTCGGACCACCGCTGGGTGCGCGTGCCCGGCGGGGTGGTCGTGGAGTTCTTCCGCGCCATTCCCGTGCTGCTCCTGATGATCATCGCCAACCAGGCGTACTCCGAGTACACCGACCTCGACCCGGACACGCGTCTGCTGTACGCAGTCGTCACGGGCCTGGTGCTCTACAACGCCTCGGTGCTCGCCGAGATCGTGCGCGCCGGCATCCTGACGCTCCCCCGCGGGCAGACGGACGCGGCCAAGGCGATCGGCATGCGCAAGGGCCAGACGATGGTCTTCGTGCTGCTGCCGCAGGCGGTCACCGCGATGCTGCCGGCCATCGTCAGCCAGCTCGTGGTCATCGTGAAGGACACCGCCCTCGGCGGCGCGGTGCTCAGCTTCCCGGAGCTGCTCGCGTCGGTCCGGCCGATGTCCGCGAACTACGGCTCGAACACCATCGCGTGCTTCACGATCGTCGCGCTGGTCTACCTCGCGCTGAACTTCGCCCTGACGTCCTTCGCGAGCTGGCTGGAGCGTCGGCTCCGGCGCGGGAAGAAGAGCACGGGCGAGGTCGTGGGCACGGGCCCGGGGGGCGAGCTGGAGACGATCGGTGCGCCGTCGCTCAAGACGGACGACGGAAGCGCCGTCTGACGGTCCGTCGCACGACGCCCGCGAGGGGCGGTGGCACTCCTGCCACCGCCCCTCGCCGCGTTCCGGCGTCGCTTGACGCAAGCACCGGCAGTAGGTTGCATACGTTCTGTGATCGCGCACCGAGCCCCCGACGCCGCAGCACCCCCTTCGACGCCCGCGCACCTTCCGTTCCGTTGCACCGGACCGTTCCGTTTCACCAGCCTTTCGACGGGGGACGCGCCGTGGACCCGGTGATCGTCGTCGGTGCCGGGCCGGTCGGCCTGGCGCTGTCGCTCGCCCTCGCCGGGCAGGGCGTGCCGTCCGTGCTGCTCGACGAGGACCCCTCCAAGGACGAGACACGCCCCGCCCGCACGGTCGTACTGCGCGAGGACACCGCGGCCTTTTTGGACCGTCTGGGCTGCAAGGCGCTTCGGGACGAGGGGCTGCGCTGGACCGGCTGGCGGTCGGTGCGGCGCAGGCAGCTGGTGCGCGAGCTGCCGCTCGGCGAGGAGCCGTCCCCCGGCAGCGGTGTGTCGGCCGCCCCGGTACACGTACCCCAGCACGCGCTGGTGCGGAGTCTGCGCGACGCGGTGTCCGCGCACGAGCTGGTGCAGACGGCCGGGCCCAGCCGGATCGACACGCTGGAGCAGGACCCGGCGGGGGTCACCGTGCACACCAGGGAGCCCGGTTCGACCTGGTGGCGCGGGAGTTACCTGGTCGGCTGCGACGGGGCCCGGTCCACCGTGCGCAAACTCCTAGACATCAGGTTTCCCGGGCGTACGGCGGTGGAACGGCACGCCGTGGCCGCCCTGCGCACCGAACTGCCCTGGCCCGGCGAGGCCGTGCTGCACCGGTCGCCGCCGTGGCGCACCGGTGGCACCGAGGTCACCGCACGCCCGCTGCCCGACGACGTGTGGCGGCTGGACTGGCTGCTGCCCACGCGCGGCGAACTGGTCACGCCGGACGCGCTGGTCACGCGGGTCCGGGACACCCTGGCCGGCTGGTGCGGCGAGACACCCCCGTACGAGCTGCTGGACACCGGCGTCTACACGCTGCACCACCGGCTGGCCCGCCGCTGGCGCGTGAAGCGGGCCTTCCTCGCCGGGGACGCAGCCCATCTGCTGGGCGCCCTGGGGACACAGGGGCTCGACGAAGGGCTGCGGGACGCCGAGAACCTCGCCTGGAAGCTGGCCCTCGCCTGGCACCACGGGGCGTCCGACGCGCTCCTCGACAGCTACCAGGCCGAACGCCGCGCCGCCGTCGCCTCACGGCTGCGCGCCGCCGACCAGTCGCTGCCGATACTGCGGGGCGGCGGAGGTCTGCGGACGCTCGTACCGGGGAGCGCACGGGGGCACGACTCGCTGCTCATCGACGGGCATCTGGGCTGCGGCCCCCTCGGTGCGCCCCCCTCCTACGCGCTGTCCCCCCTTGCGCCCCCGCGCGCCGAGGCGCACACCTCGGTGGGTACGCCCCCCGGTGCGCCGGTGGCCGATGTCCGGGTCACGGCGCCCGACGGCACCGCGGTACGGCTGCGTGAGCGGCTGGGTCAGGGGCAGTTGCTGGTGGTGCTCGTCGCGCCGGGAACCGGAGTCTGGGACCGGCGCCACTGGATGCGCGCCGGAGTGATGCCCCGGCTGGCGGAGGCCGTGACGGCAATGCCGGTGAAGGCCGAGCTGCTGGTGGCCGAGAGCTATCCGGGGGCCTCCGCGCACACGGTGCTGCTGGTCAGGCCGGACGGGCATCTCGTCGAGGCGTTCGGCGGGGTGCGTCCGGCGGAGCTGCTGGCGGCGGCGGAAGCGGCGCGCGGCGGTGCGGCCCGGGCGTCGGTGGGTGCCGACCGGACCGCAGACGTCAATTGACCCTCACGGGCGCGCATGGTCTACTCCGGGTCATGACCGACACCGATGTGCGCCTGTGGCGGAGGGTCCATATGGACCTGCTCCGCTATGCGGGCTGCGTGTGTCGTCCGTCCTGCTGAATCGCCTTCACCTGCCGTCGCCGTGCGCTCTGCCGTGCGGCGGGGCGTCCGCGCGAACTCTCAGGACGGTCTCCGTGTCTGCCTCTCCCTTCCCCACTGTCCCCGTGCCCACGCACACGCCCGCTCCGGCTCCGGCCGCGGCGGAACTGCTCGACTTCGTCCGCCGCACCGCCGCGGACACCGCACTCATCGCCTCCCTTCCTCTCGACCCCGAGGGCCGGACCTGGATCCGGCTCGACGGTCCCGGTGGCAGCGAGGCGTGGCTGATCGGCTGGCCGCCGGGTACCGGCACCGGCTGGCACGACCACGCCGACTCGATCGGCGCCTTCCTCACCGCGGCCGGCACGCTCAGGGAACGCTCCCTCGCCGCCCGGCTGCCCACCGACGGCTGGAAGACCCTGGAGCTGGCCGAGGACATCGACCGGACCCGGGACCTGACGCCCGGCCGGGGCAGGGCCTTCGGCCGCCACCACGTCCACGAGGTGCTGAACGAGTCGACCACGGAGCACGCCGTCTCCGTACACGCCTACTACCCGCCACTGCCGCGCATCCGGCGCTACAGCCGCACCGGCGCGGTGCTCCGGCTGGAGCAGACCGAGGGACCGGAGGACTGGCAGTGAGCCGCGGACCGCACGAGGGCGACGACACCCCGCCCGGGATCGACGAGCTGCTGGAGCGGGTCAGGGCCGGTTACGTACGGCTCGGCCCCCAGGAGGCGTGGGCGGCGGCCGTCGAGGGCGCCCTGCTCGTGGACATCCGTTACGCGGAACTGCGCGAGCGGGACGGGCTGATCCCGGGGGCACTGGTCATCGAACGCAATGAACTGGAGTGGCGGCTCGACCCGCGGGGAAGCCACCGGGTCCCGGAGGCGGTGGACCACGGCATCCGGGTGGTGGTGATCTGCAACGAGGGGTACGCGTCGAGCCTGGCCGCCGAGTCCCTGCACCGGCTCGGCCTGTATCGGGCGACGGACCTGGACGGCGGCTTCCATGCCTGGCGCACGGCGGGTCTCCCGGTCCAGGCATGAGGTGAGGGGGACGCCCTCCGCCGTCCCCCTCACCCGTCTCCCCGTCACCGGCCGGTCGCGGCCTCCACCGGGCGGGTGCGCAACGCGAACCGGCCGGGCAGCGCCGTGGCGACCAGGGCGAGCAGCGCTGCGACGCCCACCACGGTCCCGTACACCAGCGGCAGCACACCGGGCGCCGCACCGCCCGTCATCCCGACGCTGAAGGCGGTCAGCACGGCGAGCGCGATGCCGGTGCCGAGAGCGGTGGCGATGACCAGGACCGACAGGGTCTCGGTCCGGAGCATCCGCAGCACCTGGCGGCGGGTGGCTCCGGCGAGCCGCAGGAGGGCGAATTCGCGGAACCGCTCGGAGACGGACATGGCCAGCGTGTTGACGACGGCGATGGCGGTGAAGGCGAGGACGAGCCCCATGGCGAGCAGGTTGACCTCGGCGTTCTCCTGCTGCCGGTCTGCCTGGAGCCGGTCGGCGACGGCCGGGGCGACGACATTGACGCCGGGGAACCTCCTGACGGCGGCGGACAGTTGGGCTTCGGATGCCGCACCGGCCACCATCACCGTCGCGGCCAGCGGGTTGTCCATGTGCCGTGCGACCAGGTCATGCGGCAGGGTCAGGTCCCCGAAACCGAGGCCGCGTCGGTAGACGGCGGCAACCGTGAGGGTGGCGGGAGTGCCGTCGCCGAGGTGCAGCTTCAGTTCGCTGCCGGGGCGCAGCCCGAGGCCGTCGGCGGCCGACTCGCTGATCGCGGCGGACCGCTCGTTCGCGGCGAACGCGGCGAGGGAACCGCTCGTCACGCCCGGGTCCCAGGTCCGGGTGAGCCCCGGGCCGGTGACGCCCTGCGCCGCGTACTTCTCCAGACCGACCCGCACGGTGGTCCGTACGACCTCCGTGGCCGCGGTGACGCCGGGCGTCGCACGGACCGCCTCCGCCGCCGCCGAGGGAACGCCCGGGCCCTGTGCGCCGAGCACCCAGGTGGCGCGGATGCCCTCCCTGGCCTGGGAGCGCGCGGCGCCGTCGACGGTCGGCTGGAGGAAGAGAACCGTGCAGGTCATGCCGATGAGCAGGGTGAGCGGGGTGACGACGGAGGCAATCCGGGTGGAGTTCCCCCGGACGTTCGCGGTGGCCAGGGTGCTCATCGGACCCGTCCGCCGGAACACGCCCGCCATCAGGAAGGCGGCAGCCCGCACGAGGAGGGGACCGAGCAGCGAGACCGCCGTGGCCAGCACCACCACCGCCAGGAAGGTGACCGGTGTCGAGGCGGCCTCGGTGTGCAGCACGCTCAGGACTCCGACCAGCGTGCCACCGCCGGCGAGCAGGAACAGCCCCACGAGGACGCGTCCCCGGGCCGGGCGGCGGCGCTCGACCGCGGACTCGGCCATGGCCTCGGCCGGACGCAGACCGGCGATCCGGCGGCCGGAGATCCGGGCGGCGGCCCAGGCGCCGAGCAGGGTGACCGCGACGGCGACGCAGGCGGGGAATATTCCGGGCGTACGTTCCAGGGTCGGCGGTGTCACGCCCATGCCGGTGAACCTGCCGTACAGCCAGTCGGCGAGCGGCAGTCCGGCGAGCGCGCCGAGGACCCCGGCGAAGGCGCCGACGACCAGGGCCTCCCGGCCGAGCAGCCGGCGGACCTGCCGCGAGGTGGCGGCGATGGTACGGAGCAGGGCCAGCTCGCGGTGGCGCTGCTGGATGGAGAGGGCGAACGTCCCGACGACGACGAGCACCGCGACCAGCAACGAGGTGCCGCCCATGGCGCCGCCCATCGAGACCAGCTTGACGCGGGCCCCCGCCGCGTCGAGGAATTCGACCGGTCCGCGCCCGTCCCCCGTCGCCACCTGGGCGGTGGTGCCCTCGAGGGCGGCCGTGACCTGCTCCTTGAGCGTGCCGATGTCGGTCCCGGGCTCGGGAAGGACACCGATCGCGCTGACCCGGCCGGTGCGGTCGGCGAGCCGCTGGGCCTCCGCGTCGGAGAAGAACAGCGAGCGCTGCTGCCGGAGTTCGCCCCGCCCCTGGGGCGTCGCGATGCCGCTGATCCGGTACGTGCGCGGGGCACGGGTCGACTGCACGGTGACCCGGTCCCCGGTCGCGAGGCCCGCCCGTACGGCGAGGGTCCGGTCGATCACCACGTCGTCGGCGGACGCCGGGGCACGGCCGGCGGTGAGCGCGAAGGGGGTCAGCGGGGCGGACGACCAGGCGTGCCCGTGGAGGGGGACGTCGTCCGCCGCTTGGGCGGGGAGCTCCAGCGGCTGGGCGAGGAAGGTCAGTTCGGGGACGACCTTGCGGACACCCGGCAGGCGGCGCAGCCGGTCGGCGGTGGCTGCGGGAAGCCAGGCCCGTTCAGCGACGGGCTTCGCCTTGTGCTTGATCTTCGTCTTGCCGCCCTTGTGCTTGACGGTCGTGCGGTGGACGTTCTGGTCGGCCGAGACGATCAGCGGGGCCGCCGCGTACCGCTCGGTGGCGATGCGGCCGCGCAGCCCGGTCTCCAGCAGGGTGCCGCAGGCGGTGACGAGTGCGGCGGCACACATGAGGGCGAGGAACGCCCCGAGGAATCCCGCCTTGCGGTGCCGGATCGTCCGCAGGGCATAGCGCAGCATCATGAGGCGTCCGTCTCTGATCGATCGGGGTCCGGGAAGGTGAGCAGGCGGGTACGAACCGTCCGGGCACCCGGTGCGAGGCGTTGAAGCAACTGCTGCCGCCGCGCCCGGGCAAGCGCTTTGGGGGCGGCCAACTCCGTGATCCCTGGCATACGTCACACACTGCTCTGTGCACCGGCACCTGCGCACTGGAGCATTCCGGCGTCTCCGTAGGGGGGTTGCCCCCCGGGGATTTACGGCTGCGCGTGGCGGGCGGGGTGAGCGCGGCTTTACGGGGTCGAGGCACGGTTCACCGGAGCGCCGGGGCGCGGTCCCGAAGGAGCCGGGCACCGTGCGGGCACCGGCTTCCCGGTTCGGGTGCGGCGCCGCTCTCCGTCCGACGCGGGCACCACGCCCCGCCGGGCGCCCCAGTCTCGTCTCAGCACCGGTCCGCCACCGGAATGCCCCCGTGACACACCCGTATGGCGTCGCTCAGGTGGAGCGGCCCCGGTGGCGGGCGGACATTCGCCTCACGGCGGGTGCGGCCGCTCCGGCCGGCCCGCCCGCCCGCCGGGACGCCGTCAGGGCGCCGGTACGCCGCTACGACGGGGAGCACGCACCGATGCCCACCACCGCCCTCACCCCCGATGAACTCGACGCCCAGGCCGCGCGCCTCCATGACACGGACGCCTGGCGCCAGATCGTCACCGGCTGGGACCTGACCGCACCGACGACCGAGTCCCCGGGCCCCGCGATCAGCGCCCCGCCCGCGCCGGCCCCCGCTGCCGACTGGCGCGCCCTGCTCTCCGTGCCGGTGGACCAGCTGATCGCCGACAGCGTCCAGGCCCTGCCCCCCGCCGCACCGCGCGAACGTCCGCTCCCCGGGCGCATCGGTGCCATGCTGCCCGACCGGCTCCACACGTGGCGGCGCATCGGGCGGCCCGAGGTGCCGCCGTCCGTCCATCTCGCCCATGCCCGGCAGATCCTGACCGAGTGGGGCTGGCAGAACACCCCGTACCGGCTGCGGAACATCCGGGGCGCGCGCTGCGTCTGCGGCGCCATGCTCACCGCGCACCGCCTGGGCTACGGCTCGGCGGAGACGGTCGACCGGGCCGGCGCCTGGCTGATCGCCGAACTGCGCTCCCAGGGCTGGACCGGGCTGATCGGGCCGTGGAACCGCTACCCGGGGCGTACCGCGACGGACGCCCTCGCCCTGATCGACGCCACCATCAGCCGCGCGGCACGCGCCGGCCAGTAGCGCCCGGCGCCTCCCCGGCGGACCGCTGGGAGGACCACAGCCCCGTCGTCAGAACGGCTCGTCCAGCCCGTCCGTGTCTTCCCCCTCTTCCTCCAGCGCCCGGCGCACCACGCGCAGGGCCATGCCCTCGCCGTACCCCTTGCGGGCGAGCATGCCCGCGAGACGGCGCAGCCGTTTGTCCCGGTCCAGGCCCCGGGTGGACCGGAGCTTGCGGGCGACGAGCTCCCGCGCGGTCTCCTCCTCCTGCTCGGAGTCGAGCTGCCCGACGGCTTCGGCGATCACCGCCGCGTCCACGCCCTTGGTCCGCAGCTCACGGACCAGCGCACGACGGGCGAGCCCGCGGCCGTGGTGCCGGGACTCCACCCAGGCGTCGGCGAACGCCGCGTCGTCGATCAGTCCGACGTCCTCGAAGCGGGACAGCACCTCCTCGGCCGCCTCGTCAGGGATCTCCCGCTTGCGCAGGGCGTCCGCGAGCTGCTTGCGGGTGCGCGGTGTGCCGGTGAGCAGGCGCAGGCAGACGTTGCGGGCCTGCTCGACGGGGTCGCGCGGTTCCCCCTTCTCGGCCCTCGACGAGGAGGGGGAACCGCTGTCACTGGACCGGGAGCGGGCACGGCGCCCCGCTCCCTCCCCGGATCCGGAGGCCGCGCCGGGGTCGGCGGCGCTGCCCGGCCACTGCGTACGACGCGTCACGGCTTAGCTCTTGGCCGCGGCCGCCTTGGCCGGCTTCGTCTTGCCCGCCGCAGCCGTCGCCGGCTTCGCCGCTGCCTCGGCCGGAGCCGCCGCGCCCGCCGCGTCCGCACCGGACTCGGCGACGTCCTCGGGCTGGACGCCCACGCCCAGCTTCACCAGGATCTTCTTCTCGATCTCGTTGGCGAGGTCGGGATTGTCCTTGAGGAAGTTGCGCGCGTTCTCCTTGCCCTGGCCGAGCTGGTCGCCCTCGTACGTGTACCAGGCGCCGGCCTTGCGGACGAAGCCGTGCTCCACGCCCATGTCGATCAGACCGCCCTCGCGGCTGATGCCCTGGCCGTAGAGGATGTCGAACTCGGCCTGCTTGAAGGGCGGCGCGACCTTGTTCTTGACGACCTTGACGCGGGTGCGGTTGCCGACCGCGTCGGTGCCGTCCTTCAGCGTCTCGATCCGGCGGATGTCGAGGCGCACCGAGGCGTAGAACTTCAGCGCGCGGCCTCCGGTGGTGGTCTCCGGCGAGCCGAACATCACACCGATCTTCTCGCGGAGCTGGTTGATGAAGATCGCGGTGGTCTTGGACTGGTTGAGCGCGCTGGTGATCTTCCGGAGCGCCTGGCTCATCAGACGGGCCTGGAGACCCACGTGCGAGTCACCCATCTCGCCCTCGATCTCCGCGCGCGGCACCAGGGCCGCGACGGAGTCGATGACGATCAGGTCGAGGGCGCCCGAACGGACCAGCATGTCGACGATCTCGAGGGCCTGCTCACCGTTGTCCGGCTGGGACAGGATGAGGCTGTCGATGTCGACGCCGAGCTTCTTCGCGTACTCGGGGTCGAGGGCGTGCTCCGCGTCGATGAAGGCCACCGAGCCGCCGAGCTTCTGTGCGTTCGCCACCGCGTGCAGCGTCAGCGTCGTCTTACCGGAGGACTCCGGTCCGTACACCTCCACCACACGGCCGCGCGGCAGGCCGCCGACGCCGAGCGCGACGTCGAGCGCGGTGGACCCGGTGGGAATCACCTCGATGGGCTCGTTCGGCCGCTCGCCGAGGCGCATCACCGCGCCCTTGCCGAATTGCCGTTCAATCTGTGCGAGTGCGGCGTCCAGCGCCTTCTCGCGGTCGGTTCCTGCCATGGGTTCCACCCGATTTGCTTGAGTCGATCGCTTCACGTCAAAGACGCTAACCCCTGCCACTGACAATGGGCCTCGACGTCCTCCCGGCCTGTGGACAACTCCACGGTCGGGCCCGGGAAAACCCGGCCGGAATCCCATGAGAATGGATGTTCGATTTTAGTGTCAAGCGCACCACGTCGCCCCGGGACGGGTGGCGCCGCGGCCTGACAGGACCGGCCGCCGGCCTCGGGAGCGTCCTCAGGCACTCGGCCTGGCAGGCCCCTCCGGCCGCTGGGGATCCTCCGTCTCGCCGCCTTCCGGCTCCCGGCCGTCCTCGCCCGAGAGGGCGGCGCGCATCCGTCTCAGACGGGCCCACAGGGGCTCTCCCCGCACTCCGGGTCGGTTGCCGTGGACGCGCGGGTCGTCCGTGACGTCGTACCGCTTCACATACGCGCCGAGGAACGCCTGGAGCGTGGCCACGGCCGGGATGGCGATCAGCGCGCCGACGGCGCCCATCAGTGCCGTACCCGCGATGACCGAGCCGAACGCGACCGCGGGGTGGATGTCCACCGTCTTCGCGGTCAGCTTCGGCTGGAGCATGTAGTTCTCGAACTGCTGGTACACCACGACGAAGCCGAGGACCCACAGCGCGTACCAGGGATCGACGGTGAAGGCGATCAGCATCGGCAGGGCGCCCGCCAGGTAGGTGCCGATCGTGGGGATGAACTGGGAGACGAGCCCGACCCAGACCGCGAGTGCCGGCGCGTACGGCACTCCGAGGGCGGCCAGCAGGACGTAGTGCGCGATACCGGAGATGAGCGCCATCAGGCCGCGCGAGTAAAGGTAACCGCCGGTCTTGTCGACCGCGATCTCCCAGGCCCGCAGCACCTCGGTCTGGCGGGCCGGGGGCAGCACGGAGCACAGCCCGCGACGCAGCCTGGGTCCGTCGGCCGCGAAGTAGAAGGAGAACAGGAAGATCGTCAGCAGCCGGAACAGGCCCCCGAGGACCGTCGCCGAGACGTCGAGCACACCGGTCGCGCTGTTCTGGACGTACTTCTGCAGCCAGTCGGAGTGCAGCAGGCTGTCCTGGACCTCGACGCGGGAGAGTTCCGTGTGGAAGGTCTGGTTGACCCAGTTGATCACCGAGTCGAGGTACTTCGGGAAGTCCTCCACCATGTCGACGATCTGGCCCGCGAGCATCGAGCCGAGCAGGACGACGAAACCCGCCCCGGCGACCAGCACGAGGAGGAAGACCAGGAAGGTGGCGAGGCCACGGCGCATACCGCGGGCCGACATCCGGCTCACGGCGGGCTCGATGGCGAGCGCCAGGAAGAAGGCGATCAGCACATTGATGAGCAGACCGATGAGCTGGTCGAACGCCCAGCTGCCGAGCCGGAAACAGGCGTAGAGCGCGAGGGCGAGGACCATGGCACGCGGCAGCCAGGCCGGCATGCGGGCGGGCCCGGTGCCGGACGGCGGGGCCGGGGGTGCGGGCGGCGTGCGGGGCGGCTGGATCTGAGCGGTCTCGTCTGTGGGTGCCACGGAGCAAGTCTGGCCTATCCGGGTGACGATCCGTCGCGCGCCCCGGGAGGTGGAGGGCCCGCCTCCGGTCGAGGGCCGAAGGACCTCAGCGCTTGTCGGCGGGGATGTCCATCGCCCTGCAGACCCCGCGCCAGACGTCCTTGGCCTCCCAGCCGGCCGCAAGCGCCTCGTGGACCGTGCGTCCCCCCAATTCGGCCATCACATGGTCGCGTGAGAAGGAGTCCGCGTAGGCCGCGCCGAAGTGGTCCGCCATCCGTTCCCAGAAAATCGTCAACCGCATGCCCTCAGTATCCCGCTCCTGAGAGTGCAGCCGGACGGCTCCCGCCCTGCTCGGGGCGCCCCAAGCCCTACGGTCGGTCCATGGCTGCAACTGGAACAAGTCCCCTCGACCGTGCCGAGCAGTTCATCTGGCTCACGGCCCGCGTCCTCGAACAGCGGCGGTTCGCCCACCAATTCCTGGCCGGAGGCCCGGACCCGGTGGAGACGGCCCTCACCGCGTACGCCAACGAGGACGGCGGCTACGGCCACGCACTCGAACCCGATCTCCGCGGCCCCGCAAGTCAGCCGCTGCACACGGCCCACGCACTCAGCGTCCTCGACTCCATCGGCCGTTGCAGCGGCCTGCGGGTGGAGCGGATCTGCCGGTACCTGACCGACGTGTCGACCAGGGAGGGCGCCCTGCCCGCACTGCTTCCCACACAGCGGGGCTATCCGGCGGCCCCCTTCATCCCGATCGTCGACGACCCGCCGGCCGAGCTGCTGGCCACCGGGCCCGTCGTCGGGCTGCTGCACCGCAACGCCGTGTGGCACGCCTGGCTCTTCCGGGCCACCGACTTCTGCTGGTCGGCCGTGGACGCCCTGGAGGTGTCGCACCCGTACGAGATCGAGGCGGCGGTCGCCTTCCTGGACGGGGTGCCGGACCGGCCCCGGGCGGAGGCCGCCGCCGAACGGCTGGGGCGGCTGGTACGCGAACAGCGGCTCGCCGTGCTCGATCCGGAGCGGCGCGCGGAGTACCCGGTGGCGGCCGGGTACGCACCCGGTGAGCAGCACTTCCCGTACGACTACGCCCGTACACCTGAATCGCTCGCCCGGCGGTGGTTCACCGACGCCGAGATGGAGCGCGCGCTCGACCACCTCGCCGCCACGCAGGAGGAGGACGGCGGCTGGCCGGTGACCTGGCGGCAGTGGGCACCCGGGACTGCGCTGGAAGGGCGGCCCCTGGTGACCCTCAGGGCACTGGAGACCCTGCGGGCCCACGGTCGCACGTTGGGCTGAGACGGTCGCACTCTGGGGTGGGGAAGATGCCGGGTAAGGGGCAGGGCCCATGGAGCGAGCCCCTTACCGGTCAAGGCCCCGGCTCACCCCAGCGCGCGCACCCCGGCGGTAACGGCCACGGCCGCGCCCACGACCACCAGAAACGGGGCGCGCAGGACGAGGGCGAGCGCCGCCGCCGCGAGCCCGGCACCCCTGGCGTCCAGGGCCAGGTGCTGTCCGTCACCGAAGGTCTGCTGGGCGGTGAGCGCGGCCAGCAGAGCCACCGGCAGCAGGGCTGCGAGGCGCTGGACGAGCGGGCGTTCCAGGGCACCCGCGGGCACCAGGAGACCGAGGAGTTTGGCGAGGTAGCAGCCGACGAAGGTGAGGGCGATGGCGATCCAGACGTTCATCGGCCGTCCTCCGCCCGGGTCGCGCCGGCGTCCTTCGCCCCGGTCACATGCGCCTCGCCGCCCTTGGCCCGTCCCATCAGGAACAGGACGACGGGAGCGGCGAGCGCGGACAGCAGGACGGGCACCCCGGCCGGCAGCACCGGCAGGAGGCCGAGGGCGAGCAGGACGGCGAGCCCCGCGGTGACGCGCTCCGTCGTCGACTTCAGCATCGGGGCGAGCAGGGCGAGGAAGACCGCCGGGCTGGCCGCGTCGAGCCCCCAGGCGTCGGTGTCGCCGAGCGCCTCGGCCCCCAGGGCGCCCACCAGGGTGGTCAGGTTCCACAGCACGTAGAGGGTGAGCCCGGTGACGGTGAAGCCGATCCGCGCCGCCCGCCGGGTGGGCTGGGGCAGCGTCACGGCGGTCGTCTCGTCGATGACCCACTGGGCGGCGAGCGGGCGCAGGGCGCGCGGCAGGGCGAGGAGCTGTGACAGGCGCAGCCCGTAGAAGGCGTTGCGCACGCCGAGGAAGAAGGCCCCGGCGGCCGCGGTGTACGGGTTGCCGCCGACGGCGAGCGCGCCGACCAGGGCGAACTGGGAGGCGCCGGTGAAGACGAGCAGGCTGAGCGCGCACGTCTGGAGCAGGCTCAGGCCGGAGCCCGCCGAGGTGACGCCGAAGGCGAAGCCGGAGAGGCCGACGGCTATGCCGACGCCGAGTGCGTCGCGTACGACGGCCGCGTCCGGTTTGGCACCGGCGGCGAGTGTGCTGCCGCCGCCCGGTTCGGCGGTGGTGCGAAGGGGTGCTGTCTGTTCTGCCACGTCCCGCACGCTACCGGGACCGCTCCCGGCCGGTCTTGTACGTTCTTGCACGTTCGCGCTGGTAGGCGCCGGGTGGTACGCCCACGATCCGGGTGAAGTGACGGTTCAGATGCGGCTGGTCGGTGAAGCCGACCTCCGTCGCCGCGACCGAGGGGGCCGTGCCCGCGTCGAGCATCCTGCGCGCACGCCGCACCCGGGCGTCGGTGAGCCAGGTGTGCGGAGGCATGCCGTACTGCTTCTTGAACGCGCGCAGCAGGGCGAAGGGGCTCGTGCCCAGCTCGCCGGCCAGTGCCTCCAGGGTCGGCGGGTCGGCCATCCGGGACTCCAGGAGAGCCCGGGCGCGCGCCGCGTCACGGACCCCTCCGGCGCGTGGCACGCGGACGGGGAAGGCGCTGCCGTGCCGGGCGAGCAGGCGGGTGACGACGATCCGGAGCACGCTGTCGGCGGCCAGGGCGTTGCCCTCCTCGGCCGCCCGGTGGACCTCGCCTATCAGCCGGGCCGCGCACGGATCGGCCACCCCGGTCTCGGTGAAGCCGACGGTGCCGCGCAGATCCGTCGTATCGGCGGCGATGTCGTTGACCACCTGCGCGGACGGGTAGAGCGTGTCGTACACCCAGCCTTCGGGGACCCCCGCCCGTGCGGTGTGCGGGACCTCCGGGTTGATCATGACGACGGTGCCGGGGCCCGCGTGCAGGGTGCCGCCGGGTGTTCCGATGGCCTCGACGCCCTGGCTGACCGAGGCGAGGACGTAGCCCTCGTGGCTGTGGCGCGGGAAGGTGTGCCGGATGTAGCGGGCCCGCAGCAGGTCGAGGTCGGGCAGCTCGGCGTAACTCCAGTGCCGCGCCCACTCCTCCGGTTGCTGTGCTCCTGCCATGGTGGGATTGTCCCAGCTCGCGGGTGCCCCGGCCGTCGGCACGGGGGCCGCTCGGCGGTTGTCGGGCCCGTTGTCAGTGGCGGGGTGCACGATGGGGAGCATGACCGGCTCCGCACTCGATTCCTTCTCCCCCGCGACCCGCAGCTGGTTCGCGGGGGCCTTCAGCGCGCCGACCGCCGCGCAGGAAGGCGCCTGGCGGGCGATCGGCGAGGGGTCCGACGTGCTGGTCGTGGCACCGACCGGTTCCGGCAAGACGCTGGCCGCCTTCCTCGCCGCGCTGGACCGGCTGGCGGCCGTCCCGCCACCTGCCGACGCGAAGAAGCGCTGCCGTGTGCTGTACGTGTCCCCGCTCAAGGCGCTCGCGGTCGACGTGGAGCGCAATCTGCGCTCACCGCTTACCGGCATCCGCCAGGAGTCCGTGCGCCAGGGCCTGCCCGAGCCCGAGGTGCGGGTGGGCATCAGGTCGGGCGACACCCCCGCAGCCGAGCGCCGCTCGATGGCGACCCGCCCGCCGGACATCCTGATCACCACCCCCGAGTCGCTCTTCCTGATGCTGACGTCCTCGGCCAGGGAGGCCCTGTCCGGCATCGAGACGGTGATCCTGGACGAGGTGCACGCGGTGGCGGGCACCAAGCGCGGCGCCCATCTCGCCGTGTCGCTGGAGCGCCTGGACGAACTGCTGCCCCGGCCGGCCCGTCGCATCGGCCTGTCGGCCACTGTTCGGCCGGTCGACGAGGTGGCGCGCTTCCTCTCGCCGCAGCGCAAGGTGGAGATCGTCCAGCCGCCGTCCACCAAACAGTTCGACCTTTCGGTGGTCGTGCCGGTCGAGGACCTCGGCGAGCTGGGCGGCTCCCCCGCCGCCGACGACACCTCCGGGCAGGCCGAGAAGCCGTCGATCTGGCCGCATGTGGAGGAGCGGATCGCCGATCTCGTCCAGGCACACCGCTCCACCATCGTCTTCGCCAACTCCCGCCGCCTGGCGGAGCGCCTGTGCAACCGGCTCAACGAGATCGCGTACGAGAGGGCCACCGGCGAGACCATGCCGGAGGCCCACTCCCCCGCCGAGATCATGGCGGAGTCCGGGGCGGCCAAGGGCGCCCCCGCCGTGCTCGCCCGCGCGCACCACGGGTCGGTCTCCAAGGAGCAGCGCGCCCAGGTCGAGGAGGACCTCAAGGCGGGCCGGCTGCCCGCGGTGGTCGCCACCTCCAGCCTGGAGCTGGGCATCGACATGGGGGCGGTCGACCTGGTGATCCAGGTCGAGTCGCCGCCCTCGGTCGCCTCCGGCCTGCAGCGGGTCGGCCGCGCCGGCCACCAGGTGGGCGCGGTCTCCACCGGTGTCGTCTTCCCGAAGTACCGCGGCGACCTGGTGCAGGCGGCCGTGGTCACCGAGCGGATGCGCACGGGCTCCATCGAGGCGCTGCGCGTGCCGTCCAATCCGCTGGACGTGCTGGCCCAGCAGCTGGTCGCGATGGTCGCCCTGGACAGCTGGCAGGTGGACGACCTGCTCGCGGTGGTCCGCCGGGCCGCCCCCTTCGCCTCGCTGCCCGAGTCGGCGTTCACGGCGGTCCTCGACATGCTCGCCGGCCGATATCCGTCGGACGCCTTCGCGGAGCTGCGCCCCCGCGTCGTCTGGGACCGCGTCGCCGGTACGGTCACGGGCCGCCCCGGGGCCCAGCGCCTCGCCGTCACCTCGGGCGGGACGATCCCCGACCGCGGTCTCTTCGGGGTCTTCCTCGCCGGCGCCGACCCCAAGAAGGGCGGCGGCCGGGTCGGTGAGCTGGACGAGGAGATGGTCTACGAGTCCCGGGTCGGTGACGTCTTCACGCTGGGCACGACCTCCTGGCGGATCGAGGACATCACCCGCGACCGGGTCCTCGTCTCCCCCGCGCCCGGCGTCCCCGGGCGGCTGCCGTTCTGGAAGGGCGACCAGCTGGGCCGCCCGCTGGAGCTGGGCCGCGCGCTGGGGGCCTTCCTGCGCGAGCTCGGCGGGCTCTCCCCGGAGGACGCCCGTGACCGCCTGCTCTCCGCCGGCCTGGACACCTGGGCCGTGGACAACGTCCTGGCGTATCTCGACGAGCAGCGCCGGGCCTGCGGTCATGTCCCGGACGACCGGACCATCCTGGTCGAGCGCTTCCGGGACGAGCTGGGCGACTGGCGCGTGGTCGTGCACTCCCCGTTCGGCGCGCAGGTGCACGCGCCGTGGGCCCTGGCGCTCAGCGCCCGGCTCGCCGAGCGGTACGGGATGGACGCGCAGGTCATGCATGCCGACGACGGCATCGTGCTGCGGCTGCCCGACGCCGACATGATGGGCCTTGACCTCCTCGATTTCGACCCGGAGCAGGACCCCGGCGAGGGCTCCCCCGCACCGCTCGCCCCGGCCAACACCGCCTTCGACAGCGACCAGCCCCCGGTCGGCGCCGCCGACGTTGCCTTCGACAAGGGCGAGATCGCGCAGATCGTCACCGACCAGGTCGGCGGCTCCGCCCTGTTCGCCTCCCGGTTCCGCGAATGCGCGGCCAGGGCGCTGCTGCTTCCCCGCCGCAGCCCGGGCAAACGCACCCCGCTCTGGCAGCAGCGCCAGCGCGCCGCACAGCTCCTCCAGGTCGCCTCCGAGTTCGGCTCCTTCCCCATCGTTCTCGAAGCGGTCCGCGAGTGCCTCCAGGACGTCTTCGACGTTCCGGGGCTCACGGAGGTGATGGGCGATCTGGAGGCCCGCCGCATCCGCCTTGTCGAGGTCACCACCCAGGAGCCCTCCCCCTTCGCCCGCTCGCTCCTGTTCGGGTATGTCGCCCAGTTCCTGTACGAGGGCGACTCGCCGCTCGCCGAACGGCGCGCCGCGGCGCTCTCCCTGGACTCCCGGCTGCTGGCCGAGCTGCTGGGCAGGGCGGAGCTGCGCGAGCTGTTGGACGCCGACGTCCTGACGGAGCTGGAACGGGAACTCCAGTGGCTGACGGACGACCGCCGGGTCAAGGACGCCGAGGGCGTCGCGGACCTGCTGCGGGTGCTCGGCCCGCTCACCGAGCAGGAGCTGGCCGAGCGCGGGGCCGAGTCCGCCTGGGCGAAGGAGCTGGAGGCCGCCCGCCGCGCCATCCGGGTCCGGATCGCCAGAACAGCGCACTGGGCGGCGATCGAGGACGCGGGCCGGCTGCGCGACGCGCTGGGCACGGCGCTCCCTGTCGGAGTCCCCGAAGCGTTCACCGAACCGGTCAAGGATCCCCTCGGTGACCTCCTCGCCCGGTACGCGCGTACACACGGCCCGTTCACCTCGACCGCGGCCGCCGCCCGCTTCGGCCTCGGCACCGCGGTCACCGACGGGGCGTTGCAACGGCTCGCGGCCTCGGGCCGGATCGTCCAGGGCGAGTTCCACCCCGCCGGAATCGGCCAGGAGTGGTGCGACGCGACGGTCCTGCGGCGGCTCCGACGCCGTTCACTGGCCGCCCTCCGCCACGAGCTGGAGCCGGTCCCGCCCGCCGCCCTCGCCGGATTCCTGCCGCAGTGGCAGCACCTCGGCGGCAACAGCCTGCGCGGGATCGACGGACTGGCCCGCGCCATCGAGCAGCTGCAGGGCGCTCCCGTCCCCGCCTCCGCGCTGGAGCGGCTCGTCCTCCCCGGCCGCGTCAGCGGCTACACGCCCGCGCTCCTCGACGAGCTGACCACCACCGGGGAGGTCGTGTGGGCGGGCGCCGGAGCGCTGCCCGGCAAGGACGGCTGGCTCTCCCTCTACCTCGCCGACAGCGCGCCTCTGCTCCTCCCCCCGCCCCGGCCGCTGGAGCTCAGCGCACTGCACGAGTCCGTACTGACCGTGCTCGGCGGCGGCTACGGCCTCTTCTTCCGCCAGATCGCCGACCAGGTCCGCACCACCACCCACCCCGACTGCACCGATCCGCAACTGGCGGACGCCCTGTGGGACCTCGCCTGGTCGGGCCGGCTGACCAACGACACACTCGCGCCGCTGCGCTCCCTCCTGGGCTCGGGCCGCACGGCGGGATCGACCGCGCACCGCGCTCGGCGCAACGTCCCGCGCGGCCGCTACGGCACCCTCACCGCCGCCGCGCGCCCCGCCTCACGCACCGGGCCGCCCACGGTCTCGGGCCGCTGGTCCCTGCTGCCGGCCCTCGAGCCCGAGCCCACGCACCGAGCCCACGCCCTGGCGCGCACCCTGCTCGACCGGCACGGCGTGGTGACCCGCGGCGCGGTGCAGGCGGAGGGCGTCGAGGGCGGATTCTCCGCGGCGTACCGGGTGCTGTCCGCCTTCGAGGACAACGGCCAGGCGCGCCGGGGCTACGTGGTGGAGGGACTGGGGGCCGCGCAGTTCGCGATGGACGGCGCGGTCGACCGGCTCCGCGCCGTCTCCACCGCCCGGGACCGTACGGATCCGGGCGCCGACCCCCGCGCCCTCGTCCTCGCGGCGGCCGACCCGGCCAATGCGTACGGGGCCGCTCTGCCGTGGCCGGAGCCGCCGGACGGGGCCGGGCACAAGCCGGGCCGCAAGGCGGGCTCGCTCGTCGTCCTGGTCGACGGCGAGCTGACGCTGTACATGGAGCGCGGGGGCAAGACGCTGCTGGCCTGGCCGACCGACCCCGACGCCCCCGCACTCCGGGCAGCGGCCACGGCACTGGCCTCGGCCGCCCGCGCCGGGGCCCTCGGCGCGGTGACCGTCGAGCGCACCAACGGCGTCTCCGCCCTGACCTCGCCCCTGGGGCGCACGCTGGAGGCGGCCGGCTTCCTGGCCACCCCGAGGGGCCTGCGCCTGCGCGCGTAACCCGCTCCGAGCCCGCCCCACCCCCGGAGCCCCGCAGAAGAACGCCCCACACCTCGCCCCCGCAGCCCGCAGCCCGCAGCCCGCAGAAGAACGCCCCCACACGCCTCGTCCACAGAGACCCCGGAACCCGCCCCACCCCCGCCCCGCCGCATCATGGAGGCATGCCCGAAGGAGACACCGTCCTGCAGACCGCCGGGCGGCTGCACCACGCGCTGGCCGGTCAGGTCCTCACCACGTCCGACCTCCGCGTCCCCCGGTTCGCCACCGCCGACCTCACCGGCCGGTCGGTCCTGGACGTCACGGCGCGGGGCAAGCACCTGCTGACCCGGATCGAGGGCGGGCTCACCCTGCACAGCCATCTCCGGATGGACGGGGCCTGGCGGATCTACGCCGCCGGCGAGCGCTGGCGCGGCGGCCCCGGCCACCAGATCCGGGCCGTCCTGGGCAACGCGGCGCACACCGCCGTCGGCTACCGCCTGCCTGTCCTGGAACTTCTGCGTACCCGGGACGAGGAACAGGCGGTCGGCCACCTCGGACCCGATCTGCTGGGCCCGGACTGGGACGCCGACACCGCTCTGCGCAATCTCCTGAGCGACCCCGCCCGCCCCCTCGGCGAGGCCCTGCTCGACCAGCGCAACCTGGCCGGCATCGGCAACATCTACAAGGCCGAACTCTGCTTCCTGGCCCGCGCCACCCCCTGGCTCCCCATCGGCGAGGTGCCGGCCCCGACGGCCGCCCTGCTGGTCAGCACGGCACAGCAGTTGCTCGACGCCAACCGGGACCGCCCGAACCGCATCACGACCGTGGGCGGCCGCTCCCGTACCGTCGCCCACGCGTCGGCCCGCGCGCGGCGGCCGAGCGAGAATCTCTGGGTCTACGGCCGGACGGACCGCCCCTGCCTGCGCTGTGGGACCCCGATCCGCGCGGCCGAGCAGGACGGCCGTCCCGCGTACTGGTGCCCGCGCTGCCAGTCCGGTCCGGCCCCTGCGTAAGGAGCGCTCGGCTCGCAGCAAATCCCCTGGGTCCCTACCTGACGACCCACTGCCGCCAGGACCGCGCCGCTCTCCGTATCCAGGCCGCGCCGCGCCGCAGCAGACCCGTTGCGGCGTCGAAGACGCCCATGGGCCGGGCGGTCGCCGCCACGTGCACCGGCAGGAGGCTCAGCCCCCAGCCCCCCGCCGCCACCGCTCCCTCGACCACCCCGGCGCGCGCCGGCTCCAGGACCAGCCGCAGCACGGCCCACCACCACAGCCCGCAGAGAACGAGCGCCGGTACCCATCGCCGTACCATGGCTGCCTCCTCCGGCCGAACCTAGTCGCGCCCGCAGCAGGGGGCGAGAGCGCACCGTTGCGCCACCGGCGCGCGCGGGGCGCCCGCACCACCCCGCCACATCACCGCCCCCCTCTCAGCGCAGAGCCCCCACCCGCAGGTGGGGGCTCGTCGCGTGGACGGGTCAGTCCTTGTCGTCGGACAGGGAGTCCCTGACGCCGCCCGCCCGGTCACGGGCGCCGTCCATGGCGTCCTTGGTCTTCCCCTTGGCCTGGTCCGCCTTGCCCTCGGCCTCCTTGCGACGGTCGCCGGTCATCTTGCCCATGGCTTCCTTCGCCTTGCCGGTGACCTTGTCCTTCGCGCCTTCGTTCTTCATGCTCATTCCTCCATTGGGGAGAACTGGTGGGTGTCGCGGAATCCGCTCAGGCGCTCTCGGCCTGGAACATCCACGCGTGCTTCTCGAGGTCGGCGGTCAGCGTGATCAGGATGTCCTGGCTGACCGGGTCGGGGCTCTCGGTCACCTCGATGCGCTCACGCATCCGTCCGATCACCACGCCCAGGGCGTCGACCAGGGTCTTCACCGCGTCCACGTCCTTGATCCAGCCTTCGGACACGGAGGCGATGGCCGTGCTCCTGGCGATCGTGGCGGCTCGGCCGTCCGGGTTGACGCCGAGCGCGGACGCCCGCTCGGCGACCGTGTCGGAGTGCTGGCGGGCCGTGTCGACGACGTCGTCGAGCTGGAGGTGCACGGACCTGAACCGCGGCCCGACCACGTTCCAGTGGACCTGCTTGGCCACCAGAGAAAGGTCGAGAAGATCCACCAGGGCGCCCTGGAGGGCGTCCCCGACGGTCTTGAGGTCGGTCTCGGACAGTGGGCTCTTCACCACAGACATGCACGTCTCCGATCTGAAATCCGTTCCGTTCAGCAGCACCCACGATGGCACAAACGAAGCAAAACGGTCATTCGAGGAAGTCTCCGGTGCGATGAGCTCGTCGGCTCGGAAGGTGCTTGAACGGCCCCGCACGAATGCGGTGGCCAGGAACGAGTTCGTTCCGGAGCGTTCCTCGGTCTCTCATCCAGCCGCCTGCCCCCCATCGCCCCGCTGACACACGAACCGCCACGAAAAGAACGGCCCGTCCACATGCGAAAACCCCGGCGCATGCGAAAGCCCCGGCCCACCCCACGAAGGGGAGGACCGGGGCCTCGGTCAACACCGAACCAATCGGATCAGGCGGCGACGACGTCCACCGCTTCTGCGGGCGCCTTGATGGTCACCCGCCCCGTCGGTACACCCGCCACCGAGGTAACGGAGACGGAGTTGAGCATGGGGCGCACCGGTACAGGTACCGGATCGCTGGCCGCTGCCGACTCGGCCAGTTCGGCCAGGGACAGCTCATCGCTCACTTCACGCATGAGCTCGGACATCCGTACGTCAAGCGCGTCGCAAATGGCGGAGAGCAGTTCGGAGGATGCCTCCTTCTGCCCCCGCTCCACCTCGGAGAGATAGCCGAGCGAAACTCGGGCGGACGAGGAGACTTCGCGCAGAGTACGGCCTTGGCGCTGGCGCTGCCGACGCAGCACGTCACCCAGCAGGCGACGGAGCAGAATCATCGGTGGCTCCCTCCTCGGACCGCGTAGCCGCATCCTTCACGCCCCACCGTACCGCCTAGCGCTGCGGCCGTGCGGGGAGCGATGTCGTGTTCACTCAGGGCTGCAAACATCAATTCCCCCCGTTCTCTTCCGTATCCTGTGCGCTCGCATTCTCGTCGAGTTCGCCTGAGAGCAGGTCGAGCGCGCTTCTTACGCTCTCCTTACGGATGTCCGCACGGTCGCCGTTCAACCGCAGGGCAGCCACATTCCCGGTGCCGTGCGGGCCGCTGACCGCGACAAAGACCGTCCCGACGGGCCGGCCGTCCTGTGGTTCGGGGCCGGCGACGCCGGTGGTCGCCACTCCCCAGTCTGCGCCCAGAGCTCGTCGTACGCCTGTTGCCATCTGGCGCGCGACCTCGGCGTCGACCGCCCCGCGCTCCGCCAGGAGGTCCGCGTCGACCCCCAGGACTTCACTCTTGAGGGGGGTCGCGTAAGCCGTGACCGAGCCGCGGAATGCCTGTGAGGCGCCGGGTACGGACGTCAGTTCGGCCGCGACCAGGCCGCCGGTCAGCGACTCCGCGACGGCGAGGGTCTCCCCCCGCTCGACGAGCCGCCGCAGCACCCGGCCCGCGGCAGTCACCGCTCGGCCTCCGCCGCGCTCCGGGCCGAGGAAACCGTCCCGGCCACTTCAGAGGCGCCCTCGGCCGCACGCTCCGCCGCCAGCCCCTGGCGGCGCAGCACGACGGCCTGGCGGACGTAGTCGAGGCCGGTGACGACCGTCAGCACGACGGCCACCGCCATCACCCAGAAGCGCAGGGTGGCCAGCGGACCGGTCAGCGCCAGCACGTACATCCCGACCGCCGTCCCCTGCGCCAGCGTCTTCATCTTGCCGCCGCGGCTGGCCGGAATGACCCCGTGCCGGATCACCCAGAACCGCAACAGCGTGATGCCCAGCTCACGGAAGAGGATCACGCCCGTGACCCACCAGGGCAGGTCGCCCAGATACGACAGGCAGACCAGCGCCGCGCCCATGATCGCCTTGTCGGCGATCGGGTCGGCGATCTTCCCGAAGTCGGTGACCAGGTTGTACGTCCGCGCCAGATGCCCGTCGAACAGGTCGGTGATCATGGCGATGGCGAAGGCGGCCCAGGCGAAGGAACGCCAGGCCGGGTCGTACCCGCCGTTGTGGAGCAGCAGCACCACGAAGCCGGGGACGAGCACCAGCCGGGCCATCGTCAGGAGGTTGGCGATGTTCCACAGACTGGCCTGATTGACCGCAGCGGCGCCCAGCTTTCCGCTACGGACCGGCGTCGCGCCGGAACCGCCTGCCGCGGATGCCGGGACTCCGGTCATCTGGCTACCTCCACAAGCTCACTGCACTCGGCGATCAGGTCCACGCCTTCGGTGCCCACGACCTTTGCCTCGACCATACGGCCCGGGACCAGGCCCTGGCGTGTGGTGAAGAGCACCTGGCCATCCGTTTCGGGCGCCTGGTGCGCGGCACGGCCGATGGCGCGCGGCTCGTCCTCGGTGGGTTCGACGGACTCCACCAGCACCTGGAGCGATTCACCCATGCGCTCCTCGGCCCGCTGCGAGGTCAGTTCCTCGGCGAGCTGGGAGATGTGCGCGAGGCGCTCCGCGATGACGTCGGCGTCGAGCTTGTTCTCGTAGCCGACCGCTTCGGTGCCCTCCTCGTCGGAGTAGCCGAAGACGCCGATGGCGTCGAGACGCGCACCCGTGAGGAACCGTTCCAGCTCCGCGAGGTCATCCTCGGTCTCGCCGGGGAAGCCCACGATGAAGTTGGAGCGGGCACCTGCCTGCGGTGCCTTGCTCCGGATCGTGTCGAGCAGCTCCAGGAAGCGGTCGGTGTCGCCGAAGCGGCGCATCGCCCGCAGCACGGCGGGCGCGGAGTGCTGGAAGGAGAGGTCGAAGTAGGGCGCGACCTTCGGCGTCGAGGTGAGGACGTCGATCAGGCCGGGCCGCATCTCGGCGGGCTGCAGGTAGCTGACGCGGATGCGCTCGATCCCGTCGACCTCCGCGAGCTCCGGCAGCAGGGTCTCCAGGAGACGGATGTCACCGAGGTCCTTGCCGTACGAGGTGTTGTTCTCGGAGACGAGCATGACCTCCTTCACACCCTGCTCGGCCAGCCAGCGGGTCTCGCCGAGCACGTCCGAGGGGCGCCGGGAGATGAAGGAGCCGCGGAAGGACGGGATGGCGCAGAAGGAGCAGCGGCGGTCGCAGCCGGAGGCCAGCTTGACCGAGGCGACGGGGCTGGTGCCCAGCCGGCGGCGCAGGGGCGCGCGCGGCCCGGAGACCGGGGCGACGCCCTCGGGCAGGTCGGCGGGGGCGGGGGCCACCTCCTGCGCGTGGCCGGGCAGGGACACCGCGGCGTCCTGCCGCTCGGCGGGGCTGATCGGCAGCAGCTTGCGGCGGTCGCGCGGGGTGTGGGAGGCGTGGATGCCGCCGTTGAGGATGGTCTGGAGGCGGTCGGAGATGTCGGCGTAGTCGTCGAAGCCGAGGACGCCGTCCGCTTCCGGCAGGGCCTCGGCGAGGTCCTTGCCGTAGCGCTCGGCCATGCAGCCGACGGCGACGACGGCCTGGGTGCGGCCGTGGTCCTTCAGATCATTGGCTTCGAGGAGGGCATCGACGGAGTCCTTCTTGGCGGCCTCGACGAACCCACAGGTGTTGACGACGGCGACATCGGCATCGGAGGCATCCTCGACGAGCTCCCAGCCGTCCGCTGCCAGGCGGCCTGCGAGCTCCTCCGAGTCCACCTCGTTACGGGCGCAGCCAAGAGTGACAAGGGCGACGGTACGGCGTTCGGGCATGGACTCAAGACTACTTTGTCCCGGCACCGACCCCGGCGCGGAGGGTTGGCCCGTTACCCGGAGTGACAAAGCGGCGAGCGCCCGGCACGGTGGCCGGGCGCTCGCCGCGCCGCTGTACTCGGGGTCGGACGGTCAGCCGACCTCGGGGTCGCCCTTGGTGTACGAGAGCCGCTCGACCTGTCCGGGCTGGAACTGGTCCTCGACCTTCTTGCCGTTGACGAAGAGCTCTATCGACCCGGCGTTGCCGAGAACGAGGTCGACGCGCTCCTTGTCCTGGAAGGTCTTCGACTCGCCCTGCTGGAGCGTGCCGTCGAACAGCGACCGGCCGTTGTGGTCCTTGGCCGAGATCCAGCTCTTGCCCTGGGTGGCGCTGAGCTTGACCGTGACCTTGTCCTGGGGCGCCGCGGCGATGGCGCTCTCGGACGGGGCCGGCTTGGGGTCGGCGGGCCTGCTGGCGGAGGGCTTCGGGGCGATCTTGTCGGACGTCGGGCCCTCGGCGACGCGGCCTGCTGTCGCGGGCTCGTCGCCGCCCTTGAAGAAGGTGAAGCCGACGAAGCCGATCACAGCGACGATCGCCGCGACCATGGCCGCGGTCCAGTTGGGCCGACGGGGTTCGGAACGGATGCGTTCGGCCTCGAACAGCGGCGCCGCCGGGGTGGGCGCGGGACGGCCGCCGTGCTCGGCGTCGTACTGCGTGACCAGGGGTTCCGGATCGGTGCCGACGGCACGGGCGAATGTGCGGATATGACCGCGGGCGTACACGTCGCCGCCGCAGCGGGAGAAGTCGTCCTGCTCGATCGCGTGCACGATGGGGATGCGCACCCGGGTGGACGTGCTGACCTCTTCGACCGTGAGGCCTGCGGCCAGACGAGCCTGCTGAAGCACTCGGCCGATCGAAGGCCGGTCGTCTTCGGGGGAGTTGCCGATGGACACGGGGGCGCCTTTCGAGCGTGAGCCACCTGCTGGGTGTTCAGTCTAGGGGGGGTACGAAAGGGTGGGGCAACCGGGCGGGTGGACTTTGTACGCCATCAGATTCGAACAGAGCCGGTTTCACCGGGCCGCCCCGGGGAAGGACGTTCCGTCCCTCCCTTCAACTTGACGTGCGGCCCGGCGAAACGGTTGCCCGCAAAACTCTTACGAACCCGTTTCCCCGCGAATCTGTGCCAACACCCCGTCGAGCTCGTCCGGTTTCACCAGGACGTCGCGCGCCTTGGACCCCTCGCTCGGTCCGACGATGTTGCGCGACTCCATCAGGTCCATCAGCCGCCCGGCCTTGGCGAAGCCGACCCGCAGCTTGCGCTGGAGCATCGAGGTCGATCCGAACTGGGTGGAGACGACCAGCTCGACGGCCTGGCACAGCAGGTCGAGGTCGTCGCCGATGTCCTCGTCGATCTCCTTCTTCTGCTTCGTCCCGACCACCACGTCGTCGCGGAAGACGGGGGCCATCTGGTCCTTGCAGTGCTGGACGACCGCCGCGACCTCGTCCTCGGTGACGAAGGCGCCCTGCATGCGGACCGGCTTGTTCGCCCCCATCGGCAGGAACAGTCCGTCACCCTTCCCGATGAGCTTCTCGGCTCCGGGCTGGTCCAGGATGACGCGGCTGTCGGCGAGCGACGAGGTGGCGAAGGCGAGCCGGGAGGGCACGTTCGCCTTGATCAGCCCGGTGACGACGTCCACCGAGGGGCGCTGCGTGGCGAGCACCAGGTGGATGCCGGCGGCGCGGGCCAGCTGGGTGATACGGACGATCGAGTCCTCGACGTCGCGCGGGGCGACCATCATCAGGTCGGCCAGCTCGTCGACGATCACCAGCAGATACGGGTACGGCGCCAGCTCTCGTTCGCTGCCCTCGGGCGTCTTGAGCTTGCCGGTACGCACCGCCTGGTTGAAGTCGTCGATGTGCCGGTAGCCGAACGCCGCGAGGTCGTCGTAGCGCAGGTCCATCTCGCGTACGACCCACTGGAGGGCCTCGGCGGCCTTCTTGGGGTTCGTGATGATCGGCGTGATCAGGTGCGGGATGCCCTCGTACGCGGTCAGCTCGACGCGCTTGGGGTCGACGAGCACCATCCGGACGTCCTCCGGCGTGGCCCGCACCATGATCGAGGTGATCAGGCAGTTGATGCAGGAGGACTTGCCGGAGCCGGTCGCGCCGGCCACCAGGACGTGCGGCATCTTCGCCAGGTTGGCCATCTCGTAGCCGCCCTCGACGTTCTTGCCGAGCGCGACGAGCATGGGGTGGTCGTCCTCCGCCGCGTCCGCGAGCCGCAGCACGTCGCCGAGGTTGACCATCTCCCGGTCCGAGTTGGGGATCTCGATGCCGACCGCGGACTTGCCCGGGATCGGCGAGATGATCCGGACGTCGGGGCTGGCGACGGCGTACGCGATGTTCTTGGCGAGCGCCGTGATCCGCTCGACCTTCACGGCCGGGCCGAGCTGCACCTCGTACCGCGTCACCGTCGGCCCGCGGGTGAAGCCGGTGACGGCGGCATCCACCTTGAACTCGCTGAACACGTTGGTCAGCGAGGCCACGATCGCGTCGTTGGCGGCGCTGCGGGTCTTGCCGGGCCCGCCGCGCTCCAGCAGGTCGAGCGAGGGCAGCGAGTACGTGATGTCGCCGGAGAGCTGGAGCTGCTCGGCGCGGGCGGGCAGCGGCTGCGACTCGGAGCGCTCGGGGACCGGCTTGGTCAGATCCGGTACGCCACCGGCGGGCGTCGGCTCCGTACGCTTCCCGGCGGGCTTCGCGGCCGGCTCCGCCTCCCGGGCGCCCGGCACCGGTGTGCCCGTGCGTTCGCGGTCCACCGAGACGCCCTGCGTGAGGTCGGCGACGACCGGCGAGGGCGGCATTCCGTTGAGCACGGCCCCGTCCAGCGCGGCGGCAGCGGCGGCAGCGACGTCCACCGCGTCCATCGGGCGGTTCATCGCGGGCTGCACCGAGGGCCTGCGCGGCCTGCGGCGCTTGGACAGCGCCTCGGACTCCGCGACGTCCGGGTCGTACGTGTCGGACGCCTGGGAGCGGCGTGAGCGGGACGGCAGCGCCTCGCGCCACTGCTCGTCGTACCGCTCGTCGTCGCCGCCCTCCTGCGCCTCGGGGTCGTACGCCGGTTCGACGATGCCCAGCTTGACGCCGAGGAGCCGAAGCCGCTGCGGGATGGCGTTGACCGGGGTCGCGGTGACGACCAGCAGACCGAAGACGGTGAGGAGCAGGAGCAGCGGTACGGCCAGCACCTCGCCCATGGCGAAGATCAGCGGCTTCGACGCGGCCCAGCCGATCAGGCCGCCCGCGTCCTGCATGGCCTCGGTCCCCTCGTCGCGCCCGGGCGAACCGCACGCGATGTGGACCTGGCCGAGCACTCCGATGACCAGGGCGGAGAGGCCGATGACGATGCGGCCGTTGGCCTCGGGCTTCTCCGGGTAGAGGATCAGCCGCACCGCGATGGCACCCAGCAGTATCGGCACCAGCAGGTCGAGCCGGCCGAACGCGCCGGTGACGAGCATCTCCACGAGGTCGCCGACGGGGCCGCGCAGGTTCGACCAGGTGCCCGCGGCGACGATCAGCGCGAGGCCGAGCAGCAGCAGCGCGACACCGTCCTTGCGGTGGGCGGGGTCGAGACCCTTGGCGCCGCGCCCTATGCCGCGGAACATCGCGCCGACCGCGTGGGCCGCGCCGAGCCAGACGGCCCGCGCCAGCCGGTACACCCCGCTCGTGGGCGAGGGCGCCGGCGGCGGAGCGGTCTTCCTGGCCGCCGCCTTTTTGGCGGGCGCCTTCTTCGCGGGCGCGGTCTTCTTGGCTGCGGTCTTCTTGGCGGGCGCGGCCTTCTTCGCCGGACCCGGGCCACCGCCGACGCGCTTCGCGGTGCCCGCAGTGCCCTGGGAACCCTTGCCGGACGTACGTGAGGCCATGGGGCCGAGGTTACCGGTGTCCACGCCGGTGAACACGTGCGCGTACCGGTTCACCCGTCCGTGTCGTCCTGCGGGGGCCGGAAACTGACGCGCCCTCACCGGCGGGCGCACGCCGAACGCCCGCGACCGCCGGTCAGTTGCGACCGGCCCCCCCAAGGCGCCCCACCCACACGGCGGGTGCGCCGTTACGAGGGGACGGCCGCCGACGCGCCGCCGGTGCCGGGCTCCAGCGCGTCCAGCGCGCGGCGCAGCCCGGTCAGCTTCCGTTCGAGATGGGCGGCCGTCGCCACCGCGCCCGCGTCCGCCGACTCGTCGTCGAGCTGCTTGGACAGCGCCTCCGCCTGCTCCTCGACGGCGGCGAGCCGCGCGGAGAGTTCGGCCAGCAGACCGGCCGGCTCCTTCTCCTGCTGGGCGCTCGACTGTCCGCCGCCCTCCAGCTGGAGCCGCAGCAGCGCCGCCTGCTCCCGCAGCTGGCAGTTCTTCATGTACAGCTCGACGAAGACCGAGACCTTGGCGCGCAGCACCCACGGGTCGAACGGCTTCGAGATGTAGTCCACCGCGCCGGCCGCGTAACCCCGGAAGGTGTGGTGCGGACCGTGATTGATCGCGGTGAGAAAGATGATCGGGATGTCCCGGGTCCGTTCCCGCCGCTTGATGTGCGCGGCGGTTTCGAAACCGTCCATGCCCGGCATCTGGACGTCCAGCAGAATGACCGCGAAGTCGTCCGTGAGCAGCGCTTTGAGCGCCTCCTCCCCTGACGATGCCCGTACCAGTGTCTGATCGAGCGCAGAGAGGATGGCCTCCAGCGCCAGCAGATTCTCCGGCCGGTCATCGACCAGGAGGATCTTGGCCTTCTGCACCATGGCCCGTCCTCCTCGCCCCGGAATTGCACCGGGCGCCGCCCCGGGGGACGGCTCCCTTACGCCGTCCGTCCTTGTGCCGGTCATGGTAGCCGCACCCCGGCGGTCACCACACCCTGTCACCGCGATGTCACCGTGCACGTACCGGAAACGCGGCGGGGGACCAGAAGGTTCCCCGCAATCCGCGTTCCCACACTCCTTCGGACATCGCCGGTCAACAAAACTACGTAAATTCGCTCAGTGAGTGCTCACTCTCCGCTCATCCACTGTTCCATGACCGAAAGAAGATGGTCGGGGTCGACCGGCTTGGTGACATAGTCCGACGCACCGGACTCGATCGCCTTCTCCCGGTCGCCCTTCATCGCCTTCGCGGTCAGCGCCACGATCGGCAGGCCGGCGAACTGCGGCATCCTGCGGATCGCCGAGGTCGTCGCGTAACCGTCCATCTCCGGCATCATGATGTCCATCAGCACCACCGTCACATCGTCGTGCTGCTCCAGGACTTCGATGCCCTCGCGCCCGTTCTCGGCGTAGAGGACGGTCAGTCCGTGCTGCTCCAGCACGCTGGTGAGCGCGAAGACGTTACGGATGTCGTCGTCGACGATCAGCACCTTCTCGCCGCTGAACCGGAACGTCCTGCGCACCTCCGGTTCGTCCTGGCCGCCCACGGCCCACGGCTCCTGCGGGGCGGCCTGAGCCGGCTGCGGAGCGGGCGCCGGACGCGGCGGCAGCGCGGGCTGCTGCCGCCCGCCTCCCAGCGCCTTGCGCCGTTGGCTCAGCCGTCCCGCCGCTCCTGCGGGCTCCTGCGCGGCGTCCGGCGCGCCCGGCACGTACACCTGCCCGGCGTCCGTGACCCGGCCGCCCGCGACCATGCCGGTATGGCCCTCGGCCTGACCGGGAGCGAGCTGCGGGTAGCCCTGCGGCGGGAGTTCGCTCGGGTGCAGCGGGAGGTACAGCGTGAACGTCGAGCCGCGACCCGGTTCGCTCGCCGCGTGGATCTCGCCGCCCAGCAGCCGCGCGATCTCGCGGCTGATGGAGAGGCCGAGGCCCGTACCGCCGTACTTGCGGCTGGTCGTGCCGTCCGCCTGCTTGAACGCCTCGAAGATGACCCGCATCTTGCTGGCCGCGATCCCGATGCCCGTGTCGGTCACCGAGAAGGCGATCAGGTCGCCGTCCGCGTCCCGCAGCGAACCGGCCTCCAGCAGCTGCTCACGGATGGCGTCCGGCACCTCCTGGCCCGCGTGCCTGATCACCAGCTCGACAGCCCCGCTGTCGGTGAACTTCACCGCGTTGGAGAGCAGGTTGCGCAGCACCTGGAGGAGCCGCTGCTCGTCGGTGTGCAGCGTGGCCGGCAGCTCCGGCGACACCCGTACGGAGAAATCCAGCCCCTTTTCCGCGGTGAGCGGCCGGAAGGTCGCCTCCACGTAATCCACCAGCTGCACCAGGGCGATCCGGGTCGGGCTGACGTCCATCTTGCCCGCCTCGACCTTCGACAGGTCGAGGATGTCGTTGATCAGCTGGAGCAGGTCGGAACCGGCCCCGTGGATCGTCTCGGCGAATTCCACCTGCTTCGGCGAGAGATTGCCCTCGGCGTTGTCCGCGAGCAACTTGGCCAGAATGAGCAGCGAGTTGAGCGGCGTTCGCAGCTCGTGCGACATGTTCGCCAGGAACTCGGACTTGTAGCGCATCGAGACGGCGAGCTGTTCGGCGCGCTCCTCCAGGACCTGCCGCGCCTCCTCGATCTCGGTGTTCTTGACCTCGATGTCGCGGTTCTGGCGGGCCAGCAGCTCGGCCTTCTCCTCCAGTTCGGCGTTGGACGCCTGGAGGGCCTTCTGCCGGTTCTCCAATTCCTGCGAGCGGTCGCGCAATTGCTCGGTGAGCTCCTGCGACTGTTCGAGCAGCTTCTCCGTCGTCGTGTTGACGCTGATGGTGTTGACGCTCGTGGCGATCATTTCCGCGAGCTGGTTGAGGAAGTCCCGCTGGATGTGCGTGAACGGCTGGAACGAGGCCAGTTCGATGACACCGAGGACCTTGCCCTCGAACAGCACCGGCAGCACGATCACATGCGCGGGCGGCGCCTCGCCGAGCCCGGAGGAGATCTTCAGGTATCCCGGCGGAACGTTGTCCACCTGGATCGTCCGCTTCTCCTCGGCGGCCGTGCCGATGAGCGTCTCGCCCGGCCGGAAGGACGTCGGCATGGAGCCGGCGGAGTAGCCGTAGCTTCCCCGCATGCGCAGCTCGTACGCCCCCTCGGCCTCGGCACCCAGCGCGTCGGTCTCGCCGGTGGGCGTGGCCAGGAAGAACGCGCCGTGCTGCGCGGAGACCACGGGCGTCAGCTCGCTCATGATCAGCGACGCGACGTCGTCCAGGTCGCGCCGGCCCTGCATCAGACCGGAGATCCGGGCGAGGTTGCCCTTGAGCCAGTCCTGCTCCTTGTTGGTGGCGGTGGTGTCGCGCAGGTTCGCGATCATCGTGTTGATGTTGTCCTGGAGGGCCTGGATCTCGCCCGCCGCGTCCACGTCGATCTTCAGGTTGAGGTCGCCGCGCGTCACCGCCGTCGCCACGGCCGCGATGGCCCGCACCTGACGGGTCAGGTTCCCGGCCATCTCGTTCACCGACTCGGTGAGGTCGCGCCAGGTGCCGTCCACGTCGCGCACCCGCGCCTGGCCGCCCAGCTGCCCCTCGGTGCCCACCTCGCGGGCGACGCGGGTCACCTGCTCGGCGAACGAGGACAGCTGGTCGACCATCGTGTTGATGGTGTTCTTCAGCTGCTGGATCTCGCCACGCGCATCGATGTCGATCTTCTTGGTCAGGTCGCCCTTGGCGATGGCTGTGGTGACGGCGGCGATCTGGCGCACCTGGCCCGTCAGGTTCGACGCCATCGAGTTCACGGACTCGGTGAGGTCCTTCCACGTACCCGAGACGCCCGGGACGCGCGCCTGGCCGCCCAGCTCACCCTCCGTACCCACCTCGCGGGCGACACGCGTCACCTCGTCCGCGAACGAGGACAGGGTCGTCACCATCGTGTTGACGGTGTCGGCCAGCTCGGCGACCTCGCCGCGCGCCTCGACGGTGACCTTCTTCGTCAGGTCGCCGTTGGCCACGGCGGACGAGACGCGGGAGATGTTCCGCACCTGGCTGGTCAGGTTGTTGGCCATCAGGTTGACGTTGTCGCTGAGGTCCTTCCAGATGCCCGTCGCGCCGCGCACCCGTGCCTGGCCGCCGAGGATGCCCTCGGTGCCCACCTCGCGGGCAACCCTCGTCACCTCGTCGGCGAAGTTGAGCAACTGGTCGACCATCGTGTTGACGGTCGTCACCAGTTCGAGGATCTCGCCCTTGGCGTCGACGGTGATCTTCTTGGACAGGTCACCGTTGGCGACCGCGGTCGTCACCTCGGCGATGTTCCGCACCTGAAGGGTGAGGTTGTTGGCCATGCCGTTGACGGACTGCGTGAGGTCCTTCCACGTACCGGAGACCCCCTGGACCTCGGCCTGACCGCCGAGGATCCCCTCGGTGCCCACCTCGCGGGCCACCCGCGTCACCTGCTCCGCGAAGTTCGAGAGCTGGTCGACCATGGTGTTGAGGGTGTTCTTCAGCTCCAGGATCTCGCCGCGCGCGTCCACGTCGATCTTCTGCGACAGGTCACCGCGCGCCACCGCCGTGGCGACCTGCGCGATGTTACGGACCTGGGCGGTCAGGTTCCCCGCCATCCCGTTCACCGAGTCCGTCAGATCACGCCATACCCCGGCCACGCCGGGCACCTGCGCCTGACCGCCGAGGCGCCCGTCCGTGCCCACTTCACGGGCCACCCGGGTCACCTGCTCGGCGAAGGCGGAGAGCTGGTCCACCATCGTGTTGATGGTGTTCTTCAGCTCCAGGATCTCGCCGCGCGCGTCCACGTCGATCTTCTGCGACAGGTCGCCCCGCGCCACCGCCGTCGTGACCTGCGCGATCTGGCGCACCTGGGAGGTCAGGTTCCCCGCCATGAAGTTGACGGAGTCGGTGAGCTCCTTCCACGTACCGGAGACGCCGTCCACCCGCGCCTGACCGCCGAGGCGGCCCTCGGTGCCCACGTCCCGCGCCATCCGCGTGACCTGGTCGGCGAAGGAGGACAGCTGCGCCACCATCGTGTTGACGGTGTTCTTCAGCTCCAGCATCTCGCCCGCGACGTCCACGGTGACCTTCTGCGACAGGTCGCCGTTGGCCACCGCCGTCGTCACCTGCGCGATGTCCCGCACCTGACCGGTCAGGTTCCGGAACGCCGTGTTCACGGAGTCCGTGAGGTCCTTCCAGGTCCCCGCCGCGCCCGGCACCTCGGCCTGCCCGCCGAGCCGGCCCTCGACGCCGACCTCCCGGGCCACCCGGGTCACTTCCGAACCGAAGGACTGGAGCTGGTCGACCATCGTGTTGACGGTGTTCTTCAGCTCCAGCATCTCGCCGGCCACATTGACGGTGACCTTCTGCGTCATGTCACCGCTGGCGACGGCCGTGGTCACCTGCGCGATGTCCCGCACCTGGATCGTCAGGTTCCGGAAGACCGTGTTCACCGAGTCGGTGAGGTCCTTCCAGGTGCCCGCCGCGCCCGGCACCTGCGCCTGGCCGCCGAGCACACCCTGACCGCCGACCTCGCTGGCCACCCGGGTGACCTCGTCCGCGAAGGTGCGCAGCGTCTCGGTCATCTGGTTGATCGTCTCGGCGAGCTGGGCGACCTCGCCGCGCGCGCTCACCTGGACCTTCTGCGACAGGTCACCGTTGGCGACGGCCGTCGTCACCTCCGCGATGCCGCGCACCTGGGAGGTGAGGTTGCCGGCCATCGTGTTGACGGAGTCCGTGAGGTCCTTCCACACCCCGGCCACACCCGGCACCACGGCCTGACCGCCCAGCTCACCCTCCGTACCCACCTCACGGGCGACGCGGGTCACCTCGGAGGAGAACGAGGACAGCTGGTCGACCATCGTGTTGACGGTGTTCTTCAGCTGGAGCATCTCGCCGGCGACGTGGACGGTGACCTTCCGCGACAGGTCGCCCTTGGCGACCGCCGTCGTCACCAGCGCGATGTCGCGCACCTGCGCGGTCAGCCGGTACGCCATGGTGTTGACGGAGTCCGTGAGGTCCTTCCACGAACCGGACATCCCGCGCACCTGGGCCTGGCCGCCGAGCTTGCCCTCGGTGCCCACCTCGACCGCGACCCGCGTCACCTGCTCGGTGAACGCGGACAGCTGGTCGACGAGGTTGTTGACCGTACGGGCGACCTTCAGGAACTCCCCGCGCAGCGGCCGTACCGTCTCGTCCGCCGTGTGGGAGCGCAGCTCCATCCGCTGTTCGAGGTCGCCTTCGGCCACCGCCGACAGCACCCGCCCGACCTCGGAGACGGGCCGCGCGAGGTCGTCGACCAGCTCGTTGGAGGCATCGATCGCGGCGGCCCAGGAGCCCTCGCAGGCGCCCGTTTCAAGACGCTCGGTGAGCTTGCCCTCGCGGCCGACCACGCGCCGCACCCGCGCCAGCTCGCCGGTGAGGTGCACATTGCGGTCGGCGACCTCGTTGAAGACCGCGGCGAGCTCCGCCATCACGCCTTCACCGGAGACCGTGACGCGCCTGCGGAAGTTGCCGTCGCGCATGGCGACCAGACCGGCGAGCAGTCTGTGGAGCGCCGCGGCGTCGACCTCTACGGTTCCATTGCGCTGCTTCTTCACGGGCTGTCCGCCTTTACTGCGCGTGCTTGCCCCCCGCGCCGCCACGTCAGACTCCACCGTGTCCCTCCCGCAGGGGTTGACCATCTAGCTAGGACCTCGTCCGAGAGCTTGCCCAGAACTTCCACGGCTCACCGCCACGGCCCACCGTCGACGGGTGACCATGCGGACGTCAAATCGTTGAAACGTACCAGGCGGGAACCGGTCGGGGTGGAACCTCCCATGGTTGTCCCACATCCCTCCGAGCGGAAGCCCATCCTGGACGGTCACCCGCCCGTTCCCGCCCGGTCCTGTCCGAAGACGGACCTCCGGTACCCGGTGCACGGGCGGAGCGTCTAGCCTGGCAGGCAAATCGAAGCGGCGAGAAACGGGCACAGGACTCGGGGAAGCGACGAGACACCATATGGGGAGTGCTGTGATCACGGCGCGTGCGGCTGCCACTTTCGACCCGGTGGCACGCTCCGTAGCGACGGCCCGTGCCTTTGTCCGCGACACCCTCCAGGGGTGGGGCCACACCGACGTCGTCGACGACGCCGTGGTCCTGACCAGCGAACTCGTCACCAATGCCGTGGTCCACGCGGGCACTGCCGCGGACGTACTGTGCCTGCGCACGGAGGACGGCGTCCGGGTCGAGATCTCCGACCACTACCCGGAACGGGAGATCCCGCTCCAGCCGGCCGGGCTGAACTTCGGCAACTCCGACAGCGAGAACGGCCGCGGACTGCTGCTGTGCGCGGCTCTCGCTTCCCGGTGGGGCGTGGAGTACTCCCCCACCCACAAACACGTCTGGTTCCAGCTCGACCTCCCGGACCGCCCGGTGGGCGTCCGCTCGGCCGGCCCGCTCCTGCCCGTCGGCCTGCTCCCGGTCACTGACGAACGCGTCAGGGTCGCCGTCGTCCAGATCGACAGCGAGGGCGCCGTCGCCGCGTGGAACGACGACGCCGCGTACCTGTTCGGCCACACGGCGGACCAGGTCATCGGCAAAGAGCTCACCGACTTCACCGCCTGGCCGCAGACGCCCGGCACCAGCACCGGCATCGCCGACGCCCTGCGCCTGTCCCGCTGGGAGGGCAGCTACGGCATCCGCGGCGCCGACGGCCGCACCATCCCTGTCTACGGCTCCCACCTGCGGGTACGCGACACCCAGGGCGAGCCGTCGACGGTCTGTCTCCTGGTGCGCGACTACGAACGCGCGGTACTCCAGACCCCCGTTCGCGCTCCCGTCTCCGACGCCGCCGAGAGCCGCAAGACGGACCCCTTCGAGGTCTTCATCGGCTCCCCCGCCCCGGACGACCTGGACGGCCTGCTCCAGCGCACCGTCGAACGCGCCCGCGACATGCTCGACGCCGACGCCGCCTTCCTGCTGCTGGCCACGGACGACGAGACCGAGCTGGAGGTCCGGGCCACGACCGGTCTGCCCTCCGCCCGCCAGCGCTTCGCCCGCGTCCCCGTGGAGGCCGGCACGGGACGGTACGGCTCCGCCAGGATGCCCGCCGTCCACGAGGATCTGGACGCCGTGCCGGGCGCGGTTCCGCTGCTCGGCAACACCGGCATGCGTTCGGTGGTCACGGTCCCACTGAAGGTCGAGGGGCGCCTCACGGGCTCCCTGGGCGTCGCGGCGGAGGCCGCCGGCCGCTACTCCAACGAGGAGGCGCTGCGCCTCCAGTTCGCCGCGGACCGGATCGCCCTGGCGGTCGAGTCGGCACGCCTGGGCGAGCTGGAACGGCTGCGCCGCGGCTCCCTGTCTTTCCTCGTGGAGGCGTCGGACCTGCTGGCGGGCACCCTGGACCGGGACCAGACGCTGGCTCTGATGGCCCAGATGACGGTCCCGACGCTGGCCACGTGGTGCGCCGTCTACACGATCGCCGACCAGGCGTCGGAGCCCGAGCTCTCCTACGTACTCCACGAGGACGAGGAGCGCATCGACGGCCTCAAGGCCCTCCTCACGAAGATCTCCCCGCCGGAGCCGGTGCCGACGCCCGGCGCCCGCGTCTGGTCCGCCCCGTCCCAGGCCGCCCACGAGGCGGCGCTGCGGACGTCGATGCGCAGTATCGGCATGGGCGACGCGGGCGGCCTCGGTTCCGGCACGCGTACGACGCTGGCGACCGCGGCGGCGGTGGGCGGGGAGACCGTCGTCCTCCCGCTCGTCGCCCGTAACCGGGTCATCGGCATGCTCACGCTCGGCAAGCCGTCCGATGACCACTTCCGCCAGGAGATCCTGGAACTGGCCGAGGACCTGTCCCGCCGGGCCGCCCTGGCCCTGGACAACGCCCGCCTCTACTCGGAGCGCACGGCGATCAGCCAGTCCCTCCAGCGCAGCCTGCTGCCCCCGGGGCTGCCGGCCGTGCCCAACGTCGAGGTGGACGTCATCTACCGCGCCGCCGGCGAGGGCAACGAGGTCGGCGGCGACTTCTACGACGTCTTCCCGATCCGGGACGGCGCCTACGGCTTCGCCATCGGCGACGTCTGCGGTACGGGGCCGGAGGCGGCCGCCGTCACGGGATTGGCCCGCCACGCGCTTCGCCTGCTGGCCCGGGAGGGCTTCGGCGGCCCCGCGGTCCTGGAGCGGCTCAACGCCGCCATCCTCGACGAGGGGACCCGCAGCCGCTTCCTCACCCTGCTGTACGGCGAGCTGTGGCCGCAGGAGGACGGCAGCGCCCTGCTGAAGGTCGTCTGCGCCGGTCACCCGCTGCCGCTGCGCCTGCGCCAGGACGGATCGGTGGAGCCTGCGGCGGACCCCCAGCCGCTGCTGGGCGTCATGGAGGACCTGGAACTGTACGAGCAGACGTTCACGCTGGAGCCGGGCGATGTCCTGTTGTGCGTGACGGACGGTGTCACGGAACGCCGGGAGGGCACGCGCATGCTCGGCGACGACGGCCTGGCGGACGTCCTCTCCCACTGCACCGGCCTTACGGCGGGCGCGGTGGCCGCACGCATTCTCCGGGCCGTCGAGCGGTTCGCCGCCGACCCGCCCTCGGACGACATGGCCATCCTCACCATGCGCGTCCCGGAACCGCACCCGGCGCCCTAGGGCGTGTCCGGTGACAGGATCGGCGCATGCTGACCGAGGGATACGACGCATGCCCGCTGGTACCGGGCGAGTCACTGATGGCCCGCCCGGGTTTCTGGTCGACCCACCTGCTGGCGATGTGCGCCGACGGCGGATGCACCGAGCAGCCGGTTCCGGAGTGGTTCGGTGGGGACGGCGCCGATTGCGACGCCCTGTCCGAGATCCTCTTCGATCCCGAACACTGGCCGGTTTTCAGGGTGCCGACAGAGGACGGCTCGGGAGTCGTGGTCGTCTATCGCAACCTCGACGGGGACTACGGCACCGACTATGTTCTGTCGGGGTCCGGGCTGACATGGCGCGAACTGATACGGATCGCGGACAGCCCGCTCTCCGCGGCCGACGGCGTCCAGGACACCGCCGACCGCCTCCTCCTGCTGCTCCCCCTCCTCACCGACCCGGACGTGCCCGAGTCAGCGCCGGCAACGATCGCCGCAGCCCTGACCGCAGTCGGCGGGCCCCGAGACACCGCTCCCGTCGCCGCGCGGCATCTGCTTGCCCACCTCAGCAAGAGGTCCCAACACGACCCCACGTGGGCCTCTCCGCTGAGCGGCAGTTGACGTCGAGGCGGATGGGGCCTCGGCCCACACACGAAGAAAGGCCCCGCCTACTGGCGGAGCCTTTCTCTTTCTGAGCCCCAATGCGGAATCGAACCGCAGACCTTCTCCTTACCATGGAGACGCTCTACCGACTGAGCTATTGGGGCCTTGCTGCCCTGCGGCAACGAGCTAAAGCATACCCTGGTCCAGGGGTTATGCAAAACCGCGGTGCACGTCGCCGACACCCCGTCACCGGCCGGGCCGGCCGAGGCTGTTGGCTGGCGCGGCTACGCTGACAGGGAACGCGAAAGAGCCCCGTGCCACAAGGGCACGGGGCTCTTCCTAAAAGGAGTTCGGCGGCGTCCTACTCTCCCACAGGGTCCCCCCTGCAGTACCATCGGCGCTGAAAGGCTTAGCTTCCGGGTTCGAAATGTAACCGGGCGTTTCCCTAACGCAATGACCACCGAAACACTATGAAATTGAACCAACCGGACAACAACACGGCTGTTCATTATTTCAGAACTAACACAGTGGACGCGAGCAACTGAGGACAAGCCCTCGGCCTATTAGTACCAGTCAGCTCCACCCGTTACCGGGCTTCCACATCTGGCCTATCAACCCAGTCGTCTACTGGGAGCCTTAACCAATCAAGTTGGTGGGAATACTCATCTCGAAGCAGGCTTCCCGCTTAGATGCTTTCAGCGGTTATCCTTTCCGAACGTAGCCAACCAGCCATGCCCTTGGCAGAACAACTGGCACACCAGAGGTTCGTCCGTCCCGGTCCTCTCGTACTAGGGACAGCCCTTCTCAATATTCCTACGCGCACAGCGGATAGGGACCGAACTGTCTCACGACGTTCTAAACCCAGCTCGCGTACCGCTTTAATGGGCGAACAGCCCAACCCTTGGGACCGACTCCAGCCCCAGGATGCGACGAGCCGACATCGAGGTGCCAAACCATCCCGTCGATATGGACTCTTGGGGAAGATCAGCCTGTTATCCCCGGGGTACCTTTTATCCGTTGAGCGACAGCGCTTCCACAAGCCACTGCCGGATCACTAGTCCCGACTTTCGTCCCTGCTCGACCCGTCGGTCTCACAGTCAAGCTCCCTTGTGCACTTACACTCAACACCTGATTGCCAACCAGGCTGAGGGAACCTTTGGGCGCCTCCGTTACTCTTTAGGAGGCAACCGCCCCAGTTAAACTACCCATCAGACACTGTCCCTGATCCGGATCACGGACCCAGGTTAGACATCCAGCACGACCAGAGTGGTATTTCAACGACGACTCCACAACCACTGGCGTGGCCGCTTCAAAGTCTCCCACCTATCCTACACAAGCCGAACCGAACACCAATATCAAACTATAGTAAAGGTCCCGGGGTCTTTCCGTCCTGCTGCGCGAAACGAGCATCTTTACTCGTAGTGCAATTTCACCGGGCCTATGGTTGAGACAGTCGAGAAGTCGTTACGCCATTCGTGCAGGTCGGAACTTACCCGACAAGGAATTTCGCTACCTTAGGATGGTTATAGTTACCACCGCCGTTTACTGGCGCTTAAGTTCTCAGCTTCGCCACCCCGAAGAGCAGCTAACCGGTCCCCTTAACGTTCCAGCACCGGGCAGGCGTCAGTCCGTATACATCGCCTTACGGCTTCGCACGGACCTGTGTTTTTAGTAAACAGTCGCTTCTCGCTGGTCTCTGCGGCCACCCCCAGCTCAGGAAGCAAGTTCCCTCACCAGTGATGGCCCCCCTTCTCCCGAAGTTACGGGGGCATTTTGCCGAGTTCCTTAACCATAGTTCACCCGAACGCCTCGGTATTCTCTACCTGACCACCTGAGTCGGTTTAGGGTACGGGCCGCCATGAAACTCGCTAGAGGCTTTTCTCGACAGCATAGGATCATCCACTTCACCACAATCGGCTCGGCATCAGGTCTCAGCCTTAATGTGTGACGGATTTGCCTACCACACGGCCTACACCCTTACCCCGGGACAACCACCGCCCGGGCTGGACTACCTTCCTGCGTCACCCCATCGCTTACCTACTACCACCTTGGTTCGTCGGCTCCACCACTACCCTCAACTCCGAAGAGATCGGGCCGGCTTCACGGACTTAGCATTAATGGGCTCAGTATTGGGCGTTTCAAAGCGGGTACCGGAATATCAACCGGTTGTCCATCGACTACGCCTGTCGGCCTCGCCTTAGGTCCCGACTTACCCTGGGCAGATCAGCTTGACCCAGGAACCCTTAGTCAATCGGCGCACACGTTTCTCACGTGTGTATCGCTACTCATGCCTGCATTCTCACTCGTGAACCGTCCACAACTCGCTTCCGCGGCTGCTTCACCCGGCACACGACGCTCCCCTACCCATCCCAGCCCCCGTTGGGGGTACATGCTGGAATGACACGACTTCGGCGGTACGCTTGAGCCCCGCTACATTGTCGGCGCGGAATCACTTGACCAGTGAGCTATTACGCACTCTTTCAAGGGTGGCTGCTTCTAAGCCAACCTCCTGGTTGTCTCTGCGACTCCACATCCTTTCCCACTTAGCGTACGCTTAGGGGCCTTAGTCGATGCTCTGGGCTGTTTCCCTCTCGACCATGGAGCTTATCCCCCACAGTCTCACTGCCGTGCTCTCACTTACCGGCATTCGGAGTTTGGCTAAGGTCAGTAACCCGGTAGGGCCCATCGCCTATCCAGTGCTCTACCTCCGGCAAGAAACACACGACGCTGCACCTAAATGCATTTCGGGGAGAACCAGCTATCACGGAGTTTGATTGGCCTTTCACCCCTAACCACAGGTCATCCCCCAGGTTTTCAACCCTGGTGGGTTCGGTCCTCCACGAAGTCTTACCTCCGCTTCAACCTGCCCATGGCTAGATCACTCCGCTTCGGGTCTTGAGCGCGCTACTAAACCGCCCTATTCGGACTCGCTTTCGCTACGGCTTCCCCACACGGGTTAACCTCGCAACACACCGCAAACTCGCAGGCTCATTCTTCAAAAGGCACGCAGTCACGACTGTATGTGCAAGCACATACAGCGACGCTCCCACGGCTTGTAGGCACACGGTTTCAGGTACTATTTCACTCCGCTCCCGCGGTACTTTTCACCATTCCCTCACGGTACTATCCGCTATCGGTCACCAGGGAATATTTAGGCTTAACGGGTGGTCCCGCCAGATTCACACGGGATTTCTCGGGCCCCGTGCTACTTGGGTGTCTCTCAAACAAGCCGCTGATGTTTCAGCTACGGGGGTCTTACCCTCTACGCCGGACCTTTCGCATGTCCTTCGCCTACATCAACGGTTTCTGACTCGTCTCACAGCCGGCAGACTGTGAAAGAGAGATCCCACAACCCCGCATGCGCAACCCCTGCCGGGTATCACACGCATACGGTTTGGCCTGATCCAGTTTCGCTCGCCACTACTCCCGGAATCACGGTTGTTTTCTCTTCCTGAGGGTACTGAGATGTTTCACTTCCCCTCGTTCCCTCCACACTGCCTATGTGTTCAGCAGCGGGTGACAGTCCATGACGACTGCCGGGTTTCCCCATTCGGAAACCCCCGGATCAAAGTCTGGTTGACGACTCCCCGGGGACTATCGTGGCCTCCCACGTCCTTCATCGGTTCCTGGTGCCAAGGCATCCACCGTGCGCCCTTAAAAACTTGGCCACAGATGCTCGCGTCCACTGTGCAGTTCTCAAACAACGACCAGCCACCCATCACCCCACCCATAACCGGGTGAGTGCACTGGGGCCGGCAACCGAAGGACGACCATGACGGCCGTACCTTCAGATACCCAACAGCGTGCCCGACCCGACCAATTGTTTTACACGTTCCACGCCGAAGCAGTACTAGTGACAAACAACTTGCCGTGCCGAGTAGTCAACGTTCCACCCATGAGCAACCAGCACCGAACATTCGCCGGTGTACTGGCCTCTGACCGAGCAAAGCCCGGTAAGAAGTGCTCCTTAGAAAGGAGGTGATCCAGCCGCACCTTCCGGTACGGCTACCTTGTTACGACTTCGTCCCAATCGCCAGTCCCACCTTCGACAGCTCCCTCCCACAAGGGGTTGGGCCACCGGCTTCGGGTGTTACCGACTTTCGTGACGTGACGGGCGGTGTGTACAAGGCCCGGGAACGTATTCACCGCAGCAATGCTGATCTGCGATTACTAGCAACTCCGACTTCATGGGGTCGAGTTGCAGACCCCAATCCGAACTGAGACCGGCTTTTTGAGATTCGCTCCGCCTCGCGGCATCGCAGCTCATTGTACCGGCCATTGTAGCACGTGTGCAGCCCAAGACATAAGGGGCATGATGACTTGACGTCGTCCCCACCTTCCTCCGAGTTGACCCCGGCAGTCTCCTGTGAGTCCCCATCACCCCGAAGGGCATGCTGGCAACACAGAACAAGGGTTGCGCTCGTTGCGGGACTTAACCCAACATCTCACGACACGAGCTGACGACAGCCATGCACCACCTGTACACCGACCACAAGGGGGGCACCATCTCTGATGCTTTCCGGTGTATGTCAAGCCTTGGTAAGGTTCTTCGCGTTGCGTCGAATTAAGCCACATGCTCCGCTGCTTGTGCGGGCCCCCGTCAATTCCTTTGAGTTTTAGCCTTGCGGCCGTACTCCCCAGGCGGGGAACTTAATGCGTTAGCTGCGGCACCGACGACGTGGAATGTCGCCAACACCTAGTTCCCAACGTTTACGGCGTGGACTACCAGGGTATCTAATCCTGTTCGCTCCCCACGCTTTCGCTCCTCAGCGTCAGTAATGGCCCAGAGATCCGCCTTCGCCACCGGTGTTCCTCCTGATATCTGCGCATTTCACCGCTACACCAGGAATTCCGATCTCCCCTACCACACTCTAGCCTGCCCGTATCGACTGCAGACCCGGGGTTAAGCCCCGGGCTTTCACAACCGACGTGACAAGCCGCCTACGAGCTCTTTACGCCCAATAATTCCGGACAACGCTTGCGCCCTACGTATTACCGCGGCTGCTGGCACGTAGTTAGCCGGCGCTTCTTCTGCAGGTACCGTCACTTTCGCTTCTTCCCTGCTGAAAGAGGTTTACAACCCGAAGGCCGTCATCCCTCACGCGGCGTCGCTGCATCAGGCTTTCGCCCATTGTGCAATATTCCCCACTGCTGCCTCCCGTAGGAGTCTGGGCCGTGTCTCAGTCCCAGTGTGGCCGGTCGCCCTCTCAGGCCGGCTACCCGTCGTCGCCTTGGTAGGCCATTACCCCACCAACTAGCTGATAGGCCGCGGGCTCATCCTTCACCGCCGGAGCTTTCAACCTTCCTCCAGGAGGAGGAAAGTATTATCCGGTATTAGACCCCGTTTCCAGGGCTTGTCCCAGAGTGAAGGGCAGATTGCCCACGTGTTACTCACCCGTTCGCCACTAATCCACCCCGAAGGGCTTCATCGTTCGACTTGCATGTGTTAAGCACGCCGCCAGCGTTCGTCCTGAGCCAGGATCAAACTCTCCGTGAATGTTTTCCCGTAATCGGGACAACACATCACGAGAGCGGAACGACAAGATCGGAATAAGACCCGTCGTCCACTGCGTCCTCGCTGTGTTTTTGCCTGCCGAACCCGAAGGTTCCGCAGGACTTTCAAAGGAACCACCAACCTGCCGTAGCAGGCCGGGGTATCAACATATCTGGCGTTGACTTTTGGCACGCTGTTGAGTTCTCAAGGAACGGACGCTTCCTTTGTACTCACCCTCAGAACATTTTCTGGGGCTTTCCTCCGGGCGCTTCCCTTCGGTCTTGCGTTTCCGACTCTATCAGACTCTTTCGTGTCCGACTCCCGGTCGAAGCGGGTCAAGCAGTTTTCGCTTTCCAGTTCTTCGCTTTCGCGTTTCCCTTTCCGGCGACTCCGACTTTATCAGAAGTTCTGAGTCGGAATTCCCACCCCCTTCGAGACTTCAGGGCGCACAAGTGCGCTCGCTGCTTCCCGGTGAGGTGGAGACGTAAACGTACTGGAGCGAGGCGCCCCGATGCAAATCGGGGGCCCCGCTCCGGAGTTCGTGCCTGTCGGAGGGTCAGACCTCGACGACGACGGGGAGGATCATCGGGCGCCGGCGGTAGGTGTCGGAGACCCACTTGCCCACCGTGCGGCGGATGAGCTGCTGGAGCTGGTGGGGCTCCATCACTCCGTCCTGGGCCGACTTGTTGAGCGCCTCCTCGATCTTCGGCACAACCGCGGAGAACGCCCCGTCGTCGATGCCGGAGCCCCGGGCCTGGATGTGGGGGCCGCCCACGATCTTGCCCGAGGTGCTGTCGACGACCAGGAACACCGAGATGATGCCCTCGTCGCCGAGGATGCGGCGGTCCTTGAGCGAGGTCTCGGTTACATCGCCGACCGAGAGGCCGTCGACGTACACGTATCCGGCCTGGACCTTGCCGACGATCTTGGCCTTGCCGTCGATGAGGTCGACGACCACACCGTCCTCGGCGATGACGATGTGGTCCTTCGGTACCCCGGTGAGGGCACCGAGCTCGGCGTTGGCCCGCAGGTGGCGCCACTCGCCGTGGACCGGCATCAGGTTCTTCGGCCGGCAGATGTTGTAGAAGTACAGCAGCTCGCCGGCCGAGGCGTGGCCCGAGACGTGGACCTTGGCATTGCCCTTGTGGACGACGTTGGCGCCCCAGCGGGAGAGGCCGTTGATCACGCGGTAGACCGCGTTCTCGTTCCCCGGGATCAGCGACGAGGCCAGGATGACGGTGTCGCCCTGGACGATGCGGATCTGATGGTCACGGTTGGCCATACGGGAGAGAGCCGCCATCGGCTCGCCCTGCGAACCGGTGCAGACGAGCACGACCTCGTCGTCCGGCAGGTCGTCCAGGGTCTTGACGTCAACGACAAGACCGGCGGGGACCTTCAGGTAGCCCAGGTCGCGGGCGATGCCCATGTTCCGGACCATCGAACGCCCGACGAAGGCGACCCTGCGGCCGTACTCGTGGGCCGTGTCCAGGATCTGCTGGATGCGGTGCACATGACTGGCGAAGCTCGCCACGATGATGCGCTTCTGCGCGTTGGCGAACACGTTGCGCAGGACGTTCTGGATGTCCCGCTCGGGCGGTACGAAGCCCGGGACCTCGGCGTTCGTCGAGTCGGAGAGCAGAAGGTCGATGCCCTCCTCGCTCAGCCGGGCGAAGGCGTGCAGGTCGGTGAGGCGGCCGTCCAGCGGGAGCTGGTCCATCTTGAAGTCACCGGTGGCGACGGCCATGCCGGCGGGCGTCCGGATGGCGACCGCGAGGGCGTCCGGGATGGAGTGGTTGACGGCGACGAACTCGCAGTCGAAGACCCCGATGCGCTCGCGCTGTCCCTCCGCCACCTCCAGGGTGTACGGGCGGATGCGGTGCTCCTGGAGCTTGGCCTCGATCAGGGCGAGGGTCAGCTTGGAGCCGATGAGCGGGATGTCCGGCTTCAGACGCAGCAGATACGGGACACCACCGATGTGGTCCTCGTGGCCGTGCGTGAGGACGATGCCCTCGACGTCGTCGAGGCGGTCCCGGATCGTCGTGAAGTCCGGCAGGATCAGGTCGATGCCGGGCTGCTCCTCCTCGGGGAAGAGGACACCGCAGTCGACGATGAGCAGGCGGCCGCCGTACTCGAAGACCGTCATGTTCCGGCCGATCTCACCGAGACCGCCGAGCGGGGTGACCCGAAGGGCGCCCTTGGCGAGCTTCGGCGGGGTGCCGAGTTCAGGATGCGGATGACTCAAAAGACTCTCCTTACCACGCACGCCACGTACCGCTTGGGCACGTGGCGCGCATGTCATTCGTGCACTTGCTGTTGTCTTGGGTGGTGCTGGGGTGAAGCGCGTATTCAGTTGTGAAGTCCGTTGTCAGAGCTCTACCCCGCCGGCGGCGAGGTCGATCTTGAGCTGGGCCGTCTCCTGCGCGGAGAGCTCGACCAGGGGCAGGCGGAGCGGGCCCGCCGGGAGGCCCTGCAGCGTCAGGGCGGCCTTGGTGGTGATCACGCCCTGGGTGCGGAACATGCCGGTGAAGACCGGCAGCAGCTTCTGGTGGATCTCGGTCGCCTTCTGTACGTCCCCGCCGAGGTGGGCCTCGATGAGCGCCCGCAGGTCCGGCGTGACGACGTGGCCGACGACGGAGACGACGCCGACCGCGCCCACCGACAGGAGGGGCAGGTTCAGCATGTCGTCACCGGAGTACCAGGCGAGGCCGGACCGGGCAATGGCCCAGCTGGCGCGGCCGAGGTCGCCCTTGGCGTCCTTGTTCGCGACGATGCGGGGGTGCTTGGCGAGCCGGACGAGCGTCTCCGTGTCGATCGGCACACCGCTGCGGCCCGGGATGTCGTACAGCATCACCGGCAGGCCGGTGGCGTCCGCGATGGCGGTGAAGTGCCGCAGCAGGCCCTCCTGCGGCGGCTTGTTGTAGTACGGGGTCACGGCGAGGAGGCCGTGGACGCCGCTGCGCTCGGCGGTGCGGGCCAGCTCGATGCTGTGACGGGTGTCATTGGTGCCGATTCCGGCGACGACGTGCGCCCGGTCGCCAACCGCTTCGAGGACCGCCCTGACGAGCTGGTCTTTCTCCGCGTCGCTGGTGGTCGGGGACTCGCCGGTGGTGCCGTTGATGATCAGGCCGTCGTTGCCTGCGTCCACCAGGTGGGTGGCGAGCCGCTGCGCGCCCTCGATGTCGAGAGCGCCGTCCGCCGTGAACGGCGTGACCATAGCGGTGAGGACCCGCCCGAAGGGGGTCTGCGGAGTGGAGATCGGAGCCATGGGTAACACGCTACTCGTTGCTCGGCGCACGGTGCCCCCTCGGGGGGACAAGCAAGAGGAGCCCGGCACTGCCTGCTCGGGGGTTCAAGCAGTGCCGGGTCCGTTTGATCAGCCTAGATGAACTTCTCGAAACGCCGCAATACGGACACCGCCCTATGGGGCGACGCGTCCATTTTTGTTGAAGGCTGCATGGGTGAGCGGCATGAGGCGCGCCCAGTGGGCCTCCATCTGCTCGCCCACCATCTCGATCTCCCGCTGCGGGAACGATGGCACCTTGGCCAGTTCGTGCTGCGTACGCAGGCCGAGGAAGTGCATCAGCGAGCGGGCGTTGCAGGTGGCGTACATGGTCGAGAACAGGCCGACCGGCAGCACCGCGCGGGCCACCTCGCGGGCCACGCCCGCCGCCAGCATCTCCTGGTACGCCTCGTACGCCTGCCGGTACGAGTCCTCCATGGCGCGGCTGGTGAGCGCGTGCTGCTCCGGAGTGCCCTCGACGAACTCGTACTTGCCCGGGCGCCCCTGCTGGATGAGCTTGCGGGAGGTGTCGGGGACGTAGAAGACCGGCTGCAGCTCCCTGTAGCGGCCCGACTCCTCGTTGTACGACCAGCCGACGCGGTGCCGCATGAACTCGCGGAACACGAAGATCGGGGCGCTGATGAAGAAGGTCATCGAGTTGTGCTCGAACGGGCTCCCGTGCCGGTCCCGCATCAGGTAATTGATGAGCCCCTTGGAGCGCTCGGGGTCCTTGGCGACCTCCTCCAGGGACTGCTCGCCGGCCGTGGAGACACGGGCTGCGAACAGTACGTCGGCGTCGCCCGCGGCGGATTTCACCAGGTCAACGGTGACATCGCTGCGGAAGTGGGCCTTTGTGGGCTCGGGGGTGTCGGTCACCGAGGGGGTCCTTCCGATGGTGTCGCTCGGGCGGCGACCACTCTACGGGCCGGAACCAGTGGCTCAGTTCCGGTCGTGGCTTTCTATGATTTCTTCGGACGAACCGGGGAATCGGGCACCGAACGGGCCCGTTGCACGTCTGACCCGGTAGCACCGCCCCGTACCACCCGAAAGAGACTCCGAGGAGAGCCACCCATGTTCCGCCGGCGTGAATCCGTCCCGTTCTCGTTCGTAGCCGAGGCCGACCGATTCCGCAGTAACGTCACCCCGCCGCCCCGCCCCCGCAGTACCGTCTCCGAGCGGGCGGGCCGCGTCCTGGTCGGTCTCGCCGTCACCGGCGGCCTCGTAGGATCGCTGCTCCTCGGCCTGCCGGCGCTGGGGTCCGGGGAGTCACCCTCGCACACGCAGCAGACCGAGGCCTCGCACAGGCGCTGACCCGGACGGACCCCCTGGGGTGGTCCGTCCGGGCATCTCCTCGGTAGCCTCACCGGGCACAGCAATCGAGCGTGCTTGTGAGTGAGGATCAGTCGTGCCCCTGCCCTTCCTGACGGCCGACCGCGCGTTTGACGCGAGCGCTGAGGACGTCGCGCTGCCGTTCGACGACCACGACAACTGGCGGCGGCCCTACCGTCCCGGTCCGTGGCGGGTCGCCGCCGCGGCCGGTCTGCTGCTGCTCGCCTCGTTCATCCTGTTCGCCGGGATGATCACCGCGTTCGCCGGAGCGCTGCCCGGAGCGGGGGCGTGCCTGGCGCTCGCCCTCGCGATCATCCTGTGCGCCCTGCGGATGCTGCGCATCGGCGCCTGGGTGAGCCGGCACGGTGTGCGCCGCGTCGGCTTCTTCCGGACGACGACCGTGCCGTGGAGCCGGGCGACCGCCGTACGGACGGTTCAGCAGCCGGTGAAGTGGCTCGGGCTCCCCCGTACCGTGCAGGGTCAGGCGCTGATCGTCGTCCGCAAGGGCGGGGACGCGGTGCCGCCGCTGCTCACGGACTCCAACGCGGATTTCCTTGCGCGGGGGGAGGCGTTCGATCGTGCCGCCGACACGATCGAGGCGTGGGGGGATGAGTACCGGCCGCGGTAGCGGTGCGCCTGGCCGTCCGGTGAGTGAGGTGTCCTCAATCGCCGGACGGCTTTTTTTGTCCTCAAACGCCGGACGGGCTGGATTCGGGCGGGGCGGGGCGGGCCGACCGGTGCAGGGCGATGGCTCGTTGCATGGCCTTGCGGGCTCGGGGGGTGTCCCGGGCGTCCTGGTACGCGACCGCCAGGCGGAACCAGCAGCGCCAGTCGTCCGGGGTGTCCTCCGTCTCCTCGCGGCGGCGTTCGAACACCGCGTCGGCCGAGGCCCGGTCGATCCGGCCGCTGGGAGTGCGCAGGAGCTCGTCGACCGGCAGGCCGCCCTCCGCGTCCAGTTCGGCGGCCAGGGCGTTGGCCCTGCGGACGAACTGGGTGTTCTTCCACAGGAACCAGATGCCGATCGCCGGCAGGACCAGCACGGCGATCCCGAAGGTCACCGTGATCAGCGTGCCGTGTTCGATGAGGAGGACGCCACGGCTGCCGACCAGGACGAAGTAGAAGACCAGGACGGCAGCGGTGACGACGTAAGTGATCTTTGCGCGCATGGCGGGGCCAGTCAGTTCAGGTCGAGGAAGTGTTCCAGGCCGAACGTGAGGCCGGGAGTGGTCACCACGCGGCGGGCGCCGAGAAGGATGCCCGGCATGAAGCTGCTGTGGTGCAGGGAGTCGTGCCGGATGGTGAGGGTCTCGCCCTCGCCGCCGAGCAGCACCTCCTGGTGGGCCAGCAGGCCGCGGAGCCGGACCGAGTGGACCGGGATGCCGTCGACGTCGGCGCCGCGTGCCCCGTCCAGTGCGGTGCTGGTGGCGTCCGGCTGGGGGGCGCAGTCCGCCTCGCGGCGGGCCGCGGCGATGAGCTGGGCGGTGCGGGCGGCGGTGCCCGAGGGGGCGTCGGCCTTGTTGGGGTGGTGGAGCTCGATGACCTCGACGGACTCGAAGTAGCGGGCCGCCTGCTGGGCGAACTTCATGGTGAGGACCGCGCCGATGGAGAAATTCGGGGCGATGAGCACACCGGTCTCCGGGGAGTCGGAGAGCCAGGTGCCGAGCTGCGCGAGCCGTTCGTCGGTCCAGCCGGTGGTGCCGACCACCGCGTGGATGCCGTGGCCGACGCAGTACTCGAGGTTCTCCATCACCGAGGCGGGGGTGGTCAGCTCGACGGCGACCTGGGCGCCCGTCTCGGCAAGGGTCTCCAGCTTGTCGCCCCGGCCGAGTGCGGCCACCAGCTCCAGGTCGTCGGCGGCCTCGACGGCTCGCACCGCTTCGGCGCCGATACGGCCCCTGGCACCGAGAACGGCCACGCGCAGCTTGCTCATTGCTCTGCTTCCTTACGGGAGGATCTGGGCACGGAGGTTTTAGGCGACCGCTTCGTGGAGACGGGCGGCCTGCTTGTCCTTGAGCGGTCCGATGACGGACAGCGAGGGGCGGTGTCCGAGGATCTCGCCGGCCACCGAGCGGACGTCGTCCGGTGTCACCTCGCCGATGCGGGCCAGCATGTCGTCGACCGACATCTGCTCGCCCCAGCACAGCTCGCTCTTGCCGATGCGGTTCATCAGCGCGCCGGTGTCCTCCAGGCCGAGGACGGTGGAGCCCGAGAGCTGGCCGATGGCGCGGCCGATCTCCTCGTCGCTGAGCCCGTCCGAGGCGACCCGGTCGAGCTCGTCGCGGCAGATCTTCAGGACGTCGTGGACCTGGCTCGGGCGGCAGCCCGCGTACACGCCGAACAGGCCGCAGTCGGCGAAGCCGGAGGTGTACGAGTAGACGCTGTAAGCGAGGCCGCGCTTCTCCCGTACCTCCTGGAAGAGGCGGGAGCTCATACCGCCGCCGAGGGCGGTGTTGAGGACGCCGAGGGCCCAGCGGCGCTCGTCGGTGCGGGCCAGGCCGGGCATGCCGAGGACCACGTGCGCCTGTTCGGTCTTGCGGCCCACTACCTCGACCCGGCCGGCGGTGCGCAGGGCACGGGAGCCCTCGCGGGGCGCGGTGGGGACGGCGTCCGTACGGGAGAGAGCCCCGGCCCGTTCGAACGCCTTGCGGACCTGGCGTACGACCGTGGCGTGGTCGATGTTGCCCGCGGCGGCGACGACGAGGCGGGTGGGGTCGTAGTGCTTCTTGTAGAAGCGGGCGATCTGTCCGCGGTCCAGGGCGTTGATCGTGTCGACCGTGCCGAGGACGGGGCGGCCGAGCGGGGTGTCGCCCAGCATGGTGTGCGCGAACAGGTCGTGCACGCAGTCGCCCGGGTCGTCCTCCGTCATCGCGATCTCTTCGAGGATCACGCCGCGTTCGGCGTCGACGTCCTCGGGGGCGATCAGCGAGCCGGTCAGCATGTCGCAGACGACGTCGATGGCGAGCGGCAGATCGGTGTCGAGGACCCGCGCGTAGTAGCAGGTGTACTCCTTCGCCGTGAAGGCGTTCATCTCGCCGCCGACCGCGTCGATGGCGGAGGAGATGTCGAGGGCGCTGCGCCTGGCGGTGCCCTTGAAGAGGAGGTGTTCGAGGTAGTGCGTCGCGCCGTTCAGGGCGGGCGTCTCGTCGCGTGATCCGACGTTGGCCCAGATGCCGAAGGTCGCGGAGCGTACGGAGGGCAGGGTCTCGGTGACGACGCGGAGGCCGCCCGGCAGAACCGTACGGCGGACCGTGCCGATGCCGTTGCTGCCCTTGAGAAGCGTTTGGGTACGGGCGACGGCCCGCCCCTCCGAGGAGGGGCGGGCCGTCGTCGCGGAACTACGGGACGTCACTTGTCGGCGTCGTCCTTCTTCTCGTCTTCTTCACCCTCGATGACGGGGATGAGGGAGAGCTTGCCGCGGGAGTCGATCTCGGCGATCTCGACCTGGACCTTGGCGCCGACGCCGAGCACGTCCTCGACGTTCTCCACGCGCTTGCCACCGGCGAGCTTGCGGATCTGCGAGATGTGCAGCAGGCCGTCCTTGCCCGGCATGAGCGACACGAACGCACCGAAGGTGGTGGTCTTGACGACCGTACCCAGGTAGCGCTCGCCGACCTCCGGCATGGTCGGGTTGGCGATCGCGTTGATCGTGGCGCGGGCGGCCTCGGCCTGCGAGCCCTGCTGGGCACCGATGTAGATGGTGCCGTCGTCCTCGATCGTGATGTCGGCGCCGGTGTCCTCCTGGATCTGGTTGATCATCTTGCCCTTGGGGCCGATGACCTCACCGATCTTGTCCACCGGGATCTTGACGGTGATGATCCGCGGGGCGTTCGGGGACATCTCGTCCGGGACGTCGATGGCCTCGTTCATCACGTCGAGGATGTGGAGGCGGGCATCGCGGGCCTGCTTCAGCGCGGCGGCCAGGACCGAGGCGGGGATGCCGTCGAGCTTGGTGTCGAGCTGGAGCGCGGTGACGAACTGCTTCGTACCGGCGACCTTGAAGTCCATGTCACCGAACGCGTCCTCGGCACCGAGGATGTCGGTGAGGGCGACGTAGTGCGTCTTGCCGTCGATCTCCTGGGAGATCAGACCCATGGCGATGCCGGCGACGGCGGCCTTGAGGGGCACACCGGCGTTCAGCAGGGACATGGTGGAGGCGCAGACCGAGCCCATGGACGTCGAGCCGTTGGAGCCCAGCGCCTCGGAGACCTGGCGGATCGCGTAGGGGAACTCCTCGCGCGACGGCAGCACCGGCACGATCGCGCGCTCGGCGAGCGCGCCGTGGCCGATCTCGCGGCGCTTGGGCGAGCCCACGCGGCCGGTCTCACCGACGGAGTACGGCGGGAAGTTGTAGTTGTGCATGTAGCGCTTGCGGGTCACCGGGGAGAGGGTGTCCAGCTGCTGCTCCATGCGGAGCATGTTGAGGGTGGTGACGCCCAGGATCTGGGTCTCGCCACGCTCGAACAGGGCGGAGCCGTGCACGCGCGGGATGGCCTCGACCTCGGCGGCGAGCGTACGGATGTCCGTGACGCCGCGGCCGTCGATGCGGACCTTGTCCTTGATGACGCGCTCGCGGACCAGCTTCTTGGTCAGCGCGCGGTAGGCACCGGAGATCTCCTTCTCGCGGCCCTCGAAGGCCGGGAGGAGCTTCTCGCCCGCGATCTCCTTGATGCGGTCGAGCTCCGCCTCGCGCTCCTGCTTGCCGGCGATGGTGAGCGCCTTGGCCAGCTCGGTGCTGACGGCCTTGGTGAGGGCCTCCAGGACGTCGTCCTGGTAGTCGAGGAAGACCGGGAACTCGCCGGTGGGCTTGGCGGCCTTGGCGGCGAGGTCGGACTGGGCCTTGCAGAGCACCTTGATGAAGGGCTTCGCGGCTTCCAGACCGGCGGCGACGACCTCTTCGGTCGGGGCCTCGGCGCCGTCCTTGACGAGCTGGATGGTCTTCTCGGTGGCCTCGGCCTCGACCATCATGATCGCGACGTCGCCGTCCTCCAGGACGCGACCGGCGACCACCATGTCGAAGACGGCGTCCTCGAGCTCGGTGTGCGTCGGGAAGGCGACCCACTGGCCCTTGATCAGGGCGACGCGGGTGGCGCCGATCGGGCCGGAGAAGGGCAGGCCCGCCAGGATCGTGGAGGCGGAGGCGGCGTTGATCGCGACCACGTCGTACAGGTGGTCGGGGTTGAGCGCCATGATCGTCTCGACGATCTGGATCTCGTTGCGCAGGCCCTTCTTGAAGGAGGGGCGCAGCGGGCGGTCGATCAGGCGGCAGGTGAGGATCGCGTCCTCGGAGGGGCGTCCCTCACGGCGGAAGAAGGAGCCGGGGATCTTGCCGGCGGCGTACTGCCGCTCCTCGACGTCCACCGTGAGGGGGAAGAAGTCGAGATTGTCCTTGGGCCGCTTGGAAGCGGTGGTGGCCGACAGCACCATCGTGTCGTCGTCCAGGTACGCGACGGCGGAGCCGGCGGCCTGCTTGGCCAGGCGGCCCGTCTCGAAGCGGATGGTGCGGGTGCCGAAGGTGCCGTTGTCGATGACGGCCTCGGCGTAGTGGGTCTCGTTCTCCACTAGTGAATTCTCCATACTCGTCGTCTTTCGTCCGGGCGCCCGTGTGGCGCCGGACGGAGCGGAGAGGCGTGCCGTGTGTGCGGGGCCGGTCTTCGATCGAAGCTCCCGGGCGATGTCCCGGGGGCCACTACCGAGGACCGGCGGCGGCCGTGCGGCGCCTCTCCTCGTCTGTTGTTGTACGTCCAGGTTACTGAGGTTGCCCCCGGTACCGCACGTACGGCAAAGGGAGCGGCCCCCTGAGTGAGGGAACCGCTCCCTTGCGCAGCGTCCTTACTTGGCGCCGCCGGCCGCACCGCGGCGGATGCCGAGGCGGTCGACGAGCGCACGGAAGCGCTGGATGTCCTTCTTGGCCAGGTACTGCAGGAGGCGGCGACGCTGGCCGACCAGGATCAGCAGACCACGACGGGAGTGGTGGTCGTGCTTGTGCGTCTTGAGGTGCTCCGTCAGGTCCGAGATGCGGCGCGAGAGCATGGCGACCTGAACCTCGGGGGAACCGGTGTCGCCCTCCTTCTGCGCGAACTCGGTCATGATCTGCTTCTTCGTAGCGGCGTCGAGCGGCACGCGGTACTCCTCTTGGTCTTCGATGCGCCCACGAGTGCCCCTGGTCTGGTTCTCAGGGGAGCTTGGGTGACTCGGGAGCGAGGGTCCGATGAGCGCAGTTCCCAGAGCGAACCGGGAACGCGTACACAAACGGCCACAGCCAGACTACCAGTCGCCCGGACCGGCCCCGACGGATGTCAGCCGGTGAGCTCCCTCGCGCGTGCGTAGAGGTCGAGGACGGCGAGGCAGAGCGGGACGAGGGAGAGCAGGAGCGCGCTCTCCGCGAGGTCGAGGAATCTGCCCCAGAACGGGGAGAGGCCCTTGCGCGGGACGGTGACTCCCGCGGCGGCGAGGAGCACGGCGCCGGCGGCGAGTGCCGCGCACAGTGCGGTCGTACGGGGCTGAGGGGCCGGGTCGTCCCCGTGGACGGCGAGGGCGAGGCCGGTGACCAGGGCGGCGAGGGCGCCGATGCCCGCCACCAGCAGGCAGACGACCTGGGCGGTGTGGCGGAAGAGGCGGGCGCGCAGCAGCAGTGCGAGCCCGGCGGTGAGGGCGAGGAGGCGGCCCCAGGTGTCGCCGGACGCGCCGAGTACGGCGGCGGCCGCCGCGGCCAGGCCCGCGCAGCCGCCGGCCAGGCCGAGCAGCAGTTCGTGGCCGCGCCGCGCCCGGTCCGCGACGAAACGGGTGTCTACGGGCTCCGCGTCCGCTTCCGGGTCCGTGTCCTCATCGACGAGCGGACCGGCGGGCCGGGGCCGCGTGTACCCGGTCGGGAGGCGGGCGAAACGGGCGGACAGGCCGGGCAGGAACGCGATGAGCCCGAGGGCGGCGGGCACGCAGACCGCGGCCGTGGCGGTGGCGGAGGCCTCGGTGAGGATCGCGGCGAAGGCGGCCAGCGCGCCGGTGCCGGACAGGAAGGCGGCGCCGGCGAAGGGGGCGTCTGCGCGCGGGGCGAGCGCCGTCAGGGCGGCGGAGACCACGAGGACGGCGGCGCAGCCGAGCAGGAACTGCAGCCGGCCGGCTCCCCGGTCCGGGTCGGGGGCGATGAGGCCGGAGCCTGCGAGGAGGACGAGCGGCAGGGCGCCGAGGCCGAGCGCCGCAGCGGTGGCGCGGTCGGCGTAGACCCGGGCGCGTACCCCGGCGACGGTGATGAGCAGGAGTCCGGCGGTGCCCGCGACGGCTCCGGACGGGCCGTGCATGTCGTGGCGGACCGGGTCGGCCTGCCACAGGACGAGGGCGGCCATGAGGAGCAGCAGGGCGCCGGCCGCGGGGGCGGCGCCGCGCAGCAGGTCGTCGCTCCAGAGGTGGCGGTCGCGGCCGGCGGCGGAGGCGATGGCGTCCGCGACGTCGTCGAAGACGGGTGGGGGCAGCGAGGCGGCGAAGGGCCGCAGGGTGAGGAGTTCGCCGTCGAGGACGCGTTGCGCGGCGAGGGTGCGGGCGCCGTCCAGGACCGTGCCGTCGAGTCGCACGAGGTGGTGGCCGGGGGGTGCGGTGGGGGCGCCGGCCGGGCCGGTGAGGCGGAGGATCTCCGGCCAGACGTCGGCGGCGGCGATGTCCTCGGGCAGGGCGACGTCGACCCGGCTGTCGGGGGTGACGACGGTGACCCGGCGGAAGCCGTTCGTTGCGGTCGGACTCACGTGTCGGGGGCCCCTCTTCGTCGCTGGTCGGCGGTGTCCGCACGATGGGCCGGTCACCCTATCGGGCGGAACCGGGCGAAGGCTGACAGTGCGTAGGATCACGGGCGCTTCGAGCGGGGGCGTGTGCGCCCCACGGGGGTCCGGCCGCCCGGCTCTTCCCCCTCGCGTCCCCTCCCACACCTGACCGCACCCAAGGATCGATGCACCGGTGAGCCAGATCGTCGTGAAGCGTCCGCCCCGTGTCCTGCCGCCGGAAGTTCCCACGAAGGAGGTGTTGTTGGAGCCGCCTCCGGTGCTGCCGCGGGGGCAGCGCGAGGGGGTGCTGATGCAGCTTCTTCCCGTGTTGGGCATGGCTTCGTCGGTGGTGTTCTTCTTCTCGCCCCAGGCGCCGCGGTTCATGCGGGTGATGGGTGTGCTGATGCTGGTGTCGACGCTGGCCATGGTGGTGGCCCAGGTCGTCCGCTACCGGCGCGGGACGCAGGGGCGCACGGCGGATGTGCGGCGCGACTACCTCGGCCGGCTGGCACGGGTCCGCCGTGCGGTGCGGCGGACGGCGCGGGCGCAGCGCGACGGGCTGCTGTACACGCATCCCGCTCCGGATCAGCTGTGGTCGCTGGTCTCGGAGGGCAGCCGGGTGTGGGAGCGGCGGCCCGGTGACGCGGACTTCGGGCTGGTGCGGATCGGGCTCGGCAGGCGGCTGCTCGCGACTCCGTTATGTGTGCCGGAGGAGGCTTCGGGTGAGCCGGACCCGGTGTGCGGGGAGGCGGTGCGGCGGTTCGTGGCGGTGCACGGCCGGGTGGACGGCCTGCCGGTGTGTGTCTCGCTGCGGAAGGCGTACCGGGTGCGGCTGGGCGGTGCGGCGGAGCCGGTGCGGGCGGTGGCGCGGGCGCTGGTGGCGCAGTTGGTGACGCTGCACTCGCCGCGGGATCTGGTGGTGGCGGTCGTGGCGGCTCGGGAGGCGGTGGGGTGCTGGGACTGGGTGAAGTGGCTGCCGCACGTCCAGCTGCCGGGCGAGGTGGACGGTGCCGGTGCGAAGCGGCTGTTCGTACGGGAGCCGGCCGGCCTGGAGCCCCTTCTCGGCGGGCTGCTGGAGGGACGTGGGCGCTTCGGGCCGGAGGGGGCGGCTCCGCCGGACCGGCCGCATGTGGTGGTGGTCCTGGACGGGGCCGGGGTGGCGCCCGGTTCGGTGCTGGGTGCGGCCGGGGGTGTGCAGGGGGTGACGTTGATCGAGGTGGCTCCGGGTGAGGCGGAGGGGCCGCGTGGTGGTCTGTCCGTGCTGGTGCGTTCCGGTGTGCTGGGGGTGGGGTCCGGTGCGCAGCGGGAGGAGGGCGTGCCGGACGGGCTGTCGCTGCCGGCGGCGGAGGCGCTGGCCCGGCGGCTGGCTCCGTTGCGGGCCGGTGGGCGGGACGAGGGCGGGCCGCTGCTGGCCGAGCTGGACTTCACGGATCTGCTGGAGCTGGGCGACGCGGGTGCGGTGGAGGTGGAGCGGACGTGGCGGCCGCGTCCGGTGGTGGAGCGGCTGCGGGTGCCCATCGGGGTGGGTGAGGACGGCGGCCCGGTGGTGCTGGACCTGAAGGAGGCGGCGCTCGACGGGATGGGGCCGCACGGTCTGTGTGTGGGAGCGACGGGATCGGGGAAGTCCGAACTGCTGCGGACGCTGGTGCTCGGTCTCGCGGTCACCCATCCCTCCGAGACGCTGAACTTCGTGCTCGCGGACTTCAAGGGCGGTGCGACCTTTGCCGGGATGGCGGGGATGCCGCATGTGGCGGCCGTGATCACCAATCTGTCCGACGACCTGGCGCTGGTCGACCGGATGGGCGACGCGCTGCGCGGTGAGCTCCAGCGCCGTCAGGAGTTGCTGCGGGCGGCGGGCAACTTCGCCGGTATCCACGACTACGAGCGGGCGCGGGCGGCGGGCGCCGCTCTGGAGCCGCTGGCCTCGCTGGTGCTGGTCATCGACGAGTTCTCCGAACTGCTCACCGCCAAACCCGACTTCATCGACGTGTTCATCCGGATCGGCCGGATCGGCCGGTCGCTGGGGGTGCACCTTCTGCTGGCGTCCCAGCGTCTGGAGGAGGGCAGGCTGCGCGGTCTGGAGACCTATCTCTCGTACCGGATCGGGCTGCGGACGTTCTCGGCGGAGGAGTCGCGCGCCGCGCTGGGGGTGCCGGATGCCTATGACCTGCCGTCGGTGCCCGGTTCGGGGTTTCTGAAGGCCGGTACGCGGGAAGTGACGCGCTTCAAGGCGGCGTACGTCTCGGGGCCGTACCGCCCGGACGGCCCTGGGGCGGCGGTGGGACGGGTGCCGGGCGGGCAAGCGGCGGCGCTGTTCCGTGCGCTGCCGGTGCCCGTGGCGGAGGTGTCCGTCGCCCCGGCCTCCGCTCCCCCGGCCCGCGAGGAGGACGCCCTCGCCGACACCGTGCTCGACGTGGTGGTGCGGCGCCTTGTGGGACAGGGGGTGCCCGCCCATCAGGTGTGGCTGCCCCCGCTGGACCGGGCTCCCGGTCTCGACGAGCTGCTGCCGGATCTCGCGACGGACCCGGAGCGCGGCTTCACCGTTACGGGGGACGGCAAACCCGGTGGGCTGACCGTTCCGCTGGGGCTCGTCGACAAGCCGTTCGAGCAGCGGCGCGAGGTGCTGCACCGGGACTTCTCGGGGGCGGCGGGGCACATGCTGGTGGTCGGCGGGCCGCAGTCCGGGAAGTCGACGGTGCTGCGCACGCTGGTCATGTCCTTCGCGCTCACCCACACCCCGCGCGAAGTGCAGTTCTACGGCCTGGACTTCGGCGGTGGCGGGCTCGCCTCGCTCTCGGGTCTGCCGCATGTGGGGCAGATCGCCTCCCGGCTGGACCCCGAGCGGGTGCGGCGCACGGTCGCCGAGGTGGCGGGGGTGCTGCGGGGGCGCGAGGAGCTGTTCCGCGCGCGGGGCGTCGGCTCCATGGCCGTGTACCGGCGCGAACGGGAGCGCGGCGGGCTGCCCGGTGAGACGTGGGGTGACGTCTTCCTGGTCGTCGACGGCTGGGGCGGCTTCCGTACGGAGTACGAGGAGCTGGAGCCGGTCGTCACCGACATCGCCGCCCGCGGCCTCGGATACGGCGTGCATGTGGTCCTCACGGCCGCCCGCTACCTGGAGGTGAGGGCCGCGCTGAAGGACCAGCTGACCGGGCGGCTCGAACTGCGGCTCGGTGACGTGTCGGACTCCGAGCTCGACCGGAAGGTGGCCGCCCAGGTGCCCGCCGGTGTGCCGGGCCGTGGCCAGGTGGCGGAGGGGCCGCACTTCATGGCCGCGCTGCCGTGCACCGGGCGGGCGGACGACGCCGCGTGCCTCGCGGACCGTACGGCGGCGCTGGTCGGGCGGGTCCGGGCGGACTGGGCGGGGCCTCCGGCACCTCCCGTACGGCTGTTGCCCGCCGTGCTGCCCGCCGAGCAGCTGCCCAAGGGTGACGAGTTCCCCGAGCGGGGTGTAGCGATCGGCATCGCGGAGACCGATCTGGAGCCGGTGTTCGTCGACTTCGACACCGATCCCTTCCTGCTGGTCTTCGGTGACGGTGAATCGGGGAAGACGGCGTTGCTGCGTCTGCTCGCCCGGCAGATCGCGCGCCGCTACTCCCCCGACGAGGCGAAGTTCGTCGTCGGGGACTACCGGCGGGGGCTGCTGGGCGCGCTGCCGGAGAGTCATCTGCTGGAGTACGCACCGACTCCGGACGCGCTGAGGACGCATATGGAGGCGTTGGCCGGGGTGTTCGCGCGGCGCCGGCCGCCGGCGGACGTCACGCCCCGGCAGCTGCGGGAGCGCAGTTGGTGGACGGGGCCGCGGATCTTCGTCGTCGTCGACGACTACGACCTGGTCGCGACGGGTACGGGCAGCCCGCTGGCCGCGCTGGCCGACTGTCTGCCGTTCGCCCGTGACACCGGGGTGCGATTCGTCGTCGCGCGCACCTGCGCCGGGGCTTCGCGCGCTATGTACGAACCGTTCCTCCAGCGCGTCAAGGAGCTGGGCGCGCAGGGCGTGGTGTTGTCGGGCGACCCGGCGGAGGGCGACCTCGTCGGGTCGGTGCGCGGGCGTCCGATGCCGCCGGGGCGCGCGTGCCTGGCGACCCGGCGCGGCGGCAACAGGCTCGTGCAGACCGGCTGGCTGCCGGAACGGGGATGAGCGTCACCGGCCCGGAGCGCGGGAGCGCGGGTTCCGCGGACCGGCTTCCGGGCTGCCGCGTTGCCTGTACGGTGCCGTGCAGAGTCAGGTACGGAAAGGAACCCTCACGATGGGCACGCAGGCGGAGAAGGACGAGCTGTACGCACTCGACATCTCTGGGGTGGAGTGGCTGAGTGCGCCCGGGACCGAGCAGGACGAGGAGCGCGTCGAGATCGCGCACCTTCCCGGCGGCGGGGTGGCCATGCGGTCCTCTCTGGACCCGGAGACCGTGCTCAGGTACACGGAGGCCGAGTGGCACGCCTTCGTCCTGGGCGCCAGGGACGGCGAGTTCGACCTGCCGTAGTCATGGGCCGGGTACGCATGGGGGCACGTTCGGGTGAACGTGCCCCCTTCGTGCGTCCGGCCCCGGCCGGCTCAGTACGCCTCGGTGAACAGGCGTGAGGACCTGAGGTCCGTGGCCCGGTAGTGGTCCTTGCCGGTCTCGATGATCCGTGCGACCTCTTCCAGCCGGCCCCTCATGTGGTCGGCCTTGCTGCGGTACTTGTGCTGGAGCGTCACGTACTCGGCGTGTGCCTGTCCGTCCCAGGTGTCGGTGACGACCTTGAGCGCGGTGTCCATCTCCTCCAGGTCCTGGCAGATGTTCCGCGAGACGGCGCGGATGCGGTTGGCGACCTCCTGGACGCTCTCGTACCTGACCTTGGTGTGCGGGTCGTGCCCCATCGGGTTTCCTCCGGTCGTGTGGGGGAACGTCGTCCGGTTCAGACGCCGTTGAGGGCGGAGGAGCCGCCCGTGGAGGCCGGTTCGCGCACCGACTTGAACGCCGCGCGGACCTCCTCGTCGTTGGCGTTGGTGAGGTTCCTGGTGCCGTCCACGGCGTGGAGCAGTACGCCGAGGAGGCGGCGGATCTCGTCGTGGTCCTCGTTGATCACGAGCTGGGCCGAGGTGAATCCGGAGGCGCCGGCGCCGGTCCAGCCGGCTCCGACCGTCGCGAGGACGTCGGCCAGCTCCCGGGCCTGCCGGGACACCGCCTCGGCCGTGTGGACGATCTTGTTCCTGGCCTGGACGACCGGATCGTCGGCAAGCGCGAATCCGCTCGCGGGGCTGGTCATACGAGGTCCTCTCTCTGGGCCGTTCAGGCGGCTCAGGCTAGCCAGTCCGGCACACGGCCCCGGCCACCTCCGAACCGCCGCGCGGGCGTGCGGAGTGGCCGGTCGCAGCCGGTCGGGCTCATCTCGTGCGGCGCCGGCGGAGGTCCCGGGCGACGGCCGCCGCGCCCGCCACCGCGGCGGTCAGCAGGACCGCGAGGGCCATGGCCCAGGCGGCGCGGCGCCGGTCGCGCTGCTGCGCGGTCTCCCCTGTCGGCAGGGGCGCCGGGTCGGGTCCCCGGGCCCCGGTGGGCGGCGCGTCGGGGCGCGGGGCGTCCTGCGGGGTGTCGTCGCCGGACAGTGCGCGGACCGGGTCGACTACACCCCATCCGACGAAGTCGTCACGGCCGTTGACGGAGCGTTCTGCGGTCTGTTCGATACGGGCGGCGATCTGCGTGGCCGTCCAGCCCGGGTACTTCGCGCGCATCAGTGCGGCGACCGCGCTGACGTACGGGGCGGCGAAGCTGGTCCCGCTGTCGGTGCAGTGGCCGTGGCCGGGGACGGTGGAGACGATGTCCACCCCCGGCGCGGCGATGTCGACGAAGTCCCCCGGCCGGGAGAAGGGGGCGCGTTCGTTGTCGCGGTCGGACGCGGCGACGGCGAGGACGCCGGGGAAGGCGGCGGGATAGGTGGGCGTGCGGGTGCCGTCCATGCCGTTGTTGCCGGCGGAGGCGACGACCACGATGTCCCGGCGGACGGCCTCGGCCACCGCGCGGCCCAGGGCCGAGTCGGCGGTGCGCGGCAGGGTGGTCTCCTGGGAGATGTTGATGACCTGTGCGTCACGGGCGATGGCGTGGACGATCGCGGCGGCCATCGACGCGTCGGTGCCGCTGTCACGGGCGTCGTTCTGGCGGATGGGGATGACGGTGGCCCCGGGGGCGAGTCCGACGAAGCCGGTGCCTTCCCGGGGGCGGGCGGCGATGACGCCGGCGACCTCGGTGCCGTGGCCGACCGTGTCGCTGGTGCCGTCGCCGCGTCCCAGCAGGTCGGCGCCGGCGGCGGGGTCGACCGCGCCGGTCAGCTGGGGGTGGGTGTCGTCCACGCCGGTGTCGATGACGGCGACGCGGACGCCCTCGCCGCGGGTGTCGTGCCACAGCTCGTCCAGGAGCACACGCTGCAATGCCCAGGGGCGGCCCTCGAACTGCCGCTTCGCCGGGATGGCGCACGTCCCGCCGTCCGGGCCGGTGGCCGCTCGTGCGGGCTGGGCCACGGCCAGGGCGGTCAGCGCGGCGACGGCCGCTGCCAGCCGTGTCGTCGTCCGGTACGCCATGGCTCCTCGTTCTCCTCCGCTGTCAGGAACCCTGTGGGCGGCGCGCGCTGGTGGTGTCGAGCCGTGGGCCCCTGGGCAGGAACTCCGACCATGCGGCCGGTACGAGGGCGGGCCGCACCGTGCCGTAGCCGAGCCGGATCTGCGCCTCGTTGCCGTGTCCGGTGCCGCCGGTGCCGCGGGGTGCGGCGCCGGAGGGCGCTTCGGTGCCGGGCGCGGGGTGCCCGGGATCGCCGTCGCCGTTCCCCTGAACCGCGTACCTCAGTCCGGTGTCCGTCACCAGGAAGAGTGATCCGTCGGGCCTGGTCTGCCGGCCCCGCACCTGGGTGTACAGGAGCCCGCTGCCGGGGGTGACGTACGTGTTCGTGCCGCCCGCGCCGACGGAAGCGGGGTACGCGGTGCCCGCCCAGGTGCTCAGCGTGGTGCGGCCCCTGCCGTCCGTCCCGCGCAGTACGGAGCAGACGGTGTTCCGGTGCGCGGTGTCGACCGGGACGGTCTTGCGGGCGGGCCAGTGAGCGGCCTGGCCGGTGAAGGGTGCGGGGTCGGGCACGAAGTCCTGCAGTCCGACGGGGTAGGCGGAGCCGGACTGGTCGAGGGCGGCGGTCTGCGGGGAGTTGACGAGCAGCCAGGCGGTGAAGCCCGAGATCCGCCGGACCTTCCGGTCGAGGACCACGTAGTACGCCGTCCCAGCGCCGGTCCTGGTGCGCAGCACCGCGCCGATGCGGTTCTCGCGCGCGGACAGGTGGCCCTCGACGTGGGCGGGGGCACCAGCCCGGCCGGGGATCACGGGGAAGGCGACCGGGCTGCCTGAGTGCAGGGTTGCCAGCCACTCGCCGGTGACGGGCTGCGGGCGGGCGCCGCCGACGAGCGCGTCGGTGAGGTGGCCGAGGTCGGCGGGCCTTTCGTCGACGCGGTATGTGGTGCCCCGGGCGTCGACGAGGTACCGGGTGCCGTGCGGGTCCCGTACGTAGAGCACCTGGCCGCCGGTGAGCCGGTCCGGGCCCTCGGTGAGCCGGTGGTCGCGGGCGGCGAGGACGAAGGCGGCCTTCTGCACACCGGTCCCTTTGGCTCCGGGGCGTACGCAGACGGCCCACCGTTTGTCGGTGCCCGCGTCCTTGTCGTCGGGGAGCCGGTCGGGGGCGTACGGGATGCCCAGGACCGGGCCGCGCGGGGGCTTGCCGTCGTCGAGGACGTCGTCGGCGACCTGGACGACGCCGTAGGTGTCCGGGGCGAGCAGCAGCCGCGCCGATGCGAGGTTCAGGACGGGGTGCAGCCGGGTACGGCGATGGGTGCCCCGGCCGGTGCTGAGCACCACGTAGCGGGTGGTCGACGTCTTGCCGACGACGACCTTGGTGCCGGGGCGGTCCCAGCCCTTGGGGGCGACCGGGCGGAACATGCCGTAGCCCCCGAAGCCCGCGAGGATCAGGGCGCCGGTGAGGACGCCCGGCAGGACGGCGCGCAGGGGGCGCGGGGCGTCCTCGACGGAGCCGGAGGGTGAGGGCCGGAGGAAGGCGGACAAGGCCCTTCTCTTCGCAAAGGTGTACGCGTTCAGCTCGTCCCGTCGGGTCACCATGGCCCGGCCCGCCTTCCCTGTCCGCCCGTGCCGCACACCGGCGGGCGCTCAGCCCGGCGGCGCTTCCCGCCACCGGCGACCACTATGCCGCCTGGGCCTGCGCGTTGAATGAGGAGCGGTACGCTGTGCGGTCCCGTCGGAGGCCCCGGCGGGACGGGCGCGGCGCGGGACGGGCCGGCATGGACGGGGGCATGTCACGATGGCGACCAGGGGCGGCGCGCGCTGGAACCGGCGCGCGGGACCGATCGGAACTTTTCGATTGCAACAACTGGTGCTGTTCGAAATCGCGGCCGCCGTACTGCTGTGCGCCTGGGTCATCGGGCCCGTACTGCTGGGGCCCGCGGGGATGACGGCCGCGGCGCTCGTGGTCCTCGCCGCCGCGCGCAGGCGCCGCCGCTCCCTCCCGGCGTGGCTGGGCACGGTCGTCGCGTTGCGGATGCGGACCCGGAGAGCCGCCGCGCGGCCGCCGGTGACGGGCGCCGTCTCCCCGTTGACCGAGTGCCTACCGGCCCTGCACACCTGCTCGTTCACGCACCGCGACCGGCGGCCGGTCGGCATGGTCGGGGACGGTACGCACCTCACCGTGGTGCTCCGGGTCGACGCGGAGGACACGGTGCTCCGGGCGGACCGGACGGTGCGGCCGCTGCCGCCGGGGCTCGTACGGGAGGTGATGGACGTCGACGGCATCCGGCTGGAGTCGGCGCGGATCGTGCAGCACACCCGGCCCGCCCCCGCCCCGCATCTCCCCGGCGATGCGCTCGCCACGCTCAACTACGCGCCACTGCAGGCCCGTACGGGGGCACCGGCGGTGCGTCTGACCTGGATCACGCTGACGCTCGACCCGGAACTCTGCCCGGGTGCCGTACGGGCTCGTGGCGGCGGCCTCACCGGGGCGCAGCGGTGCCTCCTGCGGGTGGCCGAGCAGTTGTCCGGCCGGCTGACCGGGGCGGGGTTCGGGGCGACGGTGCTGACGGAGCCGGAGCTCGACCAGGCGCTGGCCACTGCGGCCTGCGCGGACCTCGCGGCGACGGCCCGCCCCGACGGTTCCGCGCCGCCCGTCCGCCGCACCCGGGAGTCTTCGCGGACCTGGATCTGCGACGGGCGCTGGCACACGGCGTACTGGGTGCGCCGCTGGCCGCGCTCCGGCAGCGCGCCGATGCCCCGGCTCGTCGCGCTGCTCACCTCGGTCCCGGCGCTGGCCACGACGTTCAGCCTCACCCTGGCGCGGGGCGACCGGCAGGAGGTCGCAGCCGCGGGCTACCTCCGGATCAGCGCCCACAGCGGTGAGGAACTGCGCTTCTCACGAGGCGAGTTGGAGCGAGTCGCGCGCGGGGTCCGGATCTCGCTCGTGCGGCTCGACCGCGAGCAGCTGCCCGGGGTGCTCGCCACGCTGCCGCTGGGGAGGGCGCGTTGACCGCGCCGACCGGGCGCGGGCGCGGCAGGCTGGGCTTCGGGCCCGTCGGCCCGCGCCGGCGGCGGTACACCATTGGACCCGAGCAACTGGATTCGCTGACTTTGCCGGTGGGCGACGACGGGGTGGTGATCGGTGTGGACGAGCGGGGCTTCCCCGCCGTACTCGGTCTCAACCGGCCGTCCGCGTACGACATCACGCTCGTCGGCGGACTCTGGACGGCACAGGTGCTCGTCCTGCGGGCAGCGGCCACGGGTGTGCGGATCGTGGTGGAGACGGGGCGGGCGCCTGCCTGGGCGGGCCTGGCGCGGGCCGCCGGAGGTGGCTGCGTGGCACTGCACGAGGTCGGCCGGGTGCCCCCGCCAGGCGCGTCGGCGGCCTCGCCGGTCGTCGTGGTGCGGGACTGCGGCATGCGGCCGCCGCGCGGGCGGGCCGTGCCGGGGCCGTGGCAGTCGGTGGTGACGCTGCTGCCGTATCTGGGCCCGGCGGCGCCCGGTCTGCTGGAGAAGTCGTCGCTGGTCGGCGTCCAGCGCGTATCGCCCGAGGAAGCGGAACAGGTCGGGCACCTCATGCGGCTGCCGGCCGGTGCGGTCCGCGCGCTGCCCGCCCTGGAGGACGGGGCCACCCTCTGGTGCACACGGCGGGAGAGCCGGCTGGTGACGACCCGGCCGACGGACGCCGAGGCGGGACTGCTGGGCACCGCACGCCGGCTGGACTGAGGGGCCCCGGCGCCCTAGGTGACCGACGCCGGCCGATACGAGGTCGAGGCGGTCGGGAATCCCCGCACAGTTGTGCACATTTGACCGGTTTGGGTTCCATTCCGCGTCGCACTCAGTCCACTTGGGTGCAGTACGTGACGTACGGGACAGCCTTCGCGGCGCCGTACGGCCTGCCGTGGCGGCCCTCATGGCGATTAGGGTGGGTCCGGACGCGACAGAGAACCTGTGGGCAGGCCATGTGCGTCCCAGGGGGGAGAGCCGGGCGGTTCGCGTTACGGGAACGCCCCCACCCACCACGGCACAAGGGTGCTCGACCACACCAGGAGGCAAAGTGAACGGCGATCGGGACGAGATGCGCGGGGGCTGGGACAGGCCCGTCGACGAGTCGTCCGACGCGGAGCCCGCCGACTCGACGGGTGAGTTCACCATCGACTACACCCCGCCCGCCTGGTACACGCAGAACGCACCGGGCGACTCCTCGGGCGACACCGGTACGCCGCCGGCGTCGCCCCCGCCGCCGAGCGGTGAGCCGTTGCCGGTGCCCCCGCCTGCGGCGCACCGCGGCTTCGACCCCGACTGGACCCCGGCCCCGCCGGAGCCCTCCGACAGCGGCGACCTGGAGAGCGGCGCCACGATGCGGTTCTCGGCCGCCGCGCTGAAGCGGGAGATCGAGGAGCGGGGGGCGAAGGCGGACGCCGAGGCGGGGGACAGCGGTGCGCCGTCCGGTGCCGATGACGACTCCGCCGCGGCCGGTTCCGACGACCCGGTGGCGGGTACGCCGGGTGCGGACGCACGGGACGACGCCCCCGGCACGGTCTTCGGCTTCGAGCCCGATGAGGACGCGGAGACCCCGGCGCCGTCGACGGCGCGCGAGGACGACGACGACGCCGCCGCGACGGGCTCCGCCGAGGCGGACTCCCCCGCAGCCGGCTCCCCCGCAGCCGACTCCCCCGGGGCGGACGACGACGCGGAGACCGACGACGCGCCGTCGGACGACGCCGCTGCGGACGCCGCGCCGTCCGCCGGCGCGCCGCAGGACACGCCGCCCTGGACCCCGGCCCCGGCACCGGCCCCGTCGCAGAGCGGCCTCCCGCCGCTGCCGCCTGCCTTCCAACCGGCCGCCCCGCAGCCGCAGGCCCCCGAACCGCAGGCCGCCCACCCGGCACCGCCCCCGGCCCCCGCTCCGGCCTCCACGCCGCCCCCGGCTCCGCAGCCCGGTTACGGCTTCCCGCAGCAGCCCCAGCAGCCGGCGCCGCAGCCCCACCCCCACCAGCCCGCCCCGGCGGCCAACCTCCCGGCGCAACGCCCGCAGCCGCCCGCGCCACAAGCCCCGCAGGCCCCCCAGCCGCAGGCCGCCTGGCCCGCCCAGCAGCAGCCCCACCAGCCCCACCCGCAGGGCGGCTACGGCTTCCCCCAGGCCCCGCAAGCCCCCCAGGCCCCCCAGCCACCGGCCGGGGACGGCACCCCGAACCTCCCCGCACAGGTCCAGCCCCAGCCCCACCAGCAGCACCAGCCCCAGCCCCAGCCGTACTCTCAGGGCCAGCCCGTCGACCCGCGGGTGGGCAGCGCGTGGCCGTCGCCGGTCGCCCACGATCAGCGTGAGCGTTCCGTGCCGGGCGCACCGCTGGGGTACACGGCGGCCGTCGAGCTCACGGCCGACCGGTTGATCCGGGGGAAGCAGAAGACGCGGAGCAGCCGCAATTCTTCGGGCTCCTCGCGTTTCAAGCTGGGCGGCAAGAAGGAGGAGCAGGAGAGGCAGCGCAAGCTCGACCTCATCCGTACTCCGGTGCTGTCCTGCTACCGGATCGCGGTGATCAGCCTCAAGGGCGGCGTCGGCAAGACCACGACGACCACCGCGCTCGGCTCGACCCTGGCGAGCGAGCGGCAGGACAAGATCCTCGCCATCGACGCCAACCCGGACGCCGGCACGCTGGGCCGCCGGGTGCGCCGCGAGACCGGGGCGACCATCCGCGACCTGGTCCACGCGATCCCGCACCTCAACTCGTACATGGACATCCGCCGGTTCACCTCGCAGGCGCCCTCCGGTCTGGAGATCATCGCCAACGACGTGGACCCGGCGGTCTCGACGACCTTCAACGACGAGGACTACCGGCGCGCGATCGACGTGCTCGGCAAGCAGTACCCGATCATCCTCACGGACTCGGGCACCGGTCTGCTGTACAGCGCCATGCGTGGCGTGCTGGACCTGGCCGATCAGCTGATCATCATCTCGACGCCCTCGGTCGACGGCGCCTCCAGTGCCTCCACCACCCTGGACTGGCTGTCGGCGCACGGGTACGCGGAGCTGGTACAGCGGTCCCTCACCGTGATCTCCGGAGTCCGCGAGACCGGAAAGATGATCAAGGTCGACGACATCGTGCAGCACTTCCGGACGCGCTGCCGCGGAGTGGTCGTCGTGCCGTTCGACGAGCACCTGTCGGCGGGTGCGGAGGTCGACCTCGACATGATGCGGCCGAAGACCCGGGAGGCGTACTTCAACCTCTCCGCCCTCGTCGCCGAGGACTTCGCACGCGCCCAGCAGCAGCAGGGGCTGTGGACGCCGGACGGCAGCCCGCCGCCGCAGTACGCGCCACCGCTGCCGGGCCAGCAGGTCCCCGGACAGCCGATGCCCGGTCAGCAGGCCCCCGGCCAGCAGCCGTACGCACCCCAGCAGCCCCAGCACCCCCAGCAGCCGGGGCACCCCCAGTACCCCGGTCAGCCGTACGCCCCCCAGCCACCCGGTCAGCCGTACCCACAGCAGCCGTACGGCGGCCAGCAGCAGCCCTATCCCCAGCAGCCGGCACCCGGCGCCGGGCAGAGCTGGCAGCAGCCCGCCGGCCAGCAGCCGTACCCGCAGCCCCAGCCCCACGGCGACCAGCCGGGTCACCCCGGACAGCAGGTCCAGCCGGGGCAGCCCGGACAGCCCGCGCACCCCGAACTGCAAGGTCCCGTACCGCCCGCCGGATGGCAGCAGCAGCCGCCGCCAGCGCCTCAGCAGTAGGGCGTCAGAGGTCTGAACCAATGAGGGTCCGCATCGCCTCCGCGATGCGGGCCCTTTTGGCATATCCGCAGACCACACGCCGTTTCGGGGACCGTTGACGCGGCTCGACCACCGCTGATAGACCTTCGCATCACCAGCCGGCGAACCAGAGTTCAACCCGCCTTCTCCGTGCGAGTCATGACGCGAGGTCCCTGACCATGGTCGTAAGAGTTCCACCACCCTCCGCCCAGCCACGCTCCCGTCTGCGTGTGCTGCTGGCCTCCGGTGCCGCCGCGCTCGCTCTCGCAGCCGGGTCCGTCGTACCGGGCATGCCCGTCGGGGCCGCGCCCCAGCAGGCGCAGGCCGCCGACAGCGGCAGCGAGACCGGCAAGACACTCACCGTCGCGGTCGCGCAGAGCGTCGACTCCCTGAGCCCGTTCCTCGCCCAGAAGCTCCTGAGCACCAGCGTCTCGCGGCTCATGTACGACTTCCTGACGAACTACGACGCCAAGGACAACCACGCCGTCCCGGGGCTCGCCACCAAGTGGGAGCCGTCCGCCGACAAGCTGACGTGGACGTACACCATTCGGGGCGATTCGAAGTGGTCGGACGGGCAGCAGGCGACCGCCGAGGACGCCGCCTGGACGTTCAACAAGATCATGGACGACGATGCCGCGGCCCAGGCCAACGGCAGCTTCGTCACCAACTTCAAGAAGGTGACGGCTCCCAGCCCCACCGAGCTCGTCATCGAGCTCAAGGAGCCGCAGGCCACCATGGCCGCGCTCGACGTGCCGATCGTGCCGAAGCACGTGTGGGAGAAGGTCGGGGACTTCTCGAAGTTCAACAACGACACGAAGTTCCCCGTCGTCGGCAACGGGCCGTTCATCCTGACGGACTACAAGGTCGACCAGTACGTGAAGCTGAAGGCCAACAAGGACTTCTGGCGCGGGGCACCGAAGTTCGACGAGCTGGTCTTCAAGACGTACAAGGACCAGGACGCCGCCGTCGCCGCCCTCCGCAAGGGCGAGGTGTCCTTCGTCGCCGGTTCGCCCGCGCTGACACCCGCCCAGGCGAACTCGCTCAAGGGCGACAAGAACATCAAGGTCAACGAGGGGCCCGGCCGCCGCTTCTACGCGCTGGCCACCAACCCCGGCGCGCAGACCAAGGACGGCAAGAAGTTCGGCAACGGAAACAAGGCGCTGCTCGACCAGAAGGTGCGCCAGGCGCTGTTCCTGTCGGTCGACCGCGAGGCGCTCATCGACAAGGTCTTCCAGGGGCACGCCGTCGAGGGCAAGGGTTACATTCCGCCGCGCTTCTCGGCGTACGCCTGGGAGCCGTCCGCCGACCAGGCCCTGAGCTACGACCCCGACAAGGCGGCGAAGCTGCTGGACGAGGCGGGTTACAAGCTCAAGGGCGACCAGCGCGTCGGCAAGGACGGCAAGCCGCTCGACCTGCGCATTCTGTGCCACGCCACCGATCCGAACGACAAGGCGGTCGGCAAGTACCTGAAGGAGTGGTGGGGCAAGCTCGGCATCGGGCTGAAGGTCGACTGCCTCGACGACGTCTCCGTGCCCTGGTACGCCGGTGAGTACGACCTCGCCTTCGACGGCTGGTCGGTCAACCCGGACCCGGACTTCGTCCTCGGCATCCACACCTGCGCGGCCCTGCCGACGAAGGCCAAGGCCAGTGCGACCACGGACAACTTCATCTGCGACAAGAAGTACGACGAGCTGTACAGGAAGCAGCTCGCCGAGTACGACCCCGCGAAGCGCGCCGAGATCGTCGGGCAGATGCAGTCGTGGCTGTACGACTCCGGGTACATGAACGTGATGGCGTACCCGAACGCGGTCGAGGCGTACCGCACCGACCAGATCAAGTCGATCACGACCATGCCCGAGGCCGCCGGCAACATCTACGGCCAGGACGGCTACTGGAGCTGGTGGTCGGCCGTGCCGGCGAGCGGCAGCGGCGACTCGGACAGCGACAGCTCCGGCTCCTCGACCGGTGTGATCATCGGCATCGTGGTCGCGGTCGTGGTCCTCGCAGGTGGCGGGTTCCTGATCTCGCGGCGTCGCCGCACCACCGCGGACGATCGCGAGTAGGTTCTCGAACGGGATGAGAGGAACCGGCCGGCGCGGGTGCGGTACGAGACCCGCACCGGCCGGTTCCTCCAGGAACGACACGAGTAACGAGAGTTCCCCATGACAGCAGACAGCACTCCGGCGCTCGTGCAACAGGCGGACGCGGCCGAGGACGGCCCTCCGGCCGGCCCCTCGGCCGCACGCGGTCCACGGGCGCGCAACACCAAGGCCTATCTGAAATACGTGGCCGCCAAGATCGCGGGCGCCGTCGTCTCGCTGTTCGCGGTTCTGGTCACCAGCTTCTTCCTCTTCCGGCTCATTCCGAGCGACCCGGTCAAGCAGATGACGGGCGGCCGTCCCGTATCGGCCGAACAGCTGGAATCGCTGCGCCACCAGTTCGGGCTCGACCAGCCGATGTGGCAGCAGTTCACCAGCTACATCGGGGACGCGCTCACCGGCGACTTCGGTGCCTCGTTCGCGTACCACGCACCGGTCATGGACAAGATCGTCGAGAAGCTGCCGGCGACGCTGCTGCTCACCGGCACCGCCTATGTCCTCTACAGCCTCATCGGCATCTGGCTCGGCACCCGCACCGCCTGGCGCAACGGCTCGGCGAGCGACCGGTTCAACACCGCGCTCGCGCTCACGCTGTACTCGGTGCCGTCGTTCTGGCTCGGGCTGCTCCTGATCATCGTCTTCTCCGTGGGCGTCGGCCCCATCCCGGGCATGTTCCCGACGGGCGGGATGGCGTCGGGCGACACGAGCGGCTTCGGCTACGTGATCGACGTGGCGCACCACATGGTGCTGCCGGTCATCACCCTGGTGGCGGTCGGGTACGCGCAGACGCTGCTGGTCATGCGGTCCTCGCTGCTGGACGAGATGGGCAGCGACTACCTGACGACGGCCCGCGCCAAGGGGCTGCGGGACGACACCGTACGGCGCAAGCACGCCGTGCCCAACGCGATGCTGCCGACCTTCACCCTGATGTTCGTCAACCTGGGGCATGTGGTCGCCGGGCAGATCCTGGTGGAGACCGTGTTCTCCTGGCCGGGGCTCGGCTCCCTCTTCTACCAGGGACTGAGCACCCCCGACCTGCCTCTCGTCCAGGGCCTGTTCTTCGTCTTCGCCACCGCGGTGATCCTGGCGAACACCCTTGCCGATGTGCTGTATCCGCTGCTCGATCCCCGGGTGGGCCGATGACCACGACCGATTCCATGCCGACGCCGGCCCCGGCGCCGGCCCCGCCCGAGCCGGCCAGGAGCGCCCGCGCCCTGGCCCGGGCCCGCAAACGCCGGTCCGTGGCCCGCTTCTGGCGGGAGTACCGCACGCACAAGGGCGGGATGTGGGGCCTGGCCGGCCTGATCCTCATCGCGCTGACCGCCCTGGCGGCGCCCCAGCTCGTCGGCGCCGACTCGGAGAGCGTGACCGAGGCGCCCGGCGGCGCGCTCGAGTCGCCGAGCGGGGAATTCCCGCTGGGCACCGACCAGTTCGGACGCAGCGTGCTCGCGCTCCTGGTGTGGGGGGCGCGCGTCTCGCTGACCGTGGGGCTGCTCGCGGCGTTCCTGTGCGTCGCCATCGGCACGGTCGTCGGGATCGTCGCGGGTCACTTCCGCGGCTGGTACTCGACCGTGCTGATGCGGGTGACCGACTGGTTCCTGGTGATGCCGACGCTGGTGCTGGCCGTCGCCCTCGCCTCGGTGATGGACCGCTCGCTGTGGACCATCGTCATCGCGATCGGCGTCACGACCTGGCCGACGACCGCCCGGCTGGTGCGGGCGCAGACCCTCGCCGTGGAGTCCCGCCCGTACATCGAACGCGCCCGCGCACTGGGCGGCGGCCACGGCCACATCATGGTGCGGCACGTCCTGCCGAACGTGATGCCGCTGGTCCTCGCCCAGACGACGCTGGCGATCTCCAGCGCGATCCTGAGCGAGGCCACGCTGGCCTTCCTCGGTCTCGGCGACCCGACCATCACCTCCTGGGGCAGCATGCTCCAGGACGCGCGCGCCGCGGGGGCGGTGAGCGCCGGCGACTGGTGGTACCTGGCACCGCCCGGCATCGCCATCGCCCTCGTCGCGCTGGCGTTCACGCTGTGCGGCCGCGCCATCGAGTCCGTCCTCAATCCCAAGCTGGGGGTGGCCCGTTGAGCACGACGAGCATCCGCAAGACGCCTCTGCTGGAGGTACGCGACCTGACGGTGACGTACGCCGGCGGGGCGCAGGCCGTCCGCGGGGTGAACCTGGAGGTCGAGGCGGGACGCAAGCTCGGCATCGCCGGGGAGTCCGGCTGCGGGAAGTCCACGCTGGCGCTGGCCCTGCTGCGGCTGCTGCCCGCGGGTACGAAGGTGACCGGCGAGATCCTGCTGAACGGCGAGGACGTCCTCGCGATGAAGTGGGGCCAGGTCAGGGCCGTGCGCTGGGCGGGCGCGTCGATCGTCTTCCAGGGCGCGATGCACTCGCTGAACGCGGTGCACCGCATCGGGGACCAGATCGCCGAGCCGATCCTGCTGCACCGGAAGACGACCCCGGCGGCGGCCCGGAAGCGGGCCGGTGAGCTGCTGGAGCAGGTCGGCCTGCCCGCGGCCCGGACGGACGCCTATCCGCACGAGCTGTCCGGCGGGCAGCGCCAGCGCGTGATGATCGCGATGGCGCTGGCCTGCGACCCCGGTCTGATCATCGCGGACGAGCCGACGACGGCCCTGGACGTGATGATCCAGGCCCAGATCCTGCGGTTGATCGAGGAGCTCGTCTCCGAACAGGACCTCGGCCTGATCATGATCAGCCACGACCTCGCGGTGCTGTCCGACACCTGCGACCGGCTCGCCGTGATGTACGCGGGCCGGGTCGTCGAGCAGGGTCCGGCGTCCGAGGTGTACGAGAACGCGCACCACCCGTACAGCAGGGCCCTGTCGGGCGCCTTCCCGCGCATCGGGGACCCGGCGTCCCGGTTCGCGCCGCAGGGCCTGCCCGGCGACCCGCCCGACCCGTCGGCGCTGCCGGCCGGCTGCACCTTCCACCCGCGCTGCGCGCTGGCCCTGGACTCCTGCTCCACGCTGGACCAGGAACTGCGGGACGCGGGCCCCGGGCGGCAGGCGGCGTGCGTGCTGGTGGGTCCGGAGGGGGCCGCGGCGCCGGTCCTGCCGGGCGCCGAGGAAGCAAGGAGCACATCATGACGACGACCCCCGTGGACCTGCTCAGCGCGCAGGGGCTCCGGATCACCTTCCCCGGCCGGCACGGCGCCGCGCCGGCGCGTGCGGTGGACGGCGTGGACCTGGACATCCGGCCCGGCGAGATCGTCGCACTGGTCGGCGAGTCGGGGTGCGGCAAGACGACGCTGGCCCGTTCGCTGCTGGGCCTGGTCCCGCCGACGGCCGGTCAGGTCACGTTCGACGGGAAGCCGCTGGACTACGGGAGCCGGGCGCTCAAGGCGTACCGCAAGCGGGTGCAGCTGGTCCTCCAGGACCCCAGCGGCTCGCTGAACCCGCGCCACACCGTGTACGAGGCGGTGGCCGAGGGGCTGCGCATCCACGGCTACGGGGGCGACGAGCGGCAGGCGGTGCACGACGCGCTGTCCCGGGCCGGGCTGCGGCCCCCGGAGCGGTTCTTCCTGCGCTACCCGCACGAGCTGTCCGGCGGTCAGCGCCAGCGGGTCGTGATCGCGGGGGCGCTGGTCCTGGAGCCCGAGCTGATCGTGGCGGACGAGCCGGTGGCCTCGCTCGACGCGTCGGTGCGCGGCGAGATCCTGGCCCTGCTGCTGCGGCTGCGCGAGGAGCTGGGGCTTTCCGCGCTGGTGGTGACGCATGATCTCGGTCTGGCGTGGAACATCGCGGACCGGGTCGCGGTGATGTACCTGGGCCGCATCGTGGAGACGGGTGACGTCGAACAGATCCTGACGGCCCCGCGCCATCCGTACACCCAGGCGCTGTTGTCGGTGCTGCCGGAGGCGCCGGGCGATCCGGTGGTGCTGACGGGCGAGCCGCCGGACCCGTCCCGGGTGCCGTCCGGCTGCCGATTCCACGCGCGCTGCCAGGTGCTGGCCTCGGGCGAGGCGGAGCGGGCGGGCGTCGCGGACCTGTGCCGTACGAAGGACCTGCCGGTGCTGGCGGGCGGCGGGGAGACCCAGGTGGCGTGCCACTGGGCCACCGCGAAGGTGGCCGCGCCCGCGTCCTGACGGGCGTGCGGGTTTCCCGGCCGCACCGGCCGGGAAACCCCCGGGCGGTCAGTGGCGCCCGGCCGCCTCGATCAGCTCGCTGCACCGCTTCACGTCGGCGGCCATCGCGACGAGCAGGTCGTCGATCGTGTCGAACTTCAGCATCCCGCGTACGTACGCCAGGAAGTCCACGGCCACGTGCAGGCCGTACAGGTCGAGGCCGACGCGGTCGATCGCGTATGCCTCCACCGTGCGCTCGGTGCCGTCGAACTGGGGGTTGGTGCCGACCGAGATCGCGGCGGGCATCGCCTCACCGTTGGCGTGCAGCCAGCCCGCGTACACGCCGTCGGCGGGGATCGCGGTGTGCGGGAGGGTTTCGACGTTGGCGGTGGGGAAGCCGAGCTCGCGGCCGCGCTGGGCGCCCCGGACGACGACGCCCTCGACGCGGTGCGGGCGGCCCAGGATCTCGGCGGCCCCGGCCACGTCCCCCTCGGCGACCAGGCGACGGGTGAGGGTGGAGGAGAACGGCTCGCCGCCGCCCGCCTCGCCGCTCACCCGCAGGTCGATGACCTCGACGCGGTAGTCGTGGTCGGCGCCCAGCTCGGCCAGCAGCTCGACGTTCCCCGCGGCCTTGTGGCCGAAACGGAAGTTGGGGCCCTCGATGACCAGCTGGGCGTGCAGCTTGTCGACGAGCACCTTCGCGATGAAGTCGGCCGGGGCGAGCCGCGAGAACTCCGTGGTGAACGGCAGGATCAGCATCGCGTCCACGCCGAGCTCCGCCATCAGCTCCGCGCGCCGGTGGTGCGGGGCGAGCAGCGGCGGGTGGCTGCCGGGGCGGACGACCTCGCTGGGGTGCGGGTCGAAGGTCACGACGACCGAGGGCACGCCCAGCTCACGGGCCCGTTCGACGGCCCGGCCGATGATCAGCTGGTGTCCGCGGTGCACTCCGTCGTACGAGCCGATGGTGACGACGCTGCGCCCCCAGTCCTGGGGGATGTCCTCCAAGCCTCGCCAGCGCTGCACTCTGACCGCTCCTCGCCCGAACCTGTGTACGTGGTTATGTCGCTTACGCAGGTCTAAGACTGCCATGCTCACGCCCTGCGGCCTGCATCGGCATGGGCATCGCGGCCCCCAGGCCCTCCACCGTCCGCCGGGCGCTGGGGCCGACCACGGCCGCCCACTCCTGCGGCGCCTCGGCCAGCCAGCCCGAGACCAGGGCTCCGAACCCCGGGGCCTCGCGGACGAGCGCGACCAGCCGCCGGTCGAACAGTGCGGCCCCTTCGGGGGTACGCACGAGCAGCATCCCGGTCCGGTGCACCAGCGCCCTCGTGCGCACCGGCGACCGGCCGCCGCAACCGGCCGCGGCTGCCCGCAGCAGCGCTTCCAGCACCACCGGGTCCGGGCCTCCCCCGCCCTGCTCGAAGTCCAGCAGCACCTCCAGCAGCTCGTCCCGGGTGGCCTGGGAGGCGGGGCCGCCCGGCGTGGCGAGCACCGCGGCCAGCGAACCCCGCACCGGCGGGGCCGCCGGGCGGGGCCGGAGCAGCCCGGTGAGCAGCGGCAGCAGCAGGGCGCGCGCGGCGGGCCCGTGCTCCAGCCTGCGGTCGAGGTACGCGGCGGTGTGCGCGGTGTCCTCCGGGTGGCCGTCGGCATAGGCGCGTACGAGTCCGGCGGCGCGCAGCGCGAGTTCGGGCGCGTCGATCCCGGCCAGGGCCCGCAGCACCTCGTCCGCCCCCTGGTCCGGCCGCGCGAGCCGGTCCCGGTACGCGCCGACCACGGCCTCCGGGTGCGTGGGCAGGGCGGCGGCGAGCGCGGCGGCCGGCACCCGCACGTCCTGCGGCCCGGCGGCGGTGAACGCGCGGAGGGCTTGCGGCAGGTAGCGGTCCCGGGTCCGGGGATCGGCGACGAGCAGGGCGAGCACCGACCCGTGCAGCTCGCTGTCGGCCGGGCGGGCCAGCACCGCGAGCGCGGCCCGGCGCAACCGGTCGCGGTCGTCGTCGAAGGTCAGCCGGTGCGCGACGAGCGTCGCGTACGAGACGGCGGCGACGCGCCGGCTCCGGCGCTCCTCGTCCCCGGCCCACCGCTCGACGGCCCGGCAGAGCGCGGCGGGCTCGTCCTCGGCGAGCGCGGCGAGCAGTTCCTCGGCCCGGGGGTGCCCGGCCGAGACCAGCGCGTCGGCGAGGTCGTCGAGGGCGAGGTCCCGGCGGGCGTACAGCAGCGCCTGCGCGGCGGCGGCGACGGTCGGCCGCACCGCCGCGTCCGGCCCTGCGGCGAGCGCCCGCTCGTCGCTGAACCAGGCGCACAGGAGGGGCATGACCGTAAGCGGCTGGGCGGCGAGCCGCCGGTCGACGGCGTCCAGGAACCGCGCCTCGCCGCTCCCGGGTGGCCCGTCGGCGGGAACGAGCCGCCGGAACAGGTCCATCCGGTCCGCCTCGGGCAGCCGCAGCCCACGCCAGAACCAGGGCCCGAACTCGGCGTACGCCCCGCGCGCGCCGCCCTCGTCGCCGGAACTGCGCACGACGCGCCCTGCGAGCAGCCGGAGCACGCCGAGATACGGCCGCGCGTCGGGGACCCGGAGCAGCGTCTCGCCGAGCAGCCGAGCGGCCCACCATCGGGGGTCGGAGAGGGGCCGGGCGCGCCCGGGGGCCACCTGGCCGCCCGGGTCCGCCGGCCCACGGCTGAGGGCGGCCTGCCCGGAAACGCGGTGCGCGTGGGCGGCCGGGGAACCTGCGGGTGCTCCGGCCACGCCGAGGCGGTCCGGGCCGCCGGCCTCCGGTGCCGCGGCGTCAGCCACCGCCCCCTCCGGCAGCCGGTCCAGCGCATCGATCAGATCCGCCAGCCGGTGGGCCAAGGCGGCCGTGCCGTGGCGGCGGGCCAGCAGGAGCAGGGCCTGGATCACCGGGCCGATCCGGTGCCGGGGTACGGGAAGGCTGCGCGGGACCGCCGCCGGGGAATCCGCGGCCGCCTCGCCCCGGCGGGGGCGCGGGACGCGGCCGCCGTCCTCTTCCGGCGACGCGTGCCACCGGTGCACCAGCGCCCGCAGCGCCGCGTCCAGATCGAGGTGGGTGCTCTGGATCCAGTCGCCCACCTCCTCGTGCGCGAAGCGGTAGCCGGCGCCCGCCGGGAGGAGGAGGCCCTCGGCGAGGACCGCCTGGGCCCAGCCCGTGCGCCAGGGGAACAGCTCCTCGAAGGCGGCCCGGTCCAGCTCGCCCTGTCCTGGGCCGAGGCAGCGCCGGGCCGCCTCGTGGACCTGGCCCGCCACCCGGGCGGCCAGGCGCCGCACCGCCGGGCCACCGGGCCGGGTTCCGGCGGCGATGCGGACGGCGATGCGCAGGCACATCAGGTCGAGGTGGGCGGCGAAGACCTCCTCCGTGCCGGGGCGCCCCGGCGTGTCCGGCGGCAGGGCCCCACGTACCTCCGCGAGCAGCCGGAGCGTCAGCGGATGGCGGTCGTGGCCCGCGGCGAGGGCGTCGGGCGGCAGGCCGAGCCGTTCGCGGGCGCGTTCGGCCTGGCCCGCGGTGAAGTCGGTGACGCGGAGGGCCGGGGGCAGCCGCCGGGCGGGCCTGGCGGGCCGGTGCAGCGCGCCGGGCGGGCAGAGCGCACCGGCCGTCTCCCAGTGCTCGGGGCGGCAGCCGACGACGAGCCGGGCGCCGTTCTCGCGGAGCCAGCCGACCGTGGCGGTGGTCCAGCCGGCCGACCGGTGGGCCAGGACGGGCGGCATCTCCTCCGGGGCGTCCAGCAGGACGAGCAGCGGCACACCGGAGTCGGCGGTCAGCCGGGCGACCCGCTCGGGGGTGGCGCTCACCATGTCGCCGCAGGCCCCGGCGGCGCTGACGATGCGCCCGGCCTGCCGGAGCGTACGGGCGACCGCGTCTGCGACGGAGGTGTCGTCCGCGAGGAGGTCGGCGCCGCGCAGCCACAGCGTGGGCGCGGGCACCGGGCCCGTCGCCCGACGCGCGGCGATCGCGGCGAGCTCGGTGGTGCGGCCGGTGCCCGGCTCGCCGACGAGGCCCAGGACCACGGCGGACTCCCCCGGGCCGGCCGTCGCGAACGCCTCTGACTCGGCGCGGATGCCGGGTCGCTCCACCGGGTCGTGCGGGCCGCCGGGGCCGCCCGCCGAGCCGACGGACATGGCGGTGAGCTGGAGAGCCCCGGCGAGGTTGAGATCGGGGCCGTAGCCGGGGACGGTCGCGGCGTTGCGCCGCAGCAGCTCGCCCAGCGGCCCGTCGGCGGGCGCCCCGGCCAGCGGTGCGGCGCAGCCGGCGGTGGCGTGGGAGGCGCGCAGGGCGAGGCCGAGGACGGCGATGACGGCCCCGCTGTCCGGGTCGAGCACGGGCCCGCCCACCGCCGCGCCGCCCAGCCGGAGCGCGTCGCTGCCGTCCGTGCCGAGGGCGAGCTCCAGGGCGTGGTCGATCCGGTGGGTGCGGCCGCGGCTGGTGTACGTCACCGGCGTGCGGCCCAGGACGCGCGCCTCGCGCAGACCGTGCGCGGCGACCGTCACATACGTGCCGGGGTCGATGCGCTCCCGTACGCGGATGGGCAACGGCCGGACGCCCAGGGTGTCGGGACCTCCGGTGGGCAGGAGGGCGAGGTCCCATTCGGGCACGGCGGTGATGTCGGCGGCCTCGACCCGGTGGCTGCGGCCGCCCATGCCGTGCAGCAGGAGGTACGGAAGGCCGTCGACCGCCTCATGGCTGGTGACGACCGTCCCCCGGTCGTCGGCGACGAAGCCGGTCCCTCGCGGCCGGCCGGCCGGATCGCACAGTCGTACCAGCGTCGTCCGGTCCCCGCATCCCATGATCCGACGGTAGGCCGCCGAAGATCCCCGCGCGGACCACTCCGGGCGAAAGCGCCCCCGTCACCCCCCTGGTTCACTCCGAGCGCCTGCCCGTTGGGGTGAATCCGGGGCGTTCGCCGGACAGAGTTACCGGTGGGGGATCGTGGAGCGGGCAAAGGGTCTCTGCCCGCTCCACGATGAGGGTCCGGCCGGTGGTGGAGGACCGGTCAGCCGAAGACGGCGAGGCTCTTGGCCTTGCCCTTCTGTTCCTCGACGAGGACCAGGAACCGCCCGTCGGGACCGAAGACGGCGACCGGCCCCGGCGGATGGGCCGGCATGTCCAGCCGTACGCCGTTCAGCAGCAGCCCGGCCCGCTTCTCGTCGACGTCCCAGCGGGGGAACGCCGACGCGGCGGCCTCGGCCACCGGCATCACGGCCAGCTCCTCCTGGTGCTGGTCGAGCGTGCGCGCGGCGTCCAGACCGTAGGGGCCGACGCGGGTGCGCCGCAGGGCGGTCAGATGGCCGCCCACCCCGAGCCCGGCGCCCAGGTCACGGGCGATGGCCCGGATGTACGTCCCCGAGGAGCAGACCACCGAGACGACCAGGTCGAGGACCGGCGTGCCGTCCTCGGCGACGGCCTCGCGGACGTCGTAGACGCGGAAGGACGAGACGGTCACCGGCCGGGCCGGGATCTCGAACTCCTCGCCGCCGCGCACCCGCGCGTAGGACCGCTTGCCGTCGATCTTGATGGCGCTGACCTTGGACGGCACCTGCATGATGTCGCCGGTCAGCTCGGCGACCCCGGCATCGATCGCCTCGCGCTTCACACCGGAGGCGTCGGCGGACGAGGTGATCTCGCCCTCCGCGTCGTCCGTGACGGTGTTCTGGCCGAGCCGGATCGTGCCGAGGTACTCCTTCTCGGTCAGCGCGAGATGGCCGAGGAGCTTGGTGGCCCTCTCGACGCCGAGCACCAGCACGCCGGTCGCCATCGGGTCCAGGGTGCCGGCGTGGCCTACGCGACGGGTGCGGGCGATGCCGCGCATCTTGGCGACGACGTCGTGCGAAGTGAAGCCGGACGGCTTGTCGACAATGACCAAACCGTCCGGCGTCTTGTTCTGCGTCATTCGGAGGCTGCGTCCTCGTCGGTCTCGTCCTCCGGCTTGCGGTACGGGTCCGCGTCGCCGGCGTACGCGGCGCCCGAGGATGCCTCGCGCACCTTGGCGTCCGAGGCCCGTGCCCGGTCGAGGAGGTCCTCGATGGCCCGGGCGTTCTCCGGGAGCGCGTCCGCGACGAAGGTGAGCGTCGGGGTGAACTTCGTCCCCGCCGCCGAACCGACCGCGGACCGCAGGATGCCCTTGGCGCTCTGCAGGCCGGCCGCGGCGCCGGCCCGCTCCTCGTCGTCGCCGTAGACCGTGTAGAAGACCGTGGCCTCCCGCAGGTCACCGGTGACCCGGACGTCCGTGATGGTCACGTGCGTCCCCAGCCGCGGGTCCTTGATGCCGCGCTGCAGTTTCCCGGCGACCACCTCCTGGATGAGGTCCGCCAGCTTCTTAGCCCGCGCGTTGTCGGCCACTGGTCCGTCTCCTTCGCCTTGCTCAATCGTCTTCGTCGCTGTGCAGCCGCCGTCGTACGGACAGCAGCTCCACTTCCGGCCGGGCGGCGACGAGGCGCTCGCACCGGTCGAGTACGTCTGTGAGGTGCCGGGTGTCCCCGGAGACCACGGCGAGGCCGATCTCGGCCCTGCGATGGAGGTCCTGCCCGCCCGTCTCCGCCGCGCTCACCGCGTATTTGCGCTGGAGTTCGGCGACGATGGGGCGGACCACGGAACGCTTCTCCTTCAGCGACCGTACGTCGCCGAGAAGCAGGTCGAAGGACAGTGTCCCCACATACATGTATGTCCGGATGTCCCGCCGGTTCGGGTTCGCGCCCCACCGATGATCGGCGGGGACACAAGAACCGTACACGGAACGGCCGGGGCCGATCGAACGGAAATAGGTCCCGTCGACCGGCCCCGACTGTTGAGGTACGGGTCAGCCTCGCGGCTTCTCGCGCATCTCGTACGTCGCGATGACGTCGTCGATCTTGATGTCGTTGAAGTTGCCGAGGTTGATACCGCCCTCGAAGCCTTCGCGGATCTCGGTGACGTCGTCCTTGAAGCGGCGCAGACCGGAGATGGTGAGGTTCTCCGCGACGACCTTGCCGTCGCGCAGCAGGCGCGCCTTGGTGTTGCGCTTGACCTCGCCGGACCGGACGAGCACACCGGCGATGTTGCCCAGCTTGGACGAGCGGAAGATCTCGCGGATCTCCGCCGTACCGAGCTCGACCTCTTCGTACTCCGGCTTGAGCATGCCCTTGAGGGCCGCCTCGATCTCCTCGATCGCCTGGTAGATGACCGAGTAGTAGCGGACGTCCACACCCTCGCGGTCGGCCATCTGCTGCGCACGCCCGGCGGCGCGCACGTTGAAGCCGATCACGATGGCGTCGGAGCCGGTCGCCAGGTCGATGTCCGACTCGGTGACCGCACCCACACCGCGGTGCAGGACCCGGATGTCGACCTCTTCACCGACGTCGAGCTGGAGCAGCGAGGACTCGAGGGCCTCCACCGAACCGGACGCGTCGCCCTTGATGATGAGGTTGAGCTCCTGGACCAGACCGGCCTTGAGCGCCTCGTCCAGGTTCTCCAGGGAGAACCGGACACCCTTGCGGGCGAAGTTGGCGTTGCGCTCGCGGGCGGCGCGCTTCTCGGCGATCTGACGGGCCGTACGGTCCTCGTCGACGACCAGGAAGTTGTCGCCGGCGCCCGGGACGTTGGTGAGACCCAGCACGAGGACGGGGGTCGAGGGACCCGCTTCCTCGACGTTCTCGCCCTTGTCGTCGAGCATGGCGCGCACGCGGCCGTAGGCGTCGCCCACGACCATCGTGTCGCCGACGCGCAGCGTGCCTCGCTGGACGAGGACGGTCGCGACGGCACCGCGGCCGCGGTCGAGGTGGGACTCGATCGCAATACCCTGCGCGTCCTGCTCCGGGTTGGCCCGCAGGTCGAGCGAGGCGTCGGCGGTGAGGACGACGGCCTCCAGGAGGGCCTCGATGTTGAGGCCCTGCTTGGCGGAGATGTCGACGAACATCGTGTCGCCGCCGTACTCCTCGGCCACCAGACCGAACTCGGTGAGCTGGCCGCGCACCTTGGTCGGGTCCGCGCCCTCGACGTCGATCTTGTTGACCGCGACAACGATCGGCACGTCGGCCGCCTTGGCGTGGTTCAGCGCCTCGATCGTCTGGGGCATCACACCGTCGTTCGCCGCCACCACGAGGATCGCGATGTCGGTGGACTTCGCACCACGTGCACGCATGGCGGTGAACGCCTCGTGACCCGGGGTGTCGATGAAGGTGATACGGCGGTCCTCGCCGTTGACCTCGGCGCCGACCTGGTACGCACCGATGTGCTGCGTGATGCCGCCGGCCTCGCCCGCGATGACGTTCGTCTTGCGGATGGCGTCCAGCAGCCGGGTCTTACCGTGGTCGACGTGACCCATGACGGTCACGACCGGCGGACGGGAGACCAGGGCCTCTTCGCCGCCCTCGTCCTCGCCGAACTCGATGTCGAAGGACTCGAGCAGCTCGCGGTCCTCCTCCTCCGGGCTGACGATCTCCAGGACGAAGTTCATCTCGTCCGCGAGGAGCTTCAGCGTCTCGTCGGAGACGGACTGCGTGGCAGTGACCATCTCGCCGAGGTTCATCATCACGCCGACGAGCGACGCCGGGTTGGCGTTGATCTTCTCGGCGAAGTCGGTGAGCGAGGCACCGCGCGACAGCCGGACGGCCTGTCCGTTGCCGCGAGGCAGCATCACGCCGCCGACCGACGGGGCCTGCATGGCCTCGTACTCCTGGCGCCTCTGCCGCTTCGACTTACGGCCACGACGCGCGGGACCGCCGGGACGGCCGAAGGCGCCCTGCGTGCCACCACGGCCACCGGGACCGCCGGGACGGCCACCGAAGCCGGGACGGCCACCGAAGCCACCGCCACCACCGGGACGGCCCGCGCCGCCACCGCCACCACCGGGACGGCCGGCGAAGCCGCCGCCACCGCCGCCGGGACCGGCCGGACGGCCCGCGAAGCCGCCGCCACCGGGACGGCCCGCGCCGCCCGGACGACCGCCGCCGCCGCCGGGACCGCGGCCACCGCCGGGGCCACCACCGGGACGGGGACCGGCAGCGGGACGCTGCGGCATCATGCCCGGGTTCGGACGGTTACCACCGGGAGCACCGCCCGGACGGGGCGCCTGCGGACGGGGCATGCCGCCCGGGCTCGGACGGGCGCCGCCCTGACCCTGCGGGCGCGGCGCGCCACCGGGGCCGCCCTGCGGACGCGGGGCGCCGGGGCGCTCCTGGCCGCCACCGGGACGCGGGGCGCCGCCGGGACGGGGTGCCTGCGGACGGGACATGCCCGTCGAGCCACCGGAGGTGAAGGGGTTGTTGCCCGGACGGGGACCGGCCGGACGTGCGCCGCCAGGCCGCGGGGCGCCCTGGCCGGCGGGACGCGCGGGGCGCTCGCCGCCACGGCCACCGTCGCGGCCGCCGTCACGCTGACCGCCGTCACGGCCGCCGTCGCGCTGGCCGCCACCCTGCTGACCGGCCGGGGCCGGACGGGCGGGACGGGGGCCGGGGGTCGCGCCGGCGGGGCGCGGCGCCTGCGGCGCGGACGGCTGGGCCGGGGCCGGAGCCGAGAACTCCGCGGCGGGCACCGGGGTGACCGGGGCCTTCGGCGCGGGCTTCGGACCCGGACGCGGGCCGGAGGCCGGCGCCGACGGGGCGGAGGGGGTGCTGCTCGGGGCCTCGGCGGCGGCCGGCTTGGGGGCCGGGGCGCCGGGCTTCGGGGCAGCGGGACGTGCCGCGGCGGCCGGAGACGGCGCCGCGGGCTTGGTGGGGGCGGCCTTGCGGGGCGCTCCCGGCTTGGCAGCGGGCTTGCCGGCGTTGCCGCCGGGCCCCTGCAGTGCGTCAGTCAACTTGCGTACGACCGGCGCCTCGATCGTCGAGGACGCCGAACGGACGAATTCACCGAGTTCTTGGAGCTTGGCCATGACGACCTTGCTCTCCACACCGAACTCCTTGGCGAGTTCGTATACCCGGACCTTAGCCACTTCGCTCCTTTTAGGTCCGGGTTACCGCCGGACCGTCGCTACTTCATGGGCGTACTCATCGCGTACTCATCGAGTGCTCATCGCAATCTCGACCTACTTCCAACTCGCGAGGTACCTGACCGCACGGGGACCCGTGCCGTTCATTTCTTACGATGTCACCCGCTCGACGAACCGCTGTACCGCGGTCGGGTCGAACGGCCCCTTGGCCTTGAAGGCCCGGGGGAATGCCCGGCGGCGAACCGCCAGGTCCAGACAGTCGGGGACGGGATGCACGTACGCACCCCGGCCGGGCAGCGTACCGCGAGGATCGGGGACGCAGGCGTCCCCGTCCACGACGATGCGCAGCAACTCGTTCTTGGCCGCCCGCTCCCGGCATCCCACACAGGTTCGCTCAGGGCAAGCGCGGGCGTACGTCCGGCCAGACACGGTTAAGTCTACCTCCCCGCACCGACCTCACCCCTTTGGGGCAAAAATCGAACGGACGTTGTCGTGATCTCAGCGACCTGTCGACGTGATCTATTCCCCCGGCGCCGCTCGTGGGTGCGTCAGCGCCGGTCCGAGCGCTCCCGGGCCCGCTCGGCCCGCTCGCGGTCGGCGACGTCGCGCTCGGCGTCGGTCTCGGTGTCCGGGCGGATGTCGATACGCCAGCCGGTGAGGCGGGCGGCGAGGCGGGCGTTCTGCCCCTCCTTGCCGATCGCCAGCGAGAGCTGGTAGTCCGGCACGGTCACCCGGGCGGAACGGGCGCCGAGGTCCACGACCTCGACCTCGCTCACCCGCGCGGGTGACAGCGCGTTGGCGACCATCTCCGCCGGGTCGTCCGACCAGTCCACGATGTCGATCTTCTCGCCGTGCAGCTCGGCCATGACATTGCGCACACGTCCGCCCATCGGGCCGATGCAGGCGCCCTTGGCGTTGAGCCCGGAACGGGTGGAGCGGACGGCGATCTTGGTGCGGTGGCCGGCCTCGCGGGCGATCGCGCAGATCTCGACGGAACCGTCGGCGATCTCCGGGACCTCCAGCGCGAAGAGCTTCTTCACCAGGTTGGGGTGGGTGCGCGACAGCGTGACGGAGGGGCCGCGCACACCCTTGGCGACGCGCACGACGTAGGTGCGCAGCCGCAGGCCGTGGGTGTACTCCTCGCCCGGGACCTGCTCCTGCACCGGCAGGATGGCCTCCAGCTTGCCGATGTCGACCAGGACGTTCTTCGGGTCCTTGCCCTGCTGGACGACGCCGGTGACGACATCGCCCTCGTGGCCGGCGTACTCGCCGAACGTGCGGTCGTCCTCGGCGTCACGCAGTCGCTGGAGGATGACCTGCTTGGCGGTGGTGGCGGCGATCCGGCCGAAGCCCGACGGGGTGTCGTCGAACTCCTTGGGCTCCTGCCCCTCCTCCAGGTCGGCCGGGTCCTCCTTGGCCCACACCGTCACATGGCCGCGCTCGTCCAGCTCGACCCGCGCCCGGCGGTGGCTGCCGTCGGTGCGGTGGTACGCGATGAGGAGGGCCGACTCGATCGCCTCGACGAGGACGTCGAACGGAATCCCCTTGTCCTGCGCCAAGCCCTTCAGGAGCTTCACGTCGATGTCCACGGCTATGCCTCCTCTTCCTTCTTGTCCTTGCGGTTGAATTCCAGCTCCACGCGGGCCTTGGCGATCTCGTCGAAGGCGATCCGGCGGGCGGTGGGCTTGCGGCCCTTGACGCCCGGCACCTCCAGGTCGAGACCGTCCTCGTCGACCGCCAGGACGCGGGCCACCAGCTCGCCGCCCTCGCGCAGGGTCAGCCGGGCCAGCCGGCCGGTGTTCCGTACGTAGTGGCGGTGCTCCGTCAGCGGGCGGTCGGCCCCGGGGGAACTGACCTCCAGGACGTACTCGTCCTCGCCCATCGCGTCGGTCTCGTCGAGCTTCGCGGAGATCGACCGGCTCAGCTCGGCGCAGGCGTCGAGCTCGACCCCCTCGTCGGAGTCCACGACGATCCGCAGCACCCTGCGGCGGCCTGCCCGGGAGACTTCGATCTCTTCCAGCTCCAGCTGCTCGGCGCTGACGAGCGGTTCGACCAGCCCGCGCAGCCTCTCGCTCTGGGTGGTGCTCATCCGGGTGACTCCTCGGCCGCGTGTGCTGTTGTGGGGATCTCGCGTGTCTGGTCAAAGGGTATCTGCTCGCAAGGGGTGTTGCTGTCCGCCGGTCCCCCGAGCGCGGGTACGCTCACAGGCGGTGATCACTTCCGGACAGATCCAGTCAAGACAGGTCCAGCCCGAAGGAGAACAAGTGCGGCCTACGGGGACGACGCGCAGGGGCGCGCTCGCGGCGACGGGCGCGCTCGCCGCCGGGGCGGTGCTGGCGGCCTGCGGAAGCGACACCGACGACACGGCCGGCGCCCGCAAGAACTCCGCGCACGGCGGCGCGCGGACCGCCGCCGACGGCACCTCCTCGGTACGTACGGAGAAGGCGCTGCGCACCAGCGCCTCGCGCACCACGACGACCCTGCTCGCCGGTTACGAGCACGTGCTCAGGGCCCATCCGTCGACGGCGGCCGGGCTCACGCCCCTGCGCGACGCCGTCCGCGCCCACCTGACGGCCGTCTCCCCCGGCAAGACCCCCGCGCTCGGCACGGCCCGCTCGCGCGCCACCGGACCGGCCGCCGCGATCAAGGAGCTGGCCGCCGCGGAGCGCACCGCGGCGGACGCGTACACCGCGCTGCTCGTGGAGGCGCCCGGGGAGCTGGCCCGGCTGCTGTCCTCGGTCGCCGCGGCCTGCGCCGCGCACGCCTACCTGCTGACCGAACTGGCCAAGGAGACCCCGGCATGAGCGACGGCAAGAGCGACGGCGCCCTGGAGGCGGCCCAGGCGGCGCTGGCCGCCGAGCACGCCGCCGTCTACGGCTACGGGGTCGCCGGCGGCCGGGTCGCCGCAGCCCGCCGGCCCGAGGCGACCGCCGCGCACCACACCCACCGCGCCCGCCGGGACGCCCTGGTGCGCACGGTCCGGGACCTGGGCGGTGAGCCGGTGGCCTCGGACGCCGCGTACGCTCTGCCGTTCGCGGTGCCGGACGCGGCGGCCGCGGTGCGTCTCGCCGCCGTGCTGGAGGACCGCGTCGCGTACGTCTACTCGGACCTGGTCCGGGCCGCCGAGGGCTCGCTGCGGCGCACCGCCGCCGACGCGCTGCGGGAGGCCGCCGTACGCGCGGCGCGCTGGCGGGGCAGCGGCGTACCCTTTCCCGGGCTCGCGGAGCGGGCCGGCGCCGAGGCCGGGACGGACACGCGGGCCGGGGCCGCCACCGCGCACTGAAGAAGGCGCACACGAGAAGGCTCTGAAAGGGAACACAGCACGTATGGGTTTTGAACCGCCGCAGCGCCTGGTACGAGCGCTCGGTGAGTCGTACGGGGATACGGCCGCCGGGGACTGGCTCGCGGGGCTTCCCGCACTCACCGAACAGGCGCTGGCCGCGACCGGGCGCGCCCCGGTCGTGGAGAGGGTCGCTGCCCCCGGCGGGCGCAGCAGTCTGGTCCTGCTGGTCCGGGGGGCCGACGGCACACCGGCCGCCCTGAAGCTCGCCCCGTCCGGGGCCGCGCCGGGCCTGGAGCAGGCGGCGCTGGCGCACTGGAACGGCTGGGGGGCGGTACGGCTGCTCGATCCCGCGGACGGCGGGCGTTCCGTCGAGGACGCGCTGCTCCTGGAGCGGCTGCACCCCGAGGTCTCGCTGCGTTCGCTGCCGGAGGCGAAGGCGCTCCTTGAGGCGGCCGGGACGGTGCGGCGGCTGTGGGTCGACCCACCGGCCGGGCACGGCTTCGAGACGGTCACCGAGCGGACCGGGCGGCGCGTCGACGCCATGCGCGCCGCCGCGTCAGACCCGGCGCTCGAGCCGATGGTCACGGCGGCCCTGGCCGCGCGCGAGGAGTTGGTCGCCGACTCCCCCGAGACGCTGCTGCTGCACGGCAACTTCCGGCAGAGCAAGGTGCTCGCGGGCGAGCGGGCGCCCTGGCTGACGGTCGGGCCCGAGCCGCTGGTCGGTGAGCGGGCGTACGACCTGGCGCGGCTGGTCCGGGACCGGGTGGAGGACCTGATCGCCTCGCCCGCCGGGGCGGCGACGGCCCGGCGCCGGGTCAAGAAACTCGCGGACTCGCTGGACGTGGACCAGCAACGGCTGCACGGCTGGACGCTCTTCCGCGCCGTGGAGTCGGGCACCCGGGCGCTGGCGGCCGGGCGCCGTCAGGAGGGCGAAGTGACGCTGGAGTTCGCGGGCTGGCTGTAGGCATGCGCGAGGGCCCCGCACGGAGCGTTCCGTGCGGGGCCCTCGCGCGTGGGATCAGTCCTGCTGCTGCGTCAGGCGTGCGATCGCCTCGTCGACGGTCAGCTCCTCGCGCTCGCCGGTGCGGCGGTCCTTCAGCTCCAGGACGCCCTCGGCCGAGCGGCGGCCGGCGACCAGGATCTTCGGGACGCCGATCAGCTCGGAGTCGGTGAACTTGACGCCGGGCGAGACGCCGGCGCGGTCGTCGACCAGGACGCGCAGGCCGGCGGCGCCCAGCTTCTCGGAGACGTCGAGGGCCAGTTCGGTCTGGAGCGCCTTGCCGGCGGCGACCACGTGGACGTCGGCCGGGGCGACCTCGCGGGGCCAGCACAGGCCCTTGTCGTCGGCGGTCTGCTCGGCGAGGGCGGCCACCGCGCGGGAGACGCCGATGCCGTACGAGCCCATCGTGACGCGGACGGGCTTGCCCTGCTGGCCGAGCACGTCGAGCGCGAAGATGTCGGCGTACTTGCGGCCGAGCTGGAAGATGTGGCCGATCTCGATGGCGCGGTCGACCTGGAGGCCGGTGCCGCACTTGGGGCAGGGGTCGCCCGCCTCGACGACGACGACGTCCAGGTAGTCGTCCACCTCGAAGTCGCGGCCCGCGACGACGTTCTTCGCGTGCTTGCCGTCCTTGTTGGCGCCGGTGATCCAGGCGGTGCCGGCCGCGACGCGGGGGTCGGCGATGTAGCGGACCTTCTCCAGCCCCTGGGGGCCGACGTAGCCGCGTACGAGGTCGGGACGGCCCACGAAGTCCTCGGCGGTGACCAGCTCGACGACGGCCGGCGCCAGGTGCTCGCCGAGCTTGCCGAGGTCGACCTCGCGGTCACCGGGCACGCCCACGGCGACGATCTCGCCGTCCACCTTGACCAGCAGGTTCTTCAGCGTGGCGGAGGCCGGGACGCCGAGGTGGGCGGCCAGGGTCTCGATGGTCGGGGTGTCGGGGGTGTCCAGCTCCTCGACGGGTCCGATGCCCGAGGCGTCGCCGGCGGTGGCGTTGAACGTCACGGCCTCGGTGTTGGCGGCGTAGTCGCAGTTCGGGCAGTCGACGAAGGTGTCCTCGCCGGCGGGGGCCGGGGCCAGGAACTCCTCGGAGGCGGAGCCGCCCATGGCGCCGGAGACCGCGGAGACGATGCGGTGGTCCAGGCCGAGCCGCTCGAAGATCCGGATGTAGGCGGCGCGGTGCAGCTGGTACGCCTCGACCAGGCCCTCGTCGGTGGTGTCGAAGGAGTACGAGTCCTTCATCTGGAACTCGCGGCCGCGCAGCACACCGGCGCGGGGGCGGGCCTCGTCGCGGTACTTCGTCTGGATCTGGTACAGGATGACCGGCAGGTCCTTGTAGGACGAGCACATGTCCTTGACGACCTGGGTGAAGATCTCCTCGTGCGTGGGGCCGAGGAGGTAGTCCGAGCCCTTGCGGTCCTGGAGGCGGAACAGCAGGTCGCCGTACTCGTCGTACCGGCCGCTGGCCTCGTAGGGATCCTTGGGCAGGAGCGCGGGGAGCAGGACCTCCTGGCCGCCGATCGCGTCCATCTCCTCGCGGACGACGCGGATGACGTTCTCCAGGACCTTCTTGCCGAGCGGCAGCCAGGACCAGATTCCGGCGGCGGTGCGTCGTACGTAGCCGGCTCGGACGAGGAGCTTGTGGTTGAGCGTCTCGGCGTCCGCCGGGTCGTCGCGCAGTGTCTTGATCATCAATCGGGACATGCGCTGGACCTGGGCCATGGTGAACTCCTGCTCGGAAGGGTGATGGGCCCGAGGTTAGCGGGGCGGCCCGTGCGGGCGGAAATCCATTCCCTCACGTACGGCGCAGTGGCAGGGGTGCTCCCATCACCGCGTACGGCTTGGGGGCGCTGGGGAAGACGACCTGGCGGGCCAGGTCCTGGTAGCCGAGCGAGCGGTACAGGCCGCGGGCCGGGCTGTCCGTGTCGATGGCGGAGAGGATCGAGCGGGGCTGCGGGACGGCGTCGGTGAGGGTGGTGATCAGGGCGCGGCCGAGGCCCCGGTTCTGGAAGTCCGGGTGGACGTGGAGTTCGGTGACCACGAAGGAGTCGTCGAGCCAGTGGGCGCTGCCGGTGGCGCGGAGGTAGGGCTCGACGACGGTGGACCACCAGTGGCCGCGCTCGTTGGGCATGCCGTAGACGAAGCCGACGAGCCGGTCCCCGGGGGCCAGGGCGCCGAGCGCGCGGGCGTGCGGGTGGTCGAGGTGCCGGAGCACGATGTGGCGGCGCACCTCGATCTCCTCGGCGCCCAGGCCGAAGGCGACGGCCTGTACGGCGAGCGCCTCGTCGACGCGGGCCGCGAGGTCGATCGGCCCGACCCGGACGCCGGTGGTGCGGGGGCCGCCCCCGGAAGCTGCTGCCATGGACCGACCCTACTGTCCGGGGCGCCGCGCCGTGGCCGGGTCAGAACAGCACGCTCATGAAGGCGCCGGTCTCCCGGAAGCCGATGCGGCGGTACGCCTTGCGCGCGGGGGTGTTGTAGTCGTTCACGTACAGGCTGACGATCGGGGCGACGTCGGCGAGCGCGTACCGCAGCACGGCGGCCATGCCGGTCTCGGAGAGGCCGCGGCCGCGGTACTCGGGGGCGACCCAGACGCCCTGGATCTGGCACGCCTGCGGGGTGGTGGCGCCGATCTCCGCCTTGAAGACGACCTTGCCGTCGTCGATGCGGGCGAAGGAGCGGCCTGAGCCGATGAGTTCGGCGACCCGGGCCTGGTAGAGGAGTCCGCCGTCGCCGGCCATCGGGGAGACGCCGACCTCCTCGGTGAACATGTCGACGCAGGCCGGCATCAGGATGTCCATCTCGTCCTTGCGGACGCGGCGGACGAGCGGGTCGGGCTCCACGTCGGCGGACGGGCTCTCGGTGACCATGAGGGGCTGGTTGGCGCGGACCTCGCGGGCGGGGCCCCAGCCGGGTTCGAGGAGCCGCCACAGTTCGGCGGTGGGCTCGGCGGGGCCGACGATCGAGGAGCAGCGGCGGCCGGCCCTGCGGGCGCGGTCGGCGAAGGCGCGTACGGCCTCGGGGCCGGCGCAGAGGGGGACGAGATTGGCGCCCGAGTAGCACAGGGAGCGGAGCCGGCCGTCGGCGTACCAGCCCCACATCTCTCCGCCGAGGCGCCAGGGGTCGAGTCCGGCGATCTGGACGCGGGATGTCACGAAGGCGTTGGCGACCGGCTCGCTCTCCAGGACGGCGAGGGCGGCGCCGAGGTCGCTGGGTTCGAGGACCCGGGTGGTGGTGTGCGTCAACACGAGGGGGCCTCACCATGCGGTCTGCTGATTTCGGCACTGTAACCGAAGAGCCTGAGCGACGCCCCCCGTGCCCGGGAACGGCCGGATGCGGACGTCGTGGGCCCGCTCACGGACCGGCGCCCCGCCGAGTGTTCTCGGGGGGCGCCGGCGGGGTTCGCGGGGGTTCAGCTGATGGAGACCTCGGGCTCGCCGGAGGCGATGCCGTCCATCTCCATCTGCTCGGCGATCTTCATGGCCTCTTCGATGAGGGTCTCCACGATCTTCGACTCGGGCACGGTCTTGATGACCTCGCCCTTGACGAAGATCTGGCCCTTGCCGTTGCCGGAGGCGACGCCGAGGTCGGCCTCGCGGGCCTCGCCCGGGCCGTTGACGACGCAGCCCATGACGGCGACGCGCAGCGGCACCTCCATGCCCTCCAGGCCGGCGCTGACCTGGTCGGCGAGCTTGTAGACGTCGACCTGGGCGCGGCCGCAGGAGGGGCAGGAGACGATCTCCAGGCGGCGCTGCCTGAGGTTCAGCGACTCCAGGATCTGGATGCCGACCTTGACCTCCTCGGCGGGCGGCGCGGAGAGCGAGACGCGGATGGTGTCGCCGATGCCCTCGCTGAGCAGTGCGCCGAAGGCGACGGCCGACTTGATGGTGCCCTGGAAGGCGGGGCCGGCCTCGGTGACGCCGAGGTGCAGCGGGTAGTCGCACTGGGCGGCGAGCTGGCGGTAGGCGTTGACCATCACGACGGGGTCGTTGTGCTTGACCGAGATCTTGATGTCGCGGAAGTCGTGCTCCTCGAAGAGCGACGCCTCCCAGAGGGCCGACTCGACGAGCGCCTCGGGGGTGGCCTTGCCGTACTTCTTGAGCAGTCGGGCGTCCAGCGAACCGGCGTTGACGCCGATCCGGATCGGCGTGCCGGCGTCCTTCGCGGCGCGCGCGATCTCCTTGACCTTGTCGTCGAACTGCTTGATGTTGCCGGGGTTCACGCGCACCGCGGCGCAGCCGGCGTCGATCGCGGCGAAGACGTACTTCGGCTGGAAGTGGATGTCCGCGATCACCGGGATCTGCGACTTGGACGCGATCGTCTTCAGGGCGTCCGCGTCGTCCTGCGTCGGGCAGGCCACGCGCACGATCTGGCAGCCGGAGGCCGTGAGTTCGGCGATCTGCTGAAGCGTGGCGCCGATGTCGGACGTACGGGTCGTCGTCATCGACTGGACCGAGACCGGCGCGTCCCCGCCGACCGCGACCGATCCGACCTGGATCTTCCGGCTGACCCGCCGGTCGGCGAGCTTGGTCGGAACGGCGGGCATTCCGAGAGAAATCGCAGTCATGCGCTGAGCATCCCCAAGGTGTGGATCGAGGTCCCGGTATCGGCGGGCTCCGGCCTTCGAGGTTACGTCACCGGGGGCGGCCGGGAGCACACCGCGTCCGGGGCCGCACGGAATGTCGGCCCGGCCGGACGCGGCCCGCACACCGCCCGTCACTCGCGGTGCATCCGGCGCGTCCGGCCGGCGGCCGTCAGGTGAGCTTCACCGGGTTGACCACGTCGGCGACGAGGACGAGCAGGGTGAAGCAGATGAAGACCCCGGCGACCACGTAGGCGACGGGCATCAGCTTGGCGACGTCGAAGGGGCCGGGGTCGGGGCGCTTGAAGACGCGTGCCGTGTTCCGGCGCAGCGCCTCCCACAGGGCGCCCGCGATGTGGCCGCCGTCGAGCGGGAGCAGCGGGAGCATGTTGAAGAGGAACAGCGAGAGGTTGAAGCCGGCCAGCAGGAACAGCATCATCGCGATCTGGTTCTCCGCCGGGACGTCCAGCGTCATCACCTCGCCGCCGATGCGGGCGGCGCCGACGACGCCGACCGGGGAGTCCGCCGCGCGCTCGCCGTCGCCGAAGGCGGCGTCCCACAGGGCGGGGATCTTGGAGGGCAGGGCGATGATCGAGTCGACGCCGTTCTCCACCATGTCGCCCATGCGGACGACCGAGTCGCCGAAGGAGAGCGGGGCGATCTTCGTCTGGGCGGCGAAGCCGAGGTAGCCGGCCGTGACGAATTCGCCGGCGACCGCCTCGCCGTGGGAGTCCTTCTTGGCGACGGCGTTCTTCAGGAGGACAGCGTGCAGGTCCTTCTCCCGTCCGTCGCGCTCGACCGTGATGGTGGCGGGGCCGACGGTGTCACGGATGCGGTCGGAGAGGGTGTCCCAGGAGTCCATCCGCTCGCCGTCGAAGGCGACGATCTTGTCGCCCTTCTTCAGCCCGGCGGCCTGCGCGGGCGAGACGGCGTCGGACTTCTCGCAGGTCTCGCGCTTCGCGCTCTGCGGGATGACGCACTTCTGGACGCCGGCGACCTCGGTGGTGTTGGTCTGGAAGCCGAAGGACATGGCGACGCCGAGGAAGATCACCACGGCCAGGACCAGGTTCATGAAGGGTCCGGCGAACATGACGATCACGCGCTTCCACGGCTTGCGCGTGTAGAAGAGGCGCTTCTCGTCGCCCGGTTCCAGCTCCTCGAAGGCGGCGGATCTGGCGTCCTCGATCATGCCGCGCCAGGGCGAGGTGGAGCGCGCCTCCAGCTTGCCGTCGGCGCCTGGCGGGAACATCCCGATCATGCGGATGTAGCCGCCGGCCGGGATGGCCTTGAAGCCGTACTCGGTGTCGCCCTTCTTGCGGGACCAGACGGTCGGGCCGAAGCCGACCATGTACTGGGGGACGCGGATGCCGAACAGCTTCGCCGTCGACAGGTGACCGAGCTCGTGCCAGGCGATGGAGAACAGCAGGCCGAAGGCGAAGATCGCGATGCCGAGAATCGTCAGCAGGATCGTCGTCATGCTCATGCGCGTGCCTCCGCAGTGGCCTTGGCCGAGAGTTCCCGGGCCCGGGTCCGCGCCCAGGTCTCCGCTTCAAGGACGTCCGCCACGGTGAGAGAAGTTCCCGACGCGGGCGTTCCGTGTTCGCCCACCACCGCGGTGACCGTGTCCATGATGCCGTTGAAGGGCAGCGCGCCGGACAGGAACGCGTCGACGCACTCCTCGTTGGCCGCGTTGAAGACGGCGGGCGCGGTGCCGCCGAGGGCGCCCACGTGCCGGGCGAGGCCGACGGACGGGAAGGCCTCGGTGTCGAGCGGGAGGAACTCCCAGGTGGAAGCCTTCGTCCAGTCGAAGGCGGGGGCCGCGTCCGGGACGCGCTGCGGCCAGCCGAGACCGATGGCGATCGGTCCGCCCATGTCGGGCGGGGTGCACTGGGCGAGGGTGGAGCCGTCGGTGAACTCGACCATGGAGTGCACGTACGACTGGGGGTGGACGACGACCTCGATGCGGTCGAAGGGGATGTCGTAGAGCAGATGGGCCTCGATGACTTCGAGGCCCTTGTTGACGAGGGTCGCCGAGTTGACGGTGATGACCGGGCCCATCGCCCAGGTGGGGTGCGCGAGGGCCTGCTCGCGGGTGACGTCGGCGAGCTCGCTCCTGGTCCGGCCGCGGAACGGGCCGCCGGACGCGGTGACGACGAGCCGGCGCACATCGGCGCGGGTGCCGGCGGCGAGCGCCTGGAAGAGCGCCGCGTGCTCCGAGTCGACCGGGATGATCTGCCCCGGGGCGGCCAGCGCCTTGACCAGGGGGCCGCCGACGATCAGGGACTCCTTGTTGGCGAGCGCCAGGGTGCGGCCGGCCTTCAGCGCGGCCAGGGTCGGGGCGAGGCCGATGGAGCCGGTGATGCCGTTCAGCACGGTGTGGCAGTCGCTCGCGGCCAGCTCGGTCGCCGCGTCGGGGCCCGCGAGGATCTCGGGGAGCGGCTCGGCCGTCCCGTACTCGTGCCGCAGGGCCTCGCGCAGGGCGGGCACGGCCTCGGGCGAGGCGACCGCGACCGTACGCACCTTGAGCAGGCGCGCCTGCTCGGCGAGGAGGCCGACCCGGCCGCCGGCCGCGGACAGCGCGGTGACGCGGAAGCGGTCGGGGTTGCGCAGCACCAGGTCGATGGCCTGGGTGCCGATGGACCCGGTGGAGCCGAGGAGGACGAGGTCCCGGCGGCCTTCGACGGCGTCGAAGACGAGGTGCGGGTCGGCGAGAGGGGCAGGGCTGTCGGTCATGGCCACCATTGTCGCCGCTCGTTCTGTGTGCGGGGACAGGGCGTCCCGGATCGCGCCCGCGCGTGTCCCGTCCCGCCCCTCCCCGTCAGCCGGTGGCGGCGGCGAACGCCTCGTGGAAGCCGGGGAACGTCTTGCGTACGCAGCCGGGGTCGTCGAACGTGATGCCGGGGGTGCGCAGTCCGGTGACGGCGAAGGACATCACGATGCGGTGGTCGCCGTGGGTCTCGATCTCCACGGGCCGGGGCGTGCCGGGCAGGATCTCGATCCAGTCGGGGCCGGTGCTGACCGTGATGCCCATGCGGCGCAGGTTGTCCGCGCACGCCTCCAGCCGGTCGCACTCCTTCACGCGGGTGTTGCCGACGTCCTCGATGCGTACGGGCCCCGAGGCGAAGGGGGCGATCGCGGCGAGCGTGGGCATGGTGTCGGAGATGTCGCGCATGTTGACGGTGAGGCCGCTCAGGGTGCCGTTGGAGCGGACGGTGGTGGCGTCGGCCGTCGTCGTCACGTCGGCGCCCATGCGGCGCAGTACGTCGGTGAACCTCAGGTCGCCCTGGAGCGCGCCCTCGCCGAGTCCGGGGACGGTGATCTCGCGGCCGGTGAGGACCGCCGCGGCGAAGAAGTAGCTCGCGGTGGAGGCGTCGGGTTCGACGGCGTAGGTGGTGGCGCGGTAGCCGCCGGGCTCCACGGTGAAGACGGTGTTCCCGGGGCCGCTCCGGGTGACCTCGGCGCCGAAGGAGCGCATCATCGCGAGGGTGATCTCGATGTAGGGCGCGGAGACGAGGTCGGTGACGGTGATCCGCAGCCCTGTCCCGGTGAGCGGTCCGAGCATCAGCAGGGCGGTGAGGTACTGGCTGGACTGCCCCGCGTCCAGCGTGAGTTCGCCGCCCTTGATGCCGGCGGCCTCGATGCGCAGCGGGTGGTGGCCCTCGGCCTCCTCGTGGCGCAGGTCGACGCCGAGGGTGCGCAGGGCCTCGGTGAGCGGGGCGAGGGGGCGGCGGCGCATCTGCGCGGAGGCGTCGAAGCGGTAGCTGCCGCGGGCGCCGGCCGCCGCGAGGGTGGGCAGGAAGCGGGCGGTGGTGGCCCCGTCACGGCAGTAGACGTCGGCCTCGGGGGCGGCGGGCCCGGCCGGGCGGCCGGTGATGTGCCAGGCCTCGGCCTCCTGCTCGACCTCGTAGCCGAGCGCGGTCAGCCCGGCGGCGAAGCCCTCGGTGTCGTCGGAGGCGAGGGGGCGTACGAGCGTGCTGCGGCCGTTCGCGGCGGCGGCCAGGAAGAGGGCGCGCGCGGTGACGGACTTGGAACCGGGGACATGGATGACGGTCACGGGCGTCCATCCTGCCGTGAACCGGGGCACGCGGCGGGGCGCGTCCAGCGACTGGACGCGCCCCGCGGTGCCTGCCCGCTCAGCGGATGGGCCGGTGCATGTTGTCCTTCGTGGACGGGCCCGGGGTGGCGTCGGCGATCCAGGGGCCCTCGCCGCTCGGGTCGACGACGCCCTCCTCCAGCCAGCCGTACGTGCCGGACAGGACGCCGTCGACGACGCGCCGGTCCAGGTCGTCGGTGTTGGACCAGAGCCGGGTGAACAGCTCCTCGACGCGGATGCGGGCCTGGCGGCAGAAGGCGTCGGCGAGCTGGTACGCCTCGCGGCCGTGCTCGTCCGTGGCGCGCAGGTGCTCGGCGCGGACGCAGGCGGCGCTCATCGCGAAGAGTTCCGCGCCGATGTCGACGATCCGGCCGAGGAAGCCCTGTTTGGTCTCCATCCGGCCCTGCCAGCGGGACATGGCGTAGAAGGTGGAGCGGGCGAGCTTGCGGGAGGCGCGTTCGACGTACCGCAGATGCGTGGCCAGGTCCGGGTGGCCCGCCGGGTTGAACTCGGCGTAGGCGGTGGGGAGCCGGCCCGGGCCCGCGACGAGCTTCGGCAGCCACTTGGCGTAGAAGCCGGCCGCGTTGACGCCCGCCTTCGCCTTGGCGGAGAGCGGCTTGTCGGGGTCGATGATGTCGCCGGCGACCTTGAGGTGGGCGTCGACGGCCTCGCGGGCGATCAGCAGGTGCATGATCTCCGTGGAGCCCTCGAAGATCCGGTTGATCCGCATGTCGCGGAGCATCTGCTCGGCGGGCACGGCCCGTTCGCCGCGGGCGGCGAGCGAGGCGGCGGTCTCGAAGCCGCGTCCGCCGCGGATCTGGACGAGTTCGTCGGCGATCAGACAGCCCATCTCGGAGCCGTACAGCTTGGCGAGCGCCGCCTCGATGCGGATGTCGTTGCGGTCCTCGTCGGCCATCTGCGAGGAGAGGTCGACCACGGCTTCGAGGGCGAAGGTGGTCGCGGCGATGAAGGCGATCTTGGAGCCGACGGCCTCGTGCCGGGCGACCGGCCTGCCCCACTGCTCGCGGACGGCCGACCACTCGCGGGCGATCTTGAGGCACCACTTGCCGGAGCCGACGCACATCGCGGGCAGCGAGAGCCGTCCGGTGTTGAGCGTGGTGAGGGCGATCCTGAGCCCGGCGCCCTCGGGTCCGATGCGGTTGGCGGCGGGGACGCGCACCTGGTGGAAGCGGGTGACGCCGTTCTCGATGCCTCGCAGGCCCATGAAGGAGTTGCGGTGCTCCACGGTGATGCCCGGCGCGTCCGCCTCGACGACGAACGCGGTGATGCCGCCCTTGCCGTCCTGTGACTTCGGTACGCGTGCCATGACGACCAGCAGGTCCGCGACGACACCGTTGGTGGTCCACAGTTTCACTCCGTCGAGGACGTAGTGGTCCCCGTCCCGGACGGCGGTGGTGGCGAGCCGCGCCGGGTCGGAGCCCACGTCCGGCTCGGTGAGGAGGAACGCCGAGATGTCCGTACGGGCAAGGCGGGGCAGGAAGGTGTCCTTCTGCTCCTGGGTGCCGAAGGTCTTCAGCGGCTGGGGCACGCCGATCGACTGGTGGGCGGAGAGCAGGGCGCCGATCGCCGGGCTCGCGGAGCCGGCCAGCGCGAGGGCCCGGTTGTAGTAGACCTGGGTCAGGCCGAGGCCGCCGTACTTGACGTCGATCTTCATGCCGAGCGCGCCGAGTTCCTTGAGGCCGTTCACGACCTCGTCGGGAATCCGCGCCTCGCGCTCGATGAGGGCGCTGTCGACCCGGGTCTCGCAGAACTCGCGCAGCCGGGCGAGGAACTCCTCGCCGCGCCGGACGTCCTCGCCGGCGGGCTGCGGATGCGGGTGGATCAGGTCGAGGCGGAAGCGGCCCAGGAAGAGTTCCTTGGCGAAACTGGGCTTGCGCCAGTCCCGTTCCCGCGCGTCCTCGGCGACCTGGCGCGCTTCGCGTTCGGTCACCTTGGACGTGGGCTGTTGTGCGGATGGAGCGGACATGAGGGCTCACCTCGCCGCGTCGTCGGGTGGGTGGACCCGGCAGGCGCACGGGCCGGCGGGGTCCGTCCGCCCGTGCGTACCTGTCCGGTTCTACTCGTCCGTATGTACCCGATTCCCGGCGGCCCGACCAGCCTCGGGGCGCCGATCGGGTCGGCCGCCACTCCACTGCCCGCCGCCGGGTGCGGCATGCGCCGGCTTCAGAGAGCGAGGCCCGTGAGGACGAGGACGCGCTCGTAGGTGTAGTCGTCCATCGCGTAGCGGACACCCTCGCGGCCCACGCCGGACTGCTTGGCGCCGCCGTACGGCATCTGGTCGGCGCGGTACGAGGGGACGTCGCCGATGATCACGCCGCCGACCTCAAGCGCGCGGTGGGCGCGGAAGGCGGCCTGGATGTCACGGGTGAACACGCCTGCCTGGAGCCCGTACTGCGAGGCGTTGACGGCCGCGAACGCCTCGGCCTCGCCGTTCACCTTCTGCACGGACAGGACCGGCCCGAAGACCTCCTCGGTGGCGAGGGTGACGCCGTCGGGCAGCCCGGCGATGACGGTCGGCGCGTACGTCGACCCGTCGCGCTTGCCGCCGGCGAGCAGCTGGGCACCTGCGGCGACGGCCTCGTCGACCCAGGACTCGACGCGCCGGGCGGCGGCCTCGTCGACGAGCGGGCCGACGTCCGTGGTGGGGTCGGACGGGTCGCCGGTGACCTGGGCCTCCACGGCGGCGACGATCCTCGGCAGCAGCCGGTCGTACACGGCGGCGTCGGCGATGACGCGCTGCACGGAGATGCAGGACTGGCCGCCCTGGTAGTTGGAGAAGGTCGCGATGCGGGTCGCGGCCCAGTCCAGGTCCTCGTCGGAGGCGTAGTCGCCGAGGACGACGGCGGCGCCGTTGCCGCCGAGCTCCAGCGTGCAGTGCTTACGGGGCACCGAGTCCATGATCGCGTAGCCGACGGGGGCGGACCCGGTGAAGGAGATCACGGGCAGCCGCTCATCCTGGACCAGGGCGGGCATCCGGTCGTTGGGGACGGTGAGGACCGACCAGGAACCGGCCGGGAGGTCCGTCTCGGCCAGCAGCTCGCCCAGGACCAGCGAGGAGAGCGGGGTGGCCGGGGCCGGCTTCAGGATGATCGGGACGCCGACGGCGATGGCCGGGGCGACCTTGTGGGCGCTGAGGTTCAGCGGGAAGTTGAAGGGCGCGATGCCGAGGACGGTGCCGCGCGGGAAGCGCCGGGTGAGGCCGAGGCGGCCGGTGCCGCCGGCGTCGGTGTCCAGGCGCTGGGCCTCACCGCTGTTGAACCGGCGGGCCTCCTCGGAGGCGAAGCGGAAGACGGACACGGCCCGCCCGACCTCGCCGCGCGCCCACTTGATGGGCTTGCCGTTCTCGGCGGAGATCAGCTGGGCGATCTCCTCGGTGCGCTCGGCCAGCCGGCGGGCCACGTGGTCGAGCGCGGCGGCGCGTACGTGGGCCGGGGTCGCGGCGAACTCCTCGCGCACGGCGTGCGCGGCGGCGACGGCCTCCTCCACCTGGGCCCCGGTCGGGACGGAGACCGTCCCGACGAGGCGCCCGTCCCAGGAGTTGGTGACGTCGAAGCTTTCCTCGCCGGTGGCCTGGCGGCCGGCCAGCCAGAAGGCGTGGGTGGAGGTCATGGAGTTCCGGCCCTTCGATGGCGTGGGGTGTGTCGGCCCCCACGGTAGGGCCGCCGGGGCCGCCTGGCGTTTGTCCTGGGTGGAGCAGAACGGGACCGGGGCGCGCCTTATTGGCCAGGGCCTGACCCGCGAAGATCAGCCGGTCAGGCCGCAGGCGGCGTGGTGACCTTCAGGGCGAGCCAGAGCTCCATCCGGACGTCCGGGTCGTCCAGCGAGCGCCCGAGGATCTCCTCCACCCGCCGCATCCGGTACCGCAGGGTGTGCCGGTGGACCCCCAGGTCGGCGGCGGCCGCGTCCCACTGGCCGTGGTGCGAGAGCCAGGCGCGTACGGAGGCGACCAGATCGCCCCGGCCCTTGGCGTCGTGCTCGTACAGCGCGCGGAGCATCCCGTCCGCGAAGGCCCGCACCGCGTCGTCGGCGAGCAGCGGCAGCACGGACCCGGTGGCCAGCTCCGCGTGCTCGACCAGGGCCCGGCCCCGGCGGCGGGCCACCGAGAGGGCCTGTTCGGCCTGCTTGTACGCGGCGGACACGGCGACCGGGCCCGCCGGGGCGGACATGCCCACCACGACATCGGTCTCCCGGGCGGCGGCCGGCTCGCGCGGGGTGAGCTCGTCCTGCGCCTCGGCGTACGCCTGGCAGGCGGCCACCGCCGCACCGCCGTCGGCGGCCAGCACCAGGAGGCGTCCGCCCTCGGGGACCATCAGCAGGGTCTCGCCGGACCGGTCGGCGGCGGTGTCGAGGGCATCGGCCAGGAGCGCCGTGGCCGAGGGGGCCTGGCCCTCGGCGATGAGCAGCCGGAACGGGGCGTCGAGCAGTCCGCCGTAGAGGTCCCCGGCGACGGCGCGGGCATGGTCGGACTGGCCGGCGAGCAGCATCCGCAGCACCGCCGCGCCGAGGCGCTGCTCGGCGCCCTGGAGGGCGCGGGAGCGGGCGGTGGTGAGGGTGAGCAGGGCGACGGCCGAGTGCACGGCGTACCGCTCGGCGGTGCCGAGGGCCGCCCCGGTGCCGACGGCGAGGGCGCCGCGGACCCGGCGGCCGGTGCCCAGGGACTGGAGCTCGACGCGGTCGTCGGTGTCGCCGACGACCATGCTCGCCGGGGCGGGGCGGGTGCGCAGCCGCTCCACCTCGGGGGTGAGCCGGGCGGCACGGCGGGCCGCCCAGTCGGGGGCGGCGGCGACGACGGCCCCGGCGGCGTCGTAGAGGGCGGCCCAGCCGTTGACGTGGGCGGCGAGGCGGGCGAGGAGGGCGGCGGGGCCGTCCACGGCGAGCGCCGCGCTCGTGAGTTCCCGCTGCGCCTCGAAGCCCGCGGTGACCGCGCGGTACTGGTCGGCCGCGATCTGCGAGGAGACCGCCTTGGCGATGGCGATGAAGGGGGTGCGGCGGGGCACTTCGAGCAGCGGCAGCCCGGCTTCCTCGGCGGCGCCGATCAGGGGCCGGGGCACCTCGTCGTAGGTGACTCCGACGGCGAAGCCGAGCCCGGCGACCCCGGCGTCGGCGAGCCGGCGCACGTAACGCCCCATCGCCTCCGGGTTCTCCGCGTCCAGGTTGGTCGCGGTGACCAGCAGCAGTTCGCCGCCCTCCATATAGGGGACGGGGTCGGTCAGCTCGCTGGCGTGGGCCCAGCGCACCGGTGTGCCGAGGCGGTCCGCCCCCGCGCGCACCGTGAGTTTGAGCGCCGAGTGCTGGACGAGCGAGGCGAGCGTGGGCGGCATGGGGGTGAGGGCCTTTGGCAGGGGGTGATTTCGCCGTCCCGTATGAACGGCTCACTTCGATTCTGCCAGGGTGGCAGAGTCCCTGTCACCGCTGCCACTCGTGTCCCGCGCGCCCCTGCCGCCCCTTGCCCTCAGCCGGCCAGCCGCACGAGCAGCGGGGGCGTGTGCTCGCCGTCCACGCTGGTCAGGGAGAGCACCGCGTGGCCGTGCGGCAGTTCGTAGGCGAGCCCGGACGCGGACCACCGCTCCCGTTCGACCTGGCGTACGGTCACCGCGTCCGTGGTGACGGCCTTGCCGGTGGCCATCTTGCGCAGGGAGTGCAGGGCGCGGGTGAGCGGCTGGTCGGCGAAGACGCCGTGCTGCGCGACCTCGCGGACCTCCACCCACTCCTTCCCCCACGCCTCCGCGAAGCGCTTGCCGTCCCAGGTGGTGAGGCCGGGGAAGACCATGGTGCAGCCGAACGCCCCGAGCAGCGTGGTGTGCAGCCCCTCCGGCACGTCGTCCAGGGTGCGCAGGGCGAGGACCGCCCCCGCGTTGACGGACCGGAGGCGGCGGATGCCCCGGACGGTGTCGGCGGTGACGGCGTGGGTGGCGTCGTCCAGGACGAGGCAGACGAACAGCGAGCGGTCGGTGCGGGCGGCGGTGACGGCGTTGAACTGGGCGAGCACCAGGCGGGCCAGGATGCGGGACGCCTCGGCGTGGCCCCGCTCCGGCAGGTCGACGCGGACCCGCAGCGGGTGCCGGCCCAGGGAGCGCAGCGAGAACGGCCGGGCGTCCTCGCCGGTGGCGAAGAACCCCGCGAAGGCGGGCCGGTCGAGCGTGGCGATCCGGTCGGCGAGGACGCCGGCCGGGTCGGCGCCACCGCCCGCCTGGCGGGCCCGGGCCTCCAGCTCGCGCAGCATCGCCTGGTGTCCCCCGGCCTCCAGGGCCTCACGCAGGGCGCCGAGCGCGGTGGCGGAGCCTTCGAGGAGTTCCCGCAGTTCGGGTACGGAGGGGAAGCGGCCGTGGACCGTGCGGAACGGGCCGAGCAGCTGGCCGAGTACGGTCGCGGCGCGCCGGGTCTCCAGGGTGGGGATGTCCCCGGCCAGCCCCTCGGCGAGGGCCGCCGCGGCCTCGTCCGGGTCGGTGGTGCCGCCGTACAGGTCGAAGTCGTGCAGGGACGCGGGGTCGCCGATGCGGATGACGACGTCGTAGGCGTCGTCCGGGCCGAGCCCGCCGCCCGCCCCGCCGACGGCGAGCACCGCGGCCTGGCCGGTGAGCGCCCGCAGCGCGAGGGCTTCCACGACGGGCCCGACGACCCGCTCGGTCTTGCCGGAGCCCGGCGGGCCGACGGCCAGCAGGGAGGTGCCGAGCGACGCGGGGTCCAGCGCCAGTCCGGAGCCCCGGCGCGGGTAGGGGTTGCGCGGGTCGTCGGCGCACTCCCCGATGCGGACCTGACCGGTGAGCGGGTCGTGGGTGGCGGTGCGCCGGGGCACGTCCCGGAGGCCGGAGGGGTGCAGGAAGGCGTCGGCGCCCTTGCGGAGCACGGTCTCGGTGAAGGAGGCCGGGCGGCCTCGCGCCCCGGTCCAGGCGTGGCCCACCCGTACGCAGTCCACGTCGTTCATCCGGCCCGCGTACACGGCGGCGGTCAGCGCCTCGGCTGCGTCGGCGGAGCCGGCGGCCCGCAGCTCGGGCCACTGGGCCCGCAGGGGGCCGTCCGCCGGGGCGGGGGCGGTGGCCGTGCCTTCCGTGCCCTGGGGGCGGGTGGGCGCGCGTCCGGCCCTCAGGTCGCGGAGGGCGTCTCCCCAGTGCGCGGCCCGGGCGATGGGCCACACGACGAGGGCGGTGGTCAGCGCGTAGCAGGTGTAGGCGGCCACCGTGGCCTTCAGCCGGTCGCCGCTGAGCAGCCACCCCTGCGCCGACCCCATGAGCACGAGCAGCAGCGGCACCTTCGGGGTCCAGGCCAGCCACAGCAACACCAGCGCGGCGGCCACCGACAGCGTCAGCCTGACGCGTTCGAACCGCTCGCGGGCGAAGTACCGCAGGACGTGGGCCCAGCCGCCCAGCCGGGCGGCGTAGAAGCCCAGAATGAGCACCAGGACCTCGTAGTACAGGGTGGTCGAGTCGACCACCAGGCCCGGCGCGTCGTCCCGCAGACCGCCCAGGACCCACCACTTGGGCCCGGTGATGATCTCGATCGGCTTGAACACGTAGGGGATGGTGCGCGCCGAGAGCAGCAGCCACAGCAGCAGCCAGAGGATCAGCGTCGCGGCCGGGCCGACCAGTGAGGGGCGCGGCGGGCGCTCGGCGGGCCGGGGCGTGAATCCGTACCGCCAGACGCCGGGTCCGGCCTCGGGCCGGGGGGCGTTGAACCAGTCGGCGGTGGGCGCGGCGGTGCCCGGGGCCGGGGTGTGCGCGAGGGGTGCCGGCCCGGCGGGAGGCCGGGCGGGCGGCGGGACCGTGGGCGGGTAGGCGGGCGGGGCGGCGGGGGGCGGACCCGCCGGACGCGGTACGGAGCCTCCGGCCCGCGCGCCCGGCGGCTGCGCGCCCCGCGTGTCCCACGCGCCGTGCGTACCGTCGTTGTCCATGAACCGTTGCCCCCTTGACCAGCCAGGTCCGTCACTGCACCGGTCAATCTAGTGCGCGCACACGGTGAGTTCAGCAACGCGCCCGGATAGTGACCGCCGGGAAGGCGCCTCGTACCGCCTCGGCACCTTCTGTCCGTCGCGGACAACGACACGCACGCGACCACTACCGATCGGAGCATGCCCCGCCCCGGGCCCCGCGCCTAGCCTGCACAACGAAGAAGCGTCCGAAACACCCCCAGGAGCCCCGCATGACCGAAATCCCGCAGGAGCGCCGACTCGTCACCGCCATCCCCGGTCCGAAGTCGGTGGAGCTGCAAGACCGCCGGCTCGCGGCGGTCGCCGCCGGTGTGGGCTCCACGCTGCCCGTGTTCACCGCGCGGGCGGGCGGCGGGATCATCGAGGACGTGGACGGCAACCGTCTGATCGACTTCGGTTCCGGTATCGCCGTGACGTCGGTCGGCGCCTCCGCCGAGGCCGTCGTGCGCCGGGCCTCCGCGCAGCTCGCGGACTTCACCCACACCTGCTTCATGGTCACGCCGTACGAGGGGTATGTGGAGGTCTGCGAGCGGCTCGCGGAGCTGACCCCGGGCGACCACGCGAAGAAGTCCGCGCTGTTCAACTCGGGCGCCGAGGCCGTCGAGAACGCGGTGAAGATCGCCCGTGCGTACACCAAGCGCACCGCGGTCGTCGTCTTCGACCACGGCTACCACGGCCGGACGAACCTCACGATGGCGCTGACCGCGAAGAACATGCCGTACAAGCAGGGCTTCGGCCCGTTCGCGCCGGAGGTGTACCGGGTGCCGGTGGCGTACGGCTACCGCTGGCCGACCGGTGCCGAGAACGCGGGCGCGGAGGCGTCCGCCCAGGCCATCGACCAGATCAGCAAGCAGATCGGCGCGGAGAACGTCGCCGCGATCATCATCGAGCCGGTGCTCGGCGAGGGCGGCTTCATCGAGCCGGCCAAGGGCTTCCTGCCGGCGATCGAGCGGTTCGCGAAGGACAACGGCATCGTCTTCGTGGCGGACGAGATCCAGTCGGGCTTCTGCCGGACGGGCCAGTGGTTCGCCTGTGAGGACGAGGGCATCGTTCCGGACCTGATCACCACGGCGAAGGGCATCGCGGGCGGCCTGCCGCTGTCCGCCGTGACCGGCCGCGCCGAGATCATGGACGCGGCACACTCGGGCGGCCTCGGCGGTACGTACGGCGGCAACCCGGTCGCCTGCGCGGGCGCCCTCGGGGCCATCGAGACGATGCGCGAGCTGGACCTGAACAAGAAGGCGAAGCGCATCGAGGAGGTCATGAAGGGCCGGCTCGAAGGGATGCGCGCGAAGCTGCCGAACGGCGGGCTGATCGGTGACATCCGGGGCCGCGGCGCGATGATCGCGATCGAGCTGGTGAAGCCGGGCACGAAGGACCCGCACCCGGAGGCGGCCACGCGGCTCGCGAAGGCCTGCCACGCCGAGGGCGTCCTCGTCCTGACCTGCGGCACGTACGGCAACGTGCTGCGCTTCCTGCCGCCGCTGGTGATCGGCGAGGACCTGCTGAACGAGGGCCTGGACGTCCTGGAAGGCGCCTTCGCCGGGATCTGAAACCGGGATTACGTGTGCGCCTGTGAAGAAAAGGTGGGGGGCCGATGGCGGGATACCGTACCCGCTATCGGTCCCCCTTCGCCTGACGTACGGTTTCCGCAGATGAGAGAAACACCCCGCCCGCAGGGGACTGCGGGTGACTCCGGGTCGGCGCTTCCCCAGCACCGTCCCGGCCGTGCCTTCGCGCACACCACTGGAGCATCACGCTTCGGAACTCCTCACCGATCGGATGGCCGCTCGTCCCACACCCCCCGGGACGCGCGGCAAACCGGTCCACTCGTCCGCTCCGGAACAACCCCCCCAGTTCCGGGGCGGACGGCTTTTTTCCTCTCCCTGGTCTCGGGCCTGTCGGCCCTCTTCGCGCTGACCACCTGGCAGATCGCCGCCGACGGCCCGCTGCGCGGCCTCGACGAGCGCGCCGGACGGGCCCTCGTCGGCCACGGCCCGCGACGCCTCACCGAATTCCTCGCCGACCTCGGCAACATGCAGGTGGCCCTCCCGGTGCTGGTCTGCGCGATCGGCTGGTCGCTGCTGCGCGGACGGCGGCGGGCGCCGCTGGGCGCGGCCCTCGCGATGGCTGCGGTGCCGCTGCTGGTCGTACCGCTGAAGGACTGGATCGCCCGGCCCGGACCGCTGACGGAGGCCACCGGCTACTACCCGTCGGGCCATGCGGCGACGGCGGCGGTGGCGTACGGGGCTTCGGTGCTGCTGCTCGCCGGGCGCGGGCGGCGCTCATGGATGATGCCCGTCGCCGCCGTCCTGCTGACGGCGGCGACGGGCATCGGTCTGGTGCTCCGCGGCTATCACTGGCCGCTGGATGTGCTGGGCAGCTGGTTCCTGTGCGGACTGCTGCTCCTGCTGTTGTACGGGGTGCTCAGCCGAAGTAGGCGTCGAAGTTCTTCGAGAACTCCCAGTTGTTGAAGCGGTCCCAGTTGACGGACCAGGTCATCAGGCCGCGCAGGCCCGACCAGGTGCCGTGGGTGGCGTAGGAGCCGCAGTCGGTCTTCTTGGTGAGGCAGTTCAGCGCCTTGGTGACCTCGGCGGGCGAGGTGTGCCCGTTGCCCGCCTGGGTGGAGGCCGGGAGGCCGATCGCGACCTGGTCGGGGCGCAGCCCGGGGAAGACCTTCGTCTGGTCACCGGCGACGGGGAAGCCGGCCATCAGCATGTCGGTCATCGCGATGTGGAAGTCGGCGCCGCCCATGGAGTGGTACTGGTTGTCCAGACCCATGATGGAGCCCGAGTTGTAGTCCTGGACGTGCAGCAGGGTGAGGTCGTCGCGCAGCGCGTGGATCACCGGCAGGTAGGCCCCGGCGCGCGGGTCCTGACCGCCCCACGGCCCCGAACCGTAGTACTGGTAGCCGAGCTGCACGAAGAAGGTCTCGGGGGCCATGGTGAGGACGAAGTCCTCGCCGTACTTGACCTTGAGGGTCTTCACCGCGGAGATCAGGTTGACGATCACCGGCGTGGTGGGGTTCCGGAAGTCGGTGTCACCGGTGTTCAGCGAGAGCGAGTGGCCCTCGAAGTCGATGTCCAGACCGTCGAGGCCGTACTCGTCGATGATCTTGCTGACCGAGGAGACGAACATGTCGCGGGCCGCGGTGGTGGCGAGCTGCACCTGGCCGTTCTGGCCGCCGATGGAGATCAGCACCTTCTTGCCGGCGGCCTGCTTGGCCTTGATGGCCGCCTTGAACTCGGCCTCCGACTCGACGTTCGGGCACTCGGCGACCGGGCAGAGCTTGAAGCGGATGTCGCCCGAGGTGACGGAGGTCGGCTCGCCGAAGGCCAGGTCGATGACGTCCCAGGAGTCGGGCACGTCCGCCATGCGCGTGTAGCCGGAGCCGTTGGCGAAGCTGGAGTGCAGATAGCCGACGAGCGCGTGGGCCGGGAGCTGGGTGCCGGTGCCGCCGTCGCCCCCGCCGCCCTCGGAGGTGGTCGCGGAGACGGCCGCGGACTTCGCGGACTCTCCGGCCTCGTTGACGGCGCTGACCTGGAAGCTGTACGCGGTGGAGGCGCTGAGGCCGGTCACGGTCGCCGAGGTCCCGGTGACGCTCTGGACCTTGGTGCCGCCCCGGTAGACGTTGTAGCCGGTGGCCCCGGAGGAGCCCGCCCAGGACAGGGCGACCGAGGAGGCGGTGACCGTACCGGACTTGAGGCCCGTGGGGGTGGAGGGGAGCACGACCGGGTCGCCGCCGGGGCCGATGAGGCTGACGTCGTCGGCGTAGTAGGCCGGGGTGCCGTACCAGCCGTGCGTGTAGATCTTGACCGAGGTGGTGGAGGCCCCGGTCGTGAACGTGGTCGTGAGCTTCTGCCAGCCGGGCGCGGACTGCGTCCAGGTGGAGACATCGGTCGTCCCGGTGCCCTCGGCGCCCAGATAGACGTAACTGCCCTGCACCCAGGCGCTCAGGGTGTACGTGGAGCCGGGCTTCACCTTCACGGACTGCGAACACTTGGCGTTGTCGCTGCCGGCCGGCGTCGCCTTCAGCGCCGATGTCCCGCCGTGTACGGGGGTGCTGACGGCCGCTCCGCTGCCGCCGGAGCAGTTCCAGCCGGTCAGCCCGGCCTCGAAGGTGCCGTTGCTCGCCACGTCGGCGTCGGCCGCGGCGGCGGTGGGCGCCGTGGCGGCGAGGCCACCGGCGGCGAGGAGGGCGGCCGAGAAGGCGGCCACAAGTCCGGTCATGCGGGCGGGGGGTCTTGTGCGTTCCACAACGGCCTCCGTACAGGGGGGAATTGGTGCGGCGCGGGGAATTGATGCGGCGCGCACAACATGGTCCAGACCAATCGGGTTGTCAAGACCTCTGGCAGCGTCAGACCTCTTCACCGCCCGTCGGGCCGGCCGCCGCCTCGTGCATCGCGAGCTCCAGGAGCGTGGAGTCGGTGAGGGTTCCGGAGCCGTCGGGCGGGACGAGCCAGCGCACCTTTCCGGCCGGGCGCCCCGGGTGCGGTACGACGATCCAGGTGCCGCGCCCGGCGCCCCTGACGCCCGTCCCGACCCAGCGGGCGACGGTGCCCGGCGGCACGAAGAAACCCATCCTGGCCTCGCCGAAGTCCGCGAGGACCGGCCCCGGCCGGTCGATGAGCCGGGTGAGCACGTCGAGCGTCGGATAGCCCAGCTCCCCCGGCAGGATCAGCACGTCCCAGCGCCGGCCGGCGGGCAGGAGCGCGATCCCCCGCGGATCGCGTTCCCAGTCCCACCGGCAGGCGGCCGGGTCGGGCGCCGCCGACGCCAGCCACTCGACCGCTGCCCTGACCTCCGAGCCCGTCATGGCCCGCCTCCGTAGTCCGTGTCGCGCCGGCCGGGCGGCGGGCGCGTTCAGGAGGGAGAGCGGGCCGGGGCCGGTCCATGACGCGGGTTCGGCTACCCATTGGTAGTGATCCGGGTCACGTGGACCTGTTGTCAGTGACGGGTGACAGACTCCACGGCATGGAACACATGGGGGATGTCCGCAGTGCCGAGGAGCTCGTCGAGCTGACGGGTCGCGGCGAGAGGGTGAAATACCTGCACTTCTGGGGGCACCGCCCGCGCCCGGACGGCAGCATCGGTGCGAGCTGTCTCAGTCAGTGGTGGCCCTCGCCGTTCACGGTCGACGGCGTGACGTACGCGTCGGCCGAGCACTGGATGATGGCCGGCAAGGCGCGGCTGTTCGGCGACGCGGATGCAGCCGGGCAGGCGGTGGCGGCGAAGAGCCCGGCGGAGGCGAAGAAGGTGGGCCGGCTGGTCCGCGACTTCGACGACGCCGTCTGGAAGCGCGAGCGGTTCGCCCTGGTGGTGGCGGGCAGCGTCCACAAGTTCGGCCAGGACCCGGAGCTGGGCGCCTTCCTGCTCGGCACCGGGGACCGGGTGCTGGTGGAGGCGAGCCCGATGGACCGGGTCTGGGGCATCGGGCTCTCGGCGGACGACCCGCGCGCGCAGGACCCGGCGGCCTGGCGGGGCCTGAATCTGCTGGGGTTCGCGCTGATGGCGGCCCGGGACGAGCTTCGGAACGGGACCGGCGGCGCCGGCATATGAACCGGCTCGCGGGGGCGGGCGGGGCCGGTGCCCCTCGCGCACCCGCGAGCCGGTTCGGTGGGGCTCAGGTCCGCGCGGAGAGGTGACCGAGCGGGGCCTGCTCGCGCGCCTCGACGACCTGGGAGACGGACGTCCGCCCGCGGTCGGAATCGCTGTCGTCGTCGGCGTAGTCGCTGGTGATCGCCCAGATGAGGAAGCCGAGGAAGGCGGCGCTGACGACGATCCCGATCGATCCGAGGATGATGCCGGCCAGCGCCACGCCGCCGTTGTCGGCCTCGCCCCGCTGGGCCCGGCCGCGGCCGATGATGCCGAAGACCAGTGCGAGGACACCGAGGATGACGCCGAGGCCGTACAGGCAGAAGCCGACCGTCGCGATGAGGCCGAGCACCAGCGCGGCGATGCCCATGCCGTTCGCGGGCTGCGGTCCGCCCCAGGTGGTTCCGTAGCCGGGATAGCCCGGGTAACCGAACTGCGGTGCCTGCGCGGCCGGGTAGCCGTACGAGGCCCCGGGTGGGAACTGGCCGCCCGGGTATCCACCCGGTTCCACCGGCGGGGCGGCCTGCCCGGGGCCGTTCGGCCCGACAGGCGGCGGCGGCACGGTCCCGGGAGCGGACCACCCGGCGCCCGCGGCCTGCGGCCCGGCGAAGCCGGCGGGACCGTTCTGCGGTGCCGCGAAGGGGTTGGACGGGCCGGGGCCCGTGCCGGCGCCCGGCATGGAGGTGACCGTCAGCTGATCGTGCACGCCCGAGGCGCGGGAGCCACCGGAGGATGCGCCGCCGGGCGCGTGGGGCCCGCCGGGTATGGGACCGTCGCCCGGCGCGTGGAGGTCGCCGGGTATGGGACCGTCGCCCGGCGCGTGGAGGTCGCCGGGTATGGGACCGTCGCCCGGCGCGTGGAGGTCGCCGGGCATGTGACCGTCGCCCGGCGCGTGGGGGCCGCCGGGCATGTGACCGTCGCCCGGCGCGTGGAGGTCGCCGGGTATGGGACCGTCGCCCGGCGCGTGGGGGCCGCCGGGCATGTGACCGTCGCCGGGTATGCCGTCCGTCGGCCGGCGGGCGTCGCCGGGCCGGGCGTCGGCCGGGACGGCGTCCTCCGGTGGGCGCGGGGCGCCGGGCGCGTCGTGCTTGTCGAGCGGGACCGGGCCGCCCGGCGAGTGGGCGTCGCCGGGCGGGGCGGCACCCTTGTCCAACGGCACCCGACCGCCCGACGGGCGACCGTCGCCGGGCGGGGCGTCGGCCGGCCCGGCGGTGCCCGGCGGCGTGCCGCCGCTCCGTGTCCCGTCGTGGCGCCGCTCCGGCGGTGCCCAGGGGTCGATCGGTGCGGCCCCGTCCGCCGGCTTGTCCGTGTTGTCTGGCATGGGCCTCCCCCATCGTGATGCGGTCATGCTACGGGCGGGGCCGTCCTACGATGACTCCCGTCCCCCGCCCTGGTCGCGCCGGTGACCGGGACCCGTACCACTCCCTGCCCACGGAGGCCCCGATGACCGATCTGCACCCCTTCATCGCGGGGCTGCCCAAGGCCGAGCTCCATGTCCACCACGTCGGTTCGGCCTCCCCCCGAATCGTCGCCGAGCTGGCCGCGCACCACCCCGACTCCAAGGTCCCCACCGCCCCCGAGGCGCTGGCCGACTACTTCACGTTCACCGACTTCGCCCACTTCATCGACGTCTACCTCTCGGTCGTCGACCTGATCCGCACCCCGGAGGACGTCCGGCTGCTGACCTTCGAGGTCGCCCGGGACATGGCCCGGCAGAACATCCGGTACGCGGAGCTGACGGTCACCCCGTTCTCCTCCACCCGGCGCGGCATTCCCGAGCAGGGCTTCATGGAGGCCATCGAGGACGCCCGCAAGGCGGCCGAGCGGGAGCTCGGCGTCGTTCTGCGCTGGTGCTTCGACATCCCGGGCGAGGCCGGTCTGGAGGCCGCCGAGGAGACCACCCGGCTCGCCGTGGACCTGCGGCCCGAGGGGCTCGTCTCGTTCGGCCTCGGCGGCCCGGAGATCGGTGTGGACCGCCCGCAGTTCAAGCCCTACTTCGACCGCGCGATCGCCGAGGGCCTGCACTCGGTCCCGCACGCCGGGGAGACCACGGGCCCGCAGACCGTCTGGGACGCGCTGACCGAGCTGCGCGCCGAGCGCATCGGCCACGGCACCAGCTCGGTCGCCGACCCCAAGCTGCTCGACCACCTCGCCGAGCGGCGCATCGCCCTGGAGGTCTGCCCCACATCCAACATCGCGACCCGGGCGGTGAAGGACATCGAGCAGCACCCGGTCCGCGAAATGGTCCAGGCCGGGGTGCTGGTCACGATCAACAGCGACGACCCGCCCATGTTCGGCACCGACCTCAACAACGAGTACGCGGTGGCCGCCCGCATCCTCGGTCTGGACGAACACGGTCTGGCCGCGCTCGCGAAGAACGCCGTCGATGCGTCCTTCCTGGACCCGGCCGGAAAGCGCACGCTGGCCGCCGAGATCGACACGTACACGGCCAACTGGCTGCGGAGCACCGGGCGGTGATCCCCGGGCGGTGACAATGGCCCCATGCCCACGCCCACGCCTGTCACCGCCGTCGCGCATCGCGGCGATCCGTACCGTGCCCGCGAGAACACCCTCGCCTCGATCCGCTCCGCCCTCGAACGCGGGGCGGACGTGGTGGAGACCGACGTCCGGGTCACCCGGGACGGGGTGCCGGTCCTGCTGCACGACGCCACGCTGGACCGGCTGTGGGGCCATGACCTGCGGCTGGATCGGCTCAGCCACCAGGAGTTGACCGAGCTGACGGCGGGCGGGGTGCCGACGCTGCGCGAGGCGCTGCTCGCCGTCGGCGCGCACCGCGTGATGATCGATCTGCCGGGCTCCACGCCGGAGTCGGTGAAACGCACGGTGGGCGTGGTGCGGGAGTGCGGGGCAGGCGAGCGCGTGTACTACTGCGCGGGGCCCGAGGCGATGCTCCGGGTGCGGGCGGCCGACCCGTCGGCCGAGATCGCGATGACCTGGACGACGCTCGCGCCCCCGCGCGCGGCGCTCCTCGACGCGGTCCGGCCGCGCTGGCTGAACTACCGGTTCGGGCTGGTCAGCCCGGAGCTGACGGACCGGAACCACCGCGACGGGCTGCTGGTCTCGGCGTGGACCGCCGACACCGGCCGGACGATGCGCCGCCTGCTCGCGTACGGCGTGGACTCCGTCACCACCAACCGGATCGACGTGCTCCGCAAGCTGATCGACCGGCGCGGAGCCGGGCGGAGACCGTGACAGACCCCCGCGCGCTCTGGCGCCGGGTGCGGGAGGCCGGCGGTCCGAGCCCCCGGGTGACCGACATCGGCGTGGTCCTGGTGGTACAGGCGGCGGTGTCGGTGCCCTGGGTGCTGCCCCGCGATCCCGCCTGGAGCCCGCTTCCCTGCCCGCGTATCTGCTGACCACCCTGACCGTGCTGCCGCTGCTGTGGCGGCGCCGGGCTCCCGTGCGGGCACTGCTGGCTGTGCTGGTGACGCAGAGCCTGTACGGAGTGGCCGTCGACGGCCCGGGGCAGACCCTGCCGTACACGGGCCTGCTCGCCCTCTACAGCGTCGCCGCGTACGCCCCGGCGCCGTCGCGGCAGCGGCTCGGCGTGCTGACCGCCCGGGAGCGCGAGACGCTGCTGCACCTGGCACGCGGGCTGTCCAACGCGGAGATCGCCGCGGCCATGGTCGTCAGCGACCACACGGTGAAGACCCATGTGGGCAACGTGCTGTCCAAACTGGGCCTGCGCGACCGCATCCAGGCCGTCATCTGCGCCTACGAGACCGGGCTCGTCGCTCCCTCGCCGGAGGGAGCACCGCCGTCCCCCTCCCCCGTGCAGGGGAGAAGGGGACCCGCCGGGAACCCCCCGCTCCGGTGATCCGCCAAGGGCCTCCCGGTCAGCAGGATGAGACCGACAACGGCGCGGCCGAAGCGACCGCGCCGCCCCGGATCTCGCTGCCTGGAGGCATCACGATGAACGCCCGCATCCGCCGTACCGTCCTCGCCGCCGCCCTGGTCGCCGGAATCGCGGCAGGCACCGCGGGCCCGGCCCTCGCGACGGGCACCCCGGCGGGGACGCGCCAGCACTACCTCAACATCAACTCCACGGTGGCCGGGCTGCTGATCGAGAAGATCACCGGGCACACCTACGAGGCGGAGGTGTCCCGGCGCATCCTGGCCCCGCTGGGTCTGCGCGACACATCGTTCCCCGGCGCCGATCCCCGTATCCACGGCCCGCACAACCACGGGTACCAGCGCATGAAGCGGGAAGACGGCACCACCGTGCTGCGGGACGTCAGCGTGTGGAGCGCGACCGACGGCTGGGCGGCGGGGGACGTCATCTCCACCACCGCCGACCTGGAGCGCTTCCTGACCGCGCTGTTCCGGGGCCGGGTGGTGCGCGGGCCGCTGCTGGAGGAGATGTTCACGCTGCCGGACCCCTCGGTGCGCGACTTCGTGACCGGCAAGGCCCCCGCGTTCAGCGCCGGGCTGTCCACCTGGAAGCTGGGCGGCCGCCAGGTCTGGGGCAAGACCGGCGGCCGCTGGGGCTACAACTCGGGAATCGGCGCCACGCGCGATCTCTCCCGCACGCTCGTCTACAGCATCAACTCCACGGACGCGAAGGCGGAGGGGGAGAACGCGCTGGTCATGGGCGTGGTCTCCACGGTCTTCGGAGCGCCGTCGGCCGACTGAGTCAGGCCGCCACCGGCTCCGGCTCCGGTGCCCGCTCCAGGCTCTCCAGGCGCTTGATCTTGCGGTGCACGATCAGCAGCGGGATCACCCCGAAGACGCCGAACGACATGTCGATGATCGACCACCAGAACGGGATGTCGCGGATCGGGCCGCAGATCAGCGCGAGCGGGATGATCCCGGCGCAGGCGATCATGCCGAACTCGATCACCCAGATGTTGCGGACCGGGTCGCGGTAGGGCCCGTAGAAGGCGACCGCGATGACCAGGTGGGCGAAGGCCAGCCAGTCGGTGCCGTACAGCACGAAGGGGTACCGGGCGTCGGCCTCGTCCAGGCCGGTGCGGACGCGGGTGATCCACTCCAGCAGAGCCGGGAAGTGTTCGGGGACGGGAGAGGCCGAGGACGTCAGCAGATCCTCGGTCCACCGCAGTTCGTGGACGAGCGGGAAGGCGGTCAGCCCGCTCAGAACCAGACAGACGATGAAGACGACCAACCACACGCGTATACGCCTTCGCAGGGCGTTTCGCTCGCTCATGTCCGCAGCGTACGCCCGCATTTACCGGCTCTTCATGCCGCCCCCGGTACAGCGCCGGTAGCCCCGTGCCCCGTGCGAACCGGCCGGTTCTCACGGGGCACGGGGGTGTGGTCGCTCAGCCCTCGATGGACGTCATCACGTGCTTGATGCGCGTGTAGTCCTCGAAGCCGTAGGCCGAGAGGTCCTTGCCGTAGCCGGACTTCTTGAAACCGCCGTGCGGCATCTCGGCGACCAGCGGGATGTGGGTGTTGATCCAGACGCAGCCGAAGTCCAGGTTCTTGGACATCCGCATGGCACGCGCGTGGTCCTTGGTCCACACCGAGGAGGCCAGGGCGTACTCGACGCCGTTCGCCCACTCGACGGCCTGCGCCTCGTCGCGGAACGACTGGACGGTGATGACCGGGCCGAAGACCTCGTGCTGGATGATCTCGTCGTCCTGCTTGAGGCCGGAGACGACGGTCGGGGCGTAGAAGTAGCCCTTGTCGCCGACCCGGTGGCCGCCCGCCTCGACCCGGGCGTGGGCGGGGAGGCGCTCGATGAAGCCGCTGACCTGGGCCAGCTGGTTGGCGTTGTTGAGCGGGCCGTAGAGCACGTCCTCGTCGTCCGGAAGGCCGGTCTTCGTGTCGGCGGCGGCCTTGGCGAGGGCGGTGACGAACTCGTCGTGGATGGACTCGTGGACCAGCACGCGCGTGGCGGCCGTGCAGTCCTGACCGGCGTTGAAGTAGCCCGCGACCGAGATGTCCTCGACGGCCTTGGCCAGGTCGGTGTCCTCGAAGACGACGACGGGCGCCTTGCCGCCGAGCTCCAGGTGGACCCGCTTGACGTCCTTGGCGGCCGACTCGGCGACCTGCACGCCGGCCCGCACCGAGCCGGTGATGGAGGCCATCGCCGGGGTCCGGTGCTCGACCATGGCGCGGCCGGTGTCGCGGTCGCCGCAGATGACGTTGAAGACACCCTTGGGCAGGATCTGCCCGATGATCTCGGCGATCAGCACAGTCGAGGCGGGCGTGGTGTCGGACGGCTTGATGACGACGGTGTTGCCCGCGGCGAGCGCCGGGGCGAACTTCCAGACGGCCATCATCATCGGGTAGTTCCACGGCGCGACCTGCGCGCAGACGCCGACCGGCTCGCGGCGCACGATGGAGGTCAGCCCCTCCATGTACTCGCCGGCCGAGCGCCCCTCAAGGAGCCGCGCGGCGCCCGCGAAGAAGCGGATCTGGTCCACCATCGGCGGAATCTCTTCGGTGCGGGTCAGTCCGATCGGCTTGCCGGTGTTCTCGGACTCGGCGGCGATCAGGTCCTCGGCCCGCTCCTCGAACGCGTCCGCGATCTTGAGCAGAGCGCGCTGGCGCTCGGCCGGTGTGGTGTCGCGCCAGGCGGGGAACGCCGCCGCGGCGGCGGCCATCGCGGCGTCGACGTCGGCGGGGCCGGAGAGCGGCGAGGTCGCGTAGACCTCCTCGGTCACCGGGTTGACCACGTCGATCGTCCGCCCGTCGGCGGCGTCCCGGAACTCCCCGTTGATGTAGTTGCGCAGACGGCGTACCTCGGCGGTCACGGCCACCCCTCCTCGTGTATGTCCAATGGGTGAGACGACCAGCGTAGTCGGGCGTCGGTGTGCTGTGCCGGGCAAGGCATCTCCCAGGTCCCCGAGCGGCCCGGATGCGGCCGATCGAGTGGGAAGAGGCGGACCCGGGCCGCGTGCTGTCCGCTCACCGCGATCCGAATCCTTACGGTGCCGAGTGACCGATCGGCCCCCTCTTCGTTCCCCCGTACGGGGACGGGATATCTGATCTGAACCGAGGTGTACGCCAGTGGCCCCGCCGGACAACGATGTGATCTGGGCGCGTTCCCTGCAGCATTCCCACAACGGCTCACCCGCGCTCGGCGGGGTCTCCCTGGGCATCCGCGACGGCGAGATCCTCGCGGTGACCGGTCCGCGCGGCAGCGGCAAGACGACGCTGCTGCACTGCCTCTCCGGTCAGCTGGTGCCCGAGCAGGGCGAGGTCTGGTTCAACAGCGTGCCCGTGCACACCATGGGGCCGAGGCTGCGCGAGCGGCTGCGCCGCGACAAGTTCGGCTGGATCGCCCCCGAACCGCAGCTCGTCCCGGAGCTGAACACCTGGGAGAACACCGCCCTGCCGCTCCTGCTGCGCGGCGCCTCGCACCGGGAGGCCAGGAAGACCGCCATGGAGTGGCTGGAGCGCCTGGACATCGGCACGTGCGCCAAGAAGCGCCCGCACACCCTCCAGCAGAGCCAGCGGCAGCGGATCGCCGTGGCCCGCGCGCTGGCCGCCGGGCCCTCGGTGATCTTCGCCGACGAGCCGACCGCGACGCTGCACCGCACGGACCGCACGCACGTCCTGCGGACCCTGACCAGCGCCGCCCGCTCGCACGGGATCACGGTGGTACTCGCGACGCACGACGCCGAGATCGCCGCGCTCGCCGACCGCGTGGTGCCGCTGCTCGACGGGCGCCGGGTCTCCACCGTCGGCCTGCCCGCCGAAGCCGATCCGGAGGGGCGCGCGGCGTGCTCGCTCTCCGTCTAGCCCGCGGTTCCCATCCACTGGTCCTGATGCGGCGGCTGCTGGTCGCGGCCGCCTCCGCCGGGGTCGGCTTCCTTCTCCTGTGCACCCTCGGCTACACCGCCGCGCACCCGCACTCGGCGGGGGCGGTGCTGCGGCTGCTGTGGTGCTTCGTCCCGCTGGCGGCAACCGTGCAGTTCGCGGTCGCGGTGGCCCGCACGGACCCGAGCACCCGGCCACGTACCGGGCTGTCCGCCGTGGGCCTCGGCCCGGTGAAGCTCAGCGTGCTCGCCGCGGTCTCGACCGCCGTCTCGTGCACCCTCGGCTCCGCGGTGGCCTTGCTGTTCTTCCTCCATCTGCGCGGCGACCTGTCGGGGCTGCCGTTCGACGGTGCCGCCGCCGACCTGCTCGGTGCGGACGCGTCGCTGCCCATCGCCGCCGTGCTGGTCCTGCTGGCCCTGGTGCCGGTGGCGGCCGCGACGGGCAGTGCGCTGGCGCTGCGCGGCCGCCCGGCGGGGGCGGCGCGCGACACGGACGACGGCGGCGACCTGGTGCCCACCGAGGAGATCTCCGCACCCGCCGCGCCGCCGGGCGGGCTGCCCTGGGGGGTGGCCCTGACCGCCGCCGGTCTCGCCGTCGAGGCGTACGCGAGCCGGGGCACGCCCGGCAGCCCCTTCCCGCTCCCGGGCAAGCTGGACTCCACACCGGCCTGGGTGCTCGTCGGCTGGACGCTCACGGCGATCGGCCTGGCCACGGCGGGCCCCGGCCTGACCTATCTGTGCGGCAAGCTGCTCCAGACGGCCCGGCCCGGGGCCGTACGCCTGCTGGCCGGCCGGGTCCTGATGGACGAGGCGCGCCGGATCGGCCGCCCGCTCGGCATCGTCTGCGCGGTGCTGTCGGCGGTCATCGCCGCCTTCGCGCTGTACGGGACGGGGCCCCGGCCGTTCGGCCCGCTGACCGCGCTGGGGGCGGTGCTCGTCGTCGGCTGCACCACGGCGACGCTGCTGACCTCGGCCCTGGAGGCCCGCCAGGCCCGTGCCGAGACGGCCAGGGCGCTGCTGCGGCTCGGGGCCCCGGCCTCGGCGCTGCGCTGGGCGACCGCCTTGCGCGCGGTGGCGCTGCTGGTCCTCTTCGCCCCGCTCACCTGGGCGATCGCCGAACTGGCCGCGCTGCCGCTGACCCCCTGAGCGCGGCTCGTCGCGCGAAACCGGCCGGGCCTCCTGCCCGGCCGGTTTCGCGCGTTTCCGGGTGCCCGCCCGGATCGGATGAGCGTTTCGTAGCATGAGCCGCGTGGAGAGCCCGGACGAGCACAAGAGCGCCCATGGCGACGAGATCGAGTCGCTGGCCGAGTTCGACGCGGCGGTGGCCGCCGGTTCGCTGGCCGGGCGCCGTGTGCAGTCGGTGGACCTGACGGAGCGGAGCGCGGCGCTGCTGGCCACGGACACCGCCGGAGCCGTGTTCCTCGGCTGCCCGATGGAGCCGGGTCCCGAGGAGAAGGTCCGGGCCGGCGGGGCGTTCGTCTTCCCGCCCGTCCCCGGCCTGCCCTTCGATCCGTACCGGGGCCTGCTCTACTCCCCCGACGCGCTCTACGACGGGCTCGCGCGGGAGGGTTACGCGGCCACGCCGGACGCCCTGGCCTTCGACTGGTTCCGGCGGACCCGGTCGGACGGCGACGCGTTCGCCTCGATGCTCCGGGCGCTCCACGACGACGCGATCTCGGACGCGCTGGCGGAGGTGCTCGCCGGGGCACGGGTGGCCGGTGTGATGGGCGGCCACGCGCTGCCCCGGGGCAGCGCGGGTTACGCGGAGGCGGCCCGGCTCGGCAGGACCCTGGCCCGCAGCGGCCTCACCGTGGCGACCGGGGGCGGCCCGGGCGCGATGGAGGCGGCCAACCTGGGGGCGTACGCGGCGCCGCACCCCGACGCGATGCTGGACGAGGCGTGCGCGATGCTGGGCGCGGTGCCGTCCTTCACACCCTCGGTCACCGACTGGGCGCGGGCGGCCTTCGCGGTCCGGGAGCGCTGGCCGGGCGGCGGCCCGTCCGTGTCGATCCCCACCTGGTTCTACGGCCACGAGCCGCCGAACCCGTTCGCCGGGCACATCGCGAAGTACTTCACCAACGCGCTGCGCGAGGACGGGCTGCTGGCCCGGTCGAACGCGGGCGTGATCTTCCTCCCGGGCGCGGCCGGGACGGTCCAGGAGATCTTCGACAGCACCACCCCGAACTACTACGAGTCACGCGGCGAGCCCGTCCCGATGGTGCTGGTGGGCCACGACCACTGGACGCGCGAGCTTCCCGCCTGGCCCCTCCTGCAAACCCTGGCGGCCGGCCGGAGGATGGAGTCCCGCATCGCCCTGGTCGACACGGTGGAGGAGGCGCCCGACGCCCTTGCCCGGCTCTCGGGGGCGTAAGGGCGATATCCGGTGGGGCCGGCAGGGGCCCTCTGCCATTCTGCTCGCCATGTCCGCACGCAATCGAAGACTTCCCCGGCACCGTGCCTGGCCGCTGACCACCACCGACGTCAGCGAGTGTCTCGGCCCCTGCATGACCCGGGTCACGGGCCTGGCATTCCTCACCGGGCATGACAGCGGGACCCTCGTCCTGGGAGTGGAGTGGGTCGCTCCGAACCCCCGCAACTACGGCCGCGGCGTCCACCCGGACATGGTCGGCTTCCGCATCGACGTCCACCCGGTCGACGCCACCGAACGGGCTGCCACCCGCGCTGTTCTACGCGCGCAGGCCCTCCCCCGACTCCGTGCATGGATCACACGGGCAACCACTGCCGATGAGACCTGGCGGATGGCCGACCACCAGTACTACTGGCGGATGACCGACGGCCGGTGCACGGGGGAACCCGGCCGATAGCGGTGCGGACGCGCCCGGCGATCCGTCGCGGCGCTTGACCTTGACGCAGCGGCAGGGTTTCTACTGGCCGCATGCGAATCGGAGAGATCGCCGAGCTCGTGGGGCTGACCACCCGGGCGATCCGGCACTACCACCATGTCGGTCTGCTCCCGGAACCTGAGCGGCGCCCCAACGGCTACCGGGCGTACAGCGTCCGCGACGCCGTCCTGCTCGCCCGGGTGCGGCGGCTCACCGAGCTCGGTCTCGGTCTCGATGAGGTGCGTGACGTCCTCGCCGATGACGCCGGGCGCGAGCTGGCCGAGGTGCTGGAGGAACTCGACGCGGACCTGGCCCGCCAGGAGGCAGCCATCCGGGAGCGCCGCCGCCGGCTCGGCGTCCTGCTCGCCGAGCCGCCCGGCGCCACCGGGCCCGTCTCGCCCGCCCTCGCCGCACTGTTGGCACAGGCCCCCAGGACGGATTCGCCGAGCGCGGCCAAGGATCGCGAGTACCTCACGCTGATGGATGCCCCCGGCACCGGTGCCCAGGAGATTTTCGCGCTGTTCGAAACGCTGGTCGCCGATCCCGCGGTCGTCGGACTGTACGAGCGCCTGGACGCGCTCGCCGAGGCCCCGGCCGACGATCCGAGGATCGCCCCGCTGGCGGCCGATCTGATGGCAGTCGTCCCCGAGGAACTGTTCGCCGCGATCCCCGAGGACGGGGTCGTCGTGACCGGGCTCAAGGAAGCGATGCTCGCCGAGTACGCCCCCGCGCAGGCGGAGGTCGTGAGCAGGCTCATGGAGGCGTTCATCGCGAGGGGCCGGGGATGAGTGGCGTGCGGGTGGCACGGGTCGCCTCAGCCGCCGTGCTGTCCGGGGAACTGGCCCTGGCGGTCTGCCTGGTGGCCGGGGTCCGGCCGCCCGGTTGGGCACTGGCGGGCGCCGAGGCGCTGGTGCTCACGGTCCTGCTGCTGGAGGCCCGGGTGCTGCGCTCGCTGTACGTCGCGGCGCGCGCCGGCGGCGCGGACCCCCGGGCGGCGCGGCGGGCCGCCGTGGAGCAGGCGGTGCCGGTGGCGGTCCGCCGTCTGGTCCTCCACGAGCTGCGCGCCGTCGCCTCACTGGCGCGGTGGGTCCGGCGCCGCGCGCACGGTGTGCGCCCCGGGGACCTCGCCGCCGCGTACACCGGGCCGCAGACCGCGATGCTGTACGGGCTGCTCTTCGTGATGGCCGTCGAGACGGTGGGCCTGGCCCTCCTCATCCCGTGGCCGGTGGTCCACCGGGTGTTCCTGGTCCTCGACCTGTACGGGCTCGTCCTGGTCCTGGCCCTGCACGCCGCCTGCGTCACCCGGCCGCACGTCGTACGCCCCGACGGCTCTCTGCGGATCCGCTACGGAGCACTCTTCGACCTCGTCGTGCCCCAGGACGCGGTCGCCTCGGTCCGGGTCGACCGGCGATACCCGGAAGGCCGCCTGGTCACCCTCTCCGACGACGGGGTCCTCGACCTGATCGTGGGCAGCCAGACCTCGGTGACCCTGGAGCTGAACCGGCCGCTGCCCTTCACCCGCCCGCTCGGCGCTCCGGAAGGGGCCCACACCATCCGCTTCCACGCCGACGACCCCCGCGCCCTGGTCGACGCACTCCGCCGGCCCGTCTGACGGCGCGCGGCCCGGTCAGAACAGCGCGGGCAGCACCACGCACTCCGACGCGTCGAAGGTGACGCCCACCCGCTCGCCCTCCTCCGGCGTCCCGCGCAGCGGGCACTCGGCGTCCAGCACCGGGCCGCGCTCGGGGTGGAGGGTCACGGCGACATGGCTGCCCCGGAAGGTGCGCGCCCCCACGACGCAGCGCAGCCCCTTCTCCGGCCCGCCGATCCGGACCCCGGCCGGCCGCACCAGCAGATCGCACGCCCCCTGCGGCGACCCGGCCGGCACCGGCACCTCGCCCCAGTCCGTGTCCGCCGCCTCCCCCTCGACGGTCGCCTCGACCACGTTGTCGAAGCCCAGGAACCGGGCCACGAAGGCGGAGGCGGGGCGCTGCCACACCTCCAGCGGGGTGCCCACCTGGGCGACGCGGCCCTCGCGCATCACGACGACCCGGTCGGCCAGCGCGAACGCCTCGCCCTGGTCGTGGGTGACGGCGAGCACGGTGGTGCCGAGCCGGCCGAAGAGGGCGCGCAGTTCGACGACGAGCCGTTCGCGCAGGCTGCGGTCCAGCTGGCCCAGGGGCTCGTCGAGCATCAGGAGCCTGGGGCTGGGGGCGAGGGCCCGGGCGAGGGCGACGCGCTGCTGCTCGCCGCCGGAGAGCGCGGCGACGGCACGGCGTTCGGCGCCGGGGAGGCCCACGAGGTCGAGGAGTTCGGCGACCCGGCGGTCCTGTTCGCCCCGGCCGGCACCGTGCATCCGCAGGCCGAAGGCGACGTTGGCGCCGACGTCCCGGTGCGGGAAGAGCTGGTGGTCCTGGAACATCAGGCCGAGGCCGCGCCGGTGGACCGGGATGCCGTCCTGGTCGGTGCCGTCGAGCAGGACCCGGCCGCCGTCCGGCTCCTGCAGCCCGGCGACCAGGCGCAGCAGGGTGGACTTGCCGCTGCCGCTCGGCCCGAGCACGCAGACGATCTCGTGGTCGGCGACCTCCAGGTCCACCCCGTCGAGCGCGGCCCGGTCGCCGAAGTGGACGGTTGCCGATTCGAGCGTCAGCATCTTCTAGAACTCCCCGGATCGGTCGGTGCGGATGCGTTCGAGCAGCAGCAGCGAGACCGCGCACACGAGCATCAGGATGGTGCTGAGGGCCATGGCCTGGCCGTAGTTGAGCTCCCCGGACCGGCCCAGCAGCCGGGCCACGGCCACCGGAAGCGTCGGGTTGTCCGGACGCGCGATGAACACCGTCGCCCCGAACTCCCCCAGTGACACGGCGAACGCGAACCCGGCGGCGACCAGCAGCGCCCTCCGCACCAGCGGGAAGTCCACCTCGCGCCAGGCCCGCAGCGGCGAGGCCCCGAGCACCGCCGCGGCCTCGCGCAGCCGGGCGTCCACCGCCCGCAGGACCGGCAGCATGGTCCGTACGACGAAGGGCACCCCGACCAGCGCCTGGGCGAGCGGCACCAGGATCCAGGAGGTACGGAGGTCGAGCGGCGGCTTGTCCAGGGTGATCAGGAAGCCGAAGCCGACGGTCACCGCGGAGACCCCGAGCGGCAGCATCAGCAGCGCGTCGAAGCCCCGGACGAGCCGGCCGGCCCGCCGGGTGAGCGCGGCGGCGGCGAGGCCCCCGACGACCAGGGCGATCAGGGTCGCGACGAGGGCGTAGCGCAGCGAGTTCCCGATCGCCTCGATGGGCGCCACCAGGAACGTACCGCTGTTGGCGTCCGCCGAGGTGAGCGCGCGGTAGTAGGCGAGCCCGGAGCCGCCGAGCGAGCGTTCCACCAGCACGGCGAGCGGCAGCAGTATCAGCACGAGCACGCTCAGCAGCACTCCGCCGAGCAGCGCCCACTGCCCGGCACCGCTCGGCCTGCGCGCCGTCTGTGCCGGGTCGACCAGCTTCAGCGCACGCTCCCTGCGGCGTACGGTCCAGGCGTGCACGGCGAGGATCGCGCCGACGGCGGCGAACTGCACGAGCGTCAGCACGGCGGCCGTGGGCAGGGCCAGCAGTTGCGCGGTCTGCCGGTAGATCTCCACCTCCAGCGTGGAGAAGCCGGGCCCGCCGAGGATCTGTACGACCCCGAAGGAGGTGAAGGTGAAGAGGAAGACCATCAGCGCGGCGGCGGCCACGGCCGGGGCGAGCGCGGGCAGCGTGACGCGGCGCCAGGCGGTGAACCTGCTCGCGCCCAGCACCCGGGCGGCCTCCTCCTGACGCGGGTCGAGCTGCGCCCAGAGCCCGCCGACGGTGCGGACGACGACCGCGTAGTTGAAGAAGACGTGGGCCAGCAGGATCGCCCACACGGTGGTGTCGAGCCGTACGCCCCACAGCTCGTCGAGCAGCCCGCCGCGTCCGAGCAGCGCGAGGAAGGCGGTGCCGACGACGACGGTCGGCAGCACGAACGGCACCGTGACGACGGCGCGCAGCACCTGCTTGCCGGGGAAGTCGAACCGGGCGAAGACATAGGCGCCGGGCAACGCGATCAGCAGGGTCAGCGCGGTCGAGGCGAGCGCCTGCCACAGCGTGAACCACAGGACGTCACGGATCTCCGGCCGGGCCAGCACCTCGCCGAACCGGCCGAACTGCCAGACGCCGTCCGCCTTGAGCCCCCGGCCGACGATCGCGGCGACCGGGTAGGCGAAGAACACGGCGAAGAACGCGACGGGCACGGCCATAAGCCCGAGCCGCACCGCGGTCCCGCGCCGGGCCCGGGCGCGTGCGGACCTCCCGCGCGCGCCCGGTCCGCGTACGGGAGTCTTCGTTACTTCACTACGAGCGAGGACCATGACCGGACCCACTGCTCACGGTTCTTGGCGATGGTGTCCGGGGCGACGGTCGCCGGCTTGTCGGCGGTGGCGCCGAACTTCGTGAAGAGCTCCGGCACCTTCGCGTCCTTGGCGACCGGGCTGACGAACATGGTCAGCGGCATGTCCTCCTGGAACTTCTTCCCGATCAGGAAGTCCAGCAGGGCCTTGCCGCCTGCCTCGTTCTTCGCCCCGTCCAGCAGACCGGCGAACTCGATCTGGCGGAAGCAGGTCCCGGTGGCGACCCCGGTGGGCGCGGTCTTGGGCTGCGGGTCGGCGTACAGCACCTCGACGGGCGGGCTGGAGGCGTAGCTGACGACGAGCGGCCGGTCGGCCTTGGCCTTCTTGCCGCCCGCGGAGCCGGAGAACTCCTCGTTGTACGCCTGCTCCCAGCCGTCGACGACCTTGACGCCGTTGTCCTTCAGCTTCTTCCAGTAGTCCTGGTAGCCGTCCTCACCGAAGGTGGCGACGGTGCCCAGCAGGAAGCCGAGGCCGGGCGAGGAGGTCGCGGCGTTCTCGGTGACGAGCAGGTTCTTGTACGCGGGCTTCGCCAGGTCGGCGAAGGTCTTCGGCGGCGCGAGCTTCTTGTCGGCGAAGTACTTCTTGTCGTAGTTGACGCAGATGTCGCCGGTGTCGACCGGGGTGACCCGGTGCTTGTCCGCGTCCAGCTGGACATCGGCCGGGACCCGGTCGAGCCCCTTGGCCTCGTACGGCGTGAACAGCCCGTTGTCGAGGGCGCGCGAGAGCAGGGTGTTGTCGACGCCGAAGAAGACGTCGCCGCGCGGGGAGCCCTTGGTCAGGATCTCCTGGTTCAGGGCGGCGCCCGCGTCACCGCTCTTGAGGACCTTGACGGTGTAGCCGGTCTGCCGGGTGAACTCCTTCAGCACGTCCTTGGAGGCGTTGAAGGAGTCGTGGCTGACCAGCGTGACGGTCTTGGAGCCGGAGCCCTTGGTGGATCCGGAACCGGACGCCGAGTCGTCGGAACTCCCGCAGCCGGCCAGCGCGGTGACGCCGAGCGCGGCGGCGACGGCCGCGACCGCGGCCTTCTGGGTGGTGCTCATGTGTGATTCCTCCTGGAGTGACCAGGAAGAGACGCGGCCCTGCCCGCACCGGTGGAAACCGGAAGCGGGCAGGGCGCAACAGCTTGAGTATGGTCCGAACTTCCTACCCGGAATGACCCGGGCGAGGTTCAGAGGGTCTGCGGCCAACCTGTCCTTGGTGCCGCACTCTCAGCGCTGTGGCGCTCCCCTGTCGGAATATGCAGTTGATTTCGGCCCCAGGCTACACGGCCGTTTTCGGCCGCGGTTCCGCATGCCCGGGCCGCTCGCCCTCAGCGCTCGGAGGCCGCCAGCTGTCCGCAGGCGCCGTCGATCTCCTGGCCCCGGGTGTCGCGGACGGTGACCGGCACGCCGTGGCTCGCGATGGCCTCGACGAACGCGCGCTCGTCCTCGGGCCGCGACGCGGTCCACTTGGAGCCGGGGGTCGGGTTGAGCGGGATCAGGTTGACGTGGACGCGCCTGCCTTTGAGGAGCCGGCCCAGCCGGTCGCCGCGCCACGCCTGGTCGTTGATGTCGCGGATCAGGGCGTACTCGATGGAGATGCGGCGGCCGGACTTCTCCGCGTACTCCCACGCGGCGTCCAGCACCTCACGGACCTTCCACCGGGTGTTGACCGGCACCAGGGTGTCGCGCAGCTCGTCGTCCGGGGCGTGCAGCGAGACCGCGAGGCGGCACTTGAAGCCCTCGTCGGCGAACCGAAGCATCGCGGGCACCAGGCCGACGGTGGACACGGTGATCCCGCGCTGCGAGAGACCGAGGCCGTCGGGCTCGGGGTCGGTCAGCCGGCGGATCGCGCCGACGACGCGGTTGTAGTTGGCCAGCGGCTCGCCCATGCCCATGAACACGATGTTGGACAGCCGGGCGGGGCCGCCGGGGACCTCGCCGTCGCGCAGGGCGCGCATGCCGTCCACGATCTGGTGGACGATCTCCGCGGTCGACAGGTTGCGGTCGAGACCGGCCTGCCCGGTCGCGCAGAACGGGCAGTTCATGCCGCAGCCGGCCTGCGAGGAGATGCACATGGTGACCCGCTCCGGGTAGCGCATCAGGACGGACTCGACCAGCGTCCCGTCGTGCAGCTTCCACAGGGTCTTGCGGGTGGTGTCGTCGTCGCAGCTGATGTGCCGGACGACGGACATCAGATCGGGGAACATCGCCTCGGCGAGCTTGTCCCGCGATCCGGCCGGGATGTTGGTCCACTCGGCCGGGTCGTGCGCGTACCGCGCGAAGTAGTGCTGCGAGAGCTGCTGGGCGCGGAACGGCTTCTCGCCGATCGCGGCGACGGCTTCCCTGCGCTCGGCGGGCGTGAGGTCGGCGAGGTGCCGCGGCGGCTTCTTGGCTCCGCGGGGCGCGACGAAAGTGAGTTCTCCGGGCTTAGGCATGGTTCTTCCAGTGTCGCAGACGGAACGGCGAAGGCCCGCCGCCCTGTGGACGACGGGCCTTCGTACGGAAAACCGCAGGCCGGAGCCGGTCAGCCGGAGCCGACGAAGAGGACGAGCAGCAGCCAGACCACCGGGGCGGTCGGCAGCAGGGAGTCCAGCCGGTCCATGATCCCGCCGTGGCCGGGCAGCAGCGTTCCCATGTCCTTGATGCCGAGGTCCCGCTTGATCATGGACTCGCCCAGGTCGCCGAGGGTGGCGCTGGCCGCGACCGCGAGGCCCAGCAGCAGCCCCTGCCACCAGGAACCGTCGTCGATCAGGAACTGCATGCACAGCGCCCCGGCCACCATGGCGAAGGTGACGGCCCCGAACAGGCCCTCGCGGGTCTTGCCCGGGCTGATGCGCGGAGCCAGCTTGTGCTTGCCGAACCGCCAGCCGACCGCGTACGCACCCGTGTCGCTGACCACGGTCAGCAGCAGGAAGGTCAGCACCCGCTGCGGGCCGTCGTCGGCCTTCAGGAGCATGGCGACGAAGGTGGCCAGGAAGGGCACGTAGAACGCGGCGAAGATGCCAGCCGTGACGTCCCTGAGGTAGTCCTCGGGCGGCTGGGCCATCCGCCACACGAGCACCGCCAGGGCGGTCAGGGCCATGGCGACCCAGGCGCCCTCGGCCCCGCGCGCGTACCCGGCGACGATCATGGCGGCGCCGCCGACGGCGAGCGGCACGAGGGGCGCCTTGATGCCCTTGCGCTCCTCCAGCCTGGAGGTGAGCTCCCACAGGCCGACGACGACGGCGAGCACGATGACGCCGACGAAGACGGCCTTGACGACGAAGAGCGAGACGACGACCAGGGCACCGAGCCCCAGGCCGACCCCTATGGCGGCTCCCAGGTCCCGGCCCGCGCGCTTCTTCTGCGGAGGCGGGGGAGGCGGCGGCGCGGTCGGCATGGGCTCCTGCGGCTTCTCGTCGCGGAACAGGGGGCCGCCGCTCAGGCGTCCGGCCCCCTGTTCCCGGTGATCACGGTCTTCAGCGTCTCTACCTGCGTCGGGAACGTCCGGCACGATGGGCATGGGCCGAGTCTGCTGGGCGTCATGCACATCGTAGGCAGGACCCGCCGCAGCACCCTGCATCTCCGGCGCGACCCGGTGGCCGGCGCCCTGCGGAGCGCCCCAGGAAGAGTCGTTCATCAGACTTCGAGCAGCTCGGCTTCCTTGTGCTTCAGCAGCTCGTCCACCTGTGCGACGTACTTCGCGGTGGTGTCGTCGAGCTCCTTCTCGGCGCGGCGCACCTCGTCCTCGCCGGACTCCTTGTCCTTGACCAGCTTGTCGAGCGCTTCCTTGGCCTTGCGGCGGACGGCCCGGATCGAGATCTTGGAGTCCTCGGCCTTGGTCTTCGCGACCTTGATGTAGTCGCGGCGGCGCTCCTCGGTCAGCTCGGGGAAGTTGACCCGGATGATGTTGCCGTCGTTGCTCGGGTTGACACCGAGGTCCGAGTCGCGGATGGCCTGCTCGATGTTGCGCAGCGCGGTCTTGTCGAACGGCGTCACGACGGCCATACGGGGCTCGGGCACCGAGAACGAGGCCAGCTGGTTGATCGGGGTCGGCGAACCGTAGTAGTCGGCGACGATCTTGTTGAACATCGCCGGGTGCGCACGGCCGGTACGGATCGCGGCGAAGTCCTCTTTCGCGACGACTACGGCCTTCTCCATCTTCTCCTCGGCCTCGAGGAGGGTTTCTTCGATCACCACGTGCTCCTGCGTGTCTTGAACGGGCCCGGCGGGCCCGGCGGGTCCTGCGTCGCGTACCACCTGCACGGTGTCCGACCGGCAGGCCGTTGTCCATCTTCCGGGGCGGTCCCGCGCCCCGGTTCCCACCGGGGCTCACCGGTGGAAGCACCCGTTTTCAGGCGCGGGTGTCCTGGTCGCTCACGAGCGTGCCGATCTTCTCACCCTTGACGGCGCGGGCGATATTGCCGGTGGCGGTGAGCTCGAAGACGAGGATCGGCAGCTCGTTGTCACGGCAGAGCGTGATGGCGGTGGCGTCGGCGACCTTGAGGTCGCGGGCGAGCACCTCGCTGTACTCCAGCGCGTCGAACTTCACCGCGGCGGGGTTGGTCTTCGGGTCGGAGTCGTAGACCCCGTCCACGCCGTTCTTCCCCATGAGCAGCGCCTCGGCGTCGATCTCCAGGGCGCGCTGGGCGGCGGTGGTGTCGGTGGAGAAGTACGGCATGCCCATGCCGGCGCCGAAGATGACGACCCGGCCCTTCTCCAGGTGCCGGACCGCGCGCAGCGGGATGTACGGCTCCGCGACCTGGCCCATGGTGATGGCGGTCTGGACGCGGGAGTCGATGCCCTCCTTCTCCAGGAAGTCCTGGAGGGCGAGACAGTTCATCACGGTGCCGAGCATGCCCATGTAGTCGGAGCGGGCCCGGTCCATGCCGCGCTGCTGGAGCTCGGCGCCGCGGAAGAAGTTGCCGCCGCCGATGACGATCGCGATCTGCGCGCCGTCCCGGACGACCGCGGCGATCTCGCGGGCGATGGCGTGCACGACATCGGGGTCGACGCCGAGACCCCCGCCGCCGGCGAACGCCTCTCCGGACAGCTTCAGCATGAAGCGTCCGGGCACCTTGCCGTCCTCGCGCTTGTGGTCGTCCTTGGCGGCGTCCGCGCCCTTGCTCATGGGGATTCTCCTCGTGCACATACGAAGAAGGCCATTGCCGGTGGGTCTGGTGTCCCTTGCGGCAATGGCCTCCTCGTCAGATCTGCGGTCGTACGGCGGTGTGCGGCCGTCGACTGCACCAGACCCTACCGGGTCCGCCGTTTTTCGCGGACGGACTCAGATGCCGACCTTGATACGCGTGAAGCGCTTCAGGGTGACACCGGCCTCGTCCAGAACCTTCTGGACCGACTTCTTGTTGTCCAGCGCGTACGGCTGGCCGAGGAGGGTGGCCTCCTTGAAGAAGCCGTTGACGCGACCCTCGACGATCTTCGGGAGGGCGGCCTCGGGCTTGCCCTCGGCGCGGGTGGTCTCCTCGGCGACGCGGCGCTCGGCCTCGACGACCTCGGCCGGGACGTCCTCGCGGGAGAGGTACTTCGGCGCGAAGGCGGCGATGTGCTGGGCGAGGCCCTTGGCCAGGTCGGCGTCGGCCTTGTCCAGCTCGACCATGACGCCGATCTGCGGGGGCAGGTCGGGCATGGTGCGGTGCATGTAGACCGAGACGAAGCCACCCTGGAACTGCGCGAAGCGGTCCAGGACGATCTTCTCGCCGAGGTTGGCGTTGGCCTCGTCCACGTACGCCTGGACGGTCTTGCCGGGCTCGATCTCGGAGGCGAGCAGCGCCTCGATGTCGGCCGGGGAGGTCGCGGCGACGTGCGCGGCGAGGGCGTTGGCGACGGCCTGGAACTTGTCGCCCTTGGCGACGAAGTCGGTCTCGCACTTGAGCTCGACGAGGACGCCGGAGGTCTTGTCCTCGGAGACGAGGGAGACGACCGCGCCGTTCTCGGCGGAACGGCCCTCGCGCTTGGCGACGCCCTTCTGGCCCTTGATGCGCAGCGCCTCGACGGCGGCGTCGACGTTGCCGTCGGCCTCGTCGAGCGCCTTCTTGCAGTCCATCATGCCGGCGCCGGTGAGCTCGCGGAGCTTCTTGACGTCAGCGGCGGTGTAGTTCGCCATGAGTCTGTGTTCTCTCTCGAAGTCTGAAAGATCTACGGGTGGACGGCGGGGGCGGTGCCAGTGCACCGACCCCCGCCGTCTTCAGCCGTGACGGGTGTCAGGCCTGCTCGGCGTCCGCGGCCGGGGCCTCGGCCTGCTCGGCGTCGGCAGCCGGGGCCTCGGCCTGCTCGGCGTCGGCGGCGATGGCGGCCGGCTCCGCGTCGGCGGCGGCGTCCTTCTCGGTCTCGACGGAGGACTGGACCTCGGCGTCGGCCTTCTTGTCGCCCTCGAGCAGGTCACGCTCCCACTCGGCGAGGGGCTCGCCGGCGGCCTTCTCGCCCGGCTTCGAGTCGCCGGTCGCGGCACCGGAGCGGGCGATGAGGCCCTCGGCGACGGCGTCGGCGATCACGCGGGTGAGCAGGGTGACGGAGCGGATCGCGTCGTCGTTGCCCGGAATCTTGTAGTCGACCTCGTCGGGGTCGCAGTTGGTGTCGAGGATCGCGACGACCGGGATGTGGAGCTTGCGCGCCTCACCGACGGCGATGTGCTCCTTCTTGGTGTCGACGACCCAGACGGCGCTCGGCACCTTCTGCATCTCGCGGATACCACCGAGGGTCTTCTCCAGCTTGGCCTTCTCGCGGGAGAGGACCAGGAGCTCCTTCTTGGTGAGGCCGGAGGCGGCCACGTCCTCGAAGTCGATGAGCTCGAGCTCCTTCAGACGCTGAAGGCGCTTGTAGACGGTGGAGAAGTTGGTGAGCATGCCACCGAGCCAGCGCTGGTTGACGTACGGCATGCCGACGCGCGTCGCCTGCTCGGCGATGGCCTCCTGGGCCTGCTTCTTCGTACCCACGAACATGATGGAGCCGCCGTGCGCGACGGTCTCCTTGACGAACTCGTAGGCGCGGTCGATGTACGACAGCGACTGGAGCAGGTCGATGATGTAGATGCCGTTGCGCTCGGTGAAGATGAAGCGCTTCATCTTCGGGTTCCAGCGACGGGTCTGGTGACCGAAGTGGACGCCGCTTTCCAGCAGCTCCCGCATCGTGACGACGGCCATGGCCGTACTCCTTGAGGTGCTCGGTTGTCGCGGCAGCAGGTTTGCTGTCGCGCCTGACGTCCCGGCGCGCCGTGCCACGAGGGACCGAGGGGCGCGGCCACCTCCGCTGAGCGGATGGTGGCGGGGCGTGCGAAGTCGACCCGGTGACCCGGGCCGCCAGAAGAAGTGTACGGGACCGTCCGGGTCCCGGGTGACGGCGCTGTCCACAACCGGCGGGTAGTCCACAGATCCGGGCCGTGATCCCCGCGATCCCGGTCCCCGGGGGACGCTGCCGCCATGCGAATCACATGGTGGCGCAGCGTCCGGGCCCTCGCCCTCGCCCTGTTGGTGTCAGCGTTCTGCGGCGGGCCCGGCACCGCCGTGGCGGCGGCCGCGGCGGACGCCGGCGAACGCGTCTGGCCCCTGGCGGGGCGTCCCTCGGTGGTACGGGGATGGGAGCCGCCCGCCGGTCCGTACGGGCCGGGCCACCGCGGGGTGGACCTGGCCGCCGTCCCGGGCACGGAGGTGCTGGCCGCGGCGGCGGGCCGGGTCTCGTTCGCGGGCACGGTCGCCGGCCGCGGGGTGCTCTCGGTCGAGCTCACCGGGACGGGTGACCCGCCCCTGCGGACGACGTACGGGCCGGTGCGCCCGCTCGTCGCGAAGGGCGACGAGGTCGCGGCGGGCCAGGCGGTGGCCGTGCTGGAGGCGGGGCCGTCCCACTGCTCGGCGGGCTGCCTCCACTGGGGGCTGCGCCGCGGGGACACCTACCTGGACCCGCTGTCGCTGCTGCCGCCGTCGTTGCTGCGCCACGGCCCGTCACGGCTGCTGCCGGTGTTCGGGGTGCCGTTGCCGGATGCGCCGGAGATGGCGGCCTCGGCCGTGCGCGCAGACGCCGCGCCCGCGCTGCTGGTGATGCTCGCCGTGCCGTGGCGGCGGGGCCGGGGTCAGTCCCGGGTTCGGGCGCCCGCGCCCCGGACGCCGTCGAGGATCATGGCGACGGCGGTGTCGGCGATGACGCCGGGCTCCTCCGCCACGCTCAGCTCGATACGCCGGACCGCCGCGTCCACGGAGCCCTGCAGCAGCATCGCGGCCAGGCGGGGTTCCTCGTGGCCCAGGTCGCCGAGCGCCTCGACGATCATGGCGATCAGCCCGCCGTGCGCGGCCCGGATCTTCTCGCGGGCGCCCGCGTCCAGCTCGCTGGCGGAGATGGCGACCACGGCCCGGTGGCGCCGGTCCCCGACGAGGCCGAGCTGGCGCCGGACGTAGGCCTCGACCTTCTCCGCGGGCGTGGCCGCGCGCTCCATCGCGCTCTCCACCTCGGCCGCCCAGACCGGGAAGTCGACGGCGCAGAGCTCCTCGACGACGGCGGCGCGGGAGCGGAAGTACTCGTAGACGGAGGACCGGGCGAGGCCTGTGCGTTCGGCGAGGGCGGGGAAGGTCAGCGCTTCCGTGCCCCCTTCGGACAGCAGGGAGCGCGCTGCGTCCAGGAGGGCGCCGCGCTGCATGGTCCGGTGCTCGGCCACGGAGGCCGCTCGAATCCTGGGCACGCCTCCACTCTACGGCGGCCCCCACCCGGAGGGACCCCCATGCTCCCGAGGTGGCCGAACCGGTGCGCCCGGGCCCGGGGCCGCCGGGCGGGGGGACGCGACCGGGCGGCGGTGCGGCCGGCGCGCAGCCCTGGCGGAAGGGCACCGCGCAAGGCGCCCCGGCGCCCCGTGCCCGCAGGTGGGCCGTCGCACCGGCCCGCTCGCGGACCCCTCAGCGGCCCGCGTCCGCCAGTTTCGCGCGGAGCTGGAGCACCGACTTGGTGTGGATCTGGCTGACCCGGCTCTCGGTGACCCCGAGGACGTTGCCGATCTCCGCGAGGGTCAGGCCCTCGTAGTAGTAGAGCGTGACGACTGTCTTCTCGCGGTCCGGGAGGGTGTTGATGGCCCGCGCGAGCAGCCGTCTCAGCTCGCGGTCCTCCGCCACCTCCACCGGGTCGTCGGCGGCGGTGTCCTCCAGCGTGTCCATCAGGCTCAGCCGGTCGCCGCCCTCGCCGCCGACGTGGAGCAGCTCCTCCAGCGCCACCACATTGGCCAGGGACAACTGGCTGAAAACCGCGTGCAGTTCGTCCAGCGTGACGTCCATCTCCGCCGCGACCTCCGCCTCGGACGGGGTACGGCGCAACTGCGCCTCCAGCGTGGCGTAGGCGCGTTCCACGGCGCGCGCCTTCTGCCGCACGGAGCGCGGAATCCAGTCCAGCGCGCGGAGTTCGTCGATCATCGCGCCGCGGATACGGGTGATCGCGTACGTCTCGAACTTGATGGCCCGTTCGATGTCGAACTTCTCGATCGCGTCGATCAGCCCGAACACCCCGGACGAGACGAAGTCCGCCTGCTCGACGTTGGGCGGCAGACCCACGCTCACCCGCCCGGCGACGTACTTCACCAGGGGCGAGTAGTGCAGGATCAGCTGCTCCCGCAGCCGTCCGTCGCCCGTCGTCTTGTACGAACGCCACAACTCGTCGAGCGAGGACGGGGCGGGAGGGCGCACAGTGCCACGCGCAGCCGGTGGAACTGCCGCGCGGTCAGACCCGGAGGTGTGCTGGGGCATGTGGTGCCTTGAGCCGTTCTGCCGTGAAGTACTGGGACTTGTCTCTGGGGCGGAATCCTTGTGAGCGTAGCGTGACTGAGTCGTCGCGGTGCGCGCAGGATAGAGGATGGAGTCCGTGCGCTCAGGGGCGTACGGACATGAGGCGCGACCCGGCCGCGGACATGACAGCCCGTCGGGGTGCGGACGGGCCGGGTACCCGGGGCCGTCGCCGCAGGCTTCGGCCCCGGAGCCACCGTCGAAGCGTCCGCCGAGGTCATCGGCCTCACCTTTTCACCCGAATGCTCCAGATCAAGAACCGCCTCGCCGCGCGTCGTCCCGGCAAGTCGGCTGCCGCGTCAACCTCCATTTCTCGCCCTCGCGTTCGACGAATCCCAGTGAGTGCAGTTCGTACAGCTTGCCGAGGGCCTCGTCGGCGCTCGTCCCGGCGGCGCGCGCCACCTCCCTCGCGTCGACGGCGGTACGGGCCGGCAGCGCGTCGAGCACCCTCCCGGCGACGACGTCGAGCAGGTCGCGGGCCACCAACGGGCCCCTCCTGGACGGCGCCAGGTCCCCGATCTCCCCCACCAGCTCGACGACTTCGGCGGCGTCCGTGACCAGTACCCCCTCCCCGCGCAGGAGTTCGTGGACACCGGCCGACAGGCCACTGGTCGCCGGACCGGGAACCCCCATGGTGAAGCGTCCCAACCGCTGCGCGACCCGCGCCGTGACCAGGGAACCGCTGCGGTACTCCGCCTCCACGACCACCGTGCCCCGTGTCAACGCGGCGATCACCCTGTTCCGCAGGATGAACCGGCTGCGCGTGGGGTGCTCGGACGGCGGCAGCTCTCCGATGACGAGCCCCTGCCCGGCCACCCGGCCGATCAGCTCGGCGTGCCCGCGGGGGTAGGGCACGTCCACCCCGCAGGCCAGCACCGCCATCGTCGCGCCGCCGGCGGCCAGCGCGCCCCGGTGCGCCGCCCCGTCCACCCCGAAGGCGGCACCCGAGACCACCACCCAGCCCCGCTCCGCGAGGCCCGCGCCCAGCGTCGTCGCCATGTGCGCCCCGTACGGTGTGCAGGCCCGGGCGCCGACCACCGCGACCGAGCGCAGCGCCCAGAGCCGCAGATCGGGCCCGCCCCGCACCCACAGCCCGGTCGGCCTCGCGTCGCCCAGGTCGTCGAGCTGGGTCGGCCACTCCCGGTCGCCGGGGCAGACGAAGCGCCCGCCGACCGCCGCGACCGCCGCCAGATCGCGCTCGGGGTCGGCACCGGCCGCCCGGAGCCGGTAGCCGGCCAGCCGCCGCACGGTCATGCCGCTCAGCCGCTCGGCCTCCCCGCCCGGGTCCGTGATCCGGCGCCAGAGCTCCACCGCACCGCACTCCCGCAGCCACCGCCCGCCCCGCTCGTCCCCCGGCTCCAGCACCCGCGTCAACGCCGCCCGCGCCAGCCGCTCCGGCACGCCCGCACCGCCGGCCGCCCCCGCGTCCGCGCCGTGCGCGAGCCCGGCTCCCCCGCACCCCGTCACGCCGCCCCCGCCCCCAGCGCCACCCCGCGCGGGATGCCGCTGCGCAGCTCCAGGGCCGTCACGACGTCGGAGGCCTCCGGGCGGCCCGCGCCACGCAGGTCCGCGATCGTCCACGCGACCCGTAGCACCCGGTCCAGGCCCCGTGCCGTGAGCAGCCCGCGCTCCATGTCCCGCTCGGCCGCCATCAGCGCGCCCGGGGCCACGGCCAGCCGGGTCCGCAGCTCATGGCCGGGCACCTCGCTGTTCGTCGTCCACGGGGTGCCGGCCAGCCGCTCGGCCGCCCGTGCCCGGGCCTCCAGCACCCGGGCGGCGACGGTCGCGGTGGTCTCGCCCCGGCTGCCCCGGCCCATCAGGTCCTCGCGCGTGACCGGTTCGACGGCCACCCTGAGGTCCACCCGGTCGAGCAGCGGCCCGGAGAGCCTGGCCTGGTAGCGCCGCACCGCCGAGGGCGGGCACTCGCAGCCGGCCCCGCTCAGGGTGTGCCGCCCGCACGGGCACGGATTGGCGGCGAGCATCATCAGGAACCGGGCCGGCAGCCGCACCACCCCGGCACTGCGGGCCACCACGACGTGCCCGGACTCCAGCGGCTGGCGCAGCCCGTCCAGGGCCTTGACGGAAAACTCCGGCGCCTCGTCCAGAAAGAGGATCCCGCGATGAGCGAGGGAGACGGCGCCCGGTCTGGGCAGCCCGTTTCCCCCGCCGACCAGCGACTGCATCGTCGCCGAGTGGTGCGGGGCGCAGTACGGCGCCCGGGAGACCAGCGGCTCGCCCGGCGGCAGGATACCGGCGACCGAGTGAACGGCGGTCACTTCGAGGGACTCCTGCCGGGTGAGCGGCGGGAGGATCGCGGGCATGCGCTCGGCAAGCATGGTCTTGCCCGCGCCCGGCGGGCCCGTCAGCAGGAGGTGGTGGCCGCCGGCCGCGGCGATCTCCAGGGCCTTGCGCGGCCGCTCCTGGCCCGCCACGTCCGCCAGGTCCGGCCGGGCGCCCTCCCCCGCCGCGGGGCCCCTGGCGAGGCCGGTGACCAGGCCGGCGCCGGGCACCATCAGCCCGGCGAGCATGGGGTCGGGACGGCCCTCCTCGTGCGGCCGCTGCTCGTCCGGCACCGGTTCGTCGCAGAGCACCGCGATCAGCTGCCGCAGGCTGCGCACCCCGAGCACGGAGACACCGGGGACGAGGGCCGCCTCGCCCGCGGTCTGTTCCGGGACGACCACCTGCCGGTAGCCGGCGTCGGCCGCCGCCAGGACGGCGGGCAGCACGCCCCGTACCGGGCGCACCCGGCCGTCCAGCCCCAGCTCGCCGATCATCACCACGTCGTCGATCGACGCCGGGTCGATCCGCTCCGCCGCGCCGAGCACCGCACACGCGACAGCGAGATCGAAGCCCGATCCGCCCTTGGGCACCGAGGCCGGGGAGAGCCCCACGGTGAGCTTCTTCTGCGGCCACTCCGCCCCGGAGTTGACCACGGCCGCCCTGACCCGGTCCCGGCTCTCCACCAGGCTCTTGTCCGGCAGCCCCACCAGGGTGAACGCCGCCACCCCGGCCTCCAGGTCCGCCTGGACCTCCACCACCACGCCCTCGACGCCCACCAGGGCCACCGAGCAGGCACGTGCGAACCCCATCAGGCCACCCCCCGCGCGTGCTCGGCCAGGGGCGCGCCGCGCTCGGGCAGCACCACACCGACCAGGTCGATGCGCACCCCGCCCGGCGGTGGGCCGCCGTGCCGGTCCAGCCAGAGCTCGGCCAGCCGTCGCAGCCGGTCCGCCTTGGCCGGGGTGACCGCGGCCATCGGATGCTCGAACGCGCCCGCTCTGCGGGTCTTCACCTCGCAGACGACGAGCGCGTCACCGTCCATCGCGACGATGTCGATCTCACCGGCGCGACAGCGCCAGTTCCGTTCCAGTACGGACATGCCGGCGTCGGCCAGCAGCCGCGCCGCCAGGTCCTCGCCGTACCGCCCGAGAGCCCCCCGTGCGTTCATATCGGCACCACCTCCGGCACCGACTCTGACGCGTCCGCCCTACTTCAGTGGATCTTGGTGGACAAGCGGGCGATTGTGGATAACTCAGCCACCCGGAAGTTCGAGATCGCTCTTGTTGAGCTCCTCGATGTTGACGTCCTTGAACGTCAGTACCCGTACCTGCTTGACGAACCGTGCGGGCCGGTACATGTCCCACACCCAGGCGTCCGCCATGGACACCTCGAAGAAAACCTCGCCCTGGACGGAGTGCACCTGCATCTCGTAGTCGTTGGTGAGGTAGAAGCGCCGTTCGGTCTCGATCACATATTTGAACAGACCGACGACGTCGCGGTACTCCCGGTAGAGCTTCAGCTCCATCTCGGTCTCGTACTTCTCGAGGTCCTCGGCGCTCATTGGCAGTTCCCCTTCAGCCGTGCGTTTCCCCATTGTGCGCCAGGCTCCGGCGCCCCGGCCGTCAGGCGCTTTCGGGGGCCAGGACCACCGGCGTACGCGGAGGCCCCTCGTCGAGCAGCCTCCGGAGCAGGTCGGCGAGCCCGGTCGGGTACACCGTCTCACGCGCCGACGACAGTTCGGCGGAGGTCCACCACCTCAGACCCGCGACACTGCGGCGTTCCAGCCATGTGTGGCCGCTGGTGTCCGTGGCGGTCTGTGCCGTACGGGCCAGGAAATACCACTCGTCCTGGTCCCAGCGCCTGCCGTCGAAGGGGAAGGAGCACCGGCGCCGCCAGATCACCGGGCCCAGTTCGACGTCGGTGATCCCGGTCTCCTCGGCCAGCTCGCGCAGCGCGGCCCGCTCGTGGGTCTCGTCGCCCTCCAGGCCGCCGCCCGGGGTGAACCACCAGGTGCGGTCCGGGTCCTCCGGTTCGAAGCCGTGCATCAGCAGAATGCGGTCGTCCGGGTCGAGGAGCACCAGCCGGGCGACCCTGCGGACCTCAGCGGGCACCGGCGGCCGCCTTCGGCTGCGCGCTCCGCTTCGGCCGGGCGGCACGGGCCGCGAGCGGGCCGTACACCGCTCCGCCCAGGATCAGCAGCATGCCCACGCCCATGGCGGTCAGCTGGAGCTTCAGCGGCCCGGCCGAGGAGACGCCGCCCGGCAGTGCGGCGAAGGCCTCGGGCCGGCCGATCATGGAGCCCAGCGGCCAGGCGACGGCGTCGACCCTGGCCTCCACGGCGTCACGGGGCACCGCACCGTGGGTGGCGTCCTCCAGGTGGACCCGGGAGTCGAGCGAGACCGTGCGGTCGTCGCCCAGCAGGAAGAGCTTGCCCTTCGGGACCTCGACGGTGAAGTCGTTGGCCGAGGCCCGGCTGGTCGACCGCAGATACGGTTCGTCAATGGGTATGCCGTTGACGGTGAGGCGGCCGTCCTTGTCGCAGCAGACGATCTTGTCGCCGCCGGTCCCGACGATCCGCTTCACCATCGGCATGTCGCCCCACGCCGGGTCGGTGAAGACCACCACGTCACCGCGGCGGACCTCGTCGCCGTCCACCCGCTGTGCGAGGATCTTGTCGCCCGCGTTCACCGTCGGGGTCATCGACCCGGTGGGCACCGTGTAGGGCCGGTAGACCAGCGCTCCCCAGACGAAGCCGCCGAGGAAGAGCACGCAGCCGAGGGCCACGGCCACTCCGGACAGCTTGCTGCCGAGCCGGCCGCGGCCGTCATCCGTACGACCTGTTGCACCCATACCGGCGTCCCCCATCGGAGATCGACAATCGCTGATCCGCGTGGGCACCCTACCCGGCAGTACGCCCGGAGGTCAGCCTCCGCCTGCGCCGGATGACGAACGGGAGCGCGCCCGCGACCCCCAGGACGCCCGGTGCGGCCCCGGCCGCGGCGCTGATCCCGGGCTGGTCGAAGGTGTCCGGGACGGAGAGCACCGACCAGCGGTTCACCGGCCAGGCGACGACGACGGCCCGGCCCACGACCTGGCTCACCGGCACGAAGCCCTTGTTGACGTCGCCGGTGTGGTAGCGGGAGTCCGACGAGTCCTGGCGGTGGTCGCCCATCACCCAGATCTTGCCGTCGGGCACCTTGAACGGCCCGAACGGCATGTCGTCGCAGGCGCTGTTGCCCTCGAAGATGAAGGACTTGTCGTCGATCGCCTTGCCGTTGACCTCGACCGGCCCGCCCTTCTTGCACTCCACCGTGTCACCGCCGATCGCGATCGTGCGCTTGATCAGGTCCTTCTCCTCGGCGGACGGCATCAGCCCGACGAAGCTCAGGAACTTCTGCACGGCGTTGGGCTTCGGGGTCGGCTCGTCCTTCAGCCAGCCGTCGGGATCGTGGAAGACGACGACCTCGCCGCGCTCCGGCTCCGACCCGAACCAAGGCGTCAGCTTGTCCACCAGCACCCGGTCGCCCCGCTGCAGCGTGTTCTGCATCGAGTCCGACGGAATCGAGAACGCCTGCACCAGGAACGTCTTGATCAGCAGCGCCAGGACCAGCGCGATCCCGATGAGGAGCGGCAGCTCCTTCCAGAACGGGCGGCTGCTCTTCTTCTTGCCGCCGGCGCCGTCCGTGCCAGTGGCGTCGGTGGGGGCGGTGCCGCTGTCCGTACCGATATCCGTACCGCTGTCCGTGCCGGCCTCCGGTTCGGCGGCGGAAGGCTCCGCGGACCGCGCCGGCTCGGGCCGTGCTCCGTCTGTCACATCACTCACGCGTCATTCCTCACTGCGCCGACGGTCGCGGCCCGGCGCCGCCTGCGCCAGAGCACCAGTGGCACGGCTCCCGCGAGGCCGATCGCCCCGGGCGCCGCGGCAGCGGCCGCCGCGTTGATGCCCGGCTGGTCGAAGGTCTTCGGGACCGGGAGCGTCGCCCAGCGGCTGACCGGCCACGCGATCACGATGGCCCGGCCCACGACCTCGTCGTTGGAGACGGTGCCGCCGCCCGGCAGGTTCTGGTGGTAGCGCGAGTCCAGGGAGTTCTGCCGGTGGTCGCCCATCACCCAGATCCGGCCCTTGGGGACCTTGATCGGGCCGAACGGCTCGTCGTCGCAGGCGCTGTTGCCCTCGAAGATGAAGGACTTGTCGTCGATCGCCTTGCCGTTGACCTCGACCGGCCCGCCCTTCTTGCATTCCACCGTGTCACCGCCGATCGCGATGACCCGCTTGATCAGGTCCTTCTCCTCGGCGGAGGGCATGAGACCGATGAAGCTGAGGAACTTCTGCACCGCGTTCGGCTCGGGTGCCTGGGTGTCCTCCAGCCAGCCGCCCGGGTCGTGGAAGACGACCACCTCGCCGCGCTCCGGCTCCGACCCGAACCAAGGCGTCAGCTTGTCCACCAGCACCCGGTCGCCCCGCTGCAGCGTGTTCTGCATCGAGTCCGACGGAATCGAGAACGCCTGCACCAGGAACGTCTTGATCAGCAGCGCCAGGACCAGCGCGACGCCGATGAGGAGGGGCAGTTCCTTCCAGAACGGGCGGGGGTTCTTCCTGGCCTTGCTGGAGCCGGACGCGCCGCCGTCACTCTCCGTCCCGCTCGCCGTCGTCCCGTCCTCCGCCGCACCGGCGGACTCGGAATGCGCCGGACGGCCCGGCCGGTCCTCGGGTTCGTCGTGTCCGGATCGTGCGCCGACCGCCAAATCCCCCACATCCACTCCTTACTCCGTGCCACCGCCTGCGTCCTAGCCGATGCAGGCCCACCACTCCCATAACGAGCGGGAGTTCCGCAGGGGTCGGGAGCCGGATCAATCCGTTGGGATCCTGAGACACACTATTCGACGGTCCCGAGGCGGCAGCCGTACCGGCGCGCGCGTCCGGGACCGAGGAGAACGCCGCGCGTTCCTCCAGGCCGGTCCAGTGCCCGAAGGGCCAGACGATCCACTTCGCCCGCCCCACGACCGCCTCCTCGGAGATCGTGCCGTCCGCCGTCTTGTCCAAGTGGAAGCGTGAATCGGCGGAATTGGAGCGGTGGTCCCCCATGACGAAGAGACGGCCCGCCGGAACCTTTACCTCGAATTTGATGGTGGAAGGGGAATCCCCGGGGAAAACATAGGGTTCGTCGACGGCCATGCCGTTGACGGTGAGCCTGCCGTCCGGCGCGCAGCACTTCACCGTGTCGCCCCCGACGGCCACGACCCTCTTGATCAGGTCCTGCTCGTCGTCCGACGGCAGCAGCCCGACGAAGGTGAGCGCCTGCTTCACCTGCTTGACGACGACGGGCGGATCGTCCGTGCTCACCGGGTTCGGCGGCGGCCAGTCGGACGGGTTGCGGAACACCACGACGTCCCCGCGCCGCGGCTTCGACCCGAACCAGGGCGTCAGCTTGTCGACGAGTACCCGGTCGCCGATCCGGATGGTCTGCTCCATCGACCCGGACGGGATCACGAACGCCTGCACCAGGAACGTCTTGAGGACGAGGGCGATCAGCAGCGCCACCATGATGAGCAGCGGTATTTCCCGCACCGCCGACCTGCGGCGTTTCCGTTTCACCTTGCGGGCCAGCTTCCGGCGCCCCGCCCGGGTGGGCAGGGAGCGCGCACCCGCGTCCGCCGTCGGCGCGCCGCGCCGCCCGTGGCTACCCATGCGACGGACCGGACGCCGGTACGGAGTCGAAGGCATCGGTGTCCGGCAGCGGCCCCAGCCGGCCCAGCGGCCAGCCGTACCAGTCGACCCGCCCGATCACCCGGCCCACCGGCACCATTCCGCCGCCCGGTTCGCCCAGGTGATCGCGGGAGTCGCGGGAGCGGCTGCGGTGGTCGCCCATCATCCAGAGGGTGCCGTCCGGCACCACGATGTCGAAGGGGACCTTGGAGGGCGCGTCACCGGGGAAGAGGTAGTCCTCGTCCAGCGGCCGGCCGTTCACCTCGATCCGGTCCCGCTCGTCGCAGCAGGCCACCCGGTCGCCCCCCACGCCCACCACCCGCTTCACGAAGTCGGTCCCGGCGGGCTCGGCGAGCCCCAGGGACGCCGCCGCCCCGTGCAGCAGCCCGGTCACGGGGTTCTGCTCCGCGCCCTCGCGTACGAAGGAGCCGGTGCCGTCAAAGACCACCACGTCACCGCGGCGGGGCTCCGCGCCGAAGCGGTACGCCAGCTTGTTGACGAGCACGCGGTCGCCCACCTGGAGCGTGGGCTCCATGGAACCGCTGGGGATCAGGAAGGGCTGCACGACGAAGTTGCTGAAGAGGAACACGAACACCGCGCAGACCGCACCGAGCGCGAGCGTGCCCCGCCAGGACAACCGCCGGGACAGCGGAGCGGTGACCCGGTCCCGGACACGCGAAGAGCGCGACCGCTCCCCCTGACCCGGACCGGGTACGGAGGAGAGATCGCGCTCCTGGAGTTCTGCTTGCGTGTCCATCGGAGCCAGAGCTTATCCGGACACCCTGTGGACCAGGCAGTCAGCTCAGCGGTCGCGCTTCTCCTTGATCTTCGCGGCCTTGCCGCGCAGCTCACGGAGGAAGTACAGCTTGGCGCGACGGACGTCACCGCGGGTCACGAGCTCGATCTTCTCGAAGATCGGGCTGTGCACCGGGAAGGTGCGCTCGACGCCGACGCTGAAGGAGACCTTGCGGACCGTGAAGGTCTCGCTGACGCCCGCGCCCTGGCGGCGGATGACTACGCCCTTGAACTGCTGGACACGGGAGCGGTTGCCCTCGATCACGCGGACGTGAACGTTGACGGTGTCACCGGGGCGGAACGCCGGGACGTCGGTACGCAGCGACGCGGAATTGACGTCGTCGAGCAGGGAAGCCATGTTGTCTGCTTTCTTCGCCGATGCCACAGGTCATCGACGGGAGAGTGATGAATGCTAGGGGCCGGTCGCGTCGGACGGGCGTCGTGTCCCCCTGTGGCAGGGGCGCACGCCGGACGGACAGCAGCGGCCTATTCTTCCACGGCCTCGGGCCTGCGCCAAAATCGGCCACCGGGCTCGGGCGACCAGCCGAGGATGGAGAGCATCTCCCGGTCCTTCTTGTCGAAGCCGGAGGCCTCCCACCGCTCGATCAGATCGGGCCGGTTGGCGGCCGTACGGCGCAGCGCCTCGTCCCGCCGCCAGCGCGCGATCCGCCCGTGGTGGCCGCTGAGCAGCACGTCGGGGATGGACCGGCCGCGCCACTCGGGCGGCTTGGTGTAGACGGGCCCCTCCAGGAGGTTGGCCATCGCGCCGGGGGCGAAGGAGTCGTCCTGGTGGGAGGCGGCGTTGCCGAGGACGCCGGGCAGCAGCCGGGCCACCGCCTCGGTGATCACCAGCACCGCGGCTTCCCCGCCCGCCAGCACGTAATCGCCGATGGACACCTCGACGACCCGCATCCGGGTGGCGTACTCCTCGGTGACCCGCCGGTCGATGCCCTCGTAGCGCGCCGGGGTGAAGACCAGCCAGGGGCACGCGGACAGTTCGACGGCGAGCTCCTGGGTGAACGGCCGGCCGCTCGGCGTGGGCACCACGAGGACCGGGGCGTGCGCCCCCGCCTCGTAGCCGTCCGCCAGCGCCTCGTCCAAGGCGTCGCCCCACGGTTCGGTCTTCATGACCATGCCGGGGCCGCCGCCGTACGGGGTGTCGTCGACCGTGTTGTGGCGGTCGTACGTCCAGTCGCGCAGGTCGTGCACATGGACGTCGAGGCGGCCGGACGCGCGGGCCTTGCCGACCAGCGAGACGTTCAGCGGTTCCAGGTACTCGGGGAAGATCGTGACGACGTCGAGGCGCATCAGGCGTCCTCGCCCTTGGACCCGGAGCCCTCCGCGCCGGAGTCCTTCACCCCGGAGTCCTCGTCCTCCTCGCGCGCGGAGGCCACGACCGCCTCGCTCTCGTCGATCAGACCGGGCGGCGGGGTGATCACCGCGCGCTGCTCCTCCAGGTCGATCTCCGTGACGATCTCCTCGACGAACGGGATCATCACCTCGCTGCCGTCCGGCCGCTCCACGATGAAGAGGTCCTGGGACGGCAGGTGCGTGATCTCGGTGATGCGGCCGATCTCGGTGCCGTCGGCGAGGACGACGTCCAGGTCCATCAGCTGATGGTCGTAGAACTCCTCGGGATCCTCCGGGAGTTCCGCCGGGTCGACGTCGGCGATCAGCAGGATGTTGCGCAGCGCCTCGGCGGCCGTACGGTCCTTCACGCCCTCGAAGCGCAGCAGCAGCCTGCCGCTGTGCACCCGGCCGGTCTCGATCGTCAGCGGTCCCGCCGTGGCCGGCTCGGTGGCCAGGACGGCTCCGGGCGCGAGCCGCAGCTCCGGCTCGTCCGTCCGCACCTCGACGGTGACCTCGCCCTTGATGCCGTGGGCGCGACCGATCCGCGCGACTACCAACTGCACCTTGTGTCTCTCCTGTCGTACGACGACGGGCCGGGGCGGGCGCTTGGCCCTCCCCGGCCCGTGCCGGTGTTCAACTCTGTCAGCGAACCTGATCCACATCGACGAGGTCGACGCGGATACCGCGGCCGCCGATGGCGCCCACGACGGTACGCAGCGCGCGTGCGGTGCGGCCGTTGCGGCCGATCACCTTACCGAGGTCGTCGGGGTGGACCCGGACCTCGAGCACACGGCCTCGGCGCAGGTTGCGCGAGGCGACCTGCACGTCGTCGGGGTTGTCGACGATGCCTTTCACGAGGTGCTCGAGAGCCTCCTCGAGCATGCTCAGGCCTCGGTCGACTCGGCGGGCGCGGCAGCGTCAGCAGCCTCGTCCGCCTTCTTGTCGGCCTTCTTCGCCTTCGGCGTGATGGCCTCGCCCTTCGACTCCTCACCGTCACCGGCGAGGGCCTCGAACAGGGCGCGCTTGTCGGCCTTGGGCTCCGGCTGCAGCAGCGGCGCGGGGGCCGGGAGGCCCTTGTGCGCCTGCCAGTCGCCGGTGAGCTTCAGGATCGCGAGAACCGGCTCGGTCGGCTGGGCGCCGACGGACAGCCAGTACTGCGCACGCTCCGAGTTGACCTCGATGCGCGACGGGTTCTGCACCGGGTGGTACAGACCGATCTCCTCGATGGCCCGGCCGTCACGGCGGGTACGGGAGTCGGCGACGACGATGCGGTAGTGAGGCGAACGGATCTTGCCCAGACGCTTCAGCTTGATCTTGACTGCCACGGAAGTGGTGTCTCCTGGTCTATGACGTGGTTGGGCACAACGAAGATGCCACGTGGGGTTGCGGTACTCGGGTGCCCGATGGACGCGTCAGCCGGAGGAGAGAGGGGTCCTGTGCGACTGTCGAGTACAGCTAGCCATTGTGCCACACCACGTCGGCTCACCCCACCGCGACCGCTGTCTCCGGGATCCGGAACGGCTTTCCGCAGCCGCCGCAGACGATCGGGGCCTGGGCGAGGACCGAGGGGACCACGCGCACATTGCGCCCGCAGTCGCACACGGCCTTGACCCGCACGCCCCCTCCGGAGGAGCCGTGCCGGGCGGCGGGGCCGCGGAAGGAACGCTTGGTGTCGGCGGCGGTGGCCACGGTGTGCGCCTTGAGGGCGCGCTGCAGCCGCTCCGTCGTCGGCCGGTAGCGCCGCTTGGCCTCGGGGTTGAGCGTGACCAGCGAGAAGCCGCTGCTGGGGTGGGGCTCCTCGGCATGGTCGAGGCCCAGCTCCTCGGCGATCGCCAGGAATCGTCGGTTGTGATATCGGCCGGCGCGCGAGGTGTCGCGGACACCTCTCGCGGCGGCAATGCCGTGGACTGCCTCGTGGAGCAGTCGCTCGAAGGAGAGCTCGGCGCCACAGGCGGACGAGGACTCTCCGATCAGGGACTCGGGTGCGGCGAGATCTGGCAGCTCGGGGTGGTACCGCTGAATGTCGGCCCACGCCTGCGCCAGCTCTGCGGCAAGTACAGGTGGTGTCGTGCTCACGTCGTGACCAACGAGCGCGGGGCCCTCGGTGTTCCGATTCCGGGCCATCCCAAATATTTTGCACGTACCAGTCAGTTGACGTTCATGCGTCCTGACGAGGGCGGGTGCGCTGATCTGCGGAGAAGTCTCACAGCTCGCACCAAGCCGGTACGTAGCGGCGCGTACGCCTGCGCGCGTAGACGCGGTACGCGCCCCCGGCGCCGGGCCGCCCGGCGCACGGACGCGCCGGCGGCGTCACGCAGGGTGCCCGCACCGCCCTGACGTGCTCGACGTGCCCGTCCCGGCGTGTCGGGTCAGACTGGGACCGGCAGAGGACGAGACGGATCCCCCTGGGGCGTCCACGCCGTCCGGGTGCGCCGGTGCCGTCGTGCGCCGGACGGCAGCGCGGACAACCACGCCCCGCAGACCTCTGGACGCGGCGCCCGTTGCGCAGTTCCCTGGCTTACGGGGGAAGCGCGGCACCAGGGCGGGAGGCCGTCCACTCGGGCACGACCGATCGGCAGAACCGGCAACCTCGGCGGATTGGGGCGCATTCCATGACACCAACGCTCGTTCGGCACCACCGGCACACGGAGTCGTCCGCCCCCGCGGACGGCGCCTCCCGCGCCCGTGACTGGGCCGAGATCCAGGAACGGATGCTGGCACCGCTGTACGAAGCGGTGTACACGCGGCTGGAGGCGGGGCCCGCCACGCGGATGCTCTCGCTCGGCTGCGGCTCCGGTCTGGCGCTGCTGATGGCCGCCGGCCGCGGAGCCCGGGTCACCGGCGTGGACACCGACCCCGACCGGCTCGCGCTGGCCCGGGCCCGGCTGCTGCCCACGTCCGAGGACCACGGCGCACCCGCCGCCGCTCCCCGGCTCACGGACACCGTCGCCGCCGCGGCTGAGGGCGGGCCGCACAACCTGATCACCGCCTTCACCCCGATCGGCTGCGAGGCCGGGGACGGCGAGGAGCTGGTACGGGCGCTGGAGACGGCCGTCCCCTCGGCGGACCGGGGTTCCACGGTCGTCCTGACCGGCTGGGGCCCGCCCGAGCGGTGCGCGACGGAGGCGGTGCTGCGGGTGGCCGGCCGGCTCGCCGACGACGGGCGCACTCCGGGCGGCGGCTGGCGCGGCCCGCGCCGGGACGATCTGGAGGACGTGGCCTTCCGGTCCGGGCTGAGGCCGGACGGATCGGGCCGGGTGGCCTGCCCGTTCGGTTACGCGGACATGGACAGCGCGGTACGCGGCCTGCTGTCGACCCGGCTGTTCGAGGCGGCGGTCCGGGCGACGGACCGGTGGCAGGTGGAGAAGGAGCTCGCCGAGGCCCTGCACCCGCACCGGCGCCCGGACGGCACGGTGTGGATGTCCAACGTGTTCCGCTACCTGGTCTGCACGGCGTGAACGTACGCCGGAGGGGCGCCCACCGTGTGTGGTGGGCGCCCCTCCGGCATGACGTGGGCCGTCAGCCCATGAACTTCTTGAACTCGTCCGGCAGCTCGAAGTTCTCGGCGTCCTGGCCGGCCGGGAGACCGGGGACGCCGTTCTGAGCCGCCTCGCGGCGGGCTGCCGCGGCCTGCTCCTCGGCCTTGCGCTTCATCGGGTTGCCGCTCTTGCGCTTGCCCTTGGCCTGCTTGACCTGCTTCTTCTGCCGGCCGGGGCCGCCGCCCATGCCGGGCATGCCGGGCATCCCGGGCATGCCGCCGCCCTGGGCCATCTTCGACATCATCTTGCGGGCCTCGAAGAACCGCTCGACCAGCCCCTTGACGGCGGAGACGTCTGAACCCGAGCCCTTGGCGATACGGGCCCGGCGCGAGCCGTTGATGATCGTCGGCTCGGCGCGCTCCTTCGGGGTCATCGACTTGATGATCGCGGCCATGCGGTCGATGTCGCGCTCGTCGATGTTGTTGATCTGGTCCTTGATCTGCCCCATGCCGGGAAGCATGCCGAGCAGCTTGGAGATGGAGCCCATCTTCCTGACCTGCTCCATCTGCGCCAGGAAGTCGTCGAACGTGAAGTCCTTGCCCTTGCTCGACGCCAGCTTGGAGGCCATCTTGGCGGCCTCTTCCTGGCTGAAGGTCTTCTCCGCCTGCTCGATCAGGGTGAGCAGGTCACCCATGTCGAGGATGCGCGAGGCCATGCGGTCCGGGTGGAACGCGTCGAACTCGTCGAGCTTCTCGCCGTTCGAGGCGAACATGATCTGCTTGCCCGTGACGTGGGCGATCGACAGGGCGGCACCACCGCGGGCGTCACCGTCGAGCTTGGAGAGCACCACGCCGTCGAAGCCGACGCCGTCGCGGAAGGCCTCCGCGGTGTTGACCGCGTCCTGGCCGATCATCGCGTCGACGACGAAGAGGATCTCGTCCGGGCTGACGGCGTCGCGGATGTCCGCGGCCTGCCGCATCAGCTCCTGGTCGATGCCGAGGCGGCCGGCGGTGTCGACGATGACGATGTCGTGGACCTTGGTCTTCGCGTACTCGATGGAGTCCTTGGCGACCTGGACCGGGTCGCCGACACCGTTGCCCGGCTCGGGGGCGTACACCGCGACACCGGCGCGGCCGGCGACGACGCTCAGCTGGTTGACGGCGTTGGGGCGCTGGAGGTCGCAGGCGACGAGCAGCGGGGAGTGGCCCTGGCCCTTGAGCCAGAGGCCGAGCTTTCCGGCGAGGGTCGTCTTACCGGCACCCTGGAGACCGGCGAGCATGATCACGGTGGGCGGGTTCTTCGCGAACCGCAGCCGCCGGGTCTCGCCGCCGAGGATGGAGACGAGCTCCTCGTTGACGATCTTGATGATCTGTTGGGCGGGATTCAGCGCCTGCGAGACCTCGGCCCCGCGCGCCCGCTCCTTGACGTTGGCGATGAAGGACCGGACGACTGGCAGCGCGACGTCGGCTTCCAGCAGAGCGATACGGATCTCGCGAGCCGTGGCGTCGATGTCCGCCTCGGACAAGCGGCCCTTGCCCCGGAGGTTCTTGAAAGTCGCGGCAAGGCGGTCGGAGAGAGTATCGAACACGGCGCTCGTCGGTCCTCAGGGTCGGGGGCGGGTCGGGTCAGTAGGTTCCCAGGGTATCCGGACGCCGGAGAACGCCAAGACCTCGCCCGGCACCGGACCCGGAGCGGGGCTCAGCCGAGCGCCTTCTCGACCTCCTGGGCCAGCTCCGCCGCCCGCTTCGGCGACAGCGGCTCCCCTTCCACGTCCGTGACGTAGACCGTGTCCACCGCGTTCGCCCCCAGCGTCGACACATGCGCGCTCCGCACCCGTACCGCGCTCCGCTCCAGCGCGTGCCCGATGCGGTGCAGCAGTCCGGGGGCGTCCTGGGCCCGCACCTCGATGACCGTGGCGAGCCGGGAGCCGGCCGGGGCGACCGTCACCCGGGGCGGCGGAGCCTTCACCCCGCGCCGGCGGGGGTAGGCCGCCTCGCGCTCCGCGAGCCGGGCGGGGATGTCCAGGCTGCCGTCCAGGGCGCGTACGAGGTCGGCGCGGAGCCGGGCCTCCTGGGGCAGCGAGCCGTACTCGGCGGCCACCCGCCAGCTGAGCAGCAGCAGGTCCGCGGACTCCCCCAGCTCCGTGGGCAGCTCCACGGCGCGCAGGTCGGCGGCGCGGACGGTGAGGCGGTGCAGGGCGAGGACCCCGGCGGCGGCGGGCAGCACGCCGGGCCGGTCGCGGAGCGCGATGAGGAGCTCGACGCCCACCGGCTCGGGGGCGCCCTCCTCGTGCGGGGTCTCGGTCCTGGTGTGCAGGGCGAGGACGGGGCCGCCGGTGCGCAGGGCCTCGATCGCGAGGCGTTCCTGCTCGGCGCTCGGGGCGGCCTGTTCGGGTTCCTCGGGGGCCTCCCCCGCGAGGACCTGGGCGACGCGCTTGACGAGTTCGGTGACGAGGGAGGCGCGCCAGGCGGACCAGGCGGCGGGCCCGGTGGCCAGCGCGTCGGCCTCGGTCAGGGCGTGCAGCAGCTCCAGGGTGGCGGCGGTGCCGACGGCGTCGGCGACGGCGCGGACGGTGGCCGGGTCGTCGAGGTCGCGCCGGGTCGCGGTCTCGATGAGCAGGAGGTGGTGGCGTACGAGGGTGGCGATGACGCCCACGTCGTGCTGGTCGAAGCCGATCCGGGCGGCCATGTCGCGGGCGATGACCTCCCCGGCGACGGAGTGGTCGCCGGGCCAGCCCTTGCCGATGTCGTGGAGCAGGGCGGCGACGAGCAGCAGGTCGGGGCGGCCGACGCGGCGGGTGAGCGAGGAGGCGCGGACGGCGGTCTCGACGAGGTGGCGGTCGACGGTCCAGGTGTGGACGGGGTTGCGCTGCGGGCGGCAGTGGACGCGTTCCCAGTCGGGCAGGAGGCGGGTGATCAGCCCTTCGGCCTCCAGGGCCTCCCAGACGGGGATCGTGGCCTCGCCGGCGCCGAGCAGGGTGACGAGTTCCTCGCGGGCCTCGGCCGGCCAGGGCACCGGGAGCGGCTGGGCGGCGGTCGCGAGGTGGCGTACGACGTGCCGGGAGAGGGGCAGTTCCGACTGGGCGGCCGCGGCGGCGGCGCGCAGCACGAGCACCGGGTCGCGTTCGGGCCGGGCGGTGCGGGCGAGCACGGCCTCGCCCTCGGCCTCCACGACGCCGTCGGCGAGCGGGGTCCGGTCCGGGACCGGGTTCCGGCCGCCGCCGAGCAGGGCGCGCAGCCGGGGCCGGGCGGAGCGGGCGCGCAGGACCCGGTTGACCTCGCGCCAGGTGACGTCGGTGGCGTACGAGACGGTGCGGGCGGCCTCGTAGACCTGGCGCAGCAGGGCGTCGGCGTCGAGGAGGCCGAGGGCCTGGGCGACCTGGTCCTGTTCCTGGAGGGCGAGGCGGTCGGTGGCGCGGCCGGTGGTGAGGTGGAGGGCGTCGCGGGCGTCGAGGAGGACGCGGCGGGCCTCGGCGAGTCCTTCGCGGGGGGCGTCGGCGACCCAGGAGGCGGCGACGGCGCGCAGGGCGGTCACGTCGCGCAGGCCGCCCCGGGCCTCCTTGAGGTCGGGTTCCAGGAGGAACCGCAGTTCGCCGTGGCGTTCGGCGCGTTCGCGGCAGAGCTCGTGGAGGTCGGGGAGGCGTTTGGGTGCCTGGTTGCGCCAGTCGGCGAGGATCGCGGTGCGCAGGGATGCGACGAGGCCGAGGTCGCCGGCGACGGGCCGGGCGTCGAGCAGTCCGAGCTGGACCTTGAGGTCATCGCCCGCGGTCTTGCGGGCCTCGGCGGGGGTGCGTACGGAGTGGTCGAGGGCGAGGCCCAGGTCCCAGACGGGGTACCAGACCCGGTCGGCGAGGGCGGCGAGGGCCGAGGCGTCGGCGGTGCCGTCGTGCAGGAGGAGGAGGTCGAGGTCGCTGCGCGGGGAGAGTTCGCCGCGGCCGTAGCCGCCGACGGCGACGAGGGCGGCGCCCTGGACCCCGGCGTGCCGGGCGGCGCCGGTGAACAGGGTGGTGAGCCAGTCGTCGGTGAGGGCGGCGAGGGCCGCACGGCGCGGCGGCCCGGGCCGCTCCTTCTCCTGGAGAAGGCGCAGCCGGGCCGCCGCGTAGCCGCTGGGGCGCGAGTCCTCGGATTCGGTGGTCGCTTCGATGCTCGTCACCCAGCTGCCCTTCCGTGTGCGGAACCGTGCGAAACAGTGGACCGGTGCGGTCAGAGCGCGTCCGGGCCGCGTTCGCCCGTACGGACCCTGACGGCGGTCTCGACGGGGACGCTCCAGACCTTGCCGTCGCCGATCTTGCCGGTTCGGGCGGCCTTGACGACGACGTCGAGGAGCTGTTCGGCGTCCTCGTCCTCGACCAGGACCTCGATGCGGATCTTGGGGACGAGGTCGACGGTGTACTCGGCGCCCCGGTAGACCTCGGTGTGGCCGCGCTGGCGTCCGTAGCCGCTGGCCTCGGTGACGGTGAGGCCCTGGACGCCGAAGGCCTGGAGGGCCTCCTTGATCTCGTCGAGGCGGTGGGGCTTCACGACTGCGGTGATGAGCTTCATGCGTCCACCTTCTTGTTCGTCGGGGCGGCCGGGCCGGTGGCGGGGGCGGCGGTACGGGAGGCCGCGCCGCCGCCGGCACCGCTGAAGTCGTACGCGGTCTCCGCGTGTTCGACCTGGTCGATGCCGGAGACCTCGTCGTCCTCGTCCACGCGCATTCCGAGGATCTTGTCGACCAGGAAGGCGAGGAGCGCGGAGACGACGAGAGAGTACGCGAGGACCGCGAAGACGCCGACGGCCTGCTTGCCGAGCTGGTCGAGGCCGCCGCCGTAGAAGAGGCCCTTGACGTCGGACTGGACGCCGCCGGTGGCGAAGAAGCCGACGAGCAGCGAGCCGATGATGCCGCCGACGAGGTGGACGCCGACGACGTCGAGGGAGTCGTCGTAGCCGAGCTTGTACTTGAGGCCGACGGCCATGGCGCACAGCGCACCGGCGATGGCGCCGACCGCGATGGCGCCGAGCGGGCTGACCGCGCCGCCGGCCGGGGTGATGGCGACGAGTCCGGCGACCGCGCCGGAGGCCGCGCCCAGGGTGGTGAAGGCGCCGTGGCGGATCTTCTCGTAGGCGAGCCAGGCGAGCATCGCGGCACCGGTGGCGACCTGGGTGTTGACGAACATGACCGCGCCCACGCCGTCGTCGTTGCCGAGCCAGGAGCCGGCGTTGAAGCCGAACCAGCCGAACCAGAGGAGCCCGGCGCCGAGCATGACGAGCGGCAGGCTGTGCGGCCGCATCGGGTCCTTCTTGAAGCCGACGCGCTTGCCGATCACCAGGATCACGCCGAGGGCGGCGGCACCCGCGTTGATGTGGACGGCCGTACCGCCGGCGAAGTCGATGACGCCGAGCTCGTACAGCCAGCCGCCCGTGCCCCACACCCAGTGCGCGACCGGGAAGTAGACGACGGTGACCCACAGCGTGATGAACAGGGCCCAGGAGGTGAACTTGACCCGGTCGGCGAGGGCGCCGCTTATCAACGCGGGCGTGAGGACGGCGAACATCAGCTGGAACACGGCGAAGACGTAGACCGGGATGGTGTAGCCGTCCCAGAGTTCCGTGACGCCGATCCCGCTGAGGCCGACGAAGTCCTGGCTCCAGCCGATGACGGAGCCGGCGTCGGTGCCGAAGGCGAGGCTGAAGCCGTAGAGCACCCACAGGATCGTGACGATGCCGAGGCTGATGAAGCTCATCATCAGCATGTTGAGGGTGCTCTTGACACGGACCATGCCTCCGTAGAAGAAGGCGAGGGCCGGGGTCATGAGCATCACCAGGGCCGAGCAGATGAGCATGAAGCCGGTGTTGGCGGCAGACAGCGTCGGGGTGTCTGCGGCAAGCGTCGTGATGCCTGGGGGCATCGGCGTCTCCTCGTCGTCGGTGCGGCCGCGTGCGGGCGGTGGGGGCACAACCACTGCGGAACCACGGGGGAAAGGTGCGGGCCGGTTGCGCCGGCCGGTCCCATGAGCCACGAGGTTCGTCCAGTGCCGTTTCGGCCGGTGCGCCTTGATGTTTCGCCGCAGTGACGAAGGGGAGCGACGTGTTACGTCCCCATGAACCGCACATGCCCTGCCCACGCTCCCGCCCACTCTGCGGCCCGGGCCGCATACGGTGCGGTTACGACGCTCCGGCGGGGGAACGACCACACGAACCGGCCACGGCGATCACCCGTTGACCTGGCAATGGGGGGAGCCGAAGTCGGTCTGTGCTGGGTGATCGTCGTGGCCGGGGCAGGTGGGCCCGTGACGTGGTCGCGCTAGACGGCTTCCACGGTCTCGGGGAGCTGTTCGATGAGGAGTTCGGTGAGCCGGGCGACCTCGGGCACGTCCCCGAAGTCCCTGGCGGCGGTGTCGACGGTCTTGCGGAGCCGGGTGTTGACGCGCTCGGAGCGGACCTTCCTGGCGACGCGCAGCGCCTGCTCGGCCGGCCCGGTGGACGCCTCGGGCTCGCCCTTGAGCAGGTGGACGGTGGCGAGGCCGATGAGATTGAGCGCGTAGGAGCGCTGGTGCTCGTCGTCCTCGCCGAAGAGCTGGACCGCCCTGCGCATGACGGGCTCGGCGAGCGAGGCGTACGTGGGGCTGCGGCCGGCCACGTAGGCGAGGTCCCGGAAGGAGTGCGAGTTCTCGCCGTTGAGCTCGGCCTCGGAGAAGAAGCGGACCCAGTCCGGCTCGGGCTCGCCGTCGACCCCGGCGTCGAGGAAGGTGTCCTCGGCCATCCGGACGGCCCGCTTGCACTTGCTGGGCTGGCCCATGTTGGCGTAGGCGCGGGCCTCCATCGCGTACAGCATGGCCTGGGTGCGCGGGGTCGCGCAGTCGCGGCTGCCGTACTGGGCGAGGTGGATCAGCTCCAGGGCGTCGTCCGGGCGGCCGAGGTGGATCATCTGGCGGCTCATGCTGGACAGGACGTACGAGCCCAGCGGCTTGTCACCGGCCTCCTTGGAGGCGTGCAGGGCGAGCACGAAGTACTTCTGGGCGGTGGGCTGGAGGCCGACGTCGTAGCTCATCCAGCCGGCCAGCTCGGCCAGTTCGGCGGCGCAGCGGAACAGGCGCTTGGAGGTGGCGGCGGGCTGGGGCTCCTGGAGCAGGTCGGTGACCTCGTGGAGCTGGCCGACGACGGCCTTGCGGCGCAGCCCGCCGCCGCACTGCGCGTCCCACTGGCGGAACATCGCGGTCGTCGACTCCAGCAGGTCCAGCTCGGGGCCGGAGAGCCGGGAAGGGCGGCGGGAGACGGTGGCGGGTTCCGGTTCGGCGGCGGGGGCGCCCACGACCGGCACCAGCCAGCGCTGCATGGGCTCGATGAGGGCGGGACCCGCGGCAAGGGCGAGGGAGCTGCCGAGGAAGCCGCGGCGGGCGAGCATCAGGTCGCTGCGCGAGAACTCGCTGAGCAGGGCGACGGTCTGCGGCCCCGCCCACGGCAGGTCGACACCGGCCACGGAGGGTGCCTGGTGCGGGGTGCGCAGGCCCAGGTCCTCGACGGCGACGACGCTGCCGAAGCGCTCGGAGAACAGCTCGGACAGGATGCGCGGGATCGGCTCGCGCGGCTGCTCGCCGTCCAGCCAGCGCCGCACCCGGGAGGTGTCGGTGCTGATGTGGTGGGCGCCCATCTGACGCGCCCGGCGGTTCACCTGACGCGCCAGCTCGCCCTTCGACCAGCCGCTGCGCACGAACCACGAGCCCAGTTGCCCGTTCGGCTGCTTGCCGGCATTCGTCTCGCCTGCGCCGCTGCCACTCACGGATAAGCCCCCATCCCGCCGAATACCTGTCGCGCGAAGCACTATCAGAATGCCGCGAACTCATGTCGCCCGTACGGGTGTTGCGCCCGATCGAACAGAAAACCGGGTTGCCTCCGGCATACCCGCGGACGCACATACTTCCACGGTTCGTGTACCGACGGTAATCCCACGATCACCGGCTCGGCGAGGGCCTTTGCGCAATCGCCACCATTCGCCACCCCTTCGATTGAACGCCACCCCCGTGGGCCGCGATTCACTTGACGGGGCGATCAGTACCGGCGCAAGGAAGCGCCGGGGGGCGCGCGGACGGTTGCACGCTCCTCTTCGTAACCACCGGCGAGCCGGACCCGTTGGAGGGGGCATGGGCTTCACGATCGGCATCCGCGAGATGCGCACCGGTGCACGACGTCGTGCCCGTGCCGCCGCCGGCAGCACCGCGGTGGCTGAGTACACGGGGCTGTGGGGCTGGGCCGTCGTGCCGGGGGCCCGCGCGGCGGACGGCGCCTGCTCCTGCGGGGACACCGGCTGCGCCGCCCCGGGCGCGCATCCGCTGGACTTCGCCCGCGAGGTGCCCGCGGGGGCCACGCTCGACGCGGTGGCGCGGGCCTGGGCCGAGGTGCCGGGCGCCTCGATGATGCTCCCCGTGGGCCGCGGCTTCGACGTGCTCGACGTGGCGGAGGCGGCCGGGCGCCGGGCCCTGGTGCGGATGGAGCGGATGGGTCTGCCGCTGGGCCCGGTCGCGGTGACCCCGCAGGGCCGCGCGCAGTTCTTCGTGGCGCCGGGCGCGGCCGAGGCGCTCCCCGGGCTGCTGTACCGGATGGGCTGGGACGACGCGGGGCTGGACCTGCGGGCGCTCGGCCCCGGCAGCCACATCACGGCGCCGCCCTCCGACCGGGGCGGGCTCGGACCGGTGCGCTGGCTGCGGCCGCCCGGCCTGGAGAGCGCGACGCCCCCGGAGGCCCGGCTGCTGCTCGGCACGCTGGCGTACCTCTGCCACCGGTGGGCGGCGCCCTGCGGCTGAGCCGCGTACCGCCCTGACAGCAGGAAGCCCGGCCGTACGAAGACGGCCGGGCTTCGAAGCTGCGCGGTGGGGGTCAGTCCCCGATCAGGGCGTCCACGAAGGCCTCCGGCTCGAACGGGGCCAGGTCGTCCGGGCCCTCGCCGAGTCCGACGAGCTTGACCGGCACGCCCAGCTCGCGCTGGACGGCGATGACGATGCCGCCCTTGGCGGTGCCGTCGAGCTTGGTGAGGACGATGCCGGTGATGTCGACGACCTCGGCGAAGACCCGCGCCTGGACCAGGCCGTTCTGCCCGGTGGTGGCGTCGAGGACGAGCAGCACCTCGTCGAGCGGGCCGTGCTTCTCGACGACCCGCTTGACCTTGCCCAGCTCGTCCATCAGGCCGGTCTTGGTGTGCAGCCGGCCGGCGGTGTCGATGAGCACGACGTCGGCGCCCTCGGCGATGCCCTCCTTGACGGCGTCGTAGGCGATGGACGCCGGGTCGCCGCCCTCGGGGCCGCGCACGGTGCGGGCGCCGACGCGCTCGCCCCAGGTCTGGAGCTGGTCGGCGGCGGCGGCGCGGAAGGTGTCGGCCGCGCCGAGCACGACGCTGCGGCCGTCGGCGACCAGCACCCGGGCCAGCTTGCCGGTGGTGGTGGTCTTGCCGGTGCCGTTGACCCCGACGACCATCACGACGCCGGGGGTCTCGAGACCGCCCTCCGTCTTCACGGCGCGGTCGAAGTCGGTACCGAGCAGGGTGAGCAGTTCCTCGCGCAGCAGGGCGCGCAGCTCCTCGGGGGTGCGGGTGCCGAGCACCCGGACGCGCTCGCGGAGGCGCTCGACCAGTTCCTGGGTGGGGGCGACGCCGACGTCGGCGGTGAGGAGGGTGTCCTCGATCTCCTCCCAGGTGTCCTCGTCGAGGTTGTCCCGGGACAGGAGCGCGAGGAGCCCCTTGCCGAGGGTGTTCTGCGAGCGGGCGAGGCGGGCCCGCAGCCGGACGAGCCGGCCGGCGGTGGGCTCGGGGACGTCGAGCGCGGGGGCGGCGGGCGCCTCGGGCTCCACGGTCTCCGGGGCGGCCTCGGCGGGCGGGGCCGCGACGTCCTCGATGGTGCGGCGCGATTCCTCGCGCGGCTCTTCGGCCTCCTCGCCGACATGGGGCTCGGCGGGAGGTGTGAGGGGCGGCGTGCTCGACGGCGCCGGGGGCAGCTGCTTCTTCTTGCGGCTGCTGACCACGAGCCCGCTGATCACGCCGACCGCGACCAGGGCGATGACTACAGCAAGGATGACGAATTCCATAACCCACCCAGTATCAGTCACCCGGGCCGGCAATCGGGGAAGGGACGGGCTCGGGGCAGGGCCGGAGGAGTACGTCCCGATCCGTTCGTTAAGCCCGGTATCCCGGAAAGGTACGATCCTGGCCGTGGAGACCCGTGGCCTGGAACCCGTGCCCGACGAGGCGCGGACCGGCCGGGTCCGGGCCCTCTTCCCCACCTGGGCCACGGCGAACATGACCGTGCTGCTCCTCACCGTCGGAGCGGGGCTCGTCGTGCTGAACGGGCTGAGTTTCCGGCAGGTGCTGGTGGCGGCGGTCGTGGCGCCCCTGGTCTCGTTCGGCCTGGTGGGTTTCGTCTCGGTGGCCGGGAAGCGCGGCGGCGCCCCAGGAATGGCGCTGTCGCGGGCGGTTTTCGGCCAACGCGGCAATCTGGCGCCCGGTGCGCTGATCTGGGTGGCGCGGTGGGGCTGGGAGACGATGAACGCGGTCACCGGGGCGTACGCCCTGCTGACCGTGGGCCATGTGCTGTTCGGCGTCCGGAGCACGACCGCGCTGATCATGGCGACGCTGCTCGCCTTCGTCGCGGGCAGCTTTCTGCTGTCGGGGCTGGGGCTGCGGGCGCTGCGGGTGTGCTGCACCTGGTCGGCGTACCTCTTCGGCGCCTTCAGCGTGCTCGTTCTGGTGCATCTGGCCGGGTCGGTGCCGTGGCGCGCGGTGCTGGACCGGCCGCCGGGCCCGGTGTCGATGGTGATCGCGGGGATCGGCACGCTGACGGCCGGCGGGATCAGCTGGGCGCCGTCCGGGCCGGACTTCACCCGCTATCTGCCGCGCGGCGCCCCGGGCCGGGCCATGGTCGCGGTCACGGTGGGCGGGGCGCTGGTGGTGCTGGTGCCGCTGGTGGTGATGGGGGCGGTGATGGCGGTGCGTACGCCGGAGCTCGCCGTCACCAGCGATCCGGTCTCGTTCATCGGCGTACTGCTGCCGACCTGGCTCTCCGTCCCGTACCTGGTCGTGGCGGTCAGCGGCATGGTGCTCATCAACGCGCTGTCGATGTACTCGGCCGGCTTCACCGCGCAGACCCTCGGCTTCACGGTTCCGCGCGCCTGGGCCGTCGGGGTGAACGCGGCGATCAGCCTGTTCCTGGGGGCGCTCCTGATGATGGTGGCGAGCAGTTTCATCGAGGCGTTCGTCTCCTTCCTGCATCTGCTCGCGGTGACGTTCTCCGCCTGGATCGGGGTGTTCGTCACGGACATGCTGCGCGGCCGCGCGTACGACCCGGTGGCGCTGATGGACACCGGTCCGGGTGGCGCGTACTGGTACGCGGGAGGCGTCGCGTGGTCCGCCGTCGCGGCCTGGGCCGCGGGTCTCGCGGCGGGGCTGCTGTTCACCGGTGCGGAGTGGTTCACCGGCCCCCTCGCCGGCACCTGGCCGGGCCGCAGCGGCCTGGGCTGGGCGGTCACGGTGCTCGTCTCGGGCGGTCTGTACGCGATGCTGCCGCGCCCGGGCCGCCCGGCGGCCGCCGGCTGAGCCGCGTACGGCCCCGCTCGTCCGGTGCGAGCGGGGCCGTACGGTTCCGAGGAGGGGCGGCGGGGAGTCAGCCCATCTCCTCCAGCGTCTTGCCCTTGGTCTCCTTCACGAACTTGATGACGAACGGGATCGAGAGCGTGGCGAAGCAGGCGTAGATGATGTACGTGGCCGAGAGGTTCCAGTCGGCGAGGCTCGGGAAGCTCGCGGTGATCGCCCAGTTGGCGATCCACTGCGCCGAGGCGGCGACGCCGAGCGCGGCGGCGCGGATGCGGTTGGGGAACATCTCGCCGAGGAAGACCCAGACCACCACACCCCACGACAGGGCGAAGAAGAGAACGAAGACGTGGGCGGCGGCGAGGGCGACCGCGCCCTGGGCGGTCGGGAGCTTGCCGTCGACCAGGTCGGCGGAGAAGGCCCACGCCTCGAAGGCGAGGGCGACGGCCATGCCGCAGGAGCCGACGAGGGCGAGCGGACGGCGGCCGACGCGGTCCACCAGGATCATCGCGATGACGGTACCGATGATGTTGACGATCGACGTGGTGAACGACCAGAAGAAGGAGTCGGTGGGGTCGATGCCGACGGACTGCCACAGGGTCGCCGAATAGTAGAACGCCACGTTGATGCCGACGAGCTGCTGGAACACCGAGAGGCCGATGCCGACCCAGACGATGGGCAGGAAGCCGAAGCGGCTGCCGAGCAGGTCCTTGAAGGTGGACTTGTGCTCCCGGCGCATCGCGGTCTCGATCTCCTCGACGCGCGCGTCGAGGTCGACGTCCTTGCCCTCGACCTCTTCGAGGATCTCCCGGGCCCGCTCCCGCTTGCCGACGGAGAGCAGGAAGCGCGGCGACTCGGGGATGGCGAACGAGAGCAGCCCGTAGAGGATGGCGGGCACGACCATCACCCCGAGCATCCACTGCCAGGCCTCGAGCCCGCCGATCTTGCCGCGCTGGTCGCCGTCGGCGAGCTGCAGGATGCCGTAGTTGACGAGCTGGGAGATGGCGATGCCGATGACGATCGCGGCCTGCTGGAACGAGCCGAGCCGGCCCCGGTAGGCGGGCGGCGAGACCTCGGCGATGTACGCCGGGCCGATCACCGAGGCCATGCCGATCGCGAAGCCGCCGATGATGCGCCACATCGCCAGGTCCCAGAGCGCGAACGGGAGCGCGGAGCCCACGGCGCTGATGGTGAACAGGACGGCGGCGATCTGCATGCAGCGGATGCGCCCGATGCGGTCGGCGATGCGGCCGGCCGTGGCGGCGCCGATCGCGCAGCCGATCAGCGCGATGGCGATGACCTGGGCGAGCGTGCCGGAGCCGATGTCGTACCGGTGGCGGATCGCCTCGACCGCCCCGTTGATCACGGAGCTGTCGTAGCCGAACAGGAAGCCGCCCATCGCGGCCGCGGCGGTGATGAAGATGACATGGCCGAGGTGGTCCGGATGGGCCGATCGGGCCCCGGACTCCGGTCCTGGTCCTGGCGATGTACTGGTCACGTAAGGCCTCCCTGGCGCGGGGCCGCGGCATCGGACATGGGTGAACTGATCTCAAGTGGCGCACAACATCGGCCCCGCCACCACTCGGGTACCCCCGCGCTCAGCGAAGACGCTGGCTGATCACCTTGGAGACGCCGTCGCCCTGCATCGAGACGCCGTACAGCGCGTCGGCGACCTCCATCGTCCGCTTCTGATGCGTGATCACGATGAGCTGCGAGCTCTCCTGGAGCTCCTCCATGATCCGGATCAGCCGCTGGAGGTTCGTGTCGTCGAGCGCCGCCTCGACCTCGTCCATCACATAGAACGGACTCGGCCTCGCCTTGAAGATCGAGACCAGCAACGCCACCGCCGTCAGGGACCTTTCCCCGCCGGACAGCAGGGAGAGCCGCTTGACCTTCTTGCCCGGCGGCCGGGCCTCGACGTCCACACCGGTGGCCAGCATGTTGCCGGGATCGGTGAGGATCAGCCGCCCCTCACCGCCCGGGAAGAGCCGCGAGAAGACGCCCTCGAACTCGCGCGCGGTGTCCCGGTACGCCTCCGTGAACACCTGCTCCACCCGCTCGTCGACCTCCTTGACGACCTGGAGCAGATCGGCCCGGGTCTTCTTCAGGTCCTCCAACTGCTCGGAGAGGAACTTGTGCCGCTCCTCCAGCGCGGAGAACTCTTCGAGGGCGAGCGGATTCACCTTCCCGAGTTGCTGGTACGCCCGTTCGGCCGACTTGAGCCGCTTCTCCTGCTCGGCCCTGACGAAGGGCCTGGGCTGGTTACGGGGATGCTCCGGGTCCTCCGGCAGCTCCTCGCCCTCGGCGGGCGGGGACGGCGGCACCGGCTGGTCGGGGCCGTACTCCGCGACCAGACCGGCCGGCTCGACGCCCAGCTCCTCCAGCGCCTTCGTCTCCAGCTGCTCCATCCGCAGCCGCTTCTCGGCACCGAGCACCTCGCCCCGGTGCACCGAGTCCGTCAGCTTGTCGAGCTCCCCCTTGAGGTCGCGGCCCCGCAGCCGCTCGGCCGCCAGCTCCCGCTCCCGCTCGCCCTTCGACGCCTCGGCCGCCACCCGCTCCTGCTCCGCCCGTACGACGGACACCTCGACGTGCGCCAGCAGCTGCCGGGCACCCGAGGCCACGGCAGCGGCCACCTCCGCCTCGTGGCGCAGCCGGGCGCGCCGCTGCTCGGCCCTGGACCGCGCCTCGCGCTCGGTGCGCGCGGCCCGGTCCAGGGAGTCGGCGCGCCCGGCTAGCGCCTTGACGCGTTCCTCGTGGGTGCGGACCTGGAGGCGGGCCTCCATCTCGGTCTGGCGGGCGTTGGCGCCGTCGGCAGCGAGTCGGTCGCGCACGGCGGTGTCCGGTTCGTCGTCGGCACCGTCCCCGGCCGCCTCCTCGGCGACGAGCAGCCGCTCGGCCAGCTCCTCCGCCTCCTCGGTGGCCCGCTCCAGCGCCTCCTGGGCCCGGGCGGCGGAGGCGTCCATGCGCTCGGCCTCACCGGCGGCGCCCCGCGCCTGGCCGGCCAGGCGGCCGAGCTGCTGGGCCACCCCGGACCGCTCCCGCTCGACGGCCCGGCGCCGCTCCCCCAGCTCCTCGACGAGCGCCGCCGAAGCGGTCCGCCGCTCGGCCGCGAGCCGCTGGGCCTCGGCGAGTCCGGTGCAGCGCACGGCCAGCCCGTCGAGCTCGGCGGCCGCCTCGTCCACGGACGCCTGCACTTCGAGCAGGCTGGGCGCCCCGGCGGAACCGCCGTGCGCGAAGTGGGCGGAGAGCAGATCGCCCTCGGCGGTCACCGCGGTCAGCCCGGGATGCCCGGCGACCAGGTCCTCGGCGTCCTCCAGGGTCGCGACGACCACCATGTCCCGCACCAGCCTGCGGACAGCGGCCACCAGTTCGACGGGGCCGGTGACCAGGTCGGCGACGGGGGCGGCGGAGCCGCCGGTGGGGGCGAGGCCCCGCACGGTGTGTACGGGGTCCGGCGCCCGCGTCGCCGCTGCGGCCTCCGCTGCTCCCCCGCCCTCCGGGCCCGGGCCGGGAAGCGCGACGTGCGTGGCGGCCCCGTGGTGCGGCGGGTGTGCGGAGGTGCCCTGGCCGGGTACGTGCCCGGTCGCGTCGCCGTCCCCGATGGCGGCCCGCGCCGGCCCACCCAGCAGCAGCGCCGCGCGGCCCGCGTCCTGTTTGCGCAGGAGCCGGATCGCCTCCGCCGCCGTGGCCGGGTCCGCGACCGCCACGGCGTCGGCCGCCGCGCCCAGTGCCGCCGCCACCGCGACCTCGTGGCCCGGGGCCACGGTCAGCAGTTCGGCGGCGGGGCCGAGCAGGCCGGCGAGCTGGTCGCGGGCGCCGAGCAGCGCCCCCGTACCGTCCTTGCGCCGCAGCCCGAGGGCCAGCGCGTCGTGCCGGGCGGCGACGGCGGCGCGCTGCCGTTCGGCGGCGGTGGCCTCCTCGCGGGCCCGGGAGAGCGCGGCCTCGGCCTCCTTCAGCTCGCGCCGGGCCGCGTCGTGCTGTTCGCCGAGCTCCGTGTCGCCGGCGTCCAGGCCGTCGACCTCGGCCTTCAGCTGCTCGTACTCCTCCTGGGCCGCGACGGCCCGCTCCCGCGCCTCGTCACGCGAGGCGGACAGCCGGTCGATCTCCGCCTGGGCCGAACCGGCGCGGCTGCGGGCGGCGTTGACCTGGCCGTGGAGCCGGGCGAGCCCTTCGCGGCGGTCGGCCAGGGCGCGGGCGGCGTCCTTGAGCCGGCGCTCCTCGGCGGCCAACTCCCGCTCCAGCTCCTGGCGGTGGGAGGCGGTGTCGTCGAGCGCGTGCTCCGCCGCCTCCAGGGCCGCGGTCAGCTCGGCCTCCTGCTCGCGGACACGGGCGGCCTCGCGCTCCATGTCCTCGGGGTCGCGGCCGCGGCGCTCCTCCTCGGGCGGCGCGGTGGCGCTCTTCACCCGGGCGTCGGCCAGCGAGATCGTGCCGCGTACCCGCTCGGCCAGCTGCGACAGCTCGTACCAGGTCTGCTGGGCGCGCTGGAGGCGCGGGGTCAGCCGACGTACCGCGTCCTCCAGTTCGGCCTCGCGGGCGAGGGCCGCCTTGAGTTCCGCCTCGGCCGCCTCCCGGCGCTGCCTGAGCGCGGCCTCGTCGGCGATCTCGCTGCGCAGGGCGGTGCGCAGGGTCACCAGGTCGTCGGCGAGGAGGCGCAGCCGGGCGTCGCGCAGGTCGGCCTGGATGACAGCGGCCCGGCGGGCCACGGCCGCCTGCCGGCCCAGCGGTTTCAGCTGCCGCCGCAGCTCGTCGGTGAGGTCCTGGACCCTGGCCAGGTTCGCCCCCATCGCGTCCAGCTTCCGCAGCGCCTTCTCCTTGCGCTTGCGGTGCTTGAGGACCCCGGCCGCCTCCTCGATGAAGGCGCGGCGCCCCATCGGGTCGGCGTGCAGGACGGAGTCCAGCTGGCCCTGGCCGACGATGACGTGCATCTCGCGGCCGATGCCGGAGTCGGAGAGGAGTTCCTGGATGTCGAGCAGCCGGCAGGTGTCGCCGTTGATCTGGTATTCGCTGCCGCCGTTGCGGAACATGATCCGCGTGATGGTGACCTCGGCGTACTCGATGGGCAGGGCGCCGTCGGAGTTGTCGATGGTCAGCGAGACCTCGGCGCGGCCCAGCGGCGGCCGGCCGGTGGTCCCGGCGAAGATCACGTCCTCCATCTTGCCGCCGCGCAGCGATTTCGCGCCCTGTTCCCCCATGACCCAGGAGAGCGCGTCCACCACATTGGACTTGCCCGATCCGTTGGGCCCGACGACGCAGGTGATACCGGGTTCGAAGCGCAGGGTCGTGGCGGAGGCGAACGACTTGAAACCGCGCAGGGTCAGGGCCTTGAGGTGCACGCCGCCGGACTCTACCTTTCACTCTCGGTTTCGCCGCTGAAGGTGCAGGGCACATCAGACGGTAAGGGAAGGGGTGTACGTCCGGGGCGGGACCTGCGCGAGTCCGGGGGAAAAGAAAGAAGGGACGCCGAAGCGTCCCCTGTAATTCTGCGGAACAGTTGTCGTCGCACAGGCAGCCGGGCATGCGGACGTGCTTTACCGGATCAATGACGAGGCGGAGGAGACGCGGATCAACGCAATCCGGCAATGCTCCGGCCTGCGGTATTGATCCTCAATGATCCGGTGGTGATCCGGCGATGTGCCCGTGCGATCGGCGCGTGGCCCGACCGGCCCCTGGGGGCCTTCAGGCCGGGTCAGGTGAGCGCCGGCTCCGCCTGGGGTACGTCGATGTCGATGCTGTCGAGCAGCGACTGGTGCTGGGCGGCGGCGTTGAGCGCGTCGTTCTCGTCCTGAATCCGTACGAGCTCGGATTCGAGGTCCTGGACGCGCTGCTGGAGCCGTCGCATCTCGGCGAGGAGTCGCGGGTCGGAACCGCCGACATAACCGAGAAGCGCCTTTGCCATGATGGATGGTCCTCCACAATGAGTGACCGACCGATGCGGTGTGGGTCGTGAGGGATCGCACCCGCGGTGCTCGGCAGTGCTCTGTTGTCACTGCTGTTCTGCTGCCTACCAGCTCTGCCGAACAGCTAAGGTGCGCGGGGATTTCAGAGTCTCACCAAAAAGTTTGACGGTCAACACGATCACACCCCGCAGACGCGGGCGTCCCGGGGGCGCGCGGCGAGACGATCATGCGGCGCGACTCTCCGACGGGGCCCTCAGGGGTACGGAGATCATCCTTTGGGCGGCAGCCTGACATGCCAGCCGAATCTTGGCAACCATCGGAACATTCCGCAGGTCATTTCATGTGTACGCGCGACGGGGGCGCCCGTGGTCACCCCTCGCCGCGCATCGGACACGGGCCGGATACGGACCCTTTCAAAGGCCCGTCCGCAGGCCTTCTCAGCGGATCGCGAATCCCTCGTATCCACCGCGCGGCGTGTCCCAGATCTCAGTGACGCCGTCGACGCGGCCGGGTGTGTCGTCCGAGCGCAGCCAGTCCAGAAGACGGTGGCAATTCTCACGCCGGCCCTCGGCCACGACCTGCACCCTGCCGTCGTCGAGATTGAGGGCGAAACCGGTGAGGCCCCCGATCTCCAAAGCGTTTGCCCTGGTGAACCAGCGGAACCCTACTTGCTGTACTCGGCCGCGTACCCAAGCGGTGAGTCGTACATCTTCGTTCATGCCCGAACGCTAACTGGCCACATGCTTTCGGAGCACTTGTCGGCGAAACGCCATGGCGTACAGTCCCCTCGCAAAAGCTTCACTCGTTCGGGTGAGCATGGTGGCGTCGAAAACGGCGTCCAGGTCGTCAGAAGGGCACAGCAGATGGGACGCCATCGACGCGGCGCCGCAGCCCCCGCCGCTGAGGAACAGGTGGACGGGGCCGCGGGCCGGCACCGGGGGGCAGGCCGCAGGAAGCGGTCGGCGATCCCCGTGCGCACCGGACTGATAGGCGTCTCGGCGGCCATGGCCGTCGGAGCGGTCGCCGTGGCCTCGGGTCTGCTGCCCGGCGGCGACAGCTACACCGTGGGCGGCGGTCCGGCCGCCGACCAGGTGCGGTCCCAGGCCGCCCCGGACCTGCTCACCCAGGGCGGCGCGACCACCTCGCCCGCCGACCGCTCCTCCGCTTCGGCCACCGCGAGCCGCGGCACCGACCGCTCCGCGGCACCGAAGAAGTCGCGTTCCGCCACGTCGGACCCGTCGGAGTCGGCCTCGCCCGCCGCCTCGCACTCGGCGTCCGCGTCGGCCTCCCCTTCCGCCTCGCACGCGAAGCCGGCCGCGCCGTCCAAGTCGCCGGCCGGGAAGAAGTCCGCCGCCGGGAAGACGACGTCGCCCAAGAAGAAGGAGACGGCCGCGCCCTCCTCCTCGGCGCCGAAGGCCGCGGCCACAAATGCCGCGAAGACCTCGGCGCCGGCCGCCCCGAAGTCCTCCGCACCGGCCCCCTCGAAGAGCAGCACGCCGAGCGCCACCGCCGCCTCGGCCCAGGCCGCGATCCTGGCCCTGGTCAACGAGGAGCGCGGCAAGGTCGGGTGCAGCCCGGTCACGGCGAGCTCGTCGCTGGCCTCGCTCGCCCAGAACTTCAGCGACGACATGGCGACGCGCGGCTTCTTCGACCACACGGACCCGGACGGCAAAACCCCGTGGGACCGGGCGGACGCGGCCGGTGTCCCGGGCCTCGGCGGCGAGAACATCGCCCGCGGCCAGGCCGACGCGCAGGCCGTGATGGACGCCTGGATGAACAGCGACGGCCACCGAGCAAACATTCTCAATTGCGACTACAAGACGCTCGGCGTGGGCGTCCACTTCGGGGCCGGCGGCCCCTGGTGGACCCAGGACTTCGGCTTCTGACCCGCGCCACCGCCGTACGCACCACCCGTACGCCCCACTCGCTCTCCCCAGGATCGCACTGACTCAGGGAAAGCGCTGTGCGGGCGTACGCTGGTTTCATGGACCAGAGCACCGCACCGGAGACGTCGGCGACGGACGACCTGCCCTTCGACGTGTTCTCCAAGCAGTGCCCCTCGCGCGGCCTGCTGGAACACGCCACCGGCCGCTGGGGCGCCCTCACGCTCGGCGCCCTGTACGAGGAGAGCCTGCGCTTCAACGCGCTGCGCCGCCGGGTCGACGGGGTGAGCGAGAAGATGCTGTCCCAGACCCTGCACGCGCTGGAGCGCGACGGTCTGGTGCACCGCGAGGCCCAGCTCGTCAATCCGCCCCGCGTCGACTACGAGCTGACGCCGCTGGGCCAGGAGGTCGCGGAGCGGCTGCTCGGCCTCATCCACTTCGTCGAGGGCCGGATGCCCGAGGTCCTCGCGGCCCGCGCGCGCTACGACGAGGCCCGCGAAGACTAGGGCGCGACGCGCGGCGGGCGCTGGCAGCGGGGGCAGTAGTAGCTGGACCGGTTCATCCAGGGGCGTCGCGCCATCGCCGTACCGCAGCGGTGGCAGGGCTCGCCCTCGCGGCCGTAGGCGTCGAGCGACCGGTCGAAGTAGCCCGACTCGCCGTTCACGTTCACGTAGAGGCTGTCGAAGCTGGTGCCGCCCTGGGCCAGCGCCGCGTCCATGACGTCGCGGACGTGGCCGAGCAGTTCGGCGGACTTGGGGCGGGTGAGCGTCGCGGTCGGCCGGTCGTAGTGGAGCCGGGCACGCCAGAGCGCCTCGTCCGCGTAGATGTTGCCGACCCCGCTGATCAGCGACTGGTCGAGCAGGGCGCGCTTGACCGTGGTGCGGCGCAGCCGGAGCGCCGTGTGGAAGGCGGCGTCGTCGAAGGCCGGGTCCAGGGGGTCGCGGGCGATGTGCGCGATGACGTCGGGCAGTCCGTCGGGGGTGTTCTCGTGGAGCGAGAGGCCGCCGAACGTGCGCTGGTCGACGAAGCGGAGCTCGGTGCCGACCGCGTCGGCGAACCTGATCCTGATCCGCAGGTGCTTCTCGTCGGGCGCCCCCTCGGGCTGGACGAGGAGCTGGCCGCTCATGCCGAGGTGGCCCAGGAGCGAGCCGGCCTCCTCGTCGAGCGGCACCCAGAGGTACTTGCCCCGGCGCATCGCGGTCCCGAACCGCGCCCCGGTCAGCCGGGCCGCGAAGTCCACGCCGCCCGCGAGGTGGCGGCGGACCGCGCGCGGGTGCAGGACCTCGACCTCACCGGCGGTCCGTCCGGCGACCCAGCGCTCCAGACCTCGGCGGACGACTTCGACCTCGGGCAGTTCGGGCACGGACGGCTCCTGGGGTGGGACGCGACGGGGGTACACGGACACGGAGAACCCCCCGGTGCACGGCGGCACCGGGGGGTTCTCGCAGGTCAGGCCGGAGCGACGTCCGTGGACGGCGACGGGTCGGCAGGGGTGTCGGCGGCCCCTCCGTCGGCAGCGGCCTTCGCCGCCGCCCCCCGCGCTTCCGCGGCGGCGCTGATCTCGCGCCAGGCGGACTCCGCCGCCTGCTGCTCCGCTTCCTTCTTGCTACGGCCGGTGCCGGTGCCGTACGAGACACCACCGACGCGGGCGGCAGCGGTGAAGGTCTTCTCGTGGTCCGGGCCGGTCTCCGTGACGAGGTACTCGGGGACTCCGAGGCTCTCGCTCGCGGTGAGCTCCTGGAGGCTGGTCTTCCAGTCCAGGCCGGCGCCGAGGTTCGAGGACCTGTCGATCAGCGGATCGAAGAGCCGGTGGACCAGCTCCGATGCCGCATCGAGGCCCTGATCGAGATAGACCGCGCCGATCACCGCTTCAAGGGTGTCGGCGAGGATGGAAGCCTTGTCCCGGCCACCCGTGCCCTCTTCACCGCGGCCGAGCCGGATGAAGGAGCCGAGTTCTAGGCCGCGGCCCACCTCAGCAAGCGCACGCGAGTTGACCACCGCGGCCCGCAACTTGGCCAGCTGGCCTTCGGGCAGGTCGGGGTGGGTGCGGTACAGCGTGTCCGTGACCACCAGGCCGAGCACGGAGTCCCCGAGGAACTCCAGTCGCTCGTTGGTGGGCAGACCGCCGTTCTCGTACGCGTACGAACGGTGGGTCAGCGCACGCACCAGAAGGGCGGACTCGAGTTGGTACCCGAGCCGCCCTTCCAGAAGCGTGTGGGACGAGGCTGTGTTGACGTTGTCTGCCTGCTTCTTGGCGTGGGACAACTCAGACATCGGGCCTCTCACCAGCCGCTCAGACCTCGAGGACCTGGCGCTTGTTGTACGTGCCGCAGCTGGGGCACGCGATGTGCTGCAGCTTCGGCTCCTGGCAGCGCTCGCACGAAACCAGGGTGGGGACCGCAGCCTTCCACTGCGACCGGCGGTGGCGCGTGTTGCTGCGCGACATCTTCCGCTTCGGAACAGCCACGGCTACTTCTCCTGCTTCTTGTCGACGCCGGGTGCGGCGCCGCCCATGTTGTCCTTCTCGCCGTCCTGAATGGTCTCGGCGAGTCCTTGCAGTGCCGCCCAACGAGCGTCGGCGGCATCATGGTGGTGGCCGGGATTCTCGTCCAGCCCGACTCCGCACTCGGAGCACAGACCGGCACAGGATTCCTTGCACACCGGCTGCATCGGCAGTGCGAGCACCACCGCATCACGCAGCACCGGCTCGAGGTCGAACAAGCCGTCCTCGAGAAAAAGCCTGTCCTCGTCGTCCTCGGCGTCGTCGACCGGGTCCGCGGGCTTGCCGTGGTTCCGGTCATCGGCGTCAGGGTACGAGAACATCTCCTGGAAGTCCGCCTCGACCTCGCGGTTCAGCGGCTCCAGACACCTTACGCACTCCCCCTCGACCGCCGCACGGGCGGTCCCGGTGACGAGCACGCCCTCCATGACGGATTCGAGACGGAGGTCGAGCTTCACCGGAGCGCCCTCGGGGACTCCGATGACGTCGGCGATCCCGAGATCGGCGGGGGCGTCCGCCGTGCGGGTCAGCCGCTTCATGGCACCCGGACGCCGGCCCAGCTCGTGCGTGTCGAACACGAGGGGGTTTCGGTGGTCGAGCTGGCCGTTCAGGGCTTTTCCTGCTTTCGGATCGAACGCGTCACGCGTGGTGTGGGAGGGGCCGACCGGTCCGGAGTCGAAGCGGGCAGCCGGGATCGCGGACATACGCGCGACCGAAGAGCCAGGATACTGGACGCACCGCCCAGCTCCCAATCCGGGCCCGGACGTATCCCCGGCCGGCCGGTCAGCGCTCCTGTTCGTACCGGCGCAGCTGGTCCAGGTCGATCATGCTGGTGTCGAACAGGCTGGTCTCGTCCAGGGCGCCCTCGCCGTGCTGCTGGAGGGGCTGCTGGGACTGGACGGGCTGCTGCCAGGCCTCGTAGCCGCCCTGGGCCTGCATCGCGTGCTGCGCCTGGCCCTGGTCGTAGCCCTGCTGCTGGTAGGCGGCGTACGGGTCGGGCTGCTGCTGGTAGCCGTAGACATCCTGCTGGGCGTGCTGGTCCTGGTACGCGTCCTGCTGCGGCTGGTTCTGATACGCGTCCTGCTGCGGCTGGTTCTGGTACGCCTCCTGCTGCGGCTGGTCCTGATAGCCGTAGCCCTGTGCGTACTGCGGTTCCGGCCGGCCGTACTGCGGCTCGGCCTGGTGCGGGATCTGGAGCGGCTGCGGGGCGGCCACCTCGGCCAGTCCGGCCCAGTGGTCCTCGTCGCTGGTGTGCCCCTGCTCACCGGCCGCGTCCTGGGCGGCGATGTGCGCGCCGAGCTCGTCGGTGGCGACCCGGCCGTGCAGCTTCTGCCGGCCCCGGCCGACGGCCTCCAGGGTCTTGGCGAGCACCGCCTCGAAGGCGCCGAACTTGGTGTCCACGTACGCGTCGGCGCGCTGCCTGAGCGTCTCCGGGTCGGCGCTGCGCTCCGGGGCCTCGGCGAAGTCGGGGTCCTCGTAGCCCTGCTCGTCGAAGCCCTGGCCGCGGCCGAGGAGCTTCTCGCGGCCGCGGTCGACGGAGCCGATGGTCTTGGTGAGGACGACCTCGAAGTTGGCGAGCTTGCTGTCGACGTACTCGTCGGCGTCGGCGCGGACCTCGTCGGCCTCCTTGCGGGCCTCGGTGAGGATCCGGTCGGCCTCGGCCTGGGAGCGCCGGGCGATCTCGGTGTCGGAGATCAGGGCGGTGCGCTCGGCGTGGGCGTTCTCGATGATGCGGCCGGCCTCCTGGCGGGCCTGTTCGACGAGCTGCTCGTGGCCGCCGATGACCTCGGCGGCCTGGGCGAGCGAGCCGGGCAGGGCCTCGCGCACCTCTTCGAGCATCGCGAGCAGTTCGGCGCGGTTGACCACGCAGGACGCCGACATGGGCATGGACCGGGCGTTCCCGACCGTGTCGACGATCTCGTCGAGCTTCTTCTGCACGTCCACCGTGTGCTCGCCACTCTCTACTGCCGGTTGGAGACGGACGGGACGACTGTACGGCCAGTCGGCGCCCGCCCGACACCTGCGGTGCGTACGGCTGACGTGCTGTCAGTGGCTCAGGACTGCGCGAGGCGTTCGGTCAGGGCCTCCTGGACGACCGGCGGCAGCAGGTGGGAGACGTCGCCACCCCAGGTCGCCACCTCCTTGACCAGGGAGGAGGACAGGAAGCTGTAGGTGGGGTTGGTCGGCACGAAGAGCGTTTCGACGCCGGAGAGCCCGTTGTTCATCTGGGCCATCTGGAGTTCGTAGTCGAAGTCGCTGACGGCCCGCAGGCCCTTCACGATCGCCGGGATGTCGCGCTGCTTGCAGAAGTCGACGAGGAGGCCGTGGAAGGCCTCGACCTGGACGTTGCCGAACTCCGCGGTGACCTGGCGGATGAGGTCGATCCGCTCGTCGACCGTGAACAGGCCCTTCTTGGACTGGTTGATCATCACCGCGACGTGCACGACGTCGTACAGCTTCGACGCTCGGCCGATGATGTCGAGATGTCCGTTGGTGATGGGGTCGAACGACCCCGGGCATACGGCGCGGCGCAACTTGATTCCCTCGCTCTCCGGTCCGGTCATCGTGCGTCTTCGCACGTAGCGGCGGCGCGACCGTACCAAAGCGTTCCCTCGCCGTAGCGACGGGCCCGCAATGGCTCGAAACCCTTGGGCCAGCTGAATTCTCCGCCTCTGGTGCTGCGTTCCACGGTGACGAGCGCGTCGCCCGTGAGCCACCCCTGGGCACGGAGTGTGAGGAGGATCTCGCCAAGATCGTCGTCGGTGACGGCGTACGGCGGATCCAGGAAGACCACGTCGTACGGCTCCGCGGGTGCCGGGCCCGTCACGATCTGTTCCGCTTTGCCGCCTCGGACCTCGGTGCCGGGGAGGCCCAGGGTGCGGGCGTTGTCCTTGACGGTGCGCAGGGCCTTGGCGTCGGCCTCGACGAGCAGGGCGTGGGCGGCGCCCCGGGAGAGGGCTTCGAGGCCGACGGCGCCGGAGCCGGCGTAGAGGTCGGCGACCCGGATGCCGTCCAGGGTGCCCAGGAGCGCCTGCCAGGTGGAGAACAGGCCCTCGCGTGCGCGGTCGGATGTGGGCCGGGTGCCGGTGCCCGGCGGGACGGCCAGGCGGCGTCCGCCGGCCACGCCTGCGATCACGCGGGTCATGGGTGACTGGTCCTCGGGTCGGGGCGGCGCTCGGGGTGCCGTGGGCGCCGTACCTCCCACGATATGGCGTCGGGGAGGGGCGGGCTTCCCGGGGCGGGCGGCCCTCCCGGTTCACCCCTTGTCCAGGTACTCCTCGCGCTCCTTGTCGAGCAGGGCGTCCAGGGCGGTGCGCAGCTCGGGCAGGTGCTCCAGCTCGGGGTCGGCGGCGACGACGGCGACGGCCTCCTGGCGGGCGGCGGCGATGACCTCCTCGTCGTCGATGACGTTCAGGACGCGCAGCGAGGAGCGGACCCCGGACTGGGCCTGGCCGAGCACGTCGCCCTCGCGGCGCTGTTCGAGGTCGATACGGGAGAGCTCGAAGCCGTCCAGCGTGGCGGCGACGGCGCCGAGGCGGGCGCGGGCGGGGCTCGCCTCGTGGGCCTCGGTGACCAGCAGGCAGAGGCCGGGGGCGGAGCCGCGGCCGACCCGGCCGCGCAGCTGGTGCAGCTGGGAGACGCCGAAGCGGTCGGCGTCCATGATGACCATCGCGGTGGCGTTGGGGACGTTGACGCCGACCTCGATGACGGTGGTCGCGACCAGGACGTCGACGTCGCCGGCGGCGAAGCGGCGCATCACGTCGTCCTTGTCGTCGGGCTGCATCCTGCCGTGCAGCACCTCGACGCGCAGGCCGTGCAGGGGGCCCTTGGCGAGCTGTTCGGCGATCTCCAGGACGGCGAGCGGCGGGCGCTTGTCGGCCGTCGCCTCCTCCTCGGCCGTCTTCTTCTTCCCCTTCTTCCCCGGGTCGTCCTCGTCGTCCCCGATGCGGGGGCAGACCACGTACGCCTGGTGGCCGTTCTCCACCTCCTCGCGGACGCGTTCCCAGGCGCGGCTGAGGAAGTGCGGCTTGTCCTTGGCGGGGACGACGTGGCTGGCGATGGGCGAGCGGCCGGCCGGGAGCTGGTCGAGGACGGAGGTCTCCAGGTCGCCGAAGACCGTCATGGCGACCGTGCGCGGGATGGGGGTGGCGGTCATGACGAGCAGGTGGGGCGGCTGCTTCCCCTTGGAACGGAGGGCGTCGCGCTGCTCGACCCCGAAGCGGTGCTGCTCGTCCACGACGACCAGGCCCAGGTCGTGGAACTTGACCTTGTCCTCGATCAGGGCGTGCGTCCCGATGACGACGCCGGCCTCGCCGGTTACCAGGTCGAGCAGCGCCTGCCGGCGGGCGGCGGTGCCCATGGACCCGGTGAGCAGGACGACCTTGGTGCCCTGGTCGGACCCGCCCAGCATGCCCCCTTCGGCCAGCTCCCCCATCATCTCGGTGATCGAGCGGTGGTGCTGCTGGGCGAGGACCTCGGTGGGGGCGAGCATCGCGGCCTGGCCGCCGGCGTCGACCACGGCGAGCATGGCGCGCAGGGCCACCATGGTGTTGTGCGTCACGGTGAAGTGATCAGTCACGTAGGCATGACTCGCGTCGGCGACGCTGATGCACTGCACAGGCTTGCGTCCGACGTACTCGACCGCACGGATTCCCCGTCGGAAGGTGTTGTACTTCGGCCTCGGGCGCATGCGACGCGACTTCCGGGCGAGCCGGAACGGGACGTACTCGTCCGGCAATGCGATCGAGACGTTGAATGCGGCCTTCTTCGGCAGCACTCGAGCCCGTCCTCCCAACGAGCGAACCAGCCATGCCACGTCGTCGGCCAACAGCCTGGAGGCCGAACAGAACGACACGCTCAGGCCGTCTGCATCCACCGTCCCGTCCGTGTCCATGAGCCCCTGCAGGACCGCCAGACGGTTCTTGATCGATGTGTTCTTGAAGGCGAGGGGCAGGAACTTGTCGTGCGAAGTGAGCCCCCAGAGACCGAGTTCACGCAACACGCTGATCACTGGGTTCCGTCGGGTGCCGCCTCTCGGACCTGCCAGCCCGATGGTGTAGTCACTGCCCGAGCCGGGAACCGGTGTGACCGCACGATCCGGGGCCAGAGTCGAGCGCACGGCAGCCAGAGTCTCCTCGTCGGCCGTCGAAAGGCGCAGGTTGTGCCGGAAGGATCCGTCTCCCAGCAGCAGACCGAAGAGATAAGGGTCGAGAGGCGGTGCCGTGCCATCGGACAGATCCACCGGAGTGGCCACCGGGAGGTACCACTTCGAAGAACCGTTGGCCTTGAACGTGTTCGCGCGGATCTCGCGCGTCGTCATGACCTTCGGGGTTTGTCCCCGGTACCAGGCGCAGCTTGTTCCGACGATCCACAGATGTTCGTCGTCGCATTCCACGGAGGTGTCGTCGGATAGTACGAGACGCCATACGTCCCGCTCGCCCTGAGGGAAAACTCCGTCGACCCAGCTGATCTCCCCGTTGGGGAGCACGACCTCGTCCCCCACGCAGACGTCCCCCATCCTCCTGAAGCCCGCAGGCGTCAGGACGAGCGAGTCGAGGGGCTGCGCCTTCCCGGACCCGACTTCGCCCTGGAGGAGGCGGTGCATCGGGTGCTCGGTGGCGAGGTCGTCGAAGATCTCCTTGGACACCTTCTGCTGGCCGTCGGTGAGCGTGAACGGCAGCTTGGCGTCGAACGCGTCGAGGAGGCCGTCGGGGGCGGCCCTGCGGGCGACGGCCGGGAGCTGGGTGTCGGCGTACCTGCGGCGGGCCAGGGCGACCTGGAGGACGAACGCCTCGTCCCACTTGAGCCGGTCCCGGGCCGCCGCCACGTCGGCCTTGGTGGCGGGCCGGTGGATCTTCAGCAGGGCCTCGGGCAGCGGCGTGAAGCCGCGGCCCTCGCGCAGGGAGGCGGGGAGCGGGTCGACGGCTTCCCGGGCGCTGGGCAGCACGGCGTCGACCGCCTTGGCGATCCGCCAGGAGTCGAGCTGCTTGCAGGCGGGGTAGATCGGCAGCAGCTTGCCCGCGAAGGCGTCCACGGCCTCGGTCGCCTCGGCGTCGTCCCCGGGGTCGGCGTCGAGCAGCTGGTAGGTGGGGTGGGCGAGCTGCATCTTGCGGTTGAAGACGGAGACCTTGCCGGCGAACATGGCGCGCCGGCCGGGCAGCAGCTCCTTGTGCGGTTTGTGGACGCCGTGGCCGAAGAAGACGAGCTGGAGCCGGCCGTGGCCGTCGGTGAGGGTGACTTCGAGGCGCTTGCCGCGGCCGCCGTTGAACGTGAGGACGCGGGCGTCGGCGACCTGCGCGACGACCGTGACGTGCTCGTCGAGCGGGAGGTCGGTCAGCGCCGTGAGCCGGCCGCGCTCCTCGTAGCGGCGCGGGTAGTGATGCAGGAGATCACCGACCGTGTGCAGGTCGAGGTGCTCTGCCATCACCTTCGCGGTGGGGCCGCCGAGCAGCTTCTTCAGGGGTTCGTCGAACGCAGACACGCGATCCATTGCACACCACGGCAGTGACAGTTGTCCGCCGGGCGCCGCCGGACCCCGGAATCTCCTGGTCGGAATCGTGATGCGACCCTAGGATCGGCTCCCCACGCCACCCGTCCGCGATCACCTACCGGGATCGCCCGACCCGCGCCGTCGTCAGTCCCCCCACCGGCGCTGCGACGATGACATCTTCTGAGACTTCAGCATCTGATCCGGCCGTTGCCAGGGAACCGCACACCTTCCAGGTGGATCTGCGCGGCCTTGTCGACCTTCTCTCCCATCACCTCTACTCCTCGCCGCGCGTCTATCTGCGCGAGCTGCTGCAGAACGCCGTCGACGCCATCACCGCCCGCCGGGCCGAGGAGCCGGACGCGCCCGCGCTGGTGCGGCTGTACGCGCAGGACGGCCGGCTGCGAGTGGAGGACAGCGGCATCGGCCTGACCGAGGCCGATGTGCACAGCCTGCTCGCCACGATCGGCCGCAGCTCCAAGCGGGACGGTGCCGAGGGTCTCGCCTCGGCGCGTGCCGGGTTCCTGGGCCAGTTCGGCATCGGGCTGCTGGCGTGCTTCGTGGTGGCCGCCGAGATCCGGGTGGTGAGCCGGTCCGCGCGCACGCCCGGGCAGCCGCCCGTGGAGTGGTGCGCGCGGGACGACGGTTCGTACACCGTCCGTACGCTGCCCGACAGCGCGCGCCCCGAGCCGGGGACGACCGTGTTGCTGACGGCCCGGCCGGGCAGCGGCGAGTGGCTGACGGAGGAGCGGGTGCTGTCGCTGGCCCGTGACTTCGGTTCGCTGCTGCCGTACGACGTCCGGGTCGGCGAGGCGGCCGTCACGGCGCTGCCGGCGGTGTGGGACCGGCCGTATCCGAGCCCGGCCGCTCGGCGGGTGGCGCTGGCGCGCCACTGCCACGAGCAGTTCGGCTTCACCCCGCTCGACACGATCGACCTCGCGCTGCCGCTCGCCGGTATACGCGGGGTGGCGCACGTCCTGCCGTCGGCGGTCAGCCCGGCGCAGCGGGCGGGCCACCGGGTCCATCTCAAGGGCATGCTGCTGACGGACCGGGCGGACGAACTGCTGCCCGAGTGGGCGTTCTTCGTGCGGTGCGTGATCGACACGGACAGCCTGCGGCCGACGGCCTCGCGGGAGGCGCTGTACGCGGACGAGACGCTGGCGGCCGTACGGGACGCGCTGGGCGACCGGATCAGGGAGTGGCTCACGGGTCTCGCCGCGGGTGATCCGGAGCGGCTGGCGCAGTTCCTCGCCGTGCACCACCTGGGCGTGAAGTCGCTGGCCCGGCACGACGACGCGATGTGGCGGACGATGCTGCCGTGGCTGCCGTTCGAGACGACGGACGGGCGGCTGTCGCTGGAGGAGTTCGCCCGGCGCCACCCGGTGGTGCACTTCACGCGGTCCGTGGAGGAGTTCCGGCAGGTCGCGCCGATCGCGTCCGCGCAGGGCATCGGGGTGGTCAACGGCGGCTACACGTACGACACCGAACTGGTCGAGCGGCTGCCCGCGGCCCGGCCCGGGACGGTGGTCGCGGAGCTGGACGCGGACACGGTGACCGCGCATCTGGACGCCGTCGACCCGCGCGAGGAGCTGGCGCTCGGCCCGTTCCTGGCGGCGGCGCGCGCCCGGCTCGACCCGCTGGGCTGCGACGTGGTGCTGCGCGCCTTCCACCCGGTGACCACGCCCGCGCTGCACCTGGACGACCGGTCGGCCCGTCACGAGCAGGCCAGGGCGGAGGCCGAGGAGCAGGCGGACGACCTGTGGGCGGGCATCCTGGGCTCGCTGCGCGGGAGCGCGCCGCGCGCCCGGCTCGTACTGAACCAGCTCAATCCGCTGATCCGGCGGATCGGTGCGCTGGACACCCCGGAGCTGGCCGCGACCGCGACGGAGGCGCTGTACGGGCAGGCCCTGCTGATGGCGCAACGGCCGCTGCGGCCGGCCGACTCCGCGCTGCTGAACCGTGCGTTCCTGGGGCTCCTGGAGTGGGCCGCGCCCCCGGTCGCGCCGCCCGGAACCGACCGCATACCGCCCGTGAACCCCCAGGAGGACGGCCGATGAGCGCCGACGCCGAGACGATCCGCCAGGCCCTGCGGGACAACCAGGACGAACCGGAGGGGCCCGCGCGCAATGCCCGCGCGGAGCGGCTGCTGGCCGAGGCCGAGCAGTGCGGGGACGCCGGGCTGCTGATCGAGGCCCTGGTCCATCAGCTGCAGGTCTACAACTACAGCTCCGAGAAGGACAAGATGTTCGTCCCGTTCGCGCGGCTGCTGCGCATGTGGGACGAACAGCCGGGCGAGTTCAGCGATGTCATGACCCACCATCTGTTCTGGATGTTCAAGTGGGTCTCCAGCTCGATGACCGACCAGCCGCACATCCCGCTCGCCTCGATCGAGAAGTGGCAGGCGGAGATGGCGCACCGCTACCGGCTGGCCGGCCACTCGGAGCGGGCCGTGTGCCAGGGCGAGCTGGGGATCGCCCAGCACCTGGGCGACCGGGAGCGGGGCGAGCGGGCGTTCACCGCCTGGCTGGCCGCCGACCGGGACCGGATGGCCAACTGCCACGCCTGCGAGCTGCACGGCCAGGGCTCCTGGCAGGTGTGGAGCGGCCGGGACGAGGAGGCGCTGAAGACCTGGGCGCCGGTGCTGGACGGCGAGCACGTCTGTGCGCACGAGCCGCACGCCGTGCTGGCGGCCTCCCTGCTGCCGCTGCTGCGGACGGGCCGCGCGGAGCAGGCGCGGGCGCACCATCTGCGCGGGTACCGGATGGTCCGGACGATGGAGAGCATGCGCTACTCGGCCGGCCTGCACATCGAGTTCTGCGCGCTGACCGGCAACGAGGCGCGGGGCCTGGAGATCCTCGGGGAGCGGCCGGCGTACTTCACCGACAGCGGCAACCCGGGCAGCCTGATGAGCTTCCTGACCGTGACCGCCCTGCTCATGGACCGGCTGGTCGCGCTCGGCCACGGCGGTCAGGCGGTGCCCGGTCCGGCGGGGACCGAGTGGACGGCCGCGTCGCTCGCCGTCGAGGCCCGGGCCCGGGCGCTCGCCCTCGCCGCCCGCTTCGACGAGCGCAACGGCAACGCGCACGTGAGCCAGGAGGTGCGCGAACGCCTGGACCGGGTCCCGCTGCTCGACCGGCTGCCACTGGGTGTACGGGCCGTGCGGCCGGTGAGCGCCGCGCCCTCCCCCGTACGTCCTGTGGCAGCGGCCCCCGCGGCGGAGGCGCCGGACCTGGCCGCACTGCTCGCCGAGGCGTACCGGCTGTCCGAGGCGCAGCGCCCCGAGGCCCGGGAGGCCTGGCAGGCGGTGGGCGAGCGGGCCGGGGACGAGGGGGCGGACCTCGCGCCCCTGGACCGGGCGAACCTGGAGGACCACCTCGCGATGGACGGCACCTGTCCGCCCGCCGAGGCCGCGGTGGGGTTCGGGAAGGCGGCCGGTCTGTACGAGGCCGGGGGCGACGCGGGCGAGGCCGTCGCGGCACGGGCCAGGAGCGTGTTCGCCCGGGCGCTGGACGGGGAGGCCGATGAGGCGGCGGCCCTGATCGCACCGCTGGTGGAGCAGGCACTCGCGCTGCACGCCGCGGGCGGGGCCACCGCCCGGCAGGCGGCCGGTGTCCTGATCTGCCGGGCCCGGATCGCCGAGCAGCGGATGCTGCGGGCGCAGGACGAGGAGGCGCACGAGGCCGCGGTCGCGGACCTCGAGGAGACGGCCGGTGAGGTGCTGGCGTTCACCGAGCCCCGGCGCGGCGAGGACCGGCTCGCCACCCGGACCGCGGAGGCACTGGGATTCCTCGGGAACGTCGCCGCGCACCGGGGCGACGCCCCGGCCGCCCTCGGGCTGTACGAGCGGGCGTCCACCGAGGTGTACGGGGCCGGGCAGCCGTGGGCCGCGGTGGAGTACGAGACCTGGACGGCGCAGACCGCGGCCGGTCTGGAGGACTTCGCGACGGCGGAGCGGGCCGCGCGGGCGGCCCTGGAGCACGGGGAGCCGTTCGTCGGCCCGCCCGGCCTGGCCCGGCTCCATCTCCGGCTGGCCGAGGTGCTCGCCGCGACCGGGCAGCTCGCCGAGGCGGCCGACCGCGCCCTGGACGCCTCGCACTGGGCGGACGAGGCGGGCGAGGGCGACACGCTGGGCGTCTACACCCGGCACCAGCTCGGCGGCTGGCTGCTGCCGCTCGGGCGGGCGGCGGAGGCGGCGGCCGTGCTGGAGGCCGTCCTGCCGGACATCTCGGCCGAGCACCACGGCGACGGCATGCTCGTCCAGACGCTGTGGTGGCTCGGCGACGCGCTGATGACGCTCGACGAGCCGAGGGCGGCGGCGGAGCACTGGCTGCGGGCGGCGGACGTCGCGCGCGGGTGGCCGGAGCAGCACGACCACGCGATGCTCGCCCAGCTCGCCGGGCAGGCCCTGTACCGGGCCGAGCTGAACCCGGAGGCCGAGCGCGCCTACGCGCGGGCCGGGGAGCTGTGGCGGTCGCTGGACGAGGTTCCGGGTCTGGTACGGACGCTGCGCGTACGGGCCTGGATCGCGCTGCGGGAGGACCAGCTGGACCGGGCGCGGAAGTTCATGGCCGAGGCGGAGCGGGAGTGCGCGGCGCGTCCGGAGCTGGGGGCGGAGCTGGCGAGCACGTACCGGCAGACGGCCGACCTGATCGTGCAGTCCTGCGAGGGCGAGCCGGGCGAGGCGCCGGACGAACCGGTGCGGCTGGCGTACGAGGAGGCGCTGGGGTACGCCGAGCGGGCGGCGGAGACCTTCCGCTCGGCGGGGTCCGGCCATCTCGGCCTCAGCACGGCCGCGGTGCTGATGGCCGCGTGGCTGGAGGCGGATCTCGGCCGGGGGCCGGCCGCGCTGGAGCGGGTACGGGTGGTGCTGGAGGCGTACGAGGGGGTGCCGGAGGGGTCGGACGAGACGGTGGACGCGCGGCGGGCGGAGGCGGAGTCGGTGCGGGCGTATGTGACCGGGGCGTAGCCCTGGCGGGCGGCGGGCGGTGTTGTAGCGCCCGGGTCGTCCGGCGCGCCGTCTTGTCCTCAATCGCCGGACGGGCTTGATTTCGGCGGTCCGTGAGCGCGGCGGCGCCCCGGCGCGGAGTTCCGTCCTCAATCGCCGGACGGGCTTGATTTTGCGCCGGACGGGCTTGATTTGGCGGTCCTACTCCACCCCGATCATCAGCGGTGCGCCCTGGTGGCCGCCCTCGTACGTCGTCGTGTCCACCGCCAAGTGGGCCTCGCGGACGTGTTGTTCCAGGGCGTCGGCGAGGGTGGGCGGGGTGGTCTCGCCGAGGACGAGGGTGACCAGCTCGCCGCCGGCCGCCAGCATGCGGTCCAGGACCTTGCGGGCGGTGCCGGGGACGTCCTGGCCGATGACGGCCACGTCACCGTCGATGAGGCCGAGGATGTCGCCGGCCTGGCAGATGCCCGCCGAGGTCCAGGACTGCCGTTCGGCGACGGCCAGCTCGGCGTAGCGGGTGGCGCCGGCCGCCGCGGTCATGGCGACCACGTCCTCGTCGAAGCTGCGGTCCGGCTCGTGGACGGCCAGGGCCGCGATGCCCTGGACCGCGGCCCGGGTCGGGATGAGGGCGACCCGGACGCCCTGGGCCCTGGCCTGTTCGGCGGCGGCAGCGGCGGTGTGGCGGAGGTCCGCGTCGTTGGGCAGCAGGACCACCTCGCGGGCGTGGGCGCGGCGGATCGCGTCGACGAGTTCGCCGCTGGCGGGCGGCTCGCCGGGCCGGGCGAGCACGGTGGTCGCGCCGGCCTCCCGGCACAGGGCGGCCAGCCCGCCGCCCGGGACGACCACGACGACCGCGCGGCGGGCGGGCTCGGGGCGTGCGTGCGTGCGGTCGGCGGCGAAGTGGGTGATCCGGATGCGGTACGGCCGGCCGGCCTCGACTCCGGCCTCCACCGCGGCGCCCGCGTCGTCCACGTGGACGTGGACGTTCCACAGGCCGTCGCCGCCGACCACGACCAGGGAGTCGCCGAGCACGTCCAGCCGGGTGCGCAGCCGTTCGACGGCCTCGTCGCCGGCCTCCAACAGGTAGATGACCTCGAAGGCGGGGCCGCCCCCGTCCCCGTCGTCGCCCGCCGGGCACTCCTTGTCGTCGCCGGCCACCGGGACGAACGGCACGGGGGCCTCGTACGGCCGCTCCGGGGCGCGTCCGGAGACGGCCTGGACCAGGGCTCCGAGCAGGGTGACCAGGCCGCGTCCGCCGGCGTCGACGACCCCGGCCCTGGCGAGGGCGGGGAGCTGTCCGGGGGTGGCGTCCAGCGCGGCGCGCGCCCCCTCGTAGGCGGCCCGGGCCACCTCGGCGGTGTCCGCGCCGGGCACCGCGCGTCCGGCGGCGGCCGCGGCCCGGTCCGCGACGGTGAGGACGGTGCCCTCGACGGGGTGGGCGACGGCCTCGCGGGCCCAGGCCGCGGCCCGGTCGAGCGCGAGGCGCATCCGGTCGCCGCCGGTGCCCTCCGCGAGGACACCGGCCATGCCGCGCAGGAGCTGGGCCAGGATCGTGCCGGAGTTGCCCCGGGCGCCGATCAGGGCGCCGTGGGCCATGGCCCGTACCGCGTCGGCGGCGGAGGGGACCGAGGTGCCGGTCTCGTGGGCGGCGAACACCGCTTCGACGGCGGCCGCCGCGGATTCCACGGTCAGGTAGAGGTTGGTGCCGGTGTCCCCGTCGGCGACCGGGTAGACGTTGATCGCGTCGATCGCCTCGCGCTCCCGGCCGAGCGCGTCCAGGGCCAGCGCGCACCACGTACGTACCGCGACGGCATCCGGTTCGTCGGCGGTCTGCGGCACCTCGGGTCCTCCTCGGAAGGGACTCGGAATGGGGGCGGGGCTGCCGGCTGCACCGCAGGCAGGCCCTGATCCGCCGGACAGACCCTAGCCCGGTCCGGGGGTGCGGCCGGGTCGGGGGCGGGGAGGGCGGTGGTGGAAGCCATGGTAGTTTCGTATCTCCGGAGCAGGCGTTGTATGCTGCTTCGGTTGCCCGACGAGAGTCGGGACATTCCTCCGGTACCGCCACTTCAGTTCCTGAATCCGGCGTATCGGAATTCACTGTAAGTGCATCTGAAGTCTTTGGAGTGACCCGTGGCTGCCAACTGCGACGTTTGCGGCAAGGGGCCGAGCTTCGGCAACAGTATTTCGCACTCGCACCGCCGTACGTCCCGTCGCTGGAACCCCAACATCCAGCGCGTGCGTGCCGTGGTCGGTCGGACGCCGAAGCGGCTCAACGTCTGCACCTCGTGCATCAAGGCCGGCAAGGTCGCGCGCTGACGTTCCCGTCGTAGCGCAGCCCTACCGGTTGCCCAAAAAGCCGGTCCATCTCGGTGGACCGGCTTTTTGCTGTGCCCGGACGCCGGGGGCGGAGGCCCGCGCCCCGGCGGGCCGCGCGGTCAGCCCGCGTCGCGCAGCCGCCAGCCGTGGCGGACCGGGCCGATGCCCGTGCCGAGCGGGAACCCCGCCTCGATCGCACCGGTGACGTACTCCTTCGCGGCCCGGACCGCCGCCGGCACCTCGGCGCCCCGCGCCAGATGGCTCGCGATGGCGGAGGCGAGGGTGCAGCCGGTGCCGTGGGTGTGCCGGTTGTCGTGGCGGGGGGCGCGCAGCCAGTGCTCCTCGCTGCCGTCGGTGAGCAGGTCTACGGGCTCGCCGGGCAGGTGACCGCCCTTGATCACGACCCAGCGGGGCCCGAATCCGAGCAGCGCGCCGGCGGCCCGGCGCATCCCGGCCTCGTCGGTGACGGTGATGCCGGTGAGCTGCGCCACCTCGTCGAGGTTGGGGGTCGCCACGGTCGCGACGGGCAGCAGCTTCGTACGGACCGATTCGAGGGCGTCCGCGGCGAGGAGCGGGTCGCCGTGCTTGGAGACGCCGACCGGGTCGACGACGACGGGCGCCGCGGTCCCCGCGAGGAGCTCCGCGACGGTCTCGACGAGCGGCGCGGACGCCAGCATCCCGGTCTTGACCGCGTCGACGCCGATGTCGTCGACGACGCTGCGGTACTGGGCGCGGACCGCGTCGGCGGGCAGCTCCCAGGCGCCCTGGACGCCGAGGGAGTTCTGCGCGGTGACGGCGGTGAGCACGCTCATCCCGTGCGTACCGAGCGCGAGCATCGTCTTGAGGTCGGCCTGGATGCCCGCACCGCCGCCGGAGTCGGATCCGGCGACGGTGAGCACGCGGGGCGGTACGGAGGTGGTTATCGGCATACGCCGCAATCTACTAGGGCCTGTATTGAGTACCCCGTCGTCCGCCCGGAGGGCGGGCGCAGCGGCGGTCGGTGCGTGCGATCGGTGTGCGGCGGTCCAGGTCATGTGGCGGAGCCACCTGTCCTGGACCGCCGTGCAGCGAGCAATGGGGTCTCCCCTGGTCGAGCGAAGCCGAGACCTTGGGGAAGTGCCGGGCGTCGGGGCGCAGACGGGGAACTCAATACAGGCCCTGAGGCCTGTCCGGCCCTGGTCCGCCGGACAGGCTTCAGGCGTCCTCGATGTCGCCGAAGTGGTCCCAGCCGTTCTTGCTGGTCCAGGGCGCTCCGTCGACCGTCACCTGGGGCAGCGCCGAGGGGTTGAGGACCTCGCCGATCACCTTCCAGCGGGCCGGCAGCTTCACGTCGGGCGGGAAGGTCGCGACGATCGCGTGGTCCTCGCCGCCGGTCAGCACCCACTGGAGGGGGTCGACGCCGACGGCCTGCCCGATGTCCGACATCTGGGACGGCACGTCGATGAGCCCGGAGCGCAGGTCGATGCGGACCTTGCTGGCCTCGGCGATGTGCCCGAGGTCCGCGACGAGCCCGTCGCTGACGTCGGTCATGGCGGTGGCGCCGAGTCCGGCGGCCGCGGGGCCCGCGTGGTACGGCGGTTCGGGGCGGCGGTGGGCCTCGACGAAGGCGCGGGGCGAGCGGAAGCCCCGGGAGAGCACGGCGAACCCGGCGGCGGACCAGCCGAGCCAGCCGGTGACGGCGACGACGTCCCCGGGCTGGGCGCCGGCCCTGGTGACGGGTTCGTGGTTGCGCAGGTCGCCGAGCGCGGTGATCGCGACGGTGATGGTGTCGCCGCGGACCACGTCCCCGCCGACCACGGCCGCCCCCGCGACCTGGCACTCGTCGCGCAGGCCGTCCATCAGCTCCGCGGCCCAGGTGACCGGGAGTTCGGCGGGGACGACGAGGCCGAGGAGCAGTGCGGTGGGCACGGCGCCCATGGCGGCGATGTCGGCGAGGTTCTGCGCGGCGGCCTTGCGGCCCACGTCGTACGCCGTCGACCAGTCGCGCCGGAAGTGCCGTCCCTCCAGCAGGATGTCCGTGCTGGCCACGACCCTGCGGTCGGGGGCGGTCACGACCGCGGCGTCGTCGCCCGGGCCGAGCCGGACCGCCGGAGTGGTGGTGAGCCGGGACGTGAGCTCTCTGATGAGCCCGAACTCCCCCAACTCGCCCACGGTTGCCTTCACCGAGTGTCACCTCTCATCTGTCGGGCCGGAACCTCCGGCCTGTCCCCCGTGCGCGCCGCCCCACTCGCGGTCGCGTGCCGTCACTGCTGTCGGTACTGTCAAGAGATACGTCAACTTGTGCGTTCTGTACGCCACGCTGAGGACGTCATCCGGCCCGCGGGTCTCCCCGCCACGCACGGCGACGCGATAACGTGGCGTCCCTTTCCCCCACATGATCCTCGTGGCCGCTCTGGAGGTTCCGTGGTACAGGCGTACATCCTCATTCAGACCGAGGTGGGCAAGGCGTCGACCGTCGCCGAGACCATCTCCAAAATCCCGGGAGTCATCCAGGCAGAAGACGTCACCGGCCCCTACGACGTGATCGTGCGCGCCCGGGCCGACACGGTCGACGAACTCGGACGCATGGTGGTGGCGCGGGTCCAGCAAGTGGACGGCATCACCCGAACCCTGACCTGCCCGGTCGTTCACCTCTAGCCCCCGTCTACGCTGGGCCGGTGACGTCATCCAGCCGCCGGCTCCTCCACCCCGTGCTCCTCGGTCCGTCCGCCGCCCTGCTGTTGCTGGCCGCGGCGGGCTGCTCCGCGGGCGACGCGACGGCGTCGGTCACGGTGCCCTCCCCGTCCCCGGAAGCCGCAGCCTACTGCCGCGCGCTGGACAGGGAACTGCCGGATACCGTGGCCGGTCTGGAGCGGAGTGATCCCGAACCCGGTTCGGAACTGACCGCCGGGTGGGGGGACGGGGCGATCGTACTGCGCTGCGGTGTGGAGCGCCCCGCCGAGATGGACGACGACCAGTCGAAGGGGATCACCGCGAGCGGCGTGAACTGGATGCTGGAGCAGCGGGAGGACGACGGCCCCCGGCTGACGACCACCTTGCGCGTGACGTACGTCGAGGTCTCGTTCTCGGAGGCGTACGCACATGACACGACCCCGCTCGCGGCTTTCGCCCCTGCGGTGAAGAAGGCGGTTCCGCTCCGGCTGTAGGGCGTGCGCTCGCTCCGAGCGCACGCCCTTCGCCGTGCCCGGTGGGTCAGCGAAGCCCGGTCGGCCGGGTGAGCGCCGCCTGGATGAGGCGGTCCACCAGCTGCGGGTAGCTGACGCCGCTCTCCTGCCACATGCGCGGGTACATGGAGATCGGGGTGAAGCCCGGCAGGGTGTTGATCTCGTTGATGACGAAGCCGCCGTCCTCGGTGAGGAAGAAGTCGGCGCGCACCAGGCCCTCGCAGGAGCACGCCTCGAAGGCCTCGACGGCGAGCCGCTGGACCTCGGCGGTCTGCTCGGCGGTGAGCGGCGCCGGCACGATCCCGGAGGCGGCGTCGATGTACTTGGCCTCGAAGTCGTAGAAGTCGTGCGCGGTGACCGGCGGGATCTCGGCCGGCACGCTGGCGCGCGGCCCGTCCTCGAACTCCAGGACCCCGCACTCGATCTCGCGTCCCCGCAGCAGGGACTCGACGAGGAACTTGGGGTCGTGGCGGCGGGCCTCTTCGATGGCCGCGTCGAGCCCGGAGACGTCGTCGACCTTGGTGATGCCGATGGACGAGCCGGCCCGGGCGGGCTTGATGAAGAGCGGCCAGCCGTGCTCCGCGGCGAAGCCGGTGATGCGCTCGCGGGCGGCGGCCCGGTCGCTGTCCCACTCGCGGGGGCGGACGACCAGGTACGGACCGACGGGGAGGCCGAAGGAGGTGAAGACGCGCTTCATGTACTCCTTGTCCTGGCCGACGGCCGAGGCGAGGACGCCGGCGCCCACGTACGGCACGCCGGACAGCTCCAGGAGGCCCTGCAGGGTGCCGTCCTCGCCGTACGGGCCGTGGAGGACGGGGAAGACGACGTCGACCTCGCCGAGCGCCTTGGGCACCGCGCCGGGCTCGGTATAGACCACTTCGCGGCTGCCGGGGTCGACGGAGAGTACGACGCCGCCCTCGTCGGACTCGGCGAGCTGGTCCACGTCCGGCATCCGCCGGTTCGCGATGGCCATGCGTTCCGGTTCGTCGGCGGTGAGCGCCCAGCGGCCGTCCGTCGTGATGCCGATCGGCAGGACGTCGTACTTGGTCCGGTCGATGGCGTTCAGGACGGCGCCGGCCGTGACCACCGAAATGCCGTGTTCGGAGCTGCGGCCGCCGAACACGACGGCCACACGCGGCTTGCGGAGCTGGTGCTCCGTGTTCTGGGGGAGGTTCTCGCTGCTCATATCGCGATGAGCGTACCTGCTGGTACCGGTCGCGTCAGCGTGGCACGGGCCGCCCGGGGCCGAACGGGGTCAGTGCCGTTCGGCCTTGGCGCTGCGCGACATCAGCTCCTTGACCGCGACCTTCGGCGGCTTGCCCTCGTGGACGATGCCGACGATGGTCTCGGTCAGCGGCATCTCGACGCCATGCCTGCGGGCCAGGTCGAGCACCGATTCGCAGGACTTGACGCCCTCGGCGGTCTGCTTGGTGGCGGCGATGGCCTCCTGGAGCGTCATGCCCCGGCCGAGGTTCATGCCGAAGGTGTGGTTGCGCGAGAGCGGCGAGGAGCAGGTCGCCACCAGGTCGCCCAGACCCGCGAGTCCGGAGAACGTCAGCGGGTCGGCACCCATGGCCGCGCCCAGCCGGATCGTCTCGGCGAGGCCCCGGGTGATGAGCGAGCCCTTGGCGTTGTCGCCGAGCCCCATGCCGTCCGAGATGCCGACGGCGAGGCCGATGACGTTCTTGACGGCGCCGCCGAGTTCGCAGCCGACCACGTCGGTGCTGGTGTACGGGCGGAAGTACGGGGTGTGGCAGGCGGCCTGGAGGCGCTGGGCGACGGACTCGTCCCGGCAGGCGACGACGGCCGCGGCGGGAAGGCGTTCGGCGATCGGCTTGGCGAGGTTGGGTCCCGTGATGACGGCGACGCGGTCGTCGGACACCCCGGTGACGTCCTCGATGACCTCGCTCATCCGCTTGGCGGTGCCGAGTTCGACGCCCTTCATCAGGGAGACCAGCACCGTCTGCGGCTCCAGGTGCGGGGCCCAGTCGGCGAGGTTGGCGCGCAGCGTCTGGGAGGGCACGACGAGGACCGCGAAGTCGGCGCCGCGCAGCGCCTCGGCGGCGTCCGTGGTGGCCCGGACGGTGGCGGGCAGTTCGATGCCCGGCAGATAGTCGGGGTTGGTACGGGTGGTGTTGACGGCCTCGGCGACCTCGGCCCGGCGGCCCCAGAGCGTCACCTCGCAGCCCGCGTCCGCGAGGACGATGGCGAAGGCCGTACCCCATGAGCCGGTTCCGAAGACGGCGGCCTTCGCGGGGTGCGTCACGTGAGTCCCTCTCCTTGGGCCCTGCGCCGCTGTTCGGCACGGGCCTTGCGGTGATCGTAGGGCTCGGCGGGTGCCTGCTGCCCCCGGATCTCCTCCAGTTGCGCGGTGACCGCCCGCATGATCACCTCGGTGACCTCGCGCAGCAGCTCGGGCGTCGGTTCCTTGTCGTAGAACCGGGAGAGGTCGACGGGCGGCCCGGCCTGGACCCGGAGGGTCTTGCGGGGCAGGAGGCGCACCTTCTTCTCCGTGGCGTACGGCGGCATCGCCTCGTTGGCGCCCCACTGCGCGACCGGGATCACGGGGGCGCGGGTCATCAACGCGACGCGGGCGGCGCCGGTCTTGCCGGCCATCGGCCACATGTCGGGGTCGCGGGTGAGGGTGCCCTCGGGGTAGAAGCAGACGCACTCGCCGCGCTCGATGGCGTTGACGGCGGCCCGGAAGGCGTCCAGCGCGTTGGTGGTCTCGCGGTAGACGGGGATCTGGCCGGTGCCGCGCAGCATCATGCCGACGAAGGGGGCCTTGAAGAGCCCGGCCTTGGCCAGGAACCGCGGCACGCGGCCGGTGTTGTACTGGAAGTGCCCGTACGAGAGCGGGTCCAGGTACGAGTTGTGGTTGACCGCCGTGATGAATCCGCCGTCGGCCGGAATGTGTTCCATTCCCCGCCAGTCGCGCTTGAACAGAACCACCAGCGGCGGTTTCGCGATGACCGCCGCCAGGCGGTACCAGAAGCCGATTCTGCGGCGGGACACTCGGACACCTTTCCTCTGCGAACGGGGCTGTGGAGCTGATTGCTGTCTGACTACCGAGGGTCAAGTCTCGCCCCAGGCCCCTGCTATGTCGAGAACACCGTACGCCTCGCCCCGGGGAGCGACCCTCCGGGTCGGCGCACCGGCAGGCGAGAATGGGTGGCGATGCGTATCGAGTCAGGCACCGCCACGACCAGCGACCCGGCCGGCCGCTGGTCGCTGGTCGTCCCGTTGAAGCCCCTGGCGCGGGCCAAGAGCAGGCTGGCGCCCGCCTCCGGCGCCCTGTTGCGGCCCCGGCTCGCCCTCGCCTTCGCCCGTGACACGGTGGCCGCCGCGCTGTCCTGCCCGGACGTGGCGGATGTGGTGGTCGTCACGGACGACACGGCGGCGGGGGCGGCACTGGGCGCGCTCGGCGCCCGCATCGTGCCCGACTCCCCGGCCGCGGGGCTCAACGCGGCCCTCGCGCACGGTGAGCGGGTGGCCCGGGCGGCCCGGCCGGGCGCGCCGCTGGCCGCGCTCAACGCGGATCTGCCCGCGCTGCGGCCGGCGGAATTGTCCCGGGTCCTCGAATTCTCTGCCGCTTTTCCCCGCGCATTTGTTCCCGATGCGGCGGGAATCGGGACGACATTTCTGTCGGCCGGTCCGGGGGTGGAATTGCGGCCCGCTTTCGGCGGTCCGTCGCGGTCGCGGCACCTGGCGTCGGGCGCGGTGGAAATCACGCTGCCGGGGATCGATTCGGTGCGCCGGGACGTGGACACCGGTGACGACCTGCGGGTGGCGCTGGCGCTGGGCGTCGGCCCGTTCACGGCGGGCCGCTGGGCCGCCGGGGCGTTCGCACCGGACCGATAGTCTGCACCCATGCAGGCGACCTCGTACACGTACGACCCCGTGACCCGCAGCGGCAGTGTGCTGCTCGACGACGGCACCCCGGTGGACTTCGGCGCGGCGGCCTTCGACGCCGGCGGCCTGCGGCTGCTGCGTCCGGGGCAGCGGGTGCGGATCGAGGGCGAGGGCGAGGGTGCCGGGCTGCGGATCACCCTGGTGACGCTGCAGACGTTCTGAGCCGTTGCGGGGTGGGTGCGCTCCCCCCGGACAGCCCGCGGGCCGGGCTCCCCGAGGGGAGCCCGGCCCGGCGCGTGTGGGGGCCCTGTGGCCCGGTCTCACTTCTTGCGCGCGGTGGCCTTCTTGGCCGTGGTCTTGCGCGCGGTGGTCTTCTTCGCGGGCGCCTTCTTCGCCGTGGTCTTCTTGGCGGGCGCGGTCTTGGCGGTGGTGGTCTTCTTGGCCGCCGCCGACTTCGCCGCCGCCGGGGTGGCCTTCTTCGCGGTGGCCGTCGTCGTCTTCTTCGCGGGCGAGGTCTTCTTCGCGGTCGCGGTGGTCTTCTTGGCGGCGGCGGTGGTCTTCTTCGCCGGGGTCGCCGCCTTCTTGGCGGTGGCCTTCTTCGCGGTGGCCTTCTTGGCGGCGGCCTTGGCCGTCGTACGGGTGGAAGAACCGCCCGAGAGGCTGCCCTTGGGTGCCTTCTTCACGGCCACGTCGTTCTTGGGGAGCTTCTTGGAGCCGCTCACCAGGTCCTTGAAGCCCTGGCCCGCGCGGAAGCGGGGCACCGAGGTCTTCTTGACCCGCACGCGCTCACCCGTCTGCGGGTTGCGCGCGTAGCGGGCGGGGCGGTCGACCTTCTCGAACGAGCCGAAGCCGGTGACCGAGACCCGGTCCCCCGCGACAACCGCACGGACGATCGCGTCGAGCACCGCGTCGACGGCGTCCGCGGCCTGCTGCCGGCCGCCGACCTTGTCGGCAATCGCTTCTACGAGCTGCGCCTTGTTCACGTCTTCCCCTTCGGAGACATTGCCGGAACGAATCTGTTCAGGCTTTTTCGCACGTTAGGCAGATATATACCGCAAATCAAACACGAAACGGGCTAATCACCCTAGTGCCGCAACGAAGTCGACCGCCGCGCAGTTCTGCGGAGTCAGTCACCTTCGGGGAATCGGCCCTCGTCGAGGTCCTTCATCAACCGGTCCAGACGCCTTGCCGCGCCCGGGAGATCGTGCTTCGCCGTGGCCGTCACGACCATCAGCTTCCGGTTCAACGCCATCCTTACGCCGTCCGGGACTTGCAGTGCGCGCACCCGGGAGTGCGCTTCCTTCAATTGGTCGGCGACTTGGCCGTAAAGCTTGAGTTGGCTGTCGCGTTCCATGCGCCGATTGTGCCATCTGGGGCGAGTTGTCGCCCGACGGGGTCCCAACAAACGACTGCGCCCCCTACCAGAAGGCAGGGGGCGCAGTCCTGAAAACTCGCTGATCAGGCCTGAATTGTGCGGGGCTTGTAGGCCGGCCGGGCCGCCTCGTAGGCCGCGATGTCGCCTTCGTTCTGAAGGGTGAGGCTGATGTCGTCCAGCCCGTTCAGCAGCCGCCAGCGGGCGTTCTCGTCGAGCTCGAAGCCGGCCGTGATGCCCTCGGCGCGCACCTGCCGGGCCTCCAGGTCGACGGTCACCTCGGCCGTCGGGTCGGCCTCCGTCAGCTCCCAGAGGGCGTCGACCGTCTGCTGGTCGAGGACCACGGTCAGCAGACCGTTCTTCAGCGAGTTGCCGCGGAAGATGTCGGCGAACCGGGAGGAGATGACGGCCTTGAACCCGTAGTTCTGCAGGGCCCAGACGGCGTGCTCGCGGGAGGAGCCGGTGCCGAAGTCGGGGCCGGCGACCAGGACCGACGCGCCCTTGCGCTCGGGGCGGTTGAGGACGAAGTTCTCGTCCTTGCGCCAGGCCTCGAAGAGCCCGTCCTCGAAGCCGTCCCGGGTGACCTTCTTCAGCCAGTGGGCGGGGATGATCTGGTCGGTGTCGACGTTGCTGCGGCGCAGCGGGACGGCCCGGCCGGTGTGCGTGGTGAAAGCTTCCATGGTTATCGGACTCCGGCAGGCGTACGGGCGTCGGACAGGTCGGCGGGCGAGGCCAGATGGCCCAGCACGGCGGTGGCGGCGGCGACCTGCGGGGAGACCAGGTGCGTACGGCCGCCCTTGCCCTGCCGGCCCTCGAAGTTGCGGTTCGAGGTGGAGGCGGAGCGCTCGCCGGGGGCCAGCTGGTCGGGGTTCATGCCGAGGCACATCGAGCAGCCCGCGTGCCGCCATTCGGCGCCGGCGGCGGTGAAGACCTTGTCCAGGCCCTCGTCGACGGCCTGGAGGGCGACCCGGACGGAGCCCGGGACGACCAGCATCCGTACGCCGTCGGCGACTTTGCGGCCGTCCATGATCGCAGCCGCGTTGCGCAGGTCCTCGATGCGGCCGTTGGTGCAGGAGCCTACGAAGACGGTGTCCACGCTGATCTCGCGCAGCGGCTGCCCCGCGGTCAACCCCATGTACTCCAGGGCCTTTTCGGCGGCGTTGCGCTCCGAGGCGTCCTCGTACGAAGCGGGATCGGGGACGTTGGCCGACAGGGGCGCGCCCTGGCCGGGGTTGGTGCCCCAGGTGACGAACGGCGCCAGTTCGGCTGCCTCGATGACCACCTCGGCGTCGAAGACCGCGTCGTCGTCGGTGCGCAGCGTCTTCCAGTACGCGACGGCGGCGTCCCAGTCCTCGCCCTGCGGGGCGTGGTCGCGGCCCTTGAGGTAGTCGAAGGTGGTCTCGTCGGGGGCGATCATGCCCGCCCGCGCTCCGGCCTCGATCGACATGTTGCAGATGGTCATCCGGGCCTCCATCGAGAGCTTCTCGATGGCGGAGCCGCGGTATTCGAGGATGTAGCCCTGGCCGCCGCCGGTGCCGATCCGGGCGATGATCGCGAGGATCAGGTCCTTGGCGGTGACGCCGTCGGGCAGTTCGCCGTCGATGGTGATCGCCATCGTCTTCGGGCGGGCCATCGGCAGCGTCTGGGTGGCCAGCACGTGCTCGACCTGGCTGGTGCCGATGCCGAACGCGAGGGCGCCGAACGCGCCGTGCGTGGAGGTGTGGGAGTCGCCGCAGACCACGGTGGTGCCGGGCTGGGTCAGGCCCAGCTGCGGGCCGACCACGTGCACGACGCCCTGCTCGACGTCGCCCAGCGGGTGCAGCCGGACGCCGAACTCCGCGCAGTTCTTCCGCAGCGTCTCCAGCTGGGCACGGGAGACCGGGTCGGCGATCGGCTTGTCGATGTCGAGGGTCGGGGTGTTGTGGTCCTCGGTGGCGATGGTGAGATCGAGGCGCCGCACCGGGCGTCCGGCCTGCCGCAGGCCGTCGAACGCCTGGGGACTGGTCACCTCGTGCAGCAGGTGCAGATCGATGAAGAGGAGGTCGGGCTCGCCCTCGGCGCGCCGGACGATGTGATCGTCCCAAACCTTCTCCGCGAGTGTCCTACCCATCGCTTTCCCTCCGGCCGGCGTCATCGCCGGCCCAACTAGAGATTCGGTGCGCCCCCGTCCGGACCCCCGTGCGGGGCGGTGGCTACGGGCCGTTGTGGGGCCGCCGGTACAGGTTCGCAACTTCCGGGGAAAATTGAACTTGCGTTTCACAGAGTGAGACGCGAGTATCGTCGTATGGACAACTCTAGCGGCGTCGGCGTTCTCGACAAGGCGGCTCTGGTATTGAGCGCCCTGGAGTCCGGGCCGGCCACCCTCGCCGGGCTGGTCGCGGCGACCGGGCTCGCACGACCCACGGCCCACAGGCTGGCCGTGGCACTGGAACACCACCGGATGGTGGCGAGGGACATGCAGGGCCGGTTCATTCTCGGCCCCCGGCTCTCCGAGCTGGCCGCAGCGGCGGGCGAGGACCGCCTGCTGGCCACGGCCGGGCCGGTGCTCACGCATCTGCGCGACATCACCGGCGAGAGCGCGCAGCTCTATCGCCGGCAGGGCGACATGCGGATCTGCGTGGCGGCGGCGGAGCGGCTGTCCGGACTGCGGGACACCGTGCCGGTCGGCTCCACGCTCACCATGAAGGCGGGTTCCTCCGCGCAGATCCTGATGGCCTGGGAGGAGCCGGAGCGCCTGCACCGCGGCCTCCAGGGCGCCCGCTTCACGGCGACGGCGCTCTCGGGTGTACGGCGGCGCGGCTGGGCCCAGTCGATCGGTGAGCGCGAGCCGGGCGTGGCCTCGGTCTCGGCCCCGGTGCGCGGGCCGTCGAACCGGGTGGTCGCCGCCGTCTCGGTCTCCGGACCGATCGAGCGGCTGACCCGGCACCCGGGCCGGATGCACGCCCAGGCCGTCATCGACTCGGCCGCCCGGCTGAGCGAGGCGCTGCGCCGCACCGGCTGAGCCCCGGCCGGCGCCCCCTCTCCCGTGGCCGCCCCAGCGTCGTGGCGGCCCCCTTCTCAGCCCCTCCCCGCGTCACTTCGCGCCGGATCGATGCGCGAGCCGGTCCGCCGCGCGGCGGCCCCGCCCCTCGATCGGCAGCGACCCCGTCGCCGCGGCCAGTCCGTACGCCGGCATGTCGGCGTATATGGACTCGTAGCCGCCCTCGGGCACGATGTAGGTCTCGTGCCACAGCCCCACGTGCTGCCGGGAGTTCTTCTCCTTGCGGTTGAGCATCGCCCAGGCCTTGCGGTGGAACATGTCGGGCGCCGAGGCATACGCGTACAGCTTCTCCTTCGACTCCCAGTACTGGACGACGTAGTACGTCCGCGGTGAGCCGGACAGCAGGATGTGGCCGAGCAGCCCCCTGGCCCTGTCCGCCTTCAACTCCCGCAGCATGCGCAGCATCGCCAGCATGACCGGCAGCCAGTGGTGCACGCCTCTGAAGTGGTTGATGCGCATGCCGATCAGCAGGACGACGACATCGCCCTCCGCTGCGGCGGTCGTCCTTCCCGGCATGACTTTCGTGGACACACGAGCCCCCTGGATGTTGTTGGAGAGTGCCACTATCCAATGGTTGGATAGTGGCACTGCCCAAGGGTGGGCGCAAGGGAAGGACGGCATGCGACTCTCGGAACTGAGCGAGCGCAGCGGCATCGCGACCGCGACGATCAAGTACTACCTGCGCGAGGGACTGTTGCCGCCGGGCGAGCGGCTGAGCGCGACGCAGGCGGAGTACGACGAGAGCCATCTGCACCGGCTGCGCCTGGTCCGGGCACTCCTCCAGGCCGGCCGCCTGCCCGTCGCCACGGCCCGCGAGGTGCTCGCCCATGTCGACGACGACTCGCTGGGTCGCACGATCCGCCTGGGCGCGGCCCTCTGGGCGCTCCCGCACGGGCCGGAGCCGGACGAGGAGGGCCCGGAGACGGCGGCGGCGCGTGCGGAAGTCGACGCCCTGCTGGACCGGTTGGGATGGACGGGCGCCCGGGAGATCGGCGAGCTCTCCCCCGTCTACCGCTCGCTCGTCGCGGGCCTGGCCACGCTCGCCCGGCTCGGCTATCCGTACGAGAGCGCGCACTTGGAGGAGCACGCCCGGCTGATGCACGAGGTGGCCGTGCGGGACCTGGACCTGCTGGAGACGTACCCGAGCCGCGCCCAGCAGGTGGAGATGGCGGTGGCCTCGGCGGTGCTGTACGAGCCGCTGCTGACGTCGCTGCACCGGCTGGCCCAGGAGGAGGAGTCGGCCCGGCGGTACGGGTATTGAGCGGGGCGGTCCGGGTCCGCGTACAAGCGAAAGGCCCTTCACCGGAGTGAAGGGCCTTCGTCTCTTGCCTGTTGTACCCCCGACCGGATTCGAACCGGCGCTACTGCCGTGAGAGGGCAGCGTGCTAGGCCGCTACACAACGGGGGCTTGTCCTGCAATGTGCTCTGTACTGCGCTGGGCTACCAGGACTCGAACCTAGAATGACGGTACCAGAAACCGTAGTGTTGCCAATTACACCATAGCCCATGGTGTTGCAAGTACCCCCGACCGGATTCGAACCGGCGCTACTGCCGTGAGAGGGCAGCGTGCTAGGCCGCTACACAACGGGGGCCCTAGCGATCCTGCATCGAGACCGTGGGTGCGACCCAGATGATCTCGCGGGAAGGATCTGTACCCCCGACCGGATTCGAACCGGCGCTACTGCCGTGAGAGGGCAGCGTGCTAGGCCGCTACACAACGGGGGCTTGTCCTGCAATGTGCTCTGTACTGCGCTGGGCTACCAGGACTCGAACCTAGAATGACGGTACCAGAAACCGTAGTGTTGCCAATTACACCATAGCCCACTGAAACGCAACCCCTGGGGGCCTTGTTTCTGTCTGCGCTTCCCGGCCGGATCTTTCGGCCCGCTCGGGCGGCGCAGGAAGAACATTACCCGAAGGTGTCCGACGCTCCAAAACGGGTATTGCCCGCGAGCAGCCCGGGCAGCTGGTCCAGCCCCGTGATCCGGGCCAGCTCGGGCCGCCCGCCTCTGCCGCGCCGGTCCAGCCAGACGGCGGCGAGTCCGGCGGCGGCGGCTCCCGCGGCGTCGATGTCGGGTTCGTCCCCGACGTACAGCACCTCGTGCGCGTCGAGTCCCAGCGCCTCGCAGGAGGCGAGGAACGCCCCGGCAGCGGGCTTGGAGACGCCCAGCTCGGCCGCGCAGAGCAGGGACTCGAACCGGTCGCGCACCCCGAGCACGGTCAGCTTCTGGTGCTGCGACTCCTGGGCCGAGTTGGACAGCACGGCGTGCCGGTACGTCCCCGCCAGGGCGTCGAGCGCGGGTACGGCGTCCGGGAAGAGCGCCCAAGCGGACTCGTAGTGCGAGACGTGGCGAGCGAACCAGGCGTCGGCCTCGTCGTCGTCCAGCGCCCGCCCCAGGAACTCCCTGGCCCGGTCCCGCCGCTGCCCCTGCCAGTCCGTCTCTCCGGCGGAGAACCGGGCCCAGTGCCGCTGCGAGACCCGCTGCCACGCGTCGACGGCCTCTTCGGCCGTGGCGTAACCCGGGGGCAGCCCCTCCGCCGCGAGATGCCGGGCCATGCCGGTGGCGGCGGCCGCCGTGTGGTCGAAGATCGTGTCGTCGATGTCCCAGAGGACGGCTCTGATGGCCATACGGCCACGCTATCGCGCCGGTCCCGCGCGGCGGGAGGTCAGAACCGCTGCTGGTCGACGCCGGGCGGCAGGAGGCACGGGGTGTTCACGACGAAGACGAGAAGGTCCTTGCCCACCGACGCCACGGAGACGAACTGATGATCCTCCGGATGCCGCGCGTCCACGGCGTTCGCCCGCTCCTCGTCCCTGTTGACGGCGAAGCCCTGGATCTCGAAGCCCTTCTTCTTCAGAGCCTCCTTGACGGCGGTCACCGCTGCGGCGTGGCCGGCGCGGGGAAGAGTGCCGAGACGACCGCCACATCCGCTGCCCCGTTCTCGCTCGAGTGTCCGGCGGGAGGCGGCGTGGAAACGGCGGAGGCCGGGCCCCCAAGGGGTCCGGCCTCCGGTGTGTTCGGCGTCGTTACGCGGTCAGCTTCGCCAGCGCCGCGTCGATGCGGGCGATCGTCTTCTCGCGGCCCAGGATCTCCAGGGACTCGAAGAGGGGGAGGCCGATCGTGCGGCCGGTGACGGCCACGCGGACCGGGGCCTGGGCCTTGCCGAGCTTGAGGCCGTGCTGCTCGCCGGCGGCGAGGACGGCGGCCTTGAGGGCGTCGGCGTTCCAGTCGGCGGCGATCAGTTCGGCGCGGGCCGTGACGAGGAGGGCGTCGGAGCCCTCCTTCATCGCCTTGGCCCAGGACGCCTCGTCGTGCACCGGCTCGTCGAGGAACAGGAAGTCCACGTTGGCGGTGATCTCGGAGAGCACCGTGACCCGGGTCTGGGCGTGCGGGGCGATCTCGGCGAAGACCGCCGCGTCGAAGGACTCCGGGGCCCAGGGGGCGAACGGCGCCTGCAGCCAGGGGCCGCACGCCTCGGTGAACGTCTTCACGTCGAGGCGGCGGATGTGCTCCGCGTTGACGTGCTCGCACTTCTTGAGGTCGAAGCGGGCCGGGTTGGCGTTGACGTCCTTGATGTCGAAGGCGGCGACCATCTCGTCGATGCCGAAGATGTCGCGGTCCTCGGCGATCGACCAGCCGAGCAGCGAGAGGTAGTTGAGCAGCCCCTCGCGGACGAAGCCGCGCTCGCGGTAGAGGTTGAGCGAGGCCTGCGGGTCGCGCTTGGAAAGCTTCTTGTTGCCCTCGCCCATGACGTACGGCAGGTGTCCGAAGGCGGGGGTGTCCTTGGCGATGCCCAGCTCGATGAGCGCCCGGTACAGGGCGATCTGGCGCGGGGTGGAGGAGAGCAGGTCCTCGCCGCGCAGGACGTGGGTGATCTCCATCAGCGCGTCGTCCACCGGGTTGACCAGCGTGTAGAGCGGGGCGCCGTTGGCGCGGACGATGCCGTAGTCCGGGACGTTCTCCGGCTGTACGGTGATGTCGCCGCGGACCAGGTCGGTGAAGGTGATCGCCTCGTCGGGCATCCGGAAGCGGACGATCGAGGTGCGCCCCTCGGCCTCGTACGCGGCCTTCTGCTCGTCGCTCAGCTCGCGGCAGTGGCCGTCGTAGCCGGACGGCCGGCCGGCGGCGCGGGCGGCGTCGCGGCGGGTGTCCAGCTCCTCGGTGGTGCAGTAGCAGGGGTACGCGTAGCCGCCGGCGAGGAGCTTCTCGGCGACGTCCTTGTAGATGTCCATCCGCTGCGACTGGCGGTACGGGGCGTGCGGGCCGCCGGCCTCGGGGCCCTCGTCCCAGTCCAGGCCGAGCCAGCGCATCGCGTCGAGGAGCTGCTCGTAGGACTCCTCGGAGTCGCGCGCCGCGTCGGTGTCCTCGATGCGGAAGACCAGGGTGCCCTGGTGGTGCCGGGCGAAGGCCCAGTTGAAGAGGGCCGTCCGGACCAGGCCGACGTGCGGGTTGCCGGTCGGGGAGGGACAGAAACGTACACGTACTGCGGGTGCGTTAGCCACGCTTGATCACCTTGTTGGTGAGAGTGCCGATGCCTTCGATGGTGACGGCGACCTCGTCGCCGACATGGAGGGGTCCGACCCCTGCGGGAGTGCCGGTGAGGATCACGTCACCCGGAAGCAGCGTCATGGCTTCCGTGATGTGGACGACCAGGTCCTCGATGGTCCGGATCATGTCGCTCGTCCGGCCGAGCTGGCGTTGCTCGCCGTTGACCGTGGCCTGGATGGCGAGGTCGCTGGGGTCGAGGTCGGTCTCCACCCAGGGGCCGAGGGGGCAGGAGGTGTCGAAGCCCTTGGCCCGGGCCCACTGCTTCTCCCGCTTCTGGGCGTCGCGGGCGGTGACGTCGTTGGCGCAGGTGTAGCCGAAAATGACGTCCTTGACCCGCTCGCGCGGCACTTCGCGGCACATCCGGCCGATGACCACGGCCAGTTCGGCCTCGTGGTGGACCTCGTCGGAGAAGGAGGGGTACTCGATGGCATCTCCGGAGCCGATCACCGAGGTGGTGGGCTTGAAGAAGGCGACGGGGACGTCGGGGACCTCGTTGCCGAGTTCGGCGGCGTGCTCCGCGTAGTTGCGGCCGATGGCCACGACCTTGTTGGGGAGCACGGGCGGCAGCAGCCGCACCTTGTTCAGCGGGACCTTGGTCCCGGAGAGCTCGAACTCGGAGTACGGAATGCCCTTGATGATGTCGAGGACGAGACCGTCGGGCCCGTCGCCCTCGACCGCGCCGAAGGCGACATTGCCGTCGATGGAGAACCTGGCGATGCGCACGGGTTGCTGTCGCCCCTCACTGCTTGCTGGGTGCCTGAAAAAGACTGACGCTCCAGGCTAGCGCGCATGAGGGGCGCTCCCGTGCGGGATCACTCCGCGGCGACGGGGCTCGTGGCGGGGGCCTTCATGAGGATCGTGCGGCGCGGGTTGGCGGTCTGCGTCGGCAGCTGGACCGCGTGCTGCCGGAGTTCCGCCGTCCTCAGCGCCTCGGCGTCCTTGAGGTGCGCCAGCGTGGTGCGCCGGGGGTTGGCGATGTTGCGGGACGTCGTCGTGTTCATCTGCCGTACGGGCCCTGTCGTCGGGGCGCCGCCCGTGCGAGGGGGCGCCGGTTGTCGGTTCTGCCATCCCAGTAAAGCGGCAGGCTAAACATGTGATTCCCATCGGGCGCCCGGAAGAGACGGAGATCTTCATGTGAGTTTGCTCACGAACAGCCGGACAATTACCCCAATACGGGCAGGTGGTCTGGACCTCGAAAACGGACATGTCACCCCTGAACCAGCCATTCCGCTCCTGATCATGGCGACTGGGACACCCCCCGCCACGATCGGACTCGCGCCGAATCGTCCGTTATGTCACTGAACACCCCGCACCCCTTGTTACGCAGCCATCACAAGGTGTCACGCAGGTCACAGCCCGGTACCTGGCCCTTGTTGGAGATCCGCCACTGTGCTGGAATTCCACGCACCGCCGCGGGTTTCAAGCCGGCGCGCAGGGGGCGCAACGTAGCGCCGAGTGGCGGCGGGAAGGGGAAGAGCGCCGGTCACTCACGACCACCATGGGGCGCGACAACGCCCCACCACGCCGACACCGTTTCCTCCGTTCACGACGGAGGAGCGCCTGGTCCAGAGGTTGCGACGCTAGTGCAGGGACGTTTCAAGAGGGATGGCAGCGCTGCGGCGGAACAGGAGCCGCGCGGCGGGACCGACCGCGGTGCCTCGCCCCAGCACGCCCAGAACCCCGGGCCGGCCGCGGCCGGTGACCACGGCGACCGAGACGGGCGCCCCGGCGCCGCGCCGGCCGGTGGCGAGCCCGAGCAGACCGCAGCGCCCAGGTCGCGCGGCCCCGTCAACACCGGCTCGCGCATGGCACTCCGCAACTGGCGCATCAGCACGCGCCTGGTGTCCCTGCTCGCCCTCCCCGTGGTCGCCGCGACCTCCCTGGGCGGTCTGCGCATCAACGAGTCGATGAACGACATCCAGCAGCTGGAGCACATGCAGCTGCTGACGGAGATGACCAAGCAGGCGACCTCGCTGGCGCAGGCGCTCCAGGAGGAGCGCGACCAGACGGCCGGCCCGCTGTCCAACGGCGTGCCCGCGACCGACTTCAAGGTCACCACGCCCCGCGGGAAGACCGACAAGGCGCAGAAGGCGTTCCTCCGCGGCACCGACAACATCGGCGACACCACCGGCGACGAGACGCTGGAGAGCATCCACGCCAGCGTCCAGCAGATCGCCGCGCAGCTCAGCTCCATCCGCGACATCCGCAAGCAGGCGTACGTCAAGAACAGCCCGAGTCTCCAGACGGTCGACGCCTACAGCCAGCTGATCACCTCGCTGCTGAGCCTCTCCCAGGACATGGCGCAGGCGACCAGCAGCCCCGAGATGATCAAGCGCACGCGTGCGCTGGCGGCCTTCTCCTCCTCGAAGGAGTACGCCTCGATCCAGCGCGCGATCATCGCCGCCGCGCTGCCGAACAGCGACGACGAGAAGCCGAAGCTCAACCGGAACGACCAGCAGTTCGGTCTGGCCGCGCAGCGCAAGGAGGACGCGGCCCGCAACTCGTTCGAGGCGATCTACACCACCACGGGCAAGAACGTCGGCGAGCTGACCGCGACGCTCGACGACGACGGGCATCCGGACATCAAGGCCGCGGACACGTACGCGAAGAAGATGCTGGAGAACCCCATCTCCATGAGCACCGAGTCCGCTCGGCGCTCGTACATGAACTGGTACGACCAGGACACCATCAAGATCCAGGCGATGAAGCGGGTCGAGGAGACCCTGCTCAGCGACATGGAGGGCAAGGCGCGCGAGCTGCGCGACCAGTCCCAGCGCGAGGCGATCATCTCCGGTGCGCTGATCCTGCTGGTGCTCGGCGTCTCCCTGGTCGGCGCCTTCGTCGTCGCCCGGTCCATGATCCGCTCGCTGCGCCGGCTCCAGGACACCGCGACGCGCGTCGCCCAGGACCGCCTGCCCGAGCTGGTCAAGCAGCTCTCCGAGTCCGACCCGCAGGACGTCGACACCTCGGTCGAGTCCGTCGGTGTGCACTCCCGCGACGAGATCGGCAAGGTGGCCGCGGCCTTCGACGACGTGCACCGCGAGGCGGTCCGTCTCGCCGCCGAGCAGGCCCTCCTGCGGGGCAACGTCAACGCGATGTTCACCAACCTCTCGCGCCGCTCGCAGGGCCTCATCCAGCGTCAGCTCTCGCTCATCTCCGAGCTGGAGTCGCGCGAGGCCGACCCGGACCAGCTCTCCTCGCTCTTCAAGCTCGACCACCTCGCGACCCGTATGCGCCGGAACGGCGAGAACCTCCTCGTCCTCGCGGGCGAGGAGCCGGGCCGCCGGTGGACCCGCCCCGTCCCGCTCGTCGACGTGCTCCGCGCCGCCGCGTCCGAGGTGGAGCAGTACGAGCGCATCGAACTGGCCGCGGTGCCCGCCACCGAGGTCGCCGGCCGGGTCGTCAACGACCTCGTGCACCTGCTCGCCGAGCTGCTGGAGAACGCCACGTCGTTCTCCTCGCCGCAGACGAAGGTCCGGGTCACCGGTCACGCGCTGCCCGACGGCCGGGTGCTCGTCGAGATCCACGACACCGGCATCGGCCTCTCCCCCGAGGACCTGGCGGCGATCAACGAGCGGCTCGCCTCGCCGCCCACCGTGGACGTCTCGGTCTCCCGCCGCATGGGCCTGTTCGTGGTCGGCCGGCTCTCCCTGCGTCACGGCATCCGCATCCAGCTGCGCCCCTCCGACTCGGGCGGCACCACCGCGCTGGTCATGCTCCCGGTCGACGTCGCACACGGCGGCAAGCAGCCGGCCCCGAAGCAGATGCCCGGCCAGCAGTCCCCCGGCGGCCTGCTCGCCGGCAACAGCGGTGCCCCGGCGCAGCGCGGCCAGGTCGGCCCCGGCCCCGGTGCCCCCCAGCGCGGCCAGGTCGGCGCGGGCTCCGGCCCCCGGGCCGCGCTGCCCGCCCGCGACGGCAACCGCCCGCAGAACCCGCAGGGCGGTCCCGGCGGGCAGGACCCGGCGTTCCAGAACCCGCAGCGGCCGCAGGACGGTGCCCGTCCGGAGCAGCCGCGTCAGGGCGGCCAGGGCGGCGGTCTCGCCGGTGCCTTCGGCGGTGCCCGGGCCGGTGCCCGCGGCGGCCAGGGCGACGGCGGTACGGACACCAACCGGCCCAGCCTGTTCGACCAGCGGCGCCCCGAGCAGAACGGTCCCGCCCGGCAGGTCCCGCACCCCCAGCAGGCCCGGCTCGACCAGGGTGGCCAGGGCGGGCAGGACGGCCGCAACGCCTTCGAGCCGCCGCGCGGTCCCGGCCGGGGCGAGCGCCAGCTGCCGCCCGTCGGCGGTCCGCGTGCGGAGCTGCCCGGCGGCACTCCGGCCCCGGGCGCGCCGAACGGCGGCTTCCCCGGCCCGCAGCGCCCGCAGACGACGAGCTGGGGCACCGACGAGCCGTCCGCGCCCCGGCGTGCGCCGCTGGACGCGCCGCGCGGTCACGAGGAGTCCGAGACCACGGGCCGCTTCCAGCAGCCCCAGGCCCCGCGCCTCCCGGCCGACGACCGCCAGGGTCCGGGTGCCACCGCGGAGTTCGCCCGCCCGGACTTCTCGGCCCCCGCGCCGGGCGCGCAGAACGGACCGCGCGACTCCGGCCCGTACGGCAACGGGCCGCAGAACAACGGCCCCCAGAACAACGGGCCGCAGAACAACGGACCTCAGCACAACGGACCGCAGCACGACGGCTCGTACGGCAACGTCCCGCAGAGCCCGGACGTGACGAGCACCTCGCAGTTCGCCCGGCCGGACTTCGGTGCCCCGCAGCAGCCGGTGCCCCCGCGGCGCGACAACCAGGACTTCGGCGCGCCGCGTCCGCCCATGGCGGGACAGGCCCCCGAGGCCCCGTACCGCCCGGTCCTGCCGCAGCAGCCGCAGCAGCCCGAGGCGCTGCCGCCGGCCTCCGGGCCCGGCGACGGCCGTACCCCGCTGTACGACACGCTGGAGACCAACTGGTTCCGCGGTCCGCAGCCGGGTGCGCCGCAGCAGCAGCCTCCCGCCGCGCCGGCGCCGGACTTCCCGCAGCAGCCCGTGCAGGAGCCCGCGGCTCCCGCGCCGCAGCGGAGCCTCGGCGACACCGGTGCGACGAGCGCCTGGCGCGCCTCGCCGAACGACGAGATCGTCCGGCAGGCGGAGCGGGTGAAGAAGCCCGCGGCGGGCGGGATCACCACGTCCGGTCTGCCTCGCCGGGTCCCGCGCGCCAACCTGGTGCCGGGTACCGCCCAGCAGCAGGACAACCAGTCCGGTCCGCAGGTCTCCCGAGCGCCCGACGATGTGCGCGGGCGTCTGACCAACCTCCGCCGCGGCATCCAGCAGGGACGCCAGGCGGGCAACGGTCAGACCGGCAGTTTCCCCCTCGGCCCCACTCACCAGCAGGAGCGTTAGTTGAGCCCGATGAGTCAGGCCGCACAGAATCTGAACTGGCTGATCACCAACTTCGTGGACAACACCCCAGGGGTGTCGCACACGGTGGTGGTCTCGGCGGACGGCCTGCTGCTGGCGATGTCCGAAGGTTTCCCGCGCGACCGCGCCGACCAGCTGGCGGCCGTCGCGTCCGGACTGACGTCGCTCACGGCAGGTGCCTCCCGGATCTTCGAGGGCGGCGCCGTCAGCCAGACCGTGGTGGAGATGGAGCGGGGGTTCCTGTTCCTCATGTCCGTCTCGGACGGCTCCTCGCTGGCCGTGCTGGCCCACCCGGACGCCGACATCGGTCTGGTCGGCTACGAAATGGCCCTGCTGGTGGACCGGGCGGGCTCCGTCCTGACCCCGGACCTCCGTGCGGAGCTGCAGGGCAGCCTGCTCCACTAGGCGGCCCGAACCAGTGACACAGACGATCAACCCAGGAACCGCACCCAACCCTCGCCCGTCCGGCCGCTTACAGCCCCCCACCGGCCCCTTCAGACGGCAAGCCGACACCCTGCTGTCACGCCCGGAGGACTCATGACCCCGCCACCCGCCTCACCCGATCCGTACGGCGCGTCCAGCCACGCGTCGTACGACAGCGAGGGTGACCAGCCGCTGGTCCGTCCGTACGCCATGACCGGCGGACGCACCCGGCCGCGCTACCAGCTAGCGATAGAAGCACTGGTCAGCACCACGGCCGACCCCGCGCATCTGGGGACCCTGCTTCCCGAGCATCAGCGGATCTGCCACCTGTGCCGCGAGGTCAAGTCGGTGGCCGAGGTCTCGGCCCTGCTGTCGATGCCCCTCGGCGTGGCGCGGATCCTCGTCGCGGACCTGGCGGAAGCCGGCATGGTGGCCATCCACCAGCCGGGCAATGGAGAGGCCGGCGGCGCGCCGGATGTGACACTGCTCGAAAGGGTGCTCAGTGGACTTCGCAAGCTCTAACGGCGGTGCGGCGACCCGGGCCACCACCTCGGCGAAGATCGTCGTGGCCGGTGGGTTCGGCGTGGGTAAGACCACGTTCGTCGGTGCCGTCTCGGAGATCAATCCGCTGCGCACCGAAGCCGTGATGACGTCCGCCTCGGCGGGCATCGACGACCTCACGCACACCGGCGGCAAGACCACCACGACGGTGGCGATGGACTTCGGCCGCATCACGCTCGACCAGGACCTGATCCTGTACCTCTTCGGTACGCCGGGCCAGGACCGCTTCTGGTTCATGTGGGACGACCTGGTACGCGGCGCGATCGGCGCCGTCGTCCTGGTCGACACCCGCCGTCTCGCGGACTGCTTCCCGGCCGTCGACTACTTCGAGAACAGCGGGCTGCCGTTCGTCATCGCCCTCAACGGCTTCGACGGACACCAGCCGTACACCCCCGACGAGGTGCGCGAGGCGCTCCAGATCGGCCCCGACACCCCGATCATCACCACGGACGCGCGGCACCGCGCGGACGCGAAGAGCGGCCTGATCACGCTGGTCGAGCACGCTCTGATGGCCCGGCTCAAGTAGCCGCAAGTCGGAAGTGGCATACGGCAGTTAGCGTAGTCACACGGGGGCGGGCTGTGTCCTTTGACACGATCCGCCCCCGTATTCATAACGTTTCGACAGAGAATTGCCCCGCGATCAACACCGGATGCGCACGAGCGGTGTCGCTGCGCTCACATGAGCCTCGCCTTTTGGCGGGGCTCGCTCTTTATGCCCGATTTATCTGAGGCGTGGGCCACTCGGAATCGCCCATTCCGACTGTTTGGAACGCGGCCGTCGGCCGTGCTGCAATTCGACCAACTCCCGAGTAGGACCGTCCGGCACATGGTGGGCGGATGAAGGAGCGGGGCTGGGTGCGTGCAGCTGCAAGGCGGAGGATTGAGCCAACGCGGAGCGTTGGTGATTGACGACAACGCCGCAGATGCGCGTGCCCAGCCCCGCGACGCCGCCCACCATGTGCCGGACGGTCCGAGTACGGCCCTGAACTAAACCCGGCACAGCGTAGGTGCCGACGCCGAGAGGTTGTTGGTCGAGTGAGGCGTAACAACGAGGGCTCCACGGCGCAGGCGGAGCGGGGCAACTTCACCCCGCCATCGCGAGCCGCGGCGCCGTCCGCCGACGTGTCCGAAGGGGCACCGGCCGGTGGCAGCACCAGCCGGCTGTCCCCGCGCAACTGGCGGGTGCCCACCCGGCTGAACGCGATCCTCCTGATCCCGGTGCTGGTCGGCCTGGTCATGGGCGGCTTCCAGGTGAAGGGCTCGATCGACACCTGGCAGGAGGCCCAGGACGCGGAGAAGACCGCGCTCATCGTGCGTGCGGCCGCCGAGTACGGGCAGGCCCTGCTCAACGAGCGCGACCTCACCGCGCAGCCGCTGCTGTCGAACAAGCGGGACGACGAGGTCGTCACGCAGACCCGCGCCACCACCGACGCGGCCGCGGAGAAGTTCGACCAGGCCGTCAGGGACATGCCTGCCAAGCAGGGCCTCCAGCGCCGCCTCAAGCTGTTCAGGCTGGAGGAGCCCAAGCTCCCGCAGCTGCGCAAGGTGGCCTACACCGCGGCCATGGACCCGGTGAAGACCGAGGAGGGCTACGTCCAGGTCCAGCACTCCCTGATGGAGTTCTGCAACGAACTGGGCCTCGGCACCGGCAACATCACCAGCTACGGCCGTACCGTCTACGCGATCGAGCTGGCCAAGGCCGCAGAATCGCTTCAGCGCTCGATCGGCATGCACCTCCTGGTCCGTCCCAGCAAGGAGGACGGCAAGTTCAACGACCAGGTCAAGGCCTTCGGCTCGTACAACTACCTGGAGCAGATCGCCCTCGGCGAGTTCACCTCCGGCGGTACGGAGGCCGACGCGGCCCGGCTGAAGAAGGTCATGGGCGCCAAGGCCGCCGCCGGCGCCGCCGAGCTCAAGGCCGCCAAGGAGAAGGCCGACGCGGCCGGGGTGCCGTTCGTGGCCCCGCCCACCATCGACGGCTCGGTCTACGACGGCATGGCCCAGGAGATCGGCCTCGGCCGCGACCCCGGGGAGCTGAAGGCGAAGGGCATCACGCCCGAGACCTGGACGGCCGCCGCGACCGCCAAGTTCGACGGCTACACCACGGTCGAGGACGAACTGGTCGACAAGGCCGTGACCGAGGCGGCGGAGATCTCCGCCGACGCCCGGACCGACGCCATCGTCAACGCTTCGATCGTCATCGTCGCCCTGCTGGCCGCGTTCATCCTGGCCGGGCTCATGGCCCGCCAGATGAGCCGCTCGATGCGCCGGCTGCGTACCGCCGCCTTCGGGATCGCCGAGCAGCGACTGCCCTCGCTGGTCGACCAGCTTTCGCGCACCGACCCGGGCCGGGTCGACACCCGCGTGCAGCCGATCCCGATCACCTCGCAGGACGAGATCGGCGAGGTCGCCCGCGCCTTCGACCAGGTGCACCAGGAGGCGGTCCGGCTCGCGGCCGAGCAGGCCATGCTCCGGGGCAACGTCAACGCGATCTTCACCAACCTCTCGCGCCGCAACCAGTCGCTCATCGAGGGCCAGCTGACCCTGATCACCGACCTGGAGAACAACGAGGCCGACCCGGACCAGCTGGAGAGCCTGTTCCGGCTCGACCACCTGGCGACCCGCATGCGGCGCAACGGCGAGAACCTCCTCGTCCTCGCCGGCGAGGAGCCCGGCCGCCGCTGGAACCAGCCGGTGCCGCTGGTGGACGTGTTGCGCGCCGCCTCGTCCGAGGTGGAGTCCTACGAGCGCATCGAGCTCTCCGGCGTCCCGGAGACCGAGATCCACGGCCAGTCCGTCACCGACCTCGTGCACCTGCTGGCCGAGCTGCTGGAGAACGCCACGACGTTCTCCTCGCCGCAGACCAAGGTGCGGGTCACCGCGACCCGGCTGCCCGACGGCCGCGTGATGATCGAGATCCACGACAAGGGCATCGGCCTCACCGCCGAGGACTTCGCCGACATCAACCACAAGCTGGCCAACCCGCCGACGGTGGACGCCGCGGTCTCGCAGCGCATGGGCCTGTTCGTGGTCGGCCGGCTCGCCGACCGGCACGGCATCCGGGTCCAGCTGCGCCCCTCGGGCGAGCAGGCCGGCACGACCTCGCTGGTCATGCTGCCCGACGCGATCACCCACGGTGGCGGCGGCGAGGCCCCGGAGCAGGACGACTTCACCGTCTCCTCGATCATCCCGCAGCAGCAGACGTTCGACGCGCTGCCGCAGCAGCCGCAGCTGCGTACGGCGGCCGAACTCGGCTTCGACGACTCGCGTTACGACGAGGCGTCCGCGGACGCCACCCAGCTCGACCCGGTGGGCCGCTCGCTGATGCGCGAGGAGCGCCGCGCGGCGCTGGAGGCCCAGGCCGTCGGCGGCGAGCGCCAGGCATACCCGCAGCAGGCGCAGCAGGGACAGCCGGAGCAGGCCTACGCCGAGGGCGCGTACGGGCAGGACGCCTATGCGGGGAACGGCGAGGCCGCCTACACCGGCAACGGCCAGGACGCCTACGCCGCGAACCAGTACGAGGGCGGCTACGACCCGTACGCCGGTGCCGTCGGCTACGAGGGGCAGCCCGCCTACGACGGCTCCCAGGGCGGCTATCCGGAGGCGGCTTACGCGACCCCGGAGGCGCCCCAGCAGGGCTACGACGAGCAGTACGCCGTCCAGCCCCAGCAGGAGGAGTGGCCAGCTCAGGGTGCGTACCAGGGCGGGTTCGAGCCGGTCGCGCAGCCGGAAGCGGAATCTGTGGCGGGCGCTCCCGCCGAGCCGCAGGAGCGCGTAGGCTTCGACCGTTCGGGCCCCGTCCCGAACGCCGGCCACGAACTGACCGAAGCCGGTCTGCCGCGCCGGGGCGGCCAGCAGCACTGGCAGCCCACGGGCCAGGGGAACGGCCGGCCCGAGGGAGCGCAGGAGCGTCCGCAGCAGCACGAACTGCCGCAGCGGCCGTCGCCGGCGCGACAGGAGCCCGACGGAGACGCCGGGAACGACGGACCCGAGGACTGGCGCTCGGCCAACGACGAGCGCTGGGAGCGGGCCGAGAAGCTCCGGGAGCCGAAGGCGGGCGGGATAACCCCCTCCGGTCTTCCCCGGCGGGTACCCAAGGCCAACCTGGTCGAGGGCACCGCCGAACAGACCCAGCAGGGCGGCCCCCAGGTCTCCCGCGCCCCGGAGGACGTGCGTGGCAGGCTGAGCAACCTGCGGCGCGGTGTCCTCAGGGGACGCAACGCGGGTTCGGACACAAGTAATACCTACAACCAGGAGCGTTAGTGTGAGCCCGATGAGCCAGGCGGCGCAGAATCTGAACTGGTTGATCACCAACTTCGTGGACAACACCCCCGGGGTGTCCCACACGGTGGTGGTCTCCGCCGACGGACTCCTGCTGGCGATGTCCGAGGGATTCCCGCGTGACCGTGCCGACCAGCTGGCGGCGGTCGCCTCCGGGCTGACCTCGCTGACGGCCGGCGCCTCGCGGATCTTCGAGGGAGGTGCGGTGAATCAGACGGTTGTGGAGATGGAGCGTGGATTCCTCTTCATCATGTCGGTTTCCGATGGATCCTCCTTGGCCGTTCTCGCACACCCGGACGCCGACATCGGCCTGGTCGGGTACGAAATGGCCCTTCTGGTGGACCGCGCGGGCAGCGTGCTGACGCCGGACCTCCGTGCCGAACTCCAGGGAAGTCTTCTTAACTAGTCTTATCCAGTAACCAGACAGTGCGTTTCGCGTCACCGCGCCATAGGGTGCGGTGGCGCGGCCCACTGCGATCGGGGCCGGCAGGCGGAGGAGGAATCGTGGGTACACCCCCAGGCGGGCACCAGTACGACGGTGACCGGCACGTACCGGGTGAGCACGGGGACGAACGTTTCAACTCCCCCTCCGCACCCGGGAGACAGGGCGCGCAGCAGCCTCAGCAGCCCTACCGGCCGTACGCGCAGCCGCAGTACGGCCAGGCGGGCCCCGACTGGCCGCAGCAGGAGCCCCAGCAGCCCTCGCAGCAGCCCCACCACCCCCGGCGTCCCCACCGCTTCGACGCGCCGCAGCAGCAGCCCCGCATCCAGCCGGTGCAGCCGCGGCGGGCTCCCGAGCCGGCGGCTCCGGCCGCGCACAATCCGCTGGTCCGTCCGTACGCCATGACAGGTGGCCGGACCCGACCGCGCTACCAACTCGCCATTGAGGCGTTGGTCAGTACGACGGCCGATCCGTCCAGGCTGCAAGGGCAGTTGCCCGAGCACCAGCGGATCTGCCGGCTGTGTTTCGAGATCAAGTCGGTGGCCGAGATCTCGGCCCTCCTCTCGATCCCCCTCGGCGTGGCCCGGATCCTCGTAGCCGACCTGGCAGAGGCGGGACTCGTCGCTATCCACCAGCCCGGCGGCGACGAGTCCGCCGGCGGCCAGCCAGATGTGACACTGCTCGAAAGGGTGCTCAGTGGACTTCGCAAGCTCTAGCGGCGGAGCGGCCCGCTCCACTACCTCGGCGAAGATCGTGGTGGCAGGGGGCTTCGGCGTGGGTAAGACCACGTTTGTCGGTGCCGTCTCGGAGATCAATCCGCTGCGCACCGAAGCCGTGATGACGTCCGCCTCGGCGGGCATCGACGACCTGACGCACACGGGGGACAAGACCACCACGACGGTGGCGATGGACTTCGGCCGCATCACGCTCGACCAGGACCTGATCCTGTACCTCTTCGGTACGCCGGGCCAGGACCGCTTCTGGTTCATGTGGGACGACCTGGTGCGCGGCGCGATCGGCGCCGTCGTCCTGGTCGACACCCGCCGTCTCGCGGACTGCTTCCCGGCCGTCGACTACTTCGAGAACAGCGGGCTGCCGTTCGTCATCGCCCTCAACGGCTTCGACGGACACCAGCCGTACACCCCCGACGAGGTGCGCGAGGCGCTTCAGATCGGGCCGGACACGCCGATCCTGACTACGGACGCGCGGCACCGGGCGGATGCGAAGAGTGCGTTGATCACGCTCGTGGAGCATGCGCTCATGGCGCGCCTGCGGTAGGTGGCTTCGGTACGCCGAGGGCCCCGCACTCCTGTGAGTGCGGGGCCCTCGTGCGTGTGCCGCTCGGCCTGGCGGCCTTGCTTGTCCTCAATCGCCGGACGGGCTTGATTCTGCCCGCGCGGCCTTGGATTGCACGTGCGGGCGCGGTTTGCCTGCGCGGCCTCGGATTGCCTGTGCGGGCGCGGATTGCCTGGGCGGGCGCGAAGAGGCCCGCACAGGCTCGTACCGCCTGTGCGGGCCTCTTGCGGGTCAGCCCTGCCAGCTGTGCGGGGCGCGGAAGCCCGGGGTGCGTTCCAGGCGGCGCCAGGCGGCCGTGTCTCGGACCCGGGTGGGGGCGGCGGCGGGCTGGGCTGCGGCGCGGGCGAGGAGGACCGCGGTGATGGCGGCCAGTTCCTCGGGGTCGGCGAGGCCCTTCTCGACGCGCAGTACGGACTCGGCGGTGGCAGTGGTCATGAGTGGTGTCTCCGTCTTCTACTGCGGGGGGTTGCCGTGCTTGCGGGCCGGCAGGTCGGCGTGCTTGGAGCGGAGCATCGCGAGCGAGGCGATCAGGACCTCGCGCGTCTCGGCCGGGTCGATGACGTCGTCGACCAGACCGCGCTCGGCGGCGTAGTAGGGGTGCATCAGCTCGGTCTTGTACTCCTTGACCATGCGGGTCCGCATGGCCTCGGGGTCCTCGGCCTCCGCGATCTGGCGGCGGAAGATGACGTTGGCGGCACCTTCGGCGCCCATGACGGCGATCTCGTTGGTGGGCCAGGCGTAGGTGAGGTCCGCACCGATGGACTGGCTGTCCATGACGATGTAGGCGCCGCCGTAGGCCTTGCGCAGGATCAGCGAGATCCTCGGCACCGTCGCGTTGCAGTACGCGTACAGCAGCTTCGCGCCGTGCCGGATGATCCCACCGTGCTCCTGATCCACGCCGGGCAGGAAGCCGGGTACGTCCAGAAGAGTGATGATGGGGATGTTGAAGGCGTCACACATCTGGACGAAGCGCGCGGCCTTCTCGGAGGCCTCGATGTCCAGGACGCCGGCCAGGGCCTGGGGCTGGTTGGCGACGATGCCGACGACCTGGCCGTCCATCCGGGCCAGGGCGCAGATGATGTTGCGCGCCCAGCGCTCGTGGACCTCCAGGTACTCGCCGTCGTCGACGAGCTCCTCGATGACCTTGTGCATGTCGTACGGGCGGTTGCCGTCGGCGGGGACCAGGTCCAGCAGGGCCTCGCCGCGCCGGTCGGCCGGGTCGTCGCTCTCCGCGGTGGGCGGGTTCTCCCGGTTGTTGGAGGGGAGCATCCCGATGAGGTAGCGGACCTCGGCGATGCAGGTCTCCTCGTCGTCGTACGCGAAGTGCGCGACGCCCGAGGTCTCGGCGTGGACGTCGGCGCCGCCCAGGCCGTTCTGCGTGATCTCCTCGCCCGTGACCGCCTTGACGACGTCGGGGCCGGTGATGAACATCTGCGAGGTCTCACGGACCATGAACACGAAGTCGGTGAGGGCGGGGCTGTAGGCCGCACCGCCGGCGCACGGGCCGAGCATCACGCTGATCTGCGGGATCACCCCGGAGGCGCGGGTGTTGCGCTGGAAGATGCCGCCGTAGCCGGCGAGCGCCGAGACGCCCTCCTGGATACGGGCGCCCGCGCCGTCGTTGAGGGAGACCAGCGGCGCACCGGCCGAGATGGCCATGTCCATGATCTTGTGGATCTTCGTCGCGTGGGCCTCGCCCAGCGCCCCGCCGAAGATCCGGAAGTCGTGCGCGTACACGAAGACCGTCCGGCCCTCGACCGTCCCCCAGCCGGTGACGACACCGTCGGTGTACGGCTTCTTCGCCTCCAGGCCGAAACCCGTCGCCCGGTGCCGGCGCAGCTGCTCGACCTCGTGGAAGGAACCCGGGTCCAGGAGCAGCTCGATGCGCTCGTGCGCGGTCAGCTTGCCCTTGGCGTGCTGCGCCTCGGTCGCCCGGTCACTGGGTCCGCGCCGGGCCTGCTCGCGCAGTGCCAGCAGTTCGGCCACTCGGCCGCGGGTGTCGCTCGGCTCGCCCTGGGTTTCGTCCACAACGGTCATGTATCGACCCTACGAACCCCGCCAAGAAAACCCTGCCGTCGACTCTGCACAGTCTCCTGCCCGGATTACTGGTGGAGCCTGACAGAAGCCCGGCGCCATGCAGGCGAAGTACCAGCCGGTACCCGGCTTCCTTTGTGGAGGTTCCACAAGGGCTCACTGTGGCCTGCCGCACACACCGGTGAGCCTGAGAGTGGTGTCGGGCTGGGCGTCCTGCACGTCCTGGATGTCCTGCAGGCGCGGCAGCACCGGCTCGTCCGGATGCGCCACGGTCAGCAGCACCGCCTCGTAGAACGCGTCCCGCACCGCCGCCGGCATGACGTCCGACGCGTCCAGGCACAGCGGAACCCGCTGGTCCGCGAACCGGCGGCCGACCTCCTGCTCGACCCGCCCCCTGCGCGCCGGGACCGCGGAGTTGGCCGAGAACACCCCGCCCCTGCGGCCCCATTCCTCCTGGGCCTTCTCGGACGTGAGCCGACGGATCAGCGCACGGGCCCGGTCGCCGTCCCCGAACAGCGCGGCGAAGTCGGCCGAGACCTCGTGGGCCTTCACGGTATACCGGCCCCCTGGCAGCAGCGGCGCGGAGTCGGTGAAGGCGGCCCGGTCCCTGTGGTCCCCGTAGAAGGAGCGGGCGAAGGAGCCCTGGTGCTCCAGGGAGCAGCCGCCGCCGAAGAGCAGCCCGTGGCCGCCGGCCGGGCCCCGGTGGTCGTCCTTCAGGATCGCCTCGCGCCGGGCGCGGGAGCCCTGGGCGAGCAGCCCCGCCCAGGTGGTCCAGGCGGTGACGACGTGGTCGGCGGTCCACTTGAGGTCTCCGGTCGCCCAGCGCGCGTACAGCACGGGGCCGGCCTGCTGGAGGAGCAGGTCCTCGATCCAGTCGCTGCCGGGCCAGCCGGAGGAGCCGTCGTCGCCCATGGCGGCGCACCAGGCGTCCAGCGGGGCCGGGGAGGACCGCGGGGTCTCGCCCTCGCGGTACCAGACGATGGACTTGAGGTCGACCTTGAGCGGGACCCACAGGTCCTTGGCCATGCCCTCGGCCTCCGGCAGCCAGGGCCTGCCGTACTCCTCGGGCTCGTAGAGGCCGGTGAGCGACTTCAGCCGGCCCTCGTCGGCGTACTCGACGAGTTCGCCGACGCCGGGCAGGATCGCGATGTCCGGCGGATCGCCGGCCTGGACCTCGGCGAGCAGCACCTCGCGGGTGGCCGCGGTGCCCTGGTAGGCGTACGGGATGCCGAAGCCGTCCAGGACGTCCTTGAACTGCTGTTCCTGCGCGTCGGTCCAGGGTCCGAGGATCGTCACCTTCGGCTCGGTGTCGCTGCCGCCGGGGGCCGCGAGCCCGCAGCCGGACGCGGTCAGGAGCAGGGCGAGGACGAGCAGGAGAGCCCGGAGCGGCCGTCTCATCCGGCCCTCCAGTAGTAGTCGGCGTTGAGTCTGCGGCTGAGACCGGCGGCCGGCAGCAGGAGGACGAGCGCGCCGCCGCCGAGCGCGCCGTAGTAGGTCCAGCTCTGCCAGCTCTCGGCGGCGAGCCGGTCGCGCAGGACGGTGGAGGTCCGGGTGACGTACTGCTGGTCCTTGTCGAGGTGGTGGCGCTCGCGTGCCGTCTGTTCGATCCTCCCCAGCTGGTGACGTGCGGAGTCCAGCCGCTCCTGGGTGGCGGCGGTCGCCCAGAGCGGTACGACGGCCAGGGCGACGGTCACCAGGAGCGCCGGCAGCAGCCACGGGTCGAGGCTGCGGCCGCAGCGGCGGCGCAGCAGCCACAGCGCGCTGAGCGTGGTCACGGCGACGACGGCCAGCCCCACTTCGGCGACGGCCCAGCCGGTGACCTGAAGGGGGCCCAGGGTGCTGATCCGGGTCATCCGCTGCATCTGGTGCTCCTGGAGCACGTCCAGGCGCGGTACGACCCCGGTACCCGGCCGGACGAGCTGGCGCCGGGCCTCGCTCAGTTTCTGCCGCTGCATCAGCTCGTCGTCGACGTACTTGACGGTCCCCGGGGTGATGGAGCCGCTGTACGAGGTGAGCACCCCGGTGACGGTCACCAGGACGACCCGGCCGCGCTCGCCGTCGATCTGGACGTCGGAGAGCCGGGACAGGCCCTGGTTGGCGGCGGAGAGCTGGGCCTCGTAGCGTGCCCCGGCCCCGACGACCACGTCGATCCCGCTCTCCACGGACGCCTCGGCCTCCTGGTGGGCGCGCAGCAGGGCGAGCTGGGTGGCGGCGACGCCCTGGACGGCGGGGGCGGCGTGGGTGCGCATCTCGCCCGCGGCGTTCTGGACCTCGCGGTACGAGACGAGCAGCGCGGTCATCGAGACGAGCGCGCTCAGCACGATGACGGCCAGGTGCAGTTCGAGCAGCCGCCTGGTGCGGGAGCCGGTCGGGCGGCGCGCCCGGAAGGCGCGCGCCCACCGGGTGGGCCGGGGCGTCACAGGGTCCTCCCGCAGGCGATGCAGTACCGGGCGCCCTGCCCGGCGGGGTGGCGGCAGCCGGGGCACTTCACGGGCGGTGGAGCGGCGTGCGGGGGCAGGTCGAGGAGCCGGCCGGACGCGACGTGCAGCCGCCCCTCGCGCACGGTCCCCCGGTCGACGGTGGGGCCGACGCGGACCCGGCCCCGGGCCCCGTCGACGATGTCGGCCACCTTGCGGACGTCGTCCAGCACCCAGGCGGCGCCGATCTCGTGGGCCAGCCGGACCGCGAGGCCGAACTGCCGCTCGGCCTCCTCGCGGCTCATCGGGTCCAGGGCGGCGTATCCCCGGTCCAGGGCGGTCCGCATCCGGGTCGCGGCGTTCACCGCGTCGACGGTGCCGCCTCCGCCGCCGCTGTCCGCGCCCACGGCGACCCCGGGCGGCAGCCAGCGGACCACGAGCGGGGCGGTGGCGTCGCCGACGGACACGGTGGCGAGCTGGAGCAGCACCCCGAGCGGGTCGGTGCTCGCGTCGGCCCGCAGGGTGAGCAGGTAGTCGCGGGCGCCCGGCATCCACCGGTGGGTGGTGAACTCGTACCGGTGCGGGTGCCCGGGCGCGGTCACCGGTACGAGGGAGTGCCACTCGGGCAGGCTCTCGCTCAGGGCGGCCCCGGTCACCGTGGGCCGGCCGGTGACGGTGACGGGCAGTTCGGGGCTCCGGACCCGGCGCAGCTGCCGCAGCGCCCCGGTGACGGCGGGGGCGAACCGGTCGGGCGCGGGCTCGGCCGTGCCGTGCAGGCCCTCGGCGAGGGCGAGCAGCGGGGCGGGGTCCCAGTCCCGGCCGAGCGCCAGCACGTCCACGCCGAACACCCCTTCGCACGCGGCGATCGCGGCCTTCAGCGCGCTGTCCTCGCGGTCCGGTTCGTCGGCCGGGTCGTGGCCGCCGCCGTCGGTGACGAGGATCAGGTGGCGCACGGGCAGGGGGCGTACGGCGAAGAGGGCGCGGGCGGCGGCGAGCCAGGCCCCGTATCCGGGCGGCGGCTCGTCGTCGGGTGTCGGCGCGACGCGGCCGGCGCTGAAGGCGGCCCGGCGCTTCTCGTCGCCGTCGGCCAGGGCCCAGTCCCCGCGCAGCGGGTAGCACCGGGCGGGGGTTTTGTCGCCGGGGTCCTCGACCGTGCCGCCCGTGCCGCCGAGTACGGCGAAGGACAGGCCGTCGGGCAGCGCGCGCATGGCGGCGGCGAGCGCGGCGGCGGCCTCCCCGCGGCGGGCGGGGGCGACGTCCAGGGCGATGACGACGGCGAGTTCGACGGCGGGGCGGCGGTCGCGGGGTCCCGTTCCGGTGGCCTTGACCCGGACGTGGGCGTCGATCCGGGTGTCGCTGTGCGGCTGCTGGTCGCGCCGGACGTCGACGGACACGGCGAAGGCGAGTCCGGTCGGCGGCGGGGCGGGAGCGCCCATGGGTCGGTCTCCAGGGGATGCGGCAGCGGTGCTGCGGACGGCCGGTCGAGCGGTACGCGGGGGCGCGGCGGGCCCGGGGTCAGAACCGCGTCTGGGGCCGCACCGCGTGGGACAGGTCGATGAGGCGTTCGTACTCCTGCGGTCTCTGCCGCTGCCGGGCGAGCCAGCGGTAGCACTGCTCCAGCTCCGCGCGCACCGCCCGTTCGCCCGGGACCGGCGGGGGCGGCAGGCCCGTCCGCAGCCATCCCCGGCGCGGTGCCGGGGTGCCGGCCCGCGCGCGTACGGCGTCGAGCTTCCACTCGTACAGCTCCGTCCGCAGCAGCCAGGCCGCCTCGTCGCCGGCGACGACGGGGGCGGCGAGCGCGTTCAGCGCGGCGTCGATCTCCGTCTCGCCGGGCAGCGGGCGCTCCCCCGCCGCGAGCCGGGCGGCGCGGATGCGCAGGGCGGCGACGCGGGCGACGGTGTGGTCGCGGGACTCGTCGGGGACCAGGTCCAGGACCTCGACGGCGGCGGCCCGGTCACCGGCGGCGAGGGCGAGCCTGGCCAGGCCCAGGGCGGCGCCGACGTGCGAGGGGTTGCGGGCGTGCACCGCGCGGAAGAGTTCGTACGCGGAGGGGCCGGCCGCGGTCCGCCGGTGCGGGCCGAGCTGCTCCGCGCAGTACGCGAGGGCCAGTTTCGCCGCGTACTCGCCGGGGAGCGCCCGGTGCACGGCGGAGAAGTGGCCGTGGGCGTCCGCCAGCAGCGCCTCGCGCTCCTCCTCCCACACGTCCGCGCCGCGCAGCGCGACCAGGCCGCGGTGCCAGCTGAGCCGCCACTGCCGCACCGGCCCCGGGCCGGGGATCGCGGCCGCCGCCCCGACCTGCTCGCGGGCCGCCGCCAGCGCCTCGTCGCCCTCCTGGCCGAGCAGCAGCCGGGCGTTGTGGAGGCAGATCTCGACCGACCGCTCCCCCTCGGCGGGCTGGGCGAGCGGCTGGCCCGGGTCGTAGCTGCTGACGCCGAAGCGGGCGGCCTGCGGGTCGCCCGGGTAGGGCCTGGGGACCGGCAGCCGGCGGGCGATCTCGGTGGGCGTCGGTGTGCCCGGGTCGAGGGCGGGCGCGGGGGGCGTCTCCCGGCGGCCGTGCAGCGGGCGGCGCAGCCAGTGGGCGTAGTCCGGCACCGAGCCGAGGCGGGCGCCGAGCAGTTCGGTGGAGGGCGTGAAGTAGGCGGAGGGTTCGGGCTGGTCGCGCTTGCCGCGCAGGGCCCGGATCTCGCGCAGCACCCCGCGCAGCTGCCCGGCCATGTCCTCGGCGGTGCCGAACCGTTCCTCGGGGTCCTCGGCGGTGGCGCGGGCCACGACGAGCCGGAAGGAGCTGGTGCCGAGGCCGGGGACGTCGTCGCCGACCGCCCAGCGGGCCAGTTCGTCGAGGGTGACGCCGACCGTGTGGATGTCGTGGGCGACGGTGAGGGGCTTCGTGCCGTCCGTCTCCGGGGCGGCGAAGTACGGGGTGATCACGGGCGGCGGGTCGACGCTGCCCGTCTTGCGGACGCCGCCGAGGTCGATGACCTTGATGCCGTCGAGGTGGTGGATGACGTTGGACGGCTTCATGTCCCCGTACAGGAAGCCCATGCCGTGCAGATGGGACAGGGCCTCCAGGATCTGGCAGCCGTAGGTGACGACGTGTTCGACGTCGAGGACGAACGCGCCCCGCCGGACCGACTCGACGAGCGCGGACAGGGTCCGGTCGCCGACGTCCTCCATCACGATGTAGCCGCCGGAGACGGTGCCGTCGGCGTTGGCGGTGGAGACGAAGTCGCGGATCTGGACGATGCGTTCGTGCCGGATGGCGACCAGGCTGCGGCGCTCCTCACCGGCCTGGGCGGCGCCGCGCTCGGCGTAGCGGTTGAGGAGGCCCTTGACCGCGACGAAGTCCTCCAGGTGGGTGTCCTCGGCCAGGTAGACCCAGCCCTGGCCGCCGTGGGCGATGGGGCCCCGGATGCGGTACTGGTCCTGGAGCGGCGGCCCGTCCCTGGTCAGTTCGGGGCGGTACGAGTAGGGCGCCCCGCAGACCGGGCAGTGCCCCTCGTCCGGGGGCGGGGCCGCGGTGTGCGGCGGGACGAACGCGGTGCCGCACGCCTTGGCGGAGCACGTCATCAGGATGCGCACGGGCTGCTCGGCGGCGGCCAGCCGTTCGGCGGGGCTGCCCGGGTCGAGGAGGGGGAGTTCGAGGAGGCCGGCGGGGCCGTGGTCCTCGGGGGCGGCGGGCAGCGGCGGGAGGCCGGGGGCGGCCTCGTCGCGGCCGCAGGTGTCGCAGTAGCCGGTGGGCCGGACGGCGCCGTCGCAGGGGGCGCCGGTGAAGCGGCGGTGCGGGCAGGGAATCCTCATGGGCGCCCCGCCGGTCCGGTGCGCTGTCCGGGGAGGCCCGGTCCCGGGCCCTCCGCGAGGTCGGCGCGTAAGTCGCGTAACAGCTGCTTGAGGGCGGTCAGCCGGTGGTGCGGGTCCGGCAGGGCGCGCAGGGCGGCGAGCTCCCGCCGGCGGACGGCCGGGGCGGCGGCGGGGCGGGGCGGCGCCGAGGCGGAGTCGGTCAGGCCGCCCAGCCGGGCCCAGGTGCGCTCCATGTGCTCGGCCCCGCGCAGCAGTTCCTCGGCGCGCTCGTCCAGGGAGGGGACGAGCAGGTCGCGCTCCACGGCGTCGAGTCCCGGGCCCTCCGTGCCGCGTACGACGACCAGCAGCCGGAAGCCGAGCGTGCGTACCCGGGCGAGCACGCGCACGAGGCCCGCCGGGTCGGGGTCCTCGTCCAGGCCGATCACCGCGAGGACCGGGCCGGCCGCCGCGGGCCGGCCGGCGAGTGAGCGTTCGGGTTCGTCGCCGCCCTCCAGGAGCCAGTCGCGGTAGCGGTTGCGCTGGTGCTGCGGGGGCCGCAGCTGGACGACCAGGGTCTCCACCAGCTCGTCGGGCCGGCTGCGCCCGGGGTGGTGGACGAGGTGGGCGCGGTGCAGCTGGTGGCTCAGGACGCGGTCGCGGCCGCCGCCGGACGGGACGACGGTGAAGCGGACCGAGGGCTGTCCGTCGCCCGCGAACCAGCGCCGCAGCCGCTCGGCGAGCGCGTGGTCCCAGCCGTCCGGGCCGCTCAGCTCGGCGACCAGCGGGACGAGTCGGGCGATGCGGTCGACGGGGATCATGTACGAGAAGGCGAGGTCGTTGTCGGTGGGCAGTTGCATCTCCAGGTCGCCGCGCCAGCTGACGACCAGGCCGACGACGCTCTCGGGGCGGGCGCCCTCGCGTCCGGTGTGGACGGCGGCGCCGCTGAACCCGGGGCGCACCACCTCGGCGTTGGTCCGGGCGTCGAGCTGCACCCAGTCGCCGTGGAGTCCGCTGATCCGGCCGGCGAGCCACATGCCGTCGGCGTCGAAGGGTGCCGCGTAGCCGCCGAGCCAGACCTCGCCGCCGCGGTCGAGGCGCCGGGACAGGGGTGCGGGCTGCGCCTGGGGCCGGGGGCTGTCCAGGGCGAGCACGGCGATGTCCTCGCGGCCGCGGAGCCAGCCGTCCGGGGCGACCCGGGCGGCGACGGGCGGGATGCCGGGGTTCTCGGCGAACTCGACCCACATCCGGGCGTCCGGTTCGCCGACGACGTGGGCGCAGGTCAGCATCCGGTCCTGGGTGATCAGCACACCGGCGCCGCGCACCGGCTCCTCCGGGCCACCCCGGCGCAACCGCAGGCGCCAGTCCGCTCTCAACTCCCCCATGGTTCCCGAGCGTACGCGTGCGCGGGCCCCGCTTCCCAGAGTCCGGACACAAAGGGAGGCGGGGCCCGCGCGGTACCCGTAGGAGATCAGCCTCCGCAGTGGAAGCGGGCGCTGCCCCAGTCGGCGTGGTCGTTGCCGTTGCCGTCGCCGCCGTCACCGGCGGTCAGCTCGACGTACTTGGCGCCGGTGACGTCGGCGGTGAGCGACCAGGCGGCGTCGGAGGCTCGGAGCACCGGCGACTTCACCTTCTCGGTGCCGTCCGCCTTCACGGAGAACTGCACGCTGCCGGCGGTCTTCTGGACGTCGTCCACGCCGACCTCGGCGGTGAAGGAGGTGCACTGTCCGCCCAGGTAGTAGCGGATGGTGGCCGGGGCGTGGCTCCCGAGCCCCTTCTCGTAGACCTTGGAGCCGATCGTCAGCGCGGTGCCGTCGCCGGCGCCGGTCTCGCCGTTGGACAGGTCGCGTTCGACCGGCCCCCAGCCGTTGGTGGTGGCCGTCCAGTCCAGGTCGCTGGCCCAGCTGTCCTTGGTGGGCGGCGGAGGCAGGGTGCGCACGGAGGTCTGCGCGCCGAGCTTCCGCTGTCCGTCGCCGGTCGTGTACGTGGCCTCGGAGGTGAGGGCGTACGCGCGGTACTCGGCGTCCACCGGCGGGGTGACCTGCCAGCTCGCGGTGGTCTCGGCACCGGGTGCGACGGAGTCGAAGGCGACGGCGCCGGCGGGCTCGGCCTGCCAGCCCTCGGGGAGGGCCAGGTCCACCGTGACGCCGGTGGCGGCGGTGGACTCGTAGTTGGTGAAGCTCGCCTTCACCGTGTTGGCGGTGCCGGGCTCCAGGGTCTCCGCGGCGGCGGCCACGGTGAGCGTGCCGCAGGCCGCCTGCTCGCCGGCGGGGGCCTCGCCGAGGTCCGTCACGGTGAAGCCGTCGAGCACGAAGTCGGCGCCCTCGGGGGCGTCGCCGCGCTTGCGCAGCCCGGTCCAGGTGTCGCCGCAGCCCGCCGTGACGGTCTCGGTGAAGTGGCCGGTGGTGTGCTGGGCGCCGATGGCGGTGGTCCGGGTCTCGACGGAGGCGGGCTTGCCGTCGGCGGTGATCCGGTCGTAGCCGTCGGCCCACTCGTAGGCCCCGGCGTGGCTGGACTGGTAGTCGTACTCGACCTTGTACCGGTGTCCTTCGGTCATCGGGACGGTCCAGGGCGCCGTGCGGTAGACGAGTCCGGTGTTCTCCTCGTGGGCCTTGAGGGACTCCTTGCCGCCGATCACGTCGTCGGTCAGCTTCCCGTTCCAGCCGGCCTGGGTGTACGGGGCGTGCAGCTGGGAGATGACGGTGCGGGGGTCGGTGGAGCCGCCCGCGTCGCCCTTGAGGAAGGGGCCCCAGCCCTGGTCGACGTCCTCGAAGTCCTCGTGCACCACGGTGTTCTTCTGGGTGGCGGGGGCGTTCGCGACGAGGCGTACGTCGTCGGCGCGGACGGTCGCCGTGCTGCCCTTCGCGGCCTCGATGCGCAGGGTGGTGCGGCCGTTCGCGGGGGCGGTGAAGTTGACCTTGGCGCGCTGGAAGTAGGTGCCGTGCCAGTCGGACGCGGCGACGTGGTCCCTGGCGGTGGAGCGGTCCACGGCGACGGACTTCCCGCCGGCCGAGAGCGTGGTGTGCCGGGTCTCGCCGGGCTCGACCTCGATGAGCGCGGAGGCGGTGTAGCGGGCGCCGGGCTTCAGGCCGCCGATGCGCTGGGAGAGCGCGGCGGTGCCGCTGCCGGAGAGCTCGGCGCTGTTGCGGCCCTGGCCGTCGGTGTCGCGGACGGCGGTGCCGGTCCTCGACCAGTCGCCGAGCCGGTCGTCGTTGAACCCGGGGTCGGCGACGAGGGTGTCCTCGCCCCACTTGGGGTCGGCGGCCTTGGGGGCGCGGTGCGGGTAGAGGACGTACGGCTGCCCGGCCTCGGCCTTCAGCGTGATCCTCCCGTTCACCGGGCGGACCGTGCCGGTCTTCACGCGGCCGTTGTCGGTGAGCTCGTAGACGGTGTACGTGCCCTTGGACGGCACCGCCCAGCTGCTCGTACCGCCGTCCTTGCTGTAGTGGTACAGCTTCTTGCCGCCGTCCCAGGGGAGCAGGTAGTCGGTGCCGCTGAGGACCTTGCGGCCGTGGTCGTAGAACGTCCGCCTGCCGTCCTCGACCGTGCCGGCGAGCCCGCCGGTGAAGGTGATGTCGTTGCCGTCCCAGCGGGTGATCTTCTGCTGCTGGAGGTACTTGGCGGGCAGGTCGCGCTGCCAGACGTTGTCGTAGAAGCTGTTCCAGTCGGTCTCGCCGGTCCAGCCCTCGAACTCGTCGATGGCGCTCTGGCCGAGGACCGGGTCGTTGTTCCAGACGTCCTTCTCGCCGTTCCGGATGAACCGGATGATCTTCGAGTTGAGGCCCTTGTTGGTGGCGCCGCCGTAGTCGAGGTCGTTGGCCCAGTGCGACCAGAGCGAGGCCCGCTCGAACTTGTCGGCCCACTCGCTGGACACGTTCCAGCCCTGCTTCTGGAGGGCCTGGACGGTCTTGTCGGCGATCCAGCCGTGCGTGTAGTACACGTCGATGTACAGCATGGAGAGGTTGGAGCCGGTCTCGTCGCGCAGCTGCTGGAAGCGCTTGGCGAGGTCGCCGCTGTTGATGTCGCGGCGCTGGTCGATGTAGTAGCTCTGGCCCAGCCAGTTCCAGCCCGGCTTGGTCTTGTCGACGAGCTGCTCGTCGAACGCCTTCGCCTCCGGGTACGCCTCCGTCGCGTTGACGTGGACGCCGAAGGTGGCGCCCCACTTCTTGCCGTCCTTCAGCAGGGCGTTGAGGTCCTTGAGCCCGCCGGCGCGCTTGTTGTAGTCGCCGCCGTAGTCGGGGTGGGCGGAGTCGTGGCCCTCGGAGGCGTACCCCTTGAGGAGCGCGAGCTGCCCGAGGCCGTCGGTGGCCAGCGAGATCCGCTTGACGTCGTCCAGGGTGCGCAGGAAGGGGTGGGTGGCCTGGCTGGCGAAGTTGAACGGGATGTGGGTGATCACCCGGTCCGCGGTGTCCTCGCTGCCCGGCGCGACCACGCCGATCGAGCGGAACGCGACGGCGCCGTCCTGCCAGTCGACCGTACGGTCGCCGTTGGCGTCGGGCGTGACGACGACCTTGGCCCAGGGCAGGGCGTCCCCGCTCTCCGGCTTCGGCGCGCCCTCGCCCCGGTAGGTCCACTGCCCGGACCGGACGGCGACCCGGGTGGAGCCGTCGTCCTCCTTGCGGGCCTGGTGCCAGAACCGGGCGTCGTCGCCGCCGGTGGCTCCGGAGGGCTTGTCGTACGAGGAGTTGGACTCGACGGCGGCCGCGAGCGAGCCGGTGTTGACGATCGCGTAGGTGGCGCCGGAGGGTGCGGACTCGGCCGGGGTGTCGCCGGTGACCTCGGCGAAGACGTCGGCGGTCTTCGTGGAGTCGGTGTCCAGCTTGGTGAAGGCGGTCGCGGCGCCGGGGTCGGTGCTCGCGACGGAGACCAGGTCGTGGCCGGGCATGTCGATCGTGCCCACCCGGAACGCCGCGGTGTCGCGGACGGCGGTGACCTTGAAGGTGGTGACCCGTCCGGACACCGAGAGCGTGGCGTCGATCTCGACACCGGGCAGGTCGGTGAAGGCCAGCGTGTAGCGGGCGGACGAGCCGGTGACCTGCGGGGCGGCCTTGAGCTCCACCGGGTGCGCGGTGCCGTTCAGGGTGACGGAGGTGACCGGCCGGGTGGAGCCGGTCAGCTGCTTGCCGGAGGCGCGGTCGGTGTACGTGAGGACGCGCGGGAAGTCGGCCGCGACGGCGACCGCGAGCTGCGCGGAGGAGATGACGGGGCTGCCCGCGGGAACGGCGGCAGCGGTTGAGGGGGCGGCGGCCACGGCGGGGAGCGCGGTTCCCACCAGAGCCAGGACGGCTGCTGAGGCGGCGGCTGCGACGCCCACCGGAGTACATCGTGGTGACATGTGCACTGCGTAGTCGTCGGCTCCGCGCACCGTCAACGACGTACGGCCCCGACGGCTTCTCCAGTCCAACAACCGCCCTCCGTAAGTCCAAGAGGGGCGGAGCCGGGACATCCCGGACGCCGCGTTCAGTTCCTGATCACGCGTTGCGCGAACGGCGGACGAAGACCCGGCAAGTGCCGCCCACCAGTGTCGAGTTGTGAAGAGTTCTTCTTTTTGAGAGCGCTCTCAGTCACAAGTCTTGACGTCCGTGCCGCGCGTCGCGAAAGTGGTGCGCACCGCGGACGCCCCCGCTCCACCTCCCCCCGTTCGCGCCCCCCACGTACCCGGAGTCGCCTCATGATTTCGCGCCGGAAGTTCCTGACGGGCGGTGCCGCCGCCACCGCCACCGCACTGACCTACCCCCTCTGGGGCAGCGCGCTGAGCCCGAGCGCGTCGGCCTCCGCCGCCACCTGCGAACTGGCCCTGGTCAACAAGTCGCTGCCCGGCCGCGTCAACGCCTATGTCACCGGCCACGAGCAGGGCACCGACCGCTGGGTCCTGCTGCGCGCCGACGGCAGCGTCTACCACCCCGACTCCCCCTCGGCCCCGCAGACCCCGCTGCCGGTCGACTGCGCCATCCCGCTGAACGCGGCGGGCGGCGCTCCGGTCGTGCTGACGCTGCCCCAGATGTACGGCGCGCGGGTCTACTTCGTACGCGACGACACCCTGACCTTCTACCTCAACCCGGGCCCCGCCCTCGTCGAGCCGGCGTTCGCCACGTCCACGGACCCGAACTACGGGCGGACCTGGTCGTTCTGCGAGTTCACGTTCAACCCGCAGCAGCTGTACGCCAACATCAGCTACGTCGACCTGGTGACCGCGCTGCCGATCGGCCTGACCCTGGAGGGCGACTCCGCGCACACCGTCGCCCCGCTCCCCGACGGCGCCGTGCAGCGGATCGCCGACGGCCTCATCGCCCAGGCGGCCGCCGACGGCCAGCCCTGGGACAAGTTGGTGACCCGCGGCGCGGACGGCAGCGTGCTGCGGGTCATCTCGCCGCAGAACCTGATGGCGCCCTACTTCGACCGCCCGGACCAGATGCCGTTCCGCGACCTGTTCACGGCGCAGATCGACCAGGTCTGGGAGAAGTACCGCTCGACGGACCTGCGCATCGACCTCCAGGGCGGGCGCGGGGTCCGCACCGGGCGGGTCAGCGGTGACACCCTGACGTTCGACGGCGGGCACACGTTCAGCAAGCCGGTCTCCAAGGACATCTTCACCTGCAACCACGGGCCGTTCACCAACAACCCGGCGGACAACGACGACAAGAAGGCCCTGCTGGCGCGCCTCGCGGCGGGCTTCAACCGGTCGATCATGCTCAGCCACCCGGACCAGCCGAACGGCACCTCGGTGGCCGACTACTACCAGGGCGCGGTGACCAACCACTGGTCCCGGATCGTCCACGCCAACAGCCCGATCGGCTACGCCTTCCCGTACGACGACGTACGCCCGGACGGCCAGCCGGACGTCTCGGGCGCCGCGAACGACGGCAACCCGAGGCGGTTCACGGTGAGCGTCGGTTCCTGAGCCCACCCCCCACAGAACCGGGAGGACCCCCGTCCGGGCGGGACGGGGGTCCTCCCTCATGCGTGTGCGGCCGGGCCGGGTCAGCAGCCGCCGCAGTTGTAGTAGGTCACGTCCCAGTGGTTGCCCTCGTCGGCGTAGACGTTGCCGGAGCCGGACTTGTACTGGGGTGCGCCGTCACCGCGCAGGCCGATGTAACTGAACGCGCTCTTCACGTAGTTGGTGAGGCAGGTGGTCTTGCCGAAGTCCAGCTTGTAGCCGTTCCAGTGCGAGTACGTGCCACTGGCGTGGCCGGTCTCCGTGCCGCCGGTGATGTTCAGGGCGCAGCCGGTGGCGCTCTTGAGGGTCTGGGCGCCCTGGGCGGTCGGCAGGTTGAGCTGGTCGAACGAGGTGCAGGTGGAGACGTTGCGGTTGGAGCAGCCGCCCGAGGACGACCAGGTGATGCCGGACGAGCTGAAGCGGGAGGTCGCCTGGCTGTGGGTGAGCTTGGTGACGGCGTACGCGTCGGTCGTGCCGCTCACGAGGCCGAAGCCGGGCGCGAAGAGGACGCCGAGGACGAGGGCGAGGGCGGTCAGGACGGGGCGCAGCGTCATCCGGGAGATGTGGGGCGCGCGGAACTCCATGGGGGGACTCCTCCTGTGCATGACAAAGGGGCAGGAGTGATGGTGCCCGAGTTCTACGCGCGTCGCCAGAGGGCCGGACGTAACGGCGGCGTGAACAGATGGCACCGTCCGCAACAGTCCGCGCCATAGATGTTGAACTTTGAACAAGATGGGTCTAAGGTGAATCTCGTTGAAGGTTAAACAAACGACCGGGTTCGCCCGGCCCCGTCCCCGAGGAGGAGCCATGGCTCTGTTCAACCGCAAGAACGACGACGCCGCCACCGCCGTGACCACGGCCGAGGTCGACCCCGCCCTGGCCGCCCTCACGGGTGACTACACGATCGACCCGGCGCACAGCAGCATCGGCTTCACCGTGCGTCACGCCATGGTCACCAACGTACGCGGCTCCTTCGCCGAGCACGAGGGTTCCCTGAAGCTCGACGGCGGCGACCCGGCCGGCTCGACGGCCTCGATCGACGTCAGGATCGCCAGCGTGGACACCGGTATCAAGGACCGCGACGGCCACCTGGTGAGCGGCGACTTCTTCGACGCCGAGAAGTTCCCCCTGATGACGTTCCGCTCGACCTCCGCCGAGCAGCTCGGCGGTGACAAGTACCGCGTCACCGGCGACCTCACCATCAAGGACGTGACCCGCCCGCTCTCCATCGACCTGGAGTTCAACGGCTCCGCCAAGGACGTCTACGGCAACGAGCGCGTCGGCTTCGAGGGCGGCGCCGAGATCCTGCGCTCCGACTGGGGCCTGACCTGGAACGCCGCGCTGGAGACCGGCGGCGTGATGGTCAGCGACAAGGTGAAGCTGAACTTCGACATCTCCGCGATCAAGGCCGCCGCCCCGCAGGCCTGATCCACCCCGGAACGCCCGCCGCCCACTCCTCGTACGGGAGCGGGCGGCGGGCGCTAGGGCGTGTCCGACCTTGATCCGACGGACACACCCTTAGACACTTCCCCGCTCAGCCCATGGTCTTCGCGCCGTCCAGGGACTCCCGGATGATGTCCGCGTGGCCGGCGTGCTGCGCGGTCTCGGCGATGATGTGCATCAGCACCCGGCGGGCCGACCACTTCGCGTCCCCGTCGAACCAGGGCGCCTTCGGCAGCGGGTGCGCGGCACCCAGGTCCGGCAGGGACGCGACCAGCTCGTCGGTCGCCGCCGCCACCTTCTCGTAGGCGTCGAGCACGCCGGCCAGCGTCTCGCCCGGCAGCATCTTGAACTCGTCGACCCGCTTGGCGAAGTCGGCCTCGGTCATCGCGGTGAAGTCCGGCATCGCCGAGGGCCCCTCCGCCATGAAGCCCGCCCAGCCCCGCTCCACCGAGGTGACGTGCTTGACGAGGCCGCCGAGACACAGCTCGCTCGCCGTCGTCCGCTGCCCGGCCTGCTCATCGGTCAGGTCACGGGTGGCGAACCGGAGGAAGTGCCGATGCTGGCCCAGCGCCTGCAAGAAGTCCGCCCGCTCGTCCGAGCCGGTGTTCGCCGCGGCCGTGTCGTTGGCGCTCATGGGTTCTGCCTTCCGTCGCTCTGTTCCGCCGTCAGGAATGACAGTACGAGCCCTTTAGGTCAGGGCTCGTCCTATACGCACGGTCAACGCCGCCTGACCTTCAGGGCGTTGTCCGTACGAGTGGTGGGGTTGCCGTCCGGGTCGTTCTGGACGCGTTCGTGCTCATCGCTGAGCAGCACCTCCCACTCCCCCTCCGGAAGCTCCAGCGACGCCAGCACCTCGTCGGGCGTCGGCAGCTCCATGTCCGCGTGGTGGTGGTCCCAGGCCGGGAAGCCCGCGTGGCCCACGATCAGCAGCACCCCGCCCGGGGCGACCGCACGGGCCGCCCGGTGCAGGATGCGCTCGCGCGGCAGGTCGCCCATGGAGTGCAGGAACTGCGCCGAGACCAGGTCGTACGCCCCTTCTGGGAACGTGGCGCCCAGGTCGTGGAACTGCCAGTCCACCCGGTCGGTGACCCCGGCCTCCGCCGCGTGCTCGGCGGCACGGTCCAGCGCGACGCGCGAGATGTCCGTCGCGGTGACCCGCCAGCCCCGGCGCGCCAGCCACACCGCGTCGGCGCCCTCCCCGCAGCCGAGGTCCAGCGCCCGGCCGGGCTCCAGGTCCTCGACCTCACGGACGAGCACGGTGTTGGGCTTGCCGCTCCAGATGCGGTCGCTCTCGCGGTACCGGTCGTCCCACATCCGCGCGTCCGAGGGCGCGTTGCGGGCCTCCACGGCGCGCCGGGTGTCCTCGGTGACGAGGTCCCCGTTGATGGCCGCGCCCGCCTTGAGCCCGGCCGCCACCGCCCCGATCACCTGGTCCATGAGAGCGGTGACGTTGCCTGCCACCCACACCCCGGGCACCTCCGTGAGGCCCATGGGGTCCGCCTCGATGTACGAGCCGATCGGCCGGCCGCCCACCTCCGCCGTGACCGGCCGCAGCCCCAGGCTCTCCAGCACGCGGGACCGCGCCGTGAACCTCGGCTGCACGACCACGGCCGCCCGCTCGACCACCCGGCCACCCTCGAGCCGTACACCGGTCAGCCGGTCGCCGCTCACCTCCAGGCCGGTCACCTCGCCGTCCACGACCGCGATGCCGCGCGCCGCCAGCTGCTCGTACTCCTCGTCGGAGGGCTCGGGCCCCTGGTGCAGGAAGAGGGTGACGTCGTCGCTCCACTGCCGCCACAGCAGCGCCTGGTGCACGGCCATGGGGCTCGTGGCGATGACGCCGACCGCCGAGTCCCGCACCTCCCAGCCGTGGCAGTACGGGCAGTGCAGCACCTCGTGCCCCCAACGCTCTGCCAGGCCCGGGACCGGCGGCAGCTCGTCGGCCAGCCCGGTCGTGACCAGCAGCCGGCGCGCCGTCACGGCCGTCCCGTCCCCGCGTACGATCCGGAACCCTGCGTCCTCCGGCAGCCGCTCGGCCACCGTCACCTCGCCCGTCACGACCTCCACCCCGTACCCGGCCACTTCCTCCCGGCCGATCGCCAGGAGCTCCGCGGGCGGGGTGCCCTCGCGGCCCAGGTAGTTGTGGACGTGCGACGCGGGCGCGTTGCGCGGGCTGCCCGAGTCGATCACCAGCACCGAGCGCCGCGCCCGGCCCAGCGCCAGCGCCCCGCTCAGCCCGGCGGCCCCGCCGCCGACCACCACTACGTCGTACATCTGCGTCATGTCGCTCATGCGCACACCTCCATCTACGGGAGATGGTGCGCGCCGCCCGGCGCCTCGGCAAACATCCTTGCCGGTGCGGCAAAATCCGCCCTCAGGACAGCGTGAGGACCCGGCACACGTCCGGGTCCCCGAGCCGGGCGAAGAGCACGGTGTGCCCGTCCTTCTCACCCACCCGCAGTTCGGTGACGGTCGCACCCCGGGCACTCGTGTCGAGTCCGTCGAAGGCCAGCCCGACCTCGCCGTCCTCGCCCGGTGCGTTCAGCAGCTTCCAGACCCCGGCCCCGTCGAACGTGGGTACCTTCTGCGTGAGAATCCCGGGCCCTTCCTCCTTGGGCCAGTTCTTCACGGAGAACGTGACCGACGTGCCGCCGACGGCGGTGAGTTCGAGGCGCGCCCCGTGCGGGCCGGAGTAGCTCCCGTACAGATCGGCCTGGCCGACGTCCGCCGACGGCGCCGGTCCGCACCCGGCCGTATCGCTGCCGCTGTCGCAACCGGTCAGCAGTGAGCCGGCGACGGCGGCAAGCGCGAGGGCGGAGGCGACCGGCCGCACCGGGCCGCCCCCGCGCGCGGGGCTCACTGCTTGCCGCCCGGGATGCGCTCGGTCCAGGTGACCGTCTGGTGCACAGCACTCGTCACCGGACCGTCGGCGACCTCCGCGTACTTCAGCCAGTCGTAGTAGCCGATGTAGTGGAGCGCCGACTCCGAGCTGGTGGTGTTGTCCAGGGTGTACTGCACGACCAGCGACCCGTCCGGGTCCGCGCCCTGGACCTCGTACTTGACGTTGTACGAGCCCATGAAGGCCTCACCAAGGTGATCGGGGTCGTTGGTGACGATGGCCGGCAGGTCCTCGGTGAGGAGCTTCTTGGCCGCGCCGACCTTGCCCGACGCGGAGATGGAGAATGCCGCACTGCCGGTCGTACTGCCCGTTTCCTCCCACTGCTCCACCGTCTGCTGTCGGATGTCCTTCATGCTCTCCATGGACTGGAGCAGATCGGTCATCCTGTCGCCGTTGGTGAAGTCGCGCTGCCGGGGCCCAAGACCGGTCACGTAGTCCAGGCCGAGGCTGTAGGGGCTGTCGTCCTGCCGGTCGGGATAGGGGTCCTTGCCGTCGAGGACGCGGTGGTACGCGTTGTACTCGTCGGTGCTGATCCGGTTCGTGGAGTCGATCGAGTCGTGTTCCGGCTTGCTGTTGAACCAGGAGTCGATGCCCACGTCGGACATCAGAGTCATGGCGAGGTTCTGGTCCGCGACGATGCCCTGCCGGCAGAGCTCGACGATCTCCTTCTGGGACTCGTCGACGTAGTAGGCGCTCTGGGTGCGCTGGCCCATCGGGATGTAGTGCTCCGCGGTGATGTATCCGGAGACCGTGCCCGAGTGGTCCACGGCCAGCCCCTTGTCGAGCGCCCGCTGGACGGCGTCCTTGAGATCGCGCCGGATGATCTTGAGGTCGGAGAGGGCGTCGTCGAGGACGCCGGACAGGGCCTTGGCCACCTTGGTGGCCGCCGCCAGCTGACACGCGATGTCGTCGATCAGCGTCCAGGCGAACGGGGCCGCCGCACCCTCCCAGTACCCCTTGTCCCGCAGGAGCTTGAGCACCTCGTCGTTCATGCGCTTCGGCAGGCGCTCGGTCTTGGTGTGCGCCTCACGCCACTTGTCAGCGAGGTCGTCCAGTACGGAGAGATCGGTGTCGAGCAGCTCACGGTAGAAGGAGGGCATCAGTGCGGCCCTCGCAACATGTTGAACTGCTGCTCGATCCCCTGGTTCGTACCCGTGTACGCACGGGACGACGCGCGCAAGCTCTCCGAGATTCGCGCGAGCCACCCCTCAGCGGCCTTGACCTGCTGTTCCCAGTTCTTGAGGGACGTCTTCAGCGCCGCGGCGCTGTCCCATCCCGCCAGCTCACGGGCGGCCGCGGTGGCCGGTTCGTGCACGGAGGCGGCGTGCTCGTGGAAGGCGTCGAAAACCTCGTCGGTCACGCCGGCCGCCTTCGTGAGCACCCCCTCGGCCATGACCAGAGGGACACCGATGCCCGGCGGAGCGACGCCGAGCGGCGGCGCGTCCAACGGCCCTCGCGCGCCCGGTGGAAGCGGCAGAAAAGGCAGCGATCCGGAGTCGCCCTCGCCGGCCCGGTCCTCGCTCATGCGGTACTGCTCCTTCGTCGATGCGGTGCGGGCCAGGTCGGGGACCCACACCCCTGGAAGGCTACTAGCAGCCAAGAAGGCGGCCATTTCGCGACGTTCGTGAAAATCGTGTGGATATCGGCGGTGAGGTTGCGCATGTCCTCCCCTGTCGCGTGCCACGTGGTGGCCTCGAACCGCCATTCCTCCGAGGGAGCCCGGTCACGGATCCCCCAGACCAGACGAACGTGACCGCCAGGGTGTTCCGCCGAGAGAGTCAGGTCGCAGCAGAGGGAGCGCCACGTACGCGCGCCTTCCCAGCCCCGGAAGTCTTCGGCAAGTGAGCCGAGGAAAACGTCGAGACCGTCGCCGCCCCACGTCTCCACCGAGATCTCGACACTTCCCCAGGGCCCGCGAGCCCTGATGAGGAAGCCGAGCGCCGGTTCGTTCTCGTACCGCCGGGCCGGCTCCGAGAGCAGTATCGGTGCGGGTTCGGAGTTCCCCACCGGGACCACGGGGCGGCCGGACTCGTCGTAGTCGATCACGCCATCAGGTTAGAAGACCGACCGCAGGACCGGACTGCGCCACTGTCGGGGCCCATTGCGATGCGGACGGCACAGCCCGGTGGGCCACTAGCGGTACGAGATCGCCGGACGGCCTCACGGGGGCCCGGCTGACCTCCTGCTGAACGGTCAACCTGCGGGCAACGGAAAGCCGCCATGGTACTAAATTCCGTACGCACATGGTACCGTTTTAGGTACTCTTGAAGGGTCGGCGACATACACAGGAGGAACCCGTGACCATCAACGCAAGCGAAGCACGGAAGGACTTCTTCGGCCTGATCCGCCGCGTCACCGAAGACCACGCGCCCGAGCGCGTCACGTCGAAAGCGGGCACCGTCGTGATCATGTCCGAGGAGGACTACAACGCCTGGGAGGAGACGATGTATCTGCTGCGCTCCCCCCGCAACGCCGCCCGCCTCATGCGCTCCATCGAGCAGATGGATGCCGGAAGCGGCACCGTACGAGACCTGATCGACACGGAGGACGCGTGAAGACGTCGTTCTCGGACGACGGGTGGGAGGACTACACCCACTGGGCCGACACCGACCGCAAGACGCTCCGCAGGGTCAATGGCCTCATCAAGGAGATCAAACGGGCCCCTTTCGAAGGCAGGGGCAAGCCCGAGCCGCTGAAGGGGAACCTGTCCGGCTGGTGGTCCCGCCGCATCACGCAGGAACACCGGCTGGTCTACCGCGTCACCGACTCCGGCGGCCTGGAGATCATCCAGGCCCGCGACCACTACTGACCGGCCAGTGCCGCCTCAAGCCGCTCCCCTCTGGACAGCAAACCCCAGGTCAGCAACAGGTGCCCATGCTTCAGTATGGATTGCCCACTGGGGCGGTGAACTCGCACCAGACGATCTTGCCCGGGGTGCGTTCGCCGACGCCCCACTTGGCCGCCAGTGCGGCGACCAGCAACAGGCCTCGTCCGTGCTCCGCCGTCGGGTCCGGGGGCGGGGTTCCCTCCGGGACCTTGCCGTCCCCGCTGTCGTGGATCTCGACGCGCAGCCGTCCCTCGGCGCCGTCCCAGTACAGGAAGAGTTTGAAGCCGCGACCCGGCGGTACGCCGTGTACGAGCGCGTTGGTCGCGAGTTCGCTCACGCAGAGCAGCACGTCGTCCGTGCACAGTTTGCGCTCCTCGCACGCCCAGTCGGCCAGCGCCTGCCGTACGAACGCCCGTACGAGCGGCACGGACCTGCGCTCACGGCGGTAGAAAGCTTCGCGGGATGCGAGGAGTTGAGTTGTTTCGTTCACGAGACGAAGGTCACACAACGTCACTACGGTTGTGCAGTGCGTCAGGTCGTACGAAGTCGACGTACGGGCTCTGACGGGTCGTCGGGTGGCCGAAACGGGGAGAGGCACTGCATGCAGCAAGCGAAGCAGGCGAAGAAGAAGCGGATTACGTCGTGGCACCTGATCGGTGCCCAAGTGGCGATGTTCCGCCGAGCGGCCGGCCTGACACAGGCAGCGCTCGCGGAACGGTGCCGTGTCAGCGAGGACACGATCGCGTCGATCGAGCAGGGGCGGCGCCCGCTGCAGTTGGACTTCGCCATCCGCCTCGACCGACTCCTGGAAACCAAGGGCGCCTTGGAGGTCGCCGTGGAGAGGGTGCCGGAGAAGGAGCGGTTCCCGGCGTTCGTGCAGGACTTCGTCGAGTACGAACAGGAGGCCGTGGCGCTGCACTCGTACCAGAACCAAGTGGTGCCGGGGCTCCTTCAGACCGAGGAGTACGCCCGCTTCGTCTTCTCCTGCCTGTACCCGCCCATCGAGGAGGATCAGCAGGAGGAGTGGGTGCAGGCCCGTCTCGACCGGCAGCGGCTCCTCACGCGCAAGCCGCGTCCGATGCTGCATTTCATCCTGGAGGAGAGCATCCTGCGCAGCGAAATCGGAGACCCGGCAATGATGCGGAGGCAGATCGAGCACCTGCGTGAGAGCGCACAACTCCCCTTCCTGGGGCTTCAGATCATGCCTATGAAGCTGCCTCTGCATGCAGGTCTCGCTGGCCCCATCGTTCTCCTGGAAACCCCCGACCACGACCACCTCGCCTACGTGGAGGGGCAACGCGTCAGCTTTCTCCACGAAGATCCAGATGAGGTCAGCCTGCTCCAGCAGTTGTATGGGATGCTGCGTTCGCAGGCGCTCTCCCCACAGGAGAGTGTGCGCCTACTGGACGAACTGCTTGGAGTGAGATGAACCGCACGACACCTGGCACCGGACTCAACTGGTTCAAGTCCAGCTACAGCAGCAGTCAGGGCGGCGACTGCCTCGAAGTTGCCTACGACTGGCACAAGTCCAGTTACAGCGGCAGCGAGGGCGGCGACTGCGTCGAGGTCGCCGCTCACACCGCCGCCGTGCACATCCGGGACTCCAAGGTGACCGAAGGCCCCGTTCTCACCGTGCCGCCCACCGCCTGGACCGCGTTTCTCCGGGCGAACGCCTAGCGCCTCGTGGCCGCGAGGTGGACGCGGCGGGCCGGGATCTCGTCCTCGTACGCCTCGCGGACCGTGCAGTCGTCGACGCGGAAGCCCGCGTCCCGGGCCGCCGTGCGCAGCTCGTACGCCGTGAACTCCGCCCAATACACGCGGAGTTCACTGCCCAGGGGGTCGTCGATGACCCCGTCCCCCATGCCCTCCTTCGCCACGATCAGCAACTGCCCGCCGGGGCGTATCGCGGACGCCCAGGACGCCAGCGTCGCGGGCAGCAGGCGCTTGGGCTGGTCGTGCAGCGAGTAGTACGCGACCAGCCCGTCGAGCGGGCCCGCGCCGATCGCCCCCTGGTCCATGACGGCGAACCGGCAGCCGGGCTGCTCGCGGCGGGCGAGTTCGACGCAGCGGGACGAGAGGTCTATGCCCAGGACGTCGAGGCCGCGGGACGCGAGCAGGGCCGTCACGTGGCCGCAGGGCCCGCAGCCGGCGTCGTACACCTTGCCGCCCACACCCACCCGGTCCGCGAACGCGTGCAGGGCCTCCAGGTCGAACGGCTTGCCGTGCAGCTCGTGGCGGAAGAGCCGGAGGTAGTGCTCCGCGCGCGCGTCCCACGTACGGACGACGTCGGCGGGGCTGCCGGGGGCGGGCGCGTCGGCGTACACCGTTTCGAACGTCATGATCGCGGAGTCTATGACGCAACTCCGTTGCCGATAAGACCTCTTGATCGACTCCGCCGCGCCGTCCGGCGCTCCCTCTTCCGCCGGACGGCGCGGCATCGTCCGAGACCCCGTCACCCCGCCGGGGCCCGCCCCCTCACAGCCCCGCCCGCAGGGCGTTCACCCGCGCGGCCGCGGCCTCGAAGGCGGCCGGGTCGAGCGTGCCGCCCAGGGCGTCGGCCAGGGCGGTGACGGCCTCGTCGCCCTGGGACACGCTGCGCGCCGAGCAGAGCAGCAGGTCCATCCCCGCGGCGGCGGCCTTGACGGCGCGCTGCGACGTACTGCCGTAGGACGCGAGGGCGCCGGCCTCCAACGCGTCGGTGACCGTGACGCCCTTGAAGCCGAGCCGGTTGCGCAGCTCGCCGACGACCGTCGGGGAGAGACCGGCCGGGCGGGCGGAGTCCAGGCCCGTGTAGACCGCCCAGGAGAGCATGACGAGCTTGACGCCCGCCGCGACGGCATCCCGGTACGGGGCCTCGTCCACGCTGCGGAGGGTGGACGCGGAGGTGGTGATCGTGACGGACCGCACATCGGTGTTCTGGCTCGCCGACGCCGGGCCCAGGCCCGGGAAGTGCTTGGCGGTGGCGGCCACGCCCTCGCCCTGCTGGGCGGTGATGAAGGCGGTGCCGCAACTGGCTACGGCGGCGGCCGACTTGCTGTACGAGCGCTCGTACTGGTCGGTGAAGTCGCCGTCCTTGCGGTAGACGTCGAGGACCGGGGCGAGGTTGACGTTCATGCCGATGCCGGCGAGGTTCAGGCCCGCGCCGCTGCCCGTGAAGTCGGCCCAGTAGTGCGGATCGGCCGAGGCGCCGACGTCCTTCGCGGACTTGACGGGCTCCCCGGGCAGCCGCCGGATCATGCCGCCCTCCTGGTCGGTCATCAGGAGGAGCGGGGCTTTGACGGGCGACGAGGCGTGGGCCGCCTTCATCGACGTGATGACGCTCTCGATCTGACTCAGGTTCCGGATGTTCTCGCCGAAGAAGATGACCCCGGCCGTGTGGCCCTGCTCGATGGCGTTCATCAGGGCCGCGGGCGGTGTGAGCCCCGGGTAGGAGTGGATGACGCACTGCCCGGCGCGTTGCAGCGGGGACAGGGCGGAGAAGCGGGGGCGGGAGGCCGCGGGCGCGCCGAGGGCCGCCTGCGCTCCGGCGGCCGGTGCGATGCCGCCGGCCAGGGCGGCGGCCCCGGCGATGAGGGCGCCGCGCCTGCTCAGGGGTGGTGTCATTGGGTGCTCCTCTCTGTGGCCTCCGCTGTCACGGGGTGTTGTTGGCCAGGGCCAGCAGGCGCGAGCGGTCGCCGCTGAAGCGGTCCCGGTCGACGTTGCCGGAGACACCGCTCACCGCGCCGGTGGAGGTGTACTGCCAGACGGTGTAGAAGGGGAAGCCCGACGGGATGCTGGGGCTGCCTGCGGAGGTCCAGTGCGCGACCCACAGCGGGCTGAGCGCGGACATGCCGTTCCAGCCGCCGGTGCAGGTGTTCCACCAGCTCGGGCTGGTGTAGATCACGACGTCCCGGCCGGTGCGGGCCTTGTACTTGTTGTAGAAGTCGAGGACCCATTGCCGCATGCCGGCCTGGGAGTAGCCGTAGCAGGTGCCCTCGATGTCCAGCACGCCGGGGAGCGTGAGGTTGTCGCGGGACCAGGCGCCGCCGTTGCTCGCGAAGAAGTCCGCCTGAGCCGCGCCGCCGGAGACGTCCGGCCGGGCGTAGTGGTACGCGCCGCGGATGACGCCTGCGTTGTACGCGTTCAGGTAGTTGGCGCTGAACGTCGGGTCCTTGTACGTCAGCCCCTCGGTGGCCTTCATCCAGGCGAACTCGATGCCCGCGCCGCGCACCGAGCTCCAGTTGATCCCGCCCTGCCAGCTGGAGACGTCGATGCCGGCCGGGTTCGCCTTGAGGTTGGCGTCCGGCTTTGCGTCCAGGGCCAGTTGGCGGGTGTCCGGCTTGAAGTCCTTGCTGTCCTGGACGTAGCCGACGCCCATGTAGCCCTTGCCGAGGGGCACGGGGTTGTCGTGGCGGGGCGCCGAGGACGCGGTGCCGGACATCAGGCCGAGCAGCAGTGCCGCGCTCGTGCCGAGGACGCCGGCCGCGGTGAGTCTGTTGCGAGTGGTCATGAGGAGCCTCCTGCTGGTGGGGGGAGCGGCCGGTGGCCGACCGCTCGGGCAGCACGGTTCACGCTTGGTCTACGCGCGTCGCTTGTCGCGAACACGACATAGTGAGCCACAGGAACCGGCTCCGGTAAACAGCTTTCACCGTTCGTTAGTGGTCTAGACCGGACCTCGTCGGCGTGAGCTGCGCGAACAGCCGTCGCGCGGCAGAACTTTCCGGATGACGCCCCCACTCGTTCGGGTGGACGTTCTCTCGCAAAGGCATGATTCGGGGGCAAATGACCTTGGCGAGCGCGATCATGCGTCGGTGATCATTACCCCTCGGACGGCACGCCGTCCCAAGTCCTCACTCCTGGCCGGGATCGGCGGGGCGCTCGCCCTCCTGGCAGTGCTTCCGGCGCTCCCGGCGACCGCCGCCGCCCCCGCGCAGGACGGCGCCGCGCGCGCCGCCGCCCCCGCGTCGCCCCGCGCGGTGACGCCGGCCGAGCGCCGCACCGCCGCGTACCTGGACTCGCTGCGGGACCGGCCCGCCCGGCTGCGGGCCTTCTTCAAGGAGCTGCCGAAGGGCGGCGACCTGCACAACCACCTGTCCGGCGCGGTGACCACCGAGTACCTGCTGCGGCTCGCGATCGAGCAGGGGCTGTGCATCGACGCGACGATGACCGCGGTGGCGTCGCCGTGCGCCCCGGGCGCCCGGCCGGCGTCCGACGCACGGACCGACGAGGCGTTCCGGCAGCGGATCATCCGGGCCTGGTCGATGCAGGACTTCCCGGCCGACGAGTCCGGGCACGACCACTTCTTCGACACGTTCGGCAAGTTCGGCATGGCGACCTGGTACGCCCGGGGCAAGATGCTCGCCAACGTCGCGAACACCGTGGTGAAGCAGAACCAGTTCTACCTGGAGACCATGGTCAGCCCGGCCTCCGACAGCGCCAAGTCGCTGGCCGACGCAGTGGGTTACGACGCCGACCTGGCCGCGCTGCACCACAAGCTGCTGGCCGGCGGGAAGCTCGACAAGGTCATCGACGAGGCGGTCAAGGAGGCCGACGACAGCGACGCGCAGTTCCGCGAGGCCGCGCACTGCGACACGCCGCACCCGGCGCCCGGCTGCCGGCTGCCCGTCCGGTGGATCTCGCAGGTCTCCCGGGGCAGCTCCCCGGTCCGGGTGTTCACGCAGATGGCGGTCGGCATGCGGCTGGCCGAGCGCGACCCGCGGTTCGTCGCGGTCAACCTCGTCCAGCCGGAGGACTGGGACAGCTCGCTGGAGAACTACAGCCTTCAGATGCGGATGCTGAAGTACCTGCGCGGGCAGTACCCGGGCGCCCACCTCACCCTGCACGCCGGTGAGCTGGCCCCCGGCCTGGTCAAGCCGGAGGACCTGACCTTCCACATCAACGAGGCGGTTCGGGTCGCCGGGGCCGAGCGCATCGGGCACGGCGTGGACCTGGTCCACGAGGACGACTGGCGCCGGCTGGCCCGTACGATGGCGCGGCGCCACGTGGCCGTCGAGGTGCCGTTCTCCAGCAACAAGCAGATCCTCGGCATCGCGGGCGACGACCACCCGTTCAACGCGTACCGCCGCTACGGCGTGCCGATCGTGCTGTCCACGGACGACCCGGGCGTCTCCCGGATCGACATCAGCCACGAGTACCAGTACGCCGCGAAGACGTACAGCCTCTCGTACACCGAGCTGAAGGACCTGGCCCGCGCCTCGCTGGAGTACGCCTTCCGCGACGGCCGCAGCCTGTGGGCCGCCGGCAGCGCGCCCTCCGGCTACCGCGTGGTCGCGGCCTGCCGGGCCGACCGCCCCGGTGGCGGCCGGCCGGGCGCGCGCTGCGCGGACTACCTGGCGGGCAGCCCGAAGGCGGCGACCGAGTGGCGCCAGGAGGCGGCCTTCGCCTCCTTCGAGCGCACCCACGGCGGTCGCTGAACCGGTCGGACCATGCCGGGAGGGGGTACGGGGCGGGTGTCCCGTACCCCCTCCTCATGCCGTCAGAACCCGCCCCCGAAGTCGCCTCCCCCGCCGAAGCCGCCCCCGTCACCGAAGCCGCCGCCGTCCCCGAAGCCTCCGCCGTCGAAGCCGGACGAGTCGAAGTCGGAGCCCGAGAAGTCACCGCCCATGTCGCCGCCGTAGTCGCCGCCCCCGTAGTCCGCCGCGTACGCCGGGGTGGCCAGCATCGAGCCGAGCATGGTGCCGACCAGGAGCCCGGGCAGCAGGCCGCCGCCGAAGTAGCCGCCCGCCCAGGGTCCGTAGGCCGGGCCCGCCTCCCAGTACGGGCGGCGCCTGCCGTCGCCCACGTCGACGGTCCGGCTCACCGGGTCCTCGCCCTCGCGCAGCCGCACCTCGTCCGCCGCGCACACCGGGACCTCGCGGGCGCTGCCGCCCGCCGGGGACCAGCGGACGTCGGCGACCGAGGGGCCGTGGCGCGGGTCGAAGAAGCAGGGCGGGCGGCGGACCGGGAGCTCGCGGCCGGTGCGGCGGGCGTCGAGCACCGCGAGCGAGTAGCGCCCGTCCTCCAGGGCCCGGGTCACCCCGCGCACGTCCGAGGGGTGCTCCGCGTGCGCCATACGGGACTTGGCGCTCTCGTAGGAGTCGAGGGCGCGTTCGTAGTCGGCGCGCATCGCGTCGTCGGCGCCCGCCTCCGCCGGGTGGAAGTCGAGCCGTTCCAGGGTCTCCCCGTACGCCGTGATGTCCTCGTCCACGACGACCCGCAGCTTGTCCAGGGCGGCCCGCTCCTCGGCCTCCTTGGCCCTGCGGTTGCGGCGTACGACCGTGTACGCGGCGGCGCCGCCGAGGACGACCACGGCGCCGGTGACGGCCAAGCCGACGGCGGCCGAGCCGCCGGTGGACGCGGAGTGCTCACCGCCGCTCCAGGAGGCGGGCGCGCTGCCCCGGGCCTGTTCGACGGCGCGGTCCACGAAGGCGTTGAGCTGGGTCGCCGCGTCGGTGTCCGCGCCGGGTGTCTTCACGGCGGCGGTGAGGTTGATGACGGCGTTCCGGGACATCACCCGCGGGTCGGCGCCCGCGCTGAAGCCGTCGCCGAGGCGTATGGCGTAGACGCCGGTGATGCCGGTCTCGGTGCGCAGGGTGCGCAGCACGCTGTCCTCGGGGAAGGCGGCGGTGTTCGGCAGCACGGCCACGAACACCGGCTTGTCCGCGTCCTCGATCTTCTTGCTCAGCGCGGCGGCCTGGCTCCGGGAGAGCTGGTCGGCGGCGGCCGGGTCGACGTAGACGGGTCCCTTGCGCAGGGCCTGGGCGACGTCCTCGACGGTGGAGGCGCCGGTCGCGGCCGGTGCGGCGGGGGCCGCCGCGGGGGCCAGGAAGAGGGCGAGGGCGGACAGCAGGGCCAGGAGCCCCGCCAGGAACGCCGGGGCCCGGAAGCTGTGGAACGGCCTGTTCCGCATACTCCCAAGCTAACGCACACGCGTACGAAACGGGCGGGCGGCCTCCTGGGGCCGCCCGCCCGTCCCGCGTCGCTCAGGCGGCCCGGTAGGCCGTCCTGAGCTTGGCCACCGCACCGGTCAGGTCACCGGTGAGCAGCAGGTGGTCGGCGTCCGCGAACGGCTTGGACACCTTCTCGGTCAGCTTGCCGCCGGTCTTCTGCTGGACCAGCAGACGGGCCTGGCCGACGATCTCCCTACCGACCACCGTCCGGCCGAGGCCGGCGCGCTCCGCGACCTGTGCGGCCACGCCGAGCAGGGTGAGCGTCAGCTCGCCGCCCGCCGGGGGCTTCTTCAGCGTGGTGAGGCCCCAGCCGTACGGGAACTGCGGGTCGTACGCCTTGTCGCCCACGTTGATCGGGAGCTGCGCCTCGGACTTGGGCCAGGTCACCGGGAGCTGCCCGGTGAAGGCCCGCTTGCCGAAGAGCACGTCGGCGACGCCGTCGCCCTCGGAGCCCGGCAGCCAGGACGCCACCAGCGCGTCGATGTCGCCGAGCCGGTCCCCGATGAGCTGCGGGCGGCCCGAGACGATCAGGACGGCGCACTTCATCGCGGCGCAGACCTTGTCGACCGCGGCCTTGTCGGCGTCGGACAGCTCCAGGTCGTGCCCGTTGCCGACGTCGCCGACACCCTCCGCGTACGGGGTCTCACCGACGACCACCACGCCCACGTCGTAGCCGGCGGTGTCGGCGGACGCGTCCTTGGAGTACGTGACGGACGCGGCGTCCTTCTTCATGGCGGACAGGATCGTCGTGCCCGGGGTGATGGCGCCGGACGAGCCCTGCCAGCTGACGGTCCAGCCACCGGCCTGGTTGCCGATGTCATCGGCGTTGGAGCCGGCCACGTACACCTTCTGCGAGGACTTCAGCGGCAGCACGCCGCCGTCGTTCTTCAGCAGCACCTGCGACTTGGCGGCGGCCTCGCGGGCCACGGCGCGGTGCTCGGCGGAGCCGATCTTGTCCAGGTTGGCGGTGTCGGCGTACGGCTTCTCGAAGAGGCCCAGCTTGAACTTCTGCGTCAGGATGCGGGAGACCGCGTCGTCGATCCGGGCCTGGGAGATCCGGCCGGCGCCGACCTCGTCCTGGAGCGTCTTCGTGAAGTCCTTGTACGCCGTCGGAACCATGATCATGTCGAGTCCGGCGTTGATGGAGGTGCGCACGTCACTCGCGTAGTCGCCGGGGATCTGGTCGATCGCCTGCCAGTCGCTGATGACGAAGCCCTCGAAGCCCATCCGGTCCTTGAGCACGCCGTTGATCATCTCGGCGTCGCCGTGCATCTTCACCGGGCCCTTGTCGTCCCCGATGATGTCGAGCGAGGAGTAGGACGGCATGACCGTGCCGACGCCGCGCTTGACCGCGTCCGCGAAGGGCGCGAGGTGGACGGCCTCCAGCTCCTGCCGGGTGACCTTGGTGACGCCCTGGTCGGTCGTGTACGAACCGGTGGTCGACGAGCCGTACTCCGTACCGCCGTCCCCGACGTAGTGCTTGGCGGTGGCCAGGACCTTGTCGTTGCGGTCCAGGTCCTTGCCGTTGGCGGCGCCCTGCATGCCCTGGATCACGGTCTCCAGGGACTGCACGAGCGCCGGGTCCTCACCGTAGGACTCGTAGGAGCGGCCCCAGCGCTCGTCGCGCGAGACGCAGAGGCAGGGCGCGAAGTCCCACGGGACACCGGTGGCGCGGACCTCGCTCGCGGTGACGGCGCCCGTCTTCTCGGCGAGCTTCGGGTCGCGGGTGGCGCCGAGGCCGACGTTGTGCGGCATGACCGTCGCGCCGACGAGGTTGTTGTGGCCGTGCACCGCGTCCACGCCGTAGATCAGCGGGATCTGGAAGCGGGTGGCCTGGGCGCGCAGCTGGTAGCCGTCGATCATCTTCGCCCACGCCTCGGGGGTGTTGGGCGAGGGGACCGAGCCGCCGCCGGAGAGCAGCGAGCCGAGGTCGTAGGTGGCGATGTCGCTCTGCGAGCCGAGTGCGTTGCGCTCGGCCTGGGTCATCTGGCCGGCCTTCTCGGCGGGCGACATCCGGGCGAGCAGGTCGGCGACCCGCTTCTTCACCGGCAGCTTGGCGTTCTGGTACGGCAGCCCGTGGGCGTCGATGACGACCTGCGGGTTCTCCTTGGGCGGCCGGGCGCCGGTGACGGTCAGTTCCAGCGGGACGGTCTTCGCGGACGCGGCGCCGGAGACCTTCTTCGTCGCGACGGCCACCTTGTGGGTGGTGCCCGACGCGGTGCCAGCGGGGAAGGTGTACGTGCCGCTGACCGGGGTGAAGTCGGTGCCGGGCTTCGCCGTGCCGCCCTTCGTCCCGTACGCGACGGTGACGGGCTCCTCCAGCGGGACGGACCCGGTGGTGGTGAGCGTGAAGCCGAGGGACGCGGACGCGCCCTGCTTGACGGGGACCACCGCCGCGTCGGTGACGACGCTCGCCTTCAGTGCCGCGTCGGCCTTGCCGTACAGCTCCACGCCGTCCATGGCGAACTTGCCGGGGGCGCCGGTCGGCAGGGTGAGGGCGTACCCCCACATCTCGTTCAGGCCGAGGACCTGGTCGATGCCGCCGACGGGCTGGTAGTCGCCCCGGTAGGTGAAGTCGGCGAACGGGATCTCGACGAGGTGCCAGCCCTCCCAGTCGTCGGTGAAGGAGGTGGTCCACAGCTCGGAGGCCTCGCCGTTGGCGCCGCCGTCCTTGATCTCGAAGTTGATCCGCTTGCCCGAACCGGGCGGCAGGGGGGCGGTGTTCTGGCCGTACCACCAGAAGCGGATGCCCTTGTGGGCGGACCAGTCGTGCGGCTGCGCGTCGGCGGCGTAGTCGTGGCTGAGGCCGCCGTAGCCGCTGATGTCGTAGGTGCCTTCGAGGACCTTGGCGCCCTCGGGGGCGTCGGCCCGGTCCTTGAGCGTCAGGGTGGGCGGGTCGTCGGCGTCGCCGCCCCAGGTGAAGATGCCCTCGGCCGGCTGGTTGGCGAAGGGCACCTCCCCCTCGAAGCGGTCCACGGCGACCGGCGCCGGTTCGTCGGCGGCCGGTGCCGCCGTGGACGGGACGGCCCCGGCGAGCAGGCCGGCCACCACGGTGGCTGCGGCCAGCACGGCGGTCGCGGGTCTCGCCCGGTGGCGGGTGCGGAGTGGCATGTGCGGCTCCTTCGTACGGGTTGCTGATGCGGTGCGTACGGGCGGCGCGGGCCCTGCGGACCCGCGCCGGTGCTGCTGTCCTGCGGGGGGCGAGTGGGTGGTTACGCGTCGCGGGTGAGCCGGATGGTGTCGCGGTACCACTTGGCGCTGTCCTTGAGCGTCCGCACCTGCGTGTCGTAGTCGACGCGGACGATGCCGAACCGCTTGTCGTAGCCGTAGGACCACTCGAAGTTGTCCATCAGCGACCAGGCGAAGTAGCCCCGCACGTCCGCGCCCTGGGCGCGGGCCGCGGCGACGGCGGCGATGTGGTCGGCGAGATAGGTGGTGCGGTCGGCGTCGTGGATCTCGCCGTCCTCGGAGAGGGTGTCGTCGAACGCGGCGCCGTTCTCCGTGATGACCGTCGGGAGGCCGTAGTCCTTCTCCAGACGGACGAGCAGGTCGGTGAGGGCGGTGGGGGTGATCTCCCAGTCCATGGCGGTACGCGGCAGCTCCCGCTCCACCTGCCGGGTGACGGGCAGCCCGTCGGCGTCGGCGGTCGCGCCGTCCTCCGTGACGCCGGAGAACAGCGAGCCCCGGTAGAAGTTGACGCCGAGGACGTCCAGCGGCGTCGAGATCGCGGCCAGGTCGCCGTCCTGGACGGGCAGTTCGATGCCCTGGGCGGCGAGGTCGGCGACGACGTCCTCGGGGTAGGAGCCCTTGACGACCGGGTCCAGGTAGATCCGGGCGCCCATGCCGTCGGCGCGGCGGCACGCCTCGGCGTCCTCGTGGCTGTCGGTCTCCGGGGTGGCGGTGCCCAGGTTGAGGGTGATGCCGAGTTCGAGCTCGTCGCCCCGGGCCGCGGCCTGCTCGCGCATGTACTGGGAGGCGAGGCCGTGGCCGAGGAGCAGGTGGTGCACGGCGTGGATCGCCTCGCCGAAGTTCTGCCGGCCGGGCGCCTGGTTGCCGTAGGCGTAGCCGAGCATCGCCGAGCACCAGGGCTCGTTGAGCGTGGTCCAGTGCTTGACCCGGTCACCGAACGCGTCGTAGGCGAGCGCGGCGTACTCGGCGAAGCGGTACGCGGTGTCGCGCACCGGCCAGCCGCCTGCGTCCTCCAGCTCCTGCGGCAGGTCCCAGTGGTAGAGGGTGACCCAGGGGGTGACGCCCTTGGCCTCCAGCTCGTCGAGCAGCCGCTTGTAGAAGTCGAGGCCCTTCGGATTGGCGGGGCCCCGGCCGCCCGGCTGGATGCGCGGCCAGGCCAGCGAGAAGCGGTACGTGTCGACGCCCAGGTCCGCGATGAGCTGCACGTCCTCGGGCATCCGGTGGTAGTGGTCGCACGCCACGTCACCGTTCTCACCGCGGACGACCATGCCCGGCACCCGGCAGTACGTGTCCCAGATGGACGGCGTCCTGCCGTCCTCGGCCGCCGCGCCCTCGATCTGGTACGCGGCTGTGGCGACGCCCCAGCGGAAGCCGGCGGGCAGACCGGGTACGGCCTGGGCGGCGATCTCGCGGGCGTATGCCTGAGGGGTGACGGGGTTCATGGTTCTCCTGTGGTGTGCGTTGCTCGTGGGCGGCGGCCGGGCGCTACGCGCGGGCGGCGGTGGCCGGGGCCTCGTGGTGGAGCCAGCAGGCCACCGAGCGGGAGCCGTCCGCGTCCGGCGCCGCGAGCACCGGGACGTGGGTGTCGCAGCCCTCGACCTTCTTGGTGCAGCGGGGGTGGAAGGCGCAGCCGGACGGCATGGCCGACAGGTGCGGGGGTGAGCCGGGGATGCCGCTGAGTTCGCGGCGGGGCCCGTGCAGCGCGGGGAAGGAGTGCAGCAGCCCGGCGCTGTACGGGTGGCGGGGGTCGCGGTAGATCTCGGAGGCGCCGGCCTGCTCCACGATCCGGCCGCCGTACATGATCGCGATCCGGTCGGAGAACTCGATCAGCAGCGAGATGTCGTGGGTGATGAAGACGACGGAGAAGCCGAGTTCCTCGCGGAGGCGGATCAGCTGGCGCAGGATCTGGCGCTGCATGACGACGTCGAGCGCGGTGGTCGGCTCGTCCATGATGACGATCTCGGGCTCCAGGGCGAGCGCCATCGCGATCATCACGCGCTGGCGCATGCCGCCGGAGAGCTGGTGCGGGTAGGCGCCGAGCCGGTCCGCGGAGATCCCGACCAGGCTGAGCAGTTCCCGGGCCCTGGCGGTGCGGTCGGCCTTCTTCATCTCCGGGCGGTGCGCCTGGAGGACGTCGGTGAGCTGGTTGTGGACCGTGTACACGGGGTTCAGCGAGTTCATCGCACCCTGGAAGACGATCGACAGCTCCTGCCAGCGGAAGGCGCGCAGCTCGGCCGCCGACAGGGCGAGCAGGTCGAGGGAGGCGCCGTCGCGCTGGTGGTAGTGGACCTGGCCGCCGGTGATGACGCCGGGCGGGGAGAGGAGCCGGGTGACCGCGTAGGCCAGGGTGGACTTGCCGGAGCCGGACTCGCCGGCGAGGCCGAGGACCTCGCCGCGGTGCAGGGTGAGGTCGATGTCGCGCAGGGCGTGCACGGCGTCGGCGCCGGTCCCGTAGTCGACGTTGAGGCCGCTGATGGTGAGGACGGGCTCGCTCATGAGCGGGTCTCCTTGTGGCGCTGGGTGCCGGTACGGGCCACCGGGGTGAAGCCGACGCGCATCTTGACCTTCCGGGACCCGCCGGTCTCGGTGCGCAGCCGCGGGTTGACGAACTCGTCGATGCCGAAGTTGATCAGGGCGAGGGACATGCCGAGCAGGGCGATGCAGAGCCCGGCCGGGACGAACCACCACCAGGCGCCCTGGGCGAGTGCCTGGCTGGACTGCGCCCAGAACAGGACGGTCCCCCAGTTCCAGTTGGAGATGTCGGCGACGCCGATGAAGGCGAGGGTGATCTCGGAGAGGATCGCGAAGATGACCGTGCCGACGAAGCCGGAGGCGATGACGGCGGTGAGGTTCGGCATGACCTCGAAGATGATGATCCGCCAGGTCGGTTCGCCCGTGGCACGGGCCGCCTCCACGTAGTCGCGGCGGCGCAGCGACAGGGTCTGGGCGCGCAGGACGCGGGCGCCCCACGCCCAGGAGGTGAGGGCGATGACGAAGGCGATGAGCAGGTCGCCGGCGTCCGTGACGAAGCTGGCGATGATGATGATCAGCGGCAGTCCGGGGATGACCAGGAAGACGTTGGACAGCAGCGACAGCGCCTCGTCGGCCAGCCCGCCGAGGAAGCCGGCGGTGACGCCGATCAGCACGGACAGGGCGGTGGCGAGGATGCCCGCGACGAAGCCGACGAGGAGCACGCCCCGGGTGCCGACGAGGATCTGCGAGAGCACGTCCTGACCGGTCTGCGTGGTGCCGAACCAGTGCGACCCGGAGGGCGGCTGCAGCAGGTCCTGGCTCATCGCGCTGGGGTCGTACGGGGCGATCCACGGGCCGATGATCGCCATCAGCACGAAGAAGAGCAGGATGCCCAGTCCGACGACGGTCTTCCGGCCGCGCAGGAACCGGAACTTGCGCTTGCTCGCTGCCGGGGTTTCGGTGGCATCGAGTGCGGCGACTTCGGTGGCGGTGACGGCCATGTCTAGTGCCTCTCGTCCGGATCAGGCCGGAAAGGGAGCGGGGCCTGGCGCGTGCAGCTGCAAGGCGGAGGATTGAGACAGATGGGGTCTCCCCTGCTCGAACGAAGTTGAGAGCTTGGGGAAGGAGCGTTGGTGATTGACGACAACGCCGCAGATGTGCGTGCCAGGCCACGCGAGCCCGGCCTGATCTGGACGAGAGGCACTATGCCTCCCTTCGGGTACGGGGGTCGAGGAGCATGTAGAGGATGTCGGCGAGGAGGTTCGCCGCGAGGACGGAGAGCGTGATGATGAGGAAGATGCCCTGCATGAGGGGGTAGTCCTTGGCGCCCACGCCCTGGAAGAGCTGGTAGCCGATGCCCGGGTAGGAGAAGACCATCTCCACCAGGAGCGTGCCGCCGACGATGAAGCCGAGCGAGAGGGCGAAGCCGGAGATGTTGGGCAGGATCGCGTTGCGTGCCGCGTATCCGAACATCACCCGGCGCTCGGAGAGGCCCTTGGCCTGGGCGACCATGACGTAGTCCTCGCTGGACACCGTCACCATCATGTTCCGCATGCCGAGGATCCAGCCGGCCACGGCGCTGAGGACGATCGTGAAGCCGGGCAGCACCCCGTGGTAGAGCGCGCTGGAGATGAACGGCCAGTCGAAGGCGGGCACCAGCGAGTTGTCGTAACCGCCGTCGGCCGGGAAGAACGGCCACTTCACGGCGAACAGCGAGATCGCGATGAGCCCGAGCCAGAAGTACGGGATGGACGAGATGAACGTGGTGACGGGCAGCAGGCTGTCCATCCAGGAGCCGCGCCGCCAGCCCGTGAAGACGCCGATGCCGGTGCCGAGCAGGAAGCTGATCAGCGTGGTGATGCCGACGAGCGCGAGCGTCCAGGGCAGCGACTGGGCGATGACCTCGCTGACCGGCGTCGGGAAGAAGGTGAACGACAGGCCGAGGTCGCCGTGGAACAGGTGCGCCCAGTAGTCGGTGTACTGCTGCCAGATCGACTGCTTCTTGTCGAGGCCGAACAGGGCCTTCAGCGAGTCGATGGCGTTGGTGTCCAGCTGGCCCTGGAAGCGGGCGATGAGCGCCTGGACGGGGTCGCCCGGCATGAGGCGCGGGATGAGGAAGTTGATCGTGATGGCGGCCCAGGCCGTGACCAGGTAGAAGGCGAGCCGTTGGAGCAGGAACTTCACTTCGCAGCCTCCTTCTGGTGGTCGTCGGTGCGGGCGGTGCCGGTGCCGTCGTACAGCCAGCAGGCGGCCCACTGGCCGTCGGCCAGGTCGAAGCGGGGCGGCAGTTCGGTGCGGCAGCGCTCCATCGCCTGGGGGCAGCGGGGGTGGAAGCGGCAGCCGGCCGGCGGGTCGATGAGCGACGGGGGCTCGCCGGTGCCGTTCTCCTCCGGCTCCTCCTCGGCGCCCGACCGGTCCGGGTGGGGCGCCGAGGCGATGAGCAGCTGGGTGTAGGGGTGTGCGGGGCGCTGGGTGACGGTCTCGCTGTCACCGCCCTCAACGATCCGGCCCGCGTACATCACCAGCGTGGTGTCCGCGAAGTAGCGGGCGGAGGCGATGTCGTGGGTGATGTAGAGGATCGCGAGGTGGAGCCGGTCCTTGAGGTCCTTGAGCAGGTTGAGCACCCCGAGCCGGATGGACACGTCCAGCATCGAGACCGGCTCGTCGGCCAGGAGGACCTGGGGGTCGGCGCCGAGCGCGCGGGCGATGGCCACGCGCTGGCGCTGACCGCCCGACAGCTCGTGCGGGAACTTGTCCAGGTACTGATGAGGAGGAGTCAGCTGGACGCGGTTCAGCAGAGCGGTCAGGTTCTGTTCCAGTTCCGCCTCGCCGTTGCCGGCCCGGCCGTGGATCTTCAGCGACCGGGTCAGGTGGTAGCGCACGGTGTGCACGGGGTTCAGCGAGGCGAACGGGTCCTGGAAGATGAGCTGGACCCGGCGTACGTAACTGCGGAAGGACCGGCCACGTCCGGCCCTCACCGGCTGCCCGCCCAGGTGGATCTCGCCCGAGGTGAGCGGATACAGCTGCGCGAGCAGTCTGGCGACGGTGGACTTCCCGGAGCCCGACTCCCCCACCAGTGCCGTGACGGTGCCGCGCCGCAGTTCCAGCGAGGCGTCGTCGACGGCGTGGACGGTACGGCGCGTGCGCGCGAGGAGATCGCGGGCGTTGCGCCGCACGGCGAAGTGCTTGGTGACTCCGCGTGCTTCGAGCACGATGTGGTTGTTCTCTGGCTGTTCAGACATGACCGGTACCTGGAATCCCTGAGTCCCTGCGTACTACTTGGCGGGCTTGAGCTTCAGCACGATCTCCAGCGAGGAGCGCTGGGTGTGCTGCGGGTCGGCGTACGGGTCGTCCTCGGTGGGCCAGCCCACCCAGTTCTTCGTGGAGTACTCCGCCCCGATGGGCGCGGCCGCGGTCGGGACCATCGGCGCCTGCTCGACCATGATCTTCTGGAGGGTGTCCATCGCGGACTTGCGGGAGACGTCCGACTGGGCCTGGGCGAAGTCCTTCAGCGCCTCGGTGGCCTCGGTGTTCTTGAAGCGGCCGAAGTTGCCGGACTGGGACGGCTTGCCGATGGGCTGGAGCAGGGCCCCGTCCATGATGTTCTGGTACATGTCGTACGGGGTGGCGCCGCTGTTGGTCCAGTGCAGGGTGGCGTCGAAGTTGCCGTTGGCGACGTCCGCGTTCCAGGAGTCCGCGGTCTGCGTCTTGACCTTGGCGTCGATGCCGATCTTCTTGATGTTGTCCTTGATGATCGACAGGCCGGTGATGTAGTCGTTCCAGCCGGCCGGGTCGGTGAAGGTGAGCTTCACCGGCTTGCCGCCCGGGTCCTTGAGGACGCCGCCGCTGAGCGTGAAGCCGGCCTTCTCCAGGACCTTCTTGGCGCCCTCGACGTCCGGCTTCGTGGTGGCGTTCTTGAACTCGTCGGAGAGGAAGGACTTCCCGGCCGGCAGCGGGATGCCGGTGGGGTTGGTGATCTCCGGGTAGAGCGTCGCCTCGGCCTGGGTGTAGATGGCGTTGCGGTCGATGACCATCGCCATGGCCCTGCGGAGCGCCGGGTTGTCGAACGGCTTGCGGGTGGTGTTGAACCAGAGGCCGTGGATGCCGAGGCCGGAGGGGAACCACAGCTTGTGGTTCCCCGGGTCCTTGGCGATGAACAGCTTCTTGTAGTCCGGCATGAAGACGAAGGACCACTCCAGCTTGCCGCTGGCCAGCGCGGTGGTGGCCGCGTTGTTGTCGTTGTACGTGCTGTAGCGCAGCTCCTTGACCTTGGTCGACCCCTTCCAGTAGGTCGGCGTCGCGGTCAGGGTGGTGGTCTGCGGCGTGAAGGTCTTCAGCTTGTACGGGCCGGAGCCGACGGGCTTGCGGTTGGGCCAGGTCTCCGGGTTCTCGACCTTCTCCCAGATGTGCTTGGGCACGATGTACTGCTGGATGATCTTGTTCTGGTTGACGTACTGCGAGTCGTCGAAGGTGAGGACGACCTTCTTGTCCTTGACCTCGATGCCGCCCCACTTGATGCCGTCGGCGTTGAGCGCCGGGTGCTTCTTGAGCAGGTTGAAGGTGAAGGCCACGTCCTCGGCGGTCAGCGGCTTGCCGTCGGCCCACTTGGCGCGGTCGTCGAGGGTGAAGGTGACCTTGTGGAAGTTGAGGTCCCACGTCCAGTCGGTCGCCAGCCACGGGTCGGCCTTGTCGGCGGGCCGGATCTGGCTGGTCATCGCCAGCGGCTCGTAGATCATCCAGCGGTAGCCGAGGGTGGCGCTCGCCGAGGTGTTCAGGAACGGGTTGCTGTTGTTCGTCTGCGGCCCGTCCGGCTTGCCGATGGTCAGGACGCCCGAAGCGGCACCGCCGGCGTTCTTGTTGTGGTTCGAGTTGGCCGAGGAACAGCCTGCGGCGAGTGCGACCACCGCGGTGGCGAGCGCGGCGGCTCTCAGCGTGTGACGGCGTGCGGACATAGCGACTCCAGGAGGGACTGGCGGGTCTGTGGGATCCGGAAGCGGGCAGCGCTGGGCGCGCCTTCGGTACGGGCGTTGCACTTACGGGCGGTGCGGGTGCGGTGTGGGCCTGGGGGTGCCCTTGTCCGCTAGGGCGCCGAGTGGCGCACGACCAGTTCGGTGGGGAGCACGACCGGGTTGTCGGGTACCGGTGTGCCGCCCAGGTGCGAGAGCAGCATGCGTGCGGCCGTCTCACCCATCTGCCGGGTGGGCTGGCGCACGGTGGTCAGGGGGGGTTCGGTGTGCTCGGACATCGGGATGTCGTCGAAGCCGACGACCGCGATGTCACCGGGCACGCTCTTCCCCGCGGCGCGCAACGCCCGCAGCACGCCTGCCGCGGTGATGTCGTTGTGCGCGAAGACCGAGTCGAACTCCGTTCCCGAGGCCAGGAGTTCTTCCACGGCGAGCCTGCCGGAGGCTTCGGTGAAGTCCCCCAGGACCACTAGGTCGGTGGGGAGGACCGACACGAACCCGGCCAGCCGGTCGCGTACGCAGCCGAAGTTCTCGGGGCCGGTGATCACGACGGGCCTGGTGCGGCCGGCGTCCCGCAGATGGCGGGCGGCCGACGCGCCTCCTTCGTGGTTGGTGGTCACGACGGAGGGGAATTCGGGGTGGTGGCCGCGATCGTCGATCAGCACGATCGGCAGGCCGCCACGGTGCAGTTCCGTGAGGTGGTCCAGGGTGTTCTCGGGTTCCACCACGACCAGTCCGTCGAAGGCCCGCGCCGACACCTGGCTGGTGAAGCGCTCCACGGACTCGGACCCGCGGTTGCAGGTGAACAGCAGCAGCCCGTAGTCGGCGGCCTCGACGGTGTCGACGACGCCCTGGAGCACCTCGCCCATCCAGGGCCAGGTCAGCGAGGGCACCAGCATGCCGACCGTACGGCTGCTGCCGCGGGCCAGACCGACGGCGCCCGAACTGGGCACGTAACCGAGCTGCGCGATCACTTCACGAACGCGGGCGGCCGTCGAACCGTCCACCTCGCCCTTGGTGTTGATGACCCGGGACACGGTCGTCTTGCTGACGCCGGCCTCGCGGGCGACATCAGCGATGGTGACACGCATCGGGGCCTCCAGGGACACAACGGGACAGAGAGAACGGCCGCATCGGCCGGTGATGGAACCGGTACCGCAACCGGTTCCGGAACCGGTACCGGCGTTGGTGGCTGGAGTTAACCCCGCTGGAACACGGCCGTCAATACTTCACGTCGAGATTGGTCCGTACCCATCTGATAACGAGAAGAACACGGTCCTTTCGTTCAACTCCTGAACGCACAACATCCTTGACGCGGCCTCCCGGATCCCGTTCACTCTCTCCCCGTACGGGGCTCCCGCACGCGAACGCCCCCGTCCGCCCCACCGGTTGCGGCGGGCGGACGGGGGCGGCGTGTCGTGCGGGCGTCAGTCCGTCGGTTCGAGGCCGGCGCGCAGCAGCCCGTAGGTGTACGCGTCCTCCAGCGCCTGCCAGGACGCGGAGATGATGTTCTCCGCGACCCCGACGGTCGACCAGTCGGCGGTGCCGTCGCCGGTGGTGATCAGGACGCGGGTGGTGGAGTCGGTGCCGGTGCGGCCCTCCAGGATGCGGACCTTGTAGTCCGTCAGCTCCAGCTTGGCCAGCTGCGGGTAGATCCGCTCCAGGGCCACCCGCAGCGCCCGGTCCAGGGCGTTGACCGGGCCGTTGCCCTCGGCGGTGGCGACGATCCGCTCGCCCTTGGCCCACAGCTTCACGGTCGCCTCGTTGGCGTGGGTGCCGTCGGGGCGGTCCTCGACGATCGCCCGCCAGGACTCCGTACGGAAGTAGCGCCGCACCCGCCCCTCGGCCTCGGCGCGCAGCAGCAGCTCGAAGGAGGCGTCGGCGGCCTCGTAGGTGTAGCCCTTGAGCTCGCGCTCCTTGACCCGTGCGACCACCCGGGCGACCAGCTCCCGGTCGCCGCCGAGGTCGATGCCGAGCTCGTCGCTCTTGAGCTCGATGGAGGCGCGTCCGGCCATGTCGGAGACCAGCATCCGCATGGTGTTGCCGACCAGGGCGGGGTCGATGTGCTGGTAGAGGTCCGGGTCGACCTTGATGGCGGAGGCGTGCAGCCCGGCCTTGTGCGCGAAGGCGGAGACGCCGACGTAGGGCTGGTGGGTGGACGGGGTGAGGTTGACGACCTCGGCGATGGCGTGCGAGACGCGGGTCATGTCGGCCAGCGCGCCCTCGGGCAGCACCCGCTTGCCGTACTTGAGCTCCAGCGCGGCGACGACCGGGAAGAGGTTGGCGTTGCCCACGCGCTCGCCGTAGCCGTTGGCGGTGCACTGGACGTGCGTGGCGCCCGCGTCGACGGCGGCGAGGGTGTTGGCGACGGCGCAGCCCGTGTCGTCCTGAGCGTGGATGCCGAGCCGGGCGCCGGTGTCGGCGATGACCGTGGAGACGACGGCCTGGATCTGGGCCGGGAGCATCCCGCCGTTGGTGTCGCAGAGGATGACGACGTCGGCGCCGGCCTCGGCGGCGGCCTTGACGACGGCCTTGGCGTACTCGGGGTTGGCGCGGTATCCGTCGAAGAAGTGCTCGCAGTCGACGAACACCCGGCGGCCCTGTTCGCGGAGGTGGGAGACGGTGTCGCGGACCATCTCCAGGTTCTCCTCCAGCGTGGTGCGCAGCGCGAGCTCCACATGGCGGTCGTGGGACTTGGCGACCAGCGTGATCACCGGGGCACCCGACTCCAGCAGCGCCTTGACCTGGGGGTCCGTCGCCGCCGTGCCGCCCGCCCTGCGGGTCGCGCCGAAGGCGACCAGCTCGGCGTTCTTGAACTCGATCTCCTGGCGGGCGCGGGCGAAGAACTCGGTGTCGCGGGGGTTGGCGCCCGGCCAGCCGCCCTCGATGAAGCCGACGCCGAACTCGTCCAGGTGCCGGGCGATGGTCAGTTTGTCGGCGACCGTCAGGTTGATGCCTTCACGCTGTGAACCGTCTCGCAGCGTGGTGTCGAAGACATGGAAGCTGTCGTCGGTGGGCTTGGCCTTGGTGGTCATGGCTGGTCTGACTCCTGTCGGATGAGTGGATCCGGACGGCTGGGCCGTGTCCGGCCCGGCTCCACTTGCCCCCGTCATCCCGCGCGCCTCGTGCACCGGCCGAGGTGACGGCCGGAAAACGAAAAAACCCCTCGCGGGTGCGAGAGGTCTGCGCGCGGGTCTGGGGCACGGTGGCCGTGCCGTACGTGGTGGTACGGGACGGTCACTGCGGACCGGCGCGCCTGCTGCCAATAATCATGACGAACGAGGACACGGCAGCAGTCTGGCACAGGACCGCCGCCGCGACCCGCCCCGTCTCAGGATGCGGGCGTACGCAGAGCGCCCGGCGAGACGCCCGGCGCTCTGCGTACGGCGTCTCGCCGGGCGTCTCGCCGGGCGCCCGGCGAGACGCCCGGCGCTCTGCGTACGGCGCGCCTACGCCAGGGAGTGCATCCAGCCGTGGGTGTCCTCGGCGGTGCCGCGCTGGATGTCGAGCAGGCGCTCGCGCAGCTTGAGGGTGACCGGGCCGGGCGTGCCGTCGCCCTGGGTCCACTCGCCGCCCGCGCTCTTCACGGTGCCGACGGGGGTGATGACGGCGGCGGTGCCGCAGGCGAAGACCTCGGTGAGGGTGCCGGCCGCGGTGTCCTCGCGCCACTGGTCGATGGAGACGCGGGCCTCCTCGGAGGTGTGGCCGAGGTCGCCGGCGAGCTTGAGGAGCGAGTCACGGGTGATGCCCGCGAGCAGGGAGCCGGTGAGGGACGGGGTGACGATCCGGTCCCCGTACACGAAGTAGAGGTTCATGCCGCCCAGCTCCTCCACCCACTTGTGCTCGACGGCGTCGAGGTAGGCGACCTGGTCGCAGCCCTTGGCGGCGGCCTCGGCCTGGGCGAGGAGGGACGCGGCGTAGTTGCCGCCGGTCTTGGCGTCGCCCATGCCGCCGGGGACGGCGCGGACCCGGTCCTCGGAGAGCCAGATGGAGACGGGCTTCACACCGCCCGGGAAGTAGGCGCCGGCGGGCGAGGCGATGACCAGGAAGAGGTACTCGTTGGCCGGCCGCACGCCGAGGCCGACCTCGGTCGCGATCATGAAGGGGCGCAGGTAGAGGGACTCCTCGCCGCCGTGCGCCGGGACCCAGGCGGCGTCCTGCTGGACGAGCGCGTCACAGGCCGCGACGAACGTCTCGACGGGCAGCTCCGGCATGGCGAGGCGGCGGGCGGAGGACCGGAAGCGCTCGCCGTTGGCCTCGGGGCGGAAGGTGGCGACCGAGCCGTCGGGCTGGCGGTAGGCCTTGAGACCCTCGAAGATCTCCTGGCCGTAGTGCAGCGTCATGTTGGCGGGGTCGATCGACAGCGGCGCGTACGGGACGAGCTGGGCGTCGTGCCAGCCGCGGCCTTCGGTCCACTTGACCGTCACCATGTGGTCGGTGAAGTAGCGGCCGAATCCGGGCTTGGCCAGGATCGCCTCGCGCTCCGCGTCGGACAGCGGGTTCGAGGAGGGCTTGAGCTCGATCGTGGGCGTCGTCATGAGTGCGTGTCCTTCACCGTTTTGTGTGTGTAGGACCGCGCACGCCGTTAAGTGCTAGGACGTCCGAGCTTCGCCGCGAGACACGGTCCCGTTCGATTATCGCTCGAAGGGTGCCGTGCACGAAATGGCGTGAATGCGGTCCAGGGTTCGATGGTGACACCCGGGGCCGCACAGGAGAAGCCGCCGGGTGCGTCTGCGACCCGGCGGCTTCTGTGGGAGTCGTCGGATCAGCCCGCTACGCGTACCGCGAGGGCGTCGCCGATCTCATCGGTGCTACGGGCGCTGCTGTCGCGCTCCGCGAGGTCGGCGGAGACGGCGTCCTCGATGCGCACGGCCTCGGCCTCGTAGCCGAGGTGGCGCAGCAGGAGGGCGACGGAGAGGATCGTGGCGGTCGGGTCCGCCTTGCCCTGCCCCGCGATGTCGGGGGCGGAGCCGTGGACCGGCTCGAACATCGACGGGAAGGCGCCCGTCGGGTTGATGTTGCCGGAGGCGGCCAGGCCGATGCCGCCGGAGACGGCCGCGGCGAGGTCGGTGAGGATGTCGCCGAAGAGGTTGTCGGTGACGATGACGTCGAAGCGCTCCGGCTGCGTGACGAAGAAGATCGTCGCGGCGTCGACGTGCAGGTAGTCGGTGGTGACCTGGGGGTACTCGGCGGCGACCTTGTCGAAGGTGTTCTTCCACAGGTGGCCCGCGTACACGAGGACGTTGTTCTTGTGGACCAGCGTCAGCTTCTTGCGCGGACGGGCGGCGGCGCGCTCGAAGGCGTCGCGGACGACCCGCTCGACGCCGAAGGCGGTGTTGAGGCTGACCTCGGTGGCGACCTCGTGCTCCGTGCCGGTGCGAAGCGAGCCGCCGTTGCCGGTGTACGGGCCCTCGGTGCCCTCGCGGACGACGACGAAGTCGATGTCCGGGCGGCCGGCCAGCGGGGTGTCCGTGTTCGGGAAGAGCTTCGACGGACGCAGGTTGATGAAGTGGTCGAAGGCGAAGCGCAGCTTCAGCAGCAGCCCCCGCTCCAGGACGCCGGAGGGCACGGACGGGTCGCCGATCGCGCCGAGCAGGATGGCGTCGTGGCCCTTGAGGGCTTCGAGCTCCGCGTCGGGGAGGGTCTCACCGGTACGGTGCCAGCGCCGGGCGCCAAGGTCGTACTCCTTGGTCTCCAGCTTCACGTCCTGCGGGAGAACAGCGTTGAGGACCTTGAGGCCCTGGGCCACGACCTCCTGGCCGATACCGTCACCGGGGATCACTGCGAGATTGATGCTGCGAGACATGTCCGGCACCTTACTGCGCGTCCCACCCCATGACACGTCACGTCCACCATACGGACACATGAGCAGCCGTACGTGTACCGTTCACCTATTCGACGGGGTGCCGTCAGCCGGGCGGTGGAGGTTGTCGCCCATGGACCTCCCCCGCTTCGGCATCCCCGAGAAGCTCGCCGGCCGCATGACCATGGCCGAGCAGCACGACTACCTGCGCACCCGGCTCACCCGTCGCGGGGCGCTGCGCACCGGTGTGGCGACCGCGGCCGTGGCCGGTGCCGGGATCGGCCTCTCCTCCTCCCCCGCGTACGCGGCCCCCACCGTGCTCACCTCGCACAGCACCACCCGGGTCGACGGCGCGCTGGTCGCCCCGTTCGGGCGGCACCTGGCGTACGGGGCCGACCCGAAGACGCAGATGGCGGTCTCCTGGCAGGTGCCCTTCGCGGTGCGCCGCCCGTACATCCGGATCGGGCTCAAGCCGTGGGCGCTCAGCAGGAAGATCGACGCCGAGGTGCGCCACCTCACGACGCCGCAGCTGAACAACGGGAGGATCGCGGCTGCCGAGCAGTTCTACGTACACGCGTCCCTGGAGCGGCTGCGGCCCGGCACGACGTACTACTACGGCGTCGGACACGAGGGCTTCGACCCGGCCGACGCGCGCAACCTGGGCACGCTCGGCACCTTCACCACGGCGCCGGCGCGCGCGGAGAACTTCACCTTCACCGCCTTCGGCGACCAGGGCGTCAGCTACCACGCGCTCGGCAACGACCAGCTGATCCTCGGCCAGCACCCGGCCTTCCACCTGCACGCCGGCGACATCTGCTACGCGGACCCGTCGGGTTCCGGGCAGACCACCGACACCTATGACGCGCGCACCTGGGACCAGTTCCTGGCACAGACGGAGACGGTCTCCAAGACCGTGCCGTGGATGGTCACGACCGGCAACCACGACATGGAGGCCTGGTACTCGCCGGACGGCTACGGCGGCCAGAACGCCCGCTGGACCCTGCCGGACAACGGCCCGGACCCGGTCGACCAGCCCGGCGCGTACTCCTTCGTGCACGGCAACGTGGGCGTGATCGCGCTCGACGCCAACGACGTCAGCTACGAGATCCCCGCCAACTTCGGCATCAGCGGCGGCCGGCAGACCCGCTGGCTGGACCGGCGCCTGGGCGAGCTGCGGGCCCGCCGGGACATCGACTTCCTGGTGGTCTTCTTCCACCACTGCGCCTTCTCCACGACGAACGCCCACGCCTCGGACGGCGGGGTGCGCGACGCCTGGGTGCCGCTCTTCGAGAAGCACCAGGTGGACCTGGTCATCAACGGGCACAACCACGTCTACGAGCGCACCGACGCGATCCTGAGAAACGCAGTCAAGCGCCCGGTGCCCATCGGCGAGCGCACCGACCCGAAGCGGGACGGCATCGTCTACGTCACGGCGGGCGGCGCGGGCAAGGCGCTGTACGACTTCCCGGTGCCCGACAGCTACGAGGGGCACGTCGCGGACCTGGAGAGCGTGAACACGTACCACGTGGCCAAGGGCGGCGCGAAGGCCACCGAGACCGTGGAGTGGTCGCGGGTGCGCTATACCGGCTTCTCGTTCCTCGCGGTGGAGGTGGAGGCCGGGCGGCACGCCCGTATGAAGGTCACCGCGCTCGCCGAGTCGGGCGAACGCATCGACCACTTCGAGATCAGCCGGGGGTAGGGGCCCCGGTCAGTGACCGGTGGAGCCGCCGTTGTCCCTGCGGTCGAGGGCGCGCTGCAGGGCGGCGGCGGCAGCCTGCCGCTCCGACTCGGTCGGGCGGTGGGCGTGACGGACACGGCGGCGGGTGGTGGTCTCGGCCATGGTGGATCGACTCCTTGAGATCGCGAGGATTTCGAGATCGAACAGCGTGGGGTGATGTCGAGATCGGTGATTTCGAGGCGCCGGAAGGGGCGGGGAACGGGCACCGCAGGGGTTGCCTGCGCAAGGGCGCGCGCTCTCGACCGCCAGTCGCTTGATCTAGCGAGACGTTCGGCTTCTACAAAGCTAGAACAGCGGAGCCGGTCTGTCTCCACAATTACTCGGACTTCCTACTATCTGAGACGGGAGCCCCGGACCAGGGGGCTCCCTGCCGCCCACGTACTCAGGCGTACTTGAGTACCCGCCCCGTGTCGAATGGACGCGCGTCGGACGAGAGTTGCGGTCATGAACGGCCTCTACGCTCTCAAGCCCTGGTACGCGGACCGGCTCTCCGGCGTCCGCTCCTCGCTGGTCCGCCGTGAGGTGTCGCCGGACACCGTCACCGCCGCCGGGGTGGCCGCCGCGGCCGGTGCCGCCGCCGCCCTGGCCTGGCTGCCCGCCCCGGTCGCCGCCCTGCCGGTCGCCGTCCTCCTCGCGGCGCGCCTCGCGTTCGCCAACCTGGACGGGGCGCTGGCCCGCGACACGGGGCGCACGACCCGGCGCGGCGCGGTCCTCAACGAGCTGGGCGACCGGGTCGCCGACCTGGTCGTGCTCGCCGGCTTCCTGACGCTCGCCCCGCTCTGGCTGGTGGCGCTGGCCGGTCTCGCGGCGACGCTGCCCTCCTGGGTGTCGCTGGCCGGGGCCGCCGCCGGGGCGCCGCGCCGCAACGGGGGCCCGGTGGGCAAGACCGAGCGCTGCCTGCTCGTCGTGGTCGCCGCCGCGAGCGGCTGGGCCGTCCCGGTCCTTGCCGTGATCGCCGCCGGCTCCCTGCTCACCGCCGTGCTCCGGCTGGCCGGCCTCTGGCGGGAGACGGCATGAGCGCCGTACTGATCGCCGAGGAGGCCGCCGCCCGCGCAGTGCCGCTGGTCGCGGGTGTGCTGGGCGCGGGCGGGGTCGCCGTCGCGGTGCTGCCCGCGAAGGTCCGGATGCGCGCCGAACTGCGCAGGCGCTGGCGGACCTGGGCACTGGTCGCACCGGTCTTCCTGGGGGCGTACTTCCTGGGCGGCGGCGGCACCTACGCGCTGGCCGCCGGTCTCGGCACGGTCGCGGCCGGAGAGTACGCCCGGATGGCGGGGCTGCGCCGGGGCGACCTGGCCGTCCTCGCGGTGGCGGCGGCCGCCCTCCCGGCCCTCGCCTGGCTCGCCCCGCACACGCTGGACCTGCGCGCGGCGGCCCTGCTGCTCGTGGCGGCGGCGCTCCCCTCCGTGCTGGGCGGCGACGACCGCACGGGCTTCACCCGCACCGCCCGGACCGCCTTCGGGCTGCTCTGGATACCGGTCGCGCTGACCGGCCTGGTGACGCTCGGGGACACGGCTGTCGCGGTGGGCCTCGCGGTGGCGCTCGGCGACGTCGGCGCCTGGTGCGGCGGTACGGCACTGGGGCGGCGCGGTCCGCTCGCCCGGCCGCTCTCGCCGCTCTCCCCGAACAAGACGTGGGCCGGGGTGCTGGGGGCGGCCGCCGCCACCGGCGCGCTGCTGCTCGTGCTCGGTGCGTTCAGCCCGCCGCTGTGGGCGGCGGTCGTCGGCGGGTGCGTGCTCGGTGACCTCGTCGAGTCGATGGTCAAGCGCGAGTCCGGTGTGAAGGACGCGGGCAGCTGGCTGCCCGGCTTCGGCGGCCTGCTCGACCGGATCGACTCCCTGCTCGTGGCCCTTCTCCTGGCGATGGTGACGACGTGACGCCTCTCGGAAGCACTCTTGTACCCGTCCCCGGTGTCCTCCCGGTCCGCTCCCGGGTCGCGTCCGCGCTGCGGCGCGGCCTGTGGTGGGGCGTGCTCAGCCTCACCGGCGGGGTCGAGCGGCGCGGCCGGCTGCCGCGCGGCGGCTGTGTGGTGGTCGCCAACCACACCTCGCACGCGGACACCGCGGCGCTCCTGGCCGCGCTGGACGCCCGGCACGGCCCGGCGATCGGCGCGGCCGCCGACTACTGGTTCGCGTCCCCCTGGCGGCGCCGGGTCTGCCGCCGGCTGGCGGCCGGCTTCCCGGTCCGGCGGGCGGGCGGCGGGATGGCCGACCTTCTCTCGATGACCGGCGAGCTGCGGGAGGGCCGGGCGGTCGTGCTCTTCCCGGAGGGCACCCGCGCCGAGGACGGCACCCTCGGCTCCTTCCACCGGGGCGCGCTGGTCCTTGCCGAGGAGGCGGGCGTGCCGGTCGTGCCGGTGGGCATCGCGGGCACGGGCCGGCTGCTGCCCAAGCACGGCCGGCTGCGCTCGTCCCTGGTCCGGGTGACGATCGGTGAGCCGCTGCCCTCCGGGGTGTCCCCCGAGGCGGCCCGGGACGCGGTGCGCGCACTGCACGACCGTACGACCGCCGAACCGCTGCGGGACTCCGCAGTGCGCCGGCGGGTGGCGTCGGCCGTCACCTCGCGGCTGGGGCTGCCGCTGGCCTTCTGCTGGGCGTTCGCGGAGGCGCTGAGCTGGCCGCTGATGCCGGAGCTGCTGCTCGGAGTGGTGTGCGTGGCGGTGCCGCGGGCGGCGCCGCGGATGTCGCTGGGCGCGCTGGCCGGCAGCCTGGCGGGCGGACTGCTGGCCCTGCACCTGGCGGCGGCGGGCGTGCACCTGCCGGCCCCGCTGACCACGGACCGGATGCGGGCGGAGGTCCGCCAGGAGCTTGCGCTGGAGGGCGCCTCGGCCGTACGCCACCAGCCGTGGAACGGCATCCCGTTCAAGGTGTACGGCGCGGAGGCGGGCCGGGCGTCGGTGCCGGCGGTGGACTGGCTGGCCGCGTCGGCGGCGGCCCGGGGCTCGCGGACCCTGACGGTGGGGCTCGCGTTCGCCGCGTTCGGCCTGCTGCTGCGGCGCCACCGCCGGCTGTACGGGCGCTACCTGGCGCTGCTCGGCGCCGGTTTCGCCGTCGGGCTCGGGCTGATCGTGCACGGGTGGAGCTGAGCCGCGTATGGAAACCGCCCCCCGTCCGGCAGGGGAACCGGGCGGGGGGCGGGAACCGGGGCGGGGCGCCGGGACGCCCCGGAGGGCGTCAGCCCTGGTGGGGGTAGGTGTACTCGGTCGGCGGGACCAGGGTCTCCTTGATGGCCCGGGTGAGGGTCCAGCGCTGGAGGTTCTGCGGGGCGCCCGCCTTGTCGTTCGTACCGGAGGCGCGGCCGCCGCCGAAGGGCTGCTGGCCGACGACGGCACCGGTCGACTTGTCGTTGATGTAGAAGTTGCCCGCGGCGTACCGCAGCTTCTCCATCGTGTACGCGGCCGCCGCGCGGTCGTTGGCGATGACGGACCCGGTCAGGGCGTAGTCGGAGACCGACTCCATCTGCTCCAGCATCGCGTCGTACTGCTCGTCCTCGTAGACGTGCACGGCGAGGATCGGGCCGAAGTACTCGGTCGTGAAGACCTCGTTCTCGGGGTCGGTGCACTCGATGACGGTCGGGCGGACGAAGTAGCCCACCGAGTCGTCGTAGGTGCCGCCCGCGACGATCGTGCACGCCGGGTCGGCGGCGGCGCGGTCGATGGCGGCCTTGTTCTTCGCGAAGGAGCGGTCGTCGATGACGGCGCCCATGAAGTGCGACAGGTCGGTGACGTCACCCATGGTGATCGAGTCGACCTCGGCCGCGAACGCCTCCTTGAAGCCGGCGTTCCAGATGGAGGCCGGGATGTAGGCGCGCGAGGTCGCGGAGCACTTCTGGCCCTGGTACTCGAAGGAGCCGCGGGTCAGGGCGGTCTTGAGGATCGCGTGGTCGGCCGAGGGGTGGGCGACGACGAAGTCCTTGCCACCGGTCTCGCCGACGAGCCGCGGGTAGGTGCGGTAGCTGGCGATGTTGTTGCCGACGGTCTTCCACAGGTGCTGGAAGGTCGGGGTCGAGCCGGTGAAGTGGATGCCGGCCAGGTCGCGGTGGTTCAGGGCCACCTCGGAGACGGCGATGCCGTCGCCGGTCACCAGGTTGATGACGCCCTTGGGCAGGCCGGCCTCCTCCAGGAGCTGCATGAGCAGCACGGCGGCGTGGGTCTGCGTCGGGGACGGCTTCCACACGACGACGTTGCCCATGAGGGCGGGCGCGGTCGGCAGGTTGGCGGCGATGGCCGAGAAGTTGAACGGCGTGATCGCGTAGACGAAGCCCTCCAGCGGGCGGTGGTCCATGCGGTTCCACACGCCCCGGGAGTTGGCCGGGGGCTGCTCGGCGAGGATCTGGCGCGCGTAGTGCACGTTGAAGCGCCAGAAGTCGACGAGCTCGCACGGGCAGTCGATCTCGGCCTGCTGGGCGGTCTTGCCCTGGCCGAGCATCGTGGAGGCGGCCAGCGTCTCGCGCCACGGGCCGGAGAGCAGCTCGGCGGCGCGCAGGATGATCGCGGCGCGGTCGTCGAAGGACATCGCGCGCCAGGCCGGGGCCGCGGCCAGGGCGGCGTCGATCGCGTCCTGGGCGTCCTGCTCGGTGGCGCCGGCGAAGGTACCGAGGACGGCCTTGTGGTTGTGGGGCTGCACGACGTCGACGCGCTCGCCGCCACCCATCCGCTTCTCGCCGCCGATGGTCATCGGCAGGTCCACCGGGTTCTGGCTGAGCTCCTTGAGCTTCGCCTCCAGGCGGGCGCGCTCCGGGGAGCCCGGGGCGTAGGAGTGGACCGGCTCGTTGACCGGCGCGGGGACCTGGGTCACAGCGTCCATGGTGTCCAGTGCTCCTTCAAGTAGAGGGGGTGGAGGGGTGTTCAGCCCTTGGTGAGGACGGAGCGGCCGAAGAAGAGCAGGTTGGCCGGCTTCTCGGCGAGGCGGCGCATGAAGTACCCGTACCAGTCGGTGCCGTACGCGGTGTAGACACGCATGCGGTGGCCCTCGGCCGCGAGCCGGACGTGCTCGTCGCTGCGGATGCCGTACAGCATCTGGAACTCGTACTCGTCGAGCTTGCGGCCGGTCTTGCGGCCCAGCTCCTGGGCGATGGCGATCAGCCGGGGATCGTGGGACCCGATCATCGGGTAGCCCTCGCCCTCCATCAGGGTCTTCAGGATGCGGACGTACGCCTTGTCGATCTCGGCCTTGTCCTGGTACGCGACGGAGGCGGGCTCCTTGTAGGCGCCCTTAACGATGCGCACGCGGCTGCCGGCGGCGGCGAGGCGGCGGGCGTCCTCCTCGGTGCGGAAGAGGTACGCCTGGATGACGCAGCCGGTCTGCGGGAAGTCCTTCCGCAGCTCCTCGTGGATGGCGAACATCGAGTCGAGGGTGGTGTGGTCCTCGGCGTCCAGGGTGACCGTGGTGCCGATCGCGGCGGCGGCCTCGACGACCGGGCGCACGTTGGCGAGGGCCAGCTCGTGGCCGTTCTCCAGCGCCTGGCCGAACATGGAGAGCTTGATGGACATCTCGGCCCTGGTGCCCAGGTCGAGGGCGCTCAAGCGGTCGACGAGCTCCAGGTAGGCGTCGCGCGCGGCGGCGGCCTGCTCGGGCGTGGTGATGTCCTCGCCGACGACGTCGAGGGTGACTTCGAGGCCCTTGCCGGTGGCGTCCTCGATGACCGGGACGACCTGGTCGACGGTCTCACCGGCGATGAAGCGGTCGACGACCTGCTTGGTGCCGGGCGCGGCCGAGATGAACCGGCGCATCCTGTCGCTGCGCGACGCGGCGAGAATCACGGGACCCAGCACGGGGCACCTCCACGGAAAGTACGAACGAAGCCACACCGCCGTATATGCCCTGCAACGAACATTAGCGGTACAGCACGGAGAACCACCGTGAAATCTAAGGATGCCGACCCCGCTCTGCCATCGACAGCTGCCACACATCCGTGGGCGGGATCTCAGACATATGTCTGAAGGGGTGCGAGAATGGCCGGGTGAAGGGCGATTACCAGGAGCTGGTCGACGAGATCTCCGCATTGCTGGGCGTCCCCGCGACGCTGGAGAACCGGGACTTCGGCCTGGTCGCCTTCGGGGCCCACGACAGCGACGACACCACGGCGATGGACCCGGTCCGCACCCGGTCGATCCTGACCCGCCGCTCCACCCCGGCGGTCCGCGCCTGGTTCGAGAACTTCGGCATCACCCGCGCCACCGGCCCCGTCCGCATCCCGGCCACCCCCGAGGCCGGCGTCTACCGCGACCGCATCTGCCTGCCGGTACGCCATCGGGGTGTCGTGCTCGGTTACGTATGGCTGCTGGGCGCCGACCCCGGGCCGACCGACCGGCAGCTCGACGCGGCGATGGACGTGGCCGCCCGGATCGGCGCGCTGCTCGCCGACGAGGAGCGGGCGGGCACCGATCTGTCCCGGGAGTTCGGCGCGGTCCTGGCCGCCGGGCGCGGCTGGCAGCGGGACATGGCGGTGGCCGCGCTCGCCGAGGCGCTCGGCCCGGACGCGGAGGGGCTGCACACCGTGGTCTGCGTGACCCCCTGGGCGGACGGCGCGCCCGCCGTGCGCACGGTCCCCTCGGCGGCGGCGCTGACCGGGGCCCCGCCGCCGGGCCGGTCCGGGCCGCCGGCACTGGCCGCGCTGATCCGGCTGCGCTCGCCCGAGGTGCTGGACCCCGCCCTGACCGCCGCCGACCGGCTGCGCGCCGACGCGGGGACGGCGGCGACCGCCGGGATCGCGGTCCCGCGCCGGGGCCTCGCGGAGCTGGCGGACGCCTGGCACGAGGCGTCGGCGGCCTCCCGGGCAGCGGCGGCGGAGAGCCGGTACGGCCCGGTCGCCGAGTGGTCGGCCATCGGCCCGTACCGGACGCTGACCGCGCTCGCCCCGGACACCCTGCCCGACCCGGCGGTGCGCCCCCTGCTGGCCCCGGCGCAGCGGGACCTCGCCCGCACCGCGGAGGTGTTCCTGGACTGCGCGGGCCAGGCGTCGCGGACCGCCGCCGAGCTGGGCATCCACCGCCAGACGCTGTACTACCGGCTCTCCCGCGTCCAGCAGCTCACCGGTCTCGATCTGAACGACGGCGAGGACCGGCTGCTGCTGCACATGGCCCTGAAGGCGGCCCGGCTCTGAGGCTCAGCCCGCGGTCCCGCCCTCCGCCGGCCGGCCCTCCAGGATCACCTTGAGCCCGTCCGTCAGGTCCTGGGCGGACGGCGCGGAGTCGGTGTCCATCAGCCACTGGACCATCACCCCGGCGAGCAGCGCCTGGCAGAAGAGTCCGGCCACCCGGGCCCGCTCGGGGTCGGTCTCGGGGTCGACGCCCATCATGGTCTCGGCAAGTCCGTCGCGGCCGGCGCGCTGCGGTCCGGCGAGGGCCTTCTGCAGCTCGGGGTCGGAGTCGATCCGGGAGATGACCTCCATCTGGAGCTGCCAGACGGCCCGGGTCTCCTCGAAGCTCCCGATCACCCGTCTCCAGGTCTCGCGGAACTGGTCGAGCGGCGGGGCCGGGGCCTGAGGCTTCCCCTTGGCGCCGTCGTCGTCACGGGTGAGCGTCTCGCCCCACTCCTCCGTGACCTTGATGAAGGCGAGGTTGAGCAGCGCCTCCTTGGAGCCGTAGTGGTAGCCGATGGAGGCGAGGTTCGTGTCCGACGCGGCCACGATGTCGCGCGCGGTGGTGCGCGCGTACCCCTTCTCCAGCAGGCAGCGCTTGGCGCCTTCGAGCAGATCCTCACGATGTCCCATGACAGCAGCGTACCCGGCATGCAGACGTTCGTGTAAGACGCGCGTCTACATACCGGGTACGGGCGGGACCCGTGGGGCCCGGGAGGTCAGCCGGTGAGGTTCACCGAACGGGCCGAGGCGGCGCCGATCTCCGAGGAGATCTCGGCCAGCACGGCCACCGGGACGTCGTCGTCGACGGTGAGGACGACCAGCGCCTCGCCGCCCACGTCGGCGCGGGAGACCTGCATGCCCGCGATGTTCAGACCGGCCTCGCCGAGGATGCGGCCGACCGTGCCGACGACACCGGGGCGGTCCTCGTAGCGCAGGACGAGCATGTGGTCGGCGAGGGCCAGGTCCACGTCGTGCTCGCCGATGGCGACGATCTTCTGGAGGTGCTTGGGGCCGGCCAGCGTGCCGGAGACCGCGACCTCCTGGCCGTCGGAGAGCGTGCCCCGGACGGTGACCACGTTGCGGTGCTCGGGCGACTCGGAGCTGGTGGTGAGGCGGACCTCGACACCGCGCTCCTGCGCGAACAGCGGGGCGTTCACATAGGAGACCGTCTCGTCGACGACGTCCTCGAACACGCCCTTGAGCGCGGAGAGTTCGAGCACCTTGACGTCGTGCTGGGTGATCTCGCCGTACACCTCGACGTCCAGGCGGGCCGCGACCTCGCCGGCCAGCGCGGTGAAGATCCGGCCCAGCTTCTCGGCGAGCGGCAGCCCGGGGCGCACGTCCTCGGCGATGACGCCGCCCTGGACGTTGACCGCGTCGGGCACGAGCTCACCGGCGAGCGCGAGGCGCACGGACTTGGCGACCGCGATGCCCGCCTTCTCCTGCGCCTCGTCGGTGGAGGCGCCGAGGTGCGGGGTGCAGACGACCTGGTCGAACTGGAACAGCGGGGAGTCCGTGCAGGGCTCCTTCGCGTACACGTCGAGACCGGCGCCGGCGACGCGGCCCTCCTTGAGCGCGGAGGCGAGCGCCTCCTCGTCGACGATGCCGCCGCGCGCGGCGTTGACGATGCGCACGGTGGGCTTCACCTTGTGCAGCGCCTCGTCGCCGATCAGGCCCAGCGTCTCCGGGGTCTTCGGGAGGTGCACGGTGATGAAGTCGGAGACCTCGAGCAGCTCGTCCAGCGAGAGGAGCTTGACGCCCATCTGCGCGGCGCGCGCGGGCTGCACGTAGGGGTCGTACGCGACGATCTTCATGCCGAAGGCCGACATGCGCTGGGCGACCAGGACGCCGATGCGGCCGAGGCCGACGACGCCGAGGGTCTTCTCGCTCAGCTCGACACCGGTGTACTTCGAGCGCTTCCACTCGCCGTTCTTCAGGGCGGTGTTGGCCTGCGGGATGTGGCGCGCGGTGGCCACGAGCAGACCGCAGGCCAGCTCGGCGGCGGTGACGATGTTGGAGGTCGGGGCGTTCACGACCATCACGCCGGCCTTGGTGGCGGCGGCGACGTCGACGTTGTCCAGACCGACGCCCGCGCGGGCGACGACCTTCAGCTTCTTCGCGGCGGCGATGGCCTCGGCGTCGACCTTGGTGGCGGAGCGCACCAGGATGGCGTCGACATCGGCGATGGCGGGGAGGAGCTCGGCGCGGTCAGCGCCGTTGCAATGCCGGATCTCGAAATCCGGGCCCAGGGCGTCCACCGTGGCGGGCGACAGCTCTTCAGCGATGAGTACGACAGGTTTCGAGCTCACGTGAGTCCTCACAGATCCAGTGCGGACGGCCGTCCCGACGGCCGCAGGCGTGGAGGGGCTTGCCGCGTGGAAGACGCACGACACTGTGGGCCTGACGCGTGTATGTGGAGCAGTGTAGTCATGCGCGGGAGCGTGTTCGGCGCCCCCTGGAAAGGATCACCCACACGAGGCCGGGCAGCTTGTACACACGTACGACCCCGCCTCTTCCAGCGGTGCGTAGGTGCCGGGGACGGGCCGTGACCCGCCCCCGGCACCGGGGTGTTACGCGTCCTCGTCGTTGACCCAGCTCATGAGCTTGCGCAGCTCACGGCCGGTGGTCTCCAGGAGGTGGTTCTCGTCGGCCTTCTTGTACTCGTTGTACTTGGGCAGACCGTTGTGGTACTCGGCCATCCAGTTCTTGGCGAAGGTGCCGTCCTGGATCTCGGCGAGGACCTTCTTCATCTCGGCCTTGGTGGCGTCCGTGATGATGCGCGGGCCGGTGACGTAGTCGCCCCACTCGGCGGTCTCCGAGATGGACCAGCGCATCTTCTCCAGGCCGCCCTCGTACATGAGGTCGACGATGAGCTTCAGCTCGTGCAGGCACTCGAAGTAGGCGATCTCCGGCTGGTAGCCGGCCTCGGTCAGGGTCTCGAAACCGGCCTTGACCAGAGCGGCGGTGCCACCGCAGAGAACGGCCTGCTCGCCGAAGAGGTCGGTCTCGGTCTCCTCGGTGAAGGTCGTCTTGATGACGCCGGCGCGGGTGCCGCCGATGCCCTTCGCGTACGACAGGGCGAGCGCCAGGCCGTTGCCCGAGGCGTCCTGCTCGACGGCCACGATGCACGGGACGCCGCGGCCCTCCTCGTACTGACGGCGGACCAGGTGGCCCGGGCCCTTCGGGGCGACCATGCAGACGTCGACGTTGGCCGGCGGCTTGATGAAGCCGAAGCGGATGTTCAGGCCGTGGCCGAAGAACAGCGCGTCGCCGTCCTTGAGGTTGTCCTTGACGGACTCCTCGTAGACCTGGGCCTGGATCGGGTCCGGGACGAGGATCATGATGACGTCGGCCTCGGCGGCGGCCTCGGACGGGGTCACCACGCGCAGGCCCTGCTCCTCGGCCTTGGCCTTGGACTTGGAGCCCTCGTGCAGACCGACACGGACGTCGACACCCGAGTCACGCAGCGACAGCGCGTGGGCGTGGCCCTGGCTGCCGTAGCCGAGAACCGCGACCTTGCGGCCCTGGATGATGGACAGGTCGGCATCGTCGTCGTAGAACATCTCGGCCACTGGGTCTTCTCCTTGGTGTGCAGGTGTTGCGTCCCACCGTACGGCGGGGTGCGTCAGATACGTTTTCGGGTCTCGCCATACGAGCGGCGTCGGCAGGCCGGCGGGTCCCCGGGGGTTTTACGCCGAGCGGTCGAGGGCGCGCAGGGACCGGTCGGTGATCGAGCGCGCGCCGCGCCCTATGGCGATGGTGCCGGACTGGACGAGCTCCTTGATGCCGTACTGCTCCAGCATCTTGAGCATCGCCTCCAGCTTGTCGGCGCCGCCGGTCGCCTCGATCGTGACGGCCTCGGGCGAGACGTCGACGGTCTTGGCGCGGAACAGCTGGACGATCTCGACGATCTGGGAGCGGGTCTCGTTGTCGGCGCGGACCTTCACCAGGACGAGCTCCCGCTGGATCGCAGCGGACGGCTCGAGTTCGACGATCTTCAGGACGTTGACCAGCTTGTTGAGCTGCTTGGTCACCTGCTCCAGGGGCAGGTCCTCGACATTCACGACGATGGTGATGCGGGAGATGTCGGGGTGTTCGGTGGTGCCGACCGCGAGCGAGTCGATGTTGAACCCGCGGCGGGAGAACAGGGCGGTGATCCGGGCCAGGACACCGGGCTTGTTCTCGACCAGGACGGAGAGCGTGTGCTTGGTGGACATGGAAGTCGGTCTCTCTCTGTCTCTCAGTCGTCTTCGTTGTCGCCGAAGTCGGGGCGGACGCCGCGGGCGGCCATGACCTCGTCGTTGGAGGTGCCGGCGGCGACCATCGGCCACACCATGGCGTCCTCGTGGACGATGAAGTCGACGACGACCGGGCGGTCGTTGACCGCGTTGGCCTCGGCGATGACCTTGTCCAGGTCGGCCGGGTCCTCGCAGCGGATCGCGTAGCAGCCCATGGCCTCGGACAGCTTCACGAAGTCGGGCACCCGGGTGCCCTTCGCCGCGTTGCCGTCCGTGTCGGCGCCGGAGTGCAGCACGGTGTTGGAGTACCGCTGGTTGTAGAACAGGGTCTGCCACTGGCGGACCATCCCGAGCGCGCCGTTGTTGATGATGGCGATCTTGACCGGGATGTTGTTCAGGGCGCAGGTGGTGAGCTCCTGATTCGTCATCTGGAAGCAGCCGTCGCCGTCGATCGCCCAGACCGTGCGGTCGGGCATGCCGGCCTTGGCGCCCATCGCGGCGGGGACCGCGTAGCCCATGGTCCCGGCGCCGCCGGAGTTGAGCCAGGTGGCGGGCTGCTCGTACTGGATGAAGTGCGAGGCCCACATCTGGTGCTGGCCGACGCCCGCGGCGAAGATCGTGTCCGGCGGGGCGAGCTCGCCGATGCGCTGGATCACCTGCTGCGGGGAGAGGCTGCCGTCCTCGGGGAGGTCGTAGCCGAGCGGGTAGGTCTCGCGCCAGCGGTTGAGGTCCTTCCACCACGCGCTGTAGTCCCCGGTGTTGCCCTCGGTGTGCTCGGCCTGGACTGCCTGCACGAGGTCGGCGATGACCTCGCGGGCGTCGCCCACGATCGGGACGTCGGCCGCACGGTTCTTGCCGATCTCCGCCGGGTCGATGTCCGCGTGGACGACCTTGGCGTACGGGGCGAAGCTGTCCAGCTTGCCGGTGACCCGGTCGTCGAAGCGGGCGCCGAGGGCGACGATCAGGTCGGCCTTCTGGAGCGCGGTGACGGCGGTGACCGAGCCGTGCATACCGGGCATGCCCACGTGCTGCGGGTGGCTGTCGGGGAAGGAGCCGAGCGCCATCAGGGTGGTGGTGACGGGCGCTCCGGTCAGCTCGGCCAGCACCTTGAGCTCGGCGGTGGCCCCGGCCTTCATGACGCCGCCGCCCACGTAGAGCACCGGGCGCTTGGCCTGGGTGATGAGCTTGGCGGCCTCGCGGATCTGCTTGGCGTGCGGCTTGGTCACCGGGCGGTAGCCGGGCAGGTCCATGACCGGCGGCCAGCTGAAGGTGGTCTTCGACTGGAGCGCGTCCTTGGCGATGTCGACCAGGACCGGACCCGGGCGGCCGGTGGAGGCGATGTGGAATGCCTCGGCGATCGTGTGCGCGATGTCCTCGGCGCGGGTGACCAGGAAGTTGTGCTTCGTGATCGGCATGGTGATGCCGCAGATGTCGGCTTCCTGGAAGGCGTCCGTGCCGATGGCGCTGGAGGCCACCTGACCTGTGATCGCGACCATGGGCACGGAGTCCATGGCGGCGTCGGCGATCGGGGTGACGAGGTTGGTGGCACCCGGCCCCGAGGTGACCATGCAGACGCCGACCTTGCCGGTGGCCTGCGCGTAGCCGGTGGCCGCGTGGCCTGCGCCCTGCTCGTGGCGGACCAGGACGTGGCGGACGCGGGTGGAGTCCATCAGCGGGTCGTACGCCGGGAGAATGCAGCCGCCGGGGAGTCCGAACACCGTGTCGGCCCCTACCTCCTCGAGAGAACGAATGAGGGACTGCGCGCCCGTGACGTGCTCAACGGTGGCGGAGGACGATCCGCCGGTACGGGCCCGCGGCTGGGGATGGTGGGCCCCGGTGGCCTGCTCGGTCATCGGCATTCTCTTCTCGAAGCTGAGGTTTTTGCGAGTGTTTTACGACGTTTTGCCTGGTCCGGTGCAACAAAAAACCCCTCGTGCCGTGAGGCAAGCGAGGGGAGCGCGCCGGTGCGGTCTGCAGGGTGCCATGGAGGGACCCTGCTTCAGCCGACGCGCTTTCCAAGTACGAGAATTCGGGTGCGCATGGCATTGACCCTCTCTCCGACGCACTCGGAGTGTCAAGTGGGTGGGACGGGCGTCTCACCATGTGAACCCGCCAGGGACGGGATCGAGCCGCCCGCCAGGACGGGCTGCGCGGGCACCCCGCCGGGCACCGGAAACGTACCGCGGGCCAGGGCGCGGCGCAGGCGGTATTCGTCGAGAGGTCCGGAGAACGCCGCGCCCTGGCCGTGCGTGCACCCCATGGCGCGCAGGGCGAGTACCTGTTCCGGGACGTCGACGCCGTCGGCCACGGACTGCATGCCGAGGTCGCAGGCGATCCGCAGCAGCCCGCTGGTGATCTTGTGCAGCCGGGCCGACTCGACGACGCCCTCCACCAGGCCGCGGTCCAGCTTGAGCACGTCGATGGGGAGCCGGCGCAGGGCGTTGATCGCCGCGTAGCCGCTGCCGAAGCCGTCGAGGGCGATACGGACGCCCAGGCGGCGCAGGGCGGCCAGGCGCTGTTCCAGTTCCTCGAAGGAGACCCGGGGGTCGCTGTCCGCGACCTCGATCATGAGCGCCCCGGACGGCAGCCCGTACCGCGTGAGCAGCGCCTCGACGGAGCCGGCCGGGAAGCCCCGGTCGAGCAGCCTGCGGGCCGGGAGGCGGACGGCCACCGGGACGGGGTGGCCGGACCCGGCCCGGTCGGCGGCCTGCTCGACGGCCTCCTCCAGGAGCCAGCGGCCTAGCTCGGCGGTGCGGTCGCCGTCCTCGGCGATCCGGAGGAACTCGGCGGGCGTGAAGAGGATGCCCTGGGCGGAGCGCCAGCGGGCCTGGGCGGCGACGGCCGCGACCGTGCCGGTGGCCAGGTGGACGACGGGCTGGTGGAGCAGCGCGAACTCGCCGTCGCGCAGGGCGCCGCGCAGCCGGGTCGCCAGCTCGGAGCGGCGCACCACGTCGGCCTGCATCTGCGGGGCGTACAGCTCGACGCGGTTCTTGCCGCCGGCCTTGGCGCGGTACATCGCGAGGTCCGCGTTGCGCATGAGGTCGTTGGGGCTGATGCCGGGCTCGGCGAAGGCGACGCCGATGGAGGCGGTAACGCGCACCTCGCCGGGGCCGATGCGGTACGGCTCGGAGAGCGTGAGGCGCAGCCGGTCGGCGATCTCGTGGACCTGGCACTCGCGGGCGTCCTGCTCGCGGCCGGCGTCGCCGACGATGAGGGCGGCGAACTCGTCGCCCCCGAGGCGGGCGGCGGTGTCCCCGGCCCGGACGGACTCCTGGAGGCGGCGGGCGGCCTGGACGAGCAGCTCGTCGCCCGCCTGGTGGCCGAGCCGGTCGTTGGCCGCCTTGAAGCCGTCCAGGTCGATGAAGAGGACGGCGGTGCCCGCGTCCCCGGCCCGGCGGCCGCCGAGGGCCTGGCGGACCCGGGAGGTGAACAGGGCCCGGTTGGGCAGGTCGGTGAGCGGGTCGTGCTCGGCGTTGTGCTGCAACTGGGCCTGGAGGCGAACCCGTTCGGTGACGTCCCGGCTGTTGAGGATCAGGCCGCCCTGGTGGCGGTTGACGGTGGACTCGACGTTGAGCCAGTCGCCGGAGCCGGAGCGGAAACGGCACTCGATGCGGGTGGCGGGCTCCTCGCCGGGCGGGGCGGCCAGGAAGCGGCGCACCTCGTGGACGACCCGGCCGAGGTCGTCGGGGTGGATGATCGAGGACAGCTCCGCGCCGACCAGCTCGTCCGCGTCGCGCCCGTAGACACCGGCGGCGGCGGGGCTGACGTAGCGCAGGACGCCGCTGGGTGCGGCGATCATGATGACGTCGCTCGAGCCCTGCACCAGGGACCGGAAGTGGTTCTCCTTCTGGGCCAGTTCCTGGGTGAGGGCGATGTTGTCGACGAGCATGATGCCCTGCCGGACGACGAGCGCGAGCACCACCGTGCACCCGGTGAACACGACGACGCGGTCCACCCGGCGTCCCTCGATGACGTTGTACAGGATGCCCAGGGTGCAGACGGCCGCGGCGAGATACGGGGTCAGCGCGGCCAGTGAGCCGGCGATGGGGCGGCTGGTGGTGCGCGGGGCCTCCCGGTCCGCGTCCGCGTCCGCGTCCGCGTCCGCGACAGCCTGGTCCGCGTCGCGGGCGGCGCCCCAGGGGGCGTACGCCAGGAGCAGCGAGCCGGCGAACCAGCCGGCGTCGAGCAACTGCCCGGAGTGGTAGGTCTGGCGCAGCAGCGGCGAGGTGAACAGGGCGTCGCACAGGACGGTGAGGGCGAGCGCGGCGATGGCGGTGTTCACCGCGGCGCGGTTGACGCTGGAGCGCCGGAAGTGCAGGGCGAGGACCATCGAGACGAGCACGATGTCCAGCAGCGGGTAGGCCAGCGAGAGGGCCGCCCGGGCCACGCTGTCGCCCTCGGCGTCCGCCACGTGCGCGGTGTGGGCGAGGGCGAGGCTCCAGGACAGGGTGAGGAGTGAGCCGCCGATCAGCCAGGCGTCGAGGGCCAGGCAGACCCAGCCGGCGCGTGTGACGGGTCTCTTGGCGAGGACGAGGAGCCCGACGATGGCGGGCGGCGCGAAGCAGAGGAAGAAGAGGTCGGCGAGGGAGGGGCTCGGGACCTGGACGCCGCGCACGCACTCGTACCACCCCCATACGGCGTTGCCGCTCGAGGCCATCAGCGAGGAGAGCGCGAACAGCAGCCAGGCCGGCCGGAACCGGATGTCGGCGGCACGGGCGAAGAGGAAGCAGGAGACGGCGGCGGCGAGGGCGGCGGCGCTGAGGCCGAAGTCCCCCATGAACAGGGCCACCCGGGCCGAGCCCCACCCGGTGCCCGCGCCCACCGCGTATCCCCCGCAGACGAGGCCGAGGGTGACCTGCGGGAGCAGCGCGGAGGTGCGGCCCGCCCCGGACTCCCCGGCGACGAGCGCTCCGCGGGTGCTCGCCGGGGCGCTCACCGCGGCCCTCCCGTGGTCCCCGGCCGGCCGCGGCGCCGGCTCACCGGGCCTTCCGTCGAGCGCGGTCGGCCCTGCCGTGCCCGGTCGTTCGCCCATCGGCCGTCCATCGCCCGTCGCCCCCTCGCGTGTGGCTGGCTCCCCGGCGCCGTCCCTGCCACGGCGCAGCACCCCTTTCGGGACGATACACCAGACTCGTCACTCAGGGACATAGTACCTCTACTCTCCGTGACGACCTGCGGTGTTGTGGCCACGGAGGGGAGCCGGACGTGCCCGGTGCGTGGTCAGCCGGTGGTGCGTACGACGTTCTCCAGCGGCTGCCCCGCGGCGAAGCGGGTGAGCTGTCCGGCGATCAATCGCTCGGCGCGCGGCAGGAACGCGGAGGTGCTGCCGCCCACGTGCGGGGTGATGAGGACGTTCGGAGCATGCCAGAGGGGATGGCCGGAAGGCAGCGGCTCGGGGTCGGTGACGTCGAGGGCGGCGCGCAGCCGGCCGGACTCGAGTTCGGACAGCAGGGCCCCGGTGTCGACGACCGGGCCGCGCGCGACGTTGACCAGGAGTGCCCCGTCCCGCATCGCCGCGAGGAAGTCCGCGCCCGCCAGCCCCTGTGTGGAGGGGTTCAACGGGGTGGACAGGATGACCACATCGGCCTCGGGCAGCAGGGCGGGCAGGTCGTCGAGCGTGTGTACGGGGCCGCGTGCGGTTGTCCGTGCGGAGCGCGCGACGCGTGCGACCCGCGCGCACTCGAACGGCGCGAGCCGGTCCTCGATGGCCGAGCCGATCGATCCGTAGCCCACGATGAGCACGGACTTGTCGGCGAGCGCCGGGTAGAAGCCGGACCGCCACTCCTCCTTGTCCTGGCCGTGCACGAAGCCGGGGAACCCGCGCAGCGAGGCCAGGATCAGCGCGAGGGCCAGCTCGGCGGTGGACGCCTCGTGGACACCCCTGGCGTTGCACACCCGTACCCCGGCGGGCAGTCCGGCGAGGCCGGGCTCGACGTGGTCGGTGCCCGCCGACAGTGTCTGCACGACCTGGACCCGGCGCATCTGCGGGAGCGGCCGGACCGCGATCTCCAGCCCCTTCATGTAGGGGACGACGTAGTAGGCGCAGTCGGCGGGGTCGGCCGGGAAGTCCTCGGCGCCGTCCCAGAAGTGGTACGTCAGCCCCTCGGGGAGCCCGTCGATCTCCTCGGCGGGGAGCGGCAGCCAGACCTCGGGGGCGGAGGCGGAATGCGTGGTGGAAGTCATGGTCAGGAGGCTATGCGAAGCCCTTGGGGGTGCAGAGGTTAGGTTGTTGGGCGGTGCGAGGCCGTGTCCGTGCAGTCCCGTCGTACGCCCGAAGGGCGTGGCCTGCGGCGCATGGTGCATCCCCAAGTTCTCGGCTTCGCTCGAACAGGGGAGACCCCACTCCTCGGCGTGCCGGCCGAGATCCCTCGTACTGGATGTACTTGGGATTTCGGCCGGTGCGGCGAGAGTGCGTGCCAGGCGTCGCAGGCCAGACGGGACTGCACGGACACGGCCTAGGAAGGGTTCGGGGAGTTGGAGCGCAGGAGTCTCGGGGCGGCGGCGCTCGCCGTGGGGGCGGTCGGTCTCGGCTGCATGCCGATGAGCTGGGCGTACAGCGCCTCCCAGCAGCGGGGGGACCGCGCGCTGCGGGCGGTGCACGCGGCGCTGGACGCGGGCGTCGATCTGCTCGACACCGCCGACATGTACGGGCCCTTCACCAACGAGCTGCTGGTGGGACGGGCGTTGAAGGGGCGCCGGGCGCAGGCGTTCGTGTCCACCAAGTGCGGGCTGCTCGTGGGCGATCAGCACATCGTGGCCAACGGCAGGCCCGGTTATGTGCGGCGGGCCTGCGACGCCTCGCTGCGGCGGCTGCAGACCGATGTGATCGACCTGTACCAATTGCACCGCGCCGACCCCGAGGTGCCCGTCGAGGAGACGTGGGGCGCGATGGCGGAGCTGGTGGGCGCGGGCAAGGTGCGGGCGCTGGGGCTGTGCGCCGTCGGGGCGCGGGCGTCGCGGCGGCCGGGTGCGCGGATGCATGACGGAACGATCCGGCAGCTGGAGCGGGTGCAGCAGGTCTTTCCGGTCAGCGCGGTGCAGGCGGAGCTGTCGGTGTGGTCGCCGCAGGCGCTGGAGTCGCTGCTGCCGTGGTGCGTGGACCGGGGCATCGGCTTCCTGGCCGCGATGCCGCTGGGCAACGGCTTCCTGACGGGCACGCTGACGCCGGGCCAGGGGTTCGAGCCGGAGGACCTGCGGGCCAGGCATCCGCGGTTCACGGCCGAGATGATGGCGGCGAACCAGCCGCTGGTGGTGGGGCTGCGCCGGGTCGCCGAACGGCACGGTGCGACGCCCGCGCAGGTGGCCCTGGCGTGGGTGCTGCACCAGGGCCCGCAGGTGGTGCCGGTGCCGGGCACCAAGCGGGAGGACTGGGCCGTGGAGAACGCGGGAGCGGCCGGTCTGGCTCTGACGGAGCGGGACCTGGCCGAGATCGACCGGCTGCCGGCGGCGCGCGAGTCCTGGGACTAGCCGGTCCGGAAAGCACCCCGGTCTGCGCCCGCTCGGTGTAAGAACAGGGGACAGGCGGCAGTTGAAGGGACAGGGTGCGGTGTTCGGATCAGTGCAGGGCCCCGAGGGGCGTCAAACGGGGCACGGCCGGGGCGGCCCGGGGGCGCGGCGGGGCACGGTGGCCGTGCTGGCGGCCGGCGCGCTGCTGTTCGCCGCGGGGTGCGGCTCGCCGGAGGGCATGGAGAGTTCGGCGGGCCAGGGCGCGAGTTCTCCGGCGCACTCCCCCTCCGCGTCGCCCCGGAAGTCCGCCTCCCCGTCGCCGTCCGTATCGCGCCCCCCGGCCGACCAGCCGCCCGCCAAGGGCTCGGCGAAGGTGGTGTCGACGCTCACCGACGGGCTGAAGTCCCCCTGGGGCCTGGCGGCGCTGCCCGGCGGCGACCTCCTCGTGGGCTCCCGGGACAAGGGGACGATCACCCTGGTCGACGCGAAGACCGGCAAGAAGAAGCTCCTCGGCACGGTCCCCGGCGTCGCCCCGGCCGGCGAGGGCGGGCTGCTTGGCCTCGCCGTCTCCCCCGACTTCGGCTCGGACCACCTGGTGTACGCGTACTTCACCACCGCGTCGGACAACCGCATCGCCCGCATGATCTACGACGAGAACGGCTCGCCCGGCCAGTTGCTGGGCGCCCCCGACACGATCCTGCGGGGCATCCCCAAGGGGCAGATCCACAACGGCGGCCGGATCGCCTTCGGCCCGGACCACATGCTGTACGCGGGCACGGGCGAGACGGGCGACGACGGCCGCGCCCAGGACAAGGAGTCGCTCGCGGGCAAGATCCTGCGCATGACGCCCGACGGCGAGCCGTTGCACGGCAACCCGGAGGCCGACTCCGTGGTGTATTCGTACGGGCACCGCAATGTGCAGGGGCTCGCCTGGGACGCGGAGAAGCGGCTGTGGGCCTCCGAGTTCGGCCAGGACACCTGGGACGAGCTGAACCTGATCGAGCCGGGCGGCAACTACGGCTGGCCGGACGTGGAGGGCACCGCGCACAAGGAGGGCTTCCGGGACCCGGTCGCCCAGTGGAAGACCTCCGAGGCGTCACCGAGCGGCATCGCCTACGTCAAGGGCTCCGTCTGGATGGCCGGCCTGCGCGGCGAACGGCTGTGGCGCATCCCGCTGTCCCGGGAGGACGGGGCGGCGAAGGAGCCCCTGGCGGACCCGCAGGCGTTCCTGGAGGGCCAGTACGGGCGGCTGCGGACCGTGCTGGCGGCGGGCGGCGACAAGCTCTGGCTCGTCACGAGCGAGACGGACGGACGGGGCACGCCGAAGTCGGGCGACGACAGGATCCTGCTGGTGCGGGTGAAGTAGCGCCCGGGCTCGCCGCCTCAGCCGCGCTCCGGCACCGGGTACAGCCGCAGCCGGTGGGCCAGCGCGGCGGCCTCGCCGCGGCCCGCGACGCCCAGCTTGGCCAGGATGTTGGAGACGTGGACGCTCGCGGTCTTCGGCGAGATGTAGAGCTCCTCGGCAATGCGGCGGTTGGTGAGTCCGGCGGCGACCAGCCGGTGCACGTCCTGCTCGCGCGGAGTCAGCCCGAAGGACTCCACGGCGGCGGCCGCGGCCCGCAGCTGCTCCTCGGAGGGGTCCCGGGCGGGCCCGGGGACGCCGGTCCCGTCGGGGACCACGACCGCGGCGGGTATCCCCTCGGCCGCGCCCGGACCGGCCAGGGCGATGCGGGCGCGGCCGGCCAGCAGCTCGATGGTCTCGGTGAGCGGGCGGGCCCCGAGCCGTACGGCGGTGGTGTGCGCCTCGCGGAGCAGGCCGGTGGCGGCGGCCCGGTCCGTGGAGGCGACGAGCAGGGCCTCGGCCCAGCGGTGGCGGATCTGCGCCAGATCGTACGGGCGGTGCAGCGGGTCGAACGCCTGGGCGGCGCGCTCCCAGTGGCCGGGGGTGTCGACGCCCTCGGCCCTGGCCAGCTCCGCTTCGACGAGCAGGACGTAGCCGGACCAGACCGGGACGAGGGCCGGCAGCCGCTTGAGGTGGCTGCGGACCAGGGCGAGGACGGCCGGCCGGCCCGGTTCGGTGGCGGGCAGGCCCCGGGCGTCGGCCTCGGCCGCCGCGACGGCGTGCAGCATCGGGAAGGCGTAGCGCTGGGTGCCGGTCGGGAAGCCCTCGGCTGCCTGGGCCTCGAACGCGGCGCGCGCCTCGGGCAGGCGGCCCTGCTGCGCGGCGATCTGGATGGCGTGCCGTACGGGGTTGATGAAGTGCTGCGGCTGGGGGTCGCTGGAGCCGAAGCAGCGGCGGGTCAGCGCCAGTTGCCGTTCGGCCTCGGCGAGGTCGCCGCGGGCCAGGGCGATCTCGGTGCGGCGGGCGGCGACCAGCCCCTGGGACTTGCGGGACAGCGACTTGCGGGCGGCGGCCTCGGTGGTGGCCAGGGACTCGTCCCAGCGGCCCAGCGAGAACAGGGACATGGCCTGGTTGGTGCGGACCCACGCCTCCATGTCCGCGACGCCGTGCTCGTGGCAGATGCGGATGCCGTGGTCGGCGGCGGCCACCGCCTCCAGGGAGCGGCCCATCGCCTCCAGCGTGGAGGGGAGGTTGATGCTCGCCCGGCCCATGATGTCGATGAGGCCCAGTTCGTCGGCCCGGTCACGGACGGCGTACATCTCGGCGATGCCCTCGTCGACGGCGCCCGCGTCCGCGTTGAGCCAGCCGCGGGTGAGCCGGGCGTGCAGCTCGATGTATTCGTCGCCGACCAGCTTCGCGTACTCCACGGCCCGTTCGGCGGCGGCCAGGGTGTCGGCGCCGGGGCGGTGCAGGGCGCCCCAGCCGGCCACCATCATCAGGACGTCCGCGTGCACCGCGGACGGGGGCAGGCCCCGGACCAGCCGCTCGGCCGTGGCCAGCTCCTCCCAGCCGTCACCGCGCGTGAGGTCCTGGACCAGGCGGGAGCGCTGGACCCAGAACCAGGCGGCGCGCAGGGCGTCCTCCTCGCCCTCCAGGATGCGCAGGGCCTTCTTGCAGATGGCGAAGGCCCGTTCCCGCTCGCCGCCGAGCCGGGCGGCGACGGTGGCCTCGGCCATCAGGTCGAGATAGGTCAGGGGTGTGGAGGCGTCGCGGCCGCAGCTGGGGTACACCTCGGCGTAGTCGATGGGGCGCAGTGTGCTCCGTACGTCCTCGGGGGCGTCGTCCCACAGCTCCAGGGCGCGTTCCAGCAGGCGCAGTTGCTCGGCGTAGGCGTTGCGGTGGCGGGCCTTCACGGATGCCTTGAGGACGGCGGGCAGCGCCTTGGCCGGGTCGTGCGCCCCGTACCAGTAGCTGGCGAGGCGGGTGGCGCGCTCGCCGTCGCAGACGAGCCCCGGGTCGGCCTCCAGGGCTTCCGCGTAACGGCGGTTGAGGCGGGAGCGCTCGCCGGGCAGCAGGTCGTCGCTGACGGCCTCGCGGACCAGGGAGTGGCGAAAACGGTAGCCGTCGCCCTCGGGGGTGGTGAGCAGCAGATTGGCGCCGACGGCGGTGCGCAGGGCCTCGATGAGGTCGTCCTCGGCGAGCCCGGCGACGGCGGCGAGCAGCTTGTACTCGACGGCGGAGCCGCCCTCGGCGACGATCCGGGCGACCTTCTGGGCGTCGGCGGAGAGGGTCTCGACGCGGACGAGGAGGAGGTCGCGCAGCGAGTCGGGCAGGCCGTCACCGGCTCCGCTGCCGCACTCCAGGGTGCAGGCGAGCTCCTCGACGAAGAAGGCGTTGCCGTCGGAACGCTCGAATATCTCGTCCACCAGGGCGGGTTCGGGGGTGCCTGCGAGGATGCCGGCGAGCTGGCGGCGGACCTCGGACCGGGTGAACCGGGAGAGTTCGATGCGGCGGACGGTGCGCAGCCGGTCGATCTCGGCGAGGAGGGGGCGCAGCGGGTGGCGGCGGTGGATGTCGTCGGCGCGGTAGGTGCCGACGACGACGAGGCGGCCGCTGCGCAGGGTGCGGAAGAGGTAGGCCAGGAGGTGGCGGGTGGAGGAGTCCGCCCAGTGCAGGTCCTCCAGGACGAGGACGACGGCCCGGTCGGCGGAGAGGCGCTCCAGGAGCCGGACGGTCAGTTCGAAGAGGCGGGCGGTGCCGAGCTCGTCGGAGCTGTCCCGGCCGGGCTCGCCCAGCTCGGGCAGGAGCCTGGCCAGTTCGCCCTCCTGGCCGGCGCAGGCGGCGGCCATCTCCTCGGGCAGGGTGCGGCGCAGGGCGCGCAGGGCCGTGGAGAAGGGGGCGTACGGCAGTCCGTCGGCGCCGATCTCGACGCAGCCGCCGACGGCGACGACGGCCTCGCGGCGGGCGGCGACGGCGAGGAACTCCTCGACCAGGCGGGTCTTGCCGACCCCCGCCTCGCCGCCGATGAGCAGGGCCTGCGGTTCACCGCAGAACCCTCCGGCCGCACCGGAGGGTTCCGTGGTGGCGCGGGTGAGCGCGCCGGTGAGCGAGTTGAGTTCGCCGGTGCGGCCGACGAACACGGGGCTGACTGACCTGGTCTCCACGTGGGCGAGCATCGCACACGGGTCCGACAGTGCGGACGGAATGAGCCGGGGGCCGGCCGGCCGGCTCCGGTCCACGACAGGCCCTACGCGGCGTGCGTGAACCGGTCCCGTATCCCGCTGGTACTCACCGTCCTCCCGCCCTCCTTGCGGGCGGTCCGGCGGGCGGCGCGGCGGCTGCGGTGCACCTCACCGGCGAGCCGCTCGGCGCCGGCGCGGCGCAGGAGTTCGGCGTGCATGACCTTGTGGAGTTCGTACTCGAACATGGGATGTCCCCCTGGGGTGAGGGCCCTTGTGGGCCTCGGTGGCGGCAGTTCCTCTGCCGTGCCACCACTCTCGTCCCCCAGGGGGGTCCGCCACATCGGGCGTCTTCCGCATCTGTGGCCTACGGGCGCCTTAGGTCCGGGGCCCTACCACCACCCGGGACCGGTGAAACCCCCCGGACATGCCTTAGTACGTGGTTCCGGCGCTCCGGAACCGTCCTATCCGGCCGTGGTGGGCAGGGCCACGATGAGGTCGAAGTACATGGCCACGGAGATGAGTACGCCGAGCGCGCCCAGGGCGATGCCGCCGCGGGCCACCGCGCGGACCCAGCCGGCCTGCGGCTGCCGGGCCGGGGCGCCGAACGCGGGCCGGACGAGGACGTAGGTGCCGACGAGCAGGGCGAGCAGCCCGAAGAGGCCGTTGACCAGGGCGGTGGCGTGCCAGGCGTCGCCGTATATCTCGTTGATCTGCTGGGCGGCCGAGCCGCCGGAAGAGGTCTTGATCTGGCCGACCAGGGTCTCGCGCTCGGCGGCGACCCGGCCGCTCCAGGCGCCGGTGAGCGCGACGACGCCGAGCCCGGCGGAGACGACCGCCGCGGACGCGGCGGCGAGCCGCCCGGAGGTCTCCTCGTCGGTGTCGTCGTCGGTGTCGTCGTCGGCCTCCTCGACGGCTTCCGCATCGGTCACGGCCCCCGGGCCCGTCTCGTCCTGGTCGTGCTGTTCCGGATTCTCCGCGGTGACGCGGTCGGTCGTGTCGGTCGTCTTCTCGCCGTCGGCGACGGCTTCGGGCGTCGTGGGGTTCATGGAGCGCACGCTAGGTGCCGCAGATGAGAGGCCCCTTAACGCCCGCCGGCACCCCGGCGCGCGGTCAGTGGACGCGCTGGGCCGGCTCCTCCTCGCACGTCCGCACCCCCGGCGCCGGCACGCGTGTCACCGGGCGGTCCGGCGGTTCGATGCTCAGGCGGGGCAGCCGGCGCTCCAGCCAGCCGGGCAGCCACCAGTTGGCGCCGCCCAGCAGGTGCATCAGGGCCGGGACGAGCAGGGTGCGCAGCACGAAGGCGTCCAGGGCCACGGCCGCCGCCAGGGCGATGCCGAACATCGAGATGACGCGGTCGCCGCTGAGGACGAAGGCGAGGAACACCGAGATCATGATCACGGCGGCCGAGTTGATCACCCGGCCGGTCTCGGCGAGGCCGACGCGGACCGCTCTCCGGTTGTCGCGGGTCTCCAGCCACTCCTCGTACATCCGGCCGACCAGGAAGACCTGGTAGTCCATGGAGAGGCCGAAGAGCACGGAGACCATGATCACCGGGAGGAAGGGTTCGATGGGGCCGGCGCCGCCGAGGCCCAGCAGTTCGCTGCCCCAGCCCCACTGGAAGATCGCGACGACGACACCGAACGACGAGGCGACCGCCGCGACGTTCATCGCCGCCGCCTTCAGCGGGATACCGATGGACCGGAAGGCCAGCAGCAGGAGCAGACAGCCCAGCCCTATGACGACCCCGACGAACAGCGGCAGCTTGCCGATGATGATCTGCGCGAAGTCGTCGTAGCTGGCCGTCACCCCGCCCACGTGCGTCTCCAGCGAGGTGTTGTCGGCCGCCTTCGGCAGCACGTCCGTACGCAGCCGCTCCACGAGGTCGCTGGTCGCGCGGGACTGCGGGGAGGAGTCGGGGACGACGGTGACGTACGCGGTGTCGCCTCCGGCGTTGTACGTCACCGGGTGGGCCCAGGCCACCCCGTCGACCGCGCGCAGGGTGGCGGGCAGGGCGTCCATCGCGAGCCGGTCGTCGGCGCCGTCCAGGTGCGCGGCGACGGTGAGCGGCCCGTTGACGCCGGGGCCGAATCCGTCGGCGAGGAGGTCGTACGCCTGCCGGGTGGTGGCGGACTCGGCGTTGTTGCCCTGGTCGGAGCTGCCGAGGTGGAGCGAGAAGGTGGGCAGCGCGAGGACGAGCATCACGACGGCGGCCACGGCGCCCAGGAGCTTGGGGTGCCGCTCCACGAAGGCGGACCAGCGGGCGGCGAAGCCGGTGGGGAGTTCGGGCTGCGGCCCGTGCTCGGCCAGCCGGGCCCGTTCGCGCCGGCTCAGCGCCCGCAGCCCGATGAGCGACAGCAGGGCGGGGAGCAGGGTCACCGAGGCGGCGACGGTCAGGACGACGGTGAGCGAGGCCGCGATGGCCACGCCGTTGAGGAAGCTCAGGCGCAGGATCAGCATGCCGAGCAGCGCGATGCAGACGGTGGCCCCGGCGAAGACGACGGCCCGCCCGGTCGTGGCGACCGCGTACTGCGCGGCCTCGGGCACGGTCATGCCGCGTCGCAGTCCTCTGCGGTGCCGGGTGACGATGAACAGGGCGTAGTCGATGCCGACACCGAGCCCTATCAGCATGCCGAGCATGGGCGCGAAGTCGGCGACGGTCATCAGGTGTCCGAGGAGCACGATGCCCGCGTACGCCGTGCCGACCGAGACGAGCGCGGTGGCGATGGGCAGCATGCTCGCGGCGAGCGAGCCGAAGGCGAGGAAGAGCACGACGGCCGCGACGGCGACCCCGATGACCTCGCTGAGATGCGCGGCGTGCGCCTCGGTGAGCGCGACGGCCTGGCCGCCCAGTTCGACGCGCAGGTGCGGGCTCTCGGCGGCCTTCGCGGTGTCCACGACCGCCTGCGCCTGCGCCACGGGGACGTCGTCGGCGCGCTGGTCGAAGGTGACGGTGGCGTACGCGGTGTGCCCGTCGGTGCTGATCTGCGCGGCGCCGGTCTCGGTGTACGGACTCTGCACCGCCCCGACGCCGGGCAGCCGTTCGACGGCGTGCAGGGTGCGGGTCAGCTTCTGCTCGACGTCGGTGGCCCGCACCGTGGAGTCCGCGGTGTGCCAGACGATGGTGTCGGTGTCGCCGCCGAGGTCGGTGAAGCCGCTCTTCAGCAGCTCGGCGGCCCGGCCGGACTCGGTGCCGGGCGCCTCGTAGTCGTTGGAGTAGGCCGATCCCGCGAACCCCGCGGCGGCGGCCGTGCCGCCGAGGGCGAGCAGCCAGACGAGAACGGCGATGAGGCGGTGTGTGACGCACCAGCGGGCGATGGCTGCCAAGGGGACGCGCTCCCTGTGGGTTCGTGGACCTTTACCCGCAGATGGAGTGATCTGCCCGCAAACGTCTCATGACCTGAGAACGCCACTCTGACAGCAGAAGGTGATCCTTTGTCCGTTTCGTGGCCATGGTCACAGGGCCCGGCCCGGAGGTGCACCGGGATGGATCAGGCCCTGCGACCCGAGGCCCGGTCAGCCGGAGACGCTCGCCCGGCCGTCCTCGATGTGCCCCATCAGGCGTCGCCGGAAGCCGCTCTCGCCCTCGGCCGTCACCGCCAGGTCGTACCAGCCGTGGGCGTCGGCCGCCGAGTGCACGACCGTACGGCTGCGGCCCGGCTTGACGGTGACACGGCGGGTCCAGCCCCTCAGGTCCGCCTCGTCCACGTATCCGAGCGGCCGCACCAGGAAGGTCAGGGTCCGGCGGCCGTCGTTCCGCAGGGTGAGGTGCAAGTCGCGGTCGCGGCCGTCGATGCGAGTGGTGACCTCCGCCCCGCCGTCGGCCGGTCCCTCGAACTCGCGCCGGAAGCCGTTCGGCCCGGTGACCGTGAAGCGGTACGCCTCGCCCGTCCGCGCAACCGTCCAGTGCCCGTCGCCCCGGACGTCCTGGTGCTGCGGAGCCGGGAACTCGCCCGCGTACGGGTACAGCGCGAAGTGCGCCGACGCCTTGCCGCTGTTGGCGAGCTCCACCCGCAGGCCGCCGCCGGTCCGCCGGACCTGGGCGTCGGGCTGGTAGGGCAGCGGGCGCGCCGGGCGTACGCCTGGCTCCTGCTCGGGCAGCCGCTGGACGGCGGGCGGCTTCGGCTGCCAGCGGCCGCCGAGCGGCGGGATCGCCCCGGGCCGCTCCACGGCCGGCTGCCGCCGCTGCCGGGAGAAGTCGAACGCGGAGGTGAGGTCGCCGGTGACCCGGCGCCGCCAGTCGCTGATGTTGGGCTCCGTCACGCCCGTCCAGCGCTCCAGGAAGCGGATGACGGAGGTGTGGTCGAAGACCTCGGAGCAGACGTAGCCGCCCACGGTCCACGGCGAGACGACGAGCATCGGCACCCGGATGCCGAGGCCGGTGGGCCGCCCCTCCCACTGCTCGTCGCTCACCCCGGGAGGCGCGACGGGCGGCGGGACGTGGTCGAAGAAGCCGTCGTTCTCGTCGTAGTTGATCAGCACGGCGGTGTGCCGCCACACGTCCGGGTGCTTGCCGAGCGCGTCGAGGATCTTGTAGACGACGGTGGCGCTGTGCACCGGCGAGGAGACGCTCGGGTGTTCGGAGTCGATCGCCGAGGGGACCAGGTAGGAGACCTCGGGGAGTGTTCCGGCCGCCACGTCCTCGGCGAACTCGTCGGCCAGCGTCCCGGTCGGCACCCGGCGCAGCGCCCGCTCGAACAGGCTGCGTTCCTTCCGGGTGAGTGTGGCCACGCCCTCGTCGAGGAGCCCGAGCAGCCGCTCCCGCTCAGCCTCCGAGGCGCCCCGGACCTCCGCGTAGAAGGACTCCATGTAGGTGTGGCCGCCGGTCCTCGCCAGGGCCTTGCGGGCGACGGCCTTGAAGGTGGCGTAGAACTCGATCTGGTTGTCGGTGAAGTTCTCCCACTCGGTGTACGTACGCCAGCTGCGCCCGGCCTTCTCCAGCCGTTCGGCATAGGTGGACCAGTCGTAGCCGGGGTGCGTGCCCTCGCCGTACGCGTCGTTGCCGACGGCCCGCTTCCCGTTCGGCTCGAAGCCGGTCTTCCCGCTCCACAGATGGTTGCGGTTGGGGCTGGTGGAGCTGTGGATCGAGGAGTGGTACGCGTCGCAGACGGTGAAGGTGTCGGCCAGCTCGTAGTGCAGCGGGATGTCGCGGCGGTCGTAGTACGCCATCGTGGCCGCGGTCTTGGCGCTGATCCAGCCGTTCATCCAGCCGCCGCCCCAGGCCTTCGCACCGCCGTTCCAGGAGTGGTCGAGGGCGCCGATGTACTGGAGGTCCTGTCGCTGCTCCTCGGCGGCCTCACGCACCGGGAAGGGCAGCACGGTGGAGCCGGCCGCGCCGGGCTGCTCGAACACCGTCCTGCCGGTGGGCAGTTCGACGGCATTGCGGTCGCCGAAGCCGCGTACGCCGCGCAGGGTGCCGAAGTAGTGGTCGAAGGAACGGTTCTCCTGCATCAGGATCACCACGTGCCTGATGTCCCGCAGCCCTCCGCCACCGGCCCCCGCGTGGGCGGGCTGCGCGGCGATGGCGGCCTGGAGCGACGGCGGCAGGAACGATCCCGCCGCAGCGGCGCCGAGCGCGCCGCCGCCCAGCGCGAAGAGCCGTCGCCGTGACATGTCCGTGGTCAAAAGAGCCTCCCCATTCCGGTGGTTACAGCCGGGAAGCTATGCAGGCCGGGTGGCGCGGGGAAGGACTGCGCACGGACCGGTGGTGAACGTCCAACAGGTCCGCCCGAAAGTCCGAGCACGCCGAAGGGGCGGTGCCCCCGGTCCGGAAACCGGGAACACCGCCCCTTCGGGCCGTACGGGAAAAGCTCAGCCCTCGACGCCGAGCTTCTCCAGGATCAGCTCGCGCACCCGGGCCGCGTCCGCCTGGCCGCGGGTCGCCTTCATGACCGCGCCGACCAGCGCACCGGCCGCCGCGACCTTGCCGCCGCGGATCTTGTCCGCGATCGCGGCGTTGCCCGCGATGGCCTCGTCCACGGCGGTGGACAGGGCGCCCTCGTCGGAGACGACCTTCAGGCCGCGCTTCTCGACGACGGTGTCCGGGTCGCCCTCGCCGGCGAGCACGCCGTCCAGGACCTGGCGGGCCAGCTTGTCGTTGAGGTCGCCCGCGGCGACGAGCTCGGCGACCCGGGCGACCTGCGCCGGGGTGACGGGCAGCTCGTCGAGGCCGCGGCCGGTCTCGTTGGCATTGCGGGCCAGCTCGCCCATCCACCACTTGCGGGCCTGGTCCGACGGGGCGCCCGCCTCGGTCGTGGCCACGATCAGGTCGACCGCGCCCGCGTTGAGGATGGACTGCATGTCGTGCTCGGAGACGCCCCACTCCTCCTTGAGCCGGGCACGGCGCAGCCGCGGCAGCTCGGGGAGGCCCTTGCGCAGCTCCTCGACCCACTCCCGGGCCGGGGCGACCGGCACCAGGTCGGGCTCGGGGAAGTAGCGGTAGTCCTCGGCGTTGTCCTTGATGCGGCCGGCCGTGGTGGAGCCGTCCTCCTCGTGGAAGTGCCGGGTCTCCTGGACGATCGTGCCGCCGGAGTTCAGCACCGCGGCGTGGCGCTGGATCTCGAAGCGGGCGGCCCGCTCGACGGAACGCAGCGAGTTCACGTTCTTCGTCTCGGAGCGGGTGCCGAACTTCTCGGTGCCGTTCGGGCGCAGCGACAGGTTGACGTCGCAGCGCATCTGGCCCATCTCCATGCGGGCCTCGGAGACGCCGAGCGCCTTGATGAGCTCGCGCAGCTCGGCGACGTACGCCTTGGCGACCTCGGGGGCCCGCGCGCCCGCTCCCTCGATCGGCTTGGTGACGATCTCGATGAGCGGGATGCCCGCGCGGTTGTAGTCGAGCAGGGAGTGGGACGCGCCGTGGATACGGCCGGTGGCGCCGCCGACGTGCGTCGACTTGCCGGTGTCCTCCTCCATGTGGGCGCGTTCGATCTGCACCCGGAAGATCTCGCCGTCCTCCAGCTGGACGTCCAGATAGCCGTCGTAGGCGATCGGCTCGTCGTACTGGGAGGTCTGGAAGTTCTTCGGCATGTCCGGGTAGAAGTAGTTCTTCCGGGCGAAGCGGCACCACTCGGCGATCTCGCAGTTCAGCGCGAGACCGATCTTGATCGCGGACTCCACGCCGATCTCGTTGACGACCGGCAGCGCGCCGGGCAGACCGAGACAGACCGGGCAGGTCTGCGAGTTGGCGTCCTGCTTCAGCTCGGTCGAGCAGCCGCAGAACATCTTCGTCTTGGTGCCGAGCTCCACATGGACCTCAAGGCCCATGACGGGGTCGTACGTCGCGAGGGCGTCCTCGTACGACTCCAGGTCGATGACAGTCACGGAAAACTTTCCCTCTCAGCCCAGCAGTACGTCGTCGTCGCCGAGACGCTTCAGTTCGCGATAGAGGATCGCGAGGCCGGTGGCGATGGCGGCGGCGGACACGGCGGCGTCGATGAGGCGCAGCGTGTCGTTGTCCGAGCGGGCCAGCTTCGCCTGCTTAGCGACGCTGAGCACACCGAAGGCGGTGGTGCCCATCGACACGTACAGCCCGGTCTTCGACTTCTTGAAGTTCTTGGCCTTCTTGGTCATGGCGGCGCTCATAGCGAAGGAGCCTCCTCGATCAGCGGGTGTCCCCACTTTTCCACGAAAGCGGCCTCGACGGCGGCTCCGACCTTGTACAGCCGGTCGTCCTTCATGGCGGGGGCGATGATCTGCAGCCCGACCGGAAGGCCGTCCTCCGGCGCCAGGCCGCAGGGCAGCGACATGGCGGCGTTGCCGGCCAGGTTGGTCGGGATGGTGCACAGGTCGGCCAGGTACATCGCCATCGGGTCGTCGGCGCGCTCGCCGATCGGGAAGGCGGTGGTGGGCGTGGTCGGCGAGACGATCACGTCGACCTGCTCGAACGCCTGCTCGAACTCGCGGGTGATCAGCGTGCGGACCTTCTGCGCGGAGCCGTAGTACGCGTCGTAGTAGCCGGAGCTGAGCGCGTACGTGCCGAGGATGACGCGGCGCTTGACCTCGTCGCCGAAGCCGGCCTCGCGGGTGAGCGCGGTGACGTCCTCGGCGGACTTCGTGCCGTCGTCCCCGACGCGTAGCCCGTAGCGCATGGCGTCGAACCGGGCGAGGTTCGAGGAGCACTCGGACGGCGCGATCAGGTAGTACGCCGACAGCGCGAGGTCGAAGGTCGGGCAGTCCAGCTCGACGACCGTGGCGCCGAGCGACTTCAGCAGCTCGACGGACTCGTTGAAGCGCTGGACGACACCGGCCTGGTAGCCCTCGCCGGAGAACTGCTTGACGACACCGACGCGCATGCCCTGGACGGAGCCCTTGCGCGCGGCCTCGACGACCGGCGGGACCGGTGCGTCGATCGACGTCGAGTCCATCGGGTCGTGCCCGGCGATCGCCTCGTGCAGCAGCGCCGCGTCCAGGACCGTGCGGGCGCAGGGGCCGCCCTGGTCGAGGGAGGACGAGAAGGCGACCATGCCGTAGCGGGAGACCCCGCCGTAGGTGGGCTTGACGCCGACCGTGCCGGTGACGGCCGCGGGCTGGCGGATGGAGCCGCCGGTGTCCGTGCCGATGGCGAGGGGGGCCTCGTACGCGGCGAGGGCGGCGGAGGAGCCGCCGCCGGAGCCGCCCGGGATGCGGGTGAGGTCCCAGGGGTTGCCGGTGGGGCCGTAGGCGCTGTTCTCGGTGGAGGACCCCATGGCGAACTCGTCCATGTTGGTCTTGCCGAGGATGACGACGTCGGCGGCCTTCAGCTTCTGGGTGAGGGTCGCGTCGTACGGCGGGACCCAGCCCTCGAGGATCTTCGAGCCGACGGTGGTCGGCATGTCCTTCGTGGTGAAGATGTCCTTGAGCGCGAGCGGGACGCCGGCCAGCGGGCCGAGCTTCTCGCCGGCCGCCTTCTTGGCGTCCACGGCGCGGGCCTGGGCGAGCGCGCCCTCGCGGTCGACGTGCAGGAAGGCGTGCACCTTCTCGTCGACGGCGTCGATCCGGGCGAGGTGGGCCTCGGTGACCTCGACGGCGGTGAGCTCGCCGGAGGCGATCTTCGCGGCGATCTCGGCCGCGGTGAGCTTGATGATGCTGCTGATGTCCGTCATGGCTTTCAGTCCTCCCCCAGGATCTGCGGCACCTTGAATCGCTGCTGCTCCTGGGCCGGAGCGCCGGAGAGCGCCTGCTCGGGGGTGAGAGACGGACGGACGACGTCCGCCCGCATGACGTTCGTCAGCGGCAGCGGGTGGGAGGTCGGCGGTACGTCTTGGTCGGCGACCTCGGAGACGCGGGCGACCGCGCCGATGATGTCGTCGAGCTGACCGGCGAAGTGATCGAGCTCTTCGCCCTTCAGCTCCAGACGCGCCAGCCGGGCGAGGTGGGCGACCTCCTCGCGCGTGATGCCAGGCATGCAGCGATCCTCAGGGGTTGGTGTGTGGTTTGCCGGGGGCCGGCGGCACATTTCCACCGTCCGTCCGAAGGACGGGCCGCGCGGCGTCCGGCGCGTGCGCTCGAAAGGCGCCGGAGCGCCCTCGTGGCGGAGCCACTCGGGCGTTTCGGCAACGCGGCGAGCGTGCGTGCCAGGCGTCGCGCGGCAGGTGGAAATGTGCCGCCGGCCCCCAATCCTATGGGGTCGGCCACACGCCGGAGGACACGGTCGTACGGGACGCCGCCACGCCGTCTTCACGGGATGCCGCTACGTCGTCGCCGGGCGCGGGCCCGCCGTGCGGCCGGAGGGGCGCTGTTCCAGCTCCGGCACCGGGGCCGCGGTCGTCGTGCCGGAGGCCGCGGCGGCCGCTGCCGCTGCGGCGGCCGCCAGCTCGGCCGGGCGGCGCCAGCCGTGCTCGCCCCGGGCCCGCAGCCAGGCGGTCGTCTCCTGGGGCGGCATCGCGGCGGCCACCAGCCAGCCCTGGACCGCGTCGCACCGCAGGTCGCGCAGCCGTTCCCAGGTCTCGTCGTCCTCGACGCCCTCGGCCACGACCAGCAGCCCGAGCGAGTGGGCCAGGTCGATGGTGCAGCGGACGATCTCCGCGTCCTCGTGGTCGATGGCGAGCCGGGCCACGAAGGACCGGTCGATCTTCAGCTCGCTGACCGGCAGCCGGCGCAGGTGAACCAGCGAGGAGTACCCGGTGCCGAAGTCGTCGAGGGACATCTTGACGCCGTGCCCGGTCAGCCCGGCGAGCGTGTCCGCCGCCCGCTGCGGGTCCTCGAGCAGCACGTGCTCCGTTATCTCCAGCTGGAGCGCGCCCGCCGGGACGCCGTGCCGGGCGAGCCGGGCCGCGACGCCACCGGCGAACCCGGGGGTGTGGACGTCGCGCGGCGACACGTTGACCGCGACGGGGACGAAGAGGCCCTGGGCCCGCCACCGGGCGACCTGGGCGAGCGCCGTCTCCAGGACGTACTCCGTGAGGTGCGGCATCAGCCCGGAGGACTCCGCGATGGCGATGAACTCGTCCGGGGGGACCCTCCCCCGCTCCGGGTGCACCCAGCGCACCAGCGCCTCGAGCCCGGCCACCTGGCCGTCGAAGCGGACCTTGGGCTGGTAGTGCAGCTCCACCTCGCCCGCGTCCAGCGCGCGGCGCAGGTCGCCGAGGAGGCCGAGCCGGTCCGGGGTGTTGCTGTCGCGCTTGGACTCGTACACCTCGACGCCGGTGCGGTCGCGCTTGGCCTGGTACATCGCCACGTCGGCCCGGCGCAGCAGCCCCTCCGCGTCCAGTGCGTGGTCCGGGAAGACGGCGACGCCGGCGCTGGCCTCCAGGACCAGGGTCAGCCCGTCGAGGTCGAGCGGGGAGGAGAGCTCGGCGACCAGGTGGCGGGCGACGCGCTGGGCGCTGGTGGTGGAGTCGGCCGTGGGCAGCAGCACCGCGAACTCGTCGCCGCCGAGCCGGGCCGCCTCCGCGCCGCGCGGCAGGGCGAGCCGCAGCCGCTCGGCGATCTGGAGCAGCAGGCGGTCGCCGGCCAGGTGGCCGAGGGTGTCGTTGACGGCCCGGAAGCGGTCGAGGTCGATGAGGACCAGGGCGACCCGGCTGCCGAGGCTCTCGGCCTCCTCCAGCGCGGTCCAGGTCCGCTCCAGCAGCCACTGGCGGTTGGGCAGCCCGGTCAGCGGGTCCTTGAGCTGTTCCTCGGCGCGGGCGCGGGCGATCCAGAGCGTGGAGTCGAGCGCGATCAGCGGCACCGCGAACAGCGGCAGCAGGATCGGTCTGGCCATCGCGACGACGCAGATCAGCGGGGCGATGCCGAGCAGGGCGACCGCGACGAGGCCCTGGCGCAGCATCGCGGTGCGGGCGACGGTGGGCAGGCCGCCGCCCGACTGGGCCCGTGAATACCACAGCAGGACCCGGGTGACGAGCAGATAGGTGGCGGCGGCGAGGAGGACTTCCGGGACCGCGTCGATCCCCCAGTCGAGTGGCCGCCACGGCGTCTCGACGGACTGCACCTCGCCGAACGCGGCGAGCACCAGCGCCGCCGCGCCGACCCCGAGGATGTCGACCGCCCCGTGCAGCAGCCCCTGCCACCAGCGGTGCCGGCGGGCAACGCCGACGAGGACGACCACGACGAGGCTGACCAGTCCTGCGGGCACCCAGCCGTAGAGCAGCAGCACGGCGAGGGTGAGGGCGGCGCCGGAGCCGGTGCCGCCCCACCAGCGGTCGCGGCCGAGCGCGACGAGGTGGCCGACGACGATGCCGGTGAGGACGGCGAGGGACCAGCCGGCCCTGCCGTCGGGGAAGAGGGCGTGCCCCTGGCTCAGGGCGCGGTAGAAGCCGGTCGCGAGCTGGACCGTGGCGAGGGCCACGACGACGGCGCCCACTTTGGGCGTGGGTCCCACGAAACCTTGCAGCCGCGCCACCGGTGCGGCGCTCTCGGTCGGTTTCATTCCGTCCCTCTCACAGCCGGCGATGCCGATGTCACCCGATGAATGCGTTCCGTGCCAGGACGCACCCCGGTCCCCGCCCGGTGGCCGGTCCGAGGGCGCATCTGTCCACAGTAGGCCGCGGAGGGCTGCTACGGGCAGCGGTCTACCGGTCTTGCCCGAATGCGAACCGACTATCCGTCAGCATCTGGTAGGGGGTGTCCCGCCGGTCAGGGTCGGATCAGGCCGCGGCGTCTGGCACGGCACCTCGCCGCGTTGCCGTGCCAGGCGTCGCGGACCCGGCCATGATCGGCGGGACACCCCCTGGGCGCCGATCGGGTGACGTTGGACGGAGTGTCGGGAACCGTTCACTCTCCGGCGGCGTCCGCCTCCTCGGTCGCCGGTCCGCCGGCCGGGACCGCCGCCTCGCGGGCGGCTTCCGCACCCTCGTCGAGCAGCACGGCGAAGCCGCTCTCGTCGAGCACGGGGACCTTCAGCTGCACCGCCTTGTCGTACTTGGTACCGGGGTTGTCGCCGACGACGACGAAGGAGGTCTTCTTGGAAACGGAACCGGTGACCTTCGCGCCCCGGCTCTGCAGGGCCTCTTTCGCGCCATCCCTGGTGTGCCCGGTCAGCGTGCCCGTGACGACGACGGTGAGTCCTTCGAGGGGCCGGGGGCCCTCGTCCTCGCCGGCTCCCTCGTCCTCCATCCGGACGCCGGCCTCGCGCCACTTGCGCAGGATCTCGCGGTGCCAGTCCTCGGCGAACCACTGCTTGACGGAGGCCGCGATGATGGGCCCGACCCCGTCGGCGTCGGCCAGCTCCTGCTCGGTGGCCTCCTCGATGCGGTCGATGGACCGGAACTGGCGGGCCAGCTCGCGGGCCGCGACCGGGCCGACGTGGCGGATGGAGAGCCCGGTGAGGATGCGGGCCAGGGGGGCCTGCTTGGCGGCCTCGATGGCTTCGAGCATCGCGACGGCGTTCTTCCTGGGCTCGCCCTGCTGGTTGGCGAAGACCTGGGCCTTCTTCTCCTCGCCGGTCTTCGGGTCGCGCTTGGGCAGCCCGCTGTCGGGGTCGAGGACGTACGCCCGGATCGGCAGCAGTTCGTCCACGGTCAGCCCGAAGAGGTCGCCCTCGTCGCGCAGCGGCGGCCGGGCGGGCTCCAGTGGTGCGGTCAGCGCGGCGGCGACCACGTAACCGAAGTGGTCGATGTCGAGGCACTTGCGGCCGGCCAGGTAGGAGACGCGCTCGCGCAGCTGGGCGGGGCAGGAGCGGGCGTTGGGGCAGCGGACGTCGACGTCCGCCTCCTTCATGGGCTTCAGCTCCGTGCCGCACTCGGGGCAGTGGGTCGGCATGACGAACGCCCGCTCCGTGCCGTCGCGGAGGTCGACGACGGGGCCGAGGATCTCCGGGATGACGTCACCGGCCTTGCGGAGCACCACCGTGTCCCCGATGAGGACGCCCTTGGCCTTGACCACGTTCTGGTTGTGGAGGGTGGCGAACTCGACCTCGGAGCCCGCCACCACGACCGGTTCGACCTGGGCGTACGGGGTGACGCGGCCGGTGCGGCCGACGCCGACGCGGATGTTGGCCAGCTTGGTGTTGACCTCCTCCGGGGCGTACTTCCAGGCGATGGCCCAGCGCGGGGCGCGGGAGGTGGAACCCAGCCGGCCCTGGAGCGGGATCTCGTCGAGCTTGACGACGACGCCGTCGATCTCGTGCTCCACGGAGTGCCGGTGCTCGCCGAAGTACGCGATGAACTCCCGTACACCGGCGAGGGAGTCGACGACCTTGTTGTACTTGGCGGTGGGCAGGCCCCACTCGCGCAGCAGCTCGTAGGCGTGCGACAGGCGGTCGATGTCGAAGCCCTCGCGGGCGCCGATGCCGTGCACCACCATGTGCAGCGGCCGGGAGGCGGTGACCTTGGGGTCCTTCTGGCGGAGTGAACCGGCCGCCGCGTTACGGGGGTTGGCGAAGGGCTTGTCGTCGGCCTCGACCAGCCGGGCGTTCAGCTCCTCGAAGCCCTCCATCGGGAAGAAGACCTCGCCGCGGACCTCGACGAGCGGCGGGATGCGGTCGCCCTTCAGCCGGTGCGGGATGTCGGAGATGGTGCGGACGTTGGGCGTGATGTCCTCGCCGGTGCGGCCGTCGCCGCGGGTCGCGGCCCGGGTCAGCACGCCGTTCTCGTACGTGAGGTTGACGGCGAGGCCGTCGATCTTCAGCTCGCACAGGAAGTGGTAGCCGGGCGAGCCCACGTCCCGGGCGATGCGCTCGCCCCAGGCGGCCAGCTCCTCGTCGTCGAAGGCGTTGTCCAGGGACAGCATCGGCTCGCGGTGCTCGACCGACGTGAACTCCGTGCGGTACGGCCCGGCGACCTTCTGGGTCGGCGAGTCCGGGGTGCGCAGCGGGGGGTGGGCGTCCTCCAGGGCCTCCAGCTCGCGCATCAGCCGGTCGAAGTCGGCGTCGCTGACGACCGGCTGGTCGTTCACGTAATACCGGAAGCGGTGCTCCTCGATCTGCTCCGCGAGGAGCTTGTGCCTCTCCTGCGCGTCCGCCGGCACTGCGGTCTGCCCTGCGGTCTGCTCTTCGCCGGCCATCGTCCCGTCCTCCCGTTACCCAGCGCCCCGTTACTCAGGGTTGTCTGCAAGCGATCTTGCGGCCCGGGCGCAGTGGGCCAGCGCGGCCCGTGCGTACGCGGGCGACGCACCCGCGAGACCGCACGAGGGGGTGACCGTCACGGACTCGGTCAGAGTCCCCGGATTCAGCCCCAGCCTGCGCCACAGCGTCCTGACACCCATGACGCTACCGCCCGGGTCGGACAATCGGCCCGAGGCCGGGTCGGTGCCCGGCACCACCCCGAAGAACATCCGGGTGCCGCCCTCGACGGCTTCCCCGACAGCCTCCTCCTCACGCTCGGTGAGGAGGGACAGATCGAAGGAGATTCCGCCGGCCCCGGCCCTGCGGAGCAGCGCGAACGGCACCTCGGGAGCGCAGGTGTGCACGAGCGTGGCGGTCTCGCCGGCCGCGCCGAGCACCTCGCGCAGGGTGGCCTCCACGACCTGGCGGTCCACGGCCCGGTAGGTGCGGTAGCCGCTCGCGGTCCCGACCCGGCCGCGCAGCACGGCGGTGAGGGAGGGTTCGTCGAGCTGGAGGACCGGGCGGGCGCCGGGGATCCGGCGGCGGACCTCGGCGAGGTGGCCGCGCAGCCCCTCGGCGAGCGAGTCCGCGAGGTCGCGGCAGGCCCCCGGGTCGCCGAGGAAGGCCTCGCCGCCCCGGCGTTCCAGGGCGGCGGCCAGGGTCCAGGGGCCGACGGCCTGGACCTTGAGCGGGCCCTCGTAGCCCTGGGTGAACTCCTCCAGTGCGTCCAGGTCCTCGCCGAGCCAGGACCGGGCCCGGCGGGTGTCGCGGCCGGGCCGGTCGCTGATCCGCCAGCCGCTCGGCTCGACGTGCCCGTACAGCTCGGAGAGCAGACCGACCGTCCGCCCGGTCATGTCGGCGCCGGGCCCGCGGGCCGGCAGTTCCGCCAGGTACGGCATGCCCTCGCCGTCCCCGAAGGAGCCGGCGACGGTCTTCGCCGCCTCCCGGGCGTCTCCCCCGGGCATCGAACCGATCCCGGTGGCCGGGCAGTGCCTGAACTCGCTGTTCTCGCTCACGCGAGAAGGGTAACGACCTCGCCCGCGATTGCCGGCGGGAGAAGGAGCGGCGCCTGGGACCTTCGAACCCAAGGCGGAGGAGGGAGCGATGGCGGAGCCATCGCGACCGACGACAACGCCGGAGGCGGAGGTCCCAGGCGCCGTGACGCCGCCGACAATCGCGGGCGAGGTCGTAAGGCCCGGGGGTCAGCGGCCGGGACGGACGGTGAGGTCGTTGACCTCGGCGTCGGGGGGCAGGTCGAGCGCCATCAGGATCGTGGTGGCGACGGACTCGGGGTCGATCCAGCGGGCGGGGTCGTACTCCTTGCCCTCCTGCCGGTGGACCTTCTCCTGCATGGGGCTGGCGGTGCGGCCCGGGTAGACGGAGGTGACGCGGACGCCGTTGCCGTGCTCCTCGTGGCGCAGCGAGTCGGCGAGCGCCTTCAGACCGTGCTTGCTGGCGGCGTACGCGCTCCACTCGGGGCTCGCGGAGAGCCCGGCGCCGGAGTTGACGAACAGGACGTGGCCCTGGGCGACGCGCAGTTGGGGCAGCGTGAGGCGGGTCAGCTCGGCGGGGGCGACGAGGTTGGCGTTGAGCTGTACGTGCCACGCCTTGGGGGTCAGCTCGCCGACCGGGCCGAGCTCGACGACGCCCGCGATGTGCAGCAGCGAGTCGAGCCGTTCCGGCACGGTCTGCTGGGCGAGGGCCCAGGAGAGCCGGTCCGGGTTGGAGAGGTCGCCGACGAGGGTGCGGGCGCCGGGGTGGAGCGCGGCCAGTTCCTTGGCGCGGCCCGCGTCGCGGGCCAGCAGGACGAGGTCGTCGCCGCGCTCGGCCAGACGGCGGGCGACCGCTGCGCCGATGCCGGAGCCGGCACCGGTGATGAGGTGAGTGGACATGGCCCCATCGTCGCACCCGCCCCCCGGGCCCCGTACGTCACGTCACTGCAGGCCGGACCACTCCTCCAGGTACGCCAGGGCGCCGACGCCGTCCTCGGCGAAGAAGACCAGCTCGGTCAGCGGCAGCGGCAGGAAGCCCTCGTCCTCCATGCGCTGGAACTGCTCGCGCAGGCCGTCGTAGAAGCCGGCGGTGTTGAGCAGGACGACCGGCTTGGTGTGCTTGCCGTGCTTCTTCAGCTCCAGGATCTCGGTGGCCTCGTCGAGCGTCCCGGTGCCGCCGACCATGATCACGATCGCGTCGGACTTCGCGAGGAGCAGCGCCTTGCGCTCGGCGAGGTCGCGGGCGATGACCATCTCGTCGGCGTCGGTCCGCGCCTTGGCCGCCAGGAAGTCCACCGACACGCCGACGAGCTTCCCGCCCGCCTCCTGGACGCCGTCCGCGACGACCTTCATCAGGCCGCTCTCGGAACCGCCCCAGACCAGGGTGTGCCCGCCGCGCCCGAGCAGCTCGGCGAATTCGCGGGCGGGCACCGTGTAGCGGTCGTCGAGGTCGGCGGCGGAGAGGAAGACGCAGATGTTCATGGCTGCCACGGTAGGGCCCGCCGCTCGCGGGTCCGCGGCGGGGGAAGAAACCCGCGCCCGGAGCGGCTGAGAGAGATATGACTGCCACCCGAGGACACCGCATCACCGTCGAGCCCGGCACGGAGCATGTACGCGTGGTACGCGACGGGCTGCTGCTCGCCGAGAGCCGGCGCCCGCTCGTCCTGCGCGAGACCGGCTGCCCGGTCCGCTACTACCTGCCGCCCGAGGACGTCCGTACCGAGCTGCTGACGCCGTCGGCCACCCGCACCCACTGTCCGTTCAAGGGGGACGCGTCCTACTGGTCGCTGCCCGGGGCAGCGGATCTGGTCTGGGTGTACGAGGAGCCGAAGGCCGGGGTCGAGGCGATCAAGGACCACTTCTGCTTCTACGACACGGAGTTGATCGCGCGCTGACCGCCCGTCAGGAAATCTCTTTCGCGGACGCCGATGAGTTCGTGACGGCCCGGCGGTCCACCCTCGCATGGACACGATTCTCTCCAGCGACGGCACCTCGATCGCGTACCGGCGCCGGGGCGAGGGGCCGCCGGTCATCCTGGTCGGCGGGGCCCTGAGCACGGCGGAGACCGAGGAGCCGCTCGCCCGTCTGCTCGCGTCCCGCTTCGACGTCGTCACGTACGACCGGCGCGGCCGGGGCGCCAGCGGGGACGCGGCACGCTACGCGGTGCGGCGCGAGACCGACGACCTGGCGGCGCTGGCCGCCGTGACGGGCGGCCGGCCCGCGGTCTTCGGCGTCGGGGCGGGCGGCGCGCTGGCCCTGGAGGCGCAGGCGGCCGGGCTGCCCGCGGACCGGCTCGCGGTGTACGAGCCGACGTACACCCCGGGGCCCGCCGGGCTGCTGTTCAAGGCCGACTGCACGGCCCGGCTGCACCGGCTGCTGTCCGCCGGGGACCGGGGCGGCGCGGTCGAGCTGTTCCTGACCGTGACGGGGGTCCCGGCCGGAACGGTCGCCAGGATGCGGCGGGCGCCGCTGTGGCGGACCCTGGAGTCCGTGGCGCACACGCTGGCGTACGACGACGCGCTGCTGGGCGACGGCTCGGTGCCGTCCGGGCGGCTCGCCTCGGTCACGGCCCGGACCCTGGTGGTCTGCGGCGGCTGCAGCTCGGCCACCGCCCGGTCGGCGACCCGGCTCCTCGCCCAGGCGCTGCCCCGGGGCCGCCACCGCACCCTGACGGGCCAGACCCGCGAGGTGGCCCCGCAGGCGATCGCCCCGGTGCTGGCGGAGTTCTTCGGCCGCGACGTGTACGCCCGCCAGGCGTCCTGAGACCGGCGCCGGTCGGACCGGGGGGCGGGAACGCCCCGCGCGGACACGCCCGTACCGGGGTCGGGCGTTGCCGCGCGGGGTCCGCCGGGCTGCTACCGGCCGGACAGGAGCCGCTCCGTCATCCCATGCAGTCTGCGGCGCTTCACGGCATCCTGTACATCCTCGTGCGGCTCGGCCCGCTCCAGGCCGTTGAAGTAGCCGCCGGTGCCCGACTCCGTGAAGGGCAGGCGCAGCAGGGCAAGGACGGCGTCGCCGCCCTGCGTAACCGTCGACTGCGGCGCGAGTCCGGTGTCCCGTACCAGTGCGGTGTCCATGAGGTCGGCGGGGTGCACACAGTTGACCGCGATCCCGGACGGCTTGAGCTCATCCGCCAGGTCCCTGCTGAACGAGGCGAGAGCGAGCTTCGCACGGCCGTACGCGACCCACCCGTCGTAGTACGCCGTCATCTCCGGATCGTCGTGGTCGAGCTCGATCTGGGCGGCGGATCCGACGTTGATCACCCGCGCCCCCGCGGAACATCTCAGCGCGGGAAGCAGGAGCCCGGTGAGCACATAGGGCGCAAGGTATCCGACGGCGAAACGCAGTTCGTGTCCTTCCTTGCTCGCTTCCCGTCCGGCACCCTCGGCGCCCGGGCCGACGCCCGCGTTGTTGATGAGCACATCGATCCGACGGTGCTCGTCCACCACGCGCCGGCCCAGGTCGCGGACTTCGTCGAGGGAAGCGAGATCCGCACAGTATGTGTGGACCGTCGCCCCCTTCTCCTTCAGGCGCAGACTCAGGTCGTGCAGAGCGGCCGGATCGCGTCCGTGCAGCAGAAGGACGGTGTCCGGGGTGGCCAGCCGACCCGCCAGATGGCGGCCCAGCCCGGCCGTCGCACCCGTGATCAGCACCACGCGCCCGTCGCCCTGCACCGGGCTGCTCGGCATCAGTCGCTCCTCAGTCATCGTGACCGCTCCTGGACGGCAGGTTGAGCCAGGGCGCGTCGGGCCGCACTCCGGCTCTGTTCAGGGCGTGGCAGACGGCCTCCTCGACGCTGCCTCCGCGCCCGGCGCCGGCATGTTCCAGCAGACCGTCCGCCAAGGCATGGGCCCTGTGCTGCCCGAAGCTCATCTGCGCCATGCCCTTTCGGGTGTCGGACGGCTCACAGGCGGTGGCCAGCCCCGGTGCGAGCTCCTGAGCGAACACCGAAGTCCGGCGGCCGAGTCCGGGCCGTCCGGCGGTCGCTTCGACGAGGTCCGCCCCTGCAGCGTCCACCGTGCGGAGGTAGACGACGATCGCGTCACGCCGCGGGTAGAAGAGCCGCGACGAGCTGACCTTGGCGCGATACCGAAGCCCGCGGCCCTCAAGGTGCTCCAGCAGGCCGCTCCACAGAGCGGGGGCCGCGTGCGCGTTCGCGACATGGAGATAGAACCGTGTGATCGCCTCGTGGTCGTCCGGCCGCCCCGCTGAGCCGTCCACCAGGTAGAACCCGGCCGACAGCGCCGGCCTCGCCGCCGGGTAGCGCACCACCCTCGTTCCGTCCGACGACACCCCCTCGTCCACCGACGCCAACGGAATCAGAGTCCGCACGCCGTCCAGGGGCACCACGCAGTACTCGGGGTCCTCGCTCCGGGCGATCGAGTCGGCCGGGACGCGCAGCCGTGCCTCGCGGTGTGGGACGCCGTCCGCGAGAAGTGCCTCGCAGCCGGGATCCCGCAGGGTCCTGGGACGCGGCCCGTCGTCCCTCTCCAGACCGGCGTGGAACACCTCGTACAGCCTGTTCGCCAAGGCGTGGCGCAGTGCGGCCCGGGTGTCCGCCTCGACCGGCGTTCCCCGGACGTGTGCGGTGCGCCCGTCGGAACCCATGTCGACCAGGTCGACCGCGGCGCGCAGCCTCGGGTGAAGCATCGTGAGCGGCATCGGTTCAGTCCTTGAGGCCGAGAGTGGTGATGAGCGCTTCGGGGGTCAGCAGCACCGTCCGGGCGATGCCCATCGCAGCGCGCTGCACCGGATGGAGCACCGAACTCTGGGATGCCTGCGCCAGCACGCGGTCGATGAGGTGCCAGCCGGCGAACCGTACGCTCTGAAGGTGCAGGCTGTGCGTCCCGGGCCGTCCGGTGGAGACGTAACCTTCGTGGAACTGCCGGACGAGAGGGCGTATGCGAAGGAGCTCCTGAGCACCCCTGGCGACCACTTCGCGGTCCACCGGCTCCGTGCCTGTCGGATCGTTCCGTGCCGGGCCGGGAAGCGTGGCGACCGCGCGGTGGAGCCACTCCCCGATGAACGCGCCGGTGTCACGCGCCGGATCACCGAGGCGCAGTTCCTCGCAGTCGAGGAGGTGGAAGTCGTGCCCGGAGAGCAGCAACTGGTCCAGGCGGAGATCGCCATGCGTGGGACAGGTCTCCGCCGCCGCCTCGGCGCGTCGCAACTCCACGATGGCTTCGACGAGTTCCGCGTCCTGCTGAAGCATGCTCCAGACCCGCAGCTCTGCCGCACTGGATGTCCGGTGGCTCTCCAGGGGCAGTGCCGTGAAGGCGGCGACAGAAGGCTGACTCGGCGCCGAGGTGTCGAGACGGACACGTCCGGAGGGCTTGAGGCCGTGCAGTTCACCGATCATCTCGCCGATCTGCCGCGCGTGGCCTTCCCCGAACTCCTTCGCGTCGGCGAGTTCCGCCCCGGTGCGGGACAGGGGCAGCATCTCGTAAGCCACCAGGGCGTCCTCCTCGCTCCACCCCAGGCATCTCGGGGCACGGAGCGTCCCGGCGGGCGCGTCCTCCAGAAGCTCCTCGAAAGCGATGATGCCGCGCAGTCGTCGCTGCGCGTCCTCGGGCTCCCCGCCCAAGCTCTTGACGAAGACCGCACGGCCCGAAGTGGTCGTTCCGGACCAGTTCTCGTTGCGCCCGGTGTGTGACACCAGGCCGTCCGGAACGAAGTCACCGAGACCGAGACCGCGTAGGAACGCGGCGACTGCGGGGACCTGCGAAAGATCGGTGGCCCGTGTGAGGTAGCGGCGTCGGGCAGTCGTCATCGTGCCTGCTGCCGCTCGTACGGTGACGTCCGCACGGGTTCGTACGCGCCCGCCGGAGCATCCTCCCCGTATTCGTGCGGGGTGACGAGTCCCAGCTCCTCGAAGCGGTGTACGCGGGTATCGGGGAGATCCGCCAGCCGGTCCCCCAGTACGTCCGCGTCACCGACCAGCACGGCGGTGAGACCGGCCGGGTCCAGGTAGCGGCCCGCCGCCGAGACGACGTCCTCCGCGGCGACCGCGTCGACCCGTTCCCCGTAGCCGTCGGCCCACTGGGGATCCGCCCCCTCGGCCAGCAGATTGGCCAGGAACGTCGCGTACGAGGCGGGCGAGACGGCGGCGGTCCCGATCCGGCCCGCCAGCAACTGCTTGCCGTGGCCGATCTCGGCCGCGTTCGGCGGTGACTCCACGAGCGCGCCGAGCTCCCGGCGGGTCTCGGTCAGCGCACCGGCCACTGCCTGCGCGCCGACGGCCACTCTCACCAACGTCGTGGGCAAGCCCGCCACCACCTCCACCGCGGATGCCGCCACGTACGCGTACCCCTTCTCCTCGCGGATGTTCCGGCTCAGCCGGGAGGCGACCCCGCCGCCGAAGAGGACGTTGGCCAAGTCGAAGGCGGGGCGGTCCGCGTCGGTCCGGTGCGGCGCAGGACCCGCGAGCAGCAGCTCGGCCTGCGCGGAGCGTGGACGATTCACCAGGACCACGTCACCCGGAGCCGCCCCGGGCAGGGGCGGTTGCGGGGTGAGCGTCGTTTCCTCGGCCCCCTGCCATTCCGCGAACGCTCGCTCGGCCGTGGCCATGATCTCGTCAGGAGCGAAATCCCCCACCAGCACAAGGACCGCTCCGCGCGGCACGAGCCGGTTGCGGTGCAGTTCCCGTACGTCCTCGGGTTCCACGTGGGGCAGCGCCTCCGGAGGAGGAATGTCGCAGGGCGCCAACTGGTGGGGACTCCAGCGGCGCAACAGCGCGGCCAACGCCATCCAGCGGGCCTCGCTGCGCCCTATGGCGACCTGTGCAGCCACGCGCTGCCGGGACTCGACGACCCGTTGACCGAGGTAGCGAGGAGTTGCCAGCGCGGCGGCCGTCTCCCTCAGCACGGGTACGAGCGATGCCGAGGGTATGCAGCCGAAGACCCCCAGTCGGTTGACGTCGCGGCCGGCGGCCAGACCGGCGATTTCCCATTGCGGCGCGCGTTCCGGCGACAACTCGTCGGCGGACGGCAGCAGCACGTCGCCGAGGACCTGGGCGCGGGCCGCGTGCGCGTCACCGGAACCGGCGCAGGGGATGCTCAGCCGGAACTCCACCAGTGGCGCGGTGGCGTCCGGCACGGCCACGACCCGAAGCCCGTTGGAGAGTGTCCCGTCGAGAACGATGCGGGTGCCTGCTCGTGCGTCCGTCATGCCAGTGCCGCCTTCTTCGTGGTGCCGTCGGCACCTATGGCCGACCGGCCGGGGACCAGACGCAGTACGGCGCGTGCCCCGGTGAGGAGTTGACCGGCCGCATCGGCGACAGCCTGCGCGGTCACCTCGGCCGTGAGGGAGGGAAGTTCGTCGACGACTGCCGCGCGGCCGTGCAGGAGTTCACAGGCTCCCAGGGCTCTGGTGCGGGCCATCAGATCGGCGTTGCGCCGGGATACTCGCGCCGACAGCCTGCCCGTAGCGACAGGCAGGCGCAGGCCGGCTGCGGCAGGGTCGGTCAGGCGGCCGATCTCCTCGTCGATCACGGTGAGCAGGGCTTCCTGTTCGGCGTGGTCGTGATGAGTGACGACGACGGCAAGCGTGTCGGGCGCGCGGGCGTCGAGCGAATCGAACAGTCCGCAGCCCGCCGTGACCTGGACCGCCAGGCCGGTGTCCCGTACAAGCCTTTGTTCCAGCGGCGCCGACGGGCCGCCGGTCAGCAGCTCGCACACGGTCATCCACGCCACGTAGGCGTCAAGTTCGACGGCAGGATCCGGCAGTTGGTGACCGAGCGCCAAGGCGGGCCTGGAGGCGTGCGCATCCGCCCAGTCACCGTGTCGCGGGTTCACGGGCGGGGGCTCGCTCAGGACAGCGGGCTCCGGCTTCGGCCCGGCCGGCAGCCTGCCGAACAAGTCCTCGACCAGTGCCGCGACGGTGTCCTCGTCGAAGGCCCCTGCCACGCTCAGCACCGCGTTCGACGGCGCGTAGTACATGGCGTGGAAGTCCCGGGCCTCATCGACCGTAGCCCGGTCCAGATCCATGAACTCGCCGTAGCCGTTGTGGGTGTTGGCGTACGAGCGGTAGAGCAGCGCGGGCAGTGGTATCCACGGGAAGCCGCCGTAGGCCCGGTTCAGGATGTTGAGACCGACCTCCTCCTTGACGACCGCGCGCTGGTTGCGGAGGTTCTCCTCCGTGATGAGAGGAAAGCCCATCCGGTCGGCCTCCATGGCGAGCACGTCCGCCAGGCCCCGCTCCGGTACCAGTTGGTAGTAGTCCGTGTAGTCCTGGTGGGTCGATCCGTTGGCAGTGCCGCCGAGCCCCTGCACGTAGCTCCAGTGCTCCAGCTTCGGATAACGCGCACTGCCCTGGAACATGAGGTGCTCGAAGAGGTGGGCGAAGCCGCTGCGTCCCTCGGGCTCCGACCGGAATCCCACGTCGTAGTGCACGGCGACCGCGACGGCCGATGCGGAGGGCGCGGGCGCCAGGAGTACGCGAAGGCCGTTGGTGAGCGTCAGCCGGCGCAACCGGGTCATGAAGTGTCGGTCCCCTCGGCGTGCACCGCGCGGGGTGCACACAGGTCCGCCGGGGACGCAGCCCTACGGGCGGCGCCCCCGGCCCTATCATGGATCCGAAGTGCTGGAGCCGACTCGATACTTAGCGGGATCAGTCGGCTCCAGCGCCTCGGCTCTCAGCCAGACCCTGACGTCGGGTCAGCAGCCCTTCTTCCAGGTCAGCAGACCCGTGGCGACCGAAAGCGCGACGGTGGCCGGCGCCTCGTCGGCCTCCGGTGCCGCCGCCAGCTCCTCGGCGTCGGTGTACACGGTGTAGCCCTCGATGAGCTTCTCGGCGTCCATAAGGATTCCCCTCACATAGTCGATACACGCTCCGGAGATTCCCCCGGAGCGCCCTTGCGTTCTCATTTCTAGCACCTTCCCGGCGGCCGGGGAAAGTGTTTTCTTCAGGCATTCGAGATCTCCCTGACGGAGAAATTCAGGGCATGGGAAAGAACCTGACCGACTTCTCGGTCAGGTTCCATTCGCCGCACACATCAGGCGAGCCGAATGCGCCTATCCATCATGAGCGGCCCCCCATTCGATCATCCCCGCACCGCCCCGATCGCATTCCTCCGCGATGACATTCAGCACCGTCGGAACCCACCACTCGCTCCACTCCACATAGGCGCAGTAGTCCCTGACGTGGTTGAGCACACACAGCGTGGCGGCCCGGCCCGTCTCGGCACTCAGCCCTCGCCCGTAGCCATCGGCGAAGGCCCTGCCCAGCGTGGACCACTCCGCGGCGGCCGCCTCACCCGACTGATCTCGGACGACTCCACGCAACTCCGCAAGCTCGCCCAGCACCCACCCGATATCGAGCGACGGCCGGCCGGTCGCCATGTCTTCACCGGTCAGCAGTGCGGCCCGGCTGCCGTTCGTGCCGGGGACGACGAGTCCGGTGCCGGGTCTGCCGTGCAGCAGAACGGCATCGTGTGCCGGCATCCCGAATTCCTCGCACCAGCCCCGGATCAGGTTCCACCGCTCGCTCCCCAACCTCTTCCTCGCAGCCGTGAAGAGACGTCCGGATTCTCCCGCCCCGCTCCCGTCACCGAGCCATCCCGAGAGTCTGGAAATTCCCGGATGCCCCTGGTCCTGCACGTCACGGGCAGAAATCGAATGAAGCTCTCCCAGATTCCTCCCGAGACCCATGAGCAAATCACGAGCCCTCGGGTAGGAATGGTCTCGACTCTGCGTCATCAAAATATTCGCAAGCGATTCCGGACCGTTGGCGGCGTAGACAAGCCGGTGCCCCCGGGATTCCGGAAGCGAGAAATCCATCCCCTCGGCCGGCAGTTCGCGCATTCGACGACGCGCGGCGGCGGGCGGCGGCCGCATCGGCTCGGACCTTTCCGGACCGGCGGACCGCACCCACCGGAATCCGCCCCCCGACGGCAGGCGGTACACCGATGTGCTGGTGAACCCGGTTCCGTAGGAGTCGACCAGACTCGCACCGGAAAGGAAGCGATCATCGTTCGGCACAAACCCCCCTCGTCACGGCCGGGATCAGACCGGCCGCTTCCCCGTTCGTTCCATCAATGCCAGCAGGTCCGGCAACGCAGGCGGCACGTAGGCGTCCTGGCGGCCGGTCGTACTGCTCGACCCGGGTTCAGGCGTCGCCACACAGATGTTGGGCCGCTCCCGGAGCTTCTTCAGGTGCTGCGCCAGGAGGGGGTTGCGCACCGCCCCCGGTGGGAGTGAAGGAGCGATCCCCACGGGCGCCTCGGTGCACTGGAGCGCCAGCATCGCAGGGCTGTCGCCCCGGCCTCCCGCCATTCTGCTGATGAAGTCCACGGTCGCCGGATAGACAGCAACCGCTTCGGCCCACTCGGCCCATTCGACGTGCAGCGCCCCCGTACGGGGCTCATCCGGCCAGACGTCCGGCAGCGCCGGACTCGAGTTGATCGCCGACAGCGCGGCGCGGGTGACAAAGCGTTCCGCGCTCCGGGTCACCACGACCCTGCACTCCACCTCGGGCAGCGCCATCGCCAGCCAGTTCATCCAGTACGGGAGGAACGCCACCCCGATCGAACCGGTGCCCACCAGCAGAAGCCGGCGTGGCGTGAACACCACGCCCGCCGGCGCGCCGGGTATGGGGCCGTCAGACATGGAGACGCCCCAGTTCCGCCACCACGTCACGCAGGTCGGCGAGCGCCGCCTCCACCCCACGAGTCAGCAGAACACCGCCCGGGGACAGTACGACCTCGTCCACGCCCCCCTGCAGGTACTCGGCCACCCTCCTCGCGATCTCCTTGGCCGATCCGGTCAGGAAGACGCCGGAATCCACCAGGGTCTGCGCTCCGGCCTCGGGATCCGAGGGATCCGCCGTCAGGCCCGCGCTGCGCAGCATCGCCGTGTAGTGATCGGTGCCGAGGTGATCCCGGTTGGCGGCCAGCACCATGGCCCGAGGGTCGACACCCGGGCGGTCCACGGCGAAGTGCACCATCGAGACGACGTCCGGCACCGGACGGCCCCGGCTCTGCGCCCCCTCCCGCATGGCGGGGGCCAGCACCTCCTGGATGTAGGGCAGGGGCGTGAGCCAGGTTATGGCCGCATCGGCGACCTCGCCGGCCACCCGCGCCATGCCGGACCTCAGCACCCCGGCACCCACACGGATCTCCGGCTGACCGGCGGGCATCGCGGGAAGGGCGCCCTCCAGGAAGTGGTATTCACCGGAGCGCCTGACCGGTTCGCCGTTCACCAGCGAACGGACCATGGACAGGTACTCGCGGCTCGCGGTGAGCGGACTGGCGAATCCCCTGCCCCGCAACGAGGCGACCATCTCAGGGCTGCCGGGACCGAAGCCGACGGTCATCGGCCGGCCCGTGAACAGCGCGACCGAACGGGCCTGCACCGCCGCCTCGTACGGGTGTCGCAAGCCCATCACTGTGACGGCCGTGCCCGTGGGGATGCGCAGCCCCCGGCCGGCCAGATAGGCGAAGAGGTGGTACGCGTCGTACGTGAGGCTCTGCCCCATCCAGAGCCTCGCCAGCCCCGCGTCGCGCACGAGCTCGGCGAAACCCACGATGGTCTCGGCCTTCACCGGCATGATCGGGAAGAAGACCGAGACCCGCCCGGTGCCGCTGGACTCCCCCATCACGCACCTGCCCGCTGCCCGAGGAAGTGGACCTGGTCGATGCGGCCCTCCCGGATCCGGTAGAGCGCCAGAACGGTGAGGGCAGCCGCACCATCGGCCTCGATCAGTTCGTGGTCGACGACCCACTGGGCCTGCTGGATCCTGGCCAGGGAGGTCGCGCGTACCCGGGTCGACGCGAACTGCTGACCGTAGACCTCACGGAGAGCCGCCCTGCCCGACGCGAAGGCCGCACCGTCCGCGAACAGCTCCACCGCGTCGTCGTAGCAGGCCAGGAACTCGTCCAGCGCCTGCCGGTTGTACGCATCCATCTGACGGTCCACGACCATTGCTTCCGTGGAACAGGACTCGCGGGTCACGGAGGACTCCTTCTCGGGGATCAGCATGCTCTGGAGTTGCTCAGGGCCCGGGGGAACGCCTCCGGTGTGTCCGCGGACACGTAGACCGCGGTGGCCTCCACCGCCCCGTCCTTGCCGAGGTCGACACGTACGGGCGGGTCCAGCCGGACGCAGAGACTCACCGAACTGCCGAGTGAGCACGCCAGGGCGCCGGGTTCGCCCGGCACCGCGCGCAGCCCGCGGCCCGGGAGGGTCCTCATCGACCGGGACGCCGACTGCACCCGGTCACGCGGCAGCGAGATCTCCCCGAGGAACCCGGTGCTCAGCACCACTCGGGACGGCGAAACGGTGTGCGGGTGCCTCGCCATCGCCGCGAGCACGCTGAAGCCCAGCAGGATCAGTGCCGCCTCCAGCAATGCGTGGGGGACCCGGGCGGGCACCGGCAGGATCGACGAGACCAGAAAGGCGACGGGAATCTCGCACAGTGTCAGGGCCAGTACCGCCTGGCGCACCTCCGCCGAGTGGCGGATCGCCACCACACCGGGTCCGGCGCAGTCCGGTGGCTGTCGCCGAAGCTGTCCTGCGAGCGCCCGTGTCAGCACGCGCAGGCGTTGACCGACGGCCGGCTTCACCGCCACGTGCACCTCGGTCGGATCGGTCACGTAGCGACTCCCGTTCGTTGCGCCGGACACCTGAACCAGGGGCGCTTCCACTCAGGCAAGCCACTGGCGGGGCCGACTCTTCACACCAGTGGAGATTCAGCGATGAGAACACTAGATCACCGCTCGATCGCCATGCAACTGAGATCGAATCCTGATCGGGCGGAGTCTCCACCTCCGTACAATTCACGCAGGCACACCCGGAAGATCACGAAGCAGTTCGGCCCGCTGACCCGGCAGCGGGCCGAAACGGATGTATCCGGCGCGAGCGCAGATAAGGTGGCAGATCCCATGTCCGACGAGAACAGCACGAGCCTGGCGGATCGGCTCAATCATCTGTTCGCCACAGTGGGCCCGGACAGCGGCCAGGAGTACAGCAACGAGTACGTGGCCGCCGCCATCAGGAAGGCCGGAGTCCCCATCTCGCAGAGTTACATCTGGCAGCTCCGCAAGCGGCGGAAGGAAAACCCCACCCTCCGTCATCTTCAGGCTCTGGCAGACTTCTTCGGCGTCCCGGCCGCCTACTTCTTCGACAACGGTGTGGCCCGCCGTGTCGAGGACCAGCTCACAGCGCTGCGGGCCGAGCAGGACCGGCTCGCACAGAACGGCGGGCGCGATGTACGGCTGATGGCCATGCGCGCCGGTGAGCTGTCTCCCGCTCGTCGCAAGCAGGTCATGGAACTAATCGATGTCGTCTACAAGTTGGAACAGGCAGAGCGTCGGTCCGCCTCGGGTGACTGACTCGTGCGCCGGAAGGCGCGGCATGGGGGGTTGCTCGAGTGGGTCTGTTGAACTGGTCCGTCCATGACCGACTGACGGAACGGCGGTTGCGACACCACTGCAAGCGCGTGCTCCGCGACTTGGGTGTCCAACCCCCGCTGCAGGTGGCAGAGCTGTGCCACCTGCTCGGCGAGCAACGGGGGCGCCCCCTCCGCCTCGTGCCTTACGCGCTGCCGGTGCCAGGGCCTTACGGCGCCTGGATCGCCACCGCAACGGCCGACTACGTGCTGTACCAGCAGAAGACGACGAAGCCGCACCAGGACCACATCATCCTGCATGAAGTGGGCCATATCCTCGCCGGGCACCGGACCGGCGAGGACCATCACGACGAGGCGCTCTGGCAGCAGGAGATGCCCGACATCTCGCCGGGGACCATCAGGCGGGCCCTGCGCCGCACCTCGTACGAGGCGGCGGAAGAACGTGAGGCGGAGCTGATCGCCACCATCGTTCTCGGCTGGGCCTCGGTCCTCGACCATGTCGCCCCGCAGTCGGCGAGCGAGCCCTCACTGCAACGCATCCAGACCGCCCTGGGTGACCGGCGGGGGTGGCTGTGATCATGGGCGGGGTCCCGATCACAGTGCTTCTCGGACTCGCCGTGGTGTGGAAGCTCTACCAGTTGTCCCGGGCGCCGGGCGACCGCGCCCTGCGCGCGGTCTCTCTGTGCCTGGCCTGCCGGGCCGCCGAACTGTGCCTCCTCCTGCCGTCGGTGTCGGCCGCGGTAGGCACCGTACTGGGTCCTGGCACCGGTCAGCTGATAGCGAAGATCTTCGCCATGGACACGGCCTACTGGCTCGTGCGTTTCTACCTCCACCTGCTGCCGGCCTCCCGGCAGTCCACCCGGCGGGTCCGGCGGGAGACCCTTCTGCTCGCAGCCGCGGTCGCCTGCGTCACCACGGCCTTCCTGGCAACGTCGCCCGCGGCCCGGAACAGCCTCTTCACCTTCGGGGACATCAGTGCACCGGCGGTCGCCGCCTTCCACGCCGTCCCGCCCCTGTACCTGATGTACACGCTCGCCATGGCCCTGCGCTGGACCTGGAGCTACGTGAAGATCTCGGACGGCGCTGTGGCCACCGGCCTGCGCCTGACCGCGGGGTCTCTGGCGTGCATGCTGGCGTCCAACGCGGTTTTCGAGCTCAGTGCGTTGGCCCGCTGGCGCGGACTGCCCTTTCCGGCCCCCCTGTACCACGCCTGCTGGCAACTGCTCACACCGGCGATCCTGCTGTTCGCCACAGGTCTGAGCTACGCGAGCATCATGGCCCGGCTCGCCTCCGGGCGGATCTGGATACGGCACCGGCGGAACTACCGGCAGCTCGCACCGCTGTGGCGCGGACTCCATGAGGCGTTCCCCGAGAACACGCTGAGAGGCTCCCCCGCCGCACCGTGGCGCGAGACGCTGCACGCCTGGGGCATCCACCGGCGCTACTACCGGCGCGTGATCGAGTGCCGGGACGGGCTGGTCCGCCTCAGCCCGTACCTGGCGGCCTGCGGAGTGGGGACCGGCGCATCGCCCGAGACAGTCGCGGACCACCTGCCCCGGGCCCTGAGTGCGCAGGCGTCCGGGGACGCCGCCGCGGACCGGGCGGTCGACATCATGCCGTCGGTCGGGGACAGTCTCGACGCCGATACCCGGCAGCTGATCGCGGTGTCCCTCGCCTTCAGAGGTCCGCGCCGCTTTCCGCCTGCCACGGAGCACTCCGCACGTGCCGGGTCCGGCCCGCCGTAGCCGGCCGCGATCGCGCGGCCGCCGGCGTCAGCCCGCCGACGCGGTCTCCCGGCGTACCGTCGTCGCGATCGTCGCCGAGCCGACCACGCGGGTGCCGTCGTACAGGACGACCGCCTGGCCGGGGGCCACGCCCCGGACCGGCTCGGTGAACGTGACGTGGAGGGTGCCGTCGGTCAGCTCGGCGCTCACCTCGGTCTCGCCGCCGTGGGCGCGCAGCTGGGCGGTGTACGTCCCCGGGCCGGACGGGGGCGTTCCGCACCAGCGGGGCTTGATCGCGGTGAGCGCGGTGACGTCCAGCGCCTCGACGGGGCCGACGGTCACCGTGTTGTTGACCGGCGAGATGTCCAGGACGTAGCGCGGCTTGCCGTCGGGCGCGGGGTGGCCGATGCGCAGGCCCTTGCGCTGGCCGATGGTGAAGCCGAAGGCCCCCTCGTGGGTGCCGAGCTTCGCACCGGTCTCGTCCAGGATGTCGCCCTCCGCCCTGCCGCCGAGGCGGTTCGCGAGGAAGCCCTGGGTGTCGCCGTCGGCGATGAAGCAGATGTCGTGGCTGTCGGGCTTCTTGGCGACCGCGAGGCCCCGGCGCTCCGCCTCGGCGCGGATCTCGTCCTTGGTGGTGAGGGTGTCGCCGAGCGGGAACATCGCGTGGGCGAGCTGGCGCTCGTCCAGTACGCCGAGCACGTAGCTCTGGTCCTTGGCCATGTCCGAGGCGCGGTGCAGTTCGCGGTTTCCGTCCGCGCCGGTGACCACGGTGGCGTAGTGGCCGGTGCACACCGCGTCGAAGCCGAGCGCGAGGGCCTTGTCGAGCAGCGCGGCGAACTTGATCTTCTCGTTGCAGCGCAGGCACGGGTTGGGCGTGCGGCCGGCCTCGTACTCGGCGACGAAGTCCTCGACGACGTCCTCGCGGAAGCGTTCCGCCAGGTCCCAGACGTAGAAGGGGATGCCGATGACGTCCGCGGCACGGCGGGCGTCGCGGGAGTCCTCGATGGTGCAACAGCCCCGGGCGCCGGTCCGGAAGGACTGCGGGTTCGCGGAGAGGGCGAGGTGCACACCGGTCACGTCGTGGCCCGCCTCGGCGGCGCGGGCCGCGGCGACGGCGGAGTCGACACCGCCCGACATGGCGGCGAGGACACGGAGGGGGCGCTGGGAAGTCTCAGTCATAGCTCCACCAGGGTACGTGGGGGCGGGAACCGAAAGCTCGCGGATAAGCGTTGTCCGTCACATGGGGACCAAGGGGACGGCCGGGGCGGGCACCGGGACCGGGATCAGCCGGCGTTCGGTGCTGATCGGCGGTGCCGTCACGGCCGTGGGCACGGCGGCGCTGGCGCGGGACCGGCTGAAGCGCGCCTGGTGGCGGCTGCCGGGCGTGGAGAAGCCGCGCACGCCCGGCGCGGTGGACTACGCGCGTGCGCGCTGGGTGGCGGCGGCCGACGCGAACTGGCGGCGGGCGGACCGCCCCGACGACTACGGCATCGACCGGGTGGTCATCCATGTCACACAGGGCAGCTTCAGCAGCGCGGTCCGCGCCTTCCAGGACCCCGGGCACCAGGCCGCGGCCCACTACGTGGTGCGCAAGGACGGCCATGTGACGCAGATGATCCGCGAGCTGGACGTGGCGTTCCACGCGGGCAACCGCTCGTACAACGAGCGCAGCGTGGGCATCGAGCACGAGGGCTTCGTGGAGCGCCCGCAGGACTTCACCGCCGCGATGTACGGGGCGTCGGCGAAGCTCACGGCGGCGATATGCGGGCGGTACGGCATCCCGGTGGACCGGGAGCACATCATCGGGCACGTGGAGGTGCCGGGCGCCGACCACACGGACCCGGGCCGCGGCTGGGACTGGGACCGCTACATGGAGCTGGTCCGCCGCGCGGCCACCTCCGGCTAGCTGAGCCCCGCCGACCGGGCCCGCTCCACCGCCGGGCCGATCGCGCGGGCCACGTCCTCGACGTCCTGCTTGGTGGAGGTGTGGCCGAGCGAGAAGCGCAGGGTGCCCCGGGCCAGGTCCGGGTCGGCGCCGGTGGCGAGCAGGACGTGGCTGGGCTGGGCGATCCCGGCGGTGCAGGCGGAGCCGGTGGAGCACTCGATGCCCTGGGCGTCCAGCAGCAGCAGGAGCGAGTCGCCCTCGCAGCCGGGGAAGGTGAAGTGCGCGTTGGCCGGCAGCCGCCCGCCGGGCGCCGGGTCGCCGCCCAGCAGGGCGTCGGGGACCTGGGCCAGGACGGCGTCGGCCAGCTGGTCGCGCAGGGCGCCCGTCTCCCGGGCGAAGTCATCGCGCCGGTCCGCGGCGAGCCGCCCGGCGACGGCGAACGAGGCGATGCCCGGCACATCCAGGGTGCCGGAGCGGACGTGGCGCTCCTGCCCCCCGCCGTGCAGCACGGGCACCGGGGTGTACTCGCGGCCGAGCAGCAGCGCGCCGACGCCGGCCGGGCCACCGATCTTGTGCGCGCTGACGGTCATCGCGGCAAGGCCGGACGCGCCGAAGTCCACGTCGAGCTGTCCGAACGCCTGCACCGCGTCGGCGTGCATCGGGATCTGGAACTCGCGGGCCACCTCGGCCAGTTCACGCACCGGCAGGATGGTGCCGATCTCGTTGTTGGCCCACATCACGGTGATCAGCGCGACGTCGCCGGGATCGCGGAGGACCGCCTCGCGCAGGGCCTCGGGGTGGACGCGCCCGTAGCGGTCGACGGGGAGGTATTCGACGTTCGCACCCTCGTGGACGGCCAGCCAGTCGACGGCGTCGAGGACCGCGTGGTGCTCGACGGGGCTGGCCAGGACCCGGGTGCGGCGGGGGTCGGCGTCGCGGCGGGCCCAGTAGAGGCCCTTCACCGCGAGGTTGTCCGACTCGGTGCCGCCGGAGGTGAAGACCACCTCGCTCGGGCGGGCACCGAGGGCGTCGGCGAGGGATTCCCGGGACTCCTCGACGGTACGGCGGGCCCGGCGCCCGGCGGCGTGGAGTGAGGACGCGTTGCCCGTGACGGCGAGCTGCGCGGTCATCGCCGCGATCGCCTCGGGAAGCATCGGCGTGGTCGCGGCGTGGTCGAGGTAAGCCATGGTGGGCTCGATTCTACGAGCCCGGGGCCTGGGCCTGTCGTCTGGATCAGGCCGGATCAGGGAGCGGGCTCCGGTGCCGTGCATCGCAAGGCGGAGGATTGAGGCAGATGGGGCCTCCCCTGTTCGAGCGGAGCCGAGAACTTGGGGAAGGAGCGTTGGTGATTGACGACAACGCCGCGAGGTGCGGTGCCGGAGCCCGCGAGCCCGGCCTGATCCAGACGACAGGCCCCGGCGTACGCCGGGCGCATGGGGTCCCGGAGCCCGCGCACCGCGTACGGCGGTGCCGGTCAGCCCCCGAAGCCCCAGGAGACGGTGCCGTTTCCGGTCACCAGGAAGGCGAGGATCACCAGGTCGGCGACGCCCAGCGCGAGGCCGAGATAGGCGCGGCCGCGCCGGGTGGTGGAGCGGGCCAGGGCGAAGAGCGCCATCACGATGGCCGCCGGGCCGAGCAGGATGTTCATCACCAGCAGGCCCACGAGCCCCAGCACGAAGGAGGCGACGGCGAGCCCGTCGGCGTCCCGCCGGGTACGGCGTCGGGCGGGAGCGGACTGCGCGGCCTCGGGCTCATGGGTGGTTTCCGGCTCGCGCGTGGTCCCGGGCTCGGTGCGATGGGCGTACGCGGTGCGTGTCATGGTGCGGACTCCTTCGGGTACGAGGCGGTTGCGGTGGGCTGCGGGGTCAGTGCGAGCGGCGCGTCCGCTCGCGTACGGCGAAGACCAGCAGCCAGCAGCCGATGAGGCCACCGAGGGCGAGCGACAGCGGGAGAGGGATCTGGGCCACCGCTCCCAGCACGATCCCCAGCAGGAGCAGGGCGGCGACGAGGACGATCATGTTCGGCCTTTCCGTGTGCGGACGGACCATTGAGAGTACGAGTGTTCACTGACTCATGAGTCTAAACCCACACTGCCCTTCCCCGACCCGGAGAACAGTTGTTTACTGAATGGCATGAGTCACACCGCCGGCATCCGCCAGAACCAGAAGCTGAGAACGCGCCAGGCGCTGCTGGACGCCGCTCTCGGACTACTGGAGGAGCAGAGCCTGAGCAGCCTGGGGCTGCGCGAGGTGACCCGGGCGGCCGGCATCACGCCCACGGCCTTCTACCGGCACTTCGAGAGCGTCCCGGCGCTCGGGGTCGCCCTGGTCGAACAGACCCTGGGCAGCCTGCACGGCATGATCGGCGCGATACTCGCCGAGACGGGCGACAGCGAGGTCCGGCTGGACCGCAGCATGGACCTGATGCAGCGTCACGTACGGGCGCAGTCCGCCCACTTCCGCTTCATCGCCCGGGAGCAGCACGGCGGGGTCGGACCGGTCCGCGAGGCCATCGCGGCGCAGCTGCGGCTGTTCGCCGAGGAGGTGGCGGCGGCCCTCGCGACGGAGCCGGAGTCGGAGGGCTGGGCCGATGAGGACCTGCTGATGCTGGGCGGCCTCTATGTGGACCACATGGTGATCACCGCGTCGGCCCTGCTGGACGCCGGCCCGGCGGGCGACGAGCGGGTGGCCCGGGTCGCCCGGCGCCGGCTGAGGCTCATCGCACTCGGCGCCCTGCACTGGCTCGACGAGCCGGCACAGGGCGCCTGAGGAGGGGGAGGCGGAGGGTCAGCTGCGCGGGGCGCGGGCCAGCTGGCGGGACTGGGCGACCAGGCGGTCGGCGCTGTCCCAGACGTCCGCGTCCTCCTCCAGGAAGCCGCCCGCCAGGTTGCGGGTGGTGATGGAGACGCGGAGCGGGCCCGGCGCCGGGCGGCAGCGGATGTGGGTGGTCAGCTCGATGGTCGGCGTCCAGCCCTTGAGCCCCAGCTCGAACGAGGTGGGCGGCAGCGCGTCCACGGTGAGCAGGAGGGAGAGCGGGTCGGGGTCGCGGCCGTCGGCCAGCCCGAACCAGCCGCGCATCTCGCCCTTGCCGGACGGCTGCCCGATGGCCCAGCCGATGGTCGCCGGGTCCAGCTTGATGTCCAGCCGCTCGGTGATGGCGGAGCTGCCGGGGATCGGCGCCGGTCCGTCGCTCGGGCCCAGGCAGTGCTCGCGGGGCGGGATGACCGGCGGCTTGGCGGACGTGCGGACGTCGTCGCTCAGTGCGTCCAGGTCGCCGTAGGTGGCGAGGACGCGGATGCGCTCGATCTCGGTGCCGTCCTCGGCGTACTGGAAGAGGGACGCCTGACCGGTGGAGAGGGTGCGGCCGGTGCGGACGGTCTCGGTGCGGATCACCGCGGGGCCGGGCACCGAGGCGGTCAGGTAGTGCGCGGAGACGGTGAACGGGTCGTCGTGCGGAAGGGCCTCGCCCAGCGCGCGGCCGAGCATCGCCAGCAGGTAGCCGCCGTTGACCGCGTGGATGATCGTCCAGCCGGCCGAGAGCTCCGCGTCGTAGACGCCCTCTTCGCGCAGGGTGACGGCGGTGTCCCGGTCGAACTCGCTGTCCCCGATGGTTGCCTGTGCCATGGACGCACCGTACACCGATCGTATTACTGAGCGGTAGCTTTTTGCCCTGCGGAGTCGGTCACCCCTCGTCGGCCCGCGCCGAGCGCCGGTTGTAGGCGCGCGGGGCCCGCCAGTGGAAGCGGAGCGCGAGGATGCGCAGGGCGAACGCGGCGATCACGGCCACGCCGCTGGTCAGGGCGTTCAGCGCGTCGAAGCGGATGCACAGCACGATCATGGTGGCCCCGACGATGGCGGGCACCGCGTACAGGTCACGGTCCCAGCGCAGCAGCGAGGGCACCTCGTTGGCCAGTACGTCCCGCAGCACGCCGCCGCCGACCGCCGTCACGAGGCCGAGCGCCGCCGAGGAGGTGAGGCCGAGGCCGTAGTCGTACGCCTTCACCGTGCCGGTGACGCAGAAGAGCCCGAGCCCGGCGGCGTCGAAGACGTTGACCCCGACCTGGATGCGCTCCACGTGCGGGTGCAGGAAGAAGACCAGGCCGGCGGCGAGCAGCGGGGTCGTGAAGTACCCCAGGTCCGTGAAGGCGGCCGGCGGCACCGCGCCGATGACCAGGTCACGGAAGAGCCCTCCGCCCAGCGCGGTCGCCTCGGCGAGCACCGCGATGCCGAAGACATCGAAGTTCTTGCGTACGGCGAGCAGGGCGCCCGAGATCGCGAAGACGAAGATCCCGACGATGTCGAGCGCGTGCTGGACGGAGGGCGTGAACAGTTCGTTGAGCACCGGGCAATTGTGCCCGTACTACTCCTTCGTGCCGTCCGGGGCCGAATCCGGGGCGTCGGTGGCCTCGGTGGACGCGGGTGCCTCGGCGGGCTCGGGCTCCTCCGGAGCCTCCGGCTCCGCCTTCGCCGCCGTCACCAGCTCGACCGCCTCCCGCGCCCCCGCCGGGACCTGCTCCCCCGGCGCCTGGTCCGGCGCGTTCTCCGGGTGGTGGCAGGCCACCTGGTGTCCGGTCTTCAGCTGGAGCAGCGGCGGCTCGGTAGTCCCGCAGATCTCCGTCGCCTTCCAGCACCGGGTGTGGAACCGGCAGCCGGCCGGCGGCGAGATCGGCGACGGGACATCGCCCTTGAGCAGGATGCGGTCGCTCTTGGCACCGCGCCGGCGCGGGTCCGGCACCGGCACCGCGGACATCAGCGCCTTGGTGTACGGGTGCATGGGCGCCTCGTACAGCGACTTGCGGTCCGCGAGCTCGACGATCTTGCCGAGGTACATGACCGCGATCCGGTCCGAGACGTGGCGGATCACCGACAGGTCGTGCGCGATGATCATGTACGTGAGGCCGAGCTCGTCCTGGAGGTCGTCCAGCAGGTTCACCACCTGCGCCTGGATCGACACGTCCAGCGCCGAGACCGGCTCGTCCGCGACGACCAGCTTCGGCTTCAGGGCGAGCGCCCGGGCGATGCCGATGCGCTGGCGCTGTCCGCCGGAGAACTCGTGCGGGTAGCGGTTGTAGTGCTCGGGGTTCAGGCCCACCAGCTCCAGGAGGCGCTGGACCTCCGCCTTCACGCCGCCCTCGGGCTTGACGCCCTGGAGCCGGAAGGGGGTGGAGACGATCCCGCCGACCGTGTGGCGCGGGTTCAGCGAGCCGTACGGGTCCTGGAAGATCATCTGGATGTCGCGGCGCATCGGCCGCAGCCGCCCGGCGGACAGGTGGGTGATGTCGCGGCCCTGGAACTCGACCTTGCCGCCGGTCGGTTCCAGCAGCCGGGTCACCAGCCGGCCCATGGTCGACTTGCCGCAGCCCGACTCGCCGACGACGCCCAGGGTCTCCCCGGGGCGCACGTCGAAGGTGAGCCCGTCCACGGCCTGGACCGCGCCGACCTTGCGCTTCAGCACGCCCTTGGTGATGGGGAAGTGCTTGACCAGGCCGTCGACCTTGAGGAGCGGCTCGGGACCGGACCCGTCCGACCCGGCCGCGGCGGGCGCGGGAGTCTTCTTGTTCAGCTCAGTCACAGCTTCGGCGCAATCTCTTCGGTCCAGATCCGGTCGCGCTGCCCGGGCGACATGTGGCACGCGGAGAAGTGCCCGTCGCCGACCTGCCGCAGCTCCGGACGCTCGGTGCGGGTGATGTTGTCGGGCGGGACGTCGGCGTACGGGCAGCGCGGGTGGAAGGCGCAGCCCGAGGGGACGTTGATGAGGCTGGGCGGCGAGCCCTTGACCGGGACGAGCCGCTCGGTCTGCTCCCGGTCGATGCGCGGCATCGAGCCGAGCAGGCCCCAGGTGTAGGGGTGCTGGGGCTCGTAGAAGACCTGCTCGGCGCTGCCGCGCTCGACGCAGCGTCCCGCGTACATCACCAGCAGGCTGTCCGCGATCTCGGCGACGACGCCGAGGTCGTGGGTGATCATGACGACCGCGGAGCCGAACTCCTTCTGCAGATCGCGGATCAGGTCGAGGATCTGTGCCTGGACGGTGACGTCGAGGGCGGTCGTCGGCTCGTCGGCGATGAGCAGCTGCGGGTTGTTGACCAGGGCCATCGCGATCATCGCGCGCTGGCGCATGCCGCCGGAGAACTGGTGCGGGTAGTCGTCGTAGCGGCGGTGCGGCTCGGGGATGCCGACCCGGTCGAGCATCTCGACGGCGCGCTTCTTGGCGGTCTTCTTGTCGACCTTGTTGTGGACCCGGTGGGCCTCCACGATCTGCGCGCCGATCGTGTAGTACGGGTGCAGCGCGGAGAGCGGGTCCTGGAAGATCATGGCCATCTTCTGGCCGCGCAGCCTGCGTACGCGCTCGGCGCCCGAGCCGATGAGCTCCTCGCCGTCGAGCCAGATCTCCCCGCTGATCCGGGCCCGCTCCGAGGTGTGCAGGCCCATGATCCCCAGCGAGGTCACGGACTTGCCGGAGCCGGACTCGCCGACGATGCCGAGGGTCTTGCCCGCCTCCAGGTCGAAGCTGACGCCGTCCACGGACTTGACGAGGCCGTCGTCGGTGTCGAAGTGGACGGTGAGGTCGCGTACGGAGAGGAACGGGCGGCCGTCGCCGGACCGGGGCGCCGGGACGGAGTCCGCCGCCGGGGAAGCCTTGCTGATTGCGTCGCTCATGAGAGCCTCACCCGGGGGTCGATCGCGGCGTACACGAGGTCCACCAGCAGGTTGCAGAGGACGATGAAGAAGGCGGCGACCAGGGTCACGCCCATCACCTTGGGCAGGTCGGCGGTGGTCACGCCCTGGATGGCGAAGGCGCCCAGGCCCTGGAAGGAGAAGACGCGTTCGGTGATGACCGCGCCGCCGAGCAGCAGCGCGAAGTCCATGCCGAAGATGGTGACCAGCGGGGTGAGCGCGGAGCGCAGCCCGTGCTTGACGACCACCTTGCGTTCCTGGAGGCCCTTGGCCCGCGCGGTCCTGATGTAGTCCTCGCCCATGGTCTCCAGCATTCCGGCCCGGGTGAGCCGGGCGTAGAGCGCGGAGTACAGCAGCGCGAGGGTGCACCAGGGCAGCACCAGGCTGCCGGCCCAGGCGACCGGGTCCTCGGTGATGGGGACGTACTCGCCGTTCCCGAAGAGTGCCAGGACCACGAGGCCGGTGAAGAACATCGGCAGCGAGACACCGGCGAGGGCGACTCCCATGGAGAGGCGGTCGAAGAAGGAGCCCCGCTTGAGGGCGGAGACGACGCCGATCGCGACACCGGAGACGACCCAGATGACGGCGGCACCGACGGCCAGCGACAGCGTGACCGGGATGCGGTCGACGAGCTGGGGCCAGATCTCGGTGTGGGTCTTGAACGAGTAGCCGAAGCAGGGGGCGTTGCAGGTGACCGGGTCGGGGCCGAACTGGTACTCGGCGCCGACGACGATGCCCTTGATGAAGTGCCAGTACTGGAGGTACAGGGGCTGGTCGAGCCCCAGGTTCTTCTTGACCGCGGCGATGACGTCGGGGTCGGGGCTCTTCCCGACGTACTGGGCGGCCATGGAGTCGAGGGTCTGCCCGCCGAGGCGGGGCACCAGGAAGAAGATCGCGAACGTGACTGCGCTGACCACCAGCAGCAGCAACACCGCGGCGAATACGCGTCGGATGATGTACGCAGCCACAGCCGTGCGGCGCCGGGCGGGCGGACGGGGTACGCCCGCCGGCCCGGCGCCTTCACCTGCCTTTCAGGGGATGCTTTTGATGAACAGGTGCTACTTGGTGGACGTCATGAGCACGTAGTCGTACATGCCGAGGTACGCGTCGGTGACGGTGACGTTCGCCGCGGAGTCCGGGCGGTAGAGCAGGTTCTTGCGGTAGAAGAGGGGAACGACCGAGGCGTTCTCCATGACCTTCTGGTCGACCTCGCCCCACGTGGCGTTGCGCTCCGCGGTGTCGACGGTGCCGATGCCCTTGACGAGGAGGTTGTTGATCCCCTTGTCGTCGAGCTCCATCAGGTTCGTGCCGCCGGAGGGCTTGATGGCCGAGCCGTTGACGATCTGGTCGAGGAAGCCGAAGCCGGTCGGCCAGTCGGCGCCCCAGGCCATCATCATCATGCCCGCGTTGTTCTTGTGGACCCACTTCGGGACACCGGCGAAGTCGGTGAAGTACTTGTCCGCGGGGAACTGCTTGATCTCGGCGGTGATGCCGATCGCCTTCAGGCTGTTCTGGAGCTGCGTGGCGGCGGTGACCTCGTCAGGACGGTCGGAACGCGCGGTCAGCGTCGTCTTGAAGCCGTCCGGGTGACCGCACTTGGTCAGGTGCTCCTTGGCCTTGGCCGCGTCGCCCTTGCTGCCCTCGCTCGGGTACAGGTCGAACTTCTTGTAGCCGGCGACGGTCGGCGGGATGACCGTGCTGGCCGGGTCGCCCTTGACCGAGCCGCCGATCGAGTCGACCATGCTCTGCTTGTCGACGGCGTACTGGACGGCCTTGCGGCACTCGACGTTGTCGAACGGCTTCACGTTGACGTTCAGCGCGAGGTACTGCAGGGCGCCGGCGTACGGGTTGTCCGTCTTCGCCTTCTCCGCCGCCTTGCGCAGGACCTTGGGCTGGGTCTTGGACTGCAGACCCGTGCCCGCGATGTCCGCGGTGGTCTCGTCGTTGAGGAGGTGCTCGTCGACCGTGGTGGGGTTGACGTTGAACTTCAGCTCGATCTTGTCCGGCAGCGCCTTGCGGATCGGGTCCGTCTTGGGGTCCCACTCCGGGTTGCGGACCAGGGTCGCGCCCTTGCTCTCGTCGTACGCCGAGAACTTGTACGGACCCGAGGAGACCATCTTCTGGACGTAGCTGGCGCCCTTGTCGGCCTTCTGCTGGATCGGCGCGGTCTGCGAGAACGCGGCCAGGTAGTCCATGTCCGCGAACGGCTTGTTCAGGTGGAAGACGATCGTGTACTTGTCCGGCGTCTCGATGGACTTGAGACCCTCGGCGGACTTGTCCTTGTACGGACCCTTGTACTTGTCGCCGCCCTCCAGGTACGCCTTGAAGTACGTCGGGCCGTTCGACAGGGCCTCCGGCGCGAAGTTGGAGCGCTCGACGGCGTACTTGACGTCCTGCGAGGTGATCTCGGAGCCGTCCTCGAACTTCACGCCCTTGCGGAGCGTGTACGTCCAGGTCTTGGCGTCCGCGCTGGCCTTGCCGAGGCCGGTGGCGAGGTCGGGCACGACCTCCAGGCCCTCCTTGCCGGCGGCCGGCTTGAAGGTCACCAGCGAACGGGCGTACAGGCGGGCGAAGTTCTGCACCCAGCCGTAGTACGTGTTGCCGGGGTCCAGGGAGTCCGGGCCACTGGTGTGCTCGTAGGTGACCGTCCCGCCCTTCTTGTCGCTGGCGTTGACGATGCTCGTCAGACCCGCGTCCGCCTTGGCGTTGCCGCCGCCGCCCTTGCCGCTGCCGCCGTCCGAGTCCTTGCTGCACGCCGTGGCGGCGAGCGACACCGCGATCGCGACGGCTACGAGCGCCGCTGTCTTTCTGTTCTGCATGCTGAGGAAAGCCCCCTCGCTAGTCCTGTGCGGCACTGCCGCGTTTACTTGCCACGAGGGTCGAGTGCGTCACGCAGCCCGTCCCCCAGCAGGTTGAAGGCCAGCACGGTGATGAAGATCGCCATGCCGGGGATGACCATGAACATCGGGTCCACCTCGTAGAGGTCGACCGCCTGCGTGAGCATGCCGCCCCAGGAAGCCTGCGGCGGGGCGATGCCGACGCCCAGGAAGGACAGGGCCGCCTCGAAGAGGATGTTCGTGGGGATCAGCAGCGTCGCGTACACGAGGATCGGCGCGACCAGGTTGGGCAGCAGTTCGCGGAAGAGGATGAACGGACCGCGGGCGCCCAGCGACCGGGCGGCCTCGACGAACTCGCGCTCGCGCAGCGACAGGGTCTGCGCGCGGACGATGCGGCCGATGTAGGGCCAGCTGAAGAAGCCGATCACGAAGATCAGGACCGCGATCCGCAGCGTGAGCCCTTCCATCCCGAAGGCGTTGCCCTGCAGGGAGGCGGAGATGGAGATCGCGAAGAGCAGCAGCGGGAAGGCGAGGAAGGTGTCCATCAGCCGGCTGATGACGCTGTCCACCCAGCCGCCGTAGAACCCGGCCACGACACCCATGACGACGCCGATGACGACGGAGAGCAGGGTGGAGCCGACGGCGACCACGAGCGAGACCCAGGAGCCTTCGACGATGCGCGCGAAGATGTCGCGGCCGGTCTGCGGTTCGACGCCGAACGGGTGGTCCCAGCTCATCCCGCCGAAGTCGCCCTTGGGCGCGAGCATCACGGGGTCGACCAGGCTCTGGTTGAACGCGTTGGGGTCGAGCCCCAGGAGCGACTGGAGCGGCTTGGACAGCACCGCGGTGAGGATCAGAAGCACGACAACGATGCCACCGGCCATCGCCGCCTTGTCCCGCTTGAAGCGGGTCCAGGCGATGCGGCCGAGTGAACGGCCCTCGATCTCCTTACGACCCGCGCCTTCCAGCACCGCTTCGGGCCGTGTATCCGCCCCGGTGGTCTCGATAGGTGCCGTCATTGCGCTGGAGACCCCTCTCGGCCGGCGGTGGCCGGCCCGTGACCGCCGCGGTAGCGGCTTCTTCGTTGCCTGAATCGTGCGCTGGTGTCCGGCCGGTCGTGCCCTGCTCGGGAGTGGGCACGAAGGGCATGGCGCACCTGCTGCGTGGAGTCTTCAGCCAGTTCGCGACCCCCCGCCAGACCTGACGGGGAATGTTTGCTCAAACGTGATGACGTCAGAATGCTTCCGGTATCCGGACAGCCGTGCTCAACAAGCGGACCTCTCGGTCACTTATCAGCGATAACGGACGTACCGCGCAAGAGCATGGAGCGGATGACGAATGCGTCGAGAACGCACCGCCGCTGACGGGTCATCAGTACGCGTGCGGGGCTGGGCCGGCCTGGGGATAGCCGTAACCGGGCGCGGCGTGCGCCTCGCGGTCGTAGAAGGGCCGGGAGTTGGCGCGCAGCCACATCGCGACCGGGTCGTACTCGTCGGACATCGCGACCGTGGAGACCGGCAGCCCCTCGGGGACGGCGCCGACGGACTGGCGCATCATGGCCCGCACCGCGTCGACGGACGGCCCGCTCGTGTCGTACAGGTCGAGACCGACGGCGAGGTACGGGGCGCCGAGCGCGGGCTGCACCCAGGCGCGGCGCAGCGAGCGGATCGCGGGGGTGTGGTGGGCGTTCTGCGCGAGCTGGGCGTAGAACTGCGGGATCTCGACGGCGGGTTCGCTGATGCGCAGCGGCCCGGCGGGCATCCGGTCGAGGCCGGTCGCGATGCGGCGCAGATCCAGCCAGGGGATGCCGACGCCGCCGCCCTGGGCGTGCGGGTTCAGCCAGAGACCCCAGCGGTCGGGGTAGAGGGCGCGGGCGATGTCGAGGCCGGCGACGACCTCGTGGTCCCGGCTCCAGCCGCTGGCGGCCAGCTCCTGGGAGGAGGTGACGCACGGGGCGTAGCCGAGGCCGTCGACCTCCATGTTGCCGTACTGGGCGTCGGGGGCGCCGGGGCGGCCGTGCCACAGGAGCATCCGGACCCGGCCGGACGCCAGGGCCTGGAGCAGCGCCTCGTACGCGTCGTAGCGCCCGGGCGCGACCTGGCGCAGCATGTGCTCGACCTGACCGGCCGCCGCGGTGCCTGACGCACTCACCCTGGGTCCCGCCCCTCGTAGATCCTCTGTTCCGGCCACCGGGCAACGGCCTTCGGCCATCAAACCAGCTTATGCGGCCGTGCCGTCACCGGCTTGACGGCACGGCCGGACCCGTCATGCCGGGGAGACCCCGGCGCGCGTGTAGAAGGGCCGCACCCGCTCGCGCATCCAGTCGGCGACCGGATCCTGCGCCACGTCGAGCAGCACGAGGTTGACCGGCCAGGGCACCTCGACGCGGCCCAGCGCCCGGCCCAGGGCGTCCATGGGGGCGCTCTGTCCGGCGCCGTCCCAGGTGGAGAACTCGACGCCGACGAAGAGGACGGGGGCGCCGCCCTCGATGCTGGCGAGGGCCCTGCGGGCGGTGAGGACGACGCCGCTCTCCTCGAACTCGCCGGCCGCGGCGGCCAGGAAGTCGACGGGCTCCTCCTTCCAGTCCGGCTCGTACAGCCGGACGCGGCCCCCGGTGGCCGGGCCGTCGAGCGGGGTGCGCCCGGCCCGGCACAGCTCGGCGACGGCGGGCGGGGGCAGCGGCATGCCGACGGCGCCGCCCGGGTTCACGGCGATGCCGAGCTGCGGGGGCAGGCCGCGGGCGAACTCGCGGGCGGGGGCGACCGTGAAGGACATATGGGCGCCGACGCAGGCGAGGAACTGGTGCTCGGAGCTGAAGACGGGGACGTACGCGGCGCCCTCGATCTCCAGCGTGGGCAGGTCGAGGTCCGGGGAGTCGGCCGCGCCGCCGCCGGGCAGGGGCACCCAGACGTGGCTGCGGCCGAGCACCTCCAGCAGGCGGCCGCCCGCCTCCGGGACGCCCAGCGAGGCGCCCAGCACCTCTTCGAGTTCGTTGGCCGGCCATCCGCCCTGCGGCTGGCTCCCGGCCTGTGCCGGAATGTTCACTGATTCCCTCTCGCCCCGTTGCCGTGCAGCAAGAGAGTACGGCCTGCTCCGCCCTCCGCCACTCGCCGGGGCTGTCCTGAAAGCGCCCCTCTCCGGCTACTGTCCGGCCTTTGGACGGTCTGTTTTCAGCCTCGGGTCTGTGCGTCTGCGAACGTGATCCGCGCCAGGGAGCCGGCCGCCTCCCGGTCCAGCAGCACCGCCGAGGCGCAGCCGCGCGGCAGCAGGCCCGCCTCGGTGTCCTTCAGCAGCCGCCCCACGGCTCTGCGGTGCCGGGCGAAGGCGTACGCGGAGACGCCCCGGCCCCGTTCGCGCTGGCCCTCGCGCGCGGTCTCCGCGGACACGTCGAGCAGGACGAGGTGCAGGCCGCTGCCTCGGCGGCGGGCATGGCGGGCGAGCCGGGCGCGGACCCAGCTCTGCGTGCCGCAGTCGTGGACCACCACGGGGGCGCCGGAGCGCAGCACCCGGCGCAGCCCCCGGTAGTGGGCGAGGCGGACGAGCGGCCGGTAGAGGAGGTAGGGGAGTAAGCGGGGCAGCCGGCGGGCCCAGCGGTCCCGGGTGTCCTGGGAGTCGACGGCGTAGGCCGGGGCGGCGCGGGCGATCAGGGTGGACTTGCCGCTCCCGGGCAGTCCGGAGACCACCACGACGTCCCCGGCGGCGAACCGCAGCGCGCGCGGTCCGCGCCCGGCCCGGCCGCGCAGGTCCCGGACGACGGGCGCGCAGCCGCCCTCCGCCTGCCGGGCCGGTGAGCCCGGCTGCGCGGGCAGCGCGCCGTGCGCGGGCCCCGCAGTCGTCGCGTAACGCAACGTCATCGCCTCCCCCTGGCCGTACGGCCGACGCGTGCCGACTGGTACTTACCCCCGAAGTGTAAAGAAAAGGTAATGCGGCACAAGCGTCCGACCCGCCGGAATCCCGCACCGGCCGGTAGCGGTCCCGGGCGCCCCACTCCCCCGGAATGCGTGCGATGATGACCCCGCCAACTGCATACAGGCCGCTTGAATCCGCGCGGGAGAGTCCCGGTCACCGTGCCGGGCGCCGAAGGAGCAAGATCCTCCCTTGAATCTCTCAGGCCCCGTACCGCGTGGATGAGGCAGATCTGAAAAGCGAGCCGCTCCGCGGCTCCACCCAAGGTGCAAGCCGAACCCCACCGGGGCCTCTCGGCGAACCTCTCAGGTTCCGATGACAGATGGGGAGGGATCGTCCTCGTCGTCGTCATGCCCTGGGAGCCCGTTTCATGAGCAGCACCCCCCGTCTCACCGCCCTCGACGCGTTGCACCGGTCGCTCGGCGCCACGATGACCGACTTCGCGGGCTGGGACATGCCGCTGCGTTACGCCAGCGAGCGCGACGAGCACAACGCCGTCCGCACGAAGGCCGGTCTCTTCGACCTCTCGCACATGGGTGAGATCACGGTCACCGGCCCCCAGGCCGTGGACGTGCTGAACCACGCGCTGGTCGGCAACATCGGCACCGTCTCGACGGGCCGGGCCCGCTACACGATGATCTGCGCCGAGGACGGCGGCATCCTGGACGACCTGATCGTCTACCGCCTCCAGGACACGGAGTACATGGTCGTCGCCAACGCCGGCAACGCCCAGCTGGTCCTGGACACGATCACCGAGCGCGCCGCCGGCTTCGACGCCGAGGTGCGCGACGACCGCGACGCGTACGCGCTGCTCGCCGTGCAGGGACCCGAGTCCCCGGCGATCCTCGCGGCCGTGACCGACGCCGACCTGGACGGCCTGAAGTACTACGCCGGGCTGCCCGGGGTGGTCGCCGGGGTGCCCGCGCTGATCGCCCGTACCGGCTACACCGGCGAGGACGGCTTCGAGCTGTTCGTCGCGCCCGGCCACGCCGAGCAGCTGTGGAAGGCGCTCACCGAGGCGGGCGCCCCGCACGGCCTGATCCCGTGCGGCCTCTCCTGCCGCGACACGCTGCGCCTGGAGGCGGGCATGCCGCTGTACGGGCACGAGCTGACCACCTCGCTGACCCCGTTCGACGCCGGGCTCGGCCGCGTCGTGAAGTTCGAGAAGGACGGCGACTTCGTGGGCCGCAAGGCGCTGGAGGCCGCCGCGGAGCGCGCCGAGACCGCCCCGCCCCGCAAGCTCGTCGGCCTGGTCGCCGAGGGCCGCCGGGTGCCGCGCGCCGGCTTCCCGGTCGTGGCGAACGGCGAGGTCATCGGCGAGGTCACCTCCGGCGCGCCCTCCCCGACGCTGGGGAAGCCGATCGCCATGGCGTACGTCGACGCGGCGCACGCCGAGCCGGGGACCGCGGGTGTCGGCGTCGACATCCGGGGCACCCACGAGCCGTACGAGGTTGTGGCGCTCCCCTTCTACAAGCGTCGGAAGTAGCACCGTGGGGCGCAGGGCCCCCGCGCGACGTGACGCAGTCCCGTCTCACACCGTAAGACCACCGTTCATCAGCACTCCCCCGCGTACAGGAGAATTCAGGTCATGAGCAACCCCCAGCAGCTGCGGTACAGCAAGGAGCACGAGTGGCTGTCGGCCGCCGAGGAAGGCGTGTCCACGGTCGGTATCACGGAGCACGCGGCCAACGCGCTCGGTGACGTCGTCTACGCCCAGCTCCCCGAGGTCGGTGACACGGTGACCGCGGGCGAGACCTGCGGCGAGCTGGAGTCGACCAAGTCGGTCAGCGACCTGTACTCGCCGGTCACCGGTGAGGTCACGGCCTCCAACCAGGACGTCGTCGACGATCCGTCGCTGGTGAACTCCGCTCCGTTCGAGGGCGGCTGGCTGTTCAAGGTGCGCGTCGCGGAGGAGCCGAAGGACCTGCTCTCCGCCGACGAGTACACCGAGTTCTCCGGCAACTAAAGACCCCAAGGGACCACCTGATGTCGCTTCTCAACTCCTCCCTCCACGAGCTTGACCCGGACGTCGCCGCCGCCGTCGACGCCGAGCTCCTCCGTCAGCAGTCCACGCTCGAGATGATCGCCTCGGAGAACTTCGCTCCCGTCGCCGTCATGGAGGCGCAGGGCTCCGTCCTGACCAACAAGTACGCCGAGGGCTACCCCGGCCGCCGCTACTACGGCGGCTGCGAGCACGTCGACGTGGTCGAGCAGATCGCCATCGACCGGATCAAGGCGCTCTTCGGCGCCGAGGCCGCGAACGTCCAGCCGCACTCCGGTGCGCAGGCCAACGCCGCCGCGATGTTCGCGCTGCTGAAGCCGGGCGACACGATCATGGGCCTGAACCTGGCGCACGGCGGTCACCTGACCCACGGCATGAAGATCAACTTCTCCGGCAAGCTCTACAACGTGGTCCCGTACCACGTGGACGACACCGGTGTCGTGGACATGGCCGAGGTCGAGCGTCTGGCCAAGGAGTCCAAGCCGCAGCTGATCGTCGCCGGCTGGTCCGCGTACCCGCGCCAGCTGGACTTCGCCGCCTTCCGCCGCATCGCGGACGAGGTCGGCGCGTACCTGATGGTCGACATGGCGCACTTCGCCGGTCTGGTCGCCGCGGGCCTGCACCCCAGCCCGGTGCCGCACGCCCACGTCGTCACCACCACCACGCACAAGACCCTCGGCGGTCCGCGCGGCGGTGTGATCCTCTCCACCCAGGAGCTCGCCAAGAAGATCAACTCGGCGGTCTTCCCGGGTCAGCAGGGCGGCCCGCTCGAGCACGTGATCGCGGCCAAGGCGGTCTCGTTCAAGGTCGCGGCGGGCGAGGAGTTCAAGGAGCGCCAGCAGCGCACCCTGGACGGCGCGCGCATCCTGGCCGAGCGCCTGGTGCAGCCGGACGTCACCGAGGTCGGCGTCTCCGTGCTGTCCGGCGGCACGGACGTGCACCTGGTCCTGGTGGACCTGCGCAACTCCGAGCTGGACGGCCGGCAGGCCGAGGACCGGCTCCACGAGCTTGGCATCACGGTCAACCGGAACGCCATCCCCAACGACCCGCGCCCGCCGATGGTCACCTCGGGCCTGCGGATCGGCACCCCGGCCCTGGCCACCCGCGGCTTCGGCACCGAGGACTTCACCGAGGTCGCCGAGATCATCGCCTCGGCCCTCAAGCCGTCCTACGACGCGGACGACCTGAAGGCCCGGGTCGCGAAGCTCGCCGAGAAGTTCCCGCTGTACCCCGGCCTGAAGTAGCCGGGCCGGCGCATTTGCGTATCCGGGAGGGGCACCGCGCACACTGAACAGTGAGCGCGGTGCCCCATCCCGTGTCCCCGCTCTCCGGGCCGCGATCCGGCCCGTACCGCACCACCCGGCAGACAACGGCGTCTACCAACCCCTTAGGAGTCCCCCTGTGGCCATCTCGGTCTTCGACCTGTTCTCGATCGGCATCGGCCCGTCCAGCTCCCATACGGTCGGCCCCATGCGCGCGGCCCGTATGTTCGCGCGCCGCCTGAAGAACGAGGGCCTGCTCGCCCACACCGCCTCGATAAGGGCCGAGCTGTACGGTTCCCTCGGCGCCACCGGCCACGGCCACGGCACGCCCAAGGCGGTCCTGCTCGGCCTGGAGGGCGAGTCCCCCCGTACGGTCGACGTCGAGACGGCCGACGAGCGGGTCGAGGAGATCCGCTCCACCGGCCGGATCAACCTCCTCGGGATGCACGAGATCCCCTTCGACGCGGACGAGCAGCTGGTCCTGCACCGCCGCAAGGCGCTCCCGTACCACGCCAACGGCATGACCGTCTTCGCGTACGACGCCGAGGGCTCCCCGCTCCTGGAGAAGACGTACTACTCGGTCGGCGGCGGCTTCGTCGTGGACGAGGACGCCGTGGGCGAGGACCGGATCGTGCTCGACGACACGGTCCTGAAGCACCCCTTCCGCACCGGCGACGAGCTGCTGCGCCTCGCCCGCGAGACCGGTCTGTCGATCTCCTCGCTGATGCTGGAGAACGAGCGCGCCTGGCGCACCGAGGACGAGATCCGCTCCGGGCTCCTGGGCATCTGGCGCGCCATGCAGGCGTGCGTGTCCCGCGGCATGTCCCGCGAGGGCATCCTGCCCGGCGGCCTCAAGGTCCACCGCCGCGCCGCCAAGACCGCCCGCCAGCTGCGCGCGGAGGGCGATCCGCAGGCGCACGCCATGGAGTGGATCACCCTCTACGCGATGGCGGTCAACGAGGAGAACGCGGCGGGCGGCCGCGTGGTCACCGCCCCGACGAACGGCGCGGCCGGCATCATCCCGGCCGTCCTGCACTACTGGATGAACTTCGCCGCGGGCGGCTGCACGGAGGCCGAGAAGGAGGACGGCATCGTCCGCTTCCTGCTGGCCGCCGGCGCGATCGGCATGCTGTTCAAGGAGAACGCCTCCATCTCCGGCGCCGAGGTCGGCTGCCAGGGCGAGGTCGGCTCCGCCTGCTCCATGGCCGCCGGCGCCCTCGCCGAGGTCCTGGGCGGCTCCCCCGAGCAGGTGGAGAACGCCGCCGAGATCGGCATGGAGCACAACCTGGGCCTGACCTGCGACCCGGTCGGCGGCCTCGTCCAGATCCCGTGCATCGAGCGCAACGGCATGGCCGCGGTGAAGGCCGTCACCGCGGCGAAGATGGCGCTGCGCGGCGACGGCAGCCACAAGGTCTCCCTCGACAAGGTCATCAAGACCATGAAGGAGACCGGCGCGGACATGTCCGTCAAGTACAAGGAGACCGCGCGCGGCGGGCTCGCGGTGAACATCATCGAGTGCTGACCGCACAGGCCCTGACCAGCGCGTTCGCTTCTTCCAGCGCTGTCAGGGCCTGAAGTTGGCGACACCTGCGCAGCGATGGATATCCCCTCCGGCATACCCGCTCGGAGTATCACCCCCATCCATTAACAAGAGTTTTATTAAACTCGGCCCCATGGCTACCTGTCAGGCGCCCGGCGAAGGGCCCGTCCGGCCCGTATCGGTCTCCCTCCACGAAGGCACCATCGCTGCCCTCAAGGCACGTACGGGCAAACGAGGCATGTCCGCCTACGTCGAGACCCTCATCCAGCGCCAACTGGAACGGGACCGACTGCGCGAGCTCATCGAAGACGCTGAAGCGGAACACGGCCCGGTCGATCAGGCGGCGGCCGACGCCAAACGTGCCATTCTCCGCAGCGACGCCGCGGGCTCGGTGGACGCAGCGTGAACGGCACGCTCGTCCTGGACTGCGAATGCCTGTCCAGACTGGTTCGACGCACGCCCGAGATCACCGAGTGGCTGGCCGCGGCCGAAGCCGAGGACATCCGCGTCGTCATCAGCTCCGTCACCCTCGTCGAGGCACGAGACCCCAGGGTCAACCAGGCCCGCTTCGACAACGCAGTCTCCCGCGTGAACATCATCCCGCCCACCGAAGCCATCGCCCGCCATGCGAGCAAGCTCCTGGCCACGGCCGGGCTGCACGGCCACAAGTACGCCCTCGACGCCATCGTGGCCGCCACCGCACTCACCTCGGCGGCTCCTGCGACCGTCCTGACATCGGATCCCGAAGACCTCCTGATGCTCTGCGGCCCCAGCGTCCGCGTCATCAAGGTCTGACCCGAGGCCGCGACTCGGCCCACCTCTCTGCGGGACAGTCACTGTTCCAGTTCCGCCGCACGCCCCTTGAGTTCCTCGGCGAACGCGTCCCAGTCGGGTCCGAAGCACAGCAGGTCGGCGGCCGCTTCCCGGAGCAGTCGCGGGTCATCGGGACGTTGCAGGCAGGCCAGGCGGTAGGCGAGATTCCGTGCCCAGGGCGGCAGCGCCATCCAGTCCTCGGCCAGGATCTCGCGGAGCACGGTGAGAATCTCGTCGGCCGTCGCGAAGGTGAGCTTCTCGACGAAATCGCGGCCGGCTTCGTTGATCTGCCGGCTGTCGCCGCTGTCGACGGCCCGGCTGAGGCGCCTGGCGTCCTCATTCCAGAACGGCGCGCCCACCCGCACTCGGATCTGCCTCTTTCGGTCGTCGTGGAAAGCCACTTCGCCGGAGACTCCTTCTCCGGCCTCGGGCAGTTCGTCCACCGGTGGATCGGGGTTGTACGAGGCGATGTCCAGGAATGCGATCACCTCGGGAGCGCCGTCCAGCTCGACGAACACTCCGAACGGGCGCCGCACACGGACCACCCCGTCCACTCTGCTTCCGACGGGGTGCCTGAGTTTCGCGTCCTCCCATGCGTCTCCCATGGCTGCCTATTGGAACAACAGGCGGTCGCTGACCGAAATTCGGGGCGTCACCTGAATCTCCAGGGTGCCCGCGCACTCACCCGTGTGAAAGTCGACGGAAAATCCCTTGGCTGCATTCCCCGAGGTGCAGGAGAGACGCGTCGCGCCTTCACGGAAGATGTCCAGCACCTCGGCCCCCTGATCGTTCGCCCAGCGGATCCTCACCGATCTCCCCACCGCGTCGTAGGAGAAGGAGACCGACTGCCCCGCTTCATCGTGCAGGGTGAGGACCCGCGCACCGCTCTCGTCCACGTCCGGCCATTGGCCGGTGGCCTCGTAGATCTCTTCGTCGTCGGGGGTCAGGAACTCTCGGTACATGTCCACCTTCCGCCGTCGCCGACGACGACGCGACTCCCGTCCATGCGTGTGGCGGCCATCAGACCGAGGCCCCTCCCTCCGGGCCGCGCACGGTCTCGATCCGCAGGCGGGCGACGGTGCGTGGCCCCTCCAGCACCACCAGTTCGGCTCCGGGACGCATGTGGGGAGCGGCCAGCTCGGGCACGAGGAACCCCACCAGACACCTCCGGTGCCCTTCGTCCAGCCGTTCGGTTTCCTGCAGCAGGACGCTCAGCTGGTCAGCTGATGCCGGCCAGCCCGGCCGGACTTCCTCCTCGGAGCCCTGGACGAATACCGCCGTCGCCATATAGACGGGGGCGGTGGGCGGGCCCGCCTGTCGTCCCCCTTCTCGACGTGTCAGCCATACGACCACGCCCTCGCCTGCTGGATCTGCGATTTTCTGCATTACGGCCACAGCTCGATTTCGCTCGCGTGTTCGTTGATCCTGGCGAGTTGATCGCCATCCGCATAGTAACCGGGGCCAACCCCGTCCAACTTGCCCGCATGGTAATGCAGCTCATCGGCCAACGGCTTGGGTATGCGCGTGGTGACCGTCAATCCGTCGCCGCCGTTGAGAAGTCGGCCCCATTGGTCGGCGTGCTCGCCTTGGGTCGCGAACCACTTGCCTTCCATCTGCCCCGCGCCGGTCCCGAACCGGCCCGTCGTAGCGATGGCGTCGAACTCGACACCGTCCACATTTCGGTAGATCTGAACGGTCTCAGGAGGGAGAGGGGCGGGAGTGGGCCGCTCATCCGGGTAGTCCGGCGCCAAGCCCAAGGGGTCGGCCCAGGTACAGGGGTTGTCCACGTACGTGACGGGGTTGGGCGCCGGCGCCAGTCCCAGCGGGTCCGGGGAGGCGTAGCGGCCGGTTTCGGGGTCGTAGTGGCGGAAGACGTTGTAGTGGAGGCCGGATTCCGGGTCGTAGTACTGGCCGGGGAAGCGGAGGGGGGTGTACGTGGTGCTGGTGCGGGACCAGGCGGTGGTGCCCCAGAGGGTGGCGCGGGCGCGCCAGGCGATGTGGCCGGTCTCGTCGATGAGTTCGGTGGGGGTGCCGACGAGGTCGGTGGCGATGGCGAAGAAGCGACGGTCGATCTCCGTCTGGCGGTCGTCGGCCGTGAGGATGCGTTCGGTCTGGGACAGCGGGGCCAGGCCGCGGTGGTCCCAGCTGAGGGCGACCGTGTTCGGGTCGTCGGGCTGGTGGGTGGTCTGTTCGCAGAGGGTGAGCCCGTCCCAGGTGAACCGGGTCTCCTCGGCCACGTTCCCGTCGGCGGTCAGGCGCTGTTTGGCGGTACGGCGGCCGAGCGGGTCGTAGCGGTAGCGCCAGCGGGTGCCGTCGGGGGTGGTGACGGAGGTGAGGCGGTTCTCCGTGTCCCAGGTGTAGTGCCAGGCGTCGGGCTTGCGGGAGAGCCGGGTCTTCCGGCGCACAGTGATCCGGCCGAGGGCGTCGTATTCGAAGCGGACGTCTCCGGCGCGGGTGAGGGTGGTGCCGGTGTAGGCGCGGGAGCCGGTGGCCTCGGTGCCGGGGTGGCCGGAGGGCCAGGTGGCGGAGGTCTGGTTGCCGGCGTCGTCGTAGGCGTAGCGCTCGGTCCAGTTCTGGGCGTGGACGGCGGTGACGCGGCCCGCCGCGTCGAGGTCGAAGGTGCGGGTGCCGGACTTCCGGTCGGCGACGGATATGAGGTGGCCGTCGGCGCGGTAGGTGTAGGCGCGGCTGTTGACGGCCCGGGTCCCGGCGTCGATGTGCTGGACGGTGAGGCGTCCGGCCTCGTCCCAGGCGGAGGTCATGGTGAGCGCGTCGTCGTAGGCGCGGGTGAGTTCGCGCCCGGTGCCGTCGTGGGTGAAGTCGATGCGGTGGCCACCGCTGGTGAGGCTGTGCGCGCGGCCATCGGGACCGTACGTGTAGGAGGTCACGTGGCCCGTGGGCGTGACGCGCCTGGTACGGCGGCCCAGCGCGTCGTACGAGTAGGAGAGGGGACGGCCGTCCACCAGTTCCGTCCTGGTCCTGCCCATGCGGTCGTACTGGTAGCGGATCTCGCTCTCCGGGCCCACGGCTTCGAGCAGGCGCCCCGCCCGGCCGTAGGCGTACGTCGTCACCCGGCCGTCGACGTCCTTGCGGAGGATCTGGCCGAGCGCGTCGCGTTCGAAAGTGATCGTTCCGCCGAGGGCGTCGGTGCGGGCGGTGAGCCTGCCCGCCGCGTCCGTCTCGTAGGCGAGGGTGCGGCCGTCGAAGTCGGTCTCGGACGTGATGGTGCCGGCCGCGTCGTACGCGTAACTCCAGGCCATTCCCTGCGGGTTGGTGACGCGGGTGAGGCGCAGTGCGCGGTCGTGCTCGAACTCGTAGCGGGCGCCGTCCGGTCCGGTGCGGGCGGCGAGGAGGTCGAAGTGGGTGTACTCGAAGCGGGAGACGCCGCCCGCCGCGTCGGTGTGCGTGAGCGCGTTGCCCTCGCCGTCGTACGTCCACGACTCGATGGCCCCGTCGGGAGCGGTACGCCGGGCGAGATTGCCGTCGGGGTGCCACTCCAGGCGGGTGACGCCGCCCGCCGCGTCGGTGATGCGGACGGGGCGGCCGAGGGCGTCCCGTTCGGTGCGGGTGACGGCGCCGCCGGGGTCGGTGACCCGTACGGTCAGGCCGGCGGCGTCGCACTCCACGCGGGTCGTCGCGCCCAGGGCGTCCGTGACCGAGGTGAGGCGGCCGGCGGTGTCGTAGGTGCAGCGGGTGGTGGCTCCGGCGGGGTCGGTGACCGCGGTGCGGTTGCCGCGTTCGTCGAACTCCTGGAGCACGCGGTTGCCGTCCGGGCCGATGACCTCTACGGGCAGGCCGGACGGGTCGCGCACGGTGCGCAGTTCGCCGCCGTCGGGCGCGGTGGTGGCGACGAGCCGGTCGTCCTCGTCGTACGCGAAGGCGGTGCGCAGGCCCAGCGGGTCGGTGCGGGAGTGCAGGTTGCCGTGCGGGTCGTGGGTGAACCGGGTGGTGTGGCCGAGCGGGTCGGTGACCGCGAGGGGAAGGCAGCCGGGACCGAAGAGGTGGCGGGTGGTGTGGCCGTCGGCGGTGGTGAGCGTGGTGGTGCGGTGGCCGGTCTCGGGGTCGGGGTCGGTGTAGGCGAGGGTGATCTGTACGTGCCCGGCCTCGCCACCCTCCGCGACGACGCGGTCCTGGTCGTCGTAGACGTAGTCGTAGCGGCTGTCGTTGGAGTCGATCCAGGCGATGACGCGGCGGCGGTCGTCGTAGACGAAGGTGGTCGTGGCGCCGGACGGCTTGGTGACGGTGGTGAGGTCGCCGTCCGTGTAGCCGTAGCTCATCAGGAGCAGGTCCGCGCCGTCCTCGCCCGCGCCGGCCAGGGACAGGGCGGTGATCCGGCCGTCGGCGGTCGTCAGGGCGAGCCGCCGGCCCGCGGAGTGGACCAGGGCCAGCGGCAGGCCGTCCTCGTCGCGGTCGACGGTGATCCGATGGCCGTTGCGGTCGGTGAGGTCGGCGAGCCAGGCCACGCCGTCGCCGCCGGGCTCGACGCCGGACGGGCCGTCGAAGTCGAGGACCAGGCCGCTGTCGGGGTCGGTGACCGTGTAGTCGCCGTTCGCGTCGCGGGCCAGCAGCGTGCGGGCCCGCCCGGACTCCGGCCGGACGGGCGCTCCGGGGGCCGGGTGGGGGTAGCGGATCAGGAGGCCGTCGGCGGTGACGTGGAGGACGCCGATGGAGTCGATCTGCAGGCGCTCGTCGACGGTGGAGGTCCAGGAGAGCCCCATGAAGCGGCCGGCGGTCAGGCCGGACTCGGTGCGGCGGGTGAACAGCAGCGGCAGGATGCCGGGTATCGCGACGTCGGTCTGCGGCAGGAACATCCGGCCCGTGGCCAGGTCGACCGGGTCGGTGTCGTCGGTGACGCGCTCGCCGGGCTTGCGGGTGTGGGTGCCCTCCGGAACGTCGTCCGCCACCTTGCGCAGCCGGGCGATGTCGGACGCCTTGTCGACGACGCGCAGGCCCTTCACCGCGGCGCCGCCGCCTCCCGTGGCGACGGTCAGCGCGAGGTCGGGGATCAGCCGGCCGACGCCCTCGGCCGGGTCCTTCATGAAGTCCTTGACCATCTGGCTGCCGGTGCCGACCGGGTCGTTCGCGGCGACCACCAGACCGGCGGCCAGGCTGTTGAGCGAGGTCAGGTACTCGGCCGGGTGCGTCAGGTTGTAGGGGTCCATCGGGTTGATGCCGCGCACGAAGTTGACGATGCCCGCCGACGCCTTGATGATCCCGCCGTCCAGGTGCATGCCCATGACCTGGGACTCCTCGAACCCGTCCCGCACCTGCTCGGCGTACGAGGGCTTCTTCGGCGCCATGTCGCGGGCGGCCTGCACCGCCGTGCGGGCGGTCTCCGCCGCCGTGTTGCGCTGCTTGCGGGCCTCGGCGAGGAGGTCCTGCGCGTCCTGCATCAGCTTCTTGCCGGGGTCGGTGAACGTGGACGCCGGCCTCGGCGGCAGCGAGGACGGGTCGCGCTTGTCGGCCGGCTCGGCGTTGTAGCGGTCGACGGCGCTGTTGTAGGCGTCGACCTTCTTGCGGTGTGCGTCCGCCGCGTCCTCGGAGGCCTTCACGCCCTCCTTCCACTTGTCGATCGCCGTCTGTGCCTGACCCTGCGCCCAGGTGACGGTGTCCGCGAACGCGTCGAGGGCCCCCAGCGCCTTGGTGGTGGCGTCGGCGGCGGCGTACCACTTCGGCGGCTGCGTGCTCACCGCGGTGCGCAGGGCGTTCGCCGTCTCGCCCTTCAGCTCACCGGAGTTCAGCCCCTTGAGCCCGTCCCCGGTGCCGTCGAAGGCCGACTGGAACGCGCGGAGCTTCGTCACCGTGGCGTCGATCTTGCTGGGGCTGCCGTAGATCAGCTTGGTCTTGTCCTCGGTCTGGCCGAGGTCCATCTCGTCGACCTCGGCGCCCAGCCGGTTGGCGACCGAACGGGACTGCTCGCGCACCCAGTCCGCACCGGACTCCCAGCCGACGTCGTCCAGCCGGTCGGCGGTCCAGTTCCCCGCGTCCTCGACCCGGTCACCGGCCCACTCGAGACCGTCCTCGACCGCGTCCTCGACCGAGTCCGGCGTGAGGTCGCTGATGATGTCGCCGATACCCACGGTCAGTTGCCCCCCGGCTCACTCTGCTGCTGTGCCTGCTGCGCGCGTTCCTCCGGCGACGGGCCGAGCGTCTCGTCCAGCATGCCGTCGAACTGCTCGTCGGAGATCCCGAGCGCGCTGTTGAACATGTCGGACTGACGGCCCCCGTACCCCTCGGTGAGGACCGTGCGGCCGGTGTCCTTCCAGGTCTGCCCCATGTCCTGGCCGGCCTTCTCGAACGACTCGGGGCTGTAGTCCGGACTCAGGTAGTCCGGCGTGAAGATGTCGCCCCAGTCCTGTTGCGCGATCTCCTCCTCGGTCGCGTGCGGGTTCCCGCCGAACACGGCGTTGGCGCCCACCTTGAGCGTGCCCGCGAGGTACTGGTCGTTCTGCCACTGCGTACCCGCGGCCAGACCCAGCCGGTCCGCGATCCCGCTGGCGTCCCGCACCAGGGCGCGCACACCCCACTCCCAGCGCTCGCAGAAGTCCTCGAAGTCGACCGAGAGGCCGTGGTGCCCGGTCTCCATCCCGGTCATCGACAGCTCCGAGAACCCCTTGCCCATCACCGACCCGGTGGCACCGCCCAGGTCCCCGAGCTCTTCGATGGTCGTGTTCAGACCCTTGGTGAACTTGGCGACCGACGTCTTGTCCAGACGCAGGTCCGCGCCGTCGCCGCTCACGCCCCCACCTCCCGCGCCTCACCGGCGTCGACGGCGGCCGCTTCCGGCACGATGCCGACGACCGGCGGGAAGAACATCGCCCCGTCCTCCGTCGCGACGTCCACGGCCAGCCCGGCGGGCTCGCCCAGGGCCGGCACGATCTCGTCCACGATCCGCGCACCCAGCAGGGCCGCGTACTCCAACGGCTGGTCACCCGGGGCGTGAAGCCTGACGAACCGCGCCAGCGCCACCTCGTCCGTGAATCCGTGGATCCACCGCACCCCGCCCAGCCGAGCCGACCACAGCCGGTCCCCGGCCATCGGCACCAGAAGAACCGCGCGCCGCATCTCGCCGACCAGCGCCCGTGGGTCCCCGACCCCGCTCCTCCGCTCGGCTATGCGCTCGGCAAGCGCTGCCCCGGATCGCTCCACGGCCCCTCCCCCTCGTACGGCAACTCACGACACCGTAGACCAGGACGCCCGACAGGCCCGAGACGGTTTCACCGGGCCCTGGCCGCCCGCGCGGAAATCCGGTAAGGGCGGCCTCCCCCCATTCGATAGGATGCAGGCGGCCTGCAACAACGGCACCGGCGCGCTCCGCGTCCGACCGGTGCGCGTCGGCAGGAATCCGACCTCGACTCCGTTGCCGGGCCGCACCTGGCTCATCGCAGTAGAAATTGGGAGCATCCGACGATGACTCGACACCTGATCACCAGCGCGCTCCCCTACATCAACGGGATCAAGCACCTGGGGAACCTGGTCGGGTCGATGCTCCCGGCGGACGTGTACACGCGGTACCTGCGGCAGCGGGGCGAGGAGGCGCTGTACATCTGCGCCACCGACGAGCACGGCACCCCGGCGGAGCTGGCCGCGAAGGCGGCCGGGCTCCCGGTGGACGAGTTCTGCGCGCAGCAGCACGACGCGCAGAAGGCGGTCTACGACGGCTTCGGGCTCTCCTTCGACTACTTCGGCCGCAGCTCCTCCGCCGAGAACCGCGAGATCACGCAGCACTTCGCCCGCAAGCTCCACGAGAACGGGTTCATCGAGGAGCGGGCGATCCGCCAGGTGTTCTCGATCGCCGACGACCGCTTCCTGCCGGACCGCTACATCGTCGGTACGTGCCCGCACTGCGGGTACGACAAGGCGCGCGGCGACCAGTGCGAGAACTGCACCCGGGTGCTGGACCCGACCGACCTCATCGAGCCGCGCTCCGCGATCAGCGGCAGCAGCGAGCTGGAGGTCCGGGAGACCAAGCACCTCTTCCTCCTCCAGTCGAAGCTGTCCGGCGAGGTCGAGGCGTGGATCGACGAGACCGGCGACGAGTGGCCGCACCTGGCCTCCTCGATCGCCCGCAAGTGGCTCACCGAGGGCCTGCACGACCGGTCGATCACCCGTGACCTGGAGTGGGGCGTGCCGGTCCCGGCCGACACGTGGCCGGAGCTGGCGGCCGAGGGCAAGGTCTTCTACGTCTGGTTCGACGCCCCCATCGAGTACCTCGGGGCGACGAAGGAGTGGGCGGACCTGGAGCCGGAGACCCGGGACTGGAAGTCCTGGTGGTACGAGGCGTCCGACGTCCGGTACACGCAGTTCATGGCCAAGGACAACGTCCCGTTCCACACGGTGATGTTCCCGGCCATGGAGATCGGCACCCGCGAGCCGGTCAAGCGTGTGGACCTGGTCAAGGCGTTCAACTGGCTGAACTACTACGGCGGCAAGTTCTCGACGTCGCAGCAGCGCGGCATCTTCTCCGACACGGCCCTGGAGCTGCTGCCGGCGGACTACTGGCGCTACTTCCTGATGGCGCAGGCCCCGGAGTCGGACGACACGTCCTTCACCTGGGAGCTGTTCGCCACCTCGGTGAACAAGGACCTCGCCGACACCCTCGGCAACTTCGTGAACCGGGTGCTCTCCTTCTCCCGCAAGCGGTTCGGCGACGCCGTGCCGGCGGGCAAGGAGGCCGGGGACGCCGAGCGGAAGCTGGGCGAGGAGATCGCGCGGCTGCTCGCGGAGCACGAGGGCCACATGGAGGCGCTCCAGTTCCGCAAGGCGGCCCAGGCGCTGCGCGCGCTGTGGAGCGCGGGCAACTCCTACCTGGAGGAGAAGGCCCCCTGGCTGGAGATCAAGACCGACCAGGAGGGTGCCGCGCTCACCCTGCGCACCGCGATGAACCTGATCCACCTGTACGCGGTCGTCTCGGAGCCGTTCATCCCGTCCTCCGCGCGGGCCATGCGCGAGGCGTTCGCCCTGGCGGACGACACGGCGACGTGGGTGAGCGCCGACGAGGCCCGCGCCCTGGCGTCCGTGCCGGCCGGGACCGCGTTCTCGGTGCCGCCGGTGCTCTTCGCCAAGATCACCGACGAGGACCTGGAGGCCTGGCGCTCGCGCTTCGGCGCCCAGTAGGCCCCGAGCGGTACGCCGATCGCCCGGCCGGGAGTTTCCCGGCCGGGCGATCGGCGTTTCGGGTCCCGCGTCGCGCCGCACCGAATCGGCCACACGTTCGCACGGGGCACGACATCGCGATGGACCCAGGAGTGCGCCAACTGCTCATAAGCGCGCAGGAGTTCTTGCCGATCACACATTTTCGGTCACCTGCTCCTTCCCTCCCCCGCGTACGGGGGGTTCACTGGACGTGACGAATGGTGACGCGACCGCCGCGCACGTCAGGCGGTCCGCTGCCCGGGCCCTGCTCCGGCTGCCCGGTCCGTGCGGAGGAAAGAGGACAGCGATGACAGCCGCCCCTGCCCCGGCGCGCCTGCGGCGTGTTCCGGCCGTGCGGGCCGCGTACGGCCGTCCGGCGCGGGCGGGCGGGTGTCCGGCGGTGGCCGCCCACCGCACCCGCCCCGGGCCGCCGCCGCGGCCGTCGGCAGGCCCTGGCGCCCCCACCGCGCTCCTGCCGTACCGGGGCGGGCGGCCGTCCGCCGACCGGCCGCGCGTCCGCCGCTCGCCGCCGCGGTTCCCGCCTGCGCGTATCCGTCTCGCGCATCCCCCTGCCCTGTTCTTATCGTCTCGACGAGGTGCACCATGAGTAAGATCGCGCTTCCAGAATTCCACATGCCGTTCGAAAGCACGGGATGCAATCCGGGAGTTGAGCAGACCAAGAAGGCCGCCTGGGAATGGGCCGAGGCCAGTGATCTCGTCCTGTCACCCGTGGCCGTCAAGAAAATGATCCGAACCCGTCCGGAACTCTGGATCTCGCTGATATTCCCCGAGGCCTCACAGAAGCATCTGGACCTTTTCTGCCAGTGGCTGTTCTGGGCCTTCCTCGTCGACGACGAGTTCGACGACGGCCCGGCCGGGCGCGACCCGGGACGGTGCGAGAGCGCGATCGGCCGCCTGGTGGACGTGCTCGACGGCGCCCGCGCCCCCGTCGGCCGCATGGAGCACGCGCTCGACGAGCTGCTCGCCCGGACCTGCGTGGACCGGCCGGCGCACTGGGTGCGGCAGTTCCGGCGGGACACGGCCGCCTGGCTGTGGACGTACTACGCGGAGGCCGTGGACCGGGCCGCGGGCCATGTCCCGACCACCGCCGACTTCGTGAAGCACCGCCGCGACTCCGTGGCGATGCAGCCCTTCCTGGACCTCCACGAGATCACCGCCGGAATCGACCTGCCGGAATCCGCCCGCAGCCTTCCCGCGTATATCGCGCTGCGGAATGCGGTCGCCGACCATTCCGGGCTCTGCAACGACATCTGCTCGTTCGAGAAGGAGGCATTGCTCGGTTATGAGCACAACACCGTGCGGCTGATCCAGCGTGACCGGGGCGGCACACTCCAGGAGGCGGTCGAGGAGGCCGGCATTCTGCTCGGCCGTATCGCCGACCGAGTGCAGCGGGCGGAGAAGGAACTCGTCGAGGAGATCGAGGCGGCGGGCATCGAGGGACCGGCGCGCACCGCGCTGGAGCGCTGTGTCCGGGACTACCGGGGGCTCGTACGGGGCGACTTCGACTACCACGCGAGGGCCGAGCGCTACACCCGGCCCGAGCTGACGGAGATCGACGAGGACGGCTCCATGTCCCGCAACTTCGCCGCCTGACCGGCCGCCGACGGGGAGGGCGGGCGAGGGCCGGGACCGGGGCGCGGGCCCCGCGTCAGCGATTTCCGGACATTCCTCGCCCCGCCCGCCCCGGCGGACCCCCGGGCCCGTCGGCGGCCGGAAGCCGTCGGCGGCCGGAAGCCGTGGGTGCCGGAAGCCGTGGGTGCCGGAAGCCGTGGGTGCCGGAAGCCGCCCGCGGCCGCGGGCCCCCTCTGGCCGCCCCTCCCGGTCCGTGGTCTGCTGGAGAACACGCCCGACGCACGCGGAAGGGCCGGAACGTCATGACAGCGCCACCCCCGCCGCCCGCCCCACGCGCCGAGACCGTCCACGGCATCGTCCGGGGCACCCACGAGCGCGGGATCGCCGTGTTCCGGGGCATCCCGTACGCAGCCGCCCCGGTGGGCGGACGACGCTTCGGGCCGACCGGGCCGCCGGAGCCCTGGACGGGGGTGCGGGCGGCCACCGCGTTCGGGCCGACCGCGCCCAAGCGGCCGTACACCCCGCCGCTGAACCGGCTGCTGGCCGACCCCTCGGTGCCCGGCGACGACTGCCTCAACCTGAACGTGTGGACACCGGCGCCCGACCGCGGCGCACGGCCCGTCCTGGTCTGGGTCCACGGCGGCTCGCTGCTGCACGGCTCGTCCGCCCTGCCGCTGTACGACGGGACGGCGTTCGCCCGCGACGGGGTCGTGCTCGTGTCGGTCAACTACCGGCTGGGCATGGAGGGGTTCGGTGTCCTGCCCGACGCACCGGCCAACCGGGGGCTGCTCGACCAGCTGGCCGCCCTCGGCTGGGTGCGGGACAACATCGCGGCGTTCGGCGGCGATCCGGACCGGGTCACGGTGTGCGGGGAGTCGGCGGGCGCCATCGGCGTCGGGGCGCTGCTGGCCGCGCCACGGGCCCGCGGGCTGTTCAGGCGGGCGGTGCTGCAGAGCGGGGTGCCGGCCGCGCTGCCCGTGGCCGAGGGCCGGCGGACCACCGCGCTCGTCGCCAAGCGGCTCGGGGTGGCGGCGACGGCCCGGGGCCTGGCCGGGGTGGACCAGGCCGCGCTGCTGGCCGCGCAGAGCGAGGTGACGGCCGGCGGCTCCCCGCTGACCGGCGGCCACTCCTTCCAGCTCGTGGTGGACGGCGAGCTGCTGCCCCGCGACCCCCTGGAGGCCCTGCTCGGCGGGGCCGGGTCCGGGGTCGGGCTGCTGATGGGGTCGAACACCGAGGAGTACCGGCTGTGGTTCGTCCCGAGCGGGCTGACCGAACGGCTCTCCCGGGCGAGGCTGCGCCTCGCGCTCCTGAAGTTCCGGGTGCCGCGCGCCACCACCCGTACATACCGCGCCAACCGGCCCGGGGCCACGCCCGGCGAACTGCTCGGCGCGCTCGCCACCGATGTCCTGCTGCGGGTGCCGCTGAACCGGCTGGCCGACGTCCGCGCCCCGGGCACGACCCATCTGTACGAGTTCGGCTGGCCCTCCCCCGTCGAGGGGCTCGGTGCCTGCCACGGGCTGGAGATCGGCTTCGTCTTCGACACCCTGCGCGGCCCGGACGCCGTCGCGCTCGCGGGGTACGACGCCCCGCAGGAACTGGCCGACTCCATGCACGCCGCGTGGGTGCGGTTCGCCACGCACGGCGACCCGGGGTGGCCGGGCTGGGACGCCTCGCGCCCGGTGATGCGCTTCGGGCCGGGCGCCCCCGCGCTGGTACGGGCCCCGCGTGACGACGAACTGCGCGGCTGGCCCCCGTACCGGTGAGGGAGGAGGCGCCGGAGCGTTCGTCCGGCGCCGTCCCCGGGATCAGGCTCAGGGTCTGTCGTTCGGGCCGGTCCGGGCTCGCGGGCCCCGGCCTGACCCGAACGACAGACCCTAATTCTGCGCGGCCCAGAACTCGTCGAACGTGAGGAGCCCGTCGCCGTTCGCGTCGTGGGAGTTGATCACGGCCTGCGCGACCGGCTCGGTGACGTAGGGGTCACCCAGCTGAGCCATGACGCTCTTGTACTCGGCGGCCGAGATCAACCCGTCGCCGTTCAGGTCGTACCGCTCGAACGCCTTGCGCGCCGACTCGATGTCCGCCACTGTTCGCCCCTTCGTATGACTGTCTGACGGGGCTCAGATTAACCGGCGCCCCGAGGGGCCTCGGAGGCGGCCGGTCGGTGTGCGGACCGGTGGTCAGCGGAAGACTCCGGTGTGGCCGAGGGAGTAGCGGCCGGGCTGGGGGTAGACGGCGAGGCCGTGCGGTCCGCTGCCCACGGGGATGCGGGCGAGCTGCTTGCCGGTGGCGGTGTCGATGGCGTACACCTCGGCGTCGTAACGCCCGGCCAGCCAGAGGACCTTGCCGTCGGCGGAGACCCCGCCCATGTCCGGGCTGCCGCCGTTCGGCAGGTGCCACTTCTTCGCCAGCTTCTTGTGCGCGAAGTCGAAGACGGAGACCGAGCCCTCGCCCCGGTTGGAGATGTACATCTCCTTGGCGTCGCGGCTGACGTAGAGCCCGTGGCAGCCCTTGCCGGTCGGCAGCAGCTTCGGGGTGGTGAACTTCTCGCCGTCCAGCACCCACATCCCGTCGGCCTTCATGTCCGCGATGTAGAACGTGCCGCCGTCCGGGGACAGCTTCACGTCCTGCGGCATGGCGCCCTCGAACGGCAGCTTCTGCTGGGCGACGACCTTCATCTTCTCGGTGTCGACCTTGAGGAGTTCGCCGGAGAACTCGCAGGAGACGATGAAGTACCGGCCGTCGGCGGAGAAGTCGGCGTGGTTGACGCCCGCGCAGCTGACCGGCACGGTCTTGGCCGTCTTCATGGTGTGCGCGTCCCGGAAGACCAGCTCGCGGTCCATGGAGGCCATCACGATGGCGTACTTGCCGTTGGGCGTGAAGTAGAGGTTGTACGGGTCGGATACCGCGACCGTCTTCCCGGGCTTCCCGGTCGCCGGGTCGATCGGGGTGAGGCTGTCGCCGAGGTCGTTGTTGACCCAGAGCGTCTTGAGGTCCCAGGACGGCACGACGTGCTGCGGCTGCCGGCCGACCGGGATGGTCTCGATGACCTTGTACGTGGCGGGGTCGATGACCGAGACGGTGTCGGAGTTGGTGTTGGGCACGTAGACGCGGGACGGGAAGTCCTTGACGACCGGCGAGAGCTTGCCGGGCGCGTCGGCCGCGTACACGTTCTCCGGGTCCAGCACCGGCGGCATGCCGGCCAGCCCCGGGGGCTCGGGCGGGGTGACCTGCCGGGCCCGGACGCTCGGGGTCGCGGACGCGGTGGTGGCGGCCGTCCTCTGCGCGGGGGTTCCGCAGCCGGAGAGCACGGCGAGCAGGACCCCGCCGAGGAGGACGGCGGTGCGTGGGGTCGTGGTGGGAGGCATCAGGTCAGCAGCTCCGTGGTCGTCACCGCGCGCAGTCCGCGGCGGTCGATTTCAGTGAGGAGGAGGGGCAGCGCGGCGACCGTGTCCGCGTAGCCGAAGTGCAGGCTCACCACCGATCCGTTGCGGATCTCCCCGGCCACCTTGCGGGTGACGGCCGCGGCGCCGGGCGAGGTGAAGTCGAGGGAGTCCACGTCGTACGAGAGGACGTGCGGGTAGCCCGCCCGGGCGGCGAGCCGCTGGACGAGCGGGGTGGCGTACTGGCCGCGCGAGGGGCGGAACCAGGTGCCGATGGAGCCCGTGAGCCGGCGCAGCCGCTGGGCGCAGCCGGTGATCTCCGCGTACGCCCGTGTCTCGTCGAGCGCGGAGATGTCGATGTGGTGCTGGGTGTGGTTGCCGAGGTCGTGGCCGCCGTCGAGGATGCGGCGGGCCATCTCGGGGTGTTCGTCGAGCCAGCTGCCCACGGCGAGGACGGTGACCCGGGCCCCGGCGCGTTCGGCCTCGCCGAGCACGGTCCTGGCGACGGCCGGGTCGCCCTGGCCGTGGAAGGTGAGGGCGACGCGGGCGCGGTCGCGGGGGCCGCTGGTGATCTGGGCCGGCTGCCCGGGGAAGCGGCGCGGGACGGGGGCGGGGGCGTGCGCTCCGGCGGCGGTGGCGGCGGGCTTCGCGGCGACCGTGCGGGTGGCGGCCGGGGTGGGCGTACCGGGGTCGCGCTCCTGGCAGCCGGCGGTGAGGGCGACGGCCGCGGCGGCTCCCGCCCGCAGGGCGTGGCGGCGGTGCACCGGTGCGTGGGAGGCGTCCATGGCTGCACAGTAGGGCGATATGACCGGAAAATCCCGGCCGACTCCGCCGACTCCCCCGGCGGACCACCACCATGCAGGCCGTCCACATCCTGGACGACCAATGGATCATGCGTGGATACTCATGGATATTCATGGATTTCCAGGCAAGTGACCCAACACACCTACGTTTCCTCGCTGAATTGTCCAAAGAAGGCAAAGAATGAGGCATTCGAGGCTTTGGCTATGGAGTCGTCCGTCTGCCATAGTCGGTGGCACGACCCCCATTGACCCGGGCCAGGTCGTCATGAGCGGCCGTGAACACACCCCCCATTTCACGGTCCCCCACAGAAGCCCCCGAGGCGCCGTACCACGGCCGACACGGGGGCTTCTGTCTTGCCGGGCGGCCGCGCGGGGGAGGTCAGCGGTCGGAGATGCGCATCTCGAACCAGGTGGTCTTGCCCCGGGGTAAGAGGTCCACGCCCCACCGGTCGGAGAGCTTGTCCACGAGGAAGAGGCCCCGGCCGCTGATGTCCATCTCCCGGACCGGCATGAGGCACGGCAGGCCGCGCGAGGGGTCGCGCACCTCGATCCTGATCCAGCCGCGACGGCGGAGCATGCGCAGCCCGAAAACCCGGGCGCCGGTGTGCCGCACGGCGTTCCCGACCAGTTCGGAGACGAGCAGGACGGCGTGTTCGGCGGCCTGCGGGGAGAGCGCCCACTGGTGGAGGACGACGCACGAGGTGAGCCGGCGGGCGGTGGCCGCGGACTCCGGACGGGAGGGCAGCCGGACTTCCTCCTCCGTCGGGTTTCCGAACAACTCCAGCGCTTTGAACGCTTGTTCGTCCTCGACGGCCGGCATTCTCCGTGCCGCTGTCGCGCTGCTGCGCGGTCGCGGCTGCTCCACACCCTCCAGGCCCGCCATGCACACCATCATGGCCGCACGGCGGGCCTTCCGGGGCCGTTCCGGGGGAATCCCCGACCCGTAATCAGCCGTCCCCCGAGGGGGGGATGGCATATGCCAGGGGCAGAATGCCTCTTAGAATACCCCTTCTGACCTGCGCCAACGGCGCTTCCGGTCGGGTTCGCCGACGGGCCGGGCGCGGAGCTTCTTAAGGTTCCCTTAAGGTTCCGCTAATCCGCCCGCACGGATGAACGCCCCCGTTGTCGTTCTCAACCGGCGTTCGGTCAGAGGAACTTCGCCTTGCCCGGACCCTCCTCCACGAAGCTGCGCATTCCGCGCTCCCGGTCCTCCGTGGCGAACAGACCGGCGAACCACGTGCGCTCGATCGTGAGGCCCGTGTCGATGTCGGTCTCCAGTCCGGCGTCCACCGCCTCCTTGGCCGCGCGCAGGGCCAGCACCGGCCCCTTCGCCAGCTTGGCCGCCCATGCGTGCGCCTGCTCGTAGACCTCGGCGGCGGGCACCACGCGGTCCACCAGGCCCATCGTCAGGGCCTCTTCGGCCTTGACGTGGCGGCCGGTGAAGATGAGGTCCTTGGCCTTGGCGGGGCCCACCAGCCGGGCGAGCCGCTGGGTGCCGCCGGCGCCCGGGATGAGGCCGAGCAGGATCTCCGGCTGGCCGAGCTTCGCGTTCTCCCCGGCGATGCGGAAGTCCGCGCAGAGGGCCAGCTCGCAGCCGCCGCCGAGCGCGTAGCCGGTGACGGCCGCGACGACGGGCTTGGGGATGCGGGCGACGGCGGTGAAGGAGTCCTGGAGCGCCTTGGACCGCAGCACCATCGCCGCGTGGTCCATGGCCTGCATCTCCTTGATGTCCGCGCCCGCCGCGAACACCTTCTCGCCGCCGTAGAGCACCACGGCGCGCACGTCGTCGCGCCGGGACGCCTCTTCGGCGAGTTCTCGCAGCCGGTCCTGGGTCGCGACGTCCAGGGCGTTCATCGGCGGGCGGTCGAGGCGGATGGTGCCGACGCCGTCGCTTACTTCGAGGGTTACGGTCATGGGGTGCAGGTTAGACCGACCGGCGCACGGGGGGCGGCACGGGCCGGGGGCGGTGCCGTTGGTCACGGCGGACGCGGGCGGGCCCGGCACCGTGGATCTCGGTACCGGGCCCGCCGGGGTGTGTGGTGGGGGACCTACTTGGTCCACTCCGACCAGCTCATGTTCCAGCCGTTGAGGCCGTTGTCCGGGCTGATCGTCTTGTCGTGGGAGTTCTTGACGACCACGACGTCGCCGATGAGCGAGTGGTCGAAGAACCAGGCGGCCGGCATGGACGAGTCGCCGCCGCCGCGCTGGTCCTGGAGGCCGACGCAGCCGTGGCTGGTGTTGGCGTTGCCGAAGACCCCGGAGCCGCCCCAGTAGTTGCCGTGGATGAAGGTGCCCGAGGTGGACAGGCGCATCGCGTGCGGCACGTCCTTGATGTCGTACTCGCCGCCGAAGCCGACGGTGTCGCCGTTCATCCGGGTCACCCGCAGCTTCTCGCTGATGACCATCTGGCCGTTGTACGTGGTGGTGGCCGGGGCGCCCGCCGAGATCGGGATGTCCTTGATCTGCTTGCCGTCACGGACGACCTTCATCCGGTGCGTGTCCGCGTCGACGGTGCTGACCTGGCTGCGGCCGACGGTGAACGAGACGGTCTTGGCCTGCTTGCCGTAGACGCCGGGCCGCCCCTCCACGCCGTCGAGGTTGAGCTCGACGGTCACCTTGGTCCCGGCGGCCCAGTACTCCTCCGGGCGGAAGTCCAGCCGGTCGTTGCCGAACCAGTGGCCCTCGACGGGGACGGCGGGCTCGGCGGTCACCTCGATGGCCTTCTCGACGGCCTCCGGGTCGGTGATGCCCCGGGTGAAGTGGATGGAGACGGGCATGCCGACGCCGACCGTCGAGCCGTCCTCCGGGGTGTACTGGCCGATGAAGGTGTTCTTCGGGACGAGCGTGGTGAAGGTGGTGTCCTTGGCGGACTCACGGCCCTTCGCGTCCTTGGCCACCGCGTGGACCTTGTACTTGGTCGCCGAGGCCAGGTGCTGGTCGGGCACCCAGCTCGCGCCGTCCGCCGCGATCTTCCCCTCGACGTCGCCACCCTTGGGGTCCGAGACCTTGACGACGGTCAGCTTGCCCTGCGCGGCCGTGACCTTCAGTGCCCCGCTCGTGGCGACGTCGTCGGTCCCGTCCTTGGGCGCGACGGTCACCACCGCCTGCGAGGCGCTGGTGTCCTCCTTGACCCCGTCGGCCTTGCCGTCGCCGGCTCCGCCCTCGGCGTCTCCCCCGCCGCACGCCGTCACCAGCAGCAACAGCGCACCGACCGCCAGGGCCGGCAGACCGGTCGCCCTCCGCACACGCCGCCTGCCGCCCCCGGCCGATGTCCCCGATATCGGCTGCCCGTTCAATGTGGTCGTCTCCCCTCACACGGCCCGGCCCCGCCGAGGCCACGGGAACCCGTGGGTTCCCACCCCCGCGCGCTGCACAATGCGCGCTCAGCAAAGAGATAATCACATCGACTGTGGGTAGATCTTCCCGGGAATGTCACCGTTCCGTCCCAAGTGGCCGCGGGGTTGCCCCCGCACCACCAGGACATGCCCTACCGGAGCGCGGAACCCGCCCGCCACCGGGCCCAGCCGAGGTTCCAGCCGCCGAGCCCGTTGTCCGGTGCGACCGTCTTGTCCGGGGAATTGACCACCTCGACGACGTCCCCGATGAGGGTGCGGTCGAAGAACCAGCCGGCCGGGGTCGAGCCGCTGCCGCCCTGGACGTCCCGCAGCCCGATGCAGCCGTGGCTGACGTTGGTGGAGCCGAACACCTCCTCGTCGGACCAGTAGTTGCCGTGGAGGAAGGTGCCGGACTTCGTCAGCCGGATGGCGTGCGGCACGTCCTTGATGTCGTACTCGCCACCGAAGCCCACGGTCCGACCGTCCATCCGCGTCACCTCGTGCATCTCGCTGACCACCATCTTGCCGTTGTACGTGGTGGTCGTCGGGGAGCCCGCGGTGATTGGGACCGTGGAGACGAGCCGCCCGTCCCGGCGCACCTCCATGGTGTGCGCCTCCGAGTCCACCCGGGAGATCTGCTCCCGGCCCACCGTGAACCGCACGGTCTTGCGCTGGCTGCCGTACACCCCCGGCGCCCCCTCCACGTCGGCCAGCCCGATGTCCACGGTGACCTCGGTGCCGGGCTCCCAGTAGGCGGCCGGGCGGAAGTCGAGCCGGGTCTTCCCGAACCAGTGCCCGGCCACCGCCACCGGCGGATCGGCGGTCACCCGGATCGCCCGCTCCACCGCCGCACGCCGGGTGACCGGGCGGTTGAACTCGAAGGACACGATCATGCCGGTGCCCACGGTCGAGCGGTTCTCCGGCTTGAAGTACCCGATGAAGCGGTCCTTGGGGACCGCGGTGGTGAACGTGGTGTGGCGGGCCGCGCGGTGGCCGCCGCCGTCCACGGCGACCGCGTCCACGCTGTACTTCGCGGCCAGCCCCAGCCGCGCGCCCTTCTTCGGCGCCCACGACCTGCCGTCCTCGGCGATCCGGCCCGGTACCTCCTGTTCCTGCGCGTCCTCGATCCGCCGCACCCGGACGCTCTCCAGCCGGCCGTCGGGGACCTCCACCTCCAGCCGTTCGTCCGCCCGGACGTCCTCGGCCCGGTCGGCCGGGGTGATCCGGATCGCCTCCTGCGGCGACCTCGGCTTCCCGCCCATGAACGAACCGGTTCCCGAACAGCCCGTCAGCACGGCCAGGAGGACCAGTACGGCGAGCACTCCCGGCCCGGCCTGATCCAAACGAAGGGCCCTCGCCCCTGCCTTCTTCGCTACGTGAGTCACGTCCCCCCAACGACGGGGGCCGGTCGGGGGAAACGTGAGTGGGTGCCGCCCGGTGGGCAGAACACAGGGGACGACCACACTCGGGGAGCCGCGGCCGGGACGCCGCGCGCCCCCTTTCCGGTGCCGGTCCCACGAGCCGCGGGAGGCGAGCAGGTGTCGAGCGCAGCCGAGCAGGAGGCAGTGCCGAGGACGGACGCGGCGACGACCGGGGCCGTAGTGGAGCGGGCCGCCGCCCCCGCTCCCGGACCGTGCCCGCCCGCGGTGTGGCCGGGGGCGCCGATGCCCCTCGGAGCCCGCTTCAGGACCGGCCCGGACGGGGTCGCGGGCACCAATTTCGCCCTGTGGGCGGGCGGCGCGGAAGCCGTCGAACTGTGCCTCTTCGACGAGGACGGCACGGAGACCCGGCTCGCCCTCACGGAGCTCACCCACGAGATCTGGCACGGCTTCGTACCCGGGGTACGGCCGGGCCGGCGGTACGGCTACCGGGTGCACGGACGGTGGGACCCGTGGACGGGCGCCCGGTGGAACGCGGCGAAGCTCCTCCTCGATCCCTACGCCCGGGCCGTGGACGGCGAATTCACCCTTCCGGCCGAGGCGTACGGCCATGTGAGGGACTGGCCCGACCAGCAGGTCGCCGACACCGTCCGCGACGAACGGGACTCCGCCCCGTACGTCCCCAAAGGGGTCGTCGTCCATGACGACGACGACTGGGCCGACGACCGCAGGCCGAAGACGCCCTGGGCGGACTCCGTCATCTACGAACTGCACGTCAAGGGCTTCACCCGGCGCCACCCCGGCATCCCCGAGGAGCTGCGCGGCACCTACGCCGGGCTCGCCCACCCGGCGGCGACCGGCCATCTGAAGCGCCTCGGGGTGACGGCCGTGGAGCTGCTGCCGGTGCACCAGTTCGCCCACGAGGACCATCTGCTGCGGCGCGGCCTGCGCAACTACTGGGGCTACAACTCGATCGGCTACTTCGCCCCGCACGCCGGCTACTCGGCGAGCGGCACGGCGGGCGGGCAGGTCGGCGAGTTCAAACGGATGGTCCGGGCCCTGCACGACGCGGGCATCGAGGTCATCCTCGACGTCGTCTACAACCACACCGCGGAGGCGGGCGAGCTGGGCCCGATGCTCTCCCTGCGCGGCATCGACAACCGCGGCTACTACCGGCTCCAGGGCGACGCCCGCCGGTACGCCGACTACACCGGCTGCGGCAACACCCTGCACGTCGTCCAGCCGAACGTGCTGCGCCTCATCACCGACTCGCTGCGGTACTGGGTGACCGAGATGGGCGTCGACGGCTTCCGCTTCGACCTCGCGGCGGCGCTCGCCCGCTCCATGCACGACGTCGACATGCTCTCCCCGTTCCTCGCGGTGATCGCCCAGGACCCGGTGCTGCGCCGGGTCAAGCTCATCGCCGAACCCTGGGACGTGGGCAACGGCGGCTACCAGGTGGGCGCCTTCCCGCCGCTGTGGACCGAGTGGAACGACCACTACCGGGACACCGTGCGGGACTTCTGGCGCGGCGCGCTGCCCGACGTACGGGACCTCGGCTACCGGCTGACCGGCTCCAGCGACCTGTACGCCTGGGGCGGGCGGCGCCCGTACGCCTCGGTCAACTTCGTCACCGCGCACGACGGGTTCACCCTGCGCGACCTGGTGAGCTACCAGGGCAAGCACAACGAGGCCAACGGCGAGGACAACCGGGACGGCACCTCGGACAACCGGGCGTGGAACTGCGGCGCCGAGGGCGAGACGGACGACGCGGACGTCAACGCGCTGCGGCGCCGGCAGCTGCGCAACCTGCTCACCACGCTGCTCCTGTCGACCGGGGTGCCGATGCTGGTGGCCGGCGACGAGATGGGCCGCACCCAGGGCGGCAACAACAACGCGTACTGCCAGGACAACGAGACCGGCTGGGTGGACTGGTCGCTCCTGGAACAGCCCGAGTGGCGGGAGCTGACCGCGCTGACCGCCCGGGTTCTCTCGCTGCGCCACCGCCATCCCGTGCTGCGCCGGCGGGCGTTCTTCTCCGGCCGGCCGCAGGCCCCGGACGGGCTGCGGGACCTGGCGTGGTTCACCGGCGAGGGCGCGGAGATGACCGAGTCCGACTGGTACGCGCCGGCCGCGACGGTCGGGCTCTACCTCTCCGGCCGGGACATCCCGGGCCGGGACGCCCGCGGTGAGCAGGTGACCGACGACAGCTTCCTGGCCGTCCTGCACGCGGGCCACCTCCCGGCCCGGTTCCTGCTGCCGGGGCCACCGTGGGCGCAGGCGTACGAACTGGTCCTGGACACCTCGCGCGACGACCAGGCCGAGGCGCCGGGCACGGTCCACCGGGGCGGCGAGCGGCTGACGGTGCCGGAGCGTTCGGTGCTGCTGCTGCGCGTACGGGAGTGAGGACGCCCCCTAGCTAGGACCTGTCTTAGCCGAGGACGCCGCGCTCGTAGCCGGCGGCCACGGCGGCTGCCCGGTCCTTGACGCCCAGCTTGGCGAACAGATGCGTGAGGTGGGTCTTCACGGTGGCCTCGCTGATGAACAGTCCGGCGGCGATCTCCCGGTTGGAGGTCCCCCGGGCGACCAGCGTCAGCACCTCGCGCTCGCGGGCGGACAGCGTCTCGTTGCCGGCGGCGGCCGGGGCGCGTACGGCCGAGACGAGCCGGGAGGCGACGGCCGGTGAGAGCACGGTCCGGCCCTCGGCGGCGGCCCGGACGGCGGTGAACAGCTCCTCGCGGGGCGCGTCCTTGAGGAGGTAGCCGGTCGCGCCCGCCTCGATCGCGGGCAGGGTGTCGGAGTCGGTGTCGTACGTGGTGAGGACGAGGACCTTGGAGCGGGCGCCGCGCCGGGTCAGCTCGGTGATCGCGGCGACCCCGCCGCCGCCCGGCATCCGGAGGTCCATCAGCACCACGTCGGGGTCGAGCCGGGCTGCCATCTCGACGCCCTCGACCCCGTCGGCCGCCTCCCCGAGCACCCGGAACTCCGGTGCGGCGGCGAACATCCCGCGCAGTCCGTCCCGTACGACGGGGTGGTCGTCGACGACGATCAGCGTGATGACGCGCGCGGGTTCCCGGTCCATGACGCACACCGTACGGGACGGTCCCGGGGCGTCAGGCGGCGTCCCGGGCGTGCGGCACCATCGGGACGCGGGCGCAGACCGCCGTGCCGAGGCCGGGTCCGGTCTCCACCTCGACGGTGCCCGCGATGCGTTCGGCGCGGGAGCGCATCCCGCCGAGTCCGAAGCCGCCGGCGCCCCGGTACGGGGGCAGCGCCGCCGGGTCGAAGCCGCGGCCGTCGTCGCGGACGTCGAGGGTGATCTCGTCGCCCATGTAGGAGAGGGTGACCCCGGCCCGGGACGCCTCCGCGTGCCGGCCGGCGTTGGCCAGGGCCTCCTCGGCTATGCGGAGCAGGGTGGCGCCGACCTCGTCGTGGAGGGGTTCGACGGTGCCGGTGACGGTGAACTCGGCGCGTACACCGGTGCGCCGGGACCAGGTGGTGACCGTCTTCCCGAGTGCGCCGGGCAGGTCGTCGTGCTCCAGGGCGGCGGGCAGCAGGTTGTGCACGGAGCGGCGGGCCTCGCCCAGGCTGTGCCGGGCCAGGTCGGCGGCCCGGACCAGGTGTTCGCGGGCGAGGCCCGGGTCGGTGTCGGCGGTGGAGCCGGCGGCCTGGAGCTGGGCGATGATGCCGGTGAGGCCCTGGGCGATGGTGTCGTGGATCTCCGCGGCCAGCCGGCGCCGCTCGTCGGCCACCCCGGCCTCGCGGGCCTGGACGAGGAGCTGGGCGTGGAGTCCGGCGTTCTCCGCGAGGGCCTGCTCCAGGCGGGCGTTGGCGGACTCCAGGGCGCTGATGGTGGCGGTCCGGGCCTGGTCCTGCTCGGCCTCCCGGACCCCGATCTGGGCGAAGATCATGGTGAGGGTCGCGTGCACGGCGAGCACGACGCCGAAGACGACCCAGTTCATCAGGGTGGCGGGCGGCAGGGGGCTGCCGCTCTGCGCGCCCGCCATGATGACGGCGACCGCGAGCAGGCCGGGCCGGATGCCGCGCTCGGGGAGCACCCGGGCGGCGTCGAAGTAGCCGAGCACCGCGTAGATGGAGAAGAAGGGGTTGCACCAGGTGAGCCCGAGGGCCAGCAGGGTGCGGGCGGTGAAGTAGTACACGCCGGTGCGCCGGGCCCCGCCGGGGGCGCTCCGGGACCACCACAGCTGGAGGAGGAGCGCCGCCGGGAGGAGGACCATGGCGGCGCGCTCGTCGGCCGGGGACATGACAAGGTTCCGGGAGACGGCCGAGACGATGGCGGCCAGGCCGAGCAGCCCGTACGGGCCGTACCGGAAGAACCGCCCCCACCACTGCTCGGCCGTCGTGACCTGTGCGCTCATGGCCGCCAGTCTCCCCCGCACCCCGGGCCCCCTTCTACTGCCAGCGGAACGTACGGTTGGCGGCCCAGCCCGCGACCACCGCCCACGCGGCGACCGCGCCGAGGTGGCCCCAGCCCGGCCAGCCGCCCCGGGCCGCCTGGTCCAGCGCCTGGGACGCGGCGCCGAAGGGGGTGGCCTGGACGACGCGGCGGAGCGCGTCCGGCATGGCCTGCACCGGGACCCAGACACCCGCGGTGAACATCATCGCGAAGTACACGACCGAGCCGACGGCGGCGGAGATCTTCGTCGTACGGGAGACGGAGCAGATCAGCGAGCCGAGGGCGAGGACGCAGGCGACCGCGAGCAGCAGCGCCAGCAGATAGCCGAACGGCTGGTCGGGCAGCCGCACTCCGAAGGCGGTCCGGCCGACGGTGATGACCAGCAGGGCGGAGACGAGCGCGGCCGCGCCGTGCAGCGCGATCTGCGCGCCGAGCAGGGCGGAGGGCCGCACCGGGGTGGTGGACATGCGGCGCAGGATGCCGCGTTCGCGGTAGCCGGTCAGGACGGGCGGCATCGCCTGGAGCCCGGACATGATCAGTGCGAGCAGCACCGCGACGGGCACGTACAGGTCGATGACGCGCCGGCCGCCGAGCCCGTCGTCGTGCTCCCGGAAGGACGGGACGAGGCCGAGGATCACCAGGAGCACGGTCGGGAAGACCACGATCCAGAAGAGGCTGCCGGGTTCGCGGAGGAAGAGCCGGGTCTCCGACTTGAGGACGGCGAGCGTCGCGCCGGGCACGGCGGTGCGGGGCGCGGCGGCGGGGGCGGTGTGCGCTGTGGCCATCTCAGGTTGCCCTTTCTGTGGGTCCGCGCCCGTCGGCGGGGCCGGTGAGGTCGAGGAAGGCGTCGTCGAGGGTGGCTTCGGCGACGCGGAGGCGGTGCGCGGTGACGCCGCGCCTGGCCAGCAGCGAGATGACGGCGTTGACGGTCTCGTCGGTGCCGTTGATGACGACCCGGCCGCCCTCGGTCTCGTACGACACCGCACCGGGCAGGCCCGCGAGTCCGGCGTCGGGCAGCGGCTCGGAGGGCGTGAAGGAGATGACCGTGGAGCCGTCGGCGCCGGCGACGAGACCGGCCGGGGTGTCGAGCGCGACGACGCGCCCCTTGTCGATGACGGCGATGCGGTCGCAGAGGCGCTGGGCCTCCTCCATGAAGTGGGTGACGAGCACGACGGTGACGCCGCCGTCCCGCACGTCCTCGATCAGCTGCCAGGTGTCGCGCCGGGCGCGGGGGTCCAGGCCGGTGGTCAGCTCGTCGAGGATGACGACGCGGGGCCGGCCGACGAGGGCGAGCGCGATGGACAGGCGCTGCTTCTGGCCGCCGGAGAGCCGGTGGAAGCGGGTGTCCAGCCTGTCGTGCAGGCCGAGCCGTTCGGCGAGCGGGCGCCAGTCGGCGGGCTCGGGGTAGAACGCGCTGTACAGGTCCAGCGCCTCCCGTACGGTGATCTTGGGCTGGAGTTCGCTCTCCTGGAGCTGGGTGCCGAGCAGTCCGGTCACCCGCTCGCGGTCGGCGACCGGGTCCAGGCCGGCGACCCGGACGGTGCCGGCGTCGGGGACCCGCAGCCCCGCGACGCACTCGACGGTGGTGGTCTTGCCCGCGCCGTTGGGGCCGAGAATCCCGAAGATCTCCCCCTCGTCGACGGCGAAGGAGACCCCGTCGACCACGGGGCGGCCGGCGTAGGCCTTGCGCACCCCGTTCGCTTCGATGATTGCCATGGCACGAGCATCCGCGCGGCGGGCCGGCGGCGGTATCGGCCATCGCGCTCGGACCGGCATCAGCCGATCGGTTGATGTCCCCTACGACCCTTAGGGGGCGCGGGTCGGCCGTTGGTCCGGTGGCGGGATAAAACCGCAGGACCGCTATCCGGACGCATCGTAGGCTCACCCTGATGCGCCAGGAACATGTAGAGCCCAAGGACCGGTCCGCCGTACGCTCCCTGTTGCGGCTGTGGCCGTATGTGAGGCCGGTACGGAACCGGCTCTTCGGCGCGGCCCTGGTGGCGATCGTCGCCTCCTGCCTGGGCCTCGTGATCCCGCTCGTCCTGAAGTGGATCGTCGACGGCCCGGTCGCGGACCGGGACCCGGGCGGGGTCTGGCTCGGCGCGCTGTACCTGCTGCTGCTCGGCCTCCTGGAGGCGGTGCTGTTCGGGGTGCGGCGGTGGATGGTGGCGCGTCCGCTGGCGGGGGTCGAGGCGTCGATGCGCGCCGACCTCTACAGGCATCTGCAACGGCTGCCGGTGGCCTTCCACGACCGTTGGCCGTCGGGGCAGTTGCTGTCGCGCGGGACGACGGACCTGATGCTGGTGCGCATGTTCCTGGTCTTCCCGCTGACCTTTCTGCTGGTCAACGCCACCACGATCCTCGTCGGGTTCGTGGTGCTGCTGGTCCAGGAGTGGACGCTGGGCCTGGTGCTGCTCGCCCCGGTCGTGCCGCTCATGATCATCTGCTCGGCCTTCGAGGCGAAGTACGCGAAGGTCGCGCGGCTGGCCCAGGACCAGGTCGGCGACCTGACGACGGTGGTCGAGGAGAGTGTCCTCGGCATCCGCATCATCAAGGGCTTCGGCCGCCACCGCAGCCAGGCCGGCGCCTTCCGGGACCTCGCCTCCCGGCTGCGCGACACGGAGCTGGGCAAGGCCCGGCTGCTCGCCCGGATCTGGGCCCTCATCACCACGCTGCCCGAACTCGCGATCGGGGCGGCGCTGGTGTGCGGCACCATCGAGGTCGCGAACGGCGACCTGTCCGCGGGCACCCTGGTCGCGTTCCTGTCCACGGCGCTCGCGCTGCGCTGGCCCGTCGAGTCGATCGGCTTCCTGCTGGCGATGAGCCAGGAGACGGCGACGGCGACCGAGCGGTTCTTCGAGGTGATGGACGTCGCCGAGGAGGAGGACACCGGGCAGTCGGCCGCGAACGGCGCCCCCGAGGCGGGCGGCATGGTCTTCGAGGGCGTCGAGTTCCGCTATCCCGACGCGGAGGAGGGCTCGGCGCCCGTGCTGGCCGGGATCGACCTGCGCATCCGGCCGGGCGAGACGATGGCCCTGGTCGGCGCGACCGGCTCCGGCAAGACCACGCTCACCTCGCTGGTGCCCCGGCTGTACGAGGCGACCGCCGGGCGGATCACCCTGGACGGCGAGGACATCACCGCGATGCCCCGCGCCCGGCTGCGCGAGCTGGTGTCGGTGGCGTTCGAGGAGCCGACGCTCTTCTCGGCGAGCGTCGGCGAGAACGTGCGGATGGGCGCCGGGAACGCGGACGAGGAGGAGCTGCTGCGGGCGCTCTCGGTGGCCCAGGCCGACTTCGTCCACGACCTGCCGCACGGCGTCGGCACGGAGGTCGGCGAGCAGGGCCTGAGCCTGTCGGGCGGCCAGCGCCAGCGCCTCGCCCTGGCCCGGGCCGTGGTGGGCCGGCCACGCTTCCTGGTCCTCGACGACCCGCTCTCGGCGCTCGACGTGCACACGGAGACCCTGGTGGAGGCGGCGCTGCGCCAGGTCCTGGCGGAGACCACGGCGGTGGTGGTCGCGCACCGGCCGTCCACCGTGATGCTCGCGGACCGGGTGGCGCTGCTGTCCGAGGGCCGGATCACCGCGGTCGGCACCCACCAGGAACTCCTGCGCACCAGCGCGGAGTACGCCTGGCTGATGTCGGGCGCGGACCGGCCGGACGGCGGTGGCCTCCCCGAGGGCGGGGACGCGGTGGGCCGCCCGCGCGAGGACGCACCCGTACCCGCACCGCAGACCGACGACGAACCCCTGGGCGCGAAGGCCCCTGCCGAGGAGGGCAGCACCCGATGACCAGCACCACGACCGGACGGCCGGCGGAACCGGGCGGCGACGAGGACGAGCGGGAGGCCCCCGCCGGGAAGGCCGGCGACCCCTTCGACCGCGACGACCTGCCGACCCCGCGCGGCGCGACCGGGCGGCTGCTCGGATCGCTGCTGCGGCCGATGCGGGGGCGGGTGGCGGTGGCCGCCCTGATCATCCTGTTGCAGCAGGCCGCGGTACAGGCGGGCCCGCTGCTGGTCGCGTACGCCATCGACAGCGGGGTGCCCGCCTTCCGCGACAACGACTACGGGCCGCTGATCGCCGTGGCGCTGGGCTACGCGCTCTGCTCGGCCGGTGCCGGCGCCCTGCAGTACGCCTTCGTCCGGGTGTCCGCGCGGGTCAGCCAGGACGTCCTGATCGACCTGCGCGGCCGGATCTTCCGCCACGCGCAGGCGCTGAGCGTGGACTTCCACGAGCGGTACACCTCGGGGCGGCTGATCTCGCGGTCCACCACGGACCTGGAGTCGCTGCGGGAACTGCTGGAGGAGGGCCTCCAGGAGCTGATCTACGTCATCCTCTCGTTCGCCTCCATCGCCGTGATCCTGCTCTGGCTCGACCTGGCGACGGGCGCGGCCGCCGTGGCGTCCTTCCTGCCGCTGTATCTGCTGGTGCGGCTCTACCGGAAGCGCTCCGCGGTGATCTTCGCCGCCCGTTCCACGGCGATCGCCTCGGTCGTCGTGAAGTTCGCTGAGACCATGAACGGCATCCGGCCGGTCCAGGCGTTCCGCCGCGAGCCGGTCAACGACGCCGTGTTCCGGGAGCTGAACACACGTCACCGCGTCACCAACGGCGACGCGACGCTGGAGAACGCGCGTTACGTCGTCGGCTCACGGCTGGTCGCCAACACGGCGGTGGCCGGAATCGTGCTGTGGGGCGCGTACCGCGTCGCCTCCGGCGATCTCGCGCTCGGGGTGCTGGCCGCGGTGGTGCTCTATCTGCGGCGGCTCTACGACCCGATCGACCGGCTCAGCATGTTCCTCAACTCCTTCGCGTCGGCCGCCGCCTCCGTGGGGAAGATCGCCGGCCTGCTGGCCCAGACGCCCACCGTGCCTCAGGCCCTGGAGCCCCGGGAGCTGCCGCCGCGTGCGGGCGGTGAGCCGGGCCGCGAGGTGGTCTTCGACGGGGTGGCCTTCGCGTACCGGACGGGTGGCGAGGTGCTGCCCCGGTTCGACCTGACCGTTCCGGCGGGGCAGACGGTGGCGGTGGTCGGCTCCACGGGCGCCGGCAAGTCGACGCTGGCCAAGCTGCTGGCCCGGTTCTACGACCCGACCGAGGGCCGGGTCCTGCTGGACGGCGTCGACCTGCGGGACCTCGCCACGCCCGAACTGCGGCGCGGGGTGGTGATGGTGACCCAGGAGGCGTTCCTGTTCTCCGGGACGGTCGCGGAGAACATCGCGATCGGCCGCCCGGAAGCGAGCCGCGAGGAGATCGAGCAGGCGGCGAAGGCGATCGGCGCGCACGACTTCATCACCGGTCTGCCCGACGGCTACGACACCGACGTACGCAAGCGGGGCGGCCGGATCTCGGCCGGTCAGCGCCAGTTGGTGGCGTTCGCCCGGGCGCTGCTGGCCGACCCGGCGGTGCTGATCCTCGACGAGGCGACCAGTTCGCTGGACATCCCGGGCGAGCGCGCGGTCCAGCAGGCCATGGACACCGTGCTGCACGGCCGCACCGCCGTGGTGATCGCGCACCGCCTGTCGACCGTGGAGGTGGCGGACCGGGTGCTCGTGATGGAGCGGGGGCGGATCGTGGAGGACGGCGCCCCGGCCGAACTCATCGGCGGCACGGGCCGGTTCGCCGGACTGCACCGCGCCTGGCGCGAGAGCCTCGCCTGACCCCTGGGACGTGTTTTGGAAGCCCCGGTGGTCCGCCCCCTGTGTCCGGGGGCGGACCACCGGGATCGCGCCACACTCACAGACCGTCTCGACAGGTGGGAACTTTCCGCTTGTTCACATTCGTGCCGCACCGCGCTCACTCGTGCGTAACCCCGACGCGCCCTGCGCTTTCCAGTCGTCCGGGCCCTCCGGGCCCCCCTTGGCACGTCCGCGTGAAGATCCGCGAAACGTCCGCTTAACGAACACGCATCTTCCGGCAACGAACGAATTCCGGCCAAGTTGTTGACGCGGTCCTGACAGAGATGGCCGACTCCTGACACTCTTCACCCCGTTCTGCGCACTGCTTGCTCTGCCCGGACGGCTCACCCAGCCGCCGGTACCCCCCTCGCAGAAGGAGTCCGCGTGAGATCCACGCACAGCCGTCGTACCACCGCGACCGGCGCTCTGATAGCCGCAGCCGCCCTCCTCGCCGTAGGAGTCCAGACCGGATCGGCCTCGGCCGCACCGGACACCGGCAACGCAAGGACCGCCTCCGCCTCCAAGGCGAACCCGGGCGCCCTGGCCAAGCAGCTCTCGCCCTCGCAGCGGGCCGAGCTGATCCGCCAGGCCACCGAGAGCCGGGCGGCCACCGCGAAGAAGCTCGGCCTCGGGTCCCAGGAGAAGCTCGTCGTCCGCGACGTCATCCAGGACAACGACGGCACCACGCACACCCGTTACGAGCGCACCTTCGACGGCCTCCCGGTCCTCGGCGGCGACCTCGTCGTCCAGGAGTCGAAGGCCGGCGCGACCGAGAGCGTCGTCAAGGCGTCCCGCGCCACCGCCTCCCAGCTGAAGGCCGTCGACACCGTCGCGGACATCGCCCCGGCGGCGGCCAGCAAGCAGGCGCTCGGCGCGGCGAAGGCGGCCGGCTCGGACAGGGCCGAGGCGGACAAGGCGCCCCGCAAGGTCGTCTGGATGGCCTCGGGCACCCCGCAGCTCGCGTACGAGACCGTGGTCGGCGGCCTCCAGGAGGACGGCACCCCGAACGCGCTGCACGTCATCACGGACGCCTCCACCGGAGCGAAGCTCTACGAGTGGCAGGCCATCGAGAACGGCGTCGGCAACACCGAGTACAGCGGCCAGGTAACCCTGGGCACCTCCGGGTCCTCCGGCTCGTACAGCCTGACCGACACCGCACGCGGCAGCCACAAGACGTACAACCTGAACCACGGCACCTCCGGCAAGGGCACCCTCTTCTCCGGCTCCGACGACGTCTGGGGCAACGGCAGCGCCTCGAACGCGGAGACCGCGGCGGCGGACGCCCACTACGGCGCGGCCGAGACCTGGGACTACTACAAGGAAGTCCACGGCCGGAACGGCATCCGGGGCGACGGCGTCGGCGCGTACTCCCGCGTCCACTACGGCAACAACTACGTCAACGCCTTCTGGGACGACAGCTGCTTCTGCATGACGTACGGCGACGGCAGCGGCAACGCCAACCCGCTGACCGCGCTGGACGTGGCGGCCCACGAGATGAGCCACGGCGTCACCTCGAACACCGCCGGTCTGAACTACAGCGGTGAGTCCGGCGGCCTCAACGAGGCGACCAGCGACATCTTCGCCACCGCCGTGGAGTTCTACTCCAACAACGCCACCGACAAGGGCGACTACCTCATCGGTGAGAAGATCGACATCAACGGCGACGGCACCCCGCTGCGCTACCAGGACAAGCCCAGCAAGGACGGGGCGTCCAAGGACGCCTGGTACTCGGGCATCGGCAACGTCGACGTCCACTACTCGTCGGGTCCGGCCAACCACTTCTTCTACCTGCTGTCCGAGGGCAGCGGCGCGAAGACCATCAACGGCGTCAACTACAACTCCCCGACCTCCGACGGTCTGCCGGTGACCGGCATCGGCCGCGCCAAGGCCGAGCAGATCTGGTTCAAGGCGCTCACCACGAAGTTCACCTCCACCACCAACTACGCGGGGGCCCGCACCGGCACGCTCGCGGTGGCCGGTGAGCTGTACGGCACCAGCAGCGCCGAGTACAAGGCCGTCCAGGACGCCTGGGCCGGAATCAACGTCGGTGAGCGCTCCGGCGGCGGCACCGACCCGGGCGACCCGGGCGACGGCACGGTCTTCGAGAACAACAGCGTCGTGTCCATCCCGGACGGCCGCTCGTCCGTCACCAGCGCGGTCACCGTCTCCGGCCGCTCCGGCAAGGCGCCCAGCACCCTGAAGGTCGGTGTGGACATCACCCACACCTACCGCGGTGACCTGGTCATCGACCTCGTCGCCCCGGACGGCAGCACCTACCGGCTGAAGAACGCGAACATCAGCGACTCCGCGAACGACGTCAAGGCGACGTACACCGTCAACGCCTCGTCCGAGACCGCCAACGGCACCTGGAAGCTGAAGGTCCAGGACGTCTACCGCGGGGACACCGGGAAGATCAACAGCTTCAAGCTGACCTTCTGAACCGCACGAACGCCACCCCCCACCGCGCGGGCCACCGCATGACCCGCCGCTGACACGGAACCGCCCGGGAGGAGACCCCTCCCGGGCGGTTCCGCCATGCCGGAGCCGCGCGCCTCAGCGCATCAGCACGCCCCCGCCGTCACCCGCGGCCCCCGCCGGCTGGGCGACCAGGCCGAGTTCGGCGCCGCTCCCCAGCAGCCGGTGGGCGGGCAGCACGCGCACGGTGTAGCCGTACGGGCCCGTGCGGTCCAGGGCGAGCGGGCCCTCGTACAGCCAGTGGCCCTCCAGGTCCTGGCCGCCCGCCGGCTTCAGCGGGAAGACCTGCGCTTCGGAGATCGCGTCCGACGAGTCGACCCGCCCGGCCACCGCCTGCACCTCCACGTCGTCCGGCGCCAGCGCGCCCAGCGAGATCCGGACCCGCAGCGCCAGCGTGGAGCCCAGCTCCGCCGTCGTACCGGATGCGGTCGGCGTCACCGCCTCCACATGGTCCACGGCCACCCGCGGCCAGGCGGCCCGGACCTTCGCCTTCCAGCCCGCCAGCTCCCGCGCCTGCGCCGCGTCCATGGAGCGCCGGGCGAGCGCGGCGGGGGCGTACAGCCGCTCCACGTACTCCGTGACCATGCGGTCGGCGAGCACCTTGGGGCCCAGGATGCCCATGGTGCGGCGGACCATCTCGATCCAGCGGCCGGGCAGCCCCTCGTCGCCGCGCTCGTAGAAGTGCGGCGCGACCCGGTCCTCGATCAGCTCGTACAGGGCATTGGCCTCCAGGTCGTCGCGCCGGTCCTCGTCCAGCGCGCTGCCCTCGGCCGTCGGGATCGCCCAGCCGAAGTCCGGCTCGAACCACTCGTCCCACCAGCCGTCCAGCACGGACAGGTTGAGGCAGCCGTTGAGCGCGGCCTTCATCCCGCTCGTCCCGCAGGCCTCCAGCGGGCGCAGCGGGTTGTTCAGCCAGACGTCGCAGCCCGGGTAGAGCTTCTGGGCCATCGCCATGCCGTAGTCGGGCAGGAAGACGATGCGGTGGCGGACCCTGGCGTCGTCGGCGAACCTGACCAGCTCCTGGACCAGCCGCTTCCCGCCGTCGTCGGCCGGGTGCGCCTTGCCCGCGACGACGATCTGGACCGGCCGCTCGGGGTGCAGCAGCAGCCCCCGCAGCCGGTCGCGGTCGCGCAGCATCAGCGTCAGCCGCTTGTACGAGGGGACGCGGCGGGCGAAGCCGATGGTCAGCACGTCGGGGTCCAGGACGCCGTCGATCCAGCCGAGTTCGGCGGGCTGGGCGCCCCGGTGGCGCCAGGAGGCGTGCAGCCGCTCCCGGACCTCGTCCACGAGCTGTCCGCGCAGGGTGCGGCGCAGCTCCCAGAGGCGGCGGGCGGGGATGTCGGCGACGGAGTCCCAGCGGCCGGGTGTGCCGCCGGACTCGGCGCGCAGCCGGAGGACCTCGGGGGCGACCCAGGTCGGTGCGTGGACGCCGTTGGTGACGGAGGTGATCGGCACCTCACGGGCGTCGAAGCCCGGCCAGAGCCCGGCGAACATCTCGCGGCTGACCGCACCGTGCAGCGTGGAGACGCCGTTGGCGCGCTGGGCGAGCCGCAGCCCCATGACCGCCATGTTGAAGACGCCCCGGTCGCCGTCCGGGTAGGTCTCGGTGCCGAGTTCCAGGACGCGTTCGGCGGGGACGCCGGGCAGTTCGCCGTCCTCGCCGAAGTGGCGGGCGACGAGTTCGCGGTCGAACCGGTCGATTCCGGCCGGGACCGGGGTGTGGGTGGTGAAGACGGTGCCGGCGCGCACGGACTCCACCGCGGAGTCGAAGTCCAGGCCGGTGGTGGCCAGCTCCCGGATGCGCTCCAGGCCGAGGAAGCCGGCGTGGCCCTCGTTGGTGTGGAAGACCTCGGGTGCGGGGTGGCCGGTGAGCCGGCAGTAGGCCCGCACGGCGCGGACCCCGCCGATGCCCAGCAGCATCTCCTGGAGCAGCCGGTGCTCGCTGCCGCCGCCGTAGAGCCGGTCGGTGACCTCGCGTTCGCCGGGGAGGTTCTCCTCGACGTCGGAGTCGAGCATGAGCAGGGGGACCCGGCCGACGTGGGCCTGCCAGATCTGGGCGTGCAGGGTGCGGCCGCCGGGCAGGGCCAGGGCGACCTGGCTGGGGGTGCCGTCGGCCTCGCGCATCAGGGTGAGCGGCAGCTCGTTGGGGTCGAGGACGGGGTAGTGCTCCTGCTGCCAGCCGTCCCGGGACAGGCTCTGCCGGAAGTAGCCGTGGCGGTAGAGCAGGCCGACGCCGACGAGGGGCACGCCCAGGTCGCTGGCGGCCTTGAGGTGGTCCCCGGCGAGGATGCCGAGCCCGCCGGAGTACTGGGGCAGGGCGGCGGTCACCCCGAATTCGGGCGAGAAGTAGGCGATGGCGGCGGGAAGCGCGCCGCCCCGTTCGCGCTGCTCCTGGTACCAGCGGGGCCCCTGGAGGTACTCCCGGAGGTCGGCGGACGCCTCGGCGAGCCGGTGCAGAAACGCTTCGTCACGGGCGAGTTCCGCGAGCCGCCCGGCGGAGACGGAGCCGAGCAGGCGGACGGGGTCGCACTCCGCCGCGGAGCCGGCCGCCGGGTCGACGGCCCGGAAGAGGTCGCGGGTCTCGGTGTGCCAGGACCAGCGCAGGTTCCGCGCCAGGTCGCTGAGGGGTTGGAGGGAGTCCGGAAGGACGGGACGCACGGTGAATCGACGAATGGCCTTCACGTATTCCACCTTTACAGGGGACGTACGAATCCGAGCGGGACGCACCACCATGTGCGCCGCTCCGTCACCCTCGACGGTAGCCGCGTGCCCGGTGCGCGGGACACGGCGCGAACGGTCCGCGCGGAGTGCGACCGGGGCGTTCCGGGCGCCCGTGCGCCACCGTCCCGTACGCCTCGCGCATCTCCGCACGTGTCACCGGGCCCACCCGTCACAGGCGTTATGGCCGATTCCTTCCCCTCGTGCGGCCTTGTGGGCGTTCGCGCCACAAGGAAAGCTGCCGGGTGGCGCCCTTTCCCACCCGCGTGCGCCGGTTCCGCGCAATCCCGCGTGCGCGCGGCGGAGCCCGGCGCATTCGGTACGTCCCCCATACGCCCGAGCAGACGACATATCACCGGATTGGCCCACCGCGATGTGGGGGAAGGCTTCTCCGGTAACCCGGAACGAAGGCATTCGGATGACACCCGATGGCGGTTCATCTCCGGCACGCGCGTGATTCATTCCCTGGCCGCCGATGAACGGTCCCCGGTTCGTATACGACCTGTTTGGACTGCCATTCGAGTGAACGCGGACAGGAGCGGCCATGCCCAGACCCCACCAGTCATCCACCGAGCGGCTAGAAAGGACGCATCCCCACCCTCGCGGCGCGCGCGTTCAGCCTTCGGCGCCCGCTGCCCACTTTGCCGAGTCCGAGCTTCAGTCCCCAGGTGATTCCATGATCGGTCGCATTCCCGTCCTCGACGTCCATCCGCTCGTCGATTGCGGCAGAAGGCCCGCCAAGGCCGTTGCCGGTGAGACCTTCCAGGTCACCGCGACCGTCTTCCGGGAGGGCCATGACGCGGTGGCGGCCAATGTCGTGCTGCACAGTCCGAGCGGGCGCCCGGGTCCCTGGACGCCGATGCGCGAGCTGGCGCCGGGCACCGACCGCTGGGGCGCCGAGGTGACGCCGGACGCCGAGGGCCGCTGGACGTACACCGTCGAGGCGTGGAGCGACCCGGTCGCCACCTGGCGCCACGCGGCGCAGATCAAGGTCCCGGCGGGCATCGACACCGAGCTGATGCTGGCCGAGGGCGCCGAGCTGTACGAGCGGGCCGCCGAGGGCGTGCCCAAGCGCGACGGCCGCGAGGCGGTGCTGGCCGCGGTGGACGCGCTGCGCGACGAGTCCCGGCCGGCCGAGGCGCGGCTGGCCGCGGCCCTGGCGCCGGAGGCCCGGCAGGCGCTCGACCGCCACCCGCTGCGCGAACTGGTCACCGCGTCCCGCCCGCACCCGCTGGTCGTCGAGCGCCGGCGCGCGCTGTACGGCTCCTGGTACGAGCTGTTCCCGCGGTCGGAGGGGGCCAGGTTCGAGCCCGCGAAGCCGCGCAAGGGGCGCGGGGCCAAGTCCGCCGAGCCGCAGCCGCCCCGGCTCGTCGGCGGCACCTTCCGTACCGCGGCCGAGCGGCTTCCGGCGGTCGCCGCGATGGGCTTCGACGTGGTCTACCTGCCGCCCGTCCACCCCATCGGCACGACCCACCGCAAGGGCCCGAACAACTCGCTGACGCCCGGCCCGCAGGATGTGGGCGTGCCCTGGGCGATCGGTTCGGCCGAGGGCGGGCACGACGCGGTCCACCCGGATCTGGGCACGCTGGAGGACTTCGGGCATTTCGTGGAGACGGCCCGTAATCTGCGGATGGAAGTGGCCCTGGATTTCGCCCTCCAGTGCTCGCCGGACCATCCGTGGGTGCAGAAGCATCCCGAGTGGTTCCACCACCGGGCCGACGGCTCGATCGCCTACGCGGAGAATCCGCCGAAGAAATACCAGGACATCTACCCGATCGCCTTCGACAAGGATCTTGAAGGCATCGTCGCGGAGAGCGTGCGCATCCTGCGTTTCTGGATGGCCCGGGGCGTACGGATCTTCCGCGTCGACAATCCGCACACCAAGCCGGTGATCTTCTGGGAGAAGGTGATCGCGGAGATCAACGGCACCGACCCCGATGTGATCTTCCTGGCCGAGGCATTCACCCGGCCCGCGATGATGCGCACCCTCGCCGCCATCGGGTTCCAGCAGTCCTACACGTATTTCACCTGGCGCGACAGCCGGCAGGAAATCACGGATTACGTGAACGAGCTGGCCCGTGACACCGCCGCGTTCATGCGGCCGAATTTCTTCGTGAACACCCCCGACATCCTTCCCGGATACCTTCAGCAGGGCGGCCGGCCCGCTTTTGAGGCACGGGCGGTGCTCGCGGCGACCCTCTCCCCCTCCTGGGGGGTGTACGCGGGGTTCGAGCTGTGCGAGAACACCCCGATCCACCACGGCAGTGAGGAGTACCTCGACTCGGAGAAGTACGAGATCCGGCCCAGGGACTGGGAAGCCGCGGAGCGCGAGGGCCGTTCGCTGGCCCCGCTCATCACCTCGCTCAACCGGATCAGGCGCCGCCACCCGGCCCTGCAGCAGCTGCGTGACGTGCACTTCCACGCGTCGGACAACGACGCGGTGATCGCGTACAGCAAGCGTTCCGGTTCGAACATCCTTCTGGTGGTCGTCAACCTCGACCCGCACCACACCCAGGAGGCGACCGTCTCGTTGGACATGCCGCAACTCGGCCTCGACCGGCACGAGAGCGTGCCGGTGCGCGACGAGCTCACCGGCACTTCCTATCACTGGGGCAGGACGTTCTATGTGCGCCTCGAACCGGGCGTGACGCCCGCGCACATCGCCGTCCTGCGACCGTCCCCGCCGACCGGAGGGTCACCCACACCATGATCGTCAATGAGCCCGTCCACGACACGTTCGAGGACACCCCGGCCAAGGACCGCGATCCCGACTGGTTCAAGCGTGCCGTGTTCTACGAGGTCCTCGTCCGGTCCTTCCAGGACTCCAACGGCGACGGCATCGGAGACCTGAAGGGGATCACCGCCAAGCTCGACTACCTCCAGTGGCTGGGGGTCGACTGCCTCTGGCTGCCGCCCTTCTTCAAGTCACCGCTGCGCGACGGCGGTTACGACGTGTCGGACTACACGGCCGTGCTGCCGGAGTTCGGCGACCTCGCCGACTTCGTGGAGTTCGTCGACGCCGCCCACCAGCGCGGCATGCGCGTGATCATCGACTTCGTCATGAATCACACGAGCGACCAGCACGAGTGGTTCCAGCAGTCCCGGACCGACCCCGACGGGCCGTACGGCGACTACTACGTCTGGGCCGACGACGACAAGCAGTTCCAGGACGCCCGGATCATCTTCGTGGACACGGAGTCGTCCAACTGGACCTTCGACCCGGTGCGCAAGCAGTACTACTGGCACCGGTTCTTCTCGCACCAGCCCGACCTCAACTACGAGAACCCGGCGGTGCAGGAGGAGATCATCTCCGCGCTCCGCTTCTGGCTGGACCTGGGCATCGACGGCTTCCGGGTCGACGCGGTGCCGTACCTCTACCAGCGCGAGGGCACCAACTGCGAGAACCTCCCCGAGACCCACAACTTCCTGAAGCGGGTCCGCAAGGAGATCGACGCCAACTACCCGGACACGGTGCTGCTCGCCGAGGCCAACCAGTGGCCCGAGGACGTCGTCGACTACTTCGGCGACTACCAGTCCGGCGGCGACGAGTGCCACATGGCGTTCCACTTCCCCGTGATGCCGCGCATCTTCATGGCGGTGCGGCGCGAGAGCCGCTACCCGGTCTCCGAAATCCTGGCGAAGACCCCGTCGATCCCGCAGAACTGCCAGTGGGGCATCTTCCTGCGCAACCACGACGAGCTGACGCTCGAAATGGTCACGGACGAAGAGCGCGACTACATGTACGCGGAGTACGCCAAGGACCCGCGGATGCGGGCCAACATCGGCATCCGCCGCCGGCTGGCCCCGCTGCTGGACAACGACCGCAACCAGATCGAGCTGTTCACCGCGCTGCTGCTGTCGCTGCCGGGCTCCCCGATCCTCTACTACGGGGACGAGATCGGGATGGGCGACAACATCTGGCTGGGCGACCGGGACGCCGTACGCACCCCGATGCAGTGGACGCCCGACCGCAACGCGGGCTTCTCCTCCAGCGATCCGGGGCGGCTGTTCCTGCCCACCATCATGGACCCGGTCTACGGCTACCAGGTCACCAACGTCGAGGCGTCGATGGCCTCCCCGTCCTCGCTGCTGCACTGGACGCGGCGGATGATCGAGATCCGCAAGCAGAACCCGGCGTTCGGCCTCGGCACGTACAACGAACTGCCGTCCTCCAACCCGGCCGTGCTCGCCTTCACCCGTGAGCACGGCGACGACCTCGTGCTGTGCGTCCACAACTTCTCGCGGTTCGCACAGCCGACGGAGCTCGACCTCAGGTCCTTCAACGGGCGTCATCCGGTGGAGCTGATCGGCGGGGTGCGCTTCCCCGCCATCGGTCAGTGGCCCTACCTGCTGACTCTCGCGGGACACGGCTTCTACTGGTTCCGGCTGCGCAAGGACGCGCCGCCGAGCTGACGCGTACGGCACTGTGCGGGGCGGTTACCGCCGCCCCGCACGGGGCACTCGCCCCCATACCGGGTGGTTCAGGAAGCTTCCTGGATTCTCCTGGCGTTTCTATCCCCTCATGTCGAGTCCGTACGGATCATCCTGACCCGACACGTCCCGCACAGCCGGACAGCCAATGCCGCAATCCGGGACACTCTTCGCATCCTGTGGTGTGCCCGGGGAAAGGACGCGATGCCATGTCGGAGGCTGCATCCGCTCAGGTCACCCTGGCGAACAGCACTGCCCTGATTCCGTCTCTCGGACCGCTGCTCCACGAATGGCTGCCCCGGCAGCGGTGGTTCGCGGGCAAGGGGCGGCCCATCACCGCCTTCTCGCTCGTCTCGGCCACCGAGATACTGCCGGTGGACGGCAGCGACGAAGGCACCCCCGGACTCCTGCACCTGCTGGTGCGGGTCCACCAGCCCACGATGGCCGCCCAGCCCCCCGTGGACTGCTACCAGTTGCTCCTCGGAGTCCGCTCCGCGCTGCCCCAGCACCTGGCCCCCGCAGCCATCGGCCGCGTCCCGGACGGACCGCTGGCGGGGCTCGCGGTCTACGACGGGCTGCACGACGCGCGCCTGGCCTCGCTGCTGCTGGAACGATTGCGCACCCCCGGCCGGCTCGGCGCGGTCCGCTTCGACCGGGGCGCGGAGCCGATCCCGGAGGACCTGCCGCCCCGGGTGCTGGACACCGAGCAGTCCAACTCCTCGCTGGTGTACGGCAACGCGTACATCCTGAAGATCTTCCGCCGGGTCTTCCCGGGCACCAACCCCGACCTGGAACTGCCGCTCGCGCTCTCCCGCGAGGGATGCGGCCGGGTCCCCGCGCCGGTCGCCTGGTTCGAGGCGGCGACGCCGGAGCGGCTGACCCTCGGGGTGCTCCAGCCGTTCCTGCGCGGCGCCCAGGACGGCTGGCAGCTCGCCCTGCGCGCCCTCGCCACCGGGCACGACTTCCTGGCCGAGGCGAAGGCGCTGGGCCGCGCCACCGCCGAGGTGCACACCGCGCTCGCCGCCGCCCTGCCCACCCCGGTGCTCCGCCGCTCCCAGACCGACGAGCTGGCCGCCGCCATGGTGGAGCGGTTGGAGGCCGCGGCGCACGCGGTGCCCGAGCTGGTCCCGTACGTCCCCGGGCTGCGCGCCGCGTTCGACGCGGTGGCCGCGCTCGGGCACCGGGGGCGCAGCTGGGCCGCACAGCGGGTGCACGGCGACCTCCACCTCGGCCAGACCCTGCGCGGCGCCGACGGTTTCTGGTCACTGATCGACTTCGAGGGCGAGCCGGCCCGGCCGCTCCCGGAGCGCCGCAGCCCGCAGCCCCCGGTGCGCGACGTGGCCGGGATGCTGCGCTCCTTCGACTACGCGGCCCGCTCGCACCGGCCCTGGAAGCCCGAGTGGGCCGCCCGCTGCCGGGACGCCTACTGCGACGGCTACGCCGACGCGGCGGGCGCCGACCCCCGCGCCGAGCCGGAGCTGCTGCGCGCCCACGAGACCGACAAGGCGGTGTACGAGGTGCTGTACGAGGCACGGCACCGGCCCGACTGGCTCCCGGTCCCGATGGCCGCGATCCACCGCCTGGCCTCCGTCTCCGCCGTCTGAGGATGCCCCGCTCCCCCGTACCGCCCCGTCCGCCCCACCCCGCCAACACCTCCGAGGAGGCTGTCCCTGTGACCGCCCGCAAGCCGTCCCGCAAGTCCGCGCCCGACGCGCCCACCCCCGAGCTCCCGCTCGCCGAGGAACCGATCGCCGCCACCCTGTCCGCGCCACCGGCCGGGCCGGCCCCGAAGAAGCGGGCCCCGAAGAAGCCCGCCGCGACGGGCGCCGCCGCCCCGGCCAAGCGTGCGAAGAAGGCCGCGGCCCCGCCCCGCCCCCGCAGCGCCGGCAGCCAGGAGCTGCGCCCGGCCGCCCCGCTGCACGACGCCGACCGGGGCCGGCTGCTGGCCGGCGAGCACCACGCCCCGCACGACCTGCTGGGCGCTCACCAGGTGGCCGACGGGGTGGCGATCCGGGTGCTGCGCCCGTTCGCCCGGTCGGTCACCGTGCTCGCGAAGGGGCTGCGGGCTCCGCTGCACAGCGACGGGGACGGACTGTTCTCCGGGGTGCTGCCGCTGCCGGAGGTGCCGGAGTACCGGCTGCTGGTGGCGTACGAGGACAACGAGATCGAGACCGACGACCCGTACCGCTTCCTGCCCGCGCTGGGGGAGCTGGACCTGCACCTGATCGGCGAGGGCCGGCACGAGGAGCTGTGGACCGCGCTCGGGGCCCGGCCGATGGAGCACCAGGGCGTCGCCGGGACGCGGTTCACGGTGTGGGCGCCGAACGCCCGGGGCGTCCGGGTGTGCGGCGACTTCAACTACTGGGACGGCACGGGCTTCCCGATGCGGTCGCTCGGCTCGTCCGGGGTGTGGGAGCTGTTCCTGCCCGGGACCGGGGAGGGCGCGCTGTACAAGTTCGACGTGTGCCGCCCCGACGGTTCGCACACGACGCGCTCCGACCCGATGGCCCGGCACACCGAGGTCCCGCCCGCCACCGCGTCGGTCGTGACGGCCTCGCACCACGTCTGGCAGGACCAGGAGTGGATGGCGAGGCGCGGGAACGTACCGGTACACGAGGCGCCGTTCTCGGTGTACGAGGTACATCTCGGTTCCTGGCGACCGGGCCTGACATACCGTCAGCTCGCCGAGCAGCTGCCCGCGTACGTCAAGGAGCTGGGCTTCACGCATGTGGAGCTGATGCCCGTGTCCGAGCACCCCTTCGGCGGCTCCTGGGGCTACCAGGTCACCGGCTTCTACGCCCCGACCTCCCGGATGGGTTCGCCGGACGACTTCCGCTTCCTGGTCGACGCGCTGCACCGGGCCGGGATCGGTGTCGTCATGGACTGGGTGCCCGCGCACTTCCCGCGCGACGACTGGGCGCTCGCGGAGTTCGACGGCCGGCCGCTGTACGAGCACTCCGATCCGAGGCGGGCCGCGCATCCGGACTGGGGCACGCTGGAGTTCGACTACGGGCGTACCGAGGTGCGCAACTTCCTGGTCGCCAACGCCACGTACTGGTGCGAGGAGTTCCACATCGACGGGCTGCGGGTGGACGCGGTCGCCTCGATGCTCTACCTGGACTACTCGCGCGAGGACGGCCAGTGGTCGCCCAACGAGTTCGGCGGGCGGGAGAACCTGGACGCGGTCGCCTTCCTCCAGGAGATGAACGCCACGGTCTACCGGCGCAATCCGGGCGTGGTCACCATCGCGGAGGAGTCCACCGCCTGGGACGGCGTGACCCGGGCCACCGACCACGGCGGTCTCGGCTTCGGCCTGAAGTGGAACATGGGCTGGATGCACGACTCGTTGGTGTACGTCTCCAAGGAGCCGGTGCACCGCAAGTACCACCACGACGAGATGACGTTCTCGATGGTGTACGCGTACAGCGAGAACTACGTGCTGCCGATCTCGCACGACGAGGTGGTGCACGGCAAACAGGCCCTGGTCAGCAAGATGCCCGGCGACTGGTGGCAGCAGCGCGCCAACCACCGCGCGTACCTGGGCTTCATGTGGGCCCACCCCGGCAAGCAACTGCTCTTCATGGGGCAGGAGTTCGCACAGGGCGCGGAGTGGTCGGAGGGCCACGGCCCGGACTGGTGGCTGTTGGACCCCTCGTACGAGGCGTCGGGCGACCACCGCGGGGTGCGGGACCTGGTGGGCGACCTGAACAGGGTGTACGGGGCGACGCCCGCGCTCTGGCAGCGCGACACCCGTCCGGAGGGCTTCGCCTGGGTGGACGGGGGCGCGGCGGAGGACAACGTGTTCGCGTTCCTGCGCCACGACGCTAAGGGCGCGCCGCTGCTGGCCGTCTCCAACTTCTCGCCGGTGGTGCGGCACGACTACCGGCTCGGGGTGCCGGAGGGGCCCCGGCTGTGGGCGGAGGTCCTGAACACGGACGCGGCCCGGTACGGGGGCGGCGACGTGCGCAACGAGGAGCCGCTGAAGGCGGAGGCGGTGGGGTCCCACGGCCGGCCGTCGAGCGTGTCGCTGACGCTGCCGCCGCTGGCGACGGTGTGGTTCAAGCCGGCGTGACGCGGTGAGACGACGAGGGGGCGGGGCCGGTGTGGCCCCGCCCCCTCGGGCGGTTCAGAGCAAGTCCTCCAGCTCCTGGAGGAGCCGCCGCTTGGGACGGGCGCCGACCATGGACTTCACCGGCTCGCCGGCCCGGAAGACCATCAGGGTCGGCATCGACAGCACGCCGTACCGGGCGCTGATCGCCGGATTGCGGTCGACGTCGATCTGGACGACGCGGAGCCGTTCGCGCTCCTCCTCGGCGACGGCGCCCAGGACCGGGGCGAGCTGGCGGCAGGGGCCGCACCAGTCGGCGGTGAACTCCACCAGGACGGGCCGGGTCTCCCCCAGCACCTCGGCGTCGAAGGTCTCGTCGGTGACCTCGTCGACACCCGTTACGTGGATCATCTGTCATCCTCCCAGTTCGCAGCGTGGTTCGGGGCCGCCGGGCAGCTCGGCGGCCGCCTCCAGCTCGGCGCGGGCCAGCTGGGCGCCCACCTCCGAGCGGACCGCCCGCAGCTGCTCGATGAGCTCGTCGAGCTCCCCGAGCTTGCGCCGGTAGACGGCGAGCGAACCGGGACAGGCGTCCCCGGCCGGGTGCCCTGCGCGCAGGCACTCCACGAAGGGCCGGGTCTCCTCCAGGTCGAACCCGAAGTCCTGGAGGGTCCGGATCTGCTGGATGAGCCGCAGATCGCTCTCGTCGTACGTGCGGTAGCCGTTCACCGCCCGCCGTGCGGGCAGCAGCCCGCGCGACTCGTAGTAGCGCAGCGTCCGCGTCGTCGTCCCGGCCCGTTCGGCCAGCTCCCCGATTCGCATACCGCGACCGTAATCCTTGACGTCGGCGTCAAGGCAAGGACGTGTCAGACCTTGGCGGGAGCGGGCGTCTCCTCGCCGACGACGGTCCCGCGTTCCCGTGCCTCGGGGACGTGCGGCTCGGCGGGGCCCTCGTCGGTGATCATCTTCTCGTCGAAGGGCAGCGCGCCGGAGAGCACCTGGTCCACCCGTGCGCGGTCGATCTCCTTGGTCCAGGTGCCGACGAGGACCGTGGCGACCGCGTTGCCCGCGAAGTTCGTCAGAGCGCGGGCCTCGCTCATGAAGCGGTCGATGCCGACGATCAGGCCGACGCCGTCGACGAGCTCGGGGCGGTGCGACTGGAGGCCGCCGGCGAGGGTGGCGAGGCCGGCGCCGGTGACGCCCGCCGCGCCCTTGGAGGCGATGACCATGAAGACCAGCAGCGAGATCTGCTCGCCGATGCTCAGCGGGTCGCCCGTGGCGTTGGCGATGAACAGCGAGGCCATCGTGAGGTAGATCGCGGTGCCGTCCAGGTTGAAGGAGTAGCCGGTCGGCACGGTGATGCCGACGACGGGCTTGCTGACGCCCATGTGCTCCATCTTCGCGATCAGCCGGGGCAGCGCCGACTCGGAGGAGGAGGTGGACAGGATCAGCAGGAACTCGCGGCCCAGGTACTTCAGCAGCTTGAAGATGTTGAGCCCCGCCACCAGGCGCAGGATCGTGCCGAGCACCACGAAGACGAAGAGCGCGCAGGTGACGTAGAAGCCGATCATGATGACCGCGAGGGACTTGAGCGCGTCCACGCCGGTCTCGCCGACCACCGCGGCCATCGCGCCGAACGCGCCGACCGGGGCCGCCCACATGATCATGGCGAGGATGCGGAAGACGAGGCGCTGGATGTGCCCGATGCCGCGCAGCACCGGCTCGCCCGCCGAGCCCATGGCCTGGAGCGCGAAGCCCGCGAGCAGGGCGATGAGCAGGGTCTGCAGGACCTCGCCCTCGGTGAAGGCCGACACGATGGTGGTCGGGATGATGCCCAGCAGGAAGTCCGTGGTGGACTCGCCCGCCCCGGACGCCTGCTTCTCACCGGCGGCGCGGACGGCCTCGGTGAGGTGGAGGCCGGAGCCGGGCTCCAGGATGTTGCCGACGACCAGGCCGATGGCCAGGGCGACCGTGGACATCACCAGGAAGTAGCCGAGGGCGAGACCGCCGACGGCGCCGACCTTGGCGGCCTTGCGGACCGAGCCGACGCCCAGCACGATCGTGCAGAAGATGATCGGCGAGATCATCATCTTGATCAGGTTCACGAACCCGGTGCCGATGGGCTTGAGCTCGACGGCGGCGTCCGGGGCGACGAAGCCCACGAGGATGCCGAGGCCCACCGCCGCGATCACGGCGAGATACAGATACTTCGTACGGTCCGGTTTGGTGCGTTCCGGCTCGGCGGCGGTCACAGCCACGGGGGTCTCCTCGGGTCGTCGTCGTCCCACCCCCGTGCCGGGGGTCCCGGCGACTATCCCGCCCGCTGTGACCCCGGTCACCGTTGCGTGCATTTCGTTCATAGGTGGGGCCGCCCCCCGATGGCCGGCTCCACCTGGGTTTTCGGCCAGGCACACTTACTGGCATGCGTTTTCCCCGTACCCGACCGCGCAGCCTGGCCGGCCAGCTGTTCGCGTGGCAGGTGGTGCTGGTGGCGGCCGTCGTGGCGGGGTGCGCGTTCTTCGCGTACGCCTCCGGGCGCGGGCAGGCCGAGGAGACGGCGGCGCGGCAGGCGCGGGCGGTGGCCCTCTCGGTGGCCGGATCGCCGTCGGTCCGGGAGGCGATCCGCACGGACGACCCCTCGGCCTCGCTCCAGCCGTACGCGGAGCGGGTGCGGAAGGACACCGGGATCGCCTTCATCACGATCATGAGCCCGGACCGGGTCCGCTGGACGCACCCGCACACTGAGCACATCGGTGAGACCTTCCTCGGGCACACCGCGCGGGCGCTGCGCGGGGAGACCTTCTCGGAGACGTACACCGGCACACTCGGGCCGTCGATACGCGTCGTCACCCCCGTCCGCGACGGCGGCCGGATCACCGGCCTTGTCAGCGCGGGCATCACGGTGGACCGGGTCTCCTCGCAGGTGCGGGCGCAGCTGGGCGCCCTGGCGCTGGCGGCGGGCGCGGCGCTGGTGCTCGGCGGCCTCGGCACGTACGTGATCAACGCCCGGCTGCGGCGGCACACGCACGGGATGAACGCGACGGAGCTGAGCCGCCTGCACGACTACCACGAGGCGACCCTGCACGCGGTGCGCGAGGGGCTGCTGATGCTGGACGGGCAGCGCCGGATCGCCCTGATCAACGACGCGGGCCGGGAACTGCTCGGCCTGGCCCCGGGCACCGTCGGCCGCCTGGTCGCCGACCTCGATCTGCCGGGCCCGCTGACCGGGGCGCTGCTCGCCTCCGAGGAGCGGGTGGACGAGGTGCACCTGACGGCGGACCGGGTGATCGTCGTCAACACCCGTCCGGTGGTCGGGGGCGAGCGGCGCGGGACCGTGGTGACCCTGCGGGACCACACCGAGCTCCAGGCGCTGTCCGGGGAGCTGGACTCGGAGCGCGGGTTCACCCGGGCCCTGCGCTCCCAGGCGCACGAGGCGGCGAACCGGCTGCACACGGTGGTCTCGCTGATCGAGCTGGGCCGGGCGGAGGAGGCGGTGGGCTTCGCCACGGAGGAGCTGGAGCTGGCCCAGGCCCTCACCGACCGGGTGGTGGGGGCGGTCGCCGAACCCGTGCTCGCGGCCCTGCTGCTGGGCAAGGCGGCCCAGGCGAACGAGCGGGGCGTGGAGCTGGTGCTCGCGGAGGACAGCCTGATCGACGACGGCGCCCTGCCGGCGACGCTGCCCGCCCGCGATCTGGTGACCGTCCTCGGCAATCTGATCGACAACGCGGTGGACGCGGTGACTCAGGAGGAGGCCGTTCCCGCTCGGCGCGGCCGGGTCACGGTCACCGCGCTCGCCGACGGGGACGAACTCCTGCTGCGGGTCGCGGACAACGGGGCCGGAGTCGATCCGGCGGACGCCGCCGAGGTCTTCCGCAGCGGCTGGTCGACCAACGGCGCCGGGCGCGGTCTGGGCCTCGCCCTGGTCCGCCAGGCCGCGCACCGGAGCGGCGGGACGGTGACGCTGGAGCGCGGTCCGGACGGGGGCGCGGAGTTCACCGTACGGCTGCCGCTGGCGCTCGCGGCGAAGGAGGGCGTCTCGTGATCCGGGTCCTGGTCGTCGAGGACGACCCCGTGGCGGCCGACGCCCATCAGCTGTACGTGGGCCGGGTGCCCGGCTTCGCCGTGGCGGCCGTGGCGCACTCGCGCGCCGAGGCGGTGCGGGCGCTGGAGCGCACCCCGGTCGACCTGCTGCTCCTGGACCTCTACCTGCCCGACGGGCACGGGCTCCAGCTGCTGCGCTCGCTGCGGGCGGCCGGGCACTCGGCGGACGTGATCGCGGTCACCTCGGCCCGCGATCTGGCCGTGGTCCGCGAAGGGGTCTCGCTGGGCGTCGTCCAGTACGTGCTGAAGCCGTTCACCTTCGCCACCCTGCGGGACCGGCTGGTGCGGTACGCGGAGTTCCGGGCGGCGGCCGGTGAGGCGAGCGGGCAGGACGAGGTGGACCGGGCGCTCGCCGCGCTGCGCGCCCCGGAGCCCGCCCGGCTGCCCAAGGGGCTGAGCGCTCCGACGCTGGAGGCGGTGACCGGGGCGCTGCGGGCCGCCCCGGACGGGGTGACGGCCGCGGCGGCCGGCCAGGAGCTGGGGATCTCCCGCATCACCGCGCGCCGCTATCTGGAGCACCTGGTGACGATGGGGCGGGCGGTGCGCAGTCCGCAGTACGGGCAGGTGGGGCGGCCCGAGCTGCACTACCGGTGGCAGGCCGAGAAGCGCTGAACCGGGGGCGACCTGTCCCGCCGTGCGGCTTTTGCACCTAGGACCTTCCTATGAGCCGTATTATCGGGCGAACACACCGTAGTCAGACAGGCTCCGGCCTCCTACGGTGGGCCCGTGCACCCCACCCCGCCTTTCAACGCTCCCGCCGCGCGAAGACTCCGCGAGGCCCTGGGTATGGCCCCCGGCCATGTCGCCTACGGCCTCGGCGCCCAGTACGGACTACGGATCACCGCCGAGACGGTGGCCGCCTGGGAGCGCGGGCTCGCGCTCCCCTCGGATTACGAACTCACCGCGCTGGCGGGGGTGCTGTGGTGCGCCCCGGGCGAGCTGCTGACCGCCGCGCGCAGCCTGCGCGAGCACCGGGTCTCCCGGGAGCTGGCGCCGGACGAGCTGGCCGGCCGGCTCGGGATGGCCACCGCCGCGTATCTGCGGATGGAGGAGTCGGGGCGGTGGCGCGGCAACGAGCGCCAGTCCGCCGCGCTGAGCGAGGCGCTGAGCCTGACGCCCGCCGACTTCGTGACGGCGACCGGGCGGGAGGAGGAGCTGGCGGACCTGCTGCGCAGCGCCGTGACGACGCGCTGGCAGGCTTACGGCCGGCCGGTGGCCAAGCTGGTGCCGCTGGACCGGCGCCGCGTCCAGGAGGTCCTGGAGCGGCTGCACGCCGACTACCAGGCGCTGATGGTGTCCACCCTGAGCTGGAGCAGCGCGGGCACGGACCGGCCGGGCGGCACCGGCGAGGAGGGGCGGGCCTTCCTCGCCCGGATCGTGCCCCGGTTCTGGGAGACGACGGACCCGTCGGCGTAACGGAAAGGGGGCCCGCTTCCGCGAGCCCCCACCCTGTGGCACCTGTCAGAAGACCGACTCGGCCTCGTGCATCCGGTCCAGCGGGACCGTCTTGAGCTGGGTGACGGCCTCGGCGAGCGGGACCATCTCGATGTCGTTGCCGCGCAGCGCGGTCATGCGGCCGAAGTCGCCGCGGTGCGCCGCCTCCACCGCGTGCCAGCCGAAGCGGGTGGCGAGGACGCGGTCGTACGCGGTCGGCGTGCCGCCGCGCTGGACGTGGCCGAGGATGACCGGCCGGGCCTCCTTGCCGAGCCGCTTCTCCAGCTCGACGGCCAGCCGGTTGCCGATGCCCTGGAAGCGCTCGTGCCCGTACTGGTCGATCTCCCCCTTGGCGTACGGCATCGAGCCCTCGGCCGGGTGCGCGCCCTCGGCGACGCAGATGACGGCGAACTTCTTGCCGCGCGCGAAGCGCTCCTCGACCATCTTGACCAGGTCGTCGACCTCGAACTTGCGCTCGGGGAGGCAGATGCCGTGGGCGCCGCCGGCCATGCCGGACTCCAGCGCGATCCAGCCCGCGTGGCGGCCCATCACCTCGACGACCATCACGCGCTGGTGGGACTCGGCGGTGGTCTTCAGGCGGTCTATGGCCTCGGTCGCGACGCCCACGGCGGTGTCGAAGCCGAACGTGCGGTCGGTGGAGGAGATGTCGTTGTCGATGGTCTTGGGCACACCGACGACGGGCATCCCGGCGTCCGACAGCATCCGGGCGGCGGTGAGCGTGCCCTCGCCGCCGATCGGGATCAGCGCGTCCATCCCGTAACGGCGGCTCAGCTCGGCGCAGTTCTCGGCGGCCTCGCGCAGCCGGTCGCGCTCCAGGCGGGCCGAGCCGAGGATGGTGCCGCCGCGGGCGAGGATGCCGCTGACCGCGTTCAGGTCGAGGGGGCGGAAGTGGCCGTCGAGGAGGCCCTTGAAGCCGTCCTCGAAGCCGATGACCTCGTCTCCGTGGCCGACGACGGCCCGGTGGACGACCGAACGGATCACTGCGTTCAGGCCGGGGCAGTCGCCGCCTGCGGTGAGAACTCCGATGCGCATCCTGCTGTATCTCCTGCTCGCTGGGCCCGTCCGTCGGCATGCGGGGCGGGGGCTTCATCGCCTCCCCCGTACGGTGAGTCACGACGAGTGTCCCACGCCGGGCGCGCGGCTCGCGCTCCCGGCTGCTCCGGGGCCGCCTGGGAGGCGGCTTCGCGGGGCAGTCGTCCGGCGGGCGGCCCCTCCGCCCCCACGGGTATCGTCAAACGGGCGATTACCACTCGAACCGGGGCACCATACCGGACCAGAGACGACGGGAGAGCACGCGTGACGCGCAGCGTGTACGTGACCGGGATCGACCGGGGAGACGGCCGCCAGGTCGTCGACCTGGGCGTCATGGAGCTGCTGACCCGCCAGGTGGACCGGGTCGGGGTCTTCCGCCCCCTGGTCCACGACGACCCCGACCGGCTGTTCGAGCTGCTGCGGGCGCGCTACCGGCTGTCCCAGGACCCGGGCACGGTCTACGGGATGGACTACCACGAGGCCTCCGCGATCCAGGCCGAGCAGGGTACCGACGAACTGGTCTCCCGGCTCGTCGGGCGCTTCCACCGGGTGGCCGTGGACTACGAGGTGGTGCTCGTCCTCGGCACCGACTACGCCGCCACCCAGCTCCCCGACGAGCTGGCGCTCAACGCCCGCCTCGCCAACGAGTTCGGCGCCTCGGTGATCGCGGTGGTCGGCGGCAAGGACCAGAACGCCGAGTCGGTGCGCGCCGAGACCCGCAACGCGTACCGGGCCTACACGAGCCTGGGCTGCGACGTCCTCGCGATGATCGTGAACCGGGTCGCCCCGGCCGACCGGGACGTCGTCGCGGAACGGCTGACCGCCACCCTGCCGGTGCCCTGCTCGGTGCTGCCGGACGAGCCGGCCCTCTCGGCGCCGACGGTCGCCCAGATCACCGCGGCCCTGGACGGCACGGTGCTCCTCGGCGACGACTCGGGGCTCGCCAGGGACGCCCTGGACTTCGTGTTCGGCGGCGCGATGCTGCCGAACCTGCTGAAGGCGCTGACCCCGGGGTGCCTGGTGGTGACGCCCGGGGACCGCGCGGACCTGGTGGTCGGCTCGCTCGCCGCGCACAGCGCCGGGACGCCGCCGATCGCCGGTGTGCTGCTGACCCTGGACGAGCGGCCCGGCGAGGAGATACTCACGCTGGCCGCACGGCTCGCACCGGGCACCCCGGTCGTCTCGGTGGCCGGCGGCTCCTTCCCCACCGCCGGGGAGCTCTTCGCCCTGGAGGGCAGGCTCAACGCGGCGACCCCGCGCAAGGCGGAGACCGCGCTCGGCCTCTTCGAGCGCCATGTCGACACCGCCGCACTCCTGGACCGGATCTCGGTCGCCCGCAGCGGCCGGGTCACGCCGATGATGTTCGAGCACGAGCTGCTGGAGCAGGCGCGCGCGGTCCGGCGCCGGGTGGTGCTGCCGGAGGGCACCGAGGAGCGGGTGCTGCGCGCGGCCGACGTCCTGATGCGGCGCGACGTCTGCGACCTCACCCTCCTCGGCGACGTCGACGTCATCCGCAAGAAGGCCGCGGACCTCGGCATCGACCTGGCCGACACCCAGCTCATCGACCCGCAGACCTCGGAGCTGCGCCAGTCGTTCGCCGAGCGGTACGCACAGCTGCGGGCACACCGCGGGGTGACGGTCGAGCTGGCCCACGACGTCGTCTCGGACGTCAACTACTTCGGCACCCTGATGGTCCAGGAGGGCCTGGCCGACGGCATGGTCTCCGGGGCGGTGCACTCGACGGCGGCGACGATCCGGCCGGCGTTCGAGATCATCAAGACGAAACCGGACGCGTCGATCGTCTCCTCGGTCTTCTTCATGTGCCTCGCCGACAAGGTGCTGGTGTACGGCGACTGCGCGGTCAACCCGGACCCGGACGCCGAGCAGCTCGCGGACATCGCCGTCCAGTCGGCCGCCACGGCCGCCCGCTTCGGCGTGGACCCCCGCATCGCGATGCTGTCGTACTCGACGGGCACCTCGGGCACCGGCGCCGACGTCGACAAGGTCCGCGCGGCGACGGACCGGGTGCGCGCGAGCCGCCCGGACCTGAGGATCGAGGGCCCCATCCAGTACGACGCGGCGGTCGAGCCGAGCGTCGCCGCGACCAAGCTGCCCGGCTCCGAGGTCGCGGGGCAGGCGACGGTCCTGATCTTCCCGGACCTGAACACCGGCAACAACACCTACAAGGCCGTGCAGCGCTCGGCGGGCGCCGTGGCCGTCGGCCCGGTCCTCCAGGGGCTGCGCAAGCCCGTCAACGACCTGTCCCGGGGAGCGCTCGTGCAGGACATCGTGAATACCGTGGCCATCACGGCGATCCAGGCCCAGGGCGAGGAGTGACCCGCATGACCACCCCGAACACCGACTCGAGCGCCGAGGAGACCGCGGCCGGCGGGAAGCCGAGCCGGGTGCTCGTGCTCAACTCCGGCTCCTCCTCCGTGAAGTACCAGCTGCTCGACATGCGTGACCGCTCCCGGCTGGCGTCCGGGCTCGTCGAGCGGATCGGCGAGGAGACCTCCCGGCTCGTCCACACCCCGCTGACCGGGGACGGCGGCGAGCCCCGGGAGCGCGAGGGCCGGATCGCCGGCCACGACGAGGCGCTGAAGGCGGCGGCCGAGGAGCTGGCGGCCGACGGGCTGGGCCTGGACTCCCCCGAGCTGGCGGCGATCGGGCACCGGGTGGTGCACGGCGGGCTGCGGTTCACCGAGCCGACCGTGATCACCGACGACGTCCTCAAGGAGATCGAGCGCCTGGTCCCCGTGGCACCGCTGCACAACCCGGCCAACATCACGGGCATCCGCACCGCCACGGCGCTGCGCCCGGACCTGCCGCAGGTGGCGGTGTTCGACACGGCGTTCCACACGACGATGCCGGAGTACGCGGCGCGGTACGCGATCGACGTGGAGACGGCCGACGCCCACCGCATCCGCCGCTACGGCTTCCACGGCACCTCGCACGCGTACGTCTCCCGGAAGGCGGCCCGGCTGCTGGGCAAGGAGCCGCAGGACGTCAACGTCATCGTGCTGCACCTGGGCAACGGGGCGTCGGCGTCGGCGGTCGCGGGCGGGCGGTGCGTGGAGACGTCGATGGGCCTGACCCCCTTGGAGGGGCTGGTCATGGGTACCCGCTCCGGTGACATCGACCCGGCCGTCACCTTCCACCTGAAGCGGGTGGCGGGAATGTCGGCGGACGAGATCGACGTCCTGCTCAACAAGAAGAGCGGCCTGGTGGGGCTCTGCGGTGACAACGACATGCGGGAGATCCGGCGCCGGGTCGACGAGGGCGACGAGCGTGCCGCGCTCGCCTTCGACATCTACATCCACCGGCTGAAGAAGTACATCGGCGCCTATTCGGCGGTCCTCGGCCGGGTGGACGCCGTGGTCTTCACGGCGGGGGTGGGCGAGAACTCCGCCCCGGTACGGGAGGCTGCGATCGCCGGTCTGGAGGAGCTGGGCCTCGCGGTGGACGCGGATCTCAACGCCGTACGGTCCGGGGTGCCGCGGCTGATCTCGCCGGATTACGCACGGGTCGCGGTCGCCGTGGTGCCGACCGACGAGGAGCTGGAGATCGCCACCCAGGCCTTCGCACTGGTCGACAACTGAGCGACCCTCCGCCCTTTTGTATCTTCCACCAGCCGGAATATTCCGCAGCGAAACAAACCGATAGGATCCGCCTCATGCGCCGTTCCAAAATCGTCTGCACCCTCGGCCCCGCCGTCGACTCCCATGAGCAGCTCGTCGCTCTGATCGAGGCCGGCATGAGCGTGGCCCGTTTCAACTTCAGTCACGGCTCCCACGCGGAACACCAGGGTCGGTACGACCGGGTCCGCAAGGCCGCCGCCGAGACCGGGCGGGCGGTGGGCGTGCTCGCCGACCTCCAGGGCCCGAAGATCCGCCTGGCGAAGTTCGCCGAGGGTCCGGTCGAGCTGGTCCGCGGGGACGAGTTCGTCATCACCGCCGAGGACGTCCCCGGGGACAAGTCGATCTGCGGCACGACCTACAAGGGCCTGCCCAATGACGTCGCCAAGGGCGACCCGATCCTGATCAACGACGGCAACGTCGAGCTCAAGGTCGTCTCCGTCGACGGCCCCCGGGTCCACACCATCGTCATCGAGGGCGGGGTGATCTCCGACCACAAGGGGATCAACCTGCCGGGTGCCGCGGTCAACGTCCCGGCCCTGTCCGAGAAGGACGTCGAGGACCTGCGCTTCGCCCTGCGGATGGGCTGCGACCTGGTCGCGCTGTCCTTCGTCCGCGACGCCGACGACGTCAAGGACGTCCACAAGGTGATGGACGAGGAGGGCCGCCGGGTCCCCGTCATCGCCAAGGTGGAGAAGCCGCAGGCCGTCGAGCACATGGAGGGCGTCGTCATGGCGTTCGACGGTGTGATGGTCGCCCGCGGCGACCTCGCCGTCGAATACCCGCTGGAGAAGGTCCCGATGGTGCAGAAGCGCCTGGTGGAGCTGTGCCGGCGCAACGCCAAGCCGGTGATCGTGGCGACCCAGATGATGGAGTCGATGATCACCAACTCCCGCCCGACCCGCGCCGAGGCGTCCGACGTCGCCAACGCGATCCTGGACGGCGCGGACGCGGTCATGCTCTCCGCGGAGTCCTCGGTCGGCGCGTACCCGATCGAGACCGTCAAGACCATGTCGAAGATCGTCGTCGCCGCCGAGGAGGAGCTGCTCTCCAAGGGCCTCCAGCCGCTGGTCCCGGGCAAGAAGCCCCGTACCCAGGGCGGTTCGGTCGCCCGCGCGGCCTGCGAGATCGCGGACTTCCTGGGCGGCGAGGCCCTGGTCGCCTTCACCAAGTCCGGTGACACCGCCCGCCGCCTCTCCCGCTACCGCGCGGCCCAGCCGATCCTGGCCTTCACCACGGACGAGTCCACCCGCAACCAGCTGGCCCTCAGCTGGGGCGTCGAGGCCCACGTCGTCCCGCACGTGGACAACACGGACGCGATGGTCGACCTGGTCGACTCGGAGCTGCTGAAGCTGAACCGCTACAACGCCGGTGACACGATGGTCATCACGGCCGGCTCACCCCCCGGCGTCCCCGGCACCACCAACATGGTCCGCGTCCACCACGTTGGTGGCCAGGACCAGGGCTGACACACACGGCGACGGCCCGGCACCCCCGCGCGGGGGTGCCGGGCCGTCGCCGTACCGGAGGGAGCCGTCAGGCGCCGTCCTTGGTGAAGTAGTTGTGCAGTCCCGGGACGGTCAGCGTGCCGCCGAACTGGCCGGCCTGGGTGACCTTCACCTCTGTGGGCCGTCAGGAGAACATGACACGGTAGATGTCGTACCCGTACCCGATCTGCTTCTTGGGCTCGTAGGGGGCCGCGGCATTGCCCGTGCCCTTGTACAGGAAAAGGTCGCCGGCGGTGTTGCGAGCGATGAGGTCCGCCCTGCCGTCGAGATCGATGTCTCCGGCACCGACCAGCGAGTCGTACTGATTCCACCCGCTACCGATCTTGGTCTTCGCGGCGAACGGGGCTGCCGCGTCTCCGGTCCCCTTGTAGAGCCACAGCATCCCCGTGGTGTCGCGTGCGACGATGTCAGGCTTGCCGTCACCGGTGAGATCGCCCTTGCCTGCGATCTGGGTGTACTGGCCCCAACCGCTCCCGATCTCGTGGCGGGCGGTGAGCGTGCCATCGCTGTATCCGAAGTAGAGCCACAGCTTGCCCGCTGCGTCCCGGCCCAGTACGTCGTACCCCTTCGCTCCACCGAGGCTTCCGGGGGAGAACACGACGTCGTAGATGTTCCAGCCGCCGCCGACGTAGCCGTATCCGTAGCTGCTCGCGAGTCCACCGGCCGTGGTCCAGACCCAGGTGTCGTCGGAGACTCCGTCCCCGTCGTCGTCGGCGCTGCTGGACATTCTCACGTCTTCGTAGTCGCTCGCCAGCAGCTCTCGGCGAGCGAGGCTGCCGGAGCCATCCGGTGCGTAGGAGTAGAGCTTGCCCGCCGCGTCGATACCGAATATCCCGAACACGGCGGCATCGGAGGCCGACGCCGACGCGGCGACCCCGGTGTCCGCTTGAGCCCCCTTCTCGGTGACGAGCTCCGCGGCCCGTACGGCCGGGGACTCGTCCGTCCTCGCCACCGCCGCGCTGCCGGGGCTGGCAGCCAGTACCGCGGCCAGTGCCGCGATGGACACAGCAACCCTCACGACACGGGGCCGGCGATCAGTACGTCCGGTCATGCAGTCTCCTGGTGCTCGGATCCGAAGCGCGCACACGGTCAGCAGCTGGTGGTGCGTCAAGGCCTTGTAAGCGCAGGGATAGAAGGAGCCGCCAGGCCTCCCCAACAGGCGGATCCCGCCGCACACGACTACTTCAAGGCGTTTGCAGGACGTTTGCCCTTCGGGATCTTGCCACACGCTCACCCTGTGTATCTAGTGTGTGTTCGACATGTAGATCTTGCGAACGCCGCACCTCGGAAGCGTTCAAAAGCGCTTCTCCCCCTGCGCGTACGCGCTCCGATCCGATCCTCATCACGCAGCCACAGCCCACGGTCGCCTCATTTGCGGCTGCACGTCAGCAATGCACGGAAGGACGGCAATGCCCTCTTTGAGGACCCTGCGACAGCCTCTGCGGCGACGAAGAACCAGAGCTCCCGCCGCGTCGGTCGCCGCCCTCGCACTCTTCGCAGCGCTCGCCGTTCAACCGGGAAGCATCCCGCAAGGGTCCCGAACGCCGAACACGCAGGCGGCCGGCGACACCTGGGACTGGTACGAGGACACGCCGACCGAGCAACTGCGGCAGGACCAGTGCTTGATGAACGATGTGTTGCGCCAGGGCGGCACATCCATGGCCAGGATCGCCCAGGACGGCCTCAATCTGCCCCCTGACGGGCTCCACATCCAGGCGAACAACAAGTACTGGAATCACACACCGCTCGCCGAGGCATACAAAATCGACCAGGAGGCCGCTGGCGAGGCGAGCGATGCCCTGTCGGATCAGGTCCGAGCATATGCGCCCCCGCTCTACGGCCTGGATGACCCCGGGGGATTCAGCAGCGACGTAGATTTCGCATGGCCGCCTGGCTTCCCCGGTGACACCAGAGGAAACTTCTACGATCAGACCGGCCTGAGCCAGTGGTACTGGGACAGCTTCTGGCAGTCGGAGAGCGAACTCTACGAGGACCCCACCCCACGCGCCGACGACACCACACACGACGGCGTGACGGCGATGGGCACCCCGCTCTACACCTACCTCGCCGATACCTCGGTTCCTGAGGATGAGCGGAACGGAACCTACGGCGAGGCGCTGGCGTTCGATCAGCTGACGGACTGGTCGCTGGAACCGATGAGCGCGGACAACGCCCGCATATTCCTGCAGTCCGGTGGCTTCCCTCGCTCGGCGCCCCAACCCGACACTCCGGAATTCCGCATCGCGGTCGAGGACCTGAAGACCCGGTTCTCCACGTGTGCGTGGCGCGACCCGATCGACCCGAACAAGGTAATGGGCGACGAGGTCAGCACCGCTGCCGCTGAATGGCAGCAGGAGATCGCTTCGCAAGCCGTGCAGCGCAACCAGATCCTGGATGCCAGCACCAGTTCCACCAAGTCCCTTGCCACCGGGGCGAGGGTCCTCGGCGACATGCTGGGCAACTCGTGGGTGGCCGACCACCTGGTGCGCTGGCAAGCCTACTGGGCTCCCGGTGGTCCGTGGACCGAAGGCTGGTCGGATCCGCCCGACGCAGGCCAGTTCGTCCACGCCAAGGAGGAACTGGCCAAGGCTCGGGCATCCGCCAAGGCTCAGCTCATCCAGCTCAAGCTGCAGGCCGCGGCTGCGAAGCGAGCAGCCACCGCAACCAACACAGCGCTGCAGGCGGCCTACGCCATCGCCGACGGCAACGGCGCGCCTCGCGGGCGCGGCCTGATGGCCGCTCAGCAGAGGGCTCAGGTCACCGCCGGTGCGAGCGCGGCACTGGATGCCATGGTCGCCGCCGGGCAGACGGCGGAAGCAGCCACCCACGCGTCCGCTGCGGACAGCGAGACCATCACGCAGCTTGCCGTGACCAAGGCAGCACAGTCCAAGGCGGAGTTCCGGAAGGAGGCGGCACAGTTCGCCGCGCAGCAGGCCGCAGCGGCCGCTGCCGCAGCCAAGGTTCACCGGGACAACGCGAAGAAGGACAAGGAGACCGCCGAAGCCAAGCTCGCCGTCGCGGTCAAGGCCGAGGCCGACTCGAAGGCCGCCGCGGCCGACGCTCATGCCAAGCGACTCGCGGCGGAGGCCGAGGAGAAGACGGCCAAGGCGGAAAAGGCGACTGCGGCAGCCAAGCAGTCCGAGGCTGCCGGCCACAAGACCAATGCCGAGGCATACAAGTCCGCGGCTGTAGCGGCCGAGAAGAAGGCCGACACTGCCGCCACAACCGCCTCCGAGAAGCGTGCCTCTGCGGAAGCAGCGCGTGACACGGCGAAGGACAAGCGGGACGACGCCTGGGACGCCGAACTCAAGGCCAACGCCGCACGTGCCAAGGCTGACGCGAAGGACGCCTACGCGGACGCTCACGAGGCGGACGAGAACGCGGGAGAGGCCCGCACAGCAGCGAACCAGGCCGATGCCGCCGCAACGGAAGCAGAAACAGCCGCAGCAGGAGCGCGAACGGAGGCGGACGCCGCAACGAAGGCTGCCGCGGACGCAGACGCGGCCGCCACTCGCGCCGAGGCCGCGGCCAAACGCGCCCGCTCGGACGCCGACGGGGCGCAGGCCGCGAAGCTGAAGGCGGACTCAGCGGTCATGACCGCGACGAGTGCTGCCGCCGATGCGATCGAAGCGTCACAGCACGCCGCATCCGAGGCCAAGGCAGCGGTCGAGCTCGCGAACACGGCCGAAAAGAAGGCCAAGGACGCGAAAGCCGACGCCGAGGTCGCCAAGAAGGAAAGTGCCAACGCCCAAGCGGCGGCGTCAAAGGCTGCTGGCTTCGCCTATGTCACTGCACAGGCGGCGGGCGACGCCAAGGCATCTGCGGCTCAAGTATCGAAACCCGCCAACGATGCCATTCAACTCGGCTCCCCCTACGTCTCCACCGACGCGACTGCCAGCCTGGTCGTACTCACGGGGCAGGCGTCCAAGACGATAGCCGAGCAGCAGTTGGCTGTCGCTGAGGCCCACGCCAAGAACGCGCAGAAGGAAGCGGCCCTGGCTCAGAGCCTCGCCGACAAGGCCGCGGCAGACACCAAGGCTGCCCTGCAGAGCGCCGCCGATGCCGCCGCTTCTGCGGCTGAAGCCCGTGGCTATTCCAAGGAGGCACTCGGCTACTCCGCCGGTGCCGCAGCGGCAGCCGCGAAGGCGGTCGCTTCACTGGCCCGTTCCACGGACTACGCCGGCCAGGCGGCCATCGACGCGATCGCCGCAGACCAGGCAGCCGGGCGCGCCGAAGGCTACGCTACAGATGCCCGGGACTCCGCCGACCAGGCAGCACTCGACGCCGACGCCGCCCACGCAGCCGCAACCGCCGCGACGGAAGCGGCCGAGAAAGCGCGGAAGGCCGCCGACCAGGCCGATGCCGACGCCACCGCTGCCGAAGAAGCGGCCAAGGATGCACAAACCTACGCCGACGGGGCCCAGGAGGCGGCTGCGGAAGCCGCGAACAAGGCCGCGAACACTGAGGTCTCCACGGGTGCCGGAGTCGGCATCGAGCGTGTCTTCTCCGTCATCGAAAAAATGACGGAGGCAGCTCCGGCAAAGCAGCTCAACACGTGCGACTACGTGCCCCAAGGGTGCACGGTCACGTACAAGCTGACCGTGAACGTCACGGCCAGCTACTACTTCTGTGCCAACCCCGACGTGCCCGCCACCGAGTCAGGCTGCCCGAAGTCGGACGCGATCTACCTCGACACGCTGACACTCGAGAAGCAGGAGGACGAGTGGACTCATCACTTCTCCTTCGGTGACATCACCCGACTCGGTTGGCAGAACCTCTTCGGCGAGAAGCTCGGCGCCATACTGTACGAACTGGTGCTGGGTGACGTGGCCAAGTGCCGCCACGGACACGTCTCCAACTGCGTTATGGCCGCCGTCCTGGTGGCACCGCCCTCGGTGTTCGCCAAACTCGCCGAGGCTGCCAAGCTCGCGGCACGGGCGGAACTGGCAATCAAGACCGGTGACGACGCCGCTCAGGTGCTTGCGGATCTGAAGAAGATCTACGGAGAAGGGGGAGCAGCCCAGATCGGCAACGCCGCGAGTGCGGCGAACATGGGCTTTCTTGTCGCCAAGGGTGTGGCGGAACGGGCGAAGATCGCGGCCACTGCCCTCGACTCGAAGTTGTTGGCTAAGCTCACTGCCTCCGGGGCGAATTTCAACCGAGCGGATACGCTGTGGATTGTCTCCTACGCAAAGCCCGGTCTGCCGATCGCCTGGCTGGAGACGGGTAACGTCAATGCCGGCCTCATCCATATCATCTTCCGGCATGCCGGTGAATTCGCCAATGCCGGAGTCCGAATAGAGAATATACCGGCCCTCGTGAGCAAGGCTCTGACCGACGGCGCAAGGGTGGGCACCCAGAACGGGAGGCCCATCTTCGAAGTGGTCTTCCAGGGGAAAACCCAGCGCGTGGCCATTAGCGTGGGGGACAACGGCTACGTGGTAGGAGCAAACATCGCATGACCGAGAAGCCACACGATCTGCTTGTGCAGGCCCGCGGCGAAGCGTCTCCGCTGTACACCTCGCCGGATGGAGCATACGCCGACCTCGATTCCTTCACTCGCAATGTTCCGCTGAACGACGATCAACTGATCCTGCCCCCCGGTCTGACGGAGGCGCTTGGCTCCTGGGCTGTGTCCCGCCCCTCTGAGGGGTTCGGCTCCCGTGCCGCGGCTCGTAAACACGCGGCGCGTGGCTTGAAGGTCACCCAGGGATTGGCCAGTCATCTAGGACCGTCGTGGGCCATTCGCTACTGGGACGAACCACACGGAACGGCGAAATGGGTCTGCTGGGGCTGCGACCGCCTCCACTGGGAGCGGGACAGCCATGACACGCCGCCGCATCCCATCGACATCGCAGTTGAGGGAGAGTTCAAGTTCGGACCGCTACGGTCCGACGGATTCGGGGATTTCTTCCCGGATGATCCAGCGGCCGCACTTGCACTGTCCGAGGCTATGGTGGCCGACCTCTACTCGTGGGCTCGGGGCATCGACGCAGAGATGAATGCGTACCTCCGGGACCGGAATGAGGCCAGGTATCAGGACGTCGCATTCCGACAGTTCCGCGAGGGGGAGGAACTGGCGCGAAGAGTCGCCCACGAACTCGGATCCATGCGAAAGGTGACCTATAGGGGCATGGCGCACGGGGGGCCGGCCACCTTTACGTCGGTGACGTGGCAAGGAGATCGAAAGGTATAGGGCCCCGACAGATGGCAGGCGCGACCGCCGGCGCCTGCCATCCGCTCGACTGCGAGCGAACAACTCGGCGAGCACGGTGGTGGGCCGCACCCCGAGGGTGCGGCCCACCACCGCTGTGCGAGTTCCGGACGCGTCAGGCGCCGTCCTTGGTGAAGTAGTTGTGCAGTCCGGGGACGGTCAGGGTGCCGCCGAACTGGCCGGCCTGGGTGACCTTCACCTTGGTGAAGAAGGCGAACGGGACGTTCAGCGGGGGCGGGGTCTCCGGGCTGAAGGTGATCGGGATGAGGCCGAAGAGGTTGCCCTTCAGCTCCTCCGTGTACATCGTCACCGTGCCGTTGCGGATCGTGGAGGTGGAGCCCTTCCGCGCCTGCACGTGGCCCGTGGTGCCCGGCATCGGGCCGGTCGTCAGCTGGTGCAGGTCCTTGATGTCGATCGAGGACGCGGTGAACTTCAGCACCTTCTTCGTGGTGCCGTCGCCCTTCTTCACCTCGACGATGCCCTTGTAGTCGAGCCCGTTCAGGGTGAGCAGCGAGCTCTCCAGGATCCACGGGTCGGTGGGCAGGTTCGGGATGCCCGGCTCCAGCTTCGCGTTGGCGAGGGCCTCCGGGTCCGCGGTCGGGCACGGGAACGGCTCCTTGGCGCCGTCCGGGATGTCCTCGTCCTTCTTGGCGTCGGTGCCCTTGACGTCCTCGTCGAGCTCCTCGACCGTCCGGCCCGCCTTGCCGGCCGCCTCGCGGATGGCCTCGGTGGTCTTGTCGGCCGTGTCCTTCGCCGCGCCGGTGGCCTTCTCGACGGACTTCTCGGCCGGCTTGTCCTCGGCGTCGTCCTTCGTGTCCGCGGTGGCGGACGGCTTCGGGCTCGCGGTGGTGGGCGTCGGGGCCGGGCTCGCCGTCTCCTTGTCCGGGCCGTCGAAGAGGTCCTTGAGCGCGTCGCCGAGGCCCAGCGGGTCGAGCGGGTTCTTCGTCTTGGTGGGCGACGGCGTGGCGGCCGGGGTCTCGGCCGGGGCGGCGTCGGTGCTCTTCTGCTTCGCGGTGTCGGCGGTGTCGGCGGCCTCGCTGCCGGTGTCGGCCGCCGAGCCGGTGGCCGTGGGCTTCGGGGTCGCCTTGTCGCTCGTCTCCGGCGTCGGCTTGCTGCTCGTGCTCGCCGACGGCGACGGCGTCTTCGACGCGGAGGGCGTCGGGTCGGCCGACTCGCTCGGCTCGTCGGAGCGGGTCACACAGGGGCCGGGCGCGAAGGGGATGTCCGTCGAGTCGTCGGCCATCGCCAGCTTCGGGGTGAGCCCCATCCCGACGAACACCGCCGTCGGCATCGCGGCGAGCGCGAACGCCTTCTTGCCCGACGGCATGTGGAGTTTCGTCAGCAGCGACTTCCTGGGGGCGGCGTGGCGGGGCCCTCTGCGTTCCTGGAGCCCGCTCTCGTCCGCGCCGTCGACCTGCTTGTCGTCACCCCGCACGATGCCTCCCGCCCTCGATCTCGGCGGTCGGGCCGTACGCCTGCTGCTGGGGAATGCCCGCCCCGTGGAGCGCACCCTCGGGAAGCGTCTCGTCCTTCGCGAACGAGACGGTCTCCGGGGCCTCCTCGGCGGGAGCGGCGGGCTCCTGCTCCGCCGGCGCCTCGCCCGGGACCCACGACACGGAGAGCGCGCCGCCGAGCAGGGCGAAGACGAAGCCGATGACGAAGCCGCCGATGTTGGCGACGGGTATGGAGATGAGGGCCAGCAGAATCGCCGCGACACCGGCGAACACACGGACGATGCTGTGGAACCACATCGTCAGGCCCAGCGTGACGAGCAGGACCCCGATGATCAGCGAACCGGCGCCGGCCGTGGTGGACATCGCCAGCGTCATGTTGCCGAGGTGCATGTTCGCGTACGGGAAGTACATGATGGGCACGCCGCCCAGCATGGTGAACAGTCCGGCCCAGAACGGCCGGCCACCCCGCCAGTTGCGGAAGCCTCGCCGGGCGACGGAGAGGTAGTGCTCGTTCTGCCCTTGGGATTCGGGGCTCATGGAAAACAGCTCCCTGGAACCGGTACTGCTGTGAGAAGGAGAAGGGTGGGCGGGCGGGGCCGCGTGAAACGCCCCCGCCCGCCCGGACGAGTGCTTAGTAGCACTCCTTGCCGGGGCCGGAGCCCTTGTGAAGGCGCAGCTTCAGTCCGCTGAGGTTGAAGGTGCCGGCCGTCGTGGCCCACGCCTTCTGGCGGACATCGGTCAGCACAGCCTTCTCGGCACGCTGGGCGAACCCGTTGGGGTTGGCCTGCGTACCGGGCTGGATGCCGATGCTTCCCGGCTTGTCCGTCTTCAGCGAACCGGCACCCACACCGATGTCGATGTTGTGGAACTTGGCGTCGCCGTCGAGCTCCGACACGTCAAGGTAGAGGTCCTTGGCGTAGACACGCTCGTGGCCCTCGCCGCCCGCCTCCAGCTTCAGCGTGATGTCGCCGAGGCCGAACGGCAGGTTGGGCGTGACGACCGACTGGCACATGTTCGTGATGTAGGCCTTGCTGAAGCCCGACACGGCCACGGCGTGACCCTTGCCGTCAGCGACCTTGGGGTCGGCGCCCTGCTCGGTGGCCACACTGCCGTACTGCACGAAGTCGTAGCCCTCGAGCTCGCCGGCCTTGACCTTGAACTCCTGGCCCGACACGCTGAAGGACGCGGCGAGCGCGCCCTGGGCCAGACCGACGCCGACGGCGGCGGTGGCTATGACGCTCGGCACCATGACGACAGCGAAACGCTTCCATCTCGTGCCACCGCGAACCTGGGAACTCATATTTTTCCTCCTTCTCGGACGTACATCTCCGGTCCGGCATCCTGCCCGACCTGGGATGGGAGAAGTGCTACGTCCTCGGAAAGGAGAGCGCCCGGATACGGAGGCGTGTACCACGTCCGCATCACCGGCGATCACCCCCGAGCGACAACCACTGGTCACGCGTGTGCGTGACCTGATTCGGACAGGCCCTGCCTGCTGGCAGGAACCCCCCTGTCCGGAGTCGGCGCCACTGCCGCCGACCCGCCCGGTGGGGACCCAATGGAGCCGCCGCTCCCGGCTGGCGGCCGGGCTGGCGTTATTGGACCGAGCGTGGCCGATCGTGGTCCATTCCCGGCCGGGACACAAGGGGGTTCGTTACTGGCTGGTAATGCCCCCATAACCGGGCCACGACCTGCTGGCACCGAGCAGCCACACACGGTTGCGCCGGGACGGCGGACGAAAAGGAGGAAGATTGAGCGAAACGGGACAGACCGCGAAGATCGATTTACTGCGAGTAACAGGCCGTGCCTTTATCAAGATTTGGTAAAGCAGGGCCTGCTCTTATCGCCTGATCGCGAAAACGGCCGCGGCGCCCGGGGGCGGCCGCGGCCGTGTTGTCAGTTCAGCACAATCAGCTTGGACAGACCGGATCAGAACAGGACGCGCGCGAGCGCGGTGCGCGCGGCACCGACCCTCGGGTCCTCCGGGCCGATGACCTCGAAGAGGTCGAGCAGCCGCAGCCGGACCCGGTCGCGGTCCTCGCCGAACGTGCGGCGCACCGTCTCCACGAGCCGTCCGAAGGCGTCCTCCACATGGCCGCCGACGAGGTCGAGGTCGGCCGCCGCCAGCTGCGCGTCCACATCGGCCGGCTTCTCGGCGGCCTCCTGACGCACCTTCTGCGGGTCCGTCCGCTGTACGCGGGCCAGCAGTTCGGCCTGAGCGAGACCGAGCTTCGCCTCACTGTTGGCCGGGTCGTCGGACAGGACGTTCTTGTACGCCTGGACGGCACCCGGGAAGTCGTTGGCGTCCAGCGCCTGCGCGGCCGCCTCCAGGAGGGAGTCGTAGGGGCCCGGCGGAACCGGAGCCGCCACCTGGGCCTCGCCGGCCGCCGACGGGTCGACCGCGATACCGGTGAGGCCGAAGCGCTCCTCGCCGACCTGGATCAACTGGTCCAGGGTCTCGCGGATCTGGGCCTCGGGGGCCGCGCCCTGGAAGAGCGGCAGCGCCTGTCCGGCGACGACGGCGAAGACCGCCGGGATGCCCTGGATGCCGAACTGCTGCATCAGCATCTGGTTGGCGTCGACGTCGACCTTGGCCAGCACGAAGCGGCCGTTGTACTCGTGGGCCAGGCGCTCCAGGAGGGGGCCCAGCTGCTTGCACGGCTCGCACCACTCGGCCCAGAAGTCGATGACGACGGGCACTTCGGCGGAGCGCTGGAGGACGTCGTTCTCGAAGCCCGCCTCGTTGACGTCGATCACGAGGGAGGACGCGGGCACGGCCGCGGGGCCGCCCTGGCGCGCGGACTCGGCGCGGGCCTGCTCCGCCTTCGTCTTGGCCTCTCCGGCCGCCTTCACCGCGGCGAGGTCGACGACGCCGCTCATGGACATGTTTCTGGGCTGCATGCGTACATCCTCCCCCCTCGGTGCGCCGTTCCGGAAAGCGATACGTGAACCGCGCCCGTCCGTGCCCCTCGCCGGTGTGCGAGGCGGACGGACAGACACGACCCAGGGGCCCCTGAAAGACCCGGTTCGGCGCCCGGTCCCCACCCGGCGCCTGTGGCTGTCGATCGTTCGTGGCGCTCACGCCGGCCGGGGCCGACGCCTTACGCTACGACCCGTAGCGTAACTGCCCACGACCCCTCGCGCACAAGAGTGTTCGGTGATCTGTCTCACGGGTTCCGGGACCGGTCGGATTTACCTACTGACGGGTATGGTCGCCGCATGCCCAGCCGCAGCCACCCCAAACCCGCACGATCGGGACGCCCGCGCAGCGCCGAGGCCGACGAGGCGATCCTGGAGGCGACCAGAGAGTCGCTCGTGGAGCTCGGCTGGTCGAAGCTGACGATGGGTGACGTGGCGACGCGGGCCGGGGTCGCCAAGACGACCCTTTACCGGCGCTGGGCGGGCAAGAACGAGCTGGTCGTGGACGCGGTCGCGGTGCTCTTCGACGAGCTGGAGATGCCGGACCTGGGCAGCCTGGCCGCCGACGTGCAGGCGGTCGTGCTGCAGTTCGCCGCGCTCCTGGACCGGCCGGAGACCCGGACCGCGCTGATGGCGGTGGTCGCCGAGTCGACGCGGGACGAGGCGCTGCGGGCCCGCATCCGCGGCTCGATCGTCAACCGGCAGAAGCGGCTCGTGCTCGAGGGCCGCCGGCGGGCGCAGGAGCGCGGCGAGCTGCCCGTCGAGCCGGACGAGGCCACGGCGGACCTGACGGCGGACCTGATCTTCGATGTGATCGCCGGTGCGGTGGTGCACCGGACGCTGGTGAGCGCCGAGCCCGTCGATGCCGACTGGGCCCGGCGCTTCACGCTGCTGCTGCTGGCGGGGCTGGGCGCGGCCGCCGGACAGCCGGTACGTCAGAAGCCCGGCGGCTCCGTGTAGACGCCCCACTCGTCGCGCAGGACGCCGCAGATCTCGCCGAGGGTCGCCTCCGCGCGGACCGCGTCGAGCATCGGCGCGATCATGTTGGAGCCGTCGCGGGCGGCGGCCAGCATGGCATCCAGGGCGTTCTTGACCCGGGCGTCGTCGCGGGCCTCCTTGCGGCCGGCGAGGGCGCGGACCTGCTCGCGCTCGACCTCGTGGCTGACGCGCAGGATCTCCAGGTCGCCGGTGACCGAGCCGTGCGCGACGTTGACGCCGACGACCCGCTTGTCGCCCTTCTCCAGGGACTGCTGGTAGCGGAACGCGGACTCCGCGATCTCGCCGGTGAACCAGCCGTCCTCGATGCCGCGCAGGATGCCGGAGGTGATCGGGCCGACCGGGTGCTGCCCGTCGGGGTGGGCGCGGGTGCCGCGCTCCTTGATCTGCTCGAAGATCTTCTCGGCGTCGGCCTCGATGCGGTCGGTGAGCTGCTCCACGTACCAGGAGCCGCCCAGCGGGTCGGCCACGTTGGCGACGCCGGTCTCCTCCATCAGGACCTGCTGGGTGCGCAGCGCGATCTCGGCGGCCTGCTCGGAGGGGAGCGCCAGGGTCTCGTCGAGGGCGTTGGTGTGGAGCGAGTTGGTGCCGCCGAGGACGGCGGACAGGGCCTCGACGGCGGTGCGTACGACGTTGTTGTACGGCTGCTGCGCGGTGAGCGAGACACCGGCGGTCTGGGTGTGGAAGCGCAGCCACTGGGCCTTGTCGGTCCTGGCGCCGTACGTCTCCTTCATCCAGCGCGCCCAGATCCGGCGGGCGGCGCGGAACTTGGCGATCTCCTCGAAGAAGTCGAGGTGCGCGTCGAAGAAGAAGGACAGGCCGGGCGCGAAGGTGTCGACGTCGAGCCCGCGCGAGAGGCCGAGCTCCACGTAGCCGAAGCCGTCGGCGAGGGTGTACGCCAGCTCCTGCGCGGCCGTCGCCCCGGCCTCGCGGATGTGGTAGCCGGAGACGGAGAGCGGCTTGTACGCGGGGATGGAGCTCGCGCAGTGCTCCATCAGGTCGCCGATGAGACGCAGATGGGGCTCCGGCTGGAAGAGCCACTCCTTCTGCGCGATGTACTCCTTGAAGATGTCCGTCTGGAGCGTGCCGTTGAGGACGGCCGGGTCGACGCCCTGGCGTTCGGCGGCGACCAGGTACATGCAGAAGACCGGGACGGCCGGGCCGCTGATCGTCATCGACGTCGTGACGTCGCCGAGCGGGATGTCCTTGAACAGGACCTCCATGTCGGCGGCGGAGTCGATGGCGACGCCGCAGTGGCCGACCTCGCCGAGCGCGCGGGGGTCGTCGGAGTCGCGGCCCATCAGGGTCGGCATGTCGAAGGCCACGCTCAGCCCGCCGCCGCCGGCGGCCAGGATCATCTTGTAGCGCTCGTTGGTCTGCTCGGCGTTGCCGAAGCCGGCGAACTGGCGGATGGTCCAGGTGCGGCCCCGGTAGCCGGTCGGGTGGAGCCCCCGGGTGAAGGGGTACTCGCCGGGCCAGCCGATCCGCTCGAAGCCCTCGTACGCGTCCCCGGGGCGGGGGCCGTACACGGGCTCGACCGGGTCGCCGGAGAGCGTGGTGAAGTCCGCGTCACGCTTGCGGGCCTTGTCGTAACGGGCCTGCCAGCGGCGGCGGCCTTCCTCGATCGGGTCAGCGTCCATGCCACCCAATTTACTAGGACGTCCTAGTAAATGTCGATGACAAACCGCCCGGCGCTTCGCGCGGGGCGGTTCGGAGGGTCTGCTCAGGCGTTGGCGGGGGCCGCCGGCGCCGGGCCCGCGAGCAGCGGCTCGACCTCGCGGGCGACCTTGCGCTCCACGAAGAACGCGGCCGTCGGGATCGTGCCCGCGATCAGCACCCAGAGCAGCTTGCCCATCGGCCACTTCGCCTTGGAGCCCAGGTCGAAGGCGAAGATCAGGTAGATGATGTACAGCACGCCGTGGATCTGGGAGACGACGAGCGTCAGGCCCTCGCCCTTGTCGAAGCCGTATTTGAAGATCATGCACACGCAGAGGATCAGCAACATGACGGCGGTGACGTAAGCCATCACCCGGTATCGGGTCAGCACACTGCGTTTCATGACATCGAGCGTAACCGGACGTCCGGGGCGATCTTGCGGCGGGCCGGGCACCGGAACCGCGTCTCTCAGATCTCCTCGAAGTCCTGCGCGGCGATGCGCAGGGGCCGCAGCAGCGCGAAGATCTCGGCGCACTCCTCGGCGTCGTACGCCCCGAGTCCGAACTCCATCGCGACCAGGTCCCGGGTGGCCGATTCCACGACCTCGCGCCCCTTGTCCGTGATGGAGGCCAGCGTGCCCCGCCCGTCGTTGGGGTTCGGGCGCTTGTCGACCAGGCCGGAGCGCACCAGCCGGTCCACCGTGTTCGTCACGGACGTCGGGTGGACCATCAGCCGCTCACCGATCTTGGACATCGGCAGCTCACCCGCCTTGGAGAAGGTGAGCAGCACCAGCGCCTCGTACCGCGCGAAGGTCAGTCCGTACGGCTTGACGACGGCGTCGACCTCCGCGAGGAGGATCTGCTGCGCGCGCATGATCGAGGTGATCGCCCCCATGGACGGGACCGGGCCCCAGCGCTGCTGCCAGAGCTCGTCGGCGCGGGCGATGGGATCGAAGGGAAGGCTGAGCGGCTTCGGCACGGCCACGACCTTACCCATGGGGAACTTGGCGGTCCTCCCCGTCTCGCACTTCGGTCCGTACCCCGGCCACGGGTGCGGTTCCGCGCACCTCGGCGACCAGGGACAGCAGGCACAGAGTGCCCAGCACTGCCGCCCCCGCGACCACCTGGTGCACCGGGAAGAACTCGGCCGCCAGCCCGGTGAGCGCCATCCCGACGCCCTGGAGGGTCATGAGCCCGGCGGTGAGCAGGGTCATCGCCCGCCCGCGCAGCTCCTCCGGGACGGCCGCCACGAACCACTGGTCGAGGCCGATGACGTACGCGGAGGAGGCCCCGGTCACCACGAGCGCGGCGGCGGCCCCGACGACGCCCGGCGTCAGCGCGTACACCAGGAGGGGCAGCAGACCGGCGGCGGCCAGCGGCAGCACGATCCGCTCGCGGGTGCGCGGCCGGAGCGCGGAGCCCGCGTACAGCTCGGAGGCGATGTGGCCGACGGGCATGGCGCACATCAGCAGCCCGAGCGCGGCCGGGCCGACGCCGATCTCGTCGGCATAGGGCGCGGCGACCGCCTCCGGGGCGACGACGAACATCGGCGGCAGCCAGAACAGCAGCAGCAGCGCCCGGATGCGGCGGTGGCCGAGGACCAGCCGGGCGCCGGACAGGGACTCCCGCAGCAGCGAGGAGCCGCCCCCGTCCCTCGCACGGGCGGGCCGGTCGCGGGTGCCGAGGCGCAGCAGCGCGGCCGAGCAGAGGAAGGTGACGACGGTGATCGTGATCGCGCCGCGCGGCGAGACCACGGTCAGCAGCACCCCGCCGACGCCGAAACCGGCGAGCAGCGCGCTCTGCGAGACGATCCGCAGCAGCGAGCGGCCCAGCACGAACAGCTCGCCCTCGCCGAGGATGTCGGTGAGCGCGGCCATCCGCGTCCCGGTGAAGACCGGCGAGACGGCGGCGACCAGGCAGCGCAGCACCAGGAGCCCGGCGACCGGGGTGCCCGGCAGCACCATCACGGCGACGCAGACCGCGCAGACCAGATCGCAGGTGACCAGGACCCGGCGGGCCGGGTAGCGGTCGGCGATGCCGCCGAGCAGGGTGCCGCCGACGAGGTACGGGAGCATGCCGAGCGCGAAGGTGAGGGCGCTGAGCAGGGGCGACGAGGTGAGGTCGTAGACGAGGACGGTGAGCGCGAGCTCGCTGACGACGACCCCGAGCAGCGAGAGCAGGTGCGCGGCGAAGACCGCGCGGAACTCGCGTACGGCGAAGACGGCGCGGTAGCCGCGGGGGGCGGGCGGGGTGTCCGTCGGGTCGTGGGCGGTGCCCTGCGAAGGGCTGCTGTTGCTCGGCATGGCGGCAGCTTGGAGGAGCGGGTCCCCCGCTCCGTAGACTTTCGGCTGACGCCGAATCTTCGCGAGGGGCGCCCATGCCGTTCCATCTGCATCTCGACGAGAACGATCTGCTGCGCTGCCGGTTCGCGCTCTCCCCGCTCTGGGAGACCCAGGCCGCCGTGCGTACACTGCTGCGCCCGCAGCGCCACGGGTACCACCAGCCCTGGCTGCGGCGCATCCGGGGCGCGGCCTCGGGGCTCGATCTGCGGCCGCTCTGGTCGCTGATGACCGACGGCGGGCACAATCCGGACTTCCTCTGCCCGCCTCCCACGGGGCCGTACGTCGCGTTCGAGGACGAGATCGCGGCCGTACGCGCCACCGACCCGGAGCTGGTCGCCCAGGACCTGACGCTCACGCTGGCCGACCGGCCCGGTGGGCCGGACTCCCCCGCCGGACGGGCGCTGCTCGCCGACCCCGCGCGGACCCTGCGGGACCTGGCCGATCTGCTCGAAGAGGCGTGGCGGACGCTGATCGAACCGGACTGGTCGAGGCTGCGCGGCCTGCTGGAGGCCGATATCGCGTACCACTCGCGGCGGCTGGCCGAGGTGGGATTCGCACGCCTTCTCGGGGAGTTGAGCCCGCAGCTGACGTGGACGGACTCCACGCTGACGCTGGTGGGGATGCGGGGCCGGCACTCCCGGGTGCTCGGCGGGCAGGGCCTCGTGCTGATCCCGAGCGTCTTCGCCTGGCCGGACGTGGTCAGCGGTTACGAGCCGCCCTGGCCGCCCGCCGTGATCTACCCCGCGCGCGGGATCGGGGGCCTGTGGACGGACCCGGGCGACACCACCCCCGACGCCCTGGCCCGGCTGCTCGGCCGGGCCAGGGCCGACGTCCTGTGCGCGCTGGACGAGCCGGCCGGCACCAGCGCGCTCGCGCACCGGCTGCGGCTCGCCCCCTCGTCCGTGTCGGGGCATCTGTCGGTGCTGCGGGCGGCCGGGCTGCTGACCTCGCGGCGCTACGGCCACCAGGTGCTGTACGAGCGGACGCCGCTGGGGATCGCGCTGGCGGTCCCGGAATGAGGAGAGCCCCCGCCGGGACCGGCAGGGGCTCGTTGGGGGCGCGGGGTCACTCCGCGAGGTAGCGCTCGACCGTCTCCACCTTGGAGGTCAGGCCGTCCGTGACCCCGGGGCGGATGTCCGCCTTCAGGACGAGCGAGACCCGCCCGGCCCGCGCCTCGACGGCGGCCACGGCGCGCTTCACCACATCCATGACTTCGTCCCACTCCCCCTCGACGGAGGTGAACATCGCGTCCGTGCGGTTCGGCAGCCCCGACTCACGGACGACCCGGACGGCGTCGGCGACGTACTCACCGACGTCCTCGCCGGCCCCGAGCGGGCTGACGGAGAAGGCGACGATCACGCGCTGACCGTGCCTTCGCGGCGGGCCCGGGCGGCGATGACGCCGTCCGCCTCGTAGCGCTTGAGCACCTTGTCCCCGTACAGGCCGCCGAACGGCAGTACGCACAGCAGGAAGAAGAACGCGACGCGCTTCAGCGGCCACTTGGTCTTGTTCCAGACGTCCAGCAGCGCCACGACGTAGATCACGAACAGCACGCCGTGCAGCATGCCGAGCGGCATCATCAGGAAGTCGATGTCGGACACCCGGCTCAGGACCGAGCCGAAGAGGATCAGCGCGGGGAAGGACAGCGCCTCGGGAATCGAGATGAGGCGCAGCCGGTGCAGGGCGGTAGCGGTCTTGATGTCCACGGGGGCACCTTCGGTGGGAGGGGCGTGACAGCTTGTGAACGCACGCACAAGCGGCCCCCATTGTGACATCGCGGCCCGGCCCGCCCGGCAGGGGGTCCTGCGGGAGGCGGTCCGCGCCCGCCGGTTCCGTGAGAAGTACGTCCCGATTGCGTCCGGGTCCCGTACCGGATGCGTATCAGGGGCGGTCCGGGGCGCCCGATCGCGGGGCTACCCCTGTTCCGGCGGCGGTTGCTGCCGCTATTTTCAGCGGGTGGCAATGTTCCGGCTTGAGGGAAGCAAGACGCTCGCCGTCGATCTGGCAGGCGATGCCGTCAAGGCGAAGAACGGCTCGATGGTCGCGTACGAGGGCCAGATGTCGTTCAAGAAGATGACGGGCGGCGGTGAGGGACTGCGCGGGATGGTGACCCGCCGGCTGACCGGTGAGTCGATGGCGGTGATGCAGGTCACCGGGCAGGGCACCTGCTACTTCGCGGACCGGGCGAGCGAGATCAACCTCGTCTCGCTGCACGGCGACAAGCTGTACGTCGAGGCGAGCAATCTGCTCTGCACCGACGCGGGGCTGCGCACCGGCACCACGTTCACCGGGCTGCGCGGCGGGGCGTCCGGCAACGGCCTGTTCACCACCACCGTGGAGGGGACCGGCCAGGCGGCGATCATGTCGGACGGCACGGCCGTGGTGCTGCGGGTCTCGGCGCAGTACCCGCTGTTCGTCGACCCGGGCGCGTACATCGCCCATCAGGGCAGCCTCCAGCAGCACCTGCAGTCCGGGGTCAACTTCCGGACGCTGATCGGCGAGGGCTCGGGCGAGTCCTTCCAGATCCGTTTCGAGGGCGAGGGACTGGTCTACGTGCAGCCCAGCGAGCGGAACACGATCGGGGGGAACGTCTGATGCCCTTCCGGGAGATCAACTCCAAGATGGTCGAGGCGACGGTGGTCCCCGGCCAGAAGATGTTCAGCCAGCGCGGGGCGATGCTCGCGTACCGGGGCGAGGTGGCGTTCACGCCGAACATCCAGGGCGGCCAGGGCGGCATGATGTCGATGATCGGCCGCCGGATGGCGAACGAGGCGACCCCGCTGATGACGGTCGAGGGCAACGGCACGGTGATGTTCGGCCACGGCGGCCACCACATCCACGTGATCAGCCTGTCCGGGGACACCCTCTACGTGGAGGCGGACCGGCTGCTCGCCTTCGACGGGTCGCTCCAGCAGGGCACGATGTTCATGGGCTCGCAGGGCGGGGTGATGGGCATGGTGCGCGGCCAGGTGACCGGGCAGGGCCTGTTCACCACGACGCTCACGGGGCACGGCGCGGTGGCGGTGATGGCGCACGGCGGGGTCGTCGAGCTCCCGATCGCGCCGGGCCGCGACGTGCACGTCGACCCCCAGGCGTACGTGGCCCACCACGGCCAGGTGCGCAACAAGCTCTCCACCGCGCTCGGCTGGCGCGAGATGGTGGGACGCGGCTCGGGCGAGGGCTTCCAGCTGGAGCTGAGCGGCAGTGGTGCGGTGTACGTCCAGGCGTCGGAGGAGAAGCTGTGAACGGGCCCGTGGTCTTCGACCCGATGACGCTGCCGTCGGACGACAACGTCAACGCGTACACCTTCTGCGTGGAGCTCAAGGGGAGCCAGTGGTTCCTGCAGAAGGGCAAGATGATCGCCTACTACGGGCAGATCAACTTCGACGGCATCGGGCACGGCCGGTTCGAGCGGCTGGTCCGGTCGAGCTTCCACTCGCCGCTGCACGCGAGCGACTGGGTGGTGGCCGAGGGCAGCGGCAAGATGCTGCTCGCCGACCGGGCGTTCGACGTGAACTCCTACGACCTGGACGACGGCAACCTGACGATCCGCTCCGGCAACCTGCTCGCCTACCAGCCGTCCCTGGCGCTGAAGCAGTCGATCGTGCCCGGGTTCCTGACGCTGATCGGCACCGGCAAGTTCGTCGCCGCGTCCAACGGTCCGGTGGTCTTCATGGAGCCGCCGCTGCGGGTGGACCCGCAGGCGCTGGTGGGCTGGGCGGACTGCCCCTCCCCCTGCCACCACTACGACCACGGCTACATGACCGGCCTCATGGGCGGGCTGCGCGCGCTCACCGGGATCGGCGGGGCCTCCGGCGAGGAGCACCAGTTCGAGTTCGTGGGCGCCGGTACGGTGCTGCTCCAGTCTTCCGAGGCGCTGATGGCCGAGCTGTCGACGGGGGCGGTGCCGCAGCAGGCGGGGGTGCCGGGCGGCGGTGCGCGGCCGGGCACGACTCCTCGGGCGCCCGGTCAGCTGGGGGACCTCCAGCGTCGCTTCGGGATTTGAAACCTCCCCTCCCTGGCGGGAGGGGATTTCTGGCTCACTTCGCCTGACCCCTAGCAGGGGGCAGGGCTTACGAGATCAGCACCAGCCGGGTTGAGACCAGCCCGGACGAGCATCACGCGGGCGGAGTTCTTGTCCCTGGGAGAGACGGCTCCGCACGCGGTGCACGTATACGTTCGTTCGGAGAGGGGGAGTGCGTGCTTGGTTCTCGCTCCGCACTGTGCGCAGTCCATGGTGGTGTGCGCGGGGTGGACAAGGTGCACGGTCCTGCCGTGCTTGCGGGCCTGCTCGATCAAAGCCGTCTTGGTGGCGGCGATCGCCGCGTCGGCGGCCTTACGGGCCATCGTGGTCTTCGCGAGGAACTTCGGACGAAAGTCCTCCACCGCGAGCTGGTCGAAGTCACGCACGACGGCCTTGGCCCACTTGCGAGCGGTGTCGGTCCGCTGACGGGCAGTCTTCTTGTGGAGCCTCGCTACGGCTTTGCGGGCCTTGCGATAGCCGACGGTGTCGGGACAGTTCTTCGGCGTCTTCCTGCGGGCCATCATCCGCTGATAGCGGGAGAGCTTCCGCGCGGCCGTCTTCCCATGCTGGGCGTGCGGGAGGTCGTGAGCATCAGAGGTGGTGGTCGCGGTCTCCCGCACACCCCAGTCGACACCGATCGCCCGCCCGGTGGCGGGCAGCGGCTCGGCCTCGGTGGCGACGACGAACGAGCAGTACCAGTGCCCGAGGCTGTCCTGGTACACCCGGACCGACGACGGCGTGGACAGAAGATCACGGGACCACACCACCCTCAGCACGATCCCACCGGCCAGGTGCAGATGCCCGTCCCTGATCCGGAATCCGCGAGTGGTGTAGTTCAGCGTGGGCAACGCGTCACGCTTTCGCTTGATCCGCGGCATCCCTGCACGCCGCCGCATCGGCAGACCGGCCTTGATGTCCTTCAGCGCCTTGGCGCGGCACTTGGCGAAGTCCCGGATGACCTGCTGCTGCGGCACCGAAGCACCCTCCCGCAACCACGCCACCGATGCCCGGGCCTCGGTCAGCAACCTGTCCAGCTGCGCCGGACCACACGTGACCTTTTCCAAGGCTCCCCGGTTCGCGGCGTGGACCTTACGGGACATCGCCACGCACTCGTTCCACACCCACCGGCAGCGCGCCCACTCGGCTTCCAGCCGGGCGAGGGCGGTCGTCGACACACGAAGCCGGAAGGTGTACCGGGCATGCCCCACTCCCTGCTCGGCCGCCTCTGCCGTCGTCATGATCCGCAACCTAACAGTACCCACCGACAACAGAGAGAGTGCAGGTCAGAAGCCACTTTTCTCCTGCCTCAGGGACGAGACATCTCGGGATGCCTTGAGTGACCGGTAGTCTGCGGAGTGTGACGTCGAACATCTGCGCCCCATACCGACCCGTACCGTGCCAGGCGTCACGCCTCCACCTTTCGTCCGGCTTTCAACTTCTTAGGTAGAATCCATACATGGAGACCGAGACGGCCACCCGCTGGCTGAGCGACGCCGAGCAGTGCGCCTGGCGCACCCATCTGGACGTCGGCAGGCTGCTGACCCACCAGCTGGAGAAGGACCTCCAGCCGTTCGGCCTGACCATGAACGACTACGAGATCCTCGTCAACCTCTCGGAGTCGGAGGACCGCCGAATGCGGATGAGCGACCTCGCGGGCGCCACTCTCCAGTCCAAGAGCCGCCTCTCCCACCAGATCACCCGCATGGAGAGCGCGGGCCTGGTCCGCCGCGAGAACTGCGAGTCGGACCGCCGGGGTCTGTACGCGGTCCTCACGGAGGAGGGTGCGGAGACGATGCGGAAGGTGGCGCCGCACCATGTCGCGTCGGTCCGCAAACACTTCATGGACCTGCTGTCGCCGGAGGCGCTGGCGGAGCTGCATGCGGCGTTGGCGCCGGTGGCGGAGCATTTGCGGGGACAACGGGGGTAACGGCTGTTACGGCCGGGCCCGCACCACGAGCCCGGCCCAGGCGCCTTCACGCCCGCCGGCCGCCTTCGGGGAAGGCTACTGAAAGTCCTCCGTGGGCCGGACGACGAAGTAGCTGGTGAGCACTGCCCTGTAGCTCGCGTGCCGCGTCCGACCGCCATGCTTCAGGCACCAGTCCTGCACGGACCCCTTCTCCACCGTTTCCGGGGACCGCTCACCACACGACATGCACCACGCATGGGCCAAGTCCTGTACGGCGTCGGGGTCCAGAGCCAGCGTGTGGTCTACGTACCGCATTACGGACCTCATCTCCTCACACGACTTTCTTGGTCCGGATCTCAGCCCACGCCGTCTTGCCCATGACCCGCTCCGTCACGCCCCACGACGCGGACAGGGCCGCCACGATTCCGAGCCCCCGGCCGGACGCGGCCAGGGGGCGCACGGCACGACGCATGCGCGGGATCCCGTCGCCGACGTCCCGCACTTCGATCCGTACGCGCTCCGAGTCCTGGTCGAGCGTGACCTCGACCTGCCGGTCGCGAGCCGTCCTGCCGTGCACTACGGCGTTCGCGACCAGCTCCGAGACAACCTGCACAAGGTCGTCCGACAGCCCGACGCGACCGGCCGCGCCGATGAACGTACGCGCGAACTCGCGCGCCCTTCCGACGCTCGCCTTGACTCGCGGATACCGAACACTTAACCGGTGAGTACTGCTCATGTGGCCCCCTATCGCGGGTGCTGCCCTGTGTGACGGAACGTCACCTTCCTTGCGCCACCGATGGGTCGGACCCATCGGCGAGCACCCAACCACCATGCACCTTGGAGCCACCAAAGTGTCAAGTCCCTATTTCGGTGGTCTCTGCTGAGCGTTGCTGCAACGGGTCGGCGTCGGGCAGACTGACCCAGGACAGAGGGGAGGTCGAGGAGTGCCGATCACTTACAACCCGACCATCCGGCAACGACGGCTGGCGCGAACGTTGCGGGATCTGCGTTTGAAAGCCGGTTTGAAACACTCGGACGCTGCGGAAGTCCTCGGCTGCGCGGAGTCCAAGATGACCAGGATTGAAAATGCTCAATCCGGAATCCGGTTGCTTGATCTCAGAGCACTGCTCGATGCATACAACGTCACGAACGGAACGCAACGCGCCGAGATCGAGAAGCTATCGAGAGACGCCAAGTGCAAGGGCTGGTGGGCCCAATACGGGAACGTCGTCGACTCCGCATACGCGGCTTACATCGCGATCGAGTCGGATGCCTCCGAGATTTATGACGTCGAGACCAGCTTGATTCCGGGGCTCTTGCAAACTCCCGCATACACAGAGGCTGTCATCAAGGTTCAGGTACCGGACGCCTCGGACGAACACATCAGCACGATGGTCAAAGTGCGCGAGGAGCGCCGTAAGGTTCTCGGCGGAGACAACCCCATCCACCTTTGGGTCATTCTCGCGGAGTCGATACTGAGACATGCCGTCGGCAGCGCGGATGTAATGCGCGAACAGTTGGAACATCTTCTCGCGGCCAGCGAAGAAACCAGCATTGAGCTGCAAATCCTCCCCAGCGAAAGCGCATTGAACGCGGCACTGTTCGGGCCGTTCGTCATCATGAGCTTTTCCTCATCCTCGGAGTCGGATGTTGCGTACACGGAGTCGACTACGGGCACCGTGTACTACGAGGAACAAACCGACACTGAGGTATATCAGACGCTGTTTCGGCGCCTCAATGTGGCAGCGTGCGATGTGAGTAAATCCAGGGCCTTGATCCGCAGGGCCATAGCAGAAACGGCAGACAAGTGACGAACACGAACCCGATCCCTACGGAAAACCTCGTCTGGGTAAAGTCTTCATTTTCCGGCAATCAGGGCAACTGCGTGGAGGTCGCCAACCTCCCCGGCGGTGGTCGGGCGGTTCGCGACTCGAAAGACCAGAGCGGTCCTGTCCTCGCGTTCGCCGATGGCGAGTGGCGAGCGTTCATCGACGGTGCCCAGGCCGGAAAGTTCAACGCCTGACGACCGCGGCTGAGGGAATACGTGTGAGCGCGTGCCGGGAAGTCCCGGCACGCGCTCACACGTATGGAAGCCGAACGCGCCGTCAGCTCTCGCCCGTCAGCCCCGCCACCAGTTCGTCCGCCGCCGCGTACGGGTCCAGGCGGCCCGCCACGATGCGTTCGGCCAGGGCGTCGAGGCGGCGGTCGCCGTGCAGGCTGCCGATGCGCTCGCGGAGGCGGGTGACCGCGATCGTCTCGACCTCGCGGGCGGCGCGGGCCGCGCGCCGTTCGCCGAGGACCCCGCGCTCCTCCATCCACGCCCGGTGCTTCTCCAGGGCCTCGACCACCTCGTCGACGCCCTCGCCCCGGGCGGCGACCGTCTTCACGATCGGCGGCCGCCAGTCGCCGGGGCCCCGGGACTCCCCGAGGCCCAGCATGTGGTTGAGCTCGCGGGCGGTGGCGTCCGCCCCGTCCCGGTCGGCCTTGTTCACGACGTACACGTCGCCGATCTCCAGGATTCCGGCCTTGGCCGCCTGGATGCCGTCGCCCATGCCGGGGGCGAGGAGTACGACCGAGGTGTCGGCCTGGGAGGCGATCTCCACCTCGGACTGGCCGACGCCCACGGTCTCCACCAGGACCACGTCGAAGCCCGACGCGTCCAGCACCCGGATGGCCTGCGGGGCCGCCCAGGCGAGGCCGCCGAGGTGGCCGCGGGTCGCCATGGAGCGGATGTAGACGCCCGGGTCGGACGCGTGGTCCGACATCCGGACCCGGTCACCGAGCAGCGCCCCGCCGGAGAACGGCGAGGACGGGTCCACGGCGAGCACGGCGACCCGCTTGCCCTGCCGCCGGTACGCGGAGACGAGCGCCGACGTCGACGTGGACTTGCCGACGCCCGGCGAACCGGTCAGGCCGACGACGTAGGCGTTGCCCGCCAGCGGCGCCAGGGCCGCCATCACCTCGCGCAGCTGCGGCGAGGCCCCCTCCACCAGGGAGATGAGCCGGGCCACCGCCCGCGGTCCGCCCGCGCGGGCCTGCTCCACCAGGGTGGGGACGTCCACCATCACCGCTCCGTTCCGCTCGCTGTCTGTTTCCGTACCGCTGCTACTTGCCCGGCACGCGCAGGATCAGCGCGTCGCCCTGGCCGCCACCGCCGCACAGCGCCGCCGCACCGGTGCCGCCGCCGCGCCGCTTGAGCTCCAGCGCCAGGTGCAGCACCACGCGGGCGCCGGACATGCCGATGGGGTGGCCGAGCGCGATGGCGCCGCCGTTGACGTTGACCTTGTCCGAGGTGACGCCGAGGTCCTTCATGGACTGGACGGCGACGGCCGCGAACGCCTCGTTGATCTCGATGAGGTCGAGGTCCTCGACGCCGATGCCCTCCTTCTTCAGGGCGTGCCGGATGGCGTTGGACGGCTGCGACTGGAGCGAGTTGTCCGGGCCGGCCACGTTGCCGTGGGCGCCGATCTCGGCGATCCACTCGAGGCCCAGCTCCTCGGCCTTGGCCTTGCTCATGACGACGACCGCGGCGGCGCCGTCGGAGATCTGCGAGGAGGTGCCCGCGGTGATCGTGCCGTCCTTGGCGAAGGCCGGGCGCAGCTTGCCGAGGGACTCGGCGGTGGTCTCGGGGCGGATGCCCTCGTCCTTGGAGAAGAGGACCGGGTCGCCCTTGCGCTGCGGGATCTCGACCGGGGTGATCTCGGCCTCGAACAGGCCGTTCTTCTGGGCGGCGGCGGCGCGCTGGTGGGACAGGGCGCCGATCTCGTCCTGGGCGGCGCGGCCGAGGCCGAGGCGGGTGTTGTGCTTCTCGGTGGACTCGCCCATCGGGATGTTCTCGTAGGCGTCGGTCAGACCGTCGTACGCCATCGAGTCGAGCATCTCGATCGCGCCGTACTTGTGGCCCTCGCGGGACTTGGGGAGCAGGTGCGGGGCGTTCGTCATGGACTCCTGGCCGCCGGCCACGACGACGTCGAACTCACCGGCGCGGATGAGCTGGTCGGCCAGGGCGATGGCGTCGAGCCCGGAGAGGCACACCTTGTTGACGGTGAGCGCGGGGACGTTCATCGGGATGCCGGCCTTGACCGCGGCCTGGCGGGCGGGGATCTGGCCCGCGCCGGCCTGGAGGACCTGGCCCATGATCACGTACTCGACCTGGTCGCCGCCGATGCCGGCCCGGTCCAGCGCCGCCTTGATGGCGATGCCGCCGAGGTCCGCGCCGGAGAAGGTCTTCAGGGAGCCGAGGAGCCGGCCCATGGGCGTCCGCGCGCCCGCGACGATCACGGAGGTGGTACCGGTCGTTCCTGACATGAGGCACAGCCCCTTGGAATAGATGTGAACGAGGGTGGGAGGGGCCGGCATATGAGGGGCGGCGTCACAGGCCCTGGCACGCACATCTGCGGCGTTGTCGTCGGTCGGCGTGGCTCCGCCACGCCTCCCTCCTCCGCCTTGCAGCTGCACGCACCAGGCCCTGCTCCTTCTTCCACCCCTCATATGCCGGCCCCTCCGCTTGAATGTACTGAGCGGTACCCGCCCCGTCATCCGCCCGCGAGTGTGATCGCGCGCACGTTGCGTAACCATCCGCCGCGCGCTGCACTGGTTCCATGCTGACGCGAATCGACCACATCGGGATCGCCTGTTTCGACCTCGACGAAACCGTCGAGTTCTACCGCTCGACCTACGGGTTCGAGGTCTTCCACTCCGAGGTCAACGAGGAGCAGGGCGTACGCGAGGCCATGCTCAAGATCAACGATACGTCCGACGGCGGGGCCTCCTGCCTCCAGCTCCTGGAGCCCACCCGGGAGGACTCGGCCGTGGGCAAATGGCTGGCCAAGAACGGGGAGGGAGTGCACCACATCGCCTTCGGTACGGCGGACGTCGACGCCGACGCCGCGGACATCCGCGAGAAGGGGGTCAGGGTGCTGTACGACGAGCCCAGGACGGGTTCGATGGGGTCCAGGATCACCTTCCTCCACCCCAAGGACTGCCACGGCGTGCTCACCGAACTGGTCACGGCGAAGACGGAGCACTGACCCCAGCCATACCCGCCCGGTAGAGTGGGCTCTTCCGGGCCGGGGCCGGGTCGGGGGCGCGCCGCGTCCCCAGCCGTTGATCTGTCACCATTCCCCGAACGTTGAGAGCTCGGGGAAGGATGGGACCGCGCAGTGCGGGGCTACGAACGCCAGGAGAGCCACCGGGCTGAAGACGACCATCTCTCGCGGTTCGAGGCCGAGATGGACCGGCTCAGGACCGACCGGGAGAAGGCTGTCCAGCACGCCGATGACCTCGGTTACCAGGTCGAGGTCTTGCGCGCCAAGCTGCACGAGGCTCGGCGCAGTCTGGCGATGCGTCCCGCGTACGACAGCGCGGACATCGGCTACCAGGCGGAGCAGTTGCTCCGTAACGCCCAGGTCCAGGCCGAGCAGCTGCGCAGCGACGCCGAGCGCGAGCTTCGCGACGCCCGCGCCCAGACGCAGCGCATCCTCCAGGAGCACGCGGAGCACCAGGCCCGGCTCCAGGCCGAGCTGCACAACGAGGCCGTGCAGCGCAGGCAGCAGCTCGACCAGGAGCTGGCGGAGCGCCGCCAGACCGTCGAGTCCCACGTCAACGAGAACGTCGCCTGGGCCGAGCAGCTGCGGGCCAGGACCGAGTCGCAGGCCCGCCGACTCCTGGAGGAGTCCCGCGCCGAGTCCGAGCAGGCGCTGGCCGCCGCCCGGGCCGAGGCCACCCGGCTGTCCGAGGAGACCCGTCAGCGGATCGGCTCGGAGGCGGAGTCCGCCCGCGCCGAGGCCGAGTCGATCCTGATGCGCGCCCGCAAGGACGCCGAGCGGATGCTCGGCGCAGCGGCCGGACAGGCGCAGGAGGCCACGAGTCACGCGGAGCAGCTGCGGCTGTCGGCGACGGCCGAGACCGAGCAGACGCGGCAGCAGACCACCCAGCTGAACCGGGCCGCCGAGCAGCGCATGCAGGAGGCCGAGACCCGGCTGCGGGAGGCCCGGCTCGAGTCCGAGAAGGTCCTCGCCGAGGCCAAGGAGGCCGCGGTCAAGCGGCTGGCCGGTGCGGAGTCGCAGAACGAGCAGCGCACCCGTACGGCGAAGGCGGAGATCGCCCGGCTCGTCGGCGAGGCGACCAAGGAGGCCGAGACCCTCAAGGCGGAGGCCGAGCAGGCGCTCGCCGACGCCCGCGCCGAGGCCGAGCGGCTGCGCTCCGAGGCGGCCGAGGCCGCGCGCACCGCCGCCGCCGAGGACGCGGCCGCCCAGCTGGCGAAGGCGGCCCGGTCCGCCGAGGAGATCCTGACCAAGGCCTCCGAGGACGCGAAGACGGCCACCCGGGCGGCGGGCGAGGAGGCCGAGCGCATCCGCCGCGAGGCGGAGGCCGAGGCGGACCGGCTGCGCGGCGAGGCCGCCGAGCAGGCCGACCAGCTCAAGGGCGCGGCCAAGGACGACACCAAGGAGTACCGGGCCAAGACGGTCGAGCTGCAGGAGGAGGCGCGCCGGCTGCGCGGCGAGGCCGAGCAGCTGCGGGCCGAGGCGGTCGCCGAGGGCGAGCGCATCCGGGGCGAGGCCCGCCGCGAGGCCGTCCAGCAGATCGAGGAGGGCGCGAAGACCGCCGAGGAGCTGCTCGCGAAGGCCAAGGCCGACGCGGAGGAGCTGCGCGGCGCCGCGACCACCGAGAGCGAGCGCGTCCGCGGCGAGACAGCCGAGCGGGCCGCGACCCTGCGCAAGCAGGCCGAGGAGGCGCTCGACCGGGCCCGCGCCGAGGCCGAGCAGCTGCGCACGGAGGCCGAGGAGCAGGCCGGGGCGACGAGGACCGCGGCCGATGAGGCGGCGTCCGCGCTGCGCGAGGAGACGGAGCTCGCGGTCGCGGCCCGGCAGTCGGAGGCGGCCGACGAGCTGGCCCGGCTGAAGGACGAGGCCGAGACCCGGGTCACCGCCGCCGAGCAGGCGCTCGGTGAGGCGCGTACGGAAGCGGAGCGCGTCCGGCGCGAGACGAACGAGGAGTCCGAGCGGCTCCGGGCGGAGGCCGCCGAGCGGCTGCGGACGCTCCAGGAACAGGCCGAGGCCGAGGCCCAGCGGCTGCGCGACGAGGCCGCGGCCGACGCCTCGCAGTCCCGTGCGGAGGGCGAGTCCGTCGCCGTACGGCTGCGCACCGAGGCGGCCACCGAGGCGGAGCGGCTGCGGACCGAGGCGCGGGAGAGCGCCGACCGGATGCGGTCGGAGGCCGCCGCCGCCGCGGAGCGGGTGGGTGTGGAGGCCGCCGAGGCGCTGGCCGCCGCCCAGGAGGAGGCCAACCGGCGCCGGCGCGAGGCCGAGGAGACGCTGGACGCCGCCCGCACCGAGGCGAACCAGGAGAGCGAGCGGGCCCGCGAGCAGAGCGAGGAGCTGCTGGCGTCCGCGCGCAAGCGGGTCGAGGAGGCGCAGGCCGAGGCGCAGCGCCTGTCCGGCGAGGCGGAGACCCGGGCCGCCGAGCTGGTCGCGGCGGCCGAGCAGACCGCCCAGCAGGTGCGGGATTCGGTCAGCGGGCTCCAGGAGCAGGCCGAGGCGGAGATCGCCGGGCTGCGCTCCACCGCGGAGCATGTCGCGGAGCGGACGAAGTCGGAGGCCCAGGAGGAGGCCGACCGGCTGCGGGCCGACGCGCACGCGGAGCGGGAGCGGGCGAGCGAGGACGCCTCCCGGATCCGCCAGGTGGCCAAGGAGGAGACGGACGCCGCGAAGGCGATGGCGGAGCGTACGGTCTCCGACGCGATCGCGGAGTCCGAGCGGCTGCGCGCCGACACCGCCGAGTACAGCCAGCGCATGCGCACCGAGGCGTCGGACGCGCTGGCGTCGGCCGAGCAGGACGCTGCGCGCAGCCGGGCGGAGGCCCGCGAGGACGCCAACCGGATGCGCACCGAGGCGGCCGCCCAGGCGGACCTGCTGGTGTCCGAGGCGACCGCCGAGGCGGAGCGGATGCGCACCGAGGCGGAGCGGCAGGCTGCCAGGACCGGCGACGAGGCGGCGGGCGACGCGGAGCGGATGCGTGCGGAGGCGGCGGCCACCGTCGGGTCCGCGCAGGAGCACGCGGCGCGTACGCGCGAGGAGTCGGAGCGGCTGCGGGCCGACGCGGAGGCGGCGGCCGAGCAGATGCGGGCCGAGGCGCGCCAGGAGGCGGACCGGCTGCTCGACGAGGCGCGCGAGGCGGCGTCGAAGCGGCGGGCGGATGCGGCCGAGCAGGCGGACCAGCTCATCAACAAGGCCCAGGAGGAGGCGCTGCGCGCCGCCACGGAGGCCGAGGAGCAGGCCGACACGATGGTCGGCGCGGCCCGCAAGGAGGCCGCGCGGATCACCTCCGAGGCGACGGTCGAGGGCAACTCGCTGGTGGAGCGGGCCCGGACGGACGCGGACGAGCTGCTGGTCGGTGCGCGCCGGGACGCCACCCAGATTCGGGATCGGTCCGAGGAGCTGCGCGCCCGGGCGGATGCCGAGGTCCAGGAGCTGCACGACCGGGCGCGGCGGGAGACGTCCGAGCAGGTCAAGACGGTCGGCGAGCGCGTCGACAAGCTGATGAAGGCGGCGACCGAGCAGCGTGAGGAGGCCGCGGCGAAGGCCAAGGAGCTGTTGGCGGACGCCAATTCGGAGGCCAGCAAGGTCCGGATCGCCGCCGTGAAGCGGGCCGAGGCGCTGCTGAAGGAGGCCGAGCAGAAGAAGGCCAGCCTGGTGCGCGAGGCCGAGCAGCTGCGGGCGGACGCCGAGGCCGAGGCGAAGCGCGTGGTGGACGAGGGCCGGCGCGAGCTGGAGGTTCTGGTGCGCCGGCGCGCGGACATCAACACGGAGATCTCCCGTGTCCAGGACGTGCTGGAGGCGTTGGAGTCTTTCGAGACCCCGGGGGCGGGCGGTAAGGGCGGCGCCGCACCGGCCGCCGGCGTCAAGGCCGGGGCCTCTGCGGGCACTCGATCGAGTGGCAAGCAGTCCGATGGGTAGCCAACCGGCCGTCGTCCGTGGTTCCGCATGGACCGTAACGCGTCCGAGTGGCAAGGGTTACCGGGGTCAGCCACTCAAAAGGGGTGTCATTCTCCAGATCAAACCGGCATCTGCTCGATGACACGCCGTTCCGGCCCCTAGGATTCCCTCTATCACCTCACCGGTCTCACTTCGACAGGAACCCCATGAGTGACCCTTCCTCCCCCTTCGGCTTCGAACTCGTGCGGCGTGGTTACGACCGCGGTCAGGTGGATGACCGCATTACCAAGCTCGTCGCCGACCGTGATAGTGCTCTCACCCGCATCACTTCGCTGGAAAAGCGCATCGAGGAGCTGCACCTCGAAACGCAGAACGCCCAGGCCCAGGTGAACGACGCGGAGCCGTCGTACGCGGGTCTCGGCGCGCGTGTGGAGAAGATCCTCCGCCTGGCCGAGGAGGAGGCGAAGGACCTGCGCGAGGAGGCCCGTCGCGCCGCCGAGCAGCACCGCGAGCTCGCCGAGTCCGCCGCCCAGCAGGTGCGCAACGACGCCGAGACCTTCGCCGCCGAGCGCAAGGCCAAGGCCGAGGACGACGGCGTCCGCATCGTCGACAAGGCCAAGGGTGAGGCCACCGCGCTGCGTACCGACGCGCAGAAGGACGCGGCCCAGAAGCGCGAGGAGGCCGACGCCCTCTTCGAGGAGACCCGCGCCAAGGCCGCCCAGGCCGCCGCGGACTTCGAGACCAACCTCGCCAAGCGCCGCGACCAGTCGGAGCGCGACCTCGCGTCCCGTCAGGCCAAGGCCGAGAAGCGTCTCGCCGAGATCGAGCACCGCGCCGAGCAGCTCCGCCTGGAGGCCGAGAAGCTCCGCACGGACGCCGAGCGCCGGGCCCGTCAGACGGTGGAGACCGCGCAGCGCCAGTCCGAGGACATCGTGGCCGACGCCAACGCGAAGGCGGACCGCATCCGCAGCGAGTCGGAGCGCGAGCTGGCGGCCCTCACCAACCGCCGCGACTCGATCAACGCGCAGCTGACCAACGTCCGCGAGATGCTGGCGACGCTGACCGGTGCCGCGGTGGCCGCCGCCGGCACCCCCGCCGACGAGGAGCCCGCCTCCCGAGGCGTCCCGGCCCAGCAGACCCGCTGATGCAGCAGACCCGCTGATTCCGGTTGTCGTACCCGTGTGCCCGGTTCCGCCTTTGTGGTGGCGCCGGGCACGCGGTCGTTCTAGCGTGAACGCATGATCGAGCTGGATGGCCTCACGAAGCGCTTCGGGAACAAGGTCGCCGTCGACCAGTTGTCGTGCGTGATCAGACCGGGAATGGTGACGGGTTTTCTGGGGCCCAACGGGGCGGGCAAGTCCACCACGATGCGGATGATGCTCGATCTCGACAACCCCACCAGCGGTTCCGTGCGCATCGACGGCAAGCACTACCGCGAGCTCTCGGAACCCCTGAAGTACATCGGGGCGCTGCTGGACGCCAAGTCGATGCACGGCGGGCGCAGCGCGTACAACAATCTGCTCTGTCTGGCCCAGAGCAACCGCATCCCCGCACGCCGGGTGGCGGAGGTCCTGGAGACCGTCGGTCTGACGGCGGTGGCGAAGAAGAAGTCCAAGGGCTTCTCGCTCGGCATGGGCCAGCGCCTGGGCATCGCGTCGGCGCTGCTCGGTGATCCCGAGATCCTGATGTTCGACGAGCCGGTCAACGGGCTCGACCCGGAGGGCATCCACTGGATCCGGAACCTGATGAAGACGCTCGCCTCGCAGGGCCGGACGATCTTCGTCTCCTCACACCTGATGAGCGAGATGGCGCTGACCGCCGACCATCTGATCGTGATCGGTCAGGGCCGGCTGCTCGCCGACACCTCGATGGCCGATTTCATCCATGAGAACTCGCGGAGTTACGTGCGACTGCGCTCCCCGCAGCAGGAGCGGCTGCGCGATGTGCTGCACCAGGAGGGCGTCGTCGCGGTCGAGGCCGCGGGCGGCACGCTGGAGGTGGACGGTGCCACCACCGAGGACCTGGGCGAGCTGGCGGCCCGGCACTCGATCGTGCTGCACGAGCTGAGCGCCCAGCGGGCGTCGCTGGAGGAGGCGTTCATGCAGATGACGGCGGGCTCGGTCGAGTACCACGCCCACTCGGAGCCGGGCGGCGGCGCACCGCCGCCGCCGGAGGGCCCGCAGTGGGGCGGGACGTGGAACCAGCAGCCCGGCAACGGCAAGGAGGCGTGACGATGGCTTCGGTCCCCGCGGTCCTGACCTCCGAATGGACCAAGATCCGGACGGTCTCCTCCACCACCTGGACGCTGATCTCGGCCTTCCTGGTCACCATCGCGATCGGCGCGGCCCTGTCCGCGGTGATGAACGCGCAGTTCGACGATCTCTCCGAGGCGGAGCGGCTGACCTTCGACCCGACGTTCGTCAGCTTCTCCGGGATGATTCTCGGCCAGCTGGCGATGGTCGTGTTCGGGGTGCTCGTCGTCGGTACGGAGTACAGCTCGGGCATGATCCGCACCTCGCTGGCGGCCGTGCCGCAGCGGGCGACCTTCCTGTTCAGCAAGATGCTGGTGGCCGGGGTGCTGGCCCTGGTGGTCGGCCTGATCACGAGCTTCGTCACGTTCTTCCTGGGCCAGGCGCTGCTGGGCGACCACGGTACGGACATCGGCGCGGACAACGTGCTGCGGGCGGTCGTGGGCGGCGGCCTCTACATGGGGCTGATCGCGGTGTTCTCCATGGGGGTGGCGGCGATGCTGCGCAGCTCCATGCTGTCGCTGGGCATCCTGATGCCGTTCTTCTTCCTGGTCTCGCAGATCCTGTCGGCGGTGCCGGGCGCCAAGAAGGTCGCCCAGTACTTCCCGGACCAGGCGGGCTCCAAGATCATGCAGGTGGTGCCGGACGCGATGAACAGCGACCCGGCGCCGTACGGGCCGTGGGCCGGGCTGCTGATCATGGTGGGCTGGGTGGCGGCCGCGGTGATCGGCGGTTTCCTCCTGCTGAAGAAGCGGGACGCCTGACCGGGGGCGGGCCCCGCCCGGGCGGGACTCGCCCCGTAACGACTTGGCCGGAACCGTCAAGGCGTGGATATCCTCCTAACTCTTACGGGGGCGTACAGCCGGACGGCGTGTGCCCCGACGACAGATAAGTCGATGGGGCTGGAGCATGATCGAGGCAGTCGGCCTGACCAAGCGCTATGGCGCGAAGACGGCCGTGTACAACCTTTCCTTCCAGGTGCGGCCGGGGGCCGTCACCGGATTCCTCGGTCCCAACGGGTCCGGCAAGTCCACGACGATGCGGATGATCCTCGGCCTGGACCGGCCGACGTCCGGCCGGGTGACCATCGGCGGACACGACTTCCGCAGCCTGCCGAACGCGCCCCGCCAGGTGGGCGCCCTGCTCGACGCGAAGGCCGTGCACGGCGGCCGCAGCGCCCGCAACCACCTGCTCTCGCTCGCCCAGCTGGCCGGTATCCCGGAGGCCCGGGTCGACGAGGTGCTGGGCGTCGTGGGTCTCCAGGACGTGGCCCGCAGGCGTTCCAAGGGCTTCTCGCTGGGCATGGGGCAGCGCCTGGGCATCGCGGCGGCGCTGCTCGGCGACCCGCAGGTGCTGCTCTTCGACGAGCCGGTCAACGGCCTCGACCCGGAGGGCATCCTCTGGGTCCGCAACCTGATGCGGATGCTGGCGTCGGAGGGCCGCACGGTCTTCGTCTCCAGCCACCTCATGAGCGAGATGGCGCTGACCGCCGACCACCTGATCGTCATCGGGCGCGGCCAGCTGATGGCCGACATGAGCGTCAAGGACTTCATCTCGGCCAACTCGGCCGACTTCGCCCGGGTCCGCGTCCCGGACGAGACGCCCGAGCAGCGGGAGAAGCTGACCACCACGCTGACCGAGGCGGGCGGACAGGTCATGCCCGAGCCGGACGGGGCCCTGCGCGTGACCGGTCTGCGCCTGCCCCGGATCAGCGACCTGGCCCACGAGTCGGACGTCCGGCTGTGGGAGCTGTCGCCGCACCAGGCGTCGCTGGAGGAGGCGTACATGCGGATGACGCAGGGCGCCGTGGACTACCGCTCGACCGCCGACCAGAAGGCCCACCTCCAGCAGCAGCCGCCGTACGCGGGCTACGGGCAGCAGCCGGGGTACGCCCCGCCGCCGCAGCAGCAGCCCGCCCCGGACGTGCCGCAGCAGGGCTGGTACGCCCCGCCGCCGCCCGGCGAGAACCCGTACGCGGCCGCCCCTGCGCCCGCCGCCCCGGCGCAGGCGCCCACGCCCCCGGCCGACGCCCCCGCGCCCACCGCTCCCGCCCCGGCGGCGCCCGCCGCGGCCCCCGCAGACCTGACCAAGCGCGACACCAGCGAGGACCCCCGATGACCACGCCGTCCACGCCGCCGGCGCCGCAGGCGCCGTACCAGCAGGCCGCACCGCAGCAGGCGTACCAGCAGCCTCGCGGCTTCTACACCTCGCCGATCCCCGTGCGTCCCGCGACGCTCGGCGACGCCATCGCCTCCGAGTGGACCAAGATCCGGTCCGTGCGCTCGACCATGTGGACGCTCGGCGTCATGACCGCGCTGCTGCTGGTCATCGGGGTGCTCACGGCCGTCGCGGTCTCCGCGTCCGACTCGGAGATGGACGACACCCCGGTGCTGAGCCTCGGCTTCTTCGGGGTGCTGCTGAGCACGATCTGCGTGATCACGCTCGGCGTGATGACGATCGCCTCGGAGTACGGCACCGGCATGATCCGTACGACGCTGACGGCCTGCCCGAGCCGGGGCCGGGTGCTCGGCGCCAAGGCGCTCGTCTTCTTCCTGCTGACCTTCGTCCTCACCACGGTGATGACGTCGCTGGTCGCCCTGATCCAGTCGTCCATGCTGGACGCGGCCTCGCCCTCCGGCGCGGAGTGGCTGCGCGCCACGATCGGCGTCAGCCTCTACGTGGCGACGCTGGGGCTGCTCGCCCTGTCGGTCGGCGCGCTGATCCGGCACTCGGCCGGGGCGATCACGATCATGATCGGCGTGGTGCTGCTCCCGCTCGTGCTGGCGCTCTTCATGTTCGCGAGCTCGCTGGAGGGGCTCCGGGACGCGCTGCTGGAGTACTCGGTCCCGAACCAGCTGAGCGTCTTCTACGACAACTCGGTCTCCTCCTCCGGCCCGTCCGGCTGGGATCCGCTGTGGATCATCATCGGCGTGACCGCGGTGGCGCTGGGCGGCGCCTACCTGGCGATGAACCGGCGCGACGTCTGACGTCACTCCCTAATAGCGAGGCGCGTTCCTGGACCGCTGCACCCGTGTGGTGCGGCGGTCCTTCGCGTTCCAGCACGCCTTGTGCCAGTGCCTGCGGTCGTCGACCCCGCCGTACTCGGACCAGGCGACCAGGTGCGGGACGCCGGACGGGATCTCCTGGTCGCAGCCGGGGCACCGGTAGCGCTTGCCGGCCGCGCTCGCGCCGCTGACCGGGCGTACGGACCACTCCTCGCCCTGCCACTCCTCGCTGCGCCCGCCCCCGCCGTACCGGTCCCCCGCCTCGCTCGCGCTGTCGTTGCGGCTCTCGCCGCCTCGGGGGCGGTTGCGGCGCGGGGACACGTTTCACCTCTTGCGGCGGGGACGGCGGTTCCCGTCCAGCCTAGGGCCATTCGGGCGGGGTACCCGTCGTTCCGGGCCCGGAGGCGCTGCGGGTTACCGGAAAATCGCAACAACTCCGCGCCGGACCGTGCCTTTGGCACGTGTCAGACGTTGTTGCCAGTAAGGGGAGAGCCGCGTCGGCCGCAAGGAGGCAATTGGCGATGCACGTCGGAACATTCGTACTGGCGGCCCAGTTTCCGGGCCAGGGACCGGGAGAAGCGCTGCACCGCGCGATCCGGTCCGCCGAGGTCGCGGAGGAGTCCGGGCTCGACTCGGTCTGGCTGGCCGAACATCATTTCGTGCCGTACGGGGTGTGCCCGTCGGCCGTGACACTGGCCGCGCAGCTGCTCGGCCGCACCCGCCGCATCCGCGTGGGCACGGCGGTGAGCGTGCTGCCCACGCAGCACCCGGTGGCGCTCGGCGAGCAGGCCGCGCTGCTCCACCTCACCAGCGGGGGCCGGTTCAGCCTCGGAGTGGGCCGGGGCGGGCCGTGGGTGGATCTGGAGGTGTTCGGCGGCGGCCTGGAGGCGTACGAGAGGGGCTTCCCGGAGTCCCTGGGGCTCCTGCTCGACTGGCTGCGCGAGCCGCGGGTCGCGGGCCGGGGCGAGCGGTACGCCTTCCAGGAGGTGGCGGTCGTCCCCCGGGCCGACGAGCTGCTCGACGAGGACGGCTCGGGCGGCTGCGGCGGGCCCGAGGTGATCGTCGCGTGCACCTCGCGCAAGACCGTGGAGCTCGCCGCCGAGAACGGCCTGCCGATGCTGCTCGGCATGCACTGCGGGGACGAGGAGAAGGCGGAGATGGTGGCCCTCTGGCGGTCCCGCGCGCTGGCGGCCGGCCATGCGCCGGAGCGGGTGCACGGGGCCGGGCACGTATCGGCGGGCGTGGCCCAGATCGCCGACCGCACCGAGGACGCCGTCGAGACGCTGGTGAAGGCGATGCCCGGCTGGCTGCGCCAGGGGCTCAACGCGCATGTGACCGTCGACGGCCGGCACCGCGTGATGCGCGACCCCGTCGGATACGCGGAGCTGCTGTGCTCCCTTCATCCGGTGGGCACACCGGAGCTGGCGGCCGACCGGCTCGCCGCCACCGCCGAGCGCACGGGCATCACCCGCTTCGCGCTCCTGGTGGAGGGTTCCGGAGATCTCGTGGCCACGGAGGAGAACGTAGCGCGGCTGGGCACGGAGGTACGGCCACTCCTCGAATGACCCCCGCACACGGACAGAACGGTGTATGGCGGTGTGTACGTACGGGAGCCGCCGCCCCGGACCAGTTGCACCTCCCGCGGCCCGGAACGGCGACAGAAGCGTTCAGCAGTCCCGGAGTTCGGGCGACTGGTTGAGCAACTGGCCCCTCACCGAGGTGAACTTGGCCAGTCGGTCGTCGACCGAGGCGTCCAGCGGGAACACCGCGACGCGGTGGCAGTTCTGGAATGCGAGACGCACTCCGAAGTGCCGCTGCAGCGCGCCGCGTATCGCATCACTCGCGAGCGCACGCAGCAGCTGACCACGTGCCTGCTCGTTGGGCGGCGGCGTCTGGTTGTCGGCGAACTCCCCGCCGTCGACCTTCAGCTGAGCCACCAACGAGCTGATCATCTCCCATGCGTAGGGCAGGGAGGTCCGGACGCAGTCGACGAAGTCGGCTTCGTCGACCTCGCCTCGCTCGGCCTGTTCCAACAGAGCCGGTGAGACGTCGAGCGACATGGGTTCTCCTCTCGCGGCCCCGGCGGGCTGCCGGAACCTTACGGGCAGGGAAGGAGGGCGGCGACGCAGCGTGCACACGCGGCGACCTCCTGCATCCACGGTAAGGGTGCAGTCCGGGCCGCACCAGGAGATTGGGAACACAACCGGCCAATAACGAAGGGGTTCAAAGAGGGGCAAGACAGAAAGCGTCACGTTTGGACGGGGCGGGAGTGACGGATGGGTGAATCGCGCCGGGCCCACGTCGTCGAGTAGCGTTGCCGACCATGCGTCTCGTCATTGCCCGCTGCTCCGTGGACTACGCGGGCCGGCTCACGGCCCACCTGCCCTCCGCTCCCCGCCTCATCCTGGTGAAGGCGGACGGGAGCGTGTCGATCCACGCCGACGACAGGGCGTACAAACCGCTCAACTGGATGTCGCCGCCCTGCACCCTGAAGGAGGGCAGCGGGGACGCCGAGGGCGTCTGGACCGTGGTGAACAAGGCGGGCGAAAAACTGATCATCACTATGGAGGAAATCCTCCATGACTCGTCCCACGAGCTGGGCGTCGATCCAGGCCTGATCAAGGACGGTGTGGAAGCGCACCTCCAGGAACTGCTCGCGGACCGCATCGAGATCCTGGGCGAGGGCTACACGCTGATCCGCCGCGAGTACTTCACGGCCATCGGCCCGGTGGACATCCTGTGCCGCGACGCGGACGGGCAGACGGTCGCCGTCGAGCTGAAGCGCCGCGGCGACATCGACGGCGTCGAGCAGCTGACCCGCTACCTGGAACTGCTCAACCGCGACCCGCACCTGGCCCCGGTGAAGGGCATCTTCGCCGCCCAGGAGATCAAGCCGCAGGCGAGGGTCCTGGCCACGGACCGCGGGATCGGCTGCGTGGTCCTGGACTACGACGCGATGCGAGGCATCGAGGACGACAAGCTGCGCTTGTTCTGAGCCGGGGCCCGCTTCTCCCGGCCTCGGCCGGGCGGACCTTTCAAGCCCGTCCGGCGATTGAGGACGGAACCCTCGCGCCGGAGACCGGCAACCCTCCGGACGGGCGGACCTTTCAAGCCCGTCCGGCGATTGAGGACGGAACCCTCGCGCCCAGAGCCGGCAACCCCCGACGGGCGGCGCGCCCGTTCAGCCCCCGTCGCCCGAGGGCGACCCCCCACTCGCCGAGTCGGACGAGCCCGGCACCGTAGGCGCCTCCGACGTCTCCGACTCCGTCGGCTCCGGCGAGTCGTCGCTCTCGGACGGCGCCGGACCGCTCGACGCCGTCTCCGACGGCGCCGGGGCCGTCGACGTCGACGTCGGCGTCGTCTTCGACGGCCCCGGCTTCGACGGCGTCACCGACGACTCGGTCGCCCCGGGCGACGACGGCGCATCCGGGGAAGACGGCCCGTCCGAGGAGGAGGACGGCGTCGCCGAGGACGACACCCCCGGCGAAGCCGACCCGCTCACCGACGGCCCGGGCGACGGGGACCCCGACCTCGACGGCGAAGCCGTCGCCGACTCCCCGGTCTCCACATCCGCGTCGTAGATGCTGTCGTCGTCCGGCACCTCCTGCTCGGTCGACGTACCGGCCCCGCCCTGCGGGTCGCTGTTCGACGTCAGCCCGAGCGTCACCACCGTGCCGAGGACCCCGGCCAGCAGCACCCCCGCCCCGGCGGCGACCAGGTTGCGCCGGGCCCCGCCGATGAGGGCCAGCGGCCCGCCCCGCGCCGCACCCTTGCCGCCGCCCGCCGCAGGCGCGGGCACCGGCTCCTGCCGAGGCACCACGGCGGTGTCGGCGAACGGGCTCGTCATCGAGACCGGAACGACGGCCGGCACCCCCAGCGGCGGCGACACCTCGAACGCAACAGCCGTCCCGCCGCCGCCCGGCGCCGAACCGCCCCCGGCCCGGTCCTCGACCAGCGCGAGGGCCCGCCGCCCGGCCACCGCCCCGCTCTTGTCGGCGAGCGCGCCGCGCATGCTGATGGCGGTCTCCAGTTCGGTCCTGGCCCGGGCGGGGTGACCGGTGCAGAGCGCGAGGACGCCCAACTCGTGGTGGAAGTACGCCTCTTCCGCGACCTCTCCGGCGAGCCGCCCGGCCTCCTGGCCGATCCGCAGGGCCCGCTCCCAGGCCCCCCAGTGCAGCCCGGCCGCGAAGGCGGGGGCCGCGCTGCGGGCGAGGAGCACGGCGGCGCTGGTCCGGCCGGCCCCCTCCCCCGGCACCAGCTGGGTCATCGCGGCGGTGATCGCGTCGGCCTCGGCAGCGGCCCGTGCGGGGGTGACCGAGGGATGCCCGGTCCACCAGGCGTAGTGCTGGGCGGCCGTACGGGCCCGGTCGTCGGTGTCGTCGCCGTAACCGGCGGCCGTCAGCTGGGCCAGGACCCCGGCGGCCAGCCGGTACCGGGGGCCGGCGGGCGAGAGCAGCCCGCAGCCGGCCAGTTCGCCGAGCGCGGCGTCGGCGTGGGTTTCCCCGACGAGCGCCGGCAGATGCGCCTGGTGCGGCACCTCACCGCCGAGCGCCACCGCGAAGCGGAGCGTGTCGCGGGCGGCACCGCTCAGCCGGGAGGCGAGCAGGGCCGCGGGCGCGGCGCCCTCGCCGAGGCTGGGCAGCGGCACCTCGGCGTCCTCGGCGCCTTCGGGCACGGGCGGCGCGTCGGCGGGCCGGTTCTCCAGGTAGCCGTACTCGTCGTACGCGGTCGGGTCGGTGAGCTGCTGGTCGCGCTGGCGCAGCAGCGCGCCGGCCTGGACGAACCGCAATGGCAGGCCCTCGGACTCGAACCAGAGGTCCCCGGCCCAGTTGGCCTCCTCCTCGGTGAGCGGCCGTTCGACGACGCGTGCGAGGAGGTCGAGTGAGGCGGCGCGGTCGAGGCCGGTGAGGAAGACCTCTTCGAGGGGGGAGTCGGCGCCGGGCGCGGCGACGTCGGGCGTCGCGGCGAACAGGAAGGCGCATTCGGGGGTCGCGTCGAGCAGTTCGTCGAGGGCGGCGCCGCCGAACTCCAGGTCGTCCAGGACGACGACGGCGCCGGTGGTCCGGAGCGTCTCCAGGAGGAGGGTGCGGTCCGGGCGGTGGAGGGGCGCGTCGTGGACGGCGTCGAAGAGCGCGTGCAGCAGGTCGGTCGCGGTGCGCTTGTGGCCGTTGAGGCGTACGACCCCGTCGGGCGCGAACTCCGCGCAGTCGGCGGCGACGGCGTCGAGCAGGGCGGTACGGCCGGAACCCGCCGGTCCGGTGAGCCGGACGGAGCGGCCGCGGGCGAGCAGCCTGGTCAGCCGCTCGCGCTCGTCGTCGCGCCGCAGCAGGGGCAGTTCGGGGGCGGGCGGTCCTGGCGGCACGGGGGGCGCCGCGGCGCGGGCGCGGTCGGCGCGGTCGGCGGGGGTGCGGCGGACGGGGGCGGGGGGCTGCTCGCCGGGCGGGCAGAGCTCGACCTCGCTGCCGTCGACCGGGTTGACGGTGAGCATCAGGTCACCGGCGACGAGGGTGACCACGCGGGCCTGTTGCGGTGTTTGCTGACCGAAATCCGGAGTCAGCGGGTCGCGGGAAGGCCGGCGCCGGCCGGCTTCTTCGGCGACGCCCTTGCTGTCGTGGCCGAACTCTTCCGGCCCCCGGTGTATCGGGTCCATCGCCAAAGCTCCCAAGACGCGTCGAGCACGGGTGCCCCGCCCGGCCTCGTACGTCCGGATGCCGCTCACGGCCCGGTGTCCGCCGGGTGGGTCCGTCAATCGGCAGACGGCCGAACCCTAAACCTTCGCACAGTATCTACGACCACCAGGGGTGGCGCTCCGCCCCGCAGATCACGGTCTAGTGAGGATTGTGTGGCCTGAGCCGTACGGTCACGGAGAGGGTGTGCCGGGCCACGGCGCGTCCCGGCCGGCGCGTTCAGACGCGCGGCAGGGACTCCGCGGCGATCCCGCCCTCGATGGCGAGGATGCGGTGCAGCCGGGTGGCCACCAGGAGGCGTTGCATCTGCGGAGGCACCCCGCGCAGCACGAGGCGCCGTCCGGCGCGCCCGGCCCTGCGGTGTGCGCCCATGATGACGCCGAGTCCGGTGGCGTCCCACGAATCCAGCTCGGTCAGGTCGAGGACCAGATCACCGACGCCGTCGTCGAGGGCCGAGTGCAGGACCGTACGGGCGTCCGCCGCGCTTCGGACGTCGAGGCGGCCCCCGACGACCAGCTCGGCGTGGTCGCCCCTGATGTGCATATGCGCTCCCCTGGAATGCTCCGTGGCCCGGTCCGTCTGTCCGAAACTGTCTCTGCCCCAACTGACTGCGGCAGCGACAGGGTAGTTGCCGTCTGTAAGCGAACCGATACCGAATTCACTCCGAGGAGTGATGCGGGATGGCTGCGGACCCGGGTGGACCCGCTGGTTCCGGACGGTGTTCCCCGAACCGCGCCCGGCCTGATTGACAGCGAATCAGCCGGACCGGACCGAAAATGATCAGTAGGTGTAGAAGCCCTGCCCGCTCTTGCGCCCGATGTCACCTGCATCGACCATCCGGCGCATCAGCTCCGGGGCGGCGAACTTCTCGTCCTGCGACTCGGTGTAGATGTTGCTCGTGGCGTGCAGCAGGATGTCGACCCCGGTCAGGTCGGCGGTGGCCAGCGGGCCCATCGCGTGGCCGAAACCGAGCTTGCAGGCGACATCGATGTCCTCGGCCGTGGCGACGCCCGACTCGTACAGCTTGGCGGCCTCGACGACGAGCGCCGAGATCAGCCGGGTGGTGACGAAGCCGGCGACGTCACGGTTGACGACGATGCAGGTCTTGCCGACGGACTCGGCGAACTCCCGCGCGGTGGCGAGGGTTTCGTCGCTGGTCTTGTAGCCGCGTACGAGTTCGCAGAGCTGCATCATCGGGACCGGCGAGAAGAAGTGCACGCCGACGACGCGCTCCGGGCGCTCCGTCACCGCCGCGATCTTGGTGATCGGGATGGCGGAGGTGTTGGAGGCGAGCACGGCGTCGTCCCGGACGATCTTGTCGAGCGACCGGAAGATCTCGTGCTTCACCTCCAGCTTCTCGAAGACGGCCTCGACGACGATGTCCGCGTCGGCGACGGCGTCCAGGTCGGTGGTCGTGGTGATCCGGCCGAGGGCGGCCTCGGCGTCGGCGGCGTCGAGCTTGCCCTTGGCGACGAACTTGCCGTAGGAGGCCTCGATGCCGTCGCGGCCGCGGGCCAGGGCCTCGTCGGTGACATCGCGCAGCACGACGTCCCAGCCCGCCTGGGCGGAGACCTGCGCGATACCGGACCCCATGAGTCCGGCTCCGATGACGGCGAGCTTCCTGGCCACGTTGGCACCCCTCTGTATGTGTCGGTCGTTCTGGTCCATGCCCTCCGGCGGAGGTTAGTACCCGGGGCGCGCGCTGGGGCTGCGAAGAGATGCGCGTCACGTCTCAAATGACGGACATCACACCGGGACGCCTCATTCGGCGGCGCGCCGGGCGTAGTTGAGTACCTTTTCGCCCAGCAGGTCCTCGATGTCGTCGAGGAGCCCGAGGGCGTCCCGGGAGACCTCGGCGGGCCCCCGGCCGGCCACCATCTCCTGCCCGATGTACCCCATGAGGGTGCCGTGGACCCAGGAGAGCTGACCGGCCACCAGGACCGGCGTCCGGTCCCCCGCCTCGGCGCCGCTCACCTCCAGGAGGGTGGCCTCCAGGTGCCGCGTCGCCTCCTGCTGGATGTGCCAGAGGCGGGCCTTGAGGCTGTCGGCGCCCTCGATGACCCGCATGAAGCGGTCGTACCCCTCCATCAGGCCGACGGCGGGCGAGACGCTCTCGACCTGGATGTGCAGCTCGCGCAGGACGGCGTCGGCCGCGGACTCGCCCTCGTCGCGGCCCCTCACGTACCGCGAGAGGCGCTCGACGACGCCCTGGCCGCGGTCGAGGAACAGGTCCTCCTTGGCCGGGAAGTAGTTGTAGACGGTGTTGACCGAGACGTCGGCGGCCTGGGCGATCTCGGCGATCGTGACCGTGTCGAAGCCCCGCTCCAGGAAGAGGCCGGTGGCCACGTCCGAGAGGTGCTGCCTGGTCTGCCGCTTCTTGCGCTCCCTGAGTCCCTCAGCCATGGCCCCATCGTAAATCCTCTGGGGTCTCTGAATGTTTGGGGTCATTGCATTTTTTCAGTGACTCTGTTTTTGTGGGGGCATGCCCATCATCAGCACGTCCGGGCTCGCCCGGACCTTCATGAGCAGGAGCGGCCCGGTGGAGGCCGTACGCTCCCTCGACATGACCGTCGCGGCCGGCGAGATCGTCGGCCTGCTCGGCCCCAACGGCGCGGGCAAGACGACCACCCTGCGCATGCTCACCACGCTGCTCTCCCCCACCGGCGGCGCGGCCACCGTCGCCGGCCGCGACCTGGCCGCCGACCCGGCGGGCGTACGCGAGCAGTGCGGTTACGTCGCCCAGTCGGGCGGGGTCGACCCGCACACCACCGTGCGGGAGGAACTGGTCACCCAGGGCCGGATGTACCGGCTCGGCAAGGCGGCGGCAGTGTCCCGGGCCGCTGAACTCGCCGGGGAGCTGGGCCTGTCGGACCTGCTCGACCGCCGCACCGCCACGCTCTCCGGTGGCCAGCGCCGGCGCCTGGACATCGCCATGGGGCTCACCCACCGCCCCGCCGTCCTCTTCCTGGACGAGCCCACCACCGGGCTCGACCCGGGCAGCCGCGCCGACCTGTGGGGCCTGGTCCGCAGGCTGCGCGACACCAACGGCACCACCGTCGTGCTCACCACGCACTACCTCGACGAGGCGGACGCCCTCGCCGACCGGCTCGTCGTCGTCGACGGCGGCCTGGTGGCGGCGGAGGGCACCCCCGCCGAGCTGAAAGTCCGGTACACGGGCTCTCCGGACGCCACGCTCCAGGACGCCTTCCTGGCCCTCACCGGGCGCGCCCCCGCCGCCGACGCCGCGCCCCTCGCGGTCTGACACCTCTCGGGACACCCATGCTGCTGCACGACACCGCGCTCATCTTCGGGCGCTACGCCCGCCAGACCCTGCGCTCCAGATTCCAGATCCTCTTCGGCATCCTGATGCCCCTGCTCTACCTGCTCTTCTTCGGACCCCTGCTCACCGAGCTGCCGCTCGGACGGGACGACGTCGACTCCTGGCAGATCCTGGTGCCCGGACTGCTGCTCCAGCTCGGCCTGTTCGGCGCCTCGTTCACGGGGTTCGGCCTCATCATCGACAAGTCGACCGGGGTGGTCGAGCGGATGCGGGTGACCCCGGTCAGCCGGGCGGCCCTGCTGCTCGGCCGGGTGCTGCGGGACGCGCTGCTGTTCGTGTTCCAGGCGGCACTGCTGGTGGTCGTCGCCGTACTGATGGGGCTGCGGGCGCCGCTGGCCGGGGTGCTGATCGGCTTCGTCTTCGTCGGCCTGCTGACGGTCTCGCTGGCCTCGCTCTCGTACGCGCTGGCGATGCGGGTCTCCACGCCGCAGGAGTTCGGCCCCGTCATCAACTCGCTCACGATGCCGGCCATGCTGCTGTCCGGCCTGATGCTGCCGATGACGCTCGGCCCGAAGTGGCTGGACGTGCTCTCGCACTTCACGCCGTTCCGCTACCTGGTGGACGCGGTCCGGGACGCGTACGTGGGCACGTACGCCACCGCGCACATGCTGTACGGGGCCCTGGTCGCCCTGGGCTTCGCGGCGCTGGCCGTGACGGTGGGCACACGTGTCTTCCGGAGGGCCGGGGCGTAACTAGGCTGGCCGCATGGTCAATCTGACGCGCATCTACACCCGTACCGGCGACACCGGCACCACCGCCCTCGGCGACATGAGCCGCACCGCCAAGACCGATCTGCGGATCTCCGCGTACGCCGACGCCAACGAGGCCAACGCGGTCATCGGCACCGCGATCGCCCTCGGGCAGCTGGACGAGGACGTCGTGAAGGTCCTCGTCCGCGTGCAGAACGACCTGTTCGACGTGGGCGCGGACCTGTCCACGCCGGTCGTCGAAGCCCCCAAGTACCCGCCGTTGCGGGTGGAGCAGTCGTACGTCGACAAGCTGGAGGGCGACTGCGACCACTACCTGGAGCAGGTGGAGAAGCTCCGCAGCTTCATCCTTCCGGGCGGTACGCCGGGCGCCGCGCTGCTGCACCAGGCGTGCACGGTGGTCCGGCGCGCCGAGCGGTCCACCTGGGCCGCGATGGAGGTGCACGGCGAGGTGATGAACCCGCTGACGGCGACCTACCTCAACCGCCTCTCGGACCTGCTGTTCATCCTGGCCCGGGTGGCCAACAAGGAGGTCGGCGACGTGCTGTGGGTGCCGGGCGGCGAGCGCTGATCCCAGGACCCCGTCCGCGAGGGCTCACCTCGCGGACGGGGCCTTACGGGGCTCCTGTTTCGGGAACACCGTGTAGCTCGCCGCGATCACCAGGTTGATCCCGATGACCAGGAGCATCGTGCGCTGCCAGGACCGCAGCGAGGTCACGTCCCCGTCTCCCCCGACGTACCAGGCGGCCGCCTGGAGCAGCGCCAGCGCGGTCGCCGCGGCCACGGTCCACCGGCCGGCGACCTTCCACTCGTGCACCGCCCGCGCCTTGCCGTACTTCGGCGGCTTCACCGGGGGCGGGCCGCCGGCGAAGCGGTGCGCGACCCGGGCGTCCACCCACTTGACGGTGGAGTGCCCGAGGCCGGCCGTGAAGCCGACGTAGACCGCGGCGAGGCCGTGCTTCCAGTCGGGCTCCGCGCCGTTCTTCAGGTCGACGGCGGTGACCGCGAGCAGGACGAGCTCCAGCACCGGTTCGCACAGCAGCACGGCCGCGCCCAGACGCGGCCTGCGCGCCCCGTAGCGCAGCGCCAGTCCGACGGCCAGCAGCACCCAGAAGGCGATCTCGCAGGCGACGATCAATGTGACGATCACGGTCCGCTCCTCTTCGCTCCCTTCCAGCCTGGCCGCCGCCCCGGCCCGGATCATCGGCCCCGATGACGAAACCCGACTGCATACTTCGATGTAGTGCCGACTCTCCGCCTGCCCCGCCCCCACCGCGACGACGTGCTCATCGCGGTCTTCGGGCTGCTCGGCGGCCTGGTGCTGTGGCTGCTGAACCTCTATATGCGGACCGGTAACGTCCTCGGGGACACCCGTCTGCCGCTGATCCCGCTCGTCGTGGTGTCGGCGGCGGAGCTGCTCCGCAGGACCGCGCCGCGCACCGCCCTGGCCGTGGGCACCGTCGCCCTCGTCGCGGACCAGTGCACCCACGGCAACCTGGCGACCGTGGCGATGTACACCGACGTCATGTACGCGGCGGTGCTGTACGGGACCCCGGCGGCCGCCCGCCGCATCCCGGTGATCACCTTCCTGATCTCCCTCGTCGTCACCGTCGGCTCGCTCGCCTGGTTCCGCGATCCCGAGGCCCTGCTCATCGGCATCGTCACCGCCCTCGTGGTCTTCGTGCCCGCCCTCACCGGTGTCAGCGTCCGCAACCACCGGGACGCCGCCGAGGCCGCCCGGCTGCGCGCCGACCAGACCGCCCTGCTCGCCGAGATGGACCGCACCCAGGCGGTGACCGCCGAGCGGGCCCGGATGGCGCGCGAGCTGCACGACCTGGTCGCCAACCACCTGTCCGCGATCGCCATCCACTCCACCGCGGCGCTCTCCATCGACGACCCGGAGACCTCGCGCAACGCGCTGGGGGTGATCCGGGAGAACAGCGTCGACGGTCTGGCCGAAATGCGCCGTCTGATCGGGCTGCTGCGCACCGGGGCGGCCGATCCGGAGCCCAGCAGCTCACCGACGCTCGGCTCGCTGGACGCCCTGGTCGGGCAGCAGCGCGCGAACGCGGCGGCCGGCGGGCTGACCTGCGTCCTGGAGGACACCCGGGACGGGCCGGAGCCCTTGCCGGCGCCGGTCGAGCTGGCCGCGTACCGCATCGTGCAGGAGTCCCTGACCAACGCCCTCAAGCACGCGGCGCCGGGCCCCGTCACGGTGCGGCTCGGGCAGGCGGGGCGGCGGCTGACGGTGGAGGTGAGCAGCGTGCTCGGCGACCGGCCGGGGCCGCGCGCGCCGGGGTCGGGGGCCGGTCTGGTGGGGATGCGGGAACGGGTGGCGCTGCTCGGCGGGGAGTTCGGGGCGGGGCCGGTGGACGGGATCTGGCGGGTGCGGGCGGAGCTGCCCGTGGACGAAGGAGCGGTGGGTTGATGACGATCCGGGTGCTGGTCGCGGAGGACCAGACGGCGGTACGGGCGGGGCTGGTGCTCATTCTGGGCAGCGCGCCGGACATCGAGGTCGTCGGGGAGGCCGGTGACGGCGAGGAGGCGGTGCGGCTGGCCCGGGAGCTACGGCCGGACCTGGTGCTGATGGACGTACAGATGCCGCGCCTGGACGGGGTTTCGGCCACCCGGCAGGTGACGGAGGAGGGGCTGGCGGACGTGCTGGTGCTGACGACGTTCGACCTGGACGCGTACGTGTTCGGCGCGCTGCGGGCCGGGGCGTCGGGCTTTCTGCTGAAGGACACCGAGGCGGCCGGGCTGCTCGACGCGGTGCGTACGGTGGCGCGCGGCGAGGGGCTGATCGCGCCGGCCGTGACGCGCCGGCTGATCGCGGAGTTCGCGGGGGCTTCCCCGGTACGCCCTGCGGAGGCTCCGGACGCCTCGGTGCTGGAGACGCTGACGAGGCGTGAGCGGGAAGTGCTCGGGTGCTTGGGCGAGGGGTTGTCGAACGCGGAGATCGCGGCGCGGCTCTCCATGGCGGAGGCGACGGCGAAGACGCACGTCAGCCGGTTGCTGGGGAAGCTGGAGCTGCGCAGCCGGGTCCAGGCGGCCGTGCTGGCGCAGGAGTTGGGCGTCTGAGGTTTATTCAGCGGGCAGCCACGAACTTTGGTCTGGACCTCTTGACGATTGGTCCAGACCTTCCTAATCTCACCGAACACACTGCGGTGAGCCTGCCATGACAAACGCGGGCTCTGGGCGGCGCAGGGTTGCAGTTCACGGACCACCCCGTATGTCCGGACCTCACCCGAGGAGCACCGTTGAGCACTGAGACCCCCCGCCGGACCCGATTCAGACTCGGGTCCGGTCAAGCCACCAGAACCAGAGCCGTCGCGGGCCTCACCGCACTGCTCCTTCCCCTCGCCGCCATGGTCGCCATGGCCTCCCCCGCCGAGGCGGCGACCTCCGCCACCGCCACGTACCTCAAGAAGTCCGACTGGGGCAGCGGCTTCGAGGGCCAGTGGACGGTGAAGAACACCGGCTCCACCTCCCTCAGCTCCTGGTCCATCGAGTGGGACTTCCCCAGCGGCACCGGAGTCGGCTCCGCCTGGGACGCCACCGTCACCCACACGGGTAACCACTGGACCGCCAAGAACGTCGGCTGGAACGGCACCATCGCCCCCGGCGCCAGCGTCTCCTTCGGCTTCAACGGCACCGGCTCCGGCAGCGGCGCCGCCACCAACTGCACGCTGAACGGCGCCTCCTGCGACGGCGGCCCGACCGTTCCCGGCGACAACGCCCCCTCGGCGCCGGGCACACCGACGGCGAGCAACATCACCGACACCTCGGCGAAGCTCAGCTGGGCCGCGGCCACCGACGACAAGGGCATCAAGAACTACGACGTCCTGCGGGACGGCGCGGTCGTCGCCACGGTCACCGGCACCACGTACACCAACACCGGCCTGAGCGCCGGCACCGACTACTCGTACACCGTGCAGGCGCGTGACACCGCCGACCAGACCGGCCCGGTCAGCGGCGCGGTCAAGGTCCACACCACCGGCGGCGGTGGCGGTGACGACGGCGGCAACGAGACCGGCGACAAGGTCAACCTCGGTTACTTCACCGACTGGGGCGTCTACGGCCGGAACTACCACGTCAAGAACCTGGACACCTCCGGTTCGGCCGCGAAGATCACGCACATCAACTACGCCTTCGGCAACGTCCAGGGCGGCAAGTGCACCATCGGCGACTCGTACGCCGACTACGACATGGCGTACACCGCCGACAAGTCCGTCGACGGCGTCGCCGACACCTGGGACCAGCCGCTGCGCGGCAGCTTCAACCAGCTGCGCAAGCTCAAGGCGAAGTACCCGCACATCAAGGTCCTGTGGTCCTTCGGCGGCTGGACCTGGTCCGGCGGCTTCGGCCAGGCGGCCCAGAACCCGGCCGCGTTCGCCGAGTCCTGCTACAACCTGGTCGAGGACCCGCGGTGGGCCGATGTCTTCGACGGCATCGACATCGACTGGGAGTACCCCAACGCCTGCGGTCTGACCTGTGACACCAGCGGCCCGGCCGCGCTGAAGAACATCACCTCGGCGCTGCGTACCAAGTTCGGCAGCAACAACCTGGTCACCGCGGCCATCACGGCCGACGGCTCGGCCGGCGGCAAGATCGACCTGGCCGACTACGCGGGTGCCGCGAAGTCGCTCGACTGGTACAACGTGATGACGTACGACTTCTTCGGCGCCTGGGACGCGAAGGGCCCGACCGCCCCGCACTCCCCCCTCACCTCCTACAGCGGCATCCCGCAGGCCGGCTTCAACTCCGCCGACGCGATCGCCAAGCTGAAGGCGCAGGGCGTCCCGGCCTCCAAGCTGCTGCTCGGCATCGGCTTCTACGGCCGCGGCTGGACCGGCGTCACCCAGGACGCGCCCGGCGGCACCGCCACCGGCGCCGCCCCCGGCACGTACGAGGCGGGCATCGAGGACTACAAGGTCCTCAAGAACAGCTGCCCCACCACCGGCACCATCGCCGGCACCGCGTACGCGCACTGCGGCACCAACTGGTGGAGCTACGACACCCCCGCCACCATCGGCTCCAAGATGACCTGGGCCAAGAACCAGGGCCTGGGAGGCGCGTTCTTCTGGGAGTTCAGCGGGGACACCAGCAACGGTGAGCTCGTGAGCGCGATGAACAACGGTCTCAAGTAACGACCGAGGCTCAACCCCCCGAAAGACGCCGGGGAGACAGGTCCGCCCCCTGTCTCCCCGGTTTTCGGCGTTCCCCTACGCGGACGCCTCGTCGATCATCGCCTGGACACCGTCCAGGATGCCGTCGAGGCCGAAGTCGAGCGTCTCGGTGCCGCTCGGCTCGAAGGCCCCCTCCGCGATGGCCCGGGTGAGCGCCGGGAACCGGACCGCTTCCTGGACCTGATGCCGACCCGGGTCCGTCCGGCGATCACGAGCCGGCCGGCCGACGCCTCCTAGGCGACGTTGACCCTCTGGCCGGGAGGGGCCGCCTCCAGCCAGGCGAGGAAACCGGTCAGCGCGTCCTCGCTCATCGCCAGCTCCAGGCGGGTCTCCCGGTGGAGACAGCCGAGCACGATGGCGTCGGAGAGCAGCGCAAGCTCCTCCTCGCCCTCCGGCATGCGACGGGCGACGACCTCGATCGCGGACCGCTCGAGCACCCGGCGCGGACGCGGCGAGTAGCTGAAGACCCGGAACCAGTTCACCCTGTCGCCGCTGTACCGGGCGACGCCGTACACCCAGCCCTTGCCGGACAGGTCGGGCTCCTCGGGTACGTTCCACCGCAGGCTGCAGTCGAAGGTCCCGCCCGAGCGCTGGATCAGCCGCCGGCGCAGACCGAAGACGAAAAGTCCCACTGCCACCAGTGCGACGACCAGCCCGCCCACCCACAGCGCGAGGAACATCTCCACCGACCTCCTCGCGTCTTCGAGTTAACGGATACCGCCCGGAACTTCACCTGCATCTGCATCGCCTCAGCCGCGACACGGTCCGGAGGGGTCTCCGGCACGGGCCGCGGCTGAGGGTGAATCCATGTCGTGAGGTGGCTAGTGTGCCGCCACCGCACGCAGTCGCACTTCGGCGCGCCGCTCGGAAACGGCGTCCGTGTCCGACTTCGCACGTTCCAGCGCACGCTCGGCGCGCTGGACATCGATCTCGTCGGCAAGCTCGGCGATCTCGGCGAGAAGCGAGAGCTTGTCGTCCGCGAACGAGATGAAACCGCCGTGCACCGCGGCGACGACGGTACCGCCGTCGCTCGTACGGATCGTCACCGGGCCCGATTCCAGCACACCCAGAAGCGGCTGGTGACCGGGCATGACGCCGATGTCGCCGGACGTGGTGCGCGCGACGACCAGGGTGGCCTCGCCGGACCAGACACTGCGGTCCGCGGCGACCAGCTCGACGTGCAGCTCAGCAGCCAAGGGTGGCTCCTCGGGTCACCACCCGGCGGTCGTGCCGGGTGTTGGGTCAATTCTACGGGGCGTGGTGAGGGGGACGGGACGCACCCGCCCCCCTCGGTGAGCCGGGGGCTCAGGAGACGCCGAGCTCCTTGGCGTTGGCCTTCAGGTCCTCGATGCCACCGCACATGAAGAACGCCTGCTCGGGGAAGTGGTCGTACTCCCCGTCACAGATCGAGTTGAACGCGGCGATCGACTCCTCGAGCGGAACGTCCGAACCGTCCACGCCGGTGAACTGCTTGGCGACGTGGGTGTTCTGCGACAGAAAGCGCTCGACGCGACGGGCACGGTGGACAACGAGCTTGTCCTCCTCGCCCAGCTCGTCGATACCGAGGATCGCGATGATGTCCTGGAGGTCCTTGTACTTCTGCAGGATCCCCTTGACACGCATGGCGGCCGCGTAGTGGTCCGCCGCGATGTACCGCGGGTCGAGGATGCGGGACGTCGAGTCCAGCGGGTCCACGGCCGGGTAGATGCCCTTCTCGGAGATCGGACGGGAGAGAACCGTCGTCGCGTCGAGGTGGGCGAAGGTGGTCGCCGGCGCCGGGTCGGTCAGGTCGTCCGCGGGGACGTAGATCGCCTGCATCGAGGTGATCGAGTGACCGCGGGTCGACGTGATGCGCTCCTGGAGCAGACCCATCTCGTCGGCCAGGTTCGGCTGGTAACCCACCGCGGACGGCATACGGCCGAGCAGGGTGGACACCTCGGAGCCGGCCTGGGTGTACCGGAAGATGTTGTCGATGAAGAAGAGCACGTCCTGCTTCTGCACATCGCGGAAGTACTCCGCCATGGTCAGACCGGCCAGGGCGACGCGGAGACGGGTCCCCGGCGGCTCGTCCATCTGGCCGAAGACGAGCGCCGTCTTGTCGATGACGCCGGACTCGGCCATCTCCTCGATGAGGTCGTTGCCCTCACGGGTACGCTCACCGACGCCCGCGAACACCGACACACCGTCGTGGTTGTTGGCGACGCGGTAGATCATCTCCTGGATCAGCACGGTCTTGCCGACACCGGCACCACCGAACAGACCGATCTTTCCACCCTTGACGTACGGGGTGAGGAGGTCGATGACCTTGACGCCGGTCTCGAACATCTCGGTCTTGGACTCGAGCTGGTCGAAGTTGGGCGCCTTGCGGTGGATCGGCCAGCGCTCGGTGACCTCGGCCTCGGCCTCGGGCTTGTTCAGGATCTGGCCGAGGGTGTTGAACACCTTGCCCTTGGTGATGTCACCGACGGGGACGGTGATGCCCGTGCCCGTGTCGGTCACCGGGGCCTGGCGGACCAGACCGTCGGTGGGCTGCATCGAGATCGCGCGGATCACGCCGTCACCGAGGTGCTGGGCGACCTCGAGCGTCAGCGTCTTGAGCTTGCCGTCCTCGGCCGGGTCGGCCACCTCGACGGTCAGCGCGTTGTAGATCTCCGGCATCGCGTCGACGGGGAACTCCACGTCGACGACCGGGCCGATGACCCGGGCGACGCGGCCCGTGGCAACGGCCGTCTCAACTGTGGTCGTCATTACTTGTCACTCCCCGCGGTCGCGTCGGCCAGCGCACTGGCACCACCGACGATCTCGCTGATTTCCTGGGTGATTTCGGCCTGGCGGGCCGCGTTGGCAAGCCGGGAGAGCGTCTTGATGAGCTCACCGGCGTTGTCGGTGGCCGACTTCATCGCGCGGCGGCGGGCGGCGTGCTCGGAAGCAGCGGCCTGCAGCAGCGCGTTGTAGATACGGCTCTCGACGTACCGCGGAAGCAGGGCGTCGAGGACGTCCTCCGCCGACGGCTCGAAGTCGAAGAGCGGCAGGATCTCGCCCTTGCCGTCCTCCTGCTCCGTGGCACCGAGACTGAGCGGCAGCATCCGGTCGTCGACCGGGTTCTGCGTCATCATCGACACGAACTCCGTGAAGACGATGTGCAGCTCGTCGACGCCGCCCTCGGCGGTCTCCTTGGAAACCGCCTCGATCAGCGGGGCAGCCGCCCGCTTGGCATCCGCGTACGTCGGGCTGTCGGTGAAGCCGGTCCACGAGTCCGCGACCTTGCGCTCGCGGAACCCGTAGTAGGCCACACCCTTGCGGCCGATCACGTACGTGTCGACCTCCTTGCCCTCACCGCGCAGCCGCTCGGTCAGCTTCTCCGCGGCCTTGATGGCGTTGGAGGAGTAACCGCCGGCCAGACCGCGGTCGCTCGTGACGAGCAGGATCGCGGCCCGGGCCGGGGACTCGGCCTCGGTGGTCAGCGGGTGCTTGGTGGTGGAGCCGCCCGCCACCGCGGTCACCGCACGGGTGAGCTCGGTCGCGTACGGCGTCGACGCCGCCACCTGGCGCTGCGCCTTGACGATGCGCGAGGCGGCGATCATCTCCATCGCCTTGGTGATCTTCTTCGTGGCGGTGACGGAGCGGATGCGGCGCTTGTAAACGCGAAGCTGAGCGCCCATCGATCAGCCCTCGCCCAGGAGCTTGCCGTCCGAGGTCTCGAACTGCTGCTTGAAGGCGGCGACGGCGTCGGCGATCGCCTGCAGCGTGTCGTCGGACATCTTGGCGCCCTCGCGGATGCTGGTGAGGAGGTCCTTGCGCTCGCGGCGCAGGTACTCCAGCAGCTCCGACTCGAAGCGGCGGATGTCCTCGACCGGGACGTCGTCCATCTTGCCGTTGGTGCCGGCCCAGACGGAGACGACCTGCTCCTCGACCGGGAACGGGGCGTACTGCGGCTGCTTCAGCAGCTCGACCATGCGCTTACCGCGCTCCAGCGAGGCCTTCGAGGCCGCGTCCAGGTCGGAACCGAAGGCGGCGAACGCCTCCAGCTCGCGGTACTGGGCGAGGTCCACGCGGAGCCGGCCGGACACCTGGCGCATGGCCTTGTGCTGGGCGGAGCCGCCGACGCGGGAGACCGAGATACCGACGTTCAGAGCCGGACGCTGACCGGCGTTGAACAGGTCGGACTCCAGGAAGCACTGGCCGTCGGTGATGGAGATGACGTTGGTCGGGATGAACGCCGACACGTCGTTCGCCTTGGTCTCGACGATCGGGAGGCCCGTCATCGAACCGGCACCCATGTCGTCGGAGAGCTTGGCGCAGCGCTCCAGCAGACGCGAGTGGAGGTAGAAGACGTCGCCCGGGTAGGCCTCGCGGCCCGGCGGACGGCGCAGCAGCAGGGACACGGCGCGGTAGGCGTCGGCCTGCTTCGAGAGGTCGTCGAAGATGATCAGGACGTGCTTGCCGGAGTACATCCAGTGCTGACCGATGGCCGAGCCGGTGTACGGCGCCAGGTACTTGAAGCCGGCCGGGTCGGACGCCGGGGCGGCGACGATGGTCGTGTACTCGAGCGCGCCGGCCTCTTCGAGGGCACCGCGCACGGAGGCGATGGTGGAGCCCTTCTGACCGATGGCGACGTAGATGCAGCGCACCTGCTTGTTCACGTCGCCCGAGCGCCAGTTGTCGCGCTGGTTGATGATCGTGTCGACGGCCAGGGCGGTCTTGCCCGTCTGGCGGTCGCCGATGATCAGCTGACGCTGGCCGCGGCCGATCGGCACCATCGCGTCGACGGCCTTGTAGCCGGTCTGCATCGGCTCGTGCACCGACTTGCGGACCATGACGCCAGGGGCCTGCAGCTCGAGGGCGCGGCGGCCGTCGGTCGCGATCTCGCCGAGACCGTCGATCGGGTTGCCGAGCGGGTCGACGACGCGGCCGAGGTAACCCTCGCCGACGCCGACGGAGAGCACCTCACCGGTGCGCTGCACCGGCTGGCCCTCCTCGATGCCGCTGAACTCGCCGAGGACGATCGCACCGATCTCGCGCTCCTCGAGGTTGAGGGCGAGACCGAGGGTGCCGTCCTCGAACTTCAGCAGCTCGTTCGCCATGGCGGAGGGCAGGCCCTCCACCTTCGCGATGCCGTCGCCGGCAACGCTGACCGTACCGACCTCCTCGCGCGAGGCCGCGTCCGGCTTGTACGACTGGACAAAGTTCTCCAGCGCGTCCCGGATCTCCTCCGGCCGGATCGTGAGCTCCGCCATCTGGGTTCCCTGCTCTCCTTGTTGGGCCCGAAGTTTCTTAAGGGGGTCTGGGGGCCGACCCCCAGGAATCTTCTGCAGTTTCTGCACGGCCCAACCGGGCCGCTGGTCCTGCTCTGTTCTGTTGCGCTGCGCTTGTGTCAGCCGGCCATGCGGCGGGTCGCCTCGTCGAGGCGGTCCGCGATGGTGCCGTTGATGACCTCGTCGCCGACCCGCACCGCGATCCCGCCGAGGACCGCGGGGTCCACGTCGAGGTTCAGGTGCATCTGCCGGCCGTAGATCTTCGCCAGGGCCGCGCCCAGGCGCTGCTTCTGCCGGTCGCTGAGCGGCACCGCCGAGGTGACGATCGCGACCATGCGCTCCCGGCGCTCCGCGGCGAGCTTGGAGAGGGAGTCGAGTCCCGCTTCCAGGCTACGTCCACGCGGCTGGGTGACAAGCCGCACGACGACGCGCTCGGTGGTGGGCCGCACCTTGCCGCCGAGCAGGCTGCGGAGCAGCTCGCCCTTGGCGGCGGGGGTCGCGGTCCGGCTGGTGAGCGCGGCGCGCAGACCGGTGTCCGAGGCGACGATGCGGCCGAACCGGAAGAGCTCGTCCTCGACGTCGTCCAGGTCGCCGCTGCGCTGGGCGGCGGTGAGGTCGGCGGTGTTCGCCAGTTCCTCGACCGAGTCGACCAGGTCACGCGACTGCGACCAGCGCGAGCGGACCATGCCGGAGACCAGATCGACGGCTTCGCCGCCCACCTGGCCGCCGAGCAGGCGGCCTGCCAGCTCGGCCCTGGCCTCGCCCGGCTGCGCCGGGTCGGTCAGGACCCGGCGCAGCGACACCTCGCGGTGCAGCAGCGCCGTGACGCCGGCCAGGTCCTCGGCGAGCTTCGCCGCGTCGACCGACGTGTTGTCGGTCAGCGCGTCGAGACGCTCGCGTGCGGCAGCCAGTGCCTCGCGGCTCGCGCTGTTCATCGGACGGCCTCGGCCTTCGCCTCGAGCTCGTCGAGGAAGCGGTCGACGGTGCCACTCTGCCGGGCGTGGTCCTCCAGGGACTCGCCGACGAGCTTGCCGGCCAGGTCGGTGGCGAGCTTGCCCACGTCCTGGCGCAGCGCGGCGGCGGCCGCCTTGCGGTCGGCCTCGATCTGGGCGTGGCCGGCGGCGAGGATCTCGTCGCGCTGGCGCTGGCCCTCGGCGCGCATCTCCTGCAGGATCACGGCGCCCTGCTCCTGCGCCTCCTGGCGCATACGAGCGGCTTCGTGGCGGGCCTCGGCGAGCTGAGCCTTGTACTGCTCAAGAACGCTCTGGGCCTCGGTCTGGGCCGCATCGGCCTTCTCGATACCGCCTTCGATGGCCTCGCGGCGCTCTTCCAGAACCTTGTTGATGTTCGGGAGGAGCTTCTTGGCGAGGAAGCCGAAGACGATGAGGAAGGCGATGAGGCCGATGACGAGCTCGGGGATCGGCGGGATGAGAGGGTTTTCCATCTCCTCCGCAGCGACCGTAAGCAACTGGCTCACATCAGTGCCTTTCGTCTAGTGGGCTGGTCGTGGATCCGAAGATCACGGGCCGTAGACGAACGGCATGACCAGACCGATGAGGGCGAGCGCCTCACAGAAGGCGAAGCCGAGGATCTGGTTGGCGCGGATCAGGCCGGCAGCCTCGGGCTGACGGGCGAGGGCCTGGGTGCCGTTACCGAAGATGATGCCGACGCCGACGCCGGGGCCGATGGCGGCGAGGCCGTAACCGATGGAGCCGAGGGAGCCGGTGACGGCAGCAAGGGTCTGGGACATGCCAGTTCTTCCTTCTCTTTCACGGACCGGTGGGGGTTGGCCACCGGACGACTTCAGGGTCGGAGCGCGGGATGCTCAGTGGTGCTTGGCGAGCGCGCCCTGGATGTAGGTGCAGGTCAGGAGCACGAAAACGTACGCCTGCAGCGCCTGGATGAAGAGCTCGAAGGCGGTCATCACGATGGTCATCACGAAGGACACGCCGGCATAGGCGAACCCGATGCCGTTGAGCAGGTACCAGCTGGCGAGCGTGAACAGCAGCAGCAGCGTGTGGCCGGCGAACATGTTCGCGAACAGTCGGACCGCGTGGGTGAAGGGCCGCACCAGCAGGTTCGAGAACAGTTCGATCGCGGCGGCCAGGTACGCGACCGGACCGAGCGACTTGTCGTAGCCCGTGAAGTTCTTGAACGCCCCGACGAAACCGTGCCGCTTGAACGTCAGGCTGACCCAGACGATGTACACGATCGCCGCCAGCACCGCCGGGTACGCGATGATCGACGTCACCGGGAACTGGGCGACCGGGATGATCGACCAGAGGTTCATCATCCAGACGAAGAAGAACAGCGAGACGACGAGCGGTACGTACTTCTCGCCCTCGCGCTTGCCGATCGTCTCGTGGACGATGCCGCGGCGGATGAAGTCGTATCCCGTCTCGGCGACCATCTGCAGCTTGCCCGGGACGACCTTCGGCTTGCGGAAGGCGGCCCAGAAGAAACCGACGATGACGATCGAGCCGAGCAGGGCCAGCAGCATCGGCTTGTTGAAGTACAGGTTGCTGTCCGCGTCGCCCCAGAGGGGTTCGAACAGGAACGAGTGCAGGCCGGGTGCCGGGAAACCACAACCGTCGAAGATGTGGCAATCGGTCTCGAAGGCGAGCACCTGTGTCGGGTCAGCACTCACCGCGGGCTCCTTCAGCGTGGCGCATAGGTACGGCAACCTCGTTGTGTCGGCGCGGCGCACAGCCGCGGTTCGGCACTGGACTGGTGTTTCGGATGTGTGAGCGGCAGTCAGGCATGTGAGCCTCGCGATCGAGCAGGCGTCAGCTCACATGCACGCGCCCGCAGTGCCGCAGTTGGAACCGGACGATAGCAGGGTCCTGAACTCGCCTTTATCCCGCCCCTACCCTTCACGATCGAGGCCCTGATTTGTTGGGCTTCTCGCTCTTGTCGGACTCCGACTCGGGCTCCACGTAAAGGATCTTGGCCTTCATGTGCGCACGCGCCTGCGCCCCGATCCACACGAGGGTCGTCACGACCAGCGTGAGGGCGAAGGCCTTCGGGTTGAACGCCGTGGTGTTCTTGAACGCCGCGACGAAGATGAAGAGCAGGAGCAGCTGAGCCGTGTAGAGCATCAGCCCCATGGCCTGGAAGAGGTGCGGCAGGGACTTGGCGGTCCGCTGCAGGACCATGAGGCCGATCCCCATGAAGACGATGACCACGACCGTCGCGACGACCGCTCCCAGAGCCCCCTTGCCGCCGGCAACGCCCGCGCTGACCGCGGCGGCGATGGCGCCGGCGGCAGCGGTGGGCACGGCGGCGTGAAGGAGAGTCCGGACGTCGCTGGACGGCATGGGGCAGCTCCGCTTGAAGGGGGGTGGGCGATCTGTCGTCAGGGGACGAGCGTAGGGCCGGATCGAGTCGATGCCTTTCGGTCCAATGGACCGCGTTACTCAGGCCCTTCGGCTCAACCACCGGGTTCGTGAACGGTATCACAAACTATTTGATGAGGTCTTTACCAAGAAAGTGTGGTTGCCATCACACCTGAGTGTGAACCTGCGCGCGTGAGCGCCCGTGACGGCGGATTGTCCTGTAATGGGGGCTTATTTCCGTGCGGAATCCAGGGCCGCAGCCCCAGTCAACATCGCGCAGCACGTGTGCGCTCCCACGAGCTACATGAGACAAGCGGCGCTCCCCCGCGGGCACCAAGTGCCTTACCCGGAAGCGCTGTCGGCTCAGCGGTGCGTGGAGCCGGCCTTGCGTCGGTCCGCGAAGCGTGAGCGGGAGCCGATCGCGGTTGCCCCGTTGGCGCCCGATACGCCTGCGGCCAGCGGGGCCTGTGGGGCGGGCTCGCGTTCCTCCTGCCCCTTCTGGGTGTCCGGGGCCGCCTGGGGGCCCTCGGCGGCCTCAGCGGGCGCCTCATGGCTCTCCGCGGCCCCCGGTTCCTCCCCCCGACGCCGTCTGCGGCGGTAGCGCGGCGGCACGAAGCTCTCCGCCCAGCGCGGGGCGCGCGGGGTGAAGCGGGGCATCAGCAGCAGGATCAGGCCCAGCGCGCTCAGGCCCACGATGACCAGGACGATCCACATCGACGTCGAGTGCACCGAGTACCCCACCGCGCCGAAGGCGATCAGCGCCGACCAGAAGTACATGATCAGCACCGACCGGCTGTGCGAGTGGCCGATGTTGAGCAACCGGTGGTGCAGGTGGCCCCGGTCCGCCGCGAAGGGCGACTGGCCGTTCCAGGCGCGCCGCACGATCGCCAGCACCAGGTCCGCCGCCGGGATGGCGATGATGGTCAGCGGCAGCAGCAGCGGGATGAACACCGGGAGCATCGCGTGGGTCGCCTGGCGCTCACTGCCCTCGAAGATCTTCATGGTGTCCGGGTCGACCTGCCCGGTCACCGAGATCGCGCCGGCCGCGAGCACCAGGCCGATGAGCATCGAACCCGAGTCGCCCATGAAGATCCGCGCGGGGTGCATGTTGTGCGGCAGGAAGCCGAGGCACATGCCCATCAGGATCGCCGCGAAGAGCGTCGCCGGGGCGGCGGCCTCGATGGTGTGCCCGTACCAGAGCCGGTAGGTGTACAGGAAGAACGCGGCGGCGGCGATGAGCACCATGCCGGCCGCGAGCCCGTCCAGACCGTCCACGAAGTTGACCGCGTTGATCGTGATGACGACCAGCGCCACGGTGAGCAGCGTGCCCTGCCACGGGGTGAGGGCCACGGTGCCGACGCCCGGGATCGGCAGCCACAGGATGGTGAGGCCCTGGAGGACCATGACGGCGGCGGCCAGCATCTGCCCGCCGAGCTTGATCAGGGCGTCGATCTCGAACTTGTCGTCCAGGACGCCGATCAGCCAGATCAGCGCCGCCCCGGAGAGCAGTGCGCGCGGTTCGCTGGACAGCTCGAAGACGCCGTCGAGGTTGGCCAGGTGGTTGGCGACGATCAGCCCCGCGCACAGCCCGCCGAACATGGCGATGCCGCCGAGCCTCGGGGTCGGTTCGCGGTGGACGTCGCGCGCGCGGATCGCGGGCATCGCCCCGACCGCGATGGCGAACTTGCGCACCGGACCGGTGAGCAGATAGGTCACAGCGGCCGTGACACAGAGTGTCAGCAAGTAATCACGCACGGGCTGCCCCACAAATATCGCCGGCCATCTCAGCCCACACCTTAACTACGTCGGTCCCATGGTTGAGGACACGGAACCCGCCGCGATGGTTGCGCGGAGGAGGTCAGCGGGGCTCGGAGACGCCGGTCAGCGCGGTGACGACCGGGTCCAGCGCCTGGCTGATCTCGTCGCCGATGGACCGGAAGAACGTGATCGGGGCGCCGTACGGATCGTAGACCTCGTCGGCCTCCGCGGTGGGCGCGAGCAGCCAGCCGCGCAGGGCGGCGGCGGCCCGGACCAGGGCGCGGGCGCGCTCGACGACGCCCTCCTCGCCGGCGTCGGGAAGGGTCGCCGGGTCTATGGCCCGGACGAGCCGGGTGAACTCCTTGAGCGTGAACGTACGCAGTCCGGCGGAGTGGCCCATGGAGATGACCTGGGCGCGGTGGTCGCGGGTGGCGGTGAGCACGAGATCGGCGCGGATCACGTGCTCGTCCAGCAGCTCACGGCCGGTGAACCCGGTGGCGTCGGCGCCGAAGTCGGCGAGCACCACTTCGGCGTTGGCCTCCATCGGGGCGCCCTCGTGACCCCAGGTGCCGGCGCTCTCCACGATCAGCCCGCCCTGGAGGGGGTCGCCGAGCCGGTGCACCAGGGCGTGCCGGGTCAGCCGCTCGGTGATCGGCGAGCGGCAGACGTTGCCGGTGCTGACGTGGAGGATGCGGAAAGTGTCGGGCAGCCCCGCTATGCCACGCCCCTCGGGGGCGGTCAATTGGCCACCTCGAGGTCGGGTACCACCTTGCGCAGCTCCTCGGCCGAGAGCGCCCCGGCGCGCAGCAGGACGGGCACCTTGCCGGTGACGTCGACGATCGAGGACGGCACGATGCCGGGGGTCGGGCCGCCGTCGAGGTAGACGGAGACCGAGTCGCCGAGCATCTCCTGGGCGGCGTCGCAGGTCTCCGGCGAGGGGTGGCCGGTGAGGTTGGCGCTGGAGACGGCCATCGGGCCGGTCTCGGTGAGCAGCTCGATGGCGACCGGGTGCAGCGGCATCCGGACGGCGACCGTGCCCCGGGTGTCGCCGAGGTCCCACTGCAGCGAGGGCTGGTGCTTGGCGACGAGCGTCAGGGCGCCCGGCCAGAAGGCGTCGACGAGCTCCCAGGCCTGCTCGGAGAAGTCGGTGACCAGGCCGTGCAGGGTGTTCGGGGAGCCGATGAGGACCGGCGAGGGCATGTTGCGGCCCCGGCCCTTGGCCTCCAGGAGGTCGCCGACGGCCTCGGAGCTGAAGGCGTCCGCGCCGATCCCGTACACGGTGTCGGTGGGCAGCACGACGAGTTCGCCGCGGCGGACGGCCGACGCGGCTTCGCGCAGCCCCGTCGCGCGGTCCGTCGCGTCGTTGCAGTCGTATCGCCGTGCCATCAGCCGGCCTCCTCAAGCGTGTACGGGTAGGGCTGGTACGGGTGGACGGCCCCGGTCACGGCATCGCCTTGCGGGCCGTGGCGAAGCGGGGGCGCCGGTTGAGGTCGGGGTGGTCTGCCGCGTCGGCCCAGCCCCGCTCCTCGGTGAAGATCCAGGGCACCTGGCCGCCCTGGGTGTCGGCGTGCTCGATGACGACGAGGCCGCCGGGGCGCAGCAGGCGGTGCGCGGTGCGCTCGATGCCGCGGATGGTGTCGAGGCCGTCCTCGCCGGAGAACAGCGCCATCTCGGGGTCGTGGTCGCGGGCTTCGGGCGCCACGTACTCCCACTCGGTGAGCGGGATGTACGGGGGGTTGGAGATGACCAGGTCGACCTGGCCGTCCAGCTCGGGCAGGGCGCTGAGCGCGTCGCCGCGGTGGACGGTGACGCGGGAGTTCTCGGCGTTCTTCCGGGTCCACTTCAGGGCGTCCTCGGAGAGCTCCACGGCGTGCACGCGGGAGCGCGGGACCTCCTGGGCCATGGCGAGGGCGATGGCGCCGGAGCCGGTGCACAGGTCGACGATCAGCGGCTCGACGACGTCCATCGCGCGGACGGCGTCTATGGCCCAGCCGACGACCGACTCGGTCTCGGGGCGGGGCACGAAGACGCCGGGTCCGACCTGGAGCTCCAGGTAGCGGAAGAAGGCGCGTCCGGTGATGTGCTGGAGGGGTTCGCGGGCCTCGCGGCGGGCGATCGTCTCCCAGTAGCGGGCGTCGAAGTCGGCGTCCGGCACGTTGTGCAGCTCGCCCCGCTTGACGCCGTGCACGAACGCGGCGAGTTCCTCGGCATCGAATCTCGGTGAGGGAACACCGGCGTCGGCCAGCCGCTGGGTGGCCTGGGCCACCTCGGCGAGCAGCAGGTTCATCGCGGTTCTCCGTACGGGTTCAGAGCGGGGCGGGCGGCGGGCTCAGGCGGCGGCGAGCTTGGCCGCGGAGTCGGCGTCGACGCACGCCTGGATCACCGCGTCGAGGTCGCCGTCGAGCACCTGGTCCAAGTTGTACGCCTTGAAGCCCACGCGGTGGTCCGAGATCCGGTTTTCCGGGAAGTTGTACGTCCGGATCTTCTCGGACCGGTCGACCGTACGCACCTGGCTGCGACGTACGTCCGAAGCCTCCTGCTCGGCGGCCTCCTGGGCGGCGGCGAGGAGCCGGGAGCGCAGGATGCGCATGGCCTGCTCCTTGTTCTGGAGCTGGCTCTTCTCGTTCTGGCAGGAGGCGACGACGCCGGTGGGCAGGTGGGTGATGCGCACGGCGGAGTCGGTCGTGTTGACGGACTGGCCGCCGGGGCCCGAGGAGCGGTAGACGTCGATGCGCAGGTCGTTGGCGTGGATCTCGACGTCGACCTCCTCGGCCTCGGGCGTCACGAGGACGCCGGCGGCGGAGGTGTGGATGCGGCCCTGGGACTCGGTGGAGGGCACGCGCTGCACGCGGTGCACGCCGCCCTCGTACTTCATCCGGGCCCAGACGCCCTGGCCGGGCTCGGTGGCACCGTTGCCGCCCTTGGTCTTCACGGCGACCTGGACGTCCTTGTAGCCGCCGAGCTCGGACTCGGTGGAGTCGATGATCTCGGTCTTCCAGCCGACGCGCTCGGCGTAGCGCAGGTACATGCGCAGCAGATCGCCGGCGAACAGCGCGGACTCGTCACCGCCCGCCCCGGCCTTGATCTCCAGGAGCACGTCCTTGTCGTCGCTGGGGTCGCGGGGGACGAGCAGGAGGCGCAGCTTCTCGGTGAGCTCCTCGCGCTGCTGTTCCAGGTCCTTGACCTCGGCGGCGAAGTCGGGGTCGTCGGCGGCGAACTCGCGGGCGGTCTCGATGTCGTCGCCGGACTGCTTCCAGGAGCGGTACGTCGCGACGATCGGGGTCAGCTCCGCGTAGCGCTTGTTGAGCTTGCGCGCGTTGCCCTGGTCGGCGTGGACCGCGGGGTCGGCGAGCTGCTTCTCGAGATCGGCGTGCTCGCCGATCAGTTCCTCGACCGCCTCGAACATCTCGGGCTCCTGGTTCCTTCGCTCGTCGTGCCTGCCGGCCGGTGGGTTGCCTGCCGGGGCCGGGGTACGGAGACCCCGTGCCCGGACCGGAAAAAAACGCCGGTCGCGGCGCCCCCGGGAAAGAGGGCGCCGCGGACCGGCGCGGACGGCTCGCTACTTGCCGGCGGCCTTGGCGCCCTTGCCGAAGCGGGCCTCGAAGCGGGCCACACGGCCACCGGTGTCGAGGATCTTCTGCTTGCCCGTGTAGAACGGGTGGCACTCGGAGCAGACCTCGGCACGGATGGTGCCGCTGTCCAGCGTGGAGCGGGTGGTGAACGACGCGCCACAGGTGCAGCTGACCTGCGTCTCGACGTACTGGGGGTGGATTTCGCGCTTCAAGGGTGTCTCCTAGGTTCGGGAGGGCACCGGGTCGTACGCGCGGATTGCGCGTCCGTGAACCGGGGCCGACGTACCAGTCTGCCAGGACCGGCCGTATCTCCCAAAACGAGGGTGGACGGCCGGGTATTCCCCCGGCGCTTCGGCTCAGCGGACGATCTTGCCCGCGTCGCCCTTGTCGCCCGCCGACTGCTTCGTCGCGGAGGCGGGGATCGGCCTGTCGGCGTTCAGTGCGTCCCAGACCTGCTTGTCGGCCCTCTCCAGCGGGACGACGCGGTTGGGGTCCGCGGGGTCGTACTGGACGGGCAGGGTCACCATGCTGACGTCGTCCGAGCCGAGCCCCTTGAGGCCCTTCGCGAAGCCGGCGAGCTCGGTGACCGAGCCCAGGTCGGAGTCGGTGGTGATGGCCTTGGTGGCGGTGTCGGCGATCCCGTAGAGCTTGCTGCCGTTGAACACGCCCACGCTCTTGACCTGCTGCATCAGCGCCTTGATGAACGCCTGCTGGAGCTGGATGCGGCCGAGGTCGCTGCCGTCGCCGACGCTCTTGCGGGTGCGTACGAGGCCGAGGGACTGCTCGCCGTCCAGGGTGTGGGTGCCGGGCGCGAGGTCGAGGTGGCTCTTGGGGTCGTCGATCGCCTCGGTGGTGGTGATCCCGACGCCGCCGAGCTTGTCGACGAGCTTCTTGAAGCCGGTGAAGTCGACCTCGATGTAGTGGTCCATGCGGATGCCGGACATCGACTCGACGGTCTTGACCGCGCAGGCCGGCCCGCCGACCTCGTACGCCGTGTTGAACATGGCGCGCTGCTGCCCGGGCACGGGCTCGCCGCTGACGTCGCCGGTGCAGTCGGGCCGGGTGACGAGGGTGTCGCGCGGGACGGAGACCACACTCGCGGACTTGTGGCCCTTGTTGACGTGGACGATCATCGCGGTGTCCGAGCGGGCCGCGCCCTCGTCGGCGCCGTACTCGCCGTTCGCGCCGGAGCGGGAGTCGGAACCGAGGACGAGGATGTCCTCCGAGCCGTTGTCGACGTTCTCGGGGCGGTCCTTGCCGAGCGCGGTGTTGATGTCGACGGCCTTGAGGTTGCCGTTGAGGTGCACGTACGCGTATCCGAGCCCCGCTCCGCCGACGACGACGGCACCGGCCAGGCTCCAGACGGCTATGCGCGAGGCCCTGCGGCGGCGGGACGGCTTCCTCCGGCGCTTGCCGGTGGCCCGTATTCGGCTGCTGCTCCCGCTTCGGTCGCTCATCGCTCTCCTCGTTCCGTCGGCTGCTTCCGGCTACCCCCTGCAGTGGCGAGCGGGTCTGTGTGCCGCTTTGTCGCGCTTGTTCGTCACTCATGGGTACGACGCGGCGGCGACAAGAAGGGTTGCACAGGCGGCTGTGGCCTCCGGATGAGCGCGGAACGCCTCGCGCGGGCGCGCGGACGGCCCGCGCTCCGGCGTTCACCTGCGGTTTCGTGGCTCGTACAACGGTCGTACGAGGCCGCGCGCGCGGGCGGCCGTGTGGCGAAGGTCTCGGAACGGCAACGGCGTACGGCACAGGGCCGCCCCCGCACCGGAGTGCGGGGGCGGCCCTGTGTGCCTGCCGGAGGGGCGACGACTAGTCGTTGTTGCCCGGGGCCGGCGTGGTCTTCTGGATCTGGAGCAGGAACTCCGCGTTGGACTGGGTCTTCTTCATCCGGTCCAGCAGGAGCTCGATGGCCTGCTGCTGGTCGAGCGCGTGCAGCACCCGGCGCAGCTTCCAGACGATCCCCAACTCCTCGCTGCCGAGCAGGATTTCCTCCTTGCGGGTGGAGGACGCGTCGACGTCCACCGCCGGGAAGATCCGCTTGTCGGAGAGCTTGCGGTCGAGCTTGAGCTCCATGTTGCCGGTGCCCTTGAACTCCTCGAAGATCACCTCGTCCATGCGCGAGCCGGTCTCGACGAGCGCGGTGGCCAGGATGGTCAGCGAGCCGCCGTCCTCGATGTTGCGCGCGGCACCGAAGAAGCGCTTCGGCGGGTAGAGCGCGGTCGAGTCGACACCACCGGACAGGATGCGGCCGGAGGCCGGGGCGGCGAGGTTGTACGCGCGTCCCAGGCGGGTGATCGAGTCCAGCAGGACGACCACGTCGTGACCCAGCTCGACGAGGCGCTTGGCGCGCTCGATGGCCAGCTCGGCGACGGTGGTGTGGTCCTCGGCGGGGCGGTCGAAGGTCGAGGAGATGACCTCGCCCTTCACCGACCGCTGCATGTCGGTGACCTCTTCCGGACGCTCGTCGACGAGGACGACCATCAGGTGGCACTCGGGGCTGTTGACCGTGATCGCGTTGGCGATGGCCTGCAGGATCATGGTCTTACCGGTCTTCGGCGGGGCCACGATCAGACCGCGCTGGCCCTTGCCGATGGGGGCGACCAGGTCGATGATCCGCGTCGTCAGGATGTTGGAGTCGGTCTCCAGACGGAGCCGGTCCTGCGGGTAGAGCGGGGTCAGCTTCTGGAACTCGGGACGGCCGCGGCCGGATTCGGGCGCTCCGGCGTTGACCGAGTCGAGGCGGACCAGCGCGTTGAACTTCTCGCGGCGCTCGCCGTCCTTGGGCTGGCGCACGGCACCGGTGACGTGGTCGCCCTTGCGCAGGCCGTTCTTGCGGACCTGGGCGAGCGAGACGTACACGTCGTTCGGGCCGGGCAGGTAGCCGGAGGTCCGGATGAACGCGTAGTTGTCGAGGATGTCCAGGATGCCCGCGACGGGGATCAGGACGTCGTCGTCGGTGACGGGCGGGGCGTCGCTCGCGAAGTCGTCGCGTCCGCGACGGCCCCGGCGGTCGCGGTAGCGCCCGCGCCGGCCACGGCGGCCGCCCTCGTCGTCGAAGCCGTCGTCCTGGGGGCCGTTGTTGCCGCCCTGGCTCTGGCCGCCGCCGCCGCTCTGGCGCCGGCCGCCCTGCTGGTCGTCGCCCTTGCCGCGCTGGCGGTCGCGCTGGCGGTCCCGGCGCTGCTCGCCGCGGTCGCCCCGGTCACCGCGCTGGCCGCGGTCCTGGCGGTCGCCGCGACGCCCCTCGGCGTTGTCGGCACCGGCCTCGGCCTTGGCGTCGGAGCGGTCCTCGGCGGGCGCCTCGTGCTTCTGGTCCTGCTTCGGCTCGTCCTGGGCGCGGTCCTTGGTCTGCGCCTTGGCGTCCGGCTTGCTCTCCGGGCTGCCCGCCTGGGCGGTGGCACGGCGGCGACGGCGCTCGCCCGCGGGCTGGTCGTCGCTGGCCGGCTGGCCCGGGATGTCGATCTGCTGCTGGGCCGCGGCCTTGTCGGCGGGCTCGGCGGCGGTCTCGTCGGCCGCGCCGGTGCGCGCCTTGGAGGTGGCGCGGCGCTTCGGCTTGGTCTCCGCCGCTTCGGCGGGGGCCGCGGAGGCCTTGGCCTTGGGGGCGGAGGAGCCGCCGCCGGCCTGGGTCTCCTTGATGACCTCGATCAGCTGGCTCTTGCGCATCCGCGCGGTGCCCTTGATACCGAGGCCGGACGCGACCTGCTGCAGCTCGGCCAGGACCATGCCCTCAAGGCCGGTGCCGGAGCGGCGGCGCCGTGCGGTGGTGCCAGTGGCAGCACCTTCGGCGGGCGCGGCGCTGTCGACGCTCTTGTCGGCAGTCACGCCCATCAGATCGGTGGTGTCGCTCACGAAGGGTCCTTCCCTGGAGCGGACGTCGGCCTTCTGGCTCGGCGACCGGTTGTGCTGTCCGGCTGCGGTCCTCGGTTGGTGCGGCCCGTGCCGGGGCGGTGGTCCGCCGGATGGAACGGCGGAGGGATGGGGTGTGCTGGGGCCCGGCGCGAGCATCCCCCTGCTCGGCCCACTCCTGGACGAGCGAGGGGTGTCGTGCCGGTTCCGGAGCGTGCTCGCAACTGCTCAGGCAGGCTGCTCAGGCAGTTGGGGAGGCTCCCGGAAGAAATGGTGGTCCCGAAGGGGACACGAAGCAACGCGCCTCATGGACGTCGGTTGCAGACTTGAGGTTAACACTACCGGCTCCAACAAACATTCCCCCTCTCCCTCACCGGCAATCACTTCTCGGCCAGCAGCCTCGCGTGCTACGCGGCCAGCGGCAGGACGCTCGCGCCCCGGGCGTCGAGAGCGAGCCGGTTGGCCGCCCATCCCTCGCCCGCCAGCGCGGCGACCTTGTCGGCCGCGCCGTCCTCGGCCAGGGCCAGCACCGTCGGTCCCGCGCCGGAGATGACCGCGGGGACGCCCTCGGCGCGCAGCCGGCCGACGAGTTCGACGCTTTCGGCCATTGCGGGCGCGCGGTAGTCCTGGTGCAGCCGGTCCTCGGTGGCCGTGAGCAGGAGCTCGGGGCGCCTGGTCAGGGCCTCGACGAGGAGGGCGGCCCGGCCGGCGTTGAAGGCGGCGTCGACGTGCGGGACCGTACGCGGCAGGAGGCCGCGGGCGGTCTCGGTGAGCACCGGCTTGCCGGGGACGAAAACCACCGGAACGATGGAATCAGCGGGATCCATCCGGATCGCGCGGGCGGAGGACCCGTCCATCCAGGCGAGCGTGAATCCGCCGAGCAGGCAGGCCGCGACGTTGTCGGGGTGGCCCTCGATCTCGGTGGCCAGCTCCAGCAGGGCCGCGTCGTCGAGGCGGGCGTCACCGCCGGTCGTCACGGCGCGGGCGGCGACGATCCCGGCGCAGATGGCGGCGGAGGAGGAGCCGAGGCCGCGCCCGTGCGGGATGCGGTTGGCGCAGACGATCTCCAGGCCGCGGGGCTGTCCGCCGAGCAGGTCGAAGGCGGTGCGCAGGGACCGTACGAGCAGGTGCTTCTCGTCGCGGGGCAGGGTGTCCGCGCCCTCGCCGGCGATGTCGATGTGCAGTCCGGAGTCGGCGACGCGGACGACGACGTCGTCGTACAGGCCGAGCGACAGGCCGAGGGCGTCGAAACCGGGGCCGAGGTTGGCGCTGGTCGCGGGGACGCGCACCCGGACGGCGGCGGCTCGGAAGGCGGGACCGGCCATCGCTGTGACGACTCTCCTTGTGAAGGCGGCGGGGATTCGGGGCGCTGCGACTGCGGGGATGGTGTTCGGGGGGAGCCGCAACGGCCCGGGCACCCCGGCAGATGCGGCGGGGCGGGTTGGGTACAGCTTATCGAAGGAAGGTTCTGCGGCGACATAGGGCGCACAGGAGGCGCACGATGCGTGTCGCACGCCCGCGATGCGCTCTCGTACCGGAAGGGGCCGGTCGGGGGCCCTTTCTGACGAGGCGTCGCGCGCGGAGCCCCGGGCCGTCGTCCGGACCGGCCCGGGGGTGTACGCGTTACGTGGTTACGCCAGGCCCAGCTTCTCGGCGGCGGCGGCCGCGTCGACCGGGACGGTGACCGGCTGCGGGGCGCCCGCGACGGCCCAGTCGGGGTCCTTGAGGCCGTTGCCGGTCACCGTGCAGACGATGCGCTGGCCGGGGTCGACCTTGCCCTCCTCGGCGGCCTTGAGCAGACCGGCGACGGACGCGGCCGAGGCGGGCTCCACGAAGACGCCCTCCTGGGAGGCCAACAGCCGGTAGGCGGACAGGATCTGACGGTCCGTGACCTCGTCGATGAAGCCGCCGGACTCGTCGCGCGCGGCGAGCGCGTAGTTCCAGGAGGCCGGGTTGCCGATCCGGATCGCGGTGGCGATGGTCGACGGGTCCTTGACGATCTCGCCGCGCACGATGGGCGCGGAGCCGGAGGCCTGGAAGCCCCACATCCGCGGCTTGTGCGTCGACATGCCGTCACCGGCGTACTCGGTGTAGCCCTTCCAGTACGCGGTGATGTTGCCCGCGTTACCGACCGGCAGGACGTGGATGTCCGGGGCGTCGCCGAGCGCGTCGACGATCTCGAACGCGGCGGTCTTCTGGCCCTCGATACGGACCGGGTTGACCGAATTGACCAGCGCGACCGGGTAGTTGTCCGAGAGCGAGCGGGCCAGCGTCAGGCAGTCGTCGAAGTTGCCGTCGACCTGGAGGATCTTGGCGCCGTGCACGAGCGCCTGGCCCATCTTGCCGAGCGCGATCTTGCCCTGCGGCACGAGGACCGCGCAGACCATCCCGGCCCGCACCGCGTAGGCGGCGGCGGAGGCGGAGGTGTTGCCGGTGGAGGCGCAGATGACGGCCTGCGCGCCCTCCTCCTTGGCCCGGGTGATGGCCATGGTCATGCCGCGGTCCTTGAAGGACCCGGTGGGGTTGGCGCCCTCGACCTTGAGGTGCACCTCGCAGCCCGTGCGCTCGGAGAGGACCTGAGCGGGTACGAGCGGCGTACCGCCCTCACGGAGCGTGACGACCGGCGTCGTGCTCGTGACCGGGAGACGGTCCCGGTACTCCTCGATGATGCCGCGCCACTGGTGGGTGCCCTTGGTGGTCATGGGTCCTTACTCCCCTTCAACACGCATGATGCTGGCGACACCGCGCACGGTGTCGAGCTTGCGCAGCGCCTCGACGGTCCCGGAGAGGGCGGCGTCGGGCGCGCGGTGGGTGACGACGACGAGGGACGCCTCGCCGTCGGTTTCCTGACTGTCCGGCCGGCTCTGCTGGCGGACCGTATCGATGGATACGCCCTGGTCGGCGAAGACCGTCGCGACCTGGGCGAGCACGCCCGGCTTGTCGGCCACGTCGAGGCTGATGTGGTACCGCGTGACGACGTCGCCCATGGGGCTCACCGGCAGACGCGTGTACGCGGACTCGCCGGGCCCGGGGGCCTCGTTGAGCTTGTTGCGGCAGACGGCCACGAGGTCGCCGAGCACCGCGGACGCGGTGGGCGCACCGCCCGCGCCGGGGCCGTAGAACATCAGCTGCCCGGCGGCCTCCGCCTCGACGAACACCGCGTTGTACGCCTCGCGGACGGAGGCGAGCGGGTGGCTCAGCGGGATCATCGCGGGGTGCACGCGGGCCGTGACGGAGCGCCCGTCGGCGGCGCGCTCGCAGATGGCGAGGAGCTTGACGGTGCAGCCCATGCGGCGGGCGGACGCGATGTCGGCTGCGGTGACCTCGGTGATGCCCTCGCGGTGCACGTCGCCGATGCGGACCCGGGTGTGGAAGGCGATGCCGGCCAGGATCGCGGCCTTGGCGGCGGCGTCGAAGCCCTCCACGTCGGCGGTGGGGTCGGCCTCCGCGTAACCGAGAGCGGTGGCCTCGTCGAGCGCCTCGGAGTAGCCGGCGCCGCTGGTGTCCATCTTGTCGAGGATGAAGTTGGTGGTGCCGTTGACGATGCCGAGCACCCGGTTCACCTTGTCGCCCGCGAGGGACTCGCGCAGTGGGCGTACGAGCGGGATGGCACCGGCCACGGCGGCCTCGTAGTAGAGGTCCCGGCCGTGCTGCTCGGCGGCGGCGTGCAGGGCGGCGCCGTCCTCGGCGAGCAGCGCCTTGTTGGCGGAGACGACGCTCGCGCCGTGCTCGAACGCGGTCCTGATCAGCGTGCGGGCGGGCTCGATGCCGCCGATGACCTCGATGACGACGTCGATGTCGCCCCGTTTGACGAGGGCGGTCGCGTCCGTGGTGATCAGCGCGGGGTCGATGCCCTCGCGCACCTTGGAGGGCCGGCGCACGGCCACACCGGCGAGCTCCACCGGCGCGCCGATGCGCGCCGTGAGGTCGTCGGCGTGCGTCGTCATGATGCGCGCCACCTCTGAGCCGACCACACCGCAGCCCAGCAGCGCCACCTTCAGCGGACGCGTACGCATCATCCGACCTCGTTTCCTTTACACCTGTTGTACGGACCAGTCTCACTCACCGGACGGGTGTTCCTGCCACCCGTCCGGATCCTGAGATGTTTACCGGGACAGCGTGGTACGCCCCCGGAAATACGGCTTCAGCCGACGTCGAGACGCAGGAGATCTTCCTCCGTCTCGCGCCGGACGATCACCCGCGCCTCCCCGTCCCGCACGGCGACGACCGGCGGGCGCAGGGCGTGGTTGTAGTTGCTCGCCATGGAACGGCAGTACGCGCCGGTGGCGGGCACGGCGATCAGGTCGCCGGGGGCCAGGTCGGCCGGCAGGTAGGCGTCCTTGACCACGATGTCGCCGCTCTCGCAGTGCTTGCCGACGACCCGGACGAGCATCGGTTCGGCGTCCGAGGTGCGCGAGGCGAGCGAGACGCTGTACTCGGCGTCGTACAGCGCGGTGCGGATGTTGTCCGACATGCCGCCGTCGACGCTGACGTAGGTGCGCAGGCCCTCCAGAGGCTTGACCGTGCCGACCTCGTACAGCGTGAAGGCGGTCGGGCCGACGATGGCGCGGCCGGGTTCCACGGAGATACGGGGGGTGGCGAGCCCGGCGGCCTCGCACTCGCGGGTCACGATGTCGCCGAGCGACTTGGCGATCTCGTGCGGCTCGCGCGGGTCGTCGTCGGAGGTGTACGCGATGCCGAGGCCGCCGCCCAGGTCGATCTCGGGCAGCTCGACGCCGTGCTCGTCGCGCACCTCGGCGAGCAGCTGCACGACGCGGCGCGCGGAGACCTCGAAGCCGGCCATGTCGAAGATCTGCGAGCCGATGTGCGAGTGGATGCCGACGAGTTCGAGCCCGTCCAGGGTGAGCGCCCGGCGCACGGCCTCGGCGGCCTGCCCCCCGGCCAGCGCGATCCCGAACTTCTGGTCCTCGTGGGCGGTGGCGATGAACTCGTGGGTGTGCGCCTCGACGCCGACGGTCACCCGGATCTGGACGCGCTGGCGCCTGCCGAGGCCCTGCGCGATGTGCGCGACGCGGGCGATCTCCTGGAAGGAGTCGAGGACGATGCGCCCGACGCCCGCCGCGACGGCCCGCTCGATCTCGTCGACGGTCTTGTTGTTGCCGTGGAAGGCGATGCGCTCGGCGGGCATCCCGGCGTCGAGCGCGGTGGCCAGCTCGCCGCCCGAGCAGACGTCGAGGTTGAGCCCCTCCTCCTTGAGCCAGCGCACGACCGCCCGGGAGAGGAACGCCTTGCCGGCGTAGAAGACGTCGGCCCCCGGCCCGAAGGCGTCGGACCAGGCGCGGCAGCGGGCCCGGAAGTCGGCCTCGTCCAGGAAGTAGGCGGGGGTGCCGAACTCCTCGGCCAGTCGGGAGACCGTGAGCCCGCCGACGGTCACCGCCCCGTGCTCGTCGCGGGTGACGGTGTGGGACCACACCTTCTCGTCGAGGACGTTGAGGTCGTCGGCGGGGGCGAAGTAGTGGCCCTCGGACATGACGTCGGCGTGACGGGGTCCGGCGGGGTGTGCGGATCGGCTCATCGTGTGGCTCTGCTCTCTCGGGTCTTCAGAGGTGTTCGGGCGCGCTCACGCCGAGCAGGGACAGGCCGCCGGCCAGCACAGCCCCGGCGGCTTCGGCGACGGCCGTCCGGGAGCGGTGGGCGGCCGAGGGTTTCTCGTCCCCGACGGGCAGCGATGGGGCGGCGTCGTGGAAGTCGAAGAAGGCCCCCGCGACCGCTTCGAGGTGCCGGGCGAGCCGGTCGGGGGCGCGGTGCCGGGCCGCTGCGGCGAGTACGGCGGGGTGCGCGTCGAGCAGCGCGAGCAGGGTGTCGGCCCCGGTGGCGTCGATGTCCTCGCCGTCCCCCGCGACGGCGACACCGAGCCGTCCCGCGCCCCGGAGGACGGCACGGGCGCGGGCGTATGCGTAACGGACCCGGAAGAGGGCGTTGGCCTCGGTCTGCACGAGCAGCTCGGGCCCGAGGGGCGCGTGGTCGTGCCCGGCGGGCCGGAGCAGCCCCCAGCGGGTGGCGTCGGGGCCGAGGCGGGTGAGCAGGGCGGCGGCGGTGTGCCCGGCGGGGACGGGGCGGATGGGGGCTTCCGCCTGGGCACCGGGGGCTTCCGCGCTCACCCCGAGCCGCGCCCACTCCGGATCCGGCTCCCCCTCACAGCTGACGCGTACGACGGCCCCCTGGGCGCTCAGCAGCCGGCGGAGGGCATCGGCGGTGACAGCGGCCCGGACCTCACGGGCGTGTACGAGGCTCAGCCGCTGTCCGGCGAGGGCGTCCCCGTACCCGTACCGCTCCCCTCGCTCCCGTACCCGGTGCACGAGGTCGCGGTGGGCGGCGGCGCCGGCCGACGCGTCGAGCGTGAAGTTGAGGAAGCCGGGCCCGGTGATCTCGACACCGGCGACTCCGGGGGCGCCGGCGAGCCGGTCGCGCAGGATCTCGGCGACCTCGCGGGCCCCGAGGCCGGCGGGGCCGGCGAGCTGGAGCGCGACGGCGCTGGCGTACTCCCCGCGGCCGCCGGGCCGGGTCCTCTCCACCCGTACGCGCGCGGGCACGGGCGCGCGCAGGGCGTCCTCGCGGACCGCGCGGCGCACGGCGTGCAGCACGGTCGTGGAGAGGTCGACGGGGGTCACGGGACCAGCGTATGGGAGGGAGGGGGGGCCTTCGCGAACCGGTTTCGCCATGCGGTCAACCGGCGGCGCTCTCCGCCCGCCCGGCACCGGGCCCGCCGTCGAGCGCGGCCGTCCGGCCGCGCTCGATCAGCCGACGCACGAGCCGCACGAGCTCGCTCGGCTCGAAGGGCTTGGCGAGGAACGCGTCGACCCCGGCGGCGACCCCGTGGTCCACCTCGTACGGCGTGCAGGCGCTGACGATCGCGAGGGGCAGGTGCCCGGTGCGGGGGTCGGAGCGCAGCCGGGTCGCGGTCTGCAAACCGTCCAGCCGGGGCATGGCGACGTCGAGTGTGATCACATCGGGGCGGACCCGGTGCACGAGATCCAGACACTCGGCACCATCGCCCGCGGTCACGACCTCGAAGCCCTCCAGCTCGAGGTTGACCCTGATCAACTGCCGGATGACCTTGTTGTCGTCGACAACAAGCACGCGGCCGCATGCCCCAGACACCCTTCGAGAGTAGGTGGGCCGGAGGGGCTGCGTCCGGGTTTTGCCCACTTCCGCCCCCGGAGGAGGCCCCGCGAGATTGGCCGGATGTGTGTACGAGGGGTCTCCCGCCGGCGCCCGATGACGCGGAATACCTGTTCACGGGCACCCTGCGGAAGCTGGTAGTGTTTCACCCGTCGCAGAGCAACACAGCGATACGCCCCCGTAGCTCAGGGGATAGAGCATCGGCCTCCGGAGCCGGGTGCGCAGGTTCGAATCCTGCCGGGGGCACTTCGCGAGAAGTGCCAAAGAAGCCTCTGACCTGCTGAACTGCAAGTCAGAGGCTTTCTTTCATGCCAGAACACGGCAGTGGCACCGTACGCGCGCCTTCCGGCGGTCGAGCCTTCAGGCCCAGGGCTCCTTCCGCCCAGTCCCCGCGTCGCACTTCGAGGCCGGCCCCACCGGGCTCCCGGGGCAGCCGCATCGCCATGTCCGGCCTGACGGTTTCCACGGCTACCGCCAGGCACGGACAAGGTCCTCCGGGTCCCAGTGCGCCGCCAGAGGCAGGTCGCCCTCGACACCGCAACGGGACACCGCGACCAGCGGCGTGTTCGGCTCGGCACCGGGCACGGCGAGCATGTCCCGCACCAGGGCGTCGTACTCACGACGGCCGAACGGCTGCGACTCCAACCACTTCACCGAGCCGATGAAGTGAACCCGCCCTGCCGCGGGTTCACGGTCGGCTCCGATCAGGTCGATCTCCGGGTTGTTCTGCCGGTTCCACCAGCCCCCGACCGCCTCCGTCTGCGGCCACCTCTCATCGGGCAGCAGCCGCAGCAACGACTCGCGGACGACCGGCTCGACGGCCCGGCCCCGCCAGGTCATCCACGACCGCTCGATGCGCTCCAGCGCCAGATCACCACGGCCACGCTCGATGAGCGGGATCCCACGCTGCAGGAATGCCAGCCAGAACCGGAGATACGGATCGGCGATCCGGTAGCGCTTGTTCTTGCTGTCCGCCTTGACAGAGAGCGGCAGGTCAGCGGCCAGGACGCGCTTGGCCAGCAGCGTGTTCAACAACGGAGACAGCGTGCCCGAGGGCAGCGCGCCCCCACCGCCGGCTTGTGCGGCAATGGTGGAAAAGGTCCGCTCGCCGCTACCGACCGCTTCCAGGATCGCGCGCGAGTGGGATGCCTCGGGAAACTCCCCCAGCAGAGACAGTTCGCCTGCCACCAACAGCGGCGCAAGCGGATTGGACACAGCCTCGCGCAGGAAGTCCCTGGGGCCCATCCCCGTCCGCCAGGACTGAACGATCTCCGGGAACCCTCCGGTGATCAGCAGCGCGTCCACGGCTTCCGCCGCGCCGAGCCCGGTCATCGCCTGCACATCGGCCAGATGCAGCGGCTGTACGGTCATCTTGGCTGCCCGGCCGAAAAACGGGCGCCCATAGGACTGCAGCGCCTCCATCACCGACATGTCGCTGCCTACCAGGATCAACAGGACGGGCTTGGCGGACAGGTGCCGGCCCCAGACCGTCTGCAGCGCCCCCTCGAACTCCCCGTCCTGCTCCACCAGCCACGGCACCTCGTCGAGCACCGCAATGCTCGGGACATCGTCCGGAACCGCGACCGCCAGGGAGCGCAGCGCCTGGTTCCAGTCGGAGGCCTGCAGACCGGCCACCAACTCAGCCCCGGGAAGAGGGGAATGCGCCAGCGTCGCGGCGAAGTCCGCCCGCTCGGCCACGGCATTGCGTCCCCGGGTCGCTTGGAAGACCGCGTAGGGAAGCCCGGAACGGTCGCAGAACTCCTGGACCAGACGGGACTTGCCCACCCGGCGCCGGCCCGTCACGATCACAGCCTGACCACGGGTGGCGCCCGTACCGCCGACCACCAGACCCAGTTGCCGAGCCAGCTGATCCAGGTCGGCAGACCTGCCCTTGAACTTCATCGGAGCTCCAGCCTGATCCCCATAAAACATAGATTCGATATTACGTAGATTGCATCTTACTTAGGTTAACTCGCACTGCCGTCGTCGGCAGCCCCGCCGAGACAACGGCGCAGCGGAGAACGCCCTCGTAGCCGGGGCTGGACGCCTTCCGCGCTGATCAGGGCCGCGCTCCACCCGTCGCATTCCGGCAGGGGCGTCCGCCAGGAGCAGACCCCGGTCCGCAGTTCCCCGTCACAGCGGCAGGTCAAGCTCGGCCGCGACGGTCTTGCCGACGGGGACGCGGTCCAGCACCTCCCAGCGGGCGGCGAGCGCCTCCACCAGCAGCAGCCCCCGGCCGTCCTCCGCGAGCGGGGCGGGCGCCACCGCTCCCCCAACCGGCGGGCGGCGTTCGCCCCGGGCGTCGGAGACCTCGATGCGCAGGGTCCGGCCGATGAGCCGTACGGTCACCTCGAAGTCCCGGCCCGGGACGCGGCCGTGGGTGACGGCGTTGGCGGCCAGCTCGGCGACCAGGACGGCGGCGGTGTCCGATGCCGGGCTGCCGTACGGCACACCCCAGGCGTCGAGTTGGTGCACGGCGAGCCTCCGGGCGAGGCGGGCGCCGCGCGGGGTCGAGCTGAAGCGCTGGGTGAACGCGCTCGCGGTGGCCGGGGCGCCGACCTCGGTGGGCAGTGGTGTCATGCCCCCAATCTGGTGGTACGTCCCCGGCGTGCACCAGCACCGGCCCGCGTACTCCGCGCAGGCGTACGCGCTCAGGGCGTGCGCATCAGGTCGCGGAGTCCGGCGACGCGGGCCGCGACGTCATCGGCCGCGACCGGGGGCGTGGCCTGCGGGTGCGGGGTGCGGCAGGGGCGGCAGAGGCCGTCCGGGAGGGCAGCCGCCGGGCCCGGGCGGCCGCACTCGACGCACTCGACCCGGAGATCGGGCGCTGGGCGGCCTGCCGGGGGTGCGTCCGGCAGCCGGGGCGGCATCTTGTCGACCAGGCGGCGGCGTACGAAACCGAGCGGGAACGCGACGTCCTCGGCGGGGAGCCCGGCGGTCAGCGCCGAGGTCAGGTGGGCGACATCGACGCCGCGCGCGAGCCAGGCGGCGGCGAGCGGTTCCAGGTCGGCGCAGTCGGCGGCGGAGAGCGCGAGGCGGGGTTCACGGCGGCCGAGTCCGGCGAGGGCGAGGTAGGCGGGGGACGGTGCGGCGGGCGACGACGCGGCGGGGGACGGCGCGTCCCGCCTCGGCGGCGCGGGCGGGTTCGGGGCGGGTCGCTGCGCGGTGCGCTGCGGCGGTACGTCGAGCGGCTCGCCGGAGGGGTCCGGCGCCGGTACCGGGTCGGCGGGCCCACCGCCCGCGAGCCTCGCGGTCCACCACTCGTTGTCGTGGGCGGTCCGGGACCAGTAGGTGTACGTCACCCACCGGCACTGGCCGTCCCCCCCGACATCGATCCGGCGGCGTACCCGGCGCAGGTGCCCGGCCACGGCGAGCGCGCGCAGGGCGGTGCCGATGGCCATCTGGCCGTACAGGGGGAGGTCCCTGGCCAGCAACTTGATGTCCATCGCGGCCCCGTCGGGCAGACGGTCCAGATACCCGGCGACGTACCGTTCGCGCTCGGGCAGGGCGGCGAAGTCGGCGGGGAGGGGCGGGCCTTGGGCGGGAATGCTCTGCTTGCCGTAACCGGTGCGGGCCGCGCGGTACGGGGCCGGGACTTCGGGGGCGCGCAGGGCGGGACTAAAGTGCTGGGCAGCCATGAGATCGGTCTTTCTTTGGGTGACGATCTTGGGTCAGACCCCGGCCGGTGCGACAACACCGCGTCGGGGTCGTTTCGTTGGGGGCACCGTAGGCAGCCGCCACTCTTCGCCGCAACTCGCTCACTATTAGTCATACTTGCTGGCCGTGACGGGGTCGGGAGGGTGGGAGGGTTTCCCTTCCCCCAATTACCCGCCGGATGAAGAACACCGCTCGGACCTCGGGTCACGAATCCCGAATCTCAAGCGCCGCCCGGCATGCCGCACCGGGCACGACGCCCGAGACCCGAGATCCGAGACTCAGGAGGTGCGTACGCAGCGTCAGCGTACGCACACGAGGAGTAGACAGTACGCAAGCCCTGGCCCGACGATGAGACCCAGTCAGAAGCGGTACGACGGGGTGCGCGCGCGAAAGGTGGCCGGTAGTGGGCTACGGCAATACGGACGGCGGTACGGGATCGGCGGGCGGTTCGGAGCCGGGGGCCTCGGACAGTCTGCGCACCTTCGGCGCGGTCGTCCAGGCCTTACGGGAGCATGCGGGCCTGAGCCGTGAGGAGTTCGGCGCCCTCGTCGGGTATTCCAAGCACACGATCGCCTCCATCGAGCAGGGCCGCCGGATGCCGGACCGCGATTTCGTGCAGAGCGCGGAGCCTCTGCTCGGCAACACGGGCGCGCTCAGGAAGGCCGCGCCTCATCTCTCCCGCCAGGCGGGGCTGGCGAGCTGGTTCGTGCAGTGGGCACGCCTGGAGACGACGGCGATCAGCCTCTACACGTACGACTGCCGCGTGATCCCGGGCCTGTTGCAGACCGAGGCGTACGCACGAGCCATCTCGCTCGACGTCCCGCCACTGCCGGACCCGGAGGAGCTGGAACAGCGGATCGCGGCACGGTTGGCCCGTCAGGAGCTGCTGTCCATCCACCGGAAGCCACCCACGGCGTTCAGCTTCATCGTGGAGCAGTCGGTGTTGGAGCGGCACACGGGCGGGGACGACGTCACGCGTGAACTCCTGGATCACTTGATTGAGTTGATCGAGGGGAACTGGAACGTGGAGTTTCAGGTCATGCCCATGCGTCAGCCACACCACGCAGGCACGGATGGTCCGATCCTGCTGGCAGAAACGCCCGAACACCGATGGTTCGCCTACTCGGAGGGTCAGCAGAACGGGCGGCTGATTTCCGATCCGAAGGAGATCAGCATCCTCCAGCAACGGTATGCGAAACTGCGCTCACAGGCTCTGAGCCCCGAGGACTCGCTGAGCCTGCTGAAGCGATTGCGAGGAGCGCTATGAGCACGTCCGGCCTGACCTGGTTCAAGAGCAGTTACAGCGGCTCTCAGGGTGACGCCTGCATCGAGGTGGCGATGGACTGGCACAAGTCGACCTACAGCGGCTCCGAGGGTGACAGCTGCGTCGAGGTCGCCGCCTGCCCCACGGCCGTCCACGTCCGGGACTCCAAGGACCAGCACAGCCCCGAGCTCGCCCTCTCCCCCTCCACCTGGAGCGAGTTCGTCGCGTACGCCTCCCAGGGCTGACGCCCGACAACTGGCCGAACCGCCCCGGGCTGCGGTCGTGCCCGGGGCCCGACACAGCGTGGGGATTTCCTTGGGCGCCTCCGATCAGCCGGGAGATGAGATGGCGAAGCCAGAAGGAACAGTGAGAAGCCTGCAGGGTGGTGGATTCCTCAGGGGCTCCGCTCTCGGGCTTGGGCAGATGTTCCTCGGGTGGCGATCCCTCTTGCTGGGCGCCTGCGGGACGCTGGCCGGGTTCGGAGGAGCGATCACCAATGAGGGAGCCGCGACGCGAGTGACGCTTGTGGCCATCGGCTGCGCCTCGCTTGCCCTGGTGGTGGTCACCCGCAAGTACATGAAGAACCACCGGGACCGGGACAACAACGCCTGATCGTGGTCCCGGGCTCCGAACGCCGTCGGCCTCGTCTCAGCGAGAGCCACGCGACCACGGTCAGGCGACCGGCAGCCCCGGCGCCGGGTACCCGTCCATCAACTCCTTCACCTCGGCGCGGACCTTCGAGATCGCGTCCTCGTCGTCCGCGCGGGCGGCCGTGATCACGCGGTCGATCCAGCCCGCGACCGTCGCCATCTCCGACACCGGGATACCCCGGGACGTGAGCGCGGGCGTCCCGATGCGGATGCCGGAGGGGTCGAAGGGCTTCCGAGGGTCGTACGGGACGGTGTTGTAGTTGACGACGATGCCGGCGCGGTCGAGGGCCTTGGCGGCCGTCTTGCCGGGGATGTCCTTGGTCGTGAGGTCCACCAGGAGCAGGTGGTTGTCGGTGCCGCCGGAGACCAGATCGAAGCCCCGGGCCGCCAGTTCCTCACCCAGCGCGCGGGCGTTGGCGACGACGGTGTGGGCGTAGGAGCAGAAGGCGGGGGTCGCGGCCTCGTTCAGGGCGACGCCGATCGCGGCCGTGGTCTGGTTGTGCGGGCCGCCCTGGAGGCCGGGGAAGACGGCGCGGTCCAGGGCGCGGGCGTGTTCGGCGCGGCTCAGGAGCATCGCGCCGCGCGGGCCGCGCAGGGTCTTGTGCGTCGTGGTGGAGACGACGTCCACGTGCGGGGCGGGCGAGGGGTGGGCACCGCCCGCGATGAGGCCGGCGATGTGGGCGATGTCGGCGACCAGGACCGCGCCCACCTCGCGGGCGATCTCCGCGAAGCCCGCGAAGTCGATCGTGCGGGGCACGGCGGTGCCGCCGCAGAAGATGAGCTTCGGCCGCTCGGCGAGGGCCAGGTCGCGGACCTCGTCCAGGTCGACGCGGCCGGTGTCGCGGCGCACGCCGTACTGGACGCCGTTGAACCAGGTGCCGGTGGCGGAGACGCCCCAGCCGTGCGTGAGGTGGCCGCCCATCGGCAGGGACATGCCGAGCACGGTGTCGCCGGGCTTGAGGAAGGCCAGGTAGACGGCGAGGTTGGCGGGTGAACCGGAGTACGGCTGGACGTTGGCGTGGTCCATGCCGAAGAGCGCGCGGGCGCGCTCGGCGGTCAGGCGCTCGACCTGGTCGATGACCTGCTGGCCCTCGTAGTAGCGCTTGCCGGGGTAGCCCTCGGAGTACTTGTTCTGGAGCACGGTGCCGGACGCTTCGAGCACGGCGGCGGAGACGTAGTTCTCGCTCGGGATCAGGCGCAGGGTGTCCGCCTGGAGCTGCTCCTCGGCGGCCACGAGGGCGGCGAGTTCGGGATCGGCGCCCGCCAGGGCGGGGTGGCGGGGCTGTGCGGGTACGGACGCGGTCACGGGGTTCCTCCCGGGTCGGTCGCATGGCTGCGGCGTGGACCCGGATGCCCAGGCGGACGGCTCTCCGGCATGACACCCCCGGGCACGCCCGGGGTGTGCCGCTCCCTCGTGGTCGATTCCACTGAGCACCCCCCGTGAGGGAGTGCGCGCCAGTCGCGGCCTTCCGCACCTTACCGGGCGCCCTTACGGGGTGCGCAAGGGCGATACGGGCGCACGGGGAGGGCCGCCCGCCGTCAGCGGGTGCGCCGGGAGAGCCGCCCCGTCAGGCCGAGGCGCGCTTGCGGGACGCCGTGCTCTTCGACCCGCTCTGCTTCTTGGCCGTCGTCTTCTTCGCCGCCGTCTTCTTCGCGGTGCTCTTGGAGGCCGTCTTCTTGGCCGCCGTCTTGCCCGTACCGCTCGACGTGGACTTCTTGCCGCCGCCGGCCTTCGGGGAGGACGCGGACTTCTTGGCGGCGCCGCCGGACGCGGGTTTCTTGTCGGCACCGGACGCCTTGCGGTCGGCGAGGTGCGTGACGTCCGCCACGGAGTCCTCCTCCTCGCCCCGGGCCTCCTTCGCGGCCTTGACGCTGCTCTCCAGGGCGGCGAGCAGGTCGATGACCTTCCCGCCTCCCTTGGCGCCCTTCTCGGACGGTTCCGGCGCCTCGCCCGAGGCCTTGGCGGCGACCAGTTCCTCGACCGCCTCGCGGTAGTCGTCGTGCAGCGAGTCCATGTCGACGTCGCCGAGGGTGTCCATCAGGGCGTCCGCGAGGTCCAGCTCCGCGTCGCGCACGGTCACGTCGGACTCCGGGGCGACGCCCTCGGGGGCCCGGATCTCGTCCGGCCAGAGCAGCCCGTGCATGGCGATCACGTCGTCGACGACCCGCAGCATGCCCAGGCGCTCGCGCCCGCGGAGCGCGTACTTGGCGAGGGCCACCTTGCGGCTCCGCTTCAGGGCCTCGCGCAGCAGGGTGTACGGCTTGGCCGCCGGGACGCCGTTGGCGGAGAGGTAGTAGGCCGCGTCCATCTGGAGCGGGTCGATCGCGTCGGCCGGGACGAAGGCGACGATCTCGATGGTCTTCGCGGTGGGCAGCGGCAGATGGCTCAGGTCCTCGTCGGTGATCGGGATCATCGAGCCGTCGGCGTCCTCGTACGCCTTGCCGATCTCGGCGGACGTCACCTCCTCCCCGTCCAGCTCGCACACCTTGCGGTAGCGGATGCGCCCGCCGTCCTCGACATGGATCTGCCGGAAGGAGATCGAGTGGTTCTCGGTGGCGTTGACCAGCTTGATCGGGATGCTGACCAGCCCGAAGGAGATGGCGCCGTTCCAGATGGACCTCACCGGTTCACCCCTTGGATACGTATGTGCGAAGAAACCTACGTTTCGCGTGTGATTCTTATCGTATGACGCCGATCACCGAGGTGGAGGGGCGACGGCTCTCCCTGAGCAATCTGGAGAAGGTGCTGTATCCGGCCACCGGCACCACGAAGGGCGAGGTGCTGCACTACTACGCGGCCACGGCGTCCGGGGTGCTGCTCGCGCATCTGCGGGACCGGCCCGTGTCCTTCCTGCGCTATCCGGACGGGCCGGAGGGGCAGCGGTTCTTCACGAAGAACCCGCCGCCCGGTACTCCGTCCTGGGTACGCAGGGTCCCGGTGCCGCACCGCGAGAGCGAGCCGTCCGAGCAGGTGGTCGTGGAGGATCTGGCCTCCCTGATGTGGGCGGCCAACCTGGTGGTGGAGTTCCACACCCCGCAGTGGCGGGCCGGGACGCCCGCGGTGGCCGACCGGCTGGTGTTCGACCTGGACCCGGGGGCGCCGGCCACCGTCGTGGAGTGCTGCCGGGTGGCGCTGTGGCTGCGGGAGCGGCTGGCCGAGGACGGCCTTGCGGCGTACGGGAAGACCTCGGGTTCCAAGGGCCTGCATCTGCTGGTCCCGATCACCCCGACGGACTCGGCGGCGGTGTCGGCGTACGCGAAGGGGCTGGCCGTCCGTGCGGAGCGGGAACTCCCGGAGCTGGTGGTGCACCGGATGCGGCGGGCGCTGCGGCCGGGCAAGGTGTTCGTCGACTTCAGCCAGAACGCCGCGGCGAAGACCACCGCCACGCCCTACACCCTGCGCGCCCGCGCCGAGCCGGCCGTGTCCGCGCCGGTCACCTGGGCGGAGATCGAGGGCTGCCGCTCCCCCGGCGACCTGGTCTTCCTGGCGGGTGACATGGCCGGACGGCTGGACCGGCACGGCGATCTGCTCGCCCCGCTGTGCGACCCGGAAGAGGGCCGGCCGCTTCCGGTCTCCTAGGACCTGTCCGACCCTGATCCGCCGGACAGGCCCCGTTCAGGATCTGGGGTCAAGGCCCCGCCCTCGGATGCCACGGCACCGAGCGTGCTCCTGCTCATGGAACAGGGCATTGATCTCGTCGCGATCAATGGACTCCGCGGGCGCGCCGACATCGGCGTCTACGCCCATGTCCGGCTCCGCCTCCAACACCACGCCGCCAACACCCTCGGCGACGCCCTCGGTCCGGGCGACGATGCCCCCGACGACCCACTTACCGCAGCCGTCGTCCGCCGACGTTGCCGTTGCCGTTGCCGTTGCCGTTGCCGTTGCCGTTGCCGTTGCCGTCAAACGAAACAAGGCCCCCTCCGCACCGCTGTGCGGAGGGGGCCTTGTTCCTATCCCCGAAACCCTGACCTCTCCATGGGGAGAGGGCACGACCTTAAATCTCTGGGCTACAGGTACTACAGCCGGAGATCTTGAGGATCAGTGATCGGCGGGATCGGTTGATGGGTCGACCAGGCCTGTAGGGGGCGAGGTAGGGGGTCGCTGCGGCGGCGGTAGTGGCTGACCGTGGCGCGGGTCTGGTGGAGGCGGCGCCAGTAGTCGCAGGCCAGGACGGTTTCGACGGGGTGGCGGGGGTTGAGGCGGGTGGCGGCCAGGCAGTGCCGGATGCTCTGCCGGGAAGGCTGCAGGAGTGGTCCGGGGATCAGTCGGTGGTCTCGCTCTCGTCGCTGACCTGGTCTTTTCCCGGGGTGTCGGCTTCCTGTGAGGTGTCGCCAGGTTCTGGTTCGGGGCGGGTGAGGGCGGCGTGCCGGACGGTGAGGAAGGCGGTGGCGAGCATGCAGATGGTGATGTGACGGTGCCAGGGGGGGCCACTTGCGGACCTGGTACTGGGCGAAGCCGACGAGCTGTTTGTTGATCTCGTTGTCCTCCTCGATCCGCCACCGGCCGCCCGCACGGGTGATGATCTCGGTGAGGGTGGTGTCGTGCGGGGCGTGCACGAGGAAGTAGGCGATCTCCCGGTGGAGTTGTCCGTCCTTGCCGCGCCGGTTGGGGTGCAGGGATCTGCGCATCACCAGCCAGTGCGTGAATCCCTCGGCCGGCTCCTCGTCCTTTACGGTGACATCGAAAGCGGTCCAGTCGTAGAGGCGTTCGCCCTTGGCGCCCTCGCCGAGCGAGCGGCGTTCCCACTCATCGCGGAACTTTGCGTAATGCAGCAGGTCATCGGCCCGTTTCACGGCCGGGAGGCGGGGCTTGCCCAGTGGGCCGTCCAGCGGCAGATCGGCCGGGACGGCCAGCACATAGGGCAGCGTCCGCTCGTGACAGAAGACCCGCAGTTTGCGGTCGCGGCCATACCCGGCGTCCGCCAGGACCCAGCCGAACGGGACACCGGCGGCCAGGGCGCGTTCCAGCATGGTGACGGCGAGTTCGGGTTTGGTGGCGAAGCCGATGTTCTCGGGCACGCCGGCCTCGCGGCAGCGTTCCCGGTCGCCGGTCCATTCCTCGGGCAGGTACAGGCGGCGGTCGATGAAGGCATGTCCGGCCTTGGCGGCGTAGGTGAGCATGACCATGGTCTGGCAGTTGCGGACGTCCCCGGTCGGACCGCAGTGCTGGAAGGCCACCCCGACCGACTTGGTGCCCTTCTTCTGCGCCTGGGTATCGTCGATGACCGGCGAGGCTTCCGGATCACCGAGGTGGGCGACCACGTAGTCACGCACGGCATCGCGCAGCCGGTCGGCATCCCAGACCGAGCCGTTGAGCAGCCATTGCATCCGGTCCGGCGTCAGATGCCCGGCCCGTTCCGAGAGTGTCCAGCCGTTCTTCACCGGCAACTCCGCCAGCAGCCCCTCGACGTACTGCGCGAACACCATCCGTGGCTCGGGCCGGTTGAACAATCGCCTCAACGAGCCGGTCAGTGTGGACAGTTCCGCATCCCACCCGGCTATCTGCTCAGCCGTCACACCCATCATCATGACCGGTCAACGACCGTGACAGGACATGGTCACAAGATCTCCGGCTGCAGTACTCGTCCGCTGACGTTGCCGTCAGCGTTGCCGTCAAACACCCCTGAAGCCCCACCGGAAAGTAATCCGGTGGGGCTTCAGACTTACTGATGAAATTCTAGGGCTGCCATCGAATTCTCTCTATTTCAACAGCCGCAATCGGGTCACGATGACGATTTGATTCGCTCGACCTCTCGACGGATCGGGCCAATCCGGGGAACTCGATCCCACCACCATTCACCATTCGATCGCTCACCGCCATCGAGACGACGAACAATTCCAGATTCATCAATTTCAGTGAACTGAATAAATCTGGAGTCGGCATCATCGAGCGCCCGCCTGAATCCCCCAAGGAAATCCGAGTCGGTCTTTTTCATGCCGAGAGAGACGAAGCTCCTGAGTGCGAGGGCGGCAATCAAGTCATAGACGCCCCACACCGTCCTGTCGGAATCGGGTAGCCCAATCTCCACCTCAATCCTGAGAACGTGATTGCGCCAGCTCTCCAGCAGCTCAACCAGCCCTAGGGTCCGCTCCGGGGCGACTGGAACTGAGACGCTCTCCAGCCGACGGATGTCCATATCCGTCAGGAAGCATCCGAGCCATTCGCCTCGTTCGCTTGCATTCATCCATTCACCTGCCAGGGTAATACGACGTGGACTTCCACGGCATATCCCAGTTGATAATTACGCGGACACCATTGTGGTCAAACCTTGATGAGTTCTGCCCGTCCAACTGGCGTGGCCCAGCCTGTCGAAGCGTCGTCTCAACTTCCGTGGCGGACGGACGCCCCATTGCCGGGTTCCCCCCACCCGTGTGACCGTTCACGAACTCAACCATCTCGTCGAGACTGTAGTCACTTCCATGGAAATCCTCGCCGCCGAGACGGTCTCCATTCCTGCCGCCAGCTGGAACTCCACAATTCGGACCGGAATTGTGCACCAGGACCGGAGTAGCCCCCGCCAGCACATAGTACGTGTGCTACGCGAAGCCTTCGACCTGCTTTTTCGCAGGTCAAGTGCGGTTTGTTGGTCCGGTGAGGTGCGTGGTTGTGCGGGGTTGTTGCCGTCGCTACTGCCGTCAGATGGTTCAGCCCAGGTACGGCTTCTCGCGCTGTTCCTGGAAGTGTTGGAGCCTGAGTCGTTGGGTGTGGTGCATCGGCAACTCCTCGATCTCTTCCGGCGGTACGAACCGGAGTTCGGTGGACTCGTCGGAGATTGTCAGTTGGCCGCTGGTGATGCGGGCGGTGAAGCAGACGTTGAACTGGCGGCGGACCTCACCGTCGGTGTAGGCGATGATGTGTTTCGGGTCGGTGTAGGTGCCGACCAGGCCGGTGATCTCGACGTCGAGGCCGGTCTCTTCCTTGATCTCGCGGACGGCTGTGCCTGGCAGGGAGTCGGTGAGGTCCATTCCGCCTCCGGGCAGGGCCCATAGGTCGTTGTCGCGGCGGCGCTGGAGAAGGATGCGGCCGTGGTCGTCGGTGACGACGGCGGAGGCGGCGACGACCATGCTGTTCGGCTTGGGCGCGTTCGGGTCGTCGTAGTACTCGGTGCGGGCCACGGTCAGTCTTCCTCTCGTACGGGGGTTGCGGTCGCCCACACGGCGTCGAAGCTGTCGGCGTAGGTGTCGAACATGCCGCTCTCCTGGTGTCGGCGAAGGTGCCACACGGGGGCTGCGTAGGCGTTGACGCCCCAGACGTGTGCGTTGACGAGTTGCTGGTCGTCGGCCCGGTAGAGGGAGTTGTAGAGCGTGGTGCCGTGGGTGCGGACTTCGATGCCGGGGGTGTCGGCGAGCGGCTTGTAGTGCATGAGCGCGAGGCGGCAGCGGGATTCGATGCCGTGGCCGAACCGCTCTTCCTGGCCGCGGGCTTGGACGTTGTCGCTGTCGGGGTCCCCGATCGCGATGCGGACGGTGCAGCCTTCGGCGGCGCGTTCGGTGAGGAGTTCGTTCAGCCGCGGGTACGCCTCGTGGAGGAAGACTGCCGCGTAGACGAGGATGTCGATCCGTTCCCGGGCTTGGGCCATCAGGTCGGTGAACGTCGAGACGGGGATATCGGCCCGCTGTTCGTAGAGCGCGACCAGTTCGGGGCTGATGGCGCGGGCGGGGCGGGCCTGGCGGAGCGCCGGCCAGAGTGCGTGCACGTCTTCTCCCAGGGCCTTGGCCGCCTGGAGGGCGGTGGCGCGACGTGGGATACGCCCGAGGTTCACCCAGCGCTCGACCGACTTGGGGTCGACCTCGACCTGCTGAGCGAGTGCGGCGTACGTCCAGCCTCCCGCCGCCATGACGGCTCGTAGTCTCTCGTTCGGCACGAGTCTCCCCCTTCGTCTCAGGACGGCACTAGGGACGTTCTACACGGTGCAGGACGTCCCGAAGTGAGGTTTGGTGGAGGTTCCTTCGTCCCGGTGACCGGCGTGAGGATCGGTGCCGACCCCGCGGCACCAACAAGCCCAGGGGCACGCATCAACGCCGCCGAGGAGCGTCACCGTGCGAATGAGTGCCACCCCACGTGTTCCCGCCCTGCGACTGCCCGCCCGGTCCCGCGCCGCCTCGCGGGGGTGGTCACGATGACGGCCCCCACCCCTGATGCCGACGGGCACACCGTCTCGCCCGATGTCGGCGCCCTGGTGGTCGACCGGCGGAGCGGCAAGGTGGGCGTGGTGATGGGGCATGTGGGGACGTACGTGCAGCTTCGGCCGCCGCGCGGTGGCCGGGAGTGGGACGTGCCGCCCGAGGACGTACGTACGCCGACTCCGACGGAGGAGTTGAGCGCGAAGGTGGCCGTGGCCAACCGGAGGTGGGGACGGTGACCCCTCGCTCGGTCCTGCGCTACGAGACCTGGACGCTCCAGCCCGACCGCGAGCCGGACGCGGAGCCGGTCCTGTACGCGATGAAGTGCGCCGTGGACGGAGAGACCTCACCGACGAGCGAGGACTTCGCCGAACCGCAGGAGTGGGTGCTGCGGCACTGTGGTCAGAACCCGTCCCACCACACCTACCGGGAGATCATCACCCGCCCCTGGCGGACCTGGCGCCAGACATGACCCGCCTCGCTCGCCCAGGCGCCGCACCGCGCTGACCCACCCGACTCCCGTCCCTGCCGGGCGCAGCCGATCGAGGCTCCCCCGCACTCGTCAGCCCCGGCAGGGACGGGCCCTCACGTGGTGCCGTGCCCGTGGCTGTGGGAGTTCTGGCCTCTGCCACAGAAAGTCAGCCACGACGGCGGGCGCGCCGACCGATCACCCGCCACGTGTGTCTCGCTCAACCCCGCACCAGCATCAGCCCGGATATCTCCATCGTCACGGCCCCCAGCCAGGCAGCAAGCATGGGCGCCCGGGACGGCGCGAGCCCGCCGGGTAGCCTCTCAGGTGCCCGGCCAGTCTGCTGCTGAGCGGTCGGACCGGGTCTTCCGATTGGTGGTCCGGCCTACGCTCCCGGGCTCTGCGCGCCGAGCGGTCGGCGGCCGTCGCCAGCGGGGCGGCAGACAGGAGCGGGCGGCGGTCACCGACCGCCGGCGCGCGGCGGCCCGCGCCAGCGGGACGCCCTTGATCAAGTAAAGAAACTCTGAACAGCTCACCCAGTGTCCGCGCTGTCAGACCGGGTGGATGCGGCGAGCTGCCCCTTGGCACCTCTGACCGTGTCGTAGACCTGCTTGGTCCGCAGGGTTCCGGTGGGGGACTTCTCGCGTACCTCGGTCTGGCGGCCGAGGTCGTCGTAGAGGTACGCCAGTCCGGGGGCGTCGGTGCGCGAGCCCTTGACGAACGTCATCTGGCTGCGGTCGTCGTAGGTCGTATCCGTCGTGCCCTGGTCAGGGTCGGTAGTTGAGATCTTCCGGCCGAGCTGGTCGTAGGTGTACGTCCAGTGGTTTCCGGCGGGGTCGGTGACTGAACCGTTCCGAGTTCGGTAGAGGCTGCCAGCAGCCAGGGCGCGCAGCACGTCAGCGGGGCTCTGAGCCTCACTCCGATCGAACAGATCCATTCGATCAGGAGGCACCAACTCCCGATGATCGGAGCCTACTGTCCGTCCTCATCCATACGTCGCACCTCGGCTGCTCGAGCTCCGGCGTCAGCGCCTCCGGCACCACCCGCTGGAACAACGCCCACAACTCATCTGGCACCAGCCGCTCAACGAGCCCCACCATGAACGACAGGCTACCGAGCTAGCCAAATGAGATGGTTTCTCAGCCGTACGCGCCCCGCCCGTAACGCCATACCGCACGCGCGCGGCTGTTGTCATGTTCCTGGGCAAAAGCGTGCGGGGGGTGGTCGGATGGTCCGGGGCGTGGTGCACACTCTGCGCAGACACTGCTTGCGTGACGTCGGCGGGGAGGCGATGGCGTGTTCGCGGGGATCGAAGAGGTCGACTGGGCCTCGATGGAGCATGCCTACGGACCGGCGGACGACGTGCCGGCCCTGCTGCGCGGGCTGGCGTCCGCCGATCCGGCGGAGCGCGAACGCGCCCTGGACGGGATGTACGGGGCGGTGCACCACCAGGGCGACGTCTATCCGTGCACGCTCGCCTGCATCCCGTTCCTCTTCGAGCTGGTCACCGACCCAGCGGTCGTGGACCGGGGCGACCTGGTCGAGTTACTGACCAGCATCGGCGGCATCGACCTCGGCGAGGACGACGAGGAGGAGCTGGACGAGGAGGAGGCGGAGGGCGCGGCCAACTACGCGATGGCGGCGGCGGCCGTCACCGCGAACGCCGGGGTGTTCTTCGCGCTGCTGGCCGACGAGGACCCGGGCGTACGGCTGAGCGCCCCGCTCGCGCTGGCCGCCCTGCACGACGACCCGGCCAGGGTGCTGACCCTGCTGCGGGCCCGGCTGGCGTCGGAGCCGGACGACGAGGTGCGGTTCGCCCTGGTCGAGGCGGCGGGACGGCTCGCCCTGCGCCACGGGCCGCTGGCCGGGACGGTCGCCGACTGGCTGAGCCGGCTGGCCGCCGAGGCCAGTCCGCCGGGGCTGCGGCTGGCGGCCCTGGCCCAGCTGGCGCGCTGCGCACCGCGCTCGCTGCCGGGCGACGTGGTGGCCGTGGTGACGGGCCTGCTGCGGAAGCTGCGTACGTCCCCCGGGCCCGGCGGCCCCCGGACCCGCACCGCCGAGCCGCCTGGGACGGGCGCCGAGGCGGCCCCGGTGACACTGCTCGGGCAGGTGCGGGCGCTGTCCGCCGAGGAGACCGCGGGGCGGGCCGCGCCCTGGACGGCCGATCTGCTGCGCACGCTGCACGCCGGGCTCGACGACCGGGTCGCCGAGCGGGCGGCGCTGCTGGCCGAGCAGCTGCGGAGCCCCGACCCCTGGCAGCGCGTCGACGCCGTCCGCCTGAGCGACCGGCTCATAGGCGGCTGGCGGGGTTCCTACGAGGAGCTGGTGCGCCTGGTGGGCGAGCAGCTCGCCGCGCCCGAACCCAAGCTCGCCGAGGCCGCCTCGCACCTGCTGGAGGGGCTCTTCGGGCTGGCCGCCCCGGCGGCGGACGCGCTGGCGGAGCGGGTCGCGGCGGACCCCGGGGCGTGGGTGCGGACCTGGCCGGACGGGCGGGCGCAGCTGGGCGGCGCGGTGAAGGCCCTGGCCCGGCTGGGCGACCCGCGCGCCCTGCCCGCCCTGACGGCGGCCCTCGGCCACCCCCTGGTGCCGTACGACGTGGGTCCCGGCATCGCCCGGCTGGGCGAGGCGGCCCGGCCGCTGACCGGTGCGCTGCGGCAGCGGCTGGATGAGGCGGTGCTCGATGAGCGGGCGTACGACCGGGTGGGGCCGCTGCTGAGCGCGCTCACCGCGCTCCGGACGGGCGGGGCGGCCCCGGGAGTGCTGCGGGTGCTACGCGGGGCCCCGGGCTCCGGGGACGAGCGGCTGCGTACGGCGGCGCTGCGGGCCCTCGCGGCTTTCGGGCCCGCCGCGGGCTGCGCCGTACCTGAACTGCGCGCCCTGGTGCGGCGGACCGGCACGGTGGAGGCGGCGGAGGCGGCCGGGGCGCTGTGGGCGGTGGAGGGGGACGCCGACGCGGTGCTGCCCGCGCTGGTCGCGGGGCTGGCCTCCCGGAACGTGGAGGCGCGGCGGGCGGCGGTGGGCACGGTGGGGCGCCTGGGATGGCGGGCGGCGGCGGGCGCGCCCCGGCTGCGGGAGCTGCTGCGCGACGGGAACGTGTGGCTGCGGGTGGACGCGGCGGTCGCTCTGTGGGAGGTTTCCGGTCGTGCCGAGGAGTCCGTCCCGGTGCTGCTGGCGGCCTGGGGGCAGAACCCCCACGTCCGGGTTCGGGTGGCGGAATGCCTGGCGCGCATGAGGCCCGCTGGTGCAGGGTCGGACGCGGCACGCGTGCTGCTCACCGAGCTCACCTCCGTACGCCGTCACAACGCGCCGGAGGGCGACCGCGGCAGCCACCACACGTACACCGACGAAAAGCTGCTCGCGCTCTGCCGCCGGGCGCTCCTGGGGAACACGGGGAAGGAACCCACATGATCATTTTCGGCACGCGAGGTTATCTGTACCAGCTGGCGGTCCTGACGCTGGTCTGCGGCTGGTGCGGGAACCCGTCGGCGCACACGCTGCGCAAGCGGGTCACGAAGTTCACGCTGTTCTTCGTGCCGCTGTTCCCGTTCTCGACGAAGTACGCCACGCAGTGCACGTTCTGCGGCGGCGAGCAGCGGATACCCAAGGAGCAGGCCGAGCAGCTGCTGGCGCAGCACGCGGCCTCGCAGGACGGCAACCCGTTCGGCCAGTCCCCGCAGCAGGGGTACGCGTCGGGGGCGCCGGGCCAGGGGCAGAACCCGTACCAGCACTGACGTCCTCCCCGGGCCGAGGAGCGGGAGTCCCTGACCCACACCGAGAGTCAGGGACATAACCGACATAGCGCCTGCCTCTTGCTACGTTGCGGGGCATGACCGCATCGACGGCGGACGCACCCCCGCCCGAGCTGCGCCTGCCCAGGCGGCGCGGCGTGGAACTCTCGCTCCTCATCGGGGCCGTCCTCATCTCCGTCTACGGCTACGCCGCGGTCGGTCTGGCCCACGACGACGCGGTCCCGCCCGATGTCGCGGGGTACGGCGGCGGTCTCGGGCTGCTCGCACTGCTCGCCCATCTCGCGGTCCGGCTGCGCGCCCCGCACGCCGATCCGCTGCTGCTGCCCATCGCCGTCCTGCTCAACGGGCTCGGCCTGGTGCTGATCTACCGGCTCGACCTGGAGACCCCGGGCGACCGGGCGGCGACGACCCAGCTGATCTGGTCCACGATCGGCGTCGCGTTCTTCATCACGGTCGTGGTGTTCCTGCGCGACCACCGGGTGCTCCAGCGCTACGCGTACCTCTCGGTGGCCGCCGCGCTCGTCCTGATGATCGTGCCGATCTTCTTCCCGGCGGTGAACGGGGCGAAGATCTGGATCAGGGCCGGCGGTTTCTCCTTCCAGCCCGGGGAGTTCGCCAAGATCCTGCTCGCGGTGTTCTTCGCCGCCTACCTCGCGGCGAACAGCAACGCCCTCGCGTACACCGGCCGCAAGGTCTGGAGATTCCAGCTGCCCACCGGACGGGTGCTCGGCCCGATCGTGGCGATCTGGCTGCTCAGCGTCGGCGTCCTGGTCCTGGAACGCGACCTGGGCACCTCGCTGCTGTTCTTCGGCCTCTTCGTGATCCTGCTGTACGTGGCGACCGGGCGGCGGGGCTGGATCGCGGTGGGACTGCTGCTCGCGGCGGTCGGCGCGTTCGTCGTCGGCTCGTTCGAACCGCATGTGCACAGCCGGGTGCAGGACTGGCTCGATCCGTTCGCCTCGATCGACGCCGGACGCGGTCCCGGCCAGCTCGCCCAGTCGCTGTTCGCCTTCGCGGCCGGCGGGATGCTCGGTACGGGGCTCGGGCTCGGCCACTCCGTCCTGATCGGGTTCGCCGCGAAGTCGGACTTCATCCTGGCGACGGCCGGCGAGGAGCTGGGGTACGCCGGACTGACCGCGGTCTTCCTGCTGTACGCGCTGCTGGTGGCGCGCGGCTACCGGGCCGGGCTCGCCCTGCGCGACGCGTTCGGGCGGCTCCTCTCGATCGGGCTCGCCTCGATCCTGGCGCTCCAGGTCTTCGTGATCGCGGGCGGGGTGACGGGGCTGATCCCGCTGACCGGGATGGCGATGCCGTTCCTGGCGCAGGGCGGTTCGTCCGTGGTCACCAACTGGATCATCGTGGCGCTGCTGATCCGGGTCAGCGATCTCGCCCGCAGACCGGCGCCGGACGAGGTGGAGACGGGGGTCGTGGCCTCGGTCCCGGCGGAGCGGCCCGGCGCGGAGGGCGAGCGGTGATCCGCTACATCCGGCACGCCGCCGCGTTCTGCCTGCTGCTGCTCGTGGCGCTGCTGGCCAACGCCGCCCGGGTCCAGGTCTTCCAGGCCGACGAGCTGGACGACAACCCGGCCAACCGGCGTACGACCATCGCCCGTTACGACGAGCCGCGCGGTAACATCCTGGTCGACGGCCGGCCGGTCACCGGCTCGAAGGACACCGGCGAGCAGCTCGCGTACGAACGGACCTACCGCTACGGGCCCCTGTACGCGCCGGTGACCGGGTACGCCTCGCAGACGTACGGCACCACGCTCGTCGAGAACGCCGAGGACAACCTCCTCTCCGGCACCGACCCGCTGCTCGCCCCGGTCCCGCTGTGGGGCGAGGTCAGCCGGAGCCGGCAGCCGGGCGGGGACGTCGTCACGACGGTCCGGGACGCGATGCAGCGCGCCGCGTACGAGGGGCTGGGCGACCGGCGGGGCGCTGTCGCGGCCGTCGAACCGGCGACGGGGCGCATCCTGGCGCTGGTCTCGACCCCCTCGTACGACCCCGAGCGGCTGTCGGGGACCGGCTCGTCCGTCACCGACGCCTGGCGGGAGCTGAACGCGGCGGACAGCAGGCCCATGCTGAACCGGGCGATCCGGCAGACCTATCCGCCGGGCTCCGCGTTCAAGATCGTGACGGCGGCGGCCGCGCTGGACGCCGAGGTCGTCACCGACCCGGACGCGGAGACCGACACCCCGTCCCCGTACGTCCTGCCGGGCACCTCGACCGTGCTGCCCAACGAGTCGCGCGGCTGCGAGAAGGCGTCCCTCTCCGACGCGATCCGGGTGTCCTGCAACACCGTGATGGCGCACCTGGGGGTGGAGGTCGGGCTCGACGGCATGGTGGAGGCGGCCGAACGGTTCGGCTTCAACGACACCGGCCTGAAGGTCCCGTCCAGGGTGGCGAAGAGCAACTTCGACACGGACATGAGCGACGACCAGCTCGCGCAGTCCTCGATCGGCCAGTTCGACACCACGGCGACCCCGCTCCAGATGGCGATGGTCGCGGCGGCCGTCGCCAACGGCGGTGAGCTGATGTACCCGCACCTGGTGGAGCGGACGACCAAGCACGACGGCGCCACCGTGCACACCACGGGGTCGCGCTCCTACCACCGCGCGATGAACCCGATGACGGCGACGCGTCTGCGGCAGATGATGATCGACGTCGTCCAGGACGGTACGGGCACCAACGCGGCGATCGACGGCGCCACGGTCGGCGGCAAGACCGGCACCGCCCAGCACGGCGTCGACAACTCCGACCTGCCGTACGCCTGGTTCATCTCCTGGGCACAGGCGGACGGCGCGGCCCGCCCGGCGGTCGCGGTCGCCGTGGTCGTCGAGGACGCCGAGGCCGACCGCGCCGACATCAGCGGCGGCGGCAGCGCGGCCCCGATCGCCCGGGCCGTGATGGAGGCGGCCCTGGAACCCGACGGGGGCGGCTGAGCGGGATGACGGGCCGTCCGTACAAGTACGCCGACATCGCAGGTGAGTACGGGTACTCAGGGCGCCGCGGCCTCCGGGACGGCAGCCTGGACTCCGACAGCCACCCCCTGAAGGAGTTCCACGATGCGTACAGCCGGCCATCCCCGTCGTCTGCGGACCACCGCAGCCCTCACCGTAGGCGGCGCGGTCCTCGCGCTCCTCACGTCCGCCTGCTCGACGGCGGACGCGGTCTGCTCCGGCGGCGAGTACCCGGTGCTCTACGTGGGCAGCACCGGCAGCGCGTGTGTGAAGGACGGGCAGGAGCCGCCCGAGGGCTACGCCCGCTACCCCGAGGGCAAGGTCCCGAAGCACGTGGACGACAAGTGGTGGACGTACTGGAACGAGCACACCCTCGACAAGGACGGGAAGATCGTCGAGGTCTCGGAGTAACGGCCGTCCCGAGTGGTCAGCCCGCCGTGCCGGCGCCGATCGGCCTGCGCATCTCCTTGCGGACCTGCGCGGCCTGTCGCGCCGCCTCGGCGAGGTCGACCTCGTCCGGGTCCTGGAGCGCGGTCTCGGCGGTGACGACGGCGACGAGGGCACCCGTGTTGTCGTCGCCCCACGCGCACATCGGCAGGGTGCTGCTGCCGATCCCGTCCTCCTTCGACCGGACGACCTCGCAGGCGATGGTGATCCCGTAGCCGGCGGGAGTGAACTCCCGGACGGGCACGGCCACGGTCACCCCGTCGGCGTCGGCGGCCCCCTCCAGGATCTTGTCGCGGGCGAACTCCGGGGACTTGATGCGGCCCCACATGCCGGAGACGATCACCGTGCCGCCGCTCTTCGACGTGTACTGCGCGACCACCGCCTTGGGGTCGCGGATGGACGGGTCGTAGGTCTCCTCGATGCCCTTGCCGTCCGTCGCCGAGGTGTCCGCGTGGAGGGTGTACTCGCCGTCCAGCAGCGTCTTCTGCACGGTCAGCCTGTACTCCGCCGGCGGGAACGCCCGGGTCCCCGGCAGCTTCCCGTCGTCCGCCGCGCCCACCAGCCGGGAGACCCCGAAGGCGACCCCGCCCGCCACCACGAGCGCCCCGACGACGATCCCCACGATCAGGCCCGGCCGGGTCCGCCGCGGCGGCGGGAACCCCGGCCCGCCGGGCACCGCGCCCCAGGGCTGCGGCGCCGGCGCCTGCGGGTACCCGTAGGGCTGCTGCTGTCCGGGCCCCGGCTGCTGTGCGTACGGGTTCGGCTGGGGCTGCGGCGGCCCGTAGGGGCCCTGGGGCGCACCGTAGGGGCCGCCCTGGGGCGCGCCGTACGGGCCCTGCGGCGGCTGGGGCGGGGGCGTGGTCATGGCGCCCAAGCTACGGCATGGGTACGAACACGCTTTCTACGGCCGGTGCGGGGCTCCGTCAGGCCTCCGCACCGCCCTGTGCGATGGCCTCGGCCACCTCCGCCACCCGTTCCCGCTCCTCCGCCTCGAAGCGGTCCTTGTCCAGTTGCTCGGCTATCTCCTCGTCCTGGGCCATGAGGAGGTCCAGGTTGGAGTCGCCGAGTTCGAGGACGCCCATGTCGACGTACGCCTTCTGGAGCCGTTCGCCCCAGAGGCCGATGTCCTTGACGCACGGGACGATCCGGCTGAACAGCAGCTTGCGGAAGAGCTGGAGGAATTCGGAGTGCTCCGAGAGGTCCTTCGCCTCCTGCTTGCCGATGCCGAAGTTCTCCAGGACCTCGACCCCGCTGAGCCGGTCGCGCATCAGGTAGCAGCCCTCGATGACGAACTCCTCGCGCTCGCGCCGTTCCGCGTCGCTGAGCTGCTTGTAGTAGTCGCGCAGCGCCATCCGCCCGAAGGCGACGTGGCGGGCCTCGTCCTGCATCACGTACGCGAGGATCTGCTTGGGCAGCGGCCGGGTCGTGGTGTCGCGGATCATGCCGAACGCGGCGAGCGCCAGGCCCTCGATGAGGACCTGCATGCCGAGGTAGGGCATGTCCCAGCGGGAGTCGCGCAGGGTGTCGCCGAGCAGGCCCTGGAGGCTGTCGTTGACCGGGTAGAGCATCCGCACCTTCTCGTGCAGGAAGCGGCCGTAGATCTCGGCGTGCCGGGCCTCGTCCATGGCCTGGGTCGCGGAGTAGAACTTGGCGTCCAGGTCCGGGACGGACTCCACGATGCGGGCGGCGCAGATCATCGCGCCCTGCTCGCCGTGCAGGAACTGGCTGAACTGCCAGGCGGTGTAGTGCTTGCGCAGCTCGCCGCGGTCCTTCTCGGTCATCTTCGCCCAGTGCGGGGTGCCGTACAGGGTCAGCGCCTCGTCGGGGGTGCCGAGCGGGTCGGACGGGTCGACCTCCAGGCTCCAGTCGATGCGCTTGTTGCCGTCCCACTGCTTGTCCTTGCCCTTCTGGTACAGGGCGAGGAGGCGCTCGCGGCCGTCGTCGTAGTCCCAGCTGAAACGGGCGGCGCCCGAGGCGGGCACCGTCCACAGCGGCTCCTCGGGGGCGGTGGTGTAGAGGTCGTGGGTCGACACGGACGGCTCCTTCGCCTCGCGAATGCCGGGAAGTCGGCGGGCTCCCCGCTCAGTTGGCAGGTTCACACGCTGGTAGACGCGTGGTCAACAAGTCGTGCGCAAGGGATTGACGGCCTTGCTGACAGGCAGTCTCATAGTGGATGACCGCCGGTAACCCATGTGTGAGGTGCCTCCAGCCATGACGACCGTCTCCGAAAGCGACCTGCAGGCCCTCCGCGACGCACTCGGCCCACTGCGCGGCCGCGAACAGATCGCGGAACGACTGCTGGAGGCCTCGGCCAAGCACTCCTTCGACCCGGACGAGGAACTCGACTGGGACACCCTGCCCGAGGACGGCAAGTGGTTCTGGCCGCCGGAGCTGGTCTCGCTCTACGACACCCCGCTGTGGAAGCGCATGTCGCACGACCAGCGGCTCGAACTGGCCCGCCACGAGGCGGCCTCGCTCGCCTCGCTCGGCATCTGGTTCGAGATCATCCTCATGCAGCTGCTCGTACGGCACATCTACGACAAGCCCGCGACCAGCAGCCATGTCCGCTACGCGCTCACCGAGATCGCCGACGAGTGCCGGCACTCGATGATGTTCGGCCGCATGATCACCTGGGGCGACGGGCCCACGTACGCCGTACCGCGCAGGTACCACAACATGGCGCGCGTCCTCAAAAGCGTGTCCACGACGCCCGGTTCGTTCGCCGGGACGCTGCTCGGCGAGGAGATCCTCGACTGGATGCAGCGGCTGACCTTCCCCGACGAGCGCGTCCAGCCCCTGGTACGCGGCGTGACCCGCATCCACGTCATCGAGGAGGCCCGGCACGTCCGCTACGCCCGCGAGGAGCTGCGCCGCCAGATGGTGACCGCGCCCCGCTGGGAACGCGAACTGGCCCGCGTCAGCTGCGGACAGGCCGCCCGCGTCTTCTCCGTCTGCTTCGTCAACCCGCAGGTGTACGAGAACGTCGGGCTGAACCGCCACGAGGCCGTCGCCCAGGTGAAGGCCAGCGGACACCGCGCGGAGGTCATGCAGACGGGCGCCAAGCGGCTGACCGACTTCTTCGAGGACATCGGCGTCCTGAACGGGGTGGGGCGCAGGCTGTGGAAGAGCTCGGGCCTGCTGGCCTAGCGGTGGCAGCCCTTAGTCTGGGCGGTATGACCCCTGCCGCAGCCGCGCCGCCCAGCCGTGCGTACCGAAGGCTCAGCGTCGAGGAGCGGCGCGCCCAGCTGCTGGGAGCGGCGCTCACGCTCTTCGCCCACCGGGCCCCCGACGAGGTCTCGCTCGACGAGGTCGCCACGGTGGCCGGGGTGTCGCGCCCGCTGGTCTACCGCTACTTCCCCGGCGGGCGCCAGCAGTTGTACGAGGCTGCGCTGCGGTCCGCCGCCGAGCAGCTGAAGCTGTGCTTCACCGAACCCGCCGAGGGCCCGCCCACCGAGCGCGTCACGCGTGTCCTCGACCGCTACCTGGCCTTCGTCGACGAGCACGACACCGGCTTCAGCGCCCTGCTCCGGGGCGGCAGCGTCGCCGAGACGTCCCGGACGAGCACCATCGTCGACGAGGTCCGGCGCGCGGCGGCCGAGCAGATCCTGCTCCACCTGGGCCAGGACGGGCACAGCGAACCCGCGCCCCGCATGAGCATGATGGTCCGCACCTGGATCGCCGCGGTCGAGGCGGCCTCGCTGATCTGGCTCGACGAGGGCAAGCGGCCGGACGCGCACGAGCTGCGCGACTGGCTGGTCGACCAGTTCATCGGCCTGCTCGCCGTCACCTCGGCCTCGGACCCGCAGACCGCCGCCGCGGTGGCCGCGCTGCTCCCGCTGGAGACCGTGGAGGGTCCGGCCGGCCGGCTGGCGGACCGGCTGGCCCCGCTGGTGGGCGTCGCCGCGCATCTGCTGCCGCCGGACTGACCGGCTGCGCGGGGCGCGATGCCCGATCGGTCAGACTGGCCCGGTGAGAAGTGAGAACACCGCCTTCGTCGGCGGCCCGCTGGACGGCCGGGTGCTGCCCGTCCTCACCGGCGCGACCGGCCACCCGCCCAAGTGGTACGAGGTCCCGGTCCCGGACGCCGCCGGCGGACCGCCCACCGTGTACGCGTACCGCAGGGCCCCGGCCGGGTACTCCAAGCGGCTGCACCTGCAGCGCGGCTGGGTCTACGAGTACGCCCCCGAGGGACGCGAGCGCCACCGGCCGCGGTGGCCGTGGTCCAAGCCGGGGGGCGGTGGCGGGCGAAGCCCGGAGGAACCGCCGCACTAGGCCCTGTCGTCACATTCCCGTCGTCCGCCCGGAGGGCGGGCCGGGCGGCGTCAGGTGCGTGCTCTCGGCGTGCCGGCCCCAGATCCCTGTACTGGACGTACCGGGGTCTGGGGCCGGTGCGGCGAGAGTGCGTGCATGGCGTCGCCCGGCAGACGGGAATGTGACGACAGGGCCTAGGATCGGTCGTCCGGTCCAGGGAAGGCCGGGACCGGTTACGAGGGGGGATGCGCCATGGAGGCGCCGCGTCAGGACGATCCAGGCCGTTTCGGGCCGTACACCGTGCTGGCGCGCCTGCGCGAGACGGCCTCCTCGGTGCAGTACCTCGCACGCGGCGAGGCCGGGACCGACCTCGTCGTCGTCACCGCAGCCCGCCCCGCGCTCGCCGCGCTGCCCGCCTTCCGGCGCCGCTTCGAGGCCGAGACGCGCATCGCGGACCGGCTGGCGGGCGGCTGGGTCGCGGAGTTGCTGGAGACCGCCGCGGACGGCACCGGCGAGGACCGGGGACCGTGGACCGCGTCGCCGTACGTGCCCGCGCTGACCCTGGCCGAGGCGATCGGTACCGCGGGGCCGCTGCCCGAGCGCGCCGTACGGATACTGGGCGCCGGCCTCGCCGAGACGCTGTCCCGGGTGCACGCCACGGGGGACGTCCTCCAGGGCCTCTCCCCCCGCACCGTGCTGCTCGCCGAGGACGGCCCCCGGCTCACCGCGTTCGGCCCGCTGGGCGCGGCGGCCGAGGCGGAGGCGGGCGAGGGCGGGCGGCTCTCCGTGCGGCTCGGCTACCTGACGCCGGAACAGCTCGCGGGCGAGGCGGCGGGCCCGTCGTCCGACCTCTTCGTGCTCGGCCTGCTGCTCGCGTACGCGGCGACCGGAAGCACCCCGCTGGCGGCCGGCGACCCGGCCGGGGCCGCCGAGCGGATCGCCGCGGGCGACCCCGAACTCGGGGACGTACCGGACTCGTTGCGCGACCTGGTCGCCCGGTGCCTGGCGAAGGACCCGGCGGACCGCCCCACCGCGGGGACGGTCGCCGCCGAACTGGCCCTGGAGGGCGCGGCGGCCCTCGCGGCGGGCGGCTGGCTCCCGGACCGGCTCTCGGCGGACGTGACCGCCCAGGGCGTCGCGGCGCACCGGCTGGCGGCGGAGCCCGAGCCGGGCGAGGCCGCGCCCGACGTCCAGGACGCCGTACCGCCCGTACCCGCGTGGCAGCAGCCGGGCGCCGCGTCCGAACCGGTCCTCGACACCCGTACGACGCAGCTCAAGGCCATCGGGCACCAGGCCGGGGCACCTGCCGCCCCGTGGCCGAACGCGGAGGCCTACCAGCAGCAGCCGTACACCCCGCAGCCCCAGCCCCAGCAGGCGCAGTTCCCGCAGACGCCGCAGCCGCTGCCCGTCCCCCCGGCGCCGGTCCCGGCCGTCGCCCCGGCCCCCGGACCCCGGCGGGGCGGTCTCGACCGGCGGGCGCTGCTGTTCGGCGGTGCCGCGGGCCTGGCCGGCCTGCTGATCGGCGGCGGGGCGGTCTACGCGACCGGGTCCGGCGACGAGGCGAAGGCCGCCGAGGACCCCAAGCCCGCACCGAGCACCCCGGAGCCCACCCTGGCAGGGACGGCCCCGCAGCCGCGCTGGGTCTACACCCACCCGGAGGGCGAGCCCGCCCCGCTGACCGCCGCGCTCTGGAAGGACCGGCTGGTGGTGCTGACCGACGAGAAGCGGGCGAGCGCGGTGGACCTGCGCACCGGGCGCCGGGCCTGGGCGAGCGAGGACGGTGCCGGGGGCCGGGCCGCGCTTCCCGTCGACGACGAGCACTGCTTCGTGGCGGGTCCGGACGAGTTCTTCTGGATCTCGGTGAAGGACGGCAAGGTCGCCCACCGGCTGGCCTGCGCCGACGGTTTCGAGGACGCGCCGGGCCTCAAGGTCGGCACCCTGGTCGGCGCGGACGCGACGAGCATCTGGTTCACCGCCGCGCACAAGGTGACCGTGAAGGCACCCAAGCCCAAGAAGGGCAAGAAGCGCGGCAAGGACAAGCAGGTCGTCAAGTCGTACCTGTTCGCGTACGACATCGCGCAGCGCAAGGAGCTGTGGCGGACGGGGCTGCCCAACGGCCGCGGCGACGTCGCGCCCGCGTACCGGCTGATCGCGGTCCGCCCGGACTCCGTGGTCGTGCAGCAGCGCCTGTCGTCCCTCACGCCCGCGCAGGTGAAGGCCGCCAAGAAGAAGTCGCGGTTCAGCAGCTACGACCGGAAGACCGGCAAGCTCCAGTGGACCAAGGCGTTCGGCGGCGTCGCACTCGACGCGGCTGCCGTGGGCGACAAGGACGGCACGCTGTACGCGGCGGACGGCACCGCTCTCCGCGCCTTCGGGACGGCCGACGGCAAGGCGAAGTGGACGGTGAAGGGCGCGCGCGGCTCGGTCTACGGGCCCTCGGTCCCGGCGGAGGGCGTGCTGCACACCACCAACGTCAACCAGGAGGTCGGCGCCGTCGACCTGGCGAGCGGGAAGCCGCGCTGGCAGCGGTCCACGGAGGCGACGCCCGGCGCGGCGGCCCCCCAGATCGCCGTCAGCGGCTCCGGCGACACCCTGCTCGCGGCCGGAGCCGGGCAGGTCACCGCGTTCGCGGCGGCCGACGGCAAGCGGCTGTGGAAGTTCCAGGACATCGGCAACCAGGCCCCGGAGGGCGAGACGGTCACGGCCGGCTACCAGGTGCTGGCGTACGACAGGACGGCGGTCGTCCGGCGCGGGCGCACGGTCTACGCGTTCCCGGTCGCCTGACCGGTCGTCCGACCGCCCCCGCACCCACCCGGCGTACGGGCCGCCGCCTTCCGGGCGAATCCGGAAGCGGTGGCCCGTCGCCACGCCCGTGGGTTCTTGCATCACCCTCCGCCACGGGTGAGCGTATGAACGAATTGCGCTCACTCATGGGGTAGTCGCACGATTCACCCCGGTTTCGGAGGTGATGACGTGTCATCGGCCACCCTGGTGCGTTCCTTCGGTACGGCGGCTCTGGCCGCCGTCGTCGTGGTCTCGCCGGCCACCGCCGTCGCGGCCCCCTCGCCCGCGCCGGCCGTCCCCGGCGCCCCGGCCGGCGGTGTCGCCGGGCTGCTGAGCGAGGTGCAACGGCTCTACCAGCAGGCCGAAGAGGCCACCGAGACCTACAACGGCACGGCGGCCGAGCTGAAGAAACGGGCCGCGCGGGCCAAGAAGCTGGGCGCCGCCCTCGTCACCGCCCGCCGCTCGCTGGCCAAGGGCCGCGACGCCGCCGGGCGGCTGGCCCGCGAGCAGTACCAGGGCCGGTCCGACCTCTCCGCGTATCTGCGGCTGCTGCTGATGCGCGACCCCGAGGCCGCCCTGACCCAGGGCCAGGTCATCCAGCGCCTCGCCGCCGGGCGGGCGGTGGCCGTGCAGCGACTGGGCGCGGCCGAGAAGCGGGCCGACGAGCTGGCGAAGGAGTCCCGCAAGGTGCTCGCCGAGCAGCGGACGCTCGCCGCGCGGAAGAAGAAGGAGCGCGACACCGTACGGACCCGGCTGAAACAGGTGGAGGCGAAGATCGCCACGCTCTCCGAGGACCAGCTCGCCGAGGTCTCCGGCCTCGCCCGGGAGAACACGGACAAGGCCCAGAACGCCCTGGTCGCCTCCGGGGCGCTCTCCTCGTCCCGGCCGCCGACCGCCCAGGGCGGCGAGGCCGTCCGGTACGCGGTCCGGCAGATCGGCAAGCCGTACGTGTGGGGCGCCGAGGGCCCCGGCTCGTTCGACTGCTCCGGGCTCACCTCGCAGGCCTGGGCGAGCGCCGGCCGCGTCATCCCGCGCACCTCGCAGGAGCAGTGGCAACAGCTGACCCGGGTGCCGATGAACGCGCTGCGCCCCGGCGACCTGGTGGTCTACTTCCCGAAGGCGACCCATGTGGCGCTGTACATCGGCAATGGCCTGGTGGTGCAGGCGCCCCGGCCCGGCACCAGCGTGAAGGTCTCACCCGTGGCGTCCAACCCGGTGCTCGGCGCGGTCCGGCCCGACCCGGACGGCTCGCCGCTCGCCTCGTACAAGGGTCCCGAACTCCCCGACGGCGCCACGGACGGCTCCGACGAGGGGTACGCCCCCTGAGCCCCGGCCTCGTGACGGCCGGGACCGGAGGGGCGGGGCGTCAGGCGGCCGGGCCCGCCACCGAGGCGAGGTAGGCGTCGGCCTTCTCCGGGTCGAAGAAGAAGTTCTCGAAGTCCGCCGGGTCGTTGAAGCCGTTGGCGAAGCGGTCCGCGACCGGCTGGAGCTGTCCGGCGGCGCCGATCAGGTTCAGCACGTGCTCCGGCGGGACGCCGAGCATCGCGTTGGTCCACTTGGTGACGTGCTGGGCGGTGTCCCAGTAACGGTCGAACGTGGCCTGCATCCACGCCTCGTCGAACTCGCGGTCGCCGTGCTCGACGATCGCGTTCAGATAGGCCTCGGCGCACTTGGAGGCGGAGTTGGAGCCCTGGCCGGTGATCGGGTCGTTGGCGACGACCACGTCCGCGACGCCGAGCACCAGACCGCCGCCGGGCAGCCGGCCGACCGGCTTGCGGACGGTGGGGGCGTAGCGGCCGGCGAGGGTGCCGTTGGCGTCGGTCAGCTCGACCTTGGTGGCGCGGGCGTACTCCCACGGCGTGTACCGCTCCATCAGCTCCAGCGTCTTCGCCAGGTGCTCGGAGGGGTCCTTGATGCCCTGGAACGCGTCGAGCGGCCCGCCGGGGACGCCCTCCCAGAACAGGATGTCGGCGCGGCCGGAGGTGGTCAGGGTCGGCATCACGAAGAGCTCGCCGACGCCCGGGACGAGGTTGCAGCGGACCGCGTCGAACTCCGGGTGCTCCGGGCGCGGGCCCATGCCGTGCACGTACGCGACGGCCAGCGCGCGCTGCGGGGCGTCGTACGGCGAACGGGACGCGTCCCGGCCGAACATCGAGACGAGCTCGCCCTTGCCGGCCGCGACCAGCACCAGGTCGTAGGTGCGGGAGAAGTAGTCCAGGTCGGAGACGGCCGCGCCGTGGATGACGAGCTGTCCGCCGCGCTGGGCGAAGGTCTCCATCCAGCCGGCCATCTTGACGCGCTGGTCGACGGACTGGGCGTACCCGTCGAGCTTGCCGACCCAGTCGACGGCCCGTGAGGAGTCGGGGGCGGCGACCGAGACGCCGAGGCCCTCGATGCGCGGGGCCTGCGACTCCCAGAAGTTGAGCCGGAGGCCCCGTTCGTGCTGGAGCGCGGTGTGGAACATGCACTGCGTGGACATGACCCGGCCGGAGCGGATCTCGTCGGCGGTGCGGTTGGACATCAGGGTGACTTCGTACCCCTTGGACTGCAGTCCGAGGGCGAGCTGGAGCCCGGACTGACCGGCTCCGACTATCAGTATCTTCCGCATCGCGGTTCTCCGTTGTGTGTTGCTGGGGCTACGCGGGGCTGACGTCGAGGGCGTGGCCGACGAGCGCCAGCAGGGATTCGACGACCGTGATCCGGTTGCGTGCGTCCATGATCACTATCGGGACGTGCGCGGGTACGGTCAGAGCCTCCCGGACGTCGTCGGCCTCGAAGCCCGGCGTTCCCTCGAAGTGGTTGACGGCCACGATGTACGGCAGTCCGCAGCTCTCGAAGTAGTCGAGGGCGGGGAAGCAGTCGGCGAGGCGGCGGGTGTCGGCCATGACGACGGCACCGATCGCGCCGCGCACCAGGTCGTCCCACATGAACCAGAACCGCTGCTGGCCCGGCGTGCCGAACACGTACAGCACGAGGTCGTCGTCGAGCGTGAGCCGGCCGAAGTCCATGGCGACGGTCGTGGTGGCCTTGTCCGGGGTGGCGCTGAGGTCGTCGGTGTCCTCGCTGGCCCGGGTCATCATCGCCTCGGTCTGCAGCGGGGTGATCTCGGAGACCGAGCCCACGAACGTGGTCTTGCCGACGCCGAAGCCGCCCGCGACCACGATCTTCGTGGCGATCGGTGCCCGGGTGCGGTCCAGCTGCCAGGGCTGGAGCTTCTCCTCGGGCTGGTCCTCCGGGCCCGGCTGCCGCGGTGCGAACAGCGACTCAGAGACGGCGGAGTCCATCGAGCACCCTTTCGAGCAGTGCGCGGTCGGGCTGGCCGGTGCCGTGCCCGGTCCCGTACACGCGGATCTTTCCCTGATCGGCCAAGTCGCTGAGCAGCACCCGGACCACGCCGAGCGGCATCTTCAGCAGCGCGGAGATCTCCGCGACCGTGCGCATCCGCCGGCAGATCTCGACGATGGCCCTGAGCTCCGGCATCACCCGGGAGGCCAGGTTGCCGTTGGTGAGTTCGCGGCGCTCCTCGGGGGCCTCCAGCGCGGCGACGAACGTCTCGACGAGCAGGACGTGCCCGAAGCGGGTGCGGCCGCCGGTGAGCGAGTACGGGCGGACCCGTGCGGGCCGTTTGCCGGCCCCTCGTACGGGAAGCTTGCGGGCGGGTCCGGCAGCGGCGTGGCTCACTGGGCGCTCTCCATCGATTTGCGCAGTTCACTGCGGAGTTCGGGGGTGAGTACGTGTCCGGCCCGGCCGACGAACAGCGCCATGTGGTACGCGATGACGCCCATGTCGCAGTCGGGGGCGGCGTGCACCCCGAGCAGCGATCCGTCACTGATCGACATGACGAAGACGCTGCCCTCCTCCATGGCGACCATGGTCTGCTTGACGCCGCCGCCCTCCATCAGCTTCGCGGCGCCGACGGTGAGGCTGCCGATGCCGGAGACGATGGTCGCCAGGTCGGCGCTGGAGCCGCGCGGTCCGCTGGGCTTTCCCTCTTCGGGGGCGCTGAGATGGCCGGGGTCGGAGGACAGCAGCATCAGCCCGTCGGACGAGACGACGGTGACCGAGTGGACCCCTGGCACCTCCTCCACCAGATTGCTCAGCAGCCAGTGCAGGTTCCGGGCCTCGGTGCTCAGCCCGAATGTGCTGGGCGCAGTCAACTGCGTGCCTCCTCGACTGTGTCCCCCGTCTCTCCGGTCCGGCCGTCGGTGCGGCCTGCCGGCTCGGCGTGCTCGGTACGTGTGGTGCTCGCGGCGCCCGTGTCCTCGACCAGCTCGGCCTCGACGTCGCGGCGGCCGTCCTTGGCGCCCTGGTGGAAGCCGCCGAGCCGGCGCCGCAGGGCCTCCTTGTCGACGCTCCCCCGCCGTTCGGCTGCGGGCGCCCCGGCGGGCCGGACGACCTTGGGTGTCCGCTTGGGCAGCCCCTTGCCGGTGACCGGGCCGGCCTCGGGGCGGCGGGGGGCGGGGACGGTGTCCGCTGCCGCGCTGTCCGCCGGCACGGGCGTCTCGGAGGGTGCGGTGACCGCCGGCGCGGGGGCATCGGGGGCGGTGGGCGCCGCGTCCGCGTGCGGGGCATCGGGGGCGGTGGGCGCCGCGTCCGCGTGCGGGGCATCGGGGGCGGTGGGCGCCGCGTCCGCGTGCGGGGCCTCGTCGGCGGCGCGCTCGTGGCGGTCGGGGCCGATGGCGTACGGGCCGGCGGCGGTCGCGTCCGCTGCACGAGGCGGCCGGGGCAGGCGCACCTGGAGGGTGGCCTCGGGGTCGCTCTCGGGGCCGGGGTCGGGGTCGGGGTCGGGCTGGGGCTCCGTGGCGGCTGCGGCTTCGGGCGCGGCTGCGGGCTCGTCGGCCGCAGGCGCCTCCGGGGCGGCGGGCGCCTCCGGGGCCTCAGGGGTCACGTCGGCCTCAGGAACCTCCGGCGCCTCCGGCGCCACAGGCGCCCCCGCTCCCGCGAGGGCACGTTCCGCCGCCGCGATCATCGGGTCGTCGGAGGTGGACGCGGCGCGTCCGGGCAGGGTGTTGGAGTTGGCCTCGGCGACCGAGCCCGGCAGGTTGAGCGTGGGCGCGTCGCCCGGGGCCGTGACCGGCGGCGGCGTCGCGGCCGGGAGGGCCTTGGGCAGCAGGGCCTCCGGGAGCACGACGACCGCGGTCACCCCGCTCCCCTTCTGCTCGCGCAGCTCCACCCGTACGCCGTGCCGGGCGGCGAGCAGCGAGGTGACCTGGAGGCCGAGCCCGGCCCCGTCCGCGTTCTGCTCGCCGGCCTCGAAGAGCGTCGGGTCGGCGAGGCGGGTGTTCAGCTCGCCCATCCGTACGGAGGACATGCCGATGCCCTCGTCCTGCACGGAGAGCATCACCTCGCCGCTCTCCAGGAGCCAGCCGGAGAGCTGGACGTGGGAGTCGGGCGGGGAGAACGAGGTGGCGTTCTCCAGAAGTTCCGCGACGAGGTGGCTGAGGTCGTCGGCGGCGAACCCGGCGACCTGGGCGTGCGGCGGGAGGGACTGGATGGTGACCCGCTCGTACCGCTCGATCTCGCTGACGGCGGCGCGCAGGACGTCGACCATCGGGATCGGGCCCGGGTGGCCGTGGCCGTGGTCCGCGCCGGCGAGGACCAGCATGTTCTCGCTGTGACGGCGCATGACCGTGGCCATGTGGTCGAGCTTGAAGAGCGTGCCGAGCCGTTCCGGGTCCTGCTCGCGCTCCTCCAGGGACTCGATGACGCCGAGCTGCCGCTCGACCAGGCCCAGGGTGCGCAGTGAGAGGTTGACGAAGGTGTGGTGGACGGTGTTCTTCAGCTTCTCCAGCTGGGCCGTCAGGTCGGCGGCGCGCACCTGGAGTTCGGCGCGCTGGACGGTGAGGGCCTCGCGGCCGGCGACCAGCTCGGCGCGCTCGGTCTCCAGCTCCCCGAAGCGCCCGTTGAACTCCGTCAGCAGTCCGTGCAGCCGGCCGTGCAGGGCGTTGATGGAGCGGACGACCTGGGCGAACTCGTCGTTGCGGCCGGTGTAGCGGACCGGCTCGGCGGTGGCTGGGTCGGCGGCGAGCCGGGCGGCGCCGATCCGCAGCACGGCGAGCGGCTGGGTCAGGGTGCGGGCGACGGCGGTGGAGACGGCGACGGCGACGAGCAGGCAGCCGCCGAGGAGCGCGATGCGCAGTTCGAGGGCGGTGACGTCGTCGTCGCGGAGCTGTTCGAGGCGCTGGACCTGGGTGGTGCCGAGCGCGGCCTCCACGGAGCGCATCCGGTCGACGCGCGCGGAGAGGGCCGCGGCGACCTTCTTGGTGCTCACCTTCAGGTCGTCGTCGGAGAGCTCGGGGCGGTCGGTCAGCTCGGCGAGGTACTTCTCGGCGCTGTTGACCTCGGGGCCCGTGACGGTGGAGGACAGCTTGTCGCGGGCGGTGGCGCCGGCGGCCTGGTCGAAGCCGGCGAGCGCGGAGAGTTCACCGACCCGGGCCTGCTGAGCGGCGGCGCTCAGCGCGTCGCGGGTGCGGTCCTCCTTGGTCTCGCCCTCGTCCTGGGGCTGGACCGGGAGGCCGGTGAACGGGTCGATCCGCGGGGTCGCCGGTTCCGGCCGGGGCACGGCGAGCGCGGCGAGCAGCAGCCCGCGGGCGGCGGAGGCCTGTTCGGTTGCCCGGCCGAGCGCCTGCGGGGTGCGGGTCGCGTCGGCGGCGCGCGGCGGGGTGCTGCGGGCGAGCTCGTCGGCGAGGCCGTGGAGTTTGCCGATGACCTCGGAGTACGCCTGGTGGGCCTCCAGCGCCGTGCCCTTGCCGCTGACCGCGTCCCGGCGCAGCGAGGGGATGGTGGACAGGTCGCGCAGCAGGTCGGCCGGGGCCGCCTCGCGGATCTCGTCCACCTGCTGGTCGACGCGGGCGCCCCGGTTGCCCGGCTCGCCCTCCCGGCCGGCCGCGATGTACGCGGTGACCTCGTCGCGCTCGTCGGCGAGCGAGTGGGCCAGGGAGATCGCCTGCTGGTTCAGCTCGGCGAGGGTGACCAGGTGCTGGGAGTCGGTGAGGTCTGAGGAGGCGGCGAGCACGGCCGGTGTCCCCGCCGCTATGACGGTGATCCCGACGACGGCGACGCCCGCGATCAGCCGGCTGCGGACGCGTACGGTGCGACCGCCCTCGGCCGGGGCCGTCGGCGCCGCCCCGGAACCGCTGTTGCTGCCGCCCTTGCTCCGAGGCCGCTTCTTCTGCACCGGTGCTCGCAATCTTGACTCGTCCGCCCTTGAAGCAGAGGTGACGCACGGTCACATGAACGAGCGTCCCGCCCCCTGGTACGGCTTCCGACCATTCCAGTGCTTTTCGGGAGGGGGCGCGCATCAACCGCTCCGCCACACGAACGAGTGAACATCACTCCGGAGTTGGCGAACAAGTCTCCCCAGCGGGCTCCGGCGTCATGCGTGGACACCGGCTGGAACTTCCGGGCGGGCTTTGGCAGGATGCCCGCCCGCACCCCGGGGCGGAGTGATTCCTTCCGCCCGGCCGACCTTCTGACCTGCTGGTACGCACCAATCCCGGTGCCGTGCAGGCACGGTGAAGGCATCGTGCAGACTGGTCGCATGCGTATCGAACTCGCGACCGCCGCCGGTGCTCCCGATCGCCCGAACGAGGACTGGACGGCCACCGTCCTCCCTGCATCCGGTCGGGGCGGGGGGCTGGTGCTGCTCGACGGCGTCACCCCGCCCAGCGGTGACGCCGGTTGTGTGCACTCGGTTCCGTGGTTCACCGCGAGGCTGGGCGGGGCGCTGGTCGAACTGTCCGGTTCACGGCGGGATCTGACCTTGCGGGAGATCCTCGCGGAGTCCATCCGGCGCACCGCGGACGCCCACCGTTCCACGTGTGACCTTTCTCACGTACGTACGCCACAGGCAACCGTCGTCGTGGCGCGTTGGGACGAGGCCGAGATCGAACACCTGGTGCTGTCCGATTCGGTGCTGCTGCTCGAGTCGCCGGCCGGGGAGGTCCGCGCGGTCCTGGACGACCGGCTGGACCGGCTGCCCCGGGAGCTGCTGGTGTCGGAGGCGGTGGCCGATGCCCGGGCGCGCAACAAGGAGGGCGGCTTCTTCACGGCTGCCGCCGACCCGGCCGTGGCGGAGCGCGCGGTCGTGGGGCGGACGCCGCGCGCCGGCGTGCGGGCGCTGGCGGCGATGACGGACGGGGCGAGCCGGTGGACGGAGATGTTCGGTGAGGGCGACTGGGCGGCGTGCCTCGGGGTGCTGGAGAAGGAGGGCCCGCAGGGCCTGATCGACCGGGTCCGCGCCCTGGAGACCGCGGACACGGAGCGTAAGCGCCTGCGCGGCAAGACCCACGACGACGCGACGGCGCTCTACGCCCGGCTGTGAGCGCCCGGCGCCCCTTCAGTCCTCGGCGCGGGCGTTCAGCTGGTGCAGCAGCCGGGCCAGTTCGGCGACTTCCGCGCGGTCCCAGTCGGCGAGCTTGCGGACGTAGCGGTCGCGGCGGGCGTCGCGGACGCTGCGGAAGCGGGCGAGGCCCTCCTCGGTGAGGTGGACGAGGAAGGCGCGCCCGTCGGCGGGGTCGGGCTCCCGCGCCACCAGGCCGAGGGCTTCGAGGGCGCGGAGTTGACGGCTCATGGTGGCCTTGCCGACCCCGAAGTACGCGGCGAGATCGGTGGCCCGCTGCCGGCCGGCGGATTCCAGGCGTACGAAGAGGCCGTAGGCGGCGGCCTCCAGTTCGGGGTGCACCTCGCGCGCCATCTCTCCGGAACTGGCCCGCGCGCGCCGCAGGAAGACGGCCAACTCCAGCTCCAGGGCGAGGAATTCGTGGTCCACACCACTTCCTCCGGTTGCGCCGGGTTCACGCCCGCTTTCGCTGCCGTGCACGTCAACTCCCCTCAAGAGCTTTCCCGCAGATGAAAGTTTCTTCCGCCGACGGCCATCACCGCAGCTCCGCCAGTATTTCGCAGGAGTAGACCAACGGCACCGCCCGGGCCCTCTTCCGCCGTACGGGTCTACGTGCGTAGCGTCATGCATGGCATGTTCACACCATGACATGCCGCCGGGGTCGCCCTGCGGCGCCCCCCGGGTCAGCAGATCCCCCCACTGAGGCCTCGGAGGCACGCAATGCCCGTGCACAGATCCGGCTCCAAGACGACCCGCCGCTCGCGCTTCGCGGCGGCCGGCACTCTGCTCGCAGCTCTCTCCCTCCTCATCGCCCTGCCCGGCGCGGCGAACGCGGCCGGCGGCGACCCCACCGCTCCCGCCCGCGGCACCGCCACCATGGGCATGGGCGTCATCGCCCACGACGGCAGGGGCGGTCTGCCCGTCGAAGGCCGCGCCGCCCAGACCGAGGGCGTCGACGTCAGCAGCCACCAGGGCAACGTCGCCTGGTCGACGCTGTGGAACAGCGGCGTCAAGTGGGCCTACACCAAGGCCACCGAGGGCACGTACTACACGAACCCCTACTTCGCCCAGCAGTACAACGGCTCGTACAACGTCGGGATGATCCGGGGTTCGTACCACTTCGCCACACCCGACACCACGAGCGGCGCCGTCCAGGCCAACTACTTCGTGGACCACGGGGGCGGCTGGTCCAAGGACGGCAAGACCCTGCCGGGCGTGCTCGACATCGAGTGGAACCCGTACGGCGCGCAGTGCTACGGGAAGTCCGCGGCCCAGATGGTCTCGTGGATCCGTGACTTCGTGAACACGTACAAGGCGCGCACCGGGCGGGACGCGGTCATCTACACCGCGACCAGCTGGTGGCAGTCCTGCACGGGCAACAACGCGAGCTTCGGCGCGACCAACCCGCTGTGGGTGGCCCGGTACAACAGCACGGTCGGCACGCTCCCGGCCGGCTGGGGCTTCTACACGATCTGGCAGTACACCTCGTCCGGCCCGACGGTGGGTGACCACAACCACTTCAACGGCGCCCTGGACCGCGTGCGGGCACTCGCCAACGGATAGCGGCGGCGGCTTTCAGGCCTGCGGAGCCCGGTGACGTACCCCGTCGCCGGGCTTCGTCGCGTCCACGCCCCTGACCAGGCGTTTCGCGGACGAGGCGGGAAACCGACCCCACTATGAACTCAGTGTATACACGAGAGGTATAGTCGCCGCTCCAGGTCGCACACCAGTGCGCCCGTTCACACGAGGGAGTGGCGCGCCGTGCCCAGTAAGAGGAAGCCGATCGGTACGGGGTTGGCCGTCGCCCTTGTGACCGCGCTCACGCTGACGCTGAGCGGTTGTTCGATGGACACCACCGCGCCCGGTTCGGCCCGCGCCGACGCCGCGTCGGACGCCAAGGGGTCGTTCGGGCCGGTGGACTGCCGGAAGGCCAAGTGCATAGCGCTGACCTTCGACGCGGGGCCGGGCGAGGACACGCCCCGTCTGCTGGACATCCTCAAGGAGAAGAAGGTCCACGCGACGTTCTTCCTGCTCGGCAAAAACCACGTGAAGAAGCACCCCGCCACCGTCCGCCGGCTCGCGGCCGAGGGGCACGAGATCGCCAACCACACCTGGTCGCACGAGATCCTCACGGACAAGAAGCCGGCCGAGATACGCGCCGAGCTGGAGAAGACGCAGAACGCGATAGCCGCGATCACCGGCAAGAAGCCCCGGCTGATGCGCCCGCCGCAGGGCCGCACCGACGACACCGTCTCCGGGATCAGCAAGGACCTCGGGCTGTCCCAGATCCTGTGGAGCGCGACCGCCAAGGACTACTCGACGACCGACTCCGCGCTGATCAGGAAGCGGATCCTGGACCAGGCCGGCAAGGACGGCATCATCCTGCTGCACGACATCTACAAGGGCACGGTGCCCGCGGTGCCCGGCATCATCGACGCGCTGAAGAAGGAGGGCTACACCTTCGTGACGGTCCCCCAGCTGATGGCTCCCGCCGAGCCGGTCCCGGGCACGATCTACCGCCCGTAGGACCCGCTCGTACGCGGAACGGCCCGCCTCCCCGCGTGGGGAAGGCGGGCCGCCCGTACCAGCCGTGATCGGCAGGACACTCCCTACGCCGCGGCCGGAATCCTGCGCTCCGCCGGGGCCGAGGCCGGGGCGAGGGCGATCTCCAGGACCTGGCGGACGTCGGTGACCGGGTGGACCTCCAGGGTCTCCAGCACCTCGGCCGGGACGTCGTCCAGGTCGGCCTCGTTCCGCTTGGGGATCACCACGGTGGTGATGCCCGCGCGGTGGGCGGCCAGCAGCTTCTGCTTCAGCCCGCCGATCGGCAGCACCCGCCCGGTCAGCGACACCTCACCGGTCATCGCCACGTCCGTGCGGACCAGCCGCCCGGAGAGCAGCGACGCCAGCGCCGTCGTCATCGTGATGCCGGCGCTCGGGCCGTCCTTGGGGACCGCGCCCGCCGGGAAGTGGATGTGCGCCCCGCGGTCCTTGAGGTCCGCGACCGGCAGCTCCAGCTCCGCGCCGTGCGACCGGAGGAAGCTCAGCGCGATCTGCGCCGACTCCTTCATGACGTCGCCGAGCTGACCGGTGAGGGTCAGTCCGGACGCCCCGGTCTCCGGGTCGGCCAGCGACGCCTCCACGAAGAGGACGTCCCCGCCGGCCCCGGTCACCGCGAGCCCGGTGGCCACGCCCGGCACCGCGGTGCGGCGCTCGGCCGGGTCCTGGGCGGACTCGGGCACGTGGTGCGGGCGGCCGATGAGACCACGCAGGTCGTCCGCGCCGACCGTGAACGGCAGCGCGCGGTCGCCCAGTTCGCTCTGGGCCGCGACCTTGCGCAGCAGCCGGGCGACGGCCCGCTCCAGGTTCCGTACACCGGCCTCGCGGGTGTACTCGCCGGCCAGCTTGCGCAGCGCCGGCTCGTCGAGCGCGACCTCGTCCTTCTCCAGGCCGGCCCGCTCCAGCTGGCGCGGGAGCAGGTGGTCGCGGGCGATGACGACCTTCTCGTCCTCGGTGTAGCCGTCGAGCCTGACCAGCTCCATGCGGTCGAGCAGCGCCTCCGGGATGGCCTCCAGGACGTTGGCGGTGGCCAGGAAGACGACGTCGCTGAGGTCGAGTTCGACCTCCAGGTAGTGGTCGCGGAAGGTGTGGTTCTGCGCGGGGTCGAGCACTTCGAGGAGGGCGGCGGCCGGGTCGCCCCGGAAGTCGGAGCCGACCTTGTCGATCTCGTCGAGCAGGACGACCGGGTTCATCGAACCGGCCTCCTTGACGGCGCGGACGATGCGTCCGGGCAGCGCGCCGACGTACGTACGCCGGTGGCCGCGGATCTCCGCCTCGTCCCGGACACCGCCGAGGGCGACGCGGACGAACTTGCGGCCCATGGCATGCGCCACGGACTCCCCGAGGGAGGTCTTGCCGACGCCGGGCGGGCCGACGAGGGCCAGCACCGCGCCCCCGCGCCGCCCGCCGACGACGCCCAGACCGCGGTCGGCCCGGCGCTTGCGCACCGCGAGGTACTCGGTGATGCGCTCCTTCACGTCCTGCAGGCCCGCGTGTTCGGCGTCCAGGATCTCCTGGGCGCCCTTGATGTCGTACGCGTCCTCGGTCCGCTCGGTCCAGGGCAGTTCGAGGACGGTGTCGAGCCAGGTCCTGATCCAGGAGCCCTCGGGGCTCTGGTCGGAGGCGCGCTCCAGCTTCTCGACCTCCTTGAGCGCGGCCTCACGGACGTGCTCGGGCAGGTCGGCGGCCTCGACGCGGGCCCGGTAGTCGTCGGACTCGTCCTCCGGATCACCGTTGAGCTCGGACAGTTCCTTGCGTACGGCGTCGAGCTGGCGCCGCAGCAGGAATTCGCGCTGCTGCTTGTCGACGCCCTCCTGGACGTCCTTGGCGATCGACTCGGCGACGTCCTGCTCGGCGAGATGTTCGCCAAGCCACTGGATGGCGAGCTTCAGCCGGGCGACCGGGTCGGTGGTCTCCAGCAGGCGCACCTTCTGGGCGGTGGTGAGGAAGGGGGAGTAACCGGAGTTGTCGGCGAGCGCGGAGACGCCCTCGATCTGCTGGACCCGGTCCACGACCTGCCAGGCGCCGCGTTTCTTCAGCCAGCTGGTGGCGAGCGCCTTGTACTCCTTGACCAGCTCGGCGACGGCCCCGGGCAGGGGGTCGGGGACGGTGTCGTCCACCCGGACCCCTTCCACCCAGAGCGCGGCGCCGGGCCCGCTGGTGCCCGCTCCGACGCGGACCCGGTCGCGGCCCCGGATGAGGGCGCCCGGATCGCCGTCGGAGAGCCGTCCGACCTGCTCCACGGTGCCGAGGACCCCGATCCCGGTGTACGTCCCGTCGATGCGCGGGACGAGCAGCACCTCGGGCTTGCCTCCGTCCTCCCGGGCCGCGGCCTGCGCGGCCTCCACGGCGGCGCGCACCTCGGTGTCCGACAGGTCGAGCGGCACCACCATTCCCGGCAGCACGACCTCGTCGTCGAGCGGCAGCACGGGCAGGGTGAGCGGTGTGACGGCGTTGGACTCAGTAGCCATGATCTCCCCTTCGGCAGTCAAGTTGAGCTATACCGACTCAATGCATGTGAGCCGCTCGATGTTCCCCAAGACCTGTTCGCTCTGAGCGATCAGGCGAAGCCACCCGGGGCGGGCGCTCCAAGGCCACTGTCAGTGGCGCCTGTCACGATGCGTGGAGATCGAGGAGATCGACTCGGCAGGGAGAGACATATGGGTACGTGGGACGTGGGCCCCTTCGACAACGACACCGCCGCCGACTGGTGCGGCGGCCTGGACGACGCCGCGCCGGACGCGCGCGAGGGCCTGGTGCGCGCCGCGCTCGCCGAGACGGTGGGCACCACGGACTACCTGGACTCGGACGTGGCGAACGAGGCGATAGCGGCGGCCGCCCTGGTCGCGGCGCAGTGCCCCGGCGGCGCGACCGCCGACTCCGCGTACGGCCCCGACGAGCCGCTTCCGGATCTGACCGGCCTGCGCGAACTCGCGCTCCGGGCCCTGGACCGGGTCCTCACGGAGCCGTCCGAGCCCCTGGAGCTCTGGGAGGAGACGGACGACGGGCCTTGGCATACGAGCGTCAACCGCCTGCGCGAGACCCTTATGCCCCGGGCCTGAGCGCCCCCGATATTCCGTGGAGCCCGCGCGCCGGGCCGGACAGGATGGCGGCATGACCGACTCCCCGCCCCCCGTGCAGGCCCTGATCGTCGTGGACGTCCAGAAGGACGGGGTGACCGGCGCCCGGGCCGTCCCCGCGGCCGGTGTGCTGCTGGACCGTACGGCCGGGCTGCTGGACCGGGCGCGGCGCGCCGGCGCGGTCGTCGTCCACCTCCAGAACGACGGCGGCCCCGGCGCGGGCGACGAGCCGCACACACCGGGCTGGGCACTGCACCTACCCGTCGAGCCGGGCCCCAGGGAGTCCGTGATCCGCAAGATCCGGGACGACGGCTTCGCGGACACGGACCTGGGCGCCGTCCTGACGGAGGCGGGCGTGGAGTCGCTCGCCGTCTGCGGGGTCATGTCGGAGATGTGCGTCCAGGCGACGGCCCGCACCGCCCTGGAGCTGGGCTACCGGGTCGTCCTCCCGCACGACGCCCACGCCACCCATGACGTCCCGGCCGCCCCCGGGGTCGCCGAGGCGGTGCCCGCGGCCGTCGTGTCCCGGGTCGCGGCCTGGGCGATCAGCGCGGACGCCGACGTCACGACGCCCGCGGCGGACGTACGGTTCACGGCCCCGCCGGGCTCGTAGCCGCGCTCCCCGCCCCGCACGAACTCGCTGGCCCCGCCCGTCCCGCCGCGACAGGATGGCGGGGTCACCGACCACGGCCACCGGAGATTGAGCGCCATGCCCCATACGTTCGGCCCCGACGCCGACGCCCCCGTCACCCTGGACCGCCGCGAGGGACCCTTCGGGGAGGTCGTCCTGCGCATACGCGGGGAGGACTTCGAGATCATCGCCAACGGGTGCTTCCTGATGGACACCTCGGACGGGCGGTCCGAGCGGCTGCTGATCGACGCGGCGCTGGACGCGCTGCCGGCCGGCCGGTCCGCGCCCTCCGTGCTCATCGGGGGACTCGGTGTCGGGTTCTCGCTCGCCCGGGCCGCCGCCGAGCCCCGGTGGGGCCGGATCGCGGTGGCGGAGCGGGAGGAGGCGATCGTGGACTGGCACCGGCAGGGGCCGCTGGACCGGATCTCGGGTCCCGCGCTCGCCGATCCCCGTACGGAGATCCTGACGACCGACCTCGTCGCACACCTGCGGACGACTACGGACCGTTACGACGCATTGTGTCTGGACATCGACAACGGGCCGGACTGGACGGTCACCGAGGACAACAACGACCTGTACTCCCCCGCCGGTCTGGCCGACTGCCGCGCGCGGCTCAACCCGGGCGGGGTCCTCGCCGTGTGGTCCGCACAACCGTCCGCCGCATTCGACCAGGCCCTACGGAATGCCGGGTTCCAGGAGGTAAGGGCGGAAGAAGTGGGCGTTGCCCGAGGTGTGCCCGACGTGGTCCATCTCGCAATCCGCAGGGACTGACATCCCCCCGCCGGGCATCGCGGATCCCCGGGCGCCCGGGGTCCGGCCCCCGCGAGCGCGACACTTCGCCGCCCCCGTACGCCCGCCGGGGCCGGACGGCCTTGCACCCTGCGTAGCCGGAAACCCTCCGCTGCCTCTACGCTGCTGACCGATAGCGGGATCACCCACGAAATTCACGAGCGAAAACCGTACGTCCGGGGGAGTGGCCTCCGTGAAAACGGGCAGGGGCGGGGCGATGGAACAGACACACACCACCCACAACGGCGTCGCGGCCACCCCGGGCGCGCAGCGCCGGGTGCTGGTGGTCGAGGACGACGCCACGATCGTCGACGCCATTTCCGCCCGGCTGCGGGCGGAGGGCTTTCTCGTGCAGACCGCTCTCGACGGCCCGGCGGCCGTGGACGCGGCCGAGGCATGGCAGCCGGACCTCATGGTCCTCGACATCATGCTGCCCGGCTTCGACGGCCTGGAGGTCTGCCGCCGCGTACAGGCCCAGCGGCCGGTGCCGGTGCTGATGCTGACCGCGCGGGACGACGAGACGGACATGCTCGTCGGGCTCGGGGTCGGCGCCGACGACTACATGACCAAGCCGTTCTCGATGCGTGAGCTGGCCGCCCGGGTGCACGTGCTGCTGCGCCGGGTGGAGCGGGCCGCGCTGGCCGCCGTGACGCCGCGCAGCGGCATACTGCGCCTCGGCGAGCTGGAGATCGACCACGCGCAGCGCCGGGTGCGGGTCCGCGCCGACGACGTGCACCTGACCCCGACCGAGTTCGACCTGCTGGTCTGCCTGGCGAACACGCCGCGCGCGGTGCTCTCCCGTGAGCAGCTGCTCGCGGAGGTCTGGGACTGGGCGGACGCCTCGGGCACCCGGACCGTGGACAGCCACATCAAGGCGCTGCGCCGGAAGATCGGCGCGGAGCGCATCCGTACCGTGCACGGCGTCGGCTACGCCCTGGAGACCCCCGCGCCATGACCTCGCCCGGACCGGGGCTGCGGCCGTTCTCGATCAAGGCCAAGCTGGGCACGCTGGTCGTGGTGTCGGTGTTCATCACGACCGGGCTGATCATGGTGGCCTTCCGCACGCGGACCGAGCTGCGGTTCATCACCGTGTTCTCGGTCATCGCGACCCTGCTGATCACCCAGTTCGTGGCGCACGGCCTGACCGCGCCGCTGGACGAGATGCGCGCGGTGGCCCGGTCGATCTCGCACGGGGACTACACCCGGCGGGTCAACGGGGCGGGCCGGCGCGACGAGCTCGGCGACCTGGCGCAGACCATCAACCTGATGGCCGACGACCTGGCGGCGGTGGACCGGCACCGCAAGGAGCTGGTGGCGAATGTCTCGCACGAGCTACGGACTCCCATCGCGGCGCTGAGAGCCGTCCTGGAGAACGTCGTGGACGGGGTGTCCTCGGCCGACCCGGAGACGATGCGGACCGCGCTGAAACAGACGGAGCGCCTGGGTCGGCTGGTGGAGACGCTGCTCGACCTGTCCCGGCTGGACAACGGCGTGGTGACGCTGAAGGCCAACCGCTTCGAGGTGTGGCCGTATCTGTCGGGGGTGCTGAAGGAGGCGAACCTCGCCGCCGCGCACCGCCGGCTCTCCTCCGGGTCCGGCAACCACTCCCGTACGGACGTGCACCTGCACCTGGACGTGTCGCCGCCGGAGCTGACCGCGCACGCGGACGCCGAGCGGCTGCACCAGGTGGTGGCCAATCTCATCGACAACGCCGTCAAGCACAGCCCGCCGCACGGCCGGGTCACGGTGCTGGCCCGGCGCGGCGCGCAGCCGGAGTCCCTGCACCTGGAGGTGGTCGACGAGGGCCCGGGCATCCCGGAGTCCGAGCGCCACCGGGTCTTCGAGCGTTTCAACCGGGGCGAGGTGGCCTCCCCGCACGGTCCGGGCAGCGACGGCGGTACGGGTCTGGGCCTGGCGATCGCGCGCTGGGCGGTGGATCTGCACGGCGGCCGGATCGGAGTGGCCGAATCTGCTCGCGGCTGCCGCATACGCGTCACCCTTCCGGGGATTCCTCAACCGCGAGGTTGACATAGGGTTCGAACCGGAAGGGCACGTTCTGCGTGTTCTCCTCAAGGGGTACGGTCCAGGGGGCCGCTGCGGCGGCCTCGCGTACCCGGAGTGAAGCGGAACCATGCTTGTTTCCCGCCATTTCCTGTGCCGAAACCCGGCTTCCGATGTGACTTGCACGACGAAGACCTCCCCGGCCTGCAAGGAACGGCCGGGGAGGCGTAGCCTTGATTCCCGCTGTCCATCACCTTGCGAAGCGGAAGAGGGCGGTCACCGCCGTGTCGTCTCAGTCCCCCAGTAACTCGAGCATCTCGACCGACCAGGCCGGCCCGGGCACCAACCCGGCCGCGGCTTTCGGCGCCAATGAGTGGCTCGTCGACGAGATCTACCAGCAGTACCTCCAGGACCCGAATTCGGTCGATCGCGCCTGGTGGGACTTCTTCGCCGACTACAAGCCGGGCAAGACCGGCACGGCGGACAAGCCCGTTCCCGGCGCCGCAGCCGCGGGGGCTGCAGCGCCCGCGGCCCCGGCCGCCCCCACCAGCGACACCGCCCCGGCCGCGCCGGCGCAGCCCGCGGCCCAGGCCCCGGCAGCGCCCGCCGCCCCGGCACAGGCCGCCCCGGCCGCTCCCGCCGCCCCGAAGGCCCCGGCGCAGGCCGCCCCGGCTCCGGCCGCGAAGGCCCCCGCCGCCAAGGCCCCGGCCGCGAAGGCCCCCGCCGCCAAGGCCCCGGCCGCGAAGGCCAAGGCCGCCGCGGACACCGAGGCCCCGGGCGGTCCCGAGTACGTGACGCTGCGCGGCCCGTCCGCCGCGGTCGCGAAGAACATGAACGCCTCCCTGGAGCTGCCCACGGCCACGTCCGTGCGCGCCGTCCCGGTGAAGCTGCTCTTCGACAACCGCATCGTCATCAACAACCACCTCAAGCGCGCCCGCGGCGGGAAGATCTCCTTCACGCACCTCATCGGGTACGCGATGGTGCAGGCGCTCAAGGCCATGCCGGCCATGAACTACTCCTTCACGGAGAAGGACGGCAAGCCGACCCTCGTCAAGCCGGAGCACGTCAACCTCGGCCTCGCCATCGACCTGGTGAAGCCGAACGGCGACCGCCAGTTGGTCGTCGCGGCCATCAAGAAGGCCGAGACGCTCAACTTCTTCGAGTTCTGGCAGGCCTACGAGGACATCGTCCGCCGCGCCCGCAACGGCAAGCTCGGCATGGACGACTTCACCGGCGTCACCGCCTCGCTGACCAACCCCGGCGGCATCGGCACCGTCCACTCCGTGCCCCGCCTGATGCCCGGACAGGGCCTCATCATGGGCGTCGGTGCGATGGACTACCCCGCCGAGTTCCAGGGCACCTCGCAGGACACCCTGAACAAGCTGGGCATCTCCAAGGTCATGACCCTGACCTCGACGTACGACCACCGCGTCATCCAGGGCGCCGCCTCCGGCGAGTTCCTGCGCATCCTCTCCCAGCTGCTGCTCGGCGAGAACGAGTTCTACGACGAGATCTTCAAGGCGCTGCGCATCCCCTACGAGCCGGTCCGCTGGCTCAAGGACATCGACGCCTCGCACGACGACGACGTCACCAAGGCCGCGCGGGTCTTCGAGCTGATCCACTCCTACCGGGTCCGCGGCCACGTCATGGCCGACACCGACCCGCTGGAGTACCACCAGCGCAAGCACCCCGACCTGGACATCACCGAGCACGGCCTCACCCTGTGGGACCTGGAGCGGGACTTCGCGGTCGGCGGGTTCGCCGGCAAGTCGATGATGAAGCTCCGCGACATCCTCGGCGTGCTGCGCGAGTCGTACTGCCGCACCACCGGCATCGAGTTCATGCACATCCAGGACCCGAAGCAGCGCAAGTGGCTCCAGGACCGGGTGGAGCGCCCGCGCCCCAAGCCCGAGCGCGAGGAGCAGCTGCGCATCCTGCGCCGGCTCAACGCCGCCGAGGCGTTCGAGACGTTCCTGCAGACCAAGTACGTCGGCCAGAAGCGGTTCTCGCTGGAGGGCGGCGAGTCCGTCATCCCGTTGCTCGACGCGGTCATCGACTCCGCCGCCGAGGCCCGCCTCGACGAGGTCGTCATCGGCATGGCCCACCGCGGCCGCCTGAACGTCCTCGCGAACATCGTGGGCAAGTCGTACGCCCAGATCTTCCGCGAGTTCGAGGGCAACCTCGACCCGCGCTCGATGCACGGCTCCGGCGACGTCAAGTACCACCTGGGCGCCGAGGGCACCTTCACCGGTCTGGACGGCGAGCAGATCAAGGTCTCGCTGGCCGCCAACCCCTCGCACCTGGAGGCGGTCGACCCGGTCCTGGAGGGCATCGCCCGCGCCAAGCAGGACATCATCAACAAGGGCGGCACGGACTTCACCGTCCTGCCCGTCGCCCTGCACGGCGACGCGGCCTTCGCGGGCCAGGGCGTCGTCGCCGAGACGCTCAACATGTCGCAGCTGCGCGGCTACCGCACCGGTGGCACCGTGCACGTGGTGATCAACAACCAGGTCGGCTTCACCGCCGCCCCGGAGTCCTCGCGCTCCTCGATGTACGCCACCGACGTGGCGCGCATGATCGAGGCGCCGATCATCCACGTCAACGGCGACGACCCCGAGGCCGTCGTCCGGGTGGCCCGGCTCGCCTTCGAGTTCCGCCAGGCGTTCAACAAGGACGTCGTGATCGACCTCATCTGCTACCGCCGCCGCGGTCACAACGAGGGCGACAACCCGGAGTTCACCAACCCGCAGATGTACACGCTGATCGACAAGAAGCGCTCGGTGCGCAAGCTCTACACCGAGTCCCTGATCGGTCGCGGCGACATCACCCTGGAAGAGGCGGAGCAGGCGCTCCAGGACTTCCAGGGCCAGCTGGAGAAGGTCTTCGCCGAGGTCCGCGAGGCCACCTCGCAGCCGGCGCAGCCGCACGTCTCCGACCCGCAGGCCCACTTCCCGGTCGCCGTGAACACCGCGGTCTCCGCCGAGGTCGTCAAGCGGATCGCCGAGTCCCAGGTCAACATCCCCGAGTCGATCACCGTGCACCCGCGCCTGATGCCGCAGATGCAGCGCCGTGCCGCCTCGGTGGAGAACGGCACGATCGACTGGGGCATGGGCGAGACCCTGGCCATCGGTTCGCTGCTGATGGAGGGCACCCCGGTCCGGCTCGCCGGCCAGGACAGCCGCCGCGGCACCTTCGGCCAGCGCCACGCGGTGCTGGTGGACCAGGTCACGGGCGAGGACTACACCCCGCTCCTCTACCTGACGGACGAGCAGGCCCGTTACAACGTCTACGACTCGCTCCTCAGCGAGTACGCGGCGATGGGCTTCGAGTACGGCTACTCGCTGGCCCGTCCGGAGTCGCTGGTCATCTGGGAGGCCCAGTTCGGTGACTTCGTCAACGGCGCGCAGACCGTCGTCGACGAGTTCATCTCCTCGGCCGAGCAGAAGTGGGGCCAGACCTCCGGCGTCACGCTGCTCCTGCCGCACGGCTACGAGGGCCAGGGCCCGGACCACTCGTCCGCGCGCCCGGAGCGCTTCCTCCAGATGTGCGCTCAGGACAACATGACGGTCGCGATGCCGACCCTGCCGTCGAACTACTTCCACCTCCTGCGGTGGCAGGTGCACAACCCGCACCACAAGCCGCTGATCGTCTTCACCCCGAAGTCGATGCTCCGCCTCAAGGCGGCCGCGTCGAAGGTGGAGGAGTTCACGACCGGCGGCTTCCGCCCGGTCATCGGCGACGACACGGTCGAGCCGAGCGCGGTCCGCAAGGTCGTCTTCTGCGCCGGCAAGGTCTACTACGACCTTGAGGCCGAGCGCCAGAAGCGTGGCGACACGGAGACCGCGATCATCCGCCTGGAGCGCCTGTACCCGCTGCCGGGTGCCGAGATCCAGGCCGAGATCGCCAAGTACCCGAACGCGGCGAAGTACCTGTGGGCCCAGGAGGAGCCGGCCAACCAGGGCGCCTGGCCGTTCATCGCCCTGAACCTGATCGACCACCTGGACCTGGCCGTCGGCGCGGACGTGCCGCACGGCGAGCGCCTGCGCCGCATCTCGCGCCCGCGCGGCTCGTCCCCGGCGGTCGGCTCGGCCAAGCGCCACCAGGCGGAGCAGACCCAGCTGGTCGAGGAGGTCTTCGAGGCCTGACCGGCGGCGTCGCACGAACCAGGGGCCCGTCCCGCGAGGTGATCGCGGGACGGGCCCCTGGGCGTGGGCGAGGCGGTTCAGGTGGTCAGCGGCTCGAAGTCCCAGTAAGGGCGGTTGCGGGAGCGGGCCGAGACGGTGTGGACGTGCTGAGCGCCGAGGGTTGCCGCCAGGTCTTCCAGGGCCTCGTTCTCGATCTTCTCGGCCTTCTGCCGGTCGCGGAGACCGCGCAGGTCGGCGGCGTGGGCGATACGGGCGGACAGTGTCAGCGGGTGGGTCCGGCCCAGGACCTCCACGGCGCGGGTGATGACGGAGTCCGTCAGCGCGGCCGCACCCTCGGGGTCGCCCACGAGGTTCCGCAGCGCCGAGGCGTTGATGCCGCAGCCCAGCGTCCACGGATGGTGCTCGCCGACGGCCCGCGTCATGCCGGCCAGCGCTTCCTCCAACAGCACGTGGGCGTGCTCCCGCTCCCCCACGTTACGCAGGATCAAGGCGTGGTTGGACCGTGTGCCCGCCGAGTACGGGTGGTCCTCGCCGAGCATGTCCGCGTACCCGTTCACGACCTTCTCGCTTATGGCCCTCGCCTGGTCGATGTTGCCGTGCTCGCGGGCGAAACAGCTCTGGCCGGCCGCGAACATCATCGTCAACGGGTCGCTCTCACCCAGCACGCGTTCCCCTCGCTCCAGGACGCGGGTGAACAGGGCGGCGGCCTTGGCGCGTTCGCCGTCGCGGTAGTGGCACAGCGCGAGGTTGTGCTCGGCGCACAAGGTCTGCGGGTTGTCCGGCCCCAGGACACGCCGGTGCACCTGGGCGCTCTGGTTCTGGAGGGAGAACGCCTCGTTGTAACGGCCGAGGAGGCGCAGGTCGATGGAGTAGCTGATCTCGGAGGACAGGGTCCAGGCGTGCCGCTGGCGCAGCAACTGGCGGCGTGCGTCCAGAGTGCGCCCGTCGAGTTCGAGGGAATCCCGGTACCGGCCCAGCAGCCGAAGCGTCACGGCCAGGTTGTTCTGCGCGTTGAGCGTGCGCGAGTCCTGGTCGCCGAGCAGGTCGTGGTAGCCGGCCAGGAGCCGCTGGGAGAGCTCCAGCGCCTCGTCGTAGCGACCGAGGCCGCGCAGGTCGGCGGCCAGTCCGCCGGAGGCGCGCAGGTGTTCCAGATCCTGGGTGCCGCGCTCGGCGCGCAGATGCTCCACCGCCGCGCGTTCGATGGCCTCGGTGGCCGCGTAGTCACCGACGGCCCTCAGCAGGTTGGCGTAGTGGTAGCTGAGGTCCCAGACCCTGGGGTGGTCCTCGCCGAACAGCTCCCGCCAGGCGGCCATGGCGCGTTCGCCGAGCTTGATGCCGGCCCGGTACTCGCCCGAGAGGTACATGTAGCGCAGGCAGTTGAGCACCAGGGTCTGCACCGCCGGGTCGGTGCTCTTCAGCACGTCGGCCCACTTCAGGTGCGGGGTGATCTCGGCGTACGCGGGCCACAGACGGGTGTCGGTGGGGCGTCCCGGATCGGCCGCCGCCAGGGCGCGCCGGACGACGTCGATGAACTCCTCGCGGTTCTCCTCCGTCATGTCGTGCCCGATGATCTGGTGGACCATGCGGTGCATGTAGATGGACTCCCCGGAGGATGCCGCATCGATGCCCGATTCATGGGATTCCAGCCGGACCACGGAGTACTGACGGAGCTGGTTGATCGCCTTGTTCCACAGCAGGGGGTCGCTCATCAGCCCGGAGACCTGTTCCGGCAGGTCCCCCGGCGGCATCTCCTTCAGGAGCCGTACGGGGATGGAGCCGGGTGCGAAGAAACTGCAGAGGCGCAGCAGGTCGACGGACTCGGGGACGGTGTCCCTGAGCTTGTTCAGCAGTATCGACCAGGCGGTCTGGAAGGCGAGCGGGAAGTCCGCGGACACCTTGACGACGTCCTGGTCGATTCCGCCTTCGAGGAGTTCGATGTACTCCTCCACCGACAGGTCCGAGTCGTTGAGCCAGCCGGCGGTCTGGTCGAGGAGCAGCGGCAGGTCTTCGAGTGCCTCGGCGAGCTGGTCGGCCTCCGCCGGGCTCAGGCGCGGCGCCCGGCGGCGGATGAAGGCCACGGACTCGTCGCGCCGGTAGACGGGCACCTCGACGAGGTTGCTGTTGTGCTCGCTCCACTCGGGGTTGCGGGAGGTGATGAGGACGTGTCCCGGGCCGGTGGGCACCAGGTCCCAGATCTGCTCGGGTTCGTCGGCGCCGTCCAGGATCAGCAGCCAGTGGGCGTGCGGGTCGCCCCGGCGCAGCGAGTCGCGTACGGCACGCAGCCGTTCGCCGTATTCGGCGCCGGTGGACAGGCCCAGTTCGGGCGCGAGTTCGGCGAGCTTCTGCCGGTAGAGCGCGCGCCGGTCGGCGGGCACCCACCAGACCACGTCGTACTCGGAGCCGAAGCGGTAGACGTACTCCGCGGCCAGTTGCGTCTTGCCGACGCCGGACATGCCGTGCAGGGTCACGACCCCCGCGCCCGACCCCGACTCCTGGAGCGCCCGGTAGGTGTCGGTGAGCAGCTGCTCCCGGCCGGTGAACCGGATGTTGCGGCGCGGCACCCCGCCCCACACCTGCGGGGTGTCGGACGGGAACCGCGGCCCCGACGAGGTGCCCTCGGGCAGCGGGTCGGTGGGCAGTCCGAGACGTACGAGGAGCCGCCGCTCCGCCTCCTCGGCGCCGACGTTGGTGAGGTCGGCCGCGCCGAATGCGGATGTGGCTCCGGGGAGCGCGGAGGTGGTGACGCAGACGGCGGCGAACCGGTCGGGGTCCGGGGCGACTTCGGAGCGCAGCGCCCGGTTCCACTCGTCGTGGCTCCGGGGGCCGAGCTGGAAGTACCAGTCACTGAGGACCACCAGGACCCGTCCGCGCGCCAGCGTCAGGTCGCGCAGCGCCTCCTCCAGCGGGACCGAGACCGGCGGGTCCCAGCGCTGCTGGACGACCGTCACCCCGCGCCGCTCCAGACGGTCCGCGATCCACGCCGCCCAGGCGCGGTTGAAGCCGGCGAAACTGATCGTGACGGTGTTCGCCCCGGCTACTCCAACTGGCTTACGCGTTCCGGGCATTCAGCCGTCTCCCTGCCTCGATACGAGCCTTGTCAACATACACCGGAGCACTGTCGCCCCAGCGGGAATCCCAGGCTTCTCACTGCCTTCGCAAGCCGTTCCTCTGCTGCCATATCACCTTGGCGGTGGACACGTACGCCTGAGCGCGCGCGAGGTGCCCCGAGGGGGGCGGATTGTCGTCCAAACGGTGGTAGACGGAGATCATCTCGTTGACCAGCGTCCGGCCTTCGGCGGTGAGGCCCGCCGAGCCGGCCAGCACGGGCAGTACGGCACCGACCTGTTCGCGGCAGCGGGCGTGCTCGGCCCATGCCAGGTCGTGGTGCGTGACCCGGTGCGCTTGCAGAGCGAACCGCTGCCAGTAGTCGGCGAGCGCCAGGTGCGAGTAGGCGCCCTGGAGCAGACCGTCGAAGGGCCGGGGGTCGGGGCGCCAGGGAGCGAAGTACCGCTCGGTCGTGTCCTCGCGGTGGAGGGGCACCAGGGCGGTGAGGGCGGACAGCTTGGTGTGCTGGAGTTCGTGGACGAGCGTCGAGGCGAAGAAGGCCGCGGTGGCGGGCTTGCTGCTGAGCACGGCCCCGAATGCCTCGCGCCTGGTCGCGCTGCAGTGCGCCGCGCCCTCTCCGTCGGGTCCGGAGCCGGCCGGTTGCCTGAGGGGCACCATGCAGCGGAGCAGCACGGCTGCTTCGGCGATGCGGTGTTCGCCGCCGACGCGCAGCAGGGGTTCGAGGCCGGACCAGGAGCCGGCCCATTTCTTGCGCTCGTGGTCATCGACGTGCACGGCCCCGCTCAGCCCGTACGGGGGCCGGTCCCCGGCCTCGCTGCCGTAGGGATCGACATCGTCGAGAGCCACGGGCGCACTGCCCGGCACGACGGGACGGAGCATGAGCACCGGAAGCCAGCGCGGGTCGGCCGAGCTCAGGGTCCGGTCCGTGTGGCGGCGGACCGTGAACCGCGGGCCGTCCTGCGGGGACAACGTCAACTCGTCCTCGCGGTACGAGAGCCGGACCGGGCCCGCGCCTGACCGGACGGCGCCGAGCGTGGGCAGGGAGACCAGCCCCCGGCGCGGGGTGAGCCGGACGTCGAACCCCACTCCCGCCCGTATCGCCCCCGCCGCCGCCAACGCCGTCAGGTGTGCCAGGTCGGCGCGGAGGTCCGGCCCGGCCGGGGCGTCGGAGGTGAGGCCGCCCAGCAGTCGTTGCGCCCAGGGGCCCGCCAAGGGGTGGAACAGGACGGTGCGCACCGCCTCCCGGTCCGCGAGTTCCGCGGTTTCGAGGAGGGCCCAGTCCTCGCGGAGCCGGTCCAGCAGCTCGGGTGGGCAGACGGCCGGGGGTGCGGCCTCCGCCGCGTCGAGCACGGCTCGCAGGAGGACGAGGCGGCGGGTGTCCTGGTCGCGGACGAGCAGGCCGAGGGATGCGGCGTCGCCCTCGGTGCGGCCGAGTTCGCGCAGGACGTGGTCGGGGATGACGGTGCTCATGGGGGGTCTCCAGCGGTTGCGTCGGCGAGCCGGCCCGCGATGTGGCGGATCAGCCGTTCGAGGTCGGCGCAGTAGACGGAGGGGTTGCGGAAGCCGTTGTCTGCGCGATAGCGGTGTGCGTAGTGGCCGCCACCGCACACGGTCAGCAGCGGACAGGTGCGGCAGGTGGCGGCGAGCGCGTCGGCCCCCGCCTGGCGGGCGGCCACGCCGGGGTGGCGCAGCGCGTCGTCGAAGGTGTGGTGGAAGACGTCGAGGCCGGTGGCGGCCGCGCCGTCGTACGCGGACTTGAGCGAGTCGACCTGTTCGATGGACCCGTCCGTCTCGATGACCACCGCGTTGAGCGGGTCGAGACCGAGGGACTCGGTGGCGGCGGGCAGTCCGAGGAGCAGCGCGACGCACTCCTCGAAGAGCCGGACGTGGGTCTCCCGCCGGGGGGCCTGCCACCAGCGGTCGAAGACGGTGCACAGCCAGTCGCCGTACGGGGTGGCGCGGCCGGGACCGGCAGCGGTGGAAAGGCCCGGCGGCGGGCTGGACCAGTTGCCGTGCGGCAGCAGGAGGTCCAGGGCCGGAGGGCGCAGGGCGAGCAGCGATTCGTACAGCTCCACCGGGTCGGTGCGCGGGTCGACGACGGTGAGGATGCCCGCGTACGCCTCCGGGTGGTGGTCGGCCAGGAGGCGGGCGCCGCGCGAGGCGGCGGGCCAGGAGGGGCGGCCCGCGTGGTCGGTGCGCAGGGTGTTGTGGGCGGCGAGGCCGCCGTCGAGGCTGATGCCGACGCGGATGCCGTGCCGGGCGAGCGTGGTGACGGCGGGGCCGGTGAGCAGCGTGGCGTTGGTCTGCACGGTCGTGTGGACGGCGCAGTCCGCCGGTACGCGCTCGCGCACCGCGTCGGCGAGGGCCGCCAGCCGGCCGGGGCCGGCGAGCAGGGGTTCGCCGCCGTGCAGGACGAGGGCGACGCCGCGCAGCCCGTGCGTGGCCGCGTGCTCGGCGATACGGCCGGCGGTGCGGTCGAGGACGGCGGGCGGGGCGGCGGCCGGGCGGTCGCGCCAGGTGCGGTCGGGGCCCTCGTACAGGTAGCAGTAGCGGCAGGCCAGGTTGCAGCGGCCGTGCACCTTCACGATGAACTGGCCGAAGGGGACCGGGTTCACGCGACCGCGCGCACGGGCGTCTCCTCGCGCCGCACGCTCCTCCCGAGGCGTCGTCCGTCCAGCCAATCGAGCACCCCCGTGCTGTACGCCGGCCGGGATGGCCCCCGCTACCGGCCCGGGGTGAGTGTCCCCGGCGTACGGCGGGCGCAGGCCCGGCCCGGGCCATGATGTCCGGATCGGGCACACCCCCGGCCGAAACCGTGCGGTGCGACGGTCAGAAGGCGTTGGTGAACCCCCAGAGCATCTCCTCGGGCTGCTCCGCCCGCCCCCGCAGATCCGCCACCACCTCCGCGAGCACCGGGTGGTCCATCGTCCGCAGGGTCGCCAGGTCCAGGCCCAGCAGGTCCGGCAGTCCGCCCATGCCCGTCGCGCCCGCCCCGTCGTTCCGTGTCGACTCGTTCATCACGCCTCCCCGTACCGCAGCTCCGGGCCGCCCGTCGGCCCGCTCGTCGTCGAACGCGCCCCGCCGGTCCCGCCTCCCTGGCCTGCCGTGTCGTCGCCTGCCGGCCGTGTGCGCCGGAGCACGGGCCCGCTCGTCGTCGAGCGCGCCGCACTCACCGCTCCAGCTCCACCAGCCGTTCGGCGGTCGCTTCGCCCGCCGCGCCGCCGTCGTCCGGCAGTTTGCGCCACTCCTGACGGGCCGCCCGGTACGCGTCCCGCGCGGCCCGGGGGCGGCCCGCTCTCTCGTACGTCATACCCCGCCAGTGGTTGGCTGTAGCAGCCAATTCCACGGCTTCCCGGAGATGTTGTGGAGTCTCCAGCTCCGTTTGCGCGTCGCCCGCGGAGTCGGCGGCCGAGCGGAAGGCCTCCGCCGCCTCGTCGCGGCGGGCCGGGCGGTCGAGGATGCCGGCGGCCTGGAGGAGGGCCCGGCCCAGCTCCAGCCAGCAGCGGGCGGCGGTGAGCGGGTCCGTGGCCTCCTCGGCGGCGAGCTTGAAGAGGTACTCCGCCTCCCGCAGATCGACCCGGTCCGCCGTGGCGCGGTGGCGCAGCATCAGGGCGCGGCCCAGCATCAGCAGGCGCTCGGACTGGTGGGCGCCGCCGGCCGGCATCTCGGAGCGGCAGTCGCGCAGCACGCGTACCGCCGCACCGATGTACTCGCGGCCGTCCGGGAGTTCGGCGCGGCGCAGCAGCGTGGCGCCCCATTCGGCGAGCAGGTCGGTGTAGGCGCGGGAGTCGCGGGGGATGCCCCGGGCCGCGCGGGCGAACCACTCGGTGGCGGCGACGAGTTCGGCGGGGTCGCCGGTGTGCTCGTAGCGGGTGACCCGGACGCGCCCGGCCCGGGTCTGGAGCTGGGCGCGCTGGCGCTGGTCGCGCACGGTCTCCAGCGCCTGGGTGGTGAGGGTTGCGGCCTCCTCCGGCTCGGCGCCCGAGGCGAGCAGCGCGTCGACGAGGTCGAGGACGATGCGGACCTCGGTGCCCATGGTCTGTTGGCCGCCCTGGGCGAACGCGGTGCGCAGGGAGCGGGCCGACTGGCGGGCGTACTCGCGGGACTGTTCGCCGTCCTGGGTGGCGCGGGCGAGCCTCAGCAGTGTGCGGCCGTGCTGGAGGGGCAGGACGGCCGGGCGGTTCTCCTGGTCGGGCCAGGCGTCGGCGAAGGCCTCCAGCATCCCGCAGGCGCTCTGCAGCAGCGCGGTGTCGCCGTCGATCCGCCACTGCGCCTCCAGGGCGCGCACCCGTTCCAGGGTGAGCCGCAGCGCTTCGCCGGGCTCCAGGCCGGGGCTCGCGCAGGCGGCGGTGTACTCGCGGTCGGCGCGCCGCAGCAGCTCCAGCGCGCCGCGCCGGTCGCCGCGCCTGCGCCGGTCGTCGGCCGCCGCGTGCAGCACCTTGGCGAGCACCGCGCGTTCGCGTACGGCGCCGGGGCGGGCGGCGGCCCGTTCGGCGGCGCGTTCGGCCTCGTCGAGCAGGTCGGCGCCGCCCTGCACCTCCCACAGGCGCAGCACGCAGCGCGCGTACTCCGCCCACAGTTCGGTGTCCTCGCCGGCTTCGCCGCCGTGGTCGGCGGCGCCCCTGAGCAGTTGTACGGCGTCGATCAGGCGCTGCACCATCTTGTCGGCCTCGAAGTGCCGTACGAGTTCACGGGCGCGCCGCACGGCGAGGCCGCCGGCCCGGGAGTCGGGGGAGGTCTTGGGCTCGGGGGTCACGAACCTGGGGGGTACGGGCATGAATCGCTCCAGTACGCGTGCTGCGACTTCGGCAAAGGCGTGGGGGACGCGCGGACCGCCGCGTCTCTCGTTCCCCCCGTTCCCCTCGTTCTCCTCACTGTCGTCGGCGTCCTCCGCGTCCGCGTCGCCGTCCGGCGAGGCGCCGGCCGCACCCGGGGCCGGCGGCGCCACGAAGGGGATGCCGTGCGCGGTGCCGCTGGTGGTGCCGTCGCCGAGCTGGGCGTAGGCCAGGGCCGGGAAGTTGGGCCCGCCCTTGCCGAACCGCTGCTCTATGTATTGCGAACAGTGCTTGAGTACGAGCAGAGCCTCGTCACGGCCGAGCGGCCCGAGCAGCGCCTCCTGGACGTCGGGCTCGAACGCGTACCACTGTCCGCGTCCGGTGCCGCCCTCCTGCCGCTTGAGGAGGCCGCTCAGCAGGACTTCGGCGAGTTCGGAGGGGCCCGACTGGGGCAGCATCGTGCGCTGGACGAGTTGCATGACGGGCAGGTAGAGGGGGGCCGCCGCGAGGTAGACGGCGAGCTGTCCGGCGGCCGGGGAGGCCGTCGAGCGGAACCGGCTGACCAGTTGCAGCGAGGACAGGGCGTCGCCCCCGCGGCGGGCGGCGGCCGCCGGCTGGTCGGCCCTGACCCAGCCGACCGCGCCCGGGACGGACGCCGCGCCGGTGCCGGAGAGCAGCCTCGCCCAGGCGGCGAGGGCGTCCGCGGCCGGCGGCAGGACGGGCACGGCGAGGGCGCCGGGGTGGGCGGGGCCCGTTCCGGCGTCGCCCGTGACCTTCAGCAGGGTGGCCCCGGCGGGGCCCTCGCCCCGGGTCAGCGAGCCGAAGGTGACCGGCAGCCGGGTCCGGTTCCACATGCGCTGCGGGAGCGGCTGGAGCACGGCGACCGGGGCGAGCCGGGCGAGCTGGTGCAGCAGCCGGTGGGCGTGTCCGCTGCGCCAGAGCGGGCCCGCGCAGTCGCTGACGACGACGGTGACCCGGCGCCCGGTGGGGTCGCTGAGCCGGTCCGCCGAGTGCAGCGGGGCGGCGGCGGGGTCCGGGCTGCGGCTGACCGTGCAGCCGCCGTCCGGTCCGGGGTGCAGGTAGCGCATCTGCACGTCCCGGAAGGCGCCGAGCTGGGCGAATATCTGCTGGAGCTCCTCGAACATCCGGTCCCAGACCAGCATCGAGGAGGAGGCGTCCATCACGCACTGCACGACGGCGTCGCCGCGCCGGACGCCCCGGAACACCGGCATGATCACGCCGCCGGCGCGGGCGCTGCGTTCGGCGGTCGCCGTCTCGTCCAGGACGCGGCGCAGCGGGGCGGAGACCGGGCGGTAGCGCTGCAACGGGCGCAGGGCGCGGCTCAGTTCGAGGGGGGCGGGCAGGACGGGGGCGGCGGGCACGCCGAGGGGCAGCACGGCGGTGCGGGAGTCGGTGCCGGGCTGTGCGGCGGGGTCCTGGGCGGGTGTCCCGTCACCGGGCCGGGTGCGGCCGGGGACGGGGTGCAGGGAGATCCGCTCGCCGTCGCCGGGCCGGCCGGTCTCCTCACGCCGGGTGTCCCGGTCCGGAGTGCGTACGTCCCCGGGTGGCCGCGTCGCGGTCCGGCCGGGCTCGGCGCGCTCGTCGGAGGTCCGGGCGTCGCCGGGGCCCTCGCCGTCCGCGTCCGGGTCCTCGTCGGAGGCGTCGGCGCTCCGGGTCCAGCGGGCCAGCCAGAGCGCGTCGCAGAGCTGCTCAACGTCGGGGTCGAGCCCGGCGCCGCGCAGCCTTGCGACGAGCTCCGGGAGTAACCCGGTGTCGTACGGCTCCGAGGCGCCCGGTGTCCCGTCGGGCCCAGGCGTCACGGAGGCACCGGGCGCACCACCGGGCCCGTCACCCTCGCCGTTGCCGTCCGCCGCACCGGACATCAGATCCTCACCTCGGCCGGTCGAGTCGCTGGATGAGCAGGTCGGCCAGCCGGTCGCGGCCGGCCGGTGACGCGGCGTGCGTCAGGTAGATCGCGTTCAGCAGCTGGTCGGTGGCGAGGAGTTCGGTGCGGGAGCGTTCCAGGAAGTGGGCGATGAGGTCGTCGCTGGCGCGGGCCGCCTCCTCGCCGAGGTGGGCCTTGACGAAGGAGGCGAGCCGCTTGTGGTCGGGGCGGCCCAGCTCCAGGTGGATGCAGCGGCGCATCAGCGGGGCCGGGAAGTCCCGTTCTCCGTTGCTCGTGAGCACGACGAAGGGGAAGGCCCGGCACTGCACCCGGCCGCCCTTGATGCGGACCTTGTTGCCGTCGTGGTCGAGGACGTCCGCCTCACCGTCGGGCAGCCGGTCGGCGATCCGTTCCAGCTCGGGGATGGCGAACTCGCCCTCCTCCAGCACGTTCAGCAGGTCGTTCGGGAGGTCGATGTCGCTCTTGTCCAGCTCGTCGATGAGCAGGACGCGCGGCCGGTCCGAGGGCAGCAGCGCGGTGCCGAGCGGGCCGAGCCGGATGTAACTGCCCACGCTCTGGGCCGCGTCGGCCGCGCCGCCCGCCGCCGCCGCGTGCGAGGCGATCTGGACGTCCTGGAGCCGGGCGATGGCGTCGTAGTGGTAGAGGCCGTCGAGCAGCGTGGTGCGGCTGACCACGGGCCAGCGCAGCACCTTGCCGAGCTCCAGCTCCCGGGCCACGGAGTGGGCCAGGGTGCTCTTGCCGGCCCCCGGGTCGCCGGTGACCAGCAGCGGGCGCCGCAGGTACAGCGCCGCGTTGATCATCTCCAGTTCCTCGGCGCCGGGCCGGTGCTCCTCGGCGACGCGGCCGGGGATGCCGAGCCGGCGGTCACCGCCGTCCGCGGCACCGGACCCGCGGCCTCCGGTGAAGTCGCGCCAGGGCGGCGGGGGCGGCAGCTGCGGCACCTCGTCGTGCGGTTCGCCGATGCCCCGGTAGATGAGCCACTCGCTCGGTTCACTCATAGCGCGTTCCTCGTCGTCACTCGTCCGCGACCCTCGGCCCCCGTCGAACGTGCCTTACCGTAGCGATCCGGCCCAACACCCGTAAGGGGCAGGCGGGTTCGCTTACGTGAGTGATGCGGTACGCAGTGGGTCACGGCGCCTCCAGGAAGTCGGAGCCCGGCAGCGGACGGTGCGGATCGTCGTAGTAGAGGGCGGCGCCGGCGGACCAGTACATCTCCGTCCGCCCCGCGCCGACCCCTCGTCTCAGTTCGTGGATCTTCCACGGCAGCCGGTCGTGGGTGCGGGTGTCCGACACCGCCTCGGCCACGCGCCGGTGGAACTCCTTGCAGACCGTGTCGGCCTCCGTCGCCCGCCGCTGGAGCAGGGCCACGCCGAAGCCGCTGTCGAGCAGCCGCACCACTCCGGCCGTGACGTCGGCGTCCGGCCGGCTTCCGTAACGGCACAGGACGGGCACGGTTCCGTGGGCCAGGGTGCTCAGCCGCGCCGGCTCCGGTACTCGTACCCGTAATTCGTCCTCGCAGTCGACGACTTCGGCCCGTATGCCGGTGATGAGCCCGGCGTCCCAGCGGGCCGGCCGCTGCCCGTCCGCGCCCTGGTACGGGCTGCGCAGCACCACCGGGCGTACGGCTCCGAGCCGCTGTCCGGACTGCGGCAGCACCCAGTCGTCGACCGGAAGCCCGAACAGCGGCGGTGCGACGACGACCTGGAGCATGGCCGGGCTGTCCGGCTCGTCACAGCGGCGGAACGCCTCGGTGAGCGCGGCGGCCAGCCGGTCCGGGACGGTGCCGAGCGGAGCGCCGCGGCTGTCCTCGTCCACGGGCTCCGCCTCCCCCGCCCGGCGGTCCACGGCGACCCGCCAGTCGTACTGGTCGGGGGCCCAGTACTGGACGTCCACATGGAGCACGACGCAGTCGCGGTCGCCGTACAGGACGGGTTCGCTCGCCGGGGCCCGGGCGGCCCGCTGGCGGTTCTGCTCCAGGCGCAGCCGGATCTCGGCCCACTCCACGCCCAGCTGCCGGCGCAGGTCCCTGGGCAGTTCGGCGTCCGCGATGCGCTTGACCCAGCCCCACAGCGCCTTGGCGTTCCGCACGGAGAGCTGGCCGCAGGGCCGGTCGGCCGCGAGGACGCCCATGCAGTAGCGCACGATCAGTTCGAACCGTGCCTCACGGTCGCGGGCGCGGGCGTCGTACAGGGCGCCGAGCCCGTCGCGCCAGGCGCGCGGGGCCGGGCGGTGGTCGCGGGCGTACACCCCGGGCAGCCGGTCCAGCAGCGTCAGCAGGGCGCGGGTGCTCGCGGGGGGCGGCAACTCGGCGAGGCGGCCGAGCAGTTCGGCGCGGAGCTTGGGGCCGAGGATGCCGCCGGGCGGGGCGGGCAGCTCGCTCTGCGCGTCGGTCCAGGTCCGGTCGGTGCCGGCGGAGCTGGTGTGCTGGTCGGCGTGGTAGCGGTCGTGGGCGTGGAAGACGGCCTGGTAGGGGTCGTCGGTCTCGGTCTCCACGGGGCCGGCCGGCACCTCCAGGGTGCGCAGTCGCTCGACGCCGACGGCGGTCCCGCCCTGGTGGCCGTCGAGCCGCGACTTGATGACGCCGACGACCTCGCCCCGGACGAGGTCGACCAGCGGGCCGCCGGACATGCCGAGCTCCACCCAGTCCCCGTCGAGCCGCACCACCTGCTCGGCGTCGCCCGACGCCCCGTACGAGCCCTTCACGACGCAGACCCCGCTGCGGTTCTGCAGTCCGCCGCCCTGTCCCGGCGCCCAGCCCACGCAGCGCACCTCGCGGCTGCGGAGCATCGCCTCGGACCGCTCGGTGACGTACACGCAGGGGTGCTCGACCGGCCGCTGGAGCTGGATGAGGGCGAGGTCGGGGGCCGGCCAGCCGCCGGGCCCGGGCAGCCGGGCGCCGGGCAGGGCGGCGACGACCTTGCCGGGCACCTCGGTCAGCTCGGTGCTGTAGCGGTCCGCCTTGAACCACACGCCCACCATGCCGCCCTCCCCCCGCATCGCCACGTGTGCGCACGTGAGGACCCAGCTGGGTGCGACGAAGAAGCCGCTGCCCAGGAAGTCCCCTTCCGACCCGTCCTGGGCATACCCGGACGGTGGGCGATGGATGCGTACGGTCGCGTCCTGCACGAGGTCCATGAGGGCAGCCTGGGCGGGTTCGAGCACCCCCTCTGCGCCCCCTCGGTCCTCGGAGGTCATGCCCCGCCGCCGTCGGTGTCGTCCGCTCCGCCCGGGTGTGCCGGTGCGCCGGGGGGCGCCCCGGCGGGCGGGAAGCCGGGAGGTGCGCCCGCGCCCGGCGGCGCGGCGGGCGGTGGTGCGGGGGGCGCGAAGGGGACGGGCGTCTGCGCCGGTACGGGAGCGGGCGGCGGCGCGTCGACCGGGGGCCCGCCGCCGTTCCAGGTGAGCGTCACCGTGATGGCGCCCTTGGCCTCGCCGTCCGCGAGCAGCCCGACGATCTTGCCGGACTTGGCGGTCAGCTCGATCCCGAACTCGACGCTCACCTCGTCCGGCCGCACCGCGCGCAGCGGCACGGCGAGCGAGCGCGCCACCCCGGTCACCACGGAGTGCAGGCTCTCGACGCGGGCCTGGACCTGGTCCGCGATGTCCCCGAAGCCGGTGTCCGTGTAGGTCGGACCGCCGCCGGGCGCGGGACCGGCCAGCTCCTCGGCCCCCGAGATCCGGGCCCAGACCGGTGTGCCGTCCGGCAGCTCGATGCGCGTAATACGGGACCCACTGTCGCTCATGACAACCCCCCCGTTCGCCAACTACCCGCAGATTAACGGCCGTAGTCGGCGGATGAGGGGTAGATCGAAGAGGAGGGGGAAGCGGGCGGGCAAACCGCGCCGGGGGCCGCTCTAGACTTGGGCCATGTACTTCACCGACCGCGGTATCGAGGAGCTGGAGAAGCGGCGAGGCGAGGAAGAGGTCACGTTCGAGTGGCTCGCCGAGCAGCTGCGTACGTTCGTCGATCTGAACCCCGACTTCGAGGTGCCGGTCGAGCGCCTCGCGACCTGGCTGGCCCGTCTGGACGACGAGGACGAGGACGAGTAGGGCCTTTCGTTTGGATCAGCCCGTTCCCTCCCCGCCGCGTACCCGGTCGTACGCGAGGCCCAGCGCACCGTGCGCCATCAGGAGCACCCCGGCGAAGGCCCAGCCGCCGCTGCGCCGGGCCGCTCCCCACAGGACGAGCGGCAGCCCGGCCGCGAGCTGGGCGCCCGCCAGGGCCCTCGCCCGCGGTCCGCGCACCCAGGGGCCGAGCCGGCTGCTCTCCACCGCGCCCAGGTCGACCTTGACCGCGTCGCGCCACCCGGTCCACTCGACGCGCTCGGCTCCCTCCCACCCCTCGGGGCCCTGCTCGTCCGGGTCGGCTCCGAGTCCGGCCGGGAGCGCGAGGCCGGTGCGGGTGAGTACGGCGAGCAGCCCGCGCAGCCGGGCCCGGGCGTCGGTGTCCGGGTCGGGGCGGGTGAGCGCTTCGAGCGACTGCACGTCCAGTACGGGGTCGAGCCCGAGCCGCTCGGCGAACGTACGCATCGCCTCGTCCTCACCTGCCGGGGTGCCGTCCGCGAGCCAGACGTAGCCCACCGGGCGGCGGAATCCCGAGGCGAGGGTGTATCCGGCCCGGTCGCCGTCCCACCACAGCGCGAGCACGGGCCAGGTGGAGCCGACCGCGAGCGCGGTGGCCCAGCCGCCCAGCACCCGGTCGACGGGTTCGGCGCGCTCCCCCTCCCCCGACCGTGCTCGGCGGCCGCCCTGCCAGGGCTCGCCCTCGGGTACGAGGACGCTCCACCCTTGCCCGGCCTGCGCGAGCAGCAGCGGTTCGCGCAGCAGGTGCGCGACCGGGCGCACGGCGTCCGGCACGGTCCGGCACAGCAGCAGGGCACCCACGGGTGAGGTCGCGTCCATGCGTCACACGGTAGGACACCTCGAACGTATTTGATGCGTTTTGCGCCCTTTGGGCGGCACTCGGGCACCGTAACCCTGTCTTGACTTCCCCGATCCGCGATATATCGTGTTCATCAAGAGACGCGATATGTTGCGTCGTCCGCGCAATCGGGAGGTCAGATCCATGCCAGTCTCGACATGGTCCGTCGCCGAGCCCCGGAAGCTGACCTTCGACGAGCCGGTGACCGCCCTGAAGGTGCGCGTCGTCAACGGCACGGTCAACGTGGTCGGCACCGACGAACCGACCGCACGCCTGGAGGTGTCCGCGATCGAAGGACCGCCGCTCCTCGTGACGCAGGAGGACGGGGTCCTGACCGTGGCGTACGAGGATCTGGCCTGGCAGAACCTGCTGAAGTGGTTCGACCGCAAGGAATGGCGCCGCCACGCGGTCGTCTCGCTCGCGGTCCCGGCCGGCGCGACGGTGGAGGTCGGCGCGGTCGGCGCCGGGGCCTTCGTCTCCGGGATCCGGGGACGTACGGAGGTACGCGGCGTCAACGGCGACACCACGCTCGTCAACCTCTCCGGGCCGGTCGGCGCGGAGACCGTCTCCGGCGGCGTGGAGGCCCAGTCCGTCACCGGCGACCTGCGCTTCAAGTCGGTCTCCGGCGATCTGACGGTCGTCGAGGGGGCGGGCACCTCCGTGAAGGCCGAGTCCGTCAGCGGCGGCATGGTGCTCGACGTGGACGCGGCCGGCAAGCCCACCGACATCCGGCTGACCACGGTCTCCGGCGAGATCGCCATCCGGCTCCCCCACCCCGCCGACGCACGGGTCGAGGCGAACACCGCGAGCGGTTCCGTCTCCAACGGCTTCGAGGACCTGCGGGTCAGCGGCCAGTGGGGCGCGAAGAAGATCACCGGCACCCTGGGCTCCGGCACCGGCACCCTGAAGGCGTCGACGGTCTCCGGATCGATCGCGCTCCTGCGCCGCCCACCGGCCGAGGACGAACCGCACGACGCCGAGCCGACCGGAAAGGTGCTCTGACATGCCCCCCGTTTTCGCCCACGGCCGTCTGCGGCTGTACCTCCTGAAGCTGCTCGACGAGGCCCCCCGGCACGGTTACGAAGTGATCCGGCTGCTGGAGGAACGATTCCAGGGCCTGTACGCCCCCTCGGCCGGCACGGTCTACCCCCGGCTGGCCAAGCTGGAGGCCGAGGGACTGGTCACGCACGCCACCGAGGGCGGCCGCAAGGTCTACTCGATCAGCGAGGCCGGCCGCGCCGAACTGGCCGACCGCACCGGTGAACTCGCCGACCTGGAGCTGGAGATCCGGGAGTCCGTCTCCGAGCTGGCCGCCGAGATGCGCGACGACGTGCGCGGGGCCGCGGGCAAGCTGCGCAGCGAGATGCGGGCAGCCGCCGACGAGTCGCGCCACACGTCCGGGGGGCCCGGGACCGGCGCCAAGGGATCGCCGTTCGGCGGCTTCGGCGACCTGGGCGACTTCGGGGACCTGCGGGACAAGGAGGCGTGGCGCTCCGCGAAGGAGGAGCTGCGCAAGGCCGGACAGGAGTGGAAGGAGCAGGCCCGCCGCGCGAAGGACGAGTCCCGGCGCGCCCGCCAGGACGCCCAGCAGGCCCGCCGCCAGGCCAAGGAGGCCCAGGACCGGGCGCGCGAGCAGATGCAGAACGCCGCCCGCCAGGTCCAGGAGCACTTCGCCCGGGGCGACTGGCCGGCCGGGGTCCGCGAGGGCCTGGCCGAGATCACCGGCCAGCTCGGCGGCTTCGCCCGTACGGGGAGCTGGGCGCCGCACGCCAGGCCGGACGCGGCGGACACCGACCCCGAGTGGGGCAAGGACGCGGGCGGCACCGGCGACCCGGCCCGCGACCTGGACCGGCTGCTCGACCGCTTCCGCGACGAGATCCGCGACGCGGCGAGGGACCACGGGGTGACGGAGGCCCAGCTCGCGGAGGCCCGCCTGCACTTGGCGACGGCGGCGGCACACGTGGCCGGGGTGCTGCGGGGGGACGGCAAGAAGTAGGTACGGGGCCGGCGGGGCCGACGGCGCGACCGATGGGGGCCGGCCGGGCCGACGGCGCGACCGGTGGGGGCCGGCCGGGCCGACGGCGCGACCGGCCCCCGTACGGTCAGCCCGCCTTGCGGTGGTCCTCCGCGCCGCCGGCCCCGTCGCCGTACAGCGCGCGCTCGGCCGACGCGTACGTCACGCCGTGCTCCGCGAGGACGTCGGCGACCGGGCCGGGCGTCGCGGTGAGGGCCAGCAGGAGGTGCTCGCCTCCGATGAACCGGTCGCCGCGTCCGAGCGCGACGCGCAGCGACTTCTCCAGCACCTTCTTCGCCTCCCGGGTGAAGGACGGGCGGCCCGCTCGCCGCCGGCCCGCGCGGTCGCCCCGCAGGGCCCCCTCGCCGTGCGCCTCCTCGATGCGCGAGACGACGGCGGTGAGGTCGATCCCGATGTCCGCGAGCGCCTCGGCGTCCGCCTTGCTCATGCCGCCGCGCCTGCCGGCCTCGGCGAGCGCGGCGGCCACCGAGTCCCTGCGGTCCGCCAGCCCCAGCGCGGTGATCGCGAAGGAGGCCCGGCCGGTGTCCTGGTCCAGCAGGGCGAGCAGCAGATGTTCCCCGGTGACCTTGCCGGCCCCGGTCCGCTCGGCGTGCCCCACGGCTCCGGTCACCGTGGCCCGGGCGTCCTTGGTGAATCGCTCGAACATCAATGCCTCCCGTACTTCTTGTGCACGGCCTGCCTGCTGACGCCCAGTTCGGCCGCGATCTCCTGCCACGACCAGCCCTTGGCGCGGGCGCTCCTGACTTGTACGGCTTCCAGCTGCTCAAGCAGCCGCCGCAGCGCGGCGACCGACCGCAGCCCCACCCGGGGGTCGCGGTCGCCCGCCCGCTCGGCGAGATCCGTTGCTTCGGTCATGGTGTCAACTTATATTGACACCGAACCCGTGTCAACCGTTGTTGACAGTGAGCACGATCTTCCCGAACTGGTCGCCCGCCGCGAGGCGTTCGAAGCCCTCCCGGGCGCGGTCCAGCGGCAGTACCTCGTCGACGACGGGGCGCACGCCGGTGGTGGCGCAGAAGGCGAGGAGATCCTCCAGCTCGTCCTTGGAGCCCATGGTCGAGCCGACGACCTTCAGCTCCAGGAAGAAGATCCGGGTCAGCTCGGCGTGCGAGGGCCGGTCGCCGCTGGTGGCACCGGAGATGACCAGGGTGCCGCCGGGGCGCAGCGACTTGACGGAATGCGACCAGGTGGCGGCGCCGACCGTCTCGATGACGGCGTCCACCCGGTGGGGCAGCCGGGCGCCCGCCTCGAACGCGTCGACGGCGCCGAGCTCGACGGCCCGCTTGCGCCTGGCCTCGTCGCGGCTGGTGGCGTAGACCCGCAGTCCTGCGGCCCGCCCGAGCACGATCGCGGCGGTCGCGACCCCGCCGCCGGCGCCCTGGACGAGCACGGAGTCCCCGGGGCGGACCCCCGCGTTGGTGAAGAGCATCCGGTACGCGGTCAGCCAGGCGGTCGGCAGGCAGGCGGCCTGCTCGAAGCTCAGCTCCTCGGGCTTGGGCAGCACGTTGTGGGTGGGGACGGTGACCTGTTCGGCGAACGTGCCCTGGTGGCGCTCGGTGAGGATCGAGCGGGGTTCGTCCGGGCCGACCCCGTGGCCGGTCTGGCCGATGACGGAGTGCAGGACGACCTCGTTGCCGTCCTGGTCGACACCGGCGGCGTCGCAGCCGAGGATCATCGGCAGCTTGTCCTCGGCGAGGCCGACGCCGCGCAGGGACCAGAGGTCGTGGTGGTTGAGGGAGGCGGCCCGGACGTTCACGGTGGTCCACCCGGGCCGGGCCTGCGGGGCTGGGCGGTCGCCCAGTTCGAGGCCGTTGAGGGGGTTGGCGGGGTCGAGGCTGGATGCGTAGGCGGCGAACATGCCGCCGACGATAGGGGGCGCCGTACTGACGCGTAACCGGCTGCGGGTGTGACACGCACCGCGCGTCACGGGGGCGCCTGCGGCGGGCCTTGTCCCCTGCCCGCCCCTTCCCGAACCAGGGCGCTGCCCCGGACCCCGCGCCTCAAACGCCGGCGAGGCTGGGATGGCCGGGAAGTCGCCCCGCCGCCGCGGATACGCGGCGGCGGGGGCGAAAACCAAGCCCCTCCGGCGATTGAGGAGCGGGGGCACGGGGGCAGCTCCCCCGCAACGCCTCAGCGCCGGGCCACACCCTCCGCCCGCGCCGCCGCGGCCACAGCGGCCGTCACCGCCGGAGCGACCCGCTCGTCGAACGGCGACGGAATCACGTAATCCGCCGCCAGCTCATCGCCGACGACGTCGGCCAACGCGTTGGCCGCCGCGATCTTCATGCCCTCCGTGATCCGGGACGCCCGGACCTGGAGCGCGCCCGCGAAGATCCCCGGGAACGCCAGCACGTTGTTGATCTGGTTCGGGTAGTCCGAGCGCCCCGTCGCCACGACGGACGCGTACTTGTGCGCGATGTCCGGGTGGACCTCGGGGTTCGGGTTGGCCATCGCGAAGACGAACGCACCGGGCGCCATCGACGCCACGGCCGCCTCCGGGACCGTACCGCCGGAGACGCCGATGAAGACGTCCGCGCCGGCGAGCGCCACCTCCAGCGGGCCCGAGATGCCCGCCCGGTTGGTGAGCTCCGCGAGCTCCCGCTTGACGTCGGTCAGGTCCTCGCGGTCCCGGCTGACGATGCCCTTGCGGTCGGCGACGGCCACGTCACCGAGCCCCGCCTCCAGCAGGAACTTGGCGATGGCGACCCCGGCCGCACCGGCGCCGGAGATCACGGCGCGCAGGTCGCCCAGGCTGCGCCCGGACAGCTTCGCCGCGTTGCGCAGGGCGGCCAGCGTCACGACGGCCGTGCCGTGCTGGTCGTCGTGGAAGACGGGAATGTCGAGCCGCTCCTGGAGCTTGCGCTCGATCTCGAAGCAGCGCGGCGCCGAGATGTCCTCCAGGTTCACCCCGCCGAAGGAGGGGGCGAGCCGGACGACGGTCTCGACGATCTCGTCCGCGTCGGTGGTCGCGAGCGCGATCGGCACCGCGTCCACGCCGCCGAACTGCTTGAAGAGGATCGCCTTGCCCTCCATCACGGGGAGGGACGCCTCGGGACCGATGTCGCCGAGGCCGAGCACCGCCGTACCGTCCGTCACGACGGCGACGACCTGCGACTTCCAGGTGTAGTCGTGGACGAGCTCGGGCTGCTCGGCGATCGCACTGCAGACCTTCGCCACGCCCGGTGTGTACGCGAGGGACAGGTCGTCCTTGTCCCGGATCGGGACGGTGGCCTGCACGGCCATCTTCCCGCCCCGGTGGAGGGCGAAGGCCGGATCGAACGGCTCGTCGGTGGTGCTGTCGGTGGTGCTGTCGCTGCGAGGATTGACGATCTCCGCTGCCATGGTGTTGACCCCTTAAGTCTTCATCGTTTGAGGGTGGCCACTCCTGGTCGAGGAGGGGTGGGCGGACCCGCGTACGAGCCCTACGCCCGGCGGTTGGCCCGCACCGGCAGGGGAGATACGTACGCGCGGGCGCGCCGCACACGCGCCCTGAGCCCCGGATGAGGGGTGTAAAGGTCTTTCTTACCGGACGGACCAGGTCAGGGACGAGCTCATATCGGCTCCGTGACATGACTCATAGTGGGCCCCATTTCAACAGGTCAGCCTTGTGCCGTGCCTGAGTCCACGACGCGAGACGCGCCGCAGATCCTCCGGTCGCGAGAAGGAAACCCCACAAAAGGTCCGGCCGTGGTGTACCGGCCCCAAGAGGTTCGGGGATCGCCCGTTACCCGATTTTGACATGCCGGGCCCCCTGTTCGGGCTAATCCGCATGGCAACATGCCGTAATCACACAAGGCGGCGACACCCGATGCCGTGTTTCATTACCGCCCTGGCAACCACCCTGACCTGCCGGAGGAACCCGCTCATGACCGCACGCCCCACCCGTCGTACGGCCGCGAAGACCCGCATCGCGGCGGTCGGCGCCATCGCGGTCGCCGGCACCATGCTGCTGACCGCCTGTGGCGACCAGACGAAGAACAACGACGCCGGCGGCTCGGAGACGGCCAAGACCGACGGCGGCGCCTCCGCCGGAACGGCCTCGCCCGCCGACCTCCTCCCCGCGGACATCAAGTCCAAGGGCGTCATCAAGGTCGGCTCCGACATCGCGTACCCGCCGGTCGAGTTCAAGGACAAGTCCGGCAAGACCGTGGGTATCGACCCCGACCTCGCCGCCGCGCTCGGCAAGGAGCTGGGCGTCGAGTTCAAGTTCGAGAACGGCACGTTCGACACCCTGATCACGGGCCTGCGCTCCAAGCGCTACGACATCGCCATGTCGGCGATGACGGACAGCAAGGAGCGCCAGGAGGGCATCGACCCGGAGACGAAGAAGAAGGTCGGCGAGGGCGTCGACTTCGTCGACTACTTCACCGCCGGTGTCTCGGTCTACACCAAGAAGGGCGACGACCAGGGCATCAAGACCTGGGCCGACCTCTGCGGCAAGAAGATCGCCGTCCAGCGCAACACCGTCTCGCACGACCTGGCCAAGGACGAGTCCAAGAAGTGCACCGGCGGCAAGAAGATCGCCATCGAGCCCTACGACACGGACCTGGAGGCCCAGACCCGCATCCGCTCGGGCGGCGCCGACGCCGGCTCCTCCGACTTCCCGGTCGCCGCGTACGCGGTGAAGACCTCGGGCGGCGGCAACGACTTCCAGATCGTCGGTGACCAGGTCGAGGCGGCCCCGTACGGCATCGCCGTCGCCAAGGGCAACGACCAGCTCACCAAGGCCCTCAAGGCGGCCATGGACGCGATCATCAAGAGCGGCGAGTACGAGAAGGTCATCGCCAAGTGGGGCGTCGAGGCCGGCGCGGTCACCGAGGCCAAGGTGAACGGCGGGTCCTGACCGGATCCGACGCTGAAAGGCATCAGCCGTGACTGACATCAAGAAGACGGGACCGGCCGACGAGCCGCCCGCATCCCCCGCCACGGCGGCGGCGCCCGCACCGGAGGCCATCAGGGCCGTCCCGGTCCGGCACTACGGCCGGTACGTATCGGCGCTCGTCGCCATCGCCCTGCTCGCCTCGATCATCTACGCCTTCAGCCAGGGCAAGATCAACTGGGGCGCGGTACCGGACTACTTCTTCGACCACCGCATCATCGACGGGGTCGGCCAGACGCTGCTGCTGACCGCCCTGTCGATGCTCATCGGCGTGGTCGGCGGCATCCTGCTCGCCGTCATGCGCCTCTCGAAGAACCCGGTCACCTCGTCGATCGCGTGGTTCTACATCTGGTTCTTCCGGGGCACCCCGGTCCTGGTCCAGCTGTTCGTGTGGTTCAACCTGGGTCTGGTCTTCGAGTACATCAACCTCGGGCTGATCTACAAGGACTACTGGTCGAGCTTCATGACGCCGCTGCTGACGGCGCTGCTCGGCCTCGGCCTCAACGAGGCCGCGTACATGGCGGAGATCTGCCGGGCCGGTCTGCTCTCGGTCGACGAGGGCCAGACGGAGGCGTCACACGCGCTGGGCATGAGCCACTCGAAGACCCTCCGTCGCGTCGTGATCCCGCAGGCCATGCGGGTGATCGTGCCGCCCACGGGCAACGAGGTCATCAACATGCTGAAGACCACCTCGCTGGTGGCGGCCGTGCAGTTCTACGAACTCTTCAAGAACGCCCAGGACATCGGGCAGAGTTCCGGGTCGCCGGTGGAGATGTACTTCCTCGCCGCGGCCTGGTACCTGATCATGACCTCGGTGCTCAGCGTGGGGCAGTACTACCTGGAGCGGTACTACGCGCGTGGATCCAGCCGGAGCCTGCCGGCGACCCCGTTCCAGAAGGTCAAGGCCTCGCTGCTGTCGATCGGCCGCCCGAAGGGAGGCATCGCATGACCGCGATGGTGAAGGCCGAGGGCGTCCACAAGTCCTTCGGCACCGCGCACATCCTCAAGGGCATCGACCTGGAGGTCGCCCCGCGGGAGGTCTTCTGTCTGATCGGCCCGTCCGGTTCCGGCAAGTCGACGTTCCTGCGGTGCATCAACCACCTGGAGCAGATCAGCGCCGGCCGGCTGTACGTCGACGGCGAGCTGGTGGGCTACCGCCAGAAGGGCGACAAGCTCTACGAGCTCAAGGACAGCGAAGTCGCCCTCAAGCGCCGGGACATCGGCATGGTCTTCCAGCGCTTCAACCTGTTCCCGCACATGACGGCGCTGGAGAACGTCATGGAGGCGCCCATCCAGGTCAAGCGCGAGGCCAAGGCGGTCGCCCGGGCCCGTGCCGAGCGGCTGCTGGACCGGGTCGGCCTCGGCGACAAGGCGAAGAACTACCCCTCGCAGCTCTCCGGCGGACAGCAGCAGCGGGTGGCCATCGCCCGGGCGCTGGCCATGGAACCGAAGCTGATGCTCTTCGACGAGCCCACCTCGGCACTCGACCCGGAGCTGGTCGGTGACGTCCTCGACGTCATGCGGGGCCTCGCCGAGGACGGGATGACGATGGTCGTCGTCACCCACGAGATGGGCTTCGCCCGCGAGGTCGGCGACGCGCTGGTCTTCATGGACGACGGCGTGGTGGTCGAGTCGGGCCACCCGCGCGACGTCCTGACCAACCCGCACCACGACCGGACGAAGTCGTTCCTGTCCAAGGTGCTCTAGGAATACGCCGAAGGGGCGGTACGGGCCGGCGTGGCCCGTACCGCCCCTTCGCGTTGCCGGGGATCACTTCCCCGGCAGCAGCTCCGTACGCAGCACCAGCTCGCGCAGCTGCGCGCGGGTGAGCGGCGGGGTCTTCAGCAGCGGGCCCTGCACGACGTCGGCCTCGAAGCCGGTGCTGTCGCGCACGCCCAGCAGGCTGCCGTCCGCCAGGGTGAGCCGGGCGACCAGCTCCGGCCCCCACTGCGGGGTGCCCTCGCCGTAGTCCATGTCGTCGCTCCAGATGGTGAGCACCCGCCCGCCGGACAGCTCCTCGCGGACGCAGTCGGTGCGGGCCGGCTCGCCGTTCGTCGGGTTGCACAGGTCCTCGGCCCGCGGGCCGCCGCCGAGCTTCTTCTTCACGGCCTTCGGGGCCATGACGTCGATGGTCAGATAGCCGACACCGCCGTCCCGGCGGACCGCGTACTGCCCGTCCAGCGGCCCGGTCCTCGGCGGCTCGTCCGGGGCCGGGGTCACGTGCTTGATGATCTCCGCGAACGACACCTCCTCGACCTTGCCGACACCGCCCGGCAGCAGCCCGGTCAGCCGCGCGGCCCGCCCGGTGTCCGCGGGCGCCTTCGACGAGGACGCCACGGACGAGGTCTGCGGGGCCGTCGGCGCGGAGGAGGAGGCCAGTTGCGGCACCACGAACGCCCCGGCCGCCACCGTGCAGACCGCCGCCGCCGACACCGCGGCCCGGCGCCGCCACCGCACCCGGGCGGCCTTCGCGTAGACCGCCTCCGTGCTGATGACCGGCCGCCCCGCGTCGCCGGCGGCCCGCCCCAGCAGCTCACGCACGTCACTCATACCAATACCTCCGCCATCTCGGCGCGCAGCGCCGCCAACCCCCGAGCCGTGTGGCTCTTGACCGTGTTCTCCCGCATCCCGAGCGTCTCGGCCGTGGCCTCGACGCTCAGGTCCTCCCAGTAGCGCAGCACCAGGACGGCCCGTTGCCTGGGCGTGAGCCGGGCGAGCGCCGCCCGTACCGCCAGGCCGGTGTCCGTGTCGGGTGCCGCGACGGCCCGCTCGGGCAGTTCCCCGTAGGCCTGCTCGCGGCGCCAGAACCGTCGGCGGGCCGCGATGAAGGTGTTGACCAGGGTCTTGCGTGCGTACGCCTCGATGTTGTCGAGCCGCCCGTGCCGCCGCCCGCCGAGCACCACCTTGACCAGAGTCGCCTGGACCAGGTCCTCGGCCTCGTGCCGGTCGCCGCAGAGCAGGAACGCGCTGCGGAACAGGGCGGTCCGTCTGCTCTCGACGAAGGCGTGCAGCGCGTCGTGGTCATCGCTCCGCATCCTCGGTGTCCTTCCCCCGGCCCGCGGGCGCGGACCGTCTCACCCTTCCAGTGCGCTGGGCGCGGCGGCGGGTTGCGGCGCGCGTGGGAGGAATTCGGGAGGCGCAGTGACCACCCCGGCACCCCACCCCCGTTCGTAATACCCTGTACGCTAAACGACCCATTACGCCGCACCGCACCGCCCCCTGCACCGACGCCGTAAGGACAACTCGTGGAACTGGCCTATTACTCGGACTACGCCGTGCGCCTGGTCAACACCGAGGAACCGGCCCGCAACAAGGACGTCCTGACCTCGGTCGAGGCGGTCCGCGACCTGTTCGGCGCGAACGGCCAGGCGGCCCGGCGCGCGACCGATTCGGACGTGACCCGGTTCCGGTCCGTACGGGCCCGGCTGCGCGCGGTCTTCGAGGCGGCTGACGACGGGGACGAGCGGCTGGCCGTCGACCTGCTCAACTCCCTGCTGATGGAGTTCCCCGTCAGCCCGCAGATCTCCGGCCACGACGTCCGCGACGCCGACGGGAAGCCGGACTGGCACATGCACCTCGCGGACCACCCGTCCAACGCCACGGCGGGCTACGCCGCGATCGCCGCCATGGGCCTGGCCTTCCACCTCACCTCGTACGGGGTGGACCGGCTCGGGCTGTGCGAGGCCGCGCCGTGCCGCAACGCCTACCTCGACACCTCGACCAACCGCTCCCGCCGCTACTGCTCGGACCGCTGCGCGACCCGGGCCAACGTGGCCGCCTACCGGGCCCGCAAGCGCCTGGAGACCGAGCGCGCCGCCGACAGCGGCCGCAGCGCGGAGAACGCCCAGGCCGCGACCCCGCGCAGCGAGCGCTGATCCTTCGTCAGCGGCCGGTACCGCGCCCGGGCCCTGGCCAGCACCAGCTCCTCGGGCACCGTCCCGTAGTCCGTGCTGTCCCCGCCCGCGTAAGTGTTGTCCCCCAGCACCCACCAGCCGCCGGCCCGCCGCTCCACGGCCCGCTTCACCACCAGCAGGTCCTGCTGGAACGGGTGGCGCAGAATCACCACGTCCCCGGGGCGCACCGGCGCCCCGTACTGCACGAGCAGCCAGTCCCCGTGGTGGAGCGTGGGCACCATCGAGGGCCCCGTCACCTCCACCACCTGGAAGGGCACCCGCGCCGACAGCCCCCGTACGGGCTGCTCATCGGCCGGCTCCGACACCTCAGGCACCTCCCTCATCTCCTCCGGCACCTCCCCGGTGCGTCCAGTACACCGTCCCTCACAGGGTTTCGTACATTCGGCCACTGGACCCACACCCATCCCGGACTTTTGGCCTAAGCCCCCGGGGGCACTCGCTGAAAGAGGCTTCTCACGGAGTAATGTCCCACCTGAGAAGACGATCACGAGGAAGGACAGCTCAATGCTTTCCCGCCTGTTTGCCCCCAAGGTGAAGGTCAGCGCCCACTGCGACCTGCCCTGCGGCGTGTACGACCCGGCCCAGGCCCGCATCGAGGCGGAGTCCGTCAAGGCCGTCCAGGAGAAGTACCAGGCCAACGAGGACCCGCACTTCCGCGCCCGCGCCGTGGTCATCAAGGAGCAGCGCGCCGAGCTCGCGAAGCACCACGTCTCGGTCCTGTGGAGCGACTACTTCAAGGCCCCGCACTTCGAGAAGTACCCGCAGCTCCACCAGCTGGTCAACGACACCCTGAAGGCCCTCTCGGCCGCCAAGGGCTCGACGGACCCGGCCACCGGCCAGAAGGCGCTGGACCTGATCGCGGAGATCGACAAGATCTTCTGGGAGACCAAGAAGGCCTGATCGGCCGCGAGTTCTGCCGACGGCTGCGCCGCAGGTCAGAGCGGACACGAGAGGGGCCCGACCGCTTCCCGCGGTCGGGCCCCTCTGTCTTTCCAAGATCATCTGGGAGGCGTTTGGAGGATCATTTTCAGGCGGCCTTCCAGTGGCGCCAGTCGGCCGCGACGTCGGCCTCGTCGGTGAGCGACTTCTCCCACGCCTGCTGGAGTGCGCGGGCGATGTTGAGCTCCATCTCGGGTGACGTGTGCGAGTACGTCCCTTCGACACCCTGCAGCTTGTGCCCCATCCGCTCTTCGACCGCGACCCTCGGGTGTCCCTGCTCGTCCAGCCAGACCTTGTGGCCGTGTCGCAGGCCGTGCGGCACCATCCCGTCCAAGCCCTTGACTCCCGGCATCGCCTCTTGCGCGGGTCGTCCTCGGCGGGACGGCTACCTCCTCCTGGCCGTCGACGATGGGGTGCCAGAACCTCCCGTAGAACTGGTCGTCGACCCGGAGCGGCCGGCCCCGCTGCGTCGGGAAGACGAGGTGGTCGTGACTGCTCGTCGTGAGCAGCTGGGAAGTGGAGGTCGCGGACAACCTGCCTCAGGTCATGGTCCGCGACTCCAAGCACCTGGACGAGATCGGTCCGGAGCTGAACGCCTCCCGGCCAGCCTGGACGGCCTTCATCAGCTCGATGAAGTGACGCCAAGAGCGCCCCGACGGCCCCCTCTGCGTGAGGGGGCCTTCTGCTGTCTTTGGCGGGCGTACCGGGGCCCCTCAAGCATTTCTCCACTGAGTCCGGGAGTGCAGCGCAATCCTCCACAGGTAATGGCAAGTCGCGTGTGGAGGGGGCAGGGTCGCCTGCGAAGGAAGCACTCGCGGCCGCACCGCCTGGCAGTGCGCACCCTCTCGCACCATGCCCTCAGTCTCGATCAGCCCCCACGACGAGCAACCACGACTACTACACCGTCATCAACAAGAAGAGCAGCCTCGAACTGACCCCCCAGAACTGGGGAACCTCGGCATCGACCAACTTGCAGCAGTACACCCCGGCGAGCCGCAGATGCGGGAGCGTCAGTACTGGGCACTGGATGAGGCAGGGGAGGTCACGGAGATCACGGGTCTCAAGTCGGTCGAGAGGGACCCCAACGATATCGGCGACGTCTTGCGGCTGACAGACTTCAAGCAACCCTCGTGGGACACCACGGCGGAGGTGTTGGTCGGGCAGCTGGCCGTACCGTTCTTCACGATCGCGGATTCGACGCGCGATTGGCAAATCGCCTACAGCCCGTACTACATCGTCAAGCGTTACGGCTACCGGCAGCAGGTGTACTTCTACGAGCACGCCGGTACCAGCGCGGTCGCGAAGGAAAAGACGGTCGCGGTCGGCCTGACCACAAGTTCCGCCAGGACAGTGGAGGATACGACTGGCATCTCGGTGACCGCAGAGTCCTCGTTCTCGTACAAGGGCTTCTCAATGCCGCTGAGCGCCACCTACAGTCGCGAATTGAAGGTCACCACCCACACCGGCGAGGTGAGGGAACACACCACTGAGGAAAAGGTCCGCAGGGAGTACCGAGGCGATGGAGTACGGATCGCCGAGTGCCTCTGGTATCGGGGAGACCGCTACACCGTGGAGCGCAAGGACGGCACCCAGATCCTGGAGTAAAACACCCTTAACCCGGTCATCGAAGTGGTGGACGGCTACACCCGCCGCTGAACCCTCCGGAGTCGCTCCCGACTGAGTGAGGGGCGCCGTCCGTGGCGTCATCGGTGCGACGCTGGGCGAGGAACAGTGCGCGGGGCCGCCGGGGAGCAGGAACCGACCGTCCTCGACGGCGCCGATAGCGGCGTCTCGCCCGCGTCGAGCGGGCGGTACGACCTGGTCGTCGATTCGGGGTGCTTCCACCACCTGCCGAACCTGTACCGCCGCGCCGATCAGCTCTCCACCGAGGCTCCGACCACCCGGCCACCACCACGGCGTTCCGGACCGTGGAAGAGCTGGCCACAGCTGTGTGCCGGTGGTGCGCCGACGGGCGCCGGTCGACGCGCAGTCCTCCGCACGGCGGAGCACGTATGACGCACAGCAGCCGAGATGCGGGCTGGCAAGGCCCCGCAGCGGAACGGGGCTCGCAACCGGCGTTGTCGGAGCCTCGTGACACACTGCACTGGCTGAGGGCGGGGGGATGCGTGTGAACAGGGTGCGGTGGGCTGTCGTCTGCATGGCCTTGGCGGCGACCGGACTGACCGGCTGTACGTCCGACCCGGCGGCCTCCGGTCCGAGGCCGGAGGATTCCGGTCCGATCACCAGGGCCAAGATGCGCCTGGTGCTCGACGGCATCACCGAGGACGTCGGGGCGCCGGCGAACGACCCGGAGGTCGCCGCGAGAACGGAGACAACCGACAACCCGCTGGGCAAGTGCTTCGTCCAGTACAAGGGATTCGACAAGACCGCCACCAAGCTGGACGTTGACCGGGCCAGAGCCGTAGCCACCGCGTTGACCGACCGCGGCTGGTCGGAGACCAAGAAGCGCGACGACGGCGACGAGGCGTCGGACAACGAAATCGCCGTGGTCCGGGCGGTGTTCAAGAAGCGCGGCTGGACCATTGTCATGGACTACAGCCAGTCCTCGGACTTCCGGGTGCTCAGCCTGAACAGCTTCGAGGACACCTGCGCCAGGAAGGCCCAGGGAACCACGCCCGCCGGCTGAATGAGTTCGCGTCAGGTTTCCCCGTACCCCGGACGTTCATCCTGCTGCGCCTCTACAATCGACGGACGGTAGTGAGCGGATTACAGATGGCAGGAAATCTCGATCCTGCCCGGGGGCACAGATGGTTCCAGGTATGCAGCGTTTCGTGGGTGCGGTGGGAACGGTGGCGGTCGCCGCGCTGGTGAACGTGGCCACCGGAGTCCTCACCGATCACCGATCGACGGCGTGGTGGGTTTCTGCGGCGGTGCTGCTCGTGGTCGGGACCGCGGTGCAGTGGCGGCTCCCGGTGACACCGGAGCCGGACAGTAGCCAGCGGGCCAATGACAACAAGGTCAACGGTAATTTCTACCAGGCGGCCCCCGGACCCACGGCGCAGGAAGCGCACCGGAACCGCGTCAAGGGCGATTTCAGCCAAGATCAGAATGGGTGAGCCGCCGAAGAGGTCCCGAGAGGCGTTCCAGGGCGCGAACAGCAACGTCGTCGGCAGGGACCTGCGCCAGGAAATCAACATTCACGTCGGCACCGCGTCCGAGGCCAAGAAGGCACTGGGCGACACCTCGCGCGCCCCGAGCCGCCGCGCGGTCCTGCTCGGCGGCGCCGCACTGGCCGCGACGGCCGGCACCCTGGTCACCGTACGCCTCACCGCCACGGACGACAGGAAGCCGCGGGGCCCGAGGCCGCTGAGCGATTTGTTCGCTTTCAACCAACGAGACTCGGATTCCCTCACGACATCGAGCTTTATGAAGAAGATCGACGCCGTGATGCAGACGCCTGACGACAAGAAACAGTACTGGCTCTTCTCCGGGTCGGATTCCATCATCATTCAAGTGACCGACAGGGAACGCAACTTCGCCGAATTGACGCGGGAACCTCAACCATTGAATAAGTGGGGTTCCCTCAAGGCCGCCCCCGGCGAAGACTCCCCATCGTTTGAGAAGATCGATGCCGTGATGCAGTACCCGGACGACGACAACAAGTACTGCGTCTTCTCGGGAGAGAGCTTCCTTCGCCTCAACGTGGCCGATAAATGGCCCCATATGGATACCAGGATCGATGAGAATCCGAGTCCGTTGAGTGACTGGGGATCTCTCGACAAAACCTCTCCCCCATTCGAGAAGATCGACGCCGCGACAAGGGCATTGGACAGCAAAAACGAGTACTGGGTCTTCTCGGGTTCACATTTCCTTCGCCTCAGCGTGGGCAACGAACCAAACCATGACGCCAAGGTGGTGAAGAAGCCGAAATCGTTGAGCGACTGGGGCGGACTCGCCCGCTACCCGAGCTTCGCGTCGGGAATCGACGCCATCATGCAGATGCCGGACAACCCGAAGGAATACGTGGTCTTCTCGGGCCGACAATACCTCCGCACGGCATGGACGGGCTCGACGTGGTCGGTCAAATAGATCAAGCGCCGCATAACGAGCGCCTCGCCCGTGACACCGCCTCCGACACAGGCGTCACGACGATCTTTCACCGCACCCCGGCCAGGGCTTGATCAAGTTCCGGAGTCGTGTGGCTGGTCCGGACATGACCGGTCGGGGTGCATAGCAGAGCAGGCACGGGCTTCTGGATCATTGGGGTGTCGAAGCTCAACGATCATGAGGTGGCCCGTGCCTGCCGCTGTATCCTCCCCCATCCCCGCGGTGCGGGTGAAGCTGGGGCCGCTCGATCCAGGCCGGGTCGCCGACCTGCGTCCTTACCTGGATCTGGTACCTCATCCGCGTGGGCGGCGGGGCCGCTGGTACTCGCTGACCGCCGTCCTGCTCGTCTGTGCCTGCGCCGCTGTTTCGGGAGCCAGGAGTCTCGACGAACTCGCCGAGTGGGCGGAACGTGCCCCGGACACACTCCTGGCGGCCGTCGGCATCCGTCGTCACCCACTTCGTTGGCGGCGTACTCCCTCGCGGACCACGATCGGGCGGGTTCTGGGGGCCGTTGACGGTGACGCCCTGGACCGGGCGGTGGGCGCCTACCTCGCCGGTCTTCATGACGCTTTCCCGCGCGCCGCGTCCGGACAGCGGCGCGTGATCGCCATCGACGGCAAGGCGCTGAAGGGCTCCGCCCACCTGACCGCCGCCCGCCGGCACCTGCTCTCCGCGGTCACCCACCACCGGGCCGTGACCCTCGCCCAGGCGGAGGTCGGCGCGAAGACGAACGAGACCGCACACTTCCAGCCCCTGCTGGAGCCACTGGACCTGGACGGAGCCCTCGTCACCTTCGACGCGCTGCACTCGGTCCAGGCGAACGTCACCTGGCTGGTCGAGACCAAGAACGCCCACTACCTCGCGGTGATCAAAGCCAACCAGCCGACCGCACACCGCCAGCTCGCGGCCCTGCCCTGGCGGGACATCCCGATCCAGCACACCACGACCTCCACCGGCCACGGCCGCCGCGAGTCCCGCTCGATCAAGACCTGCGGCATCGCGGACGAACTCGGCGGGATCGCCTTCCCCTATGCCTGCCTGGCCATCCGCGTCCACCGTCGCCGCAGGCAGACCGGCCGACGCGAGAGCCGCGAGACCGTCTACGCCGTCACCAGCCTCGACGCCCACCAGACCACCCCCGCCGACCTGGCCACCGCGATCCGCGGCCACTGGACGGTGGAGACCCTGCACCATGTGAGAGACGTGACCTTCGCCGAGGACGCATCCACCGTCCACACCGGGACCGCACCCCGCGCGATGGCGACCCTCCGCAACCTCGCCATCGGCCTGCTGAAAACCCTCGGAGCCGACAACATCGCCAAGACCACCCGGGCGATCCGCGACCAACCGGAGCGAGCACTCCCGCTCCTGGGCATCACCAACAACCTCGACACCTACGGAACTTGATCAAGCCCTGCAGCACCTCTTCATCTGGTCTGACGTTTCCCACACTAGTGTTGGGTTCGCGTTGAGACGCGGCTGGCTTCCGGGCGACGCTCCGACGGTGCCGGACCACATCCACACCATCTGGCTGGGCAGCTTCTTTTCCTTGGAGAACGTCTACACGTGGCGTTGCGCAGAAGGATGGCGTGTGCACCGCGTTGCCGAGGTTGTTGATTCGGTGGAGCCACCGGTCTGATCCGGCCAGTTCCACGCAACCTTCGATCCTGTTGCCCCGTGGGCAGTCCGCACACGGTCCGCAGGACACCCGATCAGGACCGTCACATCCCATCGCTGACCAACGGCAAAAGGCCAGGTCAGCGGCCCGCAGAGAGAATCCCTGCAGGTCGCAGACCCGGCCCGTTACTTGGAGACCAAGAAGGCCTGATCTCCCCGGCCAAGCCGGAAGGGGTACGACCGCTCGCTCGTCGGTCGTACCCTTCCGGTGTTTTGGGAGCCGGGCGGGAGGTCAGCCGGGGCGCCGGGCGGTCGCCCGCAGGTGCTCACGGGAGTACGGATCGTCGAGGCGCGGGTCGGTGACTCGGTCGCGTACGTCGGTGAGGAGCCAGCCCAGCAGTTCGGGGGTGGCATGGTACTCCTCGTAGAAGCCCAGGTGCAGGTCGGTGATCTCGCCCTCGAACATCACGTCGTCGACGAGGTCGGCCAGCTGGGCGTCGGCGGCAGGGGTGCGGGTCGCGGCCCAGGTGTCCAGCCAGGGGCGCATGCTGCCGGTGGTCACGGTGATGAGACTCAGGGTGTCCCTGATGGACACGGGCCCGCCGGGGTGGGTGTCCAGCGTGCTTCGCCACCAGGTGACCCACACGTCCCGCAGGGCCTCGGTCAGGGGCGGCTCCCAGGTGGTCCACCCCGCCTGCACCAGCCGGGAGGCGATCAGCTCCTCGTCGACGTGGAGCCGGCCGGTGACGAGCAGGCGGACGATACGCGGGGCGAGACGGCGGTAGAGCCGGGGAAAGTCGTCCCAGTGGTCAGGCACCTCCGCGGCGACCGAGGCGACCAGGTCCTCGGATATGAGGCGCAGTGGCCCGGAGAGTTCGGCGAGGTCCTGCTCGGCGTAGCAGTACGTGCACCCTGTGACGGGGAAGGGGCTTTCCGCGGCGAAGGCACGGTCCAGGGCGTCGAGAGCCGTCATGAGCTGCTCGGAGCAAGACATGAAGTCCTACCGGGGGGACTCCGCCGGGGCGGCCGGCGAAGAGCGCAGGCTATCAAGGTGTCCGGAGCCGCTGAACGGCTGAGGGGGCGGCCCCCTGTCGGGACCGCCCCCTCCTGTCGTACGTCACTTCTGTAGGCGCTCCTTGAGGAAGACGCCGGTGAGTACGGCTCCGGCCAGGACCAGGGCCGAGTTGACCAGGACGGCGACGGACACCCCGGACAGGACGCCGGCCGGGCCGGTGTCGTCGAGCGCGGTCATCCGGGCGGTGGCGATCGCGCTCATGACCGGGATGCCGAGGGTGATACCGACCTGCTGGGTCATCGTGGCGAGGCCGGTGGCCAGGCCCTGTTCCTCGTCGGGGAGGCCGGAGGTGGCGGCGGCCATGAAGCCGACGATCATCAGCATGTTCCCGATGCCGCCGGCGAACGTGGCGGCCAGCAGGAGCCAGATCCAGGCGCCCGAGGTGCCGAGCGCCACCAGCGAGAGCGTGGCGAGGGACTGGACGACTCCCCCGGCGACGATGGTCGTCCGGTTGCCGTAGCGGCCCACTGCCCGGCCGCCGAGGGTGCCGCCGATCACGGTGCCGACGCCCAGGACGCCGAAGGCCAGTCCGGTGGCGAGGGGCGAGTAGCCAAGGACCTCCTGGAGGTAGAGCGTCAGCAGGAAGACCAGGGACGTCTCGGTGACGAAGGCGATGAGCGGCGGGGCGTGTACGGGGAGGGCCGGGGCGCCCGCCGAACCGGACCGCCGCGGCCTCAGTCCGCCAGGAGCGCCCGGAGCCGGACCGCCCACGGGTGGTCCGCGCCCTCGGTCAGGGTGATCGTCTCGGCCAGCCAGGCGCGTCCCTGGTCGTCGAGGACGGGCAGCGCCGCCTCGAAGTCCTGCTCGTCCTTGGGCCGCCGGGACCTGGACTTGTAGAGGAGCTGGACCTCGGGGGCGAGGTACGGGATACCCTCGCCGGAGACCCGGCCCAGCCGCTTCAGCGGGAGGCGGACCCGGGGGTCGCGGCGGAACACCCAGTCCTCGCCGTCCGCGTCGTCCAGCATGAACTGCAGGCGCCACGGCTCGCCCGCCCCCGGCCGGCACCAGATGTCGTGGACACCGGTGGGCAGGATCTCGCCGGCGCGCCAGGGCCGCAGCGTGCCCGGCGGATCGGCGGCCCACCACTCCCAGCGGGGCAGCACGCGCTGGGCCTCCAGCTGGTCGCGGCGCAGCAGGAGCACATCGATGTCGGCGTGCTCCCGGTGGACGCGGCCGTGGGCGCGGCCCACCGCCAGCTCGACCGCGTACCCGCCGGCGATCCACCACGGGGCGCGCAGCGGGGCGAGCAGGCGGACGGCCTCGGCGAGCGGCGGCGGGTCCCAGGGGACCCAGGGGGCCTCCGTCCGCACCGGGGTCAGCTCTGCTTCAGGAGGTGGTGGTAGCTGTCGGGGTGTGCGCGCAGGTAGCCGGCCAGGTCCATGGCGGGGCGGCCGGTCAGGGCCGGTACGGCGTCCGAGACGGTGGCCATCTCCCCGGCCGCGATGGCCTCGTACGAGGTGACCCAGCCGGCCACCTCCCAGTCCGCGGCACCGTACCCCGCCCGTGAGGCGTACGCCGCCTCGCGGCTCTCCGGCTCGTAGGTGACGGTCCGTCCGGTGACCCGGCTCAGCTCCTCGGCCGCCTGGGCGAGGGTGAACGCCTCGGGGCCGGTCAGGTCATAGGTGCGCCCGTCGTGCGAGGGGCCGGTCGCGTCGGTGTCCGCGAGGAGCACGGCGGTCGCCGCGTCGGCGATGTCCTCGTGCGCCACGGCCGCCACCCGGCCGTCCCCGGCGGGGCCACGCAGCACGCCGTCGGCACCGGTCATGGCCGGGAGCCCGGCGAGATACCAGCTGTCGCGCAGGAAGGTGTACCGGACGTCGGTGGTCCGGATGTGCGCCTCGGTGTGCCAGTGGTCGCGGGCGAAGGTGAACGTGGCGTCGGGGGCGGCGCCCAGGAAGGAGACGTAGACGATCCGTTCGACGCCGGCCGCGACCGCCGCGTCCACCGCCGTGGTGTGCTCGCGGACCCGGTCGGGGCTCTCGTGCGCCGAGACGAGGAACAGGGTGTGCGCCCCGGCCAGGGCGCGGCGCATGGCCTCACCGTCGCCGTAGGGGGCGGGCGGCGCGGGGTCGGCGCCGGGGAGATCGGGCAGCCGGGAGGGGTCGCGGCCCAGCAGCCGGACGGGGACGCCGGCCCGGGCCAGCCGGGTGGCGACCCGGCCGCCGAGCGCGCCGCTCGCACCGGTGACGGCGGTGACCGGTCCGCCGGTGACGGTCTCGGAGGCGGATGCGGGGTCGGTGGTGGGGCTCATGCGGGGGCACCTTCCTCGGTCGGCCAGGGGCGCACCTCGACGACGGCGTCGACCGGGAGCGGGCCGTAGATGTGCGGGAACTCCTCGCCGCCGGGCGCGACGGCCTCGTACCTCACGGGGGCGGGGAGCCGGCCGGTGTCGATGACGAGCACCACGAGGTCCTGGTCGGCGGCTCCGGCCCGGCTCCCGGCGCCGTACAGCATCTCGGCGACCCCGGCGAGCTGGTGGGGCAGCGAGCAGTGGATGAAGCCCTCTTCGTGCAGGGTGCGGCCGCGGGTGGACATCTCGTACGTCCCGATTCCGCGGGCCGCCTCCCAGAGCGGGCCTTCGGTGAGGTGCAGCAGTTCGGCCATGGGCCGAGGCTAACGCCGCGACGGGCCACAGGCCGGACCCTGTGGATAACCCCTCGCCGCGTCGGCGCGCCCCGCTCACTCCGCCAGCAGCTTCGCCTCCGTCTCCGGGGCGAGGCCCACGGTGGGGCGGTCGGGGCGCTGGGGAGCGGTGCCGCCCAGCTCGCGCAGCCAGGTCCAGGTGTCCGCGACGGTCTCCTCGACCGGGCGGCAGCGCAGCCCCGCCGCGTGCGCGAGGCCGACGTCTCCCTGGTGCAGGGTGTCGTACAGCTCCCCCGGCGGCAGCCACACCGGCAGGTCGGTCCACGGCTCGACGCCCGCCGCGAGGATCTTCTCCGCCGGGGTCCAGCGCGGTTCGGCGTCGGAACCGGTGGCGCGCACGCAGGCGTCGAGCAGCCCGCCCATGGTGGTGTGCCCCGGCCGGCTCACCAGGTTGTACGGGCCGTGCAGCCCGTGCTCCGCCGCGTGGAGCACCCAGTCGGCGAGGTCGCGCACGTCGATGTACTGGATGTCGGTGTCCGGGGTGCCGGGCGCGAGGACGGGGCCGCCACGCGCGATCCGGTTCAGCCACCAGGGCAGTCGGCCGATGTTCTCCCAGGGGCCGAGGATCAGGCCGGCCCGGGCCAGCAGGGCACGGTCCCCGAAGGCGTCCAGCGCGGCCAGTTCGCCGCCGCGCTTGGCCAGTGCGTACGACTGGTCGTCACCGGCGTCCGGCGAGGCGCCCGCCACCAGGGGACCGTCCTCGGTGAGGCCCGCCGGGGCCGGGTAGTCGTAGACGGAGCGGCTGGATATGTACGTGTAGCGGGCGGCCCGCTCGGACAGCAGCCGGGCCGCGTCGCGCACCGCGGAGGGCGCGCCGCTCCAGGTGTCGACGACGAGGTCCCAGGTGTGGCCGTCGGCGGCGGCGAGCGCGGCGAGGCCGCCTTCGGCGGTGCGGTCACCGATCAGTTCTGCCACGCCGGGCGGGGGCGCGTGGTGGCCCCGGTGGAAGACGGTGACCTCCCAGCCCCGGGCGAGGGCCGCCTCGGTGACGGCCCGGCCGACGAACTGCGTACCACCCAGCATCAGAAGCCTCATGACAGTGACTCTGCCCTGGGGCGCGCCGAAGGGAAACCGTCCACGCTCTCGGCTGAATCGGCCGGAACCGGGAACTCCTCCGGCGGCACGCCGGTGTCCGGAAGGGCGAGCGGGCTGCGGTGGCGCAGCAGCCACTGGTGGTATCCGGCCGCCCGCCGGGCCGCCTCCCGGTAGGCGGCCTCCAGTTCCCCGTAGACCGCGGTCGTGTCCGCGCCGGGCCGGGAGACCAGGAGCAGCCGGACGGCGAGGGGGTCGTCGCGCAGCGGGCGGATGGCCATGTCGTCGCGGGGGCCGGAGGTCGGCTGGCAGGGGGCGACCGCCTCGCCGAGGACGACGAGGGAGGCGGCGGTGAGGTAGTCGCCGTGCAGCACGGCGGGCGCCACACCGGCCTCGGCGAACACCCGCCGCAGCCCGTCCCATTCACCGTCCACCGTCGGGTCGACCATCCACCGGTCGGCGGCCAGGTCGGCGAGGTCGACGACGGGCAGCGCGGCGGCCGGGTGGTCGCGGGCCATGGAGATGAACTGCGGTTCGCGGTCCACGAGGACCCGCTGCTCCAGCCCGTCCGGGACGGCGAGCGGGCAGCCCTCCACCTCGTGCACGAAGGCGACGTCGAGCCCGCCCGCGTCGACGGCGCGGAGCAGGGCGTGGGCGGAGACGTCCACCCGGAGCGAGATGTCCGTCCCGGGCAGCCGGAGCCGCAGGCGGCGCAGCCAGCCGCCGATGACCCGGCTGGCGGTGCAGCCGATGCGCAGCCGGGACCCTCCGGCGCGGGCCGCTTCGGCCTCGGCTCTGGCCTCGCTGACGAGGGCGCTCATGCCGTCGACGAGGGGGCGGGCGCGGCTGAGGACGGCCCGGCCGAGGAGCGTGGGACGGCAGCCGGTGCGTCCGCGGCTGAACAGTTCGGCGCCGAGCGCGTTCTCGATCCGGCGCAGCTGGGTGGTGAGCGCGGGCTGGCTCACGCCGAGGGTGCGGGCCGCCCGGTGCAGGCTGCCGGTGTCGGCGATGGCGCACAGCGCCCTGAGGTGTCTCACCTCAAGCTCCATGCCGCCGAGGTTAGGGCGGCCCGCCCGGCCGCACCATGGGCCGTAACCCTGCCAAAGGCGGGCGATTCACCGGGCGTTGGGCGTGCGGACCGCAGGTGTGCACGGGATGTCCACACGAGGGCGATAGGGCCGCGTTATCACCGGCTGACATCATCCGCGCGGGCTCCGCTTCCTCCACACTCGCTGCGTATCTCGCCCGTCCGAGTCCGATCATCGGACGGGTTCCTCTGACAGGTGACTGGTAGGAGACCCCCCACATGAGACACCCCAGGACCGTGATGTCGGCCGTGCTCGGACTCGGCCTCTCGCTCGCCGCCGCGCTGGGCACCGCCCCCGCGATCGCCGCCCCCGAGGCCGCCGCACCGGCCCCGCACCTGGCGTACACCGCCGGTTCCGCTTCGCCCGAGAGCGCCGCCGGCAACAAGGCGTTCTTCGAGGCGGTCGCGAAGTCGGTGGCCGAGAAGCGGGCGGCCAACCCGGGCGCCCAGTCCGTCACCATCGTCTACAGCACCGCCAACGCCCCGAGCTTCCGCACCCAGATAGCCAACAGCGCGTCCATCTGGAACAGGTCGGTCTCCAACGTCCGGCTCCAGGAGGGCTCGAACGCCGACTTCGCGTACTACGAGGGCAACGACTCCCGCGGCTCGTACGCGAGCACCGACGGGCACGGCAACGGCTACATCCTCCTGGACTACGCGCAGAACCGGCAGTACAACTCGACCCGGGTCACCGCCCACGAGACCGGGCACGTGCTCGGCCTGCCGGACCACTACTCGGGTCCGTGCAGCGAGCTGATGTCGGGCGGCGGTCCCGGCACGTCCTGCACCAACCCGTACCCGAACGCCAGTGAGCGCAATCAGGTGAACTACCTCTGGCAGTACGGCTTCGCGGCCGCGCTGACGCACGCCGGTTCCTGACCGGCACCGCTTGCACCGGCGGGCCGCCTCGCAGGACGGGGCGGCCCTTCGCCGTATGCGGTACGCACGCCGTATGCGGTACGCACGCCGTATGCGGTACGCACGCCGTATGCGGTACGCACGCCGTCAGCCGGCGCCGTATTCGGTACGCACCAGGGCCAGGAGTTCGTCGCTCGTCAGGCCGAGCCCCCGGGCCTCGCCGACCGTCTCGCGGATCCGTTCGAGGAGGCGGGCGCGGTGCGGGGAGGCGCCGTCCGCGATGGCGGCGCCCCGGCCCCGGCGCAGTTCGATCAGGCCCTCCTCGCGCAGCCGCTGGTAGCCGCGCAGCACCGTGTGCACGTTGACGCCGAGCGATTCGGCCAGGACCCGGGCGGCTGGCAGCCGTTCGCCGGGGGCCGCCGCGCCGTCGGCCACGGCGCGGCGCACGCAGGCCGCGATCTGGTCGCCGAGCGGCACGGTGGAGGTCGGGTCGACCCGGAAGAGCATGGTCAGTGGTCCGTTCGGCGCTGGTCGATCAGGGTGTTGAGGAGCGCGGCACCGGTCGCCGAGTCGTCCACGGTCACCGCGAAGTCCCGGCCGCTCGCCAGCCGCGCCACGATGCCCTCACCGGAGCGAATCATGACACCGGTGCGCCCGGGCCGGATGCGGTAGCCCCAGCCGCCGTACTCGGTGAGGGGGCTGATGTCCCGGCTGGACGCGGCCTCGATCCGGTCCAGCGGGACCCGGACGCGCGGCCAGGGCAGCAGCCCGGAGACGGTGATCCCGCGCCGGTCCACGGTGACGTACGGGCGGGCGAAGGTCGCCATGAGGAGCCCGAGGACGAGGGCCGGCAGGGCGGCGGGCCAGGTCGCCGTGAACAGCAGGAGGACGCCGCCGCCGAGGACCAGGAGCGCGGTGAGCGGCAGCCACCAGGACCCGGCGCTGCGGGCCCATCCGGCGACCTCCCCGGCACGCAGCGAGATCCGCTCGCCCTTTCCGGCCGGCCCGTCGTCCTCGACCGGCTCGGGGGCGGGGCCCAGTGCGGCCGCCAGGTGCCCGAGGCCGTAGGCGACCGCGCCCACGCCGAGGGCCACGGCCATGTGCCACATGGGGAAGGAGACGTCCTGCCCCCGGCCCTGCGCGTCCTCGGGCGCGTCCACGTTGATGAGCAGCGTGACCGTCAGGAGGTAGCCGAGGAAGGCGGCGACGGCGTACCCGAAGGCGAGGGTCATGCGGTAGGCCCGGCCGGTGAACTTTCCGATCCACGCCATCACCGCCCACAGGAGGCCGGTGCCGAGCAGGACGACCGTGGTGACGACGAGGTACGAGCCCTGGCCGGCGTAGTCGTCGGCCCGGCCGTTGCCCACGAAGTGGCTGGCCACCTGGTCGGGCAGCCGGTCACGGCGGTCGGCGAAGAGCAGCAGGCAGACGGCGAGCGCGAGCAGGAACGGCAGGGCGGCGAGAGACGCGCGGGCGACGGATTTGCGGTTCATGAAAACCTCCATTGTTTGCATGCTAGTAGAACAATGGAGGTGACGGCAACGGTGGAGGCGGGTCGGGACAGGGTGGCGGGCCTGTCGGCGCCGGTTGAGGGCGGCCGGGCCGGTCAGGCCGTTTCGAGCGGGAACGCTCCCCGGTGGCCCGTGCCGGCGCCCTCCGTCGGCCGGGGCTCGAACTCCCGGCAGCTCCAGACCTCCTGGACGAATCCGGTCCGCCGCTCCCACAGCCCGAGCACGTCCCGCTCACCGGCCGTGCCCCGGTACTCCTCCTTGGCGCCCCGGAAGCAGGCGAGCCCGCCGGAGAGGCCGCGGCCGGGTGCCGGGTCGGGGGCCGGGAAGTAGTCGGAGAACGCGCAGGCTATGCAGGTCCGCAGGGTGACGCCGGGCGGCAGCTCCCGCTGGATCGTGGCCAGCGCGGACCCGAAGTCGCTCTCCGCCCGCTGCGAGCCGAAGGCCGCCCCGCCGAACCGCAGTTCCAGATAGAGATACGGGTCGGGTTTACGCAGGGCCAGCAGGCAGCTGAGGGTCGCCTGCCGCTCCACCCCCTCCGCCATGACGGGGAACGGCAGGTCCCACTCCAGGACGCAGTCGCCCAGCACGCCGTCCGCCAGCGCGAACATCCCGCTCTCCGCCGGACCGGACGCCACCGGACGCAGGGCGTCGAAGCTGCCACCCTCGAAGTCCACACCCCGCACGCGCAGGCGGAGTTGCTGCCCGTCGGTGGTGAGGACGACGGCGTCGGAGCCCTGCCGGTCCCGGTACCACCCTGCCCACGACTCATCTGTCATGAGCAGGGACTGTAGCTCCCGCCTCCGACAACGCCCCTACCGCCCTCCGCTTGGCCGATGCTCCTCTCCGATACCTCCTCCCACCTGGGGACTTGTCAGTGCGTGCGGCGCGTGACGAACTCCGCCAATGCGAGCAGATCGCCCGCCGCCGAGAGGTCCGGGACCGCCCGGGACAGATGGTGCACGGCACGCGCCATCCGGTCCCCGGCGCAGCTCTGCGCCCAGTCCCGGCCACCGGCCCTGTCCACCGCCTCCGAGGCCCGGACCACATCCGCGCGGGTGTTCATCGCGCCCCGGTAGAGGGCGGCGAGCTCCGCCGCGGCCGGGCCGCCCGCGGTGAGCGCGGCCACCACGGGCAGCGACTTCTTGTGGGCGCTGAGATCCGCGCCGACCGGTTTCCCGGTCTGGGCCGGGTCCCCCCAGATGCCGATCAGGTCGTCGATCAGCTGGAAGGCGAGCCCCGCCTCCCGGCCGAAGCCGTCCATGGCCCCGACGGCCCGCTCGTCGGCGCCCGCGTACAGCGCGCCCAACGCGCAGGCGCAGCCGAGCAGCGCGCCCGTCTTCGCCGTCGCCATGGTGAGGCACTCGTCGAGCGAGACCTGCTCCGGGTCGCGGTCCTCGAAGGCGCAGTCCGCCTGCTGGCCCGCGCACAGCTCGATGACGCACGTGGAGAGTCTGGCCGAGGCGCGCGGCGACATCGTTCTGCCGTCCTCGGCCAGCAGCCGCTGGGCGAGGGCCAGCATGGCGTCGCCGGCGATGACGGCGTCCGGGACGCCGAACACCGTCCAGGCGGTGGCCCGGTGGCGGCGGGTGTGGTCCTCGTCGATGACGTCGTCGTGCAGCAGGGTGAAGTTGTGGACGAGCTCCACGGCAACGGCCGCCCGCACGGCCTGTTCCGGGTCGCCGCCCAGCGCGCGGGCGGCCGCGAGGACGAGCGCCGGTCTGATCGCCTTGCCCGCGCCGCCCGCGGCCGGGCTGCCGTCGGCGTCCTGCCAGCCGAAGTGGTACATCGCGACGCGCCGGATCGAGCCGGGCAGGGAGGCGACCGCCGCCCGCAGGTGCGGGTCGACGAGGGTCCGGGTGTACTCAAGGAGCGCCGCGGCCTCGTTGCCCTCGGTCGCGGCGTCTGTTCGGGTCATGGTCAATCGGTCACCCCTGTCGTTGCCGTCCCGCCTCGGCCGCTGTCGCGCCGGGGGCCGGGGACGTGGGTGGTTGCTGTGGTTGCGCACGGGCGCGGCCGGGGGCCCGGACCCTCGCGGGTCCGGGCCCGGTGGCTCACCGCCAGCGGCTGACCTCGACGTTCTCCAGGACACCGAGGGCGTCCGGGACGAGGACCGCCGCGGAGTAGTAGGCCGTCACGAGGTAGGAGATGATCGCCTGCTCGTCGATGCCCATGAAGCGGACCGACAGGCTGGGCTCGATCTCGTCGGGGATGCCCGTCTGCTGGAGGCCGATGACGCCCTGCTCGGCCTCACCGGTCCTCATGCAGATGATCGACGTGGTGCGGGCGTCGCTGACCGGGATCTTGTTGGAGGGGAAGATCGGCACGCCGCGCCAGGCCGGCACGTGGTGGCCGCCGATGTCGACGCTCTCCGGCACGAGGCCGCGCCTGTTGCACTCGCGGCCGAAGGCGGCGATGGCGCGCGGGTGGGCGAGGAAGAGCTTGGATCCGCGCCGGCGCGAGAGCAGTTCGTCCATGTCGTCGGGGCTGGGCACGCCGTCGTGCGGCTGGAGCCGCTGGCCGTAGTCGCAGTTGTTGAGCAGGCCGAACTCCCGGTTGTTGATCAGCTCGTGCTCCTGGCGCTCGCGCAGCGCCTCGACCGTGAGCCGCAACTGCTGCTCGGTCTGGTTCATCGGCTGGTTGTAGAGGTCCGCAACACGGCTGTGGACCTTCAGGACGGTCTGGGCGACGCTCAGTTCGTACTCGCGGGGCGCGGCGTCGTAGTCCACGTACGTGTGTGGGACGACGGCCTCGCCGACGTGGCCCGCGGACAGGTCGATCTCCGCTTCGCCGTACTTGTTGGTGCGCTGCTGCGGGAGGGCCAGCAGCCCGGCGAGATGGCTGCGCAGCGAGTCGGCCCGCTCGGCGAGGTTGAGCACGTCGGCGCGCGAGAGCGCCAGCACCGTGCACGCGGTGACCGCGCGGGCGGTGTACTCCCAGACGGCGTCGCCCTCGACGAGGGAGTGGTCCCCGAAGTAGGCCCCGTCCGCGTGGACTCCGAGCACCGTCTCGTCCCCGTAGGGGCCGGTGCCGACCTTCTCGACCTTGCCGTGCGCCAGCAGGTAGACCCGGTCGGCCGCCTCGCCCTCCGTCGCCAGGAGCTGCCCGGCCGGGATGTCGCGCTGCTCGCACCTCCGGGCCAGCTCGGCGAGCACCTCCTCGTCCCCGAAGCCCCTCAGGGCGGGGAGCTCTCCCAGCTCCGCGGGGATGACCGTCACCCGGTCCCCGGTCTGGACGAACGTCACTCGGCCGTCGCCGACCGAGTAGCTCAGCCGGCGGTTCACCCGGTACGTACCGCCCTGCACCTGGACCCACGGCAGCATCTTCAGCAGCCACCGTGAGGTGATCTCCTGCATCTGCGGAGCGGACTTGGTGGTCGTCGCGAGGTTCCGCGCGGCCGCCGTGCCGAGACTCTGCTGCGGCGGCACCTGCACGTTCTGAACCTCTTCACCAACGGACATCTGTCGTCCTCTCGATCTATCGGCTGACCTGCGGGAAGAACACTTGCAGCACGAGGACGGGGCACGCCATTACACAAAAGAGTGTGACTATTCGGTCTTTGGGCGGGGCACAACGCTGCGCGATGGCCCGATCAGGCTTTAATTTGCATACAGGATGCCAATTAACCTAGCCTGGCCGTCATGCGGCTGACCAGATTCACCGACGTGGCGCTGCGCGTACTGATGCGCCTCGCCGTCGTGAAGCACGAGGACCCGCCGACCACCCGCGAGGTGGCGGCGACCATGGAGGTGCCGTACTCGCACGCCGCCAAGGTCGTGGCCCGCCTCCAGCACCTCGGCCTGGTCGAGGCGCGACGGGGCCGCGGCGGCGGGCTCACCCTCACCGAGGCCGGCCGCACCGCCTCGGTCGGCGGACTCGCCCGCGAGCTGGAGGAGTCCGGCGACGTCGTCGACTGCGAGGGCTCCACGCCCTGTCCGCTGCGGGCCGCCTGCCGGCTGCGCGGGGCACTGCGCGAGGCCCAGGAGGCGTTCTACGCCTCACTGGACGCGCTGACGATCGCCGAGCTGACCGCGGCACCCACCGGCCCCCTGCTGATCGGCATCAGCAGTGGCCCGCCGCCCCTGAACTGACCCCCGCCGCAACGGGCCGCCGGCCCTGTTCCTACACTGTCCTTAAATACGCATCTCAGATGCCAATTCAACATCCGAGGAGTCACCGATGCTCTCCGAGTCATCCACCGCCACCGTCCGCGCGACCCTCCCCGCCGTCGGCGCGGCCATCGGGGACATCGCCGATCTCTTCTACCGCAAGCTCTTCGACGCCCACCCGGAACTGCTGCGCGACCTGTTCAACCGCGGCAACCAGGCCTCCGGCGCCCAGCGCCAGGCGCTCGCCGGCTCCATCGCCGCGTTCGCGACCCAGCTGGTCGAGCAGCCCGACACCCGCCCGGACGTGATGCTCAGCCGCATCGCGCACAAGCACGCCTCGCTCGGCATCACCCCGGCCCAGTACCAGGTCGTCCACACCCACCTGTTCGCCGCGATAGCCGAGGTCCTCGGCGACGCGGTGACCCCCGAGGTCGCCGCCGCCTGGGACGAGGTCTACTGGCTGATGGCCAACGCCCTGATCGCCATCGAGGAGCGGCTGTACGCGGAGCAGGGCGTCGTCGCCGGTGACGTCTGGCGCGAGTGGGAGGTCGTCTCGCGCACCGAGGAGACCGACGACGTCGCCCGGTTCCGCATCCGCCCCGCCGACGGCTCCCCGGCCCCCGCCTTCCGCCCCGGCCAGTACGTCTCCGTACAGGTCGAACTCCCGGACGGCGCCCGCCAGATCCGCCAGTACAGCCTCTCCAGCGCCCCCGGCTCGGCACTCCGCTCGATCACCGTCAAGCGGGTGCACGGCGGCGGCACCCCGGACGGCGAGGTCTCCCGGCACCTGCACGCCCACGTCCGCGCCGGTGACCGGCTCCGGGTCTCCGCCCCGTACGGCGACCTCGTGCTCGCCTCCGATGAGGCGCCCCTGCTGCTGGCCTCCGCGGGCATCGGCTGCACCCCGATCCTGTCGATGCTGGAGCACCTCGCCGAGGCCGGGCACCGCGCCCCGGTCACCGTCGTGCACGGCGACCGATCCCCGGCCGACCACGCTCTGCGCACCGACCACACGGCGCTCACCGCCAAGCTCCCCGACGCGGCCGCCCACTTCTGGTACGAGAACCCGGCCGACGGCCACCCCGCCAACCGCGCCGGGCTCGTCGACCTGAGCGGTCTCGTCATCGCCTCGGGCACCCACGCCTACCTCTGCGGCCCGCTGCCCTTCATGCGGTCGGTGCGCACCCAGCTGCTCGCCAAGGGCGTCCCGGCCTCCGACATCCACTACGAGGTGTTCGGCCCCGACCTGTGGCTCGCCTCCTGACCGAGAAGCACACCGCGAGTTGACCGAATCCGCTCGCACAGCATCCGAACAGGGCCCCGCCGTCGCTCCGCGACCGGTCGGGGCCCTTCCGGCCGGGTAGAACCGCTCCCACACGCACAAAAGGAGCCGGCCATGTCCTCACCCATGTCCGCGAGCGCATTCCTCGCCGCACTCAAGAAGGAAGGGCTCACCGTCGTCGAGGTCGGCGACTGGCGCAGCCACAACCGGAACCACAAGGGCCACTGGGGCCCTGTCAACGGGGTGATGATCCATCACTCCGTCACCAAGGGGACCGATGCCACCGTGAAGATGTGCCGCGACGGCCACCCCGACCTGCCGGGCCCTCTGTGCCACGGCGTCATCGCCAAGGACGGCCGGGTCCACCTGGTCGGCTACGGGCGGACCAACCACGCGGGCATGGGCGACGACGACGTCCTGCGCGCCGTCGTCGCGGAGAAGAAGCACCTGCCCCACGACAACGAGACCAACACCGACGGCAACCGGCACTTCTACGGCTTCGAGTGCGAGAACCTCGGCGACGGCAAGGACCCCTGGCCGGACGCCCAGCTCGAAGCCGTCGAGAAGGTCTCGGCGGCCATCTGCCGCCACCACGGCTGGACCGCCCGTTCGGTCATCGGGCACCGCGAGTGGCAGCCCGGCAAGGTGGACCCGAAGGGCTTCGCGATGGGCGACATGCGCGACCGTATCCACGACCGCCTCAAATGAACCCGGGCGGCACCCGCCGCCACAATGGAGCACATGTCCGCCCCCTCTCCCGGATCCCGGCTGCGCCCGGTGCTCCCGTCGCCCGTGCAGCCGGCCGATGACGAGCGCTTCGCCCGGCACGGGGTGACGCTGCTGCTCAAGCGCGACGACCTGATCCACCCGGATCTGCCGGGCAACAAATGGCGCAAACTCGCGCCCAATCTGGCGGCCGCCGCCGGGCGCCCCGTGCTGACCTTCGGCGGCGCCTACTCCAACCACCTGCGCGCCACCGCCGCCGCGGGCCGCCTCCTCGGATTCCGCACCATCGGCGTCGTACGCGGCGACGAGCTGGCCCACCGGCCCCTCAACCCCTCGCTCGCCCGGTGCGCCGCCGACGGCATGCGGCTGCACTTCGTGGACCGGGCGACGTACCGCGCCAAGGCCGACCCGGCGGTCCTGGCCGGGCTGCTGGAGCTGTACGGGGACTGCGAGGTCGTCCCGGAGGGCGGCAGCAACGCCCTCGCGGCCCGGGGCTGCGCCGCGCTCGGCCGGGAACTGCGGGGCGTGGCCGGCGTGGCGGCGGTGGCCTGCGGCACCGGCGGCACGCTGGCCGGGCTGGCCGCCGGGCTCGGGCCCGGACAGCGCGCCCTCGGCGTCCCGGTCCTGCGCGGCGGCTTCCTGGGCGAGGCGGTACGGGAGCTCCAGCGCGAGGCGTTCGGCGGCCCGGCGGGCGACTGGTGGCTGGACGAGCGGTTCCACTTCGGCGGGTACGCCCGTACGACACCCGCCCTGCACGCCTTCGCAAGGGATTTCGAGGACCGCCACGGGCTGCCCGTGGAGCGACTGTATGTGGCCAAAATGCTGCACGCCCTCACGGTGCTGGCCGAGGAGGGCGCCTTCCCCGCCGGGACCGCGGTCGCGGCCGTGATCACCGGCCGCCCCGACGAGACGGACGACGTCTAGGACGACTCCTCCCGGTAGGCCGCCGCTTCCTCCAGGTCCAGCCGGCGCAGCAGGGTCCGCATCATCTCGTCGTCGATCCTGCGCTCGTCCCGGAGCCGTACGAAGACCTCGCGCTCGGTCTCGATCATCTCGCCGGCCAGCCGCCGGTAGGTGTCGTCCGCCGACTCGCCGGTGACCGGATTGGCCGCGCCGAGCCGTTCCCACACGGCGTTGCGGCGGCGTTCCAGGACGGTGCGCAGGCGGTCGGCGAGCGGCTGGGGCAGCCGGTTGCGCTCGTCGGTGAGCAGGTCGTTCAGGCGGGCATCGGCGGCCGTGGACGCCTCGTTCTGGGCCTGCGCCTCGGCCAGGGTCTCGGCCTGCCGGTCCCGGCCCGGGAGCTTCAGCACGCGCACCAGGAGCGGCAGCGTGAGCCCCTGGACCACCAGCGTGCCGATGACGGTGGTGAACGTCAGGAACAGCACCAGGTTGCGGGCCGGGAACGCCGCGCCGTCGGCCGTGACGAGCGGGACGGAGAACGCGACGGCGAGCGAGACGACCCCGCGCATCCCGGCCCAGCCGACGATGAGCGGCGAGGTCCAGTCCGTACCGGTTTCCCGCTCCCTGATGCGCCGCGACAGCCACCGGGGCAGGTAGGTCGCCGGGTAGACCCAGACGAAGCGCACCACCACGACCGCGAGGAAGACCAGCACCGCGTAACCGAAGGCGTCCGCCACGGAGTACGTGCCGAGCCCCTTGAGCACGAACGGCAGCTGGAGGCCGATCAGCGCGAACACCGCGGACTCCAGGACGAAGGCGACCATCTTCCAGACGGCGGCCTCCTGGAGCCGGGTGGCGAAGTCGACCTGCCAGGAGCGGTGGCCCAGGTACAGCGCGACGACGACCACGGCGAGCACCCCGGAGGCGTGCACGCGCTCGGCCGCCGCGTACGCCACGAACGGGATCAGCAGGGAAAGGGTGTTCTGGAGGAGCGGCTCCCTGAGACGGGTGCGCAGCCAGTGCAGCGGGACCATCAGCAGCAGGCCGGCCCCCACACCACCGACCGAGGCCAGCAGGAATTCCCGGACCCCCGCGCCCCAGCTGATGCCCTCGCCCACCGCGGCGGCGAGCGCCACCTTGTACGCGGTGATCGCGGTGGCGTCGTTGACCAGGGACTCGCCCTGCAGGATCGTCGTGACGCGCGCGGGCAGCCCCACCCGGCGGGCGATGGCCGCGGCGGTGACGGCGTCCGGCGGGGCGATCACGGCTCCCAGCACCAGCGCGGCGGTCAGCGGCAGGTCGGGCACCAGCAGATGCGCCAGCCACCCCACCGCGACCGTCGCGAACAGCACGTACCCCACCGAGAGCAGCGCCACGGGCCGCAGGTTGGCCCGCAGATCGAGGTAGGAGCTGTCCACGGCGGCCGTGTGGAGCAGGGGCGGCAGCAGCAGCGGGAGCACGATGTGCGCGTCCAGGGTGTACGTCGGCACCCCGGGCACGTACGAGGCGATCAGGCCGACGGCCACCAGCAGAAGGGGGGCCGGCACCGGTGCGCGGCGGGCGAGGCCGGCCGTCGCGGCGCTGCCGGCGACCAGCGCCACCAGGGGCAATGCGTCCATCTCATGATCCTCGCATCCGTCGTAACCTGGCCATCATGAGTGTGTGCACGCATGTACCGGACCTGCCGCGCCCCGAACCCGCGCCCCTCGGGGAGACCTGCCCCGAGTGCCTGGCGGCCGGCACCCACCCCGTACAGCTGCGCCTGTGCCTGAGCTGCGGCCATGTCGGCTGCTGCGACTCCTCGCCCGGACGGCACGCCACGGGACACTTCGAGCAGACCGGCCACCCGGTGATGCGGAGCTTCGAACCGGGCGAGAACTGGCGTTGGTGCTTTGTCGACGGTTCGATCGTCTGACGCACGGGTACGTCAAACCGGCGCCCGTTGTTCGTAATTGACCGACGCAGACCCCTAGCCACTGTGCGTACGCATGGGCCTACCATGAGTGACAGCCACGGGAAGGGGTTCCGGCGACACGGCATCATGGATCGCGATAGCGTCGCCGGACCGAGAACCGAAGACGTACCGCATGGCTCCGGGCGTTCTTCCCGGAACCTCGAATGAGTTTGTGCCACCTTGGAGGTGAGGGTGTCCCAGATCGCAGGCGAGCCCGGGAATCAGGACTTCGTAGAGGTCCGGCTGCCCGCTGCGGGTGCCTACCTGTCGGTGCTGCGCACGGCCACGGCCGGTCTCGCAGCACGCTTGGACTTCACTCTCGACGAGATCGAGGACCTTCGCATCGCGGTCGACGAGGCCTGCGCGATCCTGCTCCAGCAGGCCGTGCCCGGCTCCGTCCTCAGCTGCGTGTTCCGTCTCATCGACGATTCACTCGAGGTGACGGTCGCGGCCCCGACCACCGACGGCCGCGCCCCGGAGCGCGACACCTTCGCCTGGACGGTGCTCTCCGCGCTGGCCGGGAAGGTCGACTCCTCGGTCGCCGACGACCGTACGGTCAGCATCAGCCTGTACAAACAGCGCGGCGCGGGACCCGGGCCGGCGTGAGCAACGGGAACGGGGACGGTCCTGTGCGGGACGAGACGATCCGACCGGGGGCGGTGCGCGCGGCAGGCGTCCCGGAGCAGCAGGCCCTGCCTCATCCGGTGGACGGGGCCGACCTGCCCCGTGCGGTGGACGGGGCGAACGGGCCTGCCGGCATTACGGTCGCGGTGGAGCAGTCGCAGGCGGAGCGGGCAGGCCAGATGAGCGAGCACGGACACCACGATCCAAACGACCGCAGCGGGGCGCGGGCACTCTTCATCGAGCTGCGCGAGCTCCCCGACGGGTCGCCGGAGCGCGCCGAGCTGCGCAACCGGCTGGTGCGGATGCATCTGCCGCTGGTCGAGCACCTGGCCCGGCGCTTCCGCAACCGCGGGGAGCCGCTGGACGACCTGACCCAGGTCGCCACGATCGGGCTGATCAAGTCCGTCGACCGGTTCGACCCGGACCGCGGCGTCGAGTTCTCGACGTACGCGACGCCGACGGTCGTCGGGGAGATCAAGCGGCACTTCCGCGACAAGGGCTGGGCGGTGCGGGTGCCGCGCCGCCTCCAGGAGCTGCGGCTCTCGCTGACCTCGGCGACCGCGGAGCTCTCCCAGCTGCACGGCCGCTCGCCGACGGTGCACGAGCTGGCGGAGCGGCTGGGGATCTCCGAGGAGGAGGTCCTGGAGGGCCTGGAGTCGGCCAACGCGTACAGCACGCTCTCGCTGGACGTGCCGGACACCGACGACGAGTCGCCGGCCGTCGCGGACACGCTGGGCTCCGAGGACGAGGCGCTGGAGGGCGTCGAGTACCGGGAGTCGCTGAAGCCGCTCCTGGAGGACCTGCCGCCGAGGGAGAAGCGGATTCTGCTGCTGCGGTTCTTCGGCAACATGACCCAGTCGCAGATCGCGCAGGAGGTCGGCATCTCGCAGATGCACGTCTCGCGGCTGCTGGCCCGCACGCTGGCGCAGCTGCGCGAGCGGCTGCTCGTCGAGGAGTAGGCGCCGCGGTACGCGAGGAGGCCGCCGGGGACGTCCCCGGCGGCCTCCTCGCGCGTCGGCGGGCGGTCAGGCGTCGCCGGTGTCCGCGTCGGGCGCCGCGCCCGGCCCCCGGATGCCCAGGGCCTCGATGGTGGCGGGCCTGACCAGCTGGCAGAGCGCGGTCAGCGCCACCGCCGCGAGCACGATCCCGGCCGGGATGAGCACGCCGTGGGAGCGCAGCAGCGTCCAGGCCACCGGCAGCGCGATGATCTGGGTGATGAGCGCGGGGCCGCGGCTCCAGCTGCGGCGGCGCAGCAGGCCGCGGGCGGCGAAGAGCGGGATGAGGCCGAGCGCGATCACCGTCAGACCGCCCATCTCGGCCTGCTCGGGGCTGTCGGGGCGGCCCAGCAGCCCCATCACCAGCATGTAGATCCCGCCGATGACGAGGGCGGCGCCTTCGAGGGCGTTCAGCCCGGCCACCAGGGTGATCCTGGCGGGCTTCGCCGGGCCGGCCGAGGGGGCCGGCGAGGGCGCGTTCTGCTGAGTACTCACCCTTGCAGGTTGGCATCCCGGCCGCCGGAATGGAAAGCCGGGGTCGACGCGCCGCCTCCCGCCGCCGTCTCGTCACCGAGCGTGAGGGCCGGCGGGCAGGACTTCAGGCCGGTACCCCGTGGTAGGTAGGCTGGCAGACATGCGCGCACTTCTTGTGGTCAATCCAGCCGCCACCACCACCAGTGCGCGGACCCGTGACGTGCTGATCCACGCGCTGGCCAGCGAGATGAAGCTGGAGGCCGTCACCACGGAGTACCGCGGGCACGCCCGCGACCTGGCCCGGCGGGCCGCCGACGGCGACGACATCGACCTCGTGGTGGCGCTCGGCGGCGACGGCACGGTCAACGAGGTCGTGAACGGGCTGCTGCACCGGGGCCCGGACCTCGACAGCCTGCCGAAGCTGGCCGTGGTGCCCGGCGGCTCCACCAACGTCTTCGCGCGCGCCCTCGGTCTGCCGAACGACGCGGTGGAGGCGACCGGCGCCATTCTGGACGCGCTGGCGAACCGGACCGAACGCACGGTGGGCCTGGGCCTCGCGGCCGGGACGCCGGGCACGGAGGACGAGGCGGTGCCGGAGCGCTGGTTCACCTTCTGCGCCGGCCTCGGATTCGACGCCGGGGTGGTCGGCCGGGTCGAACAGCAGCGGGAGCGCGGCAAGCGTTCGACCCATGCCCTGTACGTGCGCCAGGTGCTCCGGCAGTTCCTGGACGAGCCGCACCGGAGGCAGGGTGTGATAACGCTCGACGTGCCCGGCGAGGAGCCGGTCACCGATCTCGCGCTCTCCATAATCTGCAACACGGCGCCCTGGACGTACCTGGGGAACCGGCCGGTGTACGCGGCCCCGAAGGCCTCATTCGACACCGCCCTGGACGTGCTGGGCCTGCGGAAACTGTCGACGGCGGCGGTCGGCCGGTATGCCACCCAGCTGCTCATGTCGAGCCCGGACAAGGGCCCCCGGGGCAAGCACGCGGTTTCACGGCACGACCTCACGGACTTCACCTTGCATTCAAAGGTTCCACTGCCCTTCCAGATGGACGGTGACCACCTCGGGGTGCGTACGAGTGTGACGTTCACAGGCGTACGCCGTGCACTGCGTGTGATTGTGTGAGTGGAAGGGACCAAAGTCCTTTAACTCGAACGTTTGGACTGGCTTCCACCCTCTAGAAGTACGGCTGTGACCTAGCCGACACCGAGGAATCAAAAAAAACTTTCCGGAAGGGGTTGTATCCGTCGCCGAGGTTTGCGAATCTCTACATGGCGATCGGGACGGCCCGCAACAACGGCCTCCACTGAGAGCCAGAACCCCTCCTCACTTCACAGGACCACAACCAGTTCATCTGGGCGTCGGGCCTACACCTGCGGGGGGATTCGTGAAAGCGTTCACATTCACAAGCCACAGTACGTAACACCAAGGAGAGGTAGCAGCCATGGACTGGCGTCACAACGCCGTTTGTCGTGAGGAAGACCCGGAGCTGTTCTTCCCCATCGGCAACACCGGTCCTGCGCTGCTGCAGATCGAGGAAGCCAAGGCCGTCTGCCGTCGCTGCCCCGTCATGGAGCAGTGCCTGCAGTGGGCGCTCGAGTCCGGCCAGGACTCCGGCGTCTGGGGTGGCCTCAGCGAGGACGAGCGCCGCGCAATGAAGCGCCGCGCCGCTCGCAACCGGGCGCGCAACGCCAGCGCCTGACCGACGCCACCGCTACGAACCTGAGCCAGGCGGCGCGTACAGCGCGTACGTACCACCCCGCCCCCCGAGTCGCAGCGCGCAGTACCCCCGAAGCGCATGTCTGACCAGAGAGCCCGGACCGTTCACCAACGGTCCGGGCTCTCTGCCGTGCACGGGCCCCGCTACTTCTCGTTGCTGACCGGGATGTCGAGGACGACCTGCGTCCCGCGCTCCGGCGCCGGGACCATGCCGAAGGTGCCGCCGAGCTCCCCCTCGACCAGCGTGCGGACGATCTGGAGGCCGAGGTTGCCGGCCTTCTGCGGGTCGAAGCCCTCGGGCAGACCGCAGCCGTCGTCCTGGACCGTGATGAGCAGCCGCCCCTCGGCGGGCGAGCCGCCCCGGACGGCGGAGACCTCGACCGTGCCCGACTCGGCGACGGAGAAGGCGTGTTCCAGTGCGTTCTGCAGCACCTCGGTGAGGACCATCGCGAGCGGGGTGGCCACCTCAGCGTCGAGCACACCGAAGCGTCCCGTACGACGGCAGGTGACCTTGCCCGGCGAGATCTCGGCCACCATCGCGATCACCCGGTCCGCGATGTCGTCGAACTCCACCCGCTCGTCCAGGTTCTGGGACAGCGTCTCATGCACGATGGCGATCGAACCGACGCGCCGGACCGCCTCGTTGAGCGCCTCCCGGCCCTGCGGGGAGTCCATCCGGCGGGCCTGGAGCCGCAACAGGGCGGCGACCGTCTGGAGGTTGTTCTTCACCCGGTGGTGGATCTCCCGGATGGTGGCGTCCTTGGTGATCAACTCGCGCTCGCGGCGGCGCAGTTCCGTCACGTCGCGCAGGAGGACCAGGGAGCCGATACGGACGCCCTTGGGCTTGAGCGGGATCGCGCGCAGCTGGATCACCCCGCCCGCGCACTCGACCTCGAACTCCCGGGGCGCGTAGCCGCTGGCCAGTTTGACCAGGGCCTCGTCCACCGGGCCCCGGGACGGGGCGAGTTCGGCGGTGATCTGGCCGAGGTGCTGGCCGACGAGGTCGGAGGCGAGGCCGAGGCGGTGGTAGGCGGAGAGGCCGTTGGGGCTGGCGTACTGGACGACCCCGTCGGCGTCGAGCCGGACCAGGCCGTCGCCGACGCGCGGGGACGCGTCCATGTCGACCTGCTGGCCGGGGAAGGGGAAGGAGCCGGCGGCGATCATCTGCGCGAGGTCGGAGGCGGACTGGAGGTAGGTCAGCTCCAGCCGCGAGGGGGTGCGCACGGTGAGGAGGTTGGTGTTGCGCGCGATGACGCCGAGCACCCGGCCCTCCCGGCGTACGGGGATCGACTCGACCCGTACGGGGACCTCCTCGCGCCACTCCGGGTCGCCCTCGCGCACGATCCGGCCCTCGTCCAGGGCGGCGTCCAGCAGCGGGCGGCGGCCGCGCGGGACCAGGTGGCCGACCATGTCGTCCTGGTAGGAGGTGGGGCCGGTGTTGGGCCGCATCTGGGCGACGGAGACGTAGCGGGTGCCGTCGCGGGTGGGGACCCACAGCACGAGGTCGGCGAAGGAGAGGTCGGAGAGCAACTGCCACTCCGAGACCAGCAGGTGGAGCCACTCGAGGTCGGTGTCACTCAGGGCGGTGTGCTGGCGTACGAGGTCGTTCATGGAGGGCACGTGTGCGAGCGTACCCGTGGATGCGTGCCGGTCCGAACCGGAAGCCCTGCCCGTACGTGCGGGGAGGAAGGGACTGGATTGACGTGTCGCACGGATGGACAGGGACTAATGGTCTAGTCCACAATGCTTGATGTAGGAGCCTCCGCTCTCCCCGCACAGGAGGGCGGACGAGGTGCCCGCGCTCTCTGCCCTGACTGCGCAGGTGCCTCTCCCCGGCCGGGGGCACCGCACACCGCCGGCCGAGCCGGCCGCCCGCGAGGGCGGCCCTACTCCGGGCTGCGGTGCTGGTCGGGCTGAGGGTCCCGGCCCGGCGCCGCGGCCCGCGGGTTTTTCCAGGCCCTGCCTTCCCCGCCTCAGCGGGTCTCGGTGACCTTCGCGAGCGCGCGCGGCGCGTCCGGGTCCTGGCCCCGGGCGATCGTCACCTCGTACGCCAGCATCTGGAGCGGCAGGATCTCCAGCACCGGCTGGACCTCCTCCTCGACCCCGGCCGTCGGCAGCACGAACCCCGCGGACGCCGCCGCCACCTGGGCCTTCGGCCCGACGACGAAGAGATCGGCGCCCCGGCCGCGCAGCCGGTCCAGGACGGGCCGCAGGGCCTCGCCGCCCCGGCCGTCGGGCACCACTGCGATCACCGGCGAGATGTTGTCGACCATCGCGAGCGGGCCGTGCAGCAGGTCTGCGCCGGAGTACGAGAGGGCGGGGATGTAGCTCGTCTCCATGAGCTTCAGGGCCGCCTCCTTGGCCGTGGGGTAGCCGTAGCCGCGCGAGGTGATGACCATGCGTTCGGCGAAGCGGTAGCGCGCGGCCAGGGTCCGCACCTCGTCCTTGCGTGCGAGCACCGTCTCGGCGAGGTCGGGCAGGACGGCGGCCGCCGAGCCGTCGCCGCCGCGCAACCCCTGGACGAACAGGTACAGCGAGAGCAGGGACGCGGTGTACGTCTTGGTGGCGGGCAGCGCCTTCTCCGGGCCGGCCAGGATGTCGATGTGGTATTCGGAGACGGCCGCGAGCGGCGAGTCCGGGTTGTTGGTCACGGCCAGCGTCACCGCGCCCGCCTCCCGGGCGGCCCTGGTCGACGCCACCAGGTCGGGCGAGCCGCCGGACTGGCTGACGGTGACGACCAGGACGTCGCGGAGGTCCGGCTTCGCGCCGTACGCCGTGGTCGTGGACATCGAGGCCAGCCCGCAGGGCAGCCCCATCGTGATCTCCAGCAGGTACTTGGCGTAGAGCGCGGCGTTGTCGGAGGTGCCGCGGGCGGTGAGCAGGACGAAGCGCGGGTTCCTGGCGGCGATCCGCTCGGCGGTCTCCCGGACGACGGGCGCGCCGCGTTCCAGGATGCGGGCGAGCATCCCGGGCTGCTCGGCCATCTCGCCGGACATGATGCGGCCGGGCCACTCGCCGCCGGCCGGGTCGTTGGCGGACATGTCTGATGCCTCCCGGGGTGTCGCGATGCGTCGGACCAGTCGAACACGGGGCGCACAGGGGTCGCCAGCGGACGGCGGCCGGCGGGATGGCGGGGCGGGGCCCGGTGAGGCGTCCGGGTGCCGGTACGGGCCGTGTGGGGGCGGGCCGGATCTGCTAGATTAGGAGCTTGATTGGTCTATACCACATAGTCATCCTTTGTCATTCTTCGATCGGATCGGCAGGCCCCGCGTGGAAGTTGTCATCGTCCCGGACGCCAAGGCAGGCGGCGAACTGATCGCGGGGGCCATCGGCGCCCTGCTGAGCCGCAAGCCCGACGCCCTTCTCGGCGTAGCCACCGGCTCCACCCCGCTGCCCATCTACCAGGCCCTCGCGGAGAAGGTCCGCTCCGGCGCCGTGGACGCCTCACGCGCCCGTGTCTGCCAGCTCGACGAGTACGTGGGACTGCCGGCGGGCCACCCGGAGTCGTACCGCTCCGTGGTACTGCGCGAGGTCGTCGAGCCCCTCGGTCTCTCCGAGGCCGCGTTCATGGGCCCCGACGGCTCCGCCGAGGACGTCCAGGCAGCCTGCGAGGCGTACGACAAGGCGCTCGCCGAGGCCGGCGGCGTCGACCTCCAGCTGCTGGGCATCGGCACCGACGGGCACATCGGCTTCAACGAGCCGTGCTCCTCGCTCGCCTCCCGCACCCGGATCAAGACGCTCACCGAGCAGACCCGGGTCGACAACGCGCGCTTCTTCGACAACGACATCGACCAGGTGCCGCACCACGTCATCACCCAGGGCATCGGCACGATCCTGGAGGCCCGCCACCCGATCCTGCTCGCGACGGGCGAGGGCAAGGCGGACGCGGTGGCGGCGACGGTCGAGGGACCGGTCGCCTCGATCGTGCCCGCCTCGGCGCTCCAGCTGCACCCGCACGCGACGGTGGTGGTCGACGAGGCCGCCGCGTCGAAGCTGAAGCTGGCGGACTACTTCCGCGCGACGTACGCGGCGAAGCCGGCCTGGCAGGGGCTGTAGCTCGTCGCGTTTCCGCCGTACGCGAGAGGGCCGGGACACCGCGCTGGTGTCCCGGCCCTCTCACGTGTGTCCGGGTTACGCGGAGGCCGCGATGATCTCCGCCGCCGCCTGGCCGCAGACGCGGGCGGCGCCGTGGGTGGCGATGTGCAGGGCTCCCCGGGGCTCGGCCTGGGGGACGCCCATCTCGACCACGATCGTGTCCGGGCGCGCCGCGAGCAGCGCGTCCAGGGCCTCGCCCATCCACGCGTGACGGTGCGCGTCGCGGACCACGGCGACGATGCGCCGCTCCCCCGCGGCCCGCAGCGCGGCCTCGGCCGGGGCCTCGGACGCGCCGTCGTACGTGTCGGTCTCCGTGCCGGGGACCAGCCGGGTCAGCTCGGCCGCGAGGCCCCACGGGGTCTCGTCGCCGACCGCGATGTTCGCGACCGGAGTGAGGGCGGCCACGTACGCCGGACCGGTGAGCGGCTCGGCCGTGCCGGTCACCTTCACCGCGCGGCGGGCGGCGACCAGGCCGATGTCCGACGCGACGCCGGTGCTCCGTGCGGTGCCGGGCGCGGTCCCCTCCTGCACTGCCGCGCCCGGCTCCCGTACGGCCCCCCGGGCCTCCCGCGTCCAGGACGCGAGGGCGCGGACCCGGGCAGCGGCGTCGGCGAGCCGCTCCTCGGGGAGTTCGCCGGAGCGCACCGCCGCGACGAGCGCGTCGCGCAGCCGCAGCACGGTGCTGTCGTCATCGAGCCCGCCGCCGACGCAGAGCGCGTCGGCACCGGCCGCGACGGCGAGGACGGAGCCGCGTTCGATCCCGTACGTCGAGGCGATGGCCTGCATCTCCACGGCGTCGGTCACGATGAGGCCCTCGTACCCCAGCTCCTGGCGCAGCAGACCCGTCAGGATCTGGGGGCTGAGGGTCGCCGGGCGGTGCGGGTCGAGCGCGGGCAGCAGGATGTGCGCGCTCATCACCGACTTGGAGCCGGCCGCGATGGCCGCCCGGAACGGCACGAGCTCCCGGGCGTGCAGGGTCGCCAGGTCGACGTCGATGCGCGGCAGCGCGTGGTGCGAGTCGACCGCGGTGTCGCCGTGCCCCGGGAAGTGCTTGGTGCAGGCGGCGACGCCGGCGGCCTGGAGGCCCTCGACGTACGCGGCGGTGTGCCGGGCGACCAGGTGCGGGTCGGCGCCGAAGGAGCGGACGCCGATGACGGGGTTGCCCGGGTTGGAGTTGACGTCCGCGGACGGGGCCCAGTTGAGGTTGACCCCGCACTCGGCGAGCCGGCGGCCCAGCTCGTGGGCGACGGCCCGGGTCAGCTCGGCGTCGTCCACAGCGCCGAGCGCCAGGTTGCCGGGGAAGGACGAGCCGTGCCGCACCTCAAGGCGGGTGACGTCGCCGCCCTCCTCGTCGATGGCGACGAGCACGTCGTCCCGCTCGGCCCTGAGCTGGGCGGTGAGCGCGGCGAGCTGCTCGGGCGTCTCGATGTTGCGGCCGAACAGGCCGACGGAGGACAGTCCTTCGCCGACCCGGCGCAGCAGCCACTCAGGCGCCGTGGTGCCCGTGAAGCCGGGCTGCAGGACGGCGAGGGCGTCGCGGGTGACGGTGTCCGTGGCGGATGTGAGGGTGGTCATGGGGCGGCGTTATCCCTTCACGGCGCCGGAGGTGAGGCCCGCGGCCATCTTCTTCTGCACGAACATGAAGAAGATGACGACCGGGAGGGCGATCATGGTCGACGCCGCCATCAGGGCACCGTAGTCCGTACCGCGCTCGCTGGTGAAGGTCATCAGCCAGACGTTGAGCGTGTACTTGGAGTTGTCGTTGATCAGGATGTAGGCGAAGAGGTACTCGTTCCAGGCGTTCACCAGCGCGAAGATCGACGCGGCGGCGAGGCCGGGGGCGAGCAGCGGGAGGATCACGCGGCGGAAGGCGCCGAAGCGGGTGCAGCCGTCCACCATGGCGGACTCCTCCAGCTCCACCGGGATGTTCACCACGAAGCCGCGGATCATGATCGTCGCGAACGGCAGCGTGGAGACCAGGTAGACGACGATCAGGCTCCAGTACTCGTCGATGCCGCCCATGGCGTTGAGCTGGGCGTAGATCGGGATGAGCATCGCCGTGGGCGGCAGCATCTGGACCAGGATCATGATCAGGAGCAGGGGCTTGCGGCCGAAGAAGCGGAACCGGCCGATGGCCAGGGCCGCCAGGGTGGCGATGATCATGCCGCCGACGACGGCGGTGATCGAGACGATCAGGCTGGACTGGATCGCGGTGCCGAAGTTCGGCTGCTCCGTGGCCTTGACGAAGTTGTCGAAGGTGATCGACGAGGGCCACAGGGTCTGGTCGTACGAGCGGATCTCGCGGCTGGGCCGCAGGGCGCTGACGACCAGCCAGTAGACCGGGAAGACCATGACCAGCGAGATACCGAGGCCGAGGATGTTCAGGCCGACCCGGGTGTTCTTGCGGTCCGGGCGCAGGACCTGTGGTGTGTCGGTCGTGGTGCTCATTCGACCTCTCCCGTCTTCATGAGCTGGCGCAGGTAGTACACGGCCACCGCGGACAGCAGGATCACCGTGATCAGGGCGATCGCGGTGCCCTGGCTGAAGGAGGTGGAGTCGAAGGCCTTCGAGTAGGAGTAGAGGCCGAGGGTCTCGTACTCGGGCTCCGGCTTGCTGCCGCGCAGCAGCCAGATCTGGCCGAAGACGTTGAAGTCCCAGATCACCGACAGCGTGGCGACCATGCTGAAGACCGGCTTGATGACCGGCCAGGTCACGTAGCGGAAGATGCCGAAGCCGGTGGCGCCGTCGAGCGAGGCGGCTTCCTCCAGTTCCTGGGGGACCTGGGTGAGGGCTGCGTACAGAGTGACGACGACGAAGGGGATGGCGCCCCAGACGACCAGCAGCGTGATGATCGCGAAGCCCTGGATCGGGTCGAGGTACCAGTTGTGGCCGAGCCAGTCCTCGCCGACGACCTTCGCGATGAGGGTGTTGATGAGGCCGTAGTCGGAGTCGGCCATGAACCGGAAGATGGAGGCGGCGACCATCAGCGGCATCGACCAGGCGGCGATCAGGCAGAAGGTCAGGATGAGCCGCACCCAGTTGGACAGCCGGCGCATCAGCAGGGAGATCAGCAGGCCGATGCCCATGGTCAGCGTCACGCAGACGGCCATGAAGACGACGGTGCGGAAGGTCACCCACCAGAACTCGGAGTCGCCGAGGATGTTGGTGAACTGGTCGAAGCCGACCCAGGGTGCGGGGTCGCCGGTCCACAGCTCGCGCCGGCCCATGTCCTGGAAGGACATGATGACGGTCTTGGCGAGCGGGTAGAGGTAGACGGCGGCGATCGCCACGATCGCCGGGAGGATCAGGAAGTAGGGCAGCAGTTCGCCCTTCTTCCGCTTCCTCTTCGGTGCACGGGGGCCCTTGCCGCCCTCGATGGGCAGCGGGCTCACGGCCGATTTGGGATCACGTGGTACGGGGACCGGTGGCCCGGCGGCCTTGGTATCGGCGGCAGTCACGTGGCTGACCTTCCATCGCGGGTCCGAGGCAGCCCCCGGAAGTCACGGCGTTGCTGGTGAAGGAGCGGGGGCCCGGCGTAGTGCCGGGCCCCCGCCTGGCGATCAGAAGGCTCAGGCCTTCTTGTTGATCAGTGCGTCGATCTCGCTGTCGGCCTTCTTGGTGGCGTCGGCGACGGACGTGCCCTTGAGGATCTTCAGGAGCATGTTCTCCAGAATCTCCTCCTTCTCGATGGAGGCCCAGCCCGGAGCGATCGGCGTGAACCAGGCGTCCGGCACCGCGTTGGCGATGGCGGCCGTCTCGGGCTTGGCCTTCAGCGGCTCAAGCTGCTTCTCGTTGTTCGGGAGGATGTTCTTCGACGCGAGGACGTCCATGGACTTCGCGTTGGTGAAGAGGGAGATCCACTCCTCGCCGAGGTCCTGGACCTTGGACTTGGAGATGGTGGCGAGGTCGGAGCCGCCGATGAAGGACGGGAGCGCCTTGCCGTTCGGGCCGGGCATGCCGGCCGTGGCGATCTTGCCCTCGAGCTTCGGGTTGCCGTTCTCACCCGTGGTGACGCTGCCGGCCTCCCAGGCCTGGCCGTAGATGACCGCGGCCTTCTCGTTGGCCATGACGTTGGCGTGGTCCTGCTCGTCCTTCGTCTGGTCGGCCTTGTTGTACTTCTTGACCAGGTCGATGAAGTGCTGGATGCCCTTCTGCGCCTCGGGGGTGGAGAGGCTGGCCTTCCACTCCTTCGAGCCCTCGTCGTACTTGGCGATCTGGCCGCCCTCGGCCGCGACGTAGGACATGGCGGCGTACCAGTAACGACCCGGGTAGTACAGGGACGAGGCGCGCTTGTCCTTCTTCGCGAGCTTGGCCTGGACCTTGTCCATGGCCTTGAGGAAGTCGTCCTCGTTCTGCGGGAGGGCGTCGCTGCCGGTGCCGGCCTTCAGCATGTCCTTGTTGTAGACCGCGAGGCGGGCGGAGGCGTAGTAAGGAACGCAGTAGATCTTGCCCTCGTAGGAGCAGGTGTCCTTCAGGCCCTTGATCCAGGTGTCCGAGTTCTCGTACTTCGAGGTGTCGATCTCGCCGAGCGCACCGTTGAGGATGTACTGCATGGTCTCGGTGTTGCCGAGCTCGACAACGTCCGGGAACTTGTCGCCACCGAGGGAGGTGTCGAGCTTCTTGACCTTGTCAGCCCAGCCCTGGTACTGGATCTTGACGTTGACCTTCGGGTACTTCTTCTTGAACTGGGCGTTGACGTCCTTGACCAGTTCGGGCCAGGTCGACTGGGCCTCGCCCATGAGCCAGACAGTCAGGTCTTCCTTGCGGTCCTTCGGGTCCTTCGAGGACGTCTTGTCGTCCGAACCACACGCCGCGATGGAAACCAACATGCCCGCGACGCCGATCGCCGCGATGAGCTTGCGCTTCACGCCACCCTCCTCAGGGATGCTGCAACCCCTCCCCCACCGCGCGAAAACGTCGACGAGTACCTCTGGGGCTGGGACCTGGTCTTTAATGGTTTAGACCAGTACCGGGAGCTTGGCCTAGACCTTTAGGGGTGTCAAGGGTGTATAAGAAGTGCACTCGCGTCCGTTATAGGACCGACACCTGAGGGAGGGCGACGAGCCGTGACCGGACCGTGCCACCATGTGAGCCGCGACAGACGGAGGAGCCGGTGACGGCAGCAACGCAGCAGTCGGGAAGGCGGGCCATGGGTGCCGACGGGGGCAGTTCGGAGAACGAGACGGGCGCGGGCGCCGGTACGCGCACCGCGCGCGTACCGAAGTACTACCGGCTGAAGCGACATCTCCTCGACATGACGGACACCATGCCGCCGGGGACCCCCGTGCCCCCGGAACGGACCCTGGCCGCCGAGTTCGACACCTCGCGCACCACCGTGCGCCAGGCTCTCCAGGAACTGGTCGTCGAGGGCCGGCTGGAACGCATCCAGGGCAAGGGCACCTTCGTCGCCAAGCCGAAGGTCTCGCAGGCCCTGCAACTCACCTCGTACACCGAGGACATGAGGGCCCAGGGGCTCGAACCGACCTCGCAGCTCCTGGACATCGGCTACGTCACCGCCGACGACACCCTCGCCGAGCTGCTCGACATCAGCGCCGGCGGACGCGTCCTGCGCATCGAGCGCCTGCGCCTGGCGAGCGGCGAGCCGATGGCCATCGAGACCACGCACCTCTCGGCCAAGCGCTTCCCGGCGCTGCGCCGTTCACTGGTCAAGTACACCTCGCTCTACACCGCGCTCGCCGAGGTGTACGACGTCCGGCTGGCGGAGGCCGAGGAGACCATCGAGACCTCCCTGGCCACCCCGCGCGAGGCCGGGCTGCTCGGCACCGACGTGGGACTGCCGATGCTGATGCTCTCCCGGCACTCGCTGGACGAGCAGGGCGAACCGGTCGAGTGGGTGCGCTCGGTCTACCGCGGCGACCGCTACAAGTTCGTCGCACGCCTGAAGCGTCCGCTGGACTGACCCACCGCACACACGTGCTCCCCGAACGGCCCCCGGACCCGCCCCCGGGGGCCGTTCGGCGTTCCCGGGAACCGGGTTGGCCTGGACCAACCACCGGATGTTTGCCGTCATTCCGGTCATCCGGCCGGCCGGTGACGACCGTTGCCGGACCGCAATGCGGACAGGGGGTGACGGTGGCCGGATCCCTCGCCTAGATTTCCTGCGCATCACAGGTGATCAGCGAGGGGACGGAGTCGCCGCCATGCCGGAAGAACCAGAAGGAAAGCCACCCACCGTCACACCGATGCGGGTGGTCATCGCCCTGTGCCTCGTCGCGCCGTTCGTGGCGATGCTCTGGGTGAGTTCGTACGCGAAGACCGACCCGACCTTCATCGGCATCCCGTTCTTCTACTGGTACCAGATGCTCTGGGTGCTGATCTCCACCGTGCTCACCATGGTCGCGTACAAGCTGTGGCAGCGTGACCAGCGCGCCCGCAAGGGGGGTGCGTCGGCATGAACGACGGCGTGAACGGCGTCGCGCTCGGCGTCTTCGTCTTCTTCTTCCTGGCCGTCACGGTCATGGGCTTCCTGGCCGCCCGCTGGCGCAAGGCCGACAACGAGGCCAGCCTCGACGAATGGGGCCTGGGCGGACGGTCGTTCGGCACCTGGGTCACCTGGTTCCTGCTCGGCGGCGACCTCTACACCGCGTACACCTTCGTCGCCGTCCCCGCGGCGATCTACGCGGCGGGCGCGGCCGGATTCTTCGCGGTGCCCTACACCATCCTGGTGTACCCGCTGATCTTCACCTTCCTGCCGCGCCTGTGGTCGGTCTCGCACAAGCACGGCTACGTCACCACCTCGGACTTCGTCCGCGGGCGGTTCGGCTCCAAGGGGCTCTCGCTGGCCGTCGCGGTCACCGGCATCCTCGCCACCATGCCGTACATCGCGCTCCAACTCGTCGGCATCCAGGCGGTGCTGGACGTGATGGGCGTCGGCGGCGGCGAGAACACCAACTGGTTCGTCAAGGACCTGCCGCTGCTCATCGCGTTCGCGGTGCTCGCCGCGTACACGTACTCCTCGGGCCTGCGGGCGCCGGCGCTGATCGCGTTCGTCAAGGACGGGCTGATCTACCTGGTCATCGCCGTGGCGATCATCTACATCCCGATCAAGCTCGGCGGCTTCGACGACATCTTCGCCTCCGCCCAGGACAAGTTCACCAAGGCGGGCGCGGGCGGCCTCGCACCCGCCGCGGCCGGTCAGTGGGGATACGCGACCCTGGCGCTCGGGTCCGCACTGGCGCTGTTCATGTACCCGCACTCGATCACGGCGACGCTCTCCAGCCGCAGCCGTGAGGTGATCCGCCGCAACACCACGATCCTGCCGCTGTACTCGCTGATGCTGGGCCTGCTCGCGCTGCTCGGCTTCATGGCGATCGCCGCCGGCGTCAAGGTGGACAACGGCCAGCTCGCCATCCCGCAGCTGTTCGAGAACATGTTCCCCGACTGGTTCGCGGGTGTGGCGTTCGCCGCGATCGGCATCGGCGCGCTGGTGCCGGCCGCGATCATGTCGATCGCCGCGGCGAACCTGTTCACGCGCAACATCTACAAGGACTTCCTGAAGCCGGACGCGACCCCCGCGCAGGAGACCAAGGTCTCCAAGCTGGTCTCGCTGCTGGTAAAGGTCGGCGCGCTCGCCTTCGTCCTCACCATGGACAAGACCGTCGCGATCAACTTCCAGCTGCTCGGCGGGATCTGGATCCTCCAGACGATGCCGGCCCTGGTCGGCGGCCTGTTCACCCGGTGGTTCCACCGCTGGGCGCTGCTCGCCGGCTGGGCGGTCGGCATGATCTACGGAACGGCCGCCGCGTACGGGGTCGCGAGCCCGACGCAGAAGCACTTCGGCGGGTCCTCCAAGGAGATCCCTGGCCTCGGCGAGATCGGCTACATCGGCCTCACGGCCTTCGTGCTGAACGTCGTGGTCACCGTGGTCCTGACCTTCGTCCTGAACGCCGTGAAGGCGCCCGCAGGGGTCGACGAGACCTCCCCGGGCGACTACACCGGGGACGCGGGCGACCCGGGCGTCCAGGAGAAGCTGCCGCCGGCCACGGCGGGGGCGCCGGGCGGCCACTGACCACACACATTCACGCACGCGACACAAGATGTGGGGGCTGCCCGATGGGGCGGCCCCCACATGTATGCTCATGCTCGCTGTCGCCGCAGGGGAATCCGGTGCGAATCCGGAACTGTCCCGCAACGGTGTATTCGGTGTGCTTTCGCGCACCCGTGAGTCCGAGGACCTGCCGACAGCGCATCCGGCTCGACCGAACCGGATGCCCAGACGTCCGGGCCTCGTGGATGGGCCGGTGGACGCCGCACGGAGTGCCGCCCCGCCGGGGACCGCTCCTGCCCGGCTGCCCCCTCTCCCCCCGCCGGCCCAGAGCCGAGCGAGGGAGAGCACCACGTGACCATCGCGCCAGCCGATCCGGCCTCAGCGCCGAAGACGGCCGAGTCCGAAACCACCGGACCCGCGGGCGACGGGCCCGGCACCGCACTGCTGCGGACCCTGACCGACCTCACCGCCGACCTGCCCGACACCGACCCGGGCCGGGTCGCCGCCGCAGCCCTGCGCGGCCGCAACGCCCGCTCGGACGAGGCGGAGCTGCGCTCGCTGGCCACCGAGGCCGCCGCGGGCCTCATCTCCGAGGACCCCGCCTACTCCCGGCTCGCCGCCCGCCTGCTCACCCGGACCATCGCGGACGAGGCCGCCGGCCAGGGCGCCACCTCGTTCTCCGCCTCCGTCGCCGTGGGCCACCGCGAGGGCCTGATCGCGGACCGCACCGCCGCGTTCGTGACGCTGCACGCGGCCGCGCTGGACGCCCTGGTGGAGCGGTCGCTCGCGGACGGGGCCGACGACCGCTTCGGGTACTTCGGGCTGCGCACCCTGCACAGCCGCTACCTGCTGCGCCACCCGCTCACCCGCCAGGTCATCGAGACGCCCCAGCACTTCATGCTCCGGGTCGCCGCCGGGCTCGCCGAGGACGACTCCGAGCGCGCGCTGGACGAGGTCGCCGCGCTGTACGGGCTGATGAGCCGGCTGGACTACCTGCCCTCCTCGCCGACGCTCTTCAACTCCGGCACCCGCCACCCGCAGATGTCCTCCTGCTACCTGCTGGACTCGCCGCTGGACGAGCTGGACTCGATCTACGACCGCTACCACCAGGTGGCGCGCCTGTCGAAGCACGCGGGCGGCATCGGCCTCTCGTACTCCCGCGTCCGCGCCCGGGGTTCGCTGATCCGGGGCACCAACGGGCACTCCAACGGCATCGTGCCGTTCCTGAAGACGCTGGACGCCTCCGTGGCCGCCGTGAACCAGGGCGGCCGGCGCAAGGGTGCCGCCGCCGTCTACCTGGAGACGTGGCACGCGGACATCGAGGAGTTCCTGGAGCTCCGCGACAACACGGGCGAGGACCAGCGGCGCACGCACAACCTGAACCTGGCGCACTGGATCCCGGACGAGTTCATGCGCCGGGTCGACGCGGACTCCGCCTGGTCGCTGTTCTCCCCGGCGGACGTGCCCGAGCTGACCGACCTGTGGGGCGACGACTTCGACGCCGCGTACCGGGCGGCCGAGGCGAAGGGCCTGGCCCGCAAGACCATGCCGGCCCGCGAGCTGTACGGCCGGATGATGCGCACCCTGGCGCAGACCGGACAGGGCTGGATGACGTTCAAGGACGCCTCCAACCGCACCGCGAACCAGACCGCCGAGCCCGGCAGGGTCGTGCACTCCTCGAACCTGTGCACCGAGATCCTGGAGGTCACCGACGACGGCGAGACGGCAGTCTGCAACCTCGGCTCGGTCAACCTCGGGGCGTTCGTCGTCGGCGGCTCGATCGACTGGGAGCGGCTGGACGCCACCGTGCGGACCGCGGTGACCTTCCTCGACCGGGTCGTCGACATCAACTTCTACCCGACCGAGCAGGCCGGCCGGTCCAACGCCCGCTGGCGGCCGGTGGGCCTGGGCGCCATGGGCCTCCAGGACGTCTTCTTCCAGCTGCGGCTGCCCTTCGACTCCCCCGAGGCCCGGGCGCTCTCCACGAAGATCGCCGAGCGCGTCATGCTCGCCGCGTACGAGGCCTCCTGCGACCTCGCGGAACGGTCGGGTCCGCTGCCCGCCTGGTCGGAGACCCGGGCCGCGCGCGGGGTGCTGCACCCGGACCACTACGACACCGAGCCGGCCTGGCCGGAGCGCTGGGACGCGCTGCGGGCCCGGATCGCGAAGACCGGGATGCGCAACTCGCTGCTGCTGGCCATCGCCCCGACCGCGACGATCGCCTCGATCGCGGGCGTCTACGAGTGCATCGAGCCCCAGGTCTCCAACCTCTTCAAGCGCGAGACGCTGAGCGGTGAGTTCCTCCAGGTCAACGGCTATCTGGTGGACGAGCTGAAGCGGCTCGGCGTGTGGGACGCGCGGACGCGTGAGGCGCTGCGCGAGTCGAACGGCTCGGTGCAGGGCTTCGCCTGGATCCCGGCGGACGTGCGGGCGCTGTACCGCACCGCGTGGGAGATCCCGCAGCGCGGCCTGATCGACATGGCGGCGGCCCGTACGCCGTTCCTCGACCAGAGCCAGTCGCTGAACCTGTTCCTGGAGACGCCGACGATCGGGAAGCTCTCCTCGATGTACGCGTACGCCTGGAAGCAGGGCCTGAAGACGACGTACTACCTGCGGTCCCGCCCCGCGACCCGGATCGCCCGTGCCGCGTCCGGCAGCGCGCCGGCCGCCGCCCCCATCCCCGTACAGCAGGCGCAGGGTCCCGACGCGGACGCCGTCGCCTGCTCCCTGGAAAACCCCGAGTCCTGCGAGGCCTGCCAGTAATGAGCTCCCACAACGAGAAGAACCTGCTGGACCCGGGCTTCGAACTGACCCTGCGGCCCATGCGCTACCCGGACTTCTACGAGCGCTACCGGGACGCGATCAAGAACACCTGGCACGTGGAGGAGGTCGACCTCCACTCCGACGTGGCGGACCTCGCGAAGATGACGCCCGCCGAGCAGCACCTGATCGGCCGGCTGGTGGCGTTCTTCGCGACCGGCGACTCGATCGTCGCGAACAACCTGGTGCTGACGCTGTACAAGCACATCAACTCCCCGGAGGCGCGGCTGTACCTGTCGCGGCAGCTGTTCGAGGAGGCCGTGCACGTCCAGTTCTATCTGACGCTGCTCGACACCTATCTGCCCGACCCGGACGACCGCGCGGCGGCGTTCGCGGCGGTGGAGAACATCCCCTCGATCCGCGAGAAGGCGCAGTTCTGCTTCCGGTGGATGGACTCGGTGGAGAAGATCGACCGGCTGGAGTCGAAGTCCGACCGCCGCCGCTTCCTGCTGAACCTGATCTGCTTCGCGGCGTGCATCGAGGGGCTGTTCTTCTACGGCGCCTTCGCGTACGTGTACTGGTTCCGCTCGCGCGGGCTGCTGCACGGCCTCGCCACGGGGACCAACTGGGTCTTCCGCGACGAGACCATGCACATGAACTTCGCGTTCGAGGTCGTGGACACGGTCCGCAAGGAGGAGCCGGAGCTCTTCGACGACGCGCTCCGGCAGCAGGTCACCGACATGCTCAAGGAGGCCGTCGAGGCGGAGCTGCAGTTCGGCCGCGACCTGTGCGGCGACGGGCTGCCCGGCATGAACACCGAGTCCATGCGCGAGTACCTGGAGTGCGTCGCCGACCAGCGGCTCACCCGCCTGGGCTTCCCGGCGGTGTACGGATCGCAGAACCCGTTCTCGTTCATGGAGCTCCAGGGGGTCCAGGAGCTCACGAACTTCTTCGAACGGCGGCCGTCCGCCTACCAGGTGGCCGTCGAGGGCACGGTCGGCTTCGACGACGACTTCTAGATCCTCGCCCAGCTCCTGACGTACGGACGCCGTGCGGCCCCCACCGGCCGTGCGGCGTCCGCCGTTCGCGGTGGACGGGTGCTGCGGTCCTGTTCCGCTTCGCGCAGCTCGCGGTCGATGCGGCGCTCGCGGGCGGCACCGAGCAGCGCGGGGAGCAGGACGAGGGCGAAAAGAGCGGAAATGCCGAGGAAGTTCAGGAATGTGTTCATGCCTCTACTGTGCTCGTTCCGGAGAAGAAGCGGCAGTGGCAGGACTGTCACACAGCATCGAATTACTGCCACACTGGTTCCATGCTGAACAATGTCGCCGCCCTGATGCTCGACGATGTCCACCCCTTCGAACTCGGCGTGCTCTGCGAGGTGTTCGGCCTCGACCGCAGCGACGAGGGCCTGCCGGTGCACGATTTCGCCGTGGTCTCCGCCGAGGGGCCCCGGCTGAGGACACACGCCGGCTTCACCATCAGCACCCCGTACGGCCTGGACCGCCTGGAGGAGGCCGACCTCGTCGCCGTACCGGCCGGCAGCCGCTTCGGGGAGCGCGAGTTCCCCGAGGAGGTCCTGGTCGCCCTGCGCCGGGCCGTGGAGCGGGGAGCCAGGGTGCTCAGCGTCTGCTCGGGGGCGTATCTGCTCGGCGCGGCCGGGCTGCTGGACGGCCGCCGCTGCACCACGCACTGGCGGCACGCCGACGACCTGGCCCGCCGCTTCCCGGAGGCCGTCGTCGAGCCGGACGTGCTGTACGTGGAGGACGGGCCGGTCACCACGTCGGCGGGGACGGCGGCGGGGATCGACGCCTGCCTGCACCTGGTCCGCCAGGCGTACGGGCCGGCCGCCGCCAACACCATCGCCCGCCGGATGGTGGTGCCGCCGCACCGGGACGGCGGGCAGGCGCAGTACATCCAGCGGCCGCTGCCGCGCACCCGGTGCGACACGGTGGGCGACACGCTGTCCTGGATGGAGCGCCACCTCGACCGCGAGATGACCGTCGAACAGCTCGCCGACCGGGCGCACATGTCGCCGCGCACCTTCGCCCGCCGCTTCCAGCAGGAGACCGGCACCACGCCGTACCGCTGGCTGCTGCGCCAGCGCGTCCTGCTGGCCCAGCACCTGCTGGAGACATCCGACGAAACCATCGACGCCATCGCCGACCGGACCGGCTTCGGGACCGCCGCCGCGCTGCGCCACCAGTTCGTACGGGCGCTGGACACCACACCGCAGGCGTACCGGCGCACCTTCCGAGGGCCGTCCGCCGTCGTCGAGGCGGCCTGACGCCACGGGGGCTCATCCGATCATTCGTCCAACCGATCGCGCGACCTGTCCATGGACCGGGCCCTCGCCCGCGCGTCAGGGTCGGTGCCATGGACATGCGGAAGGCAAGACGAAGGACCATCGGGGCCGTGGTGGCCGCGCTCGCCGCCACCCTGCTGCCCTGGCAGACCGCGTCGGCCGACGAGGCCCCCGCCCCGGCCGCGCCACCGGAGGTGCTGCCCACGCTGCGCCAATGGCAGGCCGGTGACGGGGAGTTCGTCCTCACCGACCGGGCCCGGATCGTGCTGGACGGCGTGCGCGAGCGGCGTACGGCGGACGACGCGGCCCGGTTCGCGGGTGAGCTGGAGGGCAGGGCGCAGGTCTCCCGGGGCCGGGCGCGCGCCGGGGACATCGTGCTGCGCCAGGACGCCTCGCTGAAGGGTGCGCTCGGGGCGGAGGGCTACCGGCTGGAGGTGGGCGACCGGGTCACGGTGACGGCGGCCACCTCGGCGGGCGTGTTCTACGGTTCGCGCACGGTGCTGCAACTGCTGAACGACGACGGGCGGGCCGCGCGCGGCTCGGCGACCGACGTGCCCGCGTACCGGGAGCGCGGGGTCGGGGTCTGCGCCTGCTACATCAACGTCTCGCTGCCCTGGTTCGAGCGGCTGATGAAGGACATGGCGTCCCAGAAGCTCAACCAGCTGTGGATCGAGGCGAAGGTCAGGAGCGACACCGACCCGGAGTCGGCGTTCTGGGGCTACTACACCAAGCCGCAGATCCGTTCCCTGGCCGCGATGGCGAAGAAGTACCACATCGACCTGGTGCCGGAGATCAACTCCCCCGGCCACATGGACACCTACCTGGAGAACCACCCCGAGCTCCAGCTCAGGGACAAGGACGGCGTCCCGTCCCCGCCCCGGCTGGACATCTCGCGGCCCGAGGCGCTGACGTACTACACCTCGATGGTCGACGAGGCCCTGAAGGTGTGGGACACCCGTACCTGGCACATGGGTGCCGACGAGTACATGATCGGCTCCTCCTACCCGGACTACCCGCAGCTCCAGGCGGCGGCGACCGAGAAGTTCGGCGCATCGGCCACCCCCGACGACCTGTTCGTGGACTTCATCAACCAGGTCAACGCGCATGTGAAGGCCCAGGGCCGTTCGCTGCGGATCTGGAACGACGGGCTGATGGGCCGCAACGCGCTCGTCCCGCTGGACCGTGACATCACCGTCGAGCACTGGCTCGGCGGCGGCGCCATCCAGCAGCCGTCCGCCCTCCTCGCCGAGGGCCGCCCGGTGATGAACTCCGCCTACGCGCTCTACCTGGTGCGCGGCGGCTACACCACCCAGACCCAGAAGCTGTACGAGAGCGACTGGACGCCCCTGCGCTTCGAGGGCCAGACGCTGCCCGCCACGGCGGCCAACCTGACCGGCGCGAAGATCAGCCTGTGGCCGGACAGCGCGGCGGCGGAGACCGAGAACGAGGTCGAGGCCAAGACGTTCATGCCGCTCCGCTTCATCGCCCAGGCCACCTGGGGCGGTCCGAAGCCCAGCGAGTCGTACGCCGGCTTCGAGGCCCTGGCCCGCCGCATCGGGCACGCCCCCGGCTGGGCGAACACCGACCGCGCCCCGCTGCCCGACGGCACCTACCGGCTGACGTCCGGCCCGAAGGCGCTGGCGCCCGCCGCGGACGCCGGGGTCGCCCTGGTCCGGGGCTCGAAGGCGGCCTGGACGCTCACCGCGACCGCCGACGGCTACTACACGGTCCGCGCGGCGGACGGGCTGTGCCTGGACGCGGTGCGCGGCAAGAAGTACCTGGGCGCCCCGCTGGAGGTGGGCGCGGAGCTGTCGCTCGGGGCCTGCGCGGCGAACTCGCGCACCCAGCGCTGGCAGCTGGACACCGGCCACGGGGCGCTCGTCCTGCGCAACGCGATCTCGCAGCTGCGCCTGACCGAGCGGTCGTCGGACGGCTCCGCGGTGCAGACGACGGGCGGGACGCCGCTGCGCGCTGTGGCGTAGGCACACAGGTGGGGCCCGCCCGGACAACCGGCGGGCCCCACCCCGTATGTCAGATACCGCAGTTGGGCGCCGACCAGTAGTGGCTGGGGCCCTGGTTCACGTGGACGTGGTCGTTGTGGTCCGGGTAGCCCGGGCCGAGAATCCCGTTGAACCCGTGGTTGCGGGCCTCCTTGGCGAGGGTGCAGAACGCGATCCCGCCGAGGTCGGCCGCGTCCCCGTACAGATGGCGGCTGTTCGACGCGCCGCCGACCGCGCTGTTGCAGGACTTCGAGCGGAACCCGCTGTTGATGTTGATCGGCCGGTCACCGAGCGCGTGGCGCAGGGCCTCCAGCTTCCACATGGTCCTCAGCGCGTTGGCCTTCGCCGTGGCCGCCGAGACCGCGCCGCCGGACCAGGTGCTGTTGCAGCGGTTCAACTCGGCGTACGTGAAGTGCGCCGGGGTGCAGTCGTTGTCCTGGAGGGCGTAGATCTTGGCCTGCGTGGCGGGGCCCGCGACGCCGTCGGCGGCCAGCCCGTAGGCGGCCTGGAAGCGCTTGACGGCGGCGGTGGTGGCGGGGCCGTACGAGCCGTCGATGGCCAGGACCGAGTTGTAGCCGGGGTATCCGGCGACCCGGATCTGGAGCTGTTTCACGTCGTTGCCGGTGGCGCCGCTCTTCAGGGTGCGGGTCCAGGTGTAGCAGCCGTCGGCGTGCGCGGTGCCGGCGGTGACCACGGCACCGCCCCACGCGAACGCCATGGCCATGACAAGGCTGAGCAGGAGTCGTGCGGAACGTCTGATCACTGGGGCTCCCTACCGCTGCCGAAGGTGTGGTGCACGAGCCTGTCGGACGCGTCGGCGCGCGTCAACTACGCGTGTAGAAATAGCAGTTGACTTTCCGGAGAACGCGGCGCGGGACCGCCCGGTGTGCCGGGGCGGGCCCGCGCCGTCGCGCACGGCGCCGGATCAGTCGTTGGGGACGACCTCGTAGCGCGGGGTGTTCTCCGCCATCTGCCGCAGCGCGTCCTTGCGGTCGCGCTTCGAGAGGCGGTCGATGTACAGGTAGCCGTACAGGTGGTCCGTCTCGTGCTGGAGGCAGCGCGCGAAGTAGCCGGTGCCGCGCACCCGCACCGGGTTGCCCTTCGCGTCCTGGCCGCGCACCACCGCGTAGTCCGGGCGGGCCAGCGAGGCGTACGCCGTCGGGACGGAGAGGCAGCCCTCGTTGGAGTCGTCCAGGACCCGCGCCTCGGGCGGCAGCTCCTCGAGGACCGGGTTGCAGATGGCGCCCACGTGCCGCACGCCGTCGTCGTCCGGGCAGTCGTAGACGAAGACCTTGAGGTCCACGCCGATCTGGTTGGCGGCCAGGCCGACGCCCTCCGCCGTCCGCTGGCTCGCGAACATGTCGTCGATCAGCGCGGCCAGCTCGCCGTCGAACGCCGTGACGTCCTTGCACTCCTTGTGCAGGACCGGGTTGCCGACGACCGTGATCGGGCGGGAGGTGCCGCGCTCGCGGTGTGCGGTCTCGCGCGCCTCACAGTCCTCGGTGTCGATGAGGAAGCCCTCCTCGTCGACGCTGACCTGCTCGTCCGTCTCCTGCTGCGCCATGTCCGCCGTACGCCTTCCTCAAAACCCGAAATCGATGCGTACACAGACTAAGGCCCTGATCCGCCGGACAGGCCCTGTGGGCAGCTGTCAGCAGACTTCTTCGAGATCCCGCCACTCGCGGCTGTCCGGGCTGTCCGCCACCCAGCCGTCCAGCAGCCCGCGCACCAGGCCCGCCGGTGCCGCGAGGCCGCACTCGCGCTCCGGCACCCACAGCTCACCGGCCGTGCGGTGGCCCAGCGGGCCCGGGTGGCCCGGCTCGCTGTGGTCGTGCGGGTCCAGGTGCTCGCCGTCGCCCTCGTCGCTCTCCATCCGGCTCTCCGAACAGGAACGGCACAGCAGCCGCACCGACGAGGACCAGTCCTCGGCGGCGAACCCCGCGTCGGATGCCAGCTGCTCCAGCGCGTCCCGGTCCGCCTCGGTGGCCGCCTCCAGGAGGACCACCCAGGTGGGCACGGGCGACGGGGCCCACAGCTCGATCTCGTCGAACACCGGGTAGGAGGGGCCCGCCGCGGTGATCCGCTCGCCGTTCGGCACGCCGTCGTGCAGCACGACCTCGCCCCAGCGGCGCCCGGAGGACGGCAGCGGGATCGACAGCACCTCTATGCGGGCCGGGTCGAGCCGGCGGCCCCAGACGACCTCGGCCTCGCCCTCGGGCGACAGCCGTACCGCCGCGCTGCCCAGCTCCATGCCGACCGGCTCGCTGCCCGCGGCCGGGGTCTGCCGGCCGCCTCCGGGCACCTTGAGCCCGTACGCCTGCCAGGCGCGGCGCGCGAGCGGCCAGTCCTGCAGCGCGGTCGCGGCGATGCCCACGTTCCACCAGTCCGGGGCGCCGGACTCCTTGTCGAGCAGCGCGACGGCCCGCAGTCCGGCGGCCCTCGCCTGCTCCCAGTCGTGCCGGAACTTGTGCAGCAGCGCCAGGTTGAACCACGACTCGGAGAGCCAGGGCTCCAGGTCCGCCGCACGTGTCAGCAGCGCGCCCGCGTCCTCGTACCGGCCGTCGCCGATCAGCGTGAACGCGCGGTCCGTGGCCTGCCGCCAAGAGGCGGACGGCCGATGCCGTACCTTCCCGAAGATCCTCACGATTCCCGCCTGTCCCGACTGGACACCCTCGTTCTACCGCTCTCTTCGCATCCAACCATGCCGGGCCGGACGCCCGCTCATTACCCATCGGTTACCCAAGGGGGACGGGGGTCAGACCGCCCCTGGCCAGAACCCGGGCGAGCGATTCCACCACCTGCGGCTGGTAGTCGTGCCCGGTTCCGAGCCTGAGCTGTTCCAGTGCCCCCAGCGGCCCCGAGAGGCTTTCCCCGCACAGGTCGTCGTATGCGTTCACGGCCCGGACGATCCTGGCGGACAACGGCTGCTCGCGGTAGGGGTCGGCCTGCCGCTCCACCACGACGGCCACCTCGGCGTCCACCCCGGTCTGGCGGACCACCGCCCCGCCCAGCAGCGCGATCCGGCGCTGCTCGGCGGCCGGCAGCAGGGCCGTCGCCCCGTCCGGTACCGGGTCGACCAGCGAGAGCTGGCCGATGTCGTGCATCAGCGCCGCGTACTCCAGGACGGTGAGCTCGGGCCCGGTCAGCCCCATCTCGCGCCCGACGGCCGTGCACAGCCCGGCCACCCGGCGGGCGTGGCCGTGCGGGGTGTACCCGGCGATCTCGGTGGACCGGGCGAGCGAGGCGATGGTCTGCCGGTACGTGGTGCGCACGGCGGCGAACCGGCGGAACGAGAGCTGGGTGAGCAGCAGAGGTACGCAGAGCACGGGCAGCGCCCACAGCCCGGCGGCGGCCACCCCGAGCGCCATGACCGCGCCGGTCGCGCAGACGGCCGAGCCGATGCCGGTCAGCGCCCGCAGCTCGTCGCGCAGGAGCGGGCCGTACGGGGCGGGCGCGGCGCGGGAGCCGCGGGGCAGGGTGCGGGCGCGCAGCAGCAGGGCGGCGAGGACGGCGTCGCACAGGGCGGTCAGCCCGAGCAGCAGGAGCAGGAAGGCCGCGTAGTACGGACCGTCGCCGAACCACCGCTCGCAGAGTCCGGCGTTGTACAGCGGCTGGAAGCAGACCGCCGCGAAGGTCACCGTGAGCAGCCGCCGGGCCACCTGGTCGGCGCCCGGTCCGTCACCGCGCGCCAGCTGCGGCACCGAGGCGACGAGCTGGGCGGCGGCCAGTACGGCGACCACCTGGAGCACCCCGTGGCTGGTCGGCTCCCCGCCGCTGCGCCCCAGCAGGGCGTACGCGAGAGCCCCGGCGGCCCCGAGCGGCGCGGGCTCCCGCTCCCCCGGCAGGGCGCCCCAGCGGGCCAGCTCGCCGATGGTGACGAGGGCGCCGAAGGCGAGGGCGTGCCCGGGGTCGTGGACGCCGCGCCAGAGGGTGTGCGCGAGTCCGGCGGCGGCGAGCACGAGGGCGGCGCCGCGCACGCCCAGGACCGCGGGCCCCGGCCGCGCCCACCTGGGGGTCACCGGGGCCCCTCCCCCGCGGAGCCGTCCGGCCGGGGGCTCAGCGGCGCGGGGACGGGCCCGGCACTGTCCTCGTCCCGGGGTGGCGGCAGCCGCGGGTCGTCCGCGGTCACGGCCCCGAACCAGCCGTACCGCTCCAGACCGCGCGCCAGGGCCCGCACCATCTGGGGGTCGAACTGCGTGCCCGCGCACCGCTTCAGCTCCTCCACGGCGACCGGGACCGGCCGTCCCCGCCGGTAGGACCGGGTCGAGGTCATGGCGTCGAAGGCGTCGGCGACGGCGACGACCCGGGCGCACTCGGGGATGCCCCGGCCGGAGAGCCCGTAGGGGTAGCCGCTGCCGTCGAGGCGTTCGTGGTGGTGCAGGATCGCGGCCCTGGCCTCGCCGAGGAAGCCGATGCCCCGGACGATCTCGTGCCCGTACTCGGGGTGCAGCTCGATCACCCGCCGTTCCTCGGGGGTCAGCGGGCCGTCCTTGCGCAGGACGCGGGTGGGGACGCCGAGCTTGCCGACGTCGTGCAGGATGCCGGCGAACCGGAGGACCTCGACGCGTTCCCGGTCCATGCCCAGTTCCTGGGCGATGAGGACGGAGGCGCGGCCGACCCGCTCGCTGTGGCCGCGGGTGTAGGTGTCCTTGATGTCGACGGCCTGGACGAGGGCCCTGATGGTGGCCCGGTGCGCGGCGTGCTCGCGGTGGTACTGGGCGAAGACCCAGCCCGAGATGTACATGGGCAGCAGCACGACGAGCGCGGCCGGCGGCCCGTACGAGCTGTTCCACAGGACGGCCATCATCAGCCCGGCGAGGCCGTGCACCAGGTGGGGACCGAGGGAGCGGGGCAGCAGTCCGCGCCAGGCGCGGCGCGCGGGCAGTTGTTCCGCGACGAGCAGGATCGACCCGTCGAGGAGGGCGAGCACGGCGCTGAAGGCGAGGGCGGCCGCGCAGACCGGAAGCAGGGCGTACGGGAGGTCGGGCGGGCTGCCGGGGACGGGGCCGCCGAGCGCGGCGGGCCCGCCGAGGAGTGTGTGGACGCGGGCGGCCGCCCAGACGGCGAGGGCGAGTTCGGCGGCGCGCCAGAACCGGCGGGCGGCGGCGGGCGGCTTGTCGACCCGGCCCACGAGCGAGCCGGGGACCGCGACGAGCGCCGCCGCCGGGGGCGGGAGCAGGAGCGCGGCGGTGAGCAGCAGCGGGAAGAACGATCCGGCACCGAGCCCGGAGCCGCCCGAGAACGGGAAGCGGCCGGGGAGTTCACAGGCGAGGTAGAGGCCGGCGAGCAGTCCGAGGGTCGCCCAGGGCGTCCCGGTGCCGGGGCTCAGGGCGGGTGCGGCGCACAGGGCCGCGCCGAGGGCGACGGCGCCGATATGAGCCCGCACCGCACCGCGTGTGGCTTTCACCTCGCCCCCCAGCTCCGCTCGTCAAGGCGCCACGCTAACGAGCGGGGCGTCCCGGCAGGGGGCCGATGGGGGCGATTAGCACGTTCGGGTGAAGGCGCGGGGTGCCGGCCCTAGGGCAGAGCAATCCCGGGGGTGGGTCATTCCTTGGCGGCGGTCGGCACCTCGGTGCCGGAGACCGTGACGTCCTGGTCCGGCACCGCCTGTCCCGAGCGGATGAGATCGATGCGGCCCATCACCTTGGAGCGCAGGTCGGCCGGCACGTCGTCCTGACCGCAGCAGCGCTTCACCAGCTTCTTCACGGCCTGCTCCAGGCCGTACTTCTCCAGGCAGGGGGAGCACTCGACGAAATGCTCCTCGAACTTCGTGCAGTCACTGTCGGGCATCTCCCGGTCCAGAAACTCGTAGAGGTGATCGAGGACCTCTGCGCACTCCGTCTCGTGCGGCTCTCCGCAGCTCATGAGCCCGAGCCTTTCCGATCGTCCGACTCACCGGCGCCGGCGGGGACGAGCCCGCGGTCACGGGCGTAGTCCTCCAGCATGCCGCGCAGTTGACGGCGGCCCCGGTGCAGTCGGGACATCACCGTACCGATGGGAGTCCCCATGATGTCCGCGATCTCCTTGTAGGCAAAGCCCTCGACATCGGCGAGATAGACCGCGATGCGGAACTCCTCCGGGATCGCCTGCAGCGCCGACTTCACGTCCGAGTCGGGCAGGTGGTCGAGGGCCTGCGACTCGGCGGAGCGCAGCCCGGTCGACATGTGCGACTCGGCGCGGGCCAGCTGCCAGTCCTCGATCTCCTCGGCGGCGCTGCGCTGGGGTTCGCGCTGCTTCTTGCGGTACGAGTTGATGAAGGTGTTCGTGAGGATGCGGTACATCCACGCCTTGAGGTTGGTGCCCTCACGGAACTGGTGGAAGGAGCCGTACGCCTTGGCATACGTCTCCTGGACCAGGTCCTCGGCATCCGCGGGATTGCGCGTCATGCGCAGGGCGGCCGAGTACATCTGGTCGAGGAAACCGAGGGCGTCGCGCTCGAAACGCGCGTTGCGCTCGGCCGTCGTCTCCTTCGGGCGGCCGTCGTCGGTCCCTGTGTCGGTCCCTGTGACCGGACCCACCTCCTCCAACGCTGGGGCGGAGCCGAAACCGGACCCGCTCGAATCGGAGAATAGTCGACCTTGGTCCGGCGCGGGCTGTCGATCCGAGCCGCCGAGTGACCGCTCCGGGGTGGTCTTGGCCGCGTGAAGGACCGTCCACTCCAGGTCAGCGGTGTTCGAGCGACGCGGGCAGATGGTCGAACCCATGCGACGGACTCCCTCTCCACTTACGACGTTGGCTTACCGATGTCCCTCACAACAGCGGCCCCCCGCCGGGCATTCCCGGGTGTGCGAGGTGCGCGTGCCCAGGGTCCCGAACGGCCCCCGGTCCGGGGCGGTTCCGCCGATGTCACGCCAGATCCACGAGCCACCCGGTGACCGACGCGGTGAGGATCTCCATCGCCCGCTCCTCGGTCAGCCCGGACTTCTTCGGTACGGCGAAGCCGTGGTCGCCGTACGGCACCTCGGTGATCCGGTAGTCGCCGGGCGGGAATTCGGCGGGCTTCCCGAACGGGTCGTTGCCGCCCTGGACGACGAGCGCGTCCACCCCGCAGCCCAGCAGCTCGTCGGCGCGGGTCTTCTCGGGGCGGCCCGGCGGGTGCAGCGGGAAGCTGAGCGCGAGGACCGCCCGGGCGCCGAGCAGCGCGGCGGTGCGGCAGGCCACCCGGGCCCCGGCGCTGCGTCCGCCGGCGACGACGGGGAGCCCAAGGGCGGTGAGGGCCGGCCAGAGCCCGCGCCAGCCGGTGTCCAGCGTCTTCGGGGCGGGCGCGAGCTTCTTGCCGGCCACCCGCCAGGGCTGCTCCACGAGGGCGACGCTCACGCCGTGCGCGGGCAGGGCGGCCCCGAGGGCCTTGAGGTCGCGGGCCTCGATGCCGCCGCCGGCGCCGTGGCCGAGGGCAACCAGGAGGCGCGGGGCGGGGGAGTCCAGCCAGGTGATGCGGGCGGTGCCGGTCTCGGTCTCGACCGTCTCGGTGCGGGGTGTCACGGCGTCGGTGTTCACGGCCCCATCCAACCAACAGGCGGTGTGCCGTACGGGGATGGCGCGTGGGCCTGCGCGCTCGGCTCAGAAGAGGGTGCTCACCTCGGGCTCGGCGAGCTCGTCCTTCAGCTCGGGGCCGTTGTTGCGGACGTTGCTGACGGCGGTCGCGACCGGGTAGGCGCGCATCAGGCCGGGCGGCGGCGGTGCGAGCAGGGCGCGCAGCTCCTCCGGGTCGGTGCGGGAGGGGTCCAGCCAGTCGTCCCAGCGGTCCGGGGTGAGCATCAGCGGCATCCGGGGGTGGATGTCGGCGAGCGAGGCCGGTCCTTCGGCGGGGGCGACGGCGAGCGGGGTGGTCTCCGCCTCGGTGGTGATCACGGAGCAGGTGACCCACCAGGCCTGCGGGTGGTCGTCGGGCAGGGTCCGGTCGCGCCAGAACTCGTACAGACCGGCCATGGCGAAGACCGAGCCGTCGGCGGGCGTCACGAAGTAGGGCTGCTTGCGGGGGCGCTTGCGGCGGCCCTTCTCCTCCAGCTGCCGCTCCTCGGCGCCGGTCACCCACTCGTAATAGCCGTCGGCGGGCAGGATGCAGCGCCGGGAGACGAAGGGGCGGCGGAAGGACGGCTTCTCGTGGACGGTCTCGGCCCGGGCGTTGATCATCCGGGCGGCGCCCTCGGGGTTCTTGGCCCAGGACGGGACGAGGCCCCATTTCAGTGCGCGCAGCTGGCGAACCGGGCGCTGGTCGTCCGCGTCTTTCACAGGACGCTCCAGTACGGCGTAGACCTCCTTGGTCGGCGCCACGTTGTAATCGGCCTCCAGCGTCTCGGCCGGTTCCCACTTCTCCACCTGGAAGAGTCCGGTCAGGTCCTCGGGCCGCCGACTCGCTGCATACCGTCCGCACATAAGTGCCAGACTGCCACGACCGCCGTCCCGAACGGACCCCACTCCCGTAAGGAGCCGCCCGCCCCATGGACAGCACCGACCTCGGCAACCTGTGGGACCGGGTCACCGGCACCCAGCCGGCCCCCGAGCAGTGGCTGGTGGTGGTGACCGCGACGGCGGCGCTGATCGCGGTCGTCCCCAACCTCCTGTGGCGGCTGTCCCGGAACACGATCACCATCGCCCACGAGGGCGGCCACGGGCTGGTCGCCCTGCTCACCGGCCGGCAGCTCTCGGGCATCCGGCTCCACTCGGACACCAGCGGGCTGACCGTGAGCCGGGGCAAGCCGACCGGCATCGGCATGGTCCTGACCGCCGCGGCGGGCTACACCGCGCCCTCGCTGCTCGGACTCGGCGGCGCCTGGCTGCTGGTGGACGGCCGGATCACCCTGCTGCTGTGGGTGGCCACGGCCCTGCTCGCGGTGATGCTGGTGATGATCCGCAATGTGTACGGGGCGCTGACGGTGATCCTCACCGGTTCCCTCTTCCTGCTGGTGTCCTGGCTGGCCTCGCCGGCCTGGCAGTCGCTGTTCGCGTACAGCGTGGTCTGGTTCCTGCTGCTGGGCGGCGTACGTCCGGTGTTCGAGCTCCAGTCGAAGCGGCGGCACGGCGGGGCTCCGGACTCGGACGCGGACCAGCTGTCCCGCCTGACCGATGTCCCGGCGGTGCTGTGGCTGTTCCTCTTCCACGCGGTCTCGCTGTGCTCCCTGATCGGCGGCGGGCGCTGGCTGCTGGAGCTCTGACCGGGCTCACCCCGGGCCAAACCTCTAAAGTGAGCGCATGACCGAAAGCGCCGTGCACCCCGCCCTCTGGCCCGCCCCCTCCGCTAGCGGGGCCGTCGACGCGACCGTCACCGTGCCCGGTTCCAAGTCGGTCACCAACCGCGCGCTGGTGCTCGCCGCGCTCTCCTCGGAGCCGGGCTGGCTGCGCCGCCCGCTGCGCTCCCGCGACACCCTGCTGATGGCGGACGCGCTGCGCGCGATGGGCGTACGCATCGAGGAGACGGTGTCCTCCAGCTCCGCGGCGACGGGCGCGGCCGCCGGTCCGGAGTCCTCGGGCGAGGCGTGGCGGGTCATCCCGGCCCCCCTGCACGGCCCGGTCACCGTCGACGTCGGCAACGCCGGTACGGTCATGCGCTTCCTCCCCCCGGTGGCCACGCTCGCCGACGGCCCCGTCCGCTTCGACGGCGACCCCCGGTCGTACGAGCGCCCGCTGACCGGGGTGATCGACGCGCTGCGGGTCCTGGGCGCCCGGATCGACGACGACTCCCGGGGTTCGCTGCCGATGACCGTGCACGGCGGCGGAGCGCTGGACGGCGGCCCGGTCGCGATCGACGCCTCCTCGTCCTCCCAGTTCGTCTCGGCGCTGCTGCTGTCCGCGCCGCGCTTCAACCAGGGCGTGGAGGTCCGGCACACCGGCGACCGGCTCCCCTCGATGCCGCACATCCGGATGACCGTCGACATGCTCCGGGCCGTCGGCGCGCAGGTGGACGAGCCGGAGACCGGCGGCGAGCCGAACGTGTGGCGGGTCTCCCCCTCCGCGCTCCTCGGCCGCGACCTGACCATCGAGCCGGACCTGTCCAACGCCCAGCCGTTCCTGGCGGCGGCGCTGGTCACCGGCGGCCGGGTGACGATCCCGGACTGGCCGCTGCGCACCACGCAGCCCGGTGACGCGCTGCGCGAGATCTTCACCGCGATGGGCGGCAGCTGCGAGCTGACCGAGCACGGCCTGACCTTCACGGGCTCGGGCCGCGTCCACGGCATCGAGGTGGACCTCGGCGAGGTCGGCGAACTGACCCCGGGCATCGCCGCCGTAGCGGCCCTGGCCGACTCCCCCTCCACGCTGAGCGGCGTCGCCCATCTGCGGCTGCACGAGACGGACCGGCTCGCCGCGCTCACCAAGGAGATCAACGAGCTCGGCGGCGACGTCACCGAGACGGCGGACGGCCTGCACATCCGCCCGCGACCGCTGCACGGCGGTATTTTCCATACGTACGACGACCACCGGATGGCCACCGCGGGGTCGATCATCGGCCTTGCCGTCCCCGGAGTGGAGATCGAGAACGTGGCGACGACCGCCAAGACCCTGCCCGACTTCCCGCAGATGTGGACCGGAATGCTCGGGGCCTGAGACATGCGCCGCTACGGCAAGAACCCCGACGAGGACGACATCCGCGTCCGCCCCAACCGCAAGGGCAACCGTCCGCGCACCCACATCCGGCCCAAGCACGAGGACGCCGAGGACGGCATGGTCCTCACCGTGGACCGGGGCCGCCTCACCGTCCTCGTCGGCGACCGCACGATCGTCGCGATGAAGGCCCGCGAACTGGGCCGCAAGGCCGCGGTGGTGGGCGACACCGTCTCGCTCGTCGGCGACCTGTCCGGCGACAAGGACACCCTCGCCCGGATCGTCCGCATCGGCGAGCGCCGCTCGGTGCTGCGCCGCACGGCGGACGACGACGACCCGTTCGAGCGGGTGGTCGTGGCCAACGCGGACCAGCTGGCGATCGTCACCGCACTGGCCGATCCGGAACCCCGTCCGCGCATGATCGACCGGTGCCTGGTCGCCGCGTACGACGGCGGGCTCTCCCCGCTCCTGGTGCTGACCAAGTCCGACCTGGCGTCCCCGGACAAGCTGCTGGGCGCGTACACCCCGCTGGGTGTGCCGTTCGTCGTGACCAGCCGCGAGGAGCTGGAGAACGGGGACGCGGCGGACCGGGTCCGCGAGCAGCTCGACGGCCGGGTGACCGCGTTCGTCGGGCACTCGGGCGTCGGCAAGACCACGCTGGTCAACGCGTTGGTCCCGAAGGAGAAGCGGCGTACCACCGGGGTCGTCAACGCGGTCACCGGACGGGGCCGGCACACCACCACCTCGGCCCTGGCGCTGCCGCTGCCGGGCTACCGGGGCTGGGTGATCGACACCCCCGGGGTGCGCTCGTTCGGGCTGAACCACATCGACCCTTCGCGCGTCATCAACGCCTTCCCGGACCTCCAGCCGGGTACCGAGGAGTGCCCGCGCGGCTGCACCCACGACAGCCACGAACCGGAATGCGCGCTGGACGCCTGGGTGGCGGCGGGGCACGCGGACCCGGCGCGCCTCGACTCGCTGCGCCGGCTGCTGTCCACCCGCAACCGACGCGAGGACGACTGATCTCCGGCCGGGCCGGGCACGTTTGCGATCACTCGCTTCCGGTAAGTGCATAATCACGCCCAGCGGCACCGGCTCCCGCCGGGCGGTCACCGATGCGGAGGGTGCGGACGATGGCGTGGCTGCTGGTCGTGGTCGCGGGACTTCTGGAGACCGGTTTCGCGGTCTGCCTGAAGCTGTCGCACGGCTTCTCCCGGCTGTGGCCGACCGTCGCGTTCTGCATCTTCGCGCTCGGCAGCTTCGGCCTGCTGACCCTCTCGCTGAAGAAGCTCGACGTGGGGCCCGCGTACGCCGTGTGGACCGGCATCGGCGCGGCGGGGACGGCCATCTACGGCATGGTGTTCCTCGGTGACATCGTCTCCACGCTCAAGCTGGTGTCGATCTCGCTGGTGATCCTCGGCGTGATCGGTCTCCAGCTCTCCGGCTCCGCGCAGTAACCGCCCGTCGGGCCCGTGTGGCCCGGGTCTCCGACGGGTCGATACTGTGACGGCATGCCCGATTACCACGATGATCTGCGCCTGGCCCATGTACTGGCGGACGCCGCCGACGCGGTGACGATGGAGCGGTTCAAGGCTCTGGACCTCAAGGTCGAGACCAAGCCGGACATGACGCCGGTGAGCGAGGCCGACAAGGCCGCCGAGGAGCTGATCCGGGGTCACCTCCAGCGGGCACGCCCGCGCGACGCGGTCCTGGGCGAGGAATACGGGATCGAGGGCTCGGGGCCGCGGCGCTGGGTGATCGACCCGATCGACGGCACCAAGAACTACGTGCGGGGCGTGCCGGTCTGGGCGACGCTGATCTCACTGATGGAGGCCGGCGAGGGTGGCTTCCATCCGGTCATGGGCGTCGTCTCGGCGCCCGCGCTGAACCGGCGCTGGTGGGCGGCGAAGGGCGCGGGCGCGTACACCGGCCGCAGCCTGACCTCGGCGACCCGGCTCCGGGTCTCCGAGGTGGAGCGGATCGCGGACTCCTCGTTCGCGTACTCCTCGCTGACCGGCTGGGAGGAGCAGGGCCGGCTCGACGGTTTCCTGGACCTGACCCGGGCCTGCTGGCGCACCCGGGGTTACGGGGACTTCTGGCCGTACATGATGGTCGCCGAGGGGTCCGTGGACATCTGCGCGGAGCCGGAGCTCTCGCTGTGGGACATGGCGGCGAACGCGATCATCGTCCAGGAGGCGGGCGGCAGGTTCACCAGTCTGGACGGTGTGGACGGGCCGGGCGGCGGGAACGCGGCGGCGTCGAACGGCACACTCCACCGCGAGCTGCTGGGGTATCTGAACCAGCGTTACTGAGTGCGCTCCGCCGGTCGGGCGGCGTAACAGCATTCGAGGGGCGTGCGGCGGGTCCGCGCGCCCCTCGAGTGATCTCCGCGACCCCTTGTCGGGGTGCCGCATCGGTGCAACTCTGAGACCTCCCCCACTTGTGAACTTGTGAATCGGCTCACGCGGCCGCTTCACCGAGGAGGTGGCTCTCTTCATGCTCGTCCGTGACGCCATGAGCACGGTGGTCCTGACCATCGGCCCCGACCACACCCTGCGCCAGGCCGCCCGGCTGATGTCGGCCCGCCGGATCGGAGCGGCCGTCGTCCACGACCCGGACACCTGCGGGCTCGGCATCCTCACCGAGCGCGACATCCTCAACGCCGTCGGATCGGGCCAGGACCCCGACACCGAGACCGCCTCCGCCCACACCACCACCGACGTGGTCTTCGCCGCGCCCGCCTGGACGCTCGAAGAGGCCGCGGCGGTCATGACGCACGGCGGCTTCCGCCATCTGATCGTGCTCGACGACGACGGCCCGGTCGGCGTCGTCTCGGTGCGCGACATCATCCGCTGCTGGTCCCCGGCCCGCCGCCGCCCGGCCGGACTGGTCGGCTGACCGCCCCCGCGCACACGACCGGCCCGGCCCCCGGGTGCGGGGCCGGGCCGGTACGGGGCAGGCCCCCCGAGGGGACTCAGGCGCGCAGCGCCTGCACGGCCGCCTCCAGCCGCTTGCCGAAGTCCTCGTCGGCACGGCGGAAGTTACCGATCGCGCGCTCGGCGATGTCCTCGCGCGCGACCTTGGCGATGAACCCGGAGAGGTTGTCGACCAGCCGGGCCTTCTCGTCCTCGGTCAGGAGCCGGTAGAGGTTCCCGGCCTGCACGAAGTCGTCGTCCTCGGCGTGCAGCGGGGTCTCGTGGCTGCCCGTGGCGCCCGCGACGGGCACGGCGCCCCACAGCGGCCGGCCGGTCTCGGCGGGACCGCCGAAGCTGTTCGGCTCGTAGTTCTTCGCACCCTTGTGGCGGCCGTCGTACAGGTAGCCGTCCCGGCTGTTGGTCCGCGCCTCGGTGGCGTGCGGGCGGTTCACAGGCAGGTGGTCGGCGTTGATGCCGACGCGGTAGCGGTGTGCGTCGCCGTACGCGAAGAGACGGCCCTGGAGCATCTTGTCCGGGGACGGGCCGATGCCGGGCACGAAGTGCGCCGGGCTGAAGATCGACTGCTCGACCTCGGCGAAGATGTTCTCCGGGTTGCGGTTGAGCTCCAGCTTGCCGATCTCGGTCAGCGGGTAGTCCGCGTGCGGCCACACCTTGGTGAGGTCGAACGGGTTGAAGCGGTACGTCGCCGCCTCGGCCGCCGGCATGATCTGCACCTGCACCGTCCAGGACGGGAAGTCGCCGCGCTCGATGGACTCGCGCAGGTCCCGCTGGTGGCTGTCCGGGTCCACACCGGAGAGGCGGACGGCCTCATCGGTGGTGAGGTTCTTGATGCCCTGGTCGGTCTTGAAGTGGTACTTGACCCAGAAGACCTCGCCGGCCTCGTTCTGCCACTGGTAGGTGTGCGAGCCGAAGCCGTCCATGTGACGGTACGAGGCGGGGATGCCGCGGTCGCCGAAGAGCCACGTCACCTGGTGGGTGGACTCGGGCGACAGGCTCCAGAAGTCCCAGACGTTGTCCGCCTCCTGGGAGCCGGTGTACGGGTCGCGCTTCTGGGTGTGGATGAAGTCGGGGAACTTGATGGCGTCCCGGATGAAGAACACGGGGGTGTTGTTGCCGACGAGGTCGTAGTTGCCGTCCTCGGTGTAGAACTTCAGCGCGAAGCCGCGCGGGTCCCGTACGGCGTCGGCCGCGCCGAGGTTGCCCGCGACGGTGGAGAAGCGCAGGAACGTCTCGGTCTGCTTGCCGACCTCGGAGAGGAACCTCGCCCGCGTCCACTGCGACACGTCGCGGGTCAGCGTGAACGTCCCGTACGCGCCGGCGCCACGGGCGTGCACCACGCGCTCCGGAATGCGCTCGCGGTTGAAGTGCGCCAGCTTCTCCATCAGCAGCTGGTCCTGCACCAGGACCGGGCCGCCGACGCCGGCGGTCTCGCTGTTCTGGTTGTCGGCGACCGGTGCGCCGGCCTCCGTGGTGAGGGGTCCCTGCGTCACGTGCGCCTCCTTCGTCGTTTCCGCACGTCATGCCTTCATGCCGTGCACGGCGCCCGTCCTTCCTGTCCTCCGGCCGGTCGCCGTAAGCGATCCTACATTGGACAAAGTCCAAGTCAAATAGACATCCAAAGTCGCACCTATTCAAGACCTGGCTCGTGCGCTGCTAGAATGGGGCCCATGAGTGACCTGCTGGAACGACTTCGAGGACGCGGCTGGCGCATGACCGCGCAGCGGCGCGTCGTGGCCGAGGTCCTCGACGGGGACCATGTGCACCTGACCGCCGACGAGGTCCACGCCCGGGCGGTGGCCAAGCTGCCCGAGATCTCCCGCGCCACGGTCTACAACACGCTGGGCGAGATGGTGAGCCTCGGCGAGGTCATCGAGGTCTCCACCGACCGCCGCGCCAAGCGCTACGATCCCAACGCGCACCGCGCCCACCACCACCTGGTGTGCGCCCGGTGCGGCGCCATCCGCGACGTGCACCCGTCGGGCGACCCACTGGCGGACCTGCCGGCCGGCGAGCGCTTCGGCTTCACGATCTCCGGCGTCGACCTGACCTACCGGGGCATCTGCCCGGACTGCGCCGCGACGGCCTGACCGCCGAACCCGGAACCGCCCCCTCGGGGCGGTTTTCGCGTGCGCATACGACTGAGGGCCGGATCTTTGAAAAGATCCGGCCCTCAGTCTTCAGTAGCGGGGACAGGATTTGAACCTGCGACCTCTGGGTTATGAGCCCAGCGAGCTACCGAGCTGCTCCACCCCGCGTCGTTGTGTTCACAACCTTACGGGACGGCTTGGACCAGCGCAAATTCGTTTGGGGTGGGGTGGGGAGGGGGCGGCGTGGGGGGGCGCCGCGAGGCGGCTGCCGGGTGGCCCGGCGTGGGGCGTGGGCGTGCGGGGCGGCCGGCGAGGGCCCCCGGCGTACGCCGCAAGGCGCGGCCCCCGGGCGCGGCCCGGCCGGCGCGGGGCGCCGGGGCGCGCGGGGCTCCTGGCGCGGATCCGTGCGGCGCGCGCCACGAGACGCGTTCCCGGGGCGCGGCCCGGCCGGCCCGGCCGGCGCGAGGCCCCGGACGCGCGGGGCGGCCGGCGAGGGCCCCCGGCGTACGCCGCAAGGCGCGGCTCGGCCGACGCGGGGCGGCCGGCGCGGGGCGGCCGGCGCGGGGCGCGGGGCGGCCGGCGCGGGGCGCGGGGGCGCGCGGGGCTCCTGGCGCGGATCCGTGCGGCGCGCGCCACGAGACGCGTTCCCGGGGCGCGGCCCGGCCGGCGCGGCCCGGCGCGAGGCCCCGGACGCGCGGGGCGGCCGGCGAGGGCCCCCGGCGTACGCCGCAAGGCGCGGCTCGGCCGACGCGGGGCGGCCGGCGCGGGGCGGCCGGCGCGGGGCGGCCGGCGCGGGGCGGCCGGCGCGGGGCGCGGGGCGGCCGGCGCGGGGCGCGGTGGGATGGGTGGCGGCCCCGGCCGCCCACCGCGTTCTACGCCGTCAGCTCCTGGTGCAGCGCCTCGCGCAGCCGCGCCGCGCGCTCCGCGACCTCCGCGGGCCCCAGCTCGACCGCTCGCGCGCACCAGCGCTGCCCCTCGGTCAGCTCACCTCGGCGCGCGGCGAGCAGGGCGAGCCGCAGCGCCGCCCGCCCGTGCCCGTCGGCCGCGGCGCGGGTCCACCACAGGGCGGCCTCGCGCTCACTGCCCTCGCGGGCGAGGAGCAGGCCGAGGTTGAACGCCCCGTTGCGGCTGCCGGACTCGGCCGCCTCCCGGTACCAGCGGCCGGCGCTCTCCACGTCCCCGCGCGAGGCGGCGAGCATGCCGACGCGGACCTGCGCGCGGCGGTGTCCCTGCTCGGCGGCCCGCTCGTACCACTCCTCGCACTCGGTCTTCTCCGGCAGGGGCTCGCCCAGGGCGGGCGGTCCGGGCGGCGGCTGCCGGGCGTCGAGCAGCCCGGCCAGCCGGAAGGCCGCCTCCGCGCTGCCGCCGCCCGCCGCGCAGCGCAGATGCCGCTCGGCCTCCTGCTCCTCGCCGTGGTGGAGGAGCGCCATGCCGACCTGGAGCGCTGCCTCGGTGTGCCCGGCCGCCGCGGCACGCTCGTACCAGAGCAGGGCGGTGCGGTCCTCGTCGCGCCCGGCGTAGAGGATGCCGAGGTTGAAGGCGGCGTCGACGCTGCCCGCCTCGGCCGCCTTGGAGAACCAGGGCTCGGCGCCGGCCGGATCACCGGCCTGGAGGAGCAGGACGGCGAGCGCGTTGGCGGCCTCACGGTGGCCCGCGTAGGCGGCGCGGCGGTACCACTGCTCGGCCTGGGCGGTGCGGTCCTGGGCGGCGCAGAGCAGCCCGAGGTTGTACGCGCCGTTGACGTCGCCCGCGTCCATCGCCGCCCGGTACCAGCGCTCGGCGGTCTGCTGCTCGCCCCGGGCCGCGTGCAGCGCGCCGAGGGCGTTCGCGGCGTTCCCGTCGCCGTCCTGGGCGGCGCGCAGCCACCACACCGCGGCGCTTTCCCGGTCGCCCGCGTCGCGCAGCAGGAAGCCGAGCGCGCAGGCGGCCCGGGCCTCGCCGGCCTTGGCGGAGATGAGGTACCAGCGACCGGCCTCCTTGAGCTCGCCGCGCTGTTCGAGGATGGCGCCGAGGTGCAGGGCGGCGCGCCGGTGTCCGCGCGCGGCGGCCTGCCGGTACCACTGCTCGGCCTCGCCCACGCGGGAGGGCTCGGGGCCGGCGACCGGCCCATCGCCCTCGGCGGTGCGGCGGGGCGCGGCCGGCTCCGCGCCGGTGCGGGGGCCCAGGCCGGGGCGGCCGAACACCTCGTGCGCGGCGTCGGCGGCGTTGCGCTCCAGGAGGCGCGCCAGCCGGTAGGCCGCCTCGCGGTGGCCCTGCTCAGCGGCGGCGCGCAGCCAGCGCTCGGCGCCGACGTCGCTGCGGTGCTCCAGGAGGTCGGCGAGGGCGTACGCGCCCAGCGCGTGGCCCTGCTCCGCGGACTGGCGCAGCCAGTACTCCGCGGCGGGCTCGTCCCCCCGCTCGCGGAAGTGGCGGCCCAGGGCGTGCGCGGCGGCGGCGGAGCCGGCCACGGCGGCGGTGCGCCACCAGCCGGCCGCCTCGTCGGGGTAGCCGCGCTGGTGAAGCAGGACACCCAGGTTGTTGGCAGCGGCCCGGTCGCCGTCGGCGGTGGCGCCCCGCAGATAGGGCTCGGCGCCGGCGAGGTCACCCCGGCGCAGGAGCAGCGCGCCGAGCACGCTCATCGACGCCGTGTCCCCGGCGTCGGCGGCACGGCGGTGGCGCGCCTCGCTCTCGGCGCCGTCCGCGCTCGCCTCGGTCTCCGCCCCCTCGGCGTTCTCCACACCGTCGGCGGTCTCGAAGGTCTGCGCGGTCTCGGCGGTCGCGGCACTCTCCGCGGTCTCAAAGGGCTCGGCGGTCTGGGAAGTCTCGGCGGTCTGGGAAGCCTCGGCGCTCTCAATGGTGCCGTTGTACTGCGCGGCGGCAGCGCCAAACACCACATCCGCCATCTTTTCCGCCGGATGGACGTGGCCCCGTGCAAACCGCCCTGTCTTCAACAGAGTTGCCCTGTCCCCCATAAATACCATCGTCGCACCACCTGTAACCCGCGTACACCTGGTATATCGCGGTCAGTGAGGTCACTTCAGCGTTTTGTCGACATGCCCACAGGGAGACAAGTCAAACACGTCCCCGGCCAACTCGTGCCCCTCGAACCGCACTTCACGCCCACCACATGGAAAAGTCACCACGGCACGACGAAGGCCCGGATCCCCTGGAGGATCCGGGCCTTCGTCTTTCAGTAGCGGGGACAGGATTTGAACCTGCGACCTCTGGGTTATGAGCCCAGCGAGCTACCGAGCTGCTCCACCCCGCGTCGTTGTGTTCAAACCGTACCACGACGCGAGGGTGGAGCTTTACCGGGTTACTCAGCCCCCGCCCTCATCGCTCGCTTTGTCCGTAGAGCTGGATTTGTCGGCCTTGTCGGCCTTGTCGGCGCTGTCGGTCTTCTTGTCGCCAGCGTCGGACTTGCCGTCGTCGGCGGCCTTGGACTGGGCCGCGGCCGCCCGCTCCAGGGCGTCCTGGAGATCGGTCTGGGCCTTGCCGTAGGCCGCCCAGTCCTGCTTCTTCAGGGCCGCCTCGCCTTCCGTGTACGCCTTCTGCGCATCGGCGATCGCCTTCTTGAGCGCGGCGTCGCCGGTGGCCGGCGGCTGGCTGGTGTCCGGCGGCTCGGTGGTGTCGCCCGGTGGCTCGCTCGTATCGGAACCCTCGGCGCCGAAGACGGCATTGAGCGCCTCACCGAGGCTGTTCTCGAAGACGATCTTCGAGCCGTACGAGGCGGCGACCTTGCGCAGCAGCGGGTAGTTCTGCGTGCCACCGCGCGTGTAGACCGGCTCGATGTAGAGGAAGCCTCCTTCGAGCGGCACGGTCAGCAGGTTGCCGTATTCGATGTCGGAGTCGGTGCCCTTGAGGTTTCTCACGAACTCGGCGACGTCGTCGTTGCCGTTGAGCTCACTCTGTACCTGGCCGGGGCCCTTCACCGCACCGGTGACTCTCAGGAGCCTTATCGTGCCGTAGTCCTTGCTGGCCGCGTCGGCGTCCACCGCCATGAACGCCCCCAGGTCGGGCCGCCCCTTCGGGGTGAACGTCGTGGTCAGCGAGAACTTCTGAGCCGTCTGGCCCGGCATCTTTATGCTCAGGTAGTACGGCGGGACGGAGCCGGACTCCTTGTTGGTCGGGTCGTCCGGGACCTGCCAGGCGTCACTGCCGCTGTAGAACTGGGCGGGGCTCGTGACGTGGTAGCGGGTCAGCAGCTCGCGCTGGACCTTGAACAGGTCCTGCGGGTAGCGCAGGTGGTCCATCAGGTCCTGCGGGATCTCCGCCTTGGGCTTCACGGTCCCGGGGAACGCCTTGCGCCAGGTCTTGAGGACCGGGTCCTTGGTGTCCCACTCGTACAGCGTGACCGTGCCGTCGTACGCGTCGACGGTGGCCTTCACCGAGTTGCGGATGTAGTTGACCTGGTTCTGCTGGGCGACGACCGCGCGCTGGTTGGTGGTCAGGGAGTCGGCCGTGGTGTCACCGAGCGTGGTGCGCGAGGCGTACGGGTAGCCGTTGGTCGTGGTGTAGGCGTCGACGACCCACTGGATCCGCTTGTTCACCACGGCCGGGTAGGCGTCGCCGTCGATGGTGAGCCAGGGGGCCACCGCCTCGACGCGCTCCTTGGGCGTGCGGTTGTAGAGGATGCGCGAACCGTCGCCGATGGCTCCCGAGTACAGGATCTGCGGCTCGTTGAACGCCACCGCGTACGCGGCGCGGTTGAACGTGTTGGAGAGACTGATCCCGCTGTCGCCCTTGTAGCTGGTGGTCTTCTCGCCGTCCTCCTCGTAGTCGAGCTCCTTCTGGGGCCCGCCGACGATGGAGTACTGCTCGGTCTTCTCGCCGTAGTAGATCTCCTGCTTGTACGTGCCCAGGTCACCGGTGGTCGGCAGCCCGGACTCGGTGAAGTCGGGAGAGCCCTTCGGGTTCTTGCCGGTCGTGGTCCCCCGGGCGGCGATGGCGCCGTAGCCGTGGGTGTAGGTGAAGTGGTCGTTGATCCAGTTGCGCTTGGGGATGCCCTCGATGTTGAGCTCGCGCAGACCGATGACCGTGTCCTGCTCCTTGCCGGAGGCGTCCTTGTAGCGGTCGACGTCCAGCGTCTTGGGGAACTGGTAGTAGTTCCTCTTCTGCTGGAGCTGCTGGAAGGCCGGCGAGACGACGTTGGGGTCCATCACGCGGTAGCTCGCCGCGTCGTTCGCCGCCGCCCGGAGCTTGACGCCGTCGTCCTCCGTGGACTTGCCCGTGTAGTCCGAGACCTGCGCGTCGTCGATGTCGTACGCGTCGCGCGTGGCCTCGATGTTCTTCCGGATGAACGGGGCTTCCTTGGCCTGCTCGTTCGGCTGGACCTGGAACTTCTGCACGATCGCCGGGTAGAGGCCGCCGATCAGGATGGCCGAGAGGACCATGAGACCGAAGCCGATCACCGGCAGCTGCCAGGTGCGCCGCCAGAGCGTCGCGAAGAACAGCACGGCGCAGATCGCGGCGATGCAGAACAGGATCGTCTTCGCCGGGAGGTAGGCGTTGGCGTCGACGTACCGCAGCCCCGTCCAGTTGTCCGTGGCCTTGAAGTCACTGGACTTCACCGCCAGGCCGTAGCGGTCGAGCCAGTACGCCACGGCCTTCAGCGCGACGAAGACGCCGAGCAGCACCGAGAGGTGGCCGGTGGCAGCGCCCGTCGCCCGCGCGCCGGGGCTGGTGACGCGCAGCCCGCCGTACAGGTAGTGGGTCAGGGCGGCGGCGATCAGCGAGAGCACCGTGGCCGCGAAGCCGAAGCCCAGCAGGAATCGGTACCAGGGCAGGTCGAAGGCGTAGAAGGACACGTCCAGATGGAACTGGGGGTCCTTCTGGCCGAACGACACGCCGTTCACATACATCAGCCAGGTGCGCCACTGGCCCGAGGCGGAGGCGCCGGCGATCAGACCGACGAGCGCGGTGACCGCGAGCAGCACCCACTTCTTGTACGGGGCGAGGCTCATCCGGTAGCGGTCCAGGCTCTGCTGCTCCAGCGACATCGCGCTCAGCGGCGGCCGGAGCCGGTGCGCGAGCCAGATGTTCAGACCGACGGCCACGGCCATCAGCAGTCCGAAGACGAGGAACAATCCGATCTTGGTCCACAGGGTGGTGGTGAAGACGGACGAATACGCGACCGACCTGTACCAGAGCCAGTCCGTCCAGAACCCGGCGAACATGACGAACGCCATGGCGAGAATCGCCAGGACGCCGAGTGTCATGAGCAGGGTTCGGGCGCGCCGGGACGGGCGGCCGACTCTGATCCGTGGCCCGGTCGGGCCTCCGCCGCGGTCCGGCATCTGGAAAGCCAACGTGCGCACCTCGAAGTTCGCGGGTCGTGTGGAGCGGGCCCAGCGATCGTAGAGCCCATCCCTTCAACTTACTGATGCTTTACCTAGTTCCCGTTCCGGGGGCGGAAGGAGGCAGGATGTTGTCCATGTCCAATGTTTCCCCCTCAGGCCCCCCGATGGCCGCGAGCCCGCTCACCGTCGCGGTGCTCGAAATCGACGAGTACGTCTCCACCCTCGGCTGGGACCAGCCGGCCCGGCTCTTCGCCCTGGTCGACACCGCGCGGCTGCGGGTCCAGGAGCCCGGTCTCGCCGCCCAGCTCGGCCTCGACGACGACGGTGCGAAGGCCGCAGCGCTGACCCCCATCGAGCAGGAGGAGCTGCCGGCCGGTACGGCGCTGGACGAGTTCCTCGCCACGATCGCCTGGCCCGACGCGGTCGTCGGGTGCGCGATGACGGTGGAGCGGCTGATGCTGCCGCCGTCCGCCGAGGCGTCCGTGCCGGACGGGCTCGACGACAAGCGGCTGACCAAGTGGGTCGCCCAGCACCCCGACCGGCAGGAGGTGCGGATGACGGTGGCCGTCCTGCGGGACGGGGCGCGCGAGTCGGCCGTACGCCTGCGGGAGAAGGACTCGGCGAGCGAGGTGCTGACCGGGGCCGGTCTGGTGCCGGGGCTGGCCGAGGCGCTGGCCGCCACCTTCGAGTCCTGACCGTCCGCTCCGCCCTGCGGGGGCGCGGTCAGCCTGCCGAGCAGCTCGGCAGTCCGGCCGTGTCCCCCGCGCGGAGCTTGTCCAGCGACTTCTTCGCGTCGTCGATGGTCTTGACGCGGATCAGGGTGAGCCCGTCGGGGGTGTCGGACGCGGCAGCCGCGCAGTTCTCGTCGGGGGTGAGGAAGTAGCGGGCGCCGGCGTTGCGCGCGCCGACCAGCTTCATGGTGATCCCGCCGATCGGGCCGACCTTGCCGGCGTCGTCGATGGTGCCGGTGCCGGCGATGAACTTGCCGCCCGTCAGCTGACCCGGGGTCAGCTTGTCGACGATGCCCAGGGAGAACATCAGCCCCGCGCTCGGGCCGCCCACGTCGGCGAGCTTGATGTCGATGTCGAAGGGGAAGGTGTGGTCCGTCCCCGCCTGGATGCCGACGATCGCGCGGTTCTCCCCGGGGGCCTTCACAGTGGTGAGGGTGATCTTCTCGGTGCCCTCGGGCTCCTTGCCGGCCTTCTCCGCCGCCGCGGCGGTCTTGGCCGGGACGACCGTGAAGGTGACCTTCTGGCCGGGCTTGTGCCGGGTGACGAGCTTCGCGACGTCCTCGGGCTTCCCGACCGCGGTGCCGTCGACGTCCTTGATGATGTCGCCCGCGTGCAGCTTGCCCTGGGAGGGGCTGTCCTTGACGACGGTGGAGACCACGACGTGCGAGGTGACGGGGATGTCCAGCTCCTTGAGGGCCGCGACCTTGGCGCTCTCCTGCGACTGGCTGAACTCCTCGGCGTTCTCCTGCGTCGACTCCTCCTCCGTCTTGCCGTCCGGGTAGAGGGTGTCGTGCGGTACGACGACGCTGTCGTGGCCCAGCCATCCGGCGACGGCCTCGACGAGGTTCATGCTGTAGTCCGCGCCGGTGACCCGGACCGTCGTCATGTTGAGGTTGCCCGACGTCTTGTACGTCTTGTGGCCGGTGATCCGCAGGACCGCGTCGCCCTCGACGTCGCCGAGCGTGTTCACGGTCGGGCCGGGAGACATCTCCGCGTACGGCACTTTGATCAGCACGCCTGCGCAGAGCAGCGCGATGAGGATCAGCGTGGAGGCGAGCATCGTCGCGGTGCGGCGTGGCATGGAACGACAGTACGGGAAGGGTCTGTCAGTGCACCGCCGGGGCCGGTCCGTACGGGGCCCGGGACGGGGGCGCGGAGGGAGGCGGAAGCGGCCTCAGACGTTCGATATCTGCTCGACCGGCTCGGAACCGGAGTGGGACTTCTCCATGGCTTCGCGGAACCGCGCGTACCCGGCGAGTTCGGTGACGTCCCCGGCCGTGCGGTTGCGGGCGGCCCAGCCTCCCCATATCGCAGCGCCGAACGCGGCGAAAACCGGAATCAACAACCAGGCGAGCGCTGCCATGCCGACCTCCCTACCCCCTGAGCGGTCGTGTCCGACCGATCAGCAGATTAACCATCTGGAAAAACAACGCTCGTGGCAGGGGTGCGGTTACGCAAATCGGGGCGGATGACCGCCGTTCCGGTTTGCGGTCAGCAGGCTCCGACCCATTCCTCGGTGCCGTCCGAGAAGCGCTGGTGCTTCCAGATCGGAACCTCGTGCTTGAGGTCGTCGATGAGCTTGCGGCTGGCCGCGAAGGCCTCCGCGCGGTGGGGGCAGGAGACCGCCACGACCACGGCGATGTCGCCCACCCGTAGTTCACCCACCCGGTGGACGGCGGCCAGCGCCCGGACCGGGAAATCGGCGACGACCTTCTCCGCCACCCGGCGCAGCTCGTCGGCGGCCGACGGGTGGCACGAGTAGCCGAGGCCGTCGACGTCCTGCCCGCCGTCGTGGTCGCGCACGGTGCCTACGAAGAGCGTGGTGCCGCCCGCGGCGTCGTCGCCGGCCGCCCGGAGGACCTCGTCCACCGACAGCGGCGTGTCACGGATGTCCAGCAGCCGGATCGGGTCCTGCGCCGTCTGCTCGCCGGGGTGGTCGTACGTGAGTGCCATGACCCCCATCGTGCCGTACCGCGCCGACAGGACGGAATTGCCGATTCGCCCGGCGGGCCGCGCCCCGCCTTGGAGCCTCCTACAGCCCTGACCGCCCGCCGGGGTGCTCAGATGCGGCGGCGGGCCTTGCGGGCGCGGCGCACCAGGGCCGCGGTGCCGAGGAGGGCGACGGTCGCGCCGGCGGCACCGGCCGCGGTGGCGTCCTTGCGGCCGAGGCGGCGGCCGGCGACGGTGTGCCGCCCCTCCACCTCCTCCAGGAGCGCGGCGAGCACCTCCTCGTTGGTCCAGCCCGGGCGCCAGCCCGCGTCGTGCAGCCGGCTCACGCTGACCACCCACGGGTGCATGGTGTACGCGAGGTCGCCCGCGGGCGAGGGGGTCAGGCCGATCCGGTGCAGCCGGGCCGCGGCGCCGAGCGCGACGGCGGAGGGCAGCTCCATCCGGCGCACCCCGCTCAGCTCCTCGACCTCCTCCTGTTCCAGCCAGCCGTCGCAGCCGACCGCGAACTCCCCGTCGATCTTCTCCAGGGCGGCGTACTCCAGCGCCGTGACCAGGTCCTCGACGTGGCAGAACTGCCAGGCGGGCCGGGAACCGGCGACCACGAGCAGCCGGGGCGACTCGAAGTAGCGGGTCAGCGCGGTGTCCGTGCCGCCGACGAGCACGGCGGGGCGCACGACGGTGACCTGCAGCCCGGGGTGGGCGCGTGGTGCGCGGCGGCCGAGCCGTTCGATCTCCAGCAGGTCGCCGACGCCGGTGGCCTCGGCGGTGGCCCGGAGCTCGGCGTCCTCGGCGAGCGGGAGGTCGTTGTCGGGCAGCGCGCCGTAGACCATGGCGGAGGTGCACAGGACGACGCGGTGGACACCGGCGGCCGCGGCGGCGGTCAGCACGGTCTGGGTGCCGCGCACGTTGTAGGCGGTGCGCGCGGCCGGGTCGGTCTCCAGGTCGAGGTCGAGCGCCAGGTGGACCACGACGTCTGCGCCGCGCAGCTTCTCGGCGATGGCGGGGTCACGGACGTCGAGCAGGTGCCAGGTCGCGTCGGAGACCTCACCCCGGCGTTCGTCGATGGCGATGACCTGCTTGATCTCCTCGGAGGCCGCGAGGCGTGCGGTGAGCAGCTCACCGATGCCCTTCGCGGCTCCGGTGACGGCCACGACAGGGCCGCGGCTTCTGGGGCGGCCGGGGACGGACTTCTTCTCGGGTGACGGGTCGGCCAGGTTTCGCGCTGCGCGAACCTGCGGATCCGGGGAACTCACCGGGCGCCTCCAGCGGTTGTCTTCAGTACGTACCCGCGTGACACGTACGTACCAGGTGGCGTCCATCCTGCCGCAGGCCCGGAGCAGGCGGAGCACTGAGGCCCTGAGCGGACTTGGTGTCTACGCTGGATGGTGATGTCGGGCAGTCGCCGTCGGTTCCCACCGGCGGCCCTACGAGCCGAGGAAACCCGTGAGTGACACCCCATTCGGATTCGGCCTTCCGCCGGAGGAGCCGGACGACGGCGACCAGGGCAAGAAGAACGACCCCACCGGAGGTGGGCAGGGTTCGGGCGGTCCGGCGAACCCGTTCGGCTTCGGCCCCGGCGCGGGCGGTGACAACCCCTTCGCCGCCATGTTCGGCTCGATGAACCCGAACGATCTGGGCGCAGCGTTCCAGCAGCTCGGCCAGATGCTGAGCTACGAGGGCGGTCCCGTCAACTGGGACATGGCCAAGCAGATCGCCCGCCAGACCGTGTCGCAGGGCACGCCGGACGGCTCGAAGGACGCGAGCGTGGGCCCGGCCGAGCGCGGCGCGGTCGACGAGGCGCTGCGGCTTGCCGACCTCTGGCTGGACGGGGTGACGTCGATGCCCTCCGGTGCCATCTCCAGCGTGGCGTGGAGCCGTGCGGAGTGGGTGGAGGCGACGCTCCCGGCCTGGCAGCAGCTGGTGGACCCGGTGGCCGAGCGTGTCGGCCTCGCCATGGGCGATGTGCTGCCCGAGGAGATGCAGGCCATGGCCGGCCCGCTGATCGGCATGATGCGGTCGATGGGCGGCGCGATGTTCGGCCAGCAGATCGGGCAGGCCGTCGGCGTGCTGGCGGGCGAGGTGGTCGGCTCGACCGACATCGGGCTGCCGCTGGGCCCGGCGGGCCGCGCGGCGCTCCTCCCGCTGAACGTGGAGCGGTTCGGCAAGGACCTGAGCGTCCCGCAGGACGAGGTGCGGCTGTATCTGGCCCTGCGCGAGGCCGCCCACCAGCGGCTCTTCGCCCATGTGCCGTGGCTCCGCTCGCATCTCTTCGGTGCCGTCGAGGGCTACGCGCGCGGCATCAAGGTCGACACCAGCAAGCTGGAGGACGTGGTCGGCCAGTTCGATCCCTCGCAGCCCGAGCAGCTGCAGGAGGCCCTTCAGCAGGGCATGTTCCAGCCGGAGGAGACCCCGGAGCAGAAGGCGGCCCTGGCCCGCCTGGAGACGGCCCTCGCGCTGGTCGAGGGCTGGGTCGACGCGGTGGTGCACGCGGCCGCGAAGTCCCGGCTGACCTCGGCCGACGCACTGCGCGAGACGATGCGCAGGCGGCGCGCCTCCGGTGGCCCCGCCGAGCAGACCTTCGCCACGCTGATCGGCCTCCAGCTGCGTCCGCGCCGGCTGCGGGACGCCTCGCGGCTGTGGGCCTCGCTCACGGACGCCCGCGGGCTCGAGGGGCGCGACGCGCTCTGGGAGCACCCCGACATGCTCCCGACCGCTCACGACCTGGACGACCCGGACGGCTTCGTCCACCACGAGCAGCTGGACTTCTCCGAGCTGGACAAGATGCTCGGCGAGGCGGCGAACGGCCCCCAGAAGCCCGCCCCCGGGGCGGACGCCGCGGACGACGGCACCGAGGACAGGGGCGACGGCAAGGACGACACCGACAAGTGAGCCTGCACGACGACGCCGCCCTCGTACTGAAGGGTTTCGGGGCCGGGGCCGGCCCCGCCCAGGAGGAGCTGCGCGACACGTATCTGGAGCACCTGGCGCTCCGCCCGGACGGCATGTGGAAGTCCTGCGAGGCCGGGCATCTGACGGCGAGCGCCCTGGTCGTGGACCCGGCGCGCGGCCGGGTGCTGCTCACCCTGCACCGAAAGCTGCGGATGTGGCTGCAGATGGGCGGCCACTGCGAGCCCGGTGACGCCACGCTGGCGGCCGCCGCGCTGCGGGAGGCGACGGAGGAGTCCGGTATCGCCGGGCTGACCCTGCTGGCGGGCGGGCCGGTGGTCCTGGACCGGCACCGGATTCCCGCGCCGTGCCACTGGCACCTGGACGTGCAGTACGCGGCACTGGCCCCGGCGGGCGCGACGGAGAACATCAGCGAGGAGTCCCTCGACCTGCGGTGGTTCGCGTACGACGAAGTTGCCGAGGTCGCCGACGCCTCCGTGATCCGGCTGGTGGAACGCACGCGCGCGGTGCTGGAGGCCGGCCGGTAGCCGCCCGTGCGACCACAGCGGTAAGGGGCGGCCTCCTGGGAGGCCGCCCCTTACCGTCTGCCGTCGTGTCGCGGCTCAGTTCCAGGCGTTGTTCTGGTTCTGGGCGTGCGCGCCGTGCTGGCCCATGCCGTACTGGGCGGCGAGGCCCTGTCCGATCTGGGCGTTCTGCGGCGGCATCAGCTCGCTCGGCTGCACCAGGGCGAAGCCCTGTCCGAGGAAGCTGAGCTCCCAGCCCTCGCCGGTGTTGCCGCGTCGGCGGAAGACACCCGAGGAGTGCGTCTGGGCCTGCATCTGCACCCGCAGCGAGCTGGACCAGGCGACGATGGCGTCGGCGTCCGCGCTGACGTACTTGTCAGGCGTGACCTGCATCATCAGCGGCTGGCCGGAGGTCATCAGGGCGACCTTGCCGGTGCCGGAGATGTTGAGCTGGTACTTGCCGCTGCCCGAGATGCCGTACTGGCTGTCCACGGCGATGACCTCGGTGTTCAGCGTGGAGTCGAGCGCCAGGACGTAGGAGCTGTCCACCGTCAGGCCGTCGCGGTCGACGTCCACGACGTGGATGTACTGCGCCAGGTTGGCGAGGTAGACGGTGCCCTGCCCGGAGCAGCGCATCAGGTCCAGGCCCTCACCGGTGTGGGCGCGGGAGCGGCGCTGGGCGTTCGACTGGTACTCGCCGTCGAACTCCATCAGCCCCTGGTACGCGACCATGGCGCCCTTGCGGGCGAGGACGTCGTCGTGGCCGGTCAGCGCGACCCGCAGGAGCTGCGGGTTCTGGATCGCGTAGCGCTCCTGGGACTGCTGTTCCGTGAGGCCGAAAAGCGAACTCTGCATGATGTGTTCTCCCTCCCCGTCAGTGCCGGACGCGCAGCCGGTCGGTGCTGTCCTCGCTGGGCTGGACGACGACGATCCCCTGGCCGGAGAAGGCCATCTGGAACGCCTCGCCGCTGCCCCGCCCGATGAGCGAGGACGCCTTGAAGCTGCGCTTGCCCTTCACCTTGAGGTTCGGGGACCAGGCGACCAGCGCGTCCGGGTCGACGTACGTCTCGTCCTCGCCGCGTCCGCAGTCGACGACGATCGGCGTGCCGCGCGAGGTGATCGCGACCCAGCCGGTGCCGGAGATGCAGACGTTCCACAGGCCCTGGCCGGCGAACTTGGCCAGGCCCTTGACCCGCTCGACGCCCCAGGTGAGGTGGCCGTCGAAGGCGAGGACGTTGGTGCCGTTGACCGAGAGGGAGTCGTTGTTGAGGTTGACGACGACGACGTCGGCACCGTAGTCGGCGAGGTAGAGCAGCCCGTCGCCGGTGCACTTCATCAGCGGCGCGCCCTCGCCGGTGATCCACTGCGAGGCGATCTGGCGGACGGCCGGCGGGTTGGGTTCGTACTGGATGAAGCCCTCGTACGCGACCATCGATCCGGTGCGCGCGTAGAGGTCCTGGCCGGTCGCCATGGCGACCTTCAGCATGGAGTGGCCGTGGTTCTCCATCCGTGCCGTGACGGGGGTCGGGGCGTAGCCCGCGAGTTGCTGGTTCATGACGGGCTCCCTCAGACCTCGTAGGGCTGGACGACGATGAAGTTGCCGGGTGCGCCCCGGAACTGGAGGTTCACGGTCTCGCCGCTGTGTCCGGGGTAGGCGTTGCGGCGCAGCCGGACCTGGCTGGAGATGATCACCTGGGACGCGGACGACCACGCCACCACGGCGTTGCAGTCTGCGAAGGTGGTCGGGGTGACCGGCAGGACGACCGGGACGCCGTGCGTCTTGACGACGATGGTGCCGGTGCCCTGGAACTGCATGGTGAACAGGGCGCCGCCGGGGATGCCGTGGCCCTCGATCCGGCGGACCTCGTACTGGAGGCTCTCGTCGAAGGCGAGCACGTTCTCCGCGGAGACGCAGATGCCGTCGCCCTGGAGTTCGATGGCGTGCAGATGCGAGCCTTCCTCGGCGAGGAAGACCTGCCCGCGGCCGGTACAGCGCATCAGCTGCATCTCCTGGCCGGTGGCGTTGCCCACCATGCGGCCGGCGAAACCCGCGCCCTTGTAACCGAAGTCGACCTTGCCCTGGTACATCACCATGCTGCCCTGCCGGGCCAGCACGCCCGTGCCGCCCATGGTGAGGTCGACGCGCATGAGCTGCTGGTTCTGCGGGGTCCAGCGCTGGCCGGTCGCGGTCTCCTTGTACGGCTGGAGTGCGGCCTGCAGCCCTGCGCCGGCGGCCTGGGGTGCGCCGCCCGGCATGCCCTGTCCGCCCGGTGGCATGCCCGGAGGCTGCTGGCCGTACGGGGACGGCGGCTGCTGTCCGTAGGGTGCGGGCGCCTGCCCGGGGACCTGCCCGAACTGCGGCTGCTGGGGCTGGTGCGGCTGCTGCCCGAACTGCGGCTGCGGCTGCTGCTGGCCGGGCTGCCCGTACGGGGCCGGAGCGGGCGGCGGGGGCACGGTGCCGCCGGGCGGGGCCATCGGCGCGATGATCGTCGGCGCGGCGTGCATCTGCTGCTGCGGGGCCGGGGCGGGGGCCGGCGGCGGGGTCCCGAAGGACGGCGCGGGCCGCGGGGCCTGGGGCGCCTGCGGTGCCTGAGGCGCGGCCGGGGCGCCGAACGACGGGGCCGGGGCGGGCTGGGCGGGCGGGGCGAACGACGGGGCGGCGCCCTGCGGCGGCGCGGCGGCCGGCGTCTCCTCGGCGACCTCGCCGCCGAAGTTCTTCAGCAGCGCGTCCAGGCCGCCGTCGAAGCCCTGGCCCACCGCGGCGAAGCGCCAGACGTCCTTGAGGTAGAAGTCACCCAGCATGACCGCGCGCTCGGTGCTGAACTCCGAACCGTTGAACGCGTACCTGACGACTTCCTCGCCGCCCGCCACGATGCGGATGTACCCGGGCCCGACCTGCGACATCTGTCCGGCACCGTCGACCGTCGCGGTGAACGAGAGCTTGTGGATGTTCGCCGGAATGCGGTCCAGGGTGACGCGGAACGACTCGGTGTCGCCGCTCTGGGCGCCGAGGAGCTGAATGGACTCCTCGGGGGATTTCGGCTGATTGAAGAAGATGAAATACCGGTCGTCGGAGAGCTGCTCATTGGCATCGAGCCCGAAGCAGCTGATGTCAAAGCTCAGCCCCGGGCCGGCGATCTGCACACCTACGTACAGGTCCGTCCCCGGCGTGAGATCGCTGATCTTGGCCTTGTGGCCGCGTTGGAATTCCCTGGCCATGCGTAACGACCGTCCCCCATCCGGAAGGTGAATGCGTCGCGTCAGGCTATCCGCAAACTCCGGCCTCGGGCGAAGCCGGTACAGACCCGGTACAGAAACACCGGACCCCGCTCACTCGGCGCCACCACGTGTCACTCGCCGCGCGCGGCCGGCAGGTGCGGCAGCCGGTCGGCCGCCACCACCCCCTCCAGGTATCCGCGGGCCCGCTCGGTACGGGGGTAGGCGTCCAGCAGCCGCCAGAACCGCGGCCCGTGCCCGGGCACCAGGAGATGCGCCAGCTCGTGGACGAGCACGTAGTCCACGACGTATTCCGGCATGCCCTGCAGCCGGTGCGACAGCCGGATGCTGCCCTCGGCCGGGGTGCAGGAGCCCCACCGGGTGTTCTGGTTGGTCACCCACCGCACCGAGGCGGGCCTGGCCCGGCCCTCGAAGTACTGGGCGGACAGACGCTCCGCCCGCTCGGCGAGCTCGGTGTCACCGAGGACGCGCTTGCTCTCCTGGGCGGCGAGCTTGTCGAGCATCACACCCACCCAGCGCTGTTCCTCGGCCTCGGACATCCGGGCGGGGATCAGCACGATGGTGCGGTCGCCCTCGCGGTAGGCGGAGACCGTTCTGCTGCGGCGGGCGCTCCTGCGGACCTCGACGGCGCTCGTCGCCGGGGCGCGGCGGGCAGGGCTCGCATCGCGCCGGCGGGATCCGGCGCCGGGCACGGCAGGCTCCCCGGCGAGGCCGGGCGACTGGTCGGCGGGCACGCCACGACGTTACCCGCTGCGCCTAGGGGAAGTCCCGCCCCCGGGACGGTTCTCCATGATCGGCTCCACGCCTTGCACCATTTGAACGACTAATGCCCACGCCTGTGGATAACTTTCCGCACGCCTCGCCGTCCCGCTGCATTCTGGCAAAGGAACTCGCACAGCAGTCACAGCCACACAGACCGGGGGAAGCCGTGCATCCGATGTTGAAGCCCGCACTGCGCCGCGCATGGCGAGGTGGGGACACCGTGCAATTCGGAGTGACACCCGCGCATGCGGTGAAGGTCGGTCCGATGGATATCGCGACGGGTTGTTTCCTGGAACTGCTCGACGGCACCAGAGGCATGCCCCTGCTGCGTCAAGAGGCCCGGGCGCTGGACCTGAGCGAGCGTCATGTGGACGCGTTGGTGATGCGCTTGATGGACGCCGGGCTGGTCGACGACGTACGGGCGGGCGGCCCGGAGGCCGACGCCTTGCGCGACCGGGCGGACACCCTGGAGCGCCACCGCCCCGACCTGGCGTCGCTCTCCGTGGTGCATCCCGAGCCCGGCGGAGGGATGCGCAGACTCGCGGCCCGGCGCTCGATGCGGGTGCAGGTCCGGGGCGCCGGGCGGGTCGGTGCGGTCGTCGCGGCGGTGCTCTCCGGAGCCGGGGTGGGGCGGGTCGAGGTGCTGGACGGCGGATGCACGGAGCCGGGTGATGTGGCGCCCGGCGGGCTCCCCGCCTCGGCCGTCGGGGAGCGCAGGGACATGGCGGCCCGGCAGCTGGTCCGCCGTTCCGCCCCCGGACCGGGACCGCGCACGCCCGGGGCGGCGGGCGGTGGTCCGGCCGGACGGGAGCCGGGTCTGTCGCTGATCGTGGTCGCCCCGCGCGACGGCTTCTCCGGGTACGTTCCCGATCCGGGCACCGCCGAGCCGTGGATCTCCTCGGGCACCCCCCATCTGTACGCGGGCGTGATGGAGGCCACCGGGTTCGTCGGGCCCCTGGTCCTGCCCGGGGGGACTGCGTGCGCCGGCTGTCTGCACCTGAACCGGCGGGACCGGGATCCGCAGTGGCCGCGGATGCTGGCGCAGTGGCAGTCCGGGCGGCGCGGTGCCGTGCAGGCGTGCGACCTGGGCCTGGCCACGGCGGTGGCGGGTCTCGCGGCGGCGCACGCGCTGGCCTTCCTCGACGGCGAGCTGCCCGCCGGCACCGGTGCCCGGTGGGAGGTGGCACTGCCGCTGTTGGACTGGAGGTCGGAGCGGATCGAGGCTCACCTCGACTGTTCCTGTGGGGCCGCGGGTCACACTGAGGGGGTCCGCGCCTCCGGGGCCGGCGCGGTGCACGACACAATGGCCGGGTAACCGTCGCACGCAGCGCGGCAGTCTGGGAATTGGAGGGGCATATGTCTGATCTTCCCCGGAAGGCGGTCACCCGTACCGCCAAGCTGGCCGCGCTGCCTTTGGGGTTCGCCGGTCGCGCCACCTGGGGCCTGGGAAAGCGCATCGGCGGGAAGTCGGCGGAGCTGGTGGCGCGCGAGGTGCAACAGCGCACGGCCGACCAGCTCTTCAAGGTCCTCGGGGAGCTGAAGGGCGGGGCGATGAAGCTCGGCCAGGCCCTGTCCGTCTTCGAGTCCGCGCTGCCCGAGGAGGTCGCGGGTCCCTACCGTGCCGCCCTCACCAAGCTCCAGGAGGCCGCCCCGCCCATGCCGAGCGGCACGGTGCACGCGGTGCTGGCGGAGCGGCTCGGCGAGGACTGGCGGGAGCTGTTCCTGACGTTCGACGACAAGCCGTCGGCCGCCGCGTCCATCGGCCAGGTGCACCGGGCGGTGTGGCACGACGGCCGGGACGTGGCCGTGAAGGTGCAGTACCCGGGCGCGGGCCAGGCGCTGCTCTCGGACCTGACCCAGCTCAGCCGGTTCGCCCGGCTGCTGGGTCCGCTGGTCCCGGGCATGGACATCAAGCCGCTCATCACGGAACTGCGCGACCGGGTGTCGGAGGAGCTGGACTACGAGCAGGAGGCCTCGTCCCAGCGGACGCACGCCGAGGAGTTCGCGGACGATCCCGATGTCGTCGTCCCCGGGGTGGTCCACCAGTCGGCGCAGGTGCTGGTCACCGAGTGGATCGACGGTGTCCCGCTGGCCGATGTGATCGCCGACGGCACGGACGGGCAGCGCGACCGGGCCGGCCAGCTCCTCGCCCGGTTCCTCTTCTCGGGCCCGGCGCGCACGGGGCTGCTGCACGCCGACCCGCACCCGGGCAACTTCCGCTTGCTGCCCCCGGCCCCGGAGTCGGGTGCGTCCGGCGAGGAGGGCGACGATGGTGCGGAGGCGGCCCAATGGCGTCTCGGCGTCCTGGACTTCGGGACGGTGGACCGGCTGCCGGGCGGGCTGCCGCAGACCATCGGGGACGCGTTGCGGCTGACGCTGGGGGGCGACGCCGACGCGGTCTACGAGATGCTGCGGGCGGAGGGGTTCGTCAAGGACTCGATCGACCTGGAGCCGGACGCGGTGCTGGACTACCTGCTGCCCATCATCGAGCCGGCCGAGGTGGAGGAGTTCACGTTCAGCCGGAGCTGGATGCGCCATCAGGCCGCCCGGATAGCCGATCCTCGCTCCCCCGCCCACCAGTTGGGCAAACAGTTGAACCTGCCGCCCTCCTATCTGCTGATACACCGGGTGACGCTCAGCACGATCGGGGTGCTGTGCCAGCTGGGCGCCACGGTCCGGCTGCGCGACGAGCTCGAGTCCTGGCTCCCCGGGTTCCTGCCGCCGGAGGAGACGGAGCAACCGGAGGAGACGGAGGCCCTGGAAGAGTCCGGGGCGCGGGAGATCCTGCCGGAGCAGCAGGGGGCCGGTGCGGAGGACTCGGCCGCCGAGACGGTCGACGCCGGCTGACCGACGAATCGGTCGACGCAGGGTAGCCGACCACCAGGCCCGCCCGCCCGCATGCCCCGGCGCCCGTGCCCCGACCCCGAGGCCCGCACGACCCGGGCCCGGGGCCCGCCCCGCAACGACCCCGGGGCCGGTCCGTCGGTCGGACCGGCCCCGGGGTAGGAATTCTGCTGTTCGGTTCGTGCTGCGCGGGTGCTGCTGGAAGCGCGGCCCGCCGGGCGCAGAGAGCGGCTGCGCCCGGGCGGAGGCTTCCGTGGCCGGCCGGTGGCTCAGTGCATGACGGCCATGGCCAGCGCGCGGCGGGCGCGCATCGAGGCGCGCTCGGCCCGGCGCTGCATCCGCCGGGCGGAGATCAGGCGCACGGCCTGACGCTCCGCTTCGGCCTCGCGCAGGCGGTCGTGCATATGCGCACGCGCCAGGGCTTCTGGGATGAGTTGCATTTCGCGGGTCCTGTTCTGACGCGAGTCGTTCGCGCCGATGATGGTGACGTCCGGGGTCGCGGAGCCGGCGGGCTCGGCCGTGGGGATGGTCATTGGAGCCTGGTTTCGGGGGTCGTGGGTCAGGGGACGGTCGATGGTTCCGATGCGCTTCATGGGCTTGGGGGCCGGGACCCCCAGGTCGGCGGTCACGCCGCGACCGGGTTCTTGCGCGGACGGCCACGGGGCCGCTTCCGGGCGACGACGACGCCCTGGATGAAGAGCTCGCCACCCCAGACACCCCACGGCTCGCGGCGCTCCTTGGCGCCGGCGAGACAGGCCTCGACGAGCGGGCAGGTGCGGCAGAGGGACTTGGCGTACTCGACGTCGGCCGGCGACTCGGCGAAGAAGACCTCGGGGTCGTAGGCGCGGCAGGGGACGGGCACACCGAGGTTCTCGATGGCGTCGTCGAGCGCGGTGAGCGCGGTGAGGGGGGTCAAGGTGGAGTCCTCCGTGAGGCCGGGCGGGGAGATCGTGTCGGAAGGCGGTACGGACGGGGCGTGCGCTTCGAGTTGCACGGTGGTGGTGTCCTCGTCTGGTCGTTTCCGGCCTGTTGGCCGGGGGGCGGCTGGTACCAGGTCCTGCTTGTCCCGAGGCTCCTTCGTGCTGTCTCGTCCGTTGGGACAAAACAAAAGGGCCGCGGATCCCGAGTGGGGTTCCGCGGCCCTGAAGGCGCCGGCCTGATGCTGGATCAGGCTGGATCACTCCAGGGTTCAGGCCCACGGAAGGCCCACATCGTGTGGTGGTGCTTCGTCTGCTCGGTGACGCCGGCTTCCGCTCCCGCACCGACGGCCGCAAAGGCATAGGCCTGGGCCTGTCCCTTCGCTACTGCTGCCACCGGTGCCTGGGTCGGTCGCTCATTGCGCTCCCGCACGGGAAGGCCGGCCAGGGACATCGGAATGACGGCGGAGACGCCGGACACACCGGTGGCGCGCAGGGAGGACTTCGAGGAGCGGGCGAGAAGGCCGAGCGAGCAGGCGGAGACGACCGAGAGATCGGTCATTTTGTTGGTCTCGATGATGCTGATCACTTCAATCGCCTCCTCTCGGCGTCTCGGGGGGACCGGCGGGCCGGTCCTGCGTATTCGGATAAGTACAGCACGGAACCAGGGCTTCAGAGAAGCCGCTGTTTCCGTGGTTAAGAACCTATGGTGACGACTGGGGCGGGCGCAAACTATTTTTTCGACGAGTTTTTCTCACACCTCGTCGGTGGCCTCCGTCTCGGCCTCACGCCCGTCCCCACCTGCGCAGATGTCCAGAACGGCGGCGCCGAAGCGGCCCAGCTTCCGCGCGCCGACCCCGGGGATCCCGGCCAGTTCCCCCTCCGTGGCGGGCACCGCCTCCGCGATGGCCGTCAGCGTCCGGTCGGTGAAGACGCAGTAGGCGGGCTGGCCGATCTCCCGGGCGCGGACCGCCCGCCAGTCGTGGAGCCGCTCGTACAGCGCCTCGTCCATGTCGGAGGGGCAGTCGTCGCAGCGCATCAGCTTCATCTCGCCGGCGTCCGTCAGGGTCCTGCCGCAGACCCGGCACCGGGCGGGCCCCCGGGACTTGCGACGGGCCACCACCGGCCGCCCGTCGCCCCCGGCGCCCCTCGCACCGCCGCCACCGCTCCAGACGCCCGCGCCTCCCGGGCCGCCCGCCGCGCTCCGGCCGCCGGGCGCCGTGGAGCCCGGGCGGAGCCCGTTCAGGAAGCGGGTCGGCCGGCGTCCGGGCCGGCTGCCGGGCGACCGGGACAGCGACCACGACAGCGCGAGGTGGAGACGGGCCCGGGTGACGCCGACGTACAGCAGCCGGCGCTCCTCCTCGATCTGCTCGTCCGTCTTGGCGTAGGTGATCGGCATCATGCCCTCGGTCAGCCCGACCAGGAACACCGCGTCCCACTCCAGGCCCTTCGCCGAGTGCAGCGACGCCAGGGTGACGCCCTGGACCGTGGGGGCGTGCTGGGCGGCGGCCCGCTCGTCCAGCTCGGCGACCAGGTCGGAGAGGGTTGCCCCCGGCTTGGCCCGCTCGAAGTCCTCCGCGAGCCGGACCAGGGCGGCCAGGGATTCCCAGCGGTCGCGCACCGCGCCGGAGCCGGCCGGCGGCTCGCCGCGCCAGCCCTTCGTCGAGAGCACCGCCCGCACCTCGGCGGGCAGCCCGTCCGTGTGGTCCAGGAGCGGGTCGTTGCCCCCCGCCCGGGCCGCGCCGCGCAGGGCGACGCCCGCCTCCCGTACCTCCGGGCGCTCGAAGAACCGCTCGGCGCCCCGGAGCTGGTAGGGCACGCCCGCGTCCGCGAGGGCCTGTTCGTAGACCTCGGACTGGGCGTTGATCCGGTAGAGCACCGCGATCTCGCCGGCCGGGACGCCTGCGGCGATCAGGTCGCGGATGCGGCGGGCGGTGCCCTCGGCCTCGGCGGGCTCGTCCGCGTACTCCACGTAGGCGGGCTCGGGGCCGCTCTCCCGCTGCGAGACCAGGTCGAGGCGGTGCTCGGCGGCCCGGCCGGTGGCCTGGGCGAGCAGTCCGTTGGCCAGGTGGACCACCTGCGGGGTGGAGCGGTAGTCGCGGACGAGCTTGACGACGGTGGCGCCCGGGTGGCGGGTGCGGAAGTTGAGCAGGTGGTCGGGGGTGGCGCCGGTGAAGGAGTAGATCGTCTGGCCCACGTCACCGACGACGCAGAGGCTGTCCCGGTCGCCCAGCCAGAGGTCGAGGAGCCGCTGCTGGAGCGGGCTCACGTCCTGGTACTCGTCGACCACGAAGTGCTGGTACTGGCGGCGGACGTGGTCGGCGATGTCGTGCCGGTCCTGGAGGATGCCGACGGTCAGGAGCAGCACGTCCTCGAAGTCGATCACCGTGCGCTCGCGCTTCAGCTCCTCGTAGGTCTCGTAGACCTTGGCGACCTCCGCCGGGTCGCGCGGGGCGTCCCGCTGGGCCTTGGCGACCACGGCCGGGTAGTCGGCGGGGACGGTCTGGGTGACCTTGGCCCACTCGATCTCGCTCGTGACGTCGCGCAGCTCGTTGCGGTCGAGGCGCAGGCCGCAGCGGGCCGCCGCCTCGGCCACCAGCTGGACCTTGCGCTCCAGGAGCCGGGGCAGGTCGCCACCGACTGCTTTCGGCCAGAAGTACTGGAGCTGTCGCAGCGCCGCGGAGTGGAACGTCCGCGCCTGCACGCCTCCGGCGCCCAGCTGGCGCAGCCGCCCGCGCATCTCACCCGCGGCCCGGTTGGTGAACGTGACGGCCAGGACGCTCGACGGCTGGAGTATGCCCGCGCGCACCCCGTAGGCGATGCGGTGCGTGATGGCGCGCGTCTTGCCCGTACCGGCTCCGGCCAGCACGCACACCGGTCCCCGCAGGGCCGTCGCGACCTCGCGCTGCTCGGGGTCGAGCCCGTCGAGGACGGCGTCCGCGGTGTCCGGGACCCGGGGGAAGAGGGTGGAGTGCGTTGCTGAGGTCACCCCGCCATGCTGCCAGGTCGCGCGGGGCGGGTGCGGCGGTTGTCCACAGGGGTGACGTATCCGTCGTACTAATGCCGGGGCCCCGTCCTGAGCGCACGGGAGCGGCCCCCGGCGCCGGGAATGGCGGCCGGACCCCGTACGTTCACCTGACGTGCGGCACCGCGCGCCCCGCCCCCGTGTGACACACGAGACGTGACACAGGGAGCGGCCGGGCGTGACGGAACTGCCGGGACCGATGAGACAGAGGAGCGCGAAGACATGCCGGGCACTGTGACGATGTACAGCACCACGTGGTGCGGCTACTGCCGTCGGCTGAAGGGTCAGATGGACCGCGAGGGCATCGCCTACAGCGAGATCAACATCGAGCAGGACCCCGAGTCGGCGGCCTTCGTCGAGAAGGCCAATGGCGGAAACCAGACGGTCCCGACCGTGCTGGTGGCCCCCGCCGGCGGCGGCGAGGACGTCGTCATGACGAACCCGAGCCTCGCCCAGGTGAAGCAGGCCCTCGGGGTCTGATCCGCAGGCTTCCCGCACCCCCCGCCCCCTCCGGTCAGCGCACCGGTGGGGGCGGTGCCGTGTCCGGGGCCGGTCAGATCCCCGCGCGGACCGGCTTCGGGAGGGGCTTGCCGTACCAGAGCTCGATCAGGCGGGAGGCGATCGAGATGCCGAACGGGGGCAGGATCTCCCCCGACTCGAAGGCGGCGGTCAGCTCCTCGCGGGAGAACCAGCGCGCCTCCTCGATCTCCTCGCCGTCCACGTTGATGTCGAACGTCGTGGCACGGGCCATGAAGCCCAGCATCAGGCTGGACGGGAACGGCCAGGGCTGGCTGGCGACGTACTCCACCTCGCCGACCGTGATGCCCGCCTCCTCGAGGACCTCGCGGGCCACGGACTGCTCGATCGACTCGCCTGGCTCGACGAATCCGGCGAGCGTGGAGAAGCGGCCCTCGGGCCAGTGGACCTGGCGGCCGAGCAGGGCCCGGTCCTGGTCGTCGGTGACGAGCATGATGACCGCCGGGTCGGTGCGCGGGTAGTGCTCGGCGCCGCAGGCCTGGCAGCGGCGGATGTGGCCGGCCGCCGCGATGACCGTGCGTTCGCCGCAGCGCGAGCAGAAGCGGTGCAGCCGCTGCCAGTTCTCCAAGGCCACCGCGTGCACCATCAGGCCGGCGTCGCGGGGGCCGAGCAGCAGCCCCGCCTCGCGCAGCCCCGCCGGGCGGGCCGACTGGTCCATGCGGCCCGGCAGCGAGTCCTTCTGGAGCGCGAAGTAGCTGACGCCGTCCGCGTCCGTGCCGAGGAAGTAGCGGTGGGTCTCGGTGACGGGGGCCTCGAATGCGGGCGTCATCACGAGTTCGGTGCCGTCGTCGGTGTCGTCGATCAGCACCTGGCCCCCGGAGACCACGAAGACCCGGGTCGTCGGGTGGCTCCACGCGGCGGACAGCCATGCCTCGTCGAGGCGGTGGTGCGCCGCGCGGTCGATGCCGCTCGGCGCGGTCAGACCGATGGGCCGGTCTGTGGTGGCGTTGTCGAAGGTGCTCACAGGTGCTTCCTACTCCCCCGGGATGGTTCGGGCGTTCAGAGAGTTCAGCGGAGGGCGGCCGCCAGGTCGCTCCAGAGATGGGCGGCGGTCTCGACGCCCTTGAACAGCAGGTCCAGCTCGACCTTCTCGTCGGGGGCGTGCCAGCCGTCGGACGGTACGGAGATGCCGAGGAAGAGGACGGGGGCGCCGAGCACGTCCTGGAGGTCGGCGGCGGGTCCCGAGCCTCCTTCCCGGGTGAAGAGGACCTTCTTGCCGAACGCCCGGCCCATGGCCCGGACCACGGCCTGGAGCGCCGGATGGTCCAGGGGCGTCAGACAGGGCCGGGTGGCAGGGAGGAAGGTGATCCGGTGGCTGATTCCGGCCGGGACCCGGGCCTCGGCCCAGGCCCGTACGACCCGCTGGACGTGGTCGGGGTCCTGGCCGGCCACCAGCCGGAAGCTGATCTTGGCGCGGGCGGACGACGGGATGATCGTCTTGCTGCCGGCGCCCTGGTAGCCGCCGCCGATGCCGTTGACCTCGGCGGTCGGGCGGGCCCAGATCCGCTCCAGCGTGGAGTACCCCGCCTCGCCGGAGGCGGCCCCGGACTTGGCGGTGCGCAGCCACTCGGCCTCGTCGAACGGCAGCTCGGCGAAGAGGGCGCGTTCGGTGTCGGTGAGTTCGGCCACGCCGTCGTAGAAGCCGGGGACCGCGACCCGCCCGTCCGCGTCGTGGAGCGCGGCGACGAGTCGGGCGATCTCGGTGGCGGGGTTGCGGACGGCGCCGCCGAACGAGCCCGAGTGGATGTCCTGGCCCGGTCCGCGCAGCTCGATCTCGCACTCGGCGAGGCCGCGCATCCCGGTGCAGACGGTCGGTGTGGTCTCGTTCCACATGCCGGTGTCGGAGACGATCACCGCGTCGGCGGCGAGCCGGTCGGCGCGCCGCTCGACCAGGTCGCGGAAGTGCGGGGAGCCCGACTCCTCCTCGCCCTCCACGATCAGCTTCAGGTGGACGGCGGGGGCGGTGCGGCCGGTGGCGGCGAGGTGGGCCCGGACGCCGAGGGTGTGGAAGAACACCTGCCCCTTGTCGTCGGCCGCGCCGCGTCCGTACATCCGGCCCTCGCGGATCACCGGCTCGAACGGCTCGGTGCTCCAGCCGTCCTCACGGGCGGCGGGCTGCACGTCGTGGTGTCCGTACACGAGGACCGTGGGGGCCGCCGGGTCGTCGGAGGGCCACTCGGCGAAGACGGCGGGCGCGCCGTCCGTCTCCCAGATCTCGGTGACCGGGAAACCGGTCTCCTTCAGTTTGGCCGACAGCCACTCGGCGCTGCGCCGTACGTCGCCCTCGTGCTCCGGCTGAGCGGATACGGAGGGGATCCGCAGCCACTCGGCGAGGTCGTCGAGGAAGGCCGTGCGGTGCTGCTCGGTATACGTACGGACGGCGCTGTCCGGGGTGTCGCTCATGACCTTCAGCTTATCCGTCCGACGGAAGTGGCTCGTCCAGGAGGATGCGCTCCAGCTCCGGACGGCCGGGGAGGGAGGCCGGGCGCACGGCCTCGCCGCTGCGGACGAAGAGGAAGGTGGCGGTGACGTCGCCGAGCGGCAGCCCGTGCAGTTCGGCCCAGGCCAGCCGGTAGACGGCGAGCTGGAGCGGGTCCGCGGTGTGGGTGCGGCTGGTCTTCCAGTCGACGATCTCGTACGTGTCCCCCGTGCGGTAGACCGCGTCGATTCGGCCCCGGATCAGCCGGCCGGCCAGGGTGATCTGGAACGGCGTCTCGACGCGGTACGGGGTGCGGCGGGCGTACGGGGTCCGTTCGAAGGCCTCCTTCAGCTCGGCGAGGTCGCGCTCGTCGGCGATGTCGGCGTCGCTCTCGTCGCCGCCGGGCAGCTCGTCGGGGCCGAGCATGGGCAGCGGCAGTTCCTCGAAGCGGGACTCCACCCAGGCGTGGAAGCGGGTGCCCCGGCGGGCGGCCGGCTGCGGCGGGCGGGGCATGGGCCGGGCCAGCTCCCGGGCGAAGGCGTCGGGGTCGTCGGCGAGGCGCAGCAGCTGGGTCGCGGAGAGCGAGGCGGGGACGAGCACGTCGCGCACGGTGGCGCGGGCCCGGCGCAGCTCCCCGGCGAGGGCGTCCAGGTCCCGGTCCCAGGAGGCGAGGGTGCGCGTCTCCTCGGGGGTGAGGCGGGCGGGGGTGCGGGGGGCCGGAACCTCCGGTGCGTCCGCCGGGTCCTCCGGGGGCTCCGGCCGGGCCAGCAGACCCATGACGGTGTCCGCGGCGGCCCTGCGGCGGGCCAGCGCGTCGGGGTCCAGCGGGAGCGGCCAGGCGTGGTCGGCGGAGGCATCGGCCAGGGCCGGGTTCTCGTCGGTCTCGGCGGGCTCGTCCGCCCAGGCCTCGATCTCGCCGTACCCGGCGGCGCAGTGCTCGTACAGCGCGTGCAGGAAGGCGGACGGGCCGCGCGGCTTCTTCTGGGTGGGGCCCCACCAGTGGCCGGAGCCGAGGAGCAGCGTGCGGGGGCGCGTGAAGGTGACGTAGCCGAGGCGCAGCTCCTCCGTGTGCTGGTGCTCCTTCATCTCCTCCTTGAAGCCCTTGAGGCCCTTGGCGTCGTAGCTGTGGAGGGCGGGCAGCGTGGCCTTGTCACCGCGCAGGGCGTGCGGGAGGACCTTGGCCTGGGAGGTCCAGGCGTCCCGGGACTGGCCGCTCGGGAACTGGCCGCCGACCAGGCCGGGCACGGCGACGACGTCCCATTCCAGGCCCTTGGACTTGTGGGCGGTGAGGACCTTGACGGTGTTCTCGCCGCCGGGCAGCGCGTTGTCCAGGCCCTTCTCGTACTGGACGGCGGTGTGCAGGAAGCCGAGGAAGGCGAGCAGTGTGGCCTCGCCGTCGACGGCGGCGAAGCGGGCGGCGACGTCGAGGAAGTTGCCCAGGGTCTCGCGGCGGCGGGCGGCGAGCGCCTGCGGGGACGCGGAGAGCTCGACCTCCAGGCCGGTGGTGGCCAGGACCCGGTGCAGGACGTCCATCAGGGGGTCGGCGAGCGAGCGGCGCAGCTCGCGCAGTTCGGCGGCGAGGCGGGCGAAGCGGATCCGGGCCTCGGCGGAGAACGGGAGCCGGTCGTCCTCCTCGCCGCCCGCGTCCAGGAAGGTGTCCAGGGCGTCGGCGAGGGAGATGACCTCGGCCGGGTCGACGCCTTCGACGGCCTCGGCGAGCCTGCGGTCGGGGTCGGAGTCCTCGTCGTCGCCGTGGTCGGCGCGGTGGACGAGGAGGCGGGCCCGGCGGCCGAGGAGGGCCAGGTCGCGGGGGCCGATCCGCCAGCGGGGGCCGGTGAGCAGGCGGACCAGGGCGGCGTTGGCCCCGGGGTCCTGGAGGACCTCGCAGACGGCGACCAGATCGGCGACCTCGGGGAGGTGGAGCAGCCCGGCGAGGCCGACGACCTCGACCGGGATGTCGCGGGCGACCAGGGCGGCCTGGATCTCCGGGAAGTCGCCGGCGGTGCGGCACAGGACGGCGATCTCGCCGGGGGCCTTGCCGGTGCGCACGAGGTGGGCGATCGAGTCCGCGAGCCAGGCGATCTCCTCGGTGTGGGTGGGCAGCAGGGCGCAGCGGACGAGGCCGTCGCGTTCGGCGCCGGGGGCGGGGCGCAGCGCCTCGACGCCCTCGTGCATGGCGCGCAGGGGCGCGGCGAGCCCGTTGGCGAGGTGGAGGAGGCGGCCGCCGCTGCGGCGGTTCTCGCTCAGCGCGTAGCGGGTGGCGGGGGTGCCGTCGGCGTGCGGGAAGTGGCTCGGGAAGTCGTCGAGGTTGGCGACGGAGGCGCCGCGCCAGCCGTAGATGGCCTGGCAGGGGTCGCCGACGGCGGTGACGGCGTGCCCGGTCGGTTCGGCGCCGGGGCCGCCGCCGAAGAGGGCGGAGAGCAGGAGGCGCTGGGCGACGGAGGTGTCCTGGTATTCGTCGAGCAGGACGACCCGGTATTCGTCGCGCAGGATCGCGCCGACCTCGGGGCGGGTGAGGGCGAGCTCGGCGGAGAGGGCGATCTGGTCGCCGAAGTCGAGGAGGTCGCGGCTCCGCTTCGCCTCGCGGTAGCGCCGGGTCAGCGCGAGCAGTTCGCGGCGGGCCTCGGCGGTCTCGGGGATCTTGCGCAGTTCGGCGTTGCTGAGCCGGGCCGTCTCCAGCGTGCGGAGCAGTTCGGTGTCGTACGCGTCGAGCTGTTCGGGGCGTACGAGGTGTTCGGCCAGCTCGGCGTCGAGGGCGAGCAGGTCGCTGACGAGGGTGGGGAAGGACCTGGTCAGGGCGGGGTAGGGGCCGGGGGCCTCGCGCAGCACGCGGGCCGCGAGCTGGTAGCGGGTGGCGTCGGCGAGGAGGCGGGTGCCCGGTTCGAGCCCGATGCGCAGCCCGTGCTCGGTCAGCAGCCGCCCGGCGAAGGCGTGGTACGTGGAGATGCCGGGCTCGCCCGGGGGGTTGTCCGGGTCGATCACGTCCGGGTCGGTGACTCCGGCGGCGACGAGTGCCTTGCGTACGCGCTCCGCGAGCTCGCCGGCCGCCTTGTTGGTGAAGGTGAGCCCGAGGACCTGTTCGGGGGCGACCCGGCCGGTGCCGACCAGCCACACCACGCGGGCGGCCATCACCGTGGTCTTCCCCGACCCGGCTCCGGCCACGATCACCTGCGGGGCGGGCGGCGCGGTGATGCAGGCCGTCTGCTCCGGGGTGAAGGGGATGCCGAGGAGCTTCTTGAGCTGCTCGGGATCGGTGAGGCGCGGGGACACTCCACAGAGGCTAACCGGCGCCACCGACAACCCACGAAGCCGTGCGAAGCCGGGTGCCCTCGACAACCCACGAAGCCGTGCGAAGCCGTGCACCCGCCGGCAGCGCGGAGTCCCCGCCGGCTCCCCGCCCAGCTCCCCCGCCCGGCCCCGGCCACAGGGCCGCCCGGAGAGTCCGAGAAGTGCCTCCCGCCGCCGGGACGAGCGGTCTAGGTTGTCAATGATCGTTCCGGACCACCGCCGATCACATCCGACGCCTTTCTGCACGCATCGCCCCGGCACGCCGTCTCACACAGCGCCGAAGCACGCCGACCGCGCGCATCGCCCATCCCGACGAGGACGCCCCTATGAACGCCGACGCCCCCGGTCCCGCGGACCTGGACACCACCGCCGAGCTCCGTAAGCGCATCGACACGACGAAGGCGCACCCCGCACGGGTCTACGACGTCTTCCTCGGCGGCAAGGACAACTACCCGGCCGACCGCGAGGCCGCCGCGCTGGCGGCGAAGGCCAACCCCCGCGGGCACCTCGACGTCCGGCACAACCGGGACTTCATCCGGCGCGCGGTGACCGCGCTGACGGGCGAGACGGGCATCCGGCAGTTCCTCGACATCGGAACCGGGCTGCCGACCCGGCAGAACGTGCACCAGATCGCGCAGGGCATCACCCCGGACGCGCGGATCGTCTACGTCGACAACGACCCGATCGTCCTCGTCCACGCGCAGGCCCTGCTCACCAGCAGCCCCGAGGGCCGCACCGACTACATCGAGGCGGACCTCCGCGATCCGGCCAAGATCCTCGAAGCGGCCCGCCGCACCCTCGACTTCGACCGCCCGGTCGGCCTCGTCCTCGCCGCCATCCTCCACTTCATCGAGGACGACGAGGCCCGTCCCGTCGTTGCTCAGCTCCTGGACGCGCTGCCGTCCGGCAGTCACCTCGTCCTGAGCCACCTCAGCGCCGACATGAACCCGGTACCGATCAACAAGGTGGCCGAGACGTTCCGCAAGCGGGGGTTCTCCTTCGTGCTGCGCCGGCGCGAGGAGATCGAGCGCTTCGTGACCGACAACGGCCTGGAACTGCTCGACCCCGGCATCGTCGCGTCGCGGCACTGGCGGCCGGACCACGCGGCCGACGCGACCGAGGCGCCGGGTCCGGCGCCGGAACAACTCGACCACCTGGACCAGGGGCGGTACGTCAGCATCTCCGAGGCGACCGACGAGGACGTCAACATCTACGTCCTGGTGGCACGCAAGCCGTGAAAGACCGTCTAAATTAACTGCTTGTCGCATCAACAGCCTTACGAGGACGGTCATATGAGCGCCGACGCACCCGCCCCTGACGCCACCGAGCTCAGGAAGCGCATCGACACGACAAAGGCGCACCCCGCACGGGTCTACGACGTCTTCCTCGGCGGCAAGGACAACTACCCGGCCGACCGCGAGGCCGCGGCCATGGCCCTGGCCGCCAATCCGCGCGGCTACCTCACCGTGCGGCACAACCGGGACTTCATGCGGCGCGCGGTGACCCTCGCGGCGAACGACGGCATCCGGCAGTTCCTGGACGTCGGCACCGGGCTGCCGACGCAAGCGAACGTGCACCAGATCGCACAGGGCATCGCGCCCGAGTCGCGCGTGGTCTACGTCGACAACGACCCGGTGGTCCTCGTGCACGCGCAGGCCCTGCTCACCAGCGGTCCCGAGGGCCGCACCGACTACATCGAGGCGGACCTGCGGGACCCGGACCGCATCCTGGAGGCCGCCCGCCGCACCCTCGACCTCGACCGCCCGGTCACCCTGGTCCTGGCGGCCGTGACCCACTTCATCGAGGACGAGACGGCCTATCCGGTCGTGAAGAAGCTCGTGGACGCGCTCGCCCCCGGCAGCGTCCTCGTCCTGAGCAACGTCAGCTCGGACCTCAACCCGGAGCAGGTCGGCAACATCACGAAGGGCTTCAAGGAGCGCGGCTTCGCCATGGTGCGCCGGTCGTACGCCCAGATGGAGCACTTCGTCACCGACAACGGCCTGGAACTGCTCGAACCCGGCATCGTCCCCGTGCACCGCTGGCGCCCCGAGCGGGTCGTCGACCTGCCGGAGGCCACGGACCCCGACGCCGAGTTCGTGGCGGGCCTGGACGAGCTGGACCGTACGCGCTACCAGGACATCAACGACGTCACCGACGCCGATGTCAGTGTCTACGGCCTGGTGGCCCGCAAGCGCTGACCCGCCGTCCTACTCCAGGACGTGCCGCCCCTCCGGCTGCGCGCTGCACGACGCCTTGAAAGCACAGTGCCCGCAGTGCTGGCCGGTCGTGGGGGTGAACCGCTCGTCCAGGACGCGGCCCGCGGCGGTCGCCAGCAGGTCGGAGACCCACTCGGAGTCCGGCGGCGCCTGCGCCTGCACCTTGGGCGCGGCGTCGCCGCCCTCCTTCTTGGGCGCGGCCTGGCGCAGCTGTACGAGTTCGGCGCCGCCCGGCTCGGGCCGCGTACCGCCGAAGGCGTCGTCGACCGCGCCTTCCCGGACCGCCAGCTGGTAAACGGCGAGCTGGGGGTGGTGCTGGACCTCGTCCTTCGTGGGGGCCTGTTTGCCTGTCTTGAAGTCGACGACATAGGCCCGGTCCTCGGCGTCCCGCTCGACGCGGTCCATGGAGCCCCGGATGCGCACCTCGTACTCCCCCGCCTCCAGCGTCACGTCGAAGTCGTGCTCACTGGCGACGGGCGTGCGGCCGGCCCGGTCCATGACGTGCCAGCGCAGGAAGCGTTCGAGGGCGGCGCGCGCCTGCTCCTTCTCCTGGTGCGATTTCCAGGGAGCGTCGAAGACGAGCCCGTCCCAGACCGAGTCGAGGCGCTCCATGAGGACGGCCAGATCGGCGGGCGTACGGCCGGAGGCGACCTCGTCGGCCAGGACGTGGACGACGTTGCCGAAGCCCTGGGCGGCGGTCGCGGGCTCGTCGGCCTTCACCTCGCGCCCCAGGAACCACTGGAGCGCGCAGGTGTTGGCGAGCTGGTCGAGCGCGCTGCCGGAGAGGGTGACGGGCTGGTCCCGGTCGCGCAGCGGTACGGCCGAACGGGTCGGCTCGTACAGGCCCCACCAGCGGTACGGGTGGGCGGAGGGCACGAGTGGCCGGTCGTCCTCGTCGCTGAGCGCCGCCAGCCGGGCCAGGCGGCGGGCGGCCTCCTCGCGCAACGCGTCCGACGCGGCGGGGTCCACGGTGGTCGCCCGCAGCTCGGCGACGAGCGCGGCGACGGACAACGGGCGGCGCGGGCGGCCGGTGACGTCCCGGGGCTCGACGCCCAGCTCGGCGAGGAAGCGGGAGGGCTGGTCGCCGTCGTCGGCGGGGGCCTTGACCGCGGTGACGACCAGGCGCTCGCGGGCGCGGGTCGCCGCCACGTAGAACAGCCGCCGCTCCTCCGCGAGGAGTGCGCCGGGCGTCAGGGGTTCGGCGAGGCCGTCGCGGCCGATCCGGTCCGCTTCGAGCAGGGAGCCGCGGCGGCGCAGGTCCGGCCAGAGCCCTTCCTGCACGCCCGCGACGACGACCATCCGCCACTCCAGGCCCTTGGAGCGGTGGGCGGTCATCAGCCGGACGGCGTCGGGGCGGACCGCGCGGCGGGAGAGGGTGTCGGCCGCGATGTCCTGGGCGTCGACCTCCTCCAGGAAGTTCAGCGCGCCCCGGCCGCCGGTGCGTTCCTCGGCGCGGGCGGCGGTGTCGAACAGGGCGCAGACCGCGTCGAGGTCGCGGTCCGCGTTGCGCCCGGCGGCGCCCCCGCGCAGCGCCGCGCGCTCCAGCCGGTCCGGCCACGGGGTGCCGGACCACAGCGCCCACAGGGCCTCCTCGGCGGTGCCGCCGGCCTCCAGCAGTTCGCGCGCGGTACGCAGCAGCGCGCCCAGGCGCTGGGCGCCCCGGGCGTACGACGGGTCGTGCGTCACCAGCCGCTCCGGTTCGGCGAGCGCCCGGGCCAGCAGCTCGCCGGAGGGCGCGGGCACGCGGTTGCCGGCGGCGCGCTCCTCGTCCCGCAGGGCGCGGCCGAGGCGGCGCAGATCGGCGGCGTCCATGGCCCCGAGGGGCGAGGAGAGCAGGGTGAGCGCGGTCTCGGTACCGAGCCAGGACGCTTCCTCCTCGTCGGCCGCACCGCCGCGCAGCGCCGCCGTCGCCACCGCGCGCAGCGCCGTCAGGAGCGGGCCGACCGCCGGTTCGTGGCGCAGGGCGAGGTCGTCGCCGTCCACCTCCAGCGGGACGCCCGCCGAGGTCAGGGCCCGGCGCAGGGAGGGCAGCGTGCGGCCGCCGGCCCGGACGAGCACCGCCATCTCGGACCACGGCACCCCGTCCTCCAGGTGCGCCCGGCGCAGCAGGTCCGCGATGTTGTCCAGCTCCGTGGAGGCGGTCGGGTAGGTGTACGCCTCCACGCTGCCGCCCTCGCGGACCGCGGCCAGTTCGCGGTGGGCGCGGACCTTCGCCGACGGCAGCCGGGTGAGCGGCATCCGCCGGGTCAGCAGCCGGGTGGCGGCGAGCAGCCGGTCGCCGGAACGGCGCGAGGTGGTGAGGACGCCGACCGGGGCCGGGTCCCCGTCCGCGCGCCGGAACGTCTCGGGGAAGTCGAGGATGCCGTTCACATCGGCGCCGCGGAACGCGTAGATCGACTGGTCCGGGTCGCCGAAGGCGATCAGATCGCGTCCGCCGCCGCCTCCCGGTGCGCTCCCCCGGTTGCCGGCCAGCGCGTGCAGCAGCCGCACCTGGGCCGGGTCGGTGTCCTGGTACTCGTCGACGAGGACCGCGTCGTACTTCTCCGCCAGCAGCGCCGACACCTCGGGGCGCTCCGCGAGCAGCACCGCGCGGTGGACCAGCTCCGCGTAGTCGAGCACGCCCTGGGCGTCCAGTACGTCGAGGTACTCGGCGAGGAAGCGGGCGGCGGCGCCCCAGTCGGGCCGGCCGGTGCGCCGCGCGAAGTCGGCGAGGGCGGCCGGGCCGAGGCCCAGCTCACGGCTGCGGGCGAGCACCGCGCGTACCTCGTCGGCGAAGCCGCGCGTGGTCAGGCAGGCGCGCAGCTCGTCGGGCCAGCGGATGTGCGGGCGCCCCTCCTTCTCCAGGTCGAGCTGGCCGGCCAGCAGGTCGCGGACGGTCACGTCCTGCTCCGGGCCGGAGAGCAGCCGCAACGGGTCCGCGAAGAGGTCGGCGTCCTGGTGGGCGCGGACGAGTGCGTAACAGAAGGAGTGGAAGGTGGTGGCCTGCGGTCCCCGGGCGGCGCCGAGCCGGGCCGCCATCCGGTCCCGCAGTTCGACGGCGGCCTTGCGGCTGAAGGTGAGGACCAGCACACGGGCCGGGTCGGTGCCCTTGGCGATGCGCGCGGCGACGGCCTCGACGAGCGTGGTCGTCTTGCCCGTACCGGGACCGGCGAGGACCAGGAGCGGGCCGCCGGGGTGGTCAACCACCGCGCGCTGCGCCGCGTCCAGGAGAGGGGGCTCCACCGAACCCGGCAGGGTGCGCACCAGCCGGTACGGGCCCGTGGTCCCCGGCCGTACGTGACGGTGGGGGCTGTGCCGGGTGGTGGAGGAGGTGCTCACGTGGGATCGCCGGTCCTGAGGGGGGTACGGGTGGTGAGGGCGCGCTGTCGCCCGCGAACTGAAGACGCTACTCCGGCACGCCCCCGGAATGCGCCGGGACGGCTGCGGAGCGCGTCACGTTCTGCGGGGCCCGGGGCTCCGGCCGCCCCGGCGACGCCCCCGGACCTGCCGCCCCCCGCAGCCCGTCGGCGCCCGCGCCGACCCGGCTCCGCCCGATCCGTCGTCCGATGGCCGAAGCTGTCAGGTGTGAGCTCCCCCACCGCCGCCGGACGCCTCCGCCGGGCCGCCCGTCACGCCGTCCCACCGCGCGCGCCGCATGTCCAGGCGCGGGAGGTGGCCCTCCGCGCTCGCGGGTGCCTCGCGCAGCGGGGTGCTCTCCGCGCGGTAGTGGTCCAGGGCGCGCAGCTCGTGGCCGGGCAGCAGCCTGCCGTCGGAGCGCACGACGCGCCACCACGGCACCGCGCTCCCGTACAGCGCCATGACCCGGCCGACCTGGCGCGGACCGCCCTCCTCCAGCCACTCCGCGACATCGCCGTACGTCATGACGCGGCCGGGCGGGATCAGTTCGGCGACGTCGAGCACGCGCTCCGCGTACTCCGGCAGCGCGTCGCCCGTCGGGTGTTCGCTCATCCGCCCCATCCTGCCCCACACCACCGACAGTCCCGGCCGGGCCGTATCCGTCCGCATACGCAGCGTGCGCACGGCGGGAAAGTTGCGTATCTTGCGCTTCGCACGCCCCCGCATCGCACCCTGATGCCCCCTTGCGCCCGTCGGCCGTGCCACCATCATGCGGGCGGTGACCGGTGATACGAGAACACGAAGACCAATCAGAGGCGACGAAGGAGCAGGGCGTGCAGCCACCGAAGGCGGCCGACGACGCCTCCGATGCCGAGCCGCGTCCGGACAGCGACCGGCGGCAGCCGGAGACGGACGCGGAGTACCCGGCAGGTTCGACGCTCGCCACCTCCGACGAGGTCCTGACCGAGCGGGTCTCGGGGGACGAACCCCTGCTGCCCGCCCGTGTGCACCGCCCCTCCGACCTGATGCGCCTCCTCATCGGGGTGCTGGCGGTCGTCGTGCTGTTCTCCGTCGCCGCCTTCGCCCACGGCACGACCACCGGCCTCGAACAGGACATCAACAAGGGCACCGGCCAAGCCCCCGACCTGCTGATCAAGCTGGCCGGGCTGGTCTCCAGCATCGCCGTGCTGCTCGTCCCCGTCGCCTTCGCCATCGAGCGGCTGATCAAACGCGACGGGCTGCGCATCGCGGACGGGGTGCTGGCCGCGGTCCTGGCGCACGGCGTGACGCTCGCCACGGACCTGTGGGTCGCCAAGTCCGCGTCCGGCACGTTGCAGGACGCGCTGACCCAGCCGCAGCCCGGTGACGTGGTCACCGATCCCGTACACGGCTACCTCGCCCCCGTGATCGCGTACATGACGGCCGTCGGCATGGCGAGACGGCCGCGCTGGCGGGTCGTGCTGTGGGTGGTGCTGCTGCTCGACGCCTTCGCGATGCTGGTCGGCGGCTACACGACCCCGTTCTCCATCGTGCTGACGGTGCTCATCGGCTGGACGGTGGCGTACGGCACGCTGTACGCGGTCGGCTCGCCGAACGTCCGCCCGACCGGCCAGCACCTGATGGCGGGCCTGCGGCACGTCGGCTTCCGGCCGGTCACCGCGATGCGGGCCGAGGAGACGCCCGAGGCCGGCGACCAGAGCGACCGGGGGCGCCGCTATCTGGTCTCCCTGGAGGACGGGCCACCGCTCGACGTGACCGTCGTCGACCGCGAGCAGCAGGCCCAGGGCTTCTTCTACCGGGTGTGGCGACGGCTCACCCTGCGCAGCATCACCCAGCGGCGGTCCATCCAGTCGCTGCGCCAGGCTCTGGAGCAGGAGGCGCTGCTCGCGTACGCGGCCATCGCGGCCGGCGCCAACGCGCCCAAGCTGATCGCCACCTCCGAGCTGGGCCCGGACGCCGTGATGCTGGTCTACGAGCACATCGGCGGCCGGTCCCTGGACGCCCTGGAGGACTCCGAGATCACCGACGACGTGGTGCGCGGTGCCTGGCAGCAGGTGAAGGCCCTCCAGTCGCGTCGGATCGCGCACCGCAGGCTCACGGGCGACGCCATCCTGGTGGATCGTTTCGGCAAGGTGTTCGTCACCGATCTGCGCGGCGGCGAGATCGCGGCCGGTGACCTGGTGCTGCGGATGGACGTCGCGCAGCTGCTCACCACGACCGGTCTGCGGGTGGGCCCCGAGCGGGCCGTGGCCGCCGCGCTCGCCGTGCTCGGCCCCGACGCGGTCGCCGACTGCCTGCCGCTGCTCCAGCCGATCGCGCTCAGCCGCTCCACCCGGGCGCACCTGCGCCGGCTCGCCCGGGAACGGTCGCAGCGCGAGCGCGAGGCCGTCCTGGAGGCCTCCGACGCGGCCAAGCGCGCCAGGGCCGAGGACGCCGAGCTGTCCAGGGACGACCGCAAGACCGCCCGCAAGTCGCTGCGCACCGAGAAGCAGGCCGAGAAGCGGGCCATGGACGACGCGCTCGAAGAGGCGCGCGAGGAGGACCTGCTCTCCCAGATCCGCCGGGAGGTCCTGCTGATCCGGCCGCAGGCCCCGGTCGAGCCGGTCCGCCTGGAACGCATCAAGCCGCGCACCCTGTTCAGCTTCATCGCCGGTGCCATCGCCGCGTACTTCCTGATCTCACAGGTCACCGAGGCCGACTTCGGGGCGGTCGTGGAGCAGGCGGAGTGGGGCTGGGTGGCCGCCGCGCTCGGCTTCTCGGCGCTCAGTTATGTGGCCGCCGCGATGAGCCTGCTGGGCTTCGTGCCCGAGCGGGTGCCGTTCGGCAAGACGGTCCTCGCCCAGGTCGCCGGGTCGTTCGTGAAGATCGTGGCGCCTGCGGCGGTCGGCGGGGTCGCGCTGAACACCCGGTTCCTCCAGCGTTCCGGCGTCCGGCCCGGCCTCGCGGTGGCCAGTGTGGGCGCCTCGCAGCTGTTCGGTCTGGGCTGCCACATCCTGCTGCTGGGCGCCTTCGGCTATCTGACCGGCACCGAGAAGACCCCGTCGTCGCTCACCCCGTCCAGGACCGTGATCGCCGGGCTGCTGACGGTCGCCGTGCTGGTGCTCGTGGTCACCGCGATCCCGTTCCTGCGGAAGTTCGTGGTGACCCGGGTGCGGTCGCTGTTCGCCGGGGTCGTCCCCCGCATGCTCGACGTGGTGCAGCGGCCGCAGAAGCTGCTCACCGGCATCGGCGGGATGCTGCTCCTGACGGGCCTGTTCGTGATGTGCCTGGACGCCTCTGTGCGGGCGTTCAGCGGACCGGACACCCCGCACCTCAGCTACGCGAGCATCGCTGTGGTCTTCCTCGCCGGCAACGCCCTCGGCTCGGCCGCGCCGACACCGGGCGGGATGGGCGCCGTCGAGGGCGCGCTGACGCTGGGTCTGATCGCGGTCGGGCTGCCGAAGGAGGTCGCCGCCCCGGCGGTGCTGCTTTTCCGTCTGATGACCCTGTGGCTGCCGGTCCTTCCCGGCTGGCTGTGCTTCAACCACCTCACGCGCAAGGGCGAGCTCTGAAGGGTGCGGCTGCCCGCGGGCGGCACTGGCTGCACCGGCCACCCACTTGGACCGGCACCCCGTGCACCCGGCCCGGCGCCACCGCAGCATGGAGCGATGAGGACCTCCCCTGCCCTGCGCGCCGCGGCCCTCGCCGCCACCGTGACCGTGCTGTTCCCGCTCGCCGGCTGTGCGGACGGCGGTGACAAGGAAGCGGCCGACCGCCCGACGAACGCGCCGCGCGCGGCGAACGCCGCCACCGGCACCCCGTCCGGCCTCGCCTCCCAGAAGCTGACGTGGAAGAAGTGCCCCGCCCCTTCCCAGGCGCAGGGGGGAGGCAAACCGCCGTCGCCGCTGCCGGGCGGGGCGAACTGGGAGTGCGCCTCCATGAAGGCCCCCCTCGACTACGCGAAGCCCGACGGCGACACCATCGAGCTGGCGCTGATCCGCGCCAAGGCCATCAACGCGAAGAAGCGGATCGGATCGCTGATCTTCAACTTCGGCGGCCCCGGCGGCTCCGGCGTCGCCACCCTGCCCGCGTTCGGCAGCGAGTACGACAAGCTGCGCACCCGTTACGACCTGGTGAGCTTCGACCCGCGCGGAGTGGGGAACAGCGACGGCGTCGAGTGCGAGACCGACAAGCAGCTGGACGCGCGCTACCAGGAGGACGGCACCCCGGACGACGCGGCGGAGCAGAAGGCGTTCGTCCAGGACACCAAGGAGTTCGCCGCCGCCTGCGAGAAGCGGTCCGGCGAACAGCTGCCCTTCGTCGGCACCACCAACGCCGCCCGCGACATGGACCTGATGCGCCAGGTGCTCGGTGACGAGAAGCTGTACTACTTCGGCATCTCGTACGGCACCGAGCTGGGCGGTGTCTACGCGCACCTGTTTCCCGAGAACGTGGGCCGGTCGGTCCTGGACGCGGTCGTCGACCCGACCCAGAACGCAGAGGAGTCCTCGCTCGGCCAGGCCAAGGGCTTCCAGCTCGCCCTGGACAACTTCGCGAAGGCCTGCGCGGACCGGGGCGACGCCTGCAAGCTGCCCGGGTCCGACGCGAAGGAGATCGAGCAGGGCATCTCCGGACTGCTGGACCGGCTGGAGAAGAAGCCCATCCAGGGCATCGGCGCCCGCAAGCTGACGGAGACCCAGGCCACCACCGGTATCGCGGCGGCCCTCTACTCCAAGGAGACCTGGCCCCTCCTGGAACAGGGTGTGGACGAGGCCGACGGCGGGAACGGCGCCCTGCTCCTGGCGCTCGCCGACTCCCTCAACGGCCGCTCCGAGGACGGCCGCTACGACAACTCGGCCGCCGCCTACACCGCGATCAGCTGCGCCGACTCGCGCGAGCGGTTCACCGTGGAGCAGACCGAGGCGAAGCTCCCCGAATTCCGCGACGCCTCGCCCGTCTTCGGGAACTACCTGGGCTGGGGCCTGATGGGCTGCACCGACTGGCCGGTCAAGGGCACCTGGAAGACCCCCGACGTCAGCGCCCCCGGCTCCGCCCCCATCCTCGTCATCGGCAACACCGGTGACCCGGCGACCCCGTACGAGGGCGCCAAGGCGATGGCCGATGAGCTGGGTGAGGGCGTCGGCGTGCAGATGACGTACAAGGGCCAGGGGCACGGCGCGTACAACAGCGGCGACGCCTGCGTGCAGAAGGCGGTCGGCGGCTACCTGCTCGACGGCAAGGTCCCGGAGGCCGGTACGGTCTGCGGCTGAGCTCCTGCGGCGCTCCCCCTACGATGGGCGAACTGCCGGACGGGCAGGGCTCGACGGGGAGGGAACGCACGTGGTGGCACACGCACGGGCCGGGGCGCTGGCCGCCGCCGCACTGCTGCTGACAGGAGTGCTCGCGGGCTGCGAGGACGGTACGGACGACAAGCCGGCCAAGCGGGCGGACGGCGGCACGGCCTCGTCGCCCGCCGCCGCCTCCTCGTCGCCGGAAGCGGACGGGCTGCCCGCCTCACTCACCTCCCAGCGCCTGGACTGGACCCGCTGCAAGGCGCCCGAGGGCGGTGAGGCGCCGGGCTCCGAGTGGCGCTGCGCCACGGTGAAGGTGCCGCTGGACTACGCGAAACCCGAGGGCGGCACGATCGGCATCGCCCTGATCCGCAAGGAGGCGACGGACCGGGGCAAGCGCCTGGGCTCGATGCTGTTCAACTTCGGCGGGCCCGGCGGCTCGGGCGTCTCGATACTGCCGCGCGCCGGGGCCGCGTACACAAGCCTCAACGCCCGTTACGACCTGGTGGGCTTCGACCCGCGCGGGGTGGAGCGGAGCGCCGGGGTGCGGTGCCGCGGCGACGAGGCGCAGGAGAAGGCGTACCAGGACGTCGACATGACCCCGGACACGGCGGCCGAGGAGGCGGCGTTCATGAAGGACGGCGCCGACTTCGGGGCCGGCTGCGCACGCCTCTCCGGCAAGGTCCTCCCGTATGTCGGTACGACGAACGCCGCCCGCGACATGGACCTCATCCGTGGGGTGCTCGGAGACAGGAAGCTGACGTACTTCGGGATGTCCTACGGCACCGAGCTGGGCGGCACGTACGCCCACCTCTTCCCGGAGAACGTGGGGCGTACGGTCTTCGACGCGGTCGTCGACCCGACCGCGGACTCCACCGGGCACGCGCGCAACCAGGCGACCGGCTTCCAGCGGGCCCTGGACAACTACCTCAAGGACCGCGGCCAGGACCCGAAGGCGGGGACCCGGCGCATCACCGCCCTGCTGAAGCGGATCGACGCGAAGCCGCTGCCGACCGGCACGGACCGCGAGCTCAACGAGTCGCTGGCGATCACCGGCATCGTGCTGCCCCTCTACTCCCAGGACAACTGGCCGGCCCTCACCCGGGCCCTGGACGAGGCGGAGAACGGCAGCGGCGCCATGCTGCTCCAGCTCGCCGACTCGTACAACGGCCGGGACGCGGGCGGCCACTACGACACCCAGAACCACTCGCAGCGGGCCATCTCCTGCGCGGACGGCAAGGCCAGGCCCACGGCCGCCGAGGCGAAGGCGCTGCTGCCCGAGTTCGAGAAGCTGTCCCCGGTCTTCGGCCCGTTCCTGGCGTGGGACACGGCGGGCTGGTGCTCCGGCTGGCCGGTGGAGGGCGAGCACGACAATCCGGAGGCGAGCGCTCCGGGCGCCGGTCCGATCCTGGTCGTCGGGACGACGGGCGACCCGGCGACGCCGTACGAGGGTGCCCGCAGGATGGCGGACGAGCTGGGCAAGGGCGTCGGTGTGCTGCTCTCCAACAAGGGCGAGGGACACGGCGCGTACGGCGTGAGCAGCTGTGTGACGTCGACCGTGGACGCGTACTTCCTGGACGGGAAGGTGCCGGCGGACGGCAAGACCTGCTCGTGACGGCGCGGCACATGCCGAAGGGGCCGGCCCGCGCGACGCGGACCGGCCCCTTCGAGACGTTCTAGTACACCGGCTTCTCGGGCTCGATCTGGTTGACCCAGCCGATCACGCCGCCGCCCAGGTGGACCGCGTCGGCGAAGCCCGCCGACTTGAGGACCGCGAGGACTTCCGCACTGCGGACACCCGTCTTGCAGTTCAGGACGATGCGACGGTCCTGCGGGAGGTCCTGGAGGGCGTTGCCCATCAGGAACTCGTTCTTCGGGACCAGCCGGGAGCCCGGGATCGACACGATCTCGTACTCGTTCGGCTCGCGGACGTCGATGATCTCGATCTTCTCGTCGGCGTCGATCCACTCCTTGAGCTGCTTCGGAGTGATCGTCGAACCGGCCGCCGCCTCCTGGGCCTCCTCGGACACGACGCCGCAGAAGGCCTCGTAGTCGATGAGCTCGGTGACGGTGGGGTTCTCGCCGCAGACCGCGCAGTCGGGGTCCTTGCGGACCTTGACCTGGCGGTACTGCATCTCCAGGGCGTCGTAGATCATCAGCCGGCCGACCAGCGGGTCGCCGATGCCGGCGAGCAGCTTGATGGCCTCGTTGACCTGGATGGAGCCGATGGAGGCGCAGAGCACGCCGAGAACGCCGCCCTCGGCGCAGGACGGAACCATGCCCGGCGGGGGCGGCTCCGGGTAGAGGCAGCGGTAGCAGGGGCCGTGCTCGGACCAGAACACGGACGCCTGGCCGTCGAAGCGGTAGATCGAACCCCAGACGTAGGGCTTGTTCAGCAGGACCGCGGCGTCGTTGACGAGATAGCGGGTGGCGAAGTTGTCCGTGCCGTCCACGATCAGGTCGTACTGGGAGAAGATGTCCATCACGTTGTCGGCTTCGAGCCGCTCCTCGTGAAGGACCACGTTGACCAGGGGGTTGATGCCCTGGACGGTCTCCTTGGCCGACAGGGCCTTGGACTTGCCGATGTCGCCCTGGCTGTGGATGACCTGGCGCTGCAGGTTCGACTCGTCGACCTCGTCGAACTCCACGATGCCGAGCGTGCCGACACCGGCGGCGGCCATGTACATCAGGGCCGGCGAGCCGAGGCCGCCGGCGCCGACACAGAGCACCTTCGCGTTCTTCAGCCGCTTCTGCCCGTCCATCCCGACATCCGGGATGATCAGGTGGCGGGAGTACCTGCGGACCTCGTCGACGGTGAGCTCAGCAGCTGGCTCGACCAGGGGTGGCAGCGACACAGGAACCTCAACAATGCAGGTGGTCGGTTTCTACGTACTTCGACTACGTACGGTTGTTCTTGCCGTAACACTGCCACGCCCCCTCTCATTCCGAGATACCAGGTCCGATCCGCGAGACGATTTCGTCCCAGTACCTGGGCAGTGCCGCGAATGGGTCACTTTGTCCGGGGCCGTTCCCCGGACCCGACCGCCCGCCGCGATCGGTGAAGAAGATCGTCCCCGCGCCCTGCCAACGGGCGATGCGCATCGCCTCCTCCAGATGCGTGCGCGGGACGCCGTGCACGAAGTGCGCGAACCGGCCGGGCGGGTAGTCGGCGGTCCACTCCGCCACCTGCGACCAGCGGTAGTCGCTCCACGCGCCCCGGTACGTGACGAGCTGGTCCCCCGTCTCGGCGTAGCCGGGGTACGGGTGGGTGTCGTGGCCCAGCACGAGGTGACCGCCGTCCCCCCCGAGGAACGCGCGCAGGGTGCCGGTGAGCCGCCGGACGCCGGGCAGTCCGGCGCGGTCGGCCGGACAGCGGTCCAGGTAGAAGCCGTCCACCCGGTACCAGTCCAGGAAGGACCGGGCGTCGGCGAGCAGTTCCCCGAAGGGCCGGACGCCGTGGGCGAGGTCGAGCTGCCCGAGGAGCCTGCCGCCCGCCGCCCGCACGGTGTCGATGGGCTCCCCGTCGCGCAGCGCGCGGGCGCGGGCGTTCCGCAGCCGGCCCGCCGCCTCCAGGCAGTGCGGGTCGGGCCTGCTGCCGGGGCCGTTGTCGATGTTGAGGACCGCCCAGTGCAGCGGGGTGCCGGGCCGGGTCAGCTCGGCCCACTCGGCGGGCGCGAGCAGGGGGTGGGCGTAGCCGGGGACGCCGAAGCCGAGCCGGTCGGCGCCGCTGGTGCGGCGGGCGGTGCCGGTACTGGTCAGATACGGCACGCCGCCTCCATCCAGATGTCGGCGAGGGACTCCTCCAGGTTGATCCGGGGCCGCCAGCCGAGCCGGTCGCGGGCGGTGCGGACGTCGGCCTGCTGCCAGGCGCCGCAGCCGTCGGGATACGGGGACGGGGTGGCCGAGAGGTGCTCGATGACCGACTCCGAGGAGGCGCGGGGGGCGCCGATGGGGAGGCGCGCGGGGGGCGTGTCCAGCTCGTGGAGCGCACCCGCGTATCCGGCGACCTTGGCGAGGACGGCCGCCGCGTCGCGCAGCCGGACGGCCCGGCCGGTGCCGATGTTGACGACGCCCTGCGCGGCGGAGAGCGAGGCGGCGTGCACGGCCCGCGCCACATCGCGTACGTCGACGAAGTCCCGCTGCACGCCGAGGCCGCTGAGCTTCAGTTCGCCGTCGCCGGACTGCATCGTGCGGCGCATGGCCTCGGCGAGCCGGCCGAGCGGGGAGCCGGCCGGGGTGCCGGGGCCGACCGGCGAGAAGACCCGCAGCACGACCGCGTCGAGGCCGGAGCCGAGGACGAGCTCGGTGGCGGCGAGCTTGCTGACGCCGTACGGGCCGCCGGGGCGCGGGATGGCGTCCTCGGCGGTGGAGGACCCGGGCTGGGACGGCCCGTACTCCGAGGCGCAGCCGACCTGGACGAGGCGGGCGGTGCAGCGGCTGCGCCGCATGGCCTCGCAGACGGTGGCGACGGCGACGGTGTTGTGCCGGGTGAGGTCGCGGGCGCCGCCCCGGGTCGCGCCGGCGCAGTTGACGACGACGCCCGGGTGGACGGCGTCCAGGAAGCGGGTGAGCGCTCCGGGGCTGCCGTTCGCGAGGTCGAACCGTACGTCGGCGTCGTCGCCGCGGCCGAGTGCGGTGAGGTGGACGGCGGGGTCGGCGAGCAGCCGGTCGGCCACGAACCGGCCGATGAATCCGTTGGCTCCGAGCAGCAGCACCCTCATCGCGCACCGCCTTGGGGCCGACGGCGGGCTGCCGGTGCGGGGGGTTGCGGGGTCATGTCGGTGTCTCCTTGGGGAAGTTTCGTACGGTTCGGGTGGTGACGGCCCGCGGCGTCGGCTCCGCGGGTTGGCTCTGGGTCCGCCTCAGGAGGCGGCGTGGGCGGACGCCCTGGAGAGGGCGAGGGTGGCGGTGATCAGCAGGCCGAGGGCGGCCGCGCCGCAGGCGAGCGCGGGAACGGCCCCGGTGCCCGCCGCTTCGATGAGGGCGTCGACCGGGCGGGCGACGGGATGGAGTCCGGGCAGCCGGCCGGCCAGGAGCAGGGCGGGGGCGGCGGCCTCGACCGCGCAGGCGGCGGCGAGTCCGGTGGCGGCGGGTTCGGGAAAGCCGTGGACGGCCAGGAGCCTGGCCAGCAGGAGCAGCAGCCCGAGGGCGGCGGCCCCGGCCGGCGCGCCGCCGCTGTCGAGCCCGAGGCGGGCCAGATACAGCAGTACGGCGAGGACGCAGAGGAAGAGCGCGACGACGCCGAAGAGCAGGGGGCGGGCGCCGGCCGCGAACTCCTCCAGCGCGTGGCTGCCGTGCAGCCTGCGGTGCGCGGACAGGGCGAAGAGGTGGGCGCACCACGCGGCGGGCGCCACCGCGACGGCGAGCCCCAGCAAGGGTGCCGGGCTCAGCGTCCAGGGGCCTTCAGGGCCGCCGCTGAGGACCTGGCGCAGCAGGGCGTCGCCGTACAGCACATAGCCGAGCAGCCAGCAGACACAGAGGGCGGCGGTGCCGGAGAAGCGGGGCTCGGCGCGCAGCGGGCCGGTGCGCACGGCGAGGACCAGCGCGATGAGTGTGAGCAGGGCCCCGCCGCAGCCGATGGCGAGCCGTGCGTCGCCGCCGAGCAGCCCGTCGGTGAGCCGGAGCGCGCCGAACGTCGTCAGGCAGGCGGCGCCCGGCAGCAGCGCCCGCAGCGTCCAGGCGGCGCGCGTGGCGACGTCGCGCGCCGGGGCGGGCCCGGTCGCGGCGGGCTCCCCCACGACCGCGGGCACCCGGGCGAAGAGCTCCTCGGCGAGCGAGAACACGTCCCGGTGCCGGTAGCGGGCGGCGGTCCGGTCGGTGACCCCGTGCGCCTCAAGGCCGGCGGCGATCTCCAACGGGTCGACGGCCCGCTCGCACAGTTCCCGGTGCCGGTGCATGAGCGCCCGCACCGGATCGGCGGTCCCCCGGCGCCCGGCGGCGGCCTTGCGCCCAGCGACGTCACGGGCGGCGTGCGGGTGAGCGGCGTGCGCGACCTCTGCGGGGCGAACGGGGGCGTGCGCGGGCGCGTCCCCCGGCGTGAGCACCGGTCCTCCCGGCGCGCCCCCCACCGCCGCCTCGGCGCCCTCAAGGGCGTCCTCGTGGCCCTCGCGGCTCATCGTCGTTCCTCCGTGCTGCTGTTCGGCCGGGCCCGTCGGCCCGTGGTCACGCATCGCTGCCCCCGGCGCCCGCCCAGCTCGGGGTGCGGTCGGCACGTTCGCCCTCGGCCGGGACCGGCCAGTGGTCCCGGACGTGGGCCTCCGGCGGGGTGGCGAAGGGGCGCGGGGTGTCGTCGGTGGCCGGCAGGGGCCTCTCGCGTGCCGGGGCCCGTGCGATCAGGTCCAGGTAGATACCGCGGAAGGCGGCGAGATTCTGCTCGACCGTGAAGAGTTCGAGCGCCCGGGCGCGCGCCGCCGCACCCAGGCGTGCACGGCGCTCCGGATCACGCAGGAGCGCGACGCACGCGTCCGCGAGCGCCTGGGGGTTGCGCGGCGGGACCACGAGCCCCGTGCCGCCGATGACCTCGACGACCGCGCCGACGTCCGCCGACACCGTGGCCCGGCCGCAGAACATCGCCTCGACCAGGCTGATCGGGAAGCCCTCGACGACGCTGGAGAGCACCACGACACCGCCGGCCCCGTACGCCCGGGCCAGGTCGGGGACCTCGGCTCCGCCGATCTCCTCGAAGGTGACCGGGCCCTCCCCGTCGCCCGCGGTCCCGTCGGAGGGGAGGAGCTGGGCGGCCAGGGCGCGGCAGCGCGCCAGGTAGGCGGCGCCCGCCGGACCCGGGGCCGGGGCACCGATGATCCGCAGCCGGGCGTCCGGCTCGGCGAGGCGCACCTCGGCGAAGGCGTGCAGGAGGGTGATCAGGTCCTTGGCGGGCTCGATGCGGCCGACCCAGACGAGGGTGTCGGGGCCGCCGGCGTCCTCGCTCTCGCCGAGCGCCGCGAACCGGGCGGACTCCATGCCGGGGTAGACGGTCCGCACCTTCGCGGGGTCGGCTCCGCACCGCTCCTGCCAGCGGCGGGCGTGGGTGTTGCCGGGGGTGATGAGCGCGGCCTGCCGGTAGACCTCGGTGGCGAGCAGTCCGTGGAAGTTGGCGAGGAGCGCGCGCACCGGCGCACCGGCCGGCGCGCCGCCGGACGCGAGGTAGTGCGCCCGGACCCGCACGGCGTGCTCGGTGACCAGCAGCGGGACACCGAAGAAGCGTTTGGCCAGCAGACCCGGGAGGGCGGCGACACCGCCCGCCGTCGCGTGGCAGAGGTCGACGGCACCGAGGCCGTCCTCGTCGTACCAGTCGAGGGAGAGGGGGCGCAGCGCCCGGTCCAGTTCGGCGGTGAAGGCGAGGAGGTCGGCGACGGAGGCGGTCTGGACGGTGCGTCCGGTGCCGGGCGCCCGGCAGCCGGCCTCCAGGATGCGCACGGCCGTCTCGGAGCGCAGGGCGGCGGGCAGTCCGCCGTGCTCGAAGGCGAGTTCGGCGAGGCCGTAGAGGCCGCGCGTGAACCGCTCGTCCGCGAGCCGGCGCCCGGTCCCGGACGCGTCGGCCCCGGCTTCCGTCTCCGCCCGTTCGCGGTCCGCCGCACCGCAGACCGCGGCCGCCAGGTCCGTGAGGTGGGTGGTGAAGAGGCGTCGTTCGCGCCGGGCGTAGGTCCGCGCGCCCCCTCCGGTGAACAGCCGGGCGAGCGGTCCGCGGGGGGCGCGCAGGCCGAGGGCCTCCTCGCCGGTGGTCCACAGGGGCGCCGTCCGCACTCCGGCGACCTGGGCCGGGAGCCGGACCCAGCCCTGCGCCTCCTGTTCGGCGGAGCGGCTGAGCGCGAAGAGGTCGAACTCGTGCTGGGCGAGCCCGCGTACCAGACGGTCGCACCAGAGTCTGGACTCACCGGTCGCGTACGGGTAGCCACCGTCGGTGAGCAGTCCGATCCGCACGAGCGCACCCCCGATCTCCCTTGTGAGCGGCCACCGTTGAATCGGCGACTCGCGGCGGGACGACCGTAAGCGGATACGCCGGTGGCGCGACGGACGGTTGTCCATCGCGCCACCGAAAGGGGTGAACCGGCGTAACTTTCCCACTCCCGTAGCGTTCTGTCGCGCTATAGAGGCGGAGGGTCACCGGAAGGGCGGCTCACAAAGGCCGCTTGATACCCGCTCAGTCCTCGGGATACACCCAGGGGTTGGGGCGGCATTTGACGTTGTTGAGGTTCAGCGTCTTGGTCTGCTGCTGCATGACCGGCGCGAGGGCGCCCTTCGTCCGGCAGCTCGCATGGTTGTGGCCGAGCCGGTGGCCGACCTCGTGATTGATCAGCATCTGCCGGTACGAGAACAGCTTGTCCGGACCGAAGGTCGCCGAACCCTGGGCCCAGCGATAGGCGTTGATCATCACGCGCTCGGTGGCGGCCGAGTCGCAGGAGACGTTGTCCTCCATGGTGTCCAGGCCCGACTTCTCGCACCACTTCCCGGTCGTGCCGGGGCTGGCCAGGGTGATGACGAAGTCAGGATCGCCCTCGGAGATCCGTTCGAAGGTCATGTCGCCGTCGTGTGCCCAGCTCCGGTCGTCGTTGAGCGTCTTCTGGACGGCCTGGGCGAAGAGTTGCGCGTCGAGCCCGAGCCCCTTCTCGACGTCGATCCGGTAGCGGTGCTTCGCCCCCTTGCCCGGCGCCTTCGCGGTGCCGGGCACGGTCTCGAACTTCCCCGAGCCGGTCAGCGCCGGAGACAGCGGATAGGGCTTGGCCATTTTCTGTTCGTACGTAAGGGGCTTGACGGCCGCCGCCTCGGGCGAGGGGGTCGTACGGCTGTCGGAACGGGAGGCGTCGTCCTGCTCGTCCCGGTCGACGCCCGCGGCCTGTGCGGCGCCGCTCCCGGAGGTGCGGTCGTGGGCGACCTGACCGGCCACGACGACCGCGAGCACGGTGGTCACCGCGGCGGCGGCGATGCCGGTGAACGTACGCCCCTTGCCGCCCCTGGGGTCCTTAACCGGGGCCGGGTGCGGTTCCTCGACGCGCGGGGACTCCGCCTCGCGCGCGTCCCAGTCGGTGACGGAGCGGTACGGGTCCTCGGGCGCCGCGCTCCGCCGGCGCGGGGCGGGCGGTGCGGACTGCGCGGGCTGTTCGGGCGACGGGGCGTCGAACGCCTCGACGAAATCGCGCCGCGGGCCCGGTATGAACGGCCGGGCGCCGGTGGACTGCTGCTGGTCCGCGGGGTGCGGGACGCCGGGCCGGGCGCCGGGTGCGCGCATCGGGCCCGTGCCCCAGCCGCCGCCGGGTTCACGCTGTTCGGGGTGGCCGCCGCGCACCTCGGGCGCCCCCGGGAAGGGGCCGGGGGCGGCCGGTCCCGCCTGCCGTCTGCGCCGGCCGGTGCCGGCGGCGGGCCGGGCGGCCTCGCGCCCCGCCTCGTTCGCCTCGGTCTGCCCGGTCCCGGGCGCGCTGGGCCCAGGGCCCTTCCGGCTGTGTCGTCCCACGCCCTGGATCAGCTCCCGCCGCATTCGTCGAGCAATTCCCGGAACGCCTGGGCGACCGCCTCCGGGTACTCCATCATCGCCACGTGCCCGGCGTCGGGCAGTGTCAGCAGGCGCGCGTCGCGGAAGGCCGCGGACGCCCTGCGGGCCATCCGGAACGAGACGAGCTGGTCTCGTCCGCCGTACACCAGCTGGGTCGGCGCGAGCACCCGCTCGGCCTGGCGCCACAGCCCGTGCTGTCCGCCCAGCGTGTACGCGTCGACGATGCCACGGGCGGAACGCGCCATGGCGTCCCAGAAGTACGGCAGTTCCAGCCGGCGCTCCATTTCGGCCACCGCGTCGCGGAGGCCCGAATCGGAGACCCGTGCCGGATCGCCGTAACAGAGTGCCATGACTCCGCGGGTGCGGTCCTCCGCGGTCCAGTCCCGGGTCAGCCGGGCGAACAGGGAGGCGACGCCCGGGAGTGCGAGCAGGGCGGTCGGGGCGGCCGAGCGCTGGACCCGGATCTCGGGGAGCGCGGGCGAGACGAGGGTGAGCGTACGCACCAGGTCGGGGCGGACCGCGGCGACCCGGGTGGCCACCGCGCCGCCCAGCGAGTTGCCGAACAGGTGGACGGGGCCGCGTTGCTGGGCGTCCAGGAGACGGATGACCGCGCGGGCGTGCCCGGTGACCGAGTAGTTGCCGTCGTCCGGGGGCGGCGAGTCGCCGAAACCGGGCAGGTCGACGGCCTCGCAGTCGGCCAGTTCCTCCAGCAGCGGCATCAGGGCCGTCCAGTTCTGCGAGGAGCCGCCGAGGCCGTGCACGAAGAGGGCGGGCGGCAGTCCGGGCCCCCGGGACGGCCGCGAACGGAGGGTGAGCGTCAGGCCGGGCAGCTCGACGGAGCGCAGCCGCTCCCCCTCCGCGACCCTGACGGTGCTCACCGTGGGGGACACCGCCGCGGCGACGGCGCGGACTCCCGGCAGCTCGGTCGAAGACATGCGGCAATGTTACGAGATGATCACACCGGGGTTTATGTGTTCGCCGTCACACGATCGCATAGCGGCTTTACGGGGTACCTCATAGGCTCGAACCGACGAAGGGAGTCACCATGACGGTCGACCCGAGGGACCCTGAGACCTTCGAGGACGTCCAGCCGGACGAGCCCGACCAGGAGACGCCCGAGGCGGACGCCGCCGAACAGCACGCGGACCTGCGTCCGGAGAGCGACGAACCGCTCACCGGTCTCGACCGCGGCGGTGCCAGCGAGGCGGATGCGGCGGACCAGGCCCGCACCGTTCCCCAGGATGAGGACGATTACCGCTGATACGTCCCGCTCTGCGCCCCGGGCCGGACAACCTGCGGCTACCGCAGCCGTCCGGTCCGTGAAATTCTGCGTCCGCGCCGCGCATACCGGGGTTACCCAAAAGTACGATGTCGGTATGGCGCGGCACGTACGGAACCGCTGTGTCGGACCACGAATTTGGGAGGCGGCGTGACAGCCATCGAGCAGACCGAGGCGGCGCGCCCGCGGGGCACTCGCCTGCCCCGCCGCGCCCGACGCAACCAATTGCTGGGAGCCGCGCAGGAGGTCTTCGTCGCGCAGGGCTATCACTCCGCGGCGATGGACGACATCGCGGAGCGCGCCGGAGTGAGCAAGCCGGTGCTCTACCAGCACTTCCCGGGCAAGCTGGAGCTCTATCTGGCCCTTCTCGACCAGCACTGCGAGTCGCTGCTCCAGGCGGTGCGCACGGCGCTGGCGTCGACCACCGACAACAAACTGCGCGTGGCCGCGACGATGGACGCGTACTTCGCGTACGTGGAGGACGAGGGCGGCGCCTTCCGGCTGGTCTTCGAGTCCGACCTGACCAACGAGCCCGCCGTGCGCGAACGCGTGGACCGGGTCTCGCTCCAGTGCGCCGAGGCGATCTCCGACGTGATCGCGGGCGACACGGGCCTGTCCAAGGACGAGTCCATGCTCCTCGCGGTGGGCCTCGGCGGGGTGTCCCAGGTGGTCGCCCGGTACTGGCTGTCCAGCCAGTCGGCCATTCCGCGCGACACGGCGGTCCAGCTGCTCACCTCGCTGGCCTGGCGGGGCATCGCCGGCTTCCCGCTGCACGGCATCGACCAGCACTGACCGCCCGGCGGCCGCCCGTGTTCGCTGCGGGCGTGCCCCGGGGAGCCCTGACGAGTCCCCTCAGCGGGCTAATGTGTGCTGCGTACGGCGCGGTTCACCGCGCAGGGACTGACCGTCGGAGGGACATAGCCGTGGAGGTCAAGATCGGGGTGCAGCACTCGCCCCGGGAGATCGTTCTGGAGAGCGGGCTTTCCGCCGAAGAGGTCGAGAGCGCGGTGTCCGAGGCTCTCGCCGGCAAGGCGCAGCTGCTCAGCCTCACGGACGAGAAGGGCCGCAAGGTCCTCGTGCCGGCCGACCGGATCGCCTACGTGGAGATCGGCGAGCCCAGCACTCGACGGGTCGGGTTCGGCACGCTCTGAGGCGTACGGACGCGGAGACCGCGGAAGCGGCCCGGCGGGGATTCCCCCGCCGGGCCGCTTCTCGTCGTTTCGCCGCCGGTGCCGTGCCCCAGCTGTGCGTCGGCTGGGCGAAGCCTGTGCGCCGAAGGGTTGTGACCGGCCGCTCACGGGTAGTACGAGCAGGACAGAAGCGCCCGTTCCGTATACCTGCGAGGTGATCGTCCGTGATCGTTGAAGCGTTGAGCGCCGTCGTGCTCGGAGCAGTCCTCTCCTGGGTGGCACTGCGCTCATTGCCGGGCCGTCTCCCCGCCCGGCGGACCGTGTTCGGTACGGGGGCGCTGGGGGCCGTCTTCGGCGCGTCCCTGATGCACTCGGTGCTGGGGAAGGACCACGCGGCGGCCACCGTGGTCGGCGCCGTGCTGATCGCCGCCGTCACGGTGTCCCTGCTGATCCGGCCGCGCAGCCGCCGGCTGAGCCGGTCGGCCGCCGCCTGACACCGGCTCTCCTACGCGGCCAGCCCCAGGGCGGCCATGCGCTTGGTGTGCGCCTCGGTGATCCGCGAGAACATCCGGCCGACCTCCGCCAGGTCGAAGCCGTCCGCGACCCCGCCGACCAGCATCGTCGACAGCGCGTCCCGGTCCGCGACCACGCGCTGCGCCTGCGAGAGCGCCTCGCCCATCAGCCGCCGCGCCCACAGCGCCAGCCGGCCGCCGAGCCGCGGGTCCGCCTCGATCGCCGCGCGCACCTTCTCGACGGCGAAGTTGCCGTGACCCGTGTCGTCGAGCACGGCGAGGACCAGGGAGCGGGTGTCGGAATCGAGCCGGACCGCGACCTCCCGGTAGAAGTCGCTGGCGATCGAGTCGCCGACGTACGCCTTGACCAGGCCCTCCAGCCAGTCGGAGGGAGCGGTCTGGCGGTGGAAGTCGTCGAGCGCCCGGGCGAACGGCTCCATGGCGGCGGTCGGCTCCACCTCGACGGCCGTGAGCCGCTGGGTGAGCTGCTCGAAGTGGTGGAACTCGGCGGACGCCATCTTCGCCAGCTCTGCCTTGTCGCCCAGGGTCGGCGCGAGCTTGGCGTCCTCGGCGAGCCGCTCGAAGGCCGCGAGCTCCCCGTAGGCGAGTGCGCCCAGCAGATCGACGACGGCGGCCCGGTACTGCGGCTGCGTGGACGCGGTGGCCCAGTCCTGGTCGGCGATTCTGGTCGTCGCGGGGGTTTCAGTGGCGTTGTCAGGCGTCTCCATGCAGCGCAGAATAGCCCGCCCGAGCGGGAGCCGAAGGGCCCGGCCGTCGACCCACATCACACCGATCCGACGAATTCACCCGACACAGATGCGCGGATCCGGGGTACAGTGGTAATGCGCTTACTGAGCACTTTGCATCTGCTCGTGGCGCGAAACTGAATGAGGATGCCCGGTCGGTGGCCCGATCGGCTCCGACCCGACAGCCCTCCACGCGGTGCGTGCACACGTACGACCGCAGATGAGGGGCCCCCTCAGCGGCACGAGCGCTCGAGCGACGGCAGTGGTCCCGCGCCACCCGGCACATCCGCCGGATGACCAACCCCGGCACGGTACGACCCCCTTCGTTCGCCTCGGACCGCGTCTCACAGAAGAGGCAGCACCCTGACTACGTTCCGAGACCTCGGGATTCTTTCCGAGACGGCCGAGGCCCTTGAGGCCGTCGGCATCACGTCCCCCTTCCCCATCCAGGAGCTCACGCTCCCCGTCGCCCTCTCCGGCTCCGACGTCATCGGCCAGGCCAAGACCGGCACCGGCAAGACGCTCGGCTTCGGGCTTCCGCTGCTGGAGCGCGTCACCGTCCTCGCCGACGTCGAGGCGGGCCGCGCGAAGCCGGAGGAGCTCACCGACTCCCCGCAGGCCCTGATCGTCGTCCCCACCCGCGAGCTGTGCCAGCAGGTCACGAACGACCTGCTCACCGCCGGCAAGGTGCGCAACGTCCGGGTCCTCGCGATCTACGGCGGCCGCGCCTACGAGCCCCAGGTCGAGGCCCTCAAGAAGGGCGTCGACGTGATCGTCGGCACCCCCGGCCGGCTGCTCGACCTCGCGGGCCAGCGCAAGGTGGACCTCTCCAAGGTCCGCGCGCTCGTCCTCGACGAGGCCGACGAGATGCTGGACCTGGGCTTCCTGCCCGATGTCGAGCGCATCATCACGATGCTGCCGGCCAAGCGCCAGACCATGCTGTTCTCGGCCACCATGCCGGGCGCGGTCATCTCGCTCGCCCGCCGCTACATGTCGCAGCCGACGCACATCAACGCCACCTCGCCCGACGACGAGGGCACGACCGTCAAGAACACGGCGCAGTACGTCTACCGCGCCCACTCGATGGACAAGCCCGAGATGGTCTCGCGCATCCTCCAGGCCGAGGGCCGCGGGCTCGCGATGATCTTCTGCCGCACCAAGCGCACCGCGGCCGACATCGCGGAGCAGCTGGAGCGGCGCGGCTTCGCCTCCGGCGCGGTCCACGGCGACCTCGGCCAGGGCGCCCGCGAGCAGGCGCTGCGCGCCTTCCGCAACGGCAAGGTCGACGTGCTGGTCTGCACCGACGTCGCCGCCCGCGGTATCGACGTCGAGGGCGTGACCCACGTCATCAACTACCAGTCGCCCGAGGACGAGAAGACCTACCTGCACCGCATCGGCCGGACCGGCCGCGCGGGCGCCAAGGGCATCGCGATCACGCTGGTCGACTGGGACGACATCCCGCGCTGGCAGCTGATCAACAAGGCCCTGGACCTGAAGTTCCCGGACCCGGTCGAGACGTACTCGACCTCCCCGCACCTGTACGAGGACCTCGACATCCCGGCCGGCACCAAGGGTGTCCTGCCGCGTGCCGAGCGCACCCGCGCCGGTCTCGGGGCCGAGGAGATCGAGGACCTCGGCGAGACGGGCGGCCGCGGCCGCAAGTCCGCCGCGCCGGCCCCCGCCGCCCGTGAGGAGCGCGCCCCGCGCACGCCGCGTCAGCGCCGTCGTACCCGTGGGGGTTCCTCGGTCGACGAGGGCGCGGTCACCGTGCCCGCGCCGGCCGCCGAAGCCGACGCCGAGACGGCCGACGCCCCGCGCACCCCGCGCCGCCGCCGGCGCACCCGGGTCGGTGCGGCGGAGGTCGCCGCCGAGGCCGCGGTCGCCGTGGCCGAGGCCCCCGTGGCCGTGGAGTCCGAGCCGGAGGCCGAGCCGAAGAAGCGCACCCGGACCCGGGCCGCCAAGCCCAGGACGGAGGCCGTGGCCGCCGAGGTCGTCGCGGAGACCACGTCCGCCGAGGCCGAGGTCGAGGCCAAGCCGCGTCGCCGCCGCGCCCGCGCCGCCAAGCCGGTGGCCGATGAGGCCGCCTTCCAGGCCGCACCGGTCGCCGAGCCGGAGGCGCCCGCCGTCACCCGGCCGCGCCGTCGCCGGGTGATCAAGCCGGTCGAGGACGAGGTCGACTTCCAGATCGCGCCGATCTCCGAGCCCGAGCCGGTGCGCCGCCGCACGCGTACGGCCGCCAAGCCGAAGACGGAGGCCGTGGCGGAGACCGCGACCGCCGAGGGCGAGGCCAAGCCGCGCCGGCGCCGCGCACCGCGCGCCACCGCGAAGGCCGAGGGCTGAGCGGACCAGGCACCACCTGACGGGCGGCCCCGGGGATCCTTCCCCGGGGCCGCCCGTCGTTCGCGCACCGGACCGGTGCGGTCCTCCAGGCATCCCCGAGCGCCGTCCCGCGCGCCACGAATTAACCTCGTCCCATGAGCAGGCCACCCACCTTCATCCCGCCCTCCTGTGCCCGGGCCCGTGCGCTGCCCACCGCGCGCGGGGAGTTCGCCGTGCTGGACGCGGCCCCCTCCGGCACCCCGCGCGGCACCGCGCTCCTCGTGCCCGGGTACACCGGCAGCAAGGAGGACTTCATCGCCCTGCTGGAACCGCTCGCGGAGGCCGGATACCGCGCCGTCGCCGTGGACGGGCGCGGGCAGTACGAGAGCGCCGGGTCGGACGACCCCCGGGTGTACGCGCAGGACGAGCTGGCCCGTGACGTGCTCGCGCAGGCCGCCGCGCTCGACCGGGGTGCGGTGCACCTGGTGGGGCACTCGCTGGGCGGGCAGATCGGCCGCGCCGCCGTCCTGCTCGACGCCACGCCGTTCCGCTCGCTGACCCTGATGTCCTCGGGGCCCGCCGAGGTCGTGGAGGCGCAGCAGGTCAAGCTGAAGATCCTCGGTGACGCGCTGGCGACCATGACCATGGACGACGTCTGGGCCGCGATGCGCGCGTTCGACCCGCCGGCCGAGGCGGACACGGACGGCGAGGACCTGCGGCGGCGCTGGCTGCGCCACCACCCGGCCCAGCTGATCGCCACGGGCCGTCAGCTGGCCACCGAACCGGACCGGGTGGCCGAGGTGGCCGCGGCGGGGCTGCCGGTGCACGTCGTGTCCGGTGAGGCCGACGACGTCTGGCCGGTGCCGGTGATCGACGAGATGGCCGTACGTATGGGGGCGCACCGGACCCGGATCGAGGGCGCCGAGCACTCCCCCAACACGGACCGGCCGCAGGAGACCGCCGCGGCGCTCGTCGCCTTCTGGGATGGCCTGTAGCGGTTCCTCGTACGCCCTCTTCGGCGCTGCCCTCAGTACTGCGCCTGGAGGTGCTGCCAGAAGCCGTCGCGCAGGGCCCGCCGCAGTGGTGGGTGGCCGCGCAGGGAGCGCTGGAGGAGGCGTTCGGCCTCGTGCAGCAGGTCCTGGTCGACCGAGCCGGGCAGGAAGGGGTGGCCGGGCAGCAGGTCGGCCAGCGATTCCCGGCCGCGCGCGGCGAGCCAGGCCGCCGCGATCTGCGCGCCGACGAACTGGACGTCCTCCCGGGAGGGCGCGGGGGCGTCCTCCTCGTACGTGGTGACGGCGCGTCTGGTCACGTACGGGCGGCAGAAGTCCAGGTCGAAGGTGCGCTGGCTGTCCACCTCCCAGAGCAGCGGCTCCGCCTGGTTGCGCCCCTCGCCCGCTTCGATGCCCCACAGGTGGACCCGGGCGCCGTAGCCCTGCGCGGCCTCGACGGCGGACACCAGGTCCTCGTCGCCGCCGACGAGCGCGGCGTCGCTGATGGCCCGGTGGCGGGCGAGCGACTCCAGGTCGGTGCGGATGAGGGAGTCGACGCCCTTCTGCTGGTTGTTGGCGTTGAGGTTGCCGAGCCTGACCTTGACGTCGGGGAGTTCGGCGATGGTCTGCTGCTCGGTGGTGTGGATGCGGCGCCTGGCCCCGTCGTACCAGTACACGCGCAGCAGTCTGCTGTCCGCGAAGATGGTGCGGGCCTTGTCGATGAACGCCTCGATCAGCCCTTCGGCGTCGAGGTCGAAGGAGCGCCGGTCCTCGGTGCCGGTGACGAGCAGCCCGGCGGCGGCGTACACATAGCCCGCGTCCACGAAGATCGCGTGGGTGGAAGGGGTCTTCGAGACCTCGGCGAGGACGCGTTCGAGCAGGGCGTTGGTGCGGTCGAGGCGCTCGCCGATCTCCGCGACGTTCATGCGGGTCCCGTCGCGCTGCCGGTCGACACCCGTTGGATTACCAGCTGGTAGTTAGACATCCAAAAAATTTCCTTAGCGTAGGGAATGTTTGCAGGGGGCAAGCCGTTGTAACCACCGTGGGGCGCTCGACACGTATGCCTGGCGCTCCTCATCCTTGCGGACGGGACACCGTCCGCCCAGTAGTTCTCCAGCAGGAGGATCAGACGAAGGGAAGCCCTATGCGCTTCGAGATCATGCGACTCGACGACGTCGACGGTACCGCCGTGGACAGCACCGTCGTGGACGCCGCCTCCGTCAACCGGATCGTGCAGCAGGCCGCCGCCACGGGCCAGCGCATCTATATCCGACCGGCCGAAAGTCCGGCTTCATAACACCTTGCCGATGTGAGTTGTCGACGTAACGAAGACGAAGCGCCCCCGTACGGAACGTCCGTGCGGGGGCGCTGCTGCGTCCGGCGTCGTCAGGTGCCCTGGATGACCTGGGTGACGCCGTTGATGATCTGCTGCACGGCGATGGCGGACAGCATCATGCCCGCCAGCCTGGTGACGAGGACGACGCCGCCGTCCTTGATGACGCGGATGATCAGCAGCGAGTAGCGCATGGTCAGCCAGAGCACGATGTGCATGGCGAGGATCGCCGTCCAGACGGAGACCTGGCTCGCCGCGCTGTCGGCGTGCTGCACGGCGAGGATCACGGAGACGATCGCGCCGGGCCCGGCCAGCAGCGGCATGCCGAGCGGTACGAGGGCGACGTTGACGTCCTTGGTCTGCGTCGGCTCGTCGGTCTTGCCGGTCAGCAGGTCGAGTGCGATGAGCAGCAGGAGCAGACCGCCGGCGATCATCAGCGCGGGCACGGAGACGTGGAGATAGTCCAGGATCTGCTGGCCGAGCACGCCGAAGACGGCGATGACGCCGAAGGCGACGGCGACGGCCTGGAGCGCCATCCGGCGCTGCACCTTGGCGGGGCGGCCCGCGGTGAGGGCGAGGAAGATCGGAGTGATTCCGGGCGGATCCATAATCACGAAAAGCGTGAGAAAAAGGGATCCGAAGACAGCGACGTCGAACACGGGTGAGCCTTGCGGGGAGAGAGCGGGCATGCGGTGGGTGGCCGCGGGGAAGGGGCGCACCGAACCGCCGCCCGGACGTGCCGGACGGCGGCGGGGTGTACTGGGAAACGAGCGGGTAAGGACCCGGTGGCCGTTACGCGGCGGCGGGTCCGCCGGTGCCCGGCACCGGGAAGGCTCCCGTGGCGCGCCGGGTGATCTCGCCGTAGATCTCGGGGTCGGTGGTGTACGCGCCGAGCTCCACTGTCTTGCGGCTGCCGTGGTAGTCGCTGGAGCCGGTCGTCAGCAGCCCGAGCTCGCGGGCGAGCGCGCGCAGCCGGGCCCTGGCCGGGTCGTCGTGGTCCATGTGGTCGACCTCGATGCCGTCGAGCCCGGCGGCGGCCAGCTCGGCGATCCGCGCCTCCGGGACCGTGCGGCCGCGTTTGACGGCGGCCGGGTGGGCGAAGACGGTGACGCCGCCCGCGGCCTTGACGAGCCGGATCGCGTCGAAGGGGTCCAGCTCGTGCTTCTCCGCGTACGCGCGTCCGCCGTCGCCGAGCCACTCGGGCGTGAAGGCGTCCGACACGGTCGGGACGAGGCCCAGCTCGACGAGGGCGGTGGCGACGTGCGGCCGGCCGACCGAGCCGTCGCCTGCGATGCGGGCGACCTGCTCCCAGGTGACGGGCACGCCCAGCTCCTGGAGCTTGCGGACCATGGTCCGGGCGCGCGGCACCCGGTCGTCGCGCACCAGTTCGCGCTCGCGGGCGAACTCGGGCTCGTCCGGGTCGAAGAGGTACGCCAGCATGTGCAGGCCCACGCCGTCGAGGCGGCAGGAGAGCTCGGCGCCCGTGACGAGGGTGAGCCCTTCCGGCAGGGCGGCGACGGCCTCGGCGTGCCCGCGCACGGTGTCGTGGTCGGTGAGGGCGACGACGTCGAGGCCCGCGGCAGCGGCATTGCGCACCAGCTCGGCGGGGCTGTCCGTGCCGTCCGACGCGGTGGAGTGGGTGTGCAGGTCGATGCGCACGACTCGGACTCCAGTGCTCGCGGCGGTCGGGGGGACACCCCAGGATAACCGGCGCGCGGGATCGGTCCGGCCGCCGCCGAGGTCCGGTCAGGGGCCAGTCAGCAGGCGGGGTGTCAGCGCGCCGCAGGGCACCAGGTCGACCTCTCCCCCGGCGTCCCGCAGGTCCGTCAGCACCAGCTCGTCGTACATGAGCAGCCCGGACTGCTCGGGCCACACGATGGCCCAGAGCCACAGGCCGCACGCCTCGCCGGCGAAGACGGCCCGGTCCGGGGGCGCGTCCTTGACGTGCCAGAGCGGGGTGGGGTGGCCGGCGGCGAGCACCTTGGAGTCCGGGGGGCCGTCCACCCGCAGCGAGGGCCCGGGGTCGGGGCCGTCGATGCCCGCGTACCGCGCGCCGAGCCCGACGCCCAGCTCCTCCGCGACGAGCAGCAGCTCGCCCATGCCGCCGAGCGGCCCGGGTCCGGAGCAGGCGACGGCGGTGGCGCGGCCGCCGGTGCGGTCGTCGCCTGCGCAGGCCACGCCCGTGAACAGCCAGCCCACCGGGAGCGGCCAGGGCATCCACACGGGCACCTGGGCCCGGTGCACCACCACACCGAGCGCCTCGACGCTCGGCGGGACGACCGGCTGGAGCGGATGGACGCTGCCGTGGACATCGCACTGCCAGGTGTCGGCGAAGAGCCCGGGCGCCCTGACCCGGCCTCCGCACTTCGGGCAACTTGGTTCGCCCCTCATACCGTCCAACGGTCCTCTCCGGCCGTCGCCGCGTCAAGGACGATCACCCTCGCGCGGCGCGTACGAAGGACTCTCTACCCCGGTACCGTCCGGCCACCGGGCCCCCACCGGCCAATCTAGATGTAACTTGCATTCATTAGGTTCTCTAACTTATTCTGTGCATAACACATCGCTCCAGTGGAGAGGGAGAGGTCCCATGCCGTCAGAGGCAGCACCGGGAGAGGATCCGTTCAACCAGGAGCCGGTCAGCATCCTGCGCCAGCCGAAGGCCGTCTGGGCCACGGCGGGCGCTTCCGTCGTCGCGTTCATGGGCATCGGCCTGGTGGACCCGATCCTGCCGTCCATCGCCAAGGGCCTGGACGCGACGCCGAGCCAGGTGTCGCTGCTCTTCACCTCGTACTTCCTGATCACCGCCGTCGCGATGCTGGTGACCGGCTTCGTCTCCAGCCGCATCGGCGGCCGCAAGACGCTGCTGGCCGGGCTGGCGCTCGTGGTGGTCTTCGCGGCGCTCTCCGGGACCTCCTCGTCCGTCGCCGAACTGGTCGGCTTCCGGGCCGGCTGGGGTCTGGGCAACGCGCTGTTCGTCTCGACCGCGCTCGCGGTGATCGTCGGGGCGGCGGCCGGCGGCAGCTCGGCGGCGATCCTGCTGTACGAGTCGGCGCTCGGGCTCGGCATGGCGTGCGGGCCGCTGCTCGGCGCCCTGCTCGGTGACGCCAGCTGGCGCTACCCGTTCTTCGGGACGGCCGCGCTGATGGCGATCGGCTTCGTCTGCATCACGGCGTTCCTGAAGGAGCAGCCGAGGCCCGCCCGCAAGACGTCGCTGCTCGATCCCGTCAAGGCGCTCGGCCACGGCGGGCTCGCCTCCGTCGCGGCCTCCGCGTTCTTCTACAACTACGCGTTCTTCACGATCCTGGCGTTCACCCCGTTCGTGCTGAACATGACGCCGTACAAGTCCGGCGCCGTCTTCTTCGCCTGGGGCCTGCTGCTCGCGGTGTTCTCGGTGCTCGTCGCGCCCCGGCTGCAGCAGCGGTTCGGCTCGCTCAAGGTGCTCGGCGCCTCGCTCGTGCTGCTCGCCGCCGACCTGGTCGTCCTGGGCTACGGCAGCCACACGACGGCCGTCGTCTGCACGATCGTGTCCGGTGCGCTGATCGGCATGAACAACACCGTGTACACGGAGCTGGCCCTCGGCGTCTCGGACGCGCCGCGCCCGGTGGCCAGCGCGGGTTACAACTTCGTCCGCTGGTTCGCCGCCGCCGCGGCGCCCTACCTGGCCCCGAAGATCGAGGAGTGGAGCAACATCCACATCCCGTTCGTGGTCGCCGCCGCCGCCTCGGTCCTGGGCGCGGTCGTCGTCTGGGTACGGCGCTCCGCGCTGACCCACGAGGCGGAGGAACTGGAGCCGAAGCACGCCACGGAAGACGGCGTCACGGTCTTCGCCAACCAGTAACTCAGTCCAGCACCACGGAATGCCGCAGGGGATCGCGCAGGTCGGTCCCCTGCGACAGCCATTTCTCCTGCAGTTCCTGCGCCCCCCGGACCCGCTTCCAGGCGGCCTCGTTGTGCGTCATCGGCAGCAGCGGCAGGAAACGCACCGGTTCCAGCGTCCCGCCCGTCTCCCGACCGCCACCCCCCGCGGAGCCGCTGCGCGGCACAGCTTCATCCAGCTCCAGGTCCTCGACCAGTCCCCCGCTCTCCGCGACCAGCACCGAGGTGAAGGGCGCGCCCGGCCAGAGCGGCTCGCCCACGTCCAGCGACGCGCCCGGCGCCACGATCAGCCCCTCCACCTGCGGCGAGGCCGCGAGCACCGCGAGCTTGCGCAGCACCTGGTCGGTGTCGGCGAGCCCGCCCCGTACCGAGAGCACGAGTTCGGCGCGCGGGCCCTTCACCGGGTCGGCCAGGACGGCGGTCGGGTCGGACATCGGCTGGGCGGACATGCCGAGCGTGGCGTACCGCACGATGTCGCCGTCGATGAACCGGAGCACCTCGATCCGGTCCGTCCCGAGAAACGTCACCGCTGCGCGCGCGTCCGGTTCGCCCAGGGCCGTCCGCAGACGCGCCTCGACCAGAGCAAGAATTTCTGCCATGCCGTGAGCATAGGTCGCGTATCGAACGGGCAAAGTAAGGGATTGGGCCTGTACCGGCTGCTAGCCTGGGGTGTCGGCCGGGACAGCACGCAGAAGCGTTGCTCTCAAGTCCCGGGCGCTACGTCGTCCCCCACGGGGGACCGGCTGGAGGAGGTGGGGCTGCGGTGGATCCGAGTCGATCGTGCAGTACCAACCGCTCTTCCGCCGAGCGCCTCTCCGCGTGATCTGACACCCGGTCGGGGCCATGGCATGTCGCACAGCGGAAGAGCACGCCTTTTTGCCTGTCTGTAGCGAACGCCGTCATCGTGCCGCCGCGGTGCCGCCCGCTTTGCGGATGTGAGTCCACGTCCCCATTCCGGGCTGTTCCAGGCCCCCGACGACGGCCCTCCGTGAAGGAGCCAGCCATGTCGATGATCCGTGACCTGCGCGCCGCCGTGCGCCCCTCCCTGCGCAAGCCCGCCCCCCTGCACAACAGCTACGACACCACCCGCGACCCGTCCGCCTCCAGCGCGGTCGTCGACTGCGCGGTCTACCGCGACGGCCGCCGCATCCCCGAGGCGGACGGCACGTGCCGCACCCCGCACGAGGCGATGCTCCAGGTCCGCGAGGACGGCGGCTTCGCCTGGATCGGCCTGCACGAGCCGACCGAGGAGGAGTTCGCCGGCATCGCCCGGGAGTTCGGGCTGCACCCGCTGGCCGTGGAGGACGCGGTCCACGCCCATCAGCGCCCGAAGCTGGAGCGGTACGACGACACGCTGTTCACCGTCTTCAAGACCATCCACTACATCGAACACGCCGAACTGACCGCGACCAGCGAGGTCGTGGAGACCGGCGAGGTCATGTGCTTCACCGGCCGGGACTTCGTCATCACCGTCCGGCACGGCGGGCACGGCTCGCTGCGCGCCCTGCGCCACCGCCTGGAGGACGACCCCGAGCTGCTCGCCAAGGGCCCGTCCGCGGTGCTGCACTCCATCGCGGACCACGTCGTCGACGGGTACATCGCGGTGGCGGGCGCGGTGCAGGACGACATCGACGAGGTGGAGATCGAGGTCTTCTCCACGCCGGACAAGGGCAGTTCGCGCGGATCGGACGCCGGACGGATCTACCAGCTCAAGCGCGAGGTACTGGAGTTCAAGCGGGCCGTCTCCCCGCTGCTGCGCCCGATGCAGCTGCTGAGCGAGCGCCCGATGCGGCTCATCGACCCGGACATCCAGAAGTACTTCCGGGACGTCGCCGACCACCTGGTGCGCGTCCAGGAAGAGGTCATCGGCTTCGACGAGCTGCTGAACTCCATCCTTCAGGCCAACCTGGCGCAGGCGACCGTCGCGCAGAACGAGGACATGCGCAAGATCACGTCCTGGGCGGCGATCATCGCCGTACCGACGATGATCTGCGGGGTCTACGGCATGAACTTCCACCACATGCCGGAGCTGCGCTGGAAGTACGGCTATCCGATGGTGATGGGCGTCATCGGCGTGGTCTGCTTCTCCATCCACCGCATGCTCAAGCGCAACGGCTGGCTCTAAGCTCTGCCTCATGACTGCTGCTGACACGCTGCTCGGGCCGGCCCTCGTCGAGGAGGCCACGAAGAAGTCGGGCCTCATCTGGGTGCGCTCCACCGGTCCGGCGCGGGCGCTGTGGCACGTATGGCACGAGGGCGCCGCCCACCTCGTCGGCGACGGCCCCGGCGAGCAGCCGCTGCCCGCCGGTCTCACCGAGGGCGCCACCGCCGAGGTGACCGTCCGCAGCAAGGACAAGGGCGGCCGCCTCGTCGCCTGGTCGGCCGCGGTCACCGTGCTCGCCCCGCACTCCGAGGAGTGGGAGGCCGCCGTGGCCGAGCTGAAGGGCAAGCGGCTCAACGCGCCGGACGCGGAACGGATGCCCGAGCGCTGGGCGCGCGAGTGCCGGGTCGTACGGCTCACGCCCCTCGACGCGCGCACCGAGCTGCCGCAGACCTCCGGGGCGGCCGCGCCGCTGCCGACGACTGCGACGACCCGGCTGCCGGTCCCGGCGGGCCTGCCGCGCCTGCTGAAGCGCTCGCTGCGCAAGTAGCGGGTGGCGGGTGGCCGCCTAGGACGACGTCTTGGGGAGCTGCTTGCCGTAGTCGACGGTCTCGTCCTCGGCGGGGGCCTTCAGCGTGAAGTCCTTGCCCCAGTCGGCGAGCGTGACCACGCCTCCGCCCCCGCCCCGGGCGAAGCGCAGCGGATACGGCTTGCCCTCCAGCGACACGTCGAGCGCGCCGCCCGAGCCCTCGCCGCCCGTGATCCGTACCGTGCGCACCCCGCCGGCCTCGCCGCGGTCGCCCTTGGCGAGCTTGCCGTGCAGCGTGAGCATCCCGTCGAGCAGCACCTTCTTGTCGGTGAAGCCGCTGAGCTGCTTGTACGTGGGGTCGTCCTCGGGGACCTTGACGTACTTGTCCTCCAGCTTGTCCGCCGCGGCCGCGCCGCCGGTGCCGGCCCCGCCGGCCTCGTCATGGCTCCAGAAGCCGGCGTCGGCCTTGAGGTAGAGCTCGTCACCGATCCGCAGCAGCGTGAAGGCGCTGTTCTTCGAGGTGACGGAACCCGCGCCGCCCTTGTTCTTGAGCCGCATGTCGATCTTGTACGTACCGCCCTTGCTGACCAGCGTCCCGGCGAGGTGCACCGCGTCGGCGGAGTCCGCCGCGGCCTGCGCCTTCTTCTCGATCTCCGGCGCGGACAGCTTGCCCACGCCGTTGGTCCCCTTGTCCGGGTCCTCGCCCCCGCACGCGGTCAGGGCCGCGGTCAGCCCCGCGCAGAGCACGACGGCGAGGGACGCGGTCCGGCGGCGGGCGCGGACGGCCGGGGCGGAAGAGGTCACAGGGCGCACTGCCTCTCGTCTCCATGGTGGGGGGTGGCAGACGGCAGCGTACCCGGGTGGCCTACGCCAATGGGCCCAGAGCCGTACGGACGGTCCGCCGGGGCGGTCCGCGAGGGTACGGGCTAGCCTGATCACGTCATAACAGTGCAATAACTGTCGGAAGCGGGCGGCCGGGCGCGGTCCGGAACCGGTCCGGAACCAACGAGGAGGCGCAGGGATGACACCGGTCACGCCCCGGGTCTTCGTCTCGCACCTGTCGGGTGTGCCCGTCTTCGACCCCAACGGCGACCAGGTGGGGCGCGTGCGCGACCTGGTCGCGATGCTGCGCGTCGGCGGCCGTCCGCCCCGGCTGCTCGGCATGGTCGTCGAGGTGGTGAGCCGGCGGCGGATCTTCCTGCCGATGACCCGGGTGACGGGGGTGGAGTCGGGGCAGGTGATCACCACCGGCGTGGTCAACATGCGGCGTTTCGAGCAACGGCCCACCGAACGCCTGGTGCTCGGCGAGTTCCTCGACCGCCGGGTGCGCCTGGTGGAGACGGACGAGGAGGTCACCATCCTGGACGTGGCGATCCAGCAGCTGCCGGCCCGCCGGGACTGGGAGATCGACAAGTACTTCGTCCGCAAGGGCCGGGGCGGAGCGCTGCGCCGCAAGGGCGAGACGCTGACCGTCGAGTGGTCGGCCGTGAAGGGCTTCTCGCTGGAGGAGCACGGGCAGGGCGCCGAGTCCCTGGTGGCGACCTTCGAGAAGCTGCGCCCCGCCGACGTCGCCAACGCCCTGCACCACCTGACCCCCAAGCGCCGGGCGGAGGTCGCGGCCGCGCTGGACGACGACCGCCTCGCCGACGTCCTGGAGGAGCTGCCCGAGGACGACCAGGTCGAGATCATCGGCAAGCTCCAGGAGGAGCGCGCGGCGGACGTCCTGGAGGCGATGGACCCGGACGACGCGGCCGACCTGCTCTCCGAGCTGCCCGAGGAGGACAAGGAACGGCTGCTGACGCTGATGCGCCCCGGCGACGCGGCGGACGTGCGGCGGCTGATGTCGTACGAGGAGCGCACCGCGGGCGGCCTGATGACGACGGAGCCGGTCATCCTGCGCCCGGACGCCACGGTCGCCGACGCGCTCGCCCGGGTCCGCCAGTCGGACCTGTCACCGGCGCTCGCCGCGCAGGTGTACGTGTGCCGGTCGCCGGACGAGACGCCGACGGGCAAGTACCTGGGCACGGTGCACTTCCAGCGGCTGCTGCGCGATCCGCCGTTCACCCTGGTCAGCTCGCTCCTCGACAGCGACCTGGTGCCGCTGCCGCCGGACACCCCGCTGTCGGTGGTGACCAGCTATCTGGCCGCGTACAACCTGGTCTCGGTGCCGGTGGTGGACGAGAGCGGCTCGCTGCTCGGCGCGGTGACCGTCGACGACGTGCTGGACCACCTGCTGCCGGACGACTGGCGGGAGACCGACTTCCACGGTGGGGAGGGGGTGCTCCGTGGCAGGTGAGGACCGCTCCAGGGCGTCGAACGGCTCGACTGCGCTGATCCGCACGCCGCGCAACCGGCTCGACCAGCCGAAGGCGCCGCGCCGCAGGCTGCTGCCGGAGTACGACCCCGAGGCGTTCGGCCGGTTCTCGGAGCGCATCGCGCGCTTCCTGGGCACCGGCCGGTTCATCGTCTGGATGACGCTGATCATCATCGTGTGGGTGGCGTGGAACATCTTCGCGCCGCCGGACGTGCGGTTCGACGAGTACCCGTTCATCTTCCTGACCCTGATGCTCTCGCTCCAGGCGTCGTACGCCGCCCCGCTGATCCTGCTCGCGCAGAACCGGCAGGACGACCGGGACCGGGTCACGCACGAGCAGGACCGCAAGCAGAACGAGCGCTCCATCGCCGACACCGAGTACCTGACCAGGGAGATCGCGGCGCTGCGGATGGGGCTCGGCGAGGTCGCCACCCGGGACTGGATCCGCTCCGAGCTGGAGGACCTGGTGAAGGACCTGGACGACCGCCGGGCACTGCTGTCGGCCGAGAGTGACGAAGACCGCTGACGGGGCTACCCACGCGTAGCGCCGAGCGCCGTAACATCGTCGGTATGGCTACGGAAGACGCGGTGCTTGAGGCACTGGCGACAGTGAACGACCCGGAGATCCACCGTCCGATCACCGAGCTGGGCATGGTGAAATCGGTCGACATCGATCCTGACGGTGTGGTCGCTGTCACGGTGTACCTCACCGTCTCCGGCTGTCCGATGCGCGAGACGATCACCCGGAACGTGACCGACGCGGTGGCCCGCGTCGAGGGCGTCTCGCGGGTCGACGTCACCCTCGACGTGATGAGCGACGAGCAGCGCAAGGACCTCGCGACCTCGCTGCGCGGCGGTACGGCGGAGCGCGAGGTGCCCTTCGCGAAGCCCGGCTCGCTGACCCGGGTGTACGCGGTCGCCTCCGGCAAGGGCGGCGTCGGCAAGTCGTCGGTGACGGTGAACCTGGCCGCGGCGATGGCGGCCGACGGGCTCAAGGTCGGCGTCGTGGACGCGGACATCTACGGCCACAGCGTGCCCCGGATGCTCGGTGTGGACGGCAAGCCCACCCAGGTCGAGAACATGATCATGCCGCCGTCCTCGCACGGCGTGAAGGTCATCTCGATCGGCATGTTCACCCCGGGCAACGCCCCGGTGGTGTGGCGCGGCCCGATGCTGCACCGCGCCCTCCAGCAGTTCCTGGCCGACGTGTTCTGGGGCGACCTGGACGTCCTGCTGCTCGACCTGCCGCCGGGCACCGGTGACATCGCGATCTCGGTGGCGCAGCTCGTGCCGAACGCGGAGATCCTGGTCGTCACGACCCCGCAGCAGGCTGCCGCCGAGGTGGCCGAGCGGGCCGGCTCGATCGCCGTCCAGACCCACCAGAAGATCGTCGGCGTCGTCGAGAACATGTCCGGCATGCCGTGCCCGCACTGCGACGAGATGGTCGACGTCTTCGGCTCGGGCGGCGGCGCGAAGGTCGCCGAGGGGCTGACGAAGACGGTCGGCGCCGAGGTGCCTGTGCTGGGCGCCATCCCGATCGACGTCCGGCTGCGCGAGGGCGGCGACGAGGGCAAGCCCGTCGTGCTGTCCGACCCCGACTCCCCCGCCGGCAAGGCACTGCGCACGATCGCGGGCAAGCTGAGCGGCCGTCAGCGCGGCCTGTCGGGCATGTCGCTGGGCATCACCCCGCGCAACAAGTTCTGACCTCCGCACGCGACAACGGGGAAGGCCGGGGCCCGAGCGGCCCCGGCCTTCCCCGTATCCGCATGCGTTACGCGTACGCCTCGATGTCCTTGACCACCGAGAAGCCCAGCCCGTACGCGCTCAGCCCGCGCCCGTAGGCACCGATGTGCACCCCGCCGGGCGCGGAGCCGGCCAGCACCCAGCCGAACTCGGACTCCCGGTAGTGGAAGGGCACCGGCACGCCGTCGACCGGCAGGGACAGCGCCGACCAGGCGGAGCCCTCCAGATCGTCGGCGAGCTCGAACGCCGTCTCCGTCTGCTGGTCAAGCCAGTCGTCGCGCAGGGTGTGGTCGAGCTGCGGCGGCCAGGTGCAGGACAGCAGCCCGGAACCGGCCAGCCAGGCAGCGGAGGAGACCGTCGTCGCCTCCAGCACCCCGGTGCCGTCACCGCTGCGCCGTACGGGGCTGCTGGCGACGGTGACCACGACCGCGAACCGCTGCTTGTCGGCCCCGGAGTCGCCCCGTACCACCGGCTCGTCGCCGTGGCCGATGGAACCGTGCTGCACCTCGCCGTCGGCGGCGGTGCCCAGCGGCATCAGCCGGCGCGGCCCGGTGAACGCCTCGTCCAGCGCGTACCAGGGGAAAGGGGCCCGCAGATAGCCGTCCACCATGAGCCGGGCCGCCGGGACCGCCTCCGTGACCGTGTCCGGCGCGTCCTGTGCGCCCACCCGACTCGTTGTCTCCATCAGCCCGGCCGCCTCCTCGATCCGTAGGGTCCGGAGCGGCCCGCCTCCCGCGGGCGTACTCACAACCGAACAGATGGAGAATAGCCATACTGCCCGGACGACCCGGGATTGGCAGCCCTCAGGTGGCGTCCGCGTCGAACGGCGGCGGGGTCTCCTTCGGCGGCTGCCCGCCCTTCTTGAGCAGGTCGGGAGCGCCCTTCGAGCCGTTCGCGGCGGTGACCGCGGCCGCGCCCGACACGCCGGTCTTCGCCTCCACGGACGCGGTGCCGCGCCCGTTCACCGCGTCGGTGATGTCGGTGACTTCCTTGCGCAGGTCGAAGCTCTCGCGGATCTCCTTCAGCCCCAGGTCGTCGTTGCCGTCCATCAGCTGCTTGCGCACGAACGTCTTCGGGTTGAGGTCCTCGAACTCGAAGTCCTTGAACTCCGGGCCGAGCTCCGTGCGGATGTCCTCCTTGGCGCTCTCCGAGAACTCGCGGATCTTGCGGATGAACCGGGAGACGTCCTGGATGACCTTGGGCAGCTTGTCCGGGCCGAAGACGAGCACGCCGAGAATCGCGAGCGTCAGCAGCTCCAGTGCGCCTATGTCGTTGAACACCTTGCGGCTCCTCGTATTCTCCGCGACCAGCTCGGATGAGGTCCGGACATCGACCACGGTACCCGGCGAATCTGTCCGGACGGTAGCTTCCCGTGGCCGTCACGTGCCGGTTGCCGAGCCCAGCGTCAAAGTTATGGACAGGTCTTTACCACCGCGGGCCACGGTCAGCTCAAGGCGGTCTCCGGGCCGGTGCGAGCGGATCTTGACGATCAGCTCCTCGCCGCTGTGCACCCGCTTCCCGTCCACCTCGGTGATGATGTCGTCCGGTTCGATGCCGGCCTTGTCCGCCGGGCCGTCCGCCGTGACGGGCGAGGCGCCCCGGGCGGTCGCCCCGACCTTTGCACCGTCGCCGGTGTACTTCATGTCGAGGGTGACACCGATCACGGGGTGGGTCGCCTTGCCGGTGTTGATCAGCTCCTCGGCGACGAACTTGCCCTGGTTGATCGGGATGGCGAAGCCGAGCCCGATGGACCCTGCCTGTCCGCCCTCACCGGCCGAGCCGCTGTCGGCGGCGCGGATGGCGCTGTTGATGCCGATGACATGGGCGTCGGTGTCCACCAGCGGACCGCCGGAGTTGCCCGGGTTGATCGGGGCATCGGTCTGCAGCGCGTTGACGTAACTGACGTCGCTGCCGTCGCCCTTCTCGCCGCCCGCGGTGATCGGCCGGTCCTTGGCGCTGATGATGCCGGAGGTGACGGTGTTGGACAGGTCGAACGGAGCGCCGATGGCCACGACCGGGTCGCCGACCTGCACGTTGTCGGAGTTGCCCAGCGGCAGCGGCTTCAGCCCGGAGACACCGCTGACCTTCACCACGGCCAGGTCGTAGCCGCTGTCCTTGCCGACGACCTCGGCGGTCGCGGTCTCGCCCCCGCTGAAGGTGACGGTGATCTCGCCGGACGAACCGGCCGGGGCGACCACGTGGTTGTTGGTGAGGATGTGGCCCCGGTCGTCGAGGACGAAGCCGGTGCCGGTGCCCGACTCGGTGGCGCCGCTGACGTGCAGGGTGACCACGCTGGGCAGGGCGCTGGCCGCGATGCCGGCCACGCTGTCGGGGGCACGGCCGCCGCCGTCCCGCTCGTCCTGGGCCAGTTCGACGCTGGTGAGGCCGCCGTTGCGCTCCATGTACGCGCCTATCCCGCCGCCGATACCGCCCGCGACCAGGGCCAGGAGCAGGGCGCCGACCAGCATCGTCCCGCGCCGGTTCTTGCGCCGGCCGTCCGGGAGCGGGGGGCCGGGCTGCGTGACGAGCGGCTGCCGGGGCGCGCCCCAGGGGTCGTAGCTCTGCCACTGCGGGGCCGGCGGGTGCGCGTCCTGCGGCTGCGGAGCCGGCGGGGGTACGACGGACACCCCCGCGCCGTCCGTCCCCGCGTACGGCGGGGGCACGGGGGTGCCGTGCGCGGGCGTCGGCCGCTGTACGGGCGGAGCGGGCGCCCAGGGACCGGGTCCGCCGTAGGGCGGGGTGCCGTACGGGTCCGGCTCGTGCAGCGGCTTGGTCGCGGGGACGCCGTGGGGCGCGTCGAGCACCGCGGGGGCGCCGTGGGGCGCGTCGAGCACCGCGGGGGCGTCATGGGGTGCGGGGGCGCCGTGAGGTGCGGGGGCGTCATGGCCACTGGGTGTCACGGCTGCGTCGCGGGCACCGGGGCCGTCGGGTGTCACGGCTGCGTCGCGGGCTCCGGGCGTCATGGCTGCGTCATGGGGATCGGGTGCTCCGGGCGTTGCCGGGGGCTCGGTCGGCATGGGCGCCTCAGCCGACACCGGCGCCTGGGCCGGCACAGCCGGCGGCGCGGGCGCGGGCTCTGGGGCCTCGCCGGCCGTGGCCGGCCCCGCTGTGGGCCGGCTCCACCACTTCGCCTTCGGCCCGGTCGGCTTCCCGTCGTCCATGTTCTCCCCGCAACTGCCGCAACCGGCCCTCCGCACGCCCCCGCAGGGGCGTCCCTCCCGAAATCCTGCCGGAATTCAACCAGGTTTGAGCCGGACCTGCGCAGCCCGTGCGGGGTGCTGGATCAGCGACGGGGGGAGAGCGGCAGCCCGTGGTCGGCGGAAGCCGGTTTCGCGGCGGCCGAGGTGGATGGCAGGGAGGGCTTCGGGGCGGGGGCGGGCGGGACCGTGTCGAGCCCGCTGCCCAGGGTGTGGGCGAGCAGGGCCTCGGCCCCACCGGGGCGTATCAGCGAGGACGCGCCGGAACGGAGGGACAGGCCGTACGGATTCCTGGTGAGCCGGCCGGTGCCCAGCAGCGACGGTGCCGGGGCGAAACCCGCCGGCGCCGTGTTCACCGCCAGGGAGACCGGGCTGTTTCCCTGGCCGGACGCGGCGCGGGTGCCTTTTCCCGGACCGTTACGACGGCCGGCCGCGGCACCGCCGCCGGTACGGGAGTCGGAGCCGACCGGGGTCACGTTGTTGCCCGAGCCGGACGCGCGGTTGGGCCCGTCGGAGCCGGCGCTCGTCGGCAGGGCGCCGCCGAGCGCGATGGCGGCCAGCGAGACGGCACTGGCCGCGGCGAAGGCGAACCTGCGGCCCCGCCAGGGCGAGCGGTCGGCCTCGCGCCCCACGTCGTGGATGCGGAAGCCCGAGCGGGCTGGAGCGGCGGGCAGCGCCGTCGCCCCGCCGTGGACGGTGGGAAGGTAGCCGAAGCCGTCGAGGGGGCCGGGGCCGGTGGTGAGGTCCGCCCGGCCGCCCGGGGGGCGCGTCCCGGGGAACAGTCCGTCACCGAACCGTCCGGAGCCGCCCACGGGTCTTCCCTGCCGGTCGTCGTCACCCCCCGGCGGTCCGCCCGGAAGCCCCTGGAGGCGGGCCAGGAAGCCTTCGGAGGGCGAGGGAGGGGCAGCCGTCGCGAACACGTTCTTCAGGCGGCGCTGGGCGGCAGCCTCGGCCGCGCACCTGGTACAGGTCGCGAGATGGGCGAGCACTCGGTCGCGGGCGTCGTGCTTCAGCTCGCCGTCGACGAGCGCGGCGAGGCGGTCCCCCAGGTGTTGTTCCGCGGGGGTCGGATCCGTTCGGCTCACGCCGTGCCGCCCTCCCCTGCCAGGAGGGCGCCCGCCAGCGAGCGCTGCTCGGCACGCGCCTCGGGCGAGCGGTGCCGCAGCGCCTTGCGCAGGTGGGAGCGCCCGCGGTGGATGCGGCTGCGCACCGTACCGAGCTTCACGCCGAGCGTCGCGGCGATTTCCTCGTACGAGAGGCCCTCGATGTCGCAGAGCACGACCGCGGCCCGGAATTCGGGCGCGAGGGTGTCCAGCGCCTGCTGGACGTCCGCGTCGAAGTGGGTGTCGTTGAAGACCTGCTGGGGCGACGGCTCGCGACTGGGCAGCCGCTCGGCGGCGTCGTCCCCGAGGGAGTCGAAGCGGATGCGCTGCTTGCGGCGGACCATGTCCAGGAAGAGGTTGGTCGTGATGCGGTGCAGCCAGCCCTCGAAGGTGCCGGGCGTGTAGGTCGACAGCGAACGGAAGACACGGACGAAGACCTCCTGCGTGAGGTCCTCCGCGTCGTGCTGGTTTCCCGTCAGCCGGTAGGCGAGGCGGTAGACGCGGCCGCTGTGCGTGCTGACGATCTCTTCCCATGTGGGCGGGGTCCACGCCTGGGATTCCGCATCTGAGGCGAAGGTCGCGGTCGGTGCGGAGTCATTGGAAGAACGGTCAGCAATGTCGGTCACGGATTTCGGCTCACCCGATGACCTGAGAAGACGCCGGAGCAGTCCTCCCCGATCCACAGGCTCAGCCGCACCTCCCCTATCGGCTCTGGTGGTGTCCAGTGGAGCCCCTACCATAACCACCTCGCCCGTTAGCTCCGGATAAGCCTTTTTCCTGCTGGGGCCGGGGATCTCCCCGGAAGCTCACCCGTGCCACGGGCCCGATCGGCGGGCCTCGTTACCGGGCTACTCCCCACCTTTGGACAACGCCCGGTCCCATCTGCGGGTTCCCGGGTCCAGCGGATACAGTCACCGTTGCGCCAACTAAGGGGACAGGAGAGGGTCATCACCGCCAACCGGCAGACGAGCTGGGCGTTCGCCGACGCCTTTGTCGCCGAGGACGAAGCACTGCGCTGGGCCCGGGACCGGGCCCGCGAGGCAGGGCTCCGCTCGGTGTCTCCAGGCACCGGCGCAGCGCTGCGCCTGCTCGCTGCCACCACGGACGCCAAGGCCGTGGCGGAAATCGGCACCGGCACCGGCGTGTCCGGCATCTATCTGCTGCACGGCATGCGGCCGGACGGGGTGCTGACCACGGTCGACCCGGAGCCCGAGCGCCAGCAGTTCGCCCGTGAGGCCTTCCGGGCAGCCGGCTTCGCGGCCAACCGGTCCCGCTTCATCCCCGGGCGCGCGCTCGACGTGCTCCCCCGGCTCGCCGACGGCGGCTACGACCTCGTGTTCTGCGACGGCGACCGGATGGAGAGCCTGGACTGTCTCGCTGAATCGTTGCGTCTGCTGCGGCCCGGGGGCCTCGTCTGCTTCGAGGGCGTCTTCGCGGACGGCCGTACGGTCGACTCGGCGGCCCAGCCGGCGGAGGTGCTGCGGCTGCGGGAGCTGCTGCGCGCGGTCCGCGAGAGCCAGGAGCTGATGGCGACGCTGCTGCCGGTGGGCGACGGGCTGCTCTGCGCGGTGCGGCGCGGCTGAGGCGTACGCGTACCGGCCCCTCGCCCGTAACGGCCCCCGGACGCACCGCTGCCCCGGCACGGGAACCATGCCGGGGCAGCGGTGAAGTCGTGAGCGCCTCTGCTCAGCCGACGACCTGCTTGAGGGCGTCGCCGAGTGCATCGGCCTCGTCGGGCGTCAGCTCAACGACAAGCCGACCGCCGCCTTCGAGCGGAACTCGCATGACGATGCCCCGCCCCTCCTTTGTCACCTCGAGCGGGCCGTCGCCCGTCCGCGGCTTCATGGCCGCCATGCTCGTTCCCCTTCCTGAAACCAGCTCATCGCAACCGGCGGCCCCATGACAGGCGCTGCCTCACCGGCATCGAACACAGTGCTTCCACGTCATTATCCCGCATCACCGACCCCGATGACCAACATCGCTCTGCATCGCTTGGGCAACGCGCTCACTCAAAACCACCCAATTCGGGGGCCGCACTGGGATACTCCCGCCCCTTCGGCCCCTCCGCGGCACAGAAATGTTTGACGCAGGTCACATGTCCGCCTGCGGCGAAATCGGCCATGCTTGCGTGGACAGGGCTGGTGAACGACACGCAAAGGGGACCATTCATGGCCGATCACGACGACGCGGTGCTCTACGACATCAGCGACGGGCTCGCGACGATCACGATCAACCGCCCCGACGCGATGAACGCCATGAACACCGCGGCCAAGGTCGGGCTCCGCGACGCCCTGAGTTCGGCCGCCGCCGACAGCGGCGTACGGGCGGTGCTGCTCACCGCGGCCGGCGGGCGCGCGTTCTGTGTCGGCCAGGACCTCAAGGAGCACCTGGGGAAGCTCGCCGAGGCCCAGGGGCAGGAGGGGGGCAACGCGCTGAGCACCGTGCAGGAGCACTACAACCCGATCGTGCGGGCGCTCGCCGAGATGCCGAAGCCGGTCGTGGCCGGGATCAACGGCGCCGCCGCCGGCGCGGGCTTCGGCTTCGCGCTCGCCTGCGACTACCGGGTGGCCGCCGACACCGCTTCCTTCAACACCTCGTTCGCCGGGGTCGCGCTCACCGCCGACTCGGGCGTCTCCTGGACGCTGCCCCGGCTCATCGGCCAGAGCCGCGCAGCCGACCTGCTGCTCTTCCCGCGCTCCGTCTCCGCGCAGGACGCCCATGAGCTGGGCATCGTCAACAAGCTGGTGCCCGCCGCCGGCCTCGCCGCCGAAGCGGCCGCCGTGGCCCGCGCCCTGGCCGACGGGCCCACGGTGGCCTACGCGGCGCTCAAGGCGTCCCTGGCCTTCGGGGCCGGGCACACCCTGGCCGAGGCCCTGGAGAAGGAGGACGAGCTCCAGACCAGGGCCGGCGCGTCCGAGGACCACGGGATCGCGGTGCGGGCCTTCCTCGCCAAGGAGAAGCCGAAGTACCTCGGACGGTAGGGACCTCGCCCTAGACCGGGGTGGGGCGCGAGACGCAGTCGGCGAGGTGGTCGTCGACCAGGCCGCACGCCTGCATCAGGGCGTAGGCCGTGGTCGGTCCGATGAACCGCAGCCCCCGCTTCTTCAGGTCCTTCGACAGGGCCGTGGACTCGGGGGTGACCGCCGGCACGTCCCCGAGGGCCTTCGGGGCCGGGCGGCCCAGCGGATCGGGGGCGTACGACCAGATCAGCTCGTCCAGCTCACCAGCCCCCCAGCCGGCCAGCACCCGGGCGTTGGCCATGGTCGCGTCGACCTTCGCGCGGTTGCGGATGATGCCCTCGTCGGCCAGCAGCCGCTCCCGGTCCGCCTCCGTGAACTCCGCCACCGCCGGGATGCTGAACCCCGCGAAGGCGCTGCGGAAGCCCTCGCGGCGGCGCAGGATCGTCAGCCAGGACAGCCCCGACTGGAACGCCTCCAGGCACAGCCGCTCGAACAGGGCGTCGTCGCCGTGGACCGGACGGCCCCACTCCGTGTCGTGGTACCAGAGGTAGTCCTCGGTGGACAGGCCCCACGGGCAGCGCAGTCCGCCGTCCGCCGCCGCCACGGCGTCGCCGCTCATCGGCCCGTCTCCTCGTCATGAGCCGCCCGCGCCCCATCGGCCGGTCCGCCGCTCTCCCGCGGCGGCTGCCAGGGCCTGGGCGGCTGGTCCTGCCCCTCCTTGAGCAGGTCGGGGCCGCCGGTCCTGGCCGCCTGCGCACCGGCGAGCGCCGCCTCCAGCTCCGCGATCCGCGCGTCCCGCTCGGCGAGCTCGGCGCCGAGCCGGCTCAGCGCGTCGTCCACCTCGGGCATCCGGTAGCCCCGGGGGCCCACGGGCAGCCGCAGCGCGTCGACGTCCGCCCGGCCGACCGGCCGCGAGGCGGGCAGCGGGTCCGCGAGCACTTCTGGCGCCACGTCCTGCAGGACGGCGCTCCTGCCTCCACCGACCACCGCGAGGGTGACCGCGGCAACCACCACCACCATCGCCAGCAGCAAGAACAAGAACACGCGTATCTCCCCTGGAGCGGAATTCGTCCGGGTCCGATCGTGCCATGCGGCGCTGACAGCTAGGGTCGGCTGTTGGCCGCCGGTTGGTGATCCACCGGCGGATTCACAGGAAGGGACACGGATGGCGAGCGGGGTGCTCCGGCTGGGGCGGCGCGAATTCGGGGCGCACGAACAGGTGATCATGGCGATCGTGAACCGCACCCCGGACTCCTTCTACGACCGGGGCGCCACCTTCCAGGACGAGCCGGCGCTCGCCCGGGTCGAGCGGGCCGTGGCCGACGGCGCGGCGATCATCGACATCGGCGGCGTCAAGGCCGGTCCCGGCGAGGAGGTCACCGCCGAGGAGGAGGCCCGCCGCACGGTCGGGTTCGTCGCCGAGGTGCGCCGCCGTCACCCGGACGTGGTGATCAGCGTCGACACCTGGCGCCACGAGGTCGGCGAGGCCGTCTGCGAGGCGGGGGCGGATCTGCTGAACGACGCGTGGGGCGGGGTGGACCCGGAGCTGGCGGAGGTGGCCGCGCGGTACGGGGCGGGGCTGGTCTGCACCCATGCCGGAGGCGCGGAGCCGCGGACCCGGCCGCACCGGGTGGGGTACGAGGACGTGATGGCCGACATCCTGCGGGTGACCGTGGGGCTGGCCGAGCGGGCGGTGTCCCTGGGGGTCCGGCCGGACGGGATCATGATCGACCCCGGTCACGACTTCGGGAAGAACACCCGGCACTCGCTGGAGGCGACGCGCCGGCTCGGCGAGATGGCGGAGACGGGGTGGCCGGTGCTGGTCTCGCTCTCCAACAAGGACTTCGTGGGCGAGACGCTGGACCGGCCGGTGAAGGAGCGGCTGCTCGGGACGCTGGCGACGACGGCGGTGTCGGCGTGGCTGGGCGCGCGGGTGTACCGGGTGCACGAGGTGGCCGAGACGCGGGATGTCCTGGACATGGTGGCGTCCATCGCGGGGTGGCGGTCGCCTGCGGTGGCGCGGCGGGGGCTGGCGTAGGGACGCGGCCCGAAACAGGGGCTCTGCCCCGGACCCCGCGCCTCAAACGCCGGCGAGGCTGAGACCGGCCGCACCAGAATCAAGCCCCTCCGGCGATTGAGGAGCGGGGGCACGGGGGCGGCGCCCCCGCAAAGCTCAGCGCCCCACTTCCTTCGTCACCAGCGCCACCGCCTCGTCCACGTCGTCCGTGACGTGGAACAGCAGGAGGTCCTTCGCCGAGGCCTTGCCCTGGGCGACCACCGTGTCGCGGAGCCAGTCGACCAGGCCGCCCCAGTACTCCGTGCCGAAGAGGACGATCGGGAAGCGGGTGACCTTGCCGGTCTGGACGAGGGTCAGCGCCTCGAAGAGTTCGTCCAGCGTGCCGAGACCGCCGGGCAGGACGACGAAGCCCTGGGCGTACTTCACGAACATCGTCTTGCGGACGAAGAAGTAGCGGAAGTTGACGCCGATGTCGACGTGCGGGTTGAGGCCCGACTCGAAGGGCAGCTCGATGCCGAGGCCGACCGAGACTCCCTTCGCCTCGCGCGCCCCCCGGTTCGCCGCCTCCATCGCACCCGGCCCGCCCCCGGTGATGACCGCGAAGCCCGCGTCGACGAGCGCCCGGCCGATTCGTACACCGGCCTCGTACTCCGGCGCCCCGGCGGGCGTACGGGCCGAGCCGAAGACGCTGATGGCGCTCGGCAGTTCGGCCAGTGCGCCGAAGCCCTCGACGAACTCCGACTGGATGCGCATCACCCGCCAGGGGTCGGTGTGCACCCACTCCGAGTCGTCCTCGGAGTCCAGCAGCCGCTGATCGGTCGTGCCGGGCTGTACCTGGTCCCTGCGGCGCAGCACGGGTCCGAGGCGCTGTTCCTCGGGTCGTACCGCGCCTTCCGGGATCTCCGCACCTTCGGGGATGCGCGCGTCCTCGCGGTTGCCCATGACCTGCTCCCTCCGCCGACGTCGGAGGCGTCCTGCGACGCCCCCGTCTCACGCCAGCGTAGATCGCCACGGGTTAAGGACAGGGGAAGACGGAAGGTCGGACCCGGGTCAGGTGGTGAGCCAGGAGCGCAGCCGCTCCTCGCAGTGGGTGATGCGCTCGACCTTGACGTGCTCGTCGCGCTTGTGGGCGAGGACCGGGTCGCCGGGGCCGTAGTTGACCGCGGGGACGCCGAGCGGGCCGAAGCGGGCCACGTCCGTCCAGCCGAACTTGGGCCGGGCGACGCCGCCGACCGCGTCCATGAACGCCTTCGCCGCCGGGTGCGAGAGACCGGGCATGGCCGCGCCGGAGTGGTCGTCCACCGTGAACTCCGCGACGCCGCAGTCCGCGAAGACCTCGCGGACGTGGGCCAGGGCCTCTTCCTGGCCGAGGTCGGGGGCGTAGCGGTAGTTGACGACGACCGTGCAGGCGTCGGGGATGACGTTGTTGGCGACGCCTCCCTCGATGCGTACGGCGTTGAGGCCCTCGTGGTACTCCAGGCCGTCGATCACGGGCCGCCGCGGCTCGTACGCGGCGAGGCGGGTGAGGACCGGGGCGGCGGCGTGGATGGCGTTGGACCCCATCCAGCTGCGCGCGGAGTGCGCCCGTTCGCCCTCCAGGTGGAGGAAGACGCGCAGGGTGCCCTGACAGCCGCCCTCGACCTCACCGTTGGAGCCCTCCAGCAGGATGGCGAAGTCGCCCTTCAGCCAGTCGGGGTGGGCCTCCGCGATACGGCCGAGGCCGTTGAGGTGGGCGGCGACCTCCTCGTTGTCGTAGAAGACGAACGTGAGGTCGCGGTTGGGCTCGGGCACGGTGGCGGCGATGCGCAGCTGGACGGCGACGCCGGACTTCATGTCGGAGGTGCCGCAGCCCCAGAGCAGGCCGTCCGCGTCGAGCCGGGAGGGCACGTTGTCGGCGATCGGCACGGTGTCGATGTGCCCGGCCAGGATGACGCGTTCGGAACGGCCGAGATCCGTCCTGGCCACGACGTTGTTCCCGTACCGCTCGACGGCCAGGTGCGGCAGCGCGCGCAGCGCCGACTCGATGGCGTCGGCGAGGTCCTTCTCCTCCCCGCTGACCGAGGGGAAGTCGACGAGCGCGGCAGTGAGGGCGGGCCCGTCAAGGGTGAGGTCAAGCGTGCTTTCGGCCATGGCTGGGAGCCTAGTGCCTGTCGTACGGTGGCCCCGTGCCCGAGACCGCTTCCGCTGCCCCCACACGTCCCGGCCGCAGTCGTCGGCTGCGCATCGTGGCGGCCGTCGGCGTGCTCGCCGCGGTGGCCGGTTATCTGACCGTTCAGTACGTTTCGGGCGGGCGCGGATCCGACCAGTGCACGGTGCGGTCGGCGGACGGCTCGTACCGGCTGACGCCCGAGCAGGCCGCGAACGCCGCGACGATCTCCGCGGTCGGCACCACGCGCGGGATGCCGGAGCGCGCGGTGACCATCGCGCTGGCCACGGCGTTGCAGGAGTCCGCGCTGCGCAACCTCGACCACGGCGACCGGGATTCGCTGGGGCTGTTCCAGCAGCGGCCCTCGCAGGGCTGGGGCACCGAGCGGCAGATCATGGACCCCGTCTACTCGGCCGGGAAGTTCTACGAGCACCTGGCGAAGGTGCCCGGCTATTCGCGCCTGCCGCTCACCGAGGCCGCGCAGCGCGTCCAGCGCAGCGGTTTCCCGCAGGCGTACGCGAAGCACGAGCCGGACGCGGCGCTGCTGGCCGCCGCGCTGACCGGGCGCACGCCGGGCGCGCTGGACTGCGAGCCGCCCCGGACCACGGCGGGCACGGGCGACGCCACGAAGGTGCGGGCCGCACTGGTGAGCGCCTTCGGCAAGGACGTACGGCCGGCCGCTGTGGCTCCCTCGGCGGGCGCGGCGGCCTCGGGCTCGCTCGCGGTCCCGGTACGCGCGGACCGCCGCACCGGCCGGGAGGGCGTGCCGCAGCGGGGCTGGGAGCTGGCGCACTGGGCGGTGGCCCAGTCGGAGGCGCTGGGCATCGACGAAGTCGCGTACGGGGGCCGGACCTGGGCGGCCGGCTCGGGCTGGCACACGGAACGCGAGGCGTCGAAGCGCGAGAAGTCCGACACGGACGAGGTACGGCTCCGCCTCGTGCGGTAGGAGCCCGGCAGCCTCGTGCGTACGTGCGAGTCCTCGCCCGTACGGGCGTACCGTCGTGCGCCCCCGGCGCCCCCCGGACGGCTGGTCGGGGGCCACCCGCACGCCTCTCGCAACCCTTGCCGCGCAAGGGGAGTGACGGTTCGGCGGGCGGCCGTGGCGCGCACCGTTTGCCCGGGTTCCTCCGCTGAGGATTATCCGACGCATTGCTCAGTCTTTACGTCACCGCACCGCAACCTCACCCGCCCCCACGACGGTTGTCATGGCGTCCGACCCACGGACAGCCCGAATTCCTCTCCCGTCGAAGGAGCATCATGTCCCTCCCCCTGACCCGTCGGATCGCCCGTACCGCGCTGCTGATCGCGGCGGGTGCGGCCCCCGTGGTCGGTGCGGCCGGTGCCGCCGGTGCCGCGGAGCTCCCGCAGACCCCGGACCTCGGCGGCCTCACCAGCGTCGAGGGTTCCGGTCTCGGCAAGACGGTCGAAGGCACCGCCAAGCCGGCCTCCGACGCCGCGGGCAAGACCGGCGGCAAGGTCGTCGGCACCACGCTGCCGATGGCGGGCAAGACGCTCAGCGACGTCGGCGGCAAGGCCGCCCCCGCGGCGAAGAAGGTCTCCGGCACGGCCAAGGGCGCGACCAAGGGCGGCGACGCCACCGGCGCCCTCACCGGTGCGGCCAAGGGCGGCCTGCCCACCGACGCCCTCACCCAGGGCCTGCCGCTCGGCTGACACGTACACGTGCGAGGGCCCCGGGAGTGCGCACTCCCGGGGCCCTCGCACGTATGCCGGTGCTCAGCCCAGGCGCTTGACCGCCGCCGCCACGCGCTCGTCGGTGGCCGTGAACGCCACGCGGACGAAGCGGTCGCCGGCCGGTCCGTAGAAGTCGCCGGGCGCCACCAGGATGCCCAGCTCCGCCAGGTACGCCACGGTGTCCCAGCACGGCTCGTCGCGGGTGGCCCAGAGGTAGAGGCTCGCCTCGCTGTGCTCGATGCGGAAGCCGTGGGCCTCCAGGGCGGTGCGCAGGGCGGCGCGCCGGCCGGCGTAACGGGTGCGCTGTTCGGCCACGTGCGTGTCGTCGCCGAGCGCGGCGACGGTCGCGGCCTGGACGGGCGCGGCCGTCATCATCCCGCCGTGCTTGCGGATCTGGAGCAGCTCGCCGAGCACGGCCGCGTCGCCCGCGATGAACGCGGCGCGGTAGCCCGCGAGGTTGGACCGCTTGGACAGCGAGTGGACGGCGACGATGCCCTCGTACGTGCCACCGCAAACGTCCGGGTGGAGCACGGAGACCGGATCGGCTTCCCAGCCCAGCTCCAGGTAACACTCGTCGCTGAAGACCAGTACGCCGTGCTCGCGCGCCCAGGCGACGATCCGGACCAGCTCTTCCTTGGCGAGGACCCGGCCGGTCGGGTTGGACGGGGAGTTGAGCCAGAGCAGCTTGAGGCCGGCCGGGTCGAGCTCCGTCGGGTCGTCGTAGACCACCGGCTCGGCGCCGCAGAGCCGCGCGCCGACCTCGTACGTCGGGTAGGCGAGCCGCGGGTAGGCGACCTTGTCGCCGGCCCCGAGGCCGAGCTGGGTCGGCAGCCAGGCCACCAGCTCCTTGGAGCCGACGACGGGCAGCACGTTCTCGTGGGCCACCGAGACCGCGCCGAGGCGCCGTTCCACCCAGCCGGTGAGCGCGTCGCGCAGCGCGGCGGTCCCCCACACCGTCGGATAGCCGGGGCTGTCCGCCGCCGCGACGAGCGCCTGCCGGATCAGCTCGGGCACCGGGTCGACGGGCGTGCCGACGGACAGGTCCACGATCCCGTCCGGGTGGGCCCCGGCCGTCGACTTGTAGGGCGCCAGCTTGTCCCAGGGGAAGACCGGGAGGCGGGAGGAGACTGCGGACACGGCTCTCTGCTTTCTCGTACGGGATTCACGCGGGCGGCCCGGAAGGACCGCCGGAAACACCGCGGTCCCGCACGGCGGCGAGCCGTACGGGACCGGGGCGGCGCACGTGCCGGGGCGCTGTTACTGGTTCTGCGGCGGCAGCGCGGCGATGAACGCGTGGTCGCGCTCGATCAGGCCCAGCTTGGAGGCACCACCCGGCGACCCGAGGTCGTCGAAGAACTCGACGTTCGCCTTGTAGTAGTCCTTCCACTCGTCCGGAGTGTCGTCCTCGTAGAAGATCGCCTCCACCGGGCAGACCGGCTCGCAGGCTCCACAGTCGACGCACTCGTCCGGGTGGATGTACAAGGACCGCTGGCCCTCGTAGATGCAGTCGACGGGGCACTCTTCGATGCAGGCCTTGTCCTTTACGTCGACACAAGGCTGCGCGATGACGTAGGTCACGCTGTCGTTCCTCCTCGGTAGGGCGTTGGCTCTCGCGCGGGAGCGCGGCGTCGTCGATGCCCGCCCCTAGTATCTCCGTTCGCGGGCACGAACCGAACAGGAGGGGCGGACAGAGCTGTGGAATTCACCATCGGCGGACGACTAGAGGTCCGAATTGCCCCGGCTGACGTGGGCAAACGGGTATCAGTCCGGCGTAAGACCGGAGACGGTCCGGGAAGGCCGGAATTCACCGACACGGTCGGCGTTCTCACATCGTGGGACGCCGGTGTGCTGTCCATCACACCCAGGAACGGCGAGTCCGTCCGCATCGCGGAGTCCTCACTGGTCGCGGGCAAGGTCGTGCCCTCCGCCCCGGCCCGGCGGCGCGGCCCCGCCGCCTCGTACGGGGAACTCGCCCGCGCGTACGCGCGCGCCTGGCAGCCCGTGGAGAGCGAGCCGCTGGGCGACTGGCTGCTGCGCGCCGCCGGCGGGTTCACCCGGCGCGCCAACTCGGTGCTGCCGCTCGGCGACCCGGGCCTGCCGCTCGGTGCGGCGCTCGGGCGTGTCCGCGAGTGGTACGCGGAGCGGGGGCTGCCCCCGTACGTGCAGACGGCGACCGGTGCGGAGGACGCGCAGGAGGAGCTGTGCGCGGCGCTGGAGGGGCACGGCTGGCGGCGCGAGGTGACGGCGGAGGTGCGGATCGCCGCGCTCGCCCCCATCGGTGACCTGCCGGCCGAGGTGTCCCGGGTCCGGCTGGAGCGTACGGCCGACGCGGCGTGGCTCGCCCGCTACCAGCGGGTCGGGACGCCGGGCCCGGAGGTGACGTCGGTGCTGCACAGCGGGCCGTCGGTGTGGTTCGCGACCGTGCCGGGCGAGGCCGGGGACGAGGCGCCCGCCGCGATCGGGCGGTGTGTGGTGGACGGGCGGTGGGCCGGGTTCATGACCGTCGAGGTGGCTCCCGAGCACCGCCGCCGGGGCCTCGCGACGACCGTGATGGCCGCGCTGGCCCGGCAGGCGACGGACGAGGGCGCGTCCGCCGCCTGGCTCCAGGTGGAGGCGGACAACGAGGGCGCCCGTGCCCTGTACGACGGGATGGGCTTCGCGACGCACCACCTCTACCACCACTTCCGGCCGGTGTGACCGGTGGCGGCCGAGAGGAACGACCGCGAGGAGCTGCGCCGCCGGTTCGCGGAGGAGGCGAGGGCCGAGCGGCCCGACCTGGCGCTGCTGTGCCTGCTGGTGGCGGCGGAGGCGGACCCGGAGCTGGACGCGCGGGGCATCGACGAAGCCCAGATCGAGCTGGACCGGCTGGCCGGACTGCTCCCGTACGGGTTGCGCGGCGGCCACGCCTGGGCGTCGGCGCTGGCCGAACTCCTGGGTGAGCGGTACGGGTTCGAGGGGTCGACGGCGGACTACCAGCGCCTGGAGTCGTCCCTGCTGCACGAGGTGCTGCGGCGGCGGCGCGGGCTGCCGATCCTGCTTTCGGTGGTGTGGATCGAGGTCGCCCGGCGGGCGGGCGCGCCGGTGTACGGGGTGGCGCTGCCGGGTCATTTCGTCGTCGGCTTCGGCGATCCGGGCGAGCGGGTGCTCGCCGATCCGTTCGCCGGGGGACGGCCGCTGACGGACCAGGACGCGGAGCTGCTGGTGACGAGCGCGACCGGGGAGCGGTGGGAGCCGTCGGCGCTGGAGCCCGCGCAGCCGCTCGAAGTGGTGCTGCGGGTGCTGAACAACATCCGGGCCTGGGCGGCGGCCCGCCCGGAGCAGACGCCCGTGGCGCTGTGGGCGGTGGAGCTGTCCCTGCTGCTGCCCTCGCACCCGGCCCGGCTGCGCTACGAGCGCGCCCAGCTGCTGGTGCGGGCCGGGGAGTTCCTGCGCGGGGCGGCCGAGATGGAGGAGTACGCGCGGGTCGTCGAGGACGTGGAGCCGGCCGTGGCGGACGCGGTGCGGCACAGTGCGCGGGCGGCGCGGGCGCTGCTGAACTGACGAACCGGGAGGCGGGGCCGTCGCCCAAACCTTCCGGGGGTCCGCCATGCCGTCCAACGGGTGATTATCCGTTCTTCGCCACTCGATGGGCCCACGCCGTAGCCCCAATGCGGCGCTCTCCGATGGCGCGCTCCCGGGTTCGGACTGACGGTGGATCACGTAGCCGTTGCGTCACCAGGGGTCGACAGGGCGTCACTCCTCGCAGGGGCGACGAAAGGAAATGTGTACAGATGCGCTCTGCCCGCACGCTGTTCGCTTCGGCCGCCGTCACGGCGGTCCTCACCATCACCGCACCCTCGGCCTACGCGATGACCGTCGCCGCCGACCAGGACCACGGCGGTTCGTCCGCCTCCGAGCACGACGAGCACGGCAAGTCCGACAAGGACTGGAAGAAGGACAAGCCGCACGGCGGCATGCACACCGGCGGCGGCGCGCTGTCGATGACGGTCACCGAGGAGTGGCAGCCGGGCGACGAGGGCGGCAAGTACAAGAAGGACGACGCCGACAAGCCCCACGGCGGCATGCACACCGGCGGCGGCGCCCTCGCCAAGACGGTCGCGAAGGAGTGGCAGCCCGGCGACGAAGGCGGCAAGTACAAGAAGGACGACGCCGACAAGCCCCACGGCGGCATGCACACCGGCGGCGGCGCCCTCGCGAACACGGTCGCGAAGGAGTGGCAGCCCGGCGACGAAGGCGGCAAGTACAAGAAGGACGACGAGGACAAGCCGCACGGCGGTGTCCACACCGGCGGCGGCGCCCTCGCGCAGACCGTCACGGAGTGGGAGCCCGGTGACGAGGGCGGTAAGTACAAGGAGGAGGACAAGCCGCACGGCGGCATGCACACCGGCGGCGGCGCGATGGCGATGACCGGCAGCGGTCTGGCGGCCGGTTCGCTGCTGCTGCTCGGCGGCGCCGGTGTGGCCGCGTACCGGCTGCGTCGCCGCCAGGCGTCCGGCGGTGCGATGGCCTGACCGGCCCCGCGGGCCCTCTGTCGTCGCGGTCGCCGTCCCTTCGGGGCGGCGGCCGCGGCGCCCGCGTTTCCCCGGTCCTCCCCACTCGTACCGCCCCCGTACGGACGAAAGGCACGTTCCCCATGGCCGCCCCGCAGACCACCGACTCCCCCTCCCCCGGGGCCGCGGCCCCCACCCGCTCGCTGGGCCGGGCCCTGCTCTGGCCCCTCGCGACGGCCGGGCTCGGCATGACCCTGATCTACCACTCCATCGGCTCGCCGGCCGACGACAAGGCGCCCGCACCGCCCGCGGCCGCCGTGTCCGCCGCCGCATCGCCGTCGGCCGCGGCCTCCGCGAAGGCCACCCCGAGCGCGTCGCCCTCGCTGCCGCGCTCGGTGCCGACGCGGCTGCGGATCCCGGCGATCGCGGTGGACGCGCCGTTCACCCCGCTGTCGATCGGCGCCTCCGGGCGGCTGGACGCGCCGCCGCCGAACGACAAGAACCTGGTCGGCTGGTTCAAGGACGGTGCGACGCCCGGCGAACGGGGGGCGTCGATCGTGGCGGGCCACGTGGACACCACGACCGGCCCGGCCGTCTTCCTCCAGCTGAGCTTCCTGAAACCCGGGGCGACCGTCGACATCACCCGCGCCGACGGCACGGTGGCCACGTTCGCCGTGGACACCGTGGAGACGTTCAGCAAGGCGGACTTCCCGGACGACAAGGTGTACGCCGACACGCCGGACGCGCAGCTGCGGCTGATCACCTGCGGCGGCAACTACGACCGGAAGGCCAAGGACTACGAGGACAACGTCGTGGTCTTCGCGCACCTGGACTCGGTGAAGAAGGGGTGAGCGGCGGCCTTCCCCCGCGCACGGGCGGGAAAACCGGATGCGGGCCGGCGAGGGGCGCTGTTAGCGTCGGAACCATGCAGCGTGCCGCCATGAACACGACGACGCCGGAGAGTGTCCCGGCGCGCTGACTGATGACCAGTCCGAAAGCCCCGGGGCGAGTGCCCCGGGGCTTTCGCGTGGGGTCGCTCGCCCTTCCCACGCGAGGAGACCGCCATGCACGACCACCGCAGACTCGGCCGCGAGCTGGAGCTGTTCGACACCGACCCGCTGATCGGCGCGGGCCTGCCCTACTGGCTGCCGGACGGGGCGGAGCTGCGGCACACCCTGGAGGAGTACATCCGGGGCGCCGAACGGCGGGCGGGCTACCGCCATGTGTACTCGCCGGTGCTCGGCAAACGGGAGCTGTACGAACGCTCGGGGCACTGGGCGCACTACAGCGACGACATGTTCCCGCCGATGGAGCTGGGCGAGGGACAGCAACTGGTGCTGCGGCCCAGCCTGTGCCCGCACCACGCGGTGATCTACCGCTCCCGGGCGCACAGCTACCGCGAACTGCCGCTGCGGATGGCGGAGCTGGGCGGGATGTACCGCGCGGAGCTGTCCGGGGTGCTCGGCGGGCTGACCCGGGTGCGCTCCATCCAGCTGAACGACGCGCACATCTTCTGCACCGTGGAGCAGGTCGCCGACGAGGCGCGCGGCGCGCTCGACATGATCCTCGGGGCGTACGAGGCACTGGGCGTCCGCGCGGCCCGGTTCCGGCTCTCGCTGCCGGGGCCGGGCGGCAAGTACGTCGCCGCCCCGGAGCTGTGGCGGCGCTCCACCGCGCTGCTGACCGAGGTGCTGGAGGCGTCGGGGCTGCCGTACGAGGCGGCGGAGGGCGAGGCCGCGTTCTACGGGCCGAAGATCGACGTCCAGGTCGAGGACGCGGCGGGCCGCGAGTTCACCCTGTCCACCGTGCAGGTCGACTTCCACCAGCCGGAACGCTTCGACCTCCACTACATCGGGGCCGACGGGGCGAAGCACCGCCCGGTCATGGTGCACCGCAGCATCATCGGCAGCGTCGAGCGGGCCGTCGCCCACCTCATCGAGCAGCACGGCGGCGCCTTCCCGGCCTGGCTCGCCCCGAAACAGCTGGCGGTCCTGCCGGTGTCCGACGCCGAACTCCCGGACGCCGAGGCGCTGGCCGGGCGGTGCGCCGAGCTGGGGCTGCGCGCGGAGATCAGCGGCCGTGAGCGCGGCAGCCTGGGCGCCCGGATCCGCGAAGCCAGGCTGGTGCCGTACCAGGTGGTGATCGGCCCGGCGGAGGCGGCCGACGGGCTCGTCGCACTCCGCCTGCGCGACGGCCGCCGGCTCGACCCCGTGCCGGCCGGGGACGCGCTGTCCCGGATCGCCGCGCTGACCGCCGCGCACAGCACCGCGCTGTGGGACGAGGAGGCGGACGCGTAAAGGGTCTGGCGCTCAAGGCGCGACCGGCGCCGCCTGCGTCCCGGTCGCGTCGCTCTCGCGGCCGGGGCCCAGCGCCCCGGCCAGCAGCGCCGCCACGGCCACCAGCGCCAGGACCACGGTCATCGTGAGCCGCAGGCCGATGTGGTCGGCGAGGAAGCCGAGCGCGGGCGGGCCGACCAGGAAGGCGCCGTACCCCGCCGTGGAGACCGCGGCCACCCGCGCGGCGGCGTCCGTCGGGTGGTCGCCGGCGGCGGACACCGTGACCGGGAAGCCGAGCGAGGCGCCGAGCCCCCACAGCACCGTGGCGGCGCCCGCCATCACGGGGCTCGGCGCGACGATCACCACGGCCACGCCCAGCGCGGCCGTCAGGCCGCTGATCCGGACGACCTTCGTCCGGCCGAACCGCTCCAGGAAGGGGCCGCCGGCCAGCCGGCCCAGCGTCATCGAGGCGGCGAAGACCAGGAAGGTCAGCGAGCCCGCCGTGGGGCTCACGTCGTACCCGTCGACCATGAGCAGCGGCAGCCAGTCGTTGGCGGCACCCTCCGCGAAGGCCATCGCCAGCACGATCACGCCGATGAGGACGAGCTGCCGGTCGCGCCACACGTGCAGCTGGCCGCGCAGGCCGCCCTGCCCGGACCCGGCGGCGGGGGCGTCGTCCTTGCCCGTGCCGTGCGGGATGGCGAGGACCGCCCGCGTACCGGCGGCGGCTATCAGCCCCGCGACGAGTGTCAGGTGCCAGCCGACGGGGAACGCGGCCGCCGTCAACGCCATGCCGAGGAGGGCCCCGACGACCGTCCCCAGGCTGAAGCAGCCGTGCAGCACGGGCAGGACGGGCCGTCCGATGGCGCTCTCGACGGCGGCGCCCTCGATGTTGAACGCCACCTCGCTCATCCCCATCCCGCCGCCGAACAGGGCCAGCCCGCCGAAGACCACGACCGCGAGCGACAGAGCGGTGCCGGCGGCGACGACGAGCAGCCCGGCGACGATCAGGACGACGCCGCCGAGGATCGTCGTCCGGCCGCCGTTGCGCCGTACCAGCGGCCCGGACGCCATGACGCCGGCCATCGAACCGGTGGACAGCCCGAACAGCACCAGGCCCATCGCGCCGGTGGACACGTCGAGCCCGTCCCGGACGGCCGGGGTGCGCGCGACCCAGGAGGCCATGCCCGTACCTGCGGCGAGCATGAAGAGGAACAGGGCGGCACGCCAGCGGCGTGTGACGGCATCCATGCAGCGGGGCCTCGTCTGACGGTCGGAAAGATGGCGGACGCAAGGGGGGCGGACGGAAAGACGGCGCCACGAGCGTACGATCGTACGCCTGGAGTGTACGCTCGTACCCATGACGGACCACTTCGCGGGCGACCCGCGTACGAACCACGAGCGGATGCTCGCCGGAGACCTGTACATCGCGGACGACCCGCAGATCGTCGAGGCCCAGAAGCGGGCCGTGCGGCTGGCCGCCCGCTATCTCGCCGCCTACACCGAGGATCCGGACGCGGCGCAGCCGGTCGTCGCCGAACTCCTCGGCGGGCTGGGCGCGGGGGCGCACATCCGACCGCCGCTGTACGTCGACTACGGCTCGTACATCACGGTCGGCGAGGGCACGTTCATCAACTACAACCTCACCGCGCTGGACGTCGCCCCGATCACCATCGGCCGCGACTGCCAGATCGGGCCGAACGTCCAGCTGCTCACGCCCACCCACCCGGTGGAGCCGGAACCGCGCCGGGACAAGCTGGAGGCGGCACGGCCCATCACGATCGGCGACAATGTCTGGCTCGGCGGCGGGGCGATCGTGCTGGCCGGGGTGACCATCGGGGACAACAGCGTCATCGGCGCGGGAGCCGTCGTCACGAAGGACATCCCCGCCAACGTGGTCGCCGTGGGCAATCCGGCCCGGGTGATCCGCTCGATCTAGGGACGGCGAGGGACAGAGCGTGGCGACCGGACAGAACGACCCCGAGCGGCGGGAGCGCATCATCACCGCCGCGCTCGACCTGATCGCGGCCGAGGGGGTCGCCGGGACCTCGCACCGCAAGGTCGCCGCCCGCGCCGGGGTGCCGCTCGGCTCGATGACGTACCACTTCGCCGGCATGGACGAACTGCTGCGGGAGGCGTTCACGCGCTTCTCCAGCGGCATCGTCGCCGTCTTCGAGGAGCGTCTGGGCGCCGCCACCACGCAGGACGAGGCCCGGGAGGCGGTCGCCGACCTGGTCCACCACCTGTCCGGCGGCAACCAGCGCGAACTGGTCCTCACACACGAGCTGTACACCCTCGCCGCCCGCAAGCCCGCCTACCGCGAGCTGACCCGGGAGTGGATGCGCCGCAGCAGGGTCGCCCTGGAGTGGCACTTCGACCCGGCGACGGCCCGTCAGCTGGACGCGCTGATCGAGGGCCTTTCCATCCACCGCGCCCTCGAAACCGAGCCGCACGACCGCGCCCTGACCGTCGAGGCCATCGCCCGCATCACGCGCGCCTGACGCGCGCCCCCAGCTCCTGGCCGGCACCCCACCTGACCAAGGTGCCGGCCAGGTTCAGACCGGAGTGGAGGCGGCCCGGGCCAGCAGGCACACCTGGGGCCACCTCGCGCCGGGCGTGGTCAGCCGGGCGGTGACGGCGAAGCCCGCCCCCTCCAGCTGCCGGCCGACCTCGTCGGGCGCGAGCAGATGGATGGCGTACGCGAACCCCCCGGCGCGCTTCCGCGAGGTGTAGGGCTCCCCGTTCCCGGCATGGAAGCCGAGCAGCAGCCGGCCGCCGGGGGCCAGCACACGGCGGAACTCCGCGAAGAGGCCCGGGAGCCGGTCGGGCGGGGTGTGCAGGATCGACCACCAGGCGACGATCCCGCCGAGCCCGCCGTCCGGCAGGGCGAGCGCGTCCATCTCCCCGGTCTCGAAGCGGACTTCCGGGTGGCGGCGCCGGGCGGTCTCCACCATCCGCGACGAGGCGTCCACGCCGTGGGCGTCGAGTCCGAGGCCGGCCAGATGGGCCGTCACATGCCCTGGTCCGCAGCCGAGATCGGCGACGGGCAGCCCGCCGTCCGTGCGCACCTCCTCCGCGAACGCGCCGATCAGCGCACGTCCCGGCACGTCCTCGGCGAAGAGCGGGGGGACGCGGGCGGCGTAGTCCTCGGCGACGGTGTCGTAATAGGCGCGGGTGGCGGCGATTTCGGTCACCCGTACGAGCCTACGGCCGTGCCCGCCGGACGCGGCCCGGCACTCCGATACGCGGCGCCCGGCACCGTCAGATCCTGAACTCAGGAGTGCCGCCAACTGACAGCAGAACGGACAATTGCCGCCCTGCCGACATTATTTGTTGCGCTCAGCCGGGTTCCCGCGAGGCTCCTGTCGCACACCTCTTGACGTGTACAGGGTGACGACGGAACCATCAACACCCACCGGAGAGCGCTCTCTGAGCGTGCGCCGGACAGCTCGTCGTGTCACCCGTACCACGACCCAGGAGACGTACGTCCATGCATCTTCCCCCCACGGAAGCCCCCACAACACCCCCCACAGCAACCCCCACCGCACCATCCCGCCGCAGGCGCCGGGGCAGGGCCCTCGGGTTCGCCGCGTTCGCCGTTTCGCTCCTCATGGCCGTCCCCACGGCGCAGACCGCCTTCGGGCAGGACGCGCAGGCCGTCGAGGGCGGCGGCGACCTCGGCCCCAACGTCATGGTGTTCGACCCGTCGACGCCCGACATCCAGGCCAAGGTCGACGAGGTGTTCAAGAAGCAGGAGTCGGCGCAGTTCGGCGACGGCCGCTACGCGCTGCTGTTCAAGCCGGGCACGTACGACAACATCAACGCGCAGATCGGCTTCTACACCTCGATCGCCGGCCTCGGGCTGAACCCGGACGACACCACGTTCAACGGCGATGTCACCGTCGACGCGGGCTGGTTCAACGGCAACGCGACGCAGAACTTCTGGCGTTCGGCCGAGAACCTGGCCCTCAACCCGGTCAGCGGCACCGACCGCTGGGCCGTGTCCCAGGCCGCGCCGTTCCGCCGGATGCACGTCAAGGGCGGCCTCAACCTCGCCCCGAACGGCTACGGCTGGGCGAGCGGCGGGTACATCGCCGACAGCAAGATCGACGGCCAGGTCGGCCCGTACTCGCAGCAGCAGTGGTACACCCGCGACAGCTCCATCGGCAGCTGGGGCAACGGCGTCTGGAACATGACGTTCTCGGGCGTCGAGGGCGCGCCGGCGCAGAGCTTCCCCGAACCGCCGTACACCACACTCGAGAACACCCCGGTCTCGCGTGAGAAGCCGTTCCTCTACCTGGACGGTGACGCCTACAAGGTGTTCGTCCCGGCCAAGCGCACCAACGCGCGCGGTGTCTCCTGGGGCAACGGCACACCGCAGGGCGAGTCGATCCCCCTGGACCAGTTCTACGTGGTGAAGCCGGGCGCGAGCGCGGAGACGATCAACGCGGCCGTCCAGCAGGGTCTGCACCTGCTGTTCACGCCCGGGATCTACCACGTGGACCAGACGATCAACATCGACCGGGCGGACACGGTCGTGCTGGGTCTCGGCCTGGCGACGATCATCCCCGACAACGGGGTCACCGCCCTCAAGGTCGGTGACGTGGACGGCGTGAAGCTCGCCGGGCTGCTGGTCGACGCGGGCACCACCAACTCCGAGTCGCTGATCGAGGTCGGCCCCGAGGGGGCCTCCGCGAGCCACGCCGACAACCCCACCTCGCTCCAGGACGTGTTCGTCCGGGTCGGCGGCGCCGGTGCCGGCAAGGCCACCACGGGCATGGTGATCAACAGCAACGACACGATCATCGACCACACCTGGCTGTGGCGCGCCGACCACGGCGAGGGCATCGGCTGGGACACCAACCGCTCCGACTACGGCCTCCAGGTCAACGGAGACAACGTCCTGGCCACCGGCCTGTTCGTCGAACACTTCAACAAGTACGACGTCCGCTGGTCCGGCGAGAACGGCAAGACGATCTTCTTCCAGAACGAGAAGGCCTACGACGCCCCCAACCAGGACGCCGTCCAGAACGGTGACATCAAGGGCTACGCCGCCTACAAGGTCGACGACTCGGTCACCACCCACGAGGGCTGGGGACTCGGCAGCTACTGCTACTACAACGTCGCCCCGGGCATCCGCCAGGACCACGGCTTCGAGGCCCCGGTGAAGCCGGGCGTGAAGTTCCACGACCTGCTCGTCGTCTCACTCGGCGGCCAGGGCCAGTACAACCACGTCATCAACGACACGGGTTCGCCGACCTCGGGGACGGACACCGTGCCGTCGCAGGTGGTGTCGTTCCCGTAGACGGTTAGCAGGTACGGGATTCCGGACGCCCGGAGTCCTTCACCGAGACCGCCCGTCCCGTCATTGCCGACGGGGCGGGCGTCGCCGTGTCAGGGCCGGCCGCCCGCCATCAGGGACTCGAGTCCGGCGAGCCCCTCCAGGACGAACGCGCCCAAGCCGCGCTCCCCGACGGCGTCGATCCAGCGCTCGAAGGCGACCTTGAAGACGGCGATCCCCGCCTCGGCCGCCAGGCTCGCCGCCGGTTCACCGACACCGCGCGCCCGCAGGGCCTCCCGCATCGCCGCGGCGAGCGAGGCGAGCTTCACCAGCTCACGCTCCTGGAGTTCCGCGTTGGCCGTGATGACCCGCTGCCGCTGCCGGGCCTGCTCGCGCCGCTCGTCGAACACGGCCGCGGCCGCCCGGAGCGCCTCCGCCACCGCGTCGATCGGGGGCGCGGACGGGGGAGCCCCGTCCAGGCCGCTCACCAGGCGCTCCCGGAGCAGGGCGGAGCCCGCGAACAGCACCTCGCGCTTGTCGGCGTAGTGCCGGAAGAACGTGCGTTCCGTGAGCCCGGCCCGCTTGGCGATCTCGGTCACGGTCGTCTGCTCGTACCCCCGCTCGCCGTACAGCTCCATGGCGGCCTGCTCCAGCCTGCCGCGCGCGTTCGGCTCCCATCGACCCATACGGCGATTCTATGGGATGACAGTCACTGTCATCGAGAGTACGCTGATGACAGTTGCTGACATCAGGAGTGGCTTGATGTCAGTCGCCGACATCGTGGACCGGCCGCGTTCCCCGCAGGCCGGATCGTCGGCCTGTTCCAGGAGGTTTCCTCATGCGTGTATTCATCACCGGCGCGTCCGGGTGGATCGGTTCCGCCGTCGTTCCCGAGCTCATCGGGGCGGGTCACCAGGTCGTCGGGCTCGCCCGCTCGGAGGCGTCGGCCGAGGCGCTGGCCGCCGCGGGGGCCGAGGTGCGGCGCGGGTCGTTGGACGACCTGGACGTACTGCGCGAGGCGGCCGCCGAGGCGGACGGGGTGCTCCACCTCGCGTTCAAGCACGACATCGCGTTCTCCGGGGACTTCCAGGGCGCCACCGACGCGGACCGTCGGGCCATCGACGCCTTCGGGGACGCGCTCGCCGGCTCCGGCAAGCCGTTCGTCATCGCGTCCGGGCTGCTCGGGCTCGCCCCCGGCCGGGTCGCGACCGAGGAGGACGGGCAGAGCGCCGGCCCGGACGCGCCCGCCGAGGGCCCGGGCGGCCGCCAGGACAACGCGCTGGCGACGATCGCCCTCGCCTCGCGCAACGTCCGCTCGTCCGTCGTACGGCTCCCCCCGACGGTCCACGGCGACGGGGACCAGGGCTTCGTCGCCTCCCTGATCGCCAACGCCCGCGAGAAGGGCGTCTCCGGCTACGTCGGAGACGGCTCCCGGCGCTGGCCGGCCGTGCACCGCTCGGACGCCGCCCACCTGTTCCGGCTGGCCCTGGAGAACGCCCCGGCCGGCACCACGCTGCACGCGGCGGCCGAGGAGGGCGTCGCGCTGCGGTCCGTGGCCGAGACCATCGGCCGCCACCTCGGCGTCCCCGTGGTCTCCGTCGCGCCCGAGGACGCGGCCGGGCACTTCGGCTGGCTGAGCGCCATGGTGAGCCTCGACTCGCCGGCCTCCAGCACGCAGACCCGCGAACGGTTCGACTGGAAGCCGGCCGGGCCGGGGCTGGTCGAGGACCTCGACCAGGGGCACTACTTCGGCGCGCCGGAGGCGTAACCGCGCCGCCCTCACTGGTCGCGGCGGTGCACCGCGCACACCGCCACGGCCCCCGCGACCAGTGCCCACAGGGCGTAGACGGTCCAGGCCCCCGCCTCCGACCACGGGTAGAGCTCGGGCGGGGGCTGCGGCAGGGCGCCGGCCGTGAGGCGGTCCCAGGCGCTGAACGGCAGGGTGTGCCGGAGCACCGCCGTCAGGTGGCGGCGGTCGCTCGGGACCATCGGCAGCAGGAGCAGCACCACCACGCACGCCACGATCGACGCCCCCGTGTGCCGGATCACCGTGCCGAGAGCCAGCCCGGCGAGCGCGGCGACCGGGGCGAGCAGCGCGGAGGCTGCGAGGACCTGAAGCACTCCGGGGTCACCGAGGGAGACCGAGGCGCCGCGCCCGGACAGGATCGCCCGGGTCGAGGCGAAGGAGGCTGCGGCGACGAGCACACCGAAGACCGTGGTGACGGCGGCGAGGACGACGGCCCTGGCGGCCATCACCGAGCGCCGCGCGGGGACGGCGGTGAACGTCGTGTGAACGGGAGCGGGAGGTGCTGGTGCTGGTGCTGGTCGGCAGCGGGCTGTCCAACGCGGAGATCGCGGAGCGCCTGGTGATCAGTGTGGCCACGGCGAAGACCTATCTGACCCGGCTGCTCGCCAAGCTGGGGGCGCGGGACCGGGTGCAGCTGGTCATCATCGCGTACGAGGCGGGGTTGGTGTCCGCGGGGCGGTGATGCCGGAGGCGGCTGCGCCCGGACCGCGATGACCCGGCCGGGGCGCCTCCTACAGCCAGCCCTTCTCCCGGGCCATGCGGACGGCCTCGGCGCGGTTGCGGGCCGCCATCTTCTGGATGGCCATGGAGAGGTAGTTGCGGACGGTGCCCTGGGAGAGGTGCAGCGCGGCGGCGATCTCCGCGTTGGTCGAGCCGTCGGCCGCGGTGCGCAGCACCTCGCGCTCGCGTTCGGTCAGCGGGCTCGCCCCGTCGGCGAGGGCGGCGGCCGCGAGGCCGGGGTCGATGACGCGTTCCCCGGCGAGCACCTTGCGTACCGCTTCGGCGAGCTGGGACGCCGGTGCGTCCTTGACCAGGAAGGCGTCCGCGCCCGACTCCATGGCGCGGCGCAGGTAGCCGGGCCGGCCGAAGGTGGTGACGACGACGACCTTGACGTCCGGCAGGGCTTCGCGCAACTGGGCCGTCGCGTCGATGCCCGTCATGCCGGGCATCTCGATGTCCAGGAGGGCGACGTCGATGCCGTGTTCCTCGGCCGCCGCCAGGACCTCGTCGCCGCGGGCGACCTGGGCGACCACCTCGATGTCGGGTTCCAGGCCGAGGAGCGCCGCGAGTGCCTCGCGCACCATGGACTGGTCCTCCGCGAGGAGAAGTCTGATCATGCTCATTCCGCGGATCCTAGGCCGGATTCGAACGGAACGCTGAGGACCATGGTGAAGCCTTTGCCCGAGCGGGCGTGGGTGGCCCGGGTGCTGAGGGTGCCGCCCACGGTGGCGAGGCGCTCGGTGAGGCCGGTGAGGCCGTTGCCCGGCGGGGTGCCGGCGGCGCCGCGGCCGTCGTCGGCGACGGTGAGTTCGAGGACCCGTCCGTCGAGCGTCTGGCGCGGGGCGAGCGTGACCGTGCAGCGGTGCGCGCCACTGTGGCGTACGACGTTGGTGACGGCTTCCCGCAGCCCCCAGGCGAGCACCTCCTCCGCCTTCTCGGGCAGGCCGTCCGGGACGTCGGCGGGCACATCGGCGGTGACCCCGGCGGCGGCCAGCGCGGTGCGGGCCCCGGCCAGTTCGCCGGGGAGGGTCGGCCGGCGGTACCCGGTGACGGCGCTGCGTACGTCCACCAGGGCCTGGCGGCTGACCTGTTCGATGTCGGCGACCTGGGCGGCGGCGCGCTCGGGCTGGTCGGGGAGCATCCGCCCGGCCAGCTCGCTCTTGAGGGTGATCAGGGAGAGGGAGTGGCCGAGCAGGTCGTGCAGGTCGCGGGCGAGGCGCAGGCGCTCCTCGTTGGCGGCGAGCTGGGCGACCGTGGCCCGGGCCTCGCGCAGTTCGATCGTGGTGCGGATCATCTGCCGTACGCCGGTCATCGCGAAGCCCCCGAGCAGGGCGGGGAAGACCAGGGCGGTGATGGTCTCGCGCGGGTCCTCCAGGGTCGCGCCGACGCCCACCAGGACGGCGGTGACGACGGGAATCAGCCAGCGCGCGGTCCGTAGCGGCAGCGTGGCCCCGACCGAGACGGACACGTACACGAAGAGGACCAGCCAGGGCGTGCCGAACGTCAGCGACAGCAGGACGGCGAGGGCTCCGAGGAAGGCGAGGGAGGCGCGGACCCGGAGGGGGTCCAGCGCCTTCGACGTGTGCCGGAAGACGAGCACCAGATAGGCGCCGACGAAGACCAGCAGCCCCAGGACGCCGAGCGCGGTCGCCCACCGGGTGTGGTTGCCGTCGGCCAGGTCCTTGACCGGCGCGCTCATGAAGGCGAGCCAGATGCCGATCCACAGCAGCTTGACCCCCGCCTGGCGGGCACTCGCGGGCGGCCGCCCAAGACCCACCGACATCTCGTCCTCGTTCACGCCTTCAGAGTGTCCTTCCGGTAGAGCCAGGCCGCGCCGCCCGCGAAGAGCAGGAAGTACACGCAGAGGACGGCGACGTCCCTGGCGTGCGGCGCGCCGCCCATCTCGACGGCCTGGCCGAGTGCAGCGTACGCGTGCGTGGGAAGCCACTCGGACACGTTCTGCAGCCACTGCGGGAAGGTGGCGCTGGGCATCCACAGGCCGCCGAGGATGGAGAGCCCGAAGTAGATGATCATCGTGACGGGGCGGACCGCGTCGCCGCTGGTCAGGTAGCCGATGGCGACGCCGAGCGCGGCGAAGACCAGCGAGCCGGCCCAGATGACGCCGGTCAGCGCGAACCACTGCCACAGGTCGAAGCGGACGTGTTTGACCGAGGCGGCGACGAGGAAGACCACGACGATGCAGGGCAGGGTCACCATGGCGGCGCTGGCGATCTTAGCGAGGACGTAACCGCGTCCGGGCAGCGCGGTCAGCCGCAGCTGACGCACCCAGCCCTTCTCGCGCTCCTTGGCGATGCGCTCGCTGTTGCCCATGAGGACGGCGGTCAGCGCGCCGAACGAGGCCATGGAGACCATGAAGAAGGACTGGAGTGTCAGATCGGTGTGCGGGATCTTGTCGGTGTCGTTCTGGGTGCCGGAGATCAGCAGGTAGATCACCGACGGGTAGATGACCGAGAAGAACATGAACTTCTTGTTCCGCAGGGTGCGGGTCACTTCGAGCCTGATCAACATGTTCATGCGGTCCTGGCCTCCTCGGCCTCGGTGATGGCGACGAAGGCCTGCTCCAGGCCGAGTCCGGCGACTTCCAGCTCGCGCGGGTAGAGGCCGAGGCCGTAGACGGCGTGGACGGTCGCGTCGGCGTTGTGCGACTGGATGCGCACCCGGCGGCCGCTGACGTCGAGCGCGGAGAGGAACGGCAGTGCGCTCAGGGCCGTTTCGTCGATCGCGCCCTCCAGCTCGAAGGAGATCCGGCGGGCCCCGGCCTTCGCCTTGATCTCGGCGGCGGTGCCGTCGGCGAGGAGACGGCCCTTGTGCAGGACCAGGACGCGGTCGGCGATCGCGTCGGCCTCTTCGAGGTAGTGGGTGGCGAACAGGACGGTACGGCCCTGCTCGGCCTGCTCGCGCATGGTGGCCCAGAACGCCTGGCGGGCGGTGACGTCCATGCCGGTGGTCGGCTCGTCGAGCACGATGAGGTCGTTGGCTCCGGCGGTGGCCAGCGCGAACCGTACGCGCTGCTCCTGGCCGCCCGAGAGCTTGTTGACCATCCGGCCGGCGATCGACGCGATGCCCGCCCGGGCCAGCACCTCGCTCACCGGGTAGGGGCGCGGGTGCAGGTCGCACACCAGCCGGACCAGTTCCTCGACGGTGACGTCCTCCATCAGCCCGCCGCTCTGCAGCATGGCGCCGACCCGGCCGGCCGCGATGGCCTCCCGCGGGGAGGTCCCGAAGAGGCGGACGGTGCCGGAGTCGGCGGGGCGCAGGCCGAGGAGGAGGTCGAGGGTGGAGGACTTGCCGGCGCCGTTCGGGCCGAGCAGCGCCACGGTCTCGCCGGGGTGCAGGTCCAGGGTGAGCCCGTCGACGGCGCGTACGTCCCCGTAGGCCTTGGTCACCTGGTCGAAGGCGACCACGGCGGTCCTCGCCGCGGTCGTTTCGGTGGCTGTCGTTGTCATGCGTCCAGCGTGGCCGACCGGGGGGTGCGCGCGGCAGGGTCAGCGGTCGTGGATCCGGGATGACAGATGTCATGCGCCGGGGGTGACGGGTGTGCGGTGCCGGGGTCCTGAAACGCCGCCGCCCCCGGCCGGGGGTCCGGTCGGGGGCGGGTGACGCGTGGTGCGGGCGGGTCAGCCGTTGCCGTCGAGGTCGATCGTGACCGTGCGCTCGTCGGGGGTCTTCCCCAGCAGGGCGCCCTTCATGGCATAGGCCACGTCGTCCGCGCTGAGCTGGTGCTTCTTGCCGTCGCCCTTGGTGATCATGATGCCGTCGAAGACACCCGCGCAGAGCCGGTCGATGGCCTCCTTGTCGTAGACGTCGACCAGCTTCCCGTCGACCGCCTTCATCGACAGGATCTGCGGCAGCGACTTGGTCGGGCCGAACGGGATCTCCTTGCCGCCCGCCCTGATGCGCACGAGCCCGGACATCGCCGGCTCCGCGAACTCCTTCATCGCCCGGTCCAGTTCGGCCTGGGTGATGGTGGGTTGCTTGGTGGCGACGGGCAGTTCGACGCGCTTCGTGAGCCCGGTCTCGACCTGGGCGCGGTAGGCGTCCCGGACGGAGACCATCGACTTGTTCACGTCGAGCGACTTGCCGGCCTTGCCCGGTACGACGACGGCCTTGCCGGGCTCGAACTTGATCGTGCCGTCCTGCGCGGTGCCCGAGGCGCCGGCCAGGTCCTGGAGCGCGACGCCGAGCTTCTCCTCGTCGACCGGGAGCACCGGGTCGACGGTCCGCTCGCCGCCGAAGAGCGAGCCGATGACGGAGACCGGGTTGTAGTCACTGCCGGCCGCGGAGCGCACGGTGGCCTGGCTGTCCAGGGAGAGCCCGGCCTTGTCCGGGGCGAGCTGCGTCTCCTTGCCGTCCACGGTCAGCTTGAGCGGGGTCGCGGCGCGCTTGGCGAGCGCGGCGTCCAGCTTCTCGACGCCGTCCTCCTTCGTGCCGCCGCCGATGTCCACACCGAGGACGGTGGTGCCCTTGGGCACGTCGGAGTGGTTCATCAGCAGGCCTGCGCCGTACGCGACACCGAGCAGGCAGACGGCCGCGACGCCGAGCAGGACCAGCTTCGAGCGGCCCTTCTTGGCGGGCGCCGGCTTGGGCGCGGGACGGGCCGCCGGAGCGGGCGCGGGCGGCGTCGGCGTGACGCCACCGGGGCCCCCCGGGCCGCCGGGTCCCCCCGGTCCGGTACCCATCGGGTCGCGCGGGGCGTTCCGGTCGCCGGGCACGACGGGGATGCCGCTGTTCAGCGTGTCACCCGAGACGTTGCCACCCGGGCCGCCCGGGGGCGGCGCGAACTGCGGGGTGAGGACGGCGGTGTCGTCGGACATGCGCGGCACTCCGCCGGGCCCGGGGCCGACCGGGTTCTGCGGGCCCATGCCGGGCGGGTAGGGGCCGGGGCCGTCGAGGTTCGGGGTGAGGGGCGAGGTGCCGGCGGCCGGGCCCGTGGTGGGGCCGGCCGGGCCCGGGGTGCGGACGCCGAGGTCGGGCGTGGAGCGCGGGCCGCCGGGGCCCTCCGGGAAGTCGCGCTGCGGTCCGTCCGAGAAGTACGGCAGGTCGGTACGGGGCCCCGAGGGCGGGGAGACCCGGCCGGCGTCGGGGCCACCGGGCACGGGACCGCCGGGCCGGAAGCCGGGACCGCCGGGCGCACCCGCACCGCCGGGCGCACGCACACCGCCGGGCGCACCCGCACCACCGGCACCACCCGCACCGCCCGGCGCACCCGCACCACCCGCACCACCAGCACCACCCGCACCGCCAGGCCCACCCGCACCGCCCGGCGTCGGGAAGCCCGCGCCGTCCGTGTCGCCGGGACGGCCCTCCGTCGAGGGCTTCGCGGCAGCCGGGGGCTTGCGCGGGGCGAACCAGTCGCTGCCGCCGCTCTTCTCCTTGGCCGGGGTCTCGCCGGGTTCCGCCACCGGGGCCGCGTCCTCACCGGACTCGGCGGCCGAGGACTCGGGCGTCTGCGGGGCGCCGCCCTGCGCCGGGGCTCCCGGACGCGGGGTCGAGCCGGTGCGCTCGCCGCCGCCGTCCGCGTCACTCATCGGCGTACGCATGACAACCGGCGGGATGGGGCGCGAGCCGGGGATGTTGATCCGGATACGCGTCGTCAGGGTCGTCTCGGTCTTCGGCTCTTCGGGCCGGTCCGGACCGGCAGGTTCCGGGGACCCCTCCGGGGCGTCCTGCGACGGGTGCAGCGACGGATACTGGCGGGATCCGTACGGCGGCGTACCCGAGGGGTACGCGGCTCCTCCGCGACCCTGGGGCCCGGAGGACGAACTGTCAGTTTCACGACTCAAAGCAGGTTCTCCCGATTGGCTCCGCCGCCCGTACCTTCCCCCGTGCCGCAGCCCGGGCGCGCGAACCACCATACTGGCCGCCGCCGGCACACACCCCGCGACCGGGGGAAACGACTGCGCACCCCCCGGACGGGCAGGGGGCATTACGGGACCGGACAGAGCACATTACTTGGCGGGTCGGCCGCTGTCGGCCCGCTGCCGGGGCGATCGCGACATGGTGGCACAGATCACAGCGATGGCCATTCCGCCCAGCATGAAGAGCCCGAGGCCGAGCGCGTCACCGAAGACATAGTCACCTTCGGGCCGTCCACTGAGCAGAACAACGATGGAAATCAGCCACCCCGCCGCGGGTGCGGCCGCCCCCGGCTGGGTACCCGTCAGCGTGCGGCCGCCGTGGAAGAGGCCGGCCGCCGCCGCCAGGGCGAGCAGCAGCCCGCCGGGGAACCAGGCGGCCTGCACGAGCGTCCCGGCGATGCCCACGACGGCACCGAGGACCGCGAGACCGAACAGGGCCGCGATCCGGGCGGGGTTGACGGGCGCGGCCAGGCCGATGGCCGGAATGTCCTTCTTCTGGGCATCGGTCCGGCTGCCGCCGGCACGCGCCCGGCTGCTGCCGCTCATCGGCCGGCTCCCGGCACACCCGCGAAGAGGTCGTGTTCGCGTTCCCCCGCAGGGGCCCCCGGCGTACCGGCGGTCAACTCGTAGCACTCGGTGGTGAACACGGGCTGCCCCAGGTCGTTCGACAGGGCGAAGTACCGCCCCTGAAGGGCGATCTGGGTGACGTGTGCCCGCATCGCCGCGGTCTTGGCGTCCTCGTACCCGGTGCCGTCGATCACGGTGGTGACCTTCGCCTCGTCCACCACACCCGGTACGTCGCCGATCTCGGCGATCCCCGGGAAGGCGTCGGGGGCCTCGGCCCGCAGCGCGGCGAACCCCTCCTCGGCGACCGAGCGCGGGACGCGGTTCCAGTAGACCTTGGCGATGGTGTGCGGAGCGCCGGCGCCGGGGCGGTACGCGGCGTCGGCGGCCAGCTCCGCGGCGCGCGTGGCGACGCGGTGGGCCTGGATGTGGTCGGGGTGGCCGTAGCCCCCGTCGGGGTCGTACGTGACCAGGACCTGGGGGCGCACCTCGCGGATGACGTCGACGAGGTGGCCGGCCGCCTCGTCCGGGTCGGCCGACCAGAAGGCGCCGGGGCGGTGGTTCTGCTCGGCGCCCATCATCCCGGAGTCCCGGTAGCGGCCGGCGCCGCCGAGGAAGCGGTGGTCGGTGACGCCCAGCTCCCGCATGGCCGCCGCGAGTTCGCCGCGGCGGTGGGGGCCCAGGGTGTCGTCCCGGTCCGCGGCGAGATGGGCGAGCGCGGGCGGGATGACCTCGCCCTCCTCGCCGAGCGTGCAGGTCACCAGCGTGACCAGGGCGCCCTCGGCCGCGTACCTGGCCATGGTGGCGCCGTTGTTGATCGACTCGTCGTCCGGGTGCGCGTGCACCAGGAGCAGCCGCCGGGCGGGAAGGTCCGTCATGGGGACCAGCCTAGGGCCTGTCGTTTGGACCAGGCCGGATCAGGGAGCGGGGTCCGGTGCCGTGCATCGCAAGGCGGAGGATTGAATCAGATGGGGTCTCCCCCTGTTCGAGCGGAGCCGGGAACCTGGGGAAGGAGCGTTGGTGATTGACGACAACGCCGCGAGGTGCGGTGCCGGAGCCCGCGAGCCCGGCCTGGTCCGAACGACAGGCCCAAGCCGACGGCCTCCCCGGCCGACGGCGGCCCGGCGACGGGCACCCGATGGAGCGACGGGTGACAGGGTCAGAACTTCATGTCTCCGATCATGCCGGCCACGTTCGTGGTCAGCTCGGAGATGGTGGGTGCGATGGTCGAGTCGGCGAGATAGAAGCCGAGCAGCGCGCAGACGACCGCATGTCCTCCCTTCAGTCCGGACTTCCGGATCAGCAGGAAGACGATGATCGCCAGCAGCACCACCGCCGAAATCGAGAGCGCCACAGCGGTTCACCTCCATCGGTACGGTCGGGGACGGGCAGCACGCGTGGAGCCAGCAGGTTCATACCCACCGAGCGCTACGGATCATAACTATCCGTGGCACCGCATTGTTCGGGGCACAGCAGCACGAGGGGCGCACGGACGGGCGCGGCCGATAGGTTCGGCGCATGACTTCGTCAGAGATCACGTTTCCGCTCCAGTTGGCCCGGACCATGAGATTCACCCTCGGGGCGCCGCGCGCGTTCACGGTGTCACCCGACGGTGGACGCGTGGTCTACCTGCGCTCGGGTTCCGGCACCGACCGTACGGGCCGGCTCTGGGTGCTGGACCTGGACGGGGACGGCGCCCCGCAGGAGCGCCTGGTGGCCGATCCGGGGGCGCTGCTGGGCGGTTCGCAGGAGCGTCTGTCGGCGCAGGAGCGCGCCCGGCGGGAGCGCAGCCGCGAGGGCTCGGCGGGCATCGTGGGCTACGCGGTGGACGCGGCGGCCGAGCTGGCCGCGTTCGCGCTGTCGGGGAAGGCGTACGTCGCCGGCCTGCGCGGGGGAACGGCGCGTGCGCTGCCCGTGCCGGGACCGGTGATCGACCCGCGCCCCTCCCCGGACGGGCGACACGTCGCTTATGTGTCCAAGGGTGCACTGCGCGTCGTCTCCACCGACGGCGAGGCGGACCGGGCGCTCGCCGAGCCGGAGGGCGACCATGTCACGTACGGGCTCGCGGAGTTCATCGCGGCCGAGGAGATGCACCGCTTCCAGGGCTTCTGGTGGTCGCCGGACTCGGACCGGCTGCTCGTGACCCGGGTCGACGACAGCCCCGTCCAGCGGTGGTGGATCGCGGACCCCGCGCACCCCGGCCGCAAGCCGGCGGAAGTCGCCTACCCGGCCGCCGGGACGCCCAACGCCGTGGTGGGGCTGCACGTCGTGGGCCTGGACGGCAAGCGCACCGAAGTGGAGTGGGATTGGGCCCGGTTCCCCTATCTGGCGCGGGTGCACTGGTCCTCGTACGGGGCTCCGCTGCTCCTCGTCCAGGCCCGGGACCAGCAGAGCCAGCTGTGCCTGGCGGTGGACCCGGAGACCGGGGCGACCCGGACCGTGCACGCGGACGAGGACCCGGAGTGGCTGGAGCTGTTCCCCGGGGTGCCCGCCTGGGCGCCGGACGGGCGGCTGGTGCGGATCGCGGACGAGGGCGGGGCGCGGGTCCTCGCGGTCGGTGACCGGCCGCTGACCGGGGCGCAGTTGCACCTCCGAACGGTGCTTGACATCGGGGACTCGGACGTCCTGGTGGCGGCGTCGGCGGGCGAGGAGGCGGTCGCGCCGGAGATCGGCGAGACCCATGTGTACCGGGTCAACGAGCTGGGCGTGGAGCGGGTCTCGGAGGGCGCCGGTGTGCACACGGCGGTCCGGTCCGGCCGGGTGACGGTGCTGGTCTCGGCGACGCCGGAGCGGCCCGGGGCGACGGCGCGGGTGCTGCGGGACGGCAAGGAGATCGCCGTCGTCGCGAGCCACTCCGAGCCGCCGGTGCTGTCGGCGCGGCCGGTGCTCACCGAAGGGGGCGCACGACGGATTCCGTGCGCCGTGCTGCTCCCCACCGGGTACTCGGAGTCGGACGGTCCGCTTCCGGTCCTCATGGACCCGTACGGCGGGCCGCACGGAGGACGCGTCATCGCCGCCCACAATCCGCACCTCACCTCGCAGTGGTTCGCGGACCAGGGCTTCGCCGTGGTCGTCGCGGACGGGCGCGGCACACCCGGCCGCTCACCGGCCTGGGAGAAGGCGGTGAAGAACAATCTGGCGCTCAGCCTCGACGACCAGGTGGAGGCCCTGCACGCGCTCGCGGAGCGCTTCCCGCTGGACCTGGGCCGGGTGGCCATCCGGGGCTGGTCGTTCGGCGGCTTCCTGGCGGGCCTGGCCGCGCTCCGGCGGCCCGACGTCTTCCACGCGGCGGTCGTCGGCGCCCCGGTGACCGACCAGCGGCTCTACGACACCCACTACACCGAGCGCTACCTGGGCGACCCGGCGGAGCAGCCCGAGGTGTACGCGTACAACTCGCTGCTCACCGACGAGGGACTGTCGCACGCGGCCGAGCAGGTCCGGCCGATGATGATCATCCACGGTCTGGCGGACGACAACGTGGTCGTCGCGCACAGCCTGCGGTTCTCCTCGGCGCTGCTGGCCGCCGGCCGCCCGCACGAGGTGCTTCCGCTGAGCGGGGTGACCCACATGACCCCGCAGGAGAAGGTGGCCGAGAACCTGCTGCTGCTCCAGGTGAACTTCCTGAAGCGGTCGTTGGGGCTCTGACTCACCAGCCCGGCGGCGGCTGGGAGGGCGGCGGGGGCGGGCCGAAGCCGCCGCCGCCCTGCGGGTAGCCGTAACCGGGCGGCTGCTGCGCGGGGTACGGGGGCGTCGCCGGTGCGGGGCCCCGGCCGGGGCCGCCGCCCCACGGGTCCGGGCCGGGGGCGCGGACCGGGGCGGGTACGGAGAGGGCGATCAGCGCGGTGAGGGCGGCGAGGAGCTGGAAGATCCAGCTGAGCAGGTTGAGCTGCAGCTCGCCCCCCAGTTCGCCGAAGTGGTCCAGCAGGTCGTAGTGCGCGATCCGGACCATCCCGAACACCCCGCCGGGCAGCAGCAGCGCGGCGGCCACCAGGCCGAACGGGCGCGCGTGCGGGGCCCGGACCACGGCGCTGAAACCGGCGAACACGCAGAGCAGGAACAGCGTTGCGGTGGCCCAGCCCGGCGGCGGACCGGTCAGGTACTGCGCGACCCGGTCGGAGCCCACGTACCAGTCGGGGAAGATCTCCGGGTACCGCACGGCCTGGCGGATGTCCCAGGCCATCAGCACGGACCCCGCCGCGCACAGCGTCAGGAACGACAGCACGCCCGCGCCCCGCCCGGGCCCGGCCGGCGTCCGCTCGTAGGAGTCGGCGGGCGGCCGGCGGCCCGCCCCGGCGGTGATGATCATCGCGGCAGCCGCGGCGAGGGCGACGAAGGAGCAGATCAGGGCCCGGGAGCGCAGGTCGTCGGAGTACGCGGACTCCATCCGGTGGTTGTCGATGGTCCAGAGTCCGGGGAGCCGCACGGCGATGGTGACCACCCCGGTGACGACGAGCGCGGACGCGGCGGCCGTGGTGCGCAGCACGGCCACGGCGACGGCCACGTACACCACGAACAGGACGAAGTCGGTGGCCGAGGTCGCGGGCGTGGCCGTCGGCCGGGCGTCCAGGAGCGTCGCCCAGACCCGCCACACTTGGCCGAAATTCGCCGCCTGCACGTCCCGTATCAGCCAGCCCGCGACGATCACCGCGAGCACGGCGGACAGGACGGCTCCGGTGACTCTTGCTCCGCGGGTGAGTATCACCCCGTCGATACTTCCCTGCCCCCACCCTCCGGACAAGAGGGCCTACGGCGGGCGGTCGTACGGCGACCGGCCGGGGGGCGTCACACCACCACCGGCCGGTCCACGGCACCCGCACGGCCGTACGCTGTTCATGATGCCGCGTCCGTATATCGGGGAAGTTGCCCGCGTGTTAACGCCGCGTCAGCTCACCCGGCTGCTCCCGGAGGGCGGGTCCTCCTCGCCCCCTGCCCGGGTCCCGGAAGGCGCTTCGGGAGACGCGTCGGAAGCAGCCTCGGGAGCCGTCCCGGGAGGCGCCTCGGCCGCCCTCTCCGCCGCCCGGTCCGCCGCCTCGTCCTGGCCGCCCTCCCCCGGCACCGACTCCAGCGTGCCCTCCGGCGGGACCACCCGCTTCTCCTCCGCGAAGTGGCAGGCGGAGGCGTGCCGGGCCGGGCTGTCCGTGTCCCGGAAGGCGGCCGGGACGGCCAGCAGCGGCACCTCCAGCTCGCACCGCTCCTGCGCCTTCCAGCAGCGGGTTCGGAATCGGCAGCCTGAGGGCGGGTTGGCGGGCGAGGGCACGTCGCCGTGCAGGATGATCCGCTCGCGGTACTCCCGCGCCATCGGGTCCGGCACCGGCACCGCGGAGAGCAGGGCCTGCGTGTAGGGGTGCGTGGGGTGGTCGTAGATCTCCGCGTCCGTGCCGATCTCGACGAACCGGCCCAGGTACATGACGCCGACCCGGTCCGAGATGTGCCGGACGATCGACAGGTCGTGCGCGATGAAGACGTAGCTCAGGTTGAACTCCGCCTGGAGCCGGTCCAGCAGGTTGACGACCTGCGCCTGGACGGAGACGTCGAGCGCGGAGACCGGTTCGTCGGCGACGATGATCTCCGGGTTGAGCGCGAGGCCGCGGGCGATGCCGATGCGCTGGCGCTGCCCGCCGGAGAACTGGTGCGGGTAGCGGTTGATGTACTCCGGGTTGAGGCCCACCACGTCCAGCAGGTCCTGCACCTTGCGCCGCCGGTCGCCCTTAGGGGCCACCTCCGGGTGGATCTCGTACGGCTCCCCGATGATGTCGCCGACCGTCATGCGCGGGTTCAGCGAGGTGTACGGGTCCTGGAACACCATCTGGATGTTGCGGCGCACGGCCTTCAGCGCGCGGCCGGACAGCTTGGTGATGTCCTCGCCCTTGTACCGGATGGTGCCGGCCGTCGGCCGCTCCAGGTGGACGAGGAGCCGGGCGACCGTCGACTTGCCGCAGCCGGACTCCCCCACCACGCCGAGCGTCTCGCCGGCCCCGAGGTCGAAGGTGACCCCGTCGACCGCCTTGACCGCGCCGACCTGCTTCTTGATGAGGATGCCCTGGGTCAGCGGGTAGTGCTTGACGAGGTCGCGCACCTCCAGGATCGGTTCGCCGCCCGCGTACGCGCTCTCCTGGCGCGACTTGGACAGCAGGGTGCGGGCCGTCTCGCCCTCCTCACGCGCTTCCCTGCGCCCCGAGTGGTCAGCGTGCATCGAGCGTCTCCTTCCAGAAGTGGCAGGCGCTCTGTCGGTGCTCGGCCACGTCGTACAGCGGCGGCACGTCGGTGCGGCAGACGTCCTGGGCCATCGGGCAGCGCGGGTTGAAGGCGCAGCCGGGCGGGATGTGCAGCAGGTTGGGCGGCAGGCCCTTGATCGCGTACAGCTCCTGGCCCTTCTGGTCCAGGCGCGGAATCGAGGCCAGCAGCCCCTTGGTGTACGGGTGAGCGGGTGCCTTGTAGATGTCGTGCACGGGCGAGGTCTCGACGATCCGGCCCGCGTACATCACGGCGATCTTGTCGGCGACGTCCGCCACCACCCCGAGGTCGTGGGTGATGAGGATCAGGCCCATGTTCAGCTCGCGCTGGAGCTCCGCGAGGAGGTCCATGACCTGGGCCTGGACGGTCACGTCGAGGGCGGTGGTCGGCTCGTCCGCGATGATCAGGGAGGGTTCGAGGGCCAGCGCCATCGCGATCATGATGCGCTGGCGCATGCCGCCGGAGAACTGGTGCGGGTAGTTGCCGACCCGTTCCCTGGCGGCCGGGATGCGGACCCGGTCCATCAGCTCGATGGCCTTGGCCTTCGCGTCCTTGCGGGACATGCCGCGGTGCACGACGTACATCTCGCCGAGCTGCTCGCCCACGGTCAGGACGGGGTTGAGGGAGGAGAGCGCGTCCTGGAAGATCATGGCCATCTCCTGGCCGCGGATCTTCCGGCGCTCCTCCTTCTTCATCGTCAGCAGGTCGCGGTCCTTGAACAGGATCTCGCCCTGCGGGATCTTCCCCGGGGGCATGTCGAGGATGCCCATGACCGCCTGCGCGGTGACCGACTTGCCGGAGCCCGATTCGCCGAGCACCGCCAGCGTCTCGCCCTCGGCCACCGAGTAGTTGACCCCGTTGACGGCCTTCACGACCCCGTCCCGGGTGTGGAACTCCACGTGCAGATCGCGCACTTCGAGCAACATGGCAGCGGACTCCTCAGCGCAGCTTGGGGTCGAGGGCGTCGCGCACCGCGTCGCCGAGCATGATGAAGGCGAGCACCGTGACGGCCAGCGCGCCGGCGGGCCAGAGGAGCATGTGCGGGGCGTTGCGGATGTACTGGGACGCGGCGGAGATGTCGATGCCCCAGGAGACGGCGGGCGGCTTGAGGCCCACGCCGAGGAACGACAGGGTCGCCTCCAGGGAGATGTACGTGCCCAGCGCGATGGTCGCGACGACGATGACCGGGGCGACGGCGTTCGGCGCGATGTGCCGCAGCATCATCCGCCCGTTGGAGGCACCGAGGGCCCGGGCGGCCTGGACGTAGTCGTTGTGCTTGGCGGTGATGACGGAGCCGCGGGCGATACGGGCGATCTGCGGCCAGCCGAGCAGCACGATGAAGCCGATCACCGGCCAGACCGTGGAGCTGGTCACCACGGAGAGGAAGACCAGGCCGCCGAGGACGACGGGGATGCCGAAGAAGATATCGGTGAGGCGGGAGAGGATCGCGTCCCACCAGCCCCCGAAGAACCCCGCGAGGGCGCCGAGGACGCTGCCGATCAGGGCGACGCCGAGGGTGGAACAGATGCCGACGGTGACGGAGTTGCGGGCGCCGTAGACGACGCGGGTGTAGACGTCGCAGCCCTGTCCGTCGTAGCCGAAGGGGTGGCCTGACTGGGAGCCCTGCTGGGCCTTGCCGAGGTCGCAGTCGAGGGGGTCGCCGGACGCGATGAGCTGCGGCCAGATCGAGATGACCACCAGGAACAGGATGATCAGGGCCGAGATGATGAAGACCGGGTTGCGGCGCAGGTCGCGCCAGGCGTCGGACCACAGGCTCTGCGGCTTGGTGTCGGGGCCGGTGCCGTCGGGGCCGCCGGGCGTCTTCTCCAGGCTGTCGCCCTCCGCGAGCGCGAGGTCCGTCGGTCCGCCGGCCCCGGCGGCCGAGATCGCCTCGTCCGGTGTCTGCTCAGGCATAGCGGATCCTCGGGTCGAGTACGGCGTAGAGGAGGTCGACGATCAGGTTGGCCGCCAGGAAGACCAGCACCAGGACGGTGACGAACCCGACCACGGTCTGCGAGTTCTGGCGCAGGATGCCCTGGTAGAGCTGGTATCCGACGCCGTGGATGTTGAAGATCCGCTCGGTGACGATCGCCCCGCCCATCAGGGCGCCCACGTCCGTACCGATGAAGGTGACGACGGGGATCAGCGAGTTGCGCAGCAGGTGCCGGATGACCACGCGGCGCCGGGGCAGGCCCTTGGCGGTCGCGGTGCGGACGTAGTCGGCGCGGGAGTTCTCGGCGATCGAGGTCCGGGTGAGCCGGGTGACGTACGCCAGCGAGACGGAGGCGACCACCAGGCCCGGGATGATCAGCTCGTTGAGCGGGGCCTCGGGCGAGACGGACGGCTTGATGACGCCCCACTCGACGCCCAGCAGCAGCTGGAGCAGCAGACCGGTGACGAAGGTCGGGATGGAGATCACGATCAGCGTGAGGATCAGCACGGCGGTGTCGACGGGCCGGCCGCGGCGCAGCCCGGTGACGACGCCGAGGCTGATGCCGATGACGATCTCGAAGACGATCGCGACGAGGGTGAGGCGGATGGTGATGGGGAACGCGGTGCCCATCAGCTCGGTGACCTCCTGCCCGTTGAACGCGGTGCCGAAGTCGCCGGTGAAGACGTTGCCCATGTAGGTGAGGTATTGCTGCCACACCGGCTTGTCGAGGCCGAATTCCGTGCGGAGTTGGGCGGCGGTCGCCGGGTCGCACTGGCGGTCGCCGCAGAGACCCGCGATGGGGTCGCCCATCACGTTCACCATCAGGAAGATCAACAGCGTGGTGCCGAAGAAGACCGGGATCATCTGCAGCAGCCGCCGGATCACATAACGTCCCATGAAGGGCTCCGGGGGTCGCGGGGGGACGGAGGCTCAGGAGTCGGGGGACGGGGAAGCCGGGCGGCCGGTGCGTCACCGCACGGTCACCCGGCTCGGTCCCCTACTTGACCTTGATCTGCTCGTACACCGGGACGCTGAACTGGTTCAGCGAGACGTTGGTGACGTTCTCCGAGTAGCCGGCGCTGCCGTTCTGGTACCAGAGCGGGATGACGGGCATCTGCTGGACCATGACCTTCTCGGCGTCCTGGAACGTCGAGACGGCCTTGGCCTTGTCGGATTCGGCGTTGGCCTTGTCGACGAGGTCGTCGAACTGCTTGTTGCTCCACTTGCCGTCGTTGGACGAGGCGTTGGTGTAGTACACGGGCTGCAGGAAGTTCTGGATGAGCGGGTAGTCCATCTGCCAGCCCGCGCGCCAGGCGCCGTTCAGCTTCTGCTGGGAGACCTGGCTGCGGAAGTCGGCGAAGGTGCCGACGGGGGCGCCCACGCACGCCTTGTTGTTGCCCATGACCTTGTTGATGCTGTTGCAGACGGCGTCGACCCACTCCTTGTGCGAGCCGGTATCGCCGTTGTACGAGATCTTGAGCTGGCCGCCGGGGATGCCGCCGCCGTCCTCGATCATCTTCTTGGCCTCGGCGGCGTTGTACGTGCACTCCTTGCCGCAGAGGCCCTTCTTGAAGCCGCCGTCCGCGCCGAGGACCGGGGAGGTCCAGTCGGACGCGGGGGTGCGGGTCTTCTGGAAGATCTGGTCGGTGATCTGCTGCCGGTTGATCGCCATCGACAGGCCCTGGCGGACCTTGGCCCCGTCGGGGGTGTCCCACTTCTTGTCGTAGAAGGGGAAGGCGAGGGTCTGGATGATGCCGGCCGGGGTGTTGATGTAGCGGTCGCCGAGGTCCGACTTGACGTTCTTGAGCTGGGAGGCGGGCACGTCGTCGACGAGGTCGAGGTTGCCGGCCGTCAGGTCGGTGTAGGCGGTGTTGTTGTCGGTGTAGACCTTGAGGTCGATGCCGCCGTTCTGCGCCTTGTCGTCCCCGGGGTAGTCGTCCCACTTGCGCAGGCTCATCGAGGAGCCCTTGGTGTACTTGTCGATGGTGTACGGGCCGTTGCCGACGGGCTTGGAGAGCCAGCCGGCGTGGTCGGTGAAGAAGGCCTTGGGGAGCGGGGCGAAGGCCGGGTAGCCGAGGGTGTCGGGCCACAGCGAGAACTTCTGCGACAGCTTGACCGTGAACGTCTTGTCATTGACGGTCTTGAGGCCGGAGAGCGTGGTGGCGCTCGCCTTCCCGGACTCGGGGTGGACCTTGTCGTAGCCGTCGATGTAGCCGAAGAAGTAGGCGTTCTTCTGGTTGTTCTTGAGGAGGGCGCCGTAGTTCCAGGCGTCCACGAAGGACTTGGCGGTGATCTTCTCGCCGTTGCTGAAGGTCCAGCCGTCCTTCACCGTGACGGTGAAGTTCTGGTTGTCCTTGGTCTCGATCTTCTCGGCGAGCATGTTGGTGGCCTCGCCGGTCTTCGGGTCGTACCTCTTCAGGCCCCGGAAGATCATGTCGAGCACCTTGCCGCCCTGCACCTCGTTGGTGTTGGCGGGCTCCAGCGGGTTCTGCGGGTCACCCCAGGACGAGCTGACGATCCCGTCGGCGCCACCTCCGCCACCGCCGCTGCCGCCCCCGCCGCAGGCCGTCGCCGCCAGGGCGACGGCCGCCGCGCATGCGGCCCACTTGACGTGTGTGGCTCCGCGCATGGAGTGCCTCCTCATAGTGCCTCGGCTTACGTGAGGTCAAATATCACCTCATAACGGCACTCATGCATGCACACACCCGCCATCCGGGGCAATCGGGGCCGCACCACGCGTATGCCCGGCCCTGACGCGACGGACCCCTCGGGTGCCTGAGGCAGGCTCCCAAGGGGTCCGTCGTCGTGCGGGCGGCGGGCGGCTCCTACGAGGCCGCGTGCACCACGTCCTTCTCCTCCGCGAAGTGGCAGGCCGACTCGTGGGCGGCCGGCGTCTTCGAGGCCTTGAAGCGCTCGGGGACCGCGAGGAGCGGCACCTCGGTGGCGCACTTGTCCTGGGCCTTCCAGCAGCGGGTGCGGAAGCGGCAGCCCGACGGCGGGTTGGCCGGGGACGGGACGTCACCGGTGAGGATGATCCGCTCGCGGCCCTCGCGGGCCTCCGGGTCGGGGACCGGGACCGCCGACAGCAGCGCCTGGGTGTAGGGGTGCGTCGGGTGGTCGTAGATCTCCGTGTCCGTACCGATCTCGGCCATCTTGCCGAGGTACATGACGCCGACCCGGTCCGAGATGTGCCGGACGATCGACAGGTCGTGCGCGATGAAGAGGTAGGACAGGTTGAACTCGTCCTGGAGCTTCGCCATCAGGTTGACGACCTGCGCCTGCACCGACACGTCGAGCGCGGAGACCGGCTCGTCGCAGATGATGATCTCCGGGTTGAGCGCGAGGCCCCGGGCGATGCCGATGCGCTGGCGCTGACCGCCGGAGAACTGGTGCGGGTAGCGGTTGATGTACTCCGGGTTGAGGCCGACGACGTCCAGGAGCTCCTGGACCCGGCGCCGCCGGTCGCCCTTGGGGGCCACCTCGGGGTGGATCTCGTACGTCTCGCCGATGATGTCGCCCACCGTCATGCGGGGGTTCAGCGAGGTGTACGGGTCCTGGAACACCATCTGGATGTTGCGGCGCACGGCCTTCAGCGCGCGGCCGGACAGCTTGGTGATGTCCTGGCCCTTGTAGAAGACCTCGCCGGCGGTGGCCCGCTCCAGCGTCATCAGCAACTTGGCGACGGTGGACTTGCCGCAGCCGGACTCGCCCACGATGCCGAGCGTCTCGCCCGCGTACAGGTCGAACGAGATGCCGTCCACGGCCTTGACCGCGCCGACCTGCTTCTTGAACAGGATGCCCTGCGTCAGCGGGAAGTGCTTGACGAGGTTGCGCACCTGGAGGATCGGCTCCCCCTGCGACACGGGCGCGTCGATGGCGGCTACGGCCTCCGCCTCGCTCGCCGCGTCGACGGTCTCCACGTCGGAGACGTTGGGGGTGGCCTCCACGGTCTCCTTCGAGATGTCAGCCATGGATCGTCTCCTTCCAGAAGTGACAGGCGCTGCGACGGCCGGCCAGCTCGGTGCCGTCCTGCTCGGTCACCGCGTGGAGCGGCGGGATGTCCGAACGGCAGATGTCCTGCGCCATGGTGCAGCGCGGGTTGAAGGCGCAGCCCGACGGCACGTGGAGCAGGTTGGGCGGCAGACCCTTGATCGCGAAGAGCTCCTGGCCCTTCTGGTCCAGGCGCGGGATCGAGGCCAGCAGACCCTTGGTGTACGGGTGCGCGGGGCGCTTGTAGATCTCGTGCACCGGGGCGGTCTCGACGATCCGGCCCGCGTACATGACCGCGATCTTGTCGGCGACGTCCGCCACCACCCCGAGGTCGTGGGTGATGAGGATCAGGCCCATGTTGTACTCGCGCTGGAGCTCCGCGAGGAGGTCCATCACCTGGGCCTGGACGGTCACGTCGAGCGCGGTGGTCGGCTCGTCCGCGATGATCAGGTCCGGTTCCAGGGCGAGCGCCATCGCGATCATGATGCGCTGGCGCATACCGCCGGAGAACTGGTGCGGGTAGTCCGAGACCCGGGCCGCGGCGGCCGGGATCTTCACCTGGTCCATCAGCTCGATGGCCTTGGCGCGGGCTTCCTTCTTGGACAGGCCCTGGTGGACCCGGAACATCTCGCCGAGCTGGTAGCCGACGGTGAGGACCGGGTTCAGCGAGGACAGCGCGTCCTGGAAGATCATGGCGATCTTCTGGCCGCGGATCTGCCGGCGCTCCTCGTTGGACATCTTGAGCATGTCCTGGCCGCGGAAGAGGATCTCGCCCTTGGGGATCTTCCCGGGCGGCATGTCGAGGATGCCCATGATGGCCTGCGCCGTCACGGACTTGCCGGAGCCGGACTCACCGAGGACGGCGAGGGTCTCGCCGGCGTCCACGCTGTAGTTGACCCCGTTGACCGCCTTGGCCACACCGTCGCGGGTGTGGAACTCCACGTGCAGGTCACGGACTTCGAGCAGGGGACCGACGTGGTCGTCACCCCGGCGTGCGGACGGGACTTCGGCGGTCTTGTTGATGGTGGCCACGTTCGCCCTCCTATCGCGACTTCGGATCGAGGGCGTTGCGGACGGCTTCGCCGAGCATGATGAACGCCAGAACGGTGATGCTGAGCATGATCGACGGGTAGATCAGGATGTGCTGTGCCACCCGGATCTGGTTCGAACCGGTCGAGATGTCGATGCCCCACGAGATGGTCGGGCTGGCGAGACCGAGGCCCAGGTACGACAGGGTCGCCTCGGCCGAGATGTACACACCCAGCGAGATGGTGGCGACGACGATCACCGGCGCCATCACGTTCGGCAGGATGTGCCGGAACATGATCCGGGTGGTGCTCGCGCCGAGCGCCCGGGCCGCCTGTACGTAGTCGGCCTGCTTCGCGGTGATCACCGCACCACGCATGACACGGGCGATCTGCGTCCAGCCGAGGAACGCCAGGGCGAGGACGACGACCCACACCTTGCGCTCGCTGAAGGACTGGAGCACGACCATCGCGCCGAGCAGGAAGGGCAGTCCCAGGAAGATGTTGGTGAAGCCGGAGAGGACCGCGTCCACCCAGCCGCCGAAGAAGCCGGACAGCATGCCGATCAGCCCGCCGAAGAGGGTCACCAGCGCGGTGACGCAGACGCCGACGGTGATCGAGGCGCGGGTGCCGTAGATGACGCGGGCGTAGACGCTGCGGCCCTGCCCGTCGTAGCCGAGCCAGCCCTCGGAGCCGATCTTGCCCAGCTCGGGCTTCTTCAGGAAGTGCTTCCCGAGGTCCGCGTGGGTCGCCGAGGCCCCGGTGAACAGGCCGGGGAAGACGGCTATCACCAGGAGGATGACGATCAGGACGGACGACACCAGGAAGTACGGGTTGCGACGCAGGTCGGCCCAGGCGTCGCCCCACAGGCTGCGCGCCTTTGCGGCCTTCACGACGGAGGTCGGGTCCGTGACGGGGCCGTGGATGTCCTCGGGCGCGGGTGCGGTCTTGGTCACGTCAGGCATAACGGATCCTCGGGTCCAGGACCGCGTACAGCAGGTCGACGATCAGGGTCATGAACAGGTAGACGAGCACCAGGATGGTGACGAGGCCTACCAGGGTGGTGCCTTCACGCCGGGTGATCGACTCGACGATGGTGCCGCCGATGCCCTTGACGTTGAAGACGGACTCGGTGACGACCGCACCGCCCATCAGGGCGCCCAGGTCGGTGCCGAGGAAGGTGATGACGGGGATCATCGAGTTGCGCATGAGGTGCACACCGATGATGCGGCGCTTGGGAAGTCCCTTGGCGACGGCCGTACGCATGTAGTCGGACCGCAGGTTCTCCGCCATCGTCGTACGGGTCAGCCGGGCCACGTACGCGAGGGAGAGCGAACCGAGCACGATGGCCGGCGTCAGCAGTTCGCTCCAGGTCGCCGCGTTGGAGACGTTGGGCTCGATGATCCCCATCTGGTCGGCGAAGACCGACTTCACGATGTGCGCCAGCACGAAGACCGGGATCGAGATGATCAGCAGCGTCAGGATCAGGACCACGTTGTCGGCCAGCCGGCCGGCGCGCAGACCCGCGACCATGCCCAGGCCGATGCCGAGGATGATCTCGATGACGAACGCCATGCCCGCCAGACGCAGCGTCACCGGGAAGGCGTCGCCGAGCACGTCGGTGACGGGGCGCCCGCTGGCTATCTGGTCGCCGAAGTCGAAGTGAAGGATCATGCCCTTCATGTAGTCCCAGTACTGCACCAGAATCGGCTGGTCCAGTCCGAGCTTGTGCCGCATCGCTTCCAGCGTGGCCGGGTCGGCACCCTTGTCCCCGAAGAGCCCGCGCACGGGGTCGCCGGGCAGCGTGTAGACCATCAGGAAGATCAGCAGCGTTGTCCCGAGGAAGACCGGGATCATCTGGAGCAGTCGTCGTGCGACATAGCGCCCCATCATGCCTCCATGTAATAGGCGGCGGCAGCCGACGGGCCCTCCCCCGCTCCGACTGCCCCTGTGGGTGGGTCGGTTGCGTGGAAGGGCCCCCCGGCCACTGCGTGCGGCAGGCGCGGGACCGTCCTTCTGTTGCGGTCCCGCGCGTGCGCGCGGACTACGTCGGTGTGGTTACTTCTTGACTTCGATCTGCGTCAGGATCGGGTCGCCGTCCTGGGCGTAGTCGACGTTCTGGACCTTCTCCGAGTAGCCGGCGTTGACCTTGTAGTACCAGAGCGGGATGGAGGGCATGAAGTTCACCAGCTCCTTCTCGATCTTCTGGTACGCGGCGACGGACTCGTCGAGCGAAGCGGCGGAGTCGGCCTTCTTGATCTCCGCGTCCAGGCCCTTGTCCGAGAAGTCGCCCTGGTTGCCCGCGGCGCCGGTACGGAACAGGTCCGAGATGAAGTTGGCGTTCACCGGGTAGTCGAGCACCCAGCCGGAGCGGTACAGGGACTTGACCTGCTTGTCGTCACGCGCGTTGGTGTCGGCCTGGAAGTCGGCCTTCGAGTCACCGGTGCACTTGACGCCGGTCGACTGCGTGATGCTGTTGCAGACCGCCTCGACCCATTCCTTGTGGCCGCCGTCGGCGTTGAACTGGATCGAGATCTTGTTGCCCGGGACGCCGCCGCCGTCCTTGATGAGCTTCTTGGCCTTCGCCGGGTCGTACTTGGTGACGTCGCCCGAGGCGTTCGGCTGGTAGCCGAGCACGCCCTTGGCGACCCAGCCGGTGGCCGGCTCGCGGGTGCCCTGCAGCACGGTCTTGGTGATCGTGTCGCGGTCGATGCCCATCGACAGGCCCTGGAGGACCTTCGGGTCGATGTCCTTCCACTGGTCGGTGTAGAAGGCGACGGCGATCGTCTGGATGGCGGAGTACGCCTTGTCCACGGCGCGGTCACCGAGGTCGGACCGGTAGACCGGGAGGTCCTTCGGGCCGATCTGGCGCAGCACGTCGACGTTGCCGGACTTCAGGTCCTCGTAGGCGGTTTCGAGGGTGGTGTAGTTCTTGAAGATCACACCACCGTTCTTCGCCTTGTCGGCACCCTTGTAGTCGTCGTTGCGGACGACCTTGATCTGCTTCTTGTGGTCCCAGCTGACGAACTTGTACGCGCCGTTGCCGACCGGCTTCTCACCGGCGGCCTTCGGGTCGGCGTAGAAGGACTCGGGCAGCGGGGAGAAGACCGTGTAGCCGAGCTTGTACGAGAAGTACGGCAGCGGGGCGTTGAGCTCGATGGTGAACGTGTAGTCGTCCACCTTCTTCAGACCGGACATGACGTCCGACTTCGGCTTGGCCTTCGCGTCCTCCGGGTGGACGTCCGCGTAGCCCTTGATGTCGCCGAACCAGGACGCGTTGGTCTGGTCGTTCTTGATGTTGGCGGCCCAGTTCCAGGCCTTGATGTAGGACTCGGCCGTGACGGGGGTGCCGTCGTGGAACTTCCAGTCCTTCTTGAGCTTGACCGTCCAGAGCTTGGAGTCCTTGGTCTCCACGGACTCGGCGTTGATCATCTCAAGCTTGCCGGAGGCGTCGTAGTCGACCAGCTGCGAGAAGACCGCGTCGGTGACGATGCTGCCGTTCGACTCCATCGTGTTGGCCGGCTGCAGCGGGTTCTGCGGCTCACCGACCTCGACGGAGAAGATGCCGTCCGGGTTCACAGCACCCTTGGCGCTGTTCTTGCTGCCCTTGTCGGCATCGTCGTCGCCGCCGCCACAGGCAGTCGCAGCCAGGGCGATGATGGCCGCTCCCGCGACCCACTTGGCGCTCTTGGCACCACGCATGGGTTTCCTCCTCATGAGTCCACTTTTGACTACAAGAAGGGCACTGGGTTGATACACCGACACCCCTGACGGTGATCGTTTCAGTGCCCTTAGTGTGCTCGTGAGTCGGCGCACTCCCCACGGTGCGTGACCCATTGACCCGAGCTCAACGGAGCCAACTATTAAGTACGTCTGGGCCTTAAACCACACTTATAGGGTCTCGTTTTGACAACATCCGTCACTCGCGCGGACCAAAATCCGGACAAAGTGATCCCAGACAGACACTCCCGAAACGGACTGTTAACACATGTTTCGGAGAGCAACCTCCGATAACCGGACGTTTTCATCTCACATGCTGGACGAGCGGCCGGAAAAACGCTTGACCAAGGCCCAGGGCCCCCACAGTGTCTGTGAGGGCCCTGGGCTTCGGCAATGCCTGGGTACTGACGGATCGTCGGCCGAAAACGGCCTACCGGATACGGCTCAGCCGTGCTTGGCGCGCGAGGCGGAGCGGCCGCGCTCCTTCTGGTCCAGGACGACCTTGCGGATGCGGACGGTCTCCGGGGTGACCTCGATGCACTCGTCGTCGCGGCAGAACTCCAGGGACTGCTCCAGCGACAGCTTGCGGGCCGGCACCACGTTCTCCGTGGTGTCGGCGGAGGCCGCGCGCATGTTGGTGAGCTTCTTCTCCTTGGTGATGTTCACGTCCATGTCGTCGGCGCGCGAGTTCTCGCCGATGATCATGCCCTCGTAGACCTCGGTGCCGGCCTCGGTGAAGATGACACCGCGCTCCTGGAGGTTGACCATCGCGAACGGCGTCACGGTGCCCGCGCGGTCCGCGACCAGCGAGCCGTTGTGACGGGTGCGCAGCTCGCCGAACCACGGCTCGTGGCCCTCGAAGATCGAGTGCGCGATGCCCGTGCCGCGGGTCTGGGTCAGGAACTCCGTACGGAAGCCGATGAGGCCGCGGGACGGAACGATCCACTCCATGCGGACCCATCCCGAACCGTGGTTCGTCATCGTCTCCATGCGGCCCTTGCGGGTCGCCATGAGCTGCGTGATGGCGCCGAGGTGCTCCTCCGGCGAGTCGATCGTCATGCGCTCGATCGGCTCGTGCGTCTTGCCGTCGATCTGCTTGGTGACGACCTCCGGCTTGCCGACGGTCAGCTCGAAGCCCTCACGGCGCATCTGCTCGACGAGGATGGCGAGCGCGAGCTCACCACGGCCCTGGACCTCCCAGGCGTCCGGGCGCTCGGTGTCCAGGACGCGCAGCGAGACGTTACCGATCAGCTCGCGGTCGAGGCGGTCCTTGATCTGGCGCGCGGTGACCTTGTGGCCCTTACCGCCCTTGCCGACGAGCGGCGAGGTGTTGGCGCCGATGGTCATCGAGATGGCCGGCTCGTCGACCGTGATCAGCGGCAGCGCGATCGGGTTCTCGGTGTCGGCCAGGGTCTCGCCGATCATGATGTCCGGGATACCGGCGATGGCGCAGATGTCGCCCGGGCCCGCCTTCTCGGCCGGCTTGCGGGTGAGCGCCTCGGTCATCAGGAGCTCGGTGATCCGGACGTTGGACTGCGTGCCGTCACGCTTGATCCAGGTGACCGTCTGGCCCTTGCGCAGCTCGCCCTGCTCGACGCGGCAGAGCGCGATACGGCCGAGGAAGTTGTCGGCGTCCAGGTTGGTGACGTGCGCCTGGAGCGGGGCGTCGTCGTCGTACTCCGGGGCCGGGACCGTGGAGAGGATGGTGCTGAAGAACGGCTCGAGGCTGGAGCTGTCCTGCGGGACCGTGCCGTCCTCCGGCTTGGTCAGCGAGGCGACACCGTCACGGGCGCAGGCGTAGACGATCGGGAACTCGATCTGCTCCTCGTCGGCGTCCAGGTCCAGGAAGAGGTCGTACGTCTCGTCGATGACCTCGGCGATCCGGGAGTCCGGACGGTCCGTCTTGTTGATGCAGAGGATGACGGGCAGCTTCGCCGTCAGTGCTTTGCGGAGCACGAAGCGGGTCTGCGGCAGCGGGCCCTCGGAGGCGTCGACCAGCAGCACGACCGCGTCCACCATCGACAGGCCGCGCTCGACCTCACCACCGAAGTCGGCGTGGCCGGGGGTGTCGATGATGTTGATCGTGATGACGTCGCCGCCATCCTTGGGGTGGTACTTCACGGCCGTGTTCTTGGCCAGGATCGTGATGCCCTTCTCACGCTCCAGGTCGTTCGAGTCCATCATGCGTTCGTCGAGGGACTCGGCAGCGTGCGCGGCGAAGGAGCCGGCCTGCTTGAGCATGGCGTCGACCAGCGTGGTCTTGCCGTGGTCGACGTGGGCGACGATGGCTACGTTACGGATGTCGTGGCGCGTGGGCATGGGTGGCTTGCGCTTCTCTCGGATCGGGGATTCAGGCGTCTTAGTCGGTCTTGAGTCCTCGTACGCCCGCCGGGCGGACGCGCCACGGCTAGCCCCCATGGTACGGGCCGCCCGCGACTGCGGCTTCCCGGGCGGTTTCCAGCGGCCGCAGAGAGCTTGACGGCCTCGTGCTCGGCGGCGGGCTCGGGGCTGACTCCGAGGGCCGATGCCCGCTACCTCTTCGGGTGGGCCGGGGTGCCCGCCGCCTGCGGGGTCTTGTAGCCGATGTCCTGGTAGTGCGGGACGCCGAAGCCGAAGGCGCCGACGTTCACGAGGGTCCTGGCGGTGGCGACGAGCTGGGGGCGCTGGAAGAGGGGAATCGATCCTGCGGCGGCCCAGATACGGGCGTCCGCCTGCCGCATGAGGTCCTGGGCGGCCTTCTCGTCCAGCTCCGAGACCGCCTGGTCGAAGAGCTGGTCGATGTGGTCCGAGCCGACGCGGGTGTAGTTCTGCTCGACGAGCAGGGAGCCGTCGGTCGCCGGGACCGGCTTGGCGTAGATCGGGCGGTCGTCGGTGGCCGGGTAGGCGGAGGCGGGCCAGGAGTACAGGGCCATGTCGTAGTCGCCGGAGGCCACGTGGTCGCGGAAGTAGCTGTCGTCGGAGACCTTGGTGATCACCGTGCGGATGCCGATCGTGTCGAGCATCGCGGCGATCTTCTCGCCCACGCTGCGCAGGCCGGCCGAGCCGGGCCCGGACGGCAGGACGAAGCGCAGGCTCAGCGGCTTGCCGTTCTTGCCGAGCGGACCGCGGGCCGCGTCGGCGCCCTCGGCCGGGGCCGCGGTGCCGGCCGGGGCGTAGGCTCCGGCGGCTCCCCCTGGCTGCCGGTCCTGGGCCCGGACGTCCCGGGCGTCCTCGGAGACGCCCGTGGCGCCGAGGCGGCCGGCCTGGCGCAGCAGGGCGTCGCTCTGGGCCGCGGCGACGGGGGCGGGGGCGAGGACCCGGGTGGCGCCGTCACCGGGCTTGTCGTCGCCGACGACGTATAGGCCGTCGGCGGCGGAGGGCTCGCCGGCGGCGCGGTTCGCCTTGCCGTCGTCGCCCTCGGACTCCTTCCCGGCGCCCCCCTTCTTCTCCTCGGCCTTCGTGTCCGCGTCCTTCTTCTTCTCGCCCTCGCTGCCGGCCTTGGTGCCGTCGTTCCGCGCGAGGGCGCCCTCGCGCGTCCAGCCGGCGTCGGCCAGCAGTGCCTGGGCCTTCTCGGTGTCCTGCTTGCCGAGCGCCTCGCTGCTGTCCTTGTACGCGGGCTGCCCGGCGACGGCCAGGTGGCTGCCGAGCGGCTGCGCGGGCAGGCCGAGCGGCTTCAGTACGGTGTCGGCGAGCTCCTGGCGGTCCAGGGCGCGGGCGACGGCCCGGCGCACCCGGTCGTCGGCGAGCGGCCCGGTCTCGCCGTTCAGCGCGAGCTGGGTGTAGGCGGGTTCCAGCGCCTTGCGGACCGTGTAGGCGCGCAGCCCGCTCTGCTCGGTGGCGTACGCCTCGGCCGCCTCGGCCTTGTCGTCCCGGACCGCCTGCTCCTCCTCGGCCGCCTCCTCGTCGGTCCCGTGCGCCACCGCCCAGGAACGCAGGGCCTGGGCCGGGGTGAGCGCGGCGCCGGGGCCGTGGGCGCCGGGTGCGCCGGCGGCGCCCTCGCGGGCGGCCTGGGCGATGCGGTGGGCGGTGGTGGAGTCGACGTCGGCCACGTCGACCGTGCCCTCGGCCAGCGCGTCGGTGCGGTCCTCGGGCTTGACGGCCTTGAAGACCAGCGAGTCCAGCTTGGCGGGGCTGCCCCACCAGCGGGGGTTGCGGGTCAGCGTGACGGACCCGGTCTTCTTGTCCACCTCGCGCAGCCGGAACGGCCCGGCCGTCTCCTTGACGGTGGTGCGCGCGCCGTCGTTGAAGGCGTCCGGGGAGCCCGTCACCTGCTTCGGGTACAGCGGGGAGAACAGCGAGCGCCAGTCCGCGTACGGCTTGGCGAAGGTGACCTTGACCTCCAGGTCGTCGGAGCCGCGCTCGATCTTCTCGATGCGTTCGTAGCCGGCGTTGCGGGCGGTCCAGAACGCGGAGTCCTTGCCGCTCAGCGCCCGCCACTGGGCGACGAAGTCCGGGGCCCCGATCTCGCGGCCGTCGCTCCAGACGGCCTGCTGGTTGAGGCGGTAGACGACGACCTGGCGGGGCTCGGTCTCGGTGACCTTCGCGGATTCCAGGTAGTCCGGGTTGAGCTGCGGCCGGCCCTTGTCGTCCAGCGGGAAGAGCGTCGGCAGCAGAGCTCCGGTGATCCGGGTGGTGGCGCTGTCGGCGTCCGCCTGGAAGGCGTTGAGCGTGGCGGGCAGCGCGTCGATCGCCCAGGTGACCTTGCCGCCGTCGGCGACCTGGGCCCGCGCGGCACGCGCCACGTCCTGCGGCACGACGGCGACGGCCGCCGTCTCGTCCCCGTCCGAGCTGCATCCGGCCAGGGCGGGGAGGGTGAGGACGCCTGCGGTGAGGAGGGCGGGCAGGCGGCGCTTTCGGGCCGTCCCGCGCGGGACGCCGACGTGGGACATGGCTGAAACCTCCGGGGACGGCCCGGCCCGCACCGGAATGGGCCGGATTGCATGTGTTTTGGTGGAATTTGCAGTTGATCACACTGATTCCGCCCCACTACTGAAAACGCCCTCGCGCGGGAAGGCGGCGCCGACACGGCGCGGCGCCCCGGAAGCTCACCCACGTGGCGGAGCGCCGCAGCCCGGCGGGCTACGGCGCTCCTTGTCGTCGGGATCCGCTCAGCCCAGCAGCTTGACGATCTCGTCGGTCGTGCCGGTCTCGCCGAGGCGCGGGAAGATCCGCCGCACGCTGTTGTCGTGGGCCTCGCCGCTCATGTCGGTCATGGCGTCCGTGGCGAGGGTGACGTGGTAGCCGTGCTCGTGCGCCGAGCGGGCGGTGGATTCGACCCCGATGCTGGTCGCGATGCCGGCCACCACGACCTGGGTGACGCCCCGGCGGCGCAGCTGGAGGTCGAGGTCGGTGCCGTAGAAGGCGCCCCACTGCTGCTTGGTGACGACGATGTCGCCCTCGCGCGGGCCCATCTCGGACACGATCTCCGCCCAGTCGGCGGCGGGCTTCCCGGACCGGGCCGGACCCTCGTTGCGGCCGGGGGCGCCGCCGGTGACGCGGACGAGGACGACCGGGAGGCCCTTGGCCCGGAAGGCGTCGGCGAGGGTCGCGGCGTTCGCGATGACGTCGGCCGAGGGGTGGACGGTGGGCAGGGCGGTGATGCCCTTCTGGAGGTCGACGACGATCAGCGCGGTGTTCGGGTCGAGGACGGTGGCGGTCATGGTGGTGCTCTCCTTGGGGGGCGGTGCTTGGGGTACTGGGCGCTTGAGGCAATGGGTGGCGAGGTGGGCGCCGGCCCCCGGCGCGGGTGCGGCGCGAGCGGTCAGGAACCGACCAGGCGTTCGATGAGGGCGACGGCCTCGGCGACCGTGCGCCGCTCGTGACCGTCGAGTTCGGCGCCGACGGCCTCGGCGAGCCAGTTCCGCTTGGCGGCCCTGACCTCGGCGAGGGCGGTGCGCCCGGTGTCCGTGATCGACATGACGGACTTGCGCCCGTCGGCCGGGTCCGGTGCCCGCCCGACGAGCCCCTGCCCCTCCAGCGCGCCCAGGGTCAGCCGCATGGACTGGGGGCGTACGAACTCGGCGCGCGCCAGGTCCGCGGTGGTCGCGGCGCCCCCGTCGTCGAGCCGGGCGAGCACCGAGCGCTGGGTCGGGGTCAGCAGCGACTCCGACGAGGAGGAGCGCAGCCGCCGCAGCAGCCGGCCGACCACGGAGGCCAGCTGGTCCGCCACCTCCTCGGCCGTGGGGCCGGGGGCCGCCCCAGATACTTGCGTCATGCATTCACCGTACGAGAACGACAGGCGGACTTGCAAGGAAACCTGTCGTTCTCCGGCGGCCACCAAAGGCAGGGGCGGCCACCGCCGCGCAGCGCCTCGTGTCGCGGCCTCCCGAAGCGGGACATAGCCTCGCAAACGTGACGCCGCCCGTGAGTCGAACCCGGATCCTCATACCGGGCCGGGCCCTGCTCGCCGTGCTGTTGACGGCGTGCTGGCTGGCCCTGGCCCCCGCGCCCGCAGCCCGCGCCGACGACCCGGTCACGCTGTCCGGAGACGGGCAGATCACCGACAAGGTGGGCGCCCTCGGCGACCGCGGGCCCCAGGTGGTCGCGGCCCTCGACCGGCTCTACGACGAGCACCGGCTCCAGCTCTTCGTGGCGTACGTACGCGACTTCTCCGGGCGCTCCCCGCAGGACTGGGCCGACGAGACGGCCGACCGCAACGGTCTCGGGCGCGACGACGTCCTGCTGGCCGTCGCCACCCACGCCCGGCAGTACGCCTACTCCGTCGACCAGGACGCCCCGCTCACCGACGCCCAGCTCCGGGACGTGGCGAGCACCGCGATCGAACCGGCGCTGAAGGAGAACGACTGGGCGGGCGCGGCGATCGGTGCCGCCGACGGCTACACCGCCGTCCTGGCCGGCGAGCCCGTCCCCACCCCGGCGATCACCCCGGGCGCCTCCGACCCCGGCTCCGGCTCCGGCTCCGGCGGCACGAGCACCGGGGACCTCCTGCTGCCGCTCGTCCTGCTCTGCGCGGTGGCGGCCGTCGCCGCGTACGCGTTCCTGCGGCGCAAGCGGCGCGCCACCACCCGTACGACACCCGGCGCGACCGGCTGGGGCGGGGCAGCGCCGCCGCCCACCCCGCTGCCGGAGCTCGACGCCCGGGCCAAGGAGACGCTCGTCGCCACCGACGACGCGGTCCGCACCAGCGAGGAGGAACTGGGCTTCGCCACCGCCCAGTTCGGGGAGGAGGCCGCAGCGCCGTTCGCCGAGGCGGTGACGTACGCCAAGGGCGAGCTCACGGCCGCGTTCCGGCTGCGCCAGCAGCTCGACGACGCCTTCCCGGAGGACGACGCGACCCGCCGGCGGATGCTGGACGAGATCATCGGCCGCTGCGCGGACGCGGACGGCCGGCTCGACGCGGTCTCCGAGGACTTCGACCGGCTGCGCGAGCTGGAGCGCGAGGCGCCGCAGGCCCTGGCCGCCGCCGAGACCGCGTTCCGCGAGCTGACCGGCCGCGTCCCGGTCGCCGAGTCCGCGCTCGCCTCGATGCGCGAGCGGTACGCGGAGCAGGCGTCGGCCCCCGTCGCCGGTGACGCCGAACAGGCCAAGGACCGGCTGGTCTTCGCCACCTCCTCGCTCAACCGGGCCCGCCAGGCGGTGGACGGCGGCGACCACGCGGCGGCAGCCGTCTACGTGCGGGCCGCCGAGGGCGCGATCGGCCAGGCGGGCACCCTCGTCGACGGCGTGGAGCGGCGCGCCCGGGAACTCGACGAGGCGGCGGACCAGCTGCCGGCCGCGCTCACCGAGATGGAGACGGACCTCGCGGACGCGGGCGGGCTGCTCGAAGGCACCGCACAGGGCGCGTCCACCGCCGACCTGCGCGGCCGGATCGCCCGCGCCCGGTCGGTGGCCGGCGACGTGCGCGCGGAGCAGGGCGCCGGCCGGTACGACCCGATCGACGCGCTGCGCCGGGTGGAGGAGGCGGACGCGGCCCTCGACGAGGCGCTGGCCGGTGCGCGCGAGCGGGAACAGGGCGACGCACGGGCCCGCTCACTGCTCGACGGGGCGATGCTCACCGCGCGCTCGTCCGTCGCCGCCGCGGCCGACTTCGTCACCACGAACCGGGGCGCGGTGGGCAGCCAGGCCCGGACCCGGCTGGCCGAGGCGCAGCGCCGCCTGGAGCGGGCCGCCGCACTGGCGGGCACCGGCGACGCGCAGGCCGCGCTGACCGAGGCGCACCGGGCGGACGCCCTGGCCGGCGAGGCGCGCGCGCTGGCCGAGCAGGACGTGCGCGGGTACGGCTACGGGGGGCGGGGCGGCCCCGGCGGCATGGCGGGCGGGGGCGGCGGGGGCATGGGCGGCGCGGTCCTCGGCGGCATCATCCTCGGCGGCCTGCTGGGCGGGGGCGGCGGCCGGGGCGGCGGCGGGTTCGGGGGCGGCGGCTTCGGCGGGGGCGGCGGGCCCGGCAGCTTCGGCGGCGGAGGCACGCGGGGCCGCCGCGGCGGTGGCGGCCGGTTCTGACGTATCGCCCACAAACAGCACAACCCCATCCAGGAGAGGTGCCATGAGCAAGCAGACCGTTCTCGGACGCGTCACCCAGCTGGCGAAGGCCAACATCAACGCCCTGCTCGACCAGGCCGAGGACCCGCAGAAGATGCTGGACCAGCTGATCCGCGACTACACGGCCAACATTTCGGAGGCCGAGCAGGCGGTGGCCGCCACCATCGGCAATCTGCGTCTGATGGAGCAGGACCACGTGGAGGACGTGGGGGCGGCACGTGAGTGGGGCGGCAAGGCGCTCGCCGCCAGCCGCAAGGCCGATGAGCTGCGGGCGGGCGGTTCGGGCCCCGAGGCCGACAAGTTCGACAACCTGGCCAAGGTCGCGCTCGGCCGCCAGCTCCAGTCGGAGAAGGAGGCCAGGACCGCCGAGCCGGCCATCGCCGCGCAGACCGAGGTGGTCGACAAGCTCAAGGCGGGCCTGGACCAGATGAAGGCCAAGCTGTCGGAGCTGAAGGCCAAGCGGGACGAGCTGGTGGCGCGCGCCAAGTCGGCGCAGGCGCAGAACCAGATGATGGACTCGGTGAAGAGCATCGACGTCCTGGACCCGACCAGCGAGCTGAGCCGGTTCGAGGACAAGGTGCGGCGCGAGGAGGCGCGGGCCCTGGGCAAGCAGGAGCTGGCCGCCTCCTCGCTGGACGCGCAGTTCGAGCAGCTGGACGCGCTGGGCGACAGCGCCGAGGTGGAGGCCCGGCTCGCCGCGCTGAAGACGACGAAGTGAGCCGGGCCGCGGGGCGTGTCCGGCGGCTCAGAACATGCTGAGCAGTTCCTCCACCGAGCGCTCGGCGGCCGGCCGGCCGTCGGGCAGCGCCAGCTCGAACCAGACGGTCTTGCCGCGCGGCGTCCGCCTCGCCCCCCAGGCCGCACTGAGCAGCCCGACCAGCTGGAGGCCGCGGCCGCCCTCGTCCGTGTCCCGGGCGCGCCGGCGCCGCGGCTGGACGAGACCGGCGTCCCAGACCTCACAGACCAGGGTGCGGTCGCGCAGCAGCCTGAGCCGGATCTCGCCCTCGCCGTAGCGCAGGGCGTTGGTGACCAGCTCGCTGACCAGGAGTTCGGTGGTGTCCACCAGGTCGTCCAGGCCCCAGGCGGTCAGCTGGTCGCGGGCCAGTTCGCGGGCGCGGCCGACCGAGCGGGGCTCGCGGGGCAGCCGCCAGTCGCCGACCGCCTCGGTGGGCAGCCCCTGGATCCGGGCCATGAGCAGCGCGATGTCGTCCTCGCCGTGCCGGGTGTGGAGCGAGCCGAGGACCCGGTCGCAGACGTCCTCCAGCGGCCGGGCCGGTTCGACGAGGGCGTCGCGGAGCGCGGCCAGGCCCTCGTCCAGCGGGTGGTCGCGCGATTCGACGAGCCCGTCGGTGTAGAGGGCGAGGAGGGCGCCCTCCTTCAGCTCGACCTCGACCTCTTCGAAGGGCTCGCCGCCGACGCCGAGCGGCATGCCCGGCGGTACGTCGAGGAGCAGCGCGGCCTCGCCCGGCTCGACCACGACGGGCGGAAGATGGCCCGCGTTGGCGAAGGTGCAGCGCCGGGTGACCGGGTCGTAGACCGCGTAGACGCAGGTCGCGAGGTACACCTCGGAGAGGTCCGCCTCGCGGGACTTGCGCGCGGCGCGGGCGGGCCACTGGGCTCCCCCGCCGCCGGAAGCGGAGGCCGCGCCGGGGGTGCCGAGGCCGCGGGCGATCTCGTCGAGCGCGGAGAGCACCTCGGCGGGTTCCAGGTCGAGCAGGGCCAGCGTGCGCACGGCGGTGCGCAGTTCGCCCATGGCCACGGCGGCGCGCAGGCCGCGTCCCATCACGTCGCCGACGACGAGGGCGGTGCGGTGGCCGGGCAGCTCGATCACGTCGAACCAGTCGCCGCCGACCTCGTTGGCGGTGTTGCCCGGGAGGTAGCGGCAGGCGATGTCGAGCCCGGCGGCCTCCGGGTCGCCCGGGGGCAGCAGGCTGCGCTGGAGGATCAGGGCGCGTTCGTGCTCGCGGCGGTAGAGGCGGGCGTTGTCGATGCAGACGGCGGCGCGGGCGGCCAGCTCGGTGGCCAGCGCCCGGTCCCGGTCGTCGAACGGTTCGCTGCCCTTCGTACGGGAGAAGCGGACGAGACCGACCACGGTGTCGTGGGCGACCATCGGCACGGCCAGCGTGGACTGCACGAAGCCCCGGTCGTCGCCCGGCACGTCCTTCACATGGCCGGTGCGCAGCGCGACGGCGCTGGGCGAGCCGAAGGGGTAGCGGTGGACGGCGCCGAGCTCGGGGGGTGCGGCGGTCCCGCCCGGCGGGCCGGAGTCAGAGGCGCCGGGGGCGGGGCGGGGCGGGGCGTCGGACACGGCGCTGGCGAAGGCGACGCGGCGCAGTTCGGCGGAGCCGCCGCCGGCTTCCCGGGGCAGGGCGCTCCAGCTGCCGGGCGCCGCCTCCTCGCCGGTGAGCAGGGCCTGGTAGAGGTCGACGGACGCCAGGTCGCAGAAGACCGGGACGGCGACGTCGAGGAGTTCTCGGGCGGTGGTCTCCAGGTCCAGGGAGTTGCCGATGCGGGCGCTCGCCTCGTTGAGCAGGGCGAGGTTGCGGCGGGCGCTGGCGGCCTCGCGGGCGGCGGTGTGGCGTCGGGTCACGTCGGTGGCGAGGCCGGCGATGCCGATGGGGCGGCCCGATCCGCTGTGCACCCGGTAGAGGTTCATGGACCAGTGGCGCCGCTCGGTGTCGCCGGGGGCCGTGCCGACGAGCTGGAGGTCGGTGACGGAGCTGCCCGTCTCCAGTACCCGTTCGAGGGTGGCGGTCAGGCGGTCGGCCTCGGCGCCGGTGAGGTAGTCGTCGACGGTGCGGCCGCGGTGGTCGTCGGCCCGGCCGCCGAAGACGGTGGCGAAGCGCTCGTTGGCGCGGACGACGGTGAGGTCGGTGCCGAACAGGACGAAGCCGAAGGGAGATTGGCCGAATATCGCCTGTGAGGCGGCGAGATCCGTCTCGATGCGGCGCAGGGCGCGGACGTCCACGACGATGCAGACCGCGGCCCGCTCGCCGGTGGCCGTCTCACTGGGCATCACATAGATCTCGGCGAGCCCGTGCGTGCCGTCCTCGCCGGGTATCCGGAAGGGGACGAGGCCCGTCCACTCCTTGCCGTCGAGCACCTCGCCGACCCTGCGGTGGCCCTCGCGCCGGACCTCGCCGGGCAGGAACGCCTCGACCGGGTCCTTACCCACCGCCTCGTGCGCGGCCACGCCGAAGAGACCGGCGGCCCGGCGGCTCCACTGCTCGATCAGCCCGTCGGGCCCGATCGAGAAGGAGGCGACTCTGATGTAGTCGTAGATCGAGCCGGGCGGACTGCTCTGCCACACGACGTCGCCCGCTGTCCCAGGTATTTCGCTCACGCGACCGTCCCCTCCAGCTCACACACCGGACCGGTCATGCCCGCAGTATTCAGCACTACGGCCCCGTCCGGCACGGCGTTCACGATCACAGCACGGTCTCAGTCCCTTTCAGCCAGGTTCTTCCCGACCTCCGGTGATCGCTGTGCGTCCCACCTCACTCCTAACCAGGCAGAGCCAGCTCGAACCACACCGTCTTGCCGCTCTTTCCCCGCCTGGTCCCCCAGCGGCGGGCCGCACAGGCCACGAGCTGGAGTCCTCTGCCGCTCTCGTCGTCGGGTCCCGCCGTACGTTCGGTGGGCGCATCCGGAACCGGATCGGAGACCTCCACCAGCAGTCCGGGGCCGGCGCACGGGTGGTCGCCGTCGGAGTGGGAACGCAGCAGCCGCACCCCGATGGGGCCCGGTGTGTAGCGCATGGAGTTGGTGACCAGCTCGCTGACCAGCAGAACGGCCTCGTCGCCGACGGCCGAGTCGAGCCCCCAGTCGCGCAGCGCGTCGTGGACGGCGTGCCGGGCGGTGCGCACGGCACCGGGGACGGCCGGGAAGCTCCACTCGGCGCGGTCGCCTTCGGTATCGGTCACGCCGATCACTCCCAAGAGCCGGCAATGGTGACGTCCTGTGCGCGGGGACTAAACATCACATACCCGATATTCAGGTCAAAATACCGCCGGGCTCGACACGCGGGGCGTACGGGTGTACGGCCGTGCGCACGTACGGGTGCCCGGGAAGCGGGGGCGCACACACCGGGCGCCGCGCGCCGCACCACGATCACTCCGCCCCGAAGGCGTGCGCCTCACCACGACATGGCCGGGCGTCAGGCCAGGTCGCCCGACGCCTTGAGGTCGTCGAAGAGCAGCTGGTCGACGGGCGGCACCCGGTCCCGGTCGGCGTACGAGAACCACGCCACGTCCTCGATCTCGCTGCTGGCCCTCAGCTCACCGGTGAACTCGGCGGTGTAGCAGGCCATCCGGACCACCGCGCCGTCCGGGAGGCCGGGCCCGCCGGCCTCGTAGGTCCCCGCGTGGGCGACGGATTCCGGGTCGATGCGGACCGTCAGCTCCTCCTCGATCTCGCGCACAAGGGTTTCGAGGTCGCTCTCGGCGCCCTCCCGCTTGCCGCCCGGGATGTAGAAGACGTCCTTGCCACGCGGGCGCGCGCACAGAATGCGGCCGCCCTCAATGCGCACCCACGCCACCGTGTCGATCAGTACCGGCACCGTCCCGCCCTCCAGTTCGCCGATCGCCTCGGCCAGCCACTTCTTCTCCTCGGTGCCGGTGGCCCGGGCGACGCGCAGCATGCCCTGCCGGAAGAGTCCGGGCGCCTGCTCGGCCCGCACCGGCTCGCCCTCCCGGTAGAAGAAGCTCGCCGGGACGTCGAGGAAAGCCCGCCTCCGGCGCAGGACGGCCGCCTGCCCGGCGCGGTCCGGAAGGTGGTGGAGGAACGCGAGCAGCGTGAAGAAGCGCTGCGCGTCGGTGATTTCGGCCTCCTTGGGGTGCCCGAGCCGGGCGTACAGCTCGTCGCGCCCCGCCTCGGTGAGAGACAGGACCCGGCGGGGGGCCGCCCCTGTGCCGGGCTCGGTGCGCTGATCGACGAGGCCCGCCTTCACCAGCCGGGAAATGGCCGGATAGAGCGCCCCGTCGCTGACCGGGCGGATGTGGCCGCTGAGGGCCTGGATGCGGGCCTTCAGCTCGTATCCGTGCAGGGGCTCCTCGTGGAGGAATCCCAGAATCGACAGTTCCAGCACGCGCCGAGCTCCTTACCGCGTCCATCATCCTGCTTGCCCACCCGTCGCCCGCATGTTATCTCTTTCCGCTGTACCTCGATTCGAGGTACAGCGGAAAGAGGGGGCGCCCATGGAGACGGCGGAACACCGGCGCACGCTGGTGACACTCGCGTATCCGGTCTACTTCGAGCTGCTCGCGGGGGTCACGGCCGGGATCATCAACATGGTCTGGGTGGCGCGGCTCGGCGGAGCGGCGGTCGCCGCGGTGGCCGCCGCCACCAACGTCGAGAACCTGCTGCTCGGGGTGATCCTGGTGGCCGGCTCGGGTACGACGGTGCTCGTCGCGCGGGCCAGCGGCGCGGGCGATCCGGCGGCGCTGCGCTCGGCGGTACGCGGCGGCTGGGCGCTGTGGGCCGTGGTCACCCCCGTGGTGGCCGTGGGGGGTTACCTCTGCCGCGCCCCGCTGGCCCGGCTGGTCCTCGGGGCCGGCGACGGCGGCGCACACGCGCTGGCCACCGGCTACTTCGCGGTCGCGCTGCCGGGCATCGCGGTGTTCTTCGCGACCAACGTCGTCGACGGCATCCTGAAGGGCGCGGGCGACACCCGTACCCCGATGAAGCTCGCGGCCCTCGCGAACGGGCTGATCCTGGGTCTGGACCCGCTGCTCGTCCTGGGGTTCGGGCTCGGGGTGCGCGGCGCGGCGATCGCCACCGTGCTGGGCCGGACGGCCGCGCTCGTCTGCGGTCTCGTGGCGCTGCGCCGCAACGGCGTGCTGCGGCGGGCCGCCTCGGCGGAGCCCGGGCCCGGCCTGGCCGCCGACGCGCGGAGGACCGCCGCCACGGGCCTGCCGATGTCGGCCGATTTCGTCGCACGGATGGCGGGGGCACTCGCGCTCGTCGCGGTCGTCGCCCGCATCGGCGTCGACGAGGTCGCCGCCTACGGGATCGCGACGAAGGCGATGTACGTCGCGACGATGGCCTTCTACGCGGTGCGCCAGGCCGCTTCCATCCGCACCGCCCATCTGCTCGGCGCCGGGTGCGACGCACGGCGGGCCATCGGGCGGCAGGCCCTGCTGGTGGCCGCGGCGCTCGGTCTGACCGCCGCGGCAGCGCTGCTCACCGCAGCGCCCTGGATCATGCGGGCGTTCGGCAGCGAGGGGGCGGTGGCCGGGGCCGGGGCGCTCTATCTGCGCTGCGTGGGCCCGTATCTACTGCTGCTGGCCTGCTTCATCGCGCTGGGCGGCGTCTTCGAGGGCAGCGGTGGCAGCCCAATCCTCGCCCGCGTCACCGCCTGCGGGGTCGTCGTCCAACTCGCGCTCGCGTACGGCCTGTCGGGGTGGGGCCTGCCGGGCATCTGCCTGGCCATGGGGCTCTCGATGGCGCTGCAGTGCGCCGCCGTCGCCGCGCTGTACCGGCGCACGGCGCACCCGGGACACCCCCGGACCCCCGCCCCGGCGCCCGGCAAATCCCCACCCCCGAGCAACTCCGATGGCGCACCGGCGCACTAGCCCCGTGCGCCGCACCCCTCAAGGCCGGGCGGTCTGCTCGATACGCTCCACCCAGTACAGCTGCTTGTGTCCCCGGTCCTGCAATTTGTCGGCGGCCCGCTGGGCCTCGCCCTGCGTGGCGTACCTGCCCACGCGGTAGCGGTTGCCGTTGTCGTCCTGCCGTATCACCAGCCAGGAAAGCACCGCACCGCTGTCGCTGCTCATCGCGTTTCTCCCGAGCATCGCGCCCCTCCCCTGAACGACGTGCACGCTTCTAAGGAACTCCAGGAAACTCCAGTCCGCATATGCCCGAGCGTACGCCTGACCTTCACGCAACGGATACGCCTTTACACAAAGAGGTACCGATCCGGCCAGGAACGGACCAACGCCCTGGGGGCGCATTCATGTGAATGCGCCCCCAGGGCGTCGCAGGGGTTCCGTCACCGCCGGGACCGGAGCCCTGCCCCTCGGACGAGCGCCCGGCCGGCCCGGGTCACCTCACCGGAAGCCGGTAGCCGACCCGGTAGCGGTCGGCGGGCACCACCACGTCGGCGGTCTCGACGGGCCGCCCCGACGCGTAGAAGGTCCGCTCGATCACCATCACCACATGGCCCGGCACCCCGCCGAGCGCCAGGAGCTCCTCCGCCAGCCCCGGGCGCGCACCGACCTGCTCGGCCACGTTGTCCACGACCACGTCGATCGCGGCCATCCGCTCGACCACCCCGCAGCCGCCCAGCGGGCCCTCCTCCGGCAGCATCACCGGCGTGCGCCCCGTGACCGCGAGGGGCTCCCAGGAGGTGGAGAGCATCACCGGCTCGCCCGCCTCCCGGAACACGTAGTGCGTACGCATCACGCGGTCGCCCGGTTCGATCCCCAGCCGGGCGGCGATCTCCTCGCTCGAATCCTCCTGCTCGCTGCGCGACTCCCAGGTGCCGCGCACGCCGTCCGCCGCCTGCTCCTGGCGGAACGGGCCGGCACCCGCCTCGGGCCGGAAGCCGGAGCGCTCGATCATGCGGGGGACCGGCCGCTCGCGCACATACGTACCGGAGCCGGAGCGGCCCTCGACCAGGCCCTCGGCCATGAGGACCTTGCGCGCCTCCAGCGCGACGGTGTCCGAGACTCCGTACTCCTCGCGGATGCGCGCCTGCGAGGGCAGGCGCGTATGCGGCGGCAGCGAACCGTTGACGATCTTCTCTCTCAGATCGCTCGCCACGCGCAGATAGGCGGGCTGCTCACCGAAAGCCACAGGCCACTCCCCAAGAGGTTGACGGACTGCGACAGCGTCGCAACCGTGGGTTCCGTACCGCAAGCGCAGGCCACGGTTTCACTCGAAGTGATGACATTGAGCGGGCCTGCGCATAGTCCGCCCCGGGTCGGCCGGAACGCCTTTAAACCGCCTTTGCCAAAGCCTTGACCGCGTTTGGTCCAGACCAATACCTTCTGGCGTCATGCGTCGAAGAACACTGTCTTCACTCGCCATCGCCGCCTGCGCCTTCACGCTCGCGGCCTCCTTCTCCCCCGCCGCCAACGCCTCGGCCGGACACGGCAAGCACGGCGGCGGCCACGGCCACCACGGCTCCGCGCCCGACTACAAGCGCGTCGGCTACTTCACCCAATGGGGCGTCTACGGGCGCGACTTCCAGGTCAAGGACCTGGAGACGAGCGGCACCGCGGCCAAACTCACCCACGTCAACTACTCGTTCGGCAACGTGAGCGCGGACGGCAAGTGCTTCACGGGCAATGTCCCCGGCGAGGCCGACGCCTGGGCGGACTACGTCCGTCCGCTCGACGCCGCCGGTTCCGTGGACGGGGTCGCCGACACCGACGACCAGGCGCTCGCGGGCAACTTCAACCAGTTGCGGGAGCTCAAGGCCGAGCACCCGGGCCTCAAGGTGATGATCTCGCTCGGCGGCTGGAGCTGGTCCACCCACTTCTCCGACGCGGCCCGCACCGCCGCCTCCCGCAAGGCGCTCGTGGCTTCCTGCATCGACCTGTACATCAAGGGCAACCTGCCGGTGGACGGGACGCGCGGCGGCGAGGGTGCGGCGGCCGGTCTCTTCGACGGCATCGACATCGACTGGGAATGGCCGGGATCCGCCGGTGACACCGACACGGTGTACCGCCCGGAGGACAAGCGGAACTTCACCGCCCTGGTCCACGAGTTCCGCACCCAGCTCGACGCGTACGCGAAGCAGGCGGCCAAGGCCCAGAGGGGCCGGCACCACGGCGCGAAGCCCAAGCACTACGAACTCTCGGCGTTCGTCCCGGCGTCCCCCGAGAAGATCGACGCGGGCTTCGACGTGCCGCGCATCATGCGGGACTTCGACTTCGTCAACCTCCAGGGCTACGACTTCCACGTCTCCGGCGAGGCGAAGACCGCCCAGCAGTCCGCGCTGTACGCGAAGGGCGACTACAGCGTCGACCGGACCGTGCGGGACTGGCTGAAGCGGGGCGCCCCGGCGCGCAAGCTGGTGATGGGCATGCCCTTCTACGGCCAGGGCTGGACGGGTGTGACCGGCGGCGGCGACGGTCTGGGCCAGCCGGCGGCGGGCCCCGCCCCGGCGACCTGGGCGGCCGGCTACGAGGACTACAAGGCCCTGAAGCAGCTGGCCGAATCCGGTACGTACAAGGTCCACCGCAACACCCGCGACGGCAGCGCCTGGCTGTTCGACGGCACCACGCTGTGGACGTACGACGACCCCCAGGTGCTGCGCACCAAGACCGCGTACATCCGCGACCACCGGCTGGGCGGCGCGATGTTCTGGTCGCTGGACGGTGACACCGAGGACGGCGAGCTGATCACGGCCGTCGACCGCGGGCTCTCCCACCGGTAGGAACACCCCGAACACACCCCCCGGGGGCGGCTGCGTACCGGCAGCCGCCCCCAGGTCGTGCGTACGGTCACCAGTCGACGGTCTCCGTCCAGACGGACTGGATGTAGCCCGAGCCCCACGGGTTGGTGGCCACGGACGCCTGGCCGACCGGTGCCCAGTCGCCGAGGACGATCCGCTGCGGAAGGCGCGGGTCCAGGGCGTTGAGCACCGCGTGGACGCGGTGGTGGCCGGTGCCGCCCGTGCACAGGCTGGAGATCGTGCTGCCGGCACCGCCCCCGTAGGAGACCGTGCAGTTGGCCGGCGCCGCCTGGGCGGAGGGGGCCGCGGTCAGCATCGCGCCGACCGCGGTCATGGCAAGGGCCGCGGTACCAATCACACTGCGCTTCCCGAACATGTGACTCCTTGGGTCCAGTGAGTGGGTCCAGTGATGAGGAGCTCGCCGCGATCCGCCCAACTCCCCGCATGTGCAGGTTTCCTGACACACCAGGAGATCGCGTGAAGGATCCTGCACACATCCGGCCACGCTGACAAGAGCGTTGCCCATATTTGGTCCAGTCCAATCGGGGGCGCGGAGTCCGCATAGGGAAACCCCTCGGCATTCGCCCGGTGCCTGGCAGCCCCGACGGCCGGCTCCCCACACTCGTGCGTCGGCACCGCCCTCACCACCCCACGGGACGGTGGCCGGATTCCGCCTGTACGAGGTGAAAGGACACCCCCGTTCCTATGTACATACGAAGAGCCGCGAGGCTTCTGACGGCCACTCTGGCCTGTGCGTGTGCTTCGGCCATCGCACTCCCCTCCGCGTCGGCCTCCTCCCCCGCACCGCCCGCCCCCTCCCCCGCCGCCGGCCCCCATGCCTTCGCCCCGGCCCCGTACACGACGAACCCGTCGGCCGCCGTCCGCCGCGACGTCGAGGCCGACGCGAAGAAGGCCCTGTCGGCGCACGGGCGGGCCGCGCACCGCGGCGCCTCGGACGCCTTCACGGTCCGGAACCTGGTCGTCGACCGCGACGGCTCCGCGTCCGTGCGCTTCGACCGCACGTACAAGGGGCTGCCGGCGTACGGCGGCGATGTCGTCGTGCACCTGAAGAACGACGGCAGCTACGAGTCGCTGACCAGCGCCGCCGAGGCCGCGCCCGCGCTGTCCACCGACCCCGGGCTGACCGCGTCGCGCGCCGCGAAGCTCTCGGAGAAGGCGTTCACCGGCTCGGCCGACACGGTCTCGAAGCCGCACCTCGCCGTGCAGCTGGACGGCGACGGCTCCGCCCTGGTCTGGGAGACCGTGGTCAGCGGGGTCCGCGCGGACCAGACGCCGAGCCGGCTGCACGTCCTGGTGGACGCGCACTCCGGCAAGGTCCTGCGCACCAGGGACGAGGTGAGCACCTTCGCGCCGGCGGGCCCGGCCGGGCCCGCCCGTACCGCCACCGCGGCGAAGTCCGCCGCGCCCGCGCCGTCCGCGGCCGCCACCGCGGTCACCGGCCGCTCGATCTACAGCGGCCAGGTGTCGCTGGACGCCACCCGGTCCGGCAGCGGCTACTCCCTCCAGGACCCCTCGCACGGCAACGGCTACACGACCAACCTCAACCACGCGACCAGCGGCACCGGCTCCCTCTTCACCAGCTCCACCGGCACCTTCGGCACCGGCTCCCCCAGTGACCCCGCGTCGGCCGGAGTCGACGCCCACTACGGGGCGGCGAAGACGTACGACTACTTCAAGACGGCCCACGGCCGCAGCGGCATCTTCGGCGACGGCCGGGGCGTGCCCTCCCGGACCCACTACGGCAACGCGTACGTGAACGCCTTCTGGGACGGCAGTCAGATGACGTACGGGGACGGCCAGGGCAACCAGCGCCCGCTGGTCGAACTCGACGTCGCCGGGCACGAGATGGCGCACGGCGTGAGCGGTGCGCTCACCGGGTGGGACGAGACCGGCGAGACCGGCGGCATGAACGAGGGCACCAGCGACATCTTCGGCACGCTGGTCGAGTTCTACGCGAACAACCCCGTCGACCAGCCCGACTACACCATGGGCGAGCTGATCAACATCAGCGGCGACAACCAGCCGCTGCGCTGGATGAACCAGCCCTCGCTGGACGGCTCCTCGCCCGACTGCTGGAACAGCAACAACGGCAGCCTGGACCCGCACTACTCGATGGGCCCGCTCAACCACTGGTTCTTCCTCGCCGCCGTCGGCAGCGGCAACCACGGCTACGGGAACAGCCCGACCTGCAACAACTCCACGGTCACCGGCATCGGCAACGACAAGGTCGGCAAGATCTGGTACAAGGCGCTGGCCACGTACGCCAACAGCCGGGAGAACTACCACCAGGCGCGCATCGACTCGCTGAAGGCGGCGGCCGACCTCTACGGCGCCCACTGCACCGAGTACAACGCGATCGAGGCCGCCTGGGCGGCGGTCAGCGTCACCGGTGCGGACCCGGTCCCCGGGAACTGCGGCAGCCAGCCCGGCTCGCCCTCGGTGACCAACCCCGGCAACCAGACGACCGCCGTGGGCACCGCCGTCTCGCTCCAGATCCAGGCGAGCGACCCGGACGGCTCGACGCTCACCTACAGCGCGAGCGGCCTGCCCGCCGGCCTGTCGGTCAACTCCTCGACCGGCCGCATCACCGGCACCGCGACCACCGCGGGCACCTCGTCGGTGACCGTCACCGCGAAGAACACCGCCGGCGCGACGGGCACCGCCGCCTTCACCTGGACCGTCAACGGCGCCGGCAACCCGCCCGAGGGCTGCGGCGACCTGCCGGCCTGGAGCGCGACCACCCCGTACGCCCCGGGCGACCAGGTCTCGTACAACGGCCACACCTACACCTCGCAGTGGTACTCCACCGGTGCGGAGCCGGGCGCCCCGGGCTCCTGGGCGGTCTGGACGGACGGGGGCGCCTGCTAGTCGCTGAGCCCCTGATACGGGCGACCGGCCACGGCGCGGTGGGCCGTGACCGGTCGACGCCCCGGCCAGAAGGTCCCGTTGACCTCTCCCCCACCCGGTCCTACAGTCGGCTCGTCCTGGGCGGGGCCCGGCTGCGCGGGCAGCAGGGCGCACGGCTGCGCGCGAAGGGGCCCCGATGACCCGCTCAGGAACCGACCGTCCCGCCGCCCCCGGCCGGACCGCGCCGACCGACGCGGTCCGCGCCCACCTGGAGGGCGGCGGCGGCATCCTCCTCACCGGCCCGGAGGGCATCGGCAGGAGCACGGTGGCCGCGCGCCTCGCGGACGACTTCGCGGCGCGCGGCCACCGCGTCCTGCGCTGTTCGCCGTCGCCGTCCGACCGGGACAGCCCCTTCCTCGGGCTCATCGACCTGCTGGCCACGGCCGGCGACGAGGCCCTGGCCTGCCTGAACGCCCATGAACGCGCCGTGCTCGAAGGCGCGTTGCTGCGCCGCACCCCGCCCGCCGGCGCCGACCCCACCACCGGCCGCGACGCGCTGGTCCTGCGCCTCGCCGTACTCAAGGTGCTGGCCGCGCTCGACACCGGCCCCGTGCTGCTCGTCGTCGACGACGTGCAGTGGCTGGACGAGCCGACGGCCCGGGTGCTGGTGTTCCTCGCCCGGCGCGCCGGCCCCCGCCACACCGTGCTCGCCACACTGCGCACCTCGCCCCACGACGGCCGCCGGCCGGACGCCGCACCGGCCCGCGCGCTGTGCCCGCAGCCGGTGCGCACGCTGCCGCTGCCGCCGATGACCGCGCGCGAGATCGCGGACGTGCTCGACGCGCACGGCCTGCACGGCGGCCCGTCCTGGCCCCGGCAGCTGGTCGCCCGTCTGCACGAGGCCGCGTCCGGCAACCCCCGTACCGCCCTCGAACTCGCCGCCGGCCTCCACGAATCGGCCGCCGCCGGAGCACCGCTCCCCGACTCGTCGGAGCCGCTGCCGGTCCCCGAGTCCCTGAGCCGCCCCGTGCTCGACCGGCTGGAGGCCCTGCCGGCGCGGGCCCGGAAGCTGCTGCTCACGGCCGGCGCTGCGGTCCGCCCGACGGTGGAGCTGCTGCGCCGGGCGGGCTGCCGGCAGGCGGCGGCGGACGTCGACGTCTGCGTACGGCACGGGCTGCTGGCCCCGCCGGACCGGGGCGCGCTCCGGTTCGCCGACCCCCTCACGGCGATGGTGCTGGAGACGCGGGCCCCCTACGCCCTGCGGATGGACGCGCACCGCGCCCTGGCCGAGGCGGCCGACGACCCCGTGGAGCGCGCCCACCACCTCGCCCGGCTGGCGGCGGGCCCGGACCCGGTGGTCGCGAACCGGCTGGTGGAGGCGGCGTCGGCGGCCAGGCGCCGGGGCGCGCCGGGCACCGCGGCCCGGCTCGGGCGGCTGGCGGCGCGGCACACCCCGGCCGACGCCGCGCAGACCGGGACGGCCCGCCGGCTGACCGCCGCCGAGGACGGGCTGGACGCGGGCGACCTCGACTTCGCCCGGGAGCTGGCGTACGAGGTGCTGGGGGACGCGGACCGGCCCGCCGACCGGGTGCGCGCCTGGACGGTGGTCGTGGACGCGTCGGGCCAGGCGATGTCGGAGATCGCGGACGTCTTTCCCCGGGCGGTCCGGGACGCGGGCGACGCCCCCGGGCTGCTGGCCCCGCTCCACTACCGGATGAGCTGGCACGCGTGGATGGTGGGCGGCTCGGCGGAGCGGGCGCGCGACTACGCGGCGCGGGCCGCCGGTCTCGCCGCGCGGGCGGGCGACCGGCGCACCGAGGTGCTGGCGCTGACCCAGCAGGCGGCCCTCGAACTCTTCCTCGGGCGGCCCGCCGCGGAGTCCACGCTCGCCGCCGCCCTGGCCGCGCCGCACGACGCGTACGCGATGAGCCACCACAACGGGCCGATCTATCTGAAGCACCGCTTCCACCTGGTGCACGACCAGCTGGACGAGGCCAGGGCGGAGCTGCGGACGCTGGTGTACACGCTGCGGCAGCGGGGTTCGGCGGACTGCCTGAGCCAGTGCCTGATCGGCCTCGCCCAGCTGGAGATCCAGCGCGGCCGCTGCCGCCAGGCGCTGTCCATGGCCCGGCAGAGCCTGCGGATCGCGGAGCGGGCGGGGCTGAGTCAGGGGCCCGCCTGGTACGCGGTCGCGCTGGCCGAGACGGCGGGCGGCAGCCTGAGCCAGGCCCTGGCGGCGGCGGAGGCGGCCAGGCGCCACAGCGAGGACGACGACGACCGGCTGTTCCTGCCCAGGGCGCTGCACGCGGAGGGCCGGATCAGGCTGTTCAGCGGCCAGTACGCCCGAGCGGCCGGGCTGCTGCGGCGTACGGCGGAGCTGGAGAGCGCGCAGGGTCAGGGCGACCCGGCGACCCGCCGCTGGCACGCCGACCTCGCGGAGGCCCTGGCCCGCAGCGGGGCGGTGGACGAGGCGGAGTCGGTCCTCTACCGGGCCCGCGCCCAGGCCGTCCGGCTGGGCCGCGCCGGTGTCCTGGCCACCCTGGACCGGGCGGCGGCGACGGTCTGCGAGGAGCGCGGCGGGCTGGCGGCGGCGGCCCTGGGGTACGAGGACGCCGCGGTGCGCCTGCGGGCGGCGGGGTACGCCCTGGAGGAGGCCCGTACCCGGGTGGCGCTGGGCAGGGTCCGCCGCCGTCTGGGCGACGAGGACGGGTCGCACGCCGCGTTCGCCCGGGCGCTGCGCGTCTTCACGGCGGCGGGGGCGCGGGCCTGGGTCGCGGGGGTACGGGCGGAGCGGGACCGGGCCGGGAAGGCGACGCTGCCGCGGCCGGACGACGGTGCGTGGCCGGAGCGGCTGAGCTCGACCGAGCGGAGCGTGGTGACGCGGGTGGCCCAGGGCGCCACCAACCGGGAGATCGCGGTGGGCCTGGCGCTCAGCGTGAAGACCGTGGAGGCGGCCCTGACCCGCGCCTACCGCAAGCTGGGCGCGCGGTCGCGGGTGGAGATCACGCGGATCGTGATGACCCACCCGGCGATGTGATACGCCGTCAAGATCCTTGTGTGCAAGCCCTATTGACGAGTACACACCCATGAGTATGGTCTAGACCTAAGGTGAGCCGCGGTCGCCCTGAGCGTCCGACGGCGTGCGAGAGGACTGCGGGCGGCACCCCCTCGCCACCGGCCGTACCCCTGCCCCCACCGCGCCGGCACCCCCCTGACAAGGCCGCTGCCCGGTGCGGGCATGTCCGACCGCTGCCGTCACCCCGCGGCAGTCCTCAGCGAAGGAGTTGGCATGAACGCGAAGCGAAAACTGGCCCTCGTACTCGGTGCGGGAGTCGCCCCCCTGCTCGCGGTGGTCCTGCCGGCCACCACGGCCAGTGCGCACGGATACGTCTCCTCGCCGCCGAGCCGCCAGGCCCAGTGCGCGTCGGGCGTCGTCGACTGCGGCCAGATCAAGTACGAGCCGCAGAGCGTCGAGGGCCCCAAGGGCCTCAGGAGCTGCAGCGGCGGCAACGCGCAGTTCGCAGAGCTGGACAACGACAGCAAGGGCTGGAGGGCCACCCCGGTCGGCAGCTCCGCCGACTTCTCCTGGACGCTGACGGCCCGGCACGCGACGAGCACCTGGCAGTACTACATCGGCGGCTCGAAGATCGCGGAGTTCAACGACAACGGCGCCCAGCCCGGCGCCACCAAGACCCACCACGTGAACTTCGGCAGCTACTCCGGCCGCCAGAAGGTACTCGCCGTCTGGAACATCTCGGACACGGCCAACGCGTTCTACGCCTGCATCGACGTCCAGATCGGCGGGGGCGGCACCCCCGGCGGCGGCGACGGCGGCGACCCGGGCGACTGTGCCGCGTCGGCCTGGGAGGCCGGCCGCGTCTACAACGGCGGCGACACGGTCTCGTACAACGGCCACACCTGGCGCGCCAAGTGGTGGGTCCAGGGCGACCAGCCGGGGACGACCGGCGAGTGGGGCGTATGGGAGGACCTGGGCGCCTGCTGACGCGTAACGGACACGGCCTCTCCGCGGCGGCCCCGCGCCGCGGAGAGGCCGCCGTCCGGGTGGTACGCGCGGAAGGCATCGCCCGTACGTGACGCCGGGCCGGCGGGCGCACTCACGCCGCGGACCGCTCGGCGCGCGAGGCGTCCGCCGCACCCCCCGAGGAGGCCAGGACCTTACGGGTGACGCGCTCGGCGAAGGCCGCGACCAGGGCACGCGGCCGGCGCGGCGGCAGGTGCGCGGCCAGCGCGTTGCCGAACCCGGGCGTGACGTAGGCGCGGTCGCGGTCGAGCGCGGCCAGCGCGGCCCGCACCACCGGCTCCGGCGTGCTCATCGAACCGTTGACGGCCGCGTCGCGGGTCCCGATGGCCTCGAAGAACGGGGTGTCGACGGGTCCGGGGCACACGGTGAGCACGCGCACGCCCCGACCCCGGCACTCCTGCCGCAGGGAGAGCCCGAAGTTCAGCACGAAGGCCTTGGCCGAGCTGTAGACCGCGAAGTACGGGGCGGGCTGGAAGGCGGCGGTGGAGGCCACGTTCACGACCGCGCCCGCCCCGCGCTCCAGCATGCCGGGGAGCAACGCGTGGGTGAGGCCGACGAGCGCGACGACGTTGACCATCAGCTGGTCGTGGTCCCGGCCGGCGTCGATGTCCTCGAAGCGGCCGCAGGTGCCGAATCCGGCGTTGTTGACCAGCAGTCCGATCCGCAGGCCGAGCGCGTCCAGCCGGTCCGCCACCGCGCGCGCCGCGCCGGGTACGGCGAGGTCCTGGACCAGGACGTGGGCCCGCACGCCGTGCGCGGCCTCCAGACGCTCGGCGAGGGCGGTGAGCCGGTCCTCGGAGCGGGCCACCAGGACGAGGTCGTGCCCGCGGGCGGCGAGCTGGGCGGCGAACTCCGCGCCGAGCCCGGACGAGGCACCGGTGACGAGGGCGGTGGTGTGCATGGAAGGACCCTTCGCTGGGTTGGACTGACGAGCAACTGAGACATCACCGTACAGCTTCTTGGGTTATGTGCAACAGCATCATCTCACTTAGACCAGAGATGACGCACCCCTGTATCGTTTCGGAGTCAAGGGCCGACACGGGAGGCAGCATGGAAGAGACGGCGGCGAAGCCGTTGCGGGCGGACGCGGAGCGCAGCGTGCGCGTGATCCTGGAGGCGGCCGAGCGCCTGCTCTCCCAGGACCCCGGCGCCTCGATGGAGCAGATCGCGGCCGAGGCGGGGGTGTCCCGGACGACGATCCACCGCCGCTTCGCGCACCGCCGGGCCCTGACCGACGCGCTGGCCCTGTCGGCCGCCCGCCGGCTCGCCCAGGCCGTGGACGACGGCCGTCCCGCCACCGCCCCGCCCCTGGTGGCCCTGCACCGGATCACCGCCAACGTCCTGGAGGTCAAGGGCGCATGGACCTTCGCCCTGAGCCTCCCGGCCACCCCCGGCAGCGAGGCGGCCACCCTCCACGAGACCATGGCCCAGCACTGCGTCGCCGTCCTGGAACGCGCCCGCGCGGACCACCTCATCGACCCCTCGGCCGACCTCCACTGGCTCCAGCGCGTCTACTACGCCCTGCTCGGCGAGACCCTCCACGGCACCCCGGCCGACACCGGGACCGACCCGGACGCACTGGCGGCGCGGGTGGTGGACACCTTCCTGCACGGGGCGGGGCCACGGGCCTGAGCTTCCCGTCCGGAGCCGCGCGGACCGTCGTGCCCCGGCCCCTGCCGCCCCGACCCGGACGCTGGTAGCTTGGGCCGACACTGCAGGCGCGAACGGAGGTTCGAGGGAGCAGGTCCGGCCCCGGCCCGGTTCGGGAGCACCCCTGGCACCCTCAGATCGCAATGCTCCAACTACACACACTCGACCGCTACAAAGACGATCAAGGCAACGAGATCGTCTACGACGGCGAGGTACGACACGAGAACATCGACATCCGGTTCAAGGGGTCGAACAACACACTTGTCATCGACGCCCGGGCGGACATCAAGGACCTGGTCGTCAACTTCACCGGGAACAACGGCCGGGTCGAGATCGCGCCGACCTCGGAGAAGCGCGTGGGTCTCCGCTTCCAGATGCGCTGCGGGCACGAGTCCCTGATCAGGATCGGCGAGAACGTGGGCTGCGCCGGCCGCACCTTCATATCCGCCGTCGAGGGCGTGTCGGTGACGCTCGGTACCGACGTGATGCTCTCCAGGAACATCGAGATACGCGCCGACGACAGCCACCCCATCTACGACGTCCGCACCGAGAAGCGCCTGAACCCGTCCCGGTCCATCGTCGTGGGCGACCACGTCTGGATCGCCAAGCACGCGGTCCTGTTGGGCGGCGCCACCATCGGCGACGGCTCCGTGATCGGCTACCGCTCCATCGTCACGTCGTCCGTCCCCAACAACTGCGTCGCCGTGGGCTCACCGGCACGGGTGGTACGGCGGAACATCGCCTGGCAACGCCCCGTGCTCGCGCCGCGCCGCCCGGGCGAGCAGTACCCGCGCAAGGGCGAGAAGACCGAGCAGTACTGGAACCTCACGGTCGACGAAGACGTCGTTCCGGCGAGCCCGGTGGTACGGAAGAAGCCCGGGCCGGCACGGCGGTTGTTCCGACGGCTCCCGGCCCCGGTGCGGCGGCTGGCCAGGAAGCTCAGGTCCTCCTGAAGCGGGCACGGCTGTCCGGCGGACCCTGACGGGCCCGCCGGACAGCTCGCCTCTAGAGGCCCGGTTCCACCGACTCCAGGTGGGTCACCATGCGGTCGAGCCCAGCCGGCAGGCCGACCACCGGGCTCCAGCCGAGCGCGGCGAGGCGCGCGCTGTCCAGCCCCTGCTTCTTGGTCATGCTGTAAGCGCGCGCGTCGGCCTCGTTCGTGAACCGCAGCCGCAGCCCCCGCTCGGGGCGCACCTCGGTGAACAGCTCCGCCAGCCGCCGGATCGACACCAGACCGGCCGGGTCCGCGACGTTGTACGCCACCTGGTCACCACGGAGCAGTGCGTAGAACATCCCGGCGACCGCGTCGGCCACATAGGTGTAGGTCCGCACTCCGGAACCGTCGCTGTTGAGCACGATGTCCTTGCCGGTCACCACGTTCGCCGCGAAGTCGGCCTGCACACGCCCGTCGTCGAGCGCCATCCCCGGCCCGTAGACGTGCCCGAACCTGACGACCCGGCTGTCGATGCCGTACTGCGCCCGGTAGGTCGCGCAGATGGTCTCCGCGGCGCGCTTCCCCTCGGCGTAGCAGGCCCGCGGGTTGAGGATGTCGAAGCCGCCGTAGCTCTGCTCGTCGATGAGCTCGGTCTCCGGGGGCTGGGCGCCGTACACCTCCGCCGACGACATCAGGACGAAGCCGCGGGCGGCCTTCGCCACGCAGAGGTCGAGCAGGTGGAAGGTGCCCATCAGGTTCGCCCGGATCGTCGTGACCGGGTGGCTCCCGTGCAGGGCGGGCCGCGCGGCGCTCGCCCCGTGGATCACGTAGTCGAGCGGACCGGACAGTTCGAGCGGAGCCGACACGTCCTGGACCACCAGCCGGAAGTCCGGACGGTCGACCACGTCCGCGAGCAGCCGCCTGGCCTTCGCCTCGTCCCGCACCAGGCCGTGCACGGTGATGCCCGCGCCGTTCCGGTCGTTCAGGGCGAGCAGGGTGCGGACGGCGTACGACGGCAGCATGCCGCTCGCACCCGTGACCAGCACGGTGCGGCCGGAGAGCTCGCCCCAGGGCAGGTCACGGTCGAGGATCTCAGCGAGGTCGTGCGCGACGACGGGGCTGGAAACGATGGTCACTGGATCAGATACCTCCGATCTGCTTGTTCTCGAGGATCTCGAAGAACGTCCGGCACAGGTAGAAGTCCTCGGCCGTCGTGATCTTGATGTTCGAGCGGGGGCCGACCACCCGGTAGATCTTGCGGCCGTACCGGTGCATGAGCGAGCACGAGTCGATGCTGTCGTGCTCGCCCTCCTCGACGGCCTGGTCGTACAGCGAGAGGATCTCCCCGAGCCGGAAGCTCTGCGGGGCCTGGGCGGCGTAGATGTGGTCGCGGGGGATCACGTCGTCGATGTGCTCGTACTCGCTCGACACCACGGTCTCGTTGAACTTGGTGCAGGTGATGGCCGAGCCGTGCTCCAGGACCGTCTCGATGTTGGAGCTGATCAGCTGCGCGTCGATCAGCGGCCGCACACCGTCGTGGACCAGCACCACGGTGTCGGCGGGGCAGTCCTCGGCGACCGTGGTGAGGGCCTTGTGCCGCGACTCCTGGCCGGTCCGGCCGCCGTCGATGATCCACTTGACCTTCTGGATCTCGTACCGCTGGAGCAGCTTGCTCATGTGCTCGCGGTACTCGGGGAGTATCGCGACGGCGATGGCGTCTATCTCCGGGTGCGCCTCGAAGTGCTCAAGGGTGTGGATGATGATCGGCTTGCCGTGGATCTCCAGGAACTGCTTCGGGAGGGCACGGGAGTTCATCCTCGACCCGATACCGCCGGCGAACAGCAGGGCAACGTTCATGTCTCATTCCTCCGACTGGTCACTGAGCGGCTCGTCGACCGCTGTCGTGTTGTCCGGTACGGGAGCGAGCCACGGGCGCCCACCGCCCGTCTCCCTGTCACCGTGGTCCCCGACCACCAGCCAGTCGATGACGCGGTCGGTGGAGTTGGTGTCGACGTAGTCGAAGTTCTCCCGCCGGAACTCCGCGACCTTCGAGAGGTCGAAGTCCTCGTCCTGCAGCGCCTTCAGCAGGTCGTCGAAGGTCACGCAGATCTTGCCGGGGGCCACGGAGTCGTAGTCGCGGTGGAATCCGCGGATCACCGAGTACGTGTCCTTGTCGTACGCGTAGAACAGGATCGGCCTGTCGAGCAGCGTGTACTCGTAGATGATCGACGAATAGTCCGTGACGAGTACGTCGGTCACGTGCAGCAGGTCGTTGGTGTCGGGGAACGACGCGAAGTCGATCAGCCGGTCCGCGTACTCGGCGGGGATCGGCGGGGCCTCCGTGATGAAGTGGTGCATCCGGAAGAGCACGACGTACTTGTCGCCGCAGACCTCGTGGAGCTTCGCGAAGTCGATGCGGTCGTAGTCGTAGTGCGCGTCCCCGATGCTCTTCCCGCGGAAGGTCGGTGCGAACAGCACGATCTTCTTGCCCCGGAGCTGCGGGTGGGCCTCGAAGAAGTCGTCGTTGACCTTACGGGCGTGCTCCTCGTCGAGGAACGTGTCGATACGGGGCAGACCGGTCGGCACGACCGCCGACTCCTCGATGCCGAACGCCTCGGCGTACACCGGCACCAGGTGCTGGGACCCGGTGATGACGTAGGTGTACTTCCGGTGCGCGTTGGACAGCTTCGGCGAACCGTACTTCCCGAACCGGCTGTAGCCGACCGCCTTGAACCCGCTTCCGGCGTGCCAGAGCTGGATGATCTTCGTCTCCGGCGCGATGCTCAGGTTCCCGAGGAGCCCGAAGTAGTCGTCCATCAGGACGGTGTCCGACGTCGCGAGCAGGTAGATCAGCCGAAGCGTGCTCCACTTGTTCGCCGTCGCCGGGATCCGGAACGAGCGGCGGAACGTGTACTTCTCGTCGAGGCCCCGCTCGATCATCCGGTCGTGGACCCGGGCCAGGTTGCCGCCGAGCCCGGTACGCATCTCCGAGGCGAACAGGATCCTGTTGCCCCGCGGCGGGTTCAGACGGCGCGAGAGCCGGTAGAAGCGGTTGGCGAGCTTGCGGCGCCGGGGCCGCGGCAGCACCTTCAGCGCCAGGCGCTTGCCGAGCGGCTTCTTCGCCGCGTTCTTGGCCGGCCCCGTACCGCGGTTCAGCTGGTACGTCCGCATGAGGAACTCGGGGTTCTCGTCGTCGTCCGACAGCCCGAACGCGGTCACGTAGACGGAACGGTTGCGGTCGTAGAGAAAGACCCGGGAAGCATCCTCGAGCCGGTCAGTGGCCTTGAGGTCGAAGGTGGCGCCCGGCAGTCGCTCCTCGTCGAGAACGGGAACGATCCGCCACGTGCCGTTGGGTATCTGGCGCCGGTCCGTGAAATTCGTGACGTTGAATTCCAGGAGATACTGTTCGGCATCGATACGCTTGACGTTCACCGGGAAGTCACGCCCGCCGTCAACAATGATGAAGCGGAGATCGTCAGGGTCCCCGCTGAAGCCCGAGATCGTCACCACCAGGCTGAGATGAACGCGCTCCCAAGAAATCGTTGCTACTGAGCAACGCACCATCTTCGTCCTTCCGATCGTGAACCGTTGCGCCTCCTGCGAGGCATGCGCGACGGCCACGGAGCCTGCCAGCGCGAGGTGAGACGGTTGCGGGAGCATAGCCCATCAGGTTTCAAGCATCCCAAAGCGGGTAGAAGCGGCAGCGGAGAAGCGCGGCCGTGCACACCCGCTCGAACCCCCCCGTCATGGGCGTCACCGCACCCTGGAGACCCTCTCCCCGGCCGGGGAGAGGGTCTCCATAACCACACCGACCACTGAGTCGGCGGTTTGGTTGTACGACCCAGGGAAATCTCACATCCTGAGCCCGGCCGGTCCTTGATCCGCCCGGACGAACGCCGCACTTCGCATTCGCACAGTAGCGACTCGGACACTCTTCACAGTTCTTCCTCACTCTGCGTCCGGGGTCGAGTGGCGCATGGTGACCTGGAGAAGCTCGCTCCACCCTGCCGCGGCTGAGTCAGCACCAAGTCGGCACGGACATGCGGTAGGGCAGGGCTCACCCGAGTCCGACCCGTCTGACCAGCGATGTCGGCTTGCAGTAACCGACCTGCTACACGTTGAAGCGGAGCTCCACCACAGCCACGCTGACCGGCGGTTATATGGGCGCATCCCAGCACCATGCCGGCACGGGATTCACTGCAGGTTGCAAGAGATCCGGAAGCGCCAAGACGACGCGTCAAACCCCGCCCTGGGTCCAGGCCGCACAGCACTCCAGACGCTGTAATAGTTTCTGTACTAGGCTTGCAGTCATGAAGTCACCCCGCCCCGGAGGCACGGAGAACATCTCCGTCTCGATGCCCGCGGAACTCCTAGGTGCTCTGCGCACACGTACCGGCAAGCGCGGCGTGTCCGCGTACGTGACAGCGGCGGTCCGGCATCAGCTCGCCATGGACGGCCTCGCCGAGATCGTGGCCGCCTACGAAGCCGAGCACGAGCCGCTGAGCGAGGCCGAAGTCCAGGCCGCGCAGAGCGAACTGTTCGGTGACACACCGGCGGCCTACGCGTCGAACGACAGCGCCGCATGAAGGAGCCCGCGGCCAGGACCCTGGTCCTGGACTCCCAGGCACTGTCGCTGCTCCTGCGCAACGACCGTCAGATGGTGACCCGAATCGAGGCCGCTCGTCGCGTGGGCGTGCCCATCCTCGTGTCGGCCCTGACGGTGGTGGAGGCCGTCCACGGGAAGACGGACGCCGCCCGACTGCGCTGGCTTCTCTCCCGCCTTCAGGTCCAGGACGTCACCCAGGCGGACAGCCTCACGGCGGTGCAGCTGCTGAGCGACGCCGACGGCCTACACGGCCACAAGTACGCCATCGACGCCCTCGTCGCCGCGATGGCGCTCCGTTCCCCGGCACCCGTCCTTGTACTGACCTCAGACCGCGACGACTGGTCGAAACTGTGCGGTGACCGCGTGCAGATCAAGGAGGTCTGACCTCGGCATCCGCTCAGGTGTCGACCTACAGAATTTCGATATCGGACGTCGACATGACCACGGGGCGGTGCTGACGCAGCGCGGCCTCGGCGACGGCCGCATCGACCGCGTACTCATGTCCGTGCAAACCAGCATCCATCAGCAACTCCGAAGCCGCACGCGCCCACGTCGGGCCCGGCGGTTTCTCCTCCAGTTGTGTACACATGGCACACTTGGTACCTTTGAAGTATGACTCAGCCGCTACCCATAGAGTCCATCCGCGACGTACGCTCCCACCTGGCCGAAGTCGTCGAGCGGGCCGACCGCGACGACGTGCCCACGGTCATCACCCGTCGTGGCAAGCAGGTCGCCGCAGTGGTCTCGATCGAGGTGCTGCGCAAGTACCAGGAGTGGGAAGAGCGCGAGATCAACCGCATCATCGACGAGCGCATGGCGAGCCCGGCCGCCGGCGTCCCGATCGAGGACGTGATGAGGGAGACGCTGGCACGCAGTGAGTGACTATCGCACGGTGTTCCGGCCCGAGGCCCAGGCCGAGCTGCGCAAGATCCCGCGCGACATGGCGCTTCGTATCCTGGCCAAACTGACACAGCTTGAAAGCGACCCCTTCGGCTTCAACACCACCGCCCTCGTATCCCAGCCTGAGCGCCGCCGCCTACGGGTCGGCGACTACCGTGTCGTCTACACGATCGACAACGGAGAGCTGGTGGTGTGGGTCGTACACGTCGGACACCGCTCCACGGTCTACGACACGTAGCTGCTCCCGGTTCTGCGGACTGTTGCGGACAGCAGAAGGGCCTGGCCTGCATCCTCGCAGGTCAGGCCCTTCTGAATACGCGATCACACGTTGAAGCGGAACGTTTGGTGCAGAGCTCCCACCTGCGAAAACGTGGTTTCTGGGGTGGCCATCCCAGCACCATCCCAGCACGGAAGTCCTATCCCAGCACCGTGCAGCTCAGTCGCCTCACCGGCAGCCCTTCGACCCTTCACCTGCGTGCTAACACCGGATCCGGTCAGCATCTCAGCCGGGCCCGCCTCGATGAGGGGTGCCGGCCGCATCGCGTTCTGCAGGACCGTACGACAGCGGCCCCAGGCGCTCGGCAGCAGATGCCCGTAGATGTCGATCGTGGTCTTGACCGACCGGTGGCCCAGCCAGCGTGAGACCTCGTGGATCGGGACTCCGTGGGCCAAGGCGGTCGAGGCGAAGAAGTGCCGCAGGCTGCCAGGTGTGTAGGTCGCCTTGCCGTCCGGGCCGACCAGGCCCGCCGACTGGCACGCTTTCTTGAAGTGGTAGCCGTAGGTGGACGCGGTGGGCATCGTGCTCTTGCCGTGGGAACGCGGGGAGAAGAAGGCTTCAAGCCTGCGCCGCTTGCCCCTCTGCCCAGTGAAGATCACGGGCACCGGCTTCCATGTCGACAGATGAGCGTCCATCTCCTGATCAACAAAGGGGGCAGTAGGGACGTCGCGATATTCACCCTCCGTCCGATTCTTAAGCGGCACGAAGACCGTGCGGCAGTCCGCACGGTGGGCCATGGCGCTGACCTGCCAACGGATCCTGACGAATCCGGACCGTCGACATTCGGTGGAGAAGGCGAGGGCCTCGCTTGGACGCTGGCCAGTACACGCCTGCAGGTAGACCGCGAGCCGGTATTGCGGCGATATATGCGCCGCAATGAGGTCGACCTCGGTCGGCGTCGGGATCTCGTCTTCATCCGCTGCTGCCGGCCTCGCTCGGGATATCCGAACCCCTCGTGCGGGGTTGTCCGGGATCTGTTTGTCGACTACGGCTGCCTCCAGCATGGCGGCCACCACGAGCATGCGATCGTTGACCGTGGAAGCCGCCAGGCCCGCACCCGATCCGTGCAGGCTCTTGGCGAACTGTTCGAAGTCGCGTCGCGCCAGACTGGCCAGAGTCCTATGTCCCAGGCGCGGCACGAGGTGGTTGCGAATGAAGCCCTCGTAGTTGCGGCGAGTCGTGTCACCGATGGCTCGCCTCTCGACCCAGTCCTGTGCCCAGATCTGCAGGCGCACGGTTCCCCGAGCTAGGTCCAGGAAGGTGCCCGACTTCTTGTCGTTCTCGACGTGGACGACAAAGGCGTCCGCACCATCCGGGCCCACCCTCCGAGAGAACGACTTCTCCCGTTGCCGACCCCGCCTGCCGCCCGGCTCCCTATATCGCACCGTCCACCTGTGGCCACATCTTGGACGCTCGCAGGGATAGCTCGGGTCCCGGACATCCCGCTTGCACTTCTGGAAAACGCTGGCCACCCACGCCTCCTCTGCTCGTGCCGAGAGCGAGGCAGGCCGCTGCATCGCCCCCCTGCGGCGCACCAGCCCACAGCCATCCGCGTCAGCGACCCGTCCTGCTCAAAGCGTGCTCCGCTCAAGGACCTCACCACTGCGGCCACCGCCCGCCGAGCGCAGTCATCCCTGATTCACCCAGCACCCGAAACCGTGCTCCCTCTCCTCAAGACAAGCAAGGAGCAATTGACCAAACCACTCCTTGCGGTGAACATGCAGTCCCACTCGTGCACACCCCGGGGCCAAGGGGAAAGATCGGCGTGCCCTTCACCCAGCCTTGGAGGGGCCAACCACCTCCCGCCCCACCTGACGGGCAGCGGCGGGTGGCAAAGCGCCCCGGCCGGGCGGAACGGGATCTTCGTAGCGAGCGCTCGCTTCTCGCTACGAAGATCCTCGATCCGGAAGCAGACTGCGGGACTGAAGGGACGCGGGTCCTGAGAGGGGCGTCGAGCGCGCAGGTTTCCTGCGCTCGGCCCTCGATCGGCATGCATGATTCGGACATCACCGGCAGACGGCCCTGCCGCGGCCTGGGTGAGAGACAGGTCCCAGGCCAGCAGGCCATACCGGGTTCTCGCGCTGCGATCCACTCATTCGGACATCCGGGCCAGTGGTGGATCCGGGCAGCAGCCTGGAGCCCAGGGCCGTACGATGCAGGCGCAGGGGCCCGCTGATTTGGGTATACCTCTTCTTACAGGCAGTCCACATCGGAGGGTGACAGGCGTATGGCGGCGAACGCCGATCACCTGAAAGCTCTTGTGCGGGCGCACTCAGAAGCCAACGACGATCTCTTTTACAGCGTCGCTCTGCAAGTTGCAGCGAAGTCCGCCCGCCAGGGGCAGGGAAAGTTCGCCGTAGAGCTGCGCGAGCTGGTCGAGGCCGCCCAACAGAGGCAGGGAAAGCCAGACACCCAGCGTGCCGCTACCCCGGTGGTACAGCCCCGTGGTGAGCTGACCAGTCTCCTGACTGCAGGCTATCCGGACACTCAGCTCGACGACATGACTCTGGACGCCGGACTGCGTGCCTCACTGGATCGCGTGCTGCACGAACAGCGACAGCGTGCGCGGCTGGAGCGTTTCGGCTTTACCTCGGTGCACCGCATTCTGCTGTCCGGGCCTCCTGGGACGGGCAAGAGCATGACGGCAGCGGCCCTGGCCGGAGAGCTGAAACTGCCCCTGTTCACCATTCGCCTGGACGGTCTGATCAGCCGGTTCATGGGCGAGACCGCCGCCAAACTGCGTCTGGTCTTCGACGCCGTGGCTCAGACCCGTGCGGTCTACCTGTTTGACGAGTTCGACGCTCTGGGAGCCGAACGGGCGGCCGGCAACGACGTCGGCGAAGCCCGCAGGATCCTCAACTCATTCCTGCTGTTTCTTGATGAGGCGCCCTCCGAGAGCCTCGTGGTGGCCGGCACCAACCACCACCAGCTTCTGGACCAGGCTCTGTTCCGCCGCTTCGACATGATCGCCACCTACGGCCCTCCCACCGGGAAGGAAGCTGTACAGGTGCTACAGCGACGTCTAGCCGGAATGGACACAAGCACACTACGGTGGGGCCTCGTGACAGAACGTGCATCGGGCCTGAGTCACGCCGAGCTGGTCAAAGCGGCGGAAGCAGCAGCCAAACGAGCCATCCTGGCCGACCGGGACGTGGTGGACGAGCAGCTGCTGCTGGAAGCCCTGAGCGAGCGGCACGCCTCCCACCATGCCTGAGCCCGACTCTTCCGCACGGCTCAGTCCGCACCTGATCGTGCCCTGGGAGGCCGCCACCCTCACGCCGCGCTCCGAGCCTGCGGGCGGAAACGGCCCCGCCCTGGTCCAGCACACAGACCGGCAGGGGCACGCCGATGCTTTGGTGGGTGGGCTGGAGAAGGCCCGCCGTGAGGCAACCCAGTCCATGCAACAGGTTCCCGAGGACCGTCAGCCTGACGGTTTCGCGGTGCGTATCGAGGCGGCTCGCGACCATCCGCTGAGCCTGGAGCGCCTGGACGCATCCGGCCTGACGCTCATGAGCAGCCACCCGCAGACCGAGGACAGTCAGCAGGACGCACTGGTCTGGATCCCGTTCGACAAAGTCGCCTCGTTCACCCAGCGGATCGCCGACTTCACGGATGACACCCCCGGCGGCAACCCCAAGCAGGCCGTGCTGGTGGCCAATATGGAACAGGTCCAGCGGGCTCTGCTGGAGCACCTCTGGCAGGAGCGGCAGGATCTGCCGCCGCTGGATGAGGAGCGGTGGTGGGAGTTGTGGTTCGATCCGCGGATCTCGCCGACGGCGGTTGCCATCTTGCGTTCCCTGGCCGAAGAGCGTCGCTGGCGGGTCAGTGAACGGGCGATCCATGTCGGAGAACGCCTGGTGGCACACGTCGCGACGACCGGTAACGAGCTGGCGTTCCTGTTGGCCACGAACGCCTGCCCTGCTGAGATCCGCAGCCCTACCTTCGCCGAGGGCCTCTACGCCGTCGACCGCGAGTTCCGCGTGGACCTCGTCAAGGATCTCGCCGCGCGCATCGAGCCAGCCGCACCGGAGTCCCCGGCGGTATGCATCCTGGACACAGGGATAGCCCAGGAGCACGCCCTGCTGAAGCCCGCGTTGCACGAGCGCGCCTACAGTGTGCTCCCCGGCGGCACGCCGGCCGACCGGATCGGGCACGGCACGCAGATGGCCGGGCTCGCCCTCTTCGGGGACTTCGCCGCAGCCCTTGAATCGCAAGGTCCCGTCGTCCTCGGTCACGGCCTTGAGTCCGTGAAGATCCTCAACGACGCTCACACACCCGACGTGTCCCCGCGGACCTGTGCGGAGACCACTGCGAACGCGGTCGCGACCGCTGAGATCGGCAACGGAGGCCCCGCACCCTCGGGACGGGTCTTCTCGATGGCTGTCACCCGGGAGTCCGGGGAAGGGGAGAACGGCGTAGACGGCACAGCGACCCTGTGGTCGGCCACGCTGGACGCCCTGGCGGCAGGCACGGACGTCGCCGTCCGGGACGACCGGATCGAACTGGTCGGAGCGCCCGATCCTGAAGCCTCACGTCTGATCATCGTCAGTGCTGGCAACATCCGCGGTGCTGTCCCCCACCAGATGCGTCGCGACGACGGCACGCTCGATCCGCTGCTCCTCTCCGACCTGTCGCGCATCGAGGAACCCGCCCAGGCACACAACGTACTCACCGTCGGGGCGTGCACGCATATGGACGCCGTCCCCGACTCCGCCCTGTTCAGCGGATTCCGTCCGCTGGCGGCTCCCGGTGCCCTGTCCCCCTTCAGCCGGACATCGGTAGCGCTGACCAACGGCTCCATCACCAAGCCCGACATCGTTCTGGAGGGCGGCAACATGCTCGTCGCCCCTGACGACAGCATCCTGGACACCCACGAACTGGTGAGCGTGGCGACTACCCACCACGACCCGGCGCGCCAGCTGACCTGGACGAACGCCACGAGCGCAGCTACAGCTCAGGCGGCTGCACTTGCTGCCACGGCGATGAGTACCTACCCCGGACTGCGACCGGAGACTGTCCGCGCCCTTCTCGTGCACGAAGCCCAGTGGACCCCGGCCATGGTCGAGCAGGGCCTGTTCAAGAAGACCGGCGCTCCCAAACTCGCCAAGGGCGACGTGATGCGACAGGTGATCCGCCGGTACGGGTGGGGCATGCCCACCGCCGGCCGTATCCGCAGCAGCGCCTCGAACGCCGTCACCATGATCATCCAGAACACCCTGGTGCCGTACAAGGTCAAGGGCGGGCAGGTTCGCCTGGCCGAACTCAAGCTGCACGAGCTGCCCTGGCCCCTGGAACAACTGCGCGACCTGGCCGAGACCACCGTCGACCTGCGCGTAACGCTCGCCTACATGATCGAGCCCAATCCCGGCCGACGCGGCATGCTCGGCCGCTACAGCTACGCCTCACACGGCCTTCGCTTCGCCATCAAAGGCCCCACCGAATCCAGCGACTCCTTCCAGAGACGACTGGCCGAACAAGCCGAACACGAGAGCGACGGCCTCGGCAACCCCAAGGCATTCGAGTCCAACAACAAGTGGCTGGTCGGCCCCCGGGCCCGCAACCTCGGCTCCCTGCACGCCGACATCTGGCGCGGATCGGCGACCGAACTCGCCGACTGCGGCACACTTGCCGTCTACCCCGTCGGAGGCTGGTGGAAAGCGAACAGGCGCAACGACCGCATCGGCCTGCCCGTCAGCTACGCCCTCCTGATCTCCCTGCGCACACCAGAGGTCTCCACCGACCTGTACACGCCAATCGCCACCCAGCTCGGTGTGTCGATCGGAGTGGCCCCACACGCCCAGTCCGGAATCGTGGACGGCATCCCCATTCAGATGGAATTCGGCTGGTAGCTTGCCGGGCGAGTTCGGTCGAGGCCGAGCTTGATCCGACCGCGCCTACGTGGGGCTCCCCTGTCGGCAGCCAAGCGCACGCCCAGGCCGGGTGAGATCGCAGCGCAGGAAGCCCACGAACGCTGCTGAGCCGCGTCTCTACCGTCGCGCGAGCCTCGCAAGAAATGTGTCTACGAACTTCTCGACTTCAGCTTTCGAGTGCACATCACGAACGTCGAGGCGGCTGACCCACTCAACCCCAGCGTTGATCATTAGGCTGTCCCGGCTGCTATCACTTGACGCTCTGCCTGGCTTTCCGTGATGGGGGCCATCCACCTCGATGACCCCCGCACGCCCTCTATAAGTGACCAAGAAGTCTGGCTCTCGTGTAGACCCGAGCAGCCGCATCCTGCCCAGGGGCATGATGCCGATCGTCTCGCTGTCCGCCAGAGTGGCTTGCCGTTCCTTCAGCACTTGGTAGACCCTGTGCTCCCACTCGTTGGTGAAGTGCAGGTCATCCTCGATCGGGTGCTGATCCTCGGGCTCAAGGCGGACCTTCCGAGCCTGGTTCGTCGGCATGGGCCCGTTAGCCGTGCGAAGTTGCTTCCGCCAGTCCGCGCTAGGAACCGGGACAACCGGGCTGACCTCGATCGAATCGATGCGCATGCTGGCCCGCCTGGGCACGACGGCGTGCATGCCACCTTCGATGCGGCCCAGCACCGCTTCCGTGAACTGATTAACCAGGTTCGGTTCCACCGTGAAGTACACCATGTACTCGTCCGGTTCGTACTCGTTTGAGTTCCAGAGAGTCAAATCGACCGCAAGCACGTCGGTGGCGGCAATCGCAGCCTCAGTATCACCCTGCTGATAGAGCAGAGTGGCAGCAGCGGCCAACCACTGCTCCCCCACTTGGTCGATCGGGTTCTTCTCCATGATGTCGGCCAGCGACAGCGCTTCACCCATACAGAGCATTCTGACAGCCAGCACTGACAACGCCGTTGCTCTCCGGGCGCGTTGGAACGGCCGACCGGATCAGCCCGGAGGCGCCAGCTACACTCTGTCGCGACTCAAACACGGGGACAGGGGGCACAATGCTGGTCGAGCTGCTGGCAGGGGCTGCGTTCGGGTTTCTCGGCGGGCTGATGACAGCCTGGCGCATCGCAGCCAAGGGGGCTGTACTGGCATGGCTGGAGGATCTTCGCGACGTCGTCAAGGTACGCAAGACTGACCGTCGCAAGAAGCAGGCAATCCGCCACGCGAAGCTTGACCAGCAGGTTGCGGCAGACGCTACAGCCAAGGAGGCGGAACGAAAGAGGGTCCGCCGCGCACACGCCGAGCTCAAAAAGGCGCTACCAATCGCGAATGAGGCCGTACGGACCCACACGAGTCAGAGCTTCCTCGACACACTGGCATACGCAAGCCGGACATTCCCCACGCTGACACACCAATCCGAAGTCGACATCGAGCGTGCGAAACTCGTCCGCTACCTAGCAGCCATCGACCAGCTGAGCAGCCAGGTCGAAACACTCTCGGGGTTGGGAGTCGATATCACGCGACGCTTCAGCGACTGGAGCGAAGTGAGCTATGTCGACCTTGAAGTACTAGCTGCCAAGATCGACAAGGCCACCAAGGAGTACGCTCTCAAGCTGTGATTGCCCCCCAGGTTGTTCCCATCAGTGAGGGCCACCCGCAGGGCCCCATCTCCCTGCGCCTCCGCACGGCGGCCGGTCAGCGCCGGACGTCCGGTGCGGGTCGGCGGCCTCCGTCATGCTCGCCGGACTCGGCGGCGGCTCGAAGGCGCACAACGACGCCGCCGACTTTGGCCGCAACCCGCACGGCGCCGAGTACGGCCGCTGCCAGGTCCGGTTCGGCAAGGCCAAGAAGGGCTCGCCGCCCAAACGCCGTGGGGTGCTGACCGTCTTCGACTGGACCCCGGACGTTCTGGACGAGCGGTTCACCGAGGTCCGCCCGCTGTTCGGCACCCACAACAAACCAACGGCCGGCCTTCTGAACGCGACCTGCGCATCGACTGCCAGCGGCTCAACTCACGCTTCATCGACCACCGCGAGGTCCTGGGCCTAGACGACGGGATCGACTTCCACTCGTTCCGCATGTCCTACGCTACCCACTTGGTCGAGAACGGCTGGGACCCGCGCTTCGTCCAAGGGCAAGTCGGCCACGAACACGCCAGCACCACTCGCTCTACACCTGCGTGTCCTCAGACTTCCGCACCCGAACCCTGCGGCGACACCTGGACACCACCATCGCCGCCGCTCTCTAGACCCAGCCCGGCAGGCAAGCATGAAACGTAAGGTCGGCTACACCTGACGACTGCGCGAGGTCATGGCCCAGCACCAGATCTTCACGGCCACCGAACTGGTGCCGCTCCTACGCAAACGCGGCATCGATCTCTCCGCCTCGCAGGCCCACCGCCCGGTCTCCGGCACCTCCGAACGCCTGTCGTTGCAGGGCATGGCCGCGTTCTGCGACATCCTGTCGTGCACCCCAGCCGCCCTGGTGACCACAACATGACCACCAGCCGCCTCCTCTACGAGACCGGCGGGACTTGAAGCCGATACGCCGCTGGCAATCACACTCGGTCACCAACCGGCTGGGCTCCTCGGGGAACCCCCGACAGTTGAATACGCGAGCCCCCAGTATTGCCCCCCCCTTCCCTCGAAAAGCCTCAACGCGAAGTTCCGGTGGGTGCGATGCTGCGCCTATGCACAGCCTCTTCCACATGCCGGCCGACCAGATCACCTTCGCGATGGTTCAGGACTTCGTGGGCCTCCGGATCCCCGAGAACCTGCGCATCGAGTACAAGACCAGCGGTGACAAGAGCCTGGAAGGCATTGCTGCCATGGCCAACACCAACGGCGGGATCTTGTTCTACGGTGTCTCCGAGGGGAAGACCGGTGTCCCTGAGAAGATCGTCGGTGCTCCTCACGGGACACGAGAGGCGCTGGTCAATAAGATGGCCACGATCTTCGACCCGCCGTGGACTCCCGAAGTGATCGAGATCCCGATAGACGGCTCCAGTGACAAGGTTGTGTTGCTCGTCCGGATCGATCCTGTTCAGGTGCCAAGGCCGCTGCTGCACCAAGGGACGGTCTACGTTCGGTTGGAGGGCCGCAACGAGAGGGCAACTCGTCTCCTCCTGCTGGCGATGCTGACCGAGCCGGCCAAGTTCGAGAATCCGCTGCCGCAACTCGTCCTGCACCTGCCGCGGCAGTACGAGGTTCCGCCGCAAGGAGACTTGGTGCTGCGGGCGGTGGCAAACATCAACCTGCACATGCTTAGGGGGCGGCACCGTCTGCCTCGGGGTACCTCCCGGACCGTTGTTGAGGCACTTGAGCAGTCACCGATCAATGAAGCGGTGTATCAATTGATGTTCGGCAGGACCGACGTGGAGCCAGCTACCTCTCCGTGGGTTCCGATTCAGGCCACAGCGACACGTGTGCGCTTGGCCAAGGAGTATTACCCCACAAGTCCGGATGATGTGAACGTTGATGAACGAATCAACGTATACTGCACGGTGAAGCTGCATGGTGCGCAGCCCCTGCTCGAAGTCGTTCTGGATGTCGTGGCCGATCTTGCACAGGGAGACACGGCTGTGTTCAGCGATATTGAGAAGGCCCTGCCGAGCGTTGCTCGTAGCGCTGCAGCGTACGTGCTTCCACGTATTGCACAGGCAGCGACTGGTCTGAGCGGAGGCCCGGATCCCACGACATCCGTATTCGTCTCCGGCCCACCGGCTGATCTTGCGAGCGAGCACCAGAAGACGCGATATCAGAGAAGTAGCCTCCTTCACAGGAACGCGCGCGACCTGGCCCTGTACGTCGATTTCACAAGTCTGGGCGAAAGGGTCGGTCGAGACAGCATTTCGCATGGGGCCGCCGAGGTGCTGCCGTATGAGATCAACGAACTCGGCTGGGGCGGCGCAGTCCGCGAGGCTCTGATCACCATGGCGATGGACTGGGGGTTCACCGAGCCCCGACTGCTGCAGCACGCAAAGCCCTGAGCTCAGGAATCCTGGCATAGAGGGTGGGCCGGGAGATGTGGCAGGCGGCCGCGACAGCGTTGGAGGCCATGCCCTGGGCAAGGAGGTGCCGGGCGTACGCGATCAGTTCGTCAGGGATCTCGACGGGCGCCCCCGGCGCGGCGTCGGCCGGTCCTCGGCGGGCTGTTGGGCGGCCTGGAGGTCGAGGCGGGCGGTGCGGGCGAGGCGCTCCATGGAGGTGGGCCAGGGCTCCCAGCCGGGTTGGCCGGCCACCACGAAGTTCAGCTCCGCGGTGCCCTTGGCGTAGGAGCGCTGGATGCCGCGGGCCTGGAGGCGCGCATCGGCGATCGGCACGCCGGGCAAGAGATTGAGGGACAGCCACATTGCCTTCTTCTCCCCCTGATCGCCGCGAGTTCGGCGCGGTAGGGGAACCATCGGCGCAGGCTCGCTGCGGTGCCGTCGCGCAGGAGCCGCATCACCGGTTCGTTCGGGTCGGTGTCCTCGCGCTCCTGCGCGAGATCGACATCCCGCTCGCAGCGGCCCACGGCGCCGCCATCCGACAACAACTCATCGAACTGCCCGCCCCCGTCATCTCGAACGCCCTCGGCTACCACAACATGACCACCAGCCGCCTCCTCCACGAGACCGGCGGGACTTGGAGCCGATACGCCGCTGGCAATCACACCCGGTCATCAGCCGGCTGGGCTCCTCGGGGAACCCTCGACAGTTGAATACGCGAGCCCCCAGTACGCTGGGTAGCTATTCGCTCACTACAAGAGTCGGTCCGTACGGGAGCTATCGGCAGGTTACCCGCTCCGGGTGTCGCCAGCGGCTGGAGTTTCCGTTGTAGCGTCATACGCCGTTTCGGCAGCGGCAGCGGCGCGGCGTTTACTCCACTTGTCGTAGGCAACGGTCCCCGCGATGGAGGCGCTGGTGATGGCGCCGCCGATGATGATGCCCCGCCCGGTGTAGAAGGCGCGCAGCGCGGTGGGACCGCCGCGCTTGGCTGCTTCCTTGGCCAGTTCCGCGTAGGCCCACGCCATGGTGCTCCTCGATTCGTGTCGCTCACTCAAGATGACTCAATGATCGCAGGGCGACACGTCGTGGGTGGGGCGTTCACGGACGTACGTCATAAGGTGCGGGAGCCTCCGCCGCCGATGGTGCGGCCGTGGCAAGGCACTGCGGGCAACCTGTCCGCTGCTCGACGGTCCTGGCAGTGGTCGGTGAAGGAGACTAACCGGCCTCAAACCGGACGCCGTTCGCGATCACGCATCCTCACGAGCCGGTTGGAGTCCCCGGCGAACTCGCGACAGTTGCATACGAGAGCCCGCCAGCACAAGGCCGTTGTAAGAAGCGGGACGGCCGAGGCACGGGGAAGGGAAATCTTCACCCTCGCATTCGAGGCCCTCGTCAAGGACCGCGGGGACACCTGATGGGGCCGGGACGAGTTCGTCCCGGCCCCATCAGGCACTTGTACTTTCGAACTGAACTCCCCCACGTCAGCGACGTGGCGGAGTTCACAAACTGAAGCGGAACTCCACCACGTCGCCGTCCTGCATCACGTAGTCCTTGCCCTCCATGCGGGCCTTGCCGGCCGCGCGGGCTTCGGCCACCGAGCCGGTTTCGACCAGGTCGTCGAAGGAGATGATCTCCGCCTTGATGAAGCCCTTCTGGAAGTCGGTGTGGATGACACCGGCCGCCTCGGGGGCCGTGGCGCCCTTCTTGATGGTCCAGGCGCGGGTTTCCTTCGGGCCGGCCGTGAGGTACGTCTGGAGGCCCAGGGTGTCGAAGCCGACGCGGCCCAGGGTGGCGAGGCCGGGTTCTTCCTGGCCCATGGACTGGAGGAGTTCCAGGGCCTCGTCGTCGTCCAGCTCGATCAGCTCGGACTCGATCTTGGCGTTCAGGAAGATCGCCTCGGCGGGGGCGACCAGGGCGCGCTGTTCGTTCTTGAAGTCCTCGTCGACCAGCTCGTCCTCGTCGACGTTGAACACGTAGATGAAGGGCTTGGTGGTGAGGAGGTGGAGTTCGTGGAGGAGGCGGCCCTTCTCCGTGGAGGCCGTGATGCCCGCGTGGAAGAGGGTGTCGCCGGCTTCGAGGATCTTCTGGGCCTCCTCGACCGCGGCCAGCACCGCGACCTTCTCCTTCTGGAGGCGGGACTCCTTCTGGAGGCGCGGGACCGCCTTCTCGACGGACTGGAGGTCCGCGAGGATCAGCTCCGTGTTGATCGTCTCGATGTCGTCCTTCGGCGAGACCTTGCCGTCGACGTGGACGACGTTCTCGTCCTTGAACGCGCGGATGACCTGGCAGATCGCGTCCGACTCGCGGATGTTCGCGAGGAACTTGTTGCCGAGGCCCTCGCCCTCGCTCGCGCCGCGCACGATCCCCGCGATGTCGACGAAGTCCACCGTCGCGGGCAAGAGCTTCTGCGAGCCGAAGATCTTCGCCAGGACGTCCAGACGGCGGTCCGGGACGCCGACCACGCCGACGTTCGGCTCGATCGTGGCGAACGGGTAGTTGGCCGCCAGCACGTCGTTCTTGGTCAGGGCGTTGAACAGGGTCGACTTGCCGACATTCGGCAGACCGACGATTCCGATACTAGTACTCATGCCACAAACGTCCGCTCAGGATCAAGAAGGGTGGGGTCGGCCGCGACGGCAGCCCAGGCGCGCCGTCGTCCACGTGCGCGTATCACGGTACAGGGACCAGGGCGAGCAGATCTCCTTCGTACTCCCGATCGACTCCCCCGGCCCCTGACGCCGACCCGGCCGGACGCGGTCAGAACCAGTGCAGGCAGTGCGGGGAGAGGTCGCTCCCGAACAGCGCGTCCGCGCGGGCAGCGGCGGACGGGTCGTGCGCGCGGATGTGTCCCGCCCGTACGAGCGTGCTCGGGCGGTTGCCGCCGAGGTAGACCGACCCGAGGTCCCGTACGTCCAGGGACAGGTCGGGCCGCCGGTCCGTGGGCACGCACTCCGCCCTGCCGTCGCGGACGGTCAGCAGGTAGCGGCCGTGCTCGCCCAGGAACGGGTCGTCCACGTCCAGCACCAGCTCCCCGTCCGTGAACCAGCCGCGCGCCGTCAGCGCACGCGGTACGTCGAGCAGGCGCACCCAGAGCCAGTCGGTGTGGCCGCCGACCTCGCCGGCCCGAGGGTCCTCGAGCTGCCAGCGCAGCGGGTGCTCGGGCGGGAGGTGCCGGAACACGACCTGGGAGACCAGGTCGTGCCCGAGGGCGTACCGGGCCAGGGCGGTGAAGGCCGCGTCGCCGAGCGCGATGGTCTCGTCCACCGTCAGGGTGCCGGACTCGGTCGAGTAGCTGGCGTACCCGTCCGGCGTGCCGTCGGCGTCCCGGTGGACGGCGACATAACGAGGTGCCCGGGAGACCGGCGGCTGGCCCGCGCCCAGGTCCCACCAGCGGTGCGGCCGGGACAGCGCGCCGGGCTGCGCGCGGCGGTACCGGTCGTAGACCGCTTCGAGGATCTCGCCGCACCCGGCCCGTCGCAGCACCTCGACGGAACCGGCGCCGCCCTCGACGCCGGCCCCCCGGGCCGCGGCCCACCCCGCCCTGTGCCGCGGCACCGTCAGCCGTGCCGTGGACGTCGCCGGTCCGTACCCGAACCGGCCGTAGATCCGCGCCTCCGAGGCCAGCAGCACCGACAGGAACTCGCCCCGCTCCCGTACCTCGGCGAGCTGGTGGCGCATCATCGCGCTGAGCACGCCGCGTCGCCGGTGCGAGGGCAGGACGCCGACGGCGGTCACTCCGGCGGCCGGGACAAGCTTCCCGCCGGGCAGCGTGAGCTCGAAGGAGTGCGCGGCCGCGGTGCCCACGGGCTTGCCGTCCGGTGCAACGGCGAGCAGGCCGCGGTCCATCTCCAGCGCCGACCACCAGCGTCCGCCGTCCGCGATCGGGGTCTCCGGAAACTGCCCGAAGGCCGTGTGGACGGTCTCGACGAAGACCTCCAGGTCCTCATCGGTGGTGGGACGGATCTCCATCACTGCCGCTTTCTCATCGGGACTCGGGGTCCGGGGTCCGGGGTTCGGAACGGGGGCACAGCGTACGGGGAGTGGAGCACACGGTCACGGCCCCGCGGAAGCCCCCCGGCTCCATCGTCGACATCGCGTCGAGCGACGCGTCCGGCACCGGCAGCAGATGGGCGTCGACCCAGGTGTCTCCGGTCGCCGCGTTGGCCCAGGGGTCGTCGATCACCACGGCGCCGGGCACGACGCCGTGGCAGAGCACCCAGTGCGGCACCTCGAACCCCTGCATCGCGGCGAGCGAGAGCAGCAGGAGTACGTGCTCCTGCCGGCCGATCGCGTCCCGGACCGCGCTCAGGGGGAGGTGGCCCGGGTCGACCTGGACGCCGATGCGCTCGGCCTCCGTACGGGAGGCGCTCTGCAGCAGCGCACGCCACTCCTGGTCGCCCGGGGCGAGGTGGTCGAGCATGACGGGCCGGTCGGTGTCGAGGTGGACCGTGACCTCGGACGACGGCCGGGACCGGCGCAGGGCGACGCCCAGGCCGACCGGCTCGCAGGCCATGAAGTTGGTCGCGTCCCGCCACAGCGTCAGCTCCGCCCGGCGGTCGAGCGCCTCCCGGGGCAGGACGCCCGCGTGCACCTGCGCGACGAGGGCGGTGACGGCGCCGCAGGTGAAGTGGGTGGTCTGCCCGTAGTACGGGGGCGCGGTCACCGCGTCGCCGTCCAGCCAGCGGACGTAACCGGCGGCGGGTCCGGCCGCGCCCTCCGACTGCGAGAGCGGCGGGTCCAGGGCGGTGAAGCCCGCGGCGGCGGCCTCCTCCGGGGTGACCGTCCACCCTTCCCACTTCAGCTGGACGAGCCCCCGTTCCCGCGCGTGGGCGACGACGGCCTCGACGACGGCCGGTACGTCGCCGACGGCGTCGACGATCTTCAGGTACGCCGTGTCCGGGCGGGCGGTCACGAGCGCGGCGCCCGTCCACTCCTCGCCGTCACCGGGAACGGCGACGATGTGCGGGGCGTGGGCGGTGCGGTCCACCGCGCCCCAGCGCTCAACCACCCCGGAGCGCCCGAGCCGGGCCGACGCGGTGCCGGGTTCGTACGGCACGACGATGCTGTTCACGGGCGTTTGTCGCTGGGACGGCATTGCGGCTGCTCCTGACGGGGCGCGATGGGATACGGGACGGAGAAGGTCACGCGCGGGACCGCCGGAGCACCCACACGAAGTACGGGGCGCCGACCAGCGCGATCATCAGCCCCGCCGGCACCTGGGCGGGGGCGACGACGGTGCGGCCCAGCGCGTCCGCCACGCACACCAGCAGCCCGCCGAGCAGCATCGCGACCGGGATGGCGCGGGCCTGCCGGGCGCCCACCAGGGAACGGGCGAGGTGCGGGGCGACGAGCCCCACGAAGCCGACGACGCCGACGGCGATCACGCTGAGCGCGGCGAGCACCGCGGCGATCGCCAGGGCGGCGAAGCGGGTGCGCTCCACCCTGACGCCGACGATGCGCGGGGTGTCCTCGTCGACGGCGAGCAGGTCGAGCCGCTCGCGCATGGACAGCAGTACGGGCAGCGCGAGCGCCAGGGCCACGGCGACCGGGACGACGTCGGAGAACGTACGGCCGTACGTGGTGCCGGAGAGCCAGGTGAAGATGCGGGGCGTGTTGTACGGGTCGGCGCGCAGCAGGAGGAAGGTGGTCACGGCGCTGAGGCCGTACCCCATGCCGATGCCGATCAGGACGAACCGGTCGGGCAGGAAGCCCCCGCGCCAGGCCAGCAGGGCGATCACCGCGAAGGTGGCGAGCCCGGCCGCGACGGCGACCGCGACGAGCACCGTCTGTCCGCCGCCGAGCCCCGAGGTGACGACGCCCGCGGCGCCCAGCCCGGCGCCCGCCGTGATGCCGAGGATGCCCGGCTCCGCGAGCGGGTTGCGTACGGTGCTCTGCACCACGCATCCGGCGAGTCCGAGCGCCATGCCGGCGAGGACCGCGGCGGTGACCCGGGGCACCCGGTCGTCGAGGGCCGCCCCGATCAGGTCGGGGGCGGTGCCCTGGATCCAGAGGGCGATGTCCCCGGTCTTCAGCCAGAGGCTCCCCGCCAGGGTGCCGACGACGGCCGCCGCGACCAGCAGGGCCGCCGCGCCGGTCACGACGATGAGGTAGGCGCGCCGGGACCGTGCGGCGACCCGTGTCCGCGGGGGCTGCTGGAGCCGGCCCGTGTCGCGCAGCCGCAGCGCGAGGACCACGATCACGACGGAGCCGAGCAGGGTGGTCGGTACGCCGGTGGGGATGGAGGCCGCCCCGTCCGCCCCCTGCACCGCGCGCAGGACCGCGTCCGCGAGCAGGATGAGCAGCGCGCCGAGCAGGCCGGCCGCGGGGATCAGGAGCAGGTGGCGGCGCAGCGCGCGGACCCGGCCCGCGATCAGGCGGGCGAGGACGGGGGCGCCGAGTCCGACGAAGGCCATCGGGCCCGCGAGGGTCACCGAGGTACTGGTCAGGATGACCGCGCAGACCACGGCGAACACCCGGGTGCTCCGGATCGGCACGCCGAGGGTGGCCGCGGTGTCGTCGCCCAGGTTCATCACGTCCAGCCGCCGCGACAGCGCCAGGGCGGCGCAGAGCACGAGGACGACGAGGGGGATGGCCCGCAGCGACGCGTCGATGTTCAGCTGCGAGAGCGAGCCGCTCCCCCAGGCGTAGAGGCCGGTCGTGTTCTGCTTGAACAGGATGAGGAGCATGCCGGTCGCGGAGTCCAGGGCCATCGCCATCGCCGATCCGGCGAGGATGAGGCGGGTGCCCGAGGTGCCCGCCGCCCGGCCCGCGAGGAGCAGCACGAGCGCCGCCGCGGCCAGGCCGCCGGCGAAGGCGACGACGCCCGAGGCCCACAGCGGTACGGCGAGGCCGAGGGCGGCGACGAGCGAGACGGCGAAGTAGGACCCGGCCGAGACCGAGAGGGTGTCGGGCGAGGCCAGCGCGTTGTGCGTGACGGACTGGAGCAGGGTGCCGGCGCAGCCGAGGGCGAAGCCCACCGCCACTCCCGCGAAGAGGCGTGGCAGGCGGGAGCCGGTGAGGATCTCGCCGACCGGCGCGCCGTCGGCGCTGTCGCGTTCCCCGGCGAGGTGGCGCACCAGGTCGCCGACGCCGACGCCCGATGTGCCCTGGGTCAGGTGCCACAGGCCCACCAGGGCGGTCGCGACGAGGAGGACCGCCAGGACGGCCGCCCCGGCGGGGCCGCCGCCGCGTTCCTTGACCGGACGCGGCGGCGCTCCCGCTGTGCGTACGGCGCTCACCTTGATTTTCCCAGGATGCCCCGTCCTTCAGGGCAAGGAGGAATGGGTCCTTGGGGCGGAGCCGCGAAGCGGCGGAGTGCGCTGCGCATTGGTTGTGACCTGCGCTCTCTTCCGTTGTCAGTGGGGGCTGTTAGGTTGCGGATCATGGCGGCGACAGCAGCGGTTGAGCAGGGTTCCGGGCTTGCCCGGTACTCCTATCGGCTGCGTGTGTCGTCGGCCGCGCGTGCGGGTCTTGAGGCGGAGTGGGCGCGGTGTCGGTGGGTGTGGAACGAGTGCGTGGCGATGTCCCGCAAGGTCCATGGCCTGAACCGCGATGCCGTTGAGAAGAAGACATGTGGTCCGGCGCAGCTCGACAAGTTGCTGACCGAGGCCCGGGCGTCGATGTCGTGGCTGCGGGAGGGGGCGAGCGTTCCGCAGCAGCAGACCATCCGTGACTTCGCCACGTCCCGTGCCAAGGCGGTCAAGGACATCAAGGCGAGGGTGCCGGTGCGGCGGCGGGCCGGGGTGCCCCGGATGAAGCGCAAGCGGGGGGGGCGCTGCCCACGCTGAACTACACCCGGCGCGGATTCCGCCTGAAGGACGGCCGCCTGCACCTCGCGGGCGGCATCGTCCTGACGGTCATCTGGTCCCGCGAGCTGCCGTCCGCGCCTTCCTCGGTGCGGGTGTACCGGGACAGTCTGGGGCACTGGTACGCGTCGTTCGTCGTGGCCACCGAACCCCAGCCGCTGCCCGCCACGGGGCGTGTGCTGGGGGTGGACTGGGGCGTCAGGGAGACCGCCACCACCACGTCCGACGCCCACGACCTGCCCCACCCCGGCCATGGGAAGAGCGCGGCGCGGAAGCTGGGGCGTTATCAGCGGATGGTGGCCCGCCGTCGCCCCGCTCAGGGCAAGGCCGCGTCCAAGGGCTACCGCACAGCCCGACGGCAGGCGGCGAAGCTGCACAAGAAGGTGGCGCGGCAGCGGCAGGACACGGCCCGCAAGTGGGCCATGGCGGTGGTCCGCGACCACGATGCGATCGCGGTTGAGGACTTCCGCCCGAAGTTCCTGGCGAAGACCAGCATGGCTCGCAAGGCCGCCGACGCCGCGATCGGCGCCACCAAGACCGCCCTCATCGAAATGGGGCGCAAGCACGCACGGGACATCCGTCCCGTGCATCCCGCGCACACCACCATGGACTGCGCGTCGTGCGGAGCGAGAACCAAGCACGCACTTCCCCTTTTGGAACGTACCTACACCTGCACCGCGTGCGGAGCCGTGTCCCCCAGGGACAAGAACTCCGCCCGCGTGATGCTGGTCCGGGCTGGTCTCAACCCGGCTGGTGCCGATCGTGTAAGAGCCGACGGACCGCAGGTCCCCGGCCAACGTGAGCCAGGAATCCCCGCCCTTCTGTAGGGCGGGGAGGATGTCAATTCTTGTCGAGTACGTCGACGTAGGCGTCGATCGCCTGCTCGTTGGAGCGCGGGCCGCCGGCGCCCCATACCCGCGCGGGGAACGCGTGGGCGCGGTCTTCCTTGACGGCCGGGAGCGTCTTCCAGATCGGGTTCTTCTGGAGCGCCGTGACGTAGCCGCCGGCGCCCTCGTCGTTGGCGTAGAAGAGGTTGGCGTCGCCCACCGCGACGAGTCCTTCGACGTCCGTCTGCGCGAGGCCGTAGGCGGGGTCGACTCCGCCGTCACCGTGCTCCTTGTTGACGCTGCTGGTCCACGCGGGCTTCAGGCCGAGCTCCTTGCCCAGCTCGGTGAAGAGGGCGCCGTCGCTGTAGGGGCGGACGGTGAGGTTGCTGCCCTCCAGCCACCCGTCGAAGAACACGAAGTCCTTCGTCGGCAGGTCGGCGTCCGTGACCTGCTGCTTCGCCTTCGCGAGGTGGTCGTCGAACTCCTTGAGCACCTGGTCGGCGCGCTCGGTGCGTCCCGTGGCCTGGCCGATCATGCTGAAGACCTGGCGCATGTTCCCGATCGGGTCCTTCGGGTTCGCGCCGCGCGTGGCCAGGACGGGGACGCCGCGCTTCTCCAGCTTCTTGATCATCTCGTCCTTGGCGTCGAACGCCTCCACGACGATGAGGTCCGGCTCGGCCGCGTAGAGGGTGTCGAGGTCGGGCTCCTCACGGGTGCCGATGTCCGTCACACCGCTGGGCAGCTTCTCCGCGCTGACCCAGGTGCTGTACCCCTTCGCGTCGGAGACGGCGGCGGGGGTGACGCACAGGGTCAGGGCGTCCTCGACCTGCTGCCATTCCAGGACGGCGATGCGCTTGGCGGGCTTGTCGAGCTTCACCTGCCGGCCGACGCCGTCCGTGAGGGAGACCGGCTTCGTCGACGTGGTCGTGGTGTCGTCGGCGCAGCTCTTGGAGGCGGGGGCGGCCTTGGCGCTGCTCTTGGACGTGACGTCGTCGGCGTCGGTCGTGCCGCAGGCGGCGAGGGCGAACAGGGCGAGCCCGGTCGAGGCTGCGGCCGTCAGGCGGCTGGCGCGGTTCATGAAGGGTCCTCTTCCTCAGATTCTCGAACGATGCGTCGGAGCGCCGCACGGCTGCTCCGGAAGGAGTGGCGTCCTCGTCAGGAGAGGTGGCGCCCGAGTGGGTCGATGCGCAGCCGGCCCGTACGCGGGTCGAGGGCGACGTCGACGCGGATGTCGTAGACCCGGCCGATGTTCTCGGCGGTGAGCACGTCGGTGGGGGCGCCCGCCGCGTGGATACGGCCGGCGTGCATGAGGACCAGCGTGTCCGCGACCCGGGACGCCTGGTCGAGGTCGTGCAGCACGATCCCGACGGCGAGGCCGTGCCGCTCCACCAGGTCCCGCACCAGGTCGAGCGTCTCGAACTGGTAGCGGAGGTCGAGGTGGTTGGTCGGTTCGTCCAGCAGCACGACGCCGGTGTCCTGGGCGAGGCAGGCCGCGAGCCAGACGCGCTGCATCTCCCCGCCGGAGAGCTCCCCGACCTGCCGGTCCGCCATGCCTCGTACGCCGGTGACGCCCATGGCGCGGTCGACGGCGGCACCGTCCTCGGGGGTGGGGCCGGCGAAGCCGCGCCGGTAGGGGTGGCGCCCGAAGCCCACGACCTCCGCGACCGTCAGCCCCTGGGGCGCGGGCCGCGACTGCGAGAACAGCGTGACTTCGCGGGCGAACGTGCGGGGGCTGAGCAGGGCCGCGTCCCGCTCGTCCGCTCCGTCGGGGGCGCCGAGGGTCACCCGGCCGCCGTCCACCTGGTGCAGCCGGGACAGCGCGCGCAGCAGCGTGGACTTCCCGCTGCCGTTCGGCCCCACGAGGGCGGTCGCGCGGCCGGGTTCCAGGGTGACCGAGACCCCGTGGACGACCGGCTCGCCGCCGTAGCGCAGCACCAGGTCTCGCCCGTGGAGCGCGGCCGCCGGTGCGGCGGGGCCGTCCGGGAGTCTTCCGGCACGGCGGAAGGGGCTTGTGAACATGAGGAGGTCCGGGTGATCGGAGGGGCGCGGAGTGGGGCACCCCCCGCCCGGCCTTCACGGGCCGGGCCGCACGCTCTCCCGCACGCGGGCAGCATCGCGCACGGCGAGCAACAACTAAGGGTTACCTAACTCGAAGAACACTATATTCCGCTTGTCAGGCAGACAATCCGGCGTTCTCGCCACCCGATACGGAATTCCGGACATCCCCGGAGGCCGCCACCGCCCCGAAGAACGCGCCGGGCGTGGTTCCCATGACGCGCCGGAAGGCGACGATGAAGGAGCTGGGCTGCGCGTAGCCGAGGTGCTCGGAGACGGACATCACATCGAAGCCGTCGGAAAGGAGCATCAGCGCCCGGTGCACCCGCAGCATCTGCCGCCACTGCGCGAAGGAGAGCCCGGTCGACCGGCGGAACGCGCGGGTGATCGTGCGGTCGCTGATCCCCAGCACCTGCGCCCACTCCTCCAGTGAACGGCCGTCGGCGGGATCGTCCAGCAGGGCTTCGGCGATCGCGTCGATCCGCGGGTCGCCGGGCAGCCGCAGCGCCAGCTGGTGCTCCGAGGGCTCGATCACGTCGAACACGACGGCCTCCGCCCGCAGCCGGGCCGCCTCGTCGAGGTCCGTGCGCGACAGGTGGGTCAGCAGCGATACGAGCAGCGGGGTCATCGCGATCGCCTTCGGCTCCCCGAACGCGAACGGCGTGCGGTCGGGCGCGAAGAACGTGCTGTGGAAGCGCGCGCCCTGCGTGGCCCGGCCCGCGTGGACCACCCCGGCGGGCATCCACAGCCCGTGCCCCTCGAACACGGTGAAGACGCGGTCCCCCACCCGGGAGGTCAGCGTCCCGCCGCGCACCCAGACGAGCTCGTGCAGCCGGTGCGCGTGCTGCGCCCACTCCGTGGGAGCGGGGACGATCCGGAACTCCGCGACGACGGCACCGGAGGCCGACGCCCGCTCCGGGAGCGCCCCGGCCCGGCGCAGCACCGTGCCCGCCTCGCGCCGCCACAGCCCCGGGCTCAGCTCACCACGGGACGACCGGACCATGCGGCCGAGTCTAAGCGGCCGTCCCGATCCGGTTCCCGTTGCGCCGTGTGGCATCGAACTCATCGCCAAGGTCGGCCAAAGCGCGTGTCCCGCACCTGATTCCGCCCTTCCGGCGACCTACGTTGTCCCGGTGGAGCAGCACAGGACACGTCCCCCGCAGCGCAGGCAGACCCGGCAGACCCCGTTGTCCCCGCTCGGGGCGGCCGAGGGAGCCAGGAAGGCCGACGGGGCCCTCGGTTACCGGGTGATGAGCGCGCCCTCCGGGCGGCCGGCGTCGCCCGCCCTGCTCGCCCTGCGCCGACTGCCCAACCCCCGGCTCACCGGGATCGGCGCCGGGCTCTTCGCGGCGGCCGCGATGTTCCTGATCGGGTGCGCGGACTGGCTGCTGTTCGACGAGTCCCCGGTCGTGTTCGGCCTGCTGTTCCTGCCGGTCAGCGCGCTGACCGCGCTCTGGGTGCGGCCGGCGGACCTGGTGACGGCGCCGATCGGCGTACCGATCGCCTTCGCCGTCGGCATCGCGCCCATCTCCGGCGGCACCGGCGGCCTCGGCGGCCGGACCATGGCCGTCGTCACCGCACTCGCCGTCCACGCCGGCTGGCTGTACGGCGGCACCCTCGTCGCCGGCGTCATCGCCTCCGTACGCAAGGTGCGGCTGATGCGGGCCCGGCAGCGGCGGCTGATGCAGGCCGCGCACACCGCCCGGCCGGTCGCCGCCGCGCCGGCGCCAGCGGGCCGCACGGCGGAGCGGGCACCCCGCCGCCCCTCCCAGCGCTGAGCCGGCCCTCCCAGCCCTGAGCCGGGCCCCCGGCGCCGAGCCGGACCTCCTCGCGCGTCAGTCCGAGGCGGCCGCCTTCGCGGCCATCGCCGCCCCCACGATCCCCGCGTTGTTCTGCAGCTCCGCCGGGACCATCTCCGCCCGTACGTGCTCGATCAGCGGCAGGAACTTGTCGGCCTTACGGCTGATTCCGCCGCCGATGATGAACAGCTCGGGCGAGAACAGCATCTCCACGTGCGCCAGGTACTTCTGCACCCGGCGGGCCCAGTGGTGCCAGCCGAGGTCCTCGTCCTCCTTGGCCTTCGTGGAGGCGTGCTTCTCGGCGTCGTGGCCGTTCAGCTCCAGGTGGCCGAGCTCCGTGTTCGGTACGAGCCTGCCGTCGACGAAGAGCGCGCTGCCGATCCCCGTACCGAAGGTCAGCATGATCACCGTGCCCTTGCGGCCCCGGCCCGCGCCGAACGTCATCTCGGCGATGCCCGCCGCGTCCGCGTCGTTGAGCACGGTGACCGGGAGGCCCAGCCTGCCGCCGAGCAGGGCGCGGGCATCCTGGTCGATCCAGCCCTTGTCGACGTTGGCCGCGGTGCGGGTGAGGCCGTCCGTGACGACGCCCGGGAAGGTGATCCCCACCGGGCCCTTCCAGTCGAAGTGGCCGACGACCTCGGCCACGCACCCGGCCACGTCCTCGGGCGTCGCCGGGTGCGGTGTCAGTACCTTGTGGCGCTCCTGCGCCAGGTCTCCGCGGTCCAGGTCCACGGGAGCACCCTTGATCCCGGATCCGCCGATGTCCACGCCGAAGATCTCCATGTGATCCACCGTACGGGCAGCCGCGCCCGATCACTCCCGGAACGGCACCCGAAAGCGCCGGTTACTCGCCCTTCAGGGCCGCCGCCTCCGCGCGCAGGTCGCGGCGCAGCTCCTTGGGGAGCGAGAAGACGATCGACTCCTCGGCCGCCTTCACGATCTCGACGTCCTCGAAACCCCGCTCGGCCAGCCATGCCAGCACGCCGTCGACCAGCACCTCGGGCACGGACGCGCCGGAGGTGACGCCGACCGTGGAGACGCCGTCGAGCCAGGCCTCGTCGATCTCGTCGGCGCCGTCGACCAGGTGGGAGGCACCGGCGCCCGCGCCGAGGGCGACCTCGACCAGGCGGACGGAGTTGGAGGAGTTCTTCGAGCCGACGACGATCACCAGGTCCGCGTCGGCGCCCATCTGCTTCACGGCGATCTGGCGGTTCTGCGTGGCGTAGCAGATGTCGTCGCTCGGCGGCGAGATGAGCAGCGGGAACTTCTCCTTGAGGGCGCCGACCGTCTCCATGGTCTCGTCGACCGAGAGCGTGGTCTGGGAGAGCCAGACGACCTTGGACGGGTCGCGCACCTCGACGTTCCCGACGTCGTCGGGGCCGTCGACCAGGGTGATGTGGTCAGGGGCCTCGCCGGAGGTGCCGATGACCTCCTCGTGGCCCTCGTGACCGATCAGGAGGATGTCGAAGTCGTCCTGCGCGAAGCGGACGGCCTCCTTGTGGACCTTGGTGACCAGCGGGCAGGTCGCGTCGATCGTGGCGAGCTTCCGCTCGGCCGCCTCCTGGTGCACGGTCGGGGCGACGCCGTGCGCGGAGAACATGACGATCGAGCCCTCGGGGACCTCCGCCGTCTCCTCGACGAAGATCGCGCCCTTCTTCTCCAGGGTCTGTACGACGTACTTGTTGTGGACGATCTCGTGGCGCACGTAGACCGGGGAGCCGTACTGCTCCAGGGCCTTCTCCACGGCGATCACGGCACGGTCCACGCCCGCGCAGTAGCCACGGGGAGCGGCGAGGAGGACGCGTCGGGGGGTCGTAGCAGTCATGCGTCCCATCGTAACGGCCTCCCCTGCGGCAGGGGGCGGACAGCGAGCGGCGTCCTGCGGCTTCGGTTGCAAGGCGGAGGAGGGAATCGACGCAGTGGGGTCTCCCCTGTTCGAGCGCAGCCGAGAGCTCGGGGAAGTCGTTGACTGACGACAACGCCGCAAGCGGAGTCGCAGGACGTCGGGAGCCCGCCCCCTGCCGCAGGGGAGGCCGTTAGGCCGTACCGGACGGGCGGGGGGAGCGGCAGGTCGGGAGACTGGGGGGGCGACGCCGACTACGGAGGGCTCATGACCGACAGCGGTACGGATTCCGGCTCCACGGAGAGGGCGCGGCTGCGGCGGACGCTCGGGTTCCGGGACCTGGTGGTCTACGGGCTGCTGTTCATCGCCCCGATGGCGCCCGTCGGTGTGTTCGGGACGCTCGACGCGAAGTCGGACGGGGCGGTGGCGCTGGTGTACGTCGCCGCGACCGTCGTGATGGCGTTCACCGCGTTCAGTTACGCCCAGATGGTGCGGGTCGCCCCGATGGCCGGTTCGGTGTTCGCGTACGCCCGCAAGGGGCTCGGCGAGGGGCCGGGGTTCATCGCCGGGTGGATGGCGATGCTGGACTACCTGCTGATCCCGGCCGTGGCGTACCTCTTCTCCGGGATCGCGATGAACTCGCTGGTGCCCGGGGTCTCGCGGTGGGTGTGGACGGCGCTCGCGGTGGTGCTGACGACGCTGCTCAACCTGTGGGGTGTGCGCGCCGCCGCCCGGGTCGGCTTCGCGGTGCTGGCGATGGAGATCGTGGTGCTGCTGGTGTTCGTGGTGTCGGCCGTGGTGGTGCTCGTACGGGACGGGGCGCAGCGCGGCTGGCTGACGCCGCTCACCGGGGATTCCGGGTTCTCCACGACGGCGGTGCTGGGTGCGGTGTCCGTGGCGGTGCTCTCGTACCTGGGGTTCGACGCCATCGCCTCGTTCGCGGAGGAGGTGACGGGGGGTTCGGCGCAGGTGGCGCGGGCGGTGCTGTTCTGCCTGGTGCTCGCGGGGACGCTGTTCGTGGCGCAGGCGTATCTCGCCGCCCTGCTGGAGCCGATGACGTCGGCGGAGCTGACCGCGGATCCGGGGGCGCAGGGCTCGGCGTTCTACGACACGGTGGACGCCGCGGTGGGGGCCTGGCTGCACGATCTGGTGGCCGTGAGCAAGGCGATCGGGGCGGCGTTCGCCGCGCTGGCGGGGCAGGCGGCGGCGGGGCGGCTGCTGTTCGCGATGGCCCGTGAGCGGCGGCTGCCCGGGCTGCTGTCCCGGGTCGACGCACGCTCCGGGGTGCCGCGGACGGCGATCCTGATCGCCGCCGTGGTGACGCTGGTGGCGGCGGTGTGGGCGGCGCGGCGCGACGACGGGCTCGACCATCTGGTGTCGGTCGTGGACATCGGGGCGCTGACGGCGTTCGTGCTGCTGCACGCGTCGGTGGTCGGCTGGTTCGTGGTGCGGCGGATGGAGGGCGAGCCGGGCTGGTGGCGTCATCTGGTAGTGCCGGTGGTCGGTGCCGGGGTGCTGGTGGCGGTGATCGTGGAGGCGTCGGGGAGCGCCCAGGTGGTGGGTGCCTGCTGGCTGGTGGTGGGGCTCGTGGTGGTGCTGGTGCAGCGGGGGCGGCGGGGCGTGGCCCGCTGAACGGGGAAGGGCCTGTTGTCCGTCCCGGCCGTTACGCTCGCTCGCATGGCTCTGAACACTTCTCCGGAAGCCCCGCTGCCCGTCGGTGACGTGTCGCGGCTCATCGGCGGCTGGATCGACCGGCTCGGTGCGGTCTGGGTCGAGGGCCAGATCACCCAGCTGTCCCGGCGGCCGGGCGCCGGTGTGGTGTTCCTGACGCTGCGCGACCCGTCGCACGACATCTCGGTGAGCGTGACGTGCTTCCGGCAGGTCTTCGACCGGATCGCCGATGTCGTCTCGGAGGGCGCGCGGGTCGTCGTGCTGGCCAAGCCGGAGTGGTACGCGCCCCGGGGGCAGCTCTCGCTGCGGGCGACGGAGATACGGCCGGTCGGCATCGGCGAGCTGCTGGTGCGGCTGGAGCAGCTGAAGAAGTCCCTGGCGTCCGAGGGCCTCTTCGCCCTCGACCGGAAGAAGCCGCTGCCCTTCCTGCCCCAGCTGATCGGCCTGGTCTGCGGCCGGGCGTCGGCGGCCGAGCGCGATGTGCTGGAGAACGCCCGCCGCCGCTGGCCGGCCGTCCGCTTCGAGGTCCGCAACGCCGCCGTGCAGGGGGTGCACGCGGTGAACCAGGTCGTGCGGGCGGTCAAGGAGCTGGACGGCATCCCGGACGTCGACGTGATCGTCGTGGCGCGCGGCGGCGGCAGCGTCGAGGACCTGCTGCCGTTCTCGGACGAGGAGCTGATCCGTACGGTCGCGGCCTGCCGTACGCCGGTGGTCTCGGCGATCGGGCACGAGCCGGACTCCCCCTTGCTCGACCTGGTCGCGGATGTACGGGCGTCCACGCCGACGGACGCGGCGAAGAAGGTCGTGCCGGACGTGGGCGAGGAGCTGGACCGGGTCCGGCAGCTGCGGGACCGGTCCCTGCGGACGGTACGGGGGCTGCTCGACCGGGAGGAGCGGGGCCTGGCCCATGCGCTGGGGCGGCCCTGCATGGAGCACCCGCAGCGGATGGTCGACGAGCGCGAGGCGGACGTCGACGCGCTGGCCGGGCGCGCCCGCCGGGTGCTGGGCCATCTGCTGGACCGGGCGGACTCGGAGCTGGCCCACACCCGGGCCCGGGTCCTCGCGCTGTCCCCGGCCGCGACCCTGGAGCGCGGGTACGCGGTGCTCCAGCGCGCCGACGGGCACGTGGTCCGGGACCCCGGGGACGCGGGCGGCGCCGGGGAGACGCTGCGGGCCCGGGTGTCGGGGGGCGAGTTCGCGGTGCGGGTCGCGGAGTAGGGGCACACGCCCGGACCGGGGCGGCGGTAGGGGCCGGCGCGCAACGGCGTGCAGGCCGAACACTTACGGAAACCTAGGGTGGAGCACATGACGGACGACGGGACGGCGGCCTCCGCCGCGACGGGCACACTCGGCTACGAGCAGGCGCGCGACGAGCTGATCGAGGTCGTACGCCGGCTGGAGGCGGGCGGGACCTCGCTGGAGGACTCCCTCGCGCTCTGGGAGCGCGGCGAGGAGCTGGGGAAGGTGTGCCGGCACTGGCTGGAGGGCGCCCGGGCCCGCCTGGACGCCGCGCTGGCGGACCCGGCGCAGGACGAGGCGTGACGGCTTATTCCGGGTCTCCGGCGTGAGTCTCCCCACTCCAGATTTAGTTGAACGTTAACGCACTTCCGCCGTACGGTGATCGTCGTGGCCCGATCCCCCGTGTTCGCGGCCCGCTCCCCCCGTGTACGTCCGGAAGGTAATACGCCCGATGTCCCTCGTTCTTGACCCCGCCGCCCAGGACCTGCTTTTCCGCGAGGCCCGTACCGCCAACACGTTCACCGACGAGCCGGTGACCGACGAGCAGGTCCAGGCCATCTACGACCTGGTCAAGTTCGGCCCGACCGCCTTCAACCAGTCGCCGCTGCGCGTCGTCCTGGTGCGTTCGGAGGACGCTCGCGCGCGCCTCGTCAAGCACATGGCCGAGGGCAACCAGCCGAAGACCTCGACCGCCCCGCTGGTCGCGATCCTGGCCGCGGACAACGAGTTCCACGAGGAGCTCCCGGCCCTGCTGCCGCACTTCCCGCAGGCCAAGGACATGTTCTTCTCGGAGCGCCCGGTCCGTGAGTCGGCCGCCTCGCTGAACGCCGCCCTGCAGGCCGCGTACTTCATCATCGGCGTCCGCGCCGCCGGCCTGGCCGCCGGCCCGATGACCGGCTACGACGCCGCGGGCATCGAGAAGGAGTTCCTGGACGGCGACCACAGCGTCCTGATGGTCGTCAACATCGGCAAGCCCGGCGAGGACGCCTGGTTCCCGCGCTCGCCGCGCCTCGCCTTCGACGAGGTCATCAAGACCGTCTGAGCCACCGCCTTCTGAACGGCGGACACGGGAAAGGCCCCGGAGCACTCGCTCCGGGGCCTTTCCCGTGTCCGTACGCGAAGTCGGTACGCGGCCGTCAGGACGTCTTGAGCGCCGCCGCCATCTCCGCCAGCCGCTCCGCCGGGGCCGAGCCGGTCACGACCGTCGTCGCGCCCTTCTCCTCGCGCACCAGCGCGTCGTACTTCGGGCCCTCCCAGCGCTGCCAGGTCTGCCCGCCGACCTCCTGCGTGCGCCCGGTGTTCTCGGCCTGCTGGCTCACCTGGCCGATGTAGAGCTTCGCCGGGGCCGTGGACTGCTCCACCGCGACGTACCTGCCGTCCGGGTCGAGGAAGCCCAGGTGCCAGCTGTTGCCCTTGTCCCGGTCGTACGTGACCGAGGTGGGCTTCCAGCCCGCGGGCAGGCCGTCGGGGGCCGCCACCGGGTACGGGGCGGCGCGCCGCGCGGTCAGGAGTTCGACGCGGTAGTCGACCGCCTTGACCGGATCGGCCTTGTCGTCGTGCGGGATGAAGATGTAGACGACACCCGCCACGGCGGCGATCGCCAACAACGACAGGATCATGTCCCGGACGGTCTGCTTGCCTCGCTTGCTTGCCACGGGTCCATCGTCGCATCAGTCCCTGAGCGACCGGATCGGGGGCCGCCCCGCTCAAACGTGACCCGGTCTGCTCATTTTATCGACCTGGCGATAGAGTCAGATCACCCTCATCCGGTCGTCGCCGTACAGAAAGGTGCGCTCCGATGTCCGAGCATCATCTGCCGTCCCAGCTGGAGGTCTCCCCGGAGGCCCCCGACCGCAACCTCGCCCTGGAGCTGGTCCGGGTCACCGAGGCCGCCGCCATGGCCGCCGGGCGCTGGGTCGGCCGCGGGGACAAGATCGGGGCCGACGGTGCCGCCGTGAACGCCATGCGGACCCTCGTCTCGACCGTCTCCATGAACGGCGTCGTCGTCATCGGTGAGGGCGAGAAGGACGAGGCGCCCATGCTGTTCAACGGCGAGCACGTGGGCGACGGGACCGGGCCCGAGGTCGACATCGCCGTCGACCCGATCGACGGCACGACCCTCAACGCCAAGGGCATGCCGAACGCGATCGCCGTCCTGGCCGCCGCCGACCGGGGCGCGATGTTCGACCCGTCCGCGGTTTTCTACATGGACAAGCTGGTCACCGGCCCGGAGGCGGCCGACTTCGTGGACATCAACGCCCCCGTCTCGGCGAACATCCGCCGCGTCGCCCGGGCGAAGAACTCCGCGCCCGAGGACGTCACCGTCGTCGTCCTGGACCGCCCCCGCCACGAGGGCATCGTCAAGGAGATCCGGGAGACCGGCGCCCGCATCAAGTTCATCTCCGACGGCGACGTGGCCGGGTCGATCATGGCCGCCCGCGAGGGCACCGGCGTGGACCTGCTCATGGGCATCGGCGGCACGCCGGAGGGCATCATCTCGGCCTGCGCCATAAAGTGCCTCGGCGGTGTCATCCAGGGCAAGCTCTGGCCGAAGGACGAGGCCGAGCGGCGGCGCGCCCTGGACGCCGGGCACGACCTGGACCGGGTGCTGTCCACGGACGACCTGGTCAGCGGGGACAACGTGTTCTTCGTGGCGACCGGGATCACCGACGGCGAGCTGATGCGCGGGGTGCGCTACCGCTCGGAGACGGCGACCACCGAGTCCATCGTCATGCGGTCCAAGTCCGGCACGATCCGGACGATCAGCTCCACCCACCGGCTGTCGAAGCTGCGCGCCTACAGCGCCGTCGACTTCGACCGGGCGAAGTAGCACCCGGACCCCACCCCCACGGCCCGCGTCCGCGCGTCCGCCCGAAGAGGCGCCCCCCATGTGCGGTGGGGGCGCCTCTTCGTACGTACGGGTACGGGACCGGGTCAGCCCGCGGCCTTCAGCTCGACGTCGCGCCGTCTGCGCCGGGCGAGCGCGACACGGCGCTCGGCAGCCGTGAGGCCGCCCCACACCCCGTACGGCTCGGGCTGCATCAGGGCGTGCTCGCGGCACTCCACCATCACGGGACAGCGCGCGCAGACCCGTTTCGCGGACTCCTCGCGCGAGAGGCGGGCGGCAGTCGGCTCCTTCGACGGGGCGAAGAACAGCCCGGCTTCGTCCCGGCGGCACACCGCCTCCGAGTGCCAGGGGCCGGCCTGGTCCTCCCGAGCGGGGACCCGCTGCGGGGGAACGGCGGCGACCTGCAGGGGCTGATGCGGCAGTTGCAGCACGGTCCACTCCTGACGACGGCTTCGCGAGCGAGAGGCGATGCAGCAGTCCCTACCCGCTGTGCGCGCGCCTATGCACTGAGTGGTACTCAGGTCCGTTCCACGCAATTGCGGTCGAGTGCCTTTTCGGCCGGAAAGAATCCCCGCCGAAGCGCGCCGCCGGACGCTCTCAGCGGTCGAGGTGCTTGTCGAGGTGCTTGCGCAGCCGGTCCTGCAGATCGGTGATGAACTTGCCGCGCTTCGGCTTCGCCTCGACGCTGCCGAACACCGAATATCCGTTGACGACGACCACGGGCGCCTCGGGATCGGCGGATTCCAGGGTGCGCACTTCGAAACTGCCGAAGACACCCGTGCCGCTGCCGCGCAGCGAGATGTTCTCGGGCACCCGGATCTCCACGCTGCCGAAGACGGAGGTCGCGTTGATCACGGTGAGACGCTGTCCGAAAAGCGCCTCCGTCAGGTCGATTTCCACACTGCCGAACAGTGAGAAGGCGTTCGTACGGGCGCCCACCCGCCAACGGCCCTTGCGGGTCGAGCTGCTGAAGATCGCCACCAGGTTCTCGGCGGGGCCCGCGGCCTGGTCGGGGCCATAGGCGTACGGCGCTCCGGTGGCCGCCCCGGGCTCGCCGCCCGGCGTCGGCAGGTCCCGTACGAGCGGTTCGAGCTCGCCGACGGTCTTGGCGCGGTAGACGGAGTCGATCCGCTCCGCGTGCTCGTCGGCGGTCAGCCGGCCCTCGGCCAGCGCTTCCCGCAGGATGTCCGCGATCCGGTCGCGGTCCGCGTCGGAGGCGCGGATGACGTCGGTGTCCGCCGGTGCGGTGGGCTGCTGGGGCTGCTTCTCGAGGTCCACCGCCCCAGCGTACCGAAACGCGATAGATCGCGACAGGGGCCGGGCGGTGCGCCGCACGGCGGATCGCGGACCCGAGAGGGCCGCCCTTGGTGAGCCCTACCTCACAAGCCCGGTGCTCCCGGCGCGTCCTACCCTGGTGGGTGCGCTGTCCAAGGGTGGCCAGCCGCTGTCTGCCGAGTGAGGAATGGCCGTAATGCCAGAGTTTGCGTACTCCGATCTGCTCCCCCTGGGAGAGGACACCACGCCGTACCGTCTGGTCACCGCCGAGGGTGTGTCCACCTTCGAGGCCGACGGACGTACGTTCCTCAAGGTCGAGCCGGATGCGCTGCGCACCCTGGCCGCCGAGGCCATGCACGACATCTCGCACTACCTGCGGCCCGCGCACCTGGCGCAGCTGAGGCGGATCGTGGACGACCCGGAGGCCTCGTCCAACGACAAGTTCGTCGCGCTGGACCTGCTGAAGAACGCGAACATCGCGGCCGCGGGTGTCCTGCCGATGTGCCAGGACACCGGCACGGCGATCGTCATGGGCAAGCGCGGGCAGAACGTGCTGACCGAGGGCGGTGACGAGGAGGCCCTGTCGCACGGCATCTTCGACGCGTACACCAAGCTCAACCTGCGTTACTCGCAGATGGCCCCGCTGAACATGTGGGAGGAGAAGAACACCGGCTCGAACCTCCCGGCCCAGATCGAGCTGTACGCCACCGACGGCGGCGCGTACAAGTTCCTCTTCATGGCCAAGGGCGGCGGCTCGGCCAACAAGTCGTTCCTCTTCCAGGAGACCAAGGCGGTCCTCAACGAGGCCTCCATGATGAAGTTCCTGGAGGAGAAGATCCGTTCACTGGGCACCGCGGCCTGCCCGCCGTACCACCTGGCGATCGTCGTCGGCGGTACGTCCGCCGAGTTCGCGCTGAAGACCGCGAAGTACGCCTCCGCGCACTACCTGGACGAGCTGCCCGCCGAGGGCTCCCCGACCGGTCACGGCTTCCGCGACAAGGAGCTGGAGGAGAAGGTCTTCGAGCTGACGCAGAAGATCGGCATCGGCGCGCAGTTCGGCGGCAAGTACTTCTGCCACGACGTGCGCGTGGTGCGCCTGCCCCGGCACGGCGCCTCGCTGCCCGTCGCCATCGCCGTGTCCTGCTCGGCGGACCGCCAGGCCACCGCGAAGATCACCGCCGAGGGCGTCTTCCTGGAGCAGCTGGAGAAGGACCCGGCCCGCTTCCTGCCGGACACCACCGACGAGCACCTCGACACCGAGGGCGACGTCGTCCGGATCGACCTGAACCGGCCCATGGACGAGATCCTCGCGGAGCTGACCAGGTACCCGGTCAAGACCCGGCTCTCGCTGACCGGTCCGCTGGTCGTGGCGCGCGACATCGCGCACGCCAAGATCAAGGAACGCCTCGACGCGGGCGAGGAGATGCCGCAGTACCTGAAGGACCACCCGGTGTACTACGCGGGCCCGGCGAAGACCCCGGAGGGGTACGCCTCCGGCTCCTTCGGCCCGACGACGGCCGGCCGGATGGACAGCTACGTCGCGCAGTTCCAGGCGGCGGGCGGCTCCAAGGTGATGCTGGCGAAGGGCAACCGCTCCAAGCAGGTCACCGACGCGTGCGGCGAGCACGGCGGCTTCTACCTCGGCTCGATCGGCGGCCCGGCGGCCCGCCTCGCGCAGGACTGCATCAAGAAGGTCGAGGTCGTCGAGTACGAGGAGCTCGGCATGGAGGCGGTCTGGAGGATCGAGGTGGAGGACTTCCCGGCGTTCGTCGTGGTCGACGACAAGGGCAACGACTTCTTCACCGAGCCCGCCCCGGCGCCCACGTTCACCAGCATCCCGGTGCGCGGGCCGGGCCTGGGCTGAGTCCGGGCCGCGCGTCCTACGGCGGTTTCCAGCCAATCTCTCGCGTGCGCCGCGGCGGCCGTCCCGCCGCGCCGGCCGGGTCCGGGGCCACCCGGAGGGGACCGGGGCGGGCCGCGGGCCCCCGTCCGGGCTCCGGCGCCGCCCGCAGCGCACCGCCGCTTTCGCGCACCGGGCCGTCCGCCGGGCTTGCGGGGGGCCGTTGGTGTGCGGTGGGTTGTCCGGCGTTGCCGGAAAACTCCGCACCGCCGGGCGAACCTGTGCGGCCGCCCCACCCTCACCGTCCCGTTTCCGGAAAGGCGGACACCGCATGACGCCGGTCCCCCACCGCAGCCACGCCGACGACCTGCTCTCGTTCATCGCCGCGAGCCCCTCGCCGTACCACGCCGTGGCGAGCGCCGCCCAGCGGCTGGAGAAGGCGGGCTTTCGTGAACTGCGCGGCACCGACGACTGGACGGGCACCACGGGCGGCGGCTTCGTCGCCCGAGGGGGCGCCCTGATCGCCTGGTACGTTCCCGAGTCGCTGCCCGCCCACACCCCCTTCCGGATCATCGGCACGCACACCGACTCGCCGAACCTGCGGGTCAAGCCCACCCCGGACACGGCTTCGGCGGGGTGGCGGCAGGTCGCGGTGGAGATCTACGGCGGGGTGCCGCTCAACACCTGGCTCGACCGCGACCTGGGCGTCTCCGGGCGGCTCGCGCTGCGCGGCCCCGGCGGCGGGACCGAGTCCCGGCTCGTGCAGATCGACGAGCCCCTGCTGCGGGTGCCGCAGCTGGCGATCCACCTGGACCGCACCGTCAACGACGGCCTCGCCCTGGACCGGCAGCGCCACATCGCCCCCGTCTGGTCGCTCGGCGCGGCCGACGAGGGCGCGCTGCTGCGCCGGGTCGCGGCGGCGGCCGAGACGGAGCCGGGCGACGTGCTGGGCTGGGACCTGATGCTGCACGACGTGCAGCCGCCCGGATACCTGGGCGCGGAGCGGGAGTTCCTGGTGTCCTCGCGGCTGGACAACCTGGTGTCGGTGCACGCCGGGGTCACCGCGCTGACGGCCGCGGCGACGGCCGCCGAGCCGCCGGCGTACATCCCGGTGCTGGCGGCCTTCGACCACGAGGAGGTCGGCAGCGGCTCGGACACGGGGGCGCAGAGCCCGATGCTGGAGCGGGTGCTGAGCCGCTCGGTGACGGCCCGGGGCGGCAGCGCGGAGGACTGGTCGCGGGCGCTGGCCGGGGCGTACTGCGTATCGGCCGACATGGCGCACGCGGTGCACCCGAACTACGCGGAGCGCCACGACCCGGGCCACCAGCCGCTGCCCAACTGCGGCCCGACGGTCAAGGTCAACGTCAACCAGCGGTACGCGACCGACTCGACCGGGATCGCGGTGTTCGCTTCGGCCTGCGAGCGGGCGGGCGCGCCGTGGCAGCCGTTCGTCTCCAACAACGCGATGCCGTGCGGCACGTCGATCGGCCCGCTCACAGCGGCCCGGCTGGGCGTGCCGACGGTCGACGTGGGGGTCCCCGGGCTCTCGATGCACTCGGCCCGCGAGCTGTGCGGGGCGCGTGACCCGGGCCATCTGGCGGGCATCCTGACGGCGTTCGTGACGTCCGGATGAGGGGCGCGGGTACGGGGAAGGGGCGGTGCGGCCCTTCCCCGTACCCGCGTCCGCGGCGAGTTATGCGAAGCGCTGCTTCGCGGTGCCGTCGCAGGGCTGGAGCCTCAGCGGGTCGTGGGCGCCCGCGAGGGTCGCGCACAGGCCCGTCGACGCGGCCGGGCGCAGGGTGCCCGACTGGCGGACGAAGCGCTGGTTGGCGGCGCCGGAGCAGTTGTAGAGGATCAGCGAGGCGCCGGCCTCGTAGTCGGCGCCGGGGACGTCCAGGCAGCGGTCGTGGCTCAGTTCGGTGCGCAGGGTCTGCGTGCCGGAGTCGTACCACCAGCCCTGGTTGCGCCCGCCGTGGCACTCCCAGCCGGTGACCCCGGTGTTGTTGCGGGTGACGGAGGCGGGGGCGTCCAGGCAGGTGGCCGTGGCCTCGCCGCGCAGCGGCTCGAAGACATCGTCCCAGGCGACCGGCTGGAGGACGGGCTGCCCGGTGCTCGCCGGGTCGGCGCAGCTCGCCTCGCGCAGGCCGGAGTTGTAGATCTGGGTCAGGCAGGAGGCGAAGGCGCCGTGCCCGGCGGCGTTCGGGTGGAAGGACTGGCGCACCGAGTTGGAGTCCGGCGGGAAGTGCGACAGGTCGATGTAGAGGCCGCGCGCCCAGGTGGACTCGCTGCACACCTCGTGGCCGTGGAAGAGCCGGGAGTTGTCCAGGTAGACGGCCCCCGTGTCGGCCGCGGCCCTGCGCATGCCGCGTTCGAAGGCGGGTACGGCGGCGTTGCGCCCCCAGGCGGCGTCGGAGTCGTATCCGGCGCAGCCACCGGGAAGCTTGCCGGGGAACTTCGGGTTGTCGTAGAAGTCCGGGCCGATGGGGCTCGGGTAGCCCATGACGACGAGCTTGTAGTCGCTGTCCGCGTAACCGGCGCCGGTCATCACGGTCCGCAGGTCGCGCACGGTCTTCTCGACCTTGGGGACGAGCCCGTCCACGCGGGCCTGCCAGCCGCCCTCGTACTTCGACCGGCACGACCCCTGGATGAGGATCCAGCGCTCGACGCAGTCCGTCATGACGGGCCCGAACTGGAGGTCGTCGTTGGCGCCCGCGACCAGCACGATCATCTTGATGCGGGTGTTGCGCGCCTTGACGGCCAGGTTGTCGCTCTGCACCAGCTCGTCGGCGTACTGCTTGGAGCCGCCGATGACGATGTTTCCGGTGTACGCGCCGGAGCACGAGACGTTGTACGTGACGTCGGCGGCGATCCCCGTGCGGTGGATGGCGGAGTCGGGCGAGCGGTGGCACCAGTTGTCGGGGCCGTTGGTGCCGGCCTCGTACGTGCCGACGCCCTCGCCGGAGATCTCGCTGTCGCCGAGCGAGATGAGCCCGGTCCTGCGCTGGTCGAGGGGGCGCTCGGCCGGGTCGCCGTACAGCTGGGTGGCCTCGGCGGCGCGGATGGCCTCCAGTTCCGGTGACAGGGGGGTGGATGCGGTACTGCTGGTACCGGACGCGGCGGCGGCCGTGCCCGTCGCCGCGGTCATCCCGCCGAACGCCGCCGCGATGGCCGCGGCGGCCGCGACGGTACAGCGGATTCTGTGCCTGGTGCGCCTCATTGCGTCTCCCCGGGTTGTGGTTACCCCCGGTATTTACTGGTCGGTAGGCATCTTGGGAATACATGGAACAAGACAAGTGCTCATCTTTTTGGGTGACTTCAGAGAGGTTGGACGATGACGGATCAGGGAATGGACGAGGGCTACCGCGTCGAGCACGACTCGATGGGCGAGGTCAGGGTCCCCTCGGACGCGAAGTGGCGGGCCCAGACGCAGCGGGCCGTGGAGAACTTCCCGGTCTCCGGACAGCGTCTGGAGCGGGCCCACATCGAGGCCCTGGCCCGCATCAAGGCCGCCGCCGCCAAGGTCAACGCCGAGCTGAAGGTCCTCGACCCCGACATCGCCCGGGCCGTCCAGGAGGCGGCCGACGAGGTCGCCGAGGGGCGCTGGGACGCGCACTTCCCGGTCGACGTCTTCCAGACGGGCTCGGGTACCTCCTCGAACATGAACACCAACGAGGTCGTGGCCACCCTCGCCACCGAGCGCCTCGGCCGCGAGGTCCACCCCAACGACCACGTCAACGCCTCGCAGTCCTCCAACGACGTCTTCCCGTCCTCCATCCACATCGCCGCCACGGCCGCGGTCACCGCCGGCCTGATCCCCGCCCTGGACCACCTCGCCGCCGCCCTGGAGCGCAAGGCGGCGGAGTTCGCGACGGTCGTGAAGTCCGGGCGCACCCACCTCATGGACGCCACGCCCGTCACCCTCGGCCAGGAGTTCGGGGGGTACGCCGCCCAGATCCGCCACGGCGTCGAGCGGCTGCGCGCCTCGCTCCCCCGGCTCGCCGAACTCCCCCTCGGCGGCACGGCCGTGGGCACCGGTATCAACACCCCGCCCGGCTTCTCCGCCGCCGTCATCGCGGAGGTGGCCCGTGTCACCGGGCTGCCGCTCACCGAGGCCCGGGACCACTTCGAGGCGCAGGGCGCGCGGGACGGCCTGGTGGAGACCTCGGGCCAGCTGCGCACCATCGGCGTCTCGCTCACCAAGATCTGCAACGACCTGCGCTGGATGGCGTCCGGCCCGCGCACCGGGCTCGCCGAGATCTCGCTGCCCGACCTGCAGCCCGGCTCCTCGATCATGCCGGGCAAGGTCAACCCGGTCATCCCCGAGGCGGTGCTGATGGTCGCCGCGCAGGTGACGGGGAACGACGCCACGGTCGCCGCGGCGGGCGCCGCCGGGAACTTCGAGCTGAACGTGATGCTCCCGGTCATCGCGAAGAACCTGCTGGAGTCCGTACGGCTGCTCACCAACGCCTCCCGGCTGCTCGCGGACCGCACGGTCGACGGGATCACCGCCCACGCCGAGCGGGCCAGGGAGTACGCCGAGTCCTCGCCGTCCGTCGTCACCCCGCTGAACAAGTACATCGGCTACGAGGAGGCGGCCAAGGTCGCCAAGAAGTCGCTCGCGGAACGCCGGACGATCCGTGAAGTGGTCCTCGCGTCGGGCTACGTGGAGCGCGGAGATCTGACCGAGGAGCAGCTCGACGAGGCCCTGGACGTGCTGCGCATGACCCGCCCGTGACGGGCGCCACCGCGCGGGGGCGGCACGCTCCGTAGGATCTCTCCATGACAGGTACCGGAGGGACCGAGCGCTGGGCGCCGGGTGACCAGATCCTGTGGCGCTACCGCGGCAACGGCCCCCGGCGGCCGGATTCCGCCGCTCACACGTTCCACATCTGCCGCCCGGTCACGGTCGTGCAGGACACCGACGACCTGCTCGCGGTGTGGGTGGCGCCCGGCACCGAGTGCGTCAAGCCGGTGCTGGCCGACGGCACCGACGTACACGCAGAACCGCTCGCCACCCGGTACACCGCCCCGCGCACGACGGCCCGTTCGCTCTGGCTGGGCAACGGCGTGCTGAAGCTGGCCAGACCCGGCGAGCCCTGGTCGGTCTGGCTGTTCTGGGAGCGCGGCTGGCAGTTCCGCAGCTGGTACGTGAACCTGGAGGAACCGCGCACCCGGTGGGCCGGCGGTACCGACTCCGAGGACCACTTCCTCGACATCTCCGTCTACCCGGACCGCAGCTGGCTCTGGCGCGACGAGGACGAGTTCGAGCAGGCCCAGCGGGTGGGCCTGGTCACGCCGGACGCGGCGCGCCGGGTGCGGGCGGCGGGGCGCGCGGCGGTCGGGCTGATCCGTGACTGGGGGACGCCGTTCCGGGACGGCTGGGAGGACTGGCGGCCCGACCCGGCGTGGCGGGTGCCCGAACTGCCGGACGACTGGGACCGCCGGCCGGACGGTTCGGACCGTACGGCTTCCGCCATGCCGTCGTGAGACCCTTGATGCACCCCAGGGGGGCAAACGTAGGATCGTCCCGACGAGAGCGGCTCGGCCCCAACCGGCAGGCGGGGCGCAGAACCTGACCGTAGGTCATCGGCTCGTCGCGCAAACCGCAGCCTCATGGACCGCATCGGCGTCACAAGTCGCACGAGTTGCCCGCATCGCATGAGCCACTACGAGGGGGTGGAGACGTGTCCACTGTCCGCTGCCGTCCCCTCGAAAACGTTGTCACCGACACCCTGACCCAACATCGCGTTTCGGCCCTCTGTGGCGGGGAAGGCGATGTCAGCCGTTGTTATTGCCGCTCCTGCCGGGGCACAGTAGCGCCCCACATGGTGATTGCCTCATACAACCGGCCCGGACGGACGGAATCCCACGCGTGACGGAGCATCCCACCTCCCACGAAGGCCGGCAGCCTCTCGCCGCCCGGCCGCAGGAACGCACCCGGCCACGGCAGCGGGACGCCGCCGTGGCGGCCGCCGCTGCCGCCACGGCGATCCCGGCCCCCGCCATGGGCTCCGCCCCGGCGGCCCCCGATCCACAGGCGGCGACGCGGCGCGAGGGCGACCGGCTGCGCTTCGTGGGCGCCGCGACCCGGCGGATCGCCCGGGGCATAGACCTGGACGAGATCGTGCTGGGGCTGTGCCGGGCCAGCGTGCCGACGTTCTCCGACGCCATACTCGTCTACCTGCGCGACCCGCTGCCCGTCGGCGACGAGCGGCCGGTCAACCCCTTCGTGCTGCGGCTGCGCCGTTCGGACCGGCTGCGGCTGACCGACGAGGAGACCGAGAGCCTGTCGGAGACGGAGCGGCTGCGGCTGCCCGCCGTCGACCCGCACGCCGATCTGATGCCCGCGGCCGAGCTGTGCGAGGTGCAGGCCGGGAGCGCGCTCGCCGAGGTGCTGCGCGGGGTGCGGCCGGTCTTCGGCGACTCCGCTGCGGCCCGCGTCGCGCTGCCGGAACTGATGGGCGCGGACCGCACGGTGCCGTCCGGGCACCGGGTGATCCTCGCCCCGCTGCGCGGCCGGCGGCGGGTGATCGGGGCGGCGGTCTTCCTGCGCGGCGCCGAGCGCCCCGCGTTCGAGGCCAACGACCTCCTGGTCGCCGCCCAGCTGGCCACGCACACCGCCCTCGGCATCGACAAGGCCGTGCTCTACGGGCGCGAGGCGTACATCGCGGACGAGCTCCAGCGCACGATGCTGCCCGACTCGCTGCCCCAGCCGACCGGCGTGAAGCTCGCCTCGCGCTACCTGCCGGCCGCCGAGACGGCCCGGGTCGGCGGCGACTGGTACGACGCGATCCCGCTGCCCGGCAGCCGGGTCGCCCTGGTCGTCGGTGACGTCATGGGCCACTCCATGACGTCCGCCGCGATCATGGGCCAGCTCCGGACCACCGCGCAGACCCTGGCCGGGCTCGACCTCCCCCCGCAGGAGGTCCTGCACCACCTCGACGAGCAGGCCCAGCGGCTCGGCAGCGACCGCATGGCCACCTGCCTCTACGCGGTGTACGACCCGGTCGCGCACCGCATCACCGTCGCCAACGCCGGCCACCCGCCGCCCGTCCTGCTCCACCTGGGCGGCCGTGCCGAGGTGCTGCGGGTGCCCCCGGGCGCCCCGATCGGCGTCGGAGGCGTGGACTTCGAGGCCGTCGAGCTGGACGCACCGGCCGGAGCGACGCTGCTGCTGTACACCGACGGCCTGGTCGAGTCACGGCTGCGGGACGTCTGGACGGGCATCGAGCAGCTGCGCGAGCGGCTGGCCACGACCGCCCGGCTGACCGGCCCGGACCACTCGCCGCCGCTGGAGGCCCTCTGCGACGACGTGCTGGACATGCTCGGCCCGGGTGACCGCGACGACGACATCGCGCTGCTGGCCGCCCGCTTCGACGGGATCGCGCCGAGCGACGTAGCGTACTGGTTCCTGGAGCCGGACGAGTCCGCCCCCGGCCGGGCCCGCCGGCTGGCCCGCAGGGCGCTCGGCCGGTGGGGCCTGGACGACCTCTCGGACTCGGTGGAGCTCCTGATCAGCGAGGTGGTCACCAACGCCGTGCGGTATGCGGAGCGCCCGGTGACCCTGCGTCTGCTGCGCACCGACACCCTGCGCTGCGAGGTCGGCGACGACTCCCCGCAGCTGCCCCGGCAGCGCCGCGCCAAGGACATGGACGAGAACGGCCGCGGCCTGTTCCTGGTCAACCGGCTGGCCCGGCGGTGGGGTGCGACCCGCCTGTCGACCGGCAAGGTGGTGTGGTTCGAGATGCCGGTGCGCGGGTAGCGCCGCACGGGACACGCGAACGGGCGGTGTACGAGGCTGGATCCTCGTACACCGCCCGTTGTCGCTGTCAGGCTCGGCGGATCAGCGCGTCACCTCTCGTCTTCGTTGTCGCCCGGCCGCTTGTCCCCGGAGATGTCCGGCAGGCCCACGGAGGTCGAGGGGTCCGGGCCCGGCTCGGTCGAGGGGTCGGTGGGCGGCTTCTCCGAGGTGTCACCGGAGGGTGAGGCGGGCGGGGAGCTCTGCGGGGACTCGCTGGCCGGCGGGGGCTCGGAGGTCGCCGAGCTGGACGGCGACTTGGAGGGCTTGGGCTTCTCGGAGGGCGAGGTGCTGGGGCTCGGCGAGTGGGACACGGGCGGCGGGGTGACCGCGGCGCCCATGTCGGTGTCGAGGTCGAACTCACGGGACTTGCCGACGGAGTGGCCCATGTAGTCGGCCCAGATCTCGGCGGGGAACCCGCCACCGTTGACGCGTCCGCCGCCGCCGGCGCCCTGGAGGGTCACCTGCGCGTTCTTCTTCACCTTCTTGCCGTCGTCGGTGGTGCGGTCGAAGGCCGCCTCGCCGAACAGCCCGACCGAGGTGACCAGGTTGGAGGTGTAGCCGGTGAACCAGGCCGACTTGTTGTCGTCGGAGGTACCGGTCTTGCCGGCGATGTCCTTGTCGGAGAGCCCCTCCGCGTTGCGGACCGACCCGCGGGCCGTACCGTCGTCCACCACGCCGGTCAGCACGGAGGTCACGGAGTCCGCGGCCTGGCGGGAGATCACCTGGTCGCCGATGGCGTCGGGCAGGTCCAGTGGGGCGTCGCCCTGGTGCACCGCCGACTTCACGATCTGCGGGGTGACCTGCTTGCCGTGGTTGTCGAGCGTGGCATAGACCCCGGCCATCGCCAGCGGGCTCGCGCCCATGGAACCGAGGGTCATCGCGGGTGCGGCTTCCAGCTTCTCCACGTCCATGCCGAGCTTGCCGGCGGTCGCCATGACCTTGTCCATGCCGACGTCCACGCCCATCTGCGCGAAGACGGAGTTGACGGACTGGTTCATCGCGGTCTGGACGGTGATCTGCCCGTAGTTGTGGTCGTCCTCGTTCTCCGGTGCGAAGAACCGGTCGCCGCCGACGACGGGGCGCTTGCTGGTGCCGTCGTAGCGGGTGTTCGCGGTGATCCGCTCGCCGTCCTGCGTCTTCGACTCCTGGTCGAGGGCGGCGGCGAGGATGACCGGCTTGAAGGTGGATGCGGGCTGGAAGTCGGTGCGGGCGGCGTTGGATATCCAGTGCTCGTTCTGGCCGCGTCCGCCGTACAGCGCGACCACCGCGCCGGTCTTCGGGTCGACCGAGGCGGCGCCCGCCTGGATGTCCTTGTCGAGCTTGCGCTTCTTGGTGTCCAGCTTGTCGAGCAGCTTGGCCTCGACCGACTTCTCCAGCTGCTTCTGCTTCTTCTTGTCGATGTTGACGGTGATCGTCCAGCCGCCGAGGTCGAACTGGTTCTCGCTGATGCCCATCTGCTTGATCACGGCCTTGCGGGCCGCGTCCACGATGTAGCCCTTCTGGCCGGCCGTCCCGTTCAGCGGCTTCGGGTCGCGCGGCACCGGGAACTTCAGCCCCTGCCGCTTGCCGGAGTCGAGCCAGCCCTCCTCGACCATGTTGTCCAGCGTGTACGCCCAGCGCGCCTTGACGAGCCGCTTGCCGTTCGGCCCGGCGACGGCCCAGTCGTACTGGCTCGGTGCCTGGAGCAGCGCGGCGAGGTAGGCGCCCTGGGAGACGTTCAGGTCCTTGGCGTCCACGCCGTAGTACGCCTGCGCCGCGGCCTGGATGCCCCAGGCGCCGCGGCCGAAGTAGCTGGTGTTGATGTAGCCGGCGAGGATTTCCTTCTTGGTCTTCTTCTGGTCCAGCTTCAGCGAGATGACCAGCTCTTTGAGCTTCCGGCTGACCGTCTGGTCCTGGTCGAGGTAGTAGTTCTTGACGTACTGCTGGGTGATGGTCGAGCCACCCTGCTTGCCCTTGCCGGAGAGCGTGTTGAGCAGGCCGCGGGCGGTGCCCTTGAAGTCGACGCCGTGGTCGTCGTAGAAGGACTTGTTCTCGGCGGCGACGAAGGTGTCCTGGACCTCCTTGGGCACCTCCGCGAGGCTCACGATCTCGCGGTTGACCTCGCCGGTCCTGGCGAGCAGGCTGCCGTCGGCGTACTTGTAGACGTTCGCCTGCAACTCCATCTTGGGGTTGCCCTCGGGCACGTCCACAATCATGTAGAGCACAGCGAAGGCGCCCATGCCCAGCAGGATCACCCCGAGGGCGGTGCCCAGTAGTTTGCGCCAGGTGAAGAGCCTGCGTATGCCGCTCTTCTCAGCCCGCCGCTGGGCTCGTCGCGCTTCCGCTCGACCCATCGCTTGGTCGCTCCCGTTTCTCTGCTCGGCCGGATCAGCTCGGACCTGCCAGCTAACACCGTTGGCAAGGCCGAAAAGCAGGAGATCCGACGTTTTACGGACGTGAGAATCAGCACCCGTCTCCGATGGAACCGACTCCTGAGAGGTGCGCATGGTTGCGAGATCCGTTAATGTGTAATCACATTGCTAGCGACCGGCTAGCTCGCCATCACGGGGGAAACCATGACCGATCCGCACGACCGGAACACCGCCGCCCAGCCGTCCGCCGGACTGGCCCCGGACGCCCCGGAGATGCCCGAACCGCAGGTCCGCGAGACGAAGGCGCACAGCATCGCCGGCGGCCTCGGGCTGCTGCTGACCGTGATCGGCGTGATCGCCGGCATCGCCCTCGCCATCGTCGGGGGCGTCATCGGCTCGAACGGGAACAACGCCGTGGGCATCCCGCTCTGCGTCCTGGGCGTCCTGCTCGCCATCGCCTCGTTCTTCTGCATGGGCGGTGTGAAGATGGTCGCACCGGGCGAGGCGCGGGTCATCCAGCTGTTCGGCCGGTACGTGGGCACCATCCGCACCGACGGCCTGCGCTGGGTCAACCCGCTGACCTCCAGCCGGAAGATCTCCACCCGCGTCCGCAACCACGAGACCGCCGTCCTCAAGGTCAACGACGCCTACGGCAACCCCATCGAGCTCGCCGCGATCGTCGTGTGGAAGGTCGAGGACACCGCGCAGGCGCTCTTCGAGGTCGACGACTTCCTGGAGTTCGTGGCCACCCAGACCGAGTCCGCCGTCCGGCACATCGCCATCGAGTACCCGTACGACGCCCACGAGGAGGGCGGCCTCTCGCTGCGGGGCAACGCCGAGGAGATCACCGAGAAGCTCGCCGTGGAGCTGACCGCCCGGGTGCAGGCGGCCGGCGTCCGCATCATCGAGTCGCGTTTCAGCCACCTCGCGTACGCCCCCGAGATCGCCTCCGCGATGCTCCAGCGCCAGCAGGCCGGCGCGGTCGTCGCGGCCCGGCAGCAGATCGTCGAGGGCGCGGTCGGCATGGTCGAGATGGCGCTGACCCGGATCGCCGAGCAGGACATCGTCGAGCTGGACGCGGAGCGCAAGGCCTCCATGGTGAGCAACCTGATGGTGGTCCTGTGCGGTGACCGTGCCGCCCAGCCGGTCCTCAACACGGGCACGCTCTACCAGTGACCGAGGAGAGCCCGGGGGAAGCGCCCCGCGCCCGGCCGCGACAGCGCAAGCAGATGCTGCTGCGGCTGGACCCCGTCGTGCACGACGCGCTGGCCCGCTGGGCGTCGGACGAACTGCGCAGCGCGAACGCGCAGATCGAGTTCCTGCTGCGGCGCGCGCTCGCCGAGGCGGGCCGGCTGCCTGGCGGGGCGGCGCCGATCCCCCGCCGGGGACGCCCGCCCGGGGAAGCCCGGGAGCTGCCGGGCGACGAGTGACACACCTACGGCCCGTCCCGCGAGGGGCGGGCCGTTGACATGCGCCGTTCGGGTGTACCCCCTGCGTATACACGGCGGGTATACACACCATGTAGAGTGCCGGTCATGTCTATCGGCCACACGCTGCTCGGGCTCCTGGAGTCCGGCCCCCGCCACGGTTACGACCTCAAGCGGACGTTCGACGAGAAGTTCGGGCACGACCGCCCCCTGCACTACGGGCAGGTCTACTCGACGATGTCCCGGCTCCTGAAGAACGGCCTCGTCGAGGTCGACGGCGTGGAGAGCGGCGGTGGCCCCGAACGCAAGCGGTACGCGATCACCGACGCCGGCATCACCGATGTCGCCACCTGGCTCGCGCAGCCCGAGAAGCCGGAGCCGTACCTCCAGTCGACCCTGTACACCAAGGTCGTCCTCGCCATGCTCACCGGCCGCAACGCCGGGGACGTGCTGGACGCCCAGCGCTCCGAGCACCTGCGCCTGATGCGCATCCTCACCGACCGGAAGCGGCACGGCGACCTCGCGGACCAGCTGATCTGCGACCACGCCCTGTTCCACCTCGAAGCCGATCTGCGCTGGCTGGAACTGACCGCCGCCCGCCTCGGCCAGCTCCAGAAAGTGGTGACCGCGTGATGACCCCCGCCGGCTCCCTGCTCGCCGCGCACGACCTGCGCAAGACCTACGGATCGACCCCCGCCCTCGACGGCGCCTCGTTCTCCGTCCACCCCGGCGAGGTCGTCGCGGTCATGGGCCCCTCCGGCTCCGGCAAGTCCACGCTGCTGCACTGCCTCGCCGGGATCATCACCCCGGACTCCGGCACCATCACCTACGACGGCCGCGAGCTGTCCGCCATGTCCGACGCGGAGCGCAGCGCCCTGCGCCGCAGCGACTTCGGCTTCGTCTTCCAGTTCGGCCAGCTCGTCCCCGAGCTCACCTGCGTGGAGAACGTCGCCCTGCCGCTCCGCCTGAACGGCACCCGCCGCAAGGACGCCGAGCGCACCGCCCGCGCCTGGATGGAGCGCCTGGAGGTCGAGGACATCGGCGCCAAGCGCCCCGGCGAGGTCTCCGGCGGCCAGGGCCAGCGCGTCGCCGTGGCCCGCGCGCTCGCCGGCTCCCCGAAGGTGATCTTCGCCGACGAGCCGACCGGCGCGCTGGACTCCCTCAACGGCGAGCGCGTCATGCAGCTGCTCACCGAGGCCGCCCGCTCCGCCAACGTCGCCGTGGTCCTGGTGACCCACGAGGCCCGCGTCGCCGCCTACTCCGACCGCGACGTCACCGTGCGCGACGGCCGGGCCCGCGACCTGGAGCACGCCGCATGACGCTCCTCGACGAGAAGCGGACCCCGGCCCCCGCGCCCGCGCCGCCGCCGGCCCGCCCCTCCCGTACCGCACCCTGGCTGCGCGACCTCGCCCTCGGCATCCGGTTCGCCGCCGCCGGCGGGCGCGAGGGCTGGACCCGCACCCTGCTCACCGCCGTCGGCGTTGGCCTCGGCGTGACGCTCCTGTTCCTCGCCGCCTCCGTGCCGCACGCGCTCGACGCGCGCAACGCCCGCGACACGGCCCGCAGCGAGACCAAGACCTCCGAGAACCCGGACGCGCACGGCAAGAAGTCCGACACCTCGGTCCTGCGGATCGCGGCGGACACCGAATACCACGACCGCAGCATCACCGGCTATCTGATGCGCGCCGAGGGCGCCCACCCGGTGCTCCCGCCCGGCATCGACGCCATGCCCGCCGCCGGCGAGATGGTCGTCTCCCCCGCCCTGAAGGACCTGCTGAACGACCCGGACAACGCCCTGCTCAAGGAGCGTTACCCGTACAAGATCACCGGCACCATCGCGGACGACGGACTGCGCTCACCCAACGAGCTGTGGTTCTACGCCGGCAGCGACACCCTGACCCCGGCCGCGGGCGGCCACCGCGTCACCGGATACGGCGAGCCCGAGCCGACCCCGCCGCTCGCCCCGCTGCTCGTGGTGCTGGTGATCATGGTCTGCGTGGTGCTGCTCGCGCCCGTCGCCATCTTCATCGCCACCGCCGTGCGCTTCGGCGGCGACCGCCGCGACCGCCGGCTGGCCGCGCTGCGCCTGGTCGGTACGGACATCAGGTCGACCCGCCGGATCGCCGCGGGCGAGGCCCTGTTCGGCTCGGTGCTCGGTGTGCTCATCGGCCTCGTCCTCTTCCTGGCCGGGCGGCAGTTCGTGAGCTACATCGAGGTCTGGGACGTCAGCGCCTTCCCCGCCGACCTCGCCCCCGACCTTCGGCTGTGCCTGCTCATCGCGGTCGCCGTCCCGCTGACCGCGGTCCTGGTCACGCTGTCCGCGATGCGCTCCGTGGTCATCGAACCCCTCGGGGTCGTACGCAACAGCCGGGCCCGCAAGCGCCGTCTGTGGTGGCGGCTGCTGCTGCCGCTGGTGGGGCTCGGCGTGTTCAAGGCCACCGGACAGGCCGGCGAGTACGAGGTCGGCAACCCGTACGCCATCGCCACCGGCGCGGTCCTGGTCCTCGTCGGGCTCGCCCTGCTGCTGCCGTGGCTGGTCGAGGCGTCCGTCAACCGGCTGCGCGGCGGCCCGGTGCCCTGGCAGCTCGCCACCCGCAGGCTCCAGCTGAGCAGCGGGACCGCCTCCCGGGCCGTCAGCGGCGTCACCGTGGCGGTGGCCGGCGCGGTGGCCGTACAGATGCTGTTCGCCTCGATGAACGCCGACTTCAACAAGGCCACCGGGCAGGACCCCACCCGCGCCCAGTTCTACGCCGTGTCGGAGCACGTCAGCGGAAACGCCGCCGTGGACACCATCAAGGAGTTCCGCGCCACCAAGGGCGTCACCCAGGTCATCGGCATGGTCGAGGCGTACGTCAGCAAGCCCGGGAAGTACGCCGAGGACGACATCCCGCCCACCACCTCCTTCAACGTCGGCGACTGCGCCACGCTGCGCGAGGTCGCCCGCATCGATTCCTGCGAGGACGGCGACAGCTTCGTCGTGCACCCCAGGAACGACAAGGACATGACCGGCTGGATGGACAAGACCGCCCGCAAGGGCAAGGAGGTCGAGTTCGAGTCGGGCAGCGGCAAGAAGCTGCGCTGGACGCTCCCCGCCGACGCGAAGACCGTCGTCAGCCGCAAGGACCCGGTCGGCGAGGACCACTGGGGGATCATGGTGACCCCCGGTGCGGTCGACGCGACCACCCTGCCGGGCGCGATCACCACCTCGCAGATCCGCATCGACGAGAGCGTCCCGGACGCCGCCGAGTACGTACGCAACACGGCGGCCCGCATCGACCCCGGCATGCGCCTGGTCACCCTCACGTCCGTCTCACGCGACCGCCAGTACGCCAGCATCCAGACCGGCCTCCAGGTCGGCGCCACGGTCACGCTGCTGCTGATCGCGGCCTCCATGCTGGTCTCCCAGCTGGAGCAGCTGCGTGAGCGCAAGCGGCTGCTCTCGGTCCTGGTCGCCTTCGGCACCCGGCGGGTCACACTCGCCTGGTCGGTGCTGTGGCAGACCGCCCTCCCAGTGGTCATCGGGCTCGTAGTGGCGGTGGCCGGCGGCCTCGCACTGGGCGCCACGCTGTGCTGGATGGTCCGCAAGGAGGTGTCCGACTGGCTGGTGTTCCTGCCCCTGGCGGGCGCGGGCGGGGCCCTCATCCTCCTGGTCACCCTGCTCTCCCTGCCGCCGCTGTGGCGCATGATGCGCCCGGACGGGCTGCGCAGCGAGTGACAACCCCGGCGGGCGGCCGGACGCCTCTACGTCCGGCCGCCCGCCGTCACGCGTACCGGCAGAGCCCGCATCGCCTCGCGCAGGGCCGCCGCGAACTCCTCGAACTCCTCCTGCCGGGCCGCCCCGGTCCGCATCGCCAGCGCCACCCGTCGCGTCGGTGCCGGGTCCGCGAAGTACCCCGTGGTCAGCGCCTCGTTGCGGGCGGTCTCGACGGTGACCGCGGTGCGCGGCAGCAGCGTCACCCCGAGCCCGCCGGCCACCAGCTGCACCAGGGTGGAGAGCCCGGCCGCGGTCGTGGTGACCGGCGCGCCCTCCGTACGGCCGGCCTCGCGGCAGATGTCGAGCGCCTGGTCCCGCAGGCAGTGCCCCTCGTCGAGCAGCAGCAGCGGCAGCTCGCGGAGCGCGTCGCGGGGGATGTCGGCCCGTCCGCCGAGCCGGTGGCCGCGGTCCATGACCAGCACGAAGTCCTCGTCGAACAGCGGCAGCTCGCTGACCCCGGGGACCCCGAGCGGCACGGCGAGCAGCAGCAGGTCGAGCCGTCCGGCGCCGAGCCCCTCGACCAGCGAGGAGGTCTGCTCCTCGTGCACCTGGAGGTCGAGGTCCGGGTAGCGCTCATGGACCAGCCGCAGCACGGCCGGCAGCAGATACGGGGCGACGGTCGGGATCACGCCGAGCCTGAGCACCCCGGTGAACGGTGCCCGGACCGCCTCGGCCTCCTCCATCAGCTCGCCGACGGCTTCGAGCACGACGCGCGCCCGCACCGCGAGCCGTTCCCCGGCGGGCGAGAGCAGCACCTTGCGCGTCGTACGCTCGATGAGCTGGACACCCAGTGCCTCCTCCAGCGCGGACACGGCCCCCGAGAGCGCCGGCTGACTCATCCCGATTGCGGCCGCCGCGTCCCGGAAGTGCAGATATTCGGCGACGGCGGCGAAGGCGCGCAGCTGCGAGAGGCTGGGCTGTTTGTGCCGGTTACCCGGATTGCTCTGCACCACTGATAGGTACCTCCGATCATCACGACCGAGTGTAGCTATTTCCGCGATCAATGCACTCTGTGCCATGGTGGTGATCGTCCAACCCCCAGGAACTCCCTCAAAAGGGGAGAACCTACGCTGCAAGGAGAGCGCGTGCTCACTGTCGGTGACAAGTTCCCCGAGTTCGACCTGACCGCCTGCGTGTCGCTGGAGAGCGGCAAGGAGTTCGAGCAGATCAACCACAAGACCTACGAAGGTCAGTGGAAGGTCGTCTTCGCGTGGCCGAAGGACTTCACCTTCGTGTGCCCCACCGAGATCGCCGCCTTCGGGAAGCTGAACGACGAGTTCGCCGACCGTGACGCCCAGATCCTCGGCTTCTCCGGCGACTCCGAGTTCGTGCACCACGCCTGGCGCAAGGACCACCCGGACCTGACCGACCTGCCCTTCCCGATGATGGCCGACTCGAAGCACGAGCTCATGCGTGACCTCGGCATCGAGGGCGAGGACGGCTTCGCGCAGCGCGCCGTCTTCATCGTCGACCAGAACAACGAGATCCAGTTCACGATGGTGACCGCCGGTTCCGTGGGCCGTAACCCCAAGGAGGTCCTGCGGGTCCTCGACGCCCTGCAGACCGACGAGCTGTGCCCGTGCAACTGGACCAAGGGCGAGAACACCCTGGACCCGGTCGCGCTCCTCTCGGGCGAGTGAGCTGATACCACCATGGCACTCGACGAACTGAAGTCCGCCGTACCGGACTTCGCCAAGGACCTGAAGCTGAACCTCGGTTCGGTCATCGGCAACAGCGAGCTCCCGCAGCAGCAGCTCTGGGGCACCGTCCTGGCCTGCGCGATCGCCTCGCGCTCGCCGAGGGTGCTGCGCGAGCTGGAGCCGGAGGCGAAGGCCAACCTCTCCGCGGAGGCGTACACCGCCGCGAAGTCGGCCGCCGCCATCATGGCGATGAACAACGTCTTCTACCGGACCCGCCACCTGCTCTCGGACCCCGAGTACGGGAACCTGCGCGCGGGTCTGCGGATGAACGTCATCGGCAAGCCGGGCGTGGAGAAGGTCGACTTCGAGCTGTGGTCGCTCGCCGTCTCCGCGATCAACGGCTGCGGCCAGTGCCTCGACTCGCACGAGCAGGTGCTCCGCAAGGCCGGCGTGGACCGCGAGACCATCCAGGAAGCCGTCAAGATCGCCTCGGTGATCCAGGCGGTGGGTGTGACCCTCGACGCCGAGGCCGTACTCGCCCAGTAGGCGCCGTACCCTGGATACGAGAAGGGCCCCGAGGACGACCGACCGTCCGAGGGGCCCTTCTTCCGTGCGTACGCGTTACGAGGCGTCCGGGGACGGCTCGCCGTCGCCCTTCTCCTGCGTGGGGCCGGGGGCGGCCGTCGGCGCCGCGTCCAGCGCGGTCGCCCCGTGCGGGGGCGGCGAGTGGCGGCGCGACTCCTCCTGGCCGTACGACCGCAGATAGCCGACCACCGTGTTGGTCACCGCGACCAGCGGCACCGCCACGACCGCACCGCCGATCCCGGCGATCATGCCGCCCGCGGCGACCGAGAGCACCACGGCCAGCGGGTGCACCCGCACCGCCCGGCCCAGGATGAACGGCTGCAGGATGTGGCCCTCGATCTGCTGGACCGCGAGGACCACCGCCAGCACCATCAGCGCGGTGAACACGCCGTCGGTGACCAGTGCGACGACCACCGCCAGCGCCCCGGAGACCACCGCGCCGACGAGCGGGATGAACGCGAACAGGAAGATGAAGACGGCCAGCGGTACGGCCATCGGCACATCGAGGAAGTAGATCCCGAGCCCGATGAAGATCGCGTCGATCAGGGCGACGATGACCGTGCCGCGTACGTAGGCGGTCAGCGTCCGCCAGGCGCGCGGCCCGGCTCCGGCGACCCCGGGCCTCGCCTGGGCGGGCACCAGCTTGAGCACCCACTGCCAGATGCGCGCGCCGTCGTAGAGCAGGAAGAGCGTCGAGAACATCGCGAGCAGCGCGCCCGTCATGAACTCCACGACGACGGTGACGCCCTGGAGCCCGGCGGAGGTGATCGCCTCGGTGTTGGTGCCGACGGTGTCGCTCAGGTTCTTGGCGATGTCGTTGATCTGTTTGTCGGTCACATGGAACGGGCTGGCCAGGAGCCAGTTCTTGAGGTCGTCGATCCCCTTCGTCACCTTGTCGGACAGGGTGTCGATGTTGTCCATGACCTGCCACACCACGAACCAGCCGACCAGGCCCATGATGATGAAGCCGGAGACCGCGGTGACGGCGGTGGCCAGTCCCCTCGGCAGCCCGTGGCGCCGCAGCCGGGCGACGGTCGGCTGGAGCAGCGCGGTGACGAGCAGCGCGGCGACGAAGGCCAGCACCACCAGCTGCACGGCGCTGATGACCCGCATCAGTACCCACAGGGTCCCCGCGAGCACCAGGAGCCGCCAGCCGGCCTCGGCGGCGACCCGCATTCCCCAGGGGATGGTCGCGACGGGATCGGGCCGCGCGGCGACGGAGGGCGCGTACGTGGGCGGTGCGGGCACCTGGTCGACGGCCTCGTCCTTGCCCGACCCGTCCGGAACCGGTCCCCCGAGCACAGGATCGTCGGCCTCCGACTCGGCGCGCCGCTCGTCGAGGCGCTCGCTCAGCCTGCTCAGTTCAGCACCCAGTTGTCCGAGCCACCCCGGCAGTTTCGACATAACGGTTCCTCTACCCCCGTCCGCTCTCCCCACCGCTCCCCCGGGAACGGTTCCGCATGACCGTACACGCGCGAAGCCCCTCACCGTAGGACGGCGAGGGGCTTCGCGAGGTTGAGACGTGAACCTCGGAAGGTTCTAGTACGAGTGGTGTTGCTGCCAGAAGGACCAGGCACCGCACGGGCTGCCGTAGCGGCCGTTCATGTAACTGAGGCCCCACTTGATCTGGGTGGCCGGGTTCGTCTGCCAGTCGGCTCCGGCGGACGCCATCTTCGAGCCGGGATAGGCCTGGACGAGGCCGTAGGCGCCGGAAGACGGGTTGGTCGCCCGGTAGTTCCAGGTCGACTCGTGGTTCACGATGTTGCTGAAGCACTGGAACTGGTCGGCCGGCACGATCTGCCGCGCGATGGCCTGGATCTCGGCCACCGTGTAAGAGCCCTGGGTGGCGAACGAGGCGGTGGAGCGGACCTCGGAGCGGCTGGCGCGCTCGGCCGCGTCCTTCTTCTCCTGGCGCTCGCGCTCCAGCCTGTCCTCGGCCGCCTGCTTCTTGGACTTGGCGTCCTTGGCGGCCTGGATACGGGCCGATTCCTCCGCGGACTTCTTCGCGGCCGAGTCGGCCGCGGACGCCTGCGCGTCGGCCTGCTGCGTCAGCGAAGCGGTCTGGACCTGGGCCTGCTGGCCCGCGGGGATATCTGCGAGCAGCGTGGTGTCGGCTGCGGTCGCCTCGAAGTTGTTGTCGTCGGCAGCAGGGGTGCTGCCCGATGCAACGCCTACGACGGCGCCTACGGTGGTGACCGCGGTGGCGGATGCCACTGCGAACCCCCGGACCGAGATCCGGCTCACACGGTGTCCTTCCAGCATCGCCCGCTTAGGTGACCTCGCGGGCGCAATCGTGCCCCTGGCACTGGCCTCCCTACTGCTTGGGTCACGGGAGGCACGGGCCCGGTGGGCGACTCCCCGGGGGGGAGCGCCGCGTGGTACTCGCGGGCGGCATACGGACGGCGGTTGTTGAGTTGTGTGGTGCGTGGCGCCTCTGGAGGTGCCTGTGTGCCGTATGCGGGGCCTGACGGAACCAAGACTCTGCCGGAACGGGGCCGCGGGAAGCAATTCTCCGTTGAGTGTGAAAGGTCACACCCCGTTTGGAGCACCTGAATTACGGAAAAGGCGCCGCAACACGACGCCGCCCGGCTAGGCTCCTTGGCCCGCCGGGCGGCGTCGGTCCCCCAATCCGTGTCAGATCTGGCCTTCCTCCAGCATTTCGGTCACCAGGGCGGCGATGCGGGAGCGCTCGGAGCGGGTGAGCGTGACGTGCGCGAAGAGCGGATGCCCCTTCAGTTTCTCGACGACGGCGACCACTCCGTCGTACCGGCCGACCCTGAGGTTGTCCCGCTGGGCCACGTCATGGGTGAGGACGACACGGGAATTCGTGCCGATCCTGGACAGGACGGTCAGCAGGACGTTCCGTTCGAGCGACTGGGCCTCGTCGACGATCACGAAGGCGTCGTGCAGGGAACGCCCCCGGATGTGGGTGAGCGGCAGGATCTCCAGCATGCCGCGCCCCAGCACCTCCTCGATGACCTCGCGCCCGGAGACGGCCGAGAGGGTGTCGAAGACGGCCTGCGCCCAGGGGCTCATCTTCTCGGCCTCGCTGCCGGGGAGATAGCCGAGCTCCTGGCCGCCCACCGCGTACAGCGGGCGGAAGACCATGACCTTCTTGTGCTGCCCGCGCTCCAGCACCGCTTCCAGGCCCGCGCAGAGCGCCAGCGCCGACTTGCCGGTGCCGGCCCGGCCGCCCAGCGAGACGATGCCGACCTCCTGGTCGAGCAGGAGGTCCAGGGCGATGCGCTGTTCGGCGCTGCGGCCGTGGATGCCGAAGGCCTCCCGGTCGCCGCGCACGAGCCGCACACTGCCGTCGGGCGTCACCCGGCCGAGCGCCTTGCCGCGTTCGGACTGGAGGACCAGGCCGGTGTGCACGGGCAGGTCGGCGGCCTCGGGGACGTACAGCCGCTCCTCGGCGAAGAGCAGGTCCACCTGGTCGGCGGCGAGGGGCAGTTCGGCCATGCCCGTCCAGCCGGAGGTGGTGATCGCCAGCTCCGCGCGGTACTCCTCGGCGAGGAGGCCCACCGATGAGGCCTTGATGCGCAGCGGGAGGTCCTTGGAGACGACCGTGACGTCGTACCCCTCGGCCTGGAGGTTGCGCGCGACCGCGAGGATCCGTGAGTCGTTGTCCCCCAACCGGTAGCCGGCGGGCAGGACGCCGGGATCGGAGTGGTTGAGCTCGACGCGGAGCGTCCCGCCGAGGTCCCCGAGGGGGATCGGCGCGTCCAGCCGGCCGTAGCGGACCCGGAAGTCGTCCAGCAGGCGCAGGGCCTGGCGGGCGAAGTAACCGAGCTCCGGATGGTGCCGTTTGGCCTCCAGTTCCGTGACCACGACGACCGGGAGCACGACTTCGTGCTCGTCGAAGCGGGCCATGGCGTTCGGATCGGCCAGCAGGACGCTGGTGTCGAGAACGTAGGTGCGCCTGTCGGGCATGCGGCGCTTAGTGCTGGTCACCACGGAAGGACGTACCCCCTCGGAAGAGGTTGGGGTGCGACGGCGTCGCGGAGCATCCCAATGGGAGAGGACGGACCGGGCTCCGGCCACCTTGCGCGGGCCGCGCGCCGGCCCTCCGCGTCAGCCGCACGGTGTGTACGGACCTTCGTGTGCAAAGGGCCTCCCGGGCGAGCGGACTCGACGCCGCTCACTTGGACACGGCGTCCGCCTGGTTGGTGACCGGACGCCGACCTGTCAGGGATATGCCCTCTTACCCGGCCGGCCATGCCGACCGGCCCACTTCCGGGGGGGGCGGGGCGCGGAAACACGCGCCCCGGACGCCTCAGCCCCCGTAGCGGCGGTGGCGGGCGGCGTAGTCGCGCAGCGCCCGCAGGAAGTCCACCCGGCGGAAGGCCGGCCAGAAGACCTCGCAGAAGTAGTACTCGGAGTGGGCGCTCTGCCAGAGCATGAAGCCGGACAGCCGCTGCTCGCCGCTGGTGCGGATGACGAGGTCGGGGTCGGGCTGGCCGCGGGTGTAGAGGTGCTCGGAGATCAGGTCGGTGGAGACGATCTCGGCGAGGTCCTCGAAGGAGGTGCCCTTGGCGGAGTGGTCGAGGAGCAGGGAACGCACCGCGTCGGCGATCTCCTGCCGGCCGCCGTAGCCGACGGCGACGTTGACGATTATCCCGTCGACCCCGAACGTGGCCTGCTCGGCCTCCTTGAGGACGGTCTGGGTGTGGGCGGGCAGCAGGTCGAGGGTGCCGACGTGGTGGACGCGCCAGCGGCCGTCCGCGGCGAGGCCGCGGACGGTGTTCTCGATGATGCCGAGGAGCGGGGTCAGCTCGGACTCGGGCCGGTCGAAGTTGTCGGTGGACAGCAGCCAGAGCGTGACGACCTCGACGTCGGTCTCGCTGCACCAGCCGAGGAGCTCCTTGATCTTGTCGGCCCCGGCCTGGTGCCCTTCGGCGGCCGTGCCGCCGGACGCCTTGGCCCAGCGGCGGTTGCCGTCGAGGATGACGCCGATGTGCTTGGGCACCTGGGAGTGGTCGAGACGCGCCTCCACCCGGCGTGCGTAGAGCCCGTACACCAGGTCGCGCAAGTTCACTGAGTCCACCTCTCGGTTCCGTGCGGGCCCGCCGGCCCCTTCACCCGGGGTCCGGGGTCGCCCCCTGGGGATCGGATCGCCGCACTGGAAGGGGGCGGATCGCCCCGCCGTGTCATGGCAGTCCCGTCAGGCCACATTACTGCGCGGGCCCCGCACCCACCCAACCCGGCCTGTCACAAGTCCGTGATAAGGAGGGAATCGTGACTGATTCCTCCTCCCCCTACCTGGCCGCCGGATCGCGCTACGACTCCATGGAGTACCGGCGCAGCGGCCGCAGCGGCCTCAAGCTCCCGGCCGTCTCGCTCGGCCTCTGGCACAACTTCGGCGACGACCGGTCGCTCGGTTCCCAGCGGGCCATCCTGCGCCGCGCCTTCGACCTCGGCGTGACCCATTTCGACCTGGCCAACAACTACGGCCCGCCGCCCGGCTCGGCCGAGCTGAACTTCGGCAAGCTGTTCCGGCAGGACTTCGCCCCGTACCGGGACGAACTGCTGATCTCGACCAAGGCGGGGTACGAGATGCACCCCGGCCCGTACGGGGAGTGGGGGTCGCGCAAGTACCTCCTGTCGTCGCTGGACGCCTCGCTGAAGCGGACGGGCCTGGACTACGTCGACATCTTCTACTCGCACCGCTTCGACCCGGAGACTCCGCTGGAGGAGACGATGGGGGCGCTGGCCTCCGCCGTGCACCGGGGCAAGGCGCTGTACGTGGGGGTGTCCTCGTACAACTCGGCGCAGACCGCCGAGGCGGCGCGGCTGTTGCGCGAGATGGGGGTGCCGGCCCTGATCCACCAGCCGTCCTACTCGATGATCAACCGCTGGACCGAGGAGGACGGGCTCCTCGACACGCTGGAGGCGGCCGGGATGGGCTGCATCTCCTTCGTGCCGCTGGCCCAGGGGCTGCTGACCGGGAAGTACCTGAACGGCATCCCGGAGGGGTCGCGGGCCACGCAGGGCAAGTCGCTCGACCCGGACCTGCTGTCGCAGGAGGTGGTGCGGCGGCTGAACGGGCTGAACGACATCGCGCGCCGCCGGGGCCAGTCGCTCGCCCAGCTGGCCCTCACGTGGGTGCTGCGCGACAGCCGTATGACGTCGGCGCTGATCGGTGCGTCGAGCGTGGGGCAGCTGGAGGAGAACGTCGCGGCGCTGGCGGGTCCCGAGCTGTCGGCCGATGAGCTGACGGAGATCGACGCCTTCGCCGTCGACACCGAGGGCACCAACATCTGGGCCGGACGGGGCTGAGGCCTCGGGGCACAAAAAACGGGCCGGTCCGTGGGGGGGGTTACGGACCGGCCCGAGGGGGGGTTTCCACCATAACCCTTCGTAAGTGATGTTGGGTGCCGCGGCGCGAAATAATTACTCTCCGAGAGTGAGAGGCTTCGCTCCGGTCATCGACCGGCCCCCGCCGCACGCCTTTGACCTGCGGGAACACCGCCCGGCCCGGGACGGGCACCGGAAACACGCCCGAGACGTCCACAGGATGTCCACATTCCGCTCGTCAGTGGCCGCCCCGGGGCTTCACACAGCCCGTTCCCTCCATGTAGCGACCGTGCGCCTCCGCATTGACGAGTCCGTTGACCATGCCGTCCAGCGAGCCGTCCACGCAGAGGGTCCCGAGAGACACGGTGAACGAGGTGCGGTTCGTTCCGAAGGTGCTCGTGGTGACCGATCCGTCCGGGTATCCGAGGGCGTGGAGCGCCTGGGAGACCGTCTCCTCGGTGGACTCGCCCCTTTCCGCGAGCGCGGCGAGCTCCTGCTTCACCCTCTTCACCTCCGCCTCGCCCCGGGCGCGGTCCGCCTCGGACAGGTCCAGGGTGGACTGAAAGGCATGGTTCTCGGCGTAGTGCGGGTTGGCGTCACCGCCCTGGGCGGCGCCCTGCCGGGCGCTCGGCGCGACACCCTGCCCGGCGCTCGGCGCGACACCCTGCCCGGCGCTCGGCGCGGCGCCCTGCCCGGCGTTCGGGTTCGCGGGGACGGAGACGGCGGAGGCCGGGGGCGGCGCCGCGTCGCCGGAGGTGGCCAGGACGTGGCCGCAGCCGGTGAGCGCGGAGGCGGTCAGGAGCACGGCGACGCCGGTGCGGAGCGGGGCCGTACGTATCGCGGAGGTCATGGGTACGAGTATGGAACGGGAACCCGGCGTGTGGCGGCGGTAGTTGGGCCCCGGCGCCATGCCGTCAGGTCGCGGCCGCCGCGCCGCGGTGGCCGCGGGTGAATCGGACGCCCACGGTGTCCCCGCCGACGACCACGAACCGGCCGCCCTCGCAGCGGATCACCGCCTCGTGGACCTCGCCCCGCTCGTCCCTGCGCTCGTCGGTGCTGAGCACCGTCCAGCCGCCCTCGGGGGGCTGCGGCAGACCGGCCAGGGCGGCGAACTCCCACTGGGCGGCGGGCACGCACCAGTCGGGCAGCTGCGGCCAGGTGCCGGCGCCGACGTGCAGGGTGCCGTCGGAGGTGCAGGTCAGGCGGACGGACTGGCCGTCGTCCAGCACGAAGGACACGGCCTCCGGCTCGCCCATGCGGCCCTCGGGCCGGTAGAAGATGCCGAGGACGCCGACGATCCTGGCCCCCTTGAGCCACTCGGCGCCACCCCGGCGCGGGCCGTGCGTGGCGTCCCCGTCGGTGCCGCGGTCCATGGCCTGCCCCTTCCCCTAGACACCCCCGAGCGCTCAGCGACCAGAGTGCCATCCTTCGGGCCCGGAGGGGGCGTTGCTCTCACGCGGGTTTGCGGGCCTCGATCAGGAAGCGGGTGGTGTGCGCGACGAACGGGCCCTCGGTCTCCAGCCGGTGGTGGAGCTCGGCCAGTCGGGGCCGGTACTGCTCGACGGTGAAGCCGGGCACCATCCAGATGACCTTGCGCAGGAAGTAGACGACGGCGCCGATGTCGAAGAACTCGGTGCGCAGCCGCTCGAACCGCAGGTCGGCGACGTCGAGTCCGGCCGCCTCCGCGTCGGCCCGGGCCCGCTCCGGGTCGCGTGCGCCGCGCGCCTCGGGGGGCTGTGGTCCCAGGAAGTACTCGACGAGCTCGAAGACGCTGCCCGGGCCGACCTGCTGGGAGAAGTACGTGCCGCCCGGGGCCAGCACCCGGGCGATCTCGTCCCACCATGTGGTCACCGGGTGCCGGCTGACCACCAGGTCGAACGCCGCGTCGGCGAAGGGCAGCGGCGGCTCGTCCTCGTCCGCGACGACGACAACCCCGCGCGGGTGCAGCAGCGCGGTGGCGCGGGCGATGTTCGGCGGCCAGGACTCCGTGGCGGCGGCCAGCGGCGGCAGCTTCGGCACGGAGGCCAGCACCTCGCCACCGCCCGTCTGGATGTCGAGCGCGGCCCGCGCCCGGCCCATCCGCTCCCCCATGGCCCGCGCGTACCCCCAGGAGGGGCGCTGTTCGGTGGCCCGGCCGTCGAGCCAGGAGAAGTCCCAGCCGTCGACGGACACCGAGCCGGCCTCGGTGACCAGGGCGTCGAACCGGGCGGCTTCGCCGGGGGCGGGTGCGTGGTCGTGGGACGGGGCGGGCATGGGGGCCATGCTCCCAGGGGCGGCCGTCGGACGCGACAGGATTACGTCGGGGCGGTCAGGCCGGAGGGGGTCACGGCGGTCACGCCGCCAGGCCGCCGAACAGCAGGCCCAGGAACGCTCCCGCGATCATGAACGGGCCGAACGGGATGCCCGTCTTCCGTCCCGCCCTCCGCAGGGCGACGAGCGCGAGCCCGTACAGCGCGCCGAACAGGAAGCCGGCGAAGCCCCCGGCGAAGACGACCGCCCAGCCGTACCAGCCGAGGACCGTGCCCAGGGAGAGGGCGAGCTTGACGTCGCCGAGGCCCATGCCGTTCGGGTTGATGAGGAAGAGCAGGAAGTAGAACCCGCCGAGGACGAGCCCGCCGAGCAGGGCGGAGAGCCAGGAGCCCGCGTGTTCCGGCAGGAGCGCCGCCAGGCCCAGGAGTACGACGGCGGCCCCGGCGGCCGGCAGGGTCAGCCCGTCCGGGAGCCGGTGGACGCGGTGGTCGATGCTCGCGAGGAGCACGGCGACCGGGGCGAGCACCAGCCAGACCGCCAGCTCGGGCCGCGTCCCGGTGGCCCATGCGAGGGCGGCACAGGCGAGCGCGGTGAGGAGGGGGGCGAGGCGGTGGGGTGCCGCGCCCAGGCCCGACGCCCGCCCCGGCGCCCGCCCCGACGCCCGCCCCGGCGCCCGCGCGATCGTAAGCACCCCCGTGTCCGCCCCCGTGTCCGGCCCCTGCGCACACGCGCCGCAGCGCGCCGCGCCGAACCAGGCGCGGGCGGGGCCGGTGAGGGGGTGGCCGGCCGGGCAGGCGGTGCGCCAGGGTTCGCCGGGCGGGACGGCGAACCGGTAGGCGGCGCGCGGGACCAGCAGCCCGGTCGCGGCGCCCCAGAGTGCGGCGATCCCCATCAGCATGGCGTACACCCCGGCGATCCTAACCGGGCTGCCCCGAGCGGGGATTGGGCCTGTGGATTCGGGCCCATGGGCGGGCCCGGCGCCGCTACCGTCGGGCCATGGCTCGATGGCGCGATGGCACGGGAACGCTCACGATCACGGACCGGGACGGGGTGACGGAGACCCGGGTGCCGCTGCGGATCGCGGCCTCCTACCGGCACCGGGCGCGCGGGCTGCTCGGCCGGGACGGGGTCGACGGGGCGCTGATGATCACGCCGTGCGGGAGTGTGCACTCCTTCGGGATGCGGTTCACGATCGATGTGGCGTACCTGGACCGGAGGTTCAACGTGCTGGCCGTCCACACGATGCGACCGGGCCGGCTGGGGCTGCCGCGGCTGCGCGGCCGCCATGTGATCGAGGCGGAGGCGGGCGCCATGGCGGCGTGGGGGCTGCGGCCGGGCATGCAGGTGCGGATCACCCCGGCTCCCTGACCGGCCCCGCTCAGCGGTTGGGCACGTCGCTGCCGTAGACGGTCCACGGGGACTGCGTGAAGGAGTTCACGCCGGACAACTGCGGCTGGGCGGCGGCCACTTCGGGGAGCACGGCGAGGGTGTCGGGCCAGCAGTCGAAGTACACCGACCCCTTGACGATGAAGCCGGGCCAGTCGGTGGCCGCCGACGCGCCCTCGCGGTCGAGCACGAAGCCGACGCAGAGCAGTGAGGCCCGTCCGATCGCCTCGCGTATCGCGCGCACCAGGCGTTCCTCGTCGGCGCGGGCCGGCGGGCCGAGAGCGAAGCGCAGCTCGACCGCCCCGTCGTCGCACCGGCCGATCCGGACGTGGACCGCGTCACCGCCGGGGAGCCAGAGCAGGAAGTCGACCCGGTCGAGGCGTTGCAGCCCGGCCAGCAGCACCAACTGGTCCCGGGTCACGAAGGACTGCGTACCGGCCGGGCCGGCGCCGGGGCTGATCAGGGTGATCCGCCGGGTGACCGGGTGGTCCGCCCGCACCCCGGCCGCCTCCAGGTCGCCGAGCAGGGACTCGGCGTCGGGCCGGCTCCAGGACAGGTGGTACGAGCAGAAGAATCCGTCGCTCATCGGCACGTCACCTCGGGACACGTGAAGGCTGCCCTCCTCGCCCACGACACCGCGCGGGGCGGCGGCGTGGGGGGGGGCCGGCGGGTGGTCGGTCTCCGAGCGTACGGGCAACCCCTGGTCCTGACCCGGGTACAGGGGCCTTCGCCTCGGGGCATAAGCGGTGGACAACCCCGTCCCGCGCCGGGAAGCTGTGCGGCGATGACACGCACCGATTCGCCTCCCGCATGGGACGAGCGCACCCAGCTGACCACCTTCCTCGACTACACCCGTGCCACCGCCGTGGCCAAGTGCGAGGGGGTCTCGCAGGAGAACGCCGTCCGCGCGCCCCTGCCCGGCTCCCCGCTGATGACGCTCGCGGGGGTCGTCAACCATCTGCGCTGGGTCGAGTACTACTGGTTCGAGGTCGTCTTCCTCGGCGGTGAGGACGAGGGCCCGTGGACGGACGAGGACCCGGACCGCGAGATGCGGATCGCCGTCGACATGCCGCTCGCCGACGTGCTGAGGGAGTACGAGGAGCAGAGCGCCCGCTACCGGGAGCTCGTCGCGGCCCATGGCCTGGACGCCTCGGCCCAGCGGGTGCGCGTGAGCGGCCGCCGCCCCGACCTGCGCTGGATCCTGCTGCACCTCATCGAGGAGACGGCCCGGCACAACGGCCACATCGACATCATCCGCGAGATCGTGGACGGGACGACCGGAGACTAGTCGCGCCGGGCCCGGTCCAGCTCGACGTTGAACTGGGCCCCGGTCAGCAGTGCCAGGTTGGCGAACCACACCCAGATCAGGAACACCACGAGCCCGGCGAGTGAGCCGTACAGCCGGCTGTAGGAGCCGATGTACGTGGCGTACAGCGCGAATCCCGCCGACGCGGCCAGCCACAGCAGCGCCGCGAGCATCCCGCCGGGCAGTGCCTGACGGGCCCGGCGGGCCGGCTCCGGGCCGGTCCGGAAGAGGACCGTGATGAGTCCGGCGACCAGGCAGAGCAGCAGCGGCCACTTGAGCACCGCCCACACCGCGTCCCCCACATGCGTGATGCCCAGCCGGTGCCCGGCCCAGCGCGCCAGCGGCCCGGTGAGCACGAGGGCGAACGCGCTGGCCATCATCAGCAGGAGCAGCCCGACCGCCCACGCCACGATGATGTGCGCCTGGCGCAGGGCGGGCCGGGTGTCCCGTACGCCGTGCATGGCGTGCAGCGCGCGCCGGAACACCGCCAGGTAGCTGGAGGCGGACCAGAGCGCGCTGACGGTCCCGGTCGCGACGAGCAGCCAGACGGCGGTGCGCTGCTGGGTGGCGGCCTCCAGCGGCTCGCGCAGCGCGGCGGCGGCCTCGGCGGGGGCGAAGGCGGTGATGTCGGCGATCAGCGCGCCGGTGGCGCCGGGGCTGGCGAGGCCGATGACGGAGACGGTCACCAGGAGCGCGGGCAGCAGGGCGAGGATCGCGTAGTACGTGAGGGCCGCGGCCCAGTCGGATATGTCGTCGTTCCACAGCGAGACGGGGGTGCGGCGCAGGGCGAGCGGCCAGCGCCGGGGACTTCCGGAGGCGGTCTGCTGGGTTCTGCGCGGGTGGGGCGGGGCCCCGGCGGCGGCGCCGCTGGACTGACTGGACACGGTTGCGGCTCCGGGGGCGTGAGCGGTGCGAAGGGGCGGCGTCGGGGTACGGGGCCGGGCCCGCTCCCCGCCTCTCGTCTTCTGCTCACGTTCCCGTCCGGTACACCCGTTCCCTCACGGGTGCGGGCTCCCGGACCGCGTTGTCACACCCCGCCCGTACGCTCCCCTCATGAGCGTCTCCCTCTACTACACCGCGCGCCGCGCGACCCCGCTGAGCGGGCCGGAGCCGGCTGCCGTCACCCGTGTCGTCACCGCGCGCCAGGCGTCGTTCCCGTACGAGGACGAGGAGAGCCTGTACGTGTACGAGCCGCAGGCGGCGGAGCCCGAGACCGTCCTCTCCGGCTCCACCAAGATGCCGTTCGACCCCGGTCGCCTGCTGCCGGTGGTCGCCCATGTGCTGGACTCCGTCACGGAGTTGCGCCGGGCGCTGCCGGACGCCGAGTGGCACGTGCACATGGACGACCTGGACATCGAGTGGGACGAGGCCAAGGGGTACGAGCTGCCGGGGATGCGGGACGCGGACCTCGCGGCGTCGCTCGCGGAGGCGGACCGGGAGGGCGCGTAGGGCGCGTCGGACGGCCGTGCCACGCTGGGGCCGTGACGACACCCGCGCCCGTGACGCCCGATGCCCCCGGCATCCTGCGCCGCCCGCTCCTCACCCAGCAGTGGCTCGACCTCTGCTTCGTCCACTGGGCCGTGGAGCCGGAGGCGGTGGCGGGGCTGCTGCCCGCGGGGACGGTGCCCGACACGTTCGACGGGGCCACCTACGTCGGGCTGATCGCCTTCCGGATGCACCGGGTGGGGTGGCTGGGGCTGCCCGGTGTGCCGTACCTCGGGTCGTTCCCCGAGACGAACGTGCGCCTGTACTCGGTCGACGCGCAGGGGCGGCGCGGGGTCGTCTTCCGCTCGCTGGACGCGTCCCGGCTGCTCCCCGCGGCGATGGGCCGGCTGGGCTTCCGCCTGCCGTACGTGTGGTCCCGGATGCGGGTGGAGGCCGCCGGGGACACGATCGGCTACACCAGCTCGCGCCGCGTACCCGGCCCTCGCGGCGCGTACAGCCGCATCACCGTGCGCCCCGGCGAACGCATCGGCCGTCCCACGGAGTTGGAACACTTCCTCACCGCGCGCTGGGGCCTGCACCACTCCCTGTTCGGCCGCACCTCCTACCTGCGCAACGACCACCCCCGCTGGCCCCTGCACCGCGCGGACCTGCTCCTCTGCGAGGAGAACCTGATCGAGGCGGCAGGCCTGCCGGCCCCGAGCGAGGCCCCGGTCAGCGTGCTGTACTCCCCGGGCGTCCCGGTCCGCCTGGGCGGCGCACGCGACCGAAAGTGATCACGGACCGACCGAAATCCGTTTGCAGGTGTCCGGTCCCCTGCCTACCTTGGTCCGCATGGGTTCTCTGTGATATTCCCCCTGCGCCTGCGTTGAGCTCCGCTCCGCAGCGCGTTCTCCCGCGCATCCGCACTCTCACGCCTTTGCAGCTCCGTGACGCCTTCCTGCCTTCCGGCACGCGTCCTCGGTGTGCTGCCGGCGTGCGCGGACGCGCCCCGACCACCGCGCGCCGATCGGCCCGGGCCGAGAACAGGGGGCTTTCCCATGCACACCGGACAACTCACTCTTCAGAACGTCACCCGCCGCTACGACGACCACGTCGTGCTGGACGACGTCACCTTCAGCATCAGGCCGGACGAGAAGGCCGGCATCATCGGCGACAACGGCGCCGGCAAGTCCACGCTGCTCCGGCTGATCGCCGGGCGGGACCGGGCGGACAACGGTGAACTGACCGTGGTCGCGCCCGGTGGTACGGGCTACCTCGCCCAGTCGCTCGCCCTGCCCGCCGGGGCCACCGTGCAGGACGCGGTGGACGCGGCGCTCGCCGGGCTGCGGGAGCTGGAGGCCCGGATGCGCCGGGCCGAGGCCGGGCTGAAGGGCCTGGCCGGGGCGGAGCTGGCCGCCGCGCTGGCGGAGTACGCCGGGCTGGTCGCCCGGTTCGAGGCGCGGGCCGGTTACGAGGCCGACGCGCGGGTGGACATCGCCCTGCACGGGCTCGGCCTGCCCGGCCTCGACCGGGACCGGCCGCTGTCCACCCTGTCGGGCGGCGAGCGGTCCCGGCTGGCGCTGGCGGCGACACTGGCGTCCCGGCCGGAGCTGCTGCTGCTCGACGAGCCGACGAACCACCTCTCCCCGTCCCTGGTGGAGGAGTTGGAGGGCGCGCTGGCCGGGTTCCGGGGGGCGGTGGTCGTGGTGACGCACGACCGGCGGCTGCGGGACCGGTTCGACGGGAGGCGGCTGGAATTGGATGGTGGACAAGTGGTGAAACGTAAGGAGGCGGCCTGAACACCCGATAATGCCCTGGTACGACGCCGGGCACATGAACACCGGCCGAGAGAACCCACAGGAGAGTCACCGTGCTCGAGAACCTGGGCCGGTACGACGGCGCGCACAGCGACTACTGCAAGGCACACCTGTGCTGCCGCTGCCAGCAACGCCCCTGGACGACCCGCCGGCACGACGAACGCCTGTGCGGTCTGTGCGCGTCGTGCTGTACCGACTGCGGCCGGGCACCCGCAGCCCATCTCGAAGGGCTGACCAACGGCATCTGCGCGCAATGCCAGGGCAGATGCCCCCGCTGCGGGAACCGGCTTCCGGAGACGGAAGCCTGCCCGTGCCGTACCTGGAAACGGGGACCGGGGAACGACCCCGTCGCCTTCATCACGCAGGGCTTCCCCCAGCCGCTGCTCCAGGCCCTCGGCCACCGCCTCCCGCACAGCCTCCGCGAGATCCTCTCCGCCGAACTCGCGCAGCGCACCCCCGCGCAGCTCCTCGCCCGCGTAGAACGGCGGTGGCACACACGCTGGTCACACGCGATCCACGAGCGCGACGAGGACAACCGGCGGCGCTGGTCCCCCCAGGAGATCGTCGAGCACCTCGTCCGGCGCGGCTCCTGCCGTAATCCGGACTGCGAAGACGGCTACCTCATCCACGACGACCCCAGCCGCGACGACACCCCGTGCGGCTACTGCCAGCAACCGGAGCACCGCTTCGTTCCCGGCACCGCGTCAGTCACCTCGACCAGCGATCACGCACGCAGAACCGCCGCTCAGATCCGCCAGGCCCTCCTCGAGAACCGCACCGACCGCAAGAAGCGGCCCGGTCTCCGCGGGGGCGGCTCCTCTCCGCCAGTAGTCTGATGCGATGGTCGACGTGGGGGTGGGGGAGCTGCGGCGGAGCCGCGCGCGGCTCGAGAAGCAGGGACTGGCCGCCGAGCAAACGGGGGACGGGGCGAGCAGCGGGTTGTTGCTCTTCTACGCGGCGGAGTGCGGGTTGAAGGCGGAGGTACTGCGCTGGATTCTGCAACGGGAGGACACCTCCGCCCTGCCCAGTGACCTGCGATCACACGATCTGCGCCGCTTGGCCAAGGCGCTGAACCTTCAGGATCCCGTCCCCGGGCACGACCCCTTGCGCTGTCGTCGGCACAAGGACAGCAGCTGGATCGAGAGCCACCAGTTGCATGAGGCCTGGCGTTATGGTGCGGAACTGCGCGCAGCTGATCAGAAGGCCGCGCTGGAAGCCTTGAAATCACTGGTGAAGAACGCCAGGAAAGGAACTTGAGCGTTATGGCCGGCAAGCTCTTCACCTGGGTGGACATCGACTCCCGACTGGCGGAGGCCGCTGTAGACGGCCTGTGGCCGCAGTGGCTGCTGGAGGTCGACGCCTGGTGGGACGCGCTGGAACTGACCGTCCGGCCCGGTACGGGGAATGAGGCCGTCCGCGAGTGGCTGGACGACCAGTTCGGTCTCGGATCGACAGCCGAGAGCGAGCGGGAACTGACGCTCGCTCTCGATCGCCCCGCAGCTCAGCACCCTCTCTCGCTGCCCGTGCGCCTGGTCGAAGCGAACGACTCGGGCGCGGCCCCACGCCGTCCGAGGCTCAGCGAGCGGCGCGTCACCTCGGCACTGGGCGAGCCCCTGCCACGCCCGGGGAGCGCTCAGTTCACCGACGACAAGCAGCTCATCGCCTTCCACTCCTTCAAGGGTGGCGTCGGACGCACCCTGCACGCCGTCGCACTGGCCGACTTGCTGGCCTCCCGAGGCCGGCATGTCCTCCTCGTGGACGCGGACCTGGAGGCACCCGGCATCAGCTGGATGTACGAGGCGCAGGGCGGGCGTTGCGATATCGCTTACGAGGATGTCCTCGCCCTCCTCCACGGGTCCCAGCACGGCGATCCCACGCGAGCCGTGGAGATCGCCGCCGCGTACCTCCCCAACCAGCGGGTCTCGCGCTACCCGGGGCAGGGCAGTGTCACCGTGCTTCCCGCGAGCCGGCGCACTCAGCTCGGGCCGCCTCGTATCGGCCCCACCGACCTGCTGACCGAGGACCGCTCGCCGTACTTTCTCAGCGAGTCCTTCGCCGCTCTCGCCGTCGCGGCCGGCGCCGACACCGTCGTACTGGACCTGCGGGCCGGAGCGTCCGAACTCGCGGCGCCCATCCTGATGGACCCGCGTGTGAGCAGGATCTTCGTCACCACGATCAGCAGCCAGTCCCTTCGGGGAACCCACCTCATGATCCGCCAACTCGGCTCGGCGTCCCCAGCGGTGGCGGGAACGGACCCGACTCCCGGCGCGATCGTGACGCAGTTCCGGCGGGACCTCCACGACGCCCACGCGCAGCAGGCGTGTGGGCAGTTGTCCGCCGAGTTGTCGTCCGCCCTTGCTCCACCGGGCGACGACGAGTGCGCCGAGGAGGATCTCGCCGTCGACAAGCAGGTCCTGACCGAACCCGTGCGCAGCCCCTTCCGGGAGGAGCTGCTCGCGCTCCCGGAGAACTGGGACGCGGTGGTGGAGGTCGTACGGCGCTGCGGACTGCCCGATTTGCTCAGCGGTTTCGCCCCCAGCTCCCCGCAAGCGGCCCCACCACTGACCGGGGGGCCGTCGACACTGGAGGAGCGCCGCCGCGCGTTGGAACGGGAAGCGAGCCGCCTCGTCTTCGCCGAGCGCCGGGGCATGGACGCGGGTCTCGGGTTCCTCACCACCGAGCCGGTGCGCCGCCTAGTCGCGGATCACATCACCGACCTTCCGGTGGCGGTGGTCGTCGGCGCGAAGGGCGCGGGCAAGACGTTCACCTTCGCCAGGATGTGCACGGCCGGCACCTGGGAAGGTTTCGCGAAGGAGAACGGGCTGCGGGTCGAACGGACGGCCGCGGTCGTCCCGGTGCTCGACCCGGCCAACATCTCGGAACCGACCGGTGGAGGACACTCCCCGCAGACCCTCCGCGACCGCGCCGCCGGTGGGCAGGGCATTACGGCCGACGAGCTCCGCGGTCACCTGAACGCCGGCCTCAACGACGACCGGGCCACCGACCCGGGATTCTGGCGGCAGCGCTGGCTGGAGTGCATGGCCTGGTCGGCCGGCGCGGACCGCGACGAACCGGCCGATGAGTTCCTCATCCGACGGGCCCTCGAACCGGGGCAGGGCTGCCTCTTCGTGATCGACGGACTGGAGGACTGGCTGGAGTCCCTGGAGGACGAACCACGGCGCATCGCCCTGCGGACGCTGCTGCACGACGTCCCCGAGTGGCTCCGCCGCCTCCGCAACCGCTCGCTCGGCCTGGTGGTGTTCGTACGTCAGGACCTGGTCCGCGGCGCGATCAAGCAGAACCTGGGGCAGTTCCTCGACCGCTACTCCCCGTACGAGCTGCGCTGGGGCACCGACGACGCGCTCCGGCTCTCGCTGTGGATCGCGTCGAACGCCGGCGCCGTCGCAGAGCCGGAGGTTCCCATCGCGGACATGTCCCCCGATGAGGTCGGGCGCGGCCTCCTCCCGCTGTGGGGCTCGAAGCTCGGTGCCGAGAACTCGCGGGAGGCGTGGACGGAGCGGTGGGTTCCGGCGGCGCTCGCGGACTTCAACAAGCAGATCCAGGCGCGCGATGTCGTCCGGTTCCTGCGTGAGGCCGCGGCCGCCTCCATCGGCGACGACCGCTGGCCCGACCGGGTGCTGGCCCCAGCCGCCATGCGCGACGCGCTGAGTAGGTGCAGTCGCGCGAAGGTGGACGAGATCAGCCAGGAGAACCCTCGCCTGGGGAAGCTCCTGCGCCACATGGCGGCCTTCTCCGACTCGGTCAAGATGCCCTTCGACGCGGGCGACCTGAAGCTGTCCCCTGACGACGTCGAAGCACTGGAGCAGTGGGGCGCGATGGCCAGAGACGCCGACGGACGTTACCGGATGCCCGAGATCTACCGGCATGCGCTCGGCTTCCGTACGCAGGGAAGGGCTCGCGTGGTGCGGGGGCGATAGATCGCCGTGCGGCCGAAGCCCTCTCGCGGGCGCGTCCGGCACCATCGGCGACAGTGGCGGCGGCACGGATGCCGCCGCTGCTGCGGGACGGGCCTTCCGGCTCACGCCACGGTGTACTCGGTGTCGCCGAAGTCGGCGACGACCTTGAGCCTGCCGCCCAGCGCTTCCACGTAGGACCGGAGGGTCGCGACCTCGGTACGGTCGACCTCGCCGTGCTCGATCGCGGACACGCGCGGCGCAGAGACTCCCATGACCCCAGCGACGTCACGCTGTGTGAGCGCCTGGTCCCGTCGCACCTCGGCCAGCTGATACGCCCGCACCTCAGCGGCCAGCCGGGCCATGGCCGCCTGCTTCTCCTCGGCCGTACGCACGGGCAGGCCCGCCGCGATGCGCCGCTCCCGCACCTTGCGCTTGGTCTCCTCCCAGCTTCCCGGCGCCTCGGGAACGAGGCTGATCTCGTGATCCCTCTCCCGGTGATAGACGACCGTGATGGCCGCTTGCAACCCGCGGGCGAGCTTCTCCAGCAGGGCAGGGGTCGGGTGAGCACCCGAGCCTTCGATGATCGACACTCTGGCCTGCGTGATGCCGCAGCGGGAGGCGGCCTCCGCCTGCGTGTATCCCAGCTGCATGCGCCGGTCGTAGAAGAGCTGAGCAAGGTCGCCCTGAAGCTTGAACGCCCTCTGGGCCCTGAGCTGCTCGGCGACCTCCGCTTCCTGCTCCCGCAGCCGGCGATCCCGCAGGGCCTTGTACTTCATATGTCCGGCCATCCCACGCCCCGATTCCGCTCGTGATCCTCGTGCGCCGGTCCATGCCGCGCCTCACAGACCGTATATATCGGAGACGACACAGACCCGAAGCCGGCCTTCGATCACCCCATCGGGCGTGGGGTCAACGCGGCAGCGTGACCCAGGACTTGGAGCCGCGCATGGGTTGCGGGGCCTCGCACACGCCCCACTCCCCTCCCCAGTCGTCGACGACCGCCGCGAGCAGCCAGAGCGCCCGTCGGCGCCGAACCTCGCAGAGCGCGGCCGTGTCCGCTTCGACGTGGTGCGGGTGCTGGTCCCAGACGAGGAGGCGGACCGCGTCCTCGTCGTGGCGGAGCGATACGTACAGCTCACGCCCAGGGGACAGTCGCGCGGTGACGGACACGAGTTCGTTCACCGCGTGCGACACCGGCCAGACGTACGCGGTGAGCCCGTGGGCCTCCAGCGCGACAGCCGTCGCCGTACGGGCGATGGACGCGCTGCGGACGCCACCGGGGAGCGTGAAACTCAGCCCGAGCCCGCTGCCGGACCGCCTCTTGGGGTGCAGGCGGGGCGGCGGGGCGTACGAGGTTCCGGCGACGGCCGGGCAGAGTGCGGTGAGCGGTGAAACGCGCATGGGTGACTCCCTGACGAGGCGGTGCGGTACGCGGACGAGCTGTGGCCTGTCTCCCTGACGCGGGACCGCCCCTCCCAGGGAAGGAGGCTGCGGGCAGGACCGCGCGATGCACTTCGGCTCGGCTTTGCGTGAGCAGTGCGCTACTGAATGTAGCGCGACTTGGCACACGTGTCGCCACATTGGAGGCAATTGCCCCCTACTCTCCTGGACTGCGCACTCTCGGCCGCGACAGACTGTCCCCATCGTCGGCGGAAGAAGGGCTCAATGCCGAGCAGTTCCACTCCCACAGAGCGCCAGAAGCGGCTGGGCGCCGAGTTGCGAAAGATGCGAGTCGCGGCAGAGGCGACCACAACGTACGCCGCAGGATTGCTGGGCATCGACCGTACGAAGATCTCCAACATGGAGGCCGGCGTCCGCCCGATCACCCCCGCCCGAATCCGCACTCTCGCCTGCAACTACGCCTGTGCGGACGGAGAATACGTCGATGCCCTGGTGCGGATGGCGGAACCGGCCGGGCCCGGGTGGTGGGAGAAGTACCGCGGCCAGCTTCCTTCGGGCCTTCTCGACATCGCCGAGCTCGAATGGCACGCCACTGGCATCCGCACGGCGCAGACCGTTCACCTGCCCGGCCTCCTACACACGGACGACTACGCCCGCGCGGTCTTCGGTGCCGTGCTTCCCAAGCTTTCCCCGCTGGAGGTCGAACTGCGAGTTGCCCACAGGATCGACCGGCAACGGGTGCTCGACAGCCAACCGCCCGTACCGTACGCGGGCTACGTACACGAAGCCGCTCTGCGCATGGAGTTCGGTGGCCCGCAGGCTACGAAGGCACAGCTCCGGCACCTCTGTGAGATGTCCGAGCGCGAGCACATCGACATCCGCGTCATCCCGGTCAGCTGCGGCGCGTTCCCCGGTGCCGGGCACGCCCTTCTCTACGCCCATGGCGCCGTGCCTCAACTGGACACCGTTCAGCTCGACTCCGCGCACGGCCCGGAATTCATGCATGCTGACGGACAGTTGACGAAATACCGGGCCCACTTGGACTGGCTGGAGGCCGCGTCTCTGGACTCGGCCGACTCGCGGGACTTCATTCACGCCGTCTCGAACCGACTGTGAGGACGTACGACATGACAGCGATCGACTGGGAAGACGCCTTCTGTGGGGAAGGAAACAACTGTTTCCGCCTGGGTACGGACTCCGAGGGAAACGGCTACATCGCCGTCGCCGGTGACGAGGCGCACGCCCTCACCGACAGCCGCGAGGCCCTCGCGCAGATGATCCGGGACATCAAGGCCGGCAAGGCGGACCACCTGCTCTGACGTCCGCTTCCGGGCGCGACGTTCGCTTCGGCTTTCCGACCCTGCAAGCCTCACGTCGCAGAGCGACCGGGCGACGTTGCCAGGACCCTGGGGCCGTTCCGCCTCGCGGGGCGGCCACGCCGGGAGCGGGGATCGGGCACCTCCTCCAGGAAGAACCGCAAGACGGACACGCCGTCCCTGCAGGGAGCGAACCCGGCTTGGCCAACACGACAGGGACTGGGAAGACGAGACAGCGGACACGGGAACTTGGGCGAGCCCTGGCACGTGGCAGGGCTCGCCCGCTCAAGCGCAGAGCCGTTTGAAGGCGCTCGCACCCGGCCGGGCGCGGAAGGGGACCTCATGGCCGGCATCGTCGGTGAAGACGGCCTCACTGTCGGACTTCAAGGTCATCGTGCCGCGCTGGGTGGGATTTCCCCATCCAGCGGGCGGGTTGCCCGAACCATCGGAGAGCGGGCTTTCCGCCTCGAAGTACGTTGAGCCGATGCGGGCTTCGTCGATCCCGCAATGTGTGTAGAGGTCCAAGGGCACGGTCCGACTGGACGGTGCCGACCGGACAGGCTCCTTGTCGTCACCGCTGGCCGTGCCGCAGCCTGTCAGTACCCCGGCAGCCAGCACAACAGCGCCGACGGCCTTCCCGATTCGTTCAGCCACGGCCTTCTGACGCACAGGCCGGGTAGGCGGTTCCACGGCTTCTCCCACTCGCGCGCGGTCGTCGGGGCGTTCAGCGGGCTCTCAGTTGGGCGCGGAGGTGTTGTACGTGGGCCTGGATGTCGCGGCCGGGGTTGGGGGGCTCCTCGGGGGTCGGGATGGCGGGGCCGTGGGTACTGCGGAGGCAGGGGCCGCAGAGGCCGTCGCGGAATACCTCGGGCGGGCCGGGTGTGCGGCAGTCGGCGCACTCGATCATCAGGTGGCGGACGGGTGCGGCCTGCGGGACGGGGGCGGGGAGGTTCGGCGGGAGCTTGTTGACGAGTCGGCGGCGGACGAAGCCGACGGGTGAGTCGACGGCTTCGGGGAGTCCGGCGGCGAGGGCGTGGGTGAGGTAGTTCGCGTCCGCGCCGCGTGCGAACCACTGGGCGGCCAGCTCTTCCAGTGCCGCGCAGTCGGCGGCGGACAGGGCCAGGCGGGGATCGGTACGGCCCAGTTCCGCCAGGGCGAGGTACGCGGGCGAGGGGGCCTGCGGCGCCTGGGCGCGCTGTTGCGGCAGGGCCGGGGCGGCGGGTGCCGGGGGCTCCGGCGCGTCCGGCGCTTCCGTGGCGGCGGGTTCGGCCGGGCCCCAGGGCGGCGGCGGGCCCACGGGCGGCTGTGGGGCGCAGTGGGTCTCCTCGGCGGCGAGGAAGGTGGTCCACCACTCGTTGTCGCGGGCTGTGCGCGACCAGAAGGTGCGGGTGACCCAGCGGATGCCCTCGCCGTCACCGACCGCGCACCGGACCTGGCGCAGGTGGCCGGCCACGGCCAGGGCCCGCAGTGCGCTGCCTACTGCCATCTGCCCGTACAGGGGCTGGCACTTGGCCAGGGACTTGATGTGCATCGCCGCACCGTCGGGAAGCGTGTCGACGTACCCGGCGATGTACCGCTCCCGCTCCGGGAGGAACGCGAAGTCGTCGGCGCGGGGTTGGCGTTGGTTCGGGATGGCTCGCTTGCCGTAGCCGGGACTGGCCTTCGGATACGGGGCCGAGCGAGCGGACGTCGGCAGGGCGGGGCTAAGGTTTTGGGTAGCCACGAGATCGTCTTTCTTGGTTTGCGATCTTGGGGTCAGACCCCGGCCGGTGGTGAACACACCGCGTCGGGGTCGTTTCGTCTGGCGGCACCGTAAGCAGCCGCGACGCCGCGTTGCAAGTCAGTCACGGATAGTCATACTTGCTCGCCGTGACGGGGTAGGGAGGGAGGGAGGTTTTCCCCCACCCCCCTTCTTCTACCTACCGGTTGTACAACAGCGCTCGACTCTCGAAGCCCGGGTCTCGACGCCCGACTCCCGGGTCCCAAGACTCGGGCGGAGTGCCCTCTCCGTACACACGAAAGAGGGAACGGAACCGCCCCGAGGCTCGCACCCCGAGACCCGGGATCCGAGACCCGAACTGCTGGAGTGGCCGGCGGTGAGCGTCAGCTCTGCGAGCCGGATTCGCCGCGCTGGAAGGAGACCTCCACGCGGCGGTTCTTCCGGCGGCCCTCCTCGTCGTCGTTGCTCGCGATCGGGTAGTCCTCGCCGTAGCCCCGGATCTCGAACGTGATCCCGGTGCCGCCGAGCGCCTCGTCCAGCACGTTGTGGACGGACTCGGCGCGCTTCTTGGACAGCACGTCGCCGTGCTCGGACGAGCCGAGGTCGTCGGTGAACCCGAAGACGCGGACCTTTTGGGCGTCCTGCTTCTTGATCTCCTCGGCGATGGCGTTGATCCGCCCCTCGGCCTCGCCGCTCAGCTTGGCGCTGTCCTTGCCGAAGAGCACTTCCGCCTGGAGCGCGAACTTGATGTTCGCGTTGGTGTCCTCCCGACGCTCCTCGCCGCCGAGGTCCTCGATGACGGACTTGATGTCGAGGACCTTGGGCGGGGCGAGGGTGGCCCCCTCGGGGAGCTTGAGGTCGGAGTCGGTCGGGTCGACCTCGACGGGGGGCTCGGCGGAGGCGGAGGGGTAGGGGCTGTCGTCGGCGAATGCCTGCGGGGCCCCGAGGACTCCCAGTGCGACCACCCCGGCGAGGACGGTTGTCGCCATGCTGCGGGGGGTCATCCGGAGATCTCGATCGTCGCCGAACTGAAACCCGGAAACTGAACGCTCACCTCGGTGGTCGTCGGAGCCGGTGCCGGAAACTGTGCGAAGAAGGGAAGGCTCGCGCCCGCGTCGATTCCTGAGTCGTAGTTCGTCGTGGTCAGCGGACGGTTGTCAGTGTCCCGGAGCACGTAGTAGCGCTTCTTCGCCTGGGAATCGACCAGTGTCATCGCGGCCAGAGAGGGGCCCGTCCCGACGACCGCTTCCTCTTTGCCGCTCCACTCGACCGGCGTGACCACGCGACTGCCGGAGGTGTTCTTCAGCTCGCCCGTCAGCGTGAGGAAGCCGCCCTTGTCACGTCCGGCGGTGTGGATCACCATGTCGATGCCCATTCCGCCCTTGACAGTCGCAAGGATCTTGCTGCTGTCCGGTCCCGATTCGCCCTCTCCGGTCGCCGTCTTGTCACCGGCCTTGGACGCTGCGGACGAGCTCGAAGGAGCCTTGTTCCCAGCGTTGTCCTTGTCGTCGCCGCCGCAAGCGGCCACGGACAGGGTCAACGTCCCGATCAGCAATGCTGCGGCACCGGTTCGGCGCATGCTTCTCACGTACCGAATACTCATTGCTCCAGATCCTTTGCGTTCACTCGCGATCGGTCAGTTTTCGGCCAGATGGACGGAAAAGAGATCAGCCATGTCAGGCATGGATTCCGTTCCTTCGGGATCGATCCCCCATTCCAAGCCGTCGTCACAGCGAACCCTGCCGATCGGCGTATCCGGCGTGTCCGGGGTCGGGTCCGGGCCTTCGTCCGGGTCACTGTCCGGGGCCGGAATGAACGTGCAGCGTGGTTCGACAACAGCCACGGCCACGGCCTTCGCCTTCTTTCCCGCGGTGCCCGGAATGACGTTCGTGCTCATGCCCTTGTCGGACGTCAGGCTGACCTCGTAGCCCCACCTGCCGTCGGTCAGTGGTCGGCATCGAACACCGCTTGCCTTGTTCAGGGCGGCGAACTCGGATGCCTTCCCACACGCTGCGCCGGGCACTCCGGCGAAGGCGGCGTTGAACACGGAGTCAAGGTAGTCGGGGTCTGCGAGGTGGGCCTCCAGATCTGGTGCGAGCAGGCTGCGCGATTCTTTGGCCGCCGCCAACGCCGCGGCGTCGGCCGCGCCCTGCGCACCATTGCGCTGAATGTCGGCTTCGCCGAACGTCAAGAAGATCAACGCAACGAAGAGCAGGCCCGTCACCGCTGCGATGTACAGCGGTGTGGCCTGCCCCGACTCGCACTTCACCCCTTCGATCCCCCGCCCGGTCCCCCGCCCGATCCCCCGTTGAGAACAGAGTCGATCTTCGCCTTGAACTTCGTGGCGATCGTCGTACCGAGGTTCGTGCTCATCAGCGCGATCACGATCGCAACCACGAGGATGGTGATGCCGACATACTCGATCGCGCCCTGCCCCTTGTCGCTGCGGCGCTTGACCGCATCCATGACGGTGTTCTTCCAACCGTTGACGTACGTCCGCGTGGTGACAACAGCCTGCAGCATCATGTCCGTCATGGTGCCCCCTCCCATTTCGACCGACCGGGAATCGGTCGTTGGTCGATGCCGATGAAACAAACGGCGGTGATCCACTGATGGGATATGCCCGACACGATCAGATCCATCACCTTCACCTCCCGCCCGCTCAGCTCCGAATGTCCCACAAGTGGCCCCGGGGCGCGGCATTTCGGGACGACCGATCCGCTGTCCCCGGCTCAGTTGCCGAAGATTCCGTTGATGCTGACGTTCGCCGCGTAGTAGAAGCCCACCGCGATCAGGATGATCGTGCCCGGGAGCATGAAGCTCGTGACGATCAACGTGGCCTTCGGGATGGCCTTGGCCGCCTTGCGGCGGGCGTTCTGGGCGTCCGTGCGGCGCATGTCGTTGGCGATCTGGATCAGGGTGTCGACGATGGGGGCGCCCAGTTCCTCGCCCTGTTGGAGGGCGGAGACGAACATGGAGACCTGTTCGGACTCGTTGCGGCGGCGGAGCTGGTCGAAGGCCTCACGCCTGCTGACGCCCATGTCCATCTGGCGCAGGGTGATCCGCAGTTCGTCGGACCACGGCCCGGTGTACTTCTCGGAGACCCGCTCCAGGGCCTGCCGGAAGCCGAGTCCGGCGGAGACGACGACCGCGAGGACGTCGAGGAAGTCGGGCAGGGTGCGCTCGATGTCGTCCTTGCGGCGGCTGATCGCGGCCCGGATGATCACGTCCGTCCAGAACAGCCCGTAGACGAGCAGGACGATCGCGAGGACCACCTGCCCGTTCATCAGCATGGACAGGGCCGCCAGGATGCCGAGGCCGCCGTAGACCGCGCGCCGGGCGGCGTAGCGGTCGACGGTCAGGCCGCGCGGGTTGCCGGCCATGTCGAGCTTGCGGCGGATCCGGTCGACGCGCCTGGGGCCCATCATGGACAGGACCCGGGGGGCGTACCGCATTCCGATCCGGTCGATCGCCGAGCCGGCGGCGGTGGTGCGGGTGGCGCCGATCTCCAGGGCGACGGCCAGGTCGCCGGGGAGCTTGGCCTCGGCGCGGTACATGCGGACGCCCTGGAAGGCGCCGAGTACGGCTAGTGCGATGACGGCCGCGAGCAGGATCTCCATGTGCGTTTCCCCTTTCCGGCCGTCAGATGCGGACGCGGGTGAGGCGGTTGATGAGGAAGAAGCCGAGGCCGTAGAGGCCGGCGGCCACGACGACGGCGATGCGGCCGGGCGTGGCCGCGGCCATGTCGTCGAGTGCGCCGCCCCGCATGCCGTTGATGATGAGCAGGAAGGCGAGTCCGAGCACGGGGACGGCGACTGCTGTGACCTTGACCTGGGAGAGCAGGGTGGTGACCTCGCGCCGGGTCTCCTTGCGCTCCTCCAGGGTGTTGGTCAGGTTGCGCAGCGAGGAGACGATGGTGCCGCCCGCCCGGTTGGAGAGGATGAGGGTGGAGACGAGGACGGTCAGCTCGCGGGAGGGCAGCCGTTCCACGAGTTCGTTGAGGGCGTCGTCGAGGGAGTGGCCGATGGCCAGGCGGTCGGCGACCCGGCGCAGTTCCTCGTGGGCGGGGTCGTCCAGTTCCTCGACGGCCATGGAGATGGCGGTGCGCAGGGCGAGGCCGGCCTGGGTGGCGTTGGCGAGGACCCGGGTGAGTTCGGGGAGCTGGCCGATGAACGCCTCGGTGCGTTTGGCGCGCTGCCAGTTGAGGAAGGCGTTGCCGCCCCAGGCGCCGATGAGGACGGCGAGGAGGCCGAAGAAGGACGCGAAGACGGCCGCCGTGACGAAGTAGAGCGCGAGCAGGGCCGCGACGACGTAGACGGCGTACTCCCCCGGCGTGAGGTCGAGGCCGGTGACGGCGAGCTTGCGTTCGATGCGCTTGCCGAGCCGGGTCCTGCGCAGCCGCCGGTCGATGGACCGGAAGCGGCGGGCGCGGCCCGTGGCGGACGGTGGCCCGGTCAGGGACAGTCGGTCGATCAGCGCCCGTTGCTGTTCCCTGCCCGAGGCGAGGACATGCAGGCCGACGACGGCGAGCACGCAGGCGAGCAGGGTCACGCCGACCGTCAGGAGCGGGAGGTTGTCCATGTCGGGAGGGCCTTCTGAGTGAGCGGAGGGGGCAGGGGTCAGGCGGTGGAGGTGCGGATGAGGAGGTGTTCGTCGGTGTCGGCGACTCCGAAGGCGGCCGGGACCGTCTCGTTCGCCATGTAGAAGCGTTCGGCGACCCGGCGCGGCACCGGGAAGTACGCGAAGCGCCCGTACACGCGTCCGTCGGCGGCCATCGGGAGGGCGTCGAAGCGGCAGACGGAGACGATGCGGTAGTCCTCGCGGCCGTACGAGTCGACGACGGCGATCTCGGTGACGCGGCGGGAGCCGTCGCCGTGCCGGGTCAGCTGGATGATGACGTCGACGGCGCTGTTGATCTGGTCGTGGATCGCGGCGAACGGGATCTCGACCTCGGACATGGAGCTGAGGGTCTGCAGCCGCATCAGCGCGTCCTCCGCGCTGTTGGCATGGACGGTGGCGAGCGAGCCGTCGTGGCCGGTGGACATGGCCTGGAGCATGTCCAGGGTCTCGCCGCCGCGGACCTCGCCGACGATGATGCGGTCGGGCCGCATGCGCAGCGAGTTGCGGACGAGGTCGCGGATGGTGACCCGGCCCTTGCCCTCCACGTTGGGCGGGCGGCTCTCGAGCGTGATGACGTGGGTCTGCTGGAGCTGGAGTTCGGCGGAGTCCTCGATGGTGACGATGCGTTCGCCGCCGGGGATCAGCCCGGAGAGCGCGTTGAGCAGGGTGGTCTTGCCGGTGCCGGTGGCGCCGGAGACGATCACGTTGAACTTGGCGCGGACGAAGCCGGCGAGCAGGACCAGCATGTGTTCGTCCAGCGAGCCGAGGGTGATCATCTCCTGGAGCGTGAAGGCGCGGGGGAAGCGCCGGATGGTGAGGATCGGACCTGACAGGGAGAGCGGCGGGATGATCACGTTGACGCGCTCGCCCGAGGGGAGCCGGGCGTCGACCATCGGGTTGGACTCGTCCACGCGGCGGTTGACCGTTGAGACGATGCGTTCGATGGTCTGCATCAGCTGCTCGTTGGACGAGAAGCGCATCGGGAGGAGTTCGAGGCGGCCGCCTCGCTCCACGTAGACCTGGTCGGGGCCGTTGACCATGATCTCGCTGATGGATGCGTCCTCCAGGAGCGGTTCGAGGATGCCGAGCCCGAGTGCCTCGTCGACGACGCGCCGGATGAGCTGCGAGCGCTCCACGGAGGACAGGACGGGGCCCTCGCGGCTGATGATGTGGCCGAGGACGCGTTCGAGCCGTGCCCGGCGTTCGGCCGCCGCGAGGGCGGACATCTCGGCGAGGTCGATCTCCTCCAGGAGCTTGGCGCGGTAGACGCCGACGAGCCGGCTCTCCTCGCTCGTCCCGTTCGCCGGTTCGGGACTGGTGATGCGCGCCCGCAGGCTCATGTGATCGACTCCCTCGTTTCCCGTGGCCGCATGGTCAGTCTGTTCCGGGTCAGTCGCTCGGCATGGTGGCGCTCTTCTCGACGGAGCCGAAGGAGAACATCGGCAGCAGAGCGGGGACGGAAACCCGCACGGTCACGGTGACCGATTCCGCGCCGGCCCCGGTGCTGACCGTCGCCCCGTCCGCGAGCCAGCCGCTCATGGACTCCCGGGCCACCGCGCCCGCCCGGCCCGTCTGGTGGTCGGTCGAGGCGACCCGGGCCGCCGCCCGCGCGGCCGTACCCGCCTGCTGGGCCGCGTACACGGCGAGGCCGAGCTGGACCACGGCCAGCGCGACGACGAGGAGCAGGGTGAGCACGCCGACGTACTCGATGGCGGCCTGCCCGCCCTGCCGGGTGCCCGTGGTGCGCCGCCCCCCGCGCTGCCGCGTGCCCGTGGGGCGTCGTCTCACCATGCGTCACGCCCCTCGTTCCTGGCCTTGGCCTCGCCCGTGGCGTGCATGGGCAGGCTGAACGCCCCGGGGATCAGCAGGGGTACGTCGATGCGCACGGTCGCGGTGACCAGCTCGCCGGACCCGCCGCACTCCACCTGCGTCGACCAGGCGCTCGGGACGTCCTCGCGCACCGCCCGCGCGCAGGCCGCGCCCTTGTCGCCCTCCGCTACGGCGGCGGCCCTGACGGCCTTGTCGGCGGCGTTCCCCGCCAGGATGTACGTGTAGCAGACCATCGCGGCCTGCCAGAGCAGCGCGAGGGTGAGGAGGATCAGGGGCAGGGTGCCGACGAACTCGATGGCGGTCTGGCCCCGGTCGGCGCGGGGGCGGTGCGTGGCGCGTCCTCGTCGCCGGTCCGCTCGCAAGAGGGTCACTTCGCACGCCTCCCCCGGCCGCCCGACGCGGCCCGCTCCCCCTTCGTCCTGCCCGCCCGGGTGGCCCCGTCCGCGTTCTTGACCAGACCGAGGTCTCCGGCCAGCCCCCAGAGTGCCTGCTTCACCGTGGACTTGGCGTCCAGGTCGTGGAGCCGCCCGGCGTCCACCACGGCCTGGAGCTCCTTGAAGTTGGCCGGGACCGCGATCCGCGCGACCCTGGTGGCCGTGATCCGCTCGACCAGCGAGGGCTGGATCTCCGTGTGGCGGGTGTGGCGGTTGACGACGGTGACGGTCTCCTCGGCCTTGCGGACCTGGAGCCGGTCCCAGAGCCGGACCATGCGCTTGGCGGCCCGGACGGTGATCACGTCCGGGGTGGTGACCAGCAGGGTCAGGTCCGCCATCTCGACCGCCGCCGCGTTGGCCGAGTTCATGTACGTACCGCAGTCGACGACGACGATCTCGTAGCGGTGGCGCAGGGCGCTGAGCGTCTGGCGTACGACGCGGTCGGTGACGTCCTCGCCGCGCTCGCCCTCGGCCGGCGCGAGGAGCAGGGCGAGGCCGGACTCGTGGTTGTACAGGGCGTCCTGGAGGACCCGGGGCGAGATGTCCTGGATGGTGGCGAGGTCGACGACGGACCGGCGGAACTGCACGTCGAGGTAGGAGGCGACGTCCCCGGACTGGAGGTCGAGGTCGGCGAGGGCGACGGTGTGCCCGGACGCGGCGGCGGCCAGGGCCAGCTGGACGGCGGTGACGGTGGTGCCGACGCCGCCCTTGGCACCGCTGACCGTGACGAGCGTGCCGCCGGGTCCTGTGAGGGCCTCGGCGCCGGCCCCGAGGTGGCGGCGGACGCCGACGGACCAGCCGGAGGCGGCCTGGACGCGCTGGGCGAGTTCCTCGTACGAGAGGGGCAGGCCGACCAGGCCGCGTGCGCCGGAGTCCATGGCGGCCGAGTAGAGCCCGGGGCTGGTGTCGGCGGTGATGAGGACGACGCCGACGGCCGGGAAGCGCAGGGCCACTTCCCGGATCAGCTCCAGGGCCGGGACGGGGCCGATCCGTTCGTGCACGAGGACGACCTCGGGCAGCTCGTCCAGGGATTCGGCGGCGAGGCGGGCGAGGGTGTCGAGCAGTGAGGTGGAGTCGCCGAGCGGCGCGGCGGGCTCCGCGTCGGGGAGCTGGCCGAGCAGCGTGGTGACGGCTCGGGCGGCGTCGGCCTCGCCCACGGCCGGGAGGATGCGTGTGCTCATCCGGTCCTCACTTGTTCTTGTCTTCGTCGAGGTTGTAGCTGCCCTCGCCCGGGCGCAGGGTGGTCGGGCTGCCGGCGGGGAGCAGGGCGAGGCGTACGTGCTCGGCGAAGGACTCCGCGTAGGCGACCCGCTGGGCGTCGTCGGTCGTCAGGGCGAAGGTGATCGGGACGGCCTCGGTGGGGCCGTCGCCGCGGTCCTCCGGCTTGGGTTCGAGCGAGGTGAGCGTGCCGACGTCGATGACCTTGGCGTTGGCCACGATGACCCGGGAGGTGGGTGCGTCCTTCTCGGTGCGGCCGGCGAACGTGGCGTAGATGTTGACGAGGTTGCCGGGCCGGATCTTGCCCGCGACTCCGGTCGCCGCGTCGATCATGATGGCGATCTCCTGCTGCCCCTTCTCCAGCTGGGGGCGGTCGACCAGCATGTCGTCCTGGAGCAGGGAGCCCTTGTGCAGTTCGGTGACGGCGATCTTGCCGCGGAGGGCGGAGAGGTCGGTGACGGCGTTCTTGGAGAGCCAGCGCTTCGGCATCGAGATCTTCTCGAACTGGCCGGCCTCCAGGGGCCGGTAGGGCGTGATGGTGGTCTTCACCCGGTACGCGGTCACCTCGGGGCCGACCTTCGAGTTCACGTCACCTATCACGAAGATCACACCGGCGAAGGCCGCGAAGGCGCACAGGACCGACAGGAGGAGCAGGATGACGCCGCGGCGTTGCCGTGAGTTCATGGGCGGGGCAACCTCGTTGGGGTATGTGGGCCGACGGGCGGAACGGAGCGGTGCTGCCGGGGTGGCTCAGGGGTTCAGGGCGGCGGGTCCGCGCGTGCGGTGCCCGGGCGGATTCAGCGGGGCGTTGCACAGGCCGCAGCGGTCGCCGATGAGTTCGTTTCCGCACCAGGTACAGACCTCTCTGCGCACCGAGGAGACCAGTTGGTAGATCAGCGAGATGTCGGGCAGGTAGGCGGCGAACTCGATCATCTTCGGGGTGCCCCACCAGCCGGGCGACTCGTCGGGCAGCACGGCCTCGTGCACCGCCGTCGCCTGCCAGGCCGGGGCCAGCGTCCCGGTGACCCACTCGGACTGCGACTGCCCGCGGGCGACGAGGAGGTGCGTGGCGTACTGGGGGCCCGTGAGCTCGCCCGTACCGATCCTGACCAGCTGGGGTGCCGGGTGGGCCAGTACCCCGAACTGGGCGCCGGGCACCCAGGACTTGGCGTGCGACTTGAGGCCGACCGGCACCCGGTCCAGCCTGGTCACGGAGTGGAGCAGCGCCCCGGCGTGCACGTAGTGGGAGAGCAGCCTCGCGGCGGAGGCGATCACGCCGGCGCTGAAGTCGCAGACGGACAACTGGCGTAACTGGCGTACCAGTACGGCCACTCCGAGCGGCGGCAGGTCGGATTTGAGCAGGGCGATCCGGTCGCTCTCCAGCACCGCGCGGACGGTGTGCAGGCGGCGCTCGTGCGCGGGCGCGATGCCGGACGGGTAGACGGCGATGACGTGTCCGTGCTGCTCCAGGAGGAGTTGCATGTCGGCGAGCGCCTGGTCGAGGGACTGTTCACCGGGGGCGCGCAGGACGACCGCCGGGGGTGTCTGCTGGTCCTGCGGGGGCAGCACGAGGCCGGGACCGGTCACTGCTATTGCTGTCGGCACGCCGCTCCCCGTTCCTCGGGCCGCCGCGTACCGCCGGCCGTAATCGCTCCTGCCGGGTGCTTCCGCTCGGATGCTCCCGCCTGAGCACTTTATCCACGTACGGCAGGACAGAGAACACCTTCAAGAAGGCTGCGGAGCATGGGGGATGGCGTCTCGCCGCAGCTCCGGCGGGACCGGACGCTGCCAGAGGTCTTGACAACTTGATTGGTCTGGACCAGTTTATCGGCCAGCGGTGGCCACCGTTCCTCGATTCCACACCCCGGCACCCCCGTGTCGTCCCCCCGCCATCCCCGACTCCCCCCGGAGGCAGCAAGTGGATCGTTCCCCCGCACCGAGCCGCAGAAGACGCCGTACCCGCCCGGTCCTCGGCTCCGCCATGGCCGTCGTCGCGGCCGGCGCCCTGACGCTCACCGGGCTCGTCACCAGCGCCGAGGCCGCCGACGTCAACGTCGCCAAGAACGCCGGCTTCGAATCGGGCCTCGCCAACTGGACCTGTACCGGCAACTCCGGCACCACCGTCTCCTCCCCCGTGCACGGCGGCACCTCCGCCCTGAAGGCCACCCCGGCCGGCCAGGACAACGCCAAGTGCTCGCAGACCGTGGCCGTCAAGCCCAACTCCACGTACGCGCTCAGCTCCTGGGTCCAGGGCGGTTACACGTACCTGGGCGCCAGCGGCACCGGAACCACCGACGTCTCCACATGGACGCCCGGCTCCTCCGGCTGGACGCAGCTGAAGACCAGCTTCACGACCGGCGCGAACACCACGTCCGTCACGGTGTACACGCACGGCTGGTACGGCCAGGCGGCCTACCTCGCCGACGACGTCCAGGTCACCGGCCCCGACGGCGGCGGCGGCACCGACCCCGGCCCGTCGATCCCCGGTGCCCCCGCCGGGCTCGCGGTCGGCTCGACCACGTCGTCCTCGATCGACCTGTCCTGGAACACGGTGTCCGGCGCGACCGGCTACACCGTCTACAAGGACGGCGTGAAGGCGGCCACCTCCACCGGCACTTCGGCGACCGTCACCGGGCTCTCCGCCGACACGGCGTACCAGTTCGCGGTGTCCGCCACCAACGCGGCCGGTGAGTCCGTGAAGTCCGCGACCGTCAGCGGCCGCACCGCCAAGTCCGGTTCCACCAACCCGAACCCGGGCACCTCCGTGCCGAAGCACGCGGTCACCGGCTACTGGCAGAACTTCAACAACGGCGCGACCGTCCAGAAGCTCAGCGACGTGCCCGCGAACTACGACATCATCGCGGTCTCCTTCGCCGACGCGACGACCACGCCGGGTGCGGTCACCTTCAACCTGGACTCGGCGGGCCTGAACGGCTACACCGTCGACCAGTTCAAGGCCGACATCAGGGCGAAGCAGGCGGCCGGCAAGAACGTCATCATCTCGGTCGGCGGCGAGAAGGGCTCGGTCGCGGTCAACAGCGACGCGTCCGCGGCCAACTTCGCCAACTCGCTCTACTCGCTCATCCAGGAGTACGGCTTCAACGGCGTCGACATCGACCTGGAGAACGGCCTCAACTCCACGTACATGACGAAGGCGCTGCGTTCGCTGTCGTAGAAGGCGGGCTCCGGCCTCGTCATCACGATGGCCCCGCAGACCATCGACATGCAGTCCACGGCGGGCGAGTACTTCAAGACGGCGCTCAACATCAAGGACATCCTGACCGTCGTCAACATGCAGTACTACAACAGCGGCGCGATGCTGGGCTGCGACGGCAAGGTCTACTCGCAGGGCTCGGTGGACTTCCTCACCGCGCTCGCCTGCATCCAGCTGGAGGGCGGTCTCGACCCGTCGCAGGTCGGTCTCGGCGTCCCCGCCTCCACCCGGGGCGCGGGCAGCGGCTACGTCGCCCCGTCGGTCGTGAACGCGGCGCTGGACTGCCTGGCCAAGGGCACCAGCTGCGGCAACTTCAAGCCGTCGAAGACGTACCCCGGGGTGCGCGGCGCGATGACCTGGTCGACCAACTGGGACGCGACGGCCGGCAACGCCTGGTCGAACGCGGTCGCCCCGCACGTCCACGGCCTCCCGTAAACCACCGCTCGCCGGCCTCCCCGCCGACGGCTCCGACCAGCAGCGCCGCCGCTCCCCCGGCGGCGCTGCTGCGTGTGGGTGCCGGGTTTCGGTAGCGGTAACGCAGCAGTCGTGTACGGGAGTTGGCTCATCGCGTAGCTGTCGGCGCCGGTACGTGGCACCGTTGTGGGGCGCGGTGCCGGGGCGACGGGGGGAGCGACATGGCCGGTGCACGGATCGATGCGCTGGGCGGGGACGATCCGGTGACGCTCGGACCGTACCGGCTGCTCGGGCGGCTGGCGTCCGGCGGCATGGGGCGGATCCATCTGGCCCGGGCCGGCGGCCGGGGGCTCGTCGCCGTGAAGACGCTGCTCGCGTAGGGCCGGGTCGGCGACACCGACCGGCGGCGCTTCGCCCGTGAGGTGGCGTTCGCCCAGCGGGTGGACAGCGCCTTCACCGCGCGCGTACGGGACGCCGATCCGGACGCCGAGCGCCCCTGGATGGCCATCGACTACACTCTTCCTGCTCGCCACCGGCCGGACGCCCTACCGCGCGGACGGCGACACGCTGCGACTGCTGGCCCGGGTGCAGCGCGGCGAACTCGACCTGACCGGCCTGCCCAAGGAGCTGGTCGCGACGATCCGGCCGTGCCTGGCCGCACAGCACGCGTACGCGAAGCAGGGCCTGGAATGGGCGGGCGGCCGCGCCCCGGACGGCCCGTCGCACGCCCCGACGGTCACCCGGCGCACGCGGGCCGTCCCGAAGCCGCCGCGGAGGCGGCCCGCCGTGAGGCGGCCCGGCAGGAAGCGGCCCGTACCCGTACGCGTACGGCTAGATGACCAGGCTGAGCAGCGCGGCGACGACGAAGCCGGCGACCGACAGGACGGTTTCCAGCACGGTCCAGGACTTCAGGGTGTCGCGTTCGGAGATGCCGAAGTACTTCGACACCATCCAGAAGCCGCCGTCGTTGACGTGCGAGGCGATGATCGAGCCGGCCGAGATGGCCATGATGATCAGCGCGAGGTGCGGCTGAGAGAAGCCCTGGTTCTCGACGAGCGGGACCACGATGCCGGCGGTCGTGACGATGGCGACCGTCGCCGAGCCCTGGGCGACGCGCAGCACGGCCGAGATCAGCCAGGCGAGCAGGATGACGGGCAGACCGACGTCGTTGAAGGTGTCGGCGAGCGCGTCCGCGATGCCGCTGCCCTTGAGGACTGCGCCGAAGATGCCGCCCGCGCCGACGACGAGCAGGATGTTCCCGACCGGCTTCAGCGAGGAAGTGGACACCGATTCCAGGGACTTGCGGGACCAGCCGCGCCGGATGCCGAGCAGGTAGTACGCGAGCAGCAGCGCGATCGTCAGGGCGACGAAGGGGTTCCCGAAGAACTCGATGACCGAGCGGGCCGTCGAGGGGTCCATCGCGATCGAGGAGAACGTGGCGGCGAGGATCAGCACCAGCGGGGTGCCGATGATGGCGAGCACGGTGGAGAGCGCGACCGGGGCCTCGTGCGGGGTGACCCCGGCGGCCCGCTGCTCGGCGACGACGGCGGCCTTCGCCTCCTCGGCGGCCTCCACCATGTCCTGCGGGACGTCCACGAAGATCCGCTTGCCGATCCAGGCGGCGTAACCCCAGGCGGCGAGCACGGACGGGATGCCGACGAGGGCGCCCATCAGGATGACCCAGCCGAGCGAGACGTGGAACAGCCCTGCGGCGGCGACCGGGCCGGGGTGCGGCGGCAGGAACGCGTGGGTCATGGAGAGCCCGGCGAGGAGCGGCATCGAGTAGAGCAGGATCGATTTTCCGGACCGCTTGGCGGCGGCGTAGACGATCGGTGCGAGGACGAAGATGCCGACGTCGAAGAAGACCGGGATGCCGAAGATCAGTCCGGTCAGGCCCATCGCGAGCGGGGCGCGCTTCTCGCCGAAGAGCCGCAGCAGCCGGGCGCTGAGCACCTCTGCGCCGCCGGAGACCTCCAGGATCGCGCCGAGCATCGTGCCGAGGCCGATGATGATCGCGACGTGGCCGAGGATGCCGCCCATGCCGGATTCGATGACGGAGACGGCGGCGGACTTCTGCACGGTGCCGAAGAGTTCGGTGACCGAGAGCCCCGCGCCCAGGCCGACGGCTATGGAGACCGCGAGCAGCGCGACGAACGGCTGGAGCCTGACCTTGATGATCAGGAAGAGGAGGAGCGCGATGCCGAGGGCGGCGACGGTCAGCAGACCGGGCGTGCCGTCGATCAGGAGGAGGAATCCACCGGTGTGGGGTGGCGCCTCGGCGGGGGTGGGGCCTGCGGCGAGCTGCATGGGTAACTCCGTTGTTGGTCCATGTTCTGGGCAGGGGGGACCGCGGCACGGCGCCTGTGTCTTGTGCGGCGCCGTGCCGGGCGGGGTGTGGATTACGGGGATGGCTCAGCCCAGGACGGCGAGGGCGTCGATCTCGATGAGGAGGCCCTTGGGGAGGCCGACGTAGACCGTGGTGCGCGCGGCCGGGGCCTCCTTGAGGTTCTGCTCGGCGAAGTACGCGTTGTAGATCTCGTTCATCTCGGCGAAGTGGTCCACGTCCGTGAGGTAGACGCGCATCATCATCACGTCGTCCCAGCTCGCGCCGCCCTCCTCCAGGATCGCCTTGACGTTGGCGAAGGTCTGGAGGGTCTGCTCGCGCAGGGTGGGGCCGGCCGGGGTGGGCGCCTGGCCCTCGACGGCGGGCAGGAAACCGACCTGGCCGGCGACCTGGAGGATGTTGCCCTTGCGCACGCCGTGCGAGAACTTCGCCGGCGGGGTGGTGTGGGTGCTGGGGGTGAGCGCGGTCTTGTCGGTCATGGCGGATCAGGCTTTCTTGGGTCGGTTGCTGCCGGAGTACTCCCGGCTGATGGTGTCGGCGGTGCGACGGACCAGGGGGAGCAGGGTGAGGAGTTCCTCGGCCGTGACGACCACGTTCGGCGCGGAGACCGACATCGCGGCGACGACGCGCCCGTCGGCGCCGCGAATGGGGGCGCCGACGCAGTTGATGGACTCCTCGTGGCCGCCGAGGTCGGTGGCCCAGCCCTGTTCGCGTACGGCGGCGAGCTCCTTGAGGAACGCGGCGGCGCCGGGCGTCGAACGGGACGTGTACATGGGGTAGTCGAGCTTGTCGGCGACGGCCCGCCGCTCGGCCTCGCTCAGGTCGGCGAGCAGCAGCTTGGCCACGGCGGCGACGGTGATCGCGACGGGCTTGCCGATCCGCGAGTACATGCGGACCGGGTAGCGGCTCTCCACCTTGTCGATGTAGAGGACCTCGTTCTCCTCGTACACGGCGAGGTGGACGGTGTGCCCGCAGTGCTCGTTCAGCTCGACGAGGTGGGGGTGGGCGATCTCGCGTACGTCGAGGTTCTCGACGGCCTCCTGCGCCAGCGCGAACAGCCGGGTGCCGAGGCGGTAGCGCTGGTCCTGCTGCCGGTAGACGAGCCCGTGTTCGTGGAGCGTACGGAGCAGGCGCAGCGCGGTGGACTTGTGGACGCCGAGCCGCTCGGCGACCTGTCCGAGGTCGGCGGGCCCCTGTGCGAGGAGCGGCAGGATACTGAGCGCCCGGTCGACGGTCTGACTCATGTCGTACGTACCTCCGTGTCGTCCCCCGTCCACCCGGGGCCGAGACGCAGTCTCCCCCACGCGTCGTCGTCCAGTGCGGCGAGCCGGTCGGCGTGCTCGCGGGCGGGGGGCTCGGTGAGGTCGCCGGGGACGGTGAGGACTGCGGCGGCCATGAGGTGGCCGTGCCTGCCGCGCTCCCGCGCGGAGAGCCCCCGCAGCGTGCCCGAGAGGAACCCGGCGGCGAAGGCGTCGCCTGCGCCGACGGGGGCGACGACGTCGACGTGGAGGGCGGGGACGTGGGTGACGGTGTCGGGGCCGCTGCGCGGGGCCTCTCCCCACCCCGCCCCTTCCCGGACCGGCTGAACATCAGCCCCGCCGGCGTTTGAGGCGCGGGGTCCGGGGCGGAGCCCCGGTTCGGGAAGGGGCGGGGTGGGGTGAGAGAACACCGTCACACCGTCGGCGCCGCGCTTCACGACCACCACCCCCGGCTCCGGCAGCGCCTCACGGATCGCGGCGGCCCCGACAACCCCCCACGCCTCCTCCGCCTCGTCCTCCCCCACGAACACCACATCCGCCCGCCGCGCCAGATCGAGCAGCACCGCGGGGGACTCCTGCCGCCACAGCCCGGGCCGGAAGTTCACGTCGAACGAGATCAGCGGCCGCCCCGCCCGCGGAGCGGTCAGCTCGTGGAGGAGGGCCAGGCAGTCCGCCGACAGCGCGGCCGTGATGCCGGACAGGTGCAGGATGCGCCCGGCGGGCAGGCCGTCACACGGCACGGTGGACGGCGACATCGCGGAGGCCGCGGACCCGGCCCGGTAGTAGGCCACCTCGTGGACGTCCGTGGCCCGGTCGGTGGCCGTGCGGAAGTAGATCCCGGTCGGCCGCGACGGATCGCGCCGGACGAAGGAGGTGTCCACGCCGTACGCGGCGACCGCCTCGACCAGGTGGTCGCCGAAGCCGTCCGCGCCGACCCGGCTCACCCAGGCCGCGCGGTGCCCGGCCGCCGCGAGGGCGCAGGCGACGTTGGACTCGGCGCCGCCGATCCCGCGGGCGAAGGACGGCACGTCGGCGAGGCGCCCGGGCCGCGAGGGCAGGAACGTCACCATGGACTCACCGAGGCACACGACGTCGGCGGGCGTGGTTCCGGACACGCGGGGCTCCTCAGCAGTCGGGCGCGGCACCGGCACTCACCATTGACCGGGCGTCGGCTCGGATGTTAGACAGCCCTGAGCGATATACGCAATGGGTGTTGCACATGTTGCAATCACTCACTGACCGGATCCGGACCGAGGAGACCCCATGGCCGCCGCGCACCACGTGACCGCTCTCGCCGACGAACCGGTCGACCACCGGTTCAAGGGCCTCCCGCCCGACGCCGAGGGCCTGACCGTCGGCGCCCTGGCCGCCGAGCGCCGCAACCTGTTCGGCGGCGGGTTCACCACACCCGTCCTCGCCCTGTCCGCCGAGTCCGTCGAGCACAACCTCGCGCTCCTGGAGACGTACGCCGAACGCCACGGCCTCGCGTTCGCCCCGCACGGCAAGACCTCGATGTCCCCGCAGCTGTTCGCCCGCCAGCTGGAGCACGGCGCCTGGGGCATCACGGCCGCCGTTCCCCACCAGGCCCGCGTCTACCGGGCCTACGGGATCGGCCGGATCTTCCTCGCCAACGAGCTGGTCGACGCCGCCGCGCTGCGCTGGCTCGCGGGCGAACTGGACGCCGACCCGGACTTCGCCTTCGTCTGCTACGTCGACTCCGTACGCGGGGTCGAGCTGATGGACGAGGCCCTGCGCGCGGCGGGCGCCTCCCGCCCGGTCGACGTGGTGGTGGAGCTGGGCGCGGGCGAGGGCGCGCGCACCGGCGCCAGGACCGAGGCGGACTGCGCCGCCGTGGCCGACGCGGTGGCCGGGGCGACGACCCTGCGCCTGGTCGGCGTGGCGGGGTACGAGGGCGAGGTGCCGGAGGCGTCCGGCGACCGGGTCCGGGACTGGCTGCGCCGGCTCGTCGCGCTGGCCGCGGACTTCGACGCGGCGGGCCGCTTCGGCGCGCTGGGGGCCGGCGAGCGCATCGTGATCAGCGCGGGCGGCAGCGCGTGGTTCGACGCGGTGGCGGACGTGTTCGCCGAGATCCCGGAGCTCTCCGCCCCCGTGCTCAAGCTGCTGCGCTCGGGGGCGTACGTCTCGCACGACGACGGGCACTACCGTCACCTCACCCCGTTCAACCGGGTGCCCGAGGAGGGGGCGCTGCAGCCCGCGTTCCGGCTGTGGGCGCAGGTGGTGTCGCGCCCGTCCGCCGGGCAGGCGTTCCTCAACGCGGGCAAGCGGGACGCGGCGTACGACCTGGACCTGCCCGAGGCGCAGGTGGTCCGCTCGGGCCGGGACGGCTCGGTGCTTTCGGCCGAGGGGATCACCGTCACGGGTCTGTCGGACCAGCACGCCTGGGTGCGCACGGACGAGGGCGCCCGGCTGGAGGTCGGGGACTGGGTGGGCATGGGTCTGTCCCACCCGTGCACCAGCTTCGACAAGTGGCAGCTGATCCCGCTCGTGGAGGCGGACGGCACGGTCACCGACTTCATCCGCACGTTCTTCTGAGCAGCATTTCAAGCCCCTCCGGCTTCTGATCACTTCAAGCCCCTCCGGCGATTGAGGAGCGGGGGTCCGGGGGCGGAGCCCCCGCCCCCGGACCGCGAAAGGCATCCATGGACCTCGTCATCCGCGACGCCCGCGTCATCGACGGCACCGCCACCCCCTCCTACCGCGCCGACGTGGCCGTCACCGACGGCCGCATCGCGGAGATCCACCGCGAGGACTCCCCCGGCCCCCGCCCCACCGCCACCCGAACCCTGGACGCCGACGGCCTCGCCCTGTCCCCCGGCTTCATCGACATGCACGCCCACAGCGACCTGGCGCTGCTGCGGGACCCGGACCACAGCGCGAAGGCCGCCCAGGGCGTCACGCTGGAGGTCCTCGGCCAGGACGGCCTGTCGTACGCGCCCGTCGACGACCGCACGCTCGCCCAGGTCCGCCGCTCCATCTCCGGGTGGAACGGTGACGGCGAGGACATCGACTTCGACTGGCGCACCGTCGGCGGCTACCTCGACCGCCTCGACCGCCAGGGCATCGCCGTCAACGCCGCCTATCTCATCCCGCAGGGCACGGTCCGGATGTACGCGGTCGGCTGGGACGACCGGCCCGCGACCGGCGCCGAGCTGGACCGGATGCGCCAGCTCGTCGACCAGGGCATGCGCGAGGGCGCGGTCGGCATGTCCTCGGGCCTCACCTACACGCCCGGCATGTACGCGGACGACGCCGAACTCACCGAGCTCTGCCGGGTGGTGGCCGTCCACGGCGGCTACTACTGCCCGCACCACCGGTCGTACGGCGCCGGCGCGCTGGAGGCGTACGAGGAGATGGTGCGGCTCACCCGCAGCGCGGGCTGTTCCCTGCACCTGGCCCACGCGACCATGAACTTCGGGGTCAACGAGGGCCGCGCCCCCGACCTGCTCGCCCTCCTGGACGACGCGCTGGACGCGGGCGCCGACATCTCCCTCGACACCTACCCGTACACCCCCGGCTGCACGACCCTCGTCGCGATGCTGCCCAGCTGGGCGGGCGAGGGCGGCCCCGAGGCGGTCCTGGCCCGGCTGGCCGACGCGGACACGGCTGCCCGCATCCGCCACGACCTGGAGATCACCGGGTCGGACGGCTGCCACGGGGTGCCGATCGAGTGGGACACCATCGAGATCTCCGGCACCGGCGAGCCCGCACTCGCCGGGTACGTCGGGCGTACGGTGGCCGAGTCGGCGGCCCTGCGGGGCGAGGAGCCCTGGGTGACGGCGCGGCGGCTGCTGGTGGAGGACCGGCTCGGGACGACGATCCTGCAGCACGTGGGCCATGAGGAGAACGTCCGGCAGATCATGCGCCACCGCGTGCACACGGGCGGCAGTGACGGCATCCTCCAGGGCGACAAGCCGCACCCCCGCGCGTACGGCACCTTTCCCCACTACCTGGGCCGTTACGCACGCGAGCTGGGCATCCTCTCCCTGGAGGAGTGCGTCGCCCACCTCACCTCCCGCCCGGCGGCCCGGCTCCGCCTCCCCGACCGGGGGCTCGTACGCGAGGGCTACCGCGCCGACCTGGTCCTCTTCGACCCGGCGACGGTCGCGGCGGGCTCGACGTTCGAGGAGCCGCGCGTCCTGCCGTACGGCATCCCGCACGTGCTGATCGACGGCCGCTTCGTCATCGAGGACGGCAGGCGCACGCAGGTGCTGGCGGGGCGTTCGGTGCGCTCGGCGGGGGGCGCAGTGTAGTTTCTCCGGCCGCCGCCAGGGCAACCGGGTGTCATGAATATCTCTGCGACAGCCTCGAAGGGCCAGGGAAAGGCCCGGCAGGCGGGAAACAGCACAGCCGTGGAGGCGGCCGGCCGTGCGGGGTTCGTGGCACGCGGGGTCATCTACTTCCTGGTCGGCTTCCTCGCCCTGCGCATCGCGTTCAACGGCGGCGACAGCGACGGCAAGGGCGGCGGCGGGAAGCAGGCGGACCGGGGCGGGGCACTCGCGGAGATCGCGCAGAAGCCCTTCGGCCAGGTCATGCTCTGGGTCCTGGGCATCGCGCTCGTGGGCATGGCCCTGTGGCGGCTGTCGGAAGCGGCCTTCGGCGCGGCGGGCCCGGACGGGCACAAGGCCGCCAAGCGGCTGGCCTCCGGCGGACGGGCCGTCTTCTACGGCTTCGTCGCCTACTCGGTCCTGTCGTTCGCGGCCGGTGACAAGGGCAGCGGCAGCGGCAAGGGCGACGCCCGCTCGCAGGACGTCACGGCCCGGGTGCTGGACATGCCGGGCGGGCGCTGGCTGGTGGGCGCGGCCGGTGTGGGCATCGCCTGTGCGGGCCTGTGGATCGCGGGCCGCGCGGCGCTGCGCAAGTTCCACAAGCACCTGCGGATGGACGACATGTCGCCGGCCGTGCGGCGGGCCGTGGACGTCACCGGGATCTTCGGCGGTGTCAGCCGGGGCCTGGTCTTCGCGGTCGCCGGAGGTTTCGCGGTGTCGGCGGCGGTGAAGGCACGGTCCGGGGAGGCCAAGGGCATGGACGACACCCTGCGGTCCTTCAGCGCGACCCCGGCCGGTCCGTGGCTGCTGGCCCTCATAGCCGTCGGCCTGATCGCCTTCGGCCTCTTCTCCCTAGCCAACGCCCGGTGGCGCAAGATCTGAACCGCGTGACACGCGACGAAGGGGCGGGGCCGCGGAGGCCCCGCCCCTTCTCACGTACGACGGGTCACGGCTTGGGCAGCGTGCACCCCGCACGGTTCAGGTCGAAGACGTTGCCGGTGCCGATGCACGCGGCGATGCCGTAGGTCTCCTGGGCGTAGTTGATGCCCTGGCGGACCGTCACCTGCCCGTTCTCGTCGACCTCGCACGGGTTGTTGTCCGTGCAGCGCTGACCGTCCTCGTTGCCGGTGTTGTTGACGGCGACGACCTTGCCGGTGGCGTTGTCGATCACGGGCGAGCCGGAGGTGCCGCCGATGGTCTGGCAGGCGGAGGTGTAGCGGACCGAGTCCTTCCAGGTCCAGTCGCCCTCCTTGAGGCGGTAGACGAACCCGTCGACGTTGCAGCTGTAAGTGCGCTTCCAGTACCCGGACGCGACGGTGATCGCGGTACCCGCGACGGGGTGCGAGGTGCTGAGCTCCAGCGCCTTGATGCCGTAGCGGCTCTCGATCTGGGCGTACGTGGAGGTGAGCCGGTACACCGAGATGTCGGTGTCCGTCATCGTCCCGTACGCGATCTTGCTCGCCCGGACCGTGCCGACACCGCTGCCCGAGGCGTTGAGCAGGGTGAAGCTGCGGCTGGACGAGCGGTTGAACACGACCTGGCCGGGAGCCGGGAAGCCGGTCTCCAGGCAGTGCCCGTTGGACAGCACCAGGGCGGGGTCGCCCGGCTGCGAGGCGGGCGTGCGGACGACCGAGCCGGAGCAGTTACTGAGCGCCACGGTCCCGGCGAAGCCGATGGCCTTGGGCCGGACCTGCTTCTCCGCCTTGACCGCGGTGTGACCGGACGGGGCCGCGGCCCCGACCGTGCCAGCCGGTGCCGCGCCGTGGCTCGTGGCCGCGGTCGCGGGGGCGATGCCCGCTCCGAGGAGCAGCACCGCGAAGAGTGCACCGACGAGAGGCTTTTTCATGTGGGGGTCCCCTCTTGCGACTGAACAGAGCGCGACTGGCCTCTGCGACCGAAGTTCCTTCGGTTTGACATGCGCATGTTGGCGCATGGGGAGGGGGCGCACAAGGGGCGGATTCCGGCCGTTCGTTCAGGTCACCAGGCCCTGGCGGTAGGCGTAGACGACGGCTTGGACGCGGTCGCGGAGCCCGAGCTTGGCGAGGATGCGCGAGACGAACGTCTTCACGGTCTCCTGGCTGATCACGAGCGCGGCCGCGATCTCGCTGTTGGAGAAGCCGTCCGCGATGAGGCGCAGGACCTCCAGCTCGCGCGGGGTCAGCGGGATGCCGGACGAGGCGTCCCCGGTGGGGCGGATGCGGGCGGCGTACCGGCCGACCAGCCGGCGCGTGACCTCCGGGTCGATCAGCGCCTGGCCCGTGTGCACGGTCCGGATGCCGTGCAGCAGCTGGGCGGGCGGGGTGTCCTTGAGCAGGAACCCGCTCGCCCCGGCGCGCAGCGCCTCGTACACGTACTCGTCCAGGTTGAAGGTGGTCACCACGAGCACCTTGGCGGGCCGCTCCACACCCGCCCCGGCCAGCAGGCGGGTCGCCTCGATGCCGTCGAGCTCCGGCATGCGGATGTCCATCACCACGACGTCCGGGTGCAGCCGTCCGGCCATCTCGACGGCGGTCCGCCCGTCCCCGCACTCGCCCGCCACCTCCAGGTCGGGCTGGGCGTCGATGATCGTGGCGAGGCCGGTGCGGACGAGCACCTGGTCGTCGCAGACGAGGACCCGGACCGGTGCGGTCACTGCGTGCCCCCCGAGGGTATGCGGGCCCGCACGACGAAGCCGCCGCCCGGCCCGGGCTCCGCGCTGAACTCGCCGCCGAGGACGCCGACCCGCTCACGCAGCCCGGTCAGCCCCCGCCCGCTGCCGGCGGGCACCTCGGCGCGCCTGCCGGAACCGTCCGTGCCGATCTCCACGGTGATCTCTCTTCCGCTGTGCCGCACGAGCACGGAAGTCCGGCTGCCGCGGGCGTACTTGAGGGCGTTCGTCAGCGCCTCCTGCACCACACGGTAGGCCACCAGGTCGGCGCTCCCGGTGGACTCGGCGGGTGCGCCCTGCTCGGTGAAGTCCACGCTCTGCCCGGCCCCCCGGGCCTGCTCGACCAGGACGCGGATGCGGCCGACGGACGGCGTCCTGACCTCGGCGCCGTGGCCCGGGTCGAGCAGGTCGAGCAGGTGGCGCAGGTCGTTGATGGCCCGCCGCCCGGTCTCGGCGACGGTGCCCAGCGTGTGGTCGAGCCGGTCGGGCGCTGCGGTCAGGCAGCGGGCCGCCTCGGTCTGGACGACCATCGCCGTCACGTGGTGGGTCACCACGTCGTGCAACTCGCGTGCGATGCGGGCGCGTTCGGCGGCGCGGGTGTCCTCGGCGACGCGGCGGCGGCGTTCGGCCTCGGTGGCCCGTGCGGCGCGCAGCCAGGCCCCGGCGCCCCAGGCGAACGCCAGCACCAGGTAGAACGTCAGGTACTCGTCCACCGGTTCGGTGCCGTACCGGTACAGGGCGAGCGCCAGCGACACGTACGCGGCGGTCAGGGCGAGCGCGGCGACGCGCCGGTGGCGGTCCAGATGTGCGCCCGCGCTCATCAGGGCGACGGGCAGCGCGGTGCCGGCGACCAGGCGGTAGCCGCCGAACTGGTCGACGGCGAAGCCCAGCGGGACCAGGACCAGGCAGACCGCCGGCCACCTGCGCCGCAGGGCGAGTGGCAGGCACTCCAGCACGGCGGCCAGCGCGGCCAACGCGTCGAACGGGCGCTCCGGCACGCCCCCGAGCTGCGTCCCGTGCCGGTGAAAGGCGGGGATGAGCGACATGGCGAACAGCAGCAGCGCGAACGGCAGGTCGCGGGCGGTGACATCGAGCCGCTGCCACCGCGCCGGCCGGCGGACGGCGGTGCCCAACCGCCGCCACCGGGCCGGCATTTCGCGAAGACTGATCACCGGGGCACTGTAATGGCGGCCGGGGCCGGGGTGGCGCGCCGTCCACCACGCGGCACCAGGTTGCCGCGCCGGCGGGCCAGCCACAGGAACGCGAGCGTCATGAGCGCTCCGAAGACCACGGAGTACACACTCGCCTCCGGCCCGAAGTCGCCGCCGGTGACCAGCTCGGAGCCGGTGGCCGTCGAGTCCAGGAGGCCCTGCGAGGCGCCGTTGCCCGAGACCTCCGAGCTGAAGATCCCCGCCGCGGCGAAGTTCCAGGCGAAGTGCAGGCCGATGGGCAGCCACAGGCTGCGGGTGGCGGCGTACGCGGCGCCGAGCATGCCGCCCGCCTCGATCGCGATGGCGAGCGCGCCCCACAGGTTCGCGTCCGGGTTGGCCAGGTGCATCAGCCCGAACAGCAGCCCGGTCGACGTCAGCGCGATCAAGGTCCCGGCGCGCTCCTCGACGAGCCGGAACAGCACGCCCCGGAACACCACTTCCTCCGTGACGGCGGCAGCGGCCATGAAGCCGACGAACCCGACCGCCCCCGTGACCGACCCCAGACCGTCCACCTCGTAGTCCCCGAGGAAGGCGATGTTCGCGATGACGGCCACGAACAGCCCCAGCCCGATCAGCGCGCCGCGCCCGAGGGCCGGCACCGCACCTTCCCGGGCGAGCTCGGTGACCTGGCGGTGCTCGGTGCGCCCCACCACCCACCGGTAGACCAGGACGGCGAGCACCGCCGTCACGAGGCCGATCACGAGCGTGAGCCACGGATTCCCGTCCACCGCGCTGACGCACTGACCGCCGACCGCCCAGACCGCCACGACGGCGAGAAGCTGCCAGACCACTCTCATGAGACCCCCTTCGACGCGCCGCGGCGGGTCGCCGCGGCTGCCCCTGAACGCTATGGAGGTCCGGCGCCGAAAGCGTCACCGCTGGGTGGACACCTGCGCGTAGCTCGCACGGGGGACAACGCGGGCCGGATCAGGGCTTCGCCACCACCGCCGCCGCCTCCCGCGACAGCTGTACGGCCTGCCGCAGGCTCAGCCCCGGCTCGGCCTCCCGCAGCGCCTTGACCGCCGCCACCGCGTCGAGGGGTCCGTCGTATCCGCCCGCCGTGATCCGCCGCGCGGCCCAGCGCCCGCGCAGGTCCGCGTCCGGGGCCCCCGTCTGCGCCCCGGCCAGCGCGAGGGCCCGCTCCAGGCCGGGGCGGTCCGCGTCCGTCGCCCGCTCCAGCTCCTCGCGGAGCGCGGCGACGACGGCGTCCGCGTCGCGCACCACGATCACGGCCATGTCCTTCTTCCCGCTTCCGATCATGTACCGACTCTGCCCCGAAGCCCGGTGCCGGTCACGCTTGTCGAGCTACTTCAGAGGTACGCCCGCCTCCCCGCGTGAGCCCCGGCGCACCCCACTCCGTGGCGTATCTCACCCGTCCCGGTCCGTCACACCCCCGCGCCACCCCATTCCAAGCCGCGCGCCGCCCGCGACCGGCGTTCCCGCGGTTCGCGGGAGGCGGGCGCATGGCGATGAAAGCCCGCACGGACGTGCGCCCCTACCCGGGCGGGCCAACCTGCGGGCGAAGCCCGGGCGGCCCGTGAAACACAGTCGTATCCTCGCTGACATGCAGGTCATCCAGTCCACCAAGCTCGCCAACGTCTGCTACGAGATCCGCGGCCCCGTGCTGGAGGAGGCGATGCGGCTGGAGGCGGCCGGACATCGCATCCTCAAGCTGAACACCGGCAACCCGGCCGCGTTCGGCTTCGAGTGCCCGCCCGAGATCCTCGAGGACATCCTGCGCAACCTCTCCGGGGCGCACGGCTACGGCGACGCGAAGGGGCTGCTGTCCGCGCGCCGCGCGGTGATGCAGCACTACCAGACCAAGGGCATCGACCTGGACGTCGAGGACGTCTACCTCGGCAACGGCGTCTCCGAGCTGATCCAGATGTCGATGCAGGCGCTGCTCGACGACGGCGACGAGGTGCTGGTCCCGGCCCCGGACTACCCGCTGTGGACGGCGTCCGTCGCGCTGGCGGGCGGCACGGCAGTGCACTACCGCTGCGACGAGCAGTCCGACTGGATGCCCGACCTCGCCGACATCGAGCGGAAGATCACCGACCGCACCAAGGCGATGGTGATCATCAACCCGAACAACCCGACGGGCGCCGTCTACGACGACGAGATGCTGCGCGGACTGACGGAGATCGCCCGCCGGCACAACCTGGTCGTCTGCTCCGACGAGATCTACGACCGCATCCTGTACGACGGTGCCACGCACACCCCGACCGCGACGATCGCCCCGGACCTGATGGTGCTCACCTTCAACGGGCTGTCGAAGAACTACCGGGTCGCCGGATACCGCTCGGGCTGGATGGCCGTCTGCGGCCCCAAGGCGCACGCCACCTCGTACATCGAGGGGCTGACGATCCTGGCCAACATGCGGCTGTGCGCCAACATGCCCTCGCAGCACGCCGTCGCCACCGCGCTCGGCGGCCGGCAGTCGATCAACGACCTGGTGCTGCCCGGCGGCCGCATCCTGGAGCAGCGCGATGTGGCGTACGACCTGCTGACGCGGATCCCGGGCGTGACCTGCGTGAAGCCGAAGGGGGCGCTGTACCTCTTCCCGCGGCTCGACCCCAAGGTGTACAAGATCAAGGACGACCGGCAGATGGTCCTGGACCTGCTGCGGGCCGAGAAGATCATGGTGGTGCAGGGCACGGGGTTCAACTGGCCGGAGCCCGACCACTTCCGCGTGGTGACGCTGCCCTCGGCCGAGGACCTGACGGACGCGATCGGCCGGATCGCCCACTTCCTGGACGGTTACAGCCAGGTGTAGCCGTACGGCCCTTCAGCCTTTTCTCGAAGATGGATAACTTTAGACTCAATCCAAGCTAGGATGGTTCCCACAGCAGCACCAGGAGGCCATCCATGTACGAACCGATCCGCACCAAATCGGTCCACACACCGGCCGACCACGCCGGCGACTTCCCGCACCGCACCCGCGAGGAGGAGCTGGACATCCAGCTCGCCGGACACCTGGCCGCCCTGCTCGCGGTCACCGACGAGCTGGGTCTCGGCGAGGCGGGCGACCGCATCGCCGGGCAGGTGGCCAGGCTGCGCGGCGCCCCGCCCGTCCGGCACGCCGGACTGAGCGACGCGCCCGCGACCGCCCTCCACCGCCGCGCCCACGCCCTCGCGGGCCGGGCCCTGGTGGTGGCGGCCTCCCGCGCCGACACGGCGGTCGCGATCCTGTCGGCCGAGCGGATGGACGCCCACACCGAGGCGCTCACGGCCGACGCGCGGACGCCGGTCGGCGCCCACTGACGGCCCCGGTCCACGCACCGCAGAGGTACGTGGACCGGGCGCCACCCAGACCCTTACGGACCGGGCGAGGCCTCTTGCCGGGCCGTGCGCGTGGACTCGAAGGTCACGTCCCCGAGCTCGCACCTCGCGCCGCCCCACACCGGAACCGGACCGGTGACCCGCCGGGACGCCGTGGCACCCACCGCCAGGCCGGCCACGGTCGCACGGCCCTCCCCCGCGTCCACCCCACGCCCCTTGCCGCTCCGCAGGTCCCGGAACACCACGTGCACGGTGTACGTCCCGGGCCGCGCCGCCCCGCTCGCGACCCGTACGCCCGCCACCGGGCGGCCCGTCACCTCGTCCCGGCCGCAAAAGGTGACGGTGACGTCCTCGCCCGGGAACCGCATGTTCTCGTGGACCTTGCCGGACGCCCAGATGTACGCGACCAGGGTGCCGAACAGACCCAACAGCACCACGCCGACCAGCGCGCCGACGGTGATCATGGCCACCGTCCAGCCGCCCATCCGATACCCGGGGAAGAGCGGCGGGCCGCCCTCCGACGTGTTCGGGTACGGCGGATAGTGCATGCCGACCGGCCCCCTCCGCCTCCGCGCACCGGCTGCGCGACTGGGCCAACCGTACGGCCGCGCTCATCACCCCCGTAGCTCCGCAGGGTCACAACAAGACTACGAACAGCGCGCGTTGGGCAGGCCGACGGCCCCCGAGGCCACCTCAGGGGCCGTCGTGCGGTCGGACCTCAGCCCAGGCGCTCCACCAGCGCGCGGTACTCGTCCCACAGCTCCTTCGGGGTGTGGTCGCCGAAGGTGTTGAGGTGTTCGGGGACCAGCGCCGCCTCCTCGCGCCAGACCTCCTTGTCGACCTTGAGCAGGAAGTCGAGGTCGGACTCGGACAGGTCCAGGCCCTCGGTGTCGATCGAGCCCTTCGCGGGAAGGATGCCGATCGGCGTCTCGACGCCCTCCGCCTTCCCCTCCAGGCGCTCGACGATCCACTTCAGGACACGGCTGTTCTCGCCGAAGCCGGGCCACACGAACTTGCCCGCGTCGTTCTTGCGGAACCAGTTCACGTAGTAGATCTTCGGCAGCTTCGACTGGTCCGGCTTGTCCGCGCCGACCTTGAGCCAGTGGTTCATGTAGTCGCCCATGTTGTAGCCGCAGAACGGCAGCATGGCGAACGGGTCGCGGCGCAGCTCGCCGACCTTGCCCTCGGCGGCGGCGGTCTTCTCGGACGCGACGTTGGCCCCGAGGAAGACACCGTGCTGCCAGTTGAAGGACTCGGTGACCAGCGGGACGGCCGAGGCGCGGCGGCCGCCGAAGAGGATGGCCGAGATCGGCACGCCCTTGGGGTCCTCCCACTCGGGCGCGATGATCGGGCACTGCCCGGCCGGGACGGTGAAGCGGGCGTTGGGGTGGGCGGCGGGCGTCTCGGAGGCGGGCGTCCAGTCGTTGCCCTTCCAGTCCGTGAGGTGCGCGGGCGGCTCCTCCGTCATGCCCTCCCACCAGACGTCGCCGTCGTCGGTGAGCGCCACGTTGGTGAAGACGGAGTTGCCCCACATCGTCTTCATGGCGTTGGCGTTGGTGTGCTCGCCGGTGCCGGGCGCGACGCCGAAGAAGCCGGCCTCCGGATTGATCGCGTACAGCTGGCCGTCCTCGCCGAACCGCATCCACGCGATGTCGTCGCCGATGGTCTCGACGGTCCAGCCGGAGATCGTGGGCTCCAGCATGGCGAGGTTCGTCTTGCCGCAGGCGCTCGGGAAGGCCGCGGCCACGTACTTGGACTCACCGCGCGGCGGGGTCAGCTTCAGGATGAGCATGTGCTCGGCGAGCCAGCCCTCGTCGCGCGCCATGACGGAGGCGATGCGCAGCGCGTAGCACTTCTTGCCGAGCAGCGCGTTGCCGCCGTAGCCGGAGCCGTACGACCAGATCTCGCGGTCCTCCGGGAAGTGCGAGATGTACTTGGTCTCGTTGCAGGGCCAGGGGACGTCCTCCTGGCCCTCCGCCAGGGGCGCGCCGAGCGTGTGGACGGCCTTCACGAAGAAGCCGTCGGTGCCGAGCTCGTCGAGCACGGGCTGCCCCATGCGCGTCATGGTGCGCATCGAGACGGCGACGTACGCGGAGTCGGTGATCTCGACGCCGATCGCGGAGAGCGGCGACCCGAGGGGGCCCATGCAGAAGGGCACCACGTACATGGTCCGGCCCCGCATGGAGCCGCGGAAGACGCCCTGCTCCCCCACGAAGATCTCCCGCATCTCGGCGGGGTCCTTCCAGTGGTTCGTCGGGCCGGCGTCCTTCTCCTTCTCGGAGCAGATGAACGTACGGGTCTCGACGCGGGCGACGTCGCTGGGGTCGGAGGCCGCGTAGTAGGAGTTCGGGCGCTTGATCTCGTCGAGCTTGGTGAAGGTGCCCTTGGCGACGAGCTCCTCGCACAGGCGCTCGTACTCGGCCTCGGAACCGTCGCACCAGACCACCCGGTCCGGTTCGGTGAGTGCCGCGATCTCGTCCACCCAGGAGATCAGCTCCTGGTGGTTGGTGGGAACAGTGAGGGGAGCCGCGATGTCGCGCGCCACGATCGCTCCTTGATGAGGGTGTATTCGGTTGGTGCTCCTGCTGCCCCGTGGGGGCTGCGACCCGGATGCGTGTACCCCTTCGGATTCCCCTGGCGCTCATCCGGTGCCGACCGCACTCATTTGATCATCCGGCCCTCGCGCCCATATGTCCAGAGGGCCGCCCATGTGAGCATCCACACTCGGCTCCGGCCCATATCCGGTACCTACGGGCCCGTAGGTACGATGCGGGAATGACTGCTGCCGCCGCGCCCGACAACGCCGGCCCCCGTCCGGCCACGCCTGCCGACGCCCCGTTGAAACCACGGATGCGCGGCTGGCTGCACGCCGGGATGTTCCCGGCCGTGGTCATCGCGGGCATCGTGCTCATCGCTCTCTCGGACAGCACCCGGGGCCGGATCGCCTGCGCGGTCTACATCGTGTCGGCATGCCTGCTCTTCGGCGTGAGCGCGGTCTACCACCGCGGTACGTGGGGGCCGCGCGGCGAAGCCGTCCTGCGCAGGCTCGACCACGCCAACATCTTCCTGATCATCGCGGGCACGTACACGCCGCTCACCCTGCTCCTGCTCCCCGAGTCCACGGGCACCCCGCTCCTGTGGGCGGTGTGGGCGGCGGCCCTCGCGGGCATAGCCTTCCGGGTCTTCTGGGTCGGCGCCCCCCGCTGGCTGTACACCCCGTGCTACATCGCGATGGGCTGGGCGGCGGTCTTCTTCCTGCCGGACTTCATGCGGACCGGCGGGATCGCGGTGCTGGTGCTGGTCGTCGTCGGCGGCGTGCTCTACAGCGCGGGCGGCGTCATCTACGGCATCAAGCGGCCGAACCCGTCACCGCGCTGGTTCGGCTTCCACGAGGTCTTCCACTCGCTGACCCTGGCCGCCTTCATCGTGCACTACGTCGGCATCTCGCTGGTGGCGTACAACCACAGCTGACGCGGTCGCCGGGGCTTTCGCGGGGACGCCCCGGCGGCTCCCCCGCCCCCCGGTCAGACGGCTCCGCCCAGCGCCCGGGCCAGCGCCTCCGGGTCCGTCGTCGGCGCCTCGCAGACGAAGTGGCGGCACACGTACGCCGTCGGCGCGCCGTCCGTCATCGGCCGGTCGGCCAGCAGCGGGAACTCCGCCCCGCCCGGCTCCCCCGCCGCGACCACCGCGCCGGGGGCCCGCCCCAGCAGCGCCGTACGGTGCAGCTCGCCGCCGACCGGACCGGCGACGGCCACCTCGCGGGGGCCGTCGAGCAGCGCCTCGGCCACGGCGAGCCCCCAGCCGATGAAGCGCGGCGCGCGGGGGCCCAGCGCCTTCACGACGCCCAGGGCCTCCTCGGCGGCGGTGCGGTGGGGCTCGGAGCCGGTGTGCGCGGCGTACGAGAGGAGCGCACCGGCGGCGGCCGTCCAGCCGGCCGGGGTCGCGCTGTCGGTGGGGTCCTGGGGGCGCCGGATCAGCTGCTCGGCGTCGTCCGCGGTGTCGTACAGCTGACCGCCCTCGCCCCGGAAGTGCTGGAGCACGATGTCGAGCAGGAACCCGGCGAACTCCAGCCAGGCGCCCTCGCCGGTGACCCCGGCCAGCGCGAGGAAGCCCTCGGCGACGTCCCCGTAGTCCTCCAGCACCCCGTCGTGCTCCCCGGCGCGCCCGTCCTTGGACGTACGGACCAGCCGGGCGACGGGGCCCATGTGCACCCGCACCAGCAGGTCGGCGGCCTCGGTGGCCCGCTCGACCAGGTCCGGCCGGTCGAAGAAGGCGCCGGTCTCCGCGAGCGCGGCGATGGCGAGCCCGTTCCAGGCGGCGACGATCTTGTCGTCGCGCCCGGGGCGCGGGCGCGCCTCCCGGGCGGCGAGCAGCCGCTCGCGTACGCCGGCGGCGCGGGGGTCATCGGGGTCACCGAGGCCGCCGTGCTCGCCGGGGAGCTGGAGCACCGAGGAGCCCTCCTCGAAGGTGCCCTCGTCGGTCACCCCGAAGTGCTCGGCGGCGAACGCGGCGTCCTCCTCGCCCAGCACCTCGCGCAGCTGCGCCGGCGTCCACACGTAGTACGCGCCCTCGACGTGCTTGCCGTGGGCGTCCTCGCTGTCGGCGTCGAGCGCGGAGGCGAACCCGCCCTCGGGCGTCCGCAGCTCGCGCACCATGAAGTCGGCGGTCTCCAGGGCCACCCGCCGGGCGAGCTCGGACCCGGTGGCCCGCCAGAGGTGGGCGTACACGCGGCAGAGCAGCGCGTTGTCGTACAGCATCTTCTCGAAGTGCGGCACGACCCAGTCGCGGTCGACGGAGTACCGGGCGAACCCGCCGCCGAGCTGGTCGTAGATCCCGCCCCGGGCCATCGCCTCGCAGGTGTCGGCGGCCATCTGGAGCGCCCCGTCCGCCCCGGTGCGGGCGTGGTGCCGCAGCAGGAACTCCAGCGCCATGGACGGCGGGAACTTCGGCGCCCCGCCGAACCCGCCCCGCTTCTCGTCGTACTCCCGGGTGAGCCCCAGCAACGCCTGCGCGAGCTCCGCCTCCCCGGGCGGCCCGTCCCCGCCGTGGGCGAGGCTGCGCTCGGACAGGTCCCGTACGATCCGCCCGGCCACCTCGCCGACCTCGTCGCGCCGGTCGGTCCAGGCGGCGGTGACCCCTTCGAGCACCTGCCGGAACGACGGCATGCCGTGCCGGGACTCGGGCGGGAAGTAGGTCCCGAAGTAGAATGGCTCGGCATCGGCGGTGAGAAACACGGTCATCGGCCACCCGCCCTGCCCGGTCGCCGCCTGCACCGCCTCCATGTACACGGCGTCCACATCGGGCCGCTCCTCGCGGTCCACCTTCACGGACACGAAGTGCTCGTTCATGTACGCGGCGGTCGCCTCGTCCTCGAACGACTCGTGCGCCATGACGTGACACCAGTGATCGTCAGGCTAAGTGGCACGACGAATAGCCCACCGAGAGAAGGATGGGTACGTCGCGCCGCTTGGCCTCTTGCATCGCCTCCTCTCCCCATGGCCACCAGTCCACTGGATTGGAGGCGTGCTGGAGGAGATAGGGCGACTGGGAGGTTGCCAGTCGGTTCATACCCGCATCGTTGCATGATCCGAACCGCTCCGCGAAGGTTTCGGGCCTCGGGTCAGAAAATTGGAAGGCGTGCCACGCCTGTCGTCAGCGAGTTGATTCGCTACCGCCGCAATGCCTCAACGGGTTGGACTCTGCTTGCTCTCCAAGCCGGGTATACGCCGGCCACCAGACCGGTCGCCAAGCCGAGAGCCGGCGCACAGGCCACAACGGCAGGGTCCAGCACTGGAGTCCACTCCTTTGTCACTGCGACGGATACGACGGCGAGCACCCCGAGGGACGTGCCGGCCAGGCCGCCAAGTGTCCCCAGGAAGCCGGACTCCGCGAGGAATTGTCCTGTGATGTGTCGACCTCGGGCACCCAGAGCGCGGCGCAGGCCGATCTCACTTGTGCGCTCCATGACCGCCACCAAGGTGGTATTGGCGATTCCGACGGATCCGATGACGAGGCACACCGTCGCCAAGAGCAGGAGAAGCTGGTCCAGGTCCGAGCTGACATTGCTTCGCAGCGTCTTGGGATCGGGTGGGGGGATGACCTTGAATCGCTCCGGGTGAGCGGGATCAAGGGCCAGGGCGGTCTCGCTCGCAATCTGGCTCGCTGCTCCGATGCGGGTGGAGATCAGCATCTTCGCGCGGTCCGAATCTCGTCCGGGCAGGCCCCATAGGTCCTGGGCCGCTGTCTGCGGGACAACCACCGACATCAGAAGATCGGACTTGCGCTCCACGTCGCTGATCAGTCCGATGACGGTGAACGACTCGTCGCCGATGAACAGGGCCGGTTGAGTGTCCACAGTCGTGATTCCCAAGCGAGCTGCCAGGTGTGAACCGAGTACAGCAACACGTTCATGACGGTCGCTATGAAAGGAATCGTACACACGTCCGGTCTTGAGGCTCGGTTGCGCTGCCTGCAGGACTCCAGAGGATGCAGCGAGGACCTGGGCGCGCTCACCTCCCGCCGATTGCGCGACCGGGGAGGACCTGACCCGTTGTTCGCCGGGCAGCCGCACCGGCCAGTAAACTCCTGCTGCTTCAACGCCGTTGAGTGCCTCTATGCGCTCGTCTGCGTCATCGGGGAATGAAAGGGAGACGGCCTCGGCGTCAGGCCCGCCGGTGTCCTCGACCGTCACTTCGGTGGCGGACAGGACGCTGAAGCGGGCATCGATCTGCGACGAAGCGGTGGCAGTGAGGCCAAGGACCGCGACGAAAGTGCCCACCCCCAGCACCGTTCCCAGGGCAGTCAGAACCGCACGGGCCGGACGTTGCAGCATTCCGGCAAGGGCCTCGGCGAACAGGTCCCTACGGGCAAAGGCGGATGGCGCGATCCCCACTGCTTTCGGGGACGCTCGTCTGAGGTTCAGGCGGCTCATGCGGTGATTACCTCGTGACTGGGATCTTCCAGCATTCCGTCGCGGATGACCACGGTTCGCCGCCCTCGTGCGGAAACGGCAGGGTCGTGGGTGATCAAGAGGATGGTCATTCCCTGGGAGTGCAGAGTGTCGAGCAGTGCAAGGACGGTGTCGGCCGTGGCGGAATCCAGGTTCCCCGTCGGCTCGTCACAGAGCAGCAACGACGGGCGAGCGACGAGCGCTCGGGCGATGGCCACCCGCTGACGCTCCCCTCCGGACAGGCGGGTGGGCACGGCATGCAGGCGATGCCCCAGCCCGACGGTGCGCAGCGCGTTTTCGGCACGAACCCTGCGCTCGTGGCGCGGCAGGTCCTTGCGATAGAGCGTGGCGAGGAGGACGTTCTCCAAAGCGCTGCGATGCGGCAGCAGATGGAACGCTTGGAACACGAACCCGATCCGCTGACCGCGCAGGGCGGTGCGTCCGGCATCGCTGAGCGAGGCGGTGTCGATGCCATCCATGCGATAGGTACCGGTGGTGGGATTGTCCAGGAGTCCAGCGATGTTGAGGAATGTGGACTTGCCCGACCCCGACGGTCCCACGACGGTGATGTATTCGCCGCGTCGTACGACGAGGTCGCATGGGTGCAGTGCGGCTACCGGGGGTGGGCCTGGGTATGTCAGCCCGACCTCTCGGAACTCGATGACGATGTCGCTCTGAGCAGCTTCGTCCGAGCTCGGGCTACGGCGGCGCGGAGTGAACCTCACTTGCGGTCCCTCCGGTCTCCCCCAGAGGTGTCCTGGCTGCCGACGATGACCTTGTCACCCTCGAGGAGTTCCCCAGCGACCGGCTTGACCTCTACACATCCGTCTCCCCCGGCTCCGACCTGAACCTCTACACGCCGACGCGCGTCGCGATGTCCTGGAGTGGTGACCGTGACCGTGGTTCGTCCGTCGCTACCCGCCGAGATCGCCGACACAGGTACGACCAGAACCTTCTGCCCTGACGTCGCCGCCTCAACGGTCAGCCGAACTTCTTGTCCCACGTACGTCGAGGAGAGGCCATCCTGAGGCTTTACGGTCATGGTGAAACCCGCCGCGGAGCCCGCGGCCATGCCTGGATCTTCCGGCGCCTGCCCCTTGGCGGCCCGCGCCAGGGTGTCGGACACCGAGCGAACTGTTCCCTGCGCAGTCATGCCGGTCAGCTCAGACAAAATGCGCACCTTCTGACCGGGACGCACCAGACCGCGATCGGTCGGTGTCAGAGAGCTCCTGATCATCAGAGCACCCGCCGACAGGGTCATCAGCTTGCCAGAGGCGTCTGAACCAAGCTGCACGCCGACGGAATCGACTCTGGCCGGAAAACCCTGGAGAACGACAACTTCAGACGCCGGTAGCATAGGTCCGTTCGCCTCACGAGCGCGGTGCAGCCGGGTGCGCGCATCCGCCAAGTCCTGTTGCGCCCCCTCGATGTCGCCACTCGTCGGGGCCGATCCCTCTACGGCTTCCGCGGCGTCTTCCTCGGTCTCATCCTGAGTGCCCAGGTCCTGCTCGCCCGCATCGGGGGTTCCTCGGCCGCCGGACTGACTGGCATCCTGATTGGCTACGGGGTTGCGCATGGTGGCCAAGGCCCGTTCAGCGTCCCTGACTTCACGCTCAGCTTTCGCAACCATCCTCGCCGCCTTCCTGCGCGGGCAATGGGTCATAGCCCAGCGAGCGATAGAACGACGACACCGCAGCCTTGGTACCGGCACCGAATTTGCCTGCCGCATCCCCCTTCACCGGATACCCAACCGTCTTCAATGCCTCTTGCAATTGCTGGACATCATGCCCACTACTGCCAGGCCGCAGGTCACGATATACGGGCACCTTACCGGGAAGGGCAAACAAAGGGCGGCCCGATATCTCGGCCAGAACCTGCCCGGCCTTGAGTGAATCCCCAACCTTCACGGGGAGTTTTGTAACCACCGTCTTCACGGTGTCCTTGCCACCTGTCCCTGCCACAGTGACATCGAGCGACTGGGCAGCGGCCACCTGCCCGCGCGTGACGACAGTGTCGACGAGGACGCGCCGCTCCACTGCCGCGGTAAGCACGTCAGCAGCCGGAGGCCCCGTTTCAGTTGCGGCTTCAGCCGGAGAGCGGACGACTCCCGTGAGCGCGACACCTCCCACGGACATCACCACACAGACCCCCACCAACGTCACCACAGCCCACAGCCTGCGTCTGGCCGGCCGATACTCAACCGAGGTTTCGTCATCGGACTGGTCGTAAGTGCCCGGCATCAAGACACACCCCTCCGTAGATAGCCAGAAAACCAAAAAGGGACGTTCTTGGGCAGTCACGAAGAAATCAATTTCTTCACGAGGGCCTCACGTTAAGACTCTTACCCCTCGCCCCATACCGTGACACACGCGGTCGACGACAATACGGCCATTTCGGTATATGCAAGATCGTTTAATATCTACGTTGCGTAAAGTCTCTGTCGAGATGACGTGGTCACGCTGTACGTTCGACTCCACAGGATCGCCACGTCAATATTCAGCGCCACACATCGCGCCGACGCGACTTCCGGGCGTTTCTGCACTATTCAGCCATCGAGTGTGAGGTAAATCTGTGGGCATCACTAGAATCGCACGCTGAATCGCCAGCATCGGCTGCGCCGCTATATCCGTCGTCGGATTTTCCATGGTAAACACCCCTGCTGCCCAGGCTGCGACTGGGTACTACAACGATGCTTGCGGTTATTCAAGCCCCTTCAGTTGCTTCTCACTGCACTACAACACCATTGCCCATGATGGCGGCCTGTCCCCTTGCTTTATCTCGAATGACAGCATCTCTGACTATTGGGGGTACAGCCCGAATGGCGTCGCCGTCGTTCGATACATGTTCGGCTACTACAGCACTAGCGATGGCGCGCAAATGTGCCCCTACGGAAGCTCGAGCGCCGGCGTGGGAGATTCAGTGAAGAACAATGCCGGGTCCGCCAACAACGGAGACAGTGCCGCATATCGCATCTACTTCAACTCCGGGTACGCGGGACACTCTCAATACTTCGGCGCGCGTACGACTCTGAAGGACCTTGACTCGACGTTGCACAACGACAACGCATCGCAGAAGCGACTCTAGGTAGACCCGAAAGGCCGTTTCTCATGGATTTCCACTTCCGTGGCAGAGCGCGATGCGCTATAGCACTACCGCTGCTCGTGGCGTGCGGCTTGACGTTGGCTTCATGTAGCGGACAGGAGGAAGCGAGTAAGAGTTCCGGGCAGGCTACGCCCTCCAGCGAAAAGCATTCCACCCCGAGTGATCGAAGTGGCCTCACTGCCTCTCTAGCGCTGCCCCTTGAGGGCTATCTGGCAGCTTTCGAGGATCAGGCTGCGGTTCAGCGCGCTCAGCAGGACCATGAGCGAACGTGCATGAAAAAGCTGGGGTTTGAGTACGACCCACCGCCCCCTGTCTCCGACCCCGGCCCCGGCGTAAATGCCGCCAACATGGGGCGGCGCTACGGAATTTCAGATGTGAAGCTTGCCCAAACACACGGATATCACCTCGCCGAGCCGCTAGAAGAGTCAGAGCACTACGAAGTAGGCCCCGAGGCCATGTATGCCCTCATGGGTGAGGACGCGATGATGCCCTCCCCGCCGGCGGGGATAGACAAGGCATCGATTCCCAAGGGCGGGTGCGTTGGTGAAGTACGACGCAAGATTCCTCTGCTGAACGAAGATCTCGCAAGCCGCCTCGATGCCGAGAGCTTGGACAAGTCACGAAATGACGCACGCGTAGTCAAAGCACTCAGCGCCTGGTCCACTTGCATGTCCAAGCGAGGGTATGACGTAGCTACCCCTCTCAATGTCCCGGAGCTGTCCAATGCAGGAAAGGACGGCGGTGCATCAGAAAGTGAAATTTCTACCGCAGTCGCCGACGTCGAATGCAAGGAATCAACCGACCTGATCAAGACTTGGTTCTCCGTCGAAACGGAAATCCAGAAACAGCAGATCGAGAAGAACCAGCTGGCCTTGGATCAGGCGCGGAAGAAGAATCAGGAAACCCTGAAGAAGATCGCTTCTTGACGGATAGCTCTCACAGTTCCGTCCACCAAGGTATTAAACGTCAGGCCAATGGCCCGCAGCATGGAACATAAAGAGTTTCCCATCAATTCGACTCCAGCAACACTGCCAGGCTCCGGATTTACTAGAACTCCAACCTGGGTGTTAACTACGGAACATCGGTTGCTGCGCATACGAATTCGGCTGCTGCAGTAAAGGGCCGCGGTAAAGGTCGAGTGCGTGTTGCGCGCCGACGCGGTGTTGTTCCTTACGTGCTGTCCCGAGCCGGCACTCCTACAGTCCGCAGCACTTCAGCGGACTGTAGGAGGTTCCGTCCGCGACCGAGTCCCCTCGCTCGACACCGCCACGGTCCTCGGCGCCGCCCCGTCCTGGGGCTCGCCACGGGGCTGCTCGCAAATCTCCACCCTCCTGGCGCGCCAGCCCGTCAAGGCGCTGCGGCCCTGCACCCCGCAGGTGAACCGTGCTCCCCGGGCTAGTACGACGCCCCGGGCCGCGGATCCACGACTCCCACGAGCCTCACAGACGACGCGAACAGAAATGAGACGCCATGGCCGACGAGAAGGTCCTCGAAGCACAGCAGTGGGTCAACGCCACCTACAAGGGCGTGGCCGGATACCAGGCATGTCCGGAGGACGGTCACACCGGCTGGTCCACCATGTACAGCCTCACCATGGGCCTCCAGCATGAACTGGGGATCAGCCCCGTTGTCGCCAACTTCGGGGCAGGCACCCTCAGCCGCCTCGCGGCGCTCGGTGACTTCGTCATCGGGTGGAACGCCAACGCCAACATCCTCCGCATCCTGCGCCATGGCCTGTTCTGCAAGGGCTACTGGGGGGGGGCGACTATTCAGTTGGGTACTACGACCAGTACGCCGCTGGAGCGGTCAACAAGATGAAGGCCGACATGGGCCTGGAACAGGACGGCCGCGTCCAGGCGAAGGTGTTCAAGGCCGCGCTCAACATGGACGCCTACGTCCTGCTGGCGGGCGGATCAGACGAGGTGCGGTCCATCCAGCAGTGGCTCAACGAACGTTACTGGACCAAGAGCACATGCAGTATCGGTCCTGCGGACGGGCACTTCTCCCGCGACGTGCAGCAGGGCCTGATGAAGGCCATCCAGCTGGAGGTCGGCATCGCCGAGGACTCGGCCACGGGCACCTTCGGCCCCGGCACCCAGGCCGGACTGAAGGCCCACCCGGTAGCGCAGGGCAACAGCGGTATCTTCGTGCAGCTCTTCTCCGCCGCGTGCGTCTTCAACCAGCCCGTCATCGACAAGGAGGGCACGACCTGGAACACGTCCTTCAAGAAGGAATTCGACGACAAGCTGGTCCAGTTCGTCAAGGCATTTCAGAAGTTCTCCGCCCTTTTCATCAGCGGCTCCGACGGCTCCCCGTCCGTCAGCGGCTACGGCGACTACGCGACCTGGGCGCAGCTCCTCATCTCCACCGGGGACCCTGACCGCAAGGTCGATGCCTCCGACACCGCCTACACGATCACCGCGTCCCGAGGCGCCCGGCTGTTCTCGGACGGCTACCGCTACGTCGGCCGGTACATCAACGAAACATCAACAGGGGGTGGTTCGAAGATCCTCGAAGAGGGCGAACTGGGTGACATCTTCGGCGCGGGCCTCCGGGTGTTCCCCATCTTCCAGGACAACGCCCGCGACTACGGCAACTTCAACTGGAGCAACGGCTACGACCACGGCCAGCTCGCCCACGACCAGGGTGTGCACTTCGGCTTCGACCGCAGCACCGTCATCTACTTCGCCTGTGACTACGATGCCACGGACGATCAGATGGGCAAGATCATCGAGTACTACCAAGGTGTCCAGTCCGGCCTCTCCAGCAGGGGAAAGCGCTATGTCATGGGCGTCTACGGGTCGCGGAACGTCTGCGGCCAGGTCACCAACGCCACCGACGCCCGCTACTCGTTCGTATCCGGCATGTCGACCGGCTTCTCCGGCAACCTCGGCTTCCCGCTGCCGCAGAACTGGGCCTTCAACCAGGTCAAGGAGTACCTGGTGGCCAACGGCTCCGACTCCTTCGGTCTGGACGCCGACGCCCACCGCCCACACACCGACGAGGGGCAGAACGCCGTCAACACCCCCGCCGACCCGGCCACCGGCTTCGTCGCCGCCATCGACCAGCTCTACGAACTCGCCCAGCGCTACGGGAAGGGCAACCCGAGCCAGCTCGTGACGGAGTACGTGCGCCATGTGGGGTACACAGACACGAAATGGAAGGCGCTCATAGGCGACGTCGACTGGGACTTCGTGCAGTACGCCGACGACCACGGAGCCGGCATCCCGAAGGACTTCGACGACCCCTTCAGCGGTCACCGCCTGGACGTTCAGCACCTCATGGCGTCCGTCAACGGGCACTACCTCAAGCCGGTCGGGGACATCAGCCTGCCCAACGCCGGTGACGTTTCGGGGTGGGCCGGAGACCTGTACACCTTCTACGGGGAATGGCGCCGGGACAGCGACAGCTACTCCTCCGGCTACACCTACTGCCAGGACCGCCTGGCCAAGATCGGCGTCGCTTCGAGCTTCGGCTTCAGCGACATGGTCGTCGACGCGGATGCCTACCTCATCGCCGAGCGTGTCCGGGCCGGTGTGCCGCTCACCTCCGCGGTGCGCGAGCACTATCTGGGGGACGGCGGCAAGTCCCGCTTCACCCACTATCTCGACAAGCGTTTCGGCGGGACCCGCGACAGCGCCACCGACATCGCCCGCACCGCACTCGTGATGGACTACGACCCCACCATCGACGCGGGCCGGCTCGTGCTCATCAAGAGCACCTCGGGCACCGTGTTCTTCATGCCGCCCGGCACCCTTCCGAGCGATAAAATCACCGAGTTCTGCCACGGTTTCGCGGACGTGCTCGTCTCACGGGCGGCACTGGAGAGCGCGTAGTGGCACGGCAGGGAGATATCACGCTGAACTTCATCGCCGCCGTGATCCTGGTGGCCCTCATCGCACCGTTCGTGCTCGTCGGACGGGCAGTTGGCCTCTGGCGCCGAGGAAGCCGCTGGGCCGCCGGCCTCCTGATCTCCGCAGCGGGCTCGATCCTCGTCTACGCGGCCGGACTCCTCTTCGTCGGCTCCGCCGACTTCGCCAAGAGCTGCGGCCACGAAGCCGTCCGCCCGCCCCGGAACGCCGACTGGTTCGAGGAGGGCTCCTTCCCGCTGACCGCCACCTGCCACTGGGACGGGGGACGTACCTACAGCCTCGTCCCGGCGTTCGTGAACCCACTGATCTACGCGTGCATCGCCTTCACCCTCCTCTGCGCCGTCATGGCCATCCGAGAACACCACAGGAACGGACACACATCGTGAACGAGGCGTCGATACTCCGCCCGACCCGCAGGCAGGCCCTCCTGCTGGGCGCAGGCCTGACCGCCGGGACGGTGCTCTCAGGCACCGGCACCGCAGCCGCCGCTGGCCCCCCGCGGTGAGGACTTGGAACAGGCCCACCTCCGCCAACGGCTGGCCCGTCGTCGGCCAGGCCACCCGCCAGCGCGTGGAGGGCACCGTGAAAGTGGAGGTATCCCTCCTGGCGGGCGAGGTGTCGACCGTGCTGCTGTATGTCGCGCGGCGCTTCGCCTACGAGATCGACATACTGCACCCGGGCGACCTTCTCGGGCACACCACCGACCGCGCCGTGGGTGCCACCTTCGAGAGCAACCACCTCTCGGGTACGGCGCTGGCCGTCCGACCGCTCTTCTACCCGCTCGGCGCGCAGCCCGGCACCGGGATGACCGAGCGGGAGCGGACCGTGGTCGAGGACATCCTTGCGGACTGTGCGGGCGTGGTCGCCTGGGGCGGTGAGCTGAGCCCCGTCAAGGAGTCCCACTTCCACATCGACGTGCGTCCGGGAGACGCGCGCCTGGAGCGACTGGCCCGTTCCATCACCGGCTGGCACGCCACGCCAGGGAAGGGCGCGGGGGCCATCGACGCCTTCGCTCCCGACCGCCTCCGCAGGGCGCGCAAAGCCCGATCCGAGCGGTGAATCCCGGGGCCCGCACCGCATGGCGGTTTCCAGTGTTCTGCCGGACAAGCCACATATCCCGTGTCCAGGGCTCAGGGTCAAGGACCCACCCCACGGCGGCCCTACGACACCGCCTGACAAAGCCCTACTAGTTCGCCCAGCCTTTCCTGGCTCCACCTGACGGCGACTACGGGCCCGGCGTCACCTGCTGCGGAGGTGACGCCGGGCAGGGAGACCGGCCCGCCCCCACCCGACACCCTCGTGGGCCGCAGTGTCCGGCACCGCGCCGCCTACTCCTCGACGGGAACAGCAGGTGCGCTGTCCTCCAAGCGCCGGCGGATGACGGCGTACCTCTCGGGCCCCCACTCGGGCGACGCGGCCAATTCGACCTCCACCCAAGCATCGATACTCGTGTTCAGTTCGTCCTCGTACGCACTCACGCGACTACCCTTTGACAACACCCCAGGTCAGGACTACCTGGTTGTGTAAGTGCACTGGCACCAGTGGCACGAGGAGTACCCGACGCTGAGCAACACGGGCACGTCCCGCCGCCGGGCCTCCTCGAACGCCTCCGGCGACCAGGGCCACCAGTCGACCGGATTGTCCGCGTGCTGAAGCAGATAGGGGGACGTCGCCTGCGCAAGTCGGTTCGGCATGCCCCCATACTTGCGCACCTTCCCACCACACCGTCCATGCGCCACAGGGCGCCCGCAGGATTGTGCAGGGGGTCGGGCAGGAACCTGCGGTCGTTCGGACTGGTTGGTTCGGGCCTCGGGTGGAACCGTCGTTCTCAGGTCATTCACGTTCCGAGAGGAGCCCGGCGGTGCCTGCTGAAACTATGGGTCTCATCCATCCTTCCCCTCGGGAAGGGCAAGTGATCTACTGCGTGGCCACCGGCCTGACGTACGGGCAGACGGCCTCCCGGATGGGCATCTCGATCCACACGGTGCACACCTACATCCGGCGGATCTTCGAGAAGTACCAGATCAGCGGGAAGACGGAGATCACTCATCTGGCCATCCAGCTGGGGCTGCTCCGGCTCGGAGTGTGAGGCTCCGCCCGCCCGACTACGCGTCGTACCGCGCGAGGGCCTCGGCGATCAGTGCTTGCCGCCCCAGGCCGAGGCCGGCGCGGTTCCAGTGGAAGACCGTCCAGCGGGCCGCCGCCCGGCGCGGACCGACCGAGGACTCTCCGGTGAGGAAGCTCGTACGGTTCCACTCGGCAACGATGTCCTCCGTCTGTTCCCGGAAGCGGCGCGACGGTCCGGCGGTCCTGCCCTCCTGTGGCGTCCCGTCGTCGTGGCCGGTCCCGGTCCAGGCGCGGTCCCAGGTCTCCCGCAGGCGGGCCGCGGCCTGCCGCACGTCGGGGCGGGCCCACATCGCCGGAGTCAGCTGTCTTCCGGTCTCGCGTGCGATCAGGTCCCAGATCTCGCGGTCCTCCCAGCCCTGAACACCCAGTCCTCTGAAGAGGGTTGCCAGGACGGGCAGGGACAGGCGCGCAGGGTCTCCCGGGGTGTCCTCGGAATGCCATTCCAGCCACATCCGGGAGTCCGCGCTCCACAGGGCGTGGACGAACTCCATGGACCGCCGGCCTCCGAACAGTGCCTGTTGCGGCTCGTACCAGGCACGGCTCACCGCCAGGTCGCCGAGCCCCGGCCGTACGACAAGGTCTCGCGCCTGCCCGGCGAGAACGGCGGCGGGCGGGCTGAGGGAGCCGACGTTCGGAATGTCCTCGGCGGTACCCGCCGGCACGCGCAGGCGCCATCTGATGCCCGGGGGCTTGTGGAGGAAGAAGGACTGGTCCGCGCTGCCTCCGTCCACGAGCCGGCGCGTCGCCGTCGCGAGCGTGCGGTAGACGGCGGCGGCAGGCGGCCGCTTCAGCGCCAGGGAGAGCTGGATCCAGGACGGGCCGTCCCGCCACTGGGCGAGAGCGGCCCGGCCTCCCGCGACGAAGACCGCCTCCTCCGCCGCCGTGCGCGCGAACGGCGGGAGGCCTGAGCGGCTGGGGTCCGGGAAGTGCGGTTCCGTCAGCATGGGCGGTTCCTCGTCGCCCGTAGCCACGACAGGCGGGCGTACTCGGCCGCCGCCGCCGTGGCCAGGAGCCGGGGTGCCGCCGCCGGGCCGACGGAACGCGTCGCGTGAACGCGCATCAGCAGCTGTGCCCCAGAGCGGCGTTGGGGCTCCGGCACGCGTTCCAGATAGCGGATGGCCGCCCGGTCACGGTCCCGCCATCGTTCCACCACGGCGGCCCGCCCCTCCTGGACGAGTGCCTGCCAGTCCGGCAAGCCGACGAGGTACGGCCACATCGCGCGGCGTCGGGCGGCGAAGGCACGGCGGTCCGGGGCCGGCATCCAGGCGAGGTGACCGTCGTCGGAGCGGTCGGCCTTCGGCAGCGCGGCGTCCAGGTGCCAGGTCAGGTCCACGGCGGACAGCACGGTCAGATCGTCACGGGCCACGGGCGCCCCGGCGGCGGCCCTGACCGCGAGGGCCGCCGAGCTGTCGGCCTCCGCCCATGCCTCGGCCTCCTCGGGAAACAGCACGGCGCCGCCGAAGCCGGCGTCGCGGCGGTATTCGTGGACGGACACCGTCGGGGCGGGCCCTTCGGTCCGGTGGTGCGCGATCTCCTCGTACACGCGCCTCAGCGCCCGCTCCCGGCCGGCCGCGTCTGCCGCGCCCAGGACCAGGTCGAGGCCGGAACCGTCGGGCGTGTGGGTGTGGAAGCAGCGGATGCCGCCGGGCAGGTCGGACAGCGGGCCGCGGGCGAGGCCGTCGAGGACGGCGCCGAGGCCGGCGGGCGGGCCGGTCAGCGTCAGACGCAGATGGCGGCCGCCGATCGGCTCGGCGGCGCACGCGGGCTCCCGCAGGGAGTACGACGGCCGGTGGGGGGCCTGCGCCGTGCGGACCATGGGGAAGACGCACTCCGCCAGATGCGGGCCCTGCTCGGTCGTGAGCCATCCCGCCGCGTCCGGGTCGATCTCCTGGAGCAGTACCGAGCCGCCAGGACGGCTGTGCAGCCACAGCCGGTCGAGCGGGTCGTCCAGGTCCAGGGGGACGCCGCGGTCGCTGTCCGCAAGCATGACGTGCCGGGGCACCCCGTGCTCACCGCGCCACCGGGCGAACCGCCGCTCCCGTTCTCGGTCGTCGGACTTGGCGGCGTCGCGCGGGAGGGGCAGCCGCCAGCTCTGCGGGACGTAGACGGTACGGCCACGGCGCAGCCGGGGAAGCCGGCCGGCGTCCCGGAGCGGGCCCCAGTCGAAGGGCCCGGGGGCGCGGCGGCCGGCCGCGGCCATGGCCAGGACGCGGGCGGCCGGCGGTGCGGTGAAGTGCGGGGACAGCGCCGAAGCCGGGAGCGGCACCACCTCGCGGTCGAGGTCGTCGGCCCACACCACGACGCGTTCCGGTGTCGCGTGGAGGCTGATCCGCGCGGGGTCGATCAGCGTGTACGCACCGTCCCCGTCAACGGTGTTGACGGCGATCCGGTGGGCACGGGTCGGCGTCACCCGTGCGACGTTCAGCGCGTCCGCCGGGAGGGGCTGGAACACCAGATCGGCCGTGACGGCCCCGGGCTCGGCGCCGGCGAGGACCCTCTCGTCCACGGCCTGCTTGACGCCGGCGAGCGCGGAACGGCCTCGCGGTCCCATGGCGTCGGCGAAGCGGGCCAGCGCGTTGCCCGCTCCGGCCGCCGCCGGAACGCCGCGCAGGACGAGCCGGAAGTCACCGGTGTCGAGGCACGACGTGTCGGGGGCGCAGATCAGCGCGTAGAGGTCGAAGTCCTGCGGGTGGAGTCCGTCGTCGGCGGGTGCGACCGCGTCGAGCAGGTCGTCGGTGAGTTCCACCTCGGGGCTTCCGGACCGCAGCGCGGCGGCATAGGCGTCCACGAGCGCGGCGTCGCGCGCACGGTTCTCCGCGGGCGGCGGGTCCGCCCGCAGGTGGTCGAGCGCGTCCTCGAGTTCGCGCAACGGCACCGACCGGCCGGTTCCGTAGCGCCGGACGAGATAGGTGTGCAGGGCCCGTCCGGGGCTCGGGCCGGCGAGCCGGGCGAGGACCAGAGCGGCCTGTTCGGCCTCCTGACGGACGAGCGGGCCGACGTCCACGCGGGCGTCGAGAAGCGTGTCGACGTGCGGCGGAGGTTCCGGGGCGGTGGCGGCCGCTCCGGGGCGGGCCCGGCGGCCACGCGCGCCCAAGGGCTCGGACGCGTACCGGCGCAAACGGCCCGCGAGCGCGCGCAAGGGTTCCGCCTCCGACGCGCCCAGGGCTTCCAGCCGTGCGGTCAGGTCGCCCAGCGGATCGCCTAGGTGGGTGGGCTGGAGGCCGCTCAGCAGGAAACGTGCCTTGACGAGCGAGGTGAGCAACCGGGCGGCCGCGTGCTCGGTTGCTCCGGCCCGTACGGCCGCGCGGACGGCTTCCGTGCCCGTCGTCCCGGCGCGGGCGGCGTCGAGGACGGCCCGGACCGGCGGGGTGAGGCGGACCGCGGCTTCCCTCGGCGCGCGGCCGGTCTCGGTAGCGAGGTCGCCGGGGGCGGTGATGGCCGCCCGGCCGGCCCTGAGGCGGACGAGCGGGTTCGTCGTGAGGCCGACGGCCGGTTGCAGTCCGGCGCGGCAGCTCAGCTCCGTCGCCCTGCGCGCGAGCCACCCGGCGTCGGGGCGGACGTGTTTGCGGTGCGCGCCCAGCGGCCCGAGCTCGGCGCGGGCGGGGCCGGTGTACGACGCCTGGGCCACCCCGGCGAAGACGCCGTACGGGGTGGCGCGGCCGCTGAGCCGTGCCGCGTACGCGTTCATAGCGAGGACCGTGGAGCGCAGCGCCTTGGGGCTCAGGGCCTGCGGGTCGGCGACCACGCTGTCCGCGAGAGCGGGGTTCGCCAGCTCGACCGCTTCCATGAGCAGGGGGTCGTCGGTGAGGCTCTTCAGCCGGACGAGGAGTTCGGCGGGGGTGGTCCCCGTGCTCGTGGACGGGTGGGGGAAGCTGCGCAGCGGTATGCGCAGCAGAGCCGGGCCGGCGGTCCGGTAGCCGGGTTCGGTGGTGGGCGTCACGGGTCCCTCCTCGCGGGGCCGGAGCTGCTGCGTGCGGTGCGGTGCGGCGCGCGGTCACGCGGTCACAGAGGCGTCCTCCGGCGCGGGGACGGGCGCGGCGGCGGGTGCCTTGCGGTCGATAACGACGGCGGCCACGACGGTCACCAGGGCGAGCCCGGCCAGCGGCAGCGCCAGGATCCAGCTCCCGGTCGAGGTGCCGAAGGCGGCGACGAGGCCGCCGATCGCCGCGCCGCCGAAGGCCATTGCGGCCGTGGTGGTGGACTCCACCAGGCCGAAGAAGGCGCCGGAGGACTCCTTGGGCACCCGGTTCTGGAACGAGGTCCAGTAGAGGCTCTCGGGCAGGCCCGCCGACAGCCCCATGGCGACGGCGCTCGCAAGGGCCATGACCGCGTTCGTACTCGTACCGAAGACGCCGAGGAGGAGGCTGAGGACGACGGCGCAAGCGGCGCCGGGGACAAGACGGTTGCGCTTGGCGAGGGGCCCGCCGAGGACCATGCCCAGGACCGAGCCGACGCCGATGGCGGTGGTGATCCAGCCGAGCAGGGCCGTCGCGTCCCCCGCGCGGTCCGCGACGGCGACCTGGAGCACGAGGCTGGCGCTGGCGACGGCGCAGGCGATGGTCTGGCAGGCGAGGCAGAGCGCGACGAAGCGGTCGTTGCGCAGCACGACCGCGACCTCCCGAAGGACGCCCTGGCGCGGCTTGCCGCCTTCCGCGGACTCCTCCTCGCGGCCGGGCTCCTCCACGTCGACGAGGAGGCTGCTGTCGAGGAGGACGACCAGTGCAGCCGAGACGAGGAAGCTCGCCGCGTTGACCGCGAGCAGCCACGGAATGCCGAGGGTGGCCGCGAGTCCGCCTGCCAGGGCGGGTGCCAGCACGATGACGGTGGTGCCGGTGGTGCCGATGGTGGAGTTGAGGGCGGCCCGCTCCTCCGGACGGACGAGATCACGGTGCATGCGGCGTTCGGCCGGGGCGAACACTGTGGTGAACACCGCCGCCACGACGGCCACCGCCATCAGAACGGTCACGTGCGCGCCGAGCGCTGCCGCCGCCGCGCCGACGCCGACGACGAGGGCCCGGGCGATGTCACAACCGATCATGATGGTGCGGGGTGGCCGGCTGTTGCCCCAGCGGCCGGCGAGGGGCCCGATGCTCAGGGGGATGCCGATGCGCAGGACGCTGAAGATGCCGAGAGCGCCCGCACCGCCACCGCGGTAGACGAGCAGGCTCATGGCGACGTACATGAACCAGTCGCCGGCCTTCGACAGCGCGTCGGCGCCCAGCACGAGGCGTGCGTTGCGGGAGGAGAGTACAGACCGGTATTGGGCGAGTGTCTCTTTCATGCGGTCCTTCGGTTCTCTAGCGGTGGCGTGCGGGGGGCGGGTCCGGGCACGTTCTGGTCGTTGTCGTGGACCGACCAAGCTATTGCGCCACGGGCGGCTGCGCGCAAGAGGTCGGCGAGATCCAGGAAGCCCCTGGCCCGCAGTCGGGGAAGGAGTTCGCAGGACGGAGACGTCGTCCGCCAGGAGGCGAAGAGCCGCAGCAGAGCGGTGCGCAGCTGTGGATCGCCGGTCTCGTAGGCCCGTTCCGGACCGCTGGGCAGCCGCCCGAGCCGGGCCAGGCGCTCGACCGTCGGGGACTGCCAGTCGTACTGAGGATCGGCCCGCCACAGCCTGGTCGCGAGGGTCACCTGCGCCTCCGGGGCGGGGAGTTCGCGTTCGTGCGGGCACAGCAGGCTCCGGCCGGGGCCTTCGCGCACCTGGGTGGCGAGGTCGTGCAGGCCGAGCCGGGGCAGCGCGGGGTGCAGCGCCGCGACGAGGCCGGGCCAGGACAGCAGCCCGGTGCCGGCGTCGGTGAGGCCCGTGCTCTCCGCGATGGCCCCGCGTGCTTCCGGCAGGGCCGTGTCCGCGGGGAGTCCGAGGCTCTCCAGCAGGAGGCACTCGGCCGCGATCGCGCGGAAGGTGTCCGGGAAGCCGGCGGACGCGGTCGCCGCCCATGCCGCGATGTCGTGCGCGTTCCAGTGACGGCCCGTCGGGTCCTCGTACACCGGCCGCCAGGCGTGCAGGTACGAGGTGGTGTGGAACGGCTCGGTGCGCCGGGTCGCCGGTTCCGCGGCCGGGGCGCTTCGCGAGGTGCGCAGCGAGGCAATGCGGCGGGCGACCAGGAGGGCGCGGCGGGCGTCGTGGTGCTTGGCCCAGCGCGGCTGCCGCCGGCACATGAGCCGGAAGTCCCTGAGCCGGTCCGGGTCGGCCCCCAGCTCACGGGCCTTCGCGAGGACCGCGTCGTGGCGGCGCGCGGTGAAGGGCATCGAGGCCGCGCCCTCGACGAGGTGGCGCTCCTCGTCCGGGGTGATGACGCCGCGCTCCGCCGCCGCCCGCGCTGCGGCGCGCAGGTCGACGAGGGCCCAGCCGAGCGCCCGGTGGTCGCCGTCCTCGTCCGCGTGGAGCAGGGTGACCTCGTCGTCGGCCTGGATGAGGCCGCGGTGGTACGCGCGGTACACCGAACCGACGCCGAGCATGCCGTGGGCGGCCAGTTCCGCGGCGCGCAGGGCTCCCATGCTGGAGGCGCCGATGACGGTGGCCCCGGCGTCCAGGAGGGCCATCAGCTCCTTGTGGCGTACGGCGCGGGACTGCAGGAAGTAGCCGTCGATGACCACGAGGACGTCCCCCGGGCCCAGCCCCCATTCCAGGACCTGGCCGGCGGCGACGGGGGGCCTGACGTCGGCCTGCGGCAGGAGCTCCAGGACCTCGTCGTGGGAGATCGTGGGCCCGGCGGTGACGACCAGCCTGGGCCGGGGTGCGTCAGCCATGACCGTGCCTTTCCGCGAAGTCGAGTCCGGGGGCCGCCACCCGTACGACCGGGATGCCGTACCGGGGAAGGGTCAGGTCCGCCCGGACGACGGGCGTGCCGTCGGCGGCGCACCGCTCCAGCAGGGTGTCCAGCGCCCCGGAAATGCCGCGCCCCGGTGAGAGGCGGCCGTCGTGGTCCGTGACGAGGTCGTCGGTGCGGCACACGGGGGCCGGCTGCAGGTCCGGGGCCGCCCGGGCGAAGTCGTAGCGGGCGGCGGCGATGTCGTCCCGGGCTCCGGCGATCGCGGTCACCCGCGACTGCACGGCCTCGGTCAGGGCCCGGGAGAGCGCCACCTCCGCGTCGAGGTGGCTGCCGGAGCCGGAGAACCAGCGCGGCAGCGACGGCGACCACACGCGCGCGACGAACGTGGGGACGCCGAGCGCGGGCGAGGTCACGTCCAGGCACTGCAGCACCGCACCAGCGTCCAGGATGCGCCCGCAGACCTCCGCCGCCGGGCCCGCCGAGCCGGGGAGGGGGCTCCGGGCCTCGTGCCAGGGAAGGCCCACCGCCCGCGCCCGGGCCAGCGAGTGACGCTCGATCAGTTCGAGGAGGGCATGGAGGGTGGCCTCGTCCAGGGTGTTGCCGCCGGCCACACCGTTGCTGTTGACGCGGACCAGGGGCGGCCGCCAGCGGTTCAGGACCTCGTAGTTGACGGTGACCGCGTCCTTCGGCCACCACATCCGCCGCCCGCCCACCAGGTCGTCCACCTCGCACCAGTCCGTGACCAGGGCCGGGGTCAGCGCGTGGTGGGCGAGCAGCGGCAGGCCCGCCGCGCCGCCCGCCGCCTCGGCCATCTCGGCGAACGACGCCCTGCGCGTGGGCAGGACGGTGTCCTCGGCGCAGTGGAGCTCGAAGGACTCCATCACGGCCGACACCTTGGCGAGCACCGGCGAGACGCCCTTGCCCTGGGAGACGGTGATGTTGCGGGAGTTGGGCCGTACCGCCTGCCAGACGGGAACCCCGATGTCGTCGAGGCCGGTCACGTCGGCGACGCGGGTGATGCCCGCCCGCGCCAGGTGGGGCCGGACGCGTTCCCACGTCCGCTCGGGGGACACGGCGCGGAACGTCCCGCCGAAGTAGCCCCCGTCGTGGACGGCCGGGGCGGGCTCCAGGGCGACGGGGGCCGTCATCGCGCCGGCCCGGCCGGATCGGCGGCGCAGGTGCAGTCCGGGCGGGTGTCCAGCGCCTCGCGGGTCGTTGCGGGGTACTGGATCTTCAGGAGCCCGCCGATGGTCGACGGCCTGGCCCCGCCGCTGAGGTGCAGCAGGATCTCGGTGGCCATCAGCTGGGCGACCGAGACCGCGCCGGAGACGAAGGCCGGGTAGCGCCAGGACGTCTTCCTGCTGAGCGCCTCGACGATGAGGTCGTGGCGCTCCCCGAGGTTGTCGCGCATCCGGTGTTCGAAGCAGCGGAAGCATCCCGGCTCGCCGGGCACGTACATCGGACCCACCATGCCGACGAACGAGCCGAGGTAGGGCGTGCCGGACTCCTTGCAGGCGTCGTCGATCCAGCGGTTGATCAGGATGCGGGGCGCGTCCGCGCACAGGGCGACGAAGTCGGTGCCGACCGCGGCCCCACTCAGGTCCTCGGGCGTGCTGAGGTAGCGGTTGACCACCTCCACCGTGGTGTGCGGGCTGAAGCGGCGCAGCTGCCCGGCCAGCGCGTCCGCCTTGGTCACCGCCGCGGACTGGTCCGGGAAGTAGAGGATCTGCCGGACCAGGTTGGGCGTCTCGACGACGTCGCCGTCGACGATGCGGAGCCTGCCGACACCGGCGGCGGCGAGCATGAGGGCGAGGAGGCTGCCGGCTCCCCCTAGCCCCAGGACGGTGACGGTGGATTCACGCAGCCGCCGGAACGACTCCCAGTGCCGGCCGTCGTGGCCACTGAGCGAGAAGTGCCAGTCGAGCTGGGTGGCGAACCGGGTGACCAGGTCCTCGTCCGCCCAGGCCGGGGCGGATTCGCCCAGGGCGGGGACCAGGATCCCGGCCCGGACCAGGGGCTGGCAAGCGCGCGCGATCCGGTCCGCACCGGCGGTGCCGTCGGCCAGTTCGCTGAAGGACGACGGGGCGCGCTCGATCTGCTCCAGGAGCCGGACGAGCGTGGCGGACGGAGCTTCGACGGTCCGGTGGGATCCGTACATGTTGTTGAAGAACAGGGAGCCGTCCGCGAGCCGGAGCATCTCCCAGTTGGTGTTGAACCGCCATCTGTCGGTGAGGGACAGGTTCTGGCCGAGCCGGGGTGCGGTCGGCCGCGCGGCGATCCCAACACCGCGGTGGGCCGCGGGCGGTGCGGTGGTCACGCCGCCACCTCGTGCTCCGCCACCTCGTGAGCAGCCGTCTCCTGCTCGGCCGTCTCCTGCTCGGCCAGGACGGCGAGGAGGCTGGCGTGCAGGGCTTCGCCGTCCTCGGTCCACCGGGCGGCCTGCCCCATCCCCTCCATCACACTGGCGAGCATGGCGCGGTTGGCGTCGAGCCGTACCACGACCTCGTCGCGGTCCAGCGGCCCGGACGCGGGACGGGCGTTCAGGTAGCGGGCCAGACCCCGGCAGATACGGGCCAGCACGAACGCCGCGTGCAACGTCCCCCGCAGCGGCCTGGGGTCCTTGCGCAGCGGGTGGCTGCTGAGGGTTTCGGCGTTGTGGAGGAACGTCGTGAACCTCTCGCGCAGGGCCAGGGAGTGGTGCCCGGTCTCGTGCAGCAGGACCTCGAAGAGCCTGAGGGGGTCCTCGGCCTCGTCGATCGAGACGTACACGGCGCCGAAGGTGCTCTGGTTGGTGGCCGAGCGCAGCGGGCCGCCGGCGAAGACCATGCAGTCGACCAGGGTGTTGTGCTCCCGCCAGGCGGCGTCCCACGACGCGGCGAGCGCGGCCCGCGCCTTCAGCAGCGATTCGAGGATCACCGTGGACGGATCCGCGACGACCTCGATCGCGCCGTGGTCGTCGACGGCCAGGGCGCGGGTCGCGCGGACCGCGCCCTCCTGCGCCCAGGAACCGTCGTCGTACGTCAGTACGCCGGCCGGTGCCGGGGGCTGCGCGGCCGCTTCCAGGCCGGACAGCAGGCCGGGCACCTCGGCGTCCGAAAGCGGTGTGGCGGGCAGGCTGTAGGCGCGCCGGACCAGGGCCGGGGGCAGCCGGCGCACCCGGCGGCCGAGGTCGCCGCCTGCCGGGTGACCGGCGGCGGCGAGGGCGTCGGTGAGCAGTCGTGCGACGCTGCGGTGGTAGATCGCGGCGAGGCGGGCGGTGTCACGCTCGTGAATGTCGACGGTGCGCAGCTGGTCGCGCAGCTCGGTGGGAAGACCGCTCACGGACGGCTCCTTTCTGCAAGCAGCGGCCGGGGCCGCCGGCCGGGTTCGTGTCGGGGTGATCCGCAGGACCGGAGTGGGCCCGGACAATGCCCCGTCGGGGCCCACTCCCGGTCAACTGCCGTACCGGACGGCTCAGAAGACGCGCGCCTCGCTGTACGAGAAGCTGCTCTCGGCGACCTCAAGGGTGATCTCGACGTCCAGGTCCTGCTCCAGGGCCTGGAGCTCGGCGGCCTGGGCGGTGGTGTCGGTGGCCTTCTCCGCGGCGTTGTCGATCATGGTTCCTCCGTTGGTCGGCCCGGGGTGTCCCGGGCTTCTCGCCGCACCGGTCGGTGCGATGGCTCAACACTGGCTTCCGGGCGGAGGTACGGGCAGTCGTCAGTTCTGGGGACATGACAGGGCGTGCGGGGCCGGAGAGCCTGGCATGTCGGCGCCGCGTCGCGCCGCCGCCACCCGGGCCCGGCTCGCCCCCTCGCCCCGGCGCCCACGACACGAGGAGCCAGGATGTCCGGTCCGTCGTCCCCCAGCATGGTCTTCCACCCGCGCCCGGTGCCCGGCCGCGCCCGCCCGTGGGAGTTCCCCGTCCCCGTACGGGAGACCCTGGCCGAGGGCGTCCAGGTCCTGCGGTGCCACCGGCCCGGCCGCAGCCTGATCACGGTGGAGATCTTCATCGCCCTCCCGCTCCACCTGGAGCAGGAGTACCTGGACGGGCTGGCCACCGTACTGACGCGCTCCCTGGTCGAGGGGGCGGACGGCCTGGACGCCCAGGCCTTCGCCGACCGCCTGGAGCGGTGCGGCGCGTCGTTCGAGGCGTACGCCGACAGTCCGGGCATCCGGGCCGTGCTCTCCGTCCCGGCCCGGCACCTGGTGGGCCTGCTCCCCCTGATCGGCCGCGCGCTGCTCGAACCGGCCCTCTCCGACGAGGGGATCCAGCGAGTCGTCCGGCTGCGGCTCGACGAGATCCGTTACGAGAACGCCAGCCCCGCCCGCCGCGCCGGCATGGCCCTCTACCGGAACCTGTTCGCGGCGGAGGACCGCATCTCGCGTCCTCGTCAGGGCACCCACGAGAGTGTCGGCGCGATCGGCCCCGCGCTGGTGCGCGACTTCCACCGCCAGGTCATGACCCGGGCCGCGATGACAGTGATCCTGGTCGGCGACCTTCCGCGGGAGCACCTCGACCGAAGCCTCCGGGAAGCCTTCGGGGACTGGCCGGGGAGCGCCGGTACCGCCGCTCTCCCGGCGGTCACGGCCCCCGGGCGCGGCCGCATCGTCCTCCTCGACCGCCCCGGTGCCCCGCAGACGTACGTCATGGCGGGGGCGATCGCGGCAGGGCGCCGGGATACCTCCTGGGCCGCTCAGGAGATCGGGATCTACTGCCTCGGCGGCACGCTCACCTCGCGCCTGAACCTCGTCCTGCGGGAGCGGAAGGGCGTCAGCTACGGAATGCGCGCGGTCGCGCAGCCGCTGGTCAACCCGGTCAACGGGGCGTACGGATCGCTGGCCGCGATCAGCGGCGCGGTCGCCACCGACGCCACGGCCGAGACGCTGAGCGACATCCGGACGATCCTGGACGGCGTGGCCGCCCGGGGCCTCGCCCCGGACGAGCGGGACTTCGCCGTCCGCGTCGCCACGGAGACGGCGCCGATCACCCTCCAGACCTCCGCCGCGGTGGCCACCACCTTCGTCGAGCAGGTCGAGCAGGGGCTCCCCGACGATGCCCAGGCGCACCTCTACCAGGAGCTGGCCCGCGTGACGACGGCCGAGGCGTCGGCCGCCGCCGTCCGCGCCTATCCGGCGGACGGTCTGGTGACCGTCCTCGTCGGAGACGCGTCAAGGATCCATTCCGGCGTGAGCAGCCTCGGCCAGGGGGACGTGACCGTCGTACCCGCTCCTCGGCGTCCGGCAGCCCGGCGTACGCCAACGCCGCCCGCTGTCAACGCGGTTCGGGCGCCCAGGGACAACGGCTTCCTGCCGCACGCCACCGTTCCGCAGGCCGCCGGCTGATCGTCGCGCTTGCAGGAAAGTGAACAGCGCGGCGCCGGTTCCTGCAGCCTCCGGAGGCTCTCACGAGGCCCGATCCGGCGCAGGATCCTTCTGCAGGCCAAAGCCCCCTCGCAGAGGAGTAGTCACCTTGCTGAAGCTCATCGCCGCAGGCCGTCGCAGCTCCCGGATCGCCGCCGTTCTCCTGCTCTCGGGCTGTCTCACCGTGATCGGGGCGAGCAGCCAGGCCGCGTTCGCCGACACCGCCCCCGCACCCCGCACGACCGACACGGCCGCCGCCAGCGATGTGAACGCCTGGGAGTGACCTCACATCCAGCCGCGTTCCTTCGCGATCAGCGCGGCCTGGAAGCGGCTGGTGGCGTCCAACTTGGCCATCAGGGCCGCCACATACCCCCGATAGGTGCGCACCGCGACACCCATCCGGCGTGCGCCGAGTTCGTCCTTGTCGACCGTGGCCAGGGTGGAGAGAACCTCGCGTTCCAGCGGTGTGATCGAGGTAACGTCCCTGGTCTCGCTGCGTACCGCGAGATCGTCGGCTGCGTCCCAGACCCTGACGAACAGTCCGTGGATCTGTGACAGCAGGCCCTGCTCCCGGATGACCAGCGCCCCTCGAGACGTGTCGTTGGGATCGCTCGGCACCACCGCGACCTTACGGTCGTAGATCAGGACGCGCTCCAACGTCTCGGTGGACACCCTGATCTCCGCGCCGAGACTGGAGATCTCCTTCAAGTAGGCCAGGGTGTGCGGGCTGGAAAGCGCGGATTCGTGAAAGATGGACCGCATACGGGTCCCGCGCCGAAGACAGCGCACGTCCAGGGGTTTCGCCGCCTCAAGCGTCTCTGCTCGCAGACCGGAGCCAGGATGAATCGCCAGCACTTCCTGATAGGAAAAGAACGACAATTCGTCGAGACGGTTCCTGACGTCCTGGGTATTCTCGATCCGCTCGATCCCGACAAACCCCTGACCCGAAAGCCCTTGACCGGAAAAGCCCTGTCTCCAACGCCCTTCGAAGTAGGCGATTTCGGCACGGGTGTCGGTCACCCGCCGGAGTTCGGCATTGAGTTCACCGATACGCTCCTCGATCAGCCGCTCAATGGCCGGCGCTGGGTCGACAACCGCCACGCTCCCTTCCAGGGAGATACGGATCATCCCCTGGGATTCGAGACGGGACAGCAGGCCACTCAACTCCTCCGCAGGCATGCCCAGCGCGTCTGCGGCGTCCGCCAGACCGGTCCACTCGCCTTCCAGCAAATGGACGTACAACGCCTCTTCCGACGGATTTACCCCCAGCGCCAAAAGCTTCAAATCCGCTCCCCCAAGCAGGCAGATGAGAAGAATCTTCCACTGTGCCGAAAGCGGAAAACCCCCACCCAAAGAACGCGTCAGATTCCCTCGCTGAACTTGGGTACCCTATCAGATGCTGCCAAAAAAGCACCGGGTGTACGGAGATGCACCGAACCCCTGTACGCATTTAATTCCGCACCCTTCGCCCGCACGGAAGTCATTCACACAAAAGGGCATGGACCAGACAAGATCGGATGGACCACGTAAAATGATCCTCTACGTCACGGTCGCCACATCGGTGCGGAGCGCGATGCGTAACGCGCCGGCCCACGCGGCCAGGATCGCCTCATTACTGCCCGGGGAGTGGACGGCCCGGGTCGTCTCGTCGGACGGCGACATCACGCTGGCCATGCGCGAGGAAGCCGTCCGCCCCGAAGAGGCACGCGAGGTGGTCACCGCCGCTCTGGAGGACCCGGCCCTGGAGGGCTGGAGCGTGAGAGACGTGCGACGGGTCACCGACTGACCGTGGTGATCCGGGGCCCGAGTCCTGCGGGGCCGGGCCTCGCGCACGCGCCCCCCACCAAGGACACTGGTACCTCGCGGCGGCCCGGGGAACGCGGGCCGGCGTCGTGGACCGGAGCCGGAGGGGGACGACAGATGCGGATGCGGGACGACCACCGGGCGGACGCCGAGAGGCTGTTGGCGCGGGCCGTGGAGGAAGAGGCACGGCGCACCGGCGGCCGGACGGACTCGGCCGTCCTGCTGACCCGTGCGCGGGCCGCGCTCGACGGCATCGCGGACGGCGCGGCGGAGGAGTACGCGGCGTACGTCCAGGCGCTCGACGCCGCGGCGGGCGGGCAGCGCTTCAGCCGGGAGAGCCTGTCGACGCCGTTACTGGTCACCGGAGTCGCCGCGGCCGCGGCCTTCGGCGCCGACGTGGCGCTCGGCACGGCGTCCGGGCTGGCGCTCGGCGCGGGGGCGGTCGTCGCCGTCGCGGGGGCCACCGCCACCGTCGCCAAGGCCACCACCTCGCACCGGCCGTCCGTCCAACCGGCGGGCCGCGCCGAGGAGTTGCGGCTCCAGTGGCTGTCGGCGTTGGAGGTGCGGGGCATACGGCCGTTCCTGGACCAGCAGCGCATGCTCGCCGCCACCACCCGCGCCCCGGCGAAGAAGGCCGCCGCCAAGGCACGCACCCCGCTGCGCGGCGGGGACCGCAGCGCAGCCGCCCGGATGCGCTCGCTCCTTGAGCAGTCGTTCGGGCATCTCCCGTCCGCCGACGGCCTGTTCGCGGGGCGGCGGGCCGAACTGGCCCGCATCGGGCAGTGGGTGCACGCCGCCCGCGCCTCGACGGAGACCAAGCCGACCGTCGTCGTGCTGCACGGGCCGCCGGGCGCCGGGCGCACCACCCTCGCCGTGCGGGCGGCGCACGAGCTGAAGGACCAGTTCAGGGGCGCGTGCGTGGTGGACCTGCGGGGCGGCGCGGAGGGCGAGCCCCCGCTGTCGACCCGGGACGCCCTGCTGCACCTGCTGAACCGGCTCGGCGCCCCCCGCGAGCAGCTGCTGTTCCGGGACAGCACCTCCGCCGAGCAGCAGGTGCGCCGGCTCGGCGAGCTGTACCACCAGCATCTGACCGGGACTGCCGTGACGATCGTCCTCGACGACGCCCGCGACGCGGAGCAGGTCGCCACGCTGATCCCGGAGCGCTCCGAGAGCCTGGTCCTGGTCACCGCCCGGGAGCCGCTCGACCTGCCCGGCACGCTGCCGGCCTGGGTGCACCGGCTGGAGGTCGGGGCGCTCGGCGCGGGCGGCGCGGAGGAGCTGCTGCGCGAGGTGTCGCGGGAGGCCGAGCCGGGGCCGTACGACTATCCGTCGAGCGAGGCGATCACCGAGCTGTGCGGCGGGCTGCCGCTGGCGCTGCGGATCGCCGGCTCCTCGCTCGGAGCGCGTACGGCGGACGTGCTGGCCGCCGACCTCGCCGCGTACGGTCCGGTCCCGCCCGTCGAGCGTGCCCTGTGGCTGCGCTACACCGACCAGTCCGAGCAGGCCAGGCGGCTGCTGCGGCGCCTCGCGCTGGCCGGGCGGGCGAGCCTGGGCGCCGCGGCGGCGGCGGCCCTCCTCTCCGCCGACGAACAGGAGGCCGGCCGGCTGCTGACCGCCCTGTCCGAAGCCGGTCTGATCGACCACGTCCGCGGCTCCCGCTACCGGCTGCACGACCTCGTACGCGGCTTCGCCCTGGCCCGGCTGCTCGACGAGGAGGAGCCGGCCGACCGCGCGGCCGCGCAGGAACGGCTCATCGCGAACTACGCGGAGCTCGCCGGCTCGGTGATCCGGATGGTGGACGGCAAGATGTCGACCCGCGCCGGACAGTTCGGCTCGCACGGCTTCGGCTCGCTGGACGCGGCCCTGCGCTGGCTGGACGACGAGTCGAGCTTCATCACCTCCGCCCTGCGGCACGCCGAGGGCGTCGGCCAGGCCGCGGTGCTCGCCCTGCTCGGCGCGCTGTGCGACTACTGCCTGCTGCGCGGCGACCTCTACCGGCTGGGCGAGATAAGCGAGCTGACCCAGGCCGTCGACCAGGGTCTCCTTGAACGGTCGGTGCGGTGGCGTACGGGCATCGCCGCCCGGCAGCTCGGCGAGCTGGACAAGGCCCGTACGACGTTGTCCTCCGTCGTCGGGCTCTACCGCGAGGCGCAGAACGACTCCGGCACGGCGCTGGCGCTGTGCTCGCTGGGGATCACCCTGCACCACCAGGGCAACCTGACCGAGGCGGCGGCGCGGCTGCGCGAGGCGATGGAGCTGCAGTCCGCCGCGGGGCAGGACGAGGACCGGGCCTGGTCGATGCACGCGCTGGCCGCCGTGGAGCGCGACCGGGGCAACCTGGCCGAGGCGGTGGCCCTCCTGGACACCGCGCTCACCCTGCACCGCGAGGGCGAGTCGCTGCACGGCGAGGCATGGACCCGGTTCCAGTCGGGCCAGGTCCGGCTGCGCCTGGGCGAGGTGGAGCAGGCCGAGGCCGCCCTGCGCGCCGCCCTCGACCTGTACGGGCGGACCCGGGACGAGCGCGGCGTGGCGTGGGCGACGACCCAGCTGGCCCGGGCCCGGCTGCTGGCCGGCGACGCGGGCCCGGCGGCCGAGCAGCTGACCGTGGCCCTGGCCCGCCACCGCGACAACGAGGACGCGCGGGGCGAGGCCTGGACGCTGTACTACCTGGGCCAGGCGCTGGAGGAGTCCGGCGACACCGTCGAGGCCGTCCGGCAGCTGGAGCGGGCGCGCACGATGTTCTCGAGGATGCGTGACGTCTACGGCCTGGCGTGCGCCCGGCACCACTCGGGGCGCGTCACCCGCGACCAGCGCGCCGCGCAGACGGGGAACCTGCGCAATTCCGGGTTCGCCCGCCAGCTGCTGGCCGACGCGCGGGCGGACTTCCGCCGCATCGGGGTCGCCCACGGCGAGGCGTGGGCCTGCCTGGACCTCGCGCTGATCGACGCGGGCAACCAGCGGGCGCCCCAGGCCCTGGAGCTGTGCGGCGAGGCGGCCCGGCTGTTCGAGTCGTACGGGGACGCGCGCGGTGCGGACTGGGCGCGCTTCCTGCGCTGCACGCTCCTGCCGTACGCCTCACCCGGCGGCATCGAGGTGGGCACGGTGGTCGCCCAGCAGGAACTGGCCGATCTCCGCGCCGCCGCCCACCCGTCGCGGGACCCCAAGGTGAACGAGTGCACGGACACGTACCGCGTGATCCTGGACCGGGGCACGGACCTGGAAACGGGCTGGCAGGCGTGGTCCCTGCACCTGATCCCGTCCCGCCGGACCCGGGAGATCATGGGCGTAGGCGTCCCATCGAGCCCGCCCGGCGATTGAGGGCATCTCTTCAGCCGAACGACGGCGGCGGCGGGGGCAACGTCCGTATGCTCCCCGCCCCGCCGTGCTACTTCCGCTCGGCGGACGCCGGCTCGGCCTCAGACGCCGACTCCTCCGACGCCGACTCCTCCGACGCCGGCTCCGCCGGCCCCGGCCCCTCCTCGAAGTTCACCCGCCCCATGTGCCGGTTCATCGACTTCATCAGCGCCCACACGCCCACGGCGAGCGCCGCGAAGACGATGAAGCCGAGGACCCCGGGGGTCACCTTGTTCTTGTCGAGTTCGTCGGCGGCGAGCGGGACGAGGTGCGTCAGTGCCTGAGTCGCGTACATATCAGGCATTGTCGCGGATGCCCGCGAAGAGGTCGCTCTCGGGGAGGGAGGTATCGACGAGAGACTTCGCCAGCTCGTACTCCTCCGTCGGCCAGACCTCGCGCTGGATGTCCATCGGAACGCGGAACCAGCCGCCGTCCGGATCGATCTGCGTGGCGTGCGCGATCAGCGCCTTGTCGCGGATCTCGAAGAAGTCCGCGCACGGAACGTGCGTGGTCAGCGTGCGCTCGGCGCGCTCGAACTCCTTCCAGCGCTCCAGCCAGTCCCCGTACGGCGACTCCAGGCCGCGGGCGAGCAGCGCCTCGTGCAGGGCGAGGGTGCGCGGCCGGTTGAAGCCCTGGTTGTAGTAGAGCTTCTGCGGCGCCCACGCGGGGCCGAACTCCGCCTCGGGGAACTTCTCGGTGTCCGCCGCGCCCTCGAAGGCGATCATCGAGATGGTGTGGGTCATGATGTGGTCGGGGTGCGGGTAGCCCCCGTTCTCGTCGTACGTGGTGATGACCTGCGGCCGGAACGCGCGGATCTTGGCGACGAGGCGGCCCGCGGCCACGGTCTCGTCCTCCAGCGCGAAGCAGCCGTCGGGCAGCGGCGGCAGCGGGTCGCCCTCGGGCAGGCCGGAGTCGACGAAGCCGAGCCACTCCTGCTTGACGCCCAGGATCTCCCGGGCCTCGTCCATCTCCTTCCGGCGCACCTCGTGGATGTTCTCCTCGATGTACGCGTCACCCTGGAGTTTCGGGTTGAGGATGGAGCCGCGCTCGCCTCCCGTGCAGGTCACGACCAGCACGTCCACCCCCTCGGACACATACTTGGCCATGGTGGCCGCGCCCTTGCTCGACTCGTCGTCGGGGTGAGCGTGTACGGCCATCAGTCGAAGCTGCTCAGTCAAGACTCGATCCTCAGTGATTGGTCGCGAAGTGCAACTTCTATAGTGACCGAACCGGGGGGTGGAAAATTCCTCGATCCCCGGCACGGGAGGAACGATCATGACGGCGGTGCGCGAGGCGCTTCCCGAGAACCGCTACGGCCGCTCCGCGGACCAGCGGGCGGACCGCAAGCTCAAGATCATCGGCGCGGTGCTCGGAGCGCTCCTGCTGGGCGTGGTCGGCTGGATCGGGTACGACTACGTGGGCGGGAAGGGCCTCAGCGCCGAGATGATCAAGTTCAAGGTCACCTCGGACGACCGCGTCGAGGTGCACCTTGAGGTCCGCAAGGGCCGGGACGACAAGGGCTACTGCACGCTCCGCTCGCTGAGCGAGAACGGCACCGAGGTCGCCCGCAAGGACTTCCGTTTCGACGGTGACACCGGCCGGATCGACGAGATCCTGACCCTGCGCACGACCTCCCGGGCGACCGCTGTCGAGCTGCTGGGCTGCACGGACGACGGCGGGGCGTCGAGTTGACCGTCCCACGCCCGTCGTAACCCCATTTAACCCGCTCCGACCTGCGTTTTCGTCGGTCGGGGCTTTTGCCTTCTCCCCCTTTTCCCGGTGAATTGTTAGGCTCGTGGTTTCGCCCACCCGTAGGAGCGCATGCTCACGGGTAGGGCGTTGCTTTGTATTCCCAGTACCGACGAGGAGCACCCTGTGACTCAGACCAGCGAAAACGTCACCTGGCTCACGCAGGAGGCGTACAACCAGCTCAAGGCCGAGCTGGAGTACCTGTCTGGTCCCGCGCGCACGGAGATCGCCGTCAAGATCGCGGCGGCCCGTGAGGAGGGGGACCTGCGCGAGAACGGCGGGTACCACGCGGCCAAGGAGGAGCAGGGCAAGATGGAGCTCCGGGTGCGCCAGCTGACCCAGCTCCTCGAGCACGCGAAGGTCGGCGAGGCGCCGGCCGACGACGGCGTGGTCGAGCCCGGCATGGTCGTGACGATCGCCTTCGACGGCGACGTGGACGACACCATGACCTTCCTCCTGGCGTCCCGCGAGTACGCGAGCGCGGACATCGAGACGTACTCGCCGCAGTCGCCGCTAGGCGTGGGCGTGAACGGCAAGAAGATGGGCGAGGACGCCGACTACGAGCTGCCGAACGGCAAGACCGCCACGGTGAGGATCCTGTCGGCGAAGCCGTACACCGGCTGACCGCCCGCACCGGACAGCAGGGAGCCCCGGCCGCACCGGCAGCCGGGGCTCCTCCGTGTCCTGGGCCCGCCCTCAGTGGGAGACCGAGCGGTACTTGCGTACGGCCAGCGTCCGGAAGACCAGGATGATCAGTACGGACCAGATCAGCGAGGCCCAGACGGGGTGCTCCATCGGCCAGGCGCCCGTCACGGACTTCGGGACACCGGCGATCGTGTTGCCGAACAGTTCGCGGGCCGCCGCCACCGTGGCACTGAACGGGTTCCACTCGGCGACGTACTGCAGGAAGGCCGGCATGCCGTTGACCGGTACGAACGCGTTCGAGATGAACGTCAGCGGGAACAGCCAGATCAGACCGCCCGAGGTTGCCGCCTCCGGGGTGCGCACGGACAGGCCGATCAGCGCGCCGATCCAGGTGAACGCGTACCCAAGCAGGAGCAGCAGGCCGAACCCGCCGAGTACCTCCCCGATGTTCGTGTGCGTACGCCAGCCGACGAGTAGGGCCACCACCGCGAGCACGGCCAGCGTCACAGCCGTCTGCACCAGATCCGCGAGGGTTCGACCGGTCAGGACGGCGCCACGCGCCATCGGCAGTGACCGGAAGCGGTCGATGAGGCCCTTGTGCATGTCGTCGGCGATGCCCGCGCCGGCGCCGGCGGTGGCGAAGGTGACGGTCTGCGCGAAGATGCCCGCCATCAGGAATTCCTTGTAGGCGGAGGCGCTGACGCCTGCACCCGGGATGGCGATGGATCCGCCGAAGACGTAGGTGAAGAGCACCACGAACATGACTGGCTGGATGACGCCGAACAGCAACATCTCGGGAATCCGGGTCATGCGAATCAAGTTGCGCTTGCCGATGACCAGCGAGTCGCGGACCGACTGGCCGATGCCGCCGCCGGGGCGCGGGACGCTCGTGCGGGCGGTTTCGCTGAGGGCGCTCATTTCTCCGTCTCCGATCCGGGGGTCCCGGCGTCGTTCTTCTCCTGTTCGGCGGCGTGGCCGGTGAGGGAGATGAACACGTCGTCGAGGGTGGGGCGGCGCAGGCCGATGTCGTCGATCTCCACGCCCTGGGCGTCGAGGTCGCGGATGACCTCGGCCAGGAGCTTGGCGCCGCCGTCGACCGGGACGGTCAGCTTGCGCATGTGCGGCAGGACCGCGGCCTCGCCCTTGCCGAGGCGGGTCAGGACGGCGCGGGCCGCTTCGATCCGGTCCGGGTCGTGCACGACGACCTCGACGCGCTCGCCGCCGGTACGGGCCTTGAGCTGGTCGGAGGTGCCGCGGGCGATGACCCGGCCGTGGTCGATCACGCAGATGTCGTGGGCGAGGTGGTCGGCCTCCTCCAGGTACTGCGTGGTGAGCAGCAGCGTCGTACCGCCGGCGACCAGCTCCTCGATGACCTCCCAGAGCTGCTGGCGGTTGCGCGGGTCGAGGCCGGTCGTCGGCTCGTCCATGAACATGACCGGCGGGGAGACGACGAGCGCCGCCGCCAGGTCGAGGCGGCGGCGCATGCCTCCGGAGTACGTCTTGGCGGGGCGGTCCGCCGCGTCGGCCAGGTTGAACCGGTCAAGCAGTTCGCCTGCCCGGACCTTCGCCGCGCGCCCGCTCATCTGGTAGAGCTGGCCGACCATGCGGAGGTTCTCGCGGCCGGTCAGGTATTCGTCGACGGCGGCGAACTGGCCGGAGAGCCCGATCGAGCGCCGTACCTCGTTGGGATTCTTCAGGACGTCGATCCCCGCCACGAAGGCCCTGCCGCTGTCGGGCCTGAGCAGCGTGGTCAGAACGCGGACGGCGGTCGTCTTGCCGGCCCCGTTGGGTCCGAGGAGGCCGAGGACGGTGCCTTCCGGCACGTCGAGGTCCACACCGCCTAGTGCAGTCACGTCCCCGAAGGCCTTCACGAGCCCTTCCGCGTAGATGGCGCCTGGCATATGGGATTCCCCCAGTGCGTTCGGGTGGCTACCTCTCAGACCCCAGATCCTAGGTTTGCCGGGGGCGCCGTGCCCGATGAACACACAAGCCGGGGCATGCCTGTCAGCCCATCACCAGATACCCCGCGTCGCGCAGCGCCGACCTCACGTCGTCGCAGTGCTCGGGGCCCTTGGTCTCCAGCTGCAGTTCGACCTCCGCCTCGGTGAGGCCGAGCCTGGGGTCGGTACGGGCATGGCTGATGTCCAGGACGTTGGCGTCGGCCACCGACAGCACGCCCAGCATCGTGGCCAGCGCGCCGGGCCGGTCCGTGAGGCGCAGCTTGAGGCTGAGGTAGCGGCCGGCCGCCGCCATGCCGTGGGTGAGGATGCGCTGCATCAGCAGCGGGTCCACGTTGCCGCCGGAGAGCAGGGCGACCACGGGGCCGTGGAACGACTTGGGGTCGCTGAGCAGGGCGGCGACCGGGCTCGCCCCGGCGGGTTCGACGACCATCTTGGCGCGTTCCAGGCAGAGCAGCAGGGCGCTGGACAGCTCGTCCTCGGAGACCGTACGCACCTCGTCGACCAGGTCCCTGACCAGGCCGAACGGCACGTCGCCGGGGCGGCCGACCTTGATGCCGTCCGCCATGGTCTGGAGGGTGCCGATGGAGACGGGGCGGTCGGCCGCCAGGGACGGCGGGTAGCAGGCGGCTCCGGCCGCCTGGACGCCGATGATCCGCACGTCGGGGCGGACGGCCTTGACCGCGACGGCGACGCCGGCCGCGAGTCCGCCGCCGCCGACCCCGAGGACGATGGTGCGGACCTCGGGGCACTGCTCCAGGATCTCCAGGCCGACCGTGCCCTGTCCGGCGATGACGTCGGCGTGGTCGAAGGGGTGGATGAAGACCGCGCCTGTCTCGCGGGCGTACTCCTGCGCGGCGGCCAGGGTCTCGTCGACGACGGTGCCGTGCAGCCGGACCCGGGCCCCGTACTCGCGGGTGGCGGCGACCTTCGGCAGCGGCGCCCCGACCGGCATGAAGACCGTGGAGCGTACGCCGAGGAGCGCAGACGCGAGGGCGACACCCTGCGCATGGTTTCCGGCACTCGCGGCCACGACGCCGGCGGCGCGTTCGACCGGGGTGAGTCCGGAGATGCGTACGTAGGCGCCCCGCAGTTTGAACGAGCCGGTCCGCTGGAGGTTCTCGCACTTGAACAGGACGGGCGCGCCCACCAGGCCGGAGAGGTGGCGGCTGCCCTCGAGCGGGGTGATCCTGGCGACCCCGGAGAGCATCTTCTGCGCCCCCCGTACGTCGTCGAGGATCACGGGGGGAAAGCCGCCGGGCGACAGGAAGTTCATACCGCAAGTCTTGCAGCTCGCGGGGGTCCCGGCCGTCGCATGCCGGGCCGTCCTGCGTCGATGTCCGCAGGTTTGTGCAGCACTGGTACGCGTTGCCCCGGGGCCGCGTACTCTGTCCCCCACCCATCCGACACCGCACGAAGAGAGCCCCCGGCCATGCCCCCTCAGGACATGACGACTGCCTCGTCTCCTTCCGGGGGCGCAGCCCCGGAAATCCCGGGTCCCGACCACCTTCTCGACAGCCTCCAGCACCAGGTGGCCGTCTTCGCCCGCCGGGCCGAGCAGACCCGCCTCGGCGGGGTGGGCCAGGTGCGCAACTCGATGGACCGGGCGGCGTATCTGCTGCTGAACCGGCTGGACCGGGAAGGGCCGATGGGCGTCAAGGCGCTGGCCGCCGGGATGGGGATCGACTCCTCCACGGTGACGCGGCAGGTCGCGCCGCTGGTGGACACCGGCCTGGTCAAGCGCACCTCGCACCCGGAGGACGGGCGTGCGGTCGTGCTCCAGCTCTCGCCGCGCGGCCAGGCCCGGCTGGACGAGGTCCGGGGCTCGCGGCGGGAGTTGATGTCGCAGGTGACGGACGGGTGGAGCGAGGAGGAGCGGGACACGTTCTGCGCGCTGCTCACCCGGTTCAATGCGGCGCTGGCGGCCCGGCAGGCCGCGCACCAGACGACCCCGGCGGGCTGAACACCCTGCGCGTACCGAGGGGTTGACCTCAGGGCGGCGGCGCGCTCCGATTGAGGTGTGCGAGAGCGCCACGCGGGCCGGGAGCGGTGCCGCGCCCAGGACTTCGAGTCCTTCGTCGCGGGCGCGGCGGGCCGCCTGCTGCACACGGCCACGCTGCTGACCGCCGAACCGGCGGACGCGCCGGGCGCCAACCCGCTGGCGCTGCGGCTCCTGACGGCATCGCTGGCCCGGACGTTCGCCGGCTGGGACCGGCTGCGCGGCGAGGACCCGTACGACCGGACCCGGCAGGATCTGGCGGCCCGGTTCGCCGGCGAGGCGTGGCGCCACCACCGCCCGCGCGGCGGGCTGCTGGACCGGCTGACCCCGCAGGAACGGCTCGTCCTGGTGCTGCGGCTGTACGAGGGTGTCTCCGAGGAGCAGACCGCGGCCCTGCTGGGGCTGTCCCGGGACCGGGTGCGCGCGGTCTGCAACCGGTCGGTGGCCACGATGCGCGGCACCCGGAGTCCGACGGTGCGCCGGGGGCCCGCCCGGCTCCTCGGGGCGGCGCCGTGAGCGGCACCGGGCGCCGCGAGGACCAGGTGCGGCGGATGCTGGAGGGCCCGCATCCGCAGGTGCCCGCCGGTCTGGCGGCGCGGGCGGCGGAGCGGGGCGGCCGGCTGCTGCGGCGCCGGCGGGCGCTGCGCCGGCTCTGGGTGCTGGCGCTGGTCGCCGCGGTGGCGGTGTTCGCGGTGTGGGCGCTGGTGGCCCGGCCCTGGGAGGCACCGCCCGCGGGGATCACGCCGCCGCTGGAGGGCTGGTAGACGCGGCGCTCCGGACCACCCCGGAAAGGAGAGCCGCGTGAACCGGCCGCCTCCTGAGCCGGCCGCGTACGCGGGCGGGACCGGCGAACCGGCCCCGCCCCCTTTCGCGTCTCAGCCCAGCGCCTGCGTCAGGTCCGCGAGCAGGTCGTCCGCGTTCTCGATACCGACGGAGAGGCGGACCAGGTCGCCCGGGACCTCCAGCGGGGAGCCGGCCGCCGAGGCGTGCGTCATGCGGCCCGGGTGCTCAAGGAGCGATTCGACGCCGCCCAGGGACTCGCCCAGGGTGAACAGCTTCGCCCGGTTGCAGACCTCGACCGCCGCCTCCTCGCCGCCCGCGACGCGGAAGGACACCATGCCGCCGAAGGCCCGCATCTGCTTGGCGGCGACCTCGTGGCCCGGGTGCTCGGGCAGGCCCGGGTAGAGGACCTGGGCGACCTTGGGGTGCCGGGTCAGCAGGTCGGCGATCTTGGTGGCGTTCTCGCTGTGGCGGTCCATGCGCACGGCGAGCGTCTTGATGCCGCGCAGCACCAGCCAGGCGTCGAACGGGCCGGCCACGCCGCCCATCGCGTTCTGGTGGAAGACCAACTCGTCGGCGAGGTCGGGGTCGTTGACGATCAGCGCGCCGCCGACGACGTCCGAGTGGCCGCCCATGTACTTGGTGGTGGAGTGCACCACGACGTCCGCGCCGAGCGCCAGCGGCTGCTGGAGGTAGGAGCTCGCGAAGGTGTTGTCGACGACGAGGCGCGCCCCGGCGGTGCGGGCGACCTGGGCGACGGCGGCGATGTCGGTGATGCCGAGCAGCGGGTTGGACGGGGTCTCCACCCAGACCGCCTTGGTGCGCGGGGTGATCGCGGCCCGGACCGCCGCCACGTCCGAGGTGTCGGCGACGGAGAACTCCACGCCCCAGCGCGAGGCGACCTTCGCGAACAGCCGGAACGTGCCGCCGTAGGCGTCGTTCGGGATGACCACGTGGTCGCCGGGGGTCAGCAGCGTACGGAGCAGGCAGTCCTCGGCGGCGAGGCCGGAGGCGAAGGCGAGTCCGCGCCGGCCGCCCTCCAGGGCCGCGAGGTTCTCCTCCAGGGCGGTGCGGGTCGGGTTGGCGCTGCGGCTGTACTCGTAACCGCCGCGCAGCCCGCCCACGCCGTCCTGCTTGTACGTGGACACCTGGTAGATGGGCGGGACCACGGCGCCGGTGAGGGGGTCGGCGGTGTTCCCCGCGTGGATCGCACGGGTTTCGAAGCTGTGCTGGTCGCTCATGGGGCCGAGCGTAGTGCGTGACGAGGTCCCTCACGGGTCACATGGCCGTCCGGTGACAATGGGGGCATGGAGATTCTGTGGTTCCTGCTCGCGCTGTGCCTGCTGACCGCCGCCATCGGCCCGTACGTGCTGCGCCGGCGCGGCGGCGGCATCCGGCTGGCCGCCCCCGGTTCCCCCGACGCCGCCGACCCGCAGGACTACGGCTTCGTGCGCCAGGAGGAGCTGGACGTCCGGACGCCGGGGGCGGACCAGGACCTGCTGGACGTGCTGGAGGTCGTGCAGCACACGCAGGAGTGGCGGGCCGCGTCCCAGCTGCTGGCCGGGACGCCGAAGGAGGGTGAGCTGCGCTGGCAGCGGGTACAGGCGTTCGCCGGGGCGGCCTCGCTCGAGCTGCTGCGACAGCCGGGCGTCGGCGGTTCGTGGCTGCGCAAGTGGCGCGCGGAGGCGCCGAAGGACGCGGGCGCGGCGGCGGTGCACGCGGAGTTCCTGGTGCAGCAGGCGTGGCGCTCGTCCACGGCGGGCACGGACGACTTCCGGATCATCCTGGAGGAGGCCCGCACGGTGATCGGCGAGGCCGCCCTGCTGGCCCCGGGTGACCCGGTCCCGTACGTCGTGGAGCTGGCGGTCGCGCGCGGACTGGGTTATTCGGGCGAGGAGTTCGACCGGCTGTGGGCGAAGATCATCGACCGGGCGCCGGCGCACATGGGCGCGCACATCGCGGCGCTGCACTTCTGGAGCGAGCGGTGGCACGGCTCGCGCGAGGAGGCCGACCGCTTCGCGACGGCCGCCGCGGCCCGTGCCCCGCAGGGCTCGCTGCTGGCCGGGCTGCCGCTGTTCGCGGTGTACGAGCACCTGCCCGAGGTCAATCTGGTGCGCGGCTTCTACGAGAGCCAGGTCGTGACCAGGGCCGTCGAGGGCGCGATGTACGCGGTGCACGCGGCGCGCGCCGACGACCCGATGCTGCCGCACGTGCGCCATCTGCTCGTGCTGTTCCTGGTCCGGATGGAGCGCTGGTCGGAGGCGGTGCACCAGTTGGTCCGCATCGACGGATACGTGGGCGCGCTGCCGTGGACGGCGAGCGAGGACCCGGCCGCCGAGTACGCGGTGTACCGGGCGCTGGCGGTCGCGGGCTACGAGGCGAACGGCGGCAGCCCGGCGTCGCTGCCGCACTAGGGCGGATCCGCCGGACACGCCCTAGGAATCCGCGGGGCTCTTCGCGCGTTGTACGGACAGCACGCCCGATCCAGGAGGAGCCCCCGCATGTTCCTGCACCGCCGCACACCCCAGCTCCCCACCCCGGAGGAGGCCCTGCGCGGCCGTCCGGTCCCCGAGTTCACCGTCCCGTCCCGCCACACGGTCCTGGGCAACCCGCTGCTGGGCCCGTACCCGGAGGGTCTGGCGGTCGCGGACTTCGGACTGGGCTGTTTCTGGGGCGCCGAGCGCAAGTTCTGGCAGACGGACGGCGTCTGGACGACGCTCGTCGGCTACCAGGGCGGCTACACGGAGAACCCCGCGTACGAGGAGGTCTGCTCGGGCCTCACCGGCCACACGGAGGCCGTTCGCGTCGTGTACGACCCCTCCGTGGTCACGTATCCCGAGCTGCTGAAGCTGTTCTGGGAGTCCCACGACCCGACCCAGGGCTTCCGCCAGGGCAACGACGTGGGTACGCAGTACCGCTCGGCCGCCTACACCCACACGCCCGACCAGGCGGCGGCCGCCGCGGCCTCCCGCGAGGCGTACCAGAAGGTCCTGACGGCCTCCGGCCACGGCGAGATCACCACGGAGATCCTCCCGGCCGACGGCCGCCCCTTCTACCCCGCCGAACCGGCCCACCAGCAGTACCTGGACAAGAACCCGGCCGGCTACTGCGGCATCGGCGGCACGGGCGTCTCCTGCCCGGTGGGCGTGGCCCCGGCGGAGAGCTGAGACACACCCGAATGGAACGGGCCCCGGGGAAGCGTCCCGGGGCCCGTTCCACGCGTCGCGGCCGGGGTCAGATCAGCCCCTGCGCCAGCATCGCGTCCGCGACCAGTTCGAAGCCGGCGATGTTGGCGCCGACCACGTAGTTGCCGGGGCTGCCGTAGCGCTCGGCGGTGGTGTAGCAGGAGTCGTGGATGTGGCGCATGATCTCCGCGAGGCGCTGCTCCGTGTGGGCGAAGGTCCAGGAGTCGCGCGAGGCGTTCTGCTGCATCTCCAGGGCGCTGGTGGCCACGCCGCCCGCGTTGGCCGCCTTGCCGGGGGCGAAGGCCACGCCGGCGTCCTGGAAGACGCGGACGGCCTCGGGGGTGGTGGGCATGTTGGCGCCCTCGGCGACCGCCTTGACGCCGTTGCGGACGAGGGTGAGCGCGTCGGCCTCGTGCAGCTCGTTCTGGGTGGCGCAGGGCAGGGCCACGTCGACGGGGACGTTCCAGACGCCGGTGCCCTCGACGTACTTCACGTGCGCGCCGCGCCGCTCGGCGTACTCGGAGATGCGGCCGCGGCCGCGCTCCTTGATCTCCTTGAGGAGGTCGAGGTCGATGCCCTTGTCGTCGACGACGTAGCCGCCGGAGTCGGAGGCGGTGACGACGGTCGCGCCGAGCTGCTGGGCCTTCTCGATGGCGTAGATCGCGACGTTGCCGGAGCCGGAGACGGAGATGCGCTGGCCGTCCAGGGACTCGCCGCGGCTGCGCAGCATCTCGGCGGTGAACATGACGCAGCCGTAGCCGGTGGCCTCGGTGCGGACGAGGGCGCCGCCCCAGCCGAGGCCCTTGCCGGTGAGGACGCCGGACTCGTGGCGGTTGGTGATCCGCTTGTACTGGCCGAAGAGGTAGCCGATCTCGCGGCCGCCGACCCCGATGTCACCGGCGGGCACGTCGGTGTACTCGCCCACGTGGCGGTGGAGCTCGGTCATGAAGGACTGGCAGAACCGCATGATCTCGGCGTCCGAGCGGCCCTTCGGGTCGAAGTCCGCGCCGCCCTTGCCGCCGCCGATGGGCATGCCGGTGAGGGCGTTCTTGAAGATCTGCTCGAAGCCGAGGAACTTCACGATGCCGAGGTTGACCGAGGGGTGGAAGCGCAGCCCGCCCTTGTACGGGCCGAGCAGGCTGGAGAACTCGACCCGGAAGCCGCGGTTGACGTGGATGTCGCCCGAGTCGTCCGACCACGGCACCCGGAAGATCAGCTGGCGCTCCGGCTCGCATATGCGCTCGATGACCCGGGCGTCCACGAACTCCGGCCGCTGGGCCAGCACGGGACCGAGGGTCTCCAGGACCTCCCGGACCGCCTGGTGGAATTCCTTCTCGCCCTGGTTGCGGCGGAGGACCTCGGCGTACAACGGCTCGATGACGCGGTTCTCGGCGGCGTGCGAGGTTGCGGAGTCAGGGGTGACCGGCATCTGATCAAGACCTTCCATGGGTCGGCTCATACGCGGGAGCGCCCCCGTCCCGAGGGGCGCCAGGTCCCCCTCCCCATTGAGGGCGTCGCCGGAACATCGCGCGTACCGTGCTCGCGACTGCGGCGTACAGGACCGTCGTGGCGTACCGATTCTCCCAGTGGACCGGCTCCCCGGCCCGTGGCATCCACATGGTGATCGGGCGTCCGGGCTCTCCGGACCTGGCCAACGGCCTTGCGCGAGGCCGGTTCCGGGTGTGAATGGCCGGGTTGGGGCCGCGTCGGCCGGGCCGCCGAAGTGGTGAAGCTCACAGTCGCCCGGGGTCGACGGTGAGCTTCCGGAAATCCAGCCGTTACGCCATCGGGGTGGCGTCCGCCGCCGCCCGCAGCGTCGCGGCCGTCGCCGACGCGTCGTAGTCCGGCGCCACGCCCTCGACGAGCACCACGTCACCGGCCATGTTCCGGGCCCGCAGCGGCACCAGCTCCTGGTAGGCCGGGGAGGCGTACCAGGCGCGCGCCTCCTCGATGCCGGGGAAGCCGACGACGACCACCGCGCCGGGCCACGCGCCCTCGGCCACCTCGACCGGCGCGTTGTGGACGAGGAAGCGGCCGCCGTACGGGTCCATGGTCGACTGGATGCGCTCGATGTAGTCGACGACCTCCTCGTTGGGGCGTCCTTCGGGGTACAGGTGCGCGATGGCGTAGGCGGTCATGGCGTGCCCTCCGGTTCGTACGGCCGCCCGTCGGCCGATGGCCTCCATGCTGCCGGGGGCGCCGGGAGGCGTCGATTACCCGCGGGGTAATGCGGAGCGCCCCCGGGACGGAATGACGGTCCCTCAGACATGATTCGGTCATGACATCCTTACGGGGGAACCACAGAGATCCCAGTCCTCGTGGGCCCGCCGGGGCCGGGCTGCCCGCCCTGCCCGGGCACAGCGGGCACGCCGGGTCCTCACGGCCCGGACCGCGCACACCCCCGCGCGCCGGTGAGACGCGCCGCTGCCTCGCCGTGGGCCTGGACTGCTATCTGTGCGTGCTCACGGCCGGGCTGCTGGTCAGGCCGTACGTGGACGCCGCGCCGCTGCCCGAGGCCGCGGCTCTGCTGGCCGTGCCGGTGCTCGTGCTGTCGTTCGTCAACCAGGTCGTGCTCACCGCGTTCCTCGGCGCGGGCGCGGGCAAGCTGATCATGGGCATACGGGTGGTGAGCCTGCCGGACGTCCGGCGCCCCGGCCCCGGCCCGCTGGTGCGGCGCTGGCTCTACGGACTGGCCTGGCTGCCCCTGCGCCCCTGGTACGGGCTGCGCACGAGCGGGCAGCGGGACGAGACCGGCTGCCCGCTGGTGCGGACGTGCGAGGAGGGCGTCTCGTACGCGGACCCGCTCGGGCTGCGCCAGGTGCGCCGGGGCGACCTCGTGGCGTACCGCAGGGCCGTCGCGAGCCGGGCGGTCTGAGCGAGCGCTGTGCACCGCCGCCGGGGGCGCGGGCCCGCCGGGGGCGGTCGGGGACAGGGTGCGGGCCGGATCAGGCCGGGGCGTTCTCCGTGATGGTGACCTTGCCCTTGCGGATGGTGGCCAGACGCGGGGCGCGGCGGGCGATCGAGCTGTCGTGGGTGACCATGATGAAGGTGAGCCCGTGCTCCTTCCACAGGGTCTCCAGGACCTCCATGATCTCGTCGCGCATGGACTCGTCGAGGTTGCCGGTGGGTTCGTCGGCGAGGAGCACCTTGGGCTGCTTGACCAGGGCCCGGGCGATGGCGACGCGCTGCTGCTGGCCGCCGGACATCTCGCCGGGCACATGGCCGAGCCGCTCGCCGAGCCCGACGGAGTCCAGCGCCTCGGCGGCTCTTCTGCGCCGCTCGGCCGCCTTGACGCCGAGGGGGACGAGCGCGGTCTCGACGTTCTCCTGGGCGGTGAGCGTCGGAATCAGGTTGAAGCTCTGGAAGACGAAGCCGATGTTCTGGGCGCGCACCTTGGTGAGCTTGGCCTCGCTGAGCTTGGCGAGGTCCATCCCGTCGAGCTCGACGCTGCCGGCCGTGGGGCGGTCCAGGCCGCCGAGCATCTGGAGCAGGGTGGACTTGCCGCCGCCGGTGGGGCCCTGGATGACCAGGCGGCCGCCGTCCTCGATGGTGAGGTCGACGCCGGCGAGGGCGTGCACGGTGGACTTGCCGCGCTTGTACTGCTTGGTGACGCCTTGAAGCGTGTACATGGGTGTCTCCTGACGGGGTGTGGGGTGCGGGCTGCTACTCGACGCGGCGCAGCGCGTCCGCCGGGCGCAGCCGCGAGGCACGCCAGCCGCCGAAGGCGCCCGCGATCAGCCCGCCCGCCACGGCCAGGGCGACGGCGGTCAGGATGACGGAGAGGGAGACGGGCGCGGTGAGCGCGATGTCCAGGGCCTTGGACGCGCTCTGCCGGCCGGGGCCGCCGCCGCCCATCATTCCGCCGCGCATCCCGCCACCACCGCCGGAGGAGCCGAGCTCCGCGGTGAGGGTGGGGCTGACGGCGGTGACCGCGTAGGCGCCGGCCAGGCCGATCGCGATGCCGAGCACGCCGCCGATCAGGCCGTTGACCAGGGCCTCGCCGATGACCTGGCGGGTGACCCGGCCGCTCTTCCAGCCGAGGGCCTTGAGCGTGCCGAACTCGCGCACCCGACGGCTGACGGCGGAGGAGGTGAGGAGCCCGGCGACGAGGAACGCGGCGACCAGGACGGCGATGGAGAGCCATTTGCCGACGCCGGCGGCCAGGTCGGACGCGGTGGACAGGGAGCCGGAGACGGTGTCCGCGAGGTCGGCGGAGGTAGTGACCGTGGTGCCCGGGATGTTCTTCTGGATGACCGACTTGACGCTGTCGATCTCCTGCGAGTCCGCGGCCTTCACGTAGACCGTGGTGACCTTGTCCTTCGAGTCGGAGAGGGTCTGCGCCTGCTGGAGCGGGACGTAGAGGTTGGCGGCCGCGTCCCCGCTGTCGGCCGTCGAGACGCCGATGATCGTGAACTCGGTGCCGTGGATGGTCACCGTCTTGCCGGTGGAGAGGGTCTTCTCCTTGGCGTAGGCGGAGTCGACCACGGCCACCTCGGCGTTGGTCTCGGTCGTCTTGAACGTACGGCCCGAGGTGATCTTCGACGAGGTGAGCGGGCCGAGGTCCTGCTGGGTGACGTCGGTGCCGTACACCGTGTAGGAGTTGACGTCGAAGGAGGCGCCGCCGCCCTTGACCTCGCCCTGCGGCTGGCCGCTGCCGCCGCCGGGTCCGCGTCCGCCGCCCTGGCTCGTGCCGCCCTCCTGCTTGAACTCGCCGCGCTTGAACTGGCCGTCCACCTTCATCACGGACAGGCTCAGTCCGCCGACCGCACCGGCGACGCCGTCCTGCTCGCCGACCTTGCCGACGGCGGAGGAGGCCAGGGTCTGGAAGCCCTGGACCATGACCCGGTCGGTGCTCTGGGTCGCGTCGTCGTCGCTGTCCTTGGCGTCGAACTCGAACTTGGGGCGGCCGGTGGAACCGGACTCGGGCGCCGTGGCCGCCTTGGTGACGGTCATGTCCGTGCCGAGCCCGTACAGCGATTCCAGGACCTTGTCCTGGGCCTTGCTCATGCCCGAGGAGACCGAGCTGACGATGATGACCAGCGCAATACCGAGGGCGAGCCCGGAGGCGACGACGAGCGCCGCCTTTCTGCGGCGGCGCAGCTCGCGCCGGAGGTAGGTGAAGAACATGGCGCGAGACTAGGAACCGCTCGTGATGGTGGGTTAAGGCCACCATGAGAGCCGGATGAGAACAGTGTGTACGCCGAAGGCGGCGGCACCGGACCCTGTACGGGTCGTGGTGCCGCCGCCTTCGGCGTACGGGGTGGGGATGCGGCCGGGGAGGGGCCGGTCAGGCGGTCGTGCCCGCCGTCCACTCGGACCAGCTCATGTTCCAGCCGTTGAGGCCGTTGGAGGGCTGGATGGTCTTGTCCGGGGAGTTCTTGACGATGACGACGTCACCGATCATGGAGTTGTTGTAGAACCACGCGGCGGGCTGGTTGGCGTCACCGGCGCCCTTGACGTCCGCGAGGCCGACACAGCCGTGGCTGGTGTTGACGCTGCCGAAGATGCCCTTGCCCCAGTAGTTGCCGTGGATGAAGGTGCCCGACGTGGACAGCCGCATGGCGTGCGGCACGTCCTTGATGTCGTACTCGCCCTTGCCGTCGTCGTCCGTGAAGCCGACCGTCGAACCGTCCATCCGGGTCTCCTTGTACTTCTCGGAGATCACCATCTGGCCGTTGTACGTCGGGTTGTCGGGCGAACCGGCGGAGATCGGGATGGTCTTGACCGTCTTGCCGTCCCGGGTGACGGTCATCATGTGCGTCTTGGCGTCCACGGTCGAGACCTGGTTGCGGCCGACCTTGAAGGTGACCGTCTTCTGCTGCACGCCGTAGACACCGTCCGCACCCTCGACGCCGTCCAGGGACAGCTTCAGGGTGACCGTGGAACCGGCCTGCCAGTAGTCCTCGGGGCGCAGGTCGAGGCGCTGGTTGTTGAACCAGTGGCCGACGACTTCCTGGCCGCTGCTGGACGTCACCTTGATGCCGTCCTGGACTGCCTTGGTGTCGGTGATCGGCTTGTTGAAGTTGATCGAGACGGGCATGCCGACGCCGACGGTGGAGCCGTCCTCGGGGGTGAAGTTCCCGATGAAGCTGTTGTCGGGCGAGACGGTGGTGAAGGAGGAGTTCTCGTGGGCCTCGCGGCCCTTGGAGTCCTGCGCCGTCGCGCTGACCTTGTAGGTGGTCGAGCGCTCCAGCTGGGCGTCCGGCTTCCAGCTCGTGCCGTCGGCGGAGAGGGTGCCCTTGACGCTCTTGCCGTCCGCGCTGGTCATCGTGACGGCGGTCAGCTTGCCCTTGGTGACGGTGACCTTCGCGGCGTTGTTGATGCTCGCGTTGGTCGCGCCGTTCTTGGGCGAGATCGCTATCTGGGCCTCGGACGCCTCCTGGGCCGCCGCCTTGTCGACGTCGGCCGCCTGGGACTTCGAGCTCTCGGGGCTGGGACCGCCCTTGTCGCCGCCGTCGTCACAGGCGGAAAGCACCAGTACGCCGCCGAGCAGTGCGGACGCGGCCATCAGGCCCTTGCGCCGCTTGCTGTCCGTCATCACACGCTTCTCCATCGTTGCCGAATTCCCCGAAAACCCCGAGCAAGGCCGCCCACCGGCGAAACCCCGTCAATGTTCCAAGAACCCCTTCTACGGGATTCCCGTTCCACGTCCGTCGAATGTGTGGGGAACACCACTCATCGACGCCGTGCCGGGGGCGGTGGTTCCCGCTTCCGCGGCACGGGACGGCCCCGGTCCGCCACGAGCGGGCCGGGGCCGTGTTCCCACAGGTCAGGCCCGCCGCTCCGTGCCGCCGTTGCCGTCGGCCTCCCTCCCATTGTGCGGGACGCCCGGGGCGCCACCACCGATCACGTCCTGCCCGAAGCCCTCCTCGTACCCCTCGTCGCCGTCCTCGTCCTCGCTCTCGTCGAGGTCCCATCCGTCCGGGTCGTCGGGGTCGTAGTCGATGCTCTCGCTGCTCCATGAGGCCTGGGCCAGCTCGACCCCGGGGACCTCCCCCACCAGGTCGAACGGGTCGATCAGCGAGGCGAGGGCCTCCGCTCCGTCTTCCCGTACCGCCGCCTCGGCATGCACGCGTTCCTCGGCGCCCTCGCCGCCGGGCTCGCCGTACTCGGCCGCGAGGCTTTCCAGGGCCGTTCCGCTGAGGGCGTCGGGGTCGGTGATCTCCACCACCATGTCCACCTTGAGGCGGACGAAACGCGATGATCCGGTTGTCTCGGAAGTGCTCATGGGGCGGAGCGTAAATCCCGGCCGTCATGCCTTCCCCGCGACCCGCTGCGTTCACTAGCATCGGGGGCGAGCCGGACTCCCGGACGTCGCAAAGGGGGACCCGTTTCCGTGACCATCACCCGTCGCCCGCTCCTGACCGCCGCCGCCGCGGGGACGCTGCTGTGCGCCCTGTGGTTCGTCCCGTCGGCCAACGCCACGGACGATACGGGCACCGCGCCCGTCAGCAGCACGACGACGGCCGGCGAGGACGCGGGCGCGGCGACGCTCGCCGAGACCGGCACAGTCACCACGCCGTAACTGCTCGGCGGGGTGACCTGCCGTTTCCCCGCATCCAGCCGTACGAATCCCGCGGAGGGGCGCTGATCAGGCCAGCGGTCCGGTGACCGGCTCCACGGCCGAGACCAGTCCGCCCGCCCGTACGAAGGTGTCGGCGGCGGCCAGGTCCGGCGACAGGAAGCGGTCCGGTCCCGGGCCCTCGACGCCGGCCGCCCGCAGCGCCTCGATGACGGCGAGCGTGGCCGGGGCCGGGGTCAGCCCCTGCTGGGCACGCAGCTCGACCGCACGGGTCGCCGCGTACAGCTCGACGGCGACGATCCGGGCGAGGTTGCCGACGGCGGTACGCAGCTTGCGCGCGGCCGACCAGCCCATCGACACGTGGTCCTCCTGCATCGCGGAGGACGGGATGGAGTCGGCGGAGGCAGGGACGGCGAGCCGCTTCATCTCGCTGACCAGGGCGGCCTGGGTGTACTGGGCGATCATCAGGCCCGAGTCGACGCCCGCGTCGTCCGCCAGGAACGGCGGCAGCCCGTGCGAACGGTTCTTGTCGAGCAGCCGGTCGGTCCGGCGCTCGGTGATCGAGCCGAGGTCCGCGGCGGCGATGGCCAGGAAGTCCAGCACATAGGCGACGGGCGCCCCGTGGAAGTTGCCGTTCGACTCCACCCGGCCATCCGGCAGCACGACCGGATTGTCCACCGAGGAGGCCAGCTCGCGGTCGGCGACGGTCGCGGCGTACGCGAGGGTGTCCCGGCCGGCCCCGTTGACCTGCGGCGCGCACCGCACCGAGTAGGCGTCCTGGACGCGCGGCGCGTCGTCCTGATGGTGGCCGGTGAGGCCCGAGCCGGCCAGCACCCGCAGCATGTTGTCGGCGCTGGCGCCCTGGCCGGGGTGCGGGCGGATGGCGTGCAGCTCGGGGGCGAGGACCTTGTCCGTGCCGAGCAGGGCCTCCAGGGAGAGGGCCGCGGTGATGTCGGCCGAGGTGTAGAGCGTCCGCAGGTCGGCAAGGGCCATGACCAGCATGCCGAGCATGCCGTCGGTGCCGTTGAGGAGGGCCAGGCCCTCCTTCTCGCGCAGCTCCACCGGGGTGATGCCGTGCGCGGCGAGCAGCTCACCGGCCGGGCGGACGGTGCCGTCGGGGCCCTCCGCGTCACCCTCGCCCATCAGGGCCAGCGCGCAGTGCGACAGGGGCGCCAGGTCGCCGGAGCAGCCGAGCGAACCGTACTCGTGGACGACGGGCGTGATCCCGGCGTTCAGCACGTCGGCCATGGTCTGCGCGACCTCGGGGCGTACGCCGGTGTGGCCGGAGGCGACCGTCTTCAGCCGCAGGAACATCAGCGCCCGGACGACCTCGCGCTCGACGCGCGGGCCCATGCCGGCGGCGTGCGAGCGGACGATGTTGCGCTGGAGCTGTGCGCGCAGCTCCGGGCTGATGTGCCGGCTGGCCAGGGCGCCGAAGCCGGTCGAGACGCCGTAGACCGGCTCGGGCTTGGCGGCGAGCGCGTCCACGATCTCGCGCGCGGCGGCCAGCGCGGCCACCGCGGCGGCGGAGAGCTCGACACGGGCGTTGCCGCGGGCCACGGCGATGACGTCCTGAGCAGTGGTACCGGACGTCCCCACCACGACTGTATGCATATCCATATTCAGCAGCGTACGGATTGAAACCCTTCATGTCACCAGTGGAAGGGGGGTTGACCCCTTACGACCCGGAGCGGGTGTACGGGTCACCAGTCGGGGCGGTTGCCGCGCAGCCGGCGGCGGTCGTGCGGGGACTTCGGCGGGGAGTCGGCCAGCCGGATGACCTCGCCGTCGCGCCCCGCCACCACCGGGCGCCCGGAGCGGGCGGCCTTCGCCCGGTACTGCGCCGCGTCCGCCAGCCGGAACAGCCGCCGGGCCGAGACCTCGGGCCCGATGGGGTCGCCGGTGGACGCGATCCCGCAGGCGACCCCGTTGCCGAGTTCGAGCCCGGCCGCGCGCTCGCACAGCTCGGTGGCGACGGCGACCACCTCGTCCGCCTCGGGGCCCACCGCCAGCAGGCAGAACTCATCACCGCCGAGCCGGGCCACCAGTGCGCCGGGCAGTATGGCCGCGCACCGCGAGAGCACCGAGCCGAAACGTTCCAGCAGCCGGTCGCCGACCGCGTGGCCATGGGTGTCGTTGACCCACTTGAGCCCGTTCAGGTCGCAGACCACCAGGCTGACCACCGCCCCGTCCGCCCGGTGCCGCTCCACCGCCTCGTCCAGCCGCATGTCGACGGCCCTGCGGTTGGCGAGGCCGGTCAGCGGGTCCGTGAAGGCGAGCTTGCGGACCTCCTCCAGGCGCTCGGTCTGGGCGAGCCCGGCGGCCACCACGGCGGCCAGCACGGTGGCGAAGTCGGCGTCCGCCCGCCCGAACACCGGCGCCCCCGTCGGCCGCGCCACGTACAGCTCGCCCCAGGCCCGCCCGTGCAGCACGATCGGCGCGACCACGCAGCAGCCCCGCCCGCGCCGGCGCAGGGCCGCCACGCGCTGGTGGCAGTAGCCGGGCCCGTACCCGTGCGCCCCGGCCGCGCCGGGCTCGGGCTCGCCCTCCACCGGACCCTCGGCGGTCTCCACCCAGGCGTCCGGCTCGCCGCCCCCGGCCCACCGCTCGTGCAGGAACTCGGTGATCTCCGGGAACCGGTGGACGGGATAGACCTCCTCCTCGGGGAACTCCTCCTCGCCCTCGGCCCGCGCGCCCGCGTTGACCAGGACCCGCAGCCGCCCCCGGTCGCGCTCCCAGACCGAGAGCGCGGCGAAGCTGCCGCCCAGCGCCTCGCAGGCCCCCCGGGCCGCCGCTCGCCAGCACCCCCGGGGGTTGTGCGCCGCGGCCATCGTCTGCGCCAGCGAAACCACGGCCCGCAGCCGTGCGTCGTCACCACCCATTGCGCCAGTTTAGGGCGATATGGCCCGCGCGATCACTCGACAACTCCGGAGCGTGACCGATCGGCCCGGAAACGGATACCCAGGGTCACTCACCGGGCCAGTTCGGCTTCCGCTTCTCGTTGAACGCGGCCACGCCCTCCGCCCGGTCCCCGGAGAAGGCCACCGACCGCCACGCGGAGTCCTCGACCTCCAGACCGGCCCGCAGGTCGAGCCCGTGCCCGAGCCGCAGCGCCCGCTTGGCCGCGCGCAGCCCGACCGGCGAGTTCGCGGCGATCCGGCCGGCCAGGGACAGCGCCTCGGCCCGGTCCTCGCCCTCCGCCACCAGCTCGTCGACCAGGCCCAGCTCGCGCGCCTCGGCGCCCGGCACCCGGCGGGCGCTGAAGATCAGTTCGGCGGCGCGCGCGGCCCCGACCCGGCGGGGCAGCAGCTGGGTGCCGCCGCCGCCCGGGATGACGCCGACGGAGACCTCGGGCAGGCCCACCACGGCGGTCGGGTCGGCGACGATCAGGTCGCAGGACAGCGCCAGCTCGAAGCCGCCGCCCAGCGCGAAGCCGTGCACCGCGGCGATCGTCGGCATGGGCAGCTCCAGCACGCCCGTGTAGGCGGCGCGCGCGGTGGGCCGCTGGCGGACCAGCTCGGCGTCGGTCAAGGAGTTCCGTTCCTTGAGGTCCGCGCCCACGCAGAAGGCCCGGTCGTGGCTGGAGGTGAGGACGGTGACCCGTACGTCCCGGTCGGCGGCGAGCGCGTCACAGGCGGCGCCGATGGAGCGGGCCATGTCCGTGGACACCGCGTTCATGGCCTTCGGCCGGTCGAGAACCAGCTCGGCGACGTGCTCCAGGCCCTCGTGGACCCGTACGGCGACGAACTCCCCGAACCGCTGCTCGGACGTGACGGTCATGCTGCACCCCTGTCGGTTAACGAGCGTTACCGAAGGGATCCTAGAGCTCTCCCCCGAAAGGGTGTGCGGAACGGGTCAGGACGTGCCGCGGCGGGCCAGCAGCCAGGGTTCGACCACGCCGAGGCCGCGCACCGGGCGCTGCCACATCGGCTGGAGCCCGTAGCGGTACTTGGGTACGGGGACCACGTCGGCGTCCGGGCCCTCCTTCTCGGCCCGCTCGGCCGCCGCCGCGGCCTCCTCCGCCGCCCGCGCCTCCGAGACCGGGGCCTCGCCCGTACGCGTCAGCTCCTCGGCGAACGCGCCGTCGACCAGCACCGCGTCCTTCGGCGCTATCGAGGTCAGCCGGCTGGCGAGGTTCACGGTCGTGCCGAAGACATCGCCCATCCGGGTGGTGACCGTGCCGAAGGCGATGCCGACCCGCAGCGCCGGCATGGTCTCGTCCACGGCCATCGCCTCGACGAGCCGCAGCGCGATCTCGGCGGCGGTGCCCGCGTCGTCGGCGGCGAAGAGGACCTCGTCGCCGAGGGTCTTGATGAGCCGGCCGCCGTGCGCCGCGACCAGGTCGGCGCAGGTGGTCTCGAAGGACTCGACGAGCTCGCCGAGCTCCTCCTCCTCCAGGCGGCGGGTCAGCCGGGTGAATCCGACGAGGTCCGCGAAGCCGACGGCCAGGCGCCGGTCGACCATCTCCTCGTCGTCGGCCGCCTGCACGACCCGGCCGGTGGCGGCGGCGAGCTGGCGCCGCCACACGTACACCAGGAACTCCTCCAGCTCGGGCAGCAGCAGTTCGACCAGGGGGTACGTGACCTCGGTGCGGGTCATGCCCGGCTCGGGGGGCTCGGTCAGGCCCTCCAGGAAGGAGTCGATCTGCCATTCGGCCAGCCGGGCGGTGGTCTGCCCGGTCGACCGGGCCACCTGGATCGCCATCGGCTCGCTGAGCAGCCCGGCCTCGACGAGACCGGAGAGCCGCCGCAGGGCCAGCACGTCCGCCTCGGTGAGCGCCTTGGCCTGGCCGATGTCCGCGAAGCCCATGGCCCGCCAGAAGCGGGAGGCCAGGTCCATCGAGACGCCGGCGGTGCGGGCCGCCTGGAACGGGGTGTACCGCCGGTCGGCGCCCAGGATCAGCTGTTCCAGCCGGATCGCGAGGGGATCGTCGGTCGGTTCGGCCGTGTGGTCGACTTCGTGGTGCGGTGCGGCGTGCACCGAGGGTTCCGACGACTGCTGCGCGCCATCGCCGGAGGTCGTGTCGTCGACGGTCACCAGCCGCCTCCTGCCCGTTCCCTGCGCACTGCCCTGCCGATCTGTCCGTCGGTGGATCACCTCAACGATACGGCAGGTGTGCCCTACCTCACGTCCTCAGGGCACGCGGGCGGCGCCTCGGCGGTTCAGGTCAGGCCGCCCTCCGCGCCGCGCAGGTGCACGATGTCGCCCGCCGAGACCGGTTCGCGCAGCCCGTCGCCGGTGGACAGGACCAGCCGGCCGTCCCCGTCGATCGCCACGGCCTCGCCGGTGAGCGTGCGGTCGCCCGGCAGCTGGGCCCGTACCGCCTTGCCGAGGGTCGCGCAGCCCGCCGCGTACGCCTCCTGGAGCCCGCTCGCCGCCGCGTCGCCGTCCGCGTCGCGCCAGAGCCCGTACCAGTGCTCCAGGGATCGCAGGACGCCCCGCAGCAGCGTCTCGCGGTCGGTGGAGACCGCGCCGGCCAGGGCGAGGGAGGCGGCGGTGGGGGCGGGGAGCTCGTCGGCGCGCAGCGAGACGTTGAGGCCGATGCCGATGACGACACCGTCGCCGGCCCGCTCCGCCAGGATGCCGCCGGTCTTGCGCTCCTGGCCCCCCACAGTGACCAGCAGGTCGTTGGGCCACTTCAGGGCCATGTCCACGCCCGCCGCGCGCGCCAGTCCGGTGGCCGCGGCGACGCCGGTGAGCAGCGGCAGCCAGCCCCAGCGCTCGGCGGGCACGTTGCCCGGGGTCAGGTAGACGGAGAAGAAGAGGCCGGAGCGGGCCGGGGCCGTCCAGGTGCGCTCCAGGCGGCCCCGGCCGGCGGTCTGCTCCTCGGCGACGAGAACCGTGCCCTCGGTGAGGTCCGCCGCGCGCGCGGCGAGGTCGGTGTTGGTGGAACCGGTGGACCCGACGACGTCGAGGGCGGTCCACAGCGCGCCCGGCCGCAGCAGTCCGCGGCGCAGCGCGGGGACGTTGAGGGGCGGCCGGTCCAGGTCCGACCAACGGCTCTGTGGCGCATCCGGAGGTGTCATGCAAGCCACCCTAGGTGTGTCAAAGGACGCACTGCCGAACGGTATCCGCGCCGATACGCTACGGCTCAGTAGCTGTTCACCCGCTGATCAGCAGCCAAGTCGTCCCCGTGACCAGGCAGGGAGCCGCCACCCGATGTCCGAGCCGGAAGAGACCGACATCCACACGACCGCGGGCAAGCTCGCGGACCTGCAGCGCCGTATCGACGAGGCGACCCACGCGGGGTCGGCGCGCGCGGTGGAGAAGCAGCACGCGAAGGGCAAGCTGACGGCGCGCGAGCGCGTCGGCCTCCTGCTCGACGAGGGTTCCTTCGTGGAGCTCGACGAGTTCGCCCGGCACCGGTCGACGAACTTCGGCATCGAGAAGAACCGGCCGTACGGGGACGGTGTCGTCACCGGCTACGGCACGGTCGACGGCCGTCCCGTCTGCGTGTACTCGCAGGACTTCACCATCTTCGGCGGCTCGCTGGGCGAGGTCTACGGTGAGAAGATCGTCAAGGTGATGGACTTCGCGCTGAAGACCGGCTGCCCGGTCATCGGCATCAACGACGGCGGCGGCGCCCGCATCCAGGAGGGCGTGGCGGCGCTGGGTCTCTTCGCGGAGATCTTCCGGCGCAATGTGCACGCCTCGGGTGTGGTCCCGCAGATCTCGCTGATCGTCGGCCCGTGCGCGGGCGGCGCGGTGTACTCCCCCGCGATCACCGACTTCACGGTGATGGTCGACCAGACCTCGCACATGTTCATCACCGGCCCCGACGTCATCAAGACGGTCACGGGTGAGGACGTCGCCTTCGAGGAGCTGGGCGGCGCCCGTACGCACAACACCACCTCCGGGGTGGCGCACCACATGGCGGGCGACGAGAAGGACGCCATCGAGTACGTCAAGTCGCTGCTGTCCTACCTCCCGTCGAACAACCTCTCGGAGGCCCCGGCCTTCCCGGAGGAGGCGGACCTGGCGGTCAGCGACGAGGACCGCGAGCTGGACGCGCTCATCCCGGACTCGGCGAACCAGCCGTACGACATGCACACCGCGATCGAGCACGTGCTGGACGACGGCGAGTTCCTGGAGACCCAGGCCCTGTTCGCGCCGAACATCGTCACCGGCTTCGGCCGCGTCGAGGGCTACCCCGTCGGCATCGTCGCCAACCAGCCGATGCAGTTCGCCGGCTGTCTGGACATCAACGCCAGCGAGAAGGCGGCCCGTTTCGTCCGCACCTGCGACGCGTTCAACGTGCCGGTGCTGACCTTCGTGGACGTGCCGGGCTTCCTGCCGGGCGTCGACCAGGAGTACGGCGGCATCATCCGGCGCGGCGCCAAGCTGATCTACGCGTACGCGGAGGCGACCGTCCCGCTGATCACGGTGATCACGCGCAAGGCGTTCGGCGGCGCGTACGACGTCATGGGCTCCAAGCACCTGGGCGCCGACATCAACCTCGCCTGGCCGACCGCCCAGATCGCCGTCATGGGCGCCCAGGGCGCGGTCAACATCCTGCACCGCCGTACGATCGCCGCCGCCGAGGACCAGGAGGCCACGCGCGCCGGACTGATCGCGGACTACGAGGACGCGCTCCTCAACCCGTACGTGGCGGCCGAGCGCGGGTACGTGGACGCGGTGATCATGCCGTCCGACACCCGGGCACACGTGGTCAAGGGCCTGCGCCAGCTGCGCACCAAGCGCGAGTCCCTGCCGCCCAAGAAGCACGGCAACATCCCCCTCTAGAAAGGGCCCTGGCCATGATCAAGGTCGTACGGGGCAACCCGACCCCGGAGGAGCTGGCCGCCGCGCTCGCGGTGGTCCGGGCCCGTGCCGCCGCGGCGTCCGCCGTGTCGTCCGGCACCCCGCAACCGCCCGCCGGCTGGTCCCACCCGAGCCGCCTGGCCCGGAGCGGCCGCCACCTGCCGGGCCCGCGCGCCTGGGCCCGTACGTACTGGCCCGCATAAGCCCTGGTGACGCGGCAGGGGCGGCGGTTGAGTACGCGTACTCAGGCGCCGCCCAAGGCCCGCCCAGCAGGATCAAGTCATGCTCTGGTCCGACCCCGAGAACAAGCCCCCCAAGGAACTCCGCGACGCGGAGACGATGATGCGCCGCGCGGGCCTGATCCTGGCCCTGGCGATGGTCGTCGCGATGTTCGTGCTCGGCACGCGATAGCCGCCTTCACGGCGGCGCAGGCGCGTGCGCTCCCCCTGCCGGCCACTTCACGCCCCTCGGGCGGGCATTTCAAGCCCCTCCGGCGATTGAGGAGCGGGGGTCCGGGGGCAGCGCCCCCGCGACGAACCCGCACGGACCCGGCGTCCGTACCATGGCGGTCATGACCGCCCAGCGCCTCGTACTCGCCTCCGCCTCCCCCGCCCGACTGGGCCTCCTGCGCCAAGCCGGCCTCGCCCCGGAGGTCATCGTCAGCGGCGTCGACGAGGACGCCCTCACCGCCCCCACCCCCGCCGAACTCGCCCTCGTCCTCGCCCAGGCCAAGGCGGCCGTCGTCGCCGCGCTCCCCGAGGCCGCCGGCGCCCTGGTCATCGGCTGCGACTCCGTGCTGGAGCTCGACGGCGAGGCGCTCGGCAAGCCGGCCGACGCGGAGGAGGCCACCGCCCGCTGGAAGTCGATGCGCGGCCGGACCGGAATCCTGCAGACCGGGCACAGCCTGACGGACACCGCGACCGGCCGGACGGTCTCGCGGACGGCGTCCACGACGGTCCGCTTCGGCGAGCCCTCGGACGCCGAGATCGCCGCCTACGTGGCCTCGGGCGAACCGCTGCACGTGGCGGGGGCCTTCACCCTCGACGGGCGGTCGGCGCCGTTCGTGGACTCCATCGAGGGCGACCCGGGCAACGTCATCGGCCTGTCGCTGCCGCTGCTGCGCCGCCTGCTGGGCGAGCTGGGGATCTCGGTCACCGACCTCTGGGCCTGAGCGGCGGTCACGCGGGGGCGGGCGCGGCCGGCTGCTCGGTCTCGGGCTCGGGACCGTACGCCACCAGGGCGAGCACGATGAGGCCGAGAACCACCATCATCCAGGCGAACGCCGCCCAGCCGACGAGTCCGACCGTCAGCGCGCCGAGCACCCCGTGGACGACCGCGCAGCAGATCAGCACGATCCGCGCCACGCGCCCCGGCGCCCGGTCGCGGGCGCCCGCCAGCACGAGGATCACGGCACACAGGAGCAGGAACAGCCCGGAGACGCCGCCGAGCACCCAGGCGCCCTTGGACATCACGTCGGGGTCCGTACCGGCCAGGGACATGTCCTGGTTCTTCACGACCGTGCCCATGACCACGTTGACGATCACGATGCCCACGGCTTCCACGGCCAGCACGAGCGCGGCTATGAAAGCCACCAGCCTGCGCACCACGACGTTCACCCCCTGTTACCAGCAGTACGTGCGATAGCGCGGACCTTACTAACGGGTAATGGCCACGACAAGGGCCCGGGAGAACCCCGGCGCACCCCTAGCTGTCCGGGCATTCGTGCGCCGGGCAAAGAATTGCCCACCCCTTAGTGGGAACTCCACAAAGAATCACGGTAAGTCGCTGCCCGTGCCGATAGAGACCTGGAGCACACCTGGTCGCTACTGTGCGGATTCAGAACCCGGCGTACCGTGGTGGCACAAGGGATTTCGCGACTCGAGCACGCCTCGAATCACACTCCGTGTGGGCAAGCTCACCATTGGGGACGGGTCGTAGGACCGTGTCGGTTGTCCCTAAACTCAGCTTGTTTCAAGGAGGGAGCCATCGTGCGCAAGGTGCTCATCGCCAACCGTGGCGAAATTGCTGTCCGTGTTGCTCGGGCCTGCCGGGACGCGGGGATCGGGAGCGTGGCCGTCTACGCCGACCCGGACCGCGACGCTCTGCACGTCCGTGCGGCCGACGAGGCATTCGCTCTGGGCGGTGACACCCCGGCGGCCAGTTACCTGGACATCGCCAAGGTGCTCCAGGCTGCCAAGGACTCCGGGGCGGACGCGATCCACCCGGGTTACGGCTTCCTCTCGGAGAACGCCGAGTTCGCCCAGGCCGTTCTGGACGCCGGTCTGACCTGGATCGGCCCGCCGCCGCACGCGATCCGGGACCTCGGTGACAAGGTCGCCGCCCGCCACATCGCGCAGCGCGCCGGTGCCCCGCTCGTCGCGGGCACCCCGGACCCGGTCTCGGGCTCCGAGGAGGTCGTCGCCTTCGCCGAGGAGCACGGCCTGCCGATCGCGATCAAGGCCGCCTTCGGCGGCGGCGGCCGCGGCCTGAAGGTCGCCCGCACGCTGGAGGAGATCCCGGAGCTGTACGACTCCGCGGTCCGCGAGGCCGTCGCCGCATTCGGGCGCGGGGAGTGCTTCGTCGAGCGCTACCTCGACAAGCCGCGCCACGTGGAGACCCAGTGCCTGGCCGACACGCACGGCAACGTGATCGTCGTCTCGACCCGTGACTGCTCGCTCCAGCGCCGCCACCAGAAGCTCGTGGAGGAGGCCCCGGCCCCCTTCCTGTCCGACGCGCAGAACGCCGAGCTGTACGCGGCGTCCAAGGCGATCCTGAAGGAGGCCGGCTACGTCGGCGCCGGCACGGTCGAGTTCCTGGTCGGCCTGGACGGCACGATCTCCTTCCTGGAGGTCAACACGCGCCTCCAGGTGGAGCACCCGGTGACCGAGGAGGTCTCCGGCATCGACCTCGTCCGCGAGATGTTCCGCATCGCCGACGGCGAGGAGCTCGGTTACGACGACCCCGCCTCGCGCGGTCACTCCTTCGAGTTCCGGATCAACGGCGAGGACCCGGGCCGAGGCTTCCTGCCGGCCCCCGGCACGGTGACGAGGTTCGAGGCGCCGAGCGGCCCGGGCGTCCGCCTGGACGCGGGCGTGGAGTCCGGCTCGGTCATCGGCCCCGCCTGGGACTCGCTGCTGGCGAAGCTGATCGTGACCGGTGCGACGCGTGAGCAGGCGCTCCAGCGTGCCGCCCGCGCCCTGGCGGAGTTCCACGTCGAGGGCATGGCCACCGCCATCCCGTTCCACCGTGCGGTCGTGACGGACCCGGCGTTCACCGCCGACCCGTTCCGCATCCACACCCGCTGGATCGAGACGGAGTTCGTCAACGAGATCAAGCCGTTCGCCGCTCCCGCCGATGCGGACGCGGACGACGAGGCCGGCCGCGAGACGGTGGTCGTCGAGGTCGGCGGCAAGCGCCTGGAGGTCTCGCTGCCCTCCTCGCTCGGCATGAGCCTGGCCCGTACCGGCCTCGCGGCGGGCGCCAAGCCCAAGCGCCGCGCGGCGAAGAAGTCCGGCTCGGCCGTCTCCGGCGACACCCTCGCCTCCCCGATGCAGGGCACGATCGTGAAGATCGCCGTGGAGGAGGGCCAGGAGGTCAAGGAGGGCGACCTGATCGTCGTCCTGGAGGCCATGAAGATGGAGCAGCCGCTGAACGCGCACCGCTCCGGCACGGTCAAGGGCCTGGCCGCCGAGGTCGGCAGCTCGATCTCCTCCGGTGCGGTCATCTGCGAGATCAAGGACTGACGCTCTTCCCCGCCGGTGCCCCGGTCATGTCCTCGGACGTGACCGGGGCACCGGCGCATTCGGGGACCGGCCGCCGCCCGCGCGATGGCATCCTGGAGACCGGGGAGACAGGAGGGACCGCACCATGGCGATGAGCACGGCAGGGACGTCGGCCCGGCCCATGCGTGCCGACGCGCGCCGCAACCACGGCCGGCTGCTGGCGGCGGCCCGTACCGCCTTCGCGGAACACGGCACCGACGCGTCCCTGGAGGACGTCGCACGCCGCGCGGGGGTGGGCATCGGCACGCTGTACCGCCACTTCCCGACCCGGCACGCACTGATGAGCGCGGTCTTCCAGGAGGCGGTGACCTCCCTGATCATCCGCTCCCGTGAACTGGCCGAGGCGGAGCGCCCGTGCGACGCCCTGGTGGAGTGGCTGGGCGCGATCGTCACTCATGCGGGTGAGTACCGCGGCCTGGCCCAGGCGCTCATGTCGACGTGCCGCGACGAGAGTTCGGCCCTGGCCCGGTGCAACACCCCGCTGCGCGAGGCGGGTTCGGCACTCCTGGGCCGCGCCCAGTCGGCCGGCTCGGTCCGCCCGGACGTCTCGATCGACGACCTGATGCAACTGACGAACGCGATCGCCCTGGCAGCGGAACAATCCCCGGACGACCCGCAACTGGCGACCCGCCTACTGACGCTGACGCTGCGGGGCCTCAAATCAAGCCCCTCCGGCGATTGAGGAGCGGGGGCCCGGGGGCAGAGCCCCCGTGCTACCGCCGCCGCAGATCCGCCACCCGGGCCCGGTCCCGCTCCCGCTCCACCGCCGCCTCCCCGAGCGCCCGCAACGGCTGCCCCTGCGTACGCCGCTGCCCCGGCAACGGCATCTCCCGCCGCCCGGACCGCGCACCCGCACCCGAGTCCGCCGCGGCCGACGCAGCACTCCCACCCGCGACAGCGATCCGCACGCCCTGGTCCGCCAGCGCCTGCAGCTCCGCCGCCGCCCGGTCGTCGTGCGCGGCGGGTTCGTCCGTCACCAGATGGGTGATGAGATCCGTCGGCACCGTCTGGAACATCGTGTCGGAGCCGAGCTTCGTGTGGTCAGCGAGGACGACCACCTCGGCCGCGGCCTGCACCAGCGCCCGGTCCACGCTCGCGGAGAGCATGTTGGACGTGGAGAGCCCGCGCTCGGCGGTGAGCCCGCTCCCGGACAGGAAGGCGCGCGAGACCCGCAGCCCCTGGAGGGACTGCTCGGCTCCGCTGCCCACGAGGGCGTAGTTGGAGCCGCGCAGGGTGCCCCCGGTCATCACCACTTCCACCCGGTTGGCATGGGCCAGCGCCTGGGCGACGAGCAGCGAGTTGGTGACGACGGTCAGGCCGGGGACGCGCGCGAGCCGGCGGGCCAGCTCCTGCGTGGTCGTACCGGCACCGACGACGATGGCCTCGCCCTCTTCGACGAGGCCGGCGGCCAGGTCGGCGATGGCCGTCTTCTCCGCGGTCGCTAGATGGGATTTCTGCGGAAAGCCGGACTCCCGCGTAAAACCGCCCGGCAAGACCGCACCGCCGTGCCGGCGGTCGAGGAGTCCTTCTGCCTCCAGCGCCCGCACGTCCCGCCGTACGGTCACTTCGGAGGTCTGGACGACGCGGGCGAGCTCACGGAGCGATACCGCCCCGTTGGCGCGCACCATTTCGAGGATCAACTGACGACGTTCTGCAGCGAACACGAAACTGACAGTAACGTGACCGCGCGAGAGTTTTCAGCAGTTTGCGCCGAATAGCGGAAGTTGTACATACAGGTGGTCGCCAAGTGGTATAGGCGGCCGTCTTGTTGTCGTCTCCTGATCGGACGGCGTTCACGGAACCGCCCGACTTGGCGGGAGTTGCCGGGGAATGCCGGGCCCGCAACCGCTCCGGGACCGGCCTCCCCGGGCCGTTACGCCTCGCCCGTGCGCTTACGGCTGTGCAACTGGCGGGCCACTTCGGCGATCGATCCCGACAGGGACGGGTACACAGTGAAGGCCTTTGCGATCTGCTCGACCGTCAGATTGTTGTCGACCGCGATCGAGATGGGGTGGATCAGCTCGCTCGCCCTGGGGGCGACGACACAGCCGCCGACCACGATGCCGGTGCCGGGGCGGCAGAAGATCTTGACGAAGCCGTCCCGGATGCCCTGCATCTTGGCGCGCGGGTTGCGCAGCAGCGGCAGCTTGACGACCAGGGCCTCGATCTTGCCCGCGTCGACGTCCGCCTGGCTGTAGCCGACGGTGGCGATCTCCGGGTCGGTGAAGACGTTCGAGGAGACCGTCTTCAGGTTCAGCGGGGCCACCGCGTCGCCCAGGAAGTGGTACATCGCGATCCGGCCCTGCATGGCGGCGACCGAGGCGAGCGCGAAGATTCCGGTGACGTCACCTGCCGCGTAGACGCCGGGCGCGCTGGTGCGGGAGACCTTGTCGGTCCGGATGTGCCCGGAGTCCTTGAGGTGGACGCCGGCCTCCTCCAGGCCCATCCCGGCGGTGTTCGGGATGGCGCCGACGGCCATCAGGCAGTGCGTGCCGGAGATGACCCGGCCGTCGGCGAGGGTCACCTCGACCCGGTCGCCGACGCGCTTGGCGGACTGCGCGCGGGAGCGGGCCATGACGTTCATGCCGCGCCGCCGGAAGACGTCCTCCAGGACCGCGGCGGCGTCGGGGTCCTCACCGGGCAGCACCCGGTCGCGGGACGAGACGAGGGTGACGTGCGAGCCGAGGGCCTGGTAGGCGCCGGCGAACTCGGCACCGGTGACACCCGAGCCGACGACGATGAGCTCCTGCGGCAGCTCGTCGAGGTCGTAGACCTGGGTCCAGTTCAGGATGCGCTCGCCGTCGGGCTGCGCGTCGGGGATCTCCCGGGGGTGGCCGCCGGTCGCGATGAGCACGGCGTCCGCGGTGAGCGTCTCCTCCGTGCCGTCGGCGGCCGTGACGACGACCTGGCGGGAGCCGTCGGCGGCCTGGAGGCCCTCCAGACGGCCGCGGCCGCGCATCACACGGGCGCCGGCGCGGGTGACGGAGGCGGTGATGTCGTGGGACTGGGCGAGCGCCAGGCGCTTCACCCGGCGGTTGACCTTCCCCAGATCGACGCCGACCACACGCGCGGCCTGCTCTATGTGCGGGGTGTCGTCCGCGACGATGATGCCCAGCTCCTCGTACGAGGAGTCGAAGGTGGTCATCACCTCGGCCGTCGCGATCAGGGTCTTCGAGGGCACGCAGTCGGTGAGGACGGACGCGCCGCCGAGGCCGTCACAGTCGACGACGGTCACCTCCGCGCCGAGCTGGGCGCCCACCAGGGCCGCCTCGTACCCGCCGGGTCCGCCGCCGATGATCACGATCCGGGTCACGAAAAGTCCGCCTCGCGTTTCTCGTCCCGCGGCCGTCTGCTGTCCCGGCCGGGGGTCCGGGGGATCGCCCCGGGGGAATGCAGTACGTACTTCATTGTCCCGCACGCTTCAAGGTGCTTCTCCCCGGGGCCCTCCATCCGTGCGCCGGGGTGCGCGGCGCACGGATGCGGCCGGTGAATCCGCCCCTGTGCCCCACCCCCTGAATCCCCCTTCTCGCGGGGGCCTTCCGCCCAGGAACCGGCGCTCCCGCCGCCACCTCCCGTACCCTCGATCACATGTCGCTCTACGCCGCGTACGCCGGCAACCTCGACGCGCGGCTGATGACGCGCCGCGCCCCGCACTCACCGCTGCGCGGCACCGGCTGGCTGAACGGCTGGCGGCTGACCTTCGGCGGGGAGCAGATGGGCTGGGAGGGAGCGCTGGCCACGGTGGTGGAGGCGCCCCGCTCGCAGGTGTTCGTGGCCCTGTACGACCTGGCCCCCATGGACGAGGACTCCATGGACCGCTGGGAGGGCGTCGGCCTCGACATCTACCGCCGCATGCGGATCCGGGTGCACACCCTGGACGGCGAGGAGCCGGCCTGGATCTATGTGCTGAACGGTTACGAGGGCGGCCTGCCGTCCGCCCGGTACCTCGGCGAGATCGCGGACGCGGCGGATTCGGCGGGCGCGCCGCACGATTACGTGATGGAACTCCGCAAGCGCCCCTGCTGACCGGAGCGGCCCCGGACCGCCGCGGAAACGGCGACGACCTGCCCCTTTTGCCTCCGGCCCGGGATCCGATTGTCGGAACGCACGAACGAAAGCCGCAAGACTCTGTACAGGGGCATCTACGCGCGTAGGGATTCAGCGGTTACCCTCGTCCGCGTGAACGCATCTGTTATTCCGGACCACATCCAGGGCGACCCGTACGCCGCCGCCGCCGACGCCGCCGCCCGCCTGCGCGAGCTGACCGGTGCCGAGACTCACGACGTCGCCCTCGTGATGGGCTCCGGCTGGGCGCCCGCCGCCGCGGCGCTCGGCGTTCCGGCGGCCGAGTTCCCGGTGACCGCCCTGCCCGGCTTCCCGGCGCCCGCCGTCGAGGGCCACGGCGGCACGGTCCGCTCGCACGTGATCGGCGACAAGCGGGCCCTGGTGTTCCTGGGCCGCACCCACTTCTACGAGGGCCGCGGCGTCGCCGCCGTCGCGCACGGGGTGCGTACCGCGGTGGCCGCGGGCGTCCGGACCGTGGTCCTGACGAACGGCTGCGGCGGCCTGCGCGAGGGCATGCGCCCCGGGCAGCCGGTCCTGATCAGCGACCACATCAACCTCACGGCGTCGTCCCCGATCGTCGGCGCCAACTTCGTCGACCTGACGGACCTGTACTCGCCCCGGCTGCGCGCCCTGTGCAAGGAGATCGACGAGACGCTCGAAGAGGGCGTGTACGTGCAGTTCCCCGGCCCGCACTACGAGACGCCGGCCGAGATCGGCATGGTCCGCGTGATGGGCGGCGACCTGGTCGGCATGTCCACGGTCCTCGAAGCGATTGCCGCCCGGGAGGCGGGGGCCGAGGTGCTCGGCCTGTCCCTGGTGACGAACCTGGCGGCGGGATTGAGCGGGGAGCCGCTGAACCATGAGGAGGTTCTGCAGGCCGGCCGCGATTCCGCTGCGCGGATGGGGTCGTTGCTGGCGCGGGTGCTGGACCGCATCTGAGGCTGTCCTGGGGGCGCTGCCCCCGGACCCCCGCTCCTCAATCGCCGGAGGGGCTTGTTTTTGCCGCTGCCGTCGCAGACCCGCGGCAAAGGACTCGGGCCCGCCGCAGGCGCCCCGCGCCGCCCACCGCACACGAAAGGCAGACCGTGACCACGACCCCGGACCTCCTCGCTCGCGCCGGCGCCTGGCTCGCCGAGGACCCCGACCCCGACACCCGCGAGGAGCTCGCCGGGCTCATCGACGCCGGGGCCACCGACGAGCTCGCCGCCCGCTTCGCCGGAACGCTCCAGTTCGGCACCGCCGGGCTGCGGGGCGAGCTCGGCGCCGGCCCCATGCGCATGAACCGCGCCGTGGTCATCCGGGCGGCCGCCGGCCTCGCCGCGTACCTCAAGGACCAGGGGCAGGCGGGCGGTCTCGTCGTCGTCGGCTACGACGCCCGCTACAAGTCGGCCGACTTCGCGCGGGACACCGCCGCCGTGATGACCGGCGCCGGCCTGCGGGCGGCGGTGCTCCCCCGCCCGCTGCCCACCCCCGTGCTCGCGTACGCCATAAGGCACCTGGGCGCCGTCGCCGGCGTCGAGGTGACCGCCAGCCACAACCCGCCCCGCGACAACGGCTACAAGGTCTACCTCGGCGACGGCTCGCAGATCGTGCCGCCGGCCGACGGCGAGATCGCCGCCGCCATCGCAGCGGTCGGCCCGCTGGACACCGTCCCGCGTCCCGCCGACGGCTGGGAGACCCTGGGCGACGAGGTCCTGGACGCGTACCTGGCGCGCACGGACGCCGTGCTCGACGCCGAGTCGCCGCGTACCGCCCGCGTCGTCTACACGGCGATGCACGGCGTCGGCGCCTCCGTGCTCACCGCCGCGTTCGACCGGGCCGGCTTCCCCGCCCCGGTGCTCGTCGCGGAGCAGGCCGAGCCGGACCCCGCGTTCCCCACCGTGGCCTTCCCCAATCCGGAGGAGCCCGGTGCGATGGACCTCGCGTTCACCACCGCGCGCCGCGTGAACCCGGACATCGTCATCGCCAACGACCCGGACGCGGACCGCTGTGCCGTCGCCGTGCCGGACCCGGCGGCCGAGGGCGGCTGGCGGATGCTGCGGGGCGACGAGGTCGGCGCGCTGCTCGCCGCCCACCTGGTGCGCCGGGGCGCCACCGGTGTGTTCGCGGAGTCGATCGTCTCGTCCTCGCTGCTGGGCCGCATCGCCGAGAAGGCGGGCCTGGGGTACGAGGAGACCCTGACGGGCTTCAAGTGGATCGCCCGTGTGGAGGGGCTGCGCTACGGGTACGAGGAGGCGCTCGGCTACTGCGTGGACCCGGAGGGCGTCCGCGACAAGGACGGCATCACGGCCGCGCTGCTCGTCGCCGAGCTCGCCTCCGTACTGAAGGAGCGGGGCCGTACGCTCCTCGACCTGCTGGACGATCTCGCCGTGGAGCACGGGCTGCACGCGACGGACCAGCTGTCGGTGCGGGTGGAGGACCTGTCGGTCATCGCGGACGCCATGCGCCGCCTGCGCGAACAGCCCCCTGCGGCCCTCGCGGGGCTCAAGGTCGCCACGGCCGAGGACCTGTCGCGGGGCACGGACCGGCTGCCGCCCACCGACGGACTGCGCTACCACCTCGACGGCGCCCGGGTGATCGTCCGCCCGAGCGGCACCGAGCCGAAGCTGAAGTGCTACCTGGAGGTCGTGGTGCCGGCCGGCTCCGCCGGTGAGCTGCCGGCGGCCCGCGCCCGGGCGGCGGAGCTGCTCAACGGCATCAAGCGCGACCTGGCGGCCGCGGCAGGGATCTGAGGGAAGCGCTGGGGCGGGCCGGCCGGTCCGCCCCTCAGCCGATCGCGCCGAGGACCACGAGCAGCACCAGGCCGACGACGGCCGGCGCGATGACCTCGTACGCCCAGCGCACCGACGCCTTGGGCGCCTCGGCCACGGGCTTGTCGCCCGCACGCTCGGACAGCTCGCGCAGGTCCGCCACGGCCTGGTCGGCGACCGCCGTGCGGGTCTTGGCGTCGCGTACGTCGGCACTCGTGGACGTACGGCGGTAGGGGTCGTCCATGGCCTGCCGGGACTGCTGGCGGGCGGCCTTCTTGCGCTGCCGCAGCGACACGGGCACGGACCAGAGCTGGAACTTCTTGCCGTCCTGGGTGAACAGCTCGCTCGAATACCCGGCGCGCACGTCGGCGACGTCGCTCCACGGCAGCGTGATCGTGCGGAACGGGTTGCGGATGCGGATGCGCAGGTCGTTGGCGGCCACCACCGGGCGCAGTGTGAAGGCGACGACCAGCGGCACGGCGAGCAGCATCCCGGCGAGCGCCATCCACGGCGTCCGGCCGTCGCCCCGCACGACGGCGTCGCCGCCGATCAGGCAGACGAGCAGGAGCAGCAGGGCTCCCCCGGCCAGCCCGGCGGGCGACCGGAACGTCCGGTCGGCGTAGGTGGGCTCGTCGGCAGGCGTGGGGCTCGTCATGAGCCCGATTGTGCCTGACGCGCCCCGCCGGCGCGGTGGCGGCTTCTCCCGCGGTGGCGGCGGGGGGCGGGAACCCCCGATGACCTGGCCCCCTGTACAGGTCGCTACGCGCGTAGATATGCTCATGTGGTGACCATGCCCACCACCCTCCCCGCATTCGCCGACGCGACCGCGTCCGACAGTGCGCTGCGCCGCTTCCTGCACGGGCTGCCCGGTGTCGACGCGGTCGGCCTCGAAGCGCGTGCCACCGCCCTCGGAACCAGGTCGATCAAGACGACGGCCAAGGCGTACGCCATCGACCTCGCGATCTCGATGATCGACCTGACGACGCTGGAAGGCGCGGACACCCCCGGCAAGGTCCGGGCGCTCGCCGCCAAGGCCGTCCACCCCGACCCCACCGACCGCACGACCCCGCGCACCGCGGCCGTCTGCGTCTACCCCGACATGGCGGCCACCGCGGCCGCCGCCCTGGCCGGCTCCGGTGTGAAGGTGGCGTCCGTCGCGACGGCCTTCCCCGCCGGGCGCGCCGCGCTCGACGTGAAGCTCGCGGACGTCCGGGACGCCGTGGCGGCCGGGGCCGACGAGATCGACATGGTGATCGACCGGGGCGCGTTCCTGGCCGGCCGGTATCTGAAGGTGTACGAGGAGATCCTCGCCGTGAAGGCGGAGTGCGGCTCCGCCCGGCTCAAGGTGATCTTCGAGACCGGCGAGCTGTCCACGTACGACAACATCCGGCGGGCCTCCTGGCTCGGGATGCTGGCCGGCGCGGACTTCATCAAGACCTCGACCGGCAAGGTCGCGACGAACGCCACGCCCGCGAACACCCTGCTGATGCTGGAGGCGGTGCGCGACTTCCGCGCGCAGACCGGCGTCCAGATCGGCGTGAAGCCGGCCGGTGGCATCCGCACCTCGAAGGACGCGATCAAGTTCCTCGTGCTGGTCAACGAGACGGCGGGCGAGGACTGGCTGGACAACCACTGGTTCCGCTTCGGCGCCTCCAGCCTGCTGAACGACCTGCTGATGCAGCGCCAGAAGCTCAGCACCGGCCGTTACTCCGGCCCCGATTACGTGACGGTGGACTGATACCCATGGCATCCGCATTCGAGTACGCACCGGCGCCGGAGTCCCGCTCCGTCGTCGACATCGCCCCTTCGTACGGCCTGTTCATCGACGGTGAGTTCACCGACGCGGCCGACGGCAAAGTCTTCAAGACGGTCTCGCCGAGCAGCGAGGAGGTGCTGTCCGAGGTCGCGCGGGCCGGCGCCGATGACGTGGACCGGGCCGTGAAGGCGGCCCGCCGCGCGTTCGAGAAGTGGTCGGCGCTGCCCGGCTCCGAGCGCGCCAAGTACCTGTTCCGGATCGCCCGGATCATCCAGGAGCGCAGCCGTGAGCTGGCCGTCCTGGAGACCCTGGACAACGGCAAGCCGATCAAGGAGACCCGCGACGCGGACCTCCCGCTGGTCGCCGCGCACTTCTTCTACTACGCGGGCTGGGCCGACAAGCTGGACCACGCCGGCTATGGGCCGAACCCGCGCCCGCTGGGCGTGGCCGGCCAGGTCATCCCGTGGAACTTCCCGCTGCTGATGCTCGCGTGGAAGATCGCCCCGGCGCTCGCCACGGGCAACACGGTGGTCCTGAAGCCCGCCGAGACGACGCCGCTGTCCGCGCTGTTCTTCGCGGACATCTGCCGCCAGGCGGGCCTGCCCAAGGGTGTCGTCAACATCCTGACGGGGTACGGCGACGCGGGCCAGGCGCTCGTGGAGCACACGGACGTGAACAAGGTCGCCTTCACCGGCTCGACCGCCGTCGGCAAGGCCATCGCCCGCCAGGTCGCGGGGACGGACAAGAAGGTCACGCTGGAGCTGGGCGGCAAGGGCGCCAACATCGTCTTCGACGACGCCCCGATCGACCAGGCCGTCGAGGGCATCGTCACCGGCATCTTCTTCAACCAGGGCCAGGTCTGCTGCGCGGGCTCCCGACTCCTGGTCCAGGAGTCGGTCCAGGACGAGCTGCTGGACGCCCTGAAGCGCCGTCTCTCGACGCTGCGCCTCGGCGACCCGCTGGACAAGAACACCGACATCGGCGCCATCAACTCCTCGGAGCAGCTGGCCCGGATCACCGCGCTCGTGGAGACCGGCGAGGCGGAGGGCGCGGAGCGCTGGAGCGCCCCGTGCGAACTGCCCTCGGCGGGTTACTGGTTCGCCCCGACACTGTTCACCAACGTCACCCAGGCGCACACCATCGCCCGCGACGAGATCTTCGGCCCGGTGCTCTCGGTGCTGTCGTTCCGCACCCCGGACGAGGCGGTCGCCAAGGCCAACAACAGCCAGTACGGCCTGTCGGCCGGCATCTGGACGGAGAAGGGCTCGCGCATCCTCGCGGTGGCGAACAAGCTCCGGGCGGGCGTCGTCTGGGCCAACACGTTCAACAAGTTCGACCCGACCTCGCCGTTCGGCGGTTACAAGGAGTCGGGCTACGGCCGCGAAGGCGGCCGTCACGGCCTGGAGGCGTACCTCGATGTCCGATAACCGTCTGAGCGTCTTCAAGACCTACAAGCTGTACGTCGGGGGCAAGTTCCCCCGCTCCGAGAGCGGCCGGGTGTACGAGGTGACGGACTCGAAGGGCAAGTGGCTGGCGAACGCGCCCCAGTCGTCCCGCAAGGACGCGCGCGACGCGGTCGTGGCCGCCCGCAAGGCGTTCGGCGGCTGGTCGGGCGCGACCGCGTACAACCGCGGCCAGGTCCTCTACCGCGTCGCGGAGATGCTGGAGGGCCGCCGCGAGCAGTTCGTACGCGAGGTGGCCGAGGCCGAGGGGCTGTCGAAGTCCAAGGCGGCGGCCGTCGTGGACGCGGCGGTGGACCGCTGGGTCTGGTACGCGGGCTGGACGGACAAGGTCGCCCAGGTCGTGGGCGGGGCGAACCCGGTGGCGGGTCCGTTCTTCAACCTGTCGACGCCCGAGCCGACCGGTGTGGTCACGGTCCTCGCGCCGCAGGAGTCGTCGTTCCTGGGCCTGGTCTCGGTGGTGGCCCCGGTGATCGCGGCCGGCAACACGGTGGTCGTCGTGGCCTCCGCCAAGTCGCCGCTGCCCGCGCTGTCCCTGGGTGAGGTGCTGGCCACCTCGGACCTGCCGGGCGGTGTGGTCAACATCCTGTCGGGGAAGACCGCGGAGATCGCGGCCCCGCTCGCCGCCCACCAGGACGTGAACGGCATCGACCTCACGGGCGCGGACGCGGAGCTGGGGAAGGAGCTGGAGATCGCGGCGGCCGACAACCTGAAGCGCGTATCCCGCCCGCCCGTCTCCCGCCACCACCCCGAGAAGGAAGCGCACGGCGCTGCTCATCGACAGGCTGTGGACGGCGAGGGCGACTGGACGGCCGACCCGGGCACGCACCGCCTCACGGCGTTCCTGGAGACGAAGACCGTCTGGCACCCGACGGGCGCGCTCGGCGCCTCGGGCTCCTCGTACTGACGGCGTAGGCGACGGGCACGGCCCGTTCCCCGGAGGCGTCTCCGGGGAACGGGCCGTCGCGTCGTCAGCCGAGCAGGCCGTCCACGAACCCGTCGACGACCGGGCCCGCCAGGGGCAGGTCCTTGATGGCGCCGCCGCTCGTCAGCGGGTCGGTGACCAGCGCGGTGGAGAGCGGCTTGAAGTCGGCGACCTGGGTGCCCACCGCGTTGTCCAGCGGGTCCGTACCGGTACCGGCCAGCGGGTCGAGCCGCAGCTGGGTCACGGGCGCGATGCCGTTCCCCAGGGCCTGCCCGAGCGCCCCGGTGACGGCGCCGCCGGTCGCCCCCGTGGCCTCGCCGAGGACCGCGTCGGTGCCGGTCTCCTGAACGACGGGCAGCGGGGCCGCCTGGGCCGCCGCACCCCCCGCGCCGAGCGCGGCACCCACCGCGGTGACGGTCAGGCCTGCGCGCAGCAGGGTGCGGCGCCGGGACTTGGAAAGTGCGTGACGTGCCATGGATTTCCCACCTGATCGGGACGATCGGACCATCGGCCGGGTAATCAACCGAATGCACAGAGTAGTTGAGGTGTGATGCGCGATACCAACAGGACCTCCGGGGGGTCCCTTGTTCGGGTCAATGCCTCACACTCGTGTCCTGTGAGTTCCCAAGCGCTTTCGACCCGTGTCGTCCTGTTGACGGGCCCCTCCGGCTCCGGCAAGTCGTCCCTCGCCGCCCGCACCGGCCTTCCGGTCCTGCGGCTCGACGACTTCTACAAGGAGGCCGGCGACCCCACCCTGCCGCTCGTCGAGGGCAGTACGGACATCGACTGGGACTCCCCGGACTCCTGGGACGCGGACGCCGCGGTCACCGCGATCACGGAGCTCTGCCGGACCGGCCGCACCGACGTCCCGGTGTACGACATCTCCACCAGCTCCCGCACCGGCCACGAGGACCTGCACATCGGGCGGACCCCGCTCTTCGTGGCCGAGGGCATCTTCGCGGCCGACATCATCGACCGCTGCCAGTCCCTGGACGTGCTGGCCGACGCCCTCTGCCTGCGCGGCCACCCCTCGACGACCTTCCGCCGCCGCCTCCTGCGGGACCTGCGCGAGGGCCGCAAGTCGGTGCCGTTCCTGCTGCGGCGCGGGTGGCGTCTGATGCGTACGGAACGCCGCATCGTGGCCCGCCACGTCGCGCTGGGCGCGCACGCGTGCGCGAAGCAGGAAGCGCTGGGCCGCCTGGCGGCGGCGGCTGCGGGTCGTTACCGTACGCCGGCGGTTTCAAGCCCCTCCGGCGATTGAGGAGCGGGGGCCCGGGGGGCAGAGCCCCCGCAACGCACCGCAGGGCCGGACAGGCCCCCCCGGCCCGTCCGACCCCACAGCTTCCCCGTATCCCCGTGCCCCCCGTAACAACACCACCGCGTCCCCCGACACGGCAGCGCCCCCGTTCCCCCAGCCTTCAGGCCACCAGCTCGCCGAAGGACTCCTCCTCGTCACGGCCGAAGCTGAGGACCTCGTCCTCGCGCAGCCGGCGGAGCGACCGCCAGATGCTCGACTTCACCGTGCCGACACTGATGTCGAGAATGGACGCGATCTCGGGGTCCGTACGGCCCTCGTAGTAGCGCAGGACGAGCATCGTGCGCTGCGTCTCCGGGAGGCGCGCCAGCGCCTGCCAGAGCACGGCGCGCAGCTCCGTACCGCGCATCGCGTCCGTGTCGCCCGCCGTCTCCGGCAGCTCCTCGGTCGGGTATTCGTTCAGCTTGCGCCTGCGCCAGGCGCTGATGTGCAGGTTGGTCATCGTGCGGCGCAGGTAGCCGCCGACGGCGGCCTTGTCGCTGATGCGGTCCCAGGCCCGGTACGTCGAGAAGAGGGCGCTCTGCAGGAGGTCCTCGGCCTCGAACCGGTCACCGGTCAGGTGGTAGGCGGTGGCGTACAGGGAGGCGCGGCGCTCCCGGACGTAGGCCGTGAACGCCGCTTCGGCGTCCTCGGACCTCTCCGGTGCCTTCCGCTCCCCCGAGACCTCCCCGTACGAGCTTCCCCCGCTACCCGCGTCAACCACCGTCATGAATGACGTGTGCTGACGCCCGGCGCCACGAACGCACCCCCGTCCGTTCACTGCGGCGCCGGACTTCTCGGTGCTCCGCCCGACGTCGTGGAGACGCGTGACAACTGCGCTTGCGTTGATGCTGTGAGTTGCGTTCATCTCGCGCCCCCCATCGGTGGAGTCCGTCCGTTCCTTGTGTCAACGAGCTTGCCGGGGCAGTTTCATGGCGCTGTCCGCCGACTGTCACAGGCCTGTCACAGGGCCCGGCGGTGGCACGAACCCGTGCTTCCTGATGCATGAGGGACGTATGGGGCACGTATCAGGGGGGTGCGACTGTCGAACTGGGGCGCCCCATGGGTCAGAATGACCAAGTGCCTTTCCTGTTGCTGATCGAGGACGACGACGCCATCCGCACGGCCCTCGAACTCTCGCTGTCACGCCAGGGCCACCGTGTGGCCACCGCGGCGACGGGAGAGGACGGCCTCAACCTGCTGCGCGAGCAGCGCCCCGACCTGGTCGTGCTGGATGTGATGCTGCCCGGGATCGACGGTTTCGAGGTGTGCCGCCGCATCCGCCGCACCGACCAGCTGCCGATCATCCTGCTGACCGCCCGCAGCGACGACATCGACGTCGTGGTGGGACTCGAGTCCGGCGCCGACGACTACGTGGTCAAGCCCGTGCAGGGGCGGGTGCTCGACGCCCGTATCCGCGCGGTGCTGCGCCGCGGCGAACGGGAGTCGACCGACTCCGCGACATTCGGCAACGTGGTGATCGACCGGTCCGCCATGACCGTCACCAAGAACGGCGAGGACCTCCAGCTCACGCCGACCGAGCTGCGGCTCCTGCTCGAACTGAGCCGCCGGCCCGGCCAGGCCCTGTCCCGGCAGCAACTGCTCCGCCTGGTCTGGGAGCACGACTACCTCGGCGACTCCCGGCTGGTGGACGCCTGCGTCCAGCGGCTGCGCGCCAAGGTCGAGGACGTGCCGTCGTCGCCGACCCTGATCCGTACCGTACGGGGCGTGGGATACCGGCTGGACTCGCCGCAGTGAGCACGGCTGTACGGCGGGGCCTGCTCGCCGGGCTCCGCTGGACCAGCCTGCGGCTGCGGCTCGTCGTCGTGTTCGGCCTGGTCGCGCTGACCGCCGCGGTGTCCGCCTCCGGCATCGCGTACTGGCTGAACCGCGAAGCGGTGCTGACGCGCACGCAGGACGCGGCGCTCGGGGACTTCCGGCAGGAGATGCAGTCCCGGGCGGCCTCGCTGCCGCTGCGCCCCACCAAGGAGGACCTGCAGGCGGCCGCAGTTCAGATGGCGAGCAGCAGCCCCGGCTACAGCGTGCTCCTGATCGACGAGCGCGACCCCGGCAAGCCCATCGTCGGCAACTCCGACCTGGACACCTTCACGCGCAGCAACGTACCCCGGTCGCTGCAGGAGCAGGTGGACCGCAAGCAGCCGGTCAAGGCGGGCAACAAGTACGAGTACCACCTGTTCTGGCAGCGCACCTCGATCCGCGGCACGCCGTACCTCGTCGCCGGTACGAAGATCATCGGCGGCGGGCCGACGGGTTTCATGCTGAAGTCGCTCGACCAGGAGCGCCAGGACCTCAGCTCGCTCGCCTGGTCGCTCGGGATCGCCACGGCGCTCGCGCTGGTCGGCTCCGCACTGCTCGCGCAGGCGGCGGCGACGACCGTGCTGCGGCCGGTGCGGCGGCTCGGGGACGCCGCCCGCAAGCTCGGCGAGGGCAAGCTCGACACCCGGCTCGTGGTGTCCGGCACCGACGAACTGGCCGACCTCTCGCGGACGTTCAACAGGACGGCCGGCTCGCTGGAGAAGAAGGTCGCGGACATGAGCGCGCGCGAGGAGGCCAGCCGCCGCTTCGTCGCCGACATGTCGCACGAGCTGCGCACCCCGCTGACGGCGCTCACCGCGGTCACGGAGGTGCTGGAGGACGAGGTCGACAGCCTCGACCCGATGATCGCGCCCGCGGTGAACCTGGTGGTCAGCGAGACCCGCCGGCTGAACAACCTCGTGGAGAACCTGATGGAGGTGACCCGCTTCGACGCGGGCACCGCCCGCCTCGTCCTCGACAACGTCGACGTCGCGGACCAGGTGACCGCCTGCATCGACGCCCGGGCGTGGCTGGACGCGGTGGAGCTGGACGCCGAGCGCGGCATGATGGTCAGCCTCGATCCGCGCCGGCTCGACGTGATCCTGGCCAACCTGATCGGCAACGCGCTCAAGCACGGCGGTTCGCCGGTACGGGTCTCGGTGCGCATCGAGGGCGAGGAGCTGGTCATCGAGGTCCGCGACCACGGTCCCGGCATCCCCGAGGACGTACTGCCGCACGTCTTCGACCGGTTCTACAAGGCGAGCGCCTCCAGGCCGCGTTCGGACGGCAGCGGGCTCGGGCTCTCCATCGCCATGGAGAACGCGCACATCCACAACGGCGGCATCACCGCACGCAATTCGCCCGACGGCGACGGCGCGGTCTTCGTGCTGCGCCTGCCGCGGGACGCCGAGGCCCTGAGCGGTACCGGCGGGGATCACGACGCACCGATACCGGATCACCAGGAGGACGACGCGACGTGAGGCGCAGCGAACGCCGGGGGCACCGAACCGCCGCCGCCCTGGCAGGTGCCGCACTCTGTGCCGTACTGGCGGCGGGCTGCGGCATCCGTACGACCTCGGTGCCGGTGGACGCCGGTGCCGCGCCGTCCCGGGTGCCGTGCTCGATGCCCGCCGAGGACGCCGCGTCGCAGGCCGCGCGGGGCATCCCCGTACAGATCTACCTGGTCTGCGCCTCGCAGCTGGTGACGGTGGACCGGGCGGTGCAGGTGCAGGAGGCGAAGGCGGACCGGCTGCGGGTCGCCACCGAGCTGCTGAACGAGCTGCGCAGGCGGCCCACGGCCGACGAGCGGCAGGCGGGCTTCTCCACCGACGTCCCCAAGTCGCTGCGGGTCTCCGGTCCCCGCGCGGGCGACGCGGAGGGCGCGTTGCGGCTCAGCCTGCAGCCGGAGGACCTGTCGGCCGAGGCCCTGGCCCAGATCGTCTGCACGTTCGCGGACAGCGAGTCGCTGGCTTCCGGTGAGACGGTGACCCTGGGCGGCCCGGGCGACTACCCGGCCCGCGGCTACCTCTGTACGGCGGAGACGAAGGCCAGCCCCAAGGCGGTACCGAGTTCGATCGGGGTGCCGTAGGGGGCCTGGGAGGTGTACGGGCCGACGGGACGGGGAACGGAGCCGGGCCCGCAACCGTGAGCCAGGTCTCCCCGGTCCCTGCGGAACCGATCCTGCCGCTGCCCGCGTCTAGGGCTTCGTGCGTCAAGGTACGGACGGCCAGGCCGTCATCCGCTTCCGCGCGGCAGGGGTGTCGCTGCTCCTCGCGCATCTGCTGCTCGTCGGGTGGCTCACTCTGCGCCCGCTGGACGTGCCGTGGATGACCGCCGCCAACCTCTCACCCTTCGCCGGTATCAGGGCCGACCTGTCTCTCGGCCCCGCCGCCGCGTTCCGGCAGATCGGCGGCGGTCTCCTGCTGCTGGCGCCGCTGGGCGTGCTGCTCCCGATGGCGGGCGGCCGGCTGTACGTGTCCCCGTGGCTGTCGCTGGCCCGTACGGTCGCGGCCGGTTCGCTGATCTCGCTGGCGATCGAGCTGGGGCAGACCGGGGTGCCGGGGCAGGTGGTCGACGTCGACTCGCTGTTCCTGAACACGGCGGGCGTGGCGCTCGCCCACGTCCTGGTCGTCCCGGCGGGCCGGGCGCGCCTGCGGCGGCGCGGCGGACCGGAGCCGCGGATGGTGTCGCCGAGCGGCCATGAAGCGGTTCAGGGTTCGACCCCGACAATTTCCAGGGTCGGGATGGCCCCGTAGAGCGATGCTTTGCCCCTGTTGTCGCGCGACCATGGTTGTACCGGGAGCACAACGGACTGCTCCCCGCAACGGTTCGTGAAGGAGCCCACCATGGCCGCACTTGCCCGCCCCCGTGACGGACGCATGATCGGCGGAGTGTGCGCAGCGCTGGCGCGGCGCTTCGGCACGTCGGCGACGACCATGCGCGTCATCTTCGTCGTCTCGTGCCTGCTGCCGGGCCCGCAGTTCCTGCTCTACCTGGCGCTGTGGCTGCTGCTGCCCCAGGAGCGCCCGTCGTCCTCGACGGCCGCCTGGTAGACCTCCCGCACATGGCTGTGGGCGGACACCCGGTCGGGGTGTCCGCCCACAGGCGCGTACCGGCGTCGGCTCAGTGGCCGAGCGGCAGAGGCAGACCGTTGGCGGTGAGGCCGTTGGCGGAGACGCCACCGGCCGGCATGCCGCCGAGGAGGCCCTTGACGGGTGCGGTGGCGTCGCCCAGGACCTGCGTCTGGCTGGTGCCGAGGAGCTTGTCGGCGGTGTCCTGGACGGGCAGCGTCGAGGTGGCGTCGGCCGCCGCGCCGGCGACGGGCAGGACGCTGGTCGCGGCGTCCAGCGGCAGCGCGGTGGCCGAGGCGGTGCCGGCGGCGGCAGCGGCGAAAGCGGCACCGAGGGCGGCGACGCCGAGAGTCCTGGCAGCAGACTGCTTCATATGACATTCATCCTTGGGGAAGGGGATGTGAGCGGCTTCGCAACGTAGTCAGCCGCCACCCCGCTCCGCAAACATCCGCAACCACGGAAAACGGCCGGGAAAACCTTTCCCCGGCCGTTTTGTGCACCCGTCCGTCAGCCGGCCGGCGAGGAAGACACGCTGGTCGCAGCGGTCTGCTCGAAAAGCCATTCGGACTTCAGCTCGGCGTATCCGGGCTTGATGACGTCACTGATCATCGCCAGACGTTCATCGAAAGGAATGAATGCTGATTTCATCGCATTGACGGTGAACCACTGCATGTCGTCGAGCGTGTATCCGAAGGTCTCGGTCAGCTTCTCGAATTCCCGGCTCATGCTCGTGCCGCTCATCAGCCGGTTGTCCGTGTTCACGGTCGCCCGGAAGTGCAGCTTGCGCAGCAGCCCGATGGGGTGGTCGGCGTACGAGGAAGCGGCCCCGGTCTGAAGGTTGGACGTCGGGCACATCTCCAGCGGGATGCGCTTGTCCCGTACGTAGGAGGCGAGGCGGCCCAGCTTCACGGAGCCGTCCTCCGCGACCTCGATGTCGTCGATGATGCGGACGCCGTGGCCGAGCCGGTCGGCGCCGCACCACTGGATCGCCTGCCAGATCGACGGCAGGCCGAACGCCTCGCCCGCGTGGATCGTGAAGTGGTTGTTCTCGCGCTTGAGGTACTCGAACGCGTCCAGGTGCCGGGTGGGAGGGAACCCGGCCTCGGCGCCCGCGATGTCGAAGCCGGCGACGCCCTGGTCGCGGTAGCGGTTGGCCAGCTCCGCGATCTCCAGCGACCGCGCGGCGTGCCGCATCGCGGTGAGCAGGGCGCCGACGCGGATGCGGTTCCCGTCCCGGCGGGCCCGCCGCTCGCCCTCGCGAAAGCCCTCGTTGACGGCCTCGACGACCTCTTCGAGGGTGAGCCCGGCCTCCAGGTGCTGCTCGGGGGCGTACCGCACCTCGGCGTAGACGACACCATCGGCGGCCAGGTCCTCCGCGCACTCGGCGGCGACCCGGACGAGCGCGTCACGGGTCTGCATGACGGCGCAGGTGTGGGCGAACGTCTCCAGATACCGCTCCAGCGAACCGGAGTCGGCGGCCTCCCGGAACCAGATACCGAGTTTGTCCGGCTCGGTCTCGGGAAGGGCGTCGTAACCGCTCGCGGCGGCGAGTTCCACGATCGTGCCGGGCCGCAGCCCGCCGTCGAGGTGGTCGTGCAGAAGGACCTTGGGCGCACGCCGGATCTGGTCCGGGCCGGGCACATTGAGGGTGGGGCTCATCATCCACGCACTCTAACGCCTACGCGCGTAGAGCGCGCTTGTCGATACATAACGGAACGGCTTGTTCTTCTCGCACGGCACGAGCGACGGCAGCACGTAACAGACACCGCGAACAGGGGTGGCGTACACGTATGTGTCTGACACTGTTACCGCATGGCACAGCGCGCACTCCCCCAGCCCGCGGCAAGGCTGGGACGGGCCGTCGGAGCGGCGGCCGGAGCAACAACGGTCGGCGGCGTGGTCCTGCTGCTCCCGGACGGCGAGCCCTACTCGCATCGCCGCCCCTCCTCCCTCTCCCACGCCCGCCTGCTCCCGCTGGCCCGCGCCCTGACGCACGCGGCCCGCACCGACGGCCTGGCCGCCCATGTGGTGCGGTACCGCTGCCGCGGCTGGAACGAGGACGACGCCCACCCCGCGGCGGACGCGGAGTGGGCGGTGGACGAGGCGGTACGCCGCTACGGCGACGTCCCCGTCTGCCTGGCCGGCCACGGCATGGGCGCCCGCGCGGCCCTGCGCGCGGGCGGCCACCCCTCGGTAACCGCGGTCCTCGCCCTGGCCCCCTGGCTCCCGGCCGACCCGTCGGCCGACCCCGAACCGGTCAAGCACCTGGTCGGCCGCCCGGTCCTGCTGGCCCACGGCACCAACGACACGCGCTGCGACCCGGCGCTCTCCCTCCGCCTGGCCGAACGCGCGAAGAAGGCCAACCGCGACACGTGCCGCTTCGAGGTCCACTCGGACGGCCACGCGCTACGCCAACACCGCTCGGAGGTCACGGCACTGGCCGCCGACTTCGTACGCGGAGCCCTGTTCGGCCACGCATACGCCCGCCCCCTCACGGACGCCCTGGCGGCTCCCCCGCCGCTGGGTCTGCGGATGCCGTTGGCGGTGGGGTTCGGGGAGTCGTTGGGGGTGGGGTGACGTCAGGGCGCACGCCGGGCCCGCAGCGCGACGAACCGCTCATCCCCTCCCGAACCGGCGCCTCTTCGCCGCTCTGCTCCAGCCCGGCTTGGGCCCCTCGGAGGGCTTCGGGAGCTTCCGCACTGCCTCGCTCGGGCGGCGGATCAGGGTCAGGCCCTCGTGGTCGGTGGGGTGCCACTTGTGGTCGTGGGTGCGGAAGGTGAAGCCCTGTTCGGTGTCGGCGGTGTGGGCCAGCAGGGCGCGGCCCTGGTCCGCGTACTCCTGGACCTCCGCCCAGAGCACGTCGCGGATCCTCGCCGAGGGGTTACCGATGAAGACGCCCGCCGAGATCTCCAGGAGCCAGCGCGTGAGGAAGCCCCGGAGGCCGGCCGGGCAGTTGGTGAGCACGATCACCGTCACCAGAGAAGCTCCTCGGCCTCGTAGGCGTCCGTACCGCCGTGGTTCCGGCCGGCGGCGACCAGCTCCCCGGAGTCGCTCTGGAGCGTGACCACGTCGCGGTCGGCGGGGGCCGTGGCCGCGCCGAGCAGGCCCTTGATGTCGTCCACGCACCGGTCCAGCAGCGAGGTCTCGTTGATGCGGTCGCGCAGGGCCCTGCGGGTCCGGGATGCCACGTCCTCCTCGCTCTCCGCGGCCACGTCGAAGGCGAGCGGGATGCCGATCTCCGTCTTGTACAGGTCGGCTATGTCGAGGACGAAGGAGAGTTCGTGGCCGGAGTGGACGAAGCCCAGCGCCGGGCTGCACCCGAGGGACGACACGACCGCGTGGGCCACTCCGTACATGCATTGGGCAGCAGCGGTGATCGCCTGGTTGACCGCGTCGCCGGCCGAGAAGTCGCCGGGGACGTACTTCCGGCCCCGCCAGCGGATGCCCGTCCGAGCCGCCTCGGCCCGGTAGCAGTCCTTCACCCGACGGCCCTCGCGGCCCAGAAGCCCCTTGCGGGTGAGCCCTTCGGGGTCCTCGTCGGGGAAGCGCAGCCGGTACATCGCGCGGGCCACGGACAGTCGGCTGCGAGGGTTGGCCCATTGGACCGCCTGCGCCTCGGCGAGCGCGGACGAGCGGGTCAGCGCGCGCCCGCCCGCGTAATACCGCACGCCCTGCTCACCGACCCAGGCCACGGCGGCACCGGTCTCGCCCAGGACACTCATCGCCTGGTGGGTGATCCGGGTGCCGGGCCCCAGGAGCAGGGTGCCGATCGTCGCGGAGGGGATGTGGGTCGTGCCCTCAGCGTCCTCGGCCGTGATCGCGTTGGCGTCCCGGTGCACCACGCAGCGCTCCAGGTAGATGAAGGACAGCCGTTCACCGGTACGGGGCAGGTGGCGGGGCGTGAGGGCGTTGCGCTGGGAGACCGTGGCCATCGGCTCAGTCCGTTCCGTCGAGCGGCGCCAGCGTCAGCAGGCCGCAGCCGTACGCCTTCGCCTTGCCGATTCCCTGGGTGAGTGCCCGCCGGAACACGGCCGGGTCCCTCACCTCCAGATGGCCGTCGAACGTCACGGCCACGATGCTGACGCGGCCGGGCCGCTTGCCGTCGCCTCGCCCCTTGTCGAAGGCGAGTCCACGACGGTCGCCGACCGTCAGCCGGTACCGGTCGCCGTGGTGCTCGTGACCGCGGTGAGTGGTTCCGGTGGGCAGCAGGCGTTCGCTCTGCGGCTTCTCGATGACATGGAAACCGCAGCGCTCCTGGCGGTCGAGGAGCCACCCCATCTGGTGCACAGGGGTGAGGTGAGCGGTGCGCTTACGGGGCTCGTCCGGCTTACGCCGTATGTCGTGGACCGGATTGGCGGTCAACCGGAACGCCCACTTCTGTCCCTCGGCCAGGCGGTCGAGGAACGGAGCGTACGGCCGGGTCTGCCAGCCCGGGGACTGTGCGTCGGCGACCGCTGGCCAGCCAGCCTGCTCCACCAGGTGGGTCAGATCGGGCTTGTCGGGGCTGACCACGTACAGCAGTACCTCGGCCCGCGCGTTCTGGTCGAGGCGCCACAGCACCCGGGGGCCGTCGGTGGCCGCAGCGGGCTCTGTCGGCAGGAGTCCGGGGAACGACGCCATGACGGCGGCGTGCAGCACCTGCGGGGAGGACAGCAGTCGGCGTGCGCCCGTGCGCGCGGTGTTCATGCGGAAGCGGGTCAGGAACATCAGACGCTCTCCTCCAGGGCGTCGAACGGCTCGTGCCGGGGCCGTACGGCCTGTCGGGGCGCGGCGTCCGGGTTGGGAACGGTCACCGTCCTGCTGACCACCGTGCGCAGGGCGTGCCGACGTTGCTCGGCGGAGAAGCTGAGCGGCTGGTCGCGCTGGTAGTCCGCGTCGGCCTCCTTCCCGTCGGCCTCGCGGAGCACCGTCAGGGACACCGTCGCCTCGCCCCTGTGCCGACGGCGGTACCAGGCAGCCGCCTGCCACGGCTCTTCCGCCAGCGCCTGCTGGAGCGAGTCCCCGTCACGTACGCCCAGCTCCACCGGCTGTGCGGGCGGACAGGAGCGACGGCCGAGGAACGGTGGATACACCGGTGCCCGCAAGGACGCGTGCAGGCGGGTGAGGAGGCCGCTCTCGCCCGCGACTGCCGCCACGAACACCGCATCGGCCAGGTAGAAGCGTTCGGACAGCGGCATGGAGGCGCCGGTGACCCCATGGTGTGCCGTCTGGAAGTCCCTTACCCGGCTGCCCGGTTGGTCGATCCGCACGCCGAAGCGCAGACCGGTCAGGGCGGCCAGTGCCTCGTCGTCGCCCCTTTCGATGCCTGCCGCCGCCGCGAGCAGACCGATCACTCCGCTCTTCGTGGGAGCCGATTCCGTGGTGCGCCGAGTGAAGCGGGCGGACGCACCCCACGACTGCAAGGGGCCCGCCAGCCTCATGGTCAGCACGCTCATTCCGGCTTCTCCAGGCGTTCGGCGACGGCCTGCCCCACCGAGGCGACGAGTTCGCCGATGTTCCGGGACTCCGTGCCGATGCCCGCGAGCTTCCGGGTGTTCGGACCGACGCGGAGCACCCACGTGAGGGTGGACCCTTCGTCGCCGTACGCCCGCTCGACGTCCGGGATGTACTCCGCGAGGCGCGCACACGCCTCGGACATGTGCCCGCCGAGGTCTCCGCGCACCGGCTCCTCGAAGGCAGCGACGAAGCTGATGGGACGGGTGGTGCGAAGCTTCACGACGACGGCGTCGGGCAGCGTGTGGTGGCCGAAAGTGTTGATCTTTCCGGTGGGCAACGACTCGACGAAGCCCTGGACGAACGCCTCGGCGGCCCGGCGCACCGGGGTCACCTCGGACTCCTCCTCGCGCAGCCCCTCCCCCAGGTTGGCCGCCAACTGGTGCACGCCGAGGGCCGCGTATCGGTAGAGCGTCGCCGAGTTGAAGTCGACCGTGCCGATCATCCCGGCGCCCGGCTCGGAGTCCTTGTTGCGGTCGTCGACCGCCGTGTAGTAGTCGGACTCGTTGTCCACGCGGTGGACGCTGATGGCGTGGGCGACCTGCACCGCCGCGTCCACGTTGAAGTCGGTGGCATCCGCGACCATGCGTCCGAACAGCGCGATGTCGACGGAGTGCCGGGTGTCCGCGATCTGTTTCACCCGGGCCTTGTTTTCTTTGTCCTTCAGGAACCCCGCGATGTCGGCCGCGCCCTCGACGGCGAACCGGGCCAGTCCGTCGAGCTGCCGCGCGCTGAGGAAGACCAGGTACTTGGCCTGGGGCAGCGCCTCCTGGGTCTCTTCGTCCCCCTCTCCCTCCGCGGCCGCCTTCTTCGCGGAACTCTTGCGCTTGGGGACCTCGATCTTGAGCCCCGTGGCGGCGATGACCTCTGCCGCCAGCTCCAGGGCTTCGGCCTCTTCCACGGACGCGTCATGCTCGCGGATGCGGTCGGCCAGCACCTCGACGACCTTCTTGGTCCGCACGCCCAGTTCGCTCGGGTCGAGGAGGCTCTCGGACTTGAAGTAGTCCCGGGTGGCCTTCTTCCACGCCTGGCTGGAGACCCGGGCGCGGGGTACTCCCCCGTACACCGACGACTTGGGGGACCCGGTGTCGTCACGGTTCAGATTGCTCGGTGGGACGGTCTGCAGGGCATGGACATCGAGGTAGAAACGGTTCACGAGGCGTCCTTGTCGTACTGGCTGGTGTGTGGGTGCTGCCGCATTCGGCGGAGCCCCGTTGGTTCAGAGGGAGATTGAGGGCAGCCGGGTGTCATTCGTCCGCGGACCCGCTGCCGCCCGGCTGCCGGACGTCACCCGGCTTCTCCCCCTGCCAGGCGTGGAAGGACCGTCCCCATTCCCTGCGCACCCGGTCAGGACCGTCCGGCCACTGCCACGTGTAGAGCTGCCCGGCGAGCAGTGCGTAGTCGAGGGGGAACTGCTCACGGCGCAGCAGCAGGACGATGTCCCGCAAGCGCTGAGCGAGCGTGGACAGGTCCGGCGCCGTACCGGCCCGGACCAGCCGCTTGCGCAGCGAGTCGTCGATCTCGTCCGGCTTCATCATGCGGCGCACGGCGGCGCCGACCCCGCGTGGTTTCCCACGACCGCCTCGTTCATGCATGCCCGTGTCCCGCCGGGACTGCTGATGCAGCGCCCACAGCGTGAGAGCCGTGTGGAGGGCGTTCTCCGCGCGTTCGAGTTCGGGTTCGCTCAGCTCGCGGGCGTTGTCGGCGGGGACGTGCAGAGGCGAGGTGTCGACCAGAGCCCACAGGTCGGGCAGGCTCTCCGGCTTCTGTCCGGCACCTCTGCGCAGCCGGGCAAGAGCCGCGACGGCGTTCGACTCGTCGTCCCGATATCCGCGTTGGAACACGCCGATGCGTGCACCGGCGAGTTCCTCAACCCGCTTGCGAGGAGTCGTCAGAGCGGTGGTGGTGATCGTCGTCATACGTGTTCCTTGGTGGCAAGCGCGGCGGCGGGCGTGGCGGCCTCTTGTCCACTGCTCGTGTCCGTCGGGTGTTCGGAGTCCGCGGGATGGCCCAGACAGCTGTCGATGCGGTGACGGAACCAGTTGCCGGCGAGGCCGGCGTTCAGCCATTCCGTACGCGACTTGACCGTGATGAGGACGCCCTGCCAGGCGGCATCGCCGGCCCGGTCGATGAGGCCGTTGCCCAGCCGGGACACGATCTCGTGCACCTGTCTCTGCCAGTCGGCGCGTGCGGCATACGGATCCGTGCTGCCGTCCAGGGCCGCGAGCCAGGTCCGGTAGTGGGATCCCAGCACATGGAATCCCGCGTCGCGTGCCGTGGCCCGGGGGCCGTCGCTCTCGGTGCCGGCGGCGCGGGCGAGGTTCGTCGCGAGGTCCCCGAGCGCCATGACGGCGTTGTCGGCGTCGGTCACGGCGCTGATCGCCTGCTCCGCGTACTCGCTCTTGCGCTCGTGGAGCAGGACGACCGAGATGGACACGTGGTCGTCGACGACCTCGTCGATCACCGACTGCTGCGTCCCGTACTGGGCGCCGACGATCCGCGCCCTGATCAGGTAACCCTCGGACAGCACCTCGCTCGTCACCAGCTGCGCGATCCACTCGAAGAGCCTGGGCGGGAGGTAGTCGGCGGCTTCCGCGCCCTGTGCGGGTGCGCCCCTGTTGGCGATCAGAGAGGCGAGCCCCCGCCATGCCGAGCGGGCTGGGTCGTGCTCGCGGGGCATGTAGGCGGTCGCCTCGCCGTGCTTCTTCTCCTGCGCCTTGCTGCGCCGCCAGGCGGTCATCGGCTCGCAGCCGTGTTTGTTGCGCGCGGTGAGCGGGTCTCCGTAGCCGAGGACCACGCCGTGGACGCCGTCGGCGTCCGAGTGCAGCTGGATGCGCCGGGTCTGCCAGGTGTAGAGGTCGCGGACACCGGTGGGACGGCGTACGGGCTCCGCCCCCGGCCCGCAGGCCTTCCGTCGCCAGGCGGGGAGGTCGTCGCCGGCATCCCAGTCGCTGAGGCCGACCGTGTCCGCGGGCGACACCATGTTGAGCAGGAGGGTTTCCCGCAGCGTGCTCCCCTCGACGAAGACACCGCCCAGGTTGCCCGCCCAGCCGACCCCGAGCGGGTAGACCTTGCCCTTCTTGGCCCGGTCGTCGCCGACGACACCGCTTTTGATGCCGGAGGTGTCGTACGCGTGCGCGTGCACGATCCAGCGGGCGGCCTCCGCGTACGTAAGCCGGTCGACGCCCGGCATGCGCGAGCTGAAGAAGGGGTCCCCGTTGGGCACGTCGGCCACGATGCGGTTGAGCGACGCCACCTCGCCCTTCTCCGTGCGCAACCCGGCCACCTGGAAGAACGGCGTGCGGGCGTGCAAGAGGTCGAAGCGGTCGCGATGCTCGTCGAGGTAGTCCCCGAGCGGCGCGAAGCAGTCGTCGTCGGACCACAGCTCCGCCCAGTGCTCGGTGTCCCGGGGACCGTTGAGCGCGTCGTGGGCGACGGCGAGCAGGAGCCGTAACAGCGCGAACTCCTGGGTGGGCAGGTCACCGACGATCCGCCGCAGGTCGCGGGCCTCGTCGAACACCTGCCGCAGCGACATCTCGTCGTGTTCGCCGTTCAGACGCAGAACTGGAATCCATGGCTCCGACGTGAGGTCGAACAACATTGCGCGGGCCGCGTTTTCATCTGTCTCAGTCACGGGTCACCTCAAGGCCGTCGCTCTCGCTGTAGCTCAGGGAAAAGCCTGCCAGGTGGGTCTGACAATTCTCGTCGAGCGCGAGAATCAGCTGGCCGGAGAGCCAGTGGCTGTCCTTCATCTGCCAGGCGGGCACGTACAGTTCCTCCAGTTCGGTGATGGCCCGCTCCATGACGTCGGCGTACGAGAACTGCATCGGCAGCCTCAGCCCACAACTCGCCGCCGCCCTCGCCGCCTGCCGGGTCGGCACCTGGTCCCGCGGCAGTTCCAGCCCGCCGAGCGCCTTGCCGAACCGGTCGGGAGCGAGCCACGGAAGGGTCGTCAACGTCCCGGCGCCCTTCCGCTGCACCACGACGACCTCCAGGTTCTCCCGGCTGTCGCGGACCTGCGCACGCCCGGCAGGGGTGTCGTCCGTGTCCCCCACTCCCGCGGCGACCCACCCGAAGAGCGGCTTGCCGGGCGCGCCCACCTTCCCCAACCGGAACACGGACGCCCGGTCGGACTGATCGGCGCGGTGGTCTTCGTAGCGTTCGCGCGCGGCGGTCAACGCGTCCGCCCAGCCGGCGGGCGCGTCCGTGTCGGCCGCGTACGCGGCCTGAACCAGGGGGCTGATGTCGTCGGGCAGCCGTACGGCCCGCGCCTCCCCCTGCACGAGGTGCGGCAGAAGGGCTGCGGCGGACCGCAGGAGCGCATACGCCCCGTACACGGCGACCGACCCTCGTACGGGCACAGGCACCTCGGGATCCCAGTCGGCGCCCGTGACCAGACAGCGGGCACGACGAAGCCGCTCGGGACGGTCCCGCTGGTCCACGCCGCGTTGGTGGCGGTGCAGACGGCCCATGCGCTGGAGCAGGAGGTCGACCGGGCAGAGGTCGCTGACGAGCAGGTCGAAGTCGACATCGAGGGACTGCTCCGCCACCTGGCTGGCCACGACGATGTGCGGGCCCGGGGGACGGCCCCGTGCCGTGCCGGGAGGCCCGAAGCGTTTGAGTAGATCCGCGTCCTTGACGGCCCGGTCGACGTCGACGAAGCACGAGTGCGCGACCGTCACGTTCTCGTCGCCGAACCGGGCCCTGAGCGCCTTCGCCGTCTCCAGCACTCGCTTGACGGTGTTGCGTACGACCAGCGCGCAGCCTCCGCCCGCCAGTTCGTGGGCGAGACGCTCGACGAGGGCGTCCATGTCGTCGTCGAACGGTTCGAGAACGACATCGGTGCCGCGCCCGGAGGCGCCGGGGTTGCGCATGACCGGCGAGCCGCCGTGCCTCACGGCGGTCAGCAACGGGTAGGCCGTGGCCCCGGCCACCGCCTCGAACGCCTCGTCCCGCGCGGCCGCTCCCGCGTACGCCTCGACGAGTTCGCGCCGCCTTCGGCTGGGAAGGGTCGCGGACAGGACCACGACGGGCACCCCGTAGGCACCGAGCCACGCCAGCACGCGATCCAGATAGACGCTCATGTACGTGTCGTACGCGTGCGCCTCGTCGATGACGACGACCTTCCCTGCCACGGCGAGGTGACGCATCGCCAGGTGTCGGCTCTTGAGGCCGGCGAAGAGGAGCTGGTCGATGGTCCCGGCGACGAAGGACGCGAGCATGGCTTTCTTGCGTCCCCGCAGCCAGGCATGCGCGACGAGTTCGGCGGATGCGGCGTGCGGCGTCTTCGGGGCGTCGAGGTCGACGGCGACGATCTGCTGGGCGCTGTCGCGCATGAGGTCGGCGAAGTGCTCGTTCAGCGCGGCCTTGGAGTGGGCGAGGAGTACGGAGTGCTGAGCACCGCGGGTGGAGGGGAGCCGGTCGATCCAGTCCAGCAGACGGGGGAACATCGCGTTGCCGGTGGCCATGGTGGGAAGGGCGAAGAAGACGCCGCCGGCGCCGGAGAGGGCGGCGAAGATCTCGGCGACGGCGAGCGCGGCCTCGGTCTTGCCCTCGCCCATGGGCGCCTCGATCACCATCAATCCCGGTCCGTCCATGGAACGGGCCAGCTCGACGGCGGCCTCCTGGACCGGCCGGGCCTTCGCCCCCTCGGGCAGACCGAACCGAGAACCGATGAGCTGCTGGGCATCCTCGGTTGGCTCTTCAGGAGCCCAGGGACGGGGGAGGTCGAGCCCTCGCCAGGCGGCGGCCACACGTTCCTCACCACTGCGGGCTGCGTCCTGCGGGAAGTACGGGAAGAGGTCGGCGTTGCTGGCGATCCAGTCGGCGACGATCACGAGGGAAGTGAGCAGTACCTGCGCGGTCTGCGGCAGCCGCACGTCCCGCCAGGCGTCCAGCCGGTCCTGTACGCGGTACTCCTCCGCACACGCGTCGAGCAGTTCGCCCTGCACCCGCTGCCAGGCGTCGCGGCTGGGGCCGGGGCTGCGTAAGAGATGCCCGTGCCTCTGCAGCACGGCGATCTGCCCGGGCTCCGGGGGCACGCCGTGATGCCCACCGATGACGACGGTCAGCTGCCCGACCTGCTTCCCGGCCCAGCCGTGCCGCTCCCGCAACCACTCCCCGAGCAGCGCCTGGCCGGCGAGCCCGTGCGGGGCGAGCCGGCGGTCCGGGCCGAGGGCCTTGGCGGAGCGCATCTCCAGCCCGGCGTCCCGCATGCAGTCGGCGAGCTGATCGACCTGGCAGGCGAAGGCGGGCGTGGCCTTCCCGATGTCGTGCACCCCGGCAAGCCAGACGGCCAGCCGCCGCCCGTCACGCTCCCCTTCGGGGAGCCCCGAGCTGATGAGCGCCCGCACGTTGGCGGGCAACCACGTGTCCCAGAGCAACCCGGCGACCGCCGCGCTGTCCTCCATGTGCCGCCACAACGGCAACCACCCGTCGGTGCCCCGGTCGTGCTTGGCCCACACGGTGCGGGCGGGGGTGGCGAGCCTGGCGCGGAGGCCGGGGTGGCTTGCGGTGGTCATGAATCATGAATACATGAGGGGGGTGAGACGAGATGTTCATACGATGAAAGTTGCATAGGTGCAGGGGTAGTTGACGTGAAGCTTCCATCACGAGGGTGACTGACGGCTAAAATGCCCTCTCGACTTGCGCGACTTGGTGAGCCAATGGGCAGCTTGGGGCCGTTATGCCGGATTCCGTGAAAGTGGTCAGAAACCCGACCCTCGCCGAGTAAAGCCGCAGGTCACGCAGTCTGCTCCCCGCACGCGCGGGGATGGTCCCATCAGTCCTGTGAAGAACCGGGAAGGCTTTGCCTGCTCCCCGCACGCGCCAGGACAGCCCTCAATCCGTTCCAGGGGCTGCCGGCAGAGTCGTCGCCGCTTCGGCCCAAACCGTCTTGCCGGGCCCGACTCGGTCCCTCACGCCCCAGGAGGTGGCCACCGCATCAACGATCAGGAGCCCCCGACCGCAGTCCGCATCCGCGTCGGGCTGCGACACCAGCAAGGGGTCCGGGCGGGCGTCGTGAGTCTCGGACACCTCAACCCGCACGACGCCGGTTTCGGACGTGTGCACCAGTCGAAGCTCGAAGTCCCGTCCCGGCACGCGCCCGTGCAGGACAGCGTTTGCTGCGAGCTCTGCCACGAGCAGCGCCACCGTGTCCGAGAGTGAAGTGCCGTACGGGATTCCCCACGCGTCGAGTTGCCAAAGGGCCAAGCGGCGCGCGAGGACCGCGCCACGGCGAGTGGCGGAGTACCTCTGAGTGAACACATTCGCGGCAACGGGGCGTTGCTCCTGGAGCGGTGTCATGCGTACAGCCTTCCGCCCCACCCCGCCTCGGCAGCAGGAACTGCGCCCATACAGATCACCCTGTACGAGTTGACTCGCTGGACAGGGTCAGTAGCTCTCCGTAATCCTGGCGATGTTGATCGACGCTCGAAAGGCGGGGCAGCCATGGCGGCACACCACGACGGCACCAGGGCCTCCGGTGAGCCCGAACTCTCGGACAGCTTGCAGACGTTCGGCGCCGTCCTGAAGGCCCTCCGCGAGGCCGCCGGTCTCACTCAGGAGGAGTTCGCGCCCCGCGTGAGGTACTCGCACGCTTACGTCGCCAAGATCGAGCAGGGTAAGCGGTTCCCTCCCGAGGACCTGCCGGACCGGGCCGCGGAAGCTCTCGACCCTCTTGCGGGCAAGGTCCTGGCCGCTGCGGCCCGCAGCCTCCGGAGAAGGGCCGGGCTGGCGTCCTGGTTCCTGCAGTGGGCGGGGATCGAAGAGGAGGCGATCACGCTTTGCGCGTACGAGTGCCGGGGCATCCCCGGGCTGTTACAGCCGGTGGAATACATCCAGGCCGTGTTCGGACTCCAGCTGCCACCCCTTACCGAGACGCAGATCGAGCGCCAGGTTGCAGCCAGGCTGGAGAGGCAGAGACTCCTGACCGAACACCCGAACACAGCCTTCAGCTTCATTATCGAGCAGTGCGTTCTGGAGCGTCAGGTTGGCGGTCCCGAAGTAACGCGGGCCGTCATCGACCATCTGCTCGACATCGGGCGGCGCACCAACGTCGAGGTGCAGATCATGCCGCTCCGGCAAGAGGACCACGCGGGAGTCGACGGGCAGATGTACCTGGCCGAGAGCCCTGACAACAGGTGGTTCGGCTACACCGAAGGACACCGCTCAAGTGCTCTGATCAGCGCCCCCAGCGAAGTGAGCATCTTCCTTCAGCGCTATGGCAAGCTGCGTTCACAGGCCTCGGATTGCCGGGCCACGGTGAGTTTGCTGAAACAGATGCGAGGAGCGCTATGAGCACCACTGAAGACATGAACTGGTTCAAGAGCAGCTACAGCGGGGGCGACGGTGACAACTGCGTGGAGATCGCTCTGCGGTCCACCACAGTGCACGTACGTGATTCGAAGGACACCACCCGCCCCTCTTTGTCCGCCTCCACTGCGGCTTGGTCGGACTTCACCGCGTACGCCTCCAGCGTCCGTACCTTCTAGCGCATCCCACCTCAGGGTTGATCCCTCGTACCGCCCGGGCTTTCCCCGCTGCACCAGCTGCTCCCCGCACTCGCGGGGATGGTCCCTACGCCCGGGTGGACTGATGACCGCACCCGGCCTGCTCCCCGCACTCGCGGGAATGGCCCGCTGAAAACAGTCGCCGGCATCCGGCGAATTGAGGCCACCGGCGCCCGCGTGGCGCCCTACGGCAGCAGGCTCCCCCGCCGCCCCAGCAGGAACTTCTTGAACGCTGCCACCGGGGCCGTGTCCGGGTGGCCGTCGAGCCACGCCACCCCGATCTCGCGCACCGCTCTCGGCGCCGTCACCGTCAGCTCCACCACCCCCGGCCGGGCCACCGCGGGCGGCGGGAGCAGCGCCACGCCCAGGCCTGCCGCGACCAGGCCGCGCAGGGTCTCCGCCTCTTCGCCCTCGAAGGCGACGCGCGGGACGAAGCCGGCCTCCGCGCAGAGGTCGTCCGTGATGCGGCGGAGGCCGTAGCCGGGTTCGAGGGTGACGAAGGTTTCGTCGGCCGCTTCGGCGAGGCGGATGCGGCGGCGGGTGGCGAGGCGGTGGTCCTCGGGGACGACCAGGCGCAGGCGTTGTTCGTCGAGGCGGCGGGCGACCAGGTCGGGGGCGTCCGGGACCGGGGAGGTGAGGCAGAGGTCGAGGCCGCCGGCGCGGAGGCGTTCGATCATGGCCTCGCCGTAGTTCTGGACGAGTTGGAAACGGACCCGGGGGTGGTCGGCCCGGAAGGCGCGGATGAGGGCGGGGACGGTCTCGGAGCCCATCGTGTGGAGGAAGCCGAAGGCCACCTTGCCCGCGGTGGGGTCGGCGTCGGCGCGTACCGAGTCGGCGGCCTTCTCCACCTCGGTGAGGGCACGTTCCGCCGAGCCGAGGAAGGTGCGGCCGGCCGGAGTGAGGGAGACCGTGCGGCCCTTGCGGGCGAAGAGTGCGACGCCCAGGTCGTCCTCCAGGCGCACCATCGCGCGGGAGAGGGTGGACTGCGGGACGCCCAGCTCCTGCGCGGCGCGGGTGACGTGTTCGTGGCGGGCGACCGCCTCAAAGTACGCGAGGCGCGGCGCGAGGACCGCGCGGATGTCTTTTTCGTAACTGCTCGGTGACAGCCGGGGCTGTGAGCTGCGTTGATGCGCCATGGGATTGATTATTCGCTGTTTGTGCATTGGACGCATGAATCCGCCGCGGCCTACCGTCGTCGCATGCCTCCCGCCAGTACCGGGGCGTCCACCCTCACCGTGGCCGCCTCGACCCAGTCGTCCTCCGTCACCACCGACACCGCCGGCCGGCTCGAACCCGGGCGCCCCGGCTACCGCCGGATGAGCTTCGCCCTCTTCGCCGCCGGTGTCGCGACGTTCGCGCTCCTCTACTCCACGCAGGCACTGCTGCCCGCCGTCTCCGCGTCCTTCGGCGCGACGGCCGGGCAGGCGAGCTGGACGGTGTCCGCGGCGACCGGCGCGCTGGCCCTGTGCGTGCTGCCGATGAGCGCGCTGTCCGAGCGGTTCGGGCGCCGGCAGATGATGACCGCCTCGCTGGTGATCGCGGTGACGGTCGGACTGTTCGTACCGTTCGCGCCTTCGCTGGGCTCGCTGATCGCGCTGCGCGCCGTGCAGGGCGCCGCGCTCGCCGGACTGCCCGCCTCCGCGATGGCGTACCTGGCGGAAGAGGTCCGGCCCAAGGCGCTCGTCGCCGCGATCGGGCTGTTCGTGGCCGGCAACAGCATCGGCGGGATGAGCGGCCGCATCCTCACCGGCTGGGTCGCGCAGCTGTGGGGCTGGCGCGCGGCGGTCGGCGCGGTCGGTGTGCTGGCCCTGGCCTGCGCGGTCGTCTTCCACCTCATGATCCCGCGCGCCCGCAGCTTCACCCCCGGGACGCTGAACCCGAAGGCGCTCGCGCGTACGGTCGGCTCGCACCTCGCCAATCCGCTGCTGCGCCGGCTGTACGCGATCGGCGCGCTGTTCATGACCGTGTTCGGCGCCGTGTACACGGTCATCGGCTACCGGCTCGTCGAGGCCCCGTTCAACCTGCCGCAGGGCATCGTCGGTTCGATCTTCCTGGTGTACCTGGTCGGTACGGTCTCCTCCGCCGCCGCGGGGCGGCTCGTCGCCCGGCTGGGGCGCCGGGGCGCGCTGTACCTCGCCGTCTCGACCACGGCCGCCGGTCTGCTGCTCTCGCTGGCCGACCGGCTGGCCGCGGTGCTGCTGGGCCTGGTGCTGATCACGGCCGGGTTCTTCGCCGGGCACGCGGTCGCCTCGTCCTCGGTGAGCCGTACGGCCACCACGGGCCGCGCCCAGGCGTCCGCGCTGTACCAGTCGGCGTACTACCTGGGCTCCAGCGCGGGCGGCACGCTCGGCGCGGTGGCCTTCCACGCCGGCGGCTGGGCGGGCACGGTCGCGCTGGGACTGCTCGCGGTCCTCGGTGTCGTCAGCGTCACCCTGTACGGGACGCGCGCCGCGCGGGTCGAGCGGCTGCGGCTCGCGCCCGGACAGAACTGAGACATTCGACGCACAACCAACCGCTCCCCTTCGCACATCTGGCAGGCGGAATCACCGCAGTGCGCGCGAAGGGGTAAACAACTGGGCGGTGCCGTAGCCCTCGGCGTCGTCGTCGCGATCGAGTGGACCCGGGGACTGCGCCACCGTAGCCCCGGCTGGTCCGGCCGTAGATGACGCCGGTGTCCGGGTCCAGGACGCTGCGGCCGCACGCGCGGCAAGCGCTGAACAACTGTTCCTATCTATTTCAGTAGTTGTATGGCATTTTCTGTGAATATGCTGATGTGGTGACTCTGTTGCTGGCGCGTCGATGGGGGCGTGCGTGAAGAACTTCACACCGCGACCTGGCTTTATCGTGTCGGCGTACCGGCTGGCGCTGGATCCGGGCTCTGCGGCTGTGGCCCGGTTGCACTCGCATGCGGGTGCCGCGCGGGCCGCGTACAACTAGGCGGTCGCTCATGTCACCGCAGTGTGGGGGCAGCGCACCGCCGAAGCCTCCTACGGGATTCCCGATGAGAAGCTGACGCCGTGGCGGTCGTGGTCCATGCCCGCTCTGCGGAAGGCGTTCAACGAGAACAAGCGGGTGGATCCGCGGTTTTCGGGGTGGTGGGAGGAGAACTCCAAGGAGGCCTACAACACCGGTCTCGCCAACGCGTCGGCGGCGTTCGACGCCTACGCGAAGTCGAAGAGAGGGAAGCGTAAGGGCGTACGGGTGGGTGTTCCGCGTTTCAAGTCGAAGCGGGAGGCGCGGCCGTCGTGCAGGTTCACGACCGGGGCGATCCGCATCGAGGCGGATGGCAGGCATGTCACGCTGCCCAGGATCGGCACGATCCGCCTCCACGAGCCCCGCCCCGACCTGCGCGCCCGTATCGACGCAGGCACGATGCGAATCCTGTCCGCGACGGTCAGGTTGGACCGGGGGCGCTGGTTCGTCTCCTTCCAGGTCGAACAGCAAAGAGAACTGGTGCGGGTCGCCCGTCCGGACGCTGCAGTCGGGATCGACCTGGGCGTCAAAACCCTCGCCGTCCTCGCGGACAGCGACGGAACCGTGACCGAGGTACCCAACCCACGTCACCTCGACCACGCGCAGAAGCAGCTGCGCCGTGCCAGTCGCGTTGTCTCACGCCGCCGGGGCCCCGACCGCCGCACCGGGCAGAGGGCCTCACGGCGGTGGGAGAAGGCGAACCGGGCCCGCAACAAGGTTCACCACCGGGTGGCGAACCTGCGCGAGGACAGCCTCCACAAGCTGACCACCCGCCTCACCCGCGAGTACGGCGCCCTAGTGATCGAGGACCTGAACGTGGCGGGGATGGGCCGCAACCGGCGGCTGTCGCGCCGGGTCGCGGACGCCGCGTTCGGCGAGTTCCGGCGACAGCTCACATACAAAACCCGCCGGCACGGGACACGCCTGGTCGTGGGCGACCGATGGTTTCCCTCCTCCAAGACCTGCTCACGCTGTGGCGCAGTGAAAGCCAAACTGCCCCTGTATGTGCGCGTCTTCGAGTGCGACACCTGCGGACTCGTCGTGGACCGGGACGCAAACGCGGGACACAACCTGCTCGCCCTCGTAACCCGCAACACCAACACCAACACCGTCCGGAGTACAGGTACCGGAGTGGCCGGAGACCTGGATCCCACCAATCTGGTGAGGTCGAAGCCCCGTGGAGCCGACCGCAAGACCCGCACCACCTGCCCCGACCGTACGGTCGGGGCAGGGCGGGCAGGTGGCACAATCCCCAGAGCCGGGACAGAAACGGGAGACCGTCAACAGGACACCAAAACGCAACTCGCACTTTGGTGACACCGTCACGGACCATTCCGGCAGAAACGTCGGAATTGCCGAGATCTACTGATGATCGCAGCAACGGAGTTGGCGTACATGGGAGTCAGTGAGAAATGCGGAAAATATCGGGCATAGCAGTCACATGGGTCCGCCGCGGGCTCGTTCTGTCGGTCGCGGGTCTGACCGCGATTCCGGCGTTCGTCCTCGGTACGGGCGGCAGCGCGCAGGCGGCGTCCTGCACGACGTCCAAGGGCCCGTACCAGAAGCAGGTGGAGAAGTACCTGCACCTGAAGGTGGACGGCAAGCAGTCCGCGGCCGACTGCAAGAAGATCCGGTCGTTCCAGAGCACGTACGGGGTCACCCCGACCATCGGCTACGCGGGACCCGTCACGTGGCGCACGATGCAGACGCTCACCGCGCAGAAGGCGGCCGGCAAGAACCCGAACAAGGCCGGGAAGTGCCCCACCAACAAGGGGCGCATCGCGTGCGTCGACCTGACGCGGCAGATCAGCTGGATCCAGGACGGCAAGAAGCTGAAGTTCGGGCCGGTCCCGGTGCGGACCGGGCGGGACAAGTACGAGACGCGGACCGGCGCGAAGAAGATCTACTGGCGCCACAAGAACCACGTGTCGTCGATCTACCACGTGGCCATGCCGTACTCGCAGTTCTTCGACGGCGGGCAGGCGTTCCACGCGGTCGGCGTGAAGATGTGGAACCCGCCGGGGTCGCACGGCTGCGTCAACATGCGCACCGCGGACGCGAAGTCATACTGGAACCTGTTGAAGAACGGCGACGACGTCTACGTGTACGGCCGCAAGCTCGGGACCTGACCGGTTTCCGCTCTTCCCGCCCCGTTGTCAGTGCCCTGCGGTAGCTTCCGAAGTGCTACGTGAAGTGAGCGGTGTCACAGCACGACAGGGGTGGAGCGGGCAATGAGTGAACTGGCAGCGGCGGCGGGGTCCGGTACGGGGACCCGCCCGTCGGGCGATATCGACAGCCGCCTGGAAGGACACCGGGTCGAGCTGACCGGTTACTGCTACCGGATGCTCGGCTCGGCCTTCGAGGCGGAGGACGCCGTCCAGGACACGCTGGTGCGGGCCTGGCGGAGCTTCGACAAGTTCGAGGGCCGGTCCTCGCTGCGGTCCTGGCTGTACCGCATCGCGACCAACGTCTGCCTGGACATGCTGAACGCGGGCAAGAAGCGGGCCCGGCCGGTCGACCTGACCGGGCCGACGCCGCTCGCACAGGCCGCGCTCAACCCGCTGCCGGAGAACACCTGGCTGGAGCCCATGCCGGACGGCCGCATCCTCCCGACGACCGACGACCCGGCGGAGGCCGCGGTGGCGCGTGAATCGGTACGGCTGGCGTTCGTCGCGGCGCTCCAGCACCTGCCGCCGAAGCAGCGGGCCGTGCTGATCCTGCGCGAGGTCCTGGCGTGGAAGGCCGCGGAGGTCGCGGAGCTGCTCGACACCTCGGTCGCCTCGGTCAACAGCGCTCTCCAGCGCGCCCGGGCCACGCTGACCGACCAGGAGACCGTGGCCGCCGACGCGGCGAACCCGCTGGACGAGGAGCAGACGAAGCTCCTTGAGCGGTACGTGGCGGCGTTCGAGGGCTACGACATGAAGGCCCTGACCGCCCTGCTCCACGAGGACGCGGTGATGACGATGCCGCCGTTCGACCTCTGGCTCCAGGGCCACGAGGACATCACCGGCTTCATGACGTCCCTGGGCGCGGGCTGCGCCGGCTCCCGCCTGATCGCGACCTCCGCCAACGGCACCCCGGCCTTCGCCCACTACAAGCCGAACCCGGAGGGCCCCGGCTTCGTCCCGTGGGCGGTCCAGGTCATCGACATCTCGGACGGCGCGATCACGGGCATGCACTGCTTCCTGGACACGCCGCGGTGGTTCCCGCTGTTCGGGCTGCCGGAGCGGCTGGAGGCGGATGCGGTGTGAGGCGGGGCGTGGTGCGGGCGCGCGGCTACTCGGTGGCGGGGCGCTGATGCGCGGGAGCCGGGACGACTCGTCCCGGCGGTGCCCCCGCCATCTCCCCCAACCCCACCAGCTCCAGCAGCGCCCGCAGTTCAGGGGGTGTTCCGCGTAGCCGCAGTTCGCGGCCGTTCGCTCTGCGGGCTGTGAGGGACAGTCGGGCCAGGGCCTCGATCGTGGTCAGGTCCGGGTGGACGGCGGCGCTCACGTCGCAGTGCGCCGTTGCCGTCGGCGCGGCGGCCAGGGCTGTTCGCAGTTCGGCGCAGAGGCGGGGTACATCGGCCCGGGTGAGGTGGTCCGGGAGGACGACGGCGGCCGCCGGCTGCTCGGGGTTCATGTCCAAGGAGACCGGCGGCGCGCCGAAAAGTCATCGCACCGGGATCAGGCGATGCGCTCCCGGACCACCGGGGTCGCCGTGAACGGGGTGCCCGCCGGCTCGATGTCGTACGCGTCCGGAAGCGCCTTGAGGGCGTAGTCGAACTTCTCCGGGGTGTCCGTGTGCAGCGTCAGCAGCGGCTGGCCGTCGGTGATCTCGTCGCCGGGCTTGGCGTGGAGCTCGATGCCGGCACCGGCCTGGACCGGGTCCTCCTTGCGCGCGCGGCCCGCGCCGAGGCGCCAGGCGGCGACGCCGATGTCGTAGGCGTCCAGGCGGGTCAGGATGCCGGAGGAGGACGCCTTGATGACGTGCTGCTCGCGGGCGACCGGGAGCGCGGCGTCGGGGTCGCCGCCCTGGGCGGAGATCATGCGGCGCCAGACGTCCATGGCGGAGCCGTCCCGGAGGGCCTTCTCCGGGTCGGCGTCCTTGAGGCCGGCCGCGTCCAGCATTTCGCGGGCGAGGGCCAGGGTGAGGTCGATGACGTCCTTGGGGCCGCCGCCGGCCAGGACCTCGACGGACTCGCGGACCTCGAGGGCGTTGCCCGCGGTGAGGCCGAGGGGGGTGGACATGTCGGTGAGCAGGGCGACCGTGCGGACGCCGCTGTCGGTGCCGAGGGCGACCATGGTGGAGGCGAGCTCGCGGGCGTCGTCCAGGGTCTTCATGAAGGCGCCGGAGCCGACCTTGACGTCCAGGACCAGGGCGCCGGTGCCCTCGGCGATCTTCTTGGACATGATCGAGCTGGCGATGAGCGGGATCGCCTCGACGGTGCCGGTGACGTCGCGCAGCGCGTACAGCTTCTTGTCGGCGGGGGCGAGGCCGTCGCCCGCCGCGCAGATGACCGCGCCCGTGGTGTCGAGGACGTCCAGCATCTCGGCGTTCGAGAGGTGGGCGCGCCAGCCGGGGATGGACTCCAGCTTGTCGAGGGTGCCGCCGGTGTGGCCGAGGCCCCGGCCGCTGAGCTGCGGGACGGCCGCGCCGCAGGCGGCGACGAGCGGGGCGAGCGGGAGGGTGATCTTGTCGCCGACGCCGCCGGTGGAGTGCTTGTCCGTGGTGGGGCGGGAGAGGCTGTCGAAGTTCATCCGCTCGCCGGAGGCGATCATGGCGGCGGTCCAGCGGGCGATCTCCGTACGGTTCATGCCGTTCAGCAGGATCGCCATGGCCAGCGCGGACATCTGCTCGTCGGCGACCTCGCCGCGGGTGTACGCGTCGATGACCCAGTCGATCTGCTCGGGTGTCAGCTCGCCGCGGTCCCGCTTGGTGCGGATGACGGAGATGGCGTCCATGGTCTGGCGTCCTTCCGGCCGTTACGTACAAACGCGTGGGTCCCGATGACTCTACGCGCATAGAGGGAGAAAGAGGCGCCGGGTGGGCCCGGAAGGGGACCACCCGGCGAGGGGTTCAGCCGAGGTGCGACGGGCCGAAGGCCTGGGGCAGCATCTCGTCCAGGGTGCGCAAGCCGTCCGGGGTCTCCAGGATCAGCTCCGGGCCGCCGAACTCGTACAGCAGCTGCCGGCACCGGCCGCACGGGACCAGGCTCTCGCCGGCCCCGTCCACGCAGGTGAAGTGGGTCAGCCGGCCGCCGCCCGTGGCATGCAGCTGGGAGACCAGGCCGCACTCGGCGCACAGCCCGATCCCGTACGAGGCGTTCTCGACGTTGCAGCCGGTGATCGTACGGCCGTCGTCGACGCGGGCGGCGACGCCGACCGGGTAGCCGGAGTACGGGGCGTACGCCCGGGACATGGCGTCCCGGGCGGCGGTCCGCAGGGCGTCCCAGTCGGCCTCGGTGAAGGGCGGGGGCGTCACTTGCCCTGGCCCTTGCGGTAGCGCATGCCGTCCGCCTTCGGCATCCGCAGCCGCTGCGCGGAGAGCGAGAGGACGAGCAGCGTGACGACGTACGGAGTGGCGCTGACGAACTCGGTGGGCACGCTGTCCGTACCGAGGTACCAGACCAGGACGACGGCCGCGATGACCGCGCTGACGACGCCCTGCAGCCAGCTCCTTCGGTAGAGCTTCCACACGGCGAGGCCGACGAGCACGACGAACAGCAGCAGGAGCAGCGCGTGGACGGACTCGCCGCCGTTGCGCAGCTGGAGCGCGTCGGCGAAGCCGAACAGGCCCGCGCCCATGGCCAGTCCGCCGGGGCGCCAGTTGCCGAAGATCATCGCGGCGAGACCGATGTAACCGCGCCCGCCGGTCTGGCCCTCGTTGTAGATGTGCGAGGTGACCAGGGAGAGGAAGGCGCCGCCGAGCCCGGCGAGCCCGCCGGAGACGATCACCGCGGCGTACTTGTACGTGTAGACGTTGACGCCGAGCGATTCGGCGGCGACCGGGTTCTCGCCGCAGGAGCGCAGCCGCAGGCCGAACGCGGTCTTCCACAGGACGAAGAAGGTCCCGATGAACAGGACCACGGCCAGGATCGTCAGCAGCGAGAGGTTGGTGACGAGGCCGCCGAGGATGCCGGCCAGGTCGGAGACGAAGAACCAGTGGTGCTTCTCGATGGAGTGCAGCCAGTCCGAGAGGCCGGGAATCGTCACCGAGGTGATCTTGTCGGCCGGCGGGGACTGCTTCGGTGAGCCACCCGCGGCAGCCGCGTCGCCGGTGTTGAACCACAGCTTGGCGAAGTAGGTGGTGAATCCGAGCGCCAGGATGTTGATCGCGATGCCGGAGATGATGTGGTCGACGCCGAAGGTGATGGTCGCGACCGCGTGGAGCAGACCGCCGAGCATGCCGCCGACGACACCGGCGAGTACGCCGAGCCAGGGGCTGGTCTGCCAGCCGGCCCAGGCACCGAAGAAGGTGCCGAGGATCATCATGCCTTCGAGGCCGATGTTGACCACGCCGGCTCGTTCGGACCACAGGCCGCCGAGACCGGCGAGGCCGATCGGCACGGCCATGGCGAGCGCGGCGCTGATCTGGCCCGCCGAGGTGACGTCCTGGGCGCCGGTGATGGCGCGCACGGCGGACAGCGCGAGCAGGGCGCCCGCGATGATCAGCAGGATGACGGGGAACGAGAGGCGGGAACGGCCGCTCTTGCCGCCGGTGACCTTGGGGGCCGCCGGGGGCGGGGTGGAAGTCGCCGTGGCGGTCACGCCGACACCTCCTGCTGGTCGGAGTTACGGGCGGCCTGTGCGGCGAGTTCCGCGCCGACCTTGCTCTGCTGGCGCTTGAGTCCGTAGCGGCGGACGACTTCGTAGGCGATGACGACGCACAGGACGATGACGCCCTGGATCACGCCGACGATCTCCTTGTCGTAGCCCTCGAACTCCAGCTTTCCGGTGCCGCGCTCCAGGAAGCCCCAGAGCAGCGCGCCGAGCGCGATGCCGACGGGGTGGTTGCGGCCGAGGAGGGCGATGGCGATGCCGGTGAAGCCGATGCCCACCGGGAAGTCGCCGCTGAACTCGTGGCTGTCGTTGAGCAGCGTCGGCATGCCGATGAGGCCGGCGACGGCGCCCGAGATGAGCATCGAGGTGACGACCATGCGGCGGACGTTGACACCGCTGGCCTCGGCGGCGGAGTCGGACTGGCCGACGGTGCGCAGGTCGAAGCCGAAGCGGGTGCGCGAGAGCGTGAACCAGTACGCGATGCCCGCGGCGACGGCGACGACGATGAAGCCCCAGACGGGTGTCGGCGTCGTCGGGAACTCGAAGAAGTGCGAGGACTCCGGGAGCGGCTTGGTGGAGATCTTGGTGCCGGCCTCGTCGAGGTGGCCGAGGCGGTTCTGCTGGAGCAGGTAGCCGATGACCGCGGTGGCGATGGAGTTCAGCATGATCGTCGAGACGACCTCGCTGACGCCCCGGGTGACCTTGAGCAGACCGGCGATGCCGGCCCACATGGCGCCGACGATCATCGCGGTGAGGATGATCAGCGGGATCTGCAGGGCGCCGGGCAGGGTCAGGGCGCCGCCGAGCGCGGCGGCGAAGAAGGCCGCGAGGCGGTACTGCCCGTCGACGCCGATGTTGAAGAGGTTCATCCGGAAGCCGACGGCCACCGCGAGACCCGCGAGGTAGTACGTCGTCGCCTTGTTCAGGATGTAGACCTGGCTGTCCGACTTCAGGCCGTAGTCGAACATGATGCCGAAGGCGTTGAACGGCTCCTTGCCGGTGGCGGCGAGCACGAGTGCCGTCACCAGGAAGGCGACCACGATCGCGAGTACGGGGGCCGCGATCCCCAGGAGCAGGCGCTCCTTGTCGATCTTCTTCATCGGTCCTCTCCCCCTTCGCGGGGGTCGGTGTCGTCGTCCGTGGCGGCGGAGGCTCCGCCTTCCTCCGGCGCTTCGAGGTGGCCGCTGGCCGCGCCGGTCATCGCCGAGCCGAGCTCCTCGGGAGTGATGGTCGCCGGGTCGGCGTCCGCGACCAGGCGGCCGCGGTACATGACGCGCAGGGTGTCGGAGAGCCCGATCAGCTCGTCCAGGTCGGCGGAGATCAGCAGGACCGCCAGGCCCTCGCTGCGGGCCTCGCGGATCTGGTCCCAGATCTGGGCCTGGGCACCGACGTCCACGCCCCGGGTGGGGTGCGCGGCGATCAGCAGCTTCGGCGCGTGGCTCATCTCGCGGCCGACGATCAGCTTCTGCTGGTTGCCGCCGGAGAGGGAGGCCGCGGTGACGTCGATACCGGGGGTGCGGACGTCGTACTCGCGCACGATCCGCTCGGTGTCGGTGCGGGCGGCCTTGATGTCGAGGAAGGCGCCCCGGCTGTTGGGGCGCTCCGTGACGTGGCCGAGGATGCGGTTCTCCCAGAGCGGGGCCTCCAGGAGGAGCCCGTGCCGGTGGCGGTCCTCGGGGATGACGGCCATGCCGCCCTCGCGGCGCTTGCGCGTCGGGGTGCGGGAGATGTCCGCGGCGTCAAGCGTGAGGGTGCCGGCGTCCGGGGTGCGCATGCCCATGATGGCGTCGACCAGTTCGGACTGGCCGTTGCCCTCCACTCCGGCGATGCCCAGGACCTCGCCCTTGTGGATGGTGAAGGTGATGCCGTCGAGCACGGCGCGCACGGCGCCGTCCGGGTCGGTCGCGGTAAGCCGCAGGCCGTCGACGGTGAGCATGGGCGTGTCGGTGACCGTCGACTCGCGGGTCTCCGGGGAGGGCAGTTCGCTGCCGACCATCAGCTCGGCGAGCTGCTTGGTCGTGGTGTTCTCAGGGTCGGCGGTGCCGACGGTGGTGCCGCGCCGGATGACGGTGATCTCGTCGGCGACCGAGAGGACCTCGCCCAGCTTGTGCGAGATGAAGATGACGGTCAGGCCCTCGGCCTTGAGCTCGCGCAGGTTGTCGAAGAGCGCGTCGACCTCCTGCGGCACGAGGACGGCGGTGGGCTCGTCGAGGATCAGGGTGCGGGCGCCCCGGTAGAGGACCTTGAGGATCTCCACGCGCTGGCGGTCGGCGACGCCGAGGTCCTCGACCATGGCGTCCGGGCGGACGCCGAGTCCGTACGCGTCGGAGATCTCCCGGATCTTGGCGCGGGCCCGGTCGCCGATGCCGTACAGCTTCTCGGAGCCGAGTACGACGTTCTCCAGGACGGTGAGGTAGTCGGCGAGCATGAAGTGCTGGTGCACCATGCCGATGCCGCGGTCGATGGCGTCGCCGGGGTTGGAGAACGAGGCCTGTTCGCCGTCCACCGCGATGGTGCCCTCGTCCGGCTTCTGCATGCCGTACAGGATCTTCATCAGAGTGGACTTGCCGGCGCCGTTCTCGCCGACGAGGGCGTGGACGGTGCCGCGGCGCACGGTGATGTCGATGTCGTGGTTGGCCACGACCCCGGGGAACCGCTTGGTGATGCCGCGGAGCTCCACGGCATGGGGACTGCTGGACGCGTTGATGGCGCACTCTCCTTGGCAGGAGCGGAGGGCGGGGGCGGTGAGGACGGGAAGGCGGTGGACGGCGGGTGGAGCGGTGTGCGGCTCGTGGGGCGCGGGAGTGCGTACGGGGCGCGGCGGAAAACGTATCGCGCCGGGCCGGTCCCAGTCCCGACGCTACGCGCGTAGCGTCGCCGAATCGTTGGCCACCTGATCACAGGTGGCCCGCACCCCGCCGGGGGTACGTGAATCGGGGCCCGGGACGGGCGGCCGAAGCCGCTCGTCCGGGCCCCGATCGACGGGTGGATCAGGTCGTGGTCTTGACCTTGATGGTGCCGTCGACGATCTTCTTCTTCGCCTCGTCGAGCTGGGTCTGGATGTCCTTGAGGTGGTCACCCGTGGGGGTCAGGCTGACGCCGCCCTTGGCCAGCGAGTACGTCTGGGTGCCGGTGATCGGCTTGCCGTCCTTGACCGACTTGACCAGGTCGAAGACGCCGGAGTCGACGTTCTTGACGACCGAGGTCAGGATCGTGTCCGCGTACTTCGCCAGGGCCGGGTCCTTGGCCTGGTCGGAGTCGACGCCGATGGACCAGGCGCCCTTCTTCCCGGCGACGGCCTCGATCGAGCCGGCGCCCGAGCCGCCCGCGGCGGCGAAGATGACGTCGATGCCCTTGTCGAGCATGCCCTTGGCGGCGGCCTTGCCCTTGTCGGGGCTGCCGAAGCCGGAGAGGTCCGAGCCGGTGGACAGGTACTGGATCTGCACCGTGGCCTTGGGCTTGGTGTCCAGGACGCCCTGGCGGAAGCCGGCGGCGAACTTCTTGATCAGCGGAAGGTCCACACCGCCGATGAAGCCGACCTTGTCGTCCTTGGACTTCAGCGCCGCCGCGACACCGGCGAGGTAGGAACCCTGCTCCTCGGTGAAGACGATGTTGTCGACGTTCTTCGCGTCGGAGACGGAGTCGACCAGGCCGAAGCTGACCTTCGGGTACTTGGGCGCGATCTTGTCGACCGCCTCCTTGTACGCGAAGCCGATCGCGATGACCGGGTTGTAGCCGCCCTCGGCGAGCGACTGGAGCCGCTGGTCGCGGTCGGCCGAGCTCTCACCGGTCTTGGCGGTGAGCTCCTTCGTCTCGGCGCCGAACTCGGCCTTGGCCTTGTCCAGGCCGCGCGCGGCGGAGTCGTTGAACGAGTTGTCGCCACGGCCGCCGACGTCGTAGGCCATGCCGATCTTCATCTTGCCGTCGTCCGAGCCGCTACTCTCGTCGGACGACTCGCCGCACGCGGTGGCGGTGAGAGCGAGGGCCGCGGTGACGGCGATCGCGGCGCTGATCTTGGATACGCGGCGCAAGGGAAGGCTCCTTCAAACCTGACCGAAGCGCCTCTTCCGGCGCTGGTTTCGCGGCGATCGTAACGCGCGTAGATGTCAGATAAAGCCCTGTACGGAAGCCGTTACCGGATCGTCGTGAACGGGGGGCGACCTGACCGGTTACGGATGGTTGACGTGGAGCAACGCGGAAGCGGTGAAGAGCTCCACGCCGACCGTGATCGCCTCCTCGTCGACGTCGAAGTTGCCCCGGTGGAGGTCGAGTCCGCGCGTGTCGCCGGGGGTGCGGACCCCGAGGCGCGCCATGGCCCCCGGGACGTGCTCCAGGTACCAGGAGAAGTCCTCGCCGCCGAGGCTCTGCTCGGTGTCCTCGATGGCGTACGGGCCCCGGCGGGCGGACATCGCGCCGGCCAGGAGGTCGATCGCGGCGGCGTCGTTGACCACGGGCGGGACGCCGCGGACGTAGTTGATCACCGTCTTGGCCCGGTGCATTCCGGCCACCTCGTCGATCGCGGCGTGCACCAGGTCCGGCGCCTCGCGCCACGCCTTGAGGTCCAGGCAGCGGACCGTGCCGGAGAGCTCCGCGTGCTGCGGGATGACGTTGCAGGCGTGACCGGTCTCCAGCCGCCCCCAGGTGAGCGCGAGCCCGGACCGCGCGTCGACCCGGCGGGCCAGCAGCGCGGGCACCTCGGTGGCGACCTTGGCGGCGGCGGTGACCAGGTCCGTGGTCAGGTGCGGGCGGGCGGTGTGGCCGCCGGGTCCGTCCAGGGAGAGCTCGAGACGGTCGCAGGCGGAGGTGATCGCGCCGACCCGGAGGCCGATGCGGCCGACGTCGACCTTCGGGTCGCAGTGGACGCCGATGATCCGGCCGACGCCCTCCAGGACCCCGGACTCGATCGCGTCGGGCGCGCCGCCGGGCAGCACCTCCTCGGCCGGCTGGAAGATCAGCCGCACCGGGTTGGGCAGCAGCCCCTGCCGGTCCAGCTCGGCGAGGACCAGGCCGGCGCCGAGGACGGTGGTGGTGTGGATGTCGTGGCCGCAGGCGTGGGCGCGGTCGGGCACGGTGGAGCGGTACGGCACGCCGGCCTTGGTGTCCGGGATGGGCAGCGCGTCGATGTCGGCCCGGAGCGCGAGCATGGGGCGCGTGTCCTCCCCGCGCGTCCCGACGTCGCAGATGAGCCCGGTCCCGGAGGCGAGCACCCGTGGGGCGAGGCCTGCGCGCTCCAGCCGGGCCTTGATCGCCGCGGTGGTGCGGAACTCCTGATTGCCCAGCTCGGGGTGCATGTGCAGGTCCCTGCGGAAGGCGATCAGCTCCGCGCGCAGGGCGTCGGAGAGGGCGCCGGGCAGGTTCTCGCCCTGGGACGGGCCGGCTTCGGACTCGGGGCAGATCAACTGGCTCACCTTTTGAAGGGTAAGCCTGTTCCCTCCTCAACTGACCATGAAACAAGAAAACTTCAGCCACATAGGCGAATATTTGGCCGCGTCTCGGCGTGTGGGACGCGAACAGGATGGGTAGACTGCCCGGCCCCCGCGCCCCGCCCACCAGGCGATCGTCAGCCCGTCAGCCCCCGGCGCACCGGGAAGAGCCCCATTCCTATGCACAGGGCCCCGGGCGCCAGCAGGTCCAGGCTCATGGCCATCATCACGACCCCGGCCAGCACCAACAGCGGGGACCATCCCGGGACCTCGCCCCGGCGGAAGAACGCGAGCAGGGTGACGAGCGCCAGCAGCCCCAGCCAGAACAGCATCGGCAGCACCGTGTAGACGACCGGCATCACACCGGGCACGTCCTGCACCTTCTCGAACATGTCGCTCATCGCCTGATCGTCCGCCGCGAGGAACCCCACCACCAGGTCGATCACCGCCTGGACCGCCACGGCGGCCGTCCCCAGCAGCCCGAGCCCGGCCGCCACCCGGACGCCGGCCCGTCTCCCGCCGCGCTCCCCGGCCGGCAGCCGTAGGCCCAGGAACACCGGGACGAACGCGAGCACACCGGCCAGGAACAGCACGTGCGCCGCCGACCACCACACACCGGGCCCGTAGTCGCCGACCGCCCGCCCGATGAGCCGCACCACTCCGTATCCGGCCATCAGGGCCGGGCCTGCGAGGAAGGCGGTCATGGTGGTGGCCCGCTGAGGCTTCGTCAATTCCCGTGTCTGCATGCCTCAATGATCGACTTCAGCCAGCCCGACGGCTATCGGGGACACCCCTGGAGCGCCCCTGACAAGAACCCTGCGGTACCCAGGGTCAAAGACGAACCGCATCAGGGTTTGGCCGCTCCCCCTGCGACGGCCGCGCCGGACGCGGACCCGGGAGCCGAGCACGGCGACGCATCACGGAGTATGCTTAGTCCAGCGGTTAGTCCACTCCCGCACCCACCCCCGTGAGGCAGTCGTGGAAGCAGCTCGTCAGTACAACGTCCATGAGGCCAAGACCCACCTCTCGCGCATCCTGGAGCAGGTGGCCACCGGCGAGGAGGTGGTCATCTCCAAGGCCGGAGAACCGGTGGCGAAGGTGGTACCGCTGAGGGCCCGGGTGGCCCGGACCGGGCGGGGCTCGCTGCGCGGGCAGATCAGCATCGGCCACGACTTCGACGAGCTGCCTGACGACGTGGCCGACGCCTTCGGGATGCGCTGATGAAGATGCTGCTCGACACCCACGTCGTCCTGTGGTGGCTCGGCGACTCCCCCGAGCTCACCGAGGAGGTCAAGCACCTGCTGGACACGGAGCCGTCGGTCTTCGTCAGCGCGGTCACTCCGTGGGAGATCTCGATCAAGCAGTCCCTCGGGAAGCTCGACGGACCGACGGACCTCGCGGAACGGGTGCGGGACAGCCAGTTCACCTCGCTCCCGGTCACTGCGGGACACGGCGTCCGGGCGGGCAGGCTGCCCGAGCACCACCGCGATCCCTTCGACCGGATACTGATCGCGCAGGCACAGACCGAGGGGATGACCATCCTGACCCGCGACAAGTGGATCCCCTCCTACGACGTCCGGGTCATGCCCGTCTGACCAGGACGTCGCCCCGTCCCCTCACGCCTCCGACGTCACCGCCGGAACCCGCCACGGCGCCAGGCGGTGGACGTCCCGGGCGGTCTCAGTGACCCCGCTCAGGAAGCCCTGCGCCCGCGGGGACGCCGTCTCGTGGAGCCATTCCGGGGCGATGTCGCAGACCGCGACCTTCACCTCGGTGCCGGCCAGCGCGAGGGGCAGGGTGTGGACCACGGTGGACGGGAAGCTCAGGACCGTACGGCCGATGGGGCCGCGGCGGGCGATGAGCTCCAGAGGGAGGTCGGGGCGGACGATCTCCAGGCCTGTGGCCGCCTCCAGGGCGTGCAGCTTCTCGGTGGACTCGCGGCGGTGGGCGAAGTAGCGGGTGGCGCCGTGCGTACGGGCGAGGGCGCCGACGGCCTCCAGGTAGCGGGCCCGGTCCACCACGCCCGTCTCGACCAGCGAGGTGCCGACCAGGTCCGCGCCCTTGGTGAGCGTGGGCGGACCGAAGCGGGTCCGGGTCCAGGAGAAGGTGTTCGGGATCAGGGTGACGCCGGGCGGCGGGATCACGGGCATGGCGGTGAACAGCTCGACCTCGCGCGCCGCCGAGGGGGTGAACCGGCGCCGCGCGGTGGCCGTCACCGGGGCCAGGGCCAGGCCGCGCGGGTCGAAGCCGCCGCGCCGGTGCCACCGCACCAGGCGCTCGCCCCGGGTGAGCTGGGCGACGAACTCCATGGTGGCGGTGCCGTCGTCGACCACGGTGAGGCGGCGGGGGCGTACGAGCGACAGCAGCAGCTGTACGTACCGCGAGAACGGGTCGCCGATGACGATGTGGTCGGCGTTGCGGACGAGCCGGGTGAGGGCGCGCAGCGACTTCACGGGGGTGCCCGAGTCGCCGCGCGCCTCCTGCCAGCGCACGGTCATGCCCTCGTCGCGGGCCAGCTCCGCCATCCGGCGCAGCTGACCGCGCGACATCGGGTCGACCGGGGGGAGGACGACGACGGTGACGTCCGTGAGGACGCGCCCGCCGCCTCCCTCGGTGACGGCCCACTCCAGGACGTTCAGGAGCTGGACCGGGCTCTCGACGAAGGCGAGGTTCACCGGCCGGCCCGTCAGACCGCGACCGGCTCGGCGGCCGGGGCCGCCGCGTCGCTCTCCGCCACGACGCCCGGGACCCGGCGGAGCTTCTTCATCGGGCCGAGCTCGGACTCGTACACCTTCTTGACGCCGTCACCGAGGGAGGCCTCGATGGTGCGGATGTCGCGGACGAGGCGGGTGAGGCCCTGCGGTTCGACGGACGCGGCCTGGTCGGAGCCCCACATGGCGCGGTCCAGGGTGATGTGGCGCTCGACGAACGCGGCGCCGAGGGCGACGGCGGCGAGGGTGGTCTGGAGGCCGGTCTCGTGGCCGCTGTAGCCGATCGGGACGTTGGGGTACTCCTGCTGGAGGGTGTGGATGACCCGCAGGTTCAGCTCCTCGGCCTTCGCCGGGTACGTGGAGGTGGCGTGGCAGAGCAGGATGTTGTCGGAGCCGAGCACCTCGACGGCGTGCCGGATCTGGCGCGGGGTGGACATGCCGGTGGAGAGGATCACCGTGCGGCCGGTGGCGCGCAGGGTGCGCAGCAGCTCGTCGTCGGTGAGCGAGGCGGAGGCCACCTTGTGGGCGGGGACGTCGAACTTCTCCAGGAAGGCGACGGCCTCGGTGTCCCACGGGGAGGCGAACCAGTCGATGCCGCGCTCGGCGCAGTGCTCGGAGATGGCCCGGTACTCGCTCTCGCCGAACTCGACGCGGTGGCGGTAGTCGATGTACGTCATGCGGCCCCAGGGGGTGTCGCGCTCGATGTCCCACTGGTCGCGCGGGGTGCAGATCTCCGGGGTGCGCTTCTGGAACTTGACGGCGTCGCAGCCGGCTTCGGCGGCCACGTCGATCAGTGCGAGGGCGTTGTCGAGGTCGCCGTTGTGGTTGATGCCGATCTCGCCGGTGATGTAGACGGGGTTGCCGGGGCCGGCGGTGCGGTTGCCGAGGGTGCGCAGGCGGGAGGTGCTCATGAGGGTGTTCCTTACTCGGTGGGGACTGAGGTGGGGGCCGTGGTGAGGGTGGGGCCCAGGAGCCAGGCCGCGATCTCGCGGATGGCGCCGGAGCCGCCGGGGGTGGTCGTCACGGCGCGCGCCGCGGCGCGTACCGAGTCGTGGGCGCTCGCGACGGCGACGGGCCAGCCGGCGAGCGCGAAGCAGGGGAGGTCGTTGACGTCGTTGCCGACGTACATGACGCGTTCGGGTGCGAGGGACTGCTCGTCGCACCACTGCTTGAGCGCGAGGTCCTTGCGGTCGACGCCGTGCAGGACGGGCACGCGCAGTTTGTGGGCGCGGGCGGCGACGACGGGGTTCTGTTCCGTGGAGAGGATCAGCAGCGGGATGCCCGCCTTGCGCAGGGCGGCGATGCCGAGCCCGTCGCCCCGGTGCACGGCGACGGTCTCGCGGCCGTCGGCGTCGACGAGGACCCGGTCGTCGGTCTGGGTGCCGTCGAAGTCGAGGACGACGGCGTCCACGTCGTCGCGGGTGGGCAGCGGGGCCGGGTCGACGATCGGGGCGAGCGCGCGGGCGCGGGCCAGGTCGTGCGGGTCGTCGATCTCCAGGACGCGGGCCGGGTCGGTGCGCACCAGCGCGGTGTGGCCGAAGAAGCGGTGGCGGTGGGTGCGGAAGCCGGCGGCGTCCATGGCGTAGGCGGCGCCCGTTTCGAGGAGGTCCTCGGGGCGGTCCTGGCGGCGGGGGCGGACCCGCTTGTCGTGGTTGACGCCGTAGTTGTGGTCCTCGACCTCGGTGCCGTCGCGCCACAGGAAGCCGTGGAAGGGGGCGACGGTGACGGCGGTGTCGGCGCCCTCGCGGGCGACGGCCGCGGCGACCCCGTCGATGTCCTCGCGGGTCAGGAAGGGGCTGGTGCACTGGACGAGCAGGACGACGTCGACGGCGCGGTCCCGCGTGGCCTCGTAGGCGTCGAGGGCGTGCAGCACGGCGGCTTCGCTGGTCGCGGTGTCGCCGGCGATGTTCTCGGGGCGCTGTACGCAGTGCAGCCGGGCGCCCTCGCCGAGTGCTTCGGCCGCCGCGCGGGCCGCTTCGGCGACGGCGGGGGCGTCGGTCGTCACCACGACGTCGGTGACCTCGCCGGAGGCCAGGCAGGCGCGGACGGCACGGGCGACGAGCGGGACGCCGCCGACCCTGGCGAGGTTCTTGGCGGGTACGCCCTTGGAGCCGCCGCGCGCGGGGATCACGGCGAGCACGGTGGGTCGGTTCATCGGTGCTCCAGTGAGTGGCTCGGAGGTGGTGTTCACAGCTCGCCCATCCGCCGGACGACCGGGGCGACGCGCTGGACGCCGTGCCGGTACGCGCCCCGGGCCGCGTCCCGGACCGCCTCGCGCACCGCCGTCCTGACCCGGCCGGCCTCGCGGGGCGCGGTGGCGCCGGGCAGCGGGTGGCCGTCGGGGGCCAGGTGGTGGCGGGCGAGGATGCCGGGGAGGTAGCCGGGGGCGGTGGCGGGCGTGTAGTAGGGCGCCGGGTCGTCCAGCCGGCCCCGGGCCAGCAGTGCGGTGACCCGGGCGCGGGCGGTGTCGTAGGCCGTGGCGTAGCTGCCGTCGGCGGCGACGCCCTGACCGGCCAGCCACGCGGGGTCGGGCCGGGGGCGTGCGCCGGCGTCCAGGTGGTCGAAGGAGGTGAGCAGCCCGGAGCCGGTGAAGTGGTGGTTGCCGAGCGCCTCGCGCACCCCGAGGTCGGTGAGGACGGCGGTGGGGATGCGGCGGTGCAGGGCCTCCAGGGCGGCCGTGGAGGAGACGGTGACGAGGAGGTCGGTGCGGTCCAGGACCTCGCCCATGTGCCCGTAGACCAGGCGGAGGTTGGACGGGAGGCCGCCGGGGATCCGTTCGGCCAGCTTCTGGTAGGGCAGTTCCTCGATGTGCGTGGTGTGCTCGCCGGGCTTGGAGCGCAGCTTCAGCAGGACCTCGCGGCCAGGGTGCAGCCGGGCGTGCTCGACGAGCCTGCGCAGCAGGTACGTCCGGTCGGCGCGGTTCTCCGGTACGGAGGGCTGGGCGGCGAACACCAGGGTGTCGCGGCCGGGTTCGGGCCGGTACGGGTCGCCGCCGAGGAACGGGAGGGCGGCCTCCGTGACGGCCGAGGCGTCGGCGCCCACTCCCTCGTACACCGCGCGGAAACGCTCGGCGTCGTGGCGGGAGTTGGCGAGGACGACGTCGGCGCCGTGCCGCAGCAGGAGCCCGTCGGTGAGCTTCTCGTAGACGACGCCGACGTAGCCGGTGACGAGGACGGGCCTCGTGGGCAGCCGGAGCGCGGCGATGCCGTGCAGCATGGCCTGGACGGCGCCGCCGACGAGGGCGAGGACGACGACGTCGTACCCCTCGTCCCGTACGGCGTGCAGGAACTCGACGGCGGTGACCTCGCGGACCCGGTCGGCGTCGATCCCCACGTCGCCGACCTCGGCGAGCTGGCGGGGGGTGGGGGTCGCCCGGCCGCGCAGGAGCAGCCCGCTGATCTCCACCCGCTGTGCGGGCGCCCCGGACACGGGGGCGGTGAGGCGGCGCGCGGTGAGCGCGCCCCACTTCCACCGGGTGTCGGAGTCGGCGATCACGGCTGCCCTGAGGGCGGTCGTCTTTTCGGTACGTCGTGGCACGCCTTCGAATTTAGGAAGGCATTGGGATTCGCGGCCCAACGTGACGGCAACAGCGGGTTAACAGCGTGCCGACGAACGGCGAATCAGCAGGCGGAAAGGCTGTCGCGGGGCAGAGGAACGGGCCGGTTCATTGTCCCGACATTCTTCGTTCACCTGCCGTACCCGTCGGGGCAAGGGTAAATGCCGGACCGGCCCCTAGCGTGTACCGCGTGGTCAAGCTCTCCGTCATCGTGCCGTTCTACAACGTTCGGGCCTACGCCCCCGACACCCTGAGAAGTCTGCGGGCCAACGCCCGCGAGGGCGTCGAATTCATTCTCGTCGACGACTGTTCGGCCGACGGGACCCTGGAGATCCTCCAGCGCGCCGAGCGCGAACTCCCGGGTGCCGTGCTGGTCGCACACGAGAAGAACGGGGGCCTGGCCACCGCGCGCAACACGGGAATCGACGCGGCGCGCGGCGAGTACCTCACGTTCCTCGACGGCGACGACTGGGTCGTGCCCGGGCACTACGAGCGGCTGCTGGCCGCCATCACCGGCCTGGGGTGCGATTTCGTCCGCACGGACCATGTGCAGTTCACCGACCGGGTCCGCACGGTCCACCGCGTCCCGTTCGGGCTGCGCGACACCGTGGTCAGCCCGCGCGAGGTGATCCTTCCGGCCGACCGGTCGACGCCCGTGGACTACGCGTACGCCTGGGCCGGCGCCTACCACCGCAGGCTCGCGGAGTCCGGGGTGCTGCGGTTCCGGGACGGACTGCGCACGGCGGAGGACCGGCCCTGGATCTGGCGGCTGCACCGGGAGGCCGATTCCTTCGCGGCGGTCGGCCTGCCCGGCGTCTTCTACCGGCGCGGGGTCGCCTCCTCGCTGACCCAGATCGGCGATGTGCGCCAGCTCGACTTCATCCGCGCGTTCGACCAGGTGCTGGAGGAAACAGCGCAGGATCCGGATGCGGACCGTCTGATGCCGAAAGCGGTGCGCACGTATTGCGCGGTCATGGCACACCATTTGGAATCGATCGAAAGGTTCGAACCAGCAGTGGCAAGGAAATTGCGCTCGATGAGTGCGGCTTCCCTGCGGCGCATGCCCCAGGACGTTCTCGCGGAAACGCTGAATTCGCTGGGCGAGCGCCGCGCGGACCGGCTGCGCCGGGTGCGCCGGCGCTCCGTCTCGCGGGAGGTCGCGGCCTGATGCCCGGCAAGCGGTCCACCATCCAGATCTTCTCGGCGTGCACGCAGTACGCCGCCGCCACGCTCGTCGCGGCCCTGCGTTCCGGCATGTTCGGCCCGCGCTCCGAGCACCGGCGCATCCTCGTCGTGAGCGACACCTCGCCCTCGCCCGAGCTCGGCACCCCGCTCCACCACCGGCCCGGGTTCGAGGTGCTGGCCGACGAGTTCGACGCGGTGCGGTCATGGAACGACTTCATCAGCCCGTTCCATCCGGCCGGCTGGTCCCCCCGTGGGCAGGACGCCCCGCTGTGGGAGCGGGCGGTGCGCGCGGCCTGGGACCTCGGGGACGAACCGGTCGAGCTGGCCTGCGAGTCCATCCAGGCCAACCCGGCCCAGGCGCTGGCGACGGTGTTCGGGGACAGCCCGCTGCACGTGTACGCGGACGGGCTGATGAGCTACGGGCCGACCCGCAGCCGGCTGGACCAGTTGGTCGGCACCCGCGTCCGCCGGCTCCTCCACCTGGACCTGGTGCCGGGCCTGAAGCCCCTGCTGCTCACCGAGTTCGGGGTGGAGCCGGAGATCGTGCCGACGGACGCGTTCCTGAAGGTCCTGGGCGAGCTGACCGATCCGGTGGCCGCCCCGGTCGTCGCCGGCGAGGGGCCGGGTCCGGCGCTGCTGCTCGGCCAGTACCTCTCCACGCTAGGCATCCTGACGCCCGCTCAGGAGGAGGAGCTGCACGCCGGGATGGTGCGCGGCGCGGTCGCCCTCGGCCACACCCGTATCGTCTTCAAACCGCACCCCAGCGCACCCGCCCACTGGACGCAGGCCCTTGAGGAGGAAGCGGTACGGCTTGGCGCCAAGCTCACCGTGGCCGACACCCCGGTCCTGGCGGAGACGCTGTTCGAGACGATGCGCCCCGCCCTGGTCGTCGGCTGCTTCTCCACCGCCCTGCTGACCGCCGCCTCGTTCTACGGGCTGCCGGTCGCCCGCCTGGGCACGGGCCCGCTGCTGCACCAGCTCAGCCCGTACCAGAACAGCAACCGCATACCCGTCACGATCGTCGACGCGCTGCTCCCCGACCTGGCGGACCCCGCCGCGGTGACCGGCTGGTCGATGCCCCCGCCCGAGGAGATCGCGAGCGGGGCCGCCGGGCTCGTCGGCGCGGTCGGCTACGCGATGCAACCGCAGCTCCAGGCCGGTCTGCGCCCCGTCGCCGAGCGTTACCTGAGCGGCCACCGCGAGGCCGTGCGCCGCTACTTCAAGCGACGCCGGCTGACCGCACTCGGGCTGCCCGGGGCCATTCCCGCCCAGCTCACGTTCATCCCGCGCAACGCGACGGTCCGCCGCATCGCGCGCCGGGCCCGCACACTGAAGAGGGCTGCGGCCGGCTGAGCCATGAGGAAACTCCCGATACCCCGGTCCCCTCGCCCCCGGGCCGCCGCCCTGGCCGCCCTGCTCGCCGCCCTCACCGTCTGCGCCGGGGACGCGGTGGCCCGCAGCTACCCGTTCGGTCCGCACACCCGCAGCGTCAACGACCTGGGCAATCAGTTCGTCCCGTTCCACGCCCGGCTCTGGGACCTGCTGCACGGGCGGGCGGACGGCGGACTGCTGCTGAACTGGCAGTCCGGCTTCGGCACGAGCTTTCTGCCGGACTTCGGTACGTATCTGAGCAGCCCGTTCGCCCTGCTCGTCGGGGTCTTCCCCAGGGACGGGATCGACCTGGCCGTCTACGTGGTCACGCTGGTCAAGACGGGCGTGGCGGCCGCCGCGATGGCCTGGCTGCTGACCGCGTTGCGCCGGGGCCGGGGGAAGGAGTGGGCGGCGGCGGTGCTCGGGGCCTCGTACGCGCTGTGCGGGTGGTCGGTGATCGAGGCCGTGTACAACCCGATGTGGCTGGACGGGCTGATCGCGTTCCCGCTGCTCTGTCTGGCCGCCGAGTGGGCGCGCACGGGCCGCCGGCCGGTCCTGGGCACGCTGCTCGTGACGCTGGCCTGGGTGTCGAACTTCTACACCGCGTACATGGCGACGCTCGGTGCGGCGCTGGTGCTGGTGGTGCGTCTGGTGCTGGAGGACGGGACGCGGCGGGAGCACGTACGGGGGCTGGGGCGGGCGGTGCGGACGGTCGCGCTCGGGATCGGGCTGGCCGCGCCGGTCCTGGTGCCGGTGTTCCTCGGGACGCGGCACGCCTACCCGGGCTGGACGCGGGAGTTCGCCCCGGCCGCCTGGCCCGACGTCGCGGCCCGGTTGCTGCCGGCGACGTACAGCTTCTTCAGCCCGGCACTGTTCCTCGGCACCGGCGCCCTGCTCCTGGCGGGCGCCCTGGCCTTCCACCGTGCCGTCCCGCGCGCCGAACGCCTGGTGTGGGCGGGGCTCGTGGCCGGGGTCGCGCTGTCGTTGCAGTGGGGGCCGACGCATCTGCTGTGGCACGCCTTCGCGACGCCGAACGGCAGCCCGTACCGCCAGACGTTCGTGCTGTCCGGGCTCGTGGTGATCGCCGCCTGGCTCTCGGTCGCCCGGGCCTGGCCGGACCGGCGGGCGCTGCTGGGCGGCGCCGGGGTGCTCGTGCTGATCGCCGCCGGGGCCGTGTCCAGCGCCCTGGTCACCGCGTGGACGTATCCGCTGTTCGCGGCGGGACTGGCAGCCGTGGCGGGCGCCCTGGTCCTGGCCCGGCGAGGGCGGTTCGCCGTGCTGGCCGCGCTGCTGCTGATCGGCGCGCAGGCCGGGCAGGCCGCCGCGACGACCGCGTACGCCGACCGGCAGCGGCTGGGCCGGCTGGACGACTACGCGCCCTGGGGCGAGCGCCAGCGCCTTCAGGCGGCGGCGGTCGCCGACGCGGACGGCTGGCCGCGCTACCGGACGGACCCCGGCCTGGAGCAGAGCACGGCGAACGATCCGCTGCTGGTCGGCGGCCAGGGCGGGGCGTACTACAGCAGCCACACCCCGGACGTGCTGACCCGCACCTTCCTCGCCCTGGGCGCCGGCTGGACGTCGAACGGTCGGGCCCTCCACGACCTGGACAGCCCGGTGACCGACGCGGTGTTCTCCGTCGGTGCCCGGGTGCACATGCCGCGCGACCCGCACCAGGGCTGGAACCGCCCGGACGCCCGCCCGGTCACGGTGACGCGGGCGGAGGTGCCGCCGCTGGTGACGGTCCGGGCTGACAACGAGCGGGTGCGCTACGGGCGTTCCCCCTTCCGCAACCAGGAGAAGCTGCTCGGCGCGTCCGTCTACACCGTGCCGGCGACCGCCCTGCGTGCGGCGGACGGGAGCGGTGCGCCCGACGAGGGAGCGTACGACTACGCGGTGCGGCCCGGTGAGTACACCCTCCGTGCGACGTGTCCGGCCGGCAGCGAGGTGTACCTGTGGGCGCCGGACCTGTTCGGCCGCGCGCGGCTCGGGGCGGGCGAAGTCGCCGATTACCGAGGGGAGTTGCCGGGGCGAAGGGCCGAGCTGCGCACGCTGGGGGACGGCGGCGGGGCGCTCGCGGTGACGCTGCGGGTGGCCCGGCCCGGGACCGTGCCGCACGAGGCCGTGGGCTGCCTGGACCGGGTCCGGCTGGCCGACGCGGTGGCCGGGCTGAAGCGGACGGGGGCGACGCGGGTGACGGTGACCGGGAGCGTTGTACGCGCCGACCTCCCCGCAGGCACGCGCGGTTTGGCGGTGCTCGCCGCACCCCGGATCGCCGGCTGGAGCTGCGGGGGCCGCCCGGCCGGCTCGTACCTCGGGCTGGTCGCGGCCCCGGTGAGCGGCGACCGGCCGGTCCTCGACTGCACGTTCCGGCCACCCGGGCTGAAGGCGGGGGGCCTCGTCGGGGCGGTGGCGCTGCTGGGGCTGGCGGGGGTGGTGGTGGCGGGGCGTCGGCGCCCGGCCGCGTAGCCGCGACGACACCGAGACTTCATCTTCGCGTGGTGGGGCGGCCCGGCGCTCGCGCGTACGTTCCCAGCCATGGTCTCCCTCCTGAACAACCGCCTGACACGGCGCGCCCTGCGCCCCGCCACCGCCCTGGTCGACCGCCGCATCCAGCAGCGCGTGGAGCGCGCCGCCGGGCCGTTGCGCGGTGAACTCGCCGCTCTGCGACGGGAGTACGAGGAGGATCGGCACGGCCGGTACGCCCTGGAGCTGCTGCTCGACGGCACCGGACGCGGCGCACACCGGATACCGCCGGCCCGCGAGGTCGACCGGCTGGTCGGCGAGGTGGCGTCCCTGGCCGGGAACGGGGCGGCGGCGCGGCGCAGTGTGGTGGCCGCCTACCGCACGGTGGTCGCGCTGGAGGCGCTGGGCGTCGGCCGGATGGCGGGCTCGACGTCCAACGTGTGCGGCAAGCTGGCGACCGTACCGCTGCTGGCCCCGCCGGACGGGCGCATCCTGGAGATCGGCACGCTGTACGGGCTGTTCGCCGCCGCGCTGACCCGGATGACGCACCGGGCGGGCATCGAGCCGGAGCTGACGATCGTCGACCCGCTGGCCGGCTCCCAGCTCCAGCCGGGCACCTCGCAGCCCGCCGACCCCACGGGCACCCCGGTGCGCGAGGACGTGGTGCGCGCCAACCTGGCGCTGACCGGGGGCGGCACGACGCACCACCCCCGGATTGTCCAGGGCTTCTCCGGCGCCCCCGAGGTGCGGGCGGAGGCGGGCGACCGGACGTACGGAGTGATCGTGGTGGACGGCGACCACTCCATGGCGGGGGTGGCCGCGGACCTGGAGTGGGTCGAGGAGATCGTGGCCCCGGGCGGCGTCGTGGTGCTCGACGACTACGGCGACCCGTCGTGGCCGGGCGTGCAGGAGGCCCTGGACAAGCACCTGGCGGACGGGGCCTCGCGGCTGCGGCTGCTGGGGCGCGTGGCGACGTCGGCGTATCTGCGGGCGGAGTGACCCGTAGCCCCTGAAGGACCCGTCAGACGCTGCTGAGCGACAGCTTCGCCGCGAAGCCCAGGAACAGCACCCCGGCCGCCGACGTGGCGCCGGCCGAGAGCCGCCGGCGCCTGCGGAAGGCGGCGGACAGCCGGGTGCCGCCGAAGATCAGCGCCGACAGGTACAGGAAGCTGGCGATCTGGAGCAGGGTGCCGAGAACCAGGAAGGACAGTGCCGGGTAGGCGTAGCCGGGGTCCACGAACTGCACGAAGAACGAGATGAGGAAGAGGATCGCCTTCGGGTTGAACAGGCTGACCACCAGCGCCCGCCGGTACGGCCGCTCCATGGCCCCCGGAGCCTGCGCCTCGGCCCGCTCCTCGTCCGTGATCTCGGCGACCCGCCGGTGCCGCTCGCGCCACATCGACACGGCCGCGCGCAGCATCCCGATCGCCATCCAGGTCAGATAGCCCGCGCCCGCGTACTTGACGATCGCGAACAGCACGGGCGTCGTCTGCAGCAGCGACGAGGCGCCCAGCGCGGACAGCGTCATCAGCACGGCGTCGCCGGTCCACACCCCGGCGGCGGCCACGTACCCGGTCCGCACCCCGCGCCGCGCGGCGACGGACAGTACGTACAGGGAGTTGGGCCCCGGCAGCAGGACGATGAGCGCGAGGCCGGCGAGATAGGTCGGAAGATCGGTGACACCCAGCATGGGACGGAGTCTCGCACGCGGGCGGAATGATCCGGAAGCGGGTCTTGCGGGGGTATCGGCGCGCGGAGGTGCGTTCTCTGTCACAGAAGCGCGACGGGAAGTGCGGGACAGGATTCGGCAACCGGGTGGAGCGGGAACCCGTCCCATGAGATACGCGGGTTCAGGGGCCGACGACGCCGGGGCCGAGGACACAGGGGGCTGGGATGATACGCACGGGCAGGACCGGGCGCGGTTACGCACTCCGAGGGGCGGCCGCCGCCGTGGCCGTTGTGGCGCTGGCCGCCGTGACCGCGGGCTGCAAGGAGCAGCCCGCGTCCGGTGCCTCGGCCGCGCCCTCCGCGCCGGAGAGCAGCGGCTCCCCCACCGACGACGCGAAGCCGGGCGGCGGCTCCGCGAGTCCGTCCGCGAGCACGCCGGCGAAGGAGCCGGCGAAGGCCTCGCCGAAGCCGGGCGCGAGCCGCACCACGCCCCCACCCACGCCCACGGCCGATCCGCAGGGCAAGGTCCTGATGGCGAGCGGGTCCGAGGGCAAGCAGGTGCGCGAACTCCAGGCCCGGCTGCGACAGATCGGGCACTTCAACCGCACCCCCACGGGCTACTACGGGACCGTCACGGTCGCCGCCGTGCAGTCGTTCCAGGGCAAGCGCGGCCTGTCGCGCACCGGAAGGACGGACACCGTCACCTGGCAGAGGCTCCTCGGCATGACGCACGAGCCGACGGCCGCCGAGCTGAACCCGCCGACCACCCGGCCGGCGGCGAAGCCGGACAAGCGGTGTCTGACCGGGCGGGTGCTCTGCATCAGCAAGAACAGCCGCACGCTGTCCTGGATGATCGACGGCAAGGTCGTCTCGTCGATGGACGTACGGTTCGGCTCGCAGTACACGCCGACCCGCGAGGGCACGTTCTCCGTGTACTGGAAGTCGCGGCACCACGTCTCGACGATCTACCACACGGCCATGCCCTACGCGATGTTCTTCAGCGGCGGCCAGGCCGTGCACTACTCGTCCGACTTCGCGGCCCGCGGCTACAACGGGGCCTCGCACGGATGCGTGAACGTCCGGGACGAGGGGAAGATCGCGGCCCTGTTCGCCGCGGTCCGCAACGGCGACAAGGTCGTCGTCTACAAGTAGCGGCACCGGAAACGGAGAGGGGCGCGGGCGGGACCGGGGGAACGTGTCCCGCCCGCGCCATGTGCGCCGAGCCGCAGGTACGGGGGGAACCCCGGCTCCGGGCGCTGCCGATGACCAGTCGGCTCATTCCGTACAGCGTCGGGAGGCCGGAAAACGTCACACCGGCCGGTACGTGCGGTCAGCGGACAGCCGCTCCGGCGGTGGGCCGGGGGTCGTCCGCCGCGGCGGAGCCCGACGGCGCCGGGTCCGGGGCGATGGCCGCCGCCGAGGGGCCGGGCGACTCGGAGAACCGGATCGAGGGGAGCGGGCCGGCGGCGTCGCCGCCCTGATCCGCGTCCCCGTCGGCCGGGCCGCCGTTCTTGTCGCCGCCCTGCCCGTCCTCGCCGCCCTCGCCGCCCTCGCCGCCCTCGCCGCCCTCGCCGCCCTCGCCGCCCTCGCCGTCGAGCAGCCGGTCGCAGAACCGGTCCAGGTTGCGGGCGCCCTTGGCCAGGGCTTCGAGGCGGGTGCGGCGTTCGTCGTCGAGCTTGCCCTCGCGGTAGTCGCGGCAGGCCTTCCGGGTCTTGGCGTACCAGGCGCCGGCGGCGTCCCCGTCGTCGTCGCCGGAGCGGCCGTTCCCCTTGTCGGGGTCCGAGGCGCCGGCGCCCTCGTCGGAGCCGGCCTCGCCGGGGCCCGTACCGTCGCCGGACCGGCTGCCGCCCGTCGGGTCGGTGCCGGTGGTCCCGTCGCCCTTGCCGTCCAGGGGGGCGCCGCCCTCGGGGCGCGCGGTGTCCTCGTCCTCGCCGGTGCCGCTGCCGGGGGGCGGGGCGTCCGGGGACGGGGTGCCGGGCGGCGGGGGCGCGGAGGTCTCCTCGTCGGGGACGGCGTCGGCGCCGAGTTCCTCCGGGGAGGCGGCGGCCGAGACGGAGGTGGCCGGCGAGGGGGTGTGCCGGCCGAAGGGCCCGGGCAGCATCCCGGAACCGGCGGCCACGGCCACCCCTCCTATGGCGCAGCACGCCAGGGAGGCGACCAGGCCGAAGCGCAGGGGCCGGCTCCAGCGGAACGGGCGGTCACCGCGCGGACCCGTGGCCCCGCCACCCGCGCCGGAGGCGGCCCTGCCGATGTGGACGGGGGCGAGCACCGCGGTCTCGGGGCCCTCGCCGTGTGCGGCCGGCGCCTGAGCGGCGGCGCGGCTGGGGGCGGCGCGGAAGGCGGCCAGCGCGGCGGCCTCGCCGGGCAGTTCGCCGGTGGCGGGGAGGGCGGTGCGGGCCGCGTCGCCGAGGGCGGCGGCCAGGCGTTCGGCGTCCTGACAGGGACGGCCATCGGCAGGGTCGACCGGTTCGCCGCGGAGCAACTTCTCCGCCGCTTCCTTGTCAAGCCATGCGTACTGCTCGTCGGCCATCACATGTCCTTCTGCGTCCACAGACGCGAATGCGTCACACCGGCGGGAGCCACCAGGCCGGTGTGCGGGAGGCGTTGTACGGGTACGGCGCCGAGCCCCCCGGTCCGGCCCGGTGCGCCCGGCGCATTCTCCCGGAGCGAGACCGACGGCGCCTCGGGGCCGCCCGGCACGCGGGGCGGGACCGGTGCCTCGGCGACGGGCCGTCCGACCGGACCGCCGTCCGCCGCCACCGTTGCGCCCGGGCCGCCGGGGCCGCCGTCCACGGCGGCGACGCTGTCCGCCCGCAGCAGTTCCGCCAGCCGCTTCAGGCCGCGGTGGGCGGCGGTGCGGACCGCGCCGGGGCGCTTGCCGAGCGTCTGGGCCGCGCTCTTCGCGTCGAGCCCGACGACCACGCGCAGTACCACGGCCTCGGCCTGGTCCTGCGGCAGCTGGGCGATGAGCGACATGGTGCGGCCGGTGGCCAGGGACTCGATCGCCTCGTCGGCCGTGTCGGAGACGGCCGGCTTGTCGGAGAGCTCCGTCTCGTCGCCGCCGATGGCGGGCCGCCTGCCGCGCATCCGCAGATGGTCCAGGGCACGGTTGCGGGCTATGCGCGCCGCCCAGCCCCGGAAGCGGTCGGCGTCCCCGGTGAAGCGGTCGAGATCCCGCGCTATCTGGAGCCATGACTCGGACGCCACGTCCTCGGCGTCCGGCTCCCCCACCAGCGTCCTTATGTAACCCAGCAGCCGCGGCTGCACAGCGCGGTACACAGTACGGAAGGCGTCCTCGTCCCCGTGCTGTGCCGCGAGCACCGCGGCAGTAAGCCCCGCGTCGTCCCCCAGCACTACCTCAACCCTGCCCTGCTGTCCGAATCGCAGCTGGTCACCACTGCCGCGCCACCCTGCGCGACTCAGCACGCTACGTCCTCTGCGTGCACCGCGTCCATGACTTGTACAACCCGCAACATTCCATCGCCGCGCCCCGGTGTGACAGAAAACGCACCCACGGCGCTGAGATGAGTACGGGGTCGTCCTGCGGCCCCGCGGAAGACGACCGGGGCCTCTCCTGTGGGGGGTGGCGGCCCCGGTCGTCGTTCCACGGCTGTCAACGGCCGTGCCGGTCAGGCGAGTTCGTAGAAGCCGTCCCCGTCCAGGTATCGCGTGGTCAGCGCGTCACGGGCGACGGTCGCCTCGGTCTCGTGCAGGAGGTAGACGCGGAGCGGGAAGGTCCAGTCGTCGGTGGACGGGTGCACCGTGTCGCCCGGCCGGGTGCGGAAGAGCACGTCGTGGAAGCTGTCCAGGGCGCGCAGTTCGGCCAGCCGGGGGTAGGAGCGCAGTGTTCCGCCCCGGGGGGCCACCATGTTGACGATGCGGGCGTGGCGGGCGACGCGGTAGTCGTCGTCGGCTCCGGCCAGGAAGGCATCGGGGTCGGTGCCGGCTTCGACGGTGAGGTCGAGCTGGCTGGTGCCGAGCGCCGCCGTGACGGGCACATGGACGTCGGCGCCGCACACCCGCGCTCCCGTCTCGACCAGGCGCACGCCGTCCGGTGTCAGTTTGAGTTCGGTGTGGGCGGGGCCGTGCGCGATGCCGAGGGCGTCGAGCACCCGGACGGTGTGGTCGACCAGGAGGTCCTGTTCGGGTCCGCGCCGGGGCAGCAGCTCGGCGCCGGCGGCCAGTTCGGCGACGCCGTTGGCGCCGAGGGTGTGCATCTTCCAGATGTCGGAGACGCGGTGGACGCCGTCGCGGCTGACGGTGTTGACGATGTACTCGTGGCCGACCAGGTACTCCTGTGCGAGGACGGCCTCGTTCTTCTGGCCGAGCACGCTGGTGCTGCCGTGCAGGGAGCGGAAGGCGGCCGAGACCTCCTCGGCGCCGGAGCAGAAGAAGACTCCGTCGCTGCCCGCGCTGCTGACCGGCTTCAGCACGACCCGGCCGCCGCCGGTCTTCTCGTACCAGCCCAGCAGTTCGTCCAGGTCGGTGGTGCGGAGCTGTTCGACCGCCGGTACGCCCGCCGCCCTGACGGTCTCGATCATGCGGTACTTGTCGCGGCGCGCCGGGCTCAGCGCGGTGCCGTTCGACGGCAGGCCCAGCTGCTCGCTCAGCGCGTCGGCGAGCGGCACCGCGCGTTCCACTCCGGGAATCAGCGCGATCGGCCGGTGCGCGCTCAGGGCCCGGAGCGTCTCGGTGAGGTCGCCGTGGTGGACGATGTGCGCGGCGAAGTCGTCGGGGCGGTAGCCGCGTGCGTAGTTCGGGGGGATGTCGGGCGTGCTCTGTACGTGGACGCAGTCATGGCCGCGGGCCCGGAAGAGCGGCGCGAGACAGCGCGAACTGGCGTAGGCGTCGACGATGACGACCGCCGGGGCGCTGGAAGCATTCATGTTTTCCTCACCGGTGTGGAAGCTCGGGGGCGGTCTCAGGCGGTCGGGCTGGTCCGGATCCGGATCCGGGCGGCCGCCGCCTCGGCGCGGGTCACGGCCTCTTCCGCGTCCCGGCCGACGGCGATCACTTCGCCGCACACGCGGTCGGCGGACCAGGTCACCGGCGGGATGACCGTTCCGGGTTTCGCCCTGACGCCGAGGGTGACGCCCTCCAGTCCGTCGGCCGGCAGGTCGACCTCGCTCACCACACCGGGCTCGGCCGCGAGGAAGCGGATCGCCGCGCCGCCGAGCGGGGCGGGGACCTCGTCCTTCCAGGGTTCGATGCCCAGGGGGACGGCGACGGCGGCGCGTACGAGGTCCACCCCGTAGGCGAGCCGGACCAGTTCGGGGATGTTGTCGCCGCCCGCCCGGTTGTGGGACTCGATGATCCGCAGCCCGTCGGGAGTGATCATGATCTCGGTGTGCGAGGGGCCCTCGACGAGGCCGACCGCGTCCAGCAGGCGCGCGGTCAGCTCGGCTATCTCCTCGCGGGTCCGCTCGTCCACGCGGGCCGGGACCGAGTGGCCCGCTTCCACGAAGCCGGTACCGAGGAGCTTGTCCGTGACGGCCACGACGGTGTGCCTGCCATCGGCCGAGAAGCCCTCCACACTCACCTCGTGGCCGGTGAGGAACTCCTCCACCAGCATCCGTTCGCGTCCGGCGGCCTCGACGCGCGCCCAGACCTCGGCGGCCTGCCCCGGCCCTTCGGCCTTGTGGACGTCCCGGCTGCCGCCGTAGTCGAGGGGCTTGACGATGCCGGGGCCGCCGAGTCCGGTGAGGAAGCCGGCCAGTTCCTCCGCGCTGTGCACGACGGCGAAGCGGACCGGGGACAGCCCGGTCCCCTCCAGGTGGCGGCGCATCGCGGACTTGTCCTTGAGCAGGGTGACGCTGCGCAGGGAGTTGCCCCCGAGCGAGAACTCCTCGTTGAGCCGGGCCGCGGTGACGAGCCCCAGTTCGGCCGGCGAGAAGAAGCGGGCCACGGGCAGCCGGGCCTGCAGCGCGCGCCCGGCCGCCAGGACCGCCTGCGGGTCGCCCAGGTCGACGTCGATCACCTCGGCACACCAGCGGCGCGCGGCCTCGGGGTCGTACACACCGGGCTTGGCGAGCATGGTGATCTCGCAGCCGAGTTCCGCCGCCGACTTCAGCACGCTCGGCCGGCCGCCCAGCAGGGCGATACGCGTAGCCATCTCTTGTGATCTCCGATTCTGTTCTTGGGGGAAGCCGTCGTCGGCCCGGTCAGTCGGCGATCAGCGTCACGTTGTCCCCGAAGCGCATCAGCGGACGGTACTGCTCGGCGCGTGTGTGGCGCATGGTGCGCAGCATGGCGATGGCGCTGCCCGCGGCCTCGTCGGACTGGATGATCGAGGTGTCGTCGCCGACGAGTGCGGCGGTGATGGTGACGTGCTGCTCGATGTCCTGGAGATCGGCCTCAAGGAGTGCGTCCCGGGCGAGCGCCACCTCCGGGGCGTCGGCGGCGAGCTTCTCGAAGGAGTCGGTCCAGGTCTGCGCAAGGGTGCGCATCGCCTTGCGGAACGCCTTGTGCTCCGGCTGGGTGCGCCCGGTGAGCGCCACGGGAACGGCGGGCGGTGCCATGGTGGGCCGGACCTCGGCGTCGTAGCAGGGCGCCGACATGTCGCCGGACTGGATCATCGCCGCGGTGAACGCGCGTACGTACACGGCCGCTTCGCGCAGCGCTTCGCCGGCCGCCGCCGTCTCGCCGTCGCGGTGCTCGTCGAGCGCGCGCCTCACGGAGTCGGCCGCAGCGAGGTTGAGCACGAAGTAGAAGTGGTGCGTGATGACCCAGCGCGTCAGTTCGCCCTGGTCGGGGGTGACGGGAGCCGGGCCGGCGGGCGTCTCGGGGGACGCGGGGTCGCGTTCGGCGTCCTGCGGGTCCAGGCGACGCAGGACGTGGACCATCGCGAGGACCTCGGCGGCCTGCTGGTTCAGCGAGAGGCGCGCGATCCTCAGGTCGGCGAGGGCCCGGGCGACGATGACGGTGACCTCGGAGACGAGCCGGGCGTCGTCGATCGGGGCCGTACGGACACCGAAGTACGTGTGGTTCGGGACGATCGGCGTGAGCGCGGCGGCGTCCATCGGCGCGACCCGGGCGCGCGTCGCGAGCCGGGCCGTGGCCTCCGCCGCGGTCTCCAGGGCGTCCCCCAGCGGTGCCACGCGCACGCCTCGCGGGTTCAGCAGTTCGGTGTGGAGGTCCTCCAGCGCGGTCACCGCGTCGCGCAGCGCGGCCGCGACGGGCTCGGCCGGCCGGGACGCGGCCCGGACCAGGTTGTTCGCGGGGAGGACGACGAGCGGGAGATCGGGGCAAGCAGCAGACATGTCGGGTACCTCGGTGCGTCGTGGCGTGGGACGAGGACGGGAGCAGATGTGTCGTACGGCGGGGCGGGGTGGCGGTACGGGCAGGCTGCGGGGAGCGGCCCGTACCGCGCCGGCCCTAGACGCGGGCGTAGCCGCGTGCCTCGTTGAGGAACTGGCCGAGGTAGCCGTCGTGCGGCAGGTACGGGTCCAGCCACCACCGGGCGACGGGGCCGTGGACGACGGTGCGCACCCCGGGCATGGCCAGGGCCTTCTCGACGAGGGAGGCGTCCTCGGTGAGCAGGCCGAGGACGAGCGAGTCGTCCAGGGGCGCCATGCCGTCGGACTCCTGCCACGGGGCCACCCAGGCGCAGGGGAACGGGAGTTCCGTCGCCAGCGCCGGATGGTCGCTGCGGTCGAGGAGGAACACGGCGGGCCGCAGTGCCACGGCCTCCCCGCCGACGGGGACCAGCGGTTCTCCGGGGTGGGCGGCGACGAGGTCGGGGGCCGTCCCGGCGGCGCGTGCGGCGGCCGCGCGCAGCGCCTCGGCCTCGGGCCGGGGCCGCACGGGGAGGACCGCGCGTGGGTCGGTGACGGGGTGGGCGGGGAGCGCGGCGAGGCGTTCGGCGAGCCGCTCGGCCAGGAGCCGGTGGTCGCCCGTGGTCAGGACGGCGGTCGTGTTGGTGCAGCGCACCCCGCCGTCGCCCGCGATCTCGGCGACGAGGTGGTCGAGGAGCGCCTCGTCCACCTCGGTGTCCACGAGGATCTTGCTGCGCCCCGGTCCGCGCACGAGGACCCGGTCGTTGCCGCGCAGCCGGGCGACGGTGTCCTCGCCGCCGTAGACGAGGGCCAGGTCACCGGCCTCGGTGAGGGCGTCCGCGGCGGCGTGCCCGCCGGGGAGGAGGCTGATCCGGCCGGGGTGGAGCCCGGCGGTGAGCAGGGCGTGGACGAGGCGCAGCGGGGTGAAGGGGTCGCGGCCGCCGGGACGGACCGCGACGCGGTAGCCCATGGCGATCGCCTGGAGCCAGGCGCCGTGCGTGCCGGGGTGGTTGCTGGGGGCGATGACGGACAGGACCTGGCCGCGGCGTACCCAGCGGGCGGTGGTGCCGGCGCCGGCGGGTATCTGGTGGCGGACCGCCTCGCCGAGCGATTCGGTGTCGCGGGCGACGCGTTCCAGGACGCCGCGGGCCACCGTGACGGGGACTCCGGAGGCGAGCGCCTGGAGGTGGCAGTACTCCTCCGGGGTCTGGCCGCCGAGTGTCGCCTTGGCGAAGAGTCTGCCCGCCTCGGCGAGGACGGGGAGGAGTTCGGCGGCGTCCGCTTCGGGTGCCTGCCGCATGTTCTTGACCGTCAGCCGGGCCAGGAGGGCCGGGACCTCGTGGACGGTCGCCAGGGGTTCGCCGGTGACACCGTGCAGCACACGGGTGTCGCGGGAGGTGCGTTCCTCGCCGGCGCGGAGAGCGGGTACGGGTAACAGCACGCCAGATCAACTTCCTCCGGATCGGGGCCGGTTCGGGGCCGGTTCGATGGTTCGCCGGGGGCGCACCGTGCCGGACCGGCCCGGAACCGGTATGGGTCGCGGCTCGGGTCGGTCAGAACGGCCAGCCGTCGAAGACCACGGCGCGGGCCGGTGCGGCCTCCACGTCGGCGACCTTGATGGGGAGGGCCATGAGCTGGACGACGGGGTTGGCGATGAGGCCGAGGTTCTGGATGTTCTCCAGGATCGGGATGCCGGCGGAGAGCAGCCGGCGGTGCACCTGGCCGCTGCGGTCGTCGGGCCGCTCGGTGATGCAGTCCATGCCGACGAGCGTGGTGCCGTTGTCGGCCATCCAGTCGGCGGCCGAGACGGTGAGGTACGGGGGCTTGTCCCAGTAGTCCTCGCGGCCGAGGTACCGGTCGGGGTGGTCCGTGCGGATCAGCAGCCGGTCCCCCTCCTGCCACACGTCGCGGACGGCCTTCTCCAGGTCCTCGCCCGTGACCGGGTCCAGGTCGCGCTTGTAGGAGAGGTCCGCGACGACGGCACGGCCGACGAACGTGCTGAGCGGGACCTCGTCGATCTTCTCCCGGTCCTCGAAGAAGTGGTAGCCGGCCTCCACATGTGTCCCGTTGTGGGGGAATATCTCCAGGTTGGAGAACGTCCTGCCGGTTCCCGAGGGGTCGGACGCCGGGGTCATGGCGCGCTGAATGTGGAATTCCGGATACCACGGCGCGTCGTAGGCGGGCATGCCCTCGGACCAGCCCTGACTAATGTCGATCAGCTTCACGCTGCACTCCACGCTCGAACGGAAACGACCCGCCGGGGCGGCGGGACCCGGGAGAACCTAACACGGCACAAGGGAAACTCCAGGAAAATCAGAAACTAAACATTCAACTAAATGCGGAGTGCAGAATTCCATAAAGCGGCGCGTCCGACACGGCCGCCACGTTCACGTGACCTTCACTCGCTGCACCGGTCCCTGCACAGGTAGCCGCAACCCGGCCGGGCGTTACATGTGGATCATCCGGTATGCGCAGCTTGATTGCCGGACTCCATCCTCTTCACACCTCTACATACGTATACGCGCATAGCTACCGCTACCTCGCGAATGAGAGCAGTTGCACCTTTTCGTAGGTATGCCCGTTTGGGGCCATCGAAAAATGGTGCTTGCGGGTCGGCGACGGGCTCGCTACTGTCACCCTCGGCACAAAAAGAGAACCGAAGTAATAGGCTCCTGGAAGGCCATTCCGTGATCGTCATAATGGATTCATCGGCACCCAGAGAAAGTGCCGGAACCGTAGTCGACGTCCTTTCGAAAAACGGCATCAATACCGCGTTAACCATCCTCGGGAATTCCGCGGTGCTCGTCTCCGAGAGTTCCGGAACGCCGGAACTGGCCGACATGCTGGAGGGTCTTCCGGATGTCGCCCGCGTCCTGCGGGTGGCGGGGCCGCAGCGGCTCACGAGCCGCGCCTTCCGCGAGGAGAACACCCGCGTCCGCGTCGGCAAGAATGTCCAGGCGGTTTTCGGCGGGGACGAGTTCGTCGTCATCGCCGGCCCCTGCGCGGTGGAAAGCGCCGAACAGATGACCGGGATCGTCGATCTGGTGCACGCCGGCGGCGCGATCGTGCTGCGGGGCGGCGCCTTCAAACCCCGCACCTCTCCGTACAGCTTCCAGGGCCTCGGGCTCGCGGGTCTCACGCTCCTCGCGGAGCAGCGCCGGCGCACGGGACTTCCGGTCGTCACCGAAGTCGTCACGCCGAAGGACGTCGAGTGCGTCGCCGAGGAGAGCGACATGCTCCAGATCGGCGCGCGCAACATGCAGAACTTCGAGCTGCTGCGCGAGGCCGGTGCGGCGGGCAAGCCGGTCCTGCTCAAGCGGGGGATGTCGGCCACGATCGAGGAGTGGCTGCTCGCCGCCGAGTACCTCCTCCACATGGGCAACGACGACGTCGTCCTGTGCGAGCGCGGCATCCGCAGCTACGACCGCAGTACGCGTTTCACGCTGGACCTCAGCGCGGTGGCCGAGGCCAAGCGCCTCACCCATCTCCCGGTCATCGTCGACCCGAGCCACAGCACCGGGAAGCCGCACCTGGTCGGACCGATGTCGCTGGCCGCGGCCGCCGCCGGTGCCGACGGGCTCATCATCGACGTGCACACCGACGCCCGCGCCGCGCTGTGCGACGGCGCCCAGGCTCTCGACGGCGCGCAGTTCGCCGACCTCATGGAGAAGCTGGTCCCGCTCCTCGGGGCCCTGGGCCGCCCGCTCGCGGCGACCGCCCGCCCCGCCGGTTCCCTCGCCTCGGCCTGACCGCCCCCTGGAGAGCAGCATGTCGCGCCACATCACCGACCCGTTCACCTCGGACCTCGGGCCCGACGAGTTCGTACCCGCCGCGATGCGGTGGCACTTCTCCCCCGAGACGGGGTCCCCGTTCTGGCTCAAGCGCGCCGCCGACCTCGGCTTCGACCCCCTGACGGACATCCGCACCTGGGACGACCTCGACCTCTTCCCCGACGTGAGCGAGGAGTGGCGGGCCGTCTCCGTCGACGACCTCGTTCCGGCGGGCACCGCCGGCGACCCCTGGGACTTCCAGGTCTTCGACAGCGGCGGCACGACCGGCTCGCCCAAGCGCATCGTCGAATCGCGCTCCCGGCGCAACGGCGTCCACTGGGTCAGCGAGGTACTCGCCGCCCACGGGGTGCCCGGGACCGGCGAGGGACACTGGCTGCACATCGGCCCCACCGGCCCGCACATCGTCGGCCGTTCCGTCGGACTGCTCGCCCAGCTGCGCTCGACGTTCTGCCACTACATCGACTTCGACCCCCGCTGGGTGAAGAACTGCGTCAAGCAGGGCAGGGGCGAGGAGGCCGGGCGCTACGTCAAGCACATCCTCGCGCAGGCCGGGGACGTGCTCAGTACGCAGCCCGTCTCCGTCCTCTTCGCCACCCCGCCGGTGCTGGAGGCCCTCTGCGCCGACGAAGCCCTCCTCGACCTCGTACAGCGCAAGGTGCGGGGCATCGTCTGGGCCGGCACCAGCGTCAGCCCGGAGACGCTGCGGGCCTTCGAGGAGGAGCTGTTCCCCGGCGCGGCCGTCGTCGGGCTGTACGGCAACACCATGATGGGCATCGCCCCGCAGCGCCCCCGGGAGTCCGGGGACACCCACCCGTGCGTCTTCGTGCCGTTCCACCCGTACAGCAGGGTCAAGGTCGTCGACCCCGCGGAGCCCACCCGCGAGGTGGCTCACGGCGAGCGCGGGCAGGCCCGCATCAGACTTCTCTCCCGTGACCTGCTGGTGCCCTGGACGCTGGAGCGGGACTCGCTCGTCCGCGTCGCCCCGACCGCGGGCTATCCGCAGGACGGCGTCGCCGACATCCAGGTGCACAGCGGCGACAGCGGCCAGTCCATCATCGAGGGGGTGTACTAGGAATGAGCGTCGACACCGCGCCGGCCCCCGGCGCCTTCACCCTCACGCCCGACGAGCTGACCGCGCTCGTGGACGCCTGCCGCGCGGGCGTCGAGCGGGCCCGCGCCACCGGTCACCACGCCCTCGTCAGCTGGGCCGTCCCGTGCGCACTCGCCGACCCCTTCGCCATCTGGGCGGGAGCCCGCGCCCACGCCGGGCGCTCCCTGTACTGGCAGTCGGCGTGGGACGGCACGACCGTCCTCGCCTTCGGCAGCGCCCACGATCTGCGCGGCACGGGAGCCGGCCGCATCCCCGCCGTCCGGGCCGCCTGGACGGAGCTGGTGCGCGACGCGGTCACCGAGGGCAGCGGATACGGTGCGGGGCCCCTGGCCGTCGGCGGCTTCGCGTTCGGCGACGGTACGGGCGGGGCGCCGGGCGAGCTGCCCGAGGCGCTGCTGTGGGTGCCGCTCCTCCAGCTGCGCTCCTCCGCACCCCATGAGGCGCCGGGCAGCACGCACACGGCGGAGCTGCGGCTCAACGCCCTCGTGGACGGGAGCGACGACCCCGGGCTGCTCGCACAGGCACTGACCCTGCGGGCCGAACGGTGCCTGGCCGCCCGGGACACGAGCGGGCCGAAGCCCTCCCCCCGACCGCGCGCGAGTGTCGACACGCCCGCCGCCGGGGAGTGGAAGGACCTGGTGCGCCGGGCCACGGACCGGATGCGGGCGGGCGACTTCGAGAAGGTGGTGCTCGCCCGCCGCGTGGACGTCACCGCCGACCGGGAGTTCGACGTGCCCGCGGCGGTGCGCCGGATGCGGGAGACCTACGCCGGCACCACGGTCTTCGCCCTCGGCCACGGTGACACCACCTTCCTCGGCGCGACGCCCGAATACCTCGTCCGCGTCGAGGACCGGGAGGTCCACTCCCTGGGCCTCGCCGGGACGACCCCGCGCGGGAACACCCCCGACGAGGACCGGGCGCTGGAGGCAGAGCTCTCCGGCAGCACGAAGCTCCTGCACGAGCACGAGGTCGTCGTGCGGATGCTGAGCAGCGCGCTCGCGGAGTCCTGCGTCGACGTCACGGCCGAGTCCGGGCCCCGGGTCCTCAAACTCGCCAACGTCCAGCACCTGTCGACGCCGGTGCGGGGACGGCTGCCCGAGGGCTCGGCGGAGGGAGTCCTCGGCCTGGCCGCCCGGCTCCAGCCGACGCCCGCGCTCGGCGGTCACCCCCGCGCCGAGGCACTGGAGTGGCTCGCCCGCAACGAGGGCTTCGACCGCGGCTGGTACGCGGGCGGCGTCGGCTGGGCGGACCAGGAGGGGAACGGGGAGTTCGCCGTGGCCATACGCTCCGCGCTCGTACGGGGTGCCTCGGCGTCGCTGTACGCCGGGTGCGGCCTCGTCGCGGACTCCGACCCCGAGGTCGAGTACGCCGAGACCTGCGCCAAGCTGCGGCCCATGCGCGCCGCCCTCGGTCTCGACTGAACGGCCGGGCTCCGGCGCCGCCCCGCACCGGGCGGCGCCGGAGCCCGCGCCCCTTCGGCCCCGTCCTTCCCACGCCCCACGGAGACCTGGCAACTTGACCATGGAGAACATCGTCGTCGTCGGCGGCGGACTCGCCGGCTCGCACACCGCCGCGGCGCTGCGCGCCCGCGGCTACCCGGGCGCCCTCACGCTCGTCGGCGCGGAGCCGCACCCGCCGTACGACCGCCCGCCGCTCACCAAGTCGGTCCTGGCCCGCGAGGAGGAGGACACCTCCTTCCCCACCGACTGGGACGGCCTGGGCCTCGGCCTGCGCCTCGGCGAGCGCGCCGAATCCCTCGAACTGGACGACCGCCGGCCGGGCGGGGTCCTGAGGACGACGGCCGGTCCGCTCCCCTTCGACGGCCTCGTCCTGGCGACCGGCGCCGAACCCCTCAGGCTGCCCGGCGACGGGGAGCAGCACGTGGTCCGAACGGTGGACGACGTGCGCGCCCTGCGCCCGCTGCTGCGGACGGGCACCCGCCTGGCGCTCGTCGGCGCCGGCTGGATCGGCGCCGAGATCGCCACGGTCGCGGCCGGGAAGGACTGCCGGGTCACGGTCCTGGAGGCCGGCCCGGCTCCGCTGGCCGCCGCGGTCGGAGCGGACATCGGGGCGTGGACGGCCCCGTGGTACGCGGCGGCCGGGGTCACCCTGCGCTGCGGCACCGCCGTGGCCTCGGTGGACCCGGGCGGACTGCGCCTGGCGGACGGGGAGTTCCTCGCGGCGGACGTCGTGGTGGTGGGCATCGGTGCCCGGCCCGCGGTCGGCTGGCTCGCCGGCTCCGGGCTCGCCCTGGCGCGCGGCGTGGTCGTCGACGAGTCCCTGCGCACCGCCCGGCCCGAGGTGGTGGCGCTCGGCGACTGCGCCGCCTGGTGGTCACGGCGGTACGGACGGCGCATGGTGGTCGAGCACTGGGACACCGCGCTCAGGGCGAGCGAACCCGCTGCCGCGGCGCTGCTCGGCGAGGACGTGTGCCACGACCCGGTCCCGTACTTCTGGTCGGAGCAGTTCGGCCGGACCGTGCAGTACGCGGGCGACCACCGGGGCGCCGACCAGGTGGTGCTGCGGGGCTCGCCCGAGGACCCGGACTGGGCCGTCCTGTGGCTGGAGGACGGACGGCTGCGGGCGGTCCTCACCGTGGACCGCCCCCGCGACCTGGTGCAGGCGCGCCGCGCCCTGACCAACGGCTGTGCGGTCGACGTCCCGGCCGCCACCGATCCCGCCACCGCACTGCGCGACGCGCTGCGTGCGGCCTGACCGACGCGGAGAGGACACCCCCTTCATGACCACGACGCACGACACCCAGGACCTGCCCCAGGACCTGACTCAGGACCGGTCGGACGAACTCCCCCGGTTCCGGGCGGCCTTGAGCAGCCTCGTGAGCTACCGGCCGCAGAAGCCCGCGCTGTCCCCGGAGGGGCGTTCCTACGCGCTCGCCGCCAACGAGACGCCGTTCGGCACGCTGCCGAAGGTGGCGCAGGCGATCGCGGAGGAGACCGCGGGCGTCAACCGCTACCCCGACAACGGCGGTCAGGCCCTCGTCGCCGAGCTCGCGGAGCGGTTCGGCCTGGACCCGGAGGGCATCATGCTCGGCTGCGGTTCGGTCGGCGTGGCCCAGCAGCTGATCACCGCAGTCGCCGGACCGGGTGACGAAGTCCTCTACGCCTGGCCCTCGTTCGAGGCGTACCCGATCCTCACCCGGCTCGCCGGGGCGACCGCGGTCCAGGTGGAGCTGCGCGAGGGCGTCCACGACCTCACGGCGATGGCGGAACGGGTGACCGACCGCACCCGGCTGGTCTTCGTCTGCAACCCGAACAACCCGACCGGCACCGTCGTCGGCCGCGCGGAACTGGAGGAGTTCCTCGGCCGGGTGCCCGCGGGCTGCCTCGTCGTCCTGGACGAGGCGTACCACGAGTACGTGCGCGGCACGGACACGCCCGACGGGCTCTCCCTCCTGCCCGGCCGCCCCGGGCTCGTCGTGCTGCGGACCTTCTCGAAGGCCTACGGGCTCGCCGGGCTGCGCATCGGCTACGCGGCGGGCGACCCCCGCGTGATCGGCGTGCTGCGCAAGGCGTATCTGCCGTACAGCGCGGGCAGTGTGGCCCAGGCGGCCGCCGTCGCGGCCCTGCGCTCGGGCGGGGAGGTGAGGCGGAGGACGGACATCATCACGGCGGAGCGCACCCGTGTCACCGACGCCCTCCGTGCGCTGGGGTGGCGGGTGCCGGCGAGCGAGGCCAACTTCCTCTGGCTGCCGCTCGGCGAGAGCGCCGCGGCCTTCGGGGCGCACTGCGCGAGCGCGGGGATCTCGGTACGGGCCGTGCCGGATGCCGGAGTCCGCGTCACCCTGGGTCTGCCCGCCGACAACGACGCCTTCCTCACGGCGGCCACGGCCTTCCCGCCGTCCTGACCCGCATCAGCCCCACCCAGCACCTACCGGGAGCCGGCGGTGTACCGGCTCGCACATTGGGAGACGCATGTCCTTTCTCCGCCCCCGGTTCCCGGGCGAACGCGCCCTGGTCTCCGGAATCGCCGTGGACGCGGTCGGCTCCGGGATGTACGTCCCGTTCAGCCTGGTGTTCTTCCGTCATGTGACGGGCCTGCCCCTGCCGCTGATCGGGCTCGTCCTCACCGTCACGGGGCTCGTCAGCATCGCCGCGGTCCCCCTGGTCGGCATCGCGGTGGACCGCTTCGGCGCCCGCACCATGCAGATCTCCCTGTACGTCCTGCGGGGGCTGAGCTTCGCCTGCTTCCCACTCGCCCACTCCCTGCCGGTCTTCGTCGTCGTGGCGCTGTTCACCTCGGTGGGCACCCGCGCCTTCCGGCCCGCCCAGGACGCCCGGCTGGCCGAACTCGCCGCGGGCACCGACCGGGACCGGCTCCAGGCGCTCAGCCGCAGCCTGAACAACGCGGGGCTCGGCGCGGGAACCCTGATCGCCTCGGTCGTCATCGCCACCGCGGGCGACTTCGGTTACACCGTCACGGCGTGGCTCAACGGAGCGAGCTTCGTCGCCGCGGGGTTCCTCGCCTCGCGCACACCGCCCGCGCCGCCGCGCGACCCGGCAGTCCCGCGTGCCCGGGGCGGGGGCTACCGGGTCGTCGCCAAGGACCGGCCCTTCCTCGGCCTCGTCTACGCCAACCTCTGCGTCGCCCTCGGCTTCTCCGCGCTCACCTCGCTCCTCCCGCTGTACGCGGCGGGCGTGCTGGACCTGCCGGACGGACTCGTCGGCAGCGCCTTCCTCCTCAACACCGTGCTGTGCGCGACGCTCGGGGTCCCCGTCGCCGCGCTCTCCCGGCGCCGCTTCACCACCCGGACCCGGGCCGCCGCCGCGGGCGCCGCGCTCTTCTCGGTCGCCTTCCTCGGCCAGGCGGCGCTGGGCACCGTCCGGCCGCACGGCGTACCGCTCCTGCTCGCCGGGCTGCTGGCCGCGGTCCTCGTCATGACGGTGGGCGAGATGGTGTACAGCCCCTCCTCCGGAGCGCTGTCGCAGTTCGCCGCGCCCCAGCAGCTGCGCGGCCGCTACCTGGCCACCTATCAGCTGTCCTGGTCACTGGCGTACGCCCTCGGCCCGATGGTGTTCACCTCGCTGCTCGCCGTCGACGGCCGTCTGCCGTGGCTGCTCGTCGCGACCACGGCGGCGCTCGGCGCGGCCGTGCTCGTACGCGTCGAGCGGAGCCTGCCCGCCGGGGCGGTCGCCTTCGCTCCCGTGCCCGCGCCCGCCTCCGCGCCCGGGAAGGCGACCACGACCGCCGCCGAGTGACCCCGGCCCGCCCCACGCAGTCATCGCGGCGGCGCACCCGCCCGCCGCACCACGATCAGGAGACACGACATGGACCGCGTCACGTTGACCGAGAAGTACCTCGCGGAGCTGGAGGCCGCGGGGCTGTCGAGCGAGGAGCTGCTCGGCGCCCTGCCGCAGAACAAGATCCTCAACAGCGACAAGCCCAACGGTGTGGGCCTGTGGCTCGCGCGCCCGGTCTTCCTCGGCGGTGAGGAACTGGGCCGGCTCGCCGGGGACCTCGACAACCTCCTCAGCGCGCTGGACAGCCTGCCCGAGAGGCTCTTCGGCGGGGACTTCGCCGCCTTCGCGCGCGCCGTCGGGCTCACCGAGCCGCAGGTCGACGCGGTCATGCAGAACCGGGGCGAGCGGATGACCCGGCAGAGCCGCGCCGACCTGGTCTGCGACGGGACCGGCTTCAAGCTCCTCGAACTCAACATCGGCAGCGCGATAGGCGGCGTGGACAACGTCGACGTCTGCCGTGAGCTCCTTGAGGTCCCCGTCCTCGCCGAGTTCGCCGAACGGCACGGGCTGACGTTCGTCGACTCGCTGCGCGAGCAGGTCCACAACATCCTCACCGAGACCGGCTTCTCGGCCGACGACCACCCGGTCGTCGCGCTCACCGAATGGCCCTCCGCCTTCTCCGACGAGCTGCCCTACATGACGCAGCTGTGCGAGCGCTGGGCCGGGCTCGGCCTCGACGCCACCCCCTGTCACCTCGGTCAGCTGGAGGTGCGCGACGGACGCGTGTGGCTCGGCGAGCGGGCCGTCGACATCATCGTGCGCACCTTCCTCATCCGTGACGTCATCACCCCGGACGCCCCCCGGCTGACCGCTCCCGTCTTCGACGCCGCGCGCCGGGGCGAGGTCAAGGTCTTCACCCCGCTCGACACCTCCGCCTACGCGAGCAAGGCGGCCCTCTCCCTGCTCTCGGAGGAGGGCAACCGCCACCTGTTCCCGGCCGAGACCCTCGCGAGCCTCGACCGCATCCTGCCGTGGACGCGGCGGGTCCGCCGCGAGGAGGTGACGCTGGAGAACGGCGAACGCGTCGACCTCGTCGACTACGCCCTGGCCAACGCCGACGACCTGGTCCTCAAGCCCACGTCGCTCTCCGGCGGCAAGGGCGTCGTGCTCGGCTGGGCCGACGACCTCACCCCCGAGGCCTGGCGCACGCACGTGCTCGCCGCGCTCGACAGCCCGCACGTGCTGCAGCGCCGGGTGCGGCCGGCCCAGGAGACCGTGCCGGTCCCGGGCGGCGGCGTGGACCGGTTCCGCCCCGTGTGGGGGATCATCACCGGCGTCAACGGCTTCATCGGCGGCAGTGTCCGGGCCATTCCCTCCGCCGCCGGCGACGTCGTGGTGAACGTCGCCAACGGCGCCCACGTCGGTGCGCTCCTGCACGAGGCACCGGCCCCCTCCGCCTGATCCGCCCCCCGTCCCCAGGGAGACCACTGTCATGAAGGCCGCTGTATTCCACGGCAGGCGCGACGTCCGGGTCCAGGAGTGGCCCGATCCCCCGGCCCCCGGGCCCGGGGAGATCCAGCTCGCCATGGTGCGCGCGAGCATCTGCGGCACGGACGTCGAGGAGTACGCCTCCGGCCCGCACCTGATCCCGCTGGCGAAACCGCACTTCGCGAGCGGCCACCAGGGCCCGCTGGTCATCGGCCACGAGATGGTCGGCGAGGTCGTCGCGACCGGCCCCGGCGTCGACACCTTCGCACCGGGCGACCTGGTCGTCCCGGGCTCCGGGGTCTCCTGCGGGGAGTGCCGCTGGTGTGCACGGGGCCGGACCAACGTCTGCGCGCGGTACTACACGCTCGGGCTGCACGTGGACGGCGGTCTCGCCGAACGGGTCAACGTCCCGGCCCGGATCAGCCGTTCGGCGGGCGGTCTGGACGCCGACGTCGCGATCATGGCGCAGCCGCTCGCCGTGGCCCTGCGGGCGGTACGGGGCATCACCCCCGAGCCGGGCCGGACGGTCGTGGTGATCGGCCTGGGCGGCATCGGCTCCCTCGCGGTGGCCGCCTGCGCGGCCCGGGGGGTGGACACGGTCGGCGTGGACGTCTCGGCCGCCCGGCTGGAGACCGGCCGCCGGGCGGGCGCGGGGCTGCTGATCGACGCCTCGCGCGAGGACGCGAGCGCCGCGATCCGCGCGGTGACGGGCGGTCACGGCGCGGACGTGGTGATCGAGGCGTCGGGGGCGGTCGCCGGCCTCGCAACCGCGATGAACGCGGTGTGCCGGGGCGGGCTCGTGCGGCTGGTCGGCCTCCACCGCGACCCCTCGCCGCTCGACCTGACCCGGCTGGTCCTGGAGGAGATCACGCTCGACACGTCCAAGGTCCACATCTGCGACCAGGATCTCCCCGAGGCGCTGTCCCTGCTCACCGCGCACCCAAAGATCGCGACGACGGCGCTCGACGAGGTCATCACCCTCGACCGGCTCGTGCCGGACGGCTTGGAACGCATCGGTCGGGGGGACGCCACGGGCAAGGTCGTCGTCCGCTTCTAGTCGTCCGCATCCAGGAGGAAGGCGTCGCGCTCCGGGGCTTCCCCGGGGCGGGGCGTGCGGCCGTTCAGCCCGGCCGCGTACCGAGCAGCTCGTCGGCGACCGACGTGCGCGCGTACAGCACGGACCGGCCGGCGCGGTGCGCGCTGACGAGTCCGGCGTCGCGCATCGCGGTGAGGAACTGGGAGACCCCGGCCGGCGAGATGCCGGTGCGCCGGGCCAGTTCGGTGGTGGAGGCGGGTGCCTGGAGCTCGGTGAGCAGCAGGGTGCGCGAGCGGCCGAGCACAGCGGTGACCGCCTCGGACCGTGCGGGGGCGGGCCGGTCCCAGAGGACTCCCACGCCCCGTGCGGGGTAGGCCAGTTGGAGCGGCTCCTCGCCGCGTACGACCGTGAGCACGCCCGGTCCGGCGAAGACCGAGGGGATGAGCAGCAGCCCCGCGCCCTTGGTCGTGCGGTGGAGGGTCTCCTGACGGCGGACGAGCCGCAGGGTGTTGTCGTCCCAGCTGATCTTGGCGTGCAGTCCGTTGAAGAGGGCGCCCGCACCGTACTCGGCGACCTGGCGCGCGCGGTGGAAGACATCGGCGTCGAGGACGGTCCGCATCCGCTGCCAGTACGGCGCGAGGGCGAGCTCCCAGTACCGCTCGATCTCCTCCGTGAGTTCGGCCAGCCTGCCTTCCGGGTCGGCGTCCAGCGCCCGCACCCGCGTCGCGGACCGGCCCAGATGGTGCCCCAGGTGCTCCAGGTCCCGGCGCACCGCGGCGGCCGTCGAGCCCCGCATCGCGTCGAGCTCCTCGTGCAGCGCGGGGGCGTGACCGGCCGGGGCGGGGTTGAGGAAGTCCGGGAGGTAGCCGCTCGGCGGGATGAGCGCGGCGAGCCAGCCCCGGTCCAGCTCGGCCTCCGCGAGACGGGGGCGCACCTGCTCGGCCCAGGGGAGGTGGACGGCGGCAGGACGGGCGGCGCGCAGCAGCCGGTAGCTCGTCACGACCTCCCACATGGGCGAGATCGAGAACCGCATGCGCGCCAGGTCGCTCGCGGAGAACTCCATTTCCGCCAGGGCGGATCCCCTCCACCATTCAGTCATCGCTGAATCATTTGCCGGGCCCTCGCAGGCCGCACATCATGCGGCCATGTTCTCCTCCTACAAGGGCCTCCCCCGCACCGCCTGGATCATCTTCGGCGGAACGATCGTGAACCGTCTGGGCTTCATGGTAGTGCCCTTCCTTGTCTACTACCTCGGCTCACGGGACGTCAGCACCTCCCAAGTCACCTACGTCCTGGGCTGTCTGGGGATAGGCACGCTCGTGGGCCCGCTGCTCAGCGGGGTGCTCGCGGACCGCTGGAGCCGCCGCCAGACCATGATCACCGGGCTCGTCGGCACCGCCGTCTCGCACGGTCTGCTCTTCGTGGCGCCCAACCTCGTGTCGCTCGCCCTCGCGGCCGCCCTCCTCAGCGTCTGCGGCACGATGGTCAGCCCCTCGGCCAACGCGATCCTCGGCGCGTCCGTCGACGCGGAACGCCGTCGCAACGCGTTCTCGCTCGTCTACTGGGCGGTCAACATCGGCAGCGCCGGGGCCGGCATCCTCGGCGGATTCCTCGCCGAGGAGGGCTACTGGCTGCTCTTCCTGGTCGACGGGACCTGCTCGATCGCCTACGCGTTCATCATCGCGAGCCTGCTGCCCGCCGACAGGCAGGGGTCCATCCCCCTCGCCGCTCGGCCGACCAGGGGGTACGGCGTGGTGTTCCGCGACCCGCTGATGCGCGGGCTGCTGCCCCTCTTCGGCATCACCCTCGCCATCTACTCGCTGACCGAGGCGGCCCTGCCGCTCTCCATCCGCGACGCCGGGCTCTCGCCCAAGATCCTCGGCCTGATGGCCACCGTCAACGCGGTCGTGGTCGTCGTCCTCCAGCCCATCGCCACCACGGTCCTGGACAAGTTCCGGCCGCTCGGCGTCTACGTCTGCGCGGCCGGGCTCATCGGCCTGGGCGTCGCGCTCACCGGACTCGCCCACGACGTCTGGACCTACGCCGCCACCGTCGTGGTGTGGTCCGTCGGCGAGGCGGCCATCGGCGGTATCCACTCGGCGACGATCCAGAGCATCGCGCCCGAGCACGCCCGGGGCCGCTACCAGGGCGCCTTCCAGTGGCTGTGGGGTTCGTCGCGCTTCCTGGCCCTGACCGTGGGAACCGCCCTCTACGCCAGTGCGGGCCCCGCCTTCCTGTGGTGGTTCTGCGCACTGGCGGGCGTCGTCGCCCCGCTGGGGGTCCTCGCCCTGGCCCCGGCCATCGACCGGCGCGCGGCCGAGCTGGAGAAGGAGAAGAAGGAGAAGGACGAGGCCCCCGAGGCCCCGGAGGCCCCCGCGGTGGCGGCTGAGTAGCTCCTGCGGTCGGGGCTCAGCGCCGCACCCGCACCCGCCCGGCGGGGCTCAGCGCCCATCCCGCCCGGCGGGGCTCAGCGCCGCACCCTGGCCCGTCGGGCGGCCGCAGCGCGCAGCACCCGCTGGCCCTCCGTCGAGACGTCGAGCACCTGGCGGAGCCCGGCGCCGGCGGGGGCGGCGTCGTCGATGCCCGCGAGCATCTCCAGGATCCGGACCTGCCGCGCCACCTCACCGGCCAGCAGGGGCCCGGCCCCGGACAGGTCGCCCGCGCGGCAGCGGGCCACCCGGTCCGCTGCGGCGGGCCCGGTCGCGTCGTGCCCGAGGTGGAGCTCGAGGGCCAGCACCGAGCAGGCGTCGGCCCAGACGCGCAGCGCCTCGCCCGCCCGGTCGTCCGGGGCCCCGGCCAGCAGGTCCCGGACGCGCCCGACCGGCTCGCCGGGGTCCGCGAGGGGGCCCGCGACGGAGTCCAGTGCGGCGCGGGCCTCGGCGAGCCGGGCGGGCCAGAGCCGGGGGTCGGCACAGCCGGCCCAGAGCGGGCGGAGCGGGTCGGGCTCGTCGCCCGGGGCGGGCTGGGGCAGACAGCGTTCGAGGCACGCGGCCGCACCGGCGGCGAGCCCGCGTTCGTCGGCGGCGGCGATCAGTTCGAGCAGGCTCATCGGCGTCTCCCGTCGGCCCCGTACGTGTCCGTGCCGGGACACAGGGGGCGCAGCGCTTCCTGTTATCGCATTCAGCGCCGAATGGCCGAAAAGCGTCACTGCCGCTGGCCGATTACCGCCGCGCCGGCGCGCGTGGCCTCAGTGCGCGTGGCCTCAGTGCGCCTGGAGCGGCGGCCGCTCGACGGGGAGCGCGCCGGTCATCGCACGCAGGGTCTGCATCTCCGTCAGCCGGCGGACGAACAGGATCGCCAGGACGGCCGCGGCGATCTCCAGCGCGTCGCAGAACGCGATCATGTCGAGCCCGTCGATGATCTTCTGCCCGGTCTCGGCCTTGTCGTAGACGCGGCCGGCGGCCCGGGACAGGATCTCCGTCCCGACCAGCGCCGCCCACCAGGCGTTCAGCAGTCCGCGCGGGGCGGCGGACCGGCCACCGGGGGTGTCGGTCGGCGCGCTCGCGGTCCAGACGCCGCTCGCCACCCGGTACGGCAGCCAGAAGTTGCCGACGGGCACGAACCAGCCACCGATCGCCCAGCCCGGCCGCCTCGAATGAGCCTGCGGGTCGAACACCTCCGCGTTGAGCCGGACCCGGCGGAACCACACGATGAAGACGACGGCGCACGCCAGGAAGGTGAGCGTCTGGAGGCTGCCGGCCGCCCGGTACAGCATGTCGGCGCGGTCCCACGCCTCCTCGTCGACCGCGAGGAAGCCGTCGTCCAGCCCGTCCACGAGCAGCATGCGGGTGTGGATTCCGGCGGCGGCCCCCAGCACGTCCGTGAAGGCCACCGCGCCGAGCAGTACGCAGACCGCCTTGGCGAGGCCCACCGGCGAGCGCAGGTGGTCCAGCCGGGCCGGCGTCGGCATCAGGCCACCGGCCCGTGCCCGGTGCGTGCCGGCGCACACGGTGCACCGCCCGTCGGCGGTGCCGGCCGCTCTCGTACCGCAGAGTGAACAGAGCATGGAAAAGGAACCCCCCAGGATTCGGACGTCGACGCATGGAGCGCGCGTCCCCTCCCCAGGACGACGCGGCCACCGGACCGTAGTGCTCCGCAGGCCGCGTTGTCCATGGTCAGAGGCGTTCCCAGGGGCTCAGCCCGCGTCGATCTCCTTCGCGAGCGACTGGAACTGCGCATAGCTCAGCTTCGGCTTGCCCGGGACCCACAGCTTCTGGGCCGTCGCCCGCAGCGGCATCCGGATACCGTCGGCGACCTGTGCGGCGGTCTGGGCGTTCGGGAAGTCGCCCCAGACGGCGAAGCGGCCGCCGAGGATCTGGTCCGAGTAGCGCGCCGGGACCGGGGTGGTGCCGCGCAGGACGAGCGGGGTCCAGAGCTCGTAGATCCGCTTGCCGGTGGGGTAGACGAAGGCGTTGGGCTGGCCGAGCACGTAGTACATGAACTCGTCGTTGAGGTTGAGGACCTTGCGGCCCTCGCGCAGGTACTCCTCCGGCGACCGGGCCCCGTACTCCTTGCCCGTCCAGTACTCGACCTCGATGTCCTTGTCGGCGCGGACCTTGCTGTCGCGGAACTGGCCGTCGTTCCACGCCTTCGGCTGCTTGCCGTGCTTGCGGACGACGTCCGCCCGGTCGTTGAGCCAGCCGGTGGCGAGGTCGGAGATGCCGGCCCCGGAGCCGTACTTCGCGACCGCCGCGCGCTGGAGCTGCGGGTAGGAGGCGGCCGGGTTGCTCGCCATCAGCGCCCGGTACTCGTCGCCGCCCAGGTGCCAGTACGTGCCGCCGAACAGCTCCGCGTACTCGCCGAGCAGCTCGTCGATCAGCTTGGCCGCGCCCGGCTCGGAGATGTCCAGCGATCCGGTCGAGGCGACGCCGGAGACGTTGTGCAGCTGGAGGCCGGGGTGGGCGCGCAGCACCGCGCCGAGGTGGCCCGGCGAGTCGATCTCCGGGACGACCTGGATGTGCAGCCGGCCGGCCAGCGCGAGGATGTGCCGGACCTGCTTCTTGGTCAGGTGGTCGGGCGAGACCACCTCGGGGTGGCTGTCCGACTCGATGCGGAAGGCCTGGTCGTCGGAGAAGTGCAGGCCGAGCTGGTTGAGCTTGAGGTCGGCCATCTCGCGCATCCGGTCCTCGATCCAGGACGCGGTGTAGTGCTTGCGGGCGATGTCGAGGTTGAGGCCGCGCTGCGGTTTGCCGGGCCGGTCGCGCACCTCGCCCTCGGGCATGGTGCCGTCGGCCCGCACCGACTGCTTCAGGGTGCGCGTCCCGTAGAAGACGCCCGCCTCGCCGGGGCCGCTGATCCTCACGCGCCCGTTCGCGGTGCGCAGGGTGTACGACTCCGGGCCGCCGGACGCCTTCGGGGTGAGGGCCAGCTCGACGTCACCGGCGCGGGCCGGCACCTCGCCCCGGTAGTGGATCTTCAGCTCGCCGGCCAGCAGTTTCCCCTCGTCGGCGAGCTTGCCGCTGCCGTCCGCGATGACCACCCCGCTGTCCTTGCCGGGCCGCCAGCCGGGCCCGTGGGCGGGGGTGTGCTCCCGTACGGCGGGGATGGTGCGGGGTGTCTCGGAGAGCGGGTAGCTCCGGGTCGGCGAGGGGGTGGGGGACGGTGACGACGCCGCACGGGACGTCTCGGGACCGTTGCGGTGTGCGGTTCCGGAGCCGTCGCAGCCGACGAGAGCGACGCTCGCCGCGGCCGTCGCCGTCACGGCCAGGAGGGCGCCGCGTGAGGGAGCCATCAGTCAGAAACCTCCGGTTCGGGGGAAGGGGACAGAAAGGGAGCAGAAGGGAGCAGAACTGCCAGCAAACAGCACAGATGTAGGGAGGTAACCGGGCATTCTCCTCACACATCCGCTCGTCAGGCATCGCGAAACTCTCCCGTCCGAGTGAAATTCGCGCATCCTTCGCCCGGCCTTGTCCCCCGCTCGCTAGCGTTGAGCCCCTTCGGTCTCTTCAGTCTCTCCATTTCGGGAGCCCACGCTGACCAGGTCCAGCGAGTCCCACGCCGGCCTTCCCGAGCAGCCGCCCCGGCCCGCCCGGCGCACCGCCGTACCCGTGCAGAACCGCGGCGGCGCGCCCGCCCGGTCCGCCGCGCACGGCTGGGACCTGCCCCGGTTCAACGACGCGCCCGCCCCGGAGGCCGAGGCCGCCCTGCTGGAGTGCTTCGGCAGCCGGGGCTGGGCGCAGCGACTGGCCGCCCACCGCCCCTACCCGGACACGGAGGCGCTGCTCGCCGCGGCCGACGAGGCGGTCTACGACCTCTCGCCCACCGATCACACCGAGGCGCTGGCCGCCGAGGTCTCGCCGGGGCTGCGCCCGGACGCACCGCGCTCCGCCCACCTCGCGCTGGCCGCCGCGCACGCCGAGTACGAACGCAAGTTCGGCCATGTCTTCGTGATCTGCCTGGACGGCTATCCGCCCGCCGAGCACCCGGACCAGGTGCTGGCCGGCATCCGGGCCCGGCTGGCGCACGAGGAGGAGCGGGAGCGGGCGGTCACGGCGGACGAGATGCGGCGACTCGCCCGGGGCCGCCTGACCGTGCTGGTATCGAGTCGATAACGGGTCGGCGGCGGGCCGCGCGGGCCCATATCCCCGTCAACACGCGGGTCAGCAGGGTGCCGGGGGCCTGTCCATAGCCCGTCCGTGCCTGTTTCGTTGCCACTTTGATCACACCAGAGGCCCCCGCGCGATCGAACCGACGATCCGTCGCTACGATGGCCGGGGCCGGTGGACCGTACCCGGCCGGGTCAGACCGACAGTCAAGCCGGCCGACCCCAATCCCCGCTCCCGGAGGGTTCTTCCGTGCCGGCTGGAACGCTGTACCGCGGCCGGGAAGGCATGTGGTCCTGGGTGGCTCATCGAGTCACCGGTGTCCTCATTTTCTTCTTCCTGTTCGTGCATGTCCTGGACACCGCCCTCGTCCGCGTCTCCCCCGAGGCGTACGACGACGTCGTGTCCACGTACAAGACGCCGATCGTCGCGCTGCTGGAATACGGCCTCGTGGCCGCGATTCTCTTCCACGCGCTGAACGGTCTGCGCATCGTCGCCGTGGACTTCTGGGCCAAGGGCCCGCGCGTTCAGAAGCAGATGCTCTGGGCCGTGCTGGGCATCTGGATCGTGCTGATGCTGGGTGCCCTGTACCCCGTCCTCGGCCACGCCGTACGCGAACTCTTCGGGAGCTGAGGCCCATGTCCACCGAGACTTCCGCGATCGGCGCCGTCGAAGGCGTCTCTCTTTACGACGTCGACAACCCGGCCCCCGTCATCGAGCCGCCGCGCAAGCGGACCGGCAAGACCCCCAAGGGCTCGCGCACCAACTTCGAGATGTACGCCTGGCTCTTCATGCGCCTGTCGGGCATCGTGCTGGTCGTCCTGGTCATCGGCCACCTGCTGATCCAGCTGGTGCTGGACGGCGGCGTCTCCAAGATCGGCTTCGCCTTCGTGGCGGGCCGCTGGGCCTCGCCGTTCTGGCAGGTCTGGGACCTGGCGATGCTGTGGCTCGCCATGCTGCACGGCGCCAACGGTCTTCGTACGGTCATCAACGACTACGCCGAACGGGACAACACCCGCTTCTGGCTGAAGATGCTGCTGTACACCGCCACGGTGTTCACCGTCCTGCTGGGCACGCTGGTGATCTTCACCTTCGACCCGAACATCCGCTAGGCGCCGGGCCCGAAGGACCAGAGGTAAACCATGCAGATCCACAAGTACGACACCGTCATCGTCGGCGCCGGCGGCGCCGGCATGCGCGCGGCCATCGAGTCGACCAAGCGCAGCCGCACCGCCGTGCTGACCAAGCTCTACCCCACCCGCTCCCACACGGGCGCCGCGCAGGGCGGCATGGCCGCCGCGCTGGCCAACGTGGAGGAGGACAACTGGGAGTGGCACACCTTCGACACGATCAAGGGCGGTGACTACCTGGTCGACCAGGACGCCGCCGAGATCCTGGCGAAGGAGGCCATCGACGCCGTCCTCGACCTGGAGAAGATGGGCCTGCCGTTCGGCCGTACGCCCAAGGGCGAGATCGACCAGCGCCGGTTCGGCGGTCACTCCCGCAACCACGGTGAGGCCCCGGTCCGCCGCGCCTGCTACTCGGGCGACCGCACCGGCCACATGATCCTCCAGACGCTGTACCAGAACTGCGTCAAGGAGGGCGTGGAGTTCTTCAACGAGTTCTACGTCCTGGACCAGCTGGTCGTCGAGGTGGACGGCGTCAAGAAGTCCGCCGGCGTCGTCGCCTACGAGCTGGCCACCGGCGAGATCCACGTCTTCCAGGCGAAGTCGGTCATCTACGCCTCGGGCGGCACCGGCAAGTTCTTCAAGGTGACGTCGAACGCGCACACCCTGACCGGTGACGGCCAGGCCGCCTGCTACCGCCGGGGTCTGCCGCTGGAGGACATGGAGTTCTTCCAGTTCCACCCGACCGGCATCTGGCGCATGGGCATCCTGCTGACGGAGGGCGCCCGCGGTGAGGGCGGCATCCTGCGCAACAAGGACGGCGAGCGCTTCATGGAGAAGTACGCGCCCGTCATGAAGGACCTCGCCTCGCGCGACGTCGTCTCGCGCTCCATCTACACGGAGATCCGCGAGGGCCGCGGCTGCGGTCCCGAGGGCGACCACGTCTACCTGGACCTGACGCACCTGCCGCCGGAGCAGCTGGACGCCAAGCTCCCGGACATCACCGAGTTCGCGCGTACGTACCTCGGGATCGAGCCCTACACGGACCCGATCCCGATCCAGCCGACCGCGCACTACGCCATGGGCGGCATCCCGACCAACGTCCAGGGCGAGGTGCTGGCCGACAACACCACCGTCGTCCCGGGCCTGTACGCCGCCGGCGAGGTCGCCTGCGTGTCCGTGCACGGCGCCAACCGCCTCGGCACCAACTCGCTGCTCGACATCAACGTCTTCGGACGCCGCGCGGGCATCGCCGCCGCCGAGTACTCCGCGAAGAGCGACTTCATCGAGCTTCCCGAGAACCCGGCGCAGCAGGTCGTCGACCAGGTCGAGCGGCTGCGCGACTCCACGGGCACCGAGCGGGTCGCGGCGATCCGCCAGGAGCTCCAGGAGTGCATGGACGCCAACGTGATGGTGTTCCGCACCGAGCAGACGATCAAGACCGCGGTCGACAAGATCGCGGAGCTGCGCAAGCGCTACCTGGACGTGTCCGTCCAGGACAAGGGCAAGCGGTTCAACACGGACCTGCTGGAGGCCATCGAGCTGGGCAACCTGCTCGACCTCGCCGAGGTCATGGCGACGTCGGCGCTGGCGCGCAAGGAGTCCCGCGGCGGTCACTACCGCGAGGACTACCCCAACCGCGACGACGTCAACTTCATGCGCCACACCATGGCGTACCGCGAGGTCGCCGAGGACGGCACCGAGTCGATCCGGCTGGACTACAAGCCGGTCGTCCAGACCCGCTACCAGCCGATGGAGCGTAAGTACTGATGGCTACACCCACCCTGGACAAGGCCGACAAGGCTCCCGAGCCGGAGGCCGGCTTCGCCGACTCGCCGTACATCACGGCCACGTTCCGCATCCGGCGGTTCAACCCGGAGGTCTCCGACGAGGCCCAGTGGCAGGACTTCCAGATCGAGATCGACCCGAAGGAGCGTGTGCTCGACGCCCTTCACAAGATCAAGTGGGACCAGGACGGGACGCTCACGTTCCGCCGGTCCTGCGCGCACGGCATCTGCGGTTCGGACGCCATGCGGATCAACGGCAAGAACAGGCTCGCCTGCAAGACGCTGATCAAGGACCTGAGCCCGGAGAAGCCGATCACGATCGAGGCCATCAAGGGCCTCACGGTCCTCAAGGACCTCGTGGTCGACATGGACCCGTTCTTCCAGGCCTACCGCGACGTCATGCCCTTCCTCATCACCAAGGGGAACGAGCCGACCCGCGAGCGTCTGCAGTCCCCCGAGGACCGCGAGCGCTTCGACGACACCACCAAGTGCATCCTGTGCGCCGCGTGCACGTCCTCGTGCCCGGTGTTCTGGAACGACGGCCAGTACTTCGGCCCGGCGGCGATCGTCAACGCGCACCGCTTCATCTTCGACTCGCGCGACGAGGGCGGCGAGCAGCGCCTGGAGATCCTCAACGACCGTGACGGTGTGTGGCGTTGCCGCACCACCTTCAACTGCACGGACGCCTGCCCCCGTGGCATCGAGGTCACCAAGGCGATCCAGGAGGTCAAGCGCGCGCTGATCACGCGTCGCTTCTGATCCCCCGAGCACCTGAAGAGGCCCGGTCCCCCGAGGGAGCCGGGCCTCTTGCCGTGCCCGGGCGTCCCGCGGAGGACGCGCCGACGGGCCGGCTCAGTCCCAGGCGGCGCCGCCCTGGTCCTCGGCGACGACCATGACGCGCCGCAGCATGTCGTTGAGCAGCGCACGCTCCCTCTTGTCCAGGACGCCCAGCAGCCGTTCCTCCTCGTGGCCGAGGATGCCCATCGCGCCGAGCCAGGTCGCCCGGCCCTCGTCGGTCAGCTGCACGTCGACGCGCCGCCGGTCCGTGGTGGACGGGGTGCGCCGGACGAAGTCGCGGCGTTCCAGCGCGTCGAGCCGGCCGGTGACGGAGGCGGGGGCGAGGTCGAGGTCGGCGGCCAGCTCGGAGGGGGCCGCGGTGCCTCCGCGTCCGGCGAGCTTGTGCAGGGTGTCGAACTCCTGCCGGTCCAGGTGGAAGTCGACGAGGGCCTGCTCGCGCACCCGGCGCAGATGAACGGAGAGCTTCTTCATCCGGGTCACCGCGCCCTCGACATCCGCGTCGAGCTCGGGAAGCACGGGTCTCCACCGCTCCACATGCCCGTCGGTCCAGTCGCGTCGCTGCATGCGCCTCAGCCTACGCGCACCGCCCGATGGATACTTCGGAACCGAAATGAGTGGCCCGCGCACGACCCATCGGGACGCCCGCGGCCGGGTAGGGGCCGCGCCCCGGATACGCTCGGGCCGTGGTGAAGGAAGAGAAGGACGCGAAGACGGGCAAGGCCCCCAAGAGCGAGCAGACCCGTGCCCTGATCCTCGAGACCGCGCTCCGGCTCTTCCAGGAACGCGGCTTCGACCGGACGACGATGCGGGCCATCGCCCAGGAGGCCGGCGTCTCCGTGGGCAACGCCTACTACTACTTCTCGTCCAAGGAGCACCTGGTCCAGGGCTTCTACGACCGGCTCGCCGCCGAGCACGCCGCGGCGGTGCGGCCGGTCCTGGACGAGGAGAAGGACCTCGCGGCGCGGCTGCGCGGGGTGCTGATGGCCTGGCTGGACGTGGCGGAGCCGTACCGCCCCTTCGCCACCCAGTTCTTCAAGAACGCCGCCGACCCGGAGAGCCCGCTCAGCCCGTTCTCGGCGGAATCGGCCGGCGCGCGCGAGGCGGTCATCGCCCTCCACGAGCGCTGCCTGACCGGCTCCACCACCCGGACTGACCCCGACCTGGCCCCGCTGCTCCCGCAGTTGATGTGGCTCGCGCACATGGGCCTGGTGCTGTTCTGGGTGTACGACCGGACGGACGGCGCCGAGCGCAGCCGCCGCCTCGTCGCGCGCACGGTACCGATCGCGGCCCGCGCCGTCGCCCTGTCCCGGTTCCGGGTGCTGCGGCCACTGGTGCGCCAGCTGCACGAGGTGCTGGAGGAGTTCCTGCCGGAAACGACGGCGCGGGCGGCCGGACCGGTGAAGTCCTAGCCGCCCGCGCATCGTCGCGGAGATCAGATCCAGCCGAGCTCCCACAGGCGCCACACGCCCGTGCCGTCGGAGAGGTACTGCGAACCGGAGACGTCAGCCTTGGCGACGACGTAGTCCTTCTTCTGCCACAGCGGGACGAGCGGTACGTCCTCGCCGACGAGCTTCTGGAGCTCCTTGAAGTCGGCCGAGGCCCGGCTGCGGTCGCTGTACTGCAGCGTCGCGCTGATCAGCTGGTCCATCTTCTTGCTGGTGTAGCCGTTGTGGAGGCTGCTGTCGCGGCCGACGAGCGGCTGGCTGAAGGTGTCGGGGTCCGGGTAGTCCGGGAGCCAGCCGACGGTGTACATGTCGTACTCGCCGTTCGCGTAGCCCTTCTGGAACCGCGTCCACTCGACGGCCTTGATCGTCACCTTGAAGAGCCCGGTGGCGTTCAGCTGACGCTGGATCTCCTTCGTCTCCGCGATGTACTGGTCGCCCTCGCGGTAGGCGAACAGGACGGGCAGCGGCGTCTGGACGCCGGCCTCCTGCATGAGCCCCTTCGCGCGCTTGGCGTCCGGCGAGGGGTAGGCGTCGAAGAACGGGGTGCTGTGCCCGATGGTGCCCTGGGGGATCAGCGAGTAGAGCGGTTCGACGGTGCCCTTGAAGACGTCGCTCACCAGCGGACCGCGGTCGATGACCGCCGCGATGGCCTGGCGGACCCGGCGGTCGGCGAGCGGGGAGTCCTTGCGGACGTTGAAGACGAGGTTGCGGATCTCGGCGCTGTCGGCCTCGGTGACGCGCTTGTCGGAGTCGCCCGGGTTCAGGTCCGCGAGGGTGGACGGCGGCAGCTGACGGTGCGTGACGTCGACCTGGCCGGACTTCCAGGCGGCGAGGAGGTCCTCGGACTGCTTGTAGTAGCGCACGGTGACCGGGCCGCCGGTCTTGGTGAGCGCTCCGTTGTACCGCGAGTTCGGCACGAGTTCGGCCTTGACGCCGGGCTCGTAGGACTTCAGGACGTACGGCCCCGAGCCGGTCACCTTGTCGTCGGCGCGCAGCTTGTGCTCCGAGTAGGCGTCCTTCTCCACGATCGCGCCGGCGCCCGTGGCGATCTTCTGCGGGAAGGTCGCGTCACGCGAGGAGAGGTTGAAGGTGATGACCCGCCCCTCGGTGACCACGTTCTTCAGGCTGGGGAAGAGGACCGACGGACCGACGTCCGTCTTGATCTCCAGCATCCGGTCGAAAGAGTACTTGACGTCCTCGGCGGTCATCTTCTTGCCGTCGGAGAACGTCAGGTCGTCACGGAGCTTGCACTGGTACGTCTGCAGCTTCCCGCCGAGGAAGCCGCAGTTCTCCGCGGCGTCCGGCTCGGGCACGATCGCGCCCGACTTGAACGTCATCAGCGACTGGTAGACGTTGCTGTACATCGCCCAGGAACCGGCGTCATAGGCGCCCGCCGGGTCGAGCGAGGTCACCGCGTCGGTCGTACCGACGACGACCGGATCGGAGTTCCCCTCGTCCGAAGGAATCAGTTGCCAGGCGACCACGCCTGCGATGACCAATACCGCGAAAATCGCGAGAATCCGTAGCCGGATCGACCGCATTGACGTGCTCTCCCTTAACTGCCCCACCTCGGTGTCGCGCTCAGATACGCAGATCACCGCACGTTCACGCTCAGCCAATCACACGATTTTCACATCTGGAAGGGGAGATCAGAGGCTCACAGTCAATTGTTTGTCACTCGAAACCTTCGGCCGTTACGACGAATACAGAGGGTTCACCGACGGTCACCCGATCGGTCATTACGCTCGCTTGGAGGCGAGTTCGACGACGGTGATGTCGGAGGGGGCGCCGACCCGTACGGGCGGGCCCCAGGCACCGGCGCCCCGGGTGACGTACAGCTGGGTGTCGCCGTAGCGCTCGAGCCCGGCGACCGTGGGGTTGGACAGCTCCGCGATGTGGTTGCCGGGCCAGAGCTGGCCGCCGTGGGTGTGCCCGGAGAGCTGGAGGTCCACGCCGTATTCGACGGCCTCGTCGACGACCACGGGCTGGTGGGCCATGAGCACGACCGCGCGGCCGGGATCGCGGTCCCCGAGGGCCCGGGCGAAATCGGGGCCGTGTCCTTCGCTCTCGCCGGCGATGTCATTGACGCCCGCCAGATCGAAACCGCCCGTCTCCACCCGGGCGTTCGCCAGCGGGTGCAGCCCCAATTCCCTTACATGATCCACCCATTGGGCCGCGCCGGAGTAGTACTCGTGATTGCCGGTGACAAAGAACGCCCCGTGCCGGGCGCGGAGAGCGGCGAGCGGTTCGGCGGCCGGGCCGAGATCGGCGACCGATCCGTCGACCAGGTCACCGACGACCGCGATGAGATCGGGCTGCGTCCCGTTGACCGCGTCCACGACCCGCTGTGTGTGGGACCGCCCGAGGACCGGGCCCAGGTGGATGTCGCTGACGACGGCGATCCGGAAGCCGTGTGCGGACCGGGGCAGCCGGGCGAGCGGCACCGTGACCCGCTTCACCCGGGGCCCGCGCAGCACGCCGTACGTCCCGTAGCCGGTGACCCCGAGCCCTGCCACCGCGGCGGCGCCCCCGACGGCCCGCGCCACGAAGAGCCGCCGCGAGGGGGCGCCGGGCGCGGGTTCCGGCGCGGGCTCGGGCGCCGGTTCCGGTACGGGCGCGGCCTCCGGCGCGGAGGCGGGTACGGACACCGGCGCGGGTTCCGGATGGGGCTCCGGCGCGACGGCGTCTCGACGCGCGAGCCACCACCTGAGCAGGGGCCGTACGGCCTCGCCCACCAGCAGCGCGAGCGTCAGGTAGAGCAGCGCGGCCAGCCAGAGGAACCCCGGCCAGGCCAGCACCTGCTGGAGCAGGAAGGGCGCACCCGCGCGGCCGGAGACCAGGGCGCCGACGCTGAGCAGCGGCAGCGCGTACGCGGCGACCGTACCGGCCCGGCGCCACGGGCTGCCGGGTGTCGTCGTGTCACCGACGAACCGGCGCCACACATAGCGGTGGACTCCCACGAGCAGTGCGAGCACCGCGACCGCCGCCAGAGCGAATCCCACGACCCGCATGCCGCTTCTCCCGCCCCGTTCGTCCCGGTACTGCCCGATTCAGTCCCCGGCGGGACCGGTGGTTTCAAGCCTTCTCGGTGCGCAGGGCCCTGACGCCCCGGAACCCGATCCACCCCACGGCCGTCCCCAGGAGAAAGGACGTGATGGCGAGCAGCAGATGCACCCAGAAGTACGCGGTCGGGTCACCGGCGTCGTCGAAGGCGAGGCCGCTGCCGTCCTTCCACAGGTTTTTAGCGAAGGTGACCCAGATGACCCACGACCACACCCCGAAGGCGAGCAGGAACCAGGAGACCGGGCGGCTGAGCTTCATGGATTCAGTATCGCCGCCGCGCTCCGGGGGGTTCGGGCGGGGTGGTCCGTCCCGGCGGTCCACCCGGCGGGTCACACGGCCGGTACATATATTCACATCAACTGCATGTACGTTTTCGACCGTGCCAGCTCTCAAGAAGGCCGCGTTGGCGGTCACCTCTGCCGCTCTGCTGTCCGCTTTCGCCGTCACGCCCGCCTCCGCGGCCGGCGGGGACGACGACGCGCCCAAGCCTCCGGCGGATATGTCGCAGGTCGGTGGCGCCCAGCTGGGGCGGTCCGGCACCCAGGTCAACCTCCTGGCCGGCGCCCCGGTCCTGCCCAAGAAGCTGACGGGCCGGTCGTGGATGGTCTCGGACGCGGAGACCGGCAAGGTGCTCGCCGCGCACAACGCGCACTGGCGGCTGCCCCCGGCGTCCACGCTGAAGATGCTCTTCGCGGACACGCTGCTGGAGGACCCGGCGCTCCTGCCGAAGACGCGGGAGTACACGGTGAAGGACGAGGACCTCGCCGATCTCGGGGAGGGCAGCAGCCTGGTGGGGATCAAGGAGGACCTCAGCTACACGGTGCACGACCTGTGGCTCGGGGTCTTCCTGCGTTCGGGGAACGACGCGGTGCACGTACTGGCCTCGATGTACGGCGGTGTCCCGAAGACCGTCCAGGCCATGCAGGACCGCGCGGTGGAGCTCCAGGCGCTCGACACGCACGTGGTCTCGCCCGACGGGTACGACGCGCCCAAGCAGGTCTCCAGCGCGTACGACCTCTCGCTCTTCGCCCGTGACGGACTGCAGAACGCGGACTTCCGGGAGTACTGCTCGACCGCCGACGCGCAGTTCCCCGGTGAGAAGAAGAAGGGCAAGAAGCGCGAGACCTTCGGCATCCAGAACACCAACCGGCTGCTCACCGGGGCCGACGGCGTCGAGGCGTACAAGGGCATCGCGGGCGTCAAGAACGGCTACACGACGCACGCCGGCAACACCTTCACCGGCGTCGCCGAGCGCAACGGCAAGGTCCTCATGGTCACCGTCATGCACCCGTCGTCCGACGAGACCCACGCGGTCTACAAGGAGGCGGCCCGGCTGCTGGACTGGGGGTTCGCGGCGAACGGCAAGGTGACCGCGGTGGGTGAGCTGGTCCCGCCGAAGTCCGCGGTCGTCGGTGAGGGCTCGGACACCGAGGGCGCGGGCAAGGGCGCCGAGGCGGACACGCCGGCCGGGAGCAAGGGCGAGCACGCGGCCGGTGCGGCGCAGGCGGCGGCCGCCACCGACGGCTCCAGCGGGGCCGGGATCGCGCTGGGCGTCGTCGGCGGCGTGCTGGTCCTGCTGGCCGGCGGGGTGTTCCTGGTCAACCGGCGCTGGCCGCTGCCGGACCTGATGCGTCGCCGTTCCCGCCTGTGACGCGCCGGGCGGCGGGCGCGGGGTCCTCCTCCGCGTCCACCGCCGGGTCGTCCTCCTTGCTCGGCGTCGCCGTCCAGGCGGCGCAGAACAGCAGCAGCTTGGCCGTGAAGTTGATCCACAGCAGCAGGGCGATCGGCACCCCGAAGGCGCCGTACATGCTCTTGGACGCGACGCCCCGCATATAGCTGCCGAGCAGCAGCTTGAGCAGCTCGAACCCGACCGCGCCGAGCAGCGCGGCCACCACCAGCCGGCGGCGCGGCGGTTCGACGCCGGGCAGCAGGGTCAGCAGATAGAGCAGCAGCAGGAAGTCGGCGGCCACCCCGACCAGCAGCGCGGCGATCCGCAGCAGCACCCCGCCCGCCCCGTTCTCGGGGATGTTGAGCAGGTCCGCGACCCAGCCGACGGCCACCGAGCCGACCGAGGAGATCGCGAGGGTCACCAGGGCCGCGCCGCCCAGGCCGAACAGCACCCCGGCGTCCTTGATCTTGCGGACGACCGGATTGCCCTCGTCGAGGTCGTCCATCTCCCAGACCGCGCGCAGGCAGTCCCGCATCGAGCCGATCCAGCCGATGCCCGTGAAGAGCAGCAGCGCACCGGCCACCAGACCGACCGTCCCCGCGTGGGCGACGAGGTTGTCGATGCCGAGCTGGTCGGAGATCCCGGGCACCTGCTCGGCGATCTTGCCCTCGATCTTGTTCAGCTGCTTGTCGGTGAGGAGCGCGGCGCCGATCGCCGCGCCGACCGCGATCAGCGGGAAGAGGGCCAGGAAGCTGATGAACGTGATCGCAGCGGCGAGCCGGGCCCAGTGGACCCGCACCAGCGTCTCGTAACTGCGCCACGCGTGCGTCTCCATCAGCCGGGAGACGAGCGGCCCGATGACGGGGAGTTTTTTCAGCCAGTCCATGTGTCACGACTACCCCTCGGGGCCGGTAAAACCGAAACCCGCTGCGGGGTGGAGGAGATGACGACCCCTCAATCACCCATTTCGGTGAGTGTTGTAACAAATCCCTCAAAGGTGTTATCTCTGACGATACGGTCACCTCCATGTCTGTCGACACCGTGTCCCTGACCGGCTGGGGCCGCACCGCCCCGACGACCGCGCTGCGTTTCCGCCCCCGTAGTCACGAGGAGGCCGCGGCGACCGTACTGGGCTGCGGGCCGCGCGGTTCGATCGCCCGGGGCCTGGGCCGGGCACACGGCGACGCGGCGCAGAACGCCGGGGGTTCGGTCCTGGACATGACGGCCCTGGACCGCGTCCGGGCGATCGACGCGGCGGCCGGTCTGGTGGTGTGCGACGCGGGCACGACCCTGCACCGGCTGCGCGAAGTCATGCTGCCGCTCGGCTGGTTCCTGCCGGTGGTGCCCGGTGGGCGTTACGTCACGGTCGGCGGCGCCATCGGCTCCGACGCCCACGGCGACAACCACCACGCGGCCGGCTCCTTCGCCCGCCACGTCACGGAGTTCACGCTGCTCACCGCCGACGGCGAGGTGCGTACGGTCCGGCCGGGCACCCCGCTCTTCGAGGCGACCGCCGGCGGCCTGGGCCTGACCGGGGTGATCCTCTCGGCGACGCTCCGGTTCCGCCCGGTCACCACCTCCCTGATGTCGGTCGACACCGAGCGCGCCCCGGGGCTCGACGACCTGCTCTCCCGGATGACGCGCGGCGGCCACCGCCCCTACGAGTACGCCCGGATCGACCTGACCGCCCGGGGCCGGGCCACCGGGCGCGGCGTCCTGGTCCGGGCGGACCACGTCCCGGCGCACGCGCTCCCCGCGCCCGCCCGGCGCGCCGCGCTCGCGCTCCGTCCGGCGCGCCGCCCCACCGGCCTTCCGTTCCTGCCGGGCCTGTTCGGGCGGCTGTCCGCGACCGCGCTCAACGAGATCGGCTACCGCTCGGCGCCCCGGTCCCGCACCGGCGAACTCCGGTCGCTCGCCTCCTTCTTCCACGCCCTGGACGCCACGCCCCACAGCAACCGCGTCTCCCCCACCGGCGGCCGCGTCCACTACGCGTTCCTGGTCGGGCACGGGCAGGAGGAGACGCTGCGCCGGGTCGTCGGCCGGATCGCCCGCAGCCGGTGCCCCTCGTTCCGGGCGGTGCTCAGGCGGTGCGGCGAGGGCGGCCCCGGCTGGCTGTCCTTCCCCGCGCCCGGCTGGAACCTCGCCCTCGACCTGCCGGCCGGCCTGCCGGGGCTCTCCCGCTTCCTCGACTCCCTGGACGGCGAGGTGGCGGCGGCGGGCGGCCGGGTCTCCCTGACGGAGGACGCCCGGCTGCGCCCCGACGCGCTCGCCGCGATGTACCCGCGGCTGCCCGACTTCCGGGCGCTGCGGGCCGAGCTGGACCCGAATGGGGCGTTCCGCTCGGACCTGTCCCGCCGGCTGTCGCTGTAGATCCCCTCTTCCCCTTCCAAGGAGCGTTCCCGTGAAGGATGCCTTCGGTGCCCCGCAGTCCCTGCTCGTCCTCGGCGGCACGTCGGAGATCGGGCTCGCCACCGCTCGCCGCCTGATCGCCCACCGCACCCGCACGGTCTGGCTGGCCGGCCGCCCATCGCCCGCCCTGGAGGCGGCGGCGGAGGACCTGCGCCACCGGGGGGCGTACGTGCAGACGGTGGCCTTCGACGCGCTGGACACCGAGTCCCACGAGACCGTCCTGGGCAAGATCTTCACCGAGGGCGACATCGACATGGTGCTCCTCGCGTTCGGCATCCCGGGCGACCAGGAGCGCGACGAGGAGGAACCGCTCGCGGCGGTCCGGGTCGCGCAGACGAACTACACCGGCGCGGTCTCAGCCGGTCTGGTGTGCGCGGGCGCGCTCCAGGCGCAGGGGCACGGTTCGCTGGTGGTGCTGTCCTCGGTGGCCGGTGAGCGGGCCCGGCGCGCCGACTTCATCTACGGGTCGAGCAAGGCGGGCCTCGACGTGTTCACACAGGGCCTCGGGGACGCGTTGCACGGCACGGGGGTGCACGTGATGGTGGTGCGCCCGGGGCTCGTGGTCCCGGACGCGGCAGCGGTCCGGGGCGCCGGTGGGCCGCTGGCGACGATCCCGTTCACCCGGACGCCGCTGGTGACGACGCCGGGGGCGGTGGCGGACGCGATCGTGACCGGGCTGCGGCGGCGGTCGGAGACGGTGTGGGTGCCGGGGGCGCTGCGCGCGGTGATGTCGGCGCTGCGGCACGTGCCGAGGCCGCTGTTCCGGCGCCTGCCGGTCTAGGACCCCGCTAGGGGCGCAGGGACGGGGCGTCCAGGGAGCTGCCGCTCTGCGCGGGGACGGCGGGGCCGGTGCCGCCCGCTCCGAACGGGAACTCGTTGATCTTGCGCCAGACGCGGTCCAGGAGCCCCTGTTCGTACAGGGCGAAGGAGCCGCAGATCCAGGACGCCTCGTAGTCGGCGAGCTCCGCGTACGCCCGGTCCATCGCCGCCTCGGAGATGTCGTGGGCGACGGTCACGTGCGGGTGGTACGGGAACTGCAGCTCGCGCCTGAGGGGCCCGGAGGCGTCCCGTACCCGCTTCTGGAGCCAGGAGCAGGCCGAGGCGCCCTCGACGACCTGGACGAAGACGACCGGCGAGAGCGGGCGGAAGGTGCCGGTGCCGGACAGCCGCATCGGGAAGGGGCGGCCGCCGTTCGCGATCGAGGTGAGGTGCGCCTCGATCGCGGGCAGGTCGGCCGCTTCCGCCTCGGTCGGCGGCAGGAGGGTGACGTGGGTGGGAATGCCGTGTGCGGCAGGGTCCCCGAAGCTCGCGCGCCGCTCCTGGAGCAGGCTGCCGTAGGGCTCCGGGACCGCGATCGAAACGCCGAGCGTTACGGTCCCCACGTCGTTCTCCTCAATCCTCGGTGGTCTGTTTTCAGCCACGGACGGCCGCAAGCATCACGCCGCAAGTGTGCCGCCTACAGGTGCCCCGCCGCCAGGGTCCTTGGACTCAGTGCTTCGCCGGCAGAAGACCCATCCGGTCGTAGGTGAGCGCCAGGGTCTCCGCCGCCACGGCCCGCGCCTTCTCGGCACCCTCGGCCAGGATGGAGTCCAGCGTCTCGGTGTCGTCCAGGTATTCCTGGGCGCGGGTGCGGAAGGGTGTGACGAAGTCGACCATGACCTCGGCGAGGTCCGTCTTCAGCGCACCGTAGCCCTTGCCCTCGTACTTCTGCTCCAGCTCCGGCACCGACGCACCGGTGAGCGTCGAGTAGATGGTCAGCAGGTTGCTGACGCCCGGCTTCCCGGCGCGGTCGAAGCGGACCACCGTGTCGGTGTCGGTGACGGCGCTCTTGACCTTCTTGGCGGTGGCCTTCGGCTCGTCGAGGAGGTTGATCAGGCCCTTCGGGTTCGCCGTCGACTTGCTCATCTTCGACGACGGGTCCTGGAGGTCGAAGATCTTCGCCGTCTCCTTGAGGATGTACGGGTCCGGGATCGTGAAGGTGTCGCCGTAGGTGCCGTTGAACCGCTCCGCGAGGTCGCGGGTCAGCTCCAGGTGCTGGCGCTGGTCCTCGCCCACCGGCACCTCGTCGGCCTGGTAGAGGAGGATGTCGGCGACCATCAGCATCGGGTAGGTGAACAGGCCGACCGTGGTCCGGTCGGCGCCCTGCCGGACGGACTTGTCCTTGAACTGCGTCATCCGGGACGCCTCGCCGAACCCGGCCAGGCAGTTCATGACCCAGCCGAGCTGGGCGTGCTCGGGGACGTGGCTCTGGACGAACAGCGTGCAGCGCTCGGGGTCGACCCCGGCGGCGAGCAGCTGGGCGACTGCGAGCCGGGTGTTGGCACGCAGCTGCGCGGGGTCCTGGGGGACGGTGATCGCGTGCAGGTCGACCACCATGTAGAAGGCGTCGTGGGACTCCTGCAGGGCCACCCACTGGCGCACGGCGCCGAGGTAGTTGCCGAGGTGGAACGAGCCTGAGGTGGGCTGGATTCCGGAGAGCACACGGGGACGTTCAGAGGCCATGGAGTCATTGTCTCAGGTGCGCGGGCCTTCTCGGGCAGCCGGTGGAGGAAAGACCTGAGCAAGCCGGGCGGGCACTCGGGGACACGGCGCGGTCCGCGTTCTCAGCTCCGCTGCCCCGGCCTGTGGGCGGCAGGACGACACCTTTGAGGGCCTTGGCGACCTGTGGGGCGAAAACGGGATAGGTGACCCGGATGTACCAGTTGCCCGCAGCCACAATCGTGTGCTTGTACACCTCGCGCCTGCCGGCGATGGAGTTTCCGATGTCGTCACGGCTGAATCTGGCAGGGTCGAGTACATGGATCTGGTTTTCCACCTCCGTGCCCATGATTTCGGCGACGCAGTCGAGTCCCGAGCCGAAGTTGGCCCGTGCGCGACGGAGAAGCCTGCACTCAAGCCCACCGTCACCCATGGCCTCCATCACATCGTCCGCCGTAGCAAACACCGGCTCGGTGGGGACACTGCTGGGCATCGGAGTGCGCGGACGGGAACTGTTGGTATCCGCCGGGCCGCAGGCAGTGAGGCCGACACCAAGAACGAGGGCCGCCAGAATGAAGCTCGTCTTCTTCATCTATTCAGTTGTTCCCAGGGGGTGTTGGCGGCGGTCCGGGGCTGGGTGACGGCGCTCCTGGTTCGGGGGCACCGCTGCCGGTCCCTGTCGTGGGACCGCCTGCCGCGTAGATCGGCTCGATGGAAACATGGTGTCCGGCGGGTGTGTCCGACTCCAGTTGCCGGATCGCGTTGGCGCGCTCCTCGTCGCTCAGCGCGTCCCAGGCCATCGCGTCGTCGAGGTGGGGCTCGAGCCTGTCCCAGTTCTCCCCCCGTACCTTGATGTCGGCCCCTCGCGCTCCGGACTCGTCACCGTACTGCTCGTTCCTCTCCCGGACGTCCGGGGTGTCCGCGGCATAGAGCGTGAACAGCTGCTTGTCGGTCTCAGAACCGTATGGACGTTCCTGCAAATCCCGGAGGTAGTAGGAGCTCAGCCGGATGTCGTCATCGGGGTTCTCCTCGATGTACTTGGTGAGCTGAGAGTCGTTGAGGTCCTCAAGGTTCGTGCCGTCCGAGAGCGTAAACGATTCCCGGTTGTTGTGGATGACCGCCCTCGCGGTCTCCAGCTTCATGTGCGTAATGCCGAGCGACTTGTCCGGCTTGATGGTCTGCTGAAGGGACCAGTCGAAGAACCGGCCGAACGAACTGAGCGGCCCTCGCAGGCTGGGGTTGTGGTTCTGGTACCACTGCTGCTCCTGCCAGAGGATGGCGAGCAGCAGTTTTCTGCTCATGCCCGTCTCGCGGGCGGCTCTGTCCACCGCGGCCAGCTGGGCGGGCGACACGTTGACCGGGTGCAGCCCGTCCGTTCCACCGGCCAGACGCAGCGCGATGCTCAAGGGGCTGGCGCCGTCGAGCGCCTCCTTGACGAGCTCGGGGTCGGCGATGTCCGTGAGCCCTTCGACGGTCCGCAAGGCTCGCGCCGCATCGACATCGGCACGGCTCGCCTTCGCCAGGGCGTCGTCGATGATGCCCTGGGCGTGCAGCAGTGGTTCCAGGTGCTCCGTGCTGCCTGGCGGTACGGCCACGGTCCTGGTCAGCCGCACCCGCCCGCTGTCGTCGACCTTAAGCTCATGGGTGCGGGCGTAGTCGAGGGCGCCGGTCAGGTCCCGCTGGGCGTCGGTGATGTCGTCGGCAAGGCCGTCGTAGGCCCTTGCCATGGCGCGCAGCGCCATGGACGCCGCCTCGTAGTCGTCGGCGTGCTTCACGAAACGGCCGCGTGCCGCGCGCCCGGTGTCCCCCACCCAGCACTGCCCGAGAGTGGAAGCGACTTCGTCCCGGGCGTAGGAACTGATGCCTTCGCACTGCTTCGCGGCTGCGATTGCGTCGTCGGCGGCATCTCGCCACTTACCGGGTTGGGCGCTGCTCAGTTCGCCCACGGAAACCATCAGGCATCCTCCAGCCAGTCGGCCTGGGCCCTGAGCCGCTGGGCAAGGGATACGTCCTCGCCGATCTGGCTGTCCATCGCCGTGGTCAAGGCAGCGGCAGCGTCCTCGACAAGCTCGCCGAGTCCGTGCAGATGCCTCTGCCAGGCAGCCACGCAGTCGTTGCTCGCGGCGCCGGCGAACCAGCCGGAGTGCAGCTTCCCCACCGCTTCCGCGTCGTCGAGCTTCGACTTCTCATTGGCTTCGGAGCTCGTCGTGCGCATTCCGGATGCCTTGGTCCGTATCGGCCCGTCCGCCAGCCCTAAATCCGTTCCCGTCGTGCTCCAAGCGGTGAGGGGTCCGGGCTCGGCAGAGGCAAGCCGCACCGGAGCCACCTCCTCGCGAGGCACAGCATCCGCCTTGAGCCGCGCCCCGTCCTCCCCGAACGACATGCATCCCCCTTTGCAAACGCATCCCCATCGGCAGCGTGGTGTAACGCTACCCGCACAGTCCGTAGGCGCAAGAGGTCTTTCGGCCTCGGACTGCGGGAGGCCCGGGCATCGGCCCACGCCCCACGGCAGGGGAATACGCGGGCGCGCCGCGAACCGAAGGTTTCCTCGCGGGAGAACCGACCGACGATACAAAGTGGGCCCAACACCGGCCCACGCCGCACGACGATCGGAGATCCCGTGTCGACCACGGAAAACGCCATCGCCTCCGCCGAGGCGCACAGCGCGCACAACTACCACCCGTTGCCCGTCGTCGTCGCCACGGCGGACGGGGCCTGGATGACCGATGTCGAGGGCCGGCGTTACCTCGACATGCTCGCCGGATACTCGGCGCTCAATTTCGGCCACGGCAACCGCCGGCTGCTCGACGCCGCGCGGGCGCAGCTGGAGCGGGTCACGCTCACCTCCCGCGCCTTCCACCACGACCGGTTCGCCGAGTTCTGTACGCGCCTGGCGGAGCTGTGCGGCATGGAGATGGTGCTCCCGATGAACACCGGGGCGGAGGCCGTCGAGACCGCGGTGAAGACCGCCCGCAAGTGGGGCTACCGGGTCAAGGGCGTCCCGGACGGCATGGCGAAGGTCATCGTCGCCGCCGACAACTTCCACGGCCGGACGACGACGGTCATCAGCTTCTCCACGGACCCGGAGGCCCGCGCCGACTTCGGCCCGTACACCCCCGGCTTCGAGATCGTGCCGTACGGGGACCTCACCGCGATGCGCGAGGCCATGACGGAGAACACCGTGGCGGTGCTGATCGAGCCGATCCAGGGCGAGGCGGGCGTGCTGGTGCCGCCGCCGGGCTATCTCGCCGGGGTCCGGGAGCTGACCCGCGAGCGGAACGTGCTGTTCGTCGCCGACGAGATCCAGTCGGGGCTCGGCCGGACCGGGAAGACCTTCGCCTGTGAGCACGAGGGCGTCGTCCCCGACATGTACCTCCTGGGCAAGGCGCTCGGCGGCGGGGTGGTGCCGGTGTCGGCGGTGGTGTCGTCGGCGGCGGTGCTCGGGGTGTACCGGCCCGGGGAGCACGGCTCGACGTTCGGCGGCAACCCGCTGGCCTGCGCGGTGGCGCTGGAGGTCATCGACATGCTGGGCACCGGCGAGTACCAGCAGCGCGCCGCCGAGCTGGGCGACCACCTCCACCGGGAGCTGGGGCTGCTGGTGGGCGGGGGTGCGGTGCGGGCCGTACGGGGACGCGGGCTGTGGGCGGGCGTGGACATCGATCCGGAGCTTGGCACGGGCCGGGAGATCTCCGAGCGGCTGATGGAGCGCCGGGTCCTGGTGAAGGACACCCACGGCTCCACGATCCGGATCGCCCCGCCACTGGTGATCGGCAAGGAGGACCTGGACTGGGGGCTTGAGCAGCTGCGCGAGGTCCTGCGGGGCTGAGCAGTCCTCAGGTGAGCACCCGCAGCAGCGCCTCCAATGCCCCCGTCCAGGCGCTGTCGGTCGGGGTGCCGTAGCCGATGACCAGCGCCTCGCGCTTCAGGTCGGCGTCCGGGTGGCGGAACCAGGCCAGGCCCTCGACCACGAGGCCCTGCCAGGCCGCCGCCCGGATCACCTCGGCCTCGCTGCCCTCCGGCAGTTCCAGGACGGCGTGCAGCCCGGCGGCGATCCCGCTGACCCGGATGTGCGGGGCGCGCTCGGCCAGCGCCGCCACGAGCTGGTCGCGCCGGTTGCGGTAGCGCAGCCGCATGGACCGCACATGCCGGTCGTACGCCCCCGAGGCCATGAACTCCGCGAGCGTCAGCTGGTCCAGCGCGCTCGGCGCCCAGTCGCTGACGCCCTTCGCCTCGGCGATCTCGGCGGCCAGGGAGCTCGGCGCCACCATCCACCCGAGCCGCAGCCCCGGGGCCAGGGACTTGCTGGCCGTGCCCAGGTACACGACGCGTTCCGGGTCCAGGCCCTGGAGGGCGCCGACCGGCTGGCGGTCGTAGCGGAACTCGCCGTCGTAGTCGTCCTCCAGGATCAGCCCGCCGGTGGACCGCGCCCAGTCGACCGCCGCCGCCCGCCGGTCCGGGTGCAGCGGCACGCCCGTCGGGAACTGGTGAGCGGGTGTCAGCAGGACCGCGCCCGCGTTGCGCAGGGTGTGCAGTTCGCCGGTGCGGGTGCCGTACTCGTCGAGCGGCAGGCAGGGAATGCGCAGCCCGGCCCCGGTGAGCAGGCGGGTGTGGACGTCGAGGCCGTACGACTCGACGGCCACCTCGCGCACCCGGCGCCCGCGCAGCACCTTGCCCAGCAGCATCAGCCCGTGCACGAAGCCGGCGCAGACGATGATCCGGTCCGGATCGGCGTACACCCCGCGCGCCCGGGCCAGGTACTCGGCGAGGACGGTGCGCAGCTCGATCCGGCCGCGCGGGTCGCCGTAGCCGAACGCTTCGTACGGCGCGGCGGACAGGGCGCGGCGGGCGGCCTTCAGCCACTCGGCGCGCGGGAACGTCGCCAGGTCCGGTGTGCCCGGCTTCAGGCTGTACGCCGGTGTGCTGCGCGGCGGCCGGGTGCGGGGCGCGGCGGCCGCCGGGGGCCGGGGCTCGGCGCGCCGGGCGACCCGGGTGCCGGAGCCCTGCCGGGCGGTGAGCCAGCCCTCGGCGACCAGTTCCGCGTAGGCGTCGGCGACGGTGTTGCGGGCGATGCCGAGGTCGGCGGCGAGCGTGCGGGAGGACGGCAGGCGGGTGCCGGGGGTCAGCCGGCCGGTGCGGACGGCCTCGCGCAGGGCGTCCATGAGGCCGGCCCGCAGCCCGGTCGAACCGGTCGGGTCGATGTGGAGGTCGGCACCGAAAGTGGCCCAGGCGTCTGTCATGGAAATGGACCATAGCGCTGCGCCACTCTCCCCGTAGCGTTGGGGGCATGACGACGAACGAGAACAGCGAGAACACCTCCGGCTACTGCCCCGAGCACACCCCGCGCCTGGCCTGGTCGCAGCACGCCCCCGACGTCTACAAGGCGATGGCCCGTCTGGACGCCGCCTCCCGCAGGGGCATCGACCCGGTGATCGGCGAGCTGGTGAAGATCCGCGCCTCGCAGCTCAACCACTGCGCGTTCTGCCTGGACATGCACACCAAGGACGCGCTCGCGGCGGGCGAGTCCGTGCAGCGGATCGTCCAGCTCAGCGCCTGGGAGGAGTCGCAGCACTTCTTCACGCCGAAGGAGATCGCCGCGATCGAGCTGACCGAGGCGGTGACGGTGCTGACCGACGGCTTCGTCCCCGACGAGGTGTACGCGCGGGCCGCGAAGCACTTCGGCGAGGAGGAGCTGGCCCACCTCATCGGCGCGATCATCACGATCAACGCGTGGAACCGGTTCGCCGTGTCCACCCGCATGGTGCCGGGCCACTACACGCCCGGCGACCACGGCTGAGCGGCCCGGTGACCGCGTCGGGCCTGCGGGCCCTGCACCACGGCCGCGCCCCCGGCGACCCGCTGGTCCTCCCCGGGCCGTGGGACGCCGGGAGCGCCCGTGTCCTCGCGGACGCCGGCTTCCCCGCGCTCGCCACCCCGAGCGCGGGGGTCGCCGCGTCCCTGGGATACGAGGACGGGGCGACGCCCGCCGACGAGATGTTCGCGGCGGTGGCGCGGATCGCCCGGGCCGTGTCCGTACCGGTGTCGGCGGACATCGAGGCCGGATACGGGCTGGCGGCCGGTGAGCTGGTGGAGCGGGTCCTCGCGACGGGGGCCGTCGGCTGCAATCTGGAGGACACCCTGGACGGGGTCCTGGTGGACGCCGGGCGGCAGGCGGACCGGCTGGCCGCGGTGCGGGCGGCGGCCGGGGACGCGTTGTTCGTCAACGCCCGGATCGACACGTACGTCACGGGCGTCCCGGACTCGGTGGACCCGGCGGCGGAGACCCTGCGCCGGGCCCGGCTGTACACGGCGGCGGACGCGGACTGCCTCTATCCGATCGCCGCTCCCGTCCAGGTGTTCGGCCTGCTGGCCGGCGCCCTGCCGGGGCTGCCGCTGAACGCGCTGGCCGTTGCGGACGGACCGGGGCCGGGCCGCCTCGGTGAGCTGGGGGCCACCCGGATCACCTTCGGGCCGGGGCTCCAGCGACGGGCCATGGCGGCCCTGCGGGACATCGCGGACGGCCTTTGACCGCGTAACGAGCAACACGCGTGACCGCGAAACAAGCAACACGCCCCCGGCAGCGCTGCGGCTGCCGGGGGCGTCTGCGTACCCCTTGGGGGGTGAGGTCTCAGATGAGGCCGAGCTCGCGGACCGCGTCGCGCTCCTCGGTGAGCTCCTTGACCGAGGCGTCGATGCGCGCACGGGAGAACTCGTTGATGTCCAGGCCCTGGACGATCTTGTAGGTGCCGTTCTCGGTGGTGACCGGGAAGGACGAGATGATGCCCTCGGGCACGCCGTAGGAGCCGTCCGACGGGATGCCCATGGAGGTCCAGTCGCCCTCGGCGGTGCCGTTGACCCAGGTGTACACGTGGTCGATGGCGGCGTTGGCGGCGGAGGCGGCGGAGGACGCGCCACGGGCCTCGATGATCGCGGCGCCGCGCTTGGCGACGGTCGGGATGAAGGAGTCGGCCAGCCAGGCCTCGTCGTTGACCAGCTCGGCGGCGTTCTTGCCGGCGACCTCGGCGTGGAAGATGTCGGGGTACTGGGTGGCCGAGTGGTTGCCCCAGATCGTCAGCTTCTTGATGTCGGAGACGGCGGCACCGGTCTTGGCGGCCAGCTGCGAGATCGCGCGGTTGTGGTCCAGGCGGGTCATCGCGGTGAAGCGCTCGGCCGGGACGTCCGGGGCGGCGGCCTGCGCGATGAGCGCGTTGGTGTTGGCCGGGTTGCCGACGACGAGGACCTTGATGTCGTCCGCGGCGTTGTCGTTGATCGCCTTGCCCTGCGGCTTGAAGATGCCGCCGTTGGCGGAGAGCAGGTCGCCGCGCTCCATGCCCTTGGTGCGAGGGCGGGCGCCGACGAGGAGGGCGACGTTCGCACCGTCGAAGCCGACGTTGGCGTCGTCGGTGATCTCGATGCCGCGCAGCAGCGGGAAGGCGCAGTCGTCGAGCTCCATCGCGGTGCCCTCGGCGGCCTTCAGCCCCTGGGGGATCTCCAGGAGGCGCAGCTTGACCGGCACGTCCGGGCCGAGCAGGTGGCCGGAGGCGATGCGGAAGAGCAGCGCGTAGCCGATCTGGCCGGCTGCGCCGGTCACGGTGACATTCACGGGAGTGCGGGTCATGGCGATCTCCGTTAGACAGCTGGCGGTCCGGGCTCCTGGCCCCTGGTGCGGGACATCCCTGAATCTTGATGTGAAGAGATATCCGCCCGCCAGGCTATCCGACCCGGAACTCCACGGCCGCCCGGCCCCCGTTGCCCGGCGATCACACAGTGGCGGAATGGTCACTTCCGTGCCACAGGCGACAGCCATCCCTTGAACGGGTGAGGCCCGTCAACAAGGCTGGACGCAGGCCGGGGCAAGGCCGCTCACGTCGCCGAGTCCGGAGCTTTCCGCTCCGGGTCGCCCCCGCCCCGGTGTCCGTCCCTTCTCGGGGGAGGGGACGGGCACCGGTTCTTCCGGCGCAGGTCAGCGGACCGTGAAGTGGACCGCGTCCTCCAGGAACGGGATGTCCAGCCACGGCCTCGGCTGCGCGACCAGCGCGAGCAGCACGATGAGGGTCCCGAGCAGCCCGTACGTCACCAGGTCGGTGAACCGGGACCGTACGGCGAGCATGCCCACCGAACGGACGACGAGGCGCAGCGCCGCGCCCGCGACGAGGGCCACGCCGATCAGTATCGTGCCGACGCGGAAGGCCGCCTCGAAGGGATCGGCCGCCACGATCAGCAGCCCGACGCCGGCCGTGCAGAGCACGGCGAGCAACGGCCACTGCCGCGCGGGCGCCGGCGCGTCGCTCCCGGCCGCCCGCCCGCCGCCCTCGGGCCGCGCGGTGTCCCGGGTCAGGGAGAACCGCCGCGACCGTCGCGTTTCGGCGGCGGCCGGCTCGCCGGCCTCGTCCGCGTCGGCCGCCTTGTCCTCGTCGGCCCTGCCCGCGCCGGCCTTGCCCGCGCCGACCTCGTCCGCGTCGGCCTTGTCCGCACCGGCCGCGGTCACACCGGTCGTGGTCGCACCGGCCGCGGTCGCACCGGCCGCGGTCGCACCGGTCGCGCGCGGGGCGGCCTCGTCCGCGCCGGCCCCCGCCGCCGGGGCCTCGGCCTCGTCGGTGGGGCCGGGGCCGTCGGCCGGACTCGTCGCACCCATGGGGTTCCTCCCGGACCTGGTCAGCCGGCGGAGACGGCAGACGCGTCGCGCTCGGCGGCCTCGACCACGTTGACGAGCAGCTGGGCGCGGGTCATCGGGCCGACGCCGCCCGGGTTCGGCGAGATCCAGGCGGCGACCTCGGCCACGCCCGGGTGGACGTCGCCGACGATCTTGCCGTTCTCGTCGCGGCTGACGCCGACGTCCAGGACGGCCGCGCCCGGCTTCACGTGCTCCGGCTCGATGATGTGCGGCACGCCCGCGGCGGCGACGATGATGTCGGCCTGCTTCAGGTGGGCGGCCAGGTCACGCGTACCGGTGTGGCACTGCGTCACCGTGGCGTTCTCCGACTTGCGGGTGAGCAGCAGCGGGATGGACCGCCCGATGGTGACGCCGCGTCCGACGACCACGACGTGCGCCCCGTTGATCTCGACGCCGTGGTGGCGCAGCAGTTGGACGACGCCCTGCGGGGTGCACGGCAGCGGGCCCGTCTCGTTGAGCACGAGCCGGCCGAGGCTCATCGGGTGGAGGCCGTCGGCGTCCTTGGCGGGGTCCATGAGTTCCAGGACGCGGTTGGTGTCGATTCCCTTGGGGAGGGGGAGCTGCACGATGTAACCCGTGCAGGCGGGGTCGGCGTTGAGCTCGCGGACGACCTCCTCGATCTCCTCCTGCGTGGCGGTGTCGGGGAGTTCGCGCTGGATGGAGCCGATGCCGACCTGCGCGCAGTCGCGGTGCTTGCCGTTCACGTACCACCTGCTGCCCGGGTCGTCCCCGACCAGCAGGGTTCCCAGGCCGGGCGTGATACCCCGGGCCTTGAGGGCCGCCACGCGGACGGTCAGATCGGACTTGATCGCGGCTGCGGTGGCCTTGCCATCGAGAATCTGGGCAGTCATGGTCCCCATACTCGCGGATGACCCCGCCCTCGGACCAATTCCGCCCACGGTCCGGGCAGGCCAGGTTGCGCTTGCACAACTTCTTCGGGCGCGACTGGACAAACTTACTTTCCGCTTATAACGATGAAGGCCGCAGTGCCGCAGAAGTACCGGGGGGCGGACCACTGACGTTTTCTCTCCTCCGCGCGGCCGCACCCGTCCCCGTACGTCCGTTGGAGGAACGCCCAGATGAGCTTCGGCGACCCGAACCCGAACAACCCCTACGAGCAGCAGCCCGGCCAGCCGCCGCAGGGTCAGCCCGGATATGGCTACCCCCAGGCTCCCCAGGGTGTCCCGCCGCAGGGCCAGCCGGGCTACGGCTACCCGCAGCAGGGCGTCCCGCCGCAGGGCCAGCCCGGTTACGGCTACCCGCAGCAGCCCGGCACCCTCCAGGCGAACAACGGGTACATCAACGTGCCCGTGCTGGGCATGGTCGAGATCGCCACGATGGGGCGCCGGCTGGGCGCGCGTGCGCTGGACGCCGTCGCGTACGGCATCCTCTACGCGATCTTCTGGGCGATCGGCCTGGCGAGCCTCGTCGGCCTCTCGGAGTCCGTCGACGACTGCAGCAACATGACGTACGGCACCCAGGCCTACAACCAGTGCATGGACGACGCGGCCGAGGCAGGTGTCAGCATCATCGCGGGCTTCTTCGGCTTCATAGCCCTGATGGCGCTGATCGCGCTGCTCTACGAGTGGCTGATGGTCTCCATCTGGGGCGCCACCCTCGGCAAGATGCTCCTCAACGTCAAGGTCGTCAGGGAGAACACCGGCCAGGCCCCCGGCCTGGGCGCCGGCTTCATCCGCTGGATCATCCCGATGGTCGGCTCGCTCTTCTGCGGTCTCGGCACCCTGCTGGTCTACCTCTCCCCCTTCTTCGACAACTCGGGCAAGCTTCAGGGCTGGCACGACCGCGCCGGCGGCACGATCGTCGTCAAGACGAAGTAGTCCCTCGCGATTTAGCGACCCCGAACACACGAAGGCCGCCAACGCCCGGATCCATCCGGAGCGTTGGCGGCCTTCGCGCTTGCCCGGGTCACCCGGGCGGACACTTGTCAGTGGAAGAAGTGCCGCGTACCCGTGAAGTACATCGTCACGCCCGCCTTCTTCGCGGCCTCGACCACCAGCTCGTCGCGGACCGAACCGCCGGGCTGGGCCACGGCCTTGACGCCGGCCGCGGTCAGGATCTCCAGCCCGTCCGGGAAGGGGAAGAACGCGTCGGACGCCGCGTACGAACCGGCCGCCCGCTCCTCACCGGCGCGCTCGACGGCCAGCTTCGCGGAGTCGACGCGGTTGACCTGGCCCATGCCGACGCCGACCGAGGCGCCGCCCTTGGCGAGCAGGATCGCGTTGGACTTGACCGCGCGGCACGCCTTCCAGGCGAAGGCCAGTTCCTTCAGCTCGTCGGCGGAGAGCGCCTCGCCCGTGGCGAGCGTCCAGTTGGCCGGGTCGTCGCCCTCGGCCTGGAGACGGTCGGTGACCTGGAGCAGCGCACCGCCGTCGATCGGCTTGACCTCGACCTCGCCGGCCGGGGCCTCGGGGGCGCGCAGCACGCGGATGTTCTTCTTGCGGGACAGGATCTCGACCGCGCCGTCCTCGTACGCCGGGGCGACGATGACCTCGGTGAAGATCTCCGCGACCTGCCCGGCCATCTCGACGGTCACCGGACGGTTGACGGCGATGACACCGCCGTACGCCGACAGCGAGTCGCAGGCGTGGGCGTTGCGGTGCGCGGTCGCGACGTCGTCGGCGATCGCGATGCCGCAGGGGTTGGCGTGCTTGATGATCGCGACGCACGGCTCGTCGTGGTCGTACGCGGCGCGCCGGGCGGCGTCGGTGTCCGTGTAGTTGTTGTACGACATCGCCTTGCCGTGCAGCTGCTCGGCACCGGCCAGGCCGCCGGTGCCGGAGGCGTAGAGCGCGGCGGGCTGGTGCGGGTTCTCGCCGTAGCGCAGGACGTCCTGGCGCTCGTACGTCGTACCGAAGAAGTCCGGGAAGCCCGAGTCGTCGGCGGCGGCGTAGTCGTCGGCGAACCAGCCGGCGACGGCCACGTCGTAGGCGGCGGTGTGCTGGAACGCCTCGGCGGCGAGCCGCTTGCGGGCGGTCAGGTCGAAGCCGCCCGCCTCGACGGCGGCGAGCACGTCGGCGTAACGCTCCGGGCTGGTGACGACGGCCACGGACGGGTGGTTCTTGGCGGCGGCGCGGACCATCGACGGGCCGCCGATGTCGATCTGCTCGACGCACTCGTCGGCGGTGGCGCCGGAGGCGACGGTCTCCTTGAACGGGTAGAGGTTGACAACCACCAGGTCGAACGGCTCCACGCCCAGCTCGGCGAGCTGCTCGCGGTGCGCGTCCAGGCGCAGGTCGGCGAGGATGCCGGCGTGAACGCGGGGGTGCAGCGTCTTGACGCGGCCGTCGAGGCACTCGGGGAAGCCGGTCAGCTCCTCGACCTTGGTGACCGGGACGCCGGCGGCGGCGATCTTTCCGGCGGTGGAGCCGGTGGAGACCAGCTCGACACCCGCCTCGTGCAGACCGCGGGCGAGGTCTTCGAGCCCCGTCTTGTCGTAGACGCTGACCAGGGCGCGACGGATGGGCTTATTCACCGACATGACCGAGATGAACCTTTCGTCCCTCAATGCGATAGCCGTCGCGGGCGAGCCGCCCCACGGCCTCGACGAGCAGCTTGCGCTCGACTTCCTTGATGCGTTCATGGAGGGCCGCTCCGCCCTCCGGGGTGTCCTCTTCGGTCACCTCGACCACGCCCTGCGCGATGATCGGACCGGTGTCGACACCGTCGTCGACGAAGTGGACGGTGCACCCGGTGACCTTCACGCCGTACGCGAGCGCGTCACGCACGCCGTGGGCACCGGGAAAGCTGGGGAGCAGGGCGGGGTGGGTGTTGACGAACCGGCCGCCGAACCGGGCGAGGAACTCCTTGCCCACGATCTTCATGAAACCGGCGGACACGACGAGGTCCGGCCGGTGCGCGTCGGTGGCCTCGGCGAACGCGGCGTCCCACTCCTCGCGCGAGGCGTGGTCCTTGACGCGGCACACGAAGGTGGGGAGCCCGGCGCGCTCGGCCCGTTCCAGGCCGGCGATGCCGTCGCGGTCGGCGCCGACCGCGACGATCCGGGCGCCGAAGCCCTCGGGGTCGTCGCCGATCGCGTCGAGCAGGGCCTGCAGGTTCGTACCGGAACCGGAGACCAGGACGACCACACGGGCCGGGGCGGCGGAGGGAAGCGGGGAGGCCACGGCTGGGCCCTTTCTCGCGTGCGAGCGGTTCGAAGCGGCCGGCCCGCCGCCACGGCACCGGGGCGGCATGCGATTTGTACGGTCGTACGAAAGAAGCGCGCTCCCCGATACGGGGAACTCTACGAACGGGCCGACCGTCAGCAACGATACCGGCACCTCGCCGGGCCCCTGCCTGACGGGGGGAGGCAGCCCCGGCCCGCCCGTCCACGCGCACGAGCCGCGACGCCCGCGCTCCCCGCTTTCGGCCCCTCCTCGCCGGAAGGTAGCGTCAGGGGCAGCGAACCGTCCGCCGGGCGGAAACGACGAGATGGGGAAGACGTTCACCACATGCCGGACCGACGCCGCACCGCCTTCCGCCAGCCGCTGCCCGAGCGGGCCACCCTGCTGATGCGCGAGCGCTCCTCTTCGTCTTCCTCCTCTTCCTCCGGCTCCTCCGACGCGTCCGGAGGCCGGCGGGACGACGACAACCCGTTCGCGCCGCCGCCCGAGGGCCGCCCGGACCAGCCCTGGCAGCCGCGCCACCCGTCCGGCGGGGGCGACTCCGCCGGGGGCGATGACCAGCACGCGCCCGAGGGGCAGCCGTCGGACGACCGGCCCGTGTGGGGCAGCCAGTGGAGCAGCCAACAGCCGGGCCGCCAGAACGGCCCGTTCGGCGGCCGGCCCGCCGGACCGGGCGGACCGACCGGGAAGGGCGGGCCCAACGGCGCCCCCACCGGCCCGCGCTGGGACCCGACCGACCCCATCCAGCGCCGCGCGCGCTACGCGCTGCTCACCGGCATGTGGGCCTTCTTCTTCGCGATCTTCGACTTCTCGGAGATCGCCCTGCTGCTCGGCGCGCTCGCCACGTACTGGGCGGTCAGCGCCCTGCGGGCCAAGCCCAGGCCGCCGGTGGCGGCGGGGGCCGCCGACCCGGCCGGTGCGGCGACGCCGGCGCCGGGCGCCGGAAGGGACACGCCCCCGTCGAACGCCCAGGCCGCCCAGCGCGGGGGCCGGCAGCAGACCACGGCCGCGGTGAGCGGTCTGGTGACGGGCGTGGTCGCGCTGGCGATCGTGGCGACGACGTTCACCGTGCAGATGGTCTACCGCGACTACTACACCTGCGTGAACGACGCCCTCACCAAGTCGGGCCGGCTGACCTGCAACGACCAGCTCCCGGAGCCGCTGGAGCCGTTCTTCGGGGTGAAGCGGTAACGCTGCGCTAGGCGCCGGCGGCGGGCGCGTCCGGCTCGGAGGACGGTTCGGCGTCGGCGTCGGCGTCGAGCTCGGGATGCGGGGGCGTCGGCTCCTGGCCCGGGCGTTCGGGCTCCGGGCGCGGAGCCGCGGGCTCCTGGCGTGTGTGCCACGGGTCGGTCGGCAGGAAGTCGTACGAGTCGAGGTCCGGGTCTCCCCCGCCGGACGGCGGGACGGGGACGGGTGCTCCGGTGGGCTGCGGCTCGTCGGCGGTGCGGGCGGGCCGGGACCACCACCTGCGGCGGGGCTCTGCCAGTTCGGGGACGGGCACGGCGACGGGCGCCTTGTGGTCCGCCTCGGCCTCCGTCGCGGCCTCCGTCCCGCCCGCTTCCTTCGTACGTCCGCGCAGCCGCCAGGCCCGCAGCAGCAGGGCCGCCGGGACGCCGATGACGGTCGTCCACGCCAGGGCCGCCGCCCCGGTGAGCCACCAGACCGGGCCGAATTCCGCCAGGGCGTGCGTGCCGAGCGGGCCCCCGGCCGCCGCCGCCAGCAGCGCGGCGCCGATGCCGCAGCCGACCGCTCCCAGCGCGGTGGTGAGCGCGGTCTCTCCCGGGCTCCACGCCTCCTCCCGTACGTCCGGGTCCGGCACGGCCCTCCGTACGGTGAACCAGGCGACGGCCATCGCCGCCGCCACCGGGACCGCCCCGGCCGCCCAGTTCAAGGGGGTGCCCGGGCCGTGGGCGGGCATCGCGGCCAGCAGCGGGAAGTCCGGGACGGCCGGGGGCCCGGTGAAGGCGATCGGGGTGACCGTCGACGCCGTACCGAGGGCGAAACCCGGGCCGAGCCCATACGCCGCACCCCAGACCGCCGCGTTCGGCACCAGTCCCAGCGCCAGCAGGAGGACCGCGACGCGGCCGCCCCAGTCGCCGGCGAGCCCCAGGAAGGATTCCCGCACCGGTGCGCCGTGCCAGACCAGGGCCGACGCGACGACCAGGGCGCCGCCGCCCAGCAGGACCGCGGTCCCGGCCACCGCCGCCCGGCCCACCGAGTCGGCCCGCCGCACGAACCGGGTGCGCGCCATCGCCTCGTGCAGCCGCACGGGCGCCCAGGAGGGCGGCGGGCCCAGCGGGCGCCCGCAGGCCGTCCAGACCCCGGCCGCGGCTGCGCCCGCCACGACGAGGGCGGCGGGAAGGAGCAGCGAGAGCGGGCGGGCGGACAGCGTGGCGTCCCGCACGTAGAGGGCGACCGCCCCGCCGACCAGCAGGTATCCGCCCGTCACCGAGGCGAACGCGCCGCCGGGCGACGGGGCGTCGCGCCCCTCGTCGGGCTCCAGGACGTCCCGGGCCGCGCGGTGCACGAGCCACACCGGCAGGACGGCGAGCAGCAGCGGAACGACCCCCATGGGCGCCGGGGCTCCGGTCAGCGTCCCGGTCCTGATCAGCTCGGCACCGTGCGCGAGCAGCCACAGCCCGGCCGCCGCGTGGAACGCCTCGCCGGGCCCGCTGTCCGGGGCCGGCGAGCTGATCCAGAGCGCGGCGACGAGGACGGAGACGGAGCCCAGGCCGAGCCCGGCCGCGAGCGCTCCGCGCAGCACGGCCGCGACCAGCACGGCGGGTCGTCCCTGCTCGGCCGACAACGACGGGCTGCGTTCGGTCACTTGGGTCACGCGGTCATGCTGCCAACGACACGCGCTTATTCCGTGTAACGGGCGAACGGCCGTGGTGTCGCTCAATATACGTTTATGTACTTTTTGACCCGGTGCAGGCCGTGTGGGTGGCCGTCATGACGCAGAGCACGTCCGACGCGACCGCCGCCTCTCCGCTCCCCTCGCCGAAGGAGCGGCGCAGGCTGCGGAAGGCGAAGTCGCTGACGGAGGAACAGGTGGCGGCGGCCGTGGGCGTGACCCGGGCAACGGTACGGGCCTGGGAAACCGGCCGCACCAGCCCGCGCGGCCGCAAGCGCGAGGCGTACGCCCGCCTGCTCACCGATACCGATGCGGTGCCCGGCACCGCGCCCGACGCCGAGCCGGCCGAGTCGTCGGCGCCCCCACCGCCGGCCCCCGTCGAAGCCACCGGGAGCGAGGTCAAGGCCGCCACCGAACCCGGCGAAACCACTGAACCGGACGAGGCCGGGGAGGCCGGTGCGGCCAGTACGGCCGGTGCGGCCAGTACGGCCAGTACGGCCAGTACAGCCAGTACGGCCAGTACAGCCAGTACGGCCAGTACGGCCGTCTCGCCTGAGGTCAGCGCGTCCGCCTCGGGCGCGGCGCCCGAGGCGGCCCCGGCGGCCCCGGGCGAACCGGACGATGTCGCCGACACCGCCGCCTCCACCGACGCCGCCGAAGGCGGCCCCTCGCCGGCGGAGGCGTTCGACGCGCTGTACCAGCACGCCGCCTCCGCCCTCTTCCGGCAGACCTACCTGCTCACGGGGCGGCACGCCCTGTCCCGCGCCGCCGTGGCCAAGGCGTTCGAGCTGGCCTGGGAGCGGTGGCCCGAGGTGGCGGTGGACCGGGACCCGGTGGGGTGGGTGCGGGCCGCCGCGTACGAGTACGCGATGTCGCCGTGGCGCCGGCTGAACCGTGAACACCGGCGTCCCGACCCGCCCCCCGAGGCCCCCGACTCGCGCGCGCTGCTCGACGCGCTGCTCGCCCTGCCCCCCTCGTACCGCCGCACGCTGGTGCTGCACGACGGTGTCGGGCTCGGGCTGCCGGACACCGCGGCGGAGACCGAGGCGAGCACGCGGGCGGCTGCCGGGCGGCTGGTGACCGCGCGGGCGGCCGTCGCCGAGCGGCTGCCCGAGGCCGCCGGGTCCGCGTCCCCGGACGAGCTGTCCGCGCTGATCCACGAGCACCTGGGGACGCTCGCCCGCAGCCGGTCCGCCTCCTCGCTCCCCGTACCGGAGCTGATCCGTACCGGCAGCGAACGCAAGGCGCAGCTGTGGGCCAGGACGGCCATCGCGTTCACCGTACTGATCGTCGGGCTGACGCTGATCACCCTGGCGACGGCCCCCCGGAAGTACGAGACGCCCCCGTCGCCCGCCCAGAAGGTCGGCGGCGTCCCGCCGGTCGGCGGTCCGCAGAAGCTGACGCCGCAGGACGTGAAGCTGCGCAAGAAGCTCGGCGACGAGCTGTTCAACGGCCCCGCCCGGCTGGTCCCCGAGACCGGCTGAACCGGCCCGGCGCACAACGACGCGGGCCCGCCCCCGGTGAGGGGACGGGCCCACGTCGTGCGTACGGTGACACCCTGCCGCGCGAGCGCGGCGGCGGCGTCAGGCGCCGAGGATCTCGCGCGCCAGCTTGGCGGTCTCGGTCGGCGTCTTGCCGACCTTCACGCCGGCGGCCTCAAGGGCCTCCTTCTTGGCGGCGGCCGTACCGGAGGAGCCGGAGACGATGGCGCCCGCGTGGCCCATGGTCTTGCCCTCGGGGGCGGTGAAGCCCGCGACGTAGCCGACGACCGGCTTGGTGACGTTCTTCGCGATGAAGTCCGCCGCACGCTCCTCGGCGTCGCCGCCGATCTCGCCGATCATGACGATCAGGTCGGTCTCGGGGTCCGCCTCGAACGCCGCGAGGGCGTCGATGTGCGTGGTACCGATGACCGGGTCGCCACCGATGCCGACGGCGGACGAGAAGCCGATGTCACGGAGCTCGTACATCATCTGGTAGGTCAGCGTGCCGGACTTGGACACGAGACCGATGCGGCCGGGCTTGGTGATGTCGCCCGGGATGATGCCGGCGTTGGACTGGCCGGGGGTGATCAGGCCGGGGCAGTTCGGACCGATGATCCGGGTCTTGTTGCCCTTCGAACCGGCGTACGCCCAGAAGGCGGCCGAGTCGTGGACGGCGATGCCCTCGGTGATCACGACGGCGAGCGGGATCTCGGCGTCGATCGCCTCGACGACGGCGGCCTTCGCGAAGGCCGGCGGCACGAAGAGGACGGACACGTCGGCGCCGGTCTTCTCCATCGCCTCGGCGACGGAGCCGAAAACGGGCACCTCGGTGCCGTCGAAGTCGACGGTCGTGCCGGCCTTGCGGGGGTTCACGCCGCCGACGATGTTGGTGCCGTCGGCGAGCATGAGCTTGGTGTGCTTCATGCCCGTGGCGCCGGTCATCCCCTGGACGATGACCTTGCTGTCCTTGGTGAGGAAGATAGCCATGGTGGTCTGAGTCCCTCTTCCTTACTTCGCAGCCGCGGCGAGCTCGGCGGCCTTGTCGGCCGCGCCGTCCATGGTGTCCACGCGCTGGACCAGCGGGTGGTTGGCGTCGGAGAGGATCTTGCGACCCAGCTCCGCGTTGTTGCCGTCGAGACGCACGACGAGCGGCTTGCTGACGTCCTCGCCCTTCGACTTGAGCAGTTCGAGGGCCTGGACGATGCCGTTGGCGACCTCGTCGCAGGCGGTGATGCCACCGAAGACGTTGACGAAGACGGACTTGACGTCCGGGTCGCCGAGGATGATCTCCAGGCCGTTCGCCATGACCTCGGCAGAGGCGCCGCCACCGATGTCGAGGAAGTTGGCGGGCTTCACGTCGCCGTGCTTCTCACCGGCGTACGCGACGACGTCCAGGGTCGACATGACCAGACCGGCGCCGTTGCCGATGATGCCGACCTCGCCGTCGAGCTTGACGTAGTTGAGGTTCTTGGCCTTGGCGGCGGCCTCGAGCGGGTTGGCCGCGGCCTTGTCCTCGAGGGCCTCGTGCTCCGGCTGGCGGAAGTCGGCGTTCTCGTCGAGCGAGACCTTGCCGTCCAGGGCCAGGATGCGGCCGTCCTTGGTCTTCACCAGCGGGTTGACCTCGACGAGGAGCGCGTCCTCGGCGACGAAGGTCTCCCACAGGGTGACCAGGGCCTCGGCCACACCCTCGGCCACGTCGGCCGGGAACTTCGCCAGGGCCACGATCTCGCGGGCCTTGGCGATGTCGACGCCGTCGACGGCGTTGACCGGGACCTTCGCGAGGGCCTCGGGGGTCTTCTCCGCGACCTCCTCGATGTCCATGCCGCCCTGCACCGAGGCCATGGCCAGGAAGGTGCGGTTGGTGCGGTCCAGGAGGTACGAGACGTAGTACTCCGCCTCGATCTCCGGCGACAGCTCGGCGATCATCACCTTGTGGACCGTGTGGCCCTTGATGTCCATGCCGAGGATGTCGGTCGCGCGGGCGACCGCCTCGTCGGCGTTCGCCGCCAGCTTCACGCCGCCGGCCTTGCCGCGGCCGCCGACCTTCACCTGCGCCTTGACGACCGACTTGCCGCCCAGCCGCTCGGTCGCCTCGCGGGCTGCCTCAGGCGTGTCGATGACTTCACCGGCCAGCACCGGTACACCGTGCTTGGCGAAGAGGTCCCTCGCCTGGTACTCGAACAGGTCCACGCGCGTCCGTCCCTTATCAATGGTCTCGCGGTTGGTTTTCTGCGTGGGCGTGCCGCGAGGGGCAACGTGACTGCGGTGTCACTAGGAAGGCGCACACGGTGACCGGATACGCGGCATGTCCATCTCGCAGGTTATCCCCGAGCCCCGCGTGACCCTAAATCGCAGATCGCACCTGGGCGGTGATTACGGTCACAGAATCGCCCTGGTGGGGCCGTGGGCGCCGGTCAGGAGGGCTCCTTGTCGGGTATCGGCAGGGGCCGCTTCTCGATCGCGGCGGCCATCACGTCCGGGAAGAGGTCCGGCGTACACGCGAAGGCGGGAGCGCCCAGGGCGGACAGGGCGGCCGCGTGGTCGCGGTCGTAGGCGGGGGCGCCCTCGTCGGAGAGGGCGAGCAGCGTCACGAACTGCACGCCCGACGCCTTCATGGCCGCGACCCGCTTCAGCATCTCGTTGCGGATGCCGCCCTCGTACAGGTCGCTGATGAGCACGACGACGGTGTCGGCCGGCCGGGTGATCCGGGACTGGCAGTACGCGAGGGCGCGGTTGATGTCGGTGCCGCCGCCGAGCTGGGTGCCGAACAGGACGTCGACGGGGTCGTCGAGCTGGTCGGTGAGGTCGACGACGGCCGTGTCGAAGACGACGAGCCGGGTCTGCAGGGCGCGCATCGAGGCGAGCACGGCGCCGAACACGGACGCGTAGACCACGGACGCGGCCATCGAGCCCGACTGGTCGATGCAGAGGATGACGTCCTTCTTCACGGACTGCGCGGCCCGCCCGTAGCCGATGAGCCGTTCGGGTACGACGGTCCCGGCGCCGTCCTGGCCGGGCAGCTCCAGGTAGTTCTTGAGGTTGGCCCGGATGGTGCGGTCCCAGTCGATGTCGTGGTGGCGGGGGCGGGTGACCTTCGCCGACCGGTCGAGCGCGCCGGTGAGCGTGGCCCGGGTACGGGTGGTGAGCCGCTTCTCCAGCTGCTCGACGACCTTGCGGACGACGGCCCGGGCGGTCTCCTTCGTCGTCTCGGGCATGACCTTGTTGAGGGAGAGCAGCGTGCCGACGAGGTGCACGTCCGCCTCGACGGCCTCTAGCATCTCCGGTTCGAGCAGGAGCGCGGAGAGGCCGAGGCGGTCGATGGCGTCGCGCTGCATGACCTGGACGACGGGGCTGGGGAAGTACGTCCGGATGTCACCGAGCCAGCGCGCCACGGAGGGCGCGGAGGCGCCGAGCCCGGCGGAGCGCCCGCCGCCGCTCCGGCCGCCGGGGCGTCCGCCGCTCTCGTAGAGCGCGGTGAGCGCCTGGTCCATCGCGGCGTCGCGGCCGGTGAGCCCCCGGCCGGTGCTCTCCTCGCTGTCGGCGCCCAGCACCATGCGCCAGCGGCGCAGCCGCTCGTCGTGGGCGTTGTCGGTGGTGATCATGCCGTTTCCCCCAGGTGCGGGTCGTCGTGGTGGGCGGACGCTGTCGTCGCGGGGTGCTCGTCCAGGCCGAGGAGGAGGCGGAGGACCGGGACCACCGCGTCCGCGCGGGCCGTGTCCAGGACCGGTCCGAAGCCCGGGGCCGCCGCGCCCGCACCCGCCGGGGCACCGGCGCCCGGGGCCCCGCCGGGGGCGACCGGACCGCGTCGGACGAGGTCGCCCAGCGTGCGCCGCACGCCCGCTTCGTACGCGGAGAACGTGCGCCGCAGCAGGGGCAGCACATCGGTGAACGTGTCGGCGGGGACGCCGGTGAGCCAGGCGTCGACCAGGGCGAGCAGCCGTTCGTCGTGGACGAGGAGCATGCCACCGCCCGCGGCCCCGCCGACGAAGCCCTCGATCCAGGCGGCGGCTTCGGCGGGCGGGGTCCCCGGGGACAGGGCGAGGCCCATCAGCCGGGCGGCGGCGTCCTGGTCGAGGTGGCCCTCGTCCAGGAGCAGCCGGGCGGCCCGGCCTCGGATGACTCCGGCGACCGTGTCCCGGACGGTGAGCTTGTGCAGCACCGCGCGCCACCGCTCGCGCAGCCCGTCCGCGCTCGAAGGGACGGCTCCGGCGAGCAGCCCGATCGCGGTGTGGACGCCGTCCACCTGGCGGCGCAGCGCCTCGGCCCCTTCGGCGTCGAGCCCGGTGCAGGCGGGCGGCAGGCCGACGCAGATGCGTTCCGCGAGGCCGGCCGCGACCTCGCCGAGCGCGGTGGTGTCCGTCGCGCGGACGTCGCCGTAGCGCAGGGTGCGGGCGAGGGCGGGCAGGGCGTCGGCGAGGTGGCCCACGTCGGAGTCGAGCGCGGCGCGGTCGGCGAGGGCCCGCATCACGACCGGCAGGGCGTCGGGCAGATCGGCCAGCAGGCAGCGCTCGGCCAGCGCGGTCACCTCGGCGAGCGCGGTCGCGGCCAGGGCGTCCGACTCAGCGCGGGCGGTGGCGGCGGAGAGCACGGTGGTGCCCCAGACGCCCGCTTCCGCGACGCGCACATACAGCTCGGGCTCCCAGCGCAGCCGCCAGCTCTCACGGAACGTGCCGGTGCTCCCCCGGCCCGCGGCCGGTTCGCCCCAGCCGATGCCGAGGACGCGCAGCCGGTGCAGCAGGCGGCTGCGGGAGGCGTCGGTGTCCTTGCGCAGGTCGAGCTCGACCTCCCGCTCGTCCGCCTCCGGCTTGAGCCGCAGGGTGCGCTGCTGCCGGGTGAGGTCGCGCTGGAGCGGGACGGCGGGGGCGGTGTCGGGGACCTCGCCCAGCGTGGTGCCGACGACGAGGCGGTCGTGGACGAGGGCGAGCGGCACGTCGGAGCCGTCGCACATGACGGCCCGGATCGCGTCGGTCGTCTCGCTCAGCCCGGCCAGCGGCCGGCCGCGCATCGCGGCGAGCGTCCCGGCGAGCCGGACGGCCTCGATGACATGGGCGGACGACACGAACCGGTCCTCGTCGCGCAGGAGTCCGGCGACCTTCGTCATCCAGCGCTCGACGGGGCGGTCCGGGGCGCCGAAGAGGTGCTCGTACCAGCCGGGCGACTCGATCCCCGCCCCGTATCCGCTGTGCCGGGCGAGCCGGCGGTGGGTCCAGGGCACCCAGGTCAGCTCGGCCTTGACCTTGGGCAGGCCCTTGAGCAGGGCCCGGTCGGCGGTGAGCGTCGTACGCGTACGCAGGGCGGGGACGTGCCAGGCGCCGCAGACCACGGCGAACTCGTCGCCGAACTCCTTGGCGGCGGTCCGCAACTGGATGCGCATGTACGCCTCGCGGACCGCGTCCCGGGGGTGGCCGCCGTCGCCGTACGCCTCGCGCAGCGCGGTCATCGCCTCGCCGAGCGCGGCGAACGCGGCGAGCGGTCCTGCCGCCTCTCCCCTACCGGGCACGCGGTGTTCGACGACGTCCTCCCACCAGCGTTCGGGGTCGTCGTACCCGGCGGTCTCGGCGAGCACCCGGATCGGGTCGACGGGGACGGGCTGTTCCTCGGTGGTGTCGTCCCGGTCCGCCTCCGCGTCGGCCTCCATCGCCAACGAGTGCGCGGCGGGCAGGTCGATGAAGCGGACGGGCACGTCCCGGGCCAGGGCCCAGCGGATCGCGACCCACTCGGGGGAGAACTCGGCGAACGGCCAGAACGCCGCCCGTCCGGGGTCGTCCACCGCGTGGGCGAGCAGGGCGACCGGGGGCCGCATCTCCTCGTCGGCCGCGAGCGGCAGCAGCGCGTCGCCCTCGGGCGGGCCCTCGATGAGGACCGCCCGGGGGCCCGCCGCGTCGAGTGCGGCGCGGACGGCGCGGGCCGAGCCGGGGCCGTGGTGCCGCACCCCCAGCAGCAGCGGCCCCGAAGCGCGGGTGCCGGTCATGCGGACGCCTCCCGGCAGGCGCGGTAGAAGTCCTTCCAGCCGTCCCGCTCGCGCACCACGGTCTCCAGGTACTCCTGCCAGATCACCCGGTCCGCCGCCGGGTCACGGACGACCGCCCCGAGGATGCCGGCCGCGACGTCCCCGGGGCGCAGCACCCCGTCCCCGAAGTGGGCGGCGAGCGCGAGGCCGTTGGTGACGACGGAGATGGCCTCGGCCGTGGAGAGCGTCCCCGAGGGGGACTTGAGCTTGGTGCGGCCGTCGGTCGTGACGCCGTCGCGCAGTTCGCGGAAGACCGTGACGACGCGGCGGATCTCGGCGAGGCCGTCGGGCGCGGGCGGCAGGTCCAGCGAGCGGCCGACCTGGTCGACGCGGCGGGAGACGATGTCGACCTCCGCCTCCGGTGTGGCGGGCAGCGGCAGGACCACGGTGTTGAACCGGCGGCGCAGCGCGCTCGACAGCTCGTTGACGCCCCGGTCGCGGTCGTTGGCGGTGGCGATGACGTTGAACCCGCGCACCGCCTGGACCTCCTGGCCCAGCTCGGGCAGCGGGAGGGTCTTCTCCGAGAGGATCGTGATCAGCGAGTCCTGCACATCGGCGGGCATGCGGGTCAGTTCCTCGATGCGGGCGGTCATGCCCTGGGACATGGCGCGCATCAGCGGGCTGGGCACCAGCGCGTCGCGGCTCGGGCCGTGGGCGAGCAGCTGCGCGTAGTTCCACCCGTAGCGGACGGCTTCCTCCGGCGTGCCCGCCGTGCCCTGGACGAGCAGCGTCGAGTCACCGCTGACGGCGGCCGCCAGATGTTCGGAGACCCAGGTCTTGGCGGTGCCGGGGACGCCGAGGAGCAGGAGGGCCCGGTCGGTGGCGAGCGTGGTGACGGCGACCTCGACGAGGCGGCGCGGGCCCACGTACTTGGGTGTGATGACGGTCCCGTCGGGCAGGGTGCCGCCGAGCAGATACAGGGCGACGGCCCAGGGCGACAGGCGCCAGCGCTCGGGCCTGGGGCGGTCGTCGGCCGCCGCGAGCGCCTTCAGCTCGTCGGCGAAGGCGTCCTCGGCATGCGGGCGCAGGGCCTCGCCGGTGCTTGCTTCGGTGGTTTCGGACACGGTCATGGATCCCCCTCCGGATCGGTCGCCAGGTCGGTCGGCCGGATGTGGTTCCACCGTGCACCATGGCACTGACAATCGACCTTTGTGCAGGTCAGGGCGATTGTCAGTGGGGCCGTCTAACGTCGTTGGCATGCTGCTGACTGACGGGGGAGAACCCTTGGGCGCCGCTGCCTCGGCCGCGCTCCTGACGGCGGAGCAGGTGCTGGCCCTGGCTCCTGACGACGCCTCACGCAAGGCGGGCAACAAGCTCGGTGCGGCCGGCTCCTGGTCGGACACCGGGTGGGACGTGACGGGTGCGGTGTGGGGGCTGTGCAAGGGGAGCGGGAGCAAGCCGTACCGGACGGTGGTCGACATCACCGGCCCCGCGTACCGGTGCAGTTGCCCCAGCCGGAAGTTCCCGTGCAAGCACGCGCTGGCCCTGCTGCTGCTGCGCGCTTCCGACGACGCGGCGGTGCCCGCCGGGGCGCCGCCGGACTGGGCCGAGGAGTGGCTGGCCGGCCGCCGCACCCGCGCGGAGGCGAAGGCGCGGCCCGCCGGAGGTGACGGCGCGGCGGGACCCGCCGATCCGGAGGCCGCGCGCAAGCGGGCGGAGAAGCGCGCCGAGCGGATCGGCGGCGGCGCGCGGGAGTTGGAGCAGCGGCTGACCGACCTGCTGCGCGGCGGTCTCGCGGCGGCCGAGCAGGCGGGGTACGGGCTGTGGGAGGAGACGGCGGCCCGCATGGTCGACGCGCAGGCGCCCGGTCTCGCGGGCCGGGTGCGGGAGCTGGGCGCCGTCCCGGCGTCCGGTCCCGGCTGGCCGGTGCGGCTGCTGGAGGAGTGCGCGCTGCTGCATCTGCTGGACTCGGCGTGGCTGGGCCGCGACCGGCTGCCGCCCGCGCTGGCGGCCACGGTCCGCACCCGGGTGGGCCTGCCGGCCTCCCCGGAGGGCCCGCCGGTCCGCGACCGCTGGCTGGTCCTCGCCCAGTACGACACCCCCGAGGGCAAGATCGTCACCCGCCGCATCTGGCTGTACGGCGAGGAGTCGGGCCGCACGGCCCTGTTGCTCTCCTTCGGAGCGGCCGGCCGCTCCCCCGCCCAGGCCCTGCCCGTCGGCGTCACGATCGACGCCGAACTGACGCCTCACCCGGGCTCCGGGCAGCTACGGGCCGAGCTGGGCGAACGGGCCGGTGTGCCCGAGCCCGCCGTTACGCCCCCGCCGGGGGGCACGGTCACCGAGGCGATCGCCGCGTACGGGCAGGCCCTGGGCGGCGACCCATGGCTGGAGTCCTGGCCGGTGACCCTGCGCGACGTCATACCCGTGCCGTCCCCGGACGGCTGGCAACTGGTGGACGCGGAGGGCGGGGAGGCCCTTCCCGTCGCCCCCGCCGCGCTGAACCGGCCGGCGCTCTGGAAGCTCGTCGCGGTCTCGGGCGGCGCACCGTTGACGGTCTTCGGCGAGTGCGGGCACCGGGGGTTCGACCCCTTGACGGCGTGGCCGTCGGGGGCGGGGAGCTCCGGTGTGGGCGTGACGGGTCCACGTACGACCGCCGTCGCCGCCGGTATCGAGACCGTCGCGCTCATCTGACCCCGTAGTCCGGCTCCGAAGGAGGGGCGATGTCCCGTACGACCACACCACCAGCCGCGCCGACAGCCGGTGCGGCCCCCGCTCACGGCGGGCTCGCCGACACGCTCGCGGCCACGCCGTGGGAGGAGCTCGTCACCTCGGCCCTGCTCGGCACGGACCGCCGGCCGCCCGAGGGCGCTTCCGGCACCGGCCCGGACGGCGCGGCGGCCGCTCTGCTGGACGCCGCCGCGCTGCACACCGTGCGGCGCCGGGCGGGGCTGCTGCCCGCCGCCGCGTCCCCGCCCCCCGCACCGGCGCCCGACGATCCCCGGCCGCCCCTGCCGCAGGCCGCCCGTGGCCGGCTGGCCCAGCTCCTCGCGGACCGGGCGGCGGGTTCCGGCGGCCGGCGGGGGACGGCCCCGGACCTCACGGAGCTGATCCCGCAGTGGCTGGCCACCGCCAATGTCCACGGCTACCGGGCGCCGGACTCCGCCCTGCCCGCGCTGCTGGACGCGGCCCGGGCCCGGACCGATCTGCGCCCCCAGACCCTGGAGTTCGCGGGGCCGCGGGGCCTGTGGCTGGCCGGGCTGAATCCGGAGTGGAAGTTCGCGCTGCGCGGCGCGTCCGGGACCGCGCTGCTGCCGTCACCGGACGATCCGGAGGCGGTGCGACGGCTCTGGGAGGAGGGCCTGTTCGCGGAGCGGATCGCGTTGCTCGGGGCCGTCCGGGCGCGGGACGCGGACGCCGCCCGTGCGCTGCTGGCCGCCACCTGGAAGACGGAACGGGCCGAGGACCGGCTGATGTTCGTCGACTCGTTGCGCACCGGGCTGTCCGCCGAGGACGAGGAGTTCCTGGAGCGTGCGCTCGCCGACCGCAGCCGCAATGTCCGGACGACGGCCGCCGAGTTGCTGTCCGCGCTGCCCGGTTCGGCGCTCGCCCGCCGGATGGCGGACCGTGCGCTGTCCTGCGTGAGCCCCGGGCTCACCGGCGACGCGCCGTTCGTCGCGGTGGAGGCCCCGCACGAGTGCGACGAGGGGATGCAGCGGGACGGGGTGGTGGCGCTCCCGCCGTCCGGCCGGGGCGAACGCTCGTGGTGGCTGGGCCAGTTGGTGGAGGCGTCGCCGCTCACCGTCTGGCCGGCGCGGTTCGGCGGGCGCGGCGCGGAGGAGATCGTGGCGTTGCCGGTGGCGGACGGCTGGGGCGAGGAGCTGCACGCGGCCTGGTGCCGGGCCGCGGTGCGGCAGCGGGATGCCGCATGGGCGCGGGCGCTGCTCGGCCCGCCGTCGACGCCCCCGTCGAACGGCCCCGGCACGGCCTCGCTCGCCGAGCGGGCGAAGCTCCTGGCGGTGCTGCCCCCGGCGGAACGGGCGGCCTGGGTGGGCGACTTCGTCGCCGCGCACGGCTTGTCGGAGGCGTTCCAGCTGCTGGGGGTGTGCCCGGTCCCGTGGGCGCGGCCGCTCGGGCGGGCCGTGGTGGACGCCCTCGACATAGCCAGGGACGCGGGCAGCTACCCGTGGAGCTTCAGCGGCGTCATGGGCCTGGCCGAACGCTGCCTCGACCCGTCGGAGGCGAACCGCCTGGAGGTCCTGACGACGACCCCGGCCGAACCGGCGGACGCCTCCCCCGGCGCGAACGGCTACTGGTCGGAGGCCTTCCAGCGCCTGGTCTCCACGTTGCGCCTACGCGCCACGATGGACAGCGAGCTGTCCGGGCCCCCGGGGCGCTGAGGCCCCCGCGGGCCGCCCCGGCCGCCCCGGCCTGCCCGGCCGGGCCCGGGGCGGCGCCCCCGGCCGCTCCCGCACCGGCCGCCCGGGCGCGGGCCCGGCACGGACAGCCCTGCGGCACGTACTGCGCCGGCAAACGCCCCGGCCCTCGGGCTCCGGGCCCCCGGGCTCCCGGCCCGGCTACGCCTCGGCCGGGGTGCGGACGTTCGCGTTGACCCAGTCGACGATCGCCGTCGTCGTCGCTCCGGGGGTGAAGATCTCCGCGACACCCTGTTCCTTCAGGGGGGCGATGTCCGCCTCCGGGATGATGCCGCCGCCGAAGACCTTGATGTCCTCCGCCTCGCGCTCCTTCAGGAGCTCGATGACCTTGGCGAAGAGCGTGTTGTGCGCGCCGGAGAGGATCGAGAGGCCGATCGCGTCGGCGTCCTCCTGGATCGCGGTGTCGACGATCTGCTCGGGCGTCTGGTGCAGCCCCGTGTAGATGACCTCCATGCCGGCGTCGCGCAGCGCCCGCGCGATCACCTTCGCCCCGCGGTCGTGGCCGTCGAGGCCCGGTTTGGCCACCACTACACGGATCGGACCGGTCACACCCATCTCTGCCTCCACCTGCGTCTCCCGTGCCTGAAGGGCCGGGGATGTGAACGAACGTTATCCACAGCATCCCGCAACCCGCAGTTTCGCGGTGAGCCGGGAGGGGGAAATCACACATGGGACATCGTTCACGGGCACTGGTCCCAGGGCCCGCGGCGGCTTCGCCGTGTGGGACCGGGCGCCCGGGGAGCCGCATCGGGTCGCCGTACCACCGCGCAGTCAGCCGCACGGCACGGTGGTACGGGCCTCCGTCCGACACGGACACCGTCCGCAGGGACCTGCGACGCGGCGCCCCGCCGGTCCGCAGGGACCTGCGACGCGGCGCCCCGCCCGGGCGGACCGGAGCCCCCGGGACACCGGAGCAGGAGGCCGACCATGAAGACCCCCAGCCTGCCGTTCCCCTCCCCGCCGACCGCACTGCTCAGAGCGACCGCACTGGAACTCGTGGTGCTCGCCGGGCACGCCCTGCTGTATCCGACCGGGATCACCGGTGAACGGCGCCCGGACCGGGCCCCGGCCGCCCGGTGCGCCCCGGCCGCCGAGGGCGTCCGCACGGACATCCCGTCCGCCGACGGCACCGACCGGCCGCCCGTCGTCTTTCTGCACGGTTTCATCGACAACCGCTCGGTCTTCGTCCTGCTGCGCCGTTCGCTGGCCCGGCACGGCTGGCGCCATCTGGAGTCGCTCAACTACTCCCCGCTGACCAGCGACATCCGTACGGCCGCCGAGCTGCTGGACCGGCACATCGAGGAGATCTGCGTCCGCACGGGACACCGCCGGGTCGACATCGTGGGGCACAGCCTCGGCGGGCTCATCGCCCGCTACTACGTGCAGCGACTGGCCGGTGACCACCGGGTCCGCACCCTGGTCACGCTGGGCACACCGCACGCCGGCACGTCCGTCGCCCCGCTGGCCGGAGCGCTGCCCATCGTGCGCCAGATGCGCGAGGGGTCGGCCCCCATCGAGGAGCTGCGGCTGCCCGCGCCCGGCTGCCGTACCCGGTTCGTCAGCTTCTGGAGCGAACTCGACCGGGTGATCGTCCCCGCCGAGGCGGCCTGCGTCGACCACCCGGACCTCGACGCGGTCAACGTACGCGTCACCGGCATCGGGCATCTCGCGCTGCCGGTGCACCCGGCGGTGGCGGCCGCCGTACGCCAGGCGCTGGACGCGGCGGACCCGGCCCAGGGGGCCTCCGGAGCCACCGGTCCCGCATCCGCCGCCTAAATCCGAACAGATTTCGAACATAGAGCCAAGGGTCTGTGCGGGCTCCGCCGAAAGACGGCCGATTGCCCGGATTCCCGAGCCCGGCGGCGCCGTCGAAGATTGTCGACGGCGGATACCGCCGGGTACAGTCGCGGCCACTGCTTAGCCCCGGGGCCCCCACGCCCCGGACGGGTCCTGCTGCCGAGGCGAGAGAGAAGTTGGTGAACGACCAGCACCCCCACGCCGCCGGGTATGCCGGATACGACGGCCACCCCACGGGCAGCTTCGACAGTGACCCGCTCTTCGGCTCCCTTCCCGGCGCCTACGACGCCTCGTACGACACCAGCGGCGGCTACGGCCTCCCGTACACCGGCGGACAGGCCGACTACAGCGGCTCGTACGACTCCACCCAGTGGGACACGGGCGCGCACCAGACCCTCGCGGCCGGCCACTACGACGGCTACCCGGCCTACGCCGACCAGGCGCAGCAGCACCCGCAGTACGACGTGACCCAGTACGACGGAACGCCGCAGTACGACACCACCACGACCTGGCTGCCGACGGAGGGCTACGCCCCCGGCATCCCGTCCCAGGGCGGCGCGCCGGACACCTCCGGCCAGTGGGACACCACCACCTGGACCGCCGCGACCGCGTGGCCGTCCGAGGACACGGCCTCGTACGACACCGGCGTGTACGACGCCACCGCCTGGAACACCGGCGCCACGCCCGGGCACGAAGAGCAAAATGTGCAAAGCCCGGCCGCCTCGAACGAAGCCGAACAGCCGGCACCGGCGGAGCCGTACGAGAGCTACGGGGCGTACGACCACGCCGGCTCCTACGACCACGACCCGTACGAGCCCTACCGCACCGCCGCTGAGAGCGGTGACGAGGCCGGCGGTCATCCCGAGCCGGACGCCGAGCCCGACGCCGTGGACACCGAGCACTCCGATCCCGCCCCGGCCGGGGCCCGCCGCGACGCCGCCCGGCCCGCCGTCCGCGCCGGGGGCCGCAGCCGCAGGCGTACCCCCGCGAAGCGCTCCGCACTCCTCACCGTCGCCGTTCCGTCCGCCTGCGTGATGAGCGTGGCGGGGATCGCCGCCGCCTCCGTGAGCGGCATGGGCGGGGACGAGACGCAGAAGGACGCGGCCACCACCATGGCCGCCGCCGACCCCGGCACGGTCAAGCCGGTCGCGGCCAACAACGCGCTGGACACCCAGCTCGCCAACCTCAGCGCCGACGCGGAGAACTTCGCGGACCGCGCGAGCCGTACCCAGGAACGCATCGACCTGAAGGCGCGGCAGGCGGCCGAGAAGAAGAAGCGCGACCAGGAGGCCGCCCGCAAGGAGGCCCTGCGCCCCAAGTTCGTGCTGCCGGTCAAGCAGCACGGGCTGAGCGCGTACTTCGGCCAGGCGGGCGTCAACTGGATGTCCGTGCACACGGGCATCGACTTCCCGGTCCAGTACGGCACCCCGGTGATGGCCGCGACCGACGGCACGGTCCGCACGCAGTACAACAGCGCCTACGGCAACATGGCGATCGTGACCATGGCCGACGGCACGGAGACCTGGTACTGCCACCTCAGCAGCACCCGTATCCGCTCGGGCCAGGTCAAGGCCGGCGACGTCATCGCGTACTCGGGAAACTCCGGGAACTCGACCGGTCCGCACATGCACTTCGAGGTGCGGCCCGGCGGCGGCGCGGCGATCAACCCGCTGCCGTGGCTGCGCAGCCACGGGGTCGACCCGACCTGAGCAGCGCGAACGACTACGGCGGCCGGGGCCTCGGGGGCTCCGGCCGCCGCTCGTTTCTCAGAGCTTCTGCACCGGCGCGTACCGAAGGAGCAGCTTCTTCGGGCGGTCGTCGCCGAAGTCGACCGTGGCCTTCGCCTGGTCGCCGACGCCCTCGACCGCCGTCACCGTGCCGAGGCCGAACTGGTCGTGCGTGACCCGGTCGCCCGCGACCAGTGTGATCGTCGGCTTGTCGGAGGTGCGCCGGGTCGCGAAGCCGGAGGGGCCGGAGCGGGCGCGGGAGGCGGAGAGCGACGAGGTGATCCCCGAGGTGGGGCCCGCCGGGGCGGCCATCGGGCCCTTGCGCTTCCAGTCCAGGTGCTGGTCCGGGATCTCCTCCAGGAACCGCGACGGCGGGTTGTACGAGGGCTGGCCCCAGGCGCTGCGCATGGCGGCCCGGGTCAGATAGAGGCGCTCGCGGGCGCGGGTGATGCCGACGTACGCGAGGCGGCGCTCCTCCTCCAGCTCCTTGACCTGACCGAGCGCCCGCATGTGCGGGAAGACGCCGTCCTCCATGCCGGTCAGGAAGACGACCGGGAATTCGAGGCCCTTCGCGGTGTGCAGGGTCATGAGCGTGATGACGCCGGAGCCGTCCGTGTCCTCGTCGGGGATCTGGTCGGAGTCCGCGACGAGCGCGACCTTCTCCAGGAACTCCGCGAGCGTGCCCGCGCCCTCCTCCTCGCCCCGGTCCTGCTCGAACTCGAGGGCGACGGCGGCGAGCTCCTGGAGGTTCTCGACGCGGGTCTCGTCCTGCGGGTCGGTGGACGCCTGGAGCTCGGCGAGATAGCCCGTACGCTCCAGAACCGCTTCCAGGACCACGGCGGGGCCCGCGCCGGACTCGACGATCGTGCGAAGCTCCTCCATCAGCGTGTTGAACCGCTTCACGGCGTTGGCGGAGCGGGCGGCCATGCCGTACGCCTCGTCGACGCGGCGCAGCGCCTGCGGGAAGGTGATCTTCTCGCGCAGGGAGAGCGCGTCGATCATCGCCTCGGCGCGGTCGCCGATGCCGCGTTTGGGGACGTTGAGGATGCGGCGGAGCGGGACGGTGTCCTCCGGGTTGGCGAGGACCCGCAGGTAGGCCAGGACGTCCCGGACCTCCTTGCGCTCGTAGAAGCGGACGCCGCCGACGACCTTGTACGGCAGGCCGACGCGGATGAAGATCTCCTCGAAGACACGGGACTGCGCGTTCGTCCGGTAGAAGACGGCGACGTCGCCGGCCTTGGCGTCGCCCGCGTCGGTGAGGCGGTCGATCTCCTCGGCGACGAACTGGGCCTCGTCGTGCTCGGTGTCCGCGACGTAGCCCGTGATGCGGGCGCCGGTGCCGGCGTTGGTCCAGAGGTTCTTGGGACGCCGGCTCTCGTTGCGCTCGATGACCGCGTTGGCGGCGGACAGGATCGTCTGGGTGGAGCGGTAGTTCTGCTCCAGCAGGATCGTCGTCGCGTCCGGGTAGTCCTCCTCGAACTGGAGGATGTTGCGGATGGTCGCGCCCCGGAAGGCGTAGATCGACTGGTCCGCGTCACCCACCACGCACAGCTCGGCGGGCGCGTCCTCGGGGCCGGCCGGGCCGACCAGCTCCCGTACGAGGGTGTACTGGGCGTGGTTGGTGTCCTGGTACTCGTCGACCAGGACGTGGCGGAAGCGGCGGCGGTAGTGCTCGGCGACGTCCGGGAAGGCCTGGAGCAGGTGGACCGTCGTCATGATGATGTCGTCGAAGTCCAGCGCGTTGGCCTCGCGCAGCCGGGCCTGGTACATCGCGTACGCCTGGGCCAGGGTCTTCTCGAAGCCGTCGGAAGCCTGGCCGGCGAAGGTCTCCTCGTCGATGAGCTCGTTCTTGAGGTTGGAGACCTTGGCGGTGAAGGACTTCGGCGGGTAGCGCTTGGGGTCCAGCTCCAGGTCGCGGCAGACCAGGGCCATGAGCCGCTTGGAGTCGGCCGCGTCGTAGATCGAGAACGAGGACGTGAAGCCGAGCTTCTTCGACTCGCGGCGCAGGATGCGGACGCAGGCGCTGTGGAAGGTCATGACCCACATGGCGTTGGCCCGGGGCCCGACCAGCTGCTCGACGCGCTCCTTCATCTCGCCGGCGGCCTTGTTGGTGAAGGTGATCGCCAGGATCTGGCCGGGGTGCACGCCCCGCTCGGCCAGCAGGTGGGCGATGCGGTGGGTGAGCACCCGGGTCTTGCCGGAGCCGGCGCCGGCGACGATGAGCAGGGGCGACCCGGCGTGCACGACGGCGGCGCGCTGCTCGGTGTTCAGCCCGTCGAGCAGCGCCTCGGGGTCGATGACCGGTCGGTGCGCACCATCGCGGTAGTACGCGTCGCGGGGCGGCGGGGGCCCGTCGAACACCCCCGCGAAAAGGTCCTCCGGCACCGCTTCGGGTGCGGAGTCCTCGGGGGGCGGCGGGGGCCCTTCCTCCTCGTGCTGGAGGCCGGCCAGGAAACTGTCGTCAAAGAGGCTGCTCATCGCTGTCCGAGTCTAAAGCTCTCCACTGACAGCGAGTCCCGCTCCGAAAAGGTCACGAAAATGTATCGGGCATATCGAACACCAACCTTCACAGCGGCCCCATGAGTTGGCTAGCGTGCTCGTTCGGACGGCCCGTACCCCCAAGGCGACCCACGCCGAACGTGCCTCCACGCCGAATCCGGGCCCGCCCGGAACCGGGGACCCACACGCATCACCGGGGTGAATCGGTCCGCCCCCACTGGACCGTAGGGCAGCCTTCCGTTCCGCCCGAACCCGACAGCTAACCCGGTAGGCGGTCCACGGAAGGAGATGCCGGCCTTGGCGTCGCATCGCAAACCGCGCACCCGGGTGCGCGCCACCGCCCCCGCCGTCGGGCTCACCTCGGCCGCGCTGGCCTCGGTGACCCTGCTGTCCTCGCAGAGCGCGATGGCCGCGCCCGCGCCCAAGCCAAGCATCGAGGAAGTCCAGAAGAGGGTCGACGACCTCTACCGGCAGGCGGGCACCGCGACCCAGAAGTACAACCAGGCCAAGGAGGCCACGGCCGAGCAGAAGACCGAGGTCGACACGCTGCTGGACGACGTGGCCAAGCGCACCGCGAAGCTGAACGACGCCCGCAGGACGCTGGGCAACTACGCCGCCGCCCAGTACCGCGACGGCACCCTCGCGCCGACCGCGACCTTCTTCCTGGCCGACGACCCGCAGTCGTTCTTCGACCAGACCCACCTCATGGACCGGATGGCCGAGCGCCAGCAGCAGGCGGTCACCGAGTTCCGTACGCAGCAGGCGAAGGCGTCGAAGCAGCGGACCGAGGCCGTGAAGAGCCTGGAGACGCTCACCGAGTCGCAGACCGCGCTGCGCACCAGCAAGCAGAACGTCCAGACGAAGCTGACCGAGGCCCGGACGCTGCTGTCGAAGCTGACCGCCGAGGAGAAGGCACGGCTGGCGGAGCTGGAGCGCAAGAAGGAGGCGGAGGCCAAGCGCAAGGCGGAGGAGCTGGCGAAGAAGCAGGCCGCCGCCAAGAAGGAGGCCGCGCGCAAGGCCAAGGACGCGGGCGGCAGCGGCACGGAGACGGGGGCGGGCTCCGGCTCGGACTCGGGCACGGGCTCGGGTTCGGGTTCGGGCTCCGGCAGCAGCGCCTCGACGAAGGCGGAGAAGGTCCTCGCGTTCGCCCGCGCCCAGATCGGCAAGCCGTACGTCTGGGGGGCGACCGGCCCCGCCTCGTACGACTGCTCGGGGCTGACGCAGGCGGCCTGGAAGGCGGCGGGCGTCGACATCCCGCGTACCACCTGGGACCAGGTGAACGTCGGGACGCGGATCGCCACGGACGACCTGCAACCCGGTGACCTGGTGTTCTTCTACGACGACATCAGCCACGTCGGGATCTACAAGGGCGACGGGATGATGATCCACGCGCCGAAGCCCGGGGCGAATGTGCGCGAGGAGTCGATCTACTACATGCCGATCTACGGGAGTGTGCGCCCGGCCTGACCGGGAAGAGGCCGGCCCGCGCGCGGGCCGGCCGCCGTGCCGCCGCTCAGGTCCAGAGCGTGGCGATGAAGATGTTCGCCATGGTCAGGGCGCCGACCGCCGCGAAGAGGCCCTTCTCGACCTTCTCCTCGTCCCGCTTGACGTAGACGAGCCCGAGGATGACGACCAGGATCAGCAGCTTGATCCCGATCTTTACGTTGTTCACGGGGTGGTCGTCGGCCTGGTCGAGTCCCACGAGGGCGACTCCGGTGACCAGCATGGTCAGCGCGCCGTGCAGCATGCCGGGGACGAACCGGGCGGTGCCGGCCTTCATCGCCTTCATCTGGCCGAGGAAGCCGCCGAGCAGGGCGGCGATGCCGATGATGTGCAGGGCGACGACGAAATCGATGAGTACGCGCATGGTTCCGCACCCTAGCCCCGGGGGTTCCGGCCCCTCGTGGGCAGGGTGGCCCCCTACGGGCCGCTTGAATGATGAATGCACTCTTTGCCGGTATGTGCGGCAATTTTTCCTGTCACTCACGCCTCACACGCGGTCGTTCAGTGACAATGCCACGCCAAGAGCGGGCAATAACCGCCATAACGACACCTTTCCGTGACCTCGGATTAGCGTCCCTTCCCGGTGGCCGGCCCAGGCGCCGTCCTCTCCGGACCACCGAAGGAGCCCGCCGGTAGACCCCGCCGGGCAGTCGCACGGAAGGACGCCCGCCCTCGTGGCAGCGCATCGCAAACCCAGGCAGCGCCTCACCACCGGCTCCGCGGCCCGCACCGCGGCGACCCTCGCCTTCGCCGGGGCCGCGACCGCCGCCGTGCTGCCGGGAGCCGCGCACGCCGACCCCGCGCCGACCGCCGCGCAGGTCAAGGCCCAGGTGGACCGGCTGTACCGGGAGGCGGAGGCCGCCGGCGAGAAGTACAACGGCGCGAAGACCGAGGCGGCTGCCGCCGCCAAGTCGGTCGACGCCCTGCGCGACGAGGCCGCCCGCAGGACCGAGCGCCTCAACGCCGCCCGCGACGTGCTCGGCTCGTACGCCGCCGCGCAGTACCGTTCCGGCGGGCTCGACCCGTCCGTGCAGCTGGCGCTCTCCTCCGACCCCGACCAGTACCTGCGCCGCGCCACCTACGCGGAGCAGGCCGGTGAGCGCCGGGCCACCGAGGTGCGCGCGGTGCGGCGCCAGGTCGCGGAGATCGCCCAGGTACGCGCCGAGGCGTCCGGGAAGCTCACCGAGCTGGCCGCCCGGCAGGCCGCCCTGAAGGAGCACCGGGCGACCGTCCGGACCAAGCTCACCGAGGCCCGCCGCCTGCTCGCCCGCCTCACCCCGGCCGAGCGCGCCGCCTACGACGCCTCCGAGGACGGGCGCGGGGCCGGTCACGCCGACCGCGGCGCCCCGCGCTCCACCGTCGCCGCGCCGAACCCGCGCGCCGCCCAGGCCGTCGCCTTCGCGTACGGCGCGCTGGGCAAGCCGTACGTCTGGGGCGCCACCGGGCCCGACTCCTTCGACTGCTCCGGCCTCACGCAGGCCGCCTGGCGCTCCGCGGGCGTCTCCCTCCCCCGGACCACGTACACCCAGATCAACGCGGGCCAGCGGGTGCCCCGGTCCCAACTGGCTCCGGGCGACCTGGTGTTCTTCTACTCGGGCGTCAGCCATGTCGGCCTGTACATCGGGAACGGGAAGATGATCCACGCCCCGCGCCCCGGAGCCCCGGTCCGCGTCGCACCGATCGACGAAATGCCTTTCGCGGGGGCGACCCGGGTGGCATAGGCTCCGGCCTCCGAGCCATGGACCCGACCGCGAAGGACACACCCGCACATGCCGATGGACACCGACGTCCAGACCCATGCCCGTACGCTCACGCTGCGCTCCCCGGACCACGTCCGCGTCGGGCCGTTCGTGATCCGCTACAACCCGAACTGGTCGCTGAAGTACGCCAACTACGCGATCCCGGACCGGGACGCGGAGCCGACCCCCGGCGAACTCGACGCGCTCGTCGCCGCCTTCCGGGAGCGGGACCGGATGCCCCGCCTGGAGTTCCTGCCCGGCTGGGCGCCCGCCGTCGAACCGGCGCTGCTCGCCGCCGGGTTCACCGTGGAGAACCGCGCCCCGATCATGGCCTGCGCCCCCGGCGACCTGGCGGCCCCGGAACCGGTCGCGGACCTGGCCGTCGTGGAGCCTTCCACGGACGCGGAGTTCGCGGCCGCCGCGCTCGTCCAGCACCTCGGCTACGGCGGGGAGGGCGAGCCCGAGGACGGCACGGTCGAGTGGCTGCGGAACGCGGCGGCCGGCGGCGGGGTCGCCGCGCTCGCGACCGTCGGCGGAGCACCGGCGGGCGCGGGCGGCTGCTCGGTACCGGTCGACGGACTCAGCGAGCTCGCCGGTCTCGCGGTCGGCGCGGACTTCCGCCGCCGGGGCATCGGCGCCGCGCTCTCCGTCCACCTGACGCGCACCGCGTTCGAGCGGGGCTGCCGGGTGGTCTGGCTGGAGCCGGGCGACGCCGACGTGGAGCGGATCTACGCGTCGATCGGCTACCGCAGGATCGGCGAGAAGCTCAACATCTCGCTGGACCCGGACCGCGCCTAGGGCCTTTCGTTTGGATCAGGCCGGGTCAGGGAGCGGGCTTCGGTGCCGTGCATCGCAAGGCGGAGGATTGAACCAGATGGGGTCTCCCCAGTTCGAGCGGAGCCGAGAACCTGGGGAAGGAGCGTTGGTGCTGGACGACAACGCCGCGAGGTGCGGTGCCGGAGCCCGCGAGCCCGGCCTGATCCAAACGAAAGGCCCTAGACCAGCCGGCGGGCCGTCGCCCAGCGGGTCAGTTCGTGGCGGTTGGAGAGCTGGAGCTTGCGCAGCACCGCCGAGACGTGGGACTCGACCGTCTTCACCGAGATGAACAGCTGCTTGGCGATCTCCTTGTACGCGTAGCCCCGGGCGATCAGCCGCAGCACCTCGCGCTCGCGCTGGGTCAGCCGGTCGAGGTCCTCGTCGACCGGGGGCGCGTCCGTGGAGGCGAAGGCGTCGAGGACGAAGCCGGCCAGCCGGGGCGAGAACACCGCGTCGCCGTCCTGGACCCGGAAGACCGAGTCGACCAGGTCGGTGCCGGTGATCGTCTTGGTGACGTAGCCCCGGGCGCCGCCACGGATGACCCCGATGACGTCCTCCGCCGCGTCCGAGACGGACAGCGCGAGGAAGCGCACCGGGTTCTCCGCGGCGCCCATCAGGGACGCGCAGCGGCGGAGCACCTCGACACCGCCGCCGCCGGGGAGGTGGACGTCGAGGAGGACGACCTCGGGGCGGGTCGCCGTGATGACGGTGACCGCCTGGTCGACGTCGGCCGCCTCGCCGACGACCTCGACGCCGGTCTCCTCGGTGCGGCCGATCTCTGCCTGTACGCCGGTGCGGAACATCCGGTGGTCGTCGACGAGCACGACTCGTACCCGGCGCTCCGGGCCCTCGTGGCCCCCGGTCGCCTCACTGGTCCCGTTCATCGCTCGTCCTCTCCATCTCAAGCTCGACCTCGGTGCCCACGCCGGGCACCGAACGCAGCCGGGCCGTACCGCCGTTGCGCTGCATCCGACCGATGATCGATTCTCGTACGCCCATTCTGTCCCCCGGTACGGAGTCCAGGTCGAACCCCGGGCCCCGGTCGCGCACGGAGACGAAGACCGTGCGGCCCTCGACCTCCGCGTAGACCTGGACGGCGCCGCCCTCGCCACCGTACTTGGCGGCGTTGACCATCGCCTCGCGTGCGGCCTGCATCTGCGCGGCCAGCTTCTCGTCCAGCGGGCAGTCGCCGACGACGACGACCTCCAGCGGGACGCCGTGCTTGTCCTCGACCTCGGCCGCGGCCCGTTTGACGGCCTCGGCCAGGGTTTCCGGCTCGTCGTCCTCGTCCTTGCCGGTGCCCTCGGGGTTGTACAGCCAGTTGCGCAGCTCGCGCTCCTGGGCGCGGGCCAGCCGCCGGACCTCGCCGGCGTCGTCGGCGTTGCGCTGGATCAGGGTGAGGGTGTGCAGCACGGAGTCGTGGACGTGGGCGGCGACCTCGGCACGCTCCTGGGCCCGGATGCGCATGAGCCGTTCCTCGGAGAGGTCCTGGGTCATGCGGACGAGGTAGGGGCCGGCGAGGAGGGCGATGCCGGTGAGCACGGCGATGGCGGCGGTGATGACGTTGCCCAGCTGGGCGGCGGAGCCGCGTACGACCATGAAGACGGCGAGGCCGAGGCCGACGAGGGCCACTCCGGCGAGGGCCCGGGCCAGCTGCAGGACGCGGCGGCGGCGGCCGACCTCCATCCAGCGGGCGCGGCGGGCGTTGTCCGCCTGGCGCCAGACGAGGACGGAGCCGGCGCCGATGAGGAGGCTGGGCCAGATGTAGCGGTCGGCCTTGCTGCCCATGTCGACGTTGCCGACGAAGACGGCGGCGCCGAAGAGCAGCGCGATGAGGGCGAAGACCTGGCCCTTGTCGGGCTTGCGGAGCCTGCGGGTGCCGTCGGGGGCGGTCTCGAAGACGGACTTCGGCCCGTCCACGCCGCCGACGCCGAGCGGGACCACGATCCAGAACACCGCGTACAGCAGGGCGCCCAGGCCGTCCGCGAAGAACAGGCCGAGGAAGACGAACCGCACCCAGGCGACCGGCAGCCCGAGGTGCCCGGCGAGCCCGCGCGCCACTCCGCCCAGCAGCCGGCCGTCCGCGCTGCGGTACAGCTTGCGCAGTGGGGACTCCTCCGGGTCGGGGGCGTGAGAGCTTGCGGCTCGGGCGGTGGCGGCTGGCATGGACCGATCGTCACATGCCTGCCCGGGCGAGGGCATCAGGGTCGGCCCCCAGTTCGACCCTGAGACCCCCGGGGCGGTGTGGGGGCGGGAGGGCGGGACGGGCCACTCGTCCCTGAGTCCAGGGTCGGCCAATATCAGGGACCGGCCAGGGTCGGGGCGGGTGCCGGAGGGGCGCGGGGCCCGTCACCATGGAGCCATGACCGTTCCTCAGGACGCGCCGCCCGGCGCCACACCGCCCTCCGCCCCTGCTCCGCGCCTGCACCGCAGCCCGCGGCACAAGGTCGTGGCCGGGGTGTGCGGCGGTCTCGGCCGGTACTGCGAAGTCGATCCGGTGATCTTCCGGATCGTGCTCGGAGTCCTCTCCGTGACCGGTGGCTTCGGGCTGATCTTCTACGGCTTCGCCTGGCTGCTGATACCGGTGGAGGGCGAGGAGGAGAACGAGGCGCGCCGGCTGCTGTCGGGGCGCGTCGAGCTGGCGTCGCTGAGCGCGGTGCTGTGCGCGCTGATCGGCTGCGGTCTGTTCCTGTCGATGCTGGGCAACGGCGGCACGCTCGCCTTCTCCGCGATGTTGTCGGTCGCGGTCCTCGGCTTCCTCATGTGGACCCAGGCCCGCAGGAAGGCCGGTCCCGAGGACCCGCTGCACCAGGCGGCCGCGCAGGCCGCGTCGGAGGCGCCGCCCGAGGTCATGGCGCCGCCGACGCTGTCGTGGCCGTCCTGGTGGCGCGACCCGATCATCAAGGACGGGTCGACGGGCAAGGTGGCGATCGGCTATCTGTGGGGGCCGCCGGACGCGACGGTCGGCGGGGAGCCGCGCGGGGCGACGCCCGACGCGCCGTTCCGCCCGCCGCCGCCCCGGTCCCGGGAGGTGCGCGGCCCGCGGTCCATAGCCGGCCCGGCGTTCCTGGTGGCCCTGCTGGCGGGCGGCCTCGGGACGGGGCTGAGCTGGGACTCGCAGCCGCTGGGGACGAGCCTGGAGATCGGGCTCGCCGCCGCGCTGGCGGTGTTCGGCCTCGCGATGCTGGTCAGCGCGTTCGTCGGGCGGACCGGTTTCGGCACGCTGCTGATGGCGGTGATCACGGCGGGGCTGCTGGCGGGCGCCGCCGCGCTGCCCAAGGACATCAGCACGCACTGGGTGCGCGAGGAGTGGCGCCCGGCGTCCGTCGCCGCGGTCCAGCCGCGCTACGCGGTCGGCTCCGGGCAGGCCGAGCTGGACCTGACCCGGGTCACCGTGCCGAAGGGCGACACCGTGCGGACCCGGGTCGAGGCCCGGGCGGGCCGGGTGCTGGTGCACGTCCCGCCGGAGGTCACCGTCCGGGTGCACGCGCGGACCCGGGTGGGCGCGCTCGTGCTGGTGGACGGGCGCCACAAGGGGGACCTGGACATCCGCACCTCGCAGGACGAGCGCCGGACGCTGACGCCGACCGGGGACGGCGCCCCGGGCGGCACGATCGTGCTCGATCTGGAAGTGGACTACGGACAGGTGGAGGTCAACCGTGCCGCGTCATGAGTTCCGGCCCGGGCGGGCTGTGACGGGTCTGGTGATGCTGGCCCTGGCCGGCGGGTACGCGGCGGACGCGGGGGGCCTGTGGGACGCGCCGCCGCAGTTCTTCGTCGCGCTGTTCGCCGGCGGTCTGTGGACCGCCGCCTGGGTCACCTGGATCAGCTACCGGATCCGTCGCCGGCGCGCCGCGAGGAGCGCGTCGAGGGAGAGCGAGGCGCCGCCGCCCAGCAGCAGCGGGAGCCACGCCATGAGATAGATCAGGTCGTTGCCGAGGTAGTACGGGGAGACCTGCCAGCTGACGGTCAGCCACAGGCTCAGCGAGATCAGGGCACCGCCGAGCGCGGCGATCCGGGTCCACAGGCCGAGGAGGGTGCCGATGCCGACGGCCAACTCGCCGAGGGCGATGGCGTACCCGAAGCCGGACGGGCTGTTGAGCGCCAGGTCGACGAGGCCGGGGATCGCGGCGGAGTCGCGGACGGCGTGCATCTGCTCGCCGATCGATCCGGGTCCGGAGGTGTGGAAGAAGGCGCTGTCGGTGAGCTTGTCGAGTCCCGCGTAGAGGAAGGTGACGCCGAGGAAGACCCGCAGCGGCAGCAGGGCGTGCTCCCGCCCCAGGTCCCGCAGGCTCCTGGCCTCGCCGAGGCCCCGCCCGTTACCGCCGCCGTACCCGTACATGCTGCTCCCGCCTTCCGCGGCCGTGCCTCGCCGTGCCGTGTCTCGCCCTGCCGTGCCGTGCCTACCGTGCCGTGACACGCCGTGCTGAGCCGTGCCGTGACACGCCGTGCTGAGCCGTGCCGTGCCGTGCCGTGCCGTGCCGTCGTGCGGCCGCCCGGCCGCTGTCACCGGACCGTACGGCCCGTCACCCGACCTTACGTACGAACCCGGCGGAAGGGACCGGCGCGGTCGGGTTCACAGGGGGAGGAGGCACCCGCGCGGTCCGGGTTCGCGGGGGGAGGGGGACTCGACGTGGCCCGCCTGCGAAGGGCGCGCCCCGTCAGTCGGTGACGTCGATCTCGACGCGGTTGGACTCCGTGCCCGCGGCCGTCACGACCTGCACCTCGACCACGCCGGGCTCGACCTCCACCGGCACCGGCACGGTGAGCAGCGTGTCGGAGGGGTTCGCGAAGCCGCCGGTGACCGGCACCAGGGGCACGTGGACGTGGACGGAGCCGATCCGTACGACAACCCGGGCCAGCCGGTCCGGGGCCCCGGCGCCGGGCGGCACGAACCCGGCGCCCCGGATCTCGACGTCGTCGCCGGTGCGGATCGGCGCGTCCAGGTCGCCCGCCTCCCGGGACCGGACGACCGAGAGCACGACGGGCCGGCCGCCCTCGCCGTACTTGCCGGTGAAGTAGACGGCCGCGGACACGGCGACGAGGAGGGCGAGGCCCCAGGGCAGGTCGGGGAGCTGCTCGGGCCTGCGGGCCAGGCGGACCGCGGCGAACACCACGGCGACCGTGGACACCAGGACGTACTGCACATCGGTGAAGCCGCCGCGCCCGGAGTCGTCGGTGAGGAGGTCCGCCGCGCGCGGCCGGTCGGCCCGCAGCTTCTGGAGCCGCCCGGACAGCACCCGTACGCTCACCACCCGGCGTACGGCCACCGCGACGGCGCACACCAGCGCCAGTACGGACACCACGCCCGCGCCGCGCGCCAGGTCGAGGCCCTCGATCAGCTCGTCGCGCCGGGCGTGCCCGGAGGCGGCGGCCAGTTCGAGGGCGAGGACGAGGACGGAGAAGACGGCGAGCAGCACCCAGGACGCGGCGACGGCGCGTGAGGTGGAGAGCCGGTTGTCCTCGCCGATCAGTGGCGCGAGGAGGCCGCCGCGCGCCCGGTGGACATGGGCGGCGGCGGTCAGCAGCGCGGCGGTGACCAGGCCGGCGAGCAGTCCGGCGGTACGGGCGTGGGTCCAGCCCGCCCCGATCGCGGTGGCCGCCTCGGCGAGGGCCAGCACGGCGAGGCCGCCCCAGACGATCAGCAGGGTGCGCTGCCACACCCGGTACAGCCAGGCGTCCCCGGCCTCGCGGCCCCGGTCGGCCACCTCGCGGGCGGACTCGGTGAGTTCGTCGGAGACCCACTGCCGGGTCGCGGAGGCGGACTGCGCCACCCCGGCGGGCAGCCCCTGGCCCGCCGCGAACTCGTCCCGCTTGGCCAGGAAGGCGGCCACCGCGCGCCGGTGTCCCTGGCGCGCCCCGTGCGGGCAGTCGCCGCAGGTGCAACCACCGCCGTGCGCGCCCTGTCGTGCCTCGTCCAACGCCACGGAGAACGCCGCCCCTTCCCGCCCCTGTTGTTGCCGTCGCCCGGCCAACTCGTCCTCGAACGCAGCGAATTGTGCCGTACGGGGTCGGCGGTTGCCGCATCGGGGCGCACCGGAGGGGCATCTTCGCCAGCGCGTTCGAAATTCGCTCAGGCGCCGAGGGCTTCGCTCAGGCGCTGAGGACGAGGTAGGCGAGGCCGAAGGTGCCCCGGTAGCCGCCGTAGTAGTCGGTGCGGCGCTCGTCGACGGCGGCGACGACCCCGTCGCGCAGGGGGTGGTCCGGGTGGGCCAGCGCCCAGCGCTCGCCCCGGCCGATGTTGGCGTGCGACTCGAAGAGGTCCCATTCGCGCTGGTCGGCGGCGGTCACCTGGAGCGGCCGCAGTCCCGCCGTCTCGGCCTGCCGGATCAGGTCGAGCAGTGAGCCGAAGTCGCCGGGTCCGGCGCCGAGCCCGGCCAGCGCCGCCGCGTCCGGCTCCCGTTCCCAGAAGCCCTCGCCGAACAGCACCCGGCCCCCGGGCCGTACGGACGCCCGCAGCGCGGCGAGCGCCTCGGTGGTCCCGCCGGGCCAGGCGTGCGAGGCCCCGATGGACACGGCCAGGTCGTAGTCCTTCTCCGGCCACTCGGCGGCCGGCACCTCGTGGAACCGTACGCGCTCCGCGAGCCCCCGCTCCCCCGCGAGCGCCCGGCCGCGCGCGACGGCCTCCGCATCGGTCTCGACGCCGTCGCCCGTGCTGCTGGGCGCCGACTCCACGAGGCGCATCAGCAGCTCGCCCCAGCCGCTGCCGAGGTCCACGATCCGCGCGCCGGGCCTGGGGGCGCAGGCGGCGACGAGCCGGGCGGCGTGCTCGTCGGAGAGCGGGGTGTTCCAGGTCAGGCGGCCGTTGTGGGCTGCGGACATCAGGGCGCGGATCTCTGCGGACGACATGGGAGCGGAGCCTGCCACGGGCGACCGGCGCCCGCCACGCGTTTTCCGGCGGCCGCGAAGCCGGGGAAACGACGCTGCCGCCGCCCGGTACGCCGGGCGGCGGCAGCGGTCACTTAAAGCGGGAACGGTCACTCCCACTCGATGGTCCCCGGCGGCTTGCTCGTCACGTCGAGCACCACGCGGTTGACGTCGGCGACCTCGTTGGTGATGCGGGTGGAGATCTTGGCGAGGGTCTCGTAGGGCAGCCGCGACCAGTCGGCGGTCATGGCGTCCTCGGAGGAGACCGGGCGCAGCACGATCGGGTGGCCGTAGGTGCGGCCGTCGCCCTGGACGCCGACGCTGCGGACGTCCGCGAGCAGGACCACCGGGCACTGCCAGATGTCGCGGTCCAGGCCGGCGGCGGTCAGTTCCTCGCGGGCGATGGCGTCGGCCTCGCGCAGCAGGTCGAGCCGGTCCTTGGTGACCTCGCCGACGATGCGGATACCGAGGCCGGGGCCGGGGAAGGGCTGGCGCTGGACGATCTCGTCGGGCAGGCCGAGCTCCTGGCCGACCATCCGGACCTCGTCCTTGAACAGCTGGCGCAGCGGCTCGACGAGCTGGAACTCGATGTCCTCGGGGAGGCCGCCCACGTTGTGGTGGGACTTGATGTTGGCGGTGCCGGTGCCGCCGCCGGACTCCACGACGTCCGGGTAGAGCGTGCCCTGGACGAGGAAGGCGACCTCGGGGCCGTCCTCCTGGAGGATCTCCAGCTGGGCCTGCTCGAAGACGCGGATGAACTCGCGGCCGATGATCTTCCGCTTCTGCTCCGGGTCGGACACGCCGGCCAGGGCGTCGAGGAAGCGCTTCTCGGCGTCGACGACCTTCAGCTTCGCGCCGGTCGCGGCGACGAAGTCCTTCTCGACCTGCTCGGTCTCGCCCTGGCGCATCAGGCCGTGGTCGACGTACACGCAGGTGAGCTGGGAGCCGATGGCCTTCTGGACGAGGGCGGCGGCCACGGCGGAGTCCACGCCGCCGGAGAGCCCGCAGATGGCGCGCTTGTCGCCGACCTGGGCGCGGATCGCGGCGACCTGCTCCTCGATCACGTTGCCCGTGGTCCAGGTGGGCTCGATGCCCGCGCCCCTGTACAGGAAGTGCTCCAGGACCAGCTGGCCGTGCGTGGAGTGCATGACCTCGGGGTGGTACTGGACGCCGTAGAGCTTCTTCTCGTCGTTCTCGAAGGCGGCGACCGGGACGACATCCGTGGACGCGGTGACGGTGAAGCCCTCGGGGGCGGCGGAGCAGGCGTCGCCGTGCGACATCCACACCGACTGCTCGTCCGGGGTGCCCTCGAAGAGGGTGGAGCCGGACTTGGAGACGGTGAGCGGGGTGCGGCCGTACTCGCGGGCGCCGTTGTCGTCGACGGTGCCGCCCAGCGTGGTCGCCATCAGCTGGAAGCCGTAGCACATGCCGAAGACGGGGACCCCGGCCTCGAACAGTGCGCGGTCCAGCGAGGGCGCGCCCTCGGCGTAGACGGACGAGGGGCCGCCGGACAGGATGATCGCCCGGGGGTTCTTGGCCAGCATCTCGGCCACCGGCATCGTGGACGGCACGATCTCGCTGTAGACCCGGGCCTCACGGACGCGGCGGGCGATGAGCTGGGCGTACTGCGCGCCGAAGTCGACTACCAGGACCACGTCGGTGGTGGTGTCGGGGGCGGCGGGGGGTGCTGCTGGCACGGGAGCGGCCTTCCGGCGGTGGAGAGGGGTCGGTCCTCCAATTCTACCGGTGGCCGGAAGTGACCTGCCCCGGTCCGGGCGGCCACCGGCGGACGTGGGCCGTCTCACGATCCGGGCCCGTGGTGGGCCCGGGGCCGGGGTGGGGCCATACTGTCCCCATGCGTCAGCACACGACCTTCGTCTTTACCTATGGCATCCGGCCCGCCGGCTGCCATGGTCGTGCTGCTTGAGCAACTGACAAGCAACGTTCCAGGCGCCCCGGGCCGACAGGCCCGGGGCGTTCTGCGTTCCGGGCCCGTCCGGCCCCCGGGGTGCCGCATCTCACCGGGAGACCGTCATGAGCAGCACCACCAGCACCGAGACCACCGGCGCCCGCACCGACGAGGCCGCGTCCCTGATCGGTGACGCCCGCACCCGCATCGACACCCTCGACGACCGGATCATCGGTCTCGTCCAGGAGCGGATGGCCGTCTCCGCGGTGATCCAGGAGGCCCGGATGACCTCGGGCGGCCGCCGGGTCAACCTGTCCCGCGAGATGGAGATCCTGGGCCGCTACCGGGACGCGCTGGGCAAGCCGGGCACCTCGCTGGCGATGACGCTGCTGGAGCTGTGCCGCGGCCGGGTCTGAGTCCGGCGCTCCCCCGCCGTATCCCAGTTCGGGCGGAGTCTCACCCGTACGGCGCGTGACCGGGCCCGGCGCGGCTTCGTTGGTCCCGGTGTCCGTGCCAGCCAGGGGCGGGCTCTCGATGGGAACCACATGTGGCTCCGCCGGGGTGCGTGGCGTACCGCGTGGTACGCCGTGGGACCGCGCACCGGCGTGCGTGACCGGTCGGCAGGGGACAGCAGCCCGGTCACTCGGAGGGACCGTCCAACCGGTCGCTCCAGGAAACGGCCGGCTCCGGGGACGCCCGGGGCCGGCCGCTTCTGTGTGTACGGACCTCAGCGCGTCGCGCGCCGCCGCGACACCGTGAACAGCACGCCACCCGCGAGCAGCGCGACGAGCGCCGCGCCGGACGCCGCGAGCGCGACGGTCCCCGTCGAGGCCAGCGCGCCGCCGGAGCCGCCGGAACCGGAACCGGACCCCGTCGTACCGCTCGTGCCGGACGAGGAGGACGAGCCGCCCGAACCCGAGCCGGATCCGGTCGTGGCGCCGGTGGAGCCGGAACCGCCGGTGGACCCGCCGCCCGTGGCCGTGGAGCCGCCGGAGCCGGAGCCGCCCGTCGTGGTGTGCCCGTCCTCGGCGTTGAGCACCACGGACGCCTTGTTGTTGCCGGGCTCGGGGTCGAAGGGCAGCGACGGGGCCTGGAGGTGGGTGTTGCGGACGACGACGTCGCCGGTCGCCCCGGCCTCCGCCGTGACGATCTTCAGCCGGAACGGCAGGGCGAAGTCCGCGTCCTCGCGTACGGACATGGGCGTGGAGCAGAAGTAGCGCCGGGCCTTCTTCTGGTCCTCCAGGTAGTCGCCGTCCTCGGTCACACCCCGGCAGATGTCCGGCTTGCCGGCGACGGAGGTGCCGTCGGGAAGGGTGAAGTCGACGGTGGCGACGGACTCGCCGGAGCGGATGTAGCCGATCCAGGCGGGCCCCTTGTTGCGGAAGCCCAGGGTGACGTCGACGATGTCGCCCTCCTTGCCCTCGGCCCGGTCGCCGTAGGCCGCGAAGTCGGCGGTGTTCGTGGTCTGGAAGTCGGCTTCCTGCTGGTTGTCGGCCGGGTCGAGGTCGGCCGAGCGGACGGCCGGAGCCTTGCGCAGGGCCAGCTGCGCGCCCTTGCCGGGGCTGAAGCGGGCGCCGGCCCGCTGCGCGGCGCGGGCGTCGGTGCCGTCCTCGTTGATCCGGTAGATGAAGCTGTCGTAGAACGCGCGCTCGGTGGCCCGCAGGACGGGCGGCTCCGCCAGCGTGTACGTGGCGCCGGGCTCGTAGCTGCCGGGGAACGTGCAGAGCGCGGTGGTCCAGGCGCCGGGGCTGCCCATGCCCAGGTCGTCCTCGCTGTACTCGCAGTTCTGGTAGCGCTCGGTGAACTCCAGGCCGCGCGTGTTGAGCAGCGTGAGCAGGACGCCCCGGGCGGCCCGTGTGCCGTTGTTCGTGAAGGTGACGGGCACCGGCTGGCTGTCGCCGGGCTTCAGCTTCGTCTTCAGCGGCAGCCGCTTCATCGACAGGTCGGGACCGCCGACGGAGACGCGCGCGGTGAACGGCCGGAAGGTGGCGCCCTCCGCCTCCGCGGTGACCGCGATGGTGCCGGAGTCTCCGTCCTTGCTGCCCTTGGCGGCGCTGACCTCGAGCTCGGCCAGGGTGCTCAGGCCGGGCCAGATCCCGTAGTCGTGGCAGACGGCGGTGGTTCCGGTCCGCTCGCAGTCCAGGCTGCCGTCCTCGCCGAAGGCCACGTCCGCGACACCGGCCAGCTTCCCGAAGTCGAAGCGCACGGTGTACTCGCCCTGGTAGGCGCCGTTCTCCTCGTCCTCGGACGGGTTGGTGAGCGTGAGGTCGAGGCTCGCCTTCTGCGGGGAGCCCGCGGCCGGGTACGGGTGCAGGGCCGTCTCGGCGGGGCCGCCGATCGTGAACTCGGGGCCGGCGGCCTGGGCGGGGCCGGCCGTGGTGAGCGTTCCGGCGGCCAGCAGACCGGCCGAGGCCAGGACGCCCATCGCACGGCGGAACGGGATCGTGCTTCTCATCTCGGGGCCTTCGGGGTCGTCGGGAACTGTGTGACCGCTGGGGCGGCGACAGGGGGTACGACCAGGGGCGCCCGGGAAAAGTTGCCCGGAATCAGATCACGGATCGAGCACGACGGGTGAAGTGATCCAGCTCACATAAGGATTTCGTCAGTACGAGGACAACCATCGGGGCGTCCGGCAGGTCATGCATGCGGAACACCGGTTGTCGGTTGTTGTGCGACGGACCGGTTACAGCCTGAGGGGCTGCACTGGGAGGGGGGTGCAGCCCCTTCTGCTGTTCCCGGGCTGTTACGCCTTCTCCTTCGGCGGCACCGCCGGTATCCCCAGGAACGGCAGCCTCAGCGCGCCGAACGCCTCCTTCGGGACCGCCGGAGCCTGCGGTTCCACCGCCGCCAGCCGCTCGTACGCCTCACCCTGCGCCGGGCGCGGGTCCGGCTCGCCCTTGTTGGGCCAGAACGACATGGCCCGCTCCGCCTGGGCGGTGATCGTCAGAGACGGGTTGACGCCGAGGTTCGCGGAGACCGCCGAGCCGTCCACGACGGAGATGCCCGGGTGCCCGAACAGCCGGTGGTACGGGTCGATGACCCCCTCCTCCGCGTCGGCACCGATGGGGCAGCCGCCGAGGAAGTGGGCGGTGAGCGGGGTGCCCATCAGCTCGCCGATGTTGGACCCGGGGAAGCCGTTGATCTCGTCCGCGAGCAGCGAGGCGCTCTGGGTCGCCTCGGCTATCTGCGTCGGGTTGGGCGCGCCGTGGCCCTGGCGGGCGGTGAGCAGGCCCTTGCCGATGCCGCTCGGCTTGCGGTACGCGGTCAGGGAGTTGTCGAGCGACTGCATGACGAGCCCGATGATGGTCCGCTCCGACCAGCGCCGGTTGGAGAGCGAGCGGGCGGCGAGCGTGGGGTGCTTGGCCAGGTTCCCGAACCAGGCGAGGACCCGGTGGGTGCTGAAGGGCACCTGGAGAATCGTCATGCCGCCCATGGCGTTGGAGCCCTTGCCGTAGCGGACGGGCTCGATGTGGGTGTTCTCGTCGGGGTGGATCGACGAGGTGATGGCGACGCCCTTGGTGAAGTCGGGCTTCGTCCCGTGCTTCTTGCGGTAGCGCCGGTCGGACGTCTGCGCGCCGACGAGGCCCTCGGAGTTGGTACGGGTCAGCTCGCCGAGCCTCGTGGAGAGCCGGGGCAGCAGTCCCTTGTCCTTCATGGTGTGCAGCAGGGTCTGGGTGCCGTACGTGCCCGCCGCGACGACCACCTTGCGGGCGCGCAGCACCGTGGGCTTCGCCTTCCTCCGGCGGCCGGTGGGCACGGTGGCGACGCGGTGGCCGCCGTCGGGGTGCTCGGTGACACCGATGACGGAGGTCATGGGGTGGATGACCGCGCCGGCCTTCTCGGCGAGGTGGAGGTAGTTCTCGTTGAGGGTGTTCTTCGCGCCGTGGCGGCAGCCCGTCATGCACTCGCCGCACTCGGTGCACGCCTTGCGGGCCGGGCCCGCACCGCCGAAGTACGGGTCCGCCACCGTCCCGCCGGGCTCGGCGCGCGCCGTGCCGTCCGCGTCCTCGCCGTCGCCGAAGAAGACGCCGACCGGGGCGAGGTGGAAGGTGTCGCCGACGCCCATGGCCTCGGCGGTCGCCTTGAGGTGGACGTCGGACGGGGTCGTCGTGGGGTTGAGCCGGACCCCGAGCATCCGCTTGGCCTGGTCGTAGTACGGCTTCAGCTCGTCCTGCCAGTCCGTGATGTGCGCCCACTGGCGGTCCTCGAAGAACGGCGCGGGCGGCACGTACAGCGTGTTGGCGTAGTTCAGCGAGCCGCCGCCCACCCCGGCGCCGGCCAGCACCATCACCTTGCCGAGCAGGTGCACGCGCTGGATGCCGAAGAGGCCGAGGGCGGGCGCCCAGAGGTAGTTCTTCAGGTCCCAGGAGTTCTTCGGCAGGGTGCCCGGGGTGAAGCGGCGGCCCGCCTCCAGGACGCCGACCCGGTACCCCTTCTCGCTCAGCCGCAGCGCCGAGACCGCACCGCCGAAGCCGGAACCGACGACGATCACGTCGTAGTCGTACGCGGCGTCGTCGTCGGCCGCCCCGGCCGGCCGGTCCTGATTCTGGGCATGGCTGTCCTGGGACATGGCACTCCTCGGTACGGAAAGGACAGAAGTGGTGCGGGGGTGCGGGGGCGTCAGCGCAGGCGGAAGGCCTTCATCGCCTTCAGGCTGCGGCTCATGAACGCCGCGTACTTCTCGTCGTCCATCCCGAAGGACGGGGCGAGCGGGATCAGCCGCTGCTGGGCGACGGTCTGGGCCTCCGTGTACTTGAGGATGCCCTCCGAGCCGTGGCGGCGGCCGAGACCGGAGTCCTTCATGCCGCCCATCGGTGACTGCACGCTGCCGTACGCGGGGGCGTACCCCTCGTTGATGTTGACCGTGCCGGTGCGCAGCCGGGCGGCGACGCGGTGGCCGCGTTTGGAGTCCTTGGTCCAGACGCTGGAGTTCAGGCCGTACGGGGTCGCGTTGGCCAGCTCCACGACCTCGTCCTCGTCGCGGAAGCGGTAGAGGGAGACGACCGGGCCGAAGGTCTCCTCGGTGCAGACGGCCATGGGCGCCTCGACGCCGTCCAGGATCGTCGGCTCGTAGAAGAGCGGGCCGATGTCGGGGCGGGCGACCCCGCCGGCCACCAGCTTGGCGCCCTTCTCGACGGCCTCGGCGACATGGCGGCTGACGGTCTCCAGCTGGCGTTCGCCGACCAGTGAGCCCATGTCCGCGCCGTACGCGAGGGAGTTGCCGAGCCGCATCGCCTTCGTACGGGCGGCGAACCGCTCCACGAAGTCGTCGGCGACCGACTCGTGGACGTACAGCCGCTCGATGGAGATGCAGAGCTGGCCGGCCGAGGAGAAGCAGGCGCGGACGGCGCCGGCGGCGGCCTTCTCCACGTCGGCGTCCGCCAGCACCAGCATGGCGTTCTTGCCGCCGAGCTCCAGCGAGACGCCGACGAGCCGGGCCGCCGCGCCCTGGGCGACCTCGCGGCCGGTGCGGGTGGAGCCGGTGAACGAGACGTAGTCGGCGTGGCTGACGACCTCGGGGCCGACGACGGGTCCGTCACCGAGGACGACCTGGAAGACCTCCGGCGGCAGCCCCGCCTCGATCAGGAGGTCGCGGGCCCACAGGGCGGTCAGCGCGGTCTCGGTGTCGGGCTTCATCACCACGGCGTTGCCGGAGACGAAGGCGGGCAGCGCGTCGCCGACGGACAGCTCGAAGGGGTAGTTCCAGGGGGCGATCTGGCCGATGACACCGCGCGGCTGGCGCAGCTCGGTGACCTTGGTGAGGGTCGGTACGACACCGGTGTGCCGCTTCGGCTTCAGGTACGCGACCGCCTTGCGGCCGTAGTGCCGGGCGGCGACGGCGACCGCCTGGACCTCCTCGTGGGCGTGCAGCCTGGCCTTGCCGGTCTCCAGCTGGATGAGGTCGAGGACCTCGGACTGGCGGCCGATGACCAGGTCGTGGAAGCGCAGGAGCACGGCGGCCCTGGTCCGGACGGGCAGAGCGGCCCAGGCGGGCTGGGCGGCGCGGGCCCGCTCGAAGGCGGTGGCCACGTCCTCGGGCGTGGACTCGGGCAGGTCGGCCAGCTTCTCGCCGGTGAACGGCGTGTGGTTGGCGGTCCGGCCGGAGCCGACGACGCCGCGCGTCAGCTGGGCGATCACCTCGGGCGTCACGACATCGGCGGCCGTACGCACGCCCGCGGGGGCGGCGGCCACGGGGTTGGTGCCGACAGTGGCGGCGGGGGACGTGAGGGCCTGCGAGTCCGTCATGAGGGCGAGAGTACGTCGGCCGGAAGGCTTTGGGTACCCGTGGGTAACAGCTTTTCACCGTCTCTCCCGGAGTCCCGCCACCCGCCCGCCGACTCAGCCAGCGATCACTGGCGGCATAAGCCCTGATCAGGGGCGTTCGCTCGGCTCAGGGTCTACCGCTCGGCTCAGGGTCTACTGCTCGGCCGGGGGGCGCCAGCTGCGGAGGATCGCGTTGAACCGGTCGCGGGTCTCGTCCCAGTCGTCCGCCGGGCCCGTCATGTAGAGCGCGTACTCCGGGCCGCCGTCCTGCGCGAGGTACATCTGGTCGATCGCGTGCCGCGCCTCGCCGTTCTTCTCGGTCCAGGTGAACTCCCAGACGGACCCGACGTGGTCGCGGTAGACGTTGCTGTTCAGCTCCAACCGTCGGTAGTCCGGCAGCCGGGTGCTCAGCTGCTCCTCCAGCCCGATCATGTGGTCGTAGGGGTGGTCGTAGTCGGGGGCCGGGTCGGCGCTGATCCGGAGGTAGTGCACGCCGCCGTCGGGGGTGTAGTCGATGTTGTTCTCGTTGACCACGCGCTTCCAGCCCTCCGGCAGCAGCACGCTGAACCCGGACGGGTCCACGACGCGCCGCCAGCCGTCCGGCACGTCCTGCGTCGCGAGGTCCCCCGTGGGGCTCGGCGTGGGCGTCGGGGTCGGCGTCGGCGTCGACCTGGCCGGATCCGGGGTCCGGGTCCCGTGCGAGGCCGTGCCGCCGGTCGTGGAACCGGCCGCCTCCGTGCGGTGCGCGTACAGCATCGCGGCTGTCCCCGCGCCGCCGCCGAGCAGCGCGGCCAGGGCGATGACCAGGACGGTCGTACGCCACCGGCTGCGGCGGGCGGCCGGGGCCGGTGCCGGCGCGGGCGCGGGCAGTACGGCGGGGCCGGGCCGGGGCAGTACGGCGGTGCCCCCGCGCAGCATCTCCTCGGAGACCTGCTGCGTCGGGACGAACGCCTGGGCGGCCCGGGGTGCACGGCCCTCCATGGCCTCCAGGAGCATCCGCTCGGTCTCCGCCGCCGACGGGCGGTCCTCCGGCTCCTTGCGCAGCAGCGCGGTGATGACGGGGGCGAGCGCCCCGGCCCTGGTGGGCGGCGGAGGTTCCTCGGTGACGACGGCCTGCATCGTCGATATGGGGGACGTCCGGCGGAACGGCGAACGCCCCTCGACGGCCGTGTACAGCGTGGCGCCCAGCGACCAGAGGTCGGACGCGGGGCCCGGGTCGCCGCCGCGTACCCGCTCGGGCGCCAGGTAGTCGATGGAGCCGACGAGTTCACCGGTCCTGGTGATGGTGGAGTCGCCCTCGATCGCGGCGATCCCGAAGTCGGTGAGCAGGACCCGGCCGTCCCGGGCGAGCAGCACGTTGCCCGGCTTCACGTCGCGGTGCAGCACCCCGGCCCCGTGCGCGGCGCGCAGGGCGCCCAGCACGTGCAGCCCGATGCGGGCGGCCTCGCGCGCGTCGATCTCGCCGCCGGACTCCTTGGCCCGGTCGGCGAGCGACGGGCCGTCGACGTACTGCATGACGATCCACGGCCGGTTGTCGTACTCGACGACGTCGTGGACGGTGACGACGCCGGGGTGGGTGATCCGGGCCGCCGCGCGGGCTTCCTTCTGCGTCCGCTGGTGCAGCACGATCCGGTCCGACTCGGCCACGTACAGGCCGGCGGTCAGCTCCTTGACGGCCACCGTGCGGTGCAGCACCTCGTCGTGGGCACGCCACACCTTGCCCATACCGCCGCGTCCGAGTACGTCGCCCAGCCGGTACCTCCCGGCCAGCAACAGCCCCGCTTCCGTGCCCTGTGATCGATCCACCTGTGTCCCCGCCCCCGTTGCTCCGGAAGACAGGTTACGGAGGGGACGCGCGGCCACGGAACCTCGCATCGCCCACGAGACCGCACTGTGACGCAGATCCCGCGATTCAGCCCGTCACCCGGTAGGAAAGACTGGCCTGTTGGTAGATCTCGGTGATCCGGTCGCGCTCGTCCTCCGGGCCGATGACCTGGAGGACGTGGTAGCGCCCGCCGACGAGCATCACGAGGTTGCGCACGTACACCTCGCGGCCGTTGGCGTCCTGCCAGGTGAACTGACCCTCCGCCATGGCCTGTCGGCCCACGTCCGTACGGCGCAGCCCGCTCGCCGAGGACCAGCTGGAGTCCCGGAACGGCTTCAACTCCGGCTCCTTGTCCCGCTGGTAGTCGAGCGGATCGCTGCCGTTGGCCTTGGCGGTGTCGCGGCCGGGGACGATGAGCACGCTGAAGCCGTCGCTGCCGTAGCGGACCTGCTGCTCCGCGTTGGCCGGGCTGCGCTGCCAGCCCTTGGGCAGCCCGACCTCGAATCCCTCGGCGTCCTCGCGCAGTGTGTACCCGGGCGCGAGCGCGGCGGCGGACCGGCTGGTCTGCGGCTTCTGCGCCCCGGAGGACTTGGCGGGTGACGGCTTCTTCGACGCGCCGGTCGTGGGCTCGGGCGTCGCGGAGACCGGTGGTGCGGAGGCTGTACGGGAGGGGGTGGCGCCGGTCCCCTTGTCCTCGCCGTCCTCGCCGGACCTGGGCATGAACAGCACCGCGTACGCGATCGCCCCGACGAGCACCAGCAGGATCAGGACGAGCAGGGTCCGGCCGAGGCGGCGCGGCTGCTCGCCCTGCCGCAGCGCGCGGGGCTCGCGCGGCTCACGGGGCTCCCGGGGCCGGCGGGGCTCCTTCAGCCGTGGCTCGTGGTGCGTGACGGCGGTCCGGTCCACGGCGTCCCGGGTCTGCCGGTGCCGGGCGTGCGTCCCGCCGCCGCGACGGGCGCGCCGCTTGCGGACGAGCTCGCCGCGCCGGCGTACGACGGGCAGCCGTGTGGCGTCCTCGGCGGGCATCATCACGACGTCGAGCCCGGCCTCCGGTTCCGGCGCCGACCGTACGAGGGAGCGCAGCCAGCCGCTCAGCTCCTCCACGTCGGGCCGCTCGGTCGGGTCCTGGCGCAGCAGCGACTCGACGACCGGGCGCAGCGCCCCGCACTCCTCGGCGAAGGCGGGCGGCTCGCCGCAGACCATCTGGACCAGCTCGGCCGCGCTGTCCTCCGGGTAGGGCGCGTGCCCCTGCACGGCACGGAACAGCAGCGCGCCCAGGGCCCACAGATCGGTGGCGGGCCCGATGGGCGGCGCCAGCTGCCAGTTCCCGTGCACGGGCCCGGCCTGCTCGGGCGCCCAGCGCTCGGTGACGGCCCCGACCACGGCGATCCGCGCCTGCCGGGCCCGCTCGGCGGCGAGCGCGGTGGCGGGACCGTGGTACCCGGACCCGCCCGGGGCCTCGGAGTCGTCGTCCCACCGCGAGGAGGGGGCCTCGCGCCCTGCGGTGTCGGGGGCGTGGGCGTCGCGGCCGCGCGGCTCGGTGCCGTACGGATCGCGGCCGGCCGGCGGCAGTTCGGCGCGCCGGGCGTCCCCGCGACCGGCCGTCTGACGGCCGGAGGCGTCGCGGCCGTACGCGTCGCGGCCGGCCGGCGGCAGTTCGGCGCGCCCGCCGGGGGCCGCACCCCTGCGCGCCGCGTCGGCGCGCAGCGCGTCCTCGCGGGAGCCGCCCGCCGGGACGGGGCGCCCGGCAGCGGGGCCGTCGTCCCACGTACCGGTCAGGTGCAGCCGTCGCGGCGGGGGCCCGCCGTCGTCGTCCTCGTCGTCCTCGTCGTCGTAGGGGTCGGCGTCGTAGGGCGGCACTTGGCCGTAAGGCCCAGGCGCGTCGGGGTCCCGCACCCAGCCGCCGGGCAGCTGAGGCAGTTCGGGGCGGGGGTGCGGCGGGGTGCTCCGGGAGCGAGCCGGCTCCGACGCGTCGTCCCGCTCGTCGCCGTACTCGTCGTCCCGCGCCGGCGGAAGGGCACTCCAGGGCCCGGGGCCGGACGCCGCGTCCGGGTCGTCCCCGTCCTCGTCGTCCCGCGCCTGCGGGCCGTCCCACCACGGGCGGCCGGGGCCGTCCACGGCATCCGGGTCCTCGTCCCATTGCGGCGGGCCGACACTCCAGGCACCCGACGGCGCACCCGAGTCATCCCCGTACGCTTCGTCCGCCCCCTGCGAACCCGCACCCCAGGGCCCCACCCCAAAGGCCGAATCCGGACCGCCCCCATACGCCTCGTCCGCCCCCTGCGAACCCGCACCCCAGGGCCCCACCCCAAAGGCCGAATCCGGACCGTCCCCGTACGCCTCGTCCGCCCCCTGCGGACCCCCGCGCCCCGGCGCGCCCTCGCGCGTCCCCGGCGGCAGCGCCGCCCCCGCCGCGCGGGTGCCCGCGCGGTACGCGGCGATCGCGGCGGCCCGGGCGCGGGCCGCGCTGTCCGTGGCGGCGGCGGGCGCCGCCCCGCCGTACGGGCCCGACTCGATCGCGGCGGGGCCGCGCGACGCCGGCAGCCGGCCGGCGTCGGGGGCGGGCGGTACGTAGGGCCCGGTGGGGCCGGTCTCGACGGCGGGGCCGCCGTGGCCGTCCTCGTCCGGCTCCCCGTCCTCGGGGCGCGGCACCGGGCTGTAGCCGCACAGCGCCTCCTCGGCCGCCCCGGCGGCGAGGCCGGTGAGGACGACGCGGCCGTCGTCGCAGACGAGCACCGTGCGTACGGTGATGTTGCGGTGGGTCCAGCCGTGCGCGTGCAGCACGCGGAGCGCGGTGAGCACGTCGGAGCCGATCTCCGCGGCCCGGTACGGGTTGAGCGGGCGTTCCGCGAGCATGGCCGCCAGTGGGCGGGACGCGACGAGTTCGCTCACTATCCAGAGCGATCCCGCTTCCGCGAAGACGTCGAAGACCTGGTCGAGGCGCGGATGGTCGGGTACCTGGGCCGCCGCCTGGGCGGCCTCGATGGCGCGCCGCACGGCCGGGTCCGCGGGCCGCCGGACGGCGCTCGGCGCGGCGGACGCTCGCCCGTCGCCCTCGACGAACTCCGCGTCCACCACCTCGGGCAGCGGCACCTGGCGGACCAGGACTTCCTGCCCGCTGTACGTGTCGAAGGCTCGCGTCTCGACGAGGTCGTACGCGTCGGACGGGGGCAGCGGAAGGCGGTAGCGGTCGGCAAGCACCCGACCCGCGTAGTCGTCCACGCCACCTCCCCAGAGCGCGCTGTCCCCCGGTCACGAAGACCGGCATCCGATCACCCGTCACGTGCGCCCGAAATGCGGTGCCGGAACAGCGACCACACCGGCCCGCCTTCAGCGTACGTGCCTGTGCCGCTCCTCGCCGACCGGACAGTGCAACTGATGGACGGGACCGAGCGTTTGTCCCGGGGCGCCGTTACGATCTTCGGCGTATCGACCGACATGACGAATCGTCAAGGAGTGACCATGTCCGCAGCAAAACGCCTGACCGCCGTCGCCGGCGCCCTCTCCCTCGCGGCCGGAGCGGCCCTGATCGGTGCGGCTCCCGCATCCGCCGCCACCACGGGGACGTGCTACACCGACCGTCCGTGCCTGCTGCTCTTCTACAACAGCGAGAACAAGGGCACTAACTTCAAGATCTCGGCCAGCATCTCCAACCTGGCCGGGTACAGATACCCTTCCGGCTCCTCGGCGGGCAGCGGGCAGCTCGTCAAGAACAACGCCGCGTCGGCCCAGTTCCGAGCAGACAACAGCTTCTACCCGTCCTCCGGCACCGTGTACTACAACAGCGGTTACGCCGGCCCGTGCGACACCTTCCTCAGTAACGAACTGCAGTGGAAGATCGGCCCGAAGCTCATACGCACCTACAACGAGAACGCCTCGGTGAAGATGGTGGCGGGGCTGTGGGCAGATCATCCGTCCAACTGCTTCGAGTGGTGACGAGCACGCGCCCCCTGCCCGGGTGACCGGTGCCGGAGCCGCCCTGCGCCGTTCCGGCACCTCCGGCCGCCCGGCCACTTCGGCATGCGCGCCGGAACACAAGAGAGGAAAGTCTTGAGCCGTACGCTCACCGTCTCCGCCGCCGGCCTGGGGGTCCTCCTTGCGCTGACCGGCGTGAGTGCCTGCGACGACACGTCCACGGCCTCCCGCCCCGCCGACGACGGCCGCCCCTCGGCGTCCGCGCGCCCCGGGGAGCCCACAGGCACGAAGCCGGCCGACCTCGACATCGCCGCCTCGCTCCCCCTGGCGAAGTACTCGGTGACGGTCGAGGAGAAGGCCGTCCTGAACAAGGCGGAAAGCAAGGTGCGCAACTCCTGCCTCCAGGACTTCGGCGAGCCTCCGATGCCATCCCCCGGCGTCGCCCCTCCCAACGACCGCGACACCGGCGGCAATCGGCGCTACGGCCTTCTCGATCCTGTATCGGCCCAGAGGTACGGGTATCAGCTGCCGCCCGGGACGACGGCCGGTCCGGCCGGCCTCCCGCAGCCCAGCCCACGTCAGGCCGCCCTGCTCTCGGGCGTCGCCGCTGACGGAGAGAAGCTCACGGCCTACCGGGGGCGGCCCGTACCGCTGGGCGGCTGTTCCGCGGATGCCAGGCGCAGGATCTACGCCGAGCACCAGGCGAACGCGGGACGTGAAGCGGCTCAGAGCATCGACATGGAAAGCTACAAGAGCTCCCTGAAGGACCCAGGCGTCGTCGCGTCGTTCGCGGCGTGGTCCCGGTGCATGCACTCCCGGGGTTTCACCTACGCGTCACCACTCGCCGTGACCGACGACCCCCAATTCGCGGACGCCGAGGCAGACGCGGAGGAACGCGCGGTGGCAACAGCGGACGTGGAGTGCAAGCAGCGCGTCGGACTTACGGAAACGTGGCTGGCCGCCGAGTCCACCGTGCAGCGGAAAATGATCGAGGGCAAGAAGACAGAGCTCGCTTCGCTGCTGGCCAGCCGGCAGAAAATGCTTGCGGATGCCGCAGCCATACTCCGGAACGACAGCTGAGGCGGCTTCACCGGGTGGGGGCGGGCTTCCGTGCCCCCACCCGGTGCGACGTCACTGGGCGGGCGTCACTTCTTCGGCTGGAACGTACTGAAGAACGTGGCCAGCACCTGCCGCGTCTCCACCGAGTCCCAGTCCCCGTCGTTTGCCATGAACATGATTCCGTATCCCAACCGGGGGCCGACCACGAATCCGCGGTCCACGGCATGGCGAGCCACACCGTTCTCGGTGTACGTGAACTCCCAGTCCGCCGTTTTCCAGCCGCGGTAGTCGACCGCGTCGATCTTGACGCGATGGTAGTTGGACCGTCGCATCCCCCGCTCCTGCGCGGTCCAGTCCGCGACCGGCGAACCCTTGGGGGTCGAAGTCCAGCCGATCAGCAGCCGTTGCGAGTGCGGTCCGGTGAACCGGGCCCCCGCCCCGTCCGTGGACCGGTACTTCCACCCGCTCGGCAAGCCGATGGAAAAGCCCTGCTCGTGCTGGTACGGCGTGGACCGAGGACGCTTGTTCCCCGCCTTGTCGTCGCCGTCCTCGCCTTTCGTTCCGTCCTCGCCTTTCGTTCCGTCGTCGCCTTTCGTTCCGTCGTCGCCGGAACCCGACGCGGCCGGACTGTCACCGTCACCGGGCGCGTCGGACGCCTTGCCGCCCTCCTTCCCGTCGTGGGACGAAGCGGTCTTCCCGGTCGCTGGGGAAGCGGCGGAAGGCGTTCCACCCCGGGCCGCGTCGTCCTCACCCCCGCCGAGCGTGAGGGCCAGCACCGTGCCGAGGACGGCGAGCACGATGACGGCCGCGATGATCGCGAGGGTGCGGCGCGGCACCACGTCCGTGAGGGACGCCCGGGGCGCGGTGACCGGCGAGGAGGCCGGGCGCTGCGGCGGCACCGCCCCGGAGGGGGACGCGGCGCCGGGGGCCGGGGTCGGCCGGGCCGGTACGGGCGGCGCGGTGACGGGCGCGGCGGCCGCACCGGCGGCGGGCGTGGTCCGGGCGCTCCGCACGGAGCGCAGCGCCCCGCGCAGCCGGTCGCGGGTGCCCTCGCCCGCCTCCGCGCCGGCGACGCTTCTGGGCAGCGCCATCACCTGCGTGGCGTCGGCCGGGGGCGGGGCCGGGCGCTCCGGCTGCTCGAAGGAGCTGATGACGTCGTCGAGGAGGGCGCGTGCCCCCGCGTCGTCGAGTCGCTGCTCGGGGTCGCGGGTGAGCAGCCCGTAGATGACCTCCTCCAGCGGACCCGCGTTCTTCGGCGGGTCCAGCGGTTCGGTCATCACGGCGGTCAGGGTCGCGATGGCGGAGCCCTTGTCGTACGGCGGGGAGCCCTCGACGCTCGCGTACAGCAGGCCACCGAGCGACCAGAGGTCGGCGGGCGGTCCCGGCTTGTGCCCGCGCGCCCGCTCCGGCGAGATGTACGAGGGGGCGCCGACGAGCATGCCGGTGGAGGTGACCGACGGGTCGCCCTCGACCTGGGCGATGCCGAAGTCGGTCAGCACGACCCGGCCGTCCTCGGCGATCAGCACGTTGGACGGCTTCACGTCGCGGTGCAGGATGCCCTCGCGGTGCGCGGAGCGCAGCACGTCGAGGAGGGCGAGGCCGATCTCGGCGGCCCGCTTCGGCGTCAGGACACCGTCCTCGCGGACCGCCTCGGCCAGCGACTTGCCCTCGATGAGCTCCATGACGATCCACGGCCGGTCGTCCTCGTCGACCACGTCGTAGACCGTGACCGCGCCGTTGTTCCGGATGCGCGCGATCGCCTTGGCCTCGCGCAGCGTACGCGTGATGAGCCGGCGCTTCTCGTCCTCGTCGATGGCCGACGGGAATCGCAGTTCCTTGACCGCGACCGTGCGGCCCAGTGTCTCGTCGACGGCACGCCAGACCGTGCCCATACCGCCCCGGCCGAGCACCTCCCCCAGCCGGTACCGCCCCGCAAGGAGCCGTCCGTCCTTGTCCCGTTGGGGCTCCCGTGCCTGCTCCGCCTCCGACATGCGTCCCCTCTGCGATCAACCCGCCCTGGCAGAGCTGTCATTGTCCCTCACCCCGGGACCGGCCCCGGTGCCGGGTCCTGGGCTCGGCGATGGCGGGGCCCGGGACGCTGTCCGTTGAGCCCCGCTGAACGCCCGTCAGAGCGGCACGATGTCCGGCGCGCCCAGTCGCGCCGCGTCCGCCGTCAGGTCGTCCGGCTGGCGCTGCGACTCGCGTTCGGCCTCGACCCGCTTCTCGTAGTGCGCGACCTCGCGGTCGATCTGGCCGGCGTCCCAGCCGAGGACCGGCGCCATCAGCTCGGCGCAGACCCTGGCCGAGCGGGTGCCCCGGTCGAAGGTCTCGATGGAGATCCGGGTGCGCCGGGTCAGTACGTCGTCCAGGTGACGCGCTCCCTCGTGCGAGGCGGCGTACACGATCTCGGCCTTGAGATAGTCGTCGGCGGCCGGCAGCGGCTCGCCCAGGGCCGGGTCGGCGACGACCAGCTCCAGGATCTCCTCGGTCATCGAGCCGTACCGGTTGAGCAGATGCTCCACCCGGGCGACGTGCAGTCCGGTGCGGGCGGCGATCCTGGCGCGCGCGTTCCACAGCGCGCGGTAGCCCTCGGCGCCCATCAGCGGGACGTCCTCGGTGACGCAGTCCGCGACCCGCTGGTCCAGGCCGTGCACCGCCTCGTCGACGGCGTCCTTCGCCATCACCCGGTACGTCGTGTACTTGCCGCCCGCGACGACGACGAGTCCGGGCAGCGGGTGGGCCACGGTGTGCTCGCGGGAGAGCTTGCTGGTGGCGTCCGACTCACCGGCCAGCAGGGGCCGCAGGCCGGCGTAGACGCCCTCGACGTCGTCCCTGGTCAGGGGCGTCGACAGGACCGAGTTCACATGTTCCAGCAGGTAGTCGATGTCGGCGCTGGACGCGGCCGGGTGCGCCTTGTCCAGGTCCCAGTCGGTGTCCGTGGTGCCCACGATCCAGTGCCGGCCCCAGGGGATGACGAAGAGCACGGACTTCTCGGTGCGCAGGATCAGGCCGGTCGAGGAGTGGATGCGGTCCTTGGGGACGACCAGGTGGATGCCCTTGGAGGCGCGGACGTGGAACTGGCCGCGCTCCCCGATCAGCGACTGGGTGTCGTCCGTCCAGACCCCGGTCGCGTTGACCACCTGTTTGGCCCTGATCTCGTACGTGCCGCCCGCCTCGGCGTCCTCCACGCGGGCGCCGACGACGCGTTCGCCCTCCCGGAGGAAGCCGGTCACCCGCGCCCGGTTCGCCACCCGCGCGCCGTACGCGGCGGCGGTGCGCACCAGCGTGGCCACATAGCGGGCGTCGTCCATCTGGGCGTCGTAGTACTGCAGGGCCCCCACCAGGGCGTCCCGCTTCAGGGCCGGCGCGACGCGCAGGGCCCGGCGGCGGGAGAGATGGCGGTGCACCGGCAGGCCCCGGCCGTGCCCGGAGGAGACCGACATCGCGTCGTACAGCGCGACGCCGGAACCGGCGTACAGCCGCTCCCAGCCCTTGTGCTGCAAGGGGTAGAGGAAGGGCACCGGCTTCACCAGGTGCGGGGCCAGACGTTCGAGGAGCAGCCCGCGCTCCTTCAGTGCCTCCCGTACGAGGGCGAAGTCGAGCATCTCCAGATAGCGCAGGCCGCCGTGGATCAGCTTGCTCGACCTGCTCGACGTGCCGGACGCCCAGTCGCGCGCCTCGACCAGGCCGGTCGAGAGCCCTCTGGTGACCGCGTCCAGCGCGGTGCCGGCGCCGACCACGCCGGCCCCGACGACCAGCACGTCCAGTTCGCGCTCGGCCATGGCGGCGAGCGCCTCGGCGCGCTCCGCGGGTCCCAGTGTCGCTGTCCTCACTGCTGCCTCCCGGTGGATCGGGGTGGTCCGGCACGGAAAACGGCCCCGATCGTGCGTTCGGTGCCCGTGCCCACAGATCGATTCTGTCCGCGCTCGGCGACTTCAGCCACCGCCTGTGGACAACACCCGGACGACAACGCCCCGACAATGCGACATACAGGTCATATTTACGCCTAACCTGACATAGCGCTGTCCACAGCGGTTGCGCTTTCTGTCTCCTGGTCTTAAGGGAAGGACGGCCACCCACGTGCCTGCAGACCTCGCCGTCATCGGACTCGGTCACCTCGGCCTGCCCCTCGCCCAGGCCGCCGTCCACGCCGGAATCCAGACCATCGGCTACGACACCGACCCCCGCGCCTTCGCGGAGGTCGCGGCCGGCCGCACCCCGGTCGAGGGATCGCTCCCGGCGTCCGACATCCGCCGCATGCTGTCACTGGGCTTCCGGCCCACCACCGACCAGGCCGAGCTGGGCCGGGTCCGCACCGCCGTGATCTGCGCGCCGACCCCGCTCGGCCCCGACCGCACCCTCGACCTGAGCGCCGTCGCCGACGCGGCCCGCGCCCTGGCCGCACGGCTGCGCCCGCACACCACGGTCCTCCTGGAATCGTCCGTACCCCCGGGCACCACGGAGAACTTCCTGCTCCCGATCCTGGAGCAGGGCTCGGGGCTGCGCGGCGGGCGCGACTTCCACCTCGCGCACTCCCCCAGCCGGCTCGACCCCGGCAACCGCACCCACGTGTACACCAACACCCCCAAGGTCATCGGCGGCCTCACCCCCGCCTGCACCGAGTCGGCCGCCGCCTTCTACGGCCGGCTCACCGACAAGGTGGTCCGCGCCAAGGGGCCGCGCGAGGCCGAGATGACGAAGGTCCTGGAGACCAACTTCCGGCACGTCAACATCGCCCTGGTCAACGAGATGGCGGTGCTCTGCCACGACCTCGGCGTCGACCTCTGGGACGTCATCAGGTGCGCCGAGACCAAGCCGTTCGGCTTCCAGCCGTTCCGCCCGGGCCCCGGCGTCGGCGGCCACGGCGCCCCGGTCGACCCGGGCCACCTCCCGTACAACAGCCGCACCCCCGGACCGCCGCTGCGAATGGTCTCGCTGGCGCAGGAGATCAACGACCGGATGCCGCAGTACGTGATCCAGCGCTGCGCCACCCTCCTCAACGAACACGGGAAAGCGGTGCGCGGCGCGAAAATTCTTCTCCTCGGCGTCACCTACAAGCCCGACCTCGCCGACCAGGAGGCCTCCCCCGCCCGCGAGATCGCCACCCGGCTGATGGACATGGGCGCCCAGATCGGCTTCCACGACCCGCACGTCCTGGACTGGCGCGTCCGCCAACTCCCCGTCCCCCGCGCCGATTCGCTCTACGAGGCCGCCGCCGGCGCGGACCTCACGGTGCTGCTCCAGCACCACCGTACGTACGACCTCCAGGGCCTCGCCGTGAAGGCGCAACTCCTCCTCGACACGCGTGGCGCGACCCCCGCCGGAGCCGCCCACCGACTCTGATGACGGGTCCTCAGCCCAGCTCCCCCACGGATTTCGGTGGGCCGATGTCGGAACCGGCTGCTAGCCTGCGGCGTCACTCATCGCACAGCAGTGCGTAGACGTCCCCAGGGGGAGAACTCACCATGAGCCAGCCCGTACCACCGCCGAACCAGCCCTACGACGCCCAGCCCCAGGGCGGCAACCCGTTCGCCGGCCAGCAGCCCGGGGCGCCGTTCGGCGCCCCCGCCCCGTTCGTCCCGGCCCCGCCGGCGCGCAACAACGTCGCGCTCGGTGCCGTCGTCGCGCTCGTCGCGGCCCTCGTCGCGGCCGGGATCTACGGCGCGATCATCGGCGCCACGGAGCACGAGATCGGCTACGCGGCCGTGGGTGTCGGTGCCATCGTCGGCTTCGCGGCCGGCAAGCTCGGCGGCCGCAACCCCGCCCTGCCGGTCATCAGCGGCGCCTTCGCGCTGCTCGGTGTCTACCTCGGCCAGATGCTGGGCGCCGCGATCATGATCAACAAGCAGTTCGGGATGTCGGTCACGGAGGTCCTGTTCGACCACTTCGGCGACCTGAACACCGCGTGGAAGGAAGCTGCCGACGCCATGAGCTTCCTCTTCTTCGCGATCGCCGCCGTGGTGGCGTTCTCCACCGCCCGCAAGATGGCCGACTAGTCCCGGCCCGCCCAGCCGGAACACGCCGGAGGGCCCGGACCGCGACTGCGGTCCGGGCCCTCCGGCGTACGTACGAATGGACTCAGCGGCGGTGCTGCGAGTCCGCCACCGTCACCTCGACGCGCTGGAACTCCTTGAGGTCGGTGTAGCCCGTGGTGGCCATCGCGCGGCGCAGGGCGCCGAAGATGTTCATCGAGCCGTCCGGGGTGTGCGAGGGGCCCGTCAGGACCTCCTCCGTCGTCCCGACCGAGCCGAGGTCCACCAGCTTGCCGCGCGGCACGTCCTCGTGGACGGCCTCCATGCCCCAGTGCCGGCCGCGGCCCGGGGCGTCCGTCGCGCGGGCCAGCGGGGAGCCCATCATCACGGCGTCCGCGCCGCAGGCGATGGCCTTCGGCAGGTCGCCGGACCAGCCGACGCCGCCGTCCGCGATGACGTGCACGTACCGGCCGCCGGACTCGTCCATGTAGTCGCGGCGGGCACCGGCCACGTCGGCGACGGCGGTCGCCATCGGGACCTGGATGCCGAACACGTTGCGCGTGGTGTGCGCGGCGCCGCCGCCGAAGCCGACGAGGACACCGGCCGCGCCCGTACGCATCAGGTGCAGGGCCGCGGTGTACGTGGCGCAGCCGCCGACGATCACCGGGACGTCCAGCTCGTAGATGAACTGCTTCAGGTTCAGCGGCTCGGCCGCGCCGGAGACGTGCTCGGCGGAGACCGTGGTGCCGCGGATGACGAAGATGTCGACGCCCGCGTCGACGACCGCCTTGGAGAACTGGGCGGTGCGCTGCGGGGAGAGCGCGGCGGCGGTGACGACGCCGGAGTCGCGCACCTCCTTGATGCGCTGGCCGATCAGCTCCTCCTGGATGGGGGCGGAGTAGATCTCCTGGAGCCGGCGGGTCGCGGTCTCGACGGGCATCTCGGCGATCTCGTCGAGCAGCGGCTGCGGGTCGGCGTGCCGGGTCCACAGCCCTTCCAGGTTGAGGACGCCGAGGCCGCCGAGCTCGCCGATGCGGATGGCGTGCTGCGGGGACACCACGGAGTCCATGGGGGCGGCCAGGAACGGCAGCTCGAAGCGGTAGGCGTCGATCTGCCAGGCGATCGAGACCTCCTTCGGGTCGCGGGTCCGGCGGCTCGGGACGACGGCGATGTCGTCGAATGCGTATGCCCGGCGGCCGCGCTTGCCGCGCCCGATCTCGATCTCAGTCACGATGTTGTGGCCTTTCCCTCTGCGTCTGCGCTGTCCAGTATCCCCGACACATGGGTGAGGGGCGGTCCCGGGAACCCCGGTCCGCCCCTCACCTGCGTCGTCGCGTTACTTCCTGCTGTAGTTCGGTGCTTCGACCGTCATCTGGATGTCGTGCGGGTGGCTCTCCTTGAGGCCCGCCGAGGTGATCCGCACGAAGCGGCCCTTGCTCTCCATCTCGTCCACCGACGCGGCGCCCACGTAGCCCATCGTCTGGCGGAGGCCGCCGACGAGCTGGTGCAGCACGTTGGCGAGGGGGCCGCGGTAGGGGACCTGGCCCTCGATGCCCTCGGGGACGAGCTTGTCGTCCGAGGCGACCTCGGCCTGGAAGTACCGGTCCTTGGAGTAGGAGCGGCCCTGGCCGCGGGACTGCATCGCGCCCAGCGAGCCCATGCCGCGGTACGACTTGAACTGCTTGCCGTTGATGAAGAGGAGCTCGCCCGGCGACTCCTCGCAGCCCGCGAGGAGCGAGCCCAGCATCACGCTGTCGGCGCCGGCGGCGAGCGCCTTGCCGATGTCGCCCGAGTACTGCAGGCCGCCGTCGCCGATGACCGGGACGCCCGCCGCGCGGGCGGCCAGGGCGGCCTCGTAGATCGCGGTGACCTGCGGGACGCCGATGCCGGCGACGACACGGGTGGTACAGATGGAGCCGGGGCCGACGCCGACCTTGACGCCGTCCACGCCGGCGTCGATCAGGGCCTGGGCGCCGTCGCGGGTCGCGACGTTGCCGCCGATCACGTCGACGTTCACGGCCGACTTGATCTTGGACATCCAGTTGAGCGCGTTGCTGTTGTGGCCGTGCGAGGTGTCCACGATCAGGAAGTCCACGCCCGCCTCGGCCAGCGCCTGGGCGCGGTCCAGCGCCTCGGGGCTGGCGCCCACGGCGGCACCGACGAGCAGCCGGCCCTCGGCGTCCTTGGCCGCGTTCGGGTACTGCTCGGCCTTCTTGAAGTCCTTGACCGTGATGAGGCCCTTGAGGATGCCCGCCTCGTCCACCAGCGGCAGCTTCTCGATCTTGTGGCGGCGCAGCAGCTCCATGGCGTCCACGCCGGAGATGCCGACCTTGCCCGTGACCAGCGGCATCGGCGTCATGACCTCGCGCACCTGGCGCGAGCGGTCCGACTCGAAGGCCATGTCGCGGTTGGTGACGATGCCGAGCAGCTTGCCCGCCTGGTCGGTGACCGGGACACCGCTGATGCGGAACTTCGCGCAGAGCGCGTCGGCCTCCGCGAGCGTGGCGTCCGGGCCGACCGTGATCGGGTCGGTGACCATGCCGGACTCGGACCGCTTCACCAGGTCCACCTGGTTGACCTGGTCCTCGACCGAGAGGTTGCGGTGCAGCACGCCGACGCCGCCCTGCCGCGCCATGGCGATGGCCATGCGGGCCTCGGTCACCTTGTCCATGGCGGCGGACAGCAGCGGGATGTTGACGCGCACGTTGCGCGAGATGAGCGTCGAGGTGTCGACCGCGTTGGGCAGCACTTCGGATGCGCCCGGCAGCAGCAGCACGTCGTCGTATGTCAGCCCGAGCGTCGCGAATTTCTCGGGCACTCCGTCGACGTTTGCAGTCATGACACCTTCCCCAAATGGCCTTGATCGGTGCGGATGTCCATGCTAACGGCCTCGGAAGGCGTCTCATTCCACGAGCAAGATCACCCGCAGGTTCTGTAGCTTCCTACGGCAGTGGTGTACGGCTCCGAGGGGCCTGGCCCACCGCTCGGCTCACTGTTCCGCGAGGGCCCGCAGCCGGCTCAGCGCCCGGTGCTGGGCGACCCGGACGGCGCCCGGGGACATGCCCAGCATCTGCCCGGTCTCCTCGGCGGTCAGCCCGACGGCGACGCGCAGCACGAGCAGCTCGCGCTGGTTCTCCGGCAGGTTGGCCAGGAGCTTCTTGGCCCAGGCGGCATCGCTGCTGAGCAGCGCGCGCTCCTCGGGACCGAGCGAGTCGTCGGGCCGCTCCGGCATCTCGTCGGAGGGCACGGCGGTCGACCCCGGGTGCCGCATCGCGGCGCGCTGGAGATCGGCCACCTTGTGACCGGCGATGGCGAAGACGAAGGCTTCGAAGGGTCTGCCGGTGTCCTTGTAGCGCGGCAGCGCCATGAGCACCGCGACGCATACCTCCTGCGCCAGGTCCTCGACGAAGTGGCGCGCGTCACCGGGCAGCCGGTTCAGCCGGGACCTGCAGTAGCGCAGGGCCAGTGGGTGGACGTGGGCCAGCAGATCGTGGGTGGCCTGCGCGTCGCCCTCGACGGCGCGGTGCACCAGGGCACCGATCACCGTCGTTCCGTCGTCGCCCATCGAACCATGGTGCCCCGGTCCCACTTCATCCGCGGCACCGCGTCCGTAGTTGTGCACCGAAGCGTTATGAGCGGGTGCGCCGGAAGTCATGTCCTGCGCCCTCCCCTTCCGCTCGACCGAATCGTTCCCGAGGAACTCCACGTCTCAAGGATGCGGCATCGGCCGGGAAGCGTCACATACCGCCGGAGCGCGGGGCTCCGTCGGGCGGGGTACGGCTCGCGCCGCACCCCCCGCCGGGACCTGGGCCCTAGCGGACCAGGCCCCACCGGAAGCCGAGGGCCACCGCGTGCGCCCGGTCCGATGCGCCGAGCTTCTTGAACAGCCGCCGGGCGTGCGTCTTCACCGTGTCCTCGGAGAGGAACAGCTCACGGCCGATCTCCGCGTTGGAGCGGCCGTGGCTCATCCCTTCGAGGACCTGGATCTCGCGCGCCGTGAGCGTGGGCGCCGCACCCATCTCGGCCGACCGCAGCCGGCGCGGGGCGAGCCGCCACGTCGGGTCGGCCAGGGCCTGGGTGACGGTCGCCCGGAGCTCGGCCCGGGAGGCGTCCTTGTGCAGATAGCCGCGGGCGCCGGCGGCGACCGCGAGCGCGACGCCGTCCAGGTCCTCGGCGACGGTCAGCATGATGATCCGGGCGCCGGGATCGGCGGAGAGCAGCCGGCGGACCGTCTCCACCCCCCCGAGACCGGGCATGCGTACGTCCATGAGAATGAGATCCGAACGGTCGGCACCCCAGCGGCGGAGGACTTCCTCGCCGTTGGCGGCCGTCGTCACACGCTCGACGCCGGGCACGGTCGCGACCGCGCGACGGAGCGCTTCTCGGGCAAGCGGGGAGTCGTCGCAGACGAGGACGGATGTCATGACCGCCCTCCGCAGCTGATGCGCGTCACCTTGAGCCTCCAGGCTGTTACAAGTCGTCACCTGTGCGGTTGACGCTCTCGGACATCTGCCCGATCGCTCTTTCTGCCAACCGCCTCCGCACTCTCAACGATGGTCACTCGAAAGAGTTACGGGTTGGAAGACCGAGTTCGGCACTCTACGTGAGGAGTCGCTCACGGAGGAGAGCGCCACGGGTCGTCCAGCCGTCAACTGAAACTTTTGATGCACCCATGCCCCATTTAGCGGGATTTCTTCCCTTTTGCTGGTGTCTGTGGCTAGATTCGCAATCAGTCATATTTACATCTACTAACACCGTAGATGTACGGTCTTGTACACGGTCATCGACGAGCACCCACCCACGACGCACACGGTCACGACGAACACGGTCCACGACCAACGACGACGACGTTTCCGACCCAGCACGGTTTCGAGGGGACAAGCAATGGCCGATTTCTCCCGCCTTCCCGGACCCAACGCCGATCTGTGGGACTGGCAGCTGCTGGCAGCCTGCCGCGGGGTCGACAGCTCACTCTTCTTCCATCCCGAGGGGGAACGCGGAGCCGCCCGGAGCGCCCGCGAGACCTCCGCGAAGGAGGTGTGCATGCGCTGCCCCGTACGCGCCGAGTGCGCCGCCCACGCCCTGGCCGTCCGTGAGCCCTACGGCGTCTGGGGCGGTCTGACCGAGGACGAGCGCGAGGAGCTGATGGGGCGCGCCCGCAACCGGCTGATCACGGCGACGGCGCCGGCGTCCCCGCCGGGTCACGGCTGACCGTCGCCGCGCGCGTCAAAGGGAGAAACGTTTCTTCACCCCGCCCCGCCCCTTCCCGAAACCGGGGCTCCGCCCCGGACCCCGCTCCTCAAACGCCGGAGGGGCTGGGAATGCGGGACTGGGCTCAGCGGGAAGCGGCCCGGGCCAGCTCGTCCAGGGTGGCCGCCACGGCCGGGACCCGTGCCAGGTCGGGCAGGGTCAGCGCGACGATCTCACGCTCGATGGCCGGTTCCACCGTGACGGTCCTGGCCCCTCGCGGGCGTACCGACTCGATGGCCAGCGCCGGCAGCACGGCCACGCCCAGGCCCGCGCCGACCAGGCCGATCACCGCCGGGTAGTCGTCGGTGGCGAAGTCGATGCGCGGGGTGAAGCCGGACTCCTCGCACACCTCCACGAGCTGCCTGCGGCACCGGGGGCACCCGGCGATCCAGGACTCACCGGCGAGTTCCGCGATGCCCACCGCGTCCCGGTCCGCCAGCGCGTGGCCCTCGGGGACGAGCCCCGTGAGCCGGTCGGTGAGCAGCGGGCGCACCACCAGGTCGTCCCATTCGGCGCCCGGGTCCCCGTACCGGAAGGCGAGCGCGATGTCGCAGTCGCCGTCGCGCAGCATCTCCACGGACCGGGGCGGCTCGGCCTCCACGAGGGACACCTGCGTGCCCGGGTGGGCGGCGCGCAGTGCGGCGAGGGCGCCGGGGACCAGGGACGAGCTGCCGCTGGGGAACGAGACGAGGCGGACCCGGCCGGCCCGCAGCCCGGCGATCGCGGCGACCTCCTCCTCGGCGGCGGTGAGCCCGGCGAGGATGCCGGAGGCGTGCCGTACGAGCGCCTCGCCCGCCTGTGTCAGCCGCATCTCGCGGCCGGTCCGGATCAGCAGCGTGGTCCCCGCGGAGGACTCCAGGGCCTTCATCTGCTGGCTGACCGCGGGCTGGGTGCAGCCCAGTTCGCGGGCGGCGGCGGAGAAGGAGCCGGTGGCGGACACGGCGCGCAGGACGCGGAGGTGGCGGGCTTCGATCACCGGTCCAGCATAAGCGGGTCTTGGGGTGACGGCGAGTTCCCGCGTACGGACTTTGAGGGCAGGCCGTCCGGCTTCCCGGGCGTGGCACTACGGTGCGCGTATGACGACTGCACTGATCACGGGCGCGACGGCGGGCATCGGTGCCGCCTTCGCCCGGCGGCTCGCCGCCGACGGGTACGACCTGGTCCTGGTGGCCCGGGACACGGAGCGGCTGCGCGAGCAGGCGACCGAGCTGCACGACCGGCACGGCATCGAGGCCGAGGTGCTGAGGGCCGACCTGTCCGACGACAAGGGCATCCGCGCGGTCGAGGAGCGCCTCGGGGACGCCCGGCGGCCGGTCGACCTGCTGGTGAACAACGCGGGCTTCGGGAACAAGGGCCGTTATCTGGACGTCCCGATGGCCGACGAGCTGGCGATGCTGAAGGTGCACTGCGAGGCGGTGCTGCGGCTGACCTCGGCGGCGGCGGCCGGGATGAAGGAGCGCGGCCGGGGCGGCATCGTCAACGTGGCCTCGGTGGCGGCGTTCGTGCCGCGCGGCACGTACGGGGCGTCCAAGGCGTGGGTCGTGCAGTTCAGCCAGGGCGCGGCGAAGGACCTGGCCGGGTCCGGGGTGCGGCTGATGGCGCTGTGCCCCGGCTTCGTACGTACGGAGTTCCACCAGCGGGCCGGGATGGGCACGGGCAACATCCCGGGCTGGATGTGGCTCGACGCGGACAAGCTGGTGAGCGCCGCGCTCGCGGACCTGGCGCGCGGGAAGTCGGTGTCGGTCCCGGACCCGCGCTACAAGGTCCTGATGGGGGCGGTGAAACTGACGCCTCGCGGCCTGCTCGGCGGGCTGACCTCGCGGACGGGCCGCAAGTACGGGCCCCAGTAGGGGCTGGAGGAGGCGGGGACCACGAACGGTGCCGCCAACTCCCGTATGCCGCCCCACCGCCGCACCCCCAACCGGTTCACCACGTCACCCGGCACAACGAGCGACCCTCCACACGGCCACCCATTCGACTCCGGACCCCGCGTACCCCGCCCCCACCCACCGCGCGCTACAACTCGCTCATGCGCACTCAGCCCACACCGGTTCAGAACCCCCGGCCGTCGGTCCTGCTCGCGATGGGACCGGGCATCTACGAGCGCCTCTTCGAGCCACGCCACCGCGACCGGCTCGCCGCCCTCGCCCGTACGGACACGGCCCTCGTCGCCCACGACCTGGCCGGCCCGGACCCCCGCGTCGCCGCCGCCCTCGCCGAGGCCGAAGTCCTCCTCACCTGCTGGGGCGCGACCCCGCTCACCGACCGGGTCCTCGCCGCCGCGCCCCGCCTCAAGGCGGTCGTCCACGCGGCCGGTTCGGTCAAGCACCACATCACCGACGCCTGCTGGGAGCGCGGCCTCGCCGTCTCCTCGGCGGCCGGGGCCAACGCCCTGCCGGTGGCCGAATACACCCTGGCCACGATCCTGCTCGCCAACAAGCGCGTCCCGCACTCCGCCCACGTCTACCGCGAGGTCCGCGCCGACCACGACTGGCGCGCCGAGCTGGACGGGGCCGGCAACTACCACCGCACCGTCGGCATCGTAGGCGCCTCCCGCATCGGCCGCCGCGTCATCGAGCTGCTCCGCCCCTTCGACCTGCGGGTCCTGCTGTACGACCCGTTCGTCACCGCGGACGAAGCCGCACGGCTGGGCGTCGAACCGGTCGCCCTGGACGAGCTGTGCGCCCGCGCCGACGTCGTCTCCGTGCACGCCCCCCAGCTCCCCGGGACCCACCACATGATCGGCGCCCGCCAGCTGGCGCTGATGCGGACCGGGTCGACGCTGATCAACACGGCCCGGGGCTCCCTGATCGACGAGGCGGCCCTGCTGCGGGAGCTGGTCCCGGGCCGGCTGCACGCCGTACTCGATGTGACGGACCCCGAACTGCCGCCCGCGGGCTCGCCGTTGTACGAGCTGCCGAATGTCCTCCTGACCCCGCACGTGGCGGGCTCCCTCGGCAACGAGCTGCACCGGATGACCGATCACGCGCTGGACGAGCTGGAACGGTACGCGCAGGGGCGGCCGTTCGCGGAGCCGGTGCGTCCGGCGGCGCTGGACCGGTCGGCGTGACGTCCGGGCACGCGCGGAGGCCCTGCCTTCACGCGTGCCCGGGGGCGGCGCGAAGATCGAGGAGCTGTCGCGTATGCACGGGTACGTGGTCTTCGGCGAGGCCGTCCACGAGGTCCGCCAGCGACATCGGCCGGTCCAGCACGACCACGTCGTGGGAGAAGAAGAGCGTCGGCACCAGGACCGCGGCGGCTTCCTCGCTGAGCCGATCGGCGATGTCGCACAGGATGGTGGCCTGACTCCGGACATGGTCGATCAGGTCCGCCCGGCCCGAGTGCTCCGTGATGATCCGGTCGAGATTCCAGGTGTCGAGGGAGATCCGGTTGTCGAGGGTGGGCCGTGAGCCGGCGACGACTGCCAGAGCGACCGCCGCGATCGAGGCGTCGACGCCGATGAGATGGGCCAGGATCTCGTCGGCGTTCCATCCTCCGTCGTCCGCGTCACCGAGGCCGGGCAGGGCCGCCGCGTCGAGCAACCTGTCGTAGGCGCCGCGAAGTGCTGTCGTGTCCATAGCGTGCTTCCTTCATTCGGGGCGTGTCGAACTCGGATCCCGCTCCGCCGCCTCGGCGACGCGCTTGATGTTGGCCAACCGCCGGTCCCAGTAGGCCGCGAGCGAGGCCATCCACCGTGCCGTCGCGTCCAGCGCCGCGGGCCGCACCGCGTACCGCACCTCGCGTCCGACCCGGCCGCCGGAAACCAGTCCGGCGGCCTCCAGGACGGCGAGGTGTTTGACCACCGCCTGCCGCGAGACGGGAAGCCGTTCGGCGAGCGTCGTGGCAGTGGCCTCGCCCTGCGCGGCGAGCAGGTCGAGCAGTTGACGTCGCGTCGGGTCGGCCAGTGCACCGAGGACGCTGTCGACGGCCTCGGCGGCGCCCGGACCTTCTTCCGTCACTCGGCGGGCCGTTCGGCGCGCGTCTTGAGCGCGTCGAGCTCCAGGGGCCAGCCCGCGGAGTGGTCCTTCAGGTTCTGACCGCGCAGCTCCTCGGACCCGGCCAGCGCCGCGAACCCGCTCTCGACGACGCGCAGCCGCGTGTGCTCGCCCTCCGGGGTCAGCGTGAACTCCACGAGCGTGCTGTTGTCCTCGCGCAGCTCTTCTCCGGGGAACGCGCTGGTCCAGCGGTACGCCAGGTACGTGGGCGGCTCGACCTTCTCGACGCGCACCGGGAAGTCGCCGTGCTCGGCGTTCTTCGCCGTCATGGACTCACCTTCCTTGGCCACGGTGCCGGGCAGGCTCGCCTTGTCGGCCACCCAGAACCCGGGCTGGGCCACCAACGACCAGACCCGTTCCAGCGGCGCTGCGATCAAGGTCTCGCGTTCGATCCGGTCCTCGCTCATGTGGGACTCCTTCACCGTCACCATCGGATGCAACTCCAGGGTTGCACTTCGACGGTCCAGGCGCAACCCCGGGGTTGCGCCTGGACCGTCGTCGGCAAGGCCGGACGTGCCCCCGGACAAGCGAAAAGGCCCGGCTCCCCTCGCGGGGTGCCGGGCCTTCGTTCGCGCGGAGGCGCTACACGCTAGTGGGAGTGACCGTGGCCGTGGCCCGCGGCCTCCGGCTCCTCCTCGGCCGGCTTCTCGACGACCAGGGTCTCGGTCGTGAGCAGCAGCGACGCGATGGACGCGGCGTTCTCCAGGGCGGAGCGGGTGACCTTGACCGGGTCGATGACGCCGGCCTTCACCAGGTCGCCGTACTCGCCGGTGGCGGCGTTGAAGCCCTGGCCCTTGTCGAGCTCGGAGACCTTCGAGGTGATGACGTAGCCCTCGAGGCCGGCGTTCTCGGCGATCCAGCGCAGCGGCTCGACGGCGGCGCGGCGGACGACCGCGACACCGGTGGCCTCGTCGCCGGTCTTGCCGAGGTTGCCCTCCAGGACCTTGACGGCGTGGACCAGAGCGGAGCCGCCACCGGAGACGATGCCCTCCTCGACCGCGGCGCGGGTCGCGGAGATGGCGTCCTCCAGACGGTGCTTCTTCTCCTTGAGCTCGACCTCGGTGGCGGCACCGACGCGGATCACGCAGACACCGCCGGCCAGCTTCGCCAGGCGCTCCTGGAGCTTCTCGCGGTCCCAGTCGGAGTCCGTGGACTCGATCTCGGCCTTGATCTGGTTGACGCGGCCGGCGACCTCGTCGGACTTGCCGCCGCCGTCGACGATGGTGGTGTCGTCCTTGGAGACGGTCACGCGGCGGGCGGTGCCCAGCACGTCCAGACCGGCCTGGTCGAGCTTGAGGCCGACCTCCTCGGCGATGACGGTCGCACCGGTGAGGGTGGCGATGTCGCCGAGCATGGCCTTGCGGCGGTCACCGAAGCCGGGGGCCTTCACGGCGACGGCGTTGAACGTGCCGCGGATCTTGTTGACGACCAGGGTCGACAGGGCCTCGCCCTCGACGTCCTCGGCGATGATCAGCAGCGGCTTGGAGCCACCGGCCTGGATGACCTTCTCCAGGAGCGGCAGCAGCTCCTGGATCGAGCCGATCTTGCCCTGGTGGATCAGGATGTACGGGTCGTCGAGGACGGCCTCCATACGCTCCTGGTCGGTCACCATGTACGGGGACAGGTAGCCCTTGTCGAAGGCCATGCCCTCGGTGAAGTCGAGGTCCAGACCGAAGGTGTTGGACTCCTCGACGGTGATGACACCGTCCTTGCCGACCTTGTCCATCGCGTCCGCGATGAGCTCGCCGACCTGGGCGTCCTGCGCGGAGAGCGCGGCGACGGCGGCGATGTCGGACTTGTCCTCGATCGGGCGGGCGGTCGCCAGAAGCTCATCGGACACGGCCTTGACCGCGGCGTCGATGCCCTTCTTCAGAGCGGCCGGGGAGGCGCCGGCGGCGACGTTGCGCAGACCCTCGCGGACGAGCGCCTGGGCGAGGACGGTGGCGGTGGTCGTACCGTCACCGGCCACGTCGTTGGTCTTGGTCGCCACCTCCTTCACCAGCTGGGCGCCGAGGTTCTCGTACGGGTCGTCCAGCTCGACCTCGCGCGCGATGGTGACACCGTCGTTGGTGATGGTGGGGGCACCGAACTTCTTGTCGATGACGACGTTGCGGCCCTTGGGGCCGATCGTCACCTTCACCGTGTCTGCAAGCTTGTTGACGCCGCGCTCGAGGGCGCGACGGGCGTCCTCGTCGAACTTCAGGATCTTCGCCATGGAGCTGAACTTTTCCTCTCAAAAACAAGAACTGCGCCCCTGCCGCCCGGCTAGTTATGTCGCAGGGGGCCAGGGGCGCAGAACAGAAGCAAACGTGGGTGAATTACTTCTCGATGATCGCGAGCACGTCGCGGGCCGAGAGGACGAGGTACTCCTCGCCGTTGTACTTCACCTCGGTGCCGCCGTACTTGCTGTACAGCACGACATCGCCGGTCTTGACGTCGAGCGGCAGGCGCTCGCCGTTCTCGAAGCGGCCCGGGCCCACGGCCAGGACGACGCCCTCCTGGGGCTTCTCCTTTGCGGTGTCCGGGATAACCAGGCCGGAGGCCGTGGTCTGCTCGGCGTCGAGCGGCTGGACCACGATGCGGTCCTCGAGCGGCTTGATCGCAACCTTGGAGCTGGCGGTCGACACGATCCGGTCTCCCCCTTCGGAGATCTCACGGGGTTTAACAGTCTTTGGTGTGGCGACCAGGTGGGCCCGTCGTCGCGGGTGCCGGACCTGCTGGTCGCACAGTACTGCTGGCACTCTCCAGTGGGGAGTGCCAGCACTGAGACTATGACCGCGATTAGCACTCGGTCAAGCGGAGTGCCAATTCACGCCCCTCATGGCGTACGCGGGGCCCCCGGCCCGTACGGCTGCGACCGTGCAACGTTCCGGACACCGTAGGGACAACGCGGGGGCCGCCCGGTCCGTTCCGGTGGACGGTGACGGCATGCGCATACGATCCGCCGCCCCGGACCGCCCGGCCGCCTCGCGCCCCGGGCCGGTGATGACCGGCTGCCTCGACATGGTGCTCGGCCTGCTCCTCATCGCACTGGAGCTGGTGATCAGCGCGGTCTTCTTCTATTCGCACACGGCTTCCGCCCCGCGGCCGCCGGACCCGGACATGATGGAGGCCGGACCGCCCGGGATGGACTGGTCCGGCACTCTCGTCCTCGCCACCGTCACGGCGGTGGCGTGCCTGATCGGGGTGGTGCTGCTGCGCCACGGGCTGCCGATCGCGGGCGTCGTCCAGCTGATCGGCGTATGCCTGCTGCTGGTCCTCACGCTGACGGCCTGGCACGGCGCCTACGAGGACGCCCACCCGGACCCCGGGCCCGACCGCGCGTACGCCGCTCCCTACACGTAGTCCTCCAGGCGGGCCACGGCGTACCCCTGGTCCGTGATGACCTTCATGACGGACCGGATGAGGTCGGGCATGCTGCCCTTCCAGTCCTTCTTGCCGCGGAAGTGGGTGAGGATGATGTCGCCGGGGTGCAGTTCCTGGTCCTGCCCGCGCCACTCCATGTGGTCGGGGAACGCCTCGGCCTCCCACAGGGGCACGGCGGTGATGCCGCAGGACTTGGCGATCTTCAGGGTGTCGGTGTTGTAGTTGCCGTACGGCGGCCGGAAGAGCCGGGGCCGCTTGCCGAACTGCTGCTCGATGATGTCCTGCTGGTCGCAGATCTCGCGCTTCTGCTCCTCGTGGGACAGGCCCGGCATGTAGCGGTGGTTGAGCGTGTGGTTGTTGAGCGTGAGCCCGCGGGCCTGGGCGTCCTTGAAGAACGTGTAGTCGTCGCGCACCAGGTAGTCGGTGAGGAAGGCGCTGTACGGGATGTTCAGCTCCGACATCATCTTCAGCAGCTCGGGGTCCTTGTCGTCCCCGTCGTCCATGGTCAGGAAGACGACCTTGTCCGTGGTGGGGACCCGGGTGAAGACCGGCGGCAGCGAGTCGTTCTGGCCCTCGACCTCGAAGCCCTTGCGGGTCGTCAGGTGCGGCTTCTTCGCGGGCGGTACGGGGGCCGCGAGCGGCGTGCTCGCCAGGCCCCACTTCTTGGCGGCGACCGCGCGGGCGGCCTGCGCCAGCTTCGCCCGCTCCGCCCGTGCCGCGCGGGTGCCCAGCGCCCCGGCCGCCGGCTCCGCCGGCGCGCCCGCCTGACCGGCCTGGAGCTTCGCGCTCCGGGCGGCGGCGCCAGGATCGCCGTCCCCGGCCGCGCAGCCCGACGCGGCGGCGGCGACCAGGAGCGCGGCCAGCACCGCGTACCCCGGCCGGCGCCGCAGGTGGCCCCGCCCCCGCCGCGCCCGCTGCCGCCCGCCCGTCACCGCACCCGGTTCGCACCCATTCATGGCCAATTTGTCCTTTTGTCGTACTGGCTGCATGGCGCCGGATCCTGCCAGTACGACCGGGGACGGCGGGCCCGACACCGCCGCCGGGCCCGCGCGGTCCCCCGGGTGGCTCACACGGAGGCGGCCGAACAGGGCCGCCCCGGCCTCAGCGGTGGGCGCCGCCGCCCTGCTGGGCCAGCGGGACCGGAGCGGCCGTCCCGGTCAGCGTGCGCAGGATCCAGCGCCGGTGCCAGAACGCCTTGAAGACGCCGACGAGCCCGACGGTCCAGGCCAGGAACCCGAGCCCCATGATCAGCGCCATCAGCCCGTACGTGTCATGGCCCCGCACCGCGCCCGCGGGCACGACGACGCAGGCGTACAGCCCCAGCGCGCCCAGCACGAAAGAGGTCAGCAGCCACACCAGGCTGAGGCCGGGCAGCCGGAGACCGGCGTCGCGGGCCGGGTCGGGGTCCAGCTCGCCCCACTGCGTGAGCAGCCGCCGCACCGCCGCGTCCCGGCGCAACCCGACGACGAGGAGGACCACCGCCGGGATCAGGGCGGCGGCGCCCATCGCGAGCATCACCACGCCGGCGATCGCGCTGACGGCGTCGAACGACTCCTCGAAGGTGATGAACGCCGTCCCGATGAACGACCAGCCGACCGCGGCGACCACCCCCCACAGCCACAGGAGCCCGAGCCGGCCGGGTCCGATGTGCGCCTTCACCAGCCCGCCGAGCAGGAAGGACCGGTCGGCGAGCAGCGCGTCCCGGTCGGGCCAGGCGCGTATCTCCACGGGCGGCGGGGGCGGCGGCAGCACGGAGCGAGGGGACATGGGCAGACCTTATCGACCGCCCCTCGCCCCAAGTGCCGCCCGGGGATCAGGCGTTGCGGATGGCCTCGATGTCCAGGCGCCGCATGCCGAGCATGGCCTTCATCGCGCGGGCGGCCTTCTCCGGGTCCGGGTCGGTCAGGGCCTCACCGAGGCCCCGCGGGACGATCTGCCAGGAGACGCCGTACTTGTCCTTGAGCCAGCCGCACTGGCTCTCCTGCCCGCCGTCGGAGGTGAGCGTCTTCCACAGCCGGTCCGCCTCCTCCTGCGAGTCGCACTCCACGGAGAGCGAGACGGCCTCGGTGAAGGGGAACTCGGGCCCGCCGTCGAACGCGACGTACTCGGCACCGTCCAGCTGGAACCGTACGGTCATCGCCCTGCCCTCCTCGCCGGGGGCGGCGGCGGTCCAGCGGGTCACGTCGAGGACGCGCGAGTCACCGCCGATGACGGAGACGTAGTAGTCGGCCGCTTCCTCGATCTGATCCTTCTCGAACCAAAGGAACGTGGTGACCTTCTGCATGGTCCTCTCCTCACGTACAGGGGCGAAGTGCCGTGAAGGGTAGACCGCGGAAGCGTCCGGAACTCATCGACCTGCCGGGTGGCTAGGCCGGTCCCAGCGATTCGAAGCGCCAGCGGTGCACCGCCCGGGTGACCAGGGCGGCGTCCGGCTCGGGCAGCTCAGGCAGCTCGTCGGCGTGCCCGCCCCGCCACCAGGTGATGACGAGGACCCGGTCCTGCGGGGCGCGCAGCAGCTCGCTGCGCAGCGGGGTCCGGGGCAGCTCGGCGGCGCGGGCGCGGGCCCACTCCAGGAGCTCGCCGCCCCGGCCGTCGGCGGCGCGCGCCTCCCACATCAGGGCGGTGACGGGGTCGCTCATGAGTACAGGTTGTCCTTGCTGACCTCGTGCACGTGGTCGTGGCTGTGGCTGTGGGCGCCCGGGACGTGGGTCTCGGTGACGGGCAGCGAGGAGTCCGCGGACAGCTCCAGGTCGGAGGCGGGCCGGTTGCGGGCGACCATCTCGGCGCCGAGCGCGGCGACCATGGCCCCGTTATCGGTGCACAGCTTCGGGCGGGGTACGCGCAGCCGGATGCCGGCCCGTTCGCACCGCTCCTGGGCGAGCGCGCGCAGCCGGGAGTTGGCCGCGACGCCTCCGCCGATCATCAGGTGGTCGACGCCCTCGTCCTTGCAGGCGCGGACGGCCTTGCGGGTGAGCACGTCGACGACGGCCTCCTGGAAGGACGCGGCCACGTCCCGTACCGGCACCTCCTCACCGGCCGCCCGCTTGGCCTCGATCCAGCGGGCGACGGACGTCTTCAGGCCGGAGAACGAGAAGTCGTACGCGGGGTCGCGCGAGCCGGTCAGTCCGCGCGGGAAGGCGATGGCCGCCGGGTCGCCCTCCTTGGCGAGCCGGTCGATGACCGGGCCGCCGGGAAAGCCGAGGTCCAGCACCCGGGCGATCTTGTCGAACGCCTCGCCGGCCGCGTCGTCGATGGTCGCGCCCAGCGGCCGCACGTCGTTGGTGATGTCGGGCGCCAGCAGCAGCGAGGAGTGCCCGCCGCTGACCAGGAGCGCCATGGTGGGCTCGGGCAGCGGGCCGTGCTCCAGCTGGTCGACGCAGATGTGCGACGCCAGGTGGTTGACCCCGTACAGCGGCTTGTTCAGCGCGTACGCGTACGCCTTGGCGGCGGAGACGCCGACGAGCAGCGCGCCCGCGAGGCCGGGGCCCGCGGTGACGGCGATGCCGTCGAGGTCGCGGCCGCTGACGCCGGCCTCCTTCAGGGCCCGCTCGATGGTGGGGACCATCGCCTCCAGGTGGGCGCGGGAGGCGATCTCCGGGACGACGCCGCCGAAGCGGGCGTGCGTGTCGACGCTGGACGCGACGGCGTCCGCGAGGAGCGTCGTCCCCCGGACGATGCCGACCCCGGTCTCGTCGCAGGAGGTCTCGATACCGAGTACGAGAGGTTCGTCAGCCATCAGTCAGTCTCGTTTTCTTGTACGTCTTCGTGTACGTGGAGGCGCATGACGAGCGCGTCGATGTTGCCCGGCTGGTAGTAGCCGCGGCGGAAGCCGATCGGTTCGAAGCCGAAGCGTTCGTAGAGCTTCTGGGCGCGGGTGTTGTCGACGCGGACCTCAAGCAGCACCTCGGCGCACTCGAAGGCCGTGGCGTGCTTGAGCAGGTCGGTCAGCAGCTCGGAGCCGAGCCCGCCGCCCCAGTGGTCGCGGGCGACGGCGATCGTCTGCACGTCGGCGAGGTCACCGGCGGCGGCGAGGCCCGCGTACCCGACGATCCGGCCGGTGCCCCGCTCCTCGGCGACGACGTAGCGGCGGGTGGCCGCCGGGCCGCGCGCGTACGCCAGCTCGGACCAGAACATGCCGGCCGACCAGGCGTCCTCCGGGAACAGCTCGTGCTCCAGGGCGAGCACCGGGTCGATGTCCCACCAGCGCATCTCGCGCAGCACCGCGGTCGTGACGGTCACTTCGGGGTGACCACCTTGTAGTTCTTCGGGACCTGCGCGTCGGGCCTGCGGAGGTAGAGCGGCTGCGGCGGCAGCAACTCCTCGCCGGCCGCGAGGCGCTCGGCGGCGAGACCGGCGAGGGCGCCGGCCGCGAGGTGTTCGGGGCCGCGCGCGTCCGGGAACGCCTCGGGGTACAGCACCGCGCCCGCGCCGACGACGGGCAGGCCCGCGAGCCGCTCCGCGATGTCGGCGGGCCGGTCGACGGAAGGTCCTTCGGTCCGGGTGCGGGTGTCCTCGTACCGCGCCCAGTAGACCTCCTTGCGGCGGGCGTCCGTGGCGACGGCGAAGGGGCCCTCGATCCCGGCCCGCCCGGCGGCGTACGCGAGGCCGTCCAGGGTGCACAGCCCGTGCACGGGCACGGAGAGCGCCGAGCCGAACGTGGCGGCCGTCACCAGGCCGACGCGCAGTCCGGTGTACGGGCCGGGGCCGACGCCCACGACGACGTCCGTCACCGCGTCGAGTTTCAGCCCGGCATCGGCGAGGACCCGGTCGACGGCGGGCAGCAGCAGCTCCCCGTGCCTGCGGGCGTCGACCTGGGCGGACTCGGCGACGACGCGGGTCCCGTCGTGCAGGGCGACGGTGACGGCGGGGGTGGCGGTATCCATTGCGAGCAAGAGCACGCAAACAGCCTACGGCTCCGGCGCGGCCCGCCCCGCGCCCCGTACGGCATCCCGGTCGGGGCGGTCCCGGCTGCTACCGTCACCGGGTATACGCGGAGTACGTGTAAACGCTTGTACGACTTACGGTTCGCGCCTTACGGCACACGACAGCGAAAGAGGCACGCACGGTGGCAAGGGGCAGCTCGGGAATCGTGGCCGCGCTCACCGCGGCGGCCGTCGCGGCGGTCGGCTTCCTGGCCTACCAGGCCTCCGCCAACGTGCCGGACGACCTGGCGGCGAAGCCGAAGGCGTCCAGCAGCGCGTCGGCGCCGGCCGCGCCCGGCGGGCACGGCAAGGCCAAGCCGAAGAAGGACCCGCTCGCCGTCCCCGCCGGATCCGGCACGGGGATGCGGGTCGTGTACGCGCTGAAGGACCGCCGGGTGTGGCTGGTGGACGCGAGCGGCAAGGCGTCCCGGTCGTTCAAGGTGATGCCGAGCTCGGTGAGCGCCGTGCCGGGCAGCTACGCGGTGACCTCGCGGTCGGGCAGCGTGAAGGGGTCGGACGGGGTGCCGATCGAGCACGTCGTGCGGTTCGCCACGGTGAACGACGTGACGATCGGCTTCAGCGCCGCGCGGGACGGGTCGATGGAGGAGCCGGACCCGACGGTGAAGGCGGGGGGCGTGCGGATGTCTCGGGCCGACGGGGATGCGGTGTGGCGGTTCGCCACGGTGAGCGTGAAGGTGGTCGTGGTCCCGTAGGCCGCGCCGCGCCGCGCCACCCGTGGGCGGTGTCCTCAATCGCCGGACGGGCTGGAATTCGGCGGCCGTCGGCGGCCTCGCGTCACGGGTGTCCTCAATCGCCGGACGGGCTGGAATTCGCCGGCCGTCGTCGGTCCCGCGTCACAGATGTCCTCAATCGCCGGACGGGCTGGATTTGGCCGGGCGTCCGGATTTTGCCGCGTGTTCGGAAGTGGTCGGGCGTCCGGATTTTGTCGCGTGTTCGGAAGTGGTCGGGCGTCCGGAGGTGGCCGGGCGGCCGGGCTTCGCCGGGGGCGTCTGGGTTCGGGGCGGTGTCGACACCGCCGTCGCCGCTGCGTTCGCGGCCAGTAGGGCGGTCATCGATACCGTCGGCCGCGGCGACCGCGGTCCGCGCTCGGGTGTCGGCATGGACGCCTCCTGGGGCTCCGGTGGAAGGCGTGGTTAGGTAGACCTAACCCGCTCTCGTCCTCCATGTCACCACGCTTGCCCCGCCCCGCGCAACATTTTGCCGACACCACGTCGGAAACTCGGAAGAACTCAGCCCCAGGGCGCCCAGGACTCGTTCCGCAGCCCCGCCCAGCGCGCCCCGACGCCCACCAGCGTCACCGTGCGCCGCTCGTCGTCGGTGTCCCCGACCGCGCGGCCGATGAACACCTGGAGCCGGTCGTCCGACAGCTCCTCGACCTTGCCGTCGCCCCACTCGACGACCACCACGGACTCCGGCAGCGAGACGTCGAGGTCCAGGTCCTCCATCTCGTCGAGCCCGCCGCCCAGCCGGTAGGCGTCGACGTGGACCAGCGCGGGGCCCCCGGAGAGCGGGGGGTGGACGCGGGCGATCACGAAGGTGGGGGACGTCACCGCGCCGCGTACGCCCAGACCCTCGCCGAGCCCCCGGGTCAGGGTCGTCTTGCCGGCGCCCAGCTCGCCGGTGAGCATGACGAGGTCGCCGGGGCGCAGCGCGGAGGCGAGCCGGCGGCCCAGGGCCTGCATCTGTTCGGGGGAGTCGACGGCCAGCTTCACGGTGACGGCGCCGGGGACGTTCTCGTACGCGGTGGCCTCAGCGGCCGCCGGGCTGTTCTGCGGTTCCATGCCCGCCAACGTTAGAGGACTCCGGTACGGCTCCCGCCCGCACCAGCAGGTCCGCGAGCCGGTCGGTCACCGTCTCGGGATGTTCCAGCATCACCAGGTGCCCGGCGTCCGGGACGATGACGAGTTCGGCGTCCGGCAGCCGGTCCGCGATGGCCTCGCTGTGCGAGCTGGGCGTCACCAGGTCCTTGTCCCCGGCCAGGATGAGGACCGGCAGATCGCGGAAGAGGGGCAGGGTCGCGCTCTTGTCGTGTTCCGCGAAGGCCGGGTAGAACTCGGCGACCACGTCGATCGGGGTGGACTCGATGAGCCGTTCCGCGAACCGCGCGACCGCCGGGTCCACGTCCCGCGAGCCGAACGAGTACCGCTTGATCAGCCCGGCGAACAGGTCCGCGGTCGCCCGCCGCCCCCGCTCCACCAGCTCCGCCTGCGAGCCGAGCGCCCTCAGCACCCCGGGCAGCACCCGCCGCACCGCGTTGACGCCCATCACGGGCAGCCCGAAGCTGACCTCGTTCAGCCTGCCGCTCGATGTGCCGACGAGGGCGACGGCGGCGACCCGGTCGCGGATCAGCTCCGGGTACTGGTCGGCCAGCGCCATGATCGTCATGCCGCCCATCGAGTGGCCGACGAGGACGAGCGGGCCCTCGGGGGCGGCGGCGTCGATGACGGCCTTGAGGTCGCGGCCGAGCTGGTCGATGCCGACGGGCACCCCTCCCCCGGCCCGGGCCTGGGCGCGGCCCCGCTCGGAGCGGCCGTGGCTGCGCTGGTCCCAGTGGACGGTACGGACGATCCCGCGCAGGGCGGCGCGCTGGAAGTGCCAGGAGTCCTGGCCGAGGCAGTAGCCGTGGCTGAAGACGACGGTGACGGGGGCGGGGGCCTTGCGCCCGAAGAGCCGCCGCCTGCGGGAGCCCGAAGGGGCGGCGTCGTCGGGGGGATCGACCTCGTCGACCTCGTAGTACAGCTCGGTGCCGTCGTCGGCGGCGGCCCGGCCGGGCGTCCCGCGCAGCGAGCCGTACGGGCCGGTGGCGTCCAGGGCGAGCCGGGCGCGCTTGCGCATGCCCCGGCCGACCGTCAGCCGCTCCACCGCGACCCCGGCCGCCGCGCCCGCGGCGATCACGCCTATGGCGGCACCGGCGATGCCCGCCCGGCGCCAGCCGGCTCCCGAGGCGGCCGCCACCACGTCACCCGTACTGATCTCGCTCACCGTGCCGCGCTCCTCGTGGGTCGTGTCGGTCTGTCCCGGCCCGAGCGGAAGCCGCCTCGGGCATGTTCAGATCGTGCCTGGTCAGAAACGCTCTCCCGGTCAGGACCCGGCCGGGGCCCCGTCGGCCGTCGCGCCCAGGTGGACGCGCGGCACCCGGCCGCCGATCCGGGTGACGATCTCGTACGCGATCGTGCCGGCGGCCTCCGCCCAGTCCTCGGCGCTCGGCTCGCCCCGGTCGCCGGGGCCGAAGAGCACCGCCTCGCTGCCGGCCGCCGGCTCGTCGCCGTCGAGGTCGACGACGAACTGGTCCATGGCGACCCGGCCCGCGATCGTCCGGCGCACCCCGCCGACCAGGACCGGGCCCCGGCCGGACGCGTGGCGCGGGATGCCGTCGGCGTAACCGAGGGGCACCAGGCCGAGGGTGGTCTCGTGGGGCGTCGTGTAGTGGTGGCCGTAGCTGATGCCGTGGCCGGCCGGGACCTGCTTGACCAGGGCGACGGACGCGGCGAGCGTCATCACGGGCCGCAGCCCGAAGTCGGCGGAGGTGCCCAGCTCCGGGCTGGGCGAGATGCCGTACATGGCGATCCCGGTCCGCACCAGGTCGAAGTGGGACTCGGGGACGGTGAGGGTCGCCGGGGAGTTGGCGATGTGCCGCACCTCGGGCTCGACGCCGGCCTTCTCGGCGTACGCCACCATGTCGCGGAAGGTGTCCAGCTGGGCGGTGATCGAGGGGTGGCCCGGCTCGTCGGCGCAGGCGAAGTGGGACCACAGGCCGGTGACGCGGACGGTGCCCGCGCGCTCGGCGGTGCGGGCGGCGGCGACCAGCTCGGGCCAGTCGGCGGGCTGGCAGCCGGCCCGGCCGAGGCCGGTGTCGGCCTTGAGGTGGACGCGGGCGGGCCGGCCGGCCGCCGCGGCCGCCTCCGTGACCTCGCGCAGCGCCCACATGCCGCTGACCGACACGTCGATGCCGGCCTCGATCGCCTCGCGCCAGGGCCCGCCCGGCGTCCAGAGCCAGCACAGCATCCGCCCGTCGATCCCGGCCGCGCGCAGGCCCAGGGCCTCCTGGGGGGTCGCGGTGCCCAGCCAGGCGGCGCCCGCCTCCCGCGCGGCGCGCGCGCAGGGGACCGCGCCGTGCCCGTAGGCGTCGGCCTTCACCACGGCCATGAGCTGCGCCCCGGCCGCCCGGGCACGCAGGACGCGCACGTTGGCGCGGAGTGCGGCGAGGTCGATCTCGGCACGGGCTCGCAAGGACGCTGTCTCGTTCATATCGCGCCCAGTCTCTCAGAGCGGTCCGCGCGGACCTGTCCGGCGGGGCGCGTCAGCGGTGGCGCAGCTCGTGTTCCAGGTGGTCGGCGAGGACCGGCACGTGGCTGTGCCCGACGTCCTTGACTGCGGTGACGAGCGTGACCGGGCCGCCGTCGCGGACCAGCCCCACCAGCTCGTCGACGGCCGCCGCCTCGGCCGGTCCGGCCAGTTCGGCGCGGTAGCGCTCGACGAAGGCGTCGTAGCGGGTGGCCGAGCGGTCCTCGTGGTACCAGGAGCGCAGTTCGTCGGACGGGGTGAGGTCCTTGAGCCAGCGGTCGATCGCGGCCTTCTCCCTGGACACCCCGCGCGGCCACAGCCGGTCCACCAGGACGCGGGTGCCGTCGCCCTCCTCCACCCCGTCGTACACCCGGCGTACGCGCACGTCACCGCTACTGCTCACGGCCGGTCACCTCTCCTCGGACGGTCGTTCCCCTCAGCTTCGCTCAGGCCCGGACGTCCCGCCACGCCCCGGGGATCGCCTCGGCGACGTCCATCGCGGCGAGCGGGGAGCCGTCCGCGGCACGGCGGGCGGCGAGCCCGTGCAGATGGGCCCCGGCGGACGCGGCGTCGAGCGGGGCGAGTCCGGCGGCGAGCAGGGACCCGGTCAGCCCGGAGAGCACGTCACCGCTGCCGGCGGTGGCCAGCCACGGGGTGCCGGTCGGGTTGACCCGGACCGGGGTGTGCGGGGTGTCGGTGGCGATGAGGGTCGTCGAGCCCTTGAGGAGGACCGTGGCGCCGAACCGCCGGGCGAGCTCCCGTGCGGCGGCGAGCCGCCCCGCCTCGACCTCCTCGCGCGCCACGCCGAGCAGCGCGGCGGCCTCCCCGGCGTGCGGGGTGAGGACGGTGGGCGCGGTGCGGCCCCGGACCACGTCCGGGTCGAGGAGCCGCAGCCCGTCCGCGTCGACCAGCACCGGCACCTCGGTGGCCAGCACGTCGGAGACGGCCTCCACGGCCTCGGTGCCGTCGCCGAGCCCGGGGCCGACGACCCACGCCTGCACCCGCCCGGCCCCGGAGGGGCGGCCCGCGTGGACCAGGGTCTCCGGGTGCCGCGCGATGACCGCCTCGCCGCCGGGGCCCGCGTAGCGCACGGCCCCCGCCCCGCCGCGCAGCGCCCCGGAGACGGCGAGCACCGCCGCGCCCGGGTAGCGGGTCGATCCGGCGGCGATGCCGACGACACCGCGCCGGTACTTGTCGCTCTCGGCGGCCGGTACGGGCAGCAGCGCGGCGACGTCCGCGTACTGGAGCGCCTCCAGGTCGGGCACGGCGGGGAGTTCGGCGTCGAGCCCGATGTCGACGAGGCGCAGCGCACCGGCCCGTTCGGCGGCCGGGTCGACGAGCAGCGCGGGCTTGTAGGCCCCGAAGGTGACGGTGGCGTCCGCGCGCACCGCGTCCCCGGTCACCTCGCCGGTGTCCGCCTCGACCCCGCTGGGCAGGTCGACGGCGACGACGGGCGCGCGGTGCGCGGTGTACTTCCGGACCAGCTCGGCGGCTTCGGGGCGCAGTCCGCCGCGTCCGCCGATGCCGGTGATGGCGTCCACGACGAGGTCGATGCGCCCGGCCCAGTCCTCGTGGGCGGTGCTCTCCTCACCGTCCACCACGTGTCCGCCGGCGGCGCGCAGGGCCGCGGTGCCGCCCTCGTGGGACCTGCCGGGGCTGACCCGTACGGCGACGACGCCCGCGCCGCGCCGGGCGAGCCGGGCACCGGCGTACAGGGCGTCGCCGCCGTTGGCGCCGGTGCCGACGAGGAGGACGACCCGGGAGCCGTAGACCCGGCCGGCCCGGCGCAGCAGATCGGCGCAGGCGGCGGCGAGCCCGGCGGCGGCGCGCTGCATCAACGCCCCTTCGGGGAGCCGTGCCATGAGGGCCTGCTCGGCGGCCCGTACGGTCTCGACGCTGTAGGCGGTACGCATGCCTTCCAACGTACGCACGTCGAGCGCCCCGCGCAGGCTCCAACGGCGACCGGCCATTTCGAGCCCGTGCGGCGAGCAGTCACGACGGCGACCAGCCAAAATCAAGCCCGTCCGGCGATTGAGGACGGAACCGGCCCGCCGGACCCCCGAGGCCACCGGAGCCCGCACCCGGTCACCCCTCCGCGATCACCACCGCGGACGCGACCCCCGCATCGTGGCTGAGCGACACATGCCAGCTCCTGACCCCCAGTTCGGCGGCGCGAGCCGCCACCGTGCCGCGAACCCGTAGCCGGGGCTGCCCGCTGTCCTCCACGTACACCTCGGCGTCCGTCCACAGCAGCCCCCCGGGCGCTCCGAGCGCCTTGGCCAGGGCCTCCTTGGCGGCGAACCGGGCGGCCAGCGAGGCGATGCCACGCCGCTCGCCGCTCGGCAGCAGGAGCTCCCCGTCCACGAAGAGCCGCGCCGCGAGCTGCGGCGTACGCTCCAGCGCCGCGTCGAACCGCTCGATCTCCGCCACGTCGATCCCGACCCCGATGATCACGTACCCACCCTCACCAATCGTCCTCTGCTCACTCCACGGTGACGGACTTCGCCAGGTTGCGCGGCTGGTCCACCTCGTTGCCGCGGGCCGTCGCGAGTTCGCAGGCGAAGACCTGCAACGGCACGGTGGCGACAAGCGGCTGAAGCAGCGTAGGCGTTGCGGGGACGCGGATGAGGTGGTCGGCGTACGGGACGACCTCGTCGTCGCCCTCCTCGGCGATGACGACGGTGAGGGCGCCGCGGGCCCGGATCTCCTGGATGTTCGACACGATCTTGCCGTGCAGAACCGAGCGCCCGGCCGGGGACGGCACCACGACGACGACGGGGAGCCCGTCCTCGATGAGCGCGATCGGCCCGTGCTTCAGCTCACCGGCGGCGAACCCCTCGGCGTGCATGTACGCGAGTTCCTTCAGCTTCAGCGCCCCCTCCAGGGCGACCGGGTAGCCGACGTGGCGGCCGAGGAAGAGCACGGTGTCGTGGGAGGCCAGCGAACGGGCCAGCTCCCGGACGGGTTCCATGGTCTCCAGGACCCGGTCGACCGAGCCGGAGATCTCGGAGAGCTGCCGGATCACGGTCCGGACCTCGTCGCCCCACTTGGTGCCGCGCACCTGGCCCAGGTAGAGGGCGACGAGGTAGCAGGCGACGAGCTGGGTGAGGAACGCCTTGGTGGAGGCGACGGCGACCTCGGGCCCGGCGTGTGTGTAGAGCACGGCGTCGGACTCTCGCGGGATGGTCGAGCCGTTGGTGTTGCAGATGGCGAGCACCTTCGCGCCCTGCTCGCGGGCGTGCCGCAGCGCCATCAGCGTGTCCATGGTCTCCCCGGACTGGGAGATGGCGACGACCAGCGTGTGCGGGTCCAGGATCGGGTCGCGGTAGCGGAACTCGCTGGCCAGTTCGGTCTCGCAGGGGACGCGGGTCCAGTGCTCGATGGCGTACTTGGCGATCATCCCGGCGTGGAACGCGGTCCCGCAGGCGACGATCACCACCTTGTCGACCTCGCGCAGCTCGCCGCGCGTGATGCGGACCTCGTCGAGGTGGAGGGTGCCCTCGGGGTCGATACGCCCGAGGAGGGTGTCGGTGACGGCCTTCGGCTGCTCGGCGATCTCCTTGAGCATGAAGGAGGCGTAGCCGCACTTCTCGGCGGCCGACGCGTCCCAGTCCACGTGGTACTCGCGCACCACGGCGGGCTCCCCGTCGAACCCGGTGACCAGGACGCCGTCCCGGCGCAGCTCCACCACCTGGTCCTGGCCGAGCTCGATCGCGTCCCGGGTGTGCTCGATGAACGCGGCGACGTCGGAGGCGAGGAAGGACTCGCCCTCCCCCACCCCGACGACGAGCGGCGAGTTGCGCCTGGCCCCGACCACGACGTCCGGCGCGTCGGCGAAGACCGCGACGAGCGTGAACGCCCCTTCGAGGCGGCGGCACACCTGGCGCATGGCCTCGGCCGGCTCCCCGCTCTGGCTGTACGCCTCGGCGAGGAGGTGGGCGACGGTCTCGGTGTCGGTCTCGGAGAGCAGGTCGTGGCCGCGCTCGCCGAGCTCGGCGCGCAGGGCCGCGAAGTTCTCGATGATCCCGTTGTGGACGACGGCGACGCGGCCGGCGTTGTCCAGGTGCGGGTGGGCGTTGACGTCGGTGGGGCCGCCGTGGGTGGCCCAGCGGGTGTGCCCGATCCCGGCGGTGCCGGCGGGCAGCGGGCGCTCGCTCAGCGCCTTCTCCAGGTTGACGAGCTTCCCGGCCCTCTTGGCGGCGGCCAGCCCGCCGTCGGCGAGGACGGCGATCCCGGCGGAGTCGTACCCCCGGTACTCCAGCCGCTTGAGGCCCGCGACGACGACGTCCTGCGCCGACTGCCCACCGACGTAACCCACGATCCCGCACATAGTGGTCCTTTCCTGGTCACCAGCCCCCGTTCTTCGCATAATCGCAGAGAACCGGGCCCACCAGCCGATTGAGGACCACGCGCCGCCGCGCCCTCACCCCGCCCGTACGGCCTCCGGCACGGCACCGCTCCCGGCGGCCTCCGGCGCCCCCGGCACCGTCTTCCTGCCCTTGACCAGCAGCAGCACCGCCACCCCGGCGACGATCCCGACCGCACCGGCCACCACGGCCGCGGTGTTCAGTCCCGAGGCGAACGCCGTCCGCAGCGCGTGCTCCGGCACCCCGGCGGCCCGCAGGCCCGCCGCACCGCCGCCCGCCAGGGCGTGGGACTGTCCGTCGTCCAGGCTCTCCCCCATCCGGGCGGTCAGCACCGTCCCGAGCACGGCGACCCCGAAGGCGTATCCGAGCTGGCGGAAGGTGTTGACCGCGCCGCCCGCCATGCCGGCCCGCTCCGGCGGCACCGCGGCGAGCGCCGCGCCCGCGATGGCCGGGGAGACCAGGCCCGTACCGATGCCCGCGACCAGCAGGCCCGGGATCAGCACCGGCCACGAGGAGCCCTCGCCGAGCACCGCCTGGCCGAGGGTGCCGGCGCCGACGAGGACGAGCCCGACGCCGATGGTGAGGCGCGGCGGCGCCCCGTGCAGCAGCCGGCCGCCGAGGGCGGCCACCACGAACGAGGTCGCGGCCAGCGGCAGCACCGCCAGGCCGCCCTGGACGGGGCTGAGTCCGAGGACCGTCTGCAGCCAGATCGAGGTGTACGGCAGCACGCCGAACGCCGCCAGGTTGAAGGCGAGCGCCCCGGCCATCACCCCGGTGAACGCGGAGGTGCGGAACAGCGAGAGGTCGAGCAGCGGGTGCGCGACGCGCAGCTCCACGAGGACGAAGCAGACCAGGGCGAGCGCGGCGATCCCGAACGTGGCGAGCGTCTGCCCGGACGCCCAGCCGACGCTGCCCGCCCGGACCACGGCGTACGTCGCCGCCCCCGCGAACACCGCGAACGCGGCGGTCCCCGCCCAGTCGGTGCGCCGGTCCCGCGCCCCGTGCGACTCGGGCACGGTCCTGCCGGTCAGCCAGACGGCGGCCACGCTGACCGGCAGGTTCACGTAGAAGATCCACCGCCAGCCGGGCCCCTCGGTCAGCAGCCCGCCGACCACGGGCCCGATCGCGGCGGCGCCCCCGGCCACCGCGCCCCACAGCCCGAGCGCGACGGACCGGTCCTTGCCGGCGTACACCGAGGCGAGCAGCGGCAGCGTCGTCGCGAACATCGCGGCGGCCCCGACGCCCTGCACCCCGCGCGCCGCCACCAGCAGGCCCGGCGACGAGGCGAGCCCGCAGGCCAGCGAGGCGGCGGCGAAGAGCACGACGCCGACGACGTGGACCCGGCGCCGGCCGAGCCGGTCGGCCGCCGCTCCTATGCCGAGCAGCAGGGCGGCGAGCGCGAGGGCGTAGCCGTCGATGACCCATTGCAGATCGGAGAGCGAGGCGTCGAGCGCCCGCGCCATGTCGGGCAGTGCCACGATGACGATCGTGACGTCCAGCAGCAGCATGAACGTCCCCAGACAGACCGCGGTGAGCGGCCCCCACTTACGCATGTCCTTTGTCCTTCTTCCCGTACGGGTTCGGCGTGACCGGCGGCCACCCCCGTGCGTACGATCGGACGACCGCGTCCGGAATCCCCAGCCAGTGACACCCCGGCGCCGGAATCCGACACCGAGGGGGCCTTCCACAGTGGAATCACCCACCCGGGGCGACGCCCTGGATCTACGCCTCCTGCACGCGCTGGAGCTGGACGCCCGGGCGCCCTTCAGCCGGATCGCGTCCGTGCTCGGCGTCTCCGACCAGACGATCGCGCGCCGCTTCCGACGGCTGCGGGCCGAGGCGGGGCTGCGGGTGGTGGGGGTGCGGTGCGCGGCCTCGGAGGAGTCGTTCGAGCACTGGCTGCTGCGGGTGCGGTGCGCGCCGGAGGGCGCGATGCTCATCGCGGAGGCCCTGGCGAAGCGGCCGGACACGTCGTGGATCGGGCTGACGTCGGGCGGTACGGAGGTGACGTGCACGGTCAACGTCCGCAGCCGGGGCGACGCGGACGACCTGCTCATCGGCAAGCTGCCGCGTACCCCGCACATCGTCGACATCCGCGCCCACCAGTTGCTGCACCGCTTCTACGGCGGCCCCGCGGGCTGGCTGCACAAGAGCGGGGCGCTCACCCCTGAGGAGACCGCCGCCCTCACCCCGCCGCCCACCGCCGCCCCGCCCGGCCCCGCGGTCATCACCGCCGAGGACGAGCCCCTGGTCACCGCGCTGGAACGGGACGGCCGGGCCACCCACCCCGAACTCCAGCGCGCGACCGGCCTCTCCGAATCGGCGGTCCGCCGCCGCCTGGCCCGCCTGGTGGCCTCGGGGGCGCTGTACGTGGACGTCGAGTTCGACTCCGCCCACCTCGGCTACCGGAACGTGAGCATGCTGTGCGTCACCGCCGCGCCCCGCGCCCTGCACACGGTGGGCACGGCACTGGCCACGGACCGGGAGGTGGCGTACGCGGCGGCCACGACGGGCCCGTCCAACATCGTCGCGGTCGTGATCACCCGCGACTCCGCCCATTTCTACCGCTACCTCAGCGACCGCCTGGGCGGCCTGGACGGCGTCGAGCACGTGGAGTCGATGCCACTGCTGCGCCGCGTGAAGCAGCTGACGTACGGGCCGTTCCGCGGGTAGCGGGTCCGGCGGGCCATCCGTATACGGGGCTTGGGCTGCCCTATTTTTTTTCCCGGGGCGGCCCGCGGTCCCACCAGCCACGACACCCTCGGTTCGACCGGCCGCAGGACCGGCTTCTACGTCCCCGAGGCCGCCCACCCGACTGCGGTCTTCCGCTCGGCCGGTTACGAGATCGCGTACGTCTCCGTGCGGGGCGGCGCCGCCCCGCAGGACGGCGTCGACCTCAACGACACCGTCGTCGCCGAGTTCCTCCCCGCCGCCGAAGCGGGCGGCACGGTCCGCATCGGCGAGGCCCCCGAGCCCGTCCCCGCCGCCGACGAGGCCCTGGTCGCCGTCGAGGCGTACTCGGTCAACCGGGGCGAGCGGGGGCGTCGGCCACTACGTCACCGAGCTCGCGGCGTCCTCGGGCGCGGCGGTGACGGCGGTGAGCGCGACCCGGGAGCGCGGGGCGCGGCTGCCGGCGCTGGGGGCGTGCGCGGTGGTGACGTCACCGGGGGACGCCGAGGGCCCGTACGACGTGGTCCTGGAGTCGGTGGGCGGCGACTCGCTGCCGGCCGCGCTGGCCCGGCTGGCCCCGGGCGGCCTGCTGGTCTGGTTCGGCCAGGCGAGCCGCACCCCGGTCGCGCTGGACTTCTTCGACTTCTTCAAGGGCCCGGCCCGGGCCCGTATCGCCCACTTCGACTACACCCGCGCCGACACCACGTACGCCGACGATCTCGCCACCCTGGTACGGCTGGTGGCGGGCGGACGTCTGCACCCGGAGATCGGCTCGGTCCGGGACTGGTCCCGCACGGGGGACGTCGTCGCGGACCTCCGGGCGCGCCGGGTGCGGGGGAACGCGGTGCTTACGGTGGGATGAGGAACCGGGACGGTGTACGGCGATGAGTCCGGTCCTCCCGAGGAGTCACCCCTTGCGTTGTCACCCATTCACCGGGAGAAAGCACTCATGACTCAACTGCTGAAGGTCCAGAACTTCACCGTCTCCGCCGACGGCGTCGCCTGCGGGGAGAACCAGACGCTGGAGAAGCCCTTCGGCCATGTCGACCCGGGGCAGCTGTTCTCGTGGGCCGGGGCGACGGCGAGCTGGCCGGGCCGGACCGACCCGGGCGGGAGCCGGGGCCTGGACGACTACATGACGCGGGACTTCTCGCACAACATCGGCGCCGAGATCATGGGCCGCAACAAGTTCGGTCCTCAGCGCGGCCCGTGGGAGGACCACGAGTGGCAGGGCTGGTGGGGCGGCGAACCGCCGTTCCACACCCCGGTGTTCGTCCTGACCCACCACGAGCGCCCTTCGTTCACGCTCTCCGACACCACGTTCCACTTCGTGGACGGCGAGCCCGCCGAGGTCCTCGCCCGGGCCCGGGAGGCCGCGCAGGGCAAGGACGTGCGCCTCGGCGGCGGGGTGACGACCATCAGGGAGTTCCTGGACGCCGGCCTGGTCGACACCCTGCACGTGGCGGTGGCGCCGGTGAAGCTGGGGTCGGGCCTGCGCCTCTGGGACTCGCCGGACGACCTGCGCGACCGCTTCCACCTGGACGTCGTACCGAGCCCGAGCGGGATGACGCACCACCTGTTCTGGCGGAAGTGAGCGCCGGGCCGCAGTGGCAGCCAGAGGCTTTGCATGATCATGCGAGATGATGCATAATCTTCCTATGTCTAAGGTCCTCACCTCCCTGCCCACCGGCGAACGCGTCGGCATCGCCTTCTCGGGCGGCCTCGACACCTCGGTCGCGGTCGCGTGGATGCGCGACAAGGGTGCCGTCCCGTGCACCTACACCGCCGACATCGGCCAGTACGACGAGCCCGACATCGCCTCGGTGCCGGGCCGCGCCAAGGCGTACGGCGCCGAGCTCGCCCGCCTGGTCGACTGCCGCGCCGCGCTCGTCGAGGAGGGCCTGGCCGCGCTGACGTGCGGGGCGTTCCACATCCGCTCGGGCGGCAGGGCCTACTTCAACACCACGCCGCTGGGCCGCGCGGTCACCGGCACGCTCCTGGTCCGGGCGATGCTGGAGGACGACGTCCAGATCTGGGGCGACGGCTCCACGTTCAAGGGCAACGACATCGAGCGGTTCTACCGCTACGGCCTGCTGGCCAACCCGCACCTGCGCATCTACAAGCCCTGGCTGGACGCCGAGTTCGTGACGGAGCTCGGCGGCCGCAAGGAGATGTCGGAGTGGCTGGTCGCCCACGGCCTGCCCTACCGGGACAGCACGGAGAAGGCGTACTCCACCGACGCCAACATCTGGGGCGCCACCCACGAGGCGAAGACGCTGGAGCACCTGAACACCGGTGTGGAGACCGTCGAGCCGATCATGGGCGTGCGGTTCTGGGACCCGTCGGTCGAGATCGGGACCGAGGACGTCACGATCGGCTTCGACCAGGGCCGGCCGGTCACGATCAACGGCGAGAAGTTCGAGACCGCCGTCGACCTGGTCATGAAGGCGAACGCCATCGGCGGCCGCCACGGCATGGGCATGTCCGACCAGATCGAGAACCGGATCATCGAGGCCAAGAGCCGGGGCATCTACGAGGCCCCCGGCATGGCCCTGCTGCACGCCGCGTACGAGCGCCTGGTCAACGCGATCCACAACGAGGACACCCTCGCCCAGTACCACAACGAGGGCCGCCGCCTCGGCCGGCTGATGTACGAGGGCCGCTGGCTGGACCCGCAGGCGCTGATGGTCCGCGAGTCGATCCAGCGTTGGGTCGGTACGGCCGTCACCGGCGAGGTCACCCTGCGGCTGCGGCGCGGCGAGGACTACTCGATCCTCGACACCACGGGCCCGGCGTTCAGCTACCACCCGGACAAGCTGTCCATGGAGCGCACCGAGGACTCCGCGTTCGGCCCGGTCGACCGCATCGGCCAGCTCACCATGCGCAACCTCGACATCGCGGACTCCCGCGCCAAGCTGGAGCAGTACGCCGGCCTCGGCATGATCGGCAACGCCAACCCGGCCATCGGCGCGGCCCAGGCCGCCGCCACCGGCCTGATCGGTTCCCTCCCCGAGGGCGGCGCCGAGGCCATCGCCTCGCGCGGCGAGGTCTCGGACCAGGACGAGATGCTGGACCGCGCGGCGATGGAGTCCGGCACGGACTGAGGACGCACCCCCGATCCCGGCGATCGAACCCCCGAAGGCGGCGACCGAGCACAACTCGGCCGCCGCCTTCGGCCGTTCACACCGGCCGCGGTGTCCCCGCCCTTCCGAGCCCCTGCACGTGCTCTCGCCGCCCTACCGCTTGCGCACCGCGAGCCAGAAGTCCTTCTCGGTGCAGTACGGGTCGCTCTTCTCCAGGAGGGTGCGCACCTTCTCCCAGCCCTCCTTGTCCTCCTCGAACTCCGCGCGGCTGAAGAGCACGTGGCAACGCGTCACATCGAACTGCTCGGTCCAGTCGAACATTCGGGGCCTGACTCACTGAGCTTCTTCGAGTTGGCCACCGATCGGGTGACGTGCCGTGAAGCGCAACGAGCGAGGCTCCCGGGCGGTTGATTGAGATGTCTGACGTCTCAATCACCGTGCCCGGGAGCCTCGTTGGTCACACATCCTGCCGCACTCGACCTGCCACACGCACTCGTGGAGTGGGTCACCATGCTGATCGTCACCCGCGAGGGCGACCGGCGCTGCAAGCTCCGTCCGTCCCAGCGCGCGATGGTGGCACTGGTGTACCTACGCGAACACACCACTCTGGCGAAGATCGCCGCCGGGTTCGGGATCAGCGAGTCCACCGCCCACGCCTACACCAGCGCGGTCGTCGACCTCCTCGCGGAACGCGCACCGGGCCTGCTGAGAACACTGCGTGAGCACGAACCTGAGTTCGTCCTGCTCGACGGAACCCTCGCCGAGTGCGACCGGGTCGGCGACGGCCGGGCCGACTACTCCCACAAGCACCGGCGGCACGGCGTGAACGTGCAGCTCGTCACCGATCCCGACGGCCGGCTGCTGTGGCTCTCGCCCGCCTTGCCGGGCCGCACCCATGACCTGACCGCCGCCCGCACCCACCAGATCATCCGAATCTGCGAGCGCCAGGGCGTTCCGATCGTGGCCGACCTCGCCTACCAGGGCGCCGGCCCCTGGCTGACCACTGGCATCAAGCGGAAGCCCCTGCAGGAACTTACTCCCACCGAGAAGACCCGCAACCGTGCGCTCGCCGCAGCCCGCGCACCTGTCGAACGCGGCGTCGCCCGCCTGAAGACCTGGCGAATCTTCCGCAGATCCCGATGCAGCCCCAACCGCATGACGTCAATCGCCAAGGCCATCCTCACTCTGGAGCGGCAACGCTGAAGAAGCTCATTGAAGCCTCCAAGGTTATCTCCGTAGACCCAGATCCCCTGGATGCCCTGAACGCGGTCCCCGAAGTGGCCCATAACTTCGTCGATCATCGCCTTACCCCGCAGCGGCGAACCCTTGTCGGGATTGTTGTGCATCATCATGGTCAGAATGCCGTCACTATTACCGACTCACCTCCTATTGCGTGGGGCGCCATTCGGAATCGCCCACTTCGAGTAGCCGCCGGAGCCACCAGGATGCAGCAAATACTGCCACAGCAACCCAGGATCATACTGAGAGCGCGGCACGAGGTGCATCACACGCTGCCGCCCGCCAGCATTGGAGGCTGGCTCATGTCGCCAAGTCCAACCAGCGGGAGTTCGCCTGCCCGAATTGTCTGCTTCGAGATCAGCCGAACTGCAATTGCGAACGAGGACCGACCCCCGACCGACTTCGAAGATCCGCTAAAACGGCGGCTCGTCAACTGATCCCCGTTTTTCGTGCGAATGGCGCTCATCCTCCCGTCCGTCGGGGAGTGAATCGATAGGGGATTCCACCAACAGGCACCCTTCCCTCCAGGATGCCAACGCCTCGGAGGCCAAACTTCTATTCCGTTCGCTGGAGCTTTGCGCTAGAACGTTCTCCACCAAAGGAGTCAGCCCCTTGCGGTACATCGCCAGAGCCGGGGATTCCAGGAGCCGAATGGCCGCGACAACAGCCGCCTCAACCACTCTCGGATCAGAATCATCAAAGTAGGTGACGACGCCCGGAAAAGCTTCTGGGTAAATGCTCCTAATTTTCAGGAAGTCAGGAAATTGCTCGGTCGACGAATATTCCCCCCACTCTCGAATGCACTGCTCCCGCTCAGCACTGACATCGAAGGCCACCTCGGCCAACCAGGAGAGGAGCTTGCCTCGAAGCGGGAATTTCCCCTCATCCCATGCAGGAGTGAGTGCGGCTCGACTTTCGCGGTCGCCCAAGAGTGCGGCGACATACCTGAAAGCCGGTGCGGTCGCAGAGTAAACGACTCCGTCGTTGAGGAGAGCGTAGTACAGGTGATTGAGTGAACTCGTCACCTTGGAAAAGTCACCCGACGCCAAGTCGTGCAGCTTGGCCGGAGTATCCGGGAATGCCGACCCGTCGGCATTCCCGAGCTCAGCCCAGTCGGCGAGATCGATGATCGCGCATAGATTCAACTTATCGCCATTCATTTCTATACAGCCAGCATAGCGCCTGCAGGGAAGCGGCCAGGGCGCGGCAACTGGATCGCGCCCTGGCGAATGCGTCAGAAGGGTACCTCACTGAAGGCTTGCCCGAGCTGAGATCGAACCACTAGCGATGAGCTCCCCGGCAACATTCCTGCCACGTTTGGCGCGCAGAAACCGCATGGCCCACCAGGCTTTGAAACCATCAGCCGACCGGTCAAATGAAGTGACCCCTCAGGTCCCGACACTTCCGTTTTATGCCGCGAGGTCCAGCCGTTGATGGCAGCGGACCCTCGCCTGGTACGGCGTGATGTAGCCGATGGCCGAGTGGATCCGCTCCCGGTTGTAATGTTCCGCGATCCACCGGAAAACGTCCTGCCGAGCCTGCGCCCGGGTTTCCCAGGCGGTCGTACCGATCGCTGCTTTCAGGACGGCGAAGAAGCTCTCCGCGGCGGCGTTGTCGAAGCATGAGCCGGTGCGTCCGGCGCTCTGCCGAATGTCCAGCTCACCCAGCAGAGCGCGGAATTGATGGGACGTGTATTGCGACCCGCGATCCGAGTGAAAGATCGCGTTGCCTGCCGTGTGCCCGCCCGCATGGGCCATCCGGATGGCGTCCGCAACCAGCTCGGTGCGCATGTGGTCGGCCATCGACCAGTCCACGACCTCCCGCGTGCACAGATCGATCACCGTCGCCAGATACAGCCAGCCCTCCGCCGTCGGCAGGCAGGTGATGTCCCCGACGAATTTCAGGCCCGGCATCGGCGCGGTGAAGTCGCGCAGGATCAGGTCCGGTGCGGGCGGCGCCGTGTGGTCCTGCTTCGTCAGCGACCGCGACTTCCGTCGCGTTATCCCGGCGATCTCGCGCTCCCGCATGATCCGTGCGACGCGTTTGCGGTTCACCACGTGCCCCTGGTCCCGGAGTTTCCGGGTGATCCGCAGGGCCCCGTAGGCACCCCGGGAATCGGTGTGGATCTCCTGGATGCGGCGGGCCAGCCCCTCTTCCTCGTCGGCCTTCTCCTGCCGTGCCTCCTTGTTCTGGTGCCAGGTGTAGTAGCCGGAGCGGTCCCAGCCGAGAACATCACACATCCGCTTCACCCTGTGGGCGCCTCTGTGCTCGTCGACGAAACGGAAGCGGATCACCGTGTCGTCTCCCGCGCGAAATAGGCGGCGGCTTTCCGGAGGATCTCGTTGTCCTCCTTCAGCCGGGCGTTCTCCCGCCGCAAGCGCCTGAGCTCTTCTTTCGCGTCAGGGGTCATGCCGGCGTCACCCCCGCCGCCCGCTGCCTGGGCGCGGGTCCGGTCCTCCCGGACCCACTTGCGCAGGGTCTCCAGATGGATACCCAGGCCGTGGGCGATGTCGGTGAGGGAACGGTCTGGCGAGGAGCGCACCAGGTCCACCGCGTCCCGCTTGAACTCTTCGGGATAGTTCTTCCGCTTTGCCACCTTGGATCACTTCCCCTGGATGACGAAACATCCAGCGTCCAGGTGTCGGAATTTCGGGGGTCACTCCACCTTCGGCTGACACCCTCGCTGCCAACAGGCCGGCGGTCCGGCGCCGAGGCGCGCCCGGACCGCCGGTCCCACGTGACCGAGCCCACCCTTCGCCCCGTTCGTACTCCCGTCGAACTCCCGCAACAATGTTCCCGTGATCACTTCGCCGACCCGGAGCACGAACCGACGCGCCGAGCACGCCGCGACGCCGTACGTCGATCTGACCCGGGCGGAGTGGAGCGCGCTGCGCGACAGGACGCCGCTGCCGCTGACCGCCGAGGAGGTCGAGCGGCTGCGCGGGCTCGGGGACGTCATCGATCTCGACGAGGTGCGGGACGTCTACCTGCCGCTGTCGCGGCTGCTGAACCTGTACGTGCAGGCCACCTCCGGGCTGCGCGGCGCGCTGAACACCTTCCTCGGGGACGCGGGCAACGGGCAGGGCGCGCAGCGCGGCACGCCGTTCGTCATAGGGGTCGCGGGCAGTGTCGCCGTGGGCAAGTCCACCACCGCCCGTATCCTGCGGGCGCTGCTGGCCCGCTGGCCGGAGCACCCCCGGGTGGAGCTGGTGACCACGGACGGGTTCCTGCTGCCGATGAAGGAGCTCCACGCGCGCGGCCTGATGTCCCGCAAGGGATTCCCGGAGTCGTACGACCGGCGCGCCCTCACCCGTTTCGTCGCCGACATCAAGGCGGGCAAGGACGAGGTGACCGCGCCGGTCTACTCGCACCTGATCTACGACATCGTGCCCGGCGAGCGGCTCACCGTGCGGCGCCCGGACATCCTGATCGTCGAGGGGCTGAACGTCCTCCAGCCCGCCCTGCCCGGCAAGGACGGCCGCACCCGGGTCGGGCTCGCCGACTACTTCGACTTCAGCGTGTACGTGGACGCCAGGCCGGAGGACATCGAGACCTGGTACCTCAACCGCTTCCGGAAGCTGCGTGAGACGGCGTTCCAGGACCCGTCCTCGTACTTCCGCAAGTACACCCAGGTCTCCGAGGCCGAGGCGATGGAGTACGCGGCCACCATGTGGCGGACCGTCAACCGGCCGAACCTCGTGGAGAACGTGGCGCCGACCCGTGGACGTGCCACGCTGGTGCTGCGCAAGGGGCCCGACCACAAGGTCCAGCGGCTGTCACTGCGCAAGCTCTGATTCCGGAGGGGTCGCCGTGCTGCATCTGCGCCTGATCGTGCCCGCCGACCGCACGGACGAGGTGGTGAGCCTCCTGGAGCGGACGCCCGGCACCGCCCACCTCGCGGTGCTGCCGGGCGTCGCGCGCGACCCGGCCGGTGACGTGCTGCTGTGCGACGTGGCGCGCGAGGCTGGCGACGAGCTGATCGGGGCGCTGCGGCGGCTCGGGGTCGACCGGTTCGGGGCGATCACGGTGAACGGCCTGGACCTCACGCTCTCCGCGTGCGCCGAGAAGGCCGAGGAGGCCGCGCCCGGCGAGGGGGCGGACGCGGTGCTGTGGGAGGAGCTGTCCGAGGCGACCCACGAGGAGTCCACGTTCAGCGTCACCTACCTGGCGTTCCTCGCCGTCGCCACGATGCTCGCGGCCTGCGGTGTGATGCTCGACAACGCGATCCTCATCGTGGGCGCGATGGCGGTCGGGCCGGAGTTCGGGCCGCTGGCCGGGATCTCCACGGCCCTGGTGCAGCGCGCCCCGCGCCTGGTGTGGCGCTCGCTGTGGGCGCTGGTCGGCGGCTTCGCGGCGGCCATGGCGCTGACGGCCGGGTTCTCCTGGCTGATGGACCTCTTCGGGCTGTTCGACCAGGACATGATCGACGCCGAACGCCCCAACACCGCGTTCGTGTGGCAGCCGGACTGGCTGTCGTTCGTCGTGGCGTTCCTCGCCGGAATCGCGGGGACGCTCTCCCTGACCTCGGCGAAGTCCGGCGCGCTCATCGGGGTCGCCATCTCGGTGACGACCGTCCCGGCGGCCGCCAACGCGGCGGTGGCCTTCAGCTACGGCGACTACACCCAGATGTCCGGCTCCGCGCGCCAGCTCCTGGAGAACCTGGGCGGCATCGTCCTCGCGGGCACCCTGACGCTCATCGCGCAGAAGGCGCTGTGGCGCGCGGCCCAGCGCAGGCAGCGCGCCCAGGAGCCCCCGGCGGCGGCCGAAGGGGCGGGGTAGCGGGACCACCCCGCCCGACGACCTACCCCAGCGCCGACTTCACGACATCCGCCAGCCGGCCCGCCACCGCGCGCGCCTGCTCGATGTCCGCCGCCTCGACCATGACCCGTACCAGCGGCTCCGTGCCCGACGGGCGCAGCAGCACGCGGCCGGTGGCGCCCAGCTCGCGCTCGGCCTCCGTGACGGCGGCGGACACCTCCTGCGAGGTGTGCACGCGGGACTTGTCGACGTCCGGGACGTTGACGAGGACCTGCGGCAGGCGCTCCATGACCCCGGCCAGCTCCGCGAGCGAGCGGCCCGTCGCGGCGACCCGGGCCGCGAGCATCAGGCCGGTCAGCGTGCCGTCGCCGGTCGTGGCGTGGTCCAGGACGATGACGTGGCCGGACTGCTCGCCGCCCAGCGCGTAGCCCTCGGCCTTCATCGACTCCAGGACGTACCGGTCGCCGACGGCGGTCTGGACGAGCTGGATGCCCTCGCGCTCCATGGCGATCTTGAAGCCGAGGTTCGACATCACGGTGCCGACGACGGTGTCCCCGCGCAGCTGACCGGCCTCGCGCATGGCGAGGGCCAGTACGGCGAGGATCTGGTCGCCGTCGACCTCCTCGCCCGCCCCGTCCACGGCCAGGCAGCGGTCGGCGTCGCCGTCGTGCGCGATGCCCAGGTCCGCGCCGTGCTCGACGACGGCGGCGCGCAGGAGCGCCAGGTGCGTGGAGCCGCAGCCGTCGTTGATGTTCAGCCCGTCCGGCTCGGCGCCGATCGTGATGACCTCGGCCCCGGCGCGGGCGAACGCCTCGGGCGAGACGCGGGCGGCGGCGCCGTGGGCCTCGTCGAGGACGACCTTCAGGCCGTCGAGGCGGTTCGGCAGGACGCCGATGAGGTGGGCGACGTAGCGGTCGAAGCCCTCGGCGTAGTCGGTGACGCGGCCGACGCCGGCGCCGGTGGGGCGGGCCCACGGCTCTCCGGTGCGGTGCTGCTCGTACACCGTCTCGATGCGGTCCTCCAGCTCGTCGGCGAGCTTGTGGCCGCCGCGGGCGAAGAACTTGACACCGTTGTCCGGCATGGCGTTGTGGCTGGCCGAGAGCATGACCCCGATGTCGGCGCCCAGGGCGCCGGTGAGGTAGGCGACGGCCGGGGTCGGCAGCACGCCGACCCGCAGGACGTCGACGCCCGCGCTCGCGAGGCCGGCCACCACGGCGGCCTCCAGGAACTCTCCGGAGGCGCGCGGGTCGCGGCCCACCACGGCCGTCGGCCGATGGCCCTCGAAGGTGCCCGCCTCGGCCAGTACGTGCGCCGCGGCCACCGAGAGGCCGAGCGCGAGCTCGGCCGTCAGGTCCGCATTGGCGACGCCGCGCACGCCGTCCGTGCCGAAGAGTCGTCCCACTGGTGTCCTCCGAAAGTGCTCCGAAACGCAAAAGTCAGATCACGCAACCAACAAGCCTATGAACGCCTTATGCCGTTATATGCCCGAGGATGTCGATAAACGAACGCCCCGGCAGCACGAGGTGTGCCGCCGGGGCGAACGTGTAACGCGGATGAGCAGGCGGTTTAGCGCTTGCTGTACTGCGGGGCCTTGCGGGCCTTCTTGAGACCGGCCTTCTTGCGCTCGACCGCACGGTCGTCGCGGGAGAGGAAGCCGGCCTTCTTCAGCGTCGCGCGGTTGTTGTCCACGTCCGCCTCGTTCAGCGCGCGGGCCACGCCGAGGCGCAGGGCGCCGGCCTGACCCGAGACGCCGCCACCCGCGATGCGGGCGATGACGTCGTAACGGCCGTCGAGCTCGAGCACCTTGAAGGGCTCGTTGACTTCCTGCTGGTGCACCTTGTTCGGGAAGTAGCTCTCGAGGGTGCGCCCGTTGATCTTCCACTTGCCGGTGCCCGGAACGATCCGGACGCGGGCGATGGCGTTCTTGCGACGGCCAAGGCCGGCGGCGGGCTGCGGGTCGCCGAAGCGGCCGGCGAGCGACTCGGAGGTGTACTCACCCTCGACGGGGACCTCCGACTCGAAGGTGGTCACCTCGGCGTAGGTCTCCTCGCCCTCGGTGCCCTCGGCGGTCTCAACAGTGGTCTCGGCCACGATGCTCCTCAGATCTTTCTTTATGTCTTTGGGGGGAGGCCGGAACTACTGCGCGACCTGGGTGATCTCGTACGGGACCGGCTGCTGCGCAGCGTGCGGGTGCTGCTCGCCCGCGTAGACCTTCAGCTTCGAGATCATCTGGCGGCCCAGGGAGTTCTTGGGGATCATGCCCTTGATGGCCTTCTCGACGGCCTTCTCGGGGTTGTTCGCAAGGAGGTCGTCGTAGCGCACGGAGCGCAGACCGCCCGGGAACCCGGAGTGGCGGTAGGCCATCTTCTGGGTCCGCTTGTTGCCGGACAGGTGAACCTTGTCGGCGTTGATGATGATGACGAAGTCGCCCATGTCCATGTGGGGGGCGTAGATCGCCTTGTGCTTGCCTCGCAGGAGGTTCGCAGCCGTGGTGGCGAGACGGCCCAGGACGACGTCCCGTGCGTCAATGATGTGCCACTGGCGAGTCACATCGCCGGGCTTGGGGCTGTACGTACGCACTTCGTAGCCTTCGCTTCTTCAGTGGATGGGGTCCAGACACACGACACCTCTGAAGCGATCGTGCAGCTGGGGCGCACATTGCCGGGACGACGCCCGTATGCGAGCCACTGGTAACTGCTCCAGAGAACCTGCGCAAGGGCTCGGCGCGCCATGACGGCGCAGCCCAAACGCATAACAAACGTCGAGACTACCCGCCCGGTCCCGGGCGGGTCAAAACGCGCCCGCCGCTACCGCGCCCGCTCGACCCGCCGCTCGTCCCACACCGGCTCCGACGTCTCCCGTACGACCCCGTCCGAGCCGAAGACCAGGTACCGGTCGAAGCTCTTCGCGAACCACCGGTCGTGCGTCACCGCGAGCACCGTGCCCTCGTACGCCTCCAGACCGTCCTGCAGCGCCTCCGCCGACTCCAGGTCCAGGTTGTCCGTCGGCTCGTCGAGCAGCAGCGCGGTGGTGCCGGACAGCTCCAGGAGCAGGATCTGGAACCGGGCCTGCTGGCCGCCCGACAGCTTCTCGAACGCCTGGTCCCCCTGCCGCTCCAGCTCGTAACGGCGCAGCACGGACATCGCGCCGCCCCGGTCCTTCGCGTGCTCGGTCCACAGGATGTCGACGAGCGTGCGGCCCAGCAGCTCCGGGTGCGCGTGGGTCTGCGCGAAGTGGCCGGGGACGACCCGCGCACCGAGCTTCCACTCCCCCGTGTGCGCCACCGGCTCGCCGGCCAGCAGCCGCAGGAAGTGCGACTTGCCGGACCCGTTGGAGCCGAGGACCGCGACCCGTTCCCCGTAGAAGACCTCCAGGTCGAACGGTTTCATCAGGCCGGTCAGCTCCAGCCGTGCGCAGGTCACCGCCCGCACCCCGGTCCGGCCGCCGCGCAGCCGCATCCGGATGTCCTGCTCGCGCGGCGGCTCCGGCGGCGGGCCCGCCTCCTCGAACCTCCGGAACCGGGTCTGCATCGCGTGGTAGCGGCTCGCCATGTCGGGGCTGATCGCCGCCTGCTGGCGCAGCCGGTGCACGAGCGCCTTCAGCCGCTTGTACTCCTCCTCCCACCGGCGCAGCAGCTCCTCGAAGCGGGCGAACCGCTCCTTGCGGGCCTGGTGGTACGTGTCGAAGCCGCCACCGTGCACCCATACGTCGCTGCCGGCCGGGCCCGGCTCCACGCTGACGATCTTCTGCGCGGCCCGGGACAGCAGCTCCCGGTCGTGGGAGACGAAGAGAACCGTCTTACGGGTCTCCTTCAGCCGCTCCTCCAGCCACCGCTTGCCGGGGACGTCGAGGTAGTTGTCCGGCTCGTCGAGCAGCAGCACCTCGTCGGGACCGCGCAGCAGGGCCTCCAGGACCAGCCGCTTCTGCTCACCACCGGAGAGCGTGCGCACCTCGCGCCACTGCGCCTTCTCGTACGGGACGCCGAGCGCGGCCGTCGTGCACATGTCCCAGAGCGTCTCGGCCTCGTACCCCCGCGCCTCCGCCCAGTCGCTCAGCGCCTGCGCGTACGCCATCTGCGCGGCCTCGTCGTCCACGGTGAGGATGCGCTCCTCGGCCCGGTCGACGGCGCGCGCGGCCTCCTGGATGCGGGGCTGCGCCACGGAGACCAGCAGGTCGCGGACCGTGCGCTCGTCGCGCACCGAGCCGACGAACTGCCGCATCACGCCGAGCCCGCCGCTCACGGACACCGAGCCGCCGTGCGGCTGGAGCTCCCCGGCGAGCAGCCGCAGCAACGTGGTCTTGCCGGCGCCGTTCGCCCCGACGAGAGCGACCACGGCACCGTCGGCCACCCGGAACGAGGCATCGCCAAGCAGCACCCGCCCGTCCGGAAGGTAGTACTCAAGGTGGCCTGCTTCGAGATGTCCCATGCACAGCATTGTCACGGGCGGCGGAGGGTTGACCCAACCGGATTACGGTCCGTCTAGGATGCGCGGCATGAGCTTTGGGCAAGGGGGGCCTTCCTGGGGGCCCGAAGGACCGGGGAACGGCGGAACTCCCGACTGGGAGGCGATGGCCGAGGCGTCCGCGTCCCGCGCCAGGCGCAGGAAGTGGCTGATGATCGGCGGCGGCGCGCTCGCCACCGCGGCGGTCGCGGCGATCGTGGCGACGGCGGTGATCAGTGCCAACGGCCACGAATCCGACGCCACCGCCGGGAAGCACGCGAGCGAGCTGCCCACGGCGAATGACCTGCCCAGCGAGACCTCCGCGCCCGAGCCCTCCTTCTCCTCGGTGGCGCCGCCGCCCCCGCCGGACCCCAGGGACTACATAGCCGACGCCAAAAAGGACCGGCTGCCGGTCGGCGTCGAGGCGTTCTTCCCCGGCGACAAGCTGGTCTCGGGCGGCCACACGTACGCCAGGGGCGCGACCCACCGCACCACCGGCTGCGCCTCGGCCACCCAGGGCGCGCTGGGCTCCATCCTCACCGGCAACGGCTGCGACCAGGTCATCCGGGCCACCTACAGCCGGGACGGCGTGGCGGTCACCGTCGGCATCGCGGTCTTCGAGACCGAGGCCCAGGCCAAGAAGACCGCCCAGCAGGCCAGCGGCGGCCTCGCCTCGCTCAGCGGGTCCGGCGTCCCGGTCTTCTGCCGCGACGGCGCGATCTGCCGCCGCACCGCGAACTCGTACGGCCGGTACGCGTACTTCACGGTCGGCGGCTTCACGAACGGCAAGAACGTCACCAAGGCCGACAAGAACGTGTTCACCACCGGCGACGACCTCACGGACTACACGTTCCGCCAGATCCGCCACCGCGGCGAGGTCCAGGCATCGGCCGCCGCGAACCTCACCACCACGTAGCGCCTAGCAGCACCCCGTCCCCGGCAGCGACCGCACGTTCCGGGCCTCCACCGCACGCGCCGCCAGCAGGTCGTCCGCCGGGTACGCGACCTCCTCCAGCGTCAGCCCGTGCGGGCGCACCACGTGCACCCCGGGGTCGCGCACCCCGGCCGCCAGCACCTCGGCCGGCCACGGGTCGGGGCGCCGCCCGTCGCCGACGAACAGCATCGCGCCCACCAGGGCCCGCACCATGTTGTGGCAGAAGGCGTCCGCCTGCACGGTCCCGGTGATGATCCCGGTCGCCGCGTCGCGCACCCAGTGCAGCTTCTGGAGCGTCCGGATGGTCGTCGCGCCCTCGCGCTTCTTGCAGTACGCGGCGAAGTCGTGCTCCCCGGTCATCCGGGCCGCGGCGGCGTTCATCGCGGTCACGTCCAGCGGCCGGTCGTGCCAGAGCACGTGCCCCCGGACCAGGGGGTCGACGCCGCCCGGGCGGTCGGCGACGCGGTACGCGTACCGGCGCCACAGGGCGGAGAACCGGGCGTTGAACCCGGGCGGCGCCTCCTTGACCCGCCAGACCCGCACATCGGGCGCCATCCGCCCGGCCAGCCGCCGCAGCAGCTTCTCCTCGTGCTCGGCCCACACCTCGGCCGGCAGGTCGACATGGGCGACCTGGCCACGGGCGTGCACCCCGGCGTCGGTGCGCCCGGCCACCGTCAGGTCGTACGTGCGCGAGGAGCGGGTCACGGTCCGCAGCGCATCCTCGATCTCACCCTGGACCGTCCGCCGGGCGGTCTGCTTCGCCCAGCCCGAGAAGTCCTTGCCGTCATAGGCCAGGTCCAGCCGCACCCGTACGAAGCCGGGCTCCACCTCGTCACTCACCAGCGCATCCTCTCAAGATCCCGCACAGCCGAACGGGCCCGCACCTCCCCGGAGGGTGGTGCGGACCCGTTCAGTGGTTCCGGAACGCTCAGGCGTCCTGCGCGTCCTCGACGGACTCGACCGGGGTCTCGTCCTTCTTGGCCGCGTCTTCCTTGACCGCACGCTTGGTGGCGGCCTCGGCCTCACCGGTGGCCTGCTGCGCCACGGTCAGCGCCTCGACCAGCTCGATGACGGCCATCGGGGCGTTGTCGCCACGACGGTTGCCGATCTTGGTGATGCGGGTGTAACCACCGGGGCGGTTCTCGTACCGCGGGGCGATCTCGGTGAAGAGCGTGTGGACGATGCCCTTGTCCGTGATCGACTGCAGCACCAGGCGACGGTTGTGGATGTCGCCCTTCTTCGCCTTGGTGATGAAACGCTCCGCGACCGGACGCAGGCGGCGGGCCTTGGCCTCGGTCGTGGTGATGCGGCCGTGCTCGAACAGCGACTTCGCGAGGTTGTTGAGAAGAAGCTTCTCGTGCGCGGCGCTGCCGCCCAGACGGGCACCCTTGGCGGGCTTCGGCATGGGTTTTCTCCTTGTGTGCTGCACCGGCCGTATCAGGTACCGATGTCAGTTCCCACCCGGCGGCCGCCGGGCGGAAGTGTGTGTGCTGTCGCCGGACCGACTCTCGCAAGTCGGATCCGCACTCAAAATCCGGGCATCAGCCCGAAAATCAAGGGCGTCCGCACTGGACATCGGGCCTCAGCCCGAAATTCGAGCCCGTCCGGCGATTGAGGACAGCGCCTCAGCCGAAGCAGACCAAGCCCGTCCGGCGATTGAGGACAAAAGCCCTCGCCCGGACCGGGGCACCCACCCGGGCACCCCAGCCGGGAGGCGTACTAGTACTGCTCGGTCTCCACGAACCCGGCGTCCGCGTCGTCATCGGCGCCGAAGGCGTCGGCGGCGGCGGTCGGGTCGAAGCCGGGAGGCGAGTCCTTCAGCGCCAGGCCCATACCGGCCAGCTTCGCCTTGACCTCGTCGATCGACTTCGCACCGAAGTTGCGGATGTCGAGCAGGTCCGCCTCGGAGCGGGCCACCAGCTCGCCCACCGAGTGGATGCCCTCGCGCTTGAGGCAGTTGTACGAGCGGACCGTGAGCTCCAGCTCCTCGATCGGCAGCGCCAGGTCCGCCGCGAGCGCGGCGTCCGTCGGCGACGGGCCCATGTCGATGCCCTCGGCGTCGATGTTGAGCTCGCGCGCCAGACCGAACAGCTCGACCAGGGTCTTACCGGCCGACGCCATGGCGTCACGCGGACGCATGGCCTGCTTGGTCTCGACGTCGACGATCAGCTTGTCGAAGTCGGTGCGCTGCTCGACACGGGTCGCCTCGACCTTGTACGTGACCTTGAGCACCGGCGAGTAGATGGAGTCGACCGGGATACGGCCGATCTCCTGGCCCACCTGCTTGTTCTGGACGGCGGAGACGTAGCCGCGACCGCGCTCGACGGTCAGCTCCATCTCCAGCTTGCCCTTGCCGTTCAGCGTGGCGAGGACCAGGTCCGGGTTGTGCACCTCGACACCGGCCGGCGGGGCGATGTCCGCGGCGGTGACCAGGCCGGGGCCCTGCTTGCGCAGGTACATCACGACGGGCTCGTCGTGCTCCGAGGAGACGACCAGCTGCTTGATGTTGAGGATGAGGTCGGTCACGTCCTCCTTGACGCCCGGCACGGTGGTGAACTCGTGCAGGACACCGTCGATGCGGATGCTGGTGACAGCGGCACCCGGGATCGAGGAGAGGAGCGTGCGGCGCAGGGAGTTGCCGAGCGTGTAGCCGAAGCCGGGCTCCAGCGGCTCGATGACGAACCGGGAGCGGAACTCGTCGACGACCTCTTCGGTCAGCGACGGACGCTGAGCGATAAGCATGCTGTGGTCCTTCGGTCGTGGGCACCCACTATTTGATGCCCGACAGATGTAACAAGGGTACGGGCGGTACGCCTCGGAAGAGGTGTACCGCCCGGACCCGGCGCTACTGGCGCACGGCCGTCACCGGCCGTGACGGCTCAGACGCGGCGACGCTTCGGCGGACGGCAGCCGTTGTGCGGCGTCGGGGTGACGTCCTGGATCGAACCGACCTCGAGGCCCGTGGCCTGGAGGGAGCGGATCGCAGTCTCGCGGCCGGAGCCCGGACCCTTCACGAAGACGTCGACCTTGCGCATGCCGTGCTCCTGCGCGCGGCGGGCGGCCGACTCGGCGGCCATCTGCGCGGCGAAGGGGGTGGACTTGCGCGAGCCCTTGAAGCCGACGTGGCCGGCGGAGGCCCAGGAGATCACGTTGCCCGTGGGGTCCGTGATCGACACGATCGTGTTGTTGAACGTGCTCTTGATGTGCGCGTGGCCGTGAGCGACGTTCTTCTTTTCCTTGCGACGCACCTTCTTGGCTGCGCCCTGACGACCCTTGGGGGGCATGTCTTGACTCCAGATGGAGAGGGGAGGTGATCGGTCCTACAGCGAAGACCGCTGGTTTCCGCGAACGTCCGGTGGCCCGGACACCCGCAGTGCGTCCGCTGAGGACTACTTCTTGCCCGGCTTCTTCTTGCCGGCGATCGCGCGACGCGGACCCTTACGGGTACGGGCGTTGGTGCTGGTGCGCTGGCCGTGGACCGGCAGACCACGACGGTGGCGGATGCCCTGGTAGCAGCCGATCTCGACCTTGCGGCGGATGTCGGCCTGGATCTCGCGGCGGAGGTCACCCTCGGTGCGGAGGTTGGCGTCCACGTACTCGCGGATCTTGACCAGGTCCTCTTCGGCCAGGTCGCGAACGCGGGTGTTCGGGTTCACGCCGGTGGTGGCGAGGATCTCCTTGGACCGGGTGCGCCCGATACCGAAGACGTAGGTGAGGGCAACCTCCACGCGCTTTTCGCGCGGGATGTCAACACCTGAAACGCGTGCCATTCAATGGCTCCAGTTGTTAAGTCGGGGGTCTTCCGCAGAACCACTCCCGGCCGCCGACCCCTCGCTGGGAGGGGTGGTACGTCCGGGTCCCCGGCCCCCGCCGGAGGTGTCGTCAGCCGTGGCTTGGACGGGCTCTGCGTATGTACGTGTTACGTGCGTCGCGCGAAGAACTGCGAGATGCAGGGGGTCGTGCGTCAGCCCTGGCGCTGCTTGTGGCGCAGGTTGTCGCAGATGACCATGACCCGGCCGTGACGGCGGATCACCTTGCACTTGTCGCAGATCTTCTTGACGCTCGGCTTGACCTTCATGGGATGTCAGGTTCTCCGGGTCAGTGCCAACGCCACGCCGAGGCGGGCGGCGGCAAGATCTACTTGTAGCGGTAGACGATCCGGCCACGCGTCAGGTCGTACGGAGACAGCTCCACGACGACCCGGTCGTCCGGGAGGATTCGGATGTAGTGCATCCGCATCTTGCCGGAGATGTGCGCGAGGACCTTGTGACCGTTCTGGAGCTCCACCCTGAACATCGCGTTCGGGAGGGACTCGATCACGGTGCCCTCAATTTCGATGGCACCTTGCTTCTTGGCCACGCTTCGCCTTTCGAATCGGCTACCTTGATCGTCTCTCGCTCCGCCGCGTGCGGACACACGGATGCACGAGAGCCGACGAGTCAGTCTACGTCAGCGGACTCCCAAAGGCGAATCCGTCAAGTTTGCCCATCCCGGGAGATCCTTAGACCTCGGGGAGGCCGTCAATCATCCCAGGGGATCGGGCGCCGCCTCGACCCCGGCCCCACCTCCACGCAGCCCTCGCGGGCTCGGCGCCGGGGCGCCTCACAGGCTTCGGCCTGCTGCACCGGACTCCGTCCGGTGGTCGAGCATCACCCCAACGGGTCGGGCGCCGCCTCCACCCCGTACTGCGCCAGCTTCTCGCGGCCGCAGTCCGGAGCGGTGAGGACCAGCGGGCCCTGCTCCGTGAGGGCGATGGAGTGCTCCCAGTGCGAGGACCAGGTGCCGTCGGTGGTGATGACGGTCCACTCGTCCTCCAGCACCTCGGTGTGCGGAGTGCCCAGCGAGACCATCGGCTCGATGGCCAGGCAGAGGCCCGGGACCAGCTTGACGCCCTTGCCGCGCTTGCGGGAGACGTAGTTCAGCAGGTGCGGGTCCATGTGCATCTCGGTGCCGATGCCGTGCCCGCCGTAGTCCTCGATGATCCCGTACTTGCCGGTGGCGGGGCGGGGCTGGCGGCGGATGTAGGACTCGATGGCCTTGGAGATGTCGACGAGGCGGTTGTTGACCTTCATCGCGGCGATGCCGGCCCACATCGACTCCTCGGTCACCCGGGACAGCTCGATCAGCTCCGGAGCGTGCCCCGTACCGACGAAGGCGGTGTACGCGGCGTCGCCGTGCCAGCCGTCGACGATCGCGCCGGCGTCGATGGAGATGATGTCGCCGTCCTTGAGGACCGTTTTGTCGTCCGGGATGCCGTGGACGACGACCTCGTTGACCGAGGTGCAGATGGTCGCGGGGAAGCCGCCGTACCCGAGGAAGTTCGACTTCGCCCCGTGGTCCGCGATCACCTTGCGGGCGACCTGGTCCAGGTCGCGCGTGGTGGCGCCGGGCACCGCCGCCTCACGGGTGGCCGCGTGGATGGCAGCGACCACCAGCCCCGCCTCGCGCATCTTCGCGATCTGCTCGGGGGTCTTGATCTGCACCATGCTGCGGCGCCTTTCCGGTAGGGACGGTGACGGGGGCGGGGTGTTCCACGATACGCGGCCACAAGCAGTCGGCCGCGGCGTCCGAGGACGCCGCGGCCGGCTTGTACTGCGCGTACTACAGGGGTGGGGACGCTCAGCCCTCCGTGGGCTTCTTCAGCGCCTCCATGGCCCGGTCGGTCACGTCGGTGACCTTGCCGAGCGCGGAGATGGTGACCACCAGGTCCTGTGCCCGGTAGTAGTCGATGATCGGCTCGGTCTGCGTGTGGTAGACCTCCAGCCGGGTACGCACCGTCTCCTCGCTGTCGTCCTCGCGCTGGTACAGCTCGCCGCCGCAGGTGTCGCAGACACCCTCGGTCTTCGGCGGGTTGTACGTGGCGTGGAAGACGTGCGCGCTGTCGTTGCGGCAGATGCGGCGACCCGCGATCCGCTTCACGACCTCGTCCTCGGGGACCTCCAGGTCGAGCACGGCGTCCAGCTTCACGCCCTCGTCACTGAGCATCACGTCCAGGGCCTCGGCCTGACCCACGTTGCGCGGGAAGCCGTCGAGCAGGAAGCCGTTGACCGCGTCCGGCTGGGACATGCGGTCCTTGGCCATTCCGATCGTCACCTCGTCCGGCACCAGCTGCCCCGCGTCCATGAAGGCGCGGGCCTGCTTGCCAAGGTCAGTGCCCTGGCTGATGTTGGCGCGGAAGAGGTCGCCCGTGGAGATGTGCGGAATCGACAGGTTCTTGGCAAGGTACGCAGCCTGCGTTCCCTTGCCGGCACCCGGCGGGCCGACGAGGACGATTCGCATCAGCGGAGGAACCCTTCGTAATTGCGCTGCTGGAGCTGACTCTCGATCTGCTTCACGGTCTCCAGACCCACACCCACGATGATGAGGATGCTCGTCCCGCCGAACGGGAAGTTCTGGTTAACACCGCCACCGAAACCTGCCAACGCCATCGTCGGCACCAGAGCGATCAGACCCAGGTACAGCGAGCCCGGCCAAGTGATCCTGTTGAGCACGTAGCTCAGGTACTCGGCAGTAGGCCGACCAGCCCGGATACCCGGGATGAAGCCACCATACTTCTTCATGTTGTCGGCCACTTCCTCGGGGTTGAACGAAATCGCCACATAGAAGAAGGCGAAGAAGACGATCAGGAGGAAGTAGGCGGTGAGGTAGTACGGGTGGGTGCCCTTGACGAAGTGGTCCTGGACCCAGAGCGCCCAGCCGGACTTCGAGTTGGAGAACTGGACGATCAGGGCCGGGATGTAGAGCAGCGAAGAAGCGAAGATGACGGGGATCACACCCGCCTGGTTCACCTTCAGCGGGATGTAGGTGGACGTGCCACCGTACGAACGGCGTCCGATCATGCGCTTCGCGTACTGCACCGGGATACGGCGCTGGGCCTGCTCGACGAAGACGACGAGGCCCACCATCACGAAGCCGACCAGGATCACGGTGAAGAACTCGATCCAGCCGTCCGCGAGCTTGCCGCTGGTCTTGATGGCCCACAGGGCGCCGGGGAAGCTGGCGGCGATCGAGATGAACATCAGGATCGACATGCCGTTGCCGATGCCGCGGTCGGTGATGAGCTCACCGAGCCACATGACGGCGGCGGTGCCGGCGGTCATCGTGACGACCATGACGATGGTGGTGAACATCGACTGGTTCGGGACGATCTGGTCGGCGACCGGGCAGCCGCTGAACAGCGCACCGCTGCGGGCGGTGGCCACCAGGCCGGTGCCCTGGAGGATCGCGAGCGCGACCGTCAGATAACGCGTGTACTGCGTGATCTTGGCCTGCCCGGACGACCCCTCCTTCTTGAGCGCCTCGAGTCGGGGGATGACCACGGTCAGCAGCTGGAGAATGATGCTGGCCGTGATGTACGGCATGATGCCGAGCGCGAAGATCGTGATCTGCAGCAGCGCACCACCGCTGAACATGTTCACCAGGCCGAAGAGGCTGTTGTTGCCCTTGCTTGCCTGATCAACACAGGTCTGGACGTTCTCGTAGCTCACGCCCGGTACCGGGATGTGGGCCCCGAGCCGGTAGAGCACGATGATGCCGAGAGTGAAGAGCAGCTTCTTGCGCAGGTCGGGCGTCTTGAACGCCCGGGCGAAGCCGGTGAGCACGGTGCCTCCTGCGACCCCCGCGCAGAGCGTAGAGGTGACGGTCTTGAGGATCGACGGATACGTAACAGTCAAAGGGCCCCGGGACGCGTGCGCCCAGGGGATACCACAGCAACGGACGCCACCTTACCGGCGTACATGCCCCCCTAGGAACGACCAACCGGGGATGCCCCATATGAGAGGGCATCCCCGGTCGGATGTTCAGGTCACCGAAGTGTCCGAGTTGTCTCAGACGAGCTCGGTGACGGTACCGCCGGCGGCGGTGATCTTCTCCTTGGCGGAGCCGGAGACGGCGTCAACCGAAACCTGCAGCGCCACGGAGATCTCGCCCTGTCCGAGGACCTTGACGAGGTGGTTGTTGCGCACGGCACCCTTGGCGACCAGGTCGGCCACCGTGACCTCTCCACCCTCGGGGTAGAGCGTCGCGAGCTTGTCCAGGTTCACGACCTGGTACTCCGTGCGGAACGGGTTCTTGAAGCCCTTGAGCTTCGGGAGACGCATGTGGAGGGGCATCTGCCCGCCCTCGAAGCGCTCCGGAACCTGGTAGCGGGCCTTGGTGCCCTTGGTGCCACGACCAGCGGTCTTACCCTTGGACGCCTCACCACGACCCACACGGGTCTTGGCGGTCTTGGCGCCCGGGGCAGGCCGGAGGTCATGCGCCTTCAGCGGCTTGTTCTCCGCCATGTCAGTCGACCTCCTCAACCGTCACGAGGTGGCGGACGGTGTGCACCATGCCGCGGAACTCGGGGCGGTCCTCCTTGACAACCGAGTCGTTCAGGCGCTTGAGCCCGAGCGAACGCAGGGTGTCGCGGTGGTTCTGCTTGCTGCCGATGTACGACTTCGTCTGCGTGATCTTGAGGCGAGCCATTACGCACCCGCTCCCGCACGCGCACGAAGCAGGGCCGCGGGGGCGACGTCCTCGAGGGGCAGACCGCGGCGGGCCGCGATCTCCTCGGGACGCTGCAGGCCCTGGAGGGCCGCCACGGTCGCGTGCACGATGTTGATCGGGTTCGAGGACCCGAGCGACTTCGACAGGATGTCGTGGACGCCGGCGCACTCGAGAACGGCGCGCACCGGGCCACCGGCGATAACACCGGTACCGGGGGACGCCGGCTTGAGCAGGACGACGCCCGCAGCCTTCTCACCCTGGATCGGGTGAGGGATGGTGCCCTGGATACGCGGGACCTTGAAGAAGCTCTTCTTGGCCTCTTCCACGCCCTTGGCGATGGCCGCGGGAACTTCCTTGGCCTTGCCGTAACCGACACCGACGGTGCCGTCACCATCGCCCACCACGACCAGCGCGGTGAAGCTGAAGCGACGACCACCCTTCACGACCTTGGCGACTCGGTTGATCGCGACGACGCGCTCGACGTACGCGGTCTTCTCGGCGGCGGCATTGCCGCCGTCACGGCCCTTCCGGTCCCGCCGCTCGCCGCCACCGGCACCGCTTCCGCGGCGCTGGGGTCCAGCCATTGGATTTACCTCTCTCTGTTACGTCCGCTGTGCGTAGGAACCGGGGCTAGAACTTCAGCCCGGCTTCACGGGCGGCGTCAGCCAGAGCGGCAATCCGCCCGGCGTACTGGTTACCACCGCGGTCAAACACGACGGCCTCGACGCCTGCGGCCTTGGCACGCTCGGCGACCAGGGCGCCGACCTGCTTGGCCTGGTTGCTCTTGTCACCCTCGCCACCACGGATGGAGACGTCCAGGGTCGACGCCGACGCGAGCGTGTGGCCCGCGATGTCGTCGATGATCTGGGCGACCATGTGGCGGTTGGAGCGGGTCACGACCAGGCGCGGACGCTCCGGCGAACCGGAGATGTGCTTGCGGACGCGGATGTGGCGCCGCTTGCGAGCCGCGCGCTTGTACGCGTCGCCCTTGGCGATCTTCACGCCGTATGCCATGGCTACTTACCAGCCTTTCCGACCTTGCGGCGGATGACCTCGCCGGCGTACTTGACGCCCTTGGCCTTGTACGGGTCAGGCTTCCGCAGCTTGCGGATCTTGGCCGCGGTCTCGCCGACCTTCTGCTTGTCGATGCCCTCGACGGTGAACTTCGTGGGGGTCTCCACCTTGAAGGTGATGCCCTCCGGGGCCTCGATCAGGATCGGGTGGCTGTAGCCCAGGGCGAACTCCAGGTTGGAGCCCTTCGCCTGGACGCGGTAACCGACACCACTGATCTCGAGCGCCTTGATGTACCCCTGGGTCACACCGGTGATCATGTTCGCCACCAGCGTGCGGGACAGGCCGTGAAGGGCCTTGTTCTGACGCTCGTCGTTCGGGCGGACGACGTTCAGGACGCCGTCCTCACCCTTGGTGACCTCGATCGGCGACGCAACGGTGTGCGTGAGGGTGCCCTTGGGGCCCTTCACGTTGACCGTACGGCCATCGATGGTGACGTCCACACCGGCGGGAACCTGGATGGGGAGCTTGCCGATTCGCGACATGAGCTATTCCTCCGTTCCCGACTACCAGACGTAGGCGAGGACTTCCCCACCTACGCCCTTCTTGCTGGCCTGCTGGCCGGTCAGGAGACCGTGGGACGTGGAGATGATCGCCACGCCCAGGCCGCCGAGGACCTTCGGCAGGTTGGTGGACTTTGCGTAGACACGCAGACCCGGCTTCGAGATTCGCTTGATGCCGGCGATCGAGCGCTCGCGGTTCGGGCCGAACTTCAGCTCGAGGACGAGGTTCTTGCCGACCTCGGCGTCCTCGACCTTCCAGCCGGTGATGAAGCCCTCCTGCTGGAGGATCTCCGCGATGTGCGACTTGATCTTGCTGTGCGGCATCGCGACGTCGTCGTGATACGCCGAGTTCGCGTTGCGCAGACGCGTGAGCATGTCTGCGATGGGATCAGTCATGGTCATGAGTTGGCCTTCGGCCTCTCTCGCCGGGGTTTCCTGTATGCGCCATCCCTCTCCCCGCTCAGAGGCGGGACGGGTGCGGTGCGGGGACCTACGGCGTAGTAAGTCGGTCATGGGCGGCAGGCGCCCAACCCTGCAAGCCTACGGCATGCGGGGCCGGACTCCTGCCGACCAGATGCTTACCGAGAGTCTCCGGTAATTCCCAACGCCCAAAGGGCGAAGGAGAATTACCAGGAGCTCTTGGTCACGCCCGGCAGCTCGCCACGGTGAGCCATCTCACGAAGGCACACGCGGCACAGGCCGAACTTGCGGTAGACGGAGTGGGGCCGGCCGCAGCGCTGGCACCGGGTGTAACCCCGGACGCCGAACTTCGGCTTGCGGGCGGCCTTAGCGATCAGAGCCTTCTTCGCCACGGTCAGTTCTCCTTGAACGGGAAGCCGAGGTGACGAAGGAGGGCACGACCCTCGTCGTCATTGGTCGCCGTGGTGACCACGGTGATGTCCATGCCCCGGACCCGGTCGATCTTGTCCTGGTCGATCTCGTGGAACATGACCTGCTCCGTGAGACCGAAGGTGTAGTTGCCACGGCCGTCGAACTGCTTGGGCGACAGGCCGCGGAAGTCACGGATACGCGGCAGCGCGAGCGACAGCGTACGGTCCAGGAACTCCCACATGCGGTCACCGCGGAGGGTGACGTGGCAGCCGATCGGCTGCCCCTCGCGCAGCTTGAACTGCGCGATCGACTTGCGGGCCTTGGTGACGGCCGGCTTCTGACCGGTGATCGTGGTGAGGTCCTTGACGGCACCGTCGATCAGCTTGGAGTCGCGGGCGGCGTCGCCCACACCCATGTTGACCACGATCTTGACCAGACCGGGGATCTGCATGACGTTCTCGTAGGAGAACTCCTCACGCAGCTTGCCGGCGATTTCCTCGCGGTAGCGCGTCTTGAGACGCGGCGCGGTGGTGGTAGTCATCAGATGTCCTCACCGGTGCGCTTGGCAACACGGATCTTGTTGCCCTCGTCGTCAAAGCGGTAGCCGACGCGAGTAACGACCTTGTTGCCGTCCTTCTCAACAACCAGCTGCACGTTGCTGACGTGGACCGGGGCCTCGGTCGTCACAATGCCACCGGTCTGCGAACCGCGAGCGGTCTGGCCGGCCTTGGTGTGCTTCTTGACCCGGTTGACACCCTCGACGAGGACGCGGTCCTGAGCGGGGTAGGCCACGATGACCTTGCCCTGCTTGCCCTTGTCCTTACCGGTGATGACCTGAACCAGGTCGCCCTTCTTGATCTTCATGCTTACAGCACCTCCGGCGCGAGCGAGATGATCTTCATGAACTTCTTCTCGCGCAGCTCACGGCCCACCGGGCCGAAGATACGGGTGCCGCGGGGGTCGCCGTCGTTCTTCAGAATGACGGCGGCGTTCTCGTCGAAGCGGATGTACGAGCCATCCTGGCGACGACGCTCCTTGACGGTGCGAACGATGACCGCCTTGACGACGTCACCCTTCTTCACGTTGCCACCGGGGATCGCGTCCTTGACGGTGGCGACGATGACGTCACCGATGCCCGCGTAGCGGCGACCCGAGCCACCGAGAACACGGATGGTGAGAATTTCCTTCGCACCCGTGTTGTCGGCGACACGCAGTCGCGACTCCTGCTGGATCACGTCTATCTCCTGATCGTCTGCCGGTTCCCGGCAGGGGCTCCGTTGCGGGAGCCCCTGCCGAGCCTGGCGGAACTGACCTGAGGGGAAGTCCCCTCAGGAATTACTTGGCCTTCTCGAGGATCTCGACGACGCGCCACCGCTTCGTGGCGGACAGCGGCCGGGTCTCCATCAGGAGGACGCGGTCGCCGACGCCGGCGGCGTTCTGCTCGTCGTGGGCCTTGAGCTTGTTCGTACGGCGGATGACCTTGCCGTACAGCGCGTGCTTCACGCGGTCCTCGACGGCGACGACGACGGTCTTGTCCATCTTGTCGCCGACGACGAGACCCTCGCGGGTCTTGCGGAAGCCGCGCTCGGCGGTCTTGCTCTCAGTCACAGTGTTCTCGCTCATCAGACGCTCTCCACCGTCTCGATACCGAGCTCGCGCTCGCGCATCAGGGTGTAGATCCGGGCGATGTCCTTACGGACGGACTTGAGCCGACCGTGGTTCTCGAGCTGGCCCGTCGCCGCCTGGAAGCGGAGATTGAACAGCTCTTCCTTGGCCTCGCGGAGCTTGTTGAGAAGCTCCTCGTTGCCCAGCTCGCGCAGCTCGGACGCCTTGGTACCGGCCGACATCACGCTTCACCTGCCTCGCGCTTGACGATCCGGCACTTCATCGGCAGCTTGTGGGCCGCACGAGTCAGCGCCTCACGGGCGATCTTCTCGTTGGGGTACGACAGCTCGAACATGACGCGTCCGGGCTTGACGTTGGCGATCCACCACTCCGGCGAACCCTTACCGGAACCCATGCGGGTCTCGGCAGGCTTCTTGGTGAGGGGACGGTCCGGGTAGATGTTGATCCAGACCTTGCCGCCACGCTTGATGTGACGGGTCATCGCGATACGAGCGGACTCGATCTGACGGTTCGTCACGTACGCCGGGGTCAGCGCCTGGATGCCGTACTCGCCGAACGCAACCTGCGTGCCACCCTTGGACATGCCGCTGCGCTTCGGGTGGTGCTGCTTGCGGTGCTTGACCCTACGGGGGATCAGCATTTCGGTCAGGCCTCCGTTCCGGTGCTCTCAGCAGCCGGAGCAGCGGCGGGCGCCTCGGCCTTGGGGGCCTCGGCGGCCGGAGCCGACTGCTGCGGCTTGCGGCCGCGGCCGCCACGCTCGCCACCGCGGCCACCGCGGCCGGCCGGGCGGTCAGCGCCGCCACGGGCCGGGCGGTTGCCCGCACGGGCAGCAGCGTTCTCGGCGCGGACCTCGGCGATGTTCTTGACGTCGCCCTTGTAGATCCAGACCTTCACGCCGATGCGGCCGAAGGTCGTCTTGGCCTCGAAGAAGCCGTAGTCGACGTTCGCGCGGAGGGTGTGCAGGGGCACACGGCCCTCGCGGTAGAACTCCGAGCGGGACATCTCGGCGCCGCCGAGGCGACCGCCGCACTGGACCTTGATGCCCTTGGCGCCGGCCTTCATCGTGCTCTGCATGCTCTTGCGCATGGCACGACGGAAGGAGACGCGGGAGGAGAGCTGCTCGGCGACGGCCTGGGCCACCAGCTGAGCATCCACCTCGGGGTTCTTGACCTCGAGGATGTTCAGCTGGACCTGCTTGCCGGTCAGCTTCTCCAGCTCGCCGCGGATGCGGTCGGCCTCGGCGCCGCGGCGGCCGATGACGATGCCCGGGCGAGCGGTGTGGATGTCGACGCGGACGCGGTCGCGGGTGCGCTCGATCTCAACCTTCGAGATGCCGGCGCGCTCCATGCCCTTCGTCATCATGCGACGAATGGCGACGTCTTCCTTGACGTAGTCCTTGTACAGCTTGTCGGCGTACCAGCGGGACTTGAAGTCCGTGGTGATGCCGAGCCGGAACCCGTGCGGGTTTACCTTCTGGCCCATTACCGGGTTCCTTCCTTGCTGCTGACGACCACGGTGATGTGGCTGGTCCGCTTACGGATCCGGTAGGCACGGCCCTGGGCACGCGGACGGAACCGCTTCAGGGTCGGACCCTCGTCCACGTACGCCTCGCTGATGACCAGCGAAGAGGCGTCGGTGTGGTCGTAGTTGTGTGCGGCGTTGGCAATGGCGCTGTCCAGCACCTTGCCGACCGGCACGCTCGCGGCCTGCGGGGCGAAACGCAGGACCGCCTGAGCCTCCGTGGCATCCATGCCACGGATGAGGTCCACCACGCGGCGGGCCTTCATGGGCGTGACGCGGATGTACCGCGCCTGGGCCCTGGCTTCCATGGTTGTCCCTTCGGTGTAAGTCATAGTCAGTCACCCCGCCTTAGCGGCGCTTCGACTTCCGGTCGTCCTTGACGTGGCCGCGGAAGGTGCGAGTCGGCGAGAACTCGCCGAGCTTGTGGCCGACCATCGACTCGGTGACGAACACCGGGACGTGGATCTTGCCGTTGTGCACCGCGATGGTGTGACCCAGCATGGCCGGGACGATCATCGAGCGACGGGACCAGGTCTTGATGACGTTCTTGGTGCCTGCGTCGTTCTGTACGTCCACCTTCTTGGCGAGGTGGCCGTCGACGAAGGGCCCCTTCTTGAGACTGCGCGGCATCTAAACCCGCTCCTAGCGCTTCTTGTTCGTCTTGCGGCGGCGGACGATGTACTTGTTCGACGCCTTCTTGGGCGAACGAGTACGACCTTCCTTCTTACCCCACGGCGAGACCGGGTGACGACCACCGGAGGTCTTGCCCTCACCACCACCGTGCGGGTGGTCGACCGGGTTCATCACGACACCACGGACGGTCGGGCGGACGCCCTTCCACCGCATGCGGCCGGCCTTGCCCCAGTTGATGTTCGACTGCTCGGCGTTGCCGACCTCGCCGATGGTGGCGCGGCAGCGGGCGTCGACCAGGCGGATCTCACCCGACGGCATACGAAGGTGGGCCATGGTGCCCTCCTTCGCCAGCAGCTGCACGGAGGCACCCGCGGAGCGGGCGAACTTCGCGCCGCCGCCGGGCCGCAGCTCGATGGCGTGGATGGTCGTACCGACCGGGATGTTGCGCAGCGCCAGGTTGTTGCCGGGCTTGATGTCGGCGGCCGGGCCGTTCTCGACACGGTCGCCCTGCGTCAGGCCACGCGGCGCGATGATGTAGCGCTTCTCGCCGTCCGCGTAGTGCAGGAGCGCGATGCGCGCGGTGCGGTTGGGGTCGTACTCGATGTGCGCGACCTTGGCCGGCACGCCGTCCTTGTCGTGACGACGGAAGTCGATCACGCGGTAGGCGCGCTTGTGGCCACCACCCTGGTGGCGAACGGTCACACGACCGGTGTTGTTACGGCCGCCCTTGCTGTGCAGCGGGCGGACCAGCGACTTCTCCGGCGTGGACCGCGTGATCTCGACAAAGTCGGCGACGCTGGAGCCACGACGGCCCGGGGTCGTCGGCTTGTACTTGCGGATACCCATTTCTCAGTCCTCGTCCGATTCCGGACGACTCGGCCTCACTAGGAGGTCGGGCCGCCGAAGATGTCGATACGGTCGCCCTCAGCGAGGGTCACGATGGCGCGCTTGGTGTCAGCGCGCTTGCCGAAACCGCTCTTGGTGCGCTTGCGCTTGCCCTGGCGGTTGATCGTGTTGACCCCGGTGACCTTGACCGAGAAGACCGCTTCCACGGCCTGCTTGATCTGGGTCTTGTTGGAGCCCGGCGCGACGATGAACGTGTACTTGTTCTCGTCGAGCAGCGCGTAGCTCTTCTCCGAGACAACCGGCTTGACGAGAACGTCGCGCGGGTCGTCGTAGGTCTTGCTGGTAACGGTCGCCTCGCTCATCAGGCGTCGCTCCCTTCGGTCTCAGCGGTCTGGGGGCCAGACACGAAGGACTCGAAGGCGGCCTGGGTGAAGACCACGTCGTCAGAGACGATCACGTCGTACGTGTTCAGCTGGCCCGGCTCCAGGATGTGCACCTGGGGCAGGTTGCGTGCGGAGAGCCACGCGGCCTCGTCGGCGCGGTCGACGACCAGGAGCAGGTTCTTGCGCTCCGAGATCTTGCCGAACAGCGTCTTGGCGGCCTTGGTGGAGATCCCACCCTCGACCACGCCGGTGACGACGTGGATGCGGGAGTGACGCGCCCGGTCGGAGAGGGCACCGCGGAGGGCGGCGGCCTTCATCTTCTTCGGGGTGCGCTGCGAGTAGTCACGCGGCTGCGGGCCGTGGACGACGCCACCGCCGACGAACTGCGGCGCGCGGGTCGAGCCCTGGCGCGCGCGGCCGGTGCCCTTCTGGCGGTACGGCTTGCGCCCACCACCGCGGACCTCGCCACGGGTCTTGGTCTTGTGCGTGCCCTGACGGGCAGCTGCCAGCTGTGCGACGACGACCTGGTGGATCAGCGGAACGCTGGTCTTCGCGTCGAAGATCTCCGAGGGGAGCTCGACGGTACCGGCCTTGTCGCCTGCCGGCGAAAGGATGTCAATGGTGCTCATTACCTCAAGCCCCCTTGGCCGCGGTACGGACCAGGACGAGGCCGCCGTTCGGACCGGGGACCGCGCCCTTGATGAGCAGCAGACCCTTCTCCGCGTCAACCGCGTGGATGGTCAGGTTCTGGGTGGTGACGCGCTCGTTACCCATGCGACCGGCCATGCGCATGCCCTTGAAGACACGCCCAGGGGTGGCGCAGCCACCGATCGAACCGGGGGAGCGGTGCTTGCGCTGGACGCCGTGACCGGCACCGAGGCCCTTGAAGTTGTGACGCTTCATGACACCGGCGAAGCCCTTGCCCTTGCTCTTGCCCGTGACGTCGACCTTGACGCCGGACTCGAACACCTCGGCGGTGATCTCCTGGCCGAGCGTGTACTCGCTGGCGTCAGGGGTACGGAGCTCCACCAGGTGGCGGCGCGGGGTCACGTCGGCCTTGGCGAAGTGGCCCTTGAGGGGCTTGTTCACCTTGCGCGGGTCGATCTCGCCGAAGGCGATCTGGACCGACTCGTAGCCGTCGCTGTCGTTGGTGCGGACCTGGGTGACGACGCAGGGCCCGGCCTTGACGACGGTGACCGGGACAACCCGGTTGTTCTCGTCCCAGACCTGGGTCATGCCGAGCTTCTCGCCCAGGACGCCCTTAATGTTCTTAGCCATCTCGCGCGTCACCTCAGAGCTTGATCTCGATGTCGACGCCCGCCGGCAGGTCGAGACGCATCAGCGAGTCAACCGTCTTCGGCGTGGGGTCGAGGATGTCGATGAGGCGCTTGTGCGTGCGCATCTCGAAGTGCTCGCGCGAGTCCTTGTACTTGTGCGGCGACTTGATGACGCAGTACACGTTCTTCTCAGTGGGCAGCGGCACCGGGCCCGCGACCGACGCACCAGTGCGGGTCACCGTCTCGACGATCTTCTTCGCCGAGGAGTCGATGACCTCGTGGTCGTAGGCCTTGAGCCGGATGCGGATCTTCTGTCCCGCCATGGCTACTAGTAGTCCTGTCTCTCGTTTAACGCTCTGGAACCCGGGGTTCGGTAACTCCGCCTCCGACCCACGCGGTCGGGCGTGTCGCATCCCCTCTACGTAGAAATCCCGAAGGATTTCCCAACCAAGGGGGTGCGGGCCGAATACCACGCTGCCGGGGGTGAAACCCCACCGGGCGCCTGGCCGGTGCCCCACTTACGCTTCCCGAAAGATTCCCGTACGTCCGGCCCGCATGGGGCCGACGAGTACTGTGGGACTCGCTTCCGGTCCTCCCGGCGGGAGGCGCGCAGCATTGACACTCAACCGAGCAACCTGGCTAGTGTGCCATACGGGTCATGAGCCTGGCCAATCGGGCCGGGAATCTTACCCCGGCCGAGTGGATGCTCAAACGCGGGCACGTTTCGGGGTGCCTGCCTCGGACCCCTCAGGTACGGGTGACGGTCCAGCAGCTGCGGTTCTTGTCCTCGTACAGCGACCGGTGCCGGTCGTACGGGTCCCTGGCGGGACCGCTGGGGGCAGCGCCGGTCGGCATACGGTCCGCGAAGGCCGGGTGATAGTACCCGTCATGGACGTCGCACGCGCTGTTGCCGGCCTCGCTGGTGTACTGGTACAGGCCGAGCTTGCCGCGGGTCGCCTGCCACCTGGCCGGGTCCATCAGGGAGGTCGTCAGGTCCCGGCGGACGACCGTGCGGGTCACACCACCGTCCCCGTCCGCCCGGACCAGCGGGTAGACGAACGTGTAGTCCGCGTGCACCCGCACCTGGCCCCGCTCCCCCGCGGCGAACGTCATACGCCCCCGCACCTTCACCACGTCACCGGCCGGAGCCACGTCCGCCGGGTCGAAGCGGGTCACCAGCTCCACCGGGTCGTGCTTCTCGTCCGGGTTGCGCAGGGCGCGCCGCAGGTCGGGCAGCGTGCCCGGCTCCTTCGGGTCGAGCAGGGCCATCGCGGCGGTGGGCTGCCCGCCGCGCAGGACGGCCGGGTCCAGGTTGGTGCCGACCAGGAACTCCTTCGTCAGGCGCAGCGCGAGCGCCACGTCCGCCTTGCTCATCCCGCCCACCGCCTTCGCCTCCGGCAGCTCGATGGCATCGGCCCCGGAGGCCCACCGCTCGGCCGGCGAGCCGCGGAACGGGTGCGCGCGGTCGGGCAGACCCGCCTGGCCCACGGGGGCGACGGACGGCCGCACCGTCTCGGCGGGCAGCGGCGAGGCATCGGCCGCGGCGGCCGCGGCGTGGTGCCCGGGGAGCCGGTCCAGCAGCAGCGACGGCCGTATGACGACCAGGGTCACCCCCGCGACCAGCGCCAGCACGAGCACCGAGCGCACGGTCCGCAACCGGCCGCGCCGCCCGTTCATCTCCTGCCAGGCGGGCCCGGTGCGCCAGCCAGGCGGGAGCGCCGGCTCCGGCGTCCGCTTCCGCCGCTGCCACCACCGCCTGCGGCCGGCCGCCGCCTCGTCCTGCTCACGCAGCCTGCGCGTCACCATCCGCGCCCGCGCCGACGGCTCCTCCGGCGCCTTCCCGCCGCCGCGCTCGGCGGCCTCCCGCTGGAACGCCTCCCACTGTTCGTCGGAGATGGAGGACGGCTCCCGGCCCTCGCCGGGCCTTTCGTCGGGGTGCTCGGGGGGCGGGACGGTGCTCACGGGTTCGCTCTTTCACGGTGAGTACGGGACGGCACGGGGCCGCACAAGATCACCGGACATTGTCGTCACCGCTCCCGCTGTGTCCGTATCCGCATCGAACTCGTGATCCAACCGGTGCACGGCCGAGTCCGGGAGCCGTTCACTCCGCGCACGGTCATTGTCGGAGGGGCGGGCTACTCTCCGGCCATGGATCTGCCGTACAACACAAGGCCCTCCACGGAGGAAATTGTCGCCGCTGTGCCCGGACTCGCACCGTACGCACGGCCGGCGGTGGTACTGGCCCCCGAACCGGGGGAGCCGACGGTTCACCAGAGTTCTGTGGGCGGACCGTTGCTCTGGCCTGCCGATGAGCCCTGGCCGCACTGCGACATCCCGGACGAGAAGTCCGGTTCCGGGGCGCCGGCGACGGCCATGGTGGCGGTGGTGCAGGTGTATCGGCGGGACGCACCGGGTGACTGGTGGCCCGAGGGCAAGGATGTGTTTCAGCTTCTGTGGTGTCCCAACGTGCACTGGGATCCGCCCGCTCCGCATGCCGATGTCAGCCCGGTCGCCGAGATCCGCTGGCGTAGCAGCGCCGACGTCACGTGCGTACTCGGGTCGCCCCCGCTGCCAGTACGGCAGGAGGAACCGGATTACGGGTACACCCCGGTACGGTGCGCGCTCACTGCGGTGCCTCTCGTCGACTTCCCCTACCCACAGGCCCTGCCGGACGGGGAACTCGTCAAGTCTGTCGAGGAGTACGTTGAGGCGACTGGGGGTGGAAGCGATGTCATCACCCGGGTGGCCGGGGTCAAGTTCGGCGGATGGCCCACCTGGCACCTCACAGACCCTTACGAAGTCCCGTGCCATACCTGCGGCGCCCCGTGCCGTCTGCTCTTCACCGTGGCCAGTGACGACACCACTGGGATCACGGTGGGCAGGTGGGGCGACTTCCGGGTCTTCACCTGCCCAGGCAATAACGGGCACGGCTACGTCTTCGACCAGCACTGAGCCTTTTCAGCGTTGACGCTCCAAGGTGAGGATGGGCGCGGCCGGGCAGCGTGGGCGAGATCCACAGCAGTTTGCCCGTCGGATCGGCGACAACTGCACCCGTGGCGGCGAGTGGGCAAGCGACCGCAGCAGCAGGCGAGCCGCGGCGGTTGCGCCACCCGGCCATCTCCTGCCGCGCGGGCCCGGGACAGCCACCGTCACTCGGCCGGAAAGAAGACTGCGTACGGCCGAAGGCATCGGCCACCGCCCCCCCCTGCCAGGAACCGTCGTCGGGCCAGAACTCCAGCGGAGGAGTGTGTCGCGGCTCGGGCAGGGCCTCGACCTCGACCGTCCCCCGGATGGCGGAGTGCAGGAACTCCGCGAATCCGCCGTCGAAGTACTGCGGCTCCCAGTACCTGGTGCGTGCCGCCACTTTCCAGCGGTCCGGGTCGCGCCCCTCGGTCACCCAGAAGACAGCACAGCGTCGACAACGAAACGCCGGGGCGCTTCGAGGCCGACGTCACGAGCCAGGTCTTCGATACTCACTACTGACATCCCTGGCCCGATCCACCGCCGCCGAAGCGGCCGTAAGCCTCCAGGCGCGTGCCCGCGCCGCCCTCCAGCCACGCTCCGGTGCCCGGTTGGAACGGAACCGGGACGTCACCCTCGGCCTCGGGGATGAACGGCATCTCCACGGTGTCCTGGACGAAGGTGTGCAGGAACGCGGTGAAGCCCCCGTCGAAGAAGGCGAGGTCCGATCCGCGGCCCGGGCGGCCCGCGATGGTCCAGCGATCGGGGGCTTCCTCGGACGTGACCCAATACAGGCTGTCACTGCCCGTGGTGAAACCCCAGGGCAGCCATCCGCCCGGTTCCGGGAACAACGGCACACGAGGCGCCGCACCGGTGAGCTGAGCACGTACTCGGGCACCCTCGTGCGCCGCAGCAAGGCGCGCGGCCAATTCCGTGTTGCTGTTCTCGACGCCAGGCACGCAGACGATCAGATAGTCGTCGAAGCCGCCGGGGCCGAACCAGTACACATACTCCTTGTAGTCCGCCGGAAGTGGCGTCCCCACGGCCGCTTCGGCGCGGTCCCAGTCCACCTGGTAGCGACGGGGAGCGGTCAGCTCGGCGGCACGGGCCAATGACTCGATACTCACGGTCTGCTTCCACATGTCCAGTCAAATCAGTCGAAATCCGAGCAGCAAAAATCACACGGTGGATCGAGTATCAGCGCACAGGTTCATAGAACGGCCCATCCGGAGCGAAATTGCGCGAACAGACCGTCACGTCTTGGCCTTCCAGATAGGCAAGCATCCACTCATCGAACGACATCAGGTATTCGTAATACTCACCCTCGTCGCTCTCGTAAACGCCGACCGACCAGCGCTCGCCGTCTCTCTCGGGAACCCTGAAGAAGACGGTCTCACCCGATGCGGCCGAGGCCCATGGCAACAACTCGCCCGGAGCGGCACCCACTGGGTAGGGGACTTCTCCGTCCGGCGCACCTTGCCACGCTCCCACGGTCGTTCTGATGTCGTATCCGAGATTTCCTCGCTCGGTTCCGGGATGACCGACACCGAGTTGATTGTTGATTTTTATCGGTCCGTAGGAGTCTGAGAAGCGACGGAAGTCCTCCGGGAACCTGACACCGATTTCCTCTTCCAACTGACGCCAGCAAGAGTCGTCACTCCAGTTGAAGCGCGGGGGCCCAAGCAGTTGCAGAATCTCATCAAACGCCGCCATGGCTCCTCGCACTCAACTCGATGTCAGCAAGTTGTTCCATATCTGGATACCTGGTCTCACACGCCTCAGCGCTTACGGTTGGGGTTCCACTCATAGGCGCCGGGGGCCGTCTCCATGTTCAGGCCACGGTCTCCGCCGATTCTGGCGGTCCGGCCCGGTACCAGGCCGGACAGCTGCTGCCCCCAGAAGCCCAGGTCGTCGCGGAAGAGGTGGAGATCGAGCCAGGCGTCCACGAAGCTCGTGGATACGGGCACATCCGCACGCAGGATGTCGTGGCCGGTCGGCTCTCCCAGCCGGAGGCAACAGCCCTCAGCCATGCCGCGGACGCCACTGTTGCTCCGGTCACTCTGCAAGGAAGTGCGCAATTCTCGATTTCTGAAATTCAATTGCTTCGCTACACTGAGGACTGCTCAGCTCGGCACCCAACCCCACCCCAAACTGCTCTTCGAATCTTTCGCGCACTGCCTCGTAGCAAAAACCAAGAACCCCGTACAGCACTTCACCCGAGAGCCCCTCAGGCACGTCCGCACACCCGAGAATGGCAGACATGAAGTGAGTCGCACCAGGCTCATCCGCCTGGTCATCAACGTCATTCCACGAGTCAAGAGTTTCATCGGAGAGCGCCAACTCTTCAGCTCCCGAGCGAACACACTCATGAGCAGCACGCATGCTCACACCGATGTAATCCCTCACCACTCCAGGCTGCATTGGGCCCATCTTTTCCAGAGCCCAATCCATCACGGAGACAGCGATGACCAACCTTTCAGCGGGGGGGATACTCTGCAACCGCCCCTGGTATGAACGCATCTCTTGAGTCCACAGATACATATTCAACCTTTTGACTTCACGGGCCGGTTCCAACGCCCCAGCGGCCAACTACTCGAACGTTCTTGTACTTCTGACTGCCGAGCATGCCAGCACAGTCTTGGCGCTTTGGCCCACATGGTACGCGCGACACCGTTCCAGAACTCGCCGCGCAGCTTTCCGTCGGTGCCGACGTAGATGGCGGGGGTGTTCTTGCCTGGGGTGGCCTCTTCGAGGGTGTGGTCCTGGTAGCTGAGCAGGACGCCGCTGCCGGTGGTGCGGAACCACAGTTCGGCGGTGAGGTACGGGGTGTCGGAGATCAGCTGGTCCGGCAGCTGCACGTAGGACGTGGTGCCGTTGGACGGTGAATCCCCGGGAAAGCCCGGGGAAGCCCGTCCGGCGCCTCCGTACCGGACACCAGACCCGCCAGGTACTGCGTCAGAGTTCCCGGGTATTCGCACCAGTCGTCGCTGTGCCCACTGCCGAGAGTCGTCCAGGCGTCCGGACGCCCCCGACCGTGCGCCAGTAAAACGTGTCGCCGTCACACGAGTCGCCCCAGGGGCCCTGAAATGAGGGCCCGTTGTGCGTCGATCACTTGAACGCAATTTTCGTTGGTCCGTTCCGCCTCAGGTGTGACCCTCCCGATGCGTTCGCTGTTGAGTACCGCCTCATAGGATGCGGACAGAACCTCGAGAGTGCAGTCCGCCGAGAATTTCTCCTCTTCCAGACCACCCACATACGTGGAGATAGCCATGACGAGGGAGGCAAGCCCAAGAGCGCTGTCATGGTCCACGAGGGAGTGCAATTCATCGAAGAAGCCTTCCGTGCCGATCGGCTCGGGAGGCGCCTGCCTGATTTCCGCATCGCACCGGTTCAATGCGGTTCTGACGCATGCAACCGTGGCGGTGCCGAACATCTCCTCGAAGGGTGGGCGAAACGCATCAACAGCCATGGCCATACTGCTGAGCGCAACCCTCTTCCGATGGAGGGCACTCATCCCGGACAGAGCCGTTTCCCACCCCTCCGACTCTTCATCCCACAGCAGCACGGTCAGGTCCCTTCAGCGATCCCAGGGAGCGATTCTCGGCTGATCAAAAAGCTGCGCACCGGCAGCCGGCCCAGCAGCACCGGCCGTACGACGACTCGCCCTCGTCGCTCTCGTACACGCCGACCGACCAGCGCTCGCCGTCTCCCTCGGGAATCCTGAAGAAGAGTCGGCCCTCCAGTCTTCCCGGGGCCGGGTCCCCAGACCAGTCCAGAGACGGTCCTGGTCGGTGACCTGGACCGGCAGTTCACCGTCCTCGTGTACGTGAATGTCAAGGTTCAGGCCACGGTCTCCACCGACTCCGGCGGTCCGGCCCGGCCCCGGACCGGACCGGACCGCTGCCAGGAGTCCAGGTCCGGAAGAGACAGAGGTCGTAGCAATGAACCGCATCATCATGTGTCCTGGGGGAAGGTGCGCAAGAGGCCGGGATCCCCGTCAGGAAGTCGCCCTCGGGAGAGCCACTGTCACTCGGTGGGAAGGAAGGACCCGTACGCCTCCAGACGCCGTCCCCCGCCACCCCGCCATAAACCGTCGTTGGGGCGGAACTGCAGCGGCGGCTCGTCGTCGTACGCCGGGATGGCTTCGAGCTCGACGGTGTCCCAGAGAGCCTCGCGGAGGAACTCGGTGAAGCCGCCCTCGAAGCGCTGCACATCCCACAGCCTCGTACGACTACCAATCTTCCAGCTGTCCGGATCGTCACCGTCCGTGATCCAGAAGACCGCGCATCCCTCCGTGGTGAACAGGAACGGCAGCCGGCCGCCCGGATCGGAGAAGAACGGCACGGACACGGGAGGCCGCTGGTTCCCGGCGTTCCAGGAACGATAGTCCTCGGCCTCCTTGCGCAGATTGGCCATGAACTCGACGTTGGAGTTCTCGACGCCAGGTACGCACACGACAAAGTAGTCGCTGGAGTTTCCCGGGCCGAACCAGTAGACGTACTCCTTGTAGTCGGCCGGCAGGCGGGTGCCGAGTTCGGCCTCGACGCGCGCCCAGTCGACGACATACCGGCGGGGCTCCGCCAGGCCGGCGGCACGTGCCAGGTCGGTCATGCTCATGAGCAGCCAGGGTCCAGTCCGCCCCCGCCCGCCGGGGGACCGTTCGATGTGTTGTACACAGTGCAGCGCCCAACGTACCCCTGGTCACCCAGGGTCACCAGTTCCACGGTCTCGGGCACCGTCTGCCCAGGTTTTCCGTAGGTGGGTATCGATGTGCAGTAAATGGTCTCGCCCGCATCCAGCCTGGACCTGACATATCGCCCTTGGCGCGTTCGGCGACGGCGTGGACGCCCCGGATCACGGCGTTGAACGCCTTGTCGCAGCCGGCGAGTTCCACCGCCCTTGGGCTTCTTGATGCCCAGCGTGACGGCGAGCCGGTTCAGGGCCTCGACCAGGCCGTGGGCGCGGGCGCAGGTGGTGTCGTGCTCGCGGCCCGGGCGGATCGGGGAGACCCAGATCGGCCAGCCGTCCGGGCTGCGGTGACCTGCGCGTTCCCGCCGTGGGGCCTGCGCTTGCCGGACCACCACAGGTCCGCGCCGTTGGAGCCGGCGGCGGCCACGCGGTCGGTGCGGATGACCGTGCCGTCCAGGTTGAGGTGGGTGTATCCGGCCGCCGCCGCACGTTCCAGCGTGGTGGACAGGTCGGGCGCATGGTCGGCCAGACGGTCAGGCCCTCGTGAAGATAGCGGTAGGCGGTCGGGACCGAGATGCCGTTGTCCCGGGCGAGTTGAGCCAGCCGGCTGCCGCCGACGAACCAGCGCAGCACGAGCACAGCCTGCCTGAAGACGCCCAGTGCGCGGGTGTCCTTGCGGGTGCCGAGCCGCTCGCGGTGCCCGCGCAGCAGCTTCGCGAGGTGCTCGGCGGTCGCCCATATCCGGATACCCGGTCTCGCACGAATCAGCGCTTGCGGTTGGGGTTCCACTCATAGGCGCCGGGGGCCGTCTCGATGACTTCGCGGGGCCAGGTCTGCCGGACGTGTTCCAGACTCTTGCGATGCTCCGCCCTCCAGTCTTCCCGGGGCCGAGTGCCCAGAACAGTCCAGAGGCGGTCCGGGTCGGTGACCTGGATCGACAGTTCGCCGTCCTCGTGTACGTGAATTTCCAGGTTCAGGCCACGGTCTCCACCGATTCCGGCAGTCCTGCCCGGTCCCAGGTCGGACAGCTGCTGCTCCCAGGAGTCCAGGTCGTCATGGAAAAGGTGGAGATGGAGCCGGGCGTCCACGAAACTCGTGGAGACGAGCACATCCGCACGCAAGATGTCGTGGCCGGTCAGCACGCCCGGCTGGTACCGCCCCGTGACGCGCACGATGCAGTGGTCCCCGTCCGGATCGGCGACGTGAATCAGGTCCACCGGGGCAGGTTCCGTCACGCTGTCCTCGCTTTCGTGCGCTGATGCAGCCCGTATCGTCCCCTGTCGCCGGACGAACGACGTAGTCGGCACCCGTGTCATGGCGGAGTCACCTGCCCTGGGCCGAACCGGTACCGGCAGAACGGCCGTCGACCGCGTCCGGCCGTACCGGAGCGGCGTCTTGAGGCGATGTTTTCACCACGGGCTTCTTTGTCTGAGACGGCGGCGCGGACACCACGCAGAAGGAGGCAGGACCGTCGTGCCCGATTCCAGCCCGGTCGAGCTGATGTCCCTCACGGACGGCGAGCAGGGCGTCTCCGTGCGCGTCGTCGAGGGAATGAGTTTCTCCGGCACCGCCCGGTACGACACCCTCCGCGCCGAGATCGTGGTCGACACCGCATTCGTCAGTGGCCGTGTCGAGCTGTATCTCAACGCGTACGACCTCGACGGTTGGGCCGAGGTCCTGGAGTCTGTCGCGGCCGGAGAAAAGGCCACCTGGCTGGAGAGCGGACGCTCCCCGCGGATCATGATCGACCCCACGGACGAGAACGAGAGCGGGTGCACGGAGGTGAGCGTCTACGACGTCACCGGCTCACAGGTCGTCGTCACCGTGCCCCTCATGGACCGCCCCGACTGGGACGCACACCGTCAGATGCTCACTCTGGTGAGAAACCGCTTCGAGCTGGAGCGGTGAGAGGACCGGGGTTCAAGGCCGCCCTCTGCGAGTCCGATGACGGCCCCGCCCGCTCAGGACTCCGCTCCCGGGACCTTCTCGGCACGGTCCCGGTCCAACCGGTAGCGGGGAGGAGCGGTCAGCCCGCGTCACGGGCCAGTTGCTCGATTCTCACCACCCGACTCCAGGGGCCCGGCGCGCCGAAGCACGTCCGCGGATCGTAGCCGGTGGAGTCGGTGAGGAGCGGCCCTGCCGCGCTGACCCGGCCCGCGTGAGCGGCCCTGCCGCGCTGCCGCGCCCGCGTAAAATTCGGTCGTACGCGTCGGCCTCCGCCTCTAAGGTTTCCGGCCGGGCACGACGACGGTACGGGGGCCGAAGACCATGCGGACGCACTATCCACGCACCCGTCATCTGCCCTGGTCGCCCGGCGCCACCTCCGACGACGTGCGGATGACCGACCTCGCCGCGCTGGCCGGGACCGAGGTCGTCGTGACCGAGAAGCTGGACGGCGAGAACACGACGTTGTACGCGGACGGGCTGCACGCCCGTTCGCTGGATTCGGCGCATCATCCGTCCCGGACCTGGGTGAAGGCTCTCCAGGCCCGCGTCGGGGCACGCATTCCGCAGGGGTGGCGGATCTGCGGGGAGAACATGTTCGCCCGGCACTCCCTCGCGTACGAGGCGCTGGAGAGCCACTTCTACGGGTTCTCCGTGTGGGACGGCGACCGCTGCCTGGGCTGGGACCGGACCGTGGAGTTCCTGCGCTCCCTGGGCATCCCGGCGCCGCCGGTGCTGTGGCGCGGGGTGTTCGACGCGAGGGCGCTGCGCGCGCTGAAGCCGGATACGGGGCGGCAGGAGGGGTACGTCGTGCGGCCGGCGGCGGGCTTCCCGGCGGCGCTGTTCGGGAGCGTCGTCGGCAAGTGGGTGCGGCCGGGCCATGTGGTGACCGATACGCACTGGATGCACGCGGAAGTCGTGGAGAACGGGCTCGGTGCGGGGGCGGCGCTGTGGGCGGTACGGTCCGGAGCACCCGTCGACCCCACAGCGCTGGCGGCGGCGGTGGGTGCCGATCCGGAAGACGGGCCGGGGCACGCCCTCGCCGCCGCCGATGCCCTCGACGCCCTCGGCCGCACCGGCGACGACCGGCTCGCCGGTGTCCTCGCCGCCCTGCTGCACGGCACCCGCCGCACCGCCGTCGCCCCGGCCCTCGCGGGCCGCATCGGCATGCCGCTCGCCCGCCGCGTCGCGGACCTCGTAGGGCTCGCCCCCGGGCTGCACCGCCCCTACCCCGACGAGGAGCGGCGCGCCGGGCTGGCCCGGATGGCGCTCGCCGCCGACCTGTCCGTCCTGCACGCGGTGTCCGGGGTGCTGGCGGACACCGCCGAGGCGCGGGAGCAGGTCGAGTGGTCGGCCCTGCACGCCGAGGACGTGAGGGAGCCGGACGGGCTCGCCGGGGCGTTCGCCGGTCTCGCGCCGGAGGCCGCCGACCGCTGCCTGGCGCAGGCCCGCGAGGCGTACGCGGACGGTCGCATCGCCACCGCCGATGAGGCGGTCGCCGCGACCTGGCGGTGGCGGTCCGGGGACTTCCCGCGCCTGGTCCAGCTGGCCGGGCCCTCGGGCAGCGGCAAGAGCACCTTCGGCCGGGCCCTGCCGGGCGTCGCCACGTACATCTCGCTGGACGACCTGCGCCTGGCCCGGGGCTCGCGCGCGGACCAGAGCGCCAACGGGGACGTGCTGCGCGAGGGCCTGGACCGGCTGGACGCGGCCCTCGTCCCCGGCGCGACGGTGGTCTGGGACGCGACCTCGCTCAACCCGCACCAGCGTTCCCTGGTCCACGCGGTCGCCCGCCGCCGCGACGCCCTGGTCACGCACGCCGTGGCCTGGGTCGGCGAGGCGGAGCTGGCCGCGCGCAACGGGCGCCGGGAGCACCCAGTGCCGCCGCAGGTGCTGGCCTCGCAGCTGCACCGCTTCGTCCCGCCCTACCCCGGCCAGGCGCACCGCACCTGGTACATCGGCACCAGTGGAACCGTGGAGGACCGGGCCTGATGCGTACGAGCGAGGAGATCTACCACCGGGTCCGCTGGGACGCCCGCTTCGACCCGGCGCGCTTCGTGCTGGGCGTGGCGCAGCGCGGCCGGGAGCCGAAGCGGGTGCCGCTGGACCGGTTCACACCCGGCGGGGACATCCCCTGGCACCGGGTCCTCTTCTTCGAGGCGGACGGCGAGGTGGTCTGGGACCGGGCGACGGGCACGGACCGCATCGACGCGACGGACGCCGGCCGGATACGGGAGGCGCGCCGCCTGCCGTCCCCCTACTTCACGGCCCGTGTCCCGCACGCGTACGCCCCGGCGACGGGCACCTGGGAACCGGCGTCGACCGGGGCGCCGGGCCCCTCCGCGCCGCTGACGGTCCTCACCTGGAACACCCTCTGGGACCGCTACGACAGCGACCGCATCGACACGGCCCGGCGCCGCCCGCTCCTGGCCGAGGCCCTGCGCGCGGCGGACGCGGACGTGATCGCGCTCCAGGAGGTGGAGTCCGCGCTGCTCACGCTGCTGCTGGGCTGCGACTGGGTGCGTGCCCACTACACACTCGCGGCCGACCCTGCCGGGCACGACGTGCCGGACACCGGTCTGCTGCTGCTCAGCCGCCTGCCGGTGACCGAGGCGGCGGTGCACGTGCTGGGCCCGCACAAGGCGGTCGCGGCGGTGGCCGTCGAGACGGCGGATGGCCCGGTCACGGTGGCGGTCACGCACCTCAGCAGCGACCACTCCTCGGGGGGCGCGGTCCGTCGCGACACTGAACTGGCGGAGCTGGCAACGGGGTTGGCGGCGGTGGCGGGCGAACTCGTACTCGTCGGCGACTTCAACGACGGCGGCGACCGCCCGCAGACCCGCCTGGCGATGGCGGACGCCTGGCCGGAGGTCCACGGCCCCGCCGACGACACGCCGACCTTCGATCCGTCGGCGAACCCCCTCGCCGCGATCTCGTCCCTCTCGGGCCGCGTCTCGCGCCTGGACCGGGTACTGCTGCGTACGGACCGGCTGCGGGCGCGCGCGGCGACCCTGACGGGTGACGCCCCGGACCCCGGGGGGCTGTACGTCTCCGACCACTACGGGGTACGGGTGGAACTCGCCGCACCCTCCGCGCGGGCCGACGAGGTCGCCGACCGGGTCGCGGCGGCGCTTCCCGGGGCGCGCGTGCACGTCGTGGGCTCCCGGCGCATGGGCTGCGCACGCCCCGGCGCGGACCTGGACCTGGTGGCGGCGCTGCCCGACGCCGCTGGTGTACGGGACCGGCTGGCCGCCGCCTTCCCGGAGGCGCGGGACCTGCGGGAGGTCACGGGCGCCCGGGTGCCGGGGCTGCGGTGGTACGTGGACGGCCTGCGGGTGGACCTGGTCACCGTGGCGACGGGGACCGTGCCGCCGGCCGAAGCGGTCGCGCGCCGGACGGAGTTGGGCGAGGCGGCGGCGGTCGCGCTGAGCGCGGTGAGCGACGCGGAGGCGTTCCCGCATCGGGAGGCGTTCACCGCACTGGCCCGGGACGTGAAGGAGTGGGCGGCGGCGAGGGGCCTGGACTCCGCGCCGTGCGGCGGCCTCCCGGGCATCGCGTGGGCGCTGCTCGCGGCCCGCACGGCACACGCGGGCGGCGGCCTGCGGGACTTCTTCGCGACGTGGGCGGCGTGGGACTGGCGCGTCCCGGTGGGCGGGGGCCCGGCGACCACCGCCCCGGTCACGGTGTACACACCGACGCCCCCGGTCCGCTCCTGCACGACACAGGTCTCCCCCGCAGGCCGCGACCTGCTCACGGCGGAACTGTTCCGGGCCTGGGAACTCCTGGACACGGAGCCGGACGCGCTCTGCGCCCCGCCCGCGCTCACCGAGCACACCGCCTGGGCCCTCGCGACAGCCGCCCCGCCCGAGGAGGGCCGCCTACGCGGACGCCTCCTGGCCCTGACCGCCGCCCTGGCCGAGGCGGGCACCCCGGACTGCCGCGTCTGGCCCCGCCCGGTCACGGTGCCCGGCGGCACGGGGTACGCGATCGGCCTGGGCGCGACCCCGCCGGACGGCGCCCGGCTGGCGGAGATCGGGGCGGAGGTGCTGCGCGGGATCACGGGGGCGTCGCTGATGCCGCTGCACCCCGGACCGGGGCGCGGGGTTCCGTCCTCAAACGCCGGACGGGCTTGAATGGGCCCTCCGCGAAGGGCCCGTCACTGCCGGGTCACCGACCCGCAGCGTACGAAACGAAGCCCGTCCACGCGGTCTCGCCGAAGGCGAGCTCCGGCACGGACAGGTCCTTGGAGTCACGGACATGCACCGCGCCGGGCACGGCCGCGACCTCAACACAGTCGTGGCCGTCGCTGCTGTCGCTGTAGCTGCTCTTGAACCACTCGATCTCGCGGATCATGTCCCTCTCCCAGCGCGTGAAGGATCAGCGGTCGGCTGCGTACGAAACGAAACCCGCCCACGCGCTCTCGCCGAAGGCGAGCTGCGGCACGGACAGGTCCTTTGAGTCACGGACATGCACGGCGCCGGACGCCGCCGCGACCTCGACGCACTCGTTACTGTCGCTGCTGTCGCTGTAGCTGCTCTTGAACCACTCCAGCCGAGGAGCGTCGGCGCCAGAGTTCTTGCTGCTCATGTCTCTCCCAGTACTTGCTCGATGAAGGCCCGCGACTCCCGAGGCGTGAGAGCCTGAGCCCGCATGATCCCAGTGCGCAGCTCGATGATCCGCAGGTGCCTCGGATCAGCGACCGGACGGCTGCCGAACTCACCTTCGGAACGCCCCACCGCTGAACCGTCCTTGAACTTCAGCACCTGCATAAGGCCACCCATTCCCGCATGATCCTCGCGGTTGGTCGGCATCACCTGGATCTCAACGTTCCGCAGCTTCCCCACCTCCAGGAGGTGTTCGAGCTGACGTCGCAGCACCATTCTGCCCCCAAGAGGGCGCCGCAGCGTCGCCTCTTCCTGCACAAAGCTCAGCTCCGGCGCAGGTGAGCGGCTGAAGATGGTCTTTCGAGCCATTCGAGCAGCGACCAACCGCTCCACCTCGTCCGACGAGAAGGCGGGCCGACGCATCCCGAACAGCGCCCGCGCGTACTCCTCCGTCTGCAACAGACCGTGGAGGTTGTGGCTTCCGTAGGCCGAGAGTTCGGCGGCCTGCGCCTCCAGCTTCGCCAGCTCACGAATCTTCTTCGGGTACCGGACGGTTGCCAGGTCCTGCTTCATCGCGGCGATCTTCCCGCCCGCCCCGCACACGTCGTCCGCCATGTCCAGGAACTCCGGGCGGGGAATCCGGCGGCCGCCCTCCACCTTGTAGACCAGGTTCTCCCCGTACCCCATCGCCGCACCGAACTCCGCAGCCGTCAGCCCTGCCGCCTCCCGCCACGCCCTGAGCTGCCGCCCCACCGCAGCGACCACCGCGACGCCCGACTCGTCGTCCGGGTCGACGTCCCAGCCCGGCTCGTCCGCCCCGGCGTCCGCCTGCCACTGCGTACCGATCTCGTCCACACTCATCCGTGCCCCGCTTCCCGCGCGCGTGCCGTTCTTCCTCAACCGTGTACGTCCCCCGGGCGTCACCCCGTACAGCGGGGACAGCGCTGGACAAGCTGGGGACAATGACCGTACGTAAGCGCCGAGTCACTGTTCACGGTAGGCGCCCATGGCCACCCTGAGTGACGTGAACCGAGAAATCACCCGAACCGAACGTTCCGCTCCCGCCCGGCAGTTCGCCGTACTGCTCTCCCCCACGCGCCGGGGAGCACGCCTTGCGCGGCTGCTCACCACGGCGCACCTGGGCGACTGGGGGCTCCCCACCGAGGCCGCCGCGCACATCGTCGCCGAGCTGGCCGCCAACGCCGCCGTGCACGGACGCGTGCCGGGCCGGGACTTCCGGCTGTCGCTCGCCGTGGACGACGCCTCGCGCCTGCGGATCGAGCTCACCGACACCCGGAGTGACCGCCTCCCCGTCGCCGACTCGCCCGGCCCGGACGCCGAGAGCGGGCGCGGCCTGCTCATCGTCGCGGCGCTGGCGGACCGTTGGGGCGTCGTGGAGGGACCGGTGCCCCGTAAGACGGTGTGGGCGGAGCTCGACCTCGCGCCGTGACCAAGCCCACCGCGTCGCGGCCGGCCGCGTCCCGGGCCACCGGGTCGCGGTCCTCCACGACGTCATAAAGGCCTTTAAAGAACCCGGGAAAGAACCAGACCCAACCCCACCCCACCCCGTTCTGACCTGCATCACTCGCGCGAGTGAACTAGGCCAACTGGGCTGGATTCGGGACGGGTTGCCTGGCATATGCTCGCCGCGACAACACCACACAACGTGACGGCCCCCGGCGAGACGCCAATCTCCACCGAGGGCCTGACCAACACGGAAGAGACCACTTCCTGATGGCTACCCCGCAGGTTATCGCGCACCCCCGCACCCCGTCCGGCTCCCCCGGGCCCCACCCCGACGTCACGCCGACCTCCGGCGTCATCCACGTCAACGTGCGCCACCTCTCCGGCTTCACGGTCATCGGCAACCACCTCGCCCAGCACGCGAAGCTCTCGCTCACCGCGATCGGGCTCGCCGCGCACATCCAGTCGCTGCCCGCCGGGGCCACGGTCGGCATCAAGGCGCTCGTGGCCCGCTTCCCGGAGAGCGAGGCCCGCATCGCCTCCGCACTGCGCGAGCTGGAGGCCGCCGGTTACCTCCACCGCAGCCGCCTGCGCCTCCCGGACGGCCGGGTCGTCACCCGTACGACCTCGTATAACCACCCCGGCACCGCCGCCCCCGCGACCACGCCCGCACGGCAGACGCCCACCCCGCGCCCCGCCCAGGACCCCCCGCCGCCCGCCGCACCGGCCCCGGCCCCGACTGACCCGCCCCCGCCGCTCCCCGACCCGCACACCCCGGCGGCGCAACGGCACCAGGCGGCGACGGCACTCCTCGCCGGTCTCCGCCGTCACGCGCCGCAACTCGTGCTCTCGGAGAAGGCCATCCGTGAGCTCGCCCCCACAGTCGCCACCTGGCTCGAACGCGACGTGCGCCCCGCCGCCATCCAGCGCGCCCTGACCGACGACCTCCCGCCCGCCCTCACGCACCCGGCCGGGTTCGTGCGCACCCGGCTGACCGCCCTCCTGCCACCCCCGCTCCCCGCAGCACCGGCACCGGCCCCCGCGGCCATCCCCCTCCAGGACTGCGACGGCTGCGACCGCGTCTTCCGCGCCCCGGAACCGGGCCGCTGCCGCGACTGCCGCACCGATGAATCCGCCCACAGCCAGCAAGCCCAGAGGTGCTGAGAGCGGCGGGATCGATTCGTCCACAAAGACGGCTTGTCCGTCGATTCTGTTTCCGACCAGATACGGAGCCGAGACCCCATGCTGCGTAAGTTCGGCGTCTCACCCCTCCGCGTGGGATACCGTCCAGTAGCCTCGGCTTTTGAACAGGTGCGACTGTGAGCGAGAGCAGCTGGCGCCGGCGCATGCGTGCGGCCCACGCCCAAGACCCGGACGTCACCGCACGACTGCTGGACGAGTTGGGTACGGAAGACCGGGACGCCGCCGAGATCGAAGCGGACCATCGCATGAGCCGTCTCGAAGCCATGCGGGAGTACCAGCCGGGCGCCACTCTCCAGGAAGAGCTTTGCCTCCGTCTCAGCGGACCGGAGGCCGAGCGCGGAGCATTGCGCTTCCAGTGGGGGAACGCGCTCCTGGACCCCGTCGAGAGGGCGGTTTCCAAGGCCGCGGGCACACCTGTCGAGCTCGAGGTCACCGGCCTGTCGCGGGGCAGCACTGTCGTCCATGCCCGCCCGGTCGTGTCGGTGGCGCCTGATCCGGAAGCGCTCGGAGGCCCCGTGCCCACAGCTGCGGACAAGGGGGTACGCACATTCGCCCGGCTCCTCACCGCCCTGGAGGAGGAGAACGACGTACGGGAATGGGCCCAGCTCTTCGATTCGGTGGACGCCTTGTCCAAAGCGCTGGATCGCCTCCAGCTGAATCTCGGTCTGACCTGGTACGCCGCGGACGGAGGAGTACGGTAGGCAGACCTGACGCAGCGAGGGGTTCAATACGCCAAACGGCTCCAGGCCACACGGGACGATGATCAGGAGTTCACGATCTCCGGCCGTGTAACCGAGCTACGCAGCAGCGGTGTGGTCAAAGTGAAGTCCGGGCTGGCGCAGAACGCTGCCGCGTATGACGTACGCGTCGAACCGGAACAGCTCTACCGCATGCGCTTGGCTTTGGGGGACAACGTGCATTTCCGGGTGCGCTACAGGCGCAAACTCGATGCCGTCGGCCGTACCAGGGTGTCGGAGTACCACTTCCTCGACATGGCGGCAGAGGAGCTCACTCTCGACGCCGCCAACGACCCGCCAACCGCCTGACCAGGCGAAACCGCCGGGGCCCGGCCGAGCGTCTCTCCGTGCATGGAAACCGAACAGACGTCCCGGCGCGAAGCCCTCACCGCCGCCGCAGGGCTCCTCACCGCGCTGCTCGGCGCCCTCGCGGGCCTCGCCCTCTGGCTCCCGTACGGCCGCAGGGGACTCTTCGGCGCCTTCGAGGGCGAGCGGAACACCGACGTACTCCTCCTGGGCCTGCCGGTCCTGCTCGTCGGCGGGACCGTCGCCGCGCTGGCCGTCTTCGCCCTCCTCCGGGGGCGGCGGCGCACCGCGCTCGGGCTGGCGGTGGCCGTGGCCGGGCTCGCCGCCGCCGGGTTCGGGTTCGACGTGCTGGCCGGGCCGCAGGCCGTGAGCGACTGCGGTTCGCCCTGCTGAGCACTGCCGTGACCTGAGGGTCCTCGGCGCGTCCCGCCAGTCACCGCAACGCGGCGGCTGCCTCGCGCATTCGTCCCGCGACACGCTCGATCGATGCCACATCATCGGCGCGGTCACTCGACGCTCGGGGATTGGAGATGTACACCGCGATGGCCATCGGGCCCTCGTCCCCCGAGCGAGCAAGGGAGACAGACCAGGAGACCGATTCTCCGCCGCTGTCCACGTCCCACTTCTGCACCCACCCGGTCACGCCGTCGGCCGAGGTCCGCAAGGCCGACTGCAACTGTTCAGCGGTCCGTTGCCCCACTACCCGGCGTCCATCGTCTTGGGCGAGATACTCCGGCGATTCCACGCTGCCGTCGGCCCTGACCACCTTCGTGACCAGTTGCGGATGCACCTGCTTGCCGCCGCCCGCGATGACGGCCATCACCCGTGCCATCTGGACGGGCGTCGCGGTGACGCCTCCGGACCCATTGGCAGCGGCGGCCAGGTCCGCCGCGCTCCGTCCACGTGGGTAGTTGCTCGGATTGAGGATCACCGGAATGCGCACCTCGTCGTCGTTGAAGCCGAACGACTCTGCCGTCGCGGCGAGTTGCGCCTCCCCTACGTCGACCGCCAAGCGCGCGAAGACGTTTCCGCACGCATAGTGCAGCGCGGTGCGTATGGAAGCGTTCCCGCAATGGGCGGGGTCACCGGTCAGCGCCTTGCTGCTGCCGGGAGGGGTGTAGGACGCCGGAGTGTCCGTCGCCTCGTCCACCGAGGAGTAGAGCCCCTTCTCCAGAGCCGCTGCCGCGACGACGAGATGAAAGGTCTCACCCGGCGGCGTCGATTGCTTCCTGGTCCGGTTCAGCAACGGCTTGTGCCTGTCGCCGATCAGTTCGTCCCAGCCGCGGCCGTCTTCCATCGTATTGCCGCTGAAAGTGGCCGGGTCGTACGACGGAGTGCTGACCAGTGCACGGATGTGCCCGGTCCGCACGTCTACAGCGACCGCGGCACCCTCCCGGCCGTCCAGCGCATCCATGGCGGCGCGCTGGACGGCCGGCGAAATGGCCGTCACCACGTTGCCCGGCCGACTGCCGAGGGAGGACGCGCCGGGGTTCAGGACGTCGTCGTACGCCGATTCCAGCTCATTGCGCCCGAATGCCATTGACCTATACCCCGTAACGGCTGAGTACAGCTCGCCGTCCGTATAGGTGCGCCGGTAGGGGACCTTGCGAACCCTGGACGGCCGGGAACCGGTGATCGCCCGGCCCTCGACGATGATGTTGCCCAGACCGGTCTTCGGGGGCGTTGGCATCGACTGCTCGTCACGCGGCTTGTCACCCGACGCACCGGCGCGCTTCCCCGTTCCGGTATCGCCGTTCCCTGCTGTCCCGCAACCCGCCAAGGGGACAAGCAGGGTGAGCAGCGTGGCCAACGAAGCCCATGGGCGCTTTGTCGTAGGCATGCGGTCATCCTAGGGCCCGCCCCGTAGGCACACCCCTCGCCCTGCTGACCGCTTGGTGGTGCAACTGCACGGTCAGGGCACGGCGTTGGTACGCCGTGGTCGGCGGCACTGTCGAGGAGGGCGGAGGCGCCGCGTCTCCGGGGGACGCGTGACGCAAGGGCCGCGAACTCAGTGGGCCGGCAGCTCCCGTTCCAGCCGGGCCACCAGTGGCCCGACGAGGCCGTGGTCCCCGTCATCCGGGGTCCGCAGGACGCCGCCCGCCCTCTGCCGGACTCCCGCCATGCATGCACGTACCACTCAAGACTGGGACCTGCACCCCACCACCTCCGCCGGCCTGGAGGGTGGACGTCTTCATGGTCCGCGGCCCGGGGCTGCCTCGTAACCGTAAAAACCGAAGGGCCCCGTCCCACCGCGTGAACGGTGGGACGGGGCCCTTCTTGGTGCTCTGTGCGGAGCAACCAGGTCAGACGGTCAAGTGACTACTTGACGATCTTGGTGACCTGGCCGGCGCCCACGGTCCGGCCACCCTCACGGATGGCGAACTTCAGGCCCTCCTCCATGGCGACCGGCTGGATCAGCGCGACGTCCATGAGGGTGTTGTCACCCGGCATGACCATCTCGGTGCCCTCGGGAAGGGTCACAACGCCCGTCACGTCCGTGGTACGGAAGTAGAACTGCGGGCGGTAGTTGTTGAAGAAGGGGGTGTGACGGCCACCCTCGTCCTTCGACAGGATGTAGGCCTGGGCCTGGAAGTCCGTGTGCGGCGTGACCGAACCCGGCTTGATGATGACCTGGCCGCGCTCGACGTCCTCGCGCTTGATGCCACGGAGGAGCAGACCGACGTTCTCACCGGCCTGGCCCTCGTCGAGCAGCTTGCGGAACATCTCGATGCCGGTGACCGTGGTGGTGGTCTTCTCGGTCTTGATACCGACGATGTCGACGGTCTCGTTGACCTTGAGGACACCACGCTCGATGCGGCCGGTGACGACGGTGCCACGACCGGTGATCGTGAAGACGTCCTCGATCGGCATCAGGAACGGCTTCTCGACGTCGCGCTCGGGCTGCGGGATGTTCTCGTCCACGGCCTTCATGAGCTCGAGGACGGTGTTGCCCCACTCCTTGTCGCCCTCGAGGGCCTTGAGCGCCGAGACCTTGACGACCGGAAGGTCGTCGCCCGGGAACTCGTACTCGGAGAGCAGCTCGCGGACCTCGAGCTCGACGAGCTCCAGGATCTCCTCGTCGTCCACCATGTCGGCCTTGTTCAGGGCGACGACGATGTACGGAACGCCGACCTGGCGGGCCAGGAGCACGTGCTCCTTGGTCTGCGGCATCGGGCCGTCGGTGGCGGCGACCACGAGAATGGCGCCGTCCATCTGCGCGGCACCGGTGATCATGTTCTTGATGTAGTCCGCGTGACCCGGGCAGTCGACGTGCGCGTAGTGACGCGACTCCGTCTGGTACTCGACGTGCGCGATGGAGATGGTGATACCGCGCTGGCGCTCCTCGGGAGCCTTGTCGATCTGGTCGAAGGCCGAGGCCTCGTTCAGGTCGGGGTACGCGTCGTGCAGCACCTTGGTAATGGCGGCCGTGAGGGTCGTCTTACCGTGGTCGATGTGACCGATGGTGCCGATGTTGACGTGCGGCTTAGTCCGCTCGAACTTCGCCTTCGCCACTGGGTCCTCCTGTGGAGTGGTTCTGTACGCCTTGCTTCATCGGCGCCAGGTGATCTTTGCTGGGATGCCGGCCCCCGGGGGCATTCTCCACGAAGTGTGAACTGCGCGACGAATGCCCCACGGGCTCCGGTGACAAGCCTAAAGCGTGAGCTCGGGAGAGTTACTCGCCCTTGGCCTTCGCGATGATCTCCTCGGCGACGTTCCGCGGAACCTCGGCGTAGGAGTCGAACTGCATCGAGTAGCTTGCGCGACCCGAGGTCTTGCTGCGGAGGTCTCCGACGTAGCCGAACATCTCCGAGAGGGGCACGAGGCCCTTCACGACGCGAGCGCCGCTGCGCTCCTCCATGGCCTGGATCTGGCCACGGCGGGAGTTGAGGTCGCCGATGACATCGCCCATGTAGTCCTCGGGCGTGGTGACCTCGACGGCCATCATCGGCTCAAGGAGCACGGGGGACGCCTTGCGGGCACCCTCCTTGAACGCCTGCGAACCGGCGATCTTGAAGGCGAGCTCCGAGGAGTCGACCTCGTGGTAACCACCGTCGAGAAGGATGACGCGGACGCCGACCATCTCGTAACCGGCCAGGATGCCGAACTGCATGGCTTCCTGGGCACCCGCGTCCACCGAGGGGATGTACTCACGGGGGATGCGGCCACCGGTGACCTTGTTGACGAACTCGTACGACGCGTCGCCGCCCTCAAGGGGCTCAATGGCGATCTGCACCTTCGCGAACTGGCCGGTACCACCAGTCTGCTTCTTGTGCGTGTAGTCGATGCGCTCGACGGCCTTGCGGATCGTCTCGCGGTACGCGACCTGCGGCTTGCCGACGTTCGCCTCGACGCGGAACTCGCGCTTCATGCGGTCGACGAGCACCTCGAGGTGAAGCTCGCCCATACCACCGATGATGGTCTGGCCGGTCTCCTCGTCGGAGTGCACCTGGAAGGACGGGTCCTCCTCGGAGAGGCGCTGGATGGCGACACCCAGCTTCTCCTGGTCACCCTTGGACTTGGGCTCGATCGCGACCTGAATGACCGGCGCCGGGAAGTCCATGGACTCCAGGATGACCGGGTTCTTGTCGTCGCACAGCGTCTCACCGGTGGTGGTCTGCTTCAGGCCCATGACGGCGATGATGTCGCCGGCGCCCACCGAGTCGATCTCCTCACGCTTGTTTGCGTGCATGCGGTAGATCTTGCCGATGCGCTCCTTCTTGCCCTTGACGGAGTTCAGCACCGCGGTGCCGGCGTCCAGGCGACCGGAGTAGATCCGGACGAAGGTGAGCTTGCCGAGGTGCGGGTCGCTCGCGATCTTGAACGCCAGAGCCGAGAGCGGCTCGTCGTCCGAGGGCTTGCGCTTGATGACGGTCTCGGCGTCCTTGGGGTCGTGGCCCTCGATGGCCTCGACGTCCAGGGGGGAGGGCAGGTAGCGGACGACCGCGTCGAGCAGGGGCTGGACGCCCTTGTTCTTGAACGCCGTGCCACAGAACACCGGGGTGACCGTGACGGAGTCGGCGCTGCCGCGGGAGGCCAGCGTGATGCGGCGGATCGCCTCGTGCAGCTGGTCCTGGGTGGGCTCGGTGCCCTCCAGGTACAGCTCCATCATGGCGTCGTCGTTCTCGGCCACGGCCTCAAGGAGCTTGCCGCGCCACTCGTCGGCCTGCTCCTGGAGGTTCTCCGGGATGTCGACGACGTTGTACATCTCGCCCTTGGCGGCCTCTTCGGGGTACACGAAGGCCTTCATCGACACGAGGTCGACGACGCCCGTGAAGTCCGCCTCGGCGCCGATGGGCAGCTGCATGACGATCGGGGTCGCGCCGAGGCGGTCCACGATCATGTTGACGCAGCGCAGGAAGTCGGCGCCGGTGCGGTCGAGCTTGTTGACGAAGCAGATGCGCGGCACGCCGTAGCGGTCCGCCTGACGCCAGACCGTCTCGGACTGCGGCTCGACGCCGGCCACACCGTCGAACACGGTGACGGCGCCGTCGAGGACGCGGAGCGAACGCTCCACCTCGACGGTGAAGTCGACGTGACCCGGGGTGTCGATGATGTTGATGGTGTGGTCAACATCGTTGAGCGGCCAGTGACAGGTCGTCGCGGCGGACGTGATGGTGATGCCGCGCTCCTGCTCCTGCTCCATCCAGTCCATCGTGGCAGCGCCGTCGTGGACCTCACCGATCTTGTACGAAACGCCGGTGTAGAACAGGATCCGCTCAGTGGTGGTCGTCTTGCCCGCGTCGATGTGGGCCATGATCCCAATGTTGCGGACCTTGGCCAGGTCAAGCGAAGTGGTGGCCATAAGGCTCAGTCTTCTCTCGGTCTCGATGGGGGTAGCGACTACCAGCGGTAGTGCGCGAAGGCCTTGTTGGACTCGGCCATCTTGTGGGTGTCCTCACGCTTCTTGACGGCAGCGCCAAGACCGTTCGAGGCGTCGAGCAGCTCGTTCATGAGCCGCTCGGTCATCGTCTTCTCGCGGCGGGCGCGGGAGTAACCCACGACCCAGCGCAGCGCGAGGGTGGCGGCACGACCGGGCTTGACCTCGATCGGCACCTGGTAGGTGGCGCCACCGACACGGCGGGACTTGACCTCGAGCGAGGGCTTGACGTTCTCCAGCGCGCGCTTCAGCGTGATCACCGGGTCGGCGCCGGTCTTCTCACGAAGACCCTCCATGGCGCCGTACACGATCCGCTCGGCGGTGGAACGCTTGCCGTCGAGCAGGATCTTGTTGATCAGCGACGTGACAAGAGGAGAGCTGTAGACCGGGTCGATGATGACCGGGCGCTTCGGGGCGGGGCCCTTACGAGGCATTCTTACTTCTCCTTCTTGGCGCCGTAGCGGCTGCGGGCCTGCTTGCGGTTCTTGACACCCTGGGTGTCGAGCGAGCCGCGGATGATCTTGTAACGAACACCCGGCAGGTCCTTCACACGGCCACCACGCACGAGCACGATGGAGTGCTCCTGCAGGTTGTGTCCCTCACCCGGGATGTAGGCCGTGACCTCGATGCCCGAGGTCAGACGCACACGTGCGACCTTCCGGAGCGCGGAGTTCGGCTTCTTCGGGGTGGTCGTGAACACACGCGTGCAGACGCCGCGGCGCTGGGGCGAACCCTCGAGCGCGGGCGTCTTGTTCTTCTCGACCTTGTCCTGCCGGCCCTTCCGGACCAGCTGCTGGATCGTAGGCACTACTTCTCCGGTTTCTGTGTGCCGTCGGTGAAACTAACCTGGAACGTCGCCGACCCACGCGGTCGGGTGTGTCGGATCCTGCGAGCCCGTACCGGAACGGCATGAGGAGCACGGATCACGGTGGCCGAAGACAGGTCCGCCATGCGGTTGAGGACACGCACACGAACCCAGGCACACCCCAGGCACAAGGTCTGAGCGTACCTACCTCATGGACTGCGGTCAAAACAAATGCCCTGAGGCCGACGCCCGCTCCGGGGTGATCCCAAGGCAGCGCCCCACCTCGCACGCTACCCCGTGTCCCACGTCACAGGGGCTCACCGTCGGGCGCGACGCGGTTCGCGCCTCCGGCCGGCCGGCGCGACGGAGGGCGCAGCCGGGGAATCGTGGGCACCCGGGAGCTTCGGCTCCGGGGGCCGGGGCGGGCCCGGTCCCTCGCTCACCGCCGGCCGCACCCGCGAGTCAGTAGGACCCCAGCAGCCACGCGCCCACGGCGACAAATGGAACCCCCACCAGGGCGCCGAGCACGATTGCCCTCTTCAGCCCCGTACTGTCCAGGCTTCGCTCGGTCTCCAACAGCGCGTCCTGCGGCCTGCGGGAGTCATAGATCAGGGGATGGGACGAGCCCACCGGTGCGGGCGCGTACTTGGTCGTCAGCGTTGTCCGCACTTGCTCGGCGCCGACCGAATACTGCCAGACCACCCTCATCTCACCGTCGTCCGGAATTCCGTGAGCAACACAGACGGCCTCGGTCCTGACGCCACGCCTACGCATTTTCCGGACAGTCGAAAAGCTATTGAAACCAGCTAGGCCGAGGATGCAGAAGAACAGACCGACAAGCATGAAAAAGAATCCCAGCAGATCCATGAACCTTTTCCTCGCCACCCCAGAAGAGATGAGTCCGTAAACGTGGTCAGGAAAGCACACGGACGACGAATGCCGCGATGAGCAGCAGAAACATGACCAGAAGGAAAACGCGCACCTTCGTACCGTCTGGCGGGACCTGATAGGCGAGGCCGGCCCGTTTCGGGTTCTCCCGGTCGTAGAGGACTTCGACCTGCTGCCCTATCTGAGCAGCAGGAGCAGATGACGAGGAGGTCGTGAAAGTGACTTCGTCCTCACCTATTCGGTATTGAATACGACACGAGACCTTCTGGTCGACCGGGGCGGAATGCGCAATGCAGACACCCATGACGCGCACACCCCGCCGGCGAAGACGTTCATTCGACAGGTGCGGAACCGCAAAAACAAGAATGACGATGACTGCAAGGACCATTCCGACGTCCAGCAGAAGTTTCATATCGTCTCGCACCATCGATGCATCCCCTCCACCTACATACGCCCCGCACGCTCCTCGGCCTGAAAGTTCTCGTCGACCGGAACCATGCGCTGATCCGCACCGGGCCGGGCCGGACGCGGGCGGCTCCATCCTCTCTCGCGGCGCACCAACTACACTACGGAACGCGCGTATTGGAGCTCCGGGCCCCAGCACCACCCTCCCGAGCGCTCCCGCGTACGTGCCCCCCACACCTCCAGCCGTCCTCCCGCCCTTCAGGAGCACCACGTGCAGGTCGTGTCCCGTCCCGTCGTCGCCACCCTCGCCACTGTGAGCGTGCTGCTGCTCGGCTCAGCCTGCGGCAGTCAGGCCTCGGACGACTCAGCAGCCGCCCCCTCGGATCCCCCGGCCGCCTCGGTGGCCGCCGACGAGGAGAGCACGGAGCCGTCAGGTTCCCCATCCCCCTCCACTTCCGCCTCCGCCTCCGCCTCCGCGTCCCCCTCACCCTCGGCGTCGGCCTCCGCATCCGCGTCCCCCTCGAAGCGGCCCACCGGTTCGGCCTCGCCGAAGCGCGCCTCCGGTACGAAGACAGAGCCCACGAAGACCGCGTCGAAGCCGCCCGCCGCCCCGTCCTTCCCCGTACCGGTCTCCGTGGGCAACGCCACCCAGCTGATCACCGTGCGCGCCTCCGGCTCGTACGCGACCGTGACCGCGTGGCAGAAGGGCTCGGCGGGGTGGAAGGCACAGTTCTCCACCACGGCCGGACGTGTCGGCTCCAACGGAGTGACCAACGGGTCCACCCGGCGCCAGAACACGTACACGACCCCGAACGGCACCTACACCCTCACCGAGGGCTTCGGCGTCCAGGCCGGGGGCACGGCGATGCCGTACACCGTGGTCAACAGCACCCACTGGTGGGTGGAGGACCCGGAGTCGAAGTACTACAACCAGATGCACTCCGCGGCCGGCGCGGACTTCCCCCTGACGGAGAGCGGTGTACGAGGCAGCGAGCACCTGGTGAACTACCCCACGCAGTACGCCAAGGCGCTCGTCATCAACTACAACCGGTGGCCGGCCGTGCCCGGCCGGGGCGCCGGCATCTTCCTGCACGTCAACGGCAGCGGCGCGACCGCCGGCTGCGTCTCCGTCCCCCGGGCGACCATGGACCGGATCATGGGCTGGATCAGCCCGAACGCACACCCCCGGATAGCCATCGGCTGACCACCGCACGCAGAAGGGCGCCCACCCCGTCGATGACGGGATGGGCGCCCTTCTCACTACCTGCTACTGGTTGTACGGACCGTAGTCGTAGTCCTCCAGCGGAACGGCCTGGCCGGAGCCCGTGCCGAACGGCGAGTAGTCGATGTCGTCGTAGCCGACGGCCGAGTACATCGCGGCCTTGGCCTCCTCGGTCGGCTCGACCCGGATGTTGCGGTAGCGGGCCAGGCCCGTACCGGCCGGGATGAGCTTACCGATGATGACGTTCTCCTTGAGGCCGATGAGGCTGTCGGACTTGGCGTTGATCGCCGCGTCCGTCAGGACTCGGGTCGTCTCCTGGAAGGAGGCGGCCGACAGCCAGGATTCCGTCGCCAGCGAGGCCTTGGTGATACCCATCAGCTGCGGACGGCCGGAGGCGGGGTGACCGCCCTCGGTGACCACACGACGGTTCTCGGTCTCGAACTTCGAGCGCTCGACGAGCTCGCCCGGCAGCAGCTCCGCGTCGCCGGACTCGATGATCGTCACGCGGCGGAGCATCTGCCGGATGATGATCTCGATGTGCTTGTCGTGGATCGACACGCCCTGCGAGTTGTAGACCTTCTGGACCTCGCCGACCAGGTGCACCTGGACCGCGCGCTGGCCGAGGATGCGCAGCACATCGTGCGGGTTGGTGGCACCCACGGTGAGCTTCTGGCCCACCTCGACGGGGTCGCCCTCGCCCACCAGGAGACGGGCGCGCTTGGAGATCGGGAAGGCGATCTCGTCGCTGCCGTCGTCCGGGGTGACGACGAGCTTCTTGGTCTTCTCGGTCTCCTCGATGCGGACGCGGCCCGCGGACTCGGAGATCGGGGCGACACCCTTGGGCGTACGCGCCTCGAAGAGCTCGACGACACGCGGCAGACCCTGGGTGATGTCGTCACCGGCCACACCACCGGTGTGGAAGGTACGCATCGTCAGCTGGGTACCGGGCTCACCGATGGACTGGGCGGCGATGATGCCGACCGCCTCACCGATGTCGACCAGCTTGCCGGTGGCGAGCGAGCGTCCGTAGCAGAAGGCACAGGTGCCGACCGCGGACTCGCAGGTCAGGACCGAGCGGGTCTTGACCTCCTCGACGCCGGCGCCCACCAGGGCGTCGATCAGGACGTCACCGAGGTCGACGTTGGCAGGCGCGATGACCTTGCCGTCGACGACGACGTCCTCGGCGAGCATGCGGGCGTAGACCGAGGTCTCGACGTCGTCCGTCTTGCGGAGGACACCGTCGGCACCCTTGACGGCGATCTTCAGCTTGAGGCCGCGGTCGGTGCCGCAGTCCTCCTCGCGAATGATCACGTCCTGCGAGACGTCCACCAGACGACGGGTCAGGTAACCCGAGTCGGCGGTACGCAGGGCGGTGTCCGCCAGACCCTTACGGGCACCGTGCGTGGAGATGAAGTACTCCAGAACGGTGAGGCCCTCACGGAAGGACGCCTTGATGGGACGAGGGATCGTCTCGTTCTTGGCGTTGGACACCAGACCACGCATACCCGCGATCTGACGCATCTGCATCATGTTTCCTCGGGCACCCGAGTCAACCATCATGAAGATGGGGTTCGTCTTGGGGAAGTTCGCGTTCATCGCCTCGGCAACCTCGTTGGTCGCCTTGGTCCAGATCGCGATGAGCTCCTGCGTGCGCTCGTCCTTGGTGATCAGGCCGCGCTCGTACTGCTTCTGGACCTTCTCGTCCTGCTCCTCGTAGCCCTTGACGATGGCCTTCTTGGCCTCGGGCACGACGACGTCGGAGATGGCCACGGTGACGCCCGAACGGGTCGCCCAGTGGAAGCCGGCCGCCTTCAGGTTGTCGAGCGTCGCCGCCACGATGACCTTGGGGTAGCGCTCGGCGAGGTCGTTGACGATCTCGGAGAGCTGCTTCTTGCCGACCGAGTAGTCGACGAACGGGTAGTCCTCGGGCAGCAGCTCGTTGAAGAGCGCGCGGCCCAGGCTCGTCCGCAGCCGGAAGGTGTCACCCGGCTGGTACTCGGGCTCGCCCTCCTCGGCGACCGGCGGCACCCAGCCACGCGGCGGGATGGTGCCCACCGGGAAGCGGATGTCGACGGACGACTGGAGCGCCAGCTCGCCGGCGTCGAACGCCATGATCGCCTCGGCCGTGGAGCCGAACGCGCGCCCCTCGCCCTTGGTGTCGCGGAGCTCGCCGTCGGTGGTCAGGAAGAACAGGCCCAGCACCATGTCCTGGGTCGGCATGGTGACGGGGCGACCGTCGGCCGGCTTCAGGATGTTGTTCGAGGACAGCATCAGGATGCGGGCCTCGGCCTGCGCCTCCGCGGAGAGCGGCAGGTGCACGGCCATCTGGTCACCGTCGAAGTCCGCGTTGAACGCGGTGCAGACGAGCGGGTGGATCTGGATGGCCTTGCCCTCGACCAGCTGCGGCTCGAAGGCCTGGATACCGAGGCGGTGCAGGGTGGGCGCACGGTTCAGCAGCACCGGGTGCTCGGCGATGACCTCTTCGAGGACGTCGTACACCACGGTGCGTCCGCGCTCGACCATGCGCTTGGCCGACTTGATGTTCTGCGCGTGGTTCAGGTCGACCAGGCGCTTCATCACGAACGGCTTGAAGAGCTCCAGCGCCATCGCCTTCGGCAGACCGCACTGGTGCAGCTTGAGCTGCGGACCGACGACGATCACGGAACGCGCGGAGTAGTCCACGCGCTTGCCGAGCAGGTTCTGACGGAAGCGGCCCTGCTTGCCCTTCAGCATGTCGCTGAGGGACTTCAGGGGGCGGTTGCCGGGACCGGTGACCGGACGGCCACGACGACCGTTGTCGAAGAGGGCGTCCACGGCCTCCTGGAGCATGCGCTTCTCGTTGTTCACGATGATCTCGGGCGCGCCGAGGTCGAGAAGCCGCTTCAGGCGGTTGTTGCGGTTGATCACGCGGCGGTACAGGTCGTTCAGGTCGGAGGTCGCGAAGCGGCCACCGTCCAGCTGCACCATCGGACGCAGGTCCGGCGGGATGACCGGCACGCAGTCGAGCACCATGCCCTTGGGCTTGTTGCTGGTCTGCAGGAACGCGGAGACGACCTTGAGGCGCTTGAGCGCACGGGTCTTCTTCTGGCCCTTGCCGGTACGGATGATCTCGCGGAGGCGCTCGGCCTCCTCGTCGAGGTCGAAGGACTCCAGGCGCTTCTGCAGCGCGGCGGCGCCCATGCAGCCGTCGAAGTACGTGCCGAAGCGGTCACGCAGCTCGCGGTAGAGCAGCTCGTCGCCCTCCAGGTCCTGGACCTTGAGGTTCTTGAAGCGGCTCCACACCTCGTCGAGGCGGTCGATCTCGCGCTGCGCACGGTCGCGCAGCTGCTTCATCTCGCGCTCGGCACCCTCGCGCACCTTGCGGCGCACGTCGGCCTTGGCGCCCTCGGCCTCCAGCTCGGCCAGGTCGGTCTCGAGCTTCTTGGCGCGGTTCTCCAGGTCGGAGTCGCGGCGGTTCTCGACCTGCTGGCGCTCGACGGAGACGTGCGCCTCCAGCGACGGGAGGTCGCGGGTGCGGCGCTCCTCGTCGACGAACGTGATCATGTACGCGGCGAAGTAGATGACCTTCTCAAGGTCCTTCGGCGCGAGGTCCAGCAGGTAGCCCAGGCGCGACGGGACGCCCTTGAAGTACCAGATGTGGGTGACGGGAGCGGCAAGCTCGATGTGGCCCATGCGCTCACGGCGCACCTTGGCGCGCGTGACCTCGACGCCACAGCGCTCACAGATGATGCCCTTGAAGCGGACACGCTTGTACTTGCCGCAGTAGCACTCCCAGTCCCGGGTCGGACCGAAGATCTTCTCGCAGAAGAGTCCGTCCTTTTCGGGCTTGAGGGTGCGGTAGTTGATGGTCTCCGGCTTCTTGACCTCGCCGTGGGACCAGGTCCGGATGTCGTCCGCGGTGGCAAGGCCGATCCGCAGCTCGTCGAAGAAGTTGACGTCGAGCACTTGTCGTCAATCCCTCTTTCGGGGGTTCGAGCCCCCTCGCATCACGCGAGAAAATCGGGGCACTTCAGCAATGGTCTGAACGGGTCCGGGGAGAGCCGGCCGGATCACGGGGATCCGGCCGGCCAACCCGTCAGACCTCTTCGACGCTGCTCGGCTCGCGCCGGGACAGGTCGATACCGAGCTCCTCCGCCGCGCGGAAGACGTCCTCGTCCGTGTCGCGCATCTCGATGGACATGCCGTCCGAGGACAGCACCTCCACGTTGAGGCAGAGCGACTGCATTTCCTTGATGAGCACCTTGAAGGACTCGGGAATGCCCGGCTCGGGGATGTTCTCGCCCTTGACGATCGCCTCGTAGACCTTCACGCGGCCCGTGACGTCGTCGGACTTGATCGTCAGCAGTTCCTGGAGGGCGTAAGCGGCGCCGTAGGCCTCAAGGGCCCACACCTCCATCTCACCGAATCGCTGACCACCGAACTGCGCCTTACCACCCAGCGGCTGCTGCGTGATCATGGAGTACGGGCCGGTCGAGCGGGCGTGGAGCTTGTCGTCGACCAGGTGGTGCAGCTTGAGGATGTACATGTAGCCGACCGAGACCGGCTCCGGGAACGGCTCGCCGGAGCGGCCGTCGAACAGGTTGGCCTTGCCGGAGGGCTGCACCAGACGCATGCCGTCGCGGTTCGGGATCGTGGCCTCGAAGAGACCGGAGATCTCGTCCTCGCGCGCACCGTCAAAGACGGGCGTGGCGACGTTGGTACCGGGGGCCACCTGGTCGGCGCCGATGACCTGGAGGCGCTTGGCCCACTCGTCACCGAGGCCGGAGACGTCCCAGCCGCGGCTGGCGAGCCAGCCGAGGTGGATCTCAAGGACCTGTCCCGGGTTCATTCGGGACGGGACACCCAGCGGGTTGAGGATGATGTCGACCGGGGTGCCGTCCTCCAGGAACGGCATGTCCTCGATCGGCAGGATCTTCGAGATGACGCCCTTGTTGCCGTGACGGCCGGCGAGCTTGTCACCGTCGGTGATCTTGCGCTTCTGCGCGACGTAGACGCGGACCAGCTGGTTCACGCCGGGCGGCAGCTCGTCGCCCTCCTCACGGTCGAAGACGCGAACGCCGATGATCTTGCCGATCTCGCCGTGCGGCACCTTCAGCGAGGTGTCGCGCACTTCGCGCGCCTTCTCGCCGAAGATCGCGCGGAGCAGGCGCTCCTCGGGGGTCAGCTCGGTCTCGCCCTTGGGCGTGACCTTGCCGACGAGGATGTCACCGGCCGTGACCTCGGCGCCGATCCGGATGATGCCGCGCTCGTCGAGGTCCGCGAGGACCTCTTCGGAGACGTTCGGGATGTCCCGGGTGATCTCCTCCGGACCGAGCTTGGTGTCACGGGCGTCGACCTCGTGCTCCTCGATGTGGATCGAGGAGAGGACGTCGTCCTGCACGAGGCGCTGCGACAGGATGATCGCGTCCTCGTAGTTGTGACCCTCCCACGGCATGAACGCCACGAGCAGGTTCTTGCCGAGGGCCATCTCACCGTTCTCGGTGGCCGGACCGTCGGCGAGCACCTGGTCGGCGACGATCCGGTCGCCCTCGGCGACGACGACCTTCTGGTTGACCGAGGTGCCCTGGTTGGAGCGCATGAACTTCGCGATGCGGTACGTGGTGTACGTACCGTCGTCGTTCGTCACGGTGATGTAGTCCGCGGAGACCTCCTGGACCACACCGTCCTTCTCGGCCTTCAGCACGTCACCGGCGTCGGTGGCGCAGCGGTACTCCATGCCGGTGCCGACCAGCGGGGCCTCGCTCTTGATGAGCGGGACCGCCTGGCGCATCATGTTCGCGCCCATGAGGGCACGGTTGGCGTCGTCGTGCTCCAGGAACGGGATCATCGCGGTGGCGACGGACACCATCTGGCGCGGCGAGACGTCCATGTAGTCGACCTCGTCACCGGGGACGTAGTCGACCTCTCCGCCACGACGGCGGACCAGCACGCGGGGCTCGGTGAAGCGCAGGTCGTCGGAGAGCGTCGCGTTCGCCTGGGCGATGACGAAACGGTCTTCCTCGTCGGCGGTGACGTAGTCGACCTCATCGGTGACCTGGCCGTCGACGACCTTGCGGTACGGGGTCTCGATGAAGCCGAACGCGTTGACGCGGCCGTACGAGGCGAGCGAACCGATCAGACCGATGTTCGGGCCTTCGGGGGTCTCGATCGGGCACATGCGTCCGTAGTGGGACGGGTGCACGTCTCGGACCTCGAAGCCGGCCCGCTCACGGGACAGACCACCCGGGCCGAGAGCCGACAGACGGCGCTTGTGGGTGAGACCCGACAGCGGGTTGTTCTGGTCCATGAACTGCGACAGCTGGCTGGTGCCGAAGAACTCCTTGATGGAGGCGACGACCGGCCGGATGTTGATCAGGGTCTGCGGCGTGATCGCCTCGACGTCCTGGGTCGTCATGCGCTCGCGCACGACGCGCTCCATACGGGCGAGACCCGTACGGACCTGGTTCTGGATGAGCTCGCCGACGTTGCGCAGACGGCGGTTGCCGAAGTGGTCGATGTCGTCGGTCTCGACGACGATCGTCCGGCCGGACTCGCCCACGGTCTCGGTCTCACCGGCGTGCAGCTTGACCAGGTACTTGATGGTCGCGATGACGTCGTCGGTGGTGAGCACGCCGGCGTCCAGCGGCTCGTCGGCGCCGAGCTTCTTGTTCACCTTGTAGCGGCCGACCTTCGCGAGGTCGTAGCGCTTCGGGTTGAAGTAGAGGTTCTCGAGCAGCGTCTGAGCGGCCTCGCGGGTGGGCGGCTCGCCCGGGCGGAGCTTGCGGTAGATGTCGAGCAGCGCGTCGTCCTGGCCCTGGGTGTGGTCCTTCTCCAGGGTGGCGCGCATCGACTCGTACTCGCCGAACTCCTCGAGGATCTGCTCGGTGGTCCAGCCGAGAGCCTTCAGGAGGACGGTGACGGACTGCTTGCGCTTGCGGTCGATGCGCACACCGACCATGTCGCGCTTGTCGATCTCCATCTCCAGCCAGGCACCCCGGGAGGGGATGATCTTGGCGGAGAAGATGTCCTTGTCGGACGTCTTGTCGATCGACGAGTCGAAGTAGACACCCGGCGAGCGGACCAGCTGCGACACCACGACACGCTCGGTGCCGTTGATGACGAAGGTGCCCTTGTTGGTCATGAGCGGGAAGTCGCCCATGAAGACCGTCTGGGACTTGATCTCGCCGGTCTCGTTGTTGGTGAACTCGGCCGTGACGAAGAGCGGGGCGGCGAACGTGAAGTCGCGCTCCTTGCACTCGTCGATCGAGTTCTTCGGGGGCTCGAAGCGGTGGTCGCGGAACGTGAGCGACATCGACCCGGAGAAGTCTTCGATCGGTGAGATCTCCTCGAAGATCTCCTCGAGGCCGGACTTGGTGGGGACGTCTTGTCCACTGTCCAGAGCAGCCTCGACGCGAGCCTTCCAGGCGGCGTTGCCGAGGAGCCAGTCAAAGCTCTCGGTCTGCAGCGCGAGGAGGTTCGGAACCTCGAGGGGCTCCTTGATCTTTGCAAAAGAGATGCGCAGCGGGGCGGTGCTGGCGCCGTTGTTCGTATTCGCGGTCGAGGCGTTGCGCGAGGCGGCCAAGAGGGGGTCCTTCCGAGGGCTCGGACTCACTACGCGCGTACCGGTCCCAAATTGGACATGAGGGCAGAAAATCCCCGGTCAGGGAGGTTCGGTCCACGATGCACGAGATGGGTATGCCCCTGGTGACGGGCAGGAGGCAGCTAACAGGCAGCGCAAAGGGTCAGTGTAGCCAAGTGCCACACTGATGTCCAGTCGGGGTTCTCAGAGACCCACGTTGCTCTCAACAGCTTGTTTCAACACCCTTGTCCAGCCCTGCGCGAGGTGCGCTCTTCTTTACTGCCCGCTTCACCGTCGATCCATGCCTCGGATTCGGATCGATTCGGCGCCGCGCCTTGAGAATTGCGCGCCGCGTGCGGTTCGTCAAGGGCCCCCTCGGCCCCGTCGGCCCTCCGGCCCCGCGTATGCCGCCCCCGGCGGCGGCCGCGCACCCCACGAGAGGCGCACGGCGAAGATCACGATACTCGTCAACGCGGGAAGGGCAAGGCACCCGCCCCGGGGACGCCGAAAGGCGACCACCCGAACGGGTGATCGCCTTTCGCGATGTGACTCCGCGCCTCGCGGCACGGGTGTCCTGAGGAGTCAGACGACTCCTGAGGTCACTTGACCTCGACGGAGGCGCCGGCGCCCTTGAGGGACTCGGCAGCCTTCTCCGCGGCGTCCTTGGCGACCTTCTCGAGGACGGGCTTCGGGGCGCCGTCGACGAGGTCCTTGGCCTCCTTCAGGCCGAGGGAGGTCAGCTCGCGCACGACCTTGATGACCTGGATCTTCTTGTCACCGGCGGCGGTGAGGACGACGTCGAACTCGTCCTTCTCCTCCTCGGCCGGGGCGGCCGGGCCACCCTGGGCCGGGCCCGCGACGGCGACGGCCGCGGCGGCGGTGACGTCGAACTTCTCCTCGAAGGCCTTCACGAACTCGGAGAGCTCGATGAGGGTGAGCTCCTCGAACTGAGCGAGCAGGTCTTCCTGGCTGAGCTTCGCCATGATGGCGTCCTTCCACTATTCGGCAGGTGCCGGATGTACATGTCGGCGGGCGTACGTGGAGCCCGCTGGACCGCTGAGCGTGATTACTCGGCGGCCTCGGCGGGAGCCGGCGTACCGGCACCGCCCTGCTCCTCCAGCTTGACGCGAAGCGCTTCCGCAGTGCGGACGAACTTCGACGGCAGCGCCTGGAAGAGCTGCGCAGCCTGGGTCTGCTTGCCCTTCATGGCACCGGCCAGCTTGGCGAGCAGAACCTCGCGGGACTCGAGGTCCGCGAGCTGCTTGATGTCATCGGCGGACAGCGCCTTACCGTCAAGGACACCGCCCTTGATGATCAGGTTCGGGTTGTCCTTGGCGAAGTCACGAAGACCCTTCGCCGACTCCACCGGGTCACCGGTGACGAAGGCAACCGCCGTCGGACCTGCGAACAGGTCGTCCAGCGTGTCGATCCCGGCCTCGTTGGCCGCAATCTTGGTCAGCGTGTTCTTCACCACGGCGTACTGGGCGTTCTCACCGAGCGAACGGCGCAGCTGCTTGAGCTGTGCAACGGTGAGACCCCGGTACTCGGTCAGCACGGCGGCGTTCGAGCTGCGGAACTGGTCCGCGAGCTCGGCTACCGCGGCAGCCTTGTCGGGCCTTGCCATAGCGTCGGCCTCCTTCCGGGTGATGAGGACCGCTCAAAAGGACCCGGAAAGACGAAACGCCCCGGCGCAGGCGCCAGGGCGTAGCTCGACCGAAACGAAGTCCGGGAGCTTTCCACAGTCACCTGCGCAGGTCGTCCGCATCAACGGAGCCTTCGGTTGCCCGAACCCTTGCGGATCCAGGACAACGACCAGCGGTCTTTGGCTTCTGCAGAAGCGTACGCGACTCGAGTCGCGTCGGGCAAATCCGTCCCGTCTCGAGACATCTCGAGTCGGTCCCGGGAGGTTTGCACCCCCCGGAACCGGGTTACGAAGAGGTGCCCTGCTGCTGCTCCATCAGCTCCGCGAAGTCGACGGTCTGGTCGGCCGGCGGGCGCTCGACGGAGACCTTGGTGCCGTAGTCGCTGTAGTACACCGTGGAGTTGAGCTCGCCGGTCTTCATGTCACCGCGCTCGGTCTTCTTCACCAGCAGGTCGTTCTCGTCGACCCAGATGTCGATGGTCTCCGTGGTGATCCCACCGTCGGCCAGCTGCTTCTTGAGCGCAGCGAGCTCGTCGGCGTCGAGGTTGCTGCTCTTGGCGGTGAGATCGGCGACGTCGACCGTGCCCGAGTAGTGCGTGGCGCTGACGCCGCGCACGTCCTCCTGGCCGACCTTCTTGACGTCACCGGAGGCCAGCAGCGACTTCACTCCCTGCTCGGGGGTGCTGTTCTGCATCTGGTCCTTCATCACCGCGCCAGAGGCTCCGGCGAGCTTCGCGAGGTCGTCGTAGCTGTAGCTGATCCAGCGCTTGCCGCCGGTCTGCTGGGACATGGCCTCGCCCATGTCCACCGCGTACCCGTCCTTGAGGTAGCGGGCCTCCATCGTGCCGTTGCCGCCGAGCTTCTTCACGCTGTCGGCCATGGCGCCAGCGGTGGGGGTGATCTTCAGGGTGCCGGTGATCCCGTCGGACCAGTCGATGACGCCCGACTGCTTCGTGGACATCGTGCTGCCCATGGTCATCGTGCTGTCGATCCGGGCCGACTGCGCCTGACCGGTCTTCTTCTGGACGGCGACCAGCGCGGCGATCGGGTCGACCTTCGCCACGGAGCCGCCGGCGCTCTCCTTCTTGCTCCCGCCCTTGCTGCCGCCGTCGTCCGATCCGCCACAGGCCGCGACCGACGTCAGCGCCGCCACCACGGCCACGGACAGACCCACGCGCCGTACGGTATTGGTCAACATCTGTGATTCCACCCCTCGTTCGACTCTCGGTGACCCACGCTAACGCAGGGCACCGACAGCCATGTACACGTACGAATGAGGACGAGCCCCGCACCTCGAAAGGTTGCGGGGCCCGTCCTATGTCACACGCGACGCGGCGGTCGTACGAGCGCGAGGGCTCAGACGGCGGCCGGGTCCTCCTCGACGAGGAGGTTACGGGTGCGGTTGGAGTCCAGCGGGATGCCGGGGCCCATCGTGGTCGCCAGCGCGGCCTTCTTGATGTAGCGGCCCTTGGCGGCGGACGGCTTCAGACGGAGGACCTCTTCCAGCGCCGCTGCGTAGTTCTCCACCAGCTTGGTCTCGTCGAAGGAGACCTTGCCGATGATGAAGTGCAGGTTCGAGTGCTTGTCGACGCGGAACTCGATCTTGCCGCCCTTGATGTCGTTGACAGCCTTCACGACGTCGGGGGTGACGGTGCCGGTCTTCGGGTTCGGCATCAGACCACGCGGACCGAGCACGCGGCCGAGACGGCCGACCTTGCCCATGAGGTCCGGGGTCGCGACGACGGCGTCGAAGTCCAGACGGCCCTTCGCCACCTCGTCGATGAGCTCGTCGGAGCCGACGATGTCGGCCCCGGCGGCTTCCGCGGCCGCAGCACGGTCACCGGTCGCGAAGACCAGGACCCGGGCGGTCTTGCCGGTGCCGTGCGGGAGGTTCACGGTGCCGCGGACCATCTGGTCGGCCTTGCGCGGGTCGACACCCAGGCGGAAGGCGATCTCGACGGTGCCGTCGAACTTCGTGGAGGCGGTCTCCTTGGCGAGACGGACGGCCTCGAGCGGGGCGTACAGGCGCTCCCGGTCGATCTTGGCGTCCGCAGCGCGGAGGTTCTTGCTGCGCTTCACTTCTACTCCTGATGGTTTCAGAGTGTGGAGTCGTGGTGCGGACCAGCGCTTGGTCCTACCACTGAGGGGGTGGGGCTGAATCAGCCTTCGACCGTGATGCCCATGGAACGGGCGGTACCGGCGATGATCTTCGACGCGGCGTCGAGGTCATTGGCGTTCAGGTCGGGGAGCTTCGTCGTGGCGATCTCGCGGACCTGGGCGGCCGTCAGCTTGGCGACCTTGGTCTTGTGCGGCTCGCCGGAGCCCTTGTCCACACCCGCGGCCTTGAGGATCAGCTTGGCGGCCGGCGGAGTCTTGGTGATGAAGGTGAAGGAGCGGTCCTCGTAGACCGTGATCTCCACCGGCACGACCATGCCACGCTGCGACTCGGTCGCGGCGTTGTAGGCCTTGCAGAACTCCATGATGTTGACGCCGTGCTGACCCAGTGCGGGGCCGACCGGCGGGGCCGGGTTGGCCGCACCGGCGTTGATCTGGAGCTTGATAAGCCCCGTGACCTTCTTCTTCTTGGGAGGCATGTGCTCTCTCCGGGTCCTAGTGAGAGTTTTCGCCGTCATCCGGTCATCCGGATGCAGGCATACCGCACAACGATAACGGGTATAGCTGCGCGACCAAAAACCAAGCAGGTCAGACCGGCTTCGACAGCCTGTCTGACCTGCTCGGTAGGCATGTGTCCAGAAGCGAGCGGAAAGCTCAGTTCTTCTGGATCTGGTCGAAGCTCAGCTCGACCGGGGTCTCGCGACCGAAGATCTCGACGAGGCCCTTGACCTTCTTCGAGTCGGCGTTGATCTCGTTGATCGTCGCCTGCAGCGTCGCGAACGGGCCGTCGGTGACGGTGACCGAGTCGCCGACCTCGAAGTCCAGCACCTGGACCTCGACCTTGCGGGCCGGAGCCGGCTTGCCCTCGGCCTCGGCGGCCTCGCGGGCGGCCTTCTCCTCGGCCTCCGGAGCGAGCATCTTGACGATCTCGTCCAGCGTCAGCGGGTACGGGTCGTAGGCGTTGCCCACGAAGCCGGTGACGCCGGGGGTGTTGCGGACGACGCCCCAGGACTCGTTCGTCAGGTCCATGCGCACCAGGACGTAGCCCGGGAGCTTGTTCTGGCGGACGTTCTTGCGCTCGCCGTTCTTGATCTGGACGATTTCCTCCTCAGGCACCTCGGCCTGATAGATGAACTCCTCCACGTTCAGCGAGACGGCGCGCTGCTCCAGGTTGGCCTTCACACGCTTCTCGTAACCGGCGTACGTGTGGATGACGTACCACTCGCCCGGGAGGGTGCGGAGCTCCTCGCGCAGGGCGGTGACGGCGTCGACGGGCTCGGCCGGCTCGGCCTCCTCCACGTCGGCCGCGACCTCGGTCTCCTCGGCGGCGGCCTCGGGCGCCTCGTCGGTGTCGGTGTCGGTGTCGGCGGCTTCGGCCTGGTCCGACTCCTCGGCGTCCGCCGCCTCGACGATGTCGAGCTCGTCCTCGGCGGACTCGAAGGCGCCCGCCGTCGGCTCGACGGCGTCGTTCAGGTTCGGGTCAGACACGGTGGCTTCTTCCTGGATACAAATGGGTGGAACATGCGAAAGGGGCGCCCATCAGGCGCCCTTCGCGTGGATCAGCCGAAGACGTACTTGATGACCCGCGCGAATCCGAAGTCAATCACGGTTACGAGGCCAATCATGACGACTACGAACACGATCACCACACTGGTGTACGTCGTCAGCTGGTTGCGCGTCGGCCAGACGACCTTGCGCAGCTCCGCGATGATCTGGCGGTAGAAGAGCGCGAGACGGCCCAGAGGGCCCTTCTTTCCGCGCTTGCCGCCCTTCCGGGTCTTCTTCGACTCGGGGGCCTCGTCCTCGGCATCAGGCTTGTCGATGGAGCCCACGGCGTCCGTCACGCTTCTCACCTGATTCCGGGTCATGGCCGTGCCGCGCCCGGTGGAGCCGCACGGCGGTGCATTGAAGTACGTACATGCGCACACATCCTGGCGAAGGAGTGTGTAGCAGGGCCGGAGGGACTTGAACCCCCAACCGCTGGTTTTGGAGACCAGTGCTCTACCAATTGAGCTACGACCCTTTGTGGATTCCACCAACCTACCGCATGTTCCCGGATGACCCGAGTGCAGGAACGGCGCGGCTGGTGAAGGCCAACGACAGGAGAGTGTACGTGCTCAGCGGCCCGGCGTCGAACAGAAAGCTCCTGACCGCTCCTGGCCCCTTCCTGTCCGCATGCTGTCCGAGTGCTGTCCGGTCCCTGAAACCCCTGTGCCGACGCGGAAAACGGTCTGCGAGCATGGGGGGCATGAGCGCTGCTACTTCTCCGTCCGAGAGCCGGGTCTCCGCCCGCATCGGTGCCATCTCCGAGTCCGCCACCCTCGCCGTCGACGCCAAGGCCAAGGCCCTCAAGGCCGCCGGCCGTCCGGTGATCGGCTTCGGTGCCGGCGAGCCCGACTTCCCGACGCCCGGCTACATCGTCGACGCCGCGGTCGAGGCCTGCCGCACCCCGAAGTACCACCGCTACACCCCGGCGGGCGGGCTCCCCGAGCTCAAGGCCGCCATCGCGGAGAAGACGCTGCGCGACTCCGGTTACGAGGTCGACGCCTCCCAGATCCTGGTGACCAACGGCGGCAAGCAGGCGATCTACGAGGCGTTCGCCGCGATCCTCGACCCGGGCGACGAGGTCATCGTCCCGGCCCCGTACTGGACCACCTACCCCGAGTCGATCCGGCTGGCCGGCGGCGTGCCGGTGGAGGTCGTGGCCGACGAGACCACCGGTTACCGGGTCTCCGTCGAGCAGCTCGAGGCCGCCCGCACCGAGCGTACGAAGGTCGTCCTGTTCGTCTCCCCGTCGAACCCGACCGGCGCGGTCTACAGCGAGGCGGACGCCGAGGCGATCGGCCGCTGGGCCGTCGAGCACGGCCTGTGGGTGATGACCGACGAGATCTACGAGCACCTGGTCTACGGCGACGCGAAGTTCACCTCGCTCCCGGCGATCGTGCCCGAGCTGCGCGACAAGTGCATCGTGGTCAACGGCGTCGCCAAGACGTACGCGATGACCGGCTGGCGCGTCGGGTGGATCATCGGCCCCAAGGACGTCGTGAAGGCCGCGACCAACCTCCAGTCGCACGCCACGTCCAACGTCGCCAACGTCTCGCAGGCCGCCGCGCTGGCCGCCATCTCCGGGAACCTGGACGCGGTCGCCGAGATGCGCACCGCGTTCGACCGGCGCCGCAAGACCATCGTGCGGATGCTCAACGACATCGACGGCGTGTTCTGCCCGGAGCCCGAGGGCGCGTTCTACGCGTACCCGTCGGTCAAGGAGCTGCTCGGCAAGGAGATCCGCGGCAAGCGCCCGGAGACCTCGGTGGAGCTCGCGGCGCTGATCCTGGACGAGGCCGAGGTGGCCGTCGTCCCGGGCGAGGCGTTCGGCACGCCGGGCTACCTGCGCCTGTCGTACGCGCTGGGCGACGACGACCTGGTCGAGGGCGTCTCGCGCCTCCAGAAGCTGCTGGGCGAGGCGAAGGCGTAACGCCTCGCCATGCGCATAAGCGGGTCCCCGGCTCGGCCGAGGGCCCGCTTATGCGTTCAGGCAAGCCCTCGTTCGGTGAATCCGGCTGCCTGGTCCGAGATCCTTGCGGCAGGATCTTGCAGTGACTCCTCCCCCTGCGAAGGGGGCTTCTCGTATGCGCACACAGGCCATACGACGGACAAGCCCTGCCCGCGGCCTTTCGGCACAGTGCGGAGCGTAACAGCTACAGAAGGCGATCGGCCATGGAACGTGATGTCCGGCAGCTGCCCAAGGCCCACCTGCACCTGCACTTCACCGGGTCGATGCGGCCCACGACGCTGCTGGAACTCGCCGACAAGTACGGGGTGCGGCTGCCCGAGGCCCTGACCGGCGGCGAGCCGCCCAAACTGCGTGCGACGGACGAACGGGGCTGGTTCCGCTTCCAGCGGCTCTACGACATCGCCCGGTCCTGCCTGCGGGCCCCCGAGGACATCCAGCGCCTCGTGCGCGAGGCCGCCCAGGAGGACGTGGCGGACGGGTCGGGCTGGCTGGAGATCCAGGTCGACCCCACCTCGTACGCGCCGCTGCTCGGCGGGCTGATCCCGGCGATCGAGATCATCCTGGACGCGGTGGACGCCGCCTCGCGCGAGACCGGGCTGCCGATCCGGGTGGTCATCGCGGCGAACCGGATGAAGCACCCGCTGGACGCCAGGACCCTCGCGCGCCTCGCCGTGCGATACGCGGACCGGGGCGTCGTCGGCTTCGGCCTCTCCAACGACGAGCGGCGCGGGATGGCCCGCGACTTCGACCGGGCCTTCGCCATCGCCCGGGAGGGCGGCCTGCTCGCCGCTCCGCACGGGGGCGAGCTGTCGGGCCCCTCCAGCGTCCGGGACTGCCTGGACGACCTCGACGCGGCCCGGGTCGGGCACGGCGTGCGGGCGGCGGAGGACCCCCGGCTGATGCGCCGGCTGGCGGAGGCCGGGGTGACCTGCGAGGTGTGCCCCGCGTCGAACGTGGCGCTCGGCGTCTACGAGAAGCCCGCCGACGTACCCCTGCGCACCCTGTTCGACGCCGGGGTGCCGATGGCGCTCGGCGCGGACGACCCGCTGCTCTTCGGCTCCCGGCTGGCCGCGCAGTACGACCTGGTGCGCCGCCACCACGCGTTCACGGACGAGGAGCTGGCCGAGCTGGCCCGCCAGTCGGTACGGGGGTCATCGGCGCCCGAGCCGGTGCGGGCGGAGCTGCTGGCGGGGGTCGACACATGGCTCGCGGAGCCGGTGGCCTGAGCCCTCAGTCCGCCAGGCCCCGGAGCAGAGTGCGGGCCAGGGACGCGGCGAAGTCGTCGAGCGGCTGGGGCGGGTCGAGCAGCGGGTCGTCGGCGGGCTGCGGGGCGACCGGGGCGGACCCACCCGTGGGCCCTACAGGTTCACGCCCACCGTCACCGGTTCGTTGACGAGGGTGACGCCGAAGGCGGCGTGCACCCCGTCGACGACCTCGCGGGCCAGCGCGAGCAGGTCCTCCGTGGTCGCAGCGCCCCGGTTGGTGAGGGCGAGGGTGTGCTTGGTGGAGATGCGGGCGGGTCCGGTGCCGTAGCCCTTGGTGAAGCCGGCCCGGTCGATGAGCCAGGCGGCGGAGGTCTTGGTGCGGCCCTCACCGGCCGGGAAGGCGGGGGGTGCGACCTCGGGGCCGAGCCGGTCCGCGACCCGGGCCAGGAACGCGTCGAACTCGGCCTGTTCCAGGATCGGGTTGGTGAAGAAGGACCCGGCCGACCAGGTGTCGTGGTCCTCGGGGTCGAGCACCATGCCCTTGCCTGCGCGCAGCCGGAGGACGGTTTCGCGGGCGGCGGCCGCGGGAACGCGGTCACCCTCCTCGACGCCCATGGCCCGCGCGGTCTCGGGGTACTTCAGGGGCGCCGAGAGTCCGCCGGACTCCTCCAGGCCGAAGCGGACGCGCAGCACCACGTACCGGTCGGGTTCGGCCTTGAGGCGGCTGTGCCGGTAGGAGAAGTCGCACTCGGAGTTGGGCAGGACGACCGTTTCGCGGGTGCGCCGGTCGTAGGCGACGACCTCCGTGATGGTGGAGGACACCTCCTGCCCGTACGCGCCGACGTTCTGGATCGGTGTCGCGCCCGCGGAGCCGGGGATGCCGGCCAGGCATTCGAGGCCCGCGAGGCCGGCTTCCACGGTGCGGGCGACGGCGTCGGTCCAGACCTCGCCGGCGGCCAGTTCCAGGGAGCCGCCGTCGAGGACGAAGCCCTTGGTGGCGATGCGCAGGGCGGTGCCCTCGAAGCCCTTGTCGCCGATGACCAGGTTGCTGCCGCCGCCGATGACCAGGAGCGGAGTGCCGCTGTCGTCGGCCTCGCGCACGGCGTCGACGACCTCGGCGTCCGTGGTGGCGGTGAGCAGCCGGGTGGCGGGGCCGCCGAGCCGGAAGGTGGTCAGGGGGGCGAGGGGGGCGTCGTGGAGTTCCTGCACGGGGACAAGAGTACGGTCCGTGGCCCCACCGCTGGGCGGGGCCACGGACCGTTTCGGGTGTACGGGGCGCGTCAGGCGGGTACGGAGACCCGCTCCTCGGTGGGCTCCGCGGCCTCGGCCGCCTCCGTGGCGGGCTCGGACTTCGCGGCGCGGCGGCCGGGGATCATCAGGGCGACGAGCGCGGCCAGGGCGACGACTCCGGAGCCGATCCAGACGGCCGGCACGGTCCCGTCAGTGAAGGACCGGGCGGATTCGAGGCCGCCCTGCGAGGCGAAGACGGTGGTGAGTACGGCGACTCCGAGGGCGCCGCCGACCTCGCGCAGGGCGTTGTTGGCGCCGGACGCGATGCCCTGCTCACCGGGGCGGACGCTGGACATCACCAGGCTGGCGGCCGGTGCGAAGTAGAGGGCCATCCCGATGCCGCCGACGATCAGGCCGGGCAGCTGCGAGACGTAGGAGGCGTCCGGGGCGATGGCCATGGCGAACAGGGCGAGACCGGCCGCCTGGAGGGCGAGGCCCGTGACGACCACCGGACGCCCGCCGAAGCGGTCGGAGAGCATTCCGGCGATGGGGGCGACGAGCATCGGCATCCCGGTCCAGGGCAGCATCCGCAGTCCGGCCTCGGTGGGCGAGTAGCCGAGGACGCCCTGGAGGTACTGGCTGAGCAGGAAGATCGAGCCGAACATCCCGAGGTACATCAGCATGCTGGAGATGTTGATCCCGAAGAAGCCGCGGTCCCGGAAGAGGCGCATGGGCAGCATGGGCTTGCGGCCGCGGAAGCCGTGGCGGATGAAGGCGCCGATGAGCGCGGTGCCGGCGATGAGCGAGGTGAGGACGGTCGGGTCGGTCCAGCCGTCGGCGTTGGCGTTGACGAGGCCGTAGACGATCCCGAAGAGGCCGCCGCTGACCAGGAGGGTGCCGGGGATGTCGAGCCGGGCGCCGGGGGCGTACGACTCCGCGAGGCGGAAGCGGGCGAGCGGCAGCAGGAGCAGGCCGACCGGCACGTTGAGCCAGAAGATCCACTGCCAGGAGATGTGCTCGGTGAGGCTGCCGCCGATCAGGGGTCCGCTGGCCACGGCGAGGCCGGTCGCGGCGCTGAAGATGCCGAGCGCCATGCCGCGGCGGGCGGGTTCCACGGCGGCCGTGAGCAGGGTGAGCGTGAGCGGCATCATGATCGCGGCGCCGACGCCCTGGACCGCGCGGAAGGCGATCAGTTCGTTGATGCCGGGCGAGAGGGCGGCTGCGGCGGAGGCTCCGGTGAAGACGGTGAGCCCGGTGAGGAAGAGCCGGCGGCGGCCGAAGCGGTCACCGAGGGCGGCGCCGAACATCAGCAGGACGGCGAAGGTCAGCGTGTAGGCGTTGACCGTCCACTCCAGCTCCTCCATCTCTCCGCCGAGGCTCTCGCGGATGGACGGCAGGGCGGTGGTGACGACGAGGTTGTCGAGGGCCGCCATGAAGCCGGCGACGCTGGTGATGACGAGTGCCCAGGCCGCTCCTGCGCGGCCGGTCGTTTGCTGGTTCACTGCTCCCCCTGGAGAGTTGGTTAGTTATTGATGACTAACTTTCGCGGGCAGAAAACCGGGCCGAACCCGGGTGGAGCGTCGTCAGGCGGTGGCCGGCCGGGCGGAGGCGTAGAAACCGGACCAGATCCGGTGTCCGGCCGGGAAGCCGAGCGAGGTCAGCGTATTGGCGAGCATGCCGTACGCGAGGAACGTGGTGGCGTCGCCGGCATCGGCGCCGAGTGCGAGGTTGACGGAGTCGAACAGCTCCAGCCAGCCGGCCCGCACCGACTCGCCGAACGCGTGGTCACCGGCCGCCTCGGCGGCGGCGACGGCCGCGTACACCTGCATCTGCATGAGCAGCTTGTCGGGGTCGTCGGCGATCAGCCGCTGGTAGGAACGGGCCATCGAGTGGAGCGCCTCTTCGCCCTCCAGCCCGTCGGCCGCCTTCTCGAACACCTGCCGCGTCTCCAGGAGGCAGCGCTCGGCCGCCGCGAGGAACATCGCCTGCTTGTTGGGGAAGAGGCGGAAGAGGTACGGCTGCGAGACGCCCACACGCTTGGCGATCGCCTCGGTGGAGGTGGCGCTGTACCCGCCGCGGGCGAACTCGGTGATCGCCGCCCGGATGACGCTCTCGCGTCGCTCGTCCGCACTCATCCTTGCCATGCTCCAAAGTTATTGCTCAATCACTAACTTTGTCAACCGGGGTGGTGGAGCGGGTCGCGAGCAGGGGCACGAGTAAGGGGCACGGCCCATGGACCGTGCCCCTTACCTCAGGCCGTTCGCGCCGGTGTCAGGCGAGCTGCACCACGGCCCGGGACATGCCCAGGACCTTCTTGCCGTCGCTCATGACCGTCAGGTCGACCCGCACCCGCCGGTCGTCGAGCAGGGCGGCCACCTTGCCGCTGACCTCGATCTGCGCGCCCTTGTCGTCATTCGGGACCACCACGGGCTTCGTGAAGCGCACGCCGTACTCCACGACCGCTCCGGGGTCGCCGGCCCAGTCCGTGACCACCCGGATCGCCTCGGCCATCGTGAACATGCCGTGCGCGATCACATCGGGCAGCCCGACCTCGCGCGCGAAGCGCTCGTTCCAGTGGATCGGGTTGAAGTCGCCCGAGGCACCCGCGTACTGCACGAGCGTCGCCCGGGTGACGGGGAAGGACCGCGCCGGCAGCTCCGTGCCGACCTCGACCGCCTCGTAACTCACCTTCGCCGTCATCACGCCTCCTCGGCGGCGCGCGCCACCAGCTTCGTCCAGGCGGTCACGACCAGCTCACCGGACTCGTCGTGGACATCACCCCGCACGTCCAGGATGTCGTTGCCCGCCATGGACTTCACGGCCTCGATCGTCGAGGTGACCGACAGCCGGTCCCCCGCGCACACAGGGCGCACGTAGACGAACTTCTGGTCGCCGTGCACCACCCGGCTGTAGTCCAGACCCAGCTGGGGGTCCTCGATGACCTGGCCGGCGGCCTTGAAAGTGATCGAGAACACGAAGGTCGGCGGCGCGATCACATCGGCGTGGCCGAGCGCCTTTGCGGCCTCGGGGTCGGTGTACGCGGGGTGGGCGTCGCCCACGGCCTCGGCGAACTCGCGGATCTTCTCCCGTCCGACCTCGTACGGCGCGGTGGGCGGATAGGTCCGTCCCACGAAGGACTGGTCGAGCGCCATGAACTCGCAACCTCCTGATGAAAGAACGACTGGGCCGGCCTGTGGCGGCGTCCGGCACCATTCAACGCCACACCCGCCGCACAACGACACGAGGCCGCCCCCCGAAGGGGACGGCCTCGTGTACGAGCCTGATTCAGCGCGTTTCGCGGTGCGCGGTGTGCGAGTTGCAGCGCGGGCAGTGCTTCTTCATCTCAAGACGGTCCGGGTTGTTACGCCGGTTCTTCTTGGTGATGTAGTTCCGCTCCTTGCACTCCACGCAGGCCAGCGTGATCTTCGGGCGGACGTCGGTGGCAGCCACGTGAGTGCTCCTTGGACGGACGATGGACGGATGAACGCATAAAAGAGTAGCCGATCGAAGGACCGACCCCACAATCGGCTACTGTTAGTAGCGGTGACCGGACTTGAACCGGTGACACAGCGATTATGAGCCGCTTGCTCTACCGACTGAGCTACACCGCTTTGATGACTGGACCCCCCGCCGAGGCGGGGTTAACCGGTCACCAGAGCCCCAATGCGGAATCGAACCGCAGACCTTCTCCTTACCATGGAGACGCTCTACCGACTGAGCTATTGGGGCGAGCGATGAAGACATTACACGCTCGGTCGCCGATCGCCCAAATCCGTTTCGCGGCGCCCTGCCGACCCCGTCGCGTACCCCGCTCCGGACTCCCGCACACCGCTGATCAGCAAGGCCGCACCGGTACGACTATTGCGCTCCTCCTCGAACCGGGCGGGGCACGCCCCTAGGCTCTTCTCACTCTGCGTGATCTTGACCCCTTCCCAGGAGCACGATGCCCGACAGCCAGCCGCGGCAGCCCGACGACCGCGCGGCCGACACCACCGGCGCCCCGGAGGCCTCCGCGCTGACGCTCTCCGGCGCCCGCCTCGCCGACGGCCGCGTCGTGGACGTACGGGTCTGCGGAGGCCGCATCGAGGCCGTCGGCACCGCGGGCAGCCTCACCGCCCCCGGAGCCCGCCTCGACCTGCGCGGCCACCTCCTGCTCCCCGCGCCCGCCGAGCCGCACGCCCACGGCGACACCGCCCTCACCGCCGACGGCGCCGGGCCCGCCTCCCAGCACCCCGAGGACATCCAGCGCCGCGCCACCGAGGCCGCCCTGCTCCAGCTCGGCCACGGCGCGACGGCACTGCGCTCCCACGTACGGATCGGCGACGTACAGGGCCTGGCGGCGCTCGAAGCCGTCCTCCAGGCCCGGCGCTCCCTGCGCGGCCTGGCCGACCTGGCCCCGGTCGCCGTCCCCCGGCTGCTCACCGGCGTGGCCGGAGCGGGCAACCTGGCCATGCTCCGCGACGCGGTGAAGATGGGCGCCGGTGCGGTCGGCGGCTGCCCCGACCTCGACCCGGACCCGTCCGGCTACGTCGAAGCCGTCCTGGAGGTGGCCGCCGAGCACGGCTGCCCGGTGGACCTGCACACGGACGGCGACGACCCCGCCCGGCTGGCCCGGTTCGCCTCGCTGGCCGGCGGCATGCGCCAGGAGGTCACCATCGGCCCCTGCGCGGGCCTCTCCCGCCTCCCCGTCGACGCGGCGGCCCGGATCGCGGGCCGGCTGGCCGCCGCCGGCGTGAACGTGACCTGCCTCCCCCAGGGCCCCTGCCGCGGCGCGGAACACCAGGGCACCGCCCCCGCACGGCTGCTGCGCGACGCCGGGGTCCGGCTCGCGGCCGGCAGCGGGGCCCTGCGCGACCCGGCCAACCCGGTGGGACGCGGCGACCCGCTGGAGGCGGCCTTCCTGCTGGCCTCCCAGGGCGGACTGCGCCCCGAGGACGCCTACGCGGCGGTCTCCGCCGAGGCCCGGCACGTCATGGGGCTGCCCGAGGTCCGCGTCGAGGCGGGCTTCCCGGCCGAACTGCTCGCCGTACGCGGCGAAGGGCTCGCCGGCGCGCTGTCGCTCGCGTACAGCCGGATCGTGGTGCACCGGGGCCGGGTGGTCGCCCGTACCAGCGCGGTGCGCGAGTACTGCGACTCGGAGGCCGGGGGCGGGCCGGGTCTTCCCCGCCAGGGACGGCCGGAATCCACCGGCGGGCCGTGAGCGCGGCGGCCCGCTCCGGCGTACCGTCGGTTGCATGCGCATTGTCATCGCAGGTGGACATGGTCAGATCGCGCTGCGGCTGGAGCGGCTGCTCGCTGCACGCGGGGATGAGGCGGCCGGCATCATCCGCAATCCAGAACAGAGCGAGGACCTCCGGAAGGCGGGCGCCGAACCCGTGGTGCTGGACCTGGAATCGGCCACGGTCGAGGAGGCCGCCGAGGTGCTGCGCGGCGCCGACGCGGCGGTCTTCGCGGCCGGTGCGGGCCCCAACAGCGGCACGGCCCGCAAGGACACCGTGGACCGCGGCGCGGCCGTGCTGTTCGCGGACGCGGCGGAGCGGGCGGGGGTGCGGCGCTACGTCGTGGTCTCGTCCATGGGCGCGGACCCGGACCACGCCGGGGACGAGGTGTTCGACGTGTACCTGCGGGCCAAGGGGGCGGCGGACGCGGACGTACGGTCCCGCTCCGGCCTGGACTGGACGATCCTGCGCCCCGGGATGCTCACCAACGACGCGGGCACCGGCCAGGTCCTGCTCGCCGCGTCCACGGGCCGGGGCCCGGTCCCGCGCGACGACGTGGCGGCGGCACTCCTGGAACTCCTGGACACCCCGGCCACGGCGGGCCTGACCCTCGAACTGATCGCGGGCAACGTACCGCTGGCGGTCGCGGTGAAGGACATCGCCGGGAACTGACCCGGACAACGAAGAAGGCCCCCGTCCGAAGGACGGGGGCCTTGCTTGTGGCGGCGCCAGGGTTCGAACCTGGGTAGGCTGAGCCGGCAGATTTACAGTCTGCTCCCTTTGGCCACTCGGGCACACCGCCAAGGGATGCCGCCTTCGAGTCCCGGTTTCCCGTGGCGCTCTCTGGCAACGACGTAAACAATACCTGATGACCGAGGGTGCTACGCCACCGGATTGTTCGGCGGCCCGGGCGCCCCTGGGTGGCTAGGCTTTGCCGGGCGGCAGGGCCCGCGGGTCACGCGGCCGCCGCGCCACGCACGTCCATCCCCGCACCCCCGATCCAAGGAGCCACACGTCATGGCCGACTCCAGTTTCGACATCGTCTCGAAGGTCGAGCGGCAGGAGGTCGACAACGCCCTCAACCAGGCCGCCAAGGAGATCTCCACCCGTTACGACTTCAAGGGCACGGACGCCTCGATCGCGTGGTCCGGCGAGAAGATCCTGATGGAGGCGAACGGCGAGGAGCGGGTCAAGGCCATCCTCGACATCTTCCAGTCCAAGCTGATCAAGCGCGGGATCTCGCTGAAGTCGCTGGACGCCGGAGAGCCGCAACTGTCCGGCAAGGAGTACAAGCTGTTCGCCTCGATCCAGGAGGGCATCTCCCAGGAGAACGCCAAGAAGGTCGCGAAGATCATCCGCGACGAGGGCCCCAAGGGTGTCAAGGCCCAGGTCCAGGGCGAGGAGCTGCGCGTCACCTCGAAGAGCCGGGACGACCTGCAGGCCGTGCAGGCGCTGCTGAAGGCGCAGGACTTCGACTTCGACGTGCAGTTCGCGAACTACCGCTAGAACGTGGGGTCCGGGTGCGGAGGATTCCGTTCCGCACCCGGACTGCATGTCCGAATACCGCCGGTCGCGGCGGTTCGGGCGCAGCAGACTGGTCCGTGGCGGCAGGCGTTCCGGCCGGTCGTACGGACGAGGAGAGGGACCGGTCATGACCATGTACGCGACGGTCGAGAGCCCGTTGGGTGAACTGCTGCTCGTCGGGGAAGAGGCCCCGGGGGCGGCGGGCATCGCGCTCGTCTCGCTCTCCCTGCCCGGCCAGAAGGGCGCCGCGGTGATCCAGGACGGCTGGGTGCGCGCGCCCTCGGCGTTCGCGGGGGTCGCCGGTCAGCTGCGGGAGTACTTCGGGGGGCGCAGGACGCGCTTCGAGCTGGTGTACGCGCAGGGCCGGGGCACGGAGTTCCAGCGGCGGGTCTGGGCGGCCCTGGAGGGCGTTCCGTACGGGGAGACGGTCTCGTACGGGCAGATCGCCGAGCGGGTCGGCGCGAGCGGCGCCGGGGTGCGGGCCGTGGGCACGGCGATCGGGCGCAATCCGCTGCTGGTCGTGCGGCCGTGTCACCGGGTGATCGGTGCGGACGGCGCGCTGCGCGGGTACGCGGGCGGGCTTGAGTGCAAGGAACGGCTGCTGGGGCTCGAAGGCGCCCTGCGGCGTAAGGAACGGCTGCCGGGGCTCGACGGCGCCGCGCAGCGTCAGGATCGGCTCCCCGGGCTCGACAGCGCCGCCCTCGTCGCGCGCTGATGGACGGGCTCTTTCCCCGGTCGCGCGCGGTCGTCGCGCCGGGGGCGGTGCATGTGCCCGACTGGCTGTCGCCGGAGCGGCAGCGGGAGTTGGTGGCGGCGTGCCGGGAATGGGCGCGCGGGCCCGTACCGCTGCGGCAGACGGCGTTGCCGGGCGGCGGTGTGATGTCGGTGCGGACGGTGTGCCTGGGGTGGCACTGGCAGCCGTACCGCTACTCCCGTACGGCGGACGACGTGAACGGGGCGCCGGTGGACCCTTTTCCGGCGTGGCTGGCGGATCTCGGGCGGGCGGCGGTCGCGGAGGCGTACGGGCCGGAGGGCGGTCCGGAGACGTACGAGCCGGACGCCGCGCTGGTGAACTTCTACGACGGCACCGCCCGGATGGGCATGCACCAGGACAACGAGGAGCGGTCCGGGGCGCCCGTGGTGTCGCTCAGCATCGGCGACACGTGTGTCTTCCGCTTCGGCAACACGGAGGGGCGGGGCAGGCCGTGGACGGACGTGGAGCTGGTGTCCGGGGATCTGTTCGTGTTCGGCGGGCCGTCGCGCCGGGCGTTCCACGGGGTGCCCGCGGTCCGGCCCGGCACCGCTCCTCCCGGTACGGGGATGAGCGGTGGCCGGCTCAATGTGACGTTGCGTGAGACGGGGCTGAGGGGCTGACGTCAGCGCCGTTCGCGGGAGTTGCCGAAGAGCAGCCGGTAGGCGATCAGCAGGACCAGCGAGCCGCCGATGGCCGCGACCCAGGTGGCCGGGTCGAAGAAGTCCTTGGTGATCTCGCGGTCCAGGAAGCGCGACGATATCCAGCCACCGAGGAAGGCGCCGACGACGCCTATGAGGGTCGTGCCCACCAGGCCGCCGGGGTCGCGCCCCGGCAGCAGGATCTTGGCGATGACGCCCGCGACGAGCCCGAGAATGATCCAGCCGATTATGGTCATGCGTGCGAACCTACCCGTCCCTCTGTCCTGAAATCCAAGACGCGGGTGAGGGGCGGGCGGTTGCGTGGCGGGGCTGTCGGCCCCGGGTCGGTCACCAGCCGGCGAACTGCTCGTCGGTCCTGACGATCTCCTTGCCGAAGGGCATGAGCGACACCGGGATCAGCTTGAAGTTGGCGATGCCCAGGGGGATCCCGATGATCGTGAGGCACAGGGCGATGCCGGTGGTGATGTGGCCGAGCGCCAGCCACCAGCCTGCGAGGACGAGCCAGAGCACGTTGCCCACGCAGGACGGTCCGCCCGCGTCCCGGCGGTCGACGACCCGGTACCCGAAGGGCCACAGGGCGTAGACGCCGATCCGGAAGGCGGCCAGGCCGAAGGGGATGCCGATGACCGTGATGCAGAGCAGGACTCCCGCGAGCAGATAGCCGAGGAACATCCAGAATCCGCACAGGATCAGCCAAATGACGTTCAGAATGGTTTTCACGGGCGAGGACCTGCCATCTGCTCGAGTCGGGCGATGCGCTCCGCCATCGGCGGGTGGGTGGAAAACATCCTGGACATACTCTGCCCCGCGCGGAACGGGTTGGCGATCATCATGTGGCTCGCCGTCTCGATCCTCGGCTCCGGTGGCAGCGGGAGCTGCTGCGTCCCGGCCTCCAGCTTCCGCAGGGCGCCGGCCAGGGCGAGCGGGTCGCCGGTCAGCCGGGCACCCGAGGCGTCCGCCTCGTACTCCCGGGAGCGGCTCACGGCGAGCTGGATCACGGACGCGGCGAGCGGGCCCAGGATCATGATCAGCAGCATGCCGAGGAGGCCGGGGCCCTCGTCGTCGTTGGAGCGGCCGACCGGGATCAGCCAGGCGAAGTTGACCAGGAACATCACGACGGAGGCCAGGGCGCCGGCGACCGAGGAGATGAGGATGTCCCGGTTGTAGACGTGGCTCAGCTCGTGGCCGAGGACGCCGCGCAGCTCGCGCTCGTCCAGCAGCCGCAGGATGCCCTCGGTGCAGCAGACCGCCGCGTTGCGCGGGTTGCGGCCGGTCGCGAAGGCGTTGGGGGCCTGGGTCGGCGAGATGTAGAGGCGGGGCATGGGCTGGCGGGCGGACGTGGAGAGCTCGCGGACGATGCGGTAGAGCTGGGGCGCCTCGAACTCGCTGACCGGGCGGGCGCGCATGGCCCGCAGCGCCAGCTTGTCGCTGTTCCAGTACGCGTACGCGTTGGTGCCGATCGCGACCAGGAGGGCGACGATCAGGCCCGTACGTCCGAAGAAGCTGCCGATGACGATGATGAGTGCGGACAGGCCCCCGAGGAGTACGGCGGTTCTCAGCCCGTTGTGCCGGCGGTGCACGGTACGCCCTCCAAATCGTGCAGCAGGGGAACCCTTGCTGGGTGGGGCTCCACTCCCCAGTGGAGCCTCCCGTACTGGTCAACGCCAGGCGGCGGGAGCGAGTTCCCTGGTGCGGACGGCCGTACGGCCCAGGCCGTCCCCGCTGTACGCGCGGGGCGGGCTCTGGGCCGTACGGGTGGAGGCGCGCGAAGCGCTCAGCGCTGGACGGGGAGCTTCGCGAGCTCCACGGCCGCCGGGTCGGGCTCGACCTCGCTGGTGCAGTGGGCGCAGCGGGAGGCGATGGCCGGGATCTCGGTGTAGCAGCGGGGGCAGTCGCGCAGGGCGGCCTTGATGTCGACGGGCTCGTTCGCCTTCTTGGCGGTGAAGCGGTCCTGGACCTTGGCCATCGGCATGACGACGCCGAAGTAGAGGACGGCGGCGGTGATGATGAAGGCGATCGCGGCGCTGATGAACAGGCCGTACGGGAAGTTCACGCCGTCGACCACGAAGTGCGCCTTGCTGAAGTCACCGGTTCCGCGCGTGATGATGCCGATCAGCGGCACGATGAAGCCGTTGCTGAACCCGGTGACGACTGCGGTGAACGCGGCTCCGACGGCGAGACCGACCGCCATGGAGATGACGTTTCCGCGCAGGATGAAGTCCTTGAACCCGCTCAGCACTGCTCTGGCTCCTCTGTGGTGATGTGAAGGTCGTACGCGCCCGTACGCGGGCATGACCCTGCCCTGTGCGGGCGGCCGGGGGCAAACCGATCTTGCCGTCGCTCGAACTGGTGAACGATGTCAGAAGAGGTTGACGCCGGCGAATCTGAGGACGGTCTGCGGAGCGCCCGACAGGACGACTCCGGCGGCGGCCGTGAGGACGATCGCCGCGGTCAGCGGTGCCGGAACCCGGTGCCGTACGGCGGGCTCGGTCTCCTTCTCGGAGGGGTCGCGGAAGAGCGCGGCGGTCCACCGGAGGTAGTAGTACAGCGCGACCACGACGTTGACGGCCATGACGACGGCGAGCCAGCCGAGGCCGGCGTCGACGGCGGCGGAGAAGACCGTGACCTTCGCGAACAGGCCGATGATGCCCGGCGGCAGACCGGCGAGGCACAGCAGGAAGAAGGCCAGCGCGAGGGCGGCCAGGGGCCGGGCGGCGTACAGGCCTCGGTAGTCGTCGACGCGGTTGCCGGGGTGGCTACGGGCCACCAGGGCGGCCACCGCGAACGCGCCGAGGTTCACGACGGCGTACATGAGGGCGTACGCGACGGTGGAGCCGATCCTGCGCTCACCGGCGTACGCGGCGGCGGCTACGGGGACGAGCAGGTACCCGGCCTGGGCGACGGAGGACCAGGCGAGCAGGCGTACGGCGCTGCGCGCGCGGGAAGCGCTCTGGCGCAGCGCGGCGACGTTGCCGACGGTCATCGTGAGCGCGGCGAGGACCGCGAGGGCGGGGCCCCACACGTCCGCGTACGCCGGGAAGGCGACCACGGTGACGAGGATGAGGCCGGTGAAGCCGACCGCCTTGCCGACCACCGAGAGGTAGGCGGCGACGGGCAGCGGGGCGCCGACGTAGGTGTCGGGCACCCAGAAGTGGAAGGGCGCGGCGGCCGTCTTGAAGGCGAAGCCGACGAGGGTGAGGGCGACGCCCGCCCCGGCGAGGGTGGAGAGCGCGGGGTCGACGTGGTCGAGGCGGCCGGCCAGGTCGGTGAGGTGCAGGGTGCCGGTGGCCGCGTACACGAAGCTGACGCCCAGGAGCATCACGGCGGTGGCGACCACGGAGGACAGAAAGAACTTCAGCGCGGCCTCGGAGGAGCGGCGGTCGCCGCGCTTGATGCCGACAAGGGCGAACGCGGGCAGCGAGGCGACTTCGAGGGCGATGACCAGCGTGGCGAGGTCCCGGGAGGCGGGCAGCAGCGCGGCTCCGGCGGCGGACGACAGCAGCAGGAACCAGAACTCGCCGGCCGGGAGCTTGCGGGTGTCGCCGATGGAGAGCAGCGCGGTGAGCAGGGCGCCGCCGAGCACGAGGGCCTGGATGACCAGGGTGAAGTGGTCGGCGGTGTAGCTGCACGCGTGGCTGCCCGTGGTGAGGCAGAAGGTGGAGCGGTCGCCCGCGTGGAGCGGGACGATCAGGGCGAGCGCGGCGACGAGTCCGGCGACGGCCCCGTAGCCGAGGAGCGGTTTGCGGGCCTCGGGGACGAAGAGGTCGGCGACCAGGACGACGAGGGCGACGGCCGCGGCGGTGACCGGGGGCGCGATGGCGAGCCAGTCGACGGACTGGACGAGGCTGGTGGCGCTCTCGGCCGCTGTGGTCACGACTTGCCTCCTGCGAGGAGCTTCTGCACGGCCGGGTCGGTGAGGCCGAGGAGGACGGCGGGCCACAGGCCGGCGAGGACGGTGAGGGCCGCGAGGGGGGTCCAGGCGGCGAATTCGTAGCTCTGCACGTCGGCGATGGCCCGGGGTTCGTCGCGGTTCGCGCCCATGCAGACGCGGCGGACGACGATCAGGAGGTACGCGGCGGTGAGCAGGGTGCCGAACGCGGCGATCGACATGAACGTCAGGAAGGCGGGCCTGCTCAGCCCGGCGGCCGGGTCGAACGCGCCGAACAGGGCGAGCATCTCGCCCCAGAACCCGGCGAGTCCGGGCAGGCCGAGGGAGGCGATCGCGGCGAACGCGAGGAGGCCGCCGAGGCGGGGCGCGCGGCCGTAGAGCGCGGCGCCGGTTGCCCCGGCGAGGGTGTCCAGGTCGGCGGTGCCGTACCGGTCCTTGACCGCGCCGACCAGGAAGAACAGCAGGCCGGTGATAAGCCCGTGGGCGATGTTGGCGAAGAGCGCGCCGTTGACGCCGGTGGGGGTCATGCTCGCGATGCCGAGGAGGACGAAGCCCATGTGGCCGACGGAGGAGTACGCGATGAGCCGTTTCAGGTCGCCCTTGGCGCCGGGCCGGGCGAGCGCCAGGCAGGCGAGCGATCCGTAGACGATCCCGGCGACGGCGAAGGCCGCGAGGTACGGGGCGAAGGTGTGCATCCCGTCGGGGGCGACCGGGAGCAGGATGCGGACGAACCCGTATGTGCCCATCTTCAGCAGGACGCCCGCGAGGAGCACGGAGCCGACCGTGGGGGCGGCGGTGTGGGCGTCGGGCAGCCAGCTGTGCAGCGGCCACATCGGGGTCTTCACGGCGAGCCCGATTCCGATCGCCAGAACGGCGGTGACCTGCACGGACGAGGTGAGCCCGCGGCCGTTGTCAGTGGCGAGTGCCACCATGTCGAAGGTGCCGCTCTTCAGTCCGACGAGGAGCAGGCCCAGCAGCATGACGACCGAGCCGAGCAGTGTGTAGAGGATGAATTTCCAGGCCGCGGCCTGCCTCCCCGCACCGCCCCATCGGGCGATGAGGAAGTACATCGGGATGAGCACCATCTCGAACGCCAGGAAGAACAGGATCAGGTCGAGGACGGCGAAGGTGGCGAGGGTGCCGGACTCCAGGAGGAGGATCAGCGCGACGAAGGCCTTCGGGGAGGGTCCTTCGGGCAGCTTGAAGTAGCTGTAGAGCGCGCAGAGGAAGGTCAGCAGCGCGGTCAGTACGAGCAGGGGGAGCGAGATGCCGTCGATGCCGAGGTGGATGCGTACGTCCAGCGCCGGGATCCAGCTGATGTCGGTCGTGGCCTGCATCTTCGACGGGTGGTCGTGGTCGAAGCCGGCGGCCAGCACGAGGGTCGCCAGGAGGATGACCCCGGTGACGGTCACGCCGTGGCGGAGCACGGCCTGGTCGGGGCTGCGGCCCTTCAGCCCGGGTGGAGCGGGGAGCAGGGCGGCTACGGCGCCGATGAGCGGGCCGACGACGACGAACGCCAGAAGGAACTGCATCACGGATGCGCTGATATCGATCACGGCTCAGGACCCCGCGTTGACGTTGGCGAAGACGACGGCGGCGACCGCCAGGACCAGGGAACCGGCCAGCAGTGCGCTGAGGTAGGTCTGCACGTTGCCGGTCTGGGCGCGGCGGACGGCCGTGCCGAGCCAGCGTGCGCCGGTGGCGGAGCCGCGTACGTAGGTCTCGACGACCTCGCGGTCCAGGAAGCGGACGAGGCGTGCCGCGGCCTGGACGGGGCGGACGAACAGGGCCGCGTACAGGGCGTCGAGGTGGAAGCCGGTGGCCGCGTGGCGGTGGAGCGGGCCGAGGAGCAGGCGTCCGGGGTCGGCGGGGTCGGGCGCGTCCCCGGCCGGGCCGTAGGCGGCGGTGCGGGCCTCGATGGCCTCGATCTCGACGAGGGCCGGTTCCGCGTCGGGGTGGGCGACGACCGAACCCATGGGGACGCGGGCGGCGAGTGCGGTGGTGTGGCGCCACGCCCCGTAGGTGACCAGGCCGCCGACGAGGCCGACGCCGGTGGACAGGACGGCGGTGGTCAGCGAGGGGACCAGGCGGTGGCCGTCGAACCAGTCGCCGATCACGCCGACGCTCAGCCCGAGGGCGATGGTCGGGACGGCCAGCACCCACAGGACGGCGGTCATGGCGACGGGCTGCTTGCCGTGGTCGGGGGCCTCGGCGCCCCGGCCGCGGAAGGCGAGGAGCCAGAGCCGGGTGGCGTAGGCGGCGGTGAGCACGGCGGCCAGCAGCCCGGCGACGAGGACCGTCCAGCCGGCGGCGGCCGGGGCGACGTGCCGGTGGCCGAGCGCGGTGTGTTCGGCGGCGACGAGGACGGCTTCCTTGGAGAAGAAGCCGGCGAACGGGGGGATGGCGGCCAGCGCGAGCAGCGCGACGGTCATCGTCCAGTAGGCGTCCGGGATGCGCCGGGCGAGGCCGCTCATCCGGGACATGGCGGCCAGGGAGTTGGTGCCGGCGGCGTGGATGACGACGCCGGCCGCGAGGAAGAGGACCGCCTTGAAGGCACCGTGCGAGACGAGGTGGAAGACGGCGGCCCCGCGGTCGCCGACGGCCAGGGCACCGGACATGTAGCCGAGCTGCCCGATGGTCGAGTAGGCGAGGACGCGCTTGATGTCGTCCTGGGCGAGGGCGGCGAGCCCGGATCCGATCATCGTGACTGCGGCCATCACGGCGAGGACGACGAGGGCGGCGCCGGAGGACGCGAAGACGGGGAGGAGCCGGGCCACGAAGTAGATGCCGGCGGCGACCATCGTCGCCGCGTGGATCAGCGCCGAGACGGGGGTGGGGCCGGCCATGGCGTCGGGCAGCCAGGTGTGCAGGGGGAACTGCGCGGACTTGCCCGCGACCCCGGCCAGGAGGAGGAGCGCGATGACGGTGGGGTGATCGAGGCCGCCGTGGGCGACGGCGCCCAGGACGCGGGTGATGCGGAAGGAGCCGGTGTCGGCGGCGAGCGCGAACAGGCCGATGAGGAAGGGGACGTCGCCGAGCTTGGTGACCAGGAACGCCTTCAGGGAAGCGGCGCGCGCCTCGGGCGTCTCCCAGTAGTGGCCGACCAGGAAGTACGAGCAGATGCCCATGACCTCCCAGCCGACCAGGAGCACCATCAGGTCGCCGGAGTAGACGACGAGCAGCATCGCGGAGGTGAAGAGGGAGACGAGCGCCGCGTACGAGGGGTAGCGGGGGTCGTCGCGCAGGTACGCGGTCGAGTAGATCTGCACACAGCTCGCGACCAGGGCGACCAGCACGGCGACCAGGACGGCGAAGCCGTCGAGGTGCAGGGCGAGGTCGATGGGGACGGAGCCGGTGGGGGTGAGCTGGGTCGCCGCGTCGATGGCCCGGCCGCCGCCCTGGCGCGAGGCGACCACGGCCGCGAGGACGAGCGAGGCGAGGGTGGGCAGGACGGCGAGCGGGCGCACGTACTCGGGCGCGGTGCGGCCGATGAGCAGGCCGGCCGCGGCCGCCAGGAACGGGAGGAGGGGGACGAGGACGGCGAGGGTCGTGGTGGTCACGGGGTGGCCTCTGCCTTCTTTGCCTTCCCTGCCGCAGCAGTGGCCTGGTCTTCGGGGCGGCCGTCGGTGTCCGCCGGGTCGTCGTCCTCGTCGTCGCCGGCCGGGACCGTCTCGGCCTCGTCGGTCTCGGCGGTGTCGCGGAGGCGGTCGACGGCGGAGCTGCCGCGGTTGCGGTACACGGCGAGGACGATCGCCAGGCCGATGCCGATCTCCGCCGCCGCGATGGCGATGGTGAACAGGGTGAGGGCCTGGCCGGAGTGCAGGCGGTCGCGGAGCCAGACGTCGAAGGCGACCAGGTTGAGGTTGACGGCGTTGAGCATCAGCTCGACGGACATCAGGACGAGGATCGCGTTGCGGCGGGCGAGGACTCCGTACAGCCCGGTGCAGAAGAGGAGGGCGGCGAGCACGGCGGGATAGGCGAGGTGCATCAGCGCTTGTCCTCTCGGTTGCTCTGGTCCTGTCGGCCGGTGGCCCCGGCGTCGGCCCTGCCGCCCTTGCGGGAGAGGACGATCGCGCCGACCAGGGCGGCGAGCAGCAGGACGGAGAGCGCCTCGAAGGGGAGCACCCAGTTCCGGAAGAGGAAGGAGCCGGTGGCTTCGGTGGAGCCCTGGGCGGGCCCGTCCAGGGCGATCCACGTCGTACGGAAGGCGTCCACGACGACCCAGACCAGGGTGCCGGCGGAGGCGACGGCGACCGCGAGGGCGGCCCACCGGTTCTCCGAGTCGGCGTCCGGGGAGCGGCCGATCGGGGCTCTGGTGAGCATCAGCCCGAACAGGAGGAGGACGACGACGGAACCCACGTAGATCAGTACCTGCACCCAGGCGATGAACTCCGCCGTGAGCAGGAGGTACTCGACGGCGAGGCCGCCGAGCGCCACGATCAGCCAGAGGGCGGCGTGCACCAGCTGCCTGGTCGTGACGGTCACCAGGGCCGCGCCGAGGGTGGCGATGCCGACGAGGACGAAGGCGATCTCGACGCCGGTCGGGGAGAGGAAGCCGGGGGCCGCGGTGGCGCCGGAGGCGCCGAGGGCGGTGATCATGCGTCGCCCTCCCCTGCGTCCGGCTGTGCTGCGTCCGGCTGTGCTGCGTCCGGCTGTGCTGCATCTGCCTCTGCGGCGGCTTCCTGTGCCTGCTGTGCCTCTTGTGCCTGCTGTTCCCGCTGGGCGCGGAGTTTGTCGGCCGTCTTGCGGGCGGCGGCGATCTCCTTCGGCTCCTCGGCGTGCGGGTCGAGCGCGGGCGGCTCGGGGACCGTCCACATCCAGTCGCGCAGCTTGTCGCGCTCATGGGTGAGGTCGAGGATGTCCGTCTCCGCGTACTCGAACTCCGGCGACCAGAACAGCGCGTCGAACGGGCACACCTCGATGCAGATGCCGCAGTACATGCAGAGCGAGAAGTCGATCGCGAAGCGGTCCAGCACGTTGCGGCTGCGTTCGCGGCCGCCCGGGGCCGCCGCGGGCACCGTCTCCTTGTGCGAGTCGATGTAGATGCACCAGTCGGGGCACTCGCGGGCGCAGAGCATGCAGACCGTGCAGTTCTCCTCGAACAGCGCGATGACGCCGCGGGAGCGGGGCGGGAGTTCGGGCTGCACGTCCGGGTACTGGGCGGTGACGGTCTTCTTCGTCATCGTCCGCAGGGTGACGGCGAGGCCCTTGGCCAGACCTGAGCCGGGGATCGGGGGCACTAGTTGATCGCCACCTTCACGATGCCGGTGAGCGCGATCTGCGCGAGAGCGAGCGGGATGAGGGTCGTCCAGGCGAGCTTCTGCAGCTGGTCCTCGCGCAGGCGCGGGTAGGTGACCCGCAGCCAGATCACGACGAACGCGAGGATGCCGGTCTTCAGCAGGGTCCAGACCCAGCCGAGTCCGTCGGCGCCCAGCGGTCCGTGCCAGCCGCCGAGGAACAGCACGGTGGTCAGCCCGCAGAGCACGACGATGCCGGCGTACTCGGCGAGCAGGAACAGCGCGAAGCGGAGGCCGGTGTACTCGGTGTACGCGCCGAAGATGATCTCCGAGTCGGCGACCGGCATGTCGAACGGGGGCCGCTGGAGTTCGGCGAGCCCCGCCACGAAGAAGACCAGTGCGCCGATGATCTGCCAGGGCAGCCACCACCACTCGAACGCGTCGAGGATGCCGGGCAGGGACACCGTGCCGGCCGCCATCGCCACCGAGGCGGCGGCGAGCAGCATCGGCAGCTCGTACGCGAGGAGTTGGGCGGCGGTACGGAGGCCGCCGAGCAGGGAGAACTTGTTCGCCGACGCCCAGCCGGCCATCAGCGAGCCGAGTACGCCGACGCCCATGACGGCGAGCACGAAGAAGATGCCCGCGTCGACGACCTGGCCGACCGCGCCCTCGCCCGGGCCGATCGGGATGGCGACGAGTACGAGCAGATACGGGAGGAGGGCCACGGCCGGCGCGAGGCGGAAGACCTTGCGGTCGGCGCCGGCGGGGACGATGTCCTCCTTCTGCGCGAACTTCACTCCGTCGGCGACGAGCTGGGCCCAGCCGTGGAAGCCGCCCGCGTACATGGGGCCGAGGCGGCCCTGCATGTGGGCCATGACCTTGTGCTCGGTCTGGCCCACGACGAGGGGGAGGACCAGGAAGACGGCGAAGACGATGACGATGCGGAGGGCGACGTCCAGTGCGTCGGTCACTCTTGATCGCCTCCGTTGTCGGGGGTGCCGGTGTCGGGTCGAACCGGGGGCTCCGCCCCCGTGCCCCCGCTCCTCGAACGCCGGAGGGGCTGGTTTTGGCCCGGCTCGTGCCACGGGGCGTCCGGCGTCTCCGGCGTCCCCGTGTCCCGCTGGCTCGCCGAGCCCTGGGATGCGCTGCGGCTGCGGCGCGGGCGGGTCGCCGGGGCCTCCGGCGGGGTTCCGGCGGCCGTCTCGCCCGCCGTGCGGGTACGCCGCGCCGGGCGCGCCGGGGCCGGCGGGAGCTGGCCCTTCAGGGGGCCCCACTCGTTCGGGTCCGGGACGCCGGGCGGGAGCATGGTGCGGCGCTTCGGGCCGCCGTGTTCGGACTCGCCCGGTTCCTTCGCGCCCGGCCAGGCCTTCGCCACGCGGGCGGCCAGGACGAAGTCCTTGCGCAGGGGGTGGCCCTCGAAGCCCTCGGGGAGGAGCAGGGGGACCAGGTGCGGGTGGTCCTCGAAGTCGACGCCGAACATCTCGTGCGTCTCGCGTTCGTGCCAGGCGGCGCCCGCGTACACACCGACAGCCGTCGGCAGGACCGGGGCCTCGTGCGGCACCGTCGTACGGACCAGCAGCCGGCGGACACCGGCCCCGGCGGACGGCAGCGCCGCCACATGGGCGCAGACCCGGAAGCCCGTGCCCGGCTCGTCCACCGCGCTCAGCCAGTCGAAGTACGTGCAGCCGAGGGCGTCGCGGGCCGTTTCCAGGGCGGTGATCCACGCGGCGGGCGGGACGTCGACCGTGAGGAGGTCGTACGCCTGCTCGGCGGTGGCGTCCTCGCCGAAGATCTCGGTGACGGCGTCCGGGAGCCGGTCGAAGGGGGCGGTCACTTGCCCTCCCCCGCGTCCGGAGGCGGGGTCACCAGGCCGCTGCGCAGGGCCGCTGTGGAGGGGCGGCCGCCCGCGGCCTCGGCGTAACGCTCGCCCAGCGACTCGCGCGCGATCTTCTCCTGGAGCTTCAGGATGCCCTGGAGCAGCGCCTCCGGGCGGGGCGGGCAGCCCGGGACGTAGACGTCGACCGGGATGATCTGGTCGACGCCCTTGGTGACGGAGTACGAGTCCCAGTACGGGCCGCCGCAGTTGGAGCAGGCGCCGAAGGAGATGACGTACTTGGGTTCGGGCATCTGCTCGTACAGGCGCTTGACCGCCGGGGCCATCTTGTCCGTCACCGTGCCGGAGACGATCATGAGGTCGGCCTGGCGCGGGCCCGGCGCGAAGGGGATGACGCCGAGCCGGATGAAGTCGTGGCGTGCCATGGAGGCGGCGATGAATTCGATGGCGCAGCAGGCGAGTCCGAAGTTGAAGACCCAGAGGCTGTAGCGGCGGCCCCAGTTGAGGACCACCTTCATCGGTTCCGGCGCGAGCCGGGACAGGACGCCCAGGCGCTTCGGTTCCGGGAGGAACGTGGGTACGGCGGCGGGTTCGTCCCCCGCCCCTGCGGACGACGGGCTCGTCACGTCCATTCGAGGACGCCCTTCTTCCATGCGTAGAGCAGTCCCACGGCCAGGAAACCGAGGAAGATGAACATTTCCACCAGCGTGGTCGCGCCGTAGCCCGGAGCAGCGAAGACCGTCGCCCAGGGGAACAGGAAGATCGAGTCCACGGCGAAGATCACGTACAGGAACGCGTAGACGTAGTAACGGACCTGGGTGTGGGCCCAGCCCTCGCCGACGGGGTCCACGCCGCACTCGTAGGTGAGGAGCTTCTCCGGCGTCGGGACGACGGGGCGCAGCAGCCGGCCGGCGCCGAAGGCGACCGCGACGAACAGGACGCCGACCAGGGCGAGCAGTCCGACCACCGAGTAGCTGTGGAAGTAGTCCGAGGACGCGAGCACCGCCCGCGTGGGCGCCACACCCGGTAGGTCCGCCACGTCCGCCCCTCGCTCCCTCGACCCCGTTCGACGATCTGTACGCACGGGAGTCTAGGCCCTGTAAAGGGCGGGTAAGCAGTTGCGTCGGGCAACGGACGGGGAACGGGTGAGGCACGGGTGGGGATATCCCTACTTCACCTCACCCACGAGCCCCATGGCATCCGCATGCCGCGCCCGGCAGGCTGGTCGTATGACCATGAGCCCCCAGGTGCCCTCCGACGACGGGCCCCCTCCCGTCCGCTTCGCCTTCGGCCGGTGGACGTGGAAGGAGGTCGCGCACCTCCTCGCCAATCTGCCGATGGCGATCGTCGGGTTTGTTTACACAGTGTTGATGATCGCGATCGGTGTGGGCCTCGCGGTCACGGTCGTCGGGCTGCCGCTGCTCGCCGCCGGGCTGCAGGGGTCGCGGCTGATCGGGCGGGCCGAGCGGGCCCGGGCCCGGAAGCTGCTCGGGGTCCGGGTCGACGAGCCCAGCCCGCTCGCCCTGGGCCGCCGGGAGAACGGGTTCTTCGCCTGGCTGTGGAGCGGTCTGCGCGACCCGGTCGCCTGGCGGACGGTGCTGTACTCGTTCGTACGGCTGCCGTGGGGCATCCTCACCTTCGCGGTGACGCTCGTCTGCCTCGTCGTGTGGCCGGCGCTCCCCTATACGGCCCGGCTCCTGGCCAACGCGGACCGGGCCATGGTGCGCGGGCTGCTCTCCCCCTCCGACGACCTCGAACGCCGCATCGCCGAGCTCGAGTCGGACCGGGGCGTGGTCGTCGACACGGCCGCGGCCGACCTGCGCCGCATCGAGCGCGATCTGCACGACGGGGCGCAGGCCAGGCTCGTCGCCCTCGCCATGGGGCTCGGCCTGGCCAAGGAGAAGCTGACCGACGATCCGGAGGCCGCCGCGCGCATGGTGGACGAGGCGCACGGCGAGGTGAAGGTCGCCCTCCAGGAACTGCGCGACCTGGCCCGGGGCATCCACCCGGCCGTCCTCACCGACCGCGGCCTGGACGCCGCGCTGTCCGCCATCGCCTCCCGCTGCACGGTGCCCGTCACCGTACGGGTGGATCTTCCGGGGCGACCCGCGCAGGCCATCGAGGGCATCGCGTACTTCACGGTCTCGGAGCTCCTCCAGAACGTCAGCAAGCACAGCGGGGCCCGTACGGCGTCCGTCGACGTGTGGCGTTCCGGCGACCGGCTGCTGATCCAGGTCGGCGACGACGGCCGGGGCGGGGCCTCGATGGATGGCGGTACGGGAATGGCGGGGCTCGCGGAGCGGCTGGACGCCGTCGACGGGGTCTTCGTACTCGACTCCCCCGCCGGCGGCCCGACGACCGTCACGGCGGAACTGCCGTGGCGCGACCGGGAGACGGAGAAGAGCGCGGCCCGCACGCACACCGCGTGACGGGGTGGGGAAAACCCCCGGTCCGAGACGGAGACCGTCCTCATGGTGCGGCGGCGCGCCGCCCCGCACCCTTGAAGTACAGAACGCACGCATGAAGTACAGAACGCACGCACGTTCACGGACCACGAAGCAGAAACGGACGGAACCCATGGCCACGGCATACGGACCGGACACACGGGACCCCCAGCGGTCGGGCAGCGGCCTCGCGGAGCGGCCGTCGAAGCGGCACGTCCTGCCGGCCGCGCTGCGGGCGCCCGTGGCGGGCAGGACCTGGCGCGAGTTCTGCTACCTGCTGCTCAGCCTGCCGATCAGCATCGTGCTGTTCACCTTCGCGATCACGATGATCTCGCTGGGCGCGGGGCTCCTCGTCACCTTCATCGGCATCCCGGTGCTGGCCGCCGGGCTGGTCATGTGCCGGGGCTTCGGAATGCTGGAGCGGACCCGGGCGCGGGCGCTGCTCGGGGTGGACGTGGCCGACCCGGCGCCGGTGCGCGGGCGGAAGGGCGGGCTGATGTCCTGGATCGGCGCGGTCCTCAAGAGCGGGGTGTCCTGGCGCCACCTGCTGTACGCGCTGATGCACTTCCCGTGGGCGGTCTTCGCGTTCTGCCTCTCGCTGACGCTCCAGGCGTGGGGCTGGGCGGCGCTCACCTACCCGCTGTGGCACTGGGCGGTCCCCTCGCACGCCGGCGTCACGGGCATCCAGCTGTACGGAGACAGCCAGCACGAGGTGTACCTCGACTCGGCCGCCGACCTGGCGCTGACCGCCGGCCTGGGCCTGGGCATCGTCCTCCTCTCCCCCTGGGTGATCCGGGGCCTGGCGACCGTGGACCGGCTGATGGTGACGGGGCTGCTCGGCCCGTCCCGGCTGGCGGAGCGCGTGACGGAGCTGGAGTCCGACCGGGGTGTCGTCGTGGACACGGCCGCGGCCGACCTGCGCCGCATCGAGCGCGATCTGCACGACGGGGCGCAGGCCAGGCTCGTCGCCCTCGCCATGGACCTGGGCCTCGCGAAGGAGAAGCTGACCGCCGACCCGGAGGCCGCCGCGCGCATGGTGGACGAGGCGCACGGCGAGGTGAAGGTCGCCCTCCAGGAGCTGCGCGACCTGGCCCGGGGCATCCACCCGGCCGTCCTCACCGACCGCGGCCTGGACGCCGCGCTGTCCGCCATCGCCTCCCGCTGCACGGTCCCCGTGACCGTCGAGGTGGATCTGGCCTCGCGGCCGGCGCAGGCCATCGAGGGCATCGCGTACTTCACGGTCTCCGAGCTCCTCCAGAACGTCAGCAAGCACTCCGGCGCCACCCGCGCCTCGGTCGACGTGTGGCGCACGGAGGACCGGCTGCTGCTCCAGGTGACCGACGACGGGCGCGGCGGCGCCGACCCGACGGCCGGCAGCGGGCTCGCCGGGCTGACCGAGCGGCTGGACGCGGTGGACGGGGTCCTGGTCGTCGATTCGCCGGCGGGCGGTCCGACGAAGGTCACCGCCGAGCTGCCCTGGCGCGGCTGACCGACGACTTCACGGCACGGCACCACTGAGCTCAACCCCGCGAACGTTCGCGACGTCCCTGCCGTTACTGGGATGCTGGACGGCGTACAAGTCCGGTCGGCAAGCGAGCAGCGGGGGAAACAGCGTCGTGGTGGAGGACAGGGTGCGTGTGGTGATCGCCGAGGATTCGGTACTGCTGCGGGAGGGACTGACCCGGCTGCTGACCGATCTCGGGCACGACGTCGTCGCGGGGGTCGGGGACGCGGAGGCGCTGATCAAGACGATCGGGGACCTCGCCGGGCAGGACGCGCTGCCGGACGTGGTGGTCGCGGACGTGCGGATGCCCCCGACCCACACCGACGAGGGCGTCCGGGCGGCGGTGCGGCTGCGCCGGGACTACCCGGGGATCGGGGTGCTGGTCCTGTCGCAGTACGTGGAGGAGCAGTACGCCACCGAGCTGCTGGCCGGGTCGAGCCGGGGCGTCGGGTATCTGCTGAAGGACCGGGTCGCAGAGGTCCGGGAGTTCGTGGACGCGGTGGTCCGGGTGGCGCAGGGCGGTACGGCGCTGGACCCCGAGGTGGTGGCGCAGCTGCTGGGCCGCAGCCGCAAGCAGGACGTGCTGGCCGGGCTGACGCCGCGTGAGCGCGAGGTGCTGGGCCTGATGGCCGAGGGGCGTACGAACTCCGCGGTGGCCAAGCAGCTGGTGGTGAGCGACGGGGCGGTGGAGAAGCACGTCAGCAACATCTTCCAGAAGCTGGGCCTGGCCCCGAGCGTGGGCGACCACCGCCGGGTGCTGGCGGTGCTGACGTATCTGAACTCCTGAGGCCTCTCCGGCCGCCTGACGGGCTGCCGGGACCGACGCGGGCGGGTGTGTCTCCAGCGAGGGTCCGACGGGGAACCAGGCGGCTGGTGAATCATGACGGAACAGCGCCGGGAAACGTCTCAGCATCCAGAATCACAGCGTCTCAAAACGCCGTCCACCATGTGATCGGCCCCAGGAAGGCGACCCTCACAGACGTAGGGTGGGCGGGGAACCTCCGGCGGGCCGGACGGTTCCGAGCCGCCGTCCGAGGGAGGTCCAGTAAGTGGCCAGCCAGGTCAGTAGCACAGCCGAACAGGCCGACGAAGCCGGTGAGACGCTCGTGGGGGGACAGCGCGCCCCCCGGACCGCCGGCACCGGCGGAAAAGAGATCCGCCGTCTGGACCGGGTGATCATCCGCTTCGCGGGTGACTCGGGTGACGGCATGCAGCTCACGGGTGACCGGTTCACCTCGGAGACGGCGTCCTTCGGGAACGACCTGTCCACGCTGCCCAACTTCCCCGCCGAGATCCGCGCCCCCGCAGGCACCCTGCCGGGGGTCTCGTCGTTCCAGCTGCACTTCGCCGACCACGACATCCTGACCCCGGGCGACGCGCCGAACGTGCTGGTCGCGATGAACCCGGCGGCCCTGAGGGCGAACATCGCCGATGTGCCGCGCGGGGCAGAAATCATCGTGAACACCGATGAGTTCACGAAGCGGCCGATGGCGAAGGTGGGGTACGAGACCAACCCGCTGGAGGACGGCTCGCTGGAGGCGTACAACATCCATCCGGTGCCGCTGACCACGCTGACGATCGAGGCGCTGAAGGAGTTCGGGCTCTCCCGCAAGGAGGCCGAGCGCTCGAAGAACATGTTCGCGCTCGGGCTGCTGTCCTGGATGTACCACCGGCCGACCGAGGGCACCGAGGCGTTCCTGCGGGCGAAGTTCGCCAAGAAGCCGCAGATCGCCGAGGCGAACGTGACGGCCTTCCGGGCCGGGTGGAACTTCGGCGAGACGACGGAGGACTTCGCCGTCAGCTACGAGGTCGCGCCGGCCTCGCAGGCCTTCCCCACCGGCACGTACCGCAACATCTCGGGGAACCTCGCCCTGTCCTACGGCCTGATCGCGGCCGGCCGCCAGGCGGACCTGCCGGTCTACCTCGGCTCGTACCCGATCACCCCGGCCTCCGACATCCTGCACGAGCTGAGCAAGCACAAGAACTTCGGCGTGCGCACCTTCCAGGCCGAGGACGAGATCGCGGGCATCGGGGCCGCGCTGGGCGCCGCGTTCGGCGGGGCGCTGGCCGTGACGACGACGTCCGGGCCCGGTGTGGCCCTGAAGTCGGAGACCATCGGGCTCGCCGTCTCGCTCGAACTGCCGCTGCTCATCATCGACATCCAGCGCGGCGGCCCGTCCACCGGGCTGCCCACCAAGACCGAGCAGGCCGACCTGCTCCAGGCGATGTACGGGCGCAACGGCGAGGCCCCGGTGCCGATCGTGGCCCCGCGCACCCCGGCCGACTGCTTCGACGCGGCGCTGGACGCGGCCCGGATCGCCCTGACCTACCGCACCCCGGTCTTCCTGCTCTCCGACGGCTACCTGGCCAACGGCTCCGAGCCCTGGCGCATCCCGGAGCTCGACCAGCTCCCGGACCTGCGCGTCCAGTTCGCGGGCGGCCCGAACCACGAACTGGCCGACGGCACCGAGGTGTTCTGGCCGTACAAGCGCGACCCGCAGACGCTGGCCCGCCCGTGGGCGGTCCCGGGCACGCCCGGTCTCGAACACCGCATCGGCGGCATCGAGAAGCAGGACGGCACCGGCAACATCTCGTACGACCCCGCCAACCACGACTTCATGGTCCGCACCCGCCAGGCCAAGGTGGACGGCATCGAGGTCCCGGACGTGGAGGTCGACGACCCGGCGGACGCGAAGACGCTGGTCCTGGGCTGGGGCTCCACGTACGGCCCGATCACCGCCGCCGTGCGCCGGCTGCGCGCCTCGGGGCGCTCCATCGCCCAGGCCCATCTGCGCCACATCAACCCGTTCCCGCGGAATCTGGGCGAGGTCCTGAAGCGTTACGACAAGGTGGTCGTCCCCGAGATGAACCTGGGGCAGCTGGCCACGCTCATCCGCGCCAAGTACCTGGTGGACGCGCACAGTTACAACCAGGTCAACGGCATGCCGTTCAAGGCCGAGCAGCTCGCGGCAGCTCTTGAGGAGGCCATCGATGCCTGAGACGAACGAACTGCTCCAGCTGGTGCCCAAGGCCGAGGCGAAGCAGTCCATGAAGGACTTCAAGTCCGACCAGGAAGTGCGCTGGTGCCCCGGCTGCGGTGACTACGCGGTCCTCGCCGCCGTGCAGGGCTTCATGCCCGACCTCGGTCTGGCGAAGGAGAACATCGTCTTCGTCTCCGGCATCGGCTGCTCGTCGCGTTTCCCGTACTACATGAACACGTACGGGATGCACTCGATCCACGGCCGCGCCCCGTCCATCGCGACCGGCCTCGCCACCTCGCGGCGCGACCTGTCGGTCTGGGTCGTCACGGGTGACGGCGACGCGCTGTCCATCGGCGGCAACCACCTGATCCACGCGCTGCGCCGCAACGTGAACCTGAAGATCCTGCTGTTCAACAACCGGATCTACGGGCTGACCAAGGGCCAGTACTCCCCCACCTCCGAGCTGGGCAAGATCACCAAGTCGACGCCGATGGGCTCGCTGGACGCCCCGTTCAACCCGGTGTCGCTGGCGATCGGCGCGGAGGCGTCGTTCGTCGCCCGTACCGTCGACTCCGACCGCAAGCACCTCACCAGCGTGCTGCGGGCCGCCGCCGACCACCCGGGCACGGCGCTGGTGGAGATCTACCAGAACTGCAACATCTTCAACGACGGCGCGTTCGAGGTCCTGAAGGACAAGGACCAGGCGCAGGAGGCGGTGATCCGCCTGGAGCACGGGCAGCCCATCGTCTTCGGTGCGGAGGGCGCGAAGGGTGTCGTACGGGACTCGTTGACCGGGGACCTGCAGGTGGTCGCGGTCACCGAGGACAACAAGTCGCAGATCCTCGTCCACGACGCGCACGCGCCCAGCCCGACGACGGCGTTCGCGCTGTCGCGGCTCGCCGACGCGGACACCCTGCACCACACCCCGATCGGGGTGCTGCGCAGCGTGGAGCGGCCGGTGTACGACACGAAGATGGCGGAGCAGCTGGACCTGGCCGTGGAGCGCAACGGCAAGGGCGACCTGGCCGCGCTGCTCGCCGGGAACGACAACTGGACGGTGGTCGGCTGACGCCGGCCCCCCGATACGCGCGAGCGCGTCGGACCTGCCCCTCGCGGGCGGGACCGGCGCGCTCTCGCATGTCCGCGACCAGGGACGCTTTCTTTTAGTTAGCGCATTCCGTAAGGTGGTGTGAGAGCGAAGCGAACAAAGAGGAGAAACCCCATGAGCATCGTCGTCACCGGAGCCACCGGAGCACTCGGCCGCCTCGTCGTCGAGCACCTGCTGACCACCGTCCCCGCAGGCGAGGTCGCCGCCGTGGTCCGCGACAAGGAGAAGGCCGCCGATCTCGGCGCCCGGGGCGTCGAGCTGCGCATCGCCGACTACGACCGCCCCGAGACCCTGGCCGGGGCGTTCCGCTCCGGCGACCGGGTGCTGCTGATCTCGGGCAACGCGGTCGGCAGCCGGGTCGCCCAGCACACCGCGGTCATCGACGCGGCGAAGGCGGCGGGCGTCGCCCAGCTCGCGTACACCGGGATACTCGGCGGGCCCGACGCGGACTTCACGCTGGCCGACGAGCACCGGGCGACCGAGCAGCTGATCCTGGACTCCGGCCTGCCGTACACCTTCCTGCGCAACGGCTGGTACACGGAGAACCTCACCGAGAACCTGGCGCCCGTCCTCGCGCACGGCGCGGTCGTCGCCAACGCGGGCGAGGGCCGGATAGCCTCCGCCACCCGCGACGACTACGCGGCCGCGGCCGCCGCCGCCCTGACCGGCGAGGGCCACCTGAACCGCGCGTACGAGCTGAGCGGCGACACCGCCTGGTCCTACGCCGAGTACGCGGCCGAGGTCGCGAAGGCCTCCGGCAAGGAGATCGCCCACCAGGACGTCCCGGCCGCCGTCCACCAGGAGATCCTGACGGGCGCCGGCGTGCCGGAGTTCTTCGCGGCGATCCTGGTCGACGTGGACGAGGCGGTCCGGCGCGGGCGCCTGGCCGGGACCAGCGGCGACCTGTCCCGCCTGACCGGCCGCCCGACGACCCCGCTGGCCGACACCGTCGCCGCCGCGGTCGCCGCGCTCTGACCCGCACCCTGTCCGGTGTCATGACCGTCTGACGATACGGGTATGACACCGGGCCCCGGCGGCGCTACCTTCGTCTGGTTGACGGTCGTACGACAGACACCACCGGGAGGGCCCGTGCAGGGGACGAATGACCAGCGGGCCGGACTCCTCTCCGGGCTGGGCGCGTACGGCATGTGGGGCATCGTCCCGCTCTACTGGCCACTGCTGAAGCCGGCCGGGGCGGTCGAGATCCTGGCCCACCGCATGGTGTGGTCGCTCGGCGTGGTGGCGGTCCTGCTGCTCGTCCTGCGCCGCTGGTCCTGGATCGGCCCACTGCTGCGGCAGCCGCGCAAGCTGGGCCTGCTCGCCGTCGCCGCGACGACGATCACCGTCAACTGGGGCCTGTACATCTGGGCCGTGAACAGCGGCCATGTGGTCGAGGCGTCCCTCGGCTACTTCATCAATCCGCTGGTCACCATCGCCATGGGCGTCCTGCTCCTGGGCGAACGGCTGCGCCCGGCGCAGTGGGCCGCGGTCGCCACCGGCGTCGTGGCGGTGATCGTGCTGGCCGTCGGTTACGGGAAGCCGCCGTGGATCTCGCTGATCCTGGCGTTCTCCTTCGCGACGTACGGCCTGGTCAAGAAGAAGGTCGACATGGGCGGCCTGGAATCGCTCACCGTCGAGACCGCGGTCCTCTTCCTGCCCGCGCTCGGCTATCTGGTGTGGCTGGGCGCGCAGGGCACCTCGACCCTGACCTCCGAGGGCGCCGGGCACACGGCGCTCCTCGCGTCGACCGGTGTCGTCACGGCGGTGCCGCTGATCCTGTTCGGGGCCGCCGCGATCCGCATTCCGCTGTCGACGATCGGGCTGCTCCAGTACATGACCCCGGTCGCGCAGTTCCTGCTGGGCGTCGCCTACTTCCACGAGGAGATGCCGCCGGAGCGGTGGGCCGGATTCGGCCTGGTGTGGGCGGCGCTGATCGTGCTCACCTGGGACGCGCTGCGGACCGCGCGCCGCTCGAGGGCGCAGGCGCAGGCGGCCCGGCTTGCCGCGACGGCGACGGCCGCCCCTGCGGGGCCGAACCGAACCGAGACCCCCTCTAGCGCAACCTAGTTGCTTTTTTAACTCGGTTACGTTTTCCTGGAGGTCCACCGCACCGGACCGGCCCCAGGAGCACCCATGCACGCCTCCCCGCCCGCGCTTCCCGTCCTCGTCGTGGGCTCGGGCCCGACCGGGCTGACCCTGGCCATCGACCTCGCCCGCCGGGGCGTCGGCGTCCGGATCATCGACAAGAGCCCCGAGTTCCCGCGTACCTCCCGCGCCAAGGGCCCCAACCCGCGCTCGCTCGAAGTCCTGGAGGACCTCGGGGTCGTCGACGCGGTCCTGGCCGCCGGGGCCGCGCCGCTGCCGATGCGCAAGTACCGGGGCGGGGTCGCCATCGCCGACGCCGAGCCGTTCGCGGACCAGCGGCCGACGCCGGACGCCCCGTACGACCGGCCGCGCATGATGGCCCAGTGGCGCCTGGAGGAGGTGCTGCGGGCGCGGCTCGCGGAGTACGGCGTACGGGTCGAGCTCGGCGCCGAACTCGTGGGCCTGGCCGAGGGCGAGGAGTCCGTGACCGCCACGCTCGCCGACGGCGGCCGGATCGAGACCTCGTACGTGGCCGGCTGCGACGGCGGCCACAGCGCGGTCCGCAAGCTGCTCGGCATCCCGTTCGAGGGCAGGACCGACGAGACCCAGCTGATGGTGTGCGGGGACGTCGAGGTGGACGGCCTAGACCGGGGCTTCTGGCACCAGTGGTTCGACGAGGACGGCGCCGTGATGCTCTGCCCGATCCCGGGAACCCGGTCGGGCTGGTGGTTCCAGGCGGGCCCCGAGCGGGACGAGTCGGGCGCCCCGCTCGCACCGTCGCTGGCCGGGTTCCGCCGCCTCTTCGCCAAGCACACCGGTCTGCCCGCCGACCGCCTCACCGAGGCGACGCTGCTCTCCACATACCGCGTCAACGAACGCGTGGCCGCGCGCTACCGGGTGGGCCGGCTCCTCCTCGCCGGGGACGCGGCCCACGTGCACTCCATCGCGGGCGGCCTCGGCATGAACACCGGCATCCAGGACGCGTACAACCTGGGCTGGAAGCTCGCCCGGGTCGCCTCCGGGCTCGCCGGACCCGCCCTGCTCGACACGTACGAGGAGGAGCGGCTGCCGGTCGCCGCGCAGGTCCTGGACATCAGCGCGGAACGGCTGCGGGCCACGCTGGAGGCGATCAAGAAGCCCGGCGGCGGCCTCGACTCGGCGGTCGGCCCCGGCACGAACGGCCTCGGCGGCGGCTACCGCTGGAGCTCGCTGGCCGCCTCTCCGCGCGCCACGCCCCTTCTGCGCGCGGGCGACCGCGCCCCGGACGCGCCCTGCCTGGACGCGGCGACCGGCGAGCCGCGCCGCCTCTTCGAGGCCTTCGCGGGACCGCACTTCACGCTCCTGGGCTTCGGTACGGGGACGGGCGGGGCCCTGCGCGAGGCGGCGGTCCACGGCGACGATGTGCGGGCGTACGGGATCGACGTGGACGGCCCGTCCGGCCGCCTCACCGACCACGAGGGGCACGCGCACGCGGCGTACGGCATCGGACCGGACGACGAACTGCTGGTACTCGTACGGCCGGACAGTCACGTGGGGCTGATCGCCGCTGCGGACGACGCGAAGACGATCACCGAGTACCTGAGCGGAATCCCCTATTCCGGGACAGAATGCCGCTCATGACTCTTGAGTGGAAAGTCGTCATCGACGCCGCCGACCCGCACGCGCAGGCCGGCTTCTGGTCCCAGGCCCTCGGTTACGAGATCGAGGACAACAGCCCCCTGGTGGAACACCTCCTGGGCCTCGGAGCCGTACCGGAGGCGGTCACGACGACGGCCCACGGCCGCCGCGCCTGGCTCGACCTGGCGGCGGTACGGCACCCCGACGACCCGTACGACGAGCAGAGCGGCGCCGGACACGGCCGCCGCCTCCTCTTCCAGCGCGTCCCCGAGCCCAAGACGGTCAAGAACCGCCTCCACCTCGACCTCCACGCGGGCCCTGACCGCCGCGAGGCCGAGGTGGCCCGGCTGGACGGCCTGGGCGCGAAGGTCGAACGCGAGGTGGCGGAGCAGGGCGGCACGTGGACGATCCTCACGGACCCGGAGGGCAATGAGTTCTGCGTGTCGTAGGGCTTGATACGGCCACAACTCCCCTTTCAAGCCATTACAGGGGAAGGGTCGGACCTGAGAGGGAATGCCTGCTTAGATTCTGGCGCCCGATCAAGTGCCGCACACTTGTACGTCCGTTGTGGACCGGGTGCTGTCCCATTCGATTCGAAGGGAACCACTGTGAGAACTGCCCGAGCACTCGCCGCGTTACTGGCGGCGATCCTCACCTCCGCCCTGATGCTGACGGGAACGGCCGCCGCGACGCCGGCCCCGGACCCGGCTCCCGCCGGCGTCGCGGCGGACGGAAAGTACTTCCAGGGGCAGGACTGGGGCTTCTCCCCGGCCATGGCAGAAGCCAACGCGACAGGCCGCGCACTGAACATCGCGAAGCAGGCGCGCTATCAGGGATGCGTGCCGACGGGACCGGCGCAGTTCCAGTTCAACGGCGACATGTACCTGGCGACCGTGGTCCTGTTCTGCACGCCCATGCCGCCGATCACCGGCGGCCCGATCGTCGGCGTCCACTCCGGCAAGTGCGTGGACGTCAAGGGCGCCAGCAAGGCGGACGGCGCGCCGATCCAGCTCTACACCTGCAACGGCAGCGAAGCCCAGGCGTGGACGATCCACTCGGACGGCACGATCCGGGCCATGGGCCGGTGCCTCGACGTGCAGTACGCGAAGACCGAGGACGGCTCACTCCTGGGCCTCAACACCTGTCACGGCGCGGCCAACCAGCGCTGGGAGAAGCTTCCGAACGGGCTGCTGCGCAGCGTCCACTCCGGCAAGTGCCTGGACGCGCTCGGCTGGGCCACGGGCGACCGCGCCCGGCTCGGCATCTGGACCTGCGCCCCCAGCCACACCAACCAGCAGTGGACCGGCGCGGGGATGAACACCTGAGCCATGGATGAGGCCGGGCGCGCGGAGCGAAGCCCCCGCGCGCCGGCGGTCGTGACCGGACACCGCGTGCCGCCCTAGCGGAGCGCGGCCGCGACCCGGGAACGCAGAACCTCGTCTGCGATCGTGTCCACGCTGCGCCACGCGTACCCGCTCACCTCTTCCTCCTGCAGCTTCACGGCCTGGTCGCCGCTCGTGCGGAAGAGGTAGCGGAAGTCCGCGTGCCAGTGAGCGCCCTCACCCTTGCTGTCGTTGGCAGGGATGGGATGTACGTCGACGCGTACAGGGGTCGCCCGCACGGGCGAGACGCTGAGCGTGATCCCCGTCTCCTCGATCAGCTCGCGCAGAGCCGCGCCCAACAGGGTCACATCCTCCGGCTCCAGGTGGCCGCCGGGCGTGAGCCACTTGTCGAGTGCGACGTGGTGGATGAACAGCGCCTCACCGTGGTCGTTGACGAGCACCGCACCGGCGGTCACATGACCTGGGAACTCCTTCCGGCTCGTCACGTCGGCACCCTGGTCCAGCAGGTCACCGAGCGGTGCGAGCGTGCGTTTGTCCTCGGGGTGCGCGTCGGCGTACTCGGCGACGGCCGTACGGATGTGGTCTGCCGCAATGGGCATGCGATCACCTGTTGTGGTAATGGAGCCAGGCGGCCGCGATGGCCTCCCGGTCGGGGGTGGGTACCTCATGCATAGCGCTGTCCAGATCACCGCGGGCGAGTTTGGCGGCGCCTGCCAGAAGTTCACCCCGAACGAGCGCGATGAACGGTCCGACGCTCGCTAGGAGCGCTTGTCGTGGTCCGCGGCGACGTGGCGTCCGCGCAGCACGCGGCAGTCCGTCTCCCGGCTCCCGTCCCGTTCGTTCCGGGCGACGGCCTCTTCGAGGTCGAACTCCTGGCACGTGCGGCACGGTTCGGGTTCCTCCGGGGCGCTCATGCGACCTCGCCCCGGCTGCGGGCGTTCTCCCGCGCGGTCCTCGCCGCGAGGCGCTCTGCGGGCGTCGCCTCCCGCGTGTGCTCGGGGCGGACCCTCCACTCCGTGCCGCCCTTCGGCGACCGAAGCGTCCAGTAGGGGCCGGCGACTCCTCGGAACTCCCCGACCAGCGGCTGATCCCAGCGCCCGACGTCCACGACGATCGTTCCGACAGCGGGAGTTTCTTCCTGTTCCGGCATAGCCGTACCTCTCCGTAGTCATTCCACCACCAAGCGGGTTCAGCGTGGCCTAGAGTGCAAGGGTCTTCAACTTGCACGATTCGTACGGAGAGTTGGGCGGTGGGCTGTGAACCGCAAGGAGCTGAACCCCGAGAATTCCCCAGTCGCAGCCTTTGGCGAGCGTCTTCGCAGGTTACGAGACGAGCGCGGCTGGACCCAGGATGAGCTGGGGGCGATCATGGGGTACTCGGGAACGCACATTTCAGCCGCCGAAACTGGTCGTCGACCCCCAACTCCCCGTTTCGCGAACAGAGCTGACAGGGCCTTCGGTACCGGAGACCTGTTCGAGCGCCAGGCGCGAGCGGCACGGGATACAGCCCTCCTGGAGGGCTTCCCGGAGTACGTGCGGCACGAGGCCCAAGCCGCCGAGATCCGCCTCTACGAGGTGGGCGTCATGCCAGGTCTGCTCCAGACCCCGGAGTACGCGAGGGCTCTGGCGGAGAGCGCCGTGAAACGAGGGGCGATCACGCCCGACCAGGCGCTCCAGCGGGTGGAGCTCGTCGCCGAGAGGCAGGCTTCACTCCTGCGGCCGGACCCACCGCTGGTGCTGGTCGTCCTGGACGAGAGCTGCCTCCGCCGCCCCATCGGTGAACCCGACGCCATGAAGGCACAGCTGGACCGGCTCATCGAATTCGCCGAACTACCCAACACGGTGCTCCAGGTCGCCCCGTTCACCATGGGCGTCCGTCGGCCGTTCAACCTTCCGCTCTACATACTGACGATGCCCGATCGCTCGCTCATGTCCTACGCAGAGTCGGCGCAACAGGGCCACCTCGAACGGGAAAGCACGTTCGTGCTGCCTCTACTGACGGCCTACCATCAGCTACAGGCCGAGGCGCTCTCTCAGCCGGCGTCCGTGGCCATGATCGAGCAGTTACGAAAGGGCACTCCGTGACGACCGAATCCCCCCGCTGGTACACGTCCTCCTACAGCGACAACGGCGGCGCCTGCGTCCAGGTCGCCACCAACCTCGCTGCCCCCACCGGCGTGGTCCCCGTCCGCGACTCCAAGGTCCCGGACGGCCCCGCCCTCCCCCTCCGCGCCGGCGCGTTCAGCGCCTTTGTCGCGGGCGTCAAGGGCAACGGGCTCGGCCCGGCCTAGTCGCCCCCGGCCCAGGCCCCGGGGCGGACTTCGTGCGGTCGCTCGGGGCCGACGAAGTCGGTGACGTACACCGACGAGAGCTGGGGCGAGCCCCGCGACATCGTGCTGGACGCGGTCGGCGGCGCCCTCCTCCCACGAGCCGTCCACGCACTCGCCCCCGGCGGCCGGCTGGTCGCGTACAGCTCGGGCGGCGGCACGATCGAGGCGTACGACCTCCTCGTGGGCGGCAAGTCGGCCATCGGCGTCGTCCTCACGGTCCCGTAAGCGTGCCCCTCTACCGGACTCCCCCGCCCCGCCACAACTCCGGCCGGGCTCCGGAAACCAGCGCCTACGCTTGCTGCCATGCCCATCCCACCCGCATATGCCCTTGTCGCCACGGACCTGGACGGCACCCTGCTGCGCGGCGACGACACCGTCAGCCCCCGGACCCGTGCCGCGCTCGCCCTGGCCCGCGCGGCCGGGGCCCGGCACCTCGTCGTCACCGGGCGGCCGGTGCCCGGCGTGCGGGGGCTGCTGGACGGGCTCGGGTACGAGGGGCTCGCCGTCTGCGGGCAGGGGACGCAGGTGTACGACGCCGGGGCACGGCGTACCGTCCGGGCCGTCACGCTGGACCGGGAGGCGGCCGACGCGGCGCTCGGGAAGATCGAGGCGCAGGTGGGGCAGGTCTTCGCGGCCGTCGACCAGGACGGGGCCGAGGGGCGGACGCTCATCGAGCCCGGGTACCGGCTGCCGCACGCCACGCTGCCGGCGCAGCGGACCCGGCACCGGGACGAGCTGTGGGCCGAGCCCGTGATCAAGGTGCTCATCCGGCACCCCGAGCTGAGCGACGAGGCGCTGACCGCCGAGGCCCGGGCGGTCGTCGGGGACCTCGCCACGGTGACGCACTCCGGTCCCGGGACCGTCGAGCTCCAGCCGTACGGCATCGACAAGGGTGCCGGGATCGCGCTCGCCGCCGAGGAGCTGGGCGTGGACCCGGGCACGGCGATCGCCTTCGGGGACATGCCCAACGACCTGCCGATGTTCCGCAGCTGCGGCTACGGCGTCGCCATGGGCAACGCCCACCCTGAGCTGCGCGCGGCGGCCGACGAGGTGACGCTGTCCAACGAGGAGGACGGGATAGCGGTCGTGCTCGAGCGCCTCTTCGGCTGAGACGCCGGTCAGCCCGCCGCCACCGCCCCCAGGGACCGCAGTACGTGATCCACCAGCTTCCCCACGTCCTCCGCGTCCTGCATCGGCTTGCGCAGCACGTGGCGGTAGTACAGCGGGCCGTACAGCATCTCCACCGCCAGGTCGAGGTCCGCGTCCGGCGGGATCTGGCCCTGCTCCTGCGCGCTGCGCAAGCGGCCGACCGCCTCGTTGAAGCGGGGTTCGATCAGCTGCGTGCGAACCGTTTCGGCCAGTTGGTCGTCGTGGTGGAGTTCCGAGAGGATTCCCGCGTAGGCCGGGCCGTAGGGGGGAACGGCGAGGACGTTCACCGCACCCGTGAGGTGGGTACGCATGTCCCTCGCGATGTCGCCGGTGTCCACGAACGGGGTCGCGGAGACCAGCATCTCCGTGAACGCCTCCAGCAGGACCGCGCTCTTCGAGGGCCACCAGCGGTAGATCGTCTTCTTGCTGACGCCCGCCCGCGCCGCGATCGCCTCGATCGTGACCCGGCCGTATCCCCTCTCCGTACAGAGATCCAGGGCGGCGTCCAGGGTCGCCCTGCGTGAGCTCTCGCTCCGGCGCAGCGAACTCGGCGATGTGTTCATTCGGTGAGCATAGGTGTGTTCGAGCCAAACCTTATTGACAGCGCGTCGCTACAAGTCGAACAATGCTCTGGCGGAAACGGAACGTACCGTGTCGGCTCGTTCCTTCTGTTTTTCGCACCGTTCGTGCCGTTCGTGCCGCGACGAGCCGATCGGGGGACGGCTCGCCGGCCGACGGTACGGGTGCCGCCTCCGTTTCAGGCCGCGATGTCCTTCGTCGTGAACCGGGCCCAGGCCGCCGAGCCGAACACCGCCGCGTACAACGCCTGAAGCTCCAGGTTCTTCAGCACCTCGTCCCAGTAGACGGGTTCGCGCAGCAGGTCCGAGAAGGACAGCCAGTAGTGCGGGAAGAGGTAGGGGTGGACCGCGCTCAGCTGGGGAATCGTGTCCACGATCTGCACGGTGATCAGCAGGCCGACCGTCGCCGCCATGGCCGCGATACCGCTGTTGGTGAGCGTCGAGACGAACAGGCCGAGCGCCGCGAAGCCGGTCAGGGACGCGGCCACGAACACCGCGACCAGCCCCGCCCGTACCAGGCCCTCGCCGAAGCCGATCGTCGTCCCCGAGATCGTCGTGACGTCGCCCACCGGGAACAGCAGCGCGCCCACGGCCAGCGCCGAGGCGGCCACGACGAGCGTGGCGACCAGGCAGAAGAAGAGCGTGGCGGCGTACTTGGCGAGCAGCAGCCGCGTCCGGCCGGCCGGGGCGACCAGGAGGTAGCGCAGGGTGCCCGCGTTGGCCTCGCCGGCGATCGCGTCGCCCGCGATGACGCCGACGGCCATGGGGAGGAAGACGGGGAGCGTCGCGGCGAGCGCGGCGAAGACCAGGAAGAGGCCGTTGTTCGTCACCTGGGAGAGGAACGCCGGGCCGCCCTCCCCGCCACCGGCCCCCGCCGACGAGCCGTCGGCCGTCTCGATGCGGACCGCGATCCCGATGAGCACGGGGACGGCGGCCAGGACGCCGAGCAGCGCGAGGGTGCGCCAGCGGCGCAGGGTGGTGGCGAACTCGGAGCGGAGGATGCCGAACGTCCAGAGGGGGTTGCGCCCGGCGGACGCGGTCTCGGCCACCGGCTCGGCCACGGCGTCAGCTTGCGACATCGAATCCCTCTCCCGTCAGAGCCACGAACGCGTCCTCCAGCGATGCCCGTTCCACGCCGAACGCGCGCACCCGTACGCCATCCCGCACCAAGGCCGCGTTGAGATCGGCCAGTTCCACCGTGCCCGGCGGGGCGTCGGCCCTGACCCGGTCGCCGTCCACGGTGATGCCCGTGACGCCGTGCTCCTTCAGCACGCGCGCCGCGTCCGCCGGGTCCGGCGTGGTGACGGCCAGGCGGCCGCCCGTGGCCAGGCCCGCGACCGGGCCCTGGGTGAGGAGGCGGCCCCGGGCCATCACCGCCGCGTGGGTGCAGACCTGCTCGATCTCGTCCAGGAGGTGGGAGGAGAGGAAGACCGTGGTGCCGTCCGCCGCCAGTTCGCGGACCAGGGCGCGGATCTCGCGCATGCCCTGCGGGTCCAGGCCGTTGGTCGGCTCGTCCAGGACGAGCAGCCGGCGCGGCCGGAGCAGGGCGGCGGCGAGGCCGAGGCGCTGTTTCATGCCCAGCGAGTACGCGCGCGCCTTCTTGCCGGCCGCCGGGGCGAGCCCGACCCGTTCCAGGGCCTCGCCGACCCGGGCGGTGCGGGTGCGCGGGTCGGCGGTGGGGTCGGCCCTGTCGTAGCGCAGGAGGTTGTCCCGGCCGCTCAGGAAGCCGTACAGCGCCGGGCCCTCGATCAGCGCGCCGACCTCCGGGAGCACCGTGCGCGAGGCGTCGGGCATGGGGCGGCCGAGGACGCTCGCGGTGCCGGAGGTCGGGGCGATGAGGCCCATGAGCATCCGGATGGTGGTGGTCTTGCCCGAGCCGTTGGGCCCGAGGAAGCCGAAGACGCTGCCGCCGGGGACGCTGAGGTCGAGGCCGTCCACGGCGAGCTGCCCGCCCCGGTAGCGCTTGGTCAGCCCGCGCGTCTCGATGACGGGTGCGGTGCCAAAACCTCTCATCGTGTGCTCCCCACTATCGCGCCCGCCCCGCCGCGCTGTCGCACGACGGGGCGGGTGATGGACCGGGCGTCAGCCCGCGTTCGCGGCGGCGACCAGCGCGTCCTTGGTGACCGCGCCCACGTAGATCCGGCCGTCGTCCGTCATCAGCGCGTTGATCAGGCGCGTCTTGAAGACCGTGCCCGAGCCGAACGTGCCGCTGACCTTGTCGCCGAGCGCGTCCAGGAACTGCTGGGCCTCGGCCGGGACGCCCTTCGACGCCTCGGAGGGCAGCGCCGCGCCGCCGGGGGTCTTGAACTCGGCGATGCTGTTCCAGCCCTTGCCGATGACCTTCGGAGCGCCGGCGCCCTCCGCGTCCTTGAACACTCCCAGGTCGCCCGGCGCCTTCTCGTGGCCCTTCGCGTCGTCCGCCTCGGTGATCTTCGCGCCCTTCGGCGGGGCGAAGGTGAAGGAGGACGCGGCGGGCTTCCCGAAGTCGACCGACGTGAAACCGGCGTCGACGACCGCCTTGCCGCCGCTGCTGGGCCGGAGCGTGAACTTGAGCGGCACGCCGTTCTCCGCGTCCACCGCGACGGTGATCGAACCGACCGTGGAGCCCTTCTGCTCGGGCTTCAGGACGAGGCGGTACGCGTCGCGCCCGGCGACCCGGGCGGTGCCGTCCACCGTGACGGACGTGGTGCCGTCGGCGGCCTTCAGCGCCTGCTCGGCCAGGGCCTTCGGGGTGGTGGGGACGCCCTCGGGGGCGGCCTGGTCCTTGCCGTGGGGCGCCTTGCCCTCGCCCTTGCCGTCCGCGTGGTAGACCGCGTTGGACGCGCTGTCGTACGCCCAGACCTGGTCGCCGTTGTGGATCAGGCTGTACTCGGACGTGTCGTCCAGGACCGACAGGCGCTGCTTGTCGGGGCCGTCGGCGGCCACCCGCAGGGTGTGCGTACCGGAGGCGAGCTCGGTGAGCTTGGCCTGCGGGTCGGCGCTCGACGCGTCCTTGCTGCCGTCGCCGCCCCGGGCCGCGCCGGACAGGAAGGAGCCGGCGAGGCCGCCCATGGACGGGATGCCGAGGTCCGTGCTGATCTTCACCGTGCCGGAGAGCTGCTCGGTGTCCGACGCGGCGATCTTCTCGATGAGTTCCTGGGCGGTGATCTTCGGCAGATCGGGGTCGCCCGAGCTGGCGAGCGCCGGGACCAGGCCGATCGTCGCCGCCGCCACCCCCGCCACCGCTACGGGGACGATGTAGCGCGCCGCCTTGCGGCGGCCGGGCCGGGCGGCCGTGCCGGTGGTCTCCGCGCTGTCGTTCGGTGCCATGTGTGCCCTACCTCCGTGGTCGGCGGCTTCCGTCGGGATGCACTCGCCCACTCCAGTGCCGCCATTCTCACCCGTTTTGGTCAGGAGTGGTTGTTCTCCATCTGACCAAATCGGGCGGCCCGAAGCGTCAGCCCCCGGGAGCAACTCCGCGTACCTCTTCGGTATGACGGCGGGGCACCGATTCTCGCCCATCCAGTAGGGGTTGGGCCGCCACGGGCCCTGGGGGGCCGTCAGCCGGCGCGGTGGACCACCGCGTCGCACATCTCTTCCAGGGCGAGCTTCGCGTAGCACTCGGGCAGCGGCCGCAGCGTGGCGCGCGCCTCCTGGGCGTACCGGACGGTGTCGCGGCGGGCCTGTGCCAGCGCCGGGTGGGCGCGCAGCAGGCGCAGCGCCTCGGTGAGCGTGTCCGGGTCGCTGAGGTCGCCGTCGAGCATCTCGACGAGGGCGAGGTCGTCCGGCTTGCCGTCGGCCTCGGCCTGCGCCCTGAGGTGGAGGACGGGGAGGGTCGGGATGCCTTCGAGGAGGTCCGTGCCGGGGGTCTTGCCGGACTCGTGGGAGTCGGAGGCGATGTCCAGGACGTCGTCGGCGAGCTGGAAGGCGACGCCGAGCCGCTCCCCGTACTGGGTGAGGATGTCGGTCGTGGACTCGTCGGCGCCTGCCATCATCGCGCCGAAGCGGCAGGCGACGGCGATCAGCGAGCCGGTCTTGCCGCGCATGACGTCGAGGTAGTGCTCGACGGGGTCGCGGCCGTCGCGCGGGCCCGCGGTCTCCAGGATCTGGCCGGTGACCAGGCGCTCGAACGCCTCGGCCTGGATGCGGACGGCCTCCGGGCCGAGGTCGGCCAGGATGTGCGACGCGCGCGCGAAGAGGAAGTCGCCGGTCAGTACTGCGACCGAGTTGCCCCAGCGGGAATTGGCGCTGTCGACGCCGCGCCGCACGTCGGCCTCGTCCATGACGTCGTCGTGGTACAGCGTCGCGAGGTGGGTCAGCTCCACCACGACGGCCGCGGGCACCACGCCCGGGGCGTCGGCGTCGCCGAACTGGGCGGCGAGCATCGCAAGCAGCGGCCGGAACCGCTTGCCGCCCGCGCGCACCAGGTGCTGCGCGGCGTCCGTGATGAAGGGCACGTCGCTCTTGGTGGCATCGAGCAGGCCCGACTCGACAGCAGCCAAACCGGCCTGGACACCGGCTTCAAGAGCCTGGTCCCGCACGCTCAGTCCGAACGGCCCGACGACGGTCACGAGGGGATCTCCTGTCTGCTGACGATCACACGGAATGTCGATGTGTCGTTGTCATCACTCAAGTCAGCGTATCCGGTCCCCTTTGGATCACCGTGGGCGCCTTCCCGCCGCCGCCGGTATGTTCGGGATCAGCTCATACGATCAGGAGTTGCCGCTTTGTCCCGCACAGCAGCAGACACCGAACCGGCACAGCCGCCCCCGGCGGACGACCACGCCTTTTTCGGCCAGCCCCGGGGTCTGATGACCCTGTCCGGCCTGGAGGTGTGGGAGCGGTTCTCGTTCCTGGGCATGCAGGCGATCCTGGTCCTCTATTTCGCGGACACGGTCGCCAACGGCGGCATGGGCATGGAGGCCGGGACCGCAGCCTCCGTCTCCGCCGCGTACGGCACGCTCGTCTATCTGGTGTCGGTGGCCGGCGGCTGGCTGGCCGACCGCATCCTGGGCTCGTACCGGGCCGTGCTGTACGGCGGCGTTCTGATCGCCTGCGGGCATTACGCCATGGCGGTGCCCACCGACGCCATGACGTGGGTCGGCCTCGGGCTGATCAGTGCCGGTACGGGGCTGCTGAAGCCCAATGTGGCGACCATGGTCGGCAAGCTCTACCGCACGGACGACGAGCGGCGGGACGCGGGCTTCGCCCTCTATTACATGGGCATCAACATCGGCGCGTTCCTCGGCCCGCTGATCACCGGCTGGCTCGGTGACCACGCGAGCTGGCACTGGGGCTTCTCGGCCGCCGCCTTCGGTATGACGCTGGGCCTCGTCCAGTACGTGGCGGGCCGCCGTCACCTGGCCGGGCGAAAGCACGCCGCCGAATTCGCGCTGGCCCCCGGGCCCATGCGCCGGGCGGTCCTGCTCATCGTCGTCGGGGCGGTGGTGGTGGCGGCCGTCGCGACCGCGCTGGCCCTGGCCGGGTGGCTGACCATGGACCGGTTCGTGGACGTGCTCACCCTGATCTCGGTGATCGCGCCGGTCGTCTACTTCGCGGTGATGTTCCGCAGTCCCCGGGTCACCCACGAGGAGCGCGGCCGGCTGCGCCCGTACGTGGTGCTGTTCCTGGCGTCCGTGGTGTTCAACTTCATCCTCTTCCAGGCGTACTCGACGATGATGCTGCTGGCGTCGGCCAACGCCCGTACCGAGATCTTCGGCTTCCACTTCCCGGCGAGCTGGTACGCCTCCGCGCTCGGCGCCTTCGAGGTGCTGCTCGCCCCGGTGGTCGCGGCCGTCTGGGCGAGGATGGGGACCCGCCAGCCGCACGCGTCCAACAAGATCGCGATCGGGGTGATCCTCGGCGGTCTCTCGTTCCTGCTGATGGTCCTGCCCACCTCCGGGCACACCGGCGACACGTACAAGATGGCCGCCTGGTGGATCGTCGGCTCCTATCTGCTGCTCGGGCTCGGCGACATCCTGCTGGAGACCTCCGGCATGTCGGCGACGACCAAGCTCGCCCCGAAGGCGTTCGCCAGCCAGACCATGGCCCTCTGGTTCCTCTCGCTGGCCCTCGCCAACGGCGTCCAGGCCCAGATCGTGAAGCTGTACGGCGAGGTGTCCAACCCCGCCTACTTCGGTGTCAACGGCGCCATCGCGGTGGTGGCCGGTGTGGCCGTCATCGCCGCCGCCCCCTGGCTCAGGCGCACTATGCACCCCGTCCACTGAGGTACGCCCATGCACATCCAGACCGCGTTCCCGTACGAGACGACCCGTGAGGACCTCTATATCCCGCTCGCGGACGGCACCCAGCTGTACGCCCGGATCTGGCGGCCGGTCACGGAGGAGCCGGTGCCCGCGCTCCTCGAATACCTGCCGTACCGGCTGAGCGACTGGACCGCGCCGCGCGACTGGCAGCGCCACCCCTGGTACGCCGGGCACGGCTACGCCTCCGTCCGGGTGGACGTGCGCGGCCACGGCAACAGCGAGGGCATGCCGGGCGACGAGTACGACGCGACGGAGCTGGCGGACGGGGTCGCGGTCGTCCACTGGCTGGCCCAGCAGGAGTGGTGCTCGGGCCGGGTCGGCATGTTCGGGATCTCCTGGGGCGGCTTCAACTCGCTCCAGATCGCCGCGCTGGCCCCGGAGCCGCTGAAGGCGGTCGTCACGGTGTGCTCGGCCGACGACCGCTACGACAACGACGTCCACTACATGGGCGGCTCGGTCCTCGCCGTGGACATGCACGCCTGGGCGGCCACCATGCTGGCCTTCGTCTGCCGCCCGCCCGACCCTGCGGACGTCGGCGACGACTGGCGGCAGATGTGGCTGGACCGGCTGGAGGCCGTGGACCCCTTCATCCACACCTGGCTCTCCCACCAGACCCGGGACGCCTACTGGAGGCACGGCAGCGTCTGCGAGGACTACTCCGCGATCAAGGCGAACGTCCTGGCGGTCGGCGGCTGGCACGACCCGTACCGCGACACCGTCCTCCGTCTCGTCGAGCACCTGGACGCGGCGAAGGTGCGCGGGCTCATCGGCCCCTGGTCGCACCAGTACCCCGACCGGGGGCTGCCGCCCGGACCGGCCGTCGGCTTCCTCCAGGAGACCCTGCGCTGGTGGGACCAGCACCTGAAGGACGAGGACACCGGCGTGATGGAGGAGCCGCTGCTGCGCGCCCGGATCAGCGAGTCGCACCGGCCCGCCACGGTGTACGAGACGCTGCCCGGCCGCTGGGTCGGGGAGACCGGCTGGCCCTCGGAGAACGTCACCCCGGTGGCGTACGCCCTCCAGGGCGGGCCGCAGATCGTCCACTCGCCGCAGCAGACCGGGCTCGACGCCGGACGGTTCTTCCCCTTCGGCAACGACGCCGACCTGCCGCCGGACCAGCGCGACGAGGACGCCAAGTCGCTCTGCTTCGAGTTCCCGGTCGCGGACGCGCCGATCGAGATCCTGGGCCGGCCCCGGGTGAGGCTGCGCATCAGGATGGACGTGGAACGCGGCCAGGCGATCGCCCGGCTCTGCGACGTCGCCCCCGACGGCTCGTCCACCCTCGTCACGCGCGGCGCGCTCAACCTCGCCGCCCGCAACGGCCGCGACCGCACCGAGGACTGGACTCCCGGCGCCACCGAGGACGTGACCTTCGAGCTGAACGGCATCGGGCACACCTTCCCGCCCGGCCACCGCATCCGGCTCGCCGTCTCCTCCTCGTACTGGCCCTGGATCTGGCCCCAGGCGGGCTCGGCCGGCTTCACCCTGGAGGCCGACGGCAGCCTCGTCGAACTCCCCGTGCGCCGGCACACCGAGGACCCCGCGATCCGCTTCGATGAGCCCGAGCAGTCCGAACCGCTGGGCGTGGTCTTCCCGGAGACGCTGGACGCGCCGCGCCCCGAACGCCTCGTCGTCCGCGATGTCGCGAAGGGCGAGTGGCGGCTGGAGGTGGACCCCCGCTACGGCGGCACCCGGGTCTACCCCGACGGGCTCGAGTTCACCGAGGACGCGCTGGAGACGTACACGATCCAGGAGGACGACCCGCTCTCCGCGCGCACCCGGTCCGACTGGACGATCCGGCTGCACCGGCCGGAGATGTCCTGGGACGTGCAGATCGACACGCGCTCGGAGATCACCGCCGACGCGGACGACTTCCACACGGTCAACGAAGTCGTCTGCACCGAGGGCGGCGAGGTCGTCTTCCACCGGACCTGGGAGAAGAGCATCCCGCGCACATCCGGGTGACGGGGCATCCGGGGCTTACTTTCCGGGGCAATGGGGATGGTTGGGACACCACCCGGGTGGGAGCCGTCAGGCACACCGCCCGGGGCGACGGCCCCGACGTAACGTGTCACCCAAGCGACCCGGAAAGCGAGGCAGCGACCGATGCCCGAGCAGAGCAGCCCGCTCGATGTGGCCGAGGGCCATCCCTTCGGCCCGCACAACCTGCCGTACGGCGTGTTCTCCACCCCCGACCGGCCGGAGCGGCGCGTCGGCGTCCGCATCGGCGACCACGTCCTGGACGCCGGGGCCGCCGCGCTCGCCCTCGGTTCGCCGTACGCCCAACTGCTGGCCAAGACCGACCTGACGCCCCTGCTCGCGGCCGGGCGCACCGCCTGGCGCGATGTGCGCCGTGCGCTGACCGCCTGGGTCACGGTCCCCGCCCACCGCGCGGACATGGAGCCCCTGCTGCACCCGCTGGACGCGGTCACCCTGCACCTGCCGTACCAGGTCGCGGACTACGTGGACTTCTACGCGAGCGAGCACCACGCTACCAACGTGGGCCAGATCTTCCGGCCCGACGCCGACGCGCCGCTCACCCCCAACTGGAAGCACCTGCCGATCGGTTACCACGGGCGTGCCGGGACCGTCGTGGTCTCCGGCACCGACGTGGTCCGCCCGGCGGGCCAGCGCAAGGGTCCGGCGGACCCGGCGCCCGTGTTCGGCCCGTCCGTGCGGCTCGACATCGAGGCGGAGGTCGGCTTCGTCGTCGGCACCCCGTCCGAGCAGGGCACGGCCGTGCCGCTGGCCGACTTCCGGGAGCACGTCTTCGGGCTCTCGCTGCTCAACGACTGGTCGGCGCGCGACATCCAGGCCTGGGAGTACGTGCCGCTCGGCCCGTTCCTCGGCAAGTCCTTCGCCACCTCCGTCTCCGCCTGGGTGACCCCGCTGGAGGCCCTGGACGCCGCCCGCACCGCCCCGCCCGCCCGCGACTTCCCGCTCCTCCCCTACCTGGACGACGCGGACGAGGACGAGCCCGGCGGCTACGACCTGCGGATCTCCGTCGCGATCAACGGGCAGGTCGTCGCGGAGCCGCCGTTCTCCACGATGTACTGGACGGCCGCCCAGCAGCTCGCCCAGATGACGGTCAACGGCGCCTCGCTGCGCACCGGCGACCTCTACGGCTCCGGCACCGTCAGCGGCGCCGAGCCGTCCCAGCGCGGCTGCCTGCTCGAACTCACCTGGAACGGGCGCGACCCGCTGGAACTGCCCGACGGCAAGCGGACGTTCCTGGAGGACGGCGACACGGTGACGATCACCGCCTGGGCCCCGGGGCCGGACGGCACCCGGGTGGGGCTGGGCGAGGTCACGGGGCGGGTGGTGTCTGCGGGGTGAGCCGGAGGCGCCAGGGGGCGGTCAAGGACGCGTGAGTCGTTCACACGTTCAGGGGAGCCGCTTCCGGTTCCCTGCGGATACGCTGAAAACTCCGCGAGACTCCGTTCATGGGAGCACTAATGAGCGTCGAACCCGAGGCCCCCGAGCCGCGGTGGGCGGTCCCGCCCGAGGGCGGCTGGACCGCCGATGACCTGGACACACTCCCGAATCTGCCTCCGCACACGGAGCTGATCGACGGGAGCCTTGTTTTCGTGAGTCCGCAGACCCTTTTCCATTCGCGAGCGGTCAGCTTCTTCGAGTGGCAGCTGCAGTCGCTGGCGCCGCCCGACCTGGAGGTCGTGCGTGAGTTCACGATCGACATCGACCGCTACAACCGGCCCGAGCCCGACGTGATCGTCATCGACGGTGAGATCGTCCACGATCCGCGTCAGACTCGCTTTCCCGCCGGGTCCGTCCAGCTCGCGATCGAGGTCGTGTCGGACGAGTCCGTCACCCGCGACCGGGAGACCAAGCCGGTGAAGTACGCCCGGGTGAAGATCCCGCACTTCTGGCGGGTGGAGAACCATGACGGCCGTGCCGTCGTCTACGTCTTCGAGCTGGAGCCCGCCACCGGTGCCTACACCTCGACGGGGATCTTCCACGACCGGATGAAGGTGTCTGTCCCCTTCCCGGTCGACCTCGACCTCAGCGCCATCACGCCGCGCCGCCGGGCGGCGGACTCCCAGTAGGGCCCGCCGCGCGTCCCGCCCGCCTCACTCGTACTCCGGGGGCTCCTCGCCCCAGCCGAACTCGGCGTCGTCGTGGGGGGCCTCCTGGGCGGGGGGCGCGGTCTCGGCGGGCTCCGGGGCCCGGGGCGCCGCCGGAGTGGCCCGATCCGGGGCGGCCGCGCGCTCCGAGGGCTCTGCGGTGAGCCCCGACAGGACCTCCAGCACCCCCTCCCCGTACGTCGCCAGCTTCTTCTCGCCCAGGCCGCTGATGCCGCCCAGCTCGCCGAGGGTCGTCGGGCGGACCGTGGCGATCTCGCGCAGGGTCGCGTCGTGGAAGATCACGTACGCCGGGAGGCCCAGCTCCTTGGCCTGGGCGGCGCGCCAGGCGCGCAGGGCCTCGAAGACCGGGACGGCCGTCTCGGGGAGGTCGGCCGCCGCCGCCTTCGGCTTGCGTTCGCCGCGGCCGGATGAGGACGAGCGGGAGGCCGTCGGCTTCTTGGGCTCCTTGCGGAGCTGGACCTCGCGCTCGCGGCCCAGGACCTTGCCGCTCTCCCCGGTCAGGACCAGCGTGCCGTACTCGCCCTCGACGGCGATCAGGCCCTGGGCGAGGAGCTGGCGGACGACGCCGCGCCACTCCGCCTCGGCCAGCTCATCGCCGATGCCGAACACCGAGAGCTGGTCGTGGTCGAACTGGATGACCTTGGCCGTCCGGCGGCCGAGCAGGATGTCGATGATCTGGCCGGCGCCGAACTTCTGGCCGCGCTCCCGCTTCAGCCGTACCACCGTGGACAGCAGCTTCTGGGCGACCACCGTGCCGTCCCAGGTCTCGGGCGGGGTGAGGCAGGTGTCGCAGTTGCCGCAGGACGCGGTGGTCGGCTCCTGGCCGAAGTACGTGAGGAGCTGGGCGCGGCGGCACTGGGCCGTCTCACAGAGGGCCAGCATCGAGTCCAGGTGCGATGCGGCCCGGCGGCGGAAGGCCTCGTCGCCCTCGCCGCCCTGGATGAGCTTGCGCTGCTGGACGACGTCCTGGAGGCCGTACGCCATCCACGCCGTGGACGGGGCGCCGTCGCGGCCTGCGCGGCCGGTCTCCTGGTAGTAGCCCTCGACGGACTTCGGCAGGTCCAGGTGGGCGACGAAGCGGACGTCCGGCTTGTCGATGCCCATGCCGAAGGCGATCGTCGCGACGACGACCAGGCCCTCCTCGCGCAGGAACCGGGACTGGTGGGCCGCGCGGGTCCCGGCGTCCAGGCCCGCGTGGTAGGGGACGGCCTCGATGCCGTTGCGGCAGAGGTACTCGGCGGTCTTCTCCGTGGAGGCGCGGGAGAGGCAGTAGACGATGCCCGCGTCCCCGGCGTGCTCCTCCTTGAGGAAGGTGAGCAGCTGCTTCTTCGGGTCGGCCTTGCCCACGATCCGGTACTGGATGTTGGGGCGGTCGAAGCTGGCCACGAAGTGCTCGGCGTCGGGCATGCCGAGGCGCTGGGTGATCTCGCGGTGCGTGGCGCCCGTCGCCGTGGCCGTCAGGGCGATGCGCGGCACGTCCGGCCAGCGCTCGCCAAGGACCGAGAGGGCCAGGTAGTCGGGGCGGAAGTCGTGGCCCCACTGGGCGACGCAGTGCGCCTCGTCGATGGCGAAGACGGAGATCTCGCCGCGGGCCAGCAGCGCCAGCGTGGCGTCCAGCCGCAGCCGCTCCGGGGCGAGGTAGAGCAGGTCCAGCTCGCCCGCCACGAACTGCGCCTCCATGGAGCGGCGCTCGTCGAAGTCCTGCGTGGAGTTGATGAAGCCGGCCCGCACGCCGAGCGCCCGCAGCGCGTCGACCTGGTCCTGCATGAGGGCGATCAGCGGGGAGATCACGATGCCGGTGCCCCGGCGGACCAGGGACGGGATCTGGTAGCAGAGGGACTTGCCGCCGCCCGTGGGCATGAGCACGACGGCGTCCCCGCCGGCCACCACGTGGTCGACGATCGCCTCCTGCTCGCCGCGGAACGCCTCGTAGCCGAAGACACGGTGCAGGGTCCGCCGCGCCTCGCTCTCGGTCGCACCGGGGGCCCCGCCCGTGGTCACATCCGTGGTCATGCCCGTCACGCCCGTCCCGCTCATCGCTCTGTCCCCCGATACCGCTCCCGCTGCGTCCCAGCGCTCTCCCCTGCCACGATAGGCGCCGCCTGTGACAACGCCGGACGGGCTTGACTTCCCCTGGGGAATGCCAAGCCCGTCCGGCGTTCTCGTACCGCTGTTTCCGCTACCGCACGAACGTCCCCGCCTGGCTCGCCAGGTCCAGGAAGTACTGCGGGGCGAGGCCCAGCACCACGGTGACGGCCACGCCGACCGCGATGGTGGTCATCGTCAGCGGGGACGGGACGGCGACCGTCGGGCCGTCCGCCTTCGGCTCGCTGAAGAACATCAGCACGATGACCCGGATGTAGAAGAACGCCGCGATCGCCGAGGAGATCACACCGACCACGACCAGGCCGCCCGCGCCGCCGTCGGCCGCCGCCTTGAACACCGCGAACTTCCCGGAGAAGCCCGAGGTCAGCGGGATGCCCGCGAAGGCCAGCAGGAACACCGCGAAGACCGCCGCGACCAGCGGCGAGCGGCGGCCGAGCCCGGCCCACTTCGACAGGTGCGTCGCCTCGCCGCCCGCGTCGCGTACCAGCGTGACGACGGCGAAGGCGCCGACCGTGACGAAGGAGTACGTGCCGAGGTAGAAGAGGACGGACGAGATGCCGTCGGGGGTGGCCGCGATCACACCGGCCAGGATGAACCCGGCGTGCGCGATCGAGGAGTAAGCCAGCAGTCGCTTGATGTCGGTCTGGGTGATCGCGACGACCGCGCCGCCCACCATCGTGACGATGGCGATGCCCCACATGACCGGCCGCAGGTCCCAGGTGAGCCCCGGCAGCACCACGTACAGCAGGCGCAGCAGCGCGCCGAACGCGGCGACCTTGGTGGCCGCGGCCATGAAGCCGGTGACCGGGGTCGGGGCGCCCTGATAGACGTCCGGGGTCCACATGTGGAACGGGACGGCGCCGACCTTGAAGAGCAGGCCGGTCAGGATCATCGCGCCGCCGATGAGCAGCAGCGCGTCGTTGCCCATGGTGTCCGCGAGCGCCGGGTCGATCTTCTGGATCGAGCCGTCGACCACGGTCGCGATCTGCCCGTACGAGACGGAGCCCGCGTACCCGTAGAGGAGGGCGATCCCGAACAGCAGGAACGCCGAGGAGAACGCGCCGAGCAGGAAGTACTTCACGGCCGACTCCTGCGACATCAGCCGCTTGCGGCGGGCGACGGCGCACAGGAGGTAGAGCGGGAGGGAGAAGACCTCCAGGGCCACGAAGAGCGTCAGCAGGTCGTTGGCCGCCGGGAAGACGAGCATGCCCGCCACCGAGAACAGCACCAGTGGGAAGACCTCGGTGGTGGTGAACCCGGCCCGGACCGCGGCCTTCTCGCTGTCGCTGCCGGGGATCGACGCGGCCTGCGCGGCGAAGGAGTCGACCCTGCTTCCATGCGACTCGGGGTCGAGCCGCCGTTCGGCGAACGTGAAGACCGCGACCAGGGACGTCAGCAGGATGACGCCCTGGAGGAACAGGGCCGGTCCGTCGACCGCGATGGCGCCCATCGCGGCGATGTGCGCCTTGGTCGTGCCGTACCCGCCGGCCGCCAGGCCGACCACCGCGGCGAACGCGGCGACCAGCGCGGCGACGGTCAGGAAGACCTGCGTGTAGTAGCGGGCCCGGCGCGGCACGAAGGCCTCGACGAGCACACCGAGGACGGCGACGCCGATCACGATCAGGACCGGGGTCAGCTGGGTGTACTCGATGACCGGGGCCTTGAACTTCTCGTCCGGGGCGGCAGATGTCACCCCGCTCGCCGTCGTCCACAGACTGTGGACAGCTGTTGCGCTCACTTGGCGGCCTCCACCTCGGGCTGGGGGTCCTTCTTCTGTACGTCCGACATGGTGTGCCGCACCGCCGGGTTGACGATCTCCGTCAGCGGCTTCGGGTAGACACCCAGGAAGAGCAGCAGCGCGATCAGCGGGACGACCACCACGAGCTCACGGGCCTTGAGGTCCGCCATGCCCTGCACCTCGGCCTTGACCGGGCCGGTCATGGTGCGCTGGTAGAGGACCAGGACGTAGATCGCGGCGAGCACGATGCCGGTGGTGGCGATGATGCCGACCGCCGGATACGCGGCGAACGCGCCGACCAGGACCAGGAACTCGCTGACGAACGGGGCGAGCCCCGGCAGCGACAGCGTGGCCAGGCCGCCGATCAGGAAGGTGCCGGCGAGCACCGGGGCCACCTTCTGCACCCCGCCGTAGTCGGAGATGAGGCGCGAGCCGCGCCGGGTGATCAGGAAGCCCGCGACCAGCATCAGCGCGGCCGTCGAGATGCCGTGGTTGACCATGTACAGCGTCGCGCCCGACTGGCCCTGGCTGGTCATCGCGAAGATGCCCAGGACGATGAAGCCGAAGTGCGAGATGGACGCGTAGGCGATCAGCCGCTTGATGTCGCGCTGGCCGACCGCGAGCAGCGCCCCGTACACGATGCTGATCAGCGCCAGTACGAGGATCACCGGCGTCGCCCACTTGCTGGCCTCCGGGAAGAGCTGGAGGCAGAAGCGGAGCATCGCGAACGTGCCGACCTTGTCGACGACGGCGGTCAGCAGCACCGCGACCGGGGAGGTCGCCTCGCCCATCGCGTTGGGCAGCCAGGTGTGCAGCGGCCACAGCGGGGCCTTCACCGCGAAGGCGAAGAAGAACCCGAGGAACAGCCACCGCTCCGTGCTGGTCGCCATGGAGAGCGAGCCGTTGGCACGGGCCTCGGCGATCTCGGAGAGCGAGAACGAGCCCGCGACCACGTACAGGCCGATCACCGCGGCCAGCATGATGAGGCCGCCGACCAGGTTGTAGAGGAGGAACTTGACCGCGGCGTAGGAGCGTTGCGCCGCCGCGTTCTCGTCGCTGCCGGAGTGCGCCCGGTCCCCGAAGCCGCCGATGAGGAAGTACATCGGGATGAGCATGGCTTCGAAGAGGATGTAGAAGAGGAAGACATCGGTGGCCTCGAAGGAGAGGATCACCATCGCTTCGACCATCAGGATCAGGGCGAAGAAGCCCTGAGTGGGGCGCCAGCGCGAGGATTTCGTCTCCAGGGGATCGGCGTCGTGCCAGCCGGCCAGGATGACGAAGGGGATCAGTAGGGCGGTGAGCGCCATGAGCGCCAGGCCGATGCCGTCGACGCCCAGTTCGTAGCGGACGCCGAAGTCCTGGATCCAGGCGTGCGATTCGGTGAGCTGGAAGCGGTCGCCGCCGGGCTCGAAGCGGACGAGCGCGATGCCCGCCAGGACCAGCGTGGCCAGCGAGAAGACCAGGGCCAGCCATTTGGCGGCGGTGCGCCGGGCGGCCGGGACGGCGGCCGTGGCCACCGCGCCGATCGCCGGGAGCGCCGCCGTCGCTGTCAGGAGGGGAAAGGACATGTGATCAGACCGCCCTCATCAGCAGGGTCGCGGCGATGAGAACCGCCGTACCGCCGAACATCGAGACCGCGTAGGAGCGGGCGTAGCCGTTCTGCAGTTTGCGCAGCCGGCCGGAGAGCCCGCCCATGGAGGCGGCCGTGCCGTTGACGACGCCGTCGACCAGGGTGTGGTCGACGTAGACCAGGGAGCGGGTCAGGTGCTCGCCGCCACGGACCAGGACCACGTGGTTGAAGTCGTCCTGGAGGAGGTCGCGGCGCGCGGCGCGGGTGAGCAGCGAGCCGCGCGGGGCGGCCACCGGCACCGGCTTGCGGCCGTACATCGCCCAGGCGATGGCGACACCGATGACGAGCGCCACCATGGTGGCCGCGGTGACGGTGGACGCGCCGATCGGGGCGTCTCCGTGGTCGTGGCCGGTGACGGGCTCCAGCCAGTGCAGGAAGCGGTCGCCGATCGAGAAGAAGCCACCGGCGAAGACCGAGCCGAAGGCCAGCACGATCATCGGGATCGTCATGGACTTCGGGGACTCGTGCGGGTGGGGCTCCGCGTGCTCGCCGCGCGTCTCGGCGGCGGGCTCGACGTCCGGCGCGTCAGGGGACGGTGTCGCCGTGCGGCGCCAGCGCTCCTCGCCGAAGAAGGTCATCAGCATCACGCGCGTCATGTAGAACGCGGTGATCGCGGCGCCCAGCAGGGCGACCGAGCCGAGGATCCAGCCCTCGGTGCCGCCCTTGGCGAAGGCCGCCTCGATGATCTTGTCCTTGGAGAAGAATCCGGACAGGCCCGGGAAGCCGATGATGGCGAGGTAGCCGAGGCCGAAGGTGACGAAGGTGACCGGCATGTACTTCCGCAGGCCGCCGTACTTCCGCATGTCCACCTCGTCGTTCATGCCGTGCATGACCGAACCGGCGCCGAGGAAGAGCCCGGCCTTGAAGAAGCCGTGCGTCACCAGGTGCATGATCGCGAAGACGTAGCCGATGGGGCCGAGCCCGGCGGCCAGGATCATGTAGCCGATCTGGGACATCGTGGAGCCGGCGAGGGCCTTCTTGATGTCGTCCTTCGCGCAACCGACGATCGCACCGAACAGCAGCGTGACCGCGCCGACGACCACGACGACCATCTGGGCGTCCGGGGCGGCGTTGAAGATCGCGCCGGAGCGGACGATGAGGTAGACACCGGCGGTGACCATGGTCGCGGCGTGGATGAGGGCGGAGACCGGGGTCGGGCCCTCCATCGCGTCACCGAGCCAGGACTGCAGCGGCACCTGGGCGGACTTGCCGCAGGCGGCGAGGAGCAGCATCAGGCCGATCGCCGTCAGCTTGCCCTCGCTGGTCTCGCCGGTCGCCTCCAGGACGGGGCCGTACGCGAACGTGCCGAAGGTGGTGAACATCAGCATGATCGCGATCGACAGGCCCATGTCGCCGACGCGGTTGACCAGGAACGCCTTCTTCGCGGCGGTGGCCGCGCTGGGCTTGTGCTGCCAGAACCCGATGAGCAGGTACGACGCCAGGCCGACGCCCTCCCACCCGACGTACAGCAGCAGGTAGTTGTCGGCGATGACCAGGATCAGCATCGCCGCGAGGAACAGGTTGAGGTAGCCGAAGAAGCGGCGTCGGCGCTCGTCGTGCTCCATGTAGCCGATCGAGTAGATGTGGATCAGCGTGCCCACACCGGTGATCAGGAGGACGAACGTCATCGACAGCTGGTCGAGCTGGAAGGCCACATCGGCCTGGAAGCCCTCGACCGGGATCCAGCTGAACAGCTTCTGGTGCAGCGCCCGGTCCTCGGCGCCCTTCCCCAGCATGTCGGTGAAGAGCACCACGGCCACGACGAACGAGGCGGCGGCGAGCAGGGTGCCGAGCCAGTGCCCGGCGCGGTCGAGGCGCCGGCCGCCGCAGAGCAGCACCGCCGCTCCGAGCAGGGGCGCCGCGACGAGCAGCGCAATCAGGTTCTCCACGATGCAAGCGCCCCTTACAGCTTCATCAGGCTGGCGTCGTCGACCGAGGCCGAGTGGCGGGAACGGAACAGCGACACGATGATCGCGAGCCCGACCACGACCTCCGCGGCGGCGACGACCATCGTGAAGAAGGCGATGATCTGGCCGTCGAGATTGCCGTGCATACGGGAGAAGGTGACGAACGCGAGGTTGCAGGCGTTGAGCATCAGCTCCACGCACATGAACACCACGATCGCGTTCCGCCGGATCAGCACCCCCGCCGCGCCGATGGTGAACAGCAGGGCGGCGAGATAGAGGTAGTTGACCGGGTTCACTTGGCGACCTCCTCTTCTTCTGTGTCCCGGCCGAGCCGCTCACCGGAGCGCTGCTCCAGTGCCTTGAGGCCGGCCAGTGCTTCCTGGGACACGTCGCGCATCTGGCCGCGCTTGCGCAGCGTCCGCATGACGGTCAGCTCGGACGGGGTGCCGTCGGGGAGCAGGCCCGCGATGTCCACCGCGTTGTGCCGGGCGTAGACGCCGGGGGCGGGCAGCGGCGGGAGGTGGTTGCTCCGCACGCGCTCCTCGGACATCTCCCGCTGGGTCTTGGCCCGTTCGGTGCGCTCGCGGTGCGTGAGCACCATCGCGCCGACGGTCGCGGTGATCAGCAGGGCGCCGGTGATCTCGAAGGCGAAGACGTACTTGGTGAAGATGAGGCTGGCGAGCCCCTCCACGTTTCCGCCGTGCGCGGTGTTGGCGGTGCCCAGGCCGTTGAAGCTCTTCAGCGAGGCGTTGCCGATACCGGCGATCAGCAGGACGCCGAAGCCGAGACCGCATCCGGCGGCCAGCCAGCGCTGGCCCTTGATGGTCTCCTTCAGCGAGTCCGCCGCCGTGACGCCGACGAGCATGACCACGAAGAGGAACAGCATCATGATCGCGCCGGTGTAGACGACGATCTGGACGATGCCGAGGAAGTACGCGCCGTTGGCGAGGTAGAACACCGCCAGGATGATCATCGTCCCGGCGAGGCTCAGCGCGCTGTGCACGGCCTTCTTCATCAGTACGGTGGACAGGGCGCCGATCACGGCGACCGTGCCGAGCACCCAGAACTGGAAGGCCTCGCCGGTCGAGGTCTGCGAGGCCGCTGCGGCCAGGCCGGTCATGCGTCCACCTCCTGCGCGGCGCCGTTGGTCCCGCCGGCCTCGTCGGACGACGGCTTCTCGCCCTTGGAGACGGCGGGCTGGCGCTCCGTACCGGGGGCGGCCTCGGTGACCACGCCCCGGTAGTAGTCCTGTTCGTCCATGCCGGGGAAGATCGCGTGCGGGCTGTCGACCATGCCTTCCTCCAGGCCCGCGAGCAGCTCGTCCTTGGTGTAGATGAGGCTCTCGCGGGTGGTGTTGGCGAGCTCGAACTCGTTGGTCATCGTGAGCGCCCGGGTGGGGCACGCCTCGATGCACAGTCCGCAGAGGATGCAGCGCGCGTAGTTGATCTGGTAGACGCGGCCGTAGCGCTCCCCCGGGGAGTACCGCTCCTCGTCGGTGTTGTCCGCGCCCTCCACGTAGATCGCGTCGGCGGGACAGGCCCAGGCGCACAGCTCGCAGCCGACGCACTTCTCCAGCCCGTCCGGATGGCGGTTGAGCTGGTGGCGGCCGTGGAAGCGGGGCGCCGTCACCTTCGGCGTCTCCGGATACTGCTCGGTGAGCCGCTTCTTGAACATGGCCTTGAAGGTCACGCCGAAGCCGGCCACCGGGTTGAGGAACTTGTCCTCCGAGTTCGGGGAGGACTGCGAGGACGCCGTCGACCCCGTCGGCCCGGTGGACTTCGCCGGCCTCTTGGACCCCGGCAGATCTGGCAGTTCAGGCACCGTCGGCCTCCTTTCCGTCACTCGGATCTCCGTCACTCTGAGTATCCACGCCACCACTGACAACGAGCTCCCGCTCGCGGCGCGGCCTGCGCCGCGGCACGGGCGGCAGGGTCTGTCCGGGCAGCGGTGGCACCGGGAATCCGCCGGCCATCGGGTCGAACGCCGGCTCGGGCCCGGCCTGTTCGGCGGCGGCCTTGTCCTTCTTGTCGCGGAAGATGTCGGCGACGAAGGAGATCAGCAGCACCGCGATCACGGCACCGGCCACGTAGAGCAGGATCCTGGAGAAGTCGTAGCCCTCGTTGCGCAGCGCCCGCACCGTCGCGACCAGCATCAGCCAGACGACGGAGACCGGGATCAGGACCTTCCAGCCGAGCTTCATCAGCTGGTCGTAGCGGACGCGGGGCAGCGTGCCGCGCAGCCAGATGAAGAAGAACAGCAGCAGCTGGACCTTGACGACGAACCAGAGCATCGGCCACCAGCCGTGGTTCGCGCCCTCCCAGAAGGTGCTGATCGGCCACGGGGCCCGCCAGCCGCCCAGGAACAGGGTCGTGGAGACGGCGGAGACGGTGACCATGTTGACGTACTCGGCGAGCATGAACATCGCGAACTTGATCGACGAGTACTCGGTGTTGAAGCCGCCGACCAGGTCGCCCTCGGACTCCGGCATGTCGAACGGGGCGCGGTTGGTCTCACCGACCATCGTGACGATGTAGATGATGAAGGAGACCGGCAGCAGGATGACGAACCAGCGGTCCTGCTGCGCCTCCACGATCTTCGACGTCGACATCGACCCGGAGTAGAGGAAGACCGAGGCGAACGCGGCGCCCATCGCGATCTCGTACGAGATCATCTGCGCGCACGAGCGGAGCCCGCCGAGCAGCGGGTACGTCGACCCGGACGACCAGCCGGCCAGCACGATGCCGTAGATGCCGACCGAGGCGACCGCGAGGATGTACAGCATCGCGATCGGCAGGTCGGTGAGCTGCATCGCCGTACGGTGCCCGAAGATCGAGACCTCGTTGTCCGACGGCCCGAAGGGGATCACCGCGATGGCCATGAACGCCGGGATCGCGGCGACGATCGGGGCGAGGACGTAGACGACCTTGTCCGCCCGCTTGACGATGACGTCTTCCTTCAGCATCAGCTTGATGCCGTCGGCGAGCGACTGGAGCATGCCCCAGGGGCCGTGCCGGTTGGGGCCGATGCGCAGCTGCATCCAGGCGACGACCTTGCGCTCCCACACGATGGAGAAGAGCACGGTCACCATCAGGAACGCGAAGCAGAAGACGGCCTTGATGACGACGAGCCACCAGGGGTCGTTGCCGAACATCGACAGGTCCTCGGCGGCGAGCACCGAATGGTGCGGTGCCGCGGCCAGTTGAGCGAAGGCGGTCACGCCCGCACCTCCGGTGTGACGTCGGGAGTACCGGCAGCGGCGGGGCCGATCCGGACCGGGCCGCCGGGGCGGGCCCCGGTCATGGCCGGCACGCCCCGCCCGGCCGAGTTCAGCGGCACCCAGACCACGCGGTCCGGCATGTCGGTGACCCGGAGCGGGAGTTCGACGCTGCCCGCCGGGCCGGACACCGCCAGCAGGTCGCCGTCCTTGACCCCGGTCTCCGCGGCCGTGGCGGCCGACAGCCGGGCCACCGCCTCGTGCCGGGTCCCGGCGAGCGCGGTGTCACCCTCCTGGAGGCGGCCCAGGTCGAGCAGCATCCGGTGGCCGGCGAGGATCGCCTCGCCGTTGGCGGGCCGGGGCAGCGGCTGCGCGGAGACGCGCGGTTCGTCCGCGTACCCGCCCTGCCAGCCGCCGAGGCGGTCCAGCTCGCGGCGGGCGGCCCTCAGGTCCGGCAGCGCGAAGTGGACGTCCATGGCGTCGGCCAGCATGTGCAGGACGCGCGCGTCGCCCGGGGCGAGGTTGCGGGTCATCTGGTCGGGCTTCAGCGCGGCCTCGAACATCCGCGCCCGGCCCTCCCAGTTGAGGAAGGTGCCGGACTTCTCGGCGACCGCGGCCACCGGGAACACCACGTCGGCGCGGTCGGTGACCTCGCTCGGCCGCAGCTCCAGGGAGACCAGGAAGCCGACCCGGTCCAGGGCCTCCAGGGCCCGCGCCGGGTCCGGCAGGTCCTCGGTCCCGACGCCGGCGACGACCAGCGCTCCCAGCTCACCGGTGGCCGCGGCCTCGATGATCTGGCCGGTGTCGCGGCCGAAGCGGGACGGGAGTTCGGCGACACCCCAGGCGGCGGCGACCTCGTCGCGGGCGCGCGGGTCGGTCGCCGGACGGCCGCCGGGCAGCAGCGACGGGAGCGCGCCCGCCTCCACCGCACCGCGTTCGCCCGCCCGGCGCGGGATCCACACCAGCCGGGCCCCGGTCGCGGTCGCGGCCCGGACCGCGGCGGTCAGCCCGCCGGGCACCCCGGCCAGCCGCTCGCCGACCACGATCAGCGCGCCCTCACCGCGCAGCGCCTCGGCCGCGACGGCGCCCTCGCCCTCCAGCCCGACGCCGCCCGCGATGGCGTCCAGCCACTCGGTTTCGGTGCCGGGTGCGGCGGGAAGCAGTGCGCCGCCGGCCTTCACCAGGCCCCGGGTGGCGTGCGAGGCGATGGAGAAGGTGCGCTGGCCGTTCTTGCGGTGGGCCTTGCGCAGCCGCAGGAAGACGCCGGGCGCCTCCTCCTCCGACTCGAACCCGACCAGCAGCACGGTCGGCGCCTTCTCCAGCGAGGTGTACGTGACACCGCTGCCGTCCAGATCCTTGCCGCGCCCCGCGACCCGGGCGGCCAGGAAGTCGGCCTCCTCGTCGCTGTGGACCCGGGCCCGGAAGTCGATGTCGTTGGTGTCCAGGGCGACCCGGGCGAACTTGGCGTACGCGTAGGCGTCCTCGACGGTCAGCCGGCCGCCGGTCAGGACACCGGTCCTGCCGCGCGCCCCGGCCAGCCCCTCGGCCGCCGCGGCCAGCGCCTCGGGCCAGCTCGCCGGTTCCAGCTCGCCCGACTCGCCCCGCACCAGCGGGGTGGTGAGCCGGTCGCGCTGCTGGGCGTAGCGGAAGCCGAAGCGGCCCTTGTCGCAGAGCCACTCCTCGTTGACCTCGGGGTCGTTGGCCGCGAGGCGGCGCATGACCTTGCCGCGCCGGTGGTCGGTGCGGGTGGCGCAGCCGCCGGCGCAGTGCTCGCACACCGAGGGCGTCGACACCAGGTCGAAGGGGCGGGAGCGGAACCGGTACGCCGCCGAGGTGAGCGCCCCGACCGGGCAGATCTGGATGGTGTTGCCGGAGAAGTACGACTGGAACGGGTCGCCCTCGCCGGTGCCGACCTGCTGGAGCGCGCCGCGCTCGATCAGCTCGATCATCGGGTCGCCGGCCACCTGGTTGGAGAACCGGGTGCAGCGCGCGCACAGCACGCACCGCTCACGGTCCAGCAGCACCTGGGTGGAGATCGGCACGGGCTTCTCGTACGTCCGCTTCTTGCCGTCGAAGCGGGAGTCCGCGTCGCCGTGCGACATCGCCTGGTTCTGCAGCGGGCACTCGCCGCCCTTGTCGCAGACCGGGCAGTCCAGCGGGTGGTTGATGAGCAGCAGCTCCATCACGCCGCGCTGCGCCTTGTCGGCGACCGGCGAGGTGATCTGCGACTTGACGACCATGCCGTCGGTGCAGGTGATGGTGCAGGACGCCATCGGCTTGCGCTGGCCCTCGACCTCGACGATGCACTGGCGGCAGGCGCCGACCGGGTCGAGGAGGGGGTGGTCGCAGAAGCGCGGGATCTCGATGCCGAGGAGTTCGGCGGCGCGGATGACCAGGGTGCCCTTGGGCACGCTGATCTCGATACCGTCGATGGTCAGCGTGACCAGGTCCTCGGGCGGGATCGCCGCTTCGCCGCCCCCGGAGGGCGCACTCGTGGTGACTGTCATGCGTTCACCCCCTGGGATGCGTTCTTGTCGTCGGCCCAGAGGGTCGATTTGGCGGGATCGAAGGGGCAGCCCTTGCCGGTGATGTGCTGCTCGTACTCCTCGCGGAAGTACTTGAGCGAGGAGAAGATCGGTGAGGCGGCGCCGTCGCCGAGTGCGCAGAACGACTTGCCGTTGATGTTGTCGGCGATGTCGTTGAGCTTGTCGAGGTCGGACATCCGGCCCTTGCCCGCCTCGATGTCGCGGAGCAACTGGACGAGCCAGTACGTGCCCTCCCGGCAGGGGGTGCACTTGCCGCAGGACTCGTGGGCGTAGAACTCGGTCCAGCGGGTGACGGCCCGCACCACGCAGGTCGTCTCGTCGAAGCACTGGAGAGCCTTTGTGCCGAGCATGGACCCGGCGGCGCCGACGCCCTCGTAGTCGAGGGGCACGTCGAGGTGCTCGTCGGTGAACATCGGGGTGGACGAGCCGCCCGGGGTCCAGAACTTGAGGCGGTGGCCGGGGCGCATTCCGCCGCTCATGTCGAGGAGCTGGCGCAGCGTGATGCCGAGCGGCGCCTCGTACTGGCCGGGGCCGACGACATGGCCGCTGAGCGAGTAGAGCGTGAAGCCCGGGGACTTCTCGCTGCCCATCGACTTGAACCAGTCCTTGCCCTTGTTCAGGATCGCGGGAACCGAGGCGATGGACTCGACGTTGTTCACCACAGTGGGGCAGGCGTACAGACCGGCGACCGCAGGGAAGGGGGGACGCAGCCGGGGCTGGCCACGCCGTCCTTCGAGAGAGTCGAGCAGCGCGGTTTCCTCACCACAGATGTACGCACCCGCGCCCGCGTGCACTGTGAGTTCCAGATCGAGTCCTGAACCCAGGATGTTCGTCCCCAGATAACCCGCCTCGTACGCCTCTCGGACGGCCTCGTGCAAGCGTCGCAGCACGGGGACGACCTCACCGCGCAAGTAGATGAACGCGTGCGACGACCGGATCGCGTAACAGGCGATCACGATGCCCTCGATGAGGCTGTGCGGGTTGGCGAAGAGGAGCGGGATGTCCTTGCAGGTCCCCGGCTCCGACTCGTCGGCGTTGACAACTAGATAGTGGGGCTTGCCGTCACCCTGCGGGATGAACTGCCACTTCATCCCGGTGGGGAAGCCGGCGCCGCCGCGGCCGCGCAGACCGGAGTCCTTGACGTACGCGATGAGGTCGTCCGGGGACATGGCGAGGGCCTTGCGCAGTCCCTCGTAGCCCTCGTGGCGGCGGTAGGTGTCCAGGGTCCAGGATTCCGGCTGGTCCCAGAAGGCGGACAGGACGGGCGCGAGCAGCTTCTCGGGGCTGGTCCCGTTCTGGTCGAGTTCGGTGGCCAACGTCATCACTCCCCCTCCTCGGCGGCGGGGCCGGCCGGGTGGTCCGGGTCGGACGCCGAGGTCTGCTGCGGCGCGTCGTGGGAGCTGAGGTGCTCGGCGCCCTTCTGCGGCTGGTCGCTGGGTGCCTCGCCGCGCGGGCTCACCACCCGGGCCTGCGGTGCGGCCTCGCCCTTGGCGAGCTTGAGGCCGATGAGCGAGGCGTGGCCCGCGCCGCCGGTGGCCGCGACGGCACCGGGGCGCTCGTCGGGGAAGCCGGCCAGGATGCGGGCGGTCTCCTTGTACGTGCACAGGGGCGCGCCGCGGGTGGGTTCGACGGTGCGGCCGGCGATGAGGTCGTCGACCAGCTGCGTCGCGCTCTCCGGGGTCTGGTTGTCGAAGAACTCCCAGTTGACCATCACGACGGGCGCGAAGTCGCAGGCGGCGTTGCACTCGATGTGTTCGAGGGTGACCTTGCCGTCCTCGGTCGTCTCGTCGTTCCCGACGCCGAGGTGCTCCTTGAGCCGGTCGAAGATCGCGTCGCCGCCCATCACCGCGCAGAGCGTGTTGGTGCAGACGCCGACCTGGTAGTCGCCGCTGGGCTTGCGCCGGTACATCGTGTAGAAGGTGGCGACCGCGGTGACCTCGGCGGTGGTGAGGCCGAGCATGTCGGCGCAGAACGCCATGCCCGTACGGGAGACGTAGCCCTCCTCGGACTGCACGAGGTGCAGCAGCGGCAGCAGCGCGGAGCGGCTGCCGGGGTAGCGCGCGATCACCTCCTTCGCATCCGCTTCGAGCCTGGCGCGCACCTCGGCCGGGTAGGCGGGGGCGGGGAGCTGCGGCATCCCCAGACTGACTTCCTGACGTGCTTCGGTCACCGGTCGACGCCTCCCATCACGGGGTCGATGGATGCGACGGCGACGATGACGTCGGCGACCTGGCCGCCCTCGCACATCGCCGCCATGGCCTGGAGGTTGGTGAAGGACGGGTCGCGGAAGTGGACCCGGTAGGGGCGGGTTCCGCCGTCCGAGACGACGTGGACGCCGAGTTCGCCCTTGGGGGACTCGACGGCGGTGTACGCCTGTCCGACGGGGACCCGGAAGCCCTCGGTCACCAGCTTGAAGTGGTGGATCAGGGCCTCCATGGAGGTGCCCATGATCTTCTTGATGTGGTCCAGCGAGTTGCCGAGGCCGTCCGGGCCGAGCGCGAGCTGCGCGGGCCAGGCGATCTTCTTGTCGGCGACCATGACCGGTCCGGGTTCGAGCCGGTCGATGCACTGCTCGATGATCCGCAGCGACTGGCGCATCTCCTCCAGACGGATGAGGAAGCGCCCGTAGGCGTCGCAGCTGTCGGCGGTGGGGACGTCGAACTCGTAGGTCTCGTAACCGCAGTACGGGTCGGTCTTGCGCAGGTCGTGCGGGAGGCCCGCCGAGCGCAGGATCGGTCCGGTGGCGCCGAGGGCCATGCAGCCGGTGAGGTCGAGGTAGCCGACGTCCTGCATGCGGGCCTTGAAGATGGGGTTGCCGGTGGCGAGCGCGTCGTACTCCGGCAGGTTCTTCTTCATGGTCTTCACGAACTCGCGCAGCTGGTCGACCGCGCCCGGGGGCAGGTCCTGGGCGAGGCCGCCGGGGCGGACGAACGCGTGGTTCATGCGGAGCCCGGTGATCAGCTCGAAGAGGTCGAGCACCAGCTCCCGGTCGCGGAAACCGTAGATCATGATCGTGGTGGCGCCGAGCTCCATGCCGCCGGTGGCGATGCACACCAGGTGCGAGGAGAGCCGGTTGAGCTCCATCAGGAGCACGCGCAGGACGGTGGCCCGGTCGGGGATCTGGTCCTCGATGCCGAGGAGCTTCTCGACGCCGAGGCAGTACGCCGTCTCGTTGAAGAACGGCGTCAGGTAGTCCATGCGCGTGACGAAGGTGGTGCCCTGCGTCCAGCTGCGGAATTCGAGGTTCTTCTCGATACCGGTGTGGAGGTAGCCGATGCCGCAGCGGGCCTCGGTGACGGTCTCGCCGTCGATCTCCAGGATGAGCCGGAGCACGCCGTGCGTGGACGGGTGCTGCGGGCCCATGTTGACGATGATGCGTTCGTCGTCGGACGCGGCGGCGTTCTCGACGATCTCGTCCCAGTCGCCGCCGGTGACTGTATATACAGTCCCCTCGGTGGTGGCTCGGGGCGTTGCATGGGGAGTGGTCATCAGGAGTACGACCTCCGCTGGTCCGGAGCCGGGATCTGGGCGCCCTTGTACTCGACGGGGATGCCGCCGAGCGGGTAGTCCTTGCGCTGCGGGAAGCCCTGCCAGTCGTCCGGCATCATGATCCGAGTGAGGGCGGGGTGCCCGTCGAAGACGAGCCCGAAGAAGTCGTACGCCTCGCGCTCGTGCCAGTCGTTGGTCGGGTAGACCGGGACCAGCGAGGGCAGGTGGCGGTCGTCGTCCGGCGTGGAGACCTCCAGCCGGATCAGCCGGCCGTGGGTCAGCGAGCGCAGGTGGTAGACGGCGTGCAGCTCGCGGCCCTTGTCGCCGGGGAAGTGGACGCCGCTGACGCCGGTGCACAGCTCGAAGCGCAGAGCCGGGTCGTCGCGCAGGGTCTTCGCGACGGTGACCAGGTGCTCGCGGGCGATGTGGAAGGTGAGCTCGTCCCGGTCGACGACCGTCTTCTCGATGGCGTTCTCGGGGACGAGGCCCTGTTCCTCCAGGGCGCCTTCGAGCTCGTCGGCCACCTCGTCGAACCAGCCGCCGTAGGGGCGGGAGGCGGCGCCGGGCAGGGCGACGGTGCGGACGAGGCCGCCGTAGCCGGAGGTGTCGCCGCCGTTGTCGGCGCCGAACATGCCCCTGCGTACGCCGATGACCTCGCCGTGCTCGTCGCGCGGGGCGGGTACGGCGGAGCCGTTGTGCTCGTCGCTCATCGCATGAGCCCCTTCATCTCGATGAGGGGCAGTGCGTTGAGGGCCGCCTCCTCCGCCTCACGGGCGGCTTCCTCGGCGTTGACCCCGAGCTTGGAGCCCTGGATCTTCTGGTGCAGCTTGAGGATCGCGTCCATCAGCATCTCGGGCCGCGGCGGGCAGCCCGGCAAATAAATATCAACCGGGACAATATGATCAACACCCTGAACAATGGCGTAATTGTTGAACATTCCACCCGATGACGCGCAAACGCCCATGGAGATGACCCACTTGGGGTTGGGCATCTGGTCATAGACCTGCCGCAGGACGGGCGCCATCTTCTGGCTCACCCGCCCGGCCACGATCATCAGATCCGCCTGCCGCGGTGAACCGCGGAAGACCTCCATGCCGAAGCGGGCCAGGTCGTAACGGCCCGCCCCGGTCGTCATCATCTCGATGGCGCAACAGGCGAGGCCGAAGGTCGCCGGGAAGACGGAGGACTTCCGCACCCAGCCGGCCGCCTGCTCGACGGTGGTCAGAACGAAGCCGCTCGGCAGCTTCTCTTCGAGTCCCATGGTGTGCCCCTCAGCCCCTCAGTCCCATTCCAGACCGCCGCGCCGCCACACATACGCGTAGGCGACGAAGACGGTGAGCACGAAGAGCAGCATCTCCACGAGCCCGAAGATCCCCAGGGCGTCGAAGCTGACCGCCCAGGGATAGAGGAAGACGATCTCGATATCGAAGACGATGAAGAGCATCGCCGTCAGGTAGTACTTGATGGGAAAGCGGCCGCCTCCGGCCGGCGTGGGTGTCGGTTCGATTCCGCACTCGTACGCTTCGAGCTTTGCCCGGTTGTACCGCTTGGGGCCGATAAGCGTGGCCATGACCACGGAGAAGATCGCAAACCCTGCCCCGAGGGCGCCGAGCACGAGGATGGGCGCGTAGGCATTCACGCTCCTCGCTCCTTCCAGTCGTCCTTGACCGATGGACCGCATCGGGCGAACCGACTCCCCGCCTCACCAAGATCGTGCACATGTGAGGCAGTTCACAAGCCCGACTGCCCCGCATCCTATGCCCGCCGTCCTGTGATCTGCGACACGGGGTGCACCAACGTCTTTGTGATCTCCACCACCTGACGAACGATCATGAAGTCGGATGAGCGGTGATCTTCGTACACGAAGCGGCCGAGTGATCACGAGAGGTGACATCTACTCCCGTTACCGCTGGTCAAAGGGGTGTCGCACTATCAAGCCACGGCGCTGCGCGCAAAATTGGCGATGGACATGATGGGGTGATAAAGGGATCTGCCCCACTCTGCGACCGCACCGGCCGGAACGGGGGCACCCGCGCGGGGATTCCGGTGGAACAAAGCGGGCGCGGCCCAACATAAAGCGCCTATCACCCGAATCGGCCACCCGGCTCCGCGAGTTCGGGGCGCACCGCCCCTCGCTCGCGCGGAGCGCTCGTATGCCCGTCACGGCGAGACCATGCTGTGACCTGCGTCACTCCGCAACGGCCGTCATAGAAGCGGGCTTGGCCAACCGTGTGAACGGGTGGTAAGCGACGGGCAATTCGGGCGTATTGCAGAAAACCCGTGATCACAGCCGTGATCGCGCGTGCCCGTTTTGCCCGTTACGGCGTCAATAAGGGCCGACGGAAAGCGGATTCACAGATTCCGGACGTAACTGTGTCGCAACACACGTTTCTTGATGGGACCCCGCGCGCCCTGATAGCGCTAGTACCCATGTCCCACACCGCTCTCATACCCAGCCACCGGAAGCCCCGCCGAAACGCCTCGAAGACGGCGCTGCGGGCCGGAGTTGCCGGTGGCGTCCTCAGCACCATCGCGGTCGCGGGTGCCGCGGGTCCGGCCCAGGCCGAACCGGTGACCCAGACGATCGAGATGCCCACCATCACGGCGGGTCTCTCCACCACCGTCGCGGCCTCCGCCGAGGCCACGCAGCAGGTCGCCCTGGACCTGGAGACGCAGGCGCACGAGGACGCGGCGGCCGCCGACGCCGCCAAGGACGCCAAGAAGGCCAAGGCCGAGGCCGTCCGCAAGGCCGAGGCCAAGAAGAAGGCCGAGGCTGCCGCGGAGGCCAAGGCGGAGGCCGAGGCGGAGGCCGCCGAGCGCGCCTCCCGTTCCGCCGCGCGCACCACACTCCAGAAGACCACCGGCAGCTCGTCGTCCGGCTCCACCACCGCCGCCACGACCTCGTACTCCTCCAACGCCACCGGCTCCGCGGCCTCCGTCGTCGCGTTCGCCCAGGCGCAGGTCGGCGACGCGTACGTGTCCGGCGGCACCGGCCCGAACTCGTGGGACTGCTCGGGCCTGGTCCAGGCCGCGTTCCGCACCGTGGGCGTCGACCTGCCGCGCGTCTCGCAGAGCCAGTCCACCGCCGGCACCCAGGTCTCGCTGAGCAACCTTCAGCCCGGCGACATCCTCTACTGGGGCGGCGCGGGCAGCGCGTACCACGTCGGGATCTACGTGGGCGGCGGCCAGTTCGTCGGCGCGCAGAACTCCTCCACCGGCGTGGTGCAGAAGTCCCTGGACTACGACCCGCCGTCGGGCGCGGTCCGCGTCCTCTAGTACGCAGGACGCGACCGTCCGCGTTCACGGATTCACAAGCGCCTCGGCGCACATCGAAGGGCCGCCGCTCCCCCGCTCGGGAGCTGCGGCCCTTCGGCGTTCCCGAGCCACGCCACGGGGCCGGCCTCCATGGGGGCGCTTCGGGCACGGTCCACGTTCGCCGGTTCACAAGCGCCCTCGGCCCGGCTCTACGAGCACGAACCAGACCGTCTTGCCATGCCCTACCCGCCCGCCGCGCGTCGTGGTCCCCCACCGATCCGTCAGGCTCTCCACGATGAGGAGCCCGCGCCCGCTCTCCGCGTGCGGCGCGGCCCCCGGCTTCGGCAACCGATCCGGTTCGTCGTCGGTCACGTAAACCATCACCTGACGCCGGTTCACCGTCACATCGACCCGGATGCGCGCCGACCCGGTGTGGCGGTGCGCGTTGGACACCACCTCGCTCACGCACAACCGGGCGTCGTCGACCAGCCCGGGGTGCTCGGTAGCCCGCAGCAGCGTCCCCACGAAGTCCCGCGCGATCCGGGGCGCAGTGGGGGTGTTCGGCGCAACGAGCCAGTAGCGCTCGCCGCGCTGCGGGAGGTTCGGGACGGGCAGGGACGGAACGGTTACAGAGGTCATGACGCGGTCTCTCTACGTGAGCGGGTCTCCGGGTACGCCGGCCCGTACCGGTGATCCGTGGCATCGGCCGGGCCCGCACGAGATCAACTCGCGTGAGGACGACTGCACTTCGGGTCTCCGGCCTGTCACCAGTCGGCAGGGAGAAACGTGGGGGACATTCATGCACCGGTACAAGAATGCACCCTCTGATTCACACGCAGGGGTGAGCCCGTCACGCACCCCCGAGAGGCCCTGCGAGACTGCATACGCGAACAGGAGAAGGTGACATGCCGCCAAGGGACAACCCGACCGCACGCCAGGCCCGCTTGGGCAGTGAGCTGCGCAAACTCCGCGAACGCGCGGGCAGAACCGCCCGCGAGGCAGCCGGGCTCATCTCCACGGACCAGGCCAGGATCAGTCACGTCGAGGCCGGTCGCAGCGGTATCGGCGAGGAGCGGATTCGCCGGCTGGCGAGCTTCTACGCGTGCGACGACGAAGAGCTGGTCGAGGCGTTGTGCGTGATATCCCGCGAGCACCGGGGGCAGTTCTGGTGGGACGAGTACCGGGGCACGCTCGCTCCCGGCTTCCTGAACATCGCGGAACTCGAACACCACGCGAGCCACATGCGGTGCCTCCAATCCATGACGCTGCCCGGACTGCTCCAGACTCCGGAGTACGCCCGAGCCCTGTTCGAGGGAGTACTCCCCAAACTGCCCGAGGACGAGGTGGAGGCGCGGGTCGAACACCGCATGCGCAGGCAGTCGGTGCTCGACAGCGACAAGCCACCCCCGTTCGAGGCGATCGTGCACGAGGCGAGCCTGCGCATGCGGGTCGGCGGCCGCACGGTTGCCCGCGATCAGCTCGCCCACCTGCTGGAGGCAACGGACCGGCTGAATGTGACGGTCCGGGTGATCGCCTTCGCGAGCGAACAGTTCGTCGAAGTCACGCAGACCGTGCTGTACGCAGGCGGAGTCGTGCCCCAGCTCGACACTGTGCACATCGACGCACCGTTCGGGGGCGTACAGCTGGATGCCGCCGCCGATCTCCACCGGTATCGGATGCAGTTCGACGTCGCCCAGCAGGCGTGTCTGGCGCCCGAGGAGTCACGCAGCTTCATTCACCACATCGCAAGGGACCTGTGATAATCCGCAGCATGAACACAGAGATCGAGTGGCAGAAGTCGTCCTTCTCCGGGGGCGGCGGGGAGCAGTGTGTCGAGGTGGCCCAGCGAGCCGGGCAGATCCTGATGCGCGAGAGCGACGACCCCGATGCGGTGACCACCACGAGCCGGGCCAAGTTCGCCGCGTTCATCGAAGGCGTCAAGGCGGGCGAGTTCGACCACTTCGCCCAGTAGGAGCCTCCAGCCGCAGCATTCACGTGAGCCCCCCGCCCGGCGGCGGGGGGGGCTCACGCACATCCGAGAACATGCATGCCCCGGTGCACTGTTGCACCGCACTGGTGAGTGACGCCACTGTCACCCCAAGTCGCCGCCCCGGTCGAACCCACGGCTCGACCACTCTGCGCGATGCGCCAACAGACCTTCCGCGCAAGTCAGTTGAAGTCCATTCCTCGGTCGGACAGTCGACCTCGCATACCTTGCCTCGCGCTGAAACGTACGCCCCCTGCTCCGCCCGGCCCCTCACGCCTTGGGCGCCGGTCCGGCCCATGGGGAGTCCGTTGCTCGATGCCGTAGATCAATTCACCTAGGGACAAGAGGCCCCACATGTTCATCGACATCCCGAGCGAACTCGAAGCTGCTCTGATCGACCGTTCTCTCCCGCCCTGGAAGCTGGACGGTTCGTTCTTGGCGAAGTCCACCATGGAGCGGTACCGGTCAGAGCTGACTGGTACCCCGCAGTTCGGAGAAGTCGCCGCGACCCTGCGCCACGCCCTGACCGGAAAGGGCGGCGGCTGCGCCTGGGGAACGTCGCCAAGGCGCTGAAGAACGACGACCGGTTACTGCGGCTGGCGACGGCCTTCGTGGCCGAGGTGGCCATCCCCTTCTCCCCGTTCCCGCGATGGCCTCTGTGGAAGGACATCGGGGTCAAGGCCGACAAGGATCCCGGCAAATCCAGCGGAATCGGGTACAACGCGTTCCACATGGACCTGGTGAACGGGACCCTGCCCCCGGATTACACCACTCTCCTGTGCGTTCGCCCCGATCCGCTCGGCGGCGGCCGCAGCATCCTCCTCTCCGACACCCACGCGGCGGTGGCACGGTTATCGGAGGGCACCCGCACCCTGCTGGCCGAGTCGGCCTACCACTACGGGACCTTTTTCGACCTGTTCGACGTGGGCGAGGAGTACAAGCCGTTCCCGATCCTGGACCGCTCGGACCCGGGCAGCCCGGGCAGCCCGGGCAAGGGTTTCGTCCGGTTCACCGCCAAGATGCTGGAGAGGTCCGAGCTCACCCAGGCGCATGCCGCATCCGCCAGGGAACTCGCCGAGGAGCTCGTCCAGGGCCAGGTTGCCTTCATGCTCCAGGCCGGGGACTACCTCGTCGTGAACCAGCGACGCTTCCTGCACGGCAGGGAAGCTCTCCAAGGCGGCCAGAAGACAGTGCCGGTCTCCGACCGGCGGCTACTCCTCCAGTTGTTTCTGCGCGCGAGGGCCGACGATGGCTCGGCTGCGTAGCCGGACGACGGCACCGGCGATGCGCCGAGTCCTGCCCCCCGTCTCCGGCCGCCGAGCGCACGACACAGCCACGCGACGGGCCCCGGTCGGGCGCCCGCGCCCCGAGCCATGCCCGGAGTCAGATGCGGGAGTTGCGCAGCGACTGCCACACAGCGCCGGCCAGTGCCCGCGTCGCCCGCGGGACCGACAGATGCTCGTGCGCGCGGTACAGGTTCCAGTTGTACGGAACGAGCGACAGCTTGTTGGAGGACAGCGATCCTGCCTGGTGGGCCCTGTACACCGCAAGCGGCTCGGCAAGGCCCCGGGCGTCAGCTCCGTCCCGCATGATCGACAGCCACAGGGCGTAATCCTGGCGCTTCCGCATCTCCGGCATCAGCCTAGTGCCCAGGACATTGCGGTCGTACATGGCGGTGAGAGCACCGATGTGGTCCTGGACCAGCATCGCGCGGTAGTCCACGTGCGCCCGCGCACGAACCACTCGCCCGTTCGGAACCCAGGCGGTGCTCTCACCGTCGTAGCCGGCGTCCATTTTGAAGTACGAGGTGAACGTCAAAGGCGCTGTGGCCTCCTCAGCGAAGCCAAGCTGCTTCTCGGTCTTCTCCGGCAGCCACATGTCGTCGCTGTCGAGGAAAGCGACGTAGTCCCCCCGGGCCCGCTCGATCGCAAGGTTGCGGGCCCGGCCCGCACCACCCCGCTCGGGCGCCGACTCCGGCAGGACGCGCTCGTCCTGCGCGGCGAACTCGCGAAGCAGGTCCATGGAGCTGTCAGAGGACTGGTCGTCGGTGACCAACAGCTCCAGATCGCTATGCGTCTGTGTGAGCACCGACCGCACCGCCGCGCTCAACGTCGCTGCCGAGTTGTACACGGGCATCACAACAGACACCAGAGGCACAGCGCATCTCCTTGCCGGATCCGAACGACGGTCCATTCAAGCACCGCAATCGAGTAGGAGCTGACATGCAGGTAGTTGTCGCTGGTCAGGGCTACGTAGGGCTTCCACTGGCCGTACGCGCCGCAGAAGTGGGTCACCGAGTCCTCGGCTACGACGTGGACACCCATCGTGTCCAGCAGCTCGCCGCCGGCCACTCCTACGTGGAGGACGTGGCTTCCTCGCGACTTCGCGCGGTCCTGGATGCCGGGAACTACTCCGCGACCGCCGACTCCGCCGCGCTGGCCGACTTCGACATCGCGGTGATCACTGTGCCGACCCCACTGCGGGACGGGGTGCCCGACTTGAGCTTCATCGAGTCCTGCGCCCGGATTCTGGGTAAGCACCTGCGTCCCGGCGCGACGGTCGTCCTGGAGTCCACCACCTACCCCGGCACCACTGAGGAACTGCTTCTGCCGATCTTGGAGAAGGTGTCGGGCCTTGAAGGCGGGGCGGACTCTCTGGCCGGCTTCAGCCCCGAGCGCATCGCTCCGGGGAACAAGCGGTGGTCCTTCGAGGGAACCCCGAAGTTGGTGTCCGGAATCGATGCCAGATCGCTCGCCGTAATCAAGGGCTTCTACGACGACATCTTCCAGACCACGGTCCCGGTGTCCGGGACAAAGATTGCCGAACTGGCCAAACTGATCGAGAACACCTTCCGGTTCGTCAACATATCCCTGGTCAACGAGATGGCCTCGTCAGCGGAAAGCCGATGCACCTGCTGCACGTCACCAGGAACATCAATGCCATCCGCATCAGCCGGGAGCTGCACGTCTCCGGTCCAGCCGCATGCCATTCACGCCCAGCACCTCGGCTTCGCTCTCAGTCTGGCTTTCACCCGAGCTGCGGGAAGCATCCCGATCATCACCCTCGCCCCCGGCCCCGACGTGATGGCGGCCGAGCACAGCATTGGGGAATGCGATGGACTCAATGAAGTTTCCGCGGCAAGCGCCGCCATCGTTGCCCCGACGCCCGCCCTCGCCGACCGTATCGGCCGTCTCACCGGACGCCGATTCACCGATCGCCTCACCGCCATCCCGTGGGGTATCCCTTTGAAGGGGATCCGCGTACGCGATCAACCGTCTACCGACACCGGGCCTCTGTCTCTGGTGCACGCCGGCCGTCTGGACGACAACAAATCCACAATCACCGCGATCGAGGCACTTCAGCTAACGATCAACCGCATTCCTTGACCGTGATCGGCCAGGGGGCCCTGCAGGAGCGCCTGACGCAACGGGCTGTCCAACTCGGGCTGCGGGACCGGGTGCAGTTTGAGCCGTTCATGCCTCGCGCCGAACTCTGGAGCCGCCTGCCAGAGTTCGACGCGTTCGTCTTCACGACCAGGGATTGCGAGGCATTCGGCCTTGTCCTCATTGAGGCCCAAGCCCACGGACTCCCGGTTGCGTACTCCGATCTACCCGGTGTGAGGGAAATCCTCGGGAACGCCGGCCTTCCCTATGCTCCTGGCGACCCGCGCTCGCTGGCCGTGGCCTTGAACGAGATGGGTCGGAACTCCCACTGCCGCAGGACCCTGACCAAGGCGGGCCTCAATAACGCGAGCCGATACGACATCGCCACCACCAGCCGCCGGCTTCGCGAACTGACGCTCCGCGTTACCTCCTGAACTCGACGTTCCTGACATGCCTCAGGGCGACAGCGGCCGCACATTCAGGTGTCAAGTACTCCTGTTTCCCCTTCGACCGCGACGAAAGGAACGAGGAGCAGGAGCCCGCCCCCGCGTCGCCCGACGCTCACGACTTCGGCGAGACCTTCGCCAGCCCGTTGATGATGCGGTCCATCGCGTCGCCGCCCGTCGGGTCGGTGAGGTTGGCGAGCATCTTCAGCGTGAACTTCATCAGCAGCGGGTGCGTCAGGCCGCGCTGGGTGGCGATCTTCATGACCTTCGGGTTGCCGATCAGCTTCACGAAGGCGCGACCCATCGTGTAGTAGCCGCCGTAGGTCTCCTTGAGCACCTTCGGGTAGTTGTTCAGCGCCAGTTCCCGCTGGGCGGGGGTCGCGCGGGCGTGCGCCTGGACGATGACGTCGGCCGCGATCTGCCCCGACTCCATGGCGTACGCGATGCCCTCGCCGTTGAACGGGTTGACCATGCCGCCCGCGTCACCGACCAGCAGCAGGCCCTTGGTGTAGTGCGGCTGGCGGTTGAAGGCCATCGGCAGGGCGGCGCCGCGGATCGGGATCGTCATGTTCTCCGGGGTGTAGCCCCAGTCCTCCGGCATGGACGCGCACCACGCCTTGAGGACCTCGCGCCAGTCCAGCTCCTTGAACGCGGACGAGGAGTTGAGGATGCCGAGGCCGACGTTGGAGGTGCCGTCGCCCATGCCGAAGATCCAGCCGTAGCCGGGCAGCAGCTTCTCCTGCGGACCGCGCCGGTCCCACAGCTCCAGCCAGGACTCCAGGTAGTCGTCGTCGTGCCGGGGCGAGGTGAAGTACGTACGCACCGCGACGCCCATCGGGCGGTCCTCGCGGCGGTGCAGGCCCATCGCGAGGGAGAGCCGGGTGGAGTTGCCGTCGGCGGCGACGACGAGCGGGGCGTGGAAGGTGACCGGGGTCTTCTCCTCGCCGATCTTCGCGTGCACCCCGGTGATCCGGCCGGTGCGCTCGTCGGTGATCGGGGCGCCGACGTTGCACCGCTCGTACAGCCGGGCACCGGCCTTCTGCGCGTTCCGGGCCAGCTGTTCGTCGAAGTCGTCGCGCTTGCGGACGAGTCCGTAGTCCGGGTAGGAGGCGAGATCCGGCCAGTCCAGCTGGAGCCGGACGCCGCCGCCGATGATGCGCAGGCCCTTGTTGCGCAGCCAGCCCGCCTCTTCGGAGATGTCGATGCCCATGGCCACGAGCTGCTTGGTGGCACGCGGGGTGAGACCGTCGCCGCAGACCTTCTCGCGCGGGAACGCGGTCTTCTCCAGGAGCAGGACGTCGAGTCCGGCCTTGGCGAGGTAGTAGGCGGTCGTGGAGCCGGCTGGGCCCGCCCCGACGACGATGACGTCCGCGCTGTGTTCGGACAGGGGCTCGGTCACGGTCGGCTCTCCCGAAGACTCGAATTCGCGTGCCGCGCGGCACAGGTCCAAGGCAGTCTATGGGGGCCTGCCGGGCAACCCTCCGAAGGGCTGCCTCATGTCGATCGCGCCAGTGCGAGGGCGCCGGCCGTCGCCCCGCCGCCGAAGACCAGGGCGGCGACGAGGGTGGCGCCCCAGGTGAGGACGGGGTGCCGACGGGGGCGTTCGGCGGCCATGTGGGCGCGGGGGCCGTCGGGGCCCGGGTAGTGGCTCTGGCCGGGCTGCGGACCGTACGGGCCGGGGGCCGTGCCGGGCGGCGGGGTGTACGCGCCCGGCGTGGGCGGCGGGGTGTACTGGCCGGGCACCGTGCCGTACGGGCCGGACGGGGGCCTGGCCCCCAGGTGGGCCGGGGTGCCGCCGCCCGGGCCGCCGCCGCTGCCCGTCATCCGCACCAGGTACGGCGCGACGAGCACCGCGCCGCCCACCCACAGCAGCCCGAACAGCAGCGCGTCGGCGACGCTCGGGGCGAACTCCAGGGTGCCGTTGCCGCTGAACTCCGCGACGTTGCCGCTGTACTCCACGGACAGGCCGCTCATGCCGGTCAGCACCAGGTACGCCAGCAGGAACAGCCCGCCGACGGTGACCTGTTCGCGCCGGTCGGCGGAGCGGCGGGCGGCGAGCACCCCCACGACGAGGGCGCTGACGAGGCCGGTGGCGAGCGCGCCGACGAGGGCCCAGTCGTTCGCCGCGTCGCTCAGCTCGCCGAGGCCGAACGCGCCGTGCTCCGTGCCCGAGCCGAGCAGGTCCGCCCTGCCCCGCATGTCGTACTCCACGGAGCCGCCCCAGCTCACCGAGAGCACCATGAGCGCGATGTTGGGCAGCAGCGGCAGGGCGATCAGCATGGCCTCGCCGCTGACGTCGTCCTGGGCGGCGTACGTGATGTAGCCGATCAGGCCGCAGAGCAGCAGGACCGCGCCGAGCGCGCGGACGGCGGTCCCGGCGGCGCGTACGAGGCTCAGCGTGCCCGGCCGCTGTGCCAGCCACGCGGCGGCGACGTCGCGTTGCAGGACGGCCCCGGTGGTCACGAGCGAGAGGGCGAGGGCGCCGAGGGTCGCGAGGACCGGCGAGGAGTGGATCGAGAGGTCCTCGATCTCGGGCTGGGCGTACAGGCCGAGGATCAGGACGGCCGCGGCGGCGACGGCGCTGATGCGGAAGGCCGCGTCGAGCCCACCGCCCTGCCGGCGGACGGCCCGGGCGCCGATGATCAGCGCACCGATCCACAGCACGGTGACGGTGAGCGGGACCAGGGAGAGGGACATCTGCCCCTGCCCGCCCGGGTCGAAGTCGTTGTACGTGTCCCCGTAGTCCGAAGCGCCCCCGTACCCACCGGTGTTCATGCCGCCCTGCACGACGGCCCGGACGTCGAAGCCGCCGCCGAACGCCTGGAGCAGCATCGCGAGCGCGATCCGCAGCCGGTCGCTCCACCCGACGGCGGGGTCGTCGCCCTGCCCGTACGAGGGGATGGCGAGCGCCACCGCGAGGCCCACGATCAGCCCGGTCGGCCAGAGCGCCCCCTTGAGCGAGCCGGCCCAGTCACCGCGCATCACCCGGCCGAAGAACACCCCAAGGGGTGAAGGCCCGGCCGGCGCCGGCGCGTAACCGGGCGGCGGAGCGGCGGGCCGCGTCATGTACGACGGCACCGCGGGCGGCGGTGGCGGACCGGCGGGCGGCGCACCGGCGGGTGGTGGCGGCGCGGCGGGCTGCGCAGGCGCGGCGGCCGGGACAGCGGGGCGCTCGCGCCCGCATTTCTGGCAGAAGCGCGCCTCGTCCGGCGCCGGGGTTCCACAGAAGGGGCAGTACGACGGCATGAGGGCTCCGCAGCGGGGACGGGGGCGAACAAGACCGGTGACACACGGAGACGGTGAAGTCGCGTGCCGTATCAACGGACACATCTTCCCCGACCACCGGTTCCCGTCAACTCGGAATACGGGCAACCGCTTTCGCGCGATGCCCGGCCCCGTCCGGCGGCCCGCCCGGTCCGTCAGTCGCGGATGCCCCGGTGCAGGGCCACCACCCCGCCGGTGAGGTTGCGCCAGGCGACCTTCGACCAGCCCGCGTTCTGCAGCTTCTTCGCCAGGCCCGCCTGGTCGGGCCAGGCGCGGATGGACTCGGCGAGGTAGACGTAGGCGTCGGGGTTGGAGGACACCGCGCGGGCCACCGGGGGCAGGGCGCGCATCAGGTACTCGATGTAGACCGTGCGGAACGGCGTCCAGACGGGCTGGGAGAACTCGCAGATGACGACCCGGCCGCCCGGCTTGGTGACCCGGTACAGCTCGCGCAGCGCCGCGTCCGTGTCCTGGACGTTGCGCAGGCCGAAGGAGATGGTCACCGCGTCGAAGACCTCGTCGCGGAAGGGCAGCTTCGTGGCGTCGCCGGCGGTGAAGGGCAGCCAGGCGTTGCGCTTCTTGCCCTCGCGGAGCATGCCGATGGAGAAGTCGCACGGCACGACGTACGCGCCGGTCGCGGCGAACGGCAGCGAGGACGTCGCCGTGCCGGCCGCCAGGTCGAGGACCTTCTGCGCGGGCCGGGCGTCGACCGCCCTGGCGACCTCCTTGCGCCACAGCCGGTCCTGGCCGAGCGAGAGCACGTCGTTGGTGAGGTCGTAGTTCGCCGCCACGTCGTCGAACATCGAGGCGACTTCGTGCGGCTGCTTGTCCAGGGATGCTCGGGTCACGCACCCCATTCAAGCAGCCCGGTCCGCGCGGCCTCGCGGCGGACGCCCCCGGAAAACCCGGCTTCAACCTTTCCGGTCCGGCGGCACTCAGTACTCAGTGAGAGAGACCACCGGAGAGAACCGGAACGAAAATGGGAAGGGGGCAGATGTTCACTAGAGCCAGCCGGAACACCGACGGCTTCGAGGAATTCGCCCGCGCCGGTCAGCGCCGGATCTACCGCACCGCGTACCTGCTCTGCGGGGACGCCGACGCCGCCCGCGATCTGACTCAGACGACGCTGGCGAAGCTGTTCCAGCACTGGCACCGGGTGCGGGCCGCCGACCATCCGGACGCCTACGCCAGGACGGTGCTCACCCGCACCTACATCGCCGAGCGCCGCAGGCGGCTGCGCGACCTCCTCGCCCACACGCCGATCGCCGCGCCCGCTCCGGCGGTCGGTCCTGAGCTCACGGTCACGCTGCTGACGGCCCTCGCCGAACTGCCGCCCCGGGCACGGGCGATGGTCGTCCTGCGGTACTGGGAGGACCTGAGCGTGGAAACGGTCGCCGAGTTGCTGCGGTGCAGCCCGTCCACCGTCAAGAGCCAGTGCTCGCGCTCGCTGGCCACCCTGCGCGCCCGCCTGGGCGACGCGCACCTCTACACCACCCGAAGCTGAGGAGATACGTCATGCACGTGTTCACGGACACCTCCCCGGGCGGCGAACCCGGCCGGGAGGACCAGGAGACGCTGATCCGGGTTGCCATGGAGCGGGCGACCGAGGGCGCGCCGCCGCTGCCCGACCTGGTGCCCGTCGCCCTGGTCCAGGGCCGCCGGCGCCGGGTCCGGGCCCGCGCGGCGATCGGTGGGGCGACGATCGCCGTGGCCGCCATCGGGGTGTTCGCCACCACCCTGCCGGTGTGGGGCGGGGACGCGGCAGCTACGCGGAACGTGTCCGCCGCCTCGTCGGCCGGTGCCACCGCCGTCCCGCGCGCCGTCCGCACTCCCGTACACATCGAGCCCAGCCCCGGCGAGTCGTCCATGGCGGACCTGCCGGCGGCCGAGCGGGCTTGGCAGGAGGAGTTCCAGCAGCGGGCGGCCGCGGTGTTCGACGAGCTGCTGCCCGACGCGTTCGGCACGGTCCACCCGGTCGACCTCGCCGTCAGCCGGTACCAGGGCGGGAAGGACGGCCCGGTCTTCCCCCTCATGTTCTCGGTCCGCCCGCAGGCGGGACCGGAGGCGACGCCCGCCGATCCCCCCTGCACGTCGATCCCGGAGAAGCACCTCCGGTGCAGGGAGGCGACGCTGCCGAACGGCATCACGATCCGGGCCGTCACCGCGTCGGGGAACGAGAAGGAGGGAAAGACGATCACCGGCACCACCCTCACCTTCGAGCGCGGCCGCAGCAGCGTTAAGCTCTCGGTCGGGGGCGACGACCACGCCATGGTGTCGGCGCCGGTGACGACGGACCAGTTGCTCGCCATCGCCCAGGACGCACGGTTCCTGGAACTCGTCGATGACGCCGACGCCCATCCGATGGAGCCGAAGAAGGATATGGTCCGTGGCGGCTGACACACGGGTGGCGCGGCACGGCCGGGGCGGCCGGCGGCGCGCCCGCCGAACGCGGAGGCGTGGCCGGATACGGGTGCTCGCCGCCCTCGCCGTACCGGCCGCACTGATCGCCGCCGTCGTGGTCCTCGCGCCCCACTGGCCGGGCGGGGACGACACCTCGGCGTCCGCCGCGGCGCGCCCCCGCCCGGCTGCCGCGCCGTCCACGAAGCCCTCCCGGAGCCCGGAACCGGCAAGGAGCCCGGCGCCCGCACGGAGTCCGGCGCCCTCCGTGAAACCTAAGCCCTCCCCCACCCGCATCCCCGCCTCCGGCCCCGGCACCTTCACGGCCGCCCGCGCCGACACGTCGTCCTCCGGGCAGTACGCATACCGCGTCGAGGTCGAGGACGGTTCGGGCGTCGACCCGGACGAGGCCGCCGCGCGGATCGCCGGCATTCTCGCCGCCCCGCGCGGCTGGGGGGAGGGCGGGAAGCGCTCGTTCCACCGGGTGGCGTCGGGGCCGGCGGGGCTGGTCGTACGGATCGCCACCGCGGCCACCACCGACCGGATCTGCGGGAAGGGCGGAATGAACACCCACGGCGAGGTCAACTGCCGGCTCTACGAGAAGGTGATGGTCAACCTCAAGCGCTGGCAGACCGGTTCGCCCGAGTTCGACGGCCCGCTGAACGACTACCGCGCCCTGATCATCAACCACGAGGTCGGCCACTGGCTCGGCCACGGCCACGAGACGTGCCCCGGCAAGGGCCGGCCCGCCCCCGCGATGATGCAGCAGATCTACGGTCTCAAGGGGTGCGTCGCCAACGCCTGGCCGTATGACGAAAAGGGGACATACCTGGGCGGCCCATCCGTGCCGTAACGATTCCTCAGGCGGACTCGGCCCGACCTCATATGGATGTGGACTGAACCAATTCGCCCGGTCGCCGGTCCTACAGCGGGGGACGGAACCGCCGAGGACTGGGGAGGGGCACGGATGCCCGAATGGAAAGGGCGCCGGGGAAAGCGGAGGGAGAGCGGGCGCAGCCGGCTGCTCGTGCTCGCCGTCGTACCGGTCGTGGTCGCGGCCGCCGCCGTCGCCGGCCTCCGCTGGAACGACGCGCGCACGCCCGCGTCCGAGGCCGCCTTCACCGTGGCCCGGGCCGCCGCCACCGCGGGCGGGGACGGCAAGGCGTACCGGGTCGAGGTGGAGGACGGCTCCGGGCTCGACGCGGACAAGGCCGCCTCGGTCGTCGCGCGCATCCTGGCCGCGCCGCGGGGCTGGTCGCACCGCGGGGAGCACACCTTCCGGCAGGTCGCGAAGGGCCCGGTCGGGCTGGTCATACGGATCGCCACCCCCGGGACCACCGACCGGATCTGCGGAGAGAGCGGCCTCGACACCCACGGCGAGGTCAACTGCCGCGTCGGCGCCGTCGTCATGGTCAACCTGAAGCGCTGGCAGACGGGTTCGCCCGAGTTCGACGGTCCGCTGGGTGAGTACCGGGCCCTGATCATCAACCACGAGGTCGGCCACTGGCTCGGCCACGGCCACGAGACGTGCCCCGGCAAGGGCCGCCCGGCGCCCGCGATGATGCAGCAGATCGACGGCCTCAAGGGGTGCGTCGCCAACGCCTGGCCGTACGACGCCAAGGGGCGTTACCTGGGCGGCCCCGCGGTGCCGTAGGCCCCTGCCGGCAGGCCCCCCGCTACCGCCCCCGGTACACCAGCCGCCCCGCCGCGATCGTCGCCACACAGCTCGCCGCGCCCGCCGCCAGCAGCGCCGCCTCGTCCGGCGCGTCGAAGGCGGCGAGGTCCGCGCGGCCCCCGGCGGTGAGCGGTGCCGCCGTCGCGTCGGACACCGCGCCCGCCCCGGCCAGCGGGTCGAGCCGGGGCCCGTCGGCGGACGGAACGGCCGGGGCGGCGACCGTCAGCCCGGAGCGGCGGACCGCCGTGAGCAGGGCGGCCGGTGTCCCGGGCGGGGCCGTCACCGCGGTCGTCCCGAACCGCAGCATCCGGTGCAGCCCGCGCCGCACGCTGCCCGCCCGCCACGTCTCCTCGGGCCCCAGCGCGTCGAGCGCTCCACCGGTCAGGGGCTCGGTGCCCAGGGCGTCCGCCTCGCGGGGGTCGGGGAAGTACCACTCCCCCAGCAGCCGGACCGCGTCGCGCTGGAGGAGGCCCGGGGTGAGGACGCCCGGCCACTGCCGGACGCGGGCGCCGGGGTGGGCGGCGGCCACCTCCTCGTACGGCCCGAACGCCGCGATGGACGCGTCCCGCACGGCCACCGCACCGCCGGGCACGGGTGCGCGGCCGCCGCCCGGCAGGAGCAGGGCGGCGGCGTGGATCGTCAGCAAGGCGCCATCAGTTGGCGCTCAGGAGCTTGAGCTCCGGGTGCGCGGTTCCGCCCTCGATCGCGACGGACGAGATGTGCGAGACGACGCGCTCGTCGACCGGGTCGTTCGCCGGGTCGTCGTGCACGACGAGGTGCTCGTACGTGGTGGCGCGCTGGGCCGGGACCCGGTCCGCCTTGCGGATCAGGTCGATGATCTCCAGCCGGTTGGAGCGGTGCTTGGCGCCGGCCGAGGAGACGACGTTCTCCTCCAGCATGATCGAGCCCAGGTCGTCCGCGCCGTAGTGCAGCGACAGCTGACCGGCCTCCTTGCCGGTGGTCAGCCAGGAGCCCTGGATGTGGGCGACGTTGTCCAGGAAGAGCCGCGCGATGGCGATCATCCGCAGGTACTCGAAGAGCGTGGCCTGCGTCTGCCCCTTCAGCTTGTTGTTCTCCGGCTGGTACGTGTACGGGATGAACGCCCGGAAGCCGCCGGTGCGGTCCTGCACGTCACGGATCATGCGCAGGTGCTCGATGCGCTCGGCGTTCGTCTCGCCGGTGCCCATCAGCATGGTGGAGGTGGACTCGACGCCGAGGCCGTGGGCGATCTCCATGATCTCCAGCCACCGCTCGCCGGACTCCTTGAGCGGGGCGATCGCGGTACGCGGCCGGGCCGGCAGCAGCTCGGCGCCCGCGCCCGCGAACGAGTCGAGGCCGGCGGCGTGGATACGGCTGATGGCCTCCTCGGCGGAGACCTTGGAGATACGGGCCATGTGCTCGATCTCGGACGCGCCGAGCGAGTGGATCACCAGCTGCGGGAACGCCTTCTTGATGGCCGAGAAGTGCTCCTCGTAGTACTCCACGCCGTAGTCCGGGTGGTGCCCGCCCTGGAACATGATCTGCGTGCCGCCCAGCTCGACGGTCTCCGCGCAGCGGCGCAGGATGTCGTCGAGGTCCCGGGACCAGCCCTTGGCGGTGTCCTTCGGCGCGGCGTAGAACGCGCAGAACTTGCACGCCGTGACGCACACGTTGGTGTAGTTGATGTTGCGCTCGATGATGTACGTCGCGATGTGCTCCGTACCGGCGTAACGGCGGCGGCGCGCGGCGTCGGCCGCGGCGCCCAGGGCGTGCAGCGGCGCCGACCGGTAGAGGTCGAGCGCCTCCTCCGGGGTGATCCGGCCGCCTTCGGCGGCTCGGTCGAGGATGGGCTGAAGGTCGGCCTTCTCGGTCACCGGGCTGTCACCTTTCGGCGGTTTTTCAACGGATCTACGGACGGTTCAGCGTACGCCAGCGCCTGTGGCGGTCAGCCGCCGGACCGGGTGAGCGTGCCGTACGGAAGTCCCGCGTCCTTCTCGTCGGAGCGGAAGCGGAGCGTGCCGTCGGCCGCCCGGGTGAAGTGGAGGTCGGAGGGTGTGGTGGTGCAGAAACCGGCCGTGCCCGGGCGGTCGGGGTCGGCCCGTTCGCGCAGTTCCAGCTCCTGGTCGGTGCCGGAGGTGAGCGTGGCGACGCTGTGGCAGGTGATCTCCACGCCGAGGGTGGAGACCGAGGTCGTCAGGCGGGCCACCTCCGTGCCCTTGCGGCCCTTGGTGAAGACGGCGGTGAGCGTGCCGTGCGGCGCGCCCGTGGTCTTCTCGGTGAGCGGTCCCTTCCAGGTGCCGACGTACGCGTCGGGCAGTTCGGCGGCCCCGCCCGGGCTCGGCGTGGGGCTCTTCGCGGGGCTCTTGGTGGCTGAGTCCGTCGGGGGCGAGGGCTCGCCGGAGGTGGACGGGGTGTGCCCCACGTCCCCGTGCCCGACGTTGCTGCTGTCGCCGCCGCCGGTGCCCGGCATCAGGTCCAGCAGGAACGCGCTGCCCACGGTCACCGCGGCCAGCGCCCCGGCCACCGCCAGCGCGACGGTGCAGCTCACGCGCCGCCGCCCCGCGCCCTCCCCGCCCGCCGTCGCGCCCAGGGTCAGGCTCCGCCCGCCGGTCCGCTGCCCCGGCAGCCCGTCGCCCCCGGCGGTCCGCGGGTACGGCGGGTCGACCGGCGGCCCGAAGGAACCCAGCGCGGGCCCCGGAGCGGCCGAACCGAACGGAGCGGCCGAACCGAACGGGCCCCCCGCACCCGGTCCGGCCGCGGGCTCGCCCGCCACCGCCCCCGCCCCGAACGACGGGTTGCTGAACGGCACCGGCCCCGACTGCACCGGGGCCTCCTGCGGTTCCAGGTCCAGCAGGGCCACCGCCGACCGGCTCACCTCGCGCACCAGCGGTCCCGGCAGCCAGCCCGCCGCCACCGCGGCCGCCGCACCGCCCGGCACCAGCCGGCGGGCCAGCTCGTCCGGGGTCGGCCGCCGCTCCGGGTCCTTGGCCAGGCAGGCGGCGATGGTCTCGCGCAGGTCGCCCTCCAGCTCGCCCAGCTCCGGTTCCTCGTGGACCACCTTGTAGAGGAGGACCGCCGACGAGTCGCCGAGGAAGGGTGCGGAGCCGGTCGCCGCGTACGCCAGGACCGCGCCCAGCGAGAAGACGTCGACCGCGCCCGAGACGTCGGTGCCCCGGATCTGCTCCGGCGCCATGTAGCCCGGCGAGCCCACGGAGACCCCGGTGGACGTGAGCGAGGCGGTCGCGTCGATGGCCCGGGCGATGCCGAAGTCGATCAGCCGGGGGCCGTCCAGGGCGAGCAGGACGTTGGACGGCTTCACGTCCCGGTGGATCAGGCCCCGCTCGTGCACCGCGGCCAGCGCCTCGCCGAGGCCGGCGCCCAGCACCCGTACCGCGTGCTCGGGCAGGGGGCCGTGCTCGGTGACGGCCGCGGACAGCGGCGGGCCCGCCACGTAACCGGTGGCGACCCAGGGGACGGGGGCGTCCGGGTCGGCGTCCAGGACGGGCGCGGTCCACTGGGCACCGATCCGCCGGGCCGCCTCCACCTCGCGCCGGAACCGGGCGCGGAACTGCTCGTCGAGCGCGAAGTGCGGATGGACGACCTTGACGGCGACGGTACGGCCGCCGGCACTGCGCCCGAGATACACGCGGCCCATACCGCCGGCGCCGAGTCTCCCGAGCAGCCGGTAGGCGCCGATGCTCAGCGGTTCCCCGGCTTCCAGCGGCTGCATATAAGGACTCCCCTGTGAACCCGGCCGGACCTCCGACCGAAGCCTAGTTCGTGTCCGCGAAGTCTGATCCGGCCACGGGGGAAACCATCCGCCGATTTCGCCCCCAAGGGAACGAACGACGTCATTCACCGCGATGAAAGGCGTGAATGCGCCGGTCCCCGCCGAGGGCCGATTGCGGTGGACGCGGGGGCGGATTGCGGGAGACACCGGGGGCGTACTCCCGATGTCTCCCGCAATCCGCCATTCATCGCATGTTCAACGAAATCGAAAATGCCATTCCCCGGCGGCGGGATGTTCTCATCCGCCGAGCAGCTCCACCTTGACGTCCGTCGGGTAGCCCGCGACGTCGCCGGTGCGGCGGGCGAACTCCTCTACGCCGGCCAGCTGGTCCGGGCCGAAGCGGAAGTCGAGCGTCGTGAAGTAGCGCTCCAGGACCTCCGCGTCGAAGGCCTCCCAGCGCGCCGCCTGCTCGGCGACCTTGGTGACCTCCTCCAGGGAGAGGTCGCGGGAGGCGAGGAACGCCTCGTGCACCTGCTTGACCGCGGCCGGCTCGGCCGCCAGGTAGTCCTTGCGCGCGGCCCAGACGGCGAAGACGAACGGCAGGCCCGTCCACTCCTTCCACATCGCGCCCAGGTCGTGGACCTGGAGCCCGAGCCGTGGCGCGTCGTGCAGGTTGGCGCGCAGGGCCGCGTCACCGATGAGGACGGCGGCGTCCGCCTCCTGCATCATCAGGCCCAGGTCGGGCGGGCACGTGTAGTAGTCGGGGTTGACTCCGTACCGCTCGGCGAGCAGCAGGCGTGCCAGCCGTACGGAGGTGCGGGAGGTCGAACCGAGGGCGACCCTGGCGCGGTCCAGGTCCTCCAGGGGCCGCTGCGAGACGATCACGCACGACATGACGGGGCCGTCGCAGCCGACCGCGATGTCGGGGAAGGCGACCAGGTCGTCCGCGTTGCGCAGGAACTCGACCAGGGTGACGGGGGCGATGTCCAGCTCACCCCTGACCAGTTGCTCGCTGAGCTTCTCCGGGGTGTCCTTCGACAGCTCCAGGTCGAGCAGGGTTCCCGTCCGTGCCAGCCCCCAGTAGAGGGGAAGACAGTTGAGGAACTGGATGTGGCCGACGCGCGGCCGGGGGCGACGGTCGTCGACCGCGACGTTTGAAACGGTTGAATTGTCCACATCGCGAGGCTAGACCCGTCCTCGCCCGGCCGTCCCACCGGGGGCGGGCGGCGCACGGGAAGGCCCTCTCGGATGGCTCATCCGGACGCCAATCAAACATCCGGGTGAAGTGATCTTTCCCTCTACCCTTCCCTACACCCTGCGTGCTAGGCTCAACGGCAAGTTGCAGTTTGGTTTCCCTTGCAGTACAGAGCCTGCGGAGCATGTAACCCCGCAGGCTTTTGTAGTTTTCAGACTTCATTGCAGGTTCTGGAGCAGGGCAACCCTTTGGCCCAAGGAGGGCTTATGGCTACCGGAACCGTCAAGTGGTTCAACGCTGAAAAGGGCTTCGGCTTCATCGCCCAGGACGGCGGCGGCCCGGATGTCTTCGTCCACTACTCCGCGATCAACGCGTCCGGGTTCCGCTCCCTCGAGGAGAACCAGGTCGTGAACTTCGACGTCACTCAGGGCCCCAAGGGCCCGCAGGCTGAGAACGTCACCCCGGCCTAGGGCCTTTCGTTCGGACGATAGGCCCGGGGTTGCCCGGGTCGGCCGATCGCGGCCGGTAAGAGCAGTACCCAAGGAGCCCCGCTCCCCCGCACCGGCGGAGGAGCGGGGCTCCTGCCCGTGCGCGACCCTTCCCGCCCGTCCCTTGACCTTCACACCGTGTCAACCCGTGCAGTGGAGGACGTCATGTTCACCATTGGAGACTTCGCCCGGTACGGGCGGGTGTCGGCCCGCATGCTGCGTCATTACGACGAGATCGGGCTGCTGCGCCCGGACCGCACCGACCCCTCGACCGGCTACCGCTACTACGGCGCCGCCCAGCTCGCCCGGCTCAACCGGATCATCGCGCTCAAGGATCTCGGCTTCACGCTCCAGCAGGTGCGGGCCGTCCTGGACGAGACGGTGGGCCCGGAGGAGCTGCGCGGGATGCTGCGGCTGCGCCGTACGGAGCTGGAGGCGGCGATGGCGGCGGCGGCCGCACGGCTGGCGCAGGTCGAGGCGAGGCTCCGGTCCATCGAGAGCGAGGGACACATGTCCACGGACGACGTCGTGATCAAGAAGGTGCCCGCGGTGCGGGTCGCGGAGCTGACCGGGGTGGCCGGGAGCTACGAGCCGCAGGACATCAGCCCGGTGATCGGGCCGCTGTACGACCGGCTCTTCCCCCTCCTCGGGGAGGCGGGCGTCTGCCCGTCGGGCCCGGGGATCGCCCGGTACGAGGACGTGCCGGACGGCGGCGGGCGCGTAGTCGTGCACGCCGGGGTGACGGTCTCCGCGCCGGTGGGACCGGTCGGTGACAGCGGGATCACCGTGGTGGAACTGCCGGCGTTCGAGGCGGCGACCATCGTGCACCGGGGCAGCATGGACGCCGTGCTGCCCACCGCCCAGACCCTGGCCCGCTGGATCGACGCCAACGGCTACCGGTCGGCGGGGTACGCCCGCGAGATCAGCCTGGAGTGCCCGGAGGACCGGGCGAAGTGGGTGACCGAGCTCCAGGAGCCGGTGGTCCGGGCGACGGCCTGACGACCCGGGGGGCGCCCGCCGCGAGGCGACGCCCCCTTCTCGCACCCCTCTCGTCCCAACTGCCCCGTTCCACAATCGTTGTCGAGGGCTTGTGCAGAGAGTCATCCGTTACTGACGGGCCGACCCTTCACAAGGCAGACTGTTGACGGCGATATCAACGGTATGGAGCAATCCGGACAGCCTGTGGCCGATCCGGACACAGTGACCGTGCCGTGTGCTGTGCGCAGGCAGGACAGGAGGCAGCAATGGGCCGTGACGACGGGCCACGGGTACGAGTTCCGCGGCAGCGGACCCCCGAGCGGGGCCCGGAGGACGAGGCCGTGCTGCACTTCTGCGTACTCGGTCCCGTACGGGCCGGGCGCGGCGGCGAGCCGCTGCCGTCCGGTTCCCCGCAGCAGCGCGCCCTGCTGACGGCGCTTCTGCTGCGCGGCGGGCGCACGGCGACGGCCGCCGAGCTCATCGACGGCATCTGGGGCGACGAGCCGCCCTCGCAGGCGCTGGCCGCCGTACGCACCTACGCCTCCCGGCTGCGCAAGGTCCTCGGCCCCGACACCCTGGTCAGCGACTCCGGCGGCTACGCGATGCGCACCGCTCCCGACGCGCTCGACCTGACCGTCGCTCAGGAGCTGGCCGCCGGGGCGGAGAAGGCCCGGGCGGGCGGCGACCGGAACGCGGCGCGGGCCCTGCTGGACAAGGCGCTCGGGCTCTGGGACGGCGAGGCGCTGGCCTCGGTGCCCGGGCCGTACGCGGAGTACCAGCGCACCCGGCTGGAGGAGTGGCGGCTCCAGCTCACCGAGACCCGCCTCGATCTGGACCTGGAGGCCGGCTGCCACGCGGAGGCGGTCTCCGAACTGACCGCGCTCACCGCGGCGCACCCCTTGCGGGAACGCCTGCGGGAGCTGCTGATGGTGGCCCTGTACCGCAGCGGCCGGCAGGCGGAGGCCCTCGCCGTCTACGCGGACACCCGGCGACTGCTCGCCGAGGAGCTTGGCGTCGACCCGCGCCAGGAACTGGCCCAGCTCCAGCAGCGCATCCTGCGCGCCGACGAGGAACTGGCCCGCCCGGCGGACGAGCCGGCCCCCGCCGCGGCGCCGGTCCGGCCCGCGCAGCTGCCCGCCACCGTGCCGGACTTCACGGGCCGGGACGCGTTCGTCCGTGAGCTGGGCGACCGGCTCGCCACGGCGGAGGGCTCCGTGATGGCCGTCTCCGCCCTGGCCGGCATCGGCGGCGTCGGCAAGACGACCCTCGCCGTCCACGTCGCCCACCAGGCCCGCCGCCACTTCCCGGACGGCCAGCTCTACGTCGACCTCATGGGCGCCGGGGCCCGCGCCGCCGAGCCGGAGACGGTCCTCGGCGCGTTCCTCCGGGCCCTCGGCACCGCGGACTCCGCGATACCGGACACGCTGGACGAGCGCGCCGCGCTCTACCGCTCCACGCTCGACGGCCGCCGGGTCCTGGTCCTCCTCGACAACGCGCACGACGCCGCCCAGATCCGCCCGTTGCTCCCCGGCACGGAGGGCTGCGCGGCGCTCGTCACCAGCCGGGTGCGGATGGTGGACCTGGCGGGGGCGCACCTGGTCGACCTGGACGTGATGTCCCCCGAGGAGGCGCTCCAGCTCTTCACCCGGATCGTCGGCGAGGAACGCATCACCTCCGAGCGCGAGGCCGCGCTCGACGTCGTCGCCGCGTGCGGGTTCCTCCCCCTCGCGATCCGTATCGCCGCCTCCCGGCTCGCCTCCCGCCGCACCTGGACGGTCTCCGTCCTGGCCGCCAAGCTCGCGGACGAGCGCCGCCGCCTCGACGAGCTCCAGGCGGGCGACCTCGCGGTCAAGGCCACCTTCGAGCTCGGCTACGGCCAGCTGGAGCCTGCCCAGGCCCGCGCCTTCCGCCTCCTCGGCCTCGCGGACGGCCCGGACATCTCCCTGGCCGCCGCGGCCGCCCTGCTCGACCTGGACCCGCACACGGCGGAGGACCTCCTGGAGGCCCTGGTCGACACGTCCCTCGTCGAGTCCGCCGCCCCTGGCCGCTACCGCTACCACGACCTGGTCCGCCTGTATGCCCGCTCCTGCGCGGAACGCGACGAACAGGCGCCCGGGGAGCGGGAGGAGGCGCTGTCACGGCTGCTGGACTTCTACCTGGCGACGGCGGCGGGGGTGTACGCGCTGGAGCGGCCGGGGGACCGGCTGGTGGACCATCTGGAACGCACGGAGGGGGCGGGGCTGTCCTTCAGCGACCGGCACGACGCCCAGGACTGGCTCTACGCGGAGGCGGGCACGCTGCTGGCCTGTCTGCGCCAGTCGACCGCCCCCACGATGCTGCGCCGGTCGATCGATCTGCTCTGGGCAGCCCTGGACCTCGCCGAGTCCGGTGCCAACTCCAAGCAATTCGAGGTGGCCGCCTCCTTCATGCTGGACGCCGCGCGCGCCGGCGGCGATCGCAGGGCCGAGCGGCGCGCGCTGGTCACGCTGAGCAACGCCCACCTGGTGGCGGGCCGGTTCGCCCTGGCGGACCAGGAGGCTTGTCAGGTGCTGGAGTTGGCGCACGAAACGGACGATCCGCTCCCCGACTGCTGGGCGTACAACCATCGAGGGGTCATCGCCATCTACCAGAGCCGCCACAAGGACGGCGAGAAGTACCTGACCCGCGCGATCGAAGCCTTCCGTGCGGGCGAGAACCTTCCCGGGGAGGCGTCCTCGCTCTGCAATCTCTCCCGGGTCCACCTGGCCATGGGCCGTACGGTGAGTGCTGTGGCCCTGGCGAGGAAGGGCATCGAGATATACGACGGCATGGGCCACTCCCTGCGGGGCGCGAACGCCCGCTACGCCCTGGGCATCGCACTGACCCGGAGCGGCGACCTCCAGGAGGCGACAAGCAGCTTCCTGGAGGCTCTGGAGGTCTTCCGCGACAGCCGGCAGCGGCTGTGGGAGGGCATGACCATCTTCCGCCTCGCGGAGACCGACCTGGCCGCCGACAACCCGGCGCAGGCCGCCTCCAAGGCGGAGACCGCGCTGACGGTGCTGCGCGGCATCGGCGGCGAGTGGCGCCGGGGCAACGTGCTCACCGTCCTGGGGCGGGCCCTGGACGGCATAGGCCAGACGGGGCGTGCCGAGGCGTGCTGGCGCGAGGCGCTCGCCATCTACGACACCGACGGCTCCGAGGAAGCCGCCCAGATCCGTGCCCTGTTGGCCCGCGTCCCCTCCGAGCGGTCCTGAGGGCGACGGGCTGGTCGTTCATCGTTCGTTTATCGCCGGGCGGCAAGCTCATGCCTGTCGATCCGTCGCGTCGGGGGGCAGGCGGGACGACCAGTGGCCAGACCACTATGGTGAGCGGCCCTGACAGGGGCCCGCCCGGCAGTCCACGGGGGAACAGCCGGGCGGGCCCCTCCCACGCAACAACGCCAGCCACAACGGAGATGACCCCATGGGTGACAAGAAGAAGACCGACCCGATTTTCAAGCCGGCCGACACCCACGCCACCGGCGGGGACGCGGACCTGACGACGCAGGACACGCACGCCACCGCGGAGCCCCTCGACCTCGCCACCGGCGGCGAGATCAAGCCGCTCGACACCCACGCGACGAGCGAGCCGGCCAACTGAAGCCGTAATTCCACGGGGCACGGGGGCACGGCCGCGGCGGCGCGGAGGGGGAGCCGTCGCGGCCGCCGCGTTTTCCGGGTGCGGGGCCCGAGCCACCCGGTTCGGGCCCCGCCGACTCGAACGGGACGGACTCGACGAGCTCCTCGCCGATTCCGAGAAGGTCAACGACCCGGCCGATCCACGTGCGGTGAGCGACAAGCGCACCAGACTCCCGGGCAGCGGCACACCGGCATCGTGAACGGCCGCGTGAGCGCCGCTGCGGCACTGCTCCAGAACGCCGGACCGCACGGTCACAAGTACGCCATCGACGCGATGCTCTGCGCGACCGCACTGACCTACCCGGGTCGCGTCACCGTCCTCACGTCCGATGTGGAGGACATCCGTCTGCTCACCGCAGACCATCGCCGAGTGGTGGCGGGGAAGGTCTGATTCGGGCTGGAGACGTTCGGTGCCCGGGCTGCCGGCTGCGGTGAGCGGCCGGCAGCCCGTCGCCCGGTGTCAGTACAGAACCGTCGCCGTGACCGCGCACTTCTGCACCCGGGCGACCTTGTCCGGGTGGTCCATCCGCACCGACACGGTCTTCGTCTCGCCGCGGGACGCCTTCGCCGTCGCGCGGCCCGTGTCGATCGCGGTGCCGGACGCGTCGAGGAAGGTGACGTCGACGTTGTACGTGTGGCTGCCGCTCGCGTTCGCGGTGAGGCGGACCGTGGAGGTGGTGACGGCCTTGACCGCGCCCTTCGCGGGGGTGGCGCAGCGGAAGACGTACGCCTTCGGCGCGGGCGTCGCGGTGGGGGTCGGGGAGGTGCGGGTGGTGCCCGAGGTGCCGCTCGACGTCCGGTTGTAGCGGGTGCCGGAGTCGGTGTCGTGATACGTGCCGTTGCTCTTCTTGTCGTTGGAGCAACCGCCGCCGCCGCTGCTGTGGCTGGACCGGCTCTTGCCGCTCCTGCTCTTGCCCCCGTGGCTGCCGGTGGAGAAGCCGGTGAGCGCGAGCACCACCGCGACCAGGACCACCGTCAGCTTGACGTGCTGCCGTTTCATCGAATCCGCCCCCGAGTGTGTGGAGTTCTGCCGTGGCCGGCCGGACGGCCGGGCGACACGGCACCGTAACCCACAGCATGGCGCGGATGACCGGCGGGCCGGTCATGGCCCTGTCACGGTCTCGTCTCCGTCTGGTGGCGGGGGCAACCCGTGCGGCGTAGCGTCGGAACGAGAGCGCGTCCTGGAGGTACGGACATGATCCGCAACGTCCTCGGTGCGGTCCTCGCTCTCGCCGGAGCGGCGGCCGCCGTGCTGAGCCCCTTCCGTGACTGGTACGACGGCCGCCTCGGGCGGCACTACCGGCTGGGGGACCTCTTCACCGGCACCGGTGTGACCGGTGCGCATCCCGGCGGCCTCTTCGGTTCGCTGTGGCTGCCGTTCCTGTGCGCGGCGGTGGTGACCGTGGTGGGGGTGCTGCTGCGCTCCCGTGCGCTGGTCGCCCTGGCGGGCGTGGTCGTACTCGGGTTCGCGGTGCTGTGGATGGTCCGGGTGTTCCAGGTGACCGACAGCCTTGCCGTCGCGGGCGACGGGTCGGGCCTGGGTTTGGGGGTGGGGCTGGCCCTCGGCGGGGGTGTGCTGATGCTTTTGGGGGCCGGTGCGATGTCGGGGCGCCGCCGCGCCCCGCGGTACGTGGCGCCCGGGTCGGGCGCGCCCGACACGTGGCCCCCTACGCGGGAGCCCGGACCCTCGGTCCAGACGAGCCCGTGGCCCGAACCGGAGGGCGACGACCCCTACGTGGGGCCTCCCCCGGACTCCCCGGGGCCGCGCCCGGACTCCCCGGGGTCTCCCGGGACCCGTCCGCCCGGCGGACATCCCAGCCCGTCCGGCGATTGAGGACGAACCGGTCATCGGGTGAGCCCGAACCGTGGGGCGCCGCCCACCACGGTGAGGGTTCCGTCCTCAAACGCCGGACGGGCTGGGAGTTCGGCTCGGCACCGCCCACCCGCGGCACCGGTTCCGTCCTCAAACGCCGGACGGGCTGAAGTGCACGCCCGCGGGCTGAAGCTCACGCCCGCGTGCGGGCGCCCGTGCCCTTCAGCGCGTCCAGCGCGTACACGCAGCGGTCCTTGCTGCACGCGTACACCACGCCCCCCTGGACCACGGGCGAGCCCGTGATCTCGCCGCCCGTGGCCAGCTTCCAGCGGAGCTGACCGCCCGCCGCGTCGAGGGTGTAGAGGACGTGGTCCGCGGAGCCGAAGTGGACGCGGCCGTCGGCGACGACCGGGGCGCCGACCACCTCACCGCCCGCGGCGAACCGCCACTTCGGGGTGCCGGTGACCGCGTCGAGGGTGTAGAGCGCGCTGCCGCTGCCCACGTGGACGTTGCCCGCGACGACGAGCACCGGCTCCGCCGACTGGCGGGCCTCCGTGGCGATGCGCCAGCGGTCCTTGCCGGTCGCGGCGTCCAGGGCGTACACCGTACCGAGGTAGTCCGCGAGGTAGATCCCGCCGCCGGTGACGGCCGGGCCGGGGGCGAAGGCGGGCGGGGAGAGGAAGACCGCCGGGCACTCGAAGTGCCAGCGGACGCGCCCGGAACCGATGTCCACCGCGAGGACCCGCGTCCCGGCGGCGACGTACACGTGACCGTCCGGCGCCGGGGTCACCCGGACCGGGACGCCGCCGCAGGAGGCCGCGTCGCCGACGGGGTACGACCAGCGCTCGACGCCGGTGCGGGCGTCGAGGGCCTTGAGGCGGGCGTCCTGCCAGACGTAGACCGTGCCGTCGTGGATGACCGGCCCGCCCTCCGGCGTCTCGAAGTCCGTCTGCGCGCCGGTGAGGTCCCACAGCTTCTCGCCGGTCGCCGCCTCCCAGGCCTGGATGCCGCCGCCCCGGGTGGCGGTGACGACCGTGCCCCGGTCGGCCTTGAGCGCGTACACCCAGGCGTCGGTGCCCGTACGCCACCGCTCGGCGCCGGTGGTGGCGTCGAGGGCGTAGAGGGAGGGGCCGTCGGAGGCGTGGATGCGCCCGCCCTCCACGGCCATCGCCCAGGCGACGTCACGGGTCTTGAACTGGCGCCGCCCGTTGCCGGTGTCCAGCGCGTGGACCTCGAAGGACGTGACGTAGAGCAGGTCGCCGACGACGACCGGCGTGCCCCACACGTCGTTGGACATGCGGAACCGCCAGGGCCGCCACCGCGCGGGCCCGGACTGCCCGCCGTCGGGGGCCGGGGCGGGGGCGGGGACGGGTGCGGGGGCGGTGCCCCGGACCCCGGCGGGCGGGCGGACCCAGCCCGTCGCGGGCCCGGCGCCGGCACCGGCCGCCGAGGCGCGGACGTCCTGGGCGCGGGGCCCGGGCCCGATCGGCACCTGGGCACCGGTCAGCCGGACCGGCCCCCCGGCGTCGGGCACCGGTGCGGGCGCGGCGGGCACCCCGCTCTGCCAGGGCCCGTCCCAGTCCGTGCCCGGCGGCTGATGGGGCGCGGTCGCCACGGACTCCGCGCGGGCCCCGACGGGGCGCGAGGGGGCCGGGTCGGCGGGGCGCGGCGGGGCCGCGGGCGGCGCGGCCTGCGGGGCCGGACGGCCACCGCCCCGGCGCCGCTCGATCATCTCGGTCGCAACGGCCGGCAGCCACGCGGAGGCGGTACCGCCGTCGTCGTCACCGCCGCCGGAGGCGAACAGGTGCGGGGCGAGCTGGGCCTGGAGGTCCGCGGGGGTGGGCCGCATCGCGGGGTCCTTCTGCATGCAGGACTCGATGAGCGGCCGCAGGTCGTCCGGCAGGCCGGTGAGGTCGGGGCTCTCGCGCAGCAGCATGAACACGGTCTCGACCGGGTTCGCCCCCCGGTACGGGGCGTGGCCGGTCGCGGCGAAGACGAGCGTCGAGCCGAGCGAGAAGATGTCGCTGGCCCCCGTCACGCTCCGCGAGTCACGGGCCTGCTCCGGAGACATGTACGCCGGGGTGCCGACAGCCACGTTGGTCATGGTGAGCCGGGTGTTGGAGACACCGGACGCGATGCCGAAGTCGATGACCCGGGGGCCGTCCTCCACGACGAGCACGTTCGACGGCTTCATGTCGCGGTGGACGAGCTGCGCCCCGTGGATGGACTGCAGCGCCTCCGCGATGCCCGCCGCCAGCCAGCGCACCGCCTGCGTCGGCATCGGCCCGCACTCGTTCACGATCTCTTCGAGCGAGGGGGCGGGCACGTACGCGGTGGCCAGCCAGGGCACGGCGGCGCGCGGGTCGGCGTCGACGACGGCGGCCGTGTAGAAGCCGCTGACGGCGCGCGCGGCCTCCACCTCGCGCGTGAAGCGCACCCGGAACAGCTGGTCCTCGGCCAGTTCCGTACGGACGGTCTTGATCGCGACCCGCCGGCCCGACGCGGACCGGGCCAGATAGACCAGCCCCATGCCGCCGGCCCCGAGCCGTCCCAGCACCTCGAAGGGGCCGATCCGCCTCGGGTCGTGCTGCGTCAGCTGCTCCACTACCTGCCACCTCCCCGTACGGACCTCAGGGCACAGAGGTCCGCGAAAATCCCGCCGTGTGCAGCGTCTCATCAGTGGGCGCCGCCCGGCGGTGCGCACCCCGATTGTTCCTGGCCGGGGCCCCGGTTGCGAACCCGGGGGCGGATCGGGGTGTCCCGTGCCACACCTCCCGTATCAGGACACAGGCTCCTGAAGTACGGCGAACTCGGCGCCTTGGTCGTCCTGGAGGACCGCCCTCCTCCCGTACGGGATGTCCAGCGGGGGTTCGGTGACCCGGCCGCCGAGCCGCTGTACGGTACGCACGGTCTCGTCGCAGTCCGCGACGTCGAAGTAGTTCAGGAAGTGGCTCGGCAGCTCGGCCGGGAACGCGTCCGTGATGACGCTGCGCCCGCCGACCGCGGTGTCGGGGCCGGGTTCGGTGCCGGGCGGGGACCACGTACGGAAGTCGACGCGGTGCTCGTCGGTGTCCGGGACGTCCCGGGCGGAGTCGTCGATGTCCGCGCAGCGGAAGCCGAAGACCTCCTCGTAGAAGGGGTCGACGCGGTCCTTGGCGCGGGTGTGGACCTCGGTCCAGCAGAAGGAGCCGGGTTCGTGTCGCCGCTGGAAGCCCGCGCGCTCGCCGGCCTGCCAGAGGCCGAAGACGGCGCCGCCAGGGTCGGCGGCCTGGGCCAGCACGCCGTGGCGGCCGGCCGCGACCGGTTCGGTGATCACCTGGCCGCCGGCCGCGCGGACGCGGGCGACGGACGCGTCGATGTCGTCGGTCGCGAAGTAGACACCCCAGGCGGTCGGCATCCGGCCGTCCTTCTTCGCGGCCAGCGCGGCGACGAGCTTCCCCTCTCCGAGGGCGTCCGCGCGGGAGCCCTCGGTCGGGCGGAAGGTCCAGCCGAACAGCTCGCCGTAGAAGCGCTTGCCCGCCTCCAGGTCGGGGAGCTGCACATCCACCCAGCACGGTGCGGACTGCGCGAATGCGGCCATGGGCCCGGATCCTTCCGTCGTCGTGGTGACGCCCGTCACGGTCACGGTAGCTTCGCGCCGCACCCGGCGCGTCCCGGAAGTGCCCCGACCCCTCCGAAACGAACACAGGTTCGAAAGTTATCCACCGAAGTTATCCACAGGCTGTTAATAACATTCATCACACTGTGGGCAACGAGGGGTGCAGCCGGCACTCGGGCGGGCCCCGTTCCCCATTTGCTTCGGCCGAATCGCGCTCCGATCACCCGTCGGTAAGCTGACGGCATGACAGGACAAGTACGCACCGTCGACGGCCGCGTGGCCGGTCGGCGCGGTCAGGCGACGCGGCAGAAGCTGCTCGACTGCCTCAGCGAGATGCTCAGCTCCTCGCCGTACCGGGACGTCAAAGTCATCGACGTCGCGCGCAAGGCGGGGACTTCACCAGCGACCTTCTACCAGTACTTCCCCGACGTCGAGGGTGCCGTCCTCGAACTCGCCGAAGACGTCGCGAAGGAGGGTTCCGGGATGACCGAACTGGTCGCCGGACGCTCCTGGGCCGGCAAGTCGGGCTGGCAGACCTCCGAGCAACTCGTGGAGGGCTTCCTCGACTTCTGGCGGCGCAACGACGCGATCCTGCGCGTGATCGACCTCGGCGCGGCCGAGGGCGACAAGCGGTTCAACAAGATCCGCATGAAGATCCTCAACTCGGTCACCGGCTCCCTGACGGAGTCCGTGAAGGAGCTCCAGGCCAAGGGCAAGGTCGACAAGGACGTCAGCGCCGCCGCGGTGGCGGGCTCCCTGGTCGTCATGCTCGCCGGTGTCGCCTCGCACCAGAAGGGCTTCACGGCCTGGGGCGTCAAGCAGGCCGAACTCAAGCCGAACCTCGCGCAGTTGGTGCACCTCGGCATCACCGGCAAGAAGCCGGCGAAGTAGCGCGCATCCCCGCTGGGGCGACGCGCGTTGATCCCGGCGCCCCCAGGTCCTGTCTCACCGACGGCGGACCACGCCCGTGGTCCGCCGTCGGCGTATCCGGACCGGGTCAGACGGAGACCACGGTAAGCACCGCTTCGAGCCCTCTGAAGTCGTCCGCGTTGCGCGTAAATAGCGGAAACTCGCCGACCGAGGCGACAGCGGCGATCATCAGGTCCATGCGCCGAGGCCTGGGATCGCGGCCGGCGGCAAGTACCAGGGACACCAGACTCCCGTATCGTGCGGCGGCCTCCCCATCGAAGGGAAGCGGCTCGAAGTCGGCCACGGCAGCCCCCAGCTTCTCCATGCGCGCGGCCCGGGTGCCAGGATCCCTGGCCATCGCCACGCCTTGCTGCAGCTCGGCCATCGTTACGGCGGTGAGCATGGGGAAGACGGGAAGATCCTCTGCCGACAAGAGATCGAGGTCGATATAGGTACAGGTGTCGAGCACGCCCGCTCTGTAGCGCTCAGCCACGCGGGCGCTCCCACGGATCGTTGTCTCCGACACGGTCCGCGCCTCCGAAGAACTCGTCCGCCTCCTGCCGCATGAGAGCGCTGTCGACGCGCGGCAGCCGTCTGTGCCGCGTCACCAGCTCCTCGGCACTCAGCCTCCGCTTCCGCGTGAGCGGCCGGAGTTCCGCAACCTCTATCCCGTTGCGCGTGATGTGGAAGACCTCACCCGCCTCCACCGCGTCCATGACGTCGGCGGAGCTGTTGCGGAACTCCCGCTGCGTAATCGTCCTCATGGATCCAGCGTAGCGCGGCGTGCTACACAACGCTACGGCGTACTGCGGGCGTGCGGCGCGAAGCCCCTCATGCCACCGTGATCGCCCCCACCGGGCACGCCCGTACCGCCTCCGCCACCATCGGGCCCGGCTCCGCCTCCGGCAGGAGTTCACTCAGGCCGTCGTCGTCCTGCGTGAAGACCTTCGGGGCGGCCAGGGCGCACTGGCCTGCGCCGATGCACACGTCCTTGTCGATGTCGATCCGCATGGGTCGCTCCTCCTTCACCAGGTCACCGGCAGTTCCAGCAGCCCCTGCACCGTGTCGCCCGGCTTGACCGGGACCTCCTCCGGCGGTACGGCGAGCCGCAGGCCCGGGAGGCGGCGGAAGAGGGCGGGCAGGGCGATCTCCAGCTCGGCGCGGGCGAGGTTCTGGCCCAGGCACTGGTGGATGCCGAAGCCGAACGCCACGTGGTTGCGCGCCCCGCGCCCGAGGTCCAGCTCGTCCGGCGCCGCGAAGGCCGCCGCGTCCCGGTTGATCACCGCGGTGGACAGCAGCACGCCCTCCCCCGCCCGCAGCGTCTCCCCGCCGATCTCGATGTCCTCCACCGCCACCCGGGAGAGCCCGTCCGCGATGGACAGGAACCGCAGCAGCTCCTCCACGGCGGCCGGCACCACGCCCTCGCCGTCTTCGCCTGTCAGCCGGGCCAGCTGGTCCGGGTGCCGGAGCAGCGTGAACGTACCGAGCGAGATCATGTTCGCGGTCGTCTCATGACCGGCCACGAGCAGGATCTCGGCCAGCCGTACCAGCTCCTCCCCTTCCACCGCCCCCGTCTCCAGGTGCTTGGCGATCAGCTCGTCCAGCAGCCCGTCCCCCGGCTCGCGCCGCTTCCGCCCGATCAGGTCGCGGAAGTACGCGTCCAGGTCCTCCCGGGCCGCGACGACGTCCGACGGCCCGGGCCCCCGCAGCAGCTTGCGCGACCGGTCCTCGAAGAAGTCGTGGTCCGCGTACGGCACACCGAGCAGCGCGCAGATGACCATGGACGGCACCGGCAGCGCGAACGCGCCGACGAGTTCGGCCGGCGGACCCTGCTCCACCATCGCGTCCAGCAGCCGGTCCACGGTCTCCTGGATGCGGGGCCGCAGCGCCGCCGTCCGGCGGACCGTGAAGCTCGGGATCAGCATCCGGCGCTGGGCGTTGTGCTCCGGGTCGTCGACCCCGAGCAGCTCCACGCGCCGCTGCTTGATCGCGGCCAGCCGGGGCGCGAACAGCGGGAAGGCCGGGTGCGAGCGGTCGGAGGACAGCCGGGGGTCGGCAAGGAGCGCCCGCGCCTCGGCGTGGCCGGTCACCAGCCAGACCGTACGGCCGTCGAAGAGGCGGACGCGGGAGACCGAGCGCTGCCCGCGGCTCGCGCTCGGGTAGCCGGTGGGCGGGTGGTAGGGACAGGTGCGGTCCTGCGGGAAGGCAACGGGCTCGGAGGCAATGGGCTCGGACTGGGTCTCTGTCATGACGGACCTCGCAGCGAGGGGGGTGGGTCCTGCCGATCACCCTCACTAGATGCCTCAGGCACCTACCCGGCCTAGATGATGTTCGGCCATACCCGCCGAACGGAGCGACAGCATCCACTTTCGGCCGCCGAGGAGCACCATGGAGACAGGCGAGGACTGGAGGGCACCCATGGCCAGAACCCGTAGCCGATACGCCACCGACCGTGGCCTGACCACCCGCATGGTGACCACCATGTTCCTGATCGGGCTGCTGTACGTGGTGCTGGTCGGCGTGCTCCTGGCCGTGCTGCGCGGGTCCTGGCCGATCATCCTGGTCCTGACCGGCGGCATGTTCGTCGCGCAGTTCTGGTTCAGTGACCGGATCGCCGCGTTCAGCATGGGCGCCCGGGAGGTCTCCCCCGCCGAGGCGCCCGAGCTGCACGGCACGATCGACCGGATCTGCGCTCTTGCCGACATGCCGAAGCCACGGGTGGCCATCGCGGAGAGCGATGTGCCGAACGCGTTCGCGACCGGGCGCAGCCAGAAGTCCTCGCTGGTGTGCGCCACGACGGGGCTGTTGCGCAGACTGGAGCCGGAGGAGCTGGAGGGGGTACTCGCGCACGAGATGTCGCACGTGGCGCACCGCGATGTCGCCGTGATGACGATCGCCTCGTTCCTCGGCGTCCTGGCCGGGATCATCACCCGGGTGGCTCTGTGGGGCGGCTTCGCCCGCAGCAACCGGAGCAACGACCCTTCGGGCCTCATCATCATGCTGATCCCGCTGGTCAGCGCGGTCGTCTACGCGCTGAGCTTCCTGCTCACCCGCGTGCTCTCGCGCTACCGCGAGCTGTCCGCCGACCGCACGGCCGCCCTGCTCACCGGCCGCCCCTCCGCCCTGGCCTCCGCCCTCACCAAGGTGAGCGGCCAGATGGCCCGGATTCCGACGGAGGACCTGCGGAAGGCGGAGCCGTACAACGCCTTCTACTTCGTCCCGGCCTTCGCCTCCAAGGAGAGCATCGGCCGACTGCTCTCCACCCACCCGACGCTCGAACAGCGCCTCGAACAGCTGGCCCGCATCTCGGCCGACCTGTCCCGCCCGTGAGCCCTCGTGAAGGAGCCCGTCCGTAAGGAGTCCCCCCGTGGGCCTGCTCGACACGATCCTGGGCCGCAGCAAGCCGGTCCGCCCCGACCTCGACCAGCTCTTCGCCGTCCCCTCCGCCGCGCTGACCCTCCAGGCGGCGACGGGCCTCACACCGACGGGCCTGGGCTCGGTGTGCTTCGCGGGCGTGGAGGGCTCCGCTTTCGCCCGTGTCCAGCAGGACGTACGCGAACTGCTCGACGCGGATACGGGGCGCGGCGGCATCCCGGTGGAGTTCAGCCGGGACGCGTACGGCTACACCTGGCTCCTGGCCCGCCAGCCGCCCGAGGACACGGCGGCCCTGGTCAACGATCTGCACGCGGTGAACACCCTGCTCCAGGACGGCGGCTTCGGCCCGCAGCTGCTGTGCTCGCTCGTCGGCTTCCGGGACGAGCGGGGGCGTGCGCTGGCGCTGGTGTACCTGTACAAGCGCGGCACGTTCTACCCGTTCGCCCCGGTCCGGGGCGGCGCCGAGAAGCGCGACAACCAGCTGGAGCTGGAGGTGCGGGCCGCGCTGGGGGACGACCTTCGCGTGGAGCAGGACCTGTCGCGCTGGTTCCCGGTGTGGGGGGCGCCGGGGCTGTGAGGCCCTAGCGGGGGCGGAACAGCTCGTCGTCGTGGTCCGGGAAGAGGCGCGGCATGTCCTGCCGGAAGCCGGTGACCTCCGCGCTGTCCTCATAGCCCCGGCACAGGGTCTTGGGCCAGTACCAGTAGCCGCGTGAGGCGATCAGGAGTTCCACGTACTCGGTGAAGGTGCGGCCGGTGGAGGCCAGTTCCTCGCCGAAGTAGTGGTAGCTGACCGTGTCCGCGAAGGCGCCGTCATCCGCCCGTTCGAAGGCCGTGCACGCCTCCGGGGTGAAGAAGTCGAAGGGCACCACCGGGCGGAACTCCTGCTCGCCGCTCGGAAACCAGGTGATCCCGCTCCAGTCCCCGAGCACCCGGTCGAGGGGCAGGATGTCGGCCAGGCCGCGGTTCGCCCCGTCGCCCTCGGCGGAGCGCCACTCCAACTTGAACGAGCCGACCTCGCGGTAGAACCCCTCCACGCCGGCGGGGAGCCCGTCTGCAAGCTCGCCGATGCGGTCCGGGGGGAGGGGGTCGGTCAGTTCGTGGTTCAGCAGCTCGACGCGGGGGTTCTCGCGGAGCTCGGCCACCAGCGCGTCGAGTCGGTCCCTTGCGTTGCTCATGTGTGTGTCGCCCGTCGCCTGTCGGTTCCGCCGGTCGGAGTTCCTACATGTTGTTGTTCTCGATCTCCCACGAGTCCCAGCCCACTTCCTTGCCGTTGGCGTCGTACAGGGTGTATTCGGCGGAGATCTTCCCGGGAAGACCGAATCGGTAGATGTTGTCGAAGTCGAGGGCTTCCTGCGACCCCGGCGTCATCTTCATATCGGCCGATGTGGGGTGCGTGCTGAAGTCCGCCGTCACGTGGTACCGCGCGGTGTGACCCTGCTGGAGGATGGCCGCCTTGAGCTTCTTCTCGACCTTGGCGTGGTGCTGGCTGTTGGCCTGCCTGACCAGTGGAGTCAGGTTCTCCAGGTGCTTCCCCGAGCCGCCCAGGTTGTGGTTCAGCAGGTGCCCCTGGACCATGTAGTTCTTGAACCAGTCCCCGATCGGGGTGCCGCTCGGTGGCCACCAGGCGGGCTGCACCTGGGGAGCCTCGCCCGTCCCGAGCGCGCTGGCGAAGAGCTCGCCCTCCATTTTGACGCCCACTTTGCCCGCCGTGCCGTTGACGGTCACGGTGTGCGCCCCCTGCGGGTAGTCGACCCGCTGGTTGTAGCCCGTGAGCTTGGCCCGCTGCACGACCGCCTGGTGCGCGTGCGGGCCCGGGGCCGCCGCGAGCTCTTCCCGCTGTACGGGGGCGGGGCCCCGCATCACGCGGGTCGCGTTGGCCTCCGCCGCCCGCTCGAACCGGTCGGACGGGTCGGACACGCGGAGCCCGGAGCCGTTGTCCGTGCCCGCGACCGGCCCCCGGCGCTGCTGGATGACGTGGGTCAGCTCATGGGCGAGCGTGTGCTTGTCGGCCCCGCCGTCGCCGATGACGACGTGGTGCCCGGAGGTGTAGGCGCGGGCCCCGACCTCGGCGGCCGAGGCCTTGGCGGCGGCGTCGGTGTGGATGCGTACGTCGGAGAAGTCCGCCCCGAGCCGGTTCTCCATCTCATCGCGGACGGCGCTGTCCAGCGGCCGCCCGCCCGAGCGCAGCACGCCCGTGACGGCCGAGCGCTGCACCGGCTGCTCCGCCTCCTCATGGCCGCAGTGCGGGTGCCCGGCGGCCCGCAGCATCTGGACGACGGCCGCGTTGCCGAGGCTGCCCTGGAGGGCGAGGAGTTCGGTGGCGGGCATACCGGCCGCGGCGGCGGGCTTACGGGCCGCCGCGTGCCCCCCTCGATCCGCGCCGGTCTTCTCTGCGCCGTCCTGGCCGCGCATTGGGGCCCTCTTCCTGCCGGAGGTATGACCCCTCCTGCATATCCCGGGGCGCGGCCCCGGTTCCAGGTCCCCCGGGGCAGAGTTGACTGGCCCGGGAGCGCAGCCGCCAGGGCCGGCCCGCACCTGTCGCGGCTCAGAGGGCGAGGACGTGCCGCAGAGCCGTGGCGACCTTCACCATCGTCTGGTTCGAGAGCGCGCCGAGGTCTTCTATGATCTCGTCCCTGTACATGGGGCCCAGGTCGTCGCAGAGCACGCGCCCCACGAGCGGTTCACCGGCCTCCAGCTCGACGATGCTCGCCAGCGGAGGCTTCACCGACGTAGTGATGCGCACGACCAGGACGTCGTTGAGGGCCCGGTTGCGTGCATTGTTCGAGACCACGAGCAAGGGTTTGGGACCTGCGCCGAGGGCGGCGCGGTACACCCATGGTCTGCACGAACACCTCATTGCGCTCAACACCCGCCGCCGCACCGTGAGGTTCACCACCGGGTGGACCATCACCGAGGCCGACGAGCAGGCCATCGCCAAGCTTCCCGAGACGGCCTGGGAGACCTCCCTGAACCAGGACGGCAGCGCCCAAGAGGGCTACTTCGTCGCCGAACTGTCCGGGCTGAGCGAACGCGAGGGCTGGAGCGACGGCCTCCGACTGATCGTCCGCCAGGTCAAGCCCTCCAGCCGGCATCTGGCGAACCTGACCGACTTCGAGAAGAAGACGGGGGGAAGTACTCGGTCATCGCGACCAACATCCGCAAGATGACCCGGATCGCGGGCTCCCACCAGGCGCATTGGCTGGACGCTCTGCACCGTCGCCACGCTGTCGTCGAAGACGAGGTCCGGACGAACAAAGCGATGGGCCTGCACAACCTGCGTCTGAAGTCCTACCACAGCAACACCGACTGGATGCTCGCGGCGAACCTGGCCGCCGACCTCGATGCCTGGCTCCGCCTCATGGCCCTCCACGATGTCGAGGACCTGACCCACGCCGAACCCGACACGATGTGCTTCCGCCTCTACCACCAGCCCGGCCGCCTCGCCCACCACGCAAGGCGCCGCTACCTCCGCCTCGACCCGACATGGCCCTGGATCAACGCATCCACCCTCGCCTGGACCCGGCTCACCGACCTGACCACCGTCACCTGACGGCCAGCCCCCACCCCGACAAAGACCAGGAAGGAGAGCCCGCACCACCCACCAGGAGACGTGGAACCCCAGCGCAACCGCAGCGACACGCGACGGCCCGACCTCACCACATGAGGAACATCACGGGCGAACCACCACAGCGATCAGCTCAGCATCACCACTGACGAATCGAGGTTGACTCCTTTCGCATGTCCAAATAAAGCTCTGGACGTCACCTCGACGGACTGTTAAAGTTCCCCGCCGCGAGCACTCTTATTTCCGGGGGGAATTATGGGAAAAACGCACGTACTGGCACTTGCCGTCATTGTTGCATGGTCCGCATTCGTCAGCCAGCCTGCCGTTGCCAACGACAACATGTACAAGACAGCGAACGCGAACTGGAGTTGCTGGGATGGCAGCATAAGTAATGGCCTGTTCTGTCAGACAGATAATTCCACTCTGACCTACTCTGAACAGAGTTCCGTGAACAGTGGCGTCGAAGCTACGGTGGACCTCACCATGTTCGACAGTTATGACGGCACCGACTTTAACCTCGATCTTTCTTGACGGGCTGCCGACGGAGTCGGTGGCCCGTTTTTGTGCTGTGAGCTGAGGGTGGGCAGGCTGAGGGCCCGAGTGTCGTCTCGGGGTGGCGCCGGGTTCCACTGCTCCGGTTGGTGAAGGGCTGTCGTGGGGACGGGTGAGTTCGCTGGTCAGCCGGGGTTCGGCAGGAGTGCGAGCCGTTCGAGTGCGGCGGTGATGTGGCCGGTCCAGGGCCAGTGCCGGGCCAGGCGGAGGATCCGCCGGCGGCCGGTGGTGACGAGTTGTCCGGCCGCGGAGAACAGGCGGAACCGCAGACGGCGGGGCTCCCAGAGCCGGGCTGTTCCGGTGAGGGCGAGCATGGGCATCCAGGCCAGCAGGTCGAGAGCAATCTGGACGATCTCGAGCCAGACCTTGTTCTGGGCTGTGGTGTGCAGGGGCAGGTTGCGCAGGCCGGTGGCCCGGGCGGCCCGGATCCTGTCCTCTGCCCGGGCCCGAAGCCGGTGACGGAGCTCGAGTTCGGCGATCGGCCGGCCGGCGGTGTTGGTCGCGAAGCACGTGATCCGCATCCCGTCCGCGTCCGTGATCCTCAACTGGGCACCGGGGTGCGGCCGTTCTCTTCGGACGATCAGCCGCATCCCCTTCGGCCAGCCGTCCAGCAGCTTGCCGGTGAGCTCGGCGACCCAGGCCCCGTCACGGACCTCACCATTGGTCTCGACGGCCGCCGTCCAGGCCGAGGCGGGGACCTTCAGCACGTGCTCGTGGACCTGCTCGGTGACCGTCATGCCGACCGAGTAGGACAGCCATCGCCCTCGCCGGGCGAGCCAGGACACGAAGTCGTGAGTGCCGCCCGCGGAGTCCGTGCGGATCAGCGTCTGCCGCCCTCGCCGGTAGCGCTTGGGCAGCTGGGCCAAGGCGAGCTGGGCGGTGGTGATGTGGTCGGCTGCTGTGTTGGAGCCCGCGTTCCCCGGCCTGAGGAGGGCGGCCACGGGCTCACCGGTTCCTCCCGGTCCGTGGTCCACGAAGGCCGTCAAAGGGTGATGGCCGTAGGTCTTCTTCCAGGTCGCGGCCGCGTCCTGTTTGTCGGAATGCGCGATCACGAGGACACCGTCAAGATCGACGACGACCTGGCCGTCGGTGTCCGGGGCGTTCTCACCGGCCAACGACCAGACACGGTGACGGACTTCGGAGCGTGCGGACCGGATCGCCTGCAACGCCTTCTCGTCGGAGGCGGCGAGGGTGCCGATCAGGCGGGAGACGGTCGGGTCGGAGGCGACCGGACCGAAAACGGCCGGCTCGCACCGCAGCAATGCGACGTCCGCGAGGCAGTCCCCGCCCAGTGCGACCGCCAAGGCCACGTCCAGGAGGACCTTGCCGGGATCGTGGACGGCCCGCGGCTTGCGCCACGGCGCCAGAGCTGCCGATATGGCCTGGTCAAGACCGGTCTTGCGGACCGTTTCCACGAGCAGGACCGACCCGGCCTGGGAGACGACCTGGCGACCGCCGTCCTGGACGCGGACACGGGGATAGGACCCGATAGAGTGCTTCACCTGGGAAGTGCCTCCGGCGGTGGCAGGAACAAGGACCTCGACAATCCTCATTCTTGCTGGTCAGAGGCACTTTCTGCTTTCCTGCCCGCCTGCCGGACACCCCGCTTCATGAAAGCGCGAGGTTAATGTGTCCTGGGTTGCGAGCCCTGAATACAGCGGAAGCGCCGAGACCGACATCATTTACCAGGTCAGCACTTCCGGGTTTTCCGGGAATACGATTGGGCAAACTTGGTGTGACGACGCAGTGACTGCGACCAGGTGCGATCAGGAGTACGTTCGCTTCCGCGCTGCCACCTATGTAAACCGAGAACTGGCGTGCCACGAGACGGGGCATGCGGTGGGGTTGACTCATGGGGCCGACGCATATCCCAGTGAGAGCAACACTGCATCCGAACTGGGTTGCATGGAAACGCCCGACTACGGAAATAACCCGTATATCGAGTCCCACAATGTCTCCGAGATCAACGCCACCTACTGACCCGGGGGGTCATCGCATGCGATCTAAGAGATTGATAGCTGTTGTTGGATCAGCTGTCGTCGCCGGAGCGTTGGTGACGGTGCTGGTCGTTCAGGCCGACGGGGATGATCACAAGTCGGCCCACTCCTCGGTGATCATCTCCCATGGTGACCAGCTGCTGCCCAGCGGCACGCTCACGGATTGGACCACGTACGGTGATCACCTTGTGGTTGTGACGGTGACCGGCCAGCGCGAACTTGCCCCGACTTCGGAAGAGACCGAGGCGGGCGAGGGCTATATCCCGCGGGTGATCAGTCTCCGGATCGACAAGGTGCTGTGGTCGCGCAAGGATGCGTCGAACGCACCGTCAGCATTCGAGACGGAACTCGACGGTTGGCAGTTCCACGGTGACCAGCGCAACGCCGTCCGTCTGGACGGCGAGCCCATGCTGGAGGTGGGCAAGCAGTACGTTCTGCCCATCCTCTACTTCACCAAGACCGAGACGGTACAGAATGCCGGCTGGTCGACGCTGAGCCCGGATTCGATCTTTCCCTATCAGGAGGGAATCCTGGGCAAGGGCGACGTCATCCCGAGTCTGCAGCAGGCGGAGGGTGACGCCAAGCCGACCGACGCGCGTGGGCCGTTTTTCGGCAAGCAGTCCGCAGAACTAGTGGCGGCGCTCAAGTCGACGCCACCTGACCCCGCTGCGGCCGACGCGATGAAGCTGCCTCCCGACGAGCGCGCAAAGCACGCCCACGACCAATAGGGAAGCGCGTCGGCCCCACCGGAAGTTCCGTCGCTGATCAAGGGCGCCCGTGGCCCTCACCTGGCCGGGACGGCGAAGCCAAATCGAGCAACGAGCCGGGGCCGGTACGGATACCTGCGGACAGGATGACGACGCTCATCCGCCGGCCTCGGCTCGGCTTCGTCGGCGGGCACCGCGAGCCCGCACGGCCGCCTCGTACGCACGGTCCTCCGCATCGGTGGCCACCTGGAGAGCGGCGTAGCCGCCCTCCAGGGTCTTTGCCTCCCTCGCGGTACGAACACGTTTACGGGTCATCGCCGCCCCGGTGATCAGTTCGCGGTCGCGTGGCCCAGGAACGCGGACCAGGCGGCGGGGGCGACTGCGAAGGTCGGGCCTTCGGTGACCTTGCTGTCGCGGACGTGGACGGAGTGGGGGCAGGTGGCTACCTCTACGCAGTCGCCGCCCTCGTTGCCGCTGTAGCTGGACTTGTGCCAGTTGTAGGCGACCTCGATGCACGCGGCACCTTCGTTGGCGCTGTAGCTGGACTTGAACCAGGCCAGCTCGGAGTTGTCATAGCTCACAGTTGCCTCATCTTCTTCTCGATGATCTCCGCGGAAGTCCACGGGTTGTGCGCCTGGGCCCGCAAGATGCCGAAGAGGTCGAACGTATCGATGACCTGGTCCGGCTGCGAAATATACCTATCGCCGCCACGCGACTCCACGTACACGAGACCGCGTCCTCCCTCCGTGGACAGTAGCTGAAAGGCCCCCCACAGCCCCGCGTGACTGGGCTGCGCCGTCGGCATCACCTGCACAGTCAAGTGCTGATAGCGCTCGATGCAGTCGAGCAGGTGCTGCAGCTGCCCCCTCAGCACCTCCGGCCCGCCCAGGCACCGCTCCAGGGCCGATTCCTCAACTACATACCCGATGTGGGGCGGCGGTGTGCGCGTCAACACCGACTGGCGTTCGAGCCGGGCTTCGACACGGCTGACGACCTCGGCTTCGGTGTACGCAGGCACACGCACCCGGTGCAGGGCGTACGCGTAGGCCTCCGTCTGAAGCAGCCCCGGAATCACCATCGTTTCGTACCCGTTGATGATCCGGGCCGTACGCTCCGACTTGGCCCAGCCCCGGAACTTCGGCGGGTACTTCTCCTCGTCCAGCATGTCGCAGCAGTCCTTCAGCGCGCCATTCGCCTCGAACAGCTCGTCGGCCGCCACCAGCAGATCGTTCGACGGAATGCGTTCCGCACGCTCCACCGCGCCCATCAGCGACTCCGAGATCAGCAGCTCTTGCGCCGCCGTCTTCTGCGTGAACCCAGCACGCACCCGGTGTGCGCGAAGCAACTCGCCCACGAGCCGCCGAACGTGCGATACCTCACTCGTCCCCACAGCCAACCACCCCGTTCCCCACATCGCCCCGATGTGGATCGTGTCCTCCTGGTCACGCTACGCACGCGGCGGAATGCTTACTGCCATGACGCAGAAGAAACTCCCCGAATGGGTACCGTCCTCGGGGCTCCAACTCCACCTGACCGGCATCCACTTCGACGCCATCCGTCTGCGCGGCGTCCGGGGCGAAGCGGTGGTGCATCATCTGTCGACCCTCACGGACGGCGATCCGGGGCCGGTGGTACGGGAGATCGCGGGGGCGCGGTGGACGTACTTCCTGCTGGAGCCCGGGGCCAGCCAGGACTTCGACTGGCCGCCGGGCGCGAAGTGCTTCGGGCCGGCCGTGCGGGACCAGTACGTGGGGATTCCGGCGGCCCACGGCAACACGTACCCGCTGAGCTGGCGTTGTGGGCCGCCGGAGGACGGGGACTTCGTGGACGCGGAGCTGCTGCACGGCGTGGTCACCGCGCAGCTCGTGTCCGAGGAGTAGCCGCTCCTGCGGATTACTCTGCCCATCGGGTAAGTGGACCAAGGGGGCGAGGCCGTGTCGGGGCACCGACTGGTCGCTGAGGTGCGGGCTGGGCGCGCGCACCTCGTGCGGGACGTTCTTTGGGCGGGCGCCGACCCGGAGACGACGGACGCCGACGGGGTCCCCGTACTGTGCGTCGCCGTCGCCGCCTTCGACGGGTACGTGGCGGAAGCGCTCCTGGACGCCGGTGCCGATCCGCTCCGACCGCTGCCGGACGGGAGCACGCCGCTGCTGCGGACCGTGATCTCCGGCAACGCCGGCCTCACCGCCGCCCTGCTCGAACATGGTGCGGATCGGCTCGCGGAGGAGGACCGGGCCGAACTCCTGGCCCGCGCCCGGCGCTGGTGCGGGACGGGAGCCGAAGCGGGGCTGCGCCTCGCGACCGGTGCGGCGGGCCCGGTGGTGCGCCGCAGGGTCCCGGACGACTTCGGCGTCACCGCGTACGACGTGATCACGCTCGGCGGGATGAGCGTGTACGACGGCCATTCCGCCGTCCTCACCCGCCTGGAGGCCGCGTTCGGCCTGCACCGGTCGTTCGAGGACCTTCTCGCCCGTGCACTGGCCCGTGCCGACGGGGAGCACGCCGACTGGACGGAAGCGGTCGCCGTGCTCGCCGAACGGTCCGGCGTGGAGGCCTGGGACGCCGTCCTGGCCCTGCGTCCGGCCTCCGATCCCCTGCGGCGGCTGTTCGCCGCGGACCTCGTGCGAGGGCTCCTCGCCCTCGACGCGGAGTGCACTGAGCGGCGGGCCGCGGACGTCCTCCTTCCGTGGGCCGCCGAGGAGACGGACCCGGCGGTGCTCGCGTCGGTGCTGCGCGGGCTGACGTACGTCGCCGACCCGGCGGCCGAGGGGGTGGGGCTCGTCCTCCGCGCGCACCCCGACCCCCGTGTACGCATGGTGGTGCCGGCCTTGCTGCACAGGACGCGGTACGCGTACACCCACCCCGAGGCGTGGAACGTGCTCACCGCACTGGCCCGTGATCCCGACGCCCGTGTCCGCGCGGCCGTGTGTGAGCTGCTGTACGAGTTCGAGGGCTGCGGCTCCGCCGGGGCCGACATACTGGCCGGATTCCTGCGCGAGGACGACCAGTTGGTGCGTATCAAGGCCGTGAGCGGCCTCGCCCTGACCGACGACGTTCGTTGCGTGGAGGGTGCCCGGCTGATCGGTCCCGTCGACCGGTCGGGGTGGCCGGACACCTGGCTCCTGGACGCGGCGGAGCGTTACGAACAGCGGCAAGGTCGCTGACTGGGCTCCCGCCCAGTGTCGCCAGGAGGGACAAGCCGATCAAGGTGCTCGCGCCCTGGCTGACCTTGGTCAAGAAAACGGCTCGCACACCACGTGGCGTGCGAGCCAAAAAATAGAGGGGCAGTGGCCGTAGCGAGTGCCCCTTCAAGTCTGCCGCCAAATTAGCACGGCGTTCGTGACTTCGTGGACGCGGAGCTGCTGCACGGCGTGGTCACCGCGCAGCTCGTGGCTGAGTGCTGACCGGGCTTCCGTCGCGCCGGGTGGCGCCGGGAAATCTCAGCCGATCCGGGCGCTCGTGCCCGGGGCCAGTCGGTGGTAGCGGGCGGGGGTGCCGGGGCCGCGCTCGCCGAGGAGGCCCCCGACCATCGCGGTGCCGATGTCGTTGAGGGCGCCGTCGTGCACGGCGTAGGCGTCGCGGGGGGCGACCTCGCGCACGTAGTCGAGGAGATCGCCGACCGTGGACCAGGGGGCGTGCACGGGGAGCAGGAGCGTGCCGACCGGGCCGTCCGGGACGGTCAGGGCGTCGCCGGGGTGGAAGAGGGTCTCGTCCACCAGGAAACCGATGTTGGGGATGCGGGGGATGTCCGGGTGGATGACAGCGTGCCAGGCCCCATGCACCCGGATGTCGAAGCCCGCCGCTTCGAAGGCGTCCCCGTCCCCGGTGACGGCGACCTGCGCACCGAGGCCGTCGAGCTGCTTCGCGACGGCAGAGTTGGTCCAGATGCGCAGCCCGGGGCGGGCTGCGGCTGCCCGGCGCAGCACCTCCTCCGAGAAGTGGTCGAAGTGCTCGTGCGTCACGAGCACGGCGTCGGCGCCTTCCAACGCCTCGGGGTCGGTCAGACCACCCGGGTCGATGACCAGGCGGCGTCCGTCCTTCTCGATTCGCACACACGCGTGGCCGAACTTGGTGAGCTCCATGACCGGCATTCCGTTCTTCCGCATCGACAGTTATTTGTACAACTCAACTGTACAACTTGGGTGCGGGGGTATGTCTAGGATGAGCCCATGAACGAAGACGCGCTGGCCGAGGAGCTACGGCGGACAGTCGGTGAGCTGGTCCGGGCGGTACGGGCCGTGGACAGCATGCCTCCCGGCGAGGCCGCCGTTCTCGGCTTCCTCGATCGCCGCGGGCCCTTGACCACGGCCGACCTCGCCCGCCTGCGCGGCGTCACGCACCAGTCCGCCGCCAAGTCGGTCAAGGACCTCGGCGCAGGCGGCCTGGTCCGCGGCGAACAGCACCCCGACGACGGCCGCAAGCTCCTGCTCCACGTCACGGACGCCGGACGCGCACGCCTCCGCCGGGAACGCGCCCTTCGCTCGGGAGCCCTTGGCGACGCCATCCGCGACACGTTCGACGCCGAGGAGCGGGAGCGGCTGCGCGAGGCCGTCGCCCTGCTGTCCCGCCTGACGGACCACCTCACCGGGCACTGACCACGCGCGCGTACTAGGTGCGCTTGAAGTACTCGATCTCGCCCAGGGCGATCGGGTGGCCGTTGCCCTGGCCCGCCGCCTCGCGGATCGTGAAGCGGATCGATACGACGTCGCTGATGCCCGTCCGCAGGGTCTGCTCGCCCGGCTTGTCGGCCAGCGTCATCGTCTTCTCGTGGATCTTGCCGTCCTTCGTCTTGATGGTCAGGTCCGCCCGGGTCGGCCTGGCGCCCTTCTGGAAGACCTCCGGCTTCGTCGAGACGCCCGTGTGGACCGTGACGCCGACCAGCCGGAACGGGTCCTCGAACTTCGCGGTCAGCGCGTCGCCCGCCTTCGGGGCGCCCCAGTACGAGTTGGTCACGCCGTCCGTCGCCGCCTTCGCCGGGTGTCCGGGGGCGGACGCGGTCGCGGTGACGTGGGCCGGGGAGACCTCGCCCGTGCCGCCGAGTTTGTCGCGTACGTCCTCGACGACGTAGCGCCCGGCCGGGATCAGCAGGAAGCCCGCGACCAGGAGCCCCACGATCACGAGGGCGATCAGGCTGCCGCGCAGCAGCCGCCCGGAGCCCGCCCGGACGCGGCGGTTGAACGGCCAGCGGGTGCGCCACCAGGGCAGCTTCGCTGCCTGGGTGCGCGGCTTCAGGGGCTTGGCGCAGTTGCGGCAGAACGTGCGGCCCGGGCGGTTGTTCGCCCCGCACGAGGGGCACGGCTCGCCGTCCGGTTCGTCGTCCACCGCCGCCGTACGGACCGTGGGGCGGGCGGTGACCGGTATGCCGGGCCGGACGGCCCCTACGGGCTCCTCCGCCGGTGGTTCCGGTTCCGGCGGCTTCGGCCGACTCGGCTGTACGGGGGCGGGCGCGGGGGGCCGCGGGGCGGCCGGGCGCAGGGCGGGGGCGGCCCTGGGCTCCGGTGCGGGACCGGGGGCCGGGTGGGCGGCGGGGGCCGGCTCCGACGCCTGCCTGCGCGACCAGCGCCGCGTCGCGCGCGGCTCGGCGGCCGGTTCCGGGTCGGCACCGGTACGCGGCACCGGGCCCCGCCCCGGTTCTGGCGCGGCAGACGCGGCCGGACTCGGAGCCGTACGCGGCCCTGACGCGGGACCTGGCTCCGGGTCCGCACCCGTGCGCGGCCCCGGGCTCGGGTTCGGCCCCGGGCGGCCTTCCGGCGCGGACGGGGCGGCCGGGGCCGGTGCGGACGGGGCCGGGTCCGTACGCCGTTCCGGTTCCGGCGCGGACGGCTCCGGCGCGGCCGGCTCCGGCGCGGGCGGCTCCGGCGCGGGCGGCTCCGGCGCGGGCGGCGCGGCCGCGTCCGGGTGCGGCCCCCCGGGCCGTGCCCGCGTCGACCACCCCAGGTACGTACCGCAGCTCCCGCAGAAGTCCTCGTCCTCCGCGTTCGCGGCACCGCAGGCCGGGCACGGGCGGGTCATGTCGGGCTCCCTGTGTCGTCGGCCGGGGTGCCCGGCAGGATCTCGACCCGGCAGGTCAGGTGCGCCGGGCAGGAGGCGCGGACCACGGCCAGGACGCGGGTCTCGTCCAGGGGGCGGTCCGACCGGACCCGTACCAGCAGCTCGCCCGTCGGGGCGGGCGGCAGCGCGGAGTCCGGTTCGGACGACCACGTGACGCCGCCGCCGTCCTGGATCTCCGCCTCCACGCCGAAGCAGAGGCGCAGGTGGTCCGTGAGGCCCCGGCGGGTGCCTCGGCGGCGGTGGAGTTCGACGGCGCGGGCGACTGCGGCGCGGCGGCGGTCCTCCGGCCAGGCCGGGTCGATGCCCGCGTCGACCCAGGAGGACAGCCAGGGCAGGAAGTCCGGCGGGGTGAGCGCGGGGTCGAAGTAGGCCGGGAGGTTGTCGAGCGTGGACAGGACCGGGGCGAGGACCGTGTCCAGGCCCGCCGTGAAGCGCTGGGCGAAGTCGTCGTCCGCGTACATGGCGGGCAGCAGCGCGCCGATCGGGTAGCGGCTGGGGAGTCCGGGGACGGCGGCCCTCGTCATGAGCGCTCCCCGGACGCGGTGACCGCGATCTGGTGCTGGTGGGAGAAGACCAGCGCGTTCGGGGCGACGTCGACGCGGTCCACCGCGCCGCCGCGCCTGCCGGTGAGGGGGTCGGCGGGGAACAGCCGGACCTCCTCGACCAGGCGGACGCCGGGCACGGCCTGGAGGACGGCGAAGACCTCCCCGTACTGCACGGGCCTGCCGAACTGCCAGCCCGTGCCGTCCGTGCCGCCCCGCAGCGGGTCGATGTGGCGGAAGAGGGCGTCGAGCGCGGCGGCCCTGACCCGGTCCGTGTCGCCCTCGTCGGCGACCAGGCCGGCGACGACGGTCACGCCCTGGTAGGAGGGGGGTTCGACGACCAGGCGGGTGCCGACGAGCCGCCGTTCGTCGAGCCGGGCCGCGACCGCCGCGAGCACGGAGTCCGGCGGGATCAGCTGCTCGAAGCGGAGCCGGCCGCCCTCGTCGGGGACGGCGTCGGGCACGACCAGGACCCGGACCGCGCCGCCCTCGCCGGGGGCGGCGGGCAGGCAGCGGACGCGGCGCAGCGAGGGCGCGGCCTCGCGGGCGATGGCCTCGTGGTCCCCGGCGGTGACGGCCCGCTCCTGGACGCGGAGGATCTGCGGCGCGCGCAGCTTCGCGTTCTCGACGGTCTCCCCGTCCACCCCGCCGCGCGCGGCCTCACGGTTGGCGACGCCGGCCACGTACGGGACGGAGCTGCGCAGGACGCGGATCGCACCGCGTGCCACGTTGCCGGCGGCCCCGCCGCCCGTGCGGTAGCGGGTGAGGCGGATGTGGGCGCCCTTCGGGGGCACCGCCCCGTACGCACGCATGGTGCCGTCGGCCTCGCGGACCTCGGGCGGGAAGGCGAACCGGCCCGCGACGGGGTCGACCTGGACGTGCCGGTCGTCCGGGCCGGAGGCGCCGAAGTGATCGACCGGGGTCCACGTCTGCCAGCCGCCGTCCGACGACGCCTCGACGAGCGGCGGTTCCCCGTCGAGCAGGATCGGTGTCCGGGGCACGGCGAACGTCTGGCCCGCGACGCCCTCGGAGGTGCCGAGCGGGACGTCGAGGACGGTCTCCGCGTGCTCGACGCCTGCCGTGCCGCCGACGGTGAAGACCTCGGCCTCGCGGATCGTCGGGGACTCGGAGTAGAAGGGCTGGCCGGGCACGACGTCGGTGACCCGGCAGCGCAGCCAGCCGGCGCGGGTGCCCGCGGTGACGGACTCGGTGTGCCCGGGCGGCACGAACACCGTGATCTCGCCGGGCTTGTTGAGCCCGCCGGTGGAGTCGGTGCCGGTGGCGCAGGGCGCCCAGCGGGCGCCGTCCCACGCCTCCCAGACGAGCGGGGGCTGCCGGGGGTCGACGCCCACGCCCTCCACCCGGCTGTCCAGGCGTACGGCGACGATGCAGCGGGGCACGGCGGTCGGCAGGCCGAACAGCAGGGCGTCGCCGGGCTGGGGGCGGGACTGGAAGCAGGGGATGTCCTGGCCGTCGGCGAGCGGTCCGGTGCGGTCGGTCTGGTCCCCGGCCGCCGGCACGGTGACCAGGCGGACCAGGGAGCTCGGCACGATCGCCAGGTCCTCGTCGGTCGAGAAGACGACCGCCTCCTCGGTCTCGCCGCGCGCGGTCGCCACCTCCGTACCGGCGGGGAGGCGCACGGTGTCCGGCTGCGGCGCGGACAGCCAGAAGTCGACGTCGGCGCGGGCGGCCGTCGGCGGGAACAGCCGCACGCCGAGCAGGTCGAGGAAGGCGTGGTAGTTGCGGTCGGGCACCCGGTTCAGCCGGTAGAGCAGCTGGTCGACCATGTACGCGAACGTCTCGATCAGCGTGACCCCGGGGTCCGACACGTTGTGGTCGGTCCACTCGGGCGTGCGCTGCTGGACGTACCGCTTGGCCTCGTCGACGAGTTGCTGGAAGCGGCGGTCGTCCAGGTTGGGCGGGGGCAGGGACATCAGCGGGCTCCCGCCTCGGGGATCGTGTAGAAGGGGAAGACGAGGTTGCGCAGGTCGTTGGTGGACCGCACGGTGTAGTGCACGTCGATGTAGAGCGTGCCCTCCTCGACGGTGTCGAACGCGACGACCACGTCCCGGACCTCGATGCGCGGCTCCCAGCGCTCCAGGGACGTACGCACCTCGTGGGCGATGCGCCCGGCGGTGGCGCCGTCGCCGGGGGCGAAGACGTACTCGTGGATGCCGCAGCCGAATTCGGGGCGCATGGGCCGCTCGCCGGGCGCGGTGCCGAGGACCAGGCCGATGGCCTCCTCGATCTCCTGCTCGCGCTCGACCATGCCGATGCCGCCGGTGGCGCCGACGCGCAGCGGGAAGCCCCAGCCGCGCCCGATGAACCCGTGCTCGCTCATATCGGGCCCCCGATCAGGACGTTGGGCGCCCCCATGACGATCTTCGCGCCGCAGCTGGTGGTGTCGCCCATGCGGGCGGCGGGCAGCCCGCCGATCAGGACCACGCCCCCGACGGCCGCCGCCGGGTTCGGCATGACGACGTTCCCCGGGCCGAGCAGGGCGTGCGGCGGCACGACGCACACGTGCAGGCTTCCGGTGACGGCGGCCGGCTTGCCGCCGATCAGCACGGTGGCGACGGCCACCGCGCCCGGGGGCGGGGTGCCGATGACGCCCCCGTGGACGGTGGGGTCGCCCGTACGGGCTGCCTGGGGCATGGCTGGTCTTCTCCTAGGTGGTCACGTCAGTTGATGCGGACGAGTGCGGCCTTCAGTACGGCGAGCAGGCCGCCGTCGACGGTGACGCCGGTCTTGCCGCTGACGGTCACCTGCTTCCCCTTCAGATGGATGTCTCCGACGCCCGCGTCGAGCGTGATCCCGGCGCGGCCGAGGGTCAGGGAGCTGAGGACCCGGGAGGTGCCGCGCGCGTACACCTTGAGCGCGATCTCGCCGCGCCGCTCGTCGAGTACGACCTCCAGCTGCTCGTCGCCGGTGGCCAGCCGCACCCCGGACGGGCCGCGCGGGGTGTCGAGCAGCTCGACCCGGTTGCCCGAACGGGACACCAGGGACCGGCGGTTGACCTTTCCGCTGGTCGGGTCGACGAGCGGCACGTCGTGCGGGGACGGCTTGTCGACGCCGTTGTAGAGCCCGCCGAGCACGTACGGGCTGTCGATCAGGCCCTGTTCGAAGCCGACCAGCACCTCGTCGTTGACCTCGGGGCTGAAGACCCCGCCGCCGCCCTGGCCGCCCCACTGCACCGTACGGACCCAGTCGGTGACGTACGTGTCGTCGAGCCAGGGGAACTTCAGCCGCACCGAGCCGCGTTCCTTGCCCCGGCCCTCGCGGATGTCGGTGACCACACCGATCGCGAGGCCCGGCATCCGGGGCCCCGGCACGGGCGCGCCCTGCCCGCCGGTGAGGCCGGTCAGCGAGCGGTCCGGGTCGGTGCTGACCAGCACGGTCGTACGGTAGCCGTCCTGCGGGTCCAGGGTGTGGTGGGCGGCGGTCGCGGTGTACCGGCCGGCGAAGGCGGGGCCGACGTTCCCGAGGGCGACCGGTTCGCCGGCCCGCAGCTTCGGGTTGCCCTCGGCGACCGCCTCGATCTCCCCGAAGCCGGAGGCGACCCGCCCGGCCACGGCACCGGCGACCGCACGGGCCTCGGCCTGGGTGCGGTACGGGGTGTCCGCGACGGTCATCCGGGCGTTCTTCCCGAACAGGGCGGCGGCGGTGGACGGGTTGGCGCCCGGGGTCACGGTGGTGGACCGGACCGACTGCTCCCGGGCGACCAGCCGGACCTTGTTCTCCACGTCCCAGCCGCGCACCTCCACGCTGTCCGCCCCGTCCGACCCGGTCAGCACGGCCCGCAGCGCCAGCAGGTTGCGCCCGTACTCCAGGACCATCGGGTGCTTGGACGCGGAGGTGGACGGGGACGGCGCCGAGGAGGCGGGCTTCGGCTTCACGAACTGGAGCAGCCCCTTCTCGTCCACCCGCACGTGCGCCCCGCACTCCCCCGCGAGGTACTGGAGGAAGTCCCAGTCCGAGATGTTCGGCTGGGTGAGCTGCTTGTACATGACCGGGGCCGCCTCGACCTTCCCGCACGGCAGCCCGGCCCCGGCGGCGACCTTGCGCACGATGTCGGCGGCCTTCATGTTCCGGTACGCGACGACCTTGCGGCCGCGCCGCAGCCGGTGCGCCTTGGAGAAGGCGCGGACGACGGTGAACGAGCCGGTGGTGTCGCTGTCCAGCTCCAGCGCGGTCACCTCGCCCGTGAACAGCCGCTCGCGCGCCAGTTCCTGGACGGTGACCACGGAGATCCTCAGCTCGGTGCCGATCGTGATCCCGGTGGCGGTGAGCAGTGTGTGGTACGGGTCGCGGTACGTGAGCACGGCGCTGTCGGGCAGTCCCACGTTCTCGTCGACCGCGCAGCTCACCAGCTGCGCGGCCCACGCCTGGGGCAGCTCGGCCGGGGCCTCCACGATCGGGTCGGCGGCGAAGGAGCGGGCGGGTCCGGTCACCGGGCGGCCTCCTGTACGCCGTCCTCGGCCGCGCCGTCCTCCAGCGCGGGCACGAGGAGTTCGCTGCCCGGGAGCAGGTGCATGGGGTCGTCGATGCCGTTCGCCTCCGCGATCGTGCGCCAGGCCGTGGCATCGCCGTACTCCCGCCAGGCGAGCAGCGGCAGGCTGTCCCCGGCGACGACCGTGTGCGTACGCCGTGCCTCCCGCGAGCCGGACGTCGGGTTCTGCCCTGCCGGGTCGACGCTCGCCTCCTCGATCGACAGCGAGCAGGTGGCGCGCAGCGGCTTCCCGTCCACGTCGAACAGCGTGTACGAGACGGAGAGGCTGGAGAGCACTCCGTCGAACGACGTCGTCCTGGACGTCCCCCAGTCGAACCGCACCCAGGGGCTCGACGGCTTCTTCCGCCCGAGGCTGCTCGGCGTCGGCACGCAGGCCGTCATCAGCTGCTCGACCGCCCGCTCCACGGAGTTGTCGTGGGTGGCGGTGGCGTCCAGGAACACGTCCAGGGACAGCGAGCGGGGTCCGCTGCCCACGAACTCGGGCAGCGCGGACTCCCCCGCCGTCCGGGACGGGGTGCGGCGCCACTCGGTGGACTTGCGCAGGGAGAGCGTCGCCGGGTTGAACTGGAGCGTGAGCCGGGCGAGGGTCCCGCCGGGCTTGGCGCCGACGTCCGACGGCGGCTCCATGATGGTCAGCTGTGCGCGGGCACGGCTCGTGCGGGCTGCGGCTGGCACGGGGTCCCTCCTTCCCGGTCTCGTTCCTGGCGGTGGGTCACGACGGCACCAGTCCCTCGTGGGCGATCTCCAGCGTCTCGACCGCCGCCTGGGAGCTGGCCGGGTCGAAGGAGGGCCCCTGCCAGCGGACCGGCACGATGCCCTGGATCTGCCAGCTGATGATCCGGCTCAGGTCGGGGCGCAGGGCGACGATCTCGCCGTCCTTGCGTTCGACGCGCTGCGTCGTCTCGTTCAGCCAGCGCGCGATCTTGAGCGTGTCGGCGGTGACGGGGCGGGTGAGTGTGATGTTGGTCCAGGTGATCCGCCCCGGCAGCTGCCAGGTGAACCCGTTGTTGCCGCCCTCGGCGTACTGCTCCAGCTCCACCTCGGCGCCCAGCCCCGAGCAGGTGTGGAACGCGCCGAGGTCGCTGCCGCCGATCGTGAGCTTGAAGAACACGCTCGTCGCGAAGATGTTGTCCGTCATCTGTTGCTTTCCTTGTCAGCGCTTTCCTGGTCAGCGGCGGCCGTCGTACGGGCGTCCGGAACGTTCCCGGCCCCGCCGCAGGTCGGCCCGGAGCAGCCGGGCGACGGGGTCGATGAGGCGGCGGGCGAGGTCTTCGACGTCCACGGTGCCCTCGGCGGGCTGCTGCGGCGCGGAGGCGGGCGCCGGGGCGGGCTGCCGTTGGACGACCGTGACGGGGACGCCGGTGAGACCGGCCTCCGCCACGGCGCGCTGAACGGCTTGCGCGTTCGCTCGCGCGGGCGGCTCGGTCCGGGGGGCCGTTGGCCGTGCCTCGGCCCGTGCCGCGGCTGGCGTCGCGAGGCGCTGCACGGGCACGGCCGGGCCGCCGGTGCGGGGGGCGCCGGGCGGGTGCGGGCGGACGGCGGGGGCGTGCGCCGCTTCGGGGAGCGGCGGCTCCTGTCCGGCGGGCGGCCCGGTGCGGGCCGGGAGCGGCGCGTGGGGGCGCGGCGGGGCCACGGGGCCGGCGGCGACGCGCTGGACGACGGGGGCGGCTTGCGCCGCCTGGGGTGCCTGGGGTTGCTTGCGCTGCCAGGTCGCGGGTACGACGGGCCGGGTCGCGGACCCGGCGGACGGACGGGCGGTGAAACCTTCGGCCGCCCCGGTGCGCACGGCGAGCGTCCGCCCGGTGAGCAGGGCACGGGCCCGCTGTACGGGAGCGGGTCGCGCGGCGCGGCGCGAGGGCACGGGGCGGACGCGGACCGGGCCGTCGGGGGTGCGTTGCACGGCGGGCGGCTGCGCGGGGGGCGCGGTACGCAGGGGCATGGCGGGAGGCGCGGCGGCCCCCGGTTGCCCGGGGCGCGCGGCGTCGCTCGCGGTGCCTGCGGTCGGCGGGAGTCCGGGCAGGGGCGCGCCGAGACCGCCCCGGGTGCGGGCGCGGGAGCCGGGGCCGGCGGGCGGGGCGTGGTGTGCGGGGCCGGTGCTGTCGGTGGCCTGCCGCTGGACGACGGGCAGCGCGGGGCCGCCCGCGTCGCGGGTGGGCGGGGGGAAGGGGGCCGCCCCCGGCGGTAGTTCGCGCAGGGGCTTGCCCAGGGTGGGGCGTGCGGTGGGCGGGCGCTGCGCGTGCCCGTGCCCGGCCCGGTCCGTGGGTGCCGGGCCGGCCGGTTCGGCGGTGTGCCGCTGGATTACGGGGAGGGGGGCGTCCCCGGCGGAGGTGGTGTCCGCCGCAACGACGGGACCCGGGGTTCCCGCTTCCCCGGCTGGCGAGACGGCTGACGGCTGCCCGCCCAGGGTGGGGCGTACGGAGCGTTCGGCGTCCGGTCCGGTACGCGGGCGCTCCTCGCGAGCGGCCGTCCCGCCACTCAGGGCGGACGCGGGGGCCTCCGCCTGCCGCTGGACCACCGGAAGATCCGGTCCGGGAGACGCCGGCCTGGCGGCCGGGGCCGTCGCTGTGGGCGGTTCGGAGCGCGCGCCCAGCGCGGGGCGCACGACGGGGGCGTCCGGCTCGGACGGCGCCCGCCCGACACCGGCGGACGGGCCCGACCGGCCTGTCCCGGGCAGCGGTTCGCCCGGAGGCGGCCCCGGGGCAGGGCGTACCGCGGGAGCCGCGGGCGCGTCCGACTGACGCCGGACCATCGGGAGGCCCGGCCCGGAGGGGGTCGGCGGGGTGGCCGGCGCCGTCGCGGTGGGCGGTTCGCCGGTGCGCGCGCCCAGCGCGGGACGCACCACGGGCGCGGCGGACGCGGACGCGTCTGGCAGCCGCTGGGCGACCGGGCGGCCGGCCTCCGGCCCGGCACCGGCGGCAGCCCCCGACGGGCCTGCCCCCAAGGGCCGTTCGCCCGCACGCGTGGTGCCGGACGCGGTCTGCTGTCGCTGGACCACCGGCAGCCCGAGCCCCGCCGGGCCCGCACCGACGGGCGGTTCGCCCGGGCTCGCGCCTTGCGAGGGGCGTACCACCGGGGCGCCGGACGCGGGCGCGTCCGCCTGCCGCTGGACCGTCGGCAGACCGGGCCCGGCGGACTCGGGCGCGGCGTCAGGGCCCGACGGGCGCGCCCGGGGGGGCAGTTCACCCAGGGGATCGCCCAGCGCAGGGCGTACCGCAGGTCCGGCGGACGCGTCCGCCTGCCGCTGCACCGCCGGCCCCGACGGGGTTCCCCCGGAGGGCAGGTCACCCAGGGGATCGCCCAGCGCAGGGCGTACCGCAGGAACATCGGACACGTCCGCCTGCCGCTGCACCACCGGCAGCCCCGGCCCCGGCGGAGCAACCCCGGCACCGGACTCCGGCCCGGGCGGGGTCCCCCTGGAGGGCAGGTCACCCAGGGGATCGCCCAGCGCAGGGCGTACCGCAGGAACATCGGACACGTCCGCCTGCCGCTGCACCACCGGCCCCGCAAGCTCCCCTTCCGAGGCGGGCGTCGGGCCCGCCCCCGGCGGCAGCGCTCCCCGCGACCCGCCCCGCCCGGGGCGCACCGCACTCGCCCCCGCGACCGGCGCGGGCACCCCGGACGACGGGACGGCCGCCACGGTGCGCGGGGCCGCCTTCGCCGGGCGGCGGGCGACGATCAGCGGGGGCGCCGTGCGCCGGGCCCGTACCGGAGCGGGACCCGGCTCCGGAGGTGCCGCCGCCTCGGCGGACCGCGCCGAGGCGGACACCACCCGGACCGCGCGCCTGGGCGCGTCCGCGCCCCGACCCGTCCGGCTCGTCCCCGTAACCACGCCGGAAGGCGCGGTGCCGTCCTCCGGGGGCGCGGCGGCGGACACCGCGCGGAGCACCAGGGGGGCTCCTTCGGGCGCCCTGCGTGGGGTGCCCGGGGTGCGGGTCACGCCCTGGATGCGGCCCACCGGGGCCGACGGCAGCACCGCGTGGCCCAGGTCGCCGTCGCTGTAGGCCATGTTCTGCCACGACGCCAGGCGGGAGCGGAAGCGCAGGCCGTCGCTGACGCCGATCGAGGAGCGGGCGACGGTCACCGTCGGGGGCGCGACCCGGCGCCACCCGCCGTCCCAGTCCGCACCGGGACGCCCGGCGGCGGGCTCCGGTGCCGGACCGGCTGCGGGGGCACCGTCCGCGCCGCGCGCGACCCGCCCCCCGGCACCGGGCTCCGGTGCCGGACCGGCCGACGCGTCGCCGGCCCCCGGCCCGCTCGCGGGCCCCCGGCGGAACCAGCCCCTCAACTCCACGCCCTCACCCGCTCTCGTTGACGCGGGTGTTGATCCGCGCTATCTCCCTCACCCACTCCTGTCGCTCACCATGGGTGAGGTCGAGGATCTCCTCGCGCTGCCAGTGGAAGTGGTAGGCGATGTACGCGAGCTCCTCCCGCAGCCGGGCAGGCGCGTACGTCACTATTCCCCCAGGCGTTCACCCGACAGGTCCACCTCGAACGAGCCGTGGCACAGCGGGCAGGTCACCGCCGCGTGGGTGTGGCCCTCGCTGTTGATGCGGCGGTAGAAGTCCTGGAGGAACGCCACGTCGGTGGCGTACATCCGCTCCACGACCCCCGCGTGCACGTCGGTGACCGTGCCGAGGCGGGTGATCACCTGGCTGAGGAGCACCACGCTCAGGTACGCGGGGTTCTCCTTGACCCGGAGGTCGATCTGCGGGCGCAGTTCGTCCCGGGCGGTGGCCAGCCGCATGGACCCGGTCCGGTGGACCTGGCCCTCGTCGTCGACGTACCCGCGCGGCAGCTCGAACTCGAACTCGGTCTGCAGACCGCCGCGTTCGGGCTGCCGGGCCGGCGGCGCGGGCTCCGCGGGCGCCTCCCGCCGGGTGGGCGCGGCGGCGGCCAGGTCGTCCAGGACCTGGTCGAGGTCGCCGCCGGATACGGTCCTGCGCCTCATTCGACCACGATCTCCTCGAAGGTGATGGTCACCGTCTCGGTCGCGGCGCTGGACTCGCCGGCCTTCAGCGAGGGGCCCTCCCAGCGGCTGGCCCAGCCCTGCATCAGCTGGATGCGGCGGACGGTCTCACCCTTGGAGTCCTTGATCTCGATGGTGAGGTTCTGCCGGGCGGTGTCGACGGCGCCGTTGTTCAGCGTCTCCTTGATCCACTTGGTGAACTCGCTGCTCTTGTCGAGTCCCCGGGTGATCGTGACCTCGCCGGCCTGCCGCGCGCCGGGCTGCTTGCGGATGATCTGCTTGCCGGTGGAGGTCACCTGCCGGACCTCCACCACCTCCTCCTCGACGGTCAGCCCGCTGATCTCCTGGATGGACTCCACGAGATAGCCGCCGAGCTGCACGCCGAAGACGTGGGTGGAAAGAGCGTCGCCCTCTGCCATGACTGTGTGTCACCTGTTCCGTTCGCTGTCTGCTGCCTGCTGGGTCACTGCGCGAGAGGGACCGGCGGTCACTCGTCCACGAGGCTGGTGCTGTCGGAGAACTGCGAGAGGCGGAAGATGACGAACTCCGCCGGCTTCACCGGCGCGACGCCGATCTCGCAGATGACCTGGCCCAGGTCGATGGACTCCTGCGGGTTGTTGTCCCGGTCGCACTTGACGTAGAACGCCTCCTCGGCCGTGCGGCCGAAGAGCGCGCCCCGGCGCCACTCCTCGGAGAGGAACGCGGTGACGTTGCGCCGGATGCTCGACCAGAGGCGGTCGTCGTTCGGCTCGAAGACGACCCACTGGGTGCCCAGGAGGATGGACTCCTCCAGGTAGTTGAAGAGACGGCGGACGTTGAGGTAGCGCCAGGCCGGGTCGGAGGAGAGGGTGCGGGCGCCCCAGATCCGGATGCCCCGGCCCGGGAAGGCGCGCACGCAGTTGACGCCGATCGGGTTGAGGAGGTCCTGCTCGCCCCGGCTCAGCCGCAGTTCGAGGTCGAGTGCGCCCCGGATGACCTCGTTGGCGGGCGCCTTGTGCACGCCGCGCTCGCCGTCGCTGCGGGCCCAGACACCGGCGACGTGGCCGCTCGGCGGCATCAGGGTCTGCCGGCCGGTGGCCGGGTCGAGGACCTTGAGCCAGGGGTAGTACACGGTCGCGTAGCGCGAGTCGTAGCCGGCGTCGTCGTTGCGCCAGGTGCGGACGCGCTGGGCGTTCATGGCGGGCGGGGTGTCCAGGACGGCGACCCGGTCGCCCATCTGCTCGCAGTGCGCGATGAGGGCGAGCTGCACGGCGCGGACGCCCTCGTCGTCGATGTCGCCGCGCTGGTGGGCGCCCATCAGGTCGGGGACGGCGACCATGGTGATCTCGTCGATCGCCTCCAGGGCCGCGATGCCGGTACGGGCCGACGCGTCGCCCACGTACTCGGTGGGCCCGGTCCGGCCGGTGGTGCCCGCGTCCGGGGCGGCCGGCGCGAGGGTCAGGCTCTGCTTCTCGGGGCGGGTCTGGGCGGCGCCGGGCTGCTCGGTGACCTCGATGAGCTTGGACTGACGGGCCTGGGTGACCAGGTAGCCCTTGACGTTCTTGCGTACGGAGGTGTCGAAGGTCTCCGCGACCTTGCCGCCCTGCCGGACGAGCAGGCGGAAGCGGTCCTCCGGCGGGTTCTCGCCCTCGGCGTCGGCGACCTCGATGGAGACGCCGTCGCCGGCGCCCGGGCGGGCGGAGACCAGGAAGCCGCCGATGGCCACGGAGGGGGCCGTCGCGGGCGCGGTGTCCTGCGGCGCGTCCTCGGCGGGGCCGCCGATCCGCACGATGTACGCGGCGCCGCCGCCGTTGCTGAAGAACCCGTGGACGGCGAGCGTGAGGTACGTGTCCGGGGTGAACGTGCCGAAGGCGGACACGTACTGGTCCCAGCTGGTCACCAGCGTCGGCCGGTGGAAGGGGCCGGTCTCAGCGAAGCCGACGAAGGCGGCGACCGCGGTGCCGACACCCTCGATGGGCCGTGCTCCGGACTGCACCTCCTCCACGTATACACCTGGGGTGAGGTACGACGGCATGCTCGCTCCTTCGGCTGGTCAGTCGTTCGACCTCCCAGTCTTGCCAGCCGGTACGCGGGGGCAGTAGGTCTCAAAGTCCTGGCCGGGGGGCAGGGCTCCTGCCTTTCCGGGCCGGTGCGCCCCGCCACCGGGCGCGAGGGGTTGGTTTCAGCCAGAAAATACGAGCCCGTCCGGTGAGATCGGCTGGATTTCCCCGGTCATCACGGGAACCGAATGAGACCCGATCCGCTCCGCCGAGCGGAGCACTCGGTGGTCCAGTCCATTTACGGCACGTGGAAATGCCCGGGAATCACCCGGGAAAGGCCCCGATTCACCCACTGCCCGTACTCCGCGGATTTACGCGTCCAGCCCTTCCGGGTGTGTCCGGGTGTGTGGAGGGACACACCCGGATGAACACCGGGTGGCGCATCCCCGCAGGTGGGAAACCCGTCTGTTCACACGGCCGGAACAGAAGGAGAGGACTCCGGCGCTATCGTTCCTCTGGTGCGACATCGCTCAGCACACCGCTCACATTGAGCACTTGGTGACACCCGGAAGCCTGCGTACCGGTGGCCGGAGTCCCAGGCTTGGAACAGGTCACGGAAACGGTGACCGCCGCCTTCTCCGGAATCTGAATGGGGGTGACCCAGTGATAGTCCTGGTTCCTGAACGTCTCCAGGGCAATCGTGGTGATCTTCCGCTTGCCGAAGGAGATGGTCAGCAGTCCCTCGTCGCCCTGGAAATTGGCCACGACGATGTCCGTGACACCGAAATTCTTGCCTTCCGGGACCACATAGGTGCCGGCCTTCCGGGCCCCCGCGCCCGTCTGGACGTCGATGGTCTCGGAGGTCTGCTGGGCGTTCGCACCGGCGCCGCCCCCGCCCGTACCGCCGGTCGGACCGGCACCGCCCGAGCCGCCGCCGGACCCGTCCGCGCCGGCCGTGCCCCCCTGGCCCCCGGGCTTCTCCTGGCCGCCGTCGGCGGCAGCGCCGGACGCCGCACCGCCGCCCTGCCGGGGCTGCCGGCTCTCCTCCTGCGCCGCCTTGGCACCCGCCTCCTCGGCGGTGCTGCGGACGGCCGGGCGCACCAGTGCGAACCAGGCCAGCAGCAGCGCGAGCACCGCCGCGAGCAGGATCAGCAACCACTTCGGGAACAGCGGGAGTTGGGCGAACTCGCCCTGGAGGGGTTCCGGCCGTCCGGTCCGGACGTCCTCGACACCGGCGCCCTCGGCCTCCGGCTCGGCGACGACCACCTCGAACGGCCAGGCGGCGGGCGCGCCGAACCAGATCAGCTTCCGGGCGCGGACCTTCAGGCCCGCCTCCGCGGACTCGCCGGGCTCCAGCCGGCGGCGCTCCGGCGTGAAGGCGAGGCGCAGCTCCTCTCCCGGCTGCCGGCCACTGAGCACGACGTCCATGGGAGCGTTCCCACGGTTCTGCACCGCGGTCCTGAACCTGGCCCCCAGCCAGCCCCTGCGCCGGCCCGGCTCCAGCGTGGCCCGCAGCTCGCGGAACGGCTCGACCACCACCGTCATCTCGGGCACGGCCACCGACTCGGGGTGCTCGGCGGGCAGCACCCGTATCCCCAGGGGTACTTCGCCCGCCCGGACCTCGTGCGACCGGGGCGGCGCGAACCGCACCGTGACGGTCTCCGAGGTGCCCGGGTAGAGGGACACCCGCGCCGGCTCGACCGTGGTCCACGCCGCACAGTCGCCGACCACGTCGAGGGTGTACGCCTCGACGATGTCGCCGTCGTTGCGCACGGTCAGCGTGGTCGTCGCTTCGGCGCCGGGCGACACCGTCACCGTGGGCATGTCGAGTTCGGCAGATGTGGTCACGATGCGACGTTAGGCCGCGCCGCACTCCCGGCAGCAGGGGCGCAAGGGCAATGTGCGGGCACCTCGGGTGCCCCGGGGGCACACCGACGCCGGGTGCCCGCGCCGCATCCCCGAACGACACGCCCCCGGGCCAGGTCGCCCTGCGGACGCGTGACGTACGCGTACGGCACCGGACGTAACGGAATTCGGCGGAAGCGGCCCAGAAGGACGAGCACATGACCACGATTACGACAGACATGACGACGACAGGTGCGGACGTCCGCACCCTCCCGCCGCCCGGGAGCCCCACGCCCGCCCGGGCGCTCGGCCGGATCTCGGTGGCGGTGTACGCGGAGGACCTGATCCTGCGGACCGGGGTGGTGCAACAGCTGCGCCTGCGCCCGGAGATCGAGCTGATACCGGACGAGGAGGCGGACAGCGCGCAGGTCTCGCTGGTGGTGGTGGACATGGTGAACGAGCCCGCCGTCCAGCTCCTGCACCGTCTCCAGCGCAACACCGCCACCCGCACCGGCCTGGTCGTCGGCTACTTCGAGGCGGGCGCCCTGCAGACCCTCATCGAGTACGGGGTCGCGGCCGTGCTGCGGCGCGGGGAGGCCGACCAGGACCGGCTGGTCCACCTCGTCACGGCCGTCGCGAAGGGCGAGGGGGTCCTTCCCGGGGACCTCCTCGGCAAGCTCATCGACCACGTCAGCAGCCTGCACCGCTCGGTCCTGGACCCGAGAGGCCTCTCGCTGTCCACGCTCACCACGCGTGAGGCGGAGATGATCCGGCTGGTCTCGGAGGGCTACGGCACCGCGGAGATCGCCCAGAAGACCTCGTACTCCGAACGCACCGTCAAGAACGTGCTGCACGAGGTCGCCACCCGGCTGAACCTGCGCAACCGGGCCCACGCCGTGGGGTACGCGATGCGGCACGGGCTCATCTGACGGGCACCGGGCGCCGAGGGGCGGTGACGGGGTGCCGAGGGTGCGGTGCCCGCCGCCCCCTCGGGGCTCCGGCCGCAAAGGGCACCCGCTCTTCCCCGTTCCGGGTACTCCCGGCCCTGTTGTGCCGCCGCCATGGGACCGATGCTCGTGGTGGAGAACCATCGACCAGACTGTGAGGTGGACCGTGGGCGGTCCGAGGGGTCCCCGTCTGCGCCGGCTCGGCGGTGCCGTGGTGCTGCTGACACCGTTGCTGGTGGCGGGGTCCGTGTCCGCCCCGCAGGCGCAGCCCGTGGCGGAGCCGACGGCCGCGGCGGTGTCGGACACCGGGCGGATCGCGTTCGCCGGTACGGGGCACCGCAGCCTCGGCCAGGTCACGTCGGAGAAGGCCACCGAGGACGTGTTCGCCACCGGGCCCGCCCACTACGACCAGGACGCCTACGGGCGCGGCCGGACACTCGTCTTCACCAGCCTCCGCGACGAGGCGCACCCGCAGGTGTACCTGCGCGACGCGGACGGCACCGTACTCCGGCTGACCCGCGGCATGGACGCCGCGCACCCCGAACTCTCCCCCGACGGGCAGACCGTGGTCTTCGACTCGCCCGGGAACGGCGGCCGCCGGGACCTGTGGTCGGTGGGCGTCGACGGGTCCGCGAAGCCCCGGCAGCTGACGGACACCCCGGCGAACGAGACCTCCCCGACGCTCTCCCCGAACGGCACCCGCATCGCGTACGCGAGCGACGGCGGCCCCGAGCCGGGCACCCAGGTCTACGCACGCGACCTGGACGGCGGCCCGGTGACGTGCCTGAGCGACAGCGCGGAGGGCGACGCGGACGAGCCCGAGTGGAACCCGCTGAACGTCCACCAGTCCCGCGTCGCCTACACGCTGCACGTCGAGCCGGCCTCCGACACGGACACCGGGCACCGGCTGCGGGTCACCGACGGGCCCGGGACCGCCCGCCCCGTGCTGACCGGCCTCGGCAACGACTGGGGCTCCCGGTCGTCGGCCTGGCAGCCGGACGGCGAGGGCCTGCTCTTCCTCAGCCCCAACACGGACTGCGGGTGCTCCGTCTACGACCACGTCTACCGGATCGTCTCGCTCGGTGACCCGGCCCCGCACATGGTGCTCGACGAGGACCGCGAGGTGGGGACCCCGGCGGCGCTGGGCCCCGCCGGCTCCCCGACGACGGTCGTCACCCGCAGGACCACGAAGGACGCCGCCCTCGTCACGCTCCAGGACATGCGGCAGGACGGCTCCGACCCCCGCGACCTCCGGATCGACGTCCTGCGCGAGGACCCGAGGGCCCGGACCAACACCAGCGACGACCCCGCAGAAGACCCGCTGTTCCACCCGGCCGAGGGCTACGACCCTTGGACCGAGCGGCAGACGTACAGGCCCGACGGGCAGCGCATCGCCGTGACCCGCTTCGAGACGATCGACGGGCAGCGGGTCCAGCGGATCTGGCTCGCCTACACCAACGGGACGAACCCGTCGGCCATGAAGCTGGACGGTCGCGGCCCCCGGGACCGCGACACCGACCCCTCCTTCTCGCCGGACGGCACCCGGCTCGCCTTCACCCGGTCCACGCCCGGCGACAACGGCTCATGGACGAGCCAGGTGCTCGTCGCGGACGTGGCCTCCGGGCACATCACCGGCAAGGTCGTCCCGCCCGCCGGCGAGGTCGCCGGCGCCGACGCGCAGCCCGCCTGGTCGCCGGACGGCACCCGGCTCGCGTTCACCCGTGCCGAGGTCATCCGGGGCCTCGGGGGCATCAAGCACGTGTGGACCGCCCCGGTGAAGGAGCTCGCCGAACAGCAGGACCTGAGCCGCACCGGCGGCTGCCCCGGCGAGTGCAAGGTCATCGACGACAGCCCCGCGTTCTCGCCGGACGGCAGGTCCATCGCCTTCAACCGCAAGGACCGCGCCGACCAGATCAACCAGCGCGCCAGCGTCGTCGTCACCTCGACGGACGGAAAGAAGTGCCGGGTCGTCCTCCCGTCCGGCCGGAGCGACGACGCCAAGGCGTGCGCCGCCGAGATCCCGGACGTCGAGGCGACCGGCCCGTACCAGCCGCGTGACGTGGCCTGGTCGCCGGACGCCTCCCGGCTGGTCCTCAGCCACCGCCGGGACCGGGCGCCGAACTCGCCGGAGCAGCTCTCCGAACTCGACCTGGCCACCGGCACCCTGACCCCGCTGACCTCGGAGCTGCCGGGCCGCCAGAAGGAGCCCGCGTTCCAGCAGAAGGTGGACCTGACCGTCACCGCCCCGCCCACCGCGCCCACCGTGGACACCGGCTCCTCGGTGTCCGTCACGGTCACGGTCACCAACCACGGCCCGGCGCCCTCGCCCGGCACGACGCTGGTCGCCGACCTCCCGCCGGGCGTCCGGCTGGACGGCATGACCACCCCCACGGGCACGTGCGCCGCCGATTCGCCGGCCTGCGGCCTCGGCCTGCTGGCGCCCGGTGCCGAGGTGCAGGTCACCGTGCGGCTCATCGGCGTCACGAACGGCCCCTGGCAGCTGGGGTGGTCGGTGACCGGGGCGGTCGTGGACCCGAACCCCTCGGACAACGCCACGGGCACGGCCGTACGGGTCCGCACCACGCCCGACCTGCCCAGCCCGCCGCCCTCCGGACCGGCGACACCGCCCAAACTGCCGCCCCCGGCCGCACAGCCGCCCGCACAGCCCCCCGCCCTGCCGCCCGCACCCGAGGCCGGTCCCGGCGTCGTCGTCCGCGCGCAGCCCAGCCCGGGCTACGTCGGCGGCCGGGTCGTGGTGACGTACACCGTCCGCAACGGCGAGAACGCCCTGGCCACCGGCCTCCGGCTGCGGCTCGGGCTGCCCGCCCGCATCCCCGTGGCCACGCTGCCGCCCGGCTGCACCGGCGGGGTGTGCACGGTCCCCGACCTGGCGCCGGGCGCCTCCTCGGTCCTGCGCGTCGTGCTCGCCCCCGACCACGCCCTGCGGACCACGATCACCGGCACGCTGACGACCAGCGGCACCGACGCGGACCGGGGCGACAACGTCTCCCGTATCCCGCTGCGCATCCTCCAGCCCCGGATCATCTCGGTGCCGGAGATCGGCAAGCCCGGGTTCGTCACCTCGGTGCGCGGCAAGGACTTCCCGCCCGGCGCCCCGGTGAAGCTCGCCTGGAAGCCCGGGATCACGGCAGCCGCCGCGCCCACCCTGCCGGGCCGGGACGGCACGTTCATCGCCCAGCTGCTGATCGTGGTGAAGGACCGGACCGGGCCGCGCACCATCACCGCGTCCGGGCCCGGCTTCTCCCCGGTGAGGACCGACTTCCTGGTGGTGACGGGCAACCTGGTGCCGCCGGACGAGATGGGACGCCGGTGATCCACGAAGTCGACGAGGCGCTGCGGCTGTTGCTGGTCGACGCGGGCCTGGAGGACAGCGGCGTCGACCTGGTCTTCGACGCCCCGACGAAGGACTGGTCCGCCCGCCGCAACGCGCCCACGGTGAGCGTCTTCCTGTACGGCATCCGCGAGGACGCGACGCGCCGCCGCAGCGGCACGTCCGACGAGTACGACGCCGAGGGCCTGGTCACCGGCCGCCGGACGCCACCGCGCTGGTTCGAGCTGACGTACCTGGTCACCGCGTGGACCAACCGCCCGCAGGACGAACACCGCCTGCTCTCCGAGGTGTTGCGCTGCCTGATCCGCACGCGCGCCCTGCCCGGCCGCATGCTGACGGGCAGCCTCGCCGGCCTCGGCCTCACGGTCGAGATGGAGGCGGCCTCGGCGGGTACGGGCGACCGCCCGTCCACGGTGGACGTGTGGTCCGCGCTGGGCGGCGAGCTGAAGGCCGCGATCGACGTACGCGTCTGGGCCCCGCTGTCCGGCGAGGTCGAACCGGCCGGACCGCCGGTCACCGAGGGCCTGCTCGTACGGACCGCCCCCGCCGTGGACGGCGAGGCGGCGGAGCCGGGGCGGCGGCTGCGCTTCGAGGACGGCGCGACGGACCCGGCGGGCGAGGGCTTCGCCGCCGAGCGCGAGCGCCAGCTGCCCCCGGGGCGGCGCAGGCGCGGGGGCGGGGCGACCCGGTGACCACCGCGCAGCAGCTCGCCGCCCCACCTGACACCGCACTCGCGGATCTCTGGGAGCGGCTCGGGCACATCGAGCACCGCGTACGGCTCGCCGTCGCGCTGCGGCGGGAGGCCGATCCGGAGCCGGACGATCCGTTCCGGGGCCAGTACCTCACGCCCGCCGCCGCCGAACGCGTCCTGGACTCACGCGACGCGTTCCGCCCCGTACCGGGCCCCGGCCCCGACGCCCCGCCCGAGCGCGGCCGGGTCGCCGGGCTGGCCGAGCGGTTCGGGCTGGTCGCGCCGGATCTCGACCTCCTGCTCGTCGCCATGGCGCCGGACATCGACGTCCGGTTCGAGCGGCTGTACGGGTATCTCAACGACGACCTGACCCGGCGCCGCGCCACGATCGGCCTCGCGCTCGAACTGTGCGGCCTGCCCTGCGCGGGCCCCGGCCGGTTCCGGTTCTCGCCGTCCGCGCCGCTCGTCGCGGCCGGTCTGGTGGAGGTGCTGGAGCCCGAACGCCCCCTGCTCTCCCGGGTGCTGCGCGTCCCGGACCGGATCACCGCGCATCTGCTCGGGGACGACGAGGTGGACGCGCGGGTGCACGGCCTGGTCCGGGCGGCCGGGCGGCGGGAGGAGCCGGACGACTGCCCGGTCACCCTGCGCGTCGCGGCGGCGGCCGGCACCGGGAGCGGTCTGGTGCATCTGCTGGACCGGGGCGGCGACCCGGCCCGCCTCGCCACGGCCGCGCTCGCCTCGGCCGGGCAGCGCCCGCTCGTCGTGGACCCGGCGGCCCTGGCGGCGGCGCCCGAACCGGACCGCGTCGTACGCATGCTGGCGACCGAGGCCCGGCTGAGCGGCGGCGGTCTCGTCCTCGGCCCGCTGGAGACCCTGACCCCGGAGCAGCCGAAGGGCGCCGCCCTGCTCGGGGCGCTCTGCGCGGCGGTCGGCGGCGGCTCGCCCCTGATCCTGTACGGGAAGAAGCACTGGGACCCGCTGTGGGCCGCCGAGAGCCCGGTGACGGTCACGGTGCACCCGGCGGACCCGGCGGACGCGGTACGGCGGTGGCGCGGCGCGCTCGCCGAGGCCGGTGGGGCCGACGGACCGGAGGCCGCCGCCGGCGACCGCCTCGCCGACGCCACCCGGGCCTACCGGCTGGACTCCGGCCAGATCCGCCGGGCCGCCTCCGTGGCCTCCCGGCTGGCCGCCCTCGAGGGCCGCCCGGTGGCGCCGGAGGACCTGCGGACCGCCGTCCGGGCCCAGAACGGCGCCGGGCTCGCCCGGCTCGCCCGCCGCATCGAGCCCACGGTCGGCTGGGACGACCTCGTGCTGCCCCCGGCGACCCGACGCCAGCTGTCGGACCTGGCGCTGCGCGCCCGCCACCGGGACCAGGTGCTCGGCCGGTGGCGGATGCGGCCGGGCGGCGGCCGGGGGCGGGGCATCGTCGCGCTGTTCGCCGGGGAGTCCGGGACGGGCAAGACCATGTCGGCGGAGGTCGTCGCGGCGGACCTGGGCATGGAGCTGTACGTCGTCGACCTGTCGTCCGTGGTGGACAAGTACGTCGGCGAGACCGAGAAGAACCTGGAGCGGATCTTCGTCGAGGCGTCCGACGTCAACGCGGTGCTGCTGTTCGACGAGGCGGACGCCGTCTTCGGGAAGCGTTCACAGGTCAAGGACGCGCAGGACCGGCACGCCAACGTGGAGTCGGCCTACCTGCTCCAGCGCATCGAGTCCTTCGACGGCATCGCCGTACTCACCACCAACCTGCGGGCCAACCTGGACGAGGCGTTCACCCGCAGGCTCGACGTGGTCGCCGACTTCCCCGTACCGGACGCCGAGCAGCGGCTCGCCCTGTGGAAACGCTGCCTGGGTACGGAGATCCCCCGCGCCCCGGACCTGGACCTGGTGACGTGCGCGGAGCGGTTCGAGCTGACGGGCGGCTCGATCCGGGCCTGCGCGGTCACCGCCGCGTACCAGGCGGCGGAGACGGGCCGACCGCTGGACACCGAGCAGCTGGTCGCGGCGGTCCTGGCGGAGTACCGGAAGCTCGGGCGGCTGGTCCTGGAGAGCGAGTTCGGCCCGTGGATGGAGCGGCCCAGGCGGCGCTGAACCGCCCCGGTCTCCGTATCATCAGGTGCATGACTGCCGAACTCGCCCGTTCCGCCGCCCGCCTGCGCGCATCCGATGACGACCGCGAGGCGGTGGTGGAGCAGTTGCGGGAGGCTGCGGCGGAGGGGCGGATCGACCTGGACGAGCTGAACGAACGGCTCGAGCTGGCCCTCACGGCGAAGACGTACGGCGAACTCGCCCCGCTCACCGATGACTTGGGCGGCCCGGCCGCGCAGAGCACGGGCGAGCCGCTGGTCCTGCGCGGTGGCATCCACGGCGTGCAGCGCAAGGGCGCCTGGCAGGTCCCGCCGCGCCTCGTGGTCCACGGGGGCATCGGCGGCGCCCACCTCGACTTCAGCCGGACCGAGTGCCGGCTGCGCGTGATCGAGGTGGAGGTGGAGGGACAGATGGGCGGTGCCCGGATCGTGGTCCCGGACGGCTGGGGCGTGGACACGGACGCGCTGGATCCGGCGCTCGGGGGCCTGAAGTCGAAGGTCACGGGCGAGCGGGCACCGGGCGCGCCGCTGCTGAGGCTCAGCGGCTCCTGCGGCGTGGGCGGCGTCCGCATCCGCCGCCCCGGGCTGCGCGAACGCCGCAGGAAGCAGTGAGCCCCCTCAGAGCGGGCGGACGGTGAGGATCTGTTCCGCCCGGCCGACCGGCCCGTTGACGTCGTGCAGGACCGTGCTGGTGATCCCCTGACCGGTGGGCCCGAAGACGACCGTGGTGTCGAGGCCGGTCCAGCGGCCCTCGGGCTGCCGGTGCAGGTGGATCGTCAGGTCGACGTTGGGGAACATCCACTCGGTCGGCTGCTCGCGTACGGCGATGCCGTTGGCGGTGTCGACGAGCGCCACGTACGAGGCCACCGGGCCGGCGGTCTCGCCCGCGACGAGGTCGAGCGGCGTGGAGATCCAGGCGGTCGTGCGGCCGGGCAGGGGCGGGGCGAGCGGGCGGACGTCCAGGGAGGCGATGTAGCCGCCGGGCCAGAGGTCGGCCATCGGCCAGGGCGCGAGCGCCTCCGGCGGGGTGAGCCGGTCGTCCTCGCCGTCGGCGACCTCGGTGGTGTCCACGGGCGCGAGGGACCAGGCCCTGGCCCGTACGACCGGACGGCCCGCGATGAGGGCGACGGCCTCCACCAGCTCGATGGTGCGGCCGGGGCGGACGGTCTCGACGCGGATCTCGCACTCGTCCAGGGCGAGCCGGCCGAGGATGTCGAAGCTCACCCGCGACAGCAGCAGCCGCTCGCCGGGCCGGTCCGCGAGGTGGCGCTCGACGGCGTGGACGAGGAGGCCGCCGAGCGGGCTGAAGTGCACCTCGTCCGTGCTCCACGCGCCGCTCGCGTGCGCGGTCGGCTTGTAGTGGTGGGCGTCGATGCGCTCGTAGTAGCTGCCGGTACTCAACGGATGCTTCCCTCACGGCCGTACGGATCGGGCCCTCCAGCGTGCCACCGGGCACGTTCCGGCCGACGCCCGGGGGCCGCGACCGCACCCGCGTTCGACCGTGATCAATTCGCAATCGATTCCGGTCTTGACCGAGACCCATCAAGGAGTCACGCGATTACCCTCCGAAGCATGTCCGACAGCGCACCTACCGCCGGTAGCACCTCCCCGGCCCCCACCGACCTCACCGAGGACCGCCCCGTCTACGTCATCGGCGGCGGTCCGGGCGGACTGGCCGCCGCGGCCGCCCTGCGCGCGCGGGGCGTCCGGGCCGTCGTGCTGGAGAAGTCCGGGAGCGTCGGCGCGTCCTGGCGGGGCCACTACGACCGGTTGCACCTGCACACCACCCGGCGCTGGTCCGCGCTGCCCGGGCTGGCGATGCCCAGGAAGTTCGGCCGCTGGGTGGCCCGCGACAACGTGGTGCGCTACCTGGAGAAGTACGCCGAGCACCACGAACTGGAAGTGATCACGGGCGTCGAGGTCTCCCGCATCGACCGGGCGGCGGACGGCAGCGGCTGGCGGCTGAGCGCGAGCGGGGGCCGTGAGCTGACCGGCCGCGCCGTCGTCGTCGCCACCGGTTTCAACCACACCCCGCACCTGCCCGACTGGCCGGGCCGCGAGACGTTCACCGGCGAACTGCTCCACGCCTCGGACTACCGCTCCCCCGCCCCGTACACGGGCAAGGACGTCCTGGTCGTCGGCGTCGGCAACACCGGCGCGGAGATCGCCGTGGACCTCGTGGAGGGCGGCGCCTCCCGCGTACGCCTCGCGGTGCGCACCGTCCCGCACATCGTGCGCCGCTCCACGGCGGGCTGGCCCGCGCAGGCCACCGGCATCCTGGTCCGCCGGCTGCCCGTCGCCCTGGTGGACCGGGCCGGCCGCCTGATGGCGCGCGCGGCCGTGCCGGACCTGTCGGCGCACGGGCTGCCCCGGCCGGACACGGGCCTGTACTCCCGCGTCAAGGAGGGCGCGATCCCCGTCCAGGACGTCGGCCTGATCGACGCGGTGAAGCGCGGCCGGGTCGTCCCGGTGGCGGCCGTCGAATCGTTCGACGAGGACGCGGTGGTCCTCGCGGACGGCACCCGGGTCACCCCGGACGCCGTGATCGCCGCGACCGGCTACCGCCGGGCCCTCGAACCCCTGGTCGGCCACCTCGGGACACTGGACGGCCGGGGCCGCCCGCTGGTGCACGGCGCCCGCACCCCCAAGCAGGCCCCCGGCCTCTACTTCACCGGCTTCACCAACCCCATCAGCGGCATGCTCCGCGAACTGGCCCGCGACGCGGAGAAGATCGCGAAGCGGGTTGCCCGGAAGCGGGGTTGAGCGTCAGCGGGCGAGGGTGTACCAGTGCGGGTCGTCCGCCGTGCCGTACTCCCGATTCAGCTTCGGGTGCTCCGGCGTACCGTTGATCCGCCAGTCGAGCGAGCAGTCCGTGACCCTGAGCAGCACGAGCTGGTCCCAGGCGGTGGGGCCGTCGGGCTCGTACGACCAGGTACCCACGCCCGTGCAGTGGAACTTGAGGTCCTCCGCGCGGGCCGTGCCGTCGGCGGCCAGCCACAGGGTGCCGCCGCGTCCGTCCGTATAGGTGCCCGCGAGCCCGGCGGCGTCCATCGTCGGCGGGCGGTACTCGGTGACCACCCCGGTCCCGTACGCGGCACCGGCGATGCCGGCCACCGCCACCGCCGCCAGCGCTCCGTAGCCGAAGACGCGCAGGATCCGGCGCCCATGCAGTGCGGCGTCCCGTGCCAGGAGCGCCGATCCGGTGAGCAGCGGCGCACTCACCAGCCAGGCCACGGTAAGCGGGCCGGACCCCGGCTGCCGGATGACGGCCACGACCGACACGCCCGCGCTCACCGCCACCACGGCGACGACCGGCACCCACCACCAGGTGTCCGGCCCGGTCGTCCGGGCGCTCACCCAACGAGCCGTGGACACCGTCGGCAGCGCCACCAGGAGACTCGCCAACAGCGCGAACGGAGCGCCGAAGCACGTCAGGAACGGCAGCAGGACCAGCGCCCATCCGGGTCCGTCCGGCGGCGCGGGCGCGTCCATGGCCAGCTCCGCGAAGCCGTGCACCTCGACGGCGAGCGCCGTGCCCACGAACAACGCGACCGCCCCGGTCACGATCGCCTGCCCCGTCCAGACATTCGACGGGCCGTCGGACGCCTCGGTCCGCTCCCGTACGTGCCACGCGGTGTTCTCCGTCATGCGGGCCCCCTCCCGCACGCATTCTGGCCCTACGCCACCAGCGCCGCCCCGGCGGGCTCCCGTACCCGCCGGATCACCAGCACCATCAGCGTCGCCACCGCGCACAGCGCCCCCGCCGCGTACCAGACGACGTTGTACGAACCGAAGTGGTCCCGCGCCACCCCGCCCAGGAAGGCGACCAGGGCCGCGCCCACCTGGTGCGAGGCGAGGACCCAGCCGAAGACGATCGCGCTGTCCTCGCCGTACTGCTCCCGGCACAGGGCCAGGGTCGGCGGGACGGTGGCGACCCAGTCCAGGCCGTAGAACACGATGAACAGGACCATCGGCGGCTCGACGGTGGCCTGCATCAGGAGCGGCAGGAACAGCAGCGAGATCCCGCGCAGCGCGTAGTACACCGCGAGGAGCCGGCGGGCGTCGAAGCGGTCGGTGAGCCAGCCGGAGAAGACCGTGCCGATGATGTCGAAGATCCCGATGACCGCGAGGAGCGAGGCGGCGGCGGTGATCGGCATGTGGTGGTCGTGCGCCGAGGGCACGAAGTGCGTACGGATCAGGCCGTTGGTGGAGGCGCCGCAGATCGCGAAGGACCCGGCCAGCAGCCAGAACGGTCCCGTACGGGCCGCGTCGAACAGCACCCGGACGGCCCGGCCCGCCGCCCCGCGCGCGGGCGCCGGCTTCTCGACGTACTCCCCGCCGTACGGGGCGAGCCCCACGTCCGCCGGGTGGTCCCGCATCAGGAGCCACACGAACGGGACGACGACCAGGGCGGCCAGCGCCACCGTCACCGACGCCGGGCGCCAGCCGTGCCGGTCCACGATCCACGCGCAGAGCGGGAGGAAGACCAGCTGGCCGGAGGCGCCGGCGGCGGTGAGGACGCCGGTCACCAGGCCGCGCCGGGCGGTGAACCAGCGGTTGGTGACCGTCGCGGAGAACGCGAGCGCCATCGAACCCGTGCCGAGGCCCACGAGGACGCCCCAGTAGAGCATCAGCTGCCAGGCGGCCGTCATCCACACGCTCGCCAGCGCCCCGGCCGCGATCGCGCTCAGCGCCACGGCCACCACCCGGCGGATGCCGAACCGGTCCATCATCGCGGCGGCGAACGGCGCGGTGATCCCGTACAGCGCCATGTCGATGGAGACCGCGAACCCGATCTCCCCGCGCGACCAGCCGAACTCGTCCTGGAGCGGGTCGAAGAGCAGCCCGGGCAGGGCGTTGATGGCGGCGCCGCCGATGATCGTCACGAAGGTGACGGCGGCGACGATCCAGGCGCGGTGGACGCGCCACCGGCCGGGCGCGCGGGGGGCGTTCGGCAGCGGGGCGACGGGGACGGCGCTCTCGGTTGTCGGATTCACGCGCCCAGCATCCGGTCGAGGAACCCTTCCCCACGAGTGGCCCGAGGGACATGGTTCGCAAGAATCGGGCCACGGCCCCGGTGCCATCCGCATACGCGTACGATCTGGCGCACACCGCTCCGTCCAAGTCCCCGGGGGAACTTCATGCAGTGGGCCGAACGCCAGCACTTCAACCACGGGTCCTCGCTGATGCAGGGCTGGGGCTCCCTGCTGCTGCTCATCGCCTGCGTGCTGTGGGCCTGGCTGGGCTTCCTGATCTGGGACACCGACGACTCGCTGTACTGCTTCCGCGCCTCGTCCATCTGCGAGATGGACACCACCATGCCCAAGCAGCTGACCCTGCTGGGGATTTCGGCGCCGCTCTCGGTGGCCGGTACGGGGCTGCTCGTCGCCGGGAGTGTGCGCCGGCAGACCAGCGCACACGTCCTGCGGGTCATCGAGATGCAGCAGTCGGAGGAGCGGGCGCGCAACAAGTAGTGCCGTGGGGCTGGCCGATGCGTTCCAGGCGGCGGATCGGGCGGGCCGCGAGGAGTACGCCCACCGTCAGCATGTTGATCACCGCCCCGGCGATCAGTACCTCGCCCGTGCCCAGTTGGTCCGCGACCGGGCCCGCCAGCGCACGCCCCGCCGCGACCATCAGCAGCGAGCCGGCCACGTCGTAGGCGTGCAGCCGGTTCAGGGACTCGGGCGGTACGTGGGTCTGGACGGTGGTCGACCACATCACCAGCCAGAACGCGGAGGCCGCGCCCGCCACCAACTGCCCGGCGCCCAGGGCCGCCACGGGCAGCCCGAGGCCCAGCACGATCAGGTTCCCGCACACCCCGGTCAGCGCCACGGCCCCCGCCGCGAGCGGGCGGCGCGGGCGCAGACGCAGGGCGAGCAGGCCGCCGACGACGCTGCCCGCGCCGTTCACCGCCATCATCGCGCCGTACGTCCCCGAGCCGTGCGCCTCGGTGACCCGGACGGCGGTGAGCGGGAGCATCGGGCCGAGCACGGCGAAGCCGTACACCGTCCAGACCGCGATCACGCCCCACAGCCAGCTCCGGGCGGTGAACTCCTTCCAGCCGTCGACGAGTTCGGCCATGAAGGAGCCGCGCGGCGCCTCGTCCGAGGGCGCCGGGGCCAGGCGGAGCAGGAAGAGGCACGCCCCGGAGACCAGGAAGGTGGAGGCGTTGGCCGCGTAGACCGCGCCGGCGCTCGCCAGGCCCACGAGGACGCCCGCGAAGGCCGGGCCCGCCATGGTCATCAGCGCCTCGGAGACGCGCAGCGTGGCGTTGGCGCGCTGGACGTCCGGGGCCACGCGCGGCACGGTGGACGCCACGCCCGGCTGGAACAGCGCCGCCCCGACACCGGCCACCGAGCTCAGCGCGTACACCGCCCACAGCGGCGGGTTGCCGGCGGCGAAGGAGACGGCGAGCAGACAGGCGCCGACCAGCCGCAGCGCGTCGGCGATGATCATCATGCGGCGCGGGGTGAACCGGTCCGCGAGCACGCCGCCGAAGAGCACGAACACGGCGAGCGGGCCCATCCAGCAGGCCAGCGCGTAACCGACGGACGAGGCGGGGCGGCCGGCTCCGAGCAGCCCGGCGGTGAGCGCGACCGGGATCATGCCGTCACCGAAGACGGCGGCGGTCCGGGCGATGAAGAACAGCCTGAAGTTACGGCTCCAGAGCTGTCCGCCGGACTCCTCGAAGAGCGGCGGCAGGGGCGGGAGAGGGGACGGACCGCCGTGGGCGGCCTCGGGGTCCGTGGCGGGAATGCGCACGGTGTCTGCTGACTTTTCCTTCACAGCGATGACATGTATCAGCTTATGGTCTATACCAGCTAGGCACTTTTCGCCGACCGGAACGGACCGAAGGGAGCCCGCCGTGCCGCACCGGGTCGTCGTTCTCGCCCTCGATGGGCTGCTCCCCTTCGAACTGGGCATCCCCCAGAGGATTTTCGGGCTCGCCCGCCCCCTGGAACCGCAGGAACGGGAGCGGAGGCTGTACGACGTCGTGACCTGTTCGGTACGCCCGCCGGGCCCGGTCCACACCGAAGCGGACTACACGATCACCGTCGGCCACGGCCCCGAGGCGCTCGCCACGGCCGACACGGTCGTCATCCCGGCCAGTTACGAACTGGGCCCCGTGTACGACGAGGGCCGGCTGACCGACGAACTGGCCGCCGCGTTCGCACACGTCCGGCCGGGCACCCGGATGGTGTCCATCTGCACCGGCAGCTACACCCTGGCCGCCGCCGGGTATCTCGACGGGCGCCCCGCCACCACGCACTGGGCCCACGCCGACCACTTCCAGCGGCTGTTCCCCGCCGTGCGGGTCGACCCCGACGTCCTGTTCGTCGACGACGGCGACGTGCTGACCTCCGCCGGGGTCGCCGCCGGGATCGACCTCTGCCTGCACATGGTGCGCCGCGACCACGGGACGGCCATCGCCAACGACGTCGCCCGGCGCACCGTCGTGCCGCCGCACCGCGACGGCGGGCAGGCGCAGTACATCCAGCGGCCCGTCCCGGACACCCAGTTCGCCACGACGACCACCGCGCGGGCCTGGGCACTGGCCCGGCTCGAACGGCCGATCCTGCTGCGGGACATGGCCCAGCAGGAGTCGATGAGCGTACGCACGTTCACCCGGCGGTTCCGCGAGGAGGTCGGCGTCAGCCCCGTGCAGTGGCTCACCCGGCAGCGGGTGGAGCTGGCGCGCCGGCTCCTGGAGTCCACCGACCTGTCCATCGACCAGGTCGCCCGGGACGCCGGCTTCGGCACCTCCACGTCCCTGCGCCAGCACCTCCAGGCGGCGCTGGGCGTCTCCCCGACGGTCTACCGGCGCACGTTCCGCTCGGCGGCCGGGAACCGGGCCTAAGGGACCCAGGCGGCCTAGGGGACCGCGGGGCTCGGCTCGGCGCCGTGGACGCCGGGCTGGAGCCGGCCCTGGATCAGCGGGCCGCTGCGGTCGACCTCGCACCAGATGCGCTTGCCCGCGCCCTCCGGCTGCCAGCCCCAGCGGTCGGCCAGGCCGTCGACCAGCTCCAGGCCCCTGCCGCCGGTGTCCTCACCGCGCGCGTGCCGCTGCTGCGGCGGGCGGCAGCTGGCGTCGGCCACCTCGACCCGCACGGTCCCGGCGCCGCCCGGGGAGTCCGGGGAGTCTGGGGAGTCCGTCGAGCCGAACAGCATGCGCAGCACGGCCGGACAGCCGGTGTGCACGACCGCGTTGGTGACGAGCTCCGAGATGAGCAGGATGAGGGTCTCGGCCAGCGGCTCGTCGTCCCGCACCCCGGACCCGGCGAGCCGTGAGCGCGCCCATCTGCGGGCCCGTCCGACCTCCGCGGGGTCGGGCCCGACCTCCAACTGAACCTGAAGCACCTGCACCGCTCACACCATCCGAACCGGCGGACACATCGCCTCGCGCCTCCTCAGGGTCACGGAACGTGATTCCCTTGCACGACAGCATGGTTGACGTACAGTCACCGCAACAAGCGCTTCGGGCATATTCCAGCGCGAAGGAGTACGCGTAGTGCATACTGTGCGACGCACATTGCGGAGAGTCGAACAGTGACGCCGCACGCGCCGGGGAACCGCCTTCCCGGCAGGCCCGGCCCCGCTGCGCCGACCGCGAGCAGCACACCTCGCGCGGACCCGGGGCGCCGCACAGGCCGCACCCGGACCGCCAGGTTCCAGAACCACTCGCATCCCACGGAGGGTACCCGAGGCGGACACCGACTCCACCCCGTGACGAATCACGCAAAGGACACGAGCCGGTTCCGGTGACCGGCCGTCGCGCTGCGTCACGCCGTGGGGTGGGTCGATTCCTGGTGCGGTTCGATCACCGTCACGTACGCCGCGAGCGCGGCCACCGCGTCCTCCTCGACGACCCCGCCGTCCCGGTCCGTGTCCAGGCTCTGCGCGGCGAACGCCGCCGCGTCCGGGCTCGCGCCGAGGACCTTCAGCGCACGTTCCACGGCCGGCACCGGCGCCCTGCGGTCGCCGGACGGGCCGGCCGCGACCGCGAGCGCCGCGCGGAGGAACGGGCGGGCGATCTCCGCGAACCGCTCCGGGTTGTCGCGCAGCCGCTTCACCGCCCCGCCGACGAACTCCTCACGGGTGACGCGCTGGTCCCCGTCCACGTCGGCGATGCCCGCCATGCCCTGCCAGAACGCCTCGGCGCCGTTGTAGAGCGCCTGCCCCTTGTCGCAGCGGGCCGTCGTACCGAACTCGGTGAGCAGACGGGCCGCGGCGGCGTTGAAATCCGCGCGATCGATGTATCCGTTGCCGTCCTGGTCGAAGGCGGCGAAGCGGAAGGCGATCTTGCGCTCATACTCTGCGCTGTCCATGCGGGGAGCGTACGACGCGTTCAGGCGTCACGTGTCACTTGCAGGCCCCAGCCCCGTGACAGCCGCGCATCAAGGGACCGCGACGACGGTTTCAGGCCGTCAGCGGCTCGGCCTCCTCGTCGACGGCCGCGTCCCAGTCCGGGTAGACCTCGAACAAGCGGCGCACGCCGAGGGCGGCGAGCACGCGGTTGACGTGGGAGCCCTCCTCCGCGCCCCGGGCGGGCAGGATGAGGCGCAGCCGGCCCCCGCAGGACCGCATCAGGCGGCGCAGGGCGATGAGCACCCCGACCCCGCTGGAGTCGCAGAACTGGACTCCGGACAGGTCGAGGACGACGTCGTGGCGGCCCACGGCGACCACGTCGTGCACGGACTGGCGGACCGTGGCCGAGGTGAGCAGGTCCAGTTCCCCGCCTATGTGCAGCACGGTCCATCCGCCCCGCTCGGTCTCCGAGACTTTCAGGGTCACGTGACTGGGCCTCTCGTTCCGGGGATTCCGGGGAACCCGGTGATCCGGAGGTCCGGGTTCCTCCTTGGCGGCTGCCCCCACACGCCCCTCGCGAAACACCGACCTCGGGAGGACGGCGTGTTCGCAGACGTACTTGTCGTAAAGGGGCGTGCCCGACCGGGGCGGCCGACTACATTCGGACAGGACGAGCAGGAGATGAGAGGGACTGGCACGGCCCGGGGCCGATGGCGGAGGGGGTGGAGGGTCGGATGGCCAAAAACGCACCACCGCGCTGGGACCGCAGGATGCAGCAGCGGCTGTCGCACGGCGAGGCGGCCGCGCTCGGCGAGATGTACGACCGGTTCGCCGCCCTCGTCCACAGCCAGGCCCACCGGATGCTGGACGACGAGGACGCCGCCGACCTGGTCACCCGCGAGGTCTTCGGCTACGTCTGGGAGAACCCGGACGCGTACGACCCGAGGCAGGGCTCCATGCGGGCCTGGGTGGCCCGTCTCACCCACCGCGAGTCCGTGCGGCGGCTGCGCCGGGGCGGGGACGAGGACCGCGACGACCCGGATGATCCCGACGGGCTGGAGGAGCGGGTGCGCCGGGCCACCGCGGCGGCCCGGGCCGACTACATCGTCTCGTCCATGCCCGCGCCGCTGCGGGCCGCCCTGGAGCTGGCATACGTGCAGCGCCGCGACTACCGGCAGACCGCGGCGGACCTCGGGGTCACCGAGGACGAGGCGCGGCGCCGGCTGCGGCTCGGGCTGCAGCTGTTGTCCACCGCCCGGACCCGGCCGCTGGAGGGCGCCCCGCCGCCCGGATACGGGAGGGCGCTGTGAGCGACGGCGCCGGCGGCCGGGACGAGGAAGGCCGCGACGAGGAGGTACGGGGCGCCCGGCGCATACCGGGCCCCCGTCCCGCCGCGGACGACTTCGCCGACCTGACGCCCGTACCGGCGCCGGAGCCGGTGGCGGAACCCGTCGCGGAGCCTGAGCCCGAGCCGGTGCCCGAGCCCGTCGCGGAGGAGCCCGCACCGCCCGCCCTCGTCCTGCCGCACCGCGTGCTCCAGGCGCTCCTCGGGGCCTGGGCGCTCGCCGCGTGCTCCGCCGAGGAGACCGCGGCCGTCGAGGCGCACCTGACCGAGTGCGCGCCCTGCGCGGACGAGGCGCTGCGGCTGCGGGACGCGGTCGGGCTGCTGCACACCGACGGCAGCCTGGACCTGGACCCGCTGCTGCGGTCCCGGGTGCTGGAGAACTGCCTGAGCCGGCGGCCCGCGAAGATCCCGGTGCCCGGCTGGGCCGCCCCGTACGACGCCGAGACGGCGCGGCTCGACGCGCTGCTGCGGGACATCGGGAGCGCCGAGTGGCACGCCCCGGTGCGGCTGCAGTGGTTCGAGGGCGAGCGGGAGGCGGGCCGCCGGACCACCGTCGCCGGGGTGATCGGGCACCTCATGACCGTGGACGGCCTGGTCGGCGCCGCCCTCGGGCTCGACGACCCGCTGCCCGGCACGCTCTCCCCCACCGCGCGCACCGAGTCGTACTGGTCCGCCACCCGGGTTCCGCCGACCCGGGCCGTGCGCGAACCGTGGCGGGAGCAGAGCCACACGCTGATCCGGACGGTGTCGTTCGCCGGGCGCGGGGTCGCGGACCTGTCCGTGTCGTACGGGGACTTCGCGCTGCCGTTGCAGGACGCCCTGCTGGACCGGGCCTTCGAGTGCTGGGTGCACGCGGGGGACATCGCGAAGGCGGTGGACTACCCGTACGAGCCGCCGTCCGCCGGGCATCTGCACCGGATGATCGACCTCGCGGTCCGGATGCTGCCCGCCGCGCTGGCGGTGCGGCGGCGGTCGGGGCTGGCGGGACCGGCCCGGCAGCTGGTGACGGCCGGTTCGCCGGGGCGCTCGCTGCATCTGGAGATCGAGGGCTCGGGCGGCGGCGACTGGTACGTGGCGCTGGACTCGCCCGCCGCGCTCGGCTCGGCCGAGCACACGGTGGCGCAGGTCGCGCTGGACGGCGTGGAGTTCTGCCGGCTGGTGGCGGGGCACGTGCCGCCCGTGGAGGCGGCGGCCGGGCAGCGCGGGGACCGCGAGGCGATCCGCGACGTGCTCTTCGCGGCCGCCTCGCTCAGCCGGCTCTAGGGGCCCCGCTCAGTCGAAGACGACCGTGCGGCGGCCGTTGAGCAGGATGCGGCGTTCCGCGTGCCACTTCACGGCGCGGGCCAGCGCCTGGCACTCCACGTCGCGGCCGATCGCGACCAGCTGGTCCGGGGTCACGCCGTGGCCGACGCGCTCCACCTCCTGCTCGATGATCGGCCCCTCGTCGAGGTCGGCCGTCACGTAGTGGGCGGTGGCGCCGATGAGCTTCACGCCGCGCGCGTGCGCCTGGTGGTAGGGCTTGGCGCCCTTGAAGCTCGGCAGGAAGGAGTGGTGGATGTTGATGATCCGGCCGCTGAGCTGCTTGCACAGGTCGTCCGAGAGGACCTGCATGTAGCGGGCCAGGACGACCAGCTCCACGTTCTCCTCGCGGACCAGCTCCAGCAGCTCCGCCTCGGCCTGCGCCTTGTTGTCGCGGGTCACCGGGATGTGCCGGAAGGGCACGTCGTACGAGGCGACGAGCTCGGCGAAGTCCGGGTGGTTGGAGACGACGGCGGCGATCTCGACCGGCAGGGCGCCGATCCGGGACCGGAAGAGCAGGTCGTTGAGGCAGTGGCCGAACTTGCTGACCATCAGCACGATCCGCATCCGCTCCGACGAGCGGTGGATCTGCCAGTCCATGGCGAAGGAGTCACCGATCGCGGCGAAGCTGGCCCGCAGCTTGTCGACGGTCACCGGGGTGCCCGCCGAGAAGTGGACGCGCATGAAGAACAGACCCGTGTCGTGGTCCCCGAACTGCTGGCTGTCCTCGATGTTGCAGCCGGTCATGAAGAGATAGCTCGACACGGCGTGCACGATGCCTTGTTTGTCCGGGCAGGACAGCGTGAGGACGTACTGGTCGGAGGCGGTGTCGGCAGGCTGCGGCGCGGTCATCCCCGTAGCGTGCCACAACGACGCGCCTTCAGGCGGACCTGGTCAGAATGCGGAGCACGTCCAGGGAGCGGGGCGGTACGTCCGGGTCCTCGCCGTCGTTGGTGGACAGCAGCACATGGGCCTCGCGGGTGGCGGCGACCGCCTCCGGCCAGCCGTGGTGCTCCAGGTAGGCGGAGACGGGGGCGTCCGCGCCGACCTGGTGCATGATGCGCAGCACCCGCAGCACGGCGGCGTCCACGAGGGCGGCCTCGGTGGCGTCCCGGAAGATCGTGCCGACGTACTTCTCGGCGGACCAGTTGTCGAGCCAGGTGTCCTCGACCAGGCGGTACACGGCGTCGGTGACGTCGCCGTACCCCTCCCGGCCGGCCAGCCAGCACTCGTGGTGGAAGGTGGGATCGGAGAGCATGTGCAGCGCCGAGCGCACGTTGCTGCGCCAGCGCCACCACGGAAGGTCGTTGAGCGGCATGCCGCCCATGGTGGAGGAGCGACGGCCGCGACGGGAAGAGTTCTCGGAACCTTGCTGCACGGTTGTCGATCGTACGTTCCCTTTCCGGCACCCTCGACCGGCCCCCGGCGTTCACCGGGACGTCACCGGGCGTTGAGGACGGGCCACCACTGCGTTACCCGGGGCCGGGAAGGCTCTGGGGCCATGACCGGACGGCGACGCCCCCCTTCCCCCCGCCCCCTCAGGACACTCACCGGTGCGGTGGCGGCGGGGGCCCTGCTGCTGACCGGCTGCGGCGCGCTCCCTGGAGCCTCGGGGGACTCCGGGGAGCCCGTCACCGTCGTCACCTGGGCACCGGGCGGCGCCTCCGCCCCGGACGCGGCGAACATGGCGGGCATGACCGCGATGGCGCAGGCGTACGGGCGCTGGGTCAACGCCGCCGGCGGCATCGACGGGCACGAACTGCGCGTCGTCACCTGTGACGAACAGGACACCCCGGCCGGCGCGGGCGACTGTGCCCGCCGGGCCGTGGAGGAGAAGGCGGTCGCGGTCCTCGGCTCCTACAGCCGGCACGGGCGGGCGTCCCTGGCCCCGCTGGAGGTCGCCGACATCCCGTACATCGGCGGCTACGGGGCCTCCGAGGACGAGTTCCGCAGCTACACGTCCTATCCGCTGACCGGCGGCCAGTCCGCGCTGCTCGCTGGCACCGCCGAACAGCTCGCGCACGGCTGCGACCGGGTCTCGCTGGTGCGCCCGGACACGCTGGAGGGCGACAGCCAGTCGTGGCTGCTGCACACGGGGCTCAAGAGCGCCGGCCGGCCCCCGCAGCTCGACATACCGACGGCCGAGGGCGTCACCTCGTACGACGAGGAGGCGGAGCGCGCGCTGTCCGGCGCGGGCACGGACGGGGGGTGCGTGACGTCCGTGCTCGGCGAGCGTACGGAGACGTTCTTCGACTCGTTCCGGCGGCTGGAGCCGGCGGGCGCCGACGTGCGGGTGGCGTCCGTGCTCGGCAGCGTCGAACAGCCGCTGATCGACCGCACCGGGGGCCGGGACAGCCCGTTCGAGGGGGCGTACGTCACCGGCTGGTACCCGGCCGCGGGCGACGACCGGTGGAATCCGATGCGGAAGGTGATCCGTGAGCAGGCCTTCGGCGACAACCGGATCGACCCGGACGACACGGGCGTGCAGACCACATGGGTCGCGTACACCGCGCTGAAGTCGCTCGTCGAGTCGATGCACGAGTCCCGGATCACCGCCGCGAAGGTCACCGAGGCCCTCAAAGGGGGCGTCCGCGCGGACACCGGCGGTCTCACGCCCGTGCTGCGCTGGCGTTACGAGGACATGATCGGCTCACGGTCGTACCCGCGCATCGTCAACAGCAAGGTGACGTTCCAGGTGGTGCGGGACGGGCGGCTGGTCGCCGAGCGGAAGGGCTTCGTGGACGTCACGGAGACCCTCGTCGACGCCAGCGCCACCCGCTGAGCCGGCCTGATCCGAACGAAAGGCCCTACAGCGCGGTCGCCTCGCGCCGCGTCAGGCCGTACTTCTCCGCGATCTTGTTCCACAGCCCGGCCGCCTGCCGCTTCGCCGTGCTGGCCTCGCCGCTCTTCACGGTCGCCTGCTGGGTGTGCGAGGTCGTCTTCGCGTGCCCGTGCTTGCAGACCTTCTTGCTCTTGGCCTGCGCCGCCCATGCCGCGTAGTGGTCGTCGGCGGCCGCGGACGCCTGCCATGCCTTGGTGAGCGAGGCCGTCAGCTGATCGTGGTTCGGCAGCTTGTCGACGGACAGCGTCTGGAGCCGGGTGACCAGGTCGCGGCGCTGTGTCGCGGCGCCCTTGAGGTCGGAGACGGCCTTGTCCAGATCGGTGCAGTTCTTGGTCTTCTCGACCGCGCCGATCACCGCCGCACGGCTGTTGTTGCTGTCCGCGAGGAGCTTGTCCAGCGCCTCGGCCTGCGGCTTCGCCGGGTCCGCCGCGGGCTGCTCCTCCCCCTTGGACGGTTCACCGGCGGCCGGCGAACCGGCGGACGCCACCGGCTGCTTGGCGTCCTTGTCGTCGTCGCCGCCGCTCATCAGCGCGCCCGCGCCGAGCCCGATGACCGCGCACCCGACGACGACCGCCGCGATCAGCGGCACCGCACCGGACCGCTTGCGCCGCCCGCCGCCGTCCCCCTCGTCCTGCACACCGCCGTCCTGCGGACCGCTGTACGGGGGCGGCGGCTGCTGGAAGCCCTGCTGCGGCGGCGGACCCGCCTGGTACGGCTGCGGCTGCGGGCTCTGCTGGTACGGGGGCTGCTGCTGGGCCGGGTCGAACCGGGGCATCTGCTGCGTCGCACCCTCGGGCGCGTCGCTGCGGAAGAGGTTGTCGAACTCCGCGGGCGGCTGCCGCTCGCCGGGGGCCCCGGGCCGGATGCCGTACGGGGCTCCGCCGGGCACCGGGGGTATGTACTGCGTCGCCTCGGCGTCCCCGCCGCCCTGGGGGGCCTGCGCGGCGGGGCCCAGGAACCGCGTGGACTCCGCGGGGTTCTCCGGCGGCATCCCGCCGGGCGCGGGGCCCGCGGGGATGGGCGCGATGTACTGCGTGGCGTCGGCGTCACCGCCGGGTGCCGCGCCGGACCCGGCCTCGGGCGGCAGCGGCTGCGCGTACGGCTGGGGCTGCGCGGGCGGCCGGGGCTGGGCGGGCGGCTGGGCGCCCTGGTACGGCCCGCCCTGGCCGTAGGCACCGGGCTGCTGCTGCCCCTGGCCGTACGCGTCCTGCCCGCCGTACTGCTGCTGTCCGTACGGGCCCTGCTGCTGCGGGGCCTGCTGCTGCGGGGCCGCCTGGTACGGCTGCTGCTGCGGGTAGCCGTAACCGCCCTGGCCGCCGCCGTCCTGCGGGCCCCAGGGCTGTCCCCACGGCTGCCCGCCGGCCGGGGCCGCCCGGTCCGCGGCGCCCCCCGGCGTCCAGGGCTCGCCGCCGTCCGAGGGCAGCACGACACCCTCGTGTGCGGGCCGTACAGCAGGGGGCTGCTGCTCGTCGCCCTGTCCGCTCTGTGTCACCGGGACTCCTACGTGTCAACTATGGAATCGTCGGCTCACGCTATCGGGTGGCAGCCGCCGTTCGCCAAGTGCCCGCTGTCCCCCGTCTGCCCGCGGTACAGGGTGTAACACCACGCCCCCTCAAGACGCAGTTAAGGGCCCCTCTCGCTCGCCGCCCGGGTTTCCTCAGGCCGCCTGGAGCTCCAGGCGCGCGCCGAACTCCCGTACCGCGGGCTCGTCCCCGTACGGCAGCAGACGCTGCTGGAGGTCCTCCAGATACTCCGCGCCCCGGCTGGAGCGCACCGTGCCCAGCAGCTCCATCGCCCGCGTCCCCGTGTGGCATGCCTGCTCCACCTCCCGCATCTGCACCTGGGCCGTGGCCAGCAGCGCGAGCCCGATACCGCGACGGCGGGCCCGGGACTCCGGGTGGCCGTCCAGGGACTCCTTCGCCCGGCGCGCGGCGGCCTCCGCCTGCCCGAGGTCGCGGTGGCAGTGCGCCAGTTCGTCCGCGAGGTAGGCGTGGTCGAAGTGGGCGATCCAGTCGGGGTCGTCCCCGGTGTCCGGCGCGGCCTGTCCGAGGGCCGCCTCGGCCCGCCCCGCCACCTCCAGGCAGGCACGCGCGTCACCGAGCAGCGCGTGGCCGCGCGCCTCCGCCGCGTAGAACATCGCCTCCGCGCGCGGCGTGACCCGGCCGCGCGCCCCCTCCTGCGCGGCCCGCGCCAGCTGCGCGATCTCGCGCGGGTTGCCGAGCTGGGCGGCGAGGTGGCTCATGGACGCGGCCAGCACATAGCCGCCGTAGGCGCGGTCGCCCGCCGCCTGTGCGAGGCGCAGGGCCTGGATGTAGTAGCGCTGGGCGAGGCCGGGCTGGCCCGTGTCGACGGCCATGTACCCGGCGAGTTCGGTGAGCCGGGCGACCGCGCCGAACAACTGGCGGCCGGTCGATTCGCGGTACGCCCCCGAAAGCAGCCCGGAGACCACGCTGTTGAGGTAGTGCACGAGGACCGGCCGCACATGGCCGCTGCCGAAGCGGTGGTCGAGGTCGACCAGCGCCTCCGTCGTCGCCCGCACCGCCGCCACGTCCGACTTCCCGACCCGGGAGCCGGCCGCGCGGGCGACCTGCGGGTCGGCGCCGGTGATCAGCCAGTCCCGGCTGGGCTCCACCAGGGCGGAGGAGGCGACCGTCGAGCCGGACAGGAAGTCGCGGCGGCCGACGTCGCTGCGCCACAGCTCGCAGACCTGCTCGATCGCCCCGATGACCGTGGGGGCGAACTGGAGGCCGACGCCGGAGGCGAGGTTCTTGCCGTTGGCCATGCCGATCTCGTCGATCGTGACCGTACGGCCCAGCTTGCGGCCCAGCGCCTCGGCGATGGTGCCCGGCGCCCGGCCGCGTGGCTGCTGGCCGCGCAGCCAGCGGGCCACGGATGTCTTGTCGTAGCGGAGGTCGAGGCCGCGCTCGGCCCCGACCATGTTGACCCGGCGGGCCAGGCCCGCGTTGGAGCATCCGGCTTCCTGGATGAGCGCCTGGAGCCGTTCGTTCGGCTGGCGTGCGACGAGTGGCCTGGCTGCCATGTGTATCCCCCTGAGGCCGCAGTGATCGGTGGCCGGATCACTGCCCGACATATGCCTGAGAAATGCGCGAATTCATCGTGTTGGTCACTTTCCGCGCGACTTACCTCATTCGTCACGGCGAGTACCTAAAATGCCGCACCGAACCGCACCGCCCGGATGTCCCGTAACCAGTTACCCGCCCGGGGCCCGTGCCTCTCCCACGCGCCCCCGCCCATGCACCCGTGCGCCCCGTATGCGGATCCGCGTACCGGGCGGCCGTAACTCTTCGTGAAGCCTGTAGTTGAGCCGAGCGTGGAAGAGCCCATCGGAGTCATGGAAACCGCGCAGGTCCCCCGGCAGCGCGCGGAGCAGCTGCTCGACGCCGCCGTGCGGTACACGGAGGAGAGGCACTGGGACGTCTGCCCCGGCACCTGGCTGGAGCCGTCCGGCGGCGGGCGGTGCTCGTGCGGCGAGGACGGCTGTGCCGCGCCCGGCGCCCATCCCACCGGCGACGGCTGGGCGGACGGGGCCACCGGAAGCGGCGCGGCGGCCCGCCGGTTGTGGACCCAGCACCCGGGCGCGGCCGTGCTGTTGCCCACCGGACGCACCTTCGACGCCCTCGACGTACCGGAGTCGGCCGGCTTCCTGGCCCTCGCCCGGATGGAGCGGATGAGCCTGCCGCTCGGCCCCGTCACCCGCACCCCGGACCGCCGGATGCAGTTCTTCGTGCTGCCCGGCGCCGCCGCCAAGACGGACGACCTGGTGCGCCGGGCCGGGTGGAACGCCGCGTCGATCGGCCTGTGCGGGATCGGCGAGGGCGCGTACGTCGTCGCGCCGCCGACCCGGGTCGGCGGCGCGGGCGCGGTGCAGTGGGCGCGCACCCCCACCACCGCCAACCGCTGGCTGCCCGAGGTGGAGGAGCTCATCGGTCCGCTCGCGTACGCCTGCGGACGGGCGAAGGCGGACGCCCGCGACGGCCTTTCGTAGGGTGGTCCCCGCGTACGTACGGGGACTTCGAAAGGCGTGCAGATGCCGGACCTGATGGAACACGACGGAACAGAGCGGCCGCGGGCGACACCGCCCGCGGTACGCGTCGAGGGGCTGTGGAAGCGGTTCGGTGCGCAGACCGCGGTCGCCGGCATCGATCTGGAGCTGCCCGCGGGCAAGTTCATCGGCCTCGTCGGTCCCAACGGGGCGGGGAAGACCACCACGCTCTCCATGGTCACCGGCCTGCTCCGTCCGGACGGGGGCAGGATCGAGGTCGGCGGGCGGGACGTCTGGCGCGACCCGGTCGAGGTGAAGTCCCGGATCGGCGTCCTGCCCGAGGGCCTGCGCCTCTTCGAGCGCCTCTCCGGCCGCGAACTCCTCGCGTACACCGGCAGGTTGCGCGGGCTGCCCGGCCAGGAGGTGGACAGCCGGGCCACCCAGCTGCTCGACGTGCTGGACCTGGCGGGCTCCCAGCACAAGCTGGTCATCGACTACTCGACCGGCATGCGCAAGAAGATCGGGCTCGCCGCGGCGCTGCTGCACAACCCCGAAGTCCTCTTCCTGGACGAGCCGTTCGAGGGCGTCGACCCCGTCTCGGCGCAGACCATCCGCAAGGTACTGGAGCGCTACACGCGTTCCGGCGCGACCGTCGTCTTCTCCAGCCATGTGATGGAGCTGGTCGAGTCGTTGTGCGACTGGGTGGCCGTCATGGCGGCCGGGGCGATCCGGGCCCAGGGCCCACTGGCCGAGGTGCGCGGCGAGGCGACCTCCTTGCAGAACGCCTTCCTGGAGCTGGTCGGTGCGGGCGACCGCGACACCGGCGAGACCCTGGACTGGCTGGGCGGCGACCGATGAGCGTGCTCGACGCCCCGGCCGGCTCCGGTCCCCGGGCCGGCGGCACGGACAGCCGTACGGCACTGATCCCCGTCTTCGCCCGCCTCAAGGTGGCCCTGCTGCGCAACGGGCTGCGCCAGTCCTCCGGGCGCCGGGCCGCCTACATCGCCTCGGTCGCCGGCGCCCTGCTGATCGCCGCCGGCCAGCTGCTCGGGCTGATCCTGCTGCGCGGCCACGCCCACGCGGACTCGGTGGTGGTGCTGCTCACCGCTGTCGTGGCCCTCGGCTGGGCGGTGATGCCGCTGTTCTTCTCCGCCGGGGACGAGACCCTGGACCCGACCCGGCTCGTGATGCTGCCGCTGCGGCCCCGGCCGCTGATCGTCGCGCTGCTGGTGTCCTCGCTGATCGGGATCGGTCCGCTGTTCACGCTGTGCCTGGCGGCCGGTTCGGTGACCGCCCTGGCCCACGGGGCGGGCGCGGTCGTCTTCGCGGTGCTCGCCGTGCCGCTGACGCTGCTGGTCTGTGTGGCCCTGGCCCGCGCGGTCGCCGCCGCCAACACCCGGCTGCTCACCTCCCGCAAGGGCCGCGACCTGGCGGTCCTCAGCGGCCTGGTGATCGCGGTGGGCATCCAGGTCGTCAACTTCGGCGCCCAGCGCCTCGGCCGGGCCGGCGGGCTCTCCTCGCTCGACCCGGCGGCGGACGTGCTGCGCTGGCTGCCGCCCGCCTCGGCCGTCGGGTCCGTGGGCTCCGCGGCCGAGGGGGCGTACGGGCGGGCCGTCGTCCAGCTGCTGCTGGCCGCTGCCGCGCTGGTCGCGCTGCTGTGGCTGTGGCAGCGCACCCTGACGAAGCTGATGACCGCGCCGGACGGTTCGACGACCGCCGCCGCCGAGCCCGGACGCGACAGGCCCGGCCGGACCGGCGCCGGCCTGTGGGCGCTGCTCCCCGAGGGCCGCACGGGCACGGTGATGCAGCGGACCCTGCGGTACGTGGCACGGGACCCGAAGACCAAGGCCGCCTGGGTGACCGCGCTGGCGGTCGGGCTGATCGTCCCGCTGATCAACGCCCTCCAGGGCCAGGGTTCGGTGTACTTCGCCTGCTTCGCCTCCGGGATGCTCGGCATCCAGATGTACAACCAGTTCGGGCAGGACACCTCCGCGTTCTGGATGGTCGCCCAGACGATCTCGTCGCCCCGGGACGCCTACCTCGAACTGCGGGCGCGGGCGCTGGCGCTGCTGCTGATCACCCTCCCGTACACGGTGCTGGTGGCGGTCGTGACGGCGGCGCTGCTCGACGACTGGCCCGTGCTGCCCGGGGTGGTGGGCCTGTCGTTCGCACTCCTCGGCGCGATGCTGGCGACGGGCGCGACGGCCTCGGTGTTCTTCCCGTACTCGGTGCCGCAGGAGGGCGCGTTCAAGAACGTGGCGCCGGGGCAGGCCGGGCTCGCCTGGATCTCCATCCTCGGCGGGATGGTCGCGGCGGCCGTGCTGAGCGCCCCCGTGATCGCCCTGACGATCACCCTGCACGTCACCGGCCGCACGGGCCTGCTGTGGCTGCTGGTGCCGGTGGGGGCCGTGTACGGGGCACTGATCGCCTGGGGCGGGGTGCGGCTGGCGGCCCCGCGCATGGCGGCGCGGCTGCCGGAGATCCTGTCGGCGGTCAGCAAGGGCTGAGGCCGGCGGCTTTACGGGGCGACGGGCTCGCGGTCGTCCTGCGCGTCCTCGGCCAGCTGCTGCAGGAAGGGTTCGACCGCGGCGCGCCAGCCGTCCGGCTGGTCGAAGTGCACGAGGTGGCCGGCGTCGGCCACCTCGGCGTACTGCCCGCGGGGCAGGACCCGGACCATCTCCTGGGCCTCCGCCCGGCCCAGCTCGCCGTCCAGCCCGCGCAGCACCAGCGTCGGGCATCTGACCTGGGCCAGCTCCTCCCAATGCGCGTCGAACACCCAGGTGGCGCGGGACTCCAGCATCTGCCGCCGGGAGAAGACGGGCCGCCAGCCGTCGGCCCGCTCGGCCATCACCTCAGCGTAGAACGCGCCGCGCGAGGCGCTGGGCCGCTCGGTCCAGGGGTCGTCCTCACCGAACCACCGCCGTACGGCGTCCGGCGATGCGAACGGGAGCGGCCAGGTCCGGAACCAGTCCTCCCACTCGCGCTGCGAGGCGGCGCCGAGCGCGGAGGCACGCATGTCGCAGATGACCAGCGCACGGACCAGGTCGGGGCGCTTGGCGGCGAGCTGCCAGGCGGTGAGCGCGCCCATGGAGTGGCCGACGAGCGTGACGGGGGCGAGCCCCAGCTGTTCGATGACCGCCTCCGCGTCCGCCACGTAGGCGTCGCGGGTGTAGGGGCCGTCGGCGGGCTTCTCGCTGTCGCCGTGGCCGCGCTGGTCGAGGCCGACCGGCCGGTGCCGCTCGGTGAGCCAGCCGGCGGTGGACGCCCAGTGCGAGGCCCGGCCCATCAGGCCGTGCAGCAGTAAGACGGCGGGAGCGGGGGTGCCGTCCGCGCCGCCCGTGGGCGGGTCGGCGAACTCCCAGGCCGTGAGGCGTACGCCGTCCGTTCCGGTCACATCGATGCGCTGCGCCATAGCTTCTGGCACCCCCTTCTCTCCCTGAGCCACCGGGTGGTCGTGCCGGCCAGACTATCGAACCTCTATTCGAAAACGGGGATCTGCCAGCCAACACCGCTCGTTCGAGTGACTGCTTCCCAGGATTGACGTCGGCAGCTGCGGGGAGATTTTCTCCGGGAGGCGGGCCACTCGGGGATGAGGGCTCGCGGGACCGACCTCGAGAGCTCGGGGCTCCAGGTCGGACACAGGGGAGGACAGGCCCCGGCGCCTTGCGGCGCCGGGGCCGACCGCTTCGGTACGTACGACGGGGCGTTCCTGTACGACGGGTGCATCGCAGCTCCCCTCCCCGGCCGGACGACCGGCGGCCGACACGCTCAGCGACCCCTCCGCCACAGCCTGGCACGCTCCGCGCCGAAGCGCTGCGGTTCCGTACGGAAAAAGAGAAACCGGGCACCGGCGGCTGCCGGCGCCCGGTCTCCCGGAACGGTTCGAACGGTTCCCCCGGAAGGGCCCGCCCTACCGCTTGGCCACGAAGACGTGCGAGGCGACCTCGGAGTCCAGCTCCGCCGCCTCACCGCTGCTGCCGACCAGCACACCGCCGGGCGACTGCGTCACGCTGACCACCGAACCGGGCTGCACGCCCGCCCGCCGCAGCGTGTACATCAGCTGGGCGTCCGTCTGGATCGGCTCCCCGATCCGGCGGACCACCACCGTCTTCCCGTCACTGCCCGGGTCGAGGTCGGACAGGCTGACCATGCCCTCGTCGAGGAACGGGTCGGCCCCGGCCTTCTCGCCCAGCTCCTCCAGGCCCGGGATCGGGTTCCCGTACGGCGACTCCGTCGGGTGGCGCAGCAGCTCCATCACCCGCCGCTCGACCGCCTCGCTCATCACGTGCTCCCACCTGCACGCCTCGGCGTGGACCTGCTCCCACTCCAGGCCGATCACGTCGACCAGCAGACACTCGGCCAGCCGGTGCTTGCGCATGACGCGGGTCGCCAGCCGGCGGCCCTCCTCGGTCAGCTCCAGGTGCCGGTCACCCGCGACCTGCACCAGGCCGTCGCGCTCCATCCGCGCCACGGTCTGGCTGACGGTCGGACCGCTCTGGTCCAGCCGTTCCGCGATCCGGGCGCGCATGGGGACCACGCCTTCCTCTTCGAGCTCGAGGATGGTGCGGAGATACATCTCCGTTGTGTCGATCAGTCCGGACATTCGTGCCCCTCGATGCAGTCGTGCGCTGGCCCTGCACCAATTCTGACGCATCGCGCGCCCAACCGTGCCGCGCGGTGGCCATCGGCACCCCTGCGGTATTGACATGTCACTGGTCCAGACCGCAACGTGATCGGCGGTACGGACGCCCCATGGACATCTCACCCCGCCGGAAAGGCCCTCCCCGATGAGCGAAAGCAAGCTGGCCGGTCAGTTCTTCGATGCGGCGATCGGCCTGCTGGGGAGGGTGCGCGACGAGGAGGCCGGGAACATCGCGGCCGCCGGTGCCGCCATCGCGGACACCGTCGAGGCGGGCGGCCGGCTCTTCGCCTTCGGCGCCGGGCACTCCTCGCTCGCCGCGCAGGACGTCGTCTACCGCGCCGGCGGACTCGCCCTGATGAACCTGATGGCCGTCCCCGGCGCCCTCGGCGTGGACGTCATGCCGGCCACCCTCGGCTCGGCCCTGGAGCGCGTCGACGGCCTCGCGGGCGCGGTCCTCGACTCCAGCCCCGCCAAGGCGGGCGACGTACTCGTGATCATCTCGCTCTCCGGCCGCAACGCCCTGCCCGTCGAGATGGCGCTCAACGCCCGCGCGCTGGGCCTGAAGGTCATCGGCGTCACCTCGGTCGCGTACGCGGAGGAGACCCGGTCCCGGCACAGCTCGGGCGGCTTCCTGCGGGACCACTGCGACATCGTCCTCGACAGCAAGATCGCGATCGGCGACGCGGAGCTGGAGGTCGACGGCATCGAGGCGCCGTTCGCGCCCGCGTCGACGGTGGTCACCAGCGCGATCATGCAGGGCATGATGGCCGCCGCGGCGGAGCGGCTGCTGGAGCGGGGCATCGAGCCGCCGCTGCTGCGGTCGGGGAACGTGGACGGCGGGCACGAGTGGAACGGGCGCGTGATGACGCAGTACGCGGACCGAATTTTTTACCGTCACTAGCTGGAACCCCCTCGGGCTTCCCGGTCCGGGAGGTTCCGTTTCCCGGTGGCGACGGTTCCGTCCTCAATCGCCGGACGGGCTTGAAATGTGCAGGTCCACCGACGCCGCCACCCGGGCGGCCACGCTCTCCGCGTACACCGCGTCCGGCCGTTCGAACCCGGCGCGGTGGGCCGAGCGCAGGAACGTCACCACACCCAGGGTCCGCCTCCGGCTCCGCAGCACCGCGCACAGCGCGTGCACCGCGTCCGGCGGCCACTGCCGCTGCCGCGCCCACTCGCCGTCCGTGCGCCCCGCCCCCGCCGAGGTGCGCACCGAGCCCGTCCGGTCCACCGCCTGGAGGGCCGGGTGCCCCGGCGCGTACCGCAGCGGGATGGTGCCGCCGGCCACCGGCAGGCAGGGGCCCGGCGCGTCGGCCGGGGTGGCGGCGGCCCGGACCAGCCGCTCCCCCGCCACGAGGTCGACCAGTACGTGATCGGCGAACCCGGCGAGCGCGAAGTCCAGGGACGACGTGGCCGCCTCCATCGGGTCCTCGCACTCGGCGGCCGACCGCGCGGCGCGGTGCAGCTGGTTCGACCGGAAGCGGAGCCGGTCCGCCTCCTGGGCCGCGAGCCTCGCAGCCGTCACGTCCTGGAAGACCCAGCCCGCGCCCAGCGGCACCGGCTCCTCGGTGAGCGGTGAGGCCAGCCGCAGGAATCCGCTGCGCCAGCACCGGCGTCGGGTCCCCTCGCCGCCGCGCAGGGTCACCCACAGCTCGGCGGACGCGTCGGGCGCCCCCTCGGCCAGAACGTGCTGGAGCGCGCCCTCCAACTCCTCCACCCCTTCGGCGATCAGCTCACCGAGGGGCCGGCCGAGGAGGGTCGTACGGCCACCGCCCAGGGCACGGGCCGCGTACGCGTTGACGACGGTCGGGCGCAGGTCCACGTCGACCAGGACGACGCCCCAGGAGGCGTCCTCGAACAGCGCCTCGCTCAGCGCGATGGCCCGTTCCAGGTCGATCTGCGCGTGGACCTCGCTGAACGCGCAGTACACCCCGGCGGGCCTGCCGTCCGCGCCCCTGACCCCGGCGGACTGCGTACGGACGAGGACCCGGCCGCCGTCCTTGCGCAGCAGCGCGAACTCGTGCACCTGCCGCCCCGGCGCCCCCATGACGGCCATCAGCCGCCCCTGCACCTCGTCCGCGTCGGCCCGGCGCACGGCCCACCCGGCGAGCCCGGGCCGCCCCACGGCCTCCTCGGCGGACCAGCCCAGGACGCGCTCGGCCTCACGGTTCCAGTGGGTGACGGCGCCGTCCGCGTCGAACGCACAGAGCGCCGCGTCCATCCCGTCGAGGAGAGCCGCCAGCAGCTCCGCCCCGGGAATCGGCTCGGGGCCCAGCGCACCCGCCGTCCCCCTGCTCGTGGAAGCGCTCACTCCGGACCCCCTGCGAGACGTGTCCGCCATAACCGCACGTCAGACCATTGAACTCGAACGTGACCCAGCACACAGCGACTTCCCGGAAATCGATCCTTCGATAATTCGGTTGTGCGGGCCCGGGGGCGGTTCCTAAGCTGTCCGTACACGTTGAAAGGAGGTGATCCGAAAAGTGCGGTCTTATCGGATTCGTGAGGTGGCTGCGGGCTGACGCCCGTCGTCGCACATCGTGCACCTCGGCGGACTGTCTGCCGAAACCCAAGCAGTCACCGACCCGCAGGCTCGCCGGTAGATCCGGCCGGCTCCTCCGCAAGGAGGGACCAGAGCCTGCGGGTTTCCGCATGTCGGGGGCGGCGTACGGCGTTACGGGCACAGCCGCTCGACGCGCCACTCGGTGTCCTCGCCGCCCTCGCGGACGTACCGCAGCCGGTCGTGGAGGCGGTTCTCGTGGCCCTGCCAGAACTCGATCGTGTCGGGGACGACGCGGAAGCCGCCCCAGTGCGGGGGCGCCGGGACCTTCTCGGCCTCCGGGTAGCGGGCCGACAACTCCTCGTAGCGGGCGGTCAGCTCCTCGCGGCTGCCGATCACCGTCGACTGGTCGCTCGCCCAGGCGCCGAGCTGGGAGCCGTGCGGGCGGGTGCGGAAGTAGCCGACGGTCTCCTCGCGGGCGACGCGGGCGGCCGTGCCGGTGACGATGACCTGGCGGGCCAGCGGGTGCCAGGGGAAGAGCAGCGAGACGTACGGGTTGGCCGCCAGCTCGCGGCCCTTGCGGGAGCCGTAGTTGGTGAAGAAGACGAAGCCGCGCGCGTCGTACATCTTCAGCAGGACCGTGCGGGAGGAGGGGCGGCCCTCGGGGGTCGCGGTGGACACCACCATGGCGTTCGGCTCGTGGAGCATGCCGCCGGCGGCGACCTGCCGGAACCACACGGCGAACTGGTCCATCGGGTCGGCGGCGAGCGAGTCCTCCGTGAAGGACTCGGAACGGTACTGCTCGCGCATCGCGGCCGGATCGGTGGTGGAATCGAAGGAGGAGTCTGCGGTGGGCACGGGGCCATCCTGCCGCAGCGGCCGGACCGGCAGGAGGTCCGCCCGCCGTTGCACGGGGCCATGGGTGGCTGTGCGGGATGTCACCTTCCCCGGCCCCGGTGGAACCCGCCAGTATCGGGGGTGGGCCTCCGGGCCCGCCGCAGCCGTCGACCCGAGGGAGCCGCCTGATGTCCGACTTCGTACCCGGACTCGAAGGAGTCGTCGCGTTCGAGACGGAAATCGCCGAACCCGACAAGGAGGGCGGTTCGCTCCGGTACCGGGGCGTCGACATCGAGGAACTCGTCGGCCACGTCTCGTTCGGCAATGTGTGGGGGCTGCTGGTGGACGGGGCGTTCAAGCCCGGTCTGCCGCCGGCCGAACCGTTCCCGATCCCGGTGCACTCCGGTGACATCCGGGTCGACGTGCAGGCCGCGCTGGCGATGCTCGCGCCGGTGTGGGGCCTGAAGCCGCTGCTGGACATCGACGCGGAGACCGCCCGCGAGAACCTGGCGCGGGCCGCCGTCATGGCGCTGTCGTACGTGGCCCAGTCGGCGCGCGGGCAGGGGCTGCCGATGGTCCCGCAGCGCGAGATCGACAAGGCGGGGTCCGTCGTGGAGCGGTTCATGATCCGCTGGCGCGGCGAGCCGGACCCACGCCATGTGAAGGCCGTCGACGCGTACTGGACGTCGGCCGCCGAGCACGGCATGAACGCCTCCACCTTCACGGCCCGGGTCATCGCGTCGACCGGCGCCGACGTGGCCGCCGCGCTGTCCGGCGCGGTGGGCGCCATGTCGGGCCCGCTGCACGGCGGCGCACCGTCCCGGGTCCTCGGCATGATCGAGGAGATCGAGCGGACCGGCGACGCCACGGCCTACGTGAGGAAGACCCTGGACCGGGGCGAGCGGCTGATGGGCTTCGGTCACCGCGTCTACCGCGCCGAGGACCCGCGCGCCCGGGTGCTGCGGCGCACCGCCGAGGAGCTGGGCGCGCCGAGGTTCGAGGTGGCGCGGGCGCTGGAGAAGGCCGCGCTGGAGGAGCTGCACGCCCGCCGCCCCGACCGGGTGCTGGCGACGAACGTGGAGTTCTGGGCGGCGATCATGCTGGACTTCGCCGAGGTCCCGGCGCACATGTTCACGTCGATGTTCACGTGTGCCCGTACGGCGGGCTGGTCGGCGCACATCCTGGAGCAGAAGCGCACGGGCCGCCTGGTGCGTCCGTCGGCCCGTTACGTGGGCCCGGGGTCGCGCAGCCCGCGCGAGATCGACGGGTTCGACGAGCTGGCGGACCTGGGGAACTGAGGCGGGCGGTGGCGCCCGGCGCTCTCCGGGTCAGGCGCGGTCGAGCGCCCAGGTCTGGAGGGCGTACGGGCGCCCCTTCTCCTCGCCCTCGATGAGGGGTACGCCGAGCAGCCGGAAGCCGGTCGCGGTGGCGACGCCGACGCTGGCCGCGTTCTCCGGTTCCAGCTCCAGGATGACCCGGTCCGCCCCCAGCTCCTCGAAGGCGTACGCGGCCATCACCCGCACCGCCCGCCCGGCGAGCCCCTGCCCGCGGTGGGCCGGGCCCACCGCGTAACCGAGCTCCGTGCCCTCGGGGGCGCGCCGCAGCATGACCTCGCCGAGCGGCGCCCCGCCGTCCAGGGTGATGGCGAGCAGGACGGCCGTGCCGTCGGCCCGCAGCTGCCGGGCCCGGTCGAGCCGCGCGCGGGCGGCTTCGGCGTCGAACGGGGAGACGATCGGCGTCCAGTACGCGATGTCCGGGTGGTCGAACAGCTCCGGCATCGCGGCGAGGTCGTCCTCGGTCCAGTCGCGCAGCACGAGCCCTTCGCCCGTGAGTTCGAGGTGCTCGGGGAAGGGGGAAGTGGCGCTGCTGCTCATGCTGCGGACCCTATCCGTGCGTTCCCCTGACACCAAGGCGTTTCCTGCGCCACACTCTGGCTCCCGGACCATGACAGACCGGTCCGTACCAGGGGAGACGGGGCGCACATGCTCGACGACATGCGGGAGTTGGGGAAGTTCGTACGAAGACGGGACGTGCTCAGGTACGGCGGTGCCGGCCTGATCACGGTCGCGCTGGCGGCCTGCGGCAGGGACAAGGACGCCGGTGCGCCGGGGGCGGGGGGCCGCCCGGCCCCCAGGCCGTCGGTGACCGGGGCCGCGGTCGCGGCCTTCGCGCGCGGCACCTGGGACCTCTCGTACGAGCCGCAGGGGAAGGCCAACTACGAGTACCGGCGGCTCGTGATCACGGGCGGCCGCTGGACTCTGGACGGGGACGACGAGAAGGGCTCGTTCGAGCTGGACGGGGACGGTCTGGTGATCCGCATGGACCACCAGACCATGGACAACGTGTGGGCGGCGTCCGGTCTGCCCGCCGCGGTCGGCGACAAGGCCGCGCTCACCTTGCGGTGGGGCCACCACGCGGAGTCGGGCGAGGTCGACCCCGGCTCGCCGGTGGACACGACACCGGCCCCGCTGCCGGTGGTGTGGGACGGGAAGACGCTGACGATCCGCACCAAGGACGGCTTGCGGATCACGGCGGTACGGGCCTGAGCGACGCCCCTCAGCCCAGCGCCTCGTCCAGCAGCGCCGCCCACTGGGCCACCACCTTGCGGCGGCGGGCGGTGTCGTCGGTGAGGACGTTGGCGAGGCCGAGCCCGCGGGCCATGTCGAGCAGCCCCTGCACGGTCTCGCGCACGCCGGGCCTCGTCTCGTCGGCGCGCAGGAGGCTGACGGCGATGCGGTGGGTCTCGCGGCCGACCCGCGCCTCCAGCTCCGTGACGCTCGGGCGCAGTTGCTCCTCGTTGGACGCGGCGACCCAGAGCTGGAGGGCGGCGCGGAAGAGGGGGCCGGTGTAGAGGCCGACCAGGGCGGCGACGACGGCGGCGCGGTCCTGGTCGGGGACGGCGCGCAGGGCGGCGGAGCGTTCCTCGGCGACGTACTCGACGGCGGCGGTGAACAGGTCCTCGCGGGTCGGGAAGTGGTGCTGGGCCGCGCCGCGCGAGACGCCGGCCCGTTCCGCGACGACGGCGACGGTGGACCCGGCCCAGCCGTGCTCGGCGAGGCAGGCCACCGCGGCTTCCAGGAGGCGCCGGCGGGTGGCGCGGCTGCGGTCCTGTTTGGGGCCCGGGCTGCTGCCGCCCGGAGTCACAACACCCATGCGGGGTCCCGTCGTTCGAGGAAGGCCGTCATCCCCTCCCGGGCCTCCTCGGAGGCGAAGAGCCGGGCCGAGCGGGCGATGAGGTCTTCGGCGTGCTGGTCGAAGCTCTGCAGCACAGTAGCCGTGACCAGCGCCTTGGAGGCCGCCAGCCCCTGTGGCGAGGCCCGGCGCAGCCCGTCGAGCACGGGCCGGAGCGCGTCGTCGACGTCCTCGGCGGCCAGGGTGACCAGGCCGATCCGCTCGGCCTCCGCCACGTCGAACCGCTCGCCGGTCAGGTAGTACCGGCCGGCGGCCCGGGGGTCGATGCGTGGGAGCAGCGGCATCGAGATCACGGCGGGCGCGAGGCCGAGCCGCGATTCGGTGAGCGCGAAGGTGGCCCCGGACCCGGCCACGGATATGTCGCACGCCCCGAGCAGCCCGAGCCCGCCGGCCCGGACGTGCCCGGTGACCCGGGCGACGACGGGCTTCGGCAGCGCGACGATCCGCCGCATGAGGGCGACGAAGTCGTGCGGATCGGCCGGGGCGCGCAGGTCGGCGCCCGCGCAGAAGGTGGTTCCGGTGTGGGTGAGGACGACGGCCCGTACGGATGCGTCGCCCGCGCAGGCCTCCAGCGCGTCGGCCAGTTCGGCGACGAGGCCGGCGCTGAGGGCGTTGCGGTTGGCGGGCGAGTCGAGCGTGAGGGTGGTGACGCCGCGGTCGTGGGCGGGCGGTGCGAGGTGACTCATCCGCATGGTCTCCTTCTCGGCCGGCAGTGGGGACGAGGGTGACACCGGGGCCAGGAACAATCAAGCGCGCTTGCATGATTTTACCCCTGCCGGGGGTGTGGCCCGGCGCTCAGCGAGGCCCCAGACCTGTCCGCCCGTCGAGGAGTTCGCGGACGATGTCCAGATGACCGGCGTGACGCGCGGTCTCCTCGATCATGTGCAGGATGACGCCCCGCAGCTCGGATATCTCGTCGCCCAGGGGGCCGGGGCAGCGCCCCTTCGGCGGCGCCGACAGTGCGGTGCGGGCGATCACCTCGTCGGAGCGCCGGCACTGGTCGTCGTAGAAGGCGAACACCGCCTCGGGAGAGCGCGGGGTCGTCAGCGGGGCGTGGTCGTCGGACCACGGCAACGGCTCGGCCGCCCCGGTGACCACCTCCTGGAACCAGTACCGCTCCGCGTGCCCGAGGTGTTCGACGAGGCCGAGCGGGGTCCAGCCCGAGGGCAGGTACGACGTGGTCAGGGCCTGGGTGTCGAGGCCGTCGACGATGGCCCGCGCGCTCGCGCGCTGGGCCGCCAGGAACGCGGTCAGTGTCTTCTTCTCCGTGCCGTCCGAGTCCATACGCGCATGGTGGCAGCCGCCACTGACAATCGGTGTGCCGTGCGCATGGGGTTGTGCCGCCTCCCCGCTCCCGTGGTGCGGAAAACGGCTTGCCCCGGTCCGTAGCCTGATCGCATGACCGGACTCCTGACCGGCGGCGCGGTCTTCCACGACCCCGACGGTTCGCTGACCGCCCGCCGCGAAGCCCTGCGGTGGTACCCGGACGACGTGTGGCGGTACGTCCTCGCGGCCGCCTGGCTGCGCGTCTCGCAGGAGGAGGCGTTCATCGGCCGGACCGGTTCGGTCGGCGACGACATCCAGGTCCTGTCCGGCGACCGCTTCACCACGGCCCTGACCGCCCGCATCACCGACCCCGAAGTCCGCGCCCTGCTCACCCGCCTGGGCACGCGCCGCCCCGGGGACGCCCGTGCAGCCCTCCCGGGCGCGATCGACCAGGCGGTGGACTCGGTGGAGGTGCTCACGCACCCGGCCCGCTGCCGGGAGGCGGCGAGTGTGCTGGGGCTGCGGGACGACGACCGCGCCCAGGACATCCCCTGCCCGCCCTCGACGGGCGTGTCCGGCCCCGGAAGGTGACCGACCGTTCACCGGCCCAGCGGCACCGGGCGCGCCGGAGGCCCTGAGGTGATCAACACGCCGAGCAGACCCGCGAGGGCGCGCGGCGAGAAGATGTCGGATCCCCGGTAGTCGGAGAGATCCGACAGGGGCCACCACCTCAGCTCGCTGATGTGCTCGGCCGCGAGTTCGTCGTCGGACAGCTCCCCGCGCGGCTCGAACCACGCGGTGCGTACGAGGAAGTAGTCGTTGATCACGCCGTCGTAGCCGGGGGCGTGGCCGGGAGCCACGACCTCCTGGTGCCACACGTGCGGCGGGTCCGCCGCGATCACGAGACCCACCTCTTCCCGCGCTTCGCGGCGCAGCGCGTCGAGCGGTGTCTCGCCCGGTTCGATCCCTCCGCCGGGCGCCGCCCACACGACCGTCCCCGGCGGATCCGGGAGCGCGAAGCGGCACAGGAGGACGCGGTCGTCCGCGTCGAGGATGATCGCGCGAACCGAGTGACGCAGGGCAGCTGTTGGCATCCTGGGAGCGTAGTGCTCGCCGCCGGAACGCTTCGGAAGCCAACCGGCCACGAGGCACCCGCACCCCGGCTCAGCGCGCCGAGCGGGCCGCCGTCACCACCCACGACGTGCTGCGCAGCCGCACCGTGCCATCCGGCGCCTCATGGGCGCGCAGGTGGTCCGTGAGGACTTCGCGGGCCCGGGCGTGGGATGCCGCGTCGGCCTGTCGCATCAGGTGGCGGCCGGGGCCCGTGCCCAGCAGGAAGTCCGCCGCGTCCTCGGCGCAGGCGCCCCATGTGCCGTGCGTTCGAGCCGGGTTGACGGTGACATCGGCGAAGCCCGCCGCCGCGAGGACTTCGCGGATGCGGTCCGGGGCGGCCAGGGAGAACATGCCCGGCAGCCCCGGTTGGCCGAAGTCGCCGACCGGGACGAGGCCGCGCAGGGTGGCCATCGCCGTCACCCAGTCGTTGAGCGCGGCGTCGGCCGGGCAGACGAAGGCGAGGCGTCCGCCGGGGCGCAGCGAGCGGGCGATGTTGCCGAAGGCGGCCACGGGGTCGGCGAAGAACATCACCCCGTAGCGGCTGATCGCCGCGTCGTACGCGTCAGGCTCCAAGGGATGCGTCTGGGCGTCGCCCTGCACGAAGGACACGTTGCCGACCCCGTCCCGCTCCGCGCAGGCCCGCGCCTCGGCCAGCATCGGGCCGGACAGGTCGAGGCCCGTCGCGTGCCCCCGGGGTGCTCGGAGGGCGGCGAGGCGCGTGGTCTGCCCGGTGCCGCAACCGAGGTCGAGGATCCGGTGGTCGGCGGTGATACCGACGGCATCGAGGAGCGGGGTGTCGAAGCCGCCGTTGACGGCGTTCCAGCGGTCCTGGTTGCGGGCCCAGTGGGTGCCTTCGAGGCCGTTCCAGGCCTGCGCCTGCGCGGTGTTGACGATGTCGGACACGGTTGCCTCCTGTGGCGGGGCCAGAGAATGGGCGTACGCCCAAACCCTATGGGCGCACGCCCAAACCCGCAATCCCGGCTACCATCCGGAGCGGTCGCGCCCACGAGGGCGAAGGAAGCGGAACGGAAGAAGGCCCATGTCACCGCGCGGAGTGGCGACGCCGGACGTGCGCGAGCGGCTGTTCGCGGCGGCCGAGCGAGTCGTGGAGAGGGACGGGCCCGGCGCGCTGACCAGCCGGGCCGTGACGACGGAGGCCGGCTGCGCCAAGGGGCTCCTGCACACCCACTTCGCGGGGCTCGACGAGTTCGTGGCGGAACTCTGCCTCGACCGGTTCGCCCGGACGGCCGTGAAGGGGCGGGCCCTGTCGGGGCTCGCCGGGCAGGGCACGGTGCCCGGGAACCTGGAGGCCGTGGTCCTCGCCCTGTTCGCCTCCGGCGGCCCCGCGATCTCGGGCCTCGCCATGACCCGCCCAGCCGCCGCGGTCCGCGTCCGCGAGGCCCTGGAGGCCGGCGCTCCGGGCTTCACGGCGATCCAGGAGGCCATCACGGACTACCTGAAGGACGAGCAGGACCGGGGCAGGGTTGCGCCGACCGTGGACGCGCCCACGGCCGCCCTCGCCATCGTCGGCACCGCGCACCACCTCCTGATGACGACCTGGCCGGGCGCGCCGGACCCCCGCCCGGCGATGACCAGGCTGGTAGCGGCGCTGGTGGAGGGCTAGGCGGTTTGCCGGTTCCCCGCGCGCGCGGCCCGCCGATGGTGTGATGGCGCCATGCGCCCCGAGCACTGCGTGACCAGGAACCACATCGAGGTGTGGCACACCCGCGCGCTCCCGCCCGGACCGGAACGGATCAGGTTCCGGACGGTGCTGCGCGGCTCGCTCCTGCCCCTGCCGGCCTGGGCCGGCGCCGCCTGCTTCGCCTCCGTCTTCTACCACCCGCTCACGGCACCGGCCGTCGTCGGGCTCTTCGCGCTGCTGTTCACGGTGGGCTCCGTCCGGCGTCGCCAGGCACTGCACTCGGTGCGCTGCAGCGTTTACGGGGCGTTGGGCGGGGTGCTCGACAAGTCCCTGGCGGGCCTCTGAGAAGGGCCGCCGGGCTTCAGTCCTCGAAGTCCTCCACGAAGTAGCTGTCGTGGCGGATGCGGAACTCCTTGAGCTCCTCCCCTCCCCGCTGCGCCATCTCCGCGACCTGCTCGAAGTACTCCTCGCGCGGCCCGCCCGGGGTGAAGAGGAGGAGCATCGAGGCGGGGTCCGGGGAGGCGTTCTTGAAGGCGTGCAGGCCGCCCACGGGGACGTACAGGAAGTCGCCGGGGCGGCAGGTGACCCAGCGGTCGCCGTCGAAGATGGTCACCTCGCCGTCGAGGACGTAGAACGACTCCGAGATGGCGCGGTGGAAGTGGGTGCTGGGGCCGGGCGCCTCGGGGCCCATCTCGACCCTGTAGAGGCCGAATTCGCCGTCCGTCTGCGCGCCGGTCGCCAGGTAGTGCGTGCTGCCGTTGGCCGACGAGATCTCGGGCGGAGCACTCACCGGCCGGTAGGTGGCGTTGATCTCGCCCCTCTCGCCGAGGTAACGGGGTTCGGGGTACGACACGGTTGCTCCTCCTCGTGGGACGGCGCGCGTGCCGTACGGCGCGCCGGGCATACGTAGACGGTGATCCCTCAAGCGCGGTTGAGGTCAAGTGCGGGGCGACGGGCGGGCGCCGCACCCCCCTCACATCGCCGCCCTCAGCACATCCAGCTCGCACCCCGGCGCCCCCCGCACGGTCCGAAGCCTCTGGGGGGCTTCGGACCGTGCGGCCCTGCGCGTTCCGGCTACCGCCCGTCCAGTTGGAGCGGCGGGTTCGGGTCGGTGTCGTCGCTCATGAAGTCCTTCATGCCCTGCCACAGCGACCGGGCCCGGTGGACCGTGGCGCCCCGGGCGTCGGCCAGGACCTCCGAACGCTCGCCGAAACCGGCCGGGAGCGGCGGAAGGCCCAGCGCGTTCAGGGCGCGGATCAGGAGTTCCGACGGGTCGCCCGGGTCGCGCAGCATCCGTGCCACCTCGCGGGCGTCGCCGCCGGCCGCAGCGACGAGCAGTTCCGCGTGCCGTTGCGCGGTCTCCTGGGACGGCACCGTCCCGGGCCCCGCCCACCGGTGCCGTGCGGTCGTCCGGCCCTTGGTGACGACGGTCAGGCCCCGGGAACCGGCCCCCTCGCACTGGGCGACCAGGGTCGTCAGCCCGTCCGAGTCGAACGCGGTCTCCGCGACGTTCGCCAGTCCGTCGAGCCGCAGCACCGTCACCCGGCGTCCGCGCTTGCCGGGCGTCTCCTGCGAGGGCGCCGCCTCCATCAGCGTCCACCGCCCGGCCGGGGCGAGCCGTACGGTCGCCCCGCACAGCAGCAGCTCCTGCGAGGCGCGCTGCGGGGTGGCCGGTACGTACGCGATCTCCCGGGCCGCCTGCGGCTGCGCGGACTCCGGCAGGGGCACGGCCGGGGCGGGGACGGTGCCGTTACGTGGGATGGCGGCGGCGAGCCAGGCCCTGGCCTTGTCGCGGTGGCTCAGGAACACCTCCAGGGCGTTCGCCGGGTCGGCCCAGGGCGCCGAGGTGGCGCCGCGTCCGATGGAACGGTAGACGTCCAGCGACTCGGCCCAGCGTTCCTCGTGGTCCAGTACGCACACCAGGTGGTTGCGGATCAGCCGGGCCTCGCGGTCCTCGGGCGGGCGCGACGCGGAGTACGCCTGCGCGGTGGCGATGACCGCGTCGACCCGGTCGGGGGCGGGGGCCGTCCGGCCGCCGCGCGGGCGCTCGTCCGTTCTCTCCAGCTCGAACCCGACCTCTGCCAGAGCCACGGTCTCCAGGGCGCCGAGCGCGGACCCCTTCGGGGCGTCGGCGGCGGCGCGGGCCGCGTAGTCGAGCGTCTCCTCGTTGCTGCCGTACCACTTGGCGGTGAGGTACTGCACGGCGTTCAGATGGGTGGGCAGGTGGTGGGGCGCGCAGGCGAGCGCCCGGCCCAGACAGCCGTCGAAGACGTCGCGCGGCGCCCCGGCACCGATGCAGTGGGCCAGGGCGGCCGACCAGGGCACCGGGTCGCCGGGGGCCGCCGCGATGGCCGTCTCGATGACCGGCAGCGCGTCGTCCAGCAACGCGTGAAAGGCGCGGAACCGCTCCTCGTCCACGTCCTTCGCGTACGCGGCCGTACGGACCTCCCACGCCTCCCTGATCCGCCGGAACGCCTCCACCAGCAGCGCGTCGGGGTCCTCCGGGGACTCGCCCAGCCAGGCGCCCAGCCACGCCCCGTCGTCCACCGCGATCTCGGCGAGCGCGGTCGCGGCCTCGTCCCGGAGCGTCCAGTCGGCCTCCTCGCGGGTCGCGGCGAGCAGCACCCGGGCCGGTGCGTACGCACCACGGCGGGCCGCGGCCAGGGCCTCGACGGCACGCGCGTCCGGCTCATCGACCACGACCCCGTGATCCGGCACCAGCCCGACCCCGGTCGCCTCCAGGTGCCGAACCATCCGCCCCAGCTTGCCGAACACGTGCGCCCCCTCCGTAGATCCCCTGTGCCCGCCATGATCGCCGGTCGGCCGCGCGCGGGACCCACCGGGCGCCGAACCGTGCCCGTACCTCCGTCACGGCGTGATGTTCTCCCCGCCCGGAGGGCAGCCCCTGGGTGCGGGCCGTCAACGCCCCGCGACGCGCCCGTCGTCCCAGTCCGGGACCGTCGTGGTGCCCGATTCCCAGTCGCGGCGCAGGATCGCGTACCCCACGGAGTCGTGGACGGTGCCGTCGGCGGCCGGCCACGCCTCGCGGTAGTGCGCCTCCTGCACGTATCCGCACCTCCGGAACGTACGCCGCATCGCCGCGTTGTCCTGCCGCGTGTTGCCCTCGACGCGGCGTACCAGGGGGAACTCGTCGAACGCGTACCGCGTGAGCCAGGTCAGGGCCTGCGCGCCGAGGCCGCGGCCCCGGTGCTCGGAGCGGATGCGCAGGTCGAAGAGGGGCGCGTTGTCGCACAGGTCCATGAGGCGTACGAAGCCGACGCGTTCGCCGCCACGCGTGACCCAGAACGACCGGTTGTCGTCGCCCCCGAAGCGGCCCTCGTCGACCCACTTCCGGGCCTCGTCCGGCTCGACGACGTCACGGCCGTGGAACGGCCAGCTGTCCCCCGAGAGGAAGGCGACCAGCTCGTCCGCGTGGGCGGGCTCGAAGCGTTCGTACGTGATTTCCATGTCCACGGACGGACTGTAGCGACGGAACCGAAAGCCCGGCACCGATTTTCCGGCCCCTGCCGGACACGGTCGAACTCACCGAGATGCGCATGTCCTCGACGTACGACGGACTCCTGAAGGGTTACCACTGCAAGCGCGTCAATGACGTGATGGTCCACGGGCTGCGGCGGCAGGCAGCACGGGCGTTCCCCTCCACTGCGCGGACCACATGGCAGCGCTGCTCGCGGGCGCGGGGAGGGCGTGACAACGACGGCCCACTCGTCCCTAGTCCGCCGCGGGGTCCCGCCGCACCGCGCAGGGCTCGAGGACTTCGCGCGCGGCACTCATGTCCAGCGCCGCCGGCTCACCGTCCTCGAACCGGCACACGAAGACCTCCCGTACGGCACCCAGTGCGGGCCGGCCGCGTCACGCCGTCACGGGCAGGCACTCGGCGAGCAGGTCGACGACATCGCGCCAGGCTCGCTGCGCGTGTCGTGGGTGGTACCCGACGCCGGGGAGCACGGTGTGGTCGACCGGTGGGTGGTGGAAGGCGTGCAGGGCGCCGCCGTAGACCACGAAGCGCCAGTCGACGCCCCCGGCCTCCATCTCGGCCGTGAACGCGTCCCGTCGCGCGGGCGCCATGATCGGGTCCTCCGATCCGACCCCGGCCCACACCGGGCAGCGGATGCGCGCCGCCTCGTCCGGTCGGCCGGTGGTGAGTCCGTTGACGGTCCCGATCGCGCGCAGGTCGACGCCGTCGCGCCCGAGTTCCAGCGCGATCGCGCCGCCGGTGCCGTAGCCGACGGCGGCGATCCGGTCGGGGTCGGTCCGCGGTTCGGCGCGCAGTACGTCGAGCGCCGCGTGGCCGATGCCCCGCATCCGGCCGGGATCGTCGAGCAGCGGCAGGCAACGGGCCAGCATCTCCTCCGGTTCGCCCAGGTAGCGCCCGCCATGGAGGTCGAAGGCCAGCGTGACGTAGCCCAGTTCGGCAAGTACCTCGGCCCGGCGGCGCTCGACGTCGCTGAGCCCCATGCCCTCCGGCCCGAGCAGCACCGCGGGCCGGCGGCCGGTACCGGCCGGGAGCGCGAGGTGACCCACCATCGTCAGACCGTCGGCCGGGTACTCGACCGTGCGCGTGGTAACCGTCGTCATAGGACCGGACCGTAGTGGGCGCCGGGCACGGTGGGGACATGGTTCACCGCCGGCAGAATGACGCGGGTGACTCAGCCACTGCAGGGTGGAATGAGTTTCTCCGGGTCGAGGTTGACCTCGAAGGGCACCGGACGGGTGAGTGAGCCCATGAAGATGCCAAGGGGTACGAGGTGGCAGTCGGCCCGTCCAGTTCATAGACGTGGACGACGGGTGCTCCGTCCTCGTCCTCAAGCCCTCCTATTCACGTCCTACCGCTCGTCACCCCGGACCATACTTCCGATGAACGCCTGCCATCCCCCCACGGCGCACGTCAGTATCGGGCCCTCCTGCACCTTGCTGTCCCGTACGGCAACCGCGATACCGAAGCGCGCGACCTCGACGCAGTTGCCATTTCCGTTGCTGTGGCTCGACTTGAACCACTCAGCGTCGTCAACCCTATTCATAGCTCCCTGCTACCTCACCGATCAGACGCCGTGACGCCTGCTCATCCAGCGACGCGTGCCAGACGTCGTCGAAGGCTCCGTCGTACTGTTGCACCTCCCGCGCCTTGTCCAGGTAGAGACCCCCGGTGTAGCCGTCCGCGTAGACCGTCGGCGGCTCCGTGGCGAACCCCTCACCGGTCAGCGGGAAGCGAAGAATCACGAACGGCCCCGTCACCACCCCGGCATGCATGCCGGCCGCGAAGGGCACCACCCGGATGGAGATGTTCGGCTGCTCGGATACGTAGACCAGGTGCGCGAGTTGCTGCGCCATTACGTCGCGCCCGCCGACAGGTCTCCGTAGCACCGCTTCGCCCAGCACCGCCCGGAAGACCGGTGGGTCACTGACGCGGGTCAGCATGGCCTGCCGATCGATGCGTAGCCGCACGCGTCCGTCAAGTTCCGCCTCCCCGATGTCTCGGATGTGCGTGTGGATGACCTCTCGCGCGTATCCCTCTGTTTGAAGCAGTCCCGGAACGATGTCGCTCTCGTACATCGACAGCGACGATGCCGCCTCCTCCAGACCCACGTAGACGTCGAACCCTTCCGGGATCAAGTCTCCGTACGCGTGCCACCAGCCACGCGCCTTGGTCTCCTTGGCAAGCCCCATCAATGCCTGCGTGAGATCCGCAGGCGCTCCGTACACAAGGCACATGGCCTGAACGTCGAGACTCCGTAACGCGGTCTGACCTGTCTCGATGCGCCACATCTTCGCCTCGGACCACTCCAGCTTCGCCGCCGCCGCACGCACGGTCAGGCGAGCCTTGTTGCGCAGCTCTCGAAGGTTTCTCCCCAGCTGGCGCCGCGGAACGGTCGACCCGGTTGGACCCTCAGCCATCTCAACTCCCCTTACACGCCTCAGTATGAAGGGCTTTCGCCCCTCGCGATGAAAGCAGGTCGATGCTCGTTACGCAGTACAAGACATCCGTTCGATGCTTTATCAGCGGTACATCGCTATGAAGTCTTGCACGAGGATTGCGTCGCTGTGCAGTGTTGAGACCACTCTCCGTGAGCGCCGAGAGGGCTGGTAGCTCGTTGGCGCGCACACTCGCCTGCCGCGTACGGCACTTGCCATGAGGAAAACTCGTGCTCGACCTCCCACAGGCCGCCATTCAGACCACCCGCTGCACACGTGTTGCCGGCCCGCCGCCCTCCCTCGTCCTCGCCAGCGACCCACAATCCGCCGCGCACGCAAGGGAGTTCGTTCGTGAGCACATCCGGCACTGCAACCCGGACGCCTCCGCAGATCACATGGACACCGCTGTCCTGGTGACCAGCGAACTCGTCACCAACGCCTACCGGTACAGAACCGAACCGGGTGACCTCATCTCCGTAGTGCTCGATGTCGACAGCACCCGGACCCGCATCGAAGTGCACGATCCCGTGCGACGCACACCCCGACACCGACCTGGAGTCGGGGAGTCCGACCGAGAGGGCACGCGCGGTCGCGGCCTCGTCATCCTCGACGCGCTCTGTCCAAAGCGGTGGGGCGTCGGTGACCGACCGCTCGGGAAATTCGTTTGGGCTGAGGTGCAATACGACGCCTGACAGGAACGCCCGCACGAGAACAAGAGTCCACCGCCGCGACAAACATCGAGTACGGGGCGAAAGCCCTCGACATCGACCCACTCGGCGCGGTTCGCCTGGAGATCGACGAGTGGCCGCGCATCCCGCCGTACCTGGCGATCGAGGCGGACAGCGAAGGGCAGGTGTGGGAGGCGGCCGCGGCCCTGGGCTTCGCCCGGGACCGGCTCACCTCACATGCCGGGACGCTCCGGTACAAGTGTGTCTGTCGGGCAGTGCGGTCATGGCTCAACCGTAGCGACTCAGTGAGGTCCGGGCCACGAGGTCGACGCCGGCCGAACCGGGGAGGTCCCGGGTGGCCCGTCGCGGAAGTGGCCTGTACCGGCGAGCTGCGAAGTCCGGCACCGTACTACTTCGTCTCGTTCGGGTGGCTCGTGTGCACCTGCTCCAGGTACACCGTGCGCCCGTCCGCGAAGTACCAGATGCGGGCAGTGCCCTTCGCGGTCGGCTTGTGCTGCCAGCGGTCGTACGTCGCCTCGCCGCGCCGGATCGTCCCGAGCGCACCCCGCAGCCGGTAGTTGGTGGGGGTCGTGGACAGGGGCGTCCGAGTGAGGAAGTCCCAGGTCTCCGACATCGGGTTACGGATCGTGGCGACGAGATCCCGCCACCCCTTTTGCGCGTCGGCGGTGGCGAAGCGGATCTCGTACTCGGCCTTCCTCGGCGGCCGGGGCACCAGCTCCCTCTTCTTCTTCGCGGGTGCCACGGTCAGGGACGCTCCACGGTCTCGTCCTCCTCGAGCCACTCGAGGTCCGCGCTTCCGAGCCCTGCGGCCACCGCCGTGGCCGTCTCCTTCCAGGACGTCAGCTCGGCGAGCGCCAGATGCGGCTGGTTGGTGGAGAACGACGCGCGTGCCGCATCGACGAGGTCCTGCGCGCAGGACTCCCTGTCGGACGGGGACAGCGCGAGCATCCAGGGGAACGCCTTGGCCATGCGAGCGGCCAGCGTGCCGCTCTCGTCGAGCGTCACCGTGATGAGCTGAGCGGCGAAGTCCAGCAAGTGGGCGCGGCCCTCCGCCTCGCGCTGGGACATCAGCACCAGCGCCGCCCCGTCGCGGCGGGTCACAGTAACGGGGTGCTTGTCCGCCTCGGCGAAGACCTCGGCCGGGTGCTTGCTCAGGTCCGAGGAGCGCCGGACGGCAGCGGAGAGGTCAGCCGTCATAGTCATGTACCAATCGTATTCGGAACCTATTCGGAAGTCCAGCGGAGGCGGCCGGGTGGCTGGCAGACCCTGGAGCTGGCGCACGGCATCTGGCGGGCCGAACGCCTGCCCGCCCTCGTCGCGTGGACCGGCGCCCCGGCCTGCTTCGCCGAGGTCCACGACAGCCGCACCGCGGTCGTCACCGGCCTGGACGCGGACGGCCACCACTGACAGGCTCGGCTCGACCCGGACGGCGCGGCGGACCTGCCGGACGAGATCCCCGTCACTGCCCAGCGGGCGCTCGCCCGGTCGACGGCGGCGAGCGCCCGCACCCGGGCCGGGGGCGGATCAGAGCAGGGCGTAGCCCAGGATGCCCTCGGCGTCCTGGCCCTCACAGTTGTTCGCGTTGGAGTCGAAGTGCTCCAGCGGGCCATTGGTCCGGCAACGGCGTATCAGCTTGGTCTGCACGTTGGCGGGCTTCGCCGAGTAGATCCAGCCGAGCCGGGTCACGTACGTCTGCCCCTCGCAGTTGACGTCGGAGGAGGTGAAGGTGTCCTTGCCGATCTGACACATGTAGAGGGGTCTGGTTCCGGCGACCGGGGTCGTGTAGAGCCTGCCGAGGCTGCTCTCCACGTGGTACCCGCCGGATTCGAGGACGTTCCAGGTGGTGCTCATGTGCTCGCTGCCCAGGTATCTCACCAGGTCGCGGGTCGGGGTCTTGACCGCCGGCTCACCGGTGCATCGGATTTCCACGCCCCACTGGCCGAAGCCGCTGGGCAGTTGGAGCAGGTGGAACGGACCTGCGGTGACCCGGCACTGGTTGGAGGCGAAGCCCATGTTGGCAGCCTGGTAGTACGCGCTGTCGAAGGCGTAGCCGTACGCCAGATTGTCCGGGCCCGAGCCGATGCCGATGAACTTCAGGTTGACCGGGCCGACCGCCGTGGTGGCCGCCGCCGACGGGGTGATGGTGGCGGCTAACAGCGCGCCGACGAGCAGAGCTGAACCGGCGATCCGACGAAGAATTCCCACAGTGACGCCTCTCTCGAGTTTCCACGGCCGATGAGTGTGGTGACGGCATGGAGGTGCTGTGAAGTCCTCACTTTCCGACCACGCCACTCAGGCTGCCCACAACCCCCTTGAGAGGGAGGGCAGTTGACCAAAGGAAAAGTGTCGCCATGTTCACACCATCTGCACGTTTCGATGACTGCGGGCGCGCGTCGGTGACCGGCCGTTCGGCACGTTCGTTTGGGCAGAGGTGCCGCACGACGGCTGAGCCCAACCGACCGACCACCGGCCCCGTCCGGATCGGCGACGAGGTGGATGCGGTCCATCGCAACGGCATCCGACATGAGGTCACCCGCTTCGTGCGCCGGTGTGGGCTGCATCGTCTCCTGGCCCGGGCGAGCGCCACGGCCGGGGCCGACCCCGCGCCGCCGGGCGGAGCTGCCCCTTACCCCCGGCCCGCCTCCCGGTCTCTCAGTTCTCGGCGGAGGATCTTGCCCGAGGCTGCCCTCGGGACCGTGTCCGTGAATTCGACACGGCGGATCTTCTTGTACGGCGCCACCCGCTCCGCCACCCACTCCATCAGGTCCTCCGCCGTCACCGCCGCCCCCGGCCCCCGGACCACGTAGGCCTTCGGGATCTCGTTGCCGTCGGGGCCGTACACGCCGATCACCGCCGCGTCCGCCACCGCGTCGTGGCCGAGCAGCAGCGCTTCCAGTTCCGCGGGCGCGACCTGGTAGCCCTTGTACTTGATGAGCTCCTTGACGCGGTCGACGACGAAGAGCCAGCCGTCCTCGTCGACCCGGCCGATGTCGCCGGTGTGCACCCAGCCGTCGGGGTCGATCATCGCGGCGGTGGCGTCGGGGCGGCCGAGGTAGCCCTTCATGACCTGGGGGCCCCGGATCAGGATCTCGCCGGGCTCGCCCGCCGGGGCGTCGTGGGACGGGTCCTCCAGCGACACGATCCGCATCTCCGTGCTCGGGAGCAGCGTGCCGACGGCTCCGGGCGGCGGGTTCTCGGCGGCCAGCGGGACGACGTGGGTGCCGGGGGACAGTTCCGTCATGCCGTACGCCTGGCGGACCGGGGGCAGGCCGAGGCGGCGGGAGCAGGCGGCGGCCAGGTCGGCGTCGAGCGGGGCGGCGGCGCTGACGATGTACTCCAGCGAGGACAGGTCGTAGCGGTCGACCACCGGGTGCTTCGCGAGGGCCAGGACGATCGGCGGGGCCACGTACAGGCCGTTGATGCGGTGCGTCTCGATCGCCGCCAGGAACTGCGCGAGGTCGAAGCGCGGCAGGACGACGACCGTGGCGCCGGTGCGCAGCGGGGCGTTCATCAGGGCCGTCAGACCATATATGTGGAAGAAGGGCAGAACCGCCAGAATGCGATGCCCTTCCCCGAGCGGCACGAACGGCCTCAGCTGTTCCAGGTTCGTCGCCATCGAGCGGTGCGTGAGCATGACGCCCTTCGGGGCGCCGGTGGTGCCGGAGGAGTACGGGAGTGCCGCGATGTCCTCCGCCGGGTCGACGGCGACCATCGGTTCCGGGGCGGTCGTGGTGAGCATGTCCAGGACCGAGGAGTGGCCCGCCGCGTGGTCGCAGACGAAGATCTCCTCGACGCCGCCCACGAGTTCGGCCGCCCGGCGGGCGACCGCGAGCAGCGGGGACACGGTGACGATCCAGCGCGCGGCGGAGTCGCGGAGCTGCTTCGCGAACTCCTCGGCCGTGGCCAGCGGGTGGACGGGCGTGACCGTGGCGCCGGCCCGGGTCGCGGCGTAGAAGACGGCCGGGTACGCGATGGTGTTGGGGCTGTGCAGGGCGAGCACGTCGCCCTTGACCAGGCCGGCGGCGGCGAGACCGGCGGCGATCCTGCGGTGGAAGGCGTCGAGCTGGGCGTAGGTGAGGCGGCTGCTGTCGTTCGTGCCGTCGATCAGGGCGACGGTCTCCCCGAACCGCTCGGTGGCGTGCCCGAGCACCGCGTCGTGGATGGCGGTGTCGAGTGGCTGGACGTCTGGGTAGTCGCTGCGGAACACGTGCGCCATCTCGGTCCCTTCGATGCGCTGGGGTGGTACGGCGACAAGGCGCCGCCGCCCGTACAACAGTGGCCCGGTCAGTACGACTTGGGGAGCCCCAGCGTCTGGTGGGATATGTAGTTCAGGATCATTTCCCGGCTGACGGGCGCGATCCGGGCCACCCGTGCCCCCGTGATCAGCGAAGCCAGTCCGTACTCGCGGGTCAGGCCGTTGCCGCCCAGCGTGTGCACCGCCTGGTCCACCGCCTTCACGCACGCCTCGCCCGCCGCGTACTTCGCCATGTTCGCCGCCTCGCCCGCGCCGACGTCGTCGCCCGCGTCGTACAGCCGGGCGGCCTTCTGCATCATGAGGCGGGCGAGTTCGAGTTCGATGTGGGCCTGGGCCAGCGGGTGGGCGATGGCCTGGTGGGCGCCGATGGGCTCCTTCCAGACCTGGCGGGTCTTCGCGTACTCGACGGCCCGGCTCAGCGCGTAACGGCCCATGCCGATACCGAAGGCCGCGGTCATGATGCGCTCCGGGTTGAGGCCGGCGAACAGCTGGAGCAGCCCCGCGTCCTCGTCCCCCACCAACGCTTCTGCAGGCAACCGCACGTCGTCCAGGACGAGTTCGAACTGCTTCTCCGGCGCCTGGACCTCCATGTCGATCGGGGACCGCTGGAAGCCGGGCGTCTCGCGGGGGACGATGAACAGGCAGGCCTTGAGCTTGCCGGTCTTCGCGTCCTCGGTGCGGCCGACGATGAGCGTGGCGTCCGCGATGTCGACGCCGGAGACGAAGACCTTGCGGCCGGTGAGCAGCCAGTCTCCGCCGTCGCGGCGAGCCGTGGTCGTGATGCGGTGCGAGTTGGAGCCGGCGTCCGGCTCGGTGATGCCGAACGCCATGGTGAGGGAGCCGTCGGCGAGGCCCGGGAGCCACTGCCGCTTCTGCTCCTGAGTGCCGAAGCGGGCGATCACCGTGCCGCAGATGGCGGGCGACACGATCATCATCAGGAGCGGGGAGCCGGACGCGCCCAACTCCTCCAGCACGATGGACAGTTCCGCCATCCCCGCGCCACCGCCGCCGTACTCCTCAGGGAGGTTCACCCCGAGGAAGCCCGCCTTCGCGGCCTCGGCCCACAGCTCGCGGGGGTGCGCGCCCTCGCTGACGAGGGACTGCATGTAGGCGCGCCCATACCGCTTCCCGAGGGCGGCGACGGCGGCGCGCAGGGCCTGGTGCTCTTCGGTTTCGAGGACGGTGCTCATGCGGGCTGCTCCTCAGAAGGGTCCGTGGATGAATCCGTGGCTGGTTCCGTGGCTGATTCCGTGACTACGGCGAGCAGGGCGCCGACCTCCACCTGGAGGCCGGGCGCGGCGTGCAGGGCGGTGAGGGTGCCGGAGGCGGGGGCGAGGACGCGGTGCTCCATCTTCATCGCCTCCAGCCAGATCAGCGGCTGCCCGGCCGCCACGGCCGCCCCCTCCGCGAGGCCGTCCGCGAGGCGGACCACCGTGCCGGGCATGGGGGCGAGCAGGGAGCCGGGTTCGGTGCGGTCGGCGGGGTCGGTGAAGCGGGGCAGGGCGGTGAGGGTGTACGCGCCGGAGGCGGTGTCGACGTACGCCTTGCCGTCGCGTACGTCGACGTGGAAGACCCGGGTCACGCCGTCGATGTCGAGGGTGGCGCGGACGCGCCCGGCGGAGACCACGCGGACGCCCTCCGTGCCGACCACCAGGCCCTCGCGGTTCGGGCGGTAGCTGATCTCGTACTCACGGCCGTCCGGTTCGCTGCGGTACCGGCGGACCTGGGGCTGCGAGGGCAGGTTGCGCCAGGCGCCGAAGCGCATGAACCCCGTGACATTGAGCGTGGCGTTACGGGCCGCCTCGACGACGGCGGCAGCGGTCGCGGCCTGCCGCACGGACGTCTCGTCGGGCGCGGAGGTCAGGGCCTCCAGATGCCGGTCGTAGAACCCCGTGTCCAGCCGCCCGCCCACGAAGTCCGGGTGGCGCAACGACCGGACGAGGAGGTCGCGGTTGGTGACCGGGCCGTGGATTCGGGCGCGCTCCAGGGCGCGGGCGAGCAGGCGGACCGCCTCGGGGCGGGACCCCGCGTGGGCGATGACCTTGGCGAGCATCGGGTCGTAGTGGACGCCGATCGTGTCACCGCCCGTGTACCCGGTGTCCAGCCGCACCCCCGGCTCGTCCGGCACCTCCAGCGAGAGCAGTGCTCCGGTCTGCGGCTGCCAGTCACGCGCCGGGTCCTCCGCGTACAGCCGGGCCTCCACGGCGTGCCCGGCCGGGGCCGGGGGCTCGGCGGACGGCAGCGGCTCGCCCTCCGCGACGCGGAGCTGGAGCGCGACCAGGTCGAGCCCGAACACCGCCTCGGTGACGGGGTGTTCGACTTGGAGTCGGGTGTTCATCTCCAGGAAGTACGGCCGCCCGTCGGCCGCGACCAAGAACTCCACGGTCCCCGCGCCCCGGTAGCCCACGGCACGCGCGGCGGCCACCGCCGCCTCGTGCAGCCGCCCCCGCAGCCCGTCCGGCAGGCCCGGCGCGGGCGCCTCCTCGATGACCTTCTGGTGGCGCCGCTGGAGCGAGCAGTCGCGGGTCCCGAGCGCCCAGACCCCGTCGTGCTCGTCGGCCATCACCTGGACCTCGACGTGCCGGCCGCGCTCCACGTACGGCTCGGCGAACACCTCGCCGTCCCCGAACGCGGACAGCGCCTCGGCCGCGGCGGCGGTCAACTCACCGGGCAGGTCGCCCAGTTCCCGTACGATCCGCATCCCGCGCCCGCCGCCCCCGGCCGCCGCCTTCAGGAGCAGCGGCAGGTCGTCGGCGGTCGCGGCGGCCGGGTCCACGGGTGCGAGGAGCGGCACCCCGGCGGCGGCCATCAGCTCCTTGGCGCGGGTCTTGGACGCCATCAGCTCGATGGCCTTGACGGGCGGCCCGATCCACCGCAGCCCGGCGTCCTGCACGGCGGCGGCGAAGTCCGCGTTCTCGGAGAGGAAGCCGTACCCGGGGTGCACGGCGTCCGCCCCGGCCGCGAGCGCGGCGGCCACGACCAGGTCGCCGCGCAGATACGTGTCGGCGGGGGCCGCGCCCGGCAGCCGTACGGCGGTGTCGGCCTCCCGGACGTGCAGCGCTCCGGCGTCCGCGTCCGAGTACACGGCGACGGTGGCGATGCCGAGGGCCCGGCAGGTGCGGAAGATCCGGCAGGCGATCTCGCCCCGGTTGGCGACGAGCAGGCTGGTGATCACTTCACTCCTCACATCCGGAAGACGCCGAAGCCGCCGCGGGCGCCCTCGACCGGTGCGGTGTGGATGGCGGACAGGCACATGCCGAGGACGGTCCGGGTGTCGCGCGGGTCGATGACCCCGTCGTCGTACAGCCGACCGGACAGGAACATCGGCAGGGACTCGGACTCGATCTGCTGCTCGACCATCGCGCGCAGGGCGGCGTCCGCCTCGTCGTCGTACGGGCGTCCCTTCGCGGCGGCCGAGGCGCGGGCGACGATGGAGAGCACCCCGGCCAGCTGCTGCGGGCCCATGACGGCGGACTTGCTGCCGGGCCAGGCGAAGAGGAAGCGCGGGTCGTACGCCCTGCCGCACATGCCGTAGTGCCCGGCACCGTACGAGGCGCCCATCAGGACCGACAGATGCGGAACCTTCGAGTTCGACACCGCGTTGATCATCATCGCGCCGTGCTTGATGATGCCGCCCTGCTCGTACTCCTTGCCGACCATGTAGCCGGTGGTGTTGTGCAGGAAGAGGAGCGGGATGTCGCGCTGGTTGGCGAGCTGGATGAACTGCGCGGCCTTCTGCGACTCCTCGCTGAACAGCACGCCCTGCGCGTTGGCGAGGATGCCGACCGGGTAGCCGTGCAGAGCGGCCCATCCGGTGACCAGGCTCGTCCCGTACAGCGGTTTGAACGCGTCGAAGTCCGAGCCGTCGACCAGCCGGGCAATCACCTCGCGCGGGTCGAACGGCACCTTCAGGTCGCCGGGCACGATGCCGATCAGCTCGTCCTCGTCGTACTCGGGCGGTTCGGCGGGGCCCGGATCGGCGTGCGCCTTGCGCCAGTTGAGGCGGGCGACGATGCGGCGGGCCTGGCGCAGCGCGTCGTGCTCGTCGACGGCGAAGTGGTCGGCGAGCCCGGACGTACGGGCGTGCATCGCGGCGCCGCCGAGCGATTCGTCGTCGCTCTCCTCGCCGGTGGCCATCTTCACCAGGGGCGGTCCGCCGAGGAAGACCTTGGAGCGCTCCTGGATCATGACCGTGTGGTCGGACATGCCGGGGACGTACGCCCCTCCGGCGGTCGAGTTGCCGAAGACCACGGCCACGGTCGGGATGCCGGCGGCGGAGAGCCGGGTGAGGTCGCGGAAGAGCGCGCCGCCGGGGATGAAGATCTCCTTCTGGGAGGGCAGATCGGCGCCCCCGGACTCCACGAGGCTGATGCACGGAAGCCGGTTGGCGAAGGCGATCTCGTTGGCCCGCAGCGCCTTCTTCAGCGTCCACGGGTTCGACGCTCCGCCGCGTACGGTCGGGTCGTTGGCGGTGATCAGGCACTCCACGCCCGCCACCACCCCGATCCCGGTCACGAGCGAGGCGCCGACCGCATACTCGCTGCCCCACGCGGCCAGCGGCGACAGCTCCAGGAACGGCGTGTCCGGGTCGACGAGGAGCTCGATGCGCTCGCGGGCGAGCAGCTTGCCGCGCCCCCGGTGCCGCTCGACGTACTTCGCGCCGCCGCCCTCCAGCGCCTTGGCGTGCGCGGCCTCCAGCTCGGCGAGCTTGTCGAGCATGGCGGCCCGGTTGGCCGCGTAGTCGGGGCTCGCGGTGTCGAGCCCGGTGGGCAGGACGGTCATGCGGGCACCTCCAGAACGGTGACGGGTATCTCCAGGTGGCGGGCGCGCAGCCACTCCCCCAGCGCCTTGGCCTGCGGGTCGAAGCGGTGCTGCGCGGCGACGCCCTCGCCGAGCAGACCGTGGACGGTGAAGTTCAGCGCCCGCAGGTTCGGCAGGACATGGCGTACGACGGTGAGCCCGTCGGTCTCCGGGAGGAGTTCGCGGAACCGCTGGACGGTCAGCTCGTGCGCCAGCCACCGCCACGCTTCCTCGCCCCTGACCCAGACCCCGACGTTGGCGTCCCCGCCCTTGTCCCCGCTCCGGGCCCCGGCGACGCGCCCGAGGGCGGCGCGACGGGTGGGCGCGGGGTCCAACGGCGGGGGCAGCGGCGGCTGTTCGACATCGCGCAGGGGCCGCGTCCGCGCAGGGGTTTCGACGGCCTGGCGCGTCCCGTCGGGGAGTACGGCGACGTGCTCCACGTCCTCAGCCGGTACGTACCGCGCCTCGAACACCCCGTAGGGGGCGCCCTTGCCGGGCGGGGCGGTGACGTGGAAGCCGGGGTAGCTGCCGAGAGCCAGCTCGATCGCCGCGCCGGACAACGCCCGTCCCACGGCGTCCTGTTCGCGGTCGCGTACGACCAGCCGGAGCAGGGCGCTCGCGGTCTCCTCCGTGTCGGCGTCGGGTCTGTCCGTACGGGCCAGCTCCCAGCGGACCTCCTGCGGCCGGCGCCCGGCGCGCTCGAAGGCGTCCGCGAACTGGTCCCGGACGAGCGCGGCCTTGGCCTCGATGTCGAGCCCGGTGAGCACGAAGACGACCTCGTTGCGCCAGCCGCCGAGCCGGGTCAGCCCGGCCTTGAGCGTGGGCGGCGGGGCCTCCCCGCGTACGCCGGAGATCGCGACCCGGTCCGGACCGTCCTGCGTCAGCCGTACGGTGTCGAGCCGGGCGGTGACGTCGGGCCCCGCGTACCGGGCGCCGCCGGTCTCGTACAGGAGTTGGGCGGTGACGGTGCCGAGGTCGATGACGCCCCCGGTGCCGTCGTGCTTGGTGATGACGGAGCTGCCGTCGGCGTGGATCTCGGCGACCGGGAAGCCGGGGCGGCGGATGTCGTGGTCGCGGAAGAAGGCGTAGTTGCCGCCGGTTGCCTGCGTCCCGCACTCCAGGACGTGCCCGGCGACCACGGCCCCGGCGAGCGCGTCGTGGTCCTCGGGACCCCAGCCGAAGCGGGCGGCGGCTGGGCCGGTGACGAGGGCGGCGTCCGTCACCCGGCCGGTGACGACGACCTCGGCACCGGCCCGCAGGCACGCCGCGATGCCCGCTCCCCCAAGGTACGCGTTTGCGGTGAGAAATCCGTCCGGTACGGGGATGTTGTCGCCCTCCACATGCGCGACCCGCACCGGCACCCCCACCTTCCCGGACAGCTCGCGGATCGCGTCGGCGAGCCCGGCGGGGTTGAGGCCGCCCGCGTTGGCGACGATCCTCACCCCGCGCTCGTGGGCGAGCCCGAGCCCGTCCTCCAACTGCCGCAGGAACGTGGAGGCGTATCCGCGCGCCGGGTCCTTGAGGCGGCTGCGGCCGAGGATGAGCATGGTCAGCTCGGCGAGGTAGTCCCCGGTGAGGACGTCGAGGGGGCCGCCGGTGAGCATCTCGCGCAGGGCGTCGAAGCGGTCGCCGTAGAAGCCGGATGCGTTGCCTATGCGGAGGGGCGCGGGCCGGGGCTCCGTCATCGCTCCCCCTTCGGCGCCCGCCCCGCCCCCGCCGGGCCGGCGAAGGCCTGCGCGATCGACAGCCAGGCATCCGCGTCCGGGCCCTCCGCGCGGACCGCCAGGTCGTCGCGGTGGGCGCGCTGCGTGACCAGCAGGCAGAAGTCGTACAGCGGCCCGGTGACCCGCTGCGCGGCGTCCTCGGGGCCGTACGCGAACAACTCGCCGCCCGGTGCCTCCAGTTCCACCCGGAACTCCTCGGCGGGCGCCTGCTTCCCCCGTACGAGGAAGGCGTAGTCGCGGGCACGGACGCCGATGCGGGCGACGTGCCGCAGCCGGGCGGTGGGGGTGCGGGCGGCCCCGAGGGCGTCGGCGACGTCCTGGCCGTGGGCCCAGGTCTCCATGAGCCGCCCGGTCGCCATGGACGCCACGCTCATCGGCGGCCCGTACCAGGGGAACCTCGTCCCGGCCGGGGCCGCGCGCAGGGCCTCCTGCAACCGCTCGCGCCCCTCGCGCCAGCGGACGAGCAGCGCGTCCGGCGGATACGCGGTGACGATCTCCTCGGCGGCCCGGTCCACGAAGCCCTCGGGGTCCTCCATCGCCTTCGCCACCTCGTCGCCGAAGCGGCCGGGGTCGGTGACCGAGATCAGCGCGACGTCGTCGGTCCAGCTCAGGTGGGCGATCTGGTGGGCGAGGGTCCACCCCTCGGCGGGGGTCGGCCCCGCCCACTGTCTCGCGGTCGCCCCGGCGACGAGCAGGTCGAGCTCCAGGCTCTCGCTGCGCAGGTCGTCGAGCACGGCTGAGGCATCGGACACGGTGCGCTCCCCTCGGGGCGTGACGGCGTGCCCGGGAGCCTGCCAGCGGAACGCAAAACAATCAAGCATGCTTGCATGCTTTTTATCCGGGTGCCGGCGCCGGGACGGGCGCCGGCACCGCCCCCTACCGGTTCGAGACTCCCCGCACCTGACTCCGCACCGCGCCCATGCTCGCGCCGATGACCAGGGCGATGGCGAGGGCGTCCGTCGTGGACAGGGCCTGGTCGAGGACGAGGAAGCCGGCCATGGCGGCGATCGCGGGTTCCAGGCTCATCAGGATGGCGAAGGTGGGCGCGGGCAGGCGGCGCAGGGCGATGAGTTCGAGGGTGTACGGGAGGACGGAGCTGAGCAGCGCGACGGCCGCGCCGAGCCCGAGCGTCGTGGGGACGAGGAGCCTGGAGCCCGCGTCCATGATGCCGAGCGGCAGCGAGAGCAGGGCCGCGACGACCATGGCCAGGGCGAGCCCGTCGGCCTGCGGGAAGCGGCGGCCGGTGCGGGCGCTGAAGACGATGTACGCCGCCCACATCACCCCGGCGCCCAGGGCGTAGGCGGCGCCGGCCGGGTCGATCCGGTCGAAGCCTCCGCCGCTGAGCAGGACGACCCCGCCGAGCGCGAGGGCCGCCCAGACGAGGTTGACCAGGCGGCGCGAGGCGATCACGGACAGGGCGAGCGGGCCGAGCACCTCCAGGGTGACGGCGGCGCCGAGCGGGATGCGGTCGGCGGCCTGGTAGAACAGCGTGTTCATGCCGCCCATGGCGACGCCGAAGGCGACCACCGTGCCCCAGTCGGCGCGCGAGTGGCCGCGCAGCTTAGGCCGGCAGACCACGAGCAGGACGAGCGCGGCTGCGGCCAGCCGCAGCGTGACGACGCCGAGCGCCCCGGCCCGGGGCATCAGCAGCACCGCGATGGCGGCGCCGAACTGCACGGACAGCGCGCCCGCGACGACCAGTGCGACCGGGGCGAGCCCGGCCCGCCGGGCACCGGGCCGGGCGCCGGGTTCACCGAGGGCCGGGGTGGCGACCGCCTCCGGCACGGTGACGGCGGCTGCGGCCGGTTCTGCGGCGGTGGTCTGGTCGTTCACCCGGGGCCTGTCTCTCCTGATCCATGAACAGCGGTAGTGCATCATGCTGCACTACCCGATACACGGTACTGCACTTCTCCGGTGCGGTCCGTCCCTCCACGGTAAGGACTCGCGCAAACGGTTCGAAACGCCGGGAGACCACCCCTCAGGTCACCCCTGGGGCGTACCCTCCTCCAGCCCTTCCGCCAGCAGCTCCGCCAGGTGCCGGCCCCGTACGCCGCCCAGCTGGGCCAGCTGGGTGCGGCAGGAGTAGCCGTCGGCCAGGACCTCCGTGCCGGCGGCCGCGCCCCGGACCGCCGGGAGCAGCTGGTCCTCCGCGCAGGCGACCGAGACGTCCCAGTGGCCCCGCTCAAAGCCGAAGTTCCCGGCCAGCCCGCAGCAGCCGCCCTTCAGCTCACCGGTCAGGCCCGCCCGCTCGCGCAGCCGGCGTTCGGCGTCGTCGCCGAGGACAGCGTGCTGGTGGCAGTGGGTCTGGCCGGTGACCGGGCGGTCCAGACGCGGGGGCCGCCAGTCGGGGGCGTACGCCTCCAGGTACTGGGCCAGGGTGTGGACGGAGGCGGCGAGGCGGGCGGCGCGCGGGTCGTCCGGGAGGAGCTCGGGCAGGTCGGTACGCAGGGTCGCCGCGCAGCTCGGCTCCAGCACGACCACCGGGTCGCCCGGCGCGCCGCCCAGCCGGTCCAGCGTGCGGCGCATCACCCCGCGCGCCCGGTCGAGCTGGCCGGTGGAGACGTACGTGAGGCCGCAGCACAGCCCCCGCCCGGCCGGGACCACCTCGCGGCCCGCCGCCTCCAGGACCGTCACCGCGGCCCGCCCCACCTCCGGCGTCAGGTGCTCGGTGAAGGTGTCGGGCCACAGGAGGGCCGACCCCTCGCCGGAGAGCGTCCTGGCGCCCCGGTGCCGGTTCAGCCACCGCGTGAACGTCTCCCGCGCCAGCGGCGGAATCCCGCGTTCCGGTGCGATGCCCGCCAGCCGCTTGGCGAGGGCGGCGAGCGGGCGGAGTCGGGCGAGGGCGTTCAGCGGGCCCGCGAGGGGCGCGGCGAGGCGGAGCCAGAGCGGCAGCCGGCCCAGCGCGTAGTGGGAGGCGGGGCGCGGCCGGTGGCGGTAGTGGTGGTGCAGGAACTCCGCCTTGTACGTGGCCATGTCGACGCCCACCGGGCAGTCGCTGCGGCAGCCCTTGCAGGACAGGCACAGGTCGAGCGCGTCCCGTACCTCCGTGGAGCGCCAGCCGTCCGTGATCAGGCCGCCCGCGTCCCCGGCGAGCATCTCGTGCAGCAGCCTGGCCCGGCCGCGCGTCGAGTGGGCCTCCTCGCCGGTCGCCCGGAAGGAGGGGCACATCACGGACGGGCCGGCGGCCTTCTCCGTACGGCACTTGGCGACACCGACGCAGCGGCGGACGGCGGCCGAGAAGTCGCCGCCGTCGTGCGGGTAGCCGAAGACCACGTCGACGGGTTCGCGGGGCAGGACGTCGAAGCGGAGGTTCTCGTCGAGGCGGGCCGGGCGGGCGAGGATGCCCGGGTTCATGGAGCCGTCGGGGTCCCAGAGGTCCTTGTAGCGGGTGAAGAGCGCGACGAGTTCGTCCCCGTACATCTTGGGGAGCAGTTCGGCGCGGGCCTGGCCGTCGCCGTGCTCACCGGAGAGCGAGCCGCCGTGCGCGACGACGAGCGCGGCCAGGTCCTCGGAGAAGCGGCGGAAGCGGGCCACTCCGTCGCCGGTCAGCAGGTCGAAGTCGATCCGGACGTGGATGCAGCCGTCGCCGAAGTGCCCGTACGGGGTGCCGTGCAGGCCGTACTCGGCGAGCAGGGCGCGGAAGTCGCGGAGGTAGCCGCCGAGCCGGGCGGGCGGTACCGCGCAGTCCTCCCAGCCGGGCCACGCCTCACCGCCGCCCGGCATCCGGGTCGCCGTGCCGGCCGCGTCCTCCCGGATGCGCCACAGGGCCCGTTGCCCGGCCGGGTCGGTGACGACGGCGGTGTCCACGGCGTCGGCGGACGCGGCCCGGGCGAGGCGTTCGGCGTGCGCCCGGGCCTCGGCCGGGGTGGCCCCGCCCGTCTCGGCGAACAGCCAGGCCCCGCCGCGCGGCAGGCCGGCCGGTTCGCGTACGAGGTCGGCGGCCATGCCCTCCACGGTCAGCGGGTGGTGCCGGAGGAGGCCGGGGGCGGCGTCGGCGGCGGCGGACTCGTCGGCGTAGCCGAGGACGGCGAGGGCGCGGGCGGCGGGCGCGTCGACGAGCCGCACGGTCGCCTCCGTGATCACACCGAGGGTGCCCTCACTGCCGCAGAACGCGCGCACGGGGTCGGGGCCGTTCTCGGGCAGCAGGGCGTCCAGCGCGTAGCCGGAGATGCGGCGCGGGAGTGCGGGGAAGCCTGTGCGCAGGAGGGCGAGGTGGCCGGCGACCAGTTCGCGGACGCCGGGCGGGCCGGGTGCGCCGGGCTCCAGGCGCAGGGTGTCGCCGCCGTAGCGGGCGACGGTCAGGGCGTGGACGTTGTCGGCGGTGGTGCCCCAGGCGACGGAGTGGGAGCCGCAGGAGTTGTTGCCGATCATGCCGCCGAGGGTGCAGCGGCTGTGGGTGGAGGGGTCGGGGCCGAAGGTGAGGCCGTGCGGGGCGGCGGCCGCCCGGAGGCCGTCCAGGACGAGGCCGGGCTGCACGACGGCCGTGCGGGAGGCGGGGTCGAGTTCGACGACGGACCGCAGGTGGCGGGTGAGGTCGAGGACGACGCCGGTGCCGGTGGCCTGCCCGGCGATGGACGTACCGCCGCCGCGCGGCACGACGGGCACCCCGTGCGCGCGGCACACGGCGAGCGCGGCTGTGATGTCGGCGGCGTCGCGCGGGGCGACCACGGCGAGCGGCACCCGCCGGTAGTTGGACGCGTCCATCGTCGTCAGCGCCCGTGCGGCGGCGTCGGACGCGACCTCGCCGCGCACGGCCGCCCGAAGGTCGCGGTCCAGGGCGGCGGGGACGGTGGACGCGCTGCTGCCGTCGCTCCGGGCGGTGGATGCCATCCGTCCAGGATGCCGCCGGGGATCGCCGCACGCGGGCCAACACGACGTCATCCAGTCGTAAATTGACAGGTTGAAAACACAAACAGAACAGAGCCCACCACAAGTCCTTCCCAAAGGGTTCGTCAATTCTCATATAGTGACGGGGACTTAACTGGGAATCCCCTGTTCCAGTTGTCACGCTTGTCTCTCGCGCCCCCCCTCGCCCGAATCGCCCCCGTCCGCCGCCGTCCGCCCCAAGGACTCCGCTTTGCGCCCCTCAACCCGGCCGACCGCACTGGCCCTCCTGGCCACGGTGGTCCTCACCGCACCCCTGTGCGCGTGGGCGACCCTCGCCGCTCCCGAATCGGCCAGGACCGCGGTGGCCTGGGGCTCCGGTGCCGCCGCCGTGCTGCTCGCCACCGCCGTCGCCACGGCCGTCCACGCCCGGGCCACGGTGCGCCGGCTCCGCGCGGCGCACGCCGCCGAGAGCGGGCGGTTCACCGCGGAGGTCTCCCGCATGGTGTCCGCCTCCGCCGCCGAGGCCCAGCGGTTCACCGCGGAGAGCGCCCGCGTGAAGGCCGCCGCCGCCACCGAGACCGCGAAGGCCAGGGAGGAGGCCGAGACCGGCGCCGCCCGCCTCACCGCCGAGAACGCCCGGCTGAAGGTCCGCGCCTCGCGCGCCGAGACCGAGCGCTCCGCGGCCCTCACCGCCTGCGCCAACGCGGCCGGCCGGATGCAGGCCCTGGCCACGAGCATGCTCGCCGACCTGCGCGAGATGGAGCACCGGCACACCTCCGAGGACGTCCTGAGCGACCTGCTGCACCTGGACCACCGCACCGCCCAGGCCGGCCGCCTCGCCGACTCCGTCGCCGTACTCACCGGCGCCCGCTCCGGCCGGCGCTGGGCCAAGCCCATCGTCATGGAGTCCGTGCTGCGCGGCGCGATGGGCCGCATCAGCGGCTACCAGCGCGTCCGGCTCCACTCCACCAGCGACGTCGCCGTCGCCGGCCACGCCGCCGAGGGCGTCATGCACGCCCTGGCCGAACTCCTCGACAACGCGGCGAACTTCTCGCCGCCCACCGCCGAGGTCCATGTGTACGTGGAGGAGGTCCCGGCCGGGATCGTCGTCACCGTCGAGGACAGCGGCCTCGTCATGAGCGAGGTGCAGCTGCGCCGGGCGGAGCGCGCGGTCGCCGCCGAGGACGCCGACCTCACCGGCCTGTCCGGCACCCGGCTCGGGCTCGCCGTCGTCGGCCGGCTGGCCCGCAAGCACGGGCTGACCGTCTCCTTCCGGCCCTCCGCGCGCGGCGGCACGGGCGCCCTGATCATGCTCCCGCAGGAGATCATCACCCGCACCCCGGCCCGCACCGCCCCGGACACCGCACCCGACGAGCCGGAGCCCGTCCACACCTCGGGCGCCGAACCGACGGACCCGGACACCCCGGCCGGCAGGCCCACCGCCGCCGAGGTCATGCGCTCCGACTCCGCCTCGGACACCACCGGCAGCCTCCCGAAGTTCGGCGAGAGCGGCCTCCCCAGGCGTTCGCGCGGCCGCACCCTCGCCGCCGCCGAGGCCAGGGCACGGTCCACGGCCGAGGCCGCACGCGACACCGACGCGGCGGCGGACAGCACACCCGACACCGAACCCGACCCCAAGGCCCGTGCGGCCCGCTTCAGCAGCTTCCGCAACGCCGTACGGCCCGACTCCCCACACCCGGAAGGCAACTCCCGATGACCGCGACCACCGACGAGAAGCTCAACTGGCTGCTGGAGGGGCTCCTCGAACGGACCCCCGGCGCCCGTCACGCCCTCGTGCTGTCCAGGGACGGCCTCAAGCTGTGCCGCACCCCCGAGCTCTCCGTCGACCAGGCGGACCAGCTGGCCGCGATCTCCGCCGGCATCCAGAGCCTCTCCCACGGCGCGTCCGTGGAGTTCGGCAACGGCACCGGCGGCGTCCGCTCCGCCATGGCCGAGTTCTACGGCGGCATCCTGTTCATCGTGGAGGCGGGCGCGGGCGCCCACCTCGCGGTCGTCGCCGCCGACAGCGCGGACGTGGGCCTCGTCGGCCACAACATGAGCGAGCTCGTCGAACAGCTCGGCGAGCACCTGGTGGCCCCGCCCCGCGAACCTGCCGAGGCGGCCGCCGCCGGGGGCACGGCCGTATGACGCCGCGCCCGCGCCCGGGCAGGGACGAGGACCCCGACCGGCTCTACACCCTCACCGGTGGCCGCACCCGGTCCGACTCCGCCGCCTTCGACCTGGTCACGCTGGTCGTCTCCGAGTGCGAGCCGGCCGCCGGCATGCAGTCGGAGCACGTGGCGATCCTGCGCATGTGCGAACGGCCCACCGCCGTCGTCGAGATCGCCGCCGACCTCGATCTGCCCGTCAGCATCGTGCGCATCCTGCTCTGCGACCTGCTCGACACCGGCCGGATCAGCGCCCGCCACCCGCGTACCGCACGCGTATCGGACCGGCTTCCCGCCCCCGACATCCTGGAACAGGTGCTCGTTGGACTCCGCAACCTCTGACCGTGCCGCCCTGCAGGCCACGGCCGACAACGGACTGAAGATAGTCGTGGTCGGCGGCTTCGGGGTCGGCAAGACCACCATGGTCCGATCCGTGAGCGAGATCCGCCCGCTCAACACGGAGGAGACGATGACCCGCGCGGGCGAGGCGGTCGACCGCCTCGACGGCGTGCGGGCCAAGACCTCCACCACGGTCGCCTTCGACTTCGGGCGGATCAGTCTCGACGAACGCTCGGTGCTGTACCTGTTCGGCGCGCCCGGCCAGGAGCGCTTCTGGTTCCTGTGGGACCGGCTGTTCTCCGGCACCCTGGGCGCCGTCGTCCTCGTCGACACCCGGCGCCTCGCCGACTCCTGGTACGCCATCGACCGGCTGGAACACCACGGCACGCCGTTCATCGTCGCCTGCAACGACTTCGGCGGCCCGCTCCACACCGAGCAGCAGCTCCGGGAGGCGCTCGACATCTCACCGGACGTCCCGCTCGTGGAGTGCGACGCGCGCGACCGGTCCTCCAGCAAGTACGTGCTGATCACCCTGGTCGAGCACCTGCACCGCCTCTCGGCAGCCCGTGCGAAGGACGCCCCCGCGCCCGCCGGAGGCACCCCCGCCCTGACCCCGGAGCCCACCCCGTGACCCAGTGCCCCCACGCGGCGGCCGGTGCCGTACCCCTGTCCGGCCCCCGGTTCCAGACCGAACCGGCGCAGCTGTACCGGGAGATCCGGCGCGACCACGGCGCCGTGGCGCCCGTCGTCCTGGACGGCGGCCTCCCGGCCTGGCTCGTCCTCGACTACCGCGAACTGCACCAGGTCACCAGCGACCCGGTGCTGTTCAGCCGCGACTCGGACCTCTGGAACCAGTGGGAGAACGTCCCCGCCGACTGGCCCCTGCTGCCCATGATCGGCCGGAAGCAGCCCTCGATCCTCTACACCGTCGGCCCCCGGCACGCCGAACGCGCCGCGATGATCGGCAACTCCCTGGAGGCGATCGACCCGTTCGCCCTCAAGCGCTTCGCCGAGGAGTTCGCCGACGAACTGATCGACCGGTTCTGCTCCAAGGGCTCGACCGACATCATCGCCGAGTACGCCATGCTGCTCCCCGCCCGCGTGCTGGCCAGGATGTACGGCGTCAGCGACGAGGACGGCGACGCGCTCGTCGGCTCGATCAACGACATGATCGACGGCCGGGAACGCGCCCTGGCCGGCCAGCAGCACCTCGGCGCGACCATGCTGGAACTGCTGGCCGACAAGCACGCCGAGCCGGGCGACGACGTCGCCACCCGGATGCTGGCCGACCCCGGTGGCTTCACGGACGAGGAGGTCATGCAGGACCTCATGGTCATGATGGCGGCGGGGCACCAGCCGACCGCGGACTGGATGGGCAACTCCCTGCGGCTGATGCTCACCGACGACCGCTTCGCCGCCTCCCTCTCCGGTGGCCGGCACAGCGTCGCCGAGGCCATGAACGAGGTCCTGTGGGAGGACACCCCGACGCAGAACGTCGCCGGCCGCTGGGCCGCGCGCGACACGCGCCTCGGAGGCCGCCACATCCGGGCGGGCGACCTGCTCCTCCTGGGCGTCGCCGCCGCCAACTCCGACCCCCAGATACGCGTCGACGGCTCGGCCCTGACCGGCGGCAACAGCGCCTTCCTGTCCTTCGGTCACGGCGAGCACCGCTGCCCGTTCCCGGCCCAGGAGACCGCCGAGGTCATCGCCCGTACCGGCATCGAGGTCCTGCTGGACCGCCTCCCGGACATCGACCTGGCCGTCCCCGCCGAGCGGCTCACCCGACGTCCCTCCCCCTGGCTGCGGGGCCTGACCAACCTGCCCGTCGCCTTCACGCCCACCCCTGCCATCGGAGGCCGGATATGACCCGCATCACCCTCGACCCCTTCGTCGCCGACCTGGACGGCGAGAGCGCCGCCCTGCGCGCCGCGGGCCCGCTCGCCGAGGTCGAACTGCCCGGCGGGGTGCACTGTTACGCCGTCACCCACCACGCCGAGGCGAGACAGTTGCTCACCGATGCCCGGATCGTGAAGGACATCAACGTCTGGGGCGCCTGGCAGCGCGGCGAGATCCCCCTGGACTGGCCGCTGATCGGCCTGGCCAACCCGGGCCGCTCGATGCTGACCGTCGACGGCGCCGACCACCGCCGGCTGCGCACCCTCGTCGCACAGGCCCTCACCGTGAAGCGGGTCGAGCGGCTGCGCGCGGGCATCGAGGCGCTGACGACCGCGAGCCTGGACCGCCTCGCGGCCCTGCCCGAGGGCGAGAAGGTGGACCTGAAGGCCGAGTTCGCCTATCCGCTGCCGATGAACGTGATCAGTGAGCTGATGGGGGTCGACGCCGCCGACCACCCCCGGCTCAAGGAGCTCTTCGAGAAGTTCTTCTCGACGCAGACGCCGCCCGAGGAGGTCCCGCAGATGATGGCGGACCTCGGCGCGCTCTTCACGAAGATCGTGGACGCGAAGCGGGCGGAGCCGGGCGACGACCTGACCAGCGCCCTGATCGAGGCGTCCGAGGACGGCGACCACCTCAGCAACGAGGAGATCGTCAACACGCTGCAACTGATCATCGCGGCGGGCCACGAGACGACGATCAGCCTCGTCGTGAACGCGGTCGTCGCGCTCCAGACCCACCCCGAGCAGCGCAAGCAGGTGCTGTCCGGCGAGGTGCCGTGGGAGAACGTGATCGAGGAGACGCTGCGCTGGAACACCCCGACCTCGCACGTCCTGATCCGCTTCGCGACGGAGGACGTACAGGTCGGCGACAAGGTCCTCCCCAAGGGCGAGGCCCTGATCGTCTCCTTCGGCGCGCTGGGCCGCGACGAGCACCAGCACGGCCCGACGGCCGGTGAGTTCGACGTCACGCGTACGCCCAACCGGCACATCGCCTTCGGTCACGGCCCGCACGTCTGCCCGGGCGCGGCCCTCTCCCGGCTGGAGGCGGGGGTCGCCCTGCCCGCCCTCTACGAGCGCTTCCCGGACCTGGAGCTGGCCGTACCCGCCACCGAGCTGCGCAACAAGCCGATCGTCACGCAGAACGACCTCTTCGAACTGCCGGTCGAGCTGGGCTGAACCGGGCCCCGGTTCTCCGGGCCACGAGTCGGAGCCCCTGTCTCATCCGACGGACAGGGTGCGTGGCCGCCGCACCGAGCGGCTACGCTCCGACTCGTGGCCGACATCCAGATTCCCGCTGACATCAAGCCCGCCGACGGGCGCTTCGGCGCCGGTCCCTCCAAGGTGCGGACGGAGGCGCTCGACGCGCTGGCCGCCACCGGCACCTCTCTGCTCGGTACGTCCCACCGCCAGGCTCCGGTGAAGAACCTGGTCGGCGCGGTACGCGACGGTGTACGCGACCTCTTCTCCCTCCCCGAGGGCTACGAGGTGATCCTCGGCAACGGCGGCTCCACCGCCTTCTGGGACATCGCGACGCACGGTCTGATCGAGTCGAAGTCCCAGCACCTCAACTTCGGTGAGTTCTCGTCGAAGTTCGCGAAGGCCGCCAAGCTCGCCCCGTGGCTCGCCGACCCGACCGTCATCGCCTCCGACCCGGGCACCCACCCGGACCCGGAGGCCGAGGCCGGCGTCGACGTCTACGCCTTCACGCACAACGAGACCTCGACGGGTGTCGCGGCCCCGGTCCAGCGCGTCGCGGGCGCCGACGAGGGCTCCCTCGTCCTGGTGGACGCCACCTCAGGCGCGGGCGGCCTGCCGGTCGACATCGCGGAGACGGACGTCTACTACTTCGCCCCGCAGAAGTCCTTCGCCTCCGACGGCGGCCTCTGGATCGGCGTCTTCTCGCCGGCCGCCCTGGAGCGCGCGGCCCGCGTCCACGCCTCGGGCCGGCACATCCCGGAGTTCTTCTCGCTGCCCACGGCGATCGACAACTCCCTGAAGAACCAGACGTACAACACCCCGGCGCTCGCCACGCTCTTCCTGCTGAACGAGCAGCTGACGTGGATGAACACCCAGGGCGGCCTGGACTTCACGACCGGCCGCACCGCCGCCTCCTCCGGCCACCTCTACGGCTGGGCCGAAGAGTCCAAGTACGCGACCCCGTTCGTCACCGACCCGGCCAAGCGCTCCCAGGTCATCGGCACGATCGACTTCGCGGACGAGATCGACGCCGCCGCGGTCGCCAAGGTGCTGCGCGCCAACGGCATCGTCGACACCGAGCCGTACCGCAAGCTGGGCCGCAACCAGCTCCGCGTGGCGATGTTCCCGGCGATCGACCCGTCGGACGTGCAGGCCCTGACGGCGTGCATCGACTACGTGATCGAGAAGCTGTAGCCCGGACGCCCCGGAACGGCCCCGCGCACCGTGAGGTGTGCGGGGCCGTTTCTGCTTCACCCGACCGTGTGGCATATGCCAGAAACACGGTCTGAAGCCGTTCCGCCCTACGATGATGGTCTCGACACCAGCCATTCCAGGAGGCCCGCAATGTCTGGAGCAGCAGTCGAGCACGCCTGTGACGATGGACCGGAGCCCCTGCTCGTCACGGCCAACCGGCTCGCCGAGCAGAATCCCGGCCATCGCGTCGAGATCATCGGAGGCGTCATCACCGTGGCCCCACCCCCGGACGGCCCGCACGCCCGCGCACTGACCAAGCTCATGCGTCCGTTCATCCTGGCCGAACTCGACGGCGGGGAGACGGAAGTCCTCCAGGGCATCGGCCTGTGGCTGCCGGGTGGCCCCGAGGACTACGCGGTCCCCGATCTCGCCCTGGTCGACGCGGACTTCGATGAACACCTGATCAAGAACAACAGTTACGACCCGGCCGTCTTCCGCCTGGTCCTGGAGGTCACCTCCAGCAACTACGCCAGCGACCTGCGGCACAAGGTCGCCGCGTACGCCGAGGCGAAGGTCCCGGTGTACGTGATCCTCGACCGGAAGCACGGCCGCGTCCACGTCCTGACGGAACCGCTGGGCAGCTCGTACGACCGCCACGAGGTGTACGCCCCCGGCCAGCAGGCGCCGCTGCCCGCCTCGATCGGGGCCGAGGTGAGCCTCGATGTCGCCGAGCTGATCGACGCGGGCCGGGCCAAGCCCCGTACGCCCGACGCCTGAGGCCCTAACCCAGCGCCCACCGCTCCTCGCCGTCCTCCCACTCCCCCGTCCGCGCCAGGCCCGCCCCGGCGGCCACGGCGGCGGAGGCCGTGTGTTCGGGGTGAATGTGGGCGATCACGGTCCGTACGCCGGTCTCCCGCAGATGCGCGACCAGGCCCCGGGCCGCTTCCCGGGCGTACCCTCGCCCCTGCCACGGAACGCCCACCACCCAGGCGATCTCGGCGCGGTCGCCGCGCACCGTGGCCTGCGCGTACCCCACGAGGCCGTCACCGGCCCGCAGCACCCAGTTCCACCACAGCTCGTCCGGGTGCGGTGAGCCCGCCGCCTGCCGTACGTAGCGCGCCCGCAGGGCCTCCGCGGTCTCCGGGGCGCCTCCGGTGAAGGTGTGCAGCGCGGGGTCGGCCAGGACGGCGGCCATCTCGTCCGCGTACTCCACCCGCAGCGGCAGCACGTCGAGGCGGGGCGTGGTGAAGGGTTCGGGGCGGCGGTCGGTCGTCATGATCCGGGGACCCTACGCGAATCGCGGCCGTCCGTCCCCTCCCCGGATGAGTACGGCGCCGTACCGGCGGACCATGGGGGTATGGATACGGTCCCGCAGCTCAAGCCCTTCGTGAAGCAGTACACCGTCCTGCTGAGCACACGGCGGCAGGACGGGACGCACGCCGACACCCCGGTGCACATCGCGGTCGAGGGCGACCACGCCTACATCCGTACGTTCTCCTCGGCGTGGAAGGTGGAGCGGATGCGCAACCACCCGGTGGTGCGGCTCCGCCCGTGCACCGTGCGCGGCCACCCGACGGGCCCGCAGGTCGAGGCCCACGCCCGCCTCCTCCCGGCCGGTTCGAAGGAGAACACGCACGCGTCCCGGATGCTGTCCCGCAAGTACCCGGCGACGCAGGGGGTGCTCGTCCCGCTGACCCACCGGCTGAAACGGGACCGGACGCTGCACTACGAGATCCGGCCGATGGACTCCTGAGCCGCTCAGCCCTTCCGGCGGCGTCGGCCGAGGACGAACAGCAGCGCGACCCCGGCGAGCACGGCGACGCCGGTGAGCGTCGTGCCCTTCACCGGCACCCCGTCCCCGTCGGCCGCCGTGTCCTTCGTCCCCCCGGCCCGGTGCGTGGTGCCGCCGCCCCCATCCCCGGTCTTCTTCAGGTCGACCCGTACGACACTGCTCTGCTCGCCCTCGGAGCCGTACATCAGGGCGGAGCCGTCCGCCGTGTACGTCACGGACTCGGACTGCGGCAGCAGCGGCGACTCGACGTCGTAGTCCTTGCCGAGGCGGCCGTTGGCGAAGGCGTAGCCGCGGGCGCTGAAGTAGGAGCGCAGGACCAGCTCCTTGCCGTCCGGGGAGAAGGCGCCGTCGGTCACCCAGGGGACTTCCCCGACCCGCCGGAAGACGTTGTCGCCGCCGGTGGTGAGCTTCGCGGGCCCTTCGTACAGGCCGCCGCCGTCCTCGTTCTTGGACGCGATGTAGACGCGCCCGGTCCTGGGGTGGACCATCAGCGCCTCCGCGTTGCGCGGCCCGTCGGCGTACTTCACGTCGAACTGGGTGGCCCGGACCGTCGCGTCCTTCAGCACCTTCGGCTCGGGGAAACGGTAGATCCAGACGTGGTCCCAGCTGCCGTTGAGGTTGTCGCCGATGTCCCCGACGTAGATGTCCCCGTCCGGGCCGATCGAGATGGCCTCGACGTCGCGCGGCTGCCCGACGCCCTTCATGGTGATCCTCGCGACGGTCTTCCCCGTACGGGAATCGACGGCGAACACGTAGGGGCCGTCGTCGCTGTCGTTGTGCGTCCAGTAGATCCCCGGGTGGGCGCGGCTGGCGGCGAGGCCACTGGACTCGGTGATCCGGGGGTCCTCGATCGTGAAACCCCGGTCGGCCCCGTCGTCGGCGGCGAGCGCGGGGGCCGCCGCGAGGGCGAGGAGGACGGCGGCGCCGAGGGAGGACGTCAGTCGGTACGAACGCATGGCACAAGTGTCCACCGTCACCTACCGGCGCGTAGCCAAGATCCGCCATGATGGCGCCATGCGTTTCATGTGTGTGGGCGATTCCATGACCATCGGACGCGCCGGCGACTTCACGTGGCGCTACCGCATGTGGCAGCACCTGTCGATGACCTTCGACGGCCCGTTCGCACTCGTCGGCCCGCGCACGGAGCTGTACGACGCGGAAACCGGCACCGCCTCCTCGTCCGCGTACGCCGCCGACTTCCCGCCGGCCGCGCGCCGCCACCTGGCGGGCTGGGGCGAGGGCTGGCTGCACATGGCCCCGGTGATCGCGGACACGGTCACCGCGCACCGCCCGGACGTCCTGCTGGTCTCCCTCGGCCTGATAGACCTCGGCTTCTACACGGACAGCGCCCAGACGGCGGAGAACGCCCGCGCCTTCCTGACCGCCGCCCGCGAGGCGAACCCGCACATCCGCTGCGTACTCCTCCCGGTGATCCCGAACATCCGCGCCGAGACGGACGCCCCGTTCGCGGCGGAGTGCACCCGCTTCAACGAACTCCTCGCCAAGGCGGTAGCCGACCTGGACACCTCCACGTCCCCCCTCCTCCTTGCCTCCCACCCCGCCACGTACGACATCCACACCGACACATACGACGGCACCCACCCGGGCCCCACGGGCGAACACCACCTGGCCGCCGCCTTCGCGGACGCGCTGCACCAGGCGTGGGGGGTGGGCGGGGCGTACGCGGGGGTGGCGACCGCAACGGCTTAGCGGCGAGCAACTCTGGTCAGTACTGTCCGTCAGCCGGAGGGGGTGCGGGTCGCCCACAGTGCGGTCATGCCCACAAGGGGCTGATCGTTCACCGGGCAATCAGTATCGGTGTCGGCTTCGTTGCTGGAGTCGGAGTGGCCGCAATGTGCGCTGGCACCGCAGGACTGGGCTGCGCCATCCTCGCCGGCGCAGCGGTTGGCGCCCTCGTCGGCACGCCTGCCCATCTCGCTGCCGATAAGGCGATGGGACATGAAACTACTGGAGCGGAGGCCGCGAGATATGCATTGGGATCGGCTGCCGGAGGGGCCTTCCAGGGCGGCTTCCGTATGCAATACAAAACCAGCCCTGCTGTGAAGGGCGGCAAGGCCGCATGGCGAGGCGCGAAAACTGCGGGTCGCGCTACGACACAGGGAGCCAAGAGAGCGGGGTCCTGGCTCATGAACTACGTATCGGGCCCAGCGTGGAGTGGCGGTATTGAGCCGCACCCGATTCCTGCCGGGGACCCGCGGCAAGACAACTAGGACTCGGCACGTTGGGGGCCCTGTACCCGCCAGGGCCCCCGATGCGTCACCCAAACTTCGCGAGGCATTGTGAGATACAAGGACTTCAAAGACGAAATTTCTGGGGCATTGTGGAGCTCGCCCGCGAAGACCGAAGCGGTTTACTCGAGAGTGGAAACGCCACTTGGCGAGGTAGCACTGCTTCGCGGCCCGTCCAGCACGCGCACCCCAATCGCCCTGGCTGACGCCTGGGAGGATTGGGTCGTTACCCTAACAGGGGTTGCCGAGGCAAGGGTCAGGGACCTGGGCGTGCCCCTCTACGTAGGCCGAAAGCGTCTGGAGTCCGGCGTCGAGGGTGAGTTGAACGGTGCGAAGTTCAGCATCCGCACCCATTCATCTTTTCGTCGATCCGCCAGAATCGTTTCGTTTGACGGCCTCGGGATCACATTCACCGTCCACAGGCTAAAGGTCTACGTTCATGAAGGTGACAACTGCGTAGCAACAGGAGTCGCGGGCGATTGGGACATCGTCACACCCTCAGCAGCGGGAATCATCAGCATCTGCCTCTTCGTGTGGGCCGACATGGCCCACTTCCTGCGAACCCCCTTCTTCAGAATGCTCTGACGGGAGCCAGGAACACACGGGCGAACCCTTCCGGCGTGGACCTGCCGGGAGGCGCCCTCGCGGTCAGTAGTGGTAGCGGGCCGCGAGGATGACGATCTCCTTTGCCGTGACCAGGTAGACGAGCCGGTGCTCGTCATCCATGCGGCGCGACCACGCCCCGGGCAAGTGGTACTTCAGCGGCTCTGGCTTGCCGATCCCAGTGAAGGGGTCGCGCCGGACGTCCTCGATGAGCTTGTTGATCCGAGCGAGTATCTTGCGGTCGTTCTTGAGCCAGGACGTGTAGTCCTCCCAGCCCTGGCCCTCGAAGACAAGCCTCACTCGGCACCCGCAGCCGGATCCGCTGCCTCGGGATCGATCAGCTCGCGCTCCGCGACGTCGACGTGGGCCAGAGCGTTCTCGTAGGCCTTGAGCAGCCGCCGCGCGTTCGCCGGAGAGCGCAGCAGGTACGAGCCCTCGCGCAGTGCCGCGTAGTCCTCGGCGGAGACGAGCACGGCGTTGCCGTGCTTCGAGACGATCTCGATGGCCTCGTGATCGTCGTTGACCTTCTTGATCAGCGGAAAGAGAGCTTTGCGGGCTTCGCTCGCGGTTATGGACATGACTCAACCTTCCCATCAAGTGGTACTCGATAACGTACCACTCCTCGCTGGAAGGGCACGGAATCGGGAGACGGAAGGCCCGCCGGAGTGACCGCACCGGACACGGGAGCCGGCCGGACGCGCTTCTCACTCCCGCCCCGTCGGCTTCGCGCGTACGTGCATCCGCTCCCCCTGCGGTCCGAACAGGCTCAGGAACTCCACCGGGTCCGGCCCCGCCGCCCCCCACCAGTGCGGGGTGTGGGTGTCGAACTCGGCCGCCTCGCCCGCCGTGAGGACCAGGTCGTGGTCGCCCAGGACCAGGCGCAGCCGGCCGGAGAGGACGTACAGCCACTCGTAGCCCTCGTGGACCCGTTGCTCGACCGGCCCGGAGGGGCCCGTCGCGCCCGGCATGACCTGCTTGTACGCGTTCACGCCGCCGAGATGCCGGGTGAGCGGGACGAAGGTCATGCCGTGGCGTTTGAAGGGCCGGAAGGTGACCCTGGGGTCACCCGTCTCCGGGGCGCCGACGAGTTCGTCCAGCTGCACGCCGTACGCCTTCGCCAGGGGCAGCAGCAGCTCCAGGGTCGGTTTGCGGCCGCCCGATTCCAGGCGGGAGAGCGTGCTGAGCGAGATGCCGGTCGTCTCGCTCAGCTGCGTCAGCGTCGTCCCGCGCTCGGTGCGCAGCGCACGCAGGCGGGGTCCGACGCCGGTCAGGACGGCGGCCAGGTCATCGTCACCCATCGGGTCTGCCATGGTTCCATTTGCCGACCCGGCAACGCGCCTTGTCAAACGGTGGCACCACCGGCGGCCCCCGGAGCGTCCGGATGCGCTGGACCGATCATCGCCATCGACAGCCGCGTGAACTCACTGGTCAGCCACGCCGGCGGCACCTGGCGCGGCCTCCGCCCGTGGTGGGCGAGCAGCTCGTCCACCGACCGCGTCAGCACCTTCACCACCACCGCGAGATCGCCGTCCACCCCGTGCCCCCGCGTCCGGGCCCGCTCGGACTCCGCCGTCAGGAACTCCACCCACACCGAGCGCCACATCGTGAGGTGCTCCTCCATCGCCCGGCTCACGCCCAGCACCTCCACGAAGGCCACCCGGGCCGCCCGCGGATCCCGTGTGACGGCCCGGACGTACGCCTCGAAGAGCCTGCGGACACGCTCCTCGGTCGGGCAGGTCTCCATGCCCTCCGCCGCCAGCTCCGCCTGCGCCGCCTGCATCCCGGTCATCGCGACCTCGTCGTACAGGTCGGTGAGCAGCGCCTCGCGCGACGCGAACTCGCGGTGGAAGTCCCGCACCTCCACCTGCGCCTCCGCGCACAGGTCCTCGACGGACGTGTGGGCGTAGCCGTACACGGCGAACAGCGTCCGCCCGGCCTCCATGAGTTGCGCACGCACCCGCGCGGGGTCGCGCACCACTCGCACACCGTCCCAAAGCCGCACCACGGTATCCACCACGGGCCCTCCTTTGTCCGCCCCGGCCCCCGGTCGAGCGTGAGCGGTACCGCCGAGGCCACATAAGCGCAGAAACACACAGAGCGTGACAGTTCGCTCACGGTACCGCACACCCGAGGCGCCCTCTACGGCCAAAAGCTGCTCGAACGGCAGTTCCGTTTCCGCCGAACCCGCTCCGGGCGGGCCCGATCGGCGCGCATGCACATGCATGCGCGGACTTTTCAGCGCTGTTTCACCTCATAGATGGGCATAGCATCCATCTTTGCGAAGAGCAGAGCGTGTCGAGATCAATTCGTGACGGTCGACTTGCTGAACAAATGTCCACTTAATGGAGAAATCGTGATGATCTAATGATCATTCGGTTTGCATCCGAGGAGGGGCACTCATCGGTGCACCGAAACGTTGCCTCTTCCTCTCAATGCTGTTCAAAGAGGAGAGTCATGAATCTGAAAAAGACCCTGGCGGTCACCGCCGCCGTCGTGGGTATCGGCGCTTCCGCGATTTCCCCCGCCCAGGCGAGCACGGGCGCTGAGAATCAGGACAGCCCGGAGGCGTGCGTGAAGTCGCAGTCCGCGTCGACGTTCAAGTTCGCGATCTACTACAACTCGAACTACGGCGGCGCCTACCGCAACATCGGCTACAGCGTCTGGGACTTCGCGGACGAGCGTATCGGCGGGTCCCCGCAGGCCGGCACCCAGCCGCTCCTGTTCTGCCACGGCGGCAACGGAAACCTCACGGGCATCAAGAACAACGCGGCCTCCGCGAGGAACAAGCACTCGACGTACTACTCGGTCGTGTACTTCAACTCGGGTTACAAGGGCAATTCCGACTGGATCGCCCCGGGCACCGGGTGGAGCCAGCTCTCCAACACCTACAACGACAACGCCTCGTTCGCCTGGCAGTCGCTCTGACCTCTGCGGAACACGCCGCAGCGTACGGGGACTTCGCCGAAGCCGCCGAAGCCCTCCCGCGGAAGCGGCTCGGTTCCTGTTCCGGGCAGGAGCCGGGCCCCGCCCGCCCGTTCCCGGTCCGATCGTCACGGCACTCGGTGAAGCAGCCGCACGCATCCGGGCAGAAATAGGTAGACCCATGAAGAACCCCCTGAACACCCGCGCCTCGGCCCTGTTGCTCGCCGCGCTGTGTGTGGGCACGGCGACAGCCTGTTCCGCATCGTCCGCATCGGCGAGCGTCGGGCCGGTCAGGACACCGCCCCCGCTGTCCGTGCCGTTCGACGCGAAGAATCCGGCGACCTGGACGCTGCCCATTCAGGGCTACCTCCCGTCCGACAGCGGGAGGACACAGCTCCTCCAGGCGAAGAAGCAGCTCGTCGGCGACTGCATGAAGGAATACGGGTTCTCCTGGTCACCGGCCCCCGATCTGCCCCGGATCGGCGGAAAGACTTTTGTCGACTGGCGTTACGGAATTCATGACCTGGAATTGGCGAAAAGGCGGGGTTACAAGCCGGATGCGGACGACCAGGCCGCTTACGACAAGGCGATGCACGAAGGCGTCGGGGAAGAGGAGGAGCGCAGCCGGGCGGAATCCCAGATGCTCGATGGGAGCGGTCCCGCAGAAGTGAACGGCGTGAAGGTTCCGGAAGGCGGCTGCCTCGGCCGCGCGGACCGGAAGATCGATATCGAGGCGGCACAGACGAGTACCGCCCAGCAGATCAGCGCGCAGACCTTCGTCCAGTCCAAGAGCGTCGGAGAAGTCGTGAAGGCCTTCGCCGCGTGGTCCGCCTGCATGAAGGAGAAGGGCTACACCTACGCGGCCCCGCTCGACGCGAGCGACGACCCGCGCTTCGGCTCCGCCGAGGTCAGCCCGGAGGAGATCGCGACGGCCACCGCGGACATCCTGTGCCGCGACCGGACGAACGTGGCGAAGATCTGGTACGACGCCGAGACGGACATGCAGACCGAGGCGATCGAGGACAAGGCCGAACAGCTGGAGGAGGAGGCCGACGCCCTCGACGGCGCGGTGAAGAAGGCCGCCGACGTGGTGGCGGGCGCCGCCCGATGACCCTCGCCCTCCGCCGACGCACCCTGCTGGCCGTCGTCCTCGCCTGCCTGCTGTGCACCGGGGCGGGCGCCGGCGCCGCCACGCTCCTCAAGTCCCCCGCCCAGGCCGCCGCCGAGACGGTCGCCCCGCCGCCCGACGTGCTGACCGCGCCCGTCGTACGCAAGGTGCTCGCGCAGTCCGTGGTGACCCGGGGCAAGGTGACCGCGTCCCAGCACGTCGAGATCACCGCCGCCGGGACACCCGCGGGGGTCGGCCGCGCCGTCGTCACCAAGGTGAGGGCCGAACCGGGCGCGACGCTCAAGGCCGGCCAGGTCCTGCTGGAGGTCTCCGGGCGCCCGGTCGTCCTCCTCCAGGGCGCCATGCCCGCGTACCGCGACCTGATGCGGGGGACCTCCGGCGAGGACGTCACCCAGTTGCGGAAGGCCCTCGCGGGCATCGGCTACCCGTCGCACGGGGACGCGCCGGGCGAGTTCGGCGCCGCCACCGAGCAGGCCGTGACGCGCTTCTACCGCGCGCGGGGATACGCACCGCCCACGTCGTCCGGGAACGCGGACAAGGGCACGGGCGCGGGTGCGGGTACCGCCGGGGGCAGGCGCCTGCCGATGATCCCGCTCTCCGAGGTGGCGTACGTCGCCTCGCCCACCGCGCGGGCCGACACGGTGACCGCCCAGGTCGGGGACGACGCGAACGGCGCCCTGCTGTCCGTCACTTCGGGGGCCCTCGTCGTCAAAGGCAGCGTCGCCTCGTACGAGAAGGGCCTGATCCGTCCGGGGCAGAAGGTCGAGATCCTGGACGAGGCGACGGGTACGTCCGCGTCGGGCACGGTCGCCTCGGTCTCCGACAGGCCCGCGAAGGAGCGGGACGGGGAGAGCGCGCAGAGCGGCGAGGCGTACGCGCTCCGGGTCACGTCCGCGAAGGCGCTGCCGGAGGAGTTCAACGGGGCGGACGTCCGGCTGACCGTCGTCGCCGCGTCGTCGCACGACGAGGTGCTGGCCGTACCGGCGTCCGCGGTCTCGGCCGGTGCCGACGGGCTGACCAGCGTGACGGTACGCGGCGGAGGCCGTGAGCGCCGCGTCGCCGTCCGGGTCGGCATGACCGGCGACGGCTTCGTCCAGATCACCCCTCGGGAGCCGGCCGCCGTCGCCGAGGGCGACCAGGTCGTGGTCGGCGTCCAGACCCGGGACCGGTCATGACCCCCGCCCTCCGTGAAACCCTCCGCTCCCGCCTCACCGTCCACGACCTCCTCGCCGAGGCCGTCGTCGGCATCCTGCAGCGCCCCGCCCGGTCCGTGCTGACGGCCCTGGGGACCGTGCTCGGCGTGGGCGCGTTCATCGCCGTGCTCGGGCTCACCGGCACCGCCGCGTCCCAGATCGACACCCGGTTCGACAAGCTCACCGCGACCGAGGTCGGCGTCGAGGACACCGGCGGGAGGGACGCGGCCCGGGTGCCGCTCTCCTTCCCCGCGGACGCGGACGCGCGCATCGGCGGGCTCAACGGCGTCGAGGCCGCCGGGGTGTACTGGCGGGTCCGGCTCGGGCCGCAGGACGCCGTCCGGTCGTCCCCGCTCGCGGCGACCGGCGGTGCCGACGCGCAGACCCAGGTGGTCGCCGCCTCCCCCGGCGCCCTGAAGGCGGCCAACTCCCGTTACTCGCAGGGGCGTTCCTTCGACGGCTTCCACGAGACGCACCACCAGCAGGTCGCGGTCCTCGGCAAGGCCGCCGCCGCCCGGCTGGGCATCACGACCCTGCGCACCGCCCCGGCGGTCTTCATCGGGGACGTGGCGTTCACGGTCATCGGCATCGTCGACGACGTGGACCGCAAGCCGGAGCTGCTGATGTCCGTCGTGGTCCCCCGCACCACCGCGGAGCGCGTCTGGGGGCCGCCGACGGACAGCAGGGCCCAGATGCTGATCTCGACCCGGCTCGGCGCGGCGACCCAGATCGCCCAGGAGGCCGCCCTGGCGCTGCGCCCGGAACACCCCGACTACTTCAACGCCGTGCCACCGCCCGACCCCAGGACCCTGCGCACGGCGGTGAGCGGCGACCTGAGCGCGCTGTTCCTGCTGCTCGCCGCCGTCTGCCTGGTGATCGGGGCCGTGGGCATCGCCAACACCACGCTCGTCGCCGTCATGGAACGCACCGGGGAGATCGGCCTGCGGCGGGCGCTCGGCGCGCGCGGCCGGCACATCACCGCGCAGTTCCTGGCGGAGTCGGCGGCCCTCGGTCTGATCGGCGGCCTGGTCGGAACGTCCCTCGGCACCGCGACGGTCGTCTCCGTCTCGGCGTTCCGGGAGTGGACGCCCGTGGTCGATCCGATGACGCTCGCGGCCGCGCCGGGCCTCGGCCTGGCCACGGGTCTGCTCGCCGGCCTCTACCCGGCGTGGCGCGCCTCCCGTATCGCCCCCGTGGAAGCGCTCCGCCGCTGACCCACGTCCGAAACCTGCACCACCCACACGAAAGGATCCCCATGGCCGACGAAATGGTGTTGCGAGCACAGAGATTCATCAACACCACCTACGGCAACGGCGCCACCCTCGGCATATCCAAGCTGTCCGAGGACGGGAAGACGGGGTGGACCGTCATGTACGCCCTCACCCGCGCCCTCCAGTACGAGATGGGCATCTCCGCCCTGTCCAACAACTTCGGCCCCGGCACCATGGCGGCGCTGGCGGAGAAGTACGGCAAGGTCGACGAGACGACGGTCCCTTCGGCCAACTTCTGCCGGATCATCCAGTCCGCCCTGTACTGCAAGGGTTACGACGGCGGCGACATCGACGGCACGTACAACTCGCGCGTGAAGAGCGCCGTGCTCAAGCTCCACCAGGACATGGGCGTCTCGACCACCTACCCGGGCAGCTCCCTGTGGCCGAAGGTGATCAAGGGCCTGTTCAACATGGACGCCTACGTCTCCGTGAACAACGGGTCGGAGACCATCCGGTCCATCCAGCAGTGGCTGAACGGCAACTACGTGCTGCGCAGCGACTTCTACATCATTCCGTGCGACGGTCACCACTCCCGCGACGTGGCGAAGTCGCTGCTGTTCGCGATCCAGTACGAGCTGGGCATGGCCGACGGCACGGCGAACGGGGTCTTCGGCCCCGGCACCCGGTCGGGTCTCAAGAACCACGTCCTGTCGACCGGGAGTTCCGGGGTCTGGGTGCAGCTCTTCACCGCGGGCATGGTGCTCAACGGCCGTCCGGTCTCGTTCAGCAGCTCGTACAGCTCCTCGCTGGCGTCGACCGTGAGCACCTTCCAGTCGTTCATGATGCTGGCGGTCAACGGGCAGGCCGACTTCCGTACCTGGTCCTGTCTGCTGGTGTCGTACGGCGACCAGACGCGGGAGGGTACCGCCTGCGACGGGGTCACGAAGATCACGCCCGCCCGCGCGCAGGCCCTGAAGGCCGCCGGTTACAAGTACGTCGGCCGGTACCTGTACAACCCCTCCACCACGGACCTGCCGGAGAAGGAGATCCAGCCGGGCGAGCTGGCGACGATCGAGGAGTACGGGCTCCGCTGCTACCCGATCTACCAGACGTGGGCGCGGTCCGTGGACTACTACAGCCCCGACCAGGGGAAGACGGACTGCATGACCGCCGCGTACAAGGCGGAGGAGCACGGCTTCAAGCCCGGTTCCCGCATCTACTTCGCGGTGGACTACGACGCGGTGGACGACGAGGTCACCGCGTACATCCTGCCGTACTTCCACAGCGTGAAGCAGCAGATGGACGCGCTGGGCAGCCCGTACAAGATCGGGGTCTACGGGCCCCGCAACGCGTGCACGCGCATCTCCGACGCCGGGTACGCGGACACCAGCTTCGTCTCGGACATGTCGTCGGGCTTCTCGGGCAACCTCGGCTACACGATGCCCACGAACTGGGCGTTCGACCAGCTCGTCACCAAGGTGGTCGGCTCGGGCGACGGCCGGATCGAGATCGACAACAACATCGCCTCCGGGCGGGACACCGGCCAGGGGAGCTTCTACCCGGCCCCGGCGCAGAAGATGGACATCGGCTTCAGCACCGACTACTGGGACGCGCTGCTGAAGGAGGTGGACGACTACATGGAGTCGATCAACCGCCCCGGCGGCACGGGCTACATGTACACCCGGGAGGAGTGCCTGGAGACGATCATCTCGCACGACGCGGCGATCACCTCGGCCTCCCGCAGGTACCGCATGCGCAAGGCTCTGATCCAGACCTCCGCGTTCTGGGAGTTCTGCCACTACAGCATCAAGGACTACACCGAGGACGCGGGCGTGGTGCTGTACCACACCGGTGTCATCCCGGACTGGGCCAAGGACCTGCCGAAGGTCGAGCGCCTCGTGGACAGCAGCACCGGCATCGCCAAGATCTCGGGGCGTACGGCGATCCTGTCGCGGAACAACTCGATCCGGGCCGGCCTGCTCGAGGACAGCATCCTCGACGCCACGTCCGACGACGACCGCTGGACGATGTGGCAGAAGTCGAACCAGGACAACGTCTTCAACGTGACCACGGTGCCGCACCTGCACATCTGGGCGGCCGACGGCAAGGCGGGCGACCACGCGGAGACCCCGCAGCGCCGCCCCGCGCTCGACTACACGGAGGACGAGACGTTCGAGATCCTGCGCCGCTACCAGGGCTTCGGCGACCAGGCGGTGGCCGACAACCAGCTCCGGATGCCGCTGTACGCGATCTTCGAGAAGTACAACAGCATCATCCGGGGCTGACCGGCTATGGCCACGGCTACCGATCCCTGGCAGGGGCACGATTTCGCGATCCTGTTTCCCGTGATCATCGCCGGTTCGCTCGCCGGTCTGGGCATCCTCGCCTTCCTGGGCTCGCGCCTCACCGCGCGGGCCCGCGCCCGGCGCACCGCGCCGGCCGTGTGGCGGGACGCCTCCCTGGCGGCGGCCGGTCTCGCGCTCGCGCTCTACGTCTGGGGCTGCCTGCACGTCCTGTTCCTGGAGGACCAGGAGCAGGCCGAGCAGTGCGAGCTGCACCGCCCCGAGGGGACCCCCCGGCTGGTCGGCCGCAGGGGCGACTTCATCCCGCTGCGCCTCGTCTGCGAGGCGTCGAACGGCCACGACTACTCCGTGGTCATCCCCCACTACATCAATCCATCCATCGCCGTCCTGCTGCTGCTCGCGCTCGCCTGCGGCACCGTCTCCGCCCTGCTCCACCTCGGGCGGCGCAGGGCAACACGGAAGAGAGGCTGAACCGTTGATCCACACCGAGATGACCCGCAGACGTGCCCTGACCGTCGCCGCCGGTGTCACCGGGGCCGTGAGTCTGGCCTCCACGGGCCTGCTCGCCACCCCGGCCGCCGCCGCCCCGCAGCCCCTGCGCGACGACAAGCTCAAGGCCGCGATCCGGCGCGCCCAGGCCCGCTCCCGCCGTCTCCTCACCGGCCGGCACTCCGCCAACCGCTGGGAGATGCAGACCGCCGCCGACGACGGCGGTGACATCGTGACCCGCCGGGTCCCCGGCACCGGTCTCGACGTCGCCCTGCACCTGGGCGACGCCGAGACCGTCCTGGTCCACGTGATCCGCCGCTTCCACTACGAGGTCGACCAGCTCGGCCTGCACGGGGAGCCGGACGCCCTGGCGGGCTGGGTGCCGCCGTCGGACGTCCGCGACAGCGGCCTGCCGGAGTCCAACCGCGCCTCCGGCACCGCCGTCGTGATCCGGCCCGGCTCCTACCCGCCGGGCGCCCGGGGGGCGTTCACCGCCGCCCAGCAGGTGACCCTCGCGGACATCGTCGCCGACACCGAGGGCGTCGTCCGCTGGGGCGGCGACGACAAGCGCCCGTACGAGGGCCTGTTCTACGTGGCCGTACGGCCCGGCGACGCCCGCCTGGCCCGCGTCGCGACGAAGATCCGCGCCTGGAACGGGACGCCGGGCTCGGGCGCCGGTGCGGTGCCGGACGTGACCTCGCGGGAACGGCGACGCAAGGCCGCCGCCTTCCGCTGAGCGTCCCGCGCGTCCGCCTCCGCCGCTGCCGGGGCTACCCGGCGGCGGCGGACGCGGGCCTCGCGGCGTCCTCGGCCAGCACCTCCTTGAACCGCTCCCGCCAGCGCACCGGTTCCTGGAATTCGCTGTCCGGGTCGGGGGCGTACAGCGGCCATTTGGCGTAGTGGGCCTCCTCCGCCGCCCGTTGGGCGCACGGACGGCACAGCGTCTCGTCGGCCCTGGGGCGGAACACATGCTCCGGCCCGTCCCCCTCGCACCGCACGGGTGGCCTGACCGGTGCGACGGGCGGTGCGGGCTCAAGTGGCTCCGGCAGCTTCCGCACGAGGCGGTGGCGTACGAAGCCGAACGCCGACCTGACCCCGTCGGCGGGCAGTCCGCTCACCAGCGCCGTCCGCAGCTCCGCCGCCTTCACGCCCCGCCGCAGCCAGTCCGCCGCCATCTCGGACAGGCCGCGCGCCTCCCGTACGCCGAGGTGCAGCTGCGGGGTCGCGTGCCGTAGCGAGAGCAACACGCGCTCGGCCTGGACGACTTCCGGGTCGGTCGCCGCGACCGACTCCGCCGCGTCGGCCGCAGGCACTTCGGTGGGTGGGTGGGGAGTGTTCTTCTCACGTTCTTCTTCAACCTCTGGTTGGGAAGCACCGACCGACCGAGTGCCCGCCTGACCGACCGCCGGTGACCGATCAGCCGGTTCGGCCTGCGCCTTCGCACCCCTGAGCCCCCGCGCCTCCTCGTCCGTGAGCGGCACGTTGGAGAACAGCTGATCCGTCATCCACAGCCCGCCCTGGCCCTGCCACCGCCACTCGTGGACGTAACCGGCTTCCTTCAGCTGGGACTTGGCCCGCTGATACGCCCGGCCCTTGATCCCGATCCTCTTCGCGTGATCGCTCAGCGCCTCGTTCGCGCGGGACTCGGGCAAACCCTGCACATACATGATCAGAACCTTTGCATCACTGCTCAGATTCGAATGACGCACGACATCGTGCGCGGCCTTCACATAGGCGCGGGAGGGCGAGATAGCATGCCAAAGCATCTTCGGTGGACCTCTGATCCATCTGTGGGTGAAGGCCCCCGGACCAGGTGTTGTGAGCACCCCCGGGGGCCGCCCCGTGCGCGGTGCGCACGGAGCGTAACGACGTGATCACCGTACAGCAGATTTTTCGTCCGACACCACCTTGATCAGTAGCTCGAACAGCAGTGCCGTTTCTACGAACGGGTCCTGCGCGGTGGGTCGCGAACGCCAGTCCAGCGGGTACGTCAGCCCGTGCAGCGCGGGCACACCCACGAAGTCCGCCCCCTTGCGCACGAGCGCGTCCGCCCCCGCCGGCCAGCGGTGCGCGCCCGCCGTGCCCGGCGGGACGAGGAAGTACATGCTCCGCATCCCGATCCGCGACCGGACGATCGGCCCGGTCTGGAAGTCCGTGAACTGCATGATCTCGTACGCCACTTGGTCGCCCAGGATGCCGGAGATCCGGATCGCGTCGAAGTGGATGCCCGCATGCCGCAGGGCGTGGCCGCTCGCGGGAATCCACGAGTGCACCAGGTCCGGGGAATTTTTCGGTTCCATACGGACAGCGTCGGCGCCCGCACGTACGGTGACCAGGGACACGCGACGTCTGTGCACTGTTGTGCACTTGGAGGTGGGGCTGTGCACTCCAGTAATACCGGTGGCGGTACGGCCCAGATGTTCGGGGCGCTGCTACGGCACTACCGCGAGCTGGCGGGGCTGTCGCAGGAAGGGCTGGGGACTCGCATCGGCTTCTCCAAGTCGCAGGTGGCGATGGTGGAGCGGGGTGAGCGCCCGCCGAAGGGGGACTTCGTCCCGGAGGCTGATGCGGCGCTGGGGGCCAACGGTGCCCTGATCAAGGTCGCAACGCAGCTCCAGTTGGGTCACTTGGCTGCTTGGTTCGAGCCGTTCGCCGAGGAAGAGGCGAAGTGCGTGGCACGGTACGAGTACGAGTCCAGCACCGTGCCTGGCCTGCTGCAGACCGAGGCGCACGCGCACGCCCTGCACCGGGGAGCATGCCCGCCCCTCGACGACGACGAGATCGAGAGGCTGGTGGCCGGCCGTCTTGCGCGGCAGGCCCTGCTGACACGTAAACCACCGGTGGACATCAGCTTCATCCTTGAGATCAGCGCGATCACGCGCCCCATCGGGGGACGGGATGTGCACCGCGCGCAGCTTCAACACCTGCTCGCAGTGAGCGAGTTGCGGAACGTGAACATTCAGGTGATGTCGCCTCATAGGGAGGCGCACGTCGGGCTGAATGGCCCCTTCGTCCTGCTGGAGACCGACGACCGGCGGCGGCTGGCGTACCTGGAGGTGCAGGGCCGTAACTTCGTTGTCAGCGAGCAACCCCAGCTGGGAGACTTGTTTGCCACGTATGGCATGCTCCGGACCCAGGCTCACGGACTGGAAGAATCGCGCGAGCTGATCAAGCAGACGGTGAAGGACTATGAGTACTGACCTGAAGTGGTTCAAGAGCAGCTACAGCGGCCAGAACGGCGGCAACTGCGTCGAGGTCGCCCTCTCCTGGTCCAAGTCCAGCTACAGCGGCACGAACGGCGGCAACTGCGTCGAGGTCGCCACCTGCCCCCACACCGTCCACGTGCGCGACTCCAAGGACACCACCGTCCCGGCCCTCGCCCTCTCCCCCGACGCCTGGGCCATCTTCATCCGGCACACCGCCGCCTGAACCGGCCCCGGCACTACACCCCGCGCTGGGCGAACACCTCACGCGCGGCCGTGAGGCCGTTCAGCGCTGCCGGGAAACCGGCGTAACCGGCCATCTGCGTGATGATCTCGACGGCCTCCTCCCGCGTTCCGCCGACGTTGAGCAGGCCGTGGAGGTGTACGCGGAGCTGCGGGCCGACCGTGCCGAGGGCGGTGCACAGGGCGACGGTGACCAGTTCGCGGGTCCTGAGGTCGAGTCCCGTACGGGAGTACACGTCGCCGAAGGAGAACTCCAGGATGTAGCGGGCCAGGTCGGGGGCGATGTCCTTGAGGGAGTCGATGACCTGCTGACCGGCGTGCCCGTCGATGTCGGCGAGGGCCCGCTGACCGCGTTCGAACCGGTCGCCGCCCTGGTCGTCGGCGGTGTCGGCGGGGACGAGCGCGGGCTCGTCGGGGCGGGACTCGAAGACCTCGCGGGCGGCGGTGAGACCGTTGAGCGCGGCCGGGAACCCGGCGTAGACGCTGACGTGGATCAGGACCTCGACGATCTCCTCGCGGGTGCAGCCGACGTTGAGCGCACCGCCGATGTGGAAGCGGAGCTGCGGGGCGGCGTTGCCCATGGCGGCGAGGGCGGCGACGGTACCCAACTGGCGCTGACGGCGCGTGAGTCCGGGGCGGGTCCAGATGTCGCCGAAGCCGAATTCGACGATGTACCGGCCCATGTCGGGGGCGATGTCGGCGAGGCCGTCGATGACGGCGTCCTGGTTGCCGCCGGCGACCTCACGGAGGGCCGCGTAGCCACGCTCGTACCGTTCGTTGCGCTGTTCGGTGGTCATGCCGAGGACGGTAGGAGCTGGAGTGCACTCCAACGCAAGCGCGTCCCGCGAAAACCGTTCGGGCGGACGCCCGGGTGACTGCCATGATGCCCGGATGGACACCTCCGCCCCCATCCCCACCCCCATCGACCTGGACACCTGGCCGCGCCGGGAGCACTTCGCGCACTACCGGCGGCGCGTGCCGTGCACGTACTCGATGACGGTGGAGGTGGACGTCACCGCGTTCACCGCCGCGCTGCGCCGCTCGTCGCGCAAATCGTACGTGGCGCAGGTGTGGGCGCTGGCGACGGTGGTGAACCGGCACGAGGAGTTCCGGATGTGCCTGACCGGGGCGGGCGATCCGGCGGTGTGGCCGGTGGCGCACCCGGCGTTCACGGTGTTCAACGCGGAGCGGGAGACGTTCGCGTGCGTGTGGACTCCGTACGACGCGGACTTCGGTACGTTCCACGACGCGGCGGCCCCGCTGCTCGCGGAGCACGCGCACGCCACGGAGTTCTTCCCGCAGGGCCCGCCCCCGCCGAACGCCTTCGACGTGTCGAGCCTGCCGTGGCGGTCCTTCACGGGCTTCAACCTGAACATCGCCGACGGCTACGACCACTTGGCCCCGATCTTCACGCTCGGCCGGTACACGGAGCGGGAGGGCCGGACCCTGCTCCCGCTCGCCGTACAGGTGCACCACGCGGCGGCGGACGGCTTCCACACGGCGCGCCTGGTCGACGAGCTGGAAACGCTCCTCGGGGACGCGGCGGGGTGGGTGGGCTAGCGCCTGGCCGGCGACGGTTTGCGGTTTTCACGCCTCGACCGAGTGACCACCACGGATACACGAACCGATGACAGTCGGCCCGGATACTCTGAGCCACGATGTTCCGCTCGCGGTCGGACACGTTCGTCTCGCGGGCGGGAGCCGTCCGTCGCACCCACTCGATAGGTTCCCCATGCCCGGCCGTCTCCTCGAACTGCACGTCGAGAACTTCCGTAGCCTGCGCGACGTGACCGTACCCCTGGGCCCGCTCACAGTGCTGGTGGGCCCGAACGGCGCGGGCAAGTCCAATGTGCTGGAGGTGTTCGACTTCCTGGCCGACATCATCCGTACCGACCTCCAGCCGGCGCTCGACGTGCGTGGCGGATTCGACGAGGTGGCCTTCTGGGGAGGCAACAGACCACCGACCTCCATGCGCATCCATCTCAAGGCGACATGGACGACCAACTCCACCCGCAACGCACCGGACGAATACGACCTCACCATCCGCCGCCGCTCACTGCGCTCGAAAGTGTCCGGCGAGCGTTCGCCCTACTACGCGCTCTCCCGCGAGGAGAGCTTCGCCTTCAAGCGCAGGCAGGGGCGCGGGCGACGCATCACCATCAAGGGTGAGGAGGCGCGCATCCACGACGTGCGGGCGGGCGAGAGCAAGGACAGCGGCAACTTCAGCATTCGCAGGCTGAGCAGCGGACTGTCCACGCTCCCTCGGCTGGGGCCCGCTGACGGTGGCGACGAGGTGACCCGGGTCGCCGATCGTCTGTCGTCGTTTCGGCTCTTTGATGTGGACGTGGCCGCCGCGCGGCAACCGACGCGCCTGCGTGGCGCGGACTTCAGCACGCTCTCGCCGCACGCCGAGAATCTGGCCGGGTTCCTGATCCACCTGAGCAGTCATGAGGAGACCTGGGACAATCTGGTCACCGATGCCCGCGAGGTGCTGCCACAGCTGGAGAACATCGAGTTCGAGGAGGTCGGCGGTGCGACCGACCAGCTGACCGTCGTACTGCGCGAGCGCGGTCTGCGCCGTCTGACCCCCCTCGCCGACGCGTCCTACGGAACGGTCCGGCTTCTGGGGCTGCTCGCCCTGCTGTACGACCCGAATCCCCCGGCGTTCACGTGCATCGAGGAAATCGATCACGGGCTACATCCCCAGGCACTCGAACTCGTTGTGCAGCGGCTGCGCGAGGCCGCCGAGCGAACCCAGTTCATCGTCGCCACCCACTCCCCGGCCCTGGTGAACCGGCTGCATCCGGACGAGTTCGTCGTATGCGACCGTTTCGACGACGGGGCCTCCGTCATCCCGGCGCTCACCGTTGACGAGGTGAGGGACATCGTTCAGGAGTCCGGTGACCAACCGCTCGGGGAACTCTGGTTCTCCGGGGTGCTGGGTGGAGACCTCACCGGGGGTGAGCTTTGACCCCGAAGCGGAGGCCGGGCGGCGGCCGTGGGCCCCGGGCACAGGAACGGGGCGTTGTCGTATTCGCCGGTGAGGACCGGAACGACTGCGAGATCCTGGCCGCACTCATACGCGCGCACCGGCCCGATATCAGTGATGCGACCAAGCTCGTCCGCATCAACGACCCGGTACGGCTGCGCCGGAAGACCGGCCCGAAGCTCGCTGCTGCCGTGGAGGTCTTGGTCGGCAAGGCGCGGGCCAAGGCACGCCAGCAGCGGGCCGAGCTGTACGGCTTCGTAGTCCACGAGGACCTGGACGGCTACACCAACGCCCACTACGAGCAGATCCGCAGAACCTTGGCCGGCGAACTCGCGCGCCAATGCCCTGGGTTCCGGACGGCCCTCGGACTCGCTGCTTGGGAGAGCGAGGGCTGGTTGCTGCTTTTCCCTGAAGCCTTCCCTCACGTCCACCCCCGCTGGAGGGTCCCCACTCACCTGCTCCACAAGGACACCGGGCGTGTCAAGGACGCCAAGGAGGAGCTGAAACGAGGGCTCGGCCCGCCGCTCTTCCGGGAGAGCGACGGTCCAGCGGTGGCCCGCGAGGCACAGCAGCGCGGGCTGATCCCCTCCCCGCGCGGCGCCAACCGCTCGTACGAAGACTTCGTCGGGGATCTCGCCGGCTGGAACTGACAGGCCGGCGGCCGGCCCGGGGCGGTGGCTTCGCCAGGCCGCTATTTACGGTGCAGCACGTACCGGTTGAGCGAATCCGGGTCGCCGATCCAGTAGAAGAGGGTGGGCCGTGCCTCGGTGCCGCCGTACTGCCAGCCGGGGCCCTCCAGGCAGCCGCCGACACTGAGCTCGAACTGCGTGCTTCCGGACGGCGACGCACCCTGTGTCCACGTACCGGAGCCGTCGCACTGCTCGGGTGGGTCCCCGGCGTACGGCTCGTCCGTCTCACGGGCGCCCAGGTCGTGGGCGACGGCGGTACCGTCGGCCCGGAGGGTGAGGGTGCCGCCGTGCTCGTCGGTCCAGGTGCCGACGAGTTGCGCGTCGGTGGGCCGTGGCGGCTCGTACTCCTGGAGCAGGCCGGTCCCGTAGGCCAGCAGGCCCCCGACGAAGGCCACCGCCGACAGCGACACCCCACATACGAGCACCAGCGCGGCCAGCCCGAACCGGATTCCGTTGCGGCGCACGACGGTCGCGGCCCGGGTGCACAGGACGGCGGGAACCAGGCCGAGGAAGGTCGCGAGAAGAACCACGGGGAGCACGGTCCAGCTGCCACCGAGCAGCAGCGTCGGGACCCCGGCGCACACGGCGGCCGCCGTGGCCACCGCCCCGCAGACAGCCAGGCCCCAGCGCATCGTCTCTGCCCGCCCGGCCCGGCGGGCGGACCAGCGCGACAACTGCACGACCGGCAGGACGACCGCCGCCGAGCCGATCAGGCCGCCCAGGCCGAGCACGACCACGGCGACCACGATCAGAAGGAGATACCCGACGTAGGCACCGATACCGGCGGCGAAATAGTGCTCGTTCCGCAAGCCCGCCAGGAAGTGGACGACCAGCGCGAGCCCGCCTTCCCCCGCCAGCGCCACGGCCCCCGTCAGCCACGCGGCCGTCCAGCCCGCGCCGCCGACACGCTCCGGCCCTCCAGAGGTCGCCGCCTGCCTCTCCACCGTCCAGCGCGCCATCACTCGCCCCTTCCCCCCACGGTCTGGTCCATCATGCACCTGACCAGCCGGGCGGCCGCCGCAGGGGTGCCGCGGCTGAAGCGGGCGTCAGCCCCGGAGCTCCGCCACGTCCTCCTCACTGAGCAGCAGGTCGCGGGCCGCCACGTTCTCCTCCAGGTGCGCGAGGTCTCCCGTGCCGGGGATGGCCAGCATCACCGGGGACGAGGCGAGCAGCAGGGCCAGCTGCACCTGGGCGACGGGCGCGTCCAGGCGGGCGGCGACCTTCTCCAGGCGGCGGGTGTCCAGCGGCTCGTGGCCGCCGCCGAGCAGGAAGAACGGGACGTACGCGATCCCGGCGGCCTCGCACTCCGCGAGGAGCGCCAGGTCGTCGGCGTACGGATTCTGTACGCACACCACGGGGGCGACGGAGCGCGCCTCCGCGAGCTGCGCGGCGTCGACGTTGCTGACGCCCAGGTGCCGGATCAGGCCCTCCTCCTGGAGCCCGGCGAGCACGGCGAACCGCTCGGCGACGGATTCGCCGCCCGGGCCGCTCATGCCGCCGACGCGGAGGTTGACGACGTCGAGCCGGTCGACGCCGAGGGCGCTCAGGTCCGCCTCGACGAGGGCGCGCAGCTGGTCGGGGGTGGCCTGGCCGCTGGGGAGGCCGTTCGGCCCGGGGAGGGGGCCGACCTTGGTGGCGATGACCAGGTCGTCGGGGTAGGGGGCGAGCGCCTCGCGGATCAGCTCGTTGGCGCGGACGTCGCCCCGGGCGTAGAAGGCGGCGGTGTCGATGTGGTTCACGCCGAGCTCGACGGCCCGCCGGAGGACCGCGATGCCGTTCTCGGGGGTGCGGGCGGGGCCGGCGAACGTGCTCATGGGCAACCGCATGGCGCCGAAGCCGAGACGGTTGACGGGGAGGTCGCCGCCGAGGGCGAAGGTGGTGGTCGTCATGGCTTCATGCTGTCCGGGGAGCCGGGGGCGGCCCAGCGCGTGGCAGCTTGCTGCCAGACCTGCGGGAGGCCGGGTGCTGCGAGACTGGCGGTATGCGGAACGAACAGATCTTCTCGGTCCACGGCGACGCGGAGCTGCTGACGCGCGCCGGACACCTCCTCGAATCCGCCCGTTCCGAGTTCCTCTGCGCCGCCCGCACCCTGACGACGTGGCCCCGGCCGGCGACCTGGACGACCCCGGGCCCCGACTTCACGACCCGCAAACTGCTCACCCCGGCGGCCCTCACGGACGAGGCGACCCGGGACCACCTGCGGCTGGTGCTGGGCGCGGGCGCCCAGGTGCGCATCACCGACGCGGAGCTCCCGCACGAGACGATCATCATCGACCGCCGGGTCATGATCCTGGCCGGCCGCGAGGCGCCCGCCGGCCGCGAGTACTCCGTGACGACGTCGAAGACGATGATCGACGGCGTCCACTCGCTGTTCGACGCGATGTGGCACCGGTCGGCGGACTACAGGACCTACCTGGCGACGGACACCCCGCACCTGACCCCGGAGTCCCGCCAGATCCTGGAGACCCTGAGCACGGGCCTCACCGACGCGTCGGCGGCCCGGCACCTGAACCTCTCCCTGCGCACGTACCGCCGCCGGGTGGCGGACCTGATGGTGACGCTGCAGGCCGCGTCCCGGTTCCAGGCGGGCCTGCGGGCGGGGGAGCTGGGGCTGCCGGGGCGGTGAGGGCGGGGGGTGCCGCGGCGGGGGCGGGGGTCACCCGGCGAACGTGTGTCGCGCGTGGGGCAGGTGGCAAAGCATTCGACGCGGCGCGCTTTATTTATTGCGGATGCTGCGAATATTGCGGATACTGGAGAAACCGCCAGGCAATGACGCCCACCCGCCACGAAATCCAGGGGCGCACCGTGACGAAGACAGACATCAAGCCCGTGAAGCTTCCGCCCGAGAAGACCGCCGCGGCGAACCTTGCCCTCACGCGCGTCCGGGGCTACCTCACCGAGCACCCCGACCTGGGCCAGATCGCCGTCAAACCCCTCGACGACAGCGAGCTCGAGCCCCTCACCCTGCCCCGTGAAGCCGTCGAGCTCCTCGCAGGTCTCCTCGCCCACCTGGGGGCGGGCCGAGGGGTGTCCATCGTCCCGAGCACCGCGGAGCTCACGACCCAGCAGGCGGCGGACATCCTCAATGTGTCCCGGCCCTTCCTCATCGGCCTGCTGGATGCAGGCGAGATCGAGTGCCGTCGAGTCGGGACGCACCGCAGGATCACGGCATCGTCGCTGATGGAGTACAAGCAGGCAGACGACCGTCGCCGTCGCGAGGCAGCGGACGAGCTCACTCAGCTCGGCCAGGAGATGGGAATGATGTAGTCGATGGCCTTCGTCGCCATTTACGACGCGAACGTGCTCTATCCGAACATCCTCCGCGACGTCCTCATCCGCGTCGCAGGGGCCGGCCTCGTGCAGGCGAAGTGGACGGAGGGCATCCTCGACGAGATGTTCCGCAACCTGCGGGCGGACCGGCCGGACCTGGCCCCCGTAGCTCTGGAACGGACGCGACGGCTGATGAAGGCGGCCGTACGGGACTGCCTCGTCAAGGGCCACGAGCCGCTCATCGACATACTGGAACTCCCGGACAAGGACGACCGCCACGTCCTGGCCGCGGCGATCCGCGCCAAGGCCCAGGTGATCGTCACGTTCAACCTCAAGGACTTCCCCGCGGAGGCCCTGGCGCCCTGGGACGTGGAAGCCGTCCACCCGGACGCGTTCCTCGAAGCGCAGATCGATCTGGCGCCGGAGATCGTCTACGGAGAGATCCAGCGCATCGCAGACAGCTGGAGGAACCCGCCCGGTACGGTCGCCGACGTGATCGAGCGCCTCGACAAGAGCCGTCTCGTCTCGTCCGCAGCGGCCCTGAGGGCGCTCGCCTGATCCGTATGCGCTCTGCGGACCGCCGGGGCGCCACTCCGACGGGCTGTCACGGCGGAGCCGTGGCGTCACCCCTCCGGGATCGCCTGCGTCAGGTTCACCGCGTTGCCGTCCGGGTCCTGGATGTGGGCGACGCGTTGGCCCCACGGCATGTCCTTGGGGCCGCCGCTGACCGAGCCGCCCAGGGCCTCCACGCGGCCGAGCGTCTCGTCGACGTCGGCGACCTCGATGCTGAGCAGGATGCGCGGCGCGGTGCCGTCCGCCGGGTCCGGCTTGGTCACCAGGCCCAGGTCGGTGTCGCCGATGCGCAGGCCGAGGTAGAAGGCCGGGCCCTTCTCGGGCACCCGGAAGATCTCCTCGGCGCCGAACAGGTCTGTGTAGAACCGGCGCAGCACGTCCTGGTCGGCGGTGAGGATCACGGGCTGGATGGTGGACATGGCACTCCTGTCGAGGACGGTCGGGTCACTGGATGGACTGTTCGCGAACGGAGAACTCATCGGTCACCGCGTGGGAGGCTGGCCCCGTCGTCGGAGGCGCGAGTGAAGGGTTCCCATATGTCCCGCAGTGCCCGGCTCGCCGCTCACGGTGCCGTATCCACGGCGCTGGCTCTGCACAGTGACCGCGGACTGCGGGAGCTGCTGGACGCCGGCTCGCCGCTGGGCGTGGGCATCGGTGGGCAGACCGTGCTGCTTGAGGTCGAGGGCACCCCGGTGTTCGTCAAGCAGGTGCGGCTGAGCGATCTGGAGCGGCGCCCGGAGCACCTGCACTCCACCGCGAACCTCTTCGAGCTCCCCGCCTTCTGCCACTACGGCATCGGCACCGTCGGCAGCCCGGGGCTCGGCGCCTGGCGGGAGCTCGCCGCGCACACCATGACGACGAGCTGGGTGGTCGCCGGGGCGTACGAGGGCTTCCCGCTGATGTACCACTGGCGGGTGCTCCCGGACTCCGGCGCCCCGCTTCCGGAGGAACTCGCGGATGTGGACCGGGCCGTCGCGTACTGGGGCGGCGGGTCGGCCGTACGCGGGCGGATCGAGGGGCTGCGGGACTCCACGGCGAGCCTCGTCCTGTTCCTGGAGTACATCCCGGACAACCTGCACGACTGGCTGGACGTGCGGATCGGGGCGGGCGGGGACGCGGCGGAGCGGGCCTGCGCGATGGTGGAGGACGAGCTGCGGGCCGGCATCGCGTTCATGAACGCCCACGGGCTCCTGCACTTCGACGCCCACTTCCAGAACATCCTCACGGACGGCCACCGCCTCTACTTCGCGGACTACGGCCTCGCGATCTCCTCCCGCTTCGACCTGTCCCCGGACGAGGCCGCCTTCTTCGGGGAGCACCGCGCGTACGACGAGTGCTACGCCGTGAACCACCTGGTCAACTGGCTGGCCGTCGCGCTGTACGGCCATCCCCCGGAGGACCGCAGGGCCTTCGTGGACGCCTGCGCCCGGGGGGTCCCGCCGGAGGGGGTTCCGGCGCCGGTCGCGGCGCTCCTGCTCCGGCACGCCCCGGTGGCGGCGGTGATGGGCGACTTCTGCCGCGCGTTCCAGCGGGAGAGCCGGACGGTGCCGCATCCGCTGGGGACGATCAGCCGGGTGGCGTGGAGCCGGTCCGCATACTCGGTGGACAACACAGCGGCCGACGACGAACGTTGACGGAATGCAGCAGGAGAAGATCTGGGACGCCGATGCCGCCCGACGCTACGACACACCCGATTCCGGAATGTTCGCGCCCGAGGTCCTGGGGCCTGCCGTGGACCGTCTCGCCCAGCTCGCAGGTGGCGGACGAGCGCTCGAGTTCGCCATCGGGACCGGCCGCGTAGCCGTCCCGCTCGCGGGGCGCGGGGTTCCCGTCACCGGCATCGAGCTGTCGCGCCCGATGGTCGAGCAGCTGCGTACCAAGGCCGATGAGGCAACGATCCCCGTGGTCATCGGTGACATGGCGACCGCGACCGCTCCCGGGGAGTACGCCCTCGTCTACCTCGTCTACAACACGATCTCCAACCTGCTCACGCAGGATGAACAGGTGCGGTGCTTCCGTAACGCGGCCCGCCACCTCTCACCCGGCGGCCGGTTCGTGATCGAACTCTGGGTGCCCGAGTTGCGCAAGCTGCCGCCGGGCCAGACGGCCACCGTCTGGCAGTCCGAGCCCGGCTACATCGGGCTGGACACCTACGACGTACTCCGCCAGCACGTCGTATCGCACCACTTCAGCTTCGACGAAACCCAGCAGGCGCGGTTGTTCCGCAGCCCTCACCGCTACGTCTGGCCGGCCGAACTCGACCTCATGGCCCAGCTGGCCGGGTTCGAGCTGGAGAGCCGGCATGCGGACTGGGCCGGTGCCGAATTCACGGCCGAGTCGCGTTCTCACGTCTCCGTGTACAGGATCCCGCCCGCGGGGCGGCGCCCCTAGGGCCTTCCGTTTGGGAGGGGCATCAGTCTGTGAAGGCTGCCTTCCACCTGACCGCACTTTCCCGTTCCAAACGCGGCAGTCGCAGAATCGGCCCGTATCAAATTCCCTTCACTGCGGGACGGATGAATGTGCGAGTCCGGGGCAACTGGCTGGACATGCTTCCCATCATTCTGGTTCTTCTTCTCGCCCTGATCCTCTTCGGCGCCGGTTTCGCCCTCAAGGCGCTCTGGTGGATAGCCGTCATCGTCCTCGTCGTCTGGCTCGTCGGCTTCTTCGTCCGCCCCGCAGGTCACGGCGGCAAGCGTGGCCGCTGGTACCGCTGGTGACCATCGCCCCACCCAGCCTTTCCGCGAGACCCGGCAGCAGGAGCTGCCGGGTCTCACCCACGTGTTCCGGGACGATGAATAAGCCCGCCCACCGGTGGGCGAGAAATGCGAAATGCAACGCGCAGGGCTCCTTTCAGCCGGAATGCGGGACGCCTGGACACACGCGCCGGACGAGCGCAAATCCGTCAACCGCCCTTTTGAACCGGCCAGCCGCCACAGCCGCGTGAGCGCGGCCCGCGTGGACGCGATCACCGGTCTCCTGCCGGCCGTGACGTTGTCAGTGGGCCCGTTTACGGTGGCCCCATGGACGAACAGCAGCGACAGCCGGACGTACGGGGCGCGCAGCCGCAGGGTGACGACGCGGTGCGTGTCTGGGCGCGGGCCAACGGGTACGTCGTCAACGAGCGGGGGCGTATACCCGCCATGATCCGCGAGGCGTGCGCGAAGGAGCAGCCCCGTACGGCTGACTAGTGGTGCCGGGTCGCTACGGCGCCAGCGTGCGCAGTACGCAGAACTCGTTGCCCTCCGGGTCCGCCATGACCACCCAGCTGCGGTCGGGGCCCTGGCCCACGTCCGTGCGGGTGGCGCCGAGGGCCAGGAGGCGGGTCACCTCGGCTTCGGTGGTGCGGTCGACGGGGCTGACGTCGAGGTGGAGGCGGTTCTTCGCGGACCGGCTCTCCGGGACGCGGAGGAAGACCACCGTGGGCGGCATCTGGCGGGCCCGGACGTCCTCGACGGTCGGGACCCAGGAGCCGATCTCCACCTTGTCCTCGGTGCGGTCGATCACCGTGAAGTCCAGGACCTCGCACCAGAAGGCCGCCAGGCGTTCCGGGTCGTGGCAGTCGACGGCGAGCTCGGTGAACCGGCTGGTCATGCCGCCGCCCTCCGCAGCGTGAACTCGTTGCCGTCCGGGTCCAGCAGCACCCCGTCCGGCCCGGGGCGCGCGCCCAGGTCCGTCAGGCGGGCGATCTCCGCCGCCTCGTCGGCGTCCGCCGGGAGCGTCAGCTCGAAGTACAGGCGGTTCACGTCCGGCTTCGGCGCGACCGGCGGGCCGCCCCAGGTCAGCTTCGTGCCGCCCTCAGGGGACTGGATCGCGGTCTCCTCGTCCTGGTCCCAGACCAGCGGCCAGCCGAGCGCCTCGCTCCAGAAGTAGCCGACCGCCTGGGTGCCGTCGCAGGCGACCGCGCCGATGACCCCGGTGTCCGCGAGGAACTTGTTGCCCGCCTCGATCACGCAGAACTCGTTGCCGTCCGGGTCGGCGAGGACGATGTGGCCCTCCTCCGGCGTCTGGCCGATGTCGATGTGCCGGGCGCCCAGCTCCAGCGCCCGGGCCACGGTCTCCTGCTGCGCCTGGGGCGTGGCGCTGGTCAGGTCGAAGTGGGCCTGGTTCTGCCGGGCCTTGGGCCGGCGGCTCTCGGTGAAGCGGAGGCCGAAGCCCTTGCCGTCCGGGGGCAGGACCGTGACGGCGTCCGCCTGTTCCCGGTTCAGGAGGCCGGCCCAGAAGCGGGCCAGGGCCGCCGGGTCGGTGGCGTGGAAGCCGATCGCTGCGAGGTGGGGCGTCATGTTCCGTACGTCTCCGATTCGTTGGCGGCGCGCCCGCGCAGCATAGGGACGACGTGCGAGCGGCGCACCCCGATTTCGCGCGCCCCCGCCACCGGCTACGCTGACCGGCTCGGTCGGCCCCGACGGAACCCCGACGAAACCCCGACGAACGGACACAGCCGTGAGAGTCGTGTTCAGCAGCCGCGTCATCGAGTGGCGCGGCCCCGCGCCGTACTACTTCGCCCCCGTACCCGAGGAGCAGGCCGACGACATCCGCGAGGTCGCCGCGCTGAGCTCGTACGGCTGGGGCGTGGTCCCGGTCGAGGCCGAGATCGGCGGGACCGCCTTCACCACGTCGCTCTTCCCGAAGGACGGCGGCTATCTGCTGCCGCTCAAGAACGCGGTCCGTGCGCCACAAGGCCTCGCGGCGGGCGACGACGTGACCGTGGCGATGACGGTCCGCCTCTGACACGCGCACCCCTCGGCGCACCCCTCAGTCCAGCGTCACCCTCGCCGTCACCGGCAGGTGGTCGCTGCCCGTCGCGGGAAGCGTGCGGACGCGGCCGACCGTCGCCTCGCGGGCCATCACCTGGTCGATCCTGGCCAGCGGGAAGGACGCGGGGAAGCTGAACGCGAAGCCGCGCTCGGAGACGTGCAACCGCGAGGTCAGCGGCGCCAGGCCCCGGTCGTCCACCGTGCCGTTCAGGTCGCCCAGCACGATCACCGGACCCGTCGCCTCGGCATCCAGCGCCCGGCCCAGCAGCCGGGCGCTCTCGTCGCGCCGGGCGGTGCCCAGGCCTCCCGCGCCGAGGCGGAACGACGGCAGGTGGGCCACGTACACCGCGACCTCGCCGTGCGGGGTGCGGGCTACCGTGCGCAGGCCCCGGCTCCAGCCCTCCGTGATGTCCGCGGGCTTGATGTCCACGGTCCGGGTGCCGGAGAGGGGGTGCCGGGACCAGATCCCCACGGTGCCCCGGACCTCGTGGAAGGGGTACTTCGCCGCGAGGGCCTTCTCGTACGCCGGCAGCGCGCCGGGCACCAGTTCCTCCAGCGCGATCAGGTCGGCGCCCTCGGCCGCCAGCGCGCGGGCCGTGCCCGTCGGGTCGGCGTTCACATCGCTGACGTTGTGCTGCACGACGACCAGATCACGCGGGCCCGGGTCCCCCGCCGGGAGGAACAGCCCGCCGAACGCGTACGCCCACGCCGCCACCGGCAGGACCACCGCCACCAGCGCGAGCACCGACCGGCGCAGCACGGCCACGGTCAGCAGGGGTACGACGGCGAGGCCGAGCCACGGGAGGAACGCCTCCAGGAGGCTCCCGAGGTGGCCGGGGGTGTTGGGGACGGCCCGATGGCCGACGAGCAGGAGCGCGGTCAGGGCCGCGAGCCCGGCCGTGACCCGCCCGCGCCGGCCGGCGCGGTCCCACGCCCGCCTCGGGGCGACGGCCCCCGCCGCGCCGGACTTCCGCTTCACCCTTGCCTCTGCCATCTCCCACCAGGACGGGCTTGCGGGCGCGCCCGGTTCCCCGGCCCGCGGAAGGACCGGGCGGGCGACCGCCAGTCGTGGGGACGTCGGGGTCCGTGCGGGTGGTCCACGGCCTCGCCGCCCCGGACGGCCGGGCGCGCGGGCTTACGTTCCCCCGCATGAAACGCACCAGTACCGTCGCCACGACCGCCTGCCTCCTGTGCCTGGCCGCCGCCGTCCCCGCCACGGCCGACTACTCCGGCAACCCGCTGGCCGGGGACAACGGATTCGGGGTGCTCGTCCAGGACGACGCCGTGCTGGGCAGTACGGAGACCGAGGGCTCGGTGGCCATCGGCGGGAACCTCACCTACGGGCCGGGTTACAACGTCGCACTGCACACCCCCGGCACGTTCACCGCGCCCGGCGACGACCGCCCGACCGCGCTGCTCGTGGGCGGCAGAATCGATCATGCGGCCAGCTCGCCGCAGGGCGTGCTCCAGGTCCTCAGCCAGGGGTACGTGAAGGTCGGCGACCCGACCGGCTCCTCGATCCTGAACCAGGACTCCAACAACGCCGAGGTCAACACCCACATCGTCCCCGAGGGCGCCGGGTACGACTCCACGCCCCGAATTCAGGAAACGATTCACCAACCCGTCGCGTCCGTCACCGACACCACCGGGCTGCCCGACCTCGACGCGCTCTTCTCGACCTTCCGCGACCGCTCGGACGCCATCGACACCTGCTCCGCCAACGTGATCCTGCGCGACGCCGCAGGCGACCCGCTCCCCGACCAGACGGGCTTCCCGGCCGGGACGAGCGCACACGTCAGGCTCACCGAGGGCGAGACGAACGTGCTCCGGCTGACCGGCGAGCAGCTGAACAACCTCTCCGAGATCACCTTCGACAACCAGCCGACGGCGACCACCCCGTTCGTGGTCGACGTCGACACGACCGGCACGGGCGGTACGTACACCTGGCACATCCCGAACCTCGCGGGCGTCTCCGGCGACCAGGCCCCGTACATGCTGTGGAACTTCCCCGACGCCACCGACATCACGATCGCGGACGGCGACTCGCTGGAGGGCACGATCTACGCGCCCCGCGCCCACCTCACGGACCTCGACGCCTCGAACATCGAGGGCACGATCGTCGTACGGGAACTCACGGCCGGGCCGCTCAGCGAGGACGGCACGACGTCCGTGAACGCGGGCGAGATCCACCAGTTCCCGTTCGCGGCCGACATCGACTGCACCGGCGACGGCCCGTCACCGTCCCCCACCCCGAGCCCCACGGACCCGACACCCACGCCTACGCCGTCCCCCACGGACCCGACACCCACGCCTACGCCGTCCCCCACGGACCCGACACCCACGCCTACGCCGTCCCCCACGGACTCGCCCCCCACGCCGACGCCGACGGACTCCGCCCCCGGTCCGCACCCGACGCACAGCCACCCCGTACGGCCTCCGGACCACGACGGCCACCACCACCGGCCTCCGCACGGTGGCCTCGCGGACACCGGCACGGCCACCACCCTCTATGCGGTGGCCGGTGCCTTCGCGCTGGCCACGGCGGGAATCCTCCTGCTGGGACGGCGGCGCCGGCCGAAGCACTGACGCGGGCTCAGTGGCGCCCGGCCCCCGTGTCCCCGGAAGAACTCACCGCCCCGGAAACCGCTCCCCGCAGGCGCTGCAGAACACCGGCGCCGACTCCGGGGACATCCGCCCGCACTCCGGGCAGACCCGGTCCAGCGCGCACGGCGCCTCGCCGCCCTCCTGCGCGTACACCGTCGGCTTGAGCGTGAGGCCGGGGCGGCGGCGGTGGACCGTCAGGTAGGCGAGGCCGTCCGGGCCCGCCGTCAGGGAGCGGCGGGAGGTGCGGGGCAGCCAGGTCGCCGTCGTCGGGGTCAGGGTCAGGGGGTCCGCGCCGTCGCCGGGGGTGAGGCGGCCGCTGCCCGCGAGGACGACCAGGAGCACGTCGAGCACGTCCTCCTGGTGCTCCCCGACCTCCGCGCCCGGGGGCAGCCGCACGAGGTTGGCGTCCAGCTCCCTCCCCTGCCGGTCGAGCTGCCACAGGGCGCCCCGGTCGTCGGGGCCCGCGGCGGCGAGCAGGTCGTCCAGTACGGCGAGTACCTCGGGAGTCGCGTTCACGACGATCAGGCTACGACCGTGCGGGCCTAAGCTGTACCGCCGCCGAGCGAGGGAGACGCAGCGTCATGCGCGACGAGAAGTACCCGCCGATCGAGCCCTACGAGCACGGCATGCTCGACGTCGGCGACGGCAACCACGTCTACTGGGAGGTCTGCGGCAACCCGGCCGGGAAGCCCGCCGTCGTCGTCCACGGCGGGCCGGGGTCCGGCTGCACCGAGGGCGCCCGGCGGTCCTTCGACCCGGAGCGCTACCGCGTCGTCCTCTTCGACCAGCGGAACTGCGGGCGCTCCACCCCGCACGCGAGCGACCCGGCCGTCGACCTGCGGCACAACACCACGGACCACCTGATCGCCGACATGGAACGCCTCCGCGCACACCTCTCCGTCGACCGCTGGCTGCTGTACGGGGGTTCCTGGGGCTCCACGCTGATCCTGGCGTACGCCGAGCGGCACCCGGAGCGGGTCACCGAGATCGTGATCCCGGCGGTGACCACGACCCGGCGCTCCGAGACCGACTGGCTGTACCGGGGCGCCGGGCTCTTCCACCCCGAGGCGTGGGACCGCTTCCGGGCCCACGTCCCCGAGGCCGCGAGCGACGCGACCCCGGACGTGCTCGCCGCGTACGCCCGGCGGACCGTGGACCCCGATCCGGCGGTACGGGAGCGGGCGACGGCCGAGTGGTGCGCCTGGGAGGACGCGGTGCTGTCCGGGGAGGCGTACACGGGCCCTCCCCCGTACAGCGGGCGGCCCGGCCGGGCGCAGGCGGCGCTGGTGCGGATCTGCTCGCACTACTTCTCGCACGGCGCCTGGCTGGAGGAGGGGCAGCTGATCCGGGACGCGGGGCGGCTGGCCGGGATTCCCGGGGTGCTGGTGCACGGACGGCTGGACATGGGCGGGCCGCTGGCCACGGCGTGGGAGCTGGCCAAGGCGTGGCCGGACGCGGAGCTGACGGTGATCGAGGACGCGGGCCACCTGGGCGGGGCGGCGACGACCCGGGCGATCCTCGCCGCGCTGAACCGTTTCGCGCGGCCATGAGGGGCGCACGCTTGCTTCGAGTGCGCTCGAAGGAGTTGGCTTGGGGGTCATGAAGTACACGCAGCTCGGACGCACCGGACTCAAGGTAAGCCGCCTCGTCCTGGGGACGATGAACTTCGGCCCCCAGACCAACGAGAGCGACAGTCACGCCCTCATGGACGCCGCGCTGGACGCGGGCGTCAACTTCTTCGACACCGCGAACGTCTACGGCTGGGGTGAGAACAAGGGCCGTACCGAGGAGATCCTCGGCACCTGGTTCGCGCAGGGCGGCGACCGCCGCGACAAGGTCGTGCTCGCCACCAAGGTCTACGGCAACATGGGCGCCGACGGCGAGGCGTGGCCGAACCACGACAAGCTGTCCGCCGTCAACATCCGCCGGGCCGTCGACGCCAGCCTGAAGCGGCTCCAGACGGACCACATCGATCTGTACCAGTTCCACCACGTCGACCGGTCGACCCCGATCGAGGAGATCTGGCAGGCCATCGACGTACTGATCCAGCAGGGCAAGGTCCTGTACGCCGGTTCCTCGAACTTCTCCGGCTACAAGATCGCCCAGGCCAACGAGCGCGCCCGGCAGCGGGGCAGCTACGGCCTGGTCAGCGAGCAGTGCATCTACAACCTGATGGAGCGCGGCGCCGAGATGGAGGTCATCCCGGCCTCCCAGGAGTACGGCCTCGGGGTCATCCCGTGGTCCCCGCTGCACGGCGGTCTGCTCGGCGGCGCCATCCGCAAGGAGCGCGAGGGCGGCGGCGCCCGCTCCACCTCCGGCCGCTCCGGCGACGCGCTGGCCGACCCGAAGGTGCGGGCGCAGGTCCAGGCGTACGAGGACCTGCTCGACAAGCACGGCCTGGAGCCCGGTGAGGTGGGCCTCGCCTGGCTGCTGACGCGGCCCGGGATCACCGGCCCGATCTCCGGCCCGCGCACGCGGGAGCAGCTCGACTCGGCGCTGCGCGCGGTGGAGCTGGAGCTGTCGGCGGAGGTGCTGGACGCGCTGGAGGAGATCTTCCCGGGTCCGGGCCCGTCGCCGGAGAACTTCGCCTGGTAGAACTTCGCCTGGTAAACAGGGCCTAGCCGAGGGCGGCCGCCACGGCGACGACGGCGAACATCAGTACGAGCACGGCCGCCATGATGCGGTTTCTGGTCTTCGGGTCCACCCGACGAGCGTAACCGGCCCGGCATTCGTACACGCGACGCGGCCCCGCCCCGGAGAACCGGGAGCGGGGCCGCGTAGTCGCGTAGTCGCGTACGGAGGGGAAACCCCTACGCCGCGGTCGCCAGCTGCTCGCGCTGCACGAACCGTACGCGCGGGCGGCCCGGGCGCAGGTCGACCTTCAGGCGCAGGCCGCCGAGGCGGGCCAGGACGACGCCGATACCGACCGCGGCCGCCAGGGACAGCGCGCCGCCGACCACCATGCCGGTGCGGACACCGTACGCGTCGCTGATCCAGCCGACGATCGGGGCGCCCACCGGCGTACCGCCGGCGAAGACCATCATGTACAGGCTCATCACCCGGCCGCGCATGGCCGGGTCGGCCGCCATCTGGACGCTGGTGTTGGCGCTGATGTTGGTCGTCAGGCCGATCATGCCGATCGGGACCAGCAGGACCGCGAAGACCCAGACGTTCGGCGCGAGCGCCGCGACGATCTCCAGCAGGCCGAACGCCGTACCGGCGGCGACCAGCATCCGCAGCCGCGAGGAGCGGCGGCGGGCGGCGAGCAGGGCGCCGGCCAGCGAGCCGGCCGCCATGAGGATGTTGAAGAACGAGTACATCCCTGCGCCGCCGTGGAAGATCTCGTCCGCGAAGGCCGTCAGCCAGATCGGGAAGTTGAAGCCGAACGTGCCGACGAAGCCGACCAGGACGATCGGCCAGATCAGCTCGGGGCGGCCCGAGACGTACCGCAGCCCCTCACGGAGCTGCCCCTTGGCGCGCGGCACGACGACGGACTTGTGGAGCTCGCTCGTCCGCATCATCATCAGGCCGACGAGCGGCGCGAGGAACGACAGGCCGTTGAACATGAAGGCCCAGCCGCTGCCGACCGTGGTGATCAGCACACCCGCGACGGCGGGACCGATGAGCCGGGCGGACTGGAAGTTCGCCGAGTTCAGGCTGACCGCGTTGCGCAGCTGGGCGGGGCCGACCATCTCGGAGACGAAGGCCTGGCGGGCCGGGTTGTCCACGACGGTGACCATGCCGAGCAGGAACGCGATCAGATAGACGTGCCAGACCTGCACCACGCCGGAGAGCGTGAGCACGGCGAGCACGACACCGCAGGCGCCCAGGGCGGCCTGGCTGACGAGCAGGAGCTTGCGCTTCGGCAGCCGGTCGGCGATGACGCCGCCGTACAGGCCGAACAGCAGCATGGGGAGGAACTGGAGTGCCGTGGTGATACCGACGGCGGCGGCGGACCCGGTGAGGCTCAGGACGAGCCAGTCCTGCGTGATGCGGGACATCCAGGTACCGGTGTTGGAGATCACGGCGCCCGTGGCGAACAGGCGGTAGTTGCGGATCTTCAGCGACGAGAAGGTCCCGCCGGGCTTGCTCTCGTGGGTGGAAGTCGGTGCGGGGGCGGAGTCTGCTCCGGATCCCGTACTCAAAAGGGTTCGCCTCCTCGGCGTGGGCATTGCGTGACTGACGGGACTGCGGCGGGCCTCGCCGCTACAGGTGGGCGAGCTTCTCCAGCACGGGCGCCGCGTTGCGCAGCGTCTCCCACTCGTCCTCGTCCAGGCCTTCGGCGAGGGTGGTCAGCCAGGCGTTCCGCTTCTTGCGGCTCTCGGCGAGCATGGCCTCGGCCTGCTCGGTCCGGCTGATCATCTTCTGACGACGGTCATCGGGGTGCGGTTCCAGCCTGACCAGGCCCTTCGATTCCAGCAACGCGACGATGCGGGTCATCGACGGCGGCTGTACGTGCTCCCGCCGGGCCAGCTCACCGGGAGTGGCGGAGCCGCAACGGGCGAGAGTCCCGAGCACCGACATCTCGGTCGGGCTCAGCGACTCGTCGACGCGCTGGTGCTTGAGGCGCCGGCTGAGCAGCATGACGGCGGAACGAAGGGAGCTCACGGCGGCGGCACTGTCGCTGTCGTGGATCAGGTCAGGCATGTTTGTTAGCGTAACTCATTACCTATACTAAAGACCACTCGTGGTACACGCGCGAGAGCGGGATCACTCGCCCGGGAGGGCCGGATCACCAATCGATCACCCAAACGAGTGAGTCGGTGGCGGAAAATCACGCGCGTCGGGGCCGCGGGACGTAACCCTGCTTGCCATGGGATCGACAGTGCTCAGCCTGCGCATAGACGGTGAGCTGCTCGACCGGCTCAAGCAGCACGCCGCGAAACGCGGAATGAGCGTCCAGGACTATGTGGTCCGGACGCTCATTCGCGACGACTTCGACGAGCGCTTCCAGGCGGCCGTCGAGGAGACGGAGAAGTTCTACGGGCCGGAGAAGCTCTGCCCCGCGGACGGCGTGCCGGCCGAGGAGGTCACCTGACCCCCGGGGCCGGCCCGCTCGCCGCCCTTACGTGAGGCGCCCTTACGTGAGACCGAGCGCCGGCATCATGTAGTAGAAGACGAAGACCGCCGACACCGCGTACATGGCCGCCGGCACCTCCCGGCCTCGCCCGGAGGCCAGCCGCAGCACGCTGAACGCGATGAAGCCGATGCCGATGCCGTTGGTGATCGAGTACGTGAACGGCATCATGACCATGGCGAGGAACGCCGGGATCGCGAGCGTGAAGTCGCTCCAGTCGATGTCCCGCACCGAGCCCGCGATGATCAGGAAGCCCACCGCCAGCAGCGCCGGGGTGGCCGCCTGCGAGGGGACCATGGTCGCCAGCGGCGTGAGGAACAGCGCCACCGTGAACAGCAGACCCGTGACGATGCTGGCCAGACCCGTACGGGCCCCCTCGCCGACGCCCGCCGTGGACTCCACGAAGCAGGTCGATGCGGAGGAGGAGCTCGCACCGCCCGCGGCGACCGCGACACCGTCGACGAAGAGCACCCGGTTGATGCCGGGGAAGTGGCCCTTGGAGTCCGTCAGCTTCGCCTCGTCGCCGACACCGAGGATGGTGCCCATCGCGTCGAAGAAGCAGGACAGCAGCACGGTGAAGACGAACAGGATGCCGGTGAGGACGCCGACCTTGTGGAAGCCGCCGAACAGGCTGAAGTGACCCAGCAGCCCGAAGTCCGGCGACGCCACCGGATTGCCCGGCCACTTCGGGACGGTCAGCCCCCAGGCCTCGCCCGGCAGGTCCGCGACGGCGTTGATGACCAGCGCGACGACGGTCATCGTCACGATGGAGATCAGGATCGCGCCCGGCACCTTGCGGACGATCAGGATCAGCGTGAGCAGCGCGCCCAGGACGAAGATCAGGACCGGCCAGCCGTTGAGGTGGCCGTCGCCGCCGAGCTGGAGCGGGACGGTGGTCATCGCCTTGTCGGGCATGCGCGAGACGAAGCCGGAGTCGACGAGGCCGATCAGCAGGATGAACAGGCCGATACCGATGGCGATGCCCTTGCGCAGCGAGCCCGGTACGGCGTTCATCACGCGTTCCCGCAGCCCGGTCGCGACCAGCAGCATGACCACGATGCCCGCGAGGACCACCATGCCCATGGCGTCGGGCCAGGTCATCCGGGGGGCGAGCTGGAGGGCGACGACGGTGTTGACGCCGAGGCCCGCGGCCAGCGCGATCGGCACGTTGCCGATGACACCCATGAGCAGGGTGGAGAACGCGGCGGTGATGACGGTCGCGGTGACCAGCTGGCCGTGGTCGAGGAGGTGCTGGTTCACGTCCTTCGCGCTGCCGAGGATGATCGGGTTCAGCACGATGATGTAGGCCATCGCGAAGAAGGTCGCGAATCCGCCGCGGATCTCGCGGGCGACCGACGACTTCCGCTCGGAGATCTTGAAGAAACGGTCCAGGCCGCCAGTGGGCTGGGGAGGCGAGGCATCGACCGGAGCGGTGGCCGAGGGGGACATGTATGACCTCAGTACGTACGTAGCGGGGGGTTAAAAACAGTCAGCTTTGGACGTTCACACGAATAATTCGAGCCAGTCTTAAGCAGATTCAGTATGAATACATAAGGCGAAGATCGCTATCTCCGCGCGTAGACCCTTGGGCCGACTGGCCCGAACGCACTTACATACGCGCCGCATACACTGACCGCATGGAGAAGTGGACACCGAAGCACGAGGCGCCGGAGCCCCTGGAGGGGCCGGTCGTCGCGACCATCACCGGCGGCACGATCCTCTGGTTCGTCCTCTTCCTGGTCCAGATCCCGTTCTACGGCTGGTTCGACGACCACGGCCACCTGTGGTGGGTGTGGACCTGCCTGGCCGGCGCGGGCCTGGGCCTGATCGGCATCTGGTACGTACGCGGACGGGACGCGGCCCTCAAGCGCGCGGCGGCAGCGGCCCAGGGCGACTGAGCTCTCGTACAACCACGGGACGATTCCGGTCCTCCCCCGGTCTGATCTTCGTACGCCCCAGCGGGTGCCCCGCACGTTCCGCCCGTACCGTCTGAACCATGACGCAGCGGGCATCCGAACTTTCCGGGAAGCGGCACACCGACGCTTCCGGGCGCGGGCTCACCTCGGCCGAGGTGGCCGAGCGGATCGCGCGGGGCGAGGTCAACGACGTACCGGTGCGGTCCTCGCGGTCGCTGACCGAGATCGTCCGGGCCAACGTCTTCACCCGGTTCAACCTGATCATCGGTGTGCTCTGGGTGATCATGCTGTCCGTCGCACCGATCCAGGACAGCCTGTTCGGCTTCGTGATCGTCGCCAACACCGCCATCGGCATCGTCCAGGAGTGGCGGGCCAAGAAGACCCTCGACAGCCTCGCGGTCATCGGTGAGTCGAAACCCGTGGTCCGGCGCGACGGCAAGGCCGGTGAGATCCACACCTCGGAGATCGTCCTCGGTGACCTGGTCGAACTGGGCCCCGGGGACAAGGTCGTCGTCGACGGCACGGTCGCCGAGGCGGACGGCCTGGAGATCGACGAGTCCCTGCTCACCGGCGAGGCCGACCCGGTCATCAAGAAGGCCGGCGACACAGTGATGTCCGGCAGCTTCGTCGTCGCCGGCGGCGGCGCGTTCACCGCGACGAAGGTGGGGCGCGAGGCGTACGCGGCGCAGCTCGCCGAGGAGGCGTCCCGCTTCACGCTCGTACGGTCCGAGCTGCGCAGCGGCATCTCGACGATCCTCAAGTACATCACCTGGATGATGGTGCCGACGGCGACCGCCCTGGTGATCAGCCAGCTGGTGGTCAAGGAGCACAACTTCAAGGACTCGGTCGCCCGCACGGTCGGCGGGATCGTCCCGATGATCCCGGAGGGCCTGGTCCTGCTGACCTCGGTGGCCTTCGCGATCGGTGTCGTACGCCTGGGCCGCAAGCAGTGCCTCGTGCAGGAGCTGCCCGCCATCGAGGGCCTGGCCCGGGTCGACGTCGTCTGCCTGGACAAGACCGGCACGCTCACCGAGGGCGGCATGGACGTCACCGAGGTCCGCGCGCTGAACGGCACAGACGAACCGTATCTGCGCCGCGTCCTGGCGGCCTTCGGCGCGTCCGACCCCCGGCCCAACGCGAGCCTCCAGGCGATCATCGACGCCTACCCGGCCCCGGAGGACGGCGGCCGGCGGATCACCGGCACGCTGCCGTTCTCCTCCGCCCGCAAGTACAGCGGCGCCGCGTTCGACGAGGACGGCGGCGCGTCCTCCGCCTGGCTGCTCGGCGCGCCCGACGTGCTGCTGGCCGAGGACGACCCGGCGCTCGCGGAGGTGGAACAGCTCAACGAGCAGGGGCTGCGGGTGCTGCTCCTCGCCCGGACGCGGGGCGAGCTGGACGCCCCGGACGCGGCCGAGGGGGCGGAGCCGGCCGCGCTGATCGTCCTGGAGCAGCGGCTGCGGCCCGACGCGGGGCAGACCCTCGCCTACTTCGGCGAGCAGCGGGTCGCGACGAAGGTGATCTCCGGCGACAACGCGGTCTCGGTCGGCGCGGTCGCCGCGAAGCTCGGGATGGAGGGCGCGGACCACCCCCAGGACGCGCGCAGGCTCCCGGAGGACGCGGACGAGATGGCGACCGCGATGGAGCAGAACGCGGTGTTCGGCCGCGTCACCCCGCAGCAGAAGCGGGAGATGGTCGCCGCGCTCCAGTCACGCGGGCACACCGTGGCGATGACGGGCGACGGCGTCAACGACGTCCTCGCGCTGAAGGACGCCGACATCGGCGTCTCCATGGGCTCCGGCTCCGAGGCGACGCGCGCGGTCGCCCAGATCGTGCTGCTGAACAACAGCTTCGCGACCCTGCCGTCCGTGGTCGCCGAGGGCCGCCGCGTGATCGGCAACATCACCCGCGTCGCGACCCTGTTCCTGACGAAGACCGTGTACTCGGTGCTGCTGGCCGTCCTGGTGGTCTGCTTCCAGGTCGAGTACCCGTTCCTGCCGCGCCATCTGACCCTGCTGTCGACGCTGACGATCGGCGTCCCCGCGTTCTTCCTGGCGCTGGCCCCGAACAAGGAGCGCGCGCACCCGCACTTCGTGCGCCGCGTCATGCGGTACGCGATCCCCTCGGGCGTCATCGCCGCCGCCGCGACCTTCGTGACGTACCTGGTCGCCCGGCACCACTACGCCGGTACGGGGGCGCTGGACGCGGAGACGAGCGCGGCGACGCTGACGCTGTTCCTGGTCTCGATGTGGGTCCTGGCGATCATCGCCCGCCCGTACACCTGGTGGCGGGTCTGCCTGGTGGCCGCGATGGGGCTGGCGTTCCTGGTGGTGCTGGCGGTGCCGTGGCTCCAGGACTTCTTCGCGCTGAAGCTGGTGGGCGCGCAGATGCCGTGGGCGGCGGTGGGCATCGCGGTGGTGGCGTCGGCCGCGCTGGAGTACGCGTGGCGGCTGGTGGGCCGCCGCTTCCCGGTGTAGTCCCCGTACAGGGGAAGCGGCGGCCCCGTCCGGACTACTTCACGTCGACGTAGTCACCCGTGGCGGTGGCCGCCGGGGTGGTGGACGTCCCCGCGAAGCTGTAGCGCCAGTAGCCGTCGACGGACGCCTTGACGGTGGTCTTCAGGTCGCCCTTGCTGTTCGTCTTCACGGTCTTCACCGTGGTGTACGTCTTGCTGCTCTTCTTGCGGAACTGCAGCTTGACGGACTGGCCGGTGTAGCCGTGGTATTTGAAGTCGTCCCAGTTGGCGCGCGAGAGCCAGCCGGTGACGGTGATGGTCTTGCCCTTCTTGACGGGCTCGGGCGAGGCGTTGACGGTCTGCTTCGACGCGCGCTGGAACTTGAAGGAGCGGGCCTTCTCCTTCCAGATGTAGTCGCCGTCCTTGGCGTCCACCCACGCGTCCACGTACCAGGTGCCGGCGTAGTCGTTGGAGTACGGCAGGTCGACCTTCGGGTCCACGGTGAACGACGCCGTGCAGGTGCTGCCGGAGCAGCGGGTCTTGCCGGTCATGTAGCCGAAGCCCGGCCCGTGGAGGGCGATGTCGGCGCCCTTGATGCCGGAGTTGTCCTTCGCCGTCACGGAGACGGTGAACTTCTTGACCGCGCTGGTACCGAGAACCACGTTCTTGCCGCCGTTGACCGTGACCTTGGTGATCGTGGTGTTGCCGTAGCCGCCGTCGGCCTGGGCGGCCGGTATGGCGAGGGCGGACAGGGCCAGGGCGCCGGTGAGGACGGCGGCGGATGTGCGCATGCGCATGTGTGCTTCCCCGTGGGAAAGGGCCCGGGTCCGCGCGCGCGGACCCCTCGGGCCGATCGGTCGGTCGAGTCGGGGTGACTCAACAGACCAGACGGTCAACGGATGTGAAGGGTTGTGCAGGGTTTGAAGATTCTGCGAAGGTCACACAAATCGGTGTAGTTGCCACAGACTGCCGCGCCCTTTCGCCCGGCCCGGGCCTCAGTCGAACCAGCGGTCCCGGGCCAGTTCCGCCGTACGGGACGGGTCCTCCAGGAGCGCCGCGACCTCGAAGCGGCGGGGCCACTGGCCGGCGGCCCAGGCCAGGCCCGCCGCGACGCCCTCCAGCGTCGCGGCGTGCACCACGCCGTCCGGGGTGCGGCGCCAGTCCAGTTCGACGCCTCCCGCGCGGAGCTCGCCGTGCTCGATGTACGTCGCCGGGGTGGCGGGCCCCAGCAGGACGCGGACGGACTCGGGCACCGCGTGCTCCTCGCCGTCGCTCGTGACCTCGGCCTCGACGCTCTCGCCGAGCCGCCGCACCTGGAACAGCTCGGCCAGCTCCGCCGCGTGCGCCGGGGCGACGGGCAGCAGCGGCAGCCCGTAGGTGAGCGGCAGCAGGTCCGGCGCGTCCGCGATCACCGCGTCCACCGCGTCGGCCACCCGCACCTCGCCGTCCACGACCGCCCGCAGCTCGTCCGGCAGCGTGACCTGTTCCGGGTCGAGCGCGGACAACGCGGTGTACAGGGCGTGCAGTTGTACGGCGGTGACCGGGCGGTCCTCGTCCGCGAGGCGGCCCAGGAGCTCGGCGGCTCCACCCGGCTCGTCCAGCAGGGCGTCGACCGAGGTCCGTACGCCCAGGGCGCGGAGCACCTCGGCGTCGTCGAAGCCGGTCGCGTCGGCGGAGTCGTACAGGCCCGCGAGCCGGGCGTCGCCGCCGTGGGCGCGCAGTCCGGCCGGGCGGCGGCCGTCCAGCACCGGGTGCCCGCGCAGCCACCACGCCGTGTACGGGCGGACGGACTGCGTGGTGCCGTCCGGGAGCAGCACCCGGATTGGCTGGGTGAGCGCGTCCCGAAGCGGCGGCCGGGCGAGGAGCGCGAGCGCCTGCGGCCAGGCGTCGTCGTCGACGAGGTCGAGGTCGCGTACGGCGACGAGCTCGGTGGCCACGGGCGGCACCGGGCTGTCCGGCAGCTGGTCGAGGATGTCCTCGCACCACACGTCCACGGCGTCGAGCAGCCCGGCGTCGTCCGGCTCCGCGAAGTCGCTGTCGCGCGGCTCCAGTTCGTCCGGGTCCAGGACGACGTCGGTGGCCCGTACGAGGGCGAAGGTGGCGAGCACCCCGCAGGCGGTGAGCGGTTGTTCGCCCCAGCGGCCGGCCAGCTCCGCGTCGCACAGGGCGAGTTCACCCTCGCGCATCACGGCCGCGAACGGGCTCCCCGGCAGCACGAGTTCCCCGGCGGGGGCGAGTTCGCCGTCCTCGTCGGGCAGCGCGAGCGCCCCGAGCCAGGGCTCGTCGCCCGGCTCCAGGGCCGCGTCCCGGACCAGGGCGAGCACGGTCTCCACCAGCTCGTCGCCGTCGAGCGCGTCCTCGTCCCAGATCTCCCCCGCGTCCAGCGACCCCGCGACGGCGGCCCGCACCTGCGGGGTCGTCAGCACGGCGCGAGGCGTGGCGGGCAGAGCGCCCAGCTTCTCCAGGAGCGGGTGCGCGGCGTCCGGATGCGCGACCTTGAGCCCGAGCCGGCCGATGCGGTCGAGGACGGGGCCGGCCAGGGCGTCGGGAAGCGGGAGGAGGACCTGGCGGGGGCCGATGGTGGTGCGGGGGAGGGCCGGCGGGGCGTCCGGGCCGCCCCCCGCCGTCCCCGTTCCGGCGAGCGGTACCGGGAGCCCCGACAGCCGGTCCGGGTCCACCCCGGTCAGGCTGTCGTACAGGCGCCGCCACCAGGCGGGTTCGCGCTCAAGACCGGCCAGCCGGTCGATCGCCTCGGTCAGCGGGACGCGGGCGACGCCCAGCGTGCGCAGTTCGACGCGGCGCTCAAGACCTGCGGGCAGCAGGCACGGCAGCACCTCGGCGAGCACGGCGACGGTCTGCGCGCCGACGCCCTCCACCACCTCGGCCTCGACCGGCCGCAGCGCGACGGTGTCCTTGCGGACGCCCTCGTCGCCGTCCCAGCCGTCCCAGCGCTCCGGCTCAGCAGCAGGGTCTCGCGGGGCGGCCGGTTCCAGGAACGCCACGCGCGGCAGCCGCTCCAGGATCGCGCCGCGCAGCGCGCCGTCCACCCCGCCCTGCCCGAGCGGGCCCGGGACCAGGGAGATCGTCGCGACGGACACCGGCTCCCAGTCGCCGAGCAGCTCCGCGTACGCGTCGGCCGCGCGCCGCACCAGGAAGTCGGTGAGCGGTCCGGGCGCGGGGTGCCTCCGGGTGGTGTCCAGCGGCAGCGAGGCGATGAGCAGCGCGGGCAGGCCGAGCGGTTCGTCGGTGGGCGTCGGCGCGTGCACGACGGGTGCGGTACGGGGGCGGACCGGGGCGCCGTCCTCGTCCACCGGGACCGCCCAGGTCACCGACCAGTGCGGGCGCAGCCGTTCCTCCAGCGGCCGGTCGGCGAGCAGGGCGGGCTCGATCGGGCCGTGGTGGACGGCGGTGCGCCAGCGGTTGGTGCCGTGCGCGGAGTCCTCGATGTGCGTGTACGGGCCGTGCTGCGTGCGGCGCAGGGTGCGTACGGTCTCCGGGGTCTCGACGACCACCTCGTCGAGCCCGGTCAGCGTGAGGAGCAGTGCGTCGTCCACGGCGGCCAGCAGCCGGCCCACCAGGTCCTCGGCGACACCGTCGCGCAGCGGCAGCACGACGACGGTGTCGTAACCGTCGGGCGCGGTGCCCTCGGCGGGCAGCGGGAGGCGCAGCAGCGGTACGTGGCCGTCGCGGCGGCGCAGCTCGTCGCCCAGGCCGGGGCTGCCGACGGCGGCCTCCCGGGCGAGCTCGCGGGCCTCCGCGAGGGACCAGCGGACACCGCCGTGCCGGCCGAGGACCGCCGGCTCGTCGCTGACCGCGAGCACGGCGGCGAACCCCACGCCGAACCGGCCCACGGCGCCCTCGTGCCCCTCGCGCTTCGCGGACGCGCGCAGCGTGGACAGCGACTCGACGCCGGTGGCGTCCAGGGGTGCGCCGGTGTTCGCGGCGGCGAGGACGGCGGGGGTGCCGTCCGCCGCCGGGTGCAGGGTGAGCCGCAGGCGGCCCGGTGTCCCGGCGCGGGCTGCGGCGTCGGCGGCGTTCTGGGCGAGCTCGACGACGAGGCGGTCGCGGTAGCCGCCGAGCGCGAGGTCCTCCTCGGCGTTGGCGTCCTCCCGGAACCGCGCCGGGCCCGCGCCCCAGGCGTCGAGCACGCCGCGCCGCAGCCGCGCGGTGCCGAACGGGTCGCCCTCCGTCGCGTTGATGCTCACGCGCGTACTCCCTCTGCCGGTTGCCGGTAACGCGTACCCCGCGAAGCTACCGGGTACCGCCCGGGCCCTCCGACTCACCGTCCCCCCGGGGCGCGGGGCCCCCGCCTCAAGGGTTCCGTCCTCAATCGCCGGACGGGCTGGGGTTGGCCGGGTGCGGGCTGGGGTTGGCCGGGTGCGGGCTAGTGCGGGCCGTACGGCTCGCGCCGGCCCGAAGCGTCCCGCGGTAAGAAGTCCGCGCCGGCCCGAATCAAGCCCGTCCGGCGATTGAGGACGGAACCGGTCCGCCCGGGGGCGGCGAGCCGGTCCGGACCGGGGCCGCATCTCAAGCCCGTCCGGCGATTGAGGACGGAACCGGTCCACCGGCGCGCCCGAGGCCACACGGCCCCGGGCGCACGCCCGGCTACGCGTCGCCCGCGTCCTCCGACGAGGACGGCTCACCGTGCAACGCATACTCGTCCACCCGCACCGTGTCCAGCCGATGCGCAACCGCCGCAGGCGGCTTCGGCATGACCGCCGCCTCCGAGTGCCCCCCGCACCCGTACGACAGCGACACCACGCGCCCGTCCGCCGGAGCGAACTCGTTCGCGCAGACCCCGAACGCCTGCCGCAGCGACCCCGCCAGCGGCATCAGGAAGGCGCAGGACGCGCACGAGGCGGGCGCGGCCTGGGCCATCGGTGTCTTGGGGCCGAACTCCTCTTCCCAGCGGTCCGCCGCCGAGTGCAGCCCGTACCGGGACAGCACCCGCGCCCGCCGCAGGCCCAGCTCCTCCGCGACCGCCGCGATCGACCCGCGCGCGGCCGGGCCCGGGCGCGTCGTCAGCTCCGCGTCCTCGACGTCGACGAGCTCGGCCAGCTCGCCGGTGACCGGGGAGTTCGGCGGCGGCTCGTCCGCGCCGGTGTAGCCGGGCTCCAGGCGCAGGTCGTCCGCCTCGGTCGGCAGCAGGTCGCCCGGGCCCATGTCGCCCGGCCGCAGCCGCTCGCTCCACGGCACCCACTCGGGGGCGAGGATCGCGTCGCTGCCGGGCAGCAGCACGGTCTCGTCCAGCGTGACGTTCTTCGCGCGGGAGGCCCGCGCGACCGTCACCGCCCAGCGCCAGCCCCGGTAGCCGGGGTCCTCGCACTCGAAGTAGTGCGTGACGACCCGGTCTCCCTCGGAGACCACGCCGACATGCTCACCCACGACCCCTGGCGCGGCAGCCTCCTCGGCCGCGGCGCGGGCGAGGTCCACGGCCTCGGCGCACAGACGGTCGGGAGCGGGGGTACGGGCGGTACGGGCCGTACGGCCTCGCGTCGTCGCAGCACTCACAGGTCTCGCTTCTCTCCTACGCCAGTCTCACGAGCGCGCCAGCACATCGACCATCGATTCCGGCCATACGGTCGCGGACGGAGCGGACCTGGGGGCCGCGTCGACGTCCACACCCGTTGAGCCAACCTCGGGCACGCCTTCCGCAATCCATTCTGCGGGATCGCCGAGAGGCGCGCGGCCGAGAACAACCGCCGGTGGCGCGCTACGCACGCTACCCTCTCCGCCGCTCCCCGCCCACCTGCCGTCCCAAACGACGCCGTTTCGGCACCGCGCGCCGCCCTCCGCCCACCCGGTCCGGCGAGCCCCCGCACCCCCCGCCACCTGGCCGATCACTGACCCGACGGGGCGGTCCGGGCCGTGCCCCGCAGCGAGGCCGGTTCGCATCGCCCGGTCCTGGGGCAGTATGACCAAGTGGCTTCTGCCAGGTCGCACGACGGGCCCGGCCCCTTCCGCAGGACGGGCCGGTCGATCGGTCATGCCCTGAAAACGCCGTTCACCGGCACCGCCCGCTCCATCAGGAAGGCGACACACGCACACGGCGCCGGCGAGAGCGGTCTCGGCAAACTGATCGAGCTGCACGCGGTGAACGGCGCGGGCGACGTGATGATCACCGTCGCACTCGCGTCCACCGTGTTCTTCTCCGTACCGACGGACCAGGCACGCGGCCGCGTCGCGCTGTACCTCGCCGTGACGATGGCGCCGTTCATCCTGCTCGCCCCGGTCATCGGCCCGCTCCTGGACCGCCTGCCGCACGGCCGCCGCGCCGCGATGGCCGGTTCCATGCTCGCGCGGGCACTGCTGGCGCTCACCATGTCGGGCGCGGTCGCCACCGGCGGCCTGGAGCTGTATCCGGCGGCGCTCGGCGTGCTGGTCTGCTCGAAGGCGTACGGGGTGGTGCGCAGCGCCGTCGTACCGCGCCTGCTGCCACCGAAGTTCTCGCTGGTGAAGGCCAACTCGCGGGTCACCCTCGCCGGGCTGCTGGCCACCGGGGCCGCCGCGCCGGTCGGGGCGGGGCTCCAGATGATCGGCTCGCCGTGGCCGCTGTACGGGGCGTGCGCGGTGTTCGCCGGGGGCGCGGCCCTGGCGTTCACGCTGCCGCCCAAGGTCGACTCGGCGAAGGGCGAACGCCGGGCGCAGCTCGTACCGCCGCACGGCGAGGGCGCGCCCCGCCCGGAGCCGGTGCGGTCCTCCGCCACGAAGGCCGGGTCCAAGGGGCGCAAGCGGCGGGAGAACGGCGAGCGGCGGCCGGGCCTTCGGTCGGTCGGCCCGTCCGTGCTGCACGGCCTCCAGGCCAACGCCGCGCACCGGGCGCTCTCCGGGTTCCTGATCTTCTTCCTGGCGTTCCTGCTGCGCGAGCACCCGCTCGCCGGGCAGAGCGCCGCGATCTCGCTGGGCATCGTCGGCGTGGCGGCGGGCGTGGGCAACGCGCTGGGCACGGCGGTGGGCTCCTGGCTGAGGGCGCGCGGCCCCGAGGTCATCGTCGCCTCGGTGCTGGGCCTGGCGCTCGGCGTGGCGGTCCTCGCGGCCGTCTTCTTCTCCACGGTCATGGTCGCCGCGCTCGCCGCGACGGCGGGGCTCACGCAGGCCCTGTCGAAGCTGTCGCTGGACGCGATGATCCAGCGCGACGTGCCGGAGGAGGTGCGGACGTCGGCGTTCGCCCGCTCCGAGACGGCGCTCCAGATGGCCTGGGTGGTCGGCGGCGCGATCGGCATCGCCCTCCCCCTCAACGGCGTACTCGGCATGTCCGTCGCCGCCGGGCTGCTCGCACTCGGCGCGTCCGCCTCCGTACGGGGGCTGCTGGGCGCCGCGCGGCGCGGCTCGCCGCACCCCCGCGTGGCGTGAGCGGGAGCGACCGATAGCCTTCGGCCCATGACCGTTGCGTTCTTCTCCGGTAAGGGCCGTCGAATCGGCGTCGCTCTTGGTGCCGTGTCCGCGGGACTCCTTGTCCTCTCCGCCTGCGACAAGCCGACGCCGCTCGCCACCGTGACGGTCGGCGACGACTCGGTGAGCTCCGAGGCCGCCTGCTACAACGACGGCAAGGCCCTCAAGAGGTCCGAGGCCGAGAAGTGCCTCAACAAGGAGGCGGAGAAGACCGTCGAGGTCGGGATGACCGACACGGTCCACTTCGGGGTCGACCCCGAGGTCGCGGACAACGGCTGGACGCTCTTCATCGACGGCCGCAACGCCGAGCAGGAGCCGTTCAAGAAGACCTACCGCTCGATCTCGGGCAGCGCCTTCTTCTCCAGCCAGACCGGCGAGGCCGCCGCGAAGAACACGCAGATCAGCGTGGTGGAGACCAAGGGCAACGACGTGATCGGCATCTGGCACTTCAAGCTGGAGAAGACCGACTGACGTGCGTGTACTCGTCGTGACCGCGGTCCCGGTCGAACGGGACGCGGTCACGCGTGCGTACGGGGACGAGCCCGAGGTCCGTCGGGTGCGCGGCGCGGAGATCCACCGCACCGGTCCGCTGGACGTCCTCGCCGGTGGCGCGGGCCCGGCCGCCTCGGCGGCGTCGGCGGCCTTCGCCCTGGCCGCCGACCGCTACGACCTGGTGATCTCGGCGGGCATCGGCGGCGGTTTCGCGCCAACCGCCCCGCTGGGCTCGCTCGTCGTGGCCGAGGCGATCGTGGCCGCCGATCTGGGCGCGGACACCCCGGACGGCTTCCTGCCCGTGACGGCGCTCGGCTTCGGCCGCGACCGGTTCGCCCCGCCGCCCGCGCTGGTCCGGGAGGCCGCCGCCGCGACCGGGGCGGCCACCGGCGACATCCTCACCGTCTCCACCGTCACCGGCACGGCGGAGCGCACCACCGCCCTGCTGGCCGCCCACCCGCACGCCGCCGCCGAGGCCATGGAGGGCTTCGGGGTCGCGGAGGCGGCGCACCTCGCCGGCGTACCGGTCCTGGAGATCAGGGCCGTGTCGAACACCGTCGGCCCGCGCGACCGCGACGCCTGGCGCATCGGCGACGCGCTGACCGCGCTGGCCGGGGCGTTCGGGAAGCTCATACCCGTACTGGAAGGCTGGACCCGCCATGACCGAGACGACACCGCAGGCTGACGCGCTGCGCATCGCCTTCTCGCCCTGCCCGAACGACACGTTCGTCTTCGACGCCTGGGCGCACGGCAGGGTCCCCGACGCGCCGGCGCTGGACGTCACGTTCGCGGACATCGACCTCACCAACGGCATGGCCGAGCGCGGCGAGCTGGACGTGCTCAAGGTGTCGTACGCGGTGCTGCCCTGGGTCCTCGACGAGTACGCGCTGCTGCCGTGCGGCGGCGCGCTGGGCCGGGGCTGCGGCCCGCTCGTCCTCACCCGCGAGGCGGGCACCGACCTGACCGGGAAGACCGTCGCCGTACCGAGCGAGCGCTCCACCGCGTATCTGCTCTTCCGGCTCTGGGCGGCCGAGGTGGTCCCGGGCGGGGTCGGCGAGATCGTCGTCATGCCGTTCGACGAGATCATGCCGGCGGTCCGGGACGGCAAGGTGGACGCCGGCCTGGTCATCCACGAGGCGCGCTTCACGTACCAGAACTACGGCCTGCACAACCTGGCCGACATGGGCCGGCACTGGGAGGACACCACCGGCCTGCCGATCCCGCTCGGCGCGATCATCGCCAAGCGCTCGCTGGGCGCGGACACGCTGAAGCTGCTCGCCGAGTCGGTCCGCACGTCGGTCCGGATGGCCTGGGACGACCCGGAGGCGTCGCGCCCGTACGTCCTCGCGCACGCCCAGGAGATGGACCCGTCCGTCGCGGACCAGCACATCGGCCTGTACGTGAACGAGTTCACCGCGGACCTGGGCGAGGACGGCTACGCCGCGATCCGCGGCCTGCTGACGCGCGCGGCGGCCGAGGGCCTGGTGCCCGCCCTCGGGCCGGACGCGCTGGCGTTCCCGTAGCGTCCGCTCGATCAGTGGATTCTCCGATGGAGGTATGCGTGCCGAGTGGTGTGGGCGAGTCGTGGCAGCGTGTCGTGTCCTGGCTGCGTGAGAACGCGCCGGTCAGTCACCGTGCGTTGGGGGACGCGGCGAGCGAGGAGGAGATCGCCGCCGTCGAGGAGAAGACGGGTGTGCGGTTCCCGGCGGATCTGCGTACCTATCTGAAGGTCAGCAACGGGACCGTCACCCGGCTCGACGAGTCGAACGGGCTGACGGGTTCCTGCCCGGAGGGCGAGTTCCTCGTCGGCGGATGGGCGCTGCTCCCTCTGTCGAGCATCGAGCGGCTGCACCATCAGATGATGCCTGGCCCGAACGAGGACGTGGCCTATTGGCGGAAGCAGTGGATTCCTTTCGCCGCCGAATCCTACGCGTGCGGTGAGATGTACGGCTTCTTCATCGACGCGGAAACGGGTTCGGTGGGGCAGTGGAGTGACGGCGACGTGGAGGACCTGGATCTCTTCGCGGATCTGCCGGAATTCTTCGCATCGGTTCTCGCGGATCTGGAGCGAATCCTCGGTCCGGAGGAGACCGGTCAGCGCATCCTGGACGGCCGCGTCACTCTCGACTGAGGCCAAGGGAGCCAAGAGGAAGGCCCCCGCGGATGTTTCCGCGGGGGCCTTCCCGGTGTGCGGTCGTGTCAGGGGGTGAACCCGTCGAGGTCGACCCAGTAGTCGTCGTCCTCCATCAGCCGCTGTTCACGGATGAATCCGCCGAAGGGCTGCATGGACTGGGTGTTCTGCCACTTCGACATGCTGGAGCGGCCGCAGGGCTCGTTCCAGGCCGGGTCCGGGTAGTCGGGCCGCAGGTGCAGGCTCATGGTGCCGTCGGCGTTGCGCTTGAGGTAGGTCTGCACACACTCCGTGCCGTTGACCTTGACCGCGTTCGGGCCACTCGCGTTGCCCGCGCTCTGGAAGGAGTTGGCGAAGGAGAACTCGTCACAGGTGATGCTGTCCGTCTTCGCGGTTCCCGAATCGGCGGTCCACAGGTCACTGAAGAGCCCGGTGCCCTGGTAGGGGTCTCCGGGAATGTTGTACTCGGTGAAGTTCGTGGAACTCTTCGTGCAGAGCTTCTCCCTGTTGACGGTCTTCTGCAGGCGGGTACCACCGGCGACCTTCTTCTTGCCGAGGTAGGTCAGCGGCTTGCCGTTGGTGGTGTGCTGACCCCACTTGATGCCGGTCTTGCGCCACATCAATTCGATGTGCGCGGCGGCCCCGGGGAACTTCTTGGAGTTCATGACGTACGTCGGCTTGTAGCCGGAGAACACACAGCCGCTGCCCGCGTTGGCGACCTCGGAGTCGCAGCGGATGGTCAGCTTGGCGTTCTCGAACTCGGACGGATTCGCGACCGTGGTGCTGCCGACCTTGCCGCCGAGAGTCAAGTACGGGGTGATCGTGTTCTTCGTGCCGCTGGGCGTCCACTTGAACCGGGTGGTGACGGTCCGCGTGAGCGTGTCGCCCTTGGCGAAGGTCTTCGACCCGTTCCAGTCGACGCTGGTGATGGAGCAGTAGCCGCGGCACTTGGCCGCGTAGTCGAGGGTGGCGGACGTCGCCGAACCGTCCATCATCTTCAGCCGGATCGTCGTGACCTGCGAGAACTCGGCACTCTTCGGATCGAGGTAGTACGTGGCGTAGATGTCGAACGCCGCGTTTCCGATCGGGACGGTGTTCGAGTACTCCGTCATCCCGTAGTCGCTGTGGATGCAGCCGGTGGTGCGCTTCCGGCTGAGGGAGTGGTTGATCGTCGAGCACGACGCGGTGCCCATGGCGGCCATCGGCGTCGCCGTGGCGGTGTTCGCCGAGAAGCTGCCGACCGCGGAGAAGGAGCTGTTGGTGATGTCCTCGTCCGGCTCGACCGGCGACGGCGCCGGAGCGGTCGGGTCGGCCGTCATGTCGCGGGTGAGCTTCATGCCGTTGTACGTGCCGGGCACGAAGGCGACGGCGTCGAAGGCGATGTCGGCGTCACCGGAACCGCCGTTGAAGTTGTCGAGTCGCACTTCGGGGATCTGGTCGCCGAAGACGTAGGCGCCGAGACTGACCCACTTGTTGGACTGGTTCGACTTCTGGGAGATCGAGACGCTCCGTTCCCCGTTCGCGGTCTGGATGCGGTAGACGGCGTTGGTGGTCTGCGCCCCGTGGTCGGGGATGTGGACGAAGACCTTCGCCTGGCGGCTCGTATTGGTCAGCGGGGCGTTCAGCTTCCAGGTGCCGGTGACCTTCAGGCGGTTCGCGTTCGTCGGGTGGGACTCCGGCGAGCGGGTGTGCGTGAACCAGAAGTGGTTGCCGTAGCCCGCGCCGATCTGGTGCGTGTCGATCTTCCCCGGATACGTGGTGACGGTGGTCGGGTTGTCCGTACCGTCGTCGGTGAGATCCATCTGCGTGTCCCATGGCACGTAGCCGAGGCTGAACGTGCCGTCGGACTGCACCGCTCCGCAACCGCGGTTCCCGTCGACTCCCGCCGGAACCATGCCGTCGGGCAGGTCGTCGACCACCAGGGCTTCGGCCGGCAGGGACCCGAGGGAGCAGTTCGGCGGGTACGAGCCGGCGTCCGCCTGCTCACCGTAGGACGTCGGGAAGCGGTGCACGCCGTTTCCGCACTCCGCGAGGAGTTCGCAGTCCTTCCACTGGTCCTTGGTGATCTCGTCGTTCCACCAGCAGTGCAGCCAGTGCGGGTTGGTGTCGCTGTCGCCCGCGTCGGCGGTGCAGGCACCCATGCCCTGGTCGTTGGAGTCGTTGTCGCCGATCTTGGACGGATCGCAGGAGTTCGACCCGTTGCAGAACAGGTCGACCGGCGGCTTGGCGTTGGTCCGGTCGGCGTTGCTGGTCCACCAGGCGGGCCGGTAGCCGGCCTGGAAGTCACCGGGCGCGAACATCGCCGAGATCGGCCGGGCCGCCCAGCCGATCACCTTCTCCTCGTACGGCCAGTCCTGCGGGTGCGCGGCGTGGCTGTAGTCGTCCCCCGCCGGGTTGGTCGCGCTCTGCAGGAACGGGACGCGGTTGGCCTTCCACAGCGGGTTGGCCGGGTTGTTCGTCCAGCCGACACCCCAGTGGCCCTGGGAGTCGGCCGTGTCGTAGAAGCCGGAGTTGTACGCCCACAGGGCGAAGAACCAGTTCTCGATCCACTTCGGGTGGCCGCCGTTGATCTTCATCCCGGCGTTGTAGGTCTGGTTCCACTTCTCGGAGAGGATGCGCACACCGGCGGCGATGTTCGCCGTGTAGTCCAGGGCGACGGCCTCCTGCGCGAGCGTGGACAGCGCCGTCTCGCCCGGCTTGGTCTTGCCCGCGAGCCGCATGCCGTCGGTAGCCTGGGTGATTCCGTAACCGCAGTCGGCGTCGGCCCAGTTGATCCGCCAGGGGTCGATCTGCTCGCCGGAGGCGGCGTAGTCGACCCCGTAGTAGTTGCCGATCAGCGAGTTGGCGGTGACACCGGGCACGGCGAACCGGGTGGCCTGCCACATGTTGGACTCCTGCGCGGTGATGCCGAGCATCACCTGCGCCGGGATGTGCCACTTGTCGGTGACATCCGGGTCCTCGTTGTCGAGGGTGCCGTTGGGGTCACCGGCGAGCACGGTCGGCGGGAACAGGCCCTGGGGCTGGTAGCCACCGGTGCCGGTGTTCTTCCAGTTCGGCGACCGGTAGAAGTTCAGCTCACCGACGACCGCCTGGTCCACGGCCCACTCGACCTGGCGCGGAGTGGGCTGGAACGCCTGCTTCTTCGCGTCGTTGCGGGCCACCGCGCAGTACCGCTCCCCGGTGCCTTCGCTCGGGTTGTCGGCCTGCCCGGCGAGGGCCTGGGTGCGGAAGGACTGCGTGGACATGCCCTCCGTGCTCTTCCCGGACGTGTCCGGGCCGGAGTCGACCGGGCCGCCGGTGGGCAGAGCCGGGGACAGGGCGCGCCCCTGTGCCGCGTCGCCCACGCGGTGCGCACCCGGGCGCAGGTCGAGCGTCACGGACTTGCCCGAGTCCAGCATGCGCAGCGCCGTACGGGCGGGGCGCGGCTTGGCGGCGTCCTCCGGGTTGACCAGGGTGGTCTTGCCGTCGGACCACGTGGTGGTCAGGGCCGCCTGGGCGTGGCTGGAGATCTCCGCGCCCTTGGGGAGCTTGCCCGGGTTGTGCACCCGCTTGGGCAAGGTCGTGGAGGTGGACGTCGCCTTACCGGTGACGAACACCTCGCCGCGTGCCGAGCGGGTCAGGTCCCAGGCGTGCAGCTTGCCGGAGGCGACGGTGACGGGCTCGGTCCTCTTGCCCCGCCTCACCATCGTGCGGTCCAGGTGCTTGGCCCGGGCGGCCGGTTCGTCGGACGCCTTCTTGTCCAGGTCGCGGTCGATGTAGGTGATGCCGCCGTCGGCGTCGGCGGTGATCTGGAACGGCACCGTGGTGGTGGACGCCAGGGTCTTCTCGGCCGTGCCGTTGATGCGGACCAGCTTGTTGCCGTGGGCGGCGACGATGCCCTCGTCGGTGGGGATCGCCGAGGTGACCTGGCCGGCGAGCGTGACCGGCTTCGACTCCTTGCCGGTGGCCGCGTCGACGGTGATCAGACGGGTCTGCTGCTTCTTGTCCCCGTCGTGCGTGAGCTGGGTGAACACCGCCTGGTCGCCCTGGCCGCAGCCGGGCGAGAAGTAGGCCAGCGATGACTGGAACGGCAGCTTGGTGACCTTGCCCGAGGTCAGATCGACCACCGCGGTGAAGGCACCGCGCACCATGAGTTCGGGCTTGTTGGTGAACATCCGCGGCGCGTACGAGACGGCCGCGTACTTGCCGGACTCGGTGACGCAGTGGTTGCCGATCCAGGTGTCCGAGGCGAAGCCCTCCTCGAACAGGCTCGCCACCGTGCGGAGCTGGTAGCCGTCCTTCTCCTTGCCCGCGAGGAGGTGGAAGCCGGTGCCGTCACCGGTCGTGGTGACCGCGGTGTCCGCGGACTTCTCGTAGCCCGCGCCGAGGAGGCCGGCGCGGTCCTTCGCGGGGATCGCGGAGGGCTTCAGGGAGAGCTTCTGCTGCTGGGTGGTGGTGTCGTTCCACCCCTGCGCCGCGCTCTCGGGCGGCTTGGGTTCGTCGGCCTGCGCGGGCAGGCTCAGCGGTACCGCCAGCGCGGTGGTCACCGCGAGGGTGACCGGCACGCGCAGGCGGCTGCGTATCTGTCTCAACTGTGCTTCTCCTCTGATTACTTGACTGCCTCGGCGGCCGCAAGGACCTCGCCCATGCGCTTCTTGACGGCGGTGAGCGGGTCCTTGTTCTTCTCGATCAGCCGCTTCTGGACGGCCGACTCCTCCTTGAACCAGACCTCGATCAGACGGGTCCGCTTCTTGCAATCGATGTCGTCCAGCGCGAGCCCGATCGCGTTCTTGGTGGTGCCGTCACCGTCGGCGTAGCCCTGCTCCATCGCCCGGTACGGGTCGGCGGCCTTGCGGCCCTTGTCCTTCATGCAGGCCGACCAGCTCTTGAGGGCCTTCTGGACCGGCTTCAGCGGCCGGGACTCGGAGAGGCTGGTCGAGGCGAGCCCGGAGACGAAGCCCTCGTCCTCCTCGTTCACCTTGAGCTGCCGCTTCGCCCAGCCGGCGCAGCCGCCCTGGTGCAGCTTCTTTCCGTTGTGCTCGGCGCGCGCGGGCTCCGGGACGGTGCCGAAATGGCCTTCGCCCTGCTTGGCGCCCTTGGGCGGGGTGAGTCCGGGCTTCTTCCGCCCGGTCAGGACTTCCACCTCGACGCCGGAAAGCCCTTCTTCGACGGATTCGAGGCTCCGGGTCTGCTGCTCGGGCAGCCCGTACCCGTACTTCCGCGCCTGTGCGCGGTCGCTGAGGCCGTATCGCCGCTCGATCGAGAGGGCGTTGCCGTAGGGGGGCGGGTTCGCGCCGGGACGCGGCAGATCGACGGTCAGCCCGTACTCGGACATGCACCGCGTCTCCAGGGTGCGCAGCGCGGTGTCGACGGCGACCTGGTCCGCGTAGGAGGGCAGGTAGGACTCGAGCGGCAGCTCCAGACCCTTGACCAAGCCCGAAGTGGGCACCTCCGCGGGCCAGTTGGTCCGGTCGACCGGGGCCCTGTCCTTCGCCGGGCCGGAGGCCGGTCCGGACGAGGAGCAGGCACCCAGCGATATCGCCGCGAGCATGACAGCAGTGGTGACGGTCGTCCGTCTGAGGACGTGCATGGGTATTCCTTCTCTACGTAATCCCGGGCGATCGCGACGCATCCCGGAAGAAGCGGCCACCGATCGCAGGAAACCCCGACATTTGCGATCAGTGGCCGCGAACTACCGCTGCACCAGGAGCAGCTTCACATGATTCCCAGAAGCCCCCGGGAAGCCGCACGTTCACCCGCCATTTGCTCGCGCGGCAACCTTGAGCACCTCGTCGTTCTTCTTCCGCTCCTCGTCGAGCGCGAGCTGATTCTCCTCGATGCGTCGATTCTGAATCTTCTTCTCGGCCTCGAACCAGATACTCACCAGCCGAGAAGTCTTCTTGCACTCGACATCGGCCACGGCCAGTGCCGTTTCCTCCGCAGAAGGATTTTCGGAACCGAGCGTGGAAATAAGATCGGGCGTCTTGTACGGATGCGTCACGCGATAGCCACTCGACTTCATGCAGGCCGACCATTTGTCAACCGCAGCCCGCACCTCGGCGACTTTCCGCGACTCTTCCAGGGAGGCGAATTCGACTTTGCTCGCCAGCGGGTAAGAAATCCTGCCGAGCTTTTTCTTCGTCTCGCCCTGGCAGCCGCCCTCCGGAACCTTTTCCCCCTTGTACGACCCGCCCGCCAGCTGGGCGCCCGATCCGGAGAACACCGCGCCTTCCGCACCTGCGGCCGGCTCCCACACGGGAGGCTCCCCGCGGTCATTGGGAAGGTGGTACCCGTATCGGGCGGCCTCCTTGGCATCCGATATGCCGTACCGGCGAGCCATGTTCGCGTCGTCGTATCCGACCGGCGGATACATGCCCGGCTCCGGAGGGGAGAAGGAGTTGAATCCGTATCTACGCATACAGCTCTTCCAGAGGTTCTGCTGGGCACGCTGCCAGGCAACCAGTTCGGGGTACGAGAGCAGGTATCCCTCGATCGGCAGCACCATCCCCTTGGCCAGGCCGCTGACCGGAGTACGAGCAGGCCAGGCCTGCTCGTCCACCTTCGAGCCGGTCGTGGACGCACTGCCCGAACCGGCCTCCCCCGACGCGCCTCCGGAACATCCCGACACCAGAACCGCGATGATCAGGGCAGAGCCCGTGACCGCTCTCCGCATTCGGTCAAGACCTCTTGTGCGAGGCGTTGTTGTTCTTCAGCGAGGACTTCAGGTTGGTCGACGGCCAGTCGCTCCCGCAGCCCGGCGTGATGGTCTGGGAGGTTCCCTGATAGCCGGAGTTGTAGTAGATGATGTTATTCACCGAGCACTCGTTGTTCACCGCCGACGCTGCTTGGTTCTTGAGCTCGATGCCATCACCCGAAGCACCGGTGCATCCCGGGTTGGAGCCCGTGATGCGGTCCACGCCGCCCCTGAAGATGTACCTCACGAGCACCGCCCCATTCGGGGAGTATCCGTAGTGATTGGAGATGCTCTGATTCGCCAGGAAGCAAGAGCTGTACGAGTAGCCGGTAGTGGTACCGGCACTGTTGTAGTAAATCTCGAAGCAGTACTGATTACCGCTCGAACTGCACACGTCCGATTCGTACGAGGTCGAAACGGCCTGAGCCGGCGAACCCCCCTGCAATGCCACCAGGAATCCGGCGCCGACGACAGCTGCCCCGCGCGTCCAACGAGCAATCATGACTAACCCTCCAGTAGGGATGAAGATGACAACCGTAAAAGTTAGTCAAAGCCCCCTCTTCCCCGCCACCACCCCTCTACCATCTGACGCAAATACGTCAACTTTTTTGCACCCTTTTGCATATAGTTGCCACGATTCAATCCATCCTCTCCCCCCTGCCAGTGAGCTAACGTGGTCCGGACCACGGAACTGGCAATTCCACGGGCGGATCCCGGGGGGGGAGATATGGGCAATTCGGACAAGAGTCATAGAATCAATGAACATGAGGCAAGACTCCTGCAACTTCTTTATGCGGGATATGAGGACGCCCGGGTCGCCCGAGCTCTCGGCCTGAGTCACCGCACTGTGCAGCGCCATGTGAAGCGGCTGATGCTCAAGGTCGGCGTGAACAGCAGGCTGGCCCTTGGGGCGCGGGCGCAGGAGCTCGGCTGGCTGAGCCGGTCCGGCGAACGGGGCGACACCCAGGGGCCCGAGACATCGTGGGGGCAGCGCGTGAGGGACCGGGATGCCGCGTAATCGACGACACGTCCTGTTCACGGTGGCGGCCCTGGCGGTCACGCTGACCGGGGCCGGTCTCGCGTCCACCGCCTTCATCTCCTCGCCCCAGCAGGCCGCCGCCGAGGCGGGACCGCCCACACCGGACGTCCTCACGGCGCCGGTGGAGCGCCGGGTGCTCACCGACACCATCGTCCTTCGCGGCCAGGTCACCGCCGGCCGGACCTTCGACGTGTCGTCGGCCGGGCCGTCCGGTAAGGACGCCGGCGCGCCCGTGGTGACGAAGGTGATGGTGAAGACGGGCGCCGCGGTGAAGCCGGGCAAGGTGCTGCTGGAGATCTCCGGACGCCCCCTCTTCTCCCTCGAAGGCAAACTCCCGGTCTACCGCGACCTGCGCCCCGGATCACGCGGCGACGACGTCCGTCAGCTGCAACACGCGCTGGCCGCAGTCGGGTTCGGCAGCCAGGGCGATCAGGCGGGCTACTTCGGCACCGCCACGAAGACGGCGGTGACCCGGTTCTACGCATCGCTCGGCTACGACCCCGTCCCCGCGCAGGAGGACGGACAGCTCAAGCTGCGGGAGGCCCGGCGCACGGCGACCGACATGGAACGCGCGGTGCAGGACGCCAAGCCCGGTACGGCCAAGCAGAGGGCGATGGAGGACCTGGAGGTCGCACGCGACGAGCTGAACGCCGTGGAGGCCGCGGACGGCCCCATGGTTCCGGCTTCCGAACTCGCGTTCTTCCCGGTGTTCCCCGCTCGGGTCGACTCGCTCGACGCACGCGTGGGCGGACCGGTCGGCGACAAGCTCCTCACCGTCTCGGCCGGAGACCTGGTGGTCAAGGGCTCCCTCGGGTCGAGCGAAGTCGGGCTGGTCAGGCCGGGCCAGAAGGTCCGGATACTTTCGGAACTCACCGGCACGTCCGCGTCGGGCGTCGTCGAATCGGTCGCCGACGGCCTGTCCGCCGCCGTGTCCGACACCGGGGAAGAGGGCGCGGCCCCCGCCGCCGACGGCGAGAAGGGGGCGGTCGGACATGCCCTCGTCGTCACCCCCACCAAGGCGCTGCCCGCCGAACTCGCCCACCAGAACGTCCGGCTGACCGTCGAGGCGGCCACGTCCAAGGCCAAGGTCCTCGTCGTCCCCATTTCCGCGGTGTCCGCGGGAGCGGATGCCAGGACCACGGTCACCGTGCTCCTGGCCGACGGCGGACGGCGCCGGATCGAGGTGCGCCCCGGCATCTCGGGCGACGGATACGTCGAGGTCACTCCGGTCGGAGGTAGCGGCCTCGCCCCCGGTGACAAGGTCATCGTCGGTGGCGCCCCGGCCGGCGGCGCCACCGCGGAACGGGGCGGCCCGTCTTCATGACGACCCACGCCCCCCTCGAAGACGCTCCTCCGCTCGTCATGGAGTTCGACCAGGTGGCCCTCACCTATCCCGGGGCGCCGCCGGTCGAGGCGCTGAAGCCCTGTCACCTCGCGGTGCGCAAGGGCGACTACCTGGCCGTCGTCGGCCCGTCCGGCTCCGGGAAGTCCACCTTCCTCAACATCGCGGGGCTCCTCGACGTGCCCACCCAGGGCCGCTACCTGCTCGACGGCACGGACACCACCGCCCTCCGGGAGGCCGACCGCACGGCGCTGCGGGGCCGCCGTATCGGCTTCGTCTTCCAGGCGTTCCACCTCGTACCGCACCGCAGTGCCGTCGAGAACGTCACGCTGTCCATGCTCTACGCGGGCACTCCGCGTCGTGAGCGCAAGAAGCGCGCGCTCGAAGCGCTCCACCGGGTGGGGCTCGGCCACCGGGCCGAGGCGTTGCCGATCCGGATGTCCGGCGGCGAGCGGCAACGGGTCGCCATCGCCAGGGCCCTGGTGGCGCGCCCGTCCCTCCTGCTCTGCGACGAGCTCACCGGCAACCTGGACTCCGCCACCGCCGAGTCCGTACTCACGCTCCTCGACGAACTCCACCGCGACGGCATGACCTTGCTCGTCATCACGCACGACCCGGTCGTGGCCGCTCGCGCGGCCCGGAAGGTGACGATCAGGGACGGCGTCCTCACCGAGACGGAGAGCGCCGCATGACTCCACGCGTTCTGCGCACCGTCCTACGACGGCTCCGGCACCGGGGGCCCGCCGGGGCGGTCGCCCGGACCCGTCTCCACCCCCTGGACCTGCTCGCCGAGGCACACGCCGGAATCCTCCAGCGGCCCGGCCGCTCCGCGCTGACCGCCCTGGGCACCGTGCTGGGGGTGGGTACGTTCGTCGCCATCCTGGGCCTGACCGCCACCGCCTCCTCCCAGATCGACGCACGCTTCAACACCCTCGTCGCGACGGAGGTGACGATCGAGGACATCGGCGGGGACGGTGCCGAGCACATCGCCAACGCGTTCCCCGACGACGCGCCGTCCCGCATGGAGAACCTGAACGGCGTCCGGCACGCGGGCGTCTACTGGCACGTCGACGTCACCGGCGGAAGCACGGTCACGGCCGCGCCGGTCGGCGACACGGCGGCCGGTGAGGAAGCGGCCGTGGTCGCGGCGACCCCCGGGGTGCTCGCGGCAGCCGACCCGACGCTCTCCCAGGGGCGGACCTTCGACGCCTTCCACCAGGGCCGCGCCGAGGATGTCGTGGTCATCGGCTCCGGGCTCGCCGACCGGCTCGGCATCACCACCCTGGAGACCCAGCCGGCCGTCTTCATCGGCGGCACCCCGCTCACCGTGATCGGCATCGTCGACGACGTGGCCCGCCAGGAGGACCTGCTCCTCTCCGTCATCGTCCCGAGCAGCACGGCCGAGAAGTACTGGGGCGGCCCGGCCCGCGGCGAACGCGCCAAGATGCTGGTCTCCACCCGGCTCGGGGCCGCCACCCAGATCGCGCAGGAAGCGGCGCTCGCCCTGGACCCGGCCCACCCGGACCGCTTCAAGTCGATCCCGCCGCCCGACCCGCGCACCCTGCGCGGCAACGTCAGCGGCGACCTCGACCAGCTCCTGCTGCTGCTCGCCGGCATCTGCCTGGTCATCGGTACGGTCGGCATCGCCAACACCACGCTCGTCGCGGTGCTGGAGCGCACCGCGGAGATCGGTGTACGCCGGGCCCTCGGCGCGCGCGCCCGGCACATCACCGCCCAGTTCCTCACCGAATCCGGGGCACTGGGCGCGCTGGGCGGCCTCGTGGGCACCAGCCTGGGCACCCTCACCGTGGTCGGCGTCGCCGTCGCCCGGGACTGGACCCCGATCATCCACCCGGCGACGGTGGCGGCGGCGCCCCTGATCGGCCTGGCCACCGGCCTCCTGGCCGGCCTCTACCCCGCGTGGCGGGCGTCCAGAATCCAGCCGGTCGAGGCCCTGCGGCGCTGACGCGCGCCGAACACGCCTGTGGGCGCCCCGGCCGGGGCGCCCACAGAGACTTTCGAGGGAGACCTTCCCCTGGACGTCGAGCTGGTCCGCTAGACGTCGAGCTGGTCCGCGACCGCGCGCAGGAGGCCGGCGATCTTGGCGCCCGCCGCCTTGTCGGGGTAGCGGCCTCGCTCCAGCATCGGGGTGATGTTCTCCAGGACGGTCGTCAGGTCCTGGACGATCGACGCCAACTCGTCCGGCTTGCGGCGCTGGGCCGCCGCGACGGACGGGGTCGGGTCGAGGACCGACACGGAGAGCGCCTGGTCACCGCGCTGGCCGGCGACCACGCCGAATTCGACGCGCTGGCCGGGCTTGAGAGCGTCGACCCCGGCCGGGAGCACGGACGAGTGCACGAAGACGTCGCTGCCGTCGTCGCGGGAGAGGAAGCCGAAGCCCTTCTCGCTGTTGAACCACTTGACCTTGCCAGTCGGCAAAGCACGCACCCCATCTCAACCCGTATGCCGGAACAAAGCCCTCAGCAGGTCAGGCCGTCCTGTGGTCGTGCTCCCCTGCTGGCTGAAGCCTCCACAGGTGAAGTACCCCTCGTCAAGCCTGGTCATCCGGACTGTGTCCGGAAACGGCACCCGCTTCACCCGGACACGGATTCACCGCCCCCGGGAACTACCCTGACGGTGTGAGTACCTCAACTTCCGACGCCCGCGGCGCGGGCGACCGGCTGGTCCGGATCGGCGCGATCGTCTTCTTCGTCGGCGCCCTCGCCACCATGGCGACCATGGCCCCCCTCTTCCTGGGCACCCACCCGCTCCCCTCGATCGCGTGGTCCCTCTGCATGCTGATGGGCGTCGGCTTCCTGATCGCGGCGGCGGGCGTCATCCGCTCGGCCCGCGCGGGGGCGCGCTAGCGCCGGGCCTTCGCGTACGCCTCCAGCCAGGCGGGCAGCTCCGTGAGCGAGGCGAGGACCACGTCCGCGCCCGCGTCACGCAGTTCGTCGGCGTCGCACGGGCCGGTCGCGACGGCCACCGAGACGGCGTCCGCGGCCCGGGCGCCGCGTACGTCGCCGACGTGGTCGCCCACGTAGACCGTGGCGCCGTGCTCCCTCAGCGCCACCGCCTTCTGCTCGGCCCAGAGGTCGCCGACGACGACGTCCGGCTCGATGCCGAGGTGCGCCAGGTGCCGCTTGGCGTTCGGTTCGTACTTGGCGGTGACCACCATCGTCCGGCCGCCGAGCGCGCGGATCGCCTCGATCGACTCCCGCGCGCCCGGCATGGCGAGCGTCGGCGTGATCGCGTACGAGGGGTATATCTCCCGGTACCGGTCCGCCATCGCGGGCACCTGGTCGGCCGGGAACCAGTGCGCGATCTCCTGCTCCAGCGGCGGGCCCAGGCGGCTCACCACCAGGTCGCCGTCGATCGTGGCCCCGGTCTCGGCGGCGAACATCGCGAAGGCGGCCTTGATGCCGGGGCGGGAGTCGATGAGCGTCATGTCCAGGTCGAAGCCGACCATCAGCGGTGAGGAAGTCATGCCCCCATTCTGAACGCCGTACGAGCCCGGCCGGGCGGCCCCCTCTACCGACGCCTCGCCCGCCACACCAGGAACAGCGCCGAGGCCACCGCCGCCGCACGGATCGTGACCGGCCATACGTCGCCCAGCGCGTCCTTCATGCCGTGCTCCGGGATCGGGGTGCCCCAGCGGCCGTCCATGCGGCCCCACAGCCAGACCAGGGCCGCCGCCGCGACCACCCCGGGCAGGCCCATCGCCGCCCACTTCGCCTCCGCGCGGGTCAGTTTCCGCGAGCTGTACGCGAGCAGCCAGCCGCCCGCCAGGGCCAGCAGGGAGCCCATCACCGCCCCCGTCACCAGGAGCGCCGCCGCCAGCAGCAGTACGGGGTTGCTGAAGCCGCGACGCGGGGCGGCGGCCTGGACCGGGGCCGGGGCCGGTCGGGTGCGGCGGAGCTTCGGCAGCCGGCGGCGGCGCTTCTCCGGGGCCGCGGCCTCCGGCTCCTCGTCGTCCGCCGGGGTCTCCCCCTCCGGCTCCTCCTCCCGCGCCCTCTCCCGCTCCTCCTCCGGGACCGGCGGCCGCAGCAGTTCCGGGATCTCCACACCGCCCCGGAAGCCGGCCACCTCCGTACCGGGGCCGAACTCGCCGAACGCGCCCGGGCCCGACTCGCCGAACGGACCGGGCTCGTCCAGCCACCAGTCCGCCTCGCCGCCGTCACCCAGCTCGTCCGTACCCGCCCGGTGCGGGCCGGCGGCGCCCGGGTCCGGCGAGGCGTCCGCGTCGTCCTCCTCCGGCGCGTCGCCCGAGGGACGCGCGCGGCGCGGTCCGGGAATTTCCGGCGCCTCCGGTGCCCTCCGGCCCGCCGCCGCGACCAGTTCGTCCGGGGTGCCGAGCGTGCCGATGATGCGGCGGACCTGGCCGGGCGTGTGCGCGGCCCGGGACGTGCGCTGCCGCTCGATCTCGGCCCGGAGCTCCGACACGAGCCGCATCCGGGCGCCGGAAGGCAGCTGTTGCTGCTGGGCCAGGTCGCCGACCCGGCTCAGATAGTCGTAGACCAGCTGGTCGCTCTCGATCCCCACGCGATGGTCCCCTCGGTTCCCCTCTACCGGCCTGCACCGACGGTAGCGCCCTCGCGGCTGTCCGGAGCGACTACCGTGGGGCGGATGGGGACCACACCACCGCGGACGCTCGCCGAGGCTCTGCGCGCCCGGGACGACGAGTCACTGGCCGGGCTGCTGCGGGCGCGGCCCGATCTCCTCTCCCCCGTGCCGGGCGACATCACCCAGCTCGCCACGCGTGCGGGCACCCGTGCGTCCGTCGTCCGGGCCCTGGAACACCTCGACCGGTTCGCCCTGCAGACCGCCGAGGCCCTGGCGGTGGCGCCCGACCCGGCCCCGTACGAGACGCTGCTCGGGCTGATGACCGGTGACGGGCAGGACGACGGCGAGCAGCGCGACGGCGCGGGCGCCGCGATCGCCGAGGCGCTGCCCGGCGCGGTCGGCACCCTGCGCGAGCAGGCCCTCGTGTGGGGCGAGGACGACCGGCTGCGGCTGGTGCGTACGGCGCGGGAGCTGCTGTCGCCCTCCCCGCAGCACCCCTCCCCCACCGGCCTCGGCCCGACCGTCGCCGAGGCCACCGCCGGGATGTCGCCCGGCCGGCTCCAGGAGATCCTGACCGCGGCCGGGCTGCCCGCCACGCACGACCCGGTGTCCGCGGTGACCGCCCTGACCGCGCTGTTCACCGACCGCGCCCGGATGGGCGAGCTGCTGGACACCGCCCCCATGGAGGCGCTGGCGGTCCTGGACCGGCTCGTGTGGGGGCCGCCGTACGGGGAGGTCACGCCGAACCCGACGCCGCCCGTGAAGTGGCTGCGCGACCGGGGCCTCCTGCTGCCCGTCTCGACCCGGACCGTCGTGCTGCCGCGCGAGGCCGCGCTGCATCTGCGGGCCGGGCGCGCGCACCGGGTGCCCGAGCCGCGGCCGCCGGTCGTGGCGGCGGTGGCCGAGCGCGATCCACAGGCTGTGGACAGTGCGGCGGCCGGCCAGGCGTTCCTGGCGGTGTCCGCCGTCGAGGAGCTGCTGAAGCTCTGGAACGGCGGCGGGCCCGTCGTCCTGCGCTCCGGCGGGCTCAGCGTCCGCGAGCTGCGGAAGACCGCCACCGCGCTGGACGTCCAGGAGCCCGTCGCCGCGTTCTGGGTGGAACTCGCGTACGCCGCCGGGCTGCTGGCCTCCGACGGCGAGGCGGACGAGCGGTACGCGCCGACCCCGGCGTACGACGAGTGGCTGGAGCGGTCCGCGCAGGAGCGCTGGGTCGCCCTCGCCACCGCCTGGCTCACCGCCACCCGCACCTCCGGACTGGTCGGCGGCCAGGACGCCAAGGGCCGGGCCCTGTCCGCGCTCGGCCCCGACCTGGACCGCTCCGCCGCGCCCGAGGTACGCCACCGGGTCCTCGCCCTCCTGGGCGCGCTGCCGCCCGGCACCGCGCCCGACCCGGAGACCGTGCTCGCCCGCCTCCGCTGGGAGCGGCCCCTGCGCGGCGCCGCCGGGGAGGGCATGGACCTGCGGTCCCGGATCGCCCTGTGGACGCTCAACGAGTCGGAGCTCCTCGGCATCACCGGGCGCGGCGCCCTCGCCTCGCAGACCCGCGCCCTGCTCACCGGCGGGCCCGCCGAGGCGGCCGGCCTGCTCGCCCCACTGCTGCCCGAGCCCCTGGACCACGTCCTGCTCCAGGCCGACCTGACCGCCGTCGCGCCCGGGCCGCTGGAACGGCCGCTCGCGGACATGCTCGGCGCCCTCGCGGACATCGAGTCCAAGGGCGGGGCGACGGTGTACCGGTTCACGCCGGGGTCGGTGCGCCGGGCCCTGGACGCCGGGCAGACCGCCGCCGACCTGCACGCCTTCCTCGCCACGCACAGCCGCACGCCGGTGCCGCAGCCGCTGAGCTACCTCATCGACGACGTGGCCCGCCGCCACGGCCACCTCCGGATCGGCGCGGCCTCCTCGTACGTACGCTGCGACGACGAGGCGGTCCTCGGGGAGATCCTCGCCGACAGGCGGTCCGCCGCGCTGCGGCTGCGCCGGATCGCCCCGACGGTGCTGGCCGCCCTCGCCGACCCGGCGTCCCTCCTCGACGGGCTCCGCGAGATGGGGTACGCCCCCGCCGCGGAGTCCGCCGACGGCGACGTCCTGATCACCCGGGCCGGCGCCCACCGCACCCCGCCCCGCTCCGCGCCCGCCCCCGTCCCCGAGGGCCCGCCCGTGCCCGACACCACCCTCCTCGGCGCGGCGGTCCGGGCGATCCGGGCCGGCGACAACGCGGCGACGGTGGTCAAGGCCCAGCCGGACACCGGGCCCGCCGGACCGCCCGGCGCGCTGCCGCGTACCACCCCGGCGGAGACCCTGGTCACCGTCCAGGCCGCCGCGATGACCGGCTCCACGGTCTGGATCGGCTACGTCAACGCGGAGGGCGCCGCCAGCCAGCGCGTGATCGCCCCGGTCCGGGTGGAGGGCGGCTTCGTCACGGCGTACGACCACACGGCGGACGAGATCCGCACGTACCCGCTCCACCGGATCACGGGCGTGGCGGAGCTGGCGGAGTAGGACGCGCGCCTTCGGGCTGCCCGCGCGATTCCAGCCCGTCCGGCGCTTGAGGACGGAACCCTCGGCCCCGGCCCGGGGTACCCGCGCGAGGCCCACCAGACGTACCGGGCCCACGACACACCGCCCACCGATGCGGCACACTGGAGGTTTCCCACGAGCCGAAAGGGCCAACGCGCGTGAGCGGACCCCTCATCGTCCAAAGCGATAAAACACTCCTGCTCGAAGTCGACCACGAGCAGGCCGACGCCTGCCGCCGGGCCATCGCGCCGTTCGCCGAGCTGGAGCGGGCGCCCGAGCACATCCACACGTACCGGCTGACCCCGCTCGGGCTGTGGAACGCCCGCGCGGCCGGGCACGACGCCGAGCAGGTCGTGGACGCGCTCGTGACGTTCTCGCGCTACCCCGTACCGCACGCGCTGCTCGTCGACATCGCCGAGACGATGGACCGCTACGGCCGCCTCACGCTGTCGAAGCACCCCGTGCACGGGCTCGTCCTGACGACGACGGACCGGCCGGTGCTTGAGGAGATCCTCCGGTCGAAGAAGGTCCAGCCGCTGGTCGGGGCCAGGATCGACCCGGACACCGTGGCCGTGCACCCGTCCGAACGCGGGCAGGTCAAGCAGACGCTGCTCAAGCTCGGCTGGCCCGCCGAGGACCTCGCGGGGTACGTGGACGGCGAGGCGCACCCGATCGAGCTGGACGAGGACGGCTGGGCGCTGCGCCCGTACCAGCAGCAGGCCGTGGACGGGTTCTGGCACGGCGGGTCCGGGGTCGTCGTGCTGCCCTGCGGGGCGGGCAAGACGCTCGTCGGGGCGGGCGCGATGGCGCAGGCCAAGGCGACGACGCTGATCCTCGTGACGAACACCGTCTCCGCCCGCCAGTGGAAGCACGAGCTGGTGAAGCGGACCTCGCTGACCGAGGACGAGATCGGCGAGTACAGCGGGACGCGGAAGGAGATCCGGCCGGTCACGATCGCCACCTACCAGGTGCTGACGACCCGCCGGAAGGGTGTCTACCCGCACCTGGAGCTGTTCGACTCCCGGGACTGGGGCCTGGTGATCTACGACGAGGTGCACCTGCTCCCCGCGCCCGTGTTCAAGTTCACCGCCGACCTCCAGGCCCGCCGCCGCCTCGGGCTGACCGCGACGCTGGTCCGTGAGGACGGCCGCGAGTCGGACGTCTTCTCGCTCATCGGGCCCAAGCGGTTCGACGCGCCGTGGAAGGAGATCGAGGCGCAGGGCTACATCGCGCCGGCGGACTGCGTGGAGGTCCGGGTCAACCTCACGGACTCGGAGCGCCTCGCGTACGCGACCGCCGAGGCCGAGGAGAAGTACCGGTTCTGCGCGACGACCGCGACGAAGCGGAAGGTCACCGAGGCGCTGGTGCGCAAGCACAAGGGCGAGCAGACACTTGTCATCGGGCAGTACATCGACCAGCTGGACGAGCTGGGCGAGCATCTGGACGCCCCGGTGATCAAGGGCGAGACGAGCAACGCGCAGCGCGAGAAGCTGTTCGAGGCGTTCCGGCAGGGCGAGCTGAGCGTGCTGGTGGTGTCGAAGGTGGCGAACTTCTCCATCGACCTGCCGGAGGCGACGGTGGCCATCCAGGTGTCGGGGACGTTCGGTTCGCGCCAGGAGGAGGCGCAGCGCCTGGGCCGGGTGCTGCGGCCGAAGGCGGACGGGCACGAGGCGCGGTTCTACTCGGTCGTCGCGCGCGACACCATCGACCAGGACTTCGCGGCGCACCGCCAGCGGTTCCTGGCCGAGCAGGGCTACGCGTACCGCATCGTCGACGCGGACGAGCTGCTGTCGGAGAGCTGAGGGAAGGGCGGGGGTGCGGTCAGCGGCGCCGCACCCCCGCCTCCTCCGCGTACTCGCCGAGCACGACGACGCCGAACGCGGCCTGCGCGAACACCTTCACGGCGCGCAGGGCGCCGGTGGTGCGGTTGTGGGGGTGACCGGGGGCCGCGGTGGCGCCGGTCCTTCGAGGGTCGAGAGTGACGGTACTCATGTATCCATGGTGCTCCGGACGGGTGCGCCGGGGCGTCGGCCCGGAGGCGGAAGCGGGGCTCCGCGCGCGTACGCCTCCGGTCGCACGGCATCCCCTACGGGACGTACGTGAGCACCCCGACCCCTCCGCGTAAAACCGTTCGCGCCCCGTACCACCCCCCGGTACACTCTCCGGTCTGCCCGCCTCCCGCACCGTGGTACCGGCGGCCCCCGAGGGGCCCTGCCGGCAGCCGGGGGAGCGCCGCCGACCGGACGGAAACCGGCCGACAACCGTACGCACGATCGATCCCCGAGCGGACCGCACACCCCCAAGGGTGAGACGCGGTCCGCCGTCCTGCGTTGAATGCCGGAGGCAACACCGTGCCCGCGCACGAATTCGAGAGCGACACCACCACAGACCCCCTCGCCCATGAGCGCGCCCATCTCGCGGCGTCCCGCGCCGCGTTGCGCGCCATGCGGGAGGACGCCCAGGCCCTGGACATCCGCGACGTCACCGCGAACTGGGTGAACGCGGCGGTGCTCCAGGCGCAGATCGACGAGCGGATCAAGTCGCTCGCGGACCTCGCGCACACCCCGCTGTTCTTCGGGCGCCTGGACTACCTGCACGTGGTCGGCGCCGAGGAGGCCGAGGGCGCGGAGGGCGAGCAGTTCTACATCGGGCGCCGCCATGTGCACGACGCGGTCGGCGACCCGATGGTGATCGACTGGCGCGCCCCGGTCTCGCAGCCGTTCTACCGGGCCTCCCGCAAGGACCCGCTGGACGTGGGACGCAGGCGCCGCTTCGGGTACACGGGCGGCGACCTCACCGCGTACGAGGACGAGCACCTGACCGACCCGGCGGAGACGGAGCAGACGAGCAAGCTGCTCCAGGCGGAGATCGAGCGCCCGCGCGTCGGGCCGATGCGGGACATCGTCGCGACGATCCAGCCGGAGCAGGACGAGATCGTCCGCAGCGAGCTGGGCGGCACGGTCTGCGTGCAGGGAGGGCCCGGCACCGGGAAGACGGCCGTGGGCCTGCACCGGGTGGCGTACCTGCTGTACGCGCACCGCGAGCGCCTGGCCCGCACCGGCACCCTGGTCGTCGGCCCGAACCGCTCGTTCCTGCACTACATCGAGCAGGTGCTGCCCGCCCTCGGTGAGCTGGAGGTCAAGCAGGCGACCGTCGAGGACCTGGTGACCGCGAAGGTCGAGGTCCGGGGCGCGGACGAGGCGACGGCGGCCGTCGTGAAGGGCGACGCGCGGATGGCGGAGGTGCTGCGCCGGGCGCTCCGCTCGCACGTCACGCTGCCGACGGAGCCCGTGATGGTGGTGCGCGGCTCGCGGCGCTGGCGCGTTCCGGCGTACGAGATCGAGGAGATGGTCCAGGAGCTGCTGGCCCGGGACATGCGGTACGGCGCCGCGCACGAGGCGCTGCCGCAGCGCATCGCGCACGCCGTACTGGTGCGGATGGAGCAGTCGGGCGAGGCGCCCGACGACCGGGTGCAGAATTCGGTGGCCCGCAACCCCGCCGTGAAGGCGGCCGTCAAGGCGATCTGGCCGGCGGTCGAACCGGCCAGGCTGGTCCTGCGCCTGCTGGCCGAGCCGGAGTTCCTGGCGGAGCACGCGGAGGGGCTGCTGACCGAGGACGAGCAGAAGGCGATCCTCTGGATCAAGCCTGCCCGCAGCGTGAAGTCCGCCAAGTGGTCGGCGGCGGACGCGGTCCTGATCGACGAGGCCGCCGACCTGGTCTCCCGTACGCACTCGCTCGGCCATGTCGTGATCGACGAGGCGCAGGACCTCTCCCCCATGCAGTACCGCGCCGTCGGCCGCCGCTGCTCCACCGGTTCGGCGACCGTCCTCGGCGACCTGGCGCAGGGCACGACGCCGTGGTCGACGCAGAGCTGGGAGCAGGCGCTGCACCACCTGGGCAAGGCGGACGCGCTGGTGGAGGAGCTGACGGCCGGTTTCCGCGTGCCGCGCGACGTGATCGCGTACGCCTCCCAGCTGCTCCCGGTGATCTCGCCGGGGCTGACCCCGGTGGAGTCGGTGCGTGAGTCGCCCGGTTCGCTGTCCGTACGGGAGGTGGCGGACGCGACGGCGCTGGACGCGGCGGTCGTCGCGGCGTGCGAGGAGTCGCTGGTCCACGAGGGGTCGATCGGCCTGATCGCCGCCGATGCCCGCATCCCGGCGCTGGCCGACGCGCTCACGGCGGCCGGTCACACGTATCTCTCACCCGGCCAGGAGACGACCGCCGAGTCCCGGCTGACCCTGGTCCCGGCGTCGCTGGCGAAGGGCCTGGAGTACGACTACGTGGTGCTGGACGAACCGGCCGCCGTGGTCGACGGCGAACCGGACGAACGCACGGGCCTGCGCCGCCTGTACGTGGCGCTGACCCGTGCGGTCTCCGGCCTGACGGTGCTTCACGCAGCGTCGCTGCCGGAGGAGTTGGCGTAGCGAAGGAGCGGGGGCGGGAGGACCCTCGCGTCCACTCCCGCCCCCGCCCGGTCTCATCCGGCCGTACAGGACCGCCCGTTGAGCTTGACCGTGCCCGGGTCGGCCGCCGGGCCCGTGCGGCTGCTGTTGAACCCGAAGTCGACGGAGGCGCCGGGCGCGAGCGTCCGGTTCCAGGAGAGCGGCTCGGCCGTCACCGTCCTTCCGTACTGGGCGAGTTCGGCGCTCCAGGTGTGGCTGAGCTTCTGGTCGCCGGGCAGCAGCCAGGTCAGGGACCAGGGGGTGACGGGCTCGGTGCCGGTGTTCTTCACCGTGACCGTGGTGGTCGAGCCGGTGTTCCACGGGTGCGAGGAGTACGTCACCGTGCAGGCGCGCTCCGGTCCGGCGCCGTCGCCCGCGTCGTCCAGGTAGGAGGCGATGTAGGCCAGCGGGGCGTTCCAGTTGATGGCGACCTCGTTGGTGGCGTAGGAGCCGTTGTCGTCGAGGTAGCACATCGCGGCCGCGCAGCCCTTGAGCTTCGACGCGGCCTCCGGGTCGCCCGAGGTGGGGGCGGTCAGGTTGGGCCCGCCCGCGAGGGAACCGGCCGGCGGGTGCGGCAGGGACGGGTCGGACTCGTGGGCCCAGAACCGGTGGTGCTGGTTCTGCGAGAACCGCTCGCCGTAGCCGGTGACGTACGACTGGTTGAGCGGGTTGCGCCCGAACAGGTAGTCCGCGCCTCGCAGGACGGCGTCCCGGTAGCCGGCCTCGCCGGTGAGGTCGGCGGCGGTGGCCAGCACGATCATGTTGTTGAGGACCTGGCTGTTGGAGCCCCAGGCGTAGTTCTGGTCCTTGGGCGCGTACGGCACGCCGTACAGCTGGTCCTCGGTCTGCTGCGCGTACCGGTCGGCGGCCGTGGTGACGACCTCGCGTACGTCGGCGAGCTGGGCGGACGTCAGGTCGTTCGGGACCGTGGCCAGGGTCAGCACGCCGAGCCCGGCGGTGCCGCCCCACCACATGCCGCCGTCGGCGGGGAAGGCCGCGTCCACGTCACCGTGCAGCGGCGATGCGAGCAGCGCCTGCCGGTAGGTGTCCTTGCCGGTGGTGGTGAACAACTCTGCGGCGGCCCAGTAGAACTCGTCGCGCACGTCGTTGTCCTCGTACGTTCCGCCCCCGACCCCGTCGGCCGGGCTGGCGAGGACGTCCGGGTGCGCCTTCGCGGCGGCCCACGCCGTCTCGGCGGCGGTACGGCACTTGGCGGCGAACTCCGCGTCGAACGGGGCGTACAGCCGGGCGCACTGGGCGGCGGTCGCGGCGAGGTTCAGGGTCGCGGCGGTCGTCGGCGGGTGCAGTTCGCGCTGCTCCGGGTCGAGTTCGGGCCGCATCGGCAGGCCGGTCCAGTTGGCGTCGTGCACCTTGTGGTGGGCCATGCCGGCGAGCGGCTGCCCGGCCGGGACCTGCATGCGCATGAGGAAGTCCAGCTCCCAGCGCGCCTCGTCGAGGATGTCCGGCACGTCGTTGCCGTGCTCGGGCACCCGCAGCGCGCCGTCGCCCAGCTCGGCGGACTCGGCGCCGTCGGCGGTCAGCGTCCGCTCGTACGTGTCCATCAGCTCGGCGACCGCGATGCCGCCGTTCACCACGTACTTGCCCTGGTCCCCGGCGTCGTACCAGCCGCCGCGCACGTCGAGCCGGTAGTCGCAGACGCCCGCCTGGCACGGCACGTCCGTGTCGCCCTTGTTCGGCGCCACGCCGAGGTGTCCGGCCGGGCGCGCGTACTCCTCGCCGACGAGGTCCGCGTCGATCGCGATGCCGCTGCGGTTCTGGTAGAAGTACGCGAGCGAGTCGGACCGCAGCCCGTCGTAGAGGTCCGCGCGGATCGAGAACGGCTCGCTGACCTGCCCGTCCGCCTCGACCGTGAAGCCGTCGCCGGTGGCGGTGGCGTCGCTGAAGTCGAAGGTGTGCACGTTCTGCCGCGAGGTCGGGTCCTCGCCCTTCGGCACGGTCGTCCCGCTCGCGACGGTCGCCCCGTCGGCCGCCTTCAGCTTCCACGGCAGCGGGTCGGTCGCGTCGGTGACCAGGGTGCCGGTCTTCGGTCCCCTGGGCAGGTAGCCGACCTGGTTGACGCGTACGGGCGAGCCGGTGTCGGGCACGTACACGGGCGGCTCGGCGCCCCCGCGCAGCGACACGTCGTCCACACAGAAGGTGGCCGCCGCCGCGCCCCCGCCGACCTGGAAGGCGACCTGCGCGCCGTCCTGGTCCGCGCTCGCCGTGAAGACATGGGTGAACGCGGTCGCGTCGGCGCCGATGTGGTCCGTCGCGGAGAGGTCGGCGGTGTACGGGTCGGTCGCCATCTGCACGTTGGTGTGAATGGACAGGGGCGCGGACGAACTCGCCGTGTACGTCAGCGTGTACGCCTCCCCCGCGACGAGCGGGATGTCGTTCTGCCCGATGATCGCGTCCCACGGATTGGCGGTCCCCGCCGGCACGTCGGCACACAGCCGCCCGTCGACCACGGCGACGGGCGCGTTGGCCGTCGACCACCAGGGCGCGGTCCCGGCGGAGAAGTCACCGTTGGTGATCTGCTCCGGCGCGGGCTCGTCGCCATCGGCGGCAGCGGCCCCGGGCGCGGTGATGAGGCCGCCGCAGAGGGCGGCCAGAGCCAGCACGCCGAACACACGACGTCTGCGCCGGACGGATGACGGGGGCGAGAAGGCGTTCACGGATAGCCTTTCGACGTGGGGGCCTGATACGGGATGGGAGCGCTCCCACGACAGACGGGCATGCCGGGGAGGCGCGCCATGGGAGCGGTCCCATCACGCGCAGCCATTGTGGAGCGAGGGACACCCGTTACGCCAGGGTCATGACAGGGCGACGTTCCGCCGCGAGGCTGGGCGCGACCGAATCCCGCCCGTCCCGGGGCGACCGCGCCCGCCCCGGGGCAATCCCGCCCGCCCGGGCCGGCCGCGCCCGCCCGGGGCAATCGCGCCGCTCGGGGTAATCGCGCCCGTGGGGCAATCCCGCCCACCCCAGGGGCAATCCCGCCCGCTCGGCACAATCAAGCCCCTCCGGCGATTGAGGAGCGGAGGTCCGGGGGTAGCGCCCCCGCGACGGGCGGAGGCAAAACCAAGCCCCTCCGGCGATTGAGGAGCAGGGGTCCGGGGGCAGCGCCCCCGGGAGGCCCTACGCGTCAAGCACCGCCCGCCACTCCCGTACCGCCGCCGCGTCCACCGGCCCCGCCCAGCCCCCCGGCCGCGCCGCACCACCGATGTGCACGGCGTCGATCCCCGCACCCAGCAGCTCCGGCAGGTGCTCAAGCCGAAGCCCGCCCCCCACAAGAATCCGCGGCTCGTACCCGGGCTCGCCGTCGCGCCCCGCCTCGGTCACCAACGTGGGAATCCCCGCGTCCACCCCCGCGGCCGACCCGGCCGTCAGGTACGTGTCGAGCCCCGGCAGATCCGCGAGGGCCTTGCGCAGCGCATCCCGGTCCGCCGCGCGGTCGATCGCACGGTGGAACGTCCAGCGGCACCCGTCCAGCTCCGCGACCAGCCGTTCGACCGCGACCAGGTCCGGGTTCCCGTCCGCGTCCAGGAAGCCGAGCACGAACTCGTCCGCGCCCTCCGCCCGCAGCTCGCGCGCCTTGCTTACGAGTACGTCGACGTCACCGGCAGCGAATCCGTCGGCGACCCTGAGCATCACGCGCAGCGGAATGTCCACCGCGGCCCGGATCGCCGCGAAGGTCGCACAGGACGGGGTGAGGCCGTCCGCCGCCATGTCGGTGACCAGCTCAAGCCGGTCCGCACCACCCGCCTGGGCAGCGACCGCGTCCTCCGCGTCGAGAGCGATCACCTCCAGGACTGCACGGTTGCTCATGGGAACCCAATCCTCCAGGAAGCAGCTATAGGTCTAGTCCAATGACCCAGCCTACGGGGCGGTAGGCCGGGGGCGCAGCCCCACCGTGAACGTGAAGATACGCGAGGTCAAACGCACGCCGGGCGATCGTCAGAGGCGACCCGCACATCCACCGGGGATCACGCTTGCCTCTCCATAGGGGGGAGGGGTATACATGGGAACCAGAAGGAGATACCCCCTGGGGGTACCCACCAGCCATCCGAGGAGGGGAAGGGCCCGTGTCCACGCACACCGCAGCCACCACGCCCACCACACCCACCACCGAGGTCGAGCTGGCCATCGGAGGCATGACGTGCGCCTCCTGCGCGGCCCGTATCGAGAAGAAGCTCAACCGGATGGACGGCGTGACCGCCACGGTCAACTACGCCACGGAGAAGGCCCGCGTCAGTTACGACGGCGGCGCCGGCGTCTCCGTACAGGACCTCATCGCGACGGTCGAGAGGACCGGCTACACCGCGCAGGAGCCCGCACCCCCGCCGCGTAGGCCCGAGGAAACGACCGCACCACCCGTCCAGGAGACGGACACGTTGCGGCAGCGGCTGGTCACGGCGGTCCTCCTCGCCGTGCCGGTGATCCTGATGTCGATGATCCCGGCGCTCCAGTTCGACAACTGGCAGTGGCTCTCGCTGACGCTGACCGCGCCCGTCGTCACGTACGCCGCCTGGCCCTTCCACCGCGCCGCGTGGACCAACGCGCGGCACGGCGCGGCGACCATGGACACGCTGATATCGGTCGGCACGTCCGCCGCGTTCCTGTGGTCGGTGTGGGCGCTGTTCTTCGGCACCGCCGGGATGACCGGCATGACGCACCCCTTCGAGCTGACCATCGGCCGCAGCGACGGCGCCGGGAACATCTACCTCGAAGCGGCGGCGGGCGTCACGGCGTTCATCCTCGCCGGGCGGTACTTCGAGGCCCGTTCCAAGCGGAAGGCGGGCGCCGCGCTGCGGGCCCTCCTCGAACTGGGCGCCAAGGAGGTCACGGTCCTGCGCGACGGCCGCGAGGTGACCGTGGACACGGCGGATCTACGGGTCGGCGACCGCTTCCTGGTCAGGCCGGGCGAGAAGATCGCGACGGACGGCGTGGTCGTCGAGGGCTCGTCCGCCGTGGACGCGTCCATGCTCACCGGCGAGTCCGTCCCCGTGGAGGTCTCCACCGGCGACACGGTGACCGGCGCGACGCTGAACGCGGGCGGGCGGCTCGTCGTCGAGGCGACCCGCGTCGGCGCGGACACCCAGCTGGCCCGGATGGCGAAGCTGGTCGAGGACGCGCAGAACGGCAAGGCGGCGGCGCAGCGGCTGGCGGACCGGATCTCGGCGGTGTTCGTCCCCGTGGTCATCGCGCTCGCACTGGGCACGCTGGGCTTCTGGCTGGCGAACGGGTCTGGGCTGACGGCCGCGTTCACGGCGGCGGTGGCGGTCCTGATCATCGCCTGCCCGTGCGCGCTCGGCCTCGCCACGCCGACCGCGCTGATGGTGGGCACGGGGCGCGGCGCGCAGCTCGGCATCCTGATCAAGGGCCCCGAGGTCCTGGAGTCCACCCGCCGGGTCGACACGATCGTCCTGGACAAGACGGGCACGGTCACGACGGGCCGGATGACCCTCCAGGCCGTCCACACGGCCTCGGGCGCAACCGAGACCGAAGCCCTCCGCCTCGCCGGCGCCCTGGAACACGCCTCCGAGCACCCCATCGCCCAGGCGGTGGCGACCGGAGCCGCCGAGCGCACCGGCGCGCTCCCCACCCCGGAGGACTTCGCCAACGTCCCCGGCCTGGGTGTCCAGGGCGTGGTCGACGGCCACGCGGTCCTCGTCGGCCGCGAGCAGCTGCTCGCCGAGTGGGAGATCCGCCTCCCGGCGGACCTGGCCGCCCGCAAGGCCGAGGCGGAGGCCACCGGCCGCACGGCCATCGCGGTCGCCTGGGACGGCGAGGCGCGCGCGGTGCTCGAGGTGGCCGACGCGGTGAAGGACACCAGCGCGGAGGCGATCACCCGCCTGCGCCGCCTGGGCCTGACGCCCATCCTGCTGACCGGCGACAACCGGGCGGTGGCGGAGTCGGTCGCGGCGGAGGTCGGGATCGCCGAGGTGTACGCGGAGGTCATGCCGCAGGACAAGGTGGACGTGGTCAAGCACCTCCAGGCGGACGGCCGTTCGGTCGCGATGGTCGGCGACGGGGTCAACGACGCCGCCGCCCTCGCCCAGGCCGACCTGGGCCTCGCGATGGGCACCGGCACGGACGCGGCGATCGAGGCGGGCGACCTCACCCTGGTCCGCGGCGACCTCCGAGCGGCCCCGGACGCGATCCGCCTGGCCCGCCGGACGCTGGGCACGATCCGGACGAACCTCTTCTGGGCCTTCGCGTACAACGTGGCCGCGATCCCGCTGGCCGCGGCGGGCCTGCTGAACCCGATGATCGCGGGCGCGGCGATGGCGTTCTCGTCGGTGTTCGTGGTGGGCAACTCACTGCGGCTGCGGGGGTTCAGGGGGGAGGGGTAGGGCGTACACCCGCACTGTCAGCTCCGGCGCTCCGCCCACTCCTCGTACAGCAGGCCGTAGACCACCCGGTCGTACCAGCGGTCGCCGACGCGGACGGCGGAGCGCCGGCGTCCTTCCTCCACGAACCCGGCGCGCAGGAAGGCCCGCATGGCGCGCTCGTTGCCGCTCCAGGTGTCGAGCTCGACGCGCCGGATCCCGCACGCGCCGAAGAGATGCTGAAGCAGCAACTGCAGCGCCTCGGAGCCGTATCCGCCTCCCCAGTGGCTGCGCTCGCCGATGTTGATGCCCACCGTCGCCTGCCGGGTGAACGGTTCGATGTCGCGGTAGTCGACGGTGCCGATGACCTGCCCGTCGGCCAGGTCCTCCACGGTGAGCGATGCCTCCGCACGCGGGTCCTGCCGGAGGCGCGCGTCGTGGAACCCCTCCAGGGCCTCGCGGGTGACGGGCCCGAAGTGCGGGTCGCCACCGGTGGCCCAGTGCACGACCTCGGGGTCGTTGCGCCATCGCAGGTGGGCGTCCAGGTCGGAGGCGTGCAGGGCGCGGATTCGAACGAGTTTTCCCTCAATCATGCGGTGATCGTAAAGGAGCCGGTACGGCGTACGACTCGGCCCTCAGCGCGCGATCCGCGCCTCCAGGCGCCCTCGTACGTCCGGCCACTCCTCGGCCGTGACGGAGAAGATCACCGAGTCCCGCAGCAGCCCCTCCTCGCCGGGCGCCCAGGAGCGGGACCAGTTCCGCAGGACGCCCTCGAAGCGCGCGCCCACCGACTCGATCGCGGCCCGCGAACGCCGGTTGCGCGCATCGGTCTTGAGGTCCACCCGCGCCACGCCCCACACCTCGCACGCGTGCCGGAAGAGCTGGTACTCGGACTCGGTGTTCACCGTTCCTATTCAGTGAGCAGGAGTGAGTCTTGGACCCATCCCTACTCACTGCGGACATCCCGAACGGTTTTGGGTGTCCTGGTCGCCCGCGTTCTCGCCGCGTCCGGCGGCACGGATCGTGTCCGTGGTCCGGGAATGCGGGGGCGGGGTCCCTCACGCCCTGGGGCACCTGGTGCGGCCTGGACGGTCCGATGCCTCACACGATCGCTCCGGTCGTGTGAGGGCGGTGTCGTCCGACGCCGGACCGGGTGTCCGAGGGCGCGTCGCCCGATCGCGATACCGGCGGCATCGTGACGGGACATTCCCGTACGCAGGTTTCCAGAGTCGTCGCACGCGTGTCGCGCGAGTACGGGCTTGTGGGGGCATCAGAGCCGGTCGGCCGGCACACCGGCCGTCCGTCCCGCTTCGGCCCGCCCCCGCCACCAGCTCCACGCCGTGTGCCCCACGAGCCACGCGCCGACCACGCAGGCGGCCGCGCGGCTCACCGCCCAGGTGAATCCGAGCACCGGATGCTGCACGTCCGCCTCCGCGTGGAGGCGTTGGTTCGTCTCGACGTAGGCCGTCAGCGGCACGAGGAGCCGGAAGAACAGGCCGCCGACGCCGGGTGTCCGGGCCAGGTTGCCCGCGAGTCCCACCGGGGCGCCGAAGAGCAGCGCCACCGCTCCCCACATGAGGATCTGCGGGGAGATCCCGACATCGGCGGCGGGGCCCGCACCCACTCCGGCCGGGAGCGCGGGATAGAGCTGCTTGAACAGGTAGTACGCGACCACGCCGACGACCAGTCCGAGGGCGGCCAGCAGCGCCGACTCGATTCGGGAGCGACGGAAACACCCCACCAGGAAGGCGTAGCCGACCCACGGCCAGCCCCCGGAGAAGAGCACGTTCAGGGCCTCGCAGGCGGAGTTGTCGAACTTTCCGGCGACGGGGCCCGCCAGCCCGAGCAACAGGCCCGCACCGATCCACGCGGCAGCCGATGCGACACGAGCACGCGGAAAGCGCATGGATACGGTCCCCCTTGGTCATCCCCCGGACCCACCGGCCCCTACGGTCGTCCCCCGGACTCACCGGCCCCTACGGGACGCATCCTCCCCTAACCCCCCGGCGCGCACGAACCGCACCGGTGTCCCTGCCCCCGCCCGGACACTGACCGGCCGGGTCAACCCCTACCCTCGGGGCATGGACGACATGGCTCAGGCGCTCCGCACCCGCTGGCACGACGCCCTCGTCGCGGCCCGGGGCGGTGCGGACGGCCCCGATCCGCTTCCGTACGCCGACAACCTCCTCGCCCGCTGGGCCGAGCCGCAGCGCAGGTACCACACGACCGCCCACCTCGCGGCGGTCCTGGACCGCATCGACACGCTCGCCGGGCACGCCGCCGACGCGGACGCCGTGCGCCTGGCGGCCTGGTTCCACGACGCGGTGTACCGGCCCGACCGGTCGGAGAACGAGGAGCGCAGTGCGGTCCTCGCCGAGCGGGCGCTCCCCGAGGCCGGGGTGCCGGACGCGGTGACCGAAGAGGTCGCGCGGCTCGTCCGGCTCACCGTCACGCACGACCCGGCCGCCGGCGACACCAACGGCGAGGTGCTGTGCGACGCGGATCTGGCGATCCTCGCGGCGCCGCCCAAGGAGTACGCGGAGTACGCGGCGCAGGTCCGCGAGGAGTACGGCTTCGTGCCGGAGGAGGCGTTCCGGGAGGGGCGGGCGGCGGTCCTGCGGCAGCTCCTCGGGCTGCCGAGGCTGTTCCGTACGCCCTACGGGACGGCCGAGTGGGAGCCGAAGGCGCGGCAGAACCTGCTGACGGAGCTGGAGCTGCTCACGCGCTGACGCGGGAATGCCCGCGGGAATGCCCAGGTCGCGGTCCGTGTTGGCTGCTGTTATGCCTGACTCAGCCGCGCGCGGCCGCTCCCGTATGCCCCTGGCCGTCTACATCCTCGGCCTCTCGGTCTTCGCCCTGGGCACGAGCGAGTTCATGCTCTCCGGGCTGCTGCCGCCGATCGCCGACGACATGGACGTGTCGATTCCGCGCGCCGGACTCCTCATATCCGCGTTCGCGATCGGCATGGTGGTCGGCGCCCCGCTGCTCGCCGTGACGACGCTGCGGCTGCCGCGCCGGACCACGCTCATCGCGCTGATCTCGGTCTTCGGTCTCGGTCAGGTCGCGGGCGCGCTGGCGCCGACGTACGAGGTGCTGTTCGCGTCCCGGGTGGTGAGCGCGTTCGCGTGCGCCGGTTTCTGGGCCGTCGGGGCGGCCGTCGCCATCGCGATGGTGCCGGTCAACGCGCGGGCCCGGGCCATGGCCGTGATGATCGGCGGGCTGTCCATCGCGAACGTGCTGGGCGTCCCGCTCGGGGCGTTCCTCGGGGAGAACCTGGGCTGGCGGTCCGCGTTCTGGGCGGTCGGCGCGGCCTCGGCGGTGGCCCTGGTCGGCGTGGTGACGTTGATTCCGCGCATCCCGCTCCCTGCCGAGAAGCCGCAGCTCAAGCGTGAGATGGGGATCTACCGGGACCGGCAGGTGTGGCTGTCGATCGTGATCACCGCGCTCGCGGCGGGCGGGGTGTTCTGCGCGTTCAGCTATCTCGCGCCGCTGCTGACGGACGTGGCCGGTCTCGACTCCGGCTGGGTGCCGACCGTGCTGGCGCTGTTCGGGGCGGGCGCGCTGGTCGGTACGACGATCGGTGGCCGGGTCGCGGACGCGCACCTCTTCGGGGTGCTGCTGAGCGGGATCGCGGCGTCGACGGTGTTCCTGGGGGCGCTCGCGCTGTTCGCGTCGAACCAGGCGGCCGTGATCACGCTGTCGTTCCTGCTGGGCCTGTCGGCGTTCTACACCGCGCCCGCGCTCAACGCCCGGATGTTCAACGTGGCGGGCGCGGCCCCGACGCTGGCGGGGGCGACGACGACCGCCGCGTTCAACCTCGGCAACACGGGCGGCCCCTGGCTGGGCGGCACGGTGATCGACGCGGACTTCGGCTTCGCGGCGACGGCCTGGGCGGGCGCGGCGATGACGGTGGTGGCCCTGGTGGCCGTGGTGTTCTCGCTGCGCCTCCAGCGCTCGCACGCCTCGGCGTCCCGGCTGGTGGCGCAGGGCTCGCCCAAGGCGGCACCGGTGGAGTCGACGGAGTGCGCGACGGGCTGAGCCGGACGGACCGAGCAGGTGACGGCGTCAGGGCGCCGGCCGCCCCTTCGGCCGCCGCAGGCCCGCTTCCGTGAGCCGCCGGACCAGCTCCTTCGAGCCGATCTCCCGCGCCCCGGCCCGCACCGCGTCCTCGTAGCGGGCGGCCGGGATGTCGTAGTGGTCGCGCTCGAACGCCCGCGCGGGGGCGCCGATGGACGCGGCGAAGGCGTGCAGCTCCTCGAACGAGACGTCGCTGACCAGGTGCGACCAGAGCAGCCCGTGTCCGGGCCAGGTCGGCGGATCGATGTAGAGCGTCATCGGGTCACCGCGTCATCGCCGGAGTATGCCGCTGAGCGCGCCGACCGGGGCGACCGCGACCGCGGCCTTGGTGCAGACCCAGTGCGGGTGCGGCCCGAGCTCCGGCTCGACGTCCAGCGCGTGCGGGTCGCCCGCGTCGCAGACCGGGCAGAGCGGCCAGCGGCCGTACCGCTCAAGGAGCGCGTCCTGCACGTCCTGGGCGACCAGGCCCACGACGAACTCGGCGCCCTCCGGCCACTGCTCGACCCACCACCGGCGGTGCGTCACGGCGTCCTCGACCATCGAGACGATCTGCGCCTCGGCGACGTCCCCGGCGGCGAGGTCGGCCATGACGAGGGCGCGAGCGGTGTGCAGTGCCTGTTCCAGGCGGTCCGGCTCCGGTGGGTTCTGCTCCATGCACCCATTGTCCACCCGTTCGGCGGCGTCAACGGTTTCTTTCAGAGGTCACACCAAAGGGGGTTGACGGGCCCCGGGCTTGAAAATATCTTTCAAAGGTGACCAATGACCTGAAGGAAAGTTTCAGTACGGACTCGCCGCCCGCTCCGGCGGCCCTGGCCGCCAAGGTGCGGACGCTGGCGCCGTCGATGACCCGCTCCATGCAGCGCGTCGCCGAAGCCGTCGCCGGCGACCCGGCCGGCTGCGCCGCCCTGACGGTCACCGGTCTCGCCGAGCTGACGGGCACCAGCGAGGCGACGGTGGTCCGCACCGCCCGCCTCCTGGGCTACCCCGGCTACCGCGACCTGCGCCTCGCGCTCGCCGGTCTCGCCGCCCACCAGGAGTCCGGCCGCGCCCCCGCCGTCACCGCGGACATAGCGGTGGACGACCCGATCGCCGACGTGGTCGCCAAGCTGGCCTACGACGAGCAGCAGACCCTCGCCGACACGGCCGCCGGGCTCGACACGGTGCAGCTCGGCGCCGCCGTCGCCGCCGCCGCCACGGCCCGCCGGATCGACATCTACGGGGTCGGCGCGTCCTCCCTCGTCGGCCAGGACCTGGCCCAGAAGCTGTCCCGGATCGGCCTGATCGCCCACTCCCACACGGACCCGCACCTCGCGGTGACCAACGCCGTGCAGCTGCGCTCCGGCGACATGGCCATCGCGATCACGCACTCCGGCTCGACGGGCGACGTCATAGAGCCGCTGCGCGTCGCCTTCGACCGGGGCGCGACGACGGTCGCGATCACCGGCCGCCCCGACGGCCCCGTCTCGCAGTACGCGGACCACGTCCTGACGACGTCCACGGCCCGCGAGAGCGAGCTGCGCCCGGCCGCCATGTCGAGCCGCACCAGCCAGCTCCTGGTCGTCGACTGCCTCTTCATAGGGGTCGCCCAGCGTACGTACGAGACGGCCGCCCCGGCCCTCGCCGCCTCCTACGAGGCGCTGGCCCACCGCCACACCCCGCGCACCCGCTGACCGTCACCCGGACGCCCTCCGGCAGCCCCCGCACCCGCACCCGCACGCCGTACGAGAAAGCAGAGCCGCCCTCCATGACCTCCCTCACCGACGCCGACGCCACCCCCGACGGCTACGGCGAGCTGCGCGCCCAGCTCGCGACCCTCACCACCGAGGCGTTCCGCCCGGAGCTCGCCGAGATCGACCGGCTGGCCACCGCGGAGATAGCCCGGATCATGAACGGCGAGGACCAGACGGTCCCGGCGGCCGTCGCCGAGCGGCTGCCCGAGATCGCGGCCGCGATCGACGGGACGGCCGAGCGCATGGCCAGGGGCGGCCGGCTGATCTACGCGGGCGCGGGCACCGCGGGCCGGCTCGGCGTGCTGGACGCCAGCGAGTGCCCGCCCACGTTCAACACCGACCCGGCCGACGTGATCGGTCTCATCGCGGGCGGCCCGTCCGCGATGGTCACCGCGGTGGAGGGGGCGGAGGACAGCAAGGAGCTGGCCGCCGCCGACCTGGAGGCGCTGAAGCTCACCGCCGACGACACGGTGGTCGGCATCTCCGCCTCCGGCCGCACGCCGTACGCGATCGGGGCCGTGGAGCACGCCCGCGCGAAGGGCGCCCTGACCCTCGGTCTGTCGTGCAACGCGGACTCCGCGCTGGGCGCCGCCGCCGAGCACCCCCTCGAAGTGGTCGTCGGCCCCGAGCTGCTGACCGGCTCCACCCGCCTCAAGGCCGGCACGGCGCAGAAGCTCGTGCTCAACATGATCTCGACGATCACGATGATCCGGCTCGGCAAGACGTACGGGAACCTCATGGTCGACGTGCGTGCCTCCAACGAGAAGCTGCGGGCCCGCTCCCGGCGCATCGTCGCGCTGGCCACCGGCGCGGCCGACGAGGAGATCGAGGCGGCCCTCGCCGCCACGGACGGCGAGGTGAAGAACGCCATCCTGACGATCCTCGGCCAGGTCGACGGCCCCACCGCGGCCGCGCTGCTGTCCGAGTCGGACGGCCACCTCCGCGCCGCGCTCGCCGCCGCCCCCCGCACCACCTGACCTAGGGGCCTGTCCGGCGGATCAGGGCCGGGGTCGCGACGCCTGGCACGGCACCTCGCCGCGTTGCCGGAACGCCCTAATCGCTCCGCGATGAGGACGCTCCGGCGCCTTGCGCTGCACCGCACCAGACGCCGCGCCCTATCCGACCCTGGTCCGCCGGACAGGCCCTACGCACCACCCCTCCCCCGCACAGCAAGGCACCACGCACCATGGCTACAGAAGACAAGAACCGCGCCACTGCCGCCGCGATCCTTCCGCTCGTCGGTGGCGCCGCGAACGTCAGCTCCATCGCCCACTGCATGACCCGGCTCCGGCTCGGGCTGCACGACCGTTCGCTCGTCCAGGACGACGCGCTGAAGGCCGTCCCCGCGGTCATGGGCGTGGTCGAGGACGACACGTACCAGATCGTGCTCGGTCCCGGTACGGTCGCCCGCGTCACCCCGGAGTTCGAGAAGCTCGTCGAGGAGGGGAAGGCGGAGGCCCCCGCCCCCGCCCCGGCCGACGCCGCCCCGCTCACGGCGGAGGAGCTGGCCGCGCAGGGCGCCGAGATGAAGGCGGCCCGCAAGGCGAAGAACGCGACGCCGTTCAAGCTGTTCCTGCGCAAGATCGCCAACATCTTCGTGCCGCTGATCCCGGCCCTGATCGGCTGCGGCATCATCGCCGGGCTCAACGGCCTGTTGGTCAACCTCGAGTGGCTGCCTTCGGTGACCCCGGCGCTCGCGGCGATGGCGTCCGGCTTCATGGCGCTCATCGCGGTCTTCGTCGGCTACAACACGGCGAAGGAGTTCGGCGGCACGCCGATCCTGGGCGGTGCGGTCGCTGCGATCATCGTCTTCCCGGGCGTCGCGAACATCGAGGCGTTCGGCCAGAAGCTCTCCCCCGGCCAGGGCGGCGTCCTCGGCGCGCTGGGCGCGGCGGTGCTCGCGGTGTACGTCGAGAAGTGGTGCCGCCGCTGGGTGCCGGAGGCACTGGACGTGCTGGTCACGCCGACGCTGACGGTCCTGGTCTCCGGCCTGGTCACGATCTTCGGCCTGATGTACGTGGCGGGCGAGGTCTCCACCGCCATCGGCGAATTCGCGGACTGGCTGCTGTCCAACGGCGGCGCGGGCGCGGGCCTGATCCTGGGCGGCTTCTTCCTCCCGCTGGTCATGCTGGGCCTGCACCAGGCGCTGATCCCGATCCACACGACGCTGATCGAGCAGCAGGGCTACACGGTCCTGCTCCCGATCCTCGCCATGGCCGGGGCCGGCCAGGTCGGCGCCGCCATCGCGACGTACTTCCGCCTCCCGCGCAACGAGTCGATCCGCAAGACCATCAAGTCCGCCCTCCCGGCCGGCTTCCTGGGCGTCGGTGAACCGCTGATCTACGGTGTCTCGCTGCCGCTGGGCCGCCCGTTCATCACGGCGTGCGTGGGCGGTGCGTTCGGCGGCGCGTTCGTCGGCTTCTTCAACCAGTTGGGCGACGCGGTCGGCTCGACCGCGATCGGCCCCTCCGGCTGGGCCCTGTTCCCGCTGCTCGACGGCAACCACGGCCTGGGCGCCACGATCGCGATCTACGCGGGCGGCCTGGTCGTCGGCTACCTCGCGGGCTTCGTCGCGACGTACTTCTTCGGCTTCAGCAAGGAACTCCTGGCGGAGTTCAACGTGGCCCAGGAGGAGGCGGCCCCGACGGCGACCCCGGCCCCGGCCCCCGCCGCAGCGACCGCGACGGCGAAGGCGCCGGCGTCGGTCTGACCGGTACGACTACGACTACGGAGCGGCGGCTCTCTCCGACAGGGGGCCGCCGCTTTGTCGTACGTATCAGACCGGGAAGCCCTCGGTGGGCAGCGTGACATCGAAGGGCGCGGGCAGCACGAGCGGCTTTCCGAACGGCACCGCGTCGGAGTGCTTGTACGTGCCGTGCTCGCTCGGCTCCGTGAACAGGGTGGCCATGGCCCCCCGGGTGTCGAACCGGTCGATCAGCAGGTACATCGGCACACCGGCGCGGGCATAGGCGCGGTACTTCTTCGTACGGTCCTCGCGGGCGTTCCCCTTCGAGGTGATCTCCACGACGAGGAGAGCTTCGGAGGCGTCCATGGGGGCGCTGACGTCCGGGTCGGCGGCGTCGATCAGCTCGGACGGCATGACGACGAGATCGGGGACGTAGAGCTTGTCGAGAGGCGCGACGTGCACGCCCAGCGTTTGGTAGATCTCCAGCTCGTCGGGCAGGTTCCCGTAGAGACAGCGCTGCACCTTGGCGGCGATCCCGTTGTGATGCGCGTGCGGCGGCGGTACCAAGACGATCTGCCCTTCGTCGATCTCGGCGCGCCACCCCTCGGGCACGTCCAGTTCCTGCCAGGTGCGCAGGAGGTAGTCCCACTGGCGGCCTTCAGGGTCCTGCTGGTGTTCGACCATCGCGGCGGTCATCGCGGGTCCCTTCTTCCGAAGCCTGTCCGAGGAGCGTAGATCGACGGTTCAGCGGCGCGGGGGCCGCTTTCCTCAGCGTCCCACGTTCGTGTGAGCGACGCACCGAGCGCCGCTCACCTTCACTCCCCGGCCCTCGCCCCGCCCCGCGCCAGCGCCAGCGCCAGCAGCACCGCATGCGTCTCGTGGTCGGCCGCGACGATCAGCCCGCCCTCGCCCTGGTCCACCGGCAGCCCGTCGATGCCCGTCACGACGCATCCGGCCGCCTCGCACAGCGCGATGCCCGCCGCGAAGTGGACACTGTCCAGGCGCAGACCGGGCCCGCCGTCGGTGACGTACGCGGCCCGGCGGCCGGCGGCGACCCAGGCGACGGCCACCGTGCTGGAGACGACGCGCGGCCGGAACCCGGCGACGAACTCCGGGGCCGCCATGAGCTCCACCGCGCGGAAGCCGGGCGCGTGCGGGAACGGCGGATCCAGGTTGAGGTCGACGAGCCGGGAGCCCGCCGAGGGTATGAGGCGTTCGCTCCCGCCGTCCTCCCGCAGGACCCACGCCCCCGCCCCGTCGGTCCAGAACACCTCGCCGCTGAACGGATCGGCGGAGGCCGCCGCCGCGATGCGGGAGCCGTCCCGCAGCGCGACGTTCACCGCGACGAGCATGTTGCCCACGGCGTAGTTCAACGTCCCGCACAACGGATCGACCAGCCACCGGCGCCCCGCACCGGCCGCCCCGGACTCCCCGCTCTCCTCCCCGGTCACCGCGTCATCGGGCCGGGCCGCGCGCAGCACCCCGAGGACGGCCTCCTCCGCCGCGATGTCGGCGGCCGTGGCGAAGTCACCGTTCCTATTCAGTAAGCAGGAGTGGGTCTTGGACCCACACCCTGGCACTGCGGACATCCCGAACGGTTTTGGGTGTCCTGGTCGCCCGCGTTCTCGCCGCGTCCGGCGGCACGGATCGTGTCCGTGGTCCGGGAATGCGGGGGCGGGGTCCCTCACGCCCTGGGGCACCCGGTGCGGCCTGGACGGTCCGATGCCTCACACGATCACTCCGGTCGTGTGAGGGCGGTGTCGTCCGACGCCGGATCGGGTGTCCGAGGGCGCGTCGCCCGATCGCGATACCGGCGGCATCGTGACGGGACATCTTCCGGTGCGGGGCGGTCAGCGGCTTCTGCCAGTGCTGTCCACCCCACATCGAGGTGTAGGCCGGGTCGACCGCGATGATCGCGAGACCGTGTTCGGCGGCCATGGAGACCAGGCGTGCCTTGAGCTTGCCGGTGGGCATGCCGGAGATCAGCTGCCGGAAACGTTTCCTGCGTCCGTGCTTCTCCCGGGTCTTCTCCGCGCTGAAGTCGAGCTCCTCGATGGCGATCGCGGTGACGCCGGACCGGCGGGCCCAGTGCAGGAGGCGGGTGAGGGCGTGGCGGACCTGCGCGTCACGGTGTGCGGCCGTTCCGGACAGGTCGTAGGCGAAGCGGTGGGGGTTGCCGACGGGGTTGCCGTGTGTGTCGAGGCGGTAGGCGGCGAAGTGGTCGGCGTTGGTGTCCACACCGATCACACCACCAGCACGAGCAGCTTCCAACGGGAGGGTCTGCACCACTGGTTTCTGCCAGGACGCGGTCAGGTACCAGCGCCCCCGGCCGGTGTCGTAGTGGATGCGGTAGGCCACAGCACGGTTCGCCTCAATACGGTCGGCCCACTCCGCACCCCGGTGCGCGAACCCGACCGTGCAGGTGAGGGTGTAGCGGCCGTGTGCGCTGTTGGCCAGGTGGGCCAAGGGGACGGGGAGCTTGATGCTGACCCGGCCGTCCGGGGTGACGCGGATCGTCTCGTTCCCGTACCGCTTGCCCGACTCGCCGTCCGCCGCCAGAAACCACCGCTCCGCCTCCCACCGCCCCCGCCACTCCTCCTCGCTCAGCCCGGCCTCGGCCAGGTGATGGCGGGTGTTCAACAGGCGCTTCCCGCCCCGCACCACCCGGACCCGCCCCGACCGCCAGTCCGCGACAGCAGACGCCAGCCGGTCCTCCAGCGCCCTGAGGCGACGCGACTTCTGGAACCACTCACCCCGGGACCGGTAACCGCCCGCCGCGTTCTTCGTCCCCCTGGCCCCGACCGGCAGCGACAGGCGGTGGCGCAGCGTCCTGATCCCGGCCTCAAGGCTGCGGATGTGCGCGGCCTGGCCCCGCCTCGCCAGTGCCCACTGGTCATGTGACGCCTTCGTGACCGCCCCCGCCCATCTGGACGACGACTCGCCCGTCAGGCCCCGCTTACGGGCCGCCCATGAGGCGCTGGAGTGCTCCAGGCCCTCGGCGCAACGCGCTTTGAGGTCCATCGAGGCGAGCGAGCCCAGGTGCGCACTCACCAGGCGCAGCACGTTCCTGTCCTCGTGCGCGAGGTCCTTGAGCCGGGCACGTACCGCCACACCGGACGGGCCGAGAGCGAACGGAGCGGTGACCGGGCGCAGGTCAGCCATGTTCGGCGGCCTCCATGGCCCTGCGGGCACGGTTCCGTGCCGACTTGCGCCCGTACAGGCGGGCGCAGAACGAGGTCAGCACCTCCACCATGTCCCGCACCAGGTCGTCCTCGACTTCGCCGTCGTCCAGCACCAGGAGGCGACGGCCCGTCGCGCACAAAGCGGCCTCGACAAGTTCTACGTTCATCCGGCCGAACCGGTCCTTGTGCTCCACCACCACGCAGGTCACGTGCTGATCCGCCAGCAGGCGCCGGGCCTTGGGGCGACAGCCGTTCATCCCGGACGCGATCTCTGCCTCGACCCGAACGACCCGGTGACCGGCCTTCGCCGCCCACGCCGACAGCCGGGCGACCTGGCGCTCCAGATCGCTCTTCTGCTCGTGCGAGGACACGCGGGCATACAGACCCACTCCGCCAATGACCCCGGCCGTGGTGTTCGCGTCCACGTTCACCAGGATTGTTCGCGGCCCGACCCGCTGAGCCGGCACCGGCAACGTTCCCTCACGGAACCATCGATACGCGGTCTGCGGATGCACACCCTGCACCCTCGCCCACTCCGTCAGATTCACGCCCTGAGAACGACACTCACTCATACATGGTTACGCTCACTCCCCCAGCTCTGAGGAACAGCAGGTGGATACCCCTGTGGCGGGGCGGCCCTGGTCCCCTCGTACTCCGGGCCGTCCAGGCGCGGAGGCCGCCCCACCGGACAGTGGATCAACGTGAACCGGTGCCGACCAACGCTCATCGCGGCAGCTTCCCCTCGCGGTTCAGCTCCGTCACCCGCGCACGCAGCACGACCCCCGGCGACGCCGGCCGCACGGACTCCGGCGGGCAGTCCCACGCCGCCCCGCCGCCCGGGGGCCGCAGCCGTACGTACGGCCCGACGCGGCCCATCACCCGGCCCACTCGCCCGTCCCGTACGTCCACGGCGAACGACCCCCGCTCCGGCGTACACGCCGCCTCCGGGCCGTCACCCCCGCCCGTCATGACGCTGCCGCCTTCTCCTCCAGCACCCGGCTCAGCCGCTGCGCCGCCTCCAGGTTGCAGCGCCCCAGGTCCACCAGCACCGCCGGATCCTCACCCGCGCACGACGCCGCGTCGATCCGCAGCGACGGCAGCTTCACCCCGGCCCGCGCGAACCCTTCCCTGAGCAACGCCACCACCTCCTCGGCCTCGCGAATCTTCGCCACCGCTGCCCTGCGCCGTTCCGTAGTCGTCATGATCCATTCCTTCCACGCTGAGTAATGGGAATGCATACCCAGAGTGGTGATTCTCTCGTTAGCCTGGAAGAGGTTCCGACCCAACAACCACATGTGCACGACCGGGAGTTGTCATGGCACGCCCCAGAAAGCTCGACCCCTCCTCCTCCCCCAGGGCCCTTCTGGGCGCCGAACTCCGCCACCGACGAGAGCAGGCCGGCCTCTCCCAGAACGACCTGGGCGAGCCGCTCTTCCTCAGCGGCTCCTTCATCGGCCAGCTGGAGTCAGGCGTGCGGCGCATGCAGATGGACCAGGCGATCCAGTTCGACAAGGCGTTGAACACGGAAGGCTTCTTCGAGCGGAACTGCGCGGCGCTGGGGAAGTCCAAATACCCGGAACACTTCGCGGAGGCCGCCGAGGCGGAGGCGCGGGCGGCCGAGATCAAGGCGTACGCACCGCAGCTCATCCCTGGACTGCTACAGACGGAAGCGTACGCGCGAGCAGTGTTTAGGGAGTACCAGCCGACAGCGATCGAGAGTGTGATCGACGACCTGGTGGCTGCCCGACTCGAGCGCACTCAACTACTCGCCGATCCAACAGAGCCGATGTTGTGGGCCGTGCTGGATGAAGCAGTACTGCGTCGGCAGGTGGGCGGCCCGAAGGTCATGGCAGCGGCGCTGCGCCACATCCTGGGACTGATGAAGCGACACAGGATCATCGTTCAGGTGCTGCCGTTTTCTGCAGGCGCACACATGGCTCTCGAAGGCCCACTCAAGCTGATGACCTTCCCCGACGCCCCGCCACTTGCCTACCTGGAAGGTTTGGGTACAGGGCAGTTGCAGGACGATCCAGCATCCGTACGCCACTACGAGCTGACCTACGATCTGGTCGTGGCCAGCGCGCTCTCACCGGCAGCGTCCCTGGCCTTGATCCAGTCGGTGGCGGAGGATTACGAGCATGAAGCGCAGGAGCACTGACTACGACCTGTCCACGGCCACCTGGCACAAGTCGAGTTACAGCGGCGGCAGCGGCGGCGACTGCGTAGAGGTCGCCACCTGGCGCAAGTCCACCTACAGCGGCGGCGACGGCGGGGACTGCCTCGAAGTCCTCGACGGCATCCCGGACGTCGTCCCCGTCCGCGACTCGAAAATGACCGACGGCCCGGCGGTCGTCTTCGCAACGACCGCCTGGCAGCAGTTCGTCACCGACCTCAAACGCGGCTGACTCACCGGGACTCGGAGCTCAGTTCAGGCGGTGCCAGTGCGCCCGGAGTATCAGAGGCTGTCCGATTTTCTATCCCGCGGCGATCCGGGCCGCTTCCACGTTCGCCAGGGCCTCGTCCCGCACGAACGAGGTGTCGATGGACTGTGCAATACGCTGGGCGGTCTTCATCAGCCGCCTGGCCTCCCGTCCGTTACCCATTCGAGCAGCGACAAGGGCGATATCGCTGGAGATACACATCAGTCCGTGGTCCCTGGCGAAGGCGTCCTCAATGGACCGCACCGCCTTCTCGGCTCGGTCCGGCTGACCCGACCGGATCATGGCCTCAGCCATGTTCATGAGCGCTTCGTCCTTCTTCGACATGTTCATCGTTGCTCTCCTGTGGGCTCCGACGGCGGGACTGGCCGCAGGATCCCAGCGCGCCTAACGCGTGTCACTGGTAGCGAGGTTCACTCGACAGAATCTCGCCAACTTCAGAGATGAGCGCTATCGCACTCCCCGGGGCTCAAGTCGCGAGCTTCGAGCGCTCTTTCAACGGAATGGTTGGGAGGGCTTGTACCCACCCGCCCACCCTTGTGACCCGCAAGGGTTCACTTTTCGCGTTCGAGTTGCGACGGAGGGTAGGCGCGCTCTAGCTTCAGCGAGGACACAGACCAAGACGGCCCCTGCCGGTGCAGAAACACCGCCAGAGGCCTGACCACCTCGATCGCCCGGAGCGCGACCTCATGGCTGACAGCCAGTTTAGTAGTACCCCCTCGTCCGACCACCCGATGGCGAACCCCGGTTACGGAAAGCGCTCGGCGCCCGACCAACGCCCGCATACGGGTTCGGACTTCGCCCATCTGCTTCCCCGCGACGCCGCCATCGCCGCGTACATCGACGGGCTGTGCGACGGCGCCGACATCTCCGTGAAGACGCTCGCGAAGGCACTGCCGTACGGGCAATGCGCGATCCGCACCACGCTGAACCGCCTCCAGGAAGCGGGCCACCTGCGCCGGGGCAGCGAGTGCGTGGCGAGCGGCGAGAACCTGCTGTGGGTGACGCGTACGTTCTTCTCCCGCACCGCACGGGACAACGCGTGGTGGGCGGCGTTCAGCCGGGGCGACGTACCGAAGGAGCCCCAACGGGCCACGCGCTCGAAGGCGTTCATCCTGCTGGCGGCGCTGGGCCGCACCGCGCCCGCGTTGTCGCTGTCCCACCGCGACTGCGTGGCCCTGGAACCCGGGGTGACCGAGTGGCTGAACCGGGGCGCCACGCCCCCGGAGATCCTCCAGGCCCTGACCACGGGCCTCCCGAGCCGCGTCCACCACCCGGCCGCGTTCGTGGCCACCCGCCTCCAGAACAAGCTCCCCCCGCCCCGGGAACCACAGACGGTCCTGCGCACCCTGGAATGCAGCGAATGCCGGGCCCCCGGCACGGCCGACGCGCTACCGGGCGGCAAATGCGCGGGCCTGATCCCGAAGTCGGACCGCCCCAGCCGCTGACGGGCCGGGCGGGACCGTCCTACGGCTCGACGGGCGCGGCCGGCCTCGCCGCCCGTTCGACCTTCGCGCGGTAGGCCGCACGGGCCTTCTCGTCGATCTCCTTTTCGTGTTCGGGACGCACCCCGGTCCGGCCGTCCAGGCCCTCGCGCAGGATGTCGGCGTGCCCGGCGTGGCGAACGGTTTCGCCGAGCACGTGGACGAGGACGGCGAACAGGTTCGTGTCGGTGTACGGCTCCGGCCACCAGGGGATGCGGCCGGGGGCGTCGATCGCGAGCGCGTCGATCGTCGCGTCGGAGTGCTCCCACGTGCGCCGATAGAGCCCGATGATCTGCTCGCATGTCTCGTCCGCCGCCGCCCACAGATCGCTGCCGTCGGAGTCCTGCCACCGGGGCATCGGCTCCGGGAACGGGCGGCCGAAGACCTCACCGAAGTACCTGGCCTCGACGGTGGCCACGTGCTTGACCAGGCCGAGAAGGCTCGTCCCGGTCGCTGTCAAAGGCCGACGGGCGTCGTACTCGGACAACCCGTCGAGCTTCCAGAGCAGCGCCTCACGGTCCCGCCGCAGCCGCCCGTGCAGGTGGTCCTTCGCGAATCCATCGATCATGCAACGTGACCCTGCCACGGCCACCCGGTGCGCTCAAGGGCGTTCCGCCGTCGCCGGAGTGCCGCTCAACGCTGCGAGAAGCCCCGGCACGGATTCCAGTCAGTGGCAGAGCCACGACCACCGGGGCCCGAGTATCGGCATCAATGTCAGTGGCATCGGCCACACTGCACCGTATGAACTCGGTGACCGCGCACGACTACGCCTGGATCCGTACCTCGCCGTTCTTTCACCACGCGAGGGACATGGGGTACGCCCTGACGCTGATACGGGGGCGCAGCCCGCAGGAGGTGCTGCGCGCGATGCGGGCGGAGCCGCGCGGCGCCGTGGAAGGGACGGACGGGCTCGTCGAAGTGAACGACGCCCACCGGGACGAGGTGGACGACTACAGCGACGATTCCTACATCGCCGGCGCCTTCAGCACCCCGGGCGAAGACGGCGACTGGACGCTCGTCCTCGGCTTCGACGGCGGCCTCGGGCTCGAGGACACGTGCGCGGAGACGCTGTCGCAGGGCGGCGGCCGGGTCGTGGCGCACTCCACCAACGGCGGCAAGCCGATCGACCTGTTCCACTGGTTCGAGGACGGTGCACTGCGTACGACGTTCGAGGGCGCCTCGGCGCGCTACGGCAACGGCCCCGACGAGCTCGTGCCCCTCATGCGGGAAGTCGGCTTCCCGCTGACCCCGGAGGGCGAGCACGACGAGAGCGCCCCCGACGTCGACGAAAAGGCGGCGGTCCTCGCCCTGGCCGAACGCCTCACCGGCATCCGGATCACCGAATCCCTCCTCCGGGACGCCACCTACGAACTGGGCCTCGTCCCCGACCGGCCCGCCGAGGAATGGACCGGCCTGGTCATCGACATCACCGACGCCCACGGAGAGCGCTTCTACCGGGAATGGAGGCACGAGGAGATCGCGACGATGCCGACCCGCACCCTCGCAGAAGCGAACCCGCCGATCGTGATCACGTACGACGAGCCCCAGCCCCCGGGCAGCGCCGACCGGTGAGCGAGGCCACCCCCTGGCAAGAAGGGCTTTCGGCTGCCGCCGCACCCCCTTCGGCGAGGGTGGCCGTCAGGCCTCGGGGTCGGCCTCCGGGTGCGTGAACCGCACCGGCTTGCCCAGCGATCGGGCGTACGCGATCTCCGCCCGGGTGCTGTCCCCGATGTAGTCGCCGACCACGAGCGCCTCGTCGGCGAGCCGGATCTTCGCCCGGTGCAGCTCGTCGAGCCGGGCCTTCAGCGCTTCGGCCTCGACGGGGTCGGACCACAGTGCGTGCGGCGACTTCAGGTCGCATCCCGGCTTGACGACGATCCTGCCGGCTTCGGTCTCCCGCAGTTCGGCCTCGGTCATCTCGGCCATGAAGCGGGTGGAACCGCAGATCACGACGATGCGCGGAAGGTCCAGCCGCTTCTTCGCGTCGGCGAGTGACTCCTCGGGGGTGAGGGGCTGCGGGTATGGCACGGGTTCCTCCGGGCGGTGCGGTCAAGGCGGGCGTGCATGCCCAGCGCCACCCGAAACGATATCGCGGGAACCATCCAAGTGATATCGTTTTAGCCCCGGAGGCAGGAGCAAGGAGCGCGCACATGGCCAGGACCGTCATCGACCTCGACGAGGCCATGGTCGCCGAGGCCATGCGCATATTCGGCACCAAGACCAAGGCTCAGGCGGTGCGCCTCGCCATGGAGGACGCGGTCAAGCGCCACCTGCGGCAAGAGGGGTTCGATGCCATGGACGCCGGTGAGCTCGACTTCAGCGAGATCGTCGAGAGCACGGGGCCCCGCAATGCCGACGGCAGCCTCAAGCGCGGCGGCGGCCGGGCCGCCTGATGCAGGACCGCTATCTGATCGACAAGTCCGCGCTGGCACGCTGGACGAAACCCGCCGTCAAGCAGGTACTCAAGCCGCTGCACGAGCGGTATCTGCTGGCCGTCTGCCAGCCCACCGAATACGAGATGGTCCACTCGGCACGGGACAGCCCGGAGGCGACCAGGATCAGCACCTGGTTGCACGCCTTCGATTACCTGTACGTGACGGACGACGCCTTCACCCGCGCCCTGGAAGTGCAACACCAGGCTCTCCACGCCGGCTTCCACCGCGCCCTGTCGCTGCCCGATCTACTGATCGCCGCGACCGCGGAGCTGAACCGGCTGACCGTTCTGCACTACGACGGCGACTTCGACATGATCGCCTCGCTCACCGGCCAGCCCGCCGAGTGGGTCGTCCCGCCGGGCAGTGCCGACCGGTGAGCGGGGGTCTTCGGGCCCTACGCCGTACGCAACACCGCGAACGCCCCTCGCACCTCCGCGTCCTCCGGCGTACGCCACGGGCCGGAGATGTGGCCCCCCGTGCCCTCCGGCATCGCGTCGGCGGGGCGCAGGACACGGTTCAGGTGCAGCGTCGCACCCGTGACGGAGAGGTCCGTGCCCTCGGGGCCGTCGGTCACCGTGGCGACGGCGGAGCCGAAGGGGCCGCCGGTGGAGGGGTGGGTGATCGTGGGGTCCGGGGTGTCCGTCTCGCTCTGGGCCTGGGGCTCGGCGCGGCCGTCGAGGAGGGCGAACAGCTGCTCCGCCAGGACCGGGTCGTGGCCGCCGTCGTACACCCAGCGCTTCCCGAGCACCCCGTGCTCGGTCGTGCCGACGAGCGCGTCCTCGGCGCCCGCGAGCGGCGCGCCCCGGTAGGTGAGCGGCACGAAGTACGCCACCGGCTCGGCGCCCGATGTGTCGGTGACCACCATGAACTCGATGCCCACCTCACCCTGCGGATCGTCGAGCCGGAAGCCGCCGGTCCTGGCCAGGACCGGGCTCGCGGAGCCCGCGTACCAGGGGCGGGACGGAAGCCAGGCGGTGAGCAGTTCGAGCTTGGTCGGTGACAGCGTGGTGCGGTGGATGACGGCCATACCGGTGGTCTCTCCCGTGCGTCGAGTGGACGGCTGGTTGCCGTGCGCTGTGCCGAGCGTATGCAATCAGCCGTCCCCGTGGCCGTCGGGCCGTCAGGAACTCGTCACCACGCCCCCGGCGCCGGCGGCGGGACGACCTCCGGGCGGTCGTCGCAGGTGATCGTGTTGGGCAGGAGCCACGGGGCGAGCCAGCCGCCGTTGTTGCCGCCCAGGTCCGTGAGCGCGAACTCGGAGCCCGTGGCGGGGAAGTTGAACGAGCCGCAGTTGTTCACGCCCACCGCGCCCACGTTGCGCGCGTCCACGTTCTCGAAGGTCGCGCCGCCCGCCGCACGGGCGCTCAGGACCGAGGTGCCCGTACCGTCGACGCGTAGGTCCTTGAAGTGGATGTTCTCGATGACGTACTGGTCCTTCACCGCCCAGTCCGAGACCAGCATGACCGCGTTGTACGTGCTGTCCAGGAAGTCGTTGCCGGTGACCCGGATGTCGGCGCCGTCGATGCTCCGGTCCAGGGCGAAGACCCACAGCGCGCCGAGGCCGATCTTCCAGTTGAGTTCGTACGTGCCCGCACGGACCGTCGTATTGCCCGTGAGGTTCACCTTCCCCGCGAACGGCTCCGCGCCGAAGCGGGCGCCGAGGTGCAGGGCGCTGCCCTCGCGGACCGGGTCCGCGACCAGGTTGTCCGAGACCGTGATGTCGGTGCCGCCGTAGATCGCGATGCCGTTGGCGAGGACCGGCGTCTGGACGGTGTTGTGGTCGAAGGTGTTGCGGGCGTTGGTCGTCCTCTCGGCCCACATCGCGAGGCCGTCGTCGCCCGAGTTGCGTACGAAGGTGTTCGTGACGCGTGAACCGGTCACGCCGGTGTGGAAGTTGACGGCGTCCGCGATCTGGTCGGTGATCATCGTGTCGGAGACCCGCAGGTTCTTCATCGGGCCGTCGAACCACATGCCGACCTTGGTGTGGCTGATGTGGAGGCCGGTGATCGTCGAGTCGCTCATCGCGCCGCCGATCGCGTTGACCTGGTCGGTGTCGATGCGCTCGCGCACGTCGCCCTCGATGGCGAAGCCCGACAGGTGCACGTTGCGGCTGCCGCCCTCGGCCGCGGACTTCCCGTAGAAGCCGACGCCGGTGTGCGTGGACCCGTCGGCGGCGGGCTCGTCGAGCGCGACCTCGCGGCCCTTGACCTTCGTGTACCAGCTGCCCGCGCCGGTGATCGTGACGTCGTCGACGACGATGTGCCGGTCCACGCGGTACGTCCCCGGCGGCAGGTACACCTTCAGGTGGGTGCGCCGGGCGAACGCGATGGCCCTCTCGATCGCGCCCGCCGCGTCCCGCCGCCCGGTCGGATCGGCCCCGAACGCGAGGACGTTGGCGGCGAGCAGCTCGACGTGCGGCAGCCCGACGCGCTCCGAGTCCAGCAGGTCGATCGCCGTCCACGCGGCCCGGCTGCCGGCCGGCACGGTCAGCCGTACGGTGTCGCCCGCGCGGTACGTACGGCCGAGCAGGAGGCGCTGTTCGTCGTAGAAGTGGCTGGGCCGGAACGGCTTGTCGACGACCGGGGCGGGCGTCGTCCCGGCCGGCACGCAGGAGCACTCGGTGATCCACCAGTCCGGGTGGAGCAGCCCGGCGCCCGGGTCGTTGGAGAACGGGTACTGGTTGTACAGCCAGGAGTACTGCGAGGTCAGCGTCATCGTGGACCGCTTGGTGCCGTTCACCGAGACGTCCAGCGGGGCCGTGATCCCGCCGCCGCCCGGCGCGTCCGGGATGCTGTAGCGGACGGTGATCGCGTTGGCCGCCGCGGGCAGCGTGAACTCCACGTGCTGCCCGGGCGCCAGCTTGACCGCCTTACGGCCGGACGCCTCGGACGGCAGCGTGTACGCGTCCCGGTCCGGGCCGATGACCGTGCCGTTCGTGACCGCGTTCTCGGCCTCCTGCTCGGCGAAGGCCACCTTCGCGCCGCGCCCCTGGACCAGCGCGGGATCGAGGGCGGCCCGGGTGACGACCGGGGCGGCGGGGCGGGGTTCGGCGGACGCGGGGGCGGCGGCCAGTGCGCCGAGGCCCACGGCGGCCGCGGTCACCGAGGCGACGGCGGTCGCGTACAGCCCTGTCCGGCGCGGTCTTCGCACCGGAGCCGCAGCAGCGGCGGTCTTCCGTGACATCGCATGCCCGTTTCTCTGAGTCCTGGGTGTCAACGGCCGTGCGCGCGTGGGGAGTCGCCGCCGTCATGAGTGAGGCGACAGTAGGGCGCGCACCAGCCCACCCACAAGAGCCGTGCAACCAAATTTCCGCACGACTGAAGTACAGATGCATCCAGTCGTATGTTTTTTGCAGAAAGAGACGCAAGTGCTTGGCGGCTCCCCGCTTCCCCGGACGCGACCGGTTCCTCGCCGCCTGGTCGACGGGCTCAACGCGGGCTGAGCCCGTACACGTACACACAACGACACCGGCCCCCGGGGACGAGTCCCCGGGGGCCGGTGTCTTGGTACTGCTGGAACTGCCGATCCGTCAGGATCAGAAGTCCATGTCACCGCCCGGCATGCCGCCCGGAGCGCCGCCGGCGGCGGCCTTCTCCGGCTTGTCGGCGATGACGGCCTCGGTGGTGAGGAACAGCGCGGCGATCGACGCGGCGTTCTGCAGGGCGGAGCGCGTGACCTTCGCCGGGTCGAGAATGCCCTCGGCGATCATGTCGACGTACTCGCCGGTCGCGGCGTTGAGGCCGTGACCGATCGGCAGGTTGCGCACCTTCTCGACGACGACGCCACCCTCGAGACCACCGTTGACGGCGATCTGCTTGAGCGGGGCCTCCAGCGCGAGCTTCACGGCGTTGGCGCCGGTCGCCTCGTCACCCGAGAGCTCGAGCTTCTCGAAGACGGCCGAGGCCTGGAGCAGAGCCACGCCACCACCGGCGACGATGCCCTCCTCGACGGCGGCCTTGGCGTTGCGCACCGCGTCCTCGATGCGGTGCTTGCGCTCCTTGAGCTCGACCTCGGTGGCGGCACCGGCCTTGATGACGGCCACGCCGCCGGCCAGCTTCGCCAGGCGCTCCTGGAGCTTCTCGCGGTCGTAGTCCGAGTCGGAGTTCTCGATCTCGGCACGGATCTGGTTGACGCGGCCCTGGACCTGGTCGCTGTCACCGGCGCCGTCGACGATCGTCGTCTCGTCCTTGGTGATGACGACCTTGCGGGCGCGGCCGAGCAGGTCGAGACCGGCGTTCTCCAGCTTGAGGCCGACCTCCTCGGAGATCACGGTGCCACCGGTGAGGATGGCGATGTCGCCGAGCATGGCCTTGCGGCGGTCGCCGAAGCCCGGGGCCTTGACGGCGACGGACTTGAAGGTGCCGCGGATCTTGTTGACGACCAGGGTCGACAGGGCCTCGCCCTCGACGTCCTCGGCGATGATCAGCAGCGGCTTGCCGGACTGCATGACCTTCTCCAGCAGCGGAAGGAGGTCCTTCACGTTGCTGACCTTGGAGTTGACGATCAGGATGTACGGGTCGTCGAGGGACGACTCCATGCGCTCCATGTCGGTGGCGAAGTACGCCGAGATGTAGCCCTTGTCGAAGCGCATACCCTCGGTGAGCTCCAGCTCCAGACCGAAGGTCTGGGACTCCTCGACGGTGATGACGCCTTCCTTGCCGACCTTGTCCATGGCCTCGGCGATGAGCTCGCCGATCTGGGTGTCGGCGGCGGAGATGGAGGCGGTCGAAGCGATCTGCTCCTTGGTCTCCACGTCCTTGGCCTGCTCCAGGAGGGCGGCGGAGACGGCCTCGACGGCCTTCTCGATGCCCCGCTTGAGAGCCATCGGGTTCGCACCCGCGGCCACGTTGCGCAGACCCTCGCGGACGAGCGCCTGGGCGAGAACGGTGGCGGTGGTCGTACCGTCGCCGGCGACGTCGTCCGTCTTCTTGGCGACCTCCTTGACCAGCTCCGCACCGATCTTCTCGTACGGGTCCTCCAGCTCGATCTCCTTGGCGATGGAGACACCATCGTTGGTGATCGTGGGGGCGCCCCACTTCTTCTCGAGGACGACGTTGCGGCCCTTGGGGCCAAGGGTGACCTTGACGGCGTCGGCGAGCTGGTTCATGCCGCGCTCGAGACCGCGCCGGGCCTCCTCGTCGAACGCGATGATCTTGGCCATGTGAAGTGGTCCTCCCGGACAGGGGTGGATTGCTCCGGACCGAGTGGCGCCCGCGACGGACGGCCTGCGTGCCTGGCGGTTCCTTGCCCCGCCACGCCTGCGGGCCTCACCGGCCCGGTCCAAGTTCTGTCACTCTCACCTGGAGAGTGCTAAGCCAATGATTAGCACTCGACCCCCGAGAGTGCAAGCGTCGCCCTCGGCATGTGGACAGTGCCCGGGACACGCAGCAGGCGGGCCCGGGACGCGCGAAGGGTCCGTACCCCTAGGTACGGACCCTTCGTACGTGCGTAGCGTCGTGGCCGACGTGCGTGCCGGGCTCAGCCGACGGCGAGCTTGACCATGTCCGCCTGCGGCCCCTTCTGGCCCTGCGAGATTTCGAACTCGACCCGCTGACCTTCTTCGAGGGTGCGGTAACCGTCCATCTGGATCGCGCTGTAGTGGACGAATACATCCGCACCACCGTCGACCGCGATGAAGCCGTACCCCTTCTCCGCGTTGAACCACTTGACGGTGCCCTGAGCCATGCCTAACTCCCCTGTAACGTGTGTGCGCCGAAGCGCGTCGACCGCCGCTGAATGTATCTGCCCAACTGCCCTGTGCAACAGGTCAGTCGGACGACAATTCTGCGCAGCACCGATCGCCCGAATACGGGGAATTCACGGGATTGCAGGACAAGTCGGGCCCGGCAAAGGTGACTTATGGCGCAAGAGGCTCAAGCACTTTGGCTGCATTTGATCGTGGGGCGGCGCATTCTCATATGCGGGCGGCACGCGCAGCGAAGGGGACTTCCCACACTCTACCGCGCTCAACCATGCAGAATTGCCCCCTCCGCTTCTCTCGCGGAGGGGGCAATTGCGGTGATGCTGCGAAGTCGGGGGCTCAGCCGCCGGCGACGGCGGGGATGATCGAGATGCCGGCGCCGTCCGGGGTCGCCGCGTCGAGGCCGCCCTCGAAGCGCACGTCGTCGTCGTTGACGTACACGTTGACGAAGCGGCGCAGCTTGCCCTGGTCGTCAAGGACGCGGGCCGCGATGCCCGGGTGGTCCTTCTCCAGCGACGCGATGACCTCGGAGAGGGTCGCGCCCTCGGCCGGAACCTCGGCCTGGCCGCCCGTGTAGGTGCGGAGGATGGTGGGGATGCGGACCTTGACGCTCATGGCGGGTGCCCTTCCTGAAGTCTCGGGTGGTCGGAGGCGGATCAGCTGGTGGCGAGGCCCGCGGCGCGGAAGGCGTCGAGGCTCGGGCGGATCGTGGCGGTCGCCTGCGAGGTCTCGGCCACCGCGTCCAGCGTCTTGAGGCCGTCACCGGTGTTCAGGACGACGGTGGTGAGCGCCGGGTCGAGCAGACCGGCCTCGATCAGCTTCCTCGTCACGCCGACCGTCACCCCGCCCGCCGTCTCGGCGAAGATGCCCTCGGTGCGGGCCAGCAGCTTGATCGCGTCGACGACCTGCTCGTCGTCGACGTCCTCGACGGCGCCGCCGGTGCGGCGGGCGATGTCCAGGACGTACGGGCCGTCGGCCGGGTTGCCGATCGCCAGGGACTTGGCGATGGTGTTCGGCTTCTGCGGGCGGACCACGTCGTGGCCTGCCTTGAAGGCGGTGGAGACCGGGGAGCAGCCCTCTGCCTGGGCGCCGAAGATCTTGTACGGCTTGTCCTCGACCAGGCCCAGCTTGATCAGCTCCTGGAGACCCTTGTCGATCTTCGTGAGCTGCGAGCCGGACGCGACCGGGATGACGATCTGGTCGGGCAGCCGCCAGCCGAGCTGCTCGCAGATCTCGTACGCCAGCGTCTTGGAGCCCTCGCCGTAGTACGGGCGCAGGTTCACGTTGACGAAGCCCCAGCCCTCGCCGAGCGGGTCGCCGATGAGCTCGGAGCAGAAGCGGTTGACGTCGTCGTAGTTGCCCTCGATGCCGACCAGCTCACCGCCGTACACCGCGGCCATGACGACCTTGCCCTGCTCCAGGTCGTGCGGGATGAACACGCAGGAGCGCAGGCCCGCCCGGGACGCGGCGGCGCCGACCGCACCGGCGAGGTTGCCCGTGGAGGAGCAGGACAGGGTGGTGAAGCCGAAGGCGCGGGCGGCCTCGACGGCGATCGCGACGACACGGTCCTTGAAGGAGTGCGTCGGGTTGCCGGAGTCGTCCTTCACGTACAGGCCGCCGGTCACACCCAGCTCGCGGGCGAGGTTGTCGGCCTTGACCAGCTTGGTGAAGCCGGGGTTGAGATTGGGCTTGCCGGCGACATCTGCGGGCACCGGCAGCAGCGGCGCGTAACGCCAGATGTTGTCCGGACCGGCCTCGATGCGCTTCTTCAGCTCGTCGGGGGAGCCGCTCGGCAGGTCGTACGCCACTTCGAGCGGCCCGAAACAGGACGCGCAGGCGAAAATGGGACCGAGTGCGAACCGTTCACCGCATTCGCGGCAGGAAAGCGCCGCGGCGGGACCCAGGTCCACAGAGGATTCGGTGTTTGCTGCGACAGTCTCAACAGCCATGATGGCGAGGCCCTTTCTCCTCATCTTCCTCACGGCGCGTTTCGCCGCGAGACGGAATTGGCACCTTCCCCACCTGACCTCGCGGTCGGCAGGAGGGTTGCCGGGACTTCAACGGGCCGTTCCCTCTGTCCCTCTGGATGAGCGCTGTGGCACCGGATCATGGATCCGGGCATTTGTCGGCGGACCGACCCCGGCATGCGATGGCCGTCCGCGTTGTTCAAGACTGTAACCGAAGGAGCGGACTGTTGAGATAGTCGTCCGTACCGCGAGATGGATCACCGAGCCGCCCGGGATGCCCGGACCGGGCAGGAATTGGGCCCCTGCGGAGCAGGACAGAAAGCGGTCTTCCGCCCCAGAGCGAAAGACGCCCACATGATCGGGTACGCTGACAAGCGTGCGGTGTGCGAACAAGCTCCGCACACGTGCTGATCGAGAACCAAGACGGCACACGCACCTCCAAGCTTTGCCGTGCCAAACCGGGCAGGTTTCGTCCCGGCTGGTGTTGATCGTGGAAGACCTGCCGGGTCGCTGACCCGCAGGCAGCGTGAGCCAGGAATCCCCCTGCGTCAGCTGGGGGGAGGATTCAAATACAGGGAGTATCGACCGTGCTCGAAGAGGTCGAACGCTGGTTGACCAGGCGTTCCTGGTCGGCCGCCGACCGCCCGTCGGCGAGCGCGCAGGCCGCCGCGCACGCGGGCCGCGGTACGGGCGTGAGCGTCGTCCTGCCCGCGCTGAACGAGGCGGAGACCGTCGGGGACATCGTCGCCACGATCCGGCGCGAGCTGATGGAGAAGGTCCGGCTGGTCGACGAGCTGGTGGTGATCGACTCCGGTTCCACGGACGCCACCGCCGAGGTCGCCCGCCGCGCGGGCGCCCGGGTCGTCCACCGCGACAGCATCCTGCCCCGCCTCCCTGCCGTCCCCGGCAAGGGCGAGGTGCTCTGGCGCTCGCTCCTGGTGACCGGCGGCGACATCCTGTGCTTCGTGGACGCGGACCTGAAGGACTTCTCCGCGGACTTCGTCTCCGGCATCGTCGGCCCGCTGCTGGACGATCCCGAGGTGCAGTTCGTCAAGGCCATGTACGACCGGCCGCTCGGCGAGGTCGCGGGCCAGGGCGGCCGCGTCACCGAACTGGTGGCCCGCCCGCTGCTCAACCTGCACTGGCCGCTGCTGGCGGGCTTCGTCCAGCCGCTGGGCGGCGAGTACGCCGTACGCCGCTCGCTCCTTGAGCGGCTGCCGTTCCCGGTCGGTTACGGGGTCGAGCTCGGGCTGCTCGTCGACGCGCTGCACACCGTCGGCCTGGACGCCCTCGCCCAGGTCGACGTCGGCGTACGTGTCCACCGCCACCAGGACGGCCGGGCGCTCGGCCGGATGGCCGCCGCGATCTACCGCACCGCGCAGGTACGCCTCTCCCGCGGCCATCTGGTCCGCCCGTCGCTCACCCAGTTCGAGCGCGGGCCCGGCGGATTCGTCCCGCGCACCCACCCGGTCGACACGCAGGAGCGGCCGCCGATGCTGGAGATCGAGGAGTACGTGGCACGGCGCGCGGCCTGATCACGACCCCACCCCGTCCGACTTCGTACGTTTGGGCGGATCGGGTTCGGGCTAGATTCCGGCCATGGTCTCCGAGCACGCCCCCCACCAGCCCGCTGCCCAGGTCCTCGTCGCGTCCAACCGCGGTCCCGTGTCGTACACACGGGGCGAGGACGGCTCCCTCGAAGCGAAACGGGGCGGGGGCGGACTCGTCTCCGGCCTCAGCGCCGTCGACGACAAGATGTGGGTCTGCGCCGCCCTCGGCGACGGCGACCGCGAGGCGGTGCGCCGCGGGGTCGGCGAGCCGGGCGTCCGGATGCTCGACATCGACGCCGACGTGCACGCCGACGCGTACAACGGCATCGCCAACTCCGTGCTGTGGTTCGTCCACCACATGCTGTACCAGACGCCCGTCGAGCCCGTCTTCGACGCGGAGTTCCGCAGGCAGTGGGCCTCCTTCGAGGCGTACAACCGGGCCTTCGCGGAGGCGCTCGCCGAGGAGGCGGGCGAGGGCGCGGCCGTCCTGGTGCAGGACTACCACCTCTCGCTCGTCCCCGGCATGCTCCGCGAGCTCCGCCCCGACCTGCGGATCGGCCACTTCTCGCACACCCCGTGGGCGCCCGTCGACTACTTCCGGCTGCTCCCCGACGACATCGCCGAGCAGCTGCTGCGCGGCATCCTCGGCGCCGACCGCGCCGCCTTCCTGACCCGCCGCTGGGCGGACGCCTTCATCGGCTGCTGTACGGAGATCCTGGGCGGCACCGGCCGCACCCGCATCGGGGTGCACGGGCTGGGCGCCGACGCCGGCTTCCTGCGCCGCCGCGCGCACGAGGCGGACGTCGACGAGCGGATGGCGGCCCTGCGCGAGCAGATCGGGCCCGACCGGAAGACCATCGTCCGGGTCGACCGCACGGAGCTGTCCAAGAACATCGTCCGGGGCCTGCACGCCTACCGCGCCCTGCTCGACGAGCGCCCCGAGTGGCGCGAGCGCGTCGTGCACGTCGCGTTCGCCTACCCCTCGCGGCAGGACCTGGCGGTCTACCGGGAGTACACCGCGGAGGTCCAGCAGGTCGCCGACGCGATCAACAAGACGTACGGCACGGACTCCTGGACCCCGGTCGTCCTCCACGTCAAGGACGACTTCGCCCGCTCGCTCGCCGCGTACCGGCTGGCCGACGTGGCCCTCGTCAACCCCATCCGCGACGGCATGAACCTGGTCGCCAAGGAGATCCCGGTCGTCTCCGACGAGGGCTGCGCGCTGGTCCTGTCGCGGGAGGCCGGTGCGTACGAGGAGCTCGGCGAGCACGCGTTCACGGTCAACCCGTACGACGTCTCGGCGACGGCGGCCGCGCTCCACGAGGCGCTGACGCTCCCGGACGACGTGCGCGCCGCCCGCTCGGAGCGCCTGGCCGACGCGGCGACCGCGCTGCCGCCGCAGCGGTGGTTCCTGGACCAGCTGGAGGCGCTGCGGCGCGATTAGGGCAGGCGGTCGGCCAGGGCGCGGAGGTACGCCACGACCGCGCCCGGCCCCGGCACGGACAGGTCGGCGCGGTCGGCCAGCTCCGGGACCTCGGCGCTGCCGCTGCAGACGAGCAGCCCCGGTACGGGGTTCTCCTCGTCCGTCCGCAGCTTCTCCACGGCGGCGTACGCGGCGAGGTCGCCCAGGTCGTCGCCCGCGTACAGCACGGACGTGGCGCCGATCTCGCGCACGTACTCGGTGAGTGCGACGCCCTTGTCCATGCCTGGGGGCCGCAACTCCAGGACCAGGCGCCCCGGTTCGACGATCAGCCCGTGCTCGGCGGCCAGCTCGCCGAGGGGCCCGCGCAGCGCGTCGAACGCGGCCTGCGGGTCGGCGGCGCGGCGGGTGTGCACGGCGAGGGCGCGGCCCTTGTCCTCGGTCCAGGCCTCCCCCTGCGGGTCGAACTCCTCCAGTACGCGGGGGAGTTCTGCACGTGCGGTGTCGACGCCGGGGTGCGGGGCGGGGGCGTGCACGGTCCCCGTGGCGGCGTCCCAGCGCTCGGCCCCGTAGTGCCCGAGTACGACGAGGTGGTCGAGCCCCTCGACCTCCGCGAACCCGCCGTACCGCACGGCGACCGCGGCGGGCCGCCCGGTGATCACGGCCACGGACGCGACCTTCGGCGCGAGGGCGGCCAGCGCCTCCACGGCTCCGGGGTGCGCCCTGGCCTGCTCGGGGTCCGGCACGATGTCCGCCAGCGTGCCGTCGAAGTCGAGCGCGACGAGGGCCTCGGCCGGCCGGGCGAGGATGGCGTCCAGGCCGCGGTGGCCGGCGGGGGTGTGCGGTTGGGTGCCCATGCGGTCGAGCGTATCCGCCCCCGGGCCCACCGCCACGGGGGCGCCGCCCCCGAACCCCCGCTGCTCAAACGCCGCAGGGGCTGGACTTGGCCGACGCACCCCCGGGGCTCCGCCCCGCACCCCGCTGCTCAAACGCCGCAGGGGCTGGATTCGGCCGACGCACCCCCGGGGGGCTCCACCCCGAACCCCCGCTGCTCAAACGCCGCAGGGGCTGGACTTGGCCGACGCGCCCCCGGGACTCCGCCCCGCGCCCTGCTGCTCAAACGCCGCAGGGGCTTGGTTTTGCTTTCGCTGCCGGGCAGCTGCGGCAGCTTTTGGCTTCGCCGGTGCCACTTCCAGCCCCGCCGGCGTTTGAGGCGCGGGGTCCGGGGCGGCGCCCCGGGTTCGGGGAGGGGCGAGGTGGGGAACAGGCTCGCCGCAGGCGCACCGCGCCCTACCGCCTCCCCCGCCGCGCCTCCCGGACGCGGCGGAGGCGGTTCACCGTCACCGGGTCCTCCTCCAGCGCCCGCCGGTCGTCCAGCAGGGCGTTCAGGAGCTGGTAGTACCGCGTCGGCGACAGCCCCAACCGCTCGCGGATCGCCCGCTCCTTCGCCCCCGGCCCCGCCCACGACTGCCGCTCGACCGCCAGCACCGCGCGGTCGCGGTCGGACAGCGGGGCGGGATCGGCAGGGCCGTTCGGGGGGTGGGCGGTCATATCAGCCAATATATGGCGCGCCCCGCCCCCACGAAACGCGGAGGACTACTCCGCCGCCTCCGCCGCGACCGCCTCCCGCGATATGTGCGCGAGCACGGTCTCCGGGTTCGCCCCCGGCTCCACCGCCTTGCCGATGTTCTCCTTGATCGACTCGCTCGCCGCAGCCCAGGACGTCTTGCCGAACGGGTAGAACTCGGACTCCGACAGCGCCTCCAGGAACTTGTGCAGCGGCTTGTACTTGGAGTCGTCCTCCATCGCCGCCGACGCGCTGTCCGTGACCGGCAGCAGGTCGTACATGTCGGCGAACTCGATGACGTTCTTGTCGGTGAACAGGAAGTTGAAGAACTTGCCGATCTGGGTCCGGTGGCCGTTCTGCTTGAAGCCCATGATCCAGTCGGCGACGCCCATCGACGCCTCGGTGTGGCCGTTCTCGCCGGGCAGCGGGACCATGCCGACCTCGACGCCCTGCTGCTCGGCCTCCTCCATCAGCGTGGGGTGGCCGTTGAGCATGCCGACCTGGCCCTTGGTGAACGCCTCGAAGGCCTTCGCCCGGTTCAGCTTGCCGGGCGCGACGGGGCCGACGAGGCCCTTGTCGACGAGGTTCGTCTTCAGCCAGTTGAACGTCTTGACGTTCTCCTCCGACTCGATGTCGTACGAGCCGACCTCGTCGGTGTAGCCGCCGCCCCCGCTGAGCATCCACATCAGGGTCTCGGCCTGGGACTCCTCGGGGCCGAGCGGCAGCGCGAAGGGGTACGTCACACCGCGCTGCTTGAGCGCGGCGGCGTCGGAGGCGATGTCGCTCCAGGTGCGGGGGGCCTGGAGGCCGGCCTGGCTGAAGAACTTCTTGTTGTAGAAGAGCAGCCGGGTGCTGGCGACGAAGGGCAGCCCGTACTGGATGCGGTTGACCCGTCCGGCGTCGACGAGCTTCGGCAGGAAGTTGGCCTGGGTGGGGATGCTCAGCATCTCGTCGGCGGAGTAGAGCTTCCCGGCCTTGGCGTAGTCCGCGTAGGCGCCGATCTGCGCGATGTCGGGGGCCTTGCCGTCCTTGACCATCTTGGCGACCTCGCGGTCGATGTCGGTCCAGGGCAGGACGGTGACGTCGACCTTGATCCCGGGGTTGGACGCCTCGAAGCTGCGGGCGACTCCGTCCCAGTACTTGTCGGACTTGTTCGCCTCGCCGGTGCCGTAGTCGGCCGCGACGACCGTCAGCGTGGCGTCGCCCGAGCCGCCGTCACCGCCACAGCCCGACAGCGTGGCCGTCATCCCCATCACGGCGACAGCCGCCGTCAGTCCCAAGTAACGCCGCTGCACAGCTCAGTCCGTCCTCGTCGATTGCACCGCCCGGGGCTCCCGCGTCCGCGCGGGGCCCTCCGGGTGAGCTGCGATTTTCCCCGCCATCGGCATAGAGGTCTACACCACGGAGGTATCGCTTCCACAACGCAGCAGCATTGCACGGGGCCCGCGGCGGCTGCTAAGTAGGTCTCGGCGTATGAGTCTTATTGGTCCAGACCTTTAGTCAACTCCGGTCCGGCCCCTGGTCCGTGCGCACCACCTCCCCGCCGAGTCGCCTCGCCCGCCCACCGCAAGGAGCCGTTCCGCATGTCGCGTACCGCAACCGAAATTGCCACCCAGCCCAGCTGCTGGCGGCGTGCCGCGCAGGCGGGCGCGGAGTTCGAGGGGCTGCCGAGACCGGGCGAGCGCGTCGCGGTCACCGGGTGCGGCACCTCCTGGTTCATGGCCATCGCCTACGCGGCGCTGCGGGAGGCCGCCGGGCAGGGCGAGACGGACGCGTACGCCTCCTCGGAGTTCCCGGTGGGCCGCCCGTACGACCGGGTGGTGGCGATCACGCGGTCCGGTACGACGAGCGAGGTGCTGGCGCTCCTGGGCGAGCTGCGCGGGAGGACCGCCACCGTCGCGCTGACCGGCGACCCGGGGACGCCGGTCATGGAGGCCGCCGACGCGGTCGCCGTACTCGACTGGGCGGACGAGGAGTCGGTGGTCCAGACCCGGTTCGCCACCACCGCGCTCGCCTTCCTGCGCGCCGGCCTGGAGGCGGCCGGTCCGCTTCCGGCGGGCGTGAAGACGGTGGCCGAGGCGGCGGTGGACGCGGAGCTGGCGGTGACCGAGCCGCTGGACGAGGCGGTCGTCGCGGCCGAGCAGTGGACGTTCCTCGGGCGCGGCTGGACCTACGGGCTGGCCCAGGAGGCCGGGCTGAAGATGCGCGAGGCGGCGGGCGCCTGGACCGAGTCGTACCCGGCGATGGAGTACCGCCACGGCCCGATCGCGATCACCGGACCGAACCGGGTCGCCTGGGTCTTCGGCGCCCTGCCCGAGGGACTGGCGGGCGAGGTGGCGGCGGTCGGCGGGACGCTGGTCGCCCACCGCTCGGCGGACCCCATGGCCGACCTGATCCGCGCGCAGCGGCTCGCGGTGGTGCTGGCCGAGTCGAAGGGGTACGACCCCGACCACCCGCGCAACCTCTCGCGCAGCGTGATCCTGCCGGAGTAGGGCCACCGGGCCCGCCGGGGGACGGTTCTCGACAATCCGGGACCGTTCCCCGTAACCGGTACCGGGATTTTGTATGGATGCGCAACAAACAGCGATAGTGGACTAGACCTTTTGGGTCCCTCGGGCGAAACTGTTCCACGTGAAACACGTCATCGCCCTCGATGTGGGCGGCACCGGAATGAAGGCCGCACTGGTCGGGGCCGACGGCGCCCTGCTCCACGAGGCACGGCGCGCGACCGGCAGGGAGCGCGGCCCCGAAGCCGTCGTGGAGTCGATCCTGACCTTCGCCGCCGACCTGCGCGCGTACGGCGAGGAGCACTTCGGCGAGAGCGCCGTCGCGGCCGGAGTCGCGGTCCCCGGCATCGTCGACGCCGAGAAGGGGATCGCCGTCTACGCGGCGAACCTGGGCTGGCGCGACGTACCCATGCGGCAGCTGCTCGGCGAACGCCTCGGCGGCGTGCCCGTGGCGCTCGGCCACGACGTCCGCACCGGCGGCCTCGCCGAGGGCCGGATCGGCGCGGGCCAGGGCGCCGACCGCTTCCTCTTCATCCCGCTCGGCACCGGCATCGCCGGGGCCATCGGCATCGCCGGCGCGATCGAGGAGGGCGCCCACGGCTACGCGGGCGAGATCGGCCACATCGTCATCCGCCCGGACGGCCCCGACTGCGGCTGCGGCCAGCGCGGCTGCCTGGAGACCCTGGCCTCCGCCTCCGCCGTCAGCCGCGCCTGGGCGGCCGCGTCCGGCGACCCGGAGGCGGACGCCGCCGACTGCGCGAAGGCCGTCGAATCGGGCGACCCGAAGGCCGTCGAGGTCTGGCAGAACGCCGTGGACGCGCTCGCCGCCGGGCTCGTCACCGCGCTCACCCTGCTGGACCCGCGCACGCTCATCATCGGTGGCGGGCTCGCCGAGGCCGGGGAAACCTTGTTCACACCACTCCGTGCGGCCGTCGAGGAACGCGTCACGTTCCAGAAGCTGCCCCACATCGTCCCGGCGGCCCTCGGGGACACCGCCGGATGCCTGGGCGCAGGGCTGCTCGCCTGGGATCTACTCTCCACGGAGGTATCCGCCTGATGGCCGGACGCGCAGACAGCACCGTTCTCGCAGGGGCCCGGGTGGTACTGCCCACCGGCACCGTCGAGGACGGCCGGGTGATCGTCGAGGGCACCCGCATCGCCGGCGACGGGGCCGAGAACGCCCCGGTCCTGGACCTCTCCGGCCACTGGATCGTCCCCGGCTTCGTGGACATGCACAACCACGGCGGCGGCGGCGCGTCCTTCACCTCCGGCACCGTCGACGAGGTCCTCACCGGCGTCCGCACCCACCGCGAGCACGGCACCACCACCCTGGTCGCCTCCACGGTCACCGGCGAGATGGACTTCCTCGCCGAGCGCGCCGGCATCCTCTCCGAGCTCGTCGAACAGGGCGATCTCGCCGGCATCCACTTCGAGGGCCCCTTCATCTCCCCCTGCCGCAAGGGCGCCCACAGCGAGGCCCTGCTGCGCGACCCGGACCCGGCCGAGGTCCGCAAGCTGATGGACGCCGCACGCGGCACCGCGAAGATGTTCACCCTCGCCACCGAGCTGCCCGGCGGCATCGACTCCGTACGGCTGCTCGCCGAGCACGGTGTCATCGCGGCCATCGGCCACACCGACGCCACGTACGAGCAGACCGTCGAGGCGATCGACGCCGGTGCCACCGTCGCCACGCACCTCTACAACGCGATGCCGGCCATCGGCCACCGCGCGCCCGGCCCGATCGCCGCCCTCCTGGAGGACGAGCGGGTCACCGTCGAGCTGATCAACGACGGTACGCACCTGCACCCGGCCGCCCTCGGACTGGCCTACCACCACGCCGGCGCCGAACGCGTCGCCCTGATCACCGACGCCATGGACGCGGCCGGCTTCGGCGACGGCCGCTACCAGCTCGGCCCGCTCGCCGTGAACGTCGAGAACGGCGTCGCCCGCCTCGTCGAGGGCAACTCCATCGCGGGCTCCACGCTCACCCTGGACACCGCTTTCCACCGGGCCGTGACCATCGACCGCATCCCCGTCGAGGACGTGGTCCGGTCCATCTCCGCCAACCCGGCCCGCCTCCTCGGCGTGGACGACAGGGTCGGCTCGCTGGAGCCCGGCAAGGACGCCGACCTGGTAGTCCTCGACGCGGACTTCCGGCTCAAGGGCGTCATGCGCAAGGGCGAGTGGATCGTCCGGCCCGAGGCCGCGGCCGGCTGAAGTCCGCGCGGCGGGCTACGTAACGAAGAGACGGCGGTTGGTCCCCAGGTCTGGGCCGACCGCCCCCTCTTTGGCATGATCGCCTGGGAAACCAGCACGGAAAGCGCGTTCCGGCAAGGAATCAGCGCTCGGCACGGATCGAAAGCGAAGGGGCGGCCGCGGTGATCCTCACGGTCACGCTGAACACGGCACTCGACCTGACGTACGGCGTCCCCGCCCTCGTACCGCACTCCAGCCACCGGGTCACCGATCTCTCCGAGCGCCCCGGCGGCAAGGGCCTCAACGTCGCCCGCGTCCTCACCGCCCTCGGCCACGACACCGTCGTCACCGGCTTCGCCGGCGGCGCCACCGGGGCCGTCCTGCGCGACCTGCTCGCCGCGCTCCCCCGGCAGAAGGGCGCCCTCACCGACGCGCTCGTCCCCGTCGCCGGCGACACCCGCCGCACCCTCGCGGTCGTCGACGCCGCCACCGGCGACACCACCCAGTTCAACGAACCCGGACCGCACGTCGGCGCCGACGAGTGGACCGCCTTCCTCGACGCGTACGCCGGCCTCCTGGAGACCGCCGACGCCGTCGCCCTGTGCGGCAGCCTCCCGCCCGGCATCCACGTCGGCGCCTACGGCGAACTCGTCCGGCTCGCCCGCGCCGCCGGCGTCCCCGTCCTCCTGGACACCAGCGGCGAACCGCTGCGCCGGGGCATCGCCGCCCGCCCCGACCTGATCAAGCCGAACTCCGACGAGCTCGCCCAGCTCACCGGCTCCCGCGAGCCCCTGCGCGCCACCCGCGACGCCCGCCGCCGCGGCGCCCACGGCGTCATCGCCTCGCTCGGCCCGGACGGCATGCTCGCGGTCACCCCGGACGGCGTCTGGCGGGCCTCGCCGCCCGCCCCCGTCAAGGGCAACCCGACCGGAGCGGGCGACTCCGCGGTGGCCGGACTGCTCTCCGGACTCGTGGAGTCCCTGAGCTGGCCGGACCGGCTGCGCCGGGCGGTGGCACTGTCGACGGCGACCGTGCTGGCCCCCACCGCGGGCGACTTCGACCGCACGGCGTACGAGGAGCTGCTGCCGCGCGTGGCCGTCGAGGAACAAGGACCAGGAGCGGCGGCCTGAGAACCGCACCAGCAGCGGGGGCCCGCCCCCGCCCCGCACCGGGCCCGTCCGCCGGACCCGGGGAAACAACAGAGGTCAGCAATGCCGCTCGTCAGCACCGGTGAACTCGTCTCCGCAGCCCAGGCCCAGGGGCGCGGGATCGCCGCCTTCAACGTCATCACGCTGGAACACGCGGAGGCCATCGCCACCGGCGCCGAACGCGCCGGCGCCCCCGCCATCCTCCAGATCTCCGAGAACGCCGTGAGGTTCCACGGCGGCCGGCTCACCGCCATCGCCGCCGCGGCCGCCGCCGTCGCCCGCACGTCGAGCGCCCCGCTCGCCCTGCACCTCGACCACGTCGAGTCCGCCGACCTGCTCCACCGGGCCCACGACGAGGGCTTCGGCTCCGTCATGTTCGACGCCTCGAAGCTCGCTTACGAGGACAACGTCCGGGCCACCGCCGAGGCCGTCGCCTGGGGCCACGAGCGCGGCATCTGGATCGAGGCCGAACTCGGCAAGGTCGGCGGCAAGGAGGGCGAGGCCCCGCTCGACGCCCACGCCCCCGGCGTCCGCACCGACCCGGACGAGGCCGCCGCGTACGTCGCCGCCACCGGCGTGGACGCCCTCGCCGTCGCCGTCGGCTCCTCGCACGCCATGACCGAGCGCACCGCCGCCCTCGACCACGAGCTGATCGGCCGCCTCCGCGACGCCGTCCCCGTCCCGCTCGTCCTGCACGGCTCCAGCGGCGTCCCGGACGCCGAGATCCGCCAGGCCGTCGCCGCCTCCGGCATGGTCAAGATCAACGTCGGCACCGCTCTGAACACCGCGTTCACCGGAGCCGTCCGCGCCCACCTCGCCGAGAACACCACGGGCGTCGACCCCCGCAAGTACATCGCCCCCGGCCGCGAGGCCATGGCCGCGACCGTGGCCGGCTTCCTCGCCCTGATGGGCTGAGCTCGGCCCGCGAACGCCACGGCCCCCTCGCCCGGAGGCGAGGGGGCCGGAACGTGTGTGGCGCCGGTCAGCGGGTCTGGTGACCGGCCTTCAGCGACAGCTGGTCCAGGTTGGCGTCGCACTGATCGCCCTCGTTGCACGAGATCATCAGCGTGTTCTGGCCCTTGACGAGGTTGACGTAGGCGTACGTCGTCGTCCAGCCCTTCTCCAGATCGCCCTCGGGGGCGTTCGCGAAGTTCTTCATGTTGATGTCGCGCGGGTCCTCGGAGTTGACCGTCAGGGACGTCTTCGCGTCCTTGCCCGGCACGCCGTACGTCACGAACAGCGTGTACTCGCCGTCCTCCGGCACCTCGACCGTCCAGGTCGCCGAACGGCCCACCTCGTTGAGGTTGATGTACTGCCCGTTCGCGCTCTTGGCGCCCTTCACGGAGTTGTCGAGCTCCGCCGTGCCGCCCAGATGGAGCGAGGCCGCGTCCTGCTCCGGCAGCTCCGCCGGGGCCGAGGAGGACGGGGACGTCTCCGGCGTCGGGGACTGCTCGACCTGCTTGCCCGGACCCTCCGAGGACGTCGCCTCGGCCTTCTTGTCCTTGTCGCCGTCGTCCGTCATCAGCGCCGCGCCGATGCCGATGAGCACCACCGCGACCACCGCGACCGCGGCGATCAGCAGGCCCTTGGTGTTCGGACCGCCCCGGCCGGAACCGCCCGCACCGCCGCGCCCGCCCTGCTGCGGCACCTGCGAGGTGGCCGCGCCGCCGGGATACGTCTCCGGAGCGGCGTACTGCGGGCTGGGCTGACCGTACTGGCCCTGGGGCGCCTGCTGCGGGTACCCGTACGCCTGCTGCTGCGGCACCTGCTGCCCGTACTGGCGCTCGCCGACGGTCCGCACCTGGTTGTACGAGGTCCGGGGCACACCCGGCTGGGCGGCGGGCCCCGGGTAGCCGTAGCCGCCCTGACCCGGCGGCTGCGCACCGGCCGCCTGCCCGTCCTCGTAGAGGTAGCCGAACGGATCGTCGTCCTCGGGTGTGCTCGCGCCGTTGTTCCCGGCCATCCCTGGGTCACTCCTCACCATGTCGCCAGCCGTCGCCCAATGTCGCCGGCCGCCGCCGACCGGCCGAGCCTACCTCGAATGGACGATGTCAAGAATTGACACGGCCCCGGGCGGGAACCCGGACGGGGTCGCGCGGAAGAACGTCAGCCGGCCCTGCGGTGAACCTTCGACCGCGACCGCTTCTCGATGTACATCCGCTGGTCGGCGGAGCGCAGCACCTCTTCCGCGGTCATCCCGCAGGCCGCCCAGCCGATCCCGAAACTCGCCCCGACCCGCACCGCGCGCCCGTCCACCCGGATCGGCGGAATGATGGCGTTCCGCAGCCGAACGGCCAGGTCAGCCGCGTCCGCCGCGCCCAGCCCGTCCGCGAGGACGACGAATTCGTCACCCCCGAGCCGGGCGACGGTGTCCCCGTCCCGCACACACGTGGTGAGCCGGCGCGCCACCTCGATGAGAACCGCGTCACCCGTGTGGTGCCCGAAGCGGTCGTTGATGGACTTGAAGCCGTCCAGGTCGCAGAAGAGGACCGCCAGCCCCTTCGCACCGTCGTCCCGCGACGTGTCCGGCGCCACGGCGTGCACATGGTGGTCGAACGGGTGGGCACCCGGGTCCGGCGTGTAGTGGCCCCGCGGGTCGTCCCCGTACGCCGCGTCCAGCGCCTGCACGTCCGTGGTCGCCGCCGCGTCCGGCCGGGCGCACAGCCTGGCGCCGAGCCTGGCCCGCAGCTCCGCGCTGTTGGGCAGCCCGGTGAGCGCGTCGTGCGAGGCGCGGTGCGCGAGGTTCAGCTCGTGGCGCTTGCGCTCCTCGATGTCCTCGACGTGCGTCAGCAGGAACCGCGGTCCGTCCGCGGTGTCCGCGACGACGGAGTTGCGCAGCGACACCCACAGGTACGAGCCGTCCCGGCGGCCCAGGCGCAGCTCCGCCCGGCCGCCCTCGGCGGAGGTACGGAGCAGGGTGCCGATGTCCTCGGGGTGGACCAGGTCCGCGAAGGAGTAGCGGCGCAGCACCGACGCGGGGCGGCCCAGCAGCCGGCACAGCGCGTCGTTGGTCCGCAGCAGCCGCCCCTGCTGGTCGCCGCCCAGCTCGGCGATGGCCATGCCGCTGGGGGCGTACTCGAAGGCCTGGCGGAAGGATTCCTCACTGGCCCTGAGCGCCTGCTGTTCGCGCTCCAGCCGGACCAGGGCGCGCTGCATGTTGGCCCGGAGCCTGGCGTTGCTGATCGCGATGGCGGACTGCGAGGCGTACATGTGGAGCGCCTCGCGGCCCCAGGCGCCCGGGCGGCGTCCGTTGCGCGGCCGGTCGACGGATATGACGCCCAGGAGGTCCGAGCCGCCGCCGGAGGCGTACATCGGGGCGTAGAGCCGGTCCTGCGGGTGCCACTCGTCCTCGAAGCGGGGCTCGGGGCCCTCCGTGTGCCACTGGGGCACGTCGTCGTCGAGGAGGACCCAGCCCTCGGTGTGCGGTATGAACCGCAGCCCGTCCCACGCCTGGCCCATGGCGAGCCGGCGCTCCCAGGAGCCGCGGGAGCCGACCCGGCCGGTGATCAGGGCCTCGGCGGCGTGGTTCCCCGCCAGGGAGGCGACGACGAGATCGCCGTCGGGGCGGACGAGGTTGACGCAGGCGAGTTCGTACCCGAGGTTGGCGACGATCCCGTCGGCCACGGTCTGCAGGGTGTCGGCCAGGCTCCGTGCCGTGTTGAGATCGGCGACGGCCTGGTGCAGCTGCCGCATCGTCGCGAGACGGACGTAGGGCTCCGACTCGGCGTCCATCGCTCGCACTCCCCGAGACCTCGACAGCACTCCAGAATTCATATCGACGTACGTGACGTACTTACTGCAGTGTCACGGCAACTGAATCACAGCGAGCTGTGCACCCGGTACACAGGGTCAACAAATATCGCACTCTGTGACTCAAGTCACAAACGAGCACGGTGTGATCGGAGCAGGTCAGCGCCCCGGGGGTCCTAGGACCCGGCTGGTCCCCTGGCCCGATGCGGGGGCACGGGGCGCGCGACTAGCGTTCCCGGTGTGTTGCAGACGAAGCCCCCCACCCCGCGTACCGAGCCCGTCCCCCATGCTGAGGGGGTGAGCAACGAAGAGTTCCGGGCCGCGCTGTCCCGGCTGGCGGCCGGCGTGGTGCTGGTCACGGCCCAGGAGCCGCCGCTCGACGAGGGCGGACGCGGCGAGGACGTCGGGATGACCGCGACCGCCTTCATGTCGGTGTCGCTCGACCCGCCGCTGGTCATGGTGAGCCTGCGCAACGACTCCCGGATGGACGACCTGCTGGCGGAGCAGCCGCTGTGGGCGGTGTCCGTGCTGTCGGAGAGCCAGCGGCACATCGCCGGGCGGTTCGCCATGAAGGGCCGGATCAGCGACCGGCTGCTCTTCGAGGACATCCCGTACGTGCGCGGCGAGGTCACCGGCGCCCCGCTGGCGGGCGGCACGCTGGCGACGCTGGAGTGCCGCACGGAGCAGCGGGTGGTCGCGGGGGACCACACGCTGGTGATCGGCCGGGTGCTGAGTGCCCACGTCCCGAGCGGGGAGGGCGGGCCGCTGACGTACTTCCGGGGGAAGTACCGGCAGCTGGGCTGAGTCCGGGGGTGGCGGCCGTCTTTCGTGCCGCGTTACCAGTCGCGCCCCGAGCGGCCCCGCTTGGTGTCGCCGCGCTGCTTCTTCTCCCGCAGCCGGCGTTCGTTGATGCCGCGGGGCACCTTCCGCTTCACGCGCGGCCGGGGCGGCGGGGCCGACGCCTCCGCCAGCAGCGCCGCGAGGCGTACGGCGGCCGTCTCGCGGTTGCGCCACTGGGAGCGGTGCTCGGAGGACCGGACCGCGATCACGCCGTCGGTGAGCCGCCCGGCCAGCCGCTCCAGCGCGCGCTCCTTCCACACCTCGGGCAGCGCCTCGGTGGCCGCGAGGTCGAAGCGCAGCTCCACCTGGGAGTCGCTGGTGTTGACGTGCTGCCCGCCGGGCCCGGAGGACCGCGAGAAACGCCACATCAGCTCGGCCTCCGGCAGGGAGACCGAACCGCGGATGACATAGGGCCCGGACATGACACCCATGTTCCCCGCCCCACCAGGTGTTCGTCACCTCTTTTTGCCGCGCCCCGCCACCTCTTCGGCAAAGAAAGTAAAGGTGGGCGGAACCTCCTGGTCCCCTGTCGGCGTTATGACCTGTGACGGTAGCTTCGTGACCGCGAAGCCCGCACCCGACAGATGAAAGGGACTTCCCATGGCAGTAAGCCTGTCCAAGGGCGGCAACGTCTCCCTCACCAAGGAGGCCCCCGGCCTCACCGCCGTCACGGTCGGCCTCGGCTGGGACGTCCGTACCACCACCGGCACCGACTTCGACCTCGACGCCTCGGCGATCGCGGTCAACACGGGCGGCAAGGTCTACTCCGACGGCCACTTCGTCTTCTTCAACAACAAGGCGACGCCGGACCAGACCATCGTGCACACCGGTGACAACCTCACGGGTGCCGGAGAAGGCGACGACGAGCAGATCAACGTCAACCTGGCGGGTCTGCCGGCCGACGTCGACAAGATCGTCTTCCCGGTCTCGATCTACGACGCCGAGACCCGCAGCCAGAACTTCGGCCAGGTGCGGAACGCCTACATCCGCATCCTCAACCAGGCCGGCGGCGCCGAGATCGCCCGCTACGACCTGAGCGAGGACGCCGCCACCGAGACCGCCATGGTCTTCGGCGAGCTGTACCGCAACGGCGCGGAGTGGAAGTTCCGCGCCGTGGGCCAGGGCTATGCCTCCGGCCTGCGCGGCATCGCCCAGGACTTCGGCGTCACCCTCTGACGCCTGGTCCCTGACGTCCCGTACGTCGACCTCACGGGAGCCCCCGGCCGAACGTCCTGCGGCCGGGGGCTCCCGTATGTCCGCACACCCGGTCTAGGCCGGTCGGGGCCCGCCGAATAGCGGACATGACAGAACCTCAGTCGAACAGAACTGGTCAAGGAAATGTGAGGTAATTGTTCGTACACCGTCAATGACGGTCATCCGATGGCAAGCTCCCCGCTCGTAACCCCCCACGGAACGAGCAACGGAGTTTGCATGACCCCCCACATGAACACCCGTCGCGCCGCAGCCCTGGCCGCCGTGGCCGCGATGGTCGTCGTCGGAGTGCAGACCGGTTCGGCGAACGCCCACCCGAACACCCCCGGCGACGCCCCCTCCGTCTCCGCCACTCCCGCCTTCAGCAGCGCCTCGGCCCGCTCGACCGCCATCAAGTCCGCCCAGTCCGACGCCTCCTCCACGGCCACCGCGCTCAAGCTCGGCGGCAAGGAGAAGCTGATCGCCCGTGACGTGATCAAGGACGCGAACGGCACCGTCCACACCCGCTACGAGCGCACCTACGACGGACTGCCCGTCCTCGGCGGCGACCTCGTCACCCACACCGCCGCCAACGGCAAGCTCAAGAGCGTCACCAAGGCCACCACCGCCCGCATATCCGTGCCGTCCACCACGCCGAAGATCAAGACGGCGGCGAGCGCCCGCAAGGTGATCTGGGCCGGCGGCTCCACCCCCGTCCTCGCCCTGGAGTCCGTGAAGACCGGCGTCCAGAAGGACGGCACCCCCAGCCGCAAGCGCGTCATCACCGACGCCACCACCGGCAAGGTCCTGCGGAGCTACGAGGAGATCGAGACCGCCGGCGTCGGCAACAGCCAGTACAGCGGCAAGGTCGACCTCACCACCACCGCGTCGGGCTCCGGCTTCGAACTGACCGACGGCGACCGCGGCGGCCACAAGACGTACGACCTGAACCAGGGCGAGAGCGGCACCGGCGACCTCGTCACCGACGACGACGACACCTGGGGCGACAGCACCGGCAACGACCGCCAGACCGCCGCCGTCGACGCCCACTACGGCGCCGCGAAGACCTGGGACTTCTACAAGTCCGCCTTCGGCCGCGACGGCATCGCGGGCGACGGCAAGGCCGCGTACTCCCGCGTCCACTACGGCGACGCGTACGTCAACGCCTTCTGGGACGACAGCTGCTTCTGCATGACGTACGGCGACGGCGCCGACAACAAGAGCGCCCTCACCGCCCTCGACGTCGCCGGTCACGAGATGAGCCACGGCCTCACCTCGTCCACCGCCAACCTCAACTACTCCGGCGAGTCCGGCGGCCTCAACGAGGCCACCAGCGACATCCTTGGCACCTCCGTCGAGTTCTCCGCCGACAACTCCACCGACGTCGGCGACTACCTCATCGGCGAGCAGATCGACATCAACGGCGACGGCAGCCCGCTGCGCTACATGGACAAGCCCAGCAAGGACGGCGGCTCGGCCGACTACTGGGACAGCGGCGTCGGCGGCCTCGACGTCCACTACTCCTCCGGCGTCGCCAACCACTTCTTCTACCTGCTGTCCGAGGGCAGCGGCGCCAAGACCGTCAACGGCGTCGACTACGACTCCCCGACCTCCGACGGCTCCACCGTCACCGGCATCGGCCGGGACAAGGCCGTCCAGATCTGGTACAAGGCCCTCTCCGAGTACATGACCTCCACCACCGACTACGCGGACGCCCGCACCGCCACCGAGAAGGCGGCGACCGACCTCTACGGCGCCGACAGCGCCGAGCTCAAGGCCGTCGACGCGGCCTGGAGCGGCGTCAACGTGAAGTAACCCGTACGCGGGAGCAGAAGCGGGAGCCGGTCAGCCGTCCGCGGCGGGCCGGCTCCCGCCGTACAGCCACGCCTTCCACAACCCCGACAGGTCCTGGCCCGTCTCCTCCTCCACGTACGCCGTGAAGTCCGCCGTCGACGCGTTGCGGTGCCGGTACTTCTCCGTCCAGCCCTGCAGCAGCGCGAAGAACTCCTCGTCGTCGTCCACCGCCTCACGGATCTTGTGGATCACCATCGCCCCGCGCCCGTACACCGGCTCGTCCGAGATCCGGGCGGCGGACGGCGGATCGGCGGGCGGGAACGCCCAGTTGTCCCCGTCCTCGTAGGCGTCCTCGAACGACTCCTCGGCCGGGGTGTCGTTCTTCTCCTCCTCCCACAGCCACTCCGCGTATGTCGCCATGCCCTCGTTCAGCCACATGTCGCGCCAGCTCTCCGGCGTGACCGAGTCGCCGAACCACTGGTGCGCCATCTCGTGGACGAGCAGCCCGACGCTCGGCGGGCCGGGGAAGAACGGCCGGTTCTGCGTCTCCAGCGCGTACCCGGCGTCGTCCTCGCGGTCCACGATCGCGCCCGTCGCGGAGAACGGATACGGACCGAAGTGCTCCGCCTCCCACGCCACGACCTCCGGCACCCGGCCGACCGTCCGCGCACTCTCCTCCGCCACCTCGGGGTCCACCGCCGTGAACACCGTGATGCCGCCCGGCATCGTCGACGTCCTGGTCTCGAACCGCCCGACGGCCAGCGTCGCGAGATAGCTCGCCATCGGCTCGGCGGTGTGCCAGCGGAAGGTCGTGCGGCCCTTCTCTGTGACCGGCGGGCCCGCCATCACGCCGTTGGAGACCGCCGTCAGCCCCTTCGGGACGGTGACCGTCAGGTCGTACGCGGCCTTGTCGCCCGGGTGGTGATTGCCCGGGAACCACGCCATCGACCCGGTCGGCTCACCGAGCGCCAGCGCCCCGTCGTCCGTCGGCAGCCAGCCCTCCTCGGACTCGTCCGGGTCCGTGACGGTCTTCGGGGAGCCGGAGTAGTGGACGACCGTACGGAACGTCTCGCCCTTGCGCAGCCGGTCCTCGACCTTCGCGTCCGTACGCAGCGTCAGCTCGCTGCCCGCCCGGTTCACGGTGGCCGGACGCCCCTCCACGGTCGCCGAGTCCACGGTCAGCCCGGCCAGGTCCAGATTGAACGAGCTCAGGTCCTGCGTGGCCCGCGCGGTGATCTCGGCCGTCCCGCGCAGCGTCTGCTCGTCCGGGTCGACGTCGAGCGTGAGGGCGTAGTGCGTGACGTCGTAGCCGCCGTTGCCCAGCTTCGGGAAGTACGGATCGCGCACGCCGGACGCGCCCGGCGTGCCCTCGACCCCGCCCGTGCAGCCGGGCGCGAGAAGCGCGAGGGCGAGCAGCGGGAGGGCGGCGCGGGCCACCCCTGGGGCCCTACGGCATACGCGGGTTCGACAATCCACACCGATGATCCTATGTGTGGAATGTCGTGATCCGGGTGTGGTCCGCCGCCCCCGGAGCATCGCGATGCCCAGCGGCCGTTCACCCGCCGCCAGGCGCACCGGAGGCGTCCTGCCCGCGAGAGCGACGACCGCGGGACACGCCGGGCATGACACCATCGAACCGTGCTCGACATCGGCTACTCCCTCTCCCGCCGCTTCCCCGACCCCCCGCAGACCGACTACCGCCGCGCGGACGTCCACGCGCTGCGCCACGACCTGTTCTCCGGGGACGTCTACCTCGCGGACACCAAGGCGGACCGCGAAGTATCCACAGCCTGGGGATGGGTACCCGTGCTCGACTTCGCCTGGGCCCTCTGCGACATCGTCGAACAGATCGACCAGGACCCGCGCGGCAGCCGCTCGCACCGCCGCCAACAGGCCGAACTCGACTTCACCGAGTCCACCGACCGCATGCTCTTCGAACGCCGCTTCGGCTGGGTCGACATCGAAGCGGACTGGATGGACCCCGAGGAACCGCCCCTCACCTTCAGCCACTCCCTGCTGCGCCGCGAGGCCCGCGACTTCCTGCACGACCTGATCGCCGACCTCGCCGACATGCACGAAGGCCTCGCCGACAACCCCGCCGTCTGGGACCTCCAGGCCCGCTTCCCCCGCCTCTGACCGGACGCCGGAGTCTCACGCCTCCACCCGCACCCCGATCTGCGCCGCGAACGCCGGAGCCAGCTCCATCAGCTGCACCGGACTGATCACCGCACCCGCCAAGCGCTCCACACCCCGCGCGATGTCCAGCTCCGCGGCCCCCCGCAGATCCACCGCCTCCATCCGCACCGCACTGAAGTCCGCCCGCTTCAGCACGCAGTCCCGGAACTCCACCCGCGTCAGCCGCGCACCCCCGAAATCCGGCTCCGCCAGCACACAGCCCTCGAACACGACATCCGTCAGCCGGGCCTCCCGCAGATTCAGGTAGTCGATCTTCCCGCCCCGCACCAGCACCCGCTCCAGCACGGCACCGTGCAACTGCACCCCGCCCAGGCGCGCGTCCACCACCTCCACGTCCCGCAGCGACGCCTCCGCCAGATCGGTGCCCACGCCCCGTACGCCCGTCAGTACCGAATCGATGAACCGCGCCCGGACCAGCTCCGCCCGGTCCAGCGCGCACCCCTCCAGCACACAGTCCATGAACCGCGCACCCCGCCCCGACGCGTCCGCCAGATCGACGGACCCCCCGAACCGCACCCCGTCGTAATCCCCGTCCGGCTCCAGCCCGCCGCCCTCGAACTCCACCAGCGGCGGCAGCCGCACCTCCGGCCGCCGCGCCGCCGCCACACCACTCTTCCGACCACCACTGCGCACCATGCCCCCATCGTGACGCACGCCACTGACAACGCCCCCGGGGACCGCGCGCGGTCAGGCCCCGCCCAGCTCCGCCAGCGCCCCGTCCGTCAGCCGGTACACCGTCCACTCGTCCTGCGGACGCGCTCCCAGCGACTCGTAGAACGCGATCGACGGGGCGTTCCAGTCCAGCACCGACCACTCCAGGCGCTCGTAACCCCGCTCCACACAGATCCGCGCCAGCTCCGTCAGCAGCGCCTTCCCGTGCCCGCCGCCCCGCCGCTCCGGACGTACGTACAGGTCCTCCAGGTAGATCCCGTGCACCCCGCGCCACGTCGAGAAGTTCAGGAACCACAGCGCGAAGCCGACGACCCCGCCGTCCTCGTCCGACTCCGCGATATGCGCGAACGCCGCCGGCCGCTCCCCGAACAGCGCCTCCCGCAACTGCTCCTCCGTCGCCCGCACCTCGTGCAGCGCCTTCTCGTAATCGGCCAGCTCGCACACCATGGCGTGGAGGACGGGGACATCGGCGGGGGTAGCGGTACGAATCATGGGGGCAGCGTAAACAGCGCCCCGCCGCCCCCTACCCCCGGCCCAGCACCACCCGCGCGATCTCCGCCTGCTCCGGCGCCAGCCGCCGCGCCCCGCCCTCGACGGACCAGCACGCGTTCTGGAGCACCCGCCCCAGCGTCCAGGCCGCCGCACGCCCCCGGTCGAGCCCCAGCGCCCCGGTCAGCACATCGAACCGCGCCCCCACCGCGTCCGCGTCGAACCCGTCCACCAGCGCGGGCAGCAGCTCGAACCCGGGATCGCCCACCAACGGCTTCGGGTCGATGGCGACCCACCCGGCCCCGCCCTCCCCCGCCAGCACGTTCCCGAAGTGCAGATCCCAGTGCAGCAACCGGTCCCCCGGCTCCCCCGCCACCTCACGCACCGCCGCCGCACAATCCCGTACGAGCCCCCGCTCCCCCTCGTCCGCCAGCGCCGCCACGACATCCGGCGCACCGGCCAGCATCCGCGCAGCCGCCTCTCCCAGGCCCCGCAACCCGGCGTCCGGCCCCGGCCGCACCGCCGTCAGCCCGCCCAGCAGCTCCGCGACCACCCGCACCGCACGGCCCGCGTCCGCCACCGCCTTCAGCGAACGGCTCCCGTCCAGCCGCTCCAGCAGCATCGTCCCGGTCGCCGGATCGTGCTCCAGCAACCCCACCGCCCCGGCCCCCGCCGCACCCCACAACCGCAGCGCGACCGGCTCCCCCGCCGTTTCCGGGTCCACCGGCTGCAACTTCAGCACCGCCGGACGCCCGTCCCCCACCCGCACCACCGGCAGCACCAGCGCGCACACCCCGTACATCGCCTCACCGTCCCGCCGCAGCCCCCACCGCTCCAGGAACTCCGCCGCCATCCCCGGCAACGCGGCCACGAACGCCCGCCCCGCCTCCCCGTTGTATGCGGACTGAGTAGCAATGAGCGCTTCCGGAATGTCGATCACGCCCCCGATCGTAGGAGCGTGCGTCAATCGGGCCATGCCCACCGGCCACCCCGTCCCGCCCGCACGGCCCCGCCCCGCCCCCGCCGCGTGGCTCCGCGCCACCGGCACCTGGACCCGCAGAGCACCCGGCACCTATCTCTGGCTGACCGTGCTCTTCGCCACCACGGTCATCGTCCACCAGATGTCACCGGCCTTCGAGGAGGAGTTCCTCCGCCGGCGCTCCACCAACATCCACGAGCTGTCCCAGAACCCGGTGCGCGTCCTCATCACCAGCGCCTTCTGGATCGACAGCGGCCAGTGGCTCCCCTACGCGGTCCTCTACACCGTCTTCCACGCCCCCGCCGAACGCCGCCTCGGCACCGCGCGCTGGCTCACCGTCGCCGCCACCGCCCACGTACTCGCCACCCTCGTCAGCGAGTCCGTCCTCGCCTGGACCATCCGCCACGGCCACGCCCCGCCCTCCGCCGCCAACACCCTCGACGTCGGCGTCAGCTACGCCCTCGCCGGCGTGGTCGCGGTCCTCACCTACTACGTCCCCCGCCCCTGGCGCCCGGCGTACCTCTTCGCGGTCCTGGTGATCTACACGGTCCCCCTGATCACCCGCCCCACCTTCACGGACATCGGCCACCTCACGGCGGCACTGATCGGGCTGGGGTGCTACCCGCTGACGCGGCGCGGGACATGAAAAGACGCGGGCATGAAAGACGCGGGCATGAAAAAACCAGGCCGGCGGGGCGCCGGCCTGGTGGGTGGAGCCCCCTGTCGGATTCGAACCGACGACCTACGCATTACAAGTGCGTTGCTCTGGCCAGCTGAGCTAAGGAGGCGTGCCGGAGCAGTCTAACCAACCCGGCACCCGGCACAGCGCAGAAATTTCACAGCCGGGGAACTACTGACAGATCCGAAACCGCCAGGTAGCGTCCTTGCAGGTTCACTCGTTTGGACCAGACCACTCCCTTACGACGGATCGTCCGGCACGTACCTGCCGGTGGAGGAGAAGCATCAGCATGGCCAGTGTCACGTTCGACAAGGCGTCCCGCGTCTACCCCGGCTCCACGAAGCCCGCGGTCGACCAGCTCGAGATCGACATCGCGGACGGCGAGTTCCTCGTCCTCGTCGGTCCCTCCGGTTGTGGCAAGTCCACCTCGCTCCGCATGCTCGCGGGTCTCGAGGACGTCAACGGCGGTGCGATCCGCATCGGTGACCGCGACGTCACGCACCTGCCGCCGAAGGACCGGGACATCGCCATGGTGTTCCAGAACTACGCCCTGTACCCGCACATGACCGTCGCGGACAACATGGGCTTCGCGCTCAAGATCGCCGGTATCAACAAGACCGAGATCCGCGCGAAGGTCGAAGAGGCCGCCAAGATGCTGGACCTCACCGACTACCTGGACCGCAAGCCGAAGGCGCTCTCCGGTGGTCAGCGCCAGCGTGTGGCGATGGGCCGCGCGATCGTGCGTGAGCCGCAGGTGTTCCTCATGGACGAGCCGCTGTCGAACCTCGACGCCAAGCTCCGTGTCTCCACCCGTACGCAGATCGCCTCGCTCCAGCGCCGCCTGGGCATCACGACCGTGTACGTCACCCACGACCAGGTCGAGGCCCTCACCATGGGTGACCGCGTCGCGGTCCTCAAGGACGGTCTGCTCCAGCAGGTCGACTCGCCGCGCAACATGTACGACCGCCCGGCGAACCTCTTCGTGGCCGGCTTCATCGGCTCCCCGGCGATGAACCTCATCGAGGTCCCGATCACCGACGGTGGCGTGAAGTTCGGCAACAGCGTCGTCCCGGTCTCCCGCGAGGCGCTGACCGCCGCCGCGAACCGCGGCGACACGACCGTCACGGTCGGCATCCGCCCCGAGCACTTCGACATCGTCGAGCACGGCGGCGCCGCCGCGAAGGCCCTCAGCAAGGACTCCTCGGAGGCCCCGGCCGGCCTGGCCGTCTCGGTCAACGTGGTCGAGGAGCTCGGCGCCGACGGCTTCGTCTACGGTGCCGCCGAGGTCGGTGGCGAGCACAAGGACCTGGTCGTCCGCGTCGGCGGCCGCGCCGTCCCGGAGAAGGGCACCAAGCTGCACGTCGTGCCCCGCCCGGACGAGCTGCACGTCTTCGCCACGTCGACCGGTGAGCGCCTCACCGACTGACGTCGCACGCGCTGTACGGTGGCCCCGCACGATCTTCGTGCGGGGCCACCGCGCTGTGCGGGGTTTGAACAGGCGGAGGCGAATTCCCCGGCACAACGGTCATTTCGCTCCGGTTCGTCAACACCCGATTCGAAAAGCCCTCTCGAACCATCCCCCGCGAGGGTGACGTAATGTCGCCCTGCCGTCACCGGCCGCTACGCTCGCTGCGTGACCCACACCGTGCGCCGTATCGGCCGAACTCTCGCTTTCGTACTGCCCGTCGTCATGGTCCTGTCCGGGACCCTCGCGGTGACCGCCGTGCCGTGGGCAGCCAGCAACTCCGACTCGCAGCTGCTCGCCGCGTCGGCCCGCACCGTCCCCGGCGCCAAGGGCGCCGCCAAGGAGGTCAAGGTGCGCGCGCCCGAGGACGTCCTGCGCGACCGGCTCCTCCAGGAGCTCCGGGCGAAGGACCCCGGCGTCGCCCTGACACACCTCCAGCGCGCCGTCGAGGGGCGCCCGTCGCTCGCCAGGCACTGCATGTCCCTCGCGAAGACCCTGGGCAAGGCCGCCGTCGAGAAGTACGGCCCGACGCGCGCGCACCGCTTCTCGCGCCCCGTCTGCGACACCTCGTTCGCCTCGGGCGTCGCCCAGTTCAGCTGACCGACGCGACACCTTCTGCGGCCGGGCACGGCTTATCGTGCCTGGCATGCATACGTTTCCGACGCAGGCCGTGATCCTGGCGGGTGGCCAGGGGTCACGGCTGCGCCCGTATACCGATGACCGCCCCAAGCCGATGGTCGAGATCCCGGGTACCGGGACGCCGATCATCGGCCATCAGCTTTCCTGGCTGGCCGCCGAGGGCGTGACCGACGCCGTGGTGTCCTGCGGGCATCTGGCCGAGGTGCTCCAGGAGTGGCTGGCCGACGCGGTGCTGCCGCTGCGCGTGACGACGGTGGTGGAGTCCGAGCCCCTGGGTCGCGGGGGCGGGCTGAAGTACGCGGCGGAGCGGCTGCCGTCGCCGGACGAGCCGTGGTACGCGACCAACGGGGACATCTGGACGCGGTTCTCGCTGCGGGAGATGGCGGCGTTCCACGCGGAGCGCGACGCGACCGCGACCCTTGCGCTGGCCCGTCCCCGGATTCCGTGGGGTGCGGTGGAGACGGACGCGTTCGGGCACATCACGGACTTCATCGAGGCCCCGCCGTCGCCGTATCTGATCAACGCGGGTGTGTACGTGTTCTCCCCCGCCTTCACGGGGCTGCTGCCGGACCGGGGCGACCATGAGCGTACGACGTTCCCCCGGCTGGCCCGCGAACGCCGGCTGGCGGGCTATCCGCTGCCGCACGGGGCGTACTGGCGGGCCATCGACACGGCGAAGGACCTGACGGAGGCCGCCAAGGAGCTGGACGGGCGGTAGGGCGTACGAGGATGGGGCGGGCCCGGAGGAAGTCTTCCTCCGGGCCCGCCCCATTCCCGTGTGGGCGCCCGTGGTCAGCCGAGGAGGCCGCCGATGGGGTTGCGGCCGGTGCCGCTGTCGCCGCTGCCTCCGGAGGTGGACCCGGGGTCGGGGTCGGAGCCGCCGGTGGTGGAGCCGCCGCCGGTGCCGGTGGTCCCGGAGGAACTGGGGCCGGAGCTGGTGGCGGGGGGTTGCTGGGGGGTGGTCTGCTGCGGGGGCTGCTGGCCGGTGCCCTGGGTCTGGCTGGGCTGTCCGGTGCTCGCGCCCGCGGCCTGGCCCGTCTCGCGGACGCCGTCCGACGAGGGGGTGGAGGCGTTGGCGGACGGGGTGTGCGGGGCGGTGCTGTGCGACGGGGTGGGGCGGTCGCCGGTGGGGGCCTTGGAGGCCTTGCCGCTGCGGGACTTGTCGGGGAGCGGGGAGCCCGGGAGCCGGTTGGTGGGGACGCCGTCGGGGCCGGGAACGGTGACGACCCCGGAGGAGCGGACGGCGCCGCCGAGGACGGAGCCGATGAGGAGGGTGAGGCCGACGACGACGCTGGCGACGACGGCGCCGCGGCGCAGGACGCGGCGGCGCAGGTCCCAGATCTCGGAGCGGGGGCCGAGCTTGCGCCAGGCCTCCCCGGCGAGGCGTCCGTCGATGGAGTAGACGGGGGCGCCCGCGATGATCAGGGGGCTCCAGGCGGCGAGGTAGATGATGTCGGGCGCGTCGTAGGCGGCGACGGTGCGCCAGCTGACGGTGACGAGGAGGGCGGCGGACAGCAGGGCGCCGACGGTGGCGGCGACGCGCTGCCAGAGTCCGAGGACGGTGAGGACGCCGACGACGACCTGGAGGAAGGCGATCGAGAGGCCGGCGCCGACGGGGTGGGAGAGCGCGAACTCGCGGAGCGGCTCGGCGAGCGCCCAGGGGTGGAGCGAGTTGAGCCACTTGACCATGGAGCCGCGCTCGCCGCCGTCGAAGTAGACGGGGTCGCAGAGCTTGCCCATGCCGGCGTAGATGGAGATGAAGCCCAGGAAGACGCGCATCGGCAGGAGCACGACGCCGAGGTTCATGCGGCGGCCGGGGTAGTACGCGTGGCGCACGTCGTCGGTGCCGTCCCGGCGGCGGCCGCGGGTGTCGGTGTCCTCGTCGGTGAGGTCGACGGCGGGCTCGTCGTCGTACGCGTCCCGGTGGTCGTGGCGGTCCGCGTCGTACGGGCCGGGGTCGACCGGGTCGTAGGCGCCGACGGCCCTGCGCATGGGGGGCAGCAGGGGGCCGCCGGAGCGGGGTGCGCCGATGACGGGGGTGGGCTGGGTCTCTTCGAGGGGTAGCTCGTCGAGACGCGGGATGACCTGGGTGCCGGCGCCGCCGCGTCCGTTGTCGAACTCGTAGGAGGCGTACGGCTCGTAGGAGTCGTACCCGGTTTCGGGGCGGCCGGCGGTGGAGTTGCGTACGGCCTGGAGGAGTCCGGTGGCGCCGGGGTCGCCAGGGGCGGACTTGCCGCTCCAGACGACGGGGGCGCGCCTGCCGCGTCCGGCTCCGGCGGCGCTCATGGCGGGGATCCTGGGCGCGCCGGCGGGGGTCGCACCGCGCAGCCGTGCGCGCTGGCCGGGGGCGAGCTGCACCCGGAAGCTGGCGTGGTTGACGATGACCTGCGCAGGGTCGCAGTCCACCTTGGTCATGCTCAGGGCGGGTAGTTCGTCGAACCGAGGCGTTCTGGTGTCCACACTCATCTAACCGAGTGATGTGTGATTAGGACACTGCCTCCACCGTGTCGAAGTGTCCGAGACCCGTCAACAGGTGGTGGGGGGTCGCGCGGGGGCGCGCGCACGTGCGTACGCGCCCCCGCGTGGCCCGACGGGGCCGGTGGATCAGGCGCGGCGGCGGGCGACTTCGTACATGACGATGCCGGCCGCGACACCGGCGTTGAGGGACTCGGCGCCGCCGGGCATGTTGATGCGGACGCGGTAGTCGCAGGTCTCGCCGACGAGGCGGCCGAGGCCCTTGCCCTCGCTGCCGATGACGATGACGACGGGTCCGGCGAGCGCTTCGAGGTCCTCGACGGTGTGCTCGCCGTCGGCGGCGAGGCCGACGACCGCGATGCCGTCCTTCTTGAAGGCTTCGAGGGCGCGGGTGAGGTTGGTGACCTTGGAGACGGGCGTCCGGGCGGCGGTGCCGGCCGAGGACTTCCAGGCTCCGGCGGTCATGCCGGCCGCGCGGCGCTCGGGGACGACGACGCCGTGGCCGCCGAAGGCGGAGACGGAGCGGACGATCGCGCCGAGGTTGCGGGGGTCGGTGACGCCGTCGAGGGCGACGATGAGCGGGTCCTCGCCGTTGTCGTACGCGGCTTCGACGAGGTCCTTCGGGTCGGCGTACTCGTAGGGCGGGACCTGGAGGACGAGGCCCTGGTGGTTGAGTCCGCCGGTCATGCGGTCGAGCTCGGGGCGGGGCGCTTCCATCAGGTTGATGTTGCCGCGCTCGCCGGCGAGCTGGAGGGCCTCGCGGACGCGCTCGTCGTTGTCGATGTACTGCTGGACGTAGAGCGTGGTGGCGGGCACGCCGTCGCGCAGGGCCTCGAAGACCGGGTTGCGGCCGACGACCATCTCGGAGGAGCCCTTGACGCCGCCGCGCCGGGGGGCGGGGCGGCGGTTGGCGGCCTGCTTGGCCTTGGCGGTCGCGATGCGGTTCTTCTTGTGCTTCTTGCGCTCCTCGGCGGGCGGGGTGGGGCCCTTGCCTTCGAGGCCCCGGCGTCGCTGGCCACCGCTGCCGACCGTGGCGCCCTTCTTGTTGGACGTGCGGCGGTTCCTGCGCTGGCTGTTCCCGGCCATGACCTACCTGTTTCGTTGCTTCGGTCGTGCGTACGTATAAGTGAAGTGTGCCGCCCGGCGGACCGGGCGGCATGTGGTGGGCTACTGGCGCGGGCCGAGTGTCCACCGGGGGCCGGACGGGCTGTCCTCGATGACGAGTCCGGACTGGTTGAGCTGGTCGCGGATGGCGTCGGCGGCGGCCCAGTCCTTGCGGGCGCGGGCGGACTGGCGCTGGTCGAGGACGAGGCGGACCAGTGTGTCGACGACGCCGTGCAGGTCGTCGCCGCGGTCGCTCTCGCCGGCCCAGTGGTCGTCGAGCGGGTCGAGGCCGAGGACGCCGAGCATGGCGCGGACCTCGGCGAGGCGCGCGACGGCGGCCTCCTTGTCGTCGGCGGCTAGGGCGGAGTTGCCCTGGCGGACCGTGGTGTGGACGATCGCGAGGGCCTGCGGGACGCCGAGGTCGTCGTCCATGGCTTCGGCGAAGGCGGGCGGCACCTCGGCGGCGGGCGCGACGGTCTCGCCGGCCTTCTCGGTGACGCGCTGGATGAAGCCCTCGATCCGGGCGAACGCCGACTCGGCCTCGCGCAGGGCCTCCTCGCTGTACTCGATCATGGACCGGTAGTGCGGGGTGCCGAGGTAGTAGCGCAGGACGATCGGGCGCCAGGCCTTGACCATCTCGCTGACGAGGACCGAGTTGCCGAGCGACTTCGACATCTTCTCGCCGGACATGGTGACCCAGCCGTTGTGCACCCAGTACTTCGCGAAGTCGTCGCCGAAGGCCTTGGCCTGGGCGATCTCGTTCTCGTGGTGCGGGAAGATCAGGTCGATGCCGCCGCCGTGGATGTCGAAGGCGGTGCCGAGGTACTTGTGCGCCATGGCGGAGCACTCGAGGTGCCAGCCGGGGCGGCCGCGGCCCCACGGCGTCTCCCAGCTGGGCTCGCCGGGCTTGGACGCCTTCCACATGGCGAAATCGCGCTGGTCGCGCTTGCCGGTCTCGCCCTCGCCGGACGGCTGGCGCAGGTCGTCGAGGTCCTGGTTGGAGAGCTCCAGGTAGCCGGGGAACGAGCGCACGTCGAAGTAGACGTCGCCGTCGGCCGCGTACGCGTGACCGCGCTCGATGAGGCCCCGCATCATCTCGATCATCTCGGGGACGTGCCCCGTGGCGCGCGGTTCGTAGGTGGGCGGCAGGCAGCCGAGCGAGTCGTAGCCCGCGTTGAACGCGCGCTCGTTCTCGTAGCCGATGGCCCACCAGGGGCGGCCCTGTTCGGCGGACTTGGTGATGATCTTGTCGTCGATGTCGGTGACGTTCCGGACGAACGTCACGTCGTAGCCGCGGTACGCGAACCAGCGGCGCATGATGTCGAAGTTCAGTCCGGACCTGATGTGCCCGATGTGCGGGGCGGCCTGGACGGTAGCGCCGCAGAGGTAGATCGAGACACAGCCCGCTGTGAGCGGGACGAAGTCACGGATCTGCCGGGCGCTGGTGTCGTACAGGCGAATAGTCACCCCTCAAGGGTAGTGGGCCCGCACCAGTGCCCCTGCGCCCCTGTGGATATTGCGAGCGCAGTTGTTACGGGGCCGGTGCGGCAGGCCGGCGTGCGGGTCAGCCGGTGCGGCAGGCCGGCGTGCGGGTCAGCCGGTGCGGCAGGCCGGCGTGCGGGTCAGCCGGTGCGGTAGACGAGGGCGGTCGCGAGGCCCGCGATGCCCTCGCCGCGGCCGGTGAAGCCGAGGCCGTCGGAGGTGGCGGCGGACAGCGACACGGGCGCGCCGACGGCGTCGGACAGGACCTGCTGCGCCTCCTCGCGCCGCTTGCCGATCTTCGGGCGTACGCCGACGACCTGGACGGCCACGTTGCCGATCTCGAAGCCCGCCGCGCGGACGGTGCGGGCGGCCTCGGTGAGGAGGGTGACTCCGGCGGCGCCGGACCATTCGGGGCGCCCGGTGCCGAAGTGCTGTCCGAGGTCGCCGAGGCCGGCGGCGGAGAAGAGGGCGTTGCACGCGGCGTGGGCGACGACGTCGGCGTCGGAGTGGCCGGCCAGGCCGGGGCCCTCGCCGTCCCAGCGCAGACCGGCGCACCACAGCTCGCGGCCCTCTTCGAAGGCGTGGATGTCGGTGCCGATGCCGACGAGGGGGATGACAGGGGCGGGGGCCTGGGCGGGCCCGGGGGTCTCAGAAGCCATCGTTGGCCCTCCTGCGTGCGAGTACGGCCTCGGCCAGGACGAGGTCGAGCGGCCGGGTCACCTTGAACGCCTCCTCGTGTCCGGGGACGACGACGACGGGCGCGCCGAGCTGTTCGACCATGCCGGCGTCGTCGGTCGCGCCGTCGCCGCTGACGGCGACCTGCTCGTGGGCGCGGACGAGGGTGGCGCGGTCGAAGCCCTGCGGGGTCTGTACGGCCCTGAGCCGGGCGCGGGCGGGGGTGGAGAGCACCGGTTCGGGTGCTCCGGGGGGCCCGGGCTCGACCTCCTTGACGGTGTCGGCGAGCGGCAGGGCGGGGACGACGGCGGGGGCGCCGTCGCGTACGGCCTCGACGACCGCGTCCACGGTGTCGACGGGGACCAGGGGCCGGGCCGCGTCGTGGACGAGGACGGCGGAGATGGTGTCGGGGAGGGCGTCGAGGCCCTGCTTCACGGATTCCTGGCGGGTGTCGGCGCCGGGGACGACGAGGAAGTCGGTGCGCTCGGGCAGGGCGTGCTCGTCGAGGAGGTTGCGTACCTCGGCGGCACCGTCGGGCGGTGCGACGACGACGACCAGGGACACGTGCCGGGAGGCGGCCATGGCCCGTACGGCGTGGATGAGCATGGGCGTCCCGCCGAGCGCGCGGAGCGCTTTGGGGGCGCCGGGGCCGAGCCGTACGCCGCGGCCGGCCGCGGGGATCACGGCGGCCGTGCGGTAGGGACGCGGTTGTTCAGACATCGGTTGCACTCCGAGGCTTCGGCATGTTTGTGTCCACGGCCGACGTGGGTATGGCCACAAGCGAGCCGGGCGCCGCGCCATGACTCGACCGGGACCCTTTCCGTGACCCCCGGGCGGGTGGGTGCACGCCGCGGCCGTTCGGGGTCGGCCTCGCACGCCGGATTCAGCAAGATCGCGAGCAAGGTACCAAGGACGTGTGACGGGGGATCATCGGCAGGCGCCGGGAAATCCGGCCGGATCTCGCCGTTGGTGGCTGCAAACAGTATCCAGCCGGGTCGGCATCTGGCTGGAATTCACCGTTCGATTGCGGTCCACAGGTCCGGACATGCCGCAGCGCCCGACGACACAGCGTGAATACGACTGGTCAGCGGGCACCGCGGCACATTTCCTATGGCCGGTGCGAACCGGTCGTCATGACGACCGGTGCCGTCCGGTTCAGGAGGCGAGGACCTCGTCGAGGAGCGCCTCGGCCTTGTCCTCGTTGGTGTTCTCGGCGAGGGCGAGCTCGCTCACCAGGATCTGGCGGGCCTTGGCGAGCATGCGCTTCTCACCTGCGGAGAGTCCGCGCTCGCGCTCGCGGCGCCACAGGTCGCGCACCACTTCGGCGACCTTGATGACATCGCCGGACGCGAGCTTCTCGAGATTTGCCTTGTAGCGCCGGGACCAGTTCGTCGGCTCCTCGGCATACGGTGCGCGCAGCACCTCGAAGACGCGGTCCAGCCCTTCCTGCCCGACTACGTCGCGCACACCCACGAACTCCGCATTGTCCGCCGGTACACGCACCGTCAAGTCGCCCTGAGCGACCTTGAGCACCAAGTAGGTCTTGTCCACGCCTTTGATCTGGCGAGTTTCGATAGCCTCGATCAGCGCGGCCCCGTGATGGGGATAGACCACGGTGTCGCCAACCTTGAACGTCATGTGACAGGTACCCCTTCCGTGGCTATCAAGCGTAACACGAGAATCGCTACTCCTGAATGGCGTTTTCGCAGGTCAGGGCATATCTCGGGGCTTGACAACTGCATCAGGGACGTGCTGCGGACAGCCCCCGGAAGGGGGTATTCGCAGGTCGGAGCGGCTGTACGGGGACGGAGAAACGCGGACGTTACACGCACTCCGCCTCGCTCCGAAGGGGACGAACGTCCCGATTTGTCGGGTTCCGGTTGCCGAACTTTCCGTAGCCCGTTCGATGATGGATCACTCGTTCGGGCGTAACTGCCGATGGCCAATGAAATTGATCAACGTACGGCCGCGGCGGGGATTATGCGCAATGAATGCGCCACCGTCCGTGAACAGCAACGAAGCCCGGGGCGAACGTGCGGCCGGAATTTGATCAAGCGCGTTATGTGAAGGGACCGCGAAAGCGCGTACGCGGCCGGGGCCCGGGATCACCGGTGCGTCAGGGGCGGGTCGGGTGCGGGGCGGTGAGGAGGGCTCGGTAACCTGACGGCTGACAGACCCTTAGGGCGGCTTTGCACCACCCGCCCGACCCGTCCATCTCACCGTCCGCTCGTTCAAGGAGTTGCCGCCGCCGTGAGCCGCAGCCTTCGACACGGCGCCCTCGCCGCCACTGCCATCGCGTTCTCGTTCACCGCGCTCACCGCGTGTGGTGCGGGCAATAACGCGCAGACGCTCGAAGTCAGGCCTGACAACGCCGCCACCTCGGCCGGCACGATCAAGATCCAGAACGTCAACGTCATCACCCAGCCCGAGCGCGACGCCAAGGGCCCGGCGGTCGTATCCGCCACCGTGTTCAACACCGGCTCCAAGGCGGAGACCCTCGACTCCATCACCCTGACGGGCAGCAGCGGCTCCGTGCAGCTGAACCCCGCCGAGGGCTCGGGCCCGGTCGTCGTCCCGGCCGGCGGCCGGGTCGTCTTCGGCGGCAAGGGCAACGCGTCCGCCGTGATCGAGAACGGCGACGAGGCCACGCAGACCGGCAACGTGCAGCCCCTCGTCTTCAAGTTCAGCCGCACCGGCGAGGTCTCCCTGGGCGCCTCCGTCGTCCCGGCGACCCACTACTTCAAGGGCTTCGGCCCCAGCGCGCTCCCCGAGCCGTCGAAGACGCCGTCCGGCTCCCCCACCGGCTCCGCGTCGCCGGACACCTCCGAGAGCCCGTCCGGCGAGGCGTCGGCCTCCTCCTCGGCGAGCGAGTCCGGCCAGCCCGGCTGAGCCGCACCCCGTACACACATGGCTGAGGCGCCTTCCCCACCGGGGAGGCGCCTCAGCCATGCCGGGCCTACGCGTACGGCCTACGGCTCGAACTTGTAGCCCAGACCGCGCACCGTCACCAGGAACCTGGGCGCGCCCGGGTCCGGCTCGATCTTGGCCCGCAGGCGCTTCACGTGGACGTCGAGGGTCTTGGTGTCACCCACGTAGTCCGCGCCCCAGACCCGGTCGATGAGCTGCATCCGGGTCAGCACCCGGCCCGCGTTGCGCAGCAGCATCTCCAGCAGGTCGAACTCCTTGAGCGGCAGGTCGACCTTGCCACCGGAGACCGTGACGACGTGCCGGTCCACGTCCATGCGGACCGGGCCGGCCTCCAGGGCGGCCGGCGCGACCTCCTCGGGCTCGCCGCGGCGGCGCAGCACCGCGCGGATGCGGGCGACGAGCTCGCGGGAGGAGAAGGGCTTGGTGACGTAGTCGTCGGCCCCTATCTCAAGGCCGACGACCTTGTCGATCTCGCTGTCCTTGGCGGTGACCATGATCACCGGCACGTTGGACCGGCTGCGCAGCTGGCGGCAGACCTCGGTGCCGGGGAGCCCGGGCAGCATCAGGTCGAGCAGCACGAGGTCGGCGCCGTTGCGCTCGAACTCGTCCAGGCCGTCGGGTCCGGTGGCCGCGATGGCGACCTCGAAGCCTTCCTTGCGGAGCATGTAGGACAGGACGTCGCTGAAGGATTCCTCATCCTCGACGACAAGCACTCGGGTCACGGAAGAGCCTCCGGGGCGGGGAAGGATACGTAGGAGTCGGGAGTGGCGCCCGGGCGGGACGCCTCGTCGCCGTTGACGATGAGCGGGCCGCCCGCTGCGCGGTCCCGGCCGCGTGCGGAGCCCGCTTCGGGCAGCCGCAGGGTGAAGGTGGAGCCCTGTCCCTCCGAGCTCCACACGGTGACCTCCCCGCCGTGCGAGGCGGCCACGTGTTTGACGATGGCGAGACCGAGGCCCGTACCACCGGTGGCGCGCGAGCGGGCCGGGTCGACGCGGTAGAAGCGTTCGAAGACCCGTTCCCGGTCCTTCTCGGAGATGCCGATGCCCTGGTCGGTCACGGCGATCTCGATCTCGTCCCCGCCGGGCACGACCACGCGGCGGGCGGCGATGCCGACGCGGGTGCGGGCGGGGCTGTAGTTGACGGCGTTCTCGACGAGGTTGCCAAGGGCGGCCGCGAGCTGGCCGCGGTTCCCCCATATCCGCAGGTCGGCGGTGCCGCCGGCGGCCATGGTGATCTGCTTGGAGCCGGCCTGCTGGCGGCAGCGGTCGATGGCCTCGGCGACCAGTTCGTCGACGCGGACGGGCTCGGCGTCCTCCAGCGGGTCGTCGTTCTGCACCCGGGAGAGGTCGATGAGCTCCTGGACGAGGTTGGTGAGCCGGGTCGCCTCGATCTGCATGCGGCGGGCGAAGTGCTCCACCGCCTCCTGGTCGTCGGAGGCGTCGAGCACGGCCTCCGAGAGCAGGGACAGGGCGCCGGTCGGGGTCTTGAGCTCATGGCTGACGTTGGCGACGAAGTCGCGCCGGACCGCCTCGATGCGGCGGGCCTCGGTGAGGTCCTCGACGAGCAGCAGGACCAGCCGGGAGCCGAGCGGGGCGACCCGGGCGGAGACCGCCAGGGCCTCGCCCCGGCCCGTGCCACGTCGCGGGAGGTCCAGTTCCACCTGGCGTATCTCGCCGTCGCGGCGGGTGTCCCGCGCCATGTTGAGCATCGGCTCGACGGCGAGGCGGCCGCCCCTGACGAGACCCAGCGCGTACGCGGCGGAGCTGGCCTTGACGACGCTGTCGCTCTCGTCGAGCACGACCGCGGAGGAGCTGAGCACGGACAGGACCGTGTCGACGCCGGGGGGCAGCGGGGCGTTGCTGTCGGGCCGCGGGGAGGTGCGCGTCGGCTTCTTCTGGTCGCGCTCGCTCCAGCGGAACGCCAGCATGGCGATCACGCCGGTACCGACACCGGCGATCGCGGCAGCTGCGGCGACCGCCGCGTTCACGTCCATGTGCCCAGGTTATGCGGCACCTCGGACACTCTCCCAGCGGTGCGGGGGGCTCCTCGGCCACTCGTCGCCCAGAGTTCACCGAGGGGCTAGCGCCGGTTCACTTGGCCGGTCGGAATCCGACGCGTACGCCCGTCACGGTGGCGTCGTGGGGTTCGGAGCCGGTCGCCGGCGGGCCCCGGCCTCGGTCAAGGACTGGAGAGGGACATCCCATGCGTGACGCGTACCACGAGGAACTCGACTCGATCGGAGAGGGCCTGGTCGAGATGGCCAGGCTCGTCGGGTCGGCGATAGGCCGGGCGACGACGTCGATGCTCGACGCCGATCTCAAGCTCGCGGAGTCGGTGATCGCCGCCGACCAGAAGGTGGACGACCTCCAGCACGAGCTGGAGGCGCGGGCCATCGCCCTGCTGGCGCGCCAGCAACCGGTGGCGACGGATCTGCGGATCGTGGTGACGTCGCTGCGGATGAGCGCGGACCTGGAGCGCTCGGGCGACCTGGCGCAGCACGTCGCGAAGCTGGCCCGGCTGCGGTTCCCGCAGTCCGCGGTCCCGCACGACCTGCACGCGACGATCCTGGAGATGGGGCAGCTCGCGCAGCGCCTGATGGCGAAGGCGGCGGAGGTGATCGTCACCAAGGACGTCGACCTGGCGCTCCAGCTGGAGCAGGACGACGACGAGATGGACCTGCTGCACCGCGCGCTGTTCCAGCACCTGATGGACGACCGCTGGAAGCACGGGATCGAGACGGCCGTCGACGTCACGCTGCTCGGCCGCTATTACGAGCGGTTCGCCGACCACGCGGTGTCGGTGGCCAAACGGGTGGTCTACCTGGTGACGGGCGAGCACGCGGACGAGATCCAGCAGCCGACGCCGGTGGACGGGGCTTGAGAGGGCCGCCGCGCGGGAAGGCCGGGGCGCGGGGCGGTGAGGCGCACGCCCGCGCGCACGGCTCGCACATGCGTTCCTGCTCGTGTGCGCCGTTGATGCGCCCGTCCGGGTGGGCATGCAATGGGGCGGGGCGGCACGACGTGTCCGTACGCCCCGGTCACGGGCCCCGTGCGGGCCTGCGGCCCTGTCGTACGCCTTGAGGAGGAACCATGACCGATTCCCCCATGACCGAACCCGAGCAGGAGGCCCCCGTCGAGGTGGTGCAGCTGACCGTTCTGGGCGCCTGCGGCTGCGGCTCGGGCTGCGGGTGCGGCTGCCAGTCCGGTGCGCCGTGCCAGTGCGGGGGCTGCTCGGGCTGACGCCGGACCGGCCGCCGGCTGTTGGGCCGTACGGGTTACGAGGGTGACGCCTCCGCCTTCGTTGCCCGTACGCCGATGTCCTGCGGGGCGTCGGTCCCGGCCGCGCCGAGGATCTCCGGCGCGGGGGCGGTCCCGGTCGCGGCGGCGATCTGCGTCGCGGCGCTCTCCTGCGCCAGGGCGGGCTCCTTCGTCGCGCCCGTCCCGGTCGGCAGGCCGCGCATCAGCAGCCAGTAGCCGGCGGCGGCCACCGTGCCCAGGAGTGCGCAGGTCGCCCAGAGCCACCCGGCGCCGAAGTGGTCGATGACCACGCCGGACATCAGGGGGGCGACGAGCGCGGCGGCCGACCAGGACAGGGTGTACATGCCCTGGTAGCGGCCCCGGCCGTGCGCCGGGGAGAGCTGGACGACCAGGCCGTTCTGCACGGGCGCGTTGATGATCTCGGCGACGGTCCACACGCAGATCGTCAGCGCGTACACCCCGACCGAGCCGGCGAAGGCGGTCAGCCCGAAGCCGTATCCCGCGAGCATGGAGGAGACGAGGAGCAGGCGGCGCGGGTCGCGGCTCTGGATGAACCGGGTGACGGGGATCTGGAGCGCGACGATGAGGACGCCGTTGACGGCGATCGCCGTACCGAAGTCGGAGCTGCTGAGCCCGTCGGCGCCCATGGCCACCGGCAGGCCCACGTAACCCTGCTGGAAGATCAGCGCGATCACGAACGACAGGCCGACGACGCCCATGAACCGGCCGTCGCGCAGCACGGTGGAGAGCCGTACGCCGTCGTCGGCCGGGACACCGCCGGCCGTGGGCGCGCCCGGTCGCTCCGGGCGGGACTCCGGCACCTTCAGGAAGACCACGATCGCGCAGACCAGGGTCATCGCGGCCTCGCCGACGAAGCCCGCGAGGTAGCTGTACTCGGCGACGAACCCGGCGCCGGCGGAGGACACCGCGAAGCCGAGGTTGATGGCCCAGTAGTTGAGCGAGAAGGCCCGCACCCGGTCCTTCGCGGGGACGATGTCGGCGATCATCGCCTGGACCGCCGGGCGGGAGGCGTTGCTCGCCATGCCGACGAGGAAGGCGACGCCGGCGATGGCCATCGGGTGCGACATGAAGCCGAGCACGGCGACCGCCGCGGCGGTGGAGAGCTGGGCGGCGAGCATGGTGGGCCGCCGCCCGACGCGGTCCGTCAACACCCCGGCCCCGAGCGAGGACACGACCCCGCCGAGGCCGTGGAGGGCGGCGACCAGACCGGCGTACGAGGCGGAGTAGCCGCGGTCCAGGGTCAGGTACAGGGCCATGAAGGTGGCGACGAACGCCCCGAGGCGGTTGACCAGCGTGCTGGTCCACAGCCACCAGAACTCCCTGGGGAGACCGGAGACCGTCTCCCGGGTGGCACGGGTGGCCCGTCCGAGACCGGTGGCAGACATACGGGTTTCCCCCCAGGGACGTACGACGGATGACGCCGGGGAGGTAAGTGGCCCACCGACGGTCCGAACATTACGAATCCACGGGCCCCGCCTGCCACTCAATTGACGGGCGCCGTCAAACGTCGAAGGGCGCCCCGCTCCCCCGCCGGCCCTGTCCGCTCTGTGACCGGTCGCGCGCCGCTCGGACGGGTTCGATTACGCTCGGACTCATGGCCGACGCACCGTACAAGCTGATCCTCCTCCGCCACGGCGAGAGCGAATGGAACGCGAAGAACCTGTTCACCGGTTGGGTGGACGTCAACCTCACCGAGAAGGGCGAGAAGGAGGCGGTCCGCGGCGGTGAGCTGCTGAAGGACGCCGGCCTGCTCCCCGACGTGCTGCACACCTCGCTCCAGAAGCGCGCCATCCGCACCGCCCAGCTCGCGCTGGAGGCCGCGGACCGCCACTGGATCCCCGTCCACCGCTCCTGGCGCCTGAACGAGCGCCACTACGGCGCCCTCCAGGGCAAGGACAAGGCCCAGACGCTCGCCGAGTTCGGCGAGGAGCAGTTCATGCTCTGGCGCCGCTCGTACGACACCCCGCCGCCCGCCCTTGAGGACGGCACCGAGTTCTCCCAGAGCGACGACGCGCGCTACGCGACGATCCCGCCGGAGCTGCGCCCGCGCACGGAGTGCCTCAAGGACGTCGTCACGCGCATGCTGCCGTACTGGTACGACAGCATCGTCCCGGACCTCCTGACCGGCCGCACGGTGTTGGTCGCCGCCCACGGCAACAGCCTCCGCGCCCTGGTCAAGCACCTCGACGGCATCTCCGACGCCGACATCGCGGGCCTGAACATCCCGACGGGCATCCCGCTCACCTACGAACTCGACGCGGACTTCCGCCCCCTGAACCCGGGCGGCACCTACCTCGACGCGGACGCCGCCCAGGCGGCCATCGAGGCCGTGAAGAACCAGGGCAAGAAGTAACACCTGCCCGAACGAGCCCCTTACCCACTTTCACGGGGAAGGGGCTCTTTCACGCCCAGACAACGTCGCGGCGGGCCGCGCGTCAGCCGAGGCTCACGCTCCATACGTCGCCGTGACCCAACCATTCATCGCGCTCTTCGCCATCGCTGCTGACCAGGACGGAGACCTTGGTCTCGGTTGCGCGGTACTCCTGGAAATCGCCTTGGTCGATGCTCCGCAGCGCCGGAGCGCCCGGCAAGCTGGAATACGCACTCCGCAACTCGTCCCACGTGAGGTACCGAGGGAAGCGATCCTGCATCTTCGCAGACCAACGCTCAGCCATGTCGGCGCGACCGGCCAGCCTGTGCAACTCGACAGACCCCCCGGACACCCGCCACTCCTGGTCGAGATTCAGATAGAACTCGATGAAACCGTAATCGCGGCGCATCGAATCGCCATCTTCGTCCACAATGTCCACGAAATCGAAATCAACGGCCCGTTGCATATCAGACGGAGTAGATCCGACGCCAATTCCGTAGATTCTTCCCGTTGCAATGAATGAAACAATTCTCTCAAGGGCGCTCACGGCCACCCCTCCAGCTTCTCAATGAGATTTGTCATTTCGCCTGCCCGGTTCTTATTATTTCCCCAGTTGTGATCGAGCATGTGCTCCCGCGCGGAAGTGGCCTTGGCGAGTAGATCGGCGCGAAGCTTAGGATCATTGTTCACGGCATCCACGGCTTCTCGAACACTCTTTTCGGAGGCCCAACCGTGTTCGAGCCTGATCGGCTCGCCCGCAATCTTTCCACTGTCATCCACAAAAATCCGAACTTCGTCTTCAAGGCCAGGTTTCTTCTTCAGAGGGATGTGGACGTGGGCACCTTTGGTAGCCCAATCGGGCGCCACGGGAGATACACGCACCTTGCAGGGCTTCAGCCCCAAAGGATCTGCCCACGTGTGTGGGCTTGTCACATACGACACAGTGTTGGGGGCCGGCCGGAGACCCAAGGGGTCGACTGTCACGTAGCGGGCAATTTCAGGGTCGTAGTACCTGTGTACGTTGTAGTGAAGACCGGACTCGGGGTCGAAATACTGGCCGGGAAAGCGGAGAGGCGTGTACGCGGCACTCGACACCGACCACGAGGTCTTACCCCACAATGTCGTACGTGCACGCCAGGCAATTTCGCCGGATTCGTCAATGAGCTCGCTCGGCGTTCCAATCAAATCTGTAACGACAGAAAAGAATCGTTCATTAATAACTTCTTGTGACGGCCCTCCATGAATCACGCGCTCCGATTGAGTCAGCGGGCGTACGCCTTCGTGATCCCAAGTGATCAAAACAGGGTTCGGTAGGCCCCTCCCGCTGGCCCGCTGCTCGCAGAGATTGCCGTCGTCCCAGGTGAAGGAGGTCTGCTCGTGGATGGAGGACCCATCACTCGCAAGACGTTGCTTGGCTACACGGCGCCCGAGGGGATCGTACAAGTAGCGCCACTTCACCCCATCCGGCGTGAGCACTGCAACAAGTCGGTCCTCTGCATCCCACTCATATCGCCATGTCTCCGGCTTCCGTGAAAGTCGACGTTTCTGGCGGAGGATGACCCGGCCCTGGGCATCATGCTCGTAGCGGACGCCTCCTGCCGCGTCGATGCGTGTACCTGTGTACGTCCGTGCACCCATGGCCTCCTGCCCCGGGTGTTCCGAAGGCCAGGCGGCCTTGATCTGATTTCCGGCCGAGTCGTACGCGTATTGCTCCTCCCAGTCGGGTGCGCGCACGGCCGTAACACGTCCGACTGCGTCGACATCGAATTTCTGGGCGCCACGCATCCGGTCGTCGATACCGACGACGTTGCCATCAGCACGGTATGCATAGGCTCGACGCTGAACGGTGCGACCCGAGGCCGTGATTCGCTGCTCGGTAAGCCGACCCATGATGTCGAATTCATGTCGGCTTGTAACCGTTTTTCCGATATGCCGGACCAGCTCCTGCCCGGCAGCATCGCGGTCGAAGGTGAGCTTACGGCCAGATGTCGTGAGCTCGTTACGGCGGCCCGCTGCGTCGTAAGTCCACGCGCTGACGACACCGCCGGGGGTAGTTCTGCTGATTCTTCGCCCGAGAGCGTCATGCTTGAAGGTGAGACATCGGCCATTGACGCCTTCAAATTTCAAGCGTCCGTGCCGATCCCGAATTCTAGTCAGGGTGACATCGGGTCCTGAGGCCACGGCCAGCTGGTCGAAGTCGTCATATTCGTAGCGGGTGAGCGTTCCGTCTACGTACTTGCGCAGCAGTTGGCCGAGTTCGTTGCGTTCGAAGCGGATGATCTGGCCGGCGCCGTTGGTTCGGGATACGAGGCGGCTCGCGGCGTCGTAGGTGTACACGAGCGTTCTTCCGTCGAAGTCGCGCTCCCGGACGAGGCGCCCCACCGCGTCGTATGTGTAACTCCAGCGCAGTCCTTGCGGGCTTGTCACTTCAGTGAGTCGAAGCAGCGAGTCGTGGCCGAACTCATGTCGTGCCGAGTCCGGTCCGGTACGTGCGACGAGCAGGTCGAAGTCGGAGTACTCAAAGGTGGTGACGCCTCCCATCGAGTCTGTGTGCGAGAGGCAGTTTCCCTCACCGTCGTAAGTCCAGGACTGTCTGCTGCCATCGGGGTCGACACGATGAGCGAGATTCCCTTCCGGGGTCCAGGCGAACCATGTGACAGTCCTCAGGGCATCCGTTATCGCAACCGGACGGCCGTAGGCGTCGCGTTCGTAGCGAGTCGTCGCGCCCAGCGGGTCGGTGATCTCGGCGAGCAGACCGGCAGCGTCGCACCGTACGGATGTGCGATGGCCGAGCGCGTCGGTCACGGACGTGATGCGCCCCGCCCCGTCGTACGCATAGGTCGTCGTCGCGTCGGAGGCATCGGTGATCGATGTTCGGTTACCGCGTTCGTCGTACGTCTGCCGGATGACTGTCCCGTCTGCGCTCTTGACCCGCACCGGTAGGCCCAGGGTGTTGTATTCGGCCGTCAGCTCTCGCCCGTCAGGGCGGGATACCGAGGTCAGGCGGCCCTGCTCGTCGTAACTGGAGCGAGTGGTGTGCCCGAGCGGGTCCGTGACTGACAGAAGTCGGTGGTAGCGGTCGTACTCATAGCGGGTGACCACACCAAGCGCGTTGATCTCGGCGACGACCTGGGATCGAGCGTTGATCACATATCGCGTGGTATTGCCGAGCCCATCGGTCGTGGACGTCATGCGCAGGCCGGTGGCCGGATCGATGTCGTCCCAGGCAAAGTGGGCTTCGAGATGACCGTTGGCCCCGGTTTGGTATACGCAGCGGTCATGCTCGTCGTAGCTGTATTCGTACCGGCTTCCGTTGGTGTCCGTCCAGGCAGTGATACGGCCGAGTTCGTCGTAGTCGAAGCGAAGCGGCGTGCCGGAGGAGTTGGTGACCTCGGTGAGGTGGCCTTCGGTATATCCGTATCGGAGTATCTCCTGGTCGCTGCCGTCCGGCGCGGCACCCGCCAGGTGCAGTGCAGTGACTCTGCCGTCATGCGTCGTGAGTTTCAGGCGATAACCGCCGTGGTGGACGATCGATGTAGGGGTACCGAGGTCGTCGTACTCAAAACTGATCCAGCAGCCGTTGCGGTCGTCGATCTGGGCCAGCAGCGCCAGTTCCCCGGCGGGATGGTCTACGAAGTGCCGGACGCAGCCGGCTTCGGGGTCGGTGATGGTGTAGCCGCCATCCACCCGGTCCAGCGGCCAGCGTCGGCCATGTGTGGGCATGACGGGCGCCCCGGGGGCAGGGTGCGGGTAGGCGAGCAGACTGCCCTCGTTACAGCTGAAGACCACGCCTTCCGCATCGATCTCCAGACGCTGGTCAACCGTGCTCGACCAGCCGTGGCCGAACCATCGGCCGCCACGGTACGAGGAGTCGAAGACGCGCTCGAAAACAAGTGGTAGTGACCCTGGCAGGGCGATGTCGGTCTGTGGGAGCAGCATGCGGCCGGTCGCAACATCGACGGGGTCCCCAGCACACTTGACGACTGTGCACTTCTTGGCTGCGGAGTCGGGGTTCTTTTCGTGACCGTGACGATTCCTTCCCGTGGGCCGTTCGAGAAGGTCCTTCATCCCAGCTCGCAGACCACCCTTGAACAGGCCACCCCCCTTGGTACCGAATAGTTCGGGAATGAGTCGGCCAAAGAACTCCGAGGGATCGCCCTTGGCCGCGTTCCAGGTGTTCTTCAAGGCGCGGTCGGGGTTGGCACCGGTGGAGACGAGACCGGCCAGTGTGGTGTGGACGCCCTTGTAGTACTCGGCCGGGTGGGTCAGGTTGTACGGGTCTTGTGGATCTACGGAGCGGACGAAGTCGACCAGGCCGGCCGTGCCCTTGACGGCACCGCCGAGAACGTGGGCGAGCTCGATACCTTGACCCATGCCATGGTCGAAGAACTCCTGCTTGAGCCGGTCCATGCCGGCCGGCACCTCTGGCGCGTGTGCCAGAGCCGCGCTGATCAGACTCTTGGCTGCTGCCGCCGCCTCGTTGCGCGCCTGTCGGGCATGGTTCAGGACCTCTTGCGCTTCTTGTCGCTTGGCCAAACCCGGGTCCGAGAACTCACCGGGATGCGGGAGCGGGTGATCAGTATTGCGAGCCGCGTTGTACGCTCGCGCCTTCTCGTTGTACGCAGAGACGGCTGTTTCGGTGCGTTGCTTGCCCTCTCCGTAGAGGGCAATGGCCTCGTGGGCCTTGTTCTGGGCGCTGGCAAGCGTGTCCGCGTATGCCTCCAGCGCCGTGGCCGCGTCATCGAAGGCAGCCGCCGCGCGCACCCAGTCAGTGGGCAGCGTCTGAAACTTTTCCCGGAACGCGTCGGCGGCAGCCCCTTCCAATGACTGGAGTCGAGCTTCTTCATACCGCGAGCAACGAGATCGAACGCGCTCTCGAAGTCCCGGAGGTTCTTCACCGATGTGGCGATCTTCCCTGGTTTGCCGTGGATCAGCTCGTCGGCCTCCTCGCTCTCACCCAGCTGCCTCTCATCGACCTGTGCGCCCAGCGCCGACGCGGTCTCGTCCCCCCAGTCCTCGACTGCGTCCGCCCACTGGTCGACGCCGACCTTCTCCAAGCCGGCTCCGACCATGTCGGTACCGTGGTCGACCACCTCACCAACGAACTGCTTTCCCTTGCCGACGAGTTTGCCGGCGCCGTCGACGAGCCCGTCGCCAAGTTTCCCCCAGTCCACCTTCAGCCCCCCCGACCCCATCGCGGCTGTTCAGCCTGGTCAATCGTGCCCTGCGACGGGTCGAGGTGATCCCTCAATTGTTCGTCCACCGACGCTCGCAGATCCGAACCAATGAAACCCTGATGCTCCATTGAGTCGAGTAGTGAGTCCGACACGTCGTAACCGGTGTCCTGCCACAGCTGGTTCACTTCGCTCCGTGCCTCAAGCATGGACTCCGCACTGAAGTCGGGGTTGTCATACGCTGACTGGCTGCGAATCGTGTCCCAACTCAGGCTCTTGACCTCATCCTCGGACAAATATGGGTTCCCGTTCAGGGAGTTCACCCCGATCTTGAGTGAATCCTTCATGTACTGCTCTTGCTCGGCGAAGGAACCCGCGGACAACCCGACCCCGAGGGCGAAGCTGTTGCCCCGTTGAGTCAGGGCACGCACTCCCCACTCCCACCGGCTGCAGAACGTGTCGAACAGCGTCGCCAATCCCGAATGCCCCAGCTCCATCCCCGACAACGACAGATCGGAGAACCCGCGACCCACCGACGCCTCTCCGATCATCCCGAGATCCTTCAACTCGGAATGCGCCAGGTCGATCCCCTTCGCAATGTCGGCCAACGCCTCAGGCGGAACCCGGAGCTCTGCCTCCTCCCCGCTCACTGCACGCCCGCGACATCGACCGCCACGGCGTCCGGCACGATGCCCGCCACCGGCGGAAAGAGCATTCCGCCGTCCTCAGTGCCCGCGTCCAGCGCTACGCCCCCCGGGCCCGGCAGCAACGGCACCATCACATCCAGCAAACGTGCGCCCAGAACGGTCTGGTAGGTCCACTCCCGCTGAGCTTCCCCACGGGCGCGCGAACCGGGCCAGCGCTTCCTCGTCCGAGAACGCGCAGATCCAGCGCACCCCATTCAAGTCCGCAGACCACAGGCCGCCCCCCTTGTCCAACGGAACCAGCAACGGCGTACGCCGGAACTCGCCCAACAGCAGGGCGAACTCCCGCCGGGCGGCCACGGTTGGGGAGTTCCCATGTGTCATGGCAAAGGCCAACTCCGCCTCGCGCGGCATGGGCGACGCAACGGGCACGGACAGGTCAGCCGAGGTATTGGGCTTTGAGCGCTGGGCGAGCGGACGGACCCTGCCGTCAGCGGCGCCATCTCCGTAATCGAGCACCTGTCGCATATTGTCATGGTGCTCTTCCGTAGAGCAACGAACAGAATTGGCCAGCCAGCTGCTGCACAGTCCGAAGTTCTCCCCAATCCTGCGTGCTGGGGACGGTTGCTTGGCATAGCCCCCACGTCACCGGGTGTGGGTACTGCGTTCTGTCTCCACCATCGACTGCACGCCCCGTACCCTGACCCCCACGCGGGGAAGAGCGGGAGGGCGGTCATGGGTGAGCCGTTGAAGACCTTTGTCGGGGGTGCCGAGGTCGAGGTGCCCAACAGCATTCCGGCGATCCGCGACGCGTTGCCCGAGGGGCGGCGGGAGGAGTTCGACCGGGCGATCAACGAGGCCGGGGTGCACGAGATCCAGGCCGTGATGCGGCACTGGATGCTGGAGGCCGTGCCCGATCCGGAGGCCGAGCGGATCCTGGACCGGCTGGCGCGGGACGAGGCCGAGAGGCGGAACGTCGCTTGAGCTTCCGGATCTCCTACGCGCCGCCCGCCGACGACACCCTGGCCAAGATGGGGGACGGTGACACCTTCCGGGACGAGATGGCGGGGACCCTGGGGGTCGAGCCGTACGGGCACGGGTCGACCGCCGTCAAGGGGGAGCACGATCGCCGTGAGGCGACGGTCGCCGGGGCGATCGTGCTCTACTACGTCTCCGGGTCGGTCCTGACCGTCACCGTCGTACGGCTCGTCCCGCTGCCCTGACTCCGGGTCAGGCTCCGGGTCAGGCGAGCTTCTTCGCCTGCGCGTCGATCACCGCGGTCGGCAGGTCGAAGTCGCCGCCGCCGCCCATGGCGGCGAGGTTCATCGCGCTGAACGAGGCGACCGTGGTGCCCTGGCGCAGAGCGATGAGCTTGAAGGTCATCTTGTCGCCGCCCGACTCCAGGCTCACGGTCCAGGCCGCCGCCTCCTCGCCGCCCTTGACCTGCTCCTCCGCGATCTTGGCGACCTTCTGCTTGTCCCCGGCGACGGTGAGCGTGAAGCCGCCCGCGCACTCCGTCGCGGCGGTGCGCAGCGAGGCCAGCGTCTCCTCGGCACCCTTGCCGTCGTACGAGGCGAGCGTGGTCAGCGTGGTCGTGACGTCGAAGGCGGCCTTGAACGCCTCCTCCGGGTCCGCGGTGTCCTTGTCCGCGCCCTTCTTCGGCTCGCTGGCCACCTTGCGCTGCGTGGACGCGGCGGGCGAACCGGCCTTGGCGCCCATCAGCAGGTCGCCGAAGACGTCGCAGGGGGCCTTGTCCGCGGTCACGTCCTTGGCGTCGACCGCGTCGGCCGGACCCGCCTTGGTGATCTTGTGGCCCTTGACGTCGCCCTGCGCCAGCGAGACCTTCTCCAGCTCGGCGGCGGACAGCGCCTTCGCGGAGGCCTGGTCGGCGCCCTTGTCGGGGCCCTTCTCCGACGGCTGGGCCGAGGAGCCGGCCGCCTTGCCGCCGTCCTTGTCGTCGCTGTCCGAACCGCAGGCCGCGGTGAGCAGGGCCAGGGACATCACCGTGGCGGCAACGGCGGTACGGCGTATGGCAGTGGGTCGCATGGCCCGTCCTTCTGTCTCAAGGTGTTTCGCCCGCACGCGAGCAGCCCCGCCGGGTTCGGCGCGGCTGTGAATGGGGGTGCGTGGGGGTGATCAAACTCTATGAGCCCGCTGTGGTTTAGCAAACCTTTACCGTGGGCATCGCAGGTGATCGTGACGACGTCGTGATCACTTCGCTCACACCGTTCAGGGGGAGGCAGTCCGTGCCGATCGATTCCGTTCTCTCCGATGTGCTGGGCTCATTGGGCATACCGCCCGGCGCGGTCGCCTCACGCGAACCGCTCACCGGGGGCACGTACAACGCCGTCACCCGCGTCCGCCTGACGGACGGCCGGGAGTGGGTGGTGAAGACACCGCCGCCGAACTCCGGGGTGTGCCTGTCGTACGAACACGACCTGCTCGTCAACGAGGTGACGTACTACGACGCCTGCGCCTCGCTCGCCGAGAAGACCGCCGTGCCCGCCGTGGTGCGCGCCGAGCCGGACCCGGCCGCCGCCACGGGCGCGTACGTGGTCATGACCGCCCGCCCGGGACAGCCCTGGCACGAGCTGACCGGCGCCCTGGCCGACGGCGAGGAGGCGCGGCTTCGCACCGCGCTCGGGCGGATCGTCGGCCGGCTGCACGGTGTGCCCGCGCCGGGCGGCTTCGGCTACCCCTCGGGGGCGCTCGGCCCGCTCGCGCCCACGTGGCGGCAGGCGTTCACGGCGATGACGGACGCGGTCCTGGCCGACGCGCGGAGGTACGCGGCGCGGCTGCCCCGTACGGCCGCGGACATCGGCACCGTGCTCGGCACGGCCTCGTACGTGCTGGACGACGTGGCCCGGCCCGCGCTGGTCCACTTCGACCTGTGGCAGGGGAACATCCTGGTCACGGGCGGGCCCGGGGAGCGCCGGGTGGGCGGGATCGTCGACGGGGAGCGGATGTTCTGGGGCGACCCGGCCGCCGATTTCGTCTCGCTCGCCCTGTTCGGGGACATCGCGGACGACAAGGACTTCCTCGCCGGTTACGGGGACGCGGCGCCGGACGGGCCGGTGGAGTTCGACGGTTCGCTGCGGCTGCGGCTCGCCCTCTACCGGGCGTATCTGTATCTGATCATGCTGGTGGAGACCGTGCCGCGCGGCACGTCCGGGGAGCAGCTGGAGTGGACCTGGAACGAGGTCGCGCCCCGGCTGGAGGCCGCCCTGGTGGAGGTCGAGTCCGCGCCGCGCGTGCGGGAGTGACCCGGGATCAGCTCTCCGTGCGCTTGGTGAGGTGCGCGAAGGCGTCGAGGTTACGGGTGGACTCGCCGCGCGAGACCCGCCAGGCGTACTCCTTGCGGATCGCGGTCGCGAAACCGATCTCCAGCAGGGAGTTGAAGGCGCCGTCGGCCGCCTCCAGTACGGAGCCGAGCAGCCGGTCCACCTCTTCGGGCGTCACCACGGAGAGCGGCAGCTTGCCGGTGAGGTAGATGTCCCCGAGCTGGTCGATCGCGTAACCCACGCCGAACAGGCGCAGGTTGCGCTCCAGCAGCCAGCGGTGCACCGCCGCGTCGTTCTCGTCCGGGTGCCGGATGACGAACGCGTTGAGGGAGAGGCTGTGGGCGCCCACGATCAGTGAGCAGGTGGTGGCGAGCTTGCGGGTGCCTGGGAGCTGGACGACGTAACTGCCCGGCGCGGGGCTCTCCCAGTCGAGCCCGGCGTCCGCGAAGGCCGCTTCGAGGACCTGTGCGGCCCGGGTGGCCTCGTTCTTCGCCGGTACGGGTGCGTCAGCCATGTTTCGAGCGTACGTCAGGCGGTAAGGGCGCGCGGTCGGAGGCGGGTGCCGGGGGGTACGGGGCACCCGCGGGCGGTTTCGCGCGCGGCGGGTGCGGGCAAGGCGCGAGGTCACACCTGCCGGATGCGGGTCCGCCTGCGGTGTTCCTGGATCGCCGCCGTGTAGACCTCGGCGGTGGCGGCCGCCGCCGTGTCCCAGCCGAACCGCTGGGCGTGCTCCGCCGCCGCCCCGCCCATCCGGGCGACGAGCTCCGGCGCCGCGGCGAACCGCTCCAGCGCCTGCGCGTACGCCGCCGGGTCGTGCCCGGGGACGAGGAAGCCGCTGACCCCGTCGCGTACGGCCACCGGGAGGCCGCCCACGGCCGCCGCGACGACGGGCGTCCCGGCCGCCTGGGCCTCGACGGCGACCAGGCCGAAGGACTCGCTGTACGAGGGCATGACCAGCACGGACGCGGCCCGGAACCAGTCGGCGAGCTGGTCCTGCCCGACCGGCGGGTGGAACCGTACGACGTCCGCGATGCCCAGCCGGGCCGCGAGCTTCTGCAGCCCCTCCGGCTTGGCGAGGCCGCTGCCGCTGGGGCCGCCGACGACGGGCACCACGATCCGGGAGCGCAGGGAGGGGTCGCGGTCGAGCAGCACGGCGACGGCGCGCAGCAGCACGTCGGGGGCCTTGAGGGGCTGTATGCGGCCCGCGAAGAGCGGGATCAGGGCGTCCTGCGGCAGGCCCAGGCGGTCGCGGGCGGCGGCGCGGCCGTCGGCGGGGCGGAAGCGGTCGAGGTTGACGCCGGGGTGGACGACGGCGACGGCGTGCGGGTCGGCGTCGTAGAAGCGGACGAGCTCGTCGGCCTCCTCGGCGGTGTTCGCGATCAGCCGGTCGGCCGCGTCGACGATCTGCGTCTCGCCGATGACCCGGGCGGCGGGCTCGGGGGTGTCGCCCTCGGCGAGCGCGGCGTTCTTGACCTTCGCCATGGTGTGCATGGCGTGCACGAGGGGAACGCCCCAGCGCTGTGCGGCGAGCCAGCCGACGTGTCCGGAGAGCCAGTAGTGGGAATGGACGAGGTCGTAGTAACCGGGGCGCTGGCCGGCCCACGCCTGCATCACGCCGTGCGTGAAGGCGCAGAGCTGGGCCGGCAGCTCCTCTTTGGCCAGGCCCTCGTACGGTCCCGCGTCGACGTGGCGTACGAGGACACCGGGCGCCATCTCCACGGCGGCGGGCAGGCCGCCGGTGGTGGAGCGGGTGAAGATCTCGACCTCGATGTTGATCGCGGCGAGCCGCTTGGCCAGCTCGACGATGTACACGTTCATGCCGCCGGCGTCGCCCGTCCCCGGCTGGTGCAGCGGGGAGGTGTGCACGGAGAGCATCGCGATGCGGCGGGGCCTGCGGTGACCGGCGGTGAAGGAGCCGGTGAGACCTGCAGGGAACCTGCGACGCGGTGCGCCACGACTGCTGCCGAGCCGAGAGACGTACTGGGTCACGTCGTCCGTCCTCCTCGCTGGGCCCCGGTGCCGGCATGGTTCACGGCATGGCACCGAAGGGGCGCACGGTCCCTTCGGAGGTGGGGAACAGCGGAATCCCTCCTTTCATTTCCGCATTGCCAAATCATTACGGTGTAGACGCGGCGTGTCGCCACGATGCTCTCCCGCCCGGCCGGCGCCCGCATCCGCCCGGATCGTTACGCTCTGTGTCATGCGCCCGATCGGCACCGCGACCCGCGGGACCACCAACCCGAACCGGCTGCGCCGCATGGACCGCTGGATCGCCGCCACGCACGGCCCCGCCCTGCGCCGCGCCGCCCTTCCCGTCGCCGTCGACCTCGGTTACGGGGCCGCGCCCTGGACCGCCGTCGAGCTGCTGGAGCGCCTGCGCACCGCCGAGCCGCGCACGGCGGTGGTCGGCATCGAGATCTCCCCCGAGCGGGTGGCCGCCGCGCAGCCGTACGCGCGCGAGGGCCTCGCCTTCCGGCACGGCGGCTTCGAGATCCCGCTTCCGGAGCGGCCGGTGCTGATCCGTGCGGCGAACGTGCTGCGTCAGTACGACGAGGGCGAGGTGGCCGCCGTCTGGCAGCGGCTGTGCGACCGGCTGGCGCCGGACGGGCTGCTGGTGGAGGGCACCTGCGACGAGATCGGGCGCCGGCACGTGTGGGTCGCCCTGGGGCCCGAGGGGCCGCGCACGGTGACGTTCGCGACCCGGCTCGGCTCGCTGGACCGCCCGTCCGATCTGGCCGAGCGGCTGCCGAAGGCGCTGATCCACCGCAATGTCCCGGGCGAGCGGGTGCACGCGTTCCTGCGCGACTTCGACCGCGCGTGGGCGGCTGCGGCGCCGTACACCTCGCTGGGGGCCCGGCAGCGCTGGATCACGGCGGTGCGGGCGCTGTCCGGCGACTGGCCGTTGACGGACGGGGTGCGCCGCTGGCGTCAGGGCGAGGTGACGGTGGAGTGGGCGGCGCTGGAGCCCGGGAGGGCGTGAGGGGGCGCGTTTCCGCGCTGTCCGGGTGCGCCCTCGTTGCGCCGGAATTCACCCCTGCGGTGGGAACGGCGGGCGGGCATCGTTCGTCGGAGTCTGTGGAGCACCGGTGGGGTGGGGTTGGCGGGGAGTGACGGAATGGCGAAGTGGTGCCCGTAGGCCGGGACGTGTCTGCCTCTTGTTGCTTTTCGGTACGGCATGGCACGATCTCGTCGAGACCACATGTTACTGACGGTTAATCAGATTGTTGGGAACTGCTCGAACAGTTGGGAACTGCTCGGAGGGGGAGCTCGTGTACCGACGTCACTGTGGAGCCGCCGCGATCACTCTGGTCTGCGCGCTGGCGGTCCTCGCCTCGCCGGTGCAGGCGTTCGCCGCCCCGGCTCCGCCCGGCCCGGACGGGCCGAACACGCCTTCCGCGGCGGCGGAGCCCGGCACGAAGAGCCTCGAAGAGGTGCGCGCGGAGATCGACGAGCTGTACCTCAAGGCGGGCGCCGCCACGGACGCGTACAACCTCGCCGAGGAGAAGGCGAAGAAGCAGTCGGGCGAGCTCGTCGAGCTGGCGCAGACCATAGCCGAGGGCCAGGCGAAGATCGCCGACCTCAAGAACCGGGCGGGCGCCCAGGCCCGCGAGCAGTACCGCAACGCCGGATTCCCGCCGGGCGCGCAGCTCATGCTCAGCGGCGACCCGCAGCTCTTCCTCGACGGGATCAGCCGCGCCCGCCAGGGCCAGCAGGCCACCAAGGGACTCCTGGGGCAACTGACCAGGTCGCAGGAGGACTTGGAGACCTACACCAAGGACGCCAACACCAACTGGACCAAGCTCGAGGCGAGCCGGGTCAAGCAGGCCAAGGCGAAGAAGAAGATCAACGCGCAGATAGCGGCGGCGAAGAAGCTGGAGTCGCAGCTGGAGAAGGAGGAGCGCGTCCGGCTCCTCAAGATGGAGCAGGAGGAGGCGCGCCGGGCGCAGACCTCCTGGCTCGGCTCCGGAGCGCTGAAGGAGATCAACCGCGAGGCGAGCCCGCTCGGCAAGAAGGCGCTGGCCTTCGCGACCGCGCAGATCGGCAAGCCGTACGTGTGGGGCGCGGAGGGCCCCAAGTCGTACGACTGCTCCGGACTGACGTCCCAGGCGTGGGCGGCGGCGGGCCGCCCGATCCCGCGCACCTCGCAGGAACAGTGGCGCCTGCTCCCCCACATCGAGATCAAGGACATGCGCCCCGGCGACCTGATCATCTACCACGCGGACGCCACGCACGTCGGCATGTACGTGGGCGACGGCCAGATCGTCCACGCCCCGCGCCCCGGCCGCAACGTCACCCTGGCGGGTGCGGGCTCGATGCAGATACTCGGCGTGGTCCGCCCCGACGCGTAGTCCTGGGGCGGACGGCGGGGGGGGGCGGTGCACCCTCGGCGAGCGCGGTGGTGTGCCGTCGCGGGCGCCCTGCCGGGCGCCGCAGCCGGGTGGGCGCGGTGGTGTGACGGGCCGGTGCCTGGCCTCCGCGTCGATGCGGCGCGGGCGCGGGCACCGGTAGTCCGCCTCGCCCCGGGCCCCGGGGAGCGCCCCCGCCACCCGCGTGAGGCGGGCCACTTCGCCCGCCCCGGGCCGCGTGACCTTTGTCATGTAGGCGAACCGCGCCGCATCGCGGCCACACGTGCCTGATCCGTGGTGGGACGCGGCTTATGGCGGTGCATATGCCGGGCGGCGCCCGCGGGTCGGCATTCCGTTCGTGCGGGCCGTAACGCTATGGTCCCCGTCTGGCGGGTCGTCGATCGTCGTTCCGCCGCGCCCTCGGGGGGAGGGAAGGAAACCCGAACCGATGCCCGTACCCGTACCGCAGCAGTGTTCCGCGCCCGCCGAGGAGAACAGCTCCGGCGCCGGCCTCACGCTCCTGGTGATCGAGGACGACCCCGCGGGCACCTTCACCGCTCCGGAGCTCTCCGTCGCGGCCGGTGCCCGGGTCCGTATCCGTGCCGCCCGCAACCTCACCGAGGCCGGCCGGCTCCTCACCGACGACGTGGACTGCATCCTGCTGGACCTGGCCCTGCCGGCCGGCACGGAGACGCGGGGCGACCGGGACGGCGAGGAGGACGGGCTCGCCACGCTCAAGCACGTACTACGGATCGCACCCCGGCACGCCGTGCTCGCCCTCACCGCGGAGGACGACGCCGAGCTGGCCGCCGAGGCGGTCCGGGTGGGCGCGCAGGACTACCTGTTCCGGGGAGAGCTGGACAGCAGGCTGCTCAGCCGGGCCATCCGCTACGCCGTGGAGCGCAAACGCGCCGACGTGGCGCAGCACCAGCTCACCGAGTCCCGGCTGCGCGCCCAGGAGAACGCCCGGCTGGAACGCGGGCTGCTGCCCACCCCGCTGCTCGACGGCTCCGACCTGCGCTTCGCGGCGCGTTACCGCCCGGGTCGCAGCCGCGCGCTGCTCGGCGGGGACTTCTACGACACGGTCCGCACCCCGGACGGCACGGTCCACGCGATGATCGGCGACGTCTGCGGCCACGGCCCGGACGAGGCGGCGCTCGGCGTGGAACTGCGCATAGCCTGGCGGGCGTTGACGCTGGCAGGGCTGTGCGGCGACGAGCTGCTGTCCACGCTCCAGCAGGTCCTGGAGCACGAGCGGGAGAGCGAGGAGATCTTCGCGACGCTCTGCACCGTGGACATCGCCCCGGACGGCCGCCGCGCGGGCCTGTGCCTGGCGGGCCACCCCGCACCGCTGATCACCCGCCGGGGACGGCCCGCGCAGCTGCTCCCGTACGAGGACGGCGGGCCGGCCCTCGGCCTGCTGCCGCGTGCGCGGTGGCCGCGCCGGCAGGTGGAGCTGGGCGGTTCCTGGAGCCTGATGATGTACACGGACGGCCTGATCGAGGGCCGCGTCGGCGACGGTACGCAGCGGCTGGGCCAGGACGGCATGGTGGCGATGGTCAACCGGCAGCTGGCCGACGGGCTGACCGGTGAGGACCTGCTGGAGGCCGCGGTCACCCAGGTGCGGGAGCTGAACGGCGGCGAGCTGACCGACGACGTCGCGGTCCTGCTGCTCGACCGCGACGCGGAGTCCGCCCGCCCCCGGACCCCCGGCGGCGGGCGGACTCTGAACATCCCGCGCCCGCGCCCCGGCCGGGCCGCGCCGGCGGAGGTTCAGCGCCCGCCGTTGTAGGGGCCGTACGGGCCGTCGCTGCTGGAGCCGCCGCGTCGGCGGCCACCGCCGGAGACGGCCTTGAGCGCCGGCCGCACGTCCACGAAGAAGACGATGCTGGCGATCAGCCCGGCGAGCTGGAGGAAGAGGAAGGGCACCCAGAGGTTCACCGCGACCGCGACGCCCAGGATGATCAGCCAGAACGACTTCTTCTGCTTGTCCGCGGCGCGGTAGGCGTCCTCACGCGCCATCAGGGCCATGACCAGCGCGACCACGGCGAGGACGAGCATGGCCGTGTAGATCAGCCCGAGGAACGAGTTGAAGCCTTCGAGCAACATGATGTGCACCGCCTAGTCAGTGGATAGCGCCTCGCGGCCAAGGTACCGGGACAACGACCGGGCCACCCGGAATGTGCCCACCCGCCGCCCCGGCACACCTGCCGGGACGCACGGCTACTTGGCGGAGGGCGGCGTGGCCTTCTTCGCGGCGGGCTTGCGCGCGGGCGCCTTCTTGGCGGCGGCCGGCTTCGCGGCGGCGGGCTTGGCAGCCGGCTTCGGCTTCGCGGTGGCGGCGGCCTTGACGTCGGCCGCCTTCGCCGGGGTGGCGGGCTTCGTGGCAGCCGGCTTCGCGGCCGGGGCGGGCTTCGCGGCGGCGGCCGCCGGCTCCGGCTCCTTGCGCGGCTCGACGACGACGGCGATCTCCACGATCTCGTCGGCCGTCTCGCCCCGCCACGTCCGCACGGTGCGCTCGCCGCGCTCGGCGACCTTCTCGTACGTCTCCCGGGCCCGTACCGCGTACTCGGCGGCCACACCCACGCCGCGCAGCGCCAGGTCCTGGGCGTTCTCGCCGAGCTTCTTCAGGTCGGTGTCGAAGGCGCCGATCACCTCGGTGACCTTGGCCTGCAGAGTGGCCTGCGCCTCCCGGGCCTGCTCGGCGACCTTCTCCTGGACCACCTTGGGGTCGGTGTTGCGCACGGCCTCGATGCGGTCGGGCGCCTCGGCCCGCAGCTGTTCGAGCAGCGCCGGGACCTTGCGGGCCTGGCGGACGGCCAGGTCGGCGGTGCCGGCGGCGAAGTAGAGGGGGGTCGGGTCGGTGAGGGTCTTGCGCAGGTCATCGGTGATGGCCATGACTGTGGTCCTCCCGGATCATCAGGCTCGGTGTGAGGGTGGTGGAGCTCTCAAGCTGTATCGGCAGCACTGCCGTCGGCATTGAAGGGAGCGTCCTCGCCGGGCGCGTCCCCGTCGCCTGCCCCGGGCTCGTCGTCCAACCCGTTCTCCTTGCGGAAGGAGGCGTAGATCTGGAGCAGCACGCTCTTCTGGCGCTCGTTGATCGACGGATCGGCGAGGATCACCGCCCGCGTCTCCAGCTCGTCCGGCTGCCGCTCGTCCAGGATTCCGGCCCGCACGTACAGGGTCTCGGCGGAGATGCGCAGCGCCTTCGCGACCTGCTGCAGCACATCGGCGCTGGGCTTGCGCAGCCCGCGCTCGATCTGGCTGAGGTACGGGTTGGACACCCCGGCGGCCTCCGCGAGCTGCCGCAGCGAGAGCTGCGCGCTACGGCGCTGCTCGCGCAGATACTCGCCGAGATTGCCGACGTTGAGTGAGGCCATGCCTCGATGCTGCACCCACTTGCTAACTTTTGCAAGCGACCGCTTGCAAAAGTGTCCCTTGCCGCTCCTCAGCCGCACGGCCCGAAGAACTCCGCCACCACGGCCCGGAACGCATCCGCGTCGTCCACCCACGGACAGTGCCCCGCCCCCGGCTGCACGACGAGCGAGGCGTCCCGGAACAGGGCGGCGAAGGCGGCCACCGCGGACGGCGGGCTGTTCAGGTCGTACGCGCCGGCGAGCAGGTGTACCGGCGCGGCGAGGTTCGCGAGGGCCCTGCGGGTCTCCGGCGGGTCAAAGGCCCCCTCGGCACCGAAGAGGGCGACGGACTCCGGGTTGGTGGGGCGGCCCAGCGCCTGTTGGCGGCGGGCGGCCTCGTCCCAGCGGCCGTGGAAGAACGGTTCGACGGCCGCCCAGTCGGTGCCGTTTCCGTGTGTGATCGCCTCCAGCGCGGGGAAGGCCGCCGGGAACCACGGCTCGCCGCTCCTCAGCCGCGCGAGCGCCCTCCGCTCCTCACCGGTGATCTCGATGCCGACGGCACGCGTGCTGGGGGCGATCAGGGCCAGCCTGCCGACCCGGTCCGGGTGGCGCTCCGCGTACCGCACCGCGATGTTCGCCCCGGCCGAGTGGCCGAGCAGGTCGATGCGGTCGAGGCCCAGGTGGCGGCGCAGCGCCTCCACATCCCCGGCGAGGTGGTCGCAGCGGTACGTGGTGACGTCCGCCGGGACCGCCGAACCGCCGTTGCCCCGCAGATCGAGGACGACGAGGCGGCGGTACGCGGACAATCCGCCGAGGTCGCCGAGGTAGCGCGAGTCGGCCGGGCCGCCCGGCACGCAGACGACCGGGGCGCCGGGGCCGTCCCCGTACACGTGGTAGGCGAGCCGGGTGCCGTCGGGCGCGGTGAAGGTATGAGTGGCCATGGGTGCAGCGTCGCACTCATAACCGGGTTGTACAACCTGGTTATGACGACGCGTTCCCGGTATATAACTGGGTTGTGGCAGGCGAACAGAAACACCCCAGCAGCACCGCGCTGACCGAGGAACAGGCCGCGCGCATGCTCGCCGGGATGAACGAGGTCATCCGCGCGGGCGAGGAGATGCGCAGGCTGCGCGCCGAGATGATCAAGGTGTTCACCGACCTCGGCTGGACCCAGGAACGCATCGCCCGGCTCACCGGCATGAGCCAGCCCGCCGTCTCCAAGCAGGTCGTCAAGCACCGCGAAGCCGGGCCGCCGCAGCCCATGGACCTCGCCCTCGGCCAGGTCGATCCCCCGTGGCTGGAGGGGCGGCTGTGGGCCGTGGCCGAGGACATCGCGGAGACGTACGGCGCAGCCGCCCGCTGCGCACGCGCCGTCGACGTCCTCGCGCGCCACCGGAAGCGCTTCACGCCCGAGAACACCGACGCCCTGCGCCGGCTCGTCGAGGAGGACCTGCGGCGCTACGGGGGCGAACTGGCCGCGCACCGGGCCGCGTACGACGAGATCAGCCGCGCGCTCGACGTGCCGTCACAGGCCACCGGCACCCCGCCCGGCCCGGCCTCCGTACGCCGTACCCTCGCCCACCGCCTGCAACTCGACCGGCTCCGGGGTGGCGACGAGCCGCCCGCCGGCCCGTAGGCTCGTCCGCATGGACCAGCTCCTGCCCCTCCTCGTCTGCGCCGGCGCCCTCGCGGCGGTCATGGGGCTCCTCGGCTGGGTGGCCGTGCGGGCCCGAAGGCGCGGGCTCGCCGGGTCTGCGCTGCAGGCCGCGATGGCCTCGTACGACGAGGCGTTCCGGGTGACGGCCCACGAGTCGTACTACGAGATCCGCGCTCAGGCGGACCGGCAGGCCCCGATGGCCGCGCCCGACGACCCGTGGCGCTCGCCGTACGAGCTGCCCCGCGCGCCGCGTGGCGAAAGGCCCCGCGGGGCCGGCAAGACGTTCCTGCGCTGGTGGCGCCGGGGCTGACCCGCGCGCCGCGTCAAGGCCCCTCCAGCCCGGACCTCAGCTGCGCGAACCCGCCTTCCGCCGCCTCCACCGCCTCCCCGTACAACGCGTCCGCCGTCGCACCCGCGTTGATGCGGCGCCAGTTCTCCGAGGCCAGGATGCGCTGGACGGCGATGATCTGGCCCGCCGCGAGCCGGTCCGGGGCGCGGCCGCCGAGGGCACGGGCGAGGGCGTCCTCCGAGCGGCTCAGGTAGGCGTGGAGGCGGGCCACCAGGGCCGGGGTGCCGTACAGCAGCGCGTGGTACGCCAGCACCTCCGGCGCGTCGCACAGGCCGGTGATCGGGTCACGGCGCGCCAGGCCGTCCAGGAAGTGGGCCCGGAGCGCGGCCAGCGGGGTCGTGCCGGCCGGGCGGGCGGCGACCACCCGGGCGGCCTCGTCCTCGTGGTCGGCGAACCGGTGCAGGGCCAGGTCCTCCTTGGCCGGGAAGTACCGGAAGAGCGTCGGCTTGGAGATGTCCGCGGCCGCCGCGACCTCCGCCACCGACACCTTGTCGAACCCGCGCCGGAGGAACAGGGCGATCGCCGCGTCCGAGACCGCCTGATAGGTCAGCTGCTTCTTGCGCTCCCGCAGGCTCATCGGCGCATGCCCGTCCGCCGACCCGTCCGACCTGGCCTTCTCTGCGCTCATGACTCCGAAGCGTACGCCCTTGACCTCAAGCGGAGTTGAGCCCTCCGCCCCGCCGGCCCCCTTCCGTCAGAACACGTCCGGGCACCAGGCCCGCCGCGCCGCCCGGAACACCGCGTCCGCACTCGCCGCCGCGCCCGGGGTCAGCTCCGCCACCCGGCCCAGCGCCGCCAGCCGCAGGACCGATTCGTCACCGAGCCAGAGCGTCCCCAGCTCCCGTACGTCCAGGGCCAGGTCCGCCGAGCGGGTGGTCGGCGCGCAGGTGGCGCCGTCCGGCGAGGCGTCCAGATGGAAGCGGCCGGCCGCGAGGCCCGCGTCGTCCCGGATCTCCAGCACCAGGGAACCGGGCACCGCGTAGGTACGGGTCTCCAGCGCGCGTACGACGTCGAGGACGCGCACCCACAGGAAGTCCGCCTGGGTCACCACGCGCGCGGCGCGCGGGTCCGGCAGCAGCAGTGGGAGCAGGTCGTCGGCGGGCCGGTTGCCGGTGCGGATCGTCGAGATCCAGTCCACCGAGCAGAGGAAGTGCCACAGCGACCGCTCGGCCGCCGGGGTCACCGCGATCATGTCGCGCACCTGTGCACCGTTCAACGGCTGCTTGGCGTCGCTCCAGTTCTCGTCGGCGCGGTAGACCAGCATCCCGTCGACCGTCCCGTCGGCGCCCCGGTACACGGCGTAGAAGGGTTCAGTCCAGTGGTCCCGGGCGAAAACACCCTCCCCCGTGACCTTGTCCCACCAGCGGGCGTCACGGCTCACCGCACCGTGCTGCCGGGCCCGCAGCCGGTCGTGCAGGGCGGGGCCCAGCTTCCGCGCCTCCGCGCCGTCCACCAGGTCGATCCGGCCGCCGTCGCCGTCCGCCGGGACCCGGCGGTGCGGGTCGAGGCCCGTGCGGTGGACGTCGATCTCCCAATGCGTGGTCCAGGCCGCCGGACCGAACCCGTACCGCCCGTAGATCGGGTACTCGGCGGCGATCAGCGTCGCCGCCACGTCACCGCGCTCCTTCGCCTCCGCCAGGTCCACCGCCATCAGCCGCGAGAGCAGGCCCCGGCGGCGGTGGGTCGGCGAGACGGTGACGTTGGTTACCGCGTCGGTCGGCACGGTGGCACCGCCGACCGTCGTCAGCTCCTGGGCGAACGAACGGAACGTCGCCACGCACCGCCCGGCATCGAACGCCCCCCGCGTGCGCGCCAGGTCCATGTACGGCAGGCGCCCCGTCACCTCCTCCTCGGGCGGCGTGGGCTGCCTCAGGAAGCCGGTGTTCAGGGCGCGCAGCCAGTCGGCGAACTCGGACGGGGTGACAGGGCGTATGTCGAGGGCGTTCATGCGCCCCACGCTAGGCAGCAAGGTGCGGGATGTCGCCCGGTTTTGACGCCCGTACGCGGGGAAGGGACGGGGGCTCAGAACACCGCCCGGATCTCCCCCACCTCCGCCGCCCCGCCCAGCAGCGGCGCCCGGCCGATCCGGCCGACCACCGGGGCGTCGATCCCGAGCAGCCCCAGCGCGCGGGCCAGGACCGGGCCCAGCGCCCGGGTCGAACCGTCGTCGATCTTGAAGGCCAGCGCCCGGCCGTCCGCCAGGGCCACCGCCTGCACGGCCTCCGCGCCCATCTTGGACAGGGTGCCGGGCACCTCGCGCATCAGCCAGGTGTCGGGGCGCCGCGTGCCCGCCACGTACTCCGGGTGCGCGCGCATCGCGTCCGCCACCCGGCGCTCCGCCGTACCCGGCTCGGCCGTGACGAAACCGCGGAACGCCCGCGCGAGGCCCACCAACGAGATGGCCATCAGCGGCGCCCCGCAACCGTCCGTGCCGACGGCGGCGACCTCTTCGCCGGCCGCCTCCTCGACGACCTGGTGCACGAGCTGCTGGAGCGGGTGCGCGGGGTCCAGGTAACCGGACAGGTCCCAGCCGTTGAGCGCGCAGGAGGCGAGCATCGCCGCGTGCTTGCCCGAGCAGTTCATGACGATCCGCTCGCGGACGTGGCCGGCGGCCAGGTACGTCTCGGCCTCCGCCGCGTCCAGCGGCAGGTCGGGCGGGGTCTGCAGATCCTCGGGCGACAGTCCGTGCTCGGCGAGCATCTTGCGTACGAGATCGAGGTGGAAGCCCTCGCCGGAGTGGCTCGCGGCGGCCAGCGCCAGCCGCTCCCCGGACAGGTCGAGCCCGGCCCGCAGCACCGCCGCGGCCTGCATCGGCTTGTTGGAGGAGCGCGGGAAGACCGGCGCCACCGGGTCGCCCAGGGCCAGCTCCACGCTGCCGTCGGCGGCCAGCACGACCAGCGAACCCCGGTGGTGGCCCTCGGTGAAGCCGGACCGTACGACCTCGGCCAGCACGGGCAGGGCGGGGGCCTGGTCGGATATGGCGGGGGTGCGGGCTGCGCTGGAGGTCATGGTGGCCTTCCGGGGACGGACGGGACCCGCCCCCGGAGGGATCGCCTCAGGCGAGCAGGTCGTCTACTTGTGCTTCCCCGTCACGGTACCTGCGGGCGATCTCCGCGCCGCAACCGTCCGCCGTGCGCTGGAGCCGGTGCCGGCGCCGGGAGACCTGCTGCTCGTAGCGGACCAGGCGGCCCATCGCGGTGTGCAGCTCTTCGTCCGTCCGGGCGTCGAGGTCCGACAGCTCGACCTCGGCGAGCGTCTCCGCCGCGAGCCTGCGGTATTCGTCGCTGCGCGGCGTGGACAGCGTGACGTGCCGGGCGGAGGAGCGCTGCGGGGACGGGGCGTCGGCGAGGATCTCCGGCAGCCGGTCCACCACCGGCGACTCGGGGTCGCGGCGCCGGGCCAGCTCGGCCCGCAGGATGTCGATCCGCCCCTGGACGAGCCGCCGCACGTAGCTCAGGTCGGCCTCGTCGCGCTGCGCGTCGCGGCGCCGGGTGCGCAGCTCCGGCAGCCTCAGGCCGGCGAGGTCGGGCCGGGCGCCGTCACCGGCGTCGTCGCCCTGCCCGGTCCGCTGTACGGGCGGGCGCATGGTGCTGATACTCGTACCGGTACCGCTGTTGCCGCTGATGCCGGGACGCGCGACCGGCACTGCGCCCGGGGACTGCCCGGTTCCATGGGTGCTCATGCTTGTGTCCATCCCCTCGACCGGTGCGTCGGCGCACCGCCTCCCGAGCATGGTGCCACTCCGAGGGCCCCAGTGAGGTTGCTCTGTACCCGTTCGGCCCAAGATAGGTTGGTCTGTATGCGTGCAGTGGTACAGAGGGTGGATGGTGCGAGCGTCACGGTGGCGGACGCCGCGGACGGCGACGGGGGTTCCCGGGTCGTCGGGGAAATAGTCGGCGAGGGCCTGTGTGTGCTGGTGGGCGTGACCCACGAGGACACCCCGGAGAAGGCGGCGCAGCTGGCCCGCAAGCTCTGGTCGGTCCGCATTCTGGAGGGCGAGAAGTCCTGCTCCGACGTGAATGCGCCGCTTCTGGTGATTTCGCAGTTCACTCTCTACGGGGACGCCCGCAAGGGCCGCCGCCCCACCTGGAACGCCGCGGCGCCCGGCGAGGTCGCCGAGCCGCTGGTCGACGAGGTGGTGGCGCGGCTGCGGGCGCTCGGGGCGACGGTGGAGACGGGCCGGTTCGGGGCGGACATGCGCGTCTCGCTCACCAACCACGGCCCGTTCACCGTCATCGTCGAGGTCTGAGGCGTCCTACGGCTCGACGACCGTCTCCTGGGCCGCCGCCGTGTCCCCGGCCAGCAGCTCCGCGTCGACCGCCACGTTCCGCTTCACCAGGGCCAGGGCGATCGGGCCCAGCTCGTGGTGGCGGGCGGACGTGGTGACGAAGCCCAGCTGGCGGCCCTCGGGCCCGTCGGACGCGAGCCGGACCGGGGTGCCCGGGCCGGGCAGGTGGACCTCGCTGCCGTCCAGGTGCAGGAAGACCAGACGGCGGGGCGGCTTGCCCAGGTTGTGCACCCGGGCGACGGTCTCCTGACCCCGGTAGCACCCCTTCTGGAGGTGCACGGCGACGCCGATCAGGCCCAGCTCGTGCGGGATGGTGCGGTGGTCGGTCTCGAAGCCGAGCCGCGGCCGGTGGCCCTCCACGCGCAGCGCCTCGTGGGCCAGCACCCCGGCGAGCGGGCCGTGCGCCGCCGCGTACGCCTCCAGGTCGGCACGCGGCAGGAACAGGTCGCGGCCGTGCGGGGTCTCGCGTACGACGGCGCCCTCCGGGACCTCGGCGATCGAGCCGGCCGGGAGGTACACCACCGCGAAGTCCTCGGTGCGGTCGGCGACCTCGACCCGGTAGAAGAACTTCATCGACTCCAGATAGGCGATGAGGTCGCTCTGCGTACCCGGTTCGACGTGCATCCACACCGTCTCGCCGTCGTCGACGAGATACAGGGCGTGCTCGATGTGCCCGTTCGCGCTGAGGATCAGGGCCTCGGTGGCCCGGCCGGGCGCGAGTTCGGTGACGTGCTGGGTGATCAGGAGGTGCAGCCAGGCCAGCCGGTCGCTCCCGGTGACGGCGACGACGCCGCGGTGCGAGAGGTCGACCAGGCCCGAACCGTCGGCGAGGGCGCGCTGCTCGCGGAACAGGTCGCCGTAGTGCGCGGCGACGCCTTCGTCGCGGCCCTCGGCGGGGACGGCGCCGGGCAGGGACAGCAGGGGGCTCTTCATGCGACCAGCGTACGACTGGATCTCAGGCCCCGGCCGCCGGTGCCGGACCGGCGGCGTCCGGACCCTTCTCCGCCGCCTTCGCCGTGCAGTCGGCGCAGCGGCCGAAGATCGCGAAGTGCTTCATGTCCGTCTCGAAGCCGAACGCGCCGCGCAGCTTCTCGGTGAACTCCTCGACGACGCCCACATCGGCCTCGATCACGTCCGTGCAGTCACGGCAGACGAGGTGGATGTGGTGGTGGCGGTCGGCCAGGTGGTACGTCGGGGCGCCGTGGCCCAGATGGGCGTGGCTGACCAGCTCCAGCTCCTCCAGGAGCTCCAGCGTCCGGTAGACCGTCGAGATGTTCACGCCCGACGCGGTCCGGCGCACCTCGGAGAGGATGTCGTCGGGTGTCGCGTGTTCGAGCGTGTCGACGGCTTCCAGGACGAGCTGGCGCTGCGGCGTCAGCCGGTAACCGCGCTGCCGGAGATCGGTCTTCCAGTCGGTGCTCACCACAGCCCCCAGTGTAGATCCGCGCCCGGCGCCCTCTTCGGGGAAGGCGACGGCTACTTGAAGAACGCGATCCCGTCGTCCGGCAGGTCGCCGAGGCTCTTGGCCATCGCCTCGACCTCCTCGGGCGTGACGGTCTTCTTCAGGTGCGCCGACATGTACGGGCGCAGCTCGACCTCGGGCGTCGCCTTCTCGCCGACCCACATCAGGTCGCTGTTCACGTACCCGTAGAGCCGCTTGCCACCGCTGTACGGGCCGGAGGCCGCGGTACGGGCCACCGCGTCGGTGACCAGGTCGATCTGCGGCTTCTTGTCGGCCAGCTCGCCGTACCAGATCTCGATGACGCCCTGGTCGCGGGCCATGACGACCTCGACCTTGCGGTCCTTGTCGATGCGCCAGTAGCCGGTCTCGGTCTCCAGCGGACGGGCCTTGTTGCCGTCGCCGTCGAGGACCCAGGAGTGCGAGGTGTACTCGAGGAAGTCGCGGCCGTCGTGGCTGAAGGTGACCTCCTGCCCGAAGTTGCACTTCTCGGCGCCCGGGAAGTCGGAGACTCCCGCGCCCACCCAGTTGCCCAGGAGGAAGGCCAGCGGGACGAGGTCCGGGTGGAGGTCGGACGGGATCTCGATCATGAGCGGCTCAGACGATCTGTGAGGCGGGAGGCGGGAAGGCCGGGAACGGGGAGGGGGTCAGCGCTGACCCTGGTACAGCTTCTTCACGGTCACGCCGGCGAAGGCGAGAACGCCGACGCAGACCAGGACCAGCAGGGCGGAGAAGAATGCCTCAAGCACGGGGGGCTCCTCGAACGAGCGGTATGGCGGCATACAGGGCCGAGCCCCAGCGTAATGGGTGGGGACCGGCCCTGCCGTCCCGGGGCGTCCGGGGCGGGTCAGCCCAGGAGCTGGTTCTGCAGGATGACCGTCTGGTGGAACGGGATCCGGGGCGTGCTGCCGGCGCCCTCGCGGGACTGCGGTCGGGTGCGCGGCCATCCGCCAGAGCTAGGTGGGAACGGTGCGGTCCCGTCGGACGTGGTTTTCGTGTACGCACCCACTCCGGTGGATGGCCGTCGCGAGGTCGGCGAGCACCAGCACGACGGGCAGGGCCGCCAGGGTTCGCCCGCCGCACCCGGCCCTTCCCTGCGGGAGCGGGCTCAGAGGCGGCGGTGGGCTCGCGACCGTGGTCTCGGGCTCGATCATGTTGGCCTTGACCTGCGCTTTCTTTCGTTGTCAGTGAGGGCTGTTACGTTGCGAATCATGGCGACGAAAGCAGCGGCAGGGCAGAGGGCTGGGCATGCCCGGTACACCTACCGGCTGCGCGTGTCGTCAACTGCGCTCGCCCGGCTGGAGGGTGAGTGGGCGCGGTGTCGGTGGGTGTGGAACGAGTGCGTGGCGATGTCCCGCAAGGTTCACGGCCTTAACCACGATGCTGCCGAAAAGATCACGTGCGGTCCGGCAGAGCTCGACAGGTTACTGACCGAGGCCCGGGCGTCGATGGCGTGGTTGCGCGCGGGCGCTTCGGTGCCGCAGCAGCAGGTCATCCGTGACTTCGCCACGTCCCGGTCCAAGGCGGTCAAGGACATCAAGGCGAAGGTGCCGGTGCGGCGGCGGGCCGGGATGCCCCGGATCAAGCGCAAGCGGGATGCGCTGTCCACACTGAACTACACCCGGCGCGGGTTCCGTCTGAAGGACGGCCGTCTCCACCTGGCGGGCGGCATCGTCCTGACGGTCGTCTGGTCTCGCGACCTGCCGTCCGTACCCTCCAGCGTGCGCATCTACCGGGACAGTCTGGGGCACTGGTACGCGTCGTTCGTCGTCACCACCGAGATCCAGTCGCTCCCCGCCACAGGGCGCGTGCTGGGTGTGGACTGGGGTGTCAGGGAAACCGCCACCACCACATCCGACGCCCACGACTTACCCCACCCCGGCCATGGGAAGAGCGCGGCGCGGAAGCTGGGGCGTTATCAGCGGATGGTGGCCCGCCGCCGCCCCGCGCGCGGGCAGGCGGCATCCAAGGGCTACCGCAACGCCCGACGGCAGGCCGCGAAGGTGCACAAGAAGGTGGTCCGGCAGCGGCAGGACACCGCCCGCAAGTGGGCCAAGGCGGTGGTCCGCGACCACGACGCGATCGCCGTCGAGGACTTCCGCCCGAAGTTCCTGGCGAAGACCAGCATGGCCCGCAAAGCTGCTGACGCGGCGATCGGCGCCACCAAGACCGCCCTGATCGAGATGAGGCGTAAGCACGCACGGGATATTCGTCTCGTGCATCCCGCGCATACCACCATGGACTGCGCGTCGTGCGGAGCGAGAACCAAGCACGCACTTCCCCTTTCGGAACGTACCTACACCTGCACCGCATGCGGAGCCGTGTCCCCGAGGGACAAGAACTCCGCCCGCGTGATGCTGGTCCGGGCTGGTCTCAACCCGGCTGGTGCCGATCGTGTAAGAGCCGGCGGACCGCAGGTCCCCGGCCAACGTGAGCCAGGAATCCCCGCCCCTCGGGGCGGGGAGGATGTCAAAGGCGCTCCAGCTGTCGCTCGGCCGGCGTCCGGATGTCCTTCTTACTGATCGGCGCGCTGTCGTAGATGTGGATGTCGACCATGACGTCGCCCCGGCTGAAGATCGCCCTGGCCTGGTAGAGAGGCAGGTACCCGGCCTTGCGCTCGGCCGGGAAGAGGTAGTAGCGGCCCTCGGCGCTGCCCTTGATCGCGGCGCCCTCGTTGCCGGCACCACGTTTGTCGGGCATGTACGAGCGCTGGTCCTCCGCCTGCGCGGCGGCAGCGTCGCCCGAGCGGAACTGCACCAGGTACACGTCGGCCGCGCGGGACTCGCCCTTCTTCCAGGACGTGCCCGCGACCCGGCGCAGGCCCTGGTCGAGGAGGTCGCTGTACATGTACTCCTCGGATTCCGTTACCCGCGCACACAACTGACCCACAGGTTCGCGGTGGGGTTGTGCGGGCGCCGATTACAGTTCCGTATATGCCGAAGAAGCTCGTGATCAAGGTGACCGCAGGTGCCGACTCCGCCGAGCGCTGCTCCCAGGCGTTCACCGTGGCGGCGGTGGCCGTCGCCAGCGGGGTGGAGGTTTCGCTCTGGCTGACCGGGGAATCCGCTTGGTTCGCCCTGCCGGGGCGCGCCGCCGAGTTCGAACTGCCGCACGCCGCGCCGCTGCCCGATCTGATCGAGTCCATCCAGGCGGGCGGCCGGATCACGCTGTGCACGCAGTGCGCGGCCCGGCGCGACATCACGGAGGGGGACGTCCTGGACGGCGTCCGGATCGCCGGGGCGCAGGTCTTCGTCAGCGAGATCATGGCCGACGGTGTGCAGGCGCTCGTCTACTGAGAGGCCCCGGGGAGCGCCGTTCTCAGCCGCGCCGCTTCCGGCCGTCCAGCTCGTCCCACCACGCGTCGGACTCCGGATCGCCGGTGGCGCCACCGGCCTTGCCGGGCCGTCGCGTCTCACCGGCCGGGGGCTCCTGCCGCCCGCCGGGCTCGTCCCACCAGCGGTCCTCCGGCCCCTTGCGGTTGCCGACCATCGCGGCGACGGGCGGGATCACCATCGCGACCACACACATCGCGATGGCGGCGGGCATCGACCAGAGCCTCACGAAGGCCCAGGCCGATACGAAGAGGACGAGGCAGACGCCCATCAGTACGAAGTAGGCGCGCCGGCGTCGGCGGTACATGAGTCCAGCGTAGGCCCGATCGGCCCGCTCGGCCGTCCGGGAAAACGGAATCCTCGTCCGGGCAGCACGAAGGGCCGTACCCGCGCCAGGCAAGCGTCCAAACCCCCTGGGGTACGGCCCTTCGGCCGGTCGTCGGCTGTCGCCGACGGCGGTGCTAGGTGCCGCGACCGGCAATGTTTGCTCCGTGAGGAGCGTCGTCCAGTGCGTGCGATCGCAAGGCGGCCGAGAGTCCTTGGATGGGGTCTCCCCTGCTCGTCAAGAGCTTGGGGAAGGAGCTACCAGAACTCTCGGCCAACGCGGCGAGCGTGCGTGCTGGGCGGCGCGACGGGGCAAAGCTTGCCGGGAGGGGCGCTAGACGGCGATGGCCACCTCGGCCAGGCCGCCGGTCTGCGCGACGACCGTGCGGTCGGCGCTGCCGCCGGGGACGAGCGCGCGGACGGTCCAGGTGCCCTCGGCCGCGTAGAAGCGGAACTGGCCGGTCGCCGAGGTCGGGACCTCGGCGGTGAACTCGCCGGTCGAGTCCAGCAGACGGACGTAGCCGGTGACGGGCTCGCCGTCGCGGGTCACGCTGCCCTGGATGGTGGTCTCACCGGGCTTGATCGTCGAAGCGTCGGGGCCGCCGGCCTTTGCTCCACACATGGTGTTCAGTCCTTCTGGTCTGGGGTCGTGCCGGTCCGGGACGTACGGGTTACTTGTTGGCGCCGAGCTCGATCGGCACGCCGACGAGGGAGCCGTACTCGGTCCACGAACCGTCGTAGTTCTTGACGTTCTCCTGGCCGAGCAGCTGGTGCAGCACGAACCAGGTGAGCGCGGAGCGCTCGCCGATGCGGCAGTAGGCGATGGTGTCCTTCGCCAGGTCGACCTGCTCGGCCTCGTAGAGGGCGCGCAGCTCGTCGTCCGACTTGAAGGTGCCGTCGTCGTTGGCGTTCTTCGACCACGGGATGTTGCGGGCGCTCGGTACGTGGCCGGGGCGCTGCGACTGCTCCTGCGGGAGGTGGGCCGGGGCGAGCAGCTTGCCGCTGAACTCGTCGGGCGACCGCACGTCGACCAGGTTCTGGGTGCCGATGGCCTTCACGACGTCGTCGCGGTAGGCGCGGATCGACTCGTCCTGCGGCTGGGCCTGGTACTGCGTGGCCGGGCGGGACGGGATCTGGTCGCCGTCGACGAGGTCGCGGGAGTCGAGCTCCCACTTCTTGCGGCCGCCGTCGAGCAGGCGGACGTCCTGGTGGCCGTAGAGCTTGAAGTACCAGAAGGCGTAGGACGCGAACCAGTTGTTGTTGCCGCCGTAGAGGACGACCGTGGTGTCGTTGCCGATGCCCTTCGCGGACAGCAGCGCCTCGAAACCGGCCTGGTCGACGAAGTCGCGGCGGACCGGGTCCTGGAGGTCCTTGGTCCAGTCGATCCGGATCGCGTTCTTGATGTGGTTCTTCTCGTACGCGGAGGTGTCCTCGTCGACCTCGACGATGGCGACCTGCGGGTCGTCGATGTGGGCCTCGACCCAGTCGGCGTCTACCAGGACGTCACTGCGGCTCATTGTGTTTCTCCTCCGGGGCAGTCTGCGGCGAGATGGTGCACGGGTCGTGCGTGATGCGGATGTGCGGGACGCGGGCCGGGCCCACGAGCACGGGCGACATGCGGGACGGCCCCGACGTGCGGTCGAAGGGCCTGGGAACGCGGGAAACCGGACGTCCCGCTCAGACAGTGCGACAGAGCATGGCGGCGACGCGGCACAGGTCCACTGCCCGCCGCTTCGTGAGATCCGCCTGGCCACCCTGGGGGAGGCCGCTAATAGAGCACTGCATGGGTCCGATCGTAGGGACGTACGGGCGGACATGTCACCGTTGTGTCGCATCCTGAGACAGGATCGTCCGCATTCCGGGACGGGCGCCGCCGCAGGTAGAGCCCGGCGCAGTCGCGCGAGGCGTCGGAGCGGTCGGGCATCTGCGGACCGGACCGGCCCGTCTCACTATGTGGCGGGGCCGCCTGCTCCCTACCCGCTCACGGGCCCGGTCATCCCGCCAGGCGCACGTCGGTGCCGGTCACCGAGATCTCCAGGCCGTCGGCGGTCGGCTGGATCTTCTCCAGCTTCAGGCCGTTCGGCAGCCCGCCGACCTCGCGCTCGAAGTCGGTCTTCTCGCGGACCAGCTTCTCCAGGCCGGGGATGCCCTCGCCAGGGACCTTGTCCGCGTGGACGCGGACCGTGTGGCCGTCGACCAGGGTGACGGTGGACAGCACGCTGCGCGTGATCGGGCGCCCCAGGATGTCGACCGACCCGGTCACCTTCACCTTGCCCTTGCCGCCGTACTCGACCGCGACGCCGTCGCTGGCTGCCTTGGTCAGGTCCTCGTACGAGATGACGGCCGTCCCGGTGGCGCGGGTAGCGGTGGCGCCGGAGAAGCCGTCGGTGAGATGCACGTCGTGCAGTTCGGCGTCCATGGTGGAGATCCGCAGCGAGCGGCCGGCGGCGTGGGTCTCGATGCCGGTGATGCTCACGTCGACCTCGTCGAGCGACGATCCGGCGACCTGGGTGAGGAACGGGAAGCCCTTGATGGAGACGTCGGTGGAGCCGATCTGCGCGCCCGGGACCTTCACCCGGTCCTCGACCTGCGACTCGGCGACGTACACCGCCACCCGGTCCACGGCGACGAACACCGCCACCAGGATCGCCAAGACGACGGCCGATATTCGCAGTGCACGCATGCCTGTCCTTCCCCACCCTGCCGTCCGTACGGACCCCCGGGGCCCGCGGGCCTCCTGTCGGCCGCACGGCACGTCCCCGCGTGATCGACGCGCGAAAGCCCCCCAACGGTTCCCCGTGGAGGGCTTCGCCATGCGCATGGAACGGTACGGATCCGAGCGGTACGGGACTACGTCAGCACGCGCCCCAGCAGATAGACGGCCGGCGCGGCCGCGGTCAGCGGCAGGGCCACACCCGCCGTCATGTGGACGAAGCGTGACGGGTAGTCATAGCTCGCCACCCGCAGCCCGATCAGCGCGCAGACCCCGGTGGCGAGGCCGAGCAGCGCCCCCTTCCCACCCAGGTCGGTGGCGGCGCCCGCCAGCGCCCCCGCCCCCGCCGCGACGGCCAGTGCCGCCACGACGGAGACCGGCCCGGGCAGCGGCAGCGCCCGTACGAGCACGGCACCGGCCACGGCGAGCGCGCCCACCGTCACCGCGTCCGGGACGGCCGCGAGGTGTCCGGCCGCCAGCACCGCGAGCGCGGCGGAGGCGACGGTGGCCATCAGGCCCTGCATCCGCTCGTCGGCCCCGGCCCGGCTGCGCAGCTGGAGGACCACCGTCAGCAGCACCCAGACGCCGAGCGTGCCGATGATCGCGGCCGGACCGTGCTCCCGCCCAGCCGCGAGGAGCGCCACATCCGCGACCAGGCCGCCGGCGAAGGCCAGCGCGATGCCCTGCCGGGCCGGCCACATGCCGTTGAGCCGGAACCAGCCCGCCGCCGTCACCGCCTGGAGCAGCACCAGCGGCACGGCCAGCGCGTACGAACCGATCGCCGCGCCGAGGGCGAGCAGCAGCCCGAGCACCGCGGTGATCGCGGCCGGCTGGATTCCCGGCGCGATGACCGGGGAACGCCCCTCGGCCCGGGCGCGCTGCGCGTCGGTGATCCGGGCGTTGCCCAGGGTGGTGGGCGCGCTGTACCCGTCGTCACCGGCCGGAGCGACGGGCGCCGGGGCGGGCGCGGGCGCGGGCTCCGCGTGGACCTCGGGCGGCAGCGGGTACGAGCCGGTGCCGGGAGCGGCGCTGTGCTGCGGCACGGGGTGGTCCCCCTGCGGCGCGGGGTGGTCCCCCTGCGGCACGGGGTGGTCCCCCTGCGGCGCGGGCCCGTCCGTCCGCCGGACCGTCGGCTGGTACTGGGTGTCCCAGGTCTGGCCCTGCCAGGTCTGGGTGGCGCCCTGGTCCGGCTGCCCGGCCGAGGTGTCCGTGTACCCCTGCCCGCCGTACGCGGGGCCCCCGTGGGAGGGATCGCCGTACGCCTGCTGCTGCGGGTACGCGTCCTGCTGCGGGTAGCCGTACTGCTGCGGCTCCTGGCCCTGCGGGTACGGGTGCTGCTGCTGCGGGTCCTGGCCCTGCGGGTACGGGTGCTGCTGCTGCGGGTCCTGTCCGTACCCGTACTGCGGCTGCTGCTCCGGCCCCGGGTAGTACGGATGCTGCTGATCGTTGCTCATGTGCTGCGGTTCACCCTCCTGCGAACGGCGGGAGCACCTCGACCGTGCCGCCCTCGGCAAGGCGTACGGTCTCATGGCTCCGGGTCCCGACGGGGTCGCCGTCGATGAGGAACGAACACCTTCGCAGGACGCTGCTCAGCTCGCCGGGGTGCCGCTCGCGCACCGCGTCGAGCGCCTCCTTGAGGGTCGCGGCGGCGTACGGCTCCTCCGCGGTCCCGGCCGCGGCCTTGGCGGCTGCCCAGTAACGGATCGTTCCCGCAGGCATGGCGGCGCTCCTTTCGTTCCGTCCGGTCGGTGCCCGTTCGGGGGACACCGGCGGCCCATCATGGTTCACCGTCGCACCGCCCAGTCGGCGATGCGGGTGAGCAAGGTCTCGTCGGCCGCGTTCTCCGCGTGCCCCATTCCGCGCTCAAGCCACAGCTCCGCCGCGTCGCCCGCGGCGGCGGCCAGCATGCGGGGGTGGTCGAGCGGGAAGTACGGGTCCCGGTCGCCGTGCACGATCAGCAGGGGCGCCGGGGCGATCAGGGCGGCGGCCGCGACCGGGGGGAGCGGGACCGGGTCCCACGCCTCGCGGTGGATGCGGGTGCGGAAGCCGTAGCGCCCGACCAGCCGGCCCGTGGGGCGGGTCACCATCCAGTGCAGGCGGCGCATCGGAGCCGTACCGCGGTAGTACCAGCGCGCCGGGGCGCTCACGGACACCACCGCGTCCGCGTGCGCATCCGTACGCGCCCCTGTGCGCCCCCCGCGCTCCGCAACGCTCCCGGCGGCCCCGCCGTCCCCGGCGCCCGCTCCCCGGCCCCCGCACAGCGCGCCGTGCCGCAGCACCACCGAGCCGCCCATCGAGAAGCCGACCGTCACCACGCGCCGGTGCCCGAGCGAGCGCGCCCAGGCGACCGCCGCCGCCAGGTCCAGCACCTCGCGGTCGCCCACCGTGGACAGCCCGCCGGACCTGCCGTGACCACGGAAGGAGAAGGTCACCACCGCCGCGTACCGGGAGAACGTGCGCACCGCCCGCCGTACCGCCGGGCGGTCCACCGAACCGGTGAATCCGTGCGCGACGACGATCACCGTGTCCGCCGCGTCATCCGCCGTACACGGGTCGTACACCGCCTCGATCCAGGTCCCGTCATCCGCCCGCAACGCGGCCCGTACCGGACCCCTCGTGACGGAGCGAACAGAGGAATCCGGAATTCTCCCCTCGGACACAGAACTCATGTGGGCTATTCTCCTGTGAAGAGGATCCGGGCAAAGCAGCCCCCGGGTCCTTTTGTGCTTTCCGGACGTTGTTACGGCGACGTTTCGACAAGCTCAGCGGGACACCAATGTACGAAGCAGAGCCGCATACTCCCCCGGGTCCGGCCCGGGAGTGCCCCTCTCGCAGGGAACGAGGAGGACCGACGTCATGGGCGAGCCAACCGTGCACGATCACCGACCGACGAACCGGGCAGGTGGGCGGCGATGAGTTCCCTGCTGCTCCTGACGAATGCCCTCCAGCCGTCCACGGAGGTGCTTCCCGCGCTCGGCCTCCTGCTGCACAGCGTGCGCGTCGCACCCGCCGAGGGCCCCGCGCTCGTCGACACCCCCGGTGCCGACGTCATCCTCGTGGACGGGCGCCGCGACCTGCCCCAGGTCCGCTCCCTGTGCCAGCTGCTGCGGTCCACCGGGCCCGGCTGTCCGCTGATCCTCGTCGTCACGGAGGGCGGGCTCGCGGCCGTCACCGCGGACTGGGGCATCGACGACGTGCTGCTGGACACGGCGGGCCCCGCCGAGGTCGAGGCGCGGCTGCGGCTGGCGACCGGCCGGCAGCAGATCACCGCCGACGACTCCCCGATGGAGATCCGCAACGGTGACCTCTCCGTCGACGAGGCGACGTACAGCGCGAAACTCAAGGGCCGGATCCTGGACCTGACCTTCAAGGAATTCGAACTGCTCAAGTACCTGGCCCAGCACCCGGGCCGGGTCTTCACCCGCGCCCAGCTGCTCCAGGAGGTCTGGGGCTACGACTACTTCGGCGGTACGCGCACGGTCGACGTGCACGTACGGCGGCTGCGCGCCAAGCTCGGCCCCGAGCACGAGTCGCTGATCGGCACCGTGCGGAACGTGGGTTACCGCTTCGTCGCTCCGGAGAAGGTCGAGCGGGCGGCGGAGGAGGCCAAGGCGGCCGCGCGAGCGGTCCCCCGTTCGGAGCAGTCTCGCATCGTGGACGTTACGGAAGAAGCCCCGGTCCGGCCCGCCAAGAGGTAGTTCCATCCGCGTAGACTGCCGCGCGTGGCCAAGGTGACGCGGGACGATGTGGCGAGACTGGCGGGGACGTCGACCGCAGTGGTCAGTTACGTCATCAACAACGGACCCCGGCCGGTCGCCCCGGCCACGCGCGAGCGGGTGCTCGCCGCGATCAAGGAGCTGGGCTACCGGCCCGACCGGGTCGCCCAGGCGATGGCCTCGCGGCGGACCGATCTCATAGGGATGATCGTGCCGGACGCCCGGCAGCCGTTCTTCGCGGAGATGGCGCACGCGGTCGAACAGGCCGCCGCCGAGCGCGGGAAAATGGTCCTCGTCGGCAACTCCGACTACCGCGACGAGCGCGAGGTCCACTATCTGCGGGCCTTCCTCGGCATGCGGGTCTCCGGCCTGATCCTCGTCAGCCAGGGCCCCAGCGAGCGCGCGGCGGCGGAGATAGAGGCGTGGGACGCCCGGGTGGTGCTGCTGCACGAGCGGCCCGAGGCGATCGACGACGTCGCGGTCGTCACGGACGACATCGGCGGCGCCCAGCTCGCCACCCGCCACCTCCTTGAGCACGGCAACGCGTACGTGGCGTGCCTCGGCGGTACGGAGGAGACCCCGGCGGTCGGCGACCCGGTCGCGGACCACGTCGAGGGCTGGCGGCGCGCGATGCACGAGTCGGGCCGCTCGACGGAGGGCCGCCTCTTCCAGGCCCCCTACAACCGCTACGACGCCTACCAGGTGGCCCTGGAGCTGCTCTCGGGCCCCGACAGGCCGCCGGCCATCTTCTGCGCGACGGACGACCAGGCCATCGGCGTGCTGCGGGCCGCGCGCGAGCTGCGCATCGACGTGCCGGGCGAGCTGGCGGTCGCGGGCTTCGACGACGTCAAGGAAGCCGGGCTGACCGATCCGCCGCTCACCACGGTCTTCTCGGACCGCCCGGCGATGGCCCGGGCGGCGGTGGACCTGGTCCTCGACGACTCGCTGCGGGTGTCGGGGTCGCGGCGGGAGCGGCTGAAGCAGTTCCCGTCGGCGCTGGTGGTCCGCCGCTCGTGCGGCTGCGGCGAGCCCGCGGGGCGAACACTCTCGTAGGCTCCTTATATCGGGCATACGAGGTTCTGCCGGGCTTCTCAGGGCGCCCTCACGCTCCTCTCATCTTGGCCGGACAGTCTCACAGACATGACAGAGAGCCAGCGCCCGAGCGGCGAGTACCCGATGTACCCCTCGTACGGCAACGGCGACGCGGCCTACCCGCCGCCGCCGTCATACCAGCCCGTCCAGCCGGTCTTCCCGGCCCCGACGGACCCCGGGCCCGCCGCCGAGCCGCCCGCCGCCCGGCGCCGGGTCCGCAGGCCGGTCGCGCTCCTCGCGGCGGTGGCCATCGCGGCCGCGATCGTCGGCGGCGGCACCGCCACCGTTATCGGTCAGCTCACGGACGACGGCACCGCGACCACCGCCGGGGGCGGCGTCGTCCCGGGCACCACCGTCTCGCAGAGCAGCAAGGGCACGGTGGCCGGTGTGGCCGCGGCCCTCTCGCCCACCATCGTGGAGATCGGCGCGACCTCCACGGCCGGCCAGTCGACCGGGTCCGGGGTGGTCATCACGTCGGACGGCGAGATCGTCACCAACAACCACGTCGTCGCGGGCGCCTCCCAGATCAAGGTCACCCTGAGCACCGGCAAGACGTACACCGCCGACGTCGTCGGCACCGACGCCGACAAGGACCTCGCGCTGATCAAGCTCCAGGGCGCGAGCGGCCTGAAGACCGCGACCCTGGGCGACTCCTCCAAGGTCGCCGTCGGCGACGAGGTCGTCGCGATCGGCTCGCCCGAGGGCCTGACCGGCACCGTCACCAGCGGCATCGTCTCCGCGCTCGACCGGGACGTCACCGTCGCCAAGGACGGCGACAGCGGCCAGGAGCAGGAGCAGCAGGGCGGCGGCCGCCAGTGGCCCTTCGAGTTCGGCGGCCAGCAGTTCAACGGCGACACCGGCGAGTCCACCACCACGTACAAGGCCCTCCAGACCGACGCCTCGCTCAACCCGGGCAACTCCGGCGGCGCGCTGATCAACATGGACGGCGAGATCATCGGCATCAACTCGGCCATGTACTCGGCGAGCTCGGCGAGCGGTGGCAGCAGCTCCACCGCGGGCAGCGTCGGCCTCGGCTTCGCGATCCCGGTCAACACCCTGAAGGCCGACCTCGACACCCTGCGCGCCGGCAACGGCTCCTGAAGCGTGCCGGGCTGAGAAACTGGGGCCCGCCGCGCCCCGGCCCCGTACCGAATGAGAAGAGGACGAGACAGCGATGAGCCCCGCCGATGACGATCCGCAGCGCATCCTGATCGTCGACGACGAGCCCGCCGTGCGCGAGGCCCTGCAGCGCAGCCTCGCCTTCGAGGGGTACGGCACCGAGGTGGCCGTCGACGGACTCGACGCGCTCGCCAAGGCGGAGTCGTACGCCCCCGACCTCATCGTCCTGGACATCCAGATGCCCCGCATGGACGGCCTGACCGCCGCGCGCCGCATCCGCTCCACGGGCACCACCACGCCCATCCTGATGCTCACGGCCCGGGACACCGTCGGCGACCGCGTCACCGGACTCGACGCGGGCGCCGACGACTACCTGGTCAAGCCGTTCGAGCTGGACGAGCTGTTCGCCCGCATCCGCGCGCTGCTGCGCCGCAGCTCGTACGCGGCGGCCTCGGGCGGCCCCGTCCCCGACGACAACGTGCTCTCCTTCGCGGACCTGCGCATGGACCTGGCGACTCGCGAGGTCATGCGCGGCGACCGGCGCGTGGAGCTGACCCGTACCGAATTCACCCTCCTGGAGATGTTCCTCGCGCACCCGCGCCAGGTCCTGACCCGCGAGCAGATCCTCAAGGCCGTGTGGGGCTTCGACTTCGAGCCGAGCTCCAACTCCCTGGACGTCTACGTGATGTACCTGCGCCGCAAGACGGAGGCCGGCGGCGAACCGCGCCTCGTCCACACGGTCCGGGGCGTGGGGTACGCGCTGCGCGCGGGCGGGGGCGAGGGGTGACGGGGCCGCTGCACCGGTTCCGCGCGCTTGCGCTCCGCTCCCGGCTCGCGCTGCTGGTCGCCACGGCGGTGGCGGTGGCGGTGGCGGGGGTGGCGGTGGCTTGCTGGTTCGTGACGCGGGAGCAGTTGGAGGGCCGGCAGGACGAGGCGCTGCGCAACACGTCGGTCGACGAGCGCTACCTCACCAGCCTGTACGGATACTGCCTGGGAACCGGCCAGCAGCTCCCCCGCACCGATTCCGGTCTCACCGTCCAGCTCATCGATGCCCAGGGCACGGTCTGCATCGATCGGTCCTACGCGGCGCTTCCGGTGACCAAGGCGGACTTGGCGGTGGTCAACCGGGAGCAGCTCACGGCACTGCACTCCGCAACCACCAAGGGCGGGGTGAACATGCGCGTGTTCACCAAGCAGGCCGAGGTGAAACAGCCCGGTCGGCCGGCCCTGGAGCTCGGCGTCTCCTTCGCACGCCCCATGAGCGAGATCGACAAACCCCTCTCCACCCTCGCCTGGGTCCTCCTCCTCGTCTCCGGCATCGGCGTAATCGGCGCAGGCGCCGCCGGCCTCTGGGTCGCCCGTTCCGGCCTGCGCCCCGTCGACGAGCTCACCGAGGCCGTGGAGCACGTGGCCCGGACCGAGGACCTGACCGTCCGCATTCCCGTCGAGGGCGAGGACGAGATCGCCCGCCTGTCCCGGTCCTTCAACTCGATGACCGCCTCCCTCGCCACCTCCCGCGACCGGCAGGCGCAGCTCATCGCGGACGCGGGCCACGAGCTGCGCACCCCGCTCACCTCGCTGCGAACCAACATCGAGCTGCTGGCCCGCAGCGACGACACCGGCCGGGCCATCCCGCCGGACGACCGCAGGGCGCTGATGTCCTCGGTCAAGGCGCAGATGACGGAGCTGGCCGCGCTCATCGGCGACCTCCAGGAACTGGCCCGCCCGGACGCCGCCCAGCCGGGCCCGCTCCAGGTGGTGGCCCTGCACGACATCACCCGCGCCGCGCTCCACCGCGCCCGGCTGCGCGGCCCCGAGCTGACGATCACGGAGGACCTGGCCCCCTGGTACGTACGCACCGAACCGGCGGCCCTCGAACGGGCGATCGTCAACGTCCTGGACAACGCGGTGAAGTTCAGCCCGTCCGGCTCCACGATCGACGTGGTGCTGCACCGGGGCCGGCTCACGGTCCGGGACCACGGCCCCGGCATCCCCGCCGACGAACTCCCCCACGTCTTCGAACGCTTCTGGCGCTCCCCGTCCGCCCGCCAGCTCCCGGGCTCCGGCCTGGGCCTGTCCATCGTGGCCCGTACGGTCCAGCAGTCGGGCGGCGACATCACCCTGTCCCCGGCCCGGGGCGGCGGCACGGAGGCGGTGATCAACCTCCCGGGAGCACCGCAGCCGCCGCCGGACGGGGCGCAAGAGTAATCGGACTCCACAGCCTGCTCCGGTGACCACCCCTCCCGGGGCAGGTCGCGTGGAGATCCCGGCCGGTCACCGGTCAGCCCAGGTCATCGAACTCGCCCTCCTTCGCACCGCCGAGGAACGCGCGGAGCTTGGCCGGGGTCGTGCGGATGACCGTGTCCGGGTTGTCGCTCTCGCGGAGGAGTATCTCGCCGTCGTGGGCGGCGAGTTCGAGGCAGTTATTGCCGTCGGCTCCCGACGACTTCGATGACTTGCGCCACTGGATTTCCATGATCCTCACACCCTCACGCTCTGCGCGACTTCGCGGATGAAGTCCCGCGATTTCTCCGGATCGAGGGACAGCCTCTCGACCCGGTCCAGCGCGGCCCGGTAGTTCACGAGGCGGACCTCGGCGTCGATGAACGCGGGCCCCGTCGCCGTGTCGGTCTGCACGGTGTCGAGCTGCGGGACCGGGCCGTGGACGTATTGTGTCGAACTGCCGACCTCCGGGAAACCACCGGCCGCGAACGGGATCACCCGGACCATGACGTTGTCGCGCTCCGACTCCTGCAACAGGTGGCGGAGTTGCCCCAGCGCGACACCGGCTCCGCCGTACGTCATCCGCAACGCGGCCTCATGAACCAGGAACGTACACGTCGGCGCCCCCACACCGTCCAGCACATCGCGGCGCCTCAGTCGGTGCGAAAGCAGGCAACGGAGGCGTTCCGGATTCGGAGTCGGCACCGCCTCCGCGAACACAGCTCGGGCGTACTCCTCGTTCTGCAACAGCCCCGGCATATACATGATCTGCACCGAACGGATGGCCGTGGCGTGATGCTCCAACTCCGCCAAGTCCAGGGCGCCATCGGCCAGCTCACCGCGGTAGTGCTCCCACCATCCGCTCATACGTTCCGCAGCCATGGCAGCAAGGGCGTCGACGTACGCGGCGTCCGGGCACTCGTAGCTGTCGGCCCAGGCCCGCACGCGCTGAGGACTCACCCCGAAGCGTCCGGACTCGGAGTTACTGATGACGGTGCGGTCCGCTCCCACCCGCTCTGCAGCCTGAGCCAACGTCAGGCCTGCATGCTCCCTGATTCTGCGCAGCTCGGAGCCCAGGCGGCGCTTCCGCACCGTGAGCAACTTCCTTGGCGGCATCAAGCCCTCCCCGCAACGAGTCTCAGCGTTAACCGCACCCAAACGACCTGAGGCTCGTTAACGAAAATATCTGAGGCAGTACCACTAGTTATACGCCGAACGCCTTCGCGAGTCACCGCGTAGCGCCCCGACGACCTGAAGTACCCCTGTGTCAGCGTCCCTTGTGGGACGCACCCGAACTCCACGGACACCACCAGGGACAACGAGCAGCGCGCCGGTTCGAAGCGCACTATCCAGAGAGAACGCCATGACCAGCGCAAACGCCACCGCACCACACCCTCAAAACGGCGAGAGCTACCGGCTCTCCCTGCCCAACACCGCGCGCTCGGCCGCGATCGCCCGCGACTTCGCCACCTCGCTGCTCACCGGCAGCCCGCACGGCGGCATCGTCGACGACGCCCGGCTCTGCGTCACCGAGGTGGTGACCAACGCCCACCGCCACACCCGCACTTCGCTGATCGGCGTCCATGTGACCGTGGACCCGGAGCACGTGACCTTCGCCGTCTCCGACGACAGGCCCTGGACCGTGCCCCCGGGGGCCGGTCCACTCCGTGGGAGGCCGAGCGGCGGCGAGCGGGAGGGCGGGTGGGGGCTCTTCCTCCTGGAGGAGCTTGCCTCGGCATGGGGTTCCGACGTCTGCGGATGCTGCGACCCGCGCCACAAGACCGTGTGGTTCACGTTCGCCGCGCAGGCGGGTGTCTCCGCCTGACGCCCCTCCGCGCGCCGGGCTGAGACCGGCGCGCGGCAGTCCACGCCCCCCGACCCACCGGCAGGCCCGCCCGGCCCGCCCCGCTCCGACGGAACCTGATGCGCCGCACCACCGGCGCGGCCCCGCGCCGCGCTCCTTCGCCATGCCCGCAACCGGCGTGGACGCCCGTCCCCCGTAACGCGCAGGAGGTCGACACGACCGCTGCCCGGCATGCCCGGCCGCACGCGTGGCTGCCCGCCGTGACGTGGCTGATCAGCGCCGCTCTGCACCCCCGCGCGACCGCGACCACCCTGGCCGTGGCCCGGGATCTCGCGGCCCGGATGGACTACCGGCTGGGATTCGTGCTGTACGACCTCGAAGGCACGGCCGCCCGGTGCGGGGTGTCGACCGCGACGGTGAAGCGGCATGTCCGGGTCCTGCGTGAACTGGGCGCCCTGGCGTGGCGCCGACACGGCACGAAGCGGAACCTTCGGCTCCCGGGCCGCCGGTACACAGCCACGGCCACGATCTACGCGGCGACGGTCCCGGCCGCGTACGACGACGCGATGGGGCACCGGCTCGACGGCGCCGGGTACCGGGCCCGGGTGGCCGGAGTGACGGACGAGGGGCGAGCGCTCGCGGTGAAGGCCGCAGCCCGGCAGCATCCACAGTCTGTGGACAACGGGCGGCGGGGTAAGCGTAGTTGTGCCGGGCCTGCACCCCATTCTTCTGGGCGCCACCACGACGTACCTGTCTTGGATCCGGACGGGCGCTTCAACTACACCTCGCGCGTACCCGCACCGCGCGCGAGGGCGACCGCGCGCAGGAGGCCGGTGAGCGGCCGGGGGCCGGCACGACGGAGGCCGGCACAAGTGGCCCGTGACATCGCCCTCGCACGGCAGGTCCGGCCGCTCGTCGGCTGGGTTCAGCCGGAAGGACTGCGCCGTCTGGCGTTCGCGCTGCGCCCGCTGATCGACCGGGGCCTGGAGGCCCGCGACATCGCCGCCGAACTTCTCGGGATGGCGGTCACCTGGCGTCCCGGGCGACCGGCCGCGTACATCGCCGCCGCTCTCGCCCGGGACCGGGCCGCGCCCCCGGAGGACGAACCACGGGCCGACCCCGCCTCCCACCAGGAGTGGCAGCGGTGGCTGAACAGCCGCCGGACCGACACCCCGGCGCGTACGGACGACGACCGCCGCCACGCGCGGCTCTACGCGTGGGACCGGTGGTACGAGGTGGCCGCCCACTACACCGACGATCCCGACGACGCCCTGGACCTCTACGGGGCACGGCTGTGCGGCTACGCCGTCTCTCGTGCCGCACGCGCCACCGGCTCATCGGCATGACGCGGAAGGGGGCACGGCACGGGCAGGGTCTGTCAGGTGGCTCCCGGGCTCCGGCCTGGGCCTGTCCATCGCCACCCTCGCGTGATGTTCGACACAGGGAAATCGGTCGGCCCGAGGGCAACTGCACCCTTTCGCGATGTCTGTCCTCGCCCGGTGGGGGCGAGGCGGCCGACGCTGCGAACATATCTCCCGGCCGTGTCCGACCGGACTCATACGCTCTTCACAGCCGCACGCGTGAACAAACCGCTGTGGCCCGCACGTCCCCAGAACTTTTCGGTTCTCCGGAACGACACCAAGGGATCATGTGAAGATTCGCCGCGTACTCGCGACCGCCGTGGCCGTCGCCGTCACCACCCCCGCCGCGCTCCTCTCTGTCACCCCGGCCTTCGCCGACTCCAAGCCGGCTGCGGAGGCCCAGGCCAAGCCGACGATCGAGGAACTCGAGAAGGCCGCCGCCGAGGCGCAGAAGGCCTATGACAAGGCCGTCGCCGCGCAGAAGGCCGGTTACGAGGTGCTGGAGGCCGCCCTGTCCCCCGAGGCCCCCCTCGCCGCGGCGGCCACGGCCGCCCGTCAGAAGGCCAAGGACGCCGCTGCCGCCAAGACCGCCGCCGACCAGGCCGTCACCGACGCCAAGGCCGCGCTCGCCGCACTGCCCGACACCGCGACCGACGCCGAGCGGACCAAGGCCGAGAAGGCCGTCACCGACGCCGAGACCGCGGCCGCCACCGCGGCGACCGCGAAGGCCGACGCCGACACCAAGGCCACGGAGGCCGGCACCGCCTCCGACGACGCCCGCGTCGCCGCCGCCCGCGCCTACAGCGTGCTGCAGAAGGCCGTGGCCGACGCGCTCGCCGTCAAGACGGCCGCCGACGAGGCACTGGCCAAGGCCCGTGAGGAGGAGGGCGGTCCGGACTGCGTGCCCGCGAACCTCCGCGCCACCGTGACCGGCCTGCCCTCCTCGGTCGTCGCCGGCACGAGCGCCACCTTCTCGCTGAGCGTGAAGAACGGCACCACGCAGACGCTCGACGCGGTCACCACGTACGCGTACGTCCACACCACCGACGCGAGCGGCCTCAAGACCACCGACGGGTACATGCGTCTCCAGTGGTCCACCGCCGCGTCGCCGAAGTGGCACGCCGTCGCCAAGGACCACCGCATCGGCCTCGGTGCGCTGAAGGCGGGCGCGCAGACCGACGTCAAGCTCCGTCTCACCGCAGACGCCAAGGCTCCGGCCGGCAACGGCGTCGTCCTCACGTCGGCCGAGTACGTCAACAAGGACGGCTCCTGCGGCGGCGCCCCCGGCATGGACACGACCGCCTTCACGGTCAAGGCCGCGGGCTCGGGGACCGGCACGACCGGCGGCACCGGCACAGGCACAGGCACAGGCACAGGCACCGGAGGCTCCACCGGTGACGCGGGCTCCACCGGCACCTCCGGCACGACCGGGTCCACCGGGTCCACCGGCTCGACCGGCTCCTCCGGGCAGCAGGCGCAGGGCTCGGCGGCCGACGACGCGTCCACCGGCGGCGGGCTCGCCTCCACGGGCTCGTCCGACGCCACCGTCCCGCTCGGCATCGCGGGCGCCGCGGCTGTGGCGCTCGGCGGGGCGGCCGTGTTCGTCGTCCGCCGCCGCCGGGCCGGCGCGGAGGCCTGAGCAAGCGTGTAGGCAGCAGAAGGGGGAGGGGCTGCGGACCGGTTCGACCGGTCCGCGGCCCCTCCCCCTTCTGCTGCGCTGCTATCGCTACCGCACGACCGTGATCCGGTCCGTCGCCGGCGGGGCCAGCGGCGCCGAGGCCGTGGAGTGCGCGGCCAGGTAGGCGTTGAACAGGTCCAGGTCGGAGGCGCCGACCAGCTTGTTGGTGCCCGCGCCGAGCGCCGCGAAGCCGTCACCGCCGCCCGCCAGGAACTCGTTCATCGCGACGCGGTACGTCTTGCCCGGGTCGATCGCCTCGCCGTTCAGCGCAATCGTGTCCGTGACGACACGGGCCGCGCCGGACTTCGTCATGTCCAGCGTGTAGGTGAGGCCCTTCGAGACCTGGAGGATCTTCGGGCTGGCCTCGTTGGAGCCGCTGACCTGCTGCTGAAGGGCGCTGACGAGCTGCGCGCCGGTCAGGTCGACGACGTTCATCATGTTGGTGAACGGCTGCACGGTGAACGCCTCGCCGTACGTGACGACGCCGTCGCCCTCACTGCCGGACGCCTTGTGCACCAGGTCCGCGCGGATGCCGCCCGGGTTCATGAAGGCGACGACCGCCCCGCCCTTGTCCGCCGGGGCCAGGCCCTCCAGCTGGGCGTCGGCGATCAGGTCGCCGAGCGGCTTCTCCAGGGCCGTGGAGCCGCGGCCGTTGATGTCCGCCGAGATGTAGCCCTGCGGCCGGTTCGAGATCGGCGCCGCGAGGGTGTTCCAGCGGGCGATCAGGTCCGTCATGTCCTTGGCCGGCGTCTGGTCCCGGCTGACGAGGTGGTTCGCGGAGACCGGGTTCGAGGGGGTGGAGCCGTGGTGCTTGGAACCCTTCTTGCTGCTCCCCTTCACCGCCGTACGCACGATGTCGCCGGTGCGGCGGTCGTACGTGAGCGTCGTGTCCGTGTACAGCCGGCCGAACGAGGCGGCCGACGTGACCAGGCGCGGGTTGCCCGCCGGGTCCGGGATGGTGCAGACGTACGCCTGGTGGGTGTGGCCCGTGACCAGCGCGTCGACCTTCGGCGTGATGCCCTTGGCGATGTCCGTGATCGGCCCGGAGATGCCGTCACCGGCGCCGGGGCTGTCGCAGTCGTAGTTGTACGACGCCGAGGCGGGCGCGCCGCCCTCGTGGATGAGCGCGACGATCGACTTCACGCCCTGGCGGTCCAGCTCCTTGGCGTACTTGTTGATCGTCTCGACCTCGTCGTGGAACTTCAGTCCCTTGACGCCGTTGGCCGTCACGATGTTCGGCGTGCCCTCCAGGGTCACCCCGATGAAGCCGATCTTGACGCCGTTCTTCTTCCACACCGTGTACGGCTTGAGGATCGGCTTCCCGGTCTTCTCGGCCGTCACATTCGCCGCGAGGTACGGGAAGTCGGCGCCCTCGAACTTCTTGCCCTTCTCGTAGCACCCCTCGACCGGGTGGCAGCCGCCGTTCTGGAGGCGGGCCAGCTCGACGGCGCCCTCGTCGAACTCGTGGTTGCCGACGCTCGTCACGTCGAGGTCGATCTTGTTGAGCGCCTCGATGGTCGGCTCGTCGTGGAAGAGCCCCGACAGCAGCGGGCTCGCGCCGACCATGTCGCCGCCGGCCGCGGTGATCGAGTACGGGTGGCCCTTGCGGGCGGTGCGCAGCGAGGAGGCGAGGTACTCGACGCCTCCGGCCGGGATCGCCTTCGTCGTGCCGTCGGCCTGCGTCTCGGTGACCGTACCGGCCGAACCGGCCGGCGGCTCCAGGTTGCCGTGCAGGTCGTTGAAGGACAGCAGCTGTACGTCGACGGTACGGGCCGGCGTGTGGTGCCCGTGGCCGTGGTCGTGCCCGTGGCCACGCCCGTGGGCGCCGGAGGGCACGGCGGCGACCAGCGCGCCCACGGTGGCGAGACCGGCCGCGGCGGCGAGCACCCGCCGGGACGCGCGGTTCTTCTGCGGAGTCGCTGACATCGGTCCCCTTGTGAATTCAGCGGGTGAAGTACGAGCCGCAGCCTAGAGTCAACGCGCGTAGCGCGACAGATGTACGGGGTTACGAACTGGTTGCCAACCGGTGCGGGCCGGAGACGCTTACGCTCGGACACATGACGACAGACGTACCCCTCCCCGCCCCCGGACGCGAGATCCAGACGCTCGACACCCTCTCCCCCGACCAGGCCGCGGCCGTCTCCGACCTGCTCGCCGAGGCCGCGCGGTCCGACGGCCGGCAGGCCGTATCGGAGCAGGGCCGTCTGCAGCTGCGGGGCGGACAGCGGGACGGCGTACGGCACTTCCTGCTGTCCACCGGAGGCGTGCTCGCCGGGTACGCGCAGCTGGAGGACACCGACCCCGTGGAGGCGCCGGCCGCCGAGCTGGTCGTCCACCCATCGCACCGGGGCCACGGCCACGGCCGCGCGCTCGGGGCCGCCCTGCTCGCCGCCACCGGGAAGCGGCTGCGGGTGTGGGCGCACGGCGGGAAGGCCGCGGCGCGCCACCTCGCCCAGGTCCTCGGCCTCTCCCTGTTCCGGGAACTGCGCCAGCTGCGCCGCCCGTTGAACCCGCTGAACCTCGCCGAGCCGGTCCTCCCCCCGGGCGTCACCGTCCGCGCCTTCGTCCCGGGCGAGGACGACGCCGCCTGGCTCGCGGTGAACCGCGCGGCCTTCGCCCACCACCCCGAGCAGGGCTCGCTGACCCAGCGCGACCTGGACGACCGCAAGGCGGAGCCCTGGTTCGACCCGAAGGGCTTCTTCCTGGCCGAGCGGGAGGACGGCGCGGGCGGCACGGAGCTGATCGGCTTCCACTGGACGAAGGTGCACGCCCAGGAGCAGCTCGGCGAGGTGTACGTGGTCGGCATCCGGCCCGACGCGCAGGGCGGCGGCCTCGGCAAGGCCCTCACCGCGATCGGCCTGCGCCACCTGGCCGCCGAGGGGCTGCCGACGGCGATGCTCTACGTCGACGCGGACAACCCGGCGGCCCTCGCCGTGTACGAGCGCATGGGCTTCGTGACGCACGAGGTCGACCTGATGTACCGCACGGAGTCCTGACCCCTCCTCAACTCCATCCGGGGCGGCGCCGCTTGACGCCGCCCCGTTCTTACGTCACCCTTTCACTACTCAATTAGTGAAAGGGTGAAGATGGCAGAGTCCGCGGCAGTCGAGTTCCGCATCGACCGGCGCAGCGGCGTCGCCACGTACCTCCAGATCGTCCAGCAGACCAAACAGGCCCTGCGCCTGGGACTGCTGGAGCCCGGCGACCGGCTGCCCACCGCCCGCGAGGTGGTCGAGGCCACCGCGATCAACCCGAACACCGTGCTCAAGGCGTACCGCGAGCTGGAACGCGAAGGGCTCGTCGAGGGCCGCCGCGGGCTCGGCACCTTCGTCACCGGGACGCTCGGCGGCGCGGCGGCCGCCGACGACTCCCCGCTGCGCGCCGAACTCACCGCCTGGGCGGGCAGGGCACGGGCCGCCGGTCTCGACCGGGACGACGTGAGCGCGCTCTTCACCGCCGTACTGGACAGCACATTCGAGGGGGACCAGGACCGATGACAGGAACAGCGCTGGAGGCCGACGGCCTCGGCATGAGATACCGGGGCAGGCGGGGCGGCTGGGCGCTGCGCGGCTGCGCGTTCCGGCTCCCGGCCGGCGCGGTCTGCGCGCTCGTCGGCCCCAACGGCGCCGGCAAGTCCACCCTGCTCGCCCTGGCGGCCGGCTTCCTGCGGCCGGCCGAGGGAACGATCCGGGTGCTGGGAACGACGCCCGGCGAAGCCCGTGCCCGGATGGCGTACGTGGCCCAGGACAAGCCGCTCTACCCGCAGTTGACGGTCACCGAGACGCTCTGGGCGGGCGCCGAACTGAACCCCGGCCGCTGGGACCAGGACGCGGCCGGCCGCGTCGCCGAGCCGCTGCCTGCGAACGCCAAGGTCCGCGAGCTGTCCGGCGGCCAGCGCACCCGCCTCGCCCTCGCCCTCGCACTGGGCAAACGGGCCGAACTCCTGCTCCTCGACGAGCCGATGGCCGACCTCGACCCCCTCGCCCGCCACCAGCTGATGGGCGTCCTGATGGCCGAGGCCGCAGAGCACCGGACCACCATCGTGATGTCCTCGCACATCCTCGGCGAACTGGAGGGCGCCTGCGACTACCTGCTCCTCGTCGACGGCGGCCGCGTCCGCCTCGGCGGCGAGACGGATGACCTGCTCGCCGCCCACGCCCTGCTCACGGGCCCCGTCCGCGACCTGGCCCCGCACACGGTGGTGGAGTCCCGCACCGCGGGCCGCGCGCTCACGGCGCTGGTCCGCCCGGAAGGCGCGGTGGACCCCGCCTGGGACACGGCCGAGCCCTCCCTGGAGGAACTGCTGCTCGCCCACCTGCGCTCCCCGGAGGCCCCCGCGCTGCTCACCCCGAGCGCGACGATCCGCGAGGCGGTGGCGGCATGAGCGCGCTGAGTCTGCGGAGCCCGGAGCGGGTCGTCGTACGGATGCAGCGGCGTTCCCTGTGGGCGGGCGGCGCACTCGTGGTCCTGGGTATCGCCTTCGTCATCGGGCTACGGATATGGGTCGCCTCCTCGCCAGAGAACTGCGCCGACGGCGACACCACGCGCTGCGGCGACGGCACCTACCTGCCCACCTACGCCCGCACCGCGACCCAGACCTATCTGTCGGGCGGGGGGACCGCCCTCCTGGTGCTCTCCGTGCTCATCGGAGTCTTCGTCGCGGGCCCGCTGATCGCCCGCGAGCTGGAGAGCGGCGCGTTCCGCTTCGCCTGGGCCCAATCGGTTTCCCCCGCCCGCTGGCTCGCGGCCCGGCTCGTCCTGCCGGCGCTCCTGGCGACCGCCGGCACGGCCGTCCTGGTGCTCGTCTACCGGTGGGCCCGGTCGGGCGTCCTCGGTGAGGCGCCCACCGAGCTCGGCTGGTCCGAGAACGGTGTCTACCCCGCCCTCGGCCCTGTATCCCTCGCCTACGCCCTGTTCGCCGTGGCCGTCGGCGCCCTGTGCGCCGTCCTCGTACGCCGCACGCTCCCGGCCATGGCCCTCACGGCCGTCGTCCTGGGCACGGTCATGTACGGCTTCGGCAAGCGCCGCTACGAGCTCTGGCCCACGGTTCGCGGCCTCGGCGACACCCCCTGGCCGGGCGGCAGCGCCTGGAACATCGAGTCGGGCATGCTCACCTCCTCCGGCAAGGAGCTGTACTGGAAGGACTGCTTCACGCGGGACACCGTGGGTCCGGACTGCCTGCGGGACCAGGGCGGGGTCACCGGCTTCGTCGACTACCACCCCACCTCCCATTTCTGGCCCCTCCAGCTCGCCGAAACCGGCATCCTGCTCCTCCTCGCCGCAGCCGCAACCGCCCTCGCCTTCCGGGTCCTGCGCCGCTACCACGCCTGAGGCGTTCCAAACCCGCCCGGGGCCCCGGCCCCGGGCGGGACCGCCACACACGGTCACCCACCGCTTCCCGCACGTCATGTCGTCGTAACCGGGCATTCAGACGGCCTTGCGACCCTCGCAGGATGCAGCCAGCTGTGCCGACCCCCCGCAACGGCCGAGATCCAGGCAGGACGCGCCCCGACCGCGCCGCCTCCGCGATCTCGTCCACCTCCGACGCGCCTACAAAGCGCTCCGCGCGGAACAATGGGTCCATGAGCCAGCAGCCCAGCTCCGAGGTCCCGGTCCAGCCCGCCGCCCAGCCCTCCGTCGGCACCCTCGCCGCACACCGGCCGCACGCCGTCGCCTCCGCCTCCTCACGGGAAGCCGGTCTGTCCACCGCCGCCGACTTCGACCCCGACATCGACGCCGACGCCGACGCCTACGAACCCGAGGCCGACGGGGACGAGCTGCCACAGGGCCGCTTCCTCGACCGGGAACGCAGCTGGCTCGCGTTCAACGAACGGGTGCTCGAACTCGCCGAGGACCCCACGACGCCCCTGCTGGAGCGGGCCAACTTCCTGGCGATCTTCGCGTCCAACCTGGACGAGTTCTTCATGGTCCGGGTCGCCGGCCTGAAGCGCCGCATCGCGACCGGGGTCGCCACCCGGTCCGCGTCCGGCCTCCAGCCCCGCGAGGTGCTGGACCTGATCTGGACCCGCTCGCGCGAACTCATGGCCCGGCACGCGGCCTGCTACCAGCAGGACGTCGCCCCCGCCCTGTCCGACGAGGGCATCCAGCTGATCCGCTGGCCGGAGCTGACCGAGAAGGAACAGGCCCGCCTGTTCACCTTCTTCCGCCAGCGCGTCTTCCCCGTCCTCACCCCCCTCGCCGTGGACCCGGCGCACCCCTTCCCGTACATCTCCGGCCTCTCGCTGAACCTCGCCGTCGTCGTACGCAACCCGGTCAGCGGCCACCGCCACTTCGCCCGGGTCAAGGTGCCGCCGCTGCTGACCCGCTTCCTGGAGGCGTCGCCGCAGCGCTACGTCCCCATAGAGGACGTCATCGCGGCCCACCTGGAGGAGCTGTTCCCGGGGATGGAGGTGCTGGCGCACCACATGTTCCGGGTCACCAGGAACGAGGACCTGGAGGTCGAGGAGGACGACGCCGAGAACCTCCTGAAGGCCCTGGAGAAGGAGCTCATGCGGCGCCGCTTCGGCCCGCCGGTCCGCCTGGAGGTCGAGGAGTCCATCGACCCGTACGTGCTGGACCTGCTGGTCCGCGAGCTGAAGGTGTCCGACGCCGAGGTCTACCCGCTGCCCGGGCCGCTCGACCTCACCGGGCTGTTCGGCATAGCGTCGCTGGACCGGCCCGAGCTGAAATACCCCAAGTTCATCGCCGGCACCCACCGCGACCTCGCCGAGGTGGAGTCCGCGTCCGCGCCGGACATCTTCGCCGCGGTGCGCGAGCGGGACGTCCTGCTGCACCACCCGTACGACTCCTTCTCCACTTCCGTCCAGGCCTTCCTGGAACAGGCGGCGGGTGACCCGGACGTCCTCGCGATCAAGCAGACGCTGTACCGGACCTCCGGCGACTCCCCGATAGTGGACGCCCTGATCGACGCCGCCGAATCCGGCAAACAGGTACTCGTGCTCGTCGAGATCAAGGCCCGCTTCGACGAGCAGGCCAACATCAAGTGGGCGCGCAAGCTGGAGGAGGCGGGCTGCCACGTCGTCTACGGGCTCGTCGGCCTGAAGACCCACTGCAAGCTCTCCCTCGTCGTCCGCCAGGAGGGCGACACCCTGCGCCGCTACTCGCACGTCGGCACCGGCAACTACCACCCGAAGACGGCCCGGCTCTACGAGGACCTCGGCCTGCTCACCGCCGACCCCCAGGTCGGCGCGGACCTCTCCGACCTCTTCAACCGGCTCTCCGGCTACTCCCGCCGCGAGACCTACCGCCGCCTGCTCGTCGCCCCCAAGTCGCTGCGCGACGGCCTGGTCGCCCGCATCACCAAGGAAGTCACGCACCACCGGGCCGGCCGCCCCGCCTACGTGCGGATCAAGGTCAACTCGATGGTCGACGAGGCGATCATCGACGCCTGCTACCGGGCCGCCCAGGCCGGCGTCCCCGTCGACATCTGGGTCCGCGGCATCTGCGCGATCCGCCCCGGCGTCACCGGCCTCTCCGAGAACATCCGGGTCCGCTCGGTCCTCGGCCGCTTCCTCGAACACTCCCGGGTCTTCGCCTTCGGCAACGGCGGCGAACCCGAAGTCTGGTTCGGCAGCGCCGACATGATGCACCGCAACCTCGACCGCCGCATCGAGGCCCTGGTCCGGGTCACCGACCCCGCCCACCGCGCCGCGCTCAGCCGCCTCCTGGAGACCGGCATGTCCGACACCACCTCCTCCTGGCACCTGGGCCCCGACGGCGAGTGGACCCGGCACTCCGTGGACGCGGACGGCAAACCCCTGCGGCACGTACAGGAAATGCTCATTGACGCCCGGAGGCGCCGGCGTGCGACGCCCTGACCAGCAGACCCAGGCCGCCGCCCCGGCCCACGCGCCCGGCACCACCGGCGTGAGCGCGGCGGCGGTACTCGGCCCCTACCTGCGCACCCAGGCCGCGGACTTCCTGCGCAGCCTGCGCCTGCACCGCGAGAGCACCGCTCCCACGAACGCCGGCTCCCGCGCCGCCGACCAGGCCGCCACCGCGCTGCGCCGCTCCTCCCGCCGGATCGGCTCCGCCCTGCGCACCTTCCGCACCGCGCTCGACCCGCTCTGGGCCGAGCAGCTGCGCACCGAACTGACCTGGCTGTCCGGCACCCTGGCCCGCGAGCACGCGTACGCGGACCGGCTGGCCCGCCTCCTCGAAGCGCTGCACGGCCTGTCCGGCGACCCCGTGCTCCCCGCCGCCCGCGCCTCCGGCGACTCCGCGGGACAGGGCCGCCCCGTCCTCGGCGTCGGCGCCGCCCGGGCCGGCGCCCTGCTGGAACGGCAGCTCACCCTCGCCCGGACCCGCGCCCACTCCGCCGCCCTCCAGGCCCTCGGCTCCGCCCGCTTCCACGCGGTCGCCGACTCCGTCGCGCTGCTCGCCTCCGAGGTCCCGCTCTCGCCCGCCGCGGCCGGCCCCGCCCGCGAACTCCTCGGCGAACCCGCGGACCGGGCGGAACAGCGGCTGCTCGGGGCGGTCGCCGCGCTGCCCCCGGACGAGTCGGCGGAGCCGTACAACGAGGCGCACGACGCGCCCTGGCACCAGACCCGGCTGCTGCTGCGGCTGCACCGGTACGCCCACGAGGTGGTGCACGGCGCCCCCGACCCGGTCCTGGCCGCCCCGGTCCACGCCCTCGACCTGCACCGGGACGCGGCGGAGGCGGCCGGCGCGGCGGCCGCGGCCGCCCGCACCCCGAGGATCGCCCCGGCGACCGCGTACGCCCTGGGCGTGCTCCACGCCGACCAGCGCCACGAGGTCGAGGCGGCGCGCGCGGTGTTCCGCGAGAGCTGGGCCTGCGCGACGACGGGCGCGGCCCGGTCATGAGCGGCACGGTGCGGGCGGCGGGCTGCGTGCTGTGGCGCCGGCCGCCCGCGTCCACCGGGGGCGTGGAGCTCTGCCTCGTACACCGGCCGCGTTACGACGACTGGTCCTTCCCCAAGGGCAAGCTGAAGCGCGGCGAGTCCCCGCGGGACGCGGCGCTCCGCGAGGTCCTGGAGGAGACGGGCCACCACTGTGTGCCGGGGGCCGTGCTGCCCATGGTCCGGTACGTCGCCAACGGCCGCCCGAAGGAGGTCACGTACTGGTGCGCCGAGGCCACGACGGGCTCCTTCACCCCGAACGACGAGGTGGACGCGGTGCTGTGGCTGCCGCCGGACACCGCCCGTGCACGGCTGACGCAGCCGCGCGACCGCGAGGTGCTGGACGCGGCGCTGAAGACGCTGCCGGAGGCGTAGGACCCGGAACCCAAGGGCCCGCCACGGTTCACCCCCCGTTCACCCACCCCCGTCAACCACGTCACCTGTTCTGCCTAATTTCAGACCTACCGGGTGCAGCGATCAGCCACTGCACCGCCCGCGTCGCACGCCGCCCGCAAGCAGCCGCGGCGGCTTCTGGAAGGAACACCCGAAAGTGAAGCTTCAGCGCAAGAACCGGCTTCGTGCCACCGCGCTCGGTGCCCTCGCCGTCTCCGGCGCCCTGGTCCTCACGGCGTGCGGTTCGGACGACAACAGCGGCGAGACCTCCGCCACCGGCGGCAACAAGACGAAGGCCGCGTCCAACGTCAAGTGCGACGGCGCCAAGGGCCAGCTGCGCGCCTCCGGCTCCAGCGCGCAGAAGAACGCCATGGACCTCTGGGTCAAGGAGTACATGGCCGCCTGCTCCGGCGTGGAGATCAACTACAACTCCTCCTCGTCCGGCGAGGGCATCGTCGCCTTCAACCAGGGCACCGTCGGCTTCGCCGGCTCCGACTCGGCGCTGAAGCCCGAGGAGGTCGCCGACTCCAAGAAGATCTGCAAGACCGGCCAGGGCATCAACCTCCCGATGGTCGGCGGCCCGATCGCGGTCGGCTTCCACCTCGAAGGCGTCGACAGCCTGACCCTGGACGCCCCGACCCTCGCCAAGATCTTCGACACGAAGATCAAGAAGTGGAACGACGAGGCGATCGCCAAGCTCAACCCCGACGCCGAGCTGCCGGACAAGGCGATCCAGCCCTTCCACCGCTCCGAGGACTCCGGCACCACGCAGAACCTCGGCAAGTACCTCGGCGCCGCCGCTCCGCAGGACTGGAAGTACGAGGCCGAGAAGAAGTGGCCCGCCCCCGGCGGCCAGGCCGCGTCCGGCTCCTCCGGCGTCGCCTCCTCGGTCAAGCAGGTCGACGGCTCCATCGGCTATTTCGAGCTGTCCTACGCCACCTCTCAGCAGCTCTCCACGGTCGACATCGACACCGGCGGCTCCGCCCCGGTCAAGGCGTCCTCCGAGAACGCCTCCAAGGCCATCGCCGCCGCCAAGGTCAAGGGCACCGGCAAGGACCTCGCGCTCGACCTCGACTACACCACCAAGGCCGACGGCGCCTACCCGCTGGTCCTCGTCACGTACGAGGTCGTCTGCGACACCGGCAACAAGGCCGACACCCTCGGCACCGTCAAGTCCTTCCTGACCTACACCGCCTCGGCGGACGGCCAGAAGCTCCTCACCGAGGCCGGCTACGCGCCGATCCCCGAGGAGATCAACGCCAAGGTCCGCGAGACCGTCGCCGGCCTCTCGTAACCAGCGGTACGACACACGACGCAACCGGCGGCCGGTCCGGAACACCCCTCCGGACCGGCCGCCACCGCCCCTCCGGTGCACCGCCGCCAGGGGAGCCCCGGCTCCCCCACACAGACCGGAAAGACCATGGCTTCCACCACACCACAGATACAGACCCCACCGGCAGGGCGCTCCCGCCCCCGGTCCACGGGCCGTGCCGGCGACCGGATCTTCCTCGGCCTCTCCCGCGGCTCGGGCATCCTGCTCCTGGTGATCATGGCGTCGATCGCCGTGTTCCTCAGCTACCGCGCCGCGGTCGCCATCTCCGAGGACGAGGGCAACTTCCTCACCACCTTCGACTGGAACCCGGCCGGTGACCCGCCCGTCTTCGGCATCGCCGTCCTGCTCTTCGGGACCGTCGTCAGCTCCGTCATCGCGATGGTCATCGCGGTCCCGGTTGCCGTCGGCATCGCCCTCTTCATCTCGCACTACGCCCCGCGCAAGCTGGCCGGCGCGATCGCGTACGTCATCGACCTGCTCGCCGCGGTCCCCAGCATCGTCTACGGCATCTGGGGCGCCCTCGTCCTCGTGCCGTACCTGGAGGGGCTGAACCTCTGGCTCGACCAGTTCTTCGGCTGGACCTACGTCTTCGAGAAGACCGAGATCGGCGTCGCCCGCTCGCTCTTCACCGTCGGCATCCTGCTCGCGGTCATGATCCTGCCGATCGTGACCAGCGTCAGCCGCGAGGTCTTCCTCCAGGTCCCCCGGACGAACGAGGAGGCCGCGCTCGCCCTCGGCGCCACGCGGTGGGAGGTCATCCGCCTCTCCGTGCTGCCCTTCGGCCGCTCCGGCGTGATCTCCGCGTCGATGCTGGGCCTCGGCCGCGCGCTCGGCGAGACGATGGCCGTCGCCACCGTCCTGTCGCCGAACTTCCTGATCTCGCTGCACGTGCTCAACCCGGGCGGCGGGACGTTCGCCCAGAACATCGCCGCGAAGTTCGGCGAGGCCGACGCGTTCGGGCGGGACGCCCTGATCGCCTCCGGCCTGGTCCTCTTCGTCCTCACCCTGCTGGTCAACGGCGCCGCGCGGCTCATCATCGCCCGCCGCAAGGAGTACTCGGGGGCCAACGCATGAGCCACGCCACCACCGTCCAGGACATCCCGACGCCCGCACCGGCCGCGCCGAAGCCAGGCCTCAGCACCCGGTCCCTGCCCCGCCTCGCCCCGCTCGGCTTCGCCGTCGCCGCGATCGCCCTGGGCGTCGGCCTCAGCCTCGCCGCCGGCTGGCAGAGCCGTGTGCAGTGGGGCCTGATCTCCGCGCTGCTCTTCCTGGTGATCTCGTACGTCACCACCAGCGTCGTCGAGAACCGGCGCCAGGCCCGGGACCGCCTGGCCACCAGCCTGGTCTGGGTCTGCTTCCTGCTCGCCGTCGTCCCGCTCGCCTCGCTGCTCTGGACCACCATCAGCCGCGGCTCCGAGCGACTCGACGGCTACTTCCTGACCCACTCGATGGCCGGTGTCCTCGGGCCCGAGGCCAGCGGCGGCGTCTACCACGCCCTGATCGGCACCCTGGAACAGGTCGGCATCGCCACCCTGATCTCCGCCCCGCTCGGCCTGCTCACCGCCGTCTACCTGGTGGAGTACGGCAAGGGCGCGCTGGCCAGGGCCGTCACCTTCTTCGTCGACGTGATGACCGGCATCCCGTCCATCGTGGCCGGCCTCTTCATCCTCTCGATCATGCTGATCGCCGGCCTGGAGCCGTCCGGCCTCATGGGCGCGCTGGCTCTGTCGATCCTGATGATCCCGGTCGTGGTCCGCTCCACCGAGGAGATGCTCAAGCTCGTACCGAACGAGCTCCGCGAGGCCTCCCTCGCCCTCGGCATCCCGAAGTGGCGCACCATCCTGAAGGTGGTCCTGCCGACCGCGATCGGCGGCATCGCGACGGGCGTCATGCTCGCCATCGCCCGCATCGCCGGGGAGACCGCGCCGATCATCCTGCTGGTCTTCGGCAGTCAGCTGATCAACACCAACCCCTTCGAAGGCGCCCAGTCGTCACTGCCGTTCTACATCTACGAGCAGTACAAGATCGGTGAGGCCGCGTCCTACGACCGCGCCTGGGCAGCGGCCCTGGTCCTGATCGCCTTCGTCATGATCCTCAATCTGGTGGCCCGCGGCATCGCCCGCTGGAAGGCCCCGAAGACGGGCCGTTAGGTCCGGGAAGCAGCAGTGATTCAGATGGCCAAGCGCATAGACGTCAGCGGACTGTCGGCCTACTACGGCAGCCACAAGGCGATCGACGACATCTCCATGACCGTGGAACCCCGCTCGGTGACCGCCTTCATCGGCCCCTCCGGCTGCGGCAAGTCCACCTTCCTGCGCACCCTGAACCGGATGCACGAGGTCACCCCCGGCGGCCGCGTCGAGGGCAAGGTGCTCCTGGACGACGAGAACCTGTACGGGGCCGGCGTCGACCCGGTCACCGTGCGCCGCACGGTCGGCATGGTCTTCCAGCGCCCGAACCCGTTCCCCACCATGTCGATCTTCGACAACGTGGCGGCCGGCCTGCGCCTCAACGGCTCGTACCGCAAGAGCGCCCTCAACGACATCGTCGAGAAGTCGCTGCGCGGGGCGAACCTGTGGAACGAGGTCAAGGACCGGCTGAACAAGCCCGGCTCCGGCCTCTCCGGCGGCCAGCAGCAGCGCCTGTGCATCGCCCGCGCCATCGCGGTCGAGCCGGACGTGCTGCTGATGGACGAGCCGTGCTCCGCCCTCGACCCGATCTCCACCCTCGCCATCGAGGACCTGGTCGGCGAGCTGAAGGAGCGGTTCACGATCGTCATCGTGACGCACAACATGCAGCAGGCGGCCCGCGTCTCGGACCGGACGGCCTTCTTCAACCTGGCGGCGGTCGGCAAGCCCGGCAAGCTCATCGAGATCGACGAGACGGAGCGCATCTTCTCCAACCCGTCGGTCCAGGCCACCGAGGACTACATCTCCGGCCGCTTCGGCTGATCCGCCCGGTCCCCCCGTACGGCCTTGGGGTGCTGCATGGCGGTGCCACCACAAGGCGAAAAGGGTCCGCCCCGCACTCCCGAGGGAGCGCGGGGCGGACCCACGAAATCAAGCCTGTCCGGCTAGCCGAACATCAGGTAGACGACCCCGTAACTCGCGGCGGCGACGAGCGCCGCGGCCGGCATCGTGATGAACCACCCGAGGATGATGTTCTTCGCGACACCCCACCGCACCGCGTTCACCCGCTTCGTGGCGCCCACACCCATGATCGCCGAGGTGATCACGTGCGTGGTCGAGATCGGCGCGTGGAAGAGGAACGCCGAGCCGAACATGATCGACGCACCCGTGGTCTCCGCGGCGAAGCCCTGCGGCGGGTCCAGCTCGATGATCTTCCGGCCGAGCGTACGCATGATGCGCCAGCCGCCCGCGTACGTACCCAGCGACAGCATCAGCGCGCAGACGAGCTTCACCCAGACCGGGATCGGATCGCTCGGGGACTCCACGTCGGCGATGACCAGGGCCATCACCACGATGCCCATCGTCTTCTGCGCGTCCTGCAGACCGTGCCCGAGCGCCATGCCCGCGGCCGAGACCGTCTGCGCGATACGGAAACCGCGCTTGGCCTTGTGCGGGTTGGCCTTCCGGAACATCCACATGATGGCGACCATCACCAGATAACCGACCACCAGGCCGATCACCGGGGACACGAACATCGGGATGACGACCTTGTCCAGCACCCCGTCCCAGTGCACCATCGTGCCGCCGGCCAGCGCCGCGCCGACCATGCCGCCGAACAGCGCGTGCGAGGACGACGAGGGCAGCCCGAAGTACCAGGTGATCAGGTTCCAGATGACGGCGCCGACGAGCGCGGCGAAGAGGATGCCCATCCCCTTGTTGCCCTCGGGCGTCGCGATCAGGCCCTCACTGACGGTCTTGGCGACCCCGCTGCCGAGGAACGCGCCCGCGAGGTTCATCACCGCCGCCATCGCCAGCGCCGCACGCGGCGTCAGCGCCCGCGTCGAGACCGACGTGGCGATCGCGTTCGCCGAGTCGTGGAAGCCGTTGGTGTACGTGAAGCCGAGCGCGACACCGATGGTCACGATCAGTACGAAGGTGTCCACGTGGTTCAGGACTCCTTGACCGCGATGGTCTCCACCGTGTTCGCGACGTGCTCGAACGCGTCGGCAGCCTCTTCCAGCACGTCCACGATCTGCTTCAGCTTCAGCACCTCTATGGCGTCGTACTTGCCGTTGAAGAGGTGGGCGAGCAGCTTGCGGTGGATCTGGTCGGCCTGGTTCTCCAGACGGTTGACCTCGATCCAGTACTCGGTGAGGTTGTCCATCGTGCGCAGACCCGGCATGGCCTCGGCGGTCAGCTCGGCCGCCCGTGCCAGCACCTCGACCTGCTGCTCCACACCCTTCGGGAGCTGGTCGATCTGGTACAGCACGACCAGGTCGACGGCCTCCTCCATGAAGTCCATGATGTCGTCGAGCGACGACGCGAGGTTGTAAATGTCCTCACGGTCGAACGGCGTAATGAAGGAGGAGTTCAGCTGGTGGAAGATCGCGTGGGTGGCATCGTCCCCCGCGTGCTCCGCTGCCCGCATACGCTCCGCGATCTCGACTCGGGAGGCAGAATCCGCCCCGAGCAGTTCCATCAGGAGTTTCGAGCCCGTGACGATGTTGTCCGCGGATGCGGAGAACATGTCGTAGAAGCTCGTCTCCCTGGGGGTCAGACGAAAGCGCACGTGGGGTCCTCGGGGTGCTTTGGATTCGGTCAGGCTGATGCTAGGCGCATCATCCGGCCACGGCTAACCGGCATTCTTCAGTGTCGCGCATCAGGCACAGTGATCAGCACGGGACCCCGGTCACGTTTCAGCTGAATTCGTTAGGATATACCCACCAGGGGTATTCAAACGGCAGGGTAAAGGGAAAACGGGAGGCAGCAATGACGACCACCGAGGCCACGGGTACGCAACCCGCGCCGGACGCGGCGCCCGGCGCGGCCCCCGTCGAAGCCGTCGTGACCGACCACGACCGCGGGATACACGGCTACCACCACCAGAAGACCGAGCACCTCAAGCGCCTGCGCCGCGTCGAGGGCCAGATCCGCGGCCTCCAGCGCATGGTCGACGAGGACGTCTACTGCATCGACATACTCACCCAGGTCTCGGCGTCCACCAAGGCCCTCCAGTCCTTCGCGCTCCAGCTCCTGGAGGAGCACCTGCGCCACTGCGTCGCCGACGCGGCCCTCAAGGGCGGCGAGGAGGTCGACGCCAAGGTCGAGGAGGCCACCAAGGCCATCGCCCGCCTGCTGCGCACCTGATCCCGCCCCGTCAGCCCTGGTGGTGGCCCTGCCGGGGGACGGTGGTGCGGTCGGTGCTCACCTTCACATCGAGCACCTCGTCGATACGGTCCGCGCTGAGCCGTTCCCCGATCGCCGCCGACGCCGCGATCATCAGTTCCCCGCACAGCTCGATCTCGGCGAGCGCCACATGGTCCGATACGGCCGGGGCCCCGAGCGTCACCACGTCACTCACCTCTCACTGCCGTCACCGGCTTTCCAGGGTAGAGAGCCCGATACGCGCCGCGCATGGCACGGACGGACCATTTCGCCGCCACCGGGGGGCTAGACCGTCTCCCGCGACGTCCGTGCGATTCATCTCACGCCCGCCCCTGCTCGATCTCACCGGTGTAGATGTCCCGCTCCGCCGGCAGCCGTACGGTCACCGGCGCCCCGAACCCGTACAGCAGCGTCGTCGAGACCACCTCCGCCGCCGGGCCCTCGTTGGCGAAGCTGAACCGGTGGCGCACCTTGCGCAGCCGGCCCTCCTCGTCCAGATACGCGTCGAACGGCACGGTCCGCGTGCGGAACCCTGTCGCCGCCGCCGCCAGCGACGCCCGCGAGCCCGGAGCCGCCAGCCGCGCCGCCCGGCCGATGTCGACCGTCCCCCGGTAGTGCCGCACGGTCACCCCGGCCAGGTCCGTCTCGCCCATGTACGTCACGGCCCCCGCGCCGCGCAGCAGTTCGGCGGCGGCCAGCGGATCGGTCACCCCGCCGGTGACGAGGTTGCCGTCCTCCAGCGTCGTCGTGTCGATCCGCACCCACTTGCCGGCGGGCACCCCTGCGCCCCGGTTCATCATGTACAGCGCGCCCGGGGCCAGCAGCTCGGTGATCGGCCGGTGCTCCTCCTCGCCCGCCGCGTCCGGCGGCAGCACGACCTTCAGCCGCCCCGCCCCGGCCCGGAAGTCGTACGCCCCCGTGCCCCTGATCGTGACCCGGGTGCCACCGGCCGCCGTCTCCATCGACGTACTCACCTCGGCGCTCGCGACCCCCGCACCGGCGAGCACCGACGCCGCCCGCCGCACCACCTCGACGGCCCCGTCCCGGGCGTCCGCCGCGGCGGCGGCGCGGTCCACGCCCCCGTCACCCGCGCACCCGGCGGCCGCCGCCACCACGCCCGCCACGGCGAGGGCACGCACGGCGCGCACCCCGCCTCCGGCCCTGTGCTGCTGCACCACCATCGCCTGCCATCCCCAACGACGTACCGCTTGCCCGAGGCCCCACCCGCTTCGCATAACGACAACCCCTGGCGCCTGTAACGTCCTGGGCCCCGATTGCCGTCACGCGGTGGGCCGAGGGGGCGCCCTGCCGGCCGGGGCCGGGCCCGCGACGCCCGGCGCGTAACCCCCCGGTGGCCCGTTCCGCGGACCCCTCCCGGCCGGGCCGCCCCGCCCAGTACCGTGGTCGCGTGTACGACCAACACGCCGCCGAGGCCGCGCCGGCCCGGCCCGCCCATGAACCCACCACCGTCGAACGCGGCTCGTTCTGCACCGCCCGCTGCGCCTGCGGCTGGTCCGGGCCCGCCCGCCGGTCCCGCGACCGGGCCCGCGCGGACGCCGAGGAACACCGCAGCACGGCCTGAGCACCGGCCCTCCCCTCCCCCTCTCCCCCACCCCGGAGGTCCGATGACCCTGCCGAACCGGCGCACCCTCCTCGCGGCAGGCGCCGCCGCCGTCCTCACCGGTGCCACGACGACCGCCTGCGAGGGCGCCGACCCGGCGGACCCGGCCCCCGGCGACACCCCGGCCCCCACCGGATCCGCCTCGCCCCCGGCCCCCTCGAAGTCCGCCCCCTCCGGCCCCGCGGACTGGCCCGCACTGGCCAAGAGCCTCGACGGCCCCGTGATCCGCCCCGGCGACACCGCGTACCCGACGGCCCGCCAGCTCTACAACACCCGCTTCGACGGCCAGAGACCGGCCGGCATCGCCTACGTCCGGCACGAGGACGACATCCGCGAGTGCCTCGCCTTCGCCCGCCGAACCTCCGTACCGGTCTCGATCCGCAACGGCGGCCACTCCTACGCCGGCTGGTCGAGCGGCAACGGACGCCTGGTCATTGACGTCTCGTCACTCTCCCGCGTGGAGGGGAACGGCACGATCGGCGCGGGCGCCAAGCTCCTCGACGTCTACGAGGGCCTCGCCGCGCACGGCGTCACGATCCCCGGCGGCTCCTGCCCCACGGTCGGCATCTCCGGCCTCACCCTCGGCGGCGGCCACGGAGTCGCCGCCCGCGCCTACGGCCTGACCTGCGACAACCTCACCTCCGCCACCCTCGTCACGGCCGACGGCCACACGGTGACCGCCGACGCCACACACAATCCCGACCTCTTCTGGGCGCTGCGCGGCGCGGGCAACGGCAACTTCGGCGTCGTCACGGGGCTCCGCTTCCGTACGCACTCCGCCCCGCAGACCGTCACCGCGTACATGTCCTGGCCGTGGTCGCGCGCCCGGGACGTCGTCACCGCCTGGCAGGAGTGGGGCCCGGACCAGCCCGACGAGATCTGGTCCGCCGCACACCTCGCGGCCGGCCCCGGCGGCAGCAACCCGACGGTCTCGGTCTCGGCGTTCAGCCTCGGCACGTACGGGGACCTGCAGAACGCCGTCGACCGCCTCGCCGACCGCATCGGCGCCTCCGCCACCTCGGTCTCGCTGCGCCGCCGCGGCTACCGGGAGGCGATGCTCGTGTACGCGGGCTGCTCGGGCATCACCGACGCGCAGTGCCACCTCCCGGGCACCACGCCGGGCCGCACCGCACAGGGCACCCTCCAGCGCGAGACGTACGCCGCCGCCTCCGACTTCTACGACCGCTCACTGCCCCCGGCGGGCGTGTCGGCCCTGCTCTCCGCGGTCCAGGCGTTCACCCGGCTCTCCCCCGGCCAGGGCGGTGGCGGTTCGGTCGCGCTCACCGCGCTGGGCGGGGCGGTCAACCGGGTCGCCCCGCAGGCCACGGCGTTCGTCCACCGCCGCTCCCGGATGCTCGCCCAGTACATCGGTGCCTGGCGCCCCGGCATCCCGGGCACCGCCCAGCAGAACTGGCTGAAAGACACCCACGCGGCGATGCGCCCGTACGCCTCCGGAGCGGCGTACCAGAACTACACGGACCCGTCCCTGACCGACTGGCGCGAGGCGTACTACGGCTCGGGGACGACGCGCCTGGCCCAGGTGAAGAAGCGGTACGACCCGGAGGGGCTGTTCTCGTACCCGCAGGGGGTGTAGGGCCCCGGGAAACACCGGCGCCCCGGAGGCCGACGCCTTCCGGGGCACCTGGGGCTGCCGGTCTCAGGCCGCGAGGCCCTTCTCACCGTCGGAGCCGCCGCCGCGCGAGCCGGGCCGCGGCTCGGGAATCCCGAGCGCGTCGTCCTCGCCGGAGGCCACCGCGCGGGGCCGGCGCGAACGGACGAGCGGGCCGAGGCGGGGCGACCGGGAGACGGCCGCCACCAGCGGCGTCAGCAGCATCATGGCCAGCGGGGCAAGGAGCAGCGCGACGGCCGTACCGAGGGCGAAGCCGCCGATGACGTCGGTCGGGTAGTGGACGCCCATGTAGACCCGGCAGAAGCCCTCCAGCAGCGCGAGCCCGATGGCCGCGATGCCGAACTTCCGGTGCGCCACGAAGAGCCCGACGCCGAGCGCCATCGCCATCGTGGCGTGGTCGCTGACGAACGAGAAGTCGTTCTTGCCGTCGACCAGGACGTCGAGGCCGGAGTGGTCCTTGAACGGCCGCGGCCGTTCGACGAAACCGCGGATCGGGATGTTGATGAGCAACGCGATGCCGGCCGCGAGCGGGGCCCAGACGAGCCCGGCCACCGCCGACACCGACTGCTCCGCCGTGCCGCGCCGGCGGACGCTCCACCAGCACCACAGGACCACGAGGACCATGCTGAGCATGATCCCGTACTCTCCGACGAACTCCATGACCCGGTCGAACCAGGTGGGAGCGGACTTGGCGAGCCCGTTGATGTCGTAGAGCAGGCTGACGTCGGGGTTCGACCCATCCAGTGCGAGTCCAGCCATCTGCTGCGGCCCCTTGCCTTGTCTGCTGCTGCGGCACACGTCCCTGTGCACCGCGATTCACGAACCCCCGTGTTATTCGGTTCGTCCACGTCGATCACTCACACGTCCACCAGAGAACGACGTGCGCCGCGTGTACGTTCCACTCTCCACCGAATGATCACCATGACGTTATCGAAGAGTGACACAACGTCGCAGCTCAGGGCCCGGGCTTCACGGAGAGTTCCGGCCACCGGCACGCGCGAGTCAGGCCGCGGGCCGCGTGGTCGGCAGAGCCGCGGCACCGTCCTTGGTCACGCGTGTGGCGCCGAAGTAATCGGGCGTGTCGATCTTGTCGAACCGGATGACCGCCCCAGTGTACGGAGCGTTGATCATGTACCCGCCTCCGACATAGAGGCCGACGTGATGAATGGCACGTGAATTGGTCAGATCGTCGGAGAAGAACACCAGGTCGCCGGGGAGCAGTTCGTCGCGCGAGGGGTGCGGCCCGGCGTTGTACTGGTCGTTCGCCACGCGGGGCAGCTCGATGTCGACGGAGCGGTACGCGGCCTGGGTCAGCCCGGAACAGTCGAACCGCCCGCCCTGCTCGGCCGTACCGTTGCCACCCCACAGGTACTTGGTGCCGAGCTTCTTCTGCGCGAAGTAGATCGCCCCGGCCGCCTGCTGCGAGGGCTGCACCCGCCCGACGGGCCGCGCGAAGCTCTTCTCCAGGGACCGGATGATCTTGACGTAGTTCTTGGTCTCGGCGATGCCCGGAACCCCGCCGGACTTGATCACGCGGTACGCCCCCGCGTTGTACGCGGCGAGCATGTTGTCCGTGGGGTCGCCGGGCACCTTCTTCACGTACCCGGCGAGCTCGCAGTCGTAGGACGCGGCGGAGGGGATGGCGTCGGCCGGGTCCCACACGTCCCGGTCCCCGTCCCCGTCCCCGTCGATGCCGTGCCCGGCCCACGTCCCGGGGATGAACTGAGCGATGCCCTGCGCGGCGGCGGAGCTCTCGGCGCGGGGGTTCCAGCCGCTCTCCTGGTAGAGCTGCGCGGCGAGCAGTGCGGGGTTGATGGCGGAACAGAGGTTCCCCCACTTCTGCACGGCCCCCTGGTACTTGGCCGGCACCGCCCCCTTGGCCAACGCGACGGCCCCCCCACCGCCGCCCCCCACGAGCCCGGCGGCAGCGGAGTAGGTCCCGACGACAAGCAACGCCACAAAACACGCGGCGGCCCCCACGCCGACCCCTGCGGCCAACCAGAATCTACGCACCCGTCAACCATCCCTCATCCGGGGAGGTTTCGGGGGGCGCTTTCGACGGTGTGTACGAGTCAGCGGGGCGCGCGGATGGCGCTCAGGGAGCGCCATCGGACCAGAAGTCGTCGCGGACGTTGGGGCGGGGCAACGGGTAGACCCCGTCGTAGGAGGGCCCGTTGGGCGGAGTCGTGGACTCCGCCACCTCGGACTCCTCCACGCAGGGACTATCCACCTCAAAGAAGGCCTGGCCCTTCCCTCCAACGCTCAAGGTGACGCCGAAACCATCGCTGGTTTGCGCATAAATGGCGGGCAGATCGACGTCCTTGTTGACCGCCTTGATCCTGTATCCATTCTTCCGCCAGAACCGGTCAACCACTCCCAGTAGACTACCCCGACGCTCTTCGGAAACAACGGTCATAACGACCCTCATCCGCGATACGTCGCAACGCCCGGTACTGGTGGGCCCATGAGCCCATTGAACCGCCGGCTTGATCTCTCTCATAACCTGATCCAAGATTTCGTCGGCTCGATCTGCCGCGCCTTGCATGTCCATGCCGACACGTCCCCCCTCAGCAACTCGATCGCTGCCTCCACAGCCCGGCAGGTAAAGAAAAATCAGCAGCGCAGCACCCAGCCTCAACGCCCGCCGCATCACCGCGCCTCCTCTACCTTGACCTTGTCAGCCTTCCCAGCTGCAATAAGAGCAATACTGTCGGCCGACACCGCGTCCCGTTCTGGGTCAACATCGAAATAGCCAGAGTGGGCATCGATCGACAGTCCACCAAGTCCAACGGGACGAGGTCCTGGCGCTACCGGGAAACGTCTGGCGCCAAACGCTTCACTCGCCGGATCCTTCCCGAACCACAGGTCATCGTCGCCTTGATCCGCAGCATCGCCGAACAGGTACGCAGCGACGGGTCCCCCGGGCATGGCGTAGAGACCGGCAGCTGCCTGCCGACGTGACGGCATTTTGGTCACGATGTCATTCTCAGCTGCACCTACGAAGACGTGGTTCTTACCCACCCCAAGATCCTCCGCTCGATCCACGCCAACCCCTGGGCTTCCAACCAACACGATGTCGTCGACCCCCGGAATTCCGCCGCCCTGCTGTGTAGCGGCCCCCACTGTGCGCGATCCGTACGAGTGTCCAATTGCCGTCATATGAGGATCCTCGTGAGCATTCGTAGCCGCCAGGCCGGCCATAAATTGATTGAACGCACCCCCACCCTTGACAGCCCTGTCGTCCCCCGCCACGGCGAAGCTACTCAGTCCGTCCGGAAATTGCGGCGCGTCATAGCCGAGCCAAACCATCGATGCACTCGAGTGGTCGTACTTGATAGCGGCCCTCGCAGTGTCCCTCGCCCGCTTAACGTCCCCCGTAGCAAAGTCCTTATCCAACGACGTATTCAACCCCGGCACATATGCCGAAACATTCCGCGCCGTATCCGGGTTCCCGAACGACACAATCGCCCTGCCGTTTCCCTCGTCGCCGATGCCGAGGAGGTACATCGGCGGCTGGCCGCCCTCGTTCAGTTGCCGTTGGATCTCCCGCAACCCCGCCAACCGCACCCCGGACGTCTCGTCCGACCGTCCCTCCAGCTTGCCGATCAGGAGCTGGAGGTTGTCCCGGTTCGCGGTGTCGCGGACAAGGGACGGGATGCCGTCCAGGTTGCCGATCTGGTCCGGGTACACCGCGAGGTACTCCTCGCGCTGTTCGTCCGTCAGGTGCTCCCACCACTCGCGCCTCGCCGCAGGCGACGCGTCACGCGGGATGCGGGACTTCAGGTAGCCGCGCGCAGCCTCCCGTACCGCCGCCGCGTCCCCCGCCGCATCGGTCCACGTGCGGTCCGGGACCTTCAGGCCCTCCTCCGCCTTGAGCCTGCGCAGCACGCGCGCGAAGCGCCAGTCGATCTGCGAGGCCGTCCGGACCGCCCTGTCGACCCGGTCCGCGATGTCCTGCGCCTTCGCGGCGTGCGGGTTCGCACCGGTCAGGCCCGAGGGCGGGTACAGGCCGGGCATCGCCCCCACCGTGCCGCCCGGCGTCCCCTCAAGCGGACTCGCGCCCACGGCCGGATACGTCACCGAGCCATCCGGGTGCACGGTGTACTTCAGCGACTCCGCATCGTCCAGCGCCCGCCGCAGCGCGGTCTGCTGCACCCGCAGGTCGTGCGCGAGGCTGTTCAGCGCGGTGCGGACCAGACCGCACTCGGTGTACACGTACTGCAGGTTGCGGCCGAGCCGCCGCAGCCGCCCGACCGCCGCGTCGGCCGCCGCACCGTGCTGGTTCTCGCGCAGGCCGGCCAGCAGTTGCTTCTCGATGCGGTCCCGCCCGGCATCCGCGCGGTTGCTGGCCTTGCCCCAGCCGTCGGCCGCGCTCTCCAGCTCGGCGCATTTGATGTCACGCAGCTGGGCCCACGTCAGCGTGGAGTCCAGCACTGTCATCGCTCGACCCCACGGGTCCGGCGCGCGACGGGCGAGAAGGACGACCGCACGGACTCGTTGGTCTCAGCCTGCGCCCGCGCCACGGCGCGAAGGCTGCCCGCCAGGGCCCCGCACTCGTGGCGGGCGGACTCGAACCGCCGGACCCAGGATTCCTGTACGACGCCCAGCTCGGCGAGGGCCCTCAGGCCTGCGGTCCCGGCGGCCAGCCCCTCGTGGGCGGTCGTCAGTTCCACGCGTACGGGACCGAGATGGGCACCCATCCCCTCCGCGCCCCCGGCGGCCCGCAACCACGCGCCCCCGCTGTGCCGCAGCTCGTCCCCAACGGAGGAGCCGCCCCCCACGGAGGAGCCGCCCCCCGTCCCGCCACCCGCCAGATCGCTCAGCCTCAACCGCGCACCACTCACCGCTCGCCCCGTTCTTGATCGTGAAGATCGTGGAGCGGCACTGTGCCAAACCCGGCAACCGCGACACGCCGGACACCCGGCCGCTGGGAAGCGGGTATCGCCCCGCTCCCCGGACCTGCCAACGCCTCGCCCCCACCGACGGATCACCCGAACGGTGGACCGGCGCTAACGCCCGTACGTCCTCGGATCCTCCGCGGCCAGCCGGGCCAACGCGGCCGCCGCCCGGTCCTGCGGCGGGGCGCCGTCATCGGGGATGCTCCAGAGGAGCTGGCGCGGGGAGCCGTCCTCGGAGTCGTACCGGAGGCTGATCACCGTCTCGTCGGGGTCCCGGAAGGCCGTCCCGGTCCAGCCGAGCCGGACGTTCCAACGGGTGAGGAGGTCCGGCCGGCCACGCAGTCCGGCGACGATCAGCCGGGCGGTCCGGCGGGCCGGCCACGCCCGGCCGTCGTCGCTCTCCGCGCGGGCGACCTCGGTGTCGTACGCGGCGGCGTCGAAACGGAGTTCGGGCAACTCGCGTTTGCCGGCCGGCGGAACCGGGCAGCGCCACCCGGACCACACGACCTGGTCCCCGTCCCGCCGCACGGTGACGTACAACGCACCGCAGCAGCCCTCGGTGCAGTACGCCTCGGCGAGCTGCACCTCGTGGGGCTCGTCCGTGGCCCGCAGGAGGCCGGTGCCTAGCAGCTCCTCGGGCGCGTTGGCGGGCCCCCGGCCGAAGTAGTCCGGCACGAGCGGGCGCCCGTCGACGAGGATGCGCGCCTCGACCGTGGCGGGGTCGTCGGGGTCGCGGTGGTGGACCTCGATGCGCAACGGCGCGGGAGGGGCGCACGGGGAACGCAACGCCCGCGCCCGCGTACGCCGCATCCACGCGAACCGCCTCCGCGCGCCGGGCCCGTCCCCCTCCTGGTCCGCCACCGCCTGCCACTCCGGCCGGCTCAGGACGGCCGTGAGCTGCGACTGCGCCGCCTCCCGCCGCCCGGGACCCCAGTCGTGCAGGATGACGGGCCCGGTGCGCAACTCCTGGACGGCGGAGAGCAGGAGGGCGTGATGGTCCGGGGTGGCCGGGAGGAGACCGGCGTACCGCGCGAGTTCCTCGTACACACGAGGGGCGTCCGGGTAGGAGAGGATCTCGGGCCGGTAGTCGCGCAGGGTCGTCATGCGGAACAGCAGCCGCCCCGCCTGGGCGACCAGTTCGCCCCTCTCCGCGAGCGGCAGGTCATCGGCGCCCGTCAGCAGATCGGCCAGCCGGGACGCCTCCGCGACCCTCCGCACCACCTCGGGCGACACGTCTCCCGACAGCGCGACGACCCGTTCCCGTACGGCGGCACGGTCGCCGGAGTCGAGCGCGGCGAGCAGCGGCTGCAGCTCCGGCGCCCCGTTGGGGTTGCGCAGGTCGAGCACGGCGGCGGCCGGCCGGTCCAGGGCGTCGAGCGCGTGGACGACGGGCCGTACGAGGGTGCGCAGCACGCCGAGGGTACGGAGATACGGCACGTCCTCCGGCTCGCCCAGCTCGCTCAGGAGGGCGATGCCGGTGCAGACGGCCGGGTAGCTGACGCCGGTACGCACCAGGACGCGCGCCGGGGCCCGCGCCCGTTCCTCGTTCTCCACCAGCAGCCCGGCGACGAGAAGGCGCAGGGTGCGGTGCCGGACGGGCGGATCCATGGCCGCCAGCCGCCGGTGCGCCTCCTCCGCCGCCTCGACGGCGTCCGGGGCAACCAGCAACGGCCCGAGCAGGCGAGCCACTTCGTCCCTGGTCCGGGTGAAGTCACGGCTCGCCCGGTTGGACGGGACGAGGCGGGGTACGGGTGGTGCCGCGTCGGCCCGGGACCACGGTCCCTCGGGCTCGGCCTGCTGGACCCGCAGCGCGCACGCGTAGAGGGACGAGGGCCGGGAAGGGAGCGCTCCGCGCTCTTCCGGGGCGCTCAACGGGCGGGGCGGTTCTCGATTCCATAGGTCATGGACGGGAGTGTGACAGGGCCGCCCGCAGACGTGCCATTGCTTTTCCCACGCACCGGCCCCCCTACACACCGAAACCCGGGCGCGGCCCGCTCCGCCCTGCCCCGCCCAGCCGGAAGAATGCGCCCCCATGAGCTCATCGTCCCCCTCCCCCAGCTTCTGGCACCGGCCGATGGTGGCCCGCCGCGCCGACGAGCAGCACCGCGCATCCACGATGCTGGAGCTGTTCTTCGACCTCTGCTTCGTCGCCGCCGTAGCCCAGGCCGCCTCCGCGTTCGAACACGAACTCGCCGCCGGCCGCATCGGCCACGGCGTACTCGGCTACGCGATGGTGTTCTTCGCGATCTGGTGGGCGTGGATGAACTTCACGTGGTTCGCCTCCGCGTACGACACCGACGACGTCCCGTACCGGCTCCTGACGCTCGTACAGATCACCGGCGCGCTCGTCCTCGCGGCGGGCGCGGCCGAGGCGCTGGAGCACGAGGACTTCACCGTCATCACCTGGGGCTACGTGGTCATGCGGCTCGCCATGGTCACCCAGTGGCTGCGCGCCGCCCGCTCGGACCCGGAACGGCGCCGCACCTGCCTGGGGTACGCCGCAGGGATCTTCCTGGTGCAGATCGGCTGGGTCGTACGGCTGGCCCTTCCCGACGACACCGGGCTCGTCACCTTCGCGATCCTCGTACTGGCGGAGATCGCCGTTCCCGCACTGGCGGAACGCAAAACCACCACCACCTGGCACCCGCACCACATCGCCGAGCGGTACGGCCTGTTCACGCTGATCGTGCTGGGCGAATCCATCACCGCCGCCACCGGAGCCGTACGCACCGCCCTGGACACCCACGCGGCGCTCGGCGACCTCGCCGCCCTGGTCGCGGGCGGCCTGCTGACCGTGTTCGCCCTGTGGTGGCTCTACTTCGCGCAGAGCGCGCCCCGGCTGCTGACCAGTCTGCGTACGGCGCTGCTGTGGGGCTACGGCCACTACCTGGTCTTCGCGTCGGCGGCGGCCGTCGGCGCCGGGCTGGCGCTCAACGTCGCGCACACCGAGGGCCACGGCCACATCTCCGACCGCACGGCGGCGGCCGTCTACACCGTCCCGGTCGCCGTGTTCATCACCCTCGTGTGGCTGCTTCACCACCGCACCGCCGGCCTGCGCCGCGCGGCCGACGTCCTCCACCCGGTGGCGGTGCTCGCGGTCCTGGCGGCCACGTTCGCACCGTCACCCATCCTGACGACGGGCATCGTCACCGCACTCCTCATCGCCGCGACCCTGCTCCTGGCGTCCCGGAAGCGATGACGCGCGCTCAGCGGCCGCCCCGTGCCACCTGCCCCGGCAGGACGATCCCCTGCGCGTGGGCGGTCTTCCCCGGCCGCAGGGTCCACGGCACCGGGGGTGTGGAGGTCAGCCAGCCCTCGTCGATGAGCGTGCGCACGATGATGCCGCGCAGTTCCCGGGACAGCTTCCGCCACCCCAGGCCCTTGCACAGCTGCCCGTACGACGGCCCGTGGCCGTGCCCCGTACGGAACGCCACGGTGAACTGGGCGGCCTCGCGCCCGCTCTCCGGGTGGGCGGCCCGCCAGGTGTCGTAGGCGTCGAGGGCCGACCGGGGCATGGGCAGCGGGGAGGGCGGGGTCATGAACCCATTCGCGACGCGGATGAAGGCGAGACGGCAGAGCCGGCAGTTCTCGACGGCCTCCACGTGTCGCAGCAGCGCGGGGCTGACGTCCGCCTTCCACGCCGCCCAGCTCTCCGGTGTGGCCTCGGCGGCGGCCGCCGCTTCCCGGGCCGCCAGCCGTTCCTCCTCCTCCCGCGCGAGTGCGGCAAGCTCCTCCGGGGTACGGAAGAGGCCGGCGAGGTGCCCCACCGTCGGGCCTAGCCGGTACGTCTGCCCCCTCACCTCGGCGAGGAACCCCTTCTCCAGGAGCGTGGGCACCGCCCCGTAACAGGCGACGGGCAGCTCGGCCGGAGCCTGGCCGACCAGCTCGGCGGAGGAGTGGGCCGCCAGGAACAGCGCCGCCAGCCGGACCCCCGACGCGCCCTTGCGTACGGGCTTGGCCACCCGCGTACGCATGGACCAGCCCGACACCCGCGACCGCGCCTCCTTGCCCAGGGGCAGTACATGGCCGGGTCCGGGGGCCATGCCCGGCACGACGATGCCGACCGGCTTGTCCGGGTCACCGCCGATCAGCTCACCGGGCACCTGCCAACCGGCCGCGGCCAGTTCGGCCACGGCAGCCTCCGGGTCCTCCAGCCGCAACGACCGCAGATCGGTCCCCGTGAGGTTTCCGGTCCCCGTCCGGGCGGCCCGGATCCCCACGACGACCGCGAGGAGCTGTGCGTCGACGGAGTTCAGCGGCAGGGCGGCCACGTACGACAGGAGCGCGCGGGCGGCCTCCCCCTGGCGCGGCGTGAGCAGGAAGGGCGGCGGGGCGGCGGCACCGCCCTCGACGGAAGCGGTCGTCACGGGCGGCACGGCGGACACGACAGGCTTGGGCACATCACATCTAACGGTGATCGCACCACCGAAGTCACGCGCGCGGACCGAATCCTTCCAGAACGGCCCCGGGTCATGCCTGCCCGGGTGGCCCGAAGGGCGCCCGGAGCCCGCACGGAGCCCGCCCGAAGGGGCGTCAGCGGGACGTCAGGGAGGCGTTAGCAGAACATGAGCGGCGGGCGGGAGTCTTCTTGTGTCAGAAGGCCCGGAGGGGGAGCGGTTCGCCGCAGGTCCCGGGCTCTGGCCGCACCGACCGATCATCCGACCGCCACACACTTCGGGGAACTCCATGCGTACGAACCGCAAGCACACCGCCGCCCTCGGCACCGCCGTCACCGCCGTGCTCGCCCTCGCCCTCACCGCCTGTGGCGGCGACGGCGGCGGCACCAAGTCGGCCGGCCCGGCGGACAACTCCGCGTCCGCCGAGGCCACGGTGGTCGCCAAGGACAATGCCAAGGACGACGCACAGGGCGGCACGGCCTCCGACGGCGCGACGACGGGCGGCTCCACGGACGCGGTCTCTTCCAGCACCGGCAAGTCCAAGGGCGGCGCCGCGAACACGGGCGGCTCGACGAGCGGGGCCACCAGCGGCAACACCAGCGACGACTACGCCTACAAGCACCCCTGCAAGAGCTCGGACCTGTCGGTGCGCGTGTACGCCCGCGAGGGCTCGGCCACCCAGCACGTGATCGAGGTCAACAACACCGGCACGAACTCCTGCGGCCTGAGCTACTTCCCGCGCGTCAGCCTGGGCGCCTCGAACGCCAAGGACCACAGCGGCGACATCCTCCCGCTGGTCCCGGGCGGCCTGGGCGGCGCCCCCGCGTACCCGGTCAAGCCGAAGACCGCCGCGATCGCGGTGATCGACCTCAACCCGGGCGGCGGAAACGGCGTGACCTGGGTCAACGAGCTGAACGTGCTCGCCGACGGCGACAACATGGCCAACGCCGAGCAGCTCAACTTCCCGCTCGGCCCGGACGTGAAGGTCGGCACCCCGAAGCTGGGCCTGTACCGCAGCACGATCGCGGACGCGGTGGCCTCCATGAAGCAGGCGAACACGAAGTCCTGACCCGGACGGGCCGTGACGGACGGCGACGAAGCACCTGGGCCCTCGGGCGGACCATGGCGGTCTGTCCGAGGGCACCGTTACGATCCCGGCATGCCTGCCTTCCGCGATTTCAACTTCAAGCTCCTCGTCATCGAGAAGCTCATGTACGACGACGAGACACTCACCCCGGCGTTCCGCATAGCCGACTGCCTGAAGGCGAAGGGCATCGACGACCCGCAGACCTACGCCTACGACAACGACCTCGCCTTCACCGTCCTCGACGAGGCCCGCACCCACTTCGAGGCGCTGGAGATCAGCCCGGAACTGCTGGCGACCGTGGAGACGCTGGACCTCGACGGCGGGCTTCAGGTGTACCAGGAGTGCTCCCCGGTCTGGGACGGCGAGGACGACCTCTACGACGTGGGCTCGCTCGACGACTTGGACCTGCTGCCCAACCTGCGGCTGATCACGGGGGTGGACGACTGCGGCATGGGCGCCGCGTTCGACTCCGACGTCCTCGCGAGCCGGGGTATCGCCACTGACTGACGGGCCGTGAGACGGCCCCGCGCGGGCCCATCGCCCGTAAGTGTCCGCGGTGCGCGCGGCGGGCATGATCAAAAGCATGAAAGAGGACAAGAGGGACACCGCAAGCAGCACTCCGGGTCAGATCCTGCACTGGAACTTCTTCATAGGCGGCCACCTCGGCGCCTCCGTGCCCGTGCGCCTCGTCGAACGCACGGACGCGGGACAGCTTGTGTGGATGAAATCGGGCACTCCGATGTGGCACACCGTCCTGCCGCGCGGCATCACCCACCTGCGGGACATCGACCCGCACGAACGTCCGGCCGAGGGCTTCCCCGTGGTCGCGGGCCGCTGGCCGATGGGCGACGCCCTCTTCTACCAGCCGACGGGAGCCGCGCACTCGGTGCTCTGGCTCTTCGGCCGCAGACACAAGTTCCGCGGCTGGTACGTCAATCTCGAACGGCGCGTCCATCACGGCGCCGACATCGACATCAGCGACCACGAGCTGGACATCAACGTCGCGCCGGACCGTACGTGGACCTGGAAGGACGAGCGGTCCTTCGCGGAGAAGACCGGCCACCCCGCGTACTGGACGGCCGAGGAAGCCCACGCGATCCGGTCCGAAGGAACGACGGTCGCACAGCTCGCCGAGGCCGGAACCTTTCCCTTCGACGGCTCCTGGTGCGATTTCCGGCCACCGTCCCGGTGGAAGACCCCACCCCGCCCGCCTACCCCCCGCCACCCGCTCCTCCGCCCGACAGGCACTCAGACCTGGCGCCCCGCGTCCTGAACAGCGCGCCACGACCGCTTCGGGGCATCTCGGCCGGTCTGGCGTGATGACGATCATTGCCCGGCGTCACTCTCCGTGATACACAGAGTAACCATATGCATTTCGTCCATACACCGATTCGATCCGCAGGTCAGGGCGGTCAGACCGGTCAAATGTGCGAGATCCGGGTAAAGAGAGCCATGAAGCCGTCGTACGAATCCAGTTTCATCAGCGAAGATAGAGAGTGACTCGTGCCGTGCGGTACGGGCGCCGAACTACCCAACAGGGGCGGTGACTTACATGATCCTGGCAGCTGAGAAGGGCGACATCACCACCATCATCGGCGGAATCGCCCCGAACTGGGGGCCGTTCGGGACCCTTGGCAACGAGGCCCGCGTGATGATCGAGGTGGTGATGGCGATCGCCATCCTGCTGTGCCTCGGCATCGCGGTCTGGGGAGCGGCCAAGCAGCGGATCGGCGCCACGGCTCTGCGCGACACGTTCAGCGCGGAACAGGGCAAGGGACTGATCGTGGCCGGTCTGACCGGTGTGTTCATCATCGGATCGCTCGGGACCCTGTTCACCATTGTGTATGGGATGGCGGTCTGACCGGGCGTCACCCCTGACCGGGGCCGTCGTCCACCCGTCCGCCCCACCCCCCCATCCGTCCGTCGTGCCCACCGGCAGAGGTTGCGTACCCCTGATGTCGAGTCACCACACCGCCTCCGCGCGGAGAGCAGCACGGCTACCGTCGTACTACGACACGGTCCGAGCCACGGTTGAGGGGGCGTACGCGGCATGAGTCTCGGCGACGAGGACGGCTACGGGAGCGACGCGGGACGCGGGAGCGACGCCTACAGCACGATCGGCGGCACCCGCCAGACCCGCACCCGCCTGCCCGAAGGCCCGGCCGGCGACGCCTACGGCCCCCGCCGCCCGGCCCGCAACTCCCGCTCCCTCATCACCTTCTTCGGCGTGGTGGTCCTCCTCCTGGGCGCCATCGCCTTCGCCAACATGGGCGGCGACGACGACTCCGGCGGCAAGTCGGGATCCAGCGCCACCGACAAGACCGGCGCCGCGCCGACGGCGGCGACGGGGACGAAGCCGGTATCGGGCAAGAACGGCCCGATCCCCTCGGGCTTCGCCCACGACCAGCAGGGGGCGGAGAGCGCGGCGGCGAACTACGCGGTGGCGCTCGGGTCCGCCGGTATGTTCGACGGCGACCAACGACGAGCCATCGCAGGTGCGGTGTACGCACCAGCGGTCGCCGCTGCACGCGAGGATGCCCTGGACAAGGTCTACTCCGATGCCGACTTCCTCGCGAACATCGGTCTCACTCCTGAGGGCACCGCACCAGCTGGGCAGACGTTCATCTCACGCTCCAACCCTGTCGGCACCAAGGTCGTAAAGTTCGGCGGAGACACCGCCAGCGTCGCCGTCTGGTACTCGGCGTTGTTCGGGCTGGCCGGCGACGGATCGAAGAACCCCGTGTCCGAAAGCTGGTTCACCAATACCTTCGAGCTCAAATGGACCGGCGGCGACTGGAAGGTCACCGACTTCACGCAGAAGGACGGCCCGGCTCCGGTCGGCCGGGACCAGGCTGCCTCCTCTGCTGAAGAGATGGCCGATGCGGTCGAGCAGTTCGGAGGGTTCACGTATGCCCGCTAGTCGCCTCTTCCGTGGCCTTTCGCTGGCGGCAATCGCGAGTTCCATCCAGGTCTTCATCGTCCTGACGGCCAGTCGTGCGTTCGCCGCACCGTCCCCGGCGCCCAGCGAGGACAGCAGCGCATGCGATCTCATTCGCGGCCCCGCCAAGGACTACTGCGAAGGCGGCAGCGCCAGCTCCCCTAAGTCCACCCCGCCCAACAGCACCGACCCCGCCCTCGACCCCCTGACCTCCCTCGGCCGTGGCTGCGCCGACGCCGCCGCGTGGATCGTGGGCAAGCTCAGCGACGCGGTCAAGGACACCGCCAACGTCGACTTCACGAACACCCGCTTCCTCCAGCAGTACGCGATCGTCTTCGCCGCCTCCACCGTCCTGACGCTCGTCCTCTGGCTCCTCGCCGTTGCCAAGCGCGCGATCCGCGGCGTACCGCTCACCACCGCGATCTCCGAGGCCATCGGCTTCCTCTGGCTCACCGTCCTCGCCTCCGCGTTCACCCCGCTCATCCTCTACACGGTCGTCTCCGCGACCGACGGCGTCACCGAGGTCATCGCCTCCTCGTCCGGCGGCCAGACCGACGTCTTCTTCGGGTCGTTCGCCGAAGCGCTCAAGAAGGACACCGACATCGGCGGCGGCCCGATCATGCTGATCGTCGTCTCGCTCGTGTCGATCCTCGCCGCCGGGATCCTCTGGCTGGAGCTCGTCATCCGCGCCGCCCTGCTCTACGTCGGCGCCCTCCTCGGAACCGCCGTGTACGCCGGGCTCGTCGACAAGAACATGTGGGGCCACGTCCGCCGCTGGGCGGGCATCATGATCGCGGTGATCATGGTCAAACCGGTCATCGTCATCGTCCTCGGCCTCGCCGGCGCACTGTCCTCCGACGACGGCCCCGACGCGTTCTCCGCCGTGGTCTCCGGCCTCGCGATCATCCTCCTGGCCATCTTCGCCTCGGGCATGATCTACCGCTTCGTCCCCGGCTTCGGCGACGAGATCCAGGGCGCCCGTACCAACCGTAAACAGGCCACCGACGGCTCCCAGGCCGCCGCCATGATCAGCTCACCCGCCGCACTCGTCTCCCAGGGCATCAAGACCCACAGCAGCCGCGGCGGCCAGAACAGCGGCGACACCGGCAGCGGCGGCGGCCGGCCCGCCAACCCGGTCAGCGGCGGAGTCGCCGCACACAGCTCCCGCAACAGCGGGAGCGGAGTCGGCGGCGGATCTGTCCCCTCCGCCGCACCTCCGCCCCGCAGCGGCGCGGGCCCCACCTCCGGCACCCCCCACAGCAGCCGCGGAACACGCGGCGGTTCAGGCAACACAGGTAACAACCGCACAGGAGGTGGCGGGCGTTGAGCACACAGTCCCATCCGATCACGCCCCGCCGTACGTATCTCATCGGCCGGGCCCGGCCGAACGCGATCGTCGGCAAGAACCGTGAGACGGGCGAGATCGCCCTGATCATCGCCGGCGCGTTCCTCGGCATGATGAGCGGCCTGCTCGTCCCCGTCCTCTCCCTGCGCATCGTGCTGCTCACCGGCTTCCCGCTCCTCGCCATCGCCATGGTGTACGTCCCGTACCGGCACCGGACCTTCTACAAGTGGTTCGAGATCAACCGCAGCTACAAGCGCTCCCTGCGCCGCGGCACCGCCTACCGCTCCTCCGCCATGGAGGCCGGCATCCGCGCCGACGGCCGCGAGGTCGAGATCGGCCCGCCCCCCGGCATCGGACGGATCAACTGGCTCGCCGCCCCCTTCGGCCCCGACGAGATCGCGGTCCTCCTCCACGCCGACCGGCGCACCGTCACCGCCGCCATCGAGATCGAGGGCCCCGGCGTCGGCCTGCGCGACAGCGAGGACCAGGAAGCCCTCGTCGACCGGTTCGGCACCCTCCTCAAACACGTCGCCAACGGGGACGGCTTCGTCACGCGCCTCCAGATGCTGGCCCGTACGCTCCCCGCCGACCCCGACGCCCACGCCAAGGACGTCGCCCAGCGCGGTGACAAGGCCTCCCCCCGCTGGCTCCAGGACTCCTACGAGCAGCTCCAGTCCATGGTCTCCACCTCCAGCGAGCAGCACCGCGCCTACCTCGTCGCCTGCATGCACTTCAACCGCGAGCTCGCCGCCGAGGCCAACGCCATGGCCCGCGCCGCCCGCCCGCACGACGGCCGCAAGCTCGACCGCGACGCCGGCCTCGCCGTCGTCATGGCCCGCGAGCTCACCGACATCTGCGCCCGCCTCGCCGAGGCCGACATCCGGGTCCGCCAGCCCCTCGGCCAGAGCCGGCTCGCCTCCCTCGTGCACTCCATGTACGACCCGGACCACCCCATCGACCACATCCAGGCCATGACCAAGCGCAACGCCTGGCCCGCCGAACTCGACGCCGTCGAACCGACCTACCTCCAGGCCAAGACCCGTGAATCGACCACCCGCGCCCCCTGGTGCCACTCCACGGCCTGGGTGAAGGAATGGCCGATGACCCCCGTCGGCGTCAACTTCCTGGCCCCCCTCCTCGTCCACACCCCCGACGTCATCCGCACGGTCGCCGTCTGCATGGACCTGGAACCCACCGAGATCGCCATCGAGCGCATGCTCACCGAGAAGACCAACGACGACGCCGAGGCCAGCCGCCAGGCCAAGATGAACCGCACCATCGACCCCCGCGACATCGCCGCCCACGGCCGGCTCGACCAGCGGGGTGAAGATCTCGCCAGCGGCGCCGCCGGCGTCAACCTCGTGGGGTACATCACCGTGTCGTCCCGCTCCCCCGAGGCCCTCGCCCGCGACAAGCGGACCATCCGGGCCTCCGCCGGCAAGTCGTACCTGAAGCTGGAGTGGTGCGACCGCGAGCACCACCGCGCCTTCGTCAACACCCTGCCGTTCGCCACCGGCATCCGCCACTAACGCCAGTCCGCGACACCGAGAGGGAGGCCAGTCACCGCCATGCGAGATCCGCTGTCCGCGTTGTCGGACGCCTTTACCGCCTTCCTCTTCGGGAAGGTGGAGACCACCCGGCTGCCCGTCCGCACCTCGACCGGCCAGGCCCAGGCCGTCTACCTGCCCACCGCCGCCCCCGGCCTCGGCGACTCCGGTGTGATCATCGGCCGCGAGGTGTACTCCGGCAAGGGCTACATCTACGACCCCTTCCAGCTCTACGGACAGCAGCTCCCCGCCCCGCACTGGCTGGTCCTCGGCGAGTCCGGCAACGGCAAGTCCGCGCTGGAGAAGACGTACGTGCTCCGCCAGCTCCGCTTCCGCGACCGCCAGGTCGTCGTCCTCGACGCCCAGGGCGAGGACGGCGTCGGCGAGTGGAACCTCATCGCGGAGGAACTGGGCCTCACGCCCATCCGCCTCGACCCCACCTCCGCCCTCAACGGCGGCATCCGGCTCAACCCGCTCGACCCCGCGATCACCACCACCGGCCAGCTCGCCCTGCTGCGCACCATCATCGAAGTCGCCATGGGCCACGGCCTCGACGAACGCTCCGGCTTCGCGCTCAAGGTCGCCCACGCCTACGTCAACGCGACGACGACCGACCGCCAGCCCGTCCTCACCGACATCGTCGAGCAGCTGCGCCACCCCGAACCGGAATCCGCCCAGGCGATGAACGTCGACATAGACGACGTACGCGCCTGGGGCCTGGACGTCGCCCTCGTCCTCGACCGGCTCGTCGACGGCGACCTGCGCGGCATGTTCGACGGCCCGACGTCCTTCGGCATCGACCTGGACGCGCCGCTGATCGTCTTCGACCTCTCGCACATCGACCGCAACTCCATCGCCATGCCCATCCTGATGGCGATCGTCGGCGTCTGGCTCGAACACACCTGGATCAGGCCCGACCGCAAGAAGCGCATCTTCCTGGTCGAAGAGGCCTGGCACATCATCAACTCACCTTTCGTCGCCCAGCTCTTCCAGCGCCTGCTGAAGTTCGGCCGCCGGCTCGGCCTCTCGTTCGTCGCCGTCGTCCACCACCTCAGCGACGTGGTCGACGGCGCCGCCGCACGGGAAGCAGCGGCCATCCTGAAGATGGCGTCGACCCGCACGATCTACGCCCAGAAGGCCGACGAGGCCAGAGCCACCGGACGGGTCATCGGCCTGCCCCGGTGGGCGGTCGAGATCATCCCCACCCTCACCCCGGGCATCGCGGTCTGGGACGTCAACGGCAACGTACAGGTCGTCAAACACCTGATCACCGAAGCCGAACGCCCCCTCGTCTTCACCGACCGCGCCATGACCGAGTCGTCCGCGAGCGACCTCCTCCCCGACGACGTACGGGCCGCCGACCTCGAAGCGGAGGAACGCGCGGCCAGAATCGAGACCCAGCAACGGCTGAACGAGTCGTCCGAGTCAACGGTGGCGTGACATGGCAGGGAGCGGCGGCGGGGCACGGCCCGGCGACGGCAAGGGGGGCGGCATCCCCGACGGCCTGCTCGTAGGGCTGTTCGCCTTCCTCCTAGGGGTGACCCTGATGGCCTGGACGGCCACCGGCTTCGCCGGCCTCCTCGCCCATGGCGCCTGGCCCGACGGCGTCACCCTGGCCGAGACACCCCTGGCCCTGCGCCGGCTGCTCGCGGCCCCGCACGACCTCCCCGCCGCCTGGCCGAACACACCACCGGGAGAGCTCTCCGGCTACGGCCTGTTCTGGGGCCTGCTCATCGGCGAACTGCTGGTGTTCGTCGTGCTGACGGTGTTCGTCATGGGCGTCGTCACCCGCTGGCGCGCCGTGCGGGCCCACCGCCGCGCGGACCGCGCCGAACGACTGGCGCTCCTCGAAGAGGCACGCAGGGAGGAGCGGACACAGCGCCTTGCCCAGCAGGGCAAGGGACGTGCCCGCGGCCGGCGGAGCAAGAGCGAGGAGTACGCGTACGAGGCGGCGCTCCCCGGGCCGACACCGCACCCGGAGCCCGACGCGTCCCGCAAGACCGCGCCGACAACCGGCGTTCCCGCGGAACGCGACACCGAAACCGAGCCCGAGCCCGCACCCGCCCCGGAGACGCGGCCCCTGCCGGCCACCGCAGTGACCGCCCCCGCCGCCCCAACCGTCCCCTCCCCCCGCGTCCCCCTCGTCCTCTACGGCCCCGCAGCCACCCGCCGGGCCACCGCCGTCGAGGCCATCCGCGAGGCCGACGGCCCCGTGCTCGTCGTGACCTCCGACCCCAGCCTCTGGGCCGAGACCAAGGACGCCCGCGCCAAGCTCGGCCCCGTCCTCGTCTACGACCCCGGCCACCTCTGCGACACCCCGGACCGGCTGCGCTGGGCGCCCACCACCGGCTGCGAGCAGGCCGACCGGGCCGCCGACCGGGCCACCGCACTGCTCGCCCCGGTCCGCCCGCAGGCCCGCGTGGACGTGGCGACAGCCGACACCGCCGAGACCCTGCTGCGCTGCTGGCTGCACGCCGCCGCCATAGACGGCCGCCCCTTCCGCCAGGTCCACCGCTGGGCCATGGGCGGCAACGCCCACGAACCCGTCCGCCTGCTGCGCACCCACCCGAAGGCGGCACCCGGGCTCGCCGGACTGCTGGAATCCGCGCTCACCGGCCACCCCGAACGCCGCGAGATGGCACAGGAGCTGACGGTCCGTGCGTTCGGCGCCCTCTCCTCGGTCCACGTCCGGGACGCCTGCACCCCAAATCGAGCAGATGCGCTCGCATTGGATTCCTTTGCGGACGAAGGGGGCAGCCTCTATGTGGTGGGTGAATCCATCGAGACCCCGCGATCCGGTCCAGGGACGATGCCCCTGCTCACCGCGCTCGCCTCAGACGTGGTCGAGCACGGCCGCCGCATGGCCGCACGGTCATCCGACGGCCGGCTCGACCCACCAATGACGCTCGTCCTCGACGACGTCGCGGCCGTCGCGCCCCTGCCCCGGCTTCCGGAGCTGCTGAGGTCCGGCCAGACCCAGGGTCTGTCGACCATCGCCCTGCTCCGCTCCCCGGAACAGGCCCGCTCGCAGTGGACGCAACAGCTCCGGACACCCAGCACCCTCTGAGACGGGGACTCAGGGCCGGGGCACCTCGTACTCCAGCTCACGCGCCGTCGGATCGCCCGGCATCGGCACCGTCTCCCCCGTCGGCACGAAGCCGAACCGCCGGTAGAACGCCGCGGCGCGCGGATTGTTCTCGTGCACATACAGCCGTACGCGCTCCAGCCGCGGCTTCTCCAGCGTCCACGCCCACTCCACGGCCGCCCGGAACAGCGCGTCCGCCACCCCGGAGCCCCGCGCCTCCGGCCGTACGAACACGCCGACCAGATGCCCCTGGTTCACCGAAGCCGGCTCACCGAACCGCATCTCGACGTCCGGCCCCTCGACGAGCACGGTCACCGACCCCGCCCACGAGCCGTCGGCGCCCTCGGCGACGAACTGCCGCACCTCCCCCGCACCGTCCTCGGACGCGTTCACCGTACGCTCGCGCCACGCCTCGTCCGCCCGCTTCAGGCTCTCCTCGTAGGTCTCCAGGAACGCCACCGGAGCCGCCGGGTCCTGGAGCGCGGCCAGCCGGAGATCCTTCACCGACTGCCACTCGTCGGCGCGCACCGGCCGTATCACGTAGTCCATGAACCGATCCTGACCCGCCTTCCCGCGCCCGCGCAAACGGATTCGCCCCGTCGTACCCCGGTACTACCCGGCCCCGTAGACCCCGCCCGGGGTCCGACGCCCGGCCCGCGCCGGCTCCGTAGCGTCGACCGCGTGATCAGAGCGAACGCACTCACCAAACGCTACGGGGACACCACCGTCGTCCAGGACCCCGACTTCACCGTCCGCCCGGGCTCCGCCGCACCTCTCCCGGACCCCGCCCTGCTCGCCCCGGCGCCGCGGGCCTCGGTCACACTGGTCGCGTCCACCGCGCTACTGCGGCGCCGGGACGCATGCCCCGTACGCAGCACGAGGCCGGAGGGCGACGAGTGACGGACGACGCGACGGACCGGGAGCCGGTGCCCGCGTCCACCCCGCTCACCGGCCACATACAGGGCCTCTTCCAGCGCGTCCGCGCCTTCGACCGCCGCCACCCGGCCGCCTGGAACGGCACCCTCACCACGTTCTGGGTGCTCTTCGCCGTCCTCGACGTCTCCACCGGCGGCTGGCGCACGGTCGCCGTCGACCGGCAGGTGCCGGAGCCGCTGGTCTTCACGATGAGCGTCGCGTTCTCCGCCCCGCTGCTGTGGCGCCGCACCCATCCGCTGCTCGTGCTGGCCCTCATGGCCCCGTTCTCCCTCGTCAACGTATGGACGGGCGCGGTCATCCAGGCGTCGCTGCTGCAGGAGATCGTGGTCTTCAACATCGCCGTACGGCTCCCGATGCGCACCCTGGCATGGTCCGGCGCACTGCTCGCCACACCCCTGGTGATCGCCTCGGGGCAGTTCCCGGACGACTGGGACCAACTGCTGCTCCCGCACGTCTGGATGTTCGCCATCGCCGCCCTGGCGGGCATCCTGGTGCGTACGCGCAAGGAGTACACGGAGGCCCTCGTCGACCGCGCCGACCGGCTGGAACGCGAACGCGACCAGCAGGCCCGCCTCGCCGCAGCCGCCGAGCGGACCCGGATCGCCCGCGAGATGCACGACATCATCGGCCACAACCTCTCCGTCATCACGAGCCTGGCCGACGGCGGCTCGTACGCGGCGGCCCGCAGCCCGGAACTCGCGGCCCAGGCTCTGGACGCCATCGGCACCACCAGCCGCCAGGCCCTCGCCGAGCTCCGCCGCCTGCTCGGTGTGTTGCGCGACCGGCCGGAGGACGCCGACCGTACCCCGCAGCCCACCCTCGACGACATCGACGCGCTACTGGAAGGCGTACGCCGGGCGGGTCTGCCGGTACGTCTGGATGTACGCGGTACGCCACCTGCTCAACCGCCGACGCCGGGACGCCAGCTGACGGCCTACCGGGTCGTGCAGGAGTCCCTGACCAACACGCTGAAACACGCGGGCGCCGCACCCTCGCTGACGGCCGAGGTCACCCTGATCTACCGGCCCGGCACACTCGAGGCCCTGATCACGGACAATGGCACCCCGCGCCCGGACGGGCGGGCGTCCGCCCCCACCGGACAGGGCATCACCGGGATGCGCGCCCGCGCTTCCCTGTACGACGGCACACTCGACGCCGGCCCGTCGGCCGAAGACGGCTGGCAGGTCCGGCTCCGGCTCCCCCTGGAGGACTCTCCCTCGTGACGACCGTGCTCATCGCGGACGACCAGCCGATGCAACGTTTCGGCTTTCGGATGCTGTTGGAGAGCCAGGACGACATGACGGTCGTCGGCGAGGCCGCCAACGGCCACGAAGCGCTCCAGCTCGTCGCCCGGCACCAACCGGACGTGGCCCTGATGGACATCCGCATGCCGCTCCTGGACGGCATAGAAGCAACCCGCCGCATCATCAGGGCCGGTTCCCGCACCCGCGTCCTGATCGTCACGACGTTCGACCTGGACCGGTACGCGTACGACGGGCTCCGCGCCGGCGCCAGCGGCTTCCTCATCAAGGACGCGCTGCCGGAGGAGCTGCTCTCCGGCATCCGGGCCGTGGCCGGCGGCGACGCCGTGGTCGCTCCCAGCCTGACCCGGCGGCTCCTGGACGCGTACGTACAGCACCTGCCGGCCGCACCGGGAGGTCCGGCCACCCAGGACCCGCGTATCGCCGGCCTCACCGGACGCGAGCTGGAGATCCTGACGGTCATCGGCCGGGGCTGGACCAACGCGGAGATCTCCGAGCGACTGCACCTCGCCGAGTCCACGGTGAAGACCCACGTCTCCCGCATTCTCGCGAAAACCGGTGCAAGGGACCGCGTCCAGGCGGTGATCCTGGCATACGACACCCACCTGGTCACCGCGGACTGAAGCCATGGGGGCCCGAAACGCAGAAAAGCCCCGTGCCATCGGCACGGGGCTTTCCCACAATGATTGTTCGGCGGCGTCCTACTCTCCCACAGGGTCCCCCCTGCAGTACCATCGGCGCTGAAAGGCTTAGCTTCCGGGTTCGAAATGTAACCGGGCGTTTCCCTAACGCAATGACCACCGAAACACTATGAAATTGAACCAACCGGACAACAACACGGCTGTTCGTTATTTCAGAACTAACACAGTGGACGCGAGCAACTGAGGACAAGCCCTCGGCCTATTAGTACCAGTCAGCTCCACCCGTTACCGGGCTTCCACATCTGGCCTATCAACCCAGTCGTCTACTGGGAGCCTTAACCAATCAAGTTGGTGGGAATACTCATCTCGAAGCAGGCTTCCCGCTTAGATGCTTTCAGCGGTTATCCTTTCCGAACGTAGCCAACCAGCCATGCCCTTGGCAGAACAACTGGCACACCAGAGGTTCGTCCGTCCCGGTCCTCTCGTACTAGGGACAGCCCTTCTCAATATTCCTACGCGCACAGCGGATAGGGACCGAACTGTCTCACGACGTTCTAAACCCAGCTCGCGTACCGCTTTAATGGGCGAACAGCCCAACCCTTGGGACCGACTCCAGCCCCAGGATGCGACGAGCCGACATCGAGGTGCCAAACCATCCCGTCGATATGGACTCTTGGGGAAGATCAGCCTGTTATCCCCGGGGTACCTTTTATCCGTTGAGCGACAGCGCTTCCACAAGCCACTGCCGGATCACTAGTCCCGACTTTCGTCCCTGCTCGACCCGTCGGTCTCACAGTCAAGCTCCCTTGTGCACTTACACTCAACACCTGATTGCCAACCAGGCTGAGGGAACCTTTGGGCGCCTCCGTTACTCTTTAGGAGGCAACCGCCCCAGTTAAACTACCCATCAGACACTGTCCCTGATCCGGATCACGGACCCAGGTTAGACATCCAGCACGACCAGAGTGGTATTTCAACGACGACTCCACAACCACTGGCGTGGCCGCTTCAAAGTCTCCCACCTATCCTACACAAGCCGAACCGAACACCAATATCAAACTATAGTAAAGGTCCCGGGGTCTTTCCGTCCTGCTGCGCGAAACGAGCATCTTTACTCGTAGTGCAATTTCACCGGGCCTATGGTTGAGACAGTCGAGAAGTCGTTACGCCATTCGTGCAGGTCGGAACTTACCCGACAAGGAATTTCGCTACCTTAGGATGGTTATAGTTACCACCGCCGTTTACTGGCGCTTAAGTTCTCAGCTTCGCCACCCCGAAGAGCAGCTAACCGGTCCCCTTAACGTTCCAGCACCGGGCAGGCGTCAGTCCGTATACATCGCCTTACGGCTTCGCACGGACCTGTGTTTTTAGTAAACAGTCGCTTCTCGCTGGTCTCTGCGGCCACCCCCAGCTCAGGAAGCAAGTTCCCTCACCAGTGATGGCCCCCCTTCTCCCGAAGTTACGGGGGCATTTTGCCGAGTTCCTTAACCATAGTTCACCCGAACGCCTCGGTATTCTCTACCTGACCACCTGAGTCGGTTTAGGGTACGGGCCGCCATGAAACTCGCTAGAGGCTTTTCTCGACAGCATAGGATCATCCACTTCACCACAATCGGCTCGGCATCAGGTCTCAGCCTTAATGTGTGACGGATTTGCCTACCACACGGCCTACACCCTTACCCCGGGACAACCACCGCCCGGGCTGGACTACCTTCCTGCGTCACCCCATCGCTTACCTACTACAAGTCTGGTTCATCGGCTCCACCACTACCCTCAACTCCGAAGAGATCGGGCCGGCTTCACGGACTTAGCATCGCCTGATTCAGTATTGGGCGTTTCAAAGCGGGTACCGGAATATCAACCGGTTGTCCATCGACTACGCCTGTCGGCCTCGCCTTAGGTCCCGACTTACCCTGGGCAGATCAGCTTGACCCAGGAACCCTTAGTCAATCGGCGCACACGTTTCTCACGTGTGTATCGCTACTCATGCCTGCATTCTCACTCGTGAACCGTCCACAACTCGCTTCCGCGGCTGCTTCACCCGGCACACGACGCTCCCCTACCCATCCATACAGGCGTTGGCCCTATGCGTATGAATGACACGACTTCGGCGGTACGCTTGAGCCCCGCTACATTGTCGGCGCGGAATCACTTGACCAGTGAGCTATTACGCACTCTTTCAAGGGTGGCTGCTTCTAAGCCAACCTCCTGGTTGTCTCTGCGACTCCACATCCTTTCCCACTTAGCGTACGCTTAGGGGCCTTAGTCGATGCTCTGGGCTGTTTCCCTCTCGACCATGGAGCTTATCCCCCACAGTCTCACTGCCGTGCTCTCACTTACCGGCATTCGGAGTTTGGCTAAGGTCAGTAACCCGGTAGGGCCCATCGCCTATCCAGTGCTCTACCTCCGGCAAGAAACACACGACGCTGCACCTAAATGCATTTCGGGGAGAACCAGCTATCACGGAGTTTGATTGGCCTTTCACCCCTAACCACAGGTCATCCCCCAGGTTTTCAACCCTGGTGGGTTCGGTCCTCCACGAAGTCTTACCTCCGCTTCAACCTGCCCATGGCTAGATCACTCCGCTTCGGGTCTTGAGCGCGCTACTAAACCGCCCTATTCGGACTCGCTTTCGCTACGGCTTCCCCACACGGGTTAACCTCGCAACACACCGCAAACTCGCAGGCTCATTCTTCAAAAGGCACGCAGTCACGACGCACCGAGCAAGCTCGATGCGCGACGCTCCCACGGCTTGTAGGCACACGGTTTCAGGTACTATTTCACTCCGCTCCCGCGGTACTTTTCACCATTCCCTCACGGTACTATCCGCTATCGGTCACCAGGGAATATTTAGGCTTAACGGGTGGTCCCGCCAGATTCACACGGGATTTCTCGGGCCCCGTGCTACTTGGGTGTCTCTCAAACAAGCCGCTGATGTTTCAGCTACGGGGGTCTTACCCTCTACGCCGGACCTTTCGCATGTCCTTCGCCTACATCAACGGTTTCTGACTCGTCTCACAGCCGGCAGACTGTGAAAGAGAGATCCCACAACCCCGCATGCGCAACCCCTGCCGGGTATCACACGCATACGGTTTGGCCTGATCCAGTTTCGCTCGCCACTACTCCCGGAATCACGGTTGTTTTCTCTTCCTGAGGGTACTGAGATGTTTCACTTCCCCTCGTTCCCTCCACACTGCCTATGTGTTCAGCAGCGGGTGACAGCCCATGACGACTGCCGGGTTTCCCCATTCGGAAACCCCCGGATCAAAGTCTGGTTGACGACTCCCCGGGGACTATCGTGGCCTCCCACGTCCTTCATCGGTTCCTGGTGCCAAGGCATCCACCGTGCGCCCTTAAAAACTTGGCCACAGATGCTCGCGTCCACTGTGCAGTTCTCAAACAACGACCAGCCACCCATCACCCTGCTCCTAAGAACAAGTTCACTGGGGCCGGCAACCGAAGGACGACCATGACGGCCGTACCTTCAGATACCCAACAGCGTGCCCGACCCGACCAATTGTTTTACACGTTCCACGCCGAAGCAGTACTAGTGACAAACAACTTGCCGTGCCGAGTAGTCAACGTTCCACCCATGAGCTGACCACCGTCGAACATTTGCCGACGTAGTGGCTCTGGACCCCCGAAAGGGTCTAGATGCTCCTTAGAAAGGAGGTGATCCAGCCGCACCTTCCGGTACGGCTACCTTGTTACGACTTCGTCCCAATCGCCAGTCCCACCTTCGACAGCTCCCTCCCACAAGGGGTTGGGCCACCGGCTTCGGGTGTTACCGACTTTCGTGACGTGACGGGCGGTGTGTACAAGGCCCGGGAACGTATTCACCGCAGCAATGCTGATCTGCGATTACTAGCAACTCCGACTTCATGGGGTCGAGTTGCAGACCCCAATCCGAACTGAGACCGGCTTTTTGAGATTCGCTCCGCCTCGCGGCATCGCAGCTCATTGTACCGGCCATTGTAGCACGTGTGCAGCCCAAGACATAAGGGGCATGATGACTTGACGTCGTCCCCACCTTCCTCCGAGTTGACCCCGGCAGTCTCCTGTGAGTCCCCATCACCCCGAAGGGCATGCTGGCAACACAGAACAAGGGTTGCGCTCGTTGCGGGACTTAACCCAACATCTCACGACACGAGCTGACGACAGCCATGCACCACCTGTACACCGACCACAAGGGGGGCACCATCTCTGATGCTTTCCGGTGTATGTCAAGCCTTGGTAAGGTTCTTCGCGTTGCGTCGAATTAAGCCACATGCTCCGCTGCTTGTGCGGGCCCCCGTCAATTCCTTTGAGTTTTAGCCTTGCGGCCGTACTCCCCAGGCGGGGAACTTAATGCGTTAGCTGCGGCACCGACGACGTGGAATGTCGCCAACACCTAGTTCCCAACGTTTACGGCGTGGACTACCAGGGTATCTAATCCTGTTCGCTCCCCACGCTTTCGCTCCTCAGCGTCAGTAATGGCCCAGAGATCCGCCTTCGCCACCGGTGTTCCTCCTGATATCTGCGCATTTCACCGCTACACCAGGAATTCCGATCTCCCCTACCACACTCTAGCCTGCCCGTATCGACTGCAGACCCGGGGTTAAGCCCCGGGCTTTCACAACCGACGTGACAAGCCGCCTACGAGCTCTTTACGCCCAATAATTCCGGACAACGCTTGCGCCCTACGTATTACCGCGGCTGCTGGCACGTAGTTAGCCGGCGCTTCTTCTGCAGGTACCGTCACTTTCGCTTCTTCCCTGCTGAAAGAGGTTTACAACCCGAAGGCCGTCATCCCTCACGCGGCGTCGCTGCATCAGGCTTTCGCCCATTGTGCAATATTCCCCACTGCTGCCTCCCGTAGGAGTCTGGGCCGTGTCTCAGTCCCAGTGTGGCCGGTCGCCCTCTCAGGCCGGCTACCCGTCGTCGCCTTGGTAGGCCATTACCCCACCAACTAGCTGATAGGCCGCGGGCTCATCCTTCACCGCCGGAGCTTTCAACCTTCCTCCAGGAGGAGGAAAGTATTATCCGGTATTAGACCCCGTTTCCAGGGCTTGTCCCAGAGTGAAGGGCAGATTGCCCACGTGTTACTCACCCGTTCGCCACTAATCCACCCCGAAGGGCTTCATCGTTCGACTTGCATGTGTTAAGCACGCCGCCAGCGTTCGTCCTGAGCCAGGATCAAACTCTCCGTGAATGTTTTCCCGTAATCGGGACAACACATCACGAGAGCGGAACGACAAGGTCGGAATAAGACCCGTCGTCCACTGCGTCCTCGCTGTGTTTTTGCCTGCCGAACCCGAAGGTTCCGCAGGACTTTCAAAGGAACCACCAACCTGCCGTAGCAGGCCGGGGTATCAACATATCTGGCGTTGACTTTTGGCACGCTGTTGAGTTCTCAAGGAACGGACGCTTCCTTTGTACTCACCCTCAGAACATTTTCTGGGGCTTTCCTCCGGGCGCTTCCCTTCGGTCTTGCGTTTCCGACTCTATCAGACTCTTTCGTGTCCGATTCCCGGTCGAAGCGGGTCAAGCGGTTTTCGCTTTCCAGTTCTTCGCTTTCGCGTTTCCCTTTCCGGCGAGTCCGACTCTATCAGATCCTTTCGGGCCTGATTCCCAGTCAGCGGGCTTGTCCTCCCGGCCGTTGGGCCGTTCCGACGTCCAAAACTCTAGCGGATTTTCCCGGCGGCTCATAATCGGGCCCTCGAAATGAATTCCGGCATGCCGGAATTCCTCCCGAGCGGGAGATCGTGCTGAGTTTGGGTTGCCGCATTCGCGGCGGATCGGTTACCGCTGAACCGTCAAGGCTCCGCGGCAACCCGGAGAACTTTACGGATCGCAGAGGGGTGTGTCAACCCCCTCTGGGCCGGTCCGGCAGCCGGCCTCAGTCCAGGTCGGTGAGGCGTCCGCCGGCGTCCGGCTGGGCGTGCTCCACCCGGCGCAGCAGCCGGGTCAGCATCTCGCCGAGCACCCCGCGCTCGTCGCTCTCCAGGTCCTGGAGCAGGTCCGCCTCGAAGTCGGTGGCCATCCGCATCGCCTCCAGCCACTTCGTACGACCGTCGTCCGTCAGCTCGACGATGACGCGGACGCGGTTGTTCTCGTCGCGGTCGCGGGTCACGAGGCCCTCGCCGGCCATGCGGTCGATGCGGTGCGTCATCGCGGCCGGGGTGAGTCCGAGCCGCTTGGCGAGCTCGCCCGGGCCGAGGCGGTACGGCTCGCCGCCCAGGACGAGGGTCTTGAGCACCTCCCACTCGGCGTTGCTGATGCCGAGCGCGGCGAGCTGTCTTCCGTACGCCACGTTCATCCGGCGGTTCAGCCGGCCGAGGGCGGAGACGACCTGTTCGACCTGGGGGTCCAGGTCGCGGTACTCGCGCTGGTAGGCGGCGATCTGCTCGTCGAGGCTCGGCTCATCGAGTCCGGGCTCGGTGGTGTCAGACATGGCGCGCAGTATGGCACGCCGCCCATAGCCGTCGAAGTCCTTCGAGTCGTAGTGTTCAACGTCTAACTTTAGTGGTAAAGTCTTCGGGTTCGAGTCGTTCGCTTCGTACGACTCAGGGTTTCGAGAGCTTGAGGTAGGTGAGTGTGACCAGGGAAATGGGCGCAGCACTGCGGCGGATTCAGCTGGGGAGCGCGCTGAGTGCGTTCGGGCTGGGGTTCACCGTTCCGTATCTGTACGTCTATGTGGCGCAGGTACGGGATCTGGGCGCCGGTACGGCCGGCATCGTGCTGGCGGTCTTCGCCATGGCGGCGCTCGCCGTCCTGCCGTTCACCGGCCGGGCGATCGACCGTCGTGGGCCGCTGCCCGTACTGGTCGCCGCCTCGGCCGTCGCTTCCCTGGGCGCCATCGCGCTCGGCGTGTCCTCGCAGGTCACCGCCTCCGTCCTGTCGGCGGCCGTGCTCGGCGCGGGAACCGCCGTCATGCAGCCGGCGCTCGCCACCATGCTCGTCCGGTGCACCGGCCCCGCCACCCGCACCCGGGCCTTCGCCATGCAGTTCTTCCTGCAGAACCTGGGCCTCGGCATCGGCGGTCTGGTCGGCGGGCAGATCGTCGACACCAGCAGCCCCGCGTCGTTCACGCTGCTGTTCCTGATCGAAGCCGTGATGTTCCTGGTGCTCGGCGTCATCGCGGCGACCGTGCGCATGCCGCGTATCCCCGTGAACGCGCCGGAGGCTGCGGCCGGGGCACCTGCCGCAGGCGGCGGGCTGCGGGCGCTGCTCTCGCACCGGGCGATGGTGCAGCTGTGCGTGCTGGGCTTCGTGCTGTTCTTCGCCTGCTACGGGCAGTTCGAGTCCGGGCTCGCGGCCTACGGCACCGAGGCCGCCGGCATCGAGCCCTCCACGCTCGGCGTCGCGCTGGCCGCCAACACCGCCGTCATCGTCGTCGCCCAGTTCGTGGTGCTGCGTCTCGTGGAGCACCGGCGGCGCACCCGGGTGATCGCCGCGGTCGGCCTGATCTGGGCCTTCGCCTGGATCGTGGCGGGCTACGCGGGCCTCGGGCACGGCAGCCAGACCATGGCGACGGCCGCGATGATCTCCACGTACGCGATGTTCGGGCTCGGCGAGTCCATGCTGTCGCCGACCCTCGCGCCGCTCGTCGCGGACCTGGCGCCGGAGTCGATGGTGGGCCAGTACAACTCGGCGTTCGCGCTGTGCAAGCAGCTCGCGCTGGCGGTCGGTCCCGCGGTCGGCGGTCCGATGGGGGCCTCGCTGCACGGTCCGTACATCGTGACGTTCGTGCTGTTCTCGCTGGGGATCACCGCGCTCGCGCTGCGGCTGGGCCGGCGGCTCACCCCCGTACAGGACCAGCCCTCGCTCGCGCATGTGCCGTCGCGAGTGGTGGCCGTTTCGATGCCGGAGAGCGCGCCGGAGCCCGTGGCCGCCGCGCGCTGACCGCGGGCGCTACCGCGGCAGTACGAACTCGCACCACACCGCCTTGCCGCCGCCCGGTGTGCGGCGGCTGCCCCACGACGTGGCGATCGAGGCGACGATCGAGATGCCCCGGCCCGCCTCGTCCGCCGGTTCGGCGCGGCGGCGGCGCGGCAGGTGGTCGTCCCCGTCCGTCACCTCGATGATCAGGCGGCGGTCGGTGCGGCGCAGCCCCAGCCGCATGGGCGGGGTGCCGTGCTGGAGGGAGTTGGCAACCAGCTCCCCCGCGGCGAGCACCCCGAGATCGCACAGCTCCACCGGGAAACGCCACGAGGCCAGCACGCCCGTCGCGAAGGCGCGGGCGCGCGGAGCCGCCTCGATGCCGCCGAGCAGGTCGAGCGAGGCGTTGTGGAACAGCTCGGCGGCGGCCCCCGTGCGAGCGGGGTGCTGCACCACCAGGACCGCCACGTCGTCGTCGTGCTCCGCGGTGACGTTGAGGGAGCGGATCAGCCGGTCGCAGACGACCTGCGGCGTGCCCTTCGCGCCGGACAGCGCACGCTCCAGCGCGGCCACGCCCTCGTCGATGTCCTCGCTGCGGCGCTCGACCAGCCCGTCCGTGTAGAGAACGGCCGTCGAACCGGGCGGCAGCGGGATCGTGCCCGAGGTGTGGAGCCAGCCGCCGGTGCCCAGCGGCGGGCCGATCGGGTCCTCCGCGCGGCGGACCGTGCCGTCCTCGTCGCGCACCAGGATCGGCAGATGTCCGGCGGAGGAGTATACGAGCAGGCCCTCGTTGGGGTCGTGCACGGCGTACGCGCAGGTGGCGATCTGACTGGCGTCGATCTCGGCGGCGAGCCCGTCGAGCAGCTGGAGGACCTCGTGCGGTGGGAGGTCGAGGCGGGCGTAGGCCCGTACGGCGGTGCGCAGCTGGCCCATCACGGCGGCGGCGCGCACTCCGCGGCCCATCACGTCCCCGATGACGAGCGCGGTGCGGCCCGCGCCGAGGGTGATCACGTCGTACCAGTCGCCGCCGACCGCGGCGTCGGTGCCGCCCGGCTGGTACGTGGCGGCGATCCGCAGGTCGTCGGGCTGCTCCAGCTCCTGCGGGAGCAGGGAGCGCTGGAGCGTGACGGCGGTCTCGCGGTGGCGGCCCTCGCTGGTGCGCAGCCGTTCGGCGGCCTCGGCGTGGTCGGTGACGTCGGCGGCGTACACGAGGACTCCGCCGTCGCGTCCCTTCTCCTTGTCGGGGCGCACGGGGGTGCAGGTCACGGTGTACGAGCGGCCGTCGGCGGCCTTGCGGGACTTGACCGTGCGCGGCGTGCCGCTGCGCAGGACCTGGTCCATGAGGGGCAGCAGGCCGATCTCGCTCAGCTCGGGCATCGCGTCGGCGGCCGGGGCTCCGCAGGGGCGGCCGCCGAAGGCGGCGGCGTACGCGTCGTTGACGTAGGCGATGCGGTGGTCGGGGCCGTGCACCAGGGCGACGAGGGCGGGCAGCCGGCCCAGGATGTCGCGGGCGGAGAGGTCCTCCAGATCGGGCGCCGAGGGCAGGGGGGCTCCGGCGGGCCCGTCCTGCGGCGGGCCCGCGCCCGGTTCGGCCCTGCTGTACTCGGCGCGGGCCGCCGGGACGGAGCTGTGGTCCTCCCGGGCGGCGCGACGCTGCGTACCGGGGAGGCGGGCGCTCCAACGCGTGAAGTTCACGGAATTTCTGGCCTCGTGTGTCGGTCTGGTCCGCTCGGGCGGGCTGCTTCCTCTGCCAGGGCGTCGGGGGCTTTCGGCGCCCCCGGGGTGGTCTTCGCTGGTCACTGTCGGTTGCCGCCGGCCGGGTCACTCTGTGCAGATGTGGGCCCACCCATGGTCACACGTCCAGTGTGTCGGACCCTACTGACAGTCGTCCCCGCCGGGCCGCGGCCGGCGCCCCGCGGCGAGTTCGAACTCGGCGCGGGGGTGCTCCAGGGAGCCCAGGGAGACGATCTCGCGTTTGAAGAAGGCGGCGAGCGTCCATTCGGCCAGGACGCGTGCCTTCCGGTTGAAGGTGGGAACCCGGCTGAGGTGGTACATGCGGTGTATCAGCCAGGCCGGATAGCCCTTCAGCCTGCGCCCGTAGATGTGCGCGACGCCCTTGTGGAGTCCGAGCGAGGCGACGGATCCCGCGTAGCTGTGGCGGTACTCGGTGAGCGGTGCCCCGTCGAGCGCGGCGACGACGTTGTCCGCGAGGACCTTGGCCTGGCGGACGGCGTGCTGGGCGTTGGGCGCGGTGGTGCGGCCGGTTTCGGCGGCGGTGAGGTCGGGTACGGCTGCGGCGTCACCCGCTGACCAGGCGTGTTCGACGCCCTCGACGGTGAGCTCGGCGGTGCAGACGAGCCTGCCGCGTTCGTCGAGGGGGAGGCCGGTGGCGGCGAGGAGCGGGGCGGGTTTGACACCGGCCGTCCACACGAGGGTGCGGGTGGGGAAGCGGGAGCCGTCGCTGAGCACGGCCACCCGGTCCTCGCAGGAGTCGAGCCGGGTGTCGAGGCGTACGTCGATGTTGCGGCCGCGCAGTTCCCGTACGGCGTAGCGGCCCAGGGATTCGCCGACCTCGGGGAGGATGCGGCCGGTGGCCTCGACGAGGATCCACTTCAGGTCATCGGCCTTGATGTTGTGGTAGTACCGCGAGGTGTAGCGGGCCATGTCCTCCAGCTCGGCGAGCGCCTCGACGCCCGCGTAGCCGCCGCCGACGAAGACGAAGGTCAGGGCGGCGTCACGGACGGCGGGATCGCGGGTGGCGGATGCGATGTCCATCTGTTCGATGACGTGGTTGCGCAGCCCGATGGCCTCCTCGACCGTCTTGAAACCCACGCCGTGGTCGGCGAGGCCGGGGACGGGAAGGGTGCGCGAGACGGAGCCGGGGGCCAGGACGATTTCGTCGTACGCGATCTCCAGGGCGCCGGTGCCGTCCTCACCGCTGGCCAGGGTGGTGACGGTGGCGGTGCGCTTGGTGTGGTCGATGGTGCGGGCCTCGCCGATGACGATGGTGCAGTGCGGCAGGACACGGCGCAGCGGTACGACGACGTGGCGCGGTGAGATCGAGCCGGCGGCGGCTTCCGGGAGGAACGGCTGATACGTCATGTAGGGCTCGGGCGCGACCACGACGATCTCGGTCTCGCCGCTTCTCAGCCGCTGTTTCAGCTTCCGCTGGAGACGCAGCGCGGTGTACATCCCGACGTAGCCTCCGCCGACGACGAGAACGCGCGTCGCCGGCGGAGGGCCGGGGGGCGTGCCCCCGGAAGCTGAAGCCATCACCTCCCCATGACGCATCGTGCACCGGAGTTTGTCCACAGCCCCGGCAAATTGTGTGACCGGAGGTCTTGGACGGGCCACCGGTGCCGGGGGGACCGTTGGTGCGCAAGTCCCGCAGGTCAGGCATTGCGGTACGGGGCACGGCTCCTGGCCAAGTGGTGATCAACCGGTCCTTGCTCCGATCGGGGGGCGCTCCGGGCGGAACTGCCCCCTTCTGAATTGACCCCGGCTCAACTATGTTCGTATGTCGTCGGGGTGTCGGACGGTGACGATCGGTCCACCCCGACTGACACGGCGGGAGTCTCCGGGGGGAGACGTCATAACCGGGGGAACTGTTATGGATATTCAGGAATCGCATTGGTCGACCACTGCTGTGACGCCTGACGAAGGCGTACATATCAGGGCGGTTGGCGCTCTCAACGGGGTGGGAGGCACCACGACCACGGTGCCTCCCGCTCCGGTGGGCACGCTCGGCAGCGGGCTCGGAGCCCAGGCCGGCGCCGCGTCCGCACAGTTGCGGGCAGCCCCGCTGCGGGTGGACGCGCAGCGCAATCTGGAGCACGTACTGCGCGCCGCGCGCGAGGTGTTCGGGGAGCTGGGATACGGCGCGCCGATGGAGGACGTGGCCCGTCGGGCCAGGGTCGGTGTCGGCACGGTCTACCGGCGTTTTCCCAGCAAGGACGTACTGGTGCGCCGGATAGCCGAGGAGGAGACCTCCCGGCTGACCGACCAGGCGCGGTCCGCGCTGGGGCAGGAGGACGAGCCGTGGTCGGCGCTCTCGCGCTTCCTGCGGACCTCGGTCGCCTCGGGTGCCGGACGGCTCCTGCCCCCGCAGATACTGCGGGTCGGTGTGGAGGCCGAGGACTCGACCGCGGTCGGTGAGGCCGTTGAATCCGCGGGGGGCGAGCCGAGGGTGCCCCAGCAGCGGCAGGAGGCGGGTCCGGCCGCGCACCGGACGGCCGGACAGCGGACCGCCCCGGAGAGCGGCGAGGACCTGGGCGCCGGTGCGGCCGAACTGCTGGAGGTCGTGGGGCGGCTGGTCGACCGGGCGCGGGCCTCGGGCGAGCTGCGCCGCGATGTGACGGTGTCGGACGTCCTGCTGGTCATCGCGACGGCGGCCCCTTCGCTGCCGGACGCGGTGCAGCAGGCGGCGGCCTCCTCCCGGCTGCTGGACATCCTGCTGGAAGGGCTGCGCTCGCGGCCCGAGTGACGGGCGTCGGGGCGCGGGGCGGGGCGGCGACGCCCCTGCCCTCGCCCGCGGTCATGTCAACCGAACCCGGCGCACCTTCCCCGAATGAGTGCCCGCTGGTGCTCACATTCGCGGAGGACTCCCCGGATGAGTGGTTGGTAGGACTGGAGGCCTCCCGCATCGGTTCTCTGTGGCACGCTTGCCCGGTATTCGGGTCCGATGGCGCATACGGGGGCGTCCGCGATGAGCGGTGACGGGCAGAGGGAAGAGTCGTACGACGGTGTGTCCACCGCGGGCGACGGTACGGAGCCGGCCGGCTCGCCCGGACACCAGGCGCCGAGCCAGGCCGTCCCCGGCCACCAGGGTGTCGACGAGGACGCCCCCGGCGGAACGGTCCTGCCGGGGCCCTGGCCGGCCGAGACGGTTCCCGCTGTGCCGATGCAACGGGCGGGGCGGGGCTCGAGTGCCGTGGCAGGCGCCGCGGCCGGGCCGTCGGACGCGCAGCTGATCCAGCGGATGCGCGAGGGCGACGACCTCGCGTACGACGAACTGTTCCGGCGCCACTCGCAGGCCGTGCGCCGGTACGCCCGCACCTGCTGCCGGGACGCGCACACCGCGGACGACCTGACGGCCGAGGTGTTCGCCCGGACCCTGCAGGCGGTACGGGGCGGCAAGGGGCCCGAGGAGGCGGTGCGCGCCTACCTGATGACGGCCGTCCGGCACGTGGCCGCCGCCTGGACGAAGACCGCCAAGCGCGAGCAACTGGTCGACGACTTCGCCGCGTTCGCCGCGCAGGCCACGCGGTCGTCGGAGGTGTCGGACGCGGACACCCTCGACCTCGGCGCGGATGTGCTGGCGATGCACGAGGCCGAGCAGTCGATGGCCATGCAGGCCTTCCGCAGCCTCCCGGAGCGCTGGCAGGCGGTCCTGTGGCACACCACCGTCGAGGAGGAGTCGCCCAGCGACATCGCCCCGCTCTTCGGGCTGACCGCGAACGCCACATCGGTCCTGGCCAGCCGGGCTCGTGAAGGACTCAAGCAGGCCTACTTGCAGGCCCACGTGAGCCAGGCGCTCACCTCGGGCGGCGACTGCGCGCGGTACGCCGACCGGCTCGGCGCGTATGCCCGGGGCGGGTTGCGGATGCGGGCGGAGCGCGGGCTGCGGGGACATCTGGACGAGTGCGCGAAGTGCCGGGTGGCGGCGGGCGAGCTCGCCCACGTCAACGCCGGCATCCCCGCGCTGCTGCCGGTCGCGGTCATCGGCTGGTTCGCCGCCGGTTACACGCTCAAAGCCGCTGGGATCGTGGCGGGAGGCGCCGCCGGAGCCGCCGGGGCGGGGGCCGCGGCGGCGGCGACCGGAGGCGGCTCCTCCGCGGGCTCCACCGGTGGTGCGGCCGCCTCCGAGGGGCTCGGCGCCCCGGCCAAGGCCGGGATCGCCGCTGCGGTCGCCGTCGCGGCGGCGGCCGGGCTCGTCTGGGCCCTGGTGGGCGACGACAGCCCCCGGCCCGAGGCGAAGCCGGCCGCCAAGCCCCCGGCCATGGCGCCCGCGGTGCCCTCGCCGACACCGCCGAAGCCCACACCTCCGCGGCCCACACCACCGAAGCCCGAGCCGGCCCCGCCGCAACCCGCTCCGCCGGCTCCCACGCCGCCGAAGCCCACGCCCACCCCGACTCCGGCACCCACCCCGACGCCCACTCCCACCCCGGCCCCCACACCGCCCCCGAAGCCCACACCGACGCCCACCCGGACCCCGACTCCGCCGCCTCCCGCACCGGCGCCGGAGGTCTACCACGTCAGCGAGATGGCCTACACCCTCCTCGGCGACCACACCGAGCCCGAGGTGGTGCTCGGTGAGAGCGGCTGGGTCTGGCAGCGCTCCGGGATGTCGGTCGGCGGCTCGCGGTACGCGCACGGGGTGACGGTCAACAGCCGCTCCTCGGTGGTCATCCAGCTGAACCGCCAGTGCACCCGGTACGAGGCGATGGCGGGGGTCGACGACGTCACCATGGGGCTAGGAGCGGTGCGGTTCTCGGTGTTCGGCGGGGACGGGACGCGGCTGTGGCAGTCCCCGGTGGTGCGCGGCGACGACCCCGCCGTGCCGGTCGGGGTGAACGTCACGGGGCAGCAGCGGATCCGGCTGGTCGTGGAGCCTGAGCAGCCGTTCGGCGGGGTCGCCCTCGCGGACTGGGCCGAGTCACGCGTCAGCTGCCGCTGAGGGGCGCGCCCGGTCCGCTCCCGTCACGGCAGGTCCGCGACGATGCCCTCCAGCAGACCGACGACGTCGTCGAGGGTCAGCGCACGGCCGGCGGCGCGCTCTTCCTCATAGCGGGTGGCGCCCAGCTCCTCGCGGCACAGGTGCTCGGCCGCGTCGATCTCGGTCCGCTCCCCCTCGGTCCTCGGGCTCGACGTCCGTCGCCAGTCGTCGGCGGCGGCAAGGATGCGGACGGCGGCCGCGTGGTGGCCCAGCCTCGACAGGACCGTCACCGCGCCGTCCGCCAGATGCCCCGTGACGATCTCGGCGCACTGCGCCTCCTTCGCCGCGACGAGGGACGCGGTCAGCCCGCGCGCCCCGGCGACCAGGCCGCCCTCCGGCCCGGGTTCGTGCACGGCGATCCGGGCCGACAGGCCGCCCATCGCCACGGTGAAGTGCGACGGCGGGCCGCCGCGCCCTGCCTCCTCCGTCGCCGCGTCGAGCAGGCGCCGGGCATCCGCGATGTCGCCCCGGTAGAACGCCATGGTGGCGCGCAGGTAGTGGACGTACGCGGTGGCGTCGTGCGCCTGGTGACGCTCCGCCTCGGCCTCCGAACTGTCCAGCCGCTGGTGGGCGTCCGCCAGGTCGCCGGTGCGGTAGGAGAGTTCGGCCAGCCGGGCCAGATGGAACGGTGCCTCGGCATGGGCGCCGACCTCGCGGGAGAGCAGCAGCGCCTCCTCGTACGCGGCGCGGGCCTCGTCGTAACGGCCGCGCATCATGCCCGCCTCGGCCACCGCGCTCGCGACCTGCGCCCGCATCCAGCGGTCGCCGACGCGGCGGCCCAGGGTGCGCAGTTCGTCGAGATCGTCGTCGATGCCGGGCATGCCGCCGGGCATGTCGACCATCATGTGCGCGCGGAACATCAGGATGACGCCGTACTCCCACGGGCCGCCGTGCTCACGGGCGTTGTCGACCGCCTTGTCGATCTTGGCCCGGGTTTCGTCCGTCGTGCCGGTGAGGTACGAGGTCATCGGCCAGAGCAGTCCGGGGAAGCGGACGCTCTGGGCGGGGGAGCCGGCGAACGCGTCGGCCACCCGGATGACGAGCGCGTGGAGCGCGGGGTCGTCGTGCGCCATCGCGGCCTGCCCGCTCTCCGCCGCGTAGAAGAACCACAGCAGGTGGAGGTTCATCCGGGGCCAGTACCGGGGGTCCGGCTCCTCGGTGGGCTCGGGGCCGATCGAGCGTGCCTTCCGGGTCCAGGACAGACCCTCGGGGCGGTAGTTCCGCAGCCACCAGAACCAGCCCATGCCCAGCACCAGGCGGGCGGCCTCCGCCTCGGAGGGGGCGGCGGGGTCCGTGGTGCGCTGGAGGGCCGCCCGGATGTTGTCCAGCTCGGTCTCCAGGCGCTGTATCCAGGGCAGCTGGTCGCCGGAGCGCAGGCGCGGCTCGGCCTCCTCCACGAGGGCGAGGAAGTAGACGGTGTGCGCCCGCTCGGCGGCCGCGCGCACCTCGGGGGCCTCGGCGGACCGCTCGGTGGCGTACTCGTGGATCGTCTCCAGGAGGCGGTAGCGCATCGCGCCGTCCGCCGCCGGAGCGGCCACGACCAGGGACTTGTCGACGAGCGCGCCGAACAGGTCGGCGGTGTCGGCCGGTGTGCTGATGACGGCTTCGGCGGCGGCCAGGTCCCAGCCGCCCACGAAGACGGAGACCTGGCGCAGGGCGGTGCGCTCGTCCTCGTCGAGGAGGTCCCACGACCAGTCGACGACCGCCCTCAGGGTCTGCTGGCGTGGCAGTACGGTCCGGCTGCCGCCCGTGAGCAGGCGGAATCGGTCGTCGAGCCGGTCCGCGATCTGACGCGGTCCGAGCAGGCGCAGCCGGGCGGCGGCCAGTTCGATGGCGAGCGGCAGCCCGTCCAGCCGCCGGCAGATCTCCGCGACGGCTTCCGCGTCGTGCGCGGGCTCGTGGTCGGGGTCGAATCCGGGGCGTACGGCCCGGGCGCGTTCGGTGAACAGCCGGTGGGCGGGATCGGCCGGGAGCGGACCGACCGGACGCACGGACTCGCCCGGGACGGCGAGCGGTTCCCGGCTGGTGGCGAGGATGCGCAGGTGCGGGCACCGGGTCAGCAGGGCCTCGGCCAGCGCGGCGGCGGCCCCGATGACGTGCTCGCAGTTGTCGAGGATGAGGAGGACGGGCGTGGGGCGGGAGCCGTGCCCCAGGCGGTCGACGAGCAGGTCGACCGGGTCGGTGCGCGGTGGCGTCCCGTCGAGCGTGGTGTCCCGCAGCAACGTGGTCTCGCGCAGCCCGAGCGCGGAGAGCACGGCGTCCGGGACGGCCTCGGGGTCCTCCACGGGGGCGAGTTCGGTGATCCAGACGTCCGGCGACGGGGTGCCGGGAGCGGGCTCATGGCGTGCCGCGGACTCTTCGGCGAGGCGGGTCTTCCCGGATCCGCCGGGGCCGGTGAGGGTGACCAGCCGCGACCGGGTCAGATCGTCGCGGATGGCGCGCAGTTCGGGCTCGCGCCCCACGAAGGAGGTCAGCCGGGGGCGCAGATTGCTCCGACCGGGTTTCACGTGAAACAACCCGGTTTCGGCGGGCTCGGGCGTGGGGGTCAGGAGTTCCCGGTGCAGGGCCGCCAGTTCCGGCCCGGGGTCGGTGCCGAGCCCGTCGGCGAGGGCGCGGCGTGCGTCCTCGTACGTGGCGAGCGCATCGGCCTGCCGGCCGTCGGCGCGCAGGGCCCGTATGAGCTGGACCCGGAAGCGCTCGTCGTACGGATGGGCGGCGGTCAGCTCCGTCAGCTCGGCGACGAGGGAGGCGGCGGACGGGGCCGGCGCGTCGGCTACCGGCAGGACCGCGTCGGGGGCGGCACCCGCGACGCCCGCGGCACCGTGAAAGTCGCAGGCGTCGCCCGTCACCCGGCGCAGGTCCGCCTCGATGCGGCGTTCCATGGCAGCCAGGCGGTGGGCTTCGGGGCGGAGGGCGTGACCCCGGTCTCCGTCGGGCAGGTCGGCCAGGGCCGGGCCGCGCCACAGCGCCAGGGCGGTACGCAGGGTGCGGGCGGCCTCCTCGGGGGCGCCCGCCTCCAGTTCGGCCCCGCCCTGCCGGGCCAGCCTCTCGAACACGTACAGGTCGACGTCGTCCGGGCCGGCCGTCAGCCGGTAGCCGCCCGGGGTGCTGGCCAGTGCCTCCCGGCCGAGCACCCTGCGCAGCCGGCCGACGAGGGCCTGGAGCGCGGCGGGTGCGTCGGCCGGGGGATCGTCCGCCCAGACGTCATCGACGAGATCGGCGACGGGGACGGGGCGTCCCGGCCGCAGGGCGAGGGCGGCGAGAAGGGCACGCAGCCGGCTGCCGCCTAGGGGCAGCAGGCCACCGTTCTCGTCTCGCGCCTCGGTGGCGCCCAGGATCAGATACCGCACGTCACCATTGTGTCCCGCCGACTGCCCGGTCAGCAGTGCCCAAACGGTCGCACACGCTGTTGGCTACGGAAACCAGTGGCGCCGGCTCACCCCTGCAGCGACCGCCGGGCCGGCACCACCCCGCCGGCCACCGCGCGCTGGCGCGGGGCCGCCGTGCCCGTCCAGCAGGTGCCGCGTCGTGAGACGAGCCGGCGCAGCCACAGTTCCGTGGAGGCGAGGTCGGCGAGGCCGTCCAGGGGCAGCGGCTCGCCCTCGGAGGCGGCGCGCAGGGCCTTGCGTACGACCCGGGCCTCCACCAGGCCGGCGTCGGCGAGCAGCGGGGCGTCGAAGAGGGCGATCAGCTCGGGCAGGGCGGCGCGCAGGCCGGTCCGGGTCACCGCGGTCGAGGTGTGCTGCGAGGGGGCGCCCCAGCCGGGGGGCAGTTCGTGGATGCCCGCGCCGGCCAGCACGCGCCGCAGGATCGCCGCACGGGCACCGGGCTGCACCCGCAGGGACTCGGGGAGCGCGCGGGCGGCGCGTACGACCTGGTTGTCGAGGAAGGGGGCGTGGAGCCGCTGGCTGCGGATCTCGGCGGCCTGCTCCAGGATGCGGTGGTCGGCGGCGCTGCGCGCGAGGGCTGCCCTGGCCCGGGCCTCGCCGGGACGCTGGACGAAGGAGGGGCGGATCGCCGCCTCCTGGAGGCGAACCGATACTTCAGCCAGCGCCTCCCCGGTCAGCCACCGGGCGGCCGGCCCGGGTCTCGACCAGGCGAGCGCGGCGAGCGAGGCGTCGGCCGGGGTGTCGAGCCCGGGCGCGACGCGGTTGGCGTCGGGCAGCCGGCCGGCGGCCGCTTCGAGGCCGGTGCGGTACGACGTACGGGCCAGCCGGCGGGCCGCCCGGTAGACGGTCAGCGGAACGAACAGGGACTGCGCGGAGGGCCCTTCCGCCTTGGCGAGGGCGGCGACCGGGCGCAGCAGGTGGCGGCGGCGCCGGTCCATCAGCAGGTCGGCGAGGCGGGCCGGGTGGGCGTCGAGCACCTGCCGGGCTCCGGCCCCCACGAAGTGGTCGGCACTGCCCGCGGAGAGCCGGCGCCGGTGGCGTTCGGCGAGGACGAGCGAGGGAGCCGGCTCGTCGGTGAGCGCGCCGGCACCCAGCTCGGCGTAGGGCAGGGCCTCTTCGCCCGCCGCGACGACGACGTGGTGGAGCCGGGGGTTGGCCGCGATGGCGCGGGCGCGTTCGAGTTCGGGCTCGTGGGCGCGGGTCGTCAGGTCGTTGAAGGTGACGGCGAGCAGCCGCTCCCCCGCCCCGGTGCCGTGGCCCAGGATCGTGCCGGGCAGCCCGGGGAGACCCGCGGCGAGCAGGGCGAGAGTCGCCGACGCGCTGCCCCCGGAGAGGTCGGCGCCGATGCCGGGCACGGGGGCTCCCCGGGCGGCGCGGCGTTCGGCCGGGCCCATGCCGGGGACCGGGCCGGGGTCGGGCGGCAGGGTCTCCGGGGCGTGGCGCGGGGCCAGCAGCCGGGCGCGTACCGCTTCGACCAGCGCGTCGCGCACCCCGTCGACGGCGCTCACCGGGTCGAGCTCGGGCGCGGCCACGGCGAGGGAGGCCACGGCCTCGTACCCGGTGATCTCCCGCGAGCCCTCGCGGAGGATGAGGGCGTGTCCGGGCGGGATGCGCTTCACGCCCGCGTAGGGGGTGCCGTCGCGCAGCGCCTCCGGGGTCTCCGGGCAGGCGAGCAGCGCGGCCAGGTGCCCGATGTCCAGCTGGGCCTCGATGAGGTCGGCGAGGGGGAGCGCCGCGGTGGCGTACGCCGTGCCACCGGCCCAGGGCGTGTAGAAGACGGGGCGGGCTCCGGCGAGGTCGCCGACGACGGTGATCCGGCGGCCGATCTGGACGACCGCCGTGTAGCTGCCGGTCCACGCCGTGAGGTGGCGCAGGGCGCCGCCCCGGGCGGCGAGCAGGCCGACGCGCAGCTGTTCGTCGGTGGCGCCGCAGCAGCCGAGGACCGCGAGCCTGACCATGGGGGCGCCCTCGGCGGTGTCCACCCGGACCGTGCGGATCTCGTCGGGCCGCCAGTCACCGACCGCCCAGAGCGGATCGGGGTCGCCCCACAGGAGTTGGGAGCCCACGGGGTGCATCGTGCGCCCGTCGTCGCTGCCGCCGACCGCCCCGGCCGTGCCGAAGCTCGCGGCGATACTGCTCCAACCCACCAACCAACGCATCGCCGCCTCCACAGGCTGTGGACAAAAAAACGGCGCGGCAGGCAGGCACCCGGAGAACTCCGGTGACGATCGGCGCCGTTGCGGACATGCTGCCACGACAACGGCGCGCAGGAGTGGCTACGGACGGCGCACGTCGTGAGCGCATGCGCCCCTGGCAAAGGCCGCAGGGCGGACGCCGGGTCCCACGTCCCGCGCACGGCCCGCGCGCGTCGCGCACCGGGCCAACGGAACTGTCGATTCCGGGCGTTGCGTTCCCCGGTACCGCCTCGCGCGAACGGCTCGGTTCCGGCCACCCCCCGCACCCGGCGGGCGCGGCCACACGGAGGTACGCGTCTCCCCCGGCCCGACCGCATCCGACCGTCGACATCCGGCCAATTTCAGGCCCGGGAGGAACCGTTGGGCCAGTGATCGATTGACCTCTTCATCCGCGTTCGCCCTGGTTCGGCCGAGGCTTCCCCGGTCGGCACGCCCGGCCCGCCGCACGCCCGCCTCCCACCCGCGGAACACTCCCGCACCCCCGGGAACACACGGTCCGGGAGGCGGGCCTCGCCCCCCGGACCGGTTCCGCCGCCTGCGGGGAATGAGGCGGCGTTATCCCCCAGCCCCCTGCGTCCAGCGCAGCGGGCCGATCCACGCAGCACCCATGCAAGCGCCGCCCCCCGGGCCGGGCCAGAGCGCACGTACAGGCGCACGGCCACACACCGGGGGGCACGCGCGATGACCCCGAAGGGGCCTTGCGGAAGCGGCCGTAGGCAGGGGGGACCACACCGCACCCGTACGCCCCGCGCGCCGGTCCGCGCTGGTCGGCGGGCGATGGAACGCCGGGAACCGGGCTCTTCCCCGCCCGGTTCGAGGCCAATCCCCAAGCAGGCGCCGACCGCCCGGAGTTCCGAGTCGGCGGCCTCCACTCCCCCTCCCCCGCTCCCCCGTCGATCCCCCGCTTTTCCTTCGCTCTTCCTCCGCCGCGTGTTCGCCCCTGCCGCCCCGCACGCCCCTCGCGACCCCTCTCGTCCCACAGCCCTCCACGAGTGGCCGGGACGGACAACAATCCCGCCATACGGACGTCCAGCCCTTAACGGTAGGGATGCGACGAACTACGCTGGGTGCACTGATGTTCTCAGCAGGGCGGCATATTCCCCGGGGCACGGCCAAATGCGTGTGCGGGCGGAGTGACAGGGTTCGTCCCTGGGGAGAACACGGTACGAATGCCGCGCGCCGTGACGGTGACGCGGCTGCCGTCTGTGTGTCGAGGGGTGGCCATGTCCAGGGAGCAACGCGGACCGAACGAGAAGCTCGGCACCGTTCTCGCCCTCGCGGGAATCAGTAACGCCGGGCTCGCCCGGCGGGTCAACGACCTCGGGGCGCAGCGCGGACTGACCCTCCGGTACGACAAGACGTCGGTCGCCCGGTGGGTCTCCAAGGGCATGGTGCCGCAGGGCGCCGCCCCCCATCTCATCGCCGCGGCGATCGGCGCCAAGCTCGGCCGGCCCGTCCCCCTGCACGAGATCGGACTCGCCGACGCCGATCCGGCGCCGGAGGTAGGCCTGGCCTTCCCGCGCAACGTGGACGCGGCGGTGCGGTCGGCGACGGAGCTCTACCGACTGGATCTGGCCGGACGGCGGGCCGGCAGCGGCGGGATCTGGCAGTCGCTGGCGGGTTCCTTCTCCGTGAGCGCGTACGCCACACCCGCGTCCCGCTGGCTGATATCCCCCGCCGACCCGTCGGTTGCGCGTACACCGGCGACGGTCGGAGGGCAGCCGCCCGGCGCACAGGGCGCACCGGGGGCGCACGGCGCCGCCGGGGCACCCGCACAGCCGGGCCTCCCGGAAACTTCCCCCCAGCGCAACGGCACCGCGCCGGCCCCCGGCCACAGCCTGCTGATCCCGAAACAGCCCGGCCCCGAGTCCGGAGCCGACGCCTCCTCGCTCCGCGTGGGCCACAGCGACGTCTCCAAACTGCGCGAGGCCGCCCAGGACGCGCGCCGCTGGGACTCCAAGTACGGCGGCGGGGACTGGCGCTCCTCGATGGTCCCCGAGTGCTTACGGGTCGACGCGGCCCCGCTGCTGCTCGGCTCGTACAGCGACGAGGTCGGCCGGGCGCTGTTCGGCGCCGCGGCCGAGCTGACCCGGCTCGCCGGCTGGATGGCCTTCGACACCGGCCAGCAGGAGGCGGCCCAGCGCTACTACATCCAGGCGCTGCGCCTCGCCCGCGCGGCGGCCGACGTGCCGCTCGGCGGCTACGTCCTGGCGTCCATGTCGCTGCAGGCCACCTACCGCGGCTTCGCCGACGAGGGCGTCGACCTCGCGCAGGCCGCCGTCGAACGCAACCGGGGCCTCGCCACCGCGCGCACGATGAGCTTCTTCCGCCTGGTCGAGGCCCGGGCGCACGCGAAGGCGAACGACGCGCCGGCCGCGGGGGCAGCGCTCAAGGCGTCCGAGAGCTGGCTGGAGCGTTCCCGGGAGGGCGACGCGGACCCGGCGTGGCTGGGCTTCTACTCGTACGACAGATTCGCGGCCGACGCCGCCGAGTGCCACCTCGACCTCAAGGCACCGCGCCAGGTCCGCCGCTTCACCGAGCAGGCGCTGTCCCGGCCCACCGAGGAGTTCGTGCGCTCGCACGGGCTGCGGCTCGTCGTGTCGGCGGTCGCCGAACTGGAGTCGGGGAACCTGGACGCGGCCTGCGCGGCGGGCACCCGGGCCGTGGAGGTGGCGGGCCGCATCTCGTCGGCGCGCACCACGGAGTACGTACGCGACCTGCTGCACCGGCTGGAGCCGTACGGGGACGAGCCGCGCGTCGTCGAACTGCGCGAGCGCGCCCGCCCCCTGCTGGTCGCCCCGGCGTAGAACCTTCGCTCCTCGGGAAGCGCCACGCTGGCCGTACGGGTTTGAGCCCGTTGTCAGTGGGTCAGTGCACTATCGGGGTGGGAGGTGGCGTGATGATGACGCACGCGGCGTACGACTGCGATGTGCTGGTGATCGGCGGCGGGATCGTCGGCCTGTCGGCCGCGTACGCGCTCACGCGCGCCGCGCCGGGCACCCGTGTGACGGTGCTGGAGAAGGAGGACGCCCCGGCGCGCCATCAGACGGGGCGCAACAGCGGGGTGATCCACAGCGGGATCTACTACCCGCCGGGCTCGCTCAAGGCGCGGTACGCGCTGCGCGGCGGCGCCGAGCTGGTCGACTTCTGCCGGGAGCACTCCATTGCGCACGCGGTGACCGGCAAGCTGATCGTCGCCACGGACCGCGCCGAGCTGCCCCGGCTGCACGCCCTGGTCCAGCGCGGCCGTGAGCACGGGCTGCCGGTGCGCGAGCTGGGGCCCGCGCAGATCGCCGAGTACGAGCCGAAGGTGCGGGGCCTCGCCGCGATCCGGGTCGGCACCACGGGGGTGTGCGACTTCAGGGCGGTCGCCGGACGGCTCGCCGACGAGGTGCGCGGCGCGGGCGGCGCGATCCGGTTCGGCGCGGAGGTCACGGCGATCGACCGCCGCCCCTGGGGCGTGGCCGTGCGCACGGCCGACGGCCTGGTGGTCCGGGCCAGGGTGCTGGTGAACTGCGCGGGGCTGCACTGCGACCGGATGGCCCGGCTGGCCGGCGACGACCCGGGCATGCGGATCGTGCCGTTCCGGGGGGAGTACTACGAGCTGGCGCGGCCCGAGCTGGTGCGCGGCCTGGTCTATCCGGTGCCCGATCCGGCGTTCCCCTTCCTCGGCGTCCATCTGACCCGGGGCTTCGACGGCTCCGTCCACGTCGGCCCCAACGCGGTGCCCGCGGCGGCCCGCGAGGGCTACGGCTGGCCGGTCGTCCGCCCCCGCGAGCTGATGGACACGCTGAGCTGGCCGGGCTCGTGGCGCATCGCCCGCAGGCACTGGCGGTACGGGGCGGGCGAGGTGCACCGCTCCTTGTCGAAGCACGCGTTCACAGAGGCCGTCCGGCGCCTCCTGCCCGAGGTCACGGAGTCCGACCTGCGCCCCGCACCGGCCGGGGTCCGCGCCCAGGCCGTGCTGCGGGACGGCACCCTGGTGGACGACTTCCTGATCCGCGAGGCCCCGCACACGGTCCATGTGCTGAACGCCCCGTCGCCCGCCGCCACCGCCTCGCTGCCGATCGGCCGCGAGGTGGCCCGCCGGGCGCTGCTCCGGGCGCGGGCGGCCGGGTGGAAGCCGCCGACGCCGGCGAAGGCGGGGTGAACGGCCGGACCTGTCGGACACCCCTCCGCCCGCGGCCCCGTAGAACGCACGGCCCCACAGAACGCACGGCCCCACAGAACGCACGGCCCCGTAGAACGCACGGCCCCGTAGAATCAGGGCATTGTGTCTGAGCCCATGAACCCCTCCCGCCCGGCCTCCGGCGACCCCGCCGGGCCGGACGGCACCGCGCCCACCACCGCCGGAATCCCGGACGACCTGCGGGCCGCGTCCCTGGAGCGGGCGCGCCGGATGCGCCAGGAGCCCCGCTTCCCCGGCGGCCCCGCGGCCGACCCGGCCGGCTCGCACCACGAGCGCCGCATCCGCAGCTTCCAGCCGCGCCGCAGCCGGGTCACGCCCGGCCAGCAGGATGCCCTTGAGCGGCTGTGGCCCAAGTGGGGCCTGGACATCGACGGGCTCAGCGCCCTGGACCTGCCCGCGATGTTCGACGGGCTCCCGGTGGTGCTGGAGATCGGCTTCGGCATGGGCGAGGCCACCGCGCAGATGGCCGCCGCCGACCCGGGCACCGGCATCCTCGCGGTGGACGTGCACACCCCCGGCCAGGGCAACCTGCTCGGACTCGCCGACCGGAACGGCTCGACCAACGTCCGGGTCGCCAACGGTGACGCGATCATCCTGCTGCGCGAGATGCTGGAGCCGGAGTCGCTGGACGGGCTGCGGGTGTACTTCCCCGACCCTTGGCCCAAGACCCGCCACCACAAGCGCCGGCTGATCCAGCCGGAGTTCCTCGACCTGGTCGCGGGCCCGCTGAAGCCCGGGGCGATCGTGCACTGCGCGACAGACTGGGAGCCGTACGCCGAGCAGATGCTCGAAGTCCTCACCGCGCACCCCCGCTTCGAGAACACGACGGCCGACGGCGGCTACGCCCCGCGCCCGGAGTTCCGTCCGCTGACCCGGTTCGAGGGCCAGGGCCTGGGCAAGGGCCACGTGGTGCACGACCTGCTCTTCGCGCGCGTCTGACCCGTCGCGTCTGACCAGCAGGGGCCGGCGCCCCGCGCCGGCCGCACGCGCCATGGCCGTTGTCAGTGCCGCTCGTTAGGGTCGAGGGGTGTCGGACGGGTCTGTTCAGCAGCAATGGCAAGGTCAGCCGGTCGTCCCCGTGCTCCAGGAGCAGCGGGTCGGCGAGATCCTGGCTGCCGTGCCGGAGCGGAGCCAGTGGCGCTACCGGCCGCGCCGCGTCGGCCCACTGTGGCGGAACCGGACGTTCCGAGTGGTCGCCGTCTTCGCGACGCTGGCGCTCTGCGGTGTGGTGATCCTGGCCCTGGTCCGCGACCAGACCGGGACCGAGGGGTTCCTGGTCGGCCTGGGTCTGGCCGTGCTGCCGGTCCCCGCTCTGATGGCGGCCTTCCGCTGGCTGGGCCGGGTCGACCCCCGGCCGTGGCGGAACCTCCTGTTCGCCTTCGCGTGGGGCGCGTGCGCGGCGGCCTTGGTCGCGATCCTCGCCAACTCCTTCGCCACCCGGTGGATAGCCGGGTCCGATCCGGGCAACGCGGACACCCTGGGTGCCACGGTCATCGCGCCGGTCGTCGAGGAGAGCGCCAAGGCGGCGGCCGTCCTGCTGCTCTTCCTCTTCCGGCGACGGGAGTTCACCGGCCTCGTCGACGGCGCGGTGGCCGCCGGTTTCACGGCGACGGGCTTCGCCTTCACCGAGAACATCCTCTATCTGGGCAACGCCTTCGGCGAGGACCAGCAGATGGGCACCGCCTTCGCGTCGGTGACGGTGATGACGTTCCTCATCCGCGCGGTCATGACACCGTTCGCCCATCCGCTCTTCACCGTCCTGACCGGCATCGGTCTCGGGACCGCCGCGAGCACCGCACCCGGCCGGCGGTTCAGGCGCATCGGGGCCCCGCTGCTCGGCCTGGTCCTCGCGATGGGCATGCACGCCCTGTGGAACGGCTCGGCCACCTTCACCCGGTACGGGTTCTACATCGTCTACGGGGCGTTCATGGTCCCCGTCTTCGGCCTGATCACGTGGCTCCTGATCCGGGCGCGCCGGCAGGAGCTGCGCTCCCTGGCCGTCGAGCTCCCCGCGTACGCCGGGGCCGGCTGGCTCTCCCCCGCCGAACCCCTCGCCCTCGCCTCGATGCGGGCCCGCGCCCTCGCCCGGAACGCGGCGCGCCAGCGGTACGCGGCGGCGGCCGGCGCGTACGGCCAGCCGCACCGGGCGACCCCGTACGGCCACGCCCACGCCCCGGCCCACGCGAAGCACCCCAAGGAGGCCAAGGAGCACGGCAGGGCCGCGGCCCGTACGGTCGCCGAGTACGAGGCGTTCGCGACGTCCCTCGCCTTCCTGCGCCGGCAGGCCCGCCGGGGCACGGCCGATCCCGACTTCGCCGCCCGCGAGCTGGAGCTGCTGCACCACCTGTGGCAGCGCCGGGACGTCGCGGGCCCCGCCCTGGCGTACGCGGCTCGCGCCACGCACCGCCGGCCCCCGGGCTTCCCGCCGCCCTGGCCGCATCACGCGTACGGACCCCACGCCCACAGCGCCGCCCCCGCCCCGTACCCGTACGGCGCCCCGTCCCCGTACACAGCGCAGCCGTACGGCCAACAGCCCGTACCGCCGTACACCGCACCGCCCTACACCCCGCAGCCGTACGCCGCACCGCCCTGTGCCGGCCCGCCGTACAGCGGCAGCCCGCCGGCCTGATCCGCGACCGACGGGCCGCTGCCCCGACCAGGAGGAGGCCTAAGCCGGGTCAACGCGCCTACGCGGACGCTTCGGTGAGTGTCGACAGTTCGTCGTCCGTCAGGCGGAGGTCGGCGAGCGCCAGCAGGGCGGGGAGCTGTCCGACCGTGCGGGCGGAGGCGATCGGCGCGGCGACCGTCGGCCGGGAGGCGAGCCAGGCCAGGGCCACCGTCGCGATCTCGGCGTCCCGCTCCCGCGCCACCGTGTCGAGCGCGGCGAGCACCCGCTGCCCGCGCTCCGACTCCAGGTGGCCGGCCGCGCTCCCGGCGCGGGCGCTGTCCACGGCCGCACCCGGGCGGTACTTGCCGGTGAGGAAGCCGGCGGCCAGCGCGAAGTACGGGACGGCCGCGAGCCCGGCGCGTGCGGCGGTGTCCTGGAGCCCGCCCTCGTAGGTGTCGCGGGAGACCAGGTTGTAGTGCGGCTGGAGCGCCACATAGCGGGCCAGTCCCTCGCGCTCGGAGAACTCCACCGAGGCGCGCAGGCGCTCAGGGCTGATGTTGGAGGCGGCGATCTCCCGGACCTTGCCCTCCCGCACCAGCTGGTCCAGGGCGGTGATGATCTCCTCGACGGGGACGGTCTCGTCGTCGAAGTGCGTGTAGTAGAGGTCGATGTAGTCGGTGTTCAGCCGGCGCAGCGACTCCTCGGCGGCCGACTTGATCGTGGGCGCCGACAGCCCCTTGTATCCGGGGAGCGCGCCGGCCTTGGTGGCCACCACGACGTCGGACCGGTTGCCGCGCGCCGCGAGCCACTTGCCGATGACCGTCTCCGACTCGCCGCCCTCGTTACCGGGAACCCAGTGCGAGTAGGCGTCGGCGGTGTCGACGAAGTTGCCGCCGGCCGCCGCGTACGCGTCGAGGACGGCGAAGGACTGGTCCTCGTCCGCGGTCCAGCCGAAGACGTTTCCACCGAGGCAGAGCGGGAAGACCTGCAGGCCGGACGGGCCGAGAGTGCGCAGTGAAGTCATAAGGGGGACAACGGTTTCCGGCCACCCCACTATTCCGTGCCACCTACATCCAGCCAGCCGCGGACCTACGGACCGGCAGCCCTGACGTCGGGGGGTGTGCGTCAGGGCTGCCGGGGTTCGGAAGGGCGCGGACCGGGAACGGCGCGGGCCGTCCCGGACTCGCGGGAGGCAACGCCGAGGGTCAGACGGTCAGACCGCGGGCGCGCAGCCAGGCCATCGGGTCGATGCCGCTGCCGTCCGGGGTGTGGACCTCCAGGTGGAGGTGCGGGCCGGTGACGTTGCCGGTCGCGCCGACACGGCCGATGGTGTCGCCGGTGGTGACCTTCTGGCCGACGGTGACACCGATCGATGACTGGTGGCAGAACCACAGTTCGGTGCCGTCCTCGAGCTCCAGCACCGTGCGGTAGCCGTACGAACCGGACCAGCCGGCCGACTTGATGGTGCCGGTGTGGATGGCCTTGATCGGGGTACCGGTCGGCGCCGCGAAGTCGAGGCCCGTGTGATAGCCGGAGGACCACATCGAACCGGCCTCGCCGAACGTCGAGGTGATCGTGTACGAGGAGGTGGGGATGGCGTAGCTGGCGGCGAGCTTGGCCAGGCGCAACGCCTCGGCCTTCCTCTTCGCCTCCTCCTCCGCCTTCTTCTTCGCGGCGGCGGCCTTGGCCTCGGCCTCGTCCTGCTGCTTCTTCGCCTCGGCGGCGGCCTTCTCGGCCGCGGCCTTCTCCTCGGCCGCCCTGGCCTCGGCGTCGGCGGCGCCCTGCTGCTGCTCGGCCTGCTGGAGGATGCGGGCGCGCAGCGCCTCGCCGGCGTCCGTGGTGCCCTGCTCGGCCTCGGCGGTGGTGATGCCGGCGGTGGTCAGCGGGGCGGCAGCGGTCGCGGTGACCCGGGCCTCGGCCTCGGTCTTGGTCTCGCCGGAGAACAACGCACCTACGCCCGGAAGGGAGTTGGCGTCGGGGAGATTGTCCGCGATGGAATCGGGAAGAGAGATGGAGACCGGCGGTTTGCTCTGCGCGGTGGCCATGCCGCCCGCACCGACGGCCGCGATGACACCGACGCCGAGGACGGTGGAGCTACGGGCCAGACCATTGCGCTGCTTGGCGACACGGTGCTTGCCGCGGACGGGACGGACGGACTCCTCGGTGGGGTTCCATTCCTCCCAGGTCCGCTCGGAGTCGGCATCGTCGGCGCGGAAACCGCTGCCGGGACCGGCGCCGGTGCCGTAGCCGTTGCCCCCATCGGTCGCGTAGTCGATCCCCTGTTCCGGGATGTACGCGGTAGCGGGGCCGTTCGCGAAGTCGGCGCCGTACTCGGGCACGAACCGGGAGGGTGATTCGGGGGCAGGCTTGTTGGACGCCACGCGGGCGCACTCCTTTCCTTCCTTCTCGCCTACCGGGTTAGCTGACGGGTTCGGAGCAGGAAGGTCTCCTACGGGTCCCTCCGCCTCTCGTGAAGACAGAGATGCCCGATTCACCCCATGTAGGTGGTTCCCCGGTTCCCTTGCGGAATTCGGCGCTCGCGCACGGTGCCGCCACTGACGGCGGCTGTGACAACCGCGCTGCGTTATCGAACGTTAATAGACAGACGGGTCCGATTCCAAGCTGTTCCCACTGATCGTTCCCCTCCTCGGCCCGGACTTTATGGGACACAACCGGGTGGAATCGGGCGAGTTGAACGAGGTCCGGCCACTACGCGTTTTCTGACGTTGCGTCAAATGTTATGCGGAGCGGCGCCTGTCAGTCACGCAGGGTTGTACCCCGCTTGATGATCTTCACCGTCCTGCGCCGGTCGGGCTGCCCCTTCGCCGGCCGCGCCACCGCGAGCAGCGCCATGTCGTCGGTCGACTCGCCCCCCGTATGCAGCCGTACGTCGTCGGTCAGCGCGGACAACAACTCCTCGGGCCCCGGAAAGAGGCGCCCGCGCAGCCGCCCAGCCGGGTCGTAGAAGACGCCGTCGGCATCACGTGCCTCGGACAGGCCGTCCGTGTAGAACAGCAGCGTCCCGCCGGCCGGCAGCTCCCACCCGTCCGAGCGGTCCGGCCGCACCCCCAGGCCCATGCCGAGCGGCAGCGCGGGCTCCGAAGGCGTCAGGGCCTCCACCGCCCCGTCCCCGTGCAGCAGCAGCGGGTCGGGGTGGCCGCGGTTCACGATCCGTACCGCCTGTCCGCCCGGCGGGATCTCCGCCAGCACGGCGGTGACGAACTCCTCGAACGCGTCGAACCCGCCGCCCCGGGTCGACTCACGCGCCAGCGCCCGCTCCAGCCGCTGCGCCACGCCCTCCAGCGTCGTCTCCTGCTCGGCCGCCTCCCGGAACGCCCCGATCACCACCGCCACGGCCCCGACCGCCTCCAGCCCCTTCCCGCGCACGTCCCCGAGCACGAGCCGCACCCCGTACGGGGTGTCCGCCGCCGCGAACAGGTCACCCCCGACGAACTCGTCCGCCTGCGCCGCCTCGTACCGCGCGGCCACCTGGAGTCCGCCGATCCGCTCGGGCGGCTCCGGCAGCACCGCACGCATGGCGGTCTCGGCGATGATCCGGGCGGACGCCAGCTGCTCGTTGCCGCGCCGCACGACCCGGTTGATCACGCACGCCTGGAAGGCGACCGTGACCACGGTGAGCATCTCGACGAACGAGACCACCTTGACCAGATCCCCGCTGTAGAGCCGGATTCCGGCGACGGCGAGCACAGCGACGATCCCTATCCGGACCGTGGTGCCGAGGCCGAAGAACGGCGCGGCGATCAGCGGAGCGGCCGCGAACATCGGGACGGCCGTGAAGGGCGGCGGCGTGAAGAGGTCGAACGCCACCCCGATGACGATCATCGCCACCGGCAGCACCCGGACGAACCGGCGGCTCCGCACGCCGCCACGCCCGCGCCACCGACGCTCCCACTTCCCCACCTGCGGTCTCCTGCCCGGTGCAGCCACGGCCGCGGACGGTACCGCGCACCTCCCCCAGCCTCGCCGCCGCCCGGCCGACGGGCGACTCCTCGGCCGCCGATGGGGCTAAACACGTATACGCCGACAACGCATCAGGCCCGGCACGCTGCTTGCGTGCCGGGCCTGATCCTTCAGTAGCGGGGACAGGATTTGAACCTGCGACCTCTGGGTTATGAGCCCAGCGAGCTACCGAGCTGCTCCACCCCGCGTCGGTAAACACAACTCTACGGCATGTTCGGAGCTCTCGTGACCACCCGCCTCGCACGCCCCACGCACACGGGTCCTCACCGAACGTCAAAGTGCCGAAAACGAGAAGGTGTTGCAAGGAACATGTGTTCTGTCGCAAGGTATCTGCTGCACCCCCCGGCTCGGTGGGCTGCCCGTGTGAGCAGCTCCGACCGCGCATGCCGGCGCGCACGGAGAGCCGCTCCCGGTCTCTGATCGCAGCCTGTCTGGAGGGCTCTCGACCATGACCGCACCGCTCGCCTCCGATCGCACCCCCGCTCCCTCTGCCACCCCGCCGTCACCCGTACGCGCCGCCGCCACGGGCGGCCTCATCGGCGGCGTGCTGGGCGCGGTGATGAGCGCGGCGGTGAACTACCTGGCGATCGGCCTCCCGGGCAGCGAGTCGGTCAACGCGGCCAACCACGCGATATCGGGCCTGATCAGCGGGTTCCTCGCCGGCTTCATCGGCATCATGGTGAACAGCAGGAAGGCGGCCGCCGCCACCGCGCCGGACGCGGAAGCAGGCACGAGGACGGCGTCCGACGAGGACACCGGCAAGGCTCCGGTCACCGCATCCGGGCCGGAGAAGTAGCCGCCGCGCCCCCTCCTGACCAGAACCCGGATCCTCTCAACGGGCGCATGCGCCCATATGGCGATATGACTGAGTTCGGACTCAGCCATGTCGACGGCGCCGGGAGTGGACGATGGACGACTATCCCCTGCTCAACCTGTTCTGGACGATGCTCTGGTTCTTCCTCTGGATCATGTGGCTCTTCCTTCTCTTCCGGGTCATCATGGACGTCTTCCGCAGCCACGACCTCGGCGGCTGGGCGAAGGCCGGCTGGCTGGTCCTCGCGCTGGTCCTGCCCTACCTGGGCGTACTGATCTACGTGATCGCCCGCGGCAAGTCCATGGGCAGGCGCGACGTCCAGGAGGCGAAGGAACGCGACGCCGCCTTCAAGGCGTACATCAGGGATGCGGCGGGCACGGAAGGCGGCGGCGGTCACAGGGGCGGCCACGTCGACGACCTCTCCAAGCTCGCCGACCTCAAGGACAAGGGCGCGATCACGGAGGACGAGTACCAGCGCGCGAAGTCGAAGCTCCTGGTCTGACGCCCCCTCCCCCGGGCAGCGCCCGTGGTGCCGGGGCCGGACCGAGCAGGGCCGGCCCCGGCACACGCGTCAGACGGCCGGTGCGATCGCCCCCGGTTCACCGCCCTCCAGTTGTGCCGCCAGGGCGGTGCGTGCGCGGGCCACCCGGGAGCGGACCGTGCCGACCGGACAACCCGTCACTCGGGCGGCCTCGGCGTAGGAAAGCCCGAGCAACTGCGTGAGGACGAACGCCTGCCGGCGGTCGTGGGGAAGCGCTGCCAGGAGTCCTTGGAGAGCGATCCCGTCCTCGAAGCCGGGCAGTCCGGTCGGCTGGGCGCGCTCGACGGTCATGCGCCAGTCGTCGGTGTCGGCGAGCAGCGGGCGCGCCGCGGCCCGGCGGAAGTCGTCCACGACGGCACGGCGGGCGATGGTCAGGAGCCAGGTCCGGGCCGAGGAGCGGCCCTCGAAGCGGTGCAGCGTGCGCAGCGCTCGCAGAAACGTGTCCTGTGCGAGGTCCTCCGCCGACTGCGGGTCGGCGGAGAGGTGGGCGACGTACCGCACGACGTCACGGTGCAGGCACCGGATGAAGGCGTCGGCGGCCGCACGGTCCCCGCCGCGGGCCGCCAGCGCCCAGGCGGTCGCGATGGCGTCCTCGGCCGTTCTGTCGCGCGGGGCGGAGGCGCGCTGCGGTGCGCGCGGGATGGGCAGGGTGGTGTTCATCGCCAGGGATGTCCTTCACGGATCGGTCCGGCGCCGGGCGTCCGGTCGGTGCGCGCACGCCGCGGCTGCGGCATGGGGCAGCGCCGACGGGACGGTCCGGGTTCCGGTGAACGGGGCACCCGGGCCCTTCGGGGCCGGGTGTGCCGGAGGACTTCCGCCTCGTGCGGGTACGGCCGGGCACCGGTCGGCGACCGGTTACGAGCCCGCTTCTACGTCCTCCGGAATGCCTGCCGCGTCCTCACGACGCGGCGGCCACCCCGGGCGGCCCCCGCCGGTCCCGTGCCCGTGCGCACCGCAGCCCCGGCGTCGGCCGGTCGCTCAGGCCCCGGCGGGGTCGCAGACGGCGGCGGGGAGCGGGCAGCGGTGCTGTGCACAGGGGCCGCAGCGGAGCCAGCAGCCGGCCGGCGAAGGCGCGCAGGACCTGGAAGGCGGCGCGCTCACCCCGGGCCAGCCAGATTCCGCAGACCAGCGCGGCCAGAACGTGCGCGGCCAGCATCCCGGTCGATGACATTCCGCCCAAGTGGTGGCCCGCGTGCGCCATGGGACCCGAGCTCATCGCTCCCACGGCGGAGGCATGCCCCGTGCCCACCACGTGATCCATACCGGCCATGTGGTGCACGCCTGCCATCGCGTCGCCCATGGGCGCGTGCCGCATGCCCGCCATGTGGTCCATGCCGCCCATGGCCGCGGCCGGCGTCCCGCCGGTGCCCGCTGTGCCCAGCGCGGACTGCGCGGACGCGAAGGCGTTGTGCAGCACGCCCTGGGTCAGGACGGCCAGAGCGGTGACGACCCAGGGACCGCGCTCGCGTGCGGCGAACCACCAGCCGGGGACCGCGAGCGCGAGGAAGCCCGTGGCCAGTACCCAGAAGGGGAGCGGCGCCTCGGACATCAGGACGTGTCCGGTGGCCGCAAGAGTGACGGAGACGACGGCGAACATCGCCGCCCTCACCACGCGTCCGACCGGTCCGGCCTCCATGGCGCCTCATCCTCCCATCGCGGGGCGCCGCACGACATGGGAAGGTGTCCGGCTTGCCGCCCATGCCCGACAAGTCACCGCTGGAGTGCGGTGTCGGCATATGCCGTGCGCGTGGGACGTGGTGCGGGACATGGCGCTACGGGCGGGGAGGGCGGTTCTTCTCGGCGCCTGGCCGCACCACGACCGCGTTGACCCGCAAGGGCTTCCCGTGGGCGAAATGGAGGGTGAACGACACCACTTCACCGGGCCGCCACGGAGTCCTCGGCCGCACGGTCACGTCGTTCCCGTGCGGGTTCATGGCGAGCCCGGCCCGTGCCGGGACGAGGATGGAGTCGACGGGCTGCCGGTAGGCGCCGTTGGACGACGTCATCCGGTGTCCGCTCAGTCCGGGCGGCTCGGTGGTGTCGGGCGAGGTGACGCGCACGAGCCGGTCGGCGGACCCCCCGTCGTTGGTGAGGGTGAAGAACGCGGCCGTCTCCGGTGTGGAGCCGAACGACTGGTAGACGTACGCCCGCGCGACGCCCACGTGCGGAGGGCTGCCGGCGCGCCCACTCGCCGTCCAGGCACCGAGGCCCCCGAGCGCGAGACCGCAGGCGAGAACGGGAACGCCGGCGGCGGTGAGCGACGTGCGCAGGCGCGAGTCGGGGGTGGGAGGAGTCATCAGAAGGCCGCCCGCGAGGTGGGGCGCCGGCGCGCGGCGGCCGGCGCCGGCTGCCAGCGGCGCAGGCGGAGGCTTCCGAGAACGACGAGGACGGAGCTCAGCGACATCGCGGCGGCGGCGAGCATCGGGTTGAGCAGGCCGACCATGGCGAGCGGAATGGTGACGACGTTGTAGCCGAAGGCCCACAGCAGGTTGCCCCGGATGGTGGTGAGGGTGGCGCGGGCCAGGCGCACGGCGTCCGCCAGGGCCTCGATGTCGTCGCGGACGAGGGTGACGTCGGCGGCGCCGATCGCGACGTCCGTGCCGGTGCCCATGGCGATGCCCAGGTCGGCTTCCGCGAGCGCCGCGGCGTCGTTGATCCCGTCCCCGACGACGGCGACCCGCTTGCCCCGCGCGCGCAGTGAACGGACGAGTTCCGCCTTGCCCTCGGGGGTGCGGCGGGAGTGGATCTCGTCGATGCCGAGCGCGTCGGCCACGGCTCTCGCGGGTTCCTCCCGGTCCCCGGTGGTGAGGACGGGGCGCACGCCGAGTCGGCGCAGCCGGTCCACGGCGTGGTAGCTGCCGGGGCGCACGACGTCGCCGAGCGCGAGGACGGCCTCGGGCTCCCCGTCGACGCGGACCAGGACCGGGGTGTGGGCGGCTTCCAGCGCGGCGGCGAGGGCCGCGTCCAGCTCCGCGGGCAGGTCTCCCCCGGGCGCACCGACCTCCACGCGCTGCCCGTCCACCTGTCCGCGTACACCGTTTCCGGGCAGCGCGGCGAAGTCGCGGAGCGCTGCGGGCCGTACGGCTCCTCCGGGCAGCGTGCGCTCGGCGTGGCGGACGACGGCACGGCCGAGTGGGTGCTCGGAGCCGGTCTCGACGTTGGCCGCGAGCCGCAACGCCTCGTGCGCGCCGATGCCTTCGGGGCGTGCGGTGAGGGCGGCGACGGTGAGATGGCCGGAGGTGAGGGTGCCCGTCTTGTCGAGCACGACGGTGTCGATCCGCCGGAGCGCTTCGAGGGCCTGGGGGCCTTTGATCAGGATGCCGAGCCGGCTGCCCCGGCCGGTGGCCGCCATGAGCGCGGTGGGGGTCGCGAGACCGAGCGCGCAGGGGCAGGCGACCACCAGGACGGATACGCATGCGGTGACGGCGGGCTGCGGGTCCGCACCCGCTCCGAGCCAGAAGCCGAGCACCGTGACCGCGAGAGCGAGCACCACGGGTACGAAGACCCCGGCCACGGTGTCCGCGATCCGCTGGGCACGGGCCTTCCCGGCCTGTGCCTCGGTGACGAGAGCCGTGATGCGGGCGAGTTGGGTGTCCGCGCCGACCGCCGTCGCGCGGACGAGCAGAAGTCCGCCGGCGTTGACCGAGCCTCCCGTGACGGCAGTACCGGGCGAGACCTCCACAGGCCGCGTCTCACCGGTCACGAGGGACAGGTCGACGGCGGACGTGCCGTCCACCACCTCGCCATCGGTCGCGACACGTTCCCCCGGCCTCACGAGGAAGACCTGCCCAGCGACGAGGCGCGTGGCCGGAATGATCCGCTCGGTTTCCCCGTCCCGCACCGTCACCTCCTTAACGCCGAGTCGGGCGAGAGCGCGCAGGGCCGCCGAGGTTCCGCGTCGCGCGCGGGCCTCCAGGTGGCGGCCGACGAGGACGAAGAGCGGGACGCCGACCACCGCTTCGAGGTAGACGTGCGCCACCGCGTCCGACGCCGTCGGCAGCAGCGTGAAGGGCATCCGCATGCCGGGAGCGCCGGCGCCGTCGAGGAAGAGCGCGTACGAGGACCAGCCGAAGGACGCGAGGACGCCGAGCGAAACGAGCGTGTCCATCGTGGCCGTACCGTGCCGCAGCCCGCGCCACGCTCGTTCGTGGAAGGGCCACGCGCTCCAGGCCGCGACGGGGGCGGCGAGGACGAAGCACATCCACTGCCAGTTCCGGAACTGGAGTGACGGCCCCATGGACAGGACGAGGACGGGGAGAGCGAGGAGCGCGGTCACCACGAGCCGTTGCGGGTGACCGGTGCCGTTCTCCTCCGTGGGCCGCTCCCCCGCGGGCGCGGGCGGTCCGGGGAGACGGGCGGTGTACCCCCCTCGTTCGACGGCCGCGATGAGCGTGTCGGTGCCGAGGTCCGCCGGGTGCACGACGCGCGCCGCCCCGGTGGCGAGGTTGACGGTGGCGCGCACGCCTTCCAGGGCGCCGAGCTTCTTCTCCACCCTGCGTACGCAGGCCGCGCACGTCATGCCGCCGACCAGCAGATCCGTCGTCGTGAGGGTGGGCGGGGCGGCTTCCCTGCCCATCAGTGGCCCATCCCGCTCATGCCGCCCATGTCGGGCGAGCCGGGTTCGTCCGGCTGCGTGACTCCGCGCATGTCGGGGGCCACGGGGCCGGCGAGGCGCCCGGCACCGTACGAGACGGCGAACAGCGCGGAGAGCAGAAGCACGAAGCCCCCGAGCAGCGCGTACGGGGCAGGGGACGGGCGCCGTTGCGTGCGGGGCATCACCGAGTGGTCCATGGGGCAGGCTCCGGGCGAGAGTGCGAGTCGTACGCACCAGTGGTCGGCCGCCCCGGGCCGCGAGTTCCCCCGGACCCGGGTGGCGTGCGTCACGTATCAGCCATTCGGCCGACTCCTCACACCATGACGGCGAACATCACCGCCATGCCCAGCGCCATCAGTCCGTGGCAGCCCAGGTCCCAAGCAGCGTGTGCCGCCCCGCCCGACGACGCGTCGCCGGTAGCGCGGGGCACCGTGCGGCCCGTGTCGAAGCCCCTCGCGAGCCAGCCCAGCGCGAGCGCCAGCAGAAGGAGTGCGAGGAGACCCGCGCTCCAGCGGTCGCCGGTGCCGCCGAGTGTCATCGTCGCCAGAGCCCCGGGCGCGGACATGTCCATCCCGGGCATGTCGTGCGCCTGGCCCCCACCCGCCGCCCCCGTGGACATGCCCGAGGACATCGCGGCGGCCATCCACGCCATCGCACCCGTCATCAGGGCATGCGGCAGCGCCTCGGCGAGAGCCCGCCCCCGCGGCCCGGAGCCGCTGGGCAGGGCGAGGGCGGCCACCACGAACCAGACCGCGGCGGCGGAGAAGAAGACAACCTGCGGGGAAGCGGGCAGATCCATACCCCAGGACCAGGCCATCGCGAACATGGCGAGGGCCATCACCGCGTGCAGCCCGTGCGCGAGCCGTGCGCTCCACGCATGGGAACGGGCCGCGAAGGCGCGCCACATGCCGTAGGCGGCGAGTACGCAGAAGAGCAGCGTCAGAATCCAGCGCAGCCCGGTGGCGGCGATCATCGAGCCATCTCCCTCGGCGTCTCGGCTCGTGCTTCCGTGTGTGCGCGCCCGCGTCGGCGCACCTGGGCGACTGCCACGTCCACGAGCAGGAAGCAGACCAGGGGCAGTCCGAACAGCGGCAGGTAGTAGGCGACGACAGCGGTCACGACGACGAGCGGGGCCATCACCCTGCCCGGAACCCGCCGCCAGGCTCCCCGCGCCGGTGGACGCCCGAACCGTGTCCCGTCGCCTCGGGTGGGGCGCCGCAGCCACCACATGCGGTAGCCCCAGAGGAGCATCCCGGTGAGCGCGAGGGCGACGACCGCGAGGGCGATCTGGTTGGCGAGGCCGAAGAGCAGGCCCATGTGGGCGTCGATGCCCCAGCGGGTGAGTTTGGCGAGGACGGGGAAGTCGTCGAAGACCAGCTTGTCCGTGACCTTTCCGGTGGCGGGCTCGATGGCCACCGAGTCCTGCTGCTCCGGCCAGTGCCGCGTGTTCTCCTCGACGACGTACGCGCTCCTGCCGTCCGCGGGCGGGCTGATGACGAGCTTGCCGCGCAGACCTTCGGCACGGGCGATGCGGACGGCTCCGTCGAGATCGACCCGCGTGGCGGAAGTGCCGGGCGCGGACTGCCCCGAGCCCGCCCCGCCCAGGGTCGAGGAGACGGACGGTGTCGCCCCGCCCAGCGAGTCCTGGATCTTGCCGATGTTCACGCCCGCGTGCGCGGACCACGTCAGTCCGGTTGCCGACAGCCCGAGGAAGCCGGCCGACACCCACAAGCCCACGGCCCCGTGCCAGGACAACGTACGCCTGCGCCCCTTCGCGCCCCGGCGCGGTACGAACAGCCGGCGCAGCCGCTCCCGCCCGCGCGGCGCCCCGAGCCACAGGACGAGCCCGCCCAGCACCTCGACCCACAGCCAGCTCGCGGCGATCTCGCTGTAGTTGCGGCCGAACTCGCCGAGGTGCAGCGTGCGATGCAGGCTGTCGAACCACGCCCGTACGGGCAGCCACTCGCCGAACGTACGCAGCGAGCCACGGACCTCCGCCGTGTAGGGATCGACGAACGCGGTCTGTGTGTAGCCCTCGGGCAGTCCCTTCACGTCGAACGTGACGCGCGTGGTGTCCTCGCCCTCCGCTCCCTTGGTGACGGAGACGAGCTGCCCGCCGGGTATCGCCTCGCGGGCCGAGTCCACCTGGGCGGCCAGCGGCCTCGGTTCGCCGTGCGGCGTGACCTTCAGTTCGTGGTGGTAGACGACGGACTCGATCTGCGGCGTCGCCGTGTAGAGCAGTCCGGTCACGGCGGCGACCAGCAGAAACGGGCCGATGAGGACGCCCGCGTAGAAGTGCAGCCGCAGCAGGAGGGGCCGCAGCCCGCTCCACGTGCCGCCGCTGCTCCTCGTCGCGGGCGTGGCGAAGTCCTCGGTGGGGGCGGCCTCCTCGGCCGTACGTTGCCGGAGCGGCGGTGACGCGGCAGGCGTGGTCTCGGTCATCGGCTCTTCCTCATGCGTGGACCGGTGGGGACGGTGACGTGCACGTACAGGAGTCGGAGCGAAAGGTGCGCGAGTTCCCGCCGCCACAGTGAGGCGCGTCACACTGCGGGCGAACAGAGAAATGCCCCAGGTCGCAAAACTTCGACCTGGGGCTGAGATGTAGGCCGTGTGGGACTCGAACCCGCAACCAACGGATCAGAAGTCCTGGCCCACACGAGGTGTCTGGTGCCGGGCCGTGCCGCGTCGTCCCGAACTGCCTGGTCGGACAGGGTGAGCGGTGTCGCAAGGTCCGGTTCGTCCCGGGTCGGGCGAACGGCCGGTGGCTGCGGCGTCCGCGACGACCCGCGCGCAAAGCCGGATGCCCCGGAACACTTCCTGGACGGGTTTCGCAACCCGCCCTGTCCTGCCGGAGCCCGGCAACGAATCGGCTCTGTCAGTACCTCAAGGGTGCCTGCCGCTGCCGAGTCAAGGATGTGTAAAGTAACCGGCGGTGTGCCGGGAAGTCTGGTCGGCGAGTCCTGTCAGAGGTCTGTTCCGATCGGAGTTCCACAGTCATGGTGCTGATTGCGGTTTTCGGTGTCGCGCTGCTTGTCGCGGTGCTGCTGTCGGGGCTCGCCGCCCGCACGGTCCTGTCGACCTCCCTGCTGTTTCTCGTCGGCGGGGCCCTGGTCAGTGACGGGTTCCTGGGGCTGATCCATGTCACTCCGGACAGCGAGATCGTGGCGGTCACAGCTGATCTCGCTCTCTTCGCCGTGCTGTTCACCGACGGTATGCATGTCTCGTTCGCCAAGCTGCGTGCGAACTGGAAGAGCCCGGCGCGTGCCCTGGGGCTGGGAATGCCGCTGGCCTTCGCCGGAATGGCTCTGGCGGCCCATTACCTGGCCGGCCTCGACTGGACGACCTCGTTTCTCGTAGGGGCCGTGCTCGCGCCCACCGACCCGGTCTTCGCCTCGGCCATCGTGAGCCGCCGGGAGGTACCGGCCAGGCTGAGGCAGCTGCTCAACGTGGAGAGCGGGATCAACGATGGTCTCGCCCTGCCGGTCGTGCTGGTCCTCATCGCGGCGGCCGGGCCCACCACCGGGCACGTCGAGGCGGGCCTCGGCAAGATCGCGCTGGAACTGGCGCTGGGTCTGGCTCTCGGCATCGTCCTGCCGTTGGCCGTGAGTGTCCTCGTCAAGTTCCGGCTGCTCGGCGCCGAGCCCAAACTGCAGCCGCTTCTGCCTCTTGCGATCGGCGTGATCCTCTACGCGGCCTGCCACCTCACGCACGCCAACCCCTACCTGGCCGCCTTCTCCGGCGGTGCGGTCCTCGCCGCCCGCCTGCCGCGGTCGAAGAGAGCGTTCGAGCCTCTCGGTGAAGCACTGGCCGAACTCGCCAAGTTCGCCGCTCTGCTGGTGTTCGGTGCGCTGCTGACGCCGCAGCTGTTCGGCGAGTTGTCGTTCGGCGGTTACATCGCCGTCCTCCTCGCGATCTTCCTGATCCGGCCGGCGTCGCTGCTGCTGTCGCTCTACGGCACCCGGTTCGAGGCGAAGGAGAAGCTGGTGGCAGCGTGGTTCGGCCCGAAGGGCTTCGCCTCCGTCGTGTACGGACTTCTGGTACTGCAGGCGGGAATCCCGCAGGGCGAGGAGGCGTACACACTCATCGCCGTCTGCATCGCCTTCTCGATCATTGCCCACAGCAGCACCGACGTCCCCATCGCGCGGCTCTTCGACGTCGAGGACCTGGCCGGCGTCGAAGAGCCCCGGCGGGCGGAGGCGTCAACCGGTCCGTGAAGCGACGGTGGGTCCCGTGGGCAGCTCCATCACCGCCTCGGTCTCGGCGGTTCTTCGACGGACAACACGTCTTCGTATCGCCAGTGGCTTTGTCCCCTGAGGCGTCGAACGCTCAGGCTGAGTCGGGACCGCTGTCGGCTTCGTACGCTCCGGTTGCCCCGCTCAGCTGGGCGGCGAGGCGGAGGGCGGTCTTCTCCCCGGCTCGCTGCCTGATCAACCCCTCTTTGGCAGCTGCACGAAGCCAGACTTCCGAACTGTCTTCATCGGCCTTCAACACTCGCGCGGTGACCACTACGGGATTCAGTCCGCCGGCACCGCCACCGACGACAGCGCGAACCGTTCGGTCCTCGCCGGAGCCGACGGGCACGGTTTCGACCACGCGGCCCGCCTTCCCGAGCACACCGGAGACGTGCTTCACCACGTTGTCGAACGGCAAGGGAACGAGCAGATCGATCTCATGGACGTTCTTTCTCATCAGCCCGGCCATCATCCGGACCAAGCGACCACCACCCCCACCCACCGTGCCGAGAGCAGCGAGCTCGTCGGCCAGGACCTGGTCTTCGCTCTGATACACGGACCCCACCCTCCTCGACAGACCGCTCCCACCAGGCGGCCACATGCTGTTTCACTCACGGCGCCAACCGTTCGGCACGCCCGTCTCCTATGGACACCCTGCTACTCGAACTCGGTCGTGGGCAGGCTTGCCGGTCCCTGCGCGGGCTGGGACGCGACGCCTATCGGGCGGCCCGGTTCGCGCTCCGCCTCGACGGGCAGGCGGCACACCGTGACAAGGAAGGCGACGAGAACAGCGAAGACGCCGGCCGCGCTCGCCGCGCGGCGCATACGGCCCGGTGCGTCCAGGTCACGCCAGGCAACCGGATCGGCCGACTCCAGTGCCCAGGTCTCGCCGACCGGCGCGAAGCCGCTCGGATGATCCGCTGACGGCGCGTTCGTCTCCGGAAGACACGTGCCCTCTGCGCGTTCCCGCGCCGAAGGTTCTCTGGGCGCGGTCCGGCGTATGGCGTCTTCGTTGTCCTGGAGGAACTTGTGCCAGGTCTCGTCGGGATCGCCTGTCATGCCTGTTGCCTCCTCCTGACTCCGTTCCGGCCGCTCGGGGCGCCGGCTTCGAGTGTGCCCGCTTCTACCTGTACGCGGGACTCGATTGCGTAACAGACCGGCATCGCAACTATTAGCCTGTGCAATTTTTGCATACGTTAAAGCTGGGAGGGGTAACTCGTCGAGGCCACAGGGGCCGGTGTGATGTCGGGAGCATCATGATCACTGCAAAGCACTGGGGCGGTCGGGTGCTGCTGTCCTGGCTGCCTGTCGTGGTGATGGTGCTCGTGGCCGTCGTGGATCTCACGGCCGGACCGGGAGTGGGACTCCTCCCCCTCGTCTCACTCGGTCCGGCTTTCGCCGGGCTGATCGGTACGTGGCGCCGCCCCGCCCTCATCGGCACGGCCGCCTTGCTGCTCTGTGCGGGGCTGGGGGTCTACGACGGCCTTTTCGAGACGCGGCGCGGCTGGACGGCGATGGCCTCGGTCGCGGGTGTCACCCTCGCCGCCGTCGCCGCTGCGGTGACGCGCGGGCTGCGCGAAGCGGAGCTTGCCAGTGTGCGTTCCATCGCGGAAGTGGCACAGCGTGTCCTCCTCAGGCCGGTCCCCCGGAGGGCCGGTCCTTGCCTGGTGGCCGTCTCCTACACCTCCGCGCTCGCCGAGGCCAGGATCGGCGGTGACCTGTACGAGGTGGTGGCCTCGCCGTACGGGGTGCGCGTCATCGTCGGTGACGTACAGGGAAAGGGGCTGGCCGCCGTGGAGACAGCGGCTCTGGTACTCGGGGCCTTTCGTGAGGCGGCATACGACGAGCCTGACCTCGTCGCGCTCGCCGGACGGCTGGAGCGCAGTGTCTCCCGGGACATGGGCGAGGAGAGGTTCGTGACCGCCGTCCTCGCCGAGATCCAGGAGGGGGTGGCCGTCCTGCTCAGCTGCGGGCACCCGGCGCCCATGCATGTCGGCTACGACGGATCAGTCGACTTTCCGCAGCCGCCTGTCCATGCCCCGCCACTCGGTCTGGGCCTGCGCGGAGGTGAAGATCCCCAGCCCTACCGGATCGGCTTCGTGCCGGGCGAGCAGCTGCTTTTCTACACCGACGGAGTGAGCGAAGCCCGTAACGCGGAGGGAGCGTTCTACCCGCTCGGGGAAAGGGCCTCCCTGCTCCGGGGCAAGGACATCGACAGCGCGCTCGCAGCCCTGCGGGAGGACATAGTCGGCCACGTCAGGGGCCCGGTGGAGGATGACGCCGCCATGCTCCTTCTGCGGTACCAGCAGCAGTGAATCGCACACGGGACGGAAGTCTGCGGCATCGCGAACAGGAGGGAAGGGTGGAATGGGCAGGGATACGGTGACGGCGCGCACTCCGGACGATGTGGACGAGGTGTCCCGGGCGGTGCTCACGGCCTCGCGCATGCTTGCCTCGATCTCAGCGCGTTCCCTGAGCGACGTCGAGGAGCGGGTGACACTCCCGCAGTTCCGGATGCTCGTGCTGCTCTCGACCCAGGGCCCCAGCAAGCTGGTCGCGCTGGCCGACCTGCTGGGCACGGCCCCTTCGAGCACGATGCGCATGGTGGACCGGCTGATCAGCACCGGTCTGGTCCTACGCGAGACCAATCCGGGCAACCGGCGCGAAACCCTGCTGCGCCTCACCGACGACGGACGGCGGACGGTCCAGGACGTCACCCGCCGCCGCCACCACGAGATCACGGCGATCGTCCAGAAGATGGCGAGCGAGCAGAGGGCGACGCTCGTACAGGCGCTGAACATCTTCAACCAGGCAGGCGGCGAACCGCTCATCGCACAGCTCGACGAAACCCTGAATCCATGACAGCGAGTGCCCACCACAACCGTCACGCGAACGCCACCTCGCGCGGGGCACGCCCCGCTCCGCGCATGCCGACGGGTACGGAACACGCGCCGCCACCCGTCGTAGTGCACCCCCTCCACGATGGCTGCCGCTGCGTCACGATCCGTGGCAGACCGGTGGGCACGGCCTCCTCCCCCGGCGATGTCATGACGTTCCTACGACAGGCCGGAGTCGTCCTGGACGCCGAGGAGCTCCCGACGACACCGCTCGTCGAGTGGCGCGGCGGGGGCCCTGACCGGTGGCAGGAATGAGGGCCGGCGCGTACGCGCCGCTGGAGCGGGGTCCCGAGTCGGCGTGGCGCCCCGTACCCGCGAGCCTTCTGGCACTACAGGTGGGAGGCACCAACTGGGCGGTGCGCCGCGCGCCTCCAGGGCAGGAGGACGTACATGCACGCGATCTGGCACGCCTTGTCCATCACCGGCTCCATGGCCTGGGAGATCGCCTGGGCGCTGATCCTGGGCTTCACCCTGTCCGCCGTGGTTCAGGCCGTGGTCCGCAAGTCCACCGTCGTCTCCCTGCTGGGTGACAACCGTCCCCGGACTCTGGCGACCGCGACCGGACTGGGCATTGCCTCGTCGTCCTGTTCCTACGCCGCCGTGGCCCTGGCGCGCTCCCTGTTCCGCAAGGGCGCGGACTTCACCGCGGCCATGGCCTTCGAGATCGCCTCCACCAACCTGGTGGTCGAACTCGGGGTCATCCTGGCCCTGCTCATGGGCTGGCAGTTCACCGCCGCCGAGTTCACGGGCGGCGCCGTCATGATCATCGCCCTGGCGGTTCTGTTCCGTCTCCTTCTGCGGGACCGGCTGCTGCGCGGAGCCCGCGCGCAGGCCGAGCGCGGGGTGGCCGGCTCCATGGAAGGGCATGCCGCTATGGACATGTCCGTCCGGCGGGAGGGCTCCTTCGCCCGGAGGCTGTTCTCCCGCGAGGGATACACCTCGGTCTCCCACGTGTTCGTGATGGAGTGGGCGGCCATCCTGCGCGACCTCGTGATCGGCCTGGTGATCGCCGGCGCCATCGCGGCCTGGGTGCCGGACTCGTTCTGGCGCTCCTTCTTCTTCGACGGCCACCCGCTCGCTTCCAAGCTCTGGGGACCGCTGATCGGCCCGCTGGTCGCGATCGCCTCGTTCGTGTGCTCGGTCGGCAACGTGCCCCTGGCCGTCGTCCTGTGGAAGGGCGGTATCAGCTTCGGCGGCGTCGTGGCCTTCCTCTTCGCCGACCTGCTGATCCTGCCGATCCTGAACATCTACCGGAAGTACTACGGCGCACGCATGGCCCTGTTCATGCTCGCCACCTTCTACACCGCCATGGTCTTGGCCGGATACGTCGTCGAGTTCGCCTTCGGCGGCCTCGGACTGGTCCCCGACCGGGCCGCCGCGACCGTCCCGGACAGCGGCGTGAGCTGGAACTACACCACCTGGCTCAACATCGTCTTCCTCCTGCTGGCCGCGATCCTGATCGTCCGCTTCGTGCGCACCGGTGGCAAGGACATGCTGCGCATGATGGGCGGATCACCCGACTCGGGCCACGACCACGCAGCGAACCGGTCGCATCTGTAGCTCCGCAGTGATGGTGGACCGCCTTCTCGGTCTCCCTCCTCGAACCCGCCGACCCGAAAATTTGGACTGTGCAAAGATTGCACAGCACAAATCTTTCAGCTGCTCGCCGACGGCTGCGCCCGCGAGCGCCGACGCAGAGGAAGAGAACGAGCCCGATGGTGACCAGTTCCTCCGCTTCCTCCGCTTCCTCCGCTTCCTCCGCTTCCTCCGCTTCCTCCGCTTCCTCCGCTTCCTCCGCGCATACGCGTACGGACCTCCCCACGTCTCGGATACCGCTTCGCCGGACTCTGCGGAGCGCTCCACTGGGTCTGATGGTGCTGGCCGTAGCCGTCGGTGCGGGAGCCGGTGCCGGATCCATCGTGTTCCGTTGGTGCATCGAGACCTTCACGCGCTTCTTCTCCGGTCACACGGACTACGCGTCGGACCCCGGCAGCCCCCATCCCCACATGGCCTGGCTCGGGCCGGGTTTCGTCGTGCTGGCCCCGGTGGTCGGCGGCCTGCTGTACGGACCGCTGGTGAACCGGTTCGCCAAGGAAGCGCGGGGGCACGGCGTGCCCGAGGTCATGGTGGCCGTCGCCCAGCGGGGCGGGCGCATCAGCCCCAAGGTCGCCGTCGTCAAGACACTCGCCTCCGCCCTCACCATCGGCTCGGGGGGATCGGTGGGGCGGGAGGGGCCGATCGTCCAGATCGGTTCCGCTCTCGGCTCCACCCTCGGACGCGTGACGAAGGTGACGGAGGGCCAGATGAAACTGCTGGTCGCCTGCGGCGCGGCCGGCGGCATCGCCGCCACCTTCAACGCCCCCCTGGCCGGTGTGTTCTTCGCCATGGAGCTCATCCTCGGCACATTCAGCGTGGAGGCGTTCGGCGCCACAGTCCTCGCGAGCGTCACCGCCAGTGTGATCGGACGCGCGGCCTTCGGCGACACCGCCTTCCTCGACCTCCCGGCCTTCCACGTCGAACACCTGGCCCAGTACGCACTGTTCGCCCTGCTCGGCATCATCGCGGGTGCGGTAGGTGTCGGCTTCGCCCGCATCCTGTACGCGATCGAGGACGCGTGCGACTGGGCATGGCGCGGGCCGGAGTGGCTGCGCCCGGCGGTGGGCGGCCTGGCTCTCGGGCTGGTCCTTCTCGCCCTGCCCGAGATGTACGGCGTCGGATACCCCGTGCTCCAGCGGGCCACGGAGGGGGGCTACGCCCTCGGCTTCCTGCTGCTTTTGCTGGCCGGGAAGATGGTGGCCACCAGCGTGACGATCGGAATCGGCGGCTCTGGTGGTGTCTTCGCGCCGAGTCTGTTCATCGGCGCCATGCTCGGTGCCGCCTTCGGAGCAGCGGCCGGCGACGTCATGCCCGCGACCGCCGGAGCGGTCGGCGCCTACGCACTCGTCGGCATGGGTGCCGTGTTCGCCGGTTCCTCACGGGCACCGATCACGGCCGTCGTCATCCTGTTCGAACTCACCGGCGAGTACACGATCATTCTGCCGATGATGCTCGCCATCGTGCTCGCCACGGCCACGAGCCGCGTGCTCTCGCACGAGACGATCTACACCCTCAAACTGCTCAGACGGGGCATAGACCTGACCCGTCCCGCGCAGGGGGCACCGATCGGCCGGCAGCGCGTCGCCGACGTCATGGAGGCGCTCCCCCGAACCGTGCCGGCGAACAGCCCGCTGAGCGAGGCGTCAGGACTGCTCAGCCTTTCGGGCCACGGGGCCCTGCCGGTCCTCGACGAGACGGGCGACTACATCGGGGTGGTCACAGCCCGGGCTGCGGCCGAGGCCCTCGCCCAGCAGCCGTCGGACGCCCCGGCCGTCGTACGCCAGATAGTGGAACCGGCACCCCGCGTCACCACGAACGACTCACTCGCCTCCGCGATGAAGAAGCTCGTCGACGTGTCCGGAACCGGGCTACCGGTGCTGGACGACGAAAGCGGCAGACCCCTTGGCTGGCTCAGCCATCAAGGAACACTGCGCGCCTTGCACTCGCCCCTGCCCCACCGCCCTCACATGGACTCGCGAAGCAGTGCGGCTCCCCGAGCCATGCGGGCACGCGCGTACGAGGGCTCGTAGCGGGGTCCGAGGGAGCTGAGGTCGAGAGCCTGCTTGCGGGATGACACCGGTGCACCATGCACGGGGCCGCCTTCTCCGTCGGCGGTACTCGTCCCTCAGGTCACCGGCTGAGGGCTTCAGGCTCGCCGACCACACGTCAGGTTTCGTAGCCGGCCGATCCCTCAAGAGCGGTCTTTCAGTGCCCCTGAAGGCGCACGCCGCTCAGGCAGAGCTGCCCGACACGACGGGGCACCCCAGCCACAACAATCTGGTTGAGGCGCTCCGGTGCAGCTCAGGAGGGGTTCCCCCGCCCTGCTGTTGGTAGGCCGTGTGGGACTCGAACCCACAACCAACGGATTAAAAGTCCGCTGCTCTGACCAATTGAGCTAACGGCCCTCGGAACATCACACCCGAGCATAGCCCGCCCCGGCCGCGCAGCCGATCGGGTATCGGCCGCGCGGCCCCGTCATCGGGGTGGGGGCGGGCTCAGGGGCTCAGAAGATGCCCTTGTACGTCCAGCCGGTGGCGATCTGGGTACGGGGTCCGAAAGAGCCCTTGCCGTTGCCGTTGTTGCGGAACAGCTTGCCGGCCGAGTCGCGGACGACGATGTCGTTCCGGCCGTCGCCGCTCAGGTCTCCCACGCCGACCAGCGTGTTGTACGAGCCGCCCCAGTCCGAGAACACCTTCACGCGCGGCGCGAAGCGGCCGTTGCCCAGGCCGTTGTAGCGCCACAGGCCGCCCTTGCGGTCGTGACCGAGCAGGTCCGGGATGCCGTCGCCGGTGATGTCGCCGACGCCGGTGATCTGGGCGTACGTCCGCCAGTCGGTGTTGATCCGGGTCTTCGGGACGAACTTCCCGGCGGCGGTGCCCGCGTAGAAGTAGATGTCGCCGGTGGACTTCTGACGGGCCACGAGGTCGGCCCGCCCGTCGCCGTTCAGGTCGCCGGGCGAGGTCAGCACGTCGTACTGCTGCCAGCCGCCGCCGATCACGGTGTGCTTGCTGTTCGGCGTGTAGCCGGACCGGCCGCAGTGTCCGGCGTACTGGCGCAGCTCGCCGCCCGGCATCCGGACGAGCAGCTCGGAGCAGCGGTCGCTGCCGGTGTCCGCGAAGGGCACGGCGAGGGTGCCGGCCGGCCAGCCGGAACCGGACTTCTTACCTCCGAAGACACCCCCGGGCTGGCCGAACTGCATGGTCAGCCCGCCGGAGGAGTTGAGGGTGACGAGGTCTCCGTTGCTGTAGTAGCCCTGGTCGTGGAAGCCGGCTCGGCCGCCGCTCACGACGAAGCTGCCGCTGGTGGAGTACGTGCCCGCGCCGTCCTCGGCGTTCGCCTTCAGGGTCCAGGTGTGGGTGCCGTTGCCGGTGTACCCGCCCGCGTCCGTACGGCCGTCCCAGCTGACGTTCGCCTCGGTGCCGGGGCCGCCCTTCTGGGTGTGTACCGTGCGGCCCGTCCAGTCCTTGACGGTGTACGTCCACGTGACGGGCTTGCTGAGCTGCCAGGAGGCGTCCCAGCTCTGCAGGCCGTCGATGCCCTTGATGTCCATGTAATCGCCACCGGGGTCGGAGGCGATCTTCGCGAGGGGCTGCGTGGGCACGCCGCTGGGCACGATGTGCATGGTCTGCGCGGCGTCGAGGTACACGATGTCGCCGCCGAACTTGTCCACCGCCCAGGTCAGTCGCCGCTGGTCGGCGGTCTTCCCGGCGGGGAGGGCCGCCACCACGCGCGGAGCGGCGGCCTTGCCCGTGTGGAAGTCGGAGAGCAGCAGCTCGCCCGCGCTCCGGTCGTGCCGGACGAGGTAACCGTCGCCGACGAGGGCGGGCCCGGACGGCGCGGTGAACGACTTCTTCGCCGTACGGTCGTACACGCCCGCCGCACCGGTCGAGCCGCAGTTCCAGTACACCCAGCGGCCGACCGCGCGGACCTCCTTGATCACGCAGGGAGCGCCGGTGGCCGCCTTCTCCACGACCTTCTTCGTCTCCAGGTCGGTCGCGGTGAGAGCCCCCGCGGCCGTGGTCGCCGCCCAGAGCCGGGTCCCCCAGACGGAGGCCGCGCCCGGGGTACGGACGATGGGGGCGGCGGTGGAGGTGTGGCCCGGGTACATGGCGGCCCGCTGCCTGGCGGGGGAGCCGCCGTTGACGACGTAGGCCCGCGCCGTCAGGTCCACGATCCTCGCGGTGCCCGCGGGGTGGACGACGTCCCCTCCGAAGTACGAGCTGTCAGGGCCCCAGAACTGCGCCCGTTCGGTGCCGGCGTCATCGCCCGCTTCGAAGACGACGCCGAACCTCCCATGGCCCGAGGCGACCAGTTCCACGCACGCGCCGTTGTCGCACGGCACCGTCCTGAAGTGCGCGCCGTTGGCGTACGTCCCGGCGAAGGCACGGTTCTCGCGCGCCCCCACGGTCACGGCGTCGGCGGACACCCGGCGCTCGTACACCACGCGGTCGCCGGAGGGGCTCCGCTCCGCCGTCACCAGCCGCCCGCCCGCGAGGTCGAGGCCGTACACCCCGGTCGTCGCCACGGTGGCCGGGGCCGGTCCGGCGGCGCTCGCCGGTACGACGGCGGCCCCCCAGGCGACCGTCACAGCCACCGCACCGCGCACGAACACATGACGTCTCATAGCCAGGCCCCCTGGGCACCTCGGAGATGGCATGAGGAGGACGCGGCAGACGTGCCGCGGTTTGCGCGGAGTGAAACCCCCCGGCCCCAACCCCCCATGCGAATGCGATGACTTTAACAGCAGACACACAGGCATCGACAGTGAGATTCGAACTCGTTCAACTCCAGCCCGCAGCGGGTCCCGAAGACGAAGAAAGCGGGCCCGTCCGGGAAGGACGGACCCGCTCTCAGCAGACCTTCAGAGGGTCAACGACGCACTCAGCCGTTGCGCTTCCAGCGCGGCTTGTCGTCACGGCGGCCGAAGGAACCGGTGCTCGTGCCGGTCGAACGGTGGTCGTCGCGGCGGCCGTTCGGACGGTCGCCGCCGGAGCGGAAGCCACCGGAGGGACGGTCGTCGCGACGGTCGCGGTTGAACGGACGGTCGCCACCGGAGCGGAAACCGCCCGAGGGACGGTCGTCGCGACGGTCACGGTTGAACGACGGGCGCTCGTCGCGGCGCTCGAAGGAGCGGCCACCACGGTCGTCACGACGGTCGCCACCGGAGCGGAAACCGCCCGAAGGACGGTCGTCGCGACGGTCACGGTTGAACGACGGGCGCTCGTCGCGGCGCTCGAAGGAGCGGCCACCACGGTCGTCACGACGGTCGCCACCGGAGCGGAAACCGCCCGAAGGACGGTCGTCACGGCGGTCGTTGCTGCTGCGGAACGAGGGGCGGTCGCTGTTGCCCCGGTAGCCGCTCTGGCCGGCGGGACGCCCGGAACGCTCACCGACGCGGTCGTCGCGCCGGTCGTTGCCCCGGTAGCCACCACCGCGGTTGTCGCGGCGCTCGTAGTTGCCCCGCTCGTCGCGGCGGTCCTCGCGCACGGCCGGCTGCTCCGGCACGGAGGCGGCGGCTGCCGCGAGGGCGGCCTCGGCCTCGGCGGTGACCTCGGCCACGGCGGCCTCGGGGTCGTCGCCCCGCTCGCGGGCGGCACGGGCCACCAGGCGGTCGGCCTCCTCGCGGAGCTCGACGGCACGGCGCTGGGCGCGCTCCAGCTGCTTGGTCAGCTCGGCGGCCTCGCGCTCGGCCTGCTTCGCGGAGTTGTTCGCGGAGTCGGCCTGGACCTCGGTGAGCGAGCGGGCACCGGTGATCTCGGCGACCTCCGGCTCGAAGACACCCGCGCCCTGCACGATGTGGCGCGAGGCGTCGACGCCCGCGTCCTCCATCAGGCGGAAGATCTGGCGGCGCTGGTGCGGCAGGGCCAGCGAGACGACGACACCGGACTTGCCGGCCCGGGCGGTACGGCCCGAGCGGTGCAGGTAGTCCTTGTGGTCACCGGCCGGGTCCACGTTCAGGACCAGGTCGATGCCGTCGACGTGGATGCCGCGAGCGGCGACGTCGGTCGCGACGAGCGCGTTGACGTAGCCCTTCTTGAAGTCCTCCAGGACGCGGGTGCGCGCGCCCTGGGTCATGCCGCCGTGCAGCGCGTCCGCCTTGACGCCCGCGTCGACGAGCTGCTCGGCGATGCGGTCGGCGCCCAGCTGGGTGCGGACGAAGATGATGGTGCGGCCCTTGCGGGCGGCGATGGCGGAGGTGACCGGCGCCTTGTCCTTCGGCTTCACGACGAGGACGTGGTGCGACATGGTCGAGACGTTGCCCTGGGCGGAGTCGACCTCGTGGGTGACCGGGTTGCTCAGGTAGCGCTTGACCAGGGTGCCGATCTCGTTCTCCATGGTGGCGGAGAAGAGCATGCGCTGGCCGCCCCCGGGGATCTGGTCCAGCAGCTCGGTGACCTCGGGCAGGAAGCCCAGGTCGGACATCTGGTCGGCCTCGTCGAGGACGGCGACCTGGACGTTCTCCAGCGAGCAGGCACCGCGGTTGATGATGTCGCGCAGCCGGCCCGGGGTGGCGACGAGGACGTCGACGCCGCGCTCCAGGGCGTAGATCTGGTTGCCCATCGACGTACCGCCGCAGACGACCTTCATCTTCAGGCCGAGCACGTCGCCGTACGGCTGCAGGGCGTCCGCGACCTGCATCGCGAGCTCACGGGTCGGGGTGAGGATGATCGCGCGGGGCTTCTTCTTCTCGGTGTGGCCGTCCGCCAGCGCGGAGAGGGTCGGCAGACCGAAGGAGAGGGTCTTGCCGGAGCCGGTACGGCCGCGGCCGAGGATGTCCTTGCCGGCCAGGGCGTCCGGGATGGTCGCCGCCTGGATCGGGAAGGGCGTGCTCACACCGTTCTGCGCGAGCTTGCGGACGATGCCCTCGGGCAGGCCCAGGTCGCCGAAGGTGATGGTGGGCTCGGTCTCCGCCGCCTCGGCGGACTCGGCCACGACGGCCTCGGCGACAGCGGTGAGCTCGACGTTCTCGACGTTCTCGGGCATGACGGTGTGGTCAGAACTGGAAATTGACATGCGAAATGCGAAACCTTCCGGAGTCTCGGCACGCGCCCATAACTCCGTGATTTCGCAATGTCGACCGCCTCAATGCGGTCCAGCCACGGCAAGGGAGAGTACGCGCCACACGGCGCTCTTCTGTGTCGGCGCCGGGCAATGGGATCAAACGATCTACCACCATACGCACTCTCACCCACATTGCGCAAACCGCCTCCTCACGGCCGCCCCTCAGACCGGTCCCGCCTGCGGTGATGCCTGCGGCGTACGCAGCGCCTCGACCCCGCCCGGCCACCCCATGGCGTCGGTACGGACCTGAGCGGCCGGAGACGCCGACGGCGCCGGCGGCGCGGGCTCCGAGGGCTCCGGTTCGGGCTCCGGGTCCGGCGGCGCGGGCGTGTCCTCCGGTTCCGGTACGGGGCCCGGGTCACCCGGAGCCGGAGGTTCCGGCTGCTGAGGCCACTCCGGCTGCTCCGGCGCACCCGGCTCGGGCGAAGCCGCGGGCGGGGAGGTGTGCACAGCCCGGTCCTCCCCCTTGCCCTCGCCGCGGTCACCCTCGGGCTCGTCGGCGGCCGGGCCGTCCCCCGAGGGCGACGCGGAGGCGCCCGGTCCGGCGCTCCGGCGCTGCGACTGCGCTCCGGGACCGCCCATGCGGGAGCCGCCGGTACCCGCCACCGTGGAGCCGTCCGGCTCGACCGCCGCCCCCTTGGGTTCGGCGGAGCGCGAGGGCGCCGGTTCCGCACCGTCGGAGCCGACACTCATACAGCCGGTGGACGTGGCAAGCGTCACAGCGGTGACGGCTGCCCAGCGGACGGGGACGGAGAACTGGCGCACGGGGCACCTCCGGGGGCGCGAGGAAGGACGGGGCCTGACATGAACGAGCCGGGTGCGCTGTGCCCAACTCCCGCGACACCGCCCGGGACACGCCCACCGGACGGGCGTGTTCACAACGGGCGCTCCAGCCCCCGCCCCCTCACCCGTAACCCAGCGCGTGCAGCCTCTCGTCGTCGATGCCGAAGTGGTGGGCGATCTCGTGGACGACGGTGATCTCGGTCTCCGCCACCACGTCCTCGCGCGTCTCGCACATCCGCAGCGTCGGCCCCCGGTAGATGGTGATCCGGTCCGGCAGCACACCCGCGTACCACTCACCCCGCTCGGTCAGCGGCGTGCCCTCGTACAGCCCGAGCAGTTCCGGATCGTCGGATTCCGGTTCGTCCTCGACGAAGACAGCGACGTTGTCCATCAGCCGGGTCAGCTCCGGCGGAATCCGGTCCAGCGCCTCGGCGACCAGTTCCTCGAACGCTTCCCGCGTCATCTCCAGCACCCGGCCATTGTCCCGTACCACCGCCCGGCCCGCCCCGGGCATACCCGCGCCACGACTGGGGCAGGGGCACCCAATGGCCCGCGCCCGACTCCCCTTCCGCCGCCCGATACCCCGCCGCGCCACCGACGGGGCCCTCGTCGCCTCCCGCCCGTTCGTCCGCGCGCTCGGCATGGTCGTCGTCGTGCTGTTCGGCGCCTGGCTGGGACTGCTGGCGGTCGGCAGTGTCCGTACGACCGTCGGGCCGATGGACACGACGATGACCCTGCGGCCCTCGCTCAGCGGCGGCACCAAGATCAACGTGTCACCGCTCGGCGCCCTGGAGCTGGACTCGCACCACGCCCCGGTCCGCCTCGACGTCGACGTGGACCGGCTCGACCCGGTCCGCGCCCAGGCCCTGGTCCAGCACCCCGAACGGCTCGCCGGGCTGGAGGACGAGGTCACCTCGGACGTCGCCTCGGGCACCCGCGAGCTGGCCCTGCGCTCCTGCGTGGCGGTCGTCACCGGCGCCACCGCGCTGGGCCTCGCCGTCTACCGCCGGCCGCGCCGGGCCCTGGCCGCCGGGGGCCTCGCCCTCGCGCTGCTGGCCGCGTCCGGCGTCGGCGCGTACGCCACCTGGAACCCGAAGTCGGTCCTGGAGCCCCGGTTCTCCGGGCTGCTCTCCAGCGCCCCGTCCGTCGTCGGCGACGCCCGCTCGATCGTCACCGACTTCGACGTCTACCAGCAGGAACTGGCCCGGCTGGTCACCAACGTCACCAAGCTGTACGACGCCACCTCGACGCTCCCCGTCTACCGCCCGGACCCGGCGACCCTGCGCGTCCTGCACGTCTCCGACATCCATCTGAACCCGGCCGCGTGGCACATCATCGGTTCGCTCGTCGAGCAGTACGACATCGACGTGATCATCGACTCGGGCGACACGATGGACCACGGCGCCGCCGTCGAGAACAGCTTCCTGGACCCCGTCGCCGACCTCGGCGCCCCCTACGTATGGGTGCGCGGGAACCACGACTCGGCGGTGACGCAGAAGTACCTGGAGAACAAGAAGCGCTTCCCGAACGTGCACGTCCTGGACCAGGGCCGGGCGGTGACCGCCGGCGGGCTGCGGATCGCCGGGACCGGGGACCCGCAGTTCACGCCCGACCGGACGGGCCCCGAACAGGCCGAGGACATCGAGAGCGTGGCCGGCCGTACGCTCGCCGCCGCCCTGCGCGAGCAGCAGCGGTCCGGTACCCCGGCCGACATCGCCGTGGCCCACGAGCCGGAGGCGGCGAAGGAGACGGACGGCGAGGTTCCGCTGGTCCTGGCGGGCCATGTGCACCACCGGCAGAACGAGGTCCTCAAGGGCGGCACCCGGCTGATGATCGAGGGCTCCACGGGCGGCGGCGGGCTGCGGGCCGTCCAGAACAAGAAACCGGAACAGGTGCTCGCCTCGGTGCTCTACCTGGACCGCTCCACCCGCCGGCTCCAGGCCTGGGACGAGATCACCCTGGGCGGCCTCGGCCTGACGACGGCCGAGGTCAGCCGCCATCTGCCGGAGGTCGGCCGCCCCGACGCGACGCCCTCCCCTATTCGGTTTGGCTGACACGGAAACGCCGTAGTACAGTCTCCGACGTGCCCAACGGCGCCGGTCAGGGCTTGACCGTTCTCAAACCTCCAGGGGTGGAAGAAGAAGCGGAACCCTCAGGGGAAAGCGGAGTCACATGCTTCTCACGTTCCCTCGGGCAACAGACGCAGAAGCAAGCTGTAACAGCAGTTCTGCCCTCATCGTCTAGTGGCCCAGGACGCCGCCCTTTCAAGGCGGTAGCACGGGTTCGAATCCCGTTGGGGGCACGCAAAACCTGTGCGACACTTAGTCGCACAACGCTTGGTCCTGTGGAGCAGTTAGGAGTGCTCGCCACCCTGTCAAGGTGGAGGCCGCGGGTTCAAATCCCGTCAGGACCGCTGCAGCCCTTGTGAGCTGCGTGGCTGGGTAGCTCAGTTGGTACGAGCGATCGCCTGAAAAGCGATAGGTCGCCGGTTCGATCCCGGCCCCAGCCACCACCCGAAGGCCCCGTCCGGTGGACGGGGCCTTCGTCGTACCGGGCGGCCTCCAGGGAGGCGCCGCCCGAAATGGGTTCGCCCTTCCTCGGGCCCGGGTGAGATCCTGGGATCCGTATGTCTACTTCCTTCGCCGATCTCCAGTCCCGGCTCGCGCAGCTCTCGCTCCGCGACGCGAACCGGCTCGGCCGCCGCCTTGAGGGCGCCCGACGCATCCGCAAGCCCGAGGCCCAGCAGGCCGTGCTGGACGAGATCGCCGCCCAGGCGGACAAGGCGGCCGGGCGGCTCACGCAGCGGGCGGGCCGGGTGCCCGCCGTCACGTACCCCGAACAGCTTCCGGTCAGCCAGAAGAAGGACGAGATCCTGGAGGCGATACGCGACCACCAGGTCGTGATCGTCGCCGGTGAGACCGGCTCCGGCAAGACCACCCAGATCCCGAAGATCTGCGTGGAGCTGGGCCGGGGCGTCCGGGGCATGATCGGGCACACCCAGCCACGCCGGATCGCCGCGCGCACGGTGGCCGAGCGGATCGCCGACGAGCTGAAGACGCCGCTGGGCGAAGCCGTCGGCTGGAAGGTCCGCTTCACCGACCAGGTGAACCCGGACGCCACCTTCGTCAAGCTGATGACGGACGGCATCCTGCTCGCGGAGATCCAGACGGACCGCGAGCTGCTGGCGTACGACACGATCATCATCGACGAGGCCCACGAGCGGTCGCTGAACATCGACTTCCTGCTCGGCTATCTGGCCCGGCTGCTGCCCAGGCGCCCGGACCTGAAGGTCGTCGTCACCTCCGCGACCATCGACCCGGAACGCTTCTCGCGCCACTTCGGCGACGCGCCGGTCATCGAGGTCAGCGGGCGTACGTACCCGGTGGAGGTGCGGTACCGGCCGCTCCTGGAGGAGGACGGCGAGGACTCCGACCGCGACCAGATCACCGCGATCTGCGACGCCGTCGACGAGCTCCAGGGCGAGGGCCCCGGCGACGTGCTGGTCTTCCTCTCCGGCGAGCGGGAGATCCGCGACACCGCCGACGCGCTCGGCAAACGGAACCTGCGCCATACCGAGGTGCTTCCCCTCTACGCGCGCCTGTCGCACGCCGAGCAGCACCGGGTGTTCCAGCGCCACACGGGTCGCAGGATCGTTCTGGCGACCAACGTCGCCGAGACCTCGCTGACCGTCCCCGGCATCAAGTACGTGATCGACCCGGGCACCGCCCGCATCTCCCGCTACAGCCACCGCACCAAGGTGCAGCGGCTGCCGATCGAGCGGATCTCGCAGGCCAGCGCCAACCAGCGCAAGGGCCGCTGCGGCCGTACCTCGGACGGCATCTGCATCCGGCTGTACTCCGAGGACGACTTCCTGACGCGCCCGGAGTTCACCGACGCGGAGATCCTTCGTACGAACCTGGCCTCCGTCATCCTCCAGATGACCGCCGCCGGCCTCGGCGACATCGAGAAGTTCCCCTTCATCGACCCGCCGGACCACCGCAACATCCGCGACGGCGTGCAGCTCCTCCAGGAGCTGGGCGCCCTCGACGCGGCGGAGAAGGATCCGAAGAAGCGGCTGACCCCGCTCGGCCGCAAGCTCTCGCAGCTGCCGGTGGACCCGCGCCTCGCCCGTATGGTCGTCGAGGCCGACCGCAACGGCTGCGTACGCGAGGTCATGGTCATCGCCGCCGCGCTCTCCATCCAGGACCCGCGCGAGCGGCCGTCCGACAAGCAGACGCAGGCCGACCAGCAGCACGCCCGGTTCAAGGACGAGACCTCCGACTTCCTGGCCTTCCTGAACCTGTGGCGCTACGTCCGCGAGCAGCAGAAGGAGCGCGGCTCCTCCAGCTTCCGCCGGATGTGCAAGCAGGAGTACCTGAACTTCCTCCGCATCCGCGAGTGGCAGGACATCTACGCGCAGCTGCGTACGGTCGCCAAGCAGATGGGTATCGAGCTCAACGAGGACGATGCGCCCGAGCAGTCGGTGCACACCTCGCTGCTGGCCGGGCTGCTGTCGCACATCGGGCTGAAGGACACGGAGAAGAACGAGTACCTGGGCGCCCGCAGCGCCAAGTTCGCGATCTTCCCCGGATCGGCGCTGTTCAAGAAGCAGCCGCGGTTCGTGATGTCGGCGGAGCTGGTCGAGACGTCCCGGCTGTGGGCACGGGTCAACGCCCGGGTCGAGCCGGAGTGGATCGAGCCGCTGGCCCAGCACCTGCTGAAGCGCACCTACAGCGAGCCGCACTGGGAGAAGGACCAGGCCGCGGTGATGGCGTACGAGCGGGTCACGCTGTACGGCGTGCCGATCGTCGCCCAGCGCAAGATCAATTTCGGCCGTATCGACCAGGAGACCTCGCGGGACCTCTTCATCCGCAACGCCCTGGTCGAGGGCGACTGGCGCACGCACCACCAGTTCTTCCACGACAACCGCAAACTGCTCGGCGAGGTCGAGGAGCTGGAGCACCGCGCCCGGCGCCGCGACATCCTCGTCGACGACGAGACGCTGTTCGACTTCTACGACCAGCGCATCCCCGAACACATCGTCTCCGGCGCGCACTTCGACTCGTGGTGGAAGCACAAGCGGCGCGACGAGCCGGACGCACTCGACTTCGAGCGCTCGATGCTCATCAACGAGAAGGCCGGGGCCGTCACCAAGGACGACTACCCGGACTCCTGGCGGCAGGGGAAGCTCAAGTTCCGGGTGACCTACCAGTTCGAGCCCGGGGCGGACGCCGACGGGGTGACCGTCCACATTCCGCTCCAGGTGCTGAACCAGGTCACATCCGAGGGCTTCGACTGGCAGATCCCGGGCCTGCGCGAGGAGGTCGTCACCGAACTGATCCGCTCGCTGCCCAAGCCGATCCGCCGGCACTACGTGCCCGCGCCGAACTACGCGGACAAGTTCCTGGACCGGGCCGTGCCCCTCCAGGAACCGCTGCCGGCGACGTTGGCCCGTGAGCTCCAGCGGATGGTCGGGGTCCCGGTCACCGCTGACGACTTCGACCTGGACCGGGTCCCGGACCACCTCAAGATCACGTTCCGGATCGTCGACGAGCGGCGCCGCAGGGTCGCCGAGGACAAGGACCTGGAGGCGTTGAAGCTCCAGCTGCGCCCGAAGGCCCGTCAGGCCCTGTCCAAGGCCGCCGCGGCGACCGCGGGGCCCTCCGGCGAGTCCATCGAGCGTTCGGGGCTCACCGACTGGACGATCGGCACGCTCGACCGGGTCTTCGAGACGCGGCGGGCCGGACAGCCGGTGAAGGCCTACCCGGCCCTCGTCGACCGGGGCGAGACCGTGGCCGTACGCCTCTTCGACACGGAGGCCGAGCAGCAGCAGGCCATGTGGCGGGGCACCCGGAAGCTGATCCTGCTGAACATCCCGGTGAACCCGGCGAAGTTCGCCTCGGACAAGCTGACGAACCAGCAGAAGCTGGCCCTGTCCCGCAATCCGCACGGCTCGATCCAGGCCCTGTTCGACGACTGCGCGACGGCGGCCGCCGACCGGCTGATCGCGGCGCACGGCGGCCCCGCCTGGGACGAGGCGTCGTTCCGGACGCTGTACGACAAGGTGCGCGCGGACCTGGTGGACCTGACCGTGCGCACGATCGGCCAGGTCCAGCAGATCCTGGCCGCCTGGCAGGCCTGCGAGCGCCGGCTGAAGGCCACCAACAGCCTGGTCCTGATCAACAACGTCACGGACGTACGCGATCACCTGGCGCGCCTGATGCCGCCCGGCTTCGTCACCGCGACCGGGCTGCGCAGGCTGCCCGACCTGATGCGGTACCTGGTCGCCGAGGACCGCAGGCTCCAGCAGATGCCGACCAACGTCCAGCGCGACACCACGCGCATGGAGAAGGTCCACGAGATGCAGGACGAGTACGCCTGGCTGCTGGAGCAGTTGCCCAAGGGCCGGCCCGTCCCCCAGGAGGTGCTGGACATCCGGTGGATGATCGAGGAGCTACGGGTGAGCTACTTCGCGCACGCCCTGGGCACCGCGTTCCCCGTCTCGGACAAGCGGATCGTGAAGGCCATCGACGCAGCGGCCCCCTAGAGGGTCTCCGTAACGGGGGCACCACCAGGAGTGAGTTCGACCGCACCCGCTGAACTCCTGTACAGTCTGTTTTCGCAGCCGGACGCGAGGAAGGCAGCGAAACCTGGTCCTGTGGAGCAGTTAGGAGTGCTCGCCACCCTGTCAAGGTGGAGGCCGCGGGTTCAAATCCCGTCAGGACCGCAGTAACGAAAGCCCGGATCCCCTGGATCCGGGCTTTCGCGCGTCTTGACTGCGGTGTCCGTCGACGAGTACTCAGAAACCAGGGGCCGCCCCCGGATTTCCCGGAGCGGGGCGGCGCGCATCCACCGGGAGGTGGCGCGATGGGGGCATCGACGGGCGAGGACCACTGCGAGGCGGCGCGGGACCGCGGGAGGGCGCCCCGGCACGACGTCCGTGCGCTGCTGCGCGCCCATCTGGCGGCCGCGTCCGGCTACCGCCATCTGACTCGGCGCTGCGCGGTCTGCGCCCGGCTGCTGCGGCTCGCCACGGAGCCCGTGGCGGCCTCTCTGAACGCCGGGGCGGCCGATGGAACCGACTGAGGGTCCCCGAAGCGCACGAGGGGCGTCGACGGGTTCCCGTACGGGCACCACGGGGCGGGGACGTAAGTCCTCCCACCACATGACCTTTGGCGGCGCCGTCGGCTTCCTCACAGTGGCAGGCTCGTAGTTGGCAACATCCATGCGGTGTGACGGGTGTCACTGAATCAGTTTTGAGAAGGGGGGAATTTACACCCTTCCTACAACTGGCGAATTTAATATGTGCAATTGCACCGTCCGGAGGGACACCCTCCGGATACCCTCGGACCACCCCCCGACACCCCGGGCGAACGCCCCGGCCTCCGTGCCGGTCTGCGCGAACGGGCCCCGACGGGCGGGCAGGAGCGGGTGCGGGCAGGGTCGGCGCGGACACTACGGGCAGGGCCGGCGCGGACACAAAAAGATCGCGCTGGACCCGGCGGAGTCCAGCGCGATCGGATGACATGACCCGTGCGGCACAGGTATGGCGCCCGTTGGGGCGGGCGCCCGTCATATGGAGCTATGGGTGAGCAAGTGGGTTGGGGGACCCAAAAGCCCAGGTGTGACGGGGTGACAGGGGGTTTGTCAGGCCTCGCTGCGCTGCTGCGGAATACCCGCAAGCAGTGCGCGGACCTCTGCCTCGCGGTACCGGCGATGCCCACCGAGCGTGCGGATGGACGTGAGCTTGCCTGCCTTCGCCCAACGGGTAACCGTCTTCGGGTCCACGCGGAACATCGTGGCAACCTCAGCCGGGGTCAGCAGCGGCTCGGCATCAGGGGTGCGAGCGGTCATGAGCGGCCTCCTCGGGAGAACCGAACCATCTCGGTTCATTCCTCTAAATTCTGCACCTTGACCCGCGTTGCCCGAAATGGCGGACGCGGGCCGAGTCGGTTATAGGACGAACGGCTTGTCCTCGGCACTACAACTACACCATCCGTCCAGCCGCGTCGGCCAAACCGATGGAATTGCCCTCCCAGGTGTTCATCAGCGACGGAAAGCCGATGGACCATGCCATAGCGGACAGTCACGCCACCGTGACGATCAGTCACAGAGCGATCAGGGGTCACCAGACCCCCCATAGCGTGCAATGCCGAGCGATCCGCCCATACATGGACGGATGGAGCCCTCACCGGACTCCTTGTCCTATTTTGGCACGAGGGGTGGGGAAGGGCGCAAGGGCCCCGTAAGTGCTATCCATCACGGTTGAGCCAAAGGCCCGGTTCGGGACGTAGGTCCCACCGCCTCCCAGGACCCTTCAGTCCCTTCACCCTCACGTGTCACATCCGAAACGGGTTCACACTCCGCTCCGCGCGGGTGACACCCCGGTCAGTTGGCGAACTGACGGTCCCTCACGGCGCGCCAGCGCTCCGCGAGCCGCGCGTAGGCCTCGGCGGCCCTCTCGGCCTCGCCGGCCCGCAGCGCCGCGATGCCCTCCGCCACGTCGGCCGCGCTCCGGTCCTCGCTGAGGTGCCGCTCCGGCAGCGCGTGCACGAGCCCGCCGTAGTCCAGCTCGACGAGCGCGCGCGGGTGGAACTCCTCCAGCCACCGCCCGACGTCCACAAGACCCGCGGTCAGCGGACCCTCGTCCATCGTCTCCCGCAGCGTCCGCAGCGACCGGGCCAGCCGGCGCCGCGCCTCGACCATCCGCGTCCGGTACCGGAACACCGGCGGCTCCCCGTCCGGCCCGGCCACCACGTGCTCCCGCTCCCCGTCCTCGAACAGCACGAACCAGCGGACCGGGACCTGCCACACCGCCGTCCTGATCCACGGCCGGGCATCCGGATTGTGCTCCGCCCACCGCTCGTGGTCCGCCAGCGCCTGACCGCGCACCACCGGCGGCAGCACCGCGTCGAGCACCGGCGCGGGGAACAGCTCCGCCAGCCCGTCCAGGGCCAGCCAGCCGCGCAGCCTGGTCCGCCACGGGCAGACGCACACCACCCCGTCCAGCTCCGCCACGAACGCGTCGGCGCTCTCGTGCACGGGCACCCCGGCGGGCGGGGTCGCCGCCAAGTCGGCCAGCGAGCGCCGAAGTTCGTCCTGGGCCGTGGGGGTCCGGTCGCGGGCCGCGTACCGGGCCCAGTGGGCGCGCTCGTCCTGCGGGAAGGCCACCAGTGGCTCGTACACCCGAAGGTAGGACGCGTAGGGAACCAGCACCGAAGACACCACCGACATGCGGTGATCGTGTCACGCCTGTCCCCCGGTGGGGGGTGATCCTTGGCACCGGAACAGATCTACGTGGGGGTAGGACTTACGCTTCTGCCCACCGGGCCTGCCCACGCGGCCGGACCGGTGGGCCCTCCCCACCTTCAGGAGGGTCTTTCCGCCGCTTCGTACTTGGGAGTCACCACAGTGACCGATGTGACCGGCGCGCCTGTCGATGTCCTGCACACCCTGTTCCACTCGGACCAGGGCGGACACGAACAAGTCGTCCTCTGCCAGGACCGGGCCAGCGGCCTCAAGGCCGTCATCGCCCTCCACTCCACCGCCCTGGGCCCCGCCCTCGGCGGCACCCGCTTCTACCCGTACGCCTCCGAGGCCGAGGCCGTCGCCGACGCGCTGAACCTCGCGCGCGGCATGTCGTACAAGAACGCCCTGGCCGGGCTCGACCACGGCGGCGGCAAGGCCGTCATCATCGGCGACCCGGAGCAGCTCAAGAGTGAGGAACTGCTCCTGGCCTACGGCCGGTTCGTGGCCTCGCTCGGCGGCCGGTACGTGACGGCCTGCGACGTCGGCACGTACGTCGCCGACATGGACGTCGTGGCCCGCGAGTGCCGCTGGACCACCGGCCGCTCCCCCGAGAACGGCGGCGCCGGCGACTCCTCGGTGCTCACCGCGTTCGGCGTCTTCCAGGGCATGCGGGCCTCGGCCCAGCACCTGTGGGGCGACCCGACGCTGCGTGGCCGAAAAGTGGGGGTCGCCGGAGTCGGCAAGGTCGGCCACCACCTCGTCGAGCACCTGCTCTCGGACGGCGCCGAGGTCGTGATCACCGATGTGCGCGAGGAGTCGGTGCGCCGGATCACCGAGAAGCACCCCGAGGTCGCCGTCGCGGCCGACACCGAGGCGCTCATCCGCACCGAGGGCCTCGACATCTACGCCCCGTGCGCGCTGGGCGGCGCCCTCAACGACGACAGCGTGCCGGTGCTCACCGCGAAGGTGGTGTGCGGCGCGGCCAACAACCAGCTCGCGCACCCCGGCGTCGAGAAGGACCTCGCGGACCGCGCGATCCTCTACGCGCCGGACTACGTGGTGAACGCGGGCGGGGTCATCCAGGTCGCCGACGAGCTGCACGGCTTCGACTTCGACCGGTGCAAGGCGAAGGCCACGAGGATCTTCGACACCACGCTGGCCATATTCGCACGTGCGAAGGAGGACGGCATTCCGCCGGCCGCCGCGGCCGACCGGATCGCCGAGCAGCGCATGGCGGAGGCCCGCCGCCGCTGACCCGGAGGCCCTTCGTGCGGCCGCGGCCAGCCGACCGGCGAGACAAGACTCACGCCGGTCGGCGGGTCGCCTGCCGATAAGAGGTTAAAATCGCAGTTGACCAGCGAGGACGGGACGTCTCGCAGGTCCTCTTCCGGGGCACGTGATGCGGGCGGCGTACCGTATGGCCGCGGAAGCAGGTACCGTTAAAGCTCTACAGGCACGGTCTCTCTGCCGAGAGTCCGTCCTGAAACATGAACGCGTGTCAAGACTCTGGGGCCGTCGAGCCCCGTCACCGAGGGGGTCGAGCCATGGGGCGCGGCCGGGCAAAGGCCAAGCAGACCAAGGTCGCCCGCCAGCTGAAGTACAGCAGCGGCGGGACGGACCTGTCGCGTCTGGCCAATGAGCTGGGCGCATCGACTTCGAGTCAGCCACCGAACGCGGAGCCGTTCGAGGACGACGACGAGGAAGATGACCCGTACGCACAGTACGCGGATCTGTACAACAACGACGAGGACGAGGACGAGAACGACCAGTCCGGTCCGTCGTCCAAGCGCCGCGGCGCTTGACCTCGCGCTGACACATCACCCCGGTCCGGAGCTGCTTCGGACCGGGTTTTGTGCTGTACCGGTACAGGTTCGCGCTGTCCCGGTGCGGGTCTGGGCTGTCCCGGTGCGGGTCTGGGCTGTCCCGGTGCGGGAAGGCCGAGGCGGACGGTGACCGGCCGGGCCCGTCGGCCCGGCCGGTGTTCCCGCTCAGCGTGCGTACGAACCCACCAGCTCGGCGCCCGTCGCGTGGTCGCCGCGGGCGGTGATCTCGCCGGCGACCCAGGAGTCGACGCCCCGGTCGGCCAGCGTCGTCAGGGCCGCGTCCACGGACTCGGCGGGGACGACCGCGATCATGCCGACGCCCATGTTGAGCGTCTTCTCCAGCTCCAGCTGCTCGACCTGGCCGGCCTTGCCGACGAGGTCGAACACCGCGCCCGGCGTCCACGTGGAGCGGTCCACCGTCGCGTGCAGGGTGTCGGGGATGACCCTGGCCAGGTTGTTGGCCAGGCCGCCGCCGGTGACGTGGCTGAAGCCGTGCACCTCGGTCGTACGGGTGAGCGCGAGGCAGTCCAGCGAGTAGATCCGGGTCGGCTCCAGGAGCTCCTCGCCCAGGGTCCGGCCGAACTCCTCGACCTGGCGGTCCAGCGTCCAGCCGGCCCGGTCGAAGACCACGTGGCGGACGAGCGAGTACCCGTTCGAGTGAAGCCCGGAGGACGCCATGGCGATCACGGCGTCACCCTCGCGGATGCGGTCGGGGCCCAGCAGGCGGTCGGCCTCGACGACGCCCGTGCCCGCACCGGCCACGTCGAAGTCGTCCGCGCCCAGCAGACCCGGGTGCTCGGCCGTCTCGCCGCCGACCAGGGCGCAGCCGGCCAGCACACAGCCCTCGGCGATGCCCTTGACGATGGCCGCGACACGCTCGGGGTGCACCTTGCCGACGCAGATGTAGTCGGTCATGAACAGCGGCTCGGCGCCGCAGACGACGAGGTCGTCGACGACCATGCCGACGAGGTCGTGACCGATGGTGTCGTACACGCCCATCTGGCGGGCGAGGTCGACCTTGGTGCCGACGCCGTCCGTGGCGGAGGCCAGGAGCGGACGCTCGTAGCGCTTGAGCGCCGAGGCGTCGAAGAGACCGGCGAATCCGCCGAGGCCGCCGAGTCCTGCGACCTCGGGGCGCTGCGTCTTCTTCACCCACTCCTTCATCAGCTCGACAGCGCGGTCGCCGGCCTCGATGTCGACGCCCGCTGCCGCGTAGGAAGCACCTGTTGTCTCAGACATTGCCTGGGATCTTTCGTGTGGAAATACGGGGCTGGGGGAAGGGCTGCCGGACGGTCCGGATCACGGACGCCGCAGCGCGTCGGCCGCCGCGGTCGCCGCGGGGCCCGCCGCCAGCTCGGTCTCCAGCAGCTGCTTGCCGAGCAGCTCCGGGTCCGGGAGCTCCATCGGGTACTCGCCGTCGAAGCAGGCGCGGCACAGGTTCGGCTTGTCGATCGTCGTCGCCTCGATCATCGAGTCGATCGAGATGTACGCGAGCGAGTCGGCGCCCATCGACGTGCCGATCTCCTCGACGGACATGCCGTTGGCGATCAGCTCGGCGCGGGTCGCGAAGTCGATGCCGAAGAAGCAGGGCCACTTCACCGGCGGGGACGAGATCCGGATGTGGATCTCGGCGGCGCCGGCCTCGCGGAGCATCCGGACCAGTGCGCGCTGGGTGTTGCCGCGGACGATCGAGTCGTCGACGACCACCAGGCGCTTGCCCTTGATGACTTCCTTGAGCGGGTTGAGCTTGAGGCGGATGCCCAGCTGGCGGATCGTCTGGGACGGCTGGATGAAGGTCCGGCCGACATAGGCGTTCTTCACCAGGCCGGCGCCGAACGGAATCCCGCTGGCCTCCGCGTAACCGATGGCGGCCGGGGTGCCGGACTCCGGGGTCGCTATGACCAGATCCGCGTCGACGGGCGCTTCCGCGGCCAGCTTGCGGCCCATCTCCACACGGGAGAGATAGACGTTGCGGCCCGCGATGTCGGTATCGGGGCGCGCCAGGTAGACGTACTCGAAGACGCAGCCCTTGGGCTTCGCTTCCGCGAATCTAGAGGTGCGCAGACCGTTCTCGTCGACGGCGACCATCTCGCCCGGCTCGATCTCGCGGACGAAGCTGGCGCCGCAGATGTCGAGGGCGGCGGACTCCGACGCGACGACCCAGCCGCGCTCCAGGCGGCCGAGGACCAGCGGGCGGATGCCCTGCGGGTCACGGGCGGCGTAGAGCGTGTGCTCGTCCATGAAGACCAGGGAGAAGGCACCCCGCACCTCGGGAAGCACCTTGGCGGCGGCCTCCTCGATGGTGAGCGGCTTGCCGTCCTCGTCGGTCTGGCCGGCGAGCAGCGCGGTCACCAGATCGGTGTCGTTGGTCGCGGCGACCTGGGTGGCGCGGCCGTCCTTGCGCGGGAGGTCGGCGACCATCTCCGCGAGCTGGGCCGTGTTGACCAGGTTCCCGTTGTGACCGAGGGCGATCGAGCCGTGCGCGGTCGCACGGAACGTCGGCTGCGCGTTCTCCCACACCGAGGCACCGGTGGTGGAGTAGCGGGCATGTCCGACCGCGATATGGCCCTGGAGCGATCCCAGGGAGGTTTCGTCGAAGACCTGCGAGACCAGTCCCATGTCCTTGAAGACCAGGATCTGGGACCCGTTGCTCACTGCGATGCCCGCGGACTCCTGTCCACGGTGCTGCAGGGCATACAGTCCGAAATAGGTGAGCTTGGCGACCTCTTCGCCCGGAGCCCAGACACCGAAGACGCCGCAAGCGTCCTGGGGGCCTTTCTCTCCGGGGAGCAGGTCGTGGTTGAGTCGTCCATCACCACGGGGCACGCCATCGAGTGTAGGGGAGATCGACCACTGGTCCGAATTGGGGATCCCCCGCCGGACCGCTGGTGCGGAGCCCTTCGAGCGCGCTCCAGGACCCGCCGGAGCAGTCACGCACGGTGACCGTGGCTCTTCCCGGATCTACGCGCGGCAACCGTCGCAGGGCAGGCTACGCCCGGACCGCCGATGGGTTACCGGCAGGTTCCGGCCACCGTGTGAGCGGGGCCGCCGGACCGGTTCGTGGCGCTGTGTGAGGCGGTACGCGGCCCCCCGGGGTGAGGAGCCCGAACGGTCGTTTCGTGGCGAGCCTCACACCGGCGCCGCCCGGTATGCGCCATCTCGTCGCGTCCGCCGGGCTCTTCCGCCGACCGTCCGGTCAGCTGTTCCGGTCAGCTGTTCCGGTCGGCGGCCCGGGCACCGAGCCCCCGCGCACCGTCCTTCGTGGTGAGGGTCAGGGTGCGCCGGTCGATGCCGAAGGTCGTCGTGGTCCCGTCGAGCACCGCCCGTACGGCGCGTTCGAGGCGCATCTCCGGGTCCGGGCACATCTTGCGGGTGACGGCGAGCGTGCCGAAGGCGATGGCCGAGCCGGACACCTTCGCCGTGCCCCGGAAGGTGTTGCAGCCGAGGGTGCCGTGGACCGTGCCGTCGCGGCCGAAGGTGATCCGCGCCCGGTCCTCCGTACCGGCGGGCACGGAGGAGGCGGTGGAGCCGGTGGCGAGGGTGGTGACCCGCCAGTCGGTGCCGGCGAGCGGGACCGGGCGCCGGGCGGTCAGCGCGATGGTGTCGCCCTTCGCCGTGGTCAGGGTGAGGGTCCTCTTCTCCACGGCCGCCGTGAGCTTGCCGCTGAGGGCGTCGGCCAGCAGGGACTCGAAGTGCTGGACGTCCGGTGGGCAGCCGATTTGGGTGGTCAGCTCCGGCTCGACGGTGACGGTGTGCCCGTCGATCCGGGCGCGCGCGGTGAACTGGTTGCAGCCGTACCGGCCGCTCGCCCGCCCCTTCCCGTCGATCTCGACATACGCGCCGGCGGGTGCGTCGGTGCGCTTCCCGTCGACCGTCACCGAGTCCACGCTCCAGCGCACGCCGGTCAGGTCCGCGGCGGGCTGTACGGAGCCGCTGTCACCGGCGGGTGCGGACCGGGAGCCCGCCCCGGGCTCGCCGGCCTTCTCCGTGCCGCAGGCGGCGAGGGTGAGCAGGGCGGCCAGCAGGCCGACGGCCAGACGCTTGCGCCGCGTGGGTGCCTGGATGGGGAGCTGCATGGGGGTGAGACGGTCGGCGCGGGCGTTCCGGTTCCCGCGCGGAGGCCGATCGGGGGCGGTCACCCCATCAGGGGGAGCAGCTCCGACAGGTCCGCCCGCTCGCCGCTCGCCGCGACCTTCGCCGCCTCGACCTCGCGCGCCCATTCCGTACGCCCGGTCGCCAGCCGTATCCAGGTCAGCGGGTCGGTCTCGACGACGTTGGGCGGGGTGCCCCGGGTGTGGCGCGGGCCCTGGACGCACTGGACCACGGCGAACGGCGGCACCCGGACCTCGACCGAGCCGCCGGGTGCCTTCTCGGCCAGCGCGTCGGCGAGCAGCCGGCTGCACGCGGCGAGCGCCTGCCGGTCGTACGGGACGGAGAGCCCGGTCGCCGCGTTGAGGTCGTAGGTGTGGACGATCAGCTCCACGGTCCGGGTGACCAGGAAGTCGCCGAGGCGCATCGCCCCGACCCGGGTGCCCAGCAGCCGGTCCTCGGACGCCGCGGGCACCAGTCCCTCGAAGCGGGCGGCGACCTCCGCGTACAGGGCGTCCAGGTCGGTGTGGCCGGCGGCCCGCTCGGCGGTGTCGTCCGCGATCCCGGTGGCGCGGGCCGCCGTGGTGAACGGCCACTCCAGGAGGGTCACCTCGGGTTTGGCCAGGGCCGGTGCGGGAAGCTCCAGCGTCTGGCCGACGTGCGAGAGGGCCATGGTGATGTGGGCGGCGAGCTCGCGCACCGTCCACTCCCCCAGCCCGCTCGGCGCGGCGAGCTGCTGCGGGGTCAGCGTGCGCACGGCGTCCCGTACGTGCGTGAACTGGGCGAGGACCGCGGTGCGGGTCCTGGCCGGGTCGTAGCGACGGGCGCGCTTCTGCGAGGGCGGCATGCGGGGGAGCCTACGGCGTGGCACTGACAGCGCTGCCGCCCCGCGTAGGCGGGCCCCGGGTCAGGCGCGCGTCGCGTAGTCGCCGAGGCCCTTCTCCAGCAGGTCGAAGCCCCGGTGGGCGAGGACGACGGCGTCCGCGGCGACCGCGGCGGACGGTTCGCCGGCCAGCAGGCGGCGGCGGTTCTCGGTGAGCAGCGCGTTCCGGGTGCCGAGGATCTGGGAGGCGACGATGCGCGCGACGACCGGCTCCTCGCCCTCCTCGATCAGCGCTTCGGTGAGCTGGTCCTGGGTGCGGACGAAGAAGGAGTGGGCGCGGGTGAGCAGGGCCGGCGTCTCCATGATGAGCCGCACGATGCCGAGCGCCAACGGCTTGTCACCCATCCCCACCGACGGGTCGTGGCCCTCGATGGCCTCGATGAACTGCCGGCGTATCGCCGCCACCGCCGATTCGCCGGGCGCGCGGTCCCGTACGACCTGGGCTGCGTCGCCGACGTGCTCCTCCAGCGGCGCGAAGACCAGGTCCTCCTTGCTGTCGAAGTAGTTGAAGACGGTCATCTTCGACACATCGGCCGCGTCGGCGATCTCCGCGACGGATACCTGGTCGAATCCGCGCTCGGAGAAGAGCCTGGTGGCCGTTTCCAGCAGCCGCCGCCGGGTTTCCATCTTCTTGCGCTCGCGCAGGCCCATCCCCTCGGTCATGTCCTCACTGTACCAGGATGAAAATTAATCTCGCATTAAAATTTGACTCAGTACACAGATTCGGGGACAGCGAAGCGGCCACAGCGGCGCACGTCGCCACCACCGGGGTCCGCTTCTTCCAGACCCCCGCACGGGCCGGAGGCCTTCCCCGTACACACAACGCGAAACCCCCGACCGGGCGGACCGGTCGGGGGTTTCGGCGTGAGCCGTCCGGGGACTACGCGAGCAGCGCCGGGATCGTCTCCTCGTGCGCCGTACGCAGCTCGCTCAGCGGGATGCCGAACTCGCCCTGGACCTCGATCGCGTCGCCGTCCACGACACCGATGCGGGTCACGGGCAGACCGCGCGCCCCGCACATGTCGTTGAACCGCAGCTCCTCGCTGCGCGGCACCGAGACGACCGCGCGGCCCGCGGACTCGGAGAACAGCAGCGTGAACGCGTCGAGACCGTCCGGCACGACCAGCCGGGCACCCTTCCCGCCGCGCAGGCAGGATTCGGTGACGGCCTGGACCAGGCCGCCGTCCGACAGGTCGTGCGCCGCGTCGATCATGCCGTCGCGGGAGGCCGAGATAAGGATCTCGGCGAGCAGCTTCTCGCGGCCGAGGTCCACCTTGGGCGGCATGCCGCCGAGGTGGTTGTGGACGACCTCGGACCAGGCCGAGCCGCCGAACTCCTCGCGGGTGTCGCCCAGCAGGTAGAGGAGCTGGCCCTCTTCCGCGAAGGCGACCGGCGTGCGCCGCGTGACGTCGTCGATCACACCGAGCACGGCCACGACCGGCGTCGGGTGGATCGCCGTCTCCCCGGTCTGGTTGTACAGCGAGACGTTGCCGCCGGTGACCGGCGTGCCCAGCTCCAGGCAGCCGTCCGCGAGACCGCGGGTGGCCTCGGCGAACTGCCACATGACGTCCGGGTCCTCGGGCGAACCGAAGTTCAGGCAGTCCGAGATCGCGAGCGGCTTGGCACCGGAGGCGGCGACGTTGCGGTACGACTCCGCCAGCGCGAGCTGGGCACCGGTGTACGGGTCGAGCTTCGCGTACCGGCCGTTGCCGTCGGTCGCCATGGCCACGCCGAGGTTGGACTCCTCGTCGATGCGGACCATGCCGGCGTCCTCGGGCATCGCGAGGACGGTGTTGCCCTGCACGAAACGGTCGTACTGGTCGGTGATCCAGGACTTCGACGCCTGGTTCGGCGACGAGACCAGCTTGAGGACCTGCTCGCGCAGCTCGGCGGCGTTCGCCGGGCGGGCCAGCTTGCCGGCGTCGTCCGCCTGGAGCGCGTCCTGCCAGGACGGGCGGGCGAACGGGCGGTGGTAGGTCGGGCCCTCGTGGGCGACGGACCGCGGCGGAACGTCCACGATCTGCTCGCCGTGCCAGAAGATCTCCAGCTGCGAACCCTCGGTCACCTCACCGATGACGGTGGCGATGACGTCCCACTTCTCGCAGATCTCCAGGAAGCGGTCGACGTGCTGCGGCTCGACGATCGCGCACATGCGCTCCTGCGACTCGCTCATGAGGATTTCCTCGGGCGAGAGGGAGGAGTCGCGCAGCGGCACGGTGTCCAGCTCGACGCGCATGCCGCCGGAGCCCGCGGAGGCCAGCTCGGACGTGGCGCAGGAGAGCCCGGCGCCGCCGAGGTCCTGGATGCCCGCGACGAGCTTCTCCTTGAAGATCTCCAGGGTGCACTCGATGAGGAGCTTCTCCTGGAACGGGTCGCCGACCTGGACGGCGGGGCGCTTGGCCGGGCCGGTCGACTCGAAGGTCTCCGAGGCCAGCACGGAGACGCCGCCGATGCCGTCGCCACCGGTGCGGGCGCCGTACAGGATGACCTTGTTGCCGGGACCCGAGGCCTGCGCGAGGTGGATGTCCTCGTGCTTCATCACGCCGATGCAGCCGGCGTTGACGAGCGGGTTCCCCTGGTAGCAGGCGTCGAAAACGACCTCGCCGCCGATGTTCGGCAGGCCGAGGCAGTTGCCGTACCCGCCGATGCCCGCGACGACACCCGGCAGGACGCGCTTGGTGTCCGGGTGGTCGGCCGCGCCGAAGCGCAGCGGGTCGACGACGGCGACCGGGCGGGCGCCCATGGCGAGGATGTCGCGGACGATGCCGCCGACGCCGGTCGCCGCGCCCTGGTAGGGCTCGATGTACGAGGGGTGGTTGTGCGACTCGACCTTGAAGGTGACCGCGTACCCCTGTCCGACGTCGACCACACCGGCGTTCTCGCCGATGCCGACGAGCATCGCGTCGTTGGCGGGGACCTTCTCGCCGAACTGCTTGAGGTGGACCTTGCTGCTCTTGTACGAGCAGTGCTCGGACCACATCACCGAGTACATGGCGAGCTCGGCGCCGGTGGGACGGCGGCCCAGGATCTCGCGGATGCGGGCGTACTCGTCCTCCTTGAGGCCGAGTTCCTTCCAGGGCTGCTCGGTCTCCGGGGTTTCGGCCGCGTGCTTGACCGTGTCCAGGCTCATGCGTTGACCAGCTTCTTGATGATCGAGGTGAAGAAGCCGAGACCGTCGGTGCGACCGGTGCCGATCAGCGGCTCCACGGCGTGCTCCGGGTGCGGCATCAGGCCGACGACGTTGCCCACGGCGTTGGTGATGCCGGCGATGTCGCGCAGCGAGCCGTTGGGGTTTGCGCCCACATACCGGAAGGCGACGCGGCCCTCGGCCTCCAGCGCGTCGAGCGTGTGCTCGTCGGCGGTGTAGCGGCCGTCCATGTTCTTGAGCGGTACGGAGATCTCCTGGCCCGCGGAGTAGTCCGAGGTCCAGGCGGTCTCCGCGTTCTCGACGCGCAGCGTCTGGTCGCGGCAGATGAAGTGCAGGTGGTTGTTGCGCAGCATCGCGCCGGGCAGCAGATGCGCCTCGGTCAGGATCTGGAAGCCGTTGCAGATGCCGAGGACGGGCATGCCCGCCTTCGCCTGCTCGATCACCGTCTCCATGACCGGCGAGAACCGGGAGATGGCTCCGGCGCGCAGATAGTCGCCGTAGGAGAATCCGCCCGCGAGGATGACCGCGTCGACCTGGTGCAGGTCCTTGTCGCGGTGCCACAGCGATACGGATTCGGCACCCGCGACCCGTACGGCCCGAAGGGCGTCCTGGTCGTCGAGCGTGCCCGGAAAGGTGACGACTCCGATACGAGCAGTCACTTCGACTCCTCGGCGTTCTCCACCTTGACGGTGAAGTCCTCGATCACGGTGTTGGCGAGGAACGTCTCCGCCATCTCGTGAATACGGGCGAGGGCGGCGTCGTCGACCGGCCCCTCGACCTGCAGCTCGAAACGCTTTCCCTGACGTACGTCCGCGATTCCCTCGAAGCCGAGACGGGGCAGTGCGCGCTGCACCGCCTGTCCCTGCGGGTCGAGGATCTCGGGCTTGAGCATGACGTCGACTACGACGCGTGCCACTGGCACTCCCGGTGTGGTGGTGTGGTGCGGCTGTTTCTCCGGAGGGGGTACCCCGGACCCCCGCGGGTCCACTCAGCGTACCTGGCCGGAAATTCTACGCGGGTAGATATCAAACGGGATAGATCACGCCCAGATTTCGGCCGATCACCGGACGGCAGAAAAGCCGCGAAACAAATGCTCATGAGCAGCGCACATAGCGGGCGGACACGCGCAGGTAATTGGACGGTCTTCACAATGCGGCACCACTCGCTGTACAAATGATTACCGGGGAATGCAGCATTGCCCCGGAGCACCGACAGCAGTCGGCCCGCATCCGTGCTCACAGCCGGAAGGCCGGCAGCGGCGCATGCCAGACGCGTCGATGCCGCAGGAAAGGACCGATATCCGTGGCGCAGCGCGTAGTGGTCACACTCTCCGACGACATCGACGGGGGAACAGCGGCGGAAACGGTCACCTTCGCCCTGGACGGGAAGTCGTACGAGATCGACCTCAATCCGTCCAACGCGAAGAAACTGCGCAACGCCCTGGCCCCGTACATGGCGGCCGGCCGTAAGCAGACAAATACCGGCAAGAGCGGCAAGGCTCCCGTTCCGTACCGGCACACCTCGCTCGCGCCCGACCCCGCGGCGGTGCGGGCCTGGGCGCGCTCGCACCGGATGGACGTGCCGGCCAGGGGCCGGATCCCCAAGAGCGTCTACGAGGCGTTCCAGGAAGCGAGTTGACCCGGCGAAAGGTGCCGCGGAGGAGCTGCGGGGGAGCCGACTTGCGCTACACCCCCGCAGGTCGGCTAGAGTCTGGAGCACGCCGAGGGGCAAGGCCGAAAAGGCCGAACCCCACGCAGCGTGCGGGTGTAGTTCAGTAGTAGAACATCCCCCTTCCAGGGGGAAGGCGCAGTGTGCAATTCCTGTCACCCGCTCCGCACAACTCTTGCAGGACCACTCCGGTGGATCAGGTAGAGTAGTGCTCGCTCCACCGGTGAAAGCCGAGTGGCTGCAATGCGGACGTAGCTCAGTTGGTAGAGCGCAACCTTGCCAAGGTTGAGGTCGCCAGTTCGAACCTGGTCGTCCGCTCAGAAAGACGAAGGCCCCGGTCGATTTCGACCGGGGCCTTCGTCGTGTCTCGGGTCCTCATGTGTCTTCCCCACTCCTCGGACACCACCCATGACGTTTGTCATGGGTGGTGATGACAGCCCGCACTGCCCACGGACCGCCGCGGACGGAAACCTGAAGACATGACCAGCGACGACAAGTCCCGTGAGTACGTGATCCAGGCGGAGGACGTCCGGCGCAGCTACGCCGGCGGCTTCGAGGCCGTGTCCGGCGTCTCCTTCGCCGTGGCGCGCGGCGAGCTCTTCGCCCTGCTCGGTACGAACGGCGCCGGCAAGACCTCCACCGTCGAGATCCTGGAGGGCCTGGCCCGCCCCGACGGCGGCACGGTCCGGGTGCTGGGCCACGACCCGTACGCCGAGCGCGCCCGGGTCCGCCCCCGGATAGGCGTGATGCTCCAGGAGGGCGGTTTCCCGTCCGAGCTGTCGGTCACCGAGACGGTACGGATGTGGGCGGGCTGCACCAGTGGCGCCCGTCCCACCGGGGAGGCCCTGGAGCTCGTGGGGCTCGGTCACCGCGCCCGCGTCCGGGTCAAGCAGCTCTCGGGCGGTGAGCGGCGGCGGCTGGACCTGGCGCTGGCCCTGCTCGGCCGGCCCGAGGTCCTCTTCCTCGACGAGCCGACCACGGGGCTCGACGCCGAGGGCCGGCGCGACACCTGGGCGCTGGTGCGCCGGCTCCAGGAGGACGGCATCACCGTGCTGCTCACCACGCACTACCTGGAGGAGGCCGAGGCGCTCGCGGACCGGCTGGCGATCATGCACCGCGGCCGGATCGTGACCGCGGGCACCACGGCCGAGGTGACGGCCGCCCGCCCCGCCCGCATCCGCTTCGAGCTGCCCGACGGCGTCCCCGCGGCGCGGCTCCCCCTGGAGCTCCACGCCGCCGCCGAAGGCCCCCGGATCGAGATACGTACGCACCGGCTCCAGGACTCCCTGACCGAACTGCTCCGCTGGGCCGCGGAGTCGGACGTCGCGCTGCAGGGGCTCGACGCCCGCTCGGCCTCGCTCGAAGAGGCCTTCCTCGACATCGCGAAGTCCGCCGCCGAAACCGAAGAGGTGCATGCCGCATGACCGCCACGACCACCCCCGCGCCCAGCACCCCGCGCACGACGCCCCTGACCCGGCTGACGGCGCTCGGGCGGGCCGAGCTGACGCTGCTCGTCCGGAACAGGACGGCGGTCTTCGTCGCGCTGCTCATGCCGGCGGCCATGATCATGGCCATGAAGTCGACCTTCGAGAAGATCGACCTCCAGGGCACCGGCCTCACCGTCGCCGGTGCCGCGCTCATCGGCGGCATCGGCACGGTGCTCGTCCAGGCCGTCTACATGAACACGGCCGCCGCCTACGTCGCCCGGCGCGAGGAGCTGGTCCTGAAGCGGCTGCGCACCGGCGAGGTCACCGACGGGGAGATCCTCGCCGGGACCGCACTCCCCGCCGGCGCCCTCGCCCTGGCACAGAGCGCGGTCATCATCGTCGCCGGTACGGCCTTCTTCGGCCTCGACGCACCCGAGCGCCCGGAACTGCTCGTGGCCGGACTGCTGTTGGGCGTGGTGCTGCTCACGGTCCTGGCCGCGGTCACCTCGGTGGTCACCCGCACCGTGCAGACGGCCCAGCTGACGACCCTGCCGCTGTTCCTCGTCTCGATGATGGGCTCAGGGCTCTTCGTCCCGCTGGAGGTATTCCCCGACCGCCTCGCGGCGGTCTGCGAATACCTGCCGCTGACCGGGGTGATGACCCTGATACGGGCCGGCTGGCTCGGCACCTCCGGGAGCACCGACCTGCTCGGTGCCGCGCTGACCGGGCTGGTCTGGACGGCGGCCGCCGTGTTTGCTGTGCAGCGGTGGTTCCGCTGGGATCCGCGACGCTGAAGAGGGGAAGACGCCGTGATGCGCGTACGGGGCTGGCGCCGCAGCTGGCAGGAGCGCAACAAGATGGAACGGATCGACCTGTACTCGCGGTTCACGATCTCCTGCATCCCCTGGTTCTTCACCCTGGCCTGGCAGGGGACACCCTTCAAGTCGGACATCCGTCATGCGCCGCTTCCGCTGACGCTCGGTGTGGCACTGCTCCTGGTGAGCCTGACGCAGTGCCTCCTGAGCAACCGCAACCTGCACGGGGCGTACGAGCACTACCTGACCGTCTCCGTCTTCCCTCAGCGGCGTCTGCTGGCCCCCGTGGCGCTCCTGGCCGTGGCCGTCGGGCTGCTGGCGGCGCTGGCAGCGGTGGACGGCGTCCACGGCGCGGGGCTGCTGCTCATGACGCTGAACGCGCCGATGGCCCTCGTGATCACACGCGTGCTGCTGGTTCCGGTCCGCCGCCTCCTGATCGAGTCGCTCTGCCTCACCGCCCTGATCACGGGCACCCTCGCCGTGGCCGGCGTCCGGGGCGGCACCCTGGCCGGAGTGGCGCCCTGCAGCCTCTTCGGCTGTGTGCTGGTCCTGATCTCGGTCCGGCCGAGCGCCTGGAGCATGAGCGTGATGTGGCAGGCGGAGCAGGCGAGGGACATACAGGCCAGGCTCGCCGTGGCCGAGGAGCGACTGCGCTTCGGGCGGGACATGCATGACGTGCTGGGCCGCAACCTCGCGGTGATCGCGCTCAAGAGCGAGCTGGCGGTGGAGCTCGCGCAGCGCGGCCGGCCGGAGGCGGTGGACCAGATGGTCGAGGTGCAGCGGATAGCGCGGGCCTCGCAGCAGGAGGTGCGCGATGTGGTGCGCGGATACCGGGAGGCCGACCTGAGCACGGAACTGGCCGGGGCCCAGGGCGTGCTGAGGGCAGCCGGTATCGAGTGCACGGTGACCGGGGACAGCGGTGAGCGCCTGCCCGTGCCCGTGCAGTCGGCGCTCGGCTGGGTCGTCCGCGAGGCCGCGACCAATGTGCTGCGGCACGGCGATCCGCAGCACTGCGTGATCCGGGTGCGCGCCACCGCGGACGCCGTGACGCTCCAGGTGGAGAACGACGGGGCGACGGCCGCGGCGACCGCGTCCGACGGGCCGGGCTCCGGGCTGGCCGGCCTCCGGGAGCGGCTCGGCGCGCTCGACGGCTCGCTGGAGGCGGGACCCGCGAAGGGCGGCGGCCTGTTCCGGCTGAGCGCGACGATCCCGCTGGGCGACCGCGACTGGCCGGAGACGGAATCCGGCCGCCCCGGCACGAACGGCGCGGACGGCGCGGACGGCGCCGAAGGACTGCGTCCCGGGACCGTGGTGGCTCCCGGCGTGATGGTGGGGCCGGGCCCCGGCCTCCTGGAGGGACGACGATGACCGCGGTACGGGTTCTGCTCGCCGACGACGAGCATCTGATCCGGGGCGCGCTCGCCGCCCTCCTCGCGCTGGAGGAGGACCTGGTGGTGGTCGCGGAGGCGGCGACGGGTCCGGAGGCGCTCGCCATGGCCCGGGCGCACCGCCCCGACGTCGCGGTGCTGGACCTGGAGATGCCGGGGGCCGACGGTGTGAGCGTAGCCACATCACTGCGGGCCGAACTCCCGGACTGCCGGACGATGATCGTGACGAGCCACGGCCGGCCCGGCCACCTCAAGCGGGCCCTGGCGGCGGGCGTGCGGGGCTTCGTGCCCAAGACCGTCAGCGCCCGTCAGCTCGCCGGCATCATCCGTACCGTGCAGGCCGGAAGCCGTTATGTGGACCCGGAGTTGGCGGCGGACGCGATCGCCGCCGGGGACTCGCCGCTGACCGTGCGCGAGACCGAGGTGCTGGAGCTGGCGGCCGACGGTGCGCCGGTCTCGGAGATCGCCGACCGGGCGTCACTGTCGCAGGGCACCGTGCGGAACTACCTCTCGGCCGCGGCCTCGAAGCTCGGGGCGGAAAACCGTCACTCGGCAGTGCGTCTCGCACGCGAGCGGGGTTGGGTATAGTAGGTCTCGCGCTTCGGCGCTTGCGGACGTAGCTCAGTTGGTAGAGCGCAACCTTGCCAAGGTTGAGGTCGCCAGTTCGAACCTGGTCGTCCGCTCCGGTGAACAAGAATCCCCCGGCCTTTCGGCCGGGGGATTCTTCGTGTGTGCGGTGGCTGAGGGGTGTCCCGCCGGCCATGACCGGCGGGACGCCCTCTGCTACCAGCGCGTTCCGGTGAGGAGTTCGTACGCCTCGATGTACTTGGCGCGGGTGGCGTCCACGATCTCCTGGGGCAGCGCCGGCGGCGGCTGCTCGCTCCTGCGGTCCCAGCCGGAGGCCGGGGACGTCAGCCAGTCGCGGACGAACTGCTTGTCGTAGGACGGCTGGGCGTGGCCCGGCTCCCAGGTGTCGGCCGGCCAGAAGCGGGAGGAGTCCGGGGTCAGCACCTCGTCGGCGATGATCAGTTCCTCGCCGCCGTCGGCGGTGGGCGCGAAGCCGAACTCGAACTTGGTGTCCGCCAGGATGATCCCGCGCTCGCGGGCGATGTCGCGCGCACGGCCGTAGACATCGAGCGTGGTGCGGCGCAGCGCGACGGCGGTCTCCGTGCCGACCTGGCGGGCCACCTCCTCGTAGCTCACGTTCTCGTCGTGGTCACCGACGGCGGCCTTGGTGGCGGGGGTGAAGATCGCGCCCGGCAGCTCGGAGCCGTCGACGAGGCCGTCGGGGAGCCCGATGCCGCAGACATTGCGCGAGGCGTTGTACTCGGCGAGGCCGGAGCCCGCCAGGTAGCCGCGGGCGACGCACTCGACCGGGATCATCCGCAGCGACTTGCAGATCATCGTGCGGCCCTCCCAGTCGTCGGGGGCCCCGGCGGGCACCTCGGTCGACAGGACGTGGTTCGGCACGAGGTCGGCGAGCTGGTCGAACCACCACATCGAGAGGCGGGTCAGGACGCGGCCCTTGTCCGGGATCTCGGTCGGCAGCACCCAGTCGTACGCGGACAGCCGGTCGCTGGCGACCATGACGAGGTCACCGGCCTCGTTCCGGTACAGGTCGCGGACCTTGCCGGTGTGCAGGTGGGTGAGTCCCGGTACCTGCACGGGCTCGGGCTTTTCTACAAATCCGGACACGCTGCCTCCGCGTAGGTTGTTCCAGGAACCGTTCCGATTGTCCCGTATCAGGGAACGTCCGGCTGCGGAGGGGTGCCGACCGGGTGGCCCGGGGGCGCCCGTGGTTCAGGCGCGCTTGCAGATCCGGTCGAGGAGGTTGGCGGTGGCCTTCTGGATGCGGGGGTCCACATGGCCGGGGCGGTCCAGGGCCGGGGACCAGGCGAAGGTGCCCGAGGCGAAGACGAGCGCGCCGGACGGGGCCCGGTACAGCGAGGTCTCCTGGTGCCGCATCACGCCTTCGCCGTCCTGGTACGGGGAGTGGGCGAGCAGGATGCGGTTGTCGTGTTCGGGCAGCGTGGTGCGCGGGAAGTAGCGGTCGGCCTCACCCGCCACCAGGCCCTCGATCTCGTCGCCCTCGCCGGCGCCCGTCGCGTCCCACAGCCAGTGCTCCGCGTTCCGCACGACCAGCGGGTGGGGTTCGGGGACCCGGCCCGCGTACTGGATGCCGAGAAGCTGCTGCTCGGGGCGGTCGATCTCGCGCCAGAGCGCGGGCTTGCCGGGGCCGCGGCGCTTGCGGCAGGTGAGCAGCCGGTCCGGCACCCCGGACGCCGAGGGCCCGAGGCTGACCTGCCAGTACATGGTGTTGGCGGAGAGGTAGACCAGCGAGGTGCCGTGGTCGCGGGCGCGCTCGGCGGTGCGGCGCATGGGCACCGACCAGTACTCGTCGTGGCCCGGGAAGACCAGGCCCCGGTAGCGCGTGGGGTCGACCCGGCCCGCGTGCAGGTCGCGGGTGTCGGCGTAGGCGAGGTCGTAGCCATAGCGCTCGGCCCAGCGGATGAAGTCGTACGCGTGCCCCACGTGCAGCGGGAGGCCCGCGCCGGCGTAGGGGCGGTCGAAGGAGACGGTGACCGCCGCGTCCTCCTCGCCGAGCAGCCGGCCCTCCTCGTCCCAGGCGTGGTAGAGACTGGCCCCGGTCCGGCCGTCCTCCGGGTAGAGGTTGTACGCCTGCCAGGTCACGTCCGGGAGCACGAGCAGCAGGTCGGCCGGGTGGTCGTCGCGGACGGTGAACGGGATGTGGGAGCGGTAGCCGTCGAGCGTGGTGAGCACGGCGACGTACGCGCCGATCGACCAGTAGGACGGGATCTGCAGCCGCCAGGACAGCCACCAGTGGTGGCAGGAGACCGTGCGGTCGGCGGTGAGGGGGCCCGGCTGGACGATGCCGGACAGCCGGGGGCTCGTGGTGATCTTGGAGGCGCCGTCGCCCCCGTAGTGGCCGATCCGGTAGACGTCCACGGAGAACTGCTGGGGCGGATCCACCGTGATGTGGAAGTCGATCGCCTCACCGGGGGCCGCGGCGCCGGTGGAGGTGAAGCCCTTGATCTGCCGGCGCACGTCGTCCGCGGTGCGCGTGCCGCCGTCCGTGGAGACGCGGGACAGAGTGGGGTCCGCGTACCAGGGCACGACCTGGCCGGTGTCGTCGAAGTAGTTCTCGCTGCCGCGCAGCCAGGGCAGCGGTCCCTGGCCGAAAGGATCGGTCACGGCATGCGCCAGGGCACCCGATTCCCACCGACGGATCTGTTCCGCCCCCATCTCGCTCCCCCTCCCTCAGGCCCCCGGATCAACAGTGGCGCGCCGACAGTCAGCGCCGTTCCCCAGCACATCACATAACGCACGCACTCCGTCACCGTTCGTCGTGAATTGACGAGAACGGAACCTGCCGCTCCGGTTGTGCGGTTGTTCTCGGCCATCCCGTCCGCCTCGTCTCTCCGTCGGCGGGGGCCTGTTTCAGACGAGGCGGACGGGCTTGTCGGTGCGTACGCCGACCGAGGCGAGCCAGGACCGCAGCGGCCCCGCGTCGCCGTCCTCGATCAGACTGAGGACCGGGCTGCCGAGGTCCGCGCGGCGCTCGCCGTCGACCAGCAGCGTGGGCCCGTCCAGCCAGTCGAGGCCGGGCGCCGCACCCGCCGTGTCCACGGCGGCGCAGCAGACCATCGCCGCGACGTGGTCGGCGAGCAGTTCGGTGCCCGTACAGGGCGGCTGGAGCGGGAAGAGCGGGAGCGGGTCGGGGCCCCACAGGGCGAGGAGGTCGTCGCCGGGGGCGGAGGTGGCCGCTCCCGTGGCGCCTGCCCCCTGCGCCTCGGCCTCCTCGCGGGCCACGGCCGCGCCGATGCCGGCCGCCAGCTCCTCGCCGCCGCCCGCCCCCGCCTCCAGGTGCTCGACGACGCGGGCCAGGGTGGGCACCCCGTCGACGGCCGCGGCGGGCGGGACCCCCATGGCGTCGAGGACGCGGTGCAGCCGGGCCGCCTCCGAGCGCCACTTCCGGTCGACCACCTCGTCCGGATACTGCTGCCAGTCCACCGGGGCCCAGTCGGGCCCCGTCTCGGCGGGCCCGCCGTGAAAGAGCCGCGCCGCCAGCAGGGACGCCGCCTCGTCGGCCGCTCCCGGCTCCTCCAGGAGGTCGCAGGCGGGCCGCTCCCCCAGCCGGGAGGCGTACCCCTCGGCCAGCCGGTCGCGACGGGAGAGCTCGGTGAGCGCGGAGACGACGCCCGCGTCCAGCTGCGAGGGCCAGCGGCCCATCCGCCAGGCGGGCAGCGCGACCCGGGTGAGCAGCCGGTCCCAGCCGGCGTAGGCGAGGCCGACCTGCTCCTGGGCGACGATCCGCAGCCCGTAGTCCACTGCCTGGGCGCGCGTCGACGCGGCGGCGGCGACCCCCCGCTCCATCTCCGCGGCATGCCCGCGACAGCTGCGCAGCAGTATCCGGGCGATCCTGCCCACGAAGGCGCGCGGCAGCCGCAGCGCCCTGCGCACCGGCCCCTTGGCGGGCGCGGAACCGTCGGCGACGGCCCCGTCGAGTCCCCGCACGAAGCGCCGGGCGGCGGCTATGTCGGGCTGGGCGGATGCGCTGGTGCCCGCGACGACCGGGGCGAGCAGGGCACGCAGCTCGGCGACCCTCATCCACCACAGGAACGGGGAGCCGATGACCAGCACGGGGGCCGCCTCGGTCCGGCGGGCGGGGCCGCCGGACGCCGGGTGCCTGCGGTCCTCCAGCCAGCTGTCGCAGTCGGGCGTGAGCGCTATGGCCGAGGGCGCGGGCACCTCCAGCCGGTCCGCCAGCTCGCGGACCAGGCGGTAGAGGCCGGGGGCCGCCGCCTCGCTGAGCGGGACGGTCGGGCTGACCGCAGGCTTCGCCCGCGCCACCGCGACGGCGACGGCCGCCGCGGTCAGCAGGACCACGACCGCGCAGGCGGCCACGGCCCAGCGCGCCGTGTCCCAGCCGCCGCCGTCGGCGAAGCCCTGCGCGCCCGCGGCGAACAGCACCACGGCCAGCGCGGCGGGCAGCAGCGCGACCGCCGTCGCCCTGCCGCGGATGCGCAGCAGGACGAGCGCCCGGGCCCGCGCAGCGCGCGCACCCGGCTCCTCACCCGTACCGGTACCGGACACGGCTGGACCTCACCCCCTCTGCCCCCACGGCGGTGTTGCTCACTCCCCCACTGTGGCACCCGCCACTGACATCGCAATGCCGGTGGGCCAAGTGCCGGAACGCTTGCGCCGCACCCTAGTTGGGGGTGCGGCGGGCGTCATCCGGATGGCTCAGCAGTCACTCGATGGAATGGCTTTGGGCAAAGGTGTTGAGGGCCAGGGGGCAGGCGGGGTACGGGCCCGCCCCGCCGCCTGTACCGGCTCAGGCCCGCGCCGCCGCCGCGTCCTCCGCGGCCTTCTTCGCGATGTCCGTACGGAGCTGGGAGCCCGCCAGCCGGATCCTGGCCGCCGCCGCGTAGGCGCGCTCGCGGGCGCCCGCGAGGTCCTCGGCCGTCGCTGTCACGGAGAGCACGCGGCCGCCCGCGCTGACGACCGCGTCGCCCTCGAGCCGGGTGCCGGCGTGCAGCACGTACGCGTGCGGGGCGTCCTGCGCCGCGACCTCGTCGAGCCCCTCGATCGGGTCACCCGTACGCGGGGTGCCCGGGTAGTTGTGCGAGGCGATGACCACCGTGACGGCGGCGTCGTCGCGCCACTTCAGCGGCGGCAGCTGGTCCAGGGTCCCGTCGGCGGACCCGAGCAGTACACCGGCCAGCGGCGTCCGCAGGCGAGCCAGGACCACCTGGGTCTCCGGGTCGCCGAACCGGGCGTTGAACTCGATGACCCGTACACCGCGCGAGGTGATCGCGAGGCCCGCGTACAGCAGCCCCGAGAACGGGGTGCCGCGGCGGCGCAGCTCGTCGACGGTCGGCTGGAGCACCGACTGCATGACCTCGTCGACCAGCTTGGGGTCGGCCCACGGCAGCGGCGAGTACGCGCCCATGCCGCCGGTGTTCGGGCCCTCGTCGCCGTCGAGGGCGCGCTTGAAGTCCTGGGCGGGCTGCAGCGGCAGCACGGTGGTGCCGTCGGTGATCGCGAAGAGGCTCACCTCGGGGCCGTCGAGGAACTCCTCGATGACCACCCGGTCGCAGGCCAGCGCGTGCGCGCGGGCCACCTCGACCTCATCGGTGACGACGACGCCCTTGCCGGCGGCCAGGCCGTCGTCCTTGACCACGTACGGGGCGCCGAACGCGTCGAGCGCGGTGTCGATCTCGGCGGGCGTCGTGCACACGTAGCTGCGGGCGGTCGGTACGCCCGCCCCGGCCATGACGTCCTTGGCGAACGCCTTCGAGCCCTCCAGCAGGGCGGCCTCGCCGGACGGGCCGAAGCACGGGATGCCGGCGGCACGCACCGCGTCGGCGACCCCGGCGACGAGCGGCGCCTCCGGGCCGACGACCACCAGCCCGGCGCCCAGCTCGGTGGCGAGCCGCGCGACGGCGTCGCCGTCGAGGGCGTCGACGGGGTGCAGTTCGGCCACCTCTGCGATGCCGGCGTTGCCGGGGGCGCAGTACAGAGCGGTGACGTCGGGGTCGAGGGACAGAGAGCGGCACAGGGCGTGTTCGCGGGCGCCGCCGCCGATGACGAGGACCTTCACGGGGTGCAGCCTAGCCGCCGGGGCGCGGCGGCCTCGACGGGCGCCGATCCGTGGACAGGGGCGGCGTCACGCACAGGCGCGCCTACTCGTTCGTGAACTCCTCGACCACCGTGGCGCCCAGCTCGCGGACGATCAGCTCGTGGCCGGAGAGCGCGGAGTCGACGAGGTCCGGGTCGTCGGCCTCCGGGATGTCGTCCTCGGGCGCGACCGGCATGGGCGGCTCGGGGGCCGCCTGCTGAGCGGGCGGGGGCCCGGCCGGGGACCCGTCGCCGCTCGGCTGCTGCGGGGCGGGGGCCGGTGCGGGCGCGGCGGGGCGCGGCTCGTACGCCTGCGGCGCGGGGGCCGCGGGGCGCTGCGGGGCGGGCGGCGGGGTGTACGGGCGCTGGCCACCGCCCGCCGGCGGCTGCGGGGGCTGTCCGGCGCCGCCCGACGGGTCGACGATCGCCTCGATCTTCCACTGGGCGTTGAACTGCTCGGCCAGCGCCTGCTTCAGCACGTCCTCGCTGCCACTGCTCGCGAAGTTGTCCCGCGCACCGGCGTTGAGGAAGCCGATCTGCAGGGTGCTGCCGTCGAACCCGGTGACCTGGGCGTTCTGGCTGAGAAGGATCCACGTGAAACGTCGGCGGTTCTTCACCGCCTCCAGGATGTCGGGCCACATGGTGCGCACCTGGCCGGCGCCCTGCGCCATGCCCGGAGCGGGTTGGGGGGCGGAGGCGGGCGCGCCCTGGGAGGCAGGGGCCGCAGCCGGAGCCGGGGCCGGCGCCGGTCCTCGGCCGGGCGCGGCGGCGGTGGGCCAGCCACCGGGGCGGCGCCCCTGGTCGGGAGCGGACGGCGCGGACGGCGCGGACGGCGCGGCGGCGGGCCAGGCGCCAGGCCGCTGCTGCCCGGCGGCGGGTCCCTCCGGGGGCTGCGGTGCCGGTACGGGGGCGGGGGGCGGTGTCTGCGGGGCGGCCGGGGCGGGGGCCTGTGGCGCGGGCGCGTCCCCCCGGACCGCGGCGCGCGCTGCGGCGGGCCCGGCGTCGGGCTGCGGGGCGGGGGGCACCGGGGCGTGGGCGAGGGCCTCGGGGCCGGGGACGTACCCCATGGCGGGGCCGGGGCCGGTGGTCGCGAAGGAAGCGCCGCGCTCCAGCCGGTCCAGTCGGGCCTGGAGGGAGCGCTCGTCGTCGAAGGCGGCGGGCAGCAGGACCCGGGCGCAGATCAGCTCGACCTGGAGGCGCGGCGAGGTCGCGCCGCGCATCTCCGTGAGCCCCTCGTTGACCAGGTCGGCCGCGCGGCTCAGCTCGGCGGCCCCGAACACGGACGCCTGGGCCTGCATCCGCTCGACGACGTCGGCGGGCGCGTCGATCAACCCCTTCTCGCCGGCGTCCGGCACGGCGGCCAGGATCACCAGGTCGCGCAGCCGCTCCAGCAGATCGGCGACGAAGCGGCGCGGGTCGTTGCCGCCCTCGATGACCCGGTCCACGACCTCGAAGGCCGCCGCCCCGTCGCCCGCCGCGAAGGCGTCCACGATCGAGTCGAGCAGCGAGCCGTCCGTATAACCGAGCAGCGCCGTCGCCATGGCGTACGTCACACCCTCGTCGGCCGCGCCGGCGAGCAGCTGGTCCATGACGGACATCGAGTCACGCACGGAACCGGCACCGGCCCGCACGACGAGCGGCAGGACGCCGTCGTCGACGTGGCTCTTCTCCCGGCCGCACACCTCGGCGAGGTAGTCGCGCAGCGTCCCCGGCGGGACGAGCCGGAACGGGTAGTGGTGCGTACGCGAGCGGATGGTCCCGATGACCTTCTCGGGCTCCGTGGTCGCGAAGATGAACTTCAGGTGCTCCGGCGGCTCCTCCACCACCTTCAGCAGGGCGTTGAACCCCGCCGACGTCACCATGTGCGCCTCGTCGATGATGTAGATCTTGTAACGACTGGACGCCGGCCCGAAGAACGCCTTCTCCCGCAGGTCACGGGCGTCGTCCACGCCACCGTGCGAAGCGGCGTCGATCTCGATCACATCGATCGATCCCGGCCCGTTGCGCGCCAGGTCCTGGCAGGACTGGCACTCCCCGCAGGGCGTGGGCGTGGGCCCCTGCTCGCAGTTCAGACAGCGGGCCAGGATGCGCGCACTCGTCGTCTTGCCGCAGCCACGCGGGCCGCTGAACAGGTACGCGTGATTGACCCGGTTGTTCCGCAGGGCCTGCTGGAGCGGGTCAGTGACATGCTCCTGACCGATGACCTCGGCGAACGACTCGGGGCGGTAGCGGCGGTACAGCGCAAGGGACGACACACCTACGAGGTTATCGGGGCGGACTGACAACCGGCCCCGCCCGTGACCGGCACCACCCCGGACCCCCGGAAACGCAAGGGCCCCCCACGCACCCGCCAGAGCCGACCTACCCTTGCTGCCTTCCGGCCCTGGGGGAGTTCAGTCAGATAGCGCCACGTGAGGGGCTGACGCCCACCTTAACCGATCCCCACCCCCACAAGTCCACCTCCCCCACCTCCCCGAACCCCCTCCGACACCCCCGGACCCCCTCCCCGGGGAACGGGTTCGCGAGCACTGCTCAACGTCTTGTATTGTTTGCCGCGGAGGATTCGCCTAGTGGCCTAGGGCGCACGCTTGGAAAGCGTGTTGGGGGCAACCCCTCACGAGTTCGAATCTCGTATCCTCCGCCATTGCTCTCACCGGGCAATACGTTGAAGGCCCCCGCAGCTCGCTGCGGGGGCCTTCGACGTTGACCAACTGCTGACCGGCGCTCAGATCTGCACCACGTGCACGTCCTGGGCATCCAGTGCCTTCAGATAGGCGTCGAGGTCCGCCGGATCACTGGTAAAGACGACGGCACTGCCGTGTCGGGCGGCCGTAAGAGCCACTAGGGCGTCCACAGCGTCCGGCCGCCTCTTCGGGGGCAACTCTGCCGAACCGAGTGCGCTTCCGATGCGTTGCCATTCGGTGATGTCCGGACCGGTGGCGCACATGATGCATGCCGTCTGCCCCACGCTGGTAGAGCGCATGGCTAGGGCCGAACTACGAGCCTGAGGCACCGTGCAGTCCTTCATCACCCCGGCCAGGGCATGCACCGTGGCGGGACTGGGCCGCCAGACTTGCGCGAGTACCGGTCCGAGCACGAGCGCCCGATGCGGTGTCTCCCGAAGACCGGCATGCAGGCGCACCGCCTTCGCCTTGCGGTCCGCGAGCGCGATCAGCATGCCGGTGTCGTAGACCGGCACCCGGGCAGTCACGCCGCGTTACCGGGTCGGAAAGCAGGACGCTCGGCACCATAGATGAGCCCCATGGCCTCCTGCACCTCCTGCCGCTCCTGCTCCGTGAGCTCGTCGTCGGCGACTTCAGGCAGCGGCGCCAGTGCGGCAGCCTCCGCCTCAGCTGCCGCGATCACCGCGTCAAGTCGGGCGAACTGGGCCTCCGCCGCTTCCGCCTCGGCCATCTGCCGGGTCGCAGCGTTGACGAGGTAAGCGGACACATCCATTCCAGCCCGCTCCGCGTGGGTCCGGATACGCTCGGCATGCTCACTGTCCAGGCTGATGCTGATTCTCGTCTTCGGCATACCAGCAGTGTATGACGCGTATTACGACTCCGCCAAGCATTCCGCCTGCGCGCGGCCGCCAAGCCAAGCCGCCCTGACTCGACCACGACCACCCGAACCCTGCCCGACAAGACTCGTGGTCTCAGTTCCGGTCTCATTCACCCCTGTACGACGCCATCCGAATGTGCGGCGGCCTCCTGAACCGTCACAGGTCATTACGCACCTGACCGTCTCCGGACATCCGGACGAAGACCTGGAAAGCGTGTTGGGGGCAACCCCTCACGAGTTCGAATCTCGTAACCTCCGCCATTGCTCTCACCGGGCAATACGTCGAAGGCCCCCGCAGCTTGCTGCGGGGGCCTTCGACGTTGATGGTCTCAGTTCTGGCCTCATTCATCTGCGACATAAGAGACATCCATGCCGCCGACTTGCCGTCGCCGGGTCGAGTCACAGGACATCGCCTTCACTCAGAAGCGGGTTTCTGCCGACTCAGGACGCAGGCGTCCCCCGCGATCCGCCATTCTGGGTCTGTGCAGGACCGATTCCGGTCGGAGACCACCGGCACTCGTCTTTGTGAGGTGTCCCCATCGGCAAGCCCAGTGGATCAACTCCGGCCGCGTGGCTGAGTGATCTGGAAGTCGACTGGCTTGAGCGGGTCCTCGCAGCTCGCCCGGATGCCGTGTCCCCGCCGGAACCACGATCGTTCGGCGAACTCGCTGACCGCCTTCAGCGCCCCGCGTCGGTGGCCCCGGTGCTGACCGGACTCGCGCTGCCACACCTGCAGGTAGCCGAGACACTGGCGGCATTGGGGCCCGTTCCATGTGCCGCCCTGGCCGATCTGCTGGATGCGACCGGAACGGAGAGCACTCGCGGGCTGGACGCGGCCTTGGAGGCGCTGGCCGACCGCGCACTCGTCTGGCCGGACGGCGCAGGGCTGCTGCGCATGGCGGCGCCGTTGTGGCAGGCGTGGGACTCGCCGCTGGGGCTGGACGCTCCGCTCACCGGGCTCCTGGCGGACACGACCTCCGAGGAACTGCGCTGCATGCTGGTGGCCCTGAGCATCCCGTCGCCCGGCACCACCAAGAAGCATCGGCTGACTGCCCTGCTGGAACACCACAGCGATCCAGGAAGCGGAACTGCTCGGGGTCGTCGCCCGCGGCGCCCTGTCCCCCATCGGTGCCGCTCTGCGGACCGACGACGCCGAAGCGCTGTCCGCCGCCTGTGAGCGGCTGCTGCCGACGGCCACCAGGGCAGCCCGTTTCGGCGCGGACCTCACCGCCGTCGTCACCGGCACACCGTCCGCCCGCCTCGCCGCACTACTGGACACCGTCGCTGACAAGGAAGTCGGTGGCACGGCATCGGTGTGGCGGTTCAGCCCCAGAACCGTTCGCCGTGCCCTGGACACGGGCCGCACGGCGGATGCCATCGCGGCAGACCTGAGCGCCGTCGCGGTCGGCGCCCTCCCCCAGTCTCTGTCGTACCTGATCAACGACTCCGCACGCACTCACGGCCGTGTGCGCATCACCCCCGCTGCCTGTGTGATCCACAGCGAAGAACCCGCTCTCCTCGCCGAGCTCGTCACGCACAGAAAGCTCGCCGCCCTCGGCCTGCGCCTGCTGGCACCGACCGTGCTGGTCAGCCGGACCCCACTCGACAAGACCTTCGCCACGCTCCGGGCCGCCGGCTTCGCCCCCGTTGCCGAGAGGGCCGACGGAACCGTACGCGTCGAAAAGACCCGGCGCCGACGTGCCGCCGCACCGGTCCCGCCCCCTCCCCAGCTCCCAGGCCAGCGGCGGCGTTCCGTGCCGACGGTGACTCCGGTGACAGTCGACCTGAGCACGCTGGCCGCCAGGCTGCGGGCCGCCCCGCCGATACTTCCGGCTCCCGACCCGTTCGGCACCGGAGTCCCCTACGGCACGGACACCGAGGAGATCGTCGCCGGACGCGCGAAGGACCTGGCGTACAGCGATGTCCGCCAGCTCGCCCATGCCGTCGACGCCGGCACAGCCATCACGGTCGAGTACGTCGCCGCGTCGGGCAACCGGACCGTACGTATCCTCAGCGAGCTCGTGCTCGACCCGCCCTACTTGTATGCGTGGTGCCACCTGCGCGACGACGAACGGGTCTTCACCCTCTCCCGCATCCACGGCGTCATGCCCGGGTAGCCGGGATCCGCGTCGTGGCTCGGTGTTCGGCCGGCCACTGCGGCGATGCCCCACGACCAAGCGCTGCGACGAGCCGCCACTACGATCGCCGACCATGGACTGGGTCGAGCGCACCGCACAGTTGAGGCAGTGGACGAGGAGCGGGACGCGGGCTCCGCACAAGCCGTTGCTGTTCCTGTACGCGCTCAGCCGGTTCCAGCAGGACGCCGATGACGAGCTGCGGTACAGCGCCGTGGAGGAGGACCTGCGGGGACTGCTCGCCGAATACGGTCCTGGTAACCGGACGACACCCGCCTATCCCTTCCATCACTTGGTGGGTGACGGCGTGTGGGAGGTGCGCACCGAGCGCGGGCCGGGCAGCCCCGGGACCGGGGTCAGGGAACTGCGCGCAACCGGCGCCGCTGGGCGGCTGACGCCGGAGCTGAGGGCGGCGCTGCGGCGGGAGCCGTCTCTTCTCGGCCGGATGACACGGGTGCTGCTCGATCTGAACTTCCCGCCCTCCCTCCACGGCGAGCTGTGCGAAGCCGTCGGCCTGGAGCTGGAGGAGGCCGAGACCGCACTGCTCTCGGCCGCGCGCAGGCAGCGGGACCGGCGGATGCGGGAGATGGTCCTGACGGCGTACGAGTACCAGTGCGCCTTCTGCGGGTACGACGGCAGGATCGGCGCGGTGCCGGTCGGGCTTGAGGCCGCCCATGTGCGCTGGTGGGCGTTCGACGGACCGGACGACGTCGAGAACGGGCTGTGCCTGTGCTCGCTGCACCACAAGCTGTTCGACAAAGGCGTACTCGGTCTCGGCGAAGGCCATGGCAAGGGCCACCGCATCCTGGTCTCGCAGAGCTTCATCGGCCACAGCACCGCCGCCCGCGAGCACGTCATCACGCTCGCCGGCCGTCCGCTCATCGGCCCCCAGCCGGGCGTCCGCCCCATCGCCCCCGCCCACCGTTCCTGGCACACCAGCCAGGTTTTCTACGGCAGCCCACGTCCCGCCACGACCGCCTGACCGCCGACCTGGCGGCCACGAGAATTGCACTGGTAAGGAGCGCGATACCAAGAGTATGGTCTCTTGTATGGCGACGAAGAAGGTGACGGTGACGATTCCCGAGGATCTCCTGGACGAGATCCGTGCGGAGGCGGCAGAACGGGGAATGTCGGCATACGTCGCCGAGGCGCTGCGCTTCAAGCGCGACCGGGACCGGCTGCGGGAGCTGTCGGACTGGCTGCAGGAGGAACACGGTCCTCTCACCGGGGAAGAGCGCACCACGGCGTTCGAGGAGTTGGAGGGCCTCGACGCCGAGCATGAGCGCCGGCGCGCCACCGGAGCGCACGGCGCCGGAGAAGCCGCGTGAGGAAGCGGTCCGGCGAACCCGGGCAGCGGCCGCTGCGCGTCTTCGTACTCGACTGCGAAGCCCTGTCCCTGGCCGTACGCGGCGACCGGACGATGATCGCGTGGCTCGACCTCGCAGCCCGGGGTGAAGCCGAGGTCGTCACGTCTCCGATGACGCTGGTCGAGGCGTACGACGGCAGAACCACCGAGCAGCGCTGGGACTGGGTACTCTCCCGGCTCGAAGTCGCTGACATCGGGAAGGACGAGGCCCGCCAGGCCCGCCGCCTGCTGGCAGACGCCAAGCTGCACGGCCACAAGTACGCGATCGACGCGATGCTCGCCGTCATCGCGCGCCGGCAGAAGGGGCAGGTCACCGTCTTCACCTCGGACGTGGACGACCTGGAGAGGCTGGTTCCGGAGTCGATCGTCGTCAAGAAGGCATGACCGGCCTCCGGCCTCAGTTCTGTATTGCCATCAAGGCCCGCGGAGGCGCTGTAGCGCGCTGGGCACGAGGGGGCAGGCGACGCATGCGCGGACTGTAGTCGCCTCGGAGGTAGTGGATCACCGCGCCGACCTCGTGCGGGCGAACCTGCGCTTCCCGTCTGCCGGATCAATCACGCCCGGCTTCAGGGCCGCCATGAAACCCGGTTCGGCTCAGTCGGGGCGCCGCCCGTTCAGTCGCGGTCGGCTACCCGTCTCCTGGACCACGAAGTGGCGTCAGCTCCGTATCGAGCCAAGAGGCGGGCGAACTGGATCCGCTCCTCCCGTGACCAGGTGGCGGTGATCTCCTCGAACGCTTTGCGCTGTTCGGCGGCGAAGCGGTTGCGTTCGGCCTCGCCGTGTTCGGTGAGTTCGAGCACGGTGCGGCGTCCGTCGGACTGGGAAGCCGTCCGGCGCAGCAGACCGTCCGCGATACAGGCGGCCACGGTCCGGCTTGCCACCGGCTGGGCGACGCCCATCTCGGCGGCAAGGCCACCGACGGTCATCTCGCCCGGCGCATCCGCGATCACATTGAGTACGAGGTTGCGGGACAAGTCCTTGCTCGATGCCGGTGCGCGACGGCGCAACCGTGACAGCGCCGGGCCGATCTGATCCAGCGCCAGGTCGTCGGAAGGCCGTTCGGAGAAGGACGCGCTACTCATGTGACCGAGTCTAGGCCGGGGCCGCTCACTTGCATACCGTTAGGTAATTACATAGCTTCAGGTATGTAAATCATGGACGAGTGGGGTGACGACCGAACTGGAGATGCAGGGCATGAACACCCGGGAGAACCGGGGCCCCATCGCCGGCGACGACTCCCTGGCTGACGTGCGCTCTTCAGGATTCGCCATCACACCGCCCGGTGGCCCTCAACACCCGTGCCGTCTGGCGCCGCGGCACACGCCTGGCGGCGTGACCCCTGCCCTGATGGTCTCGGTCCTGGTCCCGTTCGCCCGCGTCCCGTACCGTCCGCCGGGCTCTCCGGCTCTCGTTCCGGCGCAGGTCAGGACGCCTATGACCGCAGGAGCCGGAACCGAGCGGGCCCACGCGACGACGGCCGGGGCGGGCTCCCGCTGATCCCCGTCCCGAGAACGGCGATTGAAGTCAGCGGTCGCGCATGCCGCAAAGCCTCCACCCGCCGGGCCCGCAGCATCTAAGGTTCGCTCACGGCGTCTCATCGCGGAGGGCATATGTCCGAACCCAGCGCGTCACCCACCCCGCCGGACCCCGGGGCTGCCGGAGGACCGCTGGAGTTATGGGCACAGATCCTGTCCGCCGCGTCCGACGTGCTCTCCAGCATCGCGGAGAGCCTGAAGGTCGAGCCGGTCCTGCTCGCCGGGTTCGCGACCATGTTGCTCGTCGAGCTGGCGGGCGCCCTGTACGGCGGGACCTTCCTGCTCGTCGCGTCGCTGATGTTCGGCGCGTACGCCCTGTCCCTCGTCGCCCTCTTCGTGTTCCGGCGGTGGGGAGGCCCGCGTACCGCGCGAGCGGGGGACAGCCGACGGGCGAAGGTCCGGCGCTCCCGCCGGGTGCACGTGCCCGACTTCGGCGCGTGGCGCGGGGACTCCCGGGTGGACGTGCGCCGCAGCGAGGACGTGGTCATCGGCGGCAGCCCCGCCCGGGAGACCGCGCCCGCGGTGCCGCCGCAGCCCGCGAGTGAGCCGCCCGCGGAGCCCGAGCCGTTCACGCCCCGCAAGCCGTACACCCCCACCCTGGCCCGCACCCGCGACACCGTCCTGAACGCCGCACGCCGCAGCGCCGGCGGAACGGGCGTGCGCTTCGAGGTCGTCGCCGACAGCGGCTGCGGCAAGACACTGCTGCTGGACGAGATCGCCGCCGGGCTGAAGGAGGACCGCCGGCTCGTCCTGTTCATCACCGCCGGCGCCCCCCAGTACGGCGAAGCCGGGGCCATGGGAGCCGCCGGGCGGGAGATGGCCGAGTACGCCACCTGCCGGCAGATCATCGACGCGATCGCCACCGACGTGCACCGGGCGTACGTGCCGGAGGGCGGCGAGGCGCCCCTGCTGGACCCCGCTTCCGGGCGCGAGCTGGAGACCTCGATCCTGGGCACGCGCGACGTCTGGCAGCGGGAGTCGTCGTCGGCCCCCATGAACGTCGTCATCGATGTCAGCCGCTCCCGCGATGTGAACGTCGGCGGCATCGGTGAGGCGGTCGCGGGTTCGCTCCCCCGTGAGCCCACCCTCTCCCGGCTCGCCGAGATGCAGCAGCAACTGACGCGCGTCCTGGACGGAGCGGCCCGGTCCCGGCCGGCCGCCCTGCTCGTGGACGACGTGCACGCGGTGGCCGGTACGCCGGTCGAGAACTGGCTGATGGCCGTGCTGAGGGGGGTCTCCACCGCCGTGGTCGTCCATGCCGGGCGCCCTGCGGGCGGCGGGGGTGAACGCGTGCCCATGCCGGGCGCCCGACGCCTCAGGCTGGGCCTGCTGTCCCACGCCGAGACCACCGCGTTCGTGACGGAACGGCTGGTGGAAGCCGGTTGGCAGCCGACCGAGGCCACCGCCGCGGCCGGCGAGATCGCCGTCCTCACCCGGGGCCATCCGATCGGCGTGGCGACCTGCACCACGATCGTCCGCGACTCGCTCCCGGCCGACGCCTCGACCGCGGAGGTCCGCACGCTGCTCCTCGGCGGAGCGGGGCACTGGGACGACGACGGCGCCTTCGACGCGGTACGCACCTACGTCGACGACTACGCGGCACGCATCGTCGGCCGTCCCCTTCCGCTCTTCGACCTCCTCGTGGTCCTGCGCCGGTGCACCGCCACGATCCTCGCCGCGGTCCTCGGCGAGACCCAGGGGGTCAGTGAGAGACAGGCGTCCCAGATCTACGACTGGTTGTCGCGCTGCGCCTTCGTCACGCCCTTCGACGACGACGAGAGCGAGGGCTGGCGGCTGCACGACTACCTGCGGGAGAACCTCGACCTGCGGTTCCGGCGCACCCGCCCGACGCAACACGCCGACCTGCACGCCGTGGTGGAGCGCTACTACCGGACCAGGCTGAACTTCGACGAGGAACGGGACGAGCAGCCGATCGGTGCGGTCGGCGCGCGTTACGAGGACGCGGACTGGCAACGCGACTCCCAGGAGTGGCTGCACCACGCCGCCTTCCTGCCCCGCGTGGCGTTCGAGAGCAGCAGGCGCGCCATGATCCGGTTGTTCCTGGAGGCGTTCTACTGGTGGGACATGGAGGTGCCCTCCAGCTACTGCGCCCAGCTCGTCTCCGCCTACCGCGCCCTGCCCACCGAACGCGACCCGCGGTGGGTCGCGTGGCTGGACCAGCTGCGCACCGGCTACGTCGCCGGCCGCGTCAACCAGGTGCCCGGCCGGGACCGGGAGCGGTGGGAGCAGGCCGGCGCGGCTCTGGACGCCCTCGCCGAGTACCTGGGGCTCCGGCGCGGACACGTCCCCACCGACCCCGACCTGCGGCGCATCTACATCATCTCCGCCCAGCTCCAGGGCGAGGCCATCTGGTTCGGGGGCAGCGGAGGCGACTCGGAGCGCAACCGCGCGGCGGCCTGGTTCCGGGCCGGCGGCGAGGCGTGCACGGACGAGAACGAGCTGTGGATGGGCAACTGGGCGGTCCACGAGGAGGCCAGTCTGTGGGCCACCGCGGATCCGGCCCGGGCCCGCGCTCTCCTGGAGGGCTTCGAGGACCGGCTCGCGGCGCAGGAGGACACCGAGCTGCCGGTGTGGCTCGCCGAGACGTTCGCCGATATCGCCTGGGCCGAGAACGATCCCCGGCGGTCCTTCGACGCCCATGCCCGGGCCGCCCTGCACGGCTTCGTCTACCACGTGCGCCAGGAGACCTACGGCCAGTACCCCAACCACTACACCGACTCGCTCTACCGCAGCGTCCTCACCCACATGGAGCAGAGGGAGCGCGAAGCGCTCGACGCCGGCCTCACCGATGAGGCAGCCGCCGCGAAGGCGAGGAGCCGGGCCCTCTTCGCACCGTACTGGCAGCACATCGGACGGGACCCGGGGGACACCTTCGGCCTGCCGGACCCGCCGGCCGCCACCGACCTCGGCAGCGACCTCACCCCGTTCGCGAGAGCGGCGAAGTGGGTGGTCCGGAACATGGCGGACGAGCTGGAGAGGTCCGTCGAGGAACCGTTGCGCGATCCGGCGGCGCCCTGACACGTCCGTCGATGTCACGGGCGGACCGCCGCCCCTGGGTAACGTCTTGACCAAGCGTCGAAGTGAGGGCGGTATGCGAGTAACTGACGTCGGGTTGGACAGCCCGCTGCTGGACGTGGTGTACGACGAGCTGCTCGTCCCCAACTTCCCGGCCCACGAACTGGTCACACCCGCAGCGCTGCGGGCAGGGCTGAAGTCGGGGCTCCAGTGGATCTCGGCCGTCGTCCGCGACGGCCGGCCCGACGGCGCCGCGGTCGCCGAGTGGTCCCCGGACAGCGGGGTCCTGCTGCTCTCCTACCTGGCGGTGCGCCGGGACCTGCGGTCCGGGGGCATCGGCGGCGCCCTCCTGGCAGAGGTCCTCACCGGCTGGCAGCAGCGGGTTCACCCGCTGCTCACCCTCGCGGAGATCGAGCACCCGGCCGCGCACACCCCGGACGACGACAAGGGCGACCAGTCCGCCCGGCTGCGCTTCTACGCCCGGCACGGGGCCAGGGTCCTGGACGTGCCCTACTTCCAGCCCGCTCTGCGGCCCGGCGCCGCGAGGGTGCCCGGGCTGGTCCTGGCCCTGCTCACCGCCGCCCCCGAACTGGCGGACGCGGAGGTCGTACCGTCCGGGCCCGTGCGGAAGTACATGACGCAGTACTTCGAGGAGAGCGAGGGCAGGGTGCCCGACGACCCGGCGACCACGGAGATGTTCGCCGCGATGGCTCCGGGCGGAATCAGGCTGCTGCCCATGGACGACGCCTCGGCGCTGCCCTGCACCAAAAACGTGTGACACCCGGGAGTCGTGGTCCTGCGCGGCGGGAGCAGCCGGACAGGCCCCGAGGCCTGTCCGGGCAGGGGGGAACGCGCGCGCCCGTTACGCCTCCGGTGTCCCGTCCGCCGCGATCCGGCGGAACCCGAGGTACGGAACCAGCGCCTCCGGCAGCACCAGTGAGCCGTCCTCCTGCTGGCACTGTTCGAGGAGGGCGGCCAGGGTGCGGCCGATGGGGAGGCCGGAGCCGTTGAGGGTGGCGACGAGCTTGGGCTTGCCGTTCTCGTCACGGGTACGGATGGCGGCGCGGCGGGCCTGGAACGTGCCGAAGTTCGAGACCGAGGAGATCTCGCGGTACGTGTTCTGGCTCGGGATCCAGACCTCGATGTCGTACGTGAGCTGAGCCGAGAAGCCCGTGTCGCCGGCGGCGAGCATGACGACCCGGTAGGCGAGGCCCAGCTCCTTCAGGCACGCCTCGGCGTGGCCGACCATCTGCTCCAGCTCCGCGTCGGCCTCCGCCGGGTCGACGATGCGGACCATCTCCACCTTGGAGAACTGGTGCTGCCGGATCAGGCCCCGGGTGTCGCGCCCGTACGAACCGGCCTCGGACCGGAAGCACGGGGTTTGGGCGGTCAGGGCCAGGGGAAGCTCGGCGGGCGGGATGATCTCGTCCGCGTACAGGTTGGTCAGCGGGACCTCGGCCGTCGGGATGAGGAACAGCTCGCGGTCGGCCACGCCGGTCTTGAACAGGTCCTCCTCGAACTTCGGGAGCTGCCCGGTGCCGGTCATGGTCTTACGGGTGACCAGGTACGGGACCGCGTGCTCGACGTACCCGTGGCGACGGGTGTGCAGGTCGAGGAAGAGGGTCGCCAGGGCCCGCTCCAGGGCCGCGCCCGCACCGCGCGTGACCGCGAAGCGGGGGCCCGAGAGCTTGGTCGCGCGGGCGAAGTCGAGGATGCCCGTGGCCTCGCCGAGGTCGACGTGGTCCTTCGGCTCGAACGAGAACTCGGGCGGCGTGCCCACCCGCCTGACCTCGACCGCGTCCGCGTCGCTGGCGCCGTCCGGCGCCTCGTCGGCCGGCAGGTTCGGGATGCTGAGCAGCAGGTCGCGCAGCTCCTCCTGGACCTGCTCCTGGCCGGCCTCGATCGCCCGGATCTCGTCCTTCAGCTCGCGGGCCCGCTCCTTCAGCTTGGAGATGTCACCGCCGGCCTTCGCCGTCTGCTGGACCTCGCTCGCCACCCGCTTGGACTCCGCCCGCAGCTCGTCGGCCGAGCGGATGTTCTGGTTCCGCCGGGACTGGAGGTCCTCCAGCGCGGCCAGGTCCAGCGCGTATCCGCGACGAGCGAGCCGGCGTACCGCTTCGGCACCCATGTCGATCAGGGCGCGGGCATCATGCATGAGGGGTCCTTCTGGTCCGGCGAGTGGGGTCGGTGCGTTGTGGCACCGACGGTAGCAATCAGCGGACCGTACGCGATCCGGTTTACCGGCGGTGCTGTCCCGGCTGTCCGGCGCCGGCCGCATACGGAGTTCACGATTCCTTCACGTGTAGTCCATGTGGGGGATACGGTTCTCCCGTGTGCGGCGAGTTGCGCTGTGTCACGGAACAACAAGCTGCCGTTGCCAGGGCGGGACCCGACGCGGCCGCGCGTCTGGGGGACTGCATGCGTGAGATGACCAAGGGCGCCAACGTCGGGCTGTCGGACCTCAGCGAGGATGCCGGGTCGGTCATCGCGAGCCTGAGCTGGAGCAGCACCGCCGGGGACGGCGACGCGGACGTGTCCGTCCTCCTGCTGGACGGCAACGGCAAGGTCCGCAGCGACGCCGACTTCTTCTACTACAACAACGCCTCCGCCGCCGACGGCAGCGTGCAGCTGCTGGGCAAGACGCCGACGGACGGCGGCAGCGAGGACCGCATCAGCCTCGACCTGACCGCCGTCCCCGAGGACATCGAGCGCCTGGTCGTCGCCGCGAGCCGGTACGGCGGCTCCCGTTTCGGCGAGCTCGACGACCTGCGGATGACCGTCGCCGACCGGTCCGGCGAGGTGCTGCTCGGGTTCTCGATCACCGACGCCTCCGTGGAGAGCGCCTTCATCTTCGGCGAGCTGTACCGGCGCGGCACGGAGTGGAAGTACCGGGCCATCGGCCAGGGGTACGAGACCGGGCTCGCCGGCCTCGCGACGGACTTCGGCATCGATGTCGACGACGAGGGTGAGAACGAGGGCGACGGGGAAGACGCGGCCGCCGATGACCGCACGGTCGCCCCCGTCACGGAGCAGCCCAACGTCGAGCAGCCTCCCGCACAGCCGACGTACGCCGGCCGGACCCCTGACCCCGCTCCCGAGGCGGCCCCCGCCGTTCCCCTCCGGCAGGCCGGGGAAACCATGGCCCCCGCACCGGAGGCGGCGCCCGCGCCCAAGCGGCCCCGGGCACGTACGGCGAAGAAGAAGGTGACCCTGCCGGCCGTCGCCGCGAAGTCGCTGGCCGAGAACGACGCCTGGAGGGCCGCCCGGCTGTTCCCCGCGTCGAACCTCAAGAGCGACAAGGAGCGCGAGGTCCGGGCGACCTCCGTACTGCTGTCCGTGATGGCGCAGGTGCCGGAGTTCGGCCGCCGGCTGACCGCCGCGTTCGGCGCCCCGGCCGGGCGCATGCAGACCTTCACCGAGGTCTCCCTCCCGCACGGTGAGACCCCGAAGCGCCCGGACGGAGTGATCCGGGTGGAGCGGGCGGGGAAGCTGTGGACCGCGCTCGTCGAGACGAAGACCAACGGGAACGCGCTGAGGTCGGAGCAGGTCCAGAACTACATGGACATCGCGTCCCGCCGCGCCTACGAGGCGGTGATCACCCTCTCCAACGACGTGGCGCTGGAGGGCAGCCCGCTCGTCGAGGTCAAGACCGACGGACGGCGCAAGCACAAGGTCGCCCTGTGGCACCTGTCCTGGGCGGAGGTGGCGCACCAGGCCCAGATGCTGATCCGGCACGAGGGGGTGGGCAACGCCGCCCACGCCTGGCTGCTGCAGGAGCTCCTGCACTACCTCCAGCACGAGAACTCCGGCTGCCACGGCTTCCAGAACATGGGCCCCTCCTGGGTGCCCGTGCGCAACGGCATCGACGAGGAGACGCTCAGCCAGGGCGACCCGCGCGCCGTCGAGGTCGTGGAGAGCTGGGAGCGGCTCATCCGCCAGGTCTGTCTGCGGCTCGGCGGCGAGCTGGGGCAGAAGGCCCTGCCCGTCCAGCGCACCCAGCGCGGCACCACGGCGCTCTCGCGGCGGGCGGCGCACGCCGACCGGCTGTGCGAGGAGGGGCGGCTCGCCGCCGAACTGCGCGTGGACGGCTCGCCGGGCACCATCACGATCGTCGCCGACCTCCGCACCGGGAAGCTGCGCACCTCGGTGGAGATCCCGGTGCCGGAGGGCGCCTATCCGCTGACGTCGGCGAAGCGCCTGATGCGGCAGCTGGCCGAGGCGCCCGCCGATCTGCACGTCGAGACGCTGGTCGAGGGCCAGAGCGGCCCGCGCGGCACGCTGGAACGCCTCCGTCCCGAACCGGGCGACGTGCTCCCGCGCGATGGCAGCCGGATCACGGGCTTCCGGCTCTCGCTCTTCAAGAGCATGGGCGCCACGCGGGGCAACGCGGAGTCAGGGTTCATCCGCAGCGTCGACAACGCCGTGGACCGCTTTCACTCGCACGTGATCGCGCACCTCGCCGAGGCCGAGCGCCGTACCGGCCGCCGCGCGGCGGCCCAAACGCCCGCGATCCCGGCCCAGGATGCCGGGGTACCCGCACCCGTGGGGGCTTGAGCCCGCCCCCGATGAGCGGCAAACGGCTGCAAACCGGTCGGTCGGCGGTGGTTGTGCTGGCCGTCGCCTCCGGTGCTCGCCATGATTCGGGCCATGACCAAGAGCGAAGGCCGAGACATCACCCTCCGGATCGCCCAGGAGCCGGCGGCGGACGAGCTCCTCACGCGTAGTCCGCTCGCCGCGCTGGTGGGCATGCTGCTGGACCAGCAGGTGCCCATGGAGTGGGCCTTCGCCGGCCCGTACGCGCTCGCGCAGCGCATGGGGCAGGACGATCTGGACGCCCATGAGATCGCCGCGTACGACCCGGAGGCCTTCACCGAACTGTTCACCGCCAAACCCGCGCTGCACCGGTATCCGGGCTCGATGGCCAAGCGGGTGCAGCAGCTGTGCCAGTTCCTGGTGGCGCAGTACGACGGTGAGGCGGCCGGCGTGTGGGAGGGCGCCGCGACCGGGGCGGACCTGCGCCGGCGGCTCAACGCGCTGCCCGGGTTCGGTACGCAGAAGGCGCAGATCTTCCTGGCGCTCCTCGGCAAGCAGTTCGGGGTGCGGCCGCCGGGCTGGCGGGAGGCGGCGGGGCCGTACGGGGAGGAGGGCTCGCACCGGTCCGTCGCGGACATCACCGGGCCCGATTCGCTCGCCGAGGTGCGCGCGTACAAGCAGGAGGCGAAACAGGCCGCGAAGGCCGCGAAAGCCGCGGCGAAGGGCAAGTAGCCCTCGCGTACGCGGCGTCGTGGCGGGCATGGCTGCGCCCGGTGGCTCCCGACCGGTAGGCTTTCCGTGTGATCTTCAAGCGCATCGGAAATGGGAAGCCTTATCCCGACCACGGCCGGGAAAGCACCCGGCAGTGGGCGGACGTCGCGCCGCGCCCGGTCCGCCTCGACCAGCTCGTCACCACCAAGGGCCAGCTGGACCTCGAAACCCTCCTCGCCGAGGACTCCACGTTCTACGGCGACCTGTTCGCGCACGTCGTGAAGTGGCAGGGCGACCTCTATCTGGAGGACGGGCTGCACCGCGCGGTCCGCGCCGCACTCCAGCAGCGCCAGGTGCTGCACGCCCGCGTGCTCGAACTGGGTTAGGACAGGTCCCGTCCGGGGTTCGTTCGGGTGTTTTCCCACCCGGACGGGTGCGATCAACTGATCATTTAGTAGGCATCATCACCGGGTCGCACTACGCTGCGCCCATGAGCATGCTCACTCCCCCCGGCATGGGCGGAAAATACCGCATCACGGGTGACAAGTACCCCCGTATGCGACGCCCCCGCCGCCGCAGCAAAATGATCCTCGCGACCATCGCCTCCGTGGTCGCCCTCGGGCTGGCCGGATGGGGCACGCTGCAGCTCATCGATGTCTTCACCGGCGGCGACAAGACAGCCAGCGCCGCCGACCGCACCGAGCGCTGCGCGTCGCCCAAGCCGTCCGCGCCGGCCAAGGTGCTGCCGAAGCCCGCGAAGATCACGGTCAACGTCTACAACGCGACCACGCGCAGCGGTCTCGCCAAGGCGGCCGCCGATGAGCTGAAGAAGCGCGGGTTCAAGATCGGTGAGGTGGGGAACGCCACCGCCGCGTACGACAAGAAGGTGCCGGGCGCGGGCCTGCTGCTCGGCGCCCCGGCCGCCCTCGACGGCACGTTCCCGGTGCTGGGCGCCCAGCTGCCCGGGGCCACGACGAAGACCGACGCCCGCGAGAACGCGGAGGTCGATCTGATCATCGGCAAGAAGTTCACGGCGTTCAGCAAGCCGCAGGCGGCCGCGGCCGCGCTGACCGCGCTGACCGGCCCCGCCCCGGCGCCGTCCTCCTGCTGAGGACGCCGCCGGGCAGGACCGGCGATGTGAAGTGTGTGCCTAGTCGGCGGTGCCGTACATGCGGTCGCCCGCGTCGCCGAGGCCCGGCACGATGTAGCCGTTCTCGTTGAGCCGCTCGTCGACCGAGGCGGTGACCACGGTGACCGGGGCCCCGGCGAGCTCGCGTTCCATCACCTCGACGCCCTCCGGGGCGGCGAGGAGCACGACCGCGGTGACATCGTCGGCGCCACGCCTGATCAGCTCCTGGATGGCCGCGACGAGCGTGCCGCCCGTGGCCAGCATCGGGTCCAGGACGTAGACCTGCCGGCCCGAGAGGTCGTCGGGCATCCGGCTCGCGTACGTGGACGCCTTGAGCGTCTCCTCGTCGCGGATCATGCCCAGGAAGCCCACCTCGGCGGTCGGCAGCAGCCGGACCATGCCGTCGAGCATGCCCAGACCGGCCCGCAGGATCGGGACGACCAGGGGGCGGGGGTGCGACAGCTTCACGCCGGTGGTGGGTGTCACCGGGGTCTCGATGTCGACCTGTTCGGTGCGCACATCGCGGGTGGCCTCGTACGCGAGCAGGGTCACCAGCTCGTCGGCGAGGCGCCGGAAGGTCGGGGAGTCGGTGCGCTTGTCGCGCAGGGTGGTGAGTTTGTGCGCGACCAGCGGGTGGTCGACGACGTGGATCCGCATGACTCCCAGCGTAGCCGCGCCTCCCGCACCCGTGCGCTGGCATCATCCACACGTTCGGGGGGAAGGTGGTGGCATACGGACCCAGCGACGCAGCCAGCCTTGGGGGTGAGGAGCCGATGGCCGACGGGGCACGGAGCGCCGACGACCGCGCGGACGAGCGCGTCCCCGGGAGCACGGCGGACCCCCGCAGCACACCGGACGACCCAGACGCTCCGGAGACCGACGCCCAGCGACGGCGGCGGCGCGCCCAGTTCCTCCGCGAACTCCACGAGGCCAAGGCGCTGCGCGACCGCGTCCAGCCGCGGCGGGTCAAAGCCGCCCGAATGCGCCAGGCCATGCGGATGCGCACGTTCCGCTGGTAGCCCTCCGGCCTGCGGAAAAGACGCTGGTGGCGGTGGTGGAGAGAACTGATGGCCGACTCAACCGTCGAACTGCTCTCGCGAAGCGCCGGTTTCTGCCACGATGCCGATTGGGCGGGACGCAGGGCAGCCGGAGCACCGGCTGCTCCCCGCCCGGACCGGCCCTTGGCCCCGAGACCAGTGGGAGAGTAACGGTGTACTTCGCCGCACTGCTCGCGCGCACCGAAGACGGGTGGGAAGCGAGCGACACGGAGCTCGACGATGTGGAGACCCTGTCCGACCTGACGGATCTGGCCCGTGAGGCCTCGGTTGACGAGGACACGGTGCTCGTATTCATCGAGCAGGAGGACGCCTGGTTCGGCGTCGTCCGCGTGGACGGTGAGGAGGACCCCCGGATCTACGTCTCGGACGCCTCCGCCGCCGCCCGTTCCTCGTACGGGGAGATCCTGCTCACCGATGAACTGCTCGGCCGCGAACCAGGGGCCGAGGACACGATCGCCGCCCTGGAGGAGCTCGTCGGCCTCGACGGCACCGAGGACGGCGAGCCCGACACTGCCGACAACGACAACCACAACAACAACGACAACGACAACAGCGACGACGAGGACGACGACGGGCCCGGCGCGGGCGTCGTCCCGGCCGGCCCGATCGGTGACACCGGGGTCCTGTCCGACCTCGGGCTCCCCGAGGCCGAGCTGCTGATGCTGCGGACGGACGCCCTGGCCGAGATCGCGGACGCGCTGGGAGCGGCCGAGGTCCTGGAGACCGTCCGCTAGGGTCCGCGGGTGACCGAAGCACCCCACCCGCACGACCCGGACCTGCCCGATCCCGTACGGGACCCGTGGCGGGAGCCCATGCGCCGCGCCCTGGCCGAGGCCGACCGTGCGGCGGCGACCGGTGACGTACCGGTCGGCGCCGTCGTCCTCGGCCCGGACGGGGCGCTGCTCGCCACCGGCCACAACGAACGCGAGGCGACCGGCGACCCGACCGCGCACGCCGAGGTCCTGGCGCTGCGCCGGGCCGCCGCCGCGCTCGGTGAGTGGCGGCTGTCCGGCTGCACCCTGGTGGTCACCCTGGAACCCTGCACGATGTGCGCGGGCGCCCTGGTGCAGGCCCGGGTGGGCCGGGTGGTCTACGGCGCCCGGGACGAGAAGGCCGGTGCCGCCGGCTCGCTCTGGGACGTCGTGCGCGACCGGCGCCTCAACCACCGCCCCGAGGTGGTCGCCGGGGTCCTGGAAACCGACTGCGCGGCCCCCCTGACGGCCTTCTTCCGTGACCGCTGACCTGCCCCGGCCGGAGCACGGGGCGCCGCCCCCAAACGGATTTCGGCGTACGGCCAACATGGTCTAAGCTCTCTCTCGGTAGCGTGTCCGAGCGGCCGAAGGAGCTCGCCTCGAAAGCGAGTGTGGGGAAACTCACCGAGGGTTCAAATCCCTCCGCTACCGCCAGCGAGAACCGCCCCCGAACCGTGTGAACGGCTCGGGGGCGGTTTTGCGTGTGTCCCGCCGGTTGGTCAAGGGGACCGGCGCTGGGGGATCATGCGGGGTGGCTGGACGCCCTCCGGGGCCGGCCGCCGCCGCCCGGGTAGCCGAGAGAAGAAAGCACTGGCCGTGATGCAGATCGTGCGAGGCAAGAAGCTCGAAAAGGCCGCCGAGGGAGAATTCGAGCAGCTCGTCGGGGAAAGGTCCCGGGTCGTCGTCGACGTCGGTACGGGTGACGCCAGGGCTTCCTATCGCATCGCCAAGGAGAATCCGGACTGGCTCGTCGTGGGCGTGGACCCGGCCTGGCAGCGGATGACGCAGACGAGCATTCGCAGCCGCCGCAAACCCGCCAAGGGCGGCGTACCGAATCTGCTGCTCGTGAATTCCTCGATCGAGAACGCCCCGCAGGAGCTGCTGGGGGCCGCCGACGAATTGCTGGTCCTGATGCCGTGGGGGAAATTGCTGCACGGTCTGGTGCGCGGCGACGAGGACATCTGGAACGGGCTGCGGGCCGTCGCCAAACCGAATGCGCCGCTCACCGCGACGGTCGGCACCAGCATTTGGCGGGAGCCCGTTCCGCGGGACATCCAGGGACTTCCGGAGCTGACCCCTTCGTACGTCGAAGAGGTGCTCACCGGAAAGGCGCTCGCCGCCGGCTGGAAGATCACCGGCTTCCAGCTCACCAAGGCGGAGGACACGGCCGCCGTCTCGTCGTCGTGGGCGCGGCGGCTGGACTCGGACAGCACCGAGGTCATCGCCACGCTGACGGCGGTCACCGCCGAGCCGGAACAGTGAGCCGGGTCAGCCCGTCGGGAACTGCCTGCAGTACTCGTACATGGCCATGGCGCCCGCGGTGGCGACGTTGTAGCTGTGCGGGGAGCCCCAGACCGGGATCTCCACGCACTCGTCGACGCACGCGAGCTCGTCCTCCTTCAGGCCGGTCCGCTCGTTCCCGAGGACGATGACCGACTTACGGGGAAAGCTGATCTCGTGCAGGCTCTTCGAATGGGTGGCCTGTTCGAGCGCGATGATGGTGTAACCCTCCTCGCGCATCTTCTTCAGCACCGGCGGAAGGCTCCGGCGCATTTCGATCTCGACGTGCTCGGCGCCGTCCCGCGCGATCTTCGGGTCGAGTTTCACATTGCCGCAGGCGATGATCCGCTCGACGCCGCAGCAACCCGCCGTCCGCACCACGCTCGACAGATTCACGCGGCTGCGGAACGTCGAGCACGCGATGACGAGCTCACGATTACGGAGCAAAGGGGTGCCCGGCTTATGGCGGAGGTGTTCGAACATGCCGGGAAGTCTACTGGGCCTCCGTCAGCCAACTCCGCGTACGGGACGGCGGACTACGATGACCGGTCGGCACAACCCACCTAGGGCCTGGAGAAGGCAATGAAGATCCACGCCAGGGGCCACGAACACGTCCGCGCGACCCACGCCAAGACCCTGGAGATCACCGGCGAGCAGGACATCACGGCCCGGGCGACCTGCGTCGTCGGGGTGGGCGCGGCCTTCGACGAGGAGGGGCTGGCCCTCCTGCGCGGCCCGGTCGCCGTCCGCCTCACGGCCGGACCGCACGTCGCGACCGGCACCGCCGTGGTCAACCCGCACCACGAGGTCACCGACCGGCTCGTGCTCCGGCGCAGCGACCACGCCTCGCCCGACACCTTCGCCTTCCACAGCACCCTCGTGGCGAGCGACCTCGACCCGGACTTCGTGACCGCGCTGGGCGACCCGGCCAACGAGGTGACCCTGACGCTCAGCGAGACCGGGCCGCGCCGGCCGCTCGTGCTGGTGCACCGCCGGGACCTTCCGGAGCCCACGGGGCGCCCGGGGCTGCTGTGGCGCGAGGCGGACGCCTCGGTGGACCTGGACGCGGCGCGCGTCCCGGCCGAGGCGCGCACGGCCCTCGGGGACGGTGGTGTGATCGCCGCGTCCGTCTCCGGCCCGCTGGAGGGCGTCTCGCAGGCGGCCGGGGCGTGGCTGGCCGAGGCGGCCAGTGAGGGCGCCCGGTTCGAGGTGCTCGGAGACGCGACCGGGACCGTGCCGGCCCTGCTCGCCGCGGGCCTGCCGGTCGCGCCGGCGGTCCACCTCGGCCGGACCGACCGCAGGGCGCTCGCCGCCCCGCCGCACGCCGAGCTGCTGCGCACGGCGTCGGTCCCCGTGGTGTTCCGGGCGCCCGCCGCCGATCTCGCCGTGCTCGCGGAGGTGCTGGCCGGGTCGTTCGAGGGCCGCCGGATCGCCGTGCCGGACGGGGGCGCGGATCTCGGGCACGGGGTCAGCTGGCTGCCGCTGCCCGAGGCGGTGGCGGCCGTCGGGGGCGAGGAGGAGCGCGTGTTCGTCCTGGCGCCCCCGGAGCGCGCCGCGTGGAACGTGGACCTGCGTCCGCTGCTGCCGCTGCTGGTGGAGCAGGGGGTCACCGCACGGACCCTGAGCACGGTGCTGCGCCCGTTCGGGATCAGCCGGCGGAACCTCTACGACGCGCTGGGCGATGCGCCGGGCGCCCGCGGCAAGGGCGCGCGGGACAAGGGGCGCGGGGAGAAGAAGTAGGAGGAGGGGGAAGCGGCATCGGGGGGGGATGTGCCGCTTCCCCCGGGCACGGGGCCTGCCGCTCCTTGCCGCGGTCGGGGGAGGCCACGGCATGGGTCCCCGGCAGGGTTCCCGTTCCCGGCCCCCCGGAGTCCGAGGGGCTCACCTTCCATAGTGCCTCGCCGGCGGCCGCGTACGGGCGGACCAAGGGCCCCGAGGCCCGGGTCGTTGGTCCCTGTCGAGAATCCACCCAGGACACGGCACGTGACGGAAACAGCAGGGGGATACGGGCATGCGTGCGGATAGACTCGCCCGACCGCACAGGGGATCGAAACCTCAGGGGATCGAAGGGGAGTCAGGGGCTGATGGTGCAAGCGAAGAAGATAGCTCTCTACGTGATAGTCGTCTTCGTGCTCTACACGATCATCAACTCCCCCGCCCGGGCCGCGGACCTGGTGCAAGTAGGGTTCGAGGGCATAGCGAGCGCCGCGCAGAGCGTCGGCGACTTCATGTCCGAGCTCATCAACTAGGGGGTGTCGTGATCCGCCATCTGGTCCTCTTCAAGCTGAACGACGGCGTCGAGCGGGACGATCCGCGGGTCGTCGCGGGTGCCGAGGCGTTCCGGGCGCTGGAGGGGAAGGTCCCGGAGCTGGAGTTCTGGGAGTGCGCCTGGAACATCACCGACCGGCCGATCGCGTACGACTTCGCCATCAACTCCGCGGTCGCCGACGAGGCCGCGCTGAAGCGGTACATCGACCACCCGGACCATCAGGCGGCCGCCGGTCAGTGGCGTGAATTCGCCACCTGGGTGATCGCCGACTACCCGTTCTGACGCCTTCGGCCCTGCGAGCCCCTCACCGCGACGGTGAGGGGCTTTTCTTTGTCCCAGGGCCCGGTGGGACGCCCGGCGGACGGTTTAAACCCGCGCAAGGCCAACACGGCGCTATGGGGTGCTTGCGCATAGTGGTCATGTCTTGTGATGCTATGACCGCTTTTGACGGACGGATTGACCGAAGTTGACCGCGTACCGAAGTTGACCGCGAAGGGGTGGCGTCATCGTGCCGGCCAGTACAGCGCCTCCAGTGCCTCCCCAGGCCCACCAGGCGGCACCGGCCGCCCCCGCGCCGGGCCAGGTGCAGACGACGATCCACGAGACCCCCGACGAGACGGTCACTCCGGCCAGGACCCGGGCCGCCGACACCAGGGCCCTGACCCAGGTGCTGTTCGGGAAGCTGAAGGACCTGGAGCCGGGCAGCGCGGAGCACGACCGGGTCCGCACCGCGCTGATCGAGGCGAACCTGCCCCTCGTGCGGTACGCCGCGGCGCGCTTCCGCAGCCGCAACGAGCCGATGGAGGACGTCGTCCAGGTCGGCACCATCGGCCTGATCAACGCGATCGACCGCTTCGACCCCGAACGGGGCGTCCAGTTCCCGACGTTCGCGATGCCCACCGTCGTCGGCGAGATCAAGCGGTACTTCCGGGACAACGTGCGCACCGTCCACGTACCCCGCCGGCTGCACGAGCTCTGGGTGCAGGTCACCGGCGCCACCGAGGACCTGACGACCGCGCACGGGCGCTCGCCCACCACCGCGGAGATCGCCGAGCGGCTGAAGATCTCCGAGGACGAGGTGCTGGCCTGCATCGAGGCCGGCCGCTCGTACCACGCCACCTCGCTGGAGGCCGCCCAGGAGGGCGACGGGCTGCCCGGGCTGCTCGACCGGCTCGGCTACGAGGACCCGGCGCTGGCGGGCGTGGAACACCGGGACCTGGTCCGGCACCTCCTCGTACAACTGCCCGAGCGGGAACAGCGGATCCTGCTGCTGCGGTACTACAGCAACCTGACGCAGTCCCAGATCAGTGCCGAACTGGGGGTCTCGCAGATGCATGTGTCAAGACTCCTGGCCCGAAGTTTCGCCAGACTTCGATCCGCAAACAGGATCGAGGCGTAACCGAAACGGGTAGACCGTTCCCGTGGCGTTTCCCGGGGTCCAAAAGCCCCACACCCCTTGTTAACTGCGCAGACTCCCCCTGGACTTGTCGACAAGTCACTACAGCGCGTTGCCGACATGTGACATTCTGCGGGAAGTGAGTTTGCCGCAGTCCTCGCTCCGGTATTCAGGTGGAGGCTGCGTTCCTCCGATGGTCGTGGCCACCGCGACCGTCCGCGACCTCAAGGGGGTGGCATGTCCGTAGAACAGGGCAGCTCGAAGGTGCTCACGCTCACCAAGAGCGAACCCGCACCCGTTGCGCTCACCAGCTCGCCGGAAGCCATCGACACCCGCACACTCTCCCGCTCCCTGTTCCTGCGGCTCGCCGCGCTGGGGCCCGCGCCGGGGCCCGGCGGCACCGACAGCCCGGAGCGCGCCTATGTGCGGGACACGCTCATCGAGCTCAACCTGCCGCTCGTGCGGTACGCCGCCGCGCGGTTCCGCAGCCGCAACGAGCCGATGGAGGACATCGTCCAGGTCGGCACGATCGGCCTGATCAAGGCGATCGACCGCTTCGACTGCGAACGCGGCGTCGAGTTCCCGACGTTCGCGATGCCCACCGTCGTCGGCGAGATCAAGCGGTTCTTCCGCGACACCTCGTGGTCGGTACGGGTGCCGCGCCGGCTCCAGGAGCTGCGGCTCGCCCTGACGCGGACCAGCGACGAGCTCGCGCAGAAGCTCGACCGCTCGCCGACGGTGCCGGAGCTGGCCAAGGCGCTCGGGGTCTCCGAGGAGGAGGTCGTCGACGGCCTGGCCGTGGGCAACGCCTACACCGCCTCCTCGCTGGACTCGCCCGCCCCCGAGGACGACGGCGGCGAGGGCTCGCTGGCGGACCGGCTCGGTTACGAGGACACGGCGCTCGAGGGCGTCGAGTACCGCGAGTCCCTCAAGCCGCTGCTGGCGAAGCTCCCGCCGCGCGAACGCCAGATCATCATGCTGCGGTTCTTCGCCAACATGACGCAGTCGCAGATCGGCGAGGAGGTCGGCATCTCGCAGATGCACGTCTCCCGCCTGCTGACCCGCACGCTCGCCCAGCTCCGAGAAGGGCTCATCGCGGACTGAGGCCCCCGTCGGGCCCCTCGCCCACCCGGCCGCCGAGGCCCCGCGCACGCCGCCTCGGCGGCCGCGCCGCGTCCCGGGCGGGGCCGCTCGCGCGGACGGGCCCGGAAACGACGGCGCCGCCGCTCGCGCGGGTCGGCGCGAGCAGCGGCGTGAGGCGGGTGCGGCCCTAGGACACGCCCTAGACGGGGCGCGTTGCGGAAGGTCAGCCCAGGGCCAGCCAGGCGACCGCCGCGAGGATGACGACGACCGCGACGATTCCGGCGATCAGGCCGGTCCTCGGGCCGGAGGAGACGGCGGCGGGCTGCTGCGCGCGCTGCGGCTCGCCGTCGTCGACGAAGGCGCGGAACATCTGGGTGCTGCCGGCCGGGTCGTAGGAGCCCTCGGGACCCTGCGGTGCGTGGGGATTGTGTGCCATGTCGCAGGACCCTAGCGAACTCGGGCGAACGGCCCAACCCCCGGGCGCCGCCTCCCGATCCACCACCCGTGTGGCACGGACCACACCGACTCCTCCATTACCGCAGACCCTGCGGGTTTGACCAGCACCCTACGCAGCCTTTTGCGTTCCTTTACTCCCGCAGGGCCCTTTTCGTTTGCCTGCAGCAACCAACGGCTTCTATGGTTGCCCTAAGCAACAAGATGACCGGTGAGATGTCTGGGGGTCCCGTGGCCGCACGGAGTCAGTACGAAGAACTGGCCCGGCAGCTGAGTGCCATCGGGGCCGTCAAGAGGGGTATCGCCCGCATCCTGCCCGCCGAGTGCCCCGGTGGCTCCGCCGCCGTGCTGACTCTGCTGAGCCGGCACGGTGAGATGCGGATCAGCCGGCTGGCCGAGCTCCTCGCGGTCGACATGTCGGTGACCAGCCGGCACGTCGCCCACGTGGCGGAACGGGGCTGGATCGAACGGTTCCCGGACCCGGCGGACAAGCGCTCCCGCATCCTGCGGCTGACCCCCGCGGGTGAAGGGGTGCTGGAGGACCTCTCCCGCCGGTCGGCCGAGATGTTCGCCTGCCATCTTCAGGATTGGTCCGACGACGAGGTCGGACAGCTCAACACGTTGCTGGCCCGGCTGCGCGACAGCTTCTCCTGTCGCGGCACCGGAGGGTGCGCTTCCGGAAAGCACAGCGGCGAGTGCCGCTCCCGGCAGGCCGACACCGACCACGACTCGTACACCCGTACACCCGTGTAACAGAAGCAGAGACAAGGACTTAAATGGCTACGACCACACCAACCGGTGTGCGGGGCGGCCACGCCAAGCACGGAGGGCACGACGCCTCCGACGGCGCGCCGATGACACACCGGCAGATCATGGAGGCACTTGCCGGGCTGCTGCTCGGCATGTTCGTCGCGATCCTGTCGTCCACCGTCGTCACCAACGCCCTGCCGGAGATCATCTCCGACCTCGGCGGCGGTCAGAGCGCCTATACCTGGGTGGTCACCGCCTCGCTGCTGGCGATGACGGCGACCACCCCCCTGTGGGGCAAGCTCGCCGACCTGTTCAGCAAGAAGCTGCTGGTCCAGATAGCCCTGGTCATCTACGTCGGCGGCTCGGTCGTCGCCGGGCTCTCGAACAGCGCCGGCATGCTGATCGTCTGCCGAGTGGTCCAGGGCATCGGCGTCGGCGGTCTCTCCGCCCTCGCCCAGATCGTCATGGCCGCCATGATCGCCCCGCGCGAGCGCGGCCGTTACAGCGGCTACATCGGCGCGGTCTTCGCCGTCGCCACCGTCGGCGGCCCGCTGCTCGGCGGCGTCATCACCGACACCAGCTGGATGGGCTGGCGCTGGTGCTTCTACGTGGGTGTGCCGTTCGCGGCCATCGCCCTCATCGTGCTCCAGAAGACCCTGAAGCTCCCGGTCGTCAAGCGCCAGGTCAAGGTCGACTGGGCCGGCGCGTTCCTCATCAGCGCCGCCGTCTCGCTGCTGCTCCTGTGGGTGACGTTCGCGGGCGACAAGTACGACTGGATGTCCTGGCAGACCGGCGTGATGCTCGCGGGCTCCGTGGTCCTCGCGCTGCTCTTCGTCTTCACCGAGTCCCGCGCCAGCGAGCCGATCATCCCGCTGCGGCTCTTCCGCAACCGGACCATCACGCTCGCCTCGCTCGCCTCGCTGTTCGTCGGCATCGCGATGTTCGCCGGCACCGTCTTCTTCAGCCAGTACTTCCAGCTGGCTCGTGGCAAGTCGCCGACGATGTCCGGCGTGATGACGATCCCGATGATCGGTGGCCTGTTCCTCTCCTCGACGATCTCCGGCCAGATCATCACGCGCACCGGCCGCTGGAAGGCCTGGCTGGTCACCGGTGGCTTCCTGGTCACCGCCGGGCTCGGCCTGCTCGGCACGATCCGCTACGACACGCCGTACTGGCACATCGCGGTCTTCATGTTCCTGATGGGTCTCGGCATCGGCATGATGATGCAGAACCTGGTGCTCGCCACGCAGAACCAGGTGGACCCGAAGGACCTCGGTTCGGCCAGTTCCGTCGTCACCTTCTTCCGTTCCCTCGGTGGTGCGATCGGCGTCTCGGCGCTGGGCGCCGTCATGGCGAACCGTGTCACCCACTACGTCAAGGAAGGCCTGGCGGACCTCGGTCCGCAGGGCGCGGCCCTGGGCCACGGCGGCACCGGCGGCGGGGGCATCCCCGACCTGGACAAGCTGCCCGCCCCGTTCCGCACGGTCATGGAGACCGCCTACGGGCACGGCGTCGGTGACGTCTTCCTGTACGCCGCTCCGGCCGCGCTGGTCGCCTTCGTGATCACGATCTTCATCAAGGAGGTCGCGCTCAAGAGCCGGGCCGGCAACGACGCCTCCGCGCCGGCCGAGGCACCCGCCGAGGCCGTCACCGAGGCGGTCGCCGAGGGCGCCGCCGGGGTCACCGCGGTAGACACGGCCGAGGCCGTGACGGTCGCCGCCGACGCCCCCGTGGACCTCGGCAAGGGCGGCACCCCCGTCCGCGGCGTGGTCCGCGGCGCCGAGGGCGCACCCGTCGCCCGCGCCGCCGTCACGCTGATCTCGCTCGGCGGCCGGCAGCTGGGCATCGCCGCAGCGCAGGCCGACGGCGGCTACGCGCTGGACGCCCCGGGCGCCGGTTCGTACGTGCTGATCGCGTCCGCCGACGGCTTCCAGCCGCAGGCGTCCACCGTGGTCGTCGGCGACGAGCCGCTGGCGTACGACGTCCTGCTCTCCGGTACGAGCGGCCTGGCCGGTACCGTGCGCGCCGCCGAGAGCGGTACGCCGGTGGCGGACGCCATGGTCATCGTGACCGATGTCCGCGGCGACGTGCTGGCCACCGGAAAGTCCGCCGAGACGGGCGACTTCGCCTTCGGCGAGCTGGTCCCCGGTGCGGTGACCGTCGCGGTCAACGCGGCCGGTTTCCGCCCGCTGGCCCTCCCGGTGGAGGTCGGCGGCCAGGGCGTCACCCGGGTCGAGGTCGCGCTCCGGGCCGGTGCGCTGGTCCAGGGCGTCGTGCGGGCCGGTACGAGCCGGCACCCGCTGCCGGACGCCCGGGTCACCCTGGTCGACGCGGCCGGCAACGTGATCGCCAACTCGACGACCGGGGAGGACGGGGCGTACGCCTTCGCCGACCTGGACGCGGGCGAGTACACGGTCATCGCGACCGGCTACCCGCCGGTGGCCGGTGCCCTGACGGTGGCCGGTCACGGAATCGACGGCCACGACATCGAGCTCGTCCACCCGGGCGAGTAACCCGACGGGTACGGGGCAGGGCCTTTCGTTCGGCGCGAGCCCGGCACGATCCGAACGAAAGGCCCTGACCCCCGGCCCGCGCCAAAACCCCTGGTAGGGGCGGCGCTCTTCGAGCGGAGGCGTCGCACCGGCCGGTGGAAATGGGCCCCGGCGGCGGGGACGGCAGGCAGGGGACGGCCTGCCGTCCCCGCCCCGGGGCCCGACTCATTGAATGACCCGGTCCGGTGAGCGGGCGGGTCATGAACAAGGAGAGAGAACGGGATGGGACTTCGCGCACAGGTACGGACGCGGGACGGCTGGGCCGTCCAGCACGCGGTCGTGACGGTCACCGACATGACCGGCACGCAGGTGCTGCGCGCCGCCGCCGACGAGGCCGGGGCGGTACGGGCCGACACCCCGCTGGCCGCGGGCGCGTACACGGTGATCGTGACGGCGGTCGGGTACGCCCCCGCCGCCTCCACCGCCCTCGTCACGGCGAGCGGCACGGCCGACGCCGGCACGGTGGTGCTGAACCGCCAGGGCGGCGTGGAGCTGCCGCCGCCGGGCACCTGGTCGCTGGACCCGGCGCACTCCTCGGTGGGCGCGGTCGCGCAGCACCTGGGGATCTCCAGCGTGCACGGCCGGTTCACCGAGTTCGGCGGGCGCGTCGAGATCTCCGAGGACCTCGGCAGCTCCCGGGTCGAGGCGGTCATCGACGCCGCGAGCATCGACACCGGCAACGGCATGCGGGACAAGCACCTGCGCTCCCCCGACTTCCTGGACACCGACCGGTTCCCCGAGATCACCTACCGCTCCAGTGGACTGACCCCGGCCGGGCCCGACCGCTGGACCGTGCACGGCGAGCTGACGATGCGCGGTGTGCAGCGGCCCGTCGACCTCGACCTGAGCTACCTCGGCACCGGCCCCGACCCGTGGGGCGGGGTGCGCGCGGCGTTCAGCGCGACGGCCGGACTGCGCCGCGAGGACTTCGCCATGAACTACAACCAGGTCGTCCAGGCGGGCATCGCGGCGATCGGCACCACGCTCCGCGTCGAGCTCGACATCCAGGCCGTGCAGGGCGATTCCCTGCCCGCTGTCTGACCGCATCCGGTCGTAGGGTCGGTTCCATGGCACCCGACATCGCAACGAACACCACCGTGGAACTCGACGCACTGCTCGACTTCGTACGGCCCCGGCACCGGGCGATCCTGCTGACCACCCGGGCCGACGGCCGCCCCCAGGGCTCCCCGCTCACCTGCGGCGTCGACGACGCGGGCCGGATCGTCGTCTCCACGTACCCCGAGCGCGCCAAGACCCGCAACGCCAGGCGCGACGAGCGGGTCAGCATCATCGTGCTGTCCGACGACTGGAACGGCCCGTGGGTGCAGATCGACGGGTCGGCCGAGGTCATCGACGCGCCGGACTCGGTCGAGCCGCTCGTCGAGTACTTCCGGAACATCTCCGGCGAGCACCCCGACTGGGACGAGTACCGGGCGGCGATGGTGAAGCAGGGCAAGTCGATCATCCGGATCACCCCGGAGCGCTGGGGCCCCGTCGCCACCGGCGGCTTCCCCGCCCACCTCGCCCCGTGAGCTCTCCCGCCCTGCTCGACCGGGCCCGGATCGTCGCCGGGCCCGAGGTCGGCGAGGCCGCCGTGCGCGGGCTGTCGCTGGCCACCGGCCGGCCCGTCGGGCGCGACCTCGGTGAGGGCCCCTTCGTGTACGTGGGTGCCTCGCTGCCCGACGCGGTGCGCGGGGCGGACCTGGTCTGGTTCCACAGCGTCAACGCGGGCACGGACGCCCTGCTGCGCTCCGGGCCCTGGCCGGACGGCGTACCGCTGACCCGGACCGTGGGGCGGATGGGCGAGCGGATCGCGCAGTACGTGCTGGGCTGGGTGCTCGCCGAGTGCCAGTCCGTCCCGGAGTTCGCCGCGCAGCACGCCCGCGCCGAGTGGCGCCGCATCGACTCCGAACTCGTCGCCGGTCAGACCGCCGTGGTCCACGGCATCGGCCGCATCGGCTCCGCCGTCGCCGCGCTGCTGCGGGCCTGTGGCATCCGGACCGTGGCCGCCGCCCGCACCCCGCGCCCGGTGCCGCCCGGCTTCGACGCGGTGGTCCCGGCCGACGAGCCGGTCGCCGCCCGCTGGGTGGTCGCCGCGCTCCCGCTGACCGGGGCGACCGCCGGGTACTTCGGGGCGGACCGGTTCGCCGCGATGGGCGGGGCGACCTTCCTCAACGTGGGGCGGGGCGCGACCGTGGACCTGGGGGCGCTGGACGCGGCGCTGCGCTCCGGGGCCGTGGGGCGTGCGGTGCTCGATGTGCTGGCCGACGAACCGGCCGCGTCCGGCGACCCGTGCTGGCGGCTCCCCCGTACGGTCGTCACCTCGCACTCCGCGGGCATCACGGCGGACGAGGACGTCGTCACCGACTTCACCGCGTGCCTGCGTGAGCTGTCGGCGGGCCGGGTCCCGGCGCTCACCGTGGACACCGGGCGCGGCTACTGAGCGCGCGCCCGCATCGCGTCGATGCCGGCGATCAGCAGGTCGAGGGCGAAGGTGAAGTCGCGCTCGCGCATCTCCTCGATGGTGACGCCGCCGCGCGCCGCCATCAGGTCCCGCGAGTCCTCCACGAACTCGTCGAGCCGGGGCTGCTCCTGGATCGCCGACATCGCCTGCCGGAAGTACTGGTCCTGGGTCAGCCCCGCCTCCGCGCTGCGCTGCGCGAACTGGCCCTCGACCGTGCCGAATCCGTACACGAACTGGAAGACCGCCGCGAGCGCGCCGCTGCGGCCCTCGACGGGGAGGCCGGTCGCCCGGATCACGTCCTGGATGGTGTGGGTCACCAGTAGCGAATGGGGGCCCAGGTTCAGGAACTTGCCCGCGAGCGGGGAGACCCAGGGGTGGCGGACGAGCAGCCCCCGGTACGCGGTGGCCACCGCGCGCAGCCGGTCCTGCCAGGACGCGTCGGCGGGCGGCGGACCGATCTCGCTGTAGACCGCGTCGAGGGCCAGTTCCAGCAGGTCGTCCTTGGTGTCCACGTACCAGTACAGGGACATCGCCGTCACGTTCAGCTCGGCGGCGAGCCGGCGCATGGAGAACTTCGCCAGTCCTTCGGCGTCCAGCAGCCGGACCGAGGCTGCGGTGATCCGCTCCCTGCCGAGCCCGGCCGGCTGGTCCGCCCGCCGGGAACGGGCGGGCGGCCGGGTGTTCAGCCACACGCTGGTCCGGACAGGGTTCTTCACGCGGTCGGCCGCGGACACCATGGCGCACTCCCTCGTCTCGCCGGCGGGACGGACGGACCGGCTCCGTACCGCGTACCCGGAAACCGGAGCCGCAGGGTCCGGTAGGTCCCGTCCGATGCTATGCCGCTGTCGCCGCCGGATCGGCCGGGGATCGGAGTGGTTGGGGCGTACAAGTGTCTTCTCGTGGGTACGGTGCCGGTCGCCGCATCGGATACGACCTGCCCCGGAAGCTGGAGTGATATGTCACTGCGTCGTCGTACGGTGGAAGTCCTGGTAGCCGCAGGGTTGTTGGGGGCCGCGCTGGCGCCTCCCGCGACGGCCGCGGGGCACGGGCGGGCGCCCGGGCAGTCGGTGCCGCTGCGCGTCGCCACGTACAACGTCCATGCCGGGGCCGGCATGGACAACGTCTTCGACCTCGACCGGCAGGTGGCCGCCCTCCGCGCGCTGGACGCGGACGTGATCGGGCTCCAGGAGGTCGACGTCCACTGGGGCGACCGCAGCGAGTGGCGCGACCTGGCGGCCGAGCTCGGGCGGCGGCTGCGGATGCACGTCTCCTTCGCCCCGATCTACAGCTTCGACCCGGTGGCCGCGGGCGATCCGAGGCGCGAGTTCGGTGTCGCCGTGCTCTCCCGGTACAGGATCGTGAGCGCTGAGAACCACGACCTCACCCGGCTCTCCACGCAGGACCCGGACCCGGTCCCGGCGCCCGCGCCCGGCTTCGGCGAGGTGGTGCTGAAGGTGCGCGGGCTGCCCGTCCACGTCTACGCCACGCACCTCGACTACCGCGGCGACCCGTCCGTGCGCGTCGCCCAGGTCGCGGACACCCGGCGGATCATGGCGGAGGACCGGAGGCGGGAGCGGCGCCCGGTGCGGCAGATCCTGCTCGGCGACTTCAACGCGCCGCCGACCGCGCCCGAGCTGGCCCCGCTGTGGAAGGAGCTGACCGACATCGAGCCGGGCGGCCCGACCTACCCGGCGCAGGACCCGGTCCAGCGGATCGACTACGTGGCCGTTTCGAAGGACACCGTGCGGGTACGCGGCGCGGCGGTGGCCGAGACGCTTGCCTCGGACCACCGCCCTGTCGTGGCCGACCTGTTGCTGCGGCGCTGACTTCTCGGACCGTCAGCTGCTCGTCTTCGGCTGGGTCAGGTCGTAGAAGGTGGCGCTGCCCGCCGTCACCTCCTTGAAGTTCTTCTCCACCCAGGAGGAGATCTGCGAGGCGGTGCCGCTGCCGCCCATGCCTCCGCCCATTCCGCCGCCCGAGACGAAGTAGTGGACGCGGCCGTCCTCGACGTACTTCTCGAACTGCGCGAGCGTCGGGGACGGGTCGCTTCCGTTGAAGCCGCCGATCGCCATGACGGGCTTCTCGGTGGCGAGTTGGTAGCTCGCCGCGTTCTGCGAGCCGATGGCCGCGGCGGCCCAGCTGTAGTCGTCGGCGTTCTTCTCCAGGAGCGCCTCGGCCTCGGAGCCGACGGACGCGCCGTTGAGGAGACCGCCCATGCCGCCGGCTCCGCGTTCGCCCATGCCGGACGGGGCGCCGCGTTGCCGGGTGTTCCGGCTCGTTCCCTGGCCGGGCGGGGTACCGGTGGGGGGCTGGCCCATGCCGGTGCCCTGCTGGTTGGTGCCGCCCTGGCCCGGGGGCTGCGTGCCTCCGGGGCCGCCGCCGCCCGGACCGCCGCCACGGCCTCCGCCGCCGCCGGGGCCGCCGCCCATGCCGCCGGAGGACGGGCCCGCCGTGACGATCGAGCCCTGATGGCCCGTGTTCAGGGTGCTCACGGTGTACGCCGTCGGCCCGGCGAGTGACGCGGCGAAGCCGAGGACCGCGGCGCCCAGGGCCAGTTGGCGTCCGAGGCGCGCCGCGAGCAGCAGGCCCACCGCCGCCACGAGGCCGGTGACGAGGACGGCCGTCCGCAGCCACGGCAGGTAGTCCGGGGTGCGGCCCAGCAGGACGTACGCCCAGTACGCCGTCGCCGCGACGGTCGCGGCCAGCGTGGCACCCGCCCACCAGCGGGCCCGCTCCTCCCACAGGACCGTGACGCCCATGCCGGTCAGCGCGGCCAGGTAGGGGGCCAGGGCCACCGTGTAGTACTGGTGGAAGATGCCGGCCATGAAGCTGAACACGGCGGCCGTCATCAGCAGCGAGCTGCCCCACGCGAGGAAGGCCGCCCGCGCGGTGTCCGTGCTCCCCCAGCGCTTGATGCCTGGGAGGTGTCCCCCTGCGCGCCAGGTCAGCCAGACACCCGCGGCGAGCAGGATCAGGGCGGCGGGCAGCAGCCAGGAGATCTGGGCGCCGATCTCGGAGTTGAACATCCGGCCGATGCCGGTCTCGCCCCACTGACCACCGCCGCCCCGGCCGCCTCCGCCGCCCCCGCCGCCGACGCTACCGGTCTCGTCGCCGTTGATCCGGCCGAGGCCGTTGTAGCCGAAGGTCAGCTCCAGGAACGAGTTGTTCTGCGAACCGCCGATGTACGGGCGTGAGGAGGCGGGCCACAGTTCGACGACCGCCACCCACCAGCCGCCGGCGACGACCATCGCGAGCGCGGAGAGGCCCAGCTGCCCGAACCTCTTGCGTACGGAGACCGGCGCGAACACCGCGTACAGCACGGCGAGCGGCGGCAGGATCAGGAACGCCTGGAGGGTCTTGGACAGGAACGCGAGTCCGACCGCGACCCCCGCCCACACCAGCCACTTCGTACGGCCGTGCTCCATCGCGCGGAGCACGCAGTAGACCGTGACGGTCATCAGCAGGGCGAGCAGCGCGTCCGGGTTGTTGAAGCGGAACATCAGCGCGGCGACGGGCGTCAGCGCGAACACCGCCATGGTGATCAGCCCGGCAGCGGCACTGAACCGGCGGCGCACGGCCGCGTACAGCACCCCGGCCGTCGCCGCCCCCATCAGCACCTGCGGGGCGAGGACCGCCCACGAGCTGAGCCCGAAGATCCGCACCGACAGGGCCATGGGCCACAGGGTGGCCGGGGGCTTGTCGACGGTGATCGCGTTGGCCGAGTCCAGCGAGCCGAAGAAGAACGCCTTCCAGCTCTGGCTGCCGGCCTGCACGGCGGCGGAGTAGAAGGAGTTGGCGTAGCCGGAGGCGCTGAGGTTCCAGAGGTACGCCAGCGTGATGGCCAGCAGCAGGGCGAGGAAGGCGGGCCGCACCCAGGGGGCGTCCCCGGCCCGGCCGCGCCAGACGCGGCGAGGCAGGGAGGTTTCGGCCCGTGCGTGCCCCGGGGGCGTGTCCGGCCGGGCCGGCGCGTGGGCGGGGTCGAGCGTGGTCATCGGGCGTCCCTCAGGTCGTGGATGGTTTCGGCGGTGGGGGGTGCGGGGATGTGCGCGGGGTTTCCCCGGTCGCGGTCCGGGAAGACCCAGGCGCGGAACAGCAGGAACCGCAGCACCGTCGCGGCGAGGTTGGCCGCGATCAGCACGGCGAGTTCGGTGGTGTGCGAGGGCGAGCCGGACGCGGCGCCCAGGGCGGCCAGCGAACCGGCGGTCAGGGCGAGGCCGATGGCGAAGACCACGAGGCCCTGCGCCTGGTGGCGGACGGCGCCGCCTCTGCCACGTACCCCGAAGGTGAGCCTCCGGTTCGCCGCCGTGTTGGCGACGGCCGAGACGAGGAGCGCGGCCCCGTTGGCGAGCTGCGGCCCGGCGCCGAGGCGGAAGAGGGAGTACAGCGCCAGGTAGAACAGCGTGGACAGGGCGCCCACGACGCAGAAGCCGACCAGTTGCCGGGCCAGTCCGCCCGGCACCCCGCCGATCCCCCGGTCGCGCGGGTCGTCCCCGAAGGGCCGCGCCAGCCGGTCCAGCGGCAGCGCGCCGACGGCCAGCGCCCGCCCCACCCGCCACACGCCCTTCAGGTCCTCGGTGGCGGTGCGCACGATGTGCACCGTGGAGTCGGGGTCGTCGACCCAGTCGACCGGCACCTCGTGGATGCGCAGCCCGGCCCGCTCGGCGAGCACCAGCATCTCGGTGTCGAAGAACCATCCGGTGTCCTCGACCATCGGCAGCAGCCGCTGCGCGACCTCGCGGCGGATCGCCTTGAACCCGCACTGCGCGTCACTGAACCGCGCGGACAGCGACGAGCGCAGGATGATGTTGTAGGCCCGCGAGATGAACTCCCGCTTCGTGCCCCGCACGACCCGGGAGCTGCGGGCGAGCCGGGAGCCGATGGCGAGGTCCGAGTGCCCCGAGATCAGCGGCGCGACCAGCGGGAGCAGTGCGTTGAGGTCGGTGGACAGGTCGACGTCCATGTACGCGAGCACCGGCGCGTCCGAGTGGGTCCAGACGGTACGCAGCGCCCGTCCGCGCCCCTTCTCCTCCAGCCGGAACGACCGCACCCCCGGCAGCGACCGCGCCAGCCGCTCCGCCACCTCGGGCGTGCGGTCGGTGCTGGCGTTGTCGGCGACGGTGATCCGGAACGCGTAGGGGAAGGTGCGGGCCAGGTGGTCGTGCAGCCGCAGCACGCACGGTTCGAGGTCCTTCTCCTCGTTGTAGACCGGTACCACCACATCGAGCACGGGCGCACCCGCCGCACCGCCCACGCCGGCGAGGAGGTGGTCCCGGGCCGGCAAGGTGCTCCAAGGAGTCTCTGTTCGCATGCCATCGACGGTCGCCAACCCCGCTGTCACGGGCGTGTGGTGAGGCTGTGGTGCGTCTGTGAGCCGGGGGCGGCCCTGCCCCAGTCCGGTTGACCGACCACGGCGGGCGGTGCTGGAGTCGGCGCGTGGACAGCATCCCCGCCAACCGGCGGCTCTGGAACAGGATCAGCGGCGACTACCAGCAGAGGCACGACCGGCAGATCGGTGCCGCGCCCCGGCTGTGGGGCATGTACTCCGTCCCCGACGCGCAGCTGCGGGCCCTGGGCGACGTCACCGGCAAGCGCGTCCTCGAACTGGGCTGCGGCGCCGGTCAGTGGTCCAGGGCGCTCGCCACCGAGGGCGCCAACGTGGTCGGGATCGACCTGTCCGAGGCCCAGCTCGCCGCAGCGGCCGGTGCGATGGGGGCGGCCCGTTACGCGCTGGTGCAGGGCGCCGCCGAACAACTCCCTTTCGCCGACGCCGCCTTCGACCTGGTGTTCTGCGACTTCGGCGGGCTCAGCTGGGCGCCCCCGCACCTGGCCGTCCCGGAGGCCGCGCGCGTCCTGCGCCGGGGCGGGCGCCTGGTGTTCAACGTCGCCAGCCCCTGGTTCGAGGCCTGCTACGACGAGGCCGCCGCCCGCGTGACCACGACGCTCCAGCAGGACTACTTCGGGCTGTCCGGCATCGCGGAGGGCGACGGCGCGACCAGCTACCAGCTGACGTACGGCGACTGGGTCAGGGCCCTGCGCGGCGCGGACCTCGTCATCGACGACCTCATCGAGCCCCGGCCCGCCCCCGGAACACCCAACGGCTACAACGAGACCGACCCGCCCGACTGGGGCCACCGCTGGCCGGCGGAACTCCTCTGGGTGACCCACAAGCCGTAGGTCACCCGGGCCCTTCTCACCCAGCGGCACCAGCGGGCACCGCCACGGAGGACGAGACCCGCGCCGCCGGCAGCCGTACCGCGAACACCGTCCCGCCCGGGACCGAGCGCACCTCCACCGCGCCGCCGTGGGCCGTCACCACCGCCTGGACGATCGCCAGGCCGAGGCCCGTCGAGCCCGCGTGGCGGGAGCGGGAGGCGTCGCCCCGGGTGAAGCGTTCGAAGATGTGCGGGAGGAGGTCCGGGGGGATGCCGGGGCCGTTGTCCTGGACCTCCAGGGTGACCCAGGGGTCGGTGGGGGCGGTCAGGACGCGGGCGGTGACCGTGGTGCCCGGTGGGGTGTGGGTACGGGCGTTGGCCAGGAGGTTGACCATGACCTGGTGGATGCGGGTGGGGTCGGCGTGGACCGTCGCGGGGGCGTCCGGGAGGTCCAGGCGCCAGTGGCGGGCGGGTTCGGTGCGGTCCGCCGCGCGGGCGTCGCTCACCGCGTCCACGACGAGCGGGGAGAGATCGGTGCTCTCGTACGAGAGCGGGCGGCCCGCGTCCAGGCGGGCGAGGAGGAGCAGGTCCTCGACCATGCCCGTCATGCGCTGCGCCTCCGACTCGATGCGGCCCAGGGCGTGCCGGGTGTCCGGGCCCGGGTCCTCCCGGCCGCGCCGGGTGAGTTCGGCGTAGCCGCGTATCGAGGCCAGCGGGGTGCGCAGCTCATGGCTGGCGTCCGGGACGAACCGGCGCACCCGCGTCTCGCTGCGCTGCCGTGCGTCCAGGGCCGAACCGACATGGCCCAGCATCCGGTTCAGGGCCGCGCCGACCTGGCCGACCTCCGTGCGGGGGTCCGCCTCCGCGTCCGGGACGCGTTCGAAGAGGGCCACCTCGCCGCTGTGCAGGGGGAGTTCGGAGACCCGGGTCGCCGTCGCGGCCACCCGGCGCAGCGGGCGAAGGGCGACGCCGACCATCGCCGCGCCCGCGATCCCGGCGGCGACGAGCCCCGCGCCGGTCACGCAGACCTCCACCAGGATCAGGGTGCCCAGCGCACGGCTCACCTCGGTGGTGGGGATGCCGATCAGCACCGTGCCGCCGTCGCTCGCGGGCACCGCCCGCACCCGGTAGCCGCCCAGGCCGGGCAGGTCGACGTCGTGCGCGCGGTCGTCCGCCGTGACACCGGCCGACGTCAGGGCGTCCCGCTGGGCGGTGCTCAGCGGTTCGGTGTTCTCGCCGGTGTCGAACCCGCCGTCCTTCACCACGGCCGAGTCGGTGACGTCACCGCGCTCGATCAGCGCGCCGAACGTCTCCAGGGGCTGGCCGCCCATGCCGATGAAGCCCAGCGGATCGCGGTTCTTCGGGCCGCCGCCCGGATTCGGCGCGCCCGGCACCCGCTCGGCCCGGACCGCGATGTCCCGGAGCTGGTCGTCGAGTTTCCCGTACATGTAACTGTGGAAGGCGATCGCGGTGACCGAGCCGATCACGGCGGCGACCACCGCGATCAGCGTCACCGCCGAGACCACCAGGCGGGTGCGCAGGGTCCACGGCCGCCCCGTGCGCCTACTCACCGGGCTTGATCAGGTATCCCGCCCCGCGCCGGGTGTGGATCATGGGCGTGCGGCCCGCGTCGATCTTCTTGCGCAGGTAGGAGATGTACAGCTCGACCACGTTGGCCTGGCCGCCGAAGTCGTAGTTCCAGACGCGGTCCAGGATCTGGGCCTTGCTGAGCACCCGGCGCGGGTTGCGCATCAGGAACCGCAGCAGCTCGAACTCGGTGGCCGTCAGGTGGATGTTCTTCCCGCTCCGGCTCACCTCGTGGCTGTCCTCGTCGAGCATCAGGTCGCCCACGACGAGCTGCGACTCGCTGCGCGCCGTCGCCGTGCCCGAGCGCCGGATCAGGCCGCGCAGCCGGGCCACGACCTCCTCCAGGCTGAACGGCTTGGTGACGTAGTCGTCGCCGCCCGCCGTGAGCCCGGCGATCCGGTCCTCCACGGCGTCCCGCGCGGTCAGGAACAGCACCGGCACGTCGGACAGCTCCCGGCGCAGCCTGCCGAGGACGGCCAGCCCGTCCATGTCGGGCAGCATCACGTCGAGGATCACCGCGTCCGGCCGGAACTCCCGGGCCGCCCGCACGGCGCCCGCCCCGTCACCGGCGCTGCGCACCTCCCAGCCCTCGTAACGAAGCGCCATCGACAGCAGCTCCGTGAGCGAGGCCTCGTCGTCCACGACCAGGATCCGCACGGGGGTGCGGTCCGGCCTGAGCAGTTCGGTACGCCCCTGGGGCGAGGTCGTCGTCGTCATGACGCCAGCCTGTGAGACGGCTCTGAGAGAGTTCTTGCCCGTTTCTGTGAATTCCCTGAGAAAGCGGGCCGCCGCCCTCAGACGTCGAACAGCGCCTTCGCGTTGTCGTGGCAGACCGCGCGCAGCCAGGCGTCGCCGAGGTCCAGGCGTTCCAGGGCGTGCAGCTGGTGGGCGTACGGGTACGGGATGTTCGGGAAGTCCGTGCCCAGCAGGATGCGGTCGCCGAGGTCCGCGAGGCGGCGGTGTTCCGCCCTCGGGAACGGCATGAAGCCCTCCGTGAAGTCGGTGAACGCCATCGTCGTGTCGAGCCGGACCTCGGGGTACACCTCCGCGAGCGTCAGGAACTGCGTGTACTCCGGCATCCCCATGTGGGCCACGACCAGCGGGAGGCGGGGGTGCCGGGCCAGGACGCGGGCGATGGGCCCGGGGCCGGTGTGCTTGCCGGGGGCCGGGCCCGAGCCGCAGTGCGTCACGACCGGGATGCCCGCCTCCGCGAGGAGGCCCCAGACCGGGTCGAGCAGCGGGTCGTTCGGGTCGTACGCGCCGACCTGGAGGTGCGCCTTGAAGACCCGGGCCCCGGCCTCGACGGCCTCGCGGACGTACCGCCCGGCTTCCGGCTCGGGGAAGAAGGTCGCCGTGTGCAGGCAGTCCGGGGTGCGGGCGGCGAAGTCCGCCGCCCAGGCGTTCAGCCAGGCGGCCATGGACGGCTTGTGCGGGTAGAGCATCGACGTGAAGCGCAGGACGCCGAACGAGCGGAGCAGGGCGAGGCGTTCGTCCTCCTCGTGCCGGTAGGTGATCGGCCACTCCAGGCCGGTCAGCGGGCCCGCCGAGTCGAAGTACGCCCAGACCTTGCGCAGCACCCGCTCGGGCATGAAGTGCGTGTGTACGTCGATGAGTCCGGGCAGCCCGAGCCGCTGCCGAAACCGCACCACGTCGTCGTGATCGTCACCCATACGGCCGACCATCTCAGAACAGCCCGTCCTGCGCCGCCCCGCCCCCGACCGCGACCGTCGGCACGCCCGCCCCGGCGGCGCCCGCACCGGCCGCCGTCAGCGCCCAGCCGGTCATCAGCCGGGTGTCGACGACGACGAGGCCCTGGGGACCCGTGTCCAGGTGCAGGTCGGGGCCGGCCGCCGCGACCAGCCTCCCCGCGACCGCCCCGCCGTCCACCAGGCCGGTGACGGCGCGGACCGGCCCGGACGCCGCCCCGAGACCGAAGATCCCCGCGTGGTCCACCGCCGCGAACGGCAGCCGTTCCAGCGCCTCCGGCCAGCCGGCGCCCTCCAGGGCCGCCGCCCTGCCGTACAGCTCCGCCACCTCGGCGGCCCGCTCCCCCGGCTCCGGGAGGTCCGCCCGCACCGCCCGCTTGCGCGCGTACGGAATGCGGTCCGGGACCCCGAGCGCCGCCCGCAGCACCTCCTCGGCCCGGCGCGCCGCCATCAGCGGACCCCGCCCCAGCCAGCTGAAGACCACCGCCCCCTGCTCCCGCAGCCGGGCCGCGCCCCGCTCCTCGGCGGTGATCCCGACCTTCACCATGCCGGGCCCGAACCACGCCAGGTACACCCGGTACGTGCGCGGGTCGTCCGGAATCGTGTCGGCGGCCACCGAGTGCGCCCGGTCGAGCCGCCCGCACTCGGGGCACCGCCCGCCCGTGCTCGTCGCCGGGACCACGGCCGCCAGCGGGCACGCGTTGCCCCGGGCGCCGGAGCAGCGCCGCTCACCGGCCGCCCGGAAGCCGAACTCCGTCCCGTACGCCAGCGGGCTCGCCCGCGCACGCGCCCCCTTGCGCCAGCCGAGCGCGGGGCCGCCGGAGTCCTCGGGCCAGCGGAGGCCGGTGCACTGCCAGTCCATGCCGGCACCCTACGGGCGGGCACTGACAACGCGGGCGCGACTAGGATTCCGGGCATGACCCCGACCGTGCAGGACGTGGACCGGTTCGAGGCGGCCAGGCCCCGGCTGGAGGCCATCGCCTACCGGCTGCTGGGCTCCGCGAGCGAGGCCGAGGACGCCGTGCAGGACACGTACCTGCGCTGGCAGGCCGCCGACGTCCGGCGGATCGAGGTCCCCGAGGCCTGGCTGACCAAGGTCCTCACCAACCTCTGCCTCAACCAGCTCACCTCCGCCCGCGCCCGCCGCGAGACGTACGTGGGCGCGTGGCTGCCCGAGCCGCTGCTCGCCGGGGACGCCATGCTCGGCCCCGCCGACACGGCCGAACAGCGCGAGTCCGTCTCGTACGCCGTGCTCACGCTCATGGAGCGGCTGACGCCGGGCGAGCGGGCGGTCTACGTGCTGCGCGAGGCGTTCGGCTACCCGCACCGGGAGATCGCGCAGATCCTGGACATCGGCGAGTCCGCCGCGCAGCAGGTCTACCACCGGGCGAAGAAGCACATCGCCGACGGCCGGACGCGCACCCAGGTCGACGAGGCCGCCGCCCGGCGGGTCATCGAGGAGTTCCTGCTCGCCGCCGCGGGCGGGCGTACCGAACCGCTCGTGGAGCTGCTGACGTCCGACGCGATCTCCATCGGGGACGGCGGCGGCAAGGTGCCGGCGCGCGCCAAGGCCTTCGAGGGCGCGAAGGCGGTCGCGACGTTCATGCGCGGCCTGCTCAAGCCGGGCAAGGCGAAGACGGCGTTCACCGGCGGTTCCGTCGAGCTGCACATGACCACCGCCAACGGCTCCACCGCCGTCGTGGCGGCCGTCGGCGGACGGGTCATCGGCGTCATGTGCGTGGAGGTCACCCCCGAGGGCATCACCTCGTTCCGCAACCAGGTCAACCCGGACAAGCTGGAGCGGGCGACCCGGCAGTGGGCGGCCATGGAACACGGGAAGCCGCTGCTCACGGCCTTCTGAGTGCTCTGTGACGCAGGCCACATAGCTCTTCTGTCAGGAAAGCGCGGGCTGCCCGGTTCAAGGGGCGAGAAACCACCCCGCAGGGGCGAACCCGCGCGAGACAGGAGCAGGCACATGCAGCAGCACCGCATCATCGTCCTCGGAGCCGGATACGCCGGAGCGATCGCGGCGGGCCGCGTCGCCAGGCGGCTGCGCCGCGAGGACGTCGGCGTCACCCTCGTCAACGCGGAGCCCGACTTCGTCGAGCGCGTCCGCATGCACCAGCTCGCGGCGGGCCAGGACCTCAGGCCCCGCCCCTTCTCCGAGATGTTCGCCGGTACCGGTGTCGAGCTGAAGGTGGGCCGGGTCACCGCCGTGGACGTCGACCGCAAGGCCGTCACCGTGCGGGACGCGGACGGGGAGGAGGAGCTGGCGTACGACAGCCTCGTCTACGCCCTGGGCAGCGCCTGGAACACCCACGATGTGCCCGGGGCCGCCGAGCACGCCCACGAGATCGCGAGCCGCCCCGGCGCGCTCCGGCTCCGCGACCGGCTGGCCGCCCTCGTGCCCGGGCAGTCCGTGCTCGTCGTCGGCGGCGGGCTGACCGGCCTGGAGGCCGCGACCGAGTTCGCGGAGGCCCGCCCGGACCTCGACATCGCCCTCGCCGCACGCGGTGAACTGGGCGACTGGCTCTCGCCCAACGGCCGCGCCCACGTCCGCAAGGTCTTCGGCCGGCTCGGGATCACGGTCCACGAGAACGCGGCCGTCGCAGAGGTCGGGGCGGGTCACGTCACCACGGCCGACGGCACCTCGCTCCCGGCGGCCGTCACCGTCTGGACGGCGGGCTTCGCGGTCCACCCGCTCGCGGCGGCCACCGCGCTGGAGACCTCGGACACCGGCCAGGTCGTCGTCGACGCGACCATGCGCTCGGTCTCCCACCCCGACGTGTACGCGATCGGGGACGCGGCCCTCGTCGCGGGCCCCGGCGGCAAGCCGCTGCGGATGTCCTGCGCCTCGGGCGTCCCCACCGCGTGGCAGGCGGCCGACGCCATCGCGGCCCGCCTCACCGGCGCCAAGGTCCCGTCCACACCGCTGCGTTACTTCAACCAGTGCGTCTCACTGGGCCGCAAGGACGGCCTGATCCAGTACGTCACCGCCGACGACCGCGCGGTCCGGGCGGCGCTGCGGGGGCGGGTCGCCGCGCTCTACAAGGAGCTGGTCTGCAAGGGCGCGGCGTGGGGCGTCGCCAACCCGACCATGGGCATGCCGGTCCGGCGCCGGCCGGTCGCGGCGGAACGGCCCGGGGCGGCACGGGTGGTGGCCGAGCAGCGGTGACCGGGCGTCAGAGGAGGCGTTCCGGGAGCGGCCCCGCGCTCGGTGTCCGGGCGGCGGGGCCGGCCGGGGTGACGTACTCGACGTCGCCCGTCGGATCCGCCGTCACCTCGCCGACCACGGCTGCGTGCCGGCCCTCGGGGCGGGCACGCAGTGCGGCGAGCACGGAGTCCGTGCGGTCCGCCGGGACGAACAGGCACAGGCGGCCCGCGCACGCCGCGTCCAGCGGTGCCAGGCCCCGGGTGGCCAGGGCGACCCGGGCCTCATAGCTGACGGGCAGCGCGGACTCGTCGACGCGCAGGGTCAGCCGGCGGGCGGCGGCGGTCAGGCGCAGGGTCTCCGCGAGGCCGCCGGCTCCGACGGGGCGGGCGTGGTGGAGGCCGTCGCGGACCTCGCGCAGGAGGCCCGTGAGGGGGGCGCAGTCGCTGGGCACGTGGTGCTCGTAGCCGAGGCCGTCGCGCAGGGAGACCAGGTGGGCCGCGTGGTCGCCGAGCGGGCCCGTCACCACGATCCGGTCGCCGGGGCGGACGAGGTCCGGGGCCAGCGCGGGCCCCCGGCGTTCGCCGAACGCGGTGGCGGTGACGTAGACCCGGTCGGCCTCGCCGGCGCGGACGACCTGGGTGTCCACGGCGGCGACGGTGACCCCGGCCTCGGCGGCGGCGTCCCGGATCGACTCGGTGAGCCGGTGGACCAGGTCCAGCGGGAGCCCGGCCTCCAGCACGATGCCGAGGGCCAGGTGGCGGGGGTCGGCCCCGGTGGCCGCGAGGTCGTTGACGGCACCGCAAACGGCGACCCGGCCGATGTCCCCGTTGCCGAAGAACGGCGGGTCGACGACGTAGGTCCCCGCCCGGACGACGAGGTCGGGCTCCCGGGGCGCCAGGGCCCGGGTGATCAGGTCGCGCACCTCCGGGCCGAAGCCGACCTGCGTGGTGTACCGGTCTCGCGTGTACGTCACGGAACCCCCCCCGATGCGCGCGTCACGACCGTGCCCATCATGCTGCGGGGGTGCGGGCGCGCCTACCCGTGTTGTGGGCTAGGGGGAGTGGTTAGGGGCGGTCGTACGCGCGCAGCAGCAGGACCGCCGCGACGGCGGCCAGGGCGGGGAGGGCACCGAAGCCGGCCAGGATGCCGATGCGGGCCGTGAGGGACTGGGCGACGGCGTCACCGGTGCCGGAGGAGACGTAGCCGGTGAGCTGGAGGACCAGGCCGTAGAGGAACGGGCCGACGGCCACGCCCAGGCCCTCCGCCGTCGTGAACACCCCGGAGAGCACGCCCCCTTGGCGGCGGCCGGTCCGGGTCGTGTCCCGCGCGACGCAGTCCGGCAGCATCGCGTACAGGAAGAGCAGCTGGCCCGCGTGGCCGGTGCCGGCGAGGGCCATCGTGACCAGGACCGCGCCCTGCGGCAGCACCGGGGAGGCGAGGAAGAGCAGGCAGCCCGCGACGAACAGCGTGGAGGCCAGGGCGTATCCGCGCGGGCCGCGCAGCCGGGACCACAGCGGCATCGTCAGCAGGTTCGGCGCGACGAACGCGGCCACCAGCGGGCCGACCCCGGAGGAGTCGCGCAGTACGTGGTCGGCGAAGTACGGGGCGCCCGCGAGGAGGACGCCGGTGGCGACGGACTGGAGGACCACGCAGCGCAGCAGCGCCATGAAGGGCGGGTTGGCCCGGGCGGCGGCGAACTGCTCGCGGAGGGTGGGGCCGTCGGCCGCGACGCGGGGTGTCCTGCCTGCCGTACGGGTGCCCGCGAACACCCACACCGCCCCCAGCGCCACCACCACCGCGCCGAACGCCCCCGCGTACCGGTGGCCCGCCAGGCCGCCGCCGCCCGCGTCCACCAGGGCGGGTGCCGCGGCGCCCGTCACCAGGGCCGCCACGCCGATCACCGCGACCCGGCCCGCCACCAGGCGCATCCGGTCCTCCTCGCGGTCCGCGAGTTCCGCGGGCATGGCGACGTACGGGACCTGGAAGAAGGCGAAGGCGGTCGCGGTGAGCAGGTAGCCGGCGGCGGTGAACCAGGCGCCGGCCGCACCGGGCAGTGGGCCCGCGAAGGTCAGGGCGAAGCCCAGGGCCATGACGAGGCCGCCCCACAGCACGTACGGGCGGCGGGAGCCCCAGCGGGTGCGCGTGCGGTCGCTGGCGCGGCCGACGAACGGGTTGAGGACGACGTCCCACGCCTTCGGCAGGAAGACGACCGCCCCGGCCAGCGCGGCGCCGACACCGAGCGTGTCGGTGAGGTACGGGAGCAGGAGGAGCCCCGGGAGCGTGGTGAACGTGCCCGTGACGAGCGAGCCCGAGGCGTAGCCGAACCGCACGCGGCGGCCCGGTCCGCCGGGGCGCGCCGGTGCGGGCGGGGCGGTACGGTCGCCGCCGGTGTCGGTGATGGCCATCGCGGTGCCTCCCTCGGAAAGCCCCGCCGGGGGCGCGGGGGATGTCCCCCGGCGGGGCTGTCGGGGCACAGCATCGCGCCCCGTCCATGGGCGCCGCTTAAGCGCCGCCGATCCGCGAACGCACCTTCCTGCCATGCATTTTGTGGACAGCGGCGACGGGTGGCCGGGTCTTGTCAGGGGCTCCACCATGTGCTGAGAGAAGGGGAGGGACATGACAGTCGACAACCGCACGGCCTCGGCCCCCGCCATCCACGGACTTGCGACAGCGGCTGCGGGGAGCGCGGGGGTCGCCCAGCACCTGATCCACCGCCCGGCCGCCCGGTCGTACTACGGCCTGGACGCGCCGAGTCTGGGTGAGGAGCACTTCACCCTCGTCGGCGACACCCCCGTGTCCCACCCGCTCTTCAACGACGGCCCCGGACGCTTCCACGACCTCCAGATAGCCACCGCCGGTGTGCGGGACGTCGGCGAACTCGTCGGCCACCGCTACTTCGGTGTGCCCGAGAACCGTCCCGGCCTCTTCTACCGCTTCTCCCTCGACCTCACCGACCTGTCCGCCTGGCGTACGGAACCGGCCGGCGGCCGGGGCGTGGTCATGGAGACGCAGATCAGGGCCAGGCCCGCCAACGTGGTCGCCGAGGTGCCGCGCGGGCTCGACTTCCACCTGGACGTACGGATCGACGGGCGGCCGTGCGGTGTCGGGGCGGCCGGGATGGTCTTCCTGATGCCGAAGCTGTACCGCAAGCACGTCGCGCACGCCCGGCAGGCGATGCGGGCCGTGCCCGAGCTGCACGACGCCCCGGACACCCCGCCGCGCCCGGCCGGCGGGGCCGAGGTCGGCCGGTCGTCCGGGGAGAACGTGGTGATCAGCGAACCGGTGGACGCCTCGCGCGGCCGGATCAGCACCTGGGTGCTGTCCGCACCGGTCAGCCCGGTCTTCGACGTCACGGACGGGCGCCAGGAGGAGCAGTTCTCCGGGCTGCACCTGCTGGAGGCGCTGCGCCAGAGCTCGCTGCTCACCGCCGGCCGCGCACACGGCCTGGACCCGGAGCGCAGCACCCTGGGCGCCTGCCAGGTGCACTTCCGGGGGCAGGCGGAGCGCGCGCTGCCGCTGCGCTGCGTGGCCGTGGCGGGCCCGCTGGACCGGGACGCCGAGGGGCGGCCATCGGTGCCGGTGACCCTGACGCTGACGCAGCAGCGGTGGGCGGTCGCCGAGGCCCGCACCTGCGTGGTCCAGGACTACTGACCCATGAGCGCGGTGCGTTTCGGCATCCTGGGCCCCCTGGAGGTCAGCGGCGGTGCGCCGGCGGCCGCCAAGCTGCGGGGTGTCCTCGGAACCCTGCTGGTGCGCGCGAACGAGGTCGTGTCGGTGGACGGCCTCATCGACGAGCTGTGGCCCCAGTCCCCGCCGCGTACCGCCGCCACCACCCTCCAGGTGTACGTGTCCCACCTGCGCAAGGCCCTGCGCACCGCCGACCCGTCCCACGACCGGGAGACGCTGCTCACCCGCCGCCCCGGCTACCTCGCGCGGGTCGCCCCCGACGAGCTGGACAGCACGGCCTTCCTCGGCCTGGCCCGGCGCGGCCACCAGGCCCTGAACGAGGGCGACTTCGCCGCCGCCGCCGACCTCCAGCGCCGCGCCCTCGCCCTGTGGCGCGGGCCGCTGCTCTCGGACATCCCGCACGGGCCCCTGCTGGAGGGCGCCGCCGTCCGCATGGACGAGGCCCGCACCACGGCGCTCGACGAGCGCGTCCGGGCCGAGCTCCACCTCGGCATGCACCGCGAACTCGTCCCCGAGCTCCACGAGCTGGCGGCGGAGTACCCGCTGCGCGAGGAGTTCCACGCGCATCTGATGGTCGCCCTCTACCGGTGCGGGCGGCAGGCCGAGGCCCTGCGGGTCTTCACGCGGCTGCGCCGGACCCTGGTCGACGAGCTGGGCATCGAACCGGGGCCCCGGTCCCGCCGGCTCCAGCAGCTCATCCTGGCGGGCGACCCGGACCTGGCCCGCCCCGGACCGGGCCCGCGTCCGGTGCCCGTCGGCGCGGTCGGCGGTGACACCCCGCTGCCCGGGCCCGACCCGTCGTTCGTGGGACGTACGGAGGAACTCGGCGCGCTGGAACGCCTGTTGCTCTCGGCTTCCGCAGGTGACGTCATCGCCGTGACCGGGATGCCCGGCGCCGGGAAGACGGCCCTGGCGGTCGAGGCCGCGCACCGGGCCGCCGGTGCCTTCCCCGGGGGGCTGCGCCTGCTGGACCTGCGCGACGGCGGACCCCCGCCGCGCCCCGCCCCCGCGCACGGGTCGCTGCTGGTCGTGGACGGGGTGACCTCGGAGGCCGAGGTACGGCCGCTGCTGCCGCTCGGCCACACCCTGCTGCTCACCGCCCGCCGCGTGCCGGCCGGGCTGCCGGGGCTGCGGACCGTGCTCCTCGGACCGTGGCGCCCGGAGGAGACCCGGCAGCTGGTGCGGCTGCTGGACGGTCCCGACGGGCGCCGGGTCTCCGTCGAGCAGGCCGGGACCGTCGCCGAGCTGTGCGGGCGGCTGCCGCTCGCCGTACGCGCCGCCGCCGCGCAGCTCACCGCCCGGCCGCACTGGACGCCCGCCACGCTCGTCGACCGGCTGCACGCGGAGGACGGCCGGCTCGACGCGCTGCGCACCGGCGACATGGACGTCCGGGCCCGGCTGCTGACCGCGTACGAGGACTGCGACGAGGGGCGGCGCCGGCAGTTCCGGCTGCTGTCCCTGCTGCCGCCGGGCCCCTTCGACGCCGCCCGGGCCGCCGCCGCGCTCGACCTCACCGCGGCCCGGGCGCTCGCCGCGCTCGAAGGGCTGGCCGACGACCGGCTGGTGGAGGCCGACCGGGAAGCGTGGCGGCTGCCCGAGCTGCTGCGGCTCCTCGCCGTCGAACGGCTGGCCGCCGAGGAGGCCCCCGGGGCCGTCCGGGCCGCCGTGCGGCGCGTGTGCCTGGCGTACCTGCCGGGGACGGCGGGGCCCCGGCGCGCGACGGCCCCGGACGCACCGGCGCTCGCCCGGCTGGCCCGGACCGCGTACGACGCGGGGCTGTGGGAGCTGACCGTACGCCTGACGGACGGCCTCGCCGGGTTCGCGCGGCCCGACGCGGTGGCCGAGGAGGCGTCCTACGCGCTGGCCCTGGACGCGGCGCGCCGGTGCGCGGACCGTCCGGCCCATGCCCGGATGCTCCGGCTCCTCGCCGAACTCGCCTGGCGCTACCGGCGCTTCGGGCGCGCCCGTGACCTGCTGGGGCGTGCGCTGGAGCTGGCCCGGGAGTGCGGTGACGAGGAGGAGGCGGGGCAGGCGCTCGTGGGACTGGCCGAACTCCTGCTGGACGGCGGCGCGGCCGACGAGGCGGCGGACCTGCTCGGACCGGCCCTGGCCGCGCCCGTACACAGCAGGGCCCGTTACGAGGCGACGCGGGCGCGGGCGCTGGTGGCCCTGGCCCGGGAGGGCCCGGAGGCGGCCCGGACCTGGTTCACCGAGTGCCTGACGCTGGCGGGCGCGCTGGACGACCCGGGCCTGCGGATGTACGCACGGCGCTCGCTGCGCGCCCTGGACGCGGACGCCGACGCGCCGGGGGCCGGTTTCGGGGCCGTGGAGATCCGGCCGGGGCTCTGGCGGATTCATCAGGGCGGCCCGTTCGCGCGGTCGTCCTCGGCCTGTGGAGAACCATGCCGGTAGCGCTCGCCCCGGACACGGAACTGATCGGCAGGGCCCGCGAGACCGCCGCCCTGCGGGAGCGCCTGCTCTCCCCCGGCGTACGCCTGGTGACCCTGACCGGGCGGGCCGGCGTGGGCAAGACCCGGCTCGCCCGGGAGACGGTACGGGAGCTGGGGGACGCCTTCGCGCGCGTGGAGGTGGTGGACGCGGGGGCGCTGCCGCCGCTCGCCGGCCTCTCCGCCGACGGGCGCGTCCTGCTGGTCCTCGACGGGTGCGACCACGACGCCCGGGGCCCGGCCGCCGACGCGGTCGTCGCGCTGGCCGCCGACCCGCACGTCGTCGTGCTGGTCACCGCCGTGGAACCGCTCGGGGTGTACGGGGAGCAGCTGCTGCCGCTCGGGCCGCTGGCCGTGCCCGGGGACGGGCACGGGGACGGGCACGGGGACGGGGAGGAGCCGCACTCCGTGGCGTCCGTGGAGTTGTTCGTGCGGCGGGCCCGGGACGCCGATCCGTCGTTCGCGCTGACCCTGGAGAACAGCACCGCCGTCGCGGAGATCTGCACCCTGCTCGGCGGACTGCCCCTCGCGCTCGAACTCGCCGCCCTGCGCCTGCGGCTGCTGCCCCCGCACCTGCTGGCGGCCCGGCTGCGCGGGCGTACGACCGTGCTCGCGGGCGGGCCCGTGAACGCGCCCGCCCGGCACCGCTCGCTCACCGCGCTCGCCGAGTGGAGCTGCCACGGCCTGGAACCGGCGGCCCTCGCGCTGCTGGGGCGGCTCGCGGTGTACGAGCCGGGCTTCGGTCTTGCCGCCGCCGGGCTCGACGACGAGGAGGGGCTCGAACCCCTGATGGACCGGGGGCTGCTCACCGTCGTCGGCGAGGAGCGCGGCGAACTGCGGCTCGCGGTGCCCGAGCCCGTACGGTCCCACGCGCGCGCCCGGGCGGCTCAGGGCGTGGCGGACGCGCACGCCGAGCGCTACCGGCGGCTGGTCGCCGCCGCGCTGCCGGGGCTCGCCGGCACCGGACAGGACCGGCTGCTGCGGGAGGCGGCGGCCGAGAGCGCCAACGTCCTGGCCGCCCTCAGGCACCTGCACGAGCGGGGCGACGGCGAGGCCACGGCGGCGACGGTGCTCGGCTGCCATCTGCCGTGGCTGGCGCAGGGGCGGCTGCGGGAGGGCCTGGAGTGGTGCGACGCGGTCGCCGACGCCGGGCCGCTCCCGGAGGCGCAGCGGGCCCGGCTCGCCGACCTGTCCGGGGTGTTCGCGCTGGCCCTGGGCGATCCGCAGGAGGCCGTGCGCCGCCACCGGCACGCCCTCGCCCTCGGCAAGGGCGTGGGCGACCGGCGGCAGAACGCCCTCGCCTCGCTCCGGCTCGGCACCGCCCTCCTCAGGTCCGGCGACGCGGCGGCGGCCCACAGCGTGCTGGTCACCGCGCACAGCGCGCTGTCCACGATGGGCGTCACCGGGGGCACCGCCGAGGCGGCGGTCTCGCTCGCCGCCGCCCTGCACGCCGAGGGCGACCGGCGCAAGGCGCGGGACATGCTGGTCAGGGCCGAGGAGACGTTCCGCCGCAGCCGCGACGGACGGGGGCTCGCCGGCGCGCTGCGGGCGCTGGCCGCACTGGACCTGGAGGGCGACGAGCCGGAGCCGGCCGAGACCGCGCTGCGGGAGGCGCTGCGGCTGTACGAGGCGATCGACGAGCGCACGGAACTCCCCGGTCTGCTGGAGGAGTTCGCGCTGCTGCTGCTCCGGTCGCAGCCCGCGCAGCGCCCGCGCGCGGTCCGGCTGCTCGCGGCGGCGGACGTGCTACGGCAGCGGACCGGTGCCGAGGTCCCGCAGGAGTGGCGCTCGCAGGCCGAGCGGGCCCGTACGGAGCTGGGCGCCCGGCTCGACTGGCCCGACTTCGCGACCGCCTGGGCGGAGGGCGTCCGGATGTCCGCGCCCACGGCGGTGGCCGAGGCGCTGTCCTCGCCGGCGCCGTCGCGCCGCACGGTCGCCGGGGCGGCGGCCGAGGCGCGGTCGCTCACCCCGCGCCAGGCGCAGGTGGCGCTCCTGGTCGCGGAGGGGCTCACCAACCGGCACATCGCGGTCCGGCTCGACATCTCCGAGTGGACCGTCGTCAACCACGTCCGCCAGGTGATGCGGCGGCTCGGGTGCACCTCGCGGGTGCAGGTGGCGGGGGCGGTGGGGCGGTGGGGATGACCCGGGGCACCGGCACGGCCGAGCGCCGCCTCCTGGAGCTGACCGCGCCCGACGAGGTCGTCCGCCGGTTCCGGGCGGCCGGCTGGTGGCGGGAGGAGACGTTCCTGGACGACCTGCGCCGCACGGCGGCCGGTGCGCCGCAGCGGCCCGCGATCGTCGCGGAGCGGATGCTGCGGCCGGAGGGCGAACGCCGGGTCACCGTCACCTACGGACAACTCGCTCTGTACGTCGACCGGTTCGCGGCGGCCCTGGCCTCGCTCGGGGTCGCGCCGGGCGACCCGGTCGCCTACCAGCTGCCGAACCGGTGGGAGACGGCCGCCCTCACCCTGGCCTGCTGGCGGGCCGGGGCGGTCGCGGTGCCCGTGCTGCCGACCGTACGGGCCCACGGGCTGCGGCACATCCTGGACGGCACCCGGGCCCGGGTCTGCGTGGTCCCGGACGCCTGGGAGGGCTTCCCGCACGCCGAGGCCCTGGCCGATCTCGCGCCGGGCCTGCCGTGGCTGCGGCACCGCGTGGTGGTGGGGGACGCGGCGGCGACCGGGGCCGTCGACTTCACGGCGCACTTCGTCCGCACCCCGCACGAGCGGACCGGGGCGGGACGGCGGCTCGCACCGCTGCCGGGGCGCGCGGACCGGCCGGCGCTGCTGATCAGCGTGATGGGGCTGCGTGACGCGTACACCTCGGTGGTGCACTCGCCCGACACGCTGTACGCCAACATCTCGGCCCAGCACCTCCCCGAGGGCCCGGGGCGGCGGCCCGGCGAGGTCTTCCTGTCCACCCTCCCGCTGACCTCGCTGGCCTCGCTGCTCTACACCGTGTGCTGGCCGCTCGCGGTCGGCGGCACCGGCGTCTGGCAGGACGTCTGGGACCCGGGCCGGTGCCTGGACCTGATGGCGTACGCGGGCGTCGACCAGGTGTACGCGGAGCCCGCGTACTTCGCGGAGCTGCTGACCACGCAACGGCAGCGCCCCCGGGACCTGGAGCGGCTGCGGCTGGTCCTGTCCGGCGGGCGCACCAGCACCCCGGAGCCGCTGGCGGCCGAGCTGCGCGAGGTGTTCGGGGTGCCGGTGCTGTCCGCGTGGGGGGCGCCCGAGCTGGGCATGGGCGCGCTGTCTGCGGCGGCCGGCGAGTCACGGCTGCTGCGGGGCCTGGAGGTGCCGGCCGCGGACGGCACGGGCCCCGCCCCGCTCCGGGTGCGCGGGCCTTCGGTGGCCCTGGCGACCTGGCGGCACGGGGCGGCGGTGCCCGTCTCGACCTGGGAGGACGGCGACGGCTGGCTGGACACCGGCGACCTCGCGACGACGGACGCCGGGGGCGGCATCCGGGTCCGGGCCCGGGCCGGCACCAGGACCGGGGCGATCTTCATGGTGCCGGTCGCGGAGGTGGAGGAGGCCCTGCTGACCCACCCGCGGGTGGGCGAGGCGGCGGTGGTCGCCTACACCGACCCGGAACACGGCGAGCTGCCGTGCGCGGTGGTGGTCCCGGTCGCGTGGGACCGGCCGCCCGGCCCGGCCGAACTGCGCGAACACCTCACCGCGCACGGGATCGCCGAGGCGTTCCTCCCGACGCGCCTGGAGGTCGTGGGCGCGCTGCCCCGCGACGAGGAGGGCCGCCTGCGCCGGGCGGCGCTGCGCGCGTGGCTGCTACGGGGGCGGCCGGGGAGCCCCCGGCCGGCGCCGGTGTAGGGGGCACATGCCCGTACGACCGGGCGCTCGCGGGGGCGTCCGTCACTCCCGTACAGCCGTGCCCAGCGTCACTCGCAGCCCGCCACCCGGCGGGCGAACGCCTTCAGTTCCGTGCGCCAGCGCGGGGAGACGGGGGCGGCCGACGCCACCTCGTCGGCGCGGACCAGGAGGCCCGCGATCGTCTCCTCCGCCTTCTCCCGGGCCTGCGCGTCGAAGAAGACGTCCCGCAGGAACTGGGCGTCGCCGTCGAACCCCGGGCCGCCGCGCAGGAATCCGCGGATCCGCCAGGCCGCGTGCAGGGCGCGCGCGTACTCCTCGTACGGTTCGCGCAGGTCGTCGCGGCCCGCGAGCGCGGCGCCGATCAGCAGGGCGTGGCGCAGCCCGTACCAGCCGGCTCCGCAGCCGGCACCGCAGCCGTCGAGGCACTGGCCGGGCCAGGCGTCGTCGAGGTACTCCGTCGCCGCGGCGGCCTCCGCGTGCGCGCCGATGGTGCGTTCCGTGCGCAGGGCGTCCCACAGCTCCCGGGCCGGCAGCGGGAGACGGGCGGCGATGCGGTCCCCGTACGCCGTCGCGAGGTCGCCCGCGAGGACGGCGGTGTCCTCGCCGAAGCGGCGGGACTCACCGCGCCAGCCGTTGCGTTCGTGCTCGGCGGCGTGGCTGATGTGCAGGGTGGGGATGCCCCGGCGCAGGGTCGCGTTCTTGCGGACGTCGTCCCGGATCATCAGGCAGGTGTCGAGGAGTTCGAGCGCTGCGCACGCGGACACCGCGTCCTCGCCTGCCGGGTCGCCGCCGGCCGCGAGGTAGCCGGTGAGGCAGATGACCGGATGGGCCCGCTCGGCCCCGGCCTGGACCAGCTCGGCCACACCCGCCACCAGGACCGCGCTGCGCGGATCGGCCGTGCGCCGGCTCCGGGTCTCGTCGGCGAGGAGGCGGGCGAGCCGCTCCTCGACCCGGTCGAGCATGGCGTCGCGCAGCTGTCCGGGGCTCGCCGCGCTTCCCGGCTGCCGTTGCGTCGGTGTGGTGGTCATGGTGCCCTCCCTGGTGGGCTACGGCCTCATGACCGACCTTCCAGGCGGCGCCACCGGTGAACCACTCCGTCTCACGTTCAGGGGTATGGACCACTGAATGCGGGGCGGGGCACAACAGTTGTCTGCCATGGCCGGCCGGGCCCGGGCACCGGGCTGCCATGACCTTGCCATGCCGTCAGATGAACTCGGCGACCCCCAGGTGGAAGTCGACGGGGAGGGCCTGGCGGCCGGGGATCTCCAGCTTGCGGTAGACGCGGGTGAGGTGCTGCTCCACCGTGCTCACGGTGATGTACAGCTTCTGGGCGATCTCCCGGTTGGTGTGGCCGTGCACGGCCAGCAGGGCGACCCGCTTCTCCGACTCGCTGAGGCTCGCCACCAGGTCGGCGTGCGGGGCATCGGCCGCGGAAGCCGCCTGCGGGGCCTCGCCGGTGTGGCCGGGCAGGATCTTCACGCACAGGGCCTGCGCCCCGCACTCCTTCGCCACGTGCCAGGCCCGCCGGTTGACCATGGCGGCGCGGGCCGGCTCGCCCAGGACGCGCAGCACCTGGCCGAAGTCGCTCATGGCACGGGCCAGTTCGTAGGTGTCGCCGGAGCGGTGCAGGTCGTCCACGGCCTTGGTGAGCATCGCCTGCCGCTCCTTCGGCTCCCGCAGCGAGGCCCGCAGGCGCAGCGTCATCCCGCGCACCCAGGGGTCGCCCGCGTCCCGGGTGGTCAGCTGGTCGGCCAGGAAGCGGTCGGCCTGCTGGGTCTCGCCGAGCCGGAGCAGCGCCTCCGCCGCGTCGGCCCGCCACGGCAGGACCCTCGGCCGGTCCAGGCCCCAGCGCTTCATGTGGCGGCCGATGTCCAGGAAGTCGCCGAGCGCCGCGTGGAACCGGCTGGTCGCCAGCGCGTAGTGCCCCCGGGCCCGGAGGTAGGCCAGGCCGTGGACGCTGCCGGTCAGCCGCTCGGGGACGGGCCGGCTGAGCACGGCGGCCGCCGCCTCGGGCTGCCCCATGGCGGTCCGGGCCCGCACCAGCGTCGCCATCAGCCCGCACAGCTGGACGCCGCCGCCCCGGGCGGGCACCACGCGCAGGGCGTCCTCGGCCGTCTCCGCCGCGCCGCTCAGGTCGCCGAGGCGCAGCCGGGCCTCGGCGAGGAGCCCGGCGAAGACGGCCTGCCAGCCGGTCGCGCCGCGCTCCGCCGCCTGCCCGGCGAACGTCTCGCACCACGGCACCGCGCGCTCCGCGCCGTCCAGGAAGAGCAGGGTACGCAGGGCCTGGACGGCCGGCTCGACCATGCCCTCGGCCAGCGTGGCCCCGCGCAGGAAGAGTTCGGCGGCCTGAGCGGCTGCCACCTCGTCCGCCTCGGCGGGCAGCGCCCACAGGGCGGCCGGGTGAACGGCGCCCCGGGCGACGCGGCCGAGGTGGTGTCCGGGCGCTCCCGCCGAACGGCGTCCGGCGGCGCCCCACTGCGGGAAGGCGGAGAGCCCGTCGAGCGGGTCGTCGCCGGGGATGTCGCCGTGTCTGCGCTCGGCGCCGGGGTGGCGGCCCTCACCGGCGGCGAGCCGTTCCAGCACCTCCGTCGACTCGTCGATGCGGCCCTGCGCGGCCAGTACCCGGGCGAGCGGGCCCAGCGCGCGGGCGTCCAGCCGTCCGGCGCCGAGGGCGGCCAGGGGTTCGGCGAGGTGGCGTTCGGCGCCGGCCGGGTCGGTGCGCCCGGTGACCACGGCGAGCCGGACGCCCAGCTCGGCACGCACGGTGTCGTCCGGGCATGCCTCACGGGCGAGCGCGAGCAGGTCGGTCGCCCTGTCCGGCTCGGCGTCGGCGGCGTGGTGGTCGGCGGCGGCCCGCAGCACGGGCAGCGCCCAGTCCTCGCCGGTGTGGCGGGCAGCGAGCAGCTGTGCGGCGACGACGGTGTCGGGGGCGCCTGCGGTACGGGCCAGCAGGGCGGCCTCCCGGTGCAGGGCGCGGCGGGCGTCCGGCTCCGTCCGGTCGAGCACGGCGGCCCGGGCGGCCGGGTGGCAGAAGCCGCGCTCCCGGGTCAGCAGCCCCGCGTCCTCCAGGGCGGAGAGCGCGCGGGCGGCGGCGGGTTCGGTGGCGCCGGCGAGGCGGGCGACGTACGGGACGGTCACCAGGGGGTCGAGTACGGCGATGGCCTCGGTCAGCGCGGTGGTGGCGGGCCCGCAGCGGTGCAGGCAGGCCAGGACGGCCTGGGCGTAGGCCTCGCCGGGACGGGTGCCGGGGTCTTGGAGCAGGGCGCGCAGCAGCAGCGGGTTGCCTCCGCTCGCCCGGTGCAGCCGGGCCGCCTCGGCGTCGGTGCGGTCGGGGAGCATGGCGCGGACCGCGTCGGGCGTGAAGCGTTCGAGGCGCAGGCGCGAGAAGTGCGGCAGCCTCAGCAGCTCGGTGCGCAGCAGCGGGTCGTCGCCGTGCTCGTGGACGGACTCGGTGAGGGCGAGGAGCACCTTGGCCTCGCGGGTGCCCCGGGCGAGCTGGAGCAGGTAGCGGCCGGAGAGCTCGTCGACGTGGTGCAGGTCGTCCACGCAGATCACCACGGGCGCGGTGGCGCTCAGCTCGCGTACGGCCGAGGCGAACTGCCGCATGGCGCCGACCCGGCCGGCCTCGGCGGGCGACGGGGGCAGGGGCGGGAGGGTGCCGGGCGGGGCGTCGGCGGTCAGCTGGCGCAGTACGCCGAGCGGATGGCGCCGCTCGTCTGCGGTGGCCATTCCGCGCAGCACCAGGGCGCCGTGTTTCTCGGAATTTCCGGCAACGGTCTCCAGGAATTCGCTTTTTCCACATCCGACCGCCCCTTCGATGAGGAGCAGTCCGGAATTCCCTTCGGCACAGCCTTCGATGAGCCTTTCCAGAAGAGACAGTTCTTCGGCGCGACGGAACAACACCATGAGATCCCCCATGCCCATGTTCCGGCTCTCGGTAAAGATACGGGAATGCGAACCGGAATCAGGACCGATCGAGCGGCGCTTGAGAAGCAATCGAGCTTCAGCATAGGGGCGCGTGCGGCGCGTTCACGGTGGCCGGAACCTGCCAGTCAGCTATCCCCGGGGACGGCCGGAAAGATGCGCCGGGGCGCCACCCCTGCCTGCCCCCGCTGCCGCCGCTCCCTCGGGTAGCCGACGGAGACCTCCTCGAAGCGCACGCCGTCGTACCACGTGGTGCGCGGGATGTGGAGGTGCCCGTACACGACGGCGGCGGCGCGGAAGCGCGTGTGCCAGTCGGCCGTCAGCTCGGTGCCGCACCACTGGGCGAACTCGGGGTGGCGCAGGATGCGGGTGGGCGTACGGACCAGCGGGAAATGGTTGACCAGCACGGTGCGCAGCTCGGGGTCGCAGGCGGCCAGGCGCTGTTCGGTGGCGGCGACCCTGGCCCGGCACCAGGCCTCGCGCGAGGGGTAGGGGTCGGGGTGCAGCATGAACTCGTCGGTGCACACCACGCCCGCCTCGTACGCCTGCTCCAGCGCCTGTTCCCGGGTGGTGGCGGTGGGCGTGCGGAAGGTGTAGTCGTACAGCAGGAAGAGGGGGGCCACGACCAGCGGGCCGCCCGGTCCGGACCAGACCGGGTACGGGTCCTCCGGGGTGTGCACTCCGTACGAGCGGCAGATTTCGACCAATCGCCGGTACCGAGCGTCTCCACGCAACGACACAGGATCATCGCGAAGGGTCCACAGATCGTGGTTTCCGGGCGCCCAGATGACGGCGGCATAGCGTCGGGTGAGCAAATCGAGCACCCAGCTCAGATCGTCGGGTGACTCGCCGACGTCACCGGCGACGATGAGCCAGTCGGCGGGGCTGTCGGGATACAGCTCCTCGACGATCCGGCGGTTCTCCGGGAATGCGACATGGAGGTCGCTGATGCCCATGAGGTTTCCGTGCGCCATTCACCCAGGCTGGACGATCGGCCCGGTGGCGAACACCCCTCTTCGACCCCTCAGTTGACGGCGTGTTACCGAGGTGTGCGGCCGAGCGGCCGGGTGATCCGCCCGGCCGTAGCAGGGGCATGGCAAGGGCCGTGCCGCGCGGTGACAGCCCGGCAGCGGGCGGAGCCGGCCGGCCCGGCCGGATGGCAGCGGGCTGGCAGGAAAGGGCCGCCGGAGAGGGCCGGTCCGCCCGGCCGGGGGCCGCTTCGCTGGCCGGTGCGGGGCGGCGGCGGGAGCGTGGGAAGCGTCCACCCGACGCCCCGACCTGAAGGACTGCCGTGCTCACCGAGCTCCTGCCTTCGACCGTCGCCACCGCCGAGGCCACCGCCGACCCGGCCGGTGTGTTCCTCTTCCCGGAGGAGGAGTCCCTGATCAGCAACGCCGTCCCGAAGCGCCGCCTCGAGTTCGCCACCGTGCGGTGGTGCGCCCGGCGGGCGATGGGGGCGCTCGGGGTGGCACCGGCCGCCGTGCTGCCGGGCAGGCGCGGGGTGCCGCAGTGGGCGCCCTCGGTCGTGGGCTCGATGACGCACTGCGCGGGATTCCGGGGTGTGGCGCTCGCCCGCAGGGAGGACTTCCTGTCCGTGGGGATCGACGCGGAGCCCAACGCCCCGCTGCGGCCGGGCGTGCTGGAGTCGATCGCGCTGCCCCAGGAGCTGCGGCGGACCCGTGAGCTGGCGTGGGCGGTGCCGGAAGTCGCCTGGGACCGGCTGCTGTTCTCCATCAAGGAGGCGGTGTACAAGACGTGGTTCCCGCTCACCGGCCAGGAACTCGACTTCACCGACGCGCTGGTGAGCGTGGACGCGGTGCAGGAGACGTTCACCGCCCGGCTGCTGCCGGACCCGGCCGAGCTGTCCCCGGCGGGGCCCACCTCGTTCAGCGGGCGCTGGTCCGCGCGGGACGGGGTGCTGCTGAGCGCCATCGCCGTGCCCGCGCGCAGACCGGCCGGGTCCGCACACAGCGATGCTCCCCGCATGTGCGCTGCGGGGAGCATTCGCTGAGCCTCGTTCAACCGCGGGCGGCCCTGGTCAGGTGATGGGGCCCCAGCGGTCGTCCTCCGGCCGGTCCCCAGCGGTCGCTCCGAGGTCCGCGGACGCCGAGCTCACCGCGCTGACCGCGCTGTGGCCGGACGTCCCGTGCGAAAGCCCCAGCATGAACTGCCCCCCGATAACGGCCAGAAGTACACCCATCAGCAAAGTCAAGCGAACCAAAGATTCTTTACCATAACTTGCCATTGCGACTCCCCTAGGTCGACGAATGAGCCTTACCTCCGGCTACTGCGTCACCCGAAACCTCCGGCTTCGGAGCTCTCCGGCGACGGGAAAAGAATCTCGGACACCGATCATTCGCGCCAAGGGCTGCACGTTGGCGTAAAGTTACGTGGCAGCAATTACACCGACCAGTGGGGGCTGGCGTGTTCCAAGGGGAGTACGCGGATTCGGGCTTTGCCGAACTGGATGACGTGAGCGCTGCCGCATACGGGATCGCCGTCGAGTGCGGCCGCTTCGACCGGGAACGGATTGCCAAGGACCTGTCCCTCACGCACGACGAGGTCGCCCGGGTCGAGAGCGTGCTGGTCGGTGTCCGCCTGCTCCAGTCGGTGCCGGGTCACTCGCACCAGCTGACCCCCGTCACGCCCGACGCGGCCGCCGCCTCCCTGGTGGGCCCCGCCGAGCGGCAGATCCGCGATCTCCAGCAGGCCGTCACCGAGGTCCGGGCGCAGCTGATGTCGCTGACCCCCCTGTATTTCGAGGGCCGCCGGGTGCGCAACCACCTGGAAGCCATCGACATCATCAGCGACCCCGCCCGCATCCAGGCGCTCCTGGACCACCTCGGGCAGACCTGCAAGAGCGAACTGATCACCGTCCAGCCCGGCGGCGCGCGCCCGGCGGACATGCTCGACGACGCCAGGGCGAGCGCCCTGTCCATCCTGTCGCGCGGGGTACGCATCCGGACCATCTACCAGCACACCGCGCGCAACGACCTGCCCACCCGCTCCTACGTCCGTGACGTCACGGTGCGGGGCGCGGAGGTCCGGACCGCCGACGAGGTCATCGACCGGCTGATCATCTACGACCGGGAGGTGGCCTTCCTGCCGGCCCGGTCGGCCTGCGAGGGCAGCTACCCGGGTGCGGCCGTCGTCCGCGAGCCGACGCTCGTGGCGTTCCTCTGCTCCGTCTTCGAGTACCTGTGGGAGGGCGCGACCCCGTACGTCGTGGAGTCGCAGCGCCCCCCGTCCTCGACCGACGAGCTGAAGTGGTCGATCATCCGGCTGATGACCAAGGGCTACAAGGACGAGATGGTCGCCCGCAGGCTCGGCATGTCCGTGCGCACCTGCCGGCGCCACATCGCGGAGATCACCGAGCAGTTGGAGGCCACCAGCCGCTTCCAGGCGGGCTACAACGCCGCCCGTCAGGAGATGCTCGCCGGTGACACCGCCACGAAGCCCTACTGACCGGGGGCACCATCGCACCGCACCTCACGCACCGGTGCCCCCGCCGTCCTCCTCGTCCAGCGCCTGCGTGATCGCGTCCACGCAGTCCTGGTCGAGCATCGTCGTGACATGGGCGTCCTGCAGCTTGCCGAACCCCGCGTCGTACACCGCCGCGCTGACCACGTAACCGTCCTCAAGGGCGAAGGTGCGGAAGGTCCACTCCTCGCCGGTGCCCGGGGTGCCGTCGGGCCGCTGCACCCGCACCGGGCGGCCGTCCGGGCCGAAGCCGAATTCGGTGAAGCGGAACTGCATGCCCTGCCCGATCGCCTTGGAGTACGCCTCCTTCAGCGTCCACAGCCGCACCAGCGCACCGTTGCGCTCCTTCTCCGGCATCCCGGACAGCAGGACCGCCTCGTACGGCGTGCAGATGTGCCGGACGAGCCCGCCGCCGTACATGTCGCGGTCGGCCCGCTCGGCGTCCACGCCGATCAGCCCGCAGGTGGTCAGCCCCACGAGCAGCAGGTCCTCGGTGTGGCTGAGGCTGATGTCGATCTGGTCGCAGCCGCGCAGATACGGGCGCCCGGTCGGCCCGTACGCCAGCTCCAGGTCGGCCGGCTCACTGGCGAGCACCGCCCCCGCCGCGTGCTTGAGCAGCATCCGGGAGGCCACGTACCGGTTGCGTACGTCGGAGTGGGTCAGGTCCAGATAGCGCGTCCAGTCCCGGCCGAGGAGCTCGCGCAGACCGTCGCCCGAGGGCACGGCGGGCTCCAGGTCCTTCAGCCAGGCGTAGGCCAGGGCGCTGCCGTGCGCGGCGAGGTCGTCCCCGACCCTGCTCCACGAGTCACCTCCGGGAACCACGGCGACGGGCTCACCGAGCGGTGAACCGAGCGTGACGCTGCCCGGGGCGGTCATCCGTACTCCTTAACGAGGGTGTGAATGTCCCGGAGGCTCTGCGCCTCCAGCAGACGGTGCACCGGTACGCGGTGGCCGGACTCCTCCAGGAGCACCACCAGCCGGAGCAGGTTCAGCGAGTCCCAGCCGGGCACCTCGGTGAGGGCGAGGTCGGCTCCGGCGGGGTGCTCCACGTCCAGGCCCAGGTCGTCGCCCACGATCCGCAGGAACGCGTCGAGGCCGGTCGGGTCGTCGGCGCTCATCGGGGTGCCCTTCCGGGCTCGGTGACACGTATGTGGCCGGGGACCTCCGGCAGAACCGTCAGATCGTGGCGGTACTCCAGGGCCCCGCTCCCGCCCTTCCCCGCCCCGGGGCCTTCACGGGTGAGGAACCCGCAGGACGGATACAGGTCCCGGGCCCGGGAATTGCGGGCGGTGGGTACGTAGCGGGCGTCCACGGTGTGCAGTCCGAGACGCCGGGCTCTACTCAACAGTACGGCGAGGAAGGCGCGTTCGACGCCCCGCCCGAGCACCCTGCAACTGAGCCACAGGTTGTCCAGCCGCCACTGCCCGGGGGACCGGCCGATCAGCACCGCGCCGACCAGCCCGTTGTCCCCGAACCGGTCGGCGGTACGGGCCACCAGCACCTCGCGCTCCGGGCCGGCCGCCAGGCCCGCCACGGCCGCCTCGGTGAGACCGCCCCCGGCGAGATTGAACTGGTTGGTCCGCAGGGTCAGCTGCGAGATCCGGGCCGCCTCGTGCGGACGCGGCGGCCCGACCTCCAGCCGTACGTCCAGGGCCCGCAGGAACTCCTCGTGCGAGCCCGATCCGGCGTGCAGCTCCCGGCGCGCACGGCGGGCCCGGTACTCACCGGTCCTGGTCCGGTCCTCCTCGGTCAGGCCGACCGTGTCGAACCAGCCGTCCGCGAGGAGCCGTGCGATGTGCGTCGCGGGCTCGTCGTCGAGCGCCACCACGGCGACCCCGGGCAGGCCGTGGCGCACCTGCGCCCGCTCGGCCGCCGAGTCGTCCGCGAAGACCAGGGCGTCGGTGGACAGGTCCAGCTGCCCGGCGATGTCGGCGAGGTTGCCGTCCTTCGGCTCCCAGTTGGCGTTGACCGCCACGAAGTCCCGTGCGCGCAGCACCAGATCCGGATGGTCCGTCAGCACCCGGGCCACCTCCGCCGCGTCGTTCTTGCTGCTCACCGCGAGCAGGACGCCCTGGGAGCCGAGCTGCTTGACGCAGGTCTGGAAGGCGCCGAACGCCTCCCCGCGCAGGGTTCCCGCGGCGGCGACGCCGTCGGGCCCCTCCTCGGCGAGCACCCCGTCCCACAGCGTCCGGTCGAGGTCGAGCACCAGGCATTTGCGGGTGGCGCCGCGCAGGGCCCGCGCCAGGTGGGCGACCTCCCTGGCGTACCCGGCCAGCAGCCCGGCGCCGAGCCGGACCTTGGCGTACCGGGCCAGGCGGGGGTCGGTGACCGGGCCGCCGTCGGCCGTGAGCGGGTCGAGGTCGATGACCACCAGGCCCGGTGAGCGCTCGGTGAGCCGCAGCAGCCGCGCGTTGAACTCCCGCCACACCGCCCCGAGCCGGGCCCGGGAGCGGTGGTCGATGAGCTGCCTGCTGTACGTGAGGGGCAGCGGCAGGGTGTTGAGGACCAGGGTGCCCGGCGCGGCGCCGGCCAGTGCGGCGCACCGGTCCAGCACCGCGCCGGCGGCCGCCTCGACGTCCTCGGGCCGCCACACCCCGGGGACCTGCTCGAACACCGTCTCGGCGTCCAGCAGGCAGAGGGTGAGGTCGGGGGCGGCGGTGTGCAGCTCGCTCGTGGTGTCGGTCAGGTCGCGCAGGTAGGTGCCGTGCTCACCGAGGACGGGGCGCAGGAGCAGCCCGTGGCGGGCGAGTTCGCCCCGGAGCGGGTCGAGGACCTGGCCGACGGTGGACTGGCCGGTGACGGCGACCGTGACGACCGGGGTCGCCGGGTGGTGGCTCAGCACGGCCCCGGGGGCGATGCCGCCGAGGAGGCGGCCGGCCGCGGCGGTGTCCGCCCGTGCGCCGCCGGGCTCCTCCTCGGCGAGGGCGGCGGCGACCTGGTCGTACGCCTTCTCCAGCAGCCCGCGCTTGCGCAGGTCGCGGAGGTGGTCGAGGCCCGTGCTCATCGCCACCTCACACCTTCTCCAGGGCGAATCCGGCCCGGATCCACCGGCTCGACTCGACGCACAGGCCGAGCGCCCGGTCGCCGTCCGCGAGCTCGGGCACCAGCCGGTCGAGCTGGAGGAACGGCAGGGCGTTGCCGGTGTTGCCGGTGTCGGCGACGCAGGAGACCTTCCGGGCGGGGCAGTCGGGCAGCCGCTCCACGATCCGGGCGGTCATCCGCTCGGAGAGCTGCGGCGGCAGCAGGAACCCGATGTCGTCCAGGCTCCAGCCGAGGCCGCCGAGCAGGTCCCAGAGGATCTCCGATGCGATCGGCGGTACGTGTTCCTCGATCGCCTTGTAGTCCTCGGCGAGCATCGGCCGGTCGGAGTCGCGGTCGGTGGTGCCGTACCAGTCGAGGAGCTGGCCGGGCTGCCGGCCGCGTCCGGTCCAGGAGTTGAGCACCGAACGCACGGCGATCCGCTCGCCCTCCGGCTCGGCGGTGAGCACGGCGGCACCGGCCCCGTCCCCGAACAGGACGTAGTTGACGAGTTCGCTGGTGGGGATCTTCGCGGCGTCCTGCCGGGGCGACAGGAAGCGGTACGTGACGTCGCCCCCGATGACGAGCCCGGCGTGCCGCCCGCCCGCGATCAGGCTGCGGCCCAGGTCCAGGGCCTGCACGGCACCGGAGCAGCCGGCCTGGATCTGGTAGACGGGCAGATGGTCGAGGCCGAGCCGGTCGGCGACCTCGGTCGCGGTGGTGGGCAGCAGGGTGTCCGGGGTCGCGGTCGCGAGCACCAGGAACTCGATGTCCGCGAGGCCCAGCCCCGACGCCCGTACGGCCTGGGCCGCGGCCTCGGCGCACAGGTCGGCCAGCGAGCCGTGCACCTCACCGGTGGCCGGGTCCCAGCCGAAGTAGCGGGTCCGGGTGCCGACGAAGAGGTCGATCCACTCCTTGCTCGCCCCGAGCATCTTGGCCAGCGTGGTGTTGTCGACCGGGTCGCCGGGCAGCGCCGTGCCGGTCGCGGCGATATGGACGTCGGTCATGCCGACCTCGCCATGATCACGCCGTCCAGGAACTCGGCCAGCGAACCGACCGAGCGCAGTGCGGGCAGCATCTGCTGCACGGATACCTCACCGACTCTCGGGAGCCGGGCCTCGACCCGGTTCTTGAGCTGCATGATCATCACCGAGTCGAAACCCAGGTCCTCGTGGAAGCGGGCCTCGCGCACCACGCGCTCCGTGGGGTAGCCGCCGACCTCGGTGACGGCTTCCACGACGGCGACGAGCACGGGGTCGTCGCCCCCGGCCCCGTCACTCTCTGTTTCACGTGAAACAACGCGACCGGCTGCCGCCTCGGGTCGCGGCGCCGCCTCGGACCGCCGTTCGACCGGGGGCCCGACCGAGGCCGGTGGCCGGTCCCAGTAGCGCTGGGCGGACGAGAAGACGTACGGGACGAGCGGTTCGGACACCCGGTGCTCCGGCGCGTACAACTGCTCCCAGTCCGGGTCGAGTCCGCAGCGGTACAGCGCGGCGACCGTCTCCGCCAGGTCCCGGCCGGTGCCCTCGGGCCCGGGCGCGGGATGCAGGAGTTCGGCGCCGCCCAGACTGCCGGCGCGGGCGGCGATCCGGGTCAGCTGGGGCTGCGGGCCGATCTCGACCAGGTGGGTCGGGGCGATGTCGCGTACGAGGGCGCCGAGCGCCGCGTCGAAGAGCACCGGCGCCTCGGTCTGGTCCGCCCAGTAGTCCGCGTCCATCGGCTCGTCGCGCAGCATCCGCCCGTACCGCGTCGAGGCCACCGGCAGCGCGGCGGGCGCGCAGTCCACCGGGGCGGTGCGCAGTCCGGCGGCGACCGGGGCCACCAGGGCGGAGTGGAATCCGTACGGGGAGGCCGGCGTCCGGGTCCGGATGCCGAGCCCGGTCAGCTCATCGGCGACCCGGGCCAGGGCGTCCAGCGGGCCCGACAGCACGGTGTCGGCGGGCCCGTTGAGCGCGGCGGTCACCACCTCGGGCTCCGCCGCCAGGGCCGGGGCGAGCGTCTCCGGGCCGGCCGCGGCGGTGATCATGCCGCCGCCCGGGGGCAGCGCGGCGGTCAGCCGGGCGCGCCGGGCCACGAGTGCGGCGGCCTCGCCGAGCGGGAGGACCCCGGCCGTGACGGCGGCCGCGTACTCGCCGAGGCTGTGGCCGAGCACGGCGGCCGGGGTGACGCCCAGCTCCGTGAGGGTGCGGGCCAGGGCGTAGCCGACGGCGAAGAGGGCGGGCTGGACCAGCTCGGGCCGGCCGCCCCACTCCTCACCGCCGAGCACGGCCTCGCGCACCGAGGCGCCGAGATGCGCGGCCAGCGCCTCGTCGGCGGCGTCGAAGTGGCGCCGGTAGGCCGGGGATTCGCGGTAGAGGCCCGCCGTCATCGCGGGGTACTCGCTGCCCTGGCCGGTGAAGAGGAACGCCACCACCGGGCGGCCCCACGGCCGGTCGGCGGCGTGCCGCAGCCCGCCCGGCGCGGGGGTGCGCAGCGCGACCGCCCGGCGCAGTCCGTCTACGAGTTCCCCGGTGTCGCGGGCGGTCAGCGCGAAGCGGTGCGGCAGACCGGTCTTGACCCGGTTGCTGCTCCGGCACAGGGCCGCGGCCCCGCCCTTGGGCAGCGCCGCGATGGCGTCGGCCTGGGCGGCGAGGTTGCGGCACAGCGCCTCCGGGGTGTCGGCGCTGACGGTGAACACCCCCGCCGCACCGGCGTCCGCGCGGGCCCGGACGGGGACGGCGCGCGGGGTCCTGGGGGCGCTCGCGAGGACGGCGTGGGCGTTCGTACCGCCCATGCCGAAGCTGCTGACCCCGGCGACGGTCTCGCCGCGCGGCAGCCGGGCCGGGGACTTCAGCAACCGCAGGCCGCGCTCGCCCAGCCGCAGCCGGGAGTTCTCGCGCTCCGCGTGGAGGCTGGCCGGGACGATGCGGTGGTGCAGGGCCAGCGCGGTCTTGATGAACCCGGCGATCCCGGCCGCGGCCTCGGTGTGGCCCAGGTTGCCCTTGACCGAGCCGATCGCGCAGGGGGTCTCGCGCGGAACGCCGTGCACCGAGCCGAGGGCCGCGCACTCGATGGCGTCCCCGAGCACGGTCCCGGTGCCGTGCGCCTCCACGAAGGCGACCTCGGCGGGGCTGACCCCGGCGCGCTTGTAGGCGGCGTTCAGGACCCGCTCCTGGGACCAGCGGTTGGGCGCGATCATCCCGTTGCTGCGGCCGTCCTGGTTGACCGCGCTGCCACGCAGCACGGCGTAGACGCGGTCGCCGTCGGCGAGCGCGTCCTCCAGCCGGCGCAGCACGACCAGGCCGACGCCGTCGCTGCGGCCGATCCCGTCCGCCTCGGCGCTGAACGGCTTGCAGCGCCCGTCCGCCGCGGCCAGGCCGAGCTGCCCGTAGACCAGGCCCAGCGAGGGCGAGAGCACGATGTTGACGCCGCCCGCGAGCGCGGTGTCGCACTCCCCGGCGAGGAGCGAGTTCGCGGCCAGGTGGACGGCGACCAGCGAGGACGAGCAGGCCGTGTCCACGGCGAGACTCGGGCCCGTGAGGTCGAAGTGGTACGAGATCCGGTTGGCGGCCATGCCCGCGCTGCTGCCCGAACCGAGCAGCGGGGTCACCTGCGCGAGGTCGCTCATCGTGAGCCGCCCCCACTCGCCGCCCATCACGCCGACGAACACCCCGGTCCCGCTGCCCGCGAGTTCGCCGGGCGCGCGCCCCGCGTCCTCCAGCGCCCGCCAGGCACAGGGCAGCAGCAGCCGCTGGTGCGGGTCCATCGCGGCGGCCTCGCGCGGGGTGATCGAGAAGAAGTCGCTGTCGAAGACATCGGCGTCGTCGATGAAACCGCCGCTGCCGCCGACCGCGGGGAAGTCCCGCGCCTCCCAGCGCTGTCCGGGGACGGGCCCGATACCGGCCCTGCCCCCCACCAGCAGGTCCCAGTACGCCCGCACGCCCGCCGCTCCGGGGAACGTGCAGTCGATGCCGACGACGGCGATGTCCCCCATCAGCTCTGGCCCCGCGCGGCGGCCGGGTCCGCCGGGACGTCCGGCAGCACGGCGGTCAGATGGCGCACGAGCGCGGTGACGGTCGGGAAGTCCCACAGCAGGGTCGGCTCGACCTCCAGGCCGAACTCCTCCTCCAGGTCGCCACAGAGGCTCAGCGCCGCCACCGAGTCCATGCCGTACTCGGCGAGCGGCACGGCCGGGTCGATCGACTCGGGCGTCCGCCGCAGGTAGAGCGCGAGGCGGGCCGACAGCCACTCGTACACGCCGTCGGCCTTCGCGGTGTCGGCGGCAAGGGTGTGCCGGCCGGTGGGGATGGTCATGGCGGACTCCTTCGGTCAACCCGGGATCGGGGTCGAGTAGAGGTCGTAGCTGGTCCGGGTGGAGAAGCGGAGCTGGACCTCGTGCCTCAGGCGCGTCTCGCACTCCGGGGGGAGCGCGTCGACGCGCGTGCCGAGCCGCCCGCAGATGCGGTGCAGCGCGGCGGCGGCCCAGGACGGGTCGGCGAGGAACGGGTCGGAGCCGTAGCGGGCCTGGTCCCAGACGCCGAGCACGGCGGCCCCGGCGAGCAGCAGCGTGTACCGGTCCATCAGGGCGAACCTGGCCGGCTGGGCACTGGTGGCCGGTCCTGCCGCCTCCAGCCGGAGCACCCGCCCCCGCACGTCCCGGAACTCCTCGACGAGCAGCCCCGCGAGGGCGCGCAGGGCGCGTTCCACGGGGCCGTGGCCCTCGATGCGCGCGGCGACCGCGAGCAGCGAGGCGCTGAGCGAGTCCCGGCCGCAGGCCAGCGCGAGCCGGTCGGTGCGCAGCGGCGGCAGGTCCCCGTCCAGCCGGAAGAGCCCGGCGGGCGCCTCGTCCTCGACGAACCAGGAGCGGCGGGCGAGCCGGGGCATCTGCGGGATGACGGTGGCCTGGCAGGCGACGGTGCCGGCGTGGCCGAGGCTGAGCACGGGCACGTCCCTGACGTGCTTCTGGAAGATGCCCCGGGTGCCCTCGCGGGTGTAGAAGTCGGAGCCCAGGACGATCGACAGGTCGTACATCGTCTCGCCGAGCACGCGCGGCATCAGGTACTTGAGCGCCGCCGAGGTCACGCTCGTCTCGGCGGGCAGCAGGTGCAGGGCGCGGGCGGCGACCACGGCGAGCGCGTCGTAGAGCAGCAGGCTGACGAAGGCGTTGGTGAGGGCCGCGCCGGTGCGGCTGTTGTCGGTGCCCCGGCCCTGCCAGCCGCCGGACTGCTCGCGGTCGATGCGTACGGCGGTGCGCAGGCTGGTGTCCAGGGCGGCGACGGCGGTCGCGGCGATCACGGTCCGGCTGATCTGGAAGGAGCGCAGCGCGGTCTCGATGCCGCTGCCCTCCGGGCCGAGGAGCGCGCTCCCGGGGACCGGGCAGTCGTCGAACTCCACCCCGGCGAACCGGCAGCCGCGCAGCCCGACCGGGGTCCTGCGGGCGGTGACGGCCGCGTGGGCGTCGGACAGCTGCTCTGGTTCCAGCAGCAGCACGGAGTGGCTGCGGCTGCCGGGGGACGGGTCGGTGCGGCAGAACAGGACGAGCGCCCCGGCCCGTTCCAGGTTGTTGACCAGCGGCTTCCCGCCGCTGATCAGATAGCCGCCGCCGGGGCCGCGCCGGGCGGTGACCTGGCTGCGGACGAAGTCGTTGCTGTGCGCGGTCTCGTGCTGGGCGATGGCCGCACGGCCGCCCGCGCGCAGCAGCCCGGCCAGCCACTCCCGCTGCCGGTCGCTGCCCGTCGCCCAGACGTCGGACGCGGCCATGAAGGTGGTCATGCCGTGCCCGATGGCCAGGCCCACGTCCCGGCGCACCACCGGCCGCATGACCCGGACCAGGGTGTCCATCGCGTCGAGCCGGCCGCCCAGCGAACGCGGCACGTACTCGTCGACGATCCCGAACTCGTCGAGCAGCGCCTCCCCCGCGGCGAACGGCACCGCGGCCCGGTCGGCTTCGAGGAGCGCGGTGTAACCGGCCGGGTTGGCCGGGTCGGAGGGGTCGCCGAACAGGTCCTCCAGCTGGGCGACCCGGGCCCGGACGGCGCTCTCGCGCCGCCCCGCGGCCGTTCCGGAGGTGGGCGGGAGCGCGGTGGGCAGGGTCGTCGCGGTGGGCAGGGCCGTCACCACCGCCTTCCTCCGTCGGCTCCCTCCGGCCGCAGCAGGTCGCCTCCGAACAGCACGTCCTCGGCGCGGGCCAGCGCCCACACGTCCGGGGTCAGCACCTCGTACTCACCGCGCACCACACCGTCCAGGAACAGCGTGCGCATCAGGGTCCGCTGGACCTTGCCGCTGCTGGTGCGGCGCACAGCGCCGGGGCGCACCAGCAGGATGTTGCCGGCCGGGATCTCGAATTCCTGGCCGATCAGGGCCTGGATCTTCTGGGCCACCGTGCGCAGTTCGGTGCTGTCGGCGACGCCGCGCACCTCCTGGACGAGGACCAGGTGCTCGCGGCCGGCGTCCACGGAGAACGCGGCACCGGCGCCGAAGGTCAGGGCGGGGCTGACCGTGCGGGCGGCCCACTCGACGTCCTGCGGGTAGACGTTGCGGCCGTTGATGATGACGACTTCCTTGAGCCGCCCGGTGACGAACAGCTCCCCGTCGACCAGCATCCCGAGGTCGCCGGTGCGCAGGAAGTTGCTCTCCTCGTCGTTGACGGCGGCGAGGAAGGTCCGGACGGTCTCGGTGGGCCGCCGCCAGTAGCCGCGGGCGACGCTGTAGCCGCGTACCCATATCTCGCCGACCGCGCCGGGCGGCAGCTCGTGGTGGGTCAGCGGGTCCACGATCCGTACGTCGGTGTCCACGGGCACGCCGCAGCCGACGAGGGTCCGCCGGCGGGTCCCGGTGCCGGCCGCCTCGGCCCGGTCCCGCTCCAGCTCCGTCTGGTCGAACTCCTTGCGGACGTACGGGGTGCCGGGTTCGCCGCCGGAGACGACGAGCGTGGCCTCGGCGAGCCCGTAGCAGGGGCGCAGCGCCTCCGGCCGGAACCCGGCGGGTGCGAACCGCTCCGCGAAGGCGTCCAGGCTCTCGGCGCGCACGGGCTCGGCGCCGTTGAGCGCGAGCCGCCAGCGGGACAGGTCGAGCGCGGCGATCTGCTCGTCCTTGACCCGGTGGACGCACAGGTCGTAGCAGAAGTTGGGGCCGCCGCCGACGGTGACGCCGTACTCGTCGATGGCCTGCAGCCAGCGCAGCGGGCGCTTCACGAAGGAGAGCGGGGTGACCTGGACGCTGTGGCTGCCGAGGTACACCGGGTGCAGCAGGTGCGCGACCAGGCCCATGTCGTGGAAGTACGGCAGCCAGCTGCCGAAGACGTCCTCGCGGGTGGTGTGCAGCAGCTTGTGCAGACTCGCCTGGTTGGCGAGGAGGTTGCGGTGCGAGACGGTCACGCCGCGCGGTTCGGAGACCGAGCCGGAGGTGTACTGGAGGAAGACCAGGTCGTCCGCGCGGGCCGCGACCGGCCGCCAGGCCTCCGGGTCGCCGATCTCGGGCACGTCGGTGACCAGGCACTCGGCGGTGGACCGGGTGTTGCGGGCGAGCCACAGCGCGACCTCGGGCGCGGCGTCGGTCTCGGTGAGGACGACGGCGGCTCCGGTGTCCTTGAGCACGGCGGTGGTCCGGTTGAGCCGCTTGTCGCGGCCGGCCTCGCCGGGCAGCGGTACGGGGACCGCGACGGCTCCCGCGTACAGGCAGCCCGCGAAGCCCTTGAGGAACTCCACGGTCGAGGAGTAGGCGAGCAGCACGGGCTGCTCCGCCACGCCGTAGCTCTGGAGGCAGGCGGCGATGCGTCTCGCCTCCCGGTCCAGTTCTCCGTAGGTGAGGTGCTCGGCCACCGGACCGTCCGCGGTGTCACGGAGGAAGACGTGCACGTCCTCGTCGGCGAGTTCGGCCGTCCGGGCGCGGAGCAGTTCGGTGAAGGTGGCGAAGCGTGACTCTGACATCCGCGGCATCCCCTCGCGTCTGCGGGCCCGTGGATGTGCGGCCCTCGTTCCCGCCGATCCTCCGCAAAGGCCCTTGCGGCTCGCTTGCGCGCCCCGGCGCACGCGCCGGACTCAGGGGTCGGCAGGGGTGCACCGAGGGAGGGGGTACGGGTGACGCTCGGCCCATGGACACCCACACCGAACCCGCAGAGGCGACGCGGACGGCGATCGTCTTCCCCGGCATGCAGCCGACGGCCTTCTCCGAGGTCTCCCGGTTCATGCTGGTCAACCCGTACGCGCGCGAGCTGTACGCGCGCGCCGACGACACCCTCGGCTACCGGCTGGCCGACCGCTACCAGGAGACCGAGGGCGACTACTCGCTCTACGGGCAGATCTCCTTCGTGGTGAACTGCCTGGCCCTGGCGCGCTTCGCCGCTGAGCGGCTGGAGGTCGACCCGTCCCACGTGACGGGCCCGAGCTTCGGCGCCCGCGCCGCCGCCGTGTACTCCGGGGTCCTGGACTTCGCCGACGCCGTGACGATGACGGCCCGGCTCGCGGAGACGATGGAGGACTACTTCGCCCGGGAGCACCCCGCCCTGGTCACCCAGTCGATGGCCCGGGTGCCGCAGGAGGGCGTGGCGGAGCTGCGCCGGGAGCTGGAGGAGCGCGGCGAGTGGAGCGACATCGCCTGCGTCGTCGACCACGACTTCACGATGCTGACCGTCCACGAGTCGGTCCTGGACTGGCTCCAGCGCCGTATCCGCTCGCTCGGCGGAATGGCGATGTACACGATGAAGCCGCCGATGCACTCGTACCTCTTCGACGGGCTGCGCGACCGGGTCGACGAGGAGATCTTCGCGGGGCTGACCTGGTCGGACCCGCGGCTGCCGGTGATCGCGGACCAGGACGGCCGTACGGTGACGACGGGCGCGGGCGTGCGCGAGATGCTGCTCGACGGTTTCGTCCGCACGGTGCGCTGGCCGGACGTGGTGGCCGCGCTCAGGGCGGCGGGCGTGGGCCGGCTCTGCGTGGCCGGCGCGGACGGTCTGTTCACCCGGGTCGCGTGCACCACGCGGAACTTCCGGGTGATGCCGGTGACGCCCCGCTCCGCGATGCGGCCGGTGCGGCGCCGGATGCCGGTGGCGGCCTGAGCACCGTACGCACGCGGAAGGGGCCGGTGCCGCGAAGGCGCCGGCCCCTTCCGTCGTACCGCTTACCTGCCGTCCACCGTGAAGGCGTAGAACGTGCCCTCGGTGCTGCTGCCGGTGGTGCCGGCGCCGTCGGCGAACCGGGCGTAGCCGTTGCCCCAGTAGACCGTGCCGTCGACGACCGCCGGGCCCGCGTTGGAGGAGTACGGCGCGGTGAACTCCCACAGGTACGCACCCGTGGCCGCGTCGAAGGCGTACATGTGGCCGCTGGTTGAGCCGCCGAAGACGACGCCGTTCGCGGCGGTCAGGGCGCCCCAGGCAAAGCCGTCGGTGCGGTCCGCGACCTGCCAGAGGATCTTGCCGGTCTGCGGGTCGAGCGCGGCGAACGAGCTGCGGTTGGTGGTGGTGCCGTCGGCCAGCTGGTAGTCCAGCCTGTTGAAGTTGGCCTCGGCGAGGTAGATCCGCTTGTCGTCGTTGGCGGTGCCCCACTCGATGCCGCCGACGTGTCCGCCGGGTCCGGCCGCCGCGCTCCAGACGACGTCGCCGTCGGTGGCGTCCATCAGCCAGTACTCGCCGCTCTTCTCACCCGCGCCGATCACCTTGCGGGGGCGGCCGTCCGCGCCCTTGATGGTGAACAGGTGGGCGCCGTCACCGAAGTCGTAGTCGTAGCCCGGGTTCGGCGGGCAGTTGTTCGGCGGGAGCCCCGGCAGGCAGCCGGTGTTCCAGGCGTCGAACCGCTTGGCGCCGGTGTGCCACTTGATCCGGCCCGTGGTCATGTCCAGGGCCAGGACCGTGTCGACGTAGTTGTCCTCCTGGTAGCACTGGGCGGGGGTGCCGCCGGCCGTCTGGCAGTCGGAGACCTCCTTCGGCACGGTGTAGTTGTTGCCGGTGGTGAAGTAGACCGTGTTGGTCGACGGGTCCAGGGCCGGGGTGCCCCACACGGCGACACCGCTGTAGCCGCCCGGCTTCCCGCCGTTGTCCGGGGTGGTGAACTGCCGCCACAGCACCTTGCCGGTCCTGGCCGAGATGGCGTTCACGCTGCCGCGGAAGGTGCAGCAGGGGTACGTGGGGTCGTACGCGCCCTCGGACTCGCGCGAGGAGACGCCCTGGTAGATGACGCCGTCGTGGACGACCGGCGACTGCGTCAGCACGGCCTTGTACTGCTGGTCGATCTCGCGGGTCCAGATCTTGTTGCCGGTCCTCGCGTCCACCGCCATCAGGACGGCCTTCGTCCAGTCGGCTATGTAGACCCTGCCGCCCACGACCGTCGGGCTGGACCGGGAGACGGAGGCCTCGTCGCCGGTGTACTCGGAGACCTTGTGCGACCAGATCTCCTTGCCGGTCCGGGCGTTGATCTTGTGCAGGTAGCCGCCCCAGTCCGGGAAGTACACCGCCCCGCCCACGACCGCCGGGGTCGCCGACACGTCGCCGTGGGTGGCGTACGTCCACTTGGCCTTCAGCCGGCTCGCGTTGTCCTTCGTGATCTTGTGCTCCGCCGCGGCGGAACGGCTGTTGGCCAGGTCGTGGCCGCCGGTCGACCAGTCGACCTGTGCCGCACACGCGTTGGAGGGGGCCATTCCGAGCGTGGTCGCCAGCGCCACGGCGGCGAGCAGAGTGAACCTGCGGGCCGTCTTCCGCGTCGGCCGGGGTCTTGTGAACATGACTGACTGTCCTCCTGAGGACGGGTGGTGAGGGTGATACCTGTGGGGTCTGTGGGGGCCGGGCAGGCCCTGGGGTTACGGAGCCGGGCTCGCGGCGCGGGCGCCGGGCCGGCCCTCGGGGGCGTCTTGCCGCTCCGGGCTGAGGGCCGCGGCTCCGGGCTCAGGCGGCGCGCGCCGGCTCCGGCTCCTTCGTGCCGTGCCGCTCCGCCGCGAGCGCGGTGAGCGCCAGCCGGTCGGTCTTCTTGTTGGTGTTGAGGGGGAACTCGTCCAGCCGGTGGTAGTGGCGCGGGATCAGCTGCGGCGGCAGCACGGCCGCCAGATCGCGGCGGAAGTCCCTCGGGGCGCGCTGCTCACCGAGGTAGAACGCGACCAGCTCGGTGCTGTTGGCCACCGGGACACCGACCACGACCGCACCCGTCACCGGGCACGCCGCGCGCATCGCGTGCTCCACCTCGGCCAGCTCGACGCGGTAGCCCTGCACCTGCACCTGCGAGTCCACCCGGCCGAGGTAGACCAGCTGGCCGTCGGCGAGCCGGCGGACCCGGTCCCCCGTCCGGTACCAGCGCAGCCCGCCCCGCTCCAGGTACTTGCCGCGCCCGTCCTCCTCGTCGAGGTAGCCGGCCGACAGCTGCGGCCCCGCGAGCCAGAGTTCGCCCTCGTCCGCCGCCTCCTCGCCCCGCTCGTCGAGGAGCAGCTCCGCGTGGCCCTCGTGGAGCAGGCCCAGCGGGACGACGCCGTTGACGCCGAGCCGGGTCGACTCCTCGGGCGACCAGCGGTGGCGGTGCGTGGTGATGGTCATCTCGGTCGGCCCGTAGACGTTGATCACCGCGGAGCCGGGCGCGGCCCGCTGCCAGGCGTCGGTGTCCTCGAACTGCAGGGCCTCGCCGCCGAAGTACGTCCAGCGCAGCGTGGGCATCGAGCCGGGCAGCAGCCGTCCGGTGCGCCGGGACAGCGAGATCACGCTCGGCGCCGAGAACCACACGGTGATCCCGTGCTCCGCCACGAACCCGGGCAGATCGCGGTACGCGTGCGCCGGCACCGACACCAGCGGCGCCCCGGCCGCCCAGGCGCACCACAGGTCCGAGACCGCGGAGTCCCAGTTGAGCCCGGCGGCCTGGGAGAACACGTCGTCGGCCGAGAAGTCGTACCAGGAGTCCATCAGCGCGAAGTAGTGCGCCATGTTGCCGTGGGTGAGCCGGACCCCCTTGGGGCGACCGGTGGAGCCCGAGGTGAACAGGATGTACGCCACGTCCCCGGGCGCCGCGTCCCGGGGCCCGGTCAGCGCGGTGTCCGGGCCCGCCGCGAGCACCGGCAGCCCGGCGCCCTCGGCCAGGGCCGTGGTGCCGGCCTCGTCCAGGTGAGGGGCCAGCACCGGCAGACCGCCCAGCTCCGCCCCCGTACCGCCGGCGAGCAGGGCCGCGCCCTCCTCGTCGACGACCAGGGCGGACACCTCGGCCGCGCCGAGCATCGAGACGACCTTGCCGGCGGGGAAGCCGGCCGGGATCGGGACGGCCGGGAGGCCCGCGTACAGGCTCGCCAGGATGCCGACGTACGCGGTGGTGCTGCGGCCGGTCAGGATGCCGATGGCCGTGGGCGGTCCGCCCGGGGCGGCCAGCAGGGCGCCCGCCCAGGCCAGGGCCGTCGCATGGGCCGTCGCGTAGTCCACGGTGTCCGCGCCCACCCGGACGGCGATGCGCTCCGGGGATTTCTCCAGGCCCCGCAGGAAACGCGCGTGCAACGCCTTCGACGCCAATGATTCCATTTCCGCTCCTCATTTCCCGGCATACTCTCGGGACTTTCCCGGGACATTTCCGTGACACGTTGACAGCCGCCGACGGACGCCCTCATCATTCCCGTATGCCAGAACTCGCGAATCACACCTGGGACGAAGCCTTCGAGGCCGTCATCCGCCCGTTCCTGCCCTATCTCGACCCGGGCGAGAAGCTGACCGACGATTCCCCGCTCAAGGAGCTCGGACTCGACTCCATGGGCACGGTCGAGCTGCTCGCCGCGTTGGAGAGCGCCTATTCGGTGCGCTTCCTGGACGACGCCCTGAAGCTGGAGAATTTCGCCAGCCCGGACATCCTGTGGAACACCCTGATCACCAAAACAGAATCCGCGTGAGAAAACGGATACACCGCCCGGCCCGACGAGGATTTCGCATCCGAGTCGGGCCGCTCCCGTTCACCCGATGCCGCTGAATTTCAGCGGATTTCACAGAAGGCGCTGGAAACTTTCCTCGACCCGGTCCAGCACGGACCGGACGTGTGGCAGTTCCAGCGGTTTTTCGGCAGCCAGTGACATTTCCTGCTGCTCCGCGTTCTCGCCGTAGAGCATGCTCGTCGCGCACTTGAAGCGCAGGGCCCCCGGCTCGTCCCCGAGGAGGTGCCCGGCCAGGACCACGGTCCCCAGGTCCAGCATCCGCCGGGCCAGCGAGGCCGAGTCCGTCACCTCGTGCTTCCCCAGCTCCTCGCGGACCGGCTCGAAGTCCGGGTACACGTAGAACGCTCCGGTGGGCGGCCGGCAGCGCGCCCCGGCCCCGACGGCGATCCGGTGCACCTCGCGGGCGACGGCTCCGTGCAGCCTGGCGCTGGCCCGCAGCCGCTCCCGGATCTCCGCGGGCTCCCCGAAGGCGTACTCGGCGGCCTCCTGCATCGGGCCCGCCAGCGTCGACCAGACCTCACTGGCCACCGAGACGACCCCGGCGCGGATCGACTCGCCCCACGGCCCCTCGGGGAAGCGCGCCGCCCCGATGCGCCAGCCGCCCACGGCGAGGGACTTGCTGAGCCCGGTGCAGACGACGGTCCGGGCCGGCGCCACCTCGGCGGGGCTGAGGTAGTCCGCTTCCGGGTCGTGCATGACGTCCCGGTAGATCTCGTCCGAGACGACGAGCAGGTCCTCCTCCTCGGCGATGGCGCACAGTTCGCGGATCATCGCGTGCGGGGCGAGGGTGCCGGTCGGGTTGTCCGGCAGCGTCAGGATCATGATGCGCGGGTCGCGGCCCTCGGCCCGGGCGGCCCGGATGTGCTCGCGCAGCACGGCCGGGTCGGGCACCCCGCCGCACTCCTCCGGGATCGGCACGGCGATCGGCTGCTTGCCGGCGAGCCGGGCCTGCGGGGCGTAGGTGTTCCACGCCGGGCGGGGCAGCAGCACATCGCCGGGGACCGTGTGGTTGACGGCCATGAGCAGCGGCTTGCTGCCCGGGGCGACCACGATCTGCTCCGGTCCGGTGGGCAGGCGGCGCCGCCCGAAGTACCCGGCGACGGCCTCCCGTACGCCCGGCGAACCGGCCACCGGGCCGTAGGCGTTGCGCCGCGCCCCCGCGACGAGGCGCTCGACGAGCGGCCCGAAGGCGGGCAGCCGCGACTCACCGAAGCCGAGGTGGACGAGGCGCTCGCCGGCGGCCTGACGCTCGGCTACGAGCTGGTTGAGCGCGAGGTTCGGGGACATGTTCATCGTGTTCACGCCTGGCTCCCCACCCCGGCCGCCGCCGTCCGGCTCCCGAAGAGCTCCGGCTCGGGCGAGCGGGCCGGCCCGGCGATGGCGCGGGCGATGTCGGCGGGCACCGAGTGGTCGAGCCGGAGGTCGTCCACCCAGGCCGCGTCGGCGTCGTAGTGCGCGAGGAAGGGGCGCCCGACGAGCTTCGGGTCCCGCGCCTGCATCATGCGCAGCTGGAAGAACAGCCCCTCGGCCTTCTCGACGACCCCGTCGACGGCCACCTTGCCGGGCGTCGCGGACATCACCGGACCGCGCACCGTACGGGCCAGGCCGGGCAGCGTCGCGTAGGCGTCCCGGTAGATCTCCGCCGCCCGCGCGAGCGGCACCCGGAAGTAGTCGTACGGACCGGTGTCGCGCTCCACGAACATGTAGTACGGCACGGCGCCTACGGCCAGTTCGGCCCGCCACATCCGCGCCCACACGTCCGCGTCGTCGTTGACCTTCGCGATCAGCGGCGCCTGGCAGTAGACCAGCGCCCCGGTGGACCGGATGCGGGCGATGGCGCGGCGCGCGAGGTCGGTCTCCAGTTCGCGCGGGTGGCTGAAGTGCGCCATCACGGCGAGGTTCCGGCCGGTGGCGACGACCTCCTCGAACAGCCGCAGTACGTCGTCGGCGTCCGGGTCGGTGACGTACCGCTGCGGCCAGTAGGCCACGGACTTCGTCCCGATCCGGATCGTGCGCACGCTCTCCAGCGACAACAGCGGCTCCAGGTGGGTGCGCAGCCGCGCGGTGGACATCACCATCGGGTCGCCGCCGGTCACGAGCACGTCACCCGCGTCCGGATGCGTCTCCAGGTACGAGATCAGGCCACGCGGGTCGGGCGCCGCGAACCGCAGCTCGCTGTCGCCGACGAACTGCGCCCAGCGGAAGCAGTACGTGCAGTACGAGTGGCAGGTCTGGCCCTGGCTCGGGAAGTACAGCACCGTCTCGCGGTACTTGTGCTGGAGCCCCGGGAGTTCGACGCCGTCGCGGGTGGGGACGTTGAGTTCCTTCTGCCCGGAGGGGTGCGGGTTGAGCCGGCCGCGTATCTGCTGCACCAGGGCTCGCAGCGCGACCTTGCCGGAGGGGTCCGCGGAGAGCCTGGCCAGGTCCCGTTCGTTCTGCTCGCTCAGCATCCCCTTCTGCGGGAAGACGAGCTGGAACATCGGGTCCTCGGGAATGCGGTCCCAGTCGATCAGCTGCGACAGGACGTATTCGTTGACCCGGAAGGGCAGCACCATCGACGCGAGCCGGACGGTCTCCCGTATGCCGGCGGGCAGGCCGTGGCGGTCGGCGATCTCGTCGAGCTGCCGTGGGCCGTAGGCGCGGAACCGTGCCGCCTCGGCAGGATCGGTTGCCAGCAGGGACATACGGATATTCCTCCAGCCTGGTGCCCGGCAGTCCGAGCGTGTGCTCGAACACGATGCCGATGCTAGGGACGCGAATCGGCCACCGGACCCCAGAACCGACCCCAGCCGGACCCTTACGAAGAGCCGCCACCCCTGGCCGTTTTCCGGGGCCCCCGGGGCATGGCGAAGCCGCCCGGGAGCGACGGGGGAGACGCTCCCGGACGGCTGCTTTCGGACCCCTTGAGGGGTGGGTGTCAACGCCGGACCCGCGCGGGAACGGCGTTACGCGAGCCCGGTTCCCGGCTCCTGCGCACCCGCGTTCGGGGACTGTGCGGCAGTCCCCTCCCCCTCGGTCGGCTCGGTCACCTTCGCGTTGTCCTGCTGTACGGAGCGCAGCCCGACGAGCGCCACGACGGCCGCCCCGGCCATCACGACCGCGCCGGCCACGGACGCCGCGTGCACCTCGGTGGTGAACGCGGACCGGGCCGCGTCGACGAGGTTCCCGCCCGCCTCGCCGGGCAGCCGGGCCGCCGCCGCGAGCGCACCGCCGATCGTCTCGCGCGCCGCGTCCAGCGCGCTCGCCGGCACCCCGGCGGGGTCGTCCAGCGCGGGGCTGTTGCGGTAGGCGGTGGCTCCGATGGAACCGAGGACGGCGACCCCGAGGGCGCCGCCCAGCTCCTGGCAGGTCTGGAGCAGCGCGGAGGCGGTGCCGGCGCGCTCCGGCGGCACCTGGCCGACGACGAGTTCGGTGACCAGCGTCAGGACGGGGGTGAGGCCGACGGCGAGGGCGATGATCCCGATCAGGATCAGCACGAGCCCGTCCTCGTCCGGCACCTGAGTGAGCATCAGCAGCGCGACGGTGGCCAGCCCGAAGCCGCTCGCGATGATGACGGCCGGGCGGATCGTCCGGACGAGCACCGTGGCGAGGGGCACGACCGCGCCGACCGCGATGGTCCCCGGGATCGTCCACAGCGCGGACTTCAGGGCGCTCATCCCGAGCACGGACTGCATGTACTGCGTGGAGAAGAGCGAGTACCCGACGAGGGTGAAGCAGGCCAGCATGTTGACGGTCACCGAGGCGCCGAACGCCCGGTTCCGGAACAGCGACACGTCGATCATCGGATCGGCACTGGTGCGCTGGCGGCGCAGGAACACCGGGACGAAGGCGAGCCCGACGACGATCGCGACGACGTACGGCACCGTGAACCCGTCCACGGCGATCTTCTTGAACCCGTAGACGACAGGCAGAATCGCGGCCAGCGAGAGCACGGCGCTCACCAGGTCGAACTTCCCGGCGGCGGGGTCCTTGAACTCCGGCAGCAGGAACGGCCCCGCGACCAGCAGCAGCACCATCACGGGCACGTTGATCAGGAACACCGACCCCCACCAGAACCCGGCCAGCAGCGCCCCGCTGACCACGGGCCCGAGCGCCGCCCCCGCGGCCATGCCCGTCGACCACACCGCGATGGCGGTACGCCGCTGGCTCTGCTCCCGGAACAGGTTCCGGATCAGCGCGAGCGTGGAAGGCATCAGCGTCGCCCCGCCGATGCCCTGGAACGCCCGGGCGCTGATCACCATCTCCGGGCTGTTGGCGTACGCGGCGAGCAGCGAACCGGCGCCGAAGACCACGGCCCCGATCAGCAGCAGCCGCCGTCGCCCGATGCGGTCACCGAGGGCGCCCATGGTGAGCAGGACGCCGGCGAGCACGAATCCGTAGATGTCGATCATCCACAACTGCTGGCTGCCGGACGGCCGCAGCTCCTCGCTGATGGACGGGATCGCGAAGTAGAGGACGGTCAGGTCCATGGAGACGAGCAGCACGGGCAGGAGCAGAACGCCGAGGGCGATCCATTCCTTCCGGCCCGCTCTGGCCTCCGGTCCGGTAGGTGCGTTCTCGCTCTGGGAGCTGGTCATGGAGACGGTCCAATGCTGGGGGGACGGGACGTACGTATCAGTGAACGGAAGTACTGGCGCGTAGGGGCCCCGCGCGCAAGGGAACAGGGGTGCAAACAGGGCCCCGAATAGGGGTGGGTGACGGCCGTGCCCGGGTAGGAAGGGCGCCTGCGGCTGTGTGCTGTAATCGGCGCCGGCATGCGGATGAGGGGGTACGGGGATGGGTGTCCGGGGTGCACGTGCGGCGGGGGCGGTGCTCGTGGTGGCGGCGATCCTGCCGGCGGCGTGGTTCGGTGGTGACGGTGATGCCGGCGAGGACCGCACCACGGCCGCGGTCGAGGCCGCGCGGGCCTACCAGCAGGCCCAGTTGGACATGGACTGGGAAACCGCGTGCGAGGCCATCACCGACCGCCTGCGGCGGCGGGACTGGGAGGCCGACACGATCGCCGAGTGCGTCGCCGTCAGGGGCATTCCCCGGATGAACGACGGCTCGGGCGCCAGGGTGACCACGGGCGAGCCGATCGACCTCCCGGCATCCGGCGTCCACCCTGCGGGCATCGGCCTGCGGGTTTCCCTGGGCCCCATAGGGAACGGCGTGTTCATCGAAACGGCACACCGCGTCGTGCCCGGCGAAGACGGCACCTGGCTGATCGACCAGTCGGTCAACCTTCCCGAAGGCACGGACACGGAGGCGGTACGGAAGGCGCTCACGCGCAAGTAGTCCGGCTCGGCGCGTGGCGGCCACCGAGCATCGGGCACCGGGCCTGCCATGCTCGAAGCATGTCGACCAGGAAGACGCCCATCACGGTCCGGGAGGAACTGGCGGGCTCGTGCAAGGAGCCCGCCGACCCCAGCCACCCTCCCGGCGTTGCCCAGCAGGACGCGATGAGCCGACTGCGCGCGTTGGCCGCCCGTCTCCAGGACGAGTACGGCCCTGTCACGGCCGAAGAGCAGCAGGCGGCCCTGGACCGCATCGCCGCCATCGACCGTTGGCACGACGAACAGCACGCGGCTTCGGGTGCTGTGTGAGCCGTGGCCGAGTCAGGCCCGGTGGAAGGGCTTTCCCACGAGGCGCATCGCGCGCGCGTTCGGAGTGAAGCCCAGCGATGCGTACAGCGGCCCTCCCTCGTCGCTGGCCGTCAGGTTCAGCAGCGTGCAGCCCTGCCCGGTCAGCCAGTCCACGAGCGCCCGGGTGACGGCGCGGCCGTAGCCGCGCCGCCGGAAGCGTTGCCCGGTGGCAACGGTCTGGATCTGGCCGAAGACCCCGGCGTGATCGGGGCCCGGCAGCCCTTGGTGGACCACGCCCATCGCACATGCCGCGAGACCGCCCTCCGGAGCGTCGACCACGAACGCGGCGACCCGGGCCCCGCCCAGGTGTCGGCGCAGGTGCTCGACGAGCTGGCTCCCGCCACGGACCGCTGGTGTCGGCTCCCACCATGTCGGCGTGGATACGAGCCAGTTCCTCGGCGTCGTCCGGAGAGGCCGGTCGTACGTTCACGAGGCAACCTCCGCGAGGCGATCACCGAGTTCGCCGGCAGTCGGCCGGTCGGCTGCCCATGGACGCTTCGAGGTATGGGCAGTACGCGAACATCGACATTGCATAGCCTTCAACGTCCACGCACGTCGGTCTCACCGATCTGCCTTCGACGAGGCGGAGCGCCCCGGCGGTCGACGGGGACGCTCCGCCGGTGCGCACGGCCATTAAGGGATCACCGGTCGCCGTCGCTCGGGGCCGGGGAGCAGTTCCACTCCGCGACCACGCCGGTCTCCCGGTAGGCGGAGAGCGCTCCGACGTCGAGGCTGCCGTCGGCGACGGTGAACCAGATCTCCGGCAGTGGGCCGTACGCCTCCTCGTACGCACCCACCCAGGCGATCGGACCATGCCCGGACGTCTCGGCATGAATCAGCTCCCGACCCGCGTGCTCGGCTGTGAACGCGCGGTGTGCCTCCGGGTCCTGAGCCAGTTGGTGCCACGCGGCGTCGATCGCCGTGCTGAACATCTCCGGAGCCGACTGCCCGGCGTCGAATCGGCGAGCTGTGATGGCGAAGAACTTGCCCAGTTCCTCCAGTCGCACGCCGGCTTCCGTCGCTGTGCTCATGCGTTCCTCCTGTTGGTCGATGACCTCGGCCCCGACACCACGTTGCGTGTCGACGTGGGCCGCCTGCGTAATCAAGATCGGGCAGGAAGAGGGGAAGCAGCAAAGAAATTTCTCGGTATTTCTCAGATCCAGCCTTCGGCCACCGTCGTGAGCAGCTGTCTGGCTTCGGCGTCATACAGCGCGCTCTGCGCCAGCAGGTCGAAGACCTTCCGGTACTGGGCCACTTCTTCGGGCAGCGCCAGCCGCAGCTCGGCACTGACGACCTCGACGATCACCTGATGGTCGTCGAAGACCCAGAAGCCGTGTACGGGCGAGACGGGAAGCCGGGTCCTCAGGGGAACGATGCCGAGCCGCACGGCGGGCAGGGTGCTCGCGGAGACCAAGCGGTCGATCTGTGCGCGCATCACCGGGGCAGGCGCCAGCCCGTACAGCAGCGCCGCCTCCGTCAGCAGGATGTGCCAGCGTTTACGGCCGGGCGAGTACAGCACTTCCTGCCGGGCCAGCCGTGCCGCGACGGCGGCGTCCGTGTCGGGCCGGCTTCCGTTCAAGCGGGCGTGCTCGCGGAACCGGGCGGCGGCGTAGTCGGCCGTCTGCAAGAGACCGGGAACCCAGCACGGTTCGAACGCGCGAACGGTCTTGGCGGCGGCTTCCGTCTCCGCCCACGACCGCTGGACCGCTGCGTGGCCCTCCCGCAACTGCCGACGCCACTCCGCGTACCGGCTGTCCAGATCGCGCAACAGCAGGTGAAGCTCGGCTGCTGCCTCGGGGACACCACAAGCGGCCGTCCAGGCCGTTATGTCGCCGACCGTCGGGGCCTGGCGGCCGAGCTGAATCTTGGAGATCTTGCTCGGCGGCCAGCCGAGACGCTTTGCCAGCGTGCGCCCGTCGACGCCGGCAGCCGTACGGATGGCACGCAGGCGTCCGCCCAGTTCCTCTCGGGCTTCATGGACGCCCTGTCGTGCAGTGCTCAACGCGGCGGATGCTCCTTGACGAACTCCCGGAAAGGCTGGGCGTGGTGGAAGGCCGCGTCGAGCCAGCGGGCGTGCTCCACGACGACTGCGGGATCGGTGATGATCTCCGCCCCGAGGAGATGGCCCTCGTCGGTGAAGTGGAGGACTGCGAGAGTGCTGGAGTCGAACAGCCAGAAGTCCCGGTCAGGCAGCACGAACCGGTTGGCGGTCTCCCGGTTCAGATATCGGATGTCCTCCCCCGCTGCGGTGTTGCTCTCCGCGAGGTGAAGCTCATACCGCAGGTAGTCCGTCAGCTCCGGCGGCACGACGCGGACCCGGGCCACGGTCTTACCGGCCGTCGTCTGCTCGCGCATGGTGCCGAGCCACGGGGAGAACCAGGCGAGATCGACCTCTTCGCCATCGAGGAACTGCGTGAAGGACTCACGCTCGTTCTCGATGTCGTAGTGCGTACGGGTCTCCAGCCGACGGGCCGTGTGCTCGAAGGTGGTGAACAGCTCATCGAACGCGGCGCCGCTGACGAGCCCGGTGTTGCCCTCCGCGCGCTTCGGAGCGAACCGCTCCAACAGCTCTCGGGGCACTTCGAGAACATCCTCGTCGTCGGCCATGTCCCGCACGTCTCCGTACGCCTGGTCATCAGGGTCGAGCTTCCAACCTTGGACGACCACGGTACCCCGGTCGGTCTCGTAGACCGACGGGCATCCGCCGCCGCCGCTGGTGCTGCCGATGAACCGTAACCTCATGGCGTTCTCCTCAGAGAAGGAATTTCTCTGGGTTTCTCCCCCTGCAACGGTGTCCAGATAGCCCGATTCCCGCCAACCGTTCACGCACACATGGCCGCCCAACCCTGGAGGGCACGGCAGTGGCTACGACATACCGGCGGGAGTCAGAGACAGGCCAGGGGCGTGAGTCGGCGCACGGGACACGTCAAGGATCTACCGCTGCCGCGCACCATGGACCCCTGGTCCACCAACCGACGGTGCGGAATCCTTCGCCCCGACCACGAACGCAGACCAACTGGCCCTTGTGAACGCCACCACAGGGCCGCAAGCGACCTTGCTGTCCCTCACCGGCACGTACCCAGGGACGCCGTCGGCCACCTCGACGCAGTCGCCACCCTGGCCGCTGTAGCTGCTCGTGCGCCACACTGCGGCCTCAAGACTGGGGGTGTTCATCCCTCACTACCTTTCCTGGTGTCACGTCCGTGACAGCTCCTGCCGCGCCTTGCTGATCACATCAAGGCTGTCTCTGGGACTCAACGCGATGGATCGCAAGGAGTCGAAGATAAGCGTATATTCGTTCGTTTCCTCCGGAGTCTCCATGTAGAGCGTCCCGGTCCGATGTTCGACGCAGACGACCTCGGAGAACGACGGAGTAGGAAAGCCGAAGAGGACGAACGACCCGGCCAGGCCTGCGTGAGCGCCCGCACGGTCAGGAATGACCTGAACTTCAATGTTCGGCTGCTGCGCCATGGTCGCCAGGTGCTCCAACTGCGCACGCATCACTGCTGAACCGCCCACCTGAAGTCGGAGCGCCGCTTCACCCTCGATGACACACACCCGGGGCGGTTCGGGACGCTGAAGCACTTCCTGGCGCTTGATCCGGGCCATGACGAGCGCTTCGACCTCGTCATGCTCCAGCGTGGACGGAGCCGCGGAGATGACGGCCCGCGCATAGTCGGGCGTCTGCAACAGACCGGCGATCAGGCTGTTCTGGAACGACCTTACGTAGTCGGCCGTGCGTTCGTAGTCGATGAAGTCGGTGTACGAGGGACGCGCAAGCCCCGCACGTTGCACCCAGCCGGGTTCCCGACTTCGCTGCGCCAGCGCAACGGCCTCCTCGACCTGGGCCTCATCGGTCACTCCATAGAAGGACAACAGGTCACGCAATTCGCCGAGAGAGATCCCGAGACGCGCGTTCTCAATCCGATTGATCTTCGTTCGGTGGCACCCGATGCGTTCGGCCGCCATGTCCGGGGTCTTGCCCGCCCGCTCACGCAGGCCAACGAGCAGTGCGGCAAGGCGACGTCGGCGGACTGTCGGGCGGGACGCGGCCATAACTCCCCTTTGGTCTGGCGTAGATGGCGAGTGTAGCCACCAAAAAAGATCATGGAACTAGTTCCAAAGAGTCGCTTGCGAAATGCTCTTGTGCGGAGCACTCTTGCTCCAATGTCACCAAGCGTCTCCGCCTGAAGCGCTGCGTGACCAACGCTGCGCCCTCGCGCGCAGAAAAATGCCCCCGCGACCGCTGACTCGGTCCGGGGGCACGGCCAACGCTTCAAAGGAGCGCCAGCATGTTCAACTCTATGCGCCGAGCATTAGTTCGGGTGCTCGGACACCGAGTCTGCCGGCCTGAGGGGTACGAAACAGCGCCCCCGACCGCGCTACCCGCCTGTGAGACACCTGCCCCGCGCCGATGGGTGTTGACGCGCACCGCAGGGGACGTGCGTCTGTGGCTACGCCCAGCTGAGGGCCCGTTCTCCCAGGCCGCGTACGACCGCTGGGTGCGGGCCGAGAGTCGTTGGAGGAGGGAGCGGTATCGGGCGCTCTGGGCCGCGGGGCCGAGCGTCTTCTACGGCTCGGGGGTGCGCTGGTGAGCGGTACTTCGAGTGCCCCGGTGGTCCGGCGCTGGAGCCGACATCCTCGCTGTGTCAGTAGGGCTCGTGCGGAGCTACTGGTCGCGCTGGAGGTCTGGGGACTTGCCCCGCTGGCCGACTCGGCGACCCTTGTCCTCTCGGAGTTGCTGACCAATGCCGGCCGGCACGCCCGCGTTCCACCGGGCCGCTTGATCGAAACCCGCTTCCAGGCAGTACGGGGCGGTCTGCGCATCGAGGTCCACGACGCCGCCGGGGCCCCGCCTCAGAAGCGCGATCCGGACGTGGACGCGTGCGACGGGAGAGGACTCCTCCTGGTCACCTCACTGACCGACAGCTGGGGCTTCGGAGAGCGCAACGGCCCCGGCAAGGTCGTCTGGGCGGAACTGGGCACCTGCGAAGCCCCGGGTGAAGGTGATGGGGATGCCCCGTAGGTTCCACGCATGCGCCGTCGTGGTGCGGCGGGGGGACCTGGTTCTCGTGCGGGGGCAGTGGCTCACCGTGCGGGGATCACGCCTGGACAGGTTCGCGACGGGTGGCGTTGTGGTGGTTCTCAGCTTCGAGTCGGGCCGCCCTTTGCGCCTCCCGGTCTTCATGCGGCTGGCCGTCGCGCGGTGAGCAGGGCCGTCCGTGTCGCACGGCGCCCGTGACGGCATCGACGACCCTCGGAGTCGTATCAGCGCGTCACGAAAGCGGGGTGCCGCCGACCTCCCGGGCCGGCGGCACCCCGTGAACAGGGAGACGGCCCCTACCCCTCCTCCGCCACCAGCGCCGCCAGGGCCCGCCTGTCCGTCTTGCCGTTCGGGGTGAGGGGGAGGGACGGGGTCAGGGAGACCCTGCGGGGGACCATGTAGTCGGGGAGGGTCTTCTTGCAGAAGGCGCTCAGGGCCACCGGCTGGGCGTCGAAGTCGCGGCCCGGGACGACGTACGCGTACAGCTCCGGGTCCTCGCCGGGGCGCGGGCGGACCACGACCGCCGCCGCCTCCACGCCGGGGAACTCCAGGAGCCGGCGCTCGATCTCGCCCAGTTCGACGCGGTTGCCGCGCATCTTGACCTGGAGGTCGGAGCGGCCGACGAAGTACAGCTCGCCGCTCTCGCCCCGGTACGCCAGGTCGCTCGACTTGTAGACGAGCTGGCCGGAGCGGGGGTTGAGGGGGTCCGGGACGAGGACGGACCTGGTGGCCTCCGGGTCGTCCCAGTAGCCGGTGAAGAGGGACGGGCCTCGCAGGTGGATCTCGCCCACCTCGCCCGGCTCGTCGACCGGCCGGCCCTCCTCGTCGAGCAGCAGCATCTCCGCGCCCGGGTAGGCGAAGCCGATGGAGAGCTTGTCGATGTTCTCGGGCAGCGGGTTCGGCACATCGGTGAGGGAGAACGCCATCGCCTCGGTCGGGCCGAAGCAGTTCACCACCCGGACCCGGTCCAGCAGCGTTTGCAGTTGACGCAGTTCGGGAAGCGGGAACGCCTCACCGGAGAACAGCACCCCGCGGATCTGCCCGGACAGGGCCGCGAGCCCCGCCGCCTCGTGGCGCAGCACCGGCCGCCAGATGGACGGCACCCCGTCGACCTGCGTGGCCCCCGTGTCCGCGAGGAACCGCAGGAACCGGCGTGGCCAGTGCATGAGTTCGCGCGGTACGGGAATGAGCTGCGCGCCCGAGCCCAGGGCGAGTCCGATGTCGAGCAGCGCGAAGTCGAACTGGAGCGGGGACGTCGTCGCCAGCCGGTCCTGCGGCGTGACGATGGAGTGCCGCAGCATGCCCCGGTAGAACGACAGCACCCCGCGGTGGCTCATCACGACGCCCTTGGGGCGGCCCGTGGTGCCCGAGGTGAAGATCATGTACGCGGCGTCGGTGGTGACGGCCTCGCGGCGGTGCCGGGTGCGCGCCACCGGGACGCGCTCCACGGTCACCCCGTCCGGGCCGAAACGGGCCGTGCCGACGGCCGACGGGATGCCGTCGCGGGTGCCCTTCACCGTCTGGAGGTGCAGGGCCGGTTCCGCCGTGTCGATGATCGTACGGAGGCGGGGGTCGGGGACGTCGGGGCTCACCGGGATGAAGGTGAGCCCGAGCATCGAGCAGGCCAGCAGCGCGGCCACGGCCGCCGCGGAGTTGTCGGACTCCAGGACGACCCGGTCACCGATGTCGAGGCCGAGCGAGTCCAGGGTGACCGCGTAGTCGTGCGCCCTGCGCTCCAGTTGGCGGTAGCTGAGAACGCGGTGCGAGCCGTCCTCCGCCGCCTCCCAGGCCGCCGGGCTGTCCGGGGCGGTGCGGGCCGCCGCCAGCATGAATTCGTGGATGCGCTCGGCCGGCGCGCCGACCGCCGCCGGGTGCTCCGTGCTCAGGCTCATCGGCCCGCCTCCTGCGCTCGTCGGGGTGTGTGGCGTTCAACAGTCACGAGGAGATCCGCTCCTTGAGGTCCTTCAGCCAGCCGTCGATGACGGGGGCCGTCGTGTCGACGTGCTGCTCGACGATGGTGAAATGCGTGCCGGGCACGGTCGCCACGGTCTCGGCGCCCTTCCAGTCGGCCTGCCAGCCGCCCTCCCCGACACCGGCGCGCTCGCCCGCCTCGAAGAGGTCCCCGGCCCGGACGAACAGCACCGGCGCCTCGATGTCGGCCTGCGTGAACTGCGGCAGCAGCTCCACGTACCGGCCCATCGCGGAGAGTTCGGCGCTGCTGAACGAGCCGAGGGTGGCCGCCTTGTCGGGGACGGCGGACGCCATCTGGTCGAAGATCGCGTCGTTCGCCGCGCCCATGTAGTACGTGTCAAGCAGGACGAGCCCGGCCGGCCGCACCCCGTGCACCCGCTCCAGGCGGGCGACGGTTGCGTGGGCGAGGAGCCCGCCGGAGGAGAAGCCGAGCAGCACGAACGGCTCCCCGTCGGCGGTACGCAGCACCGCCTCGGCGAGGACGTCGACGGCCGCGTCGAACGACTCCGGCAGCGACTCGCCCCGGGCGAAACCGGGGGTCGGGATTCCGGACACCGGCACCGACAGCCGGGCCGCGAGCCGCGCGTGCTGGTGCACACCGCCCGCCACGGTCGGGGTGCTCAGGCAGATCAGCCGGGGCACCGGGACCTCGGCCTTGGCCCGTGCCCCGTACGAGACCGCCTCGGGCAGCACGTCCAGGTCGGCGGCCGTGGCGAACGCGGGCCGCAGCGCCGCCACCGAACGCAGCATCGCAAGGCCGGGCTTGATGTTCCCCGCCATGATCGCGTCCAGGAACAGCCCGTACAGGGTGTCGTCGAGCGGACTCGCGGACTCCGGGGCGGCCGTGGCACCCGGACCCGGCTCTCCGCCTTCGGCGCCCAGCCGGCCGGCGACGAGCCGGGCCAGCTCCAGCGGGTTCCTGCTGTCGAAGACCACCATGGTCGGCAGCGCCAGCCCGGAGGCCGCGTTGAGCCGGTTACGGAGTTCGACGGCGGTCAGCGAGTCGAACCCCGCCTCCAGGAAGCCCGCTTCGGCGTCCACCGCACCCGCCTCCGCATGCCCCAGGACCTCCGCCGCGTGGTTCAGCACCTCGTCGAGCACGGCCCTGACCCGGGCCGCCTCGTCCAGCCCGCGCACCTTCTGCACGAGCCCGCCGGCCTCGCGGACGACGGCGGCCGCCCCGGCGCGCCGGCGCCCGGCGGGTGCCAGGGCCCGCAGCAGCGCGGGCACCTCGTCGGTGCGGGCGCGCAGCGCGGCCAGGTCGACGCGGAGCGGGACGAGCGCCGGGGCGTCGGCGGCGACCGCCGCGTCGAACAGCCACAGGCCCTCCTCCTCGGTGAGCGCCGGGGTCCCGGTGCGCCGCATCCGCTGGAGGTCCGCCTCACCGAGCCACTGGCTGAGCCCGGTCTCGGTGGCCCAGAGCCCGAACGCCATGGAGGTGGCGGCCAGACCCTGGGAGCGGCGGTGGGCGGCGAGGGCGTCCAGGAAGACGTTGGCCGCCGCGTAGTTGCCCTGGCCGGCGGCCATGACGAGCCCGCCCGCCGACGAGAACAGCGCGAACGCGGACAGGTCGAGGTGGGCGGTCAGTTCGTGCAGGTGCCAGGCGGCGTCCGCCTTGGCCCGCAGGACGTGGTCGACCTGCTCGCGGGTGAGCGCCCCGACGAGCCCGTTGTGCGCGACACCGGCGGCGTGGACGACACCGCGCAGCGGGTGGTCCGGGCCGATGCCCGCGATGAGCGCGGCGACGGCCGCCCGGTCGGAGACGTCGCACGCGGCGATCTCCACCTGGGCGCCGAGCGCGGCCAGTTCGTCGCGGAGCCCGGCCGCGTTGGGCGCGCCGAGCCCGCGCCGCCCGGCGAGCACGAGGTGGCGCACACCGTGTTCGGTCACCAGGTGCCGGGCGACGATCGCGCCGAGGCCACCGGTGCCGCCGGTGATCAGGACGGTGCCCTCGGTGTCCCAGGGGGTTTCGCCGCCGGGCGCCGAGGACCGGGCCAGCCGGGGAGCGAGGACCTTGTCGCGGCGTACGGCCAATTCGGGTTCGTCCGTGGCGAGGGCCGCGGCGAGCGCGCGGGGCGAGGGTTCGCCCTCCTCCAGGTCGAGGAGCACGAACCGGCCCGGGTTCTCCGCCTGCGCCGCGCGCACCAGCCCCCAGACGGGGGCCTGCCGTACGTCGACCGGGTCGCCGTCCGCGACGGCCGCCGCGGCCCGGGTCACCAGCACCAGACGCGACCGCGCGAACCGGGGCTCGGCGAGCCACTGCTGCACGGCGGCCAGGGCCCCGTCCACGGCGGTACGCGTCCCGGCCGGGACCTCGTGCTCGGTGCCGGCGCCGTCCGCGTCGGCGAGGACGGGCAGCAGCACCGCCTCGGGTACGGCGTCGCCCAGCGCGTCGAGCCCCGCGACCACCGGCATGCCGGCGACCACCAGACCGGGGCCGGCGACCGCCCAGTCACCGCGCCGCCCGCCGCCGCCGACCGGCTGCCACTCGACGGAGAGCAGGGCCTCCCGGAACCCGCCGCCGCCCAGCTGCCGCGCGGCCACCGGACGCAGTTGGAGCGCCTCCACCGAGGCCACCGGCGCCCCGGCCGGGTCGCTCAGGTCGAGGCGTACCGCGTTGCGCACGCCCTCGACCTGTGCGAGCCGGACCCGTACGGCGGTCGCGGACGCGGCGTGCAGGGTGACCCCGGTCCAGGAGAAGGGGAGCAGCGCCTGCCCCTCGTCCTCCTCGGCCCCGAGCCCGCCGAAGCCGAGCGCGTGCATGGAGGCGTCGAGCAGGGCCGGGTGCAGGCCGAAGCGTCCGGCGTCCGGGTGCGCCTGCTCGGGCAGCGCGATCTCCGCGTACAGCGCGTCGCCGTGCCGCCAGGCCGCTGTCAGGCCCTGGAACACCGGGCCGTACCCGAACCCGCGCTCCTGAAGCCCGTCGTACAGGCCGTCCGCGTCCAGCTCCTCCGCGCCGGCGGGCGGCCATGCGGTGAGGTCGGAGGCGGCGGTGTTCCCCGTCCCGGGGGCCAGCACACCTTCGGCATGCCGGGTCCACGGCTCGTCCGGGTGATTCTCGGGCCGCGAGTAGACGCGGATCGCGCGCCGGGCCTGTGCCTCGGGCTCACCGACGACGACCTGGAGCGAGACCCCACCGCGCTCCGGCAGCACCAGCGGCGCGTACAGCGTCAGCTCCTCCACCAGTGCACAGCCGACGTGGTCGGCGGCCTGGAGAGCCAGCTCCACGAAGCCGGTGCCGGGGAGCAGGATGCTGCCGTGCACCGCGTGGTCGGCCACCCAGGGCTGGGTGTCCAGCGAGACGCGGGCGGTGAGTGTCACGGCCTCGGAGTCGGGCGACGCCACGACCGCCGCGAGCAACGGGTGGTCGAACGCGTCCTGCCCGACGGCCACCGCGTCGGTGGCCGGCTTGGCCGCGTCCACCCAGTAGCGGGTGCGCTGGAAGGGGTACGTGGGCAACTCGACCCGGCGCGCCCCCGTACCGGCGTAGTAGGCCTCCCAGTCGACCCGCGCCCCGTCCGCGTAGAGCCGCCCCAGGGCCGTGACCAGCGCCTCGGGCTCGGGACGGTTCCTGCGTACGGACGGTACGAGTACGGCCGTGCCGCCCTCGCCCCGGTCCAGGACCTGCTGGGCGAGGCCGGTCAGGATGCCGTCGGGCCCGATCTCCAGGAACCGGGTGACGCCCTGCGCCTCCAGCGCATCGACGGCGGCCACGAAGCGGACGGGCCGGCGGACCTGGTCGACCCAGTACTCCGGGGACTGCCAGTCGGTGGACGGCGCGCCGGTGACGGTGGAGACGACCGGGGTGCGGGGCTCGTGGAACGTCAACTGCGCTGTCACCGCGCGGAAGTCGTCGAGCATCGGGTCCATGAGGGAGGAGTGGAAGGCGTGCGAGACGGGAAGGCGGCTGGTCTTGCGGCCCAGTGCGGCGAAGTGCTCGCCGACCGCCAGCGCCTCGGACTCCACACCTGAGACGACGATCGCCTGCGGGCCGTTGACGGCCGCGATGCCCACCCCGTCCGTGAGGAGGGGAACCACCTCTTCCTCGGTCGCCTGCACGGCGACCATCGCGCCACCGGTCGGAAGCGCCTGCATCAGCCGGCCCCGGCTCACGACCAGCTTCGCCGCGTCCGCGAGGGACAGCACCCCGGCGATGTGCGCGGCAGCGATCTCACCGATCGAGTGACCCGCGACCACGTCTGGGGTGACGCCCCACGCCTCGATCAGCCGGAACAACGCGACCTCGAAGGCGAACAGCGCGGGCTGGGTGTACGAAGTCGCGTTCAGCGCCTCCGCGTCTTCCCCCCACACCACCTCACGCAACCCACGATCAAGGTGCGCGTCCACCTCCGCACACACCGCGTCAAACGCCCCCGCGAACACCGGGAACGCCGCATACAACTCACGCCCCATCCCCAGCCGCTGCGCACCCTGCCCCGTGAACAGGAACGCCGACCTTCCGCTCCTCCGTGCCTGGCCGCTCGCGACGGCGGGGGCGTTGCGGCCCTGTGCCAGGGCGGTCAGGCCGCGCAGCAGTTCCTCGGTGTCCGTGCCGAGGACGACGGCCCGGTGCGGGAAGGCGGTGCGGGTGGCGACCAGCGACAGGCCCAGGTCGGCCGGGGTGAGCGTCGGCTCGTCCGTGACCCGGGCCAGCAGGCGTTCGGCCTGTGCGGCGAGGGCCTGCGGGCTCTTCCCCGACAGCACCAGCGGAAACACCGGGAGTCCGCCGTCGCCGGCGGACTCGGCCGCGAGCTCCGGCGCCTCCTCGACGATCACATGCGCGTTCGTCCCGCTGATCCCGAAGGAGGAGACGCCGGCCCGGCGCGGCCGGTCGGTGGGCTGCCATTCCTGGGCCTCGGTGAGCAGTGCGACGTTTCCGGCCTCCCAGTCGACCTGGTCCGAGGGCGCGTCCACGTGCAGGGTCTTCGGCAGGACGCCGTGGCGCATGGCCATGACCATCTTCATGACGCCCGCGATGCCCGAAGCGGCCTGGGTGTGGCCCATGTTGGACTTGATGGACCCCAGCCACAGGGGCGCCTCGTCCGCGCGCCCCTGCCCGTAGGTGGCGAGCAGCGCCTGCGCCTCGATCGGGTCGCCCAGGGTCGTCCCGGTTCCGTGCGCCTCGACCGCGTCGACCTCCGCCGCCGTCAGGCCCGCGTTGGCCAGGGCCTGGCGGATCACGCGTTGCTGGGACGGGCCGTTGGGGGCGGTCATCCCGTTGCTGGCGCCGTCCTGGTTGAGCGCGGAGCCCCGGAGGACCGCGACCACCGGGTGGCCGTTGCGGCGCGCGTCGGACAGCCGCTCCAGGAGCAGGACACCAGCGCCCTCACCCCAGGCGACGCCGTCCGCCGACGCGGCGAAGGACTTGGACCGGCCGTCCGGGGCGAGCCCGCGCTGCCGGCTGAACTCGATGAACATGCCCGGCGTGCCCATGACGGCGACGCCGCCGGCCAGCGCGAGCGAGCACTCACCGGCGCGCACGGCCTGGGCCGCCATGTGCAGTGCGACCAGCGAGGACGAGCACGCGGTGTCGACGGTGACGGCCGGGCCCTCCAGGCCCAGCGTGTAGGCGGTGCGGCCGGAGACGAGGCTGCCGCCGCTGCTGGCCGCGGCCTCCACGCCGAGCGCGTAGTCGTGGTACATCACCCCGGCGAAGACACCGGTCGACGATCCCTTGAGCGTCGTCGGGTCGATCCCGGCCCGCTCGACCGCCTCCCAGGCCACCTCAAGCAGCAGCCGCTGCTGCGGGTCCATCATCAGCGCCTCGTTGGGGCTGATCCCGAAGAACACCGGGTCGAACTCGGGTGCGTCGTAGAGGAAGCCGCCCTCGCGCGCGTACGTCCGGCCGGGCGTCCCGGGCTCGGGGTCGTACACCTCCGCGTCCCAGCCGCGGTCGGCCGGGAAGTCGCCGATGGCGTCGACCCCGTCCGCGACGAGCCGCCACAGCTCCTCCGGCGTCGTGACCCCGCCCGGGTAGCGGCAGCCCATGCCGACGATGACCACCGGGTCGTCGTCCCCGCCGGCCCCGCCGCCCGCTGCCGGGGCGCGGGTGGGCGCGGGCAGGGCCCGGTCCGAGCCGGCCACCTCCTCGCCCATGTACGCCGCGACGGCGTCCGCGGTCGGGTAGTCGAAGATCAGCGTGGCGGGCAGCCGGAGGCCCGTCGCCGCGCCGAGCCGGTTGCGCAGCTCGACGGCCGCGAGCGAGTCGAAGCCCAGCTCGCTGAAGGCCCGCTCCGGCTCGACGGCGTCGGCCGACGCGTGGCCGAGGACCCCGGCCACGTGCGTGCGTACGAGATCGAGGAGCGCGGCAGCCCGTGCGGTGGCGTCCAGCCCCGCCAGCCGGGCGAGGAGCCCGTCACCCGCGTCGGTGGATTGCGCGGTCCTGCGTACGGGTACGCGGACCAGCCCCCTCAGCAGGGCCGGGAGTTCGGTGGCACGGTTGCGCAGGACGCTGGTGTCGACGCGGAGGGGGACGGTGGCCGCGAGACCCGACTCCAGGGCGGCGTCGAACAGGGCCAGGCCCTCCGCCTCGGACAGTGCGGGCAGCCCCTGGGCCGCCATGCGCTCCTCGGCCAGGCCCAGCATGTCGATGCTGGTCATCCCGGTGTCGACGCCCCAGAGCCCGAAGGCCATCGCGGTCGCCGGAAGGCCCTCGGCGTGACGTTTGGCGGCGAGTGCGTCGAGGAAGACGTTGGCCGCCGCGTAGTTGCCCTGCCCGGCCGCCAGGACCAGACCGCCGGCGGACGAGAACATCACGAACGCCGACAGGTCCAGGTCCCGGGTCAGCTCGTGCAGGTACCAGGCCGCGTCCACCTTCGGCCGCAGGACGGCACCCACGCGCTCGGGGGTCAGGGCGCCGACCACACCGTTGTCGACGACACCGGCGACGTGGACGACTCCGGAGAGCGGGTGCGCCGGGTCCACGGACGCGAGAGCGGCGGCCAACGAGTCCCGGTCCGCCACGTCGCAGGCCGCCACGGAGACCGCAGCGCCCAGCCCGGACAGCTCCGCGACGAGGTCGCCGACGCCGGGCGTGCTCGCGCCCCGGCGGCCCACCAGAAGCAGCTGCCGGACTCCGTGCTCGACGACCAGGTGCCGGGCCACCCGGGCGCCGAGGCCGCCGGTGCCACCGGTGATCAGGACGGTCCCGTCCGCGTCCCACACCGGTCCGGTCTCGTCGGAGGCGCCCGGCGCGGCGATCACCAGGCGCGGCACCCACACCTCGCCGTCGCGCACGAGCAGTTCCGGTTCGCCGAGAGCGGTCACCTGGTCCCAGGGCACGGACCCGTCGGAGTCGACGAGCACGAACCGGCCCGGGTTCTCCGCCTGCGCGGCCCGGACCAGGCCCCAGACCGGTGCCTGGCGCACATCGACCGGTTCACCGTCGGCCACGGCGACCGCGCCGCGCGTGGCGACCGCCAGCACCGCGCCCTCGGGCCGGTCCTCCGCCAGCCACTCCTGCACGGCCGCCAGGGCCTGGTTCACCAGCCCGTGCACGGCACCCGGCATGTCCGCGTCCAGGCCCCGCGTCCCACAGGTGAAGACGACCGGCGCGGGCGCGTCGGACGGCGTACGGGTGGGGGCCGCGGGCAGCTTGTTCCAGGCGATACGGAACAGGGAGTCGTTCCCGCCGGTGGCGAGCTGCTCCGTGGAGACGGGCCGGCCGACGACCGCGCCCACGGTCGCCACGGGGGCCCCGGTGGCGTCCGCTACCTGCAAGGACAGGCTCTCCGGGGTCGGCTGCGTGATCCGTACGCGGACGGCGGAGGCACCCGCCGCGTGCAGGGACACCTCGCGCCACACGAAGGGCAGCACGGTCTCGTCGCCGCCGGTGCCGTTGACGAGGGCCGCGTGCATGGCTGCGTCCAGAAGTGCCGGGTGCAGCCCGAACTTCTCGGCCTCCGCGTGCGCCTGCTCGGGCAGCGCGACCTCGGCGAACAGCACGTCACCCACGCGCCAGGCGGCCTTGAGCCCCTGGAACGTCGGCCCGTACCCGAACCCCCGCTCGCGCAAACCGTCGTACGCGCCCTCCAGGGGCAGTTCCTCCGCCCCGGCGGGCGGCCAGGCGGAGAGGTCGAACGCGGTGCTCTCCGTACCGGGCGCGAGTACGCCGTCGGCGTGCAGGGTCCACGGCAGGTCCGGGCGGTCCTCGGCGCGCGAGTACACGCTCACCGAGCGCCGGGCGGTCGCGTCGGCGGCACCGACGACCATCTGCACGATCACGGCACCGCGCGCGGGCAGGATGAGCGGCGCCTGCAGGGCCAGCTCCTCCAGGACCGCGCAGCCGACCTGGTCCCCGGCGCGGATCGCCAGCTCCACGAAGCCCGTGCCCGGCAGCAGGATGCTCCCGAGGACGTCGTGGTCGACGATCCAGCCGTGCGTACCGGCCGACAGCCGCCCGGTGAACGTCACCATGTCGGTGTCCGGCGACGGCACGACCGCCCCGAGCAGCGGGTGCCCGGCACCGGTCAGGCCGGCCGTCGCCATGCTGCTGCCGCCGCCGATCCAGGAGTTGGCGAGGTACTCCTCGGTGCCGACCCAGTAGCGGGTGCACTGGAAGGCGTACGTGGGCAGGTCGACGGTCCGCGCCCCGGCACCGGCGTAGAACGCCGCCCAGTCGACCCTGACGCCGTCGGCATACAGCCGGCCCAGGCCCGCGACCAGGGACTCGGCCTCGGGGCGCTTCTTGCGTACGAGCGGGGTGAAGGCGCTGGTGCCGTCGGCGGCGGAGGCCGCTCCCAGGACGGTGAGGACCGCGTCGGGGCCGATCTCGACGAACGTGCGCGCGCCGAACGCTTCGGCCGCGTTCACGGCGTCGGCGAAGCGGACAGGGCGGCGGACCTGGTCGACCCAGTACTCGGGGGACTGCCAGTCGGTGGACAGCTCGCCGCTGACCGTGGAGACGACCGGGATGCTCGGCTCGTTGAACGTCAACTCGCCGGCTATGGCCCGGAAGTCTCCGAGCATCGGGTCCATGAGCGAGGAGTGGAACGCGTGCGAGACGGGAAGGCGGCTGGTCTTGCGGCCGAGCGCGGCGAAGTGCTCGCCGATACCCACCGCTTCGGAGTCCACACCGGAAACGACCACGGACTGCGGCCCGTTGACGGCGGCGACGCCTACCCCGTCCGTGAGGAGCGGAAGCACCTCGTCCTCGGTCGCCTGCACGGCAACCATGGCGCCACCGGCCGGGAGCGCCTGCATCAACCGGCCACGGGCGACGACGAGACGGGCGGCATCCGCGAGTGACAGCACCCCGGCGATGTGCGCGGCGGCCAGCTCACCGATCGAGTGACCGACCACGACGTCGGGCTTGACGCCCCACGCCTCCACCAGCCGGAACAGGGAAACCTCGAACGCGAACAGTGCGGGCTGAGTGAAGCCCGTGGCGTTCAGCGCCTCCGCGTCATCCCCCCAAACGACGTCACGCAACGACGAACCAAGGTGCGCGTCCACCTCCGCACACACCGCGTCAAACGCCTCCGCGAACACCGGGAACGCCTCGTACAACTCACGGCCCATACCCAGCCGCTGCGCACCCTGTCCCGTGAACAGGAACGCCGATTTTCCGACCGTCCGCGTGGCCCCCCGCACCAGCCCCGGATGCTCCTCACCCGCCGCCAGCGCGGTCAGCGCGGCCGTACGGTCAGCGAAGACGACGGCCCGGTGCTCGAAGGCGGGCTTCGATGTCACCAGGGAGTGGCCGATGTCCTCGGCGCGGTGGCCGTCGGCCACGGTCAGCAGCTGCGACGCCTGACCTGCCAGTGCCTCCGCGCTCTTCGCGGACACCACCCAGGGGGTGACGGCCAAGTCGGTCCCGGCCTCGGTCGCGCTGGCCTCGGGGGCCTCCTCCACGATCACGTGGGCGTTCGTACCGCTGATACCGAAGGACGAGATGCCCGCGCGCCTCGGGTGGCCGGCCGGCGCCCACTCGCGGGCCTCCGTCAGAAGCTCCACGTCTCCGGCGGACCAGTCGATCTGGTCCGAGCGCTCCTCCGCGTGCAGGGACGGCGGCAGCACACCGTGCCGCATCGCCATGACCATCTTGATGATCCCCGCGACACCGGCGGCGGCCTGCGTGTGGCCCATGTTCGACTTGATGGAACCCAGCCACAGCGGCTGCCCGACCGGCCGGTCCTGCCCGTAGGTGGCGAGCAGCGCCTGCGCCTCGATCGGGTCGCCGAGGGTCGTGCCGGTGCCGTGGGCCTCGACCGCGTCGACCTCCGCAGCCGTCAGGCCCGCGTTGGCCAGGGCCTGGCGGATCACTCGCTGCTGCGAGGGGCCGTTCGGGGCGGTGAGGCCGTTGCTCGCGCCGTCCTGATTGAGGGCGGAGCCCCGGACCACGGCGAGGACCGGGTGCCCGTTGCGGCGCGCGTCCGACAGGCGTTCCAGGAGCAGCATGCCCGCGCCCTCGCCCCAGCCCGTGCCGTTGGCTCCGATGCCGAAGGACTTGCAGCGGCCGTCCGGAGCGAGGCCCCGCTGCCGGCTGAACTCGACGAAGACCTCGGGGGTCGCCATGATCGCGACACCGCCGGCGAGGGCGAGTGAGCACTCACCCGACCGCAGCGCCTGGGCCGCCATGTGCAGGGAGACCAGCGACGACGAGCACGCCGTGTCGACGGTGACGGCCGGTCCCTCCAGGCCGAACACGTACGAGACCCGGCCGGAGGCGATGGCTCCGGTGCTGTTGTTGGCCGCGTAGTCGTGGTACATCATCCCGGCGTAGCAGCCGGTCATGCTGCCCCGCAGGGTCTCGGGGTCGATGCCGGCCCGCTCGAACGCCTCCCAGGCCGTCTCCAGCAGCAGGAACTGCTGCGGGTCCATGATCGCGGCCTCGTTGGGGCTGATCCCGAAGAACGCGGGGTCGAACTCGCCCGCCTCGTGCAGGAACCCGCCCTCGTTGGCGTAACTGGTGTGCGGGCGTTCGGCGGTCGGGTCGTACACCCGGTCCAGGTCCCAGCCCCGGTTGGCGGGGAAGTCCGAGACCGCGTCCACACCGTCCGCGACGAGCCGCCACAGCTGCTCCGGGCTGCGTACCCCGCCCGGGTAGCGGCACGCCATGGAGACGATGACGATCGGGTCGTCGTCGTTCCCCGCTCCGGCACCGCTCACACCTCGGGCGGGGCTCACCTCGGCCATGGAGCCGGCGAGTTCGCCCAGCAGGTGCCGGGCCAGGGCGCGCGGGCTCGGGTAGTCGAAGGCGAGGGTCGCGGGCAGCCGGACCTCGGCGGCGGCGCTGACGGCGTTGCGGAACTCGACCGCCGTGAGCGAGTCGAAGCCCAGCTCGCTGAAGGCCCGGGTCTCGTCCACGGCGTCCGCGTCCGGGTAGCCGAGGGCCACCGCGACCTGGGTGCGGACCAGGTCGAGCAGGACGCGCTCCTGCTCCTCCCGGTCGAGCCCGGCCAGCCGGCCGCGCAGCGCCCCGGCCGCCTCCGGCGCGGAACCGGCGGTTCGCCGGGCCCGTACGCGTACGAGCTTCCGGAACAGCGGCGGCAGCGCTTCACCGGCCTCGGCGAGGGTGCGCACGTCGAGCCGGATCGGCAGGACGACGGGCGCGTCCACGGTCAGCGCACGGTCGAAGAGGTCCAGGCCGTACGCGGAAGTGAGGGCGCCGATGCCGGTGCGGCTCATGCGCTGGAGGTCTGCGTCGGTCAGGTTGCCGGACATCCCGCTCGCCCAGAGGCCCCAGGCGAGGGAGCGGGCAGGCAGGCCATGGGCGGTGCGGTGGGTGGCGAGGGCGTCGAGGAGGGCGTTGGCGGCGCCGTAGTTGCCCTGGCCGGGGACGCCCAGGACGCCGGTGGCGGAGGAGAACAGGACGAACGCCGACAGGCCCAGGTCCCGGGTCAGCTCGTGGAGGTGGAGCGCGGCGTCGGCCTTGGCGCGCAGGACGGTGTCCAGGCTCTCCGGGGTCAGCGACGCGATCAGCGTGTCGTCCAGGACACCGGCGAGGTGCACCACACCCGTGAGCGGCACTCCGTCGAGCGCGGCGGCCAGGGCGTCCCGGTCCGCGACATCGCAGGCGGAGACGGTGACCTCGGCGCCGAGCGCACGCAGTCCGGCGGACAGCTCCGCCGCACCGGGGGCGCCCGCGCCGCGCCGCGAGACCAGCAGCAGGCTGCGGACACCGTGGGCCTCGACGAGCCGGCGGGCCACCAGGCTGCCGAGTGCGCCGGTCGCCCCGGTGACGAGGACCGTGCCGGTGCCGAAGTCGGGGCTGACGCGCGTCTCGGGGTCGTCCGTGAGGCGGGCGAGGCGGGCGCCGTACACGGTCGTGCCGCGTACGAGGGCCTGGGACTCGCCGGTGGCGAGCGCGGCGGCGGCCTGTGCGTCGTCCGCGAGGTCGTCCAGGTCCGCGAGGACGACCCGCCCGGGGTGCTCGGCCTGCGCGGAGCGGACGAGGCCCCAGACGGCGGCTCCGGCCAGGTCGGTGACGTCCTCCTCGGGCCGGGCGACGGCACCGCTGGTGGCGACGAGCAGGCGGGAGCCCGTGAAGCGCTCGGCTCCGAGCCAATGCTGGAGTGCGGCAAGGACCTCGGTGGTGGCGGCCCGGACGGCTGCCGGGTCCGCGCCGGTGTGCCGGGACCGCAGGACGACGCTCTCGGGCACGGCCCCTTCGGAGCGCAGCTCTGTCCAGTCGACGGGCGTCGAAACCTGTTCACCCGCCGGGACTTCGATCCAGTCAAGGCCGAACAAGGACTCGTGCGCGACCGTGCGGGCGGCGGCGAGCTGTTCGGCGGAGACCTCGCGCAGGACGAGCGAGTCGACCGACAGCACGGGCCGGCCCGTCTCGTCGGCGACGGACAGGGCGACGGCACCCGCGCCGTCCGGGACGATCCGGACCCGCAGCCGCGCGGCCCCGGAGGCGTGCAGGCGTAGGCCGGTCCAGACGAACGGCAGCACCGGACCGCTCGCCTCCGCGAACAGGTCCGTGAAGACGGAGCCGTGCAGCGAGGCGTCGAGGAGCGCCGGGTGCAGCCCGAACTTCCCCGCGTCCGCCAGCGCCTTCTCGGGCAGCGCGACCTCGGCGCAGATCTCGGTCCCGGACCGCCAGGCGGCCGTCAGCCCCCGGAAGGCGGGCCCGTACGCGAGGCCGGCCCCGGCCAGGGACGCGTACACCCCGTCCGTGTCGATGGCCTCCGCGCCGGCGGGCGGCCAGGCGGCCAGGTCGAAGGGGGCCGGGTCCGTGGTGGTGGCCGCCAGGACCCCGGCCGCGTGAAGCGTCCAGGGCTGGTCGGGCTGGTCGTCGCGGCGCGAGTGAACGCTGAACGGGCGCCGCCCGGACGCGTCGGACGCGCCGACCTCCACCTGGAGCGCCACCGCACCGCGAGCGGGCAGCACCAGGGGGGCCTGGAGCATCAGCTCGTCGAGCGTTTCGCAGCCGACCTGGTCCCCCGCCCGGACCGCGAGTTCGACGAAACCGGTTCCGGGGAAGACCACGGAGTCGCCGACGACGTGATCCGCGAGCCAGGGCTGCGCGGACACGGAGATCCTGCCGGTGAGGACGACGCCGCCGGAGTCCGCGAGCGAGACGACCGCCCCGAGCAGCGGGTGCCCGGCCGCGGCGAGCCCGGCGGCGGAGACGTCGCCGGGGGCGTTGGTGCCCTCGACCCAGTAGCGGGTGCGCTGGAAGGCGTACGTGGGGAGCCCGGCCTTCTGCGTACCGGTGCCGGCGTAGAACGCCTCCCAGTCGACGGCGAGGCCGGTGGTGAACAGCCGTGCCAGGCCCGCGACCAGGGCCTCGGCCTCGCTGCGGTCCTTGCGTACCAGCGGGACACAGGTGGTGTTCTCGTCGGTGGCGGCGGCGGTCCCGAGAGCGGTCAGCACCGCGTCCGGGCCGATCTCGACGAACGTACGAACACCGAAGGCTTCGGCAGCGTTTACGGCTTCCGTGAAGCGGACAGGGCGGCGGACCTGGTCGACCCAGTACTCCGGGGACTGCCAGCCGGAGGCCGACGCGGCGCCGGTGACGGTGGAGATGACCGGGATGCTCGGCTCCTCGAACGTCAACTGCGAGGCAACCGCGCGGAACTCGTCGAGCATGGGGTCCATCAGCGAGGAATGGAACGCGTGCGAGACGGAAAGACGGCTCGTCTTCCGGCCCAGAGCGGCGAAGTGCTCGCCCACGGCCAGCGCCTCGGACTCCACACCTGAAACGACCACGGCGCTCGGGCCGTTGACGGCCGCGATGCCGACACCCTCGGTCAGCAGCGGCAGGACCTCTTCCTCGGTCGCCTGCACGGCAACCATCGCCCCGCCAGTGGGCAGCGCCTGCATCAGACGACCGCGCGCGACCACAAGCTTCGCGGCGTCCGCGAGTGAGAGCACCCCGGCGATGTGCGCGGCGGCCAGCTCACCGATCGAGTGACCGACCACGACGTCGGGCTTGACGCCCCACGCCTCCACCAGCCGGAACAGCGCCACCTCGAAAGCGAACAGCGCAGGCTGGGTGTACGAAGTCGCGTTGAGCGCCTCCGCCTCTTCCCCCCACACCACCTCACGCAACCCACGATCAAGGTGCGCGTCCACCTCCGCACACACCGCGTCAAACGCCTCAGCGAACACCGGAAAGGCTGAGTACAACTCACGCCCCATCCCCAGCCGCTGCGCCCCCTGCCCCGTGAACAGAAACGCTGTCTTCCCCTTCGCGGCGACGCCACGCACCACGGAAGGGTGGTTCTCCCCCTCGGTCAGAGCCGCGAGCCCGGTCAGGGCCGCCTCGCGGGTCTCCGCGAGCACCACCGCGCGGTGGTCGAGCGCCGCACGGGCGGTCGCCAGGGAGTACGTGAGATCGGCGTCGCTCCTCTCCGCGTCCGCCGTGACGTGGGCGTGGATGCGGCCGGCCTGCGCGGCGAGAGCCGTCGCGTCGCGACCGGAGAGCAGCCACGGCAGAACGGCCGGCAGCGGCGTGACGGAAGCCGCCGGCGCTTCGGTTTCGGGCGCCTCATCGGTCTCGATGGCCGGCTCCGCCGCCGGAGCCTCCTCCAGGATCACGTGCGCGTTCGTCCCGCTCACGCCGAAGGCCGAGACGCCAGCCCGGCGCGGGCGGTCCTCGGCACGCTCCCAGTCCCGGGTCTCGGTCAGCAGCCGCACCCGGCCCGCCGACCAGTCGACGTGGCTCGACGGCTCGTCCACGTGCAGGGTCTTGGGCAGCACGCCGTGGCGCAGCGCCTCGACCATCTTGATGATGGAGCCGACACCGGCGGCGGCCTGCGCGTGGCCCATGTTGGACTTGATGGACCCCAGCCACAGCGGCCGGTCCTCGTCGCGCCCCTGCCCGTAGGTGGCGAGCAGCGCCTGCGCCTCGATCGGGTCGCCGAGGGTCGTGCCGGTGCCGTGGCCCTCGACGGCGTCCACGTGGGTGGCGGACAGCTTGGCGTTGGCGAGTGCCTGGCGGATGACACGCTGCTGGGCGCGGCCGTTGGGGGCGGTGAGGCCGTTGCTGGCGCCGTCCTGGTTGACCGCGCTGCCGCGTACGACGGCGAGCACGGGGTGACCGTTGCGGCGGGCGTCCGCGAGGCGTTCGAGGACGAGCATGCCGGCGCCCTCGGACCAGCCGGTGCCGTCCGCCGCCTCCGCGAACGCCTTGCAGCGGCCGTCCGGGGCGAGCCCGCGCTGACGGCTGAAGGCGATGAACGGGGACGGGGTCGACATCACCATGACGCCGCCGGCCAGGGCGAGCGTGCACTCCCGCCGGCGCAGGGCGGTCGCCGCCAGGTGGAGCGAGACGAGCGACGAGGAGCAGGCGGTGTCGACGGTGACGGCCGGGCCTTCGAGGCCCAGGGTGTAGGAGATCCGGCCGGAGATGACGGCGGCCGCGTTACCGGTCGTCATGTACGCCTCGGCGACCTCGCCCGCCGCGCCGACGATGTACTCGTAGTCCTGGATGCCGGAGCCCGCGAACACGCCGACGGGCTTGCCGCGCAGCGACGACGGGTCGATCCCGGCCCGCTCGATCGCCTCCCAGGACACCTCCAGGAGCAGCCGCTGCTGGGGGTCCATGGTCAGGGCCTCGTTGGGGCTGATCCCGAAGAAGCCGGCGTCGAAGCCGGCGACGTCGCGGACGAACCCGCCCTCGTTCACGTAGCTGCTGCCGGAGGCGGTGTCGCCCTCGTCGCCGCGCAGCGCGTCGAGGTCCCAGCCCCGGTCGGTGGGGAAGGCGGAGATGGCGTCGCGGCCCTCCGAGACGAGCCGCCACAGCTCCTCGGGGGAGGAGACCCCGCCCGGGTAGCGGCAGCTCATCGCCACGACGGCGATGGGCTCGTGGTCCTGGTTCTCGGCCTCCTGGAGCCTGCGCCGCGTCTGGTGCAGATCCGCCGTGACCCGCTTGAGGTAGTCGAGAAGCCGTGCGTCGTCATTGGACATGTTGGGTCCCACCGAGTCCTTGTTCATGCCGGTTCATGCCGAGAGGTCGAGTCGGGTCGCAGATGCGGGACGGGGCCCGGTGCCGTCGCCGGCACCGGCCGCGCGGTCGGTCAGGTGAGGCCGAGTTCGTTGTCGATGAACGCGAAGACGTCGTCCGCGGACGCGGCTTCCAGCTGGTCTCCGACCTTCTGACCGCCGTCGCCGTTCTGCGCGTCGAGCGTTCCGGTCAGCCGGGTCAGCAGGGACTGCAGGCGGGCCGTGATCCTGGTGGCCTCGATGTCCTCGGCGGCGAGCGCCGAAGCGGCCTCCTCCAGGCGGTCGAGCTGGGCCAGTACGGGGAGTTCCCCGAGGCTGTCGTCCTGGCAGAGCTCCGACCACAGGTGGCCGGCCAGCGCGCCGGGGCTCGGGTGGTCGTAGATCATGCTGGTGGGCAGCGTGCGCCCGGTAGCGGCGACGAGCTTCGTGCGCAGGTCGACGGCGGCGACCGAGTCGAACCCGAGGTCCGTGAACCCCCGGTCCGCCCCGACCTCGGCCGGGTCGTCGTACCCGAGCAGCGCCGCGACATGCGTACGGACGAGGTCGAGCAGCGCGGACCGCTGCTCCGGTTCGGAGAGTCCCGCCAGCCGGTCCGTGAGCCCGGAGTCCCCGGCTCCGCCTTCGGCGCCACCGTCCGCGCCGATCGCGGCCCGCGCATCGGGCAGGGCGTCGAGAAGGGGGCGGGGGCGGGCGAGTACGTAGGTGGGGGCGAAGCGTTCCCAGTCGAACTCGGCGACCACCGCGTGCGAAGCGCCGCCCGTCAGGATGCGGCGCAGGGCGCCGATGGCGAGGGCGGGGTCCATCGCGGGGGCGCCCATGCGGCGCATGACAGCGGCCAGTTCGGCGTCGACCATTCCCCCGTTCCACGAACCCCATGCCACCGAAGTGGCGGAGAGACCGCGGGCGCGCCGGCTGTGCGCGAGCCCGTCGAGACTGGCGTTGGCGCTGCCGTACGCGGACTGGCCCGCACTGCCCCAGACGGCGGCGCCGGACGAGAACAGCACGAACGCGTCGAGCGGGGTGTCGCCGAGGAGTTCGTCCAGGTGACGGGCGCCGAGCACCTTGGCGTCGGCGACCTGGGCCAGCTCCGCGAGGGTCAGCTCACCGAGCGGGGCGATGCGCTGCGGCAGCCCGGCCGCGTGGAAGACGGCGGTGAGGTCCGTGAGGCCGGCGAGCAGGGTGCGTACGGCTTCGCGGTCGGCCATGTCGCAGGCCGCCACGGAGACGCGGGCCCCCATGGCCTCGATCTCCTCGGCCAGCTCCGCGACACCCGGGGCGTCCGGGCCGCGCCGCCCGGCGAGCACCACGTGTTCGGCACCGTCGGCGGCGAGCATCCGGGCCACATGGGCGCCGATCCCGCCGGTGCCTCCGGTGACGAGGACGGTGCCCCGGGCCTGCCGGGCCGCCGCCGGATCGGGCTGCGCGGGCCGGACCAGACGGCGGGCGTAGACACCTTGCGGGCGTACGGCGAGCTGGTCCTCGACGCTTCCCCGGGCGAGGGCGTCACAAACCCGGCGCAGGACCGCCTCACCGGTGTCTTGCGGCAGGTCGATCAGGCCGCCCCAGGTGTCCGGCGCCTCCAGCGCGAGCGCCGCACCGAGCCCCCACACAGCGGTCTGCTCGGGCCGCACGGCCGCGTCCCCGTCGTCGGTGGCCACCGCGCCCCGGGTGAGGCACCACACCGGAGCCGTCCACCCCAGGGCCGCCGTCTCACGCAACAGGGCGGTGGTGTCCGCGAGCCCCTGGGAGAGCACCGGGTGGTCCGGGTGCGGGGTGTTGTCGAGGGCGAGGAGGCTGACGACTCCGGCGGGGGCGGTGGACAGTGCGACGCCCTCGGTCAGGACGGGGTTCGCGCCCCGCTCCGCCAGTGCCCCGGCCAGCGCTTCCGCCAGGGCACGGCCCCCCGCCGCGTGTACGACGAGCCAGTCCCCGGTGAGCGGGGCGGACGGGGCGGGGTCCGCGACCGGCGCCCAGGAGACCCGGTAGCGCAGCGCGTCCACGGCCGACGCCTCGCGCCGCCCGGCGCGCCAGCTGGTGAGCGCGGGCAGCACGGGGGCCAGATCGGCGGGGTCGACACCGAGCCGCTCCGCGAGCCCGGCCGCGTCCTCCTGCTCCACGGACTCCCAGAAGCCGGCCTCACCGGGCTCCGAAGTGGCGGCCGTCGGGGCGGTCTCGGGCGCGGCGGCCCAGTAGGTGCGGTGCTGGAAGGCGTACGTGGGCAGGTCGACCCGGTGCGGGCGGTGGCCGGTCGCGGTGAAGCACGCGTCCCAGTCGACGGGCACGCCGCGGATGTGGGCGAGCGCGACGGCCTCCGTCAGCACCCGTGCCTCGTCGCGGTCCCGGCGCAGGGCGGCCGTGAAGACCGGCTGGTCGGTGCCTTCGTCGGCGCCGGTCAGGCAGTCGGGTCCGAGCGGGGTCAGGGCCGCGTCGGGGCCCAGTTCCAGGAAGGTGTGGACGCCCTTGGCGGCGAGCGCGCGCACGGCGTCGCTGAACCGGACGCCCGCGCGGACGTGCCGCACCCAGTAGTCCGCGCAGCCCAGTTCGTCGTCACCGGCGAGTTCACCGGTGACCGTGGAAACGACCGGGATGCGCGCGGTGGCGTACGAGATGCTCTCGGCGACCGCACGGAAGTCGTCGAGCATCGGCTCCATGAGCGGCGAGTGGAAGGCGTGCGACACGGCGAGCCGCTTGGTACGGCGGCCCTCGGCCGCGAAGTGGGCGGCGATGGCGAGCGCGTCGGTCTCGCCGCCGGAGACGATCACGGAACGCGGCCCGTTGAGCGCGGCGATCCCGGTCGCCGGGGTGAGCAGCGGTGTCACCTCGTCCTCGGACGCCTCCACGGCGACCATCGCTCCACCGCCCGGGAGCGCCTGCATCAGGCGGCCGCGGGCGGCGACCAGCCGGGCCGCGTCGTCCAGGGTGAGCACGCCCGCGACATGCGCGACGGCGAACTCGCCCACGGAGTGCCCGGCGAGGAAGTCGGGCCGGACGCCCCAGGACTCGACGAGCCGGTACAGCGCCACCTCGCACGCGAACAGGGCCGGCTGCGCGCACCCCGTGCCGTCGAGCAGCGCCCGGTCCTCGCCCCACATCGCCGCCCGCAACGAGGTGTCGAGGTGCGCGTCCAGCGCCTCCACCGCCTCGTCGAAGGCACGGGCGAACACCGGGTAGGCGGCGTGCAGTTCCCGGCCCATGCCGAGGCGCTGGGAACCCTGCCCGGTGAACAGCACGGCGCTCAGCGCGTCGGGCCGCGCGTCCCCGGTGACGGCCGCCTCGGCGGACCCGTCGGCGAGCGCGCGCAGCGCCCGTACGAGGTCGGTGCGACCGGCGGGCGCCTGTCCGTCGGCGACGACCACCGCGCGGTGTTCCAGGGCGGCCCGGGTGGTGGCCAGCGACCAGCCGGTGTCGGCCAGGGGCTCGGCCGGGCGGGCCTCCAGGTGGTCCGCCAGGCGGGCGGCCTGCGCGGCCAGCGCCTCGGGGCGGCGGGCGGAGAGGAGCACGGGGACGAAGCGGGGGGCGGGGCTCTGGTTCGTACGCTCCTCGTCGGTGCCCTGCGCCGTACCCTCCCCGCCGTCGGCGGAAACCGCCTCCGCCGGCGCTTCCTCCACGATCACGTGCACATTCGTGCCGCTCAGCCCGAACGACGACACCCCGGCCCGCTTGGCACGCCCCAGCTCCGGCCAGGCGACCGGCTCGGTCAGCAGCCGTACGCTGCCCGCGCTCCAGTCCACGTTGTGGCTCGGCTCGTCCACGTGCAGGGTGCGCGGCAGGACGCCCGCCTTCATCGCCTGCACCATCTTGATCACGCCACCGACGCCGGCGGCGGCCTGCGCGTGGCCGATGTTCGACTTGAACGAACCCAGCCACAGCGGCTGGCCGGCGGGCCGCTCGCGCCCGTAGGCGGCGATGAGGGCCTGCGCCTCGATCGGGTCGCCGAGGGTGGTGCCGGTGCCGTGCGCCTCGACGGCGTCCACGTCGGCGGGGGCGAGGTTGCCGGAGGCCAGGGCCTGCTGGATGACGCGCTGCTGCGAGGGGCCGTTCGGCGCGGTCAGCCCGTTGGACGCGCCGTCGGAGTTCATCGCGGAGCCGCGGATGACGGCGAGGACGGGGTGGCCGTTGCGGCGGGCGTCGGAGAGGCGCTCGACGAGGAGCATGCCCGCGCCCTCGGACCAGGTCGTGCCGTCGGCCGCCGCCGCGAAGGACTTGCAGCGGCCGTCGGGGGCGAGGCCCCGGTCCTGGCTGAAGCCCACGAAGGAGTCCGGGCTCGCCATGACGGTGACCCCGCCCGCGAGCGCCAGGGCGCATTCCCCGCTGCGCACCGACTGAACCGCGAGATGGAGGGCGACGAGCGAGGAGGAGCAGGCCGTGTCGACGGTGACCGCGGGGCCTTCGAGCCCCAGCGTGTAGGCGACGCGCCCGGAGGCGACGCTCGCCAGGCCGCCGGTACCGCCGCCGCCCGGGTAGTCGTGGTAGACCACCCCGGCGAACACACCGGTACGGCTGCCCTTCAGCGAGGTCGGGTCGATCCCGGCGCGCTCGATGACCTCCCAGGACACTTCGAGCAGCAGCCGCTGCTGCGGGTCGGTGTCCTTCGCCTCCCGCGGGCTGATCTTGAAGAAGTCCGCGTCGAACTCCCCCGCGTCGTGCAGGAAGCCCCCCTCACGGCAGTACGTCCTGCCGGGCGTCGACGGCTCGGGGTCGTACAGGGCGTCCATGTCCCAGCCACGGCCGTCCGGGAACAGCGACACGGCGTCCCGGCCCGCGTCCACCAGCTGCCACAGGTCATCGGGCGAGGTGATGCCACCGGGGAAGCGGCAGCCCATCGCCACGATCGCGACGGGCTCGCTGCCCCGCGCCTCGGCCTCCGACAACTGGCGTCGGGTGCGCTGGAGCTCGGCGGTGGCGCGCTTGAGATAGTCCCGTAGCTTGTCGTCGTTGCTCATCGAACCTCAACCAATCTGCAGCTGATCGCTGGCTAGGAGATGCCGAATTCGCTGTCGAGCACGTCGAACAGCTCCTCGTCGGTGACCGTTTCGAAGTCGGGCCCCTCGCCGGACGTCGCCGGGTCGCCCTGTGCGTCGCGCCACCGCCGCACGATCGCTTCCAGCCGGGCGGTGATCGCGTCCGCGCGGGCACTGACCGCCTCGGCGTCGCCGCCGGCGACGGGGAACCCGCCGAGCACGTCCTCGATCCGGTCCAGCTCGGCCAGCACGGCAGCAGCCGGGTCGCCGTCCCCCGCGCCGGTCTCGGAGTCCAGGCGCTCCGCCAGGAAGGCGGCGACGGCGCGCGGGGTCGGGTAGTCGAAGATCAGCGTGGCGGGCAGGTCGCAGGCGGACGCGGCGGTCAGCCGCTTGCGCAGCTCCACGGCGGCCAGCGAGTCGAAGCCCATGTCACGAAAGGCGAGGTCGGTCTCGACGACGCCCACGGAGGCGTGTCCGAGCACGGCTGCCACATGGGTCCGCACCAGCGCCAGCAGCACCCGTCCTGCCTCGGCCGCCCCGAGCCCTTCCAGTTCCGCCCGCAGACCGGCCGCCGCCTGCCGCGACTCCTCGGCGGTGGGCACGTCGTGCGCCACGTTCGGGACGGCGGTTCCGGTGGAACCGCTGCCCTCGACCCAGAAACGGGTGCGCTGGAAGGCGTACGTGGGCAGCTCGACGGTCCGCGCCCCGCTGCCGGCGAAGTACGCCTCCCAGTCGACCCGGACGCCCTGCGCGTACAGCCGTCCGACGGCTCCGACCAGGGATTCCGCCTCGGGCCGGCTCCTGCGCAGCAGCGGGACGAGCACGGTCTCTTCGTCGGTCACGGAGGCCGCGCCGAGAGCGGTGAGCACCGCGTCGGGGCCGATCTCGACGAACGTACGGGCTCCGAGGGCTTCGGCGGCGTTTACGGCGTCGGCGAAGCGGACAGGGCGGCGGACCTGGTCGACCCAGTAGTCCGGGTTCTGCCAGTCGGAGGCGGAGGCGGCGCCGGTGACGGTGGAGACGACCGGGATGCTCGGCTCGTTGAACGTCAACCCGCTGGTTGTGGCCCGGAAGTCGTCGAGCATCGGGTCCATGAGGGAGGAGTGGAAGGCGTGCGAGACGGGAAGGCGGCTGGTCTTGCGGCCGGCAGCCGCGAAGTGCTCGCCCACGGCCAGCACTTCCGCCTCAATGCCTGACAACACGACCGCCTGCGGGCCGTTGACGGCCGCGATGCCCACCCCGTCCGTGAGGAGGGGAAGCACCTCTTCCTCGGTCGCCTGCACGGCAACCATCGCGCCACCGGGGGGAAGCGCCTGCATCAGACGGCCACGCGCGACCACGAGCTTCGCGGCGTCCGCGAGTGAGAGCACCCCGGCAACGTGCGCGGCAGCCAGCTCACCGATCGAGTGACCGACCACGACATCAGCCTTGACGCCCCACGCCTCCACCAACCGGAACAACGCCACCTCGAAGGCGAACAGCGCAGGCTGGGTGTACGAAGTCGCGTTGAGCGCCTCCGCGTCTTCCCCCCACACCACCTCACGCAACCCCGTACCGAGATGCGCTTCTACCTCCGCACACACCGCGTCAAACGCCCCCGCGAACACCGGGAAGGCCGCATACAACTCACGCCCCATCCCCAGCCGCTGCGCACCCTGCCCCGTGAACAGAAACGCCGACTTGCCCGCCCGGCGGGCCCGGCCGACGGCCACCGCCGGGTGTTCGTTCCCCGCCGCGAGCGCGGCAAGCGCGTCCGCGCGGTCGGCCTGTGTCCGGCCGAGGACCACCGCCCGGTGGGTGAAGGCGGTCCGGGTGGTGGCCAGGGAGAGCCCGATGTCCGCCGCATCGGCCTCGGGCTCTCCCAGGGTCTGTTCCCGCAGGCAGGCGGCCTGAGCAGCGAGGGCCTGCCCGGACTTTGCCGACACCACCCAAGGAACCACGGGGAGCGCGGCCCGCACGGCCGTCTCCCCCGTCTCTTCCGGCGCCTCCTCGACGATCACATGCGCGTTCGTCCCACTGATCCCGAAGGAGGACACCCCGGCCCGCCGCACCGCACCGCCGGGCACCCAGGGGCGCGACTCGGCCAGCAGCTCGACCGCGCCCTCCGCCCAGTCCACCTGGTCCGAAGGCGTTTCGGCGTACAGGGACCTGGGAAGCACGCCGTGGCGCATGGCCATGACCATCTTGATGATCCCCGCGACACCCGCCGCCGCCTGGCTGTGGCCCATGTTCGACTTGATGGACCCCAGCCACAGGGGCCGGCCCTCGGGCCGCTCCCGTCCGTAGGTCTCCAGGAGCGCCTGCGCCTCGATCGGGTCGCCGAGGGTCGTACCGGTGCCGTGCGCCTCGACCGCGTCCACCTCCGCCGCCGTCAGGCCCGCGTCCTCCAGGGCGCGGCGGATGACGCGCTGCTGGGCGGGTCCGTTGGGGGCGGTGAGGCCGTTGCTGGCACCGTCCTGGTTGAGCGCCGAGCCCCGGACCACGGCGAGGACCGGGTGGCCGTTGCGGCGCGCGTCGGACAGCCGCTCCAGGACCAGGACACCGGCGCCCTCGGAGCAGGCGACGCCGTCGGCGGAGGCGGAGAAGGACTTGGAGCGCCCGTCGGACGCGAGGCCCTGCTGCGTGCTGAAGTACACGAACATGTCCGGGGTCGACATGACCGTCACGCCGCCCGCCAGGGCGAGTGAGCACTCACCCGCCCTCAGCGCCTGCGCCGCCAGGTGCAGCGCCACCAGCGAGGAGGAGCAGGCCGTGTCGACGCTGACCGCAGGTCCTTCGAGCCCCAGCGTGTAGGCGACCCGGCCGGACACCACACTGCCGGCCGTGGTGCTCCCGGGCTCCGCGCCGAGCGCGTAGTCGTGGTACATCACTCCGGCGAACACGCCCGTGGACGAGCCCTTGAGCGTCGTCGGGTCGATCCCGGACCGCTCGATCGCCTCCCAGGCCACCTCAAGCAGCAGCCGCTGCTGCGGGTCGGTCACCAGGGCCTCGTTGGGGCTGATCCCGAAGAACACCGGGTCGAACTCTGGTGCGTCGTAGAGGAAGCCGCCCTCGCGCGCGTACGTCTTGCCGGGCTTACCCGGCTCGGGGTCGTACACACCCTCGTCCCAGCCGCGGTCCGCGGGGAACTCCCCGATCGCGTCGACGCCGTCAGCGACCAGCTTCCACAGGGTCTCGGGGCTCGTGGCACCGCCCGGGTAGCGGCAGCCCATGCCGACGATGACCACCGGGTCGTCGTGGTGCGTGCCGCGACCGGACGGGCCCGCCTCTTCGAGACGGCGCTCGGTGTCCGCCAGCCGGCGGCGCACCTCCCGCAGGTCGGTCGTGGCCCGCTTCAGGTATTCGAGAAGTCGCTCTTCGTTGCTCACAGAGACCTACTCCCTCTGGCTCGACGATCCGTGGCGACTCACTCACGCGGCGTCCAACGTTGATCGGATTCGAACGCTACTGACGGCTCCGAGGGGCGGCCTACCCTTAACCCACCCCTGCCGAGGGCCCCTGTCCGGCGGGGGGCGAGCGCGCGAAAGGCCGGGGTGCGTGACGGCTGCCGTACAGCTGCCACGCACCCCGGCCGGGGCCCGTACCGCCTGGTGAGGCGGGACCGGGGGTCAGGGGGTCGCGGGGGTGCCGAGCTCGTTGTCGAGGATGTCGAACAGCTCATCCGCGGTGACCTCGCCGAGGTCCTGCGCCGTCTCGTCCGGCTGCGGTGCGTCGAGCCGGCCGGCCAGCTCCCTCAGGCGCTGGACGAACCGGGCGCGTTCGGGTCCGGCGGGCGGGGCTTCGGTGGTGAGCAGGGTCTCCAGCTTCTTGAGGTCCGCCTCCGCCCTGGACACCGGCGCGGCCGGGACCAGACGGGCGGCGATGTACGCGGCGACCTCCGCCGCGCTCGGGTAGTCGAAGATCAGCGTGGCGGGCAGCCGCACCCCGCTCACCGCGCTGAGCTGGTTGCGCAGTTCCACCGAGCCCAGGGAGTCGAAACCCAGCTCCCCGAACGCGCGGTCCGGTTCGACCGCCTCACCGGACGCGTGACCGAGTACGGCCGCCGCGTGCCCCCGTACGACGTCCAGGATGATCCCGGTCCGCTCCTCCTCGTCGCACCCCGCGACCCGCGCGGCCAGCCAGGCACCCTTGGGCGCACCGGCCGTGGACCGCTTGCGGGCGGGCGGGGCGATGGCGCGCAGGAGGGCGGGGAGTTCGTCGGTACGGGTGCGCAGGGCGCCCGGGTCGACCCGGAGCGGAACGGTGGCCGCGACACCCGACGTCAGGGCGGCGTCGAACAGGGCGAGGGCCTCCGCCTCGGACAGCGCGGGCATCCCCGCCCGGCGCATGCGCTCCAGGTCGGCGTCGGCCAGGTGGGACGCCATGCCGGTGTCCACGGCCCAGAGCCCGAAGGCCATGGAGGACGCCGCAAGGCCCTCGGCGTGACGTTTGGCGGCGAGTGCGTCGAGGAAGACGTTGGCCGCCGCGTAGTTGCCCTGCCCGGCCGCCAGGACCAGACCGCCGGCGGACGAGAACATCACGAACGCCGACAGGTCCAGGTCCCGGGTCAGCTCGTGCAGATGCCAGGCCGCGTCCGCCTTCGGGCGCAGCACCGCGTCCACCCGCTCGGGCGTCAGCGCACCCACCACACCGTTGTCCGCGACACCGGCGACGTGGACGACACCGGAGAGCGGGCGCGCCGGATCCACGGACGCGAGAACGGCGGCCAACGAGTCCCGGTCCGCCACGTCACAGGCCGCCACGGAGACCGATGCGCCCAGCCCGGACAGCTCCGCCACCAGGTCGGCCGCGCCGGGCGCGTCCGCACCCCGGCGGCCCACGAGGAGCAGGCTCCGCACTCCGTGCTCGACCACCAGGTGCCGGGCCACCCGGGCGCCAAGACCACCGGTGCCGCCCGTGATCAGGACGGTCCCGTCCGCGTCCCACACCGGACCGGCCTCGCCGCCCGGACCCGCCGGGACCAGGCGCGGCACCCGCACCTCGCCGTCGCGCACCAGCAACTCCGGCTCGCCCAGGGCGACCAGCCGACCCAGCGGAACCGAGTCGTCGGAGTCGATCAGGACGAACCGCCCCGGGTTCTCCGCCTGCGCGGCCCGGACCAGACCCCAGACGGGGGCCTGTCGCAGGTCCACCGGTCCGGCGGCCTCGGCATCGACCGCGCCACGGGTGAGGACCGCCAGGGCCGCGCCCTCTTCCCGCTCGTCGGACAGCCAATCCCGCACGGCCGCCAGAGCACGGCCCACCACGCCCCGTACGGCGCCCGGCACGTCCGCGTCCTTCTCCGCCGCCACCACGCACTCGTAAACAGCGGGTGTCGGCGCCTCGGACGCCTCGTCGCCCAGGGCCACCGGCTGCCAGTCCACCCGGAGCAGCGAGTCGGCGGTCCCCGGGCCGGACTGCTGGTCCCAGACGGGCCGGGACAGCAGGGACTCCACCGACAGCACCGGGTTGCCGTGCTCGTCGGCGACGGTCAGCGAGAGGCCGTCCTGGTGGGCGACGGGCCTGACCCGGACCCGGAGCGCCTTCGCCCCGGCCGCGTGCAGGGCGACGCCGTTCCAGGCGAAGGGGAGCAGCGTCTGCCCGCCGTCCTCACGCCCCGGGATGGCCAGCAGCCCGACGTGCATCGCCGCGTCGAGCAGGGCGGGGTGGAGGCCGAAGCGGGCGGCGTCCTCGTGGGCGGACTCGGGGAGGCGGACCTCGGCGTACAGCTCCTCGCCGAGGCTCCAGGCCGCGGTGAGGCCCTGGAACGCCGGTCCGTAGTGGTAGCCGGCCTCCGCGAGGTCCTGGTAGGCACTGTCTACGGCCAGCTCGTCGGCCCCGGCCGGCGGCCAGTCCACGTGCCCGTCCGGCCCGGCCTCGTCGGGTGCCGGGACCAGGACCCCTTCGGCGTGGCGGGTCCACGGCAGGTCCGGCTGGTCCTCGGCGCGCGAGTGGACCGCCACGGTCCGGCGCCCGGTCTCGTCCGCCGCCCCGACGGCCACCTGGACGGCGATGCCGCCGAGGGGTTGCAGGACGAGGGGCGCCTGCAGGGTCAGCTCCTCCAGCAGCCCGCAGTCGAGCAGTTCGCCCGCCCGGACGGCCAGTTCGACGAAGCCGGTGCCGGGCAGCAGGACGCTCCCGAGGACGTTGTGGTCGACGATCCAGCCGTGCGTCCCGGCGGACAGCCTGCCGGTGAGCACCGCACCGCCGTCGTCGGGCAGCACCACGGCCGCGCGGAGCACCGGGTGGTCGAGCGCGAGCTGCCCGGACGCGGCAGCGCCGCCCTGGGACGTGGGTGCTTCGAGCCAGTAGCGGCTGCGCTGGAAGGCGTACGTGGGCAGCTCGACGGTCCGCGCCCCGGCACCGGCGTAGAACGCCCGCCAGTCCACCTCCCCGCCGCCGACGAACACCCGCGCCAGGCCCCCGGCCAGGGACTCCGGCTCGGGGCGGTTCCTGCGGACGAGCGGGACGAACGCGCTGGTGTCCTCGGTGGCCGAGCCGGCCCCGAGGGCGGTGAGGATCGCGTCCGGGCCGATCTCCACGAACGTACGGGCCCCGAAGGCCTCGGCCGCGTTCACGGCGTCGGCGAAACGCACGGGCCGGCGGACCTGGTCGACCCAGTACTCGGGGGACTGCCAGTCGGAGGAGACGAGCCCGGTGACCGTGGAGACGACCGGGATGCTCGGTTCGCTGAACGTCAACTCGCTCACTACGGCCCGGAAGTCTCCGAGCATCGGGTCCATGAGCGAGGAGTGGAACGCGTGCGAGACGGGAAGGCGGCTGGTCTTGCGGCCCAGCGCGGCGAAGTGCTCGCCTATACCCACCGCCTCGGACTCCACACCCGAAACGACCACGGAACGCGGCCCGTTGACGGCGGCGACGCCCACCCCGTCCGTGAGGAGCGGAAGCACCTCGTCCTCGGTCGCCTGCACCGCGACCATCGCGCCACCGGCCGGGAGCGCCTGCATCAGGCGGCCTCGGGCAACGACCAGCTTCGCCGCGTCCGCGAGCGACAGAACCCCAGCGATGTGCGCGGCCGCCAGCTCACCGATCGAGTGACCGACCACGACATCCGGCTTGACCCCCCACGCCTCCACCAGCCGGAACAGAGCAACTTCGTATGCGAAGAGCGCGGGCTGAGTGGACCCGGTGGCGTTCAGCGCCTCCGCGTCTTCCCCCCACACCACGTCACGCAACCCCGAACCGAGATGCGCGTCTACCTCGCCGCACACCGCGTCAAACACCTCGGCGAACACGGGGGAGGTGTCATACAACCCGCGCCCCATCCCCAGCCGCTGAGCCCCCTGCCCCGTGAACAGGAACGCCGTCTTCCCCTTGGCCGCCGCACCCCGTACCAGCCCCGGGTGCTCCTCGCCCGCCGCGAGTGCGGCCAGCGCGTCCGTACGGTCTCCGAGGACCACCGCCCGGTGCTCGAACACCGAGCGCGAGGCCACCAACGAGTGACCGATGTCCTCGGCCCGGTGGTCACCGGCCACGGACAGCAGCCGCGCCGCCTGCTCCGCCAGGGCCTCGGGGGACTTCGCGGACACCACCCACGGAGCGACGGCCAGGCCGGCCCCGGGCTCGACCGCCGCAGCCCCTGGCGGCTCCTCCACGATCACGTGCGCGTTCGTCCCGCTCAGCCCGAACGACGACACCCCGGCCCGCCTCGGCCGCCCCGCCGGCGCCCACTCGCGGGCCTCCGTCAGAAGCTCCACGTCTCCGGCGGACCAGTCGATCTGGTCCGAGCGCTCCTCCGCGTGCAGGGACGGCGGCAGCACACCGTGCCGCATCGCCATGACCATCTTGATGATCCCCGCGACACCGGCGGCGGCCTGCGTGTGGCCCATGTTCGACTTGATGGAACCCAGCCACAGGGGCGCCTCGTCCGCGCGCCCCTGCCCGTAGGTGGCGAGCAGCGCCTGCGCCTCGATGGGGTCACCGAGCCGGGTGCCCGTGCCGTGCGCCTCGACCGCGTCGACCTCCCCAGCCGCCAGGCCCGCGTCGGACAGCGCCTGGCGGATCACGCGCTGCTGGGCGGGCCCGTTGGGGGCGGTGAGGCCGTTGCTCGCGCCGTCCTGGTTCAGGGCCGAGCCCCGGACCACCGCGAGCACGGGGTGGCCGTTGCGCCGGGCGTCCGACAGGCGCTCCAGGAGCAGCACACCCGCGCCCTCGCCCCAGCCCGTGCCGTCCGCGCCCGCGCCGAAGGACTTGCAGCGTCCGTCCGGCGAGAGCCCGCGCTGCTCGCTGAAGTACACGAGCATGTCCGGCGTCGACATCACCGTCACACCGCCCGCCAGGGCGAGTGAGCACTCACCCGCCCTCAGCGCCTGCGCCGCCGAGTGGAGCGCGACCAGGGAGGACGAGCAAGCCGTGTCGACGGTGACCGCCGGGCCTTCGAGACCGAGCGTGTAGGCGACCCGGCCGGACACCAGGCTTCCCGCCGTGCCACCCGCGTAATCGTGGTACATCACACCGGCGTAGACCCCGGCGCGACTGCCCTTGAGCGTCGTCGGGTCCACACCCGCGCGTTCGATCGCCTCCCAGGACACTTCGAGAAGCAGCCGCTGCTGCGGGTCCATGACCGCCGCCTCGCGCGGGCTGATCCCGAAGAACGCGGGGTCGAACTCGGCCGCGTCGTAGAGGAATCCACCGTCCCGGGCGTACGACTTGCCGGGCACGCCCGGTTCCGGGTCGTACACGTCCGGGTCCCAGCCCCGGTCGTCGGGGAGCGGGGCGATGGCGTCCACGCCGTCCGCGACCAGTCGCCACAGCTCGTCCGGGGTGGTCACACCGCCCGGGTAGCGGCAGGCCATGCCCACGATCACGACCGGGTCGTCGGCGCCCGCCCGGGCGATGGCGGGCACCTGTTCGCGCTCCGCGTCCGGGGTGCCGTCGATCAGCGTCAGGACGAACGCGGCGACGGCCTCGGCGGTCGGGTGGTCGAAGATCAGCGTCGCCGGGAGCCGCAGCCCGGTCTCGGTGTCGAGCCGGTTGCGGAGTTCGACGGCGGTCAGGGAGTCGAAGCCCAGCTCGTCGAAGGCGCGGCCCGGTTCGATGGCCTCGCCCGATGCGTGACCGAGGACGGCCGCGATCTTCGTACGGACCAGCTCCAGGACAGCCCGGGCGCGCTCGGCGCCGGTCAGACCTGCGAGCCGCGTCCGCAGCACCGGCGAACCACCACGCGCCGCGCGGCGTCCGGACGCCCGCACCAGCCCCCGCAGCAGGGCGGGCACCTCATCGGCGTGGGCGCGCAGGACCGCGAGGTCGAGGCGTACCGGCACCGAGGCCGCGATGCCCGACCCCAGGGCGGCGTCGAAGAGGGCGAGGCCCCGGTCGGCGGGGATCGCGGGGGTGCCGGCCTCGCGCATCCGGTCCAGCTCGGCCGCACCGAGCCCGGTGCCCATGCCCCCGGGGGTGTCCCAGAGCCCGAAGGCGAGGGAGGACGCCGGAAGGCCTTCGGCGTGACGTTTGGCGGCGAGCGCGTCGAGGAAGGCGTTGGCCGCCGCGTAGTTGGCCTGGCCCGTGGAGCCGAGGGTGCCCGCGATGGACGAGAACAGGACGAAGGCGGTGAGGTCCAGGTCCCGGGTCAGCTCATGCAGGTGCCAGGCGGCGTCCGCCTTGGGCGCGAAGACGCCCCGGAGGCGGTCGGCGCTCAGCGAACCGATCATCGCGTCGTCCAGGACGCCCGCCGCGTGGACGATGCCCCGCAGCGGGTGCGCCGGGTCGGCACCGGCCAGCAGCGCGGCCACGGCCTCCCGGTCGGCCACGTCGCAGGCGGCGAAGGACACGCGCGCGCCCGACTCGCCGAGTTCCGCCCGCAGTTCCTCGGCCCCGGGTGCCTGGGCGCCCCGGCGGCCGGCCAGCAGCAGGTGGCATACGCCGTGTTCGCTGACCAGGTGGCGGGCGACGAGCGCGCCGAGGCCGCCCGTTCCGCCGGTGATCAGCACGGTGCCTTCCGCGTCCCACACCGGTGCGGCCTCGGGGGACGCGGTGACCCGGGCCAGCCGGGGCGTCAGCGCCCGCCTGTCGCGTACGGCGGACTCCGGCTCCTCGCTGGGTCCGGTGTGCGGCAGCCCCTCGGGGGCGTCCGTGTCGAGCAGCACGAACCGGCCCGGGCTCTCCGCCTGCGCGGCCCGGACCAGGCCCCACACCGGGGCCTGCCGTACGTCGACCGCTTCGCCGTCCGCCGTGGCGACCGCGCCGCGTGTGACGACGAGCAGGGTGGCGGCGGCGAACCGCTGGTCCGCCAGCCACTGCCGTACGACATCCAGGACGTGCGCCGACACCGCGTGTGCGGCCGAGGGCACGTCGTCCCCCACAGCGGCCGGGGCGCAGTCCAGGACGACCGTGCCGGTCACGGGGCCCTCGGCGGGGACATCCTCCCAGCGCTGCCAGTCACCGGACGCGGGAGCGATCCCGGCGGGCTGCCAGACGACCCGGTACAGCGGATCCGTGGCCTTACCCGTACCGCCGGGCGTCGAATCCATTGCCCGGCCGACGACTCCGCCGACCGAGGCGACCGGGGCGCCCGCCCCGTCCGCGATTTCCAGGGCCAGGCTTTCCGGGGTGGGTCGCGAGATGCGGACCCGGGCCGTCGACGTGCCGTCCGCGTAGAGCCGCACGTCCTTCCAGACGAACGGCAGAACCGTTCCGCCGCCCTGCTCCCCGGCGCCATCAACGAGCGCGGCGTGCATCGAAGCGTCCAGCAGGGCGGGGTGCAGGCCGTAGTCGGCGGCCGGTACGTCGTCGTCGAGCGCGATCTCCGCGTACAGGTCGCCGTCGAGCCGCCAGGCCGCCGTCAGCCCCTGGAAGGCGGGGCCGTACGCGAGCCCCTGTTCGCGCAGGGTCTCGTACGCGCCGTCGAGCGCGACGGGCTCCGCGCCGGCGGGCGGCCAGGCTGACAGCTCGAAGGCGGGCGCCCCCGCGTCCTCGGCCAGCACACCTTCCGCGTGCAGCTGCCAGTCGCCATCGGCCACGTTCTCGTGCCGCGCGTACACGCCGACCGTGCGCCGGGCGGACTCGTCGGCCGCCCCCACGACGACCTGCACGGCGACGGCGCCGTCCTCGGGCAGGACGAGCGGCGCGTGCAGGGCCAGCTCCTCCAGGACCGCGCAGCCGACGTGGTCACCGGCGCGCACGGCGAGTTCGACGAACCCGGCACCGGGGAAGAGCACCGCATCCCGCACCACATGGTCCGCGAGCCACGGCTGAGCCGCCACGGCCAGCCGCCCGCTCAGCACCGCGCCCCCGGAGTCGGCCAGGGTGACCACGGAACCGAGCAGCGGGTGCGGGTGCGGCGTGCTCCCCGGCTTCACCGCGTCGAGCCAGAACCGGGTGCGCTGGAAGGGGTACGTGGGAAGGTCGACCCTCGCCGCACCCGTACCCGCGAAGAACGCCTCCCAATCGACCCGCACCCCGTCCGCGTACAGCCGGCCGAGCCCGCCGACCAGCGACTCGGGCTCGGGGCGGTTCCTGCGTACGAGCGGAACGAAGGCGGTGTTCTCGCCGGCGGCGGACGCGGTTCCGAGGGCGGTGAGAATCGCGTCGGGGCCGATCTCGACGAACGTACGAGCACCGAAGACCTCGGCCGCGTTCACGGCATCCGCGAAACGGACAGGGCGACGGACCTGGTCGACCCAGTACTCCGGGGACTGCCAATCGGCGGACAGCGCGCCGGTCACCGTGGAGACAACGGGAATGCGCGGCTCGGAGAACGTCAACCGTGCTGTGACGGACCGGAACTCGTCGAGCATCGGCTCCATCAGCGAGGAGTGGAACGCGTGCGAGACGGGAAGGCGGCTCGTCTTCCGGCCCAGAGCCGAGAAGTGTTCGCCGATACCCACCGCCTCTGACTCCACACCCGAAACCACCACGGACTGCGACCCGTTGACCGCCGCGATGGACACGCCGTCGGTCAGGAGCGGCAGCACCTCTTCCTCGGCCGCCTGCACGGCAACCATCGCGCCACCGGCGGGAAGCGCCTGCATCAGACGACCGCGCGCGACCACGAGCTTCGCGGCGTCCGCGAGTGAGAGCACCCCGGCGATGTGCGCGGCGGCCAGCTCACCGATCGAGTGACCGACCACGACGTCGGGCTTGACGCCCCACGCCTCCACCAGCCGGAACAGCGCCACCTCGAAGGCGAACAGCGCAGGCTGGGTGTACGAAGTCGCGTTGAGCGCCTCCGCCTCTTCCCCCCACACCACCTCACGCAACCCACGATCAAGGTGCGCGTCTACCTCCGCACACACCGCGTCAAACGCCTCAGCGAACACCGGAAAGGCCGCATACAACTCACGCCCCATACCCAGCCGCTGCGCCCCCTGCCCCGTGAACAGAAGCGCCGACTTCCCGACCGCCCGCGTGACCCCCTGCACCAGCCCCGGGTGCTCCTCGCCCGCCGCCAGCGCGGCCAGCGCGCCCGTACGGTCTCCGAGCACCACCGCACGGTGGCTGAACGCAGTACGCGTGGTGGCCAGGGAACGCCCGACGTCCTCGGCCCGGTGGTCACCGGCCACGGGCAGCAGCCGCGACGCCTGCTCCGCCAGCGCGCCCGGGGTCTTCGCGGACAGCACCCAGGGCGTGAGCGCCAGGTCCGCCCCCGCCTCGCCGCCCGCAGGGGCCTCCGGCGCCTCCTGCACGATCACGTGCGCGTTCGTCCCGCTCAGCCCGAAGGAGGACACGCCGGCCCGTCGCGGCCGCCCTGTCCGCGCCCACTCCCGGTTCTCCGTGAGCAGTTCCACGTCACCCGCCGACCAGTCCACCTGGTCCGACGGCGCATCGACATGGAGGGACTGGGGAAGGACGCCGTGGCGCATGGCCATGACCATCTTGATGATGCCCGCGACACCGGCGGCGGCCTGCGTGTGGCCGAAGTTCGACTTCACCGACCCCAGCCACAGCGGCCGGTCCGCCGGCCTGCCCTGGCCGTAGGTGGCGAGCAGCGCCTGCGCCTCGATCGGGTCACCGAGCCGGGTACCCGTGCCGTGCGCCTCGACGGCATCGACCTCGGCGGCCGACAGACCCGCGTCCTTGAGGGCGTTGCGGATGACGCGCTGCTGGGCGGGCCCGTTCGGCACGGTCATCGCGGCCGAGGCGCCGTCCTGGTTGACCGCCGAGCCGCTGACGAGGGCGAGCACGGGGTGCCCGTTGCGCCGGGCGTCCGACAGGCGTTCCAGGAGCAGTACACCCGCGCCCTCGCCCCAGCCCGTGCCGTCGGCCGCCGCCGCGAACGGCTTGCAGCGGCCGTCCGGGGCGAGGCCGCGCTGCCCGCTGAAGTACACGAGCATGTCCGGCGTCGACATGACCGTCACACCGCCCGCCAGGGCGAGTGAGCACTCACCCGACCGCAGCGCCTGCGCCGCCGTGTGCAGCGCGACCAGCGAGGAGGAGCAGGCGGTGTCGATGGTCACCGCCGGGCCCTCCAGACCGAGCGTGTAAGCGACGCGGCCGGAGACGAAGCTTCCCGCCGCGCCGTCCGCGTAATCGTGGTACATCACACCGGCGTAGACCCCGGTGCGGCTGCCCTTGAGCGTCGTCGGATCGACACCCGCGCGTTCGATCGCCTCCCAGGACACCTCCAGGAGCAGCCGCTGCTGCGGGTCCATGGCCAGCGCCTCGCGCGGGCTGATCCCGAAGAAGTCCGGGTCGAACTCCGCCGCGTCGTAGAGGAACGCGCCGTCCCGGGCGTACGACTTGCCGGGCAGCCCCGGCTCGGGGTCGTACACGTCCGGGTCCCAGCCCCGGTCGGCCGGGAAGCCGGACACCGCGTCGACGCCCCCGGCCACCAGCCGCCACAGGTCCTCCGGCGTGCCGGCCCCGCCGGGGTAGCGGCACGCCATGGCGACGATCGCGATCGGGTCGTTGCTCGCCGCGGTGAGCCGGGCGTTCTCCTCGCGCAGCCGCTCGTTGTCCGTGAGCGACTTACGGAGCGCCGCCACGACCTGTTCCATCGATGTGCTGGTCACGTCATCCTCATCATCCAGCGTCGGGATCAGCTGAGTTCGCCGCCGGCCAGGGCGGCTCGTACGAGGTCGTCCACGGCCATCTCCTCGATGGCCTGCCCCGGTTCTTCGGTCGTGGCCTCGGCGGCCGGGCCGGGTTCGGTCCCCGCCAGGCCGAGCAGCGTGTCGAGCAGCCCCGCCTCGCGCAGCCGGGCGGTCGGGATCGACAGCAGGGCACGCCGGACGGCCTCGTCGTCGATGCCGTCGGTGTCCGCCGCCGGCTCGGGTGCCAAGCCCTCGCGCAGGAATCCGGCCAGCGCGGCCGAGTTGGGGTAGTCGAACATCAGAGTGGCGGGCAGCCGCAGCCCGGTCGCCTTCTGGAGCCGGTTGCGCAGCTCGATCGCGCCGAGGGAGTCGAGGCCCAGTTCGGTGAAGCCCCGGTCGGCGGCGACCCCGGCCGGATCGCCGTGGCCGAGCACGGCGGCGGCGTGGCCGCGTACCAGCTCCTCCAGATACCGGTCCTGCTCGGCCCCGGTGGGCAGACCGGCCAGCTTGGCGCGTACGAGGGAGCCCCCGCTGGCGCCCGCACCGGCGGCCGGTACGGCGGCGGGCCTGGGCCCCTTGCGGGCGGGCACTCCGGCCAGGCCGCGCAGCAGCGCCGGGATCTCGTCGGCCCGTTCACTCAGGGCGGCCCGGTCGAGCCTGACCGGTGCGAGCAGCGCCGCGTCCTGGGCCATCGCCGCGTCGAACAGCGCGAGCCCGTCGGGGAACGACAGCTCCAGGACCCCGGAGCGGCCCATGCGGCGCAGGTCCGCGTCGGTGAGTTCGGGTCCTTCCCCGACCGTGCCCTCCCACAAACCCCACGCGAGCGAGGTCGCGGCGAGCCCGGCGGCCTTGCGCTCGGCAGCGAGTGCGTCGAGGAAGACGTTGGCCGCCGCGTAGGTGGCCTGTCCGGCGGGAAGGATCTGGCCGCCCGCCGAGGAGTACAGGACGAACGCCGTCAGATCCAGGTTCCGGGTCAGCTCGTGCAGGTGCCAGGCGGCGTCCACCTTGGGCCGCAGCACCTTGCCGACCTGCTCCAGGGTGACCGCCCCGACCAGCGCGTTGTCCATGACCCCGGCCGCGTGCACGACCCCGGTCAGCGGGTGCCCGTCCGGGATGTCGTCGAGCAGTGCGGCGAGCGCGTACCGGTCGGCGGCGTCCACGGCGACGATCCGCACCGATTCCGCACCGGCCCCGGTGAGTTCGGCGTGCAGCTGCGCGGCGCCCGGCGCGTCCGTGCCGCGCCGGCTGGTGAGGACCAGGTGGCGCACTCCCTGCTCGGCGACCAGGTGCCGGGCCAGCACCGAACCCAGCAGACCGGTGCCGCCGGTGATCAGTACGGTGCCGTCCTCGCGCCACACGGTCGCCGCGCCGCCACCCGTGGCGGGGGCGTAGCGGGGGACCAGGACCTTGCCGCCGCGTACGGCGATCTCGGTCTCGGCCGTTGCCAGGGCGGTGGGCAGGGCCGTCCGGGACTCGGGCGCCGCGTCGAGGTCGACGACGGTGAACCGTCCCGGGTTCTCGGCCTGCGCCGCGCGCAGCACCCCCCACAGCGGTGCCTGTACGCAGTCCACCTCGTCCCCGTCGCCCGCGACGACGCTGTTGCGGGTGACGAGCACCAGCCGCGTGTCCGCGAACCGGGCCTCGGACAGCCACTGGCCGAGCGTGTCGAGGAGCCGCCCGACGGACGTACGGACCTGTTCGGGCACACCGCCCGTGGTGCCGAAGACATCGGAGACGTCCGGCGCGGTCAGCAGCACCGTGCCCGGAACCCCGGGCTCCGCCAGGGCGTCGGTGAGTGTGGGAACCGACCGGATGCCCGGCAGCGCGCTGCCGACGACCAGCCAGTCCTCGGTGCCGCCGACCGTTCCGCCGGACTGCGGTGCCTGCCAGTCGATACGGAACAGCTCGGCGCCCTCGGCGTTCCCGTCGCCCGACAGCTGGGCGGCGGACACCTCGCGCACCACCAGCGACTCGACGGTGGCCACGGGCTCGCCGGTCGGTGCGGTGATCCGCAGCGCGACGGCGTCCGGGCCCGGCTTCGTCAGCCGTACGCGCAGGGCGGTGGCGCCGGTGGCGTGCAGGGTGACCCCGTTCCAGGCGAACGGCAGGGCCGCCCGGACGGGTCCTTCGTGGTCCCCGTCGAAGACGCGCTCCACGTGCAGCGCCGCGTCGAGCAGCGCCGGATGCAGGGCGAACGCCGCGGCCTCGGTGCGGGCGTGCTCGGGCAGTCCGATCTCCGCGAACAGCTCGTCCCCGCGCCGCCAGGCGGCCGTGAGCCCCTGGAACACCGGCCCGTACCCGTACCCGAGCCCGGCCAGGTCCTCGTACATCCCGCTGACGTCCACCGCCCGCGCCCCGGCCGGCGGCCAGGACTCCAGGTCCGGTACGACGGGCGCGGGCTCGACGGCCAGCACACCCCGGGCGTTACGGGTCCATGGCGCGTCGGCCGGCAGCTCCTCGGCGCGCGAGTACACGACGACATCGCGTCGCCCCGCCTCGTCCGCCTCGCCCACGGTGACCTGGACGGCGACGCCGCCCTTGGCCGGCAGCAGCAGCGGCGTCTCCTGCGTCAGCTCCTCCAGCTGCGCGCACCCGGCCTCGTGCCCGGCCCTCAGCGCCATCTCGATGTACGCGGTGCCGGGCAGCAGCACGCTGCCGTGCACGGCGTGGTCCGCGAGCCACGGATGCGTGGCGACGGACAGCCGGCCGGTGAGCACCGGGGCCCCGGTCTCCGCCGAGACGACCACCGCGCTGAGCAGCGGGTGCCCGGCGGGCAGCTGGCCGAGCCCGGCCGCGTCCCCGACGGCTGCGGGCGCGTCGAGCCAGTAGCGGGTGCGGAGGAAGGGGTACGTGGGAAGGGCGACCTTGCGCGCCTCCGTACCCGCGTGGACCGCCTCCCAATCCACGTCCCCACCCCGCGCCCAGACCGCACCGACACCGGACAGGGCCTCGCGGGCCTCGTCGCGGTCCTTGCGTACGAGGGGGATGAAGGCTGTGGTGTCGTCGGTGACCGAGCCCGCGCCGAGGGCGGTAAGGACCGCGTCCGGGCCGATCTCGACGAACGTACGAGCACCGAAGGCCTCGACGGCGACCACGGCGTCCGCGAAACGGACGGCCTGACGTACCTGGTCGACCCAGTAGTCCGGGGACTGCCAATCGGCGGACAGCGCGCCGGTCACCGTGGAGACGACCGGGACGCTCGGCTCGTTGAAGGTCAACTGCGAAGCTACCGCCCGGAAGGCATCCAGCATCGGGTCCATCAGCGAGGAATGGAACGCGTGCGAGACGGAAAGACGACTGGTCTTCCGGCCCAGAGCCGAGAAGTGCTCGCCGATGCCCACCACCTCGTCCGCCAACCCCGAAACGACCACGGATCGAGGACCGTTGACGGCTGCGACGCCTACCCCGTCCGTGAGGAGCGGAAGCACCTCTTCCTCGGTCGCCTGCACCGCGACCATCGCGCCACCGGCCGGAAGGGCCTGCATGAGACGACCCCGGGCGACGACCAACTTGGCCGCGTCCGCAAGAGAGAGCACCCCGGCGATGTGCGCGGCGGCCAGCTCACCGATCGAGTGACCGACCACGACGTCGGGCTTGACGCCCCACGCCTCCACCAGCCGGAACAGCGCCACCTCGAAGGCGAACAGCGCAGGCTGGGTGTACGAAGTCGCGTTGAGCGCCTCCGCCTCTTCCCCCCACACCACCTCACGCAACCCACGATCAAGGTGCGCGTCCACCTCCGCACACACCGCGTCAAACGCCCCCGCGAACACCGGAAAGGCCGCATACAACTCACGCCCCATCCCCAGCCGCTGAGCCCCCTGCCCCGTGAACAGGAACGCCGTCTTCCCCTTGGTCACCGCACCCCGAACACCCTCACCACCCACGAAGGCACCCAGCTCACGCAGCGCGCTCTCCCTGTCCGTGGCCAGGACCACGCCTCGGTGCTCAAGATCCGCCCGGCCGGCGGCCAGGGTGTGGGCGATGTCGCGGAGGTCCAGTTCAGGGGCTGCGAGCAGGCAGTCGCGGAGAGCGGCGGCCTGGCGGGCGGGGGCCTCGGGGTCCGACCCGGACAGCAACAGAGGCACCGCCCGGACCAGGTCCGGTCGCGGCTCCTCCGCCGGGCGGACCGGCTGCGGCGCCTCCTCCACGATCAGGTGGGCGTTCGTCCCGCTGAGCCCGAAGGAGGAGACGGTCGCGCGGCGCGGCCGGCCCTCGCGGCGCGGCCACGGCCGGGCCTCGGTCAGCAGCCGTACGTGTCCGGCCTCCCAGTCCACCTCGGGCGAGGGCTCGTCGACGTGCAGGGTCTTGGGCATCAGGCCGTTGCGCAGGGCCATGACGGACTTGATGACTCCGCTGACGCCGGCCGCCGCCTGGGCGTGGCCGATGTTCGACTTGATGGAGCCGAGCCACACCGGGTCCTCGGCGGTCCGCCCCTGGCCGTAGGTGGCAAGAAGGGCCTGCGCCTCGATCGGGTCGCCGAGCCGGGTGCCGGTGCCGTGGCCCTCCACGAGGTCCACATCGGCGGTCGTGAGGCCGCTCGCGGCCAGGGCGCGCTGGATGACGCGCTGCTGCGAGGGGCCGTTCGGGGCGGTGAGCCCGTTGCTCGCGCCGTCCTGGTTGATGGCGGAGCCCCGGATGACGGCGAGGACGTCGTGGCCGAGGCGCTCCGCGTCGGACAGCCGCTCGACGAGGAGCAGGCCGACGCCTTCCGCCCAGCCCGTGCCGTCGGCGCCGCCCGCGAACGCCTTGCAGCGGCCGTCGGCGGCGAGCCCGCGCTGCTGCGCGAACTCCACGTAGATCTCGGGCGTCGACATCACGGTGACACCGCCCGCGAGCGCCATGCCAACCTCGCCGCGCCGCAGCGCCTGGCAGGCCATGTGCAGGGCGACCAGCGACGAGGAGCACGCCGTGTCCACGCTGACGGCGGGCCCTTCCAGGCCCAGGGTGTAGGCGACCCGGCCGGTGAGGATCGAGGCCGCGGTGCCGTTGCCGAGGTAGCCGGCGACGTCGTCGGGGATGTGCTGGAGGCGCGAGGCGTAGTCGTGGTACATCACCCCGGCGTAGACCCCGGTCTGGCTGCCGCGCATGGCCGTCGGGTCGATGCCCGCGTCCTCGAACGCCTCCCACGCCGACTGGAGCAGCAGCCGCTGCTGCGGGTCCATGGCGACGGCCTCACGCGGGCTGATCCCGAAGAACGCCGGATCGAACTCGGCGGCGTCGTAGAGGAAGCCGCCTTCCCGCGCGTAGGTCTTCCCATGCAGGCCGGGCTCGGGGTCGTAGATGCCGTCCGTGTCCCACCCTCGGTCGGCGGGGAAACCGGCGACGGCGTCGCGCCCCTCGGCGACCAGCTTCCACAGGTCCCCGGCGTTGCGGACCCCGCCGGGGAACCGGCAGCTGATGCCGACGATCGCGATGGGCTCGTCATCGGAGAGCGCGCTCACCGGCACCGCCTCGGCGGCCGTCTCTCCCTGCGCACCGCCGAGTTCGCCGTCCAGGTAGTCCGCGACGGCCCGGGTGTTCGGGTAGTCGAAGACGAGCGTGACGGGCAGCCGGAGGCCGGTGGCGGCGTTGAGCGCGTTACGCAGTTCCACCGCAGCCAGCGAGTCGAAACCGAGCTCCTTGAACGCGCGGTCGATGCCGACGGTGTCCGCGGACTCATGGCCCAGGACCGCCGCGACCTGCCCGGCCACCAGCTCGCGCAGTGTCCGGGCGCGCTCGTCGGCGGTGAGGGACGACAGCCGGCGGGCCAGCGTGTCGACGGCCGGTGCGGCGGCTGCCGTACGGCGGAGCGCGGGCCGGGCGGCGGCGGCCGCGGCGGACCGCAGCAGCGGCGGCACGTCGGAGCCGCGTGCGTGCAGGGCCGTCGCGTCCACGAGGAGCGGTGCGACCAGGGCGTGCCGGGTGCGCAGCCCCTCGTCGAACAGGGCGATGCCCCGGTCGGCGGGCAGGGCGGGCAGCCCGAGCCGGTTCATCTTCTCGACGTCGGCGTCGGTGAGTTCGCCGCCGAGCCCGGTGTTCACGGCCCACAGCCCGTACGCGAGTGAGGTGGCGGGCAGTCCGAGGGTGTGCCGGTGGGCGGCGAGGGCGTCCAGGAACACGTTGGCCGCCGCATAGTTGCCCTGCCCGGCGGGAAGGACGAGCCCTCCGGCGGAGGAGAACATCACGAACGCCGACAGGTCCAGGCCCGCCGTGAGCTCGTGCAGGTGCCACGCCGCGTCCGCCTTGGGCCGCAGCACGGTGTCCAGGCTCTCCGGCGTGAGCGCCCCGATCAGGCCCGGGTCGACCACGCCGGCCGCGTGCACGACCCCGCCCAGCGGGTGCGCCTGCGGCACGGCGTCGAGGACACCGGCCAGCGCTTCCCGGTCCGAAACATCGCAGGCGGCGATCCGGACATCCGCCGCCCCCGCCTCCAGGAGCCGGTCGCGCAGCTCGGCCGCGCCGGGCGCGTCGAGGCCCCTGCGGCTGGTGAGCACCAGGTGGCGGACGCCGTGGCGCTCGACGAGGTGCTGGGCGACCCGTGCGCCGAGTCCTCCCGTGCCACCGGTGACCAGGACGGTCCGCTCGCCGTCCCAGGGCGCGTCGGCCTCGGGCACGGCGGTCCGGACGAGCCGGGGGATGAGGAAGCGGGCGTCGCGCCGGGCGAGTTCGGGCTCCCCCTGGGCGAGGGCGGCACCGGCGACGGACGGGAAGTCCTCCGCGTCCAGGTCGTCGCCCGGGTCCACGTCCAGCAGGACGATCCGGCCCGGGTTCTCCGCCTGGGCCGCCCGGACGATCCCCCACACGGGGGCCTGGGTCAGGTCGGGGGCGGTGGTCCGGTCGGTGGTCACGGCACCCCGGGTCACGACGACCAGGGTGGTGGACTCGAACCGCTCGTCGGTCAGCCAGGACTGCAGCAGGTCGAGCACGTACGAGGTGGTGGTGCGGGTGGCCTCCGGCACCGGCCAGCCGCCCGGGGTGGGGCGGCAGGCCAGCACGACGGCCGACGGCTCGCAGAGGATCGCGAACCCGTACTCGTCGAGCACGGCGGCCGACGACGGAAGCGGCTCGGCCGGCTGCCGGAGCGGCGTCCACTCGATGTGGTGCAGGGCGTCCGACAGGGGCCCGTCCGCCGGAGCGAGCTGGTCGGCGGAGACCGGGCGGCAGATCAGCGACGACACGGTCATCACGGGGCTGCCGGTCTCGTCGGCGACGACCATCGCCGACTCCTCCGCGCCCCGGATGCGCCGCACGTACACCCGCAGCGCGGCTGCGCCCGTCGCGTGCAGGGACACCCCGCTCCAGGCGAACGGCAGCAGGGCCTCGGTGCCGCCCTCGCCCTGGTCCACCAGGACGTCCACATGCATGGCGGTGTCCAGGAGCGCCGGGTGCAGCCCGTAGCCGGCGGCCTCCGCACGTACGGACTCGGGCAGCGCGACCTCCGCGAACAGCTCGTCGCCGCGCCGCCAGGCCGCCGTCAGCCCCTGGAACGCGGGGCCGTACCCGTAACCGCGCTCACTCAACCGCGCGTACGCGCCCTCGACCTCCACGGGGGTGGCGCCGCGCGGCGGCCACTGCGTGAGGTCGGCGCCGGGCACCTCGGGCGGTGCGCCGGTGGCGAGGAAGCCGGTGGCGTGCCGGGTCCAGGCGTCCTCGGGTGCGCCGTCGAGGCGCGAGTGGATGTGCAGGGGGCGGCGGCCCGAGGCGTCGGGGGCACCGGCGGCGACGCGCAGGGACGCGCCACCGTGCTCGGGGAGGACGAGCGGCGCCTCCAGGGTCAGTTCCTCCAGCAGGTCGCAGCCGACCTGGTCCCCGAGGCGCACGGCCAGCTCGACGAACCCGGTACCGGGCAGCAGGACCGCCCCGTGCACCCCGTGGTCCGCCACCCAGGGCTGCCCGGCGGCCGAGAGCCGGCCGGTGAGGACGACCGACCCCGACTCGGGCGCGAACACGGCGGCGCTGAGCACCGGGTGCTCCACGGCATCCAGCCCGGCCGACCCCACATCACCCGTCTTCGCGGTGACGTCGAGCCAGTAGCGCTTGCGCTGGAAGGCGTACGTGGGCAGGTCGACGAGGCGTCCGGTCGCGCCCAGGAGCGCGCCCCAGTCCACCTCGGCACCCCGCGCCCACGCCGCCCCGAGGCCGCTCAGGGCCTCGCGGGCCTCGTCGCGGTCCTTGCGTACGAGGGGGATGAAGGCTGTGGTGTCGTCGGTGACCGAGCCCGCGCCGAGGGCGGTCAGGACCGCGTCCGGGCCGATCTCGACGAACGTACGAGCACCGAAGGCCTCGACGGCGACCACGGCGTCCGCGAAACGGACCGCCTGACGTACCTGGTCGACCCAGTAGTCCGGGGACTGCCAATCGGCGGACAGCGCGCCGGTCACCGTGGAGACGACCGGGACGCTCGGCTCGTTGAACGTCAACCCGCTGGTTGTGGCCCGGAAGTCGTCGAGCATCGGGTCCATCAGCGAGGAATGGAACGCGTGCGAGACGGGAAGGCGGCTCGTCTTCCGGCCGGCAGCCGCGAAGTGCTCGCCCACGGCCAGCGCCTCGTGCTCCACACCTGAAACGACCACGGAACGCGGTCCGTTCACCGCTGCGATGGACACCCCATCGGTCAGCAGCGGCAGAACCTCTTCCTCACTGGCCTGCACGGCAACCATCGCCCCGCCGGTGGGAAGCGCCTGCATCAGACGACCGCGCGCGACCACAAGCTTCGCGGCGTCCACGAGAGAGAGCACCCCGGCAACGTGCGCGGCAGCCAGCTCACCGATCGAGTGACCGACCACGACATCCGGCTTGACGCCCCACGCCTCCACCAGCCGGAACAACGCCACCTCGAAAGCGAACAGCGCAGGCTGAGTGAACGCAGTGCTGTTCAGAGCCTCCGCGTCCTCCCCCCACACCACCTCACGCAACCCACGATCAAGGTGCGTGTCTACCTCCGCACACACCGCGTCAAACGCTTCCGCGAACACCGGGAACGCGTCGTACAGTTCACGCCCCATACCCAGCCGCTGCGCCCCCTGCCCCGTGAACAGGAACGCCGTCTTCGCCTCCTGCACGCTGTCCGCACCGGCCAGCAGCTCCAGCGCACCGGCGAGTTCCGCACGGTCGGCGCCCAGCGCGAGCGCGCGGTGCTCCAGGGCTGCACGGCCGGTGGCCAGGGTGAGGGAGGCGGCGGCCAGGTCCTCGTCGGAGAGGCGGGCCATCCCGTCGTGCAGGCGCTCGGCCTGGGCCCTCAGCGCCTCCGGGGTGGCACCCGAGACCGGCCAGGCGAGCAGCACGGGGGCCTCGCCGGCCGTCGCCGCCGTCGCCTCCTCCTGCGCCTCCTCGATGATCACGTGCGCGTTCGTCCCGCTGATACCGAAGGACGAGATGCCCGCGCGCCTCGGGCGGCCCGTCGGCGCCCACTCCCGGGCCTCCGTGAGCAGTTCCACGTCACCGGCGGACCAGTCCACCTGGTCCGACGGGGTTTCCGCGTACAGGGACTTGGGAAGCACGCCATGGCGCATGGCCATGACCATCTTGATGATCCCCGCGACACCGGCGGCGGCCTGCGTGTGACCCATGTTCGACTTGATGGACCCCAGCCACAGCGGCTGTCCCTCGGGCCGCTCCCGTCCGTAGGTCTCCAGGAGCGCCTGCGCCTCGATGGGGTCACCGAGCCGGGTGCCCGTGCCGTGCGCCTCCACGACGTCGACCTCGGCGGCCGACAGACCGGCGTTGGCCAGCGCGCCACGGATGACGCGCTGCTGGGCAGGGCCGTTCGGAGCGGTGAGGCCGTTGCTCGCGCCGTCCTGGTTGAGCGCGGAGCCACGGACCACGGCGAGCACGCGGTGGCCGTTGCGCCGCGCGTCGGACAGCCGCTCCAGGAGCAGCACACCCGCGCCCTCGCCCCACCCCGTACCGTCCGCGCCCGCGCCGAAGGACTTGCAGCGGCCGTCCGAGGAGAGGCCGCGCTGGCGGGCCATGTCGAGGAAGGTGTCGGGCGTGGACATGATCGTCACACCGCCGGCGAGGGCGAGTGAGCACTCACCCGCACGCAGCGCACGGGCCGCCATGTGCAGCGCGACCAGCGACGACGAGCACGCCGTGTCCACACTGACCGCCGGCCCCTCGAGCCCCAGCGTGTAGGCGACCCGACCGGACACCACGCTCGCGAGGCTGCCGTTGCCGTGGTAGCCGGCCACGTCGTCGGGAAGCGGACCCAGCCGCAGGCCCCAGTCGTGGTACATCACCCCGGCGAACACGCCGGTCGAGCTGCCCTTCACCGAGCGCGGGTCGATCCCCGCACGCTCGAAGGTCTCCCAGGCGACCTCGAGAAGGAGCCGCTGCTGCGGGTCCATGGCCTGCGCCTCGCGCGGGCTGATCCCGAAGAAGGCCGGGTCGAACCGGGCGGCTTCGTAAAGGAACGCGCCCTCCGTGGAGTACGTGCGTCCCGGCTTTCCGATCTCCGGGTCGTACAGGTCGGTGTCCCAGCCCCGGTCGGTGGGAAAGGGCCCGATGGCGTCGGAGCCCTCGGCGACGAGCTGCCACAGCTCCTCGGGCGAGGACACGCCGCCCGGGTAGCGGCAGGCCATGGAGACGATGACGATCGGGTCGTCGTCCGTGGCACCGGTACGCGCCACCGGCGCCACCGGTCCGGCGGCCGTCGCCTCGCCCACGAGCTTCGTCACCAGGTGCTCGGCCAGGGCCGTGGCCGTGGGGTAGTCGAAGGTCAGGGTCGCGCTGAGCCGGAGGCCGGTCGCGGCGGCGAGCCGGTTGCGCAGCTCCACGGCGGCCAGCGAGTCGAAGCCGGTCTCCATGAAGGCGCGGGTGGCGCTCACCTCGTCGGCGCTCTGGTAGCCGAGGACAGCGGCCGTCTCGGTGCGCACCATCCGCAGGACGTGCGCCACCCGGTCGGCGGCGCCCAGCTCCGCGAGTCGCGCCGCGAGCGGAGCGGCCCCGGCAGCGGGTGCCCCGGCCGACTGTGCGGCGGGGACCGTACGGGGACGTACCAGGGCGCGCAGCAGGGTGGGCGTGCCGTCCGTGCGGTTGCGTACGGCGCGCTGGTTGACGCGTACGGGGACCACGGCCGGCTCGAAGGTGGTGGCCAGGGCCTTGTCGAGCTGGGCGAGGTTCTCGTCGAAGGACAGCGAGTCCAGGCCGAGGCGTTCGATGCGGGTCAGCGCGGCGGCGTCGAGCGTCGCGCCCATCCCGCCACCCCCGGCCCACAGCCCCCACGCGAGCGAGGTCACGACCTGCCCGGCCGCTGCCCGGCGGGCGGCCAGGGCGTCCAGGAAGAGGTTGGCGGCGGCGTAGTTGCCCTGCCCGGCGCCGTCCAGAACGGTCGAGGCTGAGGAGAAGAGGACGAACGCGGCAAGGTCGAGGTCCGCCGTCAGCTCGTGCAGGTGCCAGCCGGCGTCCACCTTGGGCCGCAGCACGGTGTCGACCCGTTCGGCGGTGAGGTGGCCGACCAGGCCGTCGTCGATGACGCCCGCCGCGTGCACCACGGCGCGCAGTGGGTGCGCTGCCGGAATGGCGGAGAGCAGGGCGGCCAGAGCGTCCCGGTCCGCGACATCGGTGGCGCTGACGGTGACCTCCGCGCCCAACTCGGTCAGGTCGGCGAGGAGTTCGCGGGCGCCGGGGGCGTCCGTGCCGCGCCTGCTGGTGAGGATCAGGTGGCGTACGCCGTGCTCGCGGACCAGGTGGCGGGCGAGTTCGGCGCCGACACCGCCCGTGCCGCCGGTCAGGAGCACGGTGCCGTTCGCGTCCCAGGGCGTGGGGCGCTCCTCGTCGAGCACGGGCACGGCGGCCAGCCGGGGGACGTACAAGCGGTCGCCGCGCAGCGCCGTTTCGGGCTCGGACGACGCGGCCAGGGCACGGCCCAGGTGGTCCGCACCCGCGTCGTCGGTGTCGACGAGCAGGAAGCGGCCCGGGTTCTCCGCCTCCGCCGACCGCACGAGGCCCCAGACGGGCGCCTGGCCGAGGTCCGCATCGGTGCCGGGTACAGCGGCCCCGCCCCGCGTGACGACGGCGAGCTTCGACCCGGCGTACCGGTCGTCCGCGAGCCATGCCTGTACGGCGGCGAGCGCGTCGGCGACGACGGCACGCACGGCGGCGGGCACATCGCCGTCCGGGGTGGGCAGGACGCGGTGGACGACGACAGGCGGGACTTCCTCGCCCAGCTCCTCGCCAAACACGCCGAACCCGGCTTCACCCGAAGGGAGTTCCAGCGCGTCCCACCGCACGGCGAGCAGCGGGTCCGAGCGGTCGGTGGCCAGCTGGTCGGCGGTGACGGCGCGCAGCAGCAGGGACTCGACGCGGGCGACGGGGGCGCCGGCCGCGTCGGCGACCGTCACGTCCAGCTCGGCGGAACCGCGTGCGGCGATGCGTACGCGCACGGCGGACGCCCCGGCCGCGTACAGGACGGCCCTGTTCCAGGAGAACGGGATCCAGGTTCCCTCGGGCCGGTTGCCGGCCGTGGCGAGGGCGTGGTCGGCGGGGTGCAGGGCGGCGTCCAGCAGCGCCGGGTGCAGCCCGTAGCCGGGTGCGTCGGCCCGTACGTGCTCCGGGAGCTCGACGTCGGCGTACACCTCTCCGTCGAGCAGCCAGGCGGCGCGTACCCCGTGGAAGGCGGGCCCGTAGCCGTAGCCCTCGTCGGCCATGTCGGCGTACAGGGTGCTGACGTCGAGCGGGACGGCACCGGCCGGCGGCCAGGCGCCGGACAGCGCGGCGGTGTCCGGCGCGGGCGCGGCCGGGGACAGGACACCGGTGGCGTGCCGGGTCCAGGCGTCCTCGGAGGTTTCCGCACCGTCCGGACGGGAGAAGCACTCGACGCTCCGGCGACCGGACGCGTCGGCCGGAGCCACGACGACCTGGAGATCCACCCCACCCGTCAGGGGCAGCACCAGCGGTGCCTGGAGGGTCAGCTCCTCGACGAGCCCGCAGCCGGTCTCCGTGGCGGCGCGCAGGGCGAGTTCGACCAGGGCCGTGCCCGGAAGCAGGGTGACCCCGGCGATCGTGTGGTCGGCGGTCCACGGGTGGGTACGCGGCGACACGCGTCCCGTGAGCACGGTGGTGCCGGTCCCGGCGAGGTCGCCGGCCGAGGTCAGGACCGGGTGCTGCGAGGCGAGCCGGCCGAGCCCGGTGGCGGCGGCGGACGGCTCGGGGCTCAGCCAGTAGCGCCGGGTACGGAAGGCGTACGTGGGCAGCTCGACGCGGCGCGTGGCGCGGCCCGCGTACAAGGCGTCCCAGTCGATGCGCGCGCCCCGGGCCTGTGCGAGCCCTGCGGCGCCCAGCGCCTCGCGGACCTCGTCCTTCCCGGCGCGAAGCAGCGGGGCGAAGAAGGTGTCGGACTCGCGTTCTTCGGGAAGACAGCCCTGCCCGAGGGCGCTGAGGACACCGTCCGGGCCCAGCTCCAGGAAGGTGCGGGCACCGCCCTGCCCGACGAGCCAGTCCATGGTGTCCGCGAAGCGCACGGCGCTGCTGACGTGACCGGTCCAGTAGTCCGGCGAGCACAGCTCCTCGGCGGTCGCGAGGCGTCCGGTGACGGTGGAGACGAGCGGAATCCGGGGCGCGGAGTAGGTCAGGACGCCGGCGATCCGGCGGAACTCCTCCAGCATCGGCGCCATGAGCGGCGAGTGGAAGGCGTGGCTGACCTGGAGCCGCTTGGTCTTGCGGCCCTGCGCGGCGAACCGCTCGGCCAGCGCGACGGTGGCCTCCTCGTCACCGGAGAGCACGAGGGAGCCGGGCCCGTTGAGCGCGGCGACGGCGACCCGCTCCCCGAGGAACGGAGCCACCTCCTCCTCGGTGGCCTGGACGGCGATCATCGCGCCCCCGGCCGGGAGTTCCTGCATCAGCCGGCCCCGGGCGCCGACGAGGATCGCCGCGTCCTCCAGGTTCAGCACCCCGGCGACATGGGCGGCCGCGATCTCCCCGATGGAGTGGCCGGCGAGGAAGTCGGGCCGGATGCCCCACGACTCGACGAGGCGGAACAGGGCGACCTCGACGGCGAACAGCGCGGTCTGCGCGTACCGCGTCTGGTCGAGCAGGGCCGCTTCCCGCGAGCCCTCCTCGGCAAACAGGACGTCCCACAGCGAGAGGTCGAGCTGCAGGTCGAGCCAGCCGATGGCGTCGGCGAGAGCGTCCGCGAAGACCGGGAAGGCGTCGTACAGGCGGCGGCCCATCGCGAGGCGCTGGCTGCCCTGGCCGGTGAAGAGGAACGCGAGCCGGCCGGCGGGCAGCGTGCCCGTGTGCGTGTCGGTGATGGCGGTGCCTTCGCCGAGTGCGCGCAGCTTGTCGAGCAGTTCGTCGCGGCCGTCCGCGACGACGGCGGCGCGGTGTTCGAGTGCGGCGCGGCCGGTGCCGAGCGCGTGCCCGAGGTCGGCGGCGGTGAGCTCGTCCCGCTCCGCCAGGAAGTCCGCCAGCCGGGCGGCCTGGGCGCGCAGCCCGTCCTCGGAGCGCGCGCCGACGGGCACGAGCACGGGCCCGGCAACGGACTCCCCGGCGACCGGACCCTCGTCCTCGGCCGGCGGTTCCTCCACGATCACATGGGCGTTGGTGCCGCTGATCCCGAAGCCGGAGACGCCCGCCCGGCGCGGCCGGTCCTCCGTCTGCGGCCACGCGACGGGCTCGGTGAGCAGTTGCACGGTCCCGGCGGACCAGTCGACGTTGCCGGTAGGGGTGTCGACGTGCAGGGTGCGGGGAAGGACCCCGTTCCGCATCGCCATGATCATCTTCATCAGCCCGGCCACTCCGGCGGCCGCCTGGGTGTGCCCGAGGTTCGACTTGACCGAGCCGAGCCACAGCGGCCGGTCCCCGGGCCGGTCCTTGCCATAGGTGGCGATGAGGGCGCTCGCCTCGATCGGGTCGCCGAGGGTGGTGCCCGTGCCGTGTGCCTCGACCGCGTCCACCTCGGCGGGGGTGAGCCCGGCGTCGGCGAGGGCCTGGGCGATGACGCGCTGCTGGGCGGTGCCGCTGGGGGCGGTGAGGCCGTTGCTCGCGCCGTCCTGGTTGATGGCCGAACCCCGGACGACGGCGAGGATCTTGTGGCCGTTGCGCCGCGCGTCGGAAAGCCGTTCCACCACGAGCAGCCCGACACCCTCCGCGAAGGAGGTCCCGTCGGCGCCGTCCGCGAACGCCTTGATGTGCCCGTCCGGGGCGAGACCGCGCTGCCGGCTGAACTCCGTGAACAGGCCGGGCGTGCTGAGGACGGTGACCCCGCCCGCCAGCGCCATCGAGCACTCGCCCCGGCGCAGCGACTGGACGGCGAGGTGCAGGGAGACCAGGGACCCGGAGCAGGCGGTGTCGACGGTGAGCGCCGGACCCTCAAGGCCGAGCGCGTACGCGACCCGCCCCGAGGTGACACTGAGCGCGCCACCGGTGACGAGGTACCCGGTCAGGTTCTCGGGCGCGTCCTGCACCCGGGGCCCGTACTCGGAGGGACCGGCGCCGATGAACACGCCCGTACGGCTGCCGCGCAGCGAGGTCGGGTCGATCCCCGTACGCTCCAACGCCTCCCAGGCCGTCTCCAGGAGCAACCGCTGCTGCGGGTCCATGGCCAGCGCCTCGCGCGGGCCGATCCCGAAGAACTCGGCGTCGAACTCGGCGGCATCGTGCAGGAACCCGCCGGTTTGCGTGTAGCAGGTGCCGGGAACGGTGGGGTCCTCGTCGAACAGCGCGTCCAGGTTCCAGCCCCGGTTGTCGGGGAACGGACCGACGGCGCTCGCACCCGCGTCGACCAGGTTCCACAGGTCCTCGGCCGAACGGATCCCGCCGGGGAAACGGCCGCTGATCCCGACGACCGCGATGGGCTCACCGTCGAAGGCCGGTGCCGGCTCCGCGACGGGTGCGGCGGCTGCCCGCCCGGCGGGTGTGCCGAGCAGCTCGGTACGGACGCGGTCGGCGAGCAGTTCGGGGCTCGGGTGGTCGAAGGCGGCGGTCACGGGCAGCGCGAGCCCGGTCGCCGCGTTGATGCGCGCGTGCAGGTCGACGAGGGCGATGGAATCAAGCCCCAGTTCCCGGAAGGAGGTTTGGGCGACGACCACCGGCTCACTGTCGGGGCGCACCTTGCACAGGCACTCCGCGGTCTGCTCGCAGACGAGGTCGGTCAGGAGCCTGGACTGCTCGCTCCCCGGAAGCCCGGAGAGCCGGCCGGCCAGGGCGGCCCCGGGGTGCTCCCCCGGACGGACCTCCGAGCGTCCCTCCGGGCGGACCTCCGCGCCGGACATGTCATCAGCGACAGGATCGAAGCCCGCGGACATCTGCACGCTCCCAGCTCGTATCGAATCCCCCGAGTCATTCCAGCCACGGGGTGTCCGCACGCTAGGTCGCCCGCGGAGGACGGCGACACCCCTATCCCCCCAGGTGTTGACCCTGCCCGCGCGACCCCCGCGCCCCTGCGAAACCGCCGGTGGCAGGGGTTGTGGCGGACGAGATGCCTGTTGGGCCGGGGTCCTGCCGGGCCGGGGAGCGGTCAGGGGGGTGGTCGGTGTTCTCCACGCACGCCCCGGGCCCTTCAATGACACGCACTGCCCAGGGCGCCGCCATCGGCGGGCCCGATGGCCGAAGAGACGGGTGGATCATGACCGTTGCCGATGTCAGTGTCCGAGTGGCCGAACGAGGAGCGATCAAGGAGGCCGTGGAGCTGGGCCCTTCGCCGAGCGCCACCGAGGCGCAGCGCGCGCGGGGCAAGCTCACGGTGCGCGAGCGGCTGGACCTGCTGTTCGATCCGGGTACCTTCCGCGAGATCGAACAGCTGCGCCGCCACCGCGCGGCGGGATTCGGCCTTGAGGACCGCAGACCGCACACCGACGGCGTGGTGACCGGCTGGGGCCAGGTCGAGGGCCGGAGGGTGTTCGTGTACGCACACGACTTCCGGATCTTCGGCGGCTCACTCGGTGAGGCGCACGCCCAGAAGATCCACAAGGTGATGGACCTCGCGCTGGCGGCCGGTGCCCCGCTGGTGTCGCTCAGCGACGGCGCGGGCGCCCGTATCCAGGAGGGTGTGACCGCACTCGCCGGTTACGGCGGCATCTTCCGCCGCAACGTCGCCGCGTCCGGGGTGATCCCGCAGATCAGCGTGATGCTCGGCCCGTGCGCCGGCGGCGCCACGTACTCCCCGGCGCTCACGGACTACGTGTTCATGGTCCGCGACATCTCACAGATGTACATCACGGGCCCCGACGTCGTGCAGGCCGTCACCGGCGAGAAGATCACGCACAACGACCTCGGCGGCGCGCAGGTGCACTCCACGGTGTCGGGCGCGAGCGCGTTCCTGTACGACACCGAGGAGGAGTGCCTGGAGGAGGTACGCCACCTGCTCTCCCTCCTCCCGTCCAACAACCGCGAACTCCCGCCGGTCGTCCCCTGCGAGGACCCGGTCGACCGCCCCGGCGACACCCTGTCCCGGCTGGTCCCGGCCGACCCCAACCTCTCATACGACATGCGGGCCGTGATCGAGGAGATCGTCGACGACGGCGACCTCTTCGAGGTGCACGCCAACTGGGCGACCAACATCATCTGCGGTCTGGCCCGCCTCGACGGCCATGTGGTCGGCATCGTCGCCAACCAGCCCGCCTCCCTCGCCGGCGTCCTGGACATCCACGCCTCCGAAAAGGCCGCGCGCTTCGTGCAGACCTGCGACGCGTTCAGCATCCCGCTGGTCACCCTGGTCGACGTGCCCGGCTTCCTGCCCGGCAGCGACCAGGAGCACAACGGGGTCATCCGCCATGGCGCGAAGCTCCTGTACGCCTACTGCAACGCGACGGTCCCCCGCGTACAGGTCATCCTGCGCAAGGCGTACGGCGGCGCGTACATCGTGATGGACTCCCGGTCCATCGGCTGCGACCTGTCCTTCGCCTGGCCCACCAACGAGATCGCCGTCATGGGCGCGGAGGGCGCCGCCAACGTCGTCTTCCGCCGCGAGATCGCCGCCGCCGACGACCCGGAGGCGGCCCGCGCCCAGCGCGTCAAGCAGTACCGCCAGGAGCTGATGCACCCGTACTACGCGGCCGAACGCGGCCTGGTGGACGACGTCATCGACCCCGCCTCCACCCGCCAGGTGCTGGCCGACGCCCTGGACGTCCTGCGCGCCAAGCACGTGCCGCTACCCGAGCGCAAGCACGGCAACCCTCCGTTCTGACATGGCCGACTCCTCCATCCGCATCGAAGGCGGAAACCCGACCCCCACCGAACTGGCCGCCGTCCTCCTGGTCCTCCTCTCCGCGACGAGGACCCAGGAGGCGCCCGAGAACCCCGCCGCCCCACCCCGGTCCAACTGGGGCCCCACAAGAGGCTGGCACCCCCCGGGCACCTGGCCGGCGGCCCGATGACAGCACTGCGTAAGGACACCGCACCCAGATGACCACCTCAACGCGCCCCGCCACGAGCTGGCTACGCCGCTTCCACCCGGCCGAACAGGCCCCCGTACGCCTCTTCTGCCTGCCCCACGCGGGCGGATCGGCGAGCTACTACTTCCCGGTCTCCCGAGCCCTGACCCCGGCCGCGGACGTGATCGCGGTCCAGTACCCCGGCCGCCAGGACCGCCGCAACGAACCGTGCGTGGACGACGTCCGCCGCCTGGCCGACCTGGTCACCGCCGAAATGCTCCCCTGGTGCGACCGCCCCATCGCCCTCTTCGGCCACAGCCTCGGCGCGACCCTGGGCTTCGAGGTCGTCCTCCGCCTGGAGGCCGCCGGCACCACCCCGCGCGTCCTCTTCGCCTCGGGCCGCCGCGCCCCTTCCCGCCCTCGCGAGAACGAAAACGTCCATCTCTCCCCGGACGCCCAACTCCTGACCACCATCCGCCGCATGAGCGGCACCGACCCCGCGGTCCTGGCCGACGACGAACTCCTCCGCTCCGTCCTCCCGGCCATCCGAGCCGACTACAGAGCCGCAGAAACGTACCGCTACCAGGGCTCAACGCCTCTGAACTGCCCGATCGAGGTCCTGAACGGCACAGAAGACCCCGAGGTAACCGACGAGGAAGCCACAGCCTGGACCACCCACACCACGTCAACGACCACCTTCCACACCTACAAGGGCGGCCACTTCTACCTGAACGACCACGCCCCCGCGGTCATCAACCTGATCCGCGAACGCCTGGCGTAGAGAAGCGCGGTGGAGGCCCCCGGGGCATGCGCCTGAGGGCCTTCACCGTGGAAGCTCTACGATCACCCCGTCTGAAGGCGCGACCGGGCCAGTACACGACAGGGAGCTGAACGATGCCAGGCGATCTCGACTTCAGCTGGGAACTCAGCGGATCGGGCTGGGCCACCTGCCGCATAGCAGACAGCACGTCCGAGACGAAGCACGTCGTCAGCTACTGCACCGACGCTCTCGCCGACCTGATCCGTCGCGTAGCGGGCCTCTACGACCCCGCACCCTCCGTCCAGCGAGTCTCCTTCGACCTCGAACCCATCGAGATGAGGTGGGTCCTTCGCAGCCAGGACGCCGACGTGACCATCGCGATCTACGAGTTTCCCGACATGGACGCGAGCTACGACAAGCCCGACTCAGCCGGAAAGCTCGTATGGCGGTCGAAACAGCCCCGCGCCTTTCTGACCCACGCCATCACGGAGGCGGCACAGAACCTGCTGCGCCTGTACGGCGAGGACGGATACCGAGCCAAGTGGGTACAGCACCCCTTCCCCACCACCGCCCTGCATGACCTCCGGATCCTTCATATGAAGCACGACGCGTGCAAGCTCCCGCACGACGCAGCGACTCCATGAGAACGGGGGCCGGCGCGCCACTCCCGCAGCAGCTCCCCGAAAACGCCTGAGGCCCCGGCCCATTGTCACAGCCACTTGCTAGCTTGCCAGTGGATAGAGACCGGTCAGAGAACCTTCGAGGTCCGCGGTCAAGAGGGGCGGGCACAAAGGTCCCCGGGAGCCACCTCGGGACTATGTTGCAGGCCGTGGATCCCCGCCCCTCTCATCCTCCAAGAGGCCGACGGTCGGCACCTTCACTGAGCCGCAGTCCCGGGCAGACTCCCCTTCGCTGCTGTTCGGGAAACGCCAGGGGCCGGGATCGGTCTGCGATGGTCACACCGGCCGCTGCGAGGCCCCGCATGAGCGCTATCGGTCAGGGTCGGTTGCTGAGGTTGCGGTATGGAGTTGCTGTACGGACGCCCCTTCATCCCGCAGCGGCTCCGCGCTCGATCCGACGCGATTCGGGCGGAATTTGACGCCCCCAACGGAAAGTCCGTTCGCGAGGCGCCTCCAGTTGTCGTGGCGACGCGAGTTCTGCTCGGAAGGCTGCTTCCAGCTCTTCCATCGCGTCTTCGACGCTCTTGAGCGGCCAGCCGTCCCTTTCGTCAGGCCGCCTGAGAATGATGGGCTGGGCGTCATGCATGAAGGACCGCTGCACTTTTACGAGTGCTGAGCGGACATCGTCGTTGGCTATGAGCGAGGCTTCAATGGACCACTTGTAGGCAGCCGTGCGATGCTCGGCCAGATCGCTGCCATCCTCGTTCTTCCAGATGGCGACCAGAGAGTCGTGCCACCCGTGCAGAGCGATCGTGAGATCGCGATAAAGAGGCTTCTTCTCACCTAGCCACCTCACCTGTTCAGCGTGCACACGCTGCTCGCGTTGAAGCCGTACCTGCCCACGCTGAGCCAGCCAAGCGCCCGCAAAGCCTGCGAAGGCACCCACGGTTGTACCTCCGAGTCCGACAAGCGCAGCATCCATGCCTGTTTCCTAGCAGAGAGTCACCTCAGCAAGCAGGGAAAGGGCCAGGTCCGTTACCCGGGTCCAGATGGGACATCCAGCTCAGCGTCTCTCACCGTCCGTTAAAAAAGTCAGGTGCACTTGGCCACCGTGTACGCGGTCGGCCCTGTGAGCCTGGCTCCGGAACTGTCCATCATGTCCAGGACCTCGAAGCCGGCCCGCTCCGCGTACTGTTCGAGCTCCCTCGGAAAGAGGACGCGTCTGCGGATCTCGTCCTGGGCCTCGTCCCCTGAGGGGAGTGCCCAGTGCCGGTGCATGGTGTTGATCTGGGTTTGCAGGTCCCACTCGTGGCGGATCGTGACGGTCGCCAGGCCGCGCGGGGTGTCGACCGTGGCGGTCACCGGTTCGGTACGCGTGATGGGTGCGACGGGGGAGCAGAGAATGAGCAGGCTGCCCCGGTGGGCGTGGGCCGCGAACGTGGCGAAGACCTGGGTGATCTCGTCGTTGTCGTGGACGTAGGCGAGGCTGTTGCCCAGGCAGGTCACGACGTCCACGCACCGCCGGAGTCGCGCGGTGCGCATGTCTCCGATGCGGATGTCCAGCTTCGGCCGGACCTGGCGGGCGTAGTCGACCATGCCGGGCTGGAGGTCCAGGCCGGTGCACTCGTAGCGCTTCGCCAGGATCTCCAGGTCCCTGCCGGTGCCGCATCCGAAGTCGAGCAGCGTCCGGGCGTCCGGCCGATGCGTATCGATCAAGGTCTGACACATGTCGGCGCCGGTGCTGTCGGACTGGATCACGTCGTACAGGGCCGGGTCCCGGTAGAGGAGGTTCGTCGCTTCCACTGGTTCCGCTTCCGTGTCGTGGCCGGTCACATGAGGCTCCGCAGTCCGACCTCAAGGGCGAGGACATCGCACAGCAGATCAGGGACGGTCAAAGCGGCACCGGCGTCCCTGCGGGCCTGAGCGAGTGCCTTGCCGTCAACGTAGCCGAGATCGACCAGGGCGGATTCCTTGAGCATGTCGTCCAGTACGGGTAGGCCGTAGGAGCGCAGCCCCTTCTCCAGGACAGCCAGGAAGTTCTCCGGTTCGGCCGGTGACGCCACCGACTCCGGCAGTCCTGCCCGCCTGATCCGCTCTCGGAACAGCGCCTTGCCCCGTTTGTACTCGTGAGGCAGCTGCTCCATGAACCGGACGATCCGCGGGTGTACGAGCGGGCTCACCGGCCAGACGCCGACTCGCAGGAAGCCGGGATTGTGCATGCCGAATGCCATCAGGGTCGGCACGGGCAGGACGGGAATGGGCGCCAGGTGCTCGTTCACCTCGCCCAGGGCGCCGACCGCCTTCGGACCGAGCCACGGAACGGCTTCCGGCGTCGGCAGCTCCGCGGACGTCCTTGAGTGGTGGGCGTTGACCTCGTCCCCTCCACCGCCGGTGAACATGATCTCGCACCGTCGGGTGGCTGCCTGCTCGCGTACGGCGTCGAAGGCTTCCTGGTAGAACGCCCCCGCCGGATCATGCGGGCGGCGCAGAGCGCGTACGCCGCCGGGGCAGAACGGCGGGTACCGCAAGGCGGGAATGGCCACATCTCTGAAGCCGCAGTGATCGGCGTACGCGTTGCGGCGCTCGCTCTGCTGCCTGCCGATGCTTCCCCCGACCAGTAAGCCGAAGCTGTGCACCTGCGGAATGCGCGCCGCCTTCACGGCCAGGGCTACGTTCCCGGAGTCGGCGCCACCCGACAGTTCGAGGCCCACACACCCCGTAGCGCTCGGCGCTTCACGGATCACGTCGGTCAGCAACTCGTCGAGCATGGCGAGTGGATCGACACCGGGACGCAGCGCGCGGGGCTCCAGGACGTGTTCGGCAGGTTCCGGGTAGCGGATGCCGATTCCGGCAGCGGTGAACGTGGCCGACGCCCGCTCCGTCAGACGGTGGACACCCTCGAACAGCGTCTCGGATGTGTAGCGATGCTGCCTGGTCAGCGTCCGCGCCACAACACGCGGCGCCAGGCGGTCAGCCGACAGGTACGGCCCCAGTGCTGCCACGTCCCATGAGGCGTGCAGCTCGCCGGCCTTCTCCAGCAGGTACAGCGGGGCTGTCCCGAAGGCGCCCGCTGTGAGTCGGGCTTCGCCGGTCGTCATGACGACCTCAACGAAGTCGGCCTCGCCCCTCTTGCATTCCTTCACCCTCATCCGCACACATGACGCCTGGTCGTCGCGTACCTCCATGACCAGCGTGGGCACGTTCGCGGGCTCGATCCAGCTCTCGCCGTTGACCCAGCGGCCTCCTTCCGGTTTCCATCGCGGCTGCTGGAGATCGGCCAGGCGCAGACGCATCGACAACATGTCGTCCCTTTCGAAGTCATGCGGCGGGGCGGGGCCGCGAACGACCCCGCCCCGCCTGGCTCAGCCCTCGGCTACTTGGAGCAGTGGTCGCCGTTGTTGTCGCCACCGCCGGGCATCTTGTCGAGCAGCGTGGCCTCGACGGCCGGGACGCCGGTGATCAGATCCCCGGTGAACAGTTCGTCCACGTTCATCGTGTTCTCCTCTTACGGTTGAAACGGGCCCCGCGGCTGATGCTGCGGAGCTGAGCCCGTCCGGCTGCCGGCCCTGACGAAAGAAGGCGGCCGGACGGGTGCCCACCCCTTTCGGCAGTGGGCCCTCCCTCGCCACACGTGGAACTGAATGTGTGGGGAGGGAGGAGTCAGGTGGGGGTGGAGGCAGATGTCACGCCTAGGACGAAGCCGATCGACGCGGAGACGGCGATGATCAGCAGCGCTGCGGCGTGACGGCCGACGACTGCGGATAACTGCCTCACAGCCGCTCGCCGCGACTGCGCTCGTTCGCCTCGCGCACTGCGATGCTCAGCCCAGCCGCAGCGTCCTGAGGATCGGGACGGCTGTGCAGCGGGCACTCGCACAGGGGGAACAGGTTCGAGCCCGGCGGCGGGTCCGCGCCCTCGTAGGCGCCGATCCTCAGCGCCCCGTCCACTCCACGCTCTTCGATCAACTGGGCCAGTCGGGCCCGCGCTTCGCTCTTCATCCCTCAGTCCCTCAGACGTTGGCTGCGGCGAGGTCTCGCCGTCCCCTACTGCCTCTACGCAACCGTGTGACCACGCACAGCGGTACCGTTGGAGCGACGCCGGGACTTGAAAGCCTTGAAAGTTCGCAAGGGCACGGGGAGTTGAGGGCATGGCCGAGCGTGAACCGAACGGGGCGCTCGGGCGTCTGCTCACCGAGAGCCGCTGGACTTACCGCCAGTTCGCTCGGGCGGTGAACCGTGTGGGAACCGAGATGGGCACACCCCTGCGATACGACGAGTCGGCAGTGAGTCATTGGCTGGGCGGCACCGTGCCTCGCGGGGCCGTGCGGGTGTGCGTACTGGAAGCCCTCTCTCGGCGTCTGGGGCGGCCCGTAACGCACGCTGAGGCCGGTCTGCCCGTTCCCCGCGATCACTCCCCGACAGCCGCGGATACCGTGGAGGGGCTGATCGACCTCGGGAGGCAGGACATGGACCCATCGCGCCGCAGCGTCCTGGGGGCCGGCCTGTTCTCCGTCGCCCTCACGATTCCCGGGTGGCCGGATGTCATCGGCCGTGCCGAAGCGGTCCAGTCCGGCCGCGTCCGCCGGATAGGCATGAATGAAGTGGACATGGTCATCGCCATGACCGAGCGCGTCTCGGAACTCGACGACCAGTTCGGTGGTCGCCACGCACGCCCCATGGCCGCCTCGTTCATGGTGAACACCGTGGCGTCCTATCTGCGCGCCGACGCCCCCGAAGACGTACGGAAGGCCATGCTGTCCGCAGCTTCGGACCTGCTGTACCTGACCGGTTACATGGCCGTGGACGAGGGGCTGCACGGCCTCGCACAGCGCTACTACGTCAAAGCACTGGAACTGGCGGGCACCGCCGAGGACCACTTGACCTACTGCACTACTCTGCGCGGCATGAGCGTCCAGGCCATCGACCTCCGCCACGGGGGCAAGGCCATGGAACTGGCAGACGCCGCAGCAGCCGCCTCCCCTAAAGCAGGACCTCGCATGCTGGCCTTCCTCGCCGGCCAGCAAGCACACGCCGCCGCACAGACCGGCGACCGAACCCGGGCACTGCGGTACATCCGGGAGGCCGAGACCGCCATGGACCGTGCCGAGTCGCGCGGCAAGGCATTCGGCTCGTACGACCCAGCGTCACTCAACTACCACATCAGCCAGGTGCGTTACGAACTCGGCGACGTCACCGGCGCCATCGAAGCCATGCAGCAGTCCGACAAGGTGCGCTACAGCGTCTATCGCCGTGCCCGCGTCCGACACCGCGCCATGCTGGCCGAACGGCAACTGGAGGTCGGCCACCTGGAAGCGGCCTGCGACACCTGGCATCAGGCGCTCGACGACTACCCCATGGTGCAGTCCGGCCGAGCCGACGACCGGGTCAGAACCATGTTCGGCCTTCTCCGGCCGCATCTGAAGAACGCCACCGCGCGAGACCTCTACGACCGCGGACGAACGATCGCGCCGCCTTCCCTGGTCAGCTGAGCCGTGCCGTTGGCGACCTCAGCCACAGAAGTCAGCCACGACGGCAGGTGCGCCGACCGATGCCTGCGGAAAGACGACGACATGAAGTAAGCGAGTAGACGGAGGCGAAACAGAAGCCGGGAACCTCACCGATCGAGATCCTCGTCGGCTAGGGGGTGAGTCCCGCCTGACGTCGGCGAGGTGAACCACTCTTCATTTCTGCGAGGGGACCAGCACGATCGAAGCGGTGGCGGTCAATCACTGCCGTCACGACATACGACAGAGACCCCCGGGATTTCTCCCGGAGGCCTCTCGTCTGCTGTGCACTCGGCAGGATTCGAACCTGCAACCTTCTGATCCGTAGTCAGATGCTCTATCCGTTAAGCTACGAGTGCTTGTGCTTCTGGGGTTTTTTCTGCCCCGTCGGCGTTGCGAGAACAACATTACATGACCTGCGCCGGGACGCGAAATCCATTGCCCGGACCCGGCCTGAGCTGGGAAGACGCCGGGAACGGGCGAAGCCCCGGTCCTGGGGACCGGGGCTTCGGTGGTGGTGCGGAGGCGGAGGGATTTGAACCCTCGATGGGGGGTAAGCCCCAAACCGCATTAGCAGTGCGGCGCCATAGACCGGACTAGGCGACGCCTCCAGCGCAGCGCCCGCGCGAGCGCGGGTGGTGCGTGCAGATGATGACACAGCTGCACGCTGCGCCACCAATCGCGGCCTACGGTACTAGGCGGTCGGCCAGGAGGGCAAAGCGGTTGCCGTGCGCAACGCCGGGGCGGGTGGCGCGTTAGGCAGGGCGGGGGCGCCGCCCCCGCAGGTTCTTCCGCCACAGGAGTCCGCAATGATGCGCCGTCTCGCTCTCACCGCTGTCGCGTCCCTCGCCGCGCTGTCCGCCGCCGCGCCCGCCGCCACCGCCGCGTCCGGGCCCCTCCCGTTGCCGCTGTCCCTGCCCCTGCCGCTCCTCCAGGACGACGGCGCGGGCACCCGGCTCACCGTCGTCGTTTCCGGCTCCGGCAACCCGGAGGCCGACGGGAGGTACGAGCTGGAGTGCGGGCCGGCCCGCGGGACCCACCCGGTCGCGGCGCAGGCGTGCGAGCGGCTGGGGCAGCTGGAGGGGGAGGGGGCGGACCCGTTCGCACCCGTGTCCAGGGACGCGATGTGTACGCAGCAGTACGGCGGGGAAGCGACCTCCCGCGTCACCGGGACCTGGCACGGGCGCCACGTCGACGCCTCGTTCAGGCGGACCAACGGGTGCGAGATCGCCCGGTGGAACGGCCTGCGCCCGGTCCTGCCGAACGTGCGGTGACCCCGCCCGAGGCCCTGCGGCGGGTCCCTGCGGGGCCCGGCGCGGGTCGGAGCCGTACACCGAATGCACCAAACCTTGGTGAGAGCTCCCCCTCATCCGCAGCCCCACGCCCCTCCCCTGCCTTTAGACTCCTTCAGTGACAGCCTGAGGCCCGAGGGGCAAGATGGGGCCCGCTGTCGGCAAGGTGCAGTAATCAGGGAGGAAGCGTCGTCGTGAGCAGCAGGCCATCCCGAGGCGCTGCTCGCCTCGCAGCCATACTCGATGCCCTTCCGGACGGGCTTCTGCTCGTCAATTGCAACGGTACGGTCGTCAACGCCAACACCATCGCCCTCGAAATGTTCGAGACGCCGGGCACCGCGCTCGTCGGTCGCGGGCTGCTCGATCTGCTGCCGGAGTTCGACTCCAAGCTGATCCCGGGGTCGATGCGCCGGCCGGAGGCTGCGGACGAGCGGGGCCGTACGAAGCCCACGCGCATGATCGCGCGCCGTACCGACGGCAACGAGTACCCCGTCGAGGTGACGAGCGCCAGCCTGGAGGACGGGCAGGCGGCGTACAAGGACGTCCAGGGCTCCTACGGGGGCAGCTACACGGGTGACGAGCTGCTGATGCTCGTCGTGCGCGACCTCTCCGGCACCGTCGACACCGAGGCCGAGCTGGCCCGCTCGCAGCGCCAGACCGAGATGATCCTGCGGGCCGCGGCCGAGGGTGTCGTCGGTACGGACACGGACGGCCGGGTCGTCCTGGTCAACCCCGCCGCCGCGCAGATCCTCGGCTTCCGGGCCAGCGACCTCGGCGGCCAGGAGCTGCACCCGCTGATCCTGCATTCCCGTGCGGAGGGCGAGCCCTTCCCGTACGAGGAGTCCCCACTCGCCGACACGCTGAAGTCGGGACGCAAACATCGGGTGCGCGGGCAGGTTCTGTGGTCCAAGAGCGGGGAACAGGTGCCGGTCGACCTGACCACCGCGCCCGTCCGCGACGGTGACCAGCTCGTCGGTGCCGTGATGACGTTCACCGACCGCCGCCCCTACGAGGAGCTGGACAAGCAGCGCAAGTCCGAGGTCACCGAGCTGACCGCGAGCCACACCGCCGAGGTCACCGAGCTCACCGAACGGCACGCCGCCGAGCTCGCCGCTCTCAAGGAGGCGCACGCCGCGGAGCTGGCCGACCGCACCGAGCGGTACGCCTCCGAGCTGGAGGAGCAGACCGAGCGGCTGACGGACCTCACCGCCCGGCACACCCAGCTCACCGCCGTGCTCGGCGAGTCGCTGCGCGGGCCCCTGGAGGAACTGCGCGGGGAACTCGCCGCACTCGCCGCCGACCCCGCCGGCCAGCTGTGGCCCGAGGCGAACCAGATCCTGCACCACCTGGCCGCGGGCTACGCGCGTATGACGACGCTCATCGACAACGTGCTGGGCTACCAGCGCCTCGACGGCGGCGCGGAGGCGCTCGTCAAGACGCGGGTGCTGCTCGACGGGGTCGTCACGGCCGGTATCGACGCCTCGGTCGAGCTGATCGGGCCGGGGCGCGCACAGTTCGCGGTGCACGCCCCGCCGATCGAGGCGGAGGTCGACGCCGGACGCCTGGTGACCGCCCTCGCCCATCTCGTCGCGGATGTCGCCGGCGTCGATTCGACCGGCAAGGCACGGCTCGTGCCCGGTGGCGGTTACGTCGACTCGACCATCGTGGTCGCCGCCGCCCAGCGCGGTGAGGTCGTACGCATCGAGGTGCGCGGGCCGTTCGCCGGGGGAGACCCGGTGCACGTGCCGATCGTCAGCGGCATCGTCCGTGCGCACGGCGGTGTGCTCCAGACGCACGAGATGCCGGGCATGAGCGGCAGTGCGTACGTCCTTGAGGTGCCGATCGGCGCCGGGGCGGGCACGGTGGCGCCGCCGGAGCCCCAGGTGGAGGCGGCTCCTCCGGTGGCGCCCGAGTCCGATCATGCGGGCCCCGCGCCGGCGGTGTCGGACGCCCCCGAGGCGGGAAGGGGCCGGCGCCGGGCGCGGCGTTCGTCCACCGATGCCTTCCTGGACAGCCCCGTGGGCGGCTCCGACGGTACCGGCGAGCTGGAGGCGGCCCCCGGGGACACCGGCGCGGCCGCGCCGACCGGGCGCCGGCGTGCGCGCCGTGCGGCCCCCGCTCCCGAAGCCGCCCCGAACGAGCTGATCCCCGCACAGCAGGCCACCCAGGGCTCCGGACGCCGTCGCGGGCGCCCCAGCCCCGCCGAGACGGGCCCCGGCTCCGCCGTCGCGGGCGCCCCGGGGCAGGCCCTCGCGCTGCCCTCGGCCGCTCCGTCGGAGGGGTCCGTGGTGACCGCCGCCGAGGGTGCGCAGGGCGTGGGTGCCCGGCCGCAGCGCGGGCAGACCGTGCCGCCGCAGGGCGTCCCGGCCGAGGCGCAGGTCCCGGTGGCGGCCGGCGGACACCGGAGGAACCCGGGCGAGGAGGGCCGGCTGGCCCTGCCCCCCGTCGTGAACGCCGTCGAGTCCACCGCCCCCGCCGCCTTCTCGAACCTCGACCAAGCCGCCCGTCCGGCTCCCGGCGCGATGGCCCCTTCTCCGGAGCTGCCCGCACCGGCACCGCAGCCGTCCGGCCGACGCGCCCGCCGCGCGCTGGCCGCCGCCCAGGACCGCGCCGCCGCCGACGCCGGCCCCCGCGTCCCCTTCGCCCTGCCGCCCGCCGACGCGGACCGCGCGCCGGCGGAGGGCGGGGAGCCGGAGGGCGGGGAGCCGGAGGGCGGGGAGCCGGAGGGCTCGGGGCTCGCTGGCGGTACCCGTGGAGCCTCCAGCGGTTCGTACGAGGTCGGCGTGGGTACGCGTGAGGCTTCCGGCGGTACGTACGAGCCCGGGGCCGGGGCGCCTGGTACGCCCGACACCGCCGCGCCCGATGCTCTGGCTGTTGCGCCGGAACACGCCCCCGTTCCGCCGCAGGCGCAGCCCGCGCCCACCGGCCGGCGGCGCGCCCGCCACGGGGACACCGGTGCGCAGGAGGTGCCGCCGGCGCCGTTCGCACTGCCTGGGCAGATGGCGGGGGCCCCGGGGGCTCCGTCCACGCCGGCGGCCCCGGGGGCTCCGTCCACGCCGGCGGCCCCGGGCGCCCCGTCCACGCCGGCGGCCCCGTCCGCGCCGGGCGCCCCGGTCGTGCCACCGGCCCCGGGCATCCCGGTCGACCGGCCCGCGCCCTTCCCGCATCCCGCGCAGGCCACACCGCCCGCAGGCACACCGATTGCGCCGCCCGCAGCGAACACCCCGGGCGCCCAGGCCATGCCCTTCCCGCATCCCGCGCAGAGCACATCGTCCGCAGGCACCCCGGTCGCCCCGGCCGAACCGGACGCCCCCGGCGACCCGGGCCTCGGCGCGCCCGACGCGCCCCCCGCACACCCCGGCGCCTGGGACGACGACGCCTCCGGGCAGGGCCCCGCCGCGCCGGAGACGCAGAGCACCGGCGCGACCGCCCACACCACCGGTGCGGTGGCGCCCACCGCGGCCGCGCCCGCCGCACCTCCGGCCCGCCCCCGCACGCTGGCGCCCGCACCCGACGCGCGGCGGCAGCCGTTGCCCGACGAGGCGCCCATGCCGGGGTCGCCGGACTCGACGCAGGGGCGCGCGTTCAGCGTGCGCACGCTCGGGCAGGGCGTGCCGTTCGCCCAGCACATCGCCCACCAGCAGAACCAGACACTCGGCGGCAGCAGCAGCGTCGGGCGGCGCCGCAAGCTGGCCGCGCCGCCCGAGCCCGAGGCGGGCCAGGAGGAGCGCCCCGCGCTCACCGGCCCCGCGCCCACCACGCCGGCTCCTGCCGCCCCCCAGCCCGGCCCAACGGCCCCGGCGACCGGCGGCACCGTGCACGGGCAGGGGTCGGGGCAGCTGATGTCCGCGCCGCCCGCCGAGGGACGCGCGTACGCCATCGGGGCGCCCGACGAGGGCGCGGCCGAGGGACCCGAGCCGCTGGACGGCCCGGGTGGCGCGGTCGAGGTCGCCAACCGGCCCTCCCCGCAGCCCGTCGACGACGAACTGCCCCCCGAGCCGCTGGACAACCCGCGCCGCCTGCTCGTCTGGCCCGCGCCCGACGTTTCCACGCAGCAGGCGCTGAGCGACCGCGGTTACCGGCCGGTGATCGTGCACTCGCGCGAGGAAGTGGACGCGCAGATCGCGGCGTTCCCCGCCGCGCTGTTCGTAGACCCACTGACCGGGCCGATCACCCGAAAGGCGTTGCAGTCCCTGCGACAGGCGGCGGTGGCCGCCGAGGTGCCCGTGCTGGTGACGGCCGGTCTGGGGCAGGCCTCGCGGGAGGCGGCGTACGGCGCCGACCCTGCCGTACTCCTGAAGGCGCTCGCACCGCGCGACAGCGAACAGCACCCGCCGCGCGTCCTGCTGATCGAGGAGCACGAGGACATCGCGGCCGCGCTGACGGAGACGCTGGAGCGACGGGGCATGCAGGTGGCGTGCGCCGCGACGGACAGCGAGGCCGTGTCACTGGCGACCCGGATTCGGCCGAACCTCGTGGTGATGGACCTGATGCAGGTGCGCCGCCGCCGGGCCGGCATCGTCGACTGGCTGCGCGCCAACGGACAGCTCAACCGCACCCCGCTGGTCGTCTACACCTCGGCCGACATCGACCGGTCCGAGCTGCCCCGGCTCGGCTCGGGCGAGACCGTGCTGTTCCTGGCGGAGCGCTCGACGAGCGACGAGGTGCAGTCCCGCATCGTCGACCTGCTCGCGAAGATCGGCACGAACTGACGGCGTACGCACGGGGTGCGCCCCGCGTGCACGCCAGCTGACCGGCGTACCGAGGCATACGGCGAGGGCGGTACGGGAACGCACCCGTGCCGCCCTCGCTCTGTCCGGACAGTGACTCAGAGCTGCGTGATGTCCAGCTCGCCCTGCGCGTACTGCTTGCGGATGACCTTTTTATCGAACTTTCCGACGCTCGTCTTCGGCACGGACGGGATGACCGACCACCGCTCCGGCAGCTGCCACTTCGCGATGCCGGACTCGGCGAGGAAGGCGCGCAGCGACTCGTAGTCCGCGGTGGCGCCCTCCTTGAGGACGACCGTCGCGAGCGGGCGCTCGCCCCACTTCTCGTCCGGGACGGCCACGACGGCGGCCTCCGCGACGTCCGGGTGCGCCATCAGGGCGTTCTCCAGCTCGACGCTGGAGATCCACTCGCCGCCGGACTTGATGACGTCCTTGGCGCGGTCGGTGAGCGTGAGGAAGCCGTCCTCGCTGATGACGCCGACGTCACCGGTCTTCAGCCAGCCGTCCTCGCTGAACTTGTCCGCGGGGCGCAGCGCCTCGCCGTCCGCGCCGCCGTAGTACGCGCCCGCGATCCAGGTGCCGCGTACCTCCAGCTCACCGGCCGACTCGCCGTCCCACGGCAGGTGCTCGCCGCCCGGGCCGGCCAGGCGTGCCTCGACGCCGGCGGGGAAGCGGCCCTGGGTGATGCGGTAGGGCCACTCCTGCTCCTCCGTCAGGCCGGCGGGCGGGTTGGCCATCGTGCCGAGCGGGGACGTCTCGGTCATGCCCCAGGCGTGACAGAGGCGCACGCCGAGCTTGTCGTACGCCTCCATGAGCGAGGGAGGGCAGGCCGCGCCGCCGATCGTCACGTTGGCCATGGAGGTGAGGTCGCGCGGGTTGGCGGTGACCTCGGCGAGCAGGCCCTGCCAGATGGTGGGGACGGCGGCGGCGTGCGTCGGACGCTCGCGCTCGATCATGTCGGCGAGCGGGGCGGGCTGGAGGAAACGGTCCGGCATCAGCATGTTGACGCCTGACATGAACGTCGCGTGCGGCAGGCCCCAGGCGTTCACATGAAACTGCGGGACGACGACGAGGGTGGTGTCCTTGTCGGTCAGACCCATCGACTCGGACATGTTGACCTGCATGGAGTGCAGGTAGATCGAGCGGTGGGAGTAGACGACGCCCTTGGGGTCGCCGGTCGTGCCGGAGGTGTAGCACATGGCGGCGGCCTGCCGCTCGTCCAGCTCCGGCCAGTCGAAACTGGTGGAGCGGCCGGCGAGCAGCTCCTCGTACTCGTGCACACGCACCGACGCTCCGTCCAGGACGGAGCGGTCGCCGGGACCGGACACGATGACGTGTTCGAGCGACGTCAGCTGGGGAAGCAGCGGCGCGAGGAGCGGCAGCAGGGAGCCGTTGACGATGACGACCTTGTCGTCGGCGTGCTTGACGATCCAGACCAGCTGCTCGGCGGGGAGGCGGAGGTTGAGCGTGTGGAGGACGGCTCCCATGGACGGGATGGCGAGGTACGCCTCCACGTGCTCGGCGTTGTTCCACATGAGGGTCGCAACGCGCTGATCAGCGTCGATGCCGAGTTCGTCGCGCAGGGCGTTGGCGAGCTGCGTGGCACGCCGGCCGATCTCGGCGAAGCTGCGCCGGTGCGGCTCCGGCTCTCCGGTCCAGGTCGTGACCTGCGACTTCCCGTGAATGGTCATCCCATGCGTCAGGATGCGGGTGACAGTCAGCGGTACGTCCTGCATGGTGCTGAGCACGGCGTCCTCCCGGTGGGCGCTACGCGGCAGTAGGGTTCCGCTGATTCTGCGCACATACCAAGTGGTATGTCACTACTCCCGAGGGTACGAATCGATGTCGTCCCGCAATGTCACACCGGCCGGGGCGGTGGGGGACGGGTCGATTCCGTTTGCGTGGGGCTCGTGTACGGGGAGACTCGGCGGCCGCACTCGGAGTCAGCGGACCAGGGTCAGCTCGGGGTCCTGCCGCAGCTTGCCGAGCGCCCGGGAGACCGCGCTCTTGACCGTGCCGACGGACACCCCGAGCACCTCGGCGGTCTGCGCCTCGCTCAGATCCTCGTAGTACCTCAGGACGACCATGGCCCGCTGCCGGGTCGGCAATTTCAACACCGCGCGCCACATCGCGTCGTGCAGCGACTGCTGCTCCGCGGGGTCGGGGCCGGGAACGGCCTCCTGCTCGGGCAGTTCGTCACAGGCGAACTCGTCGACCTTGCGCTTGCGCCACTGCGAGGTCCTGGTGTTCAGCAGGGCCCTGCGCACATAGCCGTCGAGGGCCCGGTGGTCCTCGATCCGGTCCCAGGCGACGTACGTCTTGGTGAGCGCCGTCTGCAGCAGGTCCTCGGCGTCGCTGGGATTGGCGGTGAGCGAGCGCGCCGCCCGCAGCAGCACCGGGCCGCGCGCCTGCACGAACGACGTGAACGAGGGGTACGGGAGGTGCGGCGCCGCCGACGCGCGCACACCGTGCGAGGCGCGGGCGCCCGGCGTGCGTACCGGGCCGGATGCGCGCGCCGGCGCGAACGTGCGTACCGCAGCCGACGTGCAGGCCGGCGCGGCTCCCCCGGAGGTCCTCGTGCGGACTGGCGTGGTCATGGCTCCACGCTAGGAGCGGGGCCCGTCGCCCGGATCGCCCCCAAGTCCCGAAACCGCGTCCGCCTCAGGGTGTAGGACCGGGCGCCCGTCCACCTCCTGTAGGTGGAGGGCGCCGCACTCCAGGAGTCGGGGTCACCCCTGAGGTGCGCACCCCGTGCGCGGTCCGGCCCCCCGACCGGGCCGCGCACGGGGCCGGGACTCACCAGAGGTTGGTGAAGTTCACCGCCAGGTTGTACGTGGACTGGTCGATGTCGGTGAAGCCGGAGCCGTTCACCTGGGCGGAGTTGCTCTGGTTCGACGCCCCGGCACCGGTCGCCTGCTGCTGCGAGGTCGACGAGTTGCCCGCGTTGTCCCTGCCGACCCCGCTGCCGCTGATCGTGGCCACGCCCGCGTTCGATCCGTTGCTCGCGAACGAGCCGTTGTCCGCCTGGGCCACTCCGCCGAGGAGAACGGCGGCGAGAGGCAGCGCGGCGACGACGGCGAGGGCACGAGCGGTACGGATGCTTGCCATGTCTGTTCCTCCAGGAACCGGAATTAGGGCTGAGGCTGAACCCGGGCGGGCGGCCGCCCGCCCGGGTGTCGATCACGACGTCGCGGACCAGAACTGCCCACCGCCCCACCGCCGAACCACCCACAGCTTCCGATTCCCCCGCAAGCGTGAGGAACGAAAAACAAACCCCTGACCTGGGGCGAACCATGCGCCCGACGCACGCGTAAGCGCCCCTCGAAGCGGGAAAGGCGGAGGCGGAGCCGACCGGATTCGAACCGGCGTCCTCACGGTTTTGGAGACCGCGCGCGACGACCTCTGCGCTACGCCCCCGCCCCCGCAGGCCATCCTAGAAGCCCTGCGCACACGACGACGGCCCCCTACCGGTTCGCCCGGTCGGGGGCCGTTCACCCGCGGTGGGTGTGGGATTTGAACCCACGGTGACTCGCGCCACGACGGTTTTCAAGACCGTTCCCTTAGGCCGCTCGGGCAACCCACCCCGCGCCGGCGCGGTCGGTGAGGACCGGTTCGGCGCGGGAACAGCCTAGCCGGTCAGCTGTCGCCCTTGCGCTGCCCCAGGGTCACTTCGGCCGTCGCCGACTTGCCGTCGCGCTCGTAGGTGAGGGTGACGCGGTCGCCCGGCTTGTGGGTCCAGATCTCGCCGATCAGGGTCGGGCCGCTGTCGATGGGGGTGTCGTTGAACTTCGTGATGACGTCGCCCGCGCGCAGGCCCGCCTTGGCCGCCGGGCCGTCCTTCGTGACCGCGTCCGTGCCGCCCGTACCGCGGTCCGAGATGACGGCGCCGCCGCTCTTCTCGTCCATCGTCACCGTGGCGCCGATGACCGGGTAGACCGGCTGGCCGGTCTTGATCAGCTGCTGGGCGACGGTCTTCGCCTGGTTGATCGGGATCGCGAAGCCGAGGCCGATGGAGCCGGCCTGGCTCTGGCCGGAGCTGCCGGTCGACTGGATCGCCGAGTTGATCCCGATGACCGCGCCGCCCGAGCTGAGCAGCGGGCCGCCGGAGTTGCCCGGGTTGATCGACGCGTCGGTCTGCAGGGCGCTCATGTACGAATTGCTGCCGCCGCTGGCGTCACCGGAGGCGACCGGGCGGTTCTTCGCGCTGATGATGCCCGTGGTGACCGTGTTGGACAGGCCGAACGGGGCGCCGATCGCGATCGTCGAGTCGCCGACCGCCACCTGGTCCGAGTTGCCCAGCGGCAGCGGGGTCAGGGACTGCGGCGGGTTCTTCAGCTTGATGACGGCCACGTCGTAGCCCTGGGCCCGGCCGACCACCTCGGCGTCGTACTTCTTGCCGTTCGAGAACGTCGCCGTGAGCTGGCCGCTGTCCGCCGCGGAGGCCACCACGTGGTTGTTCGTGAGGATGTGGCCTTCCTTGTCGTACACGAAGCCGGTGCCCGTGCCGCCCTCGCCGTCACCGCCCTGCGCCTCGATCGTGACCACGCTGGGCAGCGCCTTGGCGGCCACACCGGCGACCGTGCCCGGGTCGCGCTTGAGGTCCTGCGGGTTGGCCGAGGCCGAGACCGTCGTCGAACCGGAATCGTCGTTCCTGTCCGCCGCCCAGAATCCGAGGGCGCCGCCGATGCCGCCGGCCACGAGTGCCGCCACCACCACGGCCGCCACCAGACCGCCCGCGCCCCGCTTGCGCGGCGCCTCGGGCGTGTGCGTTCCGCCGGGCGGGCCCCAGACCGGGCCGCCGCCACCGCCGCCGTGCGCGCCATGGGCGTACGCGGGGACAGCGGGCGGAGGCGGGGGCCAGCCCGCTTCGGCCGCGGACTGCGGCGGGGCCGGGGGCGCGTACTGCGGGGACGTCGGGAACGCGGCAGTCTGCTCCGGCGCGGGCGCCGGAGCGGCGGGCTGCTGCTCGGGCGCGGGGTGGACCGGCTGCTGCCGGGTCTCCGTGGCGTCCGGGTGCGACGCGGCGGGGGGCGTGTCCTGCGGGTGCGCCTGGGGAGCGTCGGCCGGCACGGGAGGTGCGGACGGAACGGACGAGGCGGACTCGGCCCCGGTGCCCTCGTTGCCCTCGTTCTCTGTGCTCACAGCTCTTTACTCCTCGGTTCCACATCAGTCATTCGGCAAGAGATCCGCTGTGCACGTGTCTGGAGTCAGCTTTTCCCACAACACGTCAGGCCACTGTAAACAGGAGCTGTGCATCTGCGCACGACCCTTACATCGGACAAAACGGCCCCGCGTCGCAAGGTGCGCACGGCCGTGTTCCCGCGGTGACACCATGACCCGGGTGAACCGAGCACGGCAGCAGCACCCCATCCAGGTCATCGCCCACCGGGGCGCGTCCGACGAGGCCCCCGAGCACACGCTCGCCGCGTACCGGAAGGCCATCGAGGACGGTGCCGACGCCCTGGAGTGCGATGTACGCCTCACGGCCGACGGCCACCTCGTCTGCGTACACGACCGCAGGGTGAACCGTACGTCCAACGGCCGCGGCGCGGTCTCCGCCCTGGAGCTGAACGCGCTCGCCGCCCTCGACTTCGGCTCCTGGAAGGACCACGACGAGACGGAGTCGCCGGACTGGGACCCGGTGCCGGGCGAGCTCACCTCCGTACTCACCCTGGAGCGGCTGCTCGAACTGCTCGTCGAGACGCGGGCGGCCGGGCGGCCCCTCCAGCTGGCCATCGAGACCAAGCACCCGACGCGTTGGGCGGGGCAGGTCGAGGAGCGGCTCCTGCACCTGCTGAAACGCTTCGGGCTCGACGCGCCCCCACCGGCGGACATGCCCGCCCCGGTACGCGTCATGAGCTTCTCGGCCCGCTCCCTGCACCGCGTCCGGGCGGCCGTACCCCACCTGCCCACCGTGTACCTGATGCAGTTCGTGTCGCCCCGGCTGCGCGACGGGCGGCTGCCGGCCGGTGCTCGGGTCGCCGGCCCCAGCGTGCGGATCGTGCGCAGCCATCCCGGTTACGTCGAGCGGCTGCACCGGGCCGGGCACCGGGCGCACGTCTGGACGGTCAACGAACCGGAGGACGTCGAGCTCTGCGTACGGCTCGGGGTCGAGGCCATCATCACCAACCGCCCCAAGCAGGTCCTGGCCCAGCTGGGCCGTTCGTAACATCAGCGGACCGTTACATATGCGCATCTGTGCATGAACCCATGTGCGCATCACCGGATCAACTACGGGGAGTACACCGGCGCACTCGGACTGTGCCCGTTCGTGTCGAGTGCGTCACTGGCAGACCATTGGCCGGTTTCCGGCACAGCTCAGGAGGGCATCCACTCCGTGGCGTGGGGGCAAAGGAGGTCTCGGGGGTGGCGTTGGTGGTGGCACAGGAGGTGCCCACGTCGTCGAGCATGGCCGTTCCCCATGGTCCTGCGGGCGTGGGCCAGGCGCGACACCGGATGCGCGAGCAGTTGCGCAGCCACGGGGTGTCGGATTCGGTCGTCGACGATGCAGTGTTGATTCTTTCCGAGCTGCTCAGCAATGCCTGCCGGCACGGCAGACCGCTGGGGTGGCAGACCGAGAGGGGAGACGGCGCCGTGCGCGCCGCCTGGCGCGTCGACAGGACGGGCGGGCTGACCGTCGAGGTGACGGACGGTGGCGGCCCTACCCGGCCGGTTCCGGCCACGCCTTCGGTGACCGCCCGCGGCGGCCGGGGGCTCAACATCATCGGCGCGCTGGCCGAGGAGTGGGGCGTACGCGACGACGCCTCGGGCGAGGTCACCGTCTGGGTGCTCGTCGACGGGGGTCACGGCTCCCACGGGGGCCACGGCTCCCACGGGCGCCCCGGCGAACGACGCGGCAACGGCCGGACAGCCGGTATCGGCGGACTGCCGAGTGCGCAGCGGGCCACCGTCGTCCCGGGCTTCGACGGGCTGGATTTCTCCAGCGCGTTCGATGACGCGTTCGACGACGTGGGCTGACGAAGCGGACCGGGCCGGGCGGGCCCGAGAAGGCCGGTGACGCGGGCCCGGACGGGCGTGTGTCCGAGTGGTGCGCCGGTGGGCGGCCGGGCGGCTAGGCTCGCGGGCCAGACCGCACTGTCGCAATCGGGAGTATGCCCACCATGGCGAAGAAGCGCCCTCAGACCAAGGCCGGGAAGCAGCAGCTCAAGGACGGCGAGATCCCGGTGGTCGGGGCTCGTGAACCCTGCCCGTGCGGTTCGGGCCGCCGCTACAAGGCGTGTCACGGCCGCGCCGCCGCCCAGGCCGTGACGGAGCTGGTCCAGCGCCCGTTCGAGGGCCTGTCCGGGGAGTGCGACTGGGTCGCGCTGCGCGAGCTGGTCCCCGCGGCCACGGCCGAGCTGACGCTCAAGGGCGGCCTGCCCGACGGTGTGCCGTCGGTGACGCTGGCGACGGTCCTTCCGATGGCGTGGCCCGCGCTGCGCCGCGACGACGGCTCCGTCCTGCTCGCCCTCCAGAACGACACCTCCTCCGGCGACCTCAGCCGGGACCTCGCGGACACCCTGCAGCGCGCACTGGATTCGGAGCCCGGTTCGCCCGTCGCCGCCCGCCGCGTGCCGGCCGACGGGCCCCGGCTGCAGGACCTCCTGGACGCCGACGCGCCGTTCGAGCCGGTCGTCCACTCCGGCTTCGAGTTCTGGGTGCCGGACGCGGAGAACGCCACGGCCGAGGTGACCGCGTCGCTGGAGCGCGCGAACGACGCGGCGATCCCGACCACCCTGCTCTCCGGGGTGGACGCCGCGTACTGGTGCGAGACGCCGGAGAAGAACCACCTGCGCTGGGTCATGCCGCACGCCGAGGAGCAGCTCCTCGACGCGCTCGCCCGGCTGCACGCCGCGGGCGAGTCGTCGCTCGGTGACGACACCCGGCTGGTCGGCTCGTTCCGGGCGCACGGGCTGATGGTCCCGGTCTGGGACCTGCCGAGCTCCATGGGCGCCGAGGACTGCGAGAAGCCCGCCGCCGCGTTCGCGGAGCGGCTCGCGACGGCGCTCGCTTCGGACGCGCCGCTCACCGCCGAGGAGCGCCGGGCGCGCGGAGGGCTCACCAACCGTCAGGTGACGCTCAGCTGACCGTGACCACCACCCGGGCCGGACGGTGACTCCCGTCACAACTCGCCGTACTGGCAGGTAAATCGCTGTCCGGATACGCGAGATCGAATTTGCGAACGGCAGATCTCTTGTTACGGTTCTAGAAGCCCGGTCGCTGGTGCATCCCCCGTCGCCAGCGATCGGGCGTCCTCATTTCCGGGTACGGCGCGTACCGCGCACCTGGGGACGCGCAGGCCCGCGTACGGGCCCCGCACAGGCGGTGCACAGACCCGCCGCCCCTCCTCCCGCCCGGGCCCCCTCCGCTTCCTCCCGCACGATGGCTTGCCGTCAGCCCTGCTGCTGATGACGCCGGTTGGGCACGCGGCCGTCGGGGAACGCCGCCCGAAGCCCAGCAGAAAGCCTGAACGGCGCCCGTTTTTCGGCCGACCGAATTCACGCGCCGACCCCTCGCGGAACAAACGGATGACACACGAGCAGTCCGGTCGTTTACGCGGAAATCGTGAAGCGGAGGGAAGAGAGCGGGGGAAGAACGTGAGGGTTTCGCCGGAGATCGGACAAGGAAGCGACAGAACTCCGTATTGAATGGCGCCCGAAAGAACAAGTGCGCATCAGGTTCTGGCCGACTCCGACGCCAATCGCTCAATGGGCGAGTCTGCTGCCGCCGTCCGGGGCACTCGTGCTCGCCTCGACCAGCGCGTCCAGCACAACCCCCACGTCCGGCAGCCAGGGCGACGCGGCGGCGCGCTCACGGCGCGGGCCGGTAGCGCGCCCCGGCGCACGCTCCCAGCGCACCTGTCCCGTACCGACCTCCGAGGGCGGCAGGACGACATAGCCGCCCTCCCCGTGGAATCGCAGCGAGCTGGGCACCCAGTCCTGCGCGTACAGCAGCTCACCGAGCCGTTCGAGGGTGTACGGAGCGACCAGCAGCGCCCACCGGGTGGGCGTCGCCACCACGGGCCCCAGCCGCAGCCCCGCCCGGTCGAGTGCGGCCAGTGCGCGTGCACCGGCCGCCGCCGGCAGGCTCAGCGCGCACGGTGCCTGCCCACCCGTCGCCAGCAGCACCGGCGCGGCGGGCCGGTTCGTCCACCACCAGCGCACCATGCGGGCGTCGGTCGTCGCGGCGAGCAGTCCGGGGTCGAAGGGGTGCGCGCCTGGTACCGCGCAGTCGGGATCGGGGCACGCGCAGCAGCGGTCGCGGTCACCGCGGCCGCCCGCTCCCCGCAGCCCCGCGCCGGGGACCACGGGCCACTGCCACTCCATGGCGCAGGTCAGGGCCGCGTCGAGCCGGGCGGAACCGCCCCTGCGGCCGAGCCTGCGTCGCCTTCCGAGGATCTCGCGCATGAACGCTCGTTCCTTTCCGTTGAACGCCGAGGGTCCGCCTCGCATCGTGCGCGGTCACACCATGCCTGCGGATCTTCTGGGTGTACGTGCTCGTCGAGCCTGCGGTACGGGCTGTCCGTCGGTACCGAGCGTGAGCTGTGCTGAGCCGGATCGAGCTGCTTGCAGTCGACAACGTGGCGAGTGCGGGGCGCACGGCGCGCCTGCCGTCCGTACGGCCTCACCACTCAGGGGTGGGGCGCGGCCGTCACAGGAGAGGACGTCCGGGCCTGCTGCCAGGTTCCGGGGGCGGGCGGGGCCACCCCTGGCCATCCACAGAATTACGTACCCAGCATGCCCGGAATGACGCTCCCCCTGGGACTCCACCCGGAGGCGTACCCCCGTCGGGCAGACCCAGTCGACCTCCAATGGTCACCGCAGGGTGCGGTTTTTGGCCAAGTTGATTAAGGCACGGACACCGCGTTTCCCGAGGTGACAATGCTGGACATCGCCTCACTTGTACGTGTACATGTGGATGCACTGGTAGCGGCGCAAAATGACATGGGGGTTTGCGATGCTATTCGACGGAACACACCGCTCGGAAAGCCGACGACCATGAGCGCTCCGCACCTGCCAAAAGTGGCTGGAATCGATCCGACAGTTCCGGTTTCGGCGCAGACTGCAGCGCCGATCGACGAGGCCCCCGCAGCACCCGGCGTCTTCATCCAGGACCGGCTGGCCGGCTGGGTCTCCGACCTCACCACCCTCCACGAGCTCACCGAGCGGCTGGCCAGAACCAACACCCTCGACGACGCACTGCACGAGTTCCTCGACGCCGGGGCCGCCCTGGTCGGCGCCCGCCGGGGACTGGCCGCCTTCGAACCGTCCGACCGCCGCGGCCCCGTCTCCACCATCGGGCTCGGCCTCGCCCACGCCGAACTGGGCCAGATCCAGACCGTGCCGCGCAGCGCCACCTCCTACGGCCGCGTCCTGGAGGGCCTGCCCAACCCGGACGGCCCGCTGACCACCCCCGACCTGCTCGGCGACAGCAGCCTGGACCCCCGCAGACGCGAGGTCGCCGCCCGTCTCGGCTATGCCGCCAGCTACGCGCTCCCCCTCACCACCGACACGACCGGCCTGCTCGGCGCCGCCGTCTGGCTCTACGACGAACCCGCCGAACCGACGGAGCGCCAGCGCCATCTCGCCGGGCTCTACGCCGGATACGCCTCCGAGCACCTGGCCCGCCTGCTGGAACTGGAACGGGCCAGGACGGATGTCGCCACCGTGACCGAGGAACTCCTGCCCACCCGGCTGCCCCGGATCCCCGGCGTCCAGCTCGCCGTCCGCCATGAGGTGGCCCCGCAGGGCGGCAACGACTGGTACGACGCGCTGGCCCTCCCCGAGGGCGCGCTCGGTCTCGCCGTCGGCTCGGTGGACGGCTCGGGCCCCACCGCGCTGGCCGCCATGGGACGGCTGCGCGCCGGACTGCGCGCGTACGCGGTCATGGAGGGCGAGGACCCGGTCGCCGTACTCTCCGACCTCGAACTGCTCCTCCGGCTGACCGAACCGGCCCGGTCGGCGACCGCGCTCTTCGCGTACTGCGAACCGGCCCGCCGCAAGATGCTGCTGGCCGGCGCCGGGCACACCCCGCCGCTGATCATCGGCGAGCGCCGCACCTCGTACGTGGAGACCACGCTGTCCGCGCCGCTGGGCATGCTGTCCTGCTGGGAGGCGCCCAGCGTGGAGGTCACCCCCGCGCCCGGCGAGACGGTTCTGCTGTACACCGACGGGCTGCTGCACCGGGCGGGCGACTCGATGGACCGCGCGTACGCCCGGCTCCACGCGGCGGCGGCGAGCGTCCCGAGGGCGCTGCGCCGGGACGCCGCGGCGGTGGCCGACCACGTGGTGCGCACTGTGCTGCCGCAGGGCGCCGGGCGTGCGGACGGCGCCGAGGACGTGGTGGTGCTCGCGGCCCGGTTCGACTGAGCCGCGCCCACAGGCCCCTTCCCGTGTAAGAGGTCTTCCGGCCCTGGGCCCCCTTCCGTACGCCCGTACGATGGAGGAGGTCCAGTGTCGTATCAAGGAGAACAGTCGTGTCTGAGGAGTTCCCGGAGACCCCGGAGACCGAAGAGACAGAGCCGGTCAAGCAGCGGAAGAACGGCCTGTACCCGGGCGTTTCCGATGAGCTCGCCGCCAGCATGAAGTCCGGCTGGGCCGACACCGAGCTGCACGGTCTTGAGCCGATCGCCCAGGCCTCTCACACCGCCGGCCGCCGCGCCGCGCTGTCCGCGCGCTTCCCCGGCGAGCGGCTGGTCATTCCCGCGGGACGGCTGAAGACCCGTTCCAATGACACCGACTACGCGTTCCGCGCCTCCACCGAGTACGCGTACCTCACCGGCGACCAGACGGAGGACGGCGTCCTCGTCCTGGAGCCGACGGCCGACGGCCACGAGGCGACGATCTACCTGCTGCCCCGTTCGAACCGGGAGAACGGCGAGTTCTGGCTCGACGGCCAGGGCGAGCTGTGGGTCGGCCGCCGCCACTCCCTCGCGGAGGCCGAACAGCTGCTGGGCATCCCCGCCAAGGACGTGCGCGAGCTGTCCGCCGCGCTCGGCGAGGCCACCGGCCCCGTCCGCAACGTCCGCGGTCACGACGCCGGCATCGAGGCCGCGCTCACCGACAAGGTCACCGCCGAGCGCGACGAGGAGCTGCGGGTGTACCTCTCCGAGGCGCGCCTCGTGAAGGACGCCTTCGAGATCGCCGAGCTGGAGAAGGCCTGCGACATCACCGCGCGCGGCTTCGAGGACGTCGTGAAGGTCCTCGACAAGGCCGAAGCCACCAGCGAGCGCTACATCGAGGGAACGTTCTTCCTGCGCGCCCGCGTCGAGGGCAACGACATCGGCTACGGCTCGATCTGCGCCGCAGGACCGCACGCGACCACCCTGCACTGGGTGCGCAACGACGGCGCCGTCCGCTCGGGCGAACTGCTGCTGCTCGACGCCGGGGTGGAGACCAACGACCTCTACACCGCCGACGTGACCCGCACCCTTCCCATCAGCGGCACGTTCACACCGCTCCAGCGCAAGATCTACGACGCGGTGTACGAGGCGCAGGAGGCGGGTATCGCCGCGGTCAGGCCCGGCGCCGAATTCCGCGACTTCCACGATGCCGCGCAGCGCGTGCTCACCGAGAAGCTCGTCGAGTGGGGCCTGCTCGGCGACCTGTCGGTGGAGAAGGTCCTGGAGCTGGGCCTCCAGCGCCGCTGGACCCTGCACGGCACCGGCCACATGCTCGGCATGGACGTCCACGACTGCGCCGCCGCGCGGACCGAGACGTACGTGAACGGAACGCTGGAGCCGGGCGTCTGCCTCACCGTCGAGCCCGGTCTCTACTTCCAGGCCGACGACCTGACCGTGCCGGAGGAGTACCGCGGCATCGGCGTCCGGATCGAGGACGACATCCTGGTCACCGAGGACGGCAACCGGAACCTCTCGGACAAGCTGCCCCGGCAGGCCGACGAGGTCGAGGCGTGGATGGCCCGCCTCAAGGGCTGACCCCTCGCCCGCCGTACGTACGCGAGGGCGCCCCGCTCAGGACACCATGAGCAGGGCGCCCTCGCGCCGCTTCAGGACCTTGTCGAAGCTCACCACCGCGCCGGCGCACCCCGGACGGTTGCCGAAGTGGACGTGGTCCGCGAGCTGTTCGATCAGGCACAGACCCCGCCCCTCCTCGGCGGTGACGGGCGGATACGACGCGTACTGCGGGTCCGGCAGCCCGCTCACGGGCTTCCGCTTAGACGTGTGCGACCCACCCGCGGTGGGGAAACCGGGCCCCGAATCGGCGACTTCGATACGGCACTTCTCGCCGTCCAGATACGCGGTGACCCGGTACTGGCCACTGGCCGTGGCCGACGGCTCCTCCCAGGCGTCCCGGCCATCGCCGGTGCCGCCCGGGGTGCCGTCGTGCTCCCCGCCGTGCTCGACCGCGTTCGCACAGGCTTCGCTGAGCGCGAGAGACAGGTCGAAGGAGATGTCCGGGTCCACGCCCGCGGATTCCATCGTGCCGAGCAGGAACCGACGGGCGAGCGGGACACTCGCAGCATCGCGCCGCAAATGGAGTGACCACCAGATGCTCATGCTCCGGCCTCCTGGCTGCGGCTAGACATACCGATACGTATTGCCGCACCGGGGCGGTCGTAAGCACACGTGCGCCCTGATACCGCTCAATCGGCGGATAGCCGGATGCGCCACACCGGTGTAGCCCCGCCCCACCGGTCCGTCCCGCCTCACCCGCGCCCCTCCTGAACCCGCCCCAACAGCCCTGGTCACACCCAATCCACATAGAAGACGACCTTCCGGACCTGCCGTACGGGGGCGGGGGGCCGGGTGCGATGATGGGCCCGCCATGTCTGTGTCTGTGGGACGCGCCGGAGCCGGTCTACGGCTACTGAGGGCCGCGGTGTTCGCCGCGGTCTGCGTCGCGTTGTCCGCGGCCGGGCATGCGCTGGCGGCCTGCGCGACGGTCCCCTGGTGGAGCCTGCTCGCCGCGTTCGCGGGTGTCCTCGCCGTCGCCGTCCCCCTCGCGGGGCGCGAACGTTCCCTGCCCTCCATCGCCGCGGCCCTGGCCGGCGGACAGCTCGCACTGCACACCCTGTTCGGATTGGGCTCGCACACCACCACCGCGTCCGCGGCCACGGGGGGCGAGGACGCGCTGATCCGGTTCGCGGCGAGCCTCGTCTGCGGCGCCGGACCCCATCAGCTGAACGCCGCCGACGCGCGGCACATCGTCGGCACCGCGGGCATCGACCCGGCGACGGTGACCGTCCAGGCGCACCAGCACCTGGCCGCCGCCCCGTCCGGCGCCATGTCCGGCTTCTCCAGCACGCTGCCCAGCCTGCCCATGCTGCTCGGGCACCTGCTGGCGGCCCTGGCCACCGGCTGGCTGCTGCGGCGGGGCGAGGTCGCCCTGTTCCGCCTCGCCCGGCTGTCGGCCCACGGTGCCCAGCAGGTGGCGGCCGGGGCCAGGCTCCGGGCGCTGCGGGACGCCTTCCGTCTCGTCGCCGCCCTGCGCGCCGGACTGCCCGGCGGGCCGACGACCGGGCCGCGCACCCCTCGTACCGCCGTGGACGCGCCGCGCCCGGCCACCGGGGACCCGCTGCAGCACATGGTGACCAGGCGCGGCCCGCCCTCCGCACTCGCTCTCGCAGCCTGACGCGACACCCTCGACGCGATGCGTACCGGCCTCTCCGTACAACCACGGGCCCGGCACGCGTCCCACACGTACGGGAGTGGTGTCGCGATGCCGGTGCGCATCCGCGCGCCGGAGCACCTTCCCTTCGTGCCTCTGTGGAGTGATCCCTGTCATGAACGTTTCCCGCATCGCCCTCGCCGGCGGCGTCGCCGCTTCCACCGTGCTGCTGCTCGCCGGTACGGCCTCCGCCCACGTCAGCGTCCAGCCGCAGGGCGAGGCCGCCAAGGGCGGCTACGCCGTCATCAACTTCAAGGTCCCCAACGAGCGTGACAACGCCTCGACGACCAAGCTGGAGGTCAGCTTCCCGACCGACCACCCGCTGGCGTCCGTCATGCCGCAGCCGGTGCCCGGCTGGGACATCGAGGTGACGACGAGCAAGCTGGCCAAGCCGCTGGAGATGCACGGCAAGACGATCAACGAGGCCGTCTCCAAGGTCACCTGGACCGGCGGCAAGATCGAGCCCGGCCGCTTCCAGCAGTTCCCGCTCTCCGTCGGCCAGCTCCCCGAGGACGCCGACCAGCTGGTGTTCAAGGCCGTCCAGACGTACTCCAACAAGGAGGTCGTCCGCTGGATCGAGGAGCCGAAGGAAGGCGCCGAGGAGCCGGAGACCCCCGCCCCCGTCCTGAAGCTGACGGCCGCGGCCGGTGACGCGCACGGCGCCACCGCCGCATCCGGCTCCGACTCCTCGAAGACCTCGGCCTCGTCCGAGAAGAAGAGCGAAACGACTGCTTCGTCCTCCTCCCAGGACGGCACCGCCCGGGTGCTCGGCATCGTCGGCATCGTCATCGGTGTCGCCGGCGTGGCCTTCGGTGTCCTGGCCGGGCGCCGTCGTACGACCTGACCGGCTCCAAGGGGCCGGGACTCTTCCCGGCCCCACCCCCTCCACCGACCCACCAGGAAAAGTGCTCCATGGTTAAGAAGATCGTGCCGGCCGCGGCGCTCGTCGTCGCGGCCGCGCTCGCCCTGTCCGCCTGCGGCGGCAGTGACAACGACAGCAAGAAGCCCATCGCCGATGTGTCGGTGGAAGCGAAGACGCAGGCCGCGACGGTGCTCGACCAGCCGTTCACCAAGCCGGCCCTCGTCCTGACCGACACCCACGGCAAGAAGTACGACCTCCGCAAGGAAACCCAGGGCAAGCCGACGCTCATCTACTTCGGCTACACCAACTGCCCCGACGTCTGCCCGCTCATCATGAGCAACATCGCCGTCGCCAAGAAGTCCCTGCCCGAGGCCGACCAGGACAAGCTCCGGGTCGTCTTCGTCACCACCGACCCGGAGCGCGACACCCCCGCCTCCCTCGGCAGCTGGCTCAAGGCGCAGGACCCCTCCTTCATCGGGCTCACCGGCGACTTCCCGGCCATCCAGGCGGGCGCCCGGCAGATCGGCATCGGCATCTCCGCGCCGAAGAAGGAGAAGGACGGCACGGTCGTCTCGATGCACGGCTCGCAGGTCATCGCGTTCTCCCCGAAGACCGACAAGGGGTACGTGCTGTACAGCGAGGACACCACGCCCGACGACTACACCAAGGACCTCCCCAAGATCGTCAAGGGGGAGAATCCGTGAACCACCGCACGGCCCTCGCCGGCGCCCTGGCCCTGACCACGGGGCTGGCGCTGGCAGGGTGCTCGTCCTCGTCGGACAGGCCCGAACTGAAGGTCATCGGCGGCTTCATGCCGCAGCCCGTCAACGACATGGCGGCCGGCTTCCTCGTCGTGCAGAACCACGGCACCGGGAACGACCGCCTCACCTCGGTCACCAGCCCGCTCTCGGACGACGTCACGATCCACGAGACGAAGGACCAGGTCATGCGCAAGGTGACGTCCTTCGACGTACCCGCGGGGGGCGAGCTGGACCTCGAACGCGGTGGCAGCCACATCATGTTCATGAAGCTCAAGCGGCAGCCCAAGCAGGGCCAGAAGGTGTCCGTGGAACTGCACTTCGAGAAGGCCGGCGCGATCGAGGTCGACCTTCCCGTGAAGGAGACCACCCACAACCCGAAGAAGCAGTGAGGGACTGACACGCCATGACCGCCACCGCCCCGCCCTTCGGACCGCCCCCGTCAGCCCTGCGACGGCCGCTCACCGCGGCCGGACTCCTCACCGCGCTGCTCGGCGCGGTGTTCGGGCTGCTGCTGGCCGTCGCGGCCCCCGCGTCGGCCCACGCCGCACTCACCGGGAGCGATCCGCAGGATGGGGCGGTGGTCGCCACGGCACCCCAGCAGGTCACCCTCACCTTCTCCGAGCAGGTCGCCCTCGGCGCGGACTCCATCCGCGTCCTGGCCCCGTCGGGCAAGCGCGCCGACACCAACACCGCCCCGCGCGACCTGCACAGCGGCTCCACCGTGAAGTACGGCGTCGCCCTGCGCGGCGGCCTGCCCGACGGCACGTACACCGTGGCCTGGCAGGCGGTCTCCGCGGACAGCCACCCGGTCTCCGGCGCCTTCACCTTCTCGATCGGGGCGCCCTCCGAGACCAGCGTTGCCCTCCCCGGCACCGAGGCCGGCGGCGGGGTCGTCGGCACGCTCTACGACATCGCGCGCTACGCCGCGTACGCCGGATTCATCGTCCTCGCGGGCGGCGCCGCCTTCGTCCTGGCCTGCTGGCAGCGCGGTGCGGGGGCGCGTCCGCTGCAGCGCCTGGTCGTACGCGGCTGGATGACCCTCACCGCGGCGACCCTCGCGATGCTCCTCCTGCGCAGCTCGTACACCGGTTCCGGAAAGCTCGGGGACGTCACCGACCTCGACGGCCTCAAGGCGGTGCTCGACACCAAACCCGGCGCCGCGCTGGTCTCCCGGCTCCTGCTGCTCGGCGCGAGCGCGCTGTTCGTCGCGGTGCTGTTCGGTACGTACGCCAAGCGCGAGGACCCGCGCGAGAAGAAGGACCTCACCTTCGGCCTCGCCATCGGCGGCGCGGTCATCGCCGCCGGAATCGCCGGCACCTGGGCACTGGCCGAGCACGCGTCGACCGGCATCCAGCCCGGCATCGCCATGCCCGTCGACGTGCTCCATCTGCTGGCCGTCGCCGCCTGGCTGGGCGGTCTTGCGGCACTGCTGACCGCGCTGTACCGCACGCCCGACCTGACCTCGGAGGCCGTACGCCGCTTCTCCACGATCGCCTTCGTCAGCGTGGTCGTCCTCGTCGCGACGGGGATCTACCAGTCATGGCGCCAGGTCGGCACGTGGTCGGCGCTGACCGGTACGGGTTACGGGCAGCTGCTGCTGGTCAAGGTGGGGCTCGTCGCCGTCCTGGTGGGGATCGCGTCCATGACGCGCCGGTGGACGGGGCGGCTCGCGGCGGGCAGCGGTGCCTCGGCCTCGGTGGCGCCCGAAGCCGACGAAGAGCCCGAGGCCGAGGCGGAGGCCACCGAGGCCCCCGAGCGCGCCGCCCAGCTCGCCCGGCAGCGGGCCGCCGTGGCCACCGCCGAGAAGAAGCGGATACGCGACGCCGACCCCGGCCGGTCGGGGCTGCGCCGCTCCGTGCTGGCCGAGGTCGGCGTCGCGGTGGCGCTGCTGGCGGTGACCACGATCCTCACGTCGACCGAGCCGGGCCGTACGGAGGAGGAGGCGGCGCGCTCGTCGGCGGCGGCCGCGCCCGTGCAGAGCGGCCCCGTCAGTCTCGCCCTGCCCTTCGACACGGGCGGCGAGAACGGCAAGGGCACGGTACGGATGGACATCGACCCGGGACGCACCGGCGCCAACGTGATCCACCTGTGGATCGAGGACCCGGACAAGAAGCCCATGGACGTACCCGAGGTGAAGCTCGCCTTCACCCTCAAGTCCAAGGACATCGGCCCCCTCCCGGCCGTCCCGGTCAGGTTGACCGAGGGCCACTGGACCGCCACCGGCCTCCAGATCCCGATCGCGGGCGACTGGGACGTCGCGGTGACGGTGCGGACCTCGGACATCGACCAGACGACGGTCACCAAGAACGTGAAGATCGGCTGAGCAGGACCGTGAGCGGAACCAGCACACACAGCAAGGACAGCGAGAACAGCGCGGCCGGGGCCCTCACCCGGCGGCGGCTGCTCGGCACCGCCGGCGCGGCCGGGGCCACCGGCCTGGTGCTCGGCGCGGCCGGCGGTGCCACCGGCTATGCCGCGACCCGTGAGGAGGCGCCGACCGCTCTGTCCACGGTCGGCGCCACCGAGGTGATGTTTCACGGGAAACATCAACCGGGGATCACCACTCCGCTTCAGGCCTGCGGCCATCTGATCGCGTTCGACCTCGCCCCCGGCGCCGGGCGCAAGCAGGCCGCCGCCCTGATGCGCCGCTGGTCCGCGGTGGCTCAGCGGCTGATGGCCGGCGAACCCGCCGACGGCGCGGCGGACGGCCCCGGACACGACACCGGTGTCGCGCTGGACGCCGGCCCGTCCTCGCTGACCGTCACCTTCGGCTTCGGCGCCACCTTCTTCGAACGCACGGGCCTCACCAAGCGCCGTCCGCCCGGGCTCGACCCGCTCCCGCCGTTCTCCTCCGACCACCTCGACGCCGGCCGGTCCAACGGTGACCTGTGGGTCCAGATCGGCGCGGACGACTCACTCGTCGCCTTCCACGCCCTGCGGGCCGTCCAGAACGAGGCCGCCTCGACGGCCACCGTGCGCTGGCAGATGAACGGCTTCAACCGCACCCCCGGCGCCACCGCGAAGCCGATGACGGCCCGCAATCTGATGGGCCAGATCGACGGCACCGGCAACCCGAAGCCCACGGACGGCGACTTCGACAAGCGCGTCTTCGTCCCCGGCGGCCAGGACGCGGCGTACGACTGGCTCGCGGGCGGCTCCTACGCGGTGGTCCGGCGGATCAGGATGCTGCTCGACGACTGGGAGAAGCTGTCGGTGGAGCGCCAGGAACGGGTCATCGGCCGGCGCAAGGCGGACGGCGCACCGCTCAGCGGCGGCACCGAGACCACCGAGATGGACCTCGACAAGGCGGGCCCGGACGGCAAGCTGCTGATCCCGGACAACGCGCACGCCCGGATCTCCTCCCCCGAGCGCAACAGCGGTGCGGCGATGCTGCGCAGGCCGTTCTCGTACCACGACGGAATCGCCCCGGACGGCACCCCGGACGCCGGGCTGCTGTTCATCTGCTGGCAGGCCGACCCGCTGCGCGGATTCGTCCCGGTGCAACGCAAGCTGGACCGGGGGGACGCGCTCTCGCCCTTCCTGCGCCACGAGGCGAGCGGCCTGTTCGCGGTACCGGGTGGCGCGTCGGCCGGGGAGTACGTGGGCCAGCGGCTGCTGGAGTCCTGAGCCGCGGCGGACAGGGCCCCGGCCTTCCGGGGCCGTCACCGTGCATTGCCGTCCGGGGCTTCCGGGCCGTCACCGCGCATTAGGGTGACGGTATGTCCGCCACGCGCTACGCCTACCTCGGCCCCGAGGGCACCTTCACCGAAGTCGCCCTCCGTACGCTCCCGGAAGCCGCCACCCGCGAACTGGTCCCGATGGTCTCCGTGCCGGCGGCTCTGGACGCGGTGCGCAGCGGTACGGCCGCCGCGGCGCTCGTACCGATCGAGAACTCCGTCGAGGGCGGCATCACCACCACTCTCGACCAGCTGACCAGCGGCGAACCGCTGATGATCTACCGCGAGGTGCTGCTCTCCATCACCTTCGCGCTGCTCGTCCGGCCCGGCACCAAGCTGTCCGACATCAAGACGGTCACCGCTCATCCGGCCGCGCAGCCCCAGGTGCGCAACTGGATGGCCGCCCATCTCCCGCAGGCCGTCTGGGAGTCGGCGGCGTCCAACGCGGACGGCGCGCGGCTCGTGCAGGAGGGCCGGTACGACGCGGCGTTCGCGGGGGAGTTCGCGGCGGCGACGTACGGGCTCGAACCGCTGGTGACCGAGATCCACGACGCGGAGAACGCGCAGACCCGCTTCGTGCTGGTGGGACGGCCTGCCCGGCCCGCGGCGCCGACCGGTGCGGACAAGACCTCCGTGGTCATCTGGCTGGGCGACGACCACCCCGGCGCCCTGCTGGAACTGCTCCAGGAGTTCGCGGTGCGCGGGGTGAACCTGATGCTGATCCAGTCGCGGCCCACCGGGGCGGGCATCGGCAACTACTGCTTCGCGGTGGACGCCGAGGGCCACATCTCCGACCGCCGGGTCGGCGAGGCGCTGATGGGGCTCAGGCGCATCTGCCCCAACGTGCGGTTCCTCGGCTCCTACCCGCGTGCCGGTGTGACGCCGGCTGATGTCCGTCCCCTGCGCGCGGGCACGTCCGACGCCGACTTCACCGAGGCCTCCGACTGGCTGGCGCGCAACCAGGACGGGCGCGCCTGACAGCATCGCGTTGCCCGGCCGCGCGCGGTCGGGCGGCCGGGCGTCCTGGTGCCTTCGCGACCGGTGAGATCAGCGGATTGTCTTCATCGGAAAGTTATCCACAGGTCTGAGCCGGAACCTGGGGACAAGTCGACACCGCAATCCGACATGGTCGACAAATCAACGCAGCACTCCCAGATCCGTTCACAGAGCTTCGAGTCGCCTCCTGTCAGCCCAATTCCGTTGATCAACCCTTTAGGGCTATCAATTCCCACCCGAACGAGCGCGCGAAGTGGGTTTGAACTCTGAATCCATGTGCTTTCACCGGCCCGCCGGAATGATCTCCTCCACGTCCACAGACTTTCCCCACAGCCTGTGGATAACTTCGCCGAGCCGCCCACTCCTGTGGACAAGCGACGACCAACTGCCCCGCCACGCACGGCCGATGCCTTCAGAGGCCTGCCCCTTCTGCCCCTTTTAGGGGAATAGGGCCCTTTCTTTGCGCACAACCGGCCTCCCGCCCCGTCGACCGCTCCCAGAATGCCAAATGCTGCCAATTCGGGCAAAACTCCACGCTTGTCCCTATCGGTTCAAGTGGGCGAAGCCGACACCGGTAGCCTGGAGCGGTGATTGACCTTCGCCTGATTCGTGAGGACCCCGACCGTGTTCGCGCCTCCCAGCGCAGCCGGGGAGAGGACGTCGCACTCGTCGATGCCCTTCTCTCCGCCGACGAACGGCGCAGGTCGTCCGGGGTGGCGTTCGACGAGCTCCGATCCGAGCAGAAGTCGCTCGGAAAGCTCATCCCCAAGGCCTCTCCCGAGGAGCGCGCCGAACTCCTGACCCGCGCCGAGCAGCTCAAGGGCGACGTCAAGGCGGCCGACGCGGCCCGGGACGAGGCCGACGCGGAGACCAGGAACCTGCTGCTCCGGCTCGGCAACATCGTCCACCCGGATGTGCCGGTCGGCGGCGAGGAGGACTTCGTCGTCCTGGAGACGCACGGGACGATCCGCGACTTCGGAGCCGAGGGATTCGAGCCCAAGGACCACCTGGAGCTCGGCGAGGCACTGGGCGCGATCGACATGGAGCGCGGCGCCAAGGTCTCAGGCTCGCGCTTCTACTACCTGACGGGTGTGGGCGCGCTGCTGGAGCTCGCGCTCGTCAACGCGGCGGTCGCCCAGGCCACCGAGGCCGGCTTCACCCCGATGCTGACCCCGACGCTGGTCCGCCCGCGCGCCATGGAGGGAACCGGATTCCTCGGCCAGGCCGCGGACGACGTCTACCACCTGGACAAGGACGACCAGTACCTCGTCGGCACCTCCGAGGTACCGCTCGCCGCGTACCACATGGACGAGATCATCGACGCGGACACGCTCCCGCTGCGCTACGCCGGCTACTCGTCCTGCTACCGCCGCGAGGCCGGGACGTACGGCAAGGACACCCGCGGCATCTTCCGGGTCCACCAGTTCACCAAGGTCGAGATGTTCTCGTACGTCGACCCGGCGGACGCGGAGGCCGAGCACCTGCGCCTGCTGGACTGGGAGAAGCAGTGGCTCACCGGTCTTGAGCTGCCCTTCCAGGTCATCGACGTCGCCAGTGGCGACCTGGGGGCATCGGCCACCAGGAAGTACGACTGCGAGGCGTGGATCCCGACCCAGGGCAAGTACCGCGAGCTCACGTCCGCGTCCAACTGCGGTGAGTTCCAGGCGCGCAGGCTCTCGGTCCGGATGCGCGACAACCGCGACGGCAAGAAGGTCACGCAGCCCCTGGCCACGCTGAACGGCACCCTCTGCGCCGTCCCGCGCACCATCGTGGCGATCCTGGAGAACCACCAGCTGGCCAACGGTTCGGTGCGGGTGCCCGAGGTACTCCGCCCCTACCTGGGCGGCCGCGAGATCCTGGAGCCGGTCGCCAAGTGACCTTTCCCTACAAGCTCGTCGCCACCGACCTCGACGGCACCCTGCTGCGCGACGACCACACCGTATCCGCACGGACGCGCGAGGCCCTGGACGCCGCCGCCGCGGCCGGTGCGGCGCACATCATCGTCACCGGGCGCGCCGTCCCGTGGACCCGGCACATCCTGGACGACCTCGGCTACGAGGGCCTGGCCGTCTGCGCCCAGGGCGCGCAGGTCTACCACGCGGGTGAGCGCAGGCTGCTGACTTCGCTCACCCTGGACCGGCAGCTCGCCGGGCTCGCCCTCTCGAAGGTCGAGGCCGAGGTCGGTCCGCTGGCGCTGGCCGCGAGCCGTGACGGGCTCGACGGCGATGTGCTGGTCGGGCCGGGCTACCGCGTTCAGGAGGGGCCGCACCCCGCCGTCTTCGTCCAGGAACCGGCCGAGATGTGGGCCGCTCCGCTGAACAAGGTGTACATACAGCATCCGGAGCTCGACGACGACGCACTGGCCAAGGCCGCGCGGGCGGCGGTCGGGAATCTGGTGGACGTGGTCATGGCGGGCCCGGGGGTCGTGGAGATCCTTCCGCTGGGGCTGAGCAAGGCCACCGGCCTCTCGCTGGCGGCGCGCCGGCTGGGCGTGAAGGCGGCGGACACGATCGCCTTCGGCGACATGCCCAACGACATCCCGATGTTCGCCTGGGCCAGGCACGGTGTGGCCATGGCCAACGCCCACGACGATCTGAAGGCCGTCGCCCAGGAGACGACCGCGTCGAACGAGGACGACGGCATCGCGGTGGTGCTGGAGCGGCTGCTCCGGGAGTCGTAGACCGCCCGCTTTCTTCGCGCGGCTCAGGGACCGGGGCGCCGCCTCGGTCCCTGAGCCCTTTTCTACGTCTGTCGGGTCCAGATCAACGCTGGTTGCGCCGGTTCAGCTCCTTCAGATTGCGGGCGAGTGCGTCCATGCGGTCGTCGAGCCGGACGACGTCCTCGGACACCCCGCTCAGCCGCACGCTCATGGCGCCGACGACCTGGTGGGTCGCCTCCAGCCTGCGGTCGAGGCTGTCGAGCCGGTGCGACATCCGGTTGAGGACCGGGCCCAGCTCCTGGAGCGCGGTACCCACGCCTGCCAGATGGCTCTCGACCCGGGTGACGCGGTGTTCGAGCGACGCGTACCCGGCGCGCAGGTCCTGCTCGGCGTCGAGCAGATACGTACGCACGCACCGTGCGACGTCGCTGTCGCGAAGAAGCATGGCGACGTTGAGCACGGTCCGGCGGGTGAACAGACGGAGCTGAGTGGCCGCCTGTGGATAACTTCCGGCACCTTCACCGCCCCATAGGGACAACATGTCCCTATGGAAGGCTTCCAGGTCAGAGCCTCGAAGTGTCCTGAGCCCGTTCTCCTCCAGCTCGACCCGATGGCGGTGGGTCACCTTTTTGACCACCTCTGTGGACACTTCGAAGTAACGAGCCACGTCCGCTGTGCGAAGGTGAATCCCATCCGGGAGCATGACAAGGCTTTTCACCTTGTCCAGGACGTCGACACGCCCCATCTGTTCGACGCGCAGTGAGCGTGATTCGAGCAAGGCGACTTCCGTCGGCATGAGCTGCCTTCCGTTCGTGAAAACTACGCGGAAATGGACAGCCCTCTCCCCGGGCTTCAGGGGCGGAGGACGCTCACGGTTGCCACTCACTCAAGGAACCGACCGGCGGGTGCTACCTCGCCGTATCGGCCATCTGCTCTTTCACGAACGCTACGACGCCACGGATTCCAGTTGCCTCCACGCGCCGTGAACAACGAACCGATAACCGTACAGTTACGCGTAGGACTGTCCGACATGTGAAAACCCCCGGCCGTTCGGCCGGGGGTTTTCACATCGGAAGGGCGGGCACTCACTCCTCGCCGGCGAGCTTCAGCGTGCGCAGCTTCTGCCCCGCGTACCAGGTCGCCGCCACGGTGACCACGGCCAGCAGGATCGTCGCGAGCGGCAGCCCCACGTCCGAGGTGATCGCGCCGTTGCCACCGGTCTTCTCCGCCAGCGCGAGCGACCACTGCTGCACGCTGAGGGTGCGCGCACCCGGCACCAGGCTGCCGAACAGCGCCTCCCACACGAGCGCGTAGACGAGACCCAGCACCACCGCGTGCCGGCTGACCGTGCCCAGCAGCAGGAACAGCGCGCTGTAGGCGATCGAGGCGACCAGGGCGGCGATCGTGTACGCCACCGCGATCTGCTGGCCGTTGCCGTTCAGGATCAGACCGGCGAGCAGAGTCGGGACCGCCGAGAACACCATGGTCACCGCGACAGCGACGATCAGCTTGGTGAAGATGATCGTCGGGCGACTCACCGGCTTGGCCAGCAGGTAGACGATCGAGCCGTCGTCGATCTCCGGGCCGATGGCGCCCGTACCGGCGATCACGCCGATCAGCGGCACCATGGTGGCGATGGCGAATCCGCCCAGCACGTCCGAGGCCACCTGGTCGTCGGCCCCCGCGAACATCCGTACCGCGACCGCGATGACGATCAGCAGCGCGGGCAGGACGAAGAGGATGGCGGCCCGGCGCCGGCCGAGCAGCGCCCGGTAGGTGAGCCGGGCGACTGTGGGGTCGTACATGACGTCACAGCTCCTTGTCGGCCTCAGGCCGCTACGAGATAGGAAAAGACCGATTCGAGGGACTCGTCGGACGGCGAAACGGTCAGAAGACGAATGCCCTGCTCGCGTGCGACCTTGGGCAACAGTGTGGTGAAGCGGCCGAAATCGATCGCCTGGATACGCAAGGCGTTCTCACTCAGGTCCACTTCGATCCCTGCCGTCGACGGATCGGCGATGAGCGCGGCGGCCAGGGCCCGGTCGTCACTGGACCGTACGAGATAGCGGTGCGGGCGGTCCGTCATCAGCCGGCGGATGCGGCGGAAGTCACCGGAGGCCGCGTGCCGTCCCGCGACGATCACCTCGATGTGCGAGGCGAGTTGCTCGACCTCTTCGAGGATGTGCGAGGAGAAGAGGACCGTACGGCCCTCCGCGCCCATCCGGCGCAGCAGTTCCATCAGCTGCATCCGCTGACGCGGGTCCATCCCGTTGAACGGCTCGTCGAGCAGCAGCACGGACGGGTTGTGGACGAGCGCGGACGCCATCTTCACGCGCTGGCGCATGCCCTTGCTGTACGTCGAGATCTTGCGGTCCTGCGCGTACTCCATCTCGACCGTGGCCAGCGCGGCGGCCGCCTCGGCGTCGCCCAGTCCGTGCAGCTCGGCGTTGGCCACCACGAATTCGCGACCGGTCAGGAAGTCGTACATCCCCTCCCGTTCCGGCACGATGCCGATCTCGTGGTACACCGCCTCGTTGCGCCAGATCGGCTTCCCGTCGAGCGTGACCGTGCCCGTGGACGGGGCGAGAAATCCGGCCATCATGTTGATCAGCGTCGACTTGCCTGCGCCGTTGGGGCCGAGCAGACCGGTGACTCCGGGTCCCACGGTCATGCTCACGTCGTTGACGGCGACCACGTTGCCGAACCAGCGGGAGGTGTGGTCGATCTCGATGGTGGTCACAGCCCGACCCTCCGGTAGCGGCGCATCAGCACGGCGTACGAGCCGGCGACGAGCGCGAGAACAACGAGCAGGTAGACGACGCCGGTGCCGGCGCCCGGCCCGTTCCCACCGGGGAAGGCCGACGTCGCCCCGAGGAACGCGGTCTGCACTCCGTCGATCAGCGTGATCGGGGAGAAGAGCCCGAGATACGGCACCGCTCCCTCGGAGCCGGTCGACCAGGCGATGCCCTGGACGGTGGTGACCGCGCCGTACGTGATGGTCAGCAGTGCGATGACCGCCGCGACGCCGAAACCGCGACGCGGCGTCAGCGCCGCCATCACGAGACCGAGACCGGCGAAGAGCACGGAGAGCAGCAGCACGGACACCATCCCCTGGGCGAACCACTCGGTCTGGTCGCCGAAGTCGAACTTCCCCAGCAGCGCGCCGATGTAGAGGATCACGACCGGCGCACCCGTGAGCACGAAGACCGCGGAGGCCATGGCGGCGAACTTGGCGAGGACGTAGTCCCCGTGCTCGATCGGCCGCGAGAAGTACAGCGGTACGGTCTTGAACCGCAGGTCCCTGGAGACCGCCTGCGGTGCCTGAGCGGCGATGAAGAGACCGATGACGGCCTGCAGGTAGATCGCGAACGACGTGTACTTGATCGGAAGTTTCGTCGTCCCCGGCGTGGCAATGGCGACGGCCACGATGATCGCCGCCACGAGGCACATCACGCCGAACAGCAGCATGGGCAGCACCTTGGACTTGGCCGAGCGGCCGAGCCCGAAGGAGCCCCGCAGGGTCTGCGAGTACAGCGAGCGGCGGGCGTAGGCACGCCCGAGCCGTGGTCCGTCGTAGGCGCGGTAGCCGATGTTGTGGATCCGGGAGGTCTCGCTCCCGGCCGCGGCGCCGGTCTCAGTGCTCATCGAGTCCGCTCCCCTTCTGCAGTACGGGTCCGGCCGGCACGGCCGCGGGCCGCGCCTCGTCGCTGCGGAACACCTCGGCGATGTGGTGACGGCGCTGTTCCATCCGTACGAGGCCGAGTCCGAGCCCCGCCACGCTGTCGCGTACCAGGTCGTACGTCTCCTCGCCGGTCGCCTCGATCAGCAGGATGTGGCCGGCGCCGGGCAGTCCCTCGGTGTCCAGCCCGTCCAGACCGACGAGTTTGACGCCCGCCTCGGTGAGGGAACGGCGCAGGGCGCCCGTGCCGTCGGGGTGGGCGTCGCTGTCGGTGACCTCGACCGCGAGCGTCGTGGTGGTCTGCGTGAAGTCACTGGTGGAGCTGGAGCGCAGCAGCGTGCCGCCGTCGATGACGACGACGTGGTCGCAGGTGCGTTCCAGTTCGCCGAGCAGGTGCGAGGTGACCAGGACCGAGATGCCGAAGTCGGTGTGGATGCGGCGGATGAGGCCGAGCATCTCGTCGCGCCCGACCGGGTCGAGTCCGTTGGTCGGCTCGTCGAGCAGGACCAGTTGCGGGTCGTGGACCAGCGCCTGGGCGAGCTTGACCCGCTGCTTCATGCCCGTCGAGTAGCCGCCGATGGGGCGGTAGCGCTCCTCGTACAGCCCGACGTGGCGCAGGGTGTCGGCCGTGCGTTCGCGGGCGGCGGTCGGCGGCAGCCCGGACATGCGCGCCATGTGGACGACGAACTCGGTGGCCGAGACGTCGGGCGGCAGGCAGTCGTGCTCCGGCATATAGCCGACCCGCTCGCGGATGGCGGCCCCGCTGGTCGACACGTCGAGCCCGAGCACCGCGGCCCGGCCCTCGGTCGCGGGCGACAGACCCAGCAGGATCTTGATCAATGTGGACTTGCCGGCTCCGTTGGCACCCACCAGCCCGGTCACACCCGGGCCGATGTCCAAGGAGAGCCGGTCGAGCGCGGTCACCCGGGGGAACCGTTTGCTCAGGCCTTCGGCAGCAATGACATTCACAGGTCCGACGGTAGTGGCGCGGGCCACAGCGGTCGTCAGACCTGACGGCTGGATCGACGTCAGACTCGAGTTGTAGGGGACCCGTAAGGGGACCTCAGGAAGGACTACCCGGATCACCCGGCGAAAGCCGCCGCGGCCTGCACGAAGGGTTGTCCACAGGCCATGTGCGCCCCTTGACGCAGCCGCCGGTCATTGTCACATTCATCAGTGTCACGTTACGAGCACGTACCGCACACGGCAGGGAACGGACGGTCGCATGGCGTCACGAGGAAAAGACCAACGGCCTACGGACACCGGGGAGCCCGGAGGGAGCGGCGACGTGCGTCTGCGTGACCTGCCGGGGGCGCGGGATCGCCGGGTGGCCACGGGCGGCATCGAGCTGTGCGTGGTCGAGCTGGGAGACGCCGAGCGGCCGACGATCGTGCTCGTGCACGGGTATCCGGACAGCAAGGAGGTCTGGACACAGGTCGCCGCACGGCTCGCCGAGGAGTGGCACGTCGTGCTGTACGACGTACGCGGCCACGGCGCTTCGACTGCCCCCAAGCCACTGCGCGGCGGCTTCACGCTGGAGAAGCTGACGGACGACTTCCTGGCCGTGGCCGACGCGGTGAGTCCGGATCGCCCGGTGCACGTCGTGGGGCACGACTGGGGTTCGGTCCAGTCCTGGGAGTTCGCCACGGTCGGGCGTACGGAGGGCCGCATCGCGTCCTTCACCTCGATGTCCGGCCCGTCCCTGGACCACTTCGGCCACTGGATCAAGCGCCGGGTGAACCGCCCCACCCCGCGCCGGGTGGGCCAGCTGCTCGGCCAGGGCGCCAAGTCCTGGTACGTGTACATGCTGCACACCCCGGTCCTGCCCGAGCTGGCCTGGCGCGGGCCGCTCGGCAAACGGTGGCCGGGCATCCTGGAGCGGCTGGAAAAGGTGCCTCAGGGTGACTACCCGACGTCCTCGCTGCCCAACGACGCGGCGCACGGGGCCTGGCTGTACCGGGACAACGTGCGTACCAGGCTGCGCAGGCCGCGCGACGACGCCTACGCGCACGTGCCGGTGCAGCTGATCACACCGACGGGGGACGTGTTCCTCTCGGAAAGGCTCTATGACGGACTCGAGAACTGGGTCCCGCAGTTGACCCGCCGCTCGCTGCCGGCCAAGCACTGGGTGCCGCGCACCCGGCCGGGCCGGCTGGCGTCCTGGATCGACGAGTTCGTGGCGGCCACCGAGGCGGCTCGGGAGACCGGTGCTCCGGTGGAGGTCCGCCCGCAGGGGCCGTACGCGGAGCGGTTCAGCGGTCAGCTCGTGCTGGTCACGGGTGCCGCGGCCGGGATAGGGCGCGCCACGGCCCTGGCCTTCGCCGAGGCGGGGGCCAGGGTGGTCGCCGTCGACCGGAACGCCGAGGGCGCCGAGCGGACCGCGGAGTCGGCCCGGGAGGCCGGGGCGTCCGAGGCCTGGGCCGAGGCGGTGGACGTGAGCGACGAGCAGGCCATGGAGAAGCTCGCCGCCCGGGTGGCCGCCGAGTACGGCGTCGTGGACGTGCTGGTCAACAACGCGGGCATCGGGCTGTCCGGCCCGTTCCTGGAGACCACCTCCGAGGACTGGAAGAACGTCCTCGACGTGAACCTGTGGGGGGTCATCCACGGCTGCCGTCTCTTCGGCCGGCAGATGGCGGAGCGCGGACAGGGCGGCCACATCGTCAACACCGCGTCCGCGGCCGCGTTTCAGCCGTCCCGTGCCCTGCCCGCCTACAGCACGTCGAAGGCCGCCGTGCTGATGCTCAGCGAGTGCCTGCGCGCCGAGCTGGCCGAGAAGTCGATCGGGGTCAGCGCGATCTGCCCAGGGATCGTCAACACCGAGATCACGTCCACGGCACGGTTCGTGGGGACGGACGCGGCGGAGGAACAGCGGCTGCGCAAGCGGGCCGGCAAGCTCTACGGCGCCCGGAACTACCCGCCGGAGAAGGTCGCGGCCGCGGTTCTCCGGGCGGTCGTGCGTAACCAGGCCGTCGTCCCGGTGACGCCGGAGGCCCACACCGCACGCTTCCTGTCCCGCGTCGGCCCCGGCGTGCTGCGGGGCGTCGCCCGGCTGAAGCCGCCGCTGTGAGCCGGGCCGGGACCGGGGGCGGCCCCCTCCCCTCGTCCGGGGGACGAGGCGCTGCCGAGTACCGGATCGAGGGCTTGGCGCAGGCCAGTGGCGCCACGGTCCGCACGATCCGCGCCTACCAGGACCGCGGGCTGCTGCCCGCCCCGGAGCGGCGGGGACGCGCCAATGTGTACGGAGATGCCCATCTCACCCGGCTCCGCCGGATCGCCGTTCTCCTCGACCGCGGCTACACCCTGGCCAGCATCAAGGAGTTGCTGGACGCCTGGGACGCGGGGCGCGGCCTCGGCGGGGTGCTGGGGCTCGTCGCCGAGGTGCACGGTCCCTGGACCGACGAGCGGGCCGACCGCATCAGCCGAGCCCAACTGGCTGCTCGGTTCGGGGGTATCGCCGATGAGCAGGCCATTGCCGAGGCTGTGGAGCTGGGCGTCCTGGAACGTGTTCCCGGGCAGGACGAGTTCGTCGTCCCGAGCCCGCAGGAGCTGGCAGTGGCCGTCGAGTTGTACGCGGCGGGTGTGCCGCTCCACGCAATCGCCGGACAGCTGAGGGAGGTTCGCGGGCAGGTCGAGCAGATAGCCTCCCGGTTCCTGGAGTTCACCACCCAGCACGTCTTCGCGCGATGGCTCGGTCACCGGCCGCCCACCGACGCGGACGCGGCCGATGCGGCGTCGATGGTGCGGCGGCTGCGACCGCTCGCTCAGCGGACGGTCGACGCGGAACTGGCCCGTGCGATGCGCATGTTCGCTACACGCCACCTGGAGGAGCACCTCACTGCGGACGGGCCCTACACCCCGGGTTCCGTCGGCGCGCCCGACGTGCCCCTCGCCTTGCCGGCCGCCACAATCGACGCGGTGGAGAAGCTGGTTGGAAGAGCTCATGTCGCGGCCTTTGTCACGGCTGCTACCCAACGGGAGGTGCAAAAGCGCGCATTGGATGCGCTGGCTGCTTCCACCCACAAGTAGTCACAAGTTGGGCAAAGATCCCATTGCGCAGGTCGGTTGTCCACAGAATCCTCAATCACCCTGTGGATAAGTCGAGTTGGCTGTGGATCAAACCTCCGAGCGAAAATCGTTCCGGTGAAGTCCGGCCGAAATGCGGATGCAGCCGGATCACGTCAGGGGCACGCTGAAGGAATGGATGAAAGACGCACCGTCAAGGTGTCCAAGTACCTCTCCAAGCACCTGCGGCACCAGCCCGAGCGGATCGGGCTCACGCTCGACGCCCAGGGATGGGTGCCGATCGATGACCTGCTGAACGCGGCGGCCCGCCATCATTTCCCGATCAGCAGGGCGGAGCTCGACCACGTCGTGGCCGCCAATGACAAGCAGCGCTTCGCCGTGGCCGACGACCGCATCCGGGCGAGCCAGGGGCACACCGTGGCCGTGGACCTGGGGCTGCCGCCGGCCGAGCCGCCCCCGTACCTCTACCACGGCACGGTCGGCCGGGCCCTGGACGCGATCCGCGTCGAGGGGCTGCGCCCGATGAACCGCACCCATGTGCATCTCTCGCCCGACCGCGAGACCGCCACCCGCGTGGGGGCCCGGCGCGGCCGCCCCGTCGTGCTATCCGTGGACGCGGCCGGGATGCACCGCGCGGGCCACACGTTCTGGGTCAGTGCCAACGGGGTGTGGCTCACAGATGCCGTGCCCGCCGAGTTCCTGCGCCTGCCGGGCTGAGGCGGGGCCCGTGAGCGCGCGGGCCCTGGACCGCTGTCAGCCGGCCAGTTGGGCCGCGCCCCGCACCGCGATCTCCTCGAACAGCTTCTCGTCCGGCGCCGCCGCGTCGAACCCCGGCCCGTCGGCCGGCACCGGCGCGTGGACGACGATCTCGGTGAACCCCAGCTCCGCATGCCTGCCCGCGAAGTCCACGAACGCGTCGACCGAGTCGAGGGGCCGGCCACCGCCCGAGGCGAGGGCCGGGTTGAACTCCGGGGTGAACCCGGTGAGCAGGACCTTGTCGAGCTCCGCCCCGTCCCGCCCGGCATCCGCGCAGGCGCGGGCCAGGCCGTCCAACTGCCGGCGGATGGCGTCGAGCGACTCTGCGGCGCTGCCCGCCTCGTACAGCTTCGGGTCCCCCGTGGTCACCCACGCCTGACCCTGGTGCGCGGCGAGCGCCAGCCCGCGCGGCCCCGTCGCGGCGACGGCGAAGGGCAGACGGGGGCGCTGCACGCAGCCGGGCAGGTTCCGCGCCTCGGTGGCCGAGTAGAACTCCCCCTCGTACGACTTCCCGGCCGGCTCGCGCAGCAGGGCGTCGAGCAGGGTGACGAACTCGCCGAACCGGTCGGCGCGCTGCCGCGGCGTCCACGGCACCTCGCCGCTCCGCAGCAGGGTCGTCGCGTCGAAACCGTTGCCACCCGCGCCGATGCCCAGGGTGACGCGGCCGGCGGAGATGTCGTCGAGCGTGATCAGCTCCTTGGCCAGGGTGACCGGGTGGCGGAAGTTCGGCGAGGTGACGAGGGTGCCCAATCGCATGCTCCGCGTCACCGCAGCTGCTGCCGTCAGTGTGGGGATCGCCCCGAACCACGGCCCGTCGCGGAATGACCGCCACGACAGGTGGTCGTAGGTGTAGGCCGCGTGGAAGCCGAGTTCCTCGGCGCCCTTCCACCTCTCCCGGCCTTCGGCCCAGCGGTGGATCGGCAGAATGACAGTGCTCAGACGCATGGGACGATTCTACGAGCGCCGGACTGCACACCAGCGGCGAAGCGCAACCGTGCCAGTGGTCTCGGAAAGACGGACGACCGAGCACGCACAGGCTCGCTAACCTGGTGGTGTGGACAAGAGGACCGACTCCGAACTGGAAGCGCTCATCGCAGAAGCGACCGTCGACACGTACGACGAGGTCGAGGCGTCAGCGGATTCTTCACGGTCATCGATGAGCACCTGCACGTTCCGTTCACCACGAACGTCCTGGGTGTCGAGGTGACCGTGGCCGAGATCGCCCTCACGAACGACTCCCGCATCATCGCCCGCTGCGTTCGGAATGGGCTCCGGCAGGACATCGGCCTGGCCGAACTGCCCCTGCCTCAACCGTCCCCGAGGGGAGCGCACTGGATCGATGCGTACCGGCGCTGGTCCGGTTGCTGAGCAGCGAGCCGAACGAGGCCCGAAGGGCATGAAAGCACGAAATGAACACGGTCACTGGGCTCGCACATCTTCTGCGCCGTAGCGCCGAACTGAAGGAAGAACTCGTGGCGTTCGGGGAGAGTCGCCCCTTCGAACGTTTCCTCGATCCACTCCTGTCCGAGGCCCTCGGCGTCGAAGGTGTATGGGACGAGGGGACCGCGACCAACGTCATCGACCACTTCCTGCTGCAGTACCGCCTTCCGGACGGCAAGACGGTCGCCGACCGCTTCGTCGCACGGCGAACGGCCCTGACCGATACCGACCGACGGATGATCCTGGCCTGGCGTGACCCCGTGGAGGGGCTCTTCGAGGTGAGGAGCAAGCACGACGACTCGCTGCTCCTGCTCAATCTGCTCGACGACCTCGAGTACCGCGCCTACACCAACGCCGGGCGCACGGCCCTCCGCGCGGTCAGGAAGGGAGGCTTCCTCAGCGCTCGACTGGTAGCGCTGGCACCAGTGCCCGACGTGTGGCTCTTCTCCGGCACGATGTCCTCCTACCCTCGCACCGCCGCGCCGGAGATCGGCGCGGCAGCCCTTGACCTGGCCACCAGCCGACCCGACCTCGTCTTCCGCAACCCTAGGAAAGTCGAGCAGGGATGGCACTCGATGCGTGAGGACCGGGCCGCCTTCGCCGAGTTCTTCGGCAGCGATGAGCTCATCCTCACGCCCGAGGAAGCGGAGGACTCTCTCAACGCCTACTACCGCCATCGGCAGCACGACGCCGCGAACCCGTCCCTGTTCACGTTGGCACCCGAACTGGCGCAGGCGGGGACTGTAGGCGTCATCTACGACCAGGTCGAGGGGCTCAACTTCTACGCGGACTACGGATCGTTGCGGGACCTGTTCGCGAACCCCGGCCTCCCGGGCCGCAAACACCACCAGGACCTGCTCCGCACGTATCTGCGCGAGGAGTCGATCACACCGCTGCCCGTCCGCCGACTGGCCGCCGCACACCCGGAGACCGTAGACACCGTGTTCCAGAAACTCCTGCGGCAGCCCGACTTCACCTGGAGCGAGCACGGCGACGCACTCCTGCGGCGACGCAAGCCCTGGTACGTCGAGTCCGAACAGCGCCCCGGAGTGTCCGTCATCGGTGACCGGCTCAGTGAACTCCTCCGCAGCCGGCCACTCTGAGCATGCACGCCATCACGCTCCCCACCAAGCGGATGCCCGGACTGTGGAGGCCGCCGGACAGCCGCTCAGGTACGTCACCGCGGCACTGCCCGCCCTACGTGGTGCGCGGACGAGGATTGACCGAGGTGACGAGGGTGCCGATGCGCATGCTTTCCGTAGCCGCGGCTGCTGCGGTGAGAGTCGGCACAGCGCCGAACCACGGCTGATCTCGAAAGCTCCGCCCGGACAGGTGGTCGTAGGTGTACGCGGTGTGGAAGCCGAGCTCCTCGGCCCGGCGCCAGACGTTCCGGCCTTCGGCCCAGCGGTGGATAGGCAGGATGACAGTGCTCAGACGCATGCCGTGACCTGAATCCGTGTGGGCGGACGGCTTGTGGCGGTCAGCCGAGCCAACGGACATCGCGCATGCGGTCGAGCAATACGAGACCGACGTCCGCCGCCTGGAACTGGGCATGACCGACGCGGCCGAGACGATGGTCCGCAGCTGTCCGCTGGGCTCATCGCTGCCGCCCGGTCGACACCGGGCGGCAGCAATACCTGTGACCCAGGTCTCAGTCCAGCCGTGCAGCAGATGAGGCGGTGTTCACGTCGAGGAGGGGTGACAGGAAGGGAGGAGCGTATGGAGACGGACTTCCAGGTTTTCGTCGCCGCGAGGTCGACCGCGCTGTTCCGGGGCGCCTTCGTCCTGACGGGCAACCGTGAGGCGGCGGAGGACCTGGTCCAGGAGACCCTGGAGCGGGCCTGCCGCAAATGGCGCACCATCGCGGGGAAGGACGCTCCGGACCTCTATGTGCGGCGGATCATGGTGAACCTGGCCAACGACCGCTGGCGCAGGTTCCGCCGCCTGGGCATGACCTCCGATCCGGAGAGCGGCGACAAGGCCGCCCCTGGAGACGAGTTCGGGCAGGTGGACAACCGGGACCAGTTGGTGCGCGCCCTGCAACAACTGCCCATGCGGATGCGCACGGTCGTGGTGCTGCGGTACTTCCACGACCTCTCCGACACCGAGATCGCAGCCGACATGGGCATATCGCCCAGCACGGTGCGCTCCCAGCTTGCTCGTGGGATCGAGAAACTCAGAGGTCAGATCCCCGTGCTCTCCGCCCCTTCGCCACGGCAGCACACGGAAGGAATCCGATGACCTCGTACGACGACGCATGGCCTTCCGGCTGCACACCTTTCGAAGAGGAACTGATGAACGCCATGAACCGATTCGCGAACTCCGCCGAGGCCCCCGCCTTCGACGCGCCCCAGATCCTGCGCCGCACCCGGCGCAGGCGCACCATCGGCATCGCCGCCGTCGCCGCCACCCTCATCGCGGCGGGCGGGGGCACCGCCCTGGCCACCTCGGTCGCCGGCAGCAGCAGTTCGACCCCGGTGGCTACCAGCAAGGCCACCAACAGCGACGCCACCACCATGCTGTATCTCTTCCCCGACGGCCAGAGCATCCCGATCGACTTCGCGGGCTGGAGCCTGGTCGAGGCCACGGCGTACATGCAGAAGACGCAGACGAAGCTCGGCACCGTCACCAAGAAAGCCGTCAAGGGCTGCAAGCCCGGCTCGGTGCTCGGCGTGTCCCCGCACGCCCCGAAGACCGTCAAGAAGGGCGACACGGTCGCCTTCACCGTCTGCGCCGGCTGACCAGGCCTGAGCCGATACGACGCCCGCCCCTGCGTCAATCAGGGGCGGGCGCCCGTCACAACATCGCACGGGGGCCCCCTCGTGTCAGCGGTGGATCGGCAGAATCACAGTGCTCAGTCGCATGCGGCGACCCTATGAGAGCCGAGAAGGTGCCGCATCGACTCGGCTGCGCGGACGGCGGCGTCACCGCAGCAGTTGTTGAACAGCACATGCACCTCATCGGCCTGCTCGGCCATCCTGCGGATGCGCGGTACCCACTCGCGCAGCTCCTCAGTCGTGTAGGTGTGGCGGAACCTCTCCTCCTTCGTACCGGCCCCCCAGGCGCTGTTGCGGCCGTGCAGCCGCACCAGGGCGAGGTCCGGCCGGGTGACCCGTACGACAGGCGGTACGGAGGTGGGCAGCGTCCGGACCATGTCCACGGCCACGGCGGCCGCGTCCAGATCGGCCAGCAGGGCGGCCGTCGTATTGGCCTGCTCCTCGCGCCACCAGCCCGGATGCCGGAACTCCACAGCCACCGGCCAGCCGGCCGCCCGCTCACGGCACCGGCGCAGGAACTCCTCCGCCGGCCTCCCCGGTACAAGACGGGCAGGGAACTGGAAGACCAGCGTCCCCAGCCGCCCCGCGGCACGCAGCGGTTCCAGGGCCGCGCTGTAGCGCTGCCACACCTCGTCGAGCAGCCCGGGCTCGACGCCCGCCCCGCGTTCGCGCACGAAGGCCGGGCGCAGGTCTGCGGGCAGCGCCTGGGACCGCGTGGGGTGGCCGGTGAGCAGGGAGAACGCCTTCACGTCGAACCGGAAGCCGTCCGGGGTGCGGTCGGCCCACAGGAGGCTGTTGCGGGTGCTGGGCAACCCGTAATACGTGGAGTCCACCTCGGCCACCGGGAACTGTGCGGCGTAGTGCCGCAGCCGGCCCTCCGCGTCGCGGCTGCCCGTGGGGTACCAGCCGCTGGCCACCAGGGCCTTGTCCGTCCACGAGCAGGTGCCGACCCGGATCTCTCCCATCCCGCCCGCCTTCCCCGCACGGGCGAGGGATACGCGGGAATGCGGGACGGGCGGACTCAGGGTCTGGTACGTCCTTCTCGACGCTGTCATATGCCTGTGGAATGTTCGGCAGGTCAGGGGCGCGAGGTCTCAAATGTGCGCCCCTCCGCACGCCCGTGCGCCTGCGTACGCGAGAATGTACGGGTGACCACCGTTATCGAACAGTCCGCCCCCGTCGCTCCCCGGCTGATCGCCACGGATCTGGACGGCACTCTTCTGCGCGACGACAAGACCGTCTCGGACCGCACGGTCCGTGCGCTCGCCGCCGCCGAGGAGGCGGGGGTCGAGGTCTTCTTCGTCACCGGGCGCCCCGCTCGCTGGATGGACGTCGTCAGCGACCACGTCCACGGCCACGGCCTGGCGATCTGCGCCAACGGCGCGGCCGTCGCCGACCTGCACGACGGCGGCCGGCTGCTGAAGATCCGGGGACTGGAGCGGGAGACGGCCCTCGACGTCGTCCACACGCTGCGCGCCGCCGCGCCAGGCACGTCCTTCGCCGTCGAGCTGGCCACCGGCATCCACTACGAACCCGCCTACCCGCCCTTCCACCTCGACCCCGGTGCCACCGTGGCGGTCGCGGAGAAGCTGCTGCACGAGGAGGCCCCCGGCGACGGCGCGCCTGTGCTGAAGCTGCTCGCGCGCCACGGCGAGCTCGACCCGGACGAGTTCCTGGCCCTGTCCCGTGCGGCCGCAGGGGAGCGGGCCACCTTCACCCGGTCGAGTCCCGCCGCGCTCCTGGAGATCAGCGGGCCCGGCGTCTCCAAGGCCAGCACCCTGGAGCTGTGCTGCGCCGAGCGCGGCATCTCGGCGGCCGAGGTCGTCGCCTTCGGCGACATGCCCAACGACGTGGAGATGCTGAGCTGGGCCGGGTCCTCCTACGCGATGGGCAACGCCCACCCGGCCGCCCTCGCCGCCGCCTCCGGCCGCACCGTCACCAACAACGAGGACGGCGTGGCCGTCGTCATCGAGCGCATCCTCGCGGAACGGGCGGAGAGCCTGACGAGGCGCTGAGCCTCGCGGTTGCCCGCGCAACACCGCTGGCGGAAGGCCGCACGCCTACTCACAACGGCGCCTGCCACACAACCGTCGTGCCTCCCCCGCCCTCCCCGATGCCGGGCTCGAACCAGCTGGCCCCGCCCAGCGACCCCGCCCGGCGGGCCAGATTCCGCAGACCGCTGCGCCGCCCTCCCTCCGGCATGCCCACCCCGTCGTCGGCGACCGAGAGCCGCACGGCGTCCCGCCCGTCGTCCAGCGTGACGGTCGCGTCGACGACCACCTCGATGCGCGCCGCACCGGCGTGCCGGAAGGCGTTGGACAGCGCCTCCCGCAGCGCCGCGATCAGGTTCTTGCCCGTCAGCTCGCCCACCAGGGAATCGACCGCCCCCACGAAGCGGTGGGACGGTTTGAAGCCCAGCGGCACGGCCGCCGTGTTGATCTCACGGAGGACCCGGGTGCGCAGCCCGGCCGGCGCCTCGGCCGGCTCCTGCTGGAGCGCGAAGATCGCGGTGCGGATCTCCTGGATGGTCACATCCAGCTCGTCCACCGCCCGGCCGACGCCGGTCTGCACCTCCGGCACGTCCGACCGCCGCTGGGCGCTCTCCAGCATCATCCCGGTCGCGAACAGCCGCTGGATGACCAGATCGTGGAGGTCGCGGGCGATTCGGTCGCGGTCCTCGTAGACCGCGAGGCGCTCCCGGTCGCGCTGGGCGTCGGCCATCATCAGGGCCAGCGCGGCCTGCGAGGCGAACTGGGTGGCGAGCGTCCGCTCCGTCTCCGTGAACGGCCTGCCGCCCCTGGCCCGGGGCGTGGCGAGCGCCCCCAGCACCCGGCCCCCGCTGTGCAGGGGCAGCAGCATGTTCGGCCCGAACGGGTCCGCCAGCCTGGTGATCAGGCGGGTGTCGGTGGCCGAGTCGTCGACGAAGACGGCCTCGCCGCCCAGGAGCATCCCCACCACCGGGCTCTGGGCCGGAACGATCACCCCGAGCGAGTCCGTCGGGTCGTCCGCCGATACGGCGACGATCTCCAGGCCCCCGCCCTCGGCCGGCAGCAGCACGATGCCGGCGGCGGCAGCCGCGAGACGGCGGGCCTGCTCGGCGACGACCGTGAGCGCGTCGTCGGCGTCCCCGCCGGAGAGCAGGGCGGTCGTCACGGCGACCGAACCGTCGATCCACCGCTCGCGCTGCCGGGCGGCCTCGTACAGCCGGGCGTTGCCGATGGCGATCCCGGCCTCCGTCGCCAGTACGCGCACCAGGTGCAGGTCGTAGTCGCTGAACCCGCCGCCGCCGTCCTTCTCGGCGAGGTACAGGTTGCCGAAGATCTCGCCCTGGACCCTGATCGGAACGCCGAGGAAGGTGCGCATCAGCGGATGGCCGGGCGGGAATCCGTCGAACCTCGGATCGGTGGTCAGGTCCGCGAGCCGCAGAGGGCGGGGGTCATGGATGAGGGCGCCGAGCAGCCCCCGGTGGCCGTCCGGCCGTCGGCCGATCTCGCGCGCGACGGGCTCCGGGACGCCATAGGTGACGAAGTCGGAGAGGCCCTCGCCCTCCTCGTCCACGACGCCGATCGCGGCGTACCGGGCGTGGGCCAGTTCGGCGGCCGTCTCGCAGATCCGGTCGAGCGTGGAGTGCAGTTCGAGGCCGGTCCCCACGGAACGCATGGCTTCCAGCAGGCGTGGCACCCGGGCCGTGAGTTCCGTGGACAGGCCCCGCAGACTACGAGTCACCTCGGCCGTCTCCGCTGCTTCCGTCACATCGTCGCGCGCGTCCCGCGAGGGCTCCGAGTCCTTCGAAGGCTCTGCGTCCCGCGAGGGCTCCGAGTCCTTCGAAGGCTCTGCGTGTTCCGGATCCTCCGCTGCCATACCCAGAGCGTAATTAGTCCCATTTACGGGGGAAAGTCGGGAGCCGTGTACCTTCGCGCTCAGAAGTGCGCGCCCACGGCCGCGACCGGTCCGCCCACGCTCTCGCGTTCCCGCGCCAGCATCCGGCGCAGCGGCCCGTCGACAGCCGCCAGTACCTCATACGGGCCCCGCTGCACGATCGCGCCCGCTTCCAGGACCACCACCTCGTCCACCGCTTCGAGACCGGCGAGCCGGTGCGTGATCAGGACAGTCGTACGCCCCCGGGTCGCCGCCAGCAGGTCCCGCGTCAGGGCGTCCGCGGTCGGCAGGTCGAGGTGCTCGGCGGGCTCGTCCAGCACGAGGACCGGGAAGTCGGCGAGCAGGGCCCTGGCCAGGGCGAGGCGCTGGCGCTGTCCCCCGGAGAGGCGGGCGCCGTGCTCACCGACGAGGGTGTCCAGCCCGTCCGGCAGCGCGTCCGCCCAGTCGAGGAGGCGGGCCCGGGCGAGCGCGTCGCGCAGTTCGGGCTCGGTCGCGGCGGGGCGGGCGAGCCGCAGGTTCTCCCGGAGCGAGCTGTCGAAGATGTGGGCGTCCTGGGCGCACAGCCCGACGAACCGCCGGACGGTGTCCCCGTCCAGCGCCGAAGCATCGACCCCGCCGATCCGGTACGTGCCCGTCCGCGCCTCCAGGAAGCGCAGCAGCACCTGGGCCAGCGTGGTCTTGCCGGACCCCGAGGCCCCCACGACGGCGACGCGGCGGCCCGCCTCCAGGGTGAGGTCGACGGAGGTGAGCGCGTCGTGGGCGGCGGCCGCGTACCGGGCCGAGAGCCCCCGCACCTCCAGCGGGAAGGGGCTCGCCGGAGTCGCGGCCGGGGCGGCCGGCTCCCGTACGGGCACGGGGGCGTCCAGCACCTCGTACACGCGCTCCGCGCTCCGGCTGACCCGCTGCCGGTACTGGGCGGCGAGCGGCAGCCCGGTCACGGCCTCGAAGGCGGCCAGCGGAGTGAGGACGACGACTGCGAGCTCCACGCCGGCGAGCCGGCCGTCCGCCACGGCGGGCAGCGCGACCAGGGCGGCGGCCACCACGGTGAGGCCTGCGATCAGTGCGATGAGGCCGCCCCCGAGCGCGGTCGCGGTCGCCGCGCGGGAGGCGATCCGGGTGAGCACGGCGTCGGCCGCGCGCGTCCGGGCCACGCGCCCGGGGAGGGCGCCCGCGACGGTCAGCTCGGCGGTGCCGCCCAGCAGATCGGTGATCCGGGTGGCCAGGTCGGCGCGTGCCGGGGCCAGGCGCCGTTCCGCGCGGCGGGCGCAGGCGCCGCTGACGAGCGGGACGCCGACGCCCGCGAGCAGCAGTCCCGCGGCCAGGACCAGGCCCGCCTGGGGGAGCAGCCAGCCGGTGAAGCCGACGGTCGCGGCGCCCACGAGGACGGCGGTGCCGGCGGGCAGCAGCCACCTCAGCCAGTAGTCCTGGAGGGCGTCCACGTCCGCGACCAGCCGCGAGAGGAGGTCGCCGCGCCGGGCGCCGCTCAGGCCGCCCGGTGTGATGCGCTCCAGGCTCCGGTACACGGCGACGCGCACTTCGGCGAGCATTCTCAGGACCGCGTCGTGCGAGACGAGGCGCTCGGCGTAGCGGAAGACCGCCCGGCCGATTCCGAAGGCGCGGGTCGCCGTCACCGCGACCATCAGATAGAGGACGGGGGGCTGTTCGGAGGCGCGGGAGATCAGCCAGCCGGAGACCGCCATGAGCCCGACGGCGGAACCCAGGGCGAGGCTCCCCAGCAGCAGGGCGAGCCCGAGCCGGCCACGCTGGGCACCTGCGGCGTCCCGGACCCGGGTCAGCACGTGGCCGCGCTCCGCCGCGGTCTCCTCGGGCGCCTCGGCTGCGGGTGCCGGTCCTTCGGTGGGCCGGATGTCCTCGGGCGCCCTCGCGGGACGGGGCGGCTCGGCCAGGGCTGCTTCCGGGGCCGGTTCCGTCAGTGTCACCACCCGGTCCGCGACCGCCAGCAGCGCCGGCCGGTGCACCACCAGCAGCACGGTCCGGCCGGCGGCCAGCCTCCGTACCGCCTCGACGATGCCCGCTTCCGTCTCGCCGTCCAGGCTCGCGGTCGGCTCGTCGAGCAGCAGCACCGGCCGGTCCGCGAGGAAGGCCCGGGCGAGCGCGATCCGCTGACGCTGACCGGCGGAGAGCCCGGCGCCGTCCTCGCCGAGAAGGGTGCGGTCGCCGTCCGGGAGCCCCTGCACGAAGTCGTACGCCCCCGCGTCGCGCAGCGCCGCCGTCACCGCGCTGTCGTCGGCGGCGGGCCGGGCCAGCCTGACGTTCTCCGCGATGGTGCCCGCGAACAGATGCGGCCGCTGCGGCACCCAGGCGGTGTGCTCCCGCCAGCGTTCGAGGGAGAGGCCGGCCAGATCGGTGCCACCGACGCGCACTCGGCCCGCATCGGGTGCGGTGAAGCCCAGGACCACGTTCAGCAGGGTGGTCTTGCCGACCCCGCTCGGGCCGACCAGGGCAACGGTCTCGCCCTCCTCGACGGTGAGCGAGACGGGGGCGAGCGAGGGCTCGGAGCGGCCGTCGTGCCGGACGGTCACCCCGTCCAGCTCCAGCTCCAGCGACGCGGGGACCTCCCCCGTACCGCCGGCGCGGGGTTCAGTCTCCAGGACGGCGAAGACCTCCTCCGCCGCGGAGAGCCCCTCGGCGGCGGCATGGAACTGCGCGCCGACCTGGCGGATGGGGAGATAGGCCTCGGGCGCGAGGATCAGGACCAGCAGGCCGGTGTACAGGTCGAGTTCACCGTGCACGAGCCGCATGCCGATAGTGACGGCGACGAGGGCCACCGAGAGGGTGGCGAGGAGTTCGAGGGCGAAGGACGACAGGAACGCGATCCGCAGGGTGCGCAGGGTGGCCTGCCGGTACTGCGAGGTGATCCTGCGTATCGATTCGGCCTGGGCCCTGGCACGGCCGAACACCTTCAGCGTCGGCAGTCCGGCCACCACGTCGAGGAAGTGACCGGAGAGCCGGGAGAGCAGCTTCCACTGACGGTCCATGCGCGACTGGGTCGCCCAGCCGATCAGGATCATGAAGAGCGGGATGAGCGGCAGCGTGACGACGATGATCGCCGCCGACACCCAGTCCTCGGTGACGACCCTTGCAAGCACGGCCACCGGCACGACCACCGCGAGCCCGAGCTGCGGCAGATAGCGCGCGAAGTAGTCGTCGAGCGCGTCGATCCCCCGGGTCGCGAGCGTCACCAGCGAGCCGGTGCGCTGCCCGCTCAGCCAGTCCGGCCCCAGCTCCGCCGCCCGGTGGAGCAGCCGCCCGCGCAGTTCCGACTTGACCGCCGCACCGGCACGATGGGCCGCCAGCTCGGTGAGCCAGGCGACCAGGGCCCGGCCCAGCGCAACCACCGCGAGCAGCAGGAGCGGCGTACGCAACCCGCCGGCCGTGAGCCCGTCCTCGAAGCCGCCCACCACGATCTCGGCGACCAGCATGGCCTGGGCGATGACCAGCGCCGCTCCGGCCAGGCCGAGAACCACCACGGCCACTATGAACAGGCGCGTGGCACGGGCGTGGCGGAGCAGACGCGGGTCGATCGGTTTCACGTGAAACACCCCATGCGGCTCGGGTCGGTCGGAACACTCACTGCGTCAGTGCGCATCGGCGATGTGCTGGGTGCCGATCCGCTTGCGGAACACCCAGTACGTCCACCCCTGGTAGAGCAGCACGACCGGGGTGGCGATCCCGGCGCACCAGGTCATGATCTTCAGCGTGTACGGGCTGGACGAGGCGTTGGTGACCGTGAGGCTCCAGGCGTCGTTCAGCGAGGAGGGCATGACGTTCGGGAAGAGCGTCAGGAACAACATGGCGACCGCTGCGGCGATGGCCACGCCGGAGAGCGCGAAGGACCAGCCCTCACGCCCCGCCGCGATCATCACGATCGCCCCGACCAGCGCCACGGCGGCGACGATCATCGCGAGCAGGCTCCGTCCGTTCCCGTTGTCAAGCTGGGTCCAGACGAGAAAGGCGAGCGCGAGCACCGCCGTGACGGCACCCAGCTTCAGGGCCATGCCGCGCGCCCGGGCCCGGATGTCACCGGCCGTCTTCAGCCCGGCGAACACCGCGCCGTGGAAGGTGAAGAGGGTGAGGGTGACCAGGCCGCCGAGGAGTGCGTAGGGGTTGAGCAGGTCCAGGACGCTGCCCGTGTACTCCATGTGCGCGTCGATCTTCACGCCCCGCACGATGTTGCCGAAGGCCACGCCCCACAGCACGGCGGGGATCAGCGAGGCCCAGAAGATCGCGTGCTCCCAGTTGGTCTGCCACTTCTCCTCAGGCCGCTTCGCCCGGTACTCGAAGGCGACACCGCGCACGATCAGGCAGAGCAGGATGACCAGGAGCGGCAGGTAGAACCCGGAGAACAACGTGGCGTACCACTCGGGGAACGCGGCGAAGGTCGCTCCGCCGGCGCTGAGCAGCCAGACCTCGTTGCCGTCCCAGACCGGGCCGATCGTGTTGATCAGTACCCGTCGTTCCTTACGGTCCCGGGCCAGCAGCTTGGTGAGGACGCCGATCCCGAAGTCGAATCCCTCCAGGAAGAAGTAGCCGGTCCACAGGACGGCGATGAGCACGAACCAGACGTCGTGGAGTTCCATTTCTCGGCTCCCGCTCTCAGTAGGAGAAGGCCATGGGCCGGTCGGCGTCTTCGTGATCGCCGCCGATCCGGGTGGGCGGGTTGAGGTCGTCGTCCGTGAGCTCCGGGGGCCCGGCCTTGATGTACTTCAGGAGGAGCCGGACTTCGATCACGGCGAGCACCGCGTACAGCACGGTGAAGACGATCAGCGAGGTGAGCACCTCGGCCTGGGAGACGCCGGGGGAGACCGCGTCGCGGGTCTGGAGCACGCCGTAGACGACCCAGGGCTGACGGCCCATCTCGGTGAAGATCCAGCCCCAGGAGTTGGCGATCAGCGGGAAGAGCAGGGTCCACAGGGCGACGATCCAGTAGCACCGGGCGAGGCGTGGACTGAGGGCCTTGTTCTTGAAGAGGACCAGATTCGGCACCTCGTCCTCACCGGTGCGCATCGCCTCGGGCAGCATGAACTTCTTACGGGTGAGCCACAGACCGAGGATGCCGAGGCCGAAGGAAGCCATGCCGAAGCCGATCATCCACCGGAAGCTCCAGAAGGCGACGGGGATGTTGGGCCGGTAGTCACCGGGACCAAAGCGCTCCTGCTCCGCCTTGTTGATGTCGTTGATGCCGGGCACGTACGAGTGGAAGTCGTCGTCGGCGAGGAAGGACAGCACCCCGGGGACGGAGATCTCCACCGAGTTGTGGCCCTTGCTGACGTCCCCGTAGGCGAAGATCGAGAACGGCGCGGAGTTCTGTCCGTCCCACAGCGCCTCGGCGGCCGCCATCTTCATCGGCTGCTGCTTGAACATCACCTTGCCGAGCTGGTCGCCGCTGACTGCGGTCAGGAGGCCGGAGATCACCACGGTGATCAGTCCCAGCCGCAGCGAGGTCCGCATCACCGGGATGTGCTTCTTGCGGGCCAGGTGGAAGGCCGCGATGCCGACCATGAACGCCCCGCCGACCAGGAAGGCGGCGGTGATGGTGTGGAAGAACTGGGCGAGTGCGGTGTTCTGCGTGAGCACGTGCCAGAAGTCGGTGAGTTCGGCGCGTCCGCGTTCCTTGTTGATGCGGTAGCCGACCGGGTGCTGCATCCAGGAGTTGGCCGCCAGGATGAAGTAGGCGGACAGGACGGTGCCGAGGGACACCATCCAGATGCAGGCGAGGTGGATCCTCTTCGGCAGCTTGTCCCAGCCGAAGATCCACAGGCCGATGAAGGTGGACTCGAAGAAGAACGCGATCAGGGCCTCGAAAGCGAGCGGGGCCCCGAAGACGTCACCGACGAACCGCGAGTAGTCGGACCAGTTCATCCCGAACTGGAACTCCTGCACGATGCCGGTGACGACACCCATCGCGATGTTGATCAGGAAGAGCTTTCCCCAGAACTTGGTGGCCCTGAGGTACTTCTCCTTGTTCGTCCGCACCCAGGCGGTCTGCAGGCCGGCGGTGAGCGCCGCGAGAGAGATCGTCAGAGGAACGAAGAGGAAGTGGTAGACGGTCGTCGTACCGAACTGCCATCGCGCCAGGGTCTCCGGCGCCAGAGCTAGCTCCACGTCGTCTTCTCCTTACGTCACCGCCGTCACACCGGCGATTTGTCCGTGAAATCCAACGGATCACGGGAGGAAGCAGGACACGCTTGTGAACGCGTTCACATTCACAAGCAATTATGGCGCACACGTTTTCGGGCCGTTCGACCGGGGTCCCCCGTCACCCGTCGCCCCGAGCGCCGGGCATACGAAAGGGCCCCGCACCTCTCGCGAGGTACGGGGCCCGGTTGCCGGGAGGCGCCGGTTACAGCTCCTTGCGGAACGACTCCGTCACCTTCAGGAACAGGTCATTCGCCTCGTCCTCACCGATCGTGACGCGCACGCCCTCGCCTGCGAACGGGCGGACCACCACGCCGGCCTTCTCGCAGGCCGCCGCGAAGTCCAGGGTGCGGTCACCCAGCCGCAGCCAGACGAAGTTCGCCTGGGACTCGGGCACGGTCCAGCCCTGCCGCACCAGCGTCTCGTGCACCCGGTCCCGCTCGCACACCAGCGAGCCGACCCGGCCGAGCAGCTCGTCCTCGGCTCGCAGCGAGGCCACCGCCGCGTCCTGGGCGAGCTGACTGACACCGAACGGCACCGCCGTCTTGCGCAGCGCCGCCGCCACCGGCTCATGGGCCACCGCGAAGCCGACCCGCAGCCCGGCCAGGCCGTACGCCTTGGAGAACGTCCGCAGCACCGCCACGTTGGGGCGGTCCCGGTAGATCTCGATGCCGTCCGGGACCTCGACGTCGCGGATGAACTCCTTGTACGCCTCGTCCAGCACCACGAGCACGTCGCTCGGCACCCGGTCGAGGAACCGTTCCAGCTCGGCCCTGCGCACGACGGTGCCGGTCGGGTTGTTCGGATTGCAGACGAAGATCAGCCGCGTCCGGTCCGTGATCGCGTCCGCCATCGCGTCCAGGTCGTGCACCTCGCCGTCGGTCAGCGGCACCTTCACCGAGGTCGCGCCGCTGACCTGCGTGATGATCGGGTACGCCTCGAAGGAACGCCAGGCGTAGATGACCTCGTCACCCGGGCCCGAGGTGGCCTGCAGCAGCTGCTGGGCCACGCCGACCGAACCGGTCCCGGTGGCCAGGTGCGACACGGGCACACCGAAGCGGTCGGACAACTCGTTCATCAGACCCGTGCAGGCCATGTCCGGGTAACGGTTGAAGGACGCCGCCGAGGCCGTCGCGGCCTCCATCACTCCCGGCAGCGGGGGATACGGGTTCTCGTTGGAGGACAGCTTGAACGCGGCCGGTCCGTCCGCCGATGCCGGTTTGCCCGGCACATAGGCGGGAACACCGTCCAGCTCGGCACGCAGCTTGGGGCTCGTCTCGCTCACCGCAGGTCCTCCTCGACCATCCGTATACATCAATACTGCTCACCTTATGAGGATTGGGCGCCGCTGCGAACGGGTGGACAGCGGATTCGTCCGGTGGACCCCGGAATGAGGGGGAGCGCGCCCGGTCATGGCGCGCGCCGGTGGCTCACTCCGTGGCGCGCGTCCCTCGAAGAGGTGAGTTGAGACCTCTTCGAGACCTCGCTCCGCCAGCAGGCCCGTCCCGCCAGATGCATGACACATGACGGTGGACCCCACCAACCCCCTTGGGAAGCAATGCCTTTGGCACCCGATGACCTTGCAGAAACGTGCCTGTCAACGGGTGAATATGCGACCGGGCCAACTGTCCTTCCGAGCCCTACTATCGGCTCGCCATGACAGCAGCAGGGAAGCACCAGGTGAGCCGGACGGAGACCCCCCGGCGCGGCGGCAGGCAGGGACGTGCCGGTATCCGGGATGTCGCCGCGGCCGCCGGCGTCTCCATCACGACCGTCTCCGACGCGCTCAACGGCAAGGGCAGGCTCCCGGACGCCACCCGCCGCCATGTCCGCGAGGTCGCAGAGCGCCTGGGCTACCGCCCTTCGGCGGCGGCCCGCACGCTCCGTACCGGCAAGTCCGGCCTCATCGGCCTGACCGTGACGACGTACGGGGATGAACCTTTCACCTTCACCGAGTTCGCGTACTTCGCGGAGATGGCGAGAGCGGCCACCTCCGCGGCGCTAGCCCGCGGCTACGCCCTGGTCATCCTCCCGGCCACCTCGCGCCACGACGTGTGGTCGAACGTGGCCCTCGACGGCACCGTCGTCATCGACCCCTCCGACCAGGACCCGGTCGTCACCGAGCTGGTCCGCCAGGGCCTGCCCGTGGTCTCCGACGGCCGCCCCGCCGGGTCGCTGCCGGTCACCGCCTGGGTGGACAACGACCACCGGGCCGCCGTCCTCGACCTCCTCGACCATCTCGCCGCCGCCGGGGCACGCCGTATCGGACTGCTCACCGGTACCACCACCGACACGTACACCCGGCTCTCCACCACCGCCTACCTGCACTGGTGCGAGCGCGTGGGGCAGGACCCGGTCTACGAGTCCTATCCGGCGCACGACCCGTGTGCGGGCGCCGTGGCCGCCGACCGGCTGCTGGCCCGCCCCGACCGCCCCGACGCCGTCTACGGGCTCTTCGACCCCAACGGCACGGACCTGCTGGCTGCCGCCCGGCGCTACGGTCTGCGCGTCCCCGAGGACCTGTTGCTGGTCTGCTGCAGCGAGTCCACGGTCTACGCGACGACCGAGCCGCCCATCACGACGCTCTCGCTGAAGCCGCGGCGTATCGGCACGGCGGTCGTCCAGCTGCTCATCGACGCGATCGAGGGCGTCGACCAGGACGGCCCGGTGGAGCGGGTGATACCGACGGAGCTCATCGTCCGGACGTCCTCGCAACGCCGTCCGCCCCGCACCACGGTCAGTGCGCCGCGTTCCCCGGCAGGGGATTGATCAGCCCAATTGGGACCAATCGACCGACGAACCTGGCATGCGGAAGGATTCACCACCCCTGGTGCGTCCCAGAGCACGATCCGCATTCCTATGATGGACGCACGACACCGCGGACCAACCCGACCAGCAGGGCCCGTCAGGTGTGCGGCGGCGCGACGGTGGTGTGGAGGGGTCGATGACACAGGGGGCCGGTCAGGAACCCGTGGTGCGGACGGCGACGTTGCGCGACTTCCGCGTACCGCCCTATGCGCAGTCCCCTGCGCCGCCCGCCTCGCCGCACCCGGGAAGCGCCTTCCCGGAGGGCGACGCACCCGAGGGGTACACGCCGACGGCGCGCGACCTTCCCGTCATCAGTGCCGACAAACCCGCCCAGGTGCAGCCCGTACCCGAACCGCGTCCCGTCGCCACACCGGGTCTCGGCCCGCTGTACGTGGTCGGTGACGTCCACGGGTACCTGGACGAGCTGCTCGCCGCGCTCGCCGAGCAGGGCCTGATCGACGCCGAAGGCCGCTGGGCCGCCGGCAACGCGCGCCTGTGGTTCCTCGGCGACTTCACCGACCGGGGCCCCGACGGCATCGGCGTCATCGACCTCGTCATGCGGCTCTCCGCCGAGGCCGCGGCCGCCGGCGGCTACTGCAAGGCCCTGATGGGCAACCACGAGCTGCTGCTGATCGGCGCCAAGCGGTTCGGCGACACCCCGGTGAACTCCGGCGCGGGCACCGCCACCTTCCAGGCCGCCTGGCTCCTCAACGGCGGCCAGAAGGCGGACATGGAACGCCTCCAGGACGTCCACCTCCAGTGGATGTCCCGGCTCGACGCGGTCGTCGAGGAGGACGGGCACCTCCTGATGCACTCGGACACGACGGCGTACCTGGACTACGGCTCCACCATCGAGGACGTCAACGACACGGTGCACGCCATCCTCACGCGCAACGACGCCGACGAGTGCTGGGACCTGTTCCGCAAGCTCACCAAGCGGTTCGCCTTCCGGGACGACCAGGGCCCCGAGGCCGTCCAGGAACTGATGGCGGCGTACGGCGGCCGGCGCGTCGTCCATGGTCACAGCCCGATTCCCTACCTGACCGGCGAGGTCGGCTCCGAGGACAGCGAGGACGGTGCCGGGCCCCAGGTCGACGGCCCCCATGTGTACGCGGACGGGCTCGCCATCGCCATGGACGGCGGAGTGACCATGGCCGGAAAGCTACTGGTCGTCCAACTGCCGCTGCATGACTGACGTTCGGCAGGGAAGACGAATCCCGACCTGACAACGCCGAGCACTGGGCCTATTTCCGGAAACCCTCTGTCACCCCGTGCTGTGCGCGCTCTACCATCGGCGTATCAGTAGCAGGCTCTCCTCCGTTTCCGCCCAACTGCCCGGCCAGAGCGGGCACACAGGCCCGACGGAGCATCGGGGGATGCACATGAACAGCGCTCCGCACCTGCTGACCGAGGACCGGCCCGAGTACGAACGGCTCCTCGACGACGCACTGCGTCACGCTCATGAACGACCGGAACTGGCCGCCGTCGGCGAACGCCTCAACGTCGCCCAGCTCCGCACCATGGCGATGGCTGCCGTCGCCCTGATCACCGCCACGGCCGCCGCCGAGTACGAGCAGTACGTGAAGGCACGTGACGAACTGCGCGCCCCCGAACGTGACGCGGACCCCGGCACCACGCCGGACGGCCTCAGCCAGTCGGGCGCCGGCATAGGCGCGGTCGTCACCGTTCTGGCGCCGATGCTGGCGGGTACGGCGGCGACCATCTTCCTGCTGGCCGGCTACCTCCTGAAGATGCTGGAGCCACCACCGGCGTTCGCCACGACCATGGTCGGCGCGGGCTGGTTCTTCGCCGCCGTCACCGCCGCCGCCATCTTCGTCGCGGCCATCGGCCTGCTCATCACCGCCCTGCGCAACGGCTCTACGTCCCTGACGGCCCGCGAAGCCGGCGAGGACCTGCCCGACGAAGTCGCCCGGGCCAAGGAGGCCTGGCGGCAGGCGCTGCTGGAGCGGGGCATCGTGCCCTTCCTGCGCGACGCGCTCACCGAGCCCGCCGCCGGCCCCACGGCCCCCGCACCGCACCGCCCGGTGGGCCGTCTCCCGAAGATCGGTTACAGCAGGCCGGACTTCGCGGGCCCGGACCAGGGCCCTGCCGCCGCGCCCCGCCCCACGTACAGCAGCCCGGACTTCACGAGCCCCGACTTCGGCGGCCCCGAACACGAACTGGACTGAGCGGGGCTGAGGCGGAGGCGTCCGGACGCGGCCCGGGGAAGGGCCGCGTCCGTCTGCTTATCGGGCCACCACCAGGTCAGTCGGCCAGTGGCAGGTAGACCCGGTTACCACTCGCCGCGAACTCGCGCGACTTCTGGAGCATCCCTTCCGCGACCTCCTCGGCCGTCGCCTCCGCGCTCTCCGGGCCGCCGAACTGCTCACTGATGCTGTGGCTGATCTTCATCGAACAGAACTTCGGACCGCACATCGAGCAGAAGTGCGCCGTCTTGGCAGGCTCGGCGGGCAGCGTCTCGTCATGGAACTCCCGCGCCGTGTCCGGGTCGAGCGCCAGGTTGAACTGGTCCTCCCAGCGGAATTCGAACCGGGCGTCCGACAGCGCGTCGTCCCACTCCTGTGCGCCCGGGTGCCCCTTGGCCAGGTCGGCGGCATGGGCCGCGATCTTGTACGTGATGACCCCGGTCTTCACGTCGTCCCGGTTCGGCAGCCCGAGGTGCTCCTTGGGCGTCACGTAACAGAGCATCGCCGTACCCCACCAGGCGATCATCGCCGCACCGATGCCCGAGGTGATGTGGTCGTACGCCGGCGCGATGTCGGTGGTCAGCGGGCCGAGGGTGTAGAACGGCGCTTCCTCGCAGATCTCCTGCTGGAGGTCGATGTTCTCCTTGATCTTGTGCATCGGGACATGCCCCGGCCCCTCGATCATGGTCTGCACCCCGAACCTCTTGGCGACCGTGTTCAGCTCACCGAGCGTGCGCAGTTCGGCGAACTGGGCCTCGTCGTTGGCGTCCGCGATCGACCCGGGGCGCAGTCCGTCGCCCAGTGAGTACGTCACGTCGTAAGCGGCGAGGATCTCGCAGAGCTCCTCGAAGTGCTCGTACAGGAACGACTCCTTGTGGTGCGCCAGGCACCAGGCCGCCATGATCGAGCCGCCGCGGGAGACGATGCCGGTCTTGCGGCGAGCGGTGAGCGGCACGTACGGCAGGCGTACGCCGGCGTGCACCGTCATGTAGTCCACGCCCTGCTCGGCCTGCTCGATGACGGTGTCCTTGTAGATCTCCCAGGTCAGCTCCTCCGCCCTGCCATCGACCTTTTCCAGGGCCTGGTAGAGAGGAACGGTTCCGATCGGTACGGGTGAATTGCGAAGAACCCACTCACGGGTGGTGTGGATGTTGCGGCCGGTGGAAAGGTCCATGACCGTGTCCGCGCCCCACCGGGCCGCCCACGTCATCTTGTCCACCTCCTCCTCGATGGAGGACGTCACCGCGGAGTTGCCGATGTTGGCATTCACCTTCACCAGGAACCGCTTCCCGATGATCATCGGCTCGCTCTCCGGGTGGTTGACGTTGGCGGGCAGCACCGCGCGCCCTGCGGCGATCTCCTCGCGAACCACCTCGGCCGCCACGTTCTCCCGGACCGCGACGTACTCCATCTCCGGGGTGATCTCGCCCCTGCGGGCGTACGCGAGCTGGGTGACGGGCCGCCCGTCCCGGCTGCGCCGCGGTCGGCGCGGGCGGCCGGGGAAGACCGCGTCCAGGTTGCGCAGCCCGCCCCGTGGCGAGGTGTGCTTCAGCCCGTCGTCCTCGGGACGGGCGGGGCGGCCCGCGTACTCCTCGGTGTCGCTGCGGGCAATGATCCAGTTCTCCCGCAGGGGCGCGAGTCCGCGGCGGACGTCGGTCGCGGTGGCGGGATCGGTGTACGGCCCCGACGTGTCGTACAGCGTCACGTCCTTGCCGTTGGTGAGGTGCACCTGACGGACCGGCACCCGGATGTCCGGGCGCTGCCCCTGGACGTACCCCTTGTGCCAGCCGATGGACTTCCCGGCCTCGTCGCCCTGATTGGAGGCAGGCGTGCGTGTGTCCGATGTGGTCATGAGACCTACTCCCTACGCCGGCATTACCCGGTAACAGGTTCGGCGGTCGGCGCAGCATCACTGCCGTACGGACGTACGGCGGTCAGCGCCCTCTCAGCCCGGTGCTCCGAGCTCCCGCGTGTGCAAAGGTGCCACCACGCTAGCCCCTGGACGGGCGAGCTGAACAGAGGGCCTCTTCCTTCTTGCGATGATCGGCCGGTGACGCCCCCTCATCGCGACCCAGACCCGCAGGGCCATCAGCAGGCCCACGCACACAGCCATGGCCCGGCCGCGCCTGTATCCGCCCATCTGCGCAAGGTGATCGCCGCGGTGCTGATCCCCTTCGCAGCCGCCGTGATCGTCGGTCTCGTCGCGCTATGGCCGGGTGGTGCGCCGGCGCACGAACGGACCGGCGTCGGCTTCGACCGGCAGACCCAGCAGGGAAAGGTGGTGGGTGTCGTCAAGGTGGACTGCAAGGACGTGAACGCCGCCCAGCTCCCCGTCGACGGCGCGACCGACCCGCCCGACGGGGAGCCGAAGGCCGACGGGGGGCTCTGCGAGAAGGCCACCGTCGAGGTCACCAGTGGCCCCGACAAGGGACGCCGGTTCGTCGAGGTGGTCCAGCCGGACGCCCCCAGACAACTGCGGGAGGGCCAGGGAGTGGTGGTGGCGTACGCCCCGGACGCGCCCCATGACCTCCAGTACTCCGTGACGGACGTGAACCGGAAGTTCCCCCTGATGCTGCTGGCCGGGATCTTCGCCCTCGCGGTGGTGCTGGTGGGCAGGATGCGCGGGGTCATGGCCCTGGTGGCGCTCGCGCTGTCGTTCGCGATCCTGACCCTGTTCATCCTTCCGGCCATCCTGCAGGGCTCGAACCCGCTGGTGGTGGCGGTCGTCGGGGCGGGCGCGATCATGCTGATCGCTCTCTACATCTGCCACGGACCGACCGCCCGCACCTCCGTCGCCGTCATCGGCACCCTGGTCTCGCTGCTCCTGATCGGGCTGCTCGGCTCACTCTTCATCGGCTGGGCGAGCCTGAGCGGGAACACCGACGACAACACCGGCCTCATCCACGGCCTGTATCCGCACATCGACATGAGCGGCCTGCTGCTGGCCGGTGTCATCATCGGCTCCCTCGGGGTGCTCGACGACGTCACCGTCACCCAGACCTCGGCGGTCTGGGAGCTGCGCCAGGCGAACCCCACCATGACGGCGAAGCAGCTCTACCGGGCAGGGACCAGAATCGGACGCGATCACATCGCCTCGGTGGTCAACACCCTGGTGCTCGCCTATGCCGGCGCCGCGCTGCCCCTCCTGCTGCTGTTCACGGTCGCGCAGAGCAGCGTCGGCACTGTCGCCAACAGCGAGCTGGTGGCGGAGGAGATCGTGCGCACCCTCGTCGGCTCGATCGGGCTGGTCGCCTCCGTACCGGTGACGACCGCGCTCGCGGCAGTGGTCGTCACAGCGGACCGCACGGGGCTCGGCGCGGAAGCCGGAGCTTCGGCACCCGTGCGGAGCGGCCGGGGCCGACGACGGCGGGCGAGGTCCTGACTGGAACACGGAGCGTGATTCACCCGATCGGCAGGTGTCTTGTTCGAGTGGCATGGAGGGCCCGAGAACACCGGGCTTCTTCAGCCGGCGTTCTGCTCTTCGGCCAGAATGCGCCCCAGCTCCTCCTCCAAGTCGCCGTCGAAGTCATCCAGCGTGCACTCCTGCCCGAGCGGCACCAGCTTGTCCGTACGGTCGAGAAAGGCGACAAGAGGTGCCGTGCCCGCCCGGAAGAGCGCACGGTCGGCGCCCACCTGCAGCCGGATGTGGACATCGGACAGGCCCTCGGGCTCGGTCGGCGCGATGTGCACATCGCCGTCACCACTGGGGCTGTTGAGGCCGTCGAGCAGCAGCTCGCGACCGAAGGCCCAGGTGACGGGGGCGTCGCCGGGCAGATGGAAGGTCATCCGGATCGCGTACGGATCGCACACTTCGTACCGGAGCTCCACCGGGATACGGAATGAGAGCTCCTCGGAGACGAGGAAGCTCATCATGACCTCAGCTTGAACCGACTCACGCATCGTTCAACCCCGCAGTAGATGAATCTGGCCAGGAATGATCCCCCGTGGCCCTATTGACGCCATCGTGGTGCACGCGATAGCAGATCACAAGGAGTGATTTTTCAGATACTGATAGAGAACACGAACGAACGCAAGAGGCTGGCCACTTCAGCGCGTAACCGTTCGACTGCGGGGAGCAACCGTTCTTCCTCGTCGAGGGGGAGAGAAATGGCCATCGCGGCGGCGGTGAATCCGGCCACGATCGGGATGGCCGCACAGACCGTCCCGAGCGCGTACTCCTGTCGCTCGATGACCGGTTCCGTACGCTCCAGCGACCGCAGCCGCGCGAGGAACGCCGAGCGGTCGCGCACGGAATACCGGGTCAGCTGGCGGACCGGGTGCCGGTCCAAGTGGTCCTCGCGGGCCTTCTCGTCGAGCCGGCTCAGCAGGCACTGGCCGATCGCGTGCGCGTGCCCGGTCTCCCGGAAGGCCGCCCACTCGTCCACCGCCGGCTGCTCGGGGGTGTCGGCCACGGCGAGGAGTTCGATCTCACCCTCGCGGTAGATCGCGCAGTACACCGGAGCCCCGACGAGGTCCCGCCAGCGGTCCAGTGACTGGGTCATGGCGCCGCGGCGGCTCTGCAGGGCGCCGTCACCCATCAGCCGTTCGGCGGCGGCGCCGAAGAGGAAGACGCCGTTCTCCCGGCGCAGGTATCCCTCGTGGGTCAGGGTCCGCAGCAGGTGGTAGGCGGTGGGCAGGGGCAGCCCAGCTTCCCTCGCCAGCTGTTTGGCCGGGGCCCCGTCGCGATGGGTGCCCACAGCCTCCAGCAGCCTCAGCGCCCGCTGAACCGACCCGATGAGCGTCGGAACAGCCGTACTCGATGCCGTGGTCAACGGTCACCCCCAGGCGTGGTGACGGGCGGTCAGCCCGCCCGTGGGGGCCGCCCCCACAGGTCCGCCGCGGACCTGGGGGTTCGGAGGCCGGATCCCGTACAAACCACTGGTCGGGGTGGTGACTTACGGTGCTTTTCCCAGGCGGCGGCAGCGGACTTTCACTGTATCGGCAGCCCTGTGACCGGGTGCCGATTCGCCTTTCCCTTAGCTCAGCTGGGCTAATCCCCCGTCGGGCGTGCGGTCACCAGCCGCTACCGGAGGACGACGACAGGAACTTCCGTACGACGAAGACGAGCCCGCCGACCAGGATCACGAAGACCAGGATCTTGAAGAGCAGACCGACCACGAACGCGACCAGGCTGGCGATCAGCCCGCCGAACACGACGATCGCGATGACGGGTACCGCGATCCACTTCACCCACCAGGGCATACCAGCGAATATCTCCCGCACGGCCATCGTCCTACCTCGTCTCTGTGAGTTCCTGCTTCGATGCTAGAGGCGAAGGGGCGGTCACCGGGCCCCGGGAATCCCTTGTCCTCCCCTGAACGATCCCCTAGGGAACCCGGGGAGGCTCCGGGCGCGGACTCATCCCTCGGGCGGGGAGAAGACCACCATCACCCGCAGGTCCTCGGTGATGTGGTGGAACTTGTGGGCCGTTCCGGCGGGCACATACACGACACTTCCTCTTCCCACCTGTGTCGTTTCCATGCCGACAGTGATCGACGCGCGACCACTGACCACGAGATAGACCTCGTCCTGGCCGTGCGGATTCTGCGGGTCGAGCTCTCCGGCGTTCAGGGCGTACAGGCCGACCGACATGTTCCGCTCGCGGAGGAACTGCAGGTACGCACCGTCGTTGGCGGCCCGTTCCGCCTCCAGTTCGTCCAGCCTGAATGCCTTCATACCCGTCCGCCCCTTGCCTCTGTCCAGCCGGTGTTCGCCACCGATCATGTCTGCCACGATCAGACACATGAAGAATTTCGTAGTCAAGACGATCGCCAACGCGGGTGCGCTGGCCGTTGCCATCTGGCTGGTCCAGGACATCACGCTGACCGGCGGCAGCACCGGCCGCAAGGCCCTGACCCTGGTCCTCGTGGCGCTGGTGTTCGGCCTGGTCAACGTCGTGGTCAAGCCCATCGTGAAGCTGCTCACCCTGCCCCTCTTCATCCTCACCCTGGGCCTGATCACCCTCGTGGTGAACGCCCTGATGCTGCTGCTCACCTCGTGGCTGGCCGATGTGCTGGACCTGAGCTTCCACGTCGACGGCTTCTGGACCGCCGTCCTCGGCGGCCTGATCGTCTCGATCGTGTCCTGGGCGCTGAACGTCGTCCTCCCGGACGAGGACTGATCCGCCCGGCGGGGAACGATCCCCCTCCACCTGAAACAGTGCGACCAGGACCGGTGACCGGCCGGGGAGAGAAGCGAGGACGAAGCATGAGCACCAAGGGCGACGGCACCCGGGCGGTACGCGCGGGACTGCCGGAACCGCAGCAGTACGAGCCCACCCTCCCCGGGCCGGTCTTCGCCGCGCACTACCACCTGTCCGGCGAGCCGACCGGCCCCTACACCTACGGTCGGGACTCCAACCCCACCTGGACGCACCTGGAGCGGGCCATCGGGGAGCTCGAAGCACCGGGAGAGGAGGTGGAGACCACCGTCTTCGCCTCCGGAATGGCGGCGATCTCGGCCGTCCTGCTCTCCCAGGCGCGCAGCGGCGACGCCGTCGTGCTCCCCGACGACGGCTATCAGGCACTTCCCCTGCTGCGGGCCCAGCTGGAGGCGTACGGAGTCGGGGTACGGACCGCGCCGACCGGCGGAGACGCACAGCTGACCGTTCTGGAGGGCGCGAAGCTCCTGTGGCTCGAGACACCCTCCAATCCGGGCCTCGACGTCTGCGACGTACGGCGGCTCGTCGAGGCCGCGCACGCCGGCGGCACGCTGGTGGCCGTCGACAACACCCTCGCCACTCCGCTGGGCCAGCGGCCGCTGGAACTGGGAGCCGACTTCTCCGTGGCCAGTGACACCAAGGGCATGACGGGACACGGAGACCTCCTGCTCGGCCACGTGACCTGCCGCGATCCGGAGCTTGCGGCCGGGGTACGACGCTGGCGCAAGGTCGTCGGTGCGATCCCCGGCCCCATGGAGGCATGGCTCGCGCACCGGTCGCTGGCCACGCTGGAGCTGCGGAACGAGCGGCAGTGCGCCAACGCCCTCGCCCTCGCCGAGGCGCTCGCCAAGCACCAGGCCGTGTCCGGTCTGCGCTACCCCGGCCTGCCCGCCGACCCCTCGTACGCGAACGCGGTACGACAGATGCGGCGCTTCGGCTCCGTGGTGTCATTCGTGCTGGCCGACCGGGAGACCGCGGAGCGCTTCCTGTCGGCGCTGCATCTGGTCGAGGACGCCACCAGCTTCGGCGGCGTGCGCTCCACCGCCGAGCGGCGGGGCCGCTGGGGCGGCGACGCCGTACCGGAAGGGTTCATCCGCTTCTCCGTCGGCGCCGAGGACGCCGCCGACCTGGTGGCCGATGTCGAGCAGGCGCTGGCCGCCGCCACCGGCGAGAAGTAGTCCCGCTTCCGTCTCCCGTGGTGCGGTAAGGGCGGTCCGAGCCTCCCCCCTCGTGGCTCGGACCGCCGCGGCCCTTCGCGTTCTCCTCGTGAAGAACCGCCTCGACAAGGCTAGTTGACTCTGCGTCAGTGTCCAATCACAGTAGCGACAGCGACCTATCGACATATTTATAGTTGTCCGGGTCCGATCGGACGCGTCACTGCGCGAGGGCAGGAGGGACGGGACGTGGATCTGGCCCTGCTGCGCACCTTCGTCACCGTCCACCGAGCCGGCTCCTTCACCCGCGCCGCCGCGCTCCTCGGCCTCTCGCAGCCCGCTGTGACCTCGCAGATCCGCACCCTGGAACGACAGCTGGGCCGCCCGCTGTTCCTTCGCAGGGCGCGCGGGGTGACTCCGACGACGATCGGCGACGAACTCGCGCACCGGGCCGCGCCCCATCTGGACGCGCTCGTCGAGATCGCCGAGACCGACCTCGACGAGGACTCGGGCGTACGGACCCTGCATCTGGCGGGGCCCCCGGAATTCCTCTCGTTACGGGTGCTGCCCGCGCTCACCCCGCTGATCGCCCAGGGTCTCGCGCTGCGCGGTTCGTTCTCCGCCGATACGGACGAGACCTTGGACGCCCTCGCCGCCGGGCACCACGACCTGGCTGTCGTGACGGCCCGGCCGCGCGGGGAACTGCTCACCGCCACCCCGCTCTGCGACGAAGAGCACGTCCTGGTCGCCGCCCCGCGCTGGGCCGGCCGCCTGGGGCCGGGGACACTGCGGCGCAACGGGCCCGTGGTCCTGGAGCAGCTGCCCGTGGTCGAGGTGCACGAAAGCCTGCCGCTCGTCTCCCGGTACTGGGCCGCCGTCTTCGACAGCTCGCCCGCGGCCGCCGGTGCCGTCATCGCACCCGACCTCCGGGCGGTGCTCAAGTGCGCGGCCGCCGGTGCCGGGCTCGCTGTGCTGCCGCGCTATCTGTGCGAGGACGCGCTGGAACACGGCGAGGTGGTGGCGCTTCTCGACCCTCCGGTCCCGCCCCTGCGCACGTACTTCCTGGCCGCGCGGACCGGCACGCTCTCCCTGCCGCATCTCTCCCGGGCCCACGAGTGGCTGCTGCGGGCCGCAGCCGACTGGTGACCTCAGGGGCGCCCGACAGCGCCCCGGTGTTTCAGAACGGCTCACGTGGGCCACGCTTCTGCCATGACCGAACGTCCTGTGGTCAAGCGCACCGCACGCGCCATCCTCCTCGACGGCGACGACCTCATCCTCATCAAGCGCACCAAGCCCGGAGTGGACCCGTACTGGGTCACCCCCGGTGGCGGGGTGGAGCCCGAGGACGCGACCGTCGTCGACGCCCTGCACCGCGAGGTGGACGAGGAGCTCGGCGCGAAGATCACCGATGTGGTGCCCTGCTTCGTCGACACCGTGGAACACATCGAGGAGGGCGGGGTGAAGGGCGTCAAGGTTCAGCACTTCTTCGTCTGCCGCCTCGACTCCATGGACGTGTCCCTGCGCCACGGCCCGGAGATCGAAGCCCCCTGCGGGGAGTACGACGTCGTACGGGTGCCCTTCAGCCGGGTCGGCATCGCCGCGGTGCACCTCGTACCGCTGTCGCTGCGGCACTATCTGGACGGCAATATCGAGGGGGTCCGGGCCCTGCACGCCGCCGACCTGGGCTGACATGCCGACTGGTTCACGCGGGCGCGGCCCTCACCTGCCGTGCCGTGTTTCACGTGAAACCGTTCGTTCACCCGGCCTGGGCACAATTTTCGGCTGCGGGTCTCGGCCAGATCCGGTAAAGCGGTGGACGGCGATCATCGCGTCGGACAGCCTGGCCCGTATGCCCAGCTCATTGCCCCGCCCGCTGTCCGATCTGCCCATCCGGCGCCTCACCCGGGACGACTTGATCGCCTGCGCCGACCTCAGCGAGGACCGCGGCTGGCCGCGCGACGAGGAGCGCTGGGCCCTGCTGCTCGCCGCCGGGACGGGCTACGGCATCGACGACCCCGACAGCAAGGGCCTGATGGCGAGCTGCGTGGTGGTCTCGTACGGGCCCGGGATGGCCGCCGTCGGGATGCTGCTGGTCGCCGGACGCCATGCTCGGCGCGGGATCGGCCGGTACGTGATGCAGAGGGTGATCGAGGCTTCCGGGGGCACCCCGCTCAGCCTCCATGCGACATCGGCGGGCCGCCCGCTCTACGACGAACTCGGCTTCGTCCCGGTGGGCCGCGCCGTACGCCTGCTCGGGCAGTTCCGGCCGACGGCGGTCTCCGGGTCGCGGTCTCCCGGCGGCCCGGACATCGTCATCCGGTCTGCTTCCGCCCAGGATCTGCGGGCCCTGGTGCAGCTGGACTCCGTCGTCTTCGGGCTCGACCGTACCCATCTGCTGACCCGGCTCCCGACGTTCGCCGACCACATGCGGGTCGCCGAGCAGGACGGGGAGCTGATCGGGTACGTCACGCTCTCACCTAGCGGCGCCAACCACGCGGTCGGGCCGCTGATCTCCAGGGACACCGCCGTGGCGAAGCGGCTCCTGGCCTCGCTTGCCGAGGTGACGGACCGGCCGTTGCGTGTGGACGTCGATGCCCGCCACGAAGAGCTGCTCGACTGGCTCGGGGGCTGCGGGCTGCGGCCCCGCTCGGAGACCACGATGATGACCCTCGGCGGGCGGCAGCACGGGGACTGGTCCCGGTACTTCGCCCCCCTGAGTCTGGCGACGGGCTGAAGCCCCGGCCCTCCCTCCGATCACACGCGCTGCGGCCCGGAGGACGCGGAAGCCGTGGCTCAGCTCCGGGTCACCGGAACCGCCGTCGGATCCGGGGTATGGGTGGCGGCGAGACGGCTCGGGGTGGCCGTCCGCCGCTCCAGCACGCTGGACACGAGGGCAAGTACCAGCGCCGATGCGGCGAGCGCCGCCCCGACCCAGTTCGGGGCGGTGTAGCCGAGGCCGGCACCGATGACGATCCCGCCGAGCCAGGCCGAGAGCGCGTTACCGAGGTTGAAGGCCCCGATGTTCATCGCGGACGCCAGCGTCGGGGCGTCCACCGCCTGGTCGAGCACCCGCTTCTGCAGCGGGGGCACGGTCGCGAAGCCGAAGGCACCGATCAGGACGAGGGTGACCGCTGCCGCGATCTTGTTGTGGGCGGTCAGGGTGAACAGGGCCAGGACCAGGGCGAGGCCGCCCAGAGACACACGGAGCAGCAACGTGGGGCGGCGGTCGGCGAACCTGCCGCCGGCCAGGTTGCCGCCGACCATGCCGAGACCGAAGAGGACCAGCAGCCAGGTGACGGCGGAGGCCGAATATCCGGCGGTCTCCGTCATCATCGGCGTGATGTAGGTGATCGCCGCGAAGACGCCGCCGAATCCGAGGACTGTCATCGCCATGGCGAGCAGGACCTGCACATTGCGGAAGGCCGCGATCTCCTGCCGCAGTCTGACGCCCTCGGCGCGGGGCTGTCCGGGCACGAGCCGGGCCACGCCGAGCAGGCCGAGGACGCCCAACGCCGCAACGACGTAGAACGTGGAACGCCAGCCGGCGTTCTGCCCGATGTAGGTGCCCACCGGCACACCGATGACGTTGGCGACGGTGAGCCCTGTGAACATCAGGGCGATGGCGCCCGCCTTCCTCTCAGGGGCGACCAGATCGGCCGCCACGACTGCTCCGATGCCGAAGAAGGCGCCGTGGGCAAGTGAGGCGATCACGCGGCCGACGACCATCACTTCGAAGACGGGTGCGGCCGCGGTGACCACATTGCCGACGATGAACAGGCCCATGAGGATCATCAGCATCCGTTTGCGGCTGACCTTCGTGCCGAGCACGGTCATCAGCGGGGCCCCGAGCACGACGCCGAGCGCGTAACCCGTGGCCAGGAAGCCGGCAGCTGGAATGGACACCTGGAATTCGGCGGCCACCTCGGGGAGCAGCCCCATGACCACGAACTCGGTGGTTCCGATACCGAATGCCCCGATGGCCAGGGCGAGGAGTGCGAGCGGCATGGGTTCCCTCCAGATGGTTGCTGCTGCGCCTAACAAGCGTAGACAATAATTGCAGACGCCCTTTAATTGCAAGCGCCGACTATTGCGGCCGTCGGCTACTCTTGACGTAAGCAACTCCGGCACGGAGGAGAGACCATGACAGCCACGGACCCGGCCCTGACCGCCCTCTCCCAGGGCTGGATCGCGCTCTCCCTGCTCCACGGCAAGATCGAGACGCGCATCGAACGGGCCCTGCAGAGCGGCCACCACCTCAGCGTGCGGGAGTACTCCCTGCTGGACGTGCTCAGCAGGCAGCACAACGGGCCGGGCGGGCACCTGCAGATGAAGCAGGTGGCGGACGCCGTCGGGCTGAGCCAGAGCGCCACCACCCGTCTGGTCACCCGCCTCGAAGACCGAAGACTGCTGACCCGGTACCTCTGTGACACCGATCGCAGGGGCATCTACACCGACGTCACCGACAGCGGGCTCGCCCTGCTGTCCGAAGCCCGGCCGACCAATGACAGCGCCCTGCGCGCCGCGCTCGACGAGGCTGCGGCGAACCCCGAGCTGGCACCCCTCGTCAGGGCGGTCGAGGAACTGAAGGCCGTTCCCGTGTAGCAGCGCCCGCCGACTGCGTAGGCTGCGGATCATGAGCGATCTGGACATACGCCGGGCGACCGCCGACGACCTGGCGGAGATAGTGGCGCTGCTCGCCGACGACCCGCTGGGGACCCGGCGCGAGTCGCCCGACGACCTCGCGCCCTACCGGACGGCGCTCGGGCGGCTGACCGACGACCCGAATCAGCACTTGATGGTCGCCGTGCGTGCCGAGCGCGTCGTCGGGACCCTGCAGCTGACCGTGATCCCGGGGCTGTCCCGGCGCGGCTCGACCCGTTCGGTGATCGAAGGCGTGCGCATCCACGCGGACGAACGGGGCAGCGGCCTCGGCACCCGCCTGATCCAGTGGGCCGTGGACGAATCACGTCGGCAGGACTGCCAACTGGTGCAGCTCACCTCCGACGTGTCCCGCACCGACGCGCACCGCTTCTACGAGAGGCTCGGCTTCGTGGCCAGTCATGTGGGCTTCAAGCTCGCCCTCTGACCCTGCCGCCTCCCCGAGGAGCCGACGTGCAACGCATCAGTGACGAACAGCGGCGCATCCGGATCGGCCGCCGCCATCTGCTGGCACCCGGTGTACGGGCCTCATCGCCCGTCGCCGTGGCCGACGCCGTCGTCGGTCTCCATGCGACCGATGCGGCCACCGTCTTCCTCTCCGCCTGCGCCAGGCTCGCCGAGCCCAGCGTCGCCGCAGTGGAGCGGTGCCTCTACCAGGACGTCTCACTGGTGCGGATGCTCTCCATGCGCAACACGCTCTTCGTCGTCTCGGACGAGATGGCTCCACGGGTCGAGGCCGCGAACGCGCGTGCTGTGGCCGCCAAGGAACGCCGCAACCTGCTCAAGCACTTGCGGGAGGACGGCAACGGCCTGGACGAACGCTGGCTCGACGGTACGGAGAAGAGCGCCCTGGCCTTCCTGGACGGAAGTGGACCGGTCTCAGGCAGCGAACTGGCCGCCGGGGTACCCGCCCTCCGCACCAAGATCACGGTCTTCCCCGGAAAGAAGCAGGAGACGGTGCAGGGCGTCGCGACCCGGGTCATCCGCGTACTGGCCGCGGAGGGACGGATCCGCCGGGACCGGCCGCGCGGCTCCTGGACCTCGAGCCAGTTCCGCTGGGCACCTGCCCGCCCACGCCCGCAGGAGGAAACCGGTCCGGCCCAGGCGGAGCTTGCCCTCAACTGGCTCCGGGCGTACGGGCCAGGCACCGAGACAGACCTCAGATGGTGGACCGGGTGGGGAACGCGCGAGGCCCGTACGGCGCTGGCGGCGGTCGGAGCCGTGGAGGTGCGACTCGACAACGGGGCCGTCGCCTGGGTCGCCCCCGGGGACACGGAACCCGACCCCGAACCGGCCCCCTGGGCCGCCCTGCTGCCCGCGCTCGACCCGAGCGGAATGGGCTGGGCGGACCGCGGCTTCCATCTGCCTGCCGAGCACCGGGCAGCGCTCTTCGACCGCTCGGGCAACATCGGCCCCACGGTGTGGTGGAACGGCGGGATCGTGGGCGGCTGGGCACAGCGCGGCAACGGCGAGCTGACCTGGCGGCTGCTGACCGACCCCGGCCGGGAGGCGTCATCGGCGATCGAGGCCGAGGCGGCCCGGCTGGCGTCCTGGGTGGGGGACGCGCGGATCACGCCACGCTTCCGGACCCCGCTGGAACGGGAGTTGACCGCCTGAGCCGCTGGGCTGCCCCGTTTCAGTGAAACGGGAAGGCTCTCAACGCCCCAGCCCGCGACCGCCTTCCGGACCGCGCTCAGTCCCCCAGCCCGCGCCAACCCTCCTCGTCCACGCCACCGGGTACCGCAGCCGTCGGGTCGTACGGCTCACGCGTGAAGACGAAGGACCCGAGATCGAGATGGTTCACACTGCCATCGGCGTTCCGCACGATCCGCAGCGTCTCCCCCGCGTAGTAGCCGTCCAGGCCGACCCACGTGCCGTCGGGACGTGCGGTGAAGCGGGCCCCCCGGCCCTGGCCGTTCGACGGCCGCAACTCAAGACCTCGGTCGGCGGTCAGCCGCAGGACGTTGGGGCGTGTGGCCCAGTACCACTGACCGGTCAGGGCAAGCAGTTCCGCGTCGACCTCCGGCAGCGGGCGCCACGGCTCCGGGATGCGGGGCTCGGCCTCGGCGACGATGTCCACGAGGTCGGCGGCCACCTCGCCGATCGCCACCCCGGAAGTCGCGTTGACGAGCACCACAGCTGCCACGTCGTCCTCGGCACTGACCCACAGGGCGGCCAGGAAGCCGGGGAGCGAGCCCGTGTGTCCGGTGAAGATGCGTCCCTTCCGCCGGACCAACTGCAGCCCCAGGCCGTAGCCGTTGTCCCAGTCGCCGGCCTCCGGAGCGGCCGAGGGGCGCTTCATCTCCTCCACCGAAGCGGCGCACAGCAACCGGTCGTCGCCCTCGGCGAGGAAGGCCGCGAAGCGAAGCAGATCCGCGGTGGTGGACCAGAGCTGTCCGGCAGGCGCCATCAGCCCCAGGTCCTCCGCCGGTTCGGGAAGAATGGCGTCGGCCCACGGGTGCACCGCCCAGCCGCCGGCGTGCGGAGCCTGCGGGAGGGAAGTTGTACGGTGCATACCGAGGGGCTCCAGCACCTCGCGGCGCAGCACCTCGTCCCAGGACGCCCCGCGGACGGCCTCGATCAGCGAACCGAGCAGCGTGTAGCCCGGGTTGGAATAGTGGTGGCGGTGGCCGGGCGGGTGCATGGCGATCTGCTCATCGAGCACGTCCGCGACGGTGGGGCGCATACTGCCGGGAGTCCGCTCCCACCACGGCGCGGTCGTCTCGGCACCGAGACCGGCGTTGTGGCCCAGGAGCTGGTGAATGGTCACGTCGCCCGCACCGGTGCCGGGCAGATGCTTCTCCAGCGGATCGGACAGATCGAGCAGCCCCTCGTCCCGCAGCCGCAGCACCAGCACCGCCGTGAACGTCTTGGTGAGGGAGCCGATCCTGAACTGCGTGTCGGAGTCGGGAGCATGGCCGTCGACACAGCTGCGCGAGCCGTCCCAGACCCTCTGCCCCTGCCGCTGCACGGCAGCGACCAGAGAGGGTGCGCGCCCTTCGGCCTGAGCCGTGGCGACGCGGTGCAGCAGGGCACGCCGGGTTCCGGGAAGCAGCTGTTCAGCAGGAGAAGTCATCGTCAACAACTACCGCCCGCGCGGGCGTATGGCGACTCCATTTCCGGGTCCGCAGCCGGTCAGGTCTGTGCCATGTCCACAAAGCGGGAGTAGTGCCCCTGGAAGGCGACCGTGATCGTGGCCGTCGGGCCGTTTCGGTGCTTGGCCACGATCAGATCCGCCTCGCCGGCACGCGGCGACTCCTTCTCGTACGCGTCCTCGCGGTGCAGCAGGATCACCATGTCGGCGTCCTGCTCGATGGAGCCGGATTCACGGAGGTCGGAGACCATCGGCTTCTTGTCGGTGCGCTGCTCGGGGCCACGGTTCAGCTGGGAGAGCGCGATGACCGGCAGCTGCAGCTCCTTGGCGAGCAGCTTGAGGTTTCGCGACATGTCGGAGACTTCCTGCTGACGGCTCTCGGCGCGCTTGGAGCCACCGGACTGCATCAGCTGGAGGTAGTCGATGACCACCAGCTTGAGGTCGTTGCGCTGCTTGAGGCGACGGCACTTCGCCCGGATCTCCATCATGGAGAGGTTGGGGGAGTCGTCGATGTAGAGGGGAGCCGCGGAGACGTCCGGCATCCGCCGGGCGAGCCGGGTCCAGTCCTCGTCGGTCATGGTCCCGGAGCGCATGTGGTGCAGCGCCACCCGCGCCTCGGCGGACAGCAGACGCATGGCGATCTCGTTCCGCCCCATCTCCAGGGAGAAGATCACGCTGGGGAGGTTGCTCTTGATGGAGCAGGCGCGGGCGAAGTCCAGCGCGAGGGTCGACTTACCCATGGCGGGACGTGCCGCGATGACGACCATCTGGCCCGGGTGCAGCCCGTTGGTCAGGGCGTCGAGGTCGGTGAACCCGGTGGGCACACCCGTCATCTCGCCGCTGCGGGAGCCGATCGCCTCGATCTCGTCGAGGGCGCCCTCCATGATGTCGCCGAGCGGCAGGTAGTCCTCGCTGGTCCGCTGCTCGGTGACGGCGTAGATCTCGGCCTGCGCGGAGTTGACGATGTCGTCGACATCGCCGTCGGCCGCGTATCCCATCTGCGTGATCTTCGTGCCGGCCTCGACGAGCCGCCTCAGGACCGCGCGCTCGTGGACGATCTCCGCGTAGTACGAGGCGTTGGCCGCCGTCGGCACCGACTGGACCAGGGTGTGCAGATAGGGCGCCCCGCCCACCTTGGTGATCTCGCCGCGCTTGACCAGCTCGGCGGCCACGGTGATCGGGTCGGCCGGCTCGCCCTTGGCGTACAGGTCGAGGATCGCCTGGTAGACGGTCTCGTGCGCGGGGCGGTAGAAGTCGTGGCCCTTGATGATCTCCACGACGTCGGCGATGGCGTCCTTGGAGAGGAGCATGCCGCCGAGCACGGACTGCTCCGCGTCGAGGTCCTGGGGCGGCACCCGCTCGAAGCCCGAGGAGCCGCCTTCCCAGTCGTGGCTCTCCCGGCCGCGGTCGTGGCGCTCGCCCCGATCCCGGTCCTCACCCCGGCGCTGGCGGGAGACGGGCAGCCGGTCGCTGGGGCCGGTGTCCGCCCAGGGGTCGTCCAGGGGTTCGGGAATGCTCACCCGGCCACCTCCTCCCGTCCGCTCCGCGGACCTAGCCGTGCTTCTCTTTCTTACGGCACGGCACCGACAAACAAGAGCCCCGACTCCGGTTCCGGTGTGTCGAGTTCTGCGTCGTCGCAGAGCCGAAACGGGGTGGGGGCGCCGGACTACGGTAGGCGGCTCGGCACCGTCAGCCAATCTGGTTATCCACAGGCCCTGTGGACGACGGCCCAGATGCTGTGGAGAACCCCCCGGAACCTGTGCACGGACCGGGGGACAGCACTGTGGACAAACTCATAACCCAGCTGCAAATACGGTCATGACCTGGCCTTTTCCCATCCACGGGCTGTGGGGGAGAAAAATTTCTGCACTCGGGCGAGGATCAGGGCGCGCCCCGCAAAGGAGTTACCCACAGGTGAGCAAATGTAAGGGCTCCAAGCCGATTGCATCTCTTACCTGTGGAAGATTAGATTGGCTGCCATGATCCAGCCACCGGGAACCCCTTCTTCCGGTCGTCGACGGCATGACCGCGAGATCGTCGCGCTCGCCGTGCCGGCCTTCGGCGCGCTCGTGGCCGAGCCGCTGTTCGTGATGGTCGACAGTGCGATCGTCGGCCATCTCGGCACCCCGCAGCTGGCCGGCCTGGCGGTCGCGGCCGCCCTGCTGACGACCGCGGTGAGCATCTTCGTCTTCCTCGCCTACGCCACCACCGCGGCGGTCGCCCGCCGGGTGGGCGCCGGCGATCTGGCTGCCGCGATCCGCCAGGGCATGGACGGCATCTGGCTGGCGCTTCTGCTCGGCCTCGCCGTCATCGCGCTGATACTCCCCCTGGCCCCCTGGCTCGTCGACGTGTTCGGTGCCTCTCCCACAGCGGCCCCCCATGCCGTCACCTACCTCCGGATCTCGAGTCTCGGCATCCCCGCGATGCTGGTGGTCATGGCCGCGACGGGCGTGCTCCGGGGTCTCCAGGACACCCGCACCCCGCTCTACGTGGCCATCGGCGGCTTCGCCGCCAACGCGGCCCTCAACGCCGGCCTCGTCTACGGCGCCGGTCTGGGCATCGCCGGATCGGCCTGGGGCACGGTCATCGCCCAGCTCGCGATGGCCGCCGCCTACCTCGTCGTCGTCGTACGCGGCGCCCGACGGCACGGCGCGTCGCTCCGCCCCGACGCCGCGGGCATCCGGGCCTGCGCACAGGCAGGTGTGCCCCTACTGGTCCGCACGCTGTCACTGCGCGCCGTCCTCCTCATCGCCACGGCCGTCGCCGCCCGGCTCGGGGACACCGACATCGCCGCACACCAGATCATCCTGTCGCTGTGGAGCCTGATGGCCTTCGCCCTGGACGCCATCGCCATCGCCGGGCAGGCCATCATCGGGCGGTACCTGGGAGCAGGCGATACGCGGGGTGCCCGCGAGGCCTGCCGCCGGATGGTGGAGTGGGGCATCGCGTCCGGTGTGGTCCTGGGCGTACTGATCGTCCTGGCCCGCCCTCTGTTCGTGCCCCTGTTCACCAGCGACGCATCGGTCCAGGACGCTCTCCTGCCGGCCCTGCTGGTGGTGGCCGCCACCCAGCCGATCGCCGGCGTCGTCTTCATCCTGGACGGCGTGCTGATGGGGGCCGGCGACGGACCCTACCTCGCCCGGGCCATGCTCGTGACGCTGGCCGTCTTCGCCCCTGCGGCCCTCCTGGTCCCGGCTCTGGGTGGCGGGCTCAGCGCCCTGTGGTGCGCGATGGCACTGATGATGATCGTGCGGATGGCGACGCTCTGGCTCCGTACCCGCTCCGGGAAGTGGCTGGTCACCGGGGCAACCCGCTGACCCTGCCGCGTACCACCGAAACAGCCTGGGTGGTCAAGAGAACCAGCGCCCGCCCCGGCAGCATGTTTCACGTGAAACGGCGAAGGGCCGCACCCGGAGGTGCGGCCCTTCACTGTTCTGCTGAGGTGCGGCCCGATCAGGCAGCAACGACCTCGACGCCGAGCTTCGCAGCGACCTCGGGGTGCAGACGAACGGACACCTGGTGCCCGCCGAGCGTCTTGATCGGCGAACCGAGCTCGACGCGACGCTTGTCGACGTCCGGACCACCGGCAGCCTTGATCGCCGAGGCGATGTCGGCCGGGGTGACGGAGCCGAAGAGCCGGCCGGCGTCGCCGGAGCGAACGGCCAGACGGACCTTGACGGCCTCGAGCTTGGCCTTGACCTCGTTGGCCTGCTCGATCGTCGCGATCTCGTGGATCTTGCGGGCGCGGCGGATCTGCGCCACGTCCTTCTCGCCGCCCTTGGTCCAGCGGATGGCGAAGCCACGCGGAACCAGGTAGTTACGGGCGTACCCGTCCTTGACGTCGACGACGTCGCCAGCGGCGCCGAGGCCGGTGACTTCCTGGGTGAGGATGATCTTCATGATTCGGTCACCCTTCCCTTATCGCGCGGTGGACGTGTAGGGCAGCAGCGCCATCTCACGGCTGTTCTTGACTGCCGTGGCGACGTCACGCTGGTGCTGCGTGCAGTTGCCGGTGACGCGGCGGGCACGGATCTTGCCGCGGTCGGAAATGAACTTCCGCAGCATGTTCGTGTCCTTGTAGTCCACGTACTGGGTCTTGTCCTTGCAGAACGCGCAGACCTTCTTCTTAGGCTTGCGCACAGGCGGCTTCGCCATGGTGTTTCTCCTGTGTGATCAAGAAGTGGGGGTACGAGCTTCCCTAGAAGGGGGGCTCGTCCGAGTAGCCGCCGCCGGAGCCGCCGGAGCCGCCGGAGCTTCCGCCCCAACCGCCTCCGCCTTGCTGGCCCCCGCCCTGGCCGCCGGCCGGCGCGCTCGTGGCCCACGGGTCGTCGGCGGGAGCGCCGCCACCACCCTGCTGGCCACCACCGGGACCGCCGCCCCAGTTACCGCCGCCCTGCTGGCCGCCGCCGTATCCACCCTGGCCGCCCTGGCCACCGCGACCGGTGGTCTTGGTGACCTTGGCCGTGGCGTTCTTGAGGCTGGGGCCGACTTCCTCGACGTCCAGCTCGTAGACCGTGCGCTTGACGCCCTCGCGGTCTTCGTACGACCGCTGCTTCAGCCGGCCCTGCACGACAACGCGCATGCCTCGCGTGAGCGACTCGGCGACGTTCTCCGCCGCCTGCCGCCAGACCGAGCAGGTGAGGAACAGGCCTTCGCCGTCCTTCCACTCATTGGTCTGCCGGTCGAAGATGCGGGGAGTGGACGCGACACGGAACTTCGCGACCGCCGCACCGGACGGGGTGAAGCGCAGCTCGGGGTCGTCGACGAGATTGCCGACGACCGTGATGACGGTCTCGCCTGCCATGGATGAACCTCTCGGCGGGGATTTCTTGGCTGCTTGCTGCTACTCGGACCCGATGACCACTGAGCTAGAAGCTCAGTGGATCTCGGGACGGAGGACCTTGGTCCGGAGGACCGACTCGTTCAGGTTCATCTGGCGGTCGAGCTCCTTGACGACCGCAGGCTCGGCCTGCAGGTCGATGACCGAGTAGATGCCCTCGGGCTTCTTCTTGATCTCGTAAGCGAGACGACGACGGCCCCAGGTGTCGACCTTCTCAACCTTTCCTTCGCCCTCACGGACGACGGAGAGGAAGTTCTCGATCAGCGGGGAGACTGCGCGCTCCTCGAGATCGGGGTCGAGGATGACCATCACCTCGTAGTGACGCATGTGGAACCCACCTCCTTTGGACTCAGCGGCCACGGTCGTTCCGTGGCAGGAGGGTCGTGAATGCGTAAGCATCAGTGTCTCCGAGTGAAACAGCCGCCACTGACAACGCCCGTCTTCGAGAGTCGAGGGGAGCTGTAGTGCTGGCTCAGGGCAGACACCGGTGCAGACCGTACAGACTACCCGCAGAGGTGCTCCCGGTTGAAATCCGGTGTTCAGGGCGCACAATCAAGACAGATGCGGTGTGAGAGGCGCTACATCGCACCGCCCTTTCCGCCAGGAGGTACTCCATGGCACAGACAGTCCGGACTGCTGGCAGCCGACCCGCCCCCAGCCACGTGGCCCATGCCCGCCCGGCCACCGGTTCCCTCTTCGCGACGGATGGCAGGCCGCATCCGCTGCAGGAAGCGCTGATGGTGGTGACGGGGGTACTCGGCATCCTCGCGTTCGTCACGGCGATGTTCCACAGCCTGCATCTGATCAGCTCGTGGGCCGGGCTGATCGGGATCCTCACCGGCCTCTACGGGCAGTACATCTCCAGGACCACCTGGGAGCGTTTCGGCCTGATCATGGGGATCGGCGCCTCCGCCGTCGGCTTCTACCTCGGCATGGCGCACGGCGGCCTCTTCGGCGGCGTCGTCACCTGACCGGCAGATCCGAGGCCGGCCCACACGGTGCACGGCCGGGCAATCCCGCACGGTGGCGCCGGGTCCGGTCCTGACGGGCCGGACCCGGCGCCCCTCGGTCACAGTAGGCTTCGGCGCGAGAGCCGGAGCCCCTGACCGATGGGGACACACCTGCCGAGGAGCGCCCCGCATGAGCCTGACCCTGAGGACCATCAGCCGAGAGCAACACCTGGCCTACATCCAGAGTCTGCCCGCGGCCAGTCACATGCAGGTCCCGGCATGGGCGGATGTGAAGGCCGAGTGGCGCTCGGAGAGCCTGGGCTGGTTCGACAAGACCGGCCAGCTCGTCGGCGCCGGCCTGGTGCTCTACCGGCAGCTCCCCAAGATCAAGCGGTACCTGGCGTACCTGCCCGAGGGCCCGGTCATCAACTGGTACGCCCCCAACCTCAGCGACTGGCTTCAGCCGATGCTGACGCACCTCAAGCAGCAGGGTGCCTTCTCCGTGAAGATGGGCCCGCCGGTGATCATCCGCCGCTGGGACGCCTCGGCCATCAAGGCCGGCATCCAGGACCCGGACGTGAAGCGCCTGCGCGACGTCGAGGCCACCCACATCGAACCGCGCGCCTTCGAGGTCGCCGACCGGCTGCGGAAGATGGGCTGGCAGCAGGGCGAGGACGGCGGCGCCGGATTCGGTGACGTACAGCCCCGCTACGTGTTCCAGGTGCCGCTGGCGAACCGCTCGCTGGAGGACGTCCACAAGGGCTTCAACCAGCTCTGGCGGCGCAACATCAAGAAGGCCGAGAAGGCCGGCGTCGAGGTGGTCCAGGGCAGCTACGCGGAGCTCTCCGAGTGGCAGCGGCTGTACGAGATCACGGCGGAGCGCGACCACTTCCGCCCGCGCCCGCTCGGCTACTTCGAGCGCATGTGGACGGCCCTCAACAGCGAGGACCCCAACCGGATGCGGCTCTACTTCGCCCGTCACGAGGGGGAGAACGTCGCAGCCGCGACCATGCTGATCGTGGGCGGCCACGTCTGGTACTCGTACGGCGCCTCGGCCAACCACAAGCGCGAGGTCCGCCCCTCGAACGCGATGCAGTGGCGGATGCTGCGCGACGCGTACGCCATGGGCGCCACGGTCTACGACCTGCGCGGCATCTCGGACTCACTGGACGAGACCGACCACCTCTTCGGTCTGATCCAGTTCAAGGTCGGCACCGGCGGCCAGGCGGCGGAGTACCTCGGCGAGTGGGACTTCCCGCTCAACAAGCTCCTGCACAAGGCGCTCGACATCTACATGTCGCGTCGCTGATCGGCGCCCCACAGCTGACGAAACCGGCTTCATTCGTTTCAATGGGGCCTGAACACGCTTCTCCCCTCGATTCACCGCAGCCACCAGAAGGGTCCCGGACCGGCCATGGCGCTCTCCCTGTACGTCGACACCGCGCGCTGGCGGGCGCACCAGAAATCCGTTATGGACCAGTTCCCCGGCATCGTTCCGGTCTGCAAGGGCAACGGATACGGCTTCGGCCACGAGCGGCTGGCCGACGAGGCGATCCGCTTCGGCTCCGACATCCTCGCCGTCGGTACCACGTACGAGGCGGCCCGCATCAAGGACTGGTTCAGCGGTGACCTGCTGGTCCTCACGCCCTTCCGGCGCGGGGAGGAGCCGGTTCCGCTGCCCGACCGCGTCGTCCGGTCCGTGTCGTCCGTGGACGGGGTACACGCCCTGGTGGGCGCCCGGGTCGTCATCGAGTGCATGAGCTCGATGAAGCGCCACGGCGTCAAGGAGGAGGAGCTCGGGCTGCTGCACGCCGCCATCGAGGACGTACGCCTCGAAGGCTTCGCCCTCCACCTGCCGCTGGACCGTACGGACGGCTCGGACGCGGTCGAGGAGGTCATCGCGTGGATGGACCGCCTGCGGGCGGCCCGGCTGCCGCTGCACACGATGTTCGTCAGCCACCTGCGCGCCGATGAGCTGGCCCGGCTGCAGCAGCAGTTCCCGCAGACCCTGTTCCGCGCCCGCATCGGCACCCGGCTCTGGCTCGGGGACCACGAGGCGACGGAGTACCGGGGCGCGGTGCTCGACGTCACGCGGGTCGCGAAGGGCGACCGGTTCGGTTACCGGCAGCAGAAGGTCGCGTCCGACGGCTGGCTGGTCGTCGTCGCCGGCGGCACCTCGCACGGCGTGGGCCTGGAGGCCCCGAAGGCCCTGCACGGCGTGATGCCGCGCGCCAAGGGCGTCGCCCGGGCGGGCCTGGCCACCGTGAACCGCAACCTGTCGCCGTTCGTCTGGGCGGGCAAGCAGCGCTGGTTCGCCGAGCCGCCGCACATGCAGGTGTCGATCCTGTTCGTGCCCTCGGACGCCGAGGAGCCCCGGGTGGGCGACGAACTGGTGGCCCACCTGCGCCACACGACCACCCAGTACGACCGCATCGTCGAACGCTGAGCCCGCGCGCCCGCCCCGCTCAGTCGGCGGCGGGCGTGCCGGCCGTACCCCACTCGACCCGCGCTCCGGCCCCCGCGGGAGCCGCCTCGCGGCGCGCGGTACCGGCCTCGACGAGGCGGGACAGCGCGAAGACGTCCTCGGCACCGTCGAGCACTCCGCCCGAGGGATCGTCCGAACCGTCGCGCCGAACCGGGTCGCGTTCCGGCAGCAGGATGTCCCGTACGACGACGGCGCACAGGTACAGCGTGCCCAGCAGGTGCAGCACGATCGCCAGTTGGTAGCCCTCCGTCGGCAGCCCCTGGTGCTTGTCCCCGCTCGTCGTGTACGCGAGGTACATCCAGATCCCCAGGAAGTACAGGACCTCGCACGTCTGCCAGATCAGGAAGTCCCGCCAGCGGGGCCTGGCCAGCGCGGCGAGGGGGATCAGCCACAGGACGTACTGCGGTGAGTAGACCTTGTTGACGAGGATGAACACCGCGACCACGAGGAACGCGAGCTGGGCGAACCGCGGCCTGCGGGGTGCCGTCAGGGTCAGGACGCCGATCGCGGCGCACAGGGCGATGGTGGTCACCGTCGAGACGGCGTTGACCGTGCCGACATCGATGGACTCACCGGTGCGCTGCGTGATGACCAGCCAGAACGACCCGAAGTCGATGCCGCGTTCCTCGCTGAAGGTGTAGAACTTCTTCCACCCCTCGGGCGCGAAGAGCATGACCGGCAGATTGACCACCAGCCAGGAGCCGGCGGCTCCCAGCACCGCGGCCCCTAGCTCGCGCCACTTCCCGGCCCGCCAGCACAGGACGAACGCGGGCCCCAGCAGGAACACGGGGTAGAGCTTGGCGGCCGTGGCGAGGCCGATGAGGACACCGAACGCGAGCGGGCGGCTGCGGGACCACATGAGCATCGCCGCGGCCGTCAGCGCGACGGCCAGCAGATCCCAGTTGATCGTGGCGGTCAGGGCGAACGCGGGGGCCAGCGCCACCAGCAGGCCGTCCCAGGGGCGGCGGCGGTGCGTACGCGCGACGCAGACGGCGATCACGGAGGTACAGATCATCAGCATGCCCGCGTTGACCAGCCAGTAGGCCTGCTCCTGCTCCTGGACGGAGCCGCCCGGCGTCAGCCAGGCCGCGACCTGCATGAACAGCCCGGTGAGAACGGGGTATTCCAGGAATTGCATGTCGCCCGGCAGCCGGTCGAAGTACGGCACCAGTCCGTCGGCGAAGCCGCGTCCGGAGTACAGGTGCGGGATGTCCGAGTAGCACGCGTGGGTGTACTGGGAGCCGGCGCCCCTGAACCACGCCCAGTTGTAGCAGGGCAGCTTCTGGACCATGCCGAGCGCGAACATGCCGATGGCCACCAGGGCGATGGCTCCCACCGGGGTAAGAGCGGCGCTGCCGAGCCGCGACCAGCGCCCCGACCTCCCGCCGATCAGCTCGCTGCCGGCCGCCGCGACCTCGTCCCGGTGCGTGGGCCGTACGACGGAACGTTCCTGGTGCACGCTCGTGTCCTCTGCGCTTGGCATGCCGCACATCCTGCCGTACGGCGCTGTGGAAACGACGAGGGCCGCCGCACCGGGGGTGCCGCGGCCCTCGTCTCGCGTTCGGATCACCTCGCGCGGGGCTGTTCGCCGGGCGCTGGGCGCTGTGCGGGCGCTACCCGCCCGTGCCGCCGAACCAGCTTCCGGTGGTGTCGCCGTTGGTATTACCGCCATTGGTATTACCGCCATTGGTGCCGTTGGTATTACCGCCGGTGGCAGCGCCCCCGTCCGTACCGTCGTCACCGCCGGTCGTACCGGTGGCGGTGCCGGTGTTCGCACCGCCGTCGTTGCCCTGGCTCGTGCCTGTGTTCGCACCGCCGTCGTTGCCCTGGCTCGTGCCCGTGTTCGCACCGCCGTTGTCCTGGCAGTTCCAGCCCCACGTACCGCAGGTGTCGGTCGGGTCTGGGGTCGGGACCTCAGGGGTGGGCGTGGGCGTCGGGGTGGGGGTCGGCGACGTGGTCTCGGACTCGGTCGGGGTGGGCGTCGGGGTCGGCGTGGGCTTCTTGGACGCGCCGCCGCCGTACACCTTCTCGCCGATCGGCTCCGCCTCGGGGAAGTCCTCGGCCTTCACGCCCTTCATGGCCTCGGCCATGAAGTCGTGCCAGACCTGTGCGGGGAACGAGGCGCCATGGATCTTTTCCTTGCCACCGGTGCCGTACATCTTCTCGAACTCGCGGTTCTTGTGCTTCTCGTTGTCGTCCAGCCGGTACATGCTGATCGCCGTCGACAACTGCGGCGTATAGCCGACGAACCACGCCGACAGGTTGTCGTCGGTCGTACCCGTCTTGCCCGCGACCTCACGGCCGGGGAGCTGGGCGGACGTACCGGTCCCCTTCTCGACGACGTTCTTGAGCACGTCCGTGACGTTGTCGGCGATGACGTTGTCGAAGGCGCTCTTGGTGACCACCTTGTGCCGGTAGACCGGCCCGCCCCCCTTCTTCACCTCGGTGACCGAGTAGGGCTCACGCTGCTGGCCCCGGGCGGCGAAGGTGGCGTAGGCACCGGCCATGCTCGTCGCGCTGGGCGAGGACGTGCCGATGGAGAAGGACGGAACGTGCGCGTCCGCCATGTACCGGTCGTCCTTCAGGCCGGCCGCGATGGCCGCCGCCTTCACCTTGTCCGTACCGACGTCCATGCCGAGCTGGACGTAGGGGGAGTTGGCCGACCACTGCATGGCCTCACGGAGGGTGATGGGACCGTACGACTCGTGGTCGTCGTTGGTCTGCAGCCACTCCTTGCCGTTCTCGTCGGTCCAGGTGTCGCCGTTGTACTTCTTGATCTTCAGCTTGTTGGCACCGTTGTAGATGCTGAGCGGCGAGACCTTCGTACGCTGCGACTCGTCCTGCTCCGTGCCACCGGACGGGTCCCGCTTGCCGTACTCCATGGCGGCTGCCAGCACGAACGGCTTGAAGGTGGAACCGACCGCGGCGCCGGTGGGGCCGGCATTGCTCTGGAAGTGCTTGGTCGCGTCCTCACCGCCGTAGATGGCCTGGATCGCACCGGTCTTGGGGTCGACCGACGAGCCGCCGAACTGGACGTGGGTGTCGTACAGCGGGCGCTTCTTCGGGTCGATGTTCTCGTCGTAGACGCGCTTGACGGCCTTGCTGAGCTGATTGACCTTCTTCTTGTCGAAGGTCGTGTGGATCTCGTAGCCGCCCTGGTCGAGCATGTCCTTGGTGATGTCGGTCTTGGCGAAGATCTCGGCCTTGGCGGTGTTGACGAGGTAGCCGATCTGGCCGCCCAGCTGGGCGTTCCGCTTCGGCTTGTCGGGCATCGGGAACTTCGTGTACCCGTCCCGCTCCTTCTTCGTCATGCGGCCGTCCTTCACCTCCTCGTCGAGGATCCACTTCCAGCGCTTCGTCGCCCGCGCGAGGTTCTTCTCCGGAGTCGCCTGCACCGGATCGACCTCCGGCGCGCCGGCCGGGTCGTAGTAGCTGGCGCCCTTGAGGAGGCTGGCCAGGAAGGCGCACTGGCTCGGGTCCAGGTCCTTGGCGTCCTTGCCGTAGTACGTACGGGCCGCGGCCTGAAGGCCGGAGGCACCGCGTCCGTAGTACGAGACGTTCAGGTACCCGGCCATGACCTCCGACTTCTTCATCTCGCTGCCGACCTTCAGCGTGATGAAGAGTTCCTCGAACTTGCGGGTCAGGGTCTGCTCCTGCGACAGCCGCGAGTTCTTGACGTACTGCTGGGTGATCGTCGATCCGCCCTGGGTCTCCCCGCCCTTGGCCATGTTGAACACGGCGCGGGCGATACCCATGGGGTCGATCCCGTGGTCGCTGTTGAAGGACTTGTTCTCCGCGGAGATGACGGCGTTGCGCATCGCCTCGGGGATCTGCGCGTAGTCGATGACCTGACGGTTGACCTCACCGCCGGTGGCCACCATCTGGCTGCCGTCCTTCCAGAAGTAGACGTTGTTCTCCGCCTTCGCGGCTTCCTTGATGTCCGGCTTGGCGACCATCGCGTACGCGAGACCGGCAAGGCCCATCAGCAGGCCGAGGAAGCCGATGCACAGGCTGGAGACCAGCTTCCACGACGGAATCCAGCGGCGCAGGCCCTGTCGGCCGGCCCGCGGGTAGTCGATGAAGCGCTTCTTGGCCGGGCGCCGCCCACCGCGGCCTTCCGGCCCGCCGTCCCCGTCACCGCGGCGCCGGCCACCGCCGCCGCCGGAATCCCCCCGGCCCCCACCGCCTCGCTGGGCCGCCCGTCTCGCGGCGGCGCGGCCCTCGTAGGGGGCTTCCTCGCTCTGCGCGTCGGAAGGTGAGACTGAAGTTACTCCGCGTGACGGTGCCGTGCGGCGTCCGGAGGACTGCTGGGCGGCTCGTCGGGCCGCGGCACGTCCGCCACCTTGCGGTTGCGACGTTTTGCGACGGTGCTCGCTCATCGAACGACTACTCCTCGGGCAGGCGAGAGCGCCTGGAAGCGGCAGGTGAGATCCGGTCCCCCGAATGACGGACCAGCCCGGCGACAGGCCCGTCCGCAGTGCATCCGGCTGGTCCGCGAGCACACACGCACGCGCGCGTCTCGCGGTTCCCGGTGGTCTGCATGCCGCACAGACTACGCACGGTCAAAACCCTCCCGGGACCGAACTTCACCTCAAATAACGCAAGTCGGTTCCTACGAATTGGCGATGTGACGCCGCTCACTGAGGCTCCCCTTGTCGGAGCGGTCGGTCCGATCTATCGTGCTGATGTATCGACTCGATACATCAGCTCGGTACATCGACTCGGTACAAGGGACCGCGAGGGCACTCGGAGAAGGAGGGGCGAGGTTGAGCAGACGTTCCGGCATCCTCGAGTTCGCCGTCCTCGGACTGCTCCGCGAATCCCCGATGCACGGCTATGAGCTGCGCAAACGCCTCAACACCTCGTTGGGCATCTTTCGCGCCTTCAGTTACGGAACCCTCTACCCCTGCCTCAAGACGCTGGTCGCCAACGGCTGGTTGATCGAGGAACCGGGGACTGCTCCGGCAGAGACGGTGCCCGGCTCCGGCCGACCCGTCGCTCCTGCCTCGTCCCTGGCGGGGCGTCGCGCCAAGATCGTCTACCGGTTGACGGCCGAAGGTAAGGAGCGCTTCGAGGAGCTGCTCTCGCACACCGGCCCCGACTCCTGGGAGGACGAGCACTTCGCGGCTCGCTTCGCCTTCTTCGGGCAGACGGAGCACGAGGTGCGCATGCGGGTGCTGGAAGGCCGTCGCAGCCGGCTGGAGGAGCGCCTGGAGAAGATGAGCGCCTCTCTGGCCCGCACCCGCGAGCGCCTCGACGACTACACACTTGAGCTGCAGCGACACGGCATGGAGTCCGTGGAGCGCGAAGTGCGCTGGCTGAACGAGCTCATCGAGAGCGAGCGGTCGGGACGGGATCAGCGACGATCCTCGCCCGAGGGCTCAGCTCAGCAGAAGACCGCAGGAGAGCCTGGCGGCCTGCCCCGGCGGGGAGACAACCCGCCGGATCCGTCCGGCGACACCGCCAAGTGAGTTCACCGCAGATCCGCGGCGGACTCATCAGAAACATCCATTACACACAGGGAGCAACCGGAATGGGTTCGGTTCGCGTAGCCATCGTCGGCGTGGGCAACTGCGCCGCCTCGCTGGTCCAGGGCGTCGAGTACTACAAGGACGCCGATCCGGCCGGCAAGGTGCCCGGTCTGATGCACGTCCAGTTCGGCGAATACCACGTGCGGGACGTCGAGTTCGTCGCCGCCTTCGACGTCGACGCGAAGAAGGTCGGCCTGGACCTCTCGGACGCCATCGGCGCGAGCGAGAACAACACCATCAAGCTCTGCGACGTGCCAAACGCCGGCGTCACCGTCCAGCGCGGCCACACGCACGACGGCCTGGGCAAGTACTACCGCGAGACCATCGAGGAGTCGGCCGAGGCCCCGGTCGACATCGTCCAGATCCTCAAGGACCGCAAGGTCGACGTCCTCGTCTGCTACCTCCCGGTGGGCTCCGAGGTCGCCGCGAAGTTCTACGCGCAGTGCGCCATCGACGCCAAGGTCGCGTTCGTCAACGCCCTCCCGGTCTTCATCGCCGGCACCAAGGAGTGGGCGGACAAGTTCACCGAGGCCGGTGTCCCGATCGTCGGCGACGACATCAAGTCGCAGGTCGGCGCCACCATCACGCACCGCGTGATGGCGAAGCTCTTCGAGGACCGGGGCGTCATCCTGGACCGCACGATGCAGCTGAACGTCGGCGGCAACATGGACTTCAAGAACATGCTCGAGCGTGAGCGCCTGGAGTCCAAGAAGATCTCCAAGACGCAGGCCGTCACCTCGCAGATCCGTGACCGCGAGCTCGGCGCGGACAACGTCCACATCGGCCCGTCGGACTACGTGGCCTGGCTGGACGACCGCAAGTGGGCGTACGTGCGCCTCGAGGGCCGCGCCTTCGGTGACGTCCCGCTGAACCTGGAGTACAAGCTCGAGGTCTGGGACTCCCCGAACTCGGCCGGTGTCATCATCGACGCCGTCCGCGCCGCGAAGATCGCCAAGGACCGCGGCATCGGCGGCCCGATCCTCTCGGCTTCCTCCTACTTCATGAAGTCCCCGCCGGTTCAGTACTTCGACGACGAGGCCCGCGAGAACGTCGAGAAGTTCATCCGCGGTGAGGTCTCCAACTGACTCACGTGAGTCGGTCGGGCAGGTAAGCAGCGGCCACGCTTCTCGGCTGCCGCGCCATTGAGGGTCCCCGGGCAATGCGCCCGGGGACCCTCTGCGTGTGTGACCCTTGCTCCCATGTCCGTCGTGCTTGACCTGCGCGTACTCCTGCGCCTTCGGAACTTCCGCCGCCTGCTGGCCGTGCGGATCCTGTCCCAGTCGGCCGACGGCGTCTATCAGGTGGCTCTGGCCACGCACGTGGTCTTCGCTCCGGAGAAGCAGACGTCCGCAGGCGCCATCGCCTCCGCGATGGCCGTCCTCCTGCTCCCCTACTCGCTCATCGGCCCCTTCGCGGGTGTGCTGCTGGACCGCTGGCCCCGCCGCCAGGTCTTCCTCTACGGCAACCTGCTGCGCTCCGCGCTCGCCTGCTGCACCGCGCTCCTCATCATCGGGGCGGCTCCCGTCTGGCTCTTCTACACCTCCGCGCTCTGCGTCACCGCCGTCAACCGCTTCGTCCTCGCCGGCCTCTCCGCCGTGCTGCCGCGCGTGGTCGACCGGGAGCGCCTGGTGCTCGCCAACTCGCTTTCGCCGACCGCGGGAACCCTCGCCGCGACGGCGGGTGGCGGGCTCGCCTTCGTGGTGCGGCTGCTGCTGGCGGACTCCGACGCCGTCGTGGTGTTGCTGGGCGCCGCGCTCTACCTCGCATCGGCACTGGCGGCGCTGAGTCTGGCGTCGGGGTTGCTCGGGCCGGACCGCGGAGCCGGCCGAGTACCGCTACGGGCGGCGCTCGCCGCCGCCGCCGGCGGACTCCTCGACGGACTGCGGCACTTGACGGAGCACAGGAGCGCCTCCCGCGCGCTGACCGCGATGACGGTGATCCGCTTCTGTTACGGGGCACTGACCGTCATGGTCCTGATGCTCTGCCGGTACGCCTGGGCAGACAGCGAGGACGACGGTCTGGCCCTGCTCGGCCTGGCGGTCGTGGTGTCGGGTGCCGGCTTCTTCGCGGCGGCCGTTCTGACCCCGTGGGCCGCGGCGCGGCTCGGGCGGTTCCGCTGGATGGTGGTGTGCGCGGCGGCCGCCGCAGTCCTCGAACCGGCCCTGGGGCTGTGGTTCGCCCCGGCGCCGATGCTCGTGGCGGCGTTCGTCCTCGGACTCGTCACCCAGGGGGCGAAGATCGCCACCGACACCGTGGTGCAGACCGCGGTGGACGACGCCTATCGCGGCAGGGCCTTCTCGTTCTACGACGTGCTGTTCAACGTCGCTTTTGTCGCCGCCGCGGCAGCGGCCGCATTGATGCTGCCTCCTGACGGGCGGTCGGCCGGGCTCGTGATCGGCGTGGCTGTGCTCTACGCAAGCGCTGCCCTGTACCTGGCGCATTGGAGTCGGGATGAGGATGTCCTATAGCGTGCCCGCGTCAAGCCAGACACGTTAATCACGGGGGCACTCAGATGACTTACCCGCCGCAGCCGGGCAACGGTCCATACGGCCAGCAGCCTGCTCAGCCCTACCCTCCGCAGCAGGGCGGATACGGCTCCCCGCAGCAACAGCCCCAGCAACCGCAGCAGGGATGGGGCGCGCCCCAGCAGCCCTACCCTCCGCACCAGGGGCAGCAGCCGCAGGGGTGGGGAGGCGGCCCCCAGGGGCCCCAGGGCCCTGCACAGCCGTCGGGCGGCAAGAAGGCCTTCCTCGCCACGCGCAACATCATCATCATCGTGGTGGGCCTCGCCGTGCTCGTCGGGCTGAAGTTCGGCCTGGGTGAGATATTCGAGTCCGACGCCAAGGCCGCTTCGGTCGGGGACTGCCTGGAGAACAAGGGCACCAACTTCGACCCGGACATGAAGTCCGTCGACTGCTCCTCGTCCGCCGCCGAGTACAAGGTCGCGGAGGTGCACGACAACACGACCGACACAGACCTCTGTGACGCGGAGAAGTACTCCGCCTACACCGAGAGCTCGGGTCGGCGTAAGAGCGGGAGCAGCGTGGTGCTCTGCCTGACGCCACTCAAGACGGCCAACTGAGCCTCCGCATCAGCCAGCACACCGACCGAGGGCGTTGTTTCACGTGAAACAACGCCCTCGGCGTATGCCTCGGCGCTCATGTTTCACGTGAAACATGAGCGCCGAGGCATCGACCGGAAGCGAGAGCGTCAGCTCTGCCCCTCCCACCACTTCTTCAGTTCCGCGACCGCTTGGTCGTGCTCCAGTGGGCCGTTCTCCAGACGCAGTTCCAGCAGGAACGCGTACGCCTTGCCGATGACCGGGCCCGGCCCCACGCCCAAGATCTGCATGATCTCGTTGCCGTCCAGGTCCGGCCGGATCGCGTCCAGCTCCTCCTGGCTCTTCAGCTGGGCAATGCGCTCTTCCAGCCCGTCGTAGGTGCGCGAGAGAGCGGCGGCCTTGCGCTTGTTGCGCGTGGTGCAGTCCGACCGGGTCAGCTTGTGCAGCCGCTCCAGAAGCGGACCGGCGTCCCGTACGTAACGGCGCACCGCGGAGTCGGTCCACTCACCGTCGCCGTAGCCATGGAAGCGCAGATGCAGTTCCACCAGCTTCGAGACGTCCTTGACCATCTCGTTGGAGTACTTGAGCGCCGTCATGCGCTTCTTCGTCATCTTCGCGCCCACCACCTCGTGATGGTGGAAGGAGACCCGCCCGTCCTTCTCGAAGCGGCGCGTCCTCGGCTTGCCGATGTCATGCAGGAGGGCGGCGATACGCAGAACGAGGTCCGGCCCGTCCTCCTCCAGGTCGATCGCCTGCTCCAGGACGGTCAGGGAGTGCTCGTACACATCCTTGTGCCGGTGATGCTCGTCACTCTCCAGTTGGAGCGCCGGGAGCTCGGGCAGGACCTGCTGGGCCAGCCCCGTATCAACAAGGAGGGACAGCCCTTTCCGGGGATGCGCGGAGAGAAGGAGCTTGTTCAGCTCCTCACGTACGCGCTCGGCGGAGACGATCTCGATCCGGCCGGCCATCTCGGTCATGGCGGTGACGACCTCGGGGGCCACCTCGAAGTCGAGCTGTGCGGCGAACCGTGCCGCGCGCAGCATGCGCAGCGGGTCGTCCGAGAACGACTCCTCAGGCGTCCCGGGGGTGCGCAGGACCCGCCCGGCCAGGTCCTCCAGGCCCCCGTGGGGGTCGATGAACTCCTTCTCGGGCAGCGCGACCGCCATGGCGTTGACCGTGAAGTCGCGTCGCACGAGGTCGTCCTCGATGGAGTCGCCGTAGGACACCTCCGGCTTGCGCGAGGTCCGGTCGTACGCCTCCGACCTGTACGTCGTGACCTCGATCTGGTAGCCGTGCTTCTGCGCGCCCACCGTGCCGAAAGCGATCCCGACCTCCCATACGGAGTCGGCCCACGGCCTGACGATCTTCAGCACGTCCTCGGGGCGGGCGTCGGTCGTGAAGTCCAGGTCGTTCCCGAGCCTGCCGAGCAGTGCGTCGCGGACCGAGCCGCCGACCAGTGCGAGACTGAATCCGGCATCCTGGAATCGGCGGGCGAGGTCGTCGGCGACCGGGGAGACCCGCAGCAGTTCGCTGACTGCGCGGTGCTGCACCTGGGTCAGGGCGCTGGAGTTGTCTTCGTTGGCGTTCGGCACAACAGAAAAGGGTACGTGCCCCCGCCGGTCCGGGCGTCACGCATTTTCTCGCCCCTGCGAGACTCTCACGATCATGCAGCGCACTCCCCAGCACTTAGTCCCCGCGAGCCTCGTTACCATGCGGGGACGCAGCGACGGACAACGATCGACAGCAGCCGACGATGACGAGGGACGGGTACGCGTGGCCGAGGCGGCAGACATCCAGGGGATGCATCCCTCTCCTGCCCGCCGGTGGCTGCGGCGCACAGCCGCCGTGCTCGCCGGGGCTCCGCTCGTCGCCGCCCTGCTGGCCGGAGCAGCCGCCCCGCAGGCCAGGGCAGACGCGCCCGCGAAGGCACCGACGGGTTCCAGCACGGTCACGGTGTCACTCGACGAGATCACGCCCAGCGCTCCCGAGAAGGGGGACACGCTGAGGATCTCGGGCACCCTGACCAACAAGGGCAAGGAAACGGTCACCGACGCGCAGGTCGATCTGCGGGTCGGCCCCCGGCTCTACAGCAGGACCGCCATGGACGCGGCCGCCCGCCGTACGGGATACCTGCCCGGCACCGACCCCTATCCCCTCGGGGGCAAGTACACGGTCGAGATCGACAAGCTGCGTTCGGGCATCAGCCAGGACTTCACGCTGTCGGTCCCGGTCAGCAAGCTGGGGCTCGGGGACGACGGGGTCTACCAGCTGGGCGTCTCGCTGTCCGGGCGTACCTCGCACACGATGTACGACCAGGTGCTCGGCATCAAGCGGACCTTCCTGCCCTGGCAGGACGGGGAACGCGACTCGAGGATCGGCCTCAGCTACCTCTGGCCGCTCATCGCGTCCGCCCACCTCACGGCGGAGACCGGTTCCGACGAGCAGCAGACACCGGTGTTCGCCGACGACGACCTCGCCGCCGAGATCGCCCCGGGCGGCCGGCTCGAACAGATGGTGTCGCTGGGCAGGCAGCTGCCCGTGACCTGGGTCATCGATCCGGACCTGCTGGCCAGCGTGGACGCGATGACCAAGCCCTACCGGGTCAGGTCTGGCGACACCACGGTTGCCGGGACGAACCAGGCGGTGGCCAAGAAGTGGCTCACCTCGCTGGAAGCGGCCGTCTCCGAGGGCAAGGTCGTGGCCCTGCCGTTCGGCGACCCGGACCTCGCCTCGATCGCCCACCGCGGCAAGACCGTCTCGGGCACCCTCAGCCATCTGCAGACCGCCAGTGAGGTCGCCGGGATGACAGTGGAGACGATCCTCCACCTGAAGCCCTCGACCGACTTCGCATGGCCGGTGGACGGTGCGGTGGACCCGTCGATCGTGGACGTCGCCACCTCGGCCGGTGCCCACAACGTGATCGCCCGCAGCGACAGCCTCGAAGAGACCGGGAACCTGGTCTACACGCCCTCCGCCGCCCGCCCGATCGGCGGCGGTACCACGGCGGTCGTCGCCGACGCCCGGCTCTCCACGGCCTTCCAGGGGGACATGGGCAACGCGGGCAGCTCCACGCTCGCCGTACAGAAGTTCCTCGCCCTGACCCTCGCCCTGGCCGAGCAGGACACGGACAAGGGCCGGTCCGTCGTCGTCGCGCCCCCACGCACGCCGACGGTCGCCCAGGCCCAGTCGATGGCCCGCGCCCTCCATGCACTGGACGGCGACCGCTGGACGCAGCCCCAGGGGCTCACCCAGGCCTCGGCGACCAAGCCGGACGCGGAGGCGACCACCACCGTGCCCCCGGCCTCCCGGTACCCGAAGCAGCTGCGTCGCCAGGAGCTGCCGACGCAGGCCTTCCAGGACATCAAGTCCATCCAGTCCTCGCTCGACAACTTCCAGGTCATCCTCACCCACCCCGAGCGGGTGGTGACGCCCTTCGGCAACGCAGTCAACCGGTCCATGTCGACGTCGTGGCGGGGCAGACCGCTGAAGGCCCAGCAGTACCGGGACTCGGTCCGCACCTATCTCCAGGGGCTGGTCGGCGAGGTCCAGCTCGTCTCGAAGTCGGACATCACCCTGTCCGGTCGCAGCGCCACGATTCCCGTGACCGTGCAGAACAGGCTGCTGCAGGACGTCGAGCACCTCGTGCTGCGGCTGAAGTCGGACAACGCGACCCGTCTGAAACTGAACGACGGCGGCAGCATGGCGGAGCAGCCCATCCAGATCGACGCCGGGCACAGCCAGTCGGTGAAGTTCGACGCGGCGGCCAACATCAACGGCCAGGTCCAGATGACCGCGCAGCTCTACACGGAGGACGGAACTCCGTACGGTGAGGAAATGGCCTTCACCGTGAAGGTCTCCGAGATCACCCCGACGGTGCTCCTGGTGATCGCCGGCGGACTGCTGCTGCTGGTCCTGGCCGGCATCAGGATGTATGCACATCGCAAGCGCGCCAACACGGGCGGCGCGGCGGGCGACGACGGCAGTGAACCCGAGCAGCCGAGTGACCCGACGCCGGACACCGGTCCCGAAAGCGCGGAGCCGTCGGGCACGGGTGAGAAAGTGGACCGTTGAGCGATGTCTGTCGTGGCCGGTCGGCCGGGGACGATGAGGTGGGGTTTCGATGAACGCGCCGTACGACGGTGACCGCGGTCAGGGTGCGGGCGGGGCCGGGTACCCCGGCGGCCCTCCGGCACCCCCTGGGCCGGAGCAGGAGCCGGTGCCGGACCCGTATCTGCAGTCCACGTACGACTACGACCCGTACCGGGCCCAGGACCTCTCCGCGCAGGACCCGGTGGACGAGGCGTTGTACGACCGCGCCGCGCACCCGCCACCGCCGCCCGGCACCTATCAGCAGCCGCAGCCGCTGTACCAGCAGCCCCCGGCATCCCAGTACGCCCCCGACCCCCGCATCTGGGCCCAGACCCCACCGCCCGAACCCGCCGGGCCCTCGCGTCACCTCCCGTACGGCGACAACGCCGCGACGACCCAGTTCGTGGGCGTGGACGACCTCGTCACCCAGGCTTCCGCCCACCGCGACGAGCCCGACGCCTTCGCCCACCTCTTCCGGGACCAGGAGGGCCCCGCAGGCCCTGCCGCCTCCCCGGCGCCCGCCCGGCCCGAGCCCGCCCCGGCTCCCGCGCCACCCAAGTCCGCCGGCCGTGCCTCCGGCCTGCTGAAGTCCAGTGCGGTCATGGCGGCCGGCACGCTCGTCTCGCGTCTCACCGGCTTCGTCCGCAGCCTCGTGATCACCGCGGCGCTCGGCGCGGCCGTGCTCGGCGACAGCTTCACGATCGCCTACACGCTGCCCACAATGATCTACATCCTCACCGTGGGCGGCGGCCTGAACTCCGTCTTCGTCCCCCAGCTCGTCCGCTCCATGAAGGACGACGAGGACGGCGGCGAGGCCTACGCCAACCGGCTGCTGACCCTGGTGATGGTCGTCCTCGGCCTCATCGTCGCCGTGGTGGTCTTCGCGGCACCGTGGCTCATCCGGTTGATGTCGTCGACGATCGCGGACGACCCGGCGGCCAACAACGTCGCCGTCACCTTCGCCCGCTACTGCCTGCCCACCATCTTCTTCATGGGTGTGCACGTCGTGATGGGCCAGATCCTCAACGCCCGCGGGAAGTTCGGCGCGATGATGTGGACCCCGGTCCTCAACAACATCGTCATGATCTTCACGTTCGGCATGTTCATCTGGGTCTACGGCACGTCCCACGAGTCCCACATGGGCGTGCAGACCATCCCGCCGGATGGCGTGCGGCTGCTGGGCATCGGCACTCTGCTCGGGCTGGTCGTCCAGGCGCTGGCCATGGTCCCGTACCTGCGCGAGGCCGGCTTCCGTTTCCGTCCGCGGTTCGACTGGAAGGGCCACGGTCTCGGCAAGACGGTCAAGCTGGCCAAGTGGACGGTCCTGTTCGTCTTCGCCAACCAGGCCGGCGTACTGGTCGTCACCCAGCTCGCCACCTCGGCCGGCAAGGCGTCCGGAAAGGACGGCGCGGGCTTCCTGGCCTACTCCAACGCCCAGCTGATCTGGGGCATGCCGCAGGCGATCATCACCGTCTCGGTCATGGCCGCCCTGCTGCCCCGGATCTCCCGGGCCGCGCACGACAACGACCCGGGCGCCGTCCGCGACGACATCTCGCAGGGGCTGCGCAACTCCGCCGTGGCCATCGTGCCGGTCGCCTTCGCGTTCCTGGCCCTGGGGGTGCCGATGTGCACCCTGCTCTACGCGTCCACCGGCCCCGAGGCCGCCCGCTCCATGGGCTTCATCCTGATGGCCTTCGGCCTCGGCCTGATCCCGTACTCCGTGCAGTACGTGGTGCTGCGCGGGTTCTACGCGTACGAGGACACCCGCACGCCGTTCTACAACACGGTCATCGTCGCCCTGGTCAACGCGGCCGCCTCGGCCCTCTGCTACGTGGTGCTGCCCGCCCAGTGGGCCGTGGTCGGCATGGCCGCCTCGTACGGACTGGCGTACGCCGTCGGCGTCGGGATCGCCTGGCGCCGACTGCGCAACCGCCTGGGCGGCGACCTGGACGGCGCCCAGGTGGTCCGCACCTACGCCCGGCTGTGCCTGGCCGCACTTCCGGCCACCGTGGTCGGCGGAGCGGTGGGCTTCGGGCTCCTGAGCGTGCTCGGGGAAGGCGCCTTCGGCTCGCTCGTCGCGCTGATCTGCGGCGGCATCATGCTGCTGGGAGTGTTCTTCGTCGCGGCCAAGAGGATGCGGATCGAGGAGATCAACGGCATGGTCGGCATGGTCAGGGGCCGACTCGGCCGCTAGGACGGCCGGCCCGCACAACCATCGCCGGCCTCCGCGTGTCGTGCATAGCGCCGGAGTGTGGGCACAATTGGCGTGACTGTGCAGAGCTGGCTGGCATCGCGCAACGGATGGGGAGGCAGGAACGACGGTGGCGGAACGTAGCACGGCTGCCGTCGACGTGGCCGACAACAGCGGGGACGATCCGCTGACCGCCAAGGCGGACGAGGCCACGACCGACGGTACGGCAGAAGCGCAGGACGCGGCGGACACGGACTCCGCGAAGGAGGACGGTGACAAGGCCGCTCCCGAGCCCTCCCCGGCCACCCCGGACCTGCACAGCGGACACAAACTGGCCGGCCGGTACCGGCTGGAGGAGTGCGTCACCCGTCTGGACGGGTTCAGCAGCTGGCGGGCCGTCGACGAGAAGCTGCGTCGGGCGGTCGGCGTACACCTCCTTCCCGCGGACCACCCACGGGCGCGCTCCGTCCTGGCCGCAGCCCGGTCCTCCGCGCTGCTGGGCGACCCCCGCTTCGTACAGGTCCTCGACGCCGTCGAGGAGGACGACCTCGTCTACGTCGTCCATGAATGGCTGCCCGACGCCACCGAGCTCACCGCCCTGCTGGGCGCGGGCCCGATGGAGGCCCACGACGCGTATCAGCTAGTCGGCCAGGTTTCCCAGGCCATGGCCGCCGCGCACCGGGAGGGACTGGCCCACCTCAGGCTCACGCCGGGGGCCGTGCTGCGCAGTTCGTCGGGCCAGTACCGCATCCGCGGCCTCGCGGTGAACGCCGCACTCAGGGGCATCGCCTCGGACAGCCCCCAACGAGCCGACACGGAGGCCATCGGCGCCCTGCTGTACGCCGCGTTGACGCAGCGCTGGCCGTACGAGAGCGACGCGTACGGGCTCACCGGCCTGCCCAAGGGCATGGGACTCCTGCCGCCCGACCAGGTACGGGCAGGAGTCCACCGGGGGCTCTCCGAGATCGCCATGCGGGCCCTCGCCAACGACGGCGCCACGGCCTCCCGCCAGGAACAGCCGTGCACCACCCCCGACGAGCTCGCCAAGGCCGTCGCGGCGATGCCTCGCATCCGCCCGCCCGAGCCCGTCTTCACCGCCCCGCCCGAGTACCAGCAGACCACCTACCAGCAGGGCACATACGGCAGGCCGGCCGTGCCCGGGGCCGCCGTGACCCAGCCCGTGGTGCCGGTGCCCCCCGCGCCCTTGCAGAGCCGCACCGGCAAGGCCCTGAAGTGGGCCGTGTCCGCGCTGCTGATCGCCGCCCTGGGCCTGGGCAGCTGGCAGCTCGCGGAAACGATCATCGACCGCGACAACAACTCGGGCGGAGGCCCCGGCACTACCCAGTCCAACCCGGAGAACAACGACCCCCCGCCGGTCGAGAAGAGCAAGCCCGTCCCGATCGTCGGCGCCCAGGACTACGACCCGCTCAGCGACGACGGCAGTGAGAAGCCGCAGAGCATAGGCAAGGTCTACGACGACGACCCGAGCTCGTACTGGTACACGGACTGGTACGCGACGGCCGGCTTCGGCAATCTGAAGGACGGCGTCGGCGTCGTCCTCGACCTCGGCACGACACAGCGCGTCGGCGAGGTGGACGTGTCCTTCCTCGGCGGCGCCACCTCGGTCGAGCTGCGGACCACCGACGGCTCCACGGTGCCGACCAGGCCCACCGGCTTCGACACGGTCGCCCAGGGGTCGGGAACCCAGGTGTCGCTGAAGCCCGTCAAGCCTGTCCAGGCGCGGTTCCTGCTCGTCTGGCTCACCAAGCTCCCACCGAGCGGCGAGGGGAACTTCCGGGGGAAGGTCTCGGACATCAAGGTCACCAGCTGACAGCGCCGAACACAAGAATGGGGCTGGGCCGGATCCTCCGATCCGGCCCAGCCCCATTTCCTTGCCTGCGAGCCGATTCAGCGGTCAGTACGAAGGCGTCTTCGAGTGGAGGCTCACGTTGTCGTACTGGGACCAGCCTTCCGCGTATGCGGAGAGCGGGTCCTTGTCGTAGACCATTGCCGTGTAGCAGGTATAAGTGCCGAGCGACGAGCTGTAGGAAAGCTTCGTGCAGTCATAAGATCTGCCGTCCGAGTTCCGCACGATCTGGGCCTTGCCCCACACGTCCTCGGAGAGGCTGATCCGTGCCCACGCGGTGTGGCACTTGACGCTGTACCTCAGCTCAATGGCGCCGAGCGTCCAGCTGGAGGTACCGATCAGCGCGCGCTTCACGGTGGCGGCGTCGCCGGAGCACCCGGCGGAAATGGGGTTCTTCCCGTCCATCGAATAGGTGGCCGCCTGTGCGCTCCCCGGGAGCAGCGCCACGAGCACGGGTGCGGTGAGAACGGCCGGGAGCACCTTTCCCAGGTATCGCTTCACATGCTTCTGCATCACATGGTCCCCTTTCTGATTTCCCTCAATATAGGGCGGCCAGAGGACCTCCGAAGCACGATCGAATCGCGCCTTTTATCATTCATACAATCCAACCGACCTCGCCATTTACTTCCCGGCGTGGATCGGTTTGAATACACGGATGGCGACAGCTGAGGGGGGAGACCGCGAGCACCACGGTGCCGATGCCGACGCACCGAGCGACGCGGACCTTCTCGCCAGCCATGTGGCCGGCGACCCCGACGCCTTCGGCGAGCTGGCACGACGCCATCGCGACCGGCTGTGGGCCGTGGCCCTGCGGACTCTGGGCGATCGTGAGGAGGCGGCCGATGCCGTACAGGACGCCCTGATCTCCGCCTTCCGGGCCGCGCACACCTTCCGGGGCCAGTCCGCCGTCACCACCTGGCTGCATCGCATCACGGTGAACGCCTGCCTCGACCGCGTCCGCAAGGCCGCGTCCCGGAGGACCTCGCCGGTCGACGACCCGGAACGGCTCGACCAGCTTCTGGAGCCCCACGAGTCGGCGGAGGCTCCGGCAGAGCGCCACGACCTCCACCGTGAACTCCTCGCCGCTCTCGCCACACTCCCCGCCGAACAGCGCGCGGCGCTCGTCCTGGTGGATATGCAGGGGTACCCGGTGGCAGAGACCGCCCGCATCCTTGAGGTGCCCGTGGGCACGGTGAAGAGCCGTTGCGCGCGAGGCCGAGCGCGCTTGGCTCCTCTGCTGGCCCATCTCCGAAGTGACGGCGGCGGCGAGGAGATGCCCGACACGGAAGGGAACCGGACACCCAGAGCATCCGTCCCACCGGCAGCCGGGCCACGAGATGCGGCCGGCGACCCCACAGCGACGAAGGGCGGAGGTGGACACCGATGACATCAGCAGCCGACATGACCCAGCACCCGGATGTCTCGGAGATCTCCGACCTGACCGAGGGCCTGCTCACCGAGTCCCGTGCCGCCGAGGTCCGCAGCCATACGGACACGTGCGACCTCTGCGGTGACGTCCTCGCCTCGTTGGACGAGATCCGCGACTTGCTCGGCGGCCTCCCCCCTCCTCAGCCCATGCCCGAGGGCATCGCCGACCGTATCGATGCCGCGCTCGCCGCCGAGGCGGTGTCCCGCCGCACACAGGCCGATGCGACAGCCGAGGTTTCACGTGAGGCGACAGATGTTTCACGTGAAACAGAGCCCGAGTCCATAGCCGCAGCCGTTTCACCACAGCCCGGCCCCCCGGACCGTCCCACCGGGCACGCCCGTGCGGGCACAGGCCCCGGTCGGCACCCCGGCCGGAGGCGGCGCCGCGCCACCGTGCTCGCCACCGCGCTCGGGGCCGCTGTCCTGACCGGCATGAGCGTCTTCCTGCTGCAGAGCGTCCCGGCGTCACAGAGCAGCAGCGACACCGGCGCGATGAGGAAGGATGCAACGGCCCCGGAAAGCCGCTCGCGGGTGTACTCCCAGGCCACCCTTGAGGGCCGGGTGGACGCGCTGCTGAATGGACGCACCGATGCGGCCAGCCCCCCGGGCCCCGGCGTCAAGGAACAGGCGCCGTCCATCGGTTCCAAGTCCTCGCCCCAGTCCGAGCCCTCGGACTCCGTGTCTCCCGAGGCCCCCCTCCGCGCACCCGCGGTGCCTGTCCCCGCCTGTGTGGAAGAGGGCATCGGGCGGAACAGCGACGCCCTCGCCATCGAGAAGGGCTCGTACGAGGGCACCGACGCGTACCTCGTCGTCCTGCCTCACCCCACGGACCCGGCCAGCGTCCAGGCCTATGTCGTCGCCGCGGCCTGCGTCGGCGCCGAGCCCCCCGCCAAGGGGAAGCTGCTGCTGACGCACGCCTACAACCGTCCCTGAAAAGCACGCCGCCAGCCGCCCCGGCACGTCGGGAATGCATCCCCCGTAGGATCCGTTGGGTGGGGTGAGAGTCGTTGAACCGGCCCCAGTAGGCGTGGACAGTAGGCAGTCTGCAGAGACGAGGAAGAAACCCGTGAGCGACGTGCGTAATGTGATCATCATCGGCTCCGGCCCGGCCGGCTACACAGCCGCCCTTTACACCGCGCGCGCCTCGCTGAAGCCGCTGGTCTTCGAGGGCGCCGTCACCGCCGGTGGCGCGCTCATGAACACCACCGACGTGGAGAACTTCCCGGGTTTCCAGGACGGCATCATGGGACCCGAGCTCATGGACAACATGCGCGCCCAGGCCGAGCGCTTCGGCGCCGAACTGGTCCCGGACGACGTGGTCTCCGTCGACCTCACCGGTGACATCAAGACGGTTACCGACACCGCCGGTACCGTCCACCGCGCCAAGGCGGTCATCGTCACGACGGGCTCCCAGCACCGCAAGCTCGGTCTCCCCAACGAGGACGCCCTCTCCGGACGCGGCGTCTCCTGGTGCGCGACCTGCGACGGCTTCTTCTTCAAGGACCAGGACATCGCCGTGGTCGGCGGCGGCGACACCGCGATGGAGGAGGCGACCTTCCTCTCGCGCTTCGCCAAGTCGGTCACGATCGTCCACCGCCGCGACACGCTGCGCGCCTCCAAGACCATGCAGGAGCGCGCGTTCGCCGACCCGAAGATCAAGTTCGCCTGGGACAGCGAGGTCGCCGGGGTCAACGGCGAGCAGAAGCTCTCCGGCGTGACCCTGCGCAACACCAAGACCGGCGAGACGTCCGAGCTGGCCGTGACCGGTCTGTTCATCGCCGTCGGACACGACCCGCGCACCGAGCTCTTCAAGGGCCAGCTCGACCTGGACGACGAGGGCTACCTGAATGTGGCCGCCCCCTCGACGCGCACCAACCTGAGCGGTGTCTTCGGTGCGGGTGACGTCGTCGACCACACCTATCGCCAGGCGATCACCGCAGCCGGCACGGGCTGCTCCGCCGCCCTCGACGCAGAGCGCTTCCTTGCCGCGCTCGCCGACGACGAGAAGGCCGCTCCTGCGGCCGCCGTCTGACCCACGCCTCATTCACGTCCCCACACACCCCGCGAAGCTAAGGAGGCCGCCGTGGCCGGCGCCCTGAAGAACGTGACCGACGACTCCTTCGAGGAGGTCGTCCTCAAGAGCGACAAGCCCGTACTGGTGGACTTCTGGGCCGCCTGGTGCGGTCCGTGCCGCCAGATCGCCCCGTCGCTGGAGGCCATCGCGGCCGAGCACGGCGAGATCGAGGTCGTGAAGCTCAACATCGACGAGAACCCGGCCACCGCCGCCAAGTACGGCGTCATGTCCATCCCGACGCTGAACGTCTACCAGGGCGGCGAGGTCGCCAAGACCATCGTGGGCGCCAAGCCGAAGGCCGCTATCCTGCGCGACCTCTCGGACTTCATCTCCGAGTAAGGCTTCGCGGAGTAAGACGCAGCCTGCGTCTGCTGTTTCACGTGAAACGGGCCCGTCCTCCCCAGGACGGGCCCGTTTCGCATGCACTGGTGACTGCGCCTCACAACGGCCGCAGTGCAGGCTCCTTCTGCACCGCGCCCAGGAGTCGGTCCAAGGCCATTTCGACGTCCTCCTTCCAGGAGAGCGTCGTACGCAGCTCCAGCCGCAGCCGGGGGTTCACCGGATGCGGCCGCACCGTCTTGAACCCCACGGACAGGAGATGGCCGGCGGGCAGTACACAGGCCGGCTCCTTCCACCGCGCGTCCCCGAAGGCCTCGATCGCCTTGAAGCCCCGCTGGATCAGGTCCTTGGCGACGGTCTGCACCATGACCCGGCCCAGTCCCTGCCCCTGGTATCCCGGCATGATCAACGCAGTCATCAGCTGGACGGCATCGGGGGACACGGGGCTCGTCGGAAAGGCGGTCGCGCGCGGGACGTACGCGGGAGGCGCGTAGAGCACGAAGCCGGCCGCTACGTCATCGACATAGACCACACGCCCGCAGGAGCCCCACTCCAGAAGAACACCGGAGATCCAGGCTTCCTTCTCCCGGGCGGCTGTTCCGCCCTTGACGGCGGCCTCGCCACTGACCGGGTCGAGTTCCCAGAACACACAGGAGCGGCAGCGCCGGGGGAGATCGGGAAGGTTGTCCAGCGTGAGCGGTACGAGCCGACGCCCCATGAAGGCTGTTCCTCACTTCTCTCGCCCACGTCCTGGACCGAAATGCCCTGCCAGAACGCATCGTAACCACCACCCGATCAAGCCGACACCGTGACAATGCAAAGGGCGGGCTGTATCCGTGAACCGGATACAGCCCGCCCTCGGCGATCGGCGGGTCAGCTCTCGTCGCCCTCTGCCGACTCCTCGGACTGGGCGCGGTCCAGCACACGGCCCTCGCCCGGCGCGAAGGTGCCGAGGATGCGGTCCAGATCCTCCATCGAGGCGAACTCGACGACGATCTTGCCCTTCTTCTGACCGAGGTCGACCTTCACTCGGGTTTCGAACCGGTCGGAAAGCCGCGATGCCAGGTCGGTGAGGGCCGGAGAGAGCCGGCTTCCCGCGCGGGGCCCCTTGGCCTTCTTGGCGCTCGTGGGCCTGGAGCCCATGAGCGTCACGATCTCCTCGACCGCACGCACAGAGAGCCCCTCGGCCACGATGCGATGCGCCAGCTTGTCCTGCTCCTCCGAGTCGTCCACCGACAGCAGGGCGCGCGCGTGGCCTGCCGACAGCACTCCGGCTGCGACCCGGCGCTGCACCGGAGGCGACAGCCGCAGCAGACGCAGGGTGTTGGACACCTGCGGCCGGGAACGTCCGATCCGGTCGGCCAGCTGGTCATGCGTGCACTTGAAGTCCTTGAGCAGCTGGTCGTAAGCGGCCGCCTCCTCCAGCGGGTTCAGCTGAGCCCGGTGAAGGTTCTCCAGGAGGGCGTCCAGGAGCAGCTTCTCGTCGTCGGTGGCCCGGACAATGGCGGGGATACGCTCCAGGCCGGCCTCCCGGCAGGCCCTCCAGCGCCGCTCGCCCATGATGAGCTCGAAGCGGTCGGCCCCGGTCTTGCGCACCACGACCGGCTGGAGAAGGCCGACCTCCTTGATGGAGGTGACCAGCTCCGCCAGCGCGTCCTCGTCGAAGACCTCGCGGGGCTGACGTGGGTTCGGCGTGATGGAGTCGAGCAGCACCTCGGCGAAGTACGCACCGGCCACCTCGTTGGGAACCGTCGACTCGGCCCCCAGGGGCGTGCTCGGCTCCGGAACAACGGGGTTGGACCCGAGCGTCGTCACCTTCGCGGCGGCCACGCCCCGCTCCGTGGTGAGGACGGGAGCGGAAACCCCGGTCCCGGTGGACGACAGCTGCTTCTCCTGCGGAGCGGCTGGGATCAGGGCACCGAGCCCTCGCCCCAACCCTCGACGACGCTCACTCACTGGATCCCCTCCGAATTGCTCTGCTGACTGATCGAACCGCCCGTGTGGGCGTGCTGTCCCTCGTAGTGCACCCCGACTCCGCGCAGCGCGATCTCCCGGGCCGCTTCGAGGTAGGAAAGCGATCCACTGGAACCGGGGTCATAAGTGAGCACGGTCTGCCCGTAGCTCGGCGCCTCGGAGATGCGGACCGACCGGGGGATGCTGGTCCGCAGCACCTCCTTGCCGAAGTGGCTGCGGACCTCCTCCGCCACCTGCGACGCCAGCCTGGTCCGGCCGTCGTACATGGTGAGCAGGATCGTGGATACGTGGAGGGTGGGGTTCAGATGGCCCCGCACCAGTTCCACGTTGCGCAGGAGCTGGCCCAGGCCCTCCAGCGCGTAGTACTCGCACTGAATGGGGATCAGCACCTCAGCGCCGGCCACCAGTGCGTTGACCGTCAGCAGGCCCAGCGAGGGCGGGCAGTCGATCAGGATGTAATCCAGCGGCTGCTCATACGCCTGGATGGCGCGCTGGAGTCGACTCTCCCGCGCCACCAGCGACACCAGCTCAATCTCCGCACCGGCGAGATCGATGGTCGCCGGGGCGCAGAAGAGACCTTCGACGTCCGGGACGGGCTGAACCACGTCGGAGAGCGGCTTGCTCTCCACCAGGACGTCATAGATCGAGGGAACTTCGGCGTGGTGATCGATACCCAGAGCCGTGGAGGCGTTGCCCTGCGGGTCGAGGTCGACCACCAGGACCCGTGCACCGTGAAGTGCCAGCGACGCGGCGAGGTTGACCGTCGAGGTGGTCTTGCCCACCCCGCCCTTCTGGTTCGCCACGACCATGACGCGGGTCTGCTCGGGCCGCGGCAGTCCCTCGCCGGCTCGGCCGAGGGCCTCCACCGCCAGCTGGGCCGCGCGACCGATGGGTGTGTCGTCCATCGGCGGCGGTGTTTCACGTGAAACACCGTCCCCCGCCGATTCGGTTCGGGGGCCGGGGACCGGATCGGTCATCGGCCCCGCGATGTTGGCGTCGGACCGCAAGGATTCACTCTCCTCGACTTCAGGCTCGCAATGAGCAGAGCCTGTCATGGTTTCGGGGTCGTGAACCAGCGAGGCCCGCTCTTCTGTGGATGAAACCACTTCTGTGGACAACTCCGTAGCCCTAACGGGCCTGCGATGGGGTGGGGCGGCCGCCTCATGACCGCGGCCGATGATTCCATGCAGCAGAGAACGACGTTTCACGTGAAACACGATGCCTCCGCAGCGTAGCTACAAAGGCACGACACTCCGCGCAGAGCGCGTCCGGCTCAGCGGCGACGACGCGTCCGGCTGGTCCGCGCGGCCTTGGCTCGCTTTGCGGCGAACCTCACACCCCCCGGGCTCTCACCGACCACCACGCGCACCACGGTGGACATCGGGTCGACCACGCCCTCGCCGACGTGCAGCACCTCGGTGTCCACCACACCGAGTTTGCTGAGCGCCGCACGTGCGCCGCTGATCTCTTCCTCGGCGGTGTCTCCCTTGAGCGCGAGCATCTCGCCGTACGGCCGCAGCAGGGGCACGCCCCAGCCGGCCAGCCGGTCCAGCGGGGCAACCGCCCGAGCGGTCACCACGTGCACCGGCTGGAGGGAGCCGAGGACCTCCTCGGCCCGGCCGCGGACGACCGTCACATGGTCGAGCCCCAGGAGCTCGACGACCTCCTGGAGGAAGTTCGTCCGGCGCAGCAGCGGTTCCAGCAGGGTGATCTTCAGGTCTGGGCGCACCAGCGCCAGGGGAATCCCCGGTAGTCCGGCCCCCGAACCCACGTCGCAGACCGTGACCCCCTTGGGAACCACCTCGGAGAGCACCGCACAGTTCAGCAGGTGCCTCTGCCACAGACGCGGAACCTCACGCGGACCGATCAGCCCGCGCGTGACCCCCGCGTCCGCCAGCAGTTCCGCGTACCGGACAGCCTCGGGAAAGCACTCACCGAACACTTCCCGGGCCTCGTCGGGCGCCTGGGGAAGCGCTACTTCCTCCGTCACGGGGGACCGTCCTTCCATACCGCACTACCGCACCATGGTGGCTGTCTATCAGGCTGACAAAGATCGGCCCCGTCTGCGAACAGACGGGGCCGACAGGTAAGGAGCCGGTCAGGCCGGCAGGACGACGACGAAGCGCTGCGGCTCCTCGCCCTCCGATTCGCTGCGCAGGCCCGCGGCCGCGACCGCGTCATGCACGACCTTGCGCTCGAACGGCGTCATCGGGTCCAGCTTCACCGGCTCACCGGTGCTCTTGACCTTGTCCGCCGCCTCGGCACCCAGCTCGGCGAGCTCCGTGCGCTTCTTGGCCCGGAACCCGGCGATGTCCAGCATCAGACGGCTCCGGTCGCCGGTCTCCCGGTGCACGGCGAGCCGCGTCAGCTCCTGGAGCGCCTCCAGGACCTCGCCGTCGCGCCCCACGAGCTTCTGCAGATCGCGCGCCGATTCGCTGATGATCGAGACCGCGGCCCGGTCCGCCTCGACGTCCATGTCGATGTCACCGTCGAGGTCGGCGATGTCGAGCAGGCCCTCGAGGTAGTCCGCTGCGATCTCCCCTTCCTGCTCGAGGCGGGTCAAGGTGTCGCTGCCCTCAGCGGCCGTGGAGGTGGTGCCTTCCGTCACGGATGGACTCCTTCTTACTTCTTGGACGGGTGCTTGGGCCGCTGCGGGCCCTTGCGCTGTCCGGACTTGGCTTGGCGTGAGGAGCCGGACGCGGTCTTGCCCGCCGGCTTCGACTTGTCGTCCCGAGCTGTGCTCTTCTGCAGGGAGGTCTTGGGCTCCGACTCATCGGAGTCGCCGTCCTTGGCTCCACCCTGCTGGGCCGCACCGGTGTGGCGCTGCGACTTCGTCTGCCGCTTGGGCTGCTGGCGTCGCTGCGAAGCGCCACCCTCCGCTTCGGCGACGGCGGTGTCACTCTTGACCACCGTGCCGTCCTCCTGCGGAGCGAGCCCGAGCTTGGCAAGTGCGACCACGAACTTCCGCTCGATGTCATTGCGGTCCGGGCCCTTGGCCACGATCCGCTTGACGGTGTTGCGCCGGGTCCGGCCGCGGACCTCGCCGTGCGCGGTGACGCTCTTCAGAAGCCGTCCGAGGTACTGCTCCTGGGCCTTGCTGCCCGGCGTCGGGTTCTGGTTGATCACGTACATCTGCTGACCCATGGTCCAGACGTTGGTGGTCAGCCAGTAGACGAGGACACCGACGGGGAAGTTGATACCCATGACCGCGAAGATCAGCGGGAAGATGTACATCAGCATCTTCTGCTGCTGCATGTACGGCGTCTTGACCGTGAGGTCGACGTTCTTCGTCATCAGCTGGCGCTGCGTGAAGAACTGCGAGGCCGACATCATCACGATCATGATCGCGGTGACGACCCGGACGTCGGTCAGCGAAGCGCCGAGGGCGTCGACCTTCTCCGCGCTGTCCATGAACTTGGCAGCCAGCGGAGCGCCGAAGATGTGGGCCTGACGGGCGCTGTCCAGCAGCGACTGGTCGATGACGCCGATCTTCTTGTTCGAGGCGATCGCGGAGAGTACGTGGTACAGCGCGAAGAAGAACGGCGACTGCGCGATGATCGGCAAGCACGAGGAGAGCGGGTTGGTACCCGTCTCCTTGTACAGCTTCATCATCTCTTCGGACTGACGCTGTTTGTCGCTCTTGTAGCGCTCCTGGATCGCCTTCATCTTCGGCTGGAGCAGCTGCATGTTCCGCGTCGACTTGATCTGCTTGACGAACAGCGGGATCAGACAGATGCGGATGAGCACCACGAGGGACACGATGGACAGGCCCCAGGCCCATCCCGTGTCGGGGCCGAAGATCGCCCCGTACAACTTGTGGAACTGGACGATGACCCAGGAGACGGGCCAGGTGATGAAGCTGAACAGACTGGCAATCGTGTCCACTAATCAGGCTCCTTGAGCATTGGGCGAAGTCTCTGCGGCCGAACTCGGGAGCTCGGTGGCCGAGCCCCCGGGAGGCACGTCAGCGGCGGAGTCCCCGCCCTTGCTGCCGCGTAGCGCGCTGCGCAGCATTTCGTGCCAACGCGGACGTTTGCGTGGTGGTACGTAGTCCACGCCGCCGGGTGACCACGGATTGCATCGCAGGATGCGCCAGGCCGTCAGCGCCGTTCCCTTGATCGCTCCGTGCCGGTCGATCGCCGTATATCCATAGTGGGAACACGACGGGTAGTAACGACAGACAGGCCCGAGAAGGGGGCTGATTGTCCACTGGTACAGCTTGATGAGAGCCAGCAGCGGGTACTTCATCGCACGCCCCCTCCCAGCAGCCGCTGCAACGCGGCGTCCAGGTCTCGGGCCAGCTGTTCATGGCCGGCGTCGCCCGCTCCGGGCAACGCTCGTACGACAACCAGGCTACCGGGGGGCAGCAGGGCGAGTCGTTCTCGGACCAGGTGGCGAAGCCTGCGCTTCACCGCTGTGCGGACGACCGCACCACCCACGGCTTTGCTGACAACGAAACCCGCACGCGGCGGGGGAACGTTCTCCCCAGTCACGTGCGGGCCGGTTGCACCGCTTCGTAGATGGACGACGAGGAGCGGGCGACCGGCCCGGCGTCCTCGTCGTACTGCGGTCGCGAAGTCCTCGCGCCGCCTCAGCCGATTCTCGGAAGGCAGCACGTCATGACGACCTGTACGCGATCAGGCGGACAGGCTGGCGCGACCCTTGCTGCGGCGGGACGCGAGAATCGCGCGGCCGGCACGGGTGCGCATCCGCAGCCGGAAGCCGTGGGTCTTCGCGCGACGACGATTGTTCGGCTGGAAGGTGCGCTTGCTCACTCGGGGGCTCCAGAAAAGACTCGTGTGTTGGCGGGACATCGCCTGGCTGTCACCGTGCGCCCACGAGAGACTCGCGTAAACGCTCTAGTGCACCGCTTCACGATCACAGATCGTGATCTTTGCCCATCGGAGGCAGGCGGCAGCAGCCATCGACAACTCGACCTGGTCACGGTACGCGCGGCTACGCCATCCGGTCAAACCGACCCTGTCGGGCCCCCCATTGTGCACAGCCTGTGGACAACGACTTGAACCACGCGGGTCGGGCTGACTACCGTGGCTGAACCCCGGTTCTTTTTCTTCCCGCCTGCCGGTCCTCACCCACCCCGACCCATACCGTCCCGAGAACCACACATTCGTGGGACCAGCGAGAGAGCGTGCCTTGTGGCTGACGTACCTGCCGATCTTGCCGCAGTGTGGCCGCGAGTGCTGGAGCAGCTCCTCGGGGAGGGGCAGCAGGGCATCGAGCCCAAGGACAAGCAGTGGATCGAACGCTGTCAGCCGCTCGCCCTGGTAGCCGACACCGCACTGCTCGCCGTCCCCAATGAATGGGGCAAGCGCGTCCTCGAGGGCCGCCTCGCCCCCCTCATCAGCGAGACGCTGAGCCGCGAGTGCGGGCGCCCCATCCGGATCGCGATCACCGTCGACGACTCCGCGGGTGAGCCGGCCGGTCCTCCGGCGCCCCCCATGCACCAGTCGCCGCAGCCGCCCCACCGCTACCAGGGCCATCGGCACGACGAGGACCGGCCCGGCGACGCGTACGAGAACTACGGGGCCCGGCCCTCGGACGACGGCATGCCGACCGCGCGGCCCGCCTACCCGGACTACCAGCAGCAGCGCCCGGAGCCCGGCGCCTGGCCGCGCACCCAGGAGGACCTGTCCTGGCAGCAGCCCCGGCTCGGCGGATTCCAGGACCGCGAGCCGTCTGCCGACCAGTGGCGCGAGCCGTACGGCGGCCGCTCCCCGCAGCACGACTACCGTCAGCAGCCGCCCGAGCGCCAGGGGTACCAGCCCCAGCACACCGAGCGCTCCCGCCCCGAGCGCCACGAGCTCCCGGAGCCGCAGCACCGCACGGGCGCCGGCACCGGGAGGCCCGGCGGAGGAGCCCACGGGCCGATGGGCGCCCAGCCCGCACCGGCCCCCGGCCCCGGCGAGCCGCACGCCCGGCTGAACCCGAAGTACCTCTTCGACACCTTCGTCATCGGGGCCTCGAACCGCTTCGCGCACGCCGCGGCCGTCGCAGTGGCCGAGGCGCCCGCGAAGGCGTACAACCCCCTGTTCGTCTACGGGGAGTCGGGGCTCGGCAAGACCCATCTGCTGCACGCCATCGGGCACTACGCGCGGAGTCTGTATCCGGGGACCCGGGTGCGGTACGTGAGCTCCGAGGAGTTCACCAACGAGTTCATCAACTCGATCCGTGACGGCAAGGGCGACACCTTCCGCAAGCGGTACCGCGATGTCGACATCCTGCTCGTCGACGACATCCAGTTCCTGGCGAGCAAGGAGTCGACCCAGGAGGAGTTCTTCCACACCTTCAATACGCTCCACAACGCCAACAAGCAGATCGTGCTCTCCTCCGACCGGCCGCCGAAGCAACTGGTCACTCTGGAGGACCGGCTGCGGAATCGTTTCGAGTGGGGGCTGACCACCGACGTACAGCCCCCCGAGCTGGAGACCCGCATCGCGATCCTGCGCAAGAAGGCGGTGCAGGAGCAGCTCAACGCCCCTCCGGAGGTGCTGGAGTTCATCGCCTCCCGCATCTCGCGCAACATCCGTGAGCTGGAGGGCGCTCTCATCCGGGTCACGGCCTTCGCCAGCCTCAACCGCCAGCCCGTGGACCTGGGGCTCACGGAGATCGTGCTGAAGGATCTGATCCCGGGCGGCGAGGACACGGCTCCCGAGATCACGGCGACCGCCATCATGGCGGCGACCGCGGACTACTTCGGGCTGACGGTCGAAGACCTCTGCGGATCGTCGCGCAGCCGCGTGCTGGTGACGGCCCGGCAGATCGCCATGTACCTGTGTCGCGAGCTGACCGACCTCTCCCTGCCGAAGATCGGTGCGCAGTTCGGCGGCCGGGACCACACGACGGTGATGCACGCGGACCGCAAGATCCGGGCTCTGATGGCCGAGCGGCGCTCGATCTACAACCAGGTCACCGAGCTCACCAACCGCATCAAGAACGGCTGACGGCGCCCCGCGCCGACTCCCGCACGCGTACCTCGAGGGCGCTGTGCGGACTCGTCAGGAGTCCGCACAGCGCCCTTCTGCGTTCCCCGAAAAGCAGCTCGCAACCCCTCACAACGGCTTCGGACAGCGGCCGGCCGTCCACCGCGGCCTCTCCCGGAGGCCCCGGCCTGTTCGATTAGTTGGGAGGACACGGGTGTTCTCCACAGATCCGGGCACTTTTTTCCCTCCACAGCCTGGGGATCCAAAAGTTGTCCATACTGCATCCACAGGCAGAACCACCGGGAGGGCATCAGGGCAGCTCAGAGGGCTGGGGATTTGTGGTCAACGATGATCCACAGGCTGTGGACAAGATTTTCGTCCACAGGGGCCTCGCCGCGTTGTCCACCGACTGCCCACAGGTCTGGGGCTGTTTTCCCCAGCGGGGGGCCGCTTCTCCACACCGCTGTCCACTGTTCGGCAACACAACAGTCCCTGTCACCGCCCCGAGTGAAAGGCGTCACACCAAGAGGCGGGGTCGGCCTGTGGGGAACGGGGCTAAAGCTGGGGACAGACCTGGGGAGAAACTCCCCTCTCCTGTGTACGGGTTGTGCACAACTTCCGGGTATCCACAGAAAGCCCGGGTTGTCCACCGGTGCCACCCACAGGGCCGGTGGATAAAAAACGGGCCCTGACCTGCGAAAACGGGGTTATCCACGGTTTCCACAGGCCCTACTACTACCACCACTCATAGTTAGCCCGGAATCCGTTTCGAAGTGGGGCCTGTGCACAACTCGGCCTCGGAGCGCTCCGGGGCTCCCGCCGCGATTTGACCCCGAGCAGCACCGAGTGTCGGTGCGGTGCGTCAGACTGGTCCCCGGCGTCCTCCCCGTCTTCGGCGGAGCGACCCGACCAGACGACGAAGGCCAGCAGGGCGAGAACAGCAGGAGGCGGTTCCGGTGAAGATCCGGGTGGAGCGCGATGTACTCGCGGAGGCGGTGGCCTGGGTGGCCCGCAGCCTTCCGGCCCGTCCGCCGGCGCCCGTTCTCGCGGGCCTTCTGCTGAAGGCCGAGGACGGAGCGCTCAGCTTCTCCAGCTTCGACTACGAGGTCTCGGCGCGGGTCTCGGTGGAGGCCGAGGTCGAGGAGGACGGCACCGTCCTCGTCTCCGGCCGGCTGCTCGCCGACATCTGCCGCGCACTTCCCAACCGGCCGGTGGAGATTTCCACAGACGGTGTACGGGCGACCGTCTCCTGCGGCTCCTCGCGATTCACACTCCACACCCTTCCTGTGGAGGAGTACCCGGCACTGCCGCAGATGCCGACCGCGACCGGCACCGTGCCCGGTGAGGTCTTCGCCTCCGCCGCCTCCCAGGTCGCCATCGCCGCCGGCCGCGACGACACGCTGCCCGTCCTGACCGGTGTGCGCATCGAGATCGAGGGCGACACCGTCACCCTCGCCTCCACCGACCGCTACCGCTTCGCGGTCCGCGAGTTCCTGTGGAAGCCGGAGGACCCGGAGGCCTCCGCCGTCGCGCTGGTGCCCGCCAAGACGCTGCTGGACACCGCCAAGGCCCTCACCAGCGGTGACACGGTCACCTTGGCGCTCTCCGGCTCCGGCGCGGGCGAGGGGCTCATCGGTTTCGAGGGCGCCGGACGGCGTACGACCACCCGACTGCTCGAAGGCGACCTGCCGAAGTACCGGACGCTCTTCCCCACCGAGTTCAACTCGGTCGCCGTGATCGAGACCGCCCCCTTCGTCGAGGCCGTCAAGCGCGTCGCCCTGGTGGCCGAACGCAACACCCCGGTCCGGCTGACCTTCGAGCAGGGCGTCCTGATCCTGGAAGCGGGCTCCAGCGACGACGCACAGGCTGTGGAAAGGGTCGACGCCGTGCTGGAGGGCGACGACATCTCGATCGCCTTCAACCCGACCTTCCTGCTCGACGGCCTGAGCGCCATCGACTCCCCGGTCGCCCAGCTCTCCTTCACGACCTCCACCAAGCCGGCGCTGCTCAGCGGCCGCCCGGCCGTGGACGCCGAGGCGGACGACGCGTACAAGTACCTGATCATGCCGGTCCGCCTCTCCGGCTGACCTCCCCCGGCCCCGCCCCGGCGGGGCCCGACGGGCGTGTTCAGCGCCGAGCACGCCCGGCGTCCTGTCCCCTTCCGGGCGTAGGCTCGGACTTGGGTACGAATCGGCACAACGCTAAGGAATCTCTGATGGAGCTCGGTCTCGTCGGCCTCGGCAAGATGGGCGGCAACATGCGCGAGCGCATCCGCCGCGCAGGCCACACCGTCATCGGTTACGACCGCAACCCGGATCTCGCCGATGTCCACAGCCTGGAAGAGCTTGTGGGCAAGCTCAAGGGTCCCCGGGTCGTGTGGGTGATGGTCCCGGCCGGAGCCGCGACCCAGTCCACGGTCGACGAGCTGGCCGAGCTGCTCTCGCCCGGCGACATCGTCGTGGACGGCGGGAACAGCCGCTGGACCGACGACGAGAAGCACGGGGAGGAGCTGCGCCGCAAGGGCATCGGCTTCGTCGACTGCGGCGTCTCCGGCGGCGTCTGGGGCCTGGAGAACGGCTACGCGCTCATGTACGGCGGCGACGCCGAGGACGTGGCGAAGGTCCAGCCGATCTTCGACGCGCTCAAGCCCGAGGGCGACTTCGGCTCGGTCCACGCGGGCAAGGTCGGTGCCGGCCACTTCGCGAAGATGGTCCACAACGGCATCGAGTACGCCATGATGCAGGCCTACGCCGAGGGCTGGGAGCTCCTGGAGAAGGTCGACTCCGTCACCGACGTGCGCGAGGTCTTCCGCTCCTGGCAGGAGGGCACGGTCATCCGTTCCTGGCTGCTCGACCTGGCGGTCAACGCCCTGGACGACGACGAGCACCTCGACCAGCTCCGCGGCTACGCCGCCGACTCGGGCGAGGGCCGCTGGACGGTGGAGGCCGCGATCGACAACGCCGTTCCGCTGCCCGCGATCACCGCGTCGCTCTTCGCGCGTTTCGCCTCGCGCCAGGACGACTCCCCGCAGATGAAGATGATCGCCGCGCTGCGCAACCAGTTCGGCGGTCACGCGGTCGAGAACAAGAAGTAACCCGCAACGGGGAGCGGGAGGGGCCGCCCCTCCCGCCCGCCGGAGCACGAAGCAGGAAGCCGGGAAGGTCGGCGCACATCATGCACGTCACGCATCTGTCGCTGGCCGACTTCCGCTCGTACGCCCGGGTCGAGGTGCCTCTCGACCCGGGCGTCACCGCGTTCGTGGGGGCCAACGGCCAGGGCAAGACGAACCTCGTCGAGGCCGTCGGCTATCTCGCCGCGCTCGGCAGTCACCGCGTCTCCTCCGACGCCCCGCTCGTACGGATGGGCGCCGAGCGCGCCGTGATCAGGGCGGCCGTCACCCAGGGCGAACGCTCACAGCTGGTCGAGCTCGAGCTCAACCCGGGCCGGGCCAACCGCGCCCGCATCAACAGGTCCTCGCAGGTCAGACCGCGTGACGTGCTCGGCATCGTGCGGACGGTGCTGTTCGCGCCGGAGGACCTGGCCCTGGTGAAGGGCGACCCCGGCGAGCGGCGGCGGTTCCTGGACGAGCTGGTCACCGCGCGGTCGCCCCGGATGGCCGGGGTGCGCTCCGACTACGAGCGGGTGCTGAAGCAGCGGAACACCCTGCTGAAGTCCGCGGCGATGGCCCGCAGGCACGGCGGCCGCTCAATGGACCTGTCCACGCTCGACGTGTGGGACCAGCATCTGGCCGGAGTCGGCGCGGAGCTGCTGGCCCAGCGCCTGGACCTGATCGCCACGCTCCAGCCCCTGACCGACAAGGCGTACGGGGACGTGGCGCCGGGCGGAGGGCCTGTGACGCTGGACTACCGCAGCTCCGTCGGCGCCGAAGCGGGCCCCGCGCGCACGCGCGAGGAGCTGTACGCCCAGATCGTCGAGGCCCTGGCCGGCGTCCGAAAGCAGGAGATCGAACGCGGAGTGACGCTGGTCGGCCCGCACCGCGACGACCTGGTGCTGGGCCTGAGATCGATGCCCGCCAAGGGGTACGCGAGCCACGGGGAGTCCTGGTCGTACGCGCTGGCGCTGAGGCTGGCCTCGTACGAGCTGCTGCGCGGCGAGGGGAACGAACCGGTGCTAGTGCTGGACGACGTCTTCGCCGAGCTGGACGCGCGCCGCCGGGAGCGGCTGGCGGAGCTGGTGGCACCGGCCGAGCAGGTGCTGGTCACCGCCGCGGTGGACGACGACGTGCCCGGAGTGCTCGCGGGGACGCGGTACGCGGTGAGCGCCGGTGAGGTGGAGCGGGTGTGAGCGGCGACGGCGAGGGGAAGGCCCCGGACGGCGACCGGGCGAAACCGGCGGAGCCGTCCGGCGTGGACCTGGCGCGGGTGGCCCTGCGCGCGGCGAAGGAGCAGGCACGGGCCCGCGGCGCGGCGGCGCAGCAGAAGAGGCAGGCGAGGCGAGGCGGCGGGCTGCGCTCCGGGGCGCGGGCGGACGGCCGTGATCCGCTGCCGCTGGGCGCGGCCATCAACCGGCTGATCACCGAACGCGGCTGGGAGACCCCGGCCGCGGTGGGCGGGGTGATGGGCCGCTGGCCGCAGATCGTCGGTGACGACCTCGCCCTCCACTGCGTACCGGTGCGGTACGACGAGGAACCGGACCAGCGCGTGCTGACGGTGCAGTGCGATTCGACGGTGTGGGCGACACAGCTGCGGCTGCTCGCCCCCCAGCTGGTGGCCCGGCTCAACGCGGACCTGGGCAACGGCACGGTGCGGATGATCAAGGTGCTGGGGCCGGGTGGCCCCCCGCGCCGGTTCGGCCCGCTGCGGGCCCCCGGAAGCACGGGCCCGGGCGATACCTATGGCTGACCCGGCCTGACCTGGGCTTTCCGTATCCATGGGCGCTCGCTCGCCGGTGTACTCACCGTGTTCCGGGCGCTTCGGACCGCGATTACGTGGTGGTTGAAACCAGGTGGCGGTGAGCGGACGTCCCTCACCGTAGTGGGAGGCTGACAGGCCGAAGCGCTCAACGCCCTCGTGAGCCTCCTGAGGCCCCTTCCCGGATATGGGGAGTCGTCAGCCGCTCATTCAGGGCGGCACATGCGGACTCAGGTGCCCGCAAACCCCCATTCGGGTCGTCGCTACCGGTAGACTGATGAACAATCCCGCGTCTGGCGGGAGTCGTCGATACAAGCCGAACGACGCAGCCGCTCCCGCCTGCCCGGAGAACGGCCTGTGCTGTGCCAGAAAGGGCGCTTCGTGGCCGATTCCGGCAACCCCAACGAGAACATTCCGTCCACCCAGGGCGAGGGCGACGCCGCTCCCGCCATGGCCGAGGCGAAGGCCTCGTACGACGCCAGTGCGATCACCGTGCTGGAGGGTCTGGACGCGGTCCGCAAGCGACCTGGCATGTACATCGGCTCGACCGGTGAGCGCGGTCTCCACCACCTCGTGCAAGAGGTCGTCGACAACTCCGTCGACGAGGCCATGGCCGGGCACGCGGACTCCATCGACGTCACGATCCTCGCCGACGGCGGGGTGCGTGTGATCGACAACGGCCGCGGTATCCCGGTCGGCATCGTGCCGTCCGAGGGCAAGCCGGCCGTCGAGGTCGTGCTCACCGTCCTGCACGCGGGCGGCAAGTTCGGCGGCGGCGGCTACGCCGTCTCCGGTGGTCTGCACGGCGTCGGCGTCTCCGTCGTCAACGCCCTGTCCACGCGGGTGGCCGTCGAGGTGAGGACGGACGGCTACCGCTGGACCCAGGACTACAAGTTCGGTGTCCCGACCGCCCCGCTGGCGCGTAACGAGGCCACCGACGAGACCGGCACCAGCGTCACCTTCTGGGCCGACGGCGACATCTTCGAGACGACCGAGTACTCCTTCGAGACGCTCTCGCGCCGCTTCCAGGAGATGGCCTTCCTCAACAAGGGCCTCACCCTCAAGCTGACCGACGAGCGCGAGTCGGCGAAGGCGACAGCCGGCGCGGACAGCGCCGAGGCGGTGGACGTCCCCGAGGAGGAGACGACCCGCACGGTCACGTACCACTACGAGAACGGCATCGTCGACTTCGTCAAGTACCTCAACTCCCGGAAGGGCGATGTCATCCACCAGTCGGTGATCGACATCGCGGCCGAGGACAAGGACCGGCTCCTCTCGGCCGAGATCGCCATGCAGTGGAACACGCAGTACAGCGAGGGCGTCTACTCCTTCGCCAACGCGATCCACACGCATGAGGGCGGTACGCACGAGGAAGGCTTCCGTGCCGCGCTGACCTCGCTGGTCAACCGGTACGCGCGCGACAAGAAGCTGCTGCGCGAGAAGGACGACAACCTCACCGGCGAGGACGTCCGCGAGGGTTTGACGGCGATCATCTCGGTGAAGCTGGGCGAGCCGCAGTTCGAGGGCCAGACGAAGACCAAGCTGGGCAACACGGAGGCCAAGACCTTCGTGCAGAAGGTCGTCCACGAGCAGCTGACGGACTGGTTCGACCGCAACCCCAACGAGGCGGCCGACATCATCCGCAAGGGCATCGCCGCCTCGACCGCCCGTGTGGCGGCCCGCAAGGCGCGCGACCTGACCCGGCGCAAGGGCCTGCTGGAGAGCGCCTCGCTCCCCGGCAAGCTCAGTGACTGCCAGTCGAACGACCCCACCAAGTGCGAGATCTTCATCGTCGAGGGTGACTCCGCCGGTGGTTCGGCCAAGTCCGGCCGCAACCCGATGTACCAGGCGATCCTGCCCATCCGCGGCAAGATCCTGAACGTCGAGAAGGCCAGGGTCGACAAGATCCTGCAGAACACCGAGGTCCAGGCGCTGATCTCGGCGTTCGGCACCGGGGTCCACGAGGACTTCGACATCGAGAAGCTCCGCTATCACAAGATCATCCTGATGGCGGACGCCGACGTCGACGGCCAGCACATCAACACCCTGCTGCTGACGTTCCTGTTCCGCTTCATGCGCCCGCTGGTCGAGGCCGGCCACGTCTACCTGTCGCGTCCCCCGCTGTACAAGATCAAGTGGGGCCGCGAGGACTTCGAGTACGCGTACTCGGACCGCGAGCGCGACGCCCTGGTCGCACTCGGCAAGCAGAACGGCAAGCGGATCAGGGAAGACTCGATCCAGCGCTTCAAGGGTCTCGGCGAGATGAACGCCGAGGAGCTGCGCGTCACCACGATGGACGTCGACCACCGGGTGCTCGGCCAGGTCACGCTCGACGACGCGGCGCAGGCCGACGACCTGTTCTCGGTGCTCATGGGTGAGGACGTCGAGGCGCGGCGCTCGTTCATCCAGCGCAACGCCAAGGACGTCCGCTTCCTCGACATCTGAGTCGGCCGTACAAGCAAGCCGCAGCGCGAAAGGACTTTGACCAGCAATGGCCGACGAGAACAACCCTGTCCCCGTGACGCCCGAAGAGGTTCCGCCCGTCGAGGGCGTGGGTATGCGTGTCGAGCCCGTCGGGCTCGAGACGGAGATGCAGCGCTCCTACCTCGACTACGCGATGTCCGTTATCGTCTCGCGTGCGCTCCCCGACGTACGGGACGGCCTCAAGCCCGTCCACCGCCGGGTGCTGTACGCGATGTACGACGGCGGCTACCGGCCCGAGAAGGGCTTCTACAAGTGCGCCCGCGTCGTCGGTGACGTCATGGGTACGTACCACCCGCACGGCGACTCCTCGATCTACGACGCCCTGGTCCGCCTGGCGCAGCACTGGTCGATGCGCATGCCGCTGGTGGACTCCAACGGCAACTTCGGTTCCCCGGGCAACGACCCGGCCGCCGCCATGCGGTACACCGAGTGCAAGATGATGCCGCTGTCCATGGAGATGGTCCGGGACATCGACGAGGAGACCGTCGACTTCCAGGACAACTACGACGGCCGCAACCAGGAGCCGACGGTCCTGCCGGCGCGCTTCCCGAACCTGCTGGTCAACGGTTCCGCGGGCATCGCGGTCGGCATGGCGACCAACATCCCGCCGCACAACCTGCGCGAGGTCGCGGCCGGCGCGCAGTGGTACCTGGAGAACCCGGAGGCCTCGCAGGAGGAGCTCCTGGAGGCCCTGATCGAGCGGATCAAGGGCCCGGACTTCCCGACCGGCGCGCTGGTCGTGGGCCGCAAGGGCATCGAGGAGGCGTACCGCACGGGACGCGGCTCGATCACGATGCGCGCGGTCGTGGCGGTCGAGGAGATCCAGAACCGCCAGTGCCTGGTCGTCACGGAGCTTCCGTACCAGACCAACCCCGACAACCTCGCGCAGAAGATCGCCGACCTCGTGAAGGACGGCAAGATCGGCGGCATCGCCGACGTGCGCGACGAGACCTCCTCGCGTACGGGCCAGCGCCTCGTCGTCGTACTGAAGCGGGACGCGGTCGCCAAGGTCGTACTGAACAACCTGTACAAGCACACCGACCTGCAGTCGAACTTCGGCGCCAACATGCTGGCGCTGGTGGACGGGGTGCCGCGCACCCTGTCGATCGACGCGTTCATCCGCCACTGGGTGACGCACCAGATCGAGGTCATCGTCCGGCGCACGCAGTTCCGCCTGCGCAAGGCGGAGGAGCGCGCGCACATCCTGCGCGGCCTGCTGAAGGCCCTGGACGCCATCGACGAGGTCATCGCCCTCATCCGGCGCAGCAACACCGTGGAGATCGCGCGGGAGGGCCTGATGGGCCTGCTGGAGATCGACGACATCCAGGCGAACGCGATCCTGGAGATGCAGCTGCGCCGGCTGGCCGCGCTGGAGCACCAGAAGATCACCGCCGAGCACGACGAGCTCCAGGCGAAGATCAACGAGTACAACGAGATCCTGGCCTCGCCCGTGCGGCAGCGGCAGATCGTCAGCGAGGAGCTGGCGGCGATCGTCGACAAGTTCGGCGACGACCGGCGCTCCAAGCTGGTGCCCTTCGACGGTGACATGTCCATCGAGGACCTGATCGCCGAGGAGGACATCGTCGTCACGATCTCCCGCGGCGGCTATGTGAAGCGCACGAAGACGGACGACTACCGCTCGCAGAAGCGCGGCGGCAAGGGCGTTCGGGGCACGAAGCTCAAGGAAGACGACATCGTCGACCACTTCTTCGTGTCGACGACGCACCACTGGCTGCTGTTCTTCACCAACAAGGGCCGGGTCTACCGCGCCAAGGCGTACGAGCTGCCGGACGCCGGCCGGGACGCGCGCGGCCAGCACGTCGCGAACCTGCTGGCCTTCCAGCCGGACGAGCGGATCGCGCAGATCCTGGCGATCCGCGACTACGACGCGGCGCCGTACCTGATCCTGGCCACCAAGGGCGGCCTGGTGAAGAAGACCGCGCTGAAGGACTACGACTCCCCGCGCTCCGGCGGTGTGATCGCCATCAACCTGCGTGAGACGGCGGATGGCTCCGACGACGAGCTGATCGGCGCCGAACTGGTCTCATCCGAGGACGATCTGCTGCTCATCAGCAGGAAGGCGCAGTCGATCCGGTTCACCGCCACGGACGAGGCGCTGCGTCCGATGGGCCGCGCGACATCGGGCGTGAAGGGCATGAGTTTCCGCGAAGGAGACGAACTGCTGTCGATGAATGTCGTCAGGCCCGGTACCTTCGTGTTCACTGCCACCGACGGCGGGTACGCGAAGCGGACCGCGGTCGACGAGTACCGAGTCCAGGGTCGGGGCGGCCTCGGAATCAAGGCCGCCAAGATCGTGGAGGACCGGGGCTCGCTGGTCGGCGCGCTGGTGGTCGAGGAGACCGACGAGATCCTCGCCATCACGCTCGGCGGTGGTGTGATTCGTACGCGAGTCAACGAAGTCAGGGAGACGGGCCGTGACACCATGGGCGTCCAACTGATCAATCTGGGCAAGCGCGACGCCGTCGTAGGCATCGCTCGCAACGCCGAGGCGGGCCGCGAGGCCGCAGAGGTCGACGACTCCGTCGACACCGACGCCGAAGGCGGGACGACCGCGGCAGCCGAGGCCACCACGGCCGAGGCGGACGCCGGCAGCACGGTCGACAGCAATGTCGAGGACACGTCGTCCTCGACCGGGGAGCACGAGGAGTAGAGCGTGAGTGGAGCCACGGGCGCCGGTTCGGCCGCTTCCGGAGCGGGAGGTAACGGTGCCCGTGGCCCCGCCACGGACTCCCAAGGGGGCACTGTGACGGATACCCGGGGCCCTCAGCCCCAATACGAGGGTTACGCGACCGGGCCGCTGCCCGGTGAGCGGGAACCCGCACCGGGCCAGGCGGGCCCGTACCACCCGCCGCAGGCGTACCCCTCGCCGCCGGGCGGGACCGAGGGCGGCGGCCGTACCTACGGCGGCCAGCAGCAGGGCATGGGGCCGGCGCAGACGGCCCGTAAGCCGCGGACGGGGGCGCGGACCACTCCGCGTACCCGCAAGGCGCGTCTGCGCGTCGCCAAGGCCGATCCGTGGTCGGTGATGAAGGTCAGCTTCCTGCTGTCCATCGCGCTCGGCATCTGCACGGTGGTGGCGTCGGCGGTCCTGTGGATGGTGATGGACGCGATGGGCGTCTTCTCCACCGTGGGCGGCACCATCAGCGAGGCGACCGGTTCGAACGAGGGCAACGGTTTCGACCTGCAGGCGTTCCTGTCGCTGCCGAGGGTCCTCGTCTTCACCTCGGTCATCGCGGTGATCGACGTGGTCCTGGCCACCGCGCTGGCGACGCTGGGCGCCTTCATCTACAACCTGTCGGCCGGTTTCGTGGGCGGTGTCGAGCTCACGCTGGCCGAGGACGAGTAGCCCGGCAGGTATCGATTTTGGGACTGGCCCCGACGTGCGCTAATCTTCAGAAGTCAGCGCGACGCAAAAGCGCGGCGGGGCTATAGCTCAGTTGGTTAGAGCGCATCCCTGATAAGGATGAGGCCACAGGTTCAAATCCTGTTAGCCCCACCAGCACGAAGGCCCCTCACCGGTAACGGTGGGGGGCTTTCGCCGTTCCGGGACGGCGTCCCGAGAATGCGGTGTCATCTCGTGGCCGTGCGGCGCAGGCGGCCGTGCGGTGTCTCGGTGAGCGCGCCGATGACGAACGACTGGACCAGGGCGCTGACGACGAGCCCGCCGGTCGGGAGGAAAGGCCGGACCCGACGAATCCGGGGTCCCAGAACGTCGCGACGAGCCCTTGCGGCGAGCGGTCTTCCGGGCGTGAGTTCACCTACTCATTCGGTGTGTGTGGATGCGCGGGCGCACGGGAAAGCTCCCGTCCGGTGTGTACCGGGCGCGGGCGCACGGGAAAGCCCCCGTCCGGTGTGTACCGGCCCGGGGGCTCAGGGGATCAGCGGCGGCGCTGTCACGGTGGGAGGAGCGAGGCGTCCTGCGCCGTGGTGCCGTGTGAGGTGCGGGCGGTACCGGTGGTGTTCACGGTGTTCTTCGCGTCGGACGACAGGTGCCGGGTGGCGGGTGAGGAGCCGTGGGCCTCGGCCCGGATGCGCTGCTTCATCGTCGGCGGCAGGGCCCGGTCACGCGGAAGGGTCCATCGCACCGAAGGACCGGTCGCGGTTGCGCGGGCCGCGGGGGTGTGCTCCTGGGTCGTCGCCGCCGGCTCCGTGTTCGTGGTCGTGGTTTCCGCGGCGGCGGCGGCGGTGGAACCCGCGAGGCCCAGGGAGGCGAGGAGGGCGAAGAAGGCGGTGATGAAGGCGGTCCAGATGCTCTTGGCCTTGAAGGTACTCATGGCCCCTCACTTTCGGGTGGTCCGGTTTGCTTACCTTTCCGATGATGTGGATCCGGCCCGCGATTTCGTGGACCGACGCCGCGCAAGCGCCGATCTTCAGATGAACACCACTCTTATGGTTCAACCGGCCGCCACCGGCTTCCGGGAGGCGGCTCGCGCGGCGGTCGTACCGGTACGCACAGGGCGGCGCCGACCGCACTTCCACAGGCGCCAATTGGGTTGCGGGGAGGTCACCGGCCGATATCGGCCGGTGTGTATAGTCGGGCGGCAGAAGTCCCCTACGCCAACGAAAGACGAGGTCGCGCGGTGAAGAAGCTTCTCCTGGTCGCACTGGCCGCCATCGGCGGGCTCCTCGTGTACCGCCAGATCCAGGCGGATCGCGCCGAGCAGGATCTGTGGACGGAGGCGACCGACTCCGTGCCCGCAGGTTCGGGTGTCTGAGACGGAACAGCCTGATACGAGCCCCGGTCGCTGACGCGGCCGGGGCTTCGTGCTGTTGCGGGACCGTGACAGCTGTGCTCTTGAGTTCACTCAAGCAAATCAATAGCTTGCTTGAGCAAAGAGTATGGCGGTCCGGTCGAGGGGGGCACGGGTGGGGACAGGTCATCACCGCGGCGGTGTGCGGACGGGGACATTGATCGGCGGGGCACTGTTCGCCCTGGTGGCGAGCGTGCTGCCGGCCCTGGCGGGACCGGCGGACGCCCAGGGGGCACCGGCGGCCGCGCGGTCCGGTGGGCACGGCAGCCTGGTGATGGTGCTCGACTCCTCCGGCTCCATGGGGGACGACGACGGCACCGGGCACACCCGGATGGAGAGCGCCCGTGCGGCGGTCTCCACGGTGGTGGACGGGCTGCCGGAAGGATTTCCGACCGGGCTGAGGGTCTACGGCGCCGACAGGCCGCGCGGCTGCACGGACACCAGGCTCGTCCAGCCGGTGCGCAAGCTGGACCGGGGCGCGCTGAAGCGGGCGGTCGGGGCGGTGCGGCCCCGGGGCGACACCCCCATCGGGCTCTCGCTCCGCAAGGCGGCCGACGATCTGCCGGAGCCGGCGGACGGCGCCATCGGCACGCGCACGATCCTGCTCGTCTCGGACGGCGAGGACAACTGCGGTGCACCGGAGCCCTGCGAGGTTGCCGAACAGCTCGGCGGGGAAGAGCTCGGGCTGCGGATCGACACCGTCGGCTTCCAGGTGAAGGGCCCCGCCCGCGAGCAGCTGGAGTGCATCGCACACGCGGGCAACGGCCGCTACTACGACGCGCCGGACGCCGATGCGCTGGCCCGTCAGCTCCAGCGAGCCGCCCAGCTCTCCGCGGACGGCTACCGGCTGAAGGGCCGCCGGGTGACCAGTGCGGCCACCGCCGACCGGGCACCCGTACTCGCGCCCGGTCAGTATCTCGACACCATCGGGCCGGGCGAGAAGCGGTACTACGCGGTGGACCTCGGCGACGCCTCCACGGCGGACTTCGCCGCGACGGCGGTCCCGCAGCCGGGGGCGGCCGTCGACACGTTCGACGCGCTCACCACCAGGATCGAGCAGGCCGGACACGGGTACTGCGCCACGGACACCGAGAGCTTCTCGCAGAAGGAGGGCGCGGTTCCGCTGACGGCCGCCGTCGCCCGCATCCCCTCACCGGACGGCGGCCGTGCCTGCGACCGCGCGGGGCGCTACCTGCTCGTGGTGGAGCGGGCGAGCAAGAAGGGCTCCGACGCGGCCCGTTGGCCGCTGGAGCTGGTGTTCGGGGTCGAGGAGGCGCTGGCGGACGGTGTGACGCCCGCCCAGTCGGAGGCGGAGTACGGCGAGGGCGGGAGCGCCACGCTGCCCACCGGTGACCCGCGCGACGTGCGGGGCGGCACCGGATTCAACGACGCGCGGGAGCTCGGCCGGGGAGTGTGGCGCGACCGGATCCTGCCGTCGCAGACGCTCTGGTACAAGGTCCCGGCGGGCTGGGGCCAGCAGGTCGTGTACGGCGTGGAGTTCGCGAACGAGCCCACGGTCGACCGGCCCGGCTCCACCTACTCGTACGGTGCCAGCCGGCTCTACACCCCGGCCCGCTTCCCGCTCGGCGGGGGCGGTGGATTCCGGGCGAGCACGATGTACGACGGCCGCCCCGCGGAACTCCGGATGGGCGGCGTCCCGGTCGCCTGGACCAACCGCTACGAGAGCCGGTCCGAGGTCCAGCCGGTGCACGTCGGGGGCGACTTCTACATCTCGGTGACCCTGGGCGCCCGCGCCGCGGAGATCGCGGAGAACCCGGAGATCGGTGTGGTGCTGCGCGTCGCGGTGCTCGGCGAGGAACGCTCCGGGCCGGGCCGGGACGCCCCGGCGGTTACGGGGACGCCGGGCGGGAACGCCGACGGCGACCGGGGCTCCGGTGCGGACAACGGGGGCGATTCGGCCGCCTTCGCAGACAGCGGCGGTACGGGAGGGGCAGGATGGGCGGTCGTTGCGGCCGCGGGCGCGGGGGCCGCCGCCATGGCCGTGGTTCTGGCCGTGTTCGTATATGTACGCGGCCGCCGCGCGGCAGCCGCCCGGATGACGAGGGGAAGCGCGTGATGAGGCGGCGCAGCAGGATGCGGGGGGCGCTCGCGGCGGTGGCGGCGGTGTTCGCGGTGGCGGCGCTGCCCGGGCAGGCGTACGCGGCGGGCGAAGCCGGCACGTACACCTTCGATCCGGACGCCGAGTCGGTCACCGGTGCGGAGGTCAGCGCCGACGCCGTGGCGCTGAAGCCCGACACCGTCTACAAGAGCGCGATCTCGGGCACGCAGAAGCTTTACTACCGGCTGAACCTGGACGCGAAGACGAACGCGTATGTCTCCGCCGTGGTCGTGCCGAAGGGCGCCGGCAAGGTGTCGTACGCGGACGGCTTCACGGTGAGCATCCGGGACAGCTCGGACGCCGAATGCAGCTCGCAGGACACCATGTTCGGGCCCGCGGAGTACCCGCGTCCCCTCGCCGCCTACGCCTCCCGGCGGATCGAAGAGGACGGCAACTGCCAGGACGCCGGAACGTATTACGTGCTCGTCGAGCGGGACAGCAAGGCGACGTCCGACCAGGGGGAGTGGGACCTGGAGCTGCGTTACGTCTCCGAGCCGGAGCTCGCGCACCCCTCCTCCGGGCCGACCGACGCCCCCACGTCCTGGCCGTCCGCCTCACCGCCGCCGCCCGCCGCGGCCACGGACAACACCAGGCGAGGGGGCGCCGGTTACTACGACGCCACGAGTCTGGAGACCGGGGAGTGGAAGGACCGCATCGAGCCCGGGCAGACCCTCTTCTACCGGGTCCCGGTGGACTGGGGACAGCAGTTCTTCGCCACGGCCGGGCTGAGCAACAGCACCTCCACGAAGAACCCGTACGTCAGCAGCGCGCTGGCGATGTCCCTGGAGAATCCCGCGCTGGGGCACGTCGGCGAGGTGTCGCCGATGTCGTATGCGGGAAAGCCGGCCTCCGTCTCCTTCGACCCGCTGCCACCGGTGGCGTACGAGAACCGCAACGACTCCAGCGACGACGTCAGGGGCATGAGGTTCGCAGGCTGGTACTACCTCACCGTCTCGCTGAGCCCCGCCGTCGCGAAGGAGTACGGCGACAAGCCGATCACGCTGACGCTCCAGATCAGCGTGAAGGGACAGGCCGCCAAGACGCCGTACAAGGGTGACGCCGGGATCTTCGCCGTGACGCAGGGCGACAAGGACGCGGCGCGGGAAGGGCAGAGCGGTGCGCAGGCCGCGGCCGACAGCGCGAGCAGCGGAACGATGAAGCTCGTCGCGGCTGCCGGGATCGGCGCCGGTACCGTGCTGGTGCTCTGGATGGGCGTGTGGACGGTGATCGCGCGGCGCCGCGCGGCCGCCGTACCCGCCGCGCCCCCGGGCGGGGGGCAGTACCCGTACGGAGGACCGCCCCAGGCCTGGTAGCTCTCAGGCCTGGGTCAGCGCCCAGATACCCACGGCGAAGCAGACCAGCGCCACCAGCAGGACCGGGACCGCCACCTTCGGGGACGGTCCCGGACGCGTTCCCGGGGCGGTCGCCGATGGCTGCACGGGGGCCCCCGGCTGCGGGGCGGTGTAGGGACGGGTGAACGCCTGGTCGTGCGGGCCGGGAGCCGGTGCGTGCGCCGGGTCCCCGTAGGGGGCGGAGTATCCAGCCGCTGCGGGGCCCGGATAGCCGTACGCACCACCCGGAGCGGCGGTTTGCGGGGCGTGGTGGGCGGGAACGGCCGGCTCGGGCGGCGGGAGGTGGAAGCTGCCCGTCTCGGACATGGAAGCGGGCGCGGAGGGGTAAGGCTGCGGCTGCTGTACGCCGGGGTGCGGGGCGAACTGCCCGCCGGTGTCCGGCGCATTGGTCTGGGGCGCCGAGGGCTGCGGAGCGGGGGACTGCGGAGCCGGAGCGGGGACTTCCGGGGACGGGAGGGGGCCTTCGGGTCCGAAACCCTCGGGCAGCGGGCCGATCTGGTCGAAGACCTCCACCGGTTCCTCGGCGTCCGAGGGGTCGGGCAGCATCTCCACAGCGGCGTTCAGCGCCTTGCGCGCGCCCGTGGCAGTACGGAAACGGTCCTGCGGGTCCGGCTGCAGCAGCCCCGCGATGACCTGCCACAACGGCTCCGGGACGCCGTCGGGGGCGCTCGGCGTGCCGTGCGCGGCGAAGTGCTCGATGAGCGCCTGGGAGTCGGGCTTGGTGCCCTGGAGCAGATACAGGGCGACCAGGCCGACCGCGAAGAGGTCCGCGGGGAAGTCCGGTTCCGCGCCCATCATCTGCTCGGGCGCGAAGTAACCGAGCGTCCCCACCACGTAGTTCGTCTCGGTGAGACGGGGCTCGCCCTTGCGCATGGAGATACCGAAGTCGGACAGCCGCAGATGCGGCCGGCCCCGGCCGGTGGCCTCCATGAGGATGTTGGCCGGTTTGATGTCCCGGTGCACGACGCCCTCGGCGTGCACCGTCGAGAGGCCGGACAGCAGCTGGTCGAGCAGGGTGCAGACGAACCGTGGGGGCAACGGGCCGTAGTCGCCGATGACATGGGCGAGCGACCCGCCGCTGACGAGGTCCATGGTGAACAGCACCTGGTCGTCGTCGGCGGCCCAGCTGGCCGGTGCGAGAACATGCGGGTGCTCGATGCGCAGCGCCTGTTCACGGACGAAGCGCAGCAAGGTGTGCGCGTCGCTCTGCTGGAGCACCTTGGCCGCCACGTAGCGGCGGCGCCGGTGGTCCCAGGCGCGCCAGACGGCACCGACCCCACCGCGTCCGATCGGATCGACCAGTTCGTACCGTCCGGCGAAGACCTCACCCATGGCGCTGCGCTCGCTCCCCGTTCCTGTTTCGGCCCGTGCCCCCGTATCGCGAGGGCCTAGGGGGTGTCTGACACCCCCTAGTTCTGGTGGCTCTCGTAGTGCGCCACCGCTTCCGCGGTGCGCCCTGCCCCGTACACCCTGAGGAACTCTGCCAGTTCCGGGTGGGTCGGGGCGAGGGAGTCCGCCGCATCGATGATGTCACCGGCGGCCGCGACCGAGCGCAGCAGCGACTGGATCTCCCGGACCACCCGGCGCACGGTGGGCGCCCCGCCGCTCGACGTGGTCTGGCCGGTGGCCGAGAGCACCGAGCCGCCCTGGGACTTCTTGATCTCCTCCATGCGGTCGGTGGCCTCCCCGGCGCTGACGCTGCCGTCGGCCACCTGACCGGCCAGTTCCTGGAGTGCCTGGACGCGCTGGACGACAGCCGGGTTGCCGATCTTCGCGCGCTGACCGCTCATGAGCTGGGAAAGCATGGGGGCGGACAGCCCGAGTGCCGCGGCGAGCCGCGCCTGGTTGAGACCGAGATCGTCGATCAGACGGCGGAAGAGCGCGCCCAGCGGCTCTCCGTACCAACTGCGCTGAAGCTCTCTGGCTCTGGCCGTAGCCTCTTGTTGCGCTGCATCCATTGCGTCTCCCCTTCGCATGAGCTTCGCTGCTGCGAACCTCGACCAGCATCTTACGGAGCGTGGTCGCGCACGGGGAGTCCCCGTAATTTTGCAGGATCACGGGGGTGAGCCGGTACTCTGTTCTGCGGCGGTGGCCCGAACGTCGAGGCGTTCGGGGCTGCGTGCTGTCGGGGCCTTAGCTCAGTTGGTAGAGCGCTGCCTTTGCAAGGCAGATGTCAGGAGTTCGAATCTCCTAGGCTCCACATTTCAGATCCCCCCTGACCTGCGAAAACGCGGGTCAGGGGGGATCTTTTCACGCGCCCGTGCCCGGGCCGGGGCGGGTCAGGGGCGGTCGTCCAGATCGGTGCCGCCCACGGCGTCCGGGCCGTCCTCGCCCGCCGCCTCGGCGTCCGCCTGCTTGGCCTCGACCTCCGGGTCCAGGATCGCCGAGGCGCTCGGGCTGCCGTCGACGGAGGAGAGCGGGGCGCGGTCGTCGACCTCGGTGGGGGCCGGCGGCTCCACCAGCCACTCGGGGTTGGCCTGCTTGTCCCACCAGCGCCACACGGCGTACCCGACGCCCGCGAGGATGCCGGTCACGGCCAGGCCCTTGAACGCCTTGCCGGCCCTGGCGCGCCGCTGCTGCTTCCGGGCGAGCTTGCGGATCTGCTTCGCCGTGACCTGGCCGCGCAGGGCGGCCACCGCGGCGGCACTGCGGGCCGCGGCTTCCTCGGCCACCGGCTGGGCGGCGGCCCTGGCGCTCTCGATGCGCGGGACGGTGTAGTCCGCGGCGCTGCGGGCGGCCTGACGGGTGGCGAGCGCGGCGCGCTGCGCGACCTCGTCGACCTTCGGGGGTACGTGCGTACGAGCGAGTTCGATACGGGGGGCGACGTGCGCGCCGTACTGGACACGGGCCTGCTTGGCTGCCTTCGACACCTTCGGCGCGAGCAGCGTGCGGGCCTCGTGCGCATAGTGAACGGCTTGGTCCTTGGCCGAGTCGGCGTAGGGCGCCACCACGTCCGCGGCGTGCTGCACGCTGTCCCTCGCCGAGTCGGTTGCGGCACGCACGCTGTCGATGCGGGTCACGGGATCCTCCTCCTTGGTGGCGGGTTGGTACTCCGCCTTTCCACCCATTTCGAGATCATGCCTGCGCGGTGCCGGTGGGGCACGTGGGGCGGGCATCCGGGTCATACCGCGAACAGAGGATGTCCCGGGCGATGTGGTGCAAGGGGAGCCTTCCGCCGACCATGCCACGCATCGGCCCGCCGCGCGCCGGTTCGGCACGCACGTGGCGGCAGGTTCGGCACGCGCATGGCGGCATCGGTTGCGCCGGGCGGCACGGAAGGGCACCGGCGCTCGCCTCGGACGCCGTGGGGGCGGTGCGTGCGAGTATCGGGGCGTCGGGGCCGGCCGGTTGCCGGAGCGGGGCCGACGCGCAGCGCGGCTGCGCAGAGCACATGTGCAGACTCACGGAAGGCAGATCGTGGCCGAGCAGCTTTACGCCACCTTGAAGACCAACCAGGGCGACATCGAGATCCGGCTCCTGCCGAACCACGCTCCCAAGACGGTCAGGAACTTCGTCGAACTCGCCAACGGCGAGCGCGAGTGGATCAACCCCGAGACCGGCCAGAAGACGGCGGACCGGCTGTACGACGGTACCGTTTTCCACCGTGTGATCAGCGGTTTCATGATTCAGGGCGGGGATCCGCTGGGGAACGGCACGGGCGGTCCGGGCTACAAGTTCGCGGACGAGTTCCACCCCGATCTCGCCTTCACCAAGCCTTATCTGCTCGCCATGGCCAACTCCGGCCCCGGTACCAACGGCTCGCAGTTCTTCATCACGGTCTCGCCGACGGCCTGGCTGACCGGCAAGCACACGATCTTCGGTGAGGTGGAGGGCTCCAAGAGCCGGGAGGTGGTGGACGCCATCGCCGGCGCCGCGACCAACGCGCGTACCGACCGCCCGGTGCAGGACGTCGTCATCGAGTCCGTAGCCGTCGAGAAGCGCTGAGCGCCCTTCGTCACTTCTCGATCACTCTCCGGCTTCACGTTCGGGAACCAACCGCCCCGCTCGTCCGTATCTCATGACAGAACGGACACGCGGGGCGGTGTCGTGTGCGTCGCCGCGACGAGGACCGAACGACGAGGACCGAGGGGACCGGGAAGCCATGGGACCGATGGACCAGCAGCCGCCGGGTGCGTCCGGACCGCGCCCGCCCGTCGAGGGGCCGCCCGTCTGCTACCGCCACCCTGACCGCGAGACGGCGGTCCGGTGCGTCCGCTGCGACCGCCCCATCTGCCCGGAGTGCATGGTCAGCGCATCGGTCGGCTTCCAGTGCCCCGACTGCGTCCGCCAGGGATCCGGTACGGGACACGGCGCGTCCGTCACGCAGCCGCGCACGCTGGCCGGCGGCGTCGTCGCGGCCGACCCCCGGCTGATCACCAAGATCCTGCTGGGGATCAACGTCGCGGTGTTCGTCGCGGTATGGGTGAACGACGCGCTGCTCGACAGGCTGGTGCTGCTCGGCCGGGCCAGTTTCTACTACGGCGGGCCGCCCGAGGGCATCGCCGAGGGCCAGTGGTACCGGCTGGTGACGTCGATGTTCCTGCACCAGGAGGTGTGGCACATCGCCTTCAACATGCTGGGGCTGTGGTGGCTGGGCGGACCGCTCGAAGCGGTGCTGGGCCGCGTCCGCTACCTGGCGCTGTATCTGCTCTCAGGGCTGGCCGGCGGCGCGCTGACCTACTGGCTCGCGGAGCCGAACCAGCCCTCGCTGGGAGCCTCTGGCGCCATCTTCGGTCTGCTGGGCGCGACCATCGTGCTGATGCGTCGGCTGAACTACGACATGCGCCCGGTCTTCATGATCCTCGCGCTCAACCTGGTGATCACCTTCAACCCCTGGGGCGGGATCGCCTGGCAGGCGCATGTCGGGGGACTGGTCGCCGGAATGCTGATCGCGATCGGCATGCTGCACGCCCCGCGCGAGAGGCGTGACCTCGTGCAGTTCGGGGCCTGCGCCCTGGTCCTGCTGGCCACCGTCCTGATCGTGGTGACCAGAACGGCCGCCCTGACCTAGAGGCCGCCTCCGGCATCCTCCGCAGGGCGGTTGTGGACCATTTGTGACCGAAGTTGTCCACAGGGTTCCACTGCGTGATCCCGATCTTGTGCATAGTGGGGGCACAGCTGTGCCCCTTGTCCCTGAGCTGGCTTTTTCCAGTCGGGACAAGGGGCGTGCCGCCCCCGGGCGGGAGCGGCTGCAGTCACACCGGCGTCAACGGCCGGAGAGTTATCCACAGATCGTCTGACCTTTTCCCCCACCTGTGGATAACGCTGTGGGTAACTCAGGGCAGGGGTTGCGCGGCAGCGCCGACGTGTGGTCTACCGGGTCGTGCGGGCTACTTCCACTGGGTGGAGACGCCGAAGCCGCCGGCGATGAAGCCGAAGCCGACGACGATGTTCCAGTTCCCCAGCGACTTGACCGGCAGGTCGCCGTCGGTCACGTAGAAAACGACGATCCAGGCCAACCCGATCAGGAACAGCGCCAGCATTACGGGCGCGACCCAGCTGCGGTTGGTCAGCTTTATGTTGGTCGCCTGCTTCGCCGGAGGCGGCGTGAAGTCGGCCTTCTTGCGGATACGTGACTTCGGCACGAGGAACTCTCCTGTCGATGCGCTGCGTGACCGCGCAGGGAACTGTGGCTGGCGCCGGGGCGGGGCGCGAGGGGGAATGTGGCCTCCCCCGGGCGTCCGTTAGCGTAGTGCTTCCGTGGCACCGAAGGAGATAAGGGTACGTTGAGCAATTCTGCCGACTCTCCCCCCGGGCCGGTCCGGCGCACCTTCCGGCACCCGGTCAGAGTGCTCACGGCTGCCGTTTTCGCCCTTGCCGGTCTTATCTTCGTGACCAGCGCGAATACGGCGAAGGGCACCAATATCCGCACCGACGCCTCGCTGCTGAAGCTCTCCGACCTCATCCAGCAGCGCAGCGAGAAGAACGCCGCCCTTGAGGAGTCCGCCGCCTCCGTGCGCGGGGACGTCGACAGCCTCGCCCAGCGCGACAACGGCAGCACCAAGGCGGAGGCCGCCAGGCTCAAGGCGCTGGAGCGGACCGCAGGCACCACCGAGCTGTCCGGCCGGGCGGTGTCCGTCACGCTCAACGACGCCCCGCCGAACGCCACCGCGAGCCCCGGCTACCCCGACCCGCAGCCCAACGACCTGGTCATCCACCAGCAGGACCTCCAGGCGGTCGTCAACGCCCTGTGGCAGGGCGGCGCCAAGGGCATCAAGGTCATGGACCAGCGGCTGATCTCCACCAGCGCCGTGCGCTGCGTCGGCAACACCCTGATCCTCCAGGGCCGGGTCTACTCACCCCCGTACAAGATCACCGCGGTGGGCGATCCCGGGGCGCTGCGGCGGGCGCTGGACGCCTCGCCGGCGATTCAGAACTACCTGCTGTACGTGAAGGCGTACGGGCTCGGCTGGAAGGTCGACGAGCACGGGGCGGTGACGCTTCCCGGCTACTCCGGCACGGTGGATCTGCACTACGCGGAGCCGGTGGAGTAGCAGAGGGCTTTCGGCCGCCGCACAGCTTTCCACAGGCTGCCCACGCCGGGCCCCCGGCCCTTTAGTCTGGTCCCGTACCGAATGGAGGGTCTGGATGTACAGCTGGATCTGGCGGCATCTGCCGGGCAACGTGTGGGTGCGTGCGTTCATTTCGCTCGTGCTCGCCGTGGCGGTCGTCTATGTGCTGTTCCAGTACGTCTTCCCCTGGGCGGAACCACTGCTTCCGTTCGGTGACGTGACGGTCGACGGCGCGAGCGCGGCGACGGGAGCCGGCCGATGAGCGCCCGCATCCTGGTCGTCGACAACTACGACAGCTTCGTCTTCAACCTCGTCCAGTACCTGTACCAGCTGGGTGCCGAGTGCGAGGTGCTGCGCAACGACGAGGTCACCACGGCCCACGCCCAGGACGGCTTCGACGGCGTCCTGCTCTCCCCCGGCCCCGGCACCCCGGAGCACGCGGGCGTCTGCATCGACATGGTGCGGCACTGCGCGGCGACCGGCGTCCCGGTCTTCGGGGTCTGCCTGGGCATGCAGTCCATGGCGGTGGCGTACGGCGGTGTCGTCGGCCGCGCCCCCGAGCTGCTGCACGGCAAGACGTCCCCGGTGCTCCACGAGGGCACGGGCGTCTTCGCCGGTCTTCCCTCGCCGTTCACCGCGACCCGCTACCACTCGCTCGCCGCCGAACCGGACACGGTGCCCGACGAGCTGGAGGTCACCGCGCGGACCGCCGACGGCATCATCATGGGCCTGCGCCACCGGGAGCTGGCCGTCGAGGGCGTGCAGTTCCACCCCGAGTCGGTGCTCACCGAGCACGGCCATCTGATGCTGGCCAACTGGCTGGTGCGCTGCGGGGACACCGGAGCCGTCGAAAGGTCGGCGGGGCTCGCTCCGGTGGTGGGCAAGGCCGTCGCGTGACCCCACCCCGCCACGGAGCCGGGGCCGGGCAGGACGACCCGCACGATCCGCGGTCGTACGAGGACCCGGGCGCGTTCGAGGCGGCGGTCCACGGGCTGTCGGACCCGCTGAACGACCCGCTGCCGGGGGCGGGCCCCGTGCCGCCGCCCCAGCAGGCCCCGTACGACCCCCAGGGCCCTCAGCAGGCCCCGCAGGAGTGGTACGACCCCGAGGGCTACCAACGCGACTGGTACGGCCCCCAGGGGCCCGTACAGCCACCCGCGCCCGTACAGCCGCTCCCGACCGGTCCGGGGCCGGTGGCCGACCCGTACCCCCCGGCCGGCGAGGCCGTGGAGCCGGCCACCGAGATCCTGGGGCGAATAGACGCGGACGACCTGTCCGTGCCGGCGCCTCGCCCGGACGCGGGGAGGGCCGACGAGCCCGACGGGGCCCCCGCGCCGCCCACCGGCGGTCGCGCCGAGCGCCGACGGGCCGCCAAGGGCCGTGGCCGGCGGCGGCCCGCGCCGCTGCCCGGGCCCGAGAACGCGGACCCCGCGAAGCCCATGACCCGCATGGAGGCGCGCCGGGCGGCCAAGGCCGCCAAGGACAGCCCCGCGGTCGTCATCAGCCGGGGCATCGGTGAACTGTTCATCACGCTCGGCGTCCTGATGCTGCTGTTCGTCACCTACCAGCTCTGGTGGACGAACGTGCGCGCCGACCAGATCGCCGGCCGGGAGACCCACAAGATCCAGGACGACTGGGCCAAGAACGAGAACCCCCCTGAGAAGCAGGCGGCGTTCGAGCCGGGGCAGGGCTTCGCCATCCTCCACATCCCCAAGCTGGACGTCGTCACGCCCATCGCCGAGGGCACCAGCAAGGAGAAGGTCCTCGACCGGGGCATGGTCGGTCACTACAGCGAGAAGCCGCTGAAAACGGCGATGCCCTCCGCCAAGGAGGGCAACTTCGCGCTGGCCGGCCACCGCAATACCCATGGCGAACCGTTCCGGTACGTCAACCGCCTGAAGCCCGGTGACCCGATCGTGGTCGAGACCCGGGAGGCGTACTACACGTACGAGATGACGAGCGTGCTGCCGCAGACCTCGCCCTCGAACGTCTCCGTGATCGCGCCGGTGCCGAAGCAGTCCGGGTTCACCAAGCCCGGCCGGTACATCACCTTGACGACGTGTACGCCGGAATTCACGAGTACGTACCGATTGATCGTCTGGGGCAAGATGGTCGACGAACGGCCGCGCAGCAAGGGGAAGCCCGACGTGCTCGCGGACTGAACGGGCCCCACGCCATGACGACAGGGCGGTGCTATGACAGCGACGACCGAGGACCAGGAGCGGACCGACGAGTCCGCGCCACCCGCGCGGAAGGGCGGCCGGCACCCCATCGCGACCGCCGTCAGCGTCTTCGGTGAACTCCTCATCACCGCAGGTCTGGTGCTCGGCCTCTTCGTCGTCTACTCCCTGTGGTGGACGAACGTGCTCGCCGACCGCGAGGCCACCAAGCAGGGCAACACCGTCCGCGACCGCTGGGCCGACGGGCCCGGCGCGCTGGACACCAAGGACGGCATCGGCTTCCTCCATGTCCCGTCGATGAAGAACGGCGAGGTGCTCGTCAAGAAGGGCACCGACACCGAGACGCTCAACGACGGCGTCGCCGGCTACTACACCGATCCGGTGAAATCCGCGCTCCCCTCCGACAAGGAGGGCAACTTCTCGCTGGCCGCCCACCGGGACGGGCACGGGGCGAAGTTCCACAACATCGACAAGGTGCACGACGGGGACGCGATCGTCTTCGAGACGAAGGACACCTGGTACATCTACAAGGTCTTCAACGAGCTGCCGGAGACGTCCAAGTACAACGTCGACGTGCTGGGCCCCGTCCCGAAGGGCTCCGGCGTGAAGAAGGCCGGCCGCTACATCACGCTGACGACCTGCACCCCGGTCTTCACGTCGAAGTACCGCTACATCGTGTGGGGCGAGCTGGTCCGTACGGAGAAGGTCGACCGCGACCGTACGAAGCCGGCTGAGCTGCGCTGACGCGGGCGATACGCAGAGGGCCCCGGTCACCTTCGCGGTGACCGGGGCCCTCTGTTCTTGCGGGGTACGGAGCGGGTCAGTGGCCCCCGCCGCCGCCGTTCGGCCCGCCGAAGATTCCGTCGCCGCCCACCGTGGTGAGAGTGACCGTGGTGGTGGCCGGGTCGGACTGTGTGCCCGGCTGCGGGTCGGCGTTGGTGACCATGGCGTTGTCGTCCTGCGAGCTGCCTTCGGCGAACTGGATGTTCGTGAAGCCGGCCTGGGTCAGCATCTGCTTGGCCTCGGAGACCTTGTGGCCGCGGACCTCGGGGATGGCGACCGTCGGGGGCTGCGTCGGGCCCTTGGAGACCTTGAGGATGATCGAGGTGTCCTTGCCGGCCTTCGTGTTCGCCTCGGGGTTCTGACCGAGCACCTCGTTCGCCGGCTTGTCGGAGTCCTCCTCGGACTTGCCGATGTTGGTGAAGCCGACGCCCTTCAGCTGGTTCACCGCTTCCTCGTAGGAGCGGCCGGCCACGGGAGGAACGGTGAGCAGCTTCTCCGTGGCGATCTTGAGCTCGACCTCGGAGTTCTCCTCGACTTTCGAGCCGCCCTTGGGCGACTGCTCCAGGACCGTGCCGGGGTCGGCCTGGTCGGACTCGACCGACGTGACGTTGACCGTGAAGCCCCTGTCCTCCAGGGCCTTGCGGGCGCTGTCCTCGGACTTCTCCGTGACGTCAGGGACCTCGACCTTCGGCGGACCGGTGGAGACGAAGACCGTGACGGTCTCCTGCTCCTTCATCTGCTCCTTGGCCGTCGGCGTCTGGCGGCAGATCTTGCCCTTGGGCTGGTCCTCGCACTCTTCCTTCGGACCGATCTCGAGCTTGACGTTCGCGTTGTCGGCGAGCGTCTGAGCGTCCTTGACGGTGATGCCGACCATGTTGGGCACGTCGAACGCGCCCTCGTCGCCGCCGTCCCCGCCGAAGACCGCCTTGCCGATGAGGATCGCGCCGATCAGCACCAGGATGCCCGCGATGACCAGCAGGATCGTCGAGGTGTTGTTCTTCTTCTGCCTGCGGCGGTCCGGGCGGTCGTCATAGCCGTAGCCGCCGTCGTCCGGGTTGACCGGCGGCAGCATCGACGTGCGCTCGCCGTTCGGGTCGGCGGTGCGCAGGGCGGTGGTGGGCTGGTCGTTGTCGTACCCGCCGCCGTAGCCCCCGTAACCCGCCGCACCCATCGCGGCGGTGGCGGCGACCGGCTGGCCGTCGAGGCACGCCTCGATGTCGGCGCGCATCTCGTCGGCCGACTGGTAGCGGTAGTCGGGGTCCTTGGTGAGGGCCTTCAGCACGATCGCGTCCATGGCGGGCGTGATCTCGGGGTCGAAGTTGCTCGGCGGCTGCGGCTCTTCCCGTACGTGCTGGTACGCAACCGCGACCGGCGAGTCCCCGACGAACGGCGGCCGGACCGTCAGCAGCTCGTAGAGCAGGCAGCCGGTCGAGTAGAGGTCGGACCGCGCGTCGACCTGCTCGCCCTTGGCCTGCTCGGGAGAGAGGTACTGGGCGGTGCCGATGACGGCCGCGGTCTGGGTCATCGTCATGCCGGAGTCGCCCATGGCGCGGGCGATGCCGAAGTCCATGACCTTGACCTGTCCGGTCCGGGTCAGCATGACGTTGGCCGGCTTGATGTCCCGGTGGACGATGCCCGCGCGGTGCGAGTACTCCAGCGCCTGCAGGATGCCCACGGTCATTTCGAGCGTGCGCTCGGGCAGCAGTCTGCGCCCCGAGTGCAGCAGCTCCCGGAGCGTCGAGCCGTCGACGTACTCCATGACGATGTACGGGATGGAGACCCCGTCGACGTAGTCCTCGCCGGTGTCGTACACCGCGACGATCGCCGGATGGTTGAGCGAGGCGGCGGACTGGGCCTCACGGCGGAACCGGGCCTGGAAGGACGGGTCGCGGGCGAGGTCCGCCCGGAGCGTCTTCACAGCGACGGTGCGGCCGAGCCGGGTGTCGTGGGCGAGGTAGACCTCGGCCATGCCACCACGGCCGAGCACCGAGCCCAGCTCGTACCGGCCGCCTAGGCGACGCGGCTCTTCCATAACTGTTCCAGCCCTCTCCGTCAGTCCTGACCGCACCGGTGTGCGGTCCGGCGGTGTGCTGTTCGCGCATACGCTACCGGCCGCGCATCAGCTGATCGGCCCGCAGGCAATACCTGATATCCGACCGGTATCCGCCGGGGCGCATTTGCGGCCGGATGTGAGCGGTATCACTTTTCGCTGTCGATGACCGCCTTCATGACCGCCTTCGCGATCGGGGCGGCCAGGCCGCCACCGGAGATGTTCTCGCGGGTGGCGTTGCTGTCCTCGACGACGACGGCCACGGCCACCGGCGAACCGCTGTCGGTCTTCGCGTAGGAGATGAACCACGCGTACGGGTTGCCCTTGTTGTTCAGGCCGTTCTGGGCGGTACCGGTCTTGCCGCCGACCGTGACGTTCGGGATCTGGGCGTTGGTGCCCGTGCCCTCCTTGACGACGGTCTCCATCATCTGCTGGAGCTTCTGGGCGTTCTCCGCCGAGAGGGGCCGGCTGAACTCTTCCTTCTCGTGCGTGTAGATCACGTCCAGGTTGGGCGCCTTGCGCTCGGCGACCATGTACGGCTGCATGAGCTTGCCGTCGTTGGCGACGGCGGAGGCGACCATGGCCATCTGGAGCGGGGTGGCGCGGTTGGACGCCTGGCCGATGCCCGCCATGGCGTTCTGCGGCCGGTTGTCCTCGGGGTACACGCTGGCGTTCGAACGGACCGGGGTGAATATCTCCTCGTTGAAGCCGAACTTGTTGGCCTCGTCGATCATCTTCTGGTTGCCCAGGTCGTCACTGATCTTGCCGAAGACGGTGTTGCAGGAGTACCGCAGCGCCTTGCGGAGCGAGGCGTTCTTGCACGGGATGTTGCCCTCGTTGGGCAGGTCGTCGGACGACTGCGGCAGGCGCCAGGGCAGCGGCGACTTGGTGTCCTCGTCGATGTCGGTGTAGAGCCCGTTCTCCAGGGCGGCGGCCGCGGTGACGACCTTGAACGTCGAGCCGGGCGGGTAGGTCTCGCGCAGCGCCCGGTTGAGCATCGGCTTGTCCTTGTCCTTCAACAGGGACTGCCACGCCTTGGTGTCGGATGCGCCGTTGCCCGCGAAGGTCGAGGGGTCGTACGAGGGGGTGCTGGCGAGCGCCAGGATCGCGCCCGTCTCCGGGTCGAGGGCGACGGCGGCGCCCTTCTTCTTGCCGAGGCCCTCGAAGGCGGCCTTCTGGGCGGCGCCGTTGAGCGTCGTGACGACGTTGCCGCCCGTCTCCTCGTCGCCGGTGAACATCGACATGGTGCGGTTGAAGAAGAGCTGGTCGTCGTTGCCGGTGAGGATGCCGTCCTCGATGCTCTCCAGCTGGGTGGCGCCGAACGCCTGTGAGGAGTAGCCGGTGACGGGGGCCCACATGGGGCCGTCCTTCCAGACCCGCTTGTACTTGAAGTCGCTGTCCTTGGTCTCGGTGGACCCGGTGACGGACTTGCCGTCGACGATGATGTTGCCGCGCTCGTGCGCGTACCGCTCGATGCGGACCCGGCGGTTCTCGTCGCGGGTGTTGAGCGAGTCGGCCTTCACGTATTGCAGGTAGTTGGTCCGCGCGAGCAGGGCGAAGATCAGGACGCCGCAGAAGATCGCGATCCGGCGCAGTGGCTTGTTCACGGGCGGACCACCTGGGTCATCTCGGCGTCGGTCGAGGGTGCGGGGGCGGGCGCGGGGCGCCGGGCGGTGTCGCTGATGCGGATGAGGATGCCGATGAGGGCCCAGTTGGCGATCACGGACGAACCGCCGGCCGCGAGGAACGGCATCGTCATACCGGTGAGCGGGATGAGGCCCATGACACCGCCGGCGACGACGAAGACCTGGATGGCGAAGGCACCGGAGAGGCCGATCGCGAGGAGCTTGCCGAAGGGGTCGCGGGCGGCGAGCGCCGTGCGGACACCGCGTTCGATGATGAGGCCGTAGATCAGTAGGACGGCCATCATTCCGGCGAGGCCGAGCTCCTCTCCGACGGTGGAGAGGATGAAGTCGGCGTTGGCGGCGAAGCCGATCAGGTCGGAGTTGCCCTGGCCCCATCCGGCGCCGAGCGTGCCGCCCGAACCGAAGGACATGATGGCGTTGCCGATTTGCTCGCAGGAATTGTTTGTGTGGAAGCACTTGAAGGGGTCCTGCCAGGCCGTCACACGTGCCTCGACGTGCGACTCGAAGCTGGCGACACCCACGGCTCCGGCCGCCGACATCAGCAGGCCGAAGACGATCCAGCTGGTCCGTTCGGTTGCCACGTACAGCATGACCACAAAGAGGCCGAAGAACAGCAGCGATGTTCCGAGGTCTGTCTCGAAAACGAGGATCAGGATCGACAGCGCCCAGATGACGAGGATGGGGCCCAGGTCGCGTCCACGCGGGAGGTACATCCCCATGAAGCGTCGGCTGGCCAACGCCAGCGCGTCGCGCTTGACCATGAGGTAGCCCGCGAAGAAGACCGCGATGATGATCTTCGCGAACTCGCCGGGCTGGATCGAGAACCCGGCGATGTTGATCCAGATCCTGGCGCCGAACTTGGCCGGGAAGAACATCGGAAGGATCAGCAGGACCAGCGCCACCACCATGGAGATGTACGTGTAGCGCTGCAGGATGCGGTGGTCCTTGAGCAGCAGCAGTACGCCGACGAACAGCGCTACACCGATCGCGGAGTACATCAGCTGACGCGGGGCGGACGGGGTGAAGACGCCGTAGATGTTCTTGGCGCTCCTGATCAGCCGCGGCGACTGGTCGAGGCGCCAGATCAGCACCAGCCCCAGCCCGTTCAGCAGCGTGGCCAGCGGCAGCAGCAGCGGGTCCGCGTACGGGGCGAACTTCCGCACCACGAGATGGGCGACACCGCCGAGCAGGATGAGCCCCGCTCCGTAGCCGAACATGCCGGACGGCAGCTTGCCGTCCAGGGCCAGGCCCACGTTGGCGTAGGCGAACACCGAGATGGCGATGGCGAAGACCATCATCATCAGTTCGGTGTTGCGCCGGCTCGGCGCGTTGATCGCGCCGATCGTGGTCGTGTTGGTGACAACGCTCATGGTGCTGAAGGCCCCCTACGGCTCTACTTCTTACCGCACTGCGGGACCAGCTTCTTCTCTTCCTCCGAGAGGCTGGGACCAGGAGTGGGAGTCGTGGAAGTCTGCTCGGACGTGGTGTCGCCACCGGATGTCTTGGTGGACTTGGACGCCTTGGTGGCGTCGGTGTCCGTGCCCTGCGCCTGGCCCTCGTCGCCGTGCTCCTTCTCCGCGGCACGGCGCTGCTCGTCCTTCTTGCAGGCGGATGCCTGAGTGGAGAGCTCGCTGATTTTCTCGCGGGCGTCGGCGAGGCTGCCCTCGGCGATCGTCGCCTCGACCTTCTTGCGCTGGTAGGCGGGGAGGTACTTGAGTTCGATCTCGGGATGGTCCGTCTCGACCTTCGAGAGCGAGAGCCAGCCCAGGTCCTGGCTGATGCCGCGGTACAGCGCGACGTTGTCGTTCTTCGCGCCGACGTAGAACTGGGTCTGGGTCCAGCGGTAACCGCCGTACAGACCGCCGCCGACGACCGCCAGCGCGAGCACGACGTACAGGGACCGCTTCAGCCACTTGCGGCCGCCGTGCTTGACGAAGTCGTCGTCCGTGTAGGACGAGAAGGACCCCTCGGGCATGTCGCCGTAGTCGCCGTCGTCACCGCTGCCGGGAGGGCCGAAGCTGCCCGAGGGCGGCGGTACGGGACGGCCGAGGCCGGCCGCGCGTCCCGCGGGCGTCTGCATCGCGCCGCCGTCGTTCAGCTGGGCCGCCTGGTTCTCGGCGACCGCGCCGACGACGACCGGGGTGTCATTGAGCCGCCCGGCCAGGGTGTCGTTGCCGTCGACGTCGAAGACATCGGCGACGATGCAGGTGATGTTGTCCGGTCCGCCGCCGCGCAGGGCGAGCTGGATCAGGTCCTGGATGGTCTCCTGGGGGCCCTGGTAGCTGGCGAGCGTCTCCTCCATGGTCTGGTGGGAGACGACGCCGGAGAGCCCGTCGGAGCAGATCAGGTAGCGGTCGCCGGCCCGGACCTCACGGATGGAGAGGTCGGGTTCGACGTGGTCGCCACTGCCCAGCGCGCGCATCAGCAGGGAGCGCTGCGGGTGGGTGGTGGCCTCCTCCTCGGTGATGCGGCCCTCGTCGACCAGGCGCTGGACCCAGGTGTGGTCCTGCGTGATCTGGGTCAGCACGCCGTCGCGCAGCAGGTACGCGCGCGAGTCGCCGACGTGGACCAGGCCGAGGCGCTGGCCCGTCCAGAGCAGGGCGGTGAGCGTGGTGCCCATGCCCTCCAGCTGCGGGTCCTCCTCGACCATCATCCGCAGCTGGTCGTTGGCCCGCTGGACCGCCGTACCGAGCGAGGTGAGGATGTCGGAGCCCGGGACGTCGTCGTCGAGCTGGACGAGGGTGGAGATCACCTCGGAGCTGGCGACCTCACCGGCCGCCTGCCCGCCCATGCCGTCGGCGATCGCGAGAAGGCGGGGACCGGCGTAGCCGGAGTCCTCGTTGCCTTCCCGGATCATGCCCTTGTGCGATCCGGCGGCGAAGCGCAGGGACAGACTCATGCGCACCTCACCCGTCGGTTCGGGGTACAGCCGGTCTCGAGCCACACTGCCCACCCTCCGGTCGGGAGCCTGGCCGGATCCGATGCCCGGACCCCCGCGGCTCGCTCGCTCCGCTCGCTCATTGTCGTACTACTTCCGCAGCTCGATGACGGTCTTGCCGATCCGGATCGGCGCGCCCAGCGGAACAGGCGTCGGGGTGGTCAGACGGGTCCGGTCCAGGTAAGTGCCGTTGGTGGACCCGAGATCCTCGACGATCCACTGGCCGTCACGGTCGGGGTAGATCCTGGCATGCCTGCTGGACGCGTAGTCGTCGTCCAGCACGATCGTTGAATCATGCGCCCGGCCCAGCGTGATCGTCTGCCCCTGGAGCGCCACCGTGGTGCCGGTGAGCGTGCCCTCGGAGACAACCAGCTTGGTCGGGGCTCCCCGGCGCTGGCGGCCGGGCTGCTGGCGTTGCTGCGGCGGTGCCGCGTTGTTCTGGCGCGCCTGTGGCGGACGTGCTTCGGACGCGGTGCGGCGCGAGCCGCGCTGCGTGACGCGCGTTCCGAACAGGTCGCTGCGAATGACCTGGACGGCCACGATCACGAACAGCCACAGAACAGCCAGGAATCCTAGCCGCATGACCGTCAGGGTCAGCTCTGACATTGCCCCCGCTTCACCCTTCGGCTTGCCGGTAAACGATGGTGGTGCTGCCCACGACGATCCGCGAGCCGTCGCGGAGCGTAGCGCGGGTGGTGTGCTGCCCGTCTACCACGATGCCGTTGGTAGACCCGAGATCCTGGATCGTCGAGGGCGTTCCGGTCCTGATCTCACAGTGCCGGCGGGAGACGCCGGGGTCGTCGATCCGCACGTCGGCTTCGGTGCTGCGGCCCATGACCAGCGTCGGGCGGGAGATCTGGTGGCGGGTGCCGTTGATCTCGATCCAGCGCCGTACCTGCACGTTCGGCACGGAGGTGGGGGTGGCCGGCGGGCGGCGGTCCTGGCCGCCGTGGCGCCCGGCACCCGGCGGCGGGGCCGCGGGCATGGGCGGGGCGGAGGACGGCGGGTAGCCGTAGCCGCCGGGCGCCTGCGGGGCGGGCCGGCCGGGCTGGTTCGGGTAGCCCTGCTGGGGGGACTGGGCGCCGTAGCTCTGGCCCTGCCCCTGCCCCTGACCCTGTCCCTGTCCCTGCCCCTGTCCCTGTGACGAACTCGACGCCATGGTGCGGCTGCGGACCCGGTAGAGACCGGTGTCGAGGTCCTCGGCCTTCTCCAGGTGGACCTTGATCGGGCCCATGAAGGTGTACCGCTGCTGCTTGGCGTAGTCCCGGACGAGGCCGGAGAGCTCGTCGCCCAGCTGGCCGGAGTAGGGGCTCAGGCGCTCGTAGTCGGGCGCGCTGAGCTCGACGATGAAGTCATTGGGGACGACGGTGCGCTCGCGGTTCCAAATGGTGGCGTTGTTGTCGCACTCCCGCTGGAGGGCGCCCGCGATCTCGACCGGCTGGACCTCGGACTTGAAGACCTTGGCGAAAGTGCCGTTGACCAGACCTTCGAGACGCTGCTCGAAACGCTTCATCACTCCCATGGGGCACCTCCTCCGGTGTCATCGTCCCTGTACTGCTTACTGATCGTATCCACGCGTCGGGAAATCGGCTGGTTCCCCTCGTCTGCCCTGGGGATGAGTGTCCCCCCTCACACGGATCGTAGAGGTGGCCTCCTCACAGTGTCCCGCACGTCGGGCGCACTCAGGAGGAGTGGGGGGCGACCGCTCCGGGTTCCCGGTTTCTTTCGGACGTTCATGGACATCGGTCGAGCGTGCGGCGAGTGCCCGCCGAGCGGGGCGGCGAAACAACGGATGTGAATCCACCCTGTCCAGCGTGCTAATCTTCCGGATGTCGCCAGGCGCTCGCACCGCAAAGTGAGAGAGTCTGGAAACACCACTCATGCGCGAGTGGCGGAACGGCAGACGCGCTGGCTTCAGGTGCCAGTGTCCTTAGGGACGTGGGGGTTCAAATCCCCCCTCGCGCACAAGAAGGAAGCCCCCCAGGCCTTGGCCCGGGGGGCTTCTTCGGTTCGGTCGGTCGTCTCCGCGGGTGTGCTTTGTTTCACGTGAAACGCCCGATTTACGACCGCGCGGCGTCGCCCGTCGCGTTGTAGCGCAGGAGGTACGCGGCGAACCGGGAGAGGTCGTCCGCCGTCCAGTCCGCGAGGCGCTCCTGGTAGGCGGCCCGACGGCTGGCCTGGGTGGCGGCGAGGGCCTGCGTGCCGGCCTCGGTGGGGTGCAGGACCTGGATGCGGTGGTCGTCCGGGTCCGGGTGGCGCTCGACGAGGCCGAGTTTCTCCAGGGCGCCGATCTGTCGGCTGACCGTGGACTTGTCGAGCATGTAGTGCGCCGCCAGATCGGTCGCGCGGCATCCCTGCTGGTCGTCGATGTGGGCCAGCAGTGTGTACGAGACGAGCGGCAGCTCCGGGTGGAGCCGGGCCGCCGCGGCCCGCGCGCGGCGGGCGAAGGCGGTCAGTTCGCGCTGGATGACGTCTAGCGACTCCTCGCGTTCTCCGGGGGTGCCTGACACGGGGTTCGCCTTCCTCTGAAGCTCAGTTGTACAGTACAACGGAATTGAAGTTGTAAAAGCCAACCAGTTGAGTTGTAAAAGCCAACTGTTTGCCGGTCGTCTGGAGCCCTCATGTCCGCAGGCCCGAGCGCCGCCGCCGGTTCACCGGCGGGCGCGCTGCGTCACGTACTGAGTCATCTCGTCACACCCCTGCTGATGTGCATCGGCATGGGGCTCGCCTACCTGGGCGCCTTCCACGCGCCGCAGCCGCACGACCTGCGGGTGGACGTGGTCGGCTCGGGGCCGAGCGCGCAGGTGCTCGCGCAGACGCTCCAGGACAAGGGGGACGGGGCGCTCAGCGTGCGTACCGTCGCCGACCGCGCCACCGCGGCCGAACACCTGCGCACGCAGGACAGCTACGGCGCCTACATTCCCGGCAGGGCCCCCGAACTGCTCGTCGCCAGTGCCTCCTCCGACACCAGCGCGACGGTGGTCGAGAAGGTCTTCACCCAGGTCGCGGCCGGACAGGGCGCCCCGCTGAAGGTGACGGACACGGCGCCCACGGCGGACGGAGACCCGACCGGCCAGGGGATCTTCTTCCTGCTGGTCGCCGTGAGCATCGGCTCGTACGCGTCCGTCGCCGTGATCGGCGGAGCCGGGGCGGTCCTGCGGCTGCGGGTGCGGGCGGCGCTGGCGGTGGGCGCCTCGCTGGTGGTGAGCGCCATCGGGGCCGTTTTCGCGGGGCCGCTGTTCGGTCTCGTGGACCACGGGCTCGCGGGCCTCTGGGCCATGGCGTGGCTCTACTCGGCGGGCATCCTGCTGATCGGTGTGGGCCTGCACACCTTCCTCAAGCGCTGGACCACGCTCGGCGTGATGGTGCTGTTCGTCATGCTCAACTTCACCAGCTCCGGCGGGATCTTCCGCCCCGAGCTGCAACCAGGCTTCTTCGGGGCGCTGCACTCCTTCTGGAACGGTTCGGGATTCGTGGAGGGCGTACGCAGCCACGTCTACTTCGGCGGCCACGCGCTGGGCGGGAACGTGCTGGTGCTGGCGCTCTGGTTCGCCGCGGGCCTGGCGATGATCGGCCTCGCCGGCCTGGCCGAGGGGAAGCGGCGGTCGGCGGCCGCGCTTGCGGCCGCCCCCTCCGCACGGCCGGCGGCCGGGCACGAGGCCGAGGCGTCGGCCGAGGAGGAAGAGGAGATGGAGGAGACGGTGGGGGTCTGAGGAGGCCGCGGTGCTGAGGGGCTGACCAGCGAGGGGAGCCCCGCACGGGGTTATCCACAGGGGGAGACGGCGGTTGGGGTACGGCGGTACCGTCGGCGGCAGTTGATGTTGGGCGGGACCCGGCGGCCGCGCCGGGCGGGGGAGGCTGGCGCCATGAACGGAATCGAGACGGCACCGCCGCCGGTGCGAGGGGAGGAGCCGAGCGGCGTGGAGGCGGTGGCGGGGGCCCCGCTCCCGGCCGGCGCGGGTGGGCCGCGGATACCGGTCGTGCCGGGGTTCGCGCGCCGTACGGGCAGGGCGTACGCGCAAGCCGCGGAGGCCCCCAAGCAGAGGGGCAAGGCGCTGCGTGCGCGAGTGCCCCGCTCCGCGCACGCGACACCGGCCCTGCGTGCGGATCGGCCCGACGCGGTGCGCGCGGTCGAGGAGTCCAACCGGGGCCGGGTGCCGGGGCTGACGCCGATACGGGTGGGCCGGATGGCGGCCACACCCTTCGCCTTCCTGCGCGGTTCGGCCGGGCTGATGGCCCACGACCTGGTGGGCACCCCCGTCACCGGAGTGACCGCCCAGCTCTGCGGCGACGCTCACGCGGCCAACTTCGGGCTGTACGGCGACGCCCGGGGCGGCCTGGTCATCGACCTGAACGACTTCGACGAGACCGTGCCCGGCCCCTGGGAGTGGGACCTCAAGCGCCTCGCCACGTCCCTGGTGCTCGCGGGCCGAGAGGCCGGCGCCGACGAGGACACCTGCCGCAAGGGCGCGTACGACACCGTGGGCGCCTACCGGCGGACGATGCGGCTGCTGGCCAGGATGCCCGCGCTCGACGCGTGGAACGCCATCGCGGACGAGGAGCTCGTCTCCCACGCCGACGCGCGGGACCTGCTCGGCACCCTGGAGCGGGTCTCCGAGAAGGCCCGCAACAACACCAGCGCCCGTTTCGCCGCGAAGTCCACGGAGGACTGCGAGGACGGCGGCCGCCGGTTCGTCGACGCGCCTCCGGTGCTGCGCCGGGTACCGGACGCCGAGGCCGCGGCCGTGGCGGAGGGGCTCGGGGCCTATCTGGGCACCGTCTCCGAGGACAGGCTGCCGCTGCTGGCCCGCTACACGATCCACGACGTTGCGTTCCGGGTGGTCGGCACCGGCAGTGTGGGCACCCGCTCGTACGTGGTGCTGCTGCTGGACCACCGCGGGGAGCCGCTGGTGCTCCAGGTGAAGGAGGCCAGGCCCTCGGTCCTGGCGCCGCATCTGGCCGCCGCGGGGTTCGAGGTGCCCGAGGTCGCGCACGAGGGGCGTCGCGTGGTGCTCGGGCAGAAGCGGATGCAGGTCGTCAGTGACCATCTGCTGGGCTGGACGACGGTGGACGGCCTGCCCTTCCAGGTGCGGCAGTTCCGGAACCGCAAGGGCAGCGTCGATCCCGCCGCCCTGGCCGCCGATCAGGTGGACGACTACGGCCGGATGACCGGGGCGCTGCTGGCGCGGGCCCATGCGCACAGCGCGGACCCGAGGCTGCTCGCGGGCTACTGCGGCAAGAACGACGAGCTGGACGAGGCGGTGGCGGACTTCTCGGTGGCGTACGCGGACCGCACTGAGGCGGACCACGCGGAACTGGTGCGGGCGATCGGGGCGGGGCGGATAGCCGCGGAGCACGGGGTGTGAGGGCGGGCGCGGCCCGTCGGGCGCGGACGCGGCCGGCCGCCGGGGAGGAGGCGCGGGGTCTGCCAGGCCGACCGTGGGTCCGCGGTGGGCGGGCCGGGGCCATACGCTGGACGGGTGACCCACGAAGCCCCCGGGGTGCCGATCTCCCGGAACGACGATGACCTGCAGGACGAGGCACGGCCGGCCGCCGGCCGTGAGGAGGCGGCGGCGTCCGCGGGGCAGGAGCGGCCCGAGGCGCGGCTCGCGCGCGCCGTGCGGGTGGCCGAGCAGGCGCTGATCGAGTTCGAGATCGCGGTGGAGACGTTCCGGGTCGAGGTGGAGAACTTCTCCCGGCTGCACCACCAGAGGCTGGGCCCGATGTACGCGCGGCTCGACGAGCTCGACGCGCAGATCGCCGAGGCACGGGCGGCGAAGACCGGTGACCCCGAGGACCTCCGCAAGGCGGAGGAAGCACGGTCGGTCGTGATGCCCATGCCGGGCGTGGACGAGCTGTTCCACGACTGGATGGACGGCGACGGGCTGTCCCCGGAGGCGTCGGCCATGCTGACCGATCAGCCGGTCCGGCCGCCCAAGCGGGTCCGGCCGACCGAGGAGGCCCGCAAGCTCTACCGCGACCTGGTCCGCCGGGCCCACCCGGACCTGGCTCAGGACGAGGCGGAGCGGACCAGGCGCGACGAGTTCATCGCCCGCGTCAACGCCGCCTACGGGCGAGGGGACGAGGTTCTCCTGAAGGAGCTGGCCGAGGAGTGGGCGGCCGGACCGGTCGCGCCGCAGACGGAGCTGAGCGAGGCCGACGAGCTCTACGCCCGGCTGGAGTGGCTGTCCCGCCGCAAGGAGCTCCTCACCGAGGTCGCCCAGGACCTGGAGGAGAGCGCGATCGGCGCCATGCTGCGGATGGCCCCGGACGACCCGGACCACCTGCTGGAGGAGATCGCCGAACAGCTGCTGGGCGAGGTCTCACAGCGCGAGGCGGAACTCGCGGCGCTGGTGCAGTAGCGTTTTCGGTGACTCCGGAGCGCACTGACGAGAGAAGGCATGACTCATGAATTTCGGCCCGCTTCCCACGGTCGACGTCGCGTCCGTACCGGCGGACGGCCTCGTGCTGGACGTCCGGGAGAACGACGAGTGGGCGGCCGGGCACGTCGACGGTGCCCTGCACATCCCGATGAGCGACTTCGTGGGCCGCTTCGGTGAGGTGACCGAGGCCGTGGAGGACGGCCGGCGCGTGCACGTGATGTGCCGGGTCGGCGGCCGGTCCGCCCAGGTCACCCAGTACCTGGTGCAGCAGGGCATCGACGCCGTGAACATCGACGGCGGCATGCTCGCCTGGGACGGCGCGGGCCGTCCGATGGTCACCGACAACGGCGCGCCGGCGTTCGTCGCCTGATGCCGGGCGGAGCCCCGGGCCGCAGCCGCAGCCCGGGGCCGGTCGCCGGCCGTCAGCGGTCGAAGTCGAGTTCGACCTCCTTGGTCACCGGATGCGACTGGCAGGCCAGCACATAACCCGCGTCCGTCTCCTCCGGTTCCAGGGCGTAGTTGCGGTCCATCCGCACCTCGCCCGAGACCAGGAACGCCCGGCACGTCCCGCAGACGCCGCCCTTGCACGCGTACGGGGCGTCCGAACGGCTGCGCAGCACTGTCTCCAGCAGCGATTCCCCTTCCTCCACCGGCCACTTGCCGGACCGGCCGTCGAGGGTCGCCGTCAGCGTGCTGCCGACGGGCGTCTCGACCCGGGGTCCGGCGGGGGCGGTCGGCCCGTCCTCGACGTGGAAGATCTCCTGGTGGACGCGGGAGCGGTCCACGCCGAGGCCGTGCAACGCGCCCTCGGCGGCCCGGACCAGGCCCAGCGGCCCGCACAGGTACCAGCCGTCGATCGCGGCCACCGGCAGCAGCGCGGGCAGCAGTGCGGAGAGCCGCTCGCCGTCCAGCCGGCCCGCGGGCAGTCCGGCCTGCTGCTCCTCCCGCGACAGTGCGGTGACGAGCTGGAACCGGTCCGGGTAGCGGTCCTTCAGGTCGGCGACCTCGTCCAGGAACATCGTCGAGGCGGCGGTCCGGTCGCTGCGGAGCAGGCAGAACGTGGCGTCCGGCTCACGGGCGAGCAGGGTGGCCGCGATGGACAGCACCGGGGTGATGCCGCTGCCCCCGACGATCGCCGCGAACCGGCCGGCCCGGGGCTCAAGGACGAAGCGGCCCATCGGCGGCATCGCCTCGATCGTGTCCCCGACCAGCAGTTCCTTGAGGGCGTATGTGGAGAACGCGCCCCCGTCCACGAGGCGGATGCCCACGCGCAGCGTCGGACCGTCCGGGGACTCGGTGGCCGGTGCGCAGATCGAGTACGAGCGGCGGACCTCCTCGCCGTCCACGGTGTAGCGCACATTGAGATGCTGGCCCGGCTTGTGCCGGAAGGTCTCGCGCAGGTCCGGCGGGACGGCGAGGGTGACGGCCACCGAATCGTCCGTGAGCCGCTCGATCCCGCTGACCCGGAGCGGATGGAACATCTACAACTCCTTGAAGTGGTCGAACGGCTCCTGGCACGCCACGCAGCGCCGGAGCGCCTTGCAGGCGGTGGAGGAGAACCGGCTCAGCAGCTCCGTATCGGTGGAGCCGCAGTGCGGGCAGCGCACGGACAGAGCGAGCGGCACCGGCCCGCCGGACGCGGCGTCGTGGGGCCGGGGCGGCGCTATGCCGAACTCCGCGAGCTTGCGGCGCCCTTCGGCGCTGATGTCGTCCGTCGACCAGGCCGGGGACAGGACCGTCCGCACGGTCACCTCGGCCACGCCGTGGTCGTGCAGCACGCGCTCGATGTCCGCGGACATGGCCTCGATCGCCGGGCAGCCGGTGTAGGTCGGCGTGAGACGGACCGTGACCCGGCCCTCCGGGTCGCTCACGTCCACGCCCCGGACCACGCCCAGCTCCTCCAGGGTCAGCACCGGGAGCTCCGGGTCGGGGACCGAGCCCGCCAGGCTGAGCAGCTCCTCCTCGACGGAGGTCCAGGTCACCATGACGCCCCCGGGTGACTGCGGTGCAGATGCTGCATCTCGGCGAGCATTCGCCCGAAGGACTCGGTGTGGATGCCCTGCCGGCCCGCCCCCGCCGTCCAGGCGCCGGACTGCGGGCCCGTCGGCACGGTCAGGGTCGCCCGGCCGAGGACGTCGGTGACGGTCTCCAGCCAACGGCTGTGCAGCGCCTGCCAGTCCACGTCCACGCCTTCGACCGGCTGGAACAGCTCGCCGGTGAAGCGCCACAGCGCGTCCACCGACCGCTGCATCCGCTGGTGGCTCTCGTCCGTTCCGTCACCGAGACGCAGCGTCCACTGCTCGGCGTGGTCCCGGTGGTAGGCCACCTCCTTGACCGCCTTGGCCGCGATGCCCGCGAACGGGCCGTCCCCGGCGGCCAACTGCTCGTACAGGCCCTGCTGATGGACGGAGAAGTAGAGCTGCCTGGCGATGGTGTGGGCGAAGTCGCCGTTCGGCTGCTCGACCAGCTGGGCGTTGCGGAAGGCGCGTTCCTCGCGCAGGTAGGCCAGTTCGTCCTCGTCGCCCACGAGCGACAGCAGCAGCCGGGCCTGGCCGAGCAGGTCGAGGGCGATGTTGGCGAGGGCCACCTCCTCCTCCAGCACCGGGGCGTGGCCCGCCCACTCCCCCAGCCGGTGCGAGAGCACCAGCGCGTCGTCGCCCAGGGCGAGGGCCGCGGTCACAGGTGCTTCACCCCGTCCGGGATCTCGTAGAACGTCGGGTGCCGGTAGGGCTTGTCGCCGGCCGGCTCGAAGAAGGAGTCCTTCTCGTCCGGCGAGGACGCCGTGATCCGGTCGGACGGCACGACCCACAGGGAGACGCCCTCGGACCGGCGGGTGTAGAGGTCGCGCGCGTTGCGCAGGGCCATTTCGGCGTCCGGCGCGTGCAGGCTGCCGGCGTGGGTGTGCGAGAGCCCGCGCCGCGAGCGGACGAACACCTCCCACAGCGGCCAGTCCGTCGAGCTGCTCATGCTGTCGCCTTTCCATTCGGTACGGCCGGGCCGGCGCCGGACGTGTGCTTGCGGGCGTACACGGCGGCGGCCTCGCGGACCCAGGCGCCTTCCTCGTGGGCGCGGCGGCGCTGGTCGAGGCGCTGCTCGTTGCACGGCCCGTTGCCCTTCAGGACCTCCTGGAACTCCGTCCAGTCGATCGCGCCGAAGTCGTGCCGGCCGCGTTCCTCGTTCCAGCGGATGTCCGGGTCGGGGAGGGAGAGGCCGAGCGCTTCGGCCTGGGGGACGCAGATGTCCACGAAGCGCTGCCGCAGCTCGTCGTTGGAATGCCGCTTGATCTTCCAGGCCATCGACTGGGCCGAGTGGGCGGAGGCGTCGTCCGGCGGGCCGAACATCATGAGGGAGGGCCACCACCAGCGGTTCACCGCGTCCTGGGCCATCTCGTGCTGTGCGGGGGTGCCGTTGCTCAGCGCGAGGAGCAGCTCGTAGCCCTGGCGCTGGTGGAACGACTCCTCCTTGCAGATGCGGACCATCGCGCGCGCGTAGGGGCCGTAGGAGCAGCGGCAGAGGGGGACCTGGTTGGTGATCGCGGCGCCGTCCACGAGCCAGCCGATCGCGCCCACGTCCGCCCAGGTCAACGTCGGGTAGTTGAAGATCGACGAATACCGCTGGCGGCCCGCGTGGAGCTTGTCGAGCAGCTCCTCGCGGCCGGTGCCCAGGGTCTCGGCGGCGCTGTACAGATACAGCCCGTGGCCCGCCTCGTCCTGCACCTTGGCCATGAGGATGGCCTTGCGGCGCAGCGAGGGTGCGCGGGTGATCCAGTTGGCCTCCGGCTGCATGCCGATGATTTCCGAGTGGGCGTGCTGAGCCATTTGCCTGACCAGCGAGGCGCGGTACGCGTCCGGCATCCAGTCGCGCGGCTCGATGCGCTCGTCGGCCGCCACCGCGGCGTCGAAAGCCCCCTGCCGGGCGGCCTCCGGCCCTTCCGCACTGCCCGCTGCCGCCTGCGCTGTCTGGCTCGCAGTCCCTGCCGCCATCCCGGACTCCCTACCGACCGATCGTTCGGTTCAACGTCTTCAATGGTGTGTCCGGGGCCCGTAGGGTGTCAACCCTGTGGATAACTGACGCGAGCGGGGCGGGGATGGATTCGGACGACGACAGGGGCGCCGGAGCCGGGTGCGGACCCGCTCCCGCCGCCGAGGCCCGAGAGGATGCGCCCACCCCCCACGAGGCGTCTCCGCCGGTCGGCGGGATGGCCGGACTCTCGCTTCCGTACCAGCTCATTGCCGCTGTGGCGCTCGCGGCCTTCGGTGTACTGGCCTGTACGCAGGTGGCCATGGTCTTTCTGCATGTCGCGCCTTCCAACACGCTGACCAAGCAGCACGGCGCGGCCGTCGACGAATGGGTCTACCCCGAGTTCGAACAGAACTGGAAGCTCTTCGCGCCCAATCCGCTCCAGCAGAACGTCGCCGTGCAGGTGCGCACCGAAGTGGCCGGCCCCGACGGTCCTCACACCATGCCCTGGCGGGACCTCTCCGCCGAGGACGGCCGGGCCATACGCGGCAATCTGCTGCCGTCCCACGTCCAGCAGAACGAACTCCGCCGGGCCTGGGACTTCTACGTCGGATCGCACGACGACAAGAACCGGGCCAACGGCCTGCGCGGCACGCTTTCGGAGAAGTACGTGCGCCGCCTGGTGATGCTGCGCCTCGGCGCCTCCCATGACGGCCAGACCGTCCTCAGAATCCAGGTCAGGTCCGAGGTGCGGGCCGTCGCGGCGCCCGAGTGGAGCGACGAGAAGATCAGCACCAGCCCGTCCTACCGGGTCCTGCCCTGGTGGAAGATCACCGCGGACGACCTGCCCGAGGACGCCGCCGGTTCCGAGGAGGCCGGACAGTGAGCATGCCCCGCCCGGACCGCGGGCTCGCCCGTGGCATCCAGCGCGCCACCGCCTCGGCCCTGGGGCCGTACCAGAGCGCCGTCATCCGGATCGGCTTCTCCGCCACCTTCCTGCTGTTCCTGCTCCGCGAGCTGCCCCACCGGCACGAGATGTACGGTCCCGACGCGCCCTGGCGCTGGGACCTGGCGCAGCAGCTGATATCCGGAAACCAGGCCTTCACGGTCCTCATGTGGTCGGACAGTGCGTTCTGGTTCGAGATCGTCTATGCGCTGGCGCTGATCTCGTCCCTCCTGCTGATGCTCGGCTGGCACACCCGCGCCGTCTCCGTCCTCTTCATGGCCGGAGTGCTCTCGCTGCAGAACCGCAGCATTTTTATAGGCGACGGTGGTGACAACGTCATCCACCTGATGGCCGTCTACCTGGTGCTGACGCGCTGCGGGCAGGTCTGGTCGCTGGACGCCCGGCGGGCGCGGCGCCGCGAGGCCGCGGTGGGGGACGGCGGGGAGGCCGTGGGGCGGCGGGTGCCCGGGGAAGCGGGCGGGATCGTGCTGTGGGTGGTCCTCGGGGCCGTTCTCGTCGGTGCCACGGTGGCGGGCGGCCTGGGCGGAACGGTATGGCTGCGGCTCCTCCTGTGGGCCCTCTGGTCCGGCCAGGGCGTTTGGTGGGCCGTGAACCGGTACGCGCCGCGCAGCGAGCTCCGTACCCTCCTCGACGTCATCGCCAACCTCGCCCACAACGCGACCCTCGTCGTGATCATGGCGGAGGTCTGCCTGATCTACGCGACGGCCGGCTGGTACAAGATCCAGGGCTCGCGCTGGCAGGACGGCACCGCGCTGTACTACCCGCTCAAGCTCGAGTACTTCACCCCGTGGCCCGCCCTGTCGGACCTCCTCGCCTCCAGCGGCGTCATGGTCATGGTGCTCTCGTACGCCACGGTCATCGTGCAGGTGGCCTTCCCCTTCACCCTCTTCAACCGGCGCGTCAAGAACTTCCTGCTCGCCGCGATGATCTGCGAGCACGCGGGGATCGCGCTGCTGCTGGGGCTGCCGTTCTTCTCGATGGCCATGATCGCCGCGGATGCCGTCTTCCTGCCGACCGTCTTCCTGGTCTGGCTGGGCGGCCGGGCGAGCCTGGGGCGGCAGCGGCTGTTCCGGCGGCGCGGCCGGGTGCCGGCGCCACGCGCCGCCGCCGACGGCGTGGAGGCGGCGGAGCCGGGCGACGCCGGGGCACCTACCCTCGTCGGGTGAGCAGTGAGACCGGCAGCACCGGTACCAGCAGGAGCGGGGGGCCTCTCGGTGAGCCCCTCGGTGAGCCCCTCGGTGAGCCCCTCGGCGGGCAGCCCGTCGGCGACGAGCCCGCGCAGTACGACGAGGGGTTCGGGACGCAGGTCGGGGTCGGGCCGCATCCACTGCCCTGGCCCGAGGACGAGCGCTACGACCCCGAGCTGCTGGCCGGCGGCGACCGGCGCAACGTGGGTGACCAGTACCGCTACTGGACCCGCGAGGCGATCGTCGCCGACCTCGACTCGCGGCGCCACGACTTCCACGTCGCCGTGGAGAACTGGGGCCACGACTTCAACATCGGGTCCGTCGTGCGGACCGCGAACGCCTTCCTGGCCAAGGAGGTGCACATCGTCGGGCGGCGGCGCTGGAACCGGCGCGGGGCGATGGTCACCGACCGCTACCAGCATGTCCGGCACCACCCCGACACCGATAGCCTGACCGCCTGGGCGGCGGCCGAGGACCTGCCGATCATCGGGATCGACAACCTGCCCGGAGCGGTGCCGCTGGAGCGGACGGAGCTGCCTCGGCGGTGTGTGCTGCTGTTCGGGCAGGAGGGGCCGGGGCTGACGGAGGAGGCGCGGCGGCGTTCGGCGATGGTGTGTTCGATTGCGCAGTTCGGGTCTACGCGGTCGATCAACGCGGGGGCGGCGGCGGCGATCGCTATGCACGCGTGGGTTTCGCGGTATGCGGTGATTTCTGGGTGAGGTGGGGGTGGGTGCGGGTGGGTGCGGGTGGGGCGGTGCGCCTGCGGCGGGCCTTGTCCCCTACCCGCCCCTTCCCGTAACCGGGGGCTCCGCCCCCGGACCCCCGGTCCTCAAACGCCGGACGGGCTGGGTTGTCCTCAAGCGCCGGACCGGCTGGGGACGGCTCCGGCCCCCGAGCGGCGGGCTGGTTTTACTTCTGGCGGCGGACCTCGATTGTGCGGAAGCGGTTCGAGACGAAGGCGCCGTCGCAGAGGGCGGCGTTGGCTGCGGGGTTGCCGCCCGAGCCGTGGTAGTCGGAGAACGCTGCCGTCTGGTTGACGTAGACGCCGCCGGTGAGGTTCAGGGAGAGCTGGGCGGACTCGTCGAAGCAGACGTCCTCGATCGCTCGCTCCACCTCCGGGGACGTGGTGTACGCGCCGACCGTCATGGCGCCCTTCTCGCGGATCGTACGGCGCAGCAGCTGCAGGGCGTCCGACGTCGAGTCGACCGCGACCGCGAAGGAGACGGGGCCGAAGCACTCCGAGAGGTAGGGGGGCTCGTCCTGCGTCTTGGCGGCGTCGAGCTTCACGATCACGGGGGTGCGGACGACGGCGTCCGGGAAGTCGGGGTTGGCGACCTCGCGTGAGGGCAGGGCCACGTCGCCCAGCTGGGACGCCGCCTCCAGGCGGGCCTTCACGGCCGGGTTGACCAGGGCGCCGAGCAGGCCGTTGGCGCGGGCGTCGTCGCCGAGGAGGCCGGTGACCGCGGCGGCGATGTCGCCCACCACGTCGTCGTACGTCTTGTCGCCGGCGTCCGTGGTGATGCCGGCCCGGGGGATGAGCACGTTCTGCGGGGTGGTGCACATCTGGCCGCTGTACAGGGAGAACGAGAACGCCAGGTTGGCGAGCATGCCGCGGTAGTCGTCCGTGGAGTCCACGACGACGGTGTTGACGCCGGCCTTCTCCGTGTAGACCTGGGCCTGGCGGGCGTTGGCCTCCAGCCAGTCCCCGAACTCCGTGGAGCCCGTGTAGTCGATGATCTTGATCTCGGGGCGGACCGCCAGGGCCTTGGCGATGCCCTCGCCCGGGCGCTCGGCGGCCAGGGCGACGAGGTTGGGGTCGAAGCCGGCCTCGGCCAGCGCCTCGCGCGCCAGCTGGACCGTGAGGGCGAGCGGGAGCACCGCGCGGGGGTGGGGTTTGACGAGGACCGGGTTGCCCGTGGCGAGGGACGCGAAGAGGCCCGGGTAGCCGTTCCACGTGGGGAAGGTGTTGCAGCCGATGAGCAGCGAGATCCCGCGCCCCGCCGGGGTGAACGTCTTGTGCAGCGCGAGCGGATCGCGCTTGCCCTGCGGCTTGGACCAGTCGGCGGCCCGGGGCGCGCGGAGCTGCTCCTCGTACGCGTAGGCGACGGCCTCCAGACCGCGGTCCTGCGCGTGCGGGCCGCCGGCCTGGAACGCCATCATGAAGGCCTGGCCGCTGGTGTGCATCACGGCGTGGGCGAACTCATGGGTGCGGGCGCTGATCCGCGCCAGGATCTCCAGACAGACCAGGGCCCTGGTCTCGGCGCCCGCGTCCCGCCAGGCGGGCATTCCCGCGCGCATCGCCGGGAGCAGCACGTCCAGGTCCGCGTGCGGGTACTCGACGGCGAGCTCGGGGCCGTACGGGGAGACCTCCCCGCCCGTCCAGCCGTCGGTGCCCGGCTGGCCGAGGTCGAGGCGGGTGTGCAGCACGGCGTCGAAGGCGGCCTTGCCCTCGGCGGCCCCGAGGCTCCCGGGAGCGCCGCCCTCCCCGTACGCCTTCGGGTGCTCGGGGTGCGGGGACCAGTAGTCCCGCGTGCGGATCGCTTCGAGGGCCCGGTCCAGCGTGGGGCGGTGCCTCTCGGACAGCAGGTGCGGGGAGAGCTCGGCGGCCATGGCGGACCAACTCCTCATCGAGCTGGGCAGGGACGGGCGGACAGAGTTAGAGTAACCGAACGATCGGTCGGGACAAGGGGGCCCACGAAACCTGTGGACAACTCGTAGGGGAGGATCGCGGACATGACCACGGCCAAGCGGGACACGTACACACCGGAGACACTGCTGACCGTCGCCGTCCGTGTCTTCAACGAGCGCGGCTACGACGGCACGTCCATGGAGCATCTGTCGAAGGCGGCCGGCATCTCCAAGTCGTCCATCTACCACCACGTCGCGGGCAAGGAAGAGCTGCTGCGGCGTGCGGTCAGCCGGGCCCTCGACGGGCTGTTCGAGATCCTCGACGAGCCGGGGTCGATGCGGGGCCGCGCGGTCGAGCGGGTCGAGTACGTCACGCGCCGGACCGTCGAGATGCTGATAGCCGAACTGCCCTACGTCACCCTGCTGCTGCGGGTGCGGGGCAACACGAAGACCGAGCGCTGGGCCCTGGAGCGGCGCCGCGAGTTCGACCAGCGGGTCGCCGAACTGCTCAAGGCGGCCGTCGCGGACGGGGACCTCCGCTCCGACGTGGACATACGGCTCGCGACCCGGCTGCTGTTCGGGATGGTCAACTCCCTGGTGGAGTGGTACCGGCCGCTGCCCGACGGAGGTGCGGAGGGCGAGAAACTCGCCGACACCGTGGTGCAGCTGGCCTTCGACGGCATGAAGTCCGGTTCTGCGGGCCGGTGACCGGCGCTTGCGTTCCGCGTGCGCTCAGGTGAGTTCCGTGGGGCGCTCAGGGCCGGGCGCCAGATCCGTTTCCTCGAACACCAGCAGCGTGCGGGTGGACAGCACCTCCGGGATGGCCTGAATCCGGGTCAGCACCAGCTCGCGCAGCGTCCGGTTGTCCGGTGTGTGCACCAGGAGCAGCACATCGAAGTCGCCGCTGACCAGGGCGATGTGCGTCGCTCCCGGCAGAGCCTGGAGCTGTTCGCGGACGGTTCGCCAGGAATTCTGGACGATCTTCAGCGTGATGTACGCGGAAGCGCCCTCCCCCGCCCGCTCGTGGTTCACACGCGCGCTGAAGCCCCGGATCACGCCGTCTTCGACGAGCCGGTTGATCCGGGCGTAGGCGTTGGCGCGGGAGACGTGGACGCGGTCGGCCACCGACCGTATCGAGGCGCGGCCGTCCGACTGGAGCAGTCGCAGGATGGCGCGGTCGATCGAATCCAGCGGGCGCGCCGGAGGAACCCGGCCCGGCTCCCCGGCTCCGTCGGCCATTTGTTCAGCTGCCATCTTCCCGCGCCTCCCCGTCCTGGACGACCTGTTCCCATCCCAGGCTGTGGAGAACCGTTTGTCCACAGGCTGGCGGTGCCTGTAGCCAAAATGCGCTCGCGACCGAACAATCGGTAGGTGAGGCACGCCACACCTGTGCCCCACGCTGTTCTCGATATATCACCATATGTCGACACTCCTCGATGCTCGGAGGTGCCTGTCATGACGGTCCAAGAGCTGCCCGGTGCGGCCGCCTACCGGCCCACGCCGCCCCCGGCCTGGAAGCCGCTCACCGATCCCGCGCCGCTGCTCCCGGACCCCGAGCCCTACCGGGTGCTCGGTACGGATGCCGTGGCCGACGTGGACCCCGAGCTGCTGCTGCGGCTCCACGCCGAGCTGGTGCGCGGGCGCCGGTACAACGCCCAGGCGACGGCCCTGACCAAGCAGGGCAGGCTGGCGGTCTATCCGTCGAGCACGGGCCAGGAGGCGTGCGAGATCGCGGCCGCCCTGGTCCTGGAGGAGCGGGACTGGCTCTTCCCCAGCTACCGCGACACGCTCGCGGCCGTGGCGCGGGGCCTGGACCCGGTCGAGGCGCTGACGCTGCTGCGAGGCGACCGGCACACCGGTTACGACCCGCGGGCGCACCGCATCGCCCCACTCTGCACCCCGCTCGCCACCCAGTTGCCGCACGCGGTGGGGCTCGCCCACGCGGCCCGGCTCAAGGGTGACGACGTGGTCGCGCTGGCCATGGTGGGCGACGGCGGCACCAGTGAGGGCGATTTCCATGAGGCGCTGAACTTCGCGGCCGTGTGGCGGGCCCCGGTGGTCTTCCTCGTACAGAACAACGGCTTCGCCATCTCCGTGCCCCTGGCCAAGCAGACGGCGGCGCCGTCCCTGGCGCACAAGGCGGTGGGGTACGGCATGCCGGGCCGGCTGGTCGACGGCAACGACGCGGCGGCGGTGCACCAGGTGCTCTCCGAGGCGGTCGAGCGGGCCAGGAGCGGCGGCGGTCCGACGCTCGTCGAGGCCGTCACGTACCGGATGGACGCCCATACCAACGCCGACGACGCGACCCGTTACCGCGGCGACAGCGAGGTCGAGGCGTGGCGCGACCACGACCCGGTCCAGCTCATGGAGCGCGAGCTGACCGCGCGCGGGCTGCTCGACGACGAAGGCGTGGAGGCGGCGCGGGCGGCAGCCGAGCGGATGGCGGCTGCGCTGCGCGAGCGGATGAACGCGGACCCGGTGCTCGAGCCGATGGACCTCTTCACCCATGTGTACGCGGAGCAGACGGCGCAGTTGCGGGAGCAGGCGGCCCGGCTGCGCGAGGAACTGGCCGCGGAGAACGACCAGCACGGCACGCACGACGGGGGAGCAGCGCGATGACCACGGCAGCGGCGACGGCCGGGGAGCGGACGGCGAAGGCCAAGCCCGCCACCATGGCACAGGCACTGGGGCGCGCCCTGCGCGACTCGATGGCCGACGACCCCACGGTTCACGTCCTCGGTGAGGACGTCGGGACGCTCGGCGGGGTCTTCCGGATCACCGACGGCCTGGCGAAGGAGTTCGGCGACGAGCGCTGCACGGACACTCCGCTGGCCGAGGCGGGCATCCTCGGGGCGGCGGTCGGCATGGCGATGTACGGGCTGCGGCCCGTCGTCGAGATGCAGTTCGACGCCTTCGCCTATCCGGCGTTCGAGCAGCTCATCAGCCATGTCGCCAAGATGCGGAACCGGACCGGGGGCGCGATGCCGCTGCCGATCACCGTGCGGGTGCCGTACGGCGGCGGCATCGGGGGCGTCGAGCACCACAGCGACTCCTCGGAGGCGTACTACATGGCGACCCCGGGTCTCCATGTCGTCACGCCGGCCACGGTCGAGGACGCGTACGGGCTGCTGCGGGCCTCGATCGCCTCGGACGATCCGGTGGTCTTCCTGGAGCCCAAGCGGCTGTACTGGTCGAAGGCGGACTGGTCGCCGGAGCACCCCACCGCCGTGGAGCCCATCGGCCGGGCGGTCGTACGCCGTCCCGGCCGCAGCGCCACCCTGATCACGTACGGGCCGTCCCTGCCCGTCTGTATGGAGGCCGCGCAGGCCGCGGTCGAGGAGGGCTGGGACCTCGAAGTCGTCGATCTGCGCTCGCTGGTGCCGTTCGACGACGAGACCGTCGCCGCCTCGGTCCGCCGCACCGGGCGCGCGGTCGTCGTCCACGAGTCCACCGGCTTCGGCGGGCCCGGCGGCGAGATCGCGGCCCGGATCAGCGAGCGGTGCTTCCACTACCTGGAGGCGCCGGTGCTGCGGGTCGCCGGGTTCGACATCCCCTACCCGCCGCCGATGCAGGAGCGTCACCACCTTCCCGGTGTGGACCGGGTGCTCGACGCCGTCGCGAGGCTCCAGTGGGAGGCGGACAACTGATGGCTCAGGTTCTTGAGTTCAAGCTGCCGGACCTCGGCGAGGGCCTGACCGAGGCCGAAATCGTGCGCTGGCTGGTGGAGGTCGGGGACGTCGTCGCCATCGACCAGCCGGTCGTCGAGGTCGAGACGGCCAAGGCGATGGTGGAGGTGCCCTGCCCGTACGGGGGTGTGGTCACCGCCCGCTTCGGCGACGAGGGCACGGAGCTCCCGGTCGGGGCGCCGCTGCTGACCGTGGCCGTCGGATCGCCCGTGGAAGCTTCCGGGGACGTCCCGGTCGCGGATTCCGGTACGGAGGATTCCGGGTCGGGGAACGTGCTGGTGGGGTACGGGACCGGGGCACCGCCCGTGCGGCGCCGGCGGGTACGGCCTCAGGGGCTGAAGGCGGCGGTCGCGGTGCCGGCGGTTCCCGAGGGCTCGGCCCCCGCGCCCGTCGCAGGGCCGGTCGCTGTCGTGTCCCCGCTCGTACGCAGGCTGGCGCGGCAGCACGATCTGGACCTGCGCCGGCTCGCCGGGTCGGGTCCGGACGGGCTGATCCTGCGGGCCGACGTCGAGTCGGCGATCCGGTCGGCGGCCGAGGCGCCCGCGCCTGAGGCCGTGGCGGAGCCCGCCGTGTCCTCCGCGTTCTCCGCTTCCGCCGGCGAGCGGGTCGCGCTGCGCGGCGTCCGGGGCGCGGTCGCCGACAAGCTGTCCCGCAGCCGGCGCGAGATTCCCGACGCCACCTGCTGGGTCGACGCCGACGCGACGGAGCTGATGGCCGCGCGGGCCTCGATGAACAGCGTCGCCGGTCCCGGGACGCCGAAGGTCTCCGTCCTCGCGCTCCTCGCCCGTATCTGCACGGCGGCCCTGGCCCGCTACCCCGAGCTCAACTCGACGGTGGACCAGGAGGCGCGCGAGATCGTACGGCTGCCGCAGGTCCACCTCGGGTTCGCGGCCCAGACCGACCGGGGCCTGGTCGTCCCGGTCGTCCGCGACGCCCACGCGGGCACCACGGAGTCGATCGGCGCGGAGATCGCCCGGCTGACCGAGGCGGCCAGAACGGGGACGCTGACGCCGGCGCAGCTGACCGGCGGCACGTTCACGCTCAACAACTACGGGGTGTTCGGGGTCGACGGGTCGACGCCGATCATCAACCACCCCGAGGCCGCGATGATGGGCGTCGGCCGCATCGTCCCCAAGCCGTGGGTGTACGAAGGGCAGCTCGCCGTCCGTCAGGTCGTCCAGCTCTCCCTGACCTTCGACCACCGCGTCTGCGACGGCGGGACCGCCGGGGGCTTCCTGCGGTACGTGGCGGACTGCGTGGAGCGGCCGGCGTTGCTGCTGCGGAGTCTGTAGGGGGCGGGGCCGGTCGGCGCGGGTGGCCGGGTGCCCCCGGTGGTCCGGCGGGAGCCTGCCCGGACCACCGTCCGGCGGGGCCCGCATACTCGGGACATGACCGCCTACGACGCCATCGTTCTCGCCGGAGGGGCCGCCAAGCGGCTCGGCGGTGCCGACAAGCCCGGGTTGCGGGTGGGCGGCCGGGCGTTGCTCGACCGGGTGCTCGCCGCCTGCGCCGGCGCCGGGGCCACCGTGGTGGTGGGGGACCGGCGGCCCACCGTGCGCGCGGTGACCTGGGCGCGCGAAGTTCCCCGGGGCGGCGGGCCGTTGGCGGCGCTCGACGCGGGGGTGCGGCACACCTCCGCGGAGCGCTTGCTCGTGCTCTCCGCCGATCTGCCGTTCCTCGGCGCCGACACGGTCCGGGCGCTGCTGGCGGCCGCGGTTCGGGGCGAGGGCGTCGACGGCGCCCTGTGTTCCGACGAGGACGGGCGCGACCAGCCGCTGGTCGCCGCCTACCGGGCCGAGCCGCTCCGTCGCGAACTCGCGCTTCTCGCCGCGGAACACGGCGGTCTGGCCGGGCTGCCGCTGCGACTGCTCACGGAGGAGCTGACGCTGCGCCGGGTGCCGGCCGGTCCGCTCGCCTCGTTCGACTGCGACACCTGGGAGGACATCGCTTCGGCCCGGGCCCGGATCAGGGACCATGGGACGGTGCTGGACGAATGGATCACCGCAGTCAAGGAAGAACTCGGCATCGAACTCGACGTCGACACCGGCCTCCTGCTCGACCTCGCCCGTGACGCCGCTCACGGCGTCGCCCGGCCCGCCGCGCCCCTGACGACCTTCCTGGTCGGGTACGCGGCGGGGAAGGCGAGCGGCGACGGGCCCGAGGCGGTGGCCGAGGCCACCCGCAAGGCGGTGGCGCTCGCGCTTCGCTGGGCGGACGAGAACGAGACGCCGTGACGGGGCCCGGGGGCCCCGAAAACCTCGGGCGCCCCGCCTCCACCGGAGACCCCGCCTCCCCCGAAAGCCCCGCCACCACGGGCGGGCGGCCCACTGCCGCCGACGGACGTCCCGCCGAGGGCGAGCACCGCGTAGCCGCGCCGACGGGTGCCGCGGCGCTGGACCGGGCGGATGGGGAGCGGGCGGATGAGGACCGAGCCGATGAGGAGCGGGCCGTCGCCCAGGCCCTGGCCCTGGTGAGCGCGCAGGCGTCCCGGAACGCGGAGGGCGCGCCCACGGGCGGGCCGTCCGGCCGGTCCGCCGCGTCGTCGGCGGGTCCGGCCTCCCCTGTGCCGAACGACTGGCTCACCGGCTTGCAGAACGACTGGCCGGATGCCCCGTCCGCCGGCGAACCGTCCCGCCGCCCTGCCGACGAGCCGCACGCCCAGCACCCCGCTCTGCCGGGCGGCACCCCGGCCACCGGCGGCCCCGCCCCCCGCCCCGCCGGCGACCCGCCCCGCCCTGCCGCCGAGGGCACCCCGGCCACCGGCGGCCCCGCCCCCCGCCCCGCCGCCGCGCCGGGCGCCCCCGCCCGCACCCCCCGCCACGCCGCCCTCCCCTGGCGGGCCGCCCGGCGTATCGCCGAGCGGGCCGGGGAGACCGGGTCCGTGCGGGTCGAGCGGGTGGGGCTCGGGGGTGCGGTCGGGCGGGTGCTCGGGGAACCGCTGGCCGCGCTCACCGACTTGCCGTCCTTCGATACCTCGGCCATGGACGGGTGGGCCGTCGCCGGGCCCGGGCCCTGGCGCATCCGGGGCGACGGCGGCATCCTCGCCGGCCACGGCGCCCCCGCCGCGCTGTCCGACGGAGAGGCCGTCCGAATCGCCACGGGCGCCCGTATCCCCGCCGAGGTCACCGCCGTCATCCGCAGCGAACACGCGCACGCCGACGAGGCCAAGGGGCTGCTGTACGCGCAGCGGTCCGTGAGCCAAGGGCAGGACATCCGGCCGCGCGGCCAGGAATGCCGGTCCGGGGAGCACCTGCTCCCCGCCGGAGCGGTCGTCACCCCCGCCGTGCTCGGCCTGGCCGCGGCCGCCGGGTACGACGAGCTCCCCGTACGCGCCCGGCCGCGCGTCGACGTCCTCGTGCTGGGCGATGAACTGCTGACCGCCGGGCTGCCGCACGACGGGCTGATCCGTGACGCGCTGGGGCCCATGATCGGTCCCTGGGTGCACGCGCTGGGCGCCGAGGTCTCTCCGCCGCGCCGCATCGGCGACGACGCGGAGGCGCTGTGGAAGGCGCTCACCGGCTCCGGCGCCGACCTGATCATCACGACCGGGGGCACCGCGGCCGGGCCCGTCGACCATGTCCACCGCGTCCTCGCCCGGATCGGGGCCGAGCTGCTGGTCGACGGTGTCGCCGTGCGCCCCGGCCATCCGATGCTGCTGGCCCGGCTCGACTCCGCCGGGCCCTATCTCGTAGGGCTGCCCGGCAACCCCCTGGCCGCCGTCTCCGGACTGCTCACGCTGGCCGGGCCGCTCCTGGGCGGACTGGCCGGCCGCACCCCCGCCGACCCCTACCGGGCGGCCGTGCGCGACGATGTGCACGGGCATCCGCACGACACCCGGCTGGTGCCCGTGGTCCATCGGGCGGCCGGAGAACCCGGAACCGCAGGCGGGGCGGAGCACGTCGTACCACTGCATTACAACGGTCCCGCCATGCTGCGCGGGATCGCCGCCGCGGACGGGTTGGCCGTCGTGGAGCCGGGCGGGGTACGGTCCGGCACCGAGGTGGAGATCCTCGATCTACCGTGGGCCTCGGCGACGCCGTGGACTGAAGGGTGTTTCACGTGAAACTTCCCGGCCATGACGCGATGGCCAGGCGGGCCGACGAACAGGTCGTCCCCACCCGGGTGATGCTTCCGCGCCGGGTCGTGGACGGACCGGCGCGCCAGGTCGCCAAGCGGCTGATGATGGCTCTGATGGTGCTGGCCATCACCGTGTTCATCGTCTGGATCGACCGCGACGGCTACCACGACGCGGCCGACGGCAAGGTCGACCTGCTGGACGCGGTCTACTACGCGACGGTCACCCTCTCCACCACCGGGTACGGCGACATCACCCCGTACAGCGACGGCGCCCGTCTCATCAATGTGGTGCTCGTGACACCGCTGCGCGTGCTCTTCCTCATCATCCTGGTCGGCACCACCCTTGAGGTCCTCACGGAGCGGACCCGGGAGGACTTCCGGCTGAAGCGTTGGAGAACCAACTTGCGTGACCACACTGTCGTCGTCGGCTTCGGTACGAAGGGCCGCTCGGCCATCCAGACCCTGTGCGCCACCGGGCTGAGCAAGGAACAGATCGTCATCGTCGACCCGGCGTCCAAGGTGATGGAGATCGCCAACGCCGAGGGCTTCACCGGGGTCGTCGGGGATGCCACGCGCAGCGATGTGCTGTTGCGGGCCGAGTTGCAGAAGGCCCGTCAGGTCATCATCGCCACCCAGCGCGACGACACCGCGGTGCTGGTCGCGCTGACCGCCCGCCAGCTCAACCGGAGCGCGAAGATCGTGGCCGCGGTGCGCGAGGAGGAGAACGCCCCGCTGCTGCGGCAGTCCGGTGCGGACGCCGTGATCACCAGTGCCAGTGCGGCGGGCCGGCTGCTCGGCCTCTCGGTGCTCAGCCCCAGCGCGGGCACGGTCATGGAGGACCTCATCCAGCAGGGCAGCGGCCTCGACCTCGTCGAACGGCCGGTCATAAAGAGCGAGGTCGGCAAGAGCGTGCGGGAGACGGAGGACCTCGTCGTCAACGTGCTGCGGGGCCACCGGCTCCTCGGCTACGACGACCCGGCGGCGAGCCCGCTGCAGCTGACGGACCGCCTGATCACCATCGTCCGCGCCTCGAACGAGCCGCCCGCTCACCCGCCGCACCAGGGCGTCCCGCGTTCCTGAGACCGCTCCGTCCACGGAGTAGCCTCGCGGCCATGCATGCGATCACGATCCCCGAACCCGGTGGCCCCGAGGCGCTCGTATGGGCCGAGGTACCCGATCCCGTAGCCGGCGAGGGCGAGGTCCTCGTCGACGTCGTGTCCAGCGCGGTCAACCGGGCCGACGTGCTCCAGCGGCAGGGCTTCTACGCCCCGCCGCCCGGGGCCTCCCCCTACCCGGGCCTGGAGTGCTCGGGCCGGGTCTCGGCGCTCGGGCCCGGGGTCACCGGCTGGGCCGTGGGCGACGAGGTGTGCGCGCTCCTCTCGGGCGGCGGTTACGCGGAGAAGGTCGCCGTCCCGGCCGGCCAGCTGCTCCCCGTACCCGAGGGGCTCGACCTGACGCAGGCCGCGGCGCTGCCCGAGGTGACGGCCACGGTCTGGTCCAACGTGTTCATGGTGGCCCATCTGAGGCCCGCCGAGACGCTGTTGGTGCACGGCGGGTCCAGCGGCATCGGCACGATGGCGATCCAGCTCGCCAAGGCGGTCGGGGCGCGGGTCGCCGTGACGGCCGGCAGCCCCGAGAAGCTGGCGCGCTGCGCGGAGCTGGGCGCGGACATCCTGATCGACTACCGCGAGCAGGACTTCGTCGAGGAGATCCGCGAGACCACGGCCGGCGCGGGCGCGGACGTCATTCTCGACATCATGGGCGCGAAGTACCTCGACCGGAACGTGCAGGCGCTCGCCGTCAACGGCCGGCTCGCCATCATCGGGCTCCAGGGTGGTGCCAAGGGCGAACTCAACCTCGGCACGCTGCTGAACAAGCGGGCGGCCGTCACGGCGACCTCGCTGCGCGGGCGCCCGCTCGCCGAGAAGGCGGCGATCGTCGCGGCCGTCCGCGAACACGTGTGGCCGCTCGTCGCGGACGGGATCGTGAAGCCGGTCGTCGACCGCACGGTGCCGATGCAGGACGCGGCGGAGGGGCACCGCGTCATGGAATCCAGCGCCCACATCGGCAAGGTGCTGCTCCAGCCGCCCACGGCCGCCTGAGCGCACGCGAGCGTACGCGAGGGGCCCGGCACACAACGGTGTGCCGGGCCCCTCCCGTACGTGGTCGGTTACAGGTAAGGCCCCGAGCGGGCCGGGCCGTGCGGGTCGATCCCGCCCTCCTCCTCCGGGCCGCTGCCGGGCGGCAGCGCGCGGCGCATCTGCTCCAGCTGGGCGCGGGCCGCCATCTGCTGGGCGAACAGAGCGGTCTGGATGCCGTGGAAGAGGCCCTCCAACCAGCCCACGAGCTGGGCCTGGGCGATCCGCAGCTCCGCCTCGGAAGGGACGGAGTCCTCGGTGAACGGCAGGGACAGCCGTTCCAGCTCCTCCACCAGCTCCGGCGCGAGGCCGTCCTCCAGCTCCTTGACCGAACCGGTGTGGATCTCCTTGAGACGCACCCGGCTCGCCTCGTCGAGAGGAGCGGCCCGCACCTCCTCCAGGAGCTGCTTGATCATGCTGCCGATGCGCATGACCTTCGCGGGCTGCTCGACCATCTCCGTCACCGGAACCTCCCGCGACTCGTCGTCATTGCCACCGCCGCCGATCGCCATTCCGTCCTGCCCCACTACGAGGACCTGGGGGTGCTCCTGCGACCGTTCATTCCTCGGCATCTCCATGCCGCCATTGTCTCGCACACACGGCGTTCACCACTGTGGTGCCCCCGAAAACGGTTGATCCACCGCCCCCGGGGGCACCGAACAGCTCAGCCGCTCAGCCGGCCCGGCGCGCCAGGGCCACCCGGGAGCGGGTGAAGGCCGCCGCGAGGCCGCCCGCCAGCAGCGGAACCGCCACGGCCAGCAGGCCGATGGTCGCCCAGGGCAGCACGATCGGCGTGTACGCGGACTCCATGGGCTGCTGCCGCATGTACTCCATCGCTTCGCGCAGATCGACCAGCCGAAGCGCCACCGCGGGCACCAGACCCGCCGCCGTCCCGAGCAGCACCCCGGTCAGCGCCACCACCAGGCACTGGAAGCCGGAGAGCGTCCGCCGCACGCGCGGGGGCGCGCCGACCGCGCTGAGCGTGGTGAGGTCGGCCTCCGCGTCCGCCTTGGCGAGACCGGTCGTGATCGCGGCGGCGCCCACGGTCACCACCCCGGCGAACAGGGTGAGGATCAGCAGGATCGTGCTGTCCCGTTCGTTCGCCCCCGAGTTGCTCTGCACCCAGAGACCGCCCCCGGCCTGGTCGATGGCCGCCGAGGTCCGCTGGCTCTCCGCGTCCGTGGGCTCGTGGCTGACGGTGTACACGCTGCCGAGCGGCTGCGTGTGCAGGCCGAGGCGTTCGGCGGTCCGCTGCGGGAGGATCATGCGGATGCCGGGAGTGGTGGCGTACTCGGCCTTCGCGACGTACACCTTCAGCCGGTCCGTCGTCTTCCGGGCGGCGCCGGGGTGCAGCTTGCGGTTCTTCGTGTCCTTGGCGTTGTAGGTGTGGACGGCCTTCAGGGTGACCTCGCCGCTCTTCGCGTACGCCTCGTTGAGCAGGACGGGGGTGCCGGCCTTCAGCGCGGCGGCCGCCGCCGGGTCGTCCAGCTTCACGTAGGTGTCGAGCAGCGCCGCGTCACCGATGACGATGTTGTCGGAGTCGTAGCTGAAGGTCCCGGTGGAGTTGTGCACGTCCACGCAGGCGGGGGTCCGCATCATCGCGCGGTGCTCGTCGGCGGAGAGCCGCGCGGCCAGCTCCTTGGCGCCCTTGGTGTCGAGCGGGCAGGTGTGTCCCTTTCCGGTCGGCTTGACCAGCGAGAGGGAGCCACAGCCGCCGTTCTCGTCCTCGTAGTAGACGGTGCAGTCGCTGCCCGCCCAGACCCGGGATATGTCGGCCCGGCCGCCGGTCACCGCCATGTTGTGCTCGACGGCGGCGCGGGCCGCCGGAAGCCGCTCGGCGGTCTCGGTGTCGCCGGCCGTCAGGGCGATCGTGCCCTCGGTCAGCATGGGCGTGTAGGCGTAGTCGGACTCGGCCATGTTGCTGGCCATGTAGGTGGCGATGGCCACCGAGCCCGCGACCGCCGCCATGACGGCGGCCACCGCCGGAGCGGTACGGCCCCGGTTCCGGGCCGCGTCCCGCAGCGCCATCCGCGGCGAGAGCGGAAGCCTGCGCCCGAGCCGGCCCAGCAGCCCGACGATCACCGGGATACAGGCCAGCAGGCCCAGCTCGGCGACGACCGAGCCGCCGGCGACCATCGCGGAGTCGCCGCCGGTGCCCCCGTAGACGGCGACGAGCACACCGAGCGCGAGCACGCAGGCGCCCGTGATCGGCAGCACCCGGGAGCTGCGGCGCACCCCGCGCCGGCCGGTCAGCGACTCCAGCACGGACTGCCGCCCGGCCACGATCGCCGGGGCGAACGCCGCCAGCAGCCCGGTGACCAGGCCGAGCACGGCGATGACCAGGAGTTCCGTGGGGTGCAGCGCGAGGGAGCCGAAGCGGTGACCGGCCCAGCCCTCGATCAGCGGCCGGAACACCACCGTCAGCAGCAGGCCGGTCACGACACCGACGACCGCGCCGACGCCGCCGAGGACGAGACCGCCCCCGAGCACGACCGCACGGACCTGGCTCCGGTCGCCGCCGCACGTGCCGAGCAGGCCCAGCTGACGCCGGGAGCGGCGGGCGCCCACGGCGAACGCGGGTCCGGCCAGCAGCACGACCTCCAGGAGCGCCATCGCGACGACGGTGATCAGGGCGGCGCTGGTCTCGCCGGATGCGAAGGTCCGGGACTCGGCGTACTGCGGGTTCGACCGCAGCAGCGGGATCTCGGAGTCCGGCGGCGGGTTCTCGGAGACCTGCCGGGAGGTGACGAGAGCGCCGGCCTTGTTGGCCGCCAGCACGTCCTTCCAGACGATCCCGGCCTCCCCGGCCCCCTCGACCAGCCACCGCGTGTCGCCCGGATGCGGCGCCGGAACCTTCTTGTCGCGGTCGGCCAGCGCCTGCCAGGGAGCGATCACCGCGCCCGGCTCCGCGTACAGCTGCTTCGTCTCCAGGTCGGCGGGCAGTTCGACCGCGCCGGTGATCGTGTACTTCTTGCCGGAGGTCGTCACCGTGACGTCGGAGCCCACCTGCAGGCCCGCCGACTTCAGGAACGCCTCGGTGGCCACCAGCTCGTCCGCGCCGCGCGGGAACGCGCCCCCGACGAGGTCGATCCGCCCCCGGGCCATCGGGTCCGAGGTCTTCAGCTCGATGACCTCTGTGCTCGCGATCCCGTACGAGGTCGAGACGGTGGCCGACACGGACTGCTCGCTGATCACCCGCGCGTCCCGGGGGAGGACGGCGTGCATGTCGATCGGCGGCACGTCGTCGTCGGGAGTCTTCACGCCGTTGTACATGGTGCCGTCGGGCATCTGCTCGATCGGCCCCAGGCCGACGTCGCTGTACACCGCGTCGGCCGAGCCGATCTCGGCCGTCAGCTGCTCGGCCGGGCTCAGGTCCGCGCTGCGGTACGTGATGTCGGCGGCCGTCACCCCGAGGACCGGCAGCGCGATCATCGCGACCACCAGGGCGCTGCGGCCCTTGGCCCGCAGGGCGTCGCGGCGGGCTATCCGGAGGGCGGCGCGCCACCCCGTGAAGAGGCTCACTCGGCTCCCCCGGCGGCCAGCAGCGAGTCGGCTCCGGCCGTCAGCGTCTGGTCGACGATCGAACCGTCCCGCAGGAAGACGACCCGGTCCGCCCAGGCCGCGTAACGCGGTTCGTGCGTGACCATCACCCCGGCCGCGCCCTGGTCGCAGCGGTTGCGCAGGAGCGCGAGGACGGCCTCGCCGGTCTCGGAGTCGAGCGCGCCGGTCGGCTCGTCGGCGAGGACCAGGCGCCGGTCGCCCACCAGCGCGCGGGCGATGGCGACGCGCTGCTGCTGGCCGCCGGACATCTCGTCCGGGAAGCGGTCCGCGATCTCCAGGAGGTTCATCTCCTCCAGCGCGGCGCGGGCCTCCTTGCGGGCCTTGCGGACCGAGACGCCGTCGAGCTCGCGGGGCAGGGCGATGTTCTCGGCGGCGGTCAGGGCGGGGATCAGGTTGTAGTCCTGGAAGACGTAACCGACGCTGCGGCGGCGCAGGGCGGCGAGGCCCTTGCGGCCGAGCGTGGAGATGTCCTGGCCCTCGATGACCACCTGGCCGCCGCTCGCGGTGTCGAGGCCTCCGGCGAGGGTGAGCAGGGTGGACTTGCCGGAGCCGGACGGGCCCATCACGGCGACGAGTTCACCGGCGTGCACCGACAGGCTGATGCCGCGCAGCGCGTGGACCTCGGCGATTCCGGTGCCGTGGGTGCGGGTGAGCGAGCGGAGTTCGAGCACCGGTGCGTCCACCGTCAGGGGCGGTGCGGCTGGGGACGGGACGTGCAGGGACATGGTTCCCTCTCGGAACGGGTGGGTGTAAGGGGTGCCGGACTCAGCGGCGCGTGCGGGACCGGCCGGCGGGCCGGGCGGCGGGCCGGGCGGCGGGCCGGGCGGCGGTGCGGGTGGCCGGGCCAGGCGGCGGGCCCGGCTCCGGCTCCGTGGCGGCGGCCTCGGCGAGGCGGATCAGCCGGGCCTCGCAGTGGTCCAGCCAGCGGGCCTCGGCCTCCGCCTGGAAAATCAGCTGCTCCACGACGAGCAGCCAGGCCACCTCGTCGCGGTTGGCGGGCGCCTGGGCGAGGGACTGCGCCTTGAGGCGGGTGTAGTCCTGCATGGCCTTCACGGTGTGGTGCCGCTGGGCCTGGATGACGGCCCTGATGTCGACGCCGGGCGCCCCGACCGCCATGGCCAGCTTGATGGCCAGCTCGTCACGGGGCGGGTTGCTGCGGTCGACCGGCGTCTCGAACCAGGCGCGCAGCTCCGTGCGCCCGGCGTCGCTGATCGAGTAGAGGGCGTGGCCCTGGTCGTCCTCGCCGTCCTGGACGACCAGGCCGTCGCGCTCCAGCCTGCTCAGCGTCGTGTACACCTGCCCGACGTTGAGCGGCCAGGTGGAGCCGGTGCGCGACTCGAATTCGGTGCGGAGCTGGGAGCCGTAGCGCGGTCCGCGCTCCAAGAGGGCCAGAAGCCCGTGACGGATCGACATACTGAGTATGTATACCGAGTATGTTGATCACCGCAAGTCTCGTGGACGCGGTTCGGAGGGAGCCCCGTACGGTCAGCGGGCGCGGCGCATCCGCAGCGCGAGGAAGCCGAGACCCAGCCCGACCAGGGCGATCCCCGCCCCGAGCGACACCTGCTGCACCCGCTCGACGGTCGCCCCGTCCAGCGCCTGGCGCCCCGCCGGAAGCGGACCGGGGAAGTCGTCCGGATCGGGCGTGAAGGCCGGCACGGCGGCCGGCGCCGTCTCCTCGGCCCGCTGCTCCCGGTCCTCCCGCGCGTCCTCCCGGGCCACCTCGGCGGCCGACCGCCCGGGCCGCTCCCGCCCGGCCCCGGCGGGCCAGCCGGCGAGCGGCGACTGCATCTCCCCGGCACGCGGCGAACCGCTGGCGGAAGGGGAGGGAGAGGGCGACCCGGAAGCGCCCGGGGTCGGCGCCAGGGTCGCGATCAGGTCGGTGCGCGCGCATTCCTCGGCCGCATGTGCCGGGACTCCGGCCGTCGCGGCGAGCATTGCCGCAGTCGCGACCACCATGGTCGCCCTCCGCATGAAGACTTGCGATACGCACACTGCTCGAGTCATGGCGTCAGCGTCACATGGGGGTGAGGGACCGGCACTTAGAGCGGTGCAATCTGGTGAATCGAGATATGAGTTCGATCGGCCAGTCGTCATCAGTGTCGTTGCTGGGTTACCGGAATCGAGGCGCGTGGAAATGAAGCGGGTGCCGGCAACTTTTCTTTGTCGACACCAGCGCTTTCTTATTCGTTAGGCGTAGTAATTTGCTTTCCATGCGCTGTACGCGCAATTGAGGATTTCGTTGTCCTCTGCTCTGCATACTTGAAGGCGGACCTTTGCGATCCCCTTGGGGTCTTTGAGGGTAGTTACCCAGGTGTCCTGGAAACCCGCGCCGCCGTAGTTCTTTCGCCATCCCCAGTAGGCGACCGTGCCATCGTCGTGTTTGGTCATGAGGCGCAGTCGCGCGTTATGGCCATCCGAGACAGTGTCGACGGACCTTAGTTCGATCTTGCTGGCGTACGTGTGGCTGGCGAAAGTCACGTATGCCTCGCCGAACGCGCCGGTCGTCTCAGCGGACACTACGGCACCGTGCGCGGCCCATGCTGAATTCATCGAGAACGCGCTCAGGAAAGCTGTCGTAGCGGCCGTGAAGAGTATTGATTTGCCACGCATGTGCATAAGGGTCCCCCTTGCCGGTGTAAAGAGCAAGGAAATCCTAGCTTGTTTCCATTGTGTGCGGGTCATGAAATTTGAGCCTTAGTTGGCTTGTTCCGGCCTTGAACTACGCCGGGTCGCCCGTGGCGATCTCCAGCTCGAAGTGGGCGCCGGTCTTCGGGACCGCGGCTCCGGACGACGGGAACTGGTTGACGACCTGGTCCTCCGCGTACGCGTTGCCCGGGACCTTCTTCACCTTGAGCGTCCAGCCTGCCGCGTCCGCGCAGGCGCGCACCGAGAGGATGTCCTTGTACATGAAGTTCGGGGCGTCGACCTTCTGCGGGTCGTCGGTGTCCTCGTACGCTTCCGAGCAGTCGTCGGGGTCGATCGTCCGGTTCCGCTCCGGATCGCGGTGCTCGCCGGCCGGGGACTCGCTGGCCTTGGCCTCCGTGCCGCCCTTCTTGTCGTCGCCGTTGAGCGCGATGACCGTGATCAGGCCGCCGATCGCGACCAGCGCGACGACGATCGAGCCGATGATCACCGGCATGTTCCGCTTGGAGCCCCCGCCGGAGGCAGGGGTCGACGCCGTCTGCGGGGAGATCGTGTACGGCGTCGGCGTCTGGTGCTGGAGGGGTGCCTGGTTCGCGTAGGCCGGGACGCCCGTCTGCGGGTAGCCGTACGACGGGTTCGTGGCGGGGGCCGGGGTGGCCGGGCCGTACGGGCCGGGCTGGGGCTGGTAGGGGCCCGGCTGGTACGGCGTCTGGACGCTCTGCGGGGCGGGCGCGGACTGGTCGACCGGCGGGAAGACCGCCGAGCCGACCCCGGAACCGCTGTTCGCCGGGACGCTGCCGTCCCCGACGATCACCGGCGCGCCGGTCCGGCCGCCCGCGCTCAGCACGCGCGCGATCTCGTCCTGCATGGCCGCCGCGCTCGGGAAGCGCTCGTTGGGGTTCTTCTTGAGCGCGCGGGCGACGAGCGCGTCCATCGCCGGCGTCAGCGAGCGGTTGATCGTCGACGGGGCGACCGGCTCCTCCTGCACATGCGCGTACGCGATGGCGAGCGGGGAGTCCGCGTCGAAGGGGAGGCGGCCGGTCAGCAGCTGGAAGAGCATGATGCCGACCGAGTAGAGGTCGGAGCGCGCGTCCACCCCGCGGCCCAGGGCCTGTTCGGGGGAGAGGTACTGCGGGGTGCCGACGACCATGCCGGTCTGCGTCATCGACGTGACGCCGGACTGCATGGCGCGGGCGATGCCGAAGTCCATGACCTTGACGATGCCGCGCTTGGTCACCATGACGTTGCCCGGCTTGATGTCGCGGTGCACCAGGCCCATCTCATGGCTGGTGTCCAGCGCGGCCAGCACGTCCGAGGTGACCTTGAGCGCCTTGTCGGCCGGCATCGCGCCCTGGGTGCGGATGTCCGCCGCGAGGACCGAACCGAGCGGCTGCCCCTCCACGTACTCCATGACGATGTACGGCATCAGCGCGCCGCCGAGCTCGTCCTCGCCCGTGTCGAACACCGAGACGATGTTGGTGTGCTGGAGCTTGGCCACGGCCTGCGCCTCGCGGCGGAAGCGCTCGCGGAAGGACTGCTCACGGCCCAGCTCGGTGTGGAGGGTCTTGATCGCGACCTGCCGGTCGAGGGCGGAGTCGTACGCCAGGTATACGGACGCCATCCCGCCTTCGCCGAGCAGATCACGCAGCTGGTAACGGCCGCCGGCGACCGAACCGCCCGCGTAGCGACCCTGCGTACCGTGTCCGCCGTCCTGGCTCATGACTTGCTTCCCCCTCGGCGCGCGACTCACGCGAACTCTGCGTGCCACTCACGCGATGATCCGTATTACTGGCCAAGTCTGCCCGAGGGGTACGACACGTCAAGCCGGGTGCCCGTTCCGTGACCGTACGCGCTGGAAGCGTCTCGCAAGCGTTACAGGATCAGCATGGAATTTGCGTCGGCGGCGCGCCAGCCGATTGGATGGCCGGTCCGGCGCCGGATCGGCCTGTCGTACAGAGGCTGTAGCGTGACGGGGCAACGCGGCCGGCAGTGCAGCCGGCAACGCGGCAAGGCACCGTGAGACCCCGCGGACGCGCGGACAGAGCGGACAGATACGACGGCGAGGACTGATGGCACCCGAACCCGAAGCAAACGGCGGCGGAGTTCCGGATGGCACCGAATCCTTCGGCATCGGCGGGGTCGTCGGCGACGGACGGTACCGGCTGACCCACCGCCTCGGCCGGGGCGGCATGGCCGAGGTGTTCGCGGCGGAGGACGTCCGGCTGGGCCGCACGGTCGCGGTGAAGCTGCTGCGCTCCGACCTCGCCGAGGACCCGGTCTCCAAGGCCCGCTTCACGCGCGAGGCGCAGTCGGTCGCCGGGCTCAACCACCATGCGGTCGTGGCGGTCTACGACTCCGGCGAGGACACCGTCGCCGGCCAGACCGTCCCGTACATCGTGATGGAGCTCGTCGAGGGCCGCACGATCCGCGACCTGCTGCTCAACGCCGAGGCCCCGCCGCCGGAGCAGGCGCTGATCATCGTCTCCGGGGTGCTGGAGGCGCTCGCCTACTCGCACCAGCACGGCATCGTGCACCGCGACATCAAGCCCGCCAACGTGATCATCACCCACTCCGGTGCGGTCAAGGTGATGGACTTCGGCATCGCCCGCGCGCTGCACGGCGCGCAGTCCACGATGACGCAGACCGGCATGGTCATGGGCACGCCGCAGTACCTCTCCCCCGAGCAGGCACTGGGCAAGGCCGTCGACCACCGCTCCGACCTGTACGCCACCGGCTGCCTGCTGTACGAACTGCTGGCGCTGCGGCCCCCGTTCACGGGCGAGACGCCGCTCTCCGTGGTGTACCAGCACGTGCAGGACATCCCGGTCCCGCCGTCGCAGATCCTGGACTCGGTGCCGCCGGAGCTGGACGGGCTCGTCATGCGCTCGCTGGCGAAGGACCCGGACGACCGCTTCCAGAGCGCCGAGGAGATGCGCGGGCTGGTCCAGTACGGCCTGCAGATGCTCCAGGTGCAGGGCGGCCACACCGGGACGTGGAACACCGGCCAGGTCGTCCTCAACGACGGCCCCGGCACCCCGCCCCGCGGCATGACCGGCGCCACCCGCGCCATGGGCGGCTACCCGCAGCACGGGGACACCTCGCAGGCCCCGATCCTCCCGCCGATGAACCCGGACGACGGGGGCTACGACGGCGGCAGCACCCGGCAGGGCGGCGGCGGGCGCGGCAAGCTGTTGCTGTTCGTCGTGCTCGCCCTGATCGCGATCGGCGCGGGCGTGGCCATCGCGCTCAACGCGGCGGACGGCGGCGGCAAGAAGCACGAGAAGCAGCCGACCGAGACCTCCAGTTCGCCGACGCCGACGGAGGACTCCCCTACGCCGACGCCGGAGGAGACCGAGAGCAACACCCAGCAGCCGGGCAACAGCACCGGCGACGGCTGGGGCGACGACACCCGGAAGCCTTCGTACACGCCGAGCCAGACGTCCGAGCCCCCGTCCTCCTCCTCGCCCCAGCCGGGCACGGGCGGCACGGACGGCGGCGGCACGGACGGCGGTGACACCAGCGGCAGCGGGTCCGGCGGGGACGGCGGCAACGGTACGAGCGACGGCGGTACGGGGACCAACGGCGACACCGGCACGACCACCGACGGCGGCAATACGGGTACCACCGACGGCGGCAATACGGGTACCAGCGACGGCGGCAGCACCGGCACGAGCGAAGGCGCGTCCGAGGGCTCGGACGGGGCCGCCAGCGGTGCCGCCGAGGGCGCTACCACCGGAACCGCGGTGGGCGCGACCGGCACGACCACCGGCTGATCCCCCCGCTCATCCCGTGAACGCCGCGCGCACCGCCTCGTACTCACGGGTCCACCAGACCGCCAGGGCCGACACCGCGGGGAACTGCGGGTCGGCCCTGCGGTCGTCCAGGCAGTAGCGCCAGCGCAGTATCCAGAAGTCGTTGAGCCGCTCCCACCAGACCCGGTGCACCGCGGCCGCCAGTTCCGCCGCGTCCGCCCCGGCCGCCCGCCGGTAGGCCCGGGCGTAGGCGCGTACCTTCGTCAGGTCCAGCGCACCGGCCGGCTGGACGAAGAAGATCGCCGCCGCGCGCACCGCCTCCTCCGCCCGGGGCTGGACGGCCAGCCGGTCCCAGTCCAGGATCGCGACCGGGTTCGCGCCCCGGTAGAGCACGTTCAGCGGGTGGAAGTCGCCGTGCACCCAGCCGGTGGCGGGCGCCCCCGGGTCCGGCGGCCGGCGGTCGGCGTACCGTTCCAGCAGGACGCGCCGCTCGCGCAGCCGGTGCTCGGCCAGCTCGTCGAAGGCGTCCCGGCTCCCGCGCCCGCGCGCGGCGGCGAGCAGGTCGCCGATCAGCGCGAAGGTGTCGGCCGCCTGCGGACTCGCGTAACCGGGCGGCCGCCCGCCGCCCGTCCCCGTATCGTGCTCGGTCCCCATGACCTGCTCAAGACCCGTGTGTACGGCTCCGAGGAGCGTCCCGAGACGCATGGACTGGGCGAGGGTGAGCTGGGCGCCGCCCCGGTGCAGGCCGTCGACCCAGGGGTGGAGGGCGTAGCGGCGGCCGGCGATCTCGGTGACGGTCTCCCCGTCGCGGGCCCCCAGCGGCGGGGCGACGGGCACTCCGAGTGACTGGAGGCGTCGCGTCGCGCGGTGCTGGCGGACGATGGTGGCGCGGTCGCGGGTGGCGTCGTCCGAGTGGTGCTTGAGGAAGTACGAACCCCGCGTGGTGGACACCCGGTAACCGTGGTTGAGCAGGCCCTGGGAGAGCGGGGTGCAGGTGAGCGGCTCACCGGCGTCCGGGTAACGGCGAAGCACCTCGCCGACCGGCGGGACCGGCGGGGAGGCGACAGATGAGCGCGACACGCTTCAGATGTTAGATCACGCTGCGTTGCGGATCTGCTGAGTTGCGTGGAAGTCCAGAGTGTGCACCGTGACGAAGTGAGGTTCGAGCCAGAGGTACGACGGGGCGAACGGCTCGCCGTTGACCTCGACGGGGGCGGGTCCGAAGAGCTCGCGCTGGGCGGGGGTCGGATCGACGATCCGGGCGGGCCCGGTGAACTGCACGGACCACAGGTCCTCGGTCCCGGCGGGGGCGGTGTTGAAGTTGTCCGCGCCGTAGGCCACGACCGCCCCGTCGCAGGCGCCGTGGTGCCCGAGACCGCTGTGCATGCGCAGCACGACGCGGCCGTCGATGACGATGTGCCGGGCCACCGTCAGCATCGGGAGGGCCCGCATGCTGGTCGCCAGCCGGCCGTAGGGGACCCGGCCGAGCAGGTCGATCGCGTGGAGTTCCTCGTGGGACATGTCCTCCACTGTCGGCCACGGCGTGAGGGCCGGATAAGAGGCCGGGGCCCCCGTTTCGCCGGGACCAAAGTCCTGAGGGGGCGTCTTGCCCCCTCAGCGCTTCTCCGCCTGGAGCCGTGCCACGTACGCGGCGGCCTGCGAGCGGCGCTCCATGCCCAGCTTGGACAGCAGGCTGGACACGTAGTTCTTGATCGTCTTCTCGGCGAGGTGCAGCCGTTCGCCGATCGCCCGGTTGGTCAGGCCCTCGCCGATCAGGTCGAGGATCCTGCGCTCCTGGTCCGTGAGGGTCGCGAGCTTCTCGTCGCCCTGCCCCCTCTTCCCCTCGCGCAGCCGCTCCAGCACCCGCGCGGTGGCGACCGGGTCGAGCAGCGACTTGCCGGCCGCCACGTCCCGTACGGCCGTCAGCAGTTCGTTGCCCCGGATCGCCTTGAGCACGTATCCCGCGGCGCCCGCCATGATCGCGTCGAACAGCGCCTCGTCGTCGGCGTACGACGTCAGCATCAGGCAGTGGACGGAGTCGTCCTGGGACCGGATCTCGCGGCAGACCTCCACCCCGCTGCCGTCCGGCAGCCGCACGTCGAGCACGGCCACATCGGGGCGGACCGCCGGAATCCGCACCAGCGCGTCCGCCGCCGTGCCGGCCTCGCCGACCACCTCGATGTCGTCCTCCATCGACAGCAGCTCATGGACCCCGCGCCGGACGACTTCATGGTCGTCGAGCAGAAAAACAGTGATTTTTCCATTTACGCGCACAATCGCAGTCTCACACATTCACCCCTTCCCTGCCGCTGTCCGGCGGGATAACGTGCCGTTGTTCCGGCGGCCTGCGAGGCTGTGATCAGTGCTGTGACCAGCGAGACTCCCCGAATTCCTCGATTTACTTGGATATCCAAGCAAAATCGCAGGTCAGGAAGGGTTTCGCAGTTACGGGACCCACTGGGTAACGTGCCTTGAACAGGGCGCTCGCCGGGGCACCTGTCACGCCTGTTTCCCGGACCGAGCGGCACCCACCCCGTGCACGGGTACGGACACAGGCGAGCCGCACTGGTCTCCCGGCAGACCCCGGGGGCCGGACCGACGGAGGAGCACGCACGTGACCGTGGAGAGCACTGCCGCGCGCAAACCGCGACGCAGCAGCAAGCGGACCAGCGCCGCGAAAACGCCCGCGAAGACGCCGGAGGGTTCGACGCCCGAGCTCGTACAGCTGCTGACGCCCGAGGGCGAACGCGTCGAGCACCCGGACTACTCGATCGACCTGAGCGCGGAAGAGCTGCGCGGCCTGTACCGGGACATGGTCCTCACCCGCCGCTTCGACGCCGAGGCCACCGCCCTCCAGCGCCAGGGCGAGCTGGGCCTGTGGGCCTCCCTGCTGGGCCAGGAGGCCGCCCAGATCGGATCGGGACGGGCCCTGCGCGACGACGACTACGTCTTCCCGACCTACCGTGAGCACGGTGTGGCCTGGTGCCGGGGCGTCGACCCGACCAACCTGCTCGGAATGTTCCGCGGTGTGAACCACGGCGGCTGGGACCCGAACAGCAACAACTTCCACCTGTACACGATCGTCATCGGCTCGCAGACCCTGCACGCCACGGGTTACGCCATGGGCGTGGCCAAGGACGGCGCGGACTCGGCCGTGATCGCGTACTTCGGGGACGGCGCCTCCAGCCAGGGCGACGTCGCGGAGGCGTTCACCTTCTCCGCCGTCTACAACGCCCCGGTCGTCTTCTTCTGCCAGAACAACCAGTGGGCGATCTCCGAGCCCACCGAGAAGCAGACCCGGGTGCCGCTCTACCAGCGCGCCCAGGGCTTCGGCTTCCCCGGCGTCCGGGTCGACGGCAACGACGTCCTGGCCTGCCTGGCCGTCACCCGGTCCGCCCTGGAGCGGGCCCGGCGCGGCGAGGGCCCGACCCTGGTCGAGGCGTTCACGTACCGCATGGGCGCGCACACCACCTCCGACGACCCGACGAAGTACCGGGCCGACGAGGAGCGCGCGTCCTGGGAGGCGAAGGACCCGATCCTGCGCCTGCGCACGTACCTGGAGAGGGAGGGCGCGGCCGACGAGGCGTTCTTCACCGCCCTCGACGAGGAGAGCGAAGCCCTCGGCAAGCGCGTCCGCGAGGCCGTACGGGCGATGCCCGACCCGGACCGGATGGCGATGTTCGACCACGTCTACGCCGACGGCAACCCGCTCGTCGACGAGGAGCGCGCCGAGTTCGCCGCCTACCAGGCATCGTTCGCCGAGGAGGGCAAGTAACCATGGCCGTGGAAAAGATGTCCCTCGCGAAGGCGCTCAACGAGTCGCTGCGCAGGGCCCTCGACACCGACCCGAAGGTCCTCATCATGGGTGAGGACGTCGGCAAGCTCGGCGGCGTCTTCCGGATCACCGACGGCCTCCAGAAGGACTTCGGCGAGGACCGTGTCATCGACACCCCGCTCGCCGAGTCGGGCATCGTCGGTACGGCGATCGGCCTCGCGCTGCGCGGCTACCGGCCCGTCGTCGAGATCCAGTTCGACGGCTTCGTCTTCCCGGCGTACGACCAGATCGTCACGCAGCTCGCGAAGATGCACGCCCGGGCGCTCGGCAAGGTCAAGATGCCCGTCGTCGTGCGCATCCCGTACGGCGGTGGCATCGGCGCCGTCGAGCACCACAGCGAGTCGCCCGAGGCGCTGTTCGCGCACGTCGCGGGCCTGAAGGTGGTCTCCCCGTCCAACGCGTCGGACGCGTACTGGATGATGCAGCAGGCCGTCCAGAGCGACGACCCGGTCATCTTCTTCGAGCCGAAGCGGCGCTACTGGGACAAGGGCGAGGTCGACACCGAGTCCATTCCGGGGGCGCTGCACGCCGCGTCCGTCGCCCGCACCGGCACGGACCTCACGCTCGCCGCGTACGGCCCGATGGTGAAGGTCTGCCTGGAGGCCGCCGCGGCCGCCCAGGAGGAGGGCAAGTCGGTCGAGGTCGTGGACCTGCGCTCGATGTCCCCCATCGACTTCGACACCATCCAGGCGTCCGTCGAGAAGACCCGCCGCCTGGTCGTCGTCCACGAGGCACCCGTCTTCTACGGCTCCGGGGCCGAGATCGCCGCTCGCATCACGGAGCGGTGCTTCTACCACCTGGAGGCGCCCGTGCTGCGGGTCGGCGGCTACCACGCCCCGTACCCGCCGGCGCGGCTGGAGGAGGAGTACCTGCCGGGCCTGGACCGGGTGCTCGACGCCGTCGACCGCTCGCTGGCGTACTGAGGAGAGAGGAGCGTGACCACGATGACCGACACTTCCAACGCTGCTCGCTTCCGTGAGTTCAAGATGCCCGACGTGGGCGAGGGACTGACCGAGGCCGAGATCCTCAAGTGGTACGTCCAGCCCGGCGACGCCGTCACCGACGGCCAGGTCGTCTGCGAGGTCGAGACCGCGAAGGCCGCCGTCGAGCTGCCGATCCCGTTCGACGGCGTCGTCCACGAACTGCGCTTCCCCGAGGGCACCACGGTCGACGTGGGCCAGGTGATCATCGCGGTGGACGTGGCGCCGGGGTCCGACTCCGGTGCTGAGGCGCCCGAGGCCGCCGCCGCCCCCGAGGCCGCTCCCGAGGCCGAGGCGCCGAAGGGCCGCCAGCCCGTTCTGGTGGGTTACGGCGTGGCCGAGTCCTCCACGAAGCGCCGGGCCCGCAAGGGCGCCGAGACCGCACCCCCGGCGGCCGCCCCCGCGGCGGTCCAGGCCGAGCTGAACGGCCAGGGCACGGCCGCGGTTCCGGAGGCCCGTCCGCTGGCCAAGCCGCCGGTCCGCAAGCTCGCGAAGGACCTGGGCATCGACCTGGCGACGGTCACCCCGACCGGCGTGGGCGGTGTGATCACGCGCGAGGACGTGCACGCGGCGGCGACGCCGGAGACACCTGCGGTGCCTTCGGTGCCTGAGCCGTCCGTCGAGGCCCCGGCCCCCGTACAGGCCGTCGCTCCCGTCCCGGCCGGCGCCCGCGAGACGCGTATCCCGGTCAAGGGCGTGCGGAAGGCCATCGCCCAGGCGATGGTCGGCAGCGCGTTCACCGCCCCGCACGTCACCGAGTTCGTGACCGTCGACGTGACGCGCACGATGAAGCTCGTCGCGGAGCTGAAGGAGGACAAGGACATGGCGGGGGTGCGGGTCAATCCGCTCCTCATCATCGCCAAGGCCCTCCTGGTCGCGATCAAGCGGAACCCCGGGGTCAACGCGGTCTGGGACGAGGCGAACCAGGAGATCGTCCAGAAGCACTACGTGAACCTGGGCATCGCCGCCGCCACTCCGCGCGGCCTGATCGTCCCGAACATCAAGGACGCCCACGACCGGACGCTGCCGCAGCTGGCCGCGTCCCTGGGCGAGCTGGTCGCCACGGCCCGGGACGGCAAGACGTCCCCGGCCGCGATGGCGGGCGGCACGGTGACCATCACCAACGTGGGCGTCTTCGGCGTCGACACCGGTACGCCGATCCTGAACCCGGGCGAGTCCGCGATCCTCGCGGTCGGCGCGATCAAGCTCCAGCCGTGGGTCCACAAGGGCAAGGTGAAGCCCCGCCAGGTGACCACGCTGGCCCTGTCGTTCGACCACCGTCTGATCGACGGTGAGCTGGGCTCCAAGTTCCTGGCGGACATCGCCGCGGTCCTGGAGCAGCCGAAGCGGCTGATCACCTGGGCGTAGGTGTGCGTTCACGAGGGGCCCGCGCGACGTCCGCGCGGGCCCCTTTCCATGTCCGCCGCAGCCCACGCCGGTCGGGATGAAACGGTCGTCCAACGGCTGTGTAACAGGGGTGTATGAGACACCGGTCGGGCGCAACGTACCCCCGTTCCGGACAGTTCTTGCTGATCAGAACTGTCAACGGATACCGAGGACGAATCGATGCGCGCTCACAAGATCACCTTCGCCGCCCTGGTCGTCGCCGCGGGCCTCTCGCTCACGGCCTGCCAGAACGACGACGACGCCGCGGCGCAGACCGACCCGTCGTCCGTGGCGACCGCGTCCCCGTCCAGCGACGGTCCGGGCTCGGCCGGCTCGGACGCGGCTTCCCCCGGGGCGGGTTCCGGCGGGAAGGACACCGCTGCCGGTGCCGGGGCCGACGAGCAGAGCAAGACCGCCAAGTGCCGCACCGACGGGCTGAAGATCACGGCGATCGACAACTTCATCGACGGCGACCCGGACGGGACCGTCGCGGTGGAGATGAAGAACAGCAGCGGCCGGGACTGCGTGATCGCCGGGTTCGCGGGCGTCGACCTCAAGACCAACGCGGGCTCGATCTCCGCCGAGCGCAAGGGTGAGCCCGCAGACCCGTACGTCCTCAAGAACGGCAAGACGATCGCCTTCGCCATCAACTACCCGCTCAACGAAACCGGGGGCTCCGGCGTCCGCATCACCGGGCTGGTGGTGACCCCGCCCAACGAGACGAAGTCGGTCACCCTCGCCTGGCCGGGCAAGGGTTCGCTGCCCGTCACGGACGGGTCCGGCTCCCCGGTGACGGTCGGCCCGATCGGTAGCGCCGGCCAGGGCGGCTGAGCGGTACGTTCCGTGCCCGTGGGCACACCGACGAGGGGCCCGGCGTCGTGCGGGGCCCCTCGTCCGTGTGCCGGCCGGGTGCCCTCAGGGGGCCGTGGACTCCCAGGCCGCCTCGATCATCCCGAAGATCTCGTCCACCGCGGCCTCCGGATCGGCCGCTTCGCGGGCCAGCGCGTACGCGTCGACCACGAACCTGGCGATCGTCCGGCAGGCCGTCGGGGTCCGGGACAGCCGGGGGTCGGCGGCGATGGCCGTCGCCAGTGACTCCGCGTGCCGAAGCCTCATCGATTCCTCGTACTCCCGCAGCGAGGTCGATCCGTCGATCATCCGCCAGATGGGGGCGGCGCCGTCCGCCGTGCAGTGCCGGACCATCGCGTGGATCTCGCGGCGCAGCGCGGGCATGAGCGGCTCGTCCGGTGCGCGGCCGGTGGCCGCCTGCGCGAGCCGGTGCTCGAAGTCGGCGTCCTGCTCGAACACCAGGGCCTCTTTCGAGGCGAAGTGGGAGAAGAGCGTGGTCACGGCCACGTCTGCCTCGGCGGCGATGTCGCGGATGCCCACCGCGTCGTATCCACGTTCCAGGAAGAGCCGCAGCGCGGTGTCGGCGATCTTCTGACGGGTCGCGGCCTTCTTGCGCTCGCGGCGCCCGGACTGCACGGTCATGCGCTCACGCTAGCAGGTACGTATCCATAACGGTTTCAAAAGACTAACCGTTAGTGTTACGTTCTCCGTCATGAAGAAAGTGAGCTTCGCCGAGTTCGGCGGCCCCGATGTCCTGCGCCTCATCGACGCCGAGGAGCCCCACGCGGGCCCCGGCCGGATACGTATCGCCGTGCGGGCGGCAGGCGTGAACCCCGTCGACTGGAGAGTCCGTGAGGGCCAGATCCTGGGCGCCCATCCGACCGAGTTGCCCTCCGGCGTCGGACTGGACGCCGCCGGGATCGTGGACGAGGTGGGTGAGGGCGTCGAGGGCGTGGAGACCGGCGACCGCGTGTTCGGCGAAGGGGCCGACACCTACGCCGAGTTCGCCGTGCTGTCCGCATGGGCTCGGATGCCCGAGGGGCTGACGTTCGGGGAGGCGGCCGGGTATCCGTCCGTGGTGGAGACCGCCCTGCGCATCATCGGCCAGGTCGGCGTACGGGCGGGCGAGACGCTGCTGGTGAGCGGGGCGTCCGGGGGTGTCGGTTCGGCGGTGCTCCAGATCGCCCGCGACCGGGGCATCGCGGTGATCGGCACGGGTGGCGCCGCGAACCAGGACTACCTGCGCGGGCTGGGCGCGCTCGCCACGACGTACGGGGAGGGCTGGGTGGAGCGGGTGCGGCGGCTCGGCCGGGTCGACGCGGCGCTCGATCTGGCCGGCTCGGGTGTGATCCCCGAACTCGTCGCGCTGACGGGGGACCCGGGCAAGGTGATCACCATCGCGGACCTCGGTGCGCCGGAATTCGGCGTCCGCTTCTCCGGCGTGGCCGGGAGCGTGCCGGACGCGCTCGCGGAGGCGGTGGACCTCATCGAGCGGGGGAGGCTCGACATCCCGGTCGAGAAGTCGTACACCCTCGCGGAGGCGGCGCAGGCGCACGTCGACAGCAGGGCCGGTCACACGCGTGGCCGACGGGTGGTGGTGGTCCGGTCGGACGCCTGACGGCTCGTGCCGAGCCGGTGCGGGCCCGTCTGTAGCGCGCGTTCGGCGAACACGGTCTTGCCGACGGTGCGCGGCTCGACGCCCCACCGGTCGGCGACCGCGTCCACGAGGACGAGCCCGCGCCCGTAGCACTCGTCCGGGTCCGCCTCGCGGAGCCCCGGCAGCCGTTCCCCTCGCGGGTCGCTGACCTCGATACGGATGGCTCCGCCCGTGAGGGTGAGGTGGACCCGGAAGAGCCGGCCGCGCAGGCTGCCGTGGATCAGGGCGTTGGTGGCCAACTCGCCGACCAGCAGGGCAACTTCGTCGGCGCGGTCGGCGTGCCCCCATTCACCGACGAGCCGCGTGGCACGTCGGCGGGCGAGGGTGACGCTGCGGGCGGTGGGAGTGTAGTCGAGGCGGTCTTCGTGGAGCGGGGGGTTGTCTTGGGGGGCCTCGGCGGGTGTGGACATGGGTGAGCCTCTCCGGGGTGTGGGGCGGTGGCATTGCCGCCGTGAGCCCGTGCGGGCAGGGCGGTGCGCTTCCGCTGCGCGGTGCCGGTGCGTGACCGGTGTTTCGCCGAACGTAGCGACCTAGAGGTCTGAGGTTCAAGTCTCTGAGGCATATATTCCCCCTACCGAGTGCGAGGGCATACCTGAGAGCAAGTAGCTGCCACACTGGTGCCGTTCACCGGGAGGTCGATGTGCAGGAATCTGGCAGGAGAGCAAATGGCAACCGGGTCTCGACCGTCCTCGGTCGCCGCCTGGGCGGAGAGCTGCAGCGCCTTCGGGTAGCGGTAGGCAAGACACAGCGCGAAGCGGCCGAAGTCCTGAGCGCGACGCAGACCAAGGTCGTGAAGATGGAGAGTGGATGCGTTCCGGTGCGGGACCCGGACATCCTCGCCCTCTGCGCGTTCTATGGAGCTGACGAGCCCCGCGTCGTCTCACAACTGCTGGGACTGGCCAAGACTGACCGGGAGCGAAGGAAGATCAAGGGCTGGTGGAACGACGGGCTGGTCCCGGGAGCAGCGTCGTACATCGCCATGGAGGATGCGGCGACTCGCAACAGGCAATGGCAACTTGCCCTGATCCCTGGCTTGTTTCAGACGGCGGAGTACATCAGGGCGATGGGCGTGGCCGACTCACTGTGGGAGGACTTGGACCAGGTCGAAGCGGTGGTGTCGACTCGTGCCCGACGGCAGCAACGACTGTACGGTGACAGCCCATTGATCATGCACGCTGTGATCTGGGAAGCAGCCCTGCGGCAGGCTGTCGGTGGTGCAGAGGTCATGAGACGGCAGCTCAACCACCTGTGCGACCTGGCTGAACTATCAAACGTGCATATCCAGGTACTCCCGTTCCGCGCCGGTGGGCACAGTGGCGTTGGCGGCCCGTTCAATATCTTGTCGTTCGGCGAGGATGAGGCTATGGATGTGGTCCACATGGACACGCCACGTTCGGAGATCTGGATCGAGGACGCGGAACGCAGCAGCGTGTACGTCGAGATGTTCAACAGCCTGTCGCGCTCCGCGCTGGCCCCGTACGACTCGATGCAACTCATGCACAGCATCGGTAAAGGAATGAGCGAGTGAAGGTGTTCCAGTTCGTCAAGTCCAGCTACAGCACCTTGGAGAAGGACTGCGTCGAGGTCGCCCGCAACGTCCCCGGCGCCGTCGCCGTCCGCGACTCCAAGCGCGCCGCCGGCCCCGTCCTCGTACTCACCCCCACCGCGTGGGACGCCTTCCGCGCTTCCCTGTCGCCGGTGCGGTAGCGGCGGCGGCGCCGCATCGCGTACCCGTCAGTCCGCGTCCGGGTGCACCGTGGGGCCGGGGAGTTCCAGGCCGGTGCAGCCTCGGCGTTCGGCCTGGTCCGTCGTGAACGCGTTCAGGAGTTGCCGTACCTCGCTCATCGGGAGCGCCGACGCGTCGCGCGTCGGTGCGTAGCTGGTGGCGAGGAAGTTCGCGGATTCCCCGGCGCACCGGGCCTTGGCGCGGCCGAGTGTCCTGCCGAGCAGCGCATCGTTCGGGCTGCCCTTCTCCGGGATCCGCACGTTGCCCGAGATCAGCCTCTCGAACGGCTTGTCCGACCAGTCGCCGTACCAGCCGGTGAGGTTCACGGCCGGCTCGCCGGTCCCGGAGTCGACGAGCGAGCAGTTGGTGATCGAGGCGTCCTCGTTCGTGGGCGCGAGCACCTGCCACTCCTTGCCGGACGGGCTCGCCGGCAGGCCGGCCCGGGAAAGCCATCCGCACATCGTGCTCTTCGCCCGGCCGAGGGTCAGGGCCCGGGAGGGCTCGACCCGGCCCGGCAGCGGCAGCGAGCCGGCTCCGCAACCGGTCTCGGTGTTGGCGCCGTTGGCGATACGCACGGCGGTGCGCAGGGACTCGGGGGATGCGGTGCTCTCCACTCCGTGGGTGTACACCTTGGTGACGAGGCGCCGAGTGCGGCCCTCCGCGTCACGGCCGAGCTTCGGGCACTCCTGCACGATCACCGGCCCGAACTTGCCGTAGAACCCGGGGACCGAGCTGCTGAAGACGTAGTGAACGTCCCGCGCGGCGGTGAACTCCATGCCCAGCGGGCCCAGCGGCTCGCCCGTGTCGAGCTGCGACTCGATATGGAGGACGAAGTGACGGCCGTCGTTCTCGTCGACCCCGCACCTGAGCAGGTCCTGGCCGGAGCCGAAGGTGTCCCGGGCCGCCCGGAGCCGTTCCCTCGGCAGCAGTTCGGCGAGATCGCCGCCCGACAGGTTGCCCCCGCACAGCGTCGCCGCGTACCACCAGGGCTGCCACAGCGGCTTCGCCGCCCAGCCGCTGCCCGCAAGGACGGCGAGCACCACCGCCGTCACGCCGAGCGCTCGCTTGCCGGGCAGCCACCGAGCCCATGTCCCCGTTGCCATGACCTGCGGCCTTCCCCCCGTTGGCGTCTTCGACGCGCGCAGCCTACGTGCTGCTCGGACCCGGCGATCCGCAGGGGCGGGCAGGGCCTCCGTCGCGTACTGGGCGAGGGCCTGTTCCGACTACTGGTGGGCGGGAACGTCCAACGGTTCCCTTTCCTGCCCCCGGCCGCTTGGGTAGGGGCATGCCCTACGTGAACCTCGCCGCCTCCGGCTCGCCGTACTTCATACCGCACGCGGTGATCGTGTTGGGGGTGGCCGGGATCGTGGCCCGCTTCGCCGGGGAGGCGTATGCCCTGCGGAGCCGGGGCGTCCGGGCCCGGGGGGTCTGCGTCAGGCATACGTACGCGAAGAACGGCGTCTCCGTCGTGGCACGGTTCCAGACCGCGTCGGGGGAGACGTTCAGGGCGCTGGGCCCCGCCGGCGCGGTCGCGAGTGCCCGGGTGGGGGATCCGGTCGACGTGGTCTACGACCCGCGCAAGCCGAAGAACGCCAAGGTGGAACCGGCGAACCACAGCGATGCCCACTGGCTGGCGTTCGTGGCCCTGGTCCTCGCGGTTCCGGGGGTGTGGCTGCTGTGGTGGGTCCTGGTCGGGTGAAGGGCCCGCCCGGCGCGGTGGCGGCCTTGAAGCATCCTGTCATTGCTCCTTCCGGCTGACCCGCACCACCAGCACCGCCACGTCGTCCCGGTGAGGGACCTCCGCGAGGCCCTCGGACAGGGCCTCCAGGAGGAGGGGCAGGGGCTTGTCGGCGTGGCGGGCGAGCACGGCGGCCGTGTGCGCGGTGCCGGCGTCGATGTCCGCGTCTCGGCGTTCGACCAGGCCGTCGGTGTAGAGGAGGAGCACGCTGCCCGGCGGGAGGTCGCGGGTGTGGTCGTGGCGGGGCGGGTCGTCCGACGCGCCGAGGAGGATCAGGTCGTGGTCGTCGAGGGACGAGACGCCGCCGTCCGGGGTGTGCAGGAGCGGCGGAGGGTGTCCGGCGTTGGACCAGGTCAGCCGCCGGTGTCCGTCGTCGAGGTCGAGGCGGGCGTGGACCGCCGTGGCGCCGGGGCCCAGGGGCAGGGTGCCGATGGCCCGGTCGATGGCGTTGAGGGCGGCGGCCGGCGAGTGGGCCGGGTCGTCGAGGCTGGCCTGACGGAGCATGCTGCGGATCTGGCCCATCACGGTGGCGGCCTGGACGTCGTGCCCGATGACGTCACCGATCGAGATCATGAGAGCCGTGGGCAGCGGATACGCGTCGTACCAGTCGCCGCCCACCATGTCCTGGTCGGCGGCGGGCAGGTACAGGGCCGCCATCTCCAGGCCCGGCACGTCCGGCAGGTCGGTCAGCATCGCGGCCTGGAGCTGCTCGGCGGTGCTGAGGCGGTTCGCGACGAAGCGGGTGCGCTCCACCGCCTGGCTCACATAACCGGCCACCGTGGTGAGGACGGCCTCCTCGGTCGGCGCGAGGACGTGCGGGCGGGACCAGCTCCAGGTCAGGACGCCGTGCCGGTTCGGCAGGGGGACGCACAGGACGGATTCGAGGCCCAGCGAGTCGTACCCGGCGACGGCCTCGGGTCCGAAACCGCGCAGGAGCCCGGTGCGGTCCGGCACGAAGACGGTGCGCTGTTCGCGCATGGCCAGGGCGCTCGGGAAGGCCGCGTCCCGCTCCAGCCGGTCGATGGTGTTCTCCACCGGCCGCGCGTCGTCCGGGTCGATGACCCGCCACAGCTTCTCGCCCTCCGCGAGCAGCAGGCCCACGAACGCGGGCTCGGCCGGCCCCTGGAACAGGTGGCGCAGGTGCCGGGTGAGATCCGTGAGATCGCGGGCGTGGGCGAGCTCGATGGCGGCGCGCAGAAGAATTCCGGCGTGGTCACGGTCCCGCTGGATCAGCTCCGAGGCGATCCGCAGCCGCAGCTCCATCGAGCAGGCGGCGGTCAGGTCCTCCAGATCGCGCAGCTCGTCCGCCGTCCACGTCCGGGGCTGGTGGTCGATGGCGCAGAGCGACCCGAGGACGTGTCCGTCGGCGTCGGTGAGCGGCATGCCGGCGTACGCGATCACCCGGAGGTCGGGAATGGCGAGGCTGGCGCAGGTACGGGGGTGCACCCGGGCGTCGCTGAGGATCAGCGGCTCTCCGTCCGCGACGACGTGCTGGCAGAAGGAATGGGTCAGGGGGGTCTCGCGCCGGTCCGCCCAGAAGCCGGACATCCCCACCATGCCGGGGAACACCTGCCGGTCGGCCTCCAGCAGCGAGACCAATGACACCGGGACGCGCAGGACGCGTGTGACCAGCCGCGCGAACCGGTCCATGCCGGGATCGGCCGCCGCGGTCAGCCCGGCCAGCCGCAGCGCTTCCAGCCTTCCGGGGTCTTTCACCCCGGGGCCTGCGTGGGCGTGGGGAGGAGGACGGCCGCGATGCTAATCAAGCGCATTGTCTGAATATAGAAGAAAATGGGCGTGATGTCCTGTGTCGGGCTGGGCCCCGCTACCCCCGCCGGGCCCCGGTGCCGCCGTTGACGGTGCGCAGGGTCAGCCGGTGCGTGTGGTCCGAGGGCTCGGAGGCCGGGGGCGGGGGTTCACCTGCGGCGAGGGAGCCCCGCGGAGGGCGCCCGTCAGGGCGCACCCCGTGCGGGGCCCCGCGTCAGGCGGGCGGCGCCGTGACCAGCCGGCGGATGGTCATCGGCTCGGCGAGGATGGCGTCGAGGACCTCGCGCACATGATGGAAGTGTGCTGTGGCGAAGTGCTCGGTGAGTGCCCCGGCGTCCTCCCATTCCTCGACGATCACCATGCGCGCCCCGTCGTTGGGGTCGGCGTAAGGGCGGTAGGCGAGGCACCCGGCCTCATCGAGGGACGGCTCGATCATCGCCTCCAGGGCGGTTCGGAGCCGGTCCTCCTGTCCAGGGGCGGCCAGGCACTCGGCAACGACGGTGAGGGACATGGGTGCTCCTGTACGTAAGGGAGTTGGCAGGTCCGCCGGAGCGGAACCTTTCCGGTGACAGCCACTCTGGCCGCCCGGCGCCTCCCCACCCAGGGCCATCCTGTGCCTGGGCACGGCGTGACCAGGCTGGAGCGGTGACGCGGCCGACGCGCCGGGGATACTTGGCTCATGGCACTGGACAGGCGCGCGGAGCTGGGCGAATTCCTTCGGTCCCGGCGGGCCCGGCTGAGCCCCGCGGAGGCCGGGCTTCCGGATTACGGCGGTCAGCGCCGGGTTCCCGGACTGCGCAGGGAGGAGCTGGCCCGGCTGGCCGGGGTGAGTGTGGACCACTACGTACGCCTGGAGCAGGGGCGCACGCTGCACTTCTCCGAAGCGGTGCTCGACGCCGTCGCCCGCGCCCTGCGCCTGAGTGCGGTGGAGCGCGGACATCTGTACCGGCTGGCCCGGCCGTGGTCGGACGCGGACCGGTCGGCGGAGGAGCCGGGGGCCCAGCGGGTGCGGCCGGGGCTGCGCCGGCTGCTGGACTCGGCGGCCGACGTGCCCGCGTACATTGTCGGGCGCAACGTGGACGTCCTGGCGTGGAACGGGCTCGCGGCGGCGTTGATCACCGACTTCGGGGCCCTGCCGCCCCGGCAGCGGAACCTCGCCCGGCTGGTGTTCCTGGACGAGGGGACGCGCAGCCTGTACGCGGACTGGCGTGCCAAGGCCGGTGACGTGGCCGCGTATCTCCGGCTTGATGCCGGACGCCATCCGGACGACCCGCGCACCGCGGAGCTGATCGAGGAACTCTCGTCCGCCAGCCCGGAGTTCCGGGACGCGTGGGCGGAGCACCGGCTCAAGGACAAGACCCACGGGCGGTACCTCTACCGGCACCCGGTGGTCGGTGAACTGGACCTCGGCTTCGAGACCCTGCGGCTCCCCGACGACCCGGACCAGGCGCTCGTCGCGCACACGGTGGAGGAGGGCTCCCCCTCCGAGACGGCGCTGAGACTGCTGGCGGCGTGGACCAGGGAGAACATGCCGGTGGACGGCACGCTGGGGGCGGCATCCCGGTAGTGCGTGCCGTCACCGTTCGTTCGGTGTGACCCGGATGACGAGCACCGCGACGTCGTCGCGTCGGGGGATGTCCGGCACTGGACCAGGTCAGGCGCCAGCGGCCGGCGTCGCGGTCGTCCTGGCCTGAAGTCGCCCCCTGCCCCCGGCCGGGAGACCCGTGCCGCCTCAGGTGGAAGGGGCCATCCGTCGCGCGGAGGTCGTCACATCAGTGCGCGCTGATGTGACATTATCAGCGCATGCTGACTTCAGTGGATCCTGATGTGATCCGGGCGCTGAGCGATCCGCTCCGTCTGAGGATCGTGAACCTGCTGGCACGCGAGACGCTGTGCACGACCCACCTGGCCGAGGAGACCGGGGCCCGGCAGACGAACCTGTCGAACCATATGAGGGTGCTGCGCGAGGCCGGGATCGTGGAGACCGAGCCGTGCGGCCGCTTCACGTACTACAAGATCAGGCCCGAGGTGCTGGCCGGCCTGTCCGAGCAGTTCGCCGCGCTGGCCGCATCGGCGCGCGGGGCCGTCGAGAACAAGAGGGCCTGTCCGTGACCACCGCAAACCCCTCGGTCGTCGGGAAGCTCTCCGTCCTCGACCGCTACCTCGCCGTGTGGATCCTGCTGGCCATGGGCGTCGGGCTGGGCCTAGGCCGGCTGGTCCCGGGCATGGGCGACGCGCTCGCGGAGATCGAGGTCGGCGGCGTCTCCCTGCCGATCGCGCTCGGTCTGCTGGTCATGATGTACCCGGTGCTGGCCAAGGTCCGTTACGACCGGCTCGACCGCGTGACGGGCGACCGCAGGCTGATGGTGTCGTCGCTGGTCGTCAACTGGATCGTCGGGCCCGCCGTGATGTTCGCGCTGGCGTGGATCTTCCTGCCGGACCTGCCCGCGTACCGCACGGGTCTGATCATCGTCGGGCTGGCCCGCTGCATCGCCATGGTGATCATCTGGAACGACCTCGCCTGCGGCGACCGCGAGGCCGCGGCCGTGCTGGTCGCGCTCAACTCGGTGTTCCAGGTGGTCGCGTTCGGTCTGCTCGGCTGGTTCTACCTCGATCTGCTGCCGAGGTGGCTGGGCCTCGGCGACGGGCAGGGCCTGGACGTGTCCGTGTCGCACATCGCGCTGAACGTCGTGGTCTTCCTGGGCATCCCGCTGCTGGCCGGCTTCCTGACCCGCCGTGTCGGTGAACGGAAGCTGGGACGTGCCGATTACGAGGAGACGTTCCTGCCGCGCATCGGGCCTTGGGCGCTGTACGGGCTGCTGTTCACGATCGTCGTGCTCTTCGCGCTCCAGGGGAAGACGATCACCTCGCAACCGCTGGACGTCGTCCGGATCGCGCTGCCGCTGCTGGTGTACTTCGCGGTGATGTTCTTCGGCACCTTCCTGCTCGGCAAGGGCCTCGGGCTCGCGTACGACCGCACCGCGACCCTGGCGTTCACGGCGGCCGGGAACAACTTCGAGCTGGCCATCGCGGTCGCCATCGCCACCTTCGGCGTCACCTCCGGCCAGGCGCTGTCCGGGGTCGTCGGCCCGCTCATCGAGGTCCCGGTGCTGATCGGCCTCGTGCACGTCGCGCTCGCCTGGCGGCGGAGGTTCACGGCCGGCGCGGTGGCGACGGCTCCCTGATTCCGGGCGGCCGCCGGCCCCGGAGTCAGGTGATCGCGGGGCTGCGGCGCTCCACGAGGACGACGTCGCGCCAGACGCCGTGGTGGCGCCCGATCCGTTCCCGGGTGCCGATGACCCGGAAGCCGGCGCGCCGGTGCACGGCGAGGCTGGCGGCGTTCTCCGGGAAGACGCCGGACTGGACCGTCCAGATCCCGGCCCGGTCCGTGGAGTCGGTCAGCGCCCCGAGCAGCGCGGAGGCGACCCCGCGGCCTCGGGCGTCCGGGTGGACGTAGACGGAGTGCTCGACCACCCCCGCGTACGCGCACCGGTCCGAGACCCGGCTCGCCGCGACCCAGCCCAGCACCCCTCCCGCCTCGTCCAGGGCGGCGAAGCGGTGCCCGGGCAGCCTGCCGGTGTCGAACGCCGCCCAGGACGGGGCCTCGGTCTCGAAGGTGGCGTTGCCCTCGGCGATCCCCGCCCGGTAGATCGCGAGCACCTGCTCCGCGTACTCCGCCGTCAACGGCACGATCACCGTGCTCAACGGCTTCCTTCCGGCGAGGGCAGCGTGAGCAGCTGACCCATGCCGGCCAGCACGGACGGCTCGACGCGGTAGTAGACCCAGGTGCCGCGCCGCTCGGAGGTGAGGAGCCCGGCCTCCTTCAGCTTCTTCAGGTGGTGCGAGACGGTCGGCTGCGAGACACCGACGTCCGAGATGTCGCACACGCACGCCTCGCCGCCCTCGTGCGAGGCCACGGCGGAGAACAGCCGGAGGCGGACCGGGTCGCCCAGCGCCTTGAACATCTGCGCGGCGGTCTCCGCCTCCAGGGCGGTCATCGGGCGCTCGGCCAGCGGCGGGCAGCACGGCGCCGCGTCCCGGGCATCGCCTTCGAGCAGCGGCAGCACCTTCGTGTTCGACATGTGTCTATGTTGACACATGTCGAAACAGATTGCTGGTTTGATGTACGTCTATGTTGACGTTCGTCGATACAGGTGTCATCCTGGGTCGAGTAAGCCATCGACAGGTGTCGAAACAAGCAGGGAGTCGCCGTGTACGAGTCCGCCACCGCCGAGTTGCCCGTCGTCGTGGTCGGGGCCGGGCCCGTGGGCCTCGCCGCCGCCGCCCATCTGGTCGACCGGGGCATCGAGCCCGTGGTCCTGGAGGCCGGGCCGACGGCCGGGGCCGCCGTGCGCGCGTGGTCGCATGTGCGCCTGTTCTCCACCTGGGCCGAGGTGGTCGACCCGGTCGCCGAGAAGCTGCTCGCGCCCACCGGCTGGGTCCGCCCCGACCCGGCCTCCTACCCCTCCGGCGGCGACTGGGCCGACCGCTATCTGCGGCCGCTCGCCGATGTCCTCGGCGACCGTGTCCGCCTCGGAGCCACGGTCACCGGTGTCTCCCGCGCCGGCCGGGACCGTGTCGTCGACGCCGGCCGCGAGCGGCAGCCGTTCGTCGTCCACGTCGCCCACGCCGACGGCCGCGAGGAGCGCGTCCTCGCCCGCGCCGTCATCGACGCGTCCGGCACCTGGGCCGCCCCGTCGCCGGCCGGCGGCAGCGGTCTCCCCGCCCTCGGGGAGCGGGCGGCGGCCGACCGGATCAGCTACCGCGTCCCGGACCTGGAGGACCCCGCCGTCCGCGCCCGGTACGCGGGCAGACGCACCGCGGTCATCGGTTCCGGCGCCTCCGCCTTCACGGCTCTCGCGTACCTGGCCGGCCTCGCCAAGTCGGACGACGGCGCGGGGACGAAGGGCGTGTGGGTCCTGCGCCGGGGCATCTCCGGCTCCACCTTCGGCGGCGGCACCGCCGACCAGCTCCCCGCGCGCGGCGCCCTGGGCCTCGCGGCGAAGGCCGCCGTCGACGAGGGACACGCGGACGCGGTCACCGGTTTCCGCACGGAGGCCGTGGAGCGGGACGCCGGGGGCCGCGTGGTGCTGGTCGGTGAGGACGGACGCCGGCTGGACGCGGTCGACGAGGTGATCGTGCTGACCGGCTTCCGCCCGGACCTGTCCTTCCTCGGCGAACTCCGCCTGGCCCTGGACGACCGCCTTCAGGCACCCACCGCCCTCGCCCCGCTCATCGACCCGAACCAGCACTCCTGCGGCACGGTCTACCCGCACGGTCACCGCGAGCTCGCCCACCCCGAGCAGGGCGTCTACCTGGCCGGCATGAAGTCCTACGGCCGGGCCCCGACCTTCCTCGCGATGACCGGGTACGAACAGGTCCGTTCCGTCGCCGCCGCCCTCGCCGGCGACACGGAGTCCGCCGACCGCGTCGAACTCACGCTGCCGGAGACCGGGGTGTGCGGCGGCGCGGGGCTGTTCGACGCCCCGGCCCGGGACGAGGCGGACAGCGGCGGCTGCTGCGCGCCCGCCCCACAGCTCGTCCAGCTCGGCGCGCCCGCCCCGGCCCGCGAGGAGCAGGCGGCGGACGGCGGTTGCTGCGGCTCGTAACCGACGGGATGCGACGCGCTCGCGGCGGCCTCCACCAGGGTTCGGTCACGCCTCACGGGCGAGCGGCTTCTCGAACCAGTGGTGGGCGTACGGCTCGTCGTTGAAGGCCGGGATCTCGGTGTAACCGCTGCCGCCACGGGTGATGCGCGGAGCTCGCGGAGGCCGGGGCCGTCCTCCGCGAGATCGCGCGCGTCGAGCGTGAGGCGATGGAGGCGTTGCGCCGTATCGGCTAGCGGGCGCGCAGCGCCTCCGTGCCCGCGTACCGGGCGTTGGTGCCCAGCTCCTCCTCGATGCGGATGAGCTGGTTGTACTTGGCCGTGCGGTCCGAGCGGGAGAGGGAGCCCGTCTTGATCTGGCCGCAGCCCGTGGCGACCGCGAGGTCCGCGATCGTGGTGTCCTCCGTTTCGCCGGAGCGGTGGGACATGACGACCGTGTACCCCGCGCGGTGGGCGGTGGAGACCGTGGTCAGCGCCTCCGTCAGGGTGCCGATCTGGTTGACCTTCACCAGGATCGAGTTGGCGACCCCGGAGGCGATGCCCTCGCGGAGCAGGGCGTCGTTCGTGCAGAACACGTCGTCGCCCGTCAGCTGGCAGCGGTCGCCGACCCGGGCGGTCAGTTCGCGCCAGCCGTCCAGGTCGTCCTCGGCCATCGCGTCCTCGACCGACACGACGGGGTAGGCGTCGATCAGCTTGACCAGGTAGTCCGCGTGCTCCGCCGGGCTGCGGCGTACCCCTTCGCCCGCGTAGTCGTACACACCGTCGCGGAAGAACTCAGACGTCGCCGGGTCCATCACCAGGCCGATGTCCGTGCCCGGCCGGTACCCCGTGCGCTCGATCGCCGCCACGACGAAGTCCAGCGCCTCCTCGGCCGTACGGAGGGACGGCGCGAAGCCGCCCTCGTCGCCGACGCCCGTGGAGTGGCCGGCGGCGAGCAGGTCGCGGCGCAGGGTGTGGAAGATCTCCGAGCCCATGCGGACCGCCTCGGCGAACGACTCCGCGCCGATCGGGGCGATCATGAACTCCTGGAAGTCCAGCGGATTGTCCGCGTGCGCACCGCCGTTGACGATGTTCATCATCGGTACGGGCAGCAGCCGGGCGTCCGCACCGCCCAGGTAGCGGTAGAGCGGCAGGCGGTGCGCGGCCGCCGCGGCCTTGGCGGCGGCCAGGGACACGCCCAGGATCGCGTTGGCGCCCAGCCGGGACTTCGTGGCGGTGCCGTCCGCCGCGACGAGCGCCGCGTCCAGCCCGGCCTGGTCCTCCGCGTCCCGGCCGGTAACGGCCTCGGTGAGCTCCGTGTTGACGTGGTGCACGGCCCGGTCGACGCCCTTGCCGTGCCAGCGGGCCGGGTCGCCGTCGCGCAGTTCGACGGCCTCTCGGGCGCCGGTGGAGGCGCCGGAGGGGACCGCGGCGCGGCCGAGCGAGCCGTCCGACAGTTCGACGTCCACCTCGACGGTGGGGTTGCCCCGGCTGTCCAGGACGCGGCGGCCGGTGACGGAGGTGATGGCGGTCATGGGAGTGGTCCTTCCCGTTGTCGCGTGCCGCGGTCCGGCTGCGACGACGGTGGCGCTGGACCCGGCGAGAACGACTCTACAGCAATGCTGTTCAGTGTGGCTGTTTAGCTGTGCTGAACAGCTCTGCTGTTCAGTCTGCTGTCCTGTTTCCGCCCCGCGTTAAAGTGCGGTATGCCCCTCCCGGAATCCGCCTCCATCGCCGCCGAGCTGCGCACAGCGATGGGCAAGCTCACCCGCCGCGTGAAGCTGGAGGACCAGATGCCGCTCGGCCAGGTGGCCGTCCTCGGTGAGCTGGACCGCAACGGCGCCATGACCACCAGCGAGCTCGCCGCCGGCCAGCGGGTGCGGCCGCAGTCCATGGCGCGGGCCGTCGGGCTGCTCATGGACCAGGGGCTCATCACACGCCGCGCCCACCCCACCGACGGCCGCAAGAGCCTCGTCGAGCTGTCGGACGCCGGGCGCACGCTCCTGGAGGAGGAGCGGGACCGCCGGGCCGACTGGCTCGCCCGCGCGATCGACGCGGAACTGAGCGAGGAGGAGCGGGGGTTGCTGGCCCGCGCGATCGGGCTCGTCGGACGGCTGGCGGCACACTGAGAGCGGGGGCCGGTGCCCTTGCGGGGACCGGCCCCCCGTTACGCGACCCCGCTCACCGCTTCAGCAGGAAGCCGAAGTCGCCCGTGACCCTGCCGGTCAGGCGCGTCGCCGAGACGAGGTTCCCCTCGGCCAGCAGGCGTTCCGTACCGGCCCGTGAGAGGCCGAAGCCGTCCGCGATCAGGCGCAGCGGACGGACCGGTATCCGGGCCCCGAACCGGACCGACACGTCGACCGCCTCGCGGTCGGGGTGGGTGTCGCCTCCGGTGTCCAGGCGCCAGGCGCCCGTCCAGTCGAGGGCGACGTGGTTGCGGCGCAGGACGACGCCGTCCTGGAGGAGCCCGGCCGCCAGGGCCGGGTCGTTGTCGTGCATCCGCTCCAGCAGCTCGGGAGGCACGGAGCGGACGTGCGCCCGCTCCAGGACCGTGAGCTTCGTGGTGTCCCCGCACCCCGTACAGAGCGCGAGGAGCCAGGCGTCGAGCAGCTTGTGGTTCGCGTTGACGCGGAACTTGCCGTACGGGCGGAAGCTGCCGGACGCGCACGCGTGGCAGCGGCGCAGGACGAGGGGCAGGCGTGTGGGCATGACGGCCCAATGGGTGAGCACAGGAGTACACCGGTTTCAGTGTGAGAAATCCGCAGCGGGAAGCAGCACGGCGCACAGGGTGCGACGCGCGACCGATCAGCAGTGGGGAGGTCTCACGCGATGTACAACGGACGCCCTTTCGTGGACGGCAGACGCGGTGGGCGTGCCGCGTACGGCAACGGCCCGGCTGGACGGTAGCGGGGCCGGCCGGCGGGCTGCCACCGGTTTTTCGGCCGGGCGGCAAGCGAGAAGGGCCCCGCACACCGTGGTGTGCGGGGCCCTTCTCCGTACGAGAGGCCTACTTCTTGAAGCCGTAGTCCATCAGCTTCTTCGCGTCCGCCGTGCGGTTCGCCTCGGACGACGAGGTCAGGACCGTGCCGATCACCGTCTTGCCCTTGCGGGTCGCGGCGAAGACCAGGCAGTACTTGGCCGCCGGGCCGGAGCCCGTCTTCACGCCGATCGCGCCGCTGTACGAGCTCAGCAGCTTGTTGGTGTTGGTCCACGCCATGTAGCGGTAGCCACCGCTCTTCGTCGTGACCTTCTGCTTCGTCGACTTCGTCTTCACGACCGTGCGGAACGTGGAGTACTTCATCGCGCTGCTCGCGAGCTTCGTCAGGTCGCGCGGGGTCGAGTAGTTGGACCCGTTCCCTATGCCGTCGAACGAGTCGAAGTGCGTGTTCTTCAGGCCCAGCGTCTTGGCCGTGCTGTTCATCTTGCCGATGAACGACTTCACCCGCGCCGAACGCGTCTTGCCGGAGCCGAACTTGTCGGCCAGCGCGTAGGCGGCGTCGCAGCCCGACGGCAGCATGAGGCCGTAGAGCAGCTGGCGGACGGTGACCTTGTCGCCCACGATCAGACGCGCCGAGGACGCGCCCTTGGAGACGATGTAGTCGCTGTACGCCTTCTGGATCGTGACCTTGGAGTTCAGGTTCAGGCCCTTCTGGGCCAGCACCACGCGCGCGGTCATGATCTTCGTCGTCGAACCGGTGGAGCGGCGGGTGTCCGCGGCCTTGCTGAACAGCGTCTTTCCGGTGCCGTTGTTCATCACGAAGCCGCCCTTGGCGACGATCGAGGGCGCCTTGGGCGCGGCGGCCTGTGCCGTGGAGGCGAACGCGCCGCCCGCGATCAGGGCGCCCGTCGTGAGGGCCACCGTGGCGGTCGCGGACCCGCGCCTTATGCCCTTAATGCCGAATTTCAACTTGAACGCTCCAAATGCCCCTGGTATGCGGCCACATGAGGGTGCCGCGCGCTGGTAAGACGGGTGACCGCGCCTCTTGGTTGTAATCCACGAGGGGGTGATTTTTTACGACATCCGGGCCCGGGGGACGGGCCTCCGGCATCCGGAGGGCGATTGCGCCATGTGGCCAGGGGCTACCATCGGCGTCACATCCGAGCCCCGGTGCGCGTGGTACGGCACGGGGATCGGCGAGCCGGCCCGACGTACCGCGACGACAGGTGCGCCGAGCGCCCCAGAGGCCGGAGGTAACCGTGGACGATGTCGTGCGTGCGCAGGAGTCCGTCAGGGCATACGGCGAGCTCCTCGCCCTCGCCGAGCGCCTGGAGGCGTTGCGGCAGTTGGGGGAGGACGGGGTCGAGGCGCATACGACGGCCGCGCTGCACGCGGTCCGGTTCGCCGCGACGATCCTGTGGCGGACCGTGCCGGACGTGCCGTCGCCGGACTACCGGCAGGACGACGAGCGCCTGCTCGAACTGGCCGCGCACTGGCGCGAGGCGGCGCTCGGACTCGGCGAGTTCGCCCCGCAGCGCCCGACGTTGCGGCTGGTGGAAAACGACGGGCCGTCCGCGTAGGAGCCGGGATAGCGTCCCCCGGCATGACGCCTTCCCTGCGCAGCGAACGCCTGGTGCTCGAACCGTACGTCCCGGCCGACGAGGAGGACTTCGTCGCCCTCTTCGCGGACGACCGGGTCTCCCGCCACATGGGCGACGGCCCCGAGCCCGAGGAAAGTAACCGCGCCCTCTTCGCCCGCGTCTTCACGCACGTGTACGAGCCCGAGGCCTTCGACGTCTGGGCCGTCCGCCGGGACGGCCGGATGGTCGGACACGCGGAGATCAAGCCGTCGAAGGCCGTCGAGGGGCATGAGCTGATCTACGCCCTCGCGCACGAGGCGTGGGGGCAGGGCCTCGGCACCGAACTCGCGCGCAGGATCGTCGCGTACGGCTTCGAGACGCTGGGCCTGGAGCAGGTGTACGCGACCGTGGCGGAGCCGAACACGGCCTCGCTGGCGGCCCTCCGCAAGGTGGGTTTCCAGCACGTCCGGGACATCGCCGAGGAGGACGGGAGCACGACCCTCCTGCTGGTCTGCGGGCGGTAGCGGACGGGCTCCCTCGCTCACATCCGCCGGGCCTGCGGGCGCCGGCCGCCCGGCCACCTCGCTCACATCGTGGACGCGGGCGGCACTTGCGTGCATGTTGTATCTATGCTGTACGCATGCCAGCCCCCGCCCCCGCCGCATCACCCGGTCGCGCCCCCGTCCCCCCGCCCGCGAAGCAGCCCCCGGCCGCCGAGCGCGTCTACGCACACGTCAAGGACGCGGTCCTGGACCGCCGCTACGAGGGCGGCACCCTGCTGACCGAAGGCGGCCTCGCCGAGGCCGTCGGGGTCTCGCGGACACCGGTGCGCGAGGCGCTGCTGCGCCTTGAGGTCGAGGGGCTCATCAAGCTCTACCCGAAGAAGGGCGCCCTGGTCCTCGCCGTCTCCGCGCAGGAGATCGCGGACGTCGTGGAGACCCGGCTGCTCGTCGAGGAGTTCGCCGCCCGCAAGGCCGTGCCCGCCTCCCCGCAGCTGATCAGCCGGCTCGAAGGGCTCCTGGAGGAGCAGCGGCGGTTCTCCGAGGCCGGCGACCTGGCCACCGTCTCCGTGAAGGACCGGTGCTTCCACGCCGAGATCGTCCGCCACGCGGGCAACGAGATCCTCTCCCGCCTCTACGACCAGCTCCGCGACCGCCAGCTGCGGATGGGCGTCGCCGTCATGGAGGCCCACCCCGACAGGATCGCCGCCAACATCGCGGAACACAGCGAGCTGCTGGAGGCGATCAGGGCCGGTGACGCGGAGGGCGCCGCCCAGGTCGTGCGCCGCCACGTCGGCCGGGTCAAGGTGCTGGTCCGGGGTGAGGACCGGTGAGTTCCGCCGCCGCGCCCACCCTGCCCCTGCCCGGTGACCCGCCCGGCGGCCGGCGTGCCGTCAGGATCTGGGGCATCGGCGTCGCCGTCTACTTCGTCGCCATCATCTTCCGCACCAGCCTCGGCGTCGCCGGACTCGACGCCGCCGACCGGTTCGACGTCAACGCCTCGGCGCTCTCCACCTTCTCCATCCTCCAGCTGCTCGTCTACGCGGGCATGCAGATACCCGTCGGCCTGATGGTCGACCGGCTCGGCACCAAGAAGGTCCTCACCCTCGGGGCCATCCTGTTCACGCTCGGCCAGCTCGGCTTCGCGCTCTCCCCCTCGTACGGCACCGCGCTCGCCTCCCGCGCGCTGCTGGGCTGCGGCGACGCGATGACGTTCATCAGCGTGCTGCGGCTGGGGACGCGCTGGTTCCCCGCCCGGCGCGGGCCGCTGATCAGCCAGGTCGCCGCCCTCTTCGGGATGGCGGGCAACCTGATCTCCACGCTCGTCATCGCCCGCGCCCTGCACGGCTTCGGCTGGACGACCACCTTCGTCGGCAGCTCGCTGGCCGGGGTCGTGGTGCTGGTGCTGCTCCTGCTCTTCCTGAAGGACCACCCCGAGGGGTACGAGCCGCCGCCCGTGCAGCACGCCGGCGGGGCGTACGTGCGCAAGCAGATCGCCGCCGCCTGGCGGGAGCCCGGCACCAGGCTCGGGATGTGGGTGCACTTCACGACGCAGTTCCCGGCCATGGTGTTCCTGCTGCTGTGGGGCATGCCGTTCCTGGTCGAGGACCAGGGGCTCGGCCGGGGGACCGCCGGTGAGCTGCTGACCCTGGTGGTGCTCTCCAACATGACGCTGGGGCTCGTCTACGGGCAGGTCATCGCCCGCCACCAGGCGGCCCGGGTCCCGCTCGCGCTGGGCACGGTCGGGACGACGGCCGCGCTGTGGGCCGCAACGATCTTCCACCCCGGGGACCACGCGCCCATGTGGCTGCTGGTCGTCCTGTGCCTGGTGCTCGGGGCCTGCGGGCCCGCCTCGATGATCGGCTTCGACTTCTCCCGCCCGGCCAACCCGCCGGAGCGCCAGGGCACCGCTTCCGGCATCGTCAACATGGGCGGCTTCGTCGCCTCGATGACCACGCTCCTGGCCGTCGGCGTGCTGCTGGACGCGACCGGCGACAACTACCGGGTGGCGTTCTCGTCCGTCTTCTTCCTGGAGGCGCTGGGCATCGCGCAGATCCTGCGGCTGCGCGTGAAGGCCGCGCGCCGGGAGCGCGAGTACCACGTGGTCAGCCGGGTGGAGGCCGTGCACGTGCCCGCGTGATCGGGTCCGGAACCGCGGCGCGCCCGTCCCCCTCGTGGGGGCGGGCGCCGCTGTGTGCCGGGGTTGTCTTCGCCGTTACGGGGTGACGCCGAAGTGCTGGAGGATGGCGTCGGCCAGCTCCTGGTCGCCCTCGGTCTTGATCCGGTCCGCGACCGCGGCGGGCCGCACCCGGCCGCAGGCCAGCCGTACGTACGTCTCCCAGTCCATGGACAGCGTCACGACCGGGCCGAGCGACGGGGCGACGTCCAGCGAACCGCGCCCGTCGGCGTCGACCCGTACCGTACGCATGAACTCCAGCGGCCCGTGCACGTCCAGCACCACCGCCGAGTTGGCCGGTGCGCCCGCGCTCTTGGCCACCACCTTCGGCAGCCCCAGCAGCAGGACGTCGCGGGCGACCACAGCGCCGGGGGAGTCCAGGTTGCCGGGCCTGCCCAGGGTCGTACGCAGGTCCTGTTCGTGCACCCAGACGTCGAACGCGCGCATCCGCAGCGCGGTCTCCAGGGTCTGCTCGGCGCCCAGCGGCGCCCGCACCTTCGTCTCCGGGTCACGCGACTCGTTGCGCAGCTGCCGGGCGCGGCGAATGATCGTGTACTCCAGCTCGGAGGTCATCTCCGGCGCGGTGTGGTGGCGCCTGACGTCGACCTGCATCTCCATGTAACGGGCGAAGTCGCTCTGCACGTGGAAGAGGTCGCGCGGCAGGGTGTGGATCGGACGCGGGTCGCCGAGCTGTTCGCACTCCATGCCGATGATGTGCGACACGATGTCGCGCACGGACCAGTTGGGACAGGGCGTACGGCCGTTCCACTCCCCCTCGGCGAGCGGGCTCACCAGCTCGGCTATCGACTCGATGGAGTGGGTCCAGGCGTCGGCGTAGGTCTGGAGGCTGGGATGGACGGTCACGGGACCCCTCGTGCGGTTCTGCGGTGCATGGGCGACTGGGCGCGGACGGTCGGGCTGCGGGCTGCGAGCGGCGATGAGGTTCGGTGGCTAAGTTACGCTGCGAGCAGGCACCCCGGCAGTGCTTTCGTGTGACGATCGTAGGCCCGTGTTGACGGCTCGAATGCCAGGACGGTGGTAGTGTGCGCGCCTCCCTCATCCAGATCGCAGTAGACCCGGACGAACCCGCCGATTCCCGCAGGCAGCGCGCTGCTTCCCTGGTCGTGGCCCAGCGGGGCGCCGATCTCGTGGTGCTTCCCGAGCTGTGGCCGGTGGGAGCCTTCGCCTACACGGCGTTCGAGGACGAGGCCGAGCCCCTGACGGGCCCCACGCACGAGGTGATGGCCAAGGCCGCAGCTGAGGCCGGGGTCTGGCTGCACGCCGGCTCCTTCGTCGAACGGGCCGCCGACGACACCCTCTACAACACGACCCTCGTCTTCTCCCCCGAGGGCGTACGGGCCGCCGCCTACCGCAAGATCCACCGCTTCGGATTCGACCAGGGCGAGGCGGTCATGATGGGCGCCGGTGAGGACCTGGTGACCGTTCCGCTCCCGCAGACCACGCTCGGCCTCGCCACCTGCTACGACCTCCGCTTCCCCGAGCTGTTCCGGGGCCTGGTCGACGCCGGCGCCGAGACCCTGGTCGTCGCGGCCGGCTGGCCGGAGCGCCGCCGCGCCCACTGGACCCTGCTCGCCCAGGCCCGTGCCGTCGAGAACCAGGCGTACGTCCTGGCCGTCGGCTCCGCCGGCACCCACGCCGGCATCCAGCAGGCCGGGCACTCCCTCGTCGTCGACCCCTGGGGCGAGGTGCTCGCGGAGGCGGGCGCGGACGAGGAGGTGCTGACCGTGGAGCTGGACCCGGCCAAGGTCGCCACGACGCGGGAGCAGTTCCCGGCACTGAAGGACCGGCGGCTGGGGCGGACCCCGTAGCAGGACCTCATACGAAGGGCCCGTGTTTCACGTGAAACACGGGCCCTTCGTATGCGCCGTGCGGTCAGTCCTCGTCGTCCTTCTCCGCGAGCACGATCACGCACACCGCGACCGCGATCAGCAGCGACGCGTCGGCGTCGTCCCGCACGATGTCGATGCCGTACGTGTCCCGGATGGACAGCCAGCGACGGGAGATCTGGGCCAGCAGTTCGCCGTCGTAGTCGATGGCGAACTCGCGGTCCAGGATCTTGCCGCTGACATCCAGCTCGGTGCCGTCCGCCAGGGTCACGCGGTAGTGGTTGCGGAGCAGCGACAGATGCTTCTTCTTGACCTTGGCGAGCTGTTCGCCGTCCCGCTCGATCAGCATGGTGTCGCGCAGGCTGAGCAGCTTCTGGCGGATCTCGACGAGGATCCGGCCCTGCGCGTCCTTCAGCTCGAAGGTGTCGCGCACCCGCATGGCCTTGCCGTCGACCAGGAAGACCTTGCGGCCGTCCGCGTCCTCGATCCAGTAGTCGTCACCGATGCCGAAAATGCGCTCGCGCACGAGAAGTCTCATGGCTCCCAGGTTCCCCGAGGTACCTGCGGAATGCGGGGACGCCACGGTGATGTTGACTGGTCTCATGGCAACACGTGCGCGCGTCAGGGCCCCCGAACTCATCGGCAAGGGCGGCTGGCTCAATACAGGCGACCGGCAGTACACCCTCGCTGACCTGCGAGGACGCATCGTGATCCTCGACTTCTGGACATTCTGCTGTGTGAACTGCCTGCATGTTCTCGACGAGCTCCGCGAGCTGGAGGAGAAGCACCGCGACACCGTCGTGATCATCGGCGTGCACTCGCCGAAGTTCGTCCACGAGGCGGAGCACCAGGCCGTCGTGGACGCGGTGGAGCGGTACGAGGTGCACCACCCGGTGCTCGACGATCCCGAGCTGGCCACCTGGAAGCAGTACGCCGTACGCGCCTGGCCCACGCTCGTCGTCATCGACCCCGAGGGCTATGTCGTCGCCCAGCACGCCGGTGAGGGGCACGCCCACGCCATCGGGAAGCTGGTCGAGGAGCTGGAGGCGGAGCACGCGGCGAAGGGGACCCTGCGGCGCGGGGACGGGCCGTACGTGGCGCCGGAGCCGGTGGCCACGCATCTGCGGTTCCCCGGCAAGGCGCTGCTCCTGGCGGACGGCGGCTTCCTGGTCTCCGACACCACCCGGCACCGCCTGGTCGAGCTGGACCCGGACGGCGAGACCGTGCGCCGGCACTTCGGGACGGGGGAGCGCGGGTTCGCCGACGGCGGGCCGGAGGAGGTCCGGTTCAGCGAGCCGCAGGGCCTCGCCCTGCTGCCCGACGGGCGGATCGCGGTCGCCGACACGGTCAACCACGCCATCCGCGCGCTCGACCTCACGACCGGGGCCACCACCACCCTCGCCGGGACCGGCCGCCAGTGGTGGCAGGGGGCGCCCACCAGCGGCCCGGCCCGCGAGGTCGACCTCTCCTCGCCGTGGGACGTCGCCTGGTTCGGCGGCAGGCTCTGGATCGCCATGGCCGGGGTGCACCAGCTGTGGACGTACGACCCCGAGGGCAACGCCGTACGTGTCTCGGCCGGGACCACCAACGAGGGCCTGGTCGACGGGCCCGGCGACGAGGCGTGGTTCGCCCAGCCGTCCGGGCTCGCCGCGACCGAGGAGCGGCTGTGGGTCGCGGACTCCGAGACGTCGGCGCTGCGCTGGGTGGACCGCGAGGGTGCCGTGCACACCGCCGTCGGCACCGGTCTCTTCGACTTCGGCCACCGGGACGGGGCCGCCGAGCAGGCCCTGCTCCAGCACCCGCTCGGCGTGACCGCCCTGCCCGACGGGTCCGTGGCCGTCTGCGACACGTACAACCACGCCCTGCGCCGCTACGACCCGGCGAGCGGCGAGGTCACCACCCTCGCCACGGACCTGCGGGAGCCCAGCGACGCCGTGCTGGTCGACGGCGACCTGGTCGTCGTCGAGTCCGCCCGGCACCGGCTGACCCGGCTGCGGCTGCCCGAGGAGGCGGTGCGTGTCGCCGAGCAGGCCCACCGCACGCAGCGGGCGGCCACCGAGATCGCCCCCGGCGCGCTCCGGCTCGACGTCGTCTTCCAGGCACCGGCCGGCCAGAAGCTCGACACCCGGTACGGCCCGTCGACCCGGCTGCTGGTCTCCTCGACCCCGCCCGAGCTGCTGGCCGAGGGCGAGGGCGCGGGCACCGACCTCTTCCGCGACCTGGTCCTCGCGGACGGCGTCACCGAGGGCGTCCTGCACGTCTCCGCGATGGCCGCGTCCTGCGACGACGACCCGGCGAACGAGTACCCGGCCTGCCACGTCCACCAGCAGGACTGGGGCGTCCCGGTCCGTGTCGTGCCCGGCGGGGCGAGCCGGCTGCCGCTGGTGCTGGCCGGGATGGACGAGGACGGGGACGCCACGGGCTGAGCCGGCCGCCCGGGCCGGGGACGGGTCAGCCGTCCGCCGTGAGGCGGCGGGCCGCTTCGGCGTGGCGGCGTACGTAGTCCGGGCCCGCCGTTACGCGGAGCAGCGCCTCCAGGGCGCGGACCGCTCCCTCGTCGTAGCCGGCGGCCTCCGCCTCCGTGGCGGCCTCGTCCAGGAGGCGGATGCCCTCCTCCTCCGCGCCGAGGGCCAGGTGGGCCTCGCCGCTCACGGACAGCAGCAGGACCCGGCGGGCCGTCTCCTCGTGCTCGGGGCCGAGGTCGAACGCGGTGCGGGCGGAGTCCAGGGCGTCCTGCGGGCGGCCCGCCGTGAGCTGCATCCGGGCCAGGTGCTGGAGCGCGAGCATCTCCGTGTGGGGGTCGGGCTCCTTCCCAGCCAGTTCGAGGGCGCGCTCGCAGCCCTCCATCGCCTCGTGCAGGCCGCCCTGTTCGGCCTGTACGAGGGCCAGGTTGATCAGCGCGGTCGCCTCGCCGAGCCGGTCGTGGACCCGCCGGGCGAGACCGGGCGAGGGTGCGAGCACGGCGACGGCCTCGCCGGTCCTGCCCTCCTCCGTCAGGACCCAGCCGAGCAGATTGCGGACCCGGGACTCGGCGTACGGGTCCTCGCGGGCGACGGCCGCCGCCAGGGCGAGCTCCAGCATCGGGGTCCAGCCGTCCCGCACCCGCCACACCACGTGCGGCCACTGGAGCAGGATGATCCGCCAGGCCCGGTCGTCGAGCCCGGCGGCCCGGGCGGCCGCAGCGGCCAGGGTCAGGTCCTCGCGTTCGGCGGCCAGCCAGCTCATGGCCGCCGCCCGGTCCGTGAAGTCCCGGGTCGCGGCCGGCCTGCGGAAGTCGTCGGGCAGCACGAAGCAGGGCTCGCCGCCCGGTTCCGCCGTGTCGGCGGCGGCGAGCGCGGTGGCGATGTAGTGGTCGAGCACGCCCATGAGCGCGTCCGGCCCGGCCGCCGGGTCGAGCCCTCGCGCGTACAGCCGCACCAGGTCGTGGAGTATCCAGCGCCCGGGCCCGGCCTCCGAGGCCAGATGGGCGGCGGCGAGCCGTTCCAGCGCGGTCGCGGCGGTGACCGGGTCGCTGCCGGCGAGTGCGGCGGCGGTGTACGGGTCGAAGTGGCCGCCCGGGTGGTGGCCGAGCCGGCCGAGGTGGTGGACGGCGTCCGGCGGCAGCTGCTGCACGGTGAGCCGCAGGGCGGCGGAGACGCCGGTGTCCTCCACGTCCAGGTAGGACAGCCGGCTGCGCTCGTCCGCGAGTTCGTCGGCCATCGCGGCCAGTGTCCACTGCGGACGGCCGGCCAGCCGGGCGGCCGTCACCCGCAGGGCGAGGGGCAGTCCGCCGCAGAGTTCGGCGAGCCGCCGCGCCGCGACCGGTTCGGCGAGGACCCTCTCCTCGCCGAGGACGCCGGCCAGCAGCGCGGTGCCGTCCGGTGGTTCGAGTATGTCCAGGGGGACCGGGACGGCTGCGTCCGAGGCGATGAGCCCTTCGAGGCGGCGCCTGCTGGTGACCAGCGTGACGCAGTCCGCGCCGCCCGGCAGCAGCGGCCTGACCTGGGCGGAGTCGCGGGCGTTGTCGAGGACGACGAGGAGGCTGAGCCGGTCGGTCAGCGAGCGGAACAGGGCCGCCGCGCCCGCCGCGGACTCCGGCACCCGGCGGGGTGCGACGCCGAGCGCGAGCAGGAACTCCCGCAGCACTTCGAGCGGGGTCGGCTCGGCGGTGTCCCCGAATCCGCGCAGGTCCGCGAAGAGCCGCCCGTCCGGGAACGCGGCGGGGGTCCGCCGCGCCCAGTGCAGCGCCAGCGCCGTCTTGCCGACCCCGGCCGGCCCGGTGACCAGGCACACGGGTGCCTCCCCGGCCGCGGCGCGGGAGAGCGCGGTCAGCTCGGCGCCCCGCCCGTGGAACCCGCGCGGCGCCCGGGGGAGCAGATCGGCGGCGGGCGCGGGTGTGCCTCCGGCGTGCGGGGTGCCTCCGGCGTGCGGGGAGTGCGGGGCGGGCGCCGGGGGTGTCCGGGGCGCGGGCGGACTCACCGGCTCGGCGAGGCCGTCGGCCCCGCGCGGCGTGCCGACTGCGGCTCCCGCCGGGGCCCCCGGGTGTCCGAGGACGCGCGGGGCTCCCGGGGCGGGGGCCGGGCGGGCCGGTGTGCCCGGGTCCCCGCGCAGGATGCGCGCATACGCGTCCGCGAGCTCGCGGCCGGGGTCGATGCCCAGTTCGTCCGCCAGCAGGCGGCGGGTGCGGTGGAACCAGTCCAGGGCCTCGGACTGGCGGCCCGAGAGGTACAGGGCGGTCATCAGGCCCGCCGCCAGGGATTCGCGCATGGGGTGGGCTACGGCCTCCGCGCGCAAGGCGGCCGCCGCTCGGTGGTGTTCGCCCAGCTCTCCATACGCGCGGGCCAGTTGCTCGACCGTCGAGAGGCGGGACTCCTCCAGCGCGTGGGCGGCGGCCTGGAGGGGGGCGCTCGCGCAGGTGCCGGTGAGGGCGGGGCCCTGCCAGAGGGACAGGGCCTCCTTCAGCATCAGCACCGCGTCGGCGGGGTCCCGTTGCTCGCGGGCGAGCATCAGCAGTTCCTCGAACCGCTGGGAGTCCAGCAGGGTTTCCGGCGCCCGGAGCACGTACGCGTCGCCGAGCGTCGCCAGCTCGATCCCGTACGCCTGGGCGTCCGCGCCTACCAGCAGGGCGCGGAGCCGGGAGACGTGCCCCTGGATGACCGTGCGGGCGTGGAGCGGCGGTTCGTCGTCCCACAGGCAGCCCGTCAGGCGCGCCATGGATACCGGGGTGTTGGCGTGCAGCAGCAGGGCCGCGAGCAGGCTGCGGCGCTTGGCGGGGCCGAGGGGCAGCGGCCCGGTCAGCGTGTCGACGCAGACGGTGCCGAGCAGCCGGAACTCCACGAGCGGCTCCCCTTCCGGGTCTGACGCGCCCGGTGCCGGGTCACGGACAAGTGCCCAGAATATCGGGGATTCCGCCGTGGCGGTTCGGGGGTGTGGCCGGATCGCACCCGGTCACAGGTGCCGTTCGTCGTCGGACACGACCGTCGTGGTGGGCGGCACGACCATGCGGCGGCGCCGGATGACGCTCGCGTAGACGAAGACACCGATGATCCCGACGATCATCATGATCCAGCCGACCAGGCCGACATTGACGCTGTCCATGTGCCAGTCGGTCGCGAAGGCCAGGATCGCCCCCGCGCCGATGAGGAGAATGCATCCGCCGAGTCCCATGAGTTCCGCCTCCCAGGCGGCCCGGGACCTCCGGGCCGTGTACGGAGCGCGTACCCGGCCCGGCAACGAGCATGCCTGGGTGGGAGGTTGGCACGGGCTCCCGCCTGGGGCGGTCAGCCCGCCAGGAACGCCGCCAGCGCGTTCGCCAGCAGGTACGGGTCGTCGGCGCCGCACAGCTCACGGGCGCTGTGCATGGACAGGATGGCGACGCCGATGTCGACGGTCTTGATGCCGTGCCGGGCGGCGGTGATCGGGCCGATCGTCGTGCCGCAGGGCATCGCGTTGTTGGAGACGAACGTCTGCCACGGCACGCCCGCCTTCTCGCAGGCGGCGGCGAACGCGGAGCGGCCGCTGCCGTCGGTCGCGTACCGCATGTTGACGTTGACCTTGAGGATCGGTCCGCCGTTGACGACCGGGTGGTGCGTGGGGTCGTGGCGCTCCGCGTAGTTCGGGTGGATCGCGTGGCCGGTGTCCGAGGAGAGGCAGACCGTGCCGGCGAAGGCGCGGGCGCGGTCCTCGTAACCGCCGCCGCGGGCGAAGACCGAGCGCTCCAGGACCGTGCCGAGCAGGGGTCCGTCCGCGCCGGTGTCGGACTGCGAGCCGTTCTCCTCGTGGTCGAAGGCGGCCATGACCGGGATGTACGGCAGTTCCGCGTCGGGCTGTCCGGCGACGGCGGCCAGCGCGGCGGTCGCCGCGTGCACGGAGAGCAGGTTGTCCATGCGCGGACCGGCCACCAGCTCGCGGTCGCGGCCCAGGTAGGACGGCGGCTCGACGGGGTGCGGCATCAGGTCCCAGCCGGTGATGTCCTCGGCGTCGACGCCCGCCTCCTCGGCGACGAACCGGATGAGGTCGCCCTCCTCGACGTCCCCGAGCCCCCAGATCGGCTGCATGTGCTTCTGCCGGTCCAGCTTGAGCCCGTCGGTGTTGGCCGACCGGTCCAGGTGCACGGCGAGCTGCGGTACGCGCAGCAGCGGCCGGTCGATGGAGACGAGCCGGTCGCTGCCATCGCGCAGCGAGATCCGGCCGGCGAGACCGAGGTCGCGATCCAGCCAGGTGTTGAGCAGGGTGCCGCCGTAGATCTCCACGGCGATCTGGCGCCAGCCGTACGCGCCGCTGTCGGGCAGCGGCTTGACCCGAAGGTTCGGGGAGTCGGTGTGCGCGCCGGCGATCCGGAACGGTGTGTGCGCCCCGGCGCCCTCCGGCACGTACCAGGCGACGATCGCGCCACCGCGCAGAACGTACTTGCCACCCGTGGTTCCGTCCCAGGCCGCGGTCTCCTCCACCTGGCGGAATCCGGCCTTCTCCAGTCGCGCGGCGGCGCTCGCCACGGCGTGGTACGGGGAGGGGGAGGCCATCAGGAAGGCCATCAGATCGTCGGTGTGCCCGCGGTCGAAGCGGGGGGAGGAACTCATGTTCTTCACTGTAGCCAGACGTGGCCGAAAGGATTCCCTGTCGCCCCCCGGCCCGGGCCGCTCATCGTACGGCCGCCGCCGCCAGGACGGGGTCCGGGCGGCGGCGGCCGTCAATCGTGCGAAAGCGTCCTGGAACGCGTCCTAGAACGCGGCCTCGTCCAGCTCCATCAGGGAGTTGTCGACGGCCTCGGCGAGGGCGCGCTCGGCGCCGACGCCGGGGAGGACGTTCGCGGCGAAGAACTTCGCGGCGGCGATCTTGCCCCGGTAGAAGGGGACGTCCTTCGCGGAGGCCGCCGGCAGCTTCTCGGCGGCCACGGCCGCGCCCTTGAGCAGCAGGTAGCCGACGACGACGTCGCCGGAGGCGAGCAGCAGGCGGGTGGTGTTGAGGCCCACCTTGTAGATGTTCTTGACGTCCTCGCCGGTCGCGGTGAGGTCGGTGATCATCGTGCCGACGATCGCCTCCAGGTCCACCGCGGCCTTGGCGAGGCTGTCCAGCGCGCCGGACAGCTCCTCGTTGTCCTGGGCGCCCGCGAGGAACTTCTTGATCTCCTCGGAGAGCGCGTTGAGCGAGGCGCCCTGGTCGCGGACGATCTTCCGGAAGAAGAAGTCCTGGCCCTGGATGGCCGTGGTGCCCTCGTACAGGGTGTCGATCTTGGCGTCACGGATGTACTGCTCGACCGGGTACTCCTGGAGGTACCCGGAGCCGCCGAACGTCTGGAGCGACTGCGCCAGCTGCTCGTACGACTTCTCGGAGCCGTAGCCCTTGACGATCGGGAGCAGCAGGTCGTTGAGGCCGTGCAGCGCCTTGGCGTCCTCGCCCGCGGCCTCCTTCTCCTGGATCGCGTCCTGGACCGAGGCGGTGTAGAGGACGAGGGCGCGCATGCCCTCGGCGTACGCCTTCTGCGTCATGAGGGAGCGGCGCACGTCGGGGTGGTGCGTGATGGTGACCTTGGGCGCCGACTTGTTCATGAACTCGGACAGGTCGGTGCCCTGGACGCGCTCCTTGGCGTACTCCAGCGCGTTCAGGTAACCCGTGGAGAGCGTGGCGATGGCCTTCGTGCCGACCATCATGCGGGCGAACTCGATGATGCGGAACATCTGGCGGATGCCGTCGTGCTTGTCGCCGATGAGCCAGCCCTTGGCGGGGTGGCGGTCGCCGAACGTCATCTCGCAGGTGTTGGACGCCTTCAGGCCCATCTTGTGCTCGACGTTCGTCGCGTACACGCCGTTGCGCTCGCCCAGCTCGCCGGTGGTCCAGTCGAAGTGGTACTTCGGGACCAGGAAGAGGGAGAGGCCCTTGGTGCCGGGGCCGGCGCCCTCGGGGCGCGCCAGCACGTAGTGGAGGATGTTCTCCGACATGTCGTGCTCGCCCGAGGTGATGAAGCGCTTCACGCCCTCGATGTGCCAGGAGCCGTCCTCCTGCTCGACGGCCTTCGTGCGGCCCGCGCCGACGTCGGAGCCGGCGTCCGGCTCGGTCAGCACCATCGTCGAGCCCCACTGCTTCTCGACGGCGATCCCGGCGACCTTCTTCTGCGCCTCGTTGCCCTCCTCGAAGAGGATGCCGGCGAACGCCGGGCCGGAGGAGTACATCCAGACGGCCGGGTTCGAGCCGAGCAGCAGCTCCGCGTAGCCCCAGATCAGGGAGCGGGGCGAGGTCGTGCCGCCGATCTCCTCGGGCAGGCCCAGGCGCCAGTACTCGGAGTCCATGAAGGCCTGGTACGACTTCTTGAACGTGTCCGGGACCGGGGCGGTGTTGGTCTCCGGGTCGAAGACCGGCGGGTTGCGGTCGGCGTCGGCGTAGGAGTCGGCGAGCTCGTTCTCCGCGAGGCGCGCGACCTCGTCGAGGATGCTCTTCGCGGTGTCGACGTCCATCTCCGCGAACGGTCCGGTGCCGTACAGCTTGTCGCGGCCGAGCACCTCGAAGAGGTTGAACTCGATGTCGCGGAGATTCGACTTGTAGTGCCCCATGGGAAGGCTCCGTAATCAATAGCAGTGGCGCGCAGCGCCCCGTGGAGGGGTGGCCCGGACGTATCAGCTGACCTCTACGATGATGCTACCCGTCAGTAATAAGGCGCAACCCCCCGAGCCTCACATGTGGCCGATTACTCTTTGCTCCATGTACGGCTACGACCAGAACCAGGGCGCACAGCAGCCGATGGGGGGCGGCTACGGCGAGCAGCCGCTGTATCCCGAACCCTCGCCGCCCTCGCTGGGCGACGCGGTACGGGCCTTCACGACCGGCTCGCTGTCCGCCGAGGACTTCCAGCAGATCTTCGCGACCTCGAAGGTCTATTGCCCGCGCGGCGACAATCCCGGCTTCCTCGCGCTGCACAACACCCAGCAGCCGGTGATCCCGATGTTCACCACGCTCAAGGAGCTGCGGCTCTACGCGGGCAAGGAGTCCAAGTACTTCGTGATCACCGGCGCCGAGGTGATCGACCTGCTGCCCACCGGCTACGGCTTCGTCCTGGACATGGAGGGCGAGCACCGCATGGTCTTCGACGCGAAGGCCGTCGAGCAGATGGTCGACTTCGCGATGCGCCGCATGTATGGCTAGACGCCATTGCTGCGCAGACGGCTGATCCGCCACATTTCCAAGGCTTCCGGAAGGGGCCCGTACCGCCGTCGGTACGGGCCCCTTCCCGCTGTCCGGGGCCGTTCGGGAATGAAGGCCGCCTTGCAGGATGTTCACCATTCAACTAAATTGATGGCAGCACAGTCCCCCACGGAGGTGGCTCCCATGCCCGCAGTGACCGTCGAGAACCCGCTGACCCTGCCGAAGGTGGCCGCTTCCGGCGACGCCGCGGCCCGCCCCGTGCTCGCCGTGACCACGGCGCCGAGCGGCTTCGAGGGCGAGGGCTTCCCCGTCCGCCGCGCCTTCGCGGGCGTCAACTACAAGTACCTCGATCCGTTCATCATGATGGACCAGATGGGTGAGGTGGAGTATGCGGCGGGCGAGCCGAAGGGAACCCCCTGGCACCCGCACCGCGGCTTCGAGACCGTGACGTACCTGATCGACGGCAGCTTCATCCACCAGGACTCCAACGGCGGCGGCGGCACCATCGGCAACGGCGATACCCAGTGGATGACAGCAGGTAGCGGGCTGCTCCACATCGAGGCGCCGCCGGAGTCCCTGGTCATGTCCGGCGGCCTCTTCCACGGCCTCCAGCTCTGGGTGAACCTGCCCAGGTCCGACAAGATGATGGCCCCGCGCTACCAGGACATCCGCGGCGGCCAGGTCCAGCTGCTCGCCTCCCCGGACGGCGGCGCGCTGCTCCGCGTGATCGCCGGTGAGCTCGACGGCCACGAGGGCCCCGGCATCACGCACACCCCGATCACGATGATCCACGCCACCGTGCGCCCCGGCGCCGAGGTGACGCTGCCCTGGCGCGAGGACTTCAACGGCCTCGCGTACGTGCTCGCCGGACGCGGGTCCGCCGGTGCGGAGCGCCGGCCGGTCCACATGGGCCAGACCGCCGTCTTCGGCGCCGGCTCCTCGCTGACCGTGCGCGCGGACGAGAAGCAGGACGGCAACACCCCGGACCTGGAGGTCGTCCTGCTCGGTGGCCGCCCCATCCGCGAGCCGATGGCGCACTACGGACCGTTCGTGATGAACAGCCAGGCCGAACTGAAGCAGGCCTTCGAGGACTTCCAGGCCGGCCGCCTCGGCACCGTCCCCGCCGTCCACGGCATGTGACCGGCGCTCCCGCTCCCGCCGCCGTCGTGTGACGCACCGTCACTCGTACGGCGGCGCGGGCGGGACACCGCACCCGCGCCGTGATCGGCTGGCAGGGTGCAGACCCAGAAGCCACTCCTGCCCGACGGTGCCCGGCGGACGGCCGCCTGGTGCGGTGTCGTCCTGCTGGTCACCGGTGTCGCCGCCGTCGCCGTCTGGCTGTGCGTCGTCTTCAAGACCGCTGTCACACCCGTGCTGCTCGCGCTGCTCGGTACGGCGCTGCTCGGCCCGGTCCACCGCCGGATGACGAACCACGGGGTGAACCGCTCGGTGGCCGCCGGAGTCACCTGCGCGCTGCTGCTCGCCGTCGTCGGCGGCGCCGGCTACATCGTGGTCTCCGCGCTCGTCGAGACCGGCGACCAGATCGTCCAGTCGCTGAAGGACGCCGGGCAGTGGGTCATCGACCACTTCCAGGTCGCGGACGACATGAACGTGGACGACCTGGAGGCCAACGGCCGCAAGCTCGTCGAGAAGTTCGGCGCGAGCGCCGCGGGCGGGCTCATCACCGGGATCAGCCTCGTCGGCTCCCTCATCGCCACCAGCGTCCTCGCGCTGCTGCTGACCTTCTTCTTCCTGCGCGACGCCGACCGGGCCGCGGGCCTCGCCCACTCCGTCGCCCCGCGCGGCACCGGGGACGTGGTCGAGGCGATGGGCCGGCGGGCCTTCGGGGCCGTCGAGGGCTTCATGCGCGGCACGACGCTCATCGCCCTGATCGACGCCGTCTGCATCACGGTCGGCCTGCTGATCCTGGGGGTGCCGGGCGCGGTGGGGCTCGGCGCGCTGGTGCTCGTCGGCGCCTACATCCCGTACCTCGGCGCGTTCATCTCCGGGACCGTGGCGGTCCTGGTGGCGCTCGCGGACCGGGGATTCGCCATCGCGCTCTGGGCGCTCGGCGTCGTCCTCGCCGTGCAGGTGCTGGAGGGCCACATCCTGCAGCCGATGATCCAGAGCCGTACGGTCCAGATGCACCCCGCGATGATCCTGATCGCGCTGACGGCGGGCGCGAGCGTGGCGGGCATCCTCGGCATGCTGCTCGCGGTCCCGCTCTGCGCGGCGGCCTTCGGCATCCTCGGCGAACTGCGCAAGGGCGGCCGTCCGGACGCTCCGGAACAGACCGCCCAGGGCATCGGTCCGTGAGGCGGCCCCCTCAGTCCGCCGAGGAATCACCGGAGCCGCCGAACAGCCGGTACAGCAGGTAGAGCACCGCCACCCCCGGGATCACGAAGATGAAGACGGGGAACTCGTAGGTGCCCGTCGTCTGGTTGGCGACGTAGAAGCCGTACCCGGTGAAGATCGCACCGCCGAACAGGGCGTAGAGGCGGTCCTTGAAGGAGAGACCGGGGGCGAAGGCAGCCCCGAGCAGGATCAGCCCGGAGATGACGGAGAAGATTTCGTACGCGGACCACTGCATGGTGATGTCCTTCCGAGGTGGAACGGTCATGGAGGAGGGGCTTACCGGCTCAGCGCCGCCACCAGCGCGGCGTGCGGGCCCCGCCGTCGATGCGCAGGTCGCGTCCGGCGACGTTGGCATGGGGGCCGAGGCGCAGGTCGCCGCCCGCGCTCAACGAGACACCGCCGGACCGGGGTTCGTCCGCGTCGGGCCCGGCCGGACGCGGAGCCGCCTGCTCGGCGATCCGGCGGGCCGTGTCCGGGTCGCCGGGGACATGGAGCCAGGCGCGCAGCGACGTCTCCTTGACGTGGACGTCGACCGCGTGGAACGACTGCGGGGTGACGTTCGGGTAACCGCCGCGGACCACGTCCTCGTGGATGGTGCCGGACACCAGCAGCGCGAGGTCGCCGCGGGTCGTCGCGAGGGCCTCCCGCAGCGGCTCGCTGTCGCACATCCGGAACGTCCTGATCACGGCGTGCCCGCCGATGCCGTTCCCGTCGAACCGGACGTCACCGGCATGGACGGCGATCCGCATCCTCAGCGGCGGATCGCTCCGGAGGCGCCGCCCGAGCACGGCGTCGAGGCGGGGCAGGAACTCGCTCAGCACGACCGACTTGGGGATCTGCTGCGGAACGACCACCAGCAGGCCGTCCCCGCGGTCCTCGTGCGGACACGAGGCCCAGACCGGCTCGGTGAACGCTTCGCGGAACGCGCCGTACATCGCCTCGCGGGTACGCATCTGGTCCGCGCCGTCCCGTGAGCTGAAGCGTTCGATGTCGGCGACCAGGAGGGTGGCGTGGGCGGGTGGCCCCGCGGCGGCGGGGCCTTCGGAGGGGAGCTGCCGGGGCCGGTCGCCGTTCATGACGGGATCGGGATTCCGCCGAGCTTCAGGTTGCCCTCCTGAGCGTCCACCAGGGAGAGGAAGACACCGCCCCCGAGCTTGACCAGGCCGTAGTTCCCGTTGCCGAGCTGCCACCGCCCGCCGGACCACTCGAGAGGGATGGTGCCCTGCTTCTTCCCCTTCCAGCTCAGCGGGACCTCGGCGTCGGTGTCGGTCGCGGTGGCCTTGCCGATGGTGACGGCGTCGACCTTGTCGCGGTAGTCCTGGCTGCGTTGGGCGAACGCGCCCGCCATGCTCTTCTCGCACCCGCCGTCCGAGGGCGCCACGAGGGTGCACCACGCGGCAGCGTCGGCGACACGTTCCGCGACGCGGATCTCCTCGGCGGTGCGGACGGCTCCGGCGGCGCCGGGCTGGTCGACCACCGACACGTCGACCTTGCTGCCGCCGGAGGTCGCGATATCGACCACGCCGTAGGTCGAATACCCCCCGACGAGGGCAATGACGGCGGCGATGGTCACCGAGATGACGGGGTGGTTGCGTGAGTAGTTCTTGATCTTGGTGATGGTGACGTTGCCGCCGGCGAAAATCGACTTCTTGGCGCGGAAGTCTCGACCGACTCGAATGTTCAGGCCATTCGGGCCCCTGGCATCCTGGTCGACCCGTGGATCTTGCTGGTCAGTCACGTGCTTCTCCTGGGACCGCTCCGGTAAGTGGGAGCATGCAACCAGGTGAATGGAGAGCAAAAAGCGTCATCTGACGCCTAGTTGGCACGCAGGGCCCATAGTTACTTCATGGCAATCTCACGTTTCTGGGACATGCTGGACGATAGGGAGAAGACGGTCCTGCTTCGCGCGGGCCGTCCGCGTTCCTACCGGGCGGGGCAGCGGCTCGTGGCCGAGACCGACGCGGACTGCTGGACCGGTGTCATAACCGAGGGCACCTGCCGGGTCACGGGTGCCCGGGAGGACGGCAGCCGTTCCTATCTGGCGGCCCGGAGGCGCGGGGACATCATCGGGGAGATGGCGGCCGTGCGCGGCGCCCGGCGGTCCGGTGAGGTGACGGCGGTGACCCGGATGGTCGTGCACGTCTTACCGGCCTCGAAGTTCCAGTGGCTTCTGCAGACGCACCCGTCCTTCACCCGCCATCTGCTGACCGTCGCGCTGGACCGGCTCCAGGAGGCCGACCGGCGCCGCTCCGAGTTCGCGGTGGCCGCGACCGAGGTACGCCTGACCCGGCTGCTGGTGCGGCTGGCCCGTACGGAGGGGATCGCCGTCCCCGACTCGCGGAGCGTGGTCCTGTACGGGATCGCGCAGACGGACCTGGCCGAGTGGTGCGGGATGAGCCGGGCGTCGGTGCAGCGGCAGCTGCGGCGCCTGGGGGCGGAGGGCCTGCTCCGGGCGGGCCCGCGACGGCGGGAGCTGACCGTCCTCGACCCGGACGAACTGATGGCGGCGACGGCGCGGACGGAGAGCGGCTGAGGGGCGGGCGCCCGGAGGGACATCCCACGGGCCCGCTGAGGTCTCGCCCGGCGCGTCCTCGGCGGGCGGTAGCCTGGGAGGGCTATTCAGCCCCCAACCGCGAAGACTGGATGAACGACGATGCATCGGTACAGGTCCCACACCTGCGGCGAGCTCCGCGCCTCTGACGTCGGCACCGACGTCCGGCTGAGCGGCTGGCTGCACAATCGCCGAGACCTGGGCGGCATCCTCTTCATCGATCTGCGCGACCACTACGGTCTGGTGCAGCTCGTCGCCCGCCCCGGCACCCCGGGCAACGAGGCCCTGGCGAAGCTGACCAAGGAGACCGTCGTCCGGATCGACGGCAAGGTCTCCGCGCGCGGCACCGAGAACGTCAACCCGGACCTGCCGACCGGCGAGATCGAGATCGAGGTCTCCGAGGTCGAGGTGCTGGGCGAGGCCGGTCCGCTGCCCTTCACGATCAACGCCGAGGACGGCGTCAACGAGGAGCGGCGCCTGGAGTACCGCTTCCTGGACCTGCGCCGCGAGCGCATGCACCGCAACATCATGCTGCGCTCCGCCGTGATCGCCTCGATCCGGTCCAAGATGGTCGCCCTCGGCTTCAACGAGATGGCGACGCCGATCCTCACCGCGACCTCCCCCGAGGGCGCCCGTGACTTCGTCGTCCCGTCCCGGCTGAACCCCGGCAAGTTCTACGCGCTGCCGCAGGCCCCGCAGCAGTTCAAGCAGCTGCTGATGATCTCGGGCTTCGACCGCTACTTCCAGATCGCGCCCTGCTTCCGCGACGAGGACGCCCGCGCCGACCGTTCGCCCGGCGAGTTCTACCAGCTCGACGTCGAGATGTCCTTCGTCGAGCAGGAGGACGTCTTCCAGCCGATCGAGAAGCTGATGACCGAGCTCTTCGAGGAGTTCGGCAACGGCCGTCACGTCACCTCGCCGTTCCCGCGCATCCCGTTCCGCGAGTCGATGCTGAAGTACGGCAACGACAAGCCGGACCTGCGCGCCAAGCTGGAGCTCGTCGACATCTCCGACGTCTTCGCGGACTCGGGGTTCAAGGCGTTCGCCGGCAAGCACGTCCGCGCCCTGCCGGTGCCGGACACGGCGGGCCAGTCCCGGAAGTTCTTCGACGGCCTCGGCGAGTACGCCGTGGAGCACGGCGCCAAGGGCCTGGCCTGGGTCCGCGTCGGCGAGGACGGCACGCTGGCCGGCCCGATCGCCAAGTTCCTCACCGAGACCGACGTCAAGACGCTCACCGAGCGCCTCTCGCTCGTCCCGGGCCACGCCGTCTTCTTCGGCGCCGGCGAGTTCGACGAGGTCTCCAAGATCATGTCCGCCGTCCGCGTCGAGGCCGCCAAGCGGGCCGGCCACTTCGAGGAGGGCGTCTTCCGGTTCTGCTGGGTCGTCGACTTCCCGATGTACGAGAAGGACGAGGAGACCGGCAAGATCGACTTCTCCCACAACCCCTTCTCGATGCCCCAGGGCGGCCTGAAGGACCTGGAGGAGAAGGACCCGCTGGACATCCTCGCCTGGCAGTACGACATCGTCTGCAACGGCATCGAGCTGTCCTCCGGCGCCATCCGGAACCACGAGCCCGAGCTGATGATCAAGGCCTTCGAGATCGCCGGCTACGACCGCGAGACGGTCGAGAAGGAGTTCGCGGGCATGCTCAAGGCCTTCCGCCTCGGCGCCCCGCCGCACGGTGGCATCGCCCCGGGCGTCGACCGCATCGTGATGCTGCTGGCCGACGAGCCCAACATCCGCGAGACCATCGCCTTCCCGCTCAACGGCAACGCCCAGGACCTGATGATGGGCGCGCCGACCGTCCTGGAGGAGAACCGGCTGCGCGAGCTGAACATCCAGCTCCGCAAGCCGGCCGCGCCGGCGAAGGACGCGCAGAAGTAATTCCGCTCTGTTTCACGTGAAACAGCCCCCGGCCGCCGCTGGCCGGGGGCTGTTCGCGTGACGGGCCGCGGCCGGTTCCGAATAGGCACACGAATCACCTGAACGGCTACGGCCGGATGGGCTGCGCCACGGATTGGGCGGGGGCGCGGGCGGCAATGACTGGGTGGGCCGACACCGGCGCATTGACTGCTGAGGAGCCTCCGTGCCCGTGCCCCCTTCGCGTGCTCCCCTGCGCCTGCCACACGTCGTCTGCTCCCTGGTCCTGCTCGTGCTGCTCGCCGGGTGCGGCGCGGGCGGCCTCGCCGGTACGGGGCCGAGCGGCGCCACCACGGGGCGCGCGCCGGTCAACGGCGTACCGGGCCCGCCCGGGGCCGCCGCGTCCGCCGCCGGGGCGCCGTCGGGCGCGGTGTCCGCCCTGCCCTCGGTGCCCGCGCCCTCGCCGCCGCGCACGGAGATCCCGGGCCTCGGGCCGAAGACCCGGGCCGCGATCCCGGCCACGGCGCGGCAGGCGTTCGTGGTGACCGGTGAGTCGCCGGACTCCAACCGGTCGACCGCCGTCCTCTACGCTCTGGACGGGCCCGCCGGACCGGGCTGGCGCCCCGCGCTGGGGCCCTGGCCCGCCCACAACGCCCTCAACGGCTGGACCGGCGAGCACTGGGAGGGCGATCTGCGCTCACCCGTCGGCGTCTTCACGCTGACCTCTGCCGGCGGCCGCCTCGAACCCCCGGAGACGGCGCTCCCGTACGAGCTGAGCCCCGACTTCGCCGTGACGGGCGAGGGGTTCCACGGGGAGCCGCTGGAGGGCTCCTTCGACTACGTCGTCGCCATCGACTACAACCGGGTCCCCGGCACCTCCCCGCTCGACCACACCCGCCCTCTCGGCGAGGAGCGCGGCGGCGGGATCTGGGTGCACGTCGACCACGGAGGCCCCACCCAGGGCTGCGTCTCCGTCACCGAGGACCGGATGAAGGAACTCCTGGGGGCGCTCGACCCGGAACAGCGGCCGGTCATCGTGATGGGCGACGCGGAGTCGCTGGGCCGCTGACCCGCCCGGGCCGGAGAGCTTTGCGAAACGTCCCTTCCCGTATCAAGGACGCATCCTGGGAGGGAGTGGACACGCATGCGCGAGGCAAGGGACATCACGATGCGGGTACTGGTCGCCGAGGACGAGGAAATCCTCGCCGAGCCGGTCGCCACCGGGCTGCGGCGGGCCGGCTTCGCCGTCGACACGGTGTACAGCGGTGATGCCGCCCAGGCCTACCTCGGGCTGCACCACTACGACGTGGTCGTCCTCGACCGCGATCTGCCCCGGGTGCACGGCGACGACGTGGCGCGCGGACTCGTCGCCTCCGGCTCCCGGACTCGTCGCCTCCGGCTCCCGGACCCGGATCCTGATGCTGACGGCCGCCGGGTCTCTCCGAGCACACCCTCCACGAGCGGATCGCCTCCAGCGGACCCGACGACGAGCTGAAGGAGCTCGGCGACACGCTCGACGCGCTGCTCGCCCGGCTGGAGCGGGCCTTCGACAGCCAGCGGCGGTTCATCGCCAACGCCTCGCACGAGCTGCGCACCCCGCTGGCCACCCAGCGCGCCGCGATCCAGACCGGTCTGGACGACCCCACACCCGAGGACCTCGTACGCACCCGGCAGACCCTGCTGGACAACAACCGGCGCAGCGAACGGCTCATCGAGGGGCTGCTCGTCCTGGCGCGCAGCGAGCGGGGGCTCGCGAAGAGCGAGCGGGAGCCGGTGGACCTGGCCAGGGCGGTGGCCGAGGAAGCGGCCCGGCACCCGGGCGTCCGGCTCGACACCCGGCCCTGCCCGGTGCGCGGGAACCGGCTGCTGCTGGCCCAGCTGGTGTCGAACCTGCCGGCCAACGCGGTGACGTACAACGTGCCCGGCGGGAGCGTCGACGTGTCGGTGGTCCCGGCCGGCGGCGGGGTGCTCCTGGAGGTCCGCAACAGGGGGCCCGTGATGGAAGCGGCGGACATCCCCGGGCTGTTCGAGCCGTTCCCGCGGGGCGAGGGCAAGGACCGGATGGGGCCGGGATCGGGGCTCGGTCAGTCCATCGTGCGGTCCATCGCGGTGGCCCACGACGGTACGGTCACGGCGGTGCCGGGCCCCGGGGGCGGGCTGGCCGTGACCGTACGCCTGCCGGCGGCTCAGGAACGCGCGGCCACCCACGCGGGGAGCGCCGCCAGCAGCTCGCGGTAGAACGCGGTGTCCGGGACCTCGCGGGGGGCGGGGCCCGCGTGCAGGAAGCCGGTGTTCGGGGCGTCCAGCTTCCGCAGGAAGTCGAAGCCCTTGGCGTCCTTCTCGCCGAACGCGACGAACTGGAAGAACAGCGGCAGCCTGGCCGCCGCGTCGATGGCCTGACGGGCTGCCTGGCGGACGTCCGGCGGACCGTCCGTCTGGAAGACCACCAGCGCCGGACCGGTCGATCCGGACGCCTCGTAGTGCGCGACGACCTCCTCGACGGCGCGGTGGTAGTTCGTCCGGCCGAGCCGGCCGAGGCCCGCGTTCAGCTCGTCGATCCGGCCCGCGTGGCCGTCCAGCTCCACCGTGCCGGTGCCGTCGATGTCGGTCGAGAAGAACACGACCCGCACGGTGGCGCTCTCGTCGAGGTGCGCGGCGAGCGCGAGCGTGCGGTCGCCCAGGTGCTGGGCGCTGCCGTCCTTGTAGAACGGGCGCATGGAGCCGGAACGGTCCAGCACCAGGTAGACGGTGGCCCGCAGCCCGGTCAGCCCGTGAGCCTTCAGCCCGGCCTGCGCCGCCTTGTACGCCCCGGCCAGCTCGGGGGCGCGTGCCTTGACCTTGGCGAGGGTGAGGGCGGGGGCGGCCGGGGCCGCCGGGGCTGCCGGGGCTGCTTGGAGGGGTGCCGGGTCGGGCTCCGGGTCCATGTCGATGATGATCGCGGCGGGGGCGGCGGGCTCGGGCGCGGGCTCGGGCTCGGGGGCCGCGACCGGCTCGGCCTCGACGGCGGCCTTCGGCTCGGGGGCCGCTACGGGCTCGGCCTCGACGGCGGCCTTCGGCTCGGGCGTTGCCACGGGCTCCGGTTCGGCGACCGGCGCGGGCTCCGGGGTTTCGGACGCGGCGACCGGCTCCGGGGCCGCTACGGGCTCGGGGGCCGGTTCGGCGGCGGGGGCGACCGGGTCGGGCGTCTCGACCTCGGCGGCCGGCTTGGGCGTCTCGGCCTCCGGCTCCTCGGTCTCCGCGACGGGCGCGACGGGCGAGGCCGGTTCGGTCGCCTCCGGCTCCGCTACCGCGACCGGCTCCGCTACCGCCTCCGGCTCCGCGGGAGCCGTCCCGCGCGGCCGCGTCCCCTGGGCGGGGACCGTCGGCGTGGCGGGGTTGTCGAAGGCCGCCGCCACCAGGTCCGGCGCCTTGGCGTCCGCGTCCGACGCGCTCGTGTCCTCGTCCGAGGTCGCGGGGGCCGGTACCGAGATCCTGGCGGGCGGTTCGCCGTCCGCTGCGGGCTCGTCCACCGCCACCGACTCGGACTCCGCGGGCCGGGAACGCTCGCCCTGGGGCGGGACCGTGGCCGTCGTCGGCTCGTCCTGTTCCGTGTGGTCACGGCCGAACACCTTGCGCAGCAAGCTCCGAATGCCCATGGGCGAGGCCTTTCGCGTGAGTTGGGTGCGATGAATGTCCGTACTGCGGGAATTGATCCCTGGCCAGGGCGGATACGTAAGGTTAGCGGCCGGATCAGGCCTGTCGGCGGCATGCCCCGCCCGTGGGACAACTGAGCCGCAACCGAGCCCTGACCGAGTCCTGGGCGCCCGCACGGACGTTCACCGCAGCCGCGGTTCACCTGCGCCGCAGGGGCGGCGAGTTGACGCGGGGACGTACCGCCCCGCCGTACGGCATACAGTCGGACGCATGGTTTCCGGAGAGGCTCCGCAGACGGAGGGCAGCGTCCGGGTCGATGTCTGGATCTGGTCGGTCCGGCTCACGAAGACCCGTGCGCAGGCCGCTGCCGCCTGCCGGGCGGGTCATGTGAAGGTCGCAGGCGAACGCGCCAAGCCCGCGCAGCCGGTGCGCGTCGGTGACGAGGTACGGCTCCGGCACGCGGGCCGGGACCGGATCGTCGTCGTGTCGAAGCTCGTGAAGAAGCGGGTCGGGCCGCCCGTGGCCGTCGAGTGCTTCGTCGACAACAGCCCGCCCCCGCCGCCCCGCGAGGCCGCGATCCAGGTGCCGGTACGGGACCGGGGCGCGGGCCGGCCGACCAAGCGGGACCGGCGCGAGATGAACCGGCTGCGCGGGACGGGCCCCGGCCCGGCGGAGTAGCGAGGCGCCTCAGTGGTGCCCGGGTGCGTGCAGCACGATCACGGTCTTGCCGCGCGCACCGCCCGCCCGGTTGCGCTCCAGGGCCTGCGGGGCCTTCTCCAGCGGGAGTTCGGCGTCGACGAGCACGCGCAGGACGCCGTCCGCCGCACCCGCCGCCAGCACGTCCAGCAGGACCGGGCTCGGGTCGAGCCGGAAGTCGACGCCCCTGACGCCCTCCGGCAGCCGGGCCCCGGCGGCGGCGCCCCGCGTGGAGAGCGCGATACCGCCCGGCCGGACCGCGGCGGCGTGCGCGGCGAACTCGTCCGGTGTCGCCGACGCCAGGTCCACCAGCGCGTCGATGTCGTCCGGGCAGGCGTGCGCCAGCGCGTCGGCGGGCGGACCGGCCGTCAGGTCGACCGTCGCGGCGGCGCCCAACGACCCCATCCTGGACCGCTCGTCACCGCGCACCGCCGCGATCACCCGGACGTCCCGGGCGCGGGCGAGCTGGGTCAGGCAGCAGCCGGTCCCGCCCGCCGCCCCGACGACCAGCAGGGTGTCGTGGCCGCGCGGCTCCACCGCCTCCAGGATCTGGGCGGCGGCCATCCCGGCGGAGGGCAGCGCGGCGGCGGCCCGGGAATCCAGCCCGCGCGGGACGAGGGTGATCGCGGAGTCCTGCGGCACGCACAGGTACTCGCCGTACGACCCGCACGTGTCCGTCACCCCCGCCCGCCCGAACACCGCGTCGCCGACGCGGAAGCGGTTCCCGCCGCCGCCGATCATGTCGACCCGGCCCGCGTAGTCGACGCCGACGACGAACGGGAAGGACGGGGGAGCCGGGGCGAGGGCCCCCGCCGAGCCGTCCACGACCTGCCAGTCCAGCGGGTTGAGCGAGGCGTACTCGACGCGGACCCGGACCTCGCCGGGCCGGGGCTCCGGCTTGGGCAGCTCGACCAGCACCGGGCCGGCCCCGGGCTCGCTCACGGCGATCGCTCGCATCCGTACACCTCTCAGTCGTGCCGCTCCGTCAGGAACGGCCGCGTCACTCCGCCGGTCCGGCCATCGCGGGCGCCGGCAGCACCCGCTGGGCCCAGATCCGGGCCGCCACCGCGCACACCGCGACGGCCAGGCCCAGGCCGAGGACGACCCACACCGTGGTGCGCAGCGAGGAGGTCAGCGCGTCGTAGACGGCCGCGGCGGCGCCGGTGTCGCTGTCCGGGACCTCGTCCAGCACCCGGTCGCGGGCCAGTGCCAGCACCCCGCGCAGCACCAGCGCGCCGAGCGCGAACCCGGCACCGGTCACGGCGGTGGCGGACAGCGCGGCCAGGGCCCGGAACCGGCGGCCGGGTCCGCCGCGCACCCAGGCGAGGGCGATCGCGAGCAGCGCGAACACCAGGGTGCCGACGGCCGGCCACACGCTCGCGGCGCGCAGCCACCGGAAGCTCTGCCGCAGCTGGTCCGCGCGGTCGGCGGAGACCAGCCGGATGTCGGTGTGCTGGACGGGGATCCGGTCGGCGAACGGCACCCCGTTGTCCACCAGGTTCTGCTTCACCTGCTCCGTGACGGGCGCCAGGTCGATCGTGACGCTCTCGCCGCTCTGCCCGTCCAGCGCGGCGGTGACCGTCTCGTGCGCGGTGCGGTTGGCGGCCGTCCAGGCGTCCTGGAAGGCCTCGGTGGTGGTGAACGACCGCACGGCCTGGTGCAGGAAGTCGCGGACGGTGCTCCGGAGCGGCCCGACGTCGATCTGCTTCATCGCGTTGTCGGTGATCAGGTCGGCGACGGTGTTCTGCACCTCGGGGTCGTCGGCGAGCGGGGAGACCGCGGCCACGTAACGGTCCGTGTCGTCGATCTCCAGGTCGACCCACGCGGACAGCGCGCTCAGCGGCACCAGGACGGCCAGCAGCACCACCAGGACCGCCGAGAGAGCCACCGAGAGATACGTCCGCACCCCTCCAGGGAATCCCGGATGGCGCCGGGGCGCCCCGGGCCGTGGGCCATCCGAGTTGCCGGGCGGCGCGACCAGGTGTGCCCTGGAGGGAAAGCGGGGGCGACGGAAGGAGCTCTCTGCCATGGCCGCACACGCTTCGGTGCCGGCACGCGGGAGGCATGCGACGCCCGCCCGGCACCGCCCGGTCCTCAGCTGGGCGATCCCGGCCACGCTCGGCCTGATCATGGGTTGCTACGCGACCGCCATCGTCCGTGGCGGCGGTGTGCTCACGGGCACCCGGCTCGCCCTCGGACTGGTCTCCGGCGCCGTGCTCGCGGTGCTCTGCTTCGGGCTCGGCCGGATCCAGAACCGGCTGCCGCGCGAGCTGCGGGCCGCCGCGTACGGGGTGCTGACCGGCGGCTCGATCGGCTTCCTCTACAGCCTCTCCGGCGCGAGCATCCTGTCCGCTTCGGTGATCGGCCTGATCCTCGGCCTGGGCGGACTGCTCGTCTCGTACTACTACTTCTACACGCGGGAGTGACGCCCGCGCCCACCCGCGCGTCGTCGGTCCTTGACCTTCTCCACGGGGGAAGGCCAAGGATCGAGTGTGCCGGGGCGGGAAGTCCGCCCGGTATGAGGAGGCGTGCGGTGACGACGGACGACGGGCAGGGGCGGGGTCCCGGCGCGGCACTGGTGACGATCGGGGCGTTCGCCCGGCTGTCCCGGCTGTCCGCCAAGGCGCTGCGCCGCTACGACGAGCTCGGTCTGCTCCCGCCGGCCCTGGTCGACCCGGTGAACGGCTACCGGTACTACGACCCGGCGCAGGTGCGGGCGGCCCGGCTGGTGGCCTGGCTCCGCCGGATCGGGATGCCGCTCGCCCGGATCAGGGAGGTGATCGCGCTGGAACCCGGCGCGGCCGCCGCCGCGATCCGGGTGTACTGGGCGCGCGTCGAGGCGGAGACGGCGGCCCGCCGTGATCTCGCGGCCTTCCTCATCGACCAGCTGTCGACGGAGGACGTCATGACATCGGTGGGCACACTTGGAATCCGCTACGCGGCCGGCACCGACACGGGAGCGGTGCGGGAGACCAACCAGGACGCGGTGTACGCCGGTGCCCGGCTGCTCGCGGTCGCCGACGGGTTCGGCGCGGGCGGCGCGGGGGCCAGCACGGCGGCGATCGAGGCGCTGAAGCTGCTCGCGCCGGGCGCGGTACCGGCGGCGGAGCTGCTGAACATCCTGCACGACGCGGCGGAGCGGGCCGCGCTCGCGGTGCGGGACGCGGTGGCCGGGAGCGGGGCGCCGGAGGAGTCCGGGACGACGCTCACGGCGATGATGTGGACGGGGTCGCGGCTGGGCCTGGTGCACATCGGGGACTCGCGGGCGTATCTGCTGCGCGGGGGCGAGCTGTTCCGGATCACGCACGACCACAGCCTGGTCCAGTCGATGATCGACGACGGTTCGCTCACGGAGGAGGAGGCGTTCTCGCACCCGCAGCGGGCGATGCTCCTCAAGGTGCTCTCCGGTGACGGCCCGTACGGCAGGCTCGATGTGGACGTCCGGGACGCGCTGCCCGGTGACCGCTACCTGCTCTGCTCGGACGGGCTCTCGGCGGTCGTCGACGGCGGTGAGCTGGCGCGGGTGCTGGCCGGGGCGGACGGGCCCGGCACCGCCGTGCGCGGGCTGATCGCCCTCGCGGAGGCGGCCGGCGCGCCGGACAACGTGGCGTGTGCGGTGGCGGACGTCGTGGAGCTGTGAGTACGCGGGGGCCCCGCACCACGCGTGGTGCGGGGCCCTCCCTTGCGTACCGGGTCAGGTGCGGACGACGGTCACCGGGCACGAGGCGTGCTGGGTGACGTGCAGGCTGACCGAGCCGAGCAGGGTCGCCTTGAAGCCGCTGTACCCGCGCGCGCCCACGACCAGCAGGTTCGCGCCCTCGGCCCGGTCGAGCAGGGCCTGTGCCGGGTTGCCGATCACGACGACCTTGGAGACGGCGGCGGCGCCCTGGGCGCCCAGCGCCTCCTCCAGCGTCTCGGTCAGCGACACCGTGGCCATGGCCTGCGGGTCGAAGTCCTCCGGCAGGCCCGGCATCATCGACGCCCAGCTGGTGGCGGGGTACTCCCAGCTGTTGACGGCCTCCACGGTGTCACCGGTCAGCTCGGCCTGGCGTACGGCCCAGTGCAGTGCCTTGACCGACGACTCGGAGCCGTCCACGCCCACCACGATCCTGCCCATCTCTGCCTCCAGCTGGGTTCTGCGGTTGTGCTCGGTTCGTGCTCGCGTCACGTATTCCCGTACGACTCTAGTCAAAACGGGCGGAACGGCGATTCCCGCGGGTCCGGCCGGTCCGGTCAGGCCGGGCGCAGTGCGGCGAGCTGCTGCTCGAAGGGGACCACCTCGTCGTCGAGGCCGGGGGTGCGTGACGCACCGGAGACGGCGCGGCCGCCCGAGACGGCCCCGGCCAGCTCCCCGCCCGCGCGCCGGATGCGGGCCGGCAGGCCGTCGGCGTACGCGTCGCCCGCCGCGCCCCAGTCCTCCGACGCCGCGTACACCGAGGTCGGCAGCGTGACGGCGCGCAGGTAGGCGAAGAGCGGGCGCATCGCGTGCTCAAGGACCAGCGAGTGCCGGGCGGTGCCGCCCGTCGCTGCGACGAGCACGGGCCTGCCGGTCAGGGCGGTGTTCTCGACCAGGTCGAAGAACGACTTGAACAGACCGCTGTACGAGGCGGTGAACACCGGCGTGACCGCGATCAGCCCGTCCGCGCCCGTCACCGCCGCGAGCGCGTCCTCCAGAGCGGCCGACGGGAAGCCGGACACCAGGTGGCCCGCGATGTCGACGGCCAGGTCCCGCAGTTCGATCACCCGGACGTCGACCGGGCGGTCCTGCGCGGCCTCCAGCTGCTCCCGGGTGGTGGCGGCCAGCCGGTCGGCCAGCAGCCGGGTCGAGGACGGGTTGCTGAGGCCGGCCGAGACGGCGACGATCCTCAGGGGTTCGGTGGCGAACACGGTCAGCTCTCCTTCGTGAGGGTGGCGGCAAGGGCGGGGTGCAGCGGCGCGGTCTCGGGGACACCGGCCGGGCGCAGGGCGGCGAACTCCTTGCGCAGGACGGGGACGACCTCCTCGCCGAGGATGTCGAGCTGCTCCAGGACCGTCTTCAGCGGCAGTCCCGCGTGGTCCATCAGGAACAGCTGGCGCTGGTAGTCGCCCACGGCGTCCCGGAAGGTCAGCGTCCGCTCGATGACCTCCTGGGGCGAGCCCACGGTCAGCGGGGTCTGCTGCGTGAAGTCCTCCATCGAGGGGCCGTGCCCGTAGACCGGCGCGTTGTCGAAGTACGGACGGAACTCCCGTACCGCGTCCTGCGAGTTCTTCCGCATGAACACCTGGCCGCCGAGGCCGACGATCGCCTGCTCGGCGGTGCCGTGCCCGTAGTGCGCGTACCGCTGGCGGTACAGGTGCACCATCTTCTTCGTGTGCTCGATGGGCCAGAAGATGTTGTTGTGGAAGAAGCCGTCGCCGTAGTACGCGGCCTGCTCGGCGATCTCCGGGAATGGGGTCTCCCCTGCTCCTTAAGAGCTTGGGGAAGGATGGAGCCGTGCCAGACGAACGGCGGTACGCCGTCCAGTGGGCGCGGCGTCGCCGTGAACGACTGGAGCGGCGTACGGAACTTGCCCTCCCAGTCCACGACGTCCTCCCGCCACAGCTTGTGCAGCAGGGCGTAGTTCTCGATGGCGAGCGGGATGCCCTGGCGGATGTCCTTGCCGAACCACGGGTAGACCGGGCCGGTGTTCCCGCGCCCCATCATCAGGTCCACGCGGCCGTCCGCGAGGTGCTGGAGCGTCGCGTAGTCCTCGGCGATCTTCACCGGATCGTTGGTGGTGATCAGCGTGGTCGAGGTCGACAGGATGATGCTCTCCGTCTGCGCCGCGATGTAGCCGAGCGTGGTGGTCGGTGACGAGGGGACGAACGGCGGGTTGTGGTGCTCACCGGTCGCGAAGACGTCGAGCCCGACCTCCTCGGCCTTCCGTGCGATGGCGACGGTGGCCTTGATCCGCTCGTGCTCGCTCGGCGTCGTACCGGTGGTGGGGTCGGCGGTGACGTCCCCGACGGTGAAGATCCCGAACTGCATGGCGCCCGCCTCCTGCTCGCCGATTGTTGAACGTTGAACTAACTGGACGCATCGTACAACGGGGGGCGGGGGCGGGGTATTCCTTCCCGGCGCACCGGGCATACCCAGCCCGTCCGGCGTTTGAGGACGGAAGCCCGGGCCCCGGACCGGGGCACCCTCAGCGCCGCGTGAGCGCCCGGCGCCCCAGTAGCTCCGCGAGGCCCCTGCGCGTCGCGGCGATGATCACGCGGTCCGTCGGGCGGAGCACGTAGCCCGGGTGGACGTTCCAGACGAGGGAGCCCGGGGCCACGTCCAGGGCCAGGACGCGCCACGCGCCCGCGCGGAACGCCTGGTCGACCGTGCGGCCCTCCAGCTGGGGGTGGCCGCCGACCTCGACCGCCGCGAACAGGAGCACCTTGCGTTCGACCGGGATGGCGCCCAGGATCTGCCGGCCCATCATCGCGACCGCGAAGGAGGGGCCCGCCAGGTGGGAGACCGAGCGGGAGCGGGTGATGGCCTGCGGGTGCGCCGTGCGCAGCGTGCGGTAGACCGCCGTGGCGAACTCGTCGTCGAAGAGGCGGACCGTCACCCGCAGGTTCGGCTTGAGCGAGCGGGCGTACAGCGCGGCCTCCAGGTTCGTCGTGTCGATGCTGGTCAGCGCGAGGAGCCCGCGTGAGCGGCTGATCTTGGCCGCCTCAAGCACCCCTTCGTCCGTGACGTCACCGAGCACCACCGGCACGTGCAGCCGCCGGGCGAGCGGGATGCCCCGCGCGTCCGGGTCCTCCTCCACGCAGACCACCGGGATGCCCAGCTCCCGCAGGTGCACCAGGACCCGGGTGCCGATCTTGCCGAGCCCGAGCAGCACCACGTGCCCGGACAGCCCGCGCGGCGGCCGCCGCAGCGAGGAGGCGCTGCGCAGCGAGCCGAACGCCTCCAGGACCCCCGCCACCAGCAGCGGCAGGAGCATCAGGCCGGCGATGCCGGAGAGGATCTGGATCACCTGGCGGGCGGTGGGCTCACCGATAGCCGGGTCTCCCATCGCGAACAGGTCGAGCAGGGTGAGGTAGGCCGCGTGCAGCGGATCGTCGCCGGTGGTGAACGAGGACGCCACCGCGAGCCCGAGCACCGCGAGCCCGACACCGAGCGCCGACCACCGCAGCCGCCGCGAGAAGAACTGGCTCAGCGGCGCGCTCCGGCCGCTCATCCGGACCTTCGGGGCGGCCGGCCCGGACTGTGTGACGGCCTCCAGGACGACCGTCCCGCGCCCGGTCGCGGCGGCGATCTCCGCAGGCCCGGGCAGCAGTTGCGGCCCCTCAGCGCCGCTGCTGTCGGAGCCCTCCGCACCGGCCGGGTCATGGGTGGTGGAGGAGAGCAGGGCCAGCGTGCACAGCCCGGGGTCGGCGACCTGGCCGCCCCTGGGCGGGTTGCGCTCGGCGGCCCGCAGGAACAGGCCCTCCGCCCGGATCACCCGGGTCGACCCGGCGAGCGCGGTGGCCGCGAGGGCGGGCGCGGCGGTGTCGGCGTCGGACAGGACCGTGGTGGAGGCGTCGATCGCGGCCTGGTCGAGCCCGGGGGACGCGACGGCGGCGGCCTGGTCGAGCAGGGTCTCCAGATGCTGGCCGAGCTTGCGGTTGTAGAGCCGGATCACCAGCCGGACGCGGGGGTTGAGCCGGCGCGCGGTGAGCGCGGCGCGGATGTTGCGCTCGTCGTCGTCGTAGACGAGGGCGACCGCCGACGCCCGGGCGATGCCCGCCTCCTCCAGCGTCCCGTCGGAGGGTTCGGCCGCCTGGAGGATGCGCACCGCCTCGACGCCGGCGTTGGTGTCCCCGTCCGAACCGTGCGGCAGCCCGCCGCCGTTGCGGTTCATCGCGGACGCCATCCGCCCGAACAGCGCGGCGGCCCGCCCGCGCCCGCTCAGCGGCTCGTCCGGCCCGGCCGCGCCCGGCTCCGGCGGCACGACGAGGGTGACCCGCTCCCCGTACACGTAACGCAGCTCCACGGCGAGCCGCTGGGCGAGCGCGTCGTCTCCGCAGACGACCATGTGGCCGTACAGCGGCGAGGGTTGGGGTTGCTGGGGCAATGAGGAGGACACGTGTCCCAGCATGCCCTGCTCCCTTCCGGTGATCGAGGACGGTCAGCGGTCGTCGTGCGGCCTGGACAGCAGGTGCCGGGGGTCGGCGGCGCGCCCGATCGCCGTCTCGACGGCCGCGATCCGGTCCGCGAGCAGCCCCAGCGCGGCCACCGCACGGGTCATCGGATCGCCCTCAGGACCGCCGAGCGCCTGGGTGCGGACATACGAGGAGCACAGCACCGCCCAGCGTTCCGCCTGCGCGGGCGTGAGCGTCCCGCGCAGGGCGGCCAGCTTCAGCAGGGCCGCCTCGGCGCCGTTGGTCAGCGTCTGCGCCTCGCCCGCGTAGTGGTCCTCGACCACGGCGGACAGCTCGGCGTCGTTCATCACGGGTGCGATCCGCTCCGCGATCCGGTTCATGTTGCGGTACGAGCCCTGGAGCCGGAACGGCGGTTCGGTGCGGGTGGCGTCCGTCTGCGCGGCGGACGCGATGTACGCGGCGTTGACCGCGAGCACCGTGTCCCGCGCGCGCAGCAGATGGCGCAGGACGGCGGTGATCCGGTCCACCTCGGCGGGCGCGTAGGGGTGTTCGAGCTGTTCCGGGCGGGCCGTGGGGTCCTCGGCGGCGAGCCGCAACAGCAGCGCCAGGTCATCGCGGGAGCGGCCGGCGAGCGGGGCGAGGACCGGGTTGGCGGTCAGCGCGTTCTCGACGAAGCTCAGCGCGAAGACGTCCTCGCGGCCGGACAGCACCTCACCCAGGTTCCACACGTCGGCCCGGTTGGCGAGCATGTCGGGCACCTGGAAACGCGCGCCGGACTCGGTGTATGGGTTGCCCGCCATGCACACCGCGAACCGCTTGCCCCGCAGGTCGTAGGTGCGCGGCTCGCCGTCCCGTACGCCCTCGACGCGGCGGGTGGCGTCGCAGAGCGGGATGAACTTCTGGAGGAGTTCCGGCGAGGTGTGCTGGATGTCGTCGAGGTACAGCAGCGTGTTGTTGCCGGCCTCCAGCGCGAAGTTGATCTTCTCGATCTCCTGGCGGGCGGTGGCGCTGCCCGCCCGCGCGGGGTCGAGCGAGGTCACGTCACGGCCCAGGTTGGGGCCGCTGATCTTGACGAGGACGAGCCCGAGCCGGTCGGCGACGTACTCCATCAGCGTCGTCTTGCCGTAGCCGGGCGGGGATACGAGCAGCAGCAGGCCCTGCGAGTCGGTGCGGCGGCCGGCGTCGGCGGTGGAGAGCTGCTTGGCGAGGCTGTCGCCGATGAGCGGCAGGTAGACCTCGTCGAGCAGCTGGTTGCGCACGAACGCGGACATCACGCGGGGGCGGTGGTCGTCGAGCCGCAGCCGGGCCCGCTCGGCGGCGACCAGGGAGGTCCGCCGGCGCTGGTAGGCGCGGAAGCCGGGCACGACGGAGGTGCGGAACTCTGCGGTGCGGGCGAGGAGTTCGTCGATCCGTACGGTGAGCCGGCCGCGCTCGATACGGGGGTGGACGCCGAGGAGCCCGTCGACGGTCTCGGTGAGCGGGGCGTCGGCCTCGTAGCGGGCGAGCAGCGGTTCCGGGCACAGCTCCACGGCGACGGCCTCCGCGAGGTCGCCCGGGTCGATGCCGGTGCCGCTCGCCCCGGCGTACGAGGTGAGCCAGCCCTCCACGAGCTGGCGGCGGGCCGGCAGGTCGTCCGCGAGGGCGGCGAGGTCGTCGTCGTACGCCGACGTGCCGGTGGCGTGCCGGAACTTGTCCAGGAACGCGCGGACGGAGGCGCCCGTCGCGAAGCCCTCGGGGCCGCCGGTCAGCTCCTCGAAGAGGTACGCGGCGACGGCCCGGGTGCCTTCGCCGGGGATCTCCCGCGCCCACTCCTCCTGGAGCGCGGCGACCGCCGGAGTCAGCCCGAAGGTCGCCCGGGCCCGGGCCAGCGAGCGGGCGCGGCGCGTCCAGGAGGTGCGGCGGGCGTCGTCCGCCTCGTGGGCCCAGAACAGCTGGGCGGCGGCCCGGACGGCAGGCGGGAAGCGCAGCAGCCCGGCGCCCGCGTGCAGCCGCAGCAGCGCGGCCAGGATCGCGGCCGCGTCCTCGTCGTGGACCCCGCGCTGGTGGCCCTCGTCGTACGCGGCTGCCGCCGACTCCCTCACCAGCCTGCCGAGTTCGGCGTCGTCCAGGGCGGACAGCCGGTCCGCGCCGTGCTCGTCGAGGAGGCGGGCGGCCAGGTGCTCGCCCCGGTAGACGGCCGGCGACTCGGAGGCCAGCGTCTGGTCCCAGTACGGGCGGGTCGCGGCGAACTCCGGGTCGGTCACCGGCATCCGGTAGTCCGTCCCGGTCACGGCGAACGAGAGCCCGTCGTCCTGCGGGACCAGCGTCAGCTCGAACGGCTGGGTGTTCACCGCGAACCGGTGCCGGCCCAGCCGGATCACGGACCCGCCGTCCGCGTACAGCTCGCTGCGGTCGCGCAGGGCCCGGCCCGCCTCCTGACGGGCGGCGAGCAGCTGCCCGTCCAGCTCCTCCGCGCGCACGGTGTCGCCGAGCGCCCGCAGCTCCTCGGCGGTCCGGCGGATCTTGGCGACCATCGGGTCGGAGGCGAAGTAGGTGTGGACGGCGTCCGCGTCGGGAAGGGCGGCGCTGCGGCGGGCGACCGTCTCCAGGACGCGTGCGGCGGACTCCGCGAGGCGCTCGGTGCGGCGGGCCAGGGCGTCCTGGAGGCCCTGCCTGCGCGCCGAGAACGCCTCGTACACCTCGGTCCGGCGCTCGCCCAGCTCCGCCAGGAAGTCGTCGAACTCCGCGAACCGCGCCTCCAGGTTCTCCAGCTGGAGCAGCAGCCTGGCCAGCTGCTCGTCGCAGGACTCGGGGGTGTCGGCGGCGGCCAGCGCGGCCGTGACGGCCTGCCCGAGCAGCGCGGACTCGGCGGCGAACTCGGCCCGGCCCTCGTGGTCGGCCAGGGCGCGGCGGCGGGCGTCGAGCGTGGCGCGGGCCCGGTTGACGGCGCCCAGCACCTCCGCGATGCGCTCCAGGATCGACGTACGGACCACACCGTCGCCGATGTCGAGACCGGCCACGACGTCCGTGACCGTGCTCAGGCCGTCCGTCATGCCGGCCAGCCGGTCCCCGAGCGCGGCGGCGTCGGTGACGGAGGCGAGCTCGGCGGCCTCCTCGGTGAGGCGGGCGATGTCCTCGTGGTACCCGGCGAACGCGTCGTCCCTGGCCAGGAAGGCGACCGCGCGGCGGGCGGCCGCCTCGATGTCCTCGGCGGTGGCGGCGGTGAGCTCCGCGATGCGCTCGGTGTCCGCGTACCGCATCTCGGTGAGGGTCGCCAGGTGGCCGTGCGCGCCGCGCAGTTCGGTGAGCCGCTCGACCCAGTCGGCGGCCGTGCGCGGGGCCTCGCCACGGACCCGGCGGACCAGGGTGGTGATGCGGTCGGCGGTCTCGGTGAGCGCGTCGGCGGCCTGCCGGGTCAGCTCCTGGACCGCCTCGAACTCCGCGACCACCTGGCGCGCGGTCTGCCGCAGCTCGCCCAAAGGCTCGGCCAGGCCGCCCAGTTCGGCGTCGTCCAGCCAGTGGTAGCGGTCGCCGGCCCGTACGCAGTCGGCGACCAGCCGGTCGTACACGGCGGCCGTCGGCGTCGTCTCGGACGCGGCGTGCGCGAGGGCCAGGCAGTCGGAGATCCCGCGCACGAGGTCGGCGTTGCCGACCCGGGCCAGCGGTCCTTCGCCCGCCGGGCGGGACGCGGCACAGGTGTCGGAGACGTACGGGGTCTGCCAGCGCTGCAACGGGTGGACGCGCGCAGCGCCGTCCTCCACAGGGTCGCGCAGCACGACCAGCGTGCCGTCGTCGAGCAGCGCGTGCCCCCGGCCCTGGAGCGGGGTCGCCACCTCCTGGCGGATCACGTTGTACGGAAGCAGCAGGCTGCGGCCGTCCTGGCGGGAGCGGAAGACGTAGAGCACGTCCTCGCCGTTCGGGGAGCGGACGGCCTCCTCGAAGACCGGGTCGGTGAGCGGCTGCGCGATGTCGAAGGTCCTGGCCTCGCCCGTGGTCAGGTAGAAGCCGCCGGGGAAGATGATCCCCTGGTCCTCCGGCAGCCGCCGGCAGGCCGGGCCGATGCCGTCGAGGCGGGTGACGGTCCCGAGCAGCGCGTTGAAGACGAGGTGGCGCCGCGTCTCCTCCTTGTACGGGCGCACGCGCAGCAGCACGAGCGGGCCCAGCTCCGCGTACTCGACCTCGGCGTCCGCGAGCGACTGGAGCGGTTCGGTGACCGGCTCCTCGTAGATCCCCTCCGGGGTCTCCGTGTCGTTTGCGGTCTTCACCGTGAGCGTGCCGCCGAGCGTGTCCACGTACAGCTCGGCCTGGCAGCCGATGGCGATGTGCGGGTGGCGGCCCGTGACGTGGGACTCGCGGCCGGCGGTCGTCCAGGTGAAGTCGTGCGACGGCGGGAACACATGGTCGCGCTCGCCGCGCGCGTCGAGGAACGCGCCGGGGGAGCCGTCCGGGTTGAGCTCCCAGCGCAGCACCCGGATGTCCTTCGCGGTGTCGCCAGTGCGGAAGACCGCCAGCAGGCGGCCCTCGGTCCGGCGCAGCCGCAGCAGCCGGGCGTCCCGGAAGTACCGGTGCAGGCCGTCGAATTCGCGGACGAAGAAGGCGTCCGTGAGCGGGGCGCCCGTGCCGGGCGCGAGGTCGGCGGCGTACAGCGCGAACACGTCGTCGACGGCGGGCGCGTCCTGCCGGCCCGGGCCCCGCTCGAAGCCGAACAGCAGCTCGCCGCCGAGTGCGACGAGGTCGCGGGGGGTGGAGGGGCGGGCGGTCCGGATCTGCTCGCTGCCGAGCAGTTGGAGCCCGGTCGCGCCGAACGCCTCGGTGCGGCGGGCGTTGAGGTCGGTCGCCCGGCGGGCGAGCTCGGTGGCGTGGGTGCGGAGGCGGCGCCGCAGGACGTCGTAGTCCCCGGCGGTGGGAGGGGTCACGGTGTCCACTGGGTGCTCCTTGCGGTGTGGCTTGCGGCGGTGTCCTCAATCGCCGGACGGGCTCGGACTTGCCGTCCGGGCGTTCTCAATCGCCGGACGGGCTTGATTGGTCTGTGGGTCGGCTTTGCACGTGCCGTTCAGGCGTCCTCAATCGCCGGACGGGCTTGGACTGCCGCCCGAGCGGCCGGGTCAAAGCGGCGGCCAGGCCCCACCCAGCCCGTCCGGCGATTGAGGACGGACGGGGCTGGGGTGGGCGTTCAGGCGGCGTGTACGGGGCGCGCGTTCAGGCCGCGGCCACCTCAGGACACCGGCGTACCGTTCAGGCCGGCCGGCGCCAGGCCGCTCACCGGGACATCCGCGAGCCCCAGCGAGCGCGCGTGGTCCAGCAGCGCGCGGACCTGGTCCGCACTGACCCCGGACGACGGCGCGGCCATCATCCGCATCAGCAGCGCCGACACCGTCAGGTTCTGCACGTCACCCGTGGACACCGAGGACAGCACCCGCGTCAGATCCTCCGTGAACGAGGACTCGCCGTTCAGCCACGGACCGGCCAGCGCCTGCGCCGTGTCCGAGTTGGCGACGAAGCCGTCCAGGCTCTTGCCCATGGAGATGGACGAGACCAGCCGGTCGAAGAAGACCGACTCGCCGCCGACGATGTCGATGTCGGCGTTCTCCAGACCCGTGGCCAGGACCGTCGCCTGCGCCTCGGCGACCTGCCGCTGCACGTCGAGACCTGCGAGCCGGATCTCCTTCTCGGCGGCCAGCCGCAGCCGGTACTCCTCGTGCCCGCGCGACGCGTCGTCCAGGGCCGCCATCGCGGCCGCCTTCTCCGTGAGGCCGGCGGCCTCCGCCTTCAGCTTCTCGCCGATCATCGCCGCGTCGGCCGTCGCCTGCGCCTGCGTACCCTCCGCGTTCGCGAGGGCCTTGAGACGGGCGCCCTCCGCCTCGGCGCGGAGCCGTGCGGACGTGGCCTCGGCCTCGGCGAGCCCCGTCTTCTCGATCACCTCCGCCGCCGCGTCCCGCACCTGGACGTCCGCGAGGCCGGGCGCCGCCGACTCCGCCCGGATGCCCTCGGCCAGCCGCAGCTTCGCCTGGGCGTCGAGGTCGGCGGTCTTCAGCCGGGCCTCGGCGAGCGTGAGCTGCTCGGCCGCCCGGTGGGTGGCCGCGGCCTCCGCCGCCTCGGCCGCCTTGATGTCCTTGACCAGCTGCTCCTGCGCCTCCGCCTCGGCGGCGATGATGACGGACTTGCGGGTGCGCTCCGACTCCTCGACGGACCGCAGCGTCTTGATGGACTCCTCCTGCTCGGCGACCGTACGGTCCACCGCGATGCGCTCGCGGATGACGTCGGCGACCTCGCGGCGCTCCGCCTCGACCTCCTTCGTCGCGGCGATGCGGTTCAGCTCGGTCTCGCGCTCGCGCCCGATGACCTCCAGCATCCGGTCCTTCTCGATGCGCTCGTTCTCCACGGCGATGACCCGCTCGCGGTTCTTCTGCGCGACGGCGATCTCCCGGGCCTGGTTCTCCCGCTGGATGCCCAGCTGCTCCTCCGTCCTGATGAACGCGGCCTGGGAGCCGAGGCGTTCCTCCTCCTGGACCCGGGCGGTCACGGCCTCCTCGCGGGCCCGCAGCGTCTCGACCTCGCGGCGCTGCTTGATCTCGGCCTCGGCCTGCCGGCGCTCCAGCTCCAGGATCGTCTCCCGGGCGTCGACGTCCTGCCGGGTGATCTCCTTCTGCTCGGTGCGCTGGAACTCGTTGGTGCGCACGTGCTCGATCGCGGTCAGTTCGGTGATCTTCCGGATGCCCTGGGCGTCCAGGATGTTGGCGCCGTCGAGCTGCGCCATCGGCGTCTGCTCCAGGAAGTCGATCGCCGCGTCGTCGAGGTGGTAGCCGTTCAGGTCGGTGCCGATGACGCGGATGATCCGGTCCCGGAACTCCTCGCGCTTGGTGTACAGGTCGACGAAGTCCAGCTGCTTGCCGACGGTCTTGAGCGCCTCGGAGAACTTCGCGGCGAAGAACTCCTGGATGGCGACCTTGTCGCTGGCGCGCTCCGTGCCGATGGCCTGGGCGACCTTGATGACGTCCTCGACGGTCTTGTTGACCCGCACGAAGAACGTGATGTGGATGTCGGCGCGGATGTTGTCCTGGCAGATCAGGCCCTCGCGCCCGGTGCGGCGGATCTCGATGGTCTTCACCGAGATGTCCATGGATTCGGCCTTGTGGAGCACCGGCAGGACGACGGCGCCGGTGAAGGTCACGTCGACCTTCTTGGTCTTGGAGATGATGAGCGCCTTGCCCTGCTCCACCTTGCGGAAGAGCCGGGTGACGATCAGCAGCACGGCTACGGCGATGAGCAGGACCACGGCGATGAGCAGGCCGAGGCCCAAGGAGATGGCTTCCATGACAGTCCTTGGCGGCTGGGATTACGGAAATGAGCGGTTTCACGTGAAACACGGCGCGGCGGCGCACAGCGTCCGGCCAGGCCGGACGGGCACACCGTGCCGGTGCGAGCGGTGATTCAGACGGCGGGGCCGGAGGCCTTCCGGCCGTGCGGCGGCAGCGCGGCGGGCGGCGGACCCGGGTCGAGCGCCTGGTCGTAGGCGGAGACCCAGAAGAACTCGCCGGCCTCGTCGTACGCGTACAGCAGCCCCGAGCTCCCCGAGGTCAGTTCCGCGTCGGCGGGCTCCAGCTGCCGCACCTGGACGATGGCGGTCGACCCGTCGGCCGCGGTCACCTCGGCCTGGCCGAAGTCCGTGCCGACCGAGCCGGTACGGACCGTGCAGATCCGGCCCAGGAAGTCCTGGCGCGATGGTGGGGGCTGGTCGGGGAAGAAGCGCCGGAAGTGGTGGACGAGCAGCCGCACCGCGCCCCAGGCGAGCAGCAGCGCCCCGGCGAGCACCGCGCAGGCGAGCGTGGCGCGGACGGGCCCGGTGGTGCCCGAGCGGTGCACCAGGACCGAACCGGTGAGGGCGGTGAACCAGCCGACCGCGACCATCAGGGACACCGAGACGGTGACTGGTACGCCGCCGACGCCCGCGAGGTCGGTGTCGAGGTCCGTGTCGAAGGAGTGGTGGTCGGCCGCGCCGACCAGGACCAGCAGCCAGAAGGCGATGACCACGACGAGCGCCGCGGCGAAGAGTACGGCCGGGAAGGACAGAGTCGCGTCCAGGAACTCCCGCATCGGTTTCCACCCCCTGCCGGTCCCGCCGGCAGTACTGCCGGCGCCCTGTGCGCGGGCCGGTGGTGACCCCGGTGCCGCGGTGTCGCCCAGGGCGACACCGCGGCATCCGGGCCTTCCCCCGATCCCCCGTGCACCCCCTGAATCCCCCGTGGTCCCCCGGTTGGTGCTGACAGGATCGTGTCATCCGGGGACGCCCGATCGCATTGCCGGAACGCGGCAACGTTCGGCACTTCTGGATGCCGGGCACCGGCACCGGTCCCCGAGCGTTGGGCAGGTGTCGGTAAGGAACAGGAACGGAGGCGGACGCGTGACGGAACCGGAGATTCCCGACAGCTTTCTGGAGGGTTACGCCCGGATACTGGGCGAGGCGGCCGTCTCGGGACGGCGGCTGACCCGCGAGGAGCTGGACGCCCGCCGCGCCTTGGGCCGGCAGGCCGCCGAGGCCGGACACCAGCTCCGCGCCCTGGTCCGCATGCACCTCGCCGCCACCCGCACCGACTGGCCGGCCCCCGCCCCCGGCGCGACCCCGGCCGCCGTGGCCGCGTCCGCCGAGAGCGTGCTGGCCGCGGCGGAGCAGGCGGTCGACGCGTTCGCCGACGGCTTCGAACGCGCCCAGCGCCTCACCGTGCGCCGCGAGGAGGCGGCCAGGCGGGAGTTCATCGACGACCTGCTGTACGGGCGCAGCGACCTGGGCCGCCTCGCCGAACGGGCCACCCGCTTCGGGCTGCGCCTCTCCCGCGCCCACGCCGTCGCGGTGGCCACGGGGCCGGAGGCGTACACCGAGACCGACCAGGTGCCGCGGCACGTGGAGTCGGCGCTGCTGGCCCGGTTCAGCGGGCGCAAGATCCTGCTCACGACGAAGGACGGGCGCATGGTGTGCATCGCGCCCGGCAGCCAGCCCGACGTCCTGCGCCACTTCGCGAAGCAGGCGCACGCGGCGACCGACGGCGGCCGGGTCGCGGTCGGCCGCGCCCACCGCGGCCCGGGTGGCGTCGTCCAGTCGTACGACGAGGCGCTGGACGCGCTGGACCTGGCGGACCGGATGGACCTGGAGGACCCCGTGCTGTACGCCGGCGACCTGCTGGTCTACCCGGTGCTGACCCGGGACCGGCAGGCCATGGCCGATCTCGTACGCAGTGAGCTCGGCCCGCTCCAGAAGGCCAGGGGCGGCGCCGAACCGCTCCTGAAGACGCTCTCGGTGTACTTCGACGCGGGTTGTGTCGCCGCCGAGACCGCCCGCCGCCTCTCGCTGAGCGTCCGGGCCCTGACGTACCGGCTGGAACGCATCCACCAGCTGACCGGCTCCGACCCCACCGACCCCATGCACCGCTACACCCTCCAGACCGCGGTGATCGGCGCCCGGCTCCTCGACTGGCCCGCCAAGGAGGTCTAGGGCCTTTCGTCTGGATCAGGCCGGGCTCGCGGGCGCTCCGCATGCGGGGACGGCGGCCTCCGCCTAGCGTGATCGTCCGGGGGGTTCCGGCGGTGTGCGCAGCGAGGGAGATCCGCAGCATGGCCCGTGAAGCAGTCGCCCGCAGAGCCAGTCCCCGCGAGGCGGGCCCGTCCCACCGCTGGTGGGTGCTCGGGGTGATCGGCCTGGCCCAGCTGATGGTGGTGCTCGACGCGACGATCGTGAACATCGCGCTGCCCTCCGCCCAGCAGGACCTCGGCTTCAGCGACGGCAACCGGCAGTGGATCGTGACGGCGTACGCCCTCGCCTTCGGCTCGCTGCTGCTGCTCGGCGGACGCGTCGCCGACCTGGTGGGCCGCCGGTTGGTCTTCCTGACCGGCCTCGTCGGCTTCGCGGTCGCCTCCGCGATCGGCGGCGCCGCCCCGAGCTTCGAGATCCTCGTGCTGGCCCGCGCGCTCCAGGGCCTGTTCGGCGCGCTGCTGGCCCCGGCGGCGCTGTCCCTGCTCACCACGACGTTCACCGTGCCGAAGGAACGGGCCAAGGCGTTCGGGATCTACGGCGCCATCGCCGGGGCCGGCGGCGCGGTGGGGCTGCTGCTCGGCGGGGTGCTCACGGAGTACCTGGACTGGCGCTGGTGCCTCTACGTCAACCTGCTGTTCGCGTTCGTCGCGTTCACCGGCGGCTGGCGGCTGCTGACCGCCGGTGCGCCGGCCGACCGGCCCCGGCTGGACATCCCGGGGACCGTGCTGGTCTCGGCCGGGCTCTTCTGCATCGTCTACGGCTTCTCACAGGCCGAGTCGCACGCCTGGAGTTCGCCGCTGACCTGGGGATTCCTGGTGGCGGGCGCGCTGCTCGTGGCGGCGTTCGCGTGGTGGCAGACCCGGGCGGCGCATCCGCTGCTGCCGCTGCGGGTGGTGCTGGACCGGGACCGGTCGGCGTCGTTCCTCGCCATGTTCATCTCCGGCGGCGGGATGTTCGGCGTCTTCCTGTTCCTCACGTACTACCTTCAGAAGAGCCTCGGCTATTCGCCGGTCTCCACCGGTCTCGCTTTCATCCCGATGGTCGCCTGCATGATCGCCTCGTCGGTGACGACGACGAATGTGCTGCTGCTGCGGTTCGGCGCGAAACCGATCGTCCCGACCGGGATGGGTATCGCGGCCGCCGCGATGGTGTGGCTGACCGCTCTGAACCTGAACAGCAGCTACGCCGCCCATGTGCTGCCGCCGTTGCTCTGCCTGGGCATCGGCCTCGGCGCCGTCTTCGCGACGGCGATGAACCTGGCCACCGCGGGCGTCGGGGCGCGGGACGCCGGGGTGGCCTCGGCGATGGTGAACACCAGCCAGCAGGTCGGCGGCTCCATCGGTACGGCCCTGCTGAACACCCTCGCCACCAGCGCGGCCACGAACTACCTGGTGGGCCGCAGGCCGACGCGGCCCGCCGTCGCCCAGGCGCAGCTGGAGAGCTACTCCACCGCGTACTGGTGGTCGGCGGGCTTCTTCGCCCTCGGCCTCCTCGTCACCCTGTTCCTGTACCGGCCCGGCGCACCCCGCCCGCACCTCGCGGAGGAACCGGAACCGGCGCGGGCCTAGCGCTTCGCGCTCGGCGTGCGCCTAGCGCTTCGCGCCCTCGGTGAGCCGGACGAACGGGATCGACTCGCCCACCCGCCGGTAGTCCTCCGCGCTGCCGTCCACCGTGAACCCCATGTACGCGGAGAGCCGGCGGGCGACCCTGGGGTGGCGGGGGGCGTACCGCGCCATCAGCTCGCCGCCCTCCTCGGCGGTCAGCACCTGCGCGGTGACCGCGTGGTACCGGCGGCCGACCTGGACCGTGGCGTGCGGGGTCTGCCGCAGGTTGCGGAACCAGTCGGCGCCCGGCCCGAAGCCCGACGCCACGGTCCAGCACGCCCGGCCCTCGTGGGTGCCCGCCTCCACGACCTCGATGGCGGTCCGGCGGGGGAGGCCCGAGACGCGGCCGGTGTGCACGAGCAGCAGCAGCCGCCCTCCGAAGAGCGGCCCGAGCCCCATGCGGAACATGTGGATGGGCAGCCGGAAGGCGGCGCGCCGCCAGCCGGTCGGCGGATCCGGGCGCCGGGGAGCGGGCGTAGCCGCGGGTTCGTGCGTCACTGTGCAAACGTTGCACAATCCAAAGGTTGGTGCCAGCGCTCACCGCTGTCGTTCCGGTACCGGTTGGGCGGCGTTTCGGCATCGGATCGGGGCCGGTTCGAGTAAGACGTTCCCGCGCGGTAAAAAGGGGCATGGCCGCGCACGGACAGGCACCCGATGATCCACCGACCGCCCCGGACCGGGACGACGTCGACGCGGTGACGCGCGCGGTGCTGACCGCGTCGAGACTGCTGGTCGCCGTGTCCGCCCGGTCCCTCGCGGCGGTCGAGGACCGGGTGACGCTGCCCCAGTTCCGGCTGCTCGTGGTGCTCTCGACGCGCGGGGAAGCCAAGCTCGTGACGCTGGCCGAGCGCCTCGGCGTGAACCCGTCGACCGCGATGCGGATGCTGGACCGGCTGATCGCGGCGGGCCTCGCGGAGCGTCAGGTCAACCCGGCCAACCGCCGCGAGACGGTGCTGCGGGTGACGCCCGAGGGCCACCGCCTGGTCGAGGAGGTCACCGCCGGCCGCCGCCGGGAGGTCGCCACCATCGTCGAACGCCTCGCGCCCGGGCAGCGCGCCGCGTTGATCGACGCGCTGCGGGCGTTCACGGACGCGGGCGGCGAGGCGGCGGCCCCGGCGGAGGGCACGGACGCGTATCCGCTGGGCTGGGCCCCGGACCTGCCGGCGGGGGCCTGACCCCCCACGGCTACTCGGACGAGGCGGAGACCTCTTCCCGGGCCGGGGGGACCGGGGCGGTGCCGGAGTCGGCGGATGCCGCGTCCTTGCCGCGCCACTTCTGGACGCGTTCGACCACCGGCTGGGTCCAGCGCGCGGTGAGCGGGCCGACGATGACCAGGATCAGGACGTACGCGGTGGCGATGGGGCCGATGCGGGGCTCGGTCGCCACGGCGAGACCGGCGATCACGATGGAGAACTCGCCGCGCGCCACGAGCGTGCCGCCCGCCCGCCAGCGCCCGCGCGGTCCGATGCCGGCGCGCCGGGCCGCGTACCAGCCGGTCCCGATCTTCGTGAGGACGGTGACGACGGCGAGCAGCGCGGCCGGCAGCAGCACCGGCGGGATCTCGGCCGGGTTCGTGGAGAGCCCGAAGAACACGAAGAAGACGGCGGCGAACAGGTCCCGCAGCGGGGTCAGCAGCTTGCGCGCGCCCTCCGCGACCTCGCCGGACAGCGCGATGCCGACGAGGAACGCGCCGACGGCGGCCGACACCTGGAGCTGCTGGGCCACCCCGGCGACCAGGACGGTCAGCCCTAGCACGACGAGCAGCAGCATCTCCGGGTTGTCCGAGGACACCGCGCGGCTGATGAGGCGGCCGTGCCGGAGCGCGAGGTAGAGCACCAGCCCGACCGTGCCGAGCGCGATCAGCAGGGCCACGCTTCCGCCGGCGAGGCCGACGCCCGCGAGCATCGCGGTGAGCAGCGGCAGGTAGACGGCCATCGACAGGTCCTCGATGACCAGCACCCCGAGGATGACCGGGGTCTCCCGGTTGCCGAGGCGTCCGAGGTCGGCGAGGACCTTGGCGATCACACCGGACGAGGAGATCCAGGTGACACCGGCGAGCGCGACGGCCCCGACCGGGCCCCAGCCGAGCATCAGCGCGGCGACCGCGCCCGGGGTCGCGTTGAGCACGAAGTCCACGGCCCCGGACGGGTACTGCGTCTTCAGGCTGGTGACCAGCTCGGACGCGCTGTATTCGAGGCCGAGCAGGAGCAGCAGCAGGATGACGCCGATCTCGGCGCCGACGGCGGTGAACTCCTCACTGGCGCCGAGCGGCAGCAGCCCGCCCTCGCCGAAGGCGAGCCCGGCCAGCAGGTACAGCGGGATCGGCGAGAGACCTATCCGGCCGGCGAACCGCCCGATGATGCCGAGTCCCAGGATGACGGAGCCCAGCTCCACCAGCAGTGCGGTCGTGTCGTGCACGGTCAGCCCTCCGCGATGATCTCGGAGAGCGTGTCGACGCCCTCGCGTGTTCCGACGGCGACGAGCGTGTCGCCGATGGCCAGCCGGAAGTCCGGCCCGGGTGACGGATGCGCGCTGTGGGTGCGCAGCACCGCCACGATCGAGGCGCCGGTCCGGGTCCGCGCCTTGGTGTCGCCGAGCAGCCGGCCGCCGTACGGCGAGCGGGTGCCGAGCGGGATGTGCTCGGTGACCAGGTCGATGCCCTCGGTCCGTACGGCGTCGATGGGCGCCGCGTCGATGAGGTGGGCGAGACCCGTCGCCTCCTGTGGTGTCAGGGGTACGGAGAGCCGGCACGAATCAGGGTCGTCCTGGTCGTAGAAGCCGATGAACCGCCGCCCGTCGTGGTGGACGACCACGGAGATGTGCTGCCCCGACTCGGTGGTGTAGTCGTACTGGACGCCGACTCCGGGCAGCGTGGTGCGGTGGGTTCCCATGGCTTCCTCCCGAGGGGCGCGGTACGCGCGAGGCTCTTGGTGATCTCTTTAGACTCGCATTACCTTATCCGGAGGCTTCGGCCACCCCGGAGGGGCGAGTTCCGGCCACCGCTCCGTCAGCGGTCCGGGGCCCGGCACACGAATGCCCGGCCGGTTGCGCAACCGGCCGGGCACGCGTGTCTGGTTCCGCGGTGGATCAGTCGCTGATCTCGATCTTTCCGTTCTTCTCGGCCGTGGCCGCCGGGGCGACCGGCTCCGCCGGCTTCGGCACCGCGCCCTTGAGGTTCTGGAGCAGCGCGCCGAGGTCGACCCCGGTGGTGGAGCTGAGCAGCTCCATGCCCTGGGCGACGTTGTCCGTGACCGTACGGGACAGCCGGCTCGCGCCGTCCGTGGAGATGACGGTCATCTTGTCGATCGCGCTCAGCGGCTCGGCGGCCTTGGCGACGACCTGCGGCAGCACCTCGACGAGCATCTGCAGGACGGCCGCGTCGCCGTACTGGGCGAAGGCGTCGGCCTTCTTCTGCATGGCCTCGGCCTCGGCCGAACCGCGCGCCGCGATGGCGGCGGCCTCCGCCTCACCCTCGATGCGCACCGCCTCGGCGAGCGCGGAGCGGTGCAGCTTCTCGCCCTGACCGGTCAGCCGGGCGCGTTCGGCGGCCGCCTCGGCCTCCTTGACCTGGGCGATGCGGCGGGCCTCCGCCTCCTGCTCGGCCTGGTAGCGGGCGGCGTCGGCGGGCTTGCGGACCTTGGTGTCGAGCTCGCGGTCGGTCAGCGCGGCCTGGCGCTCGGCGACCTTCTCCTGCTCGGTGAGCACTTCCTGCTGGCGGGCGGCCTCGGCGAGCGGACCGGCGGCGTTGGCCTTGGCGGCGGCCGCCTCGGTCTCCGCCTTGATCTCGGCCTGCTTCAGGTAGAAGGTCCGCTCGGCGATCGCGATCTCCTCGGCGGCCTTCAGCCGGGCCTGCTCCGAGGCGCGGCGGGCGATGGCCTCCGCGATGTCCGCCTCCTGCTTGGCGCGGGCGGCCTCGGGGCGGCCGAGGTCCTCCAGGTAGGAGCCCTCGGTGGTGATGTCCTGGATCTGGAAGGCGTCCAGGATCAGGCCCTGGCCGGACAGGCTCGCCTCGGCCTCCTCCGCCACCTGGCCGGCGAACGCGGCACGGTCGCGGATGATGTCCTCGACCGACATCCGGCCGACGATGGCGCGCAGCGCACCGGAGAGCACTTCCTGGGTGAAGCCGACGATGCCGTCCTGCTGGCGCAGGAAGCGCTGGGCGGCGGCCCGGATGGCGTCCTCGCTGCCGCCGACCTTGACGATCGCGACGCCTTCGAGGTGCGCCTTGACGCCCCGCAGGGTGACGGCGCCGCGCACGGCGACCGGGATGTGCCGGCTGGACAGGTCCAGGGTGAACTTCTGCTGGACGAACGGCACGACGAAGACACCGCCGCCGACGACGACCTTCTGGCCGCTGTTGTCGATGCTGGTCCGCCCGGTCACCGGATCGACGGACTTCTTGCCCCGGCGGCCGGTGATGATGAACGCCTGGCTGGGGCCGGCCACCTTGTAACGGGTGATGACGGCGAGGGCGAGCAGGAAGAGGAGTACGACGACTCCGACGATCGCGATCATTACGGGACTCATGCGGTTTCCCCCTCTGCCTCCGGACGGAGGCAGTTGTGAGACGAGCGGTGGTGGGGCGCGGCGTACCGGGTCAGCGTTCGACGGGACGGACCGAGACCGAGGTGCTGGAGAGGGCCGCCTCGACCCAGATCTCCGCGCCCCGGGCGACCGGCACCGTGCTCCTGGCCGACAGCTTGACGAGCTGCCCGCCGAGGCGCAGCAGGACCTCGCCGTAGCCGTCGGCCGGAATGGCGGTGACCACTGATCCGGACGTGCCGACCAGGTCCTCGTTGCGCGGGGTCGCGTCGGTCTGGTCGCGCATCAGGGCCCGGCTGAACTTCCAGGTCAGCACGGCCGCGACCAGTCCGGCCGCGACCCCGGCCACGGTGGCCACGAGGGTGCCGGCGCCGGTCGTGCCGAGCACGATGGCGCCGCCGAAGCCGAGCATCGAGAGGAAGCCCGCGATCACCGGAAGGGAGACGAGCCCGCCGAACAGGCCCTCCAGGAGGCCACCGAAGAGGCCCTCCAGAATCCCGTCGAAGACCAGGGACAGAGCGAGCAGGGCGACCCCCGCGATGCCGAGACCGAGAAACAAGGTCATGTGATCACCCCTCCCGGCCCCGTCGGCCCCGCGCTGCTTTTCCGTCGAACTGGCTGGATGGTCCCATACGCACCCCCGAGGCGACATTGCCGGAACCCGGCACTCTTTTACTTGTTGTTGATGCCGGAGAGACGGTCGGCCAGGGTGTCCAGGGACTGGAACGTCGCCCCCAGCAGCGCCACGTGCTTCCACCGCAGCACCCCCTCCGCGTCGATCAGGAAGACCGCGCGCCGCACCCCGATCCCGGGCGCCGCGACGCCGAAGGCCCGGGCGGTCTCCCGGCCCGGGTCCGCCAGCAGCGGCATGCGCAGCCCCTGGGCGCGGGCGAACGACTCGTGGCTGTCCACACCCTGGGGACTGATCCCCCACACCTCGGCGTCAAGCTTCTCGAAGGTCTCCATGCCCGAGGAGTACGAGCACAACTGCTTGGTGCACACGGATGTGTTGTCGCCCGGGTAGAAGGCGAGGACCAGGGCCCGGCCGCGCGCGTCCGCGAGCGAGTAGTCGCGCCGCTCGAAGGCGTCCCCGGCGAGCACGCCGCCCGGGAGCGTGAAGTCCGGTACGGCCGAGCCGAGTTGCGGTGACGATCCCATGGGCGTGCCCTTCGGTGTGCTGTGCCCGGACGGCGGTGGTGCCGCCCGTGTCGCGTACAGCATGCCTCCGTGACAGGGGACGGTCAGCGACCCGGGGACGGTTCCGGCTCGGTGAGGAACAGCCCGAGGAACAGGGCCAGTACGGGAACGGCGCACAGGATCGAGAACACGCCCTGCGGTCCGTACGCCTGCGCCGCCGCGCCCAGCGCCGGGGCGATCAGGCCGCCGATGCTGACGGCGAGGCCGAGCGTGACCCCGGCCGCCGTGCCGGGGCGCCCCGGCAGGTAGTCCTGGCCGAGCTTCACCAGGACGGCGAACGGCACGTTCAGCGCGAGCCCCGCCAGGACCGCGAACACCAGCGGCAGCAGGGTGCCGGGGGTCACCCTCAGCGCGATCAGGGCGGGCACGGCGGCGACACCGCCCAGCTGGACCGTACGGACCATGCCGACGCGGTCCGCGATCCGGCCGCCGAGCAGCGTGCCGGCGACCCCGCCGACCAGGAAGCAGGCGAGCGCGACGCCGGCGACGCCCCGGCCTGAGTGCAGATGGCGGATCCAGAACAGCTCGATGAAGGTGATCGCGCCGAAGAACGCCACCGAGCGCACCACCTCGATGCCGGTCAGGAAGAGGAACGGCCGCCACCGGTCCCGCCCCGTCCGCCCGGCCTCGCGCACGGGCGCGGCGGCCGGGCGGTACCGGAGCAGGACGAAGGCCATCAGGACGGCGGGCGGGACGAACAGGGCCGTCGCGCCCACCCCCATCGCGACGAGCGCCGGGGTCGCGAGCACCGGGGCCAGGAAGAACCCGACGCTGCCGCCCGCCGCGAAGACGCTCATCGCGGACGCGCTGTCCCCGGCCGCCTCCCGGGCCGCCTTGCCCGCCGCCGGGTGGAACATCGCCACGCCGAGACCGGACAGCAGGATCAGCAGCCAGACGGCGGCGTACGGCTGCACCAGACCGGACAGCCCGAGCCCGGTCCCGGCGACGGCGAGCCCGGCGGGCGCCAGCCGGGGCAGCCGGTAGCGGTCCACCGCGAGGCCGATGAAGGGCTGCGGCACCGAACTGCCGAGCGCCGCCGCGAGGGTCAGCCCGGAGGCGGCCACATAGCTGTAGCCCCGGTCGAGCACGAAGTACGGGACACAGGCGGGCACCAGGCCCTGGTAGAGGTCGTCGACGGCGTGCGCGGCCCCCCACATCCGCATCCGCCGCCAGGCGGAGGCAGGGGCGGCGGCGGGCGGGCTCTCGGTCCGCGGGGCGTCGTCGGGCGGGGTCTGCCGGGAGGCGGGACCGGTCATGAGGGCGGCTCCTTGCTGAGGTCCCTTCGAGGATTCCGGCCGCCCCGGGCAGCGGGCTAGCGATAATCTGCCTACTTATGTCGCCGAACGGCCGTACCCTGCACGGCCCCGCCCGGGTCCCGCTCGCGCACCAGGAGCGCATCGGGAGCCACCACCACCTGGAGCACCAGCTCGTCTGTCCCTCGCGCGGGGTGCTGGAGGTCGCCACGCCGCTCGGCGTATGGGCCGTGCCCCCGCACCGCGCGGTCTGGGTCCCGGCCGGCGTCGTCCACGCCCACCTGGCGTACGGGCCGACCGAGCTGCGCGCGCTCAGCTTCGCCCCGGCCGACAACCCGCTCCGGCTCGACCGGCCGACCGTCCTGGCCGTCACCCCGCTGCTGCGGGAGGTCGTGGCCTGCCTGACCGACGACACGGAGCTGACCGGAGACGCACGGCAGCGGCGGAACCTGGAGCGCGTCGCGCTCGACCAGCTGCGCCGGGTCGAACCGCTCGGGGTCTGCCTGCCCTCCCCGGCCGACCCCCGGCTGCGGGACATCGCCCGCATCCTCCGGGACGACCCGGCGGACGGGCGGACCCTCAGCGAGCTCGGCGCGGCCGTCGGCGCGGCGCCCCGCACCCTGAGCCGGCTGTTCCGCGCGGAGACCGGCATGTCGTTCCCCCAGTGGCGGACCCAGCTGCGGCTGCACCACGCGCTGACGCTGCTGGCCTCGGGCGGCTCGGTCACCTCGGTGGCCGTGGCCTGCGGCTACAGCGGGCCGAGCGCGTTCATCCAGTCCTTCCGGCACGCCTTCGGTACCACCCCGGGGTCCTACGCGGGGTCCTGGGCGGGCGCGATCCCGGCGCGCTGAGCCGCGCGGCCGGAGCCGCTGCGGATGCGGGAGCGGGCGGGGCGTCCGAGGATGAAGGGCCGGGCAGTGTGGCGGCCCGCGCCCCGCCCCAGGAGGTTTGCCTTGCCGGTGCACGCCGACCATCCGCCGTCCATCGACGTCACGGCGCTCGCCGCCGTGCTCGACGGCACGACGGCGGGTGTCGCCGTGTTCGACACCGAACTGCGCTACCTGTACGTGAACCCCTCGCTCGTACGCCACAACGGCATCCCGCCCGCCGCGCACATCGGCCGCCGCCCCAGCGAGGTCATGCCCGACATCGACGCCCGCGAGGACCTGATGCGCGCGGTCCTCGCCGACGGACGGGCCCGCGAGGTCACCTCCAGCGGCCGGCTGCCCGCCGCCTCCGGGACCGCCCGCTGCTACTGGCACGGGGCGTACCACCGGCTGGAGCTGGACGGCCGGGTCGTCGGCGTCGTCGGGATCGTGCTGGAGGTGGTGGCCTCCGACGAGGAGCAGCGGCAGCTCGCCCAGGCCCAGCGCCACCTGTCCCTCCTGGACAGCGCAAACACCCGCATCGGCACCACCCTCGACATGGACACCACCTGCGCCGAGCTGGCCGACCTCGTCGTCCCCGGCCTCGCGGACGTCGCCGTCGTGGAGATCTTCCCGAGGGACGTCGCCCCGCCGGTCCGCCCGTCCCCGCCCGGCGTCGTCCGGCTGCGGCGCGCGGCGATGTCGGCGGTACGCGGCCTGAGCGGGGGGATCGGCCGGTTCGGCACGGCCGGCGCCTACGTCGACCACCAGGAGGGCGCCTCCGTACCGCGCTGCCTGGCCACCGACCAGCCCGTCGTCGAGAACCTCACCGACGACGAGCAGGTGAACCGTTCCGCCCCCACCCCGGAGCTGGCCGACGCGTACCGGGAGCTCGGCCTGCACTCGGTGGTCGTGGTGCCCGTCTCCGTGCGCGGCGCCCCGATAGGAGTGCTCGCGCTGTTCCGGGCGGGCGGCTCGCCCGTCTTCTCGGACGACGACGTGGTGGTGGCCCGGGAGCTCGCCGGCCGGGCCGCCGTCCACCTCGACCACGCGCGCCGCTTCACCCACGAGCACACCATCGCCCTGGAGCTCCAGCGCTCCCTGCTCTCCGAGCCCCGGCCGCCCCACCCGCACATCGAGGTCGCCACCCGCTATCTGCCGGCCGACCGCAGCGTCCTGGTGGGCGGCGACTGGTTCGACGTCATCCCGCTGCCCGACGGGCGGCACCTCAAGGCCATGGGCGACGTCATGGGGCACGGCGTCGAGGCGGCCGTCGCCATGAGCCACTACCGCTCGCTGCTGAGGCTGCTGGCCGACGAGGAGCTGCCCCCGCACCGCATCCTGGAACAGCTGGACCGGATGGTGGAGCGGTCCGGGATCGACCGGGCGGCGACCTGTCTGCTGGCCGTGGTGGACGCGGACGGCGAGATGTGCGAGGTGGCGAGCGCGGGCCACCTGCCGCCGGTGTTCCTCGACCCGGGCGAGGCCGGCACCCGGATCTGCGACGTCCCGGCGGCCCCGCCGCTCGGCACCGGCTTCGGCGGCTACCGGTCCACGGTGATGGAGTGCGGCCCGGGCACGGTGCTGTTCATGTACACCGACGGGCTCGTGGAGCGGCGCGACGAGGACATCGACGCCTGCGTCGCCCGGCTCGGCGAGCTGACCCTGCCATCGAGCGGCGACCTGGAGACCCTGCTGGACCAGGTGCTCGAACGCTTTGCGCCCGGCGCCGAGGACGACATCGCGGTCATGGCCTCGCGGACCCGCTGCGACGCGGACGACATCGGCTGAGAAGCCGCCCGGTCACCCCGGCAGAAGCCCGGAACGGACCGCCCGCGCCGGGCCCGTTCAACGGCGCCCGGCACCGCTCACCCGAACAGGAACGCGCCCGCCGTCGCCGCTCCCAGCGCCGTCCCGGCCGTCACCTGGCCGACCGTGTGATAGCCGAGGGCCACCCGCGACCAGGCCACGGCGGCCGTCATCGCGTACCCGAACAGCCACCACGGGGAGTGCACGGCGGCGAGCAGGGCGACCACGGCCGAGGCCACGGAGGCGTCCACGGAGATCTTCCACACCGTGTTGACGGCCAGCAGCACGACCGTCATCGCCCACAGCGCGAGCATCGCGGTCAGGATGCCGGTGGGCGCCCCGCCCAGCAGCATGACCGCCGAGCCGACGCCGATCGAGCCGAGGATGACGAAGAAGATCGGCGCCCGCTTGGTGCGGTCCACGACATGCCGGTCGCCCCAGGTGCCGCGCCCGCGCTCCCACTCGATGTACCCGGCGGGCACGATGCCCGCGCACAGCGCGCCGAGCAGCCCCCAGAGCAGCCCGGTCCACTCCCCGGCCGCCGCGAGGCCGATCGCGAGCATGCCGACGAGCAGCACGTTGCGCGGCTGGAGGACGTCGGTCACCGTCCGCGCGAGGGCGTGGTCGGGCGCCGGTGTCGTGTCGGTGGTGCTCATGCCGGCTGCTCCTTGCCCGTTGCGGAAGAGGATTCCAGGATCCGGCGCGCCCGCTCCGGGGTGACCGTGCGGTACGCCGTCGCGACCCGGACCAGCCAGGCGACCTCGCCGTCCTGGTCGGTGGCGTGCTGGGTGGAGACGGCCGCCGCCTCGCCCGCGGGAGCCCCGTCGTCGCGGGCGAGCAGCGCCGCCTTGATCCAGTACGCGTCGGCGAGCGGCGGCCCGGAACCGGCCCCGGCGGCCGCCTCGGCGGCGGGCAGCAGCGTGTCCGGCACGTAGTGGCGCAGCTTCTCGACCGCGTCCGCGATGTCCGCCGCCCAGCGGTCGACGCGCAGGTCGGCGGGGGTGTCGAAGCGGGTCAGCTCGCGCAGCAGCGGGGCCGGGGGCTCGAACGGCTGGTCCGGGAAGGCCGTCATCAGCTCGTACCAGAGGCCGTGCAGCCGCACCTGCGCCCGCCAGAGCTTGGCCCGGCGGCGGACGTTGCTCAGGGCCGGGATGGAGGCGCCGACCGCGAAGAAGAGGAAGAGGACGACCTGGGCGGCCTCGGTGACCTCGTCGAAGTCCAGCGCGAAGGACTCGCTCGGCCGGTCCACGACGCTGCCCCAGAGGAACAGCGTCCGGCTGACGGTGTAGCCGACGCCGATGAACATCGCGAACGTCATCATCCCGAGCCCGACGCGCAGATGACGCATCCGCGCGCTGCCGGTGGCCAGCGCCCACTGGTACGCGCAGACGGCGGACGCCGCGCCGAGGTAGAGGTAGAAGACGCTCATGTACAGCGTGGCGCCCCACTGCCCGGCGTGGTCGGCCACGAAGCGGTCCGAGGGCGCGGAGCGGTCGACGACGGTGAAGAACAGCACGGTGAGCAGGACCAGCGTGGCGACCGACGCCTTGGCGGCGACCTGCTGGATCAGCCGGGCGAACCGCACGTGCCGGGGGATCGCCCCCTCGTCGGCGTACTGGCCGTAGATCGCCACGATGTAGCTGAGAATGGCCAGAATCGCCAGGGTCGCCGTGTAGTGCTTGATGAGGACGGAGAGGTCGGTGACCGGGCTGTCGTTGAGCCCGACGCGCACGAACCGGGTCTTGGTCCACAGCGCCAGCGCGAATCCCGCGTAACACCCCCACAGCGCCCGGCGGCGCCGGTCCTCCTCGTCACCCCACAGGGCGGCCGGCATGCGCCACAGGGCGACGGCTGTCATCAGGCCGGCTATGAGATAGCCGGCGAGGTCGAGCGGGGTCACGGCAGACGTCCTCGGTGCGGGGTGAGCGGGATCGTGCGATACGGGTCCTACGTACGCCGGAACAGGCCCCCGCGGCGGTGCGCGACCGGGCGCGAGAGCGAGTTCGCGAGCCGACCCACCATGTCATCGCTCGTGACGTCCCGGGCCATCCGGGGGATGAGCGAGGCACCGAATTCGGCCATGCGTTCGTCGTGGGTGTTGTACTGCGCGCGTGCCTGCACGGCATCCGGGGCCAGAGCCGCGTCCGGGCCGACCATCCGGGAGATGAGCGAGGTGTCGAAGACGGGCAGCAGCCGCTGGAGCTGCTCCGCGTCCAGCGAGGTGCCGTGGTCGAACCACTCGTGGCACAGCTCGTGCAGGACGACGTGCTGGGTCTGGTACTCGGTGGGGCGCCGGCGGTAGAGCACGAAGCTGGTGTCGCCGGTCTTCAGCCGCAGCCCGCAGGCGGCGTTGACGCTCGCCAGCCGGTCGGGCATCTCGTGCAGCACGATGGTCCGGCCCCGCGCCGCCTCCATGTTGGCCACCAGACCGGGTACGGAGAACGGCGAGGGCAGCGGCAGCTCCGCGAGCCCCTCCTCGCACTCCCTGCGCAGCTTCCGCATGGACATCGCTCAGCCCCGCTGTCCGTTGCCGGCCGGGGGCCTGCGGTCCTCGGCGTCCTTGAGCAGGGAGAGCGCGAACCGCAGCAGCTCCGGCGGCAGTCCGTCCTCGTCGAGCCCCCGCCCGGCGAGACCGCTGATCTCGCCGGTCCGCCGCTTGGCCAGGAACTGCAGCCCGGCCACGACGTCGTCGACGACCTCGGACTCCTCCTTGAAGAACCGCCAGTCCACGCCGAAGCCGAGGCCCAGCGCCTTGAGGATCTCCTCGGACGGCTGGGTCACCTTGCCGGCCAGGATGTTGGAGAAGTAGCTGTGGGAGAGCGATCCGCCGCGCTCCTTGACCAGGTCGGCGAAGAACCGGCCCGAGATCCTCCGGCCGGGGAAGGTCTTCTCGACCATGTACTCGACCTTCTGGCGCAGCGTCCGCAGCTCCGGCGCGCGCTCTTCGCCGTTGTCCATCCGGCCCCCACGTTCACGTCCGCCGCAGGCCCCTGTCCGGTCCCGGGCGGCGCTCGATTCGGTCAACGGGCTCGTACTGTAACGAACCCCCGACCACCCTTCCGGGGGCGGGAGCCGGGAGGCGGCGCGAAGCGGAGCATTCTCATCCGGTGTCCGGAGCGGGCTTGCGCAAACACTCTACGTCACTGTTAACTCGAAAAAACATGGGCAGGGGGCCACGAGGGGAGTCCCTTGCCCGTGAAGACGCCGACGCGCGCCGCCGCGGGCGCGCGCGAAGGGGTGTAGCCCTTCACGACGGGGGATGCGTGAAGGGCTACCCGTGCATTATGGCCCCTGCCCCCGGCAGTCATCAACTGACCGGCCGGTCAGTGTCCTTGCCCGGGCCCGCCGCAGGTTGCCGGGTCCCGGCAGCCGCCCGCCGTCGTACGGTCACGCGCCGATTCCTTCCCTCGCCGGTGCAGGAAATCTGTCGCGGCTATGCTGGAGGCGATGGCTCGCACAATGAGAGATTCTCTGCACGGTGACGACGTCGGTGAGACGCGGCAGGAGACCCTGCCCTCCGAGACGCCCCGGCATGCCGCCGACCGTCTGGACGACGACGACTACCCCGCCTACACCATGGGCCGTGCCGCCGAGATGATCGGCGCCACCCCGCAGTTCCTCCGCGCGATCGGTGAGGCCAGGCTGATCACCCCGCTGCGGTCGGAGGGCGGTCACCGCCGCTACTCGCGCTACCAGCTGCGTATCGCGGCCCGGGCCAGGGAACTGGTCGACGGGGGCACGCCGATCGAGGCCGCGTGCCGCATCGTGATCCTGGAGGACCAGCTGGAGGAGGCGCTCCGGCTGAACGAGGAGCTGCGCAGGCCCGCCCGGGACGGCGACGCGGGCTGAGGCGGCCCCGCGGGAAGCGCTCCGGCGGCTCATGAATATCTGCAGGCGTCAGCGCAGGTTTTATTGCGATACGCGGCGAGGATTTGTGCCGTGCCGAGCGGAGTGAAATTACTCGACGCACCCGGACGCTTTCATTGTGCTACGGTGGTTTCAGTTGCAGTTGTGGTTCCCGAATTCCGAATGCTTTCGACGGCCGAATGGCCGACGAGTGTGCTGAATGTTCATCCGGCTTCATATCCGGACGGGGTAATCATCGCGGCGATGCGGGACTGGCGCAGTGCCAGTTCCGGGGATCTGCCCCAGAAGGAGAAAAAAATGGCTACTGGCACCGTGAAGTGGTTCAACTCGGAAAAGGGTTTCGGCTTCATCGAGCAGGACGGTGGCGGCGCTGACGTCTTCGCCCACTACTCGAACATCGCGTCCTCCGGCTTCCGTGAGCTGCAGGAGGGCCAGAAGGTGAACTTCGACGTCACGCAGGGCCAGAAGGGCCCGCAGGCGGAGAACATCACCCCCGCGTGAACCTGATCACGTCGGCGCCGGTGCGCTGAGCGTGTATCCGGGCTGGGGCCCGCACCTTGGGTGCGGGCCCCAGCCTGTTGTGTTTTTCGGTACTGCGCCGCCCCGTGCCGTGCCGGTACCATTGCGGTGAGCGCCCCCGAGGGCGCCTCGTCGTGCTCCACCGTCTCCACCGAGGGACGGATGATCCGCCTCCCCGGACGCAACGGTCCGGCGGAGCCCGCGACGTGACCCGCAGGCCCGCTCCACGGGCCGGCCCTTCACGTCCTTCGCGAAGCACCGGACCCGGCTCAGGCCCGGCCCGTATCGGCCAACGACCGGCCGTCGGCTTCGTTCACGTATGCCAACGGCCCGTTCTTACGCTTTCCACGCCGCTCACCGGCGCCGGAAACGAGTCGATACGCGCCCCGCCCAGCCGAGGAAAGGCCCCGCTTGAACCGCGACCGCACACCCCGTTCCACCGACCGATATTCCCGCACCCGTGGCGGAGCGCCGGATTCCGGCTCCCGTTCCGGCGGCGGAATCCGCACCCGGGGCGCGGCCCGCTCGGGACAGGCCCGTTTCGGCGCCTCCGACCGGCGTTCCGGCGGGTACGGCCGCAGGCCCGTCGCCCGGCAGGGCGAGTTCGAGCTGCCCAAGACCGTCACCCCGGCGCTGCCGCCCGTCGAGTCCTTCGCCGACCTGGACCTGCCCGACGCGGTGCTGTCGGCGCTGACCGCCCAGGGCGTCACCGAGCCGTTCCCGATCCAGGCGGCCACCCTGCCGAACTCGCTGGCCGGCCGCGACGTGCTGGGCCGGGGCCGTACCGGCTCCGGCAAGACGCTCGCCTTCGGCCTGGCCGTGCTGACCCGCATGGAGCGCCGCCGCGCCGAGGCCCGCCACCCGCTGGCCCTGATCCTCGTCCCGACCCGCGAGCTCGCCCAGCAGGTGACCGACGCGCTGACCCCGTACGCCAAGCCGCTGCGGCTGCGGATGGCCACCGTCGTCGGCGGCATGTCGATCGGCCGCCAGGCGGCCGCGCTGCGCGGCGGCACCGAGATCGTCGTCGCGACGCCGGGCCGCCTCAAGGACCTCATCGAGCGCGGCGACTGCATCCTGGACCGGGTCGAGATCACGGTGCTCGACGAGGCCGACCAGATGGCCGACATGGGCTTCATGCCCCAGGTCACCGCACTGCTGAACCAGGTCCGCACGGACGGGCAGCGCATGCTGTTCTCGGCGACCCTGGACCGCAACGTCGACCTGCTCGTCCGCCGCTACCTGCACGACCCGGTCGTCCACTCGGTGGACCCGGCCGCGGGCGCGGTGACCACGATGGAGCACCACGTGCTCTACGTGCGCGGCGCCGACAAGTACGCCACCACGACGGAGATCGCGGCGCGCGACGGCCGCGTGATCATGTTCCTGGACACCAAGCACGCCGTGGACCAGCTCACCGACCACCTGCTCAGCAGCGGGGTCCGGGCGGCCGCGCTGCACGGCGGCAAGTCCCAGCCGCAGCGCAACCGCACCCTGGAGCGCTTCAAGACCGGGCACGTCACGGTCCTGGTGGCGACCAACGTCGCGGCGCGCGGCATCCACGTCGACAACCTCGACCTCGTCGTCAACGTCGATCCGCCGAGCGACCACAAGGACTACCTGCACCGCGGCGGGCGCACCGCCCGGGCCGGCGAGTCCGGCAGCGTCGTCACGCTGGTGCTGCCCAACCAGCGCCGCGAGATGACCCGGCTGATGGCCGACGCGGGCATCACCCCGAAGGTCGCCGAGGTCCGCTCCGGCGAGGCCGAGCTGAGCCGCATCACCGGCGCACAGGCGCCCTCCGGCGTGCCCGTCACCATCACCGCGCCGCCCTCCGAGCGGTCCGCGGGCAGCTCGCGCGGCCGCCGCGGACGCCCGGCGCAGGCGCGCCGCGGCTCGGCCCCGGCGGCTGGGAACGGCGCACCGCGCCGTTCGTCCGGCAAGCACACCGGCTGACGCCCCGGTCCGGAGCCCGGCCTCCCCGACGGGGGGCCGGGCTCCGGCGTGCGCGGGGGGGTCAGGCCCAGAGCGCCCCGGCGAGCTCGACGCCCGCGAAGGCCGCGCCGAGGCCCAGGACCACGCTCGCCACGACGTTGGCCGCCGCGTAGGACCCGGCCCCGTCCTCGGCCAGCCGCAGCGTCTCGTAGCTGAACGTGGAGTACGTGGTCAGCGCCCCGCACAGCCCGGTCCCGAGCAGCAGTTGCAGATGCGAGGAGGCGGCCCCGGCCGCCACCGCGCCGGTCAGCAGGCCCAGGATCAGGCAGCCGGCCATGTTCACGGTGAACGTCCCCCACGGGAAGACGGTGTCGTGGCGGGACTGCACGGCCCGGTCGGTCAGATAGCGCAGCGGGGCGCCGACCGCCGCGCCGGCGATCACGAGGAGCCAGTTCACCCCTGCTCCCCCCGTATCCCCGGGCCCCGGCTCGTCACGATCTCGCAGGCGTCCAGGGTGACCGGGCAGCCGTCGGTCAGCTCGGCGATCCGCGGCAGGAACGCGCGTACCGCCTCCTCCGCGTCCACGACGATCACCGCCACCGGCAGGTCCTCGCTCAGCGAGAGCAGCCGCTGGGTGTGGATCACCGACGAGGCGCCGAAGCCCTCGATGCCCCGGAAGACGCTCGCACCGGCGAGCCCGGCGGCGTGCGCCCGGTGCACGATCTCGGTGTAGACGGGCCGGTGGTGCCAGCTGTCGGACTCGCCGACCAGCACGGTCAGCCGCATCCCGGGTTCGGTCACGGGTGTCGTCATGCCTGCCTCCACGCCAGTGCGCGGCGCGTCAGCCACACCGCGCTCCACACCGCCGCGAGGGCCGCGAGCAGTGTCACTCCGAGATAGACCAGTCCGGTGCCGGCCCGGCCCTTCGACACGAGCCGTTCGATGTCCACCGCGTAGGTGGAGAAGGTGGTGAACCCGCCGAGCACCCCGGTGCCGAAGAACGGCCGGACCAGCCGGTGCGCCGCCCACACCTCGCTGATCACCACCATGAAGACGCCGATGACCGCGCAGCCGATGACGTTGACCACGAGCGTCGTCCAGGGGAAGCCGCCGGTCGCTGCGGGCCAGAGCAGCGAGGCGCCGTACCGGGCGGAGGCGCCGGTCGCACCGCCCAGCGCGACCACGGCGACGACCGCGGTCTGCGGGTTCTTCGTGAATGAGCCGGGCATACGTCTCCTACCTGCCGGGGCGCCCGCTGGTCGTGGGCGCGCGTCTGCGCAAGTAGGGACCGTTGGCGGGCGCGCTCGCGTCCGCGGTTCGGGTACGGCGGGCCCCACCGCCGCGCAGCGGCCGTGACCGGCCCTCTGCCGCCCCCAGGATATCGCCGGAGCGGCCCGGCCCGGACGTGGCCCGGGGATATTCCTCGCCGGGGCGTTTTCACCCGATCGGCCACCTCATCTGCGCCCCGGGCGGTATAGCCGCAGGGTGGAAGCCATGTGGCCCCATCGAATATGGCTGGGTGCCGCGGTCCTCCCGCTGGCTCTGCTGGTCCCGCGGGACGCCCCGGTGCCCCACATCCTGGCCGAGCCGCCCGCCGCGCCCGCCCGTGACCGGGTCGGGACGGCGCCGCAGCCCGTGATCGTCACCAGGGCGGGCTGGCACGCGGACGAGTCCATCGTCCGGGAGCACGCCGTCTACACGGGCGCCGTACGGGCGGTCTTCGTCCACCACACGGGGGAGACGAACGACTACGACTGCGCCGAGGCGCCGGAGCTGATCCGGCACGTCGAGGAGGCGCACATCAAGGACCGGGGCTGGGACGACATCGGCTACAACTTCCTCGTCGACCGCTGCGGCACGATCTACGAGGGCCGGGCCGGCGGAGTCACCCGCTCGGTGCGCGGGGCGCACACCACCGGCTTCAACGCCGACAGCGTGGGCATCGCGGTGCTCGGCGACTACTACGACGGCGAGAAGGTCCCGGCCCCCGTCGTCCGGGCGCTGGCGGCGATCGCGGCCTGGAAGCTGCTGCCGGGCGAGGACCCGCGCGGCAAGGTGCGGCTGCGGTCGACGAACGACGCGAGCAGGTACCCCAAGGGCGAGGTGGCCGCGCTGAACGTCATCTCCGGCCACCGAGACACGTACCGGACGAGCTGCCCCGGCCAGGCGTTGTACGACAAACTGCCCGAGATCCGGACCATGGCGGCGGCCATGCGCGCGGCGGCCGGACAGGACGGCCGGACGGACACGGAGGACGCGAGCAATACGCACTAGTGCATAATCTGTTTGACGCTAGTACGTACGAGGTAGGGTGTCTCCATGCCCGCCACGAGCCCGCTCCCCGTGACCCTGACCGGCCGCCACGTCCGCGTCGAACCCCTCGCCCCCGCCCATCTCGACGACCTCTTCGCCGCCGGCGGTGGCGACGACGAGGTGTGGCGCTGGCTCGGCACCCCGACGCCCCGCACCCCGCAGGAGATGGAGGCCCTGCTGGCCGCCATGCTCACGGACGCGTCGTACGTCCCGTTCGCCGTCGTCCACCGGGCGAGCGGCCGGGCCATCGGCTGGACCACCTACCTGGACGTCGACGTGGCGAACGAGCGCCTGGAGATCGGCTGGACCTGGTACGGCCGCGCGTACTGGCGCTCGGCGGTCAACACGGAGACGAAGCTGCTCATGCTCACCCACGCCTTCGAGGACCTCGGCATGGGCCGCGTCCAGTTGAAGACCGACCACCTCAACGAGCGCTCCCAGGCCGCGATAGCCCGCCTCGGCGCCCAGCGCGAAGGCGTCCGGCGCCGCCACCGCCGCCGCCCGGACGGCAGTTGGCGCGACACGGTGTACTTCTCGCTGCTCGCAGAGGAGTGGCCGGAGGCGAAGGGGCGGCTGACGGCGTGGCTCTGACGCGAGTGCGCCCGGCCGGGTGCGGGTCCACCGACCGGTGGACACCCGGTTCCACCGGTCGAGGCTGCCGGGCGCACCGTTCCTATTCAGTGAGCAGGAGTGAGTCCTGGATCCATTCCTGTTCGCTGCGGACATCCCGAACGGTTTTGGGTGTCCTGGTTGCCCGCGTTCTCGCCGCGTCCGGTGGCACGGATCGTGTCCGTGGTCCGGGGGTGCGGGGGCGGGGTCCCTCACGCCCTGGGGTACCTGGTGCGGCCTGGACGGTCCGATGCCCATGCGCATCGCTCTGGTGCGCACAGGGCGGTGTCGTCCGACGCCGGATCGGGTGTCCGAGGGCGCGTCTCCCGATCGCGATGCCGGCGGCATCGTGACGGGACATCTTCCGGTGGGGTGTGGTCAGTGGCTTCTGCCAGTGCTGAGCACCCCACATCGAGGTGTAGGCCGGGTCGACCGCGATGATCGCGAGACCGTGTTCGGCGGCCATGGAGACAAGGCGTGCCTTGAGCTTGCCGGTGGGCAGGCCGGAGATCAGCTGCCGGAATCGCTTCCTCCGGCCGTGCTTCTCCCGCGTCTTCTCCGCGCTGAAGTCGAGGTCCTCGATGGCGATCGCGGTGACGCCGGTCCGGCGGGCCCAGTGCAGGAGGCGGGTGAGCGCGTGGCGGACCTGCGCGTCACGATGCCCTGCCGACCCCCTGAGGTCGTACGGAAAGCGGTGGGGTTCACCGACCGGGTTGCCGTGGAGGTCGAGGCGGTAGGCGGCGAAGTGGTCGGCGTTGGTGTCCACCCCGATCACACCCCCGGCCCTCGCCGCCTTCAACGGGACTGTCCGCCCGATCGGTTTCTGCCAGGACGCGGTCAGGTACCAGCGCCCTCGGCCGGTGTCGTAGTGGATGCGGTAGGCCACGAGGTACTTGAGACGGCCCCGCACCGCCACCCCGGACGGCCCGGGCACCACGAAAGACGCCGCCAACTCCCGCACATCGCCCACCACCGCACCCCCCGACCCACGACCGGCGCACCACATCACCCGTAACAACGAGCAACCCTCCACAAGGTCACCCATTCGATCCCAGAACTCATATCCCCCCACGCACACCCACCCCGCCCCGCTCACTCCCGAGCACTACAGCTCACCTATGTGCGCTCAGCCCACAGCAGTTCAACACCCCCGAACCCCTGCGCCTCATCCTGGCCGACGACCACACCGTGATGCGTGCGGGGCTGGTCGCCCTGCTCGGTTCCGAGCCGACGCTCGACATCGTCGGCGAGGCGAGCGACGGCCGCGAGGCCGTCGTCCTGGTCGAACGGCTCCGTCCGGACGTCGCCCTGCTCGACCTGCGCATGCCGGTCCTCGACGGCGTCGGCGCAACCACCGAGATCGTCGCGGGCCCCGCCCCGACCTGGGTGCTGATCCTCACCACGTACGACACCGACGCGGACATCGAACGCGGCGTGGAGGCGGGCGCCACCGGCTATCTGCTCAAGGACGCCACCCGCGAACAGCTGGTGGACGCCATCCACGCGGCCTCCCGCGGCGAAACCGTCCTCGCCCCGCGCGTCGCCCAGCGCCTGGTCGCCAAGATGCGGCGCCCCGCACCGGTCGCCCTGACCGCCCGCGAGTCAGACGTCCTCGAAGCGGTCGCGGACGGCCTGTCGAACGCGGAGATCGGCCGCCGGCTGTTGATCGGCGAGGCCACGGTGAAGACCCACCTGCTGCGCATCTTCGCCGAGCTGGACGTCAACGACCGCACGCGCGCGGTGGTGGTGGCGCTGGACACGGGGCTGCTGAAGCGCCGTTGAGGGCGGCGGACGCCTGCGGCGCCCGGTGGCCTACAGGGCGTCCGGCCCCCGCTCGCCCGTGCGGACCCGGATCACCGTCTCCACGTGCTGCACCCACACCTTGCCGTCGCCGATGCGGTCCGTCCGGGCGGCGCGGACGATCGCGTCGACGGCCGCCTCCTCGTCGGCGTCGGCCACGACCGCCTCGATCCGGAGCTTGGGCACCAGGTCCACGCGGTATTCGGCGCCCCGGTACACCTCGGTGTGCCCGTGCTGGCGGCCGTATCCGCCGGCCTCGGTGACGGTCAGGCCCTGGACGCCGGTCTCGCGGAGCGCGGTCTTGACCTCGTCGAGGCGGTGCGGGCGTATGACGGCGGTGATGAGCTTCACGGAGCTGTCTTCCTGTCCCTCGGGAGCGACGCCGACTGCGGGGCCGCGTGGCCCAGCGCGCCGTGATCGTAGGCGCTCTCCGCGTGCAGCGTCTGGTCGAGGCCCGTGACCTCCTCCTCGGCGGTGGCCCGCAGCCCCATCAGCCGGTCGACCGCCTTGCCGATCCCGTACGTCACGAGAAACGTGTACGCCGCCACCGCGACCACGGCGACCGCCTGCCTCAGGAGCTGGCCCGCCCCGCCCCCGTACAGCAGGCCCTCCGCGCCGCCGGTCATCGAGGCGGTCGCGAACAGGCCGATGAGCAGGGTGCCGACGACGCCGCCGGCGAAGTGGACCCCGACGACGTCCAGTGAGTCGTCGTATCCGAAGCGGAACTTCCACGCGACGGCGTACGAGCAGACGACACCGGCCGCGAGCCCGACGGCGGCGCCGCCCAGGATGGAGACCGTGCCGCACGCCGGGGTGATCGCGACCAGTCCGGCGACCGCGCCCGAGGCGGCGCCGAAGGTGGTGGGGTGTCCGTCGCGCCGCTGCTCCACGAAGAGCCAGCCGAGCAGTCCGGTGCAGCCCGCGACGATCGTGTTGAGCATCGAGGCGGCGGCGAGGCCGTTCGCGGCGAGGGCGGAACCGCCGTTGAAGCCGAGCCAGCCGAACCAGAGGAGCCCGGCGCCCAGCATCACCATCGGCAGGTTGTGCGGGCGCATCGCGTCCTTCCGGAACCCGATGCGCGGCCCCACCACGAGCGCAAGCGCCAGCCCGGAGGCGCCGGAGGCGATCTCCACGACGAGCCCGCCCGCGAAGTCCAGCGCGCCCAGCGAGTCCTTGACCCAGCCGCCGGGCCCCCAGACCCAGTGCGCGACGGGCGCGTATACGAGCAGCGTCCACACCGGTACGAAGACGAGCCAGGCGGCGAACTTCGTACGGTCCGCCACCGCGCCGCTGATCAGGGCCGCCGTGATGATCGCGAAGGTCAGCTGGAAGGTGGAGAACAGCAAGGTGGGCACCCCGCCGGTCAGCGCGTCCGGCCCGATGTCCGCGAGGCCCAGGTGCGCCAGGTTCCCCACCAGCCCGCCGAACGCGTCGTCGCCGAAGACCAGCGAATAGCCCGCGACCAGCCAGACCACGGTGACCAGCGCGATCGAGACGAAGCTCATCATCAGCATGTTGAGGACGCTCTTCGTGCGGACCATGCCGCCGTAGAACAGTGCCAGCCCGGGGGTCATCAGCAGGACGAGGGCGGTGGCGGCGAGCAGCCAGGCGGTGTCGCCGGAGTCCAGGCCGGCCGCGGCCGTGGTCACGGGGGTCACGGGAGAGTCCCTCCTCGGGGCGGGGTGCGGTGGGAGCGACTGCGAGCGTGACCGGCTCGCGTTTCGCCGAGGGACCCCGTGTGTTTCCGCCGCATTTCATTGCCCGGGTGTTGCCGGGATCTCACGGACCGTGGGAGGGCGCGGGCCCGCCCCGTGGCGGCGGACCGCCCGGTCTCAGCAGCCGCCTCCCGTGAAGCGGGCGAGCCCGTACGCCGAGTCCAGCCGGTACGTCCCCGCCTTCCGCACGGTCAGCCGCGTCCACTCCCCGTCCTGCCGCAGACAGGCCCCGGCCGGCCCGTGCACCCGGAGCCAGGGCGAGTGGGCGAGGCGTACGGTCACCGAGCCCGGGCGCTCCATGCGCAGGGTCAGGTCCGCGTCTCCACTGCCGGTGACGGTGGCCGGCGGGGGCGCGAGCGGGGTGGCGTCCCGGACCCGGTAGACCGTCCAGCCGTCGTCCTCCCACACCTGGTCCAGCCACGGCAACCCGCCCCTGAGCAGCGCCGCTTCGGCCTCGGCGGGCCCGTCCGGCTCCCCGTGGTGCAGGACGACGAGGCCCACGGCCCAGCGGTCGAGCCAGGCCCGGTAGCGGTCCGGGGTGAGGCGGCCCTCGTAGAAGAGGCGGCTGCGCTCGACGTCGAGCTGGCGGTTCCAGCCCCGGGCCATGTTGACGTGCGGGGCGAGGAGGGCGGCCTCCCGGTGGCTGCGCGCGGGGACGACCTCCACGCGGACCCGGCCGGCGCCCAGCCGGTCGAGCGCGGCGACGACGCCCTCCGTTCGGGATGCCCAGGCCGGCACGGGGGCGGAGGCGCGCAGGTCGTCCAGGGTCCTGTCGACGAGCCAGAGCCCGGAGAGCACGAGGACGGCGGCCAGCGCCCCCGTACGCACCCATGCCCTGGACCGGAACGTGGCGAAGGCGGCCGCGCACAGCACGGGCGCGGCGAGGAGGCCGAGCAGCCGCTCCACGTTCGTGCCGACGGGGGATGCGACGAGGAACGTGAGCAGCACGCCGACGGCGTACACGACGGCCCCGTACCGCGTCACCCGCCACTCCCGCGCACGCGGGGCGGCGCACGCGAACACCGCGCAGACGAGGACCGGCAGCCACAACCGGTCGGCGTGCATGGGCTGTTCGCCCCGGAACGGGAACAGCAGCGTGGTGGCCCCGACGACCGCGAAGAACGGGACCGTCAGCGCGATCCCCGCCCGCAGGCGGCGGTCCAAGAGGTACGCCGCGCCCGCCACGACCAGGAACAGCCCCGCCACCGGGCTCGCCATCGTGGCGAGCGCCCCCGCGACGACGGCCACCAGGGCCCGGTCGGCGTACCGGCACGCGACGAGCCCGATGGCGACGCCGAGCGCGAAGGTCGTACGCCCCGAAGCGACGTTGCACCACAGGGCGGACGCGGCGAGCAGGGCGGGCACGAGCGCGTGGCGCATCCCCGTACGCACGAGGAGGCCGGCCATGACCCAGGTGGCGGCGAGCCCGGAGAGGACGGAGACCGTGCGGACGCCGATGAGGGCCATCACGTACGAGGAGAGAACGCTGTAGTTGGCGGTGTGCATCCCGCCGTACCAGGAGAGGTTGTACGCCGATCCCGGGTGGCGCGCGGTGAATCCGGCCCAGGCCAGCTGCGCGGCGAGGTCACCGCCACCGGTGGCCAGGGCGGCGGCCCACACGGCGTACAGCGGCAGCACGGCCGCGACGCAGATCAGCGGCACGCGGTGGACCCGCCACCAGGTCCGCCACCAGGCCTGCCACCACACCCGCCGCCCCGGCTGCCGCTCCGACCCGCCCGCGTCAGCCCGCACCTCTTCACCGACCACCACGTGCCAAACCCTAGGCCGTGCCCTACCGGTCGGGGCCGCGTCCGCCGGGGTGCCGTGCCGTTCTAGAGGATCGGCGGCCGGCCCAGGCGGGTCATGCGCCACACGGTCCGCCAGCGCATCGGCGCACGCCGCCCGGCCGGCGTCCGGACCCCCTCGGCGAACCCGCCCCACCACGCCTTCAGGCCGGTCAGCGAGCGCATCCGCAGCATGGCCAGCGTGATCCACACGCCGAGGTAGACGGGGATCAGCGGCGCCGGGAGCCGTCTGCGCGCGAGCCACACCCGGTTCCGCGCGGTGAACCGGTAGTAGACCGCGTGCCTGGCCGGGGACGTCCGCGGGTGCTGGAGGACGAGCGTCGGCTCGTAGTGGATCTCCCAGTCTCCGTCGAGCGCCCGCCACGCGAGGTCGGTCTCCTCGTGTCCGAAGAAGAACTCGCCGGGCCACAGGCCGATCTGGCGGAGCATGGGCACCGAAAAGGCGTGCCCCCCGCCCAGGAACGCGGTCACCGGACCCCCGCGCATCGGATCGCCCGCCCGCAGCCGGGGCACCCAGCGCCGCTCGGTCCGCCCGTGCTCGTCGGCGACCCGGAACCCGATGATCCCGAGACGCGGGTTCTGCTCGAAGTGCCGCCGCACCTCGCGGAACACGTCCGTCGCGACGAGCAGCCCGTCGTCGTCCAGCTCGACGACCACATCGACCTCGCCCGTGTCGCGGAGCACCTCAAGCCCCACGTTGCGTCCCCCGGGGCACCCGAGGTTCTCGGTGAGCGGCACCCGGGTCACGACGGTGGCGCCGGGCGTCCCCGCCGCGTCCAGGACGTCGGTCGAAACGTCTTCGAGCGAGGTCGCGTTGCCGACGATGACCACCTGGGCGGCCGGCACGTCCTGCTTCGCCACGGCCGCGAGCAACGCCTCAAGCTCCCGGGGGCGCGTCCCCATGGTCACGATGACGACCCCGATACGCGGCGACAAGGTCATGGCGGCTCACTCCAGTGATCGGCAGGCCCCGATGGTAGGTCAGAGGCCGTGAGCCGTACCGTCGATGGCCGGGCCGGCTCCCTCCGGCAGGTTCGCGGCGATCAGGCCGACGGCGTCCCCCGCGGTGTCGGGCTCGTCCCGAGCGGCCCGCGGACCGTCGGCGGCAGGCCGGTGCCCTGACCCCTTCGGCGGCCCCCTTCAGGCCGACGCCCCGCTGTCGATGACCAGGTCCGTGCCGACCACCGCGCCGGCGGCGGGTGAGGCGAGGTACAGGACCGCGGCCGCCACCTCCTCGGCCTGCGTGAGCCGGCCGAGCGGGTTCTGCGACTTGACCCGTTCCGCCCGGTCGGCCTCGGTCTCGCCCGGGCGAAGGGACATGGGCGCGTCGGAGGTTCCCGGGCTGACGGCGTTGATGCGGATGCCCTCGTGGACGTGGTCGAGCGCCGCGGCGCGGGTCAGCGCGGAGACGGCCGCCTTCGAGGTGATGTAGGCGGCGGCGTTCGGTATCCGCAGGTGGGCGCCGAGGTTGGAGGCGATGTTGACGATGACGCCGCCCCCGTTGGTGCGCATGTGGGCGATCTCGTACTTCATCGCCAGCCAGACGCCGGTGACGTTGGTCCTCAGCACCGCGTCCCAGTCCTCTGCGCTCACATCCGCGGCCGGGGCCGAACCCCGAAGTATCCCGGCGTTGTTGACCGCCATGTGGAGCCCCCCGAAGCGGGCCGCGCTTTCCTCGACCAGGTGGCGGACCTGCTCCGATTCGGTGACATCGGCGACCACGGCGGCTGCCGTGCCCCCGGCCGCCTCGACGAGGCGCACCGTCTCGTCGAGGGAAGCCCGGGTGCGCCCCGCGACCACCACGGACGCGCCTTCGGCGGCGAAGGCGAGCGCGGTGGCACGGCCGAGGCCGGAGCCGGCGCCTGTGACGAGGGCGGACCTGCCGGTGAAGCGGTTCACTTGCACAACTCCTCTGTAGGGCGGGCAGCGCACTGAAAGCTCATATTGGATCGCTCGGTCCAATATGGCGGCGTGCGGGGTCTCCCCGGCTGGCGTCGGGGTGTCGAGCCGTTCGGCCCGGCAGGGGTCGGTAGGGCGGGGTGGCGGCGTTCAGTCCAGCAGGGCCAGGGCCTGCTCGGTGGCGTCCCGTACGCGGGCGGGATCGCTGGACGCCTTGCCGACGACTCGCACGCCCTGGAGCAGGACGAGCAGCATGCGGGCCAGTGCGCGCGGCTCGCGGCCCTCCGGCAACTCGCCCTGGGCCTGGGCCCGTATGAGCGCGGAGTGCAGCGGGGTCTCGAGATGCTCCCAGCTGGTCTCGACCCGGCGGGCCGCCGCCGCGTCGTGGGGTGCCAGCTCGGAAGCGGTGTTGGTGATGAGGCATCCGTGCAGCCGCGCCTCCAGGGAGGTGGCCTCTTCGGCGAAGCGGCGGACCACGGCCCGGACGGCGGGCAGGGCGGGCCCCGGCTGGGACAGCTCCGCGAGAAGGGACGGGTCGCGCCCCTCCGCGTAACGGTCCATGGCCTTCAGGAACAGCTCGTGCTTGTTGCCGAAGGTGGCGTAGATGCTGGCCCGGCCGATGCCGAGGTGCTCGACGAGGTCGGCTATCGACGTCGCTTCGTAGCCGCGCTGCCAGAACAGCTCAAGGGCCGACTGCAGCGCGGCCTCCGGATCGAATTCCTTGGTCCTGGCCACATGTAAGAGCGTAGGTTGTATTGGAACGATCGGTCAATTACTCGTTCGAGTGATCCCTGGTCGGGCTCGCCCCGCCTTCGCATCGGCATCCACCCGCGTCCCCATGTCCACCCGGATTCCTTCGCACCATCATCACGGATTCATCACTTGCGGAAGACCTGCCTCCCGTCGGGTCGGAGTGCGCGGATACGGTCATGCCTCCGTGAAACACACCTGGGGGACGAATGAGTTGGAACAATGACACCCAGCAGCCTTGGGGCCCGGCCGCGGAGAAGCCGTCGGCTTCGGCTTCCGGCCTGCCGGGCTGGGCGCGCAAGCGCGTCGTCATCCCGTCGGCGGCAGGCCTGTTCCTCGCCGGGGCCGTCGCCGGTAGCGCGGGCGGAGGTGGCACCGCCAACGCGGGTGGCGCGACGCCCGCGCCCACCGCGACGGTCACCGTAACGGCGTCGCCCAGGGGGCCCGTCACGTCGGACAACGAGCCGCCCGCGCCGAAGGGGACGAGCCGGCCCGCCGCCGATAAGGCCGATGGGAAGGTCTCCGTACCCGACTTCGTCGGCATGGGCCTCCAGTCCGCACAGGACGCGGCCCAGGCCAAAGGCCTCTACGTCCTGACCTCGCACGACAGCCTCGGGCGGGACCGGATGCAGGTGCTCGACCGGAACTGGAAGGTCTGCTTCCAGAGCATCCGGGCGGGCAAGTCGGTCGACAGGAAGACCGAGTTGGACTTCGGGTCCGTGAAGACCGAGGAGAGCTGCCCCGCCAGGGACCAGGAGCCTCCGGAAGTCGTGGGCGGCAAGATGCCGGATCTCGCGGGCAAGTCCGTGAAGGCCGCGCGCGGCGCACTCGACTCCGGGACCTCGCTCGAAGTGAAGGACGCTGCCGAGGACCGCATGGTGCTGATGGAGAGCAACTGGAAGGTCTGCACCCAGTCACCCGCCGCGGGAACCGCCCTGAACGGACAGCCGGTCGAGCTCACCGCGGTGAAGTTCGACGAGAGCTGCCCGTAGCGCGGTGGCTCGCGCCCCTCGGCGGAAGGCGGGCAATCCGCGTCGGCGAAGGTCAACTCCTCGACGAAGTAGTGCTCAAGGTGTTCGAGCCCGCACGCGGAGGCGGCCCGGAACTCGTCCCGTAGAGGCACCGGGCGTGCTCGGTCAGGCTGCCGTGCATGGAGGGGGTTACGGCCCCGCCCGCTTGCCGTTTCAGTCCCCGCCGCCGTCCCCGCCGTCACCGTTTCCGCCGAAGATCCAGTCCAGCGGGTTCCAGCCCGTGCCCTCGGCGATCGGCTCGGCGCCGTTGCGGGGGCGGGGCGCCGGACCCTGGGCCTCGCGCACCAGGTCGCGTACGCATCGGGCTATCGGGTCGTGCCTCGCGGCGGACGCCAACTCGTCGCGCGGCCGGAACTCCTCGTCCCCGGGCAGCACATGCCGGGCCAGGTCCGTCGCACCGACGAGCGCGGCCAGCAGCCGGGCGCGCTCGTCGGTGGACGTGCCGTGGGCCACGGCGGCCACCCGTTCGCGCGCGGGGGTGGTCCGGTCGTCCGGGCCCACGGGGTGGCGCCGCTGCGCGATGACCACCAGGGACCGGGTGCGTGCCTCGCGCAGGGCCCCGCGCGTGACGAGCCGGTGGCGCCACACCTCGTCGGCCCGGCCCGCGGTGGTCTTCAGACCCGCGGTGTCGCGCACCCAACGCGGCAGCTTCTGCCCCTTGCGCCGGCCGGCGAGACGCGTCAGCGCCGCGTCGAGCACGGAGTCACCGAGCGGCGGCCCGCCGGTGGCGGTGATCCGGCCGTCCCGCACGGTGACCCGCCCCGCGAGCATCAACTCCGCGGCGAGCGCCCCCGCCAGGCCCAGCCGCAGATGGTGGGGCCGGCACCGGACCCGCCCCTCCTCCGGATCGTGGGCGAGCAGCAGTAGCTCCTCGGGAAGGGTGAAGTGCTGCACGAACACGACGGCGTGGCCTCCCCTGGGCGCGACGGACAAGCGGCCATGGTCGCACGCGCCTGCGAGGACCGTCACCGTGAGCCGTCGGCCGCCTTGGCCGGCGAGCCGGGCGGCGTACCGGTCGAGGAGCTTGTCACGTGACCTCGGGCCGGTGCATAGCCGCGAGGAAGGGACGGAGGTGCTGGTCGGGCCAGGACGAACGCGATCCGGAACAGTACGAGCGGGGGCGGGGATTCGGCCGGGACGCGCCTGCGTCACGGAGCCGGTGCGTTCGTCACGTCCGGCGGGGCCGGGTGATCAGCCACGTACCACCGATGACGAGCAGCGCGAACAGCGCGTGGGCCGCGCCCCAGGCGCCGATGAGCAGGAGCCGGTCGCGCAGGGAGAAGTCCCCGGTCAGCGTCACCTGCAGCGACCCGACGGCGAAGGCGATGACGGACGAGAAGAGGGCGACGAGTTCGACCGCGCGCACGTGGTTGGCCCGCGCCGATTCCTCGCTCGCTCTGAGGGCGCTGCTCAGCTGCTCGTCGCGTCGGCGCATCTCCTCCTCCGAGCGTGCCCATCGCTCCTGGTGGCGCGCCTCCCGGTCGGCGAGCCGCTGCCGGTGCCCGGCGTCGAGCGCGGCTCGTTGCCGGCCCTCCATGATCACCTCCCGCTTGGTGAGGTACTGCTCCTGGAGCAGCTTGTGGCTGCCCCGGGAGCCGACGGCGGGGAGCAGGCGGAGTGCGGTGTCGATGCTGCTCAGCGCGGCGTCGTGGTCGCCGGTCATGTGGAGGCCGGTGGCGAGCCGGAAGCGGAACATGTGGTCGCCGGGGTGGTCGCGTACGGCCTCGGCCGCACGATCGCGCAGCAGCTCGCCGTGCCCGTCGAAGGGGGTCGCGAACTGGATGCCGTTGAGGCAGATATCGACGACGTGCCGGGTGCGGTCGGTGGAGCGCCACGCCTGATCGAGAAGACCGACGGCATGCTCGGTGGTGACGGCCGGACTGCCGAACGCCGCGAAGGACCGCAGTGCCGTGAAGAGGGCGGACTGCCGGTGTGTACCGGCGGCGAGCGCGAGAAGCGAGGCGTCGAGGAACCGGTGGAGCTCCTCGAAGAGGAAGTCCGAGCGCAGCTTGCCCGCGTGGTACAGGGCGGCGAAGTGGGCGACGTCTCCGGCCGAGGTGTCGTGGGAGACGATCTCCTCGGTGCCCTGGGCGAGTTCGACGGCGGATTCGACGCTGTCCTTGGTGATGAAGGCGTATCCGAGGGCCCACTTCTCCAGCACCTCGACCCGCGCCTCGCGCGAGACGTGCGCGCTGATCCAGAGGGAACACGCGGCGGCGGTCCGGATGCTAGGCCGTTCCAGTAAGCGCAGCCGCCAGTAACGGTCGGCGCAGATCAGATACGGATCGGCGGCGAAATCCGACGACGCCACGTCGAAGGGCGGCTCCGCACCGTCCCGGTGCAGGGCGAGCGCGACCTCCTCGCACACGCGGTCCAGCTCCCGGGAGTCCGACACGACCACCTGGTTCAGGCGCGCTGCGTACGACCCCGAGTCCATGCGTTCCCCCTGCTGCTCGACAGTGCCCTGCACGTGCCTATCACGGCAGGGCGGAGTGAGGGGGCCATATGATCGGAACATGCAGGCAGACGTGGTGACGGCCGTGCACGCCTCCCATGCGGCCTTCCTCCCGGCGACATGGCGGTCACTGGTCGACCAGAGCCATACGCGGTGGCGCTGGCTGGTGCAGATCGACGGCCCGGCGGACGAGGCATGGGCGGTTCTGAAGTCCTGCGGCGCCATGGACGACCCAAGGGTGTCCGTCGCCTCCCACGGCACCTCCGAAGGCCCGGCGGTCACGCGCAACATAGCCCTGGGCCGTACCTCCGCCCCCCTCGTCCAGAACGTCGACGCGGACGACGAACTCGAACCCGGCGCCCTGGCAGCCCTCGCCACCGCCCTGAGCGACCACCCGGACGCCGGATACGCCGTGGGCCGCGCCCGGGACCTGATGGGCGACGGCCTCCTGATCGACCATCCGCTGCCGGTCCTGCCCGGCATCCTGCCCCGGGGCGCACTCCTGCCCGCCTGGAGGACGACCCCCACCGACTACCGGGTGCCGGTCCACCCGGCGGGGGTGATGTGGAGACGCCCTTTGCTCCTGGCGCTCGGCGGGTGGTCCGCCCTCCAGGGGATGGAGGACACCGGAGTCCTCATGGCCGCCTCGGCGGTCGCGGAAGGAGTCCTGGTCGACGCGGCGACCCTCCGCTACCGCCGGCACGCCGCCCAGATGTCGAAACAAGCCTCGAAATTCGCCGGGGGGGGGGGGGAACAGATAGCGCTCATCCGGCAGCGCGCGGCGGTGCTGAGATCACTCCCGTCGTGGAGTCACGCCCCCGAACCTCCCTGAGACGCGTGTTTCAGGTGAGGACGACCCCACAGAACTTCCGCCTCCTCCCGGCGGGCCGATGAGGTGTCGTTGTCAGTCACCAAATCAGTATCTCGCCCAAAGCGGCCTGCTGGCCCACGGTGGGCCGCATCAAGTACGGGATGCAGTCCGCCCAGCTTAAGGAGATCCGGGCGTTCGACCCCGAGCGGCACGGCCGGTGGTCGTTCAGCTCGCAGCAGGCAACGCTTCGCCGCTTGGACAAGGCGTTCGCCGCGTTCTTCCGCCGCATCAAGGCCGGGGGCACGCCCGGCTATCCGCGTTTCCGTGGAGTGAACTGGTTCGACACGGTCGACTTCCCCAAGGACGGTGACGGCTGCCGTTGGGACTCCACCCCGCACGACCCCGTCACCCGCGTCCGCTTCCAAGGCGTCGGGCACGTCAAGGTCAACCAGCACCGTGCCGTGGTCGGCAAGGTCAAGACGGTGTCCGTCAAGCGCGAAGGCCGTAAGTGGTTCGTTGTGCTGACCGCTGAACAGGGAGTCGGATGCGAGCGTGCGTGTCCAGGCAAGGACCAGTGGAGCGGTCACCGGCTCCTCGTCCTCGTCCGACAAAGGGACTTCATAGGCGACCAGTTCGTGTGGTGCCACCACGTCGGCGGCTCCGGTCACGACCCGGACCGCATCCCGCGCCGGCAGCACACCGCGGAGGAAGGTCCCCCCGGCAAGGGGCACCGCTGTGTAGTCGAGGAGGAAGCGCGTGATGTACGCCTGCTGCTCGGCTGTATCCCCGCCGGGGTCGTTCACTCGTTGATCCAGTCCGGGCACCTGTTCATGCCTTTGCAGCAGGCGGTGATGACGCCGATCTTCTTGCCCCTGCCCGCGTCGTACTCGCCATCGGCCGTGCGGCGCGCGTACTGCATGACGACCACGATCTTGACCAGTCTGGTCTGGTTGCGGGCGACCCCGTAGTACTCGAGTCTGCCCCCGTTCTTCTTGTCGGCCATCCCGGCCAGGGCCGCGTCGACCACCCGGCACTTCTTGATGTTGTGCTTGCCGGAGAAGTGATTCCAACCGAGATCGGCGTTGCCGTAACGCGTTGGGATCACCCGTCCCTCGGGGTCGGTCTCCCCACACTTCACGTTCTTGTTCCAGTGCGGCGCCGCTGATGCCTCGCCCACGGGGGCGGCACGGATGGGGCACGAGGGCGGCGATACGGCGGACCCTGCCAGTGGTGTGCTCGGGGTGGGCCGGCGCGTCAGAGGGGGATGACGCGGACTTGGTTGCCGCAGAGCTTGGTCATGTCGTCGCTGTCGGAGGTCAGGAGGGCGACGGGTTTCGGCTGGCGCAGGGCGACCTCGGCGACTGTGGCGTCGATGGCGTACTTGTGCCCGTGCAGTCCGGCACCTTTGAGGAGTTCCGCTGCTGCTTTCGCCGCCTGTTCGGTGACGGGCTCCACCTTGACGCGGGACAGGGCCCAGTGCAGGCGGGGCATGTTGGTGCGTGAGTGGCTGACTTCCACGATGGTGTTCGCCCCGATCACCAAGTCGGCTCCCATGTCGTGGAAGACCTGAAGCATCGCGAGCAGCTTGCGGTCCTGCGCGATCCAGGCGGAGAGCCCTTCCGAGTCCAGGACGACGGTTTCGATGCGTTCGCTCACGCGGCGTCCGCGTCCTTGGAGGTGCCGCCGACGCCGAAGATCTTCGAGCGGGCCTCGGCTAGCTCCTGGTCGCTGAAGGGGCCGTGCTCCTCCTCGTGGCGGCGGAGGTCGTCGCCCAGAAGCTGGTGCCGGATCTGGCGGGCTACCGCTTCCGCCACGTAGCCGGAGACGTTGTCCGTGAGCTTGCGGAGCTCCGCCACCTGGTCGCTGGGGAGCGTGACGGTGATGCGAGTCGTTGAGGACATGCAGCTAGCATACTGGAGTATGCAGGTGGGGGCTTGTGTTCTTGGCATCGTCAGTCGGGGTCGCATGATCGAAGGGGCGCGGCCCGCGGCACCTCGGATATACGCAGCGCGGTGAGACCGACAGGCTTTCCTGGTAGGTGAGCGAAAAACCTGGCCTTTGCAGGGTCCTATAGCGTCGCGCAACCCCGAAGCCTCAGGTCACAACCACAACCTGTTGTCTCTACCGAACCCGGGGCGGTTCACACCTTGTCCAGCACCCTGCGGGTGGCGGCCCCGCGCTGGGCGGCGCGCAGGACGGCGTAGCCGAGGAGACCACCGACGGTGTTGGCGATGAGGTCGTTGACATCGACGGCGCGACCCATGGCGAAGACGATGTACTGGAGCAGTTGGACGGACTCGATGCCCAGGCTGATGAGCGCGCAGGCCAGGACGGTGCGGCTGCGGTTGAGTCGGGGGAGGAGCAGCGGCAGCATGAAGCCGAGCGGCATGAACATGATCACGTTGGGGACCATGGTCATGTCGGCCAGGAGCAACGGAATCGGCTGGATCTGCCCGATCCATTCTGCCTGGTTCCGATAATCCCCGCCGTAGATCCACAGAGGGAAGAAGGTGAGTGAGGCGACCGCTGCGGCGTAGAGCGCGGTGATGACGCGCAGCACCAGCGAGCCGCCTTGCCAGTCGGGGGAGGCGCGTCGGTGGCGTACCAAGGCCACGAGGGCGAAGACGGCGAGCGCGGGCCCGAGGATCGCGGCGGTGGGAATGTGGATCTGGAAGTTCATGGGTGCTCCTGAGGCTCGCGTACCGATCGTCTTGAGCGATCGTCGTCCCTTGAGGCGCCAGGGCGGATCTACCGAAGGAAGGAGCGCGCGTGGAGCACTACGACTTTTGACAGAGGGGCTCCCAGCCCCGGATACGTACGCTGCCCGTATGGATTCCCCGCATTTCGGCAGACGCTTCTCCCGGATGCGTCGTGTCCTGTTCCGCCTCGGCGTCGTTCTCGTCGGGGCGGCCTTGGTGTTGGCGCTCGCCGCGGACTACCGCACCGGTGTCTACGGGACCGTCCTCGCACCCCAGGCCCTCCTCTCGGCAGCCGCACCCGTTCTTGCCCTCTCGGTCGGGGCGGTGCGCCGGTGGCGGCGAATCGATCCACGGCTCGTAGCGGGGGCCGGCGCACTGGCAGGGGCCGTGTCCCTCGGGTGCAGTGCGTGGATGCATGTCACCGCCGGGTCGCCGGAGGCGCCGGCGCGGCACGCCGATGCCTACACCCTGTTCGAGATCACAGCACTCATCGTGGTGCTGGTCCTCACGGTCCGGTACGGTGCCGCCCTGCCTGCCGTGGGGGCGTCCCTCCTGTTGTGTCTGGCTGCGGTTCTGCGCCCGGTAGCAGTGGAGGCGACGGAGAACAGCCTCGTCCTGGCGCTGCTCTGCACGTTCGCCGTCTGTGCGGGGTTGACCGGGGCGCTCGTGGCCCGACTGGCAGCCGCTGACCGGCGGCGTCACGCTGAGCAGGTGCGCTTGGAGCAACGGCTCACCTTCGCCCGGGACCTGCACGACTTCGTCGCGCATCATGTGACGGGCATCGTCGTGCAGGCCCAGGGGGCCCAGGTGGTCGCGGCGTCCGATCCGCAGATGACGGTTTCGGCACTGGGGCAGATCGAAGGGGCGGCCTCGGCGGCACTCAGGGCTTTGCGGCACATGGTGAGTGGGCTCCGGACGGCGGCCCCGCTCGTACCGGCGGGCGAAGCGAAACATCTGCGAGCTCTGGTGGCGACCTTCGCGCTGCGAGGCGGCGGACCTGCCCGCCTTGAGGAGGAGGGGCCCGTCGACAGTCTGCCGACAGCGCCCATGGCGGCCGTGCACCGGGTCACCATGGAGTCCCTGACGAATGTGCGTAAGCACGCGCCGGACTCCCGGCACGTCTCCGTGGTGCTCCGAGTCCTCCCCCGATCCGTGGAGATCGACATCACCAACGATCTGCCCGAGGCCGGGGCACCGACGGCGCTGGGGTACGGTCTCGTCGGACTTGAGGAACGCGTCACCGCCGAAGGCGGCGTCTTTCGGGCGGGTCCGGACGGCGGCGGACGCTGGCGGGTGCACGCCCGAATCCCCTTGCAGAGCGCGTGGAGGGACGGCCCGTGATCCGGGTGTTGCTCGCGGACGACCAGGAGATCGTCCGCACAGGCATGTCCATGATTCTTTCCGCCGAGGACGACATCCACGTCGTCGCCCAGGCCCAGGACGGCCTCCAGGCCCTGGAGATGGCTGAACTGCACCGGCCGGACGTCGTTCTGATGGACATCCGGATGCCCCGCCTGGACGGTCTGGATGCCCTGCGCCACCTCACCCGGCCCCATGCTCTGTACCGGCCCCAGGTCGTGATGGTGACGACCTTCGACGATAAGGACTACTTGGCCCGCGCGGTGGCAGCGGGGGCCAGCGGATTCATCCTCAAGGACTCCGGCCCGCGTTTGCTGGCCGAGGCGGTCCGTGCGGCTGCGGTCGGCGACTCGCTGGTCAGCCCCTCGATCACCGTGCGGCTCCTGAAGCAGTTCCGAACGGCGCCCCACGGTCCGGGGCCTGCCACCAAGCTCTCGCCGCGAGAGAAGCAGGTAGTCGTGTTGCTGGCCGAAGGTATGACCAACGCCGAGATAGCCGCGGCCCTGTCCATCACCGTGGGAACGGTCAAGACGCACCTCACCAATGTGCAGTCCAAGCTCGGAGCAAGAAACCGCGTGGAGATCGCGGCCTGGGCCTGGCGCAGCGGTCTGATCGAACGCGGAGCCTGAAGTGTCGGCGCTTCGTGTGGAGGTCAGGTGCGTGTGGGCAAGGAAAGGGCCCCGGTCACTGACCAGGGCCTTCATCGAAGAGCGGGTGACGAGAATCGAACTCGCGCTCTGAGCTTGGGAATCAACGGTTCTTGAACGACTGTAGTGGCTCTGACCTGCATGTTCGGCTGGAGCGGTCGAGGCTGGTGTGGTCTCTGGCCACCGTACTTGACCGCTGCTGTCCGCTCCGAAGGGCACGGACGGGGCACGAGGGTGATCGATGCTGCCGTGCCGTGCCGTGAGTGGGGAAGCATTACCGCGCTGGATCAGGCGCTTGCCGTCGTGCGATTTCATCCCTGGCGATACGGGCGGTCGGCGGACTGCGTCTCATGTGGTTACCAGCAACAAGACCCCATCATGAGGTACTAAGGTACCGTGGATGCGGAGGTGGGATTTATGACCACGGCTTCAAAGCCGCCCCGTCAGTCGCCGCTCAAGGTGGACCCGGCGACGGACAAGCTGATCAGCCAGGGCGCGCATTTCCTGGGACTGACGAAGAAGGACCTGGTCGCGGAGGCGGTACGGGTATACCTGGACCAGAGGCGTGAGGATTTGCGCGAGGGCATGGTGGAAGCGCTCAGCGTCCTGGACGGCTCCTTGAAGTCGGACGTCATGCTCCTGACCGGTCTGACCGCGGAGGAGATCGACGCGGTCGGCGGGATCGACGAATGACTCTTCACACTGCGATGCGTCCCGCCAGGCCCACCCTGCGATGCCTGCGCGATGACCTCGGTCTGCCCCTACCGGCGGTGACCGACCCCCTGGACGAGATCGAGCACTCGATCCTGGCGAAGGCCGCCGAGCAGTTCGCGGCGGACGATGCCAAGCATGAGCGCATCCGCGCTATCGATGACCAGTGTTGTTCAAGGTGAAGGTTCAGCGCTGGCGCGGGGCGGTCTGGGTGGACGCCGATCTTCCGTGGCTGGTGGCGGCCGGCCGCCGCGAGGACGGCTCCACCGACGACTTCTACGCCCTCGAAGCTGACGGCAAGACCGCCCGAACCCGCTACAACGCCGGCAACACCGACGCGCTCAAGTCCGCCACGTACACCGCTCACTTGCTCCCCGCTCGCGAGGACCACGTCCGCTATCGCGCCGAAGCTGGAGTCCGTTTCGTCCGGCGGCTCCGGACCACGGTTCTGACTCTGAGCCGTGCCACCCTCCGGGACGGTCAGGAGCACACGGTGGATTTCGACACCTTCACCGTCGGCCTTCAGGTCCGCGCCGACGACGGCCACGAGACCTACCTCGCGGTGCGGATCACGGGTTCGGTCCCGCCTGAAGTGACCCCTCAGGTCCCGACACTTCCGTTTTATGCCGCGAGGTCCAGCCGTTGATGGCAGCGGACCCTCGCCTGGTACGGCGTGATGTAGCCGATGGTCGAGTGGATCCGCTCCCGGTTGTAATGTTCCGCGATCCACCGGAAAACGTCCTGTCGGGCCTGCGCCCGGGTTTCCCAGGCGGTCGTACCGATCTCTGCTTTCAGGACGGCGAAGAGTTCTTCCGCTTTGCCACCTTGGATCACTTCCCCTGGATGACGAAACATCCAGCGTCCAGGTGTCGGAATTTCGGGGGTCACTCCACTGACCACCCAGCCCGCGTCGTCGTACACATAGCGGAACGTAGAGTCGTTGCGGTCGGTCCAGGACGTGATCCGAGCATCCACGGCGTACGTGACGGAGTCGTCAACTCCTCAGGAATTCCACTTCGTTTCACTTACTTTCGAGATGAGGGGCGCCTCGCCGGCTTCGGTGAAGAAGAGGGAGATATATGCATCCCTTCGAATATCACTGAAATTCTCGTGCACCTTCCGAAGGCAGTTGCACGCGTCGGTCATCAAAATCCATCGGTACGCTCCATGGTTTTTCGTACCGCATCCATCAGCTCTTCATCCGATAGGTCGTCAGGATCTTTGAGGGCCGGATCGATGGAATAGTCTTCCAACAGTGAGAAGATCTGATCGAGGGCCGTAAGGAGTGGGTCGCGGAGCCTCTCGCCGTTATTCTGGGATGTGCGGCGGGCGTCCAGCCAGCTGCGGGCGAAGTCCGCTCCGCTGATGGTCCCCGCGGTGAAGGCCTGCATCAGATTCACCTGACGAGCAGCGCCTGTTCCGGCGGGAATTTCCCGTGCGCGGGCCCAGGCAATGTGGCGGGGGGGAAATGACTGCGAGATTTCCTTGAGTTCTGGCCATCGCTTGGCTGCGGTGCGGACGTATCGTCCGAAGCGGGCTCGCCCTCCGTCCACCCCTTCCGGGACCGCGCCCTTCAGAAATCCTGCTGTTCCTGCTACTAGCACGTACCCAGGGCGGGGAAACAGAATCGCACCCTGCCGGTCCGACGAGGCAAGAAGGAGGGGAGGGCCGAATTCAACCAATTCCGATGCCGCTATGTCTGGTGCAATCAGACGCCAGGTTCGGCTAGCAGTTTCGGACCCGATCGCCATCACTAGTACAGCGTCCGCTCCTCCCGTGCGGCAGCCTTCGGTGATGCGCTGGACCAGAGTGTCGTCCACGCACGAGCCGGCAGGCACCGGAACGACGAGCTTGGCGCCGACGGCCAGCCAGGCCGAGTTGTAATCCCCGAGGCTGGACAAAATCCCCAGTTGATCGGGGTTTGCTTCGCCCGGGATGTTGTAATCAGTCACCAAAGGAATCCCTTGTCGATGATGTCTTTAAATTGTTTGTCTCCCAATTTCCAGGCCGACCAAAATTTCCCGTCCGCGTGGAGCATCACCATTTTTTGGGTGGCTGGATTAATGAAACCCACGGCTGGCCCCTGGCCTCTGTAATCAAAGCGGTAAATCTTTGTCCCGTCTGCGGTTATATGGGAGCGCATGCTTTCTTCGAATCGCTTCAGGTTTGCTCCATTTAGATTGCCTTTCGTGTCCAAAAAATCGTCGCCATGTGCATGAAACTTCTTGCTCATTACTTTCTGACTCGAGAAGTCTGCCTTCTTCTCCCAGCCGCCGCGAGGGCAGGGGGCGAGGCCGAGTGGGTCGGACGATGAGTGGGGGTTGTGAACATAGGTGAATGCGTTGGGTGCCGGTGTGAGGCCGAGTGGATCCGGGGTGAGATAGCGGGCAGCCTCAGGGTCGTAGTGCCGGTTGAGATTGTAGTGGAGGCCGGTCTCGGGGTCGTGGTATTGGCCGGGGAACCGGAGTGGGGTGAAGTGACCCCTCAGGTCCCGACACTTCCGTTTTATGCCGCGAGGTCCAGCCGTTGATGGCAGCGGACCCTCGCCTGGTACGGCGTGATGTAGCCGATGGCCGAGTGGATCCGCTCCCGGTTGTAATGTTCCGCGATCCACCGGAAAACGTCCTGCCGAGCCTGCGCCCGGGTTTCCCAGGCGGTCGTACCGATCGCTGCTTTCAGGACGGCGAAGAAGCTCTCCGCGGCGGCGTTGTCGAAGCATGAGCCGGTGCGTCCGGCGCTCTGCCGAATGTCCAGCTCACCCAGCAGAGCGCGGAATTGATGGGACGTGTATTGCGACCCGCGATCCGAGTGAAAGATCGCGTTGCCTGCCGTGTGCCCGCCCGCATGGGCCATCCGGATGGCGTCCGCAACCAGCTCGGTGCGCATGTGGTCGGCCATCGACCAGTCCACGACCTCCCGCGTGCACAGATCGATCACCGTCGCCAGATACAGCCAGCCCTCCGCCGTCGGCAGGCAGGTGATGTCCCCGACGAATTTCAGGCCCGGCATCGGCGCGGTGAAGTCGCGCAGGATCAGGTCCGGTGCGGGCGGCGCCGTGTGGTCCTGCTTCGTCAGCGACCGCGACTTCCGTCGCGTTATCCCGGCGATCTCGCGCTCCCGCATGATCCGTGCGACGCGTTTGCGGTTCACCACGTGCCCCTGGTCCCGGAGTTTCCGGGTGATCCGCAGGGCCCCGTAGGCACCCCGGGAATCGGTGTGGATCTCCTGGATGCGGCGGGCCAGCCCCTCTTCCTCGTCGGCCTTCTCCTGCCGTGCCTCCTTGTTCTGGTGCCAGGTGTAGTAGCCGGAGCGGTCCCAGCCGAGAACATCACACATCCGCTTCACCCTGTGGGCGCCTCTGTGCTCGTCGACGAAACGGAAGCGGATCACCGTGTCGTCTCCCGCGCGAAATAGGCGGCGGCTTTCCGGAGGATCTCGTTGTCCTCCTTCAGCCGGGCGTTCTCCCGCCGCAAGCGCCTGAGCTCTTCTTTCGCGTCAGGGGTCATGCCGGCGTCACCCCCGCCGCCCGCTGCCTGGGCGCGGGTCCGGTCCTCCCGGACCCACTTGCGCAGGGTCTCCAGATGGATACCCAGGCCGTGGGCGATGTCGGTGAGGGAACGGTCTGGCGAGGAGCGCACCAGGTCCACCGCGTCCCGCTTGAACTCTTCGGGATAGTTCTTCCGCTTTGCCACCTTGGATCACTTCCCCTGGATGACGAAACATCCAGCGTCCAGGTGTCGGAATTTCGGGGGTCACTCCACGCACGGGCAGCACCCGTTGGGTGGCACTCAGAAGCTGGTGAGGCACCGGGGAGACCTCGTGCGGTCCGGACAACAAACAAGGCCCTGGTCTCCGACCAGGGCCTTCATCAAAGAGCGGGTGACGAGAATCGAACTCGCGCTCTGAGCTTGGGAATCACGGGTGTTTGAGTGGATGGGGTGGCTTTGACCTGCACGGTTGTCGCGAGCGGGGTAGTCGCCTGTATCCGCCGGGGACCGTACGTGACCGCTGTTCTCCGTTCTGAAGGGCACGGATGGGGCACGGCGACGGCAGGTCATCGATCTGAGGTGATTGCCGGAGCGGGGGCAGGAAACCGCCCGTGGTGCAGACACCGCGTCGGCGCAGGCGCAAGGCCCAGAAGGCTTCGCTGACTACGATTTGTGGGTCGGCGTGGCGGCGCATGAAGGTGTAGATGAGCCAAAGCGACCGTCGGCCACTCGCCTCCCGAGGAAGCGGCAGCGCTCCACATCAGCTGTGGGAGTCGGCTCTGTGCAACCGGACCAGCCCCAGTGAGTGCTGCCCGGGTGATGACAGGAAGAGGGGGAGAACTGCGGAGGCTGGCTGCGTGCAGGTGCTGGCAGGACGTCGAGCCTGTGAGTCGTTCGCGTCCCTGGTTGTCGCTGGCCAGGGACGGATCTTCTGCAAAGAGGGCCCCAGCACCAAGGGATCATAGAGATACTGGCCGTATGGCGCGCAACTACAGCGATCTCTCTCCTCACGATTTCGAGGTCTTGGTGAGAGATCTCCTCCAGGCAAGTCATGGCGCACGTATGGAGACGTTTCCGCCAGGCCGGGACGGGGGAGTCGATATTCGACTCCATCGAGACGGCAAGGAAACCCTCATTGCCCAATGTAAGCATTCGCCGGGACGGACTTTTGCTCAAATCAGAGGCCAGCTCGAAGCTGAGGCAAAAAAGATCGGCAACCGTTTTTCGTGTCGATACATTTTGGCCACCTCGGCATCGCTGACACGCCAGAACAAGCAAGAAATCGCAACCATGTTCGCCGGGGTCAGACTGGAAGTCGATGACATTTGGGGCGTGGATGATCTCGATAACCTACTGAGGCTGCATCCCCGTGTGGAGATCAATAACTTCAAGCTATGGATTACTTCGAGCGCCGTTCTGGGTCATCTACTCCACCCTGATCTGTATCGGCGGAGCTCGGGACTCGTAGACCGGATCGTCAAGCGGCGCAGGCTTTATGTTCATAGCGAAGCCTATTCGGATTCGTTGAGGATTCTGGGCGAGCATCATGTCTGCGTCATTTCCGGAGAGCCAGGAATCGGTAAAACGACTCTCGCTGAGACACTACTCATCAAACTTCTGTCGGACGGATGGGAAGTTCATTCTGCCTCCAGTGACGTGACGGACATCGAGAAGGTATGGAAGCCGGGAGTCAGGCAAGTATTTCTGTATGACGATTTCCTGGGTCAAAATTCATTGCTCGACAACCTGAATAAGAACGAAGACGGCAGGATTGCGAGTTTGGTTGAGCGTATTCGTGATGTGGACGATAAAATTCTGATCATGACCACGCGCGAGTATATTCTCCAACAGGCGCGGCAGGTCCACGAGCGCCTACAGAGTTCGCGAGCGCTAGTCGATGGCAAGGTGATTCTGGACCTCTCGCATTACACTGCGGAACAAAAAGCCAGAATCTTCTATAATCACATTCACTTCGCTGAGCTCTCTCACGTTGCGCGCGAGTCAGTCTTGCGGGAAAGAAGGTATATGGACGTCATTCAGCATGCCAACTTCAACCCCAGGATCATCGAGCTTGTTACGGCGAACTTCGGGAACTCCGGAGTCAAGGATGAACTCTTCTTTGACTACGTGCTGAATTCACTTGACGATCCCCGCGAGCTGTGGGAAAGGATCTTTGAGAGCCAGCTCTCTGTGGCAGAGAGGAGTCTGCTGCTGGTTCTAGCCACCATCCGTACGCGCGTCGAACTCAGAGACCTCCATCGTGCACTAAATTATTACGAGCATATTAATAGAGGGCAGCGTACGGATCTGCATAGGTTGCGACTACTTCTCAAGAAGCTGGAAGGCACCTTTATTCAGGTTACCGCAAACATGGCACTTGATGATCAGGTGAACGGGTTTCACCCAAAAAATCGGGCGTCACTCATTCAGCTAGCTAACCCCTCCTTTGTTGACTATGTCTCGTCGTACCTAACGACTCACCCTGATGAAATTCATCAGATGGCCTGTGGTTGTCTCTTCTTTGAGCAAGCGGAAACGCTTGCGCTCTGGGAGCTAGGGGAAGCTTCCCATGCTCAAGTCATCAGGATCGCATTCGATGCATTCTTCGGGGCGGCGCCGCGGGGTCGGCGGCTTCCTCGGCTCGCTCCTGGTCATCAGAGAGTGCTGATGGCTGCTTTGACTCGACTGGCATCCGTGGACTCGTGTACCTGGGTGGATAGCCCTCGATATTATGGAATTGCCAATCGACGTGAGGTTTCCGCCAGGAATCGACATCTTGTTATGCTGATTCTTGACCATAAATATGGCCGAAGTCTGCTTGGGGAGGATTCTCTGGTCGGCATCGTGCAAGAGCTGTCCGAGCGTCTAGCTCAGACAGATGTGGGACTTGTGCAGCGCGAATTCCCACTCATGCGATATCTATCCAGATACGAGACCGTAGAGGGGCAGGTTGTCGCGGCTCGTGACATTGCAGCAGCCAGGCTGTTGAAGGTCCTAGAAGATCCTGAGCACTTTCAGGCAGCCCTTTCTGTCTTTAGGGAACTCAACATCAAGCCTTCACGCTGGTCTGAGCAAAGCGAGATAGTACTCCGGCAGCGCTTCTCTTCTTTTGCGCCGAAGTGGGACGCGGTGGAGGCCGGGAGAGTCAATGACGTTGCAGAATGCGAGAATTCACTCTCCTCGCTTCAGGAGGCACTGGCAGATTTCGAACTTCATGAATCAATTGAGCCGGTCGCTCTTGCAGACCGGCTGTCGATGCTTCAAGACGAAGTGGCTCAGGATCTGGATTTCAGCGACGAAGAGTTGGATGAATCGGACCCCGGTGAGCGTGAAAGGGAAGAGCGCAATGAGGGGGATGCTCACTCTGGTGGGCAGCCTACTGATCCGATCGATGACCTTTTTCAAACGCTTACCTAACGGCGGGCCGGAGGGTTTTGGAAGATCTCCGGATGGTCCGGGCCGGCCGATCCTCCGAGCGGGCGCAACTGATCTATCAGCAGGCCGCCAGAGAGCATCAGCGCCGGCTCGCCGCCAACATCGAACCCGATGTACGCCTGCTAGCAGTCGGCTACAGCTTCAGGGAGTGGCAGCGAGACCGTGCACTCACTGACCCGCGCCCGCTGGAGGAGGTCTCGCGATGCAGGACCCGGTAGTGGAGCGTAGCCCTGCGGGTGACGGACCGCGCGAAAGGGCAGGGGTCCTAAATGTGGTCTAGACAATAGCCTAAGGCAACGCGTACAGAGGGCTTAAGGCCGTCCGACCTGCAGCCCCAGACGAGTCGTAACGTGATCAGCGGGGCATCCAGCAAGGCTTGGTAGTTCAGGTCGGCAATGTGGGCTCGCTCAGCTGTCTCCGAGCTACTCGACGCCGGCGCTGGGGTGGAGGTGCACCCACCTTGCCAGATCTGTCGCGCTTGAGGAAACAGCGGCCAAAACTCGCCCCACTCATTAACATATGGGCAAGACTCCCCGCTGAGAGGCGTACGTGGCTAACACTCGTAACCAGCAAGTACTGGCAGCGCATAGGGCAAAGTTTGAGCAACGAGTCCCCGGCGGAAGAGAGTTTAACAAGCTTCTGCGGGATATGGGCGCAGAGGCGTATCGTTTCAAAGAGGATCAATCGGACAGGGCGCGCTGGTGGATATATATCACGCTGCCCACCAATGTTGGAGAGACCTTCGATCTGCGTCTCGATGTCCTTTGTCTTTCTGCCTCGTATGAGAGGGTGGAACCGCGAATTCTCACCCTGGTCGCGGAGCGACTGCATGACCGTGACGCCCGGGTTGACCCGGACTTCGCGATCCTGCTGACGTCAGATCCAGCTGCGGCCGACCTCGTAAAGCGGCGGCGTGGCCAGCTCGCCATTCTGACAATTAACTCGGACGACTTGATCAGTGGGTCGGGAACAGGGCTCCGTGATCGCATTGCGGAGATTATGGTCACTCACGACCACTATGACCTAACGCGCCCCATTACCGAACCCGCAGCGTTCTACGGTCGGCAGGCCGAGGTGGCGGAGCTCGATTTCGCCTTGGACAGGGGGCAGTCCGTCGGGATCTTCGGACTCCGTAAGGCCGGTAAGACCTCGCTGCTGAACTTTGTGGCTCGACAGCATGAACGTGTCGGCAAGCCAGTGATCTGGTTGGACATCAGTGTGTTGCAGACAGCTGAGGCATTCCAGTTTGACTTGCTGGAGAAGTGTCACAAGATCGTTCGCCAACTGGGGCAAAAGGTTCCGCGGCTGATGACGCTGACCAGGCACGGCATCCCCAATCCGACAGTTCAGACGAGCGGCTACTGGATTCGCGATCTCAACGTCCTCTTGGACGCGCTGCCAGAACGCTTGGAACTGTTCATTGACGAGATTGACCAGGCGTGGCCTAGCCGCTCGAATCTCGGTGTGGAACAGGCGGCTGCGGTGATGAGGTGTCTCATCCAGTTGCGCGGTGTGGTCCAGAGCCGCGAGGCCGAAGGTAAGCATGGCATCGGCATTGTCTGTGCCGGGGTGGACCCCGCCATTTTTGAAAGGCCGCTCCTCGACGGGCGTGACAACCTGTTGTATAAGTTCGCGAGACTGGCCTTTCTTTCCCCGATGAAGCGGAGCGAGATGGGAGAAATGGTCCGCAGTCTTGGTAAGCGCATGGCGCTGCGCTACTCGGACCATCACGCCATCGACTTCCTCTTCGAGGAGTTCGGTGGCCATCCCCTCCTCACCCGGAAGGCATGTTCTGTTGCGGCCCGCAAGCGCCCCCGGGATGAGATTCCCTGGCACGTCACGCTTTCCGCGCTGGAAGAGGCGTCAAAAATGCAGGGTCCTAATACGCCGCAGTCAGAGGTGGCGGACGTATTGGCTTCCTTTACCGAATGGTTCGGAGACGAAGCCGCCATGCTTCCTCTGTTGTGGTCTGATGACCCGCAGGAGAGCGCAGATGCGAAGGAATGGGCTCGGAATGAGCCAGACATGGCCACGCACCTGGTGTCGTACGGAATTACTGACGAGAATTGGGCACCGCGGATCCACGCCATGCGGGCATTGGTGGTGAAATGAGGCTCTTGCCCTCGCAGCGGCAATGGGTTCAAACTGTATGCGAATACCTGATCGATGGGGAGATCGTGATCGTCCGGGGAATACCCGGATCGGGCAAGACCACTTTGCTCAACGCGGTGGGGCGGGAGTTGGGGGACACCAGCGTGTCCACCAGGGGGCGGAGTTACACCGAGCTGGACCAGGATACGCGTGGTGAGGACTTCCAGAAGCGGGTCCGCGAGGCGCTCGACAGGCGCGGTACGGCACATCTCCTCTTTGATGACTACCCACACGCCCTTCGCCGGTCGCACGGACTGCGACTGCAGCGGCTGCTGCTGCATCTGCTGATCGACGGCGAGGGGGCGGTAGACATCGGCGCCTTGCTGACGGGACGCTGGGCGCGAAGCATGCACCTGGTCAGCAGTGGTTCTCCCCTGGTGGCGCGTGCTCGAGTGGTGCCTCTGCCCAGCACTGCAGAGGTCGACTTCAAGGCTGCCGGTTGCACCCAGTCGGTGGATGCCGTCGCGGCTGTGGGCAGCAATGCCGCGTTACTGGGGATGGTGACCTCGGTCCTTGGTAGGCCAGCCCTCCATCAGGTCCGTGAGGCAGCTGAGTTGCGTGCCCCTAACTGGATCCAAGATGTGCCGTGGGATGCCGCCCAATGGATTAAGGAGGTGGTGCGCGGCGGGCCTGCCACGCTACCTCCAAACGACTTCGCGGCCGAAGCCCTGGCCCCCTTGGTCTTCTCGGCCGGAGACGGGCTCTATGACGTGGTGAGCGCACTGCGGTCTAGCGCGGCTCTCGCCGCGCTGGAGGGTCGCGCTCCTACCTGGCCTGACCGCTGGGCGGATTCTGTCAGCGCTTTTTGCGGGCTTCTCTCAGGTGCACCCGCGGTCGTGTGGGTGGACCGCTACTTGGCCAACGACCCACCAACGCTGTTGCGGTTCATTCAGGCCGTCCGTGCAACCTGCAGCACACGCATCCGGATGCTGATTGCCAAGGATCAGGTCCAGAGGGTCGACACCTCAGTGATTGCTGCCTTCACTGGGCTGGACTGCGTGATCAAGACAATGCATCCCGGAGATCGCAAGCAACTTCACGACCGGCACCTCATCTTTCTCGGTGGTCGTCAAGGCGGGGTGGTTATGCCGACGGGCGGGGTCGTGCTGTGTAAGGATCCACCCGGATCGGCTATGGCCGTTCAGGCCCCACTGCTCGACCAGAACCTGATACGGGACGCCTGGGACAGAGGCCGCGAGCTTGGGGCACCGTGAAGCCCGACCCGCGCCGTCCGGGGCGGTGGGTCTCTTTTGCCGTGGCTAATGCCTGAACTGAGCTGTCGGCCGCACCCGGTAGGTGCGGCCGACAGCGTAGGCGGGGTTTTCAGACTGCTGTAGCGGCCTCGCGCCCTCTACGCGTCCTGCGGTGGAGGATCTCATCGAAGTCGGCGCGGGCGCCCGTGGGGTCGATGTAGTGCATGGCCAAGAGGGCGGCGATGACGGCGCCGACGAGGTCGTTCTGGACCTCGGACCAGCGGTGGTCGTCGCCGGCCTCCTCGGCGACTTTGCCGACCTGGAGGGCCTTGAGCTCCTCGTCAGGCAGGTGGGCGCCAGCCGCCCGGCAGACGGCGGAGAGCTTCTCGATGTTGTCCCACAGGGCGTCCACGTCGGACCTCCGATCGATGGGTTCGGTTATTCCTGTGCGGGTCGTCCGAGCTGGCGTACGGTCCATCCGGCCATGCGCCAGGCGTCGGCGTCGATGAGGTTGCGGAGGTCGACGAGGACCTGGTCCACGACCAGTGGGGCGAGGGCCTTGGGGTCGGCCTCTCGGAAGTGGGGCCATTCGGTGGCCAGGACGATCAGTTGGGCGCCCTGGACGGAGTCGTCGAGGGCTTCGGCGTAGTCGAGCTCCGGGTGCCGGCGCAGTGCCGTGGGCACGGCGTGCGGGTCGTGGACGGTGACGGTCGCGCCGCGCTGGTGCATGAGCGCGGCGATCGCCAGGGCCGGGGATTCGCGGACGTCGTCGGTTCCGGCCTTGAAGGAAGCGCCCCAGACGGTGATGCGTACGCCGTCGACGGGGTGGCCGAGGGTCTGCTCAATGAGCTTCAGCGCAGCGGTGGGGCGGGATTCGTTGACCTGCTCTGCCGCCCGCAGGAGGGTTGCTGCCTCGATGGCCCCGAGGGTGCTGGCTGAGGCTGTGAAGGCGCGGACGTCCTTCGGGAGGCAGCCGCCACCGTAACCGGGGCCAGCGTTAAGGCCGCCGCGTCCGATACGGGGGTCCAGGCCGATGGCCTCGGTGAGTTGCTGGACGTCGGCTCCGGCAGCGGTACACATGTCGGCGACGCCGTTGATGAAGGAGATCTTCATGCCGAGGTAGGCGTTGGCGGCGCCCTTGATGAGTTCGGCGGTGGCGGGGTCGGTGACGAACAGCGGGATCCCGTTCGCCAGGAGAGGTGCGTAGATCTGGCGTACGGCGTCCTCCGCGCGGGCCGAGGGGACGCCGACGACGATCCGGTCGGGTCGCAGGGTGTCGTCGATGGCGTGGCCCTCGCGGAGGAACTCCGGGTTCCAGACCACCTCCACGTCCTCACCGGCCGGGGAGAGACGCGCGAGAAGTGCGCCGAGGTCGCGTGAGGTGCCGACGGTGACGGTGGACTTGCCGATGATCACCGTCGGGCGAGACAGGTGCGGGGCCAGTGCGCGGGCGGCACCGAACACCTGCCCGGTGTCGTAGCTCCGCCCGTCCGCGTCGATCGGCGTACCCACGGCAAGGAAGTGGACGTCCGCGAACTCGGCCGCCTCGGCGAGGCTGGTGGTGAACCGCAGTCGTCCAGTGGCGGTGTGGGTGGCGAGGAGCTCGGGCAGGCCGTCCTCGTAGATGGGGCACTCGCCGGCGTTGAGGCGGTCGATCTTCGCCTGGTCCAGGTCCACGCCGATGACCTCGTGGCCGATCTCGGCCATGGCAGCGGCGTGGGGGATGCCCAGGTGACCGCAGCCGATGACGGATACGCGCATGGGGTCGACGCTCCTTTCCTTGCCTCTCGCCCGCCCGGTGAGTCCGGGCCGGCCGGGTGCGTCACGCTAGCGTCACCACCCGGCGCGGCCCTCTTCGTGCAGGTGAATCAACCAGCGTGCTGCTTCAGGAGATTGACGAGTGCGGGCAGCGCCTCAGCGGCGGTTGCCCGGCACACCAGATCACCGTCCTGGGGCCCCTCCAGCGGGTAAGGCATGAACTGGCCGTCGTGCCAGAAGCCCTCCGGGTCGAGGTAGACGATCTGCATGCCGCGAGCACGGGCGCGAGCCTGGACCTTGCGTCGGTCGGCGTGCAGGCCGACGACGAGGAGTGCCTTGGCGCCGTCGACCCACTCGACGTCGGGTACGGCTTGGTCGTAGCGGCGCATGAAGCACTCGTCGAGCCCGGCCCGCGCGGCGAGCACGTCGAAGTTGTTGGTGATGACCGGACCGACGAGGTGCCCGGCGTCCTTCAGTTCCTTCAGTGCCCACATGGCTGGGGTCGGCTCGGCCAGGAAGCAGGCACGGAACATCTCCACGAATTCCGCCGTCTTCTCCTCCGGCTCCGTCAGCACCTCATGGAGGAGTGTGTCCGCTGTCGGGGAGAGGGTGAAGCGGTGCTCCCGCGGCTCGTGGCCCTGGCGGTCGGTGACCCGGTAGATCTCGTGGAGCCGGTGCAGGGGCGGGATGCCCGCCTCGACCGACGTACCGCATCCCATCTCCACCTGGAACGGTCGCAGGTTCGCGAGGACAGATAGGTCCGGCACGCGGGTCGGCGTGCCGGGGCGGTCTTTGAACCGGATTCCGGTGGAGAGCACGTTCCACGGCAGTTGCCGGACAGCGGGCGGCGGCGCGTAGGCCACGGAGGCGATCTGCACGTCCAGGCTCCGGTAGCCGGCTGGGAGGGTGCGGCCCGCAGAGGTGTCCTGAGGGTGGACGTCGTACTCGGTGATCCGGCACTTCAGATCCCGTCGGGTCCATAAGAATCCACCAGGAGCCTCCTTCCAGCCGCCAGCGGCGAGCGAATCCCACAGGGCGTCGTGGTGCGCGGCGACCTCGTCGGCCGGGGCGGACGCGGAGTGATAGAGGTACAGGTCGGTCAAGCCGATGGCCGGCGCAGCCGTGGTGGGCACCAGGCCGTACCGGTAGCGGTAGTGGATGATCCGCCGCCGTGCGTCGTCGGAGGCCGCCCAGCCGGACTGGCCGGCGGTGGCCTTCTCCTGGGTGCGGCGCCAGATGCCTTCTTCGATGTAGCGGGGGCGGTCGGCGTCGCCGAAGTACGTCTTCCAGACCTGCTGCTGGTCGGGGACGAGCTGGTCGATGACGATGTACGGGATGTCCATGATCCCTCCCTGGGGAATCACGCGTGGATGTTCCAGATGGCTGACGAGGTGCAGGCCGTCCCGCCCCGGGCAGCCGAAGCCGCGCTGAGCGGGGCGGTTCTTCAGCGCCGCTCGACGAGAGAGCAGCGTGGGAGGCTCCGGCGGTCGAGCGCGGGCAGACGGCGGCGGTGCCGGGAAGGGCCTCAGCGGTCGGAGGGCAGGCTCGCGTCCGGTGCGACGGCGGTGGGGCGATGGCCGGCTCCTTCAAGGAGCGGGGCGGCGTGCTCACGCAGTGCCCAGGCCGGGCCGACCAGGCCGGCGACGGCCAGGAACGTGAGCGCGATTCGACCTCCGTGGTCGGCCCGTGCGGTTGTGGACGCGGCGATTCGGGCATGGCGGCGCCGTGCCCCGGTCACGAGGTGCCGCCGAGGGCGCGTTCGTGTGCATCCAAGAGGCGGCTGGTCTGCGCGTACAACCGCTCCAGCTCCGCCGTGGTGAGGATGAGGGCGCCATTGAGGGTCGAGCCGTCATCGAAGTGGAACTCGACGGGAACTGACCCTTGCCGGGCCCTCGGGTCGTAGACCGCGTCCCGGCCTGCCAGCAGCGTGGCGTGGGTGGCCTTCACCGGCACGGGCCTGAGCGTCGTCCCGTCGGCGGGCGCGGACCACTGGGTCCCGCCCCCAGGCGGGCGCAGGTGGTAGGTCGTGGCGGAGCCCTCACCGGGGAGAGCGACCACGACCCCCACACGGTCCTCGCGGGCGCTGTCGGTGGCGAGGTCGCCAAGCTGGGGAACGAAGGGAGCTGCGGTACCTAACCTCGCGCTTTCATGAAGCGGGGTGTCCGGCAGGCGGGCAGGAAAGCAGAAAGTGCCTCTGACCAGCAAGAATGAGGATTGTCGAGGTCCTTGTTCCTGCCACCGCCGGAGGCACTTCCCAGGTGAAGCACTCTATCGGGTCCTATCCCCGTGTCCGCGTCCAGGACGGCGGTCGCCAGGTCGTCTCCCAGGCCGGGTCGGTCCTGCTCGTGGAAACGGTCCGCAAGACCGGTCTTGACCAGGCCATATCGGCAGCTCTGGCGCCGTGGCGCAAGCCGCGGGCCGTCCACGATCCCGGCAAGGTCCTCCTGGACGTGGCCTTGGCGGTCGCACTGGGCGGGGACTGCCTCGCGGACGTCGCATTGCTGCGGTGCGAGCCGGCCGTTTTCGGTCCGGTCGCCTCCGACCCGACCGTCTCCCGCCTGATCGGCACCCTCGCCGCCTCCGACGAGAAGGCGTTGCAGGCGATCCGGTCCGCACGCTCCGAAGTCCGTCACCGTGTCTGGTCGTTGGCCGGTGAGAACGCCCCGGACACCGACGGCCAGGTCGTCGTCGATCTTGACGGTGTCCTCGTGATCGCGCATTCCGACAAACAGGACGCGGCCGCGACCTGGAAGAAGACCTACGGCCATCACCCTTTGACGGCCTTCGTGGACCACGGACCGGGAGGAACCGGTGAGCCCGTGGCCGCCCTCCTCAGGCCGGGGAACGCGGGCTCCAACACAGCAGCCGACCACATCACCACCGCCCAGCTCGCCTTGGCCCAGCTGCCCAAGCGCTACCGGCGAGGGCGGCAGACGCTGATCCGCACGGACTCCGCGGGCGGCACTCACGACTTCGTGTCCTGGCTCGCCCGGCGAGGGCGATGGCTGTCCTACTCGGTCGGCATGACGGTCACCGAGCAGGTCCACGAGCACGTGCTGAAGGTCCCCGCCTCGGCCTGGACGGCGGCCGTCGAGACCAATGGTGAGGTCCGTGACGGGGCCTGGGTCGCCGAGCTCACCGGCAAGCTGCTGGACGGCTGGCCGAAGGGGATGCGGCTGATCGTCCGAAGAGAACGGCCGCACCCCGGTGCCCAGTTGAGGATCACGGACGCGGACGGGATGCGGATCACGTGCTTCGCGACCAACACCGCCGGCCGGCCGATCGCCGAACTCGAGCTCCGTCACCGGCTTCGGGCCCGGGCAGAGGACAGGATCCGGGCCGCCCGGGCCACCGGCCTGCGCAACCTGCCCCTGCACACCACAGCCCAGAACAAGGTCTGGCTCGAGATCGTCCAGATTGCTCTCGACCTGCTGGCCTGGATGCCCATGCTCGCCCTCACCGGAACAGCCCGGCTCTGGGAGCCCCGCCGTCTGCGGTTCCGCCTGTTCTCCGCGGCCGGACAACTCGTCACCACCGGCCGCCGGCGGATCCTCCGCCTGGCCCGGCACTGGCCCTGGACCGGCCACATCACCGCCGCACTCGAACGGCTCGCACTCCTGCCGAACCCCGGCTGACCAGCGAACTCACCCGTCCCCACGACAGCCCTTCACCAACCGGAGCAGTGGAACCCGGCGCCACCCCGAGACGACACTCGGGCCCTCAGCCTGCCCACCCTCAGCTCACAGCACAAAAACGGGCCACCGACTCCGTCGGCAGCCCGTCAAGAAAGATCGAGGCTAACCCGGATCCCTGCGAGGGAAGGTGGGGAGAACGTCGTCGCGTCATGCCCTGAAGTTAGGGACAGGGCAACCCTCGAATATGAGCCGGAGGAATACGACCCCTATCCGTCCAGGTGAAAACGGTCGGACATGCGCCGCAGCTTCTCTCGCGTGGCTGCTCGTTCCGCGTAGACGATGCTGCGAAGCGTCGAGCGGGCGATGGGGTGGTTCCGTACGAGCTGGGGCGCGATCCGCTCGGCTGTCTCCAGTTCGGCCAGGGCCTTTCCCCGGTTCCCGTCCCACAACCAGGCTCGCGCGACATCCATGTGGTGGTGTCCCTGACGGGAGTTGGGCAGCGACCCGACCAGGTCTGGGCTGGTACGACGGTTTATCTCCAGCGCCTTGCCCTGCTTGCCCATCTCCAGGGCCACGCTGATCGCGTGGATCTGCACGTTCCCGGCGGAGAACGTCAGCGAATGCCGGTCGTACACCGGTGCCCCGACATACGCGTCCATGCGCTCGGCAGCGGCCCTCGCGTGTCCGATCCGGTCCTCGGCCTCCGAGGCTCGGCCGGCTCGGGCGGCGGAGACCGCAGCCCGTAGCTGCAGCGTGCCCCAGGCCCGCACGGCCAGCGGCTCACCACGGTCGTACTCCTGCTCCACCGAGGTGATCGCCTTGTCCGAGAGCGTCAGAGCGTCGGCCCAGTCAGCCGTTGCCCACATGTCCCAGACCCTCATCCAGTCGGCGACAGCGGGCAGCACCGGATCTCCCGACAACCTGGCTGACCATGCGGCCCGCTCGCAGGCCATGGCGACCAGTTCGGGGTGCCCGAGGGAGTGGGCGGCGGTGTGTGCGAACTTGCAGCACACGGCGTAGATGGCATACGCCTCCTCCCGCTCGTGCCCCTCCGACTCCTCAGCCAGGGCGCGCGCCTCGCGGAACAGGTCCGGGAGAACGCGGAGAATCGCCACGTTGGAAGCGGTGTCCCGCAAGCGGTGTAGCCGGGTCACCTCACGCCACAGTTGTGATGCGGGCCGCGGAGCCCCGTCGAAGACGGGGACGAGGTCGTAGCGGCGCAGCTCGCGCAGGATCGACGAGGCGGCAACCTGCCACTGGTTGTCGTCCGGGGAACTGCTGTACGGCCGCCCGATCAGGTCGTTCGGATGGACATGCAGCTCCGCGGCCACTTGGTTGAGTAGCCCGACCCGGTCGAGCTCGATCAGGCCACGTTCCATCTTCGAGACCCAGCCCTGCGACTTCCCCAGGGCCGTCGCCAGGTCGGCCTGCGGCATACCCAACCGCAGCCTCGCCCTGCGGACGCGCTTGCCGATCTCCTCGGCTTCCTCCAGCATCAGGACACCTCCCGGCCGCCGGACGATCCGGCGCGATCGCCGGTCTGTCCGTACAGAGTTCGTCTCCAGCACGGTACCCATGACGCGGCTTGCGCGTGAGTCCCGCTGTCGGGACAGGGATGCCACAGCCGCGTTCCCTGCTTCGCCATGAAGTGCCGACACGAGGCAAGGGGACTTGTGCCCTATCGGCGGCCGGCCCGTCCGAGCCAGGTGCCCAGTCCTCCGCCGTTCCACGACAGCGGATCATGTTGATGAGGAACACACCACGTCGCATTTCGCCGGAGGCAGCCAGTGACCGTCGTGACCGTCTTGCACCCGGGATCCATGGGCGCGGCAGTCATCGCTGAGTTAGTCGCCGGCGGCCATGAGGTGCTGTGGGTACCCAAGGAGCGCAGCGAGAACACGTGGCGCCGAGCGAGGGAGGCCCGCGCCACACCTTGCGACTCGCTCGCGGAAGCGCTGTCCCGTAGCGCGGTGGTTCTCTCGGTCTGCCCACCGCAGGCGGCGGAGGACGTGGCAGCGGCCGTGGCTCCGCACGCCTTCGCGGGAGTGTACGTCGATGTCAATGCCATCAGTCCCCAGCGCGTGCGGCGCATCGCCGACGAGATCCGTCCCGGCTCCGAGGTCGTCGACGGCGCCGTCTTCGGTCCGCCGCCAGGTGAAGGGCGTACGGCACGGCTCTATCTCGCAGGGGCTGGCCCCGCCGTCGACCTGGTGGAGCCGCTGTTCGCGAACTCTTCGCTGGATGTGCGCCGGGCAGGCGAGGCCATCGGTTCCGCTTCCGCCCTGAAGATGGCCTTCGCCAGTTACCAGAAGGCCGCTCGTACTCTCGCAGGCGTCTCCCACGCGCTCGCACACGCCCATGGAGTCGGCGACCAGCTCACGGCTGAAGCCGAGATCATGGTCTCGGCGATCCTCTCCGATCCGGGATTCCTGCCGAGCGTGGCTGCCAGGGCCTGGCGCTGGGCGCCCGAGATGGAAGAGGTCGCCGATACCCTCCGGGCGGCCGACCTGCCCGCCGACATGGCCGAGGCCACGGCTCGGGCCCTTTCGTTCTGGGAGCAGGACAAGGACCAGTACGACTTGCCGGTCGCGCAGGTCCTCTCTCAGCTCCGGTCGGGAAGAACTGCTTGACCTTGCTCCCGCTGAGAGCGCCTGCCCAGGGCTGATCACCTACGCCGAGGCCGAGAGGTAGCGGTGGGTGCGGCCGGTGCCGCAGGCTGCGGGAGAGCTACGGGGCGTAGGACGCTGCTGCGTGCCTGTGCCGCCTGAGCTTGCCGGCTTGGAGCGGGCCTCTGCGAGAGCCGTTGCACGCGCCAGGCCAGTGTGCGTGCTGGGGAGCGGGCGTCGTCGAGGGCGCGTTTGTCTGCCGCCTGCTGCAACAGGCGTCCGGGATCGTGGCCTGCGGTCTCCGCGGCGGCCAAGGCGGTAGTCAGCGCATCGGTGGCGGGGTCGGCGAGGATTTGGTCAGCGTGTGCGGGGGCGGTCTGGCGGATGAGCTGGGCGTACCGGACTGCGACCTTCTGAGGCGGTCGGTGCTGGCCGGCGGCGAGCAGGTGCCCGGATGAGGTTCGTTCGTAGGCGGCCTGGAGGTGGAGCAGAGTCTGGTGGGCGGCTGCGGCCTGCTGGTTGTGCTGTTGTTGGTCGTGCCAGCGGGCGGCGGCGATGACGGCCAGGAGCGCGGCATCGAGGAACATCGCCAGGAGAGCTCCGTCCTTGGGTGATGGCTCGCGGAGCATAGATTTCACTGCCCCGCGCAGGGCACGGGCGTGGTGGTGTTCGGCATGAATACGTGAACGGGTTGCCCGTTCGAAGGCAGAGGCTGCCGCCCGAAGTTCACTACGGATGTCCGGTGGTGCGGTGAGGGCCACGGCGTCGAGTGCTTCGCCGAGGGCGGCCAGGTGGGCCTGGGCGGCTTCGGTGGCCGGTCGGCCGAGGTGGTGAGGGATGCGCTCCGTGGCTGCGGTGGCTTGGTGCCACGGGTGCGGCCGTAGATGCCCGTTGGGATTGCCGGCAGGGATGTCTGCTGCGGTGAGACGGCTCTGGATCTTGGGGAGGGAGAGGTCCGGTGACAGCGTCGAGCCGGAGAACCACACCGGTTTTCCTTCGGTGTTCGTGTCGTGTTCCAGGGCGACTTTGTAGCCGCGGGGTTCTCCGGAGGGGAAGTGCAGGACCTCGACGAGGACGCCGTTGGTGCGGGTGAGTAGAGCGAGGAACTCCTCGGTGTTGGTGGCGGCAGCCGCTGCTGTGCGGACAAGGGTGCGCAGGCGTATGCGGGCGGGCTTGTCGTGGCCGGTGCGGCGGGCCTTCTCCTGCTCGGCGCGGGTGGGCCGTTTCGCGGCGGTGCGGTCTCCGCGTACAACTTGGAAGAGGCCGTATTCCTTCTCGATGGCTGCGAGTTCGCGGTCGGCGGTGAGGTAGTCGTTCCAGTGGCGCGCGGTGCGCAGGTCGCCTCGGATCTTGGTGGCGGCGATGTGGATATGGTCGTCGGCATGCCGGACGGCGACCCATCGGCAGCCGTCCGGATCGTCTGTCGGTGCGATGCCGGTCGCTGTGACGACACGGCGGGCGATGTCCGCCCATTCGGCGTCGTCGAGGATGCGGTCGCCGGGTGCGGCGCGGACGGAGCAGTGCCACACGTGCTGCTTCGGGGCCCGGCCGAGTCGCCTGGCCTGCTGGACGCGTAGGTCGAGGTCGGCCACGAGGAGCTTCTTCGTGGCGGCGGTGTCGTCGGTGCGGCCGGGGTCGGGTGCGAAGCCGTCCCAGGAGGCGACGAGGTGCGGGTCGGTGTGCTCGTTGGCCCGGCCGGGGCCGTAGAGGTAGCGGATGAGGCCGGCTGTGCTCTTGCCGCTGCTGATCTTCGCGATCACCGTGGCCCCTTTGTGGCGGCGGCCTGAGTGGCGGCTGCGGCGATGTGGCCGATGGTGGTGCCGACCGTGCCGAGGGCGCGTTCCGCATGGTCGAGGAGTGCGGTGTCCCCATGGTGTGGACGGTCGCCGGAGTTGAGCTTCTTGGCGATCTGGTTGACGTTGTGACCGATCTTGGCGACCTCACCGCGAAGGGCTGCGAGTTCGTCGATGTAGTCGTCGAGCTGGGTGCGCTGACCGGGCAGGGCGAGGTCCCCGTGGATGTGGGCCATGACGACGGCGCCGACGTAGTGGGCGGCGGCGATGTTCAGCGAGCGGGCCACGGTGAGGATCGCTGTTTTCTCGTCGGTGCTGTAGCGGACGTCCACGCGTTCCTTGCGCTGGGTCTCTTTGCGCTGACGGCGGCGTGCGACTCGGCGCAGTGCGGCGGCTTGGGCGGCGCGCTGCGGCAGCGCAGTGCGGGTGGTGGTGTCGACGGGCTTGATCCGGTCGGGCGCCCCCTGGCGCCCGAGCTCCTCCGCCACCCCCGGGGCGGAGGCATCTGCGTTGGACCGGCCCGTGGACGGTCCAACGCCATACCTTGCTCCGCCTGATACCGGGGTGGAGGTGGTCTGCTGCTGCGCCGACGAGGGCTCGTGGACGGGCCTGTGCATGAGGGCTCCTGCAAGCGGTGGTGGAGGGAGAGGGCCCGTTCCCCCCCCGTGCTGATTCATGGGAGGAGCGGGCTGGGGTGACGTGGAGTGCGAGGTTCAGTCGGTGCTTGTGGTGACGGCATCGAGCTCGGCCTGCAGCAGGTCCTTGACCTTGTCCAGGCGGGCACGTGACATGCCGAATCCGTTGTCCCGGATCGCCTTCTCGACGTTGCGGCGGGAAATGCTGCCGCCTCGTCCGAGGGGAGCCGTGCGGCCGAGGGCCACGGCCTGCTCCAGGGAAACGCTCGACTGCTTGCCTCCCGGCTTACCGGGCTGCTGCGGCACATCGGTGTCCGTGTCCGTGGTGTGTGGCGGCGCGAGCTCACCGATGGTGTGTTCCGCACCGGGTTCGTGGCGGTCGTCGCTGTTGTGGCGGTCGGTGGCTGTGGGGCGTCGGGCCACGAGGAGGTAGAAGTGGACGGCTCCGGCCAGGGCGAGCGGGGCGATGGCGGAGATGACTCCGACGGTGATGTTGTCGAGGGCGAGGTTGGTGTGGCGGGTCTGCTGGTTGAGGCGGACGGCGTGCAGGACGTTGGCCCAGATGCTTGTGGCGGTGGCGACGCCGACCAGGGCGGAGACGTAGAGGCGGGCGGACAGGGGTGCGGTCCGCAGGATGAGCAGGGCGCCGATCCCGATGGCGATGAACCCGTCGATGACGAGTGGGAAGGCATAAGTGAGCGCCCGGTGGATGTGGCTGGCGGCGGCCATCTGACGCAGCGCGTCGTAGGACAGTGCGAAGGCGGCCACGGCCAGCAGCGACACGCCCATGCGGATCGCGGTGGCCAGTGGCAGCGGGGCAGACGGTGCCGTGGTGATGGCGGGGGAGGACAAGGGAAATGCTCCAGGGTGCGGGTGCGGCTGAGGTGGCCCTGAGGGCGGGGGACCCGTCACGACTCGTCGCGTGCCTGGTCAGGGCCGGTACGAGTGCGGCGGTAGTGACGAGTCGACTCGTCACCGGACCGCGACTCGTCACCGCGCTGACCTGCGCGGAGACGGGTCGTGACGGGTCGTGCCGGGTCAGGCCCCGGTCGCCGTTTCGGGGGTGGGCTCGGGGCAGTAGCGCGCCCAGGAGTCGGCGAACTGCAGGCGGGTGAAGCCCCTGGCCTGGACGTTGCCGTGGAAGCGGCGGGTGACCGAGCTGATGTCGTACTCCTTGAGCAGGAGTTGCAGACCCCGAGGGGTCAGTCCGTGGGTGGTGTACTCCGCCCAGGGCATCTCGTCGTCCTGATTGAGGATGTCGAGGAGCCGGCTGGTGCGAAGTGCCGGCGGGTTACCTTCGGTGGTGAAGGCGCGGCGGATGTCGGCCAGGAGGCGGATGCCCAGGCTGCTGCGGTCCTGGTCGTGCTCGGCTTCGTGCTTGGCCATGATCTGGCAGGCGGTGCGCGCGAGGTCCGGCCATGCTCCGCCGGCGAGATCGGCGACGCTCACCAGCGGCTGCCAGGTGTCGGCTGCCCGGTCTTCGACCGGCATGGCCGGTGTCAGTTCCATCGCCTCGGCGTGCAGGGGAGTCAGCCAGGCGACGAGCCGGTCACGTAGCGCGTGGAGGGGCGGGGTGTCACGGAAGGTGCGGAACTCCGCTACCTTCTCGCCCGGCCTGCGGCGCCGCATCCGGATGACGATCGACCGGTCCATGATCGTGTCCGGCAGGTCGCCGATGCCGGCGAGGGCCGCCATGGCGAAGGTGGGGAACTTCGATACCTCGTGGTTGGGTCCGGAAACCCGCAGGGTGGGGCGGTTGCGCTGGTGCCCCGCGTTGAGCAGACCGCGCATCTCCTCGTTCTTCTCCGCGACCTTCGCGGAGCCGAAGAGTGTGTCGGCCTCGTCGACCAGCAGGGTGGGCGGCGTGGCGGTGATCGACCGGAACACCGCGGCGGCCGACGCGTTGACCGTGATCAGCGGATCGTGAACGCTCTCGGTGATCACATCCAGCAGCCGCGACTTGCCGCACCGCTTCGCCGGCCCCACGACGGCCAGTCGCGGAGCGTGCTGCCACGCCGTCTGCAAGTGCGTAGCCGCAACCCACAGGGTCACGGCTGTGAACGCCTCCCCGCTCGGCAGTACGACGTAGCGGCGAATCTGCTCCCGCAGCTCCGCGAGCACCGCCTCGCCCTCGGACGACGGAGCGGGTTCGGGCTCCCCTGCGGGCGGCGGTACGGGCTCGGCGGGGCGGCCGGGTATGGCCACCGGCGGCCATAGGGCGGCGGTGTTCGGAAGGGATGGCGTGCTCTGGGCGGGATCGTCCATACTGGACATGTAGCTCCTCCGCTTGCGGGCCAATGGGACGGCAATCCCGGCCTCGCAGGTCAGTCGTTCAGGGATGGGCGGCATGAGGTTTGCGCTCTGAGCCCCTCGGTGTTGGGTCACCGGGGGGCTTTTTGTATGTCGGGGGCTGGTTGAAGGCATGCCTCAGCGGACCGGTGCGGTCTGCTGGGGTGCTCTACAGTACCACGGACTATGCGGATCGCATAGCGCTATGCGATCCGCAGAACGGATGCTAATCTTGTTCCATGCCGCACAACCGGCGGTACACGCAGCGAACGGGAGGAGGGGGCGATGCCGGACGACGAGGGAAACTCTGAGGGTGTGCTCCTCAGCGGCGAGGAGAACGCCGCTGTGCGGGTCAAACTGGAGCGCGAGAAACGCAGCTGGAGCACCACCACGCTGTCCGACCGCATGAACGACGTCGGCTTCGACATGAACCCGTCTGCGGTCTGGCGCATCGAGAACCGCAAGCGCCGGATCAACCTCGATGAGGCCATCGGCTTCGCCGAGATCTTCGGCATCCCGCTCAGCAACTTCGTCGGGCCGCCCAGCCTGGCGACCATGGGCCGGGCCATGGAGCTGATCGACAACGTCGTCGCCGCCTACAGAGCCTCCAACCGTGCCAACCACGAGGCACGCAAGGCCCGCGACCAGCTCGACGCCTATCTCGCCGACCACCCGGACATCCGCGAAGAGGCTGACGTGATGGTCTCCAACGCCATCGCCACCGAACTGATGAAGAGCAACGAAGAGTACGGGCCCGCCTCGGACTCATAGCGGCCCACACCACGTGGCGCAGCGGGAACGCAAACCCCCGCTGTGGCCGTCCTGCCCATCCCATCCCTGAACGACATGAGGCCAGGCCCGGGGTTGCCGCCCCATCCGCCGGCCAGAACCGGAGCACTCACTTGCGCCCTTCGGCGATACCGCACGCCCCCGTTAAGCAATCGCGACCGCAGGGGGAGGTGACCACTACCGATACCCTCCTCACCGTGGAGCAGGCTGCCGAACGCCTCGGCACCGGCGTGCGCTTCATCCGGCGACTCATCCAGGAGCGCCGCATCCGCTACGTCAAGCTCGGCAAGCCCGTACGGATCCCTGAGAGCGCCATCGCCGCGTACATCGAGGAGCGCACCGTTCCGACTCTCGGCGACGCGCGTTCCCGCTTCGGGAAGGCCGCCTGATGGCCGCCCGGAAGCCGCAGCGGCGACGTGAATTCGGCACCGTCCGTCAGCTCCCGTCGGGACGGTGGCAGACGCGCTACTGGGCTCCGGACGGCAGCCGTCGTACCGCCCCGGAGACCTTCGAGACGCGTACCGAGGCCCAGACCTGGCTCACGCTCACCCAGGCCGACATCGAGCGCAAGCACTGGGTTGATCCCGACGCCGGCTCGATCAACTTCGAGACGTACGCCATGAAGTGGGTCGAGGAGCGCGGGCTCTCCGCCACCACGGAGGAGCTGTACCGAAGGCTCCTGCGCCTGCACCTGCTGCCCGCATTCGCTTCGGTGAATCTGGATGACATCACGCCGCCGGGCGTGCGCACCTGGCGGGTCGAGCGGCTGGGGGCTACCGGTGCGACGACTGTCGCCAAGTCTTACCGCCTTCTCAAGGCCATCATGGAGACGGCGGCCGACGACGAGCTGATCCGCCGCAACCCCTGCCGGATCAGGGGCGCCGGCAGCGAGAACGCCAAGGAACGCCCAACGGCCACTGTCGAACAGGTCGACGCGCTCGCTGACGCCATGGGACCGAGGTGGCGGCTGATGGTCTACTTCGGCGCCTACGGGCCCATGCGCCCGGAAGAACAGGCCGCCCTCCGGCGCCCCGACGTCACTCTCGAACCTCTCGCGGTCAAGGTCCGTGACGCCGCGCCCGAGCTGACCAGCGGCCGTCGCGTCGAGGGCGACACCAAGTCGGCCGCCGGAAGGCGAACCGTCTTCCTCCCGGCCTTTATGCACATCGAGGTGAAGCGTCACCTCGACTGGTACGCCGAGAAGGAACCCGACGGGCTCCTGTTCGTCGGGGAGAGGGGCGCCCCCTTCCGCCGGTCTACCTTCGGCCGCAAGTGGCGCAGGGCTCGGACCAAGGTCGGCCTGCCGGAGGGTTTCCGCTTCTACGACCTCCGGCACACCGGCCACACCCTGTCCACCCAGTCGGGCGCCACGCTCAAGGACACGATGGTCCGCGCCGGCCAGTCTTCGGAGAAGGCCGCCCTGATCTATCAGCACTCCGATGGTGAGCGGCAACGGGAGGTCGCCAGGGGTATCGATGCTCGCGTCCAGGCCGCCCGCCAGTGTCCGGCGCGCGAAGCCTGAATTGGCCGCAGGGGCGTGTGGCACCACACCGCGCGCCCTTGCGGCCCGGGCGATAGATCTTGGCGGCGTGGAAGATTCGTCGAAAGTGCAAGATTCGCGTGATCGACTAAAGTTCCTGCGGTAGCATCCTCGGAGTAACGCAAGCTGTCGTGGATCGGAGTGATGCGTGGACGCGAACGTCGACGGGCCTATGCCGTCTTGGGCCAGTGGTCGATTTGGGGAAGATGTCGCCGGCCTTCGACTCGCGATTCAGATGGGGCTCCTCGACACGGAGTCGGCGATGCTCGAGTCGCATCTGGCTGGTCGGTCCAAGCACAAGTTCGCTGCTGGGGCGGCGCGCATGACCAATCAGTACGACCGGATTGCTGAGCACGTGCTTGACCTTGGCATCCCCGGGACCGAACTCATCAAGCCTGGCACGTTCTACGAGCTTGTGTTGGTGCACAACACCATCCTCTGCCCCTACCGCGTGGACTCGGTCGACGGCTTTGAGCCGGGCGACAAGTGGCCGAAGAAGCTGTCTCTCGTGATGCGGGAGCTGTTCGCCCTTACCGATGCGCCAGCACCCCGATGGATCGCGGATCCTCTGGTTGAAGTGGAAGGCCCGGAGCTGCTTCTTCGGCGCTCACTGGCTGATCTTGCGCAGAGGGACCCCCGCCCCGGCCTGGTCCTCATCCCGTACGAGATGAACATGAGTGGTCTGCAGCGCGCCTGGTGGGGCCAGGCGAATCTCTTGGACGATGCTGGGAACCTGCAGTGGGTGACCGAGAAGTCTCTGCTCACGACCGGTGCCGAGAGCCGTATCTACGCTGTACCGAACCAGCGCGCAGGGGATAACTTTGCCTCTGGTGATCTTCCTGAGGTTGCGCTTTCCACACGCAGCGAGGCGGCCCGTGCCACGGGAACTCCGCCGCAGAGTGAGACCGAGTACGAAGCGTTTGTGAACGCTGCTGAGGACAATGAACATTGAGCAACCACTACTGCCGGGGACGAGCCTGGGCGGTACTTCGCCGAGGGCAGTCTGGGACGGTTTCCACGCACCTAGGCTGACTCAGGCACGTCGCCTTGCCGGCCTCACCAAGCGCGAGGTCGCGGACGGTATAGGTGTGTCGGCAGCTGCTGTTGGCCAGTACGAGGCGGGTACCAACCGTCCTCGCCCTGAGCTCATTCCTCGGTTGGCCGACGTGCTGGACGTGCCCATTCAGTTCTTCGTCGCAGGCCGCCCGATGGGTAAAGTCGATAGCTCCATGGCTCACTTTCGGGCCCTGCGTTCCACATCCGGGGCGCAGCGAGAGCGGGCCCTCGGCTTCGTCGAACAGGTTTGGGAACTCACTCACGCGCTGGAGAAGCGCGTGCAGCTTCCTCTCGTGAACCTTCCCGGCTTCACAGGAGGCGAGGTATGCCCCGGCGCCGAGCTACCTGACGACCCCGTGGGCGCTGCCCGAGCGCTCCGGCATCACTGGGGGCTGGGTGACGGCCCTGTGCGCCACCTAGCTCGCCGGATGGAAGCGAATGGCCTCATCGTCGTCGCGCCGGCGGAAGCCGAGGAGGCTGCGGCTAAAGTCGATGCTTTCTCCAGCTCCGGGCTGTTGAGACCCGTTGTAGTTCTCACGCCAAATCGCGCCGACGATGTCTACCGATACCGCTTCAGCGCGGCCCACGAACTCGGGCACCTGGTTCTCCACGCGGGTGCTACTGGCGACAGCCGTTTGGAGCGCGAAGCAGATGCGTTCGCTGCCGAGTTCCTCACCCCTCGGGAATCGATCCATCCGCTGCTACCGCAGAGGGTGGACCTTGCGCGGTTGGCCGGCCTGTCGCAGACCTGGGGCGTCTCGGTGAAGTCGCTCGTCTACCGGTACCGCGAACTTGGGCTCGTCTCTGATGCGACGATCAGTCGTGCGTACCAGCGGTTGCGAGGGCTCAGCGCGCAGCCCGGTTTCGCCCCGCAATCGGTACGTGGGTACCCCGGCGAACAGCCGGTAATGCTCAGTAAGGCATTCGAGCTGGCAGAGCAAGACACGGGACTGACGATACGTGCGCTTGCTGCGGAACTCGCGTGGAAGCCGGCGAGGGTACGTGAGCTGCTGGGGATGCCCGACAGCCGCCCTGTACTGAGACTTGTCTGACGAGTGGCTGGGGGAAGGGACTTGCATCGCTTCCCCCAGCGACTGCCAGTCCATTGCCGAGGGGCGAGGGTCACAAATCCATCAAGAGCCCGCATTCTCGACGTACGTGATGACGTAAGGGGTCCCATCGCTTGAGTGACGTAGAGACTGCCCTGGCCATCGCCACGCGCGTGCTGGTGCTGGGCGTCATTGGCGCGGTGCCGACCATCGCCTTCGCCGCCGCCGAGTCCAAGGTGGGCCGGTGGCGGCGGAGACAGGCCGACAGAGTCCGCACCCTCCGCAGACGGCTGACCGTCCGCTTGGCACGGCACACGCTCACCCGGGCCGACGAGGCGATTTCCCCGGTGCTCCCCGACAATGGACTGCACACCAGGCCGTTGATCGAGCAATCCATCACGCGCTGGTGGCACGAGGCCGTGATCGGCCTGCCCGCCGGCCTCATCTTCATGGCCTTCTTCGGCTACCTCGCCTCGTACGTGGTGGAGGTCTCCGAGGTCATCCGCCGACCGCTGTCCCCACCGAACGCGAACCCGCAGGAAGGGGAAGGGGCGTACAGCGGCCTCGATCCTCTCGCCAGCCTCTACGCCGGGACCAGGGACGCGGTCCTGTTCCTCGTAGACCAGGCGGAGGATCTGGTACACCGCCTACAGAAGCTGTGGGGCCAGCCGTGGGAGAAGCCCTGGGACACGGCCACCACGCTCGTGTTCCTGATGCTCGTATTCGTCGTGATTGACATGGCTCGCCGGATACTTCCCGCGATCCTCGCCGCCCTCGGGGTAGCCCACAGGAAGAATGAGTCGACCGGTGGCCTGCCGCCGTCGCTGCGCTCTGGCCTCGGTGTCGTGTTCGCCCCAGCCGTCGACAACCATAACGAGCAGCAGCACCGGCCGGTCGCAGTGATCCTCAGCTACGCCACTGGCGTCGCCCGAGCCCATCAGGAGATGGGTGAACGGTCCCCTCTGGACGCCCGGCGAGTCTCGGTGCGCGGCGTCGAACGTGTCATACGGCGGGCCTGGAAGGTCCGCCACGGCAAGCCCAAGCCGCCCCACCGTCGTGAACTCAAGACCCACGCCGCGAAGGTCGCGGGCGCGCTGCGCCGGGCCGAGGAACGCCAGTACACCGACGAAGACCCGGGCATGGCGTTGAAGGACCTCACCGAGATGCTGCTCACCATCGCTGAGCGATACGCGGAAGGCCGCACCGGACAGCTCTTGGACGACGTCGACGAGATCGAGCCGGTGACCGACCGGACCGCGCTCCGCGTGGCTGGCGCTGTCGCCGTGTTTCTCCTCATCCTGTTCGGCGCCCCCAAGCTCGGCCTGCCGGACTCCGTCACAGGATCACTCCAAGGGATCGCCGCTATCGCGGCCGTTGCCCTGTTCTTCAACCACCGGTACAACGCTACAGATCTGGTCGACATCTTCCGAGGCGCCGACCGTAAGTGAGAGGGGCGGCCCGCATGGCAGTTCCTCCGCAATTCGCCAGCTTGGCTTCTGGACCTGTCCCCCACCTGGTCCATCAACAACACGGCAGCGGCCTGGCTCAAATTGGCGCTGAGAGCAGTGCCCGAACCACGGAGGCTCGAGCGACTCCGCATCTGGACGGTCTGACAGCAGTAGCTCCGAGCGTCACGGCATCGATTCCCTGTGATCAGCGGAGACCACGGGCTAGGCGGTTTCGTTTGGATCATCTGGCGGACCAGAGGAAGATGCCCGCGACGTGTAGTCCGGCCAGGTAGATGGCCGCTGTCTTCTCGTAGCGGGTGGCGATCCCGCGCCACTGTTTCAAGCGGTTGATGCAGCGTTCAACGGTGTTGCGCTGCTTGTATGCCTCGCGATCGAAGGCTGGTGGCCTGCCACCCCGGCTGCCGCGCCGCAGGCGGTGGCCGCGTTGATCGGCCGGAACGGGGATGACCGCCCTGATGCCTCGCCGCAGAAGGTGCTCACGGATGGCCCGTGACGAATACGCCTTGTCGGCCAGGACGGCCTCTGGCCGGGTCCGGGGCCGTCCACGCTCTCGGGGGACACGCAGGCGGGCCATCACAGCAGCGAAGGCGGGCGCGTCACCGGCCTGTCCGGCGGTGAGATGGAAGGCCAGGGGTCGGCAGTTGCCGTCGGCCGCGAGATGGATCTTCGTGGTCAGCCCGCCGCGGGAACGGCCGATGGCGTGGTCGTCCGGCTCGCCGGCTGGGGCCCCTTTTTGCGGGCTCCGGCCGCGTGCTGGTGGGCTCGCACGATCGTGGAGTCCACCGAGACGACCCAGTTCAGCTCGTCATCGGCGTCGGCCTGTGCCAGAAGCGCGGTGAACACGCGCTCCCAGGTGCCGTCGGCGGACCATATCCGCAGCCGGTTGTAGACGCCCCGCCAGTTGCCGTATTTCTCCGGCAGCTGCACCCACTGCGCCCCTGTCTGGAACTTCCAGGCGATGGCGTCAATCACCTCTCGGTGGTCCCGCCACCGGCCACCCCGCTTCGGTTTGCGGTCCGGCAGTAACGGCTCGATCCGCGCCCACTGCGCATCAGTCAACGGCACACCTGGACCAACGAGCAGACGATCCGGAGGGAGCGGCTACACGCCGCGGATGCCATCGGCCTTGCCGGCGACTGTCCACCAGGAGATCACTCGGGCCGCCATCGCTTCCGGCTCTGACGGCAGGGGGGTGAGACCGAAGTGATCCTCCAGCTCGTGCCGCAGGAACTCGCCGATCTCTGTCTGGTCGGCGCCACCCCGGAGCCGCTGGAGCAGAGGGACGAGCATGCAGTCGTATTCGTCCTGCACCTCGTCAGCTACGCCGATCGGATCCCAGTCATTGAGCAGATGCCGCAGGCTGTTCTCGGTGGCGTCGGTTCCAGGTCGCATCGGTCCAGGGTGCCACCCGGAACCGCCCTCCTCGCTCACCCCTACCTTGATCCAAACGAAACGGCCTAGCTAACGCAGGCCATACGCGTGGTTGTAAGGCGCTTCTGCGTCGGTGGCCCGGAGGAAGTGAGGCTGCTTCTTGGGCCTGCCGCCACCCGTACGGCAAGCGACTCCAACCGGGGCGCCGCAGTCGCGGCATTCCCAGCCGAGGGCCTCCGCCAGCCCTTGTGCCTTGATCTCGTCGAGCACTGCCGTGCGCTGCTTCCACCAGGCTTCCCTCTCGGGCCCTGTTGCCGGCAGCTCCGAGTCTTGAAGCTGACGGAACGCTCGCTGGCGCTCGGGATCGGCGAGGGGGCCAGACAGGGGTTTGGTGACGACGGCGGCCTGGGCGGCCTTCTCGCCCGTCTCAAGTTCCGCCTCCAAGACGTCGACCCGCTTACGCAGGTGGTGCTCGAAGTCAGCGAGCGTTGCCTCAGGATGCATTCCGGAGAAGTTCAAGGTCTCCAGGTGGAAAGCGCGCAGAATGCTGAGCGTTTGCTGCGCTCTGTGGTTGGTGAACTCGCGCATCGCGGTACCGGTGGTCCTCTCGTTTGCCGGCCGGGTGGGTGAGAGCTCAGAGGTACCGGCCGAAGGCCGTCTCCAAGCGCTCGATGGCATCGTCGTGGGCGCTCAAATGCGGCTGCAGAACCCACAGGTCCTCGCGAAAGGGCTCGAACCCCAAGGACTGCCAGGTGCGTTGGATTACCGCCTTCTCCCGCGCCTCCCGTGTCCTGTCGTCCCGTTCGTCGACAGGGATGTCGATCGGATACGGATGCGTCGCCACGAGCGCCGCCTGGCTGGTCACCCAGCGGAGCATGCGTCCGATCAACAGCCGGCCGACGCCGCCCAGGCCACGCCAGGCCGGCGCGATCCGTGCCCGATCGATGATGACGACGTGGGTGCCGTTAACCAGGCAGTCCTCCAGGTCGCCATGAAGGCCGAGATCGCCGGACTTGTCGAAGAGGGGGGCGAAGTGCTCGTAGTCGGCGTCGCGCGAGTCCAGCGACGCGTAGATGTGGCCGATGCGCCACAGGTCCAGCGTGAGCCCGGACATGGAGAGGATCGTCAACTCCTGGCGCTGGCCCTGAAACGCCTGGGCCAGCGACATGCCCTGGCCGAGAAGGCGGGCGTTGTCTGCCCGGGCTTCCTCGTCGTCCGGCTCCCACAGAGGCAGAACGGCACGGCAGCCCCATTCCAGTGTCGCGGGGTCGTCGTGGGCGTCCGATGCGACAAGAGATGCGGCGGAATCGAAACGTAACTCCAGACGATTCAGGCACGTCAGAAGCTCCACCCCTGCGGGTGCGGCACCAGTCATGTGGTCAAACGCTAGCCACTGGTCCCGCTGCCTGTGGGGCGTTTCCTGATACCAGCGACGTCCCTCTGTCCAAAGGGAGAGCCTTGGCCTTGCCCGCGGCAATGAGCGCGCCGGGAGGCGGGCAAGTGGCCCGGATCACGGACCAGCGTCCCGCCGTCGGCCCCGGGTGCAGCCTGAGGTGGTGCAGGATGGTGCGCCGCGTGCGCTCCGAGCTGGGTATTTCCGGGAGATAGGGCACGTGGAGGGCACGGCAGGTCGTGAGAGGTCTAGACAACGACGAACCCCCAGGTCGATGACCTGGGGGTTCGTAAAAGAGCGGGTGACGAGAATCGAACTCGCGCTCTGAGCTTGGGAAGCTCATGTTCTACCATTAAACTACACCCGCGAAAATGCCGGACGCTGTCTCCAGCGACGCATCCTGGGACACTGTACCCCATCGCGATCGCGACGCGGCGTCGTCGCGGGAGCGGGCGCGGGGGAGTGGTGCGGGGAGGGTGATGTGGGTGTCGGGGGCGGGAGTTGGGGGCGTAGCGTGGGTGGTCGGAGTGCCGCGTGGAGTGGCGTCCTGTTCATCCCCTAATGTGGCGGTCTCGTCCACGGCTTGATGGGGAAGGGACTTGATGGACTCCATGGAGCGCACCGTCGTCCGCTGTGCCGAAGGGCACGTTTTCGCTACCACCTCGTTTCCGATGCAGCAGCTCGGGGCAGGGCGGATCGGGCCCGGGCGGCTCATCCGGTGTCCTCGCTGTGCTCGGTTGAGGCATGCCGTGCCCGTGGTGTTCGAGCAGCGGTAGGGAGCGGCGGCGACAGGCGCGCGGGGCGGCCCGATGAGGGTGGGTCCGCGCGTTCTGCGTATCCTCGGTGGGTGCTTCTCTCAGACAAGGACATCCGCGCCGAGATCGACGCCGGACGCGTACGCATTGATCCATTCGACGCGTCGATGGTGCAGCCCTCGAGTATCGACGTGCGGCTCGACCGCTACTTCCGGGTGTTCGAGAACCACCGCTATCCGCACATCGACCCGGCCGTCGAGCAGGTGGACCTGACCCGGACCGTCGAACCGGAGGGGGACGACGCGTTCATCCTGCACCCCGGGGAGTTCGTGCTGGCGTCGACGTACGAGGTCATCTCGCTGCCCGACGATCTCGCGTCGCGGCTGGAGGGCAAGAGTTCGCTCGGCCGGCTCGGGCTGGTCACGCATTCCACGGCCGGGTTCATCGACCCCGGTTTCTCCGGGCACGTGACCCTGGAGCTGTCGAATCTGGCGACGCTGCCTATAAAGCTGTGGCCGGGAATGAAGATCGGCCAGCTGTGCATGTTCCGGCTGAGTTCTCCGTCCGAGTTCCCGTACGGCTCCGAGCGGTACGGGTCGCGTTATCAGGGGCAGCGCGGGCCGACCGCGTCGCGCTCCTTCATGAATTTCCACCGGACGCAGGTGTGAGGGCCCGATGACTGACGACGTGCGGGAGAACCTGACGTACGACGGCTTCGGGCACGCCGTACGCGAGCTGGCGCAGGCCGTGGCCGACGACGGGTACGAGCCGGACGTGGTGCTGAGCATCGCGCGCGGCGGGGTGTTCGTCGCGGGCGGTCTGGCGTACGCGCTGGACTGCAAGAACATCCACCTGGTGAACGTGGAGTTCTACACGGGTGTGGGCACCACCCTGGAAATGCCCGTCATGCTGGCACCCGTACCGAACGTCATCGACTTCTCGGACAAGAAGGTCCTGATCGCCGATGACGTCGCCGATACCGGGAAGACGCTGAAGCTGGTGCGCGATTTCTGCGTCGACCACGTCGCCGAGGTGCGGTCCGCGGTCATCTACGAGAAGTCCCACTCGCTCGTGAAATGCGAATACGTGTGGAAGAAGACCGACAACTGGATCAACTTCCCGTGGAGTGTGGAGAAGCCTGTCGTCCGCCGCAGTGGGCAGGTTCTCGACGCGTGACCGCCTCATGAGGCGAAAGGGCCCCGGGTGACCGGGGCCCTTTTTTTACGTACGTGCGTACCGCGCAGCCGTCAGATCGTGCCCAGCTTCAGGATCGACACCAGCGCCAGCAGCTGGATCGCCGACGCGCCCAGCGCCTTCGGCCACGGCAGGTCGTGCGACTTGCTCACCATCGAAGTGAGGAGCGCCGCCGCTGCGAGCCAGGTGACCCAGCCGAGGCTGACGACCAGCGCGTTCTCGCCGCCCAGGAACATCGCGAAGACCAGGCGCGGCACGTCCGTGATGGACATGATCAGCATGGACAGGCCTACCGTCGGCTGCCACGCGCCGTCGCCGCCGAGCTGGCGGGCCAGCGTGTGGGTGACGGCGCCCAGGACCAGGCCGCCGAGCACGAAGCAGACGCCGGTGAGGATGACGTAGGGGACGGCGCTGGAGACCGGGGCGTGGATCGCGTCGTCGCGGGCCTGGTCGAAGCCGAAGAGGGCCAGCAGGCCGTAGAGGAACGTCACGGTCAGGGCCGGGCCCCAGACCGGGTAGTCGCGCATCTGCCAGAACGTCGCGCCCGGGCGGGTCACGATGCCGCTGAGGAGCTGTTTCCAGTGCAGGCGCGGGCCTGTCGGCGCCGCGGGGGCGTGGCCGGCGCGGTAGGCGCTGCCGTCGCTGTACGGCTCCTCGTCGATGCGGAACGCCTCCGTGTGGCCGGGGCTGTTGGCGTACGGGTCGCCGTGGGGCGGGCCGCCCTGCGGGGGGTACGGGTCGCCGAAGTACTCGGGCTCGTCGGGGCCGCCGCCCCGGTAGCCGCCGCCGGCCGGGTAGCCGCCGTCGTGGTAGCCCGGTGCGGCGTGGTGCGGGGCGCCCTGTCCGCCCGTCGGCGGCCATTGCTGCTGTCCGTACGGCGGCGGCGGTGCCTGATTGCCGTACGGCTGCTGCCGCGGTTGCTGTTGCCCTTGCTGCGGGGTGCGGTTGTCCCGGCCGCGTCCGATCCTGAATCCAGCCACTCATCGAACGTACCTGGTCCGCCGGTTACGGGGGCCCGGGGCCGGGGAAGTACCGGCCTTTGACGCGTAGATGTGACATCCCCTAAGGGAACCCCGGGGGGCTTTCCCCACCATGGGCCGGGGGGAACGCGGAAGCGGCCGGTCCTGCCCCCGAGGCAGGTCCGACCGCTTCGCCGCGCTGTGACGCCGGTCCGGTTACTTCACCGGTTCCGGCTCCGGTTCGTCCGCCGATTCCGGGTCGCCCGCCGGGTCGGCCGGGGTCTTCACGGATTCGAGCAGCAGCTGCGACACGTCCACGACCTGGACGGACTCCTTCGCCTTGCCCTCGTTCTTCTTGCCGTTGACCGAGTCGGTCAGCATGACCAGGCAGAACGGGCAGGCGGTGGAGACGATGTCCGGGTCGAGGGAGAGGGCCTCGTCGACGCGCTCGTTGTTGATGCGCTTGCCGATCCGCTCCTCCATCCACATCCGGGCACCACCGGCGCCGCAGCAGAAGCCGCGCTCCTTGTGGCGGTGCATCTCCTCGTTCCGCAGACCCGGGACCTTCGCGATGATCTCGCGCGGGGGCGTGTAGATCTTGTTGTGACGGCCCAGGTAGCAGGGGTCGTGGTACGTGATCAGGCCCTCGACCGGGGTCACCGGGATCAGCCTGCCCTCGTCGATGAGGTGCTGGAGCAGCTGCGTGTGGTGGATGACCTCGTACTCGCCGCCGAGCTGCGGGTACTCGTTCGCGATCGTGTTGAAGCAGTGCGGGCAGGTCGCGACGATCTTCTTGGAGGCCTTGGCCTTCTTGGTCGAGTCGTCCTCGTCGTCTTCGCCGAACGCCATGTTCAGCATCGCGACGTTCTCCGCGCCGAGCTGCTGGAACAGCGGCTCGTTGCCGAGGCGACGGGGCGAGTCACCGGTGCACTTCTCGTCGCCGCCCATGATCGCGAACTTGACGCCCGCGATGTGCAGCAGCTCCGCGAAGGCCTTGGTGGTCTTCTTGGCGCGGTCCTCCAGGGCGCCGGCGCAGCCGACCCAGTAGAGGTAGTCGACCTCGGTGAGGTCCTCGACGTCCTTGCCGACGATCGGGACGTCGAAGTCGACCTCCTTGGTCCACTCGACGCGCTGCTTCTTGGCGAGCCCCCAGGGGTTGCCCTTCTTCTCCAGGTTCTTGAGCATGGTTCCCGCCTCGGACGGGAACGCCGACTCGATCATCACCTGGTAGCGGCGCATGTCGACGATGTGGTCGATGTGCTCGATGTCGACCGGGCACTGCTCCACGCACGCACCGCAGGTGGTGCAGGACCAGAGGACGTCCGGGTCGATGACGCCGCCCAAGGCGGAGCCGTTGACCGATGCAGCCTCGACCGTGCCGATCAGCGGGCGCTCGGCCTCCGCGAGGGCGGCCGCGGGAACGTCCTTCAACTGCTCCTCGGTCGCCTTCTCCTCGCCCTCCATGTCCTTGCCGCCGCCGGCCAGCAGGTAGGGGGCCTTGGCGTGCGCGTGGTCGCGCAGGGACATGATCAGGAGCTTCGGCGAGAGCGGCTTGCCGGTGTTCCAGGCAGGGCACTGCGACTGGCAGCGGCCGCACTCGGTGCAGGTGGAGAAGTCGAGGATGCCCTTCCAGGAGAACTGCTCGACCTGGGAGACGCCGAAGACGGCGTCGTCGGCCGGGTCCTCCCAGTCGATCTCCTTGCCGCCCGTGGTCATCGGCTGCAGCGCGCCCAGCGCGACCGCGCCGTCGGCGTTCCGCTTGAACCAGATGTTCGGGAAGCCGAGGAAACGGTGCCAGGCGACACCCATGTTGGTGTTGAGCGAGACCGTGATCATCCAGATCAGCGAGGTGCCGATCTTGATCATCGCGACGAAGTAGATGAGGTTCTGCAGCGTGCCGAGCGCCAGCCCCTTGAAGGCGAGGACCAGCGGGTACGAGACGAAGTACGCGGCCTCGTAGCCGTCGACGTGGTGGATCGCGCCCTCGAGACCGCGCAGGGTCAGGATCGCGAGGCCGATGACGAGGATGACGTACTCGACGAAGTACGCCTGCCAGGCCTTCGAGCCCGCGAAGCGGGACTTGCGGCCCGCCCGGGAGGGGAGGTTCAGCAGCCGGATGGCGATCAGCACGAGGATGCCGACCGTCGTCATCAGGCCGATGAACTCGATGTACAGCTCGAACGGCAGCCATTCACCGATGACCGGCAGGACCCAGTCGGCCTCGAACAGCTGCCCGTACGCCTGGAGCAGCGTCGGCGGCAGGGTCAGGAAGCCGATGGCGACGAACCAGTGCGCGAAGCCGACGATCCCCCACCGGTTCATCCGGGTGTGGCCGAGGAATTCCCTGACCAGGGTGATCGTGCGCTGCTTCGGGTTGTCGGTGCGACTGCCGGCGGGGACCGGCTGTCCGAGCGTGACGAACCGGTAGATCTGCGCGACGGCTCGGGCGATGAGCGCAACGCCGACCACGGTCAGCACCAGCGACACGATGATCGCGGCGAGTTGCATTGGGGGCTCCTCGGGCCTGCGAGGTGGGATCGATCCAGCGTCTACTGGCGAGTACTGCGCCTTCCAGTGACCACCGGGACTACGAGTATCGCTACTACTAAGCAGTAACTTAATCAGTCCGTGCCGACACTACCCACTTATTCCGCCGTCCTGTAGCCGGGCAGGCGGTGATCTGTGTCGCTCAGGCGTGCCTTGCCGCGCCACGGCAGTGCATGGACCGCTTCGCGCACGGGTACGCGTACGGCCTCGGCGAGGACCGCCAGGTCCAGCCGCAGTCCCTGGTGCTCGGCGTAGTGCTGGTCCAGGAGCTCCGCGTCGTCCCACGGCATTCCCGAGCGGTGCCGGACCTGTGCCAGGCCGGTCAGGCCGGGCTTCAGCTCCAGCCGCCAGTGTCGCGCACCGTGCGTTCCGTTCCGTACGTCGCCCGGGGCGAGCGGGGCCGGCCCCACGAGGGAGAGCTCGCCGCGTACCACGTGGTGCAGGCGCGAAACCACGTCCAGCCTCAGCCGTCGGGTGTGCAGTGAGCGCAGGACCAGGGGTCTGCCGTGCAGCCCGGTGCGCGGGGAGTGTGTCGTCACCCGGCGGCCCCGTACGGCGAGGGCCAGGGCGGCGCCCGCCAGTAGAGGGGAGGCGAGGAGCAGCAGGAACGAACCCAGGACCAGATCGAGGGTGCGTTTGGCGGTCGGGCGGGGAAGGGGTGTGGGGGCCAGGGCGCGCAGGGATGCGCGTGAGGCCGCGAGGCGGGACGCCGGCGGGGGGCGCCAGGGGTGCGGCCGGGGTCCTCTTCCCCACTGTCCCTGCGTACGCATCGTTCGCACCTGCCCGGAATTCGGCGGATCGGATGCCGGTTTTGCGCTGCTCACGGCATTTTGTGACAGAACGATCCCATGCGGCCATGATGGGGAGGGGCTGCGCGGCGCATGAGGCGCCTGGTGTCGCCGATGGCGCGGGGTGCGTGCACGTAAGTTGAGCCGTAGTGACTCAGGTCTGTTGACTCCGTGACGGGAGTCGTGCATCCTTGAGTCAGATCCACTCAAGTAGTCAGTTGGAGGAATCGAAATGGCACGTGCGGTCGGCATCGACCTGGGCACGACTAACTCCGTCGTCAGCGTTCTCGAAGGCGGCGAGCCCACCGTCATCACCAACGCAGAGGGCGCCAGGACCACGCCGTCCGTCGTCGCCTTCGCGAAGAACGGCGAGGTGCTGGTCGGCGAGGTCGCCAAGCGCCAGGCAGTGACCAACGTCGACAGGACCATCCGCTCCGTCAAGCGCCACATGGGCACTGACTGGAAGATCGACCTGGACGGCAAGAGCTTCAACCCGCAGCAGATGAGCGCCTTCATCCTGCAGAAGCTGAAGCGCGACGCCGAGTCGTACCTGGGCGAGAAGGTCACCGACGCGGTGATCACCGTCCCGGCGTACTTCAACGACTCCGAGCGTCAGGCGACCAAGGAGGCCGGCGAGATCGCGGGCCTGAACGTCCTGCGCATCGTCAACGAGCCGACCGCCGCCGCGCTGGCGTACGGGCTCGACAAGGACGACCAGACGATCCTCGTCTTCGACCTCGGTGGCGGCACCTTCGACGTGTCCCTCCTGGAGATCGGCGACGGCGTCGTCGAGGTGAAGGCCACCAACGGTGACAACCACCTCGGTGGTGACGACTGGGACCAGCGCGTCGTCGACTACCTGGTGAAGCAGTTCGCCAACGGCCACGGCGTGGACCTGTCCAAGGACAAGATGGCTCTCCAGCGTCTCCGCGAGGCCGCGGAGAAGGCGAAGATCGAGCTGTCCTCCTCGACGGAGACCACGATCAACCTGCCGTACATCACGGCGTCCGCCGAGGGCCCGCTGCACCTGGACGAGAAGCTCACGCGCTCGCAGTTCCAGCAGCTCACCGCGGACCTCCTGGACCGCTGCAAGACCCCGTTCCACAACGTCATCAAGGACGCGGGCATCCAGCTCTCCGAGATCGACCACGTCGTTCTCGTCGGTGGCTCCACCCGCATGCCGGCCGTCGCCGAGCTCGTCAAGGAGCTGACCGGCGGCCAGGAGGCCAACAAGGGTGTGAACCCGGACGAGGTCGTCGCCATCGGCGCCTCGCTCCAGGCCGGTGTCCTCAAGGGCGAGGTCAAGGACGTCCTGCTCCTCGACGTCACCCCGCTGTCCCTCGGCATCGAGACCAAGGGCGGCATCATGACCAAGCTGATCGAGCGCAACACCACGATCCCGACCAAGCGCTCCGAGATCTTCACGACGGCCGAGGACAACCAGCCGTCCGTGCAGATCCAGGTCTACCAGGGCGAGCGCGAGATCGCGGCGTACAACAAGAAGCTCGGGATGTTCGAGCTGACCGGTCTGCCGCCGGCCCCGCGCGGTGTCCCGCAGATCGAGGTCGCGTTCGACATCGACGCCAACGGCATCATGCACGTCGCCGCGAAGGACCTCGGCACCGGCAAGGAGCAGAAGATGACCGTCACCGGCGGCTCCTCGCTGCCGAAGGACGAGGTCAACCGGATGCGTGAGGAGGCCGAGAAGTACGCGGAGGAGGACCACGCCCGCCGCGAGGCCGCCGAGTCGCGCAACCAGGGCGAGCAGCTCGTCTACCAGACGGAGAAGTTCCTCAAGGACAACGAGGACAAGGTCCCCGGCGACGTGAAGACGGAGGTGGAGACCGCGCTCACCGAGCTGAAGGAGAAGCTCAAGGGCGAGGACACCGCCGAGATCCGCACGGCCACCGAGAAGGTCGCGGCCGTCTCCCAGAAGCTGGGCCAGGCGATGTACGCCAACGCCCAGGCCGAGGGCGGCCCGCAGGACGCGCAGCCGGGTGCCGAGCAGGCGCAGGGCGACGCCCAGGACGATGTCGTCGACGCCGAGATCGTGGACGACGAGAAGGACTCCAAGGGCGGTGCGGCGTGACCGAGGAGACTCCGGGCTTCGAGGAGAAGCCCGACGTCCCCTCCGGCGCCACCCCTGACGACGCCGAGCCGAAGGCCGCCACCCCCTCCGAGGAGGCGGCGGCCCCGGCCGGGGACGACGCGAACCGGGTCACGGCCCTGACCGCGCAGCTGGACCAGGCCCGCACGGCGCTCGGCGAGCGCACCGGCGACCTCCAGCGGCTGCAGGCCGAGTACCAGAACTACCGCCGCCGCGTGGAGCGGGACCGGGGCACGGTCAAGGAGATCGCCGTCGCGAACCTCCTGTCCGAGCTGCTGCCCGTGCTCGACGACGTCGGCCGCGCCCGGGAGCACGGTGAGCTCGTGGGCGGGTTCAAGTCGGTGGCCGAATCGCTGGAGACGGTCGTCGCGAAGCTGGGCCTCCAGCAGTTCGGCAAGGAGGGCGAGCCCTTCGACCCGACGGTCCACGAGGCCCTGATGCACAGCTACGCGCCGGACGTCACGGAGACGACCTGCGTGGCGATCCTGCAGCCCGGCTACCGGATCGGCGAGCGCACCATCCGCCCCGCGCGGGTCGCGGTCGCCGAACCCCAGCCGGGGGCGGCTCCCGCGGCCGCGAAGGAAGAGAAGGCAGACGACGAGGAGAGCGGTGGCGGCGAGGAGGTCTGACATTCCGTCCGATCACCTGGCAGCACACCGCCCGGCCATCAGGACCTTCCGTCCGGCCGGTGCCAGGGCCTGCGGGCCCGGCGCCGGCCGGACGGGGGGCTCCCGGCCGGTCGTCCGGAAGGAGGGACGTCGATGAGTACGAAGGACTTCGTCGAGAAGGACTACTACAAGGTTCTCGGCGTCCCGAAGGACGCCACCGACGCCGAGATCAAGAAGGCGTACCGGAAGCTCGCCCGCGAGTTCCACCCGGACGCCAACAAGGGCGACGACAAGGCGGAGGAGCGCTTCAAGGAGATCTCCGAGGCGAATGACGTCCTCGGCGACGCCAAGAAGCGCAAGGAGTACGACGAAGCGCGCGCCCTCTTCGGCAACGGCGGCTTCCGCGCCGGGCCGGGCGGCGCCCAGGGCAACTTCAACTTCGACCTGGGGGACCTCTTCGGAGGCGCCCAGGGCGGGGGCCAGGGCGGCGCCGGCGGTTTCGGCGGCGGCGGACTGGGAGACGTGTTCGGCGGCCTCTTCAACCGCGGCGGCGGCGCCGGTACGAGGGTGCAGCCGCGGCGCGGTCAGGACATCGAGTCCGAGGTGACCCTCAGCTTCACCGAGGCGGTCGACGGGGCCACGGTCCCGCTCAGGATGTCCAGCCAGGCGCCCTGCAAGGCGTGCTCCGGCACCGGCGACAAGAACGGCACCCCCAGGGTCTGCCCGACCTGCGTCGGCACCGGCCAGGTCTCGCGCGGCAGCGGCGGCGGTTTCTCGCTCACCGACCCGTGTGTGGACTGCAAGGGCCGCGGCCTCATCGCCCAGGACCCCTGCGAGGTCTGCAAGGGCAGCGGCCGGGCCCGCTCATCGAGGACCATGCAGGTCCGGATTCCGGCGGGCGTCTCGGACGGGCAGCGCATCCGGCTGCGCGGCAAGGGCGCCCCGGGCGAGCGCGGCGGACCGGCCGGCGACCTCTACGTCGTCGTCCACGTCGACGCCCACCCGGTCTTCGGCCGCAAGGGCGACAACCTCACCGTCACGGTGCCCGTCACGTTCACGGAGGTGGCCCTCGGCGGCGAGGTGAAGGTGCCGACGCTCGGCGGGCCCCCCGTGACGCTGAAGCTTCCGGCCGGTACGCCGAATGGGCGTACGATGCGGGCCCGCGGCAAGGGCGCCGTCCGCAAGGACGGCACCCGGGGCGACCTCCTGGTCACCGTCGAGGTGACCGTGCCCACCGGCCTCGGCACCGAGGCCAGGGACGCGCTCGAGGCCTACCGCAAGGCGACCGCGGACCAGGATCCGCGGGCGGAGCTGTTCCAGGCGGCGAAGGGAGCTTGAGGTGGACGGCCGAAGGCGTAACCCGTACGAACTGACCGACGAGTCACCGGTGTACGTGATCTCGATCGCGGCCCAGCTCTCGGGCCTGCATCCGCAGACGCTGCGCCAGTACGACCGCCTCGGCCTGGTCTCCCCCGACCGCACGGCCGGACGCGGCCGACGCTACTCGGCCCGCGACATCGAGCTGCTGCGTACGGTGCAGCAGCTGTCGCAGGACGAGGGCATCAACCTCGCCGGCATCAAGCGCATCATCGAGCTGGAGCACCAGGTCGCGGCGCTCCAGCAGCGCGTCGCCGAACTCTCGGCTGCCGTGGACGGAGCCGCGGCGGCGATGCAGCAGCGCGAGGCCCAGGTCCACGCGTCGTACCGGCGCGACCTGGTCCCGTACCAGGATGTCCAGCAGACGAGCGCCCTGGTGGTCTGGCGCCCGAAGCGGCCGAAGGACTGAGCGCTGCTCGCTGTTTGCTGCTCGCTTCTGCGCGGCCCGTCACTCCGGAGTGACGGGCCGTTCTGCTGTGTGCGGCGGTAGGGGGCCCTCCACGACGCCGGACCGGATGAGCAGGGCGCCGAGGTGGGTGCGGGTGGTGGCGCCGAAGGTGGCCATGAGCTTGGCGATGTGGGCGCGGCAGGTGCGGATGCTGATGCCGAGCTTTTCGGCGATGTTCTGGTCGGTGTTGCCCTCGATGAGGAGGCGGGCGATGCTCTGTTGGACGGCGGTGACCGAGGTGTGGGGTGCGGCGCTGCGCAGCGGCTGGGCGAAGGGGGTGGCGCCGGCCCAGAGTGTTTCGTACAGCTGCGCCAGGTAGCGGACGACGGCGGGGTGGCGGATTTCCAGGGCCGCGGTGCTTTCGACGTCGGCGGGGAGGTACGCGACGTCGCGGTCGAAGATCATGAGGCGTCCGATGGCCTGCTCCATGGTGCGGACCTGGAGGAGGTCGCTGGGCAGCTGGGCCACGTAGGCCTTGAGGTCCGGGCCGTAGCGCGCCGAGTGCTGGTAGATGTGCCGCACCCGGACACCCCTGTCGGCCGTGGGCAGCGTTCCGGCCAGCGCGATCTGAAGCTTGTGCAGAGGCCTCGTGCTGCCGGGCTGCAGGGTCAGGATCTCTTTCCGGACCTCGCGGGCGGCGCCGTTGATGGACGCCTGGATCGTCGCCCCGCCGTCGAGCACGGTGACGGTGCGAGAGGGATGTTCCTGCGCTGTGGAGGCGAGCGGGACCAGTGCCTTGGCCAGGACGTCGATCGCGCGTACCTGGTCCAGTACCCGGCGGGCGAGCGGGTGCAGCAGTTGTGCCAGGGCTGCCGAGGGAGGCGTGGGGCGCAGCCAGAGACTGTCATCGGGGTCGGGGCTGAGCAGGACGCCGTCCAGTAGACAGGGCACGGTCGCGGTGGTGGCCCGGGCGATGCGGCCATGTGCCAGGGCCTGTGTGTAGAGGCCGAGGGCTTCCTCGCACAGCTCGTCGTTGCTGTGGCCGTGTTCGTGTGACGGCATTACCGGTCGAGCTCCACGACGCCGGAGCGGACGAGCAGGGCGCCGAGGTGGGTGCGGCTGGTGGCGCCGAGGGTCTGCATGAGCTTGGCGATGTGGGCCCGGCAGGTGCGGACGCTGATGGCCAGTCTGCGGGCCACGATCTGGTCGGTGTTGCCCTCGACGAGGAGGCGGGCGACGCTCAGTTGGGCGGCGGTGATCGGCATTTTGTGCGCCGGTGCCTGGAGGGGCGTCGAGAGGGGCTTGGCCTGGGCCCACAGCACCTCGTACACCTGGATCAGGTAGCGGACGAGTGCCGGGTGGCGGATCTCCAGGGCGACGTCGCGGCGGGCGCTGGCGGGGATGAAGGCCACGGTGCGGTCGAAGACGAAGAGGCGTTCGACCGTCTGCTCGATGGTGCGCACCTGGATGTGGCTCGGCGGCACATCCTGCACGTAGGCCTTGATGGCCGGGCTGTGGCGGGCGGGGTGCTGGTAGATGTGGCGCAGGGTCACGCCTCGCTCGGCCATCGACAGGGCGCGCTCCAGCGCCTTCTTGAGCTGGTCCACGGGGCGGCTCCCGCTGGGCTGCAGGGTCAGGACCTCCTCCCGCGCACCGTCCGTGGCGTTCTGGATGGCCGCCTCGATCAGCGGAAGGCCTTCGAGGACGGTGATGGCGAGGTTGGGGTCGGTGCTGGCGACGGACGCCAGTGGGGCCAGGGAGTCGGCCAGGGCGGCGGAGAGCCGGATGCGCTCGTGGATCTCCCGGGTGACGGGCTGCAGCAGATGGGTCAGGGCGGCGGAGGGCGGCACCGGGCGGATCCAGTCCTCGTCCTGGGGATCAGGGTGGACGAGCGCCAACTCGATGAGACAGGCGGCGGGTTCGAGCGCGGAGCGCGGCAGACGACCGGCCTTGAGTGCCTCGGTGTAGGTCCTGAGGCCGGTCTCGCACAGTTCCAGCTCACCGTGCGGGTGGTGCGATATGTCCTCGTCCTCGCTCATTCGTGACCCCCCACTTTCGGCAATGCAGCAAGATGACGGTGGTGGAAACGTGGTTCCCCGGCGACTCTGGGTGTGTCGGGGGAGCCGGGAACTCCCCCGGCTGATCAGGGGCGCGGCCATGCTCTCCCCCGTTGCGTGGTGCGCCCGCCGGCCCGGGGGGTGGGGAATTCGGGGCCGATCCCGGTCAGGAATCCTGATCAAGGATTCCTGACCGGGCGATCAGATAGCCGAGTTGGGCGCGGCTGTTGCTGCCGAGGATGACGGACAGCTTGGCCACGTGGGCCCGGCAGGTGCGGACGTTCATGCCCAGGCGGCGGGCTATGGCCTCGTCCACATGGCCTTCCACGAGGAGTTGTGCGATGGAGTGCTGAACACCGCTGACACCTTTGGGAGCCGGCGTGTACGGAAGCTCACCCAGGAGAGGGGACGCGCGGCTCCAGAGCTGTTCGAAGACCTTGATCAAGTAGTCGACCAGTCCGGGATGACGCAACTCCAGGGCTACTTGGTCGTCGCTGCGCGCAGGAATGAAGGCGACTGTCCGGTCGAAGACGATCAGTCGGGCGATGAGTTCCTCGAGTGTGCGTATTTCCACCTTGCCGTCGGCCAGTCGCTCGGCGTAGGCGAGCGTCCCCTGACTGTGCCGGACGGTGTGCTGGTAGAGGGTGCGCATACTCACTCCTCGGTGCACCACCAGAAGAGCGCGCTCCAAGCCCTCCCGGAGACGGTCTTCTCCGCGGTCGCCTCCTGGCTGGACCGTGAGGACTTCCGTGCGGCACTCGGCGGTGGCCAGGTCGAGGGCGGCATTGATCCGGTGCTTCCCTTCCAGCACGGTAATGGCGTGAGTGGTGGGGGGTACCTGTGCGCTGATGTCCATGAACGGCTCGAATGACTCCGTCAATTCGAGGGAGCGTCGTCGGCGTTCCTGGATCTCGCGTTCGATGGGATGAAGACGCTGAGCGAGCGCTGTGGACGGCGGCAGCGGCCGGAGCCAGTCCGGGTCGTCAGGGTCCGGATGGAGAAGGGCGAAGTCCATCAGGCAGGGGGCCGAAGTCGCCTCTGCCCGGGAGATGCGCCCCGAGCGCAATGCGCTGGCGTAAAGACGCCCTCCGTCGGCGCAAAGATCAGTGATCCCGTGGTGATGTGTCCTCTTTGAGTCGCTTGTGGTCATATCCGCACCCCCCAGGTTCCTGAACATGCAGGAACATGATGCATCGACTCAGTGGTGTTCGTGTGCCCAGGTGAGACATCGTCTTAGGTGCGGGGGAGAAGAATCCACAAGTGAGGACGAAGCTGACTATGTATAAGCGACTGCTTCGCTCGGCGCTTGCCGCCTCGTTCGTCGCTGGCCTGGGCTACGGCGTTCTGGGTGGCGCCGGCGAGATCGGTGCGGGTGCTGAGAAGCCCGCCGGCCCCAGTGAGATCAGCTGGAGTGTCGAGGCTGTTGGATCATCCGGCGAGATCAGCTGGCTCTCCCAGGCGTCGGTCGCGTCGAGTGAAATCAGCTGGAATTCGCTGCCGACCCGGGCGGGCGCCTGACATGACCACCCCGCCGGACGACCGCACCTTCAGGCGGGAGATGGCGACCGCCTACCGGTCAGGGTGGCATTTCATCGATCTCGTCACGGCGCTGCCCCACCGTGGTGACTCGTTGATGGTCACTCTGTTCGGCGACCCGGTCGTCGTCGCCCGCGAGGACGACGGAGAGGTACGCGCCTACCGTTGCCTGCGCAAGCCGCGGGGCGCGCCGCAGCCGGTGCGCTGCGCCATCCGGTACGACATGATCTTTGTGAATCTCGCACAGCGTGACCACCAGCTGTTCGAACCTGAAGCCATTTCCGCCACCCCCCGCAGTGCCTGAGCGATCCCCCGTCGTTTTACGTCGCTCAGTCACTTCCCCCACACAACGGCGCCACCGTGACCTGAACACGGTGGCGCCGTTGTGCTTTCTCCGGACGGGCGGCGCGTTCAGCCGCGGCCGAGCGCCCGGTCCAGGGTGATCTCGATGACGACCCGGTCCGGGTTGGGCGAGGGCACCCGGTCGTAGCGCTCCGTGTGGCGGCGTACGGCCTCCGCGACCCTTTCCGGGTCCGTGCTGATCCGTGCCACGCCCTCCAGGGTCGCCCAACGGCGGCGGTGCACCTGGCACGCAGCGACGCGGGCGCCCTCCGGGCCGGCGGCCAGGATGTTGGCGACCTTGCGGCTGTGCTTGTTGGTGATGACCCGGGCGAGGCCGGCCTCGGGGTCGTACGTCACGCACACGGGGACCACGTGCGGCGTGCCGTCGGGGCGGGGCGTGGTGAGCGTGCACACGTGGCTCTCGCGCCAGAACGCGAGGTACTCGGGGCTCGGCTGGTGTACGTCGACTGCCATGGGCCCCAGCGTAAGCGGGGTCCCGCGCGCTGCGGTGGCGGGGACCGGGGGCGGCCGCTTCACTCGGAGGAGGAGCGAGGCCGCGTTCGCCTTGAGTGGAAAGCGCTCTACTTTGCCACGCGCCGCCTTGAGTGGAATAGACTCAACTTTGTGCACGTTGACCGTGTCAGTAGTGGGAACGGACTCGTCATCGCAAGGAGGAGACAGCGCACGTGGACGCCGAGCTGACCAACAGGAGCCGGGACGCCATCAACGCGGCCACCAGCAGGGCCGTGAAGGACGGGCACCCCGATCTGACCCCGGGGCATCTGCTGCTGGCGCTGCTCTCGGGTGACGACAACGAGAACCTCATCGATCTGCTGGCCGCCGTCGAGGCCGACCAGATCGCCGTACGCACCGAGACCGAACGGCTCCTGGGCGCGCAGCCCAGCGTGACCGGGTCGACGGTCGCACCGCCCCAGCCCAACCGCGAGCTGCTCGCCGTCATCGCGGACGCCGCGCAGCGCGCCAAGGAGCTGGGCGACGATTACATCTCCACCGAGCACCTGCTGATCGGGATCGCCGCGAAGGGCGGTCGTGCCGGTGAGATCCTCGACGGGCAGGGTGCCGGCGCGAAGAAGCTGCTGGACGCGTTCGAGAAGAGCAGGGGAGGGCGACGGGTGACCACTCCCGACCCGGAGGGCCAGTACAAGGCCCTGGAGAAATTCGGCACCGACTTCACCGCCGCCGCGCGCGAGGGCAAGCTCGACCCGGTCATCGGGCGCGACCAGGAGATCCGCCGCGTCGTCCAGGTGCTCTCGCGGCGCACCAAGAACAACCCGGTGCTCATCGGTGAACCGGGCGTCGGCAAGACCGCCGTGGTCGAAGGGCTCGCCCAGCGCATCGTGAAGGGCGACGTTCCCGAGTCCCTGAAGAACAAACGGCTCGTCTCGCTCGACCTGGGCGCCATGGTCGCTGGCGCGAAGTACCGGGGCGAGTTCGAGGAGCGCCTGAAGACCGTCCTCTCCGAGATCAAGGAGAGCGACGGCCAGATCATCACGTTCATCGACGAGCTGCACACCGTCGTGGGCGCGGGCGCCGGCGGGGACTCCGCGATGGACGCGGGCAACATGCTCAAGCCGATGCTGGCGCGCGGCGAGCTGCGCATGGTCGGCGCGACGACGCTCGACGAGTACCGCGAGCGGATCGAGAAGGACCCCGCCCTGGAGCGCCGCTTCCAGCAGGTGCTGGTGGCGGAGCCGTCCGTCGAGGACACCATCGCCATCCTGCGCGGACTCAAGGGCCGTTACGAGGCCCACCACAAGGTGCAGATCGCGGACGCGTCCCTGGTCGCCGCCGCGACCCTCTCCGACCGCTACATCACCTCCCGCTTCCTCCCCGACAAGGCCATCGACCTCGTCGACGAGGCGGCCTCCCGGCTGCGCATGGAGATCGACTCCTCGCCCGTTGAGATCGACGAACTCCAGCGCTCCGTCGACCGTCTGCACATGGAGGAGCTGGCCCTCAGGAACGAGAGCGACCCCGCCTCCAAGCAGCGCCTGGACAAGCTGCGCCGCGACCTCGCCGACAAGGAGGAGGAGCTTCGTGGCCTCAACGCCCGCTGGGAGAAGGAGAAGCAGGGCCTCAACCGCGTCGGTGAGCTGAAGGAACGCCTCGACGACCTGCGCGGCCAGGCCGAACGCGCCCAGCGCGACGGCGACTTCGACACCGCCTCCAAGCTGCTCTACGGGGAGATCCCGGGCCTGGAACGGGAGCTCGCCGAGGCCGCCGAGGCCGAGGAGGAAGCGGCGAAGGAGCCCAAGGAGACCCTGGTCAAGGAAGAGGTCGGGCCGGACGACATCGCCGATGTCGTCGGCGCCTGGACCGGCATCCCGGCCGGCCGCCTCCTGGAGGGCGAGACGCAGAAGCTGCTCCGCATGGAGTCGGAGCTCGGCAAGCGCCTGATCGGGCAGACCGAGGCCGTGCAGGCCGTCTCGGACGCGGTGCGCCGCACCCGCGCCGGCATCGCCGACCCCGACCGTCCCACCGGCTCGTTCCTGTTCCTCGGCCCGACCGGTGTCGGCAAGACCGAGCTGGCGAAGGCCCTCGCGGACTTCCTCTTCGACGACGAGCGGGCCATGGTCCGCATCGACATGAGCGAGTACAGCGAGAAGCACAGCGTCGCCCGTCTGGTCGGCGCCCCGCCCGGATACGTCGGTTACGAGGAGGGCGGCCAGCTCACGGAGGCGGTCCGCCGCCGCCCGTACACCGTCGTCCTGCTGGACGAGGTCGAGAAGGCCCACCCCGAGGTCTTCGACATCCTGCTCCAGGTCCTCGACGACGGCCGGCTCACCGACGGACAGGGCCGGACGGTGGACTTCCGGAACACCATCCTGATCCTGACGTCCAACCTCGGCAGCCAGTTCCTGACCGATCCCCTGGCCAAGCCGGAGGAGAAGAAGCGCCAGGTACTGGAGGTCGTACGGGCCTCCTTCAAGCCGGAGTTCCTCAACCGGCTGGACGACCTGGTGGTCTTCTCCGCGCTGTCCGGCGACGAACTGGCGCACATCGCGGGCCTCCAGATCGACCGGCTCGCCAAGCGCCTGGCCGACCGCCGGCTCACCCTGGACGTCACACCGGAGGCCCTGGCCTGGCTGGCCGAGGAGGGCAACGACCCGGCGTACGGCGCCCGGCCGCTGCGCCGCCTCATCCAGACGGCGATCGGCGACCGGCTCGCCAAGGAGATCCTGGCGGGCGAGATCAGGGAGGGCGACACGGTCCGGGTGGACCGGTTCGAGGACGGCCTGATCGTCGGCGCTGCGACCTGAGAGGGCCGGCCGGGGGGAATGTGACACCCGAGAAGTCGGGTGTCACATTCGTCTGCCCGGTGTGATCCATTCTTCAACATCGGTATCGAGCCAAACGTCGCGCTCGGCCCCCGGCGGGTCAACTCCTGCCCAGGAGCCGTCCTGTCCCTCTCGCACCCCTTCTGGCAAGGGAGTTCGGAAGGCGGGGCCAGGCTGTCCGGCCCGGGGCGCGCGCATAAACAGGACACCATTCCTCACCTGCGGCAACCTTCCCGTGGCTGGGGTTAGAGGCCGAATCGGGTGGCCGGTAGCGTGCCCGCATGAACGAGCGGATTGGCGATGAGATAACCGACGGACCCAAGAAGTCCAGACCTGACAATCTCTTTCACCTTGGCGAATTCCGTACCCTTTGGGCTGCTTATGCTCAGTCGATCCTGGGCGACCAGCTGGCGCGCGTGGCGCTGTCGTTGCTTGTCTTCGAACGTACGGACTCGCCGGGATGGACCGCGGCGACCTATGCCCTGACCACCCTGCCGGCCCTGTTGTCCGGGGTGCTGCTCTCCGGGCTGGCGGACCGGTTCCCCCGGCGCACGGTCATGGTCAGCTGCGACCTGACCCGGATGGTGCTCGTCGGGCTGATGGCGCTGCCGGGGATGCCGCTGCCGCTGCTCGCCGGACTGCTGGTGCTGGCGCAGCTGGCCGAGGCGCCCTTCGGCGCCGCCCAGGGCGCGCTGCTGCCCACCGTGCTCGGCGCCGAACGCTACGAGCGCGGCCAGCGGATCATGCAGATCACCCATCAGGTCGGCCAGCTGGTCGGTTTCGCCGGGGGTGGGCTGCTCGCCGCGTGGCTGGGCAGCAACCGCTCGCTGGCGGTGAACGCGGCGACCTTCCTGCTCTCGGCGGCCCTCATCCGGTTCGGGGTGAAGGCCCGCCCGGTCGCGAGCGCCGAGGCCCGTACGGCGAAGCTCGGCGCCCAGGTCGGCGGTGCCGCGGCACTGATCTGGTCGGACCGCAGGCTCCGCTCGCTGCTCGGACTGGGCTGGCTCGCGGGGTTCGTCGTCCTGCCGGAGGGGCTGGCCGCCCCGTTCGCGGACGAGGCGGGCGGCGGGGCGTACGCGGTGGGGCTGCTGCTCGCCTCGCATCCGGCGGGCATGGTGCTGGGGGCGGCCCTGCTGGGGCGGTCGGGGGTCGGGGACGAGACCCGGCGCCGGCTGCTCGGCCCGCTGGCGGTGGCCGCGAATCTGCCCCTGGTCGTCTACTTGCTCGATCCCAGTACGGAAGCGGCGATGCTCCTGCTGTTCGTCGCCGGGGTGTGCTCGGCGTACCAGATCACCGCCGGGGCCACCTTCGTCCTGCTGACTCCGGCCGACCGGCGGGGCCAGGCACTGGGGCTCGCCCGGTCCGGGATGATCGCCATGCAGGGCATCGGCGTGGCCTCCGGGGGCGCGGTGACCGAGCTGACCGGGTCCTCGGCGAACACCATCGGGGCCGCCGGGCTGCTCGGGGTGGTCTGCGCCGTCCTGGTCGCCGTCGCCTGGGCCCGGGCCCAGGGAGCGGGCGCCGCGATGATTCCCGGGAAGGCGTAGCCCGGGCGGTCTACGCCCCGGAGGCCAAACGCGGCTAGGGTCGTCGGCAGGAAACCACGAGATCCACAGGAGTACCGGCAATGTCTATCGACCCGTCCTCGATTCCCAACTTCGGGGGTCAGCCCGAACCGCAGGCGGCAGGACCGGAGGGCCCCGTCGTCCCCGACCAGGACCTCGTCAAGCAGCTGCTGGACCAGATGGAGCTGAAGTACGTCGTCGACGACGAGGGCGACCTCGCCGCGCCGTGGGAGGAATTCCGCACGTACTTCATGTTCCGCGGCGAGGGCGAGCAGCAGGTCTTCTCGGTCCGTACGTTCTACGACCGCCCGCACGCCACGGACCAGCGCCCGGTCCTGCTCGACGCGATCGACGACTGGAACCGCCGCACCCTGTGGCCCAAGGTCTACACGCACACCCACGAGCCCGAGGAGGGCTCCGAGGAGACCGGCACCTCGGTCCGCCTGATCGGTGAGGCGCAGATGCTCATCGGCACCGGCGTCTCCCTGGAGCACTTCGTCTCCTCGACGGTGAGCTGGGTGCGTGCCTCCATCGAGTTCGACAAGTGGCTGCTGGAGCGCCTGGGCCTGGCCCCGGCCGAGCAGAAGGCGGAAGGCGTGGAGCAGGACGCTCCGGACGCCTGAGCGCCCGCACGTTCGACGAGGCCCGGCACGGGGAACCCGTGCCGGGCCTCGTCATGTGTCACAGCTGCTTGAGCCGGGCAACGGCCTCCTCGAGCACTTCCGTCCTCTTGCAGAAGGTGAAGCGGACGAAGGGCGCGCCCTGGTCCCGGTGGTCGTAGAAGACGGCGTTGGGGACGCCCACCACCCCGCACCGCTCCGGCAGCGCCCGGCAGAACGCGATGCCGTCGCCGGTGGCGTCGAGCGGGCGGATGTCGGTGGTGACGAAGTACGTGCCGGCCGGGCGGTACACCGCGAACCCGGCCTCCGTGAGCCCCGCGCACAGCAGGTCCCGCTTGGCGCGCAGGCCGTCGCGCAGCTCCTCGTAGAAGCTGTCGGGCAGCCGCAGCGCCTCGGCGACCGCGTACTGGAGGGGGCCGCCGGAGACGTACGTCAGGTACTGCTTCGCCGAGCGGACCGCCGTCACCAGCTCGGGACTCCCGGTGACCCAGCCGATCTTCCAGCCGGTGTACGAGAACGTCTTGCCGGCGGACGAGATGGTGACCGTCCGCTCGCGCATGCCGGGGAAGCCGGCCAGCGGCAGGTGTTCGCCCTCGAAGACGAGGTGCTCGTACACCTCGTCCGTGACGACGAGCAGGTCGTGCTCGCACGCCAGCTCGGCGATCGCGTGCAGCTCCTCGCGGCTCAGGACGGTGCCGGTGGGGTTGTGCGGGGTGTTGATCAGCAGCAGCCGGGTACGGCGCGTGACCGCCGCGCGCAGTTCGTCCAGATCCAGCCGGTAGGTGTCGGCGGAGGTGTCGGGACGCAGGGTCACGGGAACGCGTGTGGCGCCCGCCATGGCGATGCAGGCGGCGTACGAGTCGTAGTACGGCTCCAGCGCGACGACCTCGTCGCCGGGCTCCAGGAGCGCCAGGAGCGAGGCGGCGATGGCCTCGGTGGCGCCCGCGGTGACCAGAACCTCTGTGTCGGGGTCGTACGCCAGTCCGTAGCGCCGCTGCTGATGTGCGGTGATCGCGGTGCGCAGCTCCGGGACGCCGGGGCCCGGCGGGTACTGGTTTCCATGCCCGGCGCGCAGGGAACGCACCGCGGCTTCGCGGACCTCCTCCGGGCCGTCGGTGTCCGGGAAGCCCTGGCCGAGATTGATGGCTCCGGTGCGCACGGCCAGCGCGGACATCTCCGCGAAGATCGTCGTTCCGAACTCGGCGAGGCGGCGGTTGAGCAGCGGTCGTCCGTGTGTCATGGCCGCCATCCTGCGCGCAAGCTCTGGATTTGCTCAAGTGTGCTTTGGCCGTACGGGGGCGAGGGAATCTCCCCTGCACGCCGCAAGGGGCGCGGAGCGGGGGGCCTCGCTTCGGGGGACGGAAGGACGTGAGGTCATGGGCGGTGTGCTGGTCGGGGTGATTCTGGTCGTGCTGGTCGTGGTCCTCGTCGCGACGGCGGCGGGGGCCGGCGGGCGGGGGCGCGCGCCGTCGCGCAGCAGGCGGCGGGGTACGGCGGGCGGTTCGGCGGCCGGGGGCAGCTGGTGGGCCGGTGGCGGGGACGGGGGCTCGTCCTGCGGCAGCGGCGATTCCGGCGGGGGCGGGCACTCGGGCGGCCATTCCTGCGGCGGGGGCTCGTCGTGCGGCGGGGGTTCCTCCTGTGGTGGCGGGGGCGGATGCGGCGGAGGCAGCTGACACGGGGCAGTTGGTCCGCGAGGGCGTGTCCCCGGACACGCCCCGGAGCCCGGCGGGACACCTGGTGCACGCACCAAGTCCCGCCGGTCACCTTTTTGTTGAGCGATGCGGCGGGTCTGCGGTGAACAGGTGAACGGGTGGCCCCCGAGGGGATGGAAACCCCGGCAAGTTGGTCAAAAACGCTGTGAGTGCGGCGTAGTTCGTGATTCCCTCGTTGGAGAGAACATTCAGCCCTCGGACCCCAGTCGGACCTGATCGGGCGCTTCCCACCTCCCACGCGCACGACGCGGGGGCGCCCCCTGTCCACGTGTCCACGCGTGTTTGCGGAGCCGACCCATGCTCACGACCCTTCATACGGCCTATTCCGACACCCGTGCCGCCGACCTGGCCTGGGCGCTGGGGCGCGAACCGCTCCCCGCGCTGGCCGTCCTCGACCTGGAACTCGCCGGTGCGACGATGCAGTTGCGGCTGCTCGGCGCCTCTCACCAGGTCCTCCTGGAGGAGGAGCGCGGCAGCTGTTCCGAGACCGTCGCCTGCATGCCCGGCAGCAGCACCCCGCTGCCCCTGGGCGTGGCCAAGCGGATCGGCGACTGGGAGTACGAGTTCGCGGCGCGCGTCGAGACGCTGGGCGCGGGCTCCTTCGCCGGCCGTGCCCAGGAGCTGCTGGCGCTCGTCGCCGACCACCCGCACGGACTGGCCGGTACCTTCCCGGGCAGCCCGCACGCCTTCACCGCCATGCTCGCCCAGCGGACCGAGGGCCAGGTGCGGTGGCGCACCTGGCACGCGTACCCGCAGGAGGGGCAGCTCGTGGTGACGCGGACCCGGGTGGGCGTACGCATGCCGGCGGCGGCACTGTGACGCGGGGCGACTGCGCCTCGGGTGCGCCAGTTACACCCTTGTGGGTGACAAACGGCGAGCAGTCAGTGACGTAGCGTTCGCGGCATGATCGACCAGCAGGTGTCGCTGCGAGGGGGCGCGGCGCGGCTTCCCGTCCGGCCGAGGACCGGTCGGTACCTCGTGCTGGCCGCCGTCTTCGTGTGTGCCGCCTGCGGACTGGTGTACGAACTCGAACTGGTCGCCCTCGCCTCCTACTTGATCGGCGACTCGGTCACCCAGGCGTCCGTCGTGCTCTCCGTGATGGTGTTCGCGATGGGGATCGGCTCGCTCCTCGCGAAACGTTTACGCAGCCGGGCGGCGGTGGGCTTCGGGCTGATCGAGGCGGCGCTCGCCCTGGTCGGGGGCTTCTCGGCGCTGGTGCTCTACGCGTCGTTCGCCTGGTTCGGCGAGTCGAGGTACGCGCTGGTCGGGTTCTCGCTGACGATCGGCATCCTGATCGGCGCGGAGATTCCCCTGCTCATGACGCTGATCCAGCGGGTGGACCGGCAGGACGCGGGCGGGGCCGTGGCCGATCTGTTCGCGGCGGACTACGTGGGGGCGCTCGTCGGCGGCCTAGCCTTCCCGTTCCTGCTGCTGCCGATGCTCGGCCAGCTGACCGGCGCGCTGCTGACCGGCGCGGTCAACGCGGCGGCGGGCGGGGCCCTGGTGCTGTGGGTGTTCCGGCGGGACATCGCGCCCCGGTCCCGGTGGCTGCTGGTCGCCGCCAACGTGACGGTGATCGCGGTGCTCGCCACGGCCGCGCTGCTGGCCGACGACTTCGAGCGGGCGGCGCGCCGCGCGGTGTACGGGGACCAGGTGCGGGTCGCCGTGCAGACCGAAGTGCAGGAGGTCGTGCTGACCGGGGCCGGCGGCAGCTCCCTGGACCTCTACCTGGACGGGCGGCTGCGGGTCAGCGCGCGCGACGAGTACCGCTACCACGAGGCGCTGGTGCACCCCGCGATGAACGGGCCGCACGCCCGGGTCCTGATCCTGGGCGGCGGCGACGGCCTCGCGGCACGGGAGGTGCTGCGCTACCCGGACGTGCGGAGCGTGACGCTGGTGGAGCTGGACCCCACCGTCACCCGACTGGCCCGTACGGACCGGGCCCTCTCCGCGCTGAACGCGCACGCGCTGGACGACCCCCGCGTGACCGTCGTGACCGGTGACGCGTTCACCTGGCTGCGGACCGCCCGCGGCCGCTACGACGTGGTGATCTCCGACCTGCCCGACCCCGGTATCTCGGCGAGCACGAAACTCTACTCGGCGGAGTTCTACGGCCTGGTCTCCGAGGCCCTCGCAGCGGACGGCCGCCTCGTGGCGCACGCGGGCCCGCCCCTCGGCCGGCCGCGCACGTTCTGGACGGTCGACGCGTCGATGCGGGCGGCCGGACTGCACCCGCGCCCCTATCGGATCAGCGGGCGTTCCCCGGGTTTCGCGGTGGGCCCCGACCGGGCCGGAGGCGGTGCGGACGGGGGCAGCGGCTGGGGGTTCCTGCTGGCCGGTACGGCCACGAGGCCCACGCTCGGCCTGGCACCGGACGGGCCCGCGCTGCGCTCGCTGAACGTCCCGGTGCTGCTGGACGCGGGGCGCCGGGCGGAGACCGGGCGGCTGCCGGGCCTGGCACCGTCGACGCTGGTGCACCCGCGCTACTGGGAGGAGCGGTGAGGCGGTCGCGGGACCGCGGGGTGCGGAAGCGCTGACGTGTCGGCCGGGGCTGAGTAGGCTCGGTTCCCATGGAGCATGAGGTGTTCGTACCGGTTCCGGTCCCGGCCCTGCGGCGGACGCTGGGTGACCCCGCCCGGGTCGCCCGCTGCGTACCGGGGTTCCAGCAGGACGCCGACGCGTCGGCGGGTCCCCTGACGGGCCGGCTCAGAATCCGGGCCGGCGGCCACACCATCACCTACCGGGGGACGCTGCGCCTCACCGCGCTGCCGGGCGACCCGGACGTGGACTCCGTGCACGCCGTCCTGGTGGAGGGCGAGGGCGCGGAGGCCCGGGGCGGCGGCTCGGCGAAGCTGTCGCTGACCCTCCGGCTGACGGAGGGCGACGAGGGCACGTCGATCGCCTTCGAGGGCACGGTCAACGGCGACGGGCGCCTGCTCGACCTCGACCCGGCGGCCGCGCTGTCCACGGCACACCGCCTGCTCGACCGGTTCGCGCAGCAGCTCGTGACGGAGTCGCTGGCCGCCCAGGGCGAGGGCGCGGCCGACGAGGCGTGGGGCGGTGCCGCCACGGTTTCCGGCGACGCGGCCGACGCCTCCGGCAGCGGGGCCACCGATGAGGAGCCGGGGGCCGCCGAGGTCTGCGCCGACGAGCTGGCGGTCGGGGAAGCCGTCGAGCAGGCGCTCGAAGAGGCCGCCGAGGAGGCGGACCAGACCGGCCCCGAGCCCGCGGCCGGCTCCCCGCTCAGCGGGTCCGGACCGCTGAGCGGCGCCGACGAGACGCTGCCCACCCACGAGGCCGCCCCCGACGAGGCTCCGGGTGCCGAGCAGCCGGGGGAGCCGGGCGGGGAGGAGTCATCGGACCGGGAGTCCCTGTTCGACGCGCCCGTCCCGCTGTCGTCGCTGGACCCGGTCGCCGGGATCGAGTTCACCGTGCCGGACGGCCCGCCGGCCGAGGCCGCGCACGCCCGGCGCACCATGATCGGGCGCAGCGCGGAGGAGGTCGACCACGCCCCGCCGCGCGGCCGGTACGCCCCCGTGCCCTCGCCGGATTCGGGCGGTGCGGGCGCCACATTGCGCTGGGTCGCCCCGGCCGCGGCGCTGGCCCTCGCCTCGGCGGTGGTCGTCAGCCGGGCGTTGCGGCGCCGGAGGTAGCGGCGCCAGTAGGGTCGTCCCGTGAGCAGCAGCGAGAAGGACGTCCGGCTCTCCGTCGGCGACACAGAACTGACCGTGAACCCCGCCAACGGCTGCCGTATCAGCAGCCTGCGGATCGGCGGTACCGAACTGTTGCGGCAGGGGGAGCGGTACGGCTGCTTCCCGATGGTGCCGTGGTGCGGCCGGACCGAGAACGGGCAGTTCCGCGACGGCGGCGTCGTCCACCAGCTCCCGCTGACCGCTCCGCCGCACGCCATCCACGGCACCGGCCGCGACACGGCCTGGCACACCGCCCTGGAGAGCGGGACGCAGGCGTCGTTCTACTACGACCTGGCCGACCCCTGGCCCTACCCGGGCCGGGTCACCCAGACCTTCGAACTGGCCGAGGACTCCCTCACGTTGGCCTTCGGCATCGAGACGTACGGGAACTCCTTCCCGGCGCAGGCGGGCTGGCACCCGTGGTTCCACCGCCGTCTGGACGGCGGCGAGGAGGTCCGTATCGACTTCGACGCCGCCTGGCAGGAGGAGCGCGGCGAGAACCACCTGCCGACCGGCCGCCGGATTCCGCCCCTGCCCGGTCCGTGGGACGACTGCTTCGGGATGCCGGACGGCGTCGACGTCACGCTTACCTGGCCGCAGCAGCTGGAGCTGACGGTGAAGAGCCGGTCCGAGTGGGTCGTGATCTACGACGAGCAGGACGAGGCGGTCTGCGTGGAGCCGCAGTCCGGCCCGCCGAACGGGCTGAACACCGACCCGCGCTACGTCACCCCGATCGAGCCGCTGGAGATCGCCACCACCTGGAGCTGGCGCCGGCTCTGAGCGCGGAAGCCGGCCGGCGGGCGCACACCGGTTCCGGCGGGGGCGGCCACGGGAAGCGCGCGCCTTATCCTCGTAGCCATGACTGACGTACGCGCTGAGCTGCTCCAGCAGATCAAGGACAAGGCCGTGGTCCACGGCAAGGTGACGCTCTCCTCCGGCCTGGAGGCCGACTGGTACATCGATCTGCGCCGCATCACGCTTGACGGCAAGGCCGCTCCCCTGGTCGGTCAGGTCATGCTCGACGCGACGGCGGAGCTGGACTACGACTGCGTGGGCGGCCTGACGCTCGGCGCCGACCCGGTCGCCACGTCGATGCTGCACGCTTCCGCCGCCCGTGGCCAGGAGCTGGACGCCTTCGTCGTCCGCAAGGCGCAGAAGGCCCACGGGATGCAGCGCCGGATCGAGGGCGCGGACGTCAAGGGCCGTCGCTGCCTCGTCGTCGAGGACACCTCGACGACCGGCGGCTCCCCGCTGACCGCCGTCGAGGCCGTGCGCGAGGCCGGTGGCGAGGTGGTCGCCGTGGCCGTGATCGTGGAGCGCGGTGCGGCTCCGGCCATCGCCGAGGCGGGCCTCCCGTACGTCCACGCCTACACGGTTCCGGACCTCGACCTGGCGTGACCTGCGGGTTTCTCCGGAGGCGGTCGGTTTCACGTGAAACCGACCGCCTTTGTCGTAGTCCCTGCGAACGGGAACCGCCGATCCTGGGGGCACCGCCAGGTGGAGCCGGAACCAGAGTCTGGGAGGATGGGGGCGACGATGACGTCGCCCCCAGGTCAGGGACCCAGCACGCACACCCGCACATCCCAAGGAGCGGACAGATGCCCATCGCAACCCCCGAGGCATACGCCGAGATGCTCGACCGGGCGAAGGCAGGCAAGTTCGCCTACCCGGCCATCAACGTGACGTCGACCCAGACCCTGCACGCCGCCCTGCGCGGCTTCGCGGAGGCCGAGAGCGACGGCATCGTGCAGATCTCGACCGGCGGCGCGGAGTTCCTGGGCGGCCAGTACAACAAGGACATGGTCACGGGCGCCGTCGCGCTGGCCGAGTTCGCGCACATCGTCGCCGCCAAGTACGACATCACCGTCGCGCTGCACACCGACCACTGCCCCAAGGACAAGCTGGACGGCTACGTCCGCCCGCTGATCGACGTCTCCGCCGAGCGCGTCGCCAAGGGTCTGAACCCGCTGTTCCAGTCGCACATGTGGGACGGCTCGGCCGAGACGCTGGCCGACAACCTGGCCATCGGCCAGGAGCTGCTGGCCAAGGCCGCCGCCGCCAAGATCATCCTTGAGGTCGAGATCACCCCGACCGGTGGCGAGGAGGACGGCGTCACCCACGAGATCAACGACGAGCTCTACACGACCGTCGACGACGCGCTGCGCACCGCCGAGGCGCTCGGCCTGGGAGAGAAGGGCCGCTACCTGCTGGCCGCCTCCTTCGGCAACGTGCACGGCGTCTACAAGCCGGGCAACGTCGTCCTGCGTCCGGAGCTCCTCAAGGACCTCCAGGAGGGCGTCGGCGCCAAGTACGGCAAGACCTCCCCGTTCGACTTCGTCTTCCACGGCGGCTCCGGCTCCACCGCCGAGGAGATCTCCACCGCGCTGGAGAACGGCGTCGTGAAGATGAACCTCGACACCGACACCCAGTACGCCTTCACCCGCCCGATCGTGGACCACGTGTTCCGCAACTACGACGGTGTGCTGAAGGTCGACGGCGAGGTCGGCAACAAGAAGGTCTACGACCCGCGCAGCTGGGGCAAGTCCGCCGAGGGCGGCATGGCCAAGCGCGTCACGGAGGCCTGCGCCAACCTGCGCTCCACCGGCACGAAGCTGAAGTAGGTCCGTACGGATGTGTGGCGTGGGCCCGGCACCCCTCGGGGAGCCGGGCCCACGGCATGTCCCGGCCCGGCACGCACGATCTGAGGAAACAGCTGTGAGCACGTCCTACGACTTCGACACCGTGATCGACCGCCGCGGAACCTGGTGCGTCCAGTGGGACGGGGTCGCGGACCGCTTCGGCGTGGACGGCCTGCTGCCGTTCACCATCTCCGACATGGACTTCGAGACGGCTCCCGAGGTGCTGGCCGCCCTCCGGGCCCGGCTCGACCACGGCGTGTTCGGCTACACGGACTGGCGACAGGACGACTTCCGGTCCGCCATCGCCCACTGGTACGCGACCCGCTACGGCACCACGATCGACACCGGCCGGCTGGTCTACGGGCCGTCGGTGCTCAGCCAGTTCTCCCAGCTGCTCCAGATGTGGACGGCGGAGGGCGACGGGGTGGTCCTGCACACCCCCACGTACGACGGTTTCCGCAAGGCGATCCTCGGGCTCGGGCGGGAACTGCGCGGCGTACCGCTCGGGGACACGGACGCGCTGGAGCGGGAGCTCGCGCGGCCGGACAGCAAGGTCCTCGTGGTGTGCTCCCCGCACAACCCGTCCGGCCGGGTCTGGACGGAGGCGGAGCTCGCCGGGATGGCCGCGCTCGCCGCGCGCCACGGGGTGGCGGTGATCAGCGACGAGATCCACGCGGACTTCGTGCACGACGGGCGCCCGCACGTGCCGTGGACCCGGGTGGGCGGCGACGAGCGCTGGGCGGTCATCACCTCCGCCTCGAAGTCGTTCAACTTCCCGGCGCTCACCGGCTCGTACGGGCTCATCGGGCGGCCGGAGGACCGGACCGAGTACCTGCGCCGCATGGAGACGGCGGAGGGCCTCGCCTCACCGGCCGTGCTCTCGCTGACCGCGCACATCGCCGCGTACCGGGAGGGCGGTCCGTGGCTGGACGCGGTGCGCGCGTACGTCGCGGGGAACCTGGCCCTGGTCGCCGAGCGGCTGAACACCGCGTTCCCCGAACTCGCGTGGGAGCCGCCGCAGGCCGGGTACCTGGCCTGGATCGACCTGCGGCGCGCGGGCGTCCGGGACGACGAGGCACTGCAGCGGGTGCTGATCGAGCGGGAACGGGTCGCCGTGATGCCGGGCAGCACGTACGGGGCGGAGGGCTTCGTGCGGCTGAACGTGGGGTGCGCGCGGAGCAAGGTCGAGGCGGGGCTCGACGCGTTGATCCGGGGGGTCGAGGCGGTGCGGGGCGCCGCGTAGCGTCGGATGCGGGTGTTTCGGGGACTCTGCCCCCGGACCCCCGCTCCTCAATCGCCGAAGAGGCTTGGAGCGCGGGCTTGAAGGGGGCGCCGGGCCAGGCACACTGGGAGCATGTCGATCCACGAGAACCTGCTCGGGGGCCCGCCCCCGACCCACCTGCCCGACGACCCGGAGCCGCGCGAGCTGCTCGCCGCGGGCACGGCGCCCACCGATGTCGCCGCGAAGTACCCGACCTCCTCGCTGGCCTGGGCACAGCTCGCCGACGAGGCGTTCGAGGGCGGCCGGGTCATCGAGTCGTACGCCTACGCCCGCACCGGCTACCACCGCGGCCTCGACGCGCTGCGCCGGGCCGGCTGGAAGGGCCACGGCCCGGTGCCGTTCGAGCACGAGCCGAACCGCGGCTTCCTGCGTGCCCTGCACGCCCTCGCGCGGGCCGCGCAGGCGATCGGTGAGCAGGAGGAGTACGAGCGCTGCTCGACGTTCCTGCGCGACTCCTCGCCGACCGCCGCCGAGACCCTCGGCTAGCCCACGCCGTACCGCAGGCCCCGCAGCCACGCACCAGCGGCCGCGGGGCCTGCGCGTGTCCGGGGGTGGCGTTTAGGATGCGAACAGGGGACCGGAGCTCCACTTCCTGATGGAAGGGGCGGACCGCTACCCGGAAGCTCGTGTCGAGGAGACAGCGATGTCGACGATTCCCCCCGACCCCGAAGCCACCGGTGCGGCGACCCCGCACCTCGACTTCGCGGGCACGACTCCGTACGAGGACTATGTCCAGGCGGATGTCCTGACCCACCTCCAGCACCTGCGCTCGGACGATCCCGGCGAGATGGTCTTCCTGGTCACCACCCAGGTCATGGAGCTGTGGTTCACCGTCATCGTCCACGAGTGGGAGGCCGCCGCGCACGCGATGCGCGAGGACCGCCTGGACGTCGCGCAGGACGCGCTGAAGCGGTCCCTGCGCGAGCTGGAGGCCCTGAACGCCTCCTGGACGCCGCTCGCCCAGCTCACCCCCGCCCAGTTCAACTCCTACCGGTCCTCGCTCGGCGAGGGTTCCGGTTTCCAGTCGGCGATGTACCGGCGGATGGAGTTCCTGCTCGGTGACAAGTCCGCGTCCATGCTGGTGCCGCACCGGGGCGCGCCCCGCGTCCACGCCGAGCTGGAGAAGGCCCTCGCGGAGCCGGGCCTGTACGACGAGGCCCTCGCCCTGCTCGCCCGGCGCGGGCACGCGATCCCCGAGTCCGTGCTCGGCCGGGACCTGACCCGGAAGTACGAGCCGTCGCCCGAGGTCGAGGCCGTCTGGGCGGAGATCTACGCCAACCCCGACCAGAACGACGAGCTGGTCCGCCTCGGCGAGGTGCTCACCGATGTCGGCGAGCTGGTCTGGCGATGGCGCAACGACCACCTGCTCGCCACCCGGCGGGCCATGGGCTCCAAGACCGGCACCGGTGGCTCGGCCGGCGTGGCCTGGCTGGAGAAACGCGCCACGAAGAACGTCTTCCCCGAGCTCTGGACGGCCCGCAGCCATGTCTGACCTGAAGGAGCGCGCACAGGCGCTCGACACCGAGGACGCCCTCGCGCCGCTGCGCGACCTGTTCACCCTCGACGACACCGTCTACCTCGACGGCAACTCGCTCGGCGCGCTGCCGCGCCACGTGCCCGCCCGGGTGCAGGAGGTCATCACCCGCGAGTGGGGCGAGCTGCGCATCCGGTCCTGGGGCGAGAGCGGCTGGTGGACGGCGCCGGAACGGATCGGTGACCGCATCGCCCCGATCGTCGGTGCGGCGGCCGGCCGGATCGTCGTCGGGGACTCGACGAGTGTGAACGTCTTCAAGGCCCTCGTGGCCGCGACCCGGCTGGCGCCGGAGGGCCGCGACGAGATCCTGGTCGACGCGCAGACGTTCCCCACCGACGGCTACATCGCCGCTTCGGCGGCCCGGATGACCGGCCACCGGATCGTCCCGGTCGCCCCCGCCGACGTACCGGACGCGCTGAGGCCGCGGACCGCCGCCGTCCTGCTCAACCACGTCGACTACCGCTCGGGCCGGCTGCACGACCTGCCGGGGCTGACCGCCGCGGTGCGGGCCGCGGGCGCGATCGCCGTCTGGGACCTGTGCCACAGCGCGGGCGCGCTCCCCGTCGGCCTGGACGAGCACGGCGTGGACCTGGCGGTCGGCTGCACGTACAAGTACCTCAACGGCGGTCCCGGTTCGCCCGCCTACCTGTACGTCGCCGAGCGCCACCAGGCGGCCTTCGACTCGCCCCTGCCGGGGTGGACGTCGCACGCCGACCCGTTCACGATGACGCCCGGCTACACCCCGGCCGACGGCGCGGTCCGGGGCCGCGTCGGCACGCCCGACATCCTGTCCATGCTGGCCCTGGAGGCGTCCCTCGACGTCTGGGACGGCGTCGGGATCGACGCGGTCCGGGCGAAGTCCCTGGCCCTGACGGACTTCTTCCTGGAGTGCGTCGAGGCGTACGCCCCCGAGGGCCGGGTCACCTCGGTGACCCCGGCCGCCCACGCGGAACGGGGCAGCCAGGTCGCGCTGCGGTGCGACGACGCCGAGGCCGTGATGGCCGAGCTGATCGCGCGCGGCGTCGTCGGGGACCTGCGCCGGCCGGATGTGCTGCGGTTCGGTTTCACACCGCTGTACGTGGGGTTCGCCGACGCCGAACGCGCGGCACGGGTGCTCGCGGAGGTTCTGGGCGCTCCGGCGGCGTAGGCTGCCGCATCCGTCCGGTGACCGGCTCGCCCCGGTCACCGGACGGCGCCGTGCGGGGCCGGCGCGTGAGGGCTTCGGCGCGGCGCCCGGGGAGCCGCTTCCCGGTGCGCGGGCCCGGCTCCCGTACTGGTACCGTCCCCGCAGGTCAGGCCAGTTGGGCCGGATGACAGGGAGGGTGGGAGCAGGATGTCGGACTCTGCCGCGCGCGAGCGGGACGCCGCCGAGACCGAATCGGCCTTCTCGCATCCGGCCGTCGCCCCGGACGCCTCCGCCGCCTACGGCAGCCACCCGGACCAGGTCATCGACTTCTACGCCCCGCGCGGGGGCCGCACCGGGGCGCCCGTCGTGGTCCTGCTGCACGGCGGCGCGTGGCGGGCCCCGTACGACCGGGCCCATGTGTCGCCGTTCGCGGACTTCCTGGCCCGGCGCGGGTTCGCCGTCGCCAGTGTCGAGTACCGGCGCGGCAGCGAGCTTCCGCAGCAGCGCGGGACCGGGCCCGTCGCGGGGCGCTGGCCGGAGACCTTCGACGACGTCGCCGCCGCGATGGACGCGTTGCCGGAGCTGCTGGCCCGGGAGCTGCCGGCGGCGGACGGCCGCCGGATCGTCGTCACCGGGCACTCGGCGGGCGGACAGCTGGCCCTGTGGGCCGCCGCCCGGCACGTCCTGCCGGAGGGGTCGCCGTGGCGGCTGCCGAGGCCGCCCGCGCTGCGCGGTGTGGTGGCCCTCGCGCCGATCGCGGACTTCGCCTCGGCGGCCGCACTCGACGTGTGCTCGGGGGCGGTCGGGCAGCTCCTGGGGCCGGCGGGGGACTTCGCCGAGCGGAGCGCGTACGCGGACCCGGCGCGGCTGCTGCCCACGGGCATCGCGACCGTCGTCGTCCAGGGCACCACGGACCTGACGGTGCCGACGGCCGTCTCCGAGGCGTTCGTGGACACCGCGGCGAAGGAGGGCGAGACGGTGGGGCTGACGCTGCTGCCGGACGTCGGCCACTTCCCGCTGATCGACCCGGCCGCCGACGCGTGCGCGGTGGTCGCGGAGGAGATCGCCCAGCTCGCCTGGTAGGCCGCGCGGTGCCCGTACGGTGCGCGTGTAGTACTTGCGACGGACGGCCGGGAATCCGTATCGGGGCCGACGACCCGGCCCGCCGGTCCGCCTACCGTGGAGGCGTGACCGAGACCAAGACCAGAAGCCCGGAGTTCCGGCTCGCCGAGGGTGCGATCGAAGACCTGCGGCAGGACCTCTTCCAGGAAGCGTTCGCCTACCGGTCGATGGCGCCGATGCGCACCGACGGGCGCCTGACCCGGCGGCTGCCGGGGCGGCTCGGGGCCGGGGCCGTGTGGATACCGCACGCGATGGTGCTGGGCGCCGCGCTGATCACCTTCATGGCGGGGTTCACCGATACGGGCAACGCCGGCGTCCTGCTGTCCGGGCTGCTGCCCGCCATCTGTGTGGCGATGACGCTGATCAGGCCGGTCGGGGCGTTCTGGATGTCCATGGCGCTGATGCCGGTGAGCGCGGTCCTGGGCGGCGAAGGGCCGTGGGGGGCGAGCACCTTCTTCTCCCACCTGGTGGTGCTGTTCGTCGTGGCGGCCAGGACCCGGCCGCGCACCGCTGCCTGGATGTGGGCGCTCACGCTGCTGCTGGGGCTCGTCGTCGAGTGCGTCGTCACCGGCGGGAGCGGCGGGTCGAGCACCGCGGGCATGGCGGTGGCCTCGGCGTTCGCGCTGCTCGTGGTGAGCCTGGTCCAGATCCGGCGGGAGGCGCAGCGCGAGGTCACCGTGCAGCGCACCGTGACCGCCGTCGAGCGCGACCGGCGGACGCTGCTGGAGGAGCGCACCACGATCGCCCGTGAACTGCACGACGTGGTCGCCCACCACATGTCCGTCGTCGCCATCCAGGCCGAGGCCGCCCCGTACCGGGTGGAGAACCCGCCGCCGGAGCTGGAGCAGGCCTTCGTCACGATCCGGGAGAACGCCGTGGCCGCGCTCACCGAACTGCGCCGGGTGCTCGGCGTCGTCCGGGCCGACGACTACGAGGCACCGGACGCGCCGCAGCCCACCCTCGCCGACCTCGACCGGCTGCTCGCCAACGTCGGGGACGCGGGCCTGGTGACGGAGAAGGCGGTGACCGGCGCGGTGCGCGAACTGCCACAGGGCGTCGAGCTGTCGGCGTACCGGATCATCCAGGAAGCGCTCAGCAACAGCCTGCGGCACGCCCCGGGCGCCACCGCGAGAGTCGAGATCGGCTACGTCCTGGGCGGCCTCGGCCTGCGCGTCGTGAACGGGCCGCCGACCGCTCCGGTGAAGCCGTCGCCGGGGGCCGGGCACGGCATCACCGGGATGCGGGAGCGGGTCGCGATGCTGAACGGTGAGATGACCGCCGAGGCCACCGCGGAGGGCGGTTACGAGGTCACGGCCTTCATACCGGCTCAGCCCACCGGGTCCGACGCGTCCGGCGCCGCAGTGGAGCAGGCATGACGACGCCGCCCACCGCCCCGATCCGGGTCCTGATCGTCGACGACCAGATGATGGTCCGCGAGGGCTTCTCGGTCCTGCTCAACGCCATGCCGGGCATCGAGGTCGTCGGCGAGGCGGTGAACGGCCGGGAGGCCGTCACCCGGGTCGCCGCACTCCGCCCCGACGTGGTGCTGATGGACATCCGTATGCCCGAGCTCAACGGCATCGAGGCGACCCGCGAGATCGTCGCCGCCGACGGGGACGCGAAGGTCCTGGTCCTCACCACCTTCGACCTGGACGAGTACGTCTACCAGGCGCTGCGCGCGGGCGCCTCCGGCTTCCTCCTCAAGGACGCGTCGGCCCGCCAGCTCGCCGACGGCGTACGCGTGGTCGCTTCCGGCGAGGCGCTGCTGGCCCCGACGGTCACCCGGCGCCTGATCACCGAGTTCTCCAGACTGGCGTCGGCCCCGCGCCCCCCGGCCCTCGCCCGGATCGGTGACCTCACCGAACGCGAGACGGAGGTGCTCGTCCTGATCGCCCAGGGCCTCTCCAACGCGGAGATCGCCGCACACCTGATCGTCGCCGAGTCGACGATCAAGACCCACGTGAGCCGCATCCTGGTCAAACTCGGCCTCCGGGACCGCACCCAGGCCGCCGTCTTCGCCTACGAGGCGCGCCTGGTCACGCCTTCCTGAGCACGGCGGCCCCGGCCCCGGCGGCCCTGGCCCCGGCGGGGCTGGCCCGCTCCGGGGCGGCCGGTTAGCGTCGGACCATGGAACAGCCCAGCGCCTCCCCCGCCCCGTTCGACCCCTGGTCGGCGGCGTTCGTCGCCGATCCGTACCCCGCCTACGCCGAACTGCGGGCCACCGGCCGGGCGCACTACTTCGAGGCCACCGACCAGTGGCTCGTCCCGCACTACGCCGACGTGTCGGCCCTGCTGCGTGACCGGCGGCTGGGGCGCACGTATCTGCACCGGTTCACGCACGAGGAGTTCGGCCGGACGCCGCCTCCCCCGGAGCACGAGCCGTTCGAGACGCTCAACGGGCAGGGGCTGCTGGATCTCGAACCGCCGGACCACACCCGCATCCGGCGCCTGGTGTCCAAGGCGTTCACCCCGCGCACCGTCGAACAGCTCGTCCCCACCGTCCAGCGGCTGGCCGCCGGACTCGTCGACGATTTCGTCGAGCAGGGCGGGGGCGACCTGCTCTCGGCCGTCGCCGAGCCGCTGCCCGTCGCCGTGATCGCCGAGATGCTCGGCATCCCGGAGTCCGACCGTGCACCGCTGCGACCCTGGTCCGCCGCGATCTGCGGGATGTTCGAGCTCAACCCGTCCGAGGACACCGCCCGCGCAGCCGTCCGTGCCTCCCTCGAGTTCTCCGCGTATCTGCGCGAGCTGATCGCCGAGCGGAGGGCGAACCCGGGCCCGGACCTCATCTCCGCCCTCGTCGCCGCCCACGACGAGGGCGAGCGGCTGACCGAGCAGGAGATGGTCTCCACCTGCGTCCTCCTCCTGAACGCCGGGCACGAGGCGACGGTCAACACCACGGTCAACGGCTGGTGGACGCTGCTGCGCCACCCCGAGCAGCTGGCCGCCCTCCGGGCCGACCACGGGCTTCTGCCCACGGCGCTGGAGGAGCTGATGCGGTACGACACCCCCCTGCAGATGTTTGAGCGCTGGGTGCTGGACGACATCGAGATCGACGGCACGGTCATCCCGCGGGGCTCCGAGGTGGCCCTGCTCTTCGGCTCCGCCAACCGCGACCCGGCCCGCTTCACCGACCCGGACACCCTCGACCTCGCCCGGCGGGAGAACCCGCACATCACCTTCGGCGCCGGCATCCACTTCTGCCTGGGCGCCCCGCTGGCCCGTGTCGAGCTGGCCGCCTCCTTCGGTGAGCTGCTGCGTAAGGCCCCCGGCCTGCGACTGGCCGCCGAACCGGAGTGGAACCCGGGCTACGTCATCCGGGGTCTGAAGGAGCTGCGGGTCGAGGTGTGAGCCCGGGGGCGGCGAACCTGCCCCCGCCCCGCTACCGCGCCGGAAGCATCAGCCCCCAGGCCCCCGCCCGTACCGTCCACGTCCGCGTCCGCACCGGCCCCGCGACCTGTATGTCCGCCCGGTAGCGGAAGTCAGCCCCCGAGACCGTGACGGCCTTGGCCTCCGTGGTGACCGGGGCGGCGTCCGGCGCGTCGATGGTCACGGCCGCCACGCCGTCGTCACCGCACCCGGAGGTCACCGTCACCGAGGCGACCGGGCGGTCCAGGTCGTTCAGCACGACGCCGTCGGCCTCCACACGCAGCCGGTGCGTCGGGGACGCGGCGGGCGGTTCCGGGGGCGCGGGGCGTACCAGGGTGCGCACCAGGGAGCGGCAGGTGTCCCAGACGGCGGTCACACCCGAGCGGTCGGTCCCCGTGCCCGGGGCGCTGTTCAGCGCGGGGATGCGCAGCGCGCCCAGGACCACGCCGTCGCTGTCGTCGACGAGCAGGTCCAGCCGGCGCACCGCCCCGTCCAGCGCCGTGCGCGCGGCCGCGACGGCGCCGTTCGGTACGCCGAGCGAGTGAGCCAGTTCCAGGGCGTCCGAGGCGCCGACCGGGACGAGCGACAGCGCGCTCATCGCAGGTTCCCGCTCCCGGTGCAGCAGGGACACCGCACGTCGCAGCGCCCGGTCGTCGCCGATCACCACCGGCCGCCTGCCGCCCCGGCGGGCCAGCGCCCGGGCGAATTCCCCGGGGCTGTCCGGGAAGCAGATCTTGGCGTGCGAGCCGGCGCTCAGCACGTCCTTCGCGATGCGTACGGATTCGCCGTCCGTGCGGCGGGCGACCGGATCGACCACCACCAGCAGATGGGGCGCGCCGTTACCGGGGGGCTGGGCAGCCGACACCTCGGACCTTCCTCGGGTAGCATCTTGGTGCAAGAGCCCCTTGCGCTATTGCGCCAGGGGTTTCGTCTATTCCGGGGCACCCGGTTCGACGGTTCGGACTGTGCCGTACAACGACGTACGGCACGTACGGCGTTTTCGTACGCCCCCTGACCTTGGACATGCCCCGCCCGGAAGGGGTGTACGCCTGTGCCCGCACTTGTGCTGCTCGGTGCTCAGTGGGGTGACGAGGGCAAGGGAAAGGCCACCGACCTGCTCGGTGGATCCGTGGACTACGTGGTGCGCTACCAGGGCGGCAACAACGCCGGCCACACGGTCGTCGTCGGCGACCAGAAGTACGCACTGCATCTCCTCCCCTCCGGCATCCTGTCACCGGGGTGTACCCCGGTCATCGGTAACGGTGTCGTCGTCGACCCGGCGGTCCTGCTCTCCGAGCTGAGTGGGCTCAACGACCGCGGCGTGGACACGTCCAAGCTGCTGATCAGCGGCAACGCTCATTTGATCACCCCGTACAACGTCACCGTCGACAAGGTGACGGAACGGTTCCTCGGCAAGCGCAAGATCGGCACCACCGGGCGCGGCATCGGCCCGACGTACGCCGACAAGATCAACCGGGTCGGCATCCGCGTCCAGGACCTCTACGACGAGTCGATCCTGGAGCAGAAGGTCGAGGCGGCCCTGGAGCAGAAGAACCAGCTTCTGGCCAAGGTCTTCAACCGGCGCGCCATCGAGGCCGGCAAGGTCGTCGAGGACATGCTCCAGTACGCGGAGCAGATCAAGCCGTACGTCGCCGACACGACGCTCGTCCTGAACAACGCCATCGACGAGGGCAAGGTCGTCCTGTTCGAGGGCGGCCAGGGCACGCTGCTCGACGTCGACCACGGCACATACCCGTTCGTGACCTCGTCGAACCCGACCGCGGGCGGCGCCTGCACCGGTGCAGGCGTCGGTCCGACCAAGATCAGCCGGGTCATCGGCATCCTCAAGGCGTACACCACCCGCGTCGGCGCCGGTCCGTTCCCGACGGAGCTGCTCGACGAGGACGGCGAGGCGCTGCGCCGGATCGGCGGCGAGCGCGGTGTCACCACCGGCCGTGACCGCCGGTGCGGCTGGTTCGACGCGGTCATCGCGCGGTACGCGACCCGGGTCAACGGCCTCACCGACTTCTTCCTCACCAAGCTGGACGTGCTGACCGGCTGGGAGCAGATCCCGGTGTGCGTGGCGTACGAGATCGACGGCAAGCGCGTCGAGGAGCTCCCGTACAACCAGACCGACTTCCACCACGCGAAGCCGGTCTACGAGATGCTCCCGGGCTGGTCCGAGGACATCACCAAGGCGAAGACGTTCGCCGACCTGCCGAAGAACGCGCAGGCGTACGTGAAGGCGCTGGAGGAGATGTCCGGCGCCCCGATCTCCGCGATCGGTGTCGGCCCCGGCCGTACCGAGACCATCGAGATCAACCCGTTCCTGTAGACACGCGGGTACGCGGGAGGGCCGGGGCGGCGATTGAGCCCCGGCCCTCCCGCACGTGCGGTCACGGCGACTCCGGCTGGTCTAGACCTTGACAGGTCCAGACCAGCGGCGGTTGGGTGCAGGGATGCCTGCACGGCCCGCCCGCCGAGGTGTGCGGCGAGCCATGCCCGTCCTCGTCGAAGGAGTGAGCAGCGCTGAACCGCATCAAGAGCATCCTGACCGTACTGGGCGCAGTCGTCGCGACGGCGGTCTTTCTGCCCGGGGCCGCCACCGCCGCGCCGGCCGCCGCAGACACCGGCGGCTCCGCCTCGTGCGCGCCCCTGTGGGACTCCTCGACCGCCTACTCGGCCGGTGGCGCGGTCTCGCACCACGGCCGCAACTGGACGGCGAAGTGGTGGACGCGGAACGAGAATCCGGGTGCCGCCACCGTCTGGGCGGACGCGGGCGCCTGTACGGGAGGGGTCTCGGACTTCGTCATCAGTGAGGCGGAGTTCGACGAGATCTTCCCCGAGCGCGACCCCTTCTACACGTACCAGGGCCTGATCGACGCGCTGCACGCGTACCCGCGGTTCGCGAACACCGGGACCGAGCAGACCAGGGCCCGGGAGGCCGCGGCCTTCCTGACGCACGCCGACTTCGAGTCGGTCGGCCTGCGGTACGTGAAGGAGATCAACGAGGCCAACTACTGGATCAAGTGCGACTACAGCCAGCTGTTCGGCTGCCCGGCCGGTCAGTCCGCGTACTACGGGCGGGGGCCGATCATGTTCAGCTGGAACTTCAACTACAAGGCGGCCGGGGACGCCCTCGGGCTCGACCTGCTCAACGACCCGTGGATGGTGGAGCGCGATCCGTCGGTCGCCTGGCAGACCGCGCTCTGGTACTGGAACACCCAGAACGGTCCCGGGACCATGACGTCCCATGACGCCATGGTCGGCGGCGCGGGCTTCGGCGAGACCATCCGTTCGCTCAACGGCTCGCTGGAGTGCAACGGCGGCAACCCCGGCTCGGTGCAGGCACGGGCCGCCAAGTACGAGCACATCACCGACGTCATCGGCGTCGACCCGGGCTCGCGACTCACCTGCTGACGCCTGCTCAAACCTCGGGGCCGCCGCCATCCCGCATCGTGGACAGGTCCCGGGGTTCTTCCCTCGGGAGTGCCCTCATTGTTGGTCTAGACCTTGACAGGTTCAGACCAACCGCGCTTGAGTGACGGCAACCCCCCACAGCGGTGTACCGCGACGACCGGTGCGCCGCGCCGAAGGAGTGTGCAGATGTTCCGACGCATCATGGGCCTGCTCGCCGCGCTGGGCGCGGTCGTCGCCGGGCTCGTCGTACTTCCCGCCACCACCGCGTCGGCCGCCGACTGCGCGGCCGCCTGGAACGCCTCGTCCGTCTACACGGGCGGGGGCTCCGCCTCGTACAACGGGCACAACTGGACCGCCAAGTGGTGGACGCAGAACGAGAAGCCCGGCAGCTCCGACGTCTGGGCCGACAAGGGAGCGTGCGGAAGCGGCGGCGGCACGGACCCGGGTGACCCGGGCTCGTCCTCCGGCTTCGTGGTCAGCGAGGCGCAGTTCAACCAGATGTTCCCCGGCCGCAGTTCCTTCTACACGTACAGCGGGCTGGTCGCCGCCCTGGACGCCTACCCGGGCTTCGCCAACACCGGCAGCGACACCGTCAAGAAGCAGGAGGCCGCGGCCTTCCTCGCCAACGTCAGCCACGAGACCGGCGGACTGGTGTACATCGTCGAGCAGAACACCGCCAACTACCCGCACTACTGCGACAGCAGCCAGCCCTACGGCTGCCCGGCGGGCCAGTCCGCGTACTACGGGCGCGGACCGATCCAGCTCAGCTGGAACTTCAACTACAAGGCCGCGGGCGACGCCCTCGGTATCGACCTGCTGGGCAACCCCTACCTGGTCGAGCAGAACGCCGCCGTGGCCTGGAAGACCGGCCTCTGGTACTGGAACACCCAGAACGGCCCCGGCACCATGACGGCCCACAACGCCATGGTGAACGGTGCCGGCTTCGGCGAGACGATCCGCTCCATCAACGGCTCGATCGAGTGCAACGGCGGCAACCCCGCCCAGGTCCAGAGCCGTATCAACAAGTACCAGGCGTTCACCCAGATCCTCGGCACCACGCCCGGATCCAACCTGAGCTGCTGACCAGCGCTTTCATCCGGCGAATTCACACGTGTGGGGGACGCCCCCGGCCTCGCGGCCGGGGGCGTCCCCCGCCTCGTTGTCAGTGGTGGCCTCTAGCGTCGCCATCGTCGGGACCGCAGGCGGTCGGCGCACGAGGAGAGGTCACCACGATGGAGTTCCGGATCGAACGAGGCGAGCTGACGGACGCCGTCGCCTGGGCCGCCCGCGTGCTGCCCACCAGATCGCCCGTGCCCGTCCTGGGCGGCCTGCTGCTGGAGGCGGCGGACGGCAGGCTGAGCATCTCCGGCCTGGACTACGAGGCGTCCGCCCGCATCGAGATCGGGGCCCGGACCGAACGGGCCGGGAAGGTCCTGGTCATGGGCCGCCGCCTGCTCGACGTGTGCAAGGTGCTGCCCGACGGGCCGGTGGAGTGCGCGGTCGAGGGCTCGCGGTTCACGGTCACGGGCGGCGGCGCCGGATTCGGCCTGTCGGTCCTCCCGCTCGACGACTACCCCGCGCTGCCGCCGCTGCCGGAAGTCCTCGGCGAGGTCGACGGGCAGGAGTTCGCGGCAGCCGTCGCCGATGTCTCGGTGGCCGCCGGCCGGGACGACACCCTCCCCACGCTCACCGGGATCCGTCTGGGGCTCGACGGCGAGCGCATGACCCTGGCCGCCACGGACCGCTACCGTTTCGCGGTCCGTACGCTCGGCTGGCGGCCCGCCACGCAGGGCGTCACGGCCGACGTCGTCGTCTCGGCCCGTCGGCTCAGCGAGATCGCCCGCTCGGTCGGCGCCCGCCCCGGCGCGCTCCGCCTCGCCCTGGACAGCGGCTCGGCCGGCTTCGAGCGCGAGTCCATGCGCACCACGGTCCGGCTGCTCGACGGCCGGCTCCCGCGCCACGACAAGCTGTTCGTGCTGGACAGCCCGGTCAAGGCGGTGACGGAGCGCGAGCCACTGGTCGAGGCCGTGAAGCGGGTCGCGGTGGTGGCGGACGGCGACAGCCCGCTCCAGTTCGCCTTCGAGGCGGGCTCCGTCCTGCTCCGGGCCGGTTACGAGGACGACGTGGCCTCCCAGCGCCTGCCCGCCGGACTCCTGGGCGCCGAAGAGATCACCGTCGCGTTCAACCCGTCGTACCTGATGGACGCGCTGGCCTCGTTCGACACCCCGGTCGTCCGCTTCCAGCTCATCGGCCAGGGCCAGCGCGCCATGATCACCGGGCACCCGGACCACGAGGACGCGGCGGCCGCGGCGGACGGCGTGGGGGACACGGTCCACCAGCACCTGCTCATGTCCGTGCGACCGATGGTTCAGTGAGCACGACGGCTGCGGAGCCGGGGAAGGCTGCCCTCCCCGGCCCCGCGTTCACAACGTCCGGGAAACCCGGATCACTTGGTGAAGATGAAGTACTTCCACGCGCCGTGCGTCGTCGTGTTCACGTTGTCGCCCGACGAGTCGTTCACGTAGGACGCGCGGACCCGCATCCGGTAGCCCGTCTCATGGGTGCCGGTCAGCGTCACGTTGGTCCTCCCGGCGGTGCCCAGCTTGAAGTACTGCGAGCCCGCGTCGTACCACTTGCCCTGGTAGTAGAGCTCCAGGGACAGGCGGAACTTGCGGTTCTTGTAGTAGCTCATCGTCGTGGCGAAGACCGGGTTGGTCTTCTTGTGGAAGTAGGCGTACGACTGCGAGCCGATCTTCGCCGTCCGGTACTGCTTGGAGACCGAGGTCGAGACCTTCACCTTCGCGTAGGCGACCGAGGCGACCGTCTTGGACGCGGAGCGGCCGTCGCCCTTGAAGACGGCGGTGACGGTCGTGTCCCGGGTCATGTCGACGGTCGTGGACAGGTTGCCCTTGGAGTTGACCTTGCCGGTCTTCACCAGCTTCTTCGGCTTGTCCTTGCCGTACGGGTCCACCCAGAGCTCGACGGTGCGGTTCTTGTACGTCTTGCCGAGGTGCGCGGTGAACGAGACGTCGGTCCCGTAGGAGTAGACCGCCTTGTTGCGGTTCAGCGTCAGCGAGGTGGCTGTCCGGGAGACGGCGACCTTGTCGCTGCCCGACGCCGCGGAGTGCGCGGCGTCCCCGGCGTAGGAGACCTTGTACGTGACCGTGCCGCCCGCGGACGGGGTGTCACCGAAGGAGAACGTGCCGTCCGACTTCAGCTTCACGGCGGCCAGCGCCTTGCCCTTGGGGGACTCGATGTCGGTACGCGTCACCTTCGCCACGGCGCCCGACGCGAAGGCACCGTCCGACTTCACCTTGCCGGTCACGGTGAGCTTCTTGCCGCGGGTCGCCTTCGCCGGAGCGCTGACCGTCACCGTCGTCCGGTACTTGACCGGGTCGGTGAGCACCCGCAGCGAGCGGACGCCCGCGCTGTTGACCGTGACGGCGAACAGCCTGCTGGTGTCCGGTGCCCAGGCCAGGCCGGACGGGTCCAGGGTGTCCGAGCCGCTGCTGTTCCCGGTGTTGGGGAAGTCGTACGTCCGGACCGGCTTCTTGGTCGAGCCCTGCTTGTAGATGTACACGTCCGGCTCGTACCAGCCGTCGATGCCGGCGGCGACCGTCCCGTCCGGGGCGATGTCGACCGCGTTGGGATACGCGTCCGACGGATAGGCGATCGTCGGTGCCAGGTCCGTGGTGCTGTACGCCTGGTGGACGTACGGGGCGCCGCTGGCGACCAGGAGCTGGGTCCCGTCCGGGCTGAGCGCGAGGTCGTGCATGTTGGCGCCGTTTGTGCTCGTCGACGCGGTCCGGACGGCCGTCCCCGAGGCCACGTCATAGACAGCCAGGTCGGTCGGGCTCTGGGTCTCGATACCGGCGGCCAGCACATCGGGCGCCCCCGGGGTCGAGGCCAGTGTCGGCGCCGCGTACCAGGTGCCGTTGGTGTCCTGCTCCAGCGCCACCACCGGCTCGGCGCCGGACAGGTCGAGCGACCCGATGTGGCCCTGGCCGGCGGAGCCGTAGCCGAACCAGAGCTTGCCGCCGGCCAGCGCCGGGAACTTCGGGTCCGTGCCGTCCCCCGTCGCGTACCGGGCGGACACCTTGAGTGCCGCCGTGTCGATCGTGACGATGGCATCGGAGCCCGGTACGGCGGCGTACAACGTGTCCGAGTCCGCGGACAGTTCGAGTCCGGTCACCCCCGGCAGTGAGTTGATCTTCGCGATGACCGTGCCGCTGTAATCGGCGACGACGACCTTGCCCCCGGCCGGGTCACTGATGAAGACGCGCTTGTGCACGCCGTCGGCGACGATGTCGCCGACGGATGCGGCGGCGATGACCTTGCTGGAGTCGGCGGCGGCCGGGTTGGCCGCGCCACCGATCAGTACAACTGAGCTGAAGAGCACCGCGATCGTGGTCGCGGCGGAGATTCTGCGCGTACGCAAGATGGTGTCTACCCCCACGGTGAAGGGACCGCCCGGCACCTGGAGACGAGAGAGGTGCGCGGTCCGGATCGCAGGTTATGACATGCGGGTGACAACTCGTACGCGCGGCCGGATTTCGACCGGCCCGCAGTCGCTCCCGGAGCACCGCGGAACGTCCTGTCAGCCCGTCTTCGTGTACGTGAGCTTCTCGCCGCTGGACGTGTTCTCCCGGCTGAGGCTCCCGTCCGGGAGCAGGGTGAGCGTGGTCGGGGCGCCGGGGGTGCAGGAGGCCGCCGGCTCGCCCTCCGTCACGGTGGAGGGGCCGATCCGCACCGCCTCGCCCTCGGTGGCCTCGGCCGTCAGGGGGGCTTCGAAGACGCAGCGGTAGGAGCCGCCACTGTCGAGCGGGCCCTCGGCGGTCAGGGTGAGGACGGTGTCGCCCGCCTCGCCCTGGCGGATGACCAGTTCACGGGTGGAGTGGCCGGTGGCGTTGTCGATGCTGCCGGACCAGGAGCCGAGGTAGCCCTCAGGGACACCGCCCTCCTCGCCGTTGGCCCCGTCGTCGCTGGGCGAGGGGTCGGGGGAGACGTCGGGGGAGGGGGAGTCGTCGATGGCCTGCGACGGGGAGGGGCCGGCCGAGTGGGTGGGCTTCGCCGTGGGCGTCCCGCCCTTGTCGTTCATGAGCGCGTAGACGGACCCGCCGGCCCCGATGGCGACCAGTACGGCGACCACGATCAGGGCGATGGTGGAGCCGCTGCTCCTGCGGGCCGGTTCCGGGGCGGGGGCCGGGTGCTGAGTGCCGGCCGGGTAGCCGGGGCCGTACGGAGGAGTGGCTCCGGGGCCGGGCTGCTGCGGGTAGCCGTACGGGTAGCCGTGGTCCGGGCTCGGCTGCTGCGGATAGCCGTAGGGCAGGCCCTGGTGGGGCTGCTGCGGGTGGCCGTAGCCCTGGACGTGCTGTGGCTGGGCCGGCTGGTGCGGGTAGCCGTAACCGGGCGGGGGAGGCGTGGCCGGGTGCCCGCTCGCCGGGGGCGTGACTCCGGCGGCACCGGCGGCCGCGGTGGGGAGCGAGTGGACGGGGCCGGGCGCGGGCTGCCCGGGGGAGGGGAGCGGGGCGGTCGGCCCGGTGGGGGCGTCGAGTATCTCGGTGGGCGGCTCGGGGCCGGGGTCGGCGGGGGCGCCGGCTGCCGCGGCCACAGGGGCGGCCGGCTTGGTGAGGGGGACCGCGCCCTGCGGCATCCCGTCCTCCGGTTCGGCACCCGGTCCCGCACCCGGTCGCACGCCCGGAACCGCGTCGGCCGGGGCTGCCTTCTCCGGCACCGCGTCGGCCGGCACCGCGTCCCCCGGCACCGCGTCCCCCGGCACCGCGTGCTCCGGGTCCTCCGAGTCGAGCAGTTCCACGGCATGGCGGCCGAGTTGGGCGATGAGCGCGCCCGGCAGCCAGGGCTCCGCGCTGTCGTCGCCGTCCGCCAGCAGGCCCAGGATTTCGTCCGTGGACGGCCTGGCCTGCGGGTCCTTGTGGAGGCAGCCCCGGATGAGGTCGTCGAGGCCCGCCGTGACCCCGGTCAGGTCCGGGTCCTCCTGCGCGATGCGGAACAGCAGGGCGTGCATCTCGTTGGCCGCGGCGCCGAAGGGGAGCCGCCCGGTCAGGGCGTACGTCAGCACCGACCCCAGGCAGAACACGTCGCTCGCCGCGCTCACCCGCTCGCCCCGCACCTGCTCCGGGGACATGAAGCCGGGCGAACCGACCAGTGCGCCGGTGCGGGTGAGGCCGCCGTCGGTGACGGTGTCCAGGGCCCTGGCAATCCCGAAGTCGATGACGCGTGGACCGTCGATCGTGAGCAGGATGTTGGAGGGCTTCAGGTCCCGGTGGATGAGGCCGGCCGTGTGGATGGCCTTCAGGGCATGCGCGAGACCGGCGCCGAGAATACGGACGGACCGTTCCGGCAGCGGGCCGAACGTGCCGGGGGCCGGGCCGGATCCGGTGTCGGACCGGCCCGAGACGGTCGCGTGGAGAGAGGGCCCCGCCACATATCCGGTGGCGACCCATGGCACGTCGGCCTCGGTGTCGGCGTCCAGCACGGGCGCGGTCCAGGTGGAGCCCACCCGGCGGGCGGCCCGCACCTCCTGGCGGAACCGGTCGCGGAACACCTGCTGCGCGGCGAGTTCCTCGCGTACGAGTTTGAGCGCGACCGTACGGCCGCGGTCGGAACGGGCCAGATAGACCTGGCCCATGCCGCCCGCGCCGAGTCGCCCCAGCAGGCGGTACGCGCCGATGCGCTGAGGATCGGTGGACCCGAGCTTCTCCATGGTGTGCGGCCTCCCCCGTACGACAACACGCCGGACGGGGACGAGAATAGCGGCGTGGTCCGTCCCGCCGGGGGCCTCGGGGGCTCCTGACCGGTCCGGAGCCGGTCTAAGGTGACCCGGAACCGAATCGGGGAGGGGCGCCATGTGCGCGAGCGGAGCCGTCACCCGCAGCACCCTGCGGCAGCAGATCGCGGACGCGCTGCGTGACGAGGTGCTCGCCGGGCGTCTGCTGCCGGGACGTGAGTTCACCGTCAAACAGATCGCCGAGCAGTACGGGGTCTCCGCGACGCCCGTCCGCGAGGCGCTGTTCGACCTGTCCGCGCAGGGCCTCCTCGAATCCGACCAGCACCGCGGCTTCCGGGTGCACCAGTTCACGGTCGCGGACTACCGGGCGATGGTGGAGGCCCGCGCCCTGGTCATGGACGGGGTCATCCGGGGCGTCTTCCACGACCCGGTCCCCGCGCCGCGCGCCGACTACCGGGACGCGCTCGTGTCCGTACGCCGACGTGCCGAGGAGGCCGCCCGCGCCGCGCGCTCGGGGGACCTGGACATCCTCATCGGCTACGACCTGCGCTTCTGGCGCGAGCTGGGCGGCCTCATCGGCAACGGCTACATCAGCGACTTCCTGCACCGGCTGCGCGTCCAGGCATGGGTGTTCGCCGTGCCGTACCTGCGGGGCGACGCGGACATGCGGGACTGGCTGTGGAACGGCCACGCCGAACTGGTCGCCGCGATCACGCAACGGGACCGCGAGGCCCTGCGCGCGGTGATCGACGGCTACAACGGCCACGCGCTGAGCTGGGCGGACCGCCTGGCCGGTCCGGAGCCGGCCGCGGAGGAGGACCAGGGGCGCTCCTGACCCCCGCGGGCACCGGCCGCCGCCCCACCGCGCCCCGGGCCGGTCGTGAGCGACCACTGTGCGCGCGGTGCCTGCCGCATTACGCTGGCCCGACCACCGCACGCCCCCGTTGGAGAGCGAGACTTCGTGGCCTGTGACCTGTGGCTGGTCCCCCTCGTCGATGTGCTGTGCCACAGCCCCGACAACCCCTTCGCCGAAGAGATCGCCCTCTACGACAAGGCCCTGGGCGAGGCCGGACTGCCGCCCGTCCCCGTCTACGCGTACATGCCGGGACTGACCGGGGACGTGGCCCCGGTCGCGGGCTTCGACTACGAGGCCCTGCACTTCCTGCGCCGCGCCTATCTGCTCCAGCTCAGCGGCCTCGCCGTCACGCCGGTCGACGAGCTGGGCGGGGACTACGAGCAGTTGCTGGAGATGTTCGAGCAGACCGCCCGCCAGTCGCACCTGGTGTGGCACTTCGACCACGCGGGGGCGTACGTGCCCCTCGACTTCGCCGCCCCGGTCTCCACCGACGACCTGCTGGCGGGCGGCGGCCCGCTCGGTTCGGCCCATGGGCTGCTGCGGGAGCTGGAGTTCGTCGCCCCGGCCATCGGCATCGATCCGCTGAACCCGCCGCCCGCCCCCCTGCCGCCCGCCGCCCCCACCGAGCTGGAGGAACCGGCGAGCTCCGTCCCGTACGACGACAACCCCTTCGCCCGGGAGCGCCACGTCTGGCTCGGCCTGCACGCCGCGGCCACCCGCAGCCTCGCCCAGGGGTCGATGATCGTCTTCAGCTGACGCGGCCCCGGTGTCCCGCGCCGGACCCCGCACCGGCCGGTGAACGGTCAGCGCGGGGACTCCGGCGGCCGCTGCCGCGGCATGTTCGGCCGGCCCATCGACTGGAGCGGGAAGCGGCCGGGCGCGCTCCCCGGCTCCGGGCGCCCGTTCCCGGAGCCGCCGGAGACCAGGGCCTGCATGCCCAGCGGCGCTGGGCCGGCACGGAACTCCACCATCCAGTCGGCGGTCTCCGACCGTACGAGCTCCGTGATGTCCTCGGAGAAGCGCCGCAGCACCCCCAGGCACCGCTCGGTCGCCTCGCTCGCCGTGCCCTCGGCCGGGCCGAGCACCTCCCGTACGCACTCCGACGCCCAGTCGAACCGGAGCACCTGGAGCCGCCGCTGCACGGCCTGCGCGGTCGCGAGGTTCCTTATCCAGCCCGAGGTCAGGCCGAAGTACCGGTCGCACGCCATGCACGCGGCGCCCAGCAGCAGCGACAGATACCCCCAGCCGGCCGCACCGTGCAGCGCGCCGGTCAGGTCGAGCAGCGGCAGGGCGGCACCCGCGACCACCCCGGCCGCGGTGCCCGTCCGCAGCGCCCTGGCCGCGCGCCGCTTCCAGAGCCGGTCGTTCAGATACCAGTCGGCGGTGCGCAGCGCGTCCGCCTCCAGCCACCGGTAGAGCTCGTCCAGCCGCGGGGCGGGCTCCCCCCAGTCGCCCAGCGGGAACGGCTCGCCGGTCAGGTCACGGCCCCGCCCCGCACGGTCCTCGGTGCCGGAGCCCGTACCGGAAGGAGCGGCCGCACCTGCCGGGCCGGACGCGCCGGACTTGCGGGGCGGCACTTCGGGCTGCATCTCCGGCTGACTCACCGGGGTACTCCTCTGCATGCTGCATAGCGACGCGTGCTCACGACCGCGTACTCGACGACGGGGCGGATCTCTGCTCCCTGGCTGCTCGGTGCCCCTGGACGCGACGGGCAGTCCCCCGTGCGTAACCATGCGTGACGGGAAGTATGCGCGTGCGTACCGGGACGCATGCCCTTCCTACCGCCGAATGGTGGGCCATGGGGTCGAAATCGCGGTATTCCCGGGTGCGCACGGCCTCTGGTCAGGTATAGGAGTCCCGGCACCGCTCTCCCGATCTCACCCGAAAGAGTTGCGCCTCGGCGGGTAGGGCGCGTCGCCCGGGGACAACGTAGGCTCGGCGTACCGAAACATTTGTCGTCGAAATGCCTGGAGTGACCGTGATTCCCGGTGGTGGTCAGCCCGATATGCAGCAGCTGCTGCAGCAGGCCCAGAAGATGCAGCAGGAGCTCGCCCAGGCCCAGGAGGAGCTCGCCAGGACCGAGGTCGACGGCCAGGCGGGCGGCGGTCTGGTCAGGGCGACGGTCAACGGCTCGGGCGAGCTGCGCGGCCTGGTGATCGATCCGAAGGCGGTGGACCCGGAGGACACCGAGACCCTCGCGGACCTCGTCGTCGCGGCGGTCCAGGCGGCCAACGAGAACGCCCAGCAGCTCCAGCAGCAGAAGCTCGGCCCGCTGACCCAGGGGCTGGGCGGTGGCATGCCCGGCCTGCCGTTCTGACCGGCCGCATACCCAAGACCGTACGTACCCCCTACGGTACGTACCACGACTCAGCCGACTCAGTCAGGAAGGCGTTCCGTTGTACGAAGGCGTGGTTCAGGACCTCATCGACGAACTGGGCAGGCTGCCCGGCGTCGGTCCCAAGAGCGCGCAGCGGATCGCCTTCCACGTGCTGCAGGCGGAGCCCACGGACGTACGGCGCCTGGCCCACGCCCTCCTGGAGGTCAAGGACAAGGTCCGCTTCTGCGCGGTCTGCGGCAACGTGGCCCAGCAGGAGGAGTGCGGCATCTGCCGCGACCAGCGCCGCGACCGGTCGGTCATCTGCGTGGTCGAGGAGCCCAAGGACGTCGTCGCGATCGAGCGGACCCGTGAGTTCCGGGGCCGCTACCACGTACTGGGCGGGGCGATCAGCCCCATCGAGGGCGTCGGTCCGGACGATCTGCGCATCCGCGAGCTGCTGGCCCGCCTCGCCGACGGTTCCATCACCGAACTGATCCTGGCGACCGACCCCAACCTGGAGGGCGAGGCCACCGCGACGTACCTGGCGCGGATGGTCAAGCCCATGGGGCTGCGCGTCACCCGGCTGGCCAGCGGTCTGCCGGTGGGCGGCGACCTGGAGTACGCGGACGAGGTCACTCTCGGCCGCGCCTTCGAGGGGAGGCGACTGCTGGATGTCTGACGGTTCCCCCGGCACTCACGAGGGCTTTACGTTCGGCGCGGTTATCTTCTACTCACCGTCTCCGACCGTGCACACGGGAGGTCTCCTCGATGTCTGACGCCACGTTGAACACCGTCACGCAGGACCCCGGCGATTTCGCGGTCCAGATCGCGGACCAGATCAAGACGTTCATCGTCGCGGTCACCGAGGTGTCCAGGGTCAAGGAGCCGGAAGAGGCCGTTCCGGTCCTGCTCCTCCAGGTCTCCCAGCTGCTGCTGGCCGGCGGCCGGCTCGGCGCGTACGAGGACATCGTCCCCGACGAGCGCTACGAGCCGGACCTGGGCGCCGAGCCGGACGCCGACGGCCTGCGCGAGCGCTTCGCGGCCCTCCTGGAGCCGATCGACGTCTATTCCGAGGTCTTCGACCCGTACGAGCCCCGCAAGTCCCCGGTCCCGGCCCGCATCTCCGACGACCTGGCCGACCTCGTCACGGACCTGCGCCACGGCCTGGCCCACTACGAGGAGGGCCGCACCACCGAGGGCCTGTGGTGGTGGCAGTTCTCCTACTTCTCCAACTGGGGCTCCACAGCTTCCGCCACCCTGCGCGCTCTCCAGTCCCTGATCGCCCACATCCGCCTCAACCAGCCCCTCCAGGAGCTGGACGGCCTGGACACCGACCAGGACGCGGGCGACGACGATCTCGCCGAGGAGGCGGGCCGCGTCATGTTCGAGGAGATCGCGGGACCGCTGGGACTGCGCCCCGCGAAGTAGGCGGGGCCTCGGTCGGCCCGGCCACGTGTGGGCTGGGCCACAAAGGGGAATGGGTACGTGTTCGGTGGGCAGCAGCGCGGTACGAGCGGTTCGGAGGCGACGCGCCGATGATCACTTGGTGAGCGGGACATCTCACCATGTGGTATCGGCGGGGCGTTTCCGGGCTGCTCGATAAACTGAGCCGACCGCAGTAATGGACTGAGCGAGGAGCGCACGTGGGCCTTGTCGTGCAGAAGTACGGAGGCTCCTCCGTAGCCGATGCCGAGGGCATCAAGCGCGTCGCCAAGCGAATCGTCGATGCCAAGAAGAACGGCAACCAGGTGGTTGTCGTGGTGTCAGCGATGGGCGACACGACGGACGAGTTGATCGATCTCGCCGAGCAGGTATCCCCGATACCGGCCGGGCGTGAGTTCGACATGCTGCTGACCGCGGGAGAGCGGATCTCCATGGCGCTGCTGGCCATGGCGATCAAGAACCTGGGCCACGAGGCCCAGTCGTTCACCGGCAGCCAGGCAGGCGTCATCACCGACTCGGTCCACAACAAAGCGCGCATCATCGATGTGACGCCGGGCCGTATCCGTACGGCGCTGGACGAGGGGAACATCGCGATCGTCGCGGGGTTCCAGGGTGTGTCCCAGGACAAGAAGGACATCACCACCCTCGGCCGCGGCGGGTCCGACACCACCGCCGTCGCGCTCGCGGCCGCGCTGGATGCCGAGGTATGTGAGATCTACACCGATGTGGACGGCGTTTTCACCGCCGACCCGCGGGTCGTGAAGAAGGCCCGCAAGATCGACTGGATCTCCTTCGAGGACATGCTGGAGCTGGCCGCGTCCGGCTCCAAGGTGCTGCTGCACCGGTGCGTCGAGTACGCACGCCGTTACAACATCCCGATCCACGTCCGCTCCTCCTTCTCCGGACTGCGCGGCACCTGGGTCAGCAACGAGCCGCAAGGGGACCAGCAGGTGGAGCACGCCATCATCTCCGGAGTCGCCCATGACGTCTCCGAGGCCAAGATCACCGTCGTCGGCGTGCCCGACAAGCCGGGCGAGGCCGCCGCGATCTTCCGTACGATCGCGAACGCCGAGGTCAACATCGACATGGTGGTGCAGAACGTCTCCGCCGCCTCGACCGGCCTGACGGACATCTCGTTCACGCTCCCCAAGTCCGAGGGCCGCAAGGCCATCGACGCCCTGGAGCGCAACCGTGGCGTGATCGGCTTCGACTCGCTGCGCTACGACGACCAGATCGCCAAGATCTCCCTGGTCGGCGCAGGTATGAAGACCAACCCCGGGGTCACCGCGGGCTTCTTCGAGGCGCTCTCCGACGCCGGCGTGAACATCGAGCTGATCTCGACATCCGAGATCCGCATCTCGGTGGTCACCCGCGCCGACGACGTCAACGAGGCCGTCCGCGCGGTCCACACCGCCTTCGGCCTCGACAGCGACTCCGACGAGGCAGTCGTGTACGGGGGCACCGGCCGATGACCGCACGCCGCCCTTCGCTCGCGGTCGTCGGTGCGACCGGGGCGATCGGTGGCGTCATGCTCCAGATCCTCTCGCAGCACGCGGACGTCTGGGGCGAGGTCAGACTCGTCGCCTCACCGCGCTCGGCCGGCCGCAAGCTGGTCGTACGCGGTGAGGAGAGCGAGGTCCTCGGACTCACCGAGGACGTCTTCGAGGGCGTCGACGTGGCGCTCTTCCTGGTGCCCGCCGAGGTCTCCGCGCAATGGGCCCCGGTCGCCGCGTCCAAGGGCGCCGTCGTCATCGACGACTCCGCGGCCTTCCGTACGGACGACGACGTTCCGCTCGTCGTGCCCGAGATCAACCCGCACGCCGTACGGATGAGACCGCGCGGCATCGTCGCGAACCCGAACTGCACCACGCTCGCGCTGATCGTCGCGGTCGGCGCCCTGCACGCCGAGTTCGGCCTGCGCGAGCTGGTCGTCTCCTCCTACCAGGCCGTCAGCGGCGCCGGGCGCGACGGAGTCGCCGTCCTGCGCGAACAGCTGTCGATGGTGGCCGGCACCGAACTCGGTACGAAGCCGGGCGACGTGCGCCGCGTGGTGGGCGACACCCAGGGCGGCCCGTTCGCCGCGCCGGTCGCGCTCAACGTCGTCCCCTGGGCCGGGACGGACGCCGGGGACGGCTGGTCGTCGGAGGAACTGGCCATCCGCGAGGAGTGCCGCAAGATCCTCGGCCTCCCGGGCCTGCGGGTGTCGGCGACCTGCGTCTACGTACCCGTCGTCGCCACCCACTCGATGTCCGTGCACGCCCGCTTCGAGAACGAGGTCGCGGTCGACCGGGCCCACGAGATCCTGGCGACCGCTCCCGGAGTGGTGCTGTACGACAGTCCGGGCGCCGGCGACTTCCCCACCCCGTCCGACGTGGTGGGCACCGACCCGACCTGGGTCGGCCGGGTCCGGCGCTCGCTGGACGATCCGCAGGCGCTGGAGCTCTTCGTCTGCGGCGACAACCTCCGCAAGGGCGCGGCGCTCAACGTGGCGCAGATCGCCGAATCGGTGGCCGCCGAGTTTCCCCGGTCCTGAACGACCGTGATCACGAGGTCCGGATCGAACCCTTTTTGTACTTTCTGTGCACGATCTGTGAGCAACTTGCTGGTCTGAACCTCTTGAGCTGGGCAGTCGCCGTGACAGACGATGACCTTTCGGTTCGTTGCAACCGCGGATCGGGCGCCAGGCGTCTAAGCGGTCACTTCTTGCGCGGCGGGGCGCATGTGCGGGGCATCTGGGGAAGAGCGGGTACGTATGAAGGCATATCGCAGGGCTTCAAACGCGGTGCCGTATGCGTACAACCCTGACGGGGGGAAGCGTGTCCAACTGGCGTGGCAGAGGTTCTCGATATCACAGTGGTGGGCCCCTTGCGCGGCGCTTCGGTGCGACCGCTCCGACGGGCCCGCGCAGCCGGCGGCATGCCGGTGATCGCGCCCATGCCCGCCGCGCGTCGGACGGGGCTGCCGGCGCAGCGCGAGGGCGCTGAGGAGAGCGTGGCAGCCGGAACCACCGTCGACCATCTCACCGAGACCTACCGCGCCCACTACCGTTCGCTGCTCGGCCTCGCGGCCCTGCTGCTGGACGACACGGCGTCCTGCGAGGACGTCGTGCAGGAGGCGTTCATCCGCGTGCACTCCGCGCGCAGCCGGGTCCGCGAGCCCGAGAAGACTCTCGCGTACCTGCGCCAGACCGTCGTCAACCTCTCCCGCTCCGCGCTCCGGCGCCGCATCCTCGGGCTGAAGCTGCTCTCGAAGCCGATGCCGGACATGGCGAGTGCGGAGGAGGGCGCGTACGACCAGCTGGAGCGGGACGCGTTGATCAAGGCGATGCGCGGGCTGCAGAGGCGCCAGCGCGAGGTGCTGGTCCTGCGCTACTTCGCGGACATGACCGAGGCCCAGGTCGCCGAGACGCTGGGGATATCCCTGGGCTCGGTGAAGGCGTACGGGTCGCGCGGCATCGCGGCCCTGCGCGTGGTGATGGAGGCGCAGGTATGAGCCGGCGCGGTGACCACCACGAGCACGAGCATGAACAGGCCCCGCGGCTAGGAGGCCGGGGCACGGAGGACGGCGACACGGTGGGCTTCACGACCCCGGCCGGCCCGTTCGGCGTGAGCGACCCCTTCGGCGACGGCGACGACGGGGACGCGCTGCGCCGCATGATGCACGGCGTGGTGCAGGGCCTGGAGCCGAGCGAGGGCAGCCTCGACCGGCTGCACCGTGCGGTGCCCGCACGGCGTGCCCGGCGACGGCAGGCCCTGGTCGGGGCGGCGGCCGCCGCGCTGCTGATCGGCACCGCCGTCCCCGCGTTCGTCCACGTCGCGAACTCGGAGGGTTCGAGCACCGCCAGCCCTGCCATCGTCGGACACGGCGAACAGGCGCAGGGCGGCAACGGCGACGACCCCGGCGCGGACTCCGGCAACGGAGGCGGTGGCGAGAGCGGCGGCGGACACCCGGACGGGGGCCAGGGGCTCCCGGAGAGCACCGCGAGTCCGTCCGACAGCAGCGGCCAGGGGCAGGACGGTGACACGACCGGCGCGTCCGCCGACCCCGCCGCCAGCGCGGCGGGCGGCCTGCCCGCGTGCGACCCGGGTCAGCTCGGCGTGAGGTCGGCGACGACCGGCGCCGCGGGTGCCGACGGCACGGTGTACGGGGCCTTCCGCATCGCCAACGTGTCCGGCACGGACTGTTCGGTGAGCAGCGGGGGCACCGTGGGGTTCGAGGCGATGGGCGCCGCCGACCGGACCCGGATCGACGTCGTCCGGCACACCGAGGGCGATCCCGCGTCCGGTCTGCCCGACCCGGCCACCGAGGAGTCCACCGTCCTGCTGAAGCCGGACATGGCCTACGAGGTGCAGTTCGCCTGGGTCCCCAAGGAAACCTGTCCGTCCACCGGCGGCTCGCCCTCCCCGACGCCGACGGACAGCACGGCGGGCGCGGGCAGCGGCGGCTCCGCCGGGGTTGCGGCGGCCGGCGGCACGGGGGAGACCGAGACGGCTACGGAGCCGCAGTTCGGCACCGCCGACGGCACGGGTACCGCACAGGGCAGCGTCTCCGTGCAGCACACCCCGGAGCCGGGTGCCCCGGTCGCCGCGACGAAGATCGACAACGCCTGCGCGGGGACGATCTACCGGACGGGCGTCCTGGAGCCTTCGTCGCCGTAGAAGTGTCGGAGCAGGAGCAGGAGCAGGAGCAGGAGCAGGAGCCGTCGCAGGAGCGGGAGGGGGCCGGGCGCGGAGCCGGGCGGGGCCGGTCTGCGGCCCCCTGGCCCCTCAAGCCCCGGGACGGGCCTCCGCCTCGGCGCCCGGCGCCTCCGCCTCGGGGACCAGTCCCAGCTTCAGGTCCCTGGCCGCCTCGGCCTCGCGGCGCAGCAGGCGGAACCACATGAAGACCACGAACGCGGCGAAGACGAACCACTCACCCGTGTAGCCGAGGTTCTGGAAGGCCTTGAGGTCGAGCCCCCCGCCCTCCGGCGCGGCGGCCGGCACCGGGCGCAGCGCGGTCGCTCCGGCCCGGGCGGCACCACCGGCCGCCTCCGTCGAGGTGCCTTCGCCGCTCTTCGGGAGCGTCACCCAGGCGTCGTACACGTCGTACGGCACGAGGTTGACCAGCGACGCGGCGCTGATCATGCCCACCTGGCCGTCCGGCAGCCCGCCCGTCACGCCCACCCCCGCGGTGCCCGCGTTCTCCGAAGCCTGGAGGTCGCCGGTCACCGTGACCCGGCCGGCCGGCGCGGGCGGCACCTGGGTGTGTCCGGGCTTCCCGGGCAGCCAGCCGCGTACCACCGGCAGGGCCTTGCCGCTGTCGGTGCGCAGCATGTCCAGGACGTAGAAGCCCTTGCGGTCGTCCAGCTCGCGGCCGGGCACCAGGAAGCGGTCCGCGTACCGGCCGCTCGCGGTGGCGGGCCGGCCGGAGGTCTCCGTGTCAACGGGCAGCAGCTCGTCGAGCGGCTCGGCGGCCCGGGTGCCCGGGGCGGGCTGCTTCTCGGCGGCCTCGTGCGTGTGCACGCGGTCCTCGAAGCGGCCGAGCTGCCAGGTGCCCATGAACACGCAGAACGGGATGGCCAGCACGACGAAGAGGTTGATCCCCCACCATCGCGGGGTCAGCAGGAACCGGTACACCCCTCCACGGTACGGTCCCCGCTCCGTCCGGCCGGAGCGGGGGCACCCGAAAAGCCTCCCTTTATTCGGCCCCTACGCGTCGCCGCCCGGGGCCCCCTCTTCCGGACCAGTGGGGTCGCCGGGCCCCGCGGGCGAGAGCCCCGCCAGGTGGCGCCGGGCGAAGCCGAGCTCCAGCCGGACCTGCTTGATCCGCTCCTCCACGACGAGCGAGCCGTGACCGGCGTCGTACCGGTAGACCTCGTGCACCGCGTCGCGTTCCTTCAGCCGGTCCACGTAGTTCTCGACCTGGCGGATCGGGCAGCGCGGGTCGTTGACGCCGGCCGAGATGTAGACGGGGGCCCGCACGGCGTCGACGTACGTCAGGGGCGACGATGCCTCGAACCGCTCGGGCACCTCCTCCGGCGTCCCGCCCAGCAGTGTGCGGTCCATCGCCTTCAGGGCCTCCATCTCGTCGTGGTACGCCGTCACGTAGTCCGCGACGGGGACCGCGGCCAGGCCGAGGGCCCAGTCACCGGGCTGCGTACCGAGGCCGAGCAGGGTGAGGTAGCCGCCCCAGGATCCGCCGGACAGGACCAGCGCGGCCGGGTCCGCGAGGCCGGACTTCACCGCCCACTCCCGCACCGCCGCGATGTCCTCCAGCTCGATCAGCCCGACCCGGTGCTTGAGCGCGTCCGTCCACGCCCGCCCGTATCCGGTCGAGCCGCGGTAGTTGACCCGGACGACCGCGTAGCCGTGGTCCACCCAGGCGGCGGGCCCGGCCGCGAAGGCGTCGCTGTCGTGCCAGGTCGGGCCGCCGTGGATCTCGAAGACTGTCGGGAACGGCCCCTCGGCGGGGGCGGCCGGGCGCTGGACGAGCGCGTGGATACGGCCGCCGGGGCCCTCCACCCACACGTCCTCGACCGGCATCGACCCGGGTGCTTCGGCACCCGGCGGGTCCAGCACCACCGCACCGGTCGTCGACCGGACCACCGGCGGCTCGGCCGCCGACGACCAGAGGTACTCCACCGTCCCGTCCGGCCGGGCCGTGGCGCCCGAGACCGTACCGGTGGGCGTCTCCACCCGCACCAGCCTGCCGTCGGACGCGGCGGGCTCGTACCGCCAGAGCTCGCTGCGGGCCTCGAAGCCGTGCTCGATGAGGAGCGCGGAGCCGTCCGGATACCACTCGGCGCCCACATCGCCCGGCAGATCGATGGCCAGGTCCGTCTGCGTGCCCGCCACCGGGTCCCAGATCATCGGCTCCCAGCGCCCACGCCTCTGGTGCCCGACCAGCAGCCGGGTGTCCCCGGCGACCGGGGCGAAGCCGAGGACCGCGAGGCCCAGCTCCTTCGTACCCCCCGCGGTGTCGTCCAGCTCCGCGACCGTCGTCCCGTCCGGCCGCACCACGCGCAGCGCGGAGTGCATCGCGTCCCCGTGCTCGGTGTGCTCCAGGGCGATCAGCGTCCCGTCGTGCGACAGGTCCCCGACCCCGGCCGACTCGCGGTGGCGGTAGATCTCGACGGGGTCCGCGCCCGGCCGTACGACGTGGACCGTCGTGCCGTCCTCGTCCGTCGAACGGCCGATCACCGCCGTGTTGTCCCGGCCGATCGCGAGCCCGGCCGGGTAGGAGGGTGCGAGGCCGGGGGCGGCAGGCTCGTTCGCCGTCTCGACCCCGCCGTGGAACGGCCGCCGCATCCACACACCGAACTCGTCCCCGTCGGTGTCGTCGAACCACCACACGGCCTCGCCGTCCGGCGTCAGTACGCCGTCCGTCGTGCCGTTCGGCCGGTCGGTCACCTGGCGCTGCTCGCCGGTCGCCCGGTCCCATGTGTACAGCTCGTAGGTGCCCGTAGCGTTGGACACGAACAACGCGCGGTCCGGCGCGTCCTCGGCCCAGTCGGGCAGCGATACCCGGGGAGCCCGGAAACGCTGCTCCCACAGCGGGACGGATGCGTTCGTCGACGAACCTGTTGCCTCAGTCATGACCCCATTCTGCGTCGAACGCCCGACAATCCGTTCGCTTCGTCCGCAGCCTGTGGATAACCTCGCCGACATGTCCACCGCTCCGATACCGCCCGACTGGCGCGAGGCCAACCGCAGGCTGTGGGATGAGCGTGTGCCCATCCACGCCGGCAGTGACTTCTACGACCTCGACGCCTTCCGTACCGGGAAGGACGCCCTGCGGCCCTTCGAGCTGGCCGAGGTCGGTGACGTGACCGGCCGGTCGCTGCTGCACCTGCAGTGCCACATCGGACTGGACACGCTCTCCTGGGCACGGCACGGCGCCGCGCAGGTCGTCGGCCTCGACTTCTCCGAACCGGCCGTCGAGACCGCCCGCGCCCTCGCCGAGGACCTGGGGCTCGGCCCCGACCGCGCGGCCTTCGTCGCCGCCGACGTGTACGACGCGGCCCAGGCCGTACCGGACTCCTCGTACGACATCGTCTACACGGGCGTCGGCGCGCTGAACTGGCTGCCCGACATCGGCCGCTGGGCCGAGACGGTCGCGTCACTGGTGGCGCCGGGCGGCTTCCTGTACCTCGCGGAGTTCCATCCGCTCACGGACTGCCTCGACGACGAGACGGGTTCGCGGATCGTGCACGACTACTTCAGCCGCGAGGCATGGGTGGACGAGACGCCGGGTACGTACGCGGACTTCGACGCCCCGACCGTCCACAACCGCAGCGTCGAGTGGCAGCACCCGGTGGGCAGTGTGGTGTCCGCGCTGGCCGCCGCGGGCCTGCGGATCGAGTTCCTGCACGAGCACGACGCCTCGCTCTTCGCCCGTTTCCCGGTTCTGAAACGCGGAGCGGACGACTTCTTCCGCTACCCGTCGGACCGGCCGCGCATCCCCTTGATGTACTCGCTCAAGGCGACCCGTCCGGCAGCATGACGGAGGGGCGGCACCGCCGAGACGGTGCCGCCCCTCGTCTGCGCTCTTCCGCCTTACGCCGCGGAGCGGAACGCGGGCAGGTAGCCGCCCGACTGGCCCTCGGGCTTCGGGTGGTACGAGTTGTAGACGGGGATCGAGACGCTGTGCAGCCACGGATCGCCGGAGCAGATCTCGTGTCCGGTGAACTCGTCGGCGACCCCGGAGAAGGTGAACCCGGCGTTCGCCGCCTGCTTGGCGATGACGCCGTTCAGCACGTCGGAGGCGTTGTTGATGGCCGTACGCGCCTTGTCGGACAGGCCGACGAGGCAGCTCCCGCCGATCTTGTAGAAGCGGGGGTACCCCAGCACCACGACATGAGCCTGCGGTGCCCTGGAGTGGATGGAGGAGTACAGCGAACTCAGCCCGGACGGCAGCGTGTTGTTCATCTTCCCGACGGCCGTGTCCACAGCCGCGATGCACGCGGACTCGCCGGACAGCACGCAGTCCTGCATGACGTCGGCGAACCCGACGTCATTTCCGCCCGCAGTGACGCTCACCAACGAGGTGGACGTGGTGAGCGACCCCAGCTGGCTGCCGGAAACGGTGCTCGTGGTGGCGCCCGAACAGGCGACGAAGGTGAACGACGACGGCGAGTTCGCCGCCGCCCAGAGGTACGGGTAGGCCTTGGTGCTGCGCCGGCAGTCACCGCTGTCGGACAGATAGCTCCCCGCGCCGACACCGGACGAGTACGAGTCGCCCAGAGCGACGTACCCGCCGGCGGCGGCCGAGGGGGATGCCGAAGCCGGCTGGGCCAGACCCAGTGCGGCAGCGGCGACGAGGAGCAGAGTGGATGCGGACGCCCAGAATCTCCGTACTGACATAGCTGTCAGCCCTCCGAAGTGTGGGGGGTGGGTGGGGGGTTGAGTGAGCGTCCCCTGTTGTAGCAGCTGCCGGTACCGGTCGGTAATAGTTGTGCGAGAACCCGCCGGAATTGCCCGAATGATCAGTCGGGGGTCATAGCTCCGCGCGTAGACCGACCGCCAACTCGTCCTGGAACGAAGGTTTTAGAGCTCGTAACACGATCACGAGCGGAGCGCTTCGGAATCCTCGTGGGCTGCGCGCCGCGACGGGCGTGGCATCGTCGTACAGATGAGCCACGTGAACAACGCTGTCCGTTCCTCCGAAGGCGCCTGGGTCTTCGGCCTGGAGGAGATAGCCGCCGCTGACGCGAGCGAGGACGGCTCGATGCATCAGGTCGCTCCCGCCTTCGGTAGGACTCTGATCAGGGCCCCCGAGGACACGCCCCAGGCTTTGCGATGGGCAGCGGAGGAGTTTGTTGACCAGTGCGGGCCTGACTGGGCAGTCTCGTCTCTGCTCCTGCAATGGCTCAAGATCGAGGCCGGCGACGAGCTGCTACTTGGCGTGGAAAGCTGCGTCCTGGAGCGCGTCTCCGACGATCAGATCCGCCTTCACGCCAACTACAACCAATGGGACGATCTGGTCGTCCCTGTCTCAGTTGTTCGACGCATGCTGGTCGACATGGCTCACTTCATCGTCACGGAGGCCCGCCACCCGCTCCCTGCCTGGCGAATCAGGCGACTGGGAGTTCGGGACCGGAGCCGCAGGCGCGATGCCAAGTAGGTCGACATGTGCGGGCTTGGTCCAATTCCTTCCGTTGTGGTGATCACTCACTTCTCTTCTTGAGGCGTCGGTAGCAGATGAGGCTGCAGGCGAGGGAGACGAAGGCGTCGTGGAGTTCGGTGCGGCGTTCCCAGCGGACGGCGAGTCGTTTGAAGTGGTGGAGCAGGGTGAAGGTCTGCTCGACGACGTATCGCAGCTTGCCGATGCCTTTGATGTTCGGTGATCCCTTGCGGGAGATGACGGGCAGGATCCGTCGGCGACGCAGTTCGTCACGGTTGGGATTGGAGTCGTAGCCCTTGTCGCCGAGCAGGGCCTCGGGCCGTCGTCGGGGCCGGCCGCGGCGGCCCGCGACGGGTGGGATGCCGTCGACCAGGGCGAGGGTCTGGGTGACGTCGTTGACGTTGGCCGCGGTCGTGATCACCTTGAGCGGGGTGCCGCGTCCGTCGCAGATCAGGTGGTGTTTGCTGCCCGTCTTCCGCCAGTCGACCGGCGACGGGCCGGTGTCGGGTCCCCCTTTTTCGCGCGGATGTGGGAACCGTCCACACACGCACGCGACCAGTCGAGTTCGCCGGCCGCATTCAGCCTGGCGAGCAGGATCCGATGCAACTGGTCGAAGACTCCCGCCTTCTGCCACCGGTCCAGCCGGCGCCAGCACGTCTGCCCCGATCCGAACCCCAGCTCCAAGGGCAGGAGTTGCCAGGCTATGTCGTTGTAGAGGACGAACAGGGTGCCCTAGAGGCAGAGCCGGTCCGGCACCGGTCTCGGCCCTGGCGACCGCTCCGGCCATGGCGGCAGCAACGGCTCGACCAGAGCCCACAACGCATCGTCCACGATCCACGGTCGGGTGCCCACACCTCACGAACGGCCGAATCATCACACCGGTAACGGCCTACCAGGACGATTCAGCAAGATCGTGTTACGAGCTCATAACCCGTTCCCGCGCAGCGCGCGGATTCGCTCAGCGCCAGCTGGCCGAACGAGTGACTGCGCTCGGCCGCCCCATGACCATCACGATGCTGTCCCGCATCGAATGCCGGCAGCGCCGCTGCGACGTCGACGACCTCGTCGCCATCGCAGCCGCCCTCGACGTCTCGCCGCTCACGCTGCTCGCTGAGACGAGTTAGCACCGTCAGCCGAACGGCAGGATCACCAGTGGAACCTGGCGTAGGGCGCTCAGGGTGAGCGGGAGGCCGGCCAGAGCGCAGATGGCACGCATGGTGATGGAGCTGTCGGCCTCGCCCGGCTTGAGGCCTTCCTCCTCCACGGTGCCGGCGGCTTCGAATGCGGCGCGCAGTTCGGCGGGCATACGGGGAAGATCCTCCTCCAGGGCGAGACCGTCGACGTCGACCCAAGCGACCTGCTCGCCGTCGACGGCATAGGTGAGGCTGGCGTCCCCGTTGATGCTGAACACGCTCGTGGCCGCCGTCCGTCCATCGGCGGACAGTGCCTCCGCCGCGTCCTCGAAGGTGAATCCGGAGTCGTCGTAGACGAAGGTCCACTCGCCGACGCGTCCCGCCAACAGCGCCGCAGACGATCCCGGGTCCATACCGAGAGCCGCGCACGGCAGTGACGTCCACTCGTCCGGCCTGCTGTCGGGCAGTGCGCAGGGCTGCATCAACCTCGTTTTGGCGCCGAGCCTTTCCAGCGCCTCCGCCGGTTCGATGCCGTGCACGACGTGGAGGATGTGGTGCGGGGCGTCGGAGGCCAGATCACTGATCCATATCGGCGTTCCTTCGGGGTCGAGCGTGTGCGGCGGGAAACCGGGCGTGGGCATCGTGGACCTCATTCCTCAGTGGCGCGCGTGGCCTCGCCGGCAGCGGTGCCGCAGGTGACGCCGGGAGGACCTACGCCTGGCAACGCTCCGATCGGGGAACGACGACCGTTACCGTAGCCCCCGCCCCCTCTCGCCACGGGGCCTCCCTCTGAGTGGTGGACACGCTGATACTGGATCTGCTTGATCCGGAGGAAGCGAGAAGACCGCCGATGGCGATGAAGGACTACTCGGACGAGTTCAAGGCCGATGCCGTGGCCCTGTTCGAGTCCACACCCGGGGCGACCTACAAAAGCATCGCCACTGACCTGGGCATCAACAGGAACACCCTGCGGAACTGGGTGCTGCGGGGCCGTGAACGCCGCAGCGCCGGCCCGGACGCGGGCCGGGACACCAGGTCGGCGACCCGGGCCCCTCAGACGACCCCGTCCTCGGAACCGGACGAGAGGATCCGGCAGCTGGAGGCCAGGGTCGCCGAGCTCGAGGCAAGTGAGCGCAAGCTCGCGACCGAACGGGTCATCCTGCGCAAGACGGCCAAGTATTTCGCCGGGGAGACGAACTGGTGAGGAGCCGCTTCCAGTTCGTCGACGACCACCGGGACGCCTTCGAGGTGAAGCGGCTCTGCCAGGTCCTGGAGGTGAACAGGCCCAGCTACTACAAGTGGCGGGCCGGCCGCGTGGCCCGGGCTGCCCGGCAGCGGGCCGACCACCGCCTGGCGGCGAGGATCCGTGAGGTCCACGACGAGTCCCGCGGCGCTTACGGCTCCCCGCGAGTGACCGCCGAACTCCGCGACCAGGCCTGCGGGTCAACGAGAAGCGGGTCGCCCGCGTCATGCGAAGGTTCTCCATCACCGGCATCCGTTTTCACGCGTCCCTCAAACGCGAGACCCTGTGGGGCGCCCGCGACTACGGCGACCCGGCCACCTGCAGGGCCAGGGTCTTCGCTTGGCTGACCCGCTACAACACCCGCCGTCGGCACTCCGCCACCGGCCACCTCAGCCTCAACGAATACGAACGCCGACACCACGCGGCTAAGCTCACGCTCGCCGCGTGATCAACGAAGCGTGTCCATCATCACGTGGGAAGGCCCTTCCTCGCTGTGAACCGGACCAAGACTGGGTGACCCGGTTCAAACGAAGGAAGGGAACCTTATGCAGAAGCAAGCAGCGCAAGTCGCACCCGAGGGAACCCATGGAGGCGAGAAGGCCAAGGTGTAGTGGTGAAGGAGCCGAGCGACGTGTTGGCGGACTTGGTGCTGGGAGACCCGCCGGACGCGACGGCCGATGTCCTCCATCTCTACAGGGTTGGAAACTGGGCGCCGAAGGACGGGTGGCGGAGCGACGAAGAGGTCCTCACGGAGCTCCTGAAGCTTGCTGCCGTCGACATGAAGGGCGTAGTGGAGGACATCTCCTCGGCTTCTGCCTCGCGCTGGCCGCCGGCACCGAGCACGAGGGCCGGGAGCCGGATGAGAACGGTTTGTTCTATGTCGGCACGGATGCGGGACCGGTGTGTGGCCCGGGGACAGCGCTCCTCGGCGCTCTCATGGTCCAGCGCTTGGGGCGGCGTCCGGGAGACTGCGCTTTCAGACTCCTCGACCCGCCGGAGGATTCCGCCCCAGGGGTGGAGTCCGCTGCTTGACCGCGGGGAGGCTCTGCCGGGCGTCCGTCCCGTAAGTGTCGCGTCGAGGTTCTGCTCGGCAGGCTCAATCGCGGCTCCCTGGGAGCCAACTCCTGAGATCGGCTCCCAAACGGCTCCCAAGACGCCCCCGGAAACCACTCAGGGGCCTGATCCACCAAGTGGATCAGGCCCCTGACCTGGTCTTACGGCTGTCGGGGTGGCGGGATTTGAACCCACGACCTCTTCGTCCCGAACGAAGCGCGCTGCCAAGCTGCGCTACACCCCGATCGCCGCCGGTCTCCCGGCGACATGGACAACTCTAGCCCACCGGCGCCCCGAGACGAAATCCGGTTTTTGTCGTGATCGGCGGGGGCGGCCCGGTCAGGCGTCCCGGGGCGTCAGGGTGAGCAGGGTCGCCTCCGGGGGGCAGGCGACGCGGACCGGGGCGTAGCGGCTCGTACCGCAGCCGGCCGAGACGTGGAGGTAGGCGCGGTTGCCGCCCGAGGTGTGGGTGGAGAGGCCCTTGACGCGGTCCGTGTCCAGGTCGCAGTTGGTGACCAGGGCGCCGTAGAAGGGGATGCAGACCTGGCCGCCGTGGGTGTGACCGGCGAGGATCAGGGGGTAACCGTCCGTGGTGAACGCGTCGAGGGAGCGCAGGTACGGGGCGTGGACCACGCCGATCGAGAGGTCGGCCCCCGTCTCGGGGCCGCCGGCGACCTCGGCGTAGCGGTCACGCTTGATGTGCGGGTCGTCCAGGCCCGTGAAGGCCAGCTCCAGGCCGTCCAGCTTGAGGCGGCCGCGGGTGTTGGACAGGTCGAGCCAGCCCGCCTCGTCGAAGCTGTCGCGCATCGGCTCCCACGGGTTGTGGACGGCGCCGGTCGCCGGGGCGTTGCCGTTGAGCCCGTGCTTGCCCGACGTCTTCTCGAAGAGGTAGCGGACCGGGTTGCGGAGCTTGGGTCCGTAGTAGTCGTTGGAGCCGAACACGTACACCCCCGGGAACTCCATCAGCGGGCCGAGCGCGTCGAGCAGTTCCGGCACCGCCTCGGGGTCGGAGAGGTTGTCCCCGGTGTTCACGACGAAGTCGGGGCGCAGGCCGGCCAGCGACTGGAGCCAGGCCCGCTTCCTGCGCTGTCCGCTGACCATGTGCACGTCCGAGATCTGCAGGACGCGCAACGGGCGTGCTCCTCGCGGGAGCACCGGGACCGTGACCCTGCGCAGGCGGAACGAGCGGACCTCGAAGCCTGCCGCGTAGGCGAGACCGGCGGCGCCGGCCGCGGCGGTGACCGCCGTGATTTTCAGGGGTACTCCGTAGCGTGCGCGCATGCGCCCATCGTCGCAGACGGCGCGCACCCGCAGGAAAACAGGCGGGCGCCGAGCGCCCCGCACCTGCCACAATCTCCCCATGACCACGCTCAAGTCCAAGCTCAAGGAAGACCTCACCACGGCCATGAAGGCGCGTGACGAGCTGACCTCGTCCACGCTCCGGCTGACCCTCACCGCGATCACCAAGGAGGAGGTCGGCGGCACGACCGCCCGCGAACTCTCCGACGACGAGGTGCAGAAGGTGATCGCCAAGGAGGCGAAGAAGCGCCGTGAGGCTGCCGATGCCTTCGCCAAGGGCGGCCGGACCGAGCAGGCGGAGCGGGAGAAGAAGGAGGGCGAGATCCTCGACGCGTACCTCCCGCAGCAGCTGAGCGACGAGGAGCTGACCGCGCTCGTGGCCTCCGCCGTCGACGAGGCGAAGTCCGCCGGGGCCGAGGGGCCGCGCGCGATGGGCGCCGTCATGAAGATCGTCAACCCGAAGGTCGCGGGGCGCGCCGAGGGCGGCCGGGTGGCCGCCGCGGTGAAGAAGCTCCTCGCGGGCTGAGCGGAGCGGGGCTCTGCCCCGTACACACGAGGGCGGGGCGCCCCCGATCACTCGGGAGCGCCCCGCCCTCGTACGTGTGACGACCGCTCAGGGGCCGTTCGTGCCGTTGTTCTGACCGCGGCCGTGGCCGTTGTTCCCGCCGAGGATGTCCGGCGGGATGGTGACGCCGGGGAACGGGTTGTCGTCGCCGGGCTTGTTGTCGCCCGGCTTCTTCTTGTCCCGGTCCTTCTTCTTGTCCTTGTCGTCCTTCGGCTTCGCCCGCGGTACGTCGACCGGGTTGAAGGACGGTGTCTCGGAGGAGCTGAGGGAGCCGGTCATCGCCGTCTTCCAGATCGGGCCGGGCAGGCAGCCGCCGCAGACCTTGTCGTAGTACTGGCCGCCGATGACGATGTCGGTCATCTTGTTCTGGTGGGCGCCGTCGCTGCCGACCCATACCGCCGTGGACAGGTTCGGCGTGTAACCGACGAACCAGACGTTCTTGCGCTCGTCGGTGGTACCGGTCTTGCCCGCGTTGTCCCGGTCGCTGAGGCCGGCCTGCGCGCCGGTTCCGTCCGCCACGACACCCTTGAGCATCTGGTTGATCGTGTCGGCCGTGTGCTCGCTCATGGCGCGGTTGCACTGCGACTTCGGTACGTCGATCGGCTTGCCGTCCGGCTTGGTGACCGAGAGGAGCGCGATCGGGGTGCAGTACGTGCCGCGGTTGGCGAAGGTCGCGTACACCGACGCCATGGCCAGCGGTGTCGACTCCTGGCTGCCGAGGGTGGTGGTGGGGATCTGGAGCAGCGGCTTGTTGTCGCCGCGGTTGTAGCCGACCTTCTTGGCCATCGCGAGCGTCTCGCAGAGGCCGGCCTTCTCCTGCAGCTTGGCGAAGTAGGTGTTGATCGACTTGCCCAGCGCGCTGGTCATGTCGAACATGCCCTTCTCGGCCTCCGTCTCGTTCTCCACGTTCCACGCCTTGTCATCGGCGGGGGCGCCTTCGCAGGTGCGGTAGGCGTCGGCGGGGAGAGTTATCGAGGAAGGGGTGTCGAAGCTCTGCGCCGGGCTGATGCCCTTCTCCAGGGCCGCTGCCGCGGTGATCGGCTTGAAGGTCGATCCCACCTGGAAGCCGGCGTAGCTGCCGCCCATCGCGTGGTCGACGGAGAGGTTCAGCATGGTCTGGTGCTTGGACCCGTCGAGGCCGTACGGCCGGGACTGGGCCATCGCCAGGATGCGGCCGGTGCCGGGCTGGACCTGGACGACCGCGTCCGCGACCTTGTCGTCCTTGTTGACCCGGGAGACCGCGGCCTCGTTGGACGCGGCCTGCGACCTCGGGTCCAGGGTCGTCTTGATGGTCAGACCGCCGGTCGCCCAGAGCTTGGCGCGCTCCTTCTCGGTCTTGCCGAAGGCCGGGTCGGTCTTGACGATCTTCGAGACGTAGTCGCAGAAGAACCCGGCGCCGCTGACGGCGGTGATGCAGCCGTTCCGCGGTCGCTTGACCTTCAGCTTGATCGGGGTGTTCTTGGCCTTGTCCGCCTGCTCCTGCGAGACCTTGCCGATGTCCGCCATCCGCTGGAGCACGGTGTTGCGGCGCTTGGTCGCTTCCTCCTTGTCGTTGATGGGGTCGTAGCGGCTGGGCGACTGCACGATGCCGGCCAGCAGCGCCGCCTCCTCAAGCTTCAGGTCCTTCGCCGACTTGGAGAAGTAGCGCTGGGACGCCGCCTCGACGCCGTACGCCTGCTGCCCGAAGAAGGTGATGTTGAGGTAGTTCTCCAGGATCTTCTTCTTGCCGAGTTCTTCCTCGACCTGGATCGCGTACTTCAGTTCCTGGACCTTGCGGCCCAGCGTCTGCTGGGTGGCCTCGGCGACCTTGGCCGGGTCGTCGCCCGCCTCCTCGACGAAGACGTTCTTCACGTACTGCTGGGTGAGGGTCGACGCGCCCTCCGCGGTGCCGCCCGCCTGAACGTTGCGGTTCATCGCGCGCAGGATGCCCTTGAGGTCGACCGCGCCGTGCTCGTAGAAGCGGGCGTCCTCGATCGCGATGATCGCGTTCTGCATGTACGGGGAGATGCTCGTCAGTGGCACCACCGTGCGGTCGCGCGAGTAGACCGTGGCGATCAGGCTGCCCTTGTTGTCCAGGATCTTGGTGCGCTGGCTGAGTGGCGGAGTCTTCAGATTGGCCGGGATCTCGTCGAACCCGTCGACCGTTCCCTTGGCGGCGAGACCCAGTGCTCCGGCGGCCGGCAGCGCGATGCCCGCCAGGACCACTCCGGAGAGTGCGGCGACACCGAGGAACTTGGCGGCCTGCTGGGTCGTCGTGAGACCCCCGCCCGAGCGCTTCTTTGGCATGGGGGCAGCCTAATCCGTAGATATGAGCGTTCCGTAGGACCGGGTGGCTCTCGGAGCGTTCCCGTACCGGACCGTGACATTCAGCGGCGGCGTGTACGCCCCGGCTCGACGGCCGGACCTGGTGGCATGGCAACGCGGGACGGCTGCGTTCCCATTCGCCGGACACAGGGATATGCCTTGGCCTAAGCTGCTCTCAACTGTCACAGCAGTCCGGTTCCGTATCAACCCCCGTGCACGATCCGGCCACCCGCGCGGCGCTCCCGAAATCGCCCCGTATGTCACCGGACGTCCGTTGTGGTTCTGGTGGACTGTCCCGGTATCGACGGTATGGTCCCGTATGTCCTCACCTCACTCCCCTGGGTGATCTGCCGCATACGCATAGTCCGTTCGGGCCATTCAAGATTGGGCCCGAAGGGGGTGTTGTGCTGTCGCCACCTTCCGTAACGTCCTCAACTGGCAGCGGTGAATATGCCGCTGCCGCCGTGGGGGAGCCTCGATTCGGGAGAGGACGGCGCCGGGATGGGCTGGGTAACCGACTGGAGTGCGCAGGCAGCCTGCCGCACTACCGATCCGGATGAACTGTTCGTACAAGGGGCAGCGCAGAACAGGGCCAAGGCGGTGTGCACCGGATGCCCGGTGCGGACCGAGTGCCTGGCCGACGCGCTGGACAACCGCGTCGAATTCGGCGTGTGGGGCGGGATGACCGAGCGGGAGCGCCGCGCACTGCTGCGCAGACGGCCGACGGTGACGTCTTGGCGCCGGCTGCTGGAGACCGCCCGCAGCGAGTACGAGCGGTCCTCGGGCATCCTGCCCGTGGCGATCGGGCTGGAGGACGACGAGCTGCACGAGACGTTCGCCGCCGTGGGATAGACCGGCGGCGCGTACGTACGTCGTACGGCTTACGAAGTACGAGGGGCTAGGCAGCTCCGGCCGGTGCGGAACCGGTCGCGAGCCGGTCCCCGATGGTGCGCAGGCCCGAGAGGTCATGGACGTCTCCGGGCAGCGCGGCCACGGCCGTCACGGCCACTTCGGGATGCCGCGCGGTGAAGCGGTCGCGGGTGTCCTGCTCGCGCGCGACCATCTGCATCCGCTCGGCATGCAGACGGAGCAGGCCGGCGGTCAGCTCTTCGGTTGTGACGGGCCGACGTGCCGCCTCGGCTTCGGGAGGGGCGGTTCCGGTGGCGTCCGTGGTGGGTGCGTGCCCGGCCGCGGGGGAGTCGGCGGGCTCACGAAGTCCAGCCTTCCCGGCCGCCTGATCCACAATGCCGCCGTTTTCAAGATTTTCTGCTTCCAGGTTTTCCGCGGCGGTCATGGCCTGCTCGGCGGAGAGCCGGGCGGCCTCACTGCCGTGGACCCGGTTGAGCACCAGCCCCGCCAGGGGCATGTTCTCAGCGGCCAGGCGTTCCACGAAGTACGCCGCTTCGCGCAGCGCGTCCCGCTCCGGCGTCGCGACGACGAGAAAGGCCGTGCCGGGCGCCTGAAGCAGTTTGTACGTGGCATCGGCCCGGGTACGGAACCCGCCGAACATGGTGTCCATCGCGGCGACGAAGGTCTGTACGTCCCGCAGGAACTGACCGCCGAGCAGCTTGCCCAGCGTCCCGGTCATCATCGACATGCCCACGTTGAGGAACTTCATCCCCGCGCGGCCGCCCATCTTCGCCGGGGCCATCAGGAGCTTGATGAACTTCCCGTCCAGGAACGAGCCCAAACGCTTAGGGGCGTCGAGGAAGTCCAGCGCGGACCGCGACGGCGGGGTGTCGACGACGATCAGGTCCCACTCCTCGCGCGCCCGGAGCTGGCCGAGCTTCTCCATCGCCATGTACTCCTGCGTGCCCGCGAATCCGGCCGACAGGGACTGGTAGAAGGGGTTCTCCAGAATCGCGCGGGCCCGTTCGGCGTCGGCGTGCGCCTCGACGATCTCGTCGAAGGTCCGCTTCATGTCGAGCATCATGGCGTGCAGCTCGCCGTCGCCCTCGATGCCCTTCACCCGGCGCGGGACGTTGTCCAGCGAGTCGATGCCCATGGACTGGGCGAGCCGGCGGGCCGGGTCGATGGTGAGGACGACGACCTTGCGCCCGCGTTCCGCGGCCCGCACCCCGAGCGCCGCCGCGGTCGTCGTCTTGCCGACGCCACCGGAACCGCAGCAGACGATGATCCGGATGTCCGGGTCGTCGATCAGGGCGTCGGTGTCCAGGGCGGGCACGGCTTCTGCACGCGTACCACCGTCCGCCCCCGCCTTCGTACGCGCTGTCATGAACCCGCCCCTCGTCCGGACTCCCCTTGTCCCGCGCCCTGTTCGCGGAGCGCGGCCGCCAACTCGTCGAGCCCGGCCCGGTCCACCCCCTCGCCGAGCAGCGGAAGCTCGTAACCAGGCAGGCCGAGGCCGGTCAGTACGGTGCGCTGCTCGCGCTCCAGGGCGACCCGCTGGGTGTGTTCGGCGGCCTGTTCGACCAGGGGGCGTACGAGCCCCGCCGAGCCGGTCACGCCCGCCCGCGTCAGCGTCTTGGCGATCTCCTTGCGCCGGCCACCCGAGGCGGCACGCAGCGCTTCCCCGTCCAGCAGCTGCGGCCGCACCATGTTCACGATGACCCGGCCCACCGGCAGTTCGGCGGCGCGCAGTTCGCCGATGCCGTCCGCGGTCTCCTGGACCGGCATCTCCTCCAGCAGGGTCACCAGGTGCACCGCGGTCTCCGGGGACTTCAGCACCCGCATCACGGCCTGCGCCTGATTGTGTATCGGGCCGATCCGGGCGAGCCCCGCCACCTCGTCGTTCACATTGAGGAAGCGCGTGATGCGGCCGGTCGGCGGGGCGTCCATGATCACGTAGTCGTAGACGAACCGGTTCTGCCGGTCCTTGCGGCGGACGGCCTCGCAGGCCTTGCCCGTCAGCAGGACGTCCCGCACGCCGGGCGCGATCGTGGTGGCGAAGTCGATCGCGCCGAGCTTCTTGAGCGCCCGGCCCGCGCTGCCGAGCTTGTAGAACATCTGGAGGTAGTCGAGGAGCGCCAGCTCCGCGTCGATCGCGAGTGCGTATACCTCGCCGCCGCCCGGGGCGACGGCGATCCTGCGCTCCTCGTAGGGGAGGGAATCCGCCTCGAAGAGCTGGGCGATGCCCTGTCTGCCCTCGACCTCCACGAGAAGGGTGCGCCTGCCCTCGGCCGCGAGGGCGAGCGCGAGGGCGGCGGCGACCGTGGTCTTACCGGTACCGCCCTTGCCGCTGACGACCTGGAACCTGCTCACGTATTCGAGCCTAACCAGTCACACCGCAGGCTACGCACGAGGCTGCGCGTGCCCGGGATCGTGCAGGCATTACAGTCGGGCCATGACCAAGTGGGAATACGCGACCGTGCCCCTTCTCGTGCACGCGACCAAGCAGATTCTGGACACCTGGGGCGAGGACGGCTGGGAGCTGGTCCAGGTCGTTCCCGGCCCGAACAACCCCGAGCAGCTCGTGGCGTACCTGAAGCGGGAGAAGCCGTAGTGGCGGGCGCCGTCGAGGCGAAGCTCGCCGAGCTGGGCCTGCCGCTGCCGGCCGTCGTACCGCCGCTGGCCTCGTACCAGCCGGCCGTGCAGTCCGGGGTGTACGTGTACACGTCCGGCCAGCTGCCCATGGTGGACGGCAAGCTCGCCGTGACCGGCAAGGTCGGCGCCGAGGTCACGGCCGACGAGGCCAAGGAGCTGGCCAAGACCTGCGCGCTGAACGCCCTCGCCGCCGTGAAGTCGGTCGCGGGCGACCTGGACCGGATCGCACGGGTCGTGAAGGTCGTCGGCTTCGTCGCGTCGGCCACCGACTTCACCGGCCAGCCCGGCGTGGTCAACGGCGCGAGCGAGCTGCTGGGCGAGGTCCTCGGGGACAAGGGTGTGCACGCCCGCAGCGCCGTGGGCGTCGCCGTGCTGCCGCTGGACGCACCGGTCGAGGTCGAGATCCAGGTCGAGCTGACCGGAGTCTGATCCGTCCCGCCTCAATCCCTGGTCCCGCCCGGTCATGACGACCGGGCGGGATCACGTGTGTACGGGGCAGGTACGGGCCGGAGGCCCCTCGAACATCGTCGCGGTTCCGGATAGCCTCCGGCCATGTCCAATGGTCAGTGGTACCCCCCGGAATGGCCCGGCCGGATCAGGGCCCTCGCCGCAGGCGAGCTGACGGCCGCCATGCCCCGGCGGGCCGCCACCGTGATGCTGCTCCGGGACGACGCCACCGGCACCGGGGGCGCGCCCGCCGTCCACATGCTGCGCCGGCGCACCTCGATGGCCTTCGCCGGAGGGGCGTACGCGTATCCGGGCGGCGGCGTCGACCCGCGCGACGACGACCGGCTCGTCGGCTGGGCCGGGCCCGCGCTGGAGATCTGGGCGCACCGGCTGGGCGTCGGTTCGCCGGCCGAGGCGCAGGCGATCGTCTGCGCGGCCGTCCGCGAGACGTACGAGGAGGCGGGGGTCCTGCTCGCCGGGCCGACGCCGGACACCGTCGTCACCGACACCACGGGCGACGACTGGGAGGCCGACCGCGCGGCGCTGGTCGCGCGGGAACTGTCATTCGCCGCGTTCCTTGAGCGGCGCGGGCTGGTGCTGCGCTCGGACCTGCTCGGCGCGTGGGCGCGCTGGATCACGCCCGAGTTCGAGCCGCGCCGCTACGACACGTGGTTCTTCGTCGCCGCGCTCCCCACGGGCCAGCGCACCCGGAACGCCTCGACGGAGGCCGACCGCACGGTGTGGATCACTCCGGGCGACGCGGCCGACGGATACGACCGGGGCGAGCTGCTGATGATGCCCCCGACCGTGGCGACGCTGCGGACACTCCGGCCGTACGGCACCGCCGCGCAGGCGCTGGAGGCGGCCGCGGACCAGGACCTGACCCCCGTACTCGCTGAGGCCCGTCTGGACGGTGGCGAGCTGGTGCTGAGCTGGCCGGGACACGAGGAGTTCACCAAGCACATTTCCACGGCCGGCCCGGGCGAAACGCCCCGCGGGCAGAAATCGGACGACGCGGCAGGCGGTGCGGCATGAGCGACGCCGCGGCACTGCCCGGACAGCCTCGCGGCGGTGTGCTGTCCGGTCCCGCCACGTCCCGTACGGTCAACGTCCTGGCGCCCAACCCCTCGGCGATGACGCTGGACGGCACCAACACGTGGATTGTCGCCGAGCCCGACTCGGACCTGGCGGTGGTCATCGATCCGGGTCCGCTGGACGATGCGCATCTGCGGGCCGTCATCGATACCGCCGAGCGGGCGGGCCGCCGGATCGCGCTGACGCTCCTCACCCACGGCCACCCGGACCACGCGGAGGGTGCGGCGCGGTTCGCGGAGCTGACGCGGACGAAGGTGCGGGCGCTCGACCCGCAGATGCGGCTCGGCGACGAGGGCCTCGGCACGGGTGACGTGATCACGACCGGCGGCCTGGAGATGTACGTGGTGCCGACGCCGGGCCACACGGCGGACTCGCTGTCGTTCCACCTGCCGGCCGACCGGGCGGTGCTGACCGGGGACACGATCCTCGGACGCGGGACGACGCTGGTGGCGCACCCGGACGGGCGGCTGGGGGACTACCTCGACTCGCTGCGGCGGCTGCGCTCGCTGACCGTCGACGACGGGGTGCACACGGTGCTGCCGGGGCACGGCCCGGTGCTGGACGACGCGCAGGGCGCGGTCGAGTTCTATCTGGCCCACCGCGCGCACCGGCTGGCCCAGGTGGAGACGGCCGTTGAATCCGGCTACCGGACCTCGTCCGAGGTGGTGGCCCATGTCTACGCCGACGTGGACCGTTCGCTGTGGCCGGCGGCCGAGCTGTCGGTGCGGGCGCAGCTGGAGTACCTGGCCGAGCACGGGCTGATCTGACGGCACATGCGTGAGGGGGCCCCGCCGATACCCGGCGGGGCCCCCTCACGCATTGCGTACGACGGTGGGTCAGCGCGAGCGCTTGGCGAGCCGCTCCACGTCCAGGAGGATCACCGCACGGGCCTCCAGGCGCAGCCAGCCGCGGCCGGCGAAGTCGGCGAGGGCCTTGTTGACCGTCTCGCGGGAGGCGCCGACCAGCTGGGCCAGCTCCTCCTGCGTCAGGTCGTGCACCACGTGGATGCCCTCCTCGGACTGGACGCCGAAGCGGCGCGACAGGTCCAGGAGGGCGCGGGCGACACGGCCGGGGACGTCGGAGAAGACCAGGTCGGACATCTGGTCGTTGGTCTTGCGCAGGCGCCGGGCGACGGCGCGCAGGAGGGCCGTGGCCACCTCGGGGCGCGCGTTGAGCCAGGGCTGCAGGTCGCCGTGGCCGAGGCCGAGGAGCTTGACCTCGGTGAGCGCGGTGGCGGTGGCGGTGCGGGGGCCCGGGTCGAAGAGCGAGAGCTCGCCGATCAGCTCGCCGGGGCCGAGGACCGCCAGCATGTTCTCGCGGCCGTCGGGGGAGGTGCGGTGGAGTTTCACCTTGCCCTCGGTGACCACATAGAGGCGGTCGCCCGGGTCACCCTCGTGGAACAGCGCGTCGCCGCGCGCGAGGGTCACCTCACTCATCGAGGCGCGGAGCTCCGCGGCCTGTTCGTCATCGAGCGCCGCGAAAAGCGGGGCGCGCCGCAGAACGTCGTCCACGAGTTCTCTCCTTGTCGGCCTGTTCAGGGAACCGTGGTCCCCATCATGCCGGACGGTAAAACAGTGCGATCAATCACAAACCAGTTTGACGCACGTGCGTCCCGAGGGGTACGGCAGGGGGCTGATTGGGGGTGGATCAATGGTGACCGGGGCGGATGTCAGTGGCGGGCTCTAGGCTGGCCGGGTGTCCAGAATGCCGGTGAGAGCGCAGGCCAAGGGGGCTGATGGAGTGTCGGAGGGCCGTGATTCCGCTGTGGGCGAACAGGGTGCGAGCAACGGGAAGAAGCTGAAGAAAACGGCGGAAAGCCGGTCCGCATCGGCGAAGAGCCGCTCCGCCGGGACCGTCGGCTCCGGATCGGCCAGGAGAGCGAAGCGGGACGGTGACGAAGCGGCCGGTGCGCCGAAGAAGAAGCCGGGGCGGCCGGAGTCGCACCTGGCCATGGTCCGCCGCGCCCGCCGGATCAACCGCGAGCTCGCCGAGGTCTACCCGTACGCCCACCCGGAGCTGGACTTCCGGAATCCGTTCGAACTGCTCGTGGCCACGGTTCTCTCCGCCCAGACCACCGACCTGAGGGTCAACCAGACGACGCCCGCCCTCTTCGCCGCCTGTCCCACCCCCGAGGACATGGCCGCCGCCGTCCCCGAGGAGCTGGAAGAGCTCATCCGGCCGACCGGCTTCTTCCGGGCCAAGGCGAAGTCGCTGCTCGGCCTGTCCGCCGCGCTCCGGGACGACTTCGGCGGCGAGGTGCCGGGGCGGCTCGCGGACCTCGTCAAGCTTCCGGGCGTCGGCCGCAAGACCGCCAACGTCGTGCTCGGCAATGCCTTCGGAGTCCCCGGAATCACCGTGGACACCCACTTCGGGCGGTTGGTCCGGCGGTGGAAGTGGACCGAGCAGGAGGACCCCGAGAAGGTCGAGGCGGAGGTCGCGGCGATCTTCCCCAAGAGCGAGTGGACCATGCTCTCGCACCGCGTCATCTTCCACGGCCGCCGTGTCTGCCACTCCCGCAAGCCCGCCTGCGGCGCCTGCCCGATCGCCCCGCTGTGCCCTTCGTACGGTGAGGGCGAGACGGACCCGGAGAAGGCCCGCACACTCCTGAAGTACGAGATGGGCGGCCGGCCGGGCCAGCGGCTGAACCCGCCGGCGGACTACCCGGGCAGCCCGGCGCCTCCGCTGGGCACCGACTGACGCGGACCGCTCTGCGGAACGAATCGCGGGTCGACAGGCGTTGTGAGACGGAGGGGTGCCCATGAAGACGCATGAATCCGGCACGGAGCAGCATGGCGAGCAGCAGTACAGCGGCCCGGAACGCGCTGACGCGCAGCGCCGTGGGGCGGGGCAGTGCGGCGGCGCGGAGTACGGCGGTGCGCGCGGCAGCCGTACGGATGTCGTGACCGCCGACGCGGACGGTGGCGGCGTGTCAGTCACCGTATCGGCCGACGGGCTGCCGGAATGGCTCGATCCGGTGGTGAGCGCCGCGCGGACCGTGCGGCCGCAGCAGCTCAGCCGCTTCCTGCCGCCCGAGAGCGGCGCGGGGCGTCAGTCCGCCGTGCTCGTCCTGTTCGGCGAGGGTGCCCGCGGACCCGAACTCCTTCTGATGGAACGGGCCGGGAGCCTGCGTTCCCACCCGGGACAGCCGTCGTTCCCCGGCGGCTCGCTCGACCCGGAGGACGGCGACCAGGCGACGACCGGGCCGCTGAGGGCCGCTCTGCGGGAGGCCGAGGAGGAGACCGGCCTCGATCCGCGCGGGGTGCAGATCTTCGGCGTGCTGCCCCGGCTCTACATCCCGGTGAGCAGCTTCGTGGTGACGCCCGTCCTCGGCTGGTGGCGTACGCCCAGCCCGGTCGGTGTCGTCGACCCCGGTGAGACGGCGCGGGTCTTCACGGTCCCCGTGGCGGATCTCACGGACCCGGCCAACCGGGCGACGGCCGTCCATCCCAGCGGCCACCGGGGTCCGGCATTCCTGGTCGAATCGGCGCTCGTCTGGGGGTTCACGGCCGGGGTGATCGACCGGATCCTGCACTTCGCGGGCTGGGAGCGCCCGTGGGACAGAGCCAGGCAGGTGCCGCTCGACTGGCGCGCATGACAGGCTGACTTCCGTGTTCCGCCGCTCCGGCCCTGCCCGGATCACGGAGACGTAGGGGCCCGGTGACGAATCTGCGAGGCTATAGACGGTGAACGTGCTGGACATCCTGCTGCTGGCCGGCGCCGTGTGGTTCGCGGTCATCGGCTACCGCCAGGGGTTCGTCGTCGGCATTCTGTCGGTGATCGGGTTCCTGGGCGGCGGTCTCGTCGCCGTCTATCTGCTGCCGGTCCTGTGGGACCAGATGACGGACGGTTCGGAGGTGTCCTCCACCGCGGCCGTCGTCGCGGTCGTCATCGTGATCGTGTGCGCGTCGATCGGACAGGCCTTCACCACCCATCTGGGCAACAAACTCCGCCGCCACATCACGTGGTCGCCCGCGCGGGCCCTGGACGCGACCGGCGGCGCCCTGGTCAACGTGGTGGCGATGCTCCTGGTCGCCTGGCTGATCGGGTCCGCCCTGGCGGGCACCTCGCTACCCACGCTCGGCAAGGAGGTGCGCAGCTCCTCGGTGCTGCTGGGCGTCTCCCGGGTGATGCCGCCCCAGGCGTCCACCTGGTTCACGGACTTCTCGTCGGTCCTCGCGCAGAACGGCTTCCCGCAGGTCTTCAGCCCGTTCGCGAACGAACCGATCACCGAGGTCAGGGCCCCCGACCCGGCGCTCGTCGGCAGCCCCGTCGCCGCGCGCGCCAAGCAGTCCATCGTGAAGGTCGTAGGCACGGCTCCGAGCTGCGGCAAGGTCCTCGAAGGCACCGGGTTCGTGTTCTCCGACCGCCGGGTGATGACCAACGCCCACGTCGTCGGCGGCGTCGACGAGCCGACCGTCCAGATCGGCGGCCAGGGACGCCTGTACGACGCCAAGGTCGTCCTGTACGACTGGCGGCGCGACATCGCCGTACTCGACGTCCCGGACCTCGACGTGAAGCCGCTGCGGTTCGCGGACACCGAGAGCGACGCGGAGACGGGCGACAGCGCCATCGTCGCGGGCTTCCCGGAGAACGGCGCGTACGACGTACGCTCCGCGCGCGTGCGGGCCCGCATCGACGCCAACGGCCCCGACATCTACCACCGGGGCACGGTCCGCCGCGATGTGTACTCCCTCTACACCACGGTCCGCCAGGGCAACTCCGGCGGCCCGCTGCTGACCCCCGAGGGCAAGGTGTACGGGGTCGTGTTCGCGAAGTCGCTCGACGACCCGGACACCGGCTACGCGCTGACGGCGGACGAGATCCGCGACGACATCACGCAGGGCCGTGCCGCCAACCAGCAGGTCGACAGCCAGGGGTGCGCGCTCTAGAGGTCTGCGGGGGGTGCCGCCCGCGGGGGACGTCAGTTGCGGGGGTGGCGCAGCCGCGCCGAGACCCAGCGGGCCCTGCGGCGGAGGATGCGTGAGATGCCGAGCCGAGGATCATGCATGACGTGCAAAGCGTGCACCCGGCCATGGAGGCCGTCCCCCTCATGAATGCCCGGAACCGCCGTGGCGGTCGAGCGACGGTTGCGTGCTGCGTCACCGAAGTCGTGCGTCCAGCCCATACCCGGACGTCTGCCCGTGCCTCATGGTCCGTAACCGCCCATCCGTCAGCCAATTGGCCTATGCGTCAGGCACGTGGCTGTTCGTCGGACACACGTGCCCACGGGGTCAGCGATCCGGCTCGGAATCCTTGAGCCAGTTGATGAGTTCGGCCGAGAACCCGGCCGGATCCTCCTCATGCGGGAAGTGGCCGAGACCGTCGAAAAGTCGCCAACGGTAGGGCGCCTCTACGTACTCGCCGGAGCCGGCGGAGCTCCGGGTGCGGACCGCCGGATCGAGTGAACCGTGCAGATGCAGCGTCGGCACCCGAACGGGCCGTTTCATGCGCCGGTTGAACTGGATGCCGTCCGGGCGAGCCAGCGAGCGCACCATCCAGCGGTACGGCTCGATCGAGCAGTGCGCCGTCGAGGGGATGGACATGGCGCGCCGGTACACGCCCAGCGTGGCCGCGTCCGGGAAGTCCGCCTTGCTGGGCCCAGCCCAGTCACTGATGAGTCGCGCCACCAAGGCCGCGTCGTCGGCGACGAGCTGACGCTCCGGCACCCACGGCCGCTGGAAGCCCCAGATGTACGAGCCGGCCCGGGACTGCGCGAAGTCGGAGAGCATCGAGGACCGCCACCGCCGCGGGTGGGGCATCGAGGAGACGACCAGCCGGCGCACCAGCTTGGGGCGCATCACGGCGGCCGTCCAGGCCAGGTAGCCACCCATGTCGTGGCCGACCAGGGCGGCGTCCGGCTCGCCGAGCGACCGGACCACGCCGGTGATGTCCAGCGCCAGGTTGGCGGGATCGTAGCCCCGGGGTGTGCGGTCGCTGCCGCCGACGCCGCGCAGATCCATCGCCACGGCCCGGAAACCGGCCTCGGCGAGCGCGGGCAGCTGGTGGCGCCAGGTCCACCAGAACTGCGGGAAGCCGTGCAGGAGGAGGACCAGCGGCCCCTCACCCATCTCGGCGATGTGGAAGCGGGCACCGTTCGCCGCGACGTCCCGGTGGGTCCAGGGGCCGTCGAGGCGGACGGGGCCGCCGGCCGGGGCGAACGGCGCGGATGCGGAGTCCGCCGGGCCGGCCGGTACTTCGTGGCCCGCCCGGTCGTCCGGGGCCGGGGGGCCGGATGCGCTGGATTCGGGGACGGTCATGTGGACGAGCGTGCCACAGCCGACGCCTTGTCCTGGACCGGTGCGGCTTCGAGGGCCCGGTCCGCGCGGGTGCTGCCGCCCACCGGGAGGATCGCGTCGGCGGCGATCTCCGGACGGGGGTGCGGCTTGACGCCCTGAAGTACGGCGGCGGTCTGCTTGGCGGACGCGATGGACTTCTCCGGCGGCTTGACCTTCTTGATCTTCGCGTACCCGAAGAGCGCGAGCAGGATGCCCAGCAGGATGAACGCGCCGCCCACGATCAGGAACGACCAGGCGAGGCCGAGCCCCAGGTTGTGGATTCCGTACGCTGCAGCGAAGCTCAGCACCGGGATCGCGAACAGGATCAGCACGCCCGTGACGATGAACGCCACACTGCCGATGACGCCGCGCTTGACGTCCTGCCGCACCTCGGCCTTGGCCAGGGCGATTTCGTCGTGCACCAGCGCCGACAGTTCGGCCGTCGCCGACGCGACCAGCTGGCCGAGACTGCGGTCGGCGCTGCCCGCGTAATTGCCGGGGTCGCTCATCCCTGACTCCCTCTCCTGTTCAACACGTCCGATGTCAGATCATGCCGGACTGTCCGGCTTGTTGCTCGCTGCCCCCGCCAGTCGGGCAAGGCGGCGGTGCTCGGCCGCCTTCTCCTCGTGGATGGCGGCCATCCTCAGGTGGTACGCCGGGTCGTCCTGTTCGTAGACGTCCGGCACTCCGGAGCCGTCCTCGTCGAGTTCTTCGGCGTCGGACAGCGCCCTGTATCTGCGTACCCGGAGTTTGAGCAGTACACCGGAGAGTACGGCGGCAATCAGGGAGCCGAGCAGAACCGACGCCTTGATCTCGTTGATCATGTCGTCGTCACCGGCGAAGGCGAGCTCCCCGATCAGCAGCGAGACGGTGAAGCCGATGCCGGCGAGTGTGGCGATCGCGAAGACGTCCGCCCAGGCCAGGTCCTTGTTCAGTTCGGCCTTGGTGAGCCGGGTGGTCAGCCACGTACCGCCGAAGACACCGATCGTCTTGCCGACGATGAGTCCCAGGACGACCCCGAGCGTCTCGGGCCGGTCGAAGACACCGGCCAGCGCGCCGCCGGAGAGGGAGACGCCGGCGGAGAAGAGCGCGAAGACCGGCACCGCGACGCCCGCCGACAGGGGGTGCACCAGGTGCTCGATGCGTTCGCCGGGCGAGTGCTCCTCGCCCTCGCGCCGGGTGCAGCGCAGCATCAGCCCCATGGTGACACCGGCGATGGTGGCGTGGATGCCGCTGTTGTACATCAGTCCCCAGATGACCAGGGCGAGCGGTACGTAGATGTACCAGCCGCGCACACCGAGGCGAAGCAGCAGGTAGAAGAGGCCCAGGCCGAGGAAGGCGCCGATGAGCGCGAGGAAGTCGATGTCGTCGGTGAAGAAGACGGCGATGATCAGGATCGCGAAGAGGTCGTCCACGACGGCGAGCGTCAGCAGGAAGGCCCGGAGCGCGGCCGGCAGTGAGGTGCCGATGACGGCGAGAACGGCGAGCGCGAAGGCGATATCGGTGGCGGTGGGAACCGCCCAGCCGTCCGTGGAACCGTCACCGAGCACGTTCACCAGCGTGTAGACGATCGCCGGGACGGCCATGCCGCAGAGCGCGGCGGCCACGGGGAGCGCGGCGGCCTTGGGATCGCGCAGCTCGCCCGCCACGAGTTCTCGTTTGAGTTCGACGCCGGCGACGAAGAAGAAGACCGCCAGCAGCCCGTCGGCGGCCCAGTGCTCGACGGAGAGGTGAAGTCCGAGAGTTTCGGGCCCGATGTGGAAGTGGCTGACGGCCGAGTAGCTCGAACCCGCGGTGTTCGCCCAGACCAGCGCGGCCACGGCGGCGACCAGCAGGATGACACCACCGACCGTCTCCGTACGCAGGGCGTCGGCGACGTAGTTGCGCTCGGGAAGCGGCAGGCGCCCCAGGAAGGTGCGGCGTGGGCCGGTGGGCGCGGGGGTGGGACTGGCCACGGGGGAGACCTCCGGGTCGGTACGGCAGCGATGGCATGGCTGATGCACTTGCCGACCAGACTTCCCGGCACCCCTGTGGAGATTTTCCTATCGTGTTGTCGATCAACTGCCACTGTACCCGTGGGGCGTGGCGCCGGGGTGTGAGGGAGCGGTGATCTTGACCCTAAATGCCCGAAGGGCACCCGGCGCGTTGCCGGGTGCCCTTCGGGTTAGCGGTCTCAGTCCTCGGAGGAGGCGGTCGGCAGCTGGCTCTGGATCAGATCCATGACCGAGGAGTCGGTCAGGGTCGTGACATCGCCCAGGGCCCTGTTCTCCGCCACGTCGCGCAGCAGACGCCGCATGATCTTGCCGGAACGGGTCTTCGGCAGCTCGGCCACCGGCATGATGCGCTTCGGCTTGGCGATCGGGCCGAGTGTCGCGCCGACGTGGTTGCGCAGTTCCGCCACCAGCTCGTCGGAGGCGGTCGCCGTGCCCCGCAGGATGACGAAGGCGACGATGGCCTGGCCGGTCGTCTCGTCGGTGGCGCCGACCACGGCGGCCTCGGCGACCGAGGGGTGCGAGACGAGCGCCGACTCGACCTCGGTGGTCGAGATGTTGTGCCCGGACACCAGCATCACGTCGTCGACCCGGCCCAGCAGCCAGATGTCGCCGTCCTCGTCCTTCTTGGCGCCGTCGCCGGCGAAGTACTTGCCCTCGAAGCGCGACCAGTAGGTGTCGAGGAACCGCTGGTCGTCGCGCCAGATGGTGCGGAGCATCGACGGCCACGGCTCGGTGAGGACCAGGTAGCCGCCTCCGCCGTTCGGGACCTCGTTGGCCTCGTCGTCGACGACGGTCGCCGAGATGCCCGGCAGGGCGCGCTGGGCGCTTCCCGGCTTCGTCTCGGTGACGCCGGGCAGCGGCGAGATCATCATCGTGCCGGTCTCGGTCTGCCACCAGGTGTCCACGATCGGGCACGTGTCGGCACCGATGTGCTTGCGGTACCAGATCCAGGCCTCGGGGTTGATCGGCTCACCGACCGAACCGAGAACGCGCAGGGACGACAGGTCGAACTTGGCGGGGATGTCGTCCCCCCACTTCATGAACGTACGGATCGCGGTCGGCGCGGTGTAGAGGATCGTGACCCCGTACTTCTGGACGATCTCCCAGAAGCGCCCCTGGTGCGGGGTGTCCGGGGTGCCCTCGTACATCACCTGCGTGGCGCCGTTGGCCAGCGGCCCGTAGACGATGTACGAGTGGCCGGTCACCCAGCCGATGTCGGCGGTGCACCAGTAGACGTCGGTCTCCGGCTTGAGGTCGAAGACCGCGTGGTGCGTGTACGCCGCCTGGGTGAGGTAGCCGCCGGAGGTGTGCAGGATGCCCTTGGGCTTCCCGGTCGTGCCCGACGTGTAGAGGATGAAGAGCGGCTGCTCCGCCTCGAAGGCCTCGGGGGTGTGCTCGGCGGACTGCCGGCCGGTGATCTCGTGCCACCAGACGTCGCGGCCCTCGGTCCACGCGGTGTCCTGGCCCGTACGGCGGACCACGAGAACGTGCTCCACGCTGTCGATACGGGAGACGGCGTCGTCGACCGCGGGCTTGAGCGCGGACGGCTTCCCGCGGCGGTAACCGCCGTCGGCCGTGATGACGACCTTCGCGTCCGCGTCCTCGATGCGGGCGGCGATGGCGTCGGCGGAGAACCCGCCGAAGACCACCGAATGCGCGGCACCGATGCGGGCGCACGCCAGCATCGCCACGGCGGCCTCGGGGATCATCGGGAGGTAGACGGCGACCCGGTCGCCCTTGCCGACGCCGAGCTCGATGAGGGCGTTGGCGGCGCGGGAGACCTCGTCCTTCAGCTCCGCGTAGGTGATGGCTCGGCTGTCGCCGGGCTCGCCCTCGAAGTTGATGGCGACGCGGTCGCCGTTGCCCGCCTCGACGTGACGGTCCACGCAGTTGTAGGCGACGTTGAGCTTGCCGTCCGCAAACCACTTCGCGAAGGGCGGGTTGCTCCAGTCGAGGGTCTCGGTCGGCTCGGTGGCCCAAGTCAGGCGGCGGGCCTGCTCGGCCCAGAAGCCCAGCCGGTCCGCTTCGGCCTGCTCGTACGCCTCTGCGGTGACGTTGGCGTTGGCGGCCAGCTCGGCAGGCGGAGCGAACTTCCGCTCTTCCCGAAGCAGGTTGGCCAGACTCTCGTTGCTCACGACTTCTCCCAGTCCCAGGGTGTCCGTTGTGTCCCGGGGCATAGCTCATCAGTCCCGAGGCCGGGTGACAAGTGTCTGCCAGGAATTGGTTTAGACCTGTGTCTCGTGTATAGAGGCATGATCCCGCTTCCGCTCCGGGGTGGCGCGGTGGATCGCGGCGCCGGTGTGGCGGCTCGGCGTGTGCTGCCTCGCCGCCGGGGTGAGCGGTACGGGGGAAACGCGGAAGCGGTTTCACCAGGTCTCACGGACGCGAGGGCCTGGAGGTTCAGGCGCCCGTACGTGCCGGTTCGGCCGGATGGGCGGGCGCGATCGGGTCGAACACGTCAACCGGTCGGCTTTCGGCTCTCCCTTCCTCGGTCAGCAGATACGACTGGGCCTCCGCCACGTGGAAGTACATGCCGTGCAGCTGCAGGGTGCCTTCGGCGATGCGGCGCGCCACCGAGGGGTGAGCCCTCAGGTGGTCGAGCTGCTGGACCACATTGCTCAGGCACAGCCGCTCCACCACGTCGGCGGGTGGCCGGCCGGAGAGCCGGACCCGGGTGTCGTCGGCCGAGGTCGCCCGGCCCAGGCTGGGGAGCCCGTGCCGGAGCCAGCGCCACAGCGATGTGTCCGGGGCGTCCGGCGCACCTTCGAGCAGTGCGTTCATCGCGCCGCAGTCCGAGTGGCCGCAGACGGTGATGGACTCGACGCCGAGCACGTCCACCGCGTACTCGATCGCGGCCCCCACCGAGTGATCCCCCGCCTCGGCGTCCGGGGGCGGCACCAGGTTGCCGATGTTGCGCACGGTGAACAGGTCGCCCGGGCCGCTGGCCGTGATCATGCTCGTCACCAGGCGGGAGTCCGCGCAGGTGATGAAGAGCTGGGAGGGGCGCTGGCCCTCCCTGGCGAGCCGCGCCAGTTCGCTGCGGACCAGGGGCGCTGTGTCGCGCTGGAACGAGCTGATGCCTCGGACCAGCCGGTGATCGCCGCCCGCGCGCGGGGGCCGGTCGGCGCGCGCATGTTGTCGGAGGGAGGGGGCTTCTGGGGCGGGCACCTCGTGGGGTGCGAGGGCTGCTTGTGTGGTGGGCGCGGTTTGCGAGGGAGGTGGGGGCTGCGAGAGCAGCGGGCGCGACTGTGGCAGCGCGCCGCTGCCACTGTGCGGCCGGGCGAGGGCGGGAGCCTTGCCGTCTGTGTCCGGGCCCTTGGCCGCGGTGAGCACTGCGGAGGTGTCGGCGGTGTCGGTGGCGTCAGCGGTGTCGGCGGTGACCAGAGAGAACGGTCGGTTGGCGGGGGGCCGCACGGGAGGGGCGTGCTCGGGCTGGTCGTGGCAGTGATGGTTGCGCCACGGAGTCCACGGACGGCAGCAGGAGTGAGCTGCTGCGGCGGGCTCCGCGATCCTGCCGCCGAAGCGGCCGGCGAAGGCGACCTGGCCTCCGTGCGCCGTATGGGCGTTACTCCAGTCCTGAATCGCCTCGTACGCGGCGTGATCCATGAAGAAGCCGTCCAATTCCAGTACGACATCGGCGCTTTGGGGAAGCCGGCCCAGCACGCGGCTGAGGCGAGGTACGGCCAGAAACGTCAACTGACCCCGCGCGACGACGAGATGCTGCCCGTTTCTTTCGGACACCGAGATCCGGGTCCTGGCCAGCCGGTGCAGCGCGACGATCACCGCGACGGCGATCCCGATCGCTACGCCCTTGAGGACACCGACGAGCAGAACACCGGCGATCGTCGCGCCGTACACAAGGAATTCCCGATGTTTGTGGACGTTGCGGATGTGGGCGAGGCTCACCATCTTCAGGCCGACCATCATCACCAGCGCCCCCAGGGCCGCCAGCGGAATGCGCTCCAGGGCTGTGACGAGCAGGCCGGAGGCGAGGAGGATCCACACGCCGTGCAGCACGGTGGAGGCGCGGCCGGTCGCCCCGGCTCTCACATTCGCCGAACTGCGCACGGCCCCGCCGGAGACCGCGAGTCCGCCCAGTAGACCCGAGACCGCGTTGGCGATGCCTTGTGCGCGGAGTTCCCGGTCCAGGTCGGAGCGTTTGAGTGGCGGCGCCAACCGGCTGCGGCCGGCCGGCCCGGCCGGGGCCTCGGCTTCGGAGGCGGGCGTCGCCGGGGTGACGGGATGGTCGCCATCCTCTCCCAACTCCTGTGTCGGACCGGGAGTCGTGGTTTGTACCTTCCCGGCCCCGGCAGGGGAATCCGTAGGGCGAGAACGGTTCCGTTCGGCGGCCAGCTTGTCCACGGCGACAGCGGCGAGCAGCGACTCCAGGCTGGCCACCAGCATCATCGTGAACACGGCGGTGGCCAGGCCGAGCACGGGGCCCTCCGGCATTTCGGGCAGGGCGTGCGAGCGCCAGGAGGGCAGATCGACCCTGGCGATCGACGGTGCCGCCCACGCTGCCACGGCCGTGGCAAGGCCCACGGAAGCCAGGGCCGCCGGAGCGCGACGTAGAAGCCGGCCCCCTCGCCCGGGCAGCAACGGCCACAGGACGAGAATGGCTACGGTGAGCGCGCCGATCAGCGGAGCGGCGGGACTGACACGTGCCAGTTGGTCGGGAAGATGCAAAACGTTGGAGATGGCGGAGCTCTGTGGTGAGCCGCCCAGCACGATGTGCAGTTGAGCGAGCGCGATGGCCACGCCGATGCCGGCGAGCGTGCCGTGGACGACGGCGGGACTGACGGCGAGCGCGCTGCGCGCCGCCCGTAGGGAACCGAGCGCGAGCTGAAGCAGGCCCGCCCCGATGGTGATGGCGCAGGTGGTGCGCCAGCCGTAGATCTGGATCGTCTCGGCTGTCACGACGGTCAGTCCGGCGGACGGGCCGGAGACCTGGAGCGGAGTGCCGCCGAGGAGCCCGGCGACGATGCCGCCGACCGCGGCGGAGATGAGGCCCGCCTCCAGAGGTGCACCCATGGCGACGGCGAGACCGAGCGACATGGGGATGGCGAGCAGAAAGACAGTGATGGACGCCGATACGTCTGCGCCCGCGATACGGAATCGGCCGCGGCGAGACGGCGGGGGCGGGCTGTGTGGTCGTTTGACTCCCGAGGACCGGGAAGGGCGAGAACTGCGCGATGAGTGGTCGTGGCGAGTGGGTACGCAGGCAGACATTTGTCCCGTCTCCTCCTGGGCAGCGCGGTCGCGAAATTCGGTGACGCGGCCGTGGGTCACGGCGTGCAGCGGCGGGATACCTCAACTCTCGGTAAACAGATAGTAATGGAGAGTAAAGAACCGTGTCCAGGATTAAGGGCAAATGGGCCATTCAGTCACCCATTCCGGTGAATAAGCAGCTTTTCATTCGGCCTGTCGCGCCAGCTCTTCGACCGTGCGTGCGACCTTGGCGGCGCCGTGTCGGCACTCGGCGCAAGCTACCTGCGAGAAAGAGGTGGGCGGATGATGGCCGCCACGAAAAGGATCGCTCTGGGCGTCATGGCTGTTGCGATGGTCGTGGGGGCGGCCGGCTGCTCGGGAGCGGGCTCCGGCTCGGGGAACACCGGCCTCGGAGCTGTGAACGGCGCCGCGGGCGAGAAGAAGAAGGCAGCGAAATCGGCGCCCAAGTCGGTGTTCCGGGCCCTCGGTGACGGTTCCACCGCGTTCACGGGAATTCAGCCCAAGCAGCCGGTGGTGCAACGCCTGACAGCCGGCCAGAAGCCGCCACAGTTCGTGGTGTTCTCGTGGGACGGAGCAGGAGAGGACAGCCAGCGGCTCTTCTCGCACTTCCGCGAGGTGGGCAAGAAGTACAACGCCTCAATGACGTACTTCCTCAGCGGCGTGTACCTGCTGCCGGAGGGGAAGCGGACGCAGTACGACCCGCCCAAGCACAACGCCGGCAGCTCGGACATCGGCTTCAACGACACCAGGGGCATCCGGGACACCCTCATCCAGCTCCGCGGTGCCTGGCAGGACGGCAACGAGATCGGCACCCACTTCAACGGCCATTTCTGCGGCAAGGACGGCGGCGTCGGCACCTGGTCCGTCGACGAGTGGAAGAGCGAGATCAGCCAGGCGAAGTCCTTCGTCAAGAGCTGGAAGACGAATGACCCCGTTCTCAAGGGTGAGAAGCCGCTGCCCTTCGACTACGACAAGGAACTCGTCGGCGGCCGCACCCCGTGCCTGGAGGGCCAAAAGAACATGGTGGAGGCGGCACGCACCATGGGGTTCCGCTACGACTCCAGTGGCGTCAACGATCAGGTGTGGCCCCAGAAGAAGAACGGAGTCTGGGACCTCTCCATGCAGCTCGTCCCTGTCCCGGGCCGGGGCTTCGAGACGCTCTCAATGGATTACAACTTCATGTTCAACCAGTCCGGAACCACCCAGGGTGACCCGGACAAGCACGAGTACTGGGGAAACCAGATGCGTGACGGCCTGCTCCAGGCCTTCGACCGCGCTTACGAGGGCAACCGGGCGCCACTGATCATCGGCAACCACTTCGAGTCCTGGAACGGCGGCACCTACATGCGCGCCATCGAGGAGACGATCGCAACGGTCTGCACCAAGAAGGACGTCCGCTGCGTCTCGTTCAGGCAACTGGCGGACTGGCTCGACGTACAGGACCCGGCGACGCTGGCGAAGCTCCGGACCCTGAAGGTCGGCCAGGAGCCGAAGGCCGGCTGGCCGGCGCTCCTCAAGGCCGGTGTGGGCCGGGACCAGGCCGCCTCGAAGGCGCCTGCCGCAGCAGCGGGAAATCCGGCCGGCCGCTAGGGGACCGTTCCGTACCCCTGGGCGCCGGGCAGGGGACGCACCCGGCGCCGTCCGGTTCGTACACCGAGGCATCGGCGATGCCGTGGCCGGCCCCCCGAAGTCTCGGTCCCTCAGGCCGGCTGGCCGGCTTCGACGCGAATGAGGCGCTCGTCCAGCACGAAGGCCGGGTCGACCTGGGCGGCCAGGTCGGCCCCGGTCTTCTCGTTTCCCCAGCTCTCCGCGTTCCTCAGGTGGAAATGCACCATCTGACGCGTGTAACGGCCCCAGTCCCGCCGCTCGTACGAGTCCTCCGCTGCGTTCTGCAAGGCCTGCAGGGCCATCCTGTTGTCGGCTTCCAGCAGCTCGAAGCGCGCAGGGCGGCCCTTCTCCATGGCCCGCACCCAGTCGGAGTGGCCGACGGTGACCAGCAGGTCGTCGCCCACCTCGGCGCGCAGGAACTCCAGGTCGTCCTCGCCCTGCACCTTGTTCCCGACGACCTTCAGGTCCACGCCGAAGTCCCGCGCGTACTCCTTGTACTGGCGGTACACCGAGACACCCTTGCGCGTCGGCTCGGCGATGAGGAACGTCATGTCGAAGCGGGTGAAGATCCCTGACGCGAAGGAGTCCGAACCAGCGGTCATGTCGACCACCACGTATTCGTCCGGGCCGTCGACGAGGTGGTTGAGGCACAGCTCGACCGCGCCGACCTTGGAGTGGTAGCACGCCACGCCGAGGTCGGACTCCGTGAACGGCCCCGTCGCCATCAACCGGATGTCCCCGTCGTCGAGCCGCACCGTGCGGGCGCAGGCGTCGAAGATCGGGTTGTCCTCGCGTACGCGCAGCAGACGCGAGCCCTCGCCCGGCGGCGTTGTCTTGATCATCGTCTCTGCCGAGGCGATGCGCGGATTGCTGCCGCGCAGATACTCCTTGATCAGAGGCAGCTGCGCCCCCATGGCGGGCAGCGCCGCGGCTTTGTCCTCGTCGAGGCCGAGCGCGGCTCCGAGGTGCTGGTTGATGTCGGCGTCCACCGCGACGACGTGGGCTTCATTGGCGGCGAGGTGGCGGATGAAGAGCGAGGACAGCGTGGTCTTGCCGCTGCCGCCCTTCCCTACGAAAGCGATCTTCATGTTCACCTAGGGTAGTCGATCGATAGCAATGTGTTGTCCGGTCTCGTGAAGAAGACCACTTTCCGGCGGTAGACAGGTGTGAGGCGCGTAGCCTCGCTACTTATGAGTACGACTTCCTCGGACCCGCTCGTCGCTCTGAGCGCTCTGCCGGGTGTGACCGACGCGGTGGACTCCGTACGCAGGGCTGTCGACCGGGTGTACGGGCACCGCGTGATGCGGCGCCGCAGCAATGAAGTCACCGCGGAGGCCGCTCTGCGGGGCGCCCGCGGGTCGGCCGCGCTGTCCGGTGCCGACTGGAACCTCGAAGAGGTACGCCGGCGCACCGACTTCAGCGGTGACGACGAGGCCCGTGTCGTCGGGTCCGCCCTTCGTCTGACCGCGGAGGCGGGACAGCTTCTTTCCATCTGGCGACAGTCGCCGTTGCGCGTTCTCGCCCGGCTCCACCTGGTGGCCGCGGGTGGCGCCGCCCCTGAGGACGCTGTCGGGCGGCCCCGGCTCGCGGGCGAACCGGTGGACGGATCGCTGATCGAGGCGCCGCTGCCGGATGCGGACGAGGTCGCGGGCCGACTGGACGGACTCGCCCGGCTCATTCTTTCGGGGAGCGAGGCGCCCGCTCTGGTGACCGCCGCCGTCGTCCACGGCGAACTGCTGGCGCTCCGCCCCTTCGGGTCGCACAACGGGCTGGTGGCGCGGACCGCGGAGCGGATCGTGCTGATCGGAAGCGGGCTGGATCCCAAGTCCATCTGCCCGGCCGAAGTCGGACATGCCGAGCAGGGGCGGGCGGCCTATGCGGCGGCCTTCGACGGCTATCTGTCCGGCACGCCGGAGGGTATGGCCGTCTGGATCAAGCATTGTGGGCGCTCGGCGGAGCTCGGGGTCAGGGAATCCACGGCAGTGTGCGAGGCCCTTCAGCGAGGCGCCGCGTAGTAGCGCGCCGGCTTGCAGCCGCGGCGTTCCCGGGCGGGCGCGCTGTGCCGGTGAACATGGTTGCGGCGGTACCGGTCTCGGTACCGCCGCTGGCATGTCCGCCCAGTTACCAAGCGTCCTCGTTATGTGCCCATCAGGTCGGGGTCTTTGCCCGCTCCTGGTGTGGCTGGCCCGTAATCGACGGGTCGACGTCGCGTGGGTGCCGGGTTTTCATGCGCGGTCCGTGGGGCCTTGCTGCGTAATTCAGGTCATCCTCGCGGATGTCCTTGGTCTCGCGGGCCGTTGAGTCCTTTGTACTCCAGGGGCTGAGTGAGCGGTAGTGCTGGCCGCACTTCTTTACTTTTGGGTTCAATTACGGACGAGTTGGTGCAATCGCCGATGTCAGGCGGACGCCGCGCCGGCCCTCCGGCGGGCGGTGTACCAGACGACTCCGGCGGTGAGGGCGGCCGCGCTGACCGCTGCCGCGGCCATGAGTGCCGGCCGCGGCGGCAGGGAGAACGCCGAGAGGCGCTGTTTGAGCCGGACGGGCCGGTCGAAGACGAGAATCGGCCAGTCCCGGAGGGTCGCCTCCCGGCGCAACGCCCGGTCCGGGTTGACCGCGTGCGGATGGCCGACGGACTCCAGCATCGGCACGTCGGTCGCCGAGTCGCTGTACGCGTAGCACCGGGCCAGGTCGTAGCCCTCGGAGACCGCGAGCGCCTTGATGGCCTCGGCCTTCGTGGGCCCGTATGCGTAGTACTCCACCTCGCCCGTGTAGCAGCCGTCGTCGCCGACGACCATGCGGGTGGCGACGACGCGGTCCGCGCCGAGGAGCTCGCCGATCGGTTCGACCACCTCGGCGCCCGAGGTGGAGACGATCACGACGTCGCGTCCGGCGGTGTGATGTTCCTCGATGAGCGTCGCCGCTTCGTCGTAGATGATCGGGTCGATCAGGTCGTGCAGGGTCTCGGCCACCAGTTCCTTGACCTGTTGCACGTTCCAGCCCTTGCAGAGCGCCGAGAGATATTCGCGCATCCGCTCCATCTGGTCGTGATCCGCGCCCCCGGCGAGGAACACGAACTGTGTGTAGGCGGTGCGCAGCACGGCGCGGCGGTTGATCAGCCCGCCGTGGTAGAAGGACTTGCTGAAGGCCAGTGTCGAAGACTTCGCAATGACCGTCTTGTCCAGGTCAAAGAAGGCGGCTGTACGCGGCAAGAAGCGGTTTTCCACATGGCAGAGCATAGGGGCCCGCCATTCGGCGTAAACCCCGGCGCGTGGGTTTGCCTGAGAAGGGCCTCGGGTACACCATGGAAGTCACGGATCGTTCGCGACCGTGCTAACCGCGGTCCGGCTCCTCCCCCCCCGAGTCGGCCGTGGGGACGACCCCCGCTCTCCCCCCCGGCGGGGGTCGTCGCATGTCCGGACGCGGTTTTACGCGCGGAATCGACCATTTCTCCTCCTCTTGCCCCATGGTGGCCGCTCTCCGCGGCCGGCTCACTTCAGCGTGCAACGTGACGCTCGGTAGCGAAAGGGTCGCTCCGGGAAGTCACCGGTATGAGCGACGAAGTTATTCACAACCGCCGAGCTGTCCACAGTTTTTGAGCAAGATCCACATCATTTCCGGAAGCACCGCACCGTGATTCCACCCGTGAAGTCCACGGGGGCCGGAATCGCCGGTCTCGGACGGGCTCCGAGACCGCTGTGAACGGCGGCGAAGGTGAGTGGTGAAGGGGTGGAGAGTGTGGCTGAATCCAGCGCACAGGATCGTTTGGCGACTGCCGGCGCAGGACGGGGCCGTCCACTGATCGTGACCGAAGATGTGGACCTGCTCGACGATCTGCTGAGGTTGTGCGCGGCTGCCGGTGCGGAACCGGAGGTGCGCCACACGCTGCCCGACGGCCGCGGAGGCTGGGAGCAGGCACCCGTGGTCCTCGTGGGCGACGACGCGGTGGCGCGGTGCCGCGGAGCGGCGCGCAGGCGCGGCGTCATGGTCGTGGGCCGGGGCCGGGAGGCGCCCGATGTCTGGCGCCGAGCCCTCGAGATCGGCGCCGAGTACGTGCTTCGACTGCCCGATTCCGAGAACTGGCTCGTCGACCAGATCGCCAACGCTGCGGAGGGCGTCGGCCGCCCCGCGCTCACGGTGGGAGTGATCGGGGGCCGGGGCGGTGCGGGTGCGTCGACACTGGCGTGCGCCTTGGCGGTGACCGCGGCGAGGGCCGGGCAGCGGACCATGCTCATCGACGGCGATCCGCTGGGTGGCGGAATCGACGTGCTGCTCGGCGGAGAGCGGGCCGAGGGGATGCGGTGGCCTGATTTCGCCCATTCCAAGGGGCGGGTCGGCGGAGGGGCGCTGGAGGAAGCGCTGCCCGCGTTGCACGGGCTGCGGGTCCTCAGCTGGGGCCGCGACGACTGGGTGGTCATTCCACCGCCCGCCATGCGCGCGGTACTGGCCGCCGCCCGCAGGCTCGGTGGAGTGGTGGTGGTCGATCTGCCACGTCGGGTCGACGAAGCGGTGGCCGAAGCCCTTGCCCAGCTAGACCTGGGGCTGGTGGTCGTTCCCGGCGAACTGCGCGCGGTCGCGGCGGCGAAGCGGGTGGTGTCGATGGCCGGCATGGTGCTCGACGACCTGCGGGTCGTGTCACGGGGGCCGTACGCGTCGGGGCTCGACGAGCAGTGGGTGGCCCGAGCCGTGGGCCTGCCGCTGGCCGGTGAAGTGCCGCTGGAAAGAGGTCTGGCAGCCGAACAGAACGTGGGCGAACCGCCCGGGGGCAACACACGTGGGCCGCTTGCCAGGTTCTGCGCCGCCTTCTGGGAACAGGCGCTCATGGCGGAGAGCGCCAACACCCCGGTAGCTGGAGGCACCTCATGACTGAGGCGCTGCTCGACGCCGTCAGGCAACGGCTCGCGCACAGCGGCACTGCTCCGACCCCGGCCGGGGTGGCCGCCGCGCTGCGTGCGCAGGGGCGTCTGCTCGGCACGGCGGAAGTGCTGGGCCGTGCGGACGAGTTGAGAGGAGAACTGATCGGGGCCGGGGTACTGGAACCGCTTCTGGCCGACCCAGGTGTCACGGACGTCCTGGTGTCCGCACCCGACCGGGTCTGGGTGGACCGGGGCCGAGGGCTCGAACTCACCGAGGTGGCCTTCGCGGACGCGGCTGCGGTTCGCAGACTGGCGCAACGGCTCGCGGCCGTGGCAGGGCGCCGACTCGACGACGCAAGGCCTTGGGTGGACGCCAGGCTTCCTGACGGCACCCGTATGCACGCCGTGCTGCCCCCGGTATCGGTCGGATCGACGTGCCTGTCGCTTCGGGTTGTCAGGCCCAGGGCCTTTTCCCTGTCGGAGCTGGTCGAAGCGGGAACCGTACCGCCCGGCGGTGACCGAGTGCTGGCAGCTCTGGTGGAGGCGCGGGTCTCGTATCTGATCAGCGGTGGGACGGGGGCGGGCAAGACGACGCTCCTCGCGAGCCTGTTGGGAGCGGTGGGCGATCGGGAGCGGATCGTACTCGCCGAGGACTCGTCGGAGTTGCGCCCCGACCACCCGCACGTCGTAAGGCTGGAGTCACGCCCCGCGAACCAGGAGGGTGCCGGGCTGGTGACCCTCCGGGACCTGGTGCGCCAAGCCCTGCGGATGCGCCCCGACCGGCTGGTGGTCGGTGAGGTGCGAGGCAGCGAGGTGACCGAGCTTCTGGCAGCCCTAAATACTGGTCATGAGGGAGGCTCCGGAACTGTCCATGCCAATGCTGCGGGCCACGTCCCGGCGCGGTTGGAGGCGCTTGGAACTGCGGCAGGGCTGGACCGATTGGCGCTCCACAGCCAGCTGGCGGCGGCCTTGTCGGTTGTGGTCCACCTCGTACGGGACCGAACCGGACGCAGACGGATCGCGGACATCCATGTGCTGGAGCGGGACGCCGCGGGGCTGGTGAGGACGGTTCCGGCGCTGCGCTGGGGCGCCATGGGCTTCGAGCGGGAACGGGGCTGGGAGCGGCTGCACGAGCTCATCGGGAGCGCCTTGTGACCGGGGGGCCGGCGTCTGCCGGGACCCCGGAGGCTGTGCGTGCCGCAGCGCTGTGTGCGGCGATGGCGGCATGGCTGGTCCTGATGGGGCGGGGGCGGCGGACGCTGCTCTCCGGCGGTAGTGAGCAGTCGGGGGCCCGGGAGAGGTGGGGGAGGTCGCGCAACCGGATCGAGAAGGGGCTGCGGGGGCGATGGGAGTGGCTCTGTCTCCCGGTGGCTTCGGCCCTGGTGGTGCTCGGGCAGTCCGCACTGCCGTTGCTTGCGGGAGCCGTCGCGGTTCCTGTGGTGCGGCGGTGGCTGCGGAAGAGGCAGTCGCGCAGGGACCGGGAAGCACGGGCGGACGGGGTGGTGGTCCTGTGCGGTGCGCTGGTCGGTGAGCTGAGGGCCGGCCACGAGCCGGGGCAGGCGCTGCTCGTCGCGGTGCGGAGCACGGAAGTGCTGGGCGAAGCAGGGGCCCGGGTGTCGGCCGCGGCGCGGTTCGGCGGCGATGTGCCGAGGGCGCTGGTGCAGGCGGCGGGTGAGCCGGGGCTGGACGGGCTGGCCGGAGTGGCCGCCTGCTGGCGGGTGGCGGTGGGCAGTGGGGCCGGTCTCGCAACGGGTCTGGCCCGGTTGGAAGGCGCGCTGCGAGCCGAACGCCGTCAGCGCGAGGAGCTGCGGGCACAGCTGGCGGGAGCGTGGTCGACGGTTGCGGTGCTCGCCCTGATGCCCGCGCTCGGGATGGGGCTCGGCGCCGCGCTCGGAGCGGATCCGCTGAGGGTGCTGCTCCACAGCACGGCCGGGCTGGTCTGTCTGGCGACGGGCGGGCTGCTGGAGGTGTGCGGCCTCCTGTGGGCCGCCCGGATCGTCCGGGTGGGAGAAGCTGGATGAACGCATCAGCAGGCGGGGCCGTTCAGACGGCGGAGGCTGTCGGGGTGGCACTGGCGCTCTACGCCCGAGTGGTTCTGCCCTTGGCCCGGCGCCGAGTGGGCCGGCGGGTACGGCGCCGAGGTGATCGGCTCCTGGCGGTGTCGCCGGCTGTGCCTGCTGTGCGGTCGGGCACGCCCCGGTGGCCCGGCCCCCGAGCGGGCCGGACGGTCTTCGCCGGCCCGGTCAAACAGTGGGCGGCGTTGGCGGCAGTCGTGTTGACCGGTTGGTTCCTCGTGGGCGGATCCGTGGGGTGGGTGGTCGGTCTGGTCTCGGCGTACGGCGGCCGGCGGTGGTGGCGGACACGGCTCGGGGAAGACGCGGAGCTCGCCTCGGAGGCGAAGGCGCGGACTGCGGAGGCCGCACGGCAGCTGCCCATGGCGGCTGATCTGCTGGCGGCCTGCATTTCCGCCGGTGCAGGTCCGGTGGAGGCGGCCGAGGCGGTGGGCGAGTCGCTGGGCGGACCGGTGGGCGAGCAGCTCGCCCGCACGGCGGCGGAAATCCGGCTCGGTGGCGACCCCGCTGTGGCCTGGGGGCGGTTCGGCGCGATACCGGGGGCCGATGCCCTGGCGCGCTGCCTGGACCGGGCCGGCTCGACCGGTGCTCCGGCGGCGGAACCGGTCACCAGGATGGCCGAGGCGTTGCGGGCCGAGCGGGCGAGGGCGGCCGTGGCGCGGGCTCAGAGGTCCGCCGTGATGATCACCGCGCCGGTCGGGCTCTGCTTCCTCCCCGCATTCCTGGCGGTAGGGGTGGCGCCCGTGGTGATCGGGCTGGCCGGCGGCCTGCTTCAAGCGGCGTGACCCGAGATCGAAGGCGCAAGAGCAGTTTCAGTTGTTTCTGTACGTAACTGGCATATCGGGGGTCTGAGAATGATGCGCAAGATCAAGAACTGGATGGGGTCCGTGGTTCGCCGTGCCCGTTCGGGGGCGGACGGCGGCATGACGACGTCGGAGTACGCGGTGGGCACGATCGCGGCATGCGCCTTTGCCGCGGTGCTCTACAAGGTGGTGACGAGTGCGGCGGTGATGTCCCAGCTGCAGTCGCTGCTGAAGGGCGCGCTCGATGCGAAGTTCTGAGGACGGCGCGGAGGGAACCGGCCTCGGGGCTGTGCCCCGGTTTGGGCGGGGTGTGCGCGAGGGCCCGGTCGCGGGCGTCGGGTGCGGGGGTGACCGAGGCGCGGTGACTGCGGAGGCCGCCATGGTGCTCCCGGTGCTGGCGGTGTTCGCCCTGGCTCTGCTCTGGGCGTTGATGGCCGCGTCGGCCCAGATCCGGTGCGTGGACGCGGCGCGCGCCGGAGCTCGGGCGGCGGCGCGTTCGGAACCGGCGGAGCAGGTGCGGGAGGCCGTGCTCTCCGCGGCGCCCGATGGGGCTTCGGTCGCCGTGGAACGCGCCGGAGCGCTGTGGCGGGTGAAGGTGGCCGCCCCGACGCCCGGGCCGGGGCACCTAGCCGTGACGCTGAGGGCGGAGGCTGCCGCGGCGGCGGAGGACGCTCCGGTGCCGGCCGCTGCGACGGCTCCGGGCGCGCCGGGCGCCACGGCCCCGGACGCGCCGGGCGCCACGGTGAGAGAGGAGGAACGGTGAGGGGCCGCGGTTGGCGGGACGGGCGGCCGTGGCGGCGTCGGGCGCCGGTGGGGGATCAGGGGCTGGCAACCGTATGGGCGGCACTGACCACAACAACGCTGTGCACCGTGTTCGCGGTGGTCCTGGCGCTCGGGCAGGTGGTGGCCGCTCGGCACCGTGCCGGGGGTGCGGCCGACCTGGCGGCGCTGGCTGCGGCGGACCGGGCCCTGGAGGGCGCGGCGGCGGCCTGCGAGTCGGCGGAGAAGGTGGCCGGGGCGCAGGGGGCGGAGGTGGTGCGCTGCGCGGTGCAGGGGGAGGTCGCCGACGTGACGGCCAGGGTGCGGTTCGGGCCGTACGCGCCGGAGGTCAGGTCCCGGGCGGGCCCTGCGGCGGACGCTCCTCCGCCCCGGATGGGCCGGTGGAGTCCGGCTCGCCCGGAGCTCCCGGAGCGCACCGGAGGAGTTCCGTGAGGAGGCGGACGGCGCCTCGTTTGTGCAGGGGGTCGTTGCCGTTGCCGCACTTGGGGGACTGGATGCAGGACGGGCATCCAGCGTCGCACTCGCAGGACGCGATGGCCAGGCGCGTGGCCGACAGCCACTCGCGGGCGGTGTGGAACGCGCGTTCGGCGAACCCGGCGCCGCCCGGATGGCCGTCGTACACGAAGACGGTGGGCAGCAGGGTGTCGGGGTGCAGGGGGACGGAGACCCCGCCGATGTCCCAGCGGTCGCAGGTGGCGAAGAGCGGCAGCATTCCGATCGAGGCGTGCTCGGCGGCGTGGAGCGCGCCGCCGAGAATCTCCGGGTTGATGCGTGCGGCGTCGAGCTGGTCCTCGGTCACCGTCCACCACACGGCTCGGGTGCGCAGGGTGCGGGGCGGCAGGTCCAGTTTGCTCTCGCCGAGCACCTCCCCGGTGATCAGCCTGCGGCGCAGGAAGGAGACGACCTGGTTGGTGACCTCGACGGACCCGTAGCAGAGGCGCCCGTCCCCCCATGGGATCTCCGTGTCGGTGTCCAGGACGGCGATGGAGGTGGTGTCGCGGGCGGTGGTCGAGTACGGCGGGTCGGCCTGCTCGACCAGGGCCACGGAGTCGTCCAGGTCCAGTTTCCGGACCAGGTAGGAGCGGCCCTGGTGGAGGTGGACGGCGCCCTCGTGCACGGCGCTGTGGGCGGCGGACTCGTCCACGGTGCCCAGCAGCCGACCGGTGCCCTCCTCGACGATCTGGACGGGTCGGCCGCCCTCGCCCCGGATGTCGGTGAGGTCGGCGGCCCGCTCGCGCCGCGTCCAGTGCCAGCCGGACGGTCGTTTGCGGAGCAGTCTGGCGGTCTCCAGCTGGGGGAGCAGCCCGGGCGTGGCCGGGCCGAAGAGCTGGAGATCGGATTCGGTGAGCGGCAGCTCTGCGGCGGCGGCGCAGAGATGGGGGGCGAGGACGTACGGGTTGTCCGGGTCCAGGACGGTCGACTCCACGGGCTGCTGGAACAGGGCCTCGGGGTGGTGGACCAGAAAGGTGTCCAGCGGGTCGTCGCGGGCCACCAGGATGGCGAGGGCTCCCTGGCCCGCCCGGCCGGCCCGGCCCGCCTGCTGCCAGAGGGAGGCTCTGGTGCCCGGGTATCCGGATATGACGACGGCGTCCAGGCCGGACACGTCGATGCCCAGTTCGAGGGCGGTGGTGGCGGCGAGGCCGAGGAGCCGGCCGGAGTGCAGTGCGCGTTCGAGGGCGCGGCGTTCCTCGGGGAGGTACCCCCCGCGGTAGGCGGCGACCCGGGGCGGCAGGGTGCGGTCGACCTCGGCGAGGCGCTCCTTGGCGATGACGGAGATCAGTTCGGCGCCACGCCGGGAGCGTACGAAGGCGACCGAGCGGACGCCCTGGACGGTGAGGTCGGTGAGGAGGTCGGCGGTCTCGGCCGTGGCGGTACGGCGTACCGGCGCACCCTTCTCGCCGTGCAACTCGGTCAGCGGGGGCTCCCACAGGGCGAAGACCAGTTCGCCGCGCGGGGAGGCGTCGTCGGCCACCTCGGTGACGGGGAGGCCGGTGAGGCGGCCCGCCGCGAGGGCGGGCTCGGCGGAGGTGGCGGATGCGAGGAGGAATACGGGGTCGGAGCCGTAGCGGGCGCACAGGCGGCGCAGTCGGCGGACCACCTGGGCGACGTGGGATCCGAAGACACCCCGGTAGGTGTGGCACTCGTCGATGACGACGTAGCGCAGGGAGCGCAGGAAGGAGGACCAGCGGGCGTGTGACGGGAGGATCCCGCGGTGCAGCATGTCGGGATTGGTGAGGACGTAGTTGGCGTACTGGCGTACCCACTCGCGCTCCTCGACGGGGGTGTCACCGTCGAATACCGCAGGCCGGATGCCGTTGCCCAGCGGAGCCGCGAGCGTTTTGACGGAACGACGCTGGTCGGCTGCCAGGGCTTTGGTGGGGGCGAGGTACAGGGCGGTGGCGCCGCGTCCGTTGGGGGCTTCGGAGCCGTCCAGGAGGGCGCTGAGCACCGGGGCGAGGTAGGCCAGCGACTTACCGGACGCCGTTCCGGTGGCGATCACGACGGAGGTGCCGTCCAGGGCGTGCTCCGCGGCGGCTGCCTGATGGGCCCAGGGATGGTCGATGCCGGCCTTTTGGATGGCGGCGATCACTTCCGGACGGATGCGATCGGGCCAGACGGCATGGGTTCCCGCGCGCGGGGGCAAGTGCTCCGTATGAGTGATGCGCGCGGACCGTCCCGCCCCTGCGGCGAGCCGGTCGAGGACCATGTCCGGAGAGGGGCGGGAGCCCCCACTCTCCGGGGGTCGACTGGGGCATTGATTCTTGGCCATCGGCATCGAGTGTGTCACTGGCAGGACGGACAATGGTCCCAAGGCGTCGTGCATGGCTGCCAGTAAGTGATTGAATGCCATCGCGGCTGGCGATCCGTCCCCCGGCTCCGTCGGGGAGACCGAGGGGCGACCGCTCGATAGCAAGGTGCTGGAGGATCCGTGGACCTGTCCTTGTCGACTCGCAATGTGTCCGGCCCTGGTGGCGACCGTACGGTCGTCGAGGTCGGTGGCGAGATTGATGTGTATACCGCGCCCAAGCTGCGCGAGCAGTTGGTCGAGTTGGTGAATGACGGCAGCTACCACCTGGTTGTCGACATGGAAGGCGTCGACTTCCTCGACTCCACCGGCCTCGGCGTGCTCGTGGGCGGCCTGAAGCGTGTGCGCGCCCATGAGGGCTCGCTGCGCCTGGTGTGCAACCAGGAGCGCATTCTCAAGATTTTCCGGATCACCGGTCTGACCAAGGTGTTCCCGATCCACACGACGGTCGACGAGGCCGTCGCGGCCACCGACTGACATCCGGCCTGTCGCCGGGCCGGTTACCCGCCGGCCCGGCGACGGTCCCGGCTGCGGCGGCTCCGGTGGGAGACCGCCGGGGCGGCAGCCTCTGTTCCGCCGTGGCCGGTGAGCCCCGGCCGGCTTTCGGCGGCTGCCGGATCACCCGGTCGGCGGTCCATGGCTGACTTAATTGTCAGCTGTCCGACTCGCCCGGACGAGATCGTCCTGCGGGCCGGGATCAGCGGGCTCGCAGACAGCGCCACGGGCCCTGGACCATGGGACCCGTGCCTGGCATGCACATACGTACGTTCGAGGGGGATCGCATGGCCACCGTTGAACTCCGCTTCAGCGCCCAGCCCGAACACGTCAGGACCGCCCGTCTCGTGGCGGCGGCCGTGGCGCGCAGGGCCGGGGTCGACGAGGCCGTGCTCGACGAGGTCCGGCTCGCCGTGGGTGAGGCGTGCAGCCGGGCCGTCGGCCTGCACCGCAGCCATGGCATCACGGCTCCTGTCACGGTCGTCCTGATCGAGGAGGAGAAGACGTTCGCCATCGAGGTCGGTGACGAGGTCCCTGGCCCCGGCGCGGACGGCTCCGTTCCGGGCGGCGTCTCCGGGCGACGTGCTGCCACATCCGGTGGAGGGCTCGGCGAGCCGGAGGCGGACGACGAGGACGAGATGGGCCTCGCGGTCATCAGTGGCCTCGTCGACGACGTCGAGGTCAGATCCGGTGCGGACGGTGGCGTCATCCGGATGAGCTGGCCCAAGACACCGGTCGCGGTTCTTCCCTGACCGGTCGGCCTGCGGTGTCTCCGCGGGGCGCATGTCCCCCGGTCGAGTGATGTGGGCTCAGTTCGCTTTCCTGTCGTGCTGTCTGACGGCCCGTACGCCGGAAGGCTTCTCGTGCGAGTGGGGAATCGCTCGCGTGTTCCCATCGGGGAGGGCTGTCCGGGTGAGTTGTATATCCCTCATTTCCCTTGGTGCAAATGGCTGCAAAAGCCCGCCCATTGGACGCCCGGCACCCGGATGGAGGGCGTTCGGCGTGTAAGTTCCGGGGCCGAAGAGCCTTGGAAGGGACCAAACCGGTGAACAAGAAGCTTGCAGCCGCGCTGTCCGGCGGTGCGGTACTCGTACTGGCACTGTCGGGCTGCAGCGACGACAGCGACGACAAGGTGAACGACTGGGCCAAGAAGGTCTGCGACCAGGTCCACCCGCAGCTGCAGAAGATCGCGAACGCCAACGCGTCCATCCAGCAGCAGACCGCCGACAACAGCAAGCCCGCCGACGTCCAGGAGACCGACTCGGCCGCCTTCCAGCAGATCTCGCAGGCGTACAAGGCGCTGGGCTCGGCCGTCGACTCCGCCGGTCCGCCGCCGGTCGACGACGGCGAGACCACGCAGAAGGAGGCCGTGAAGGAGCTCAACGCCTCTTCCGCGGCCTACGCGAAGCTGCAGGAGAAGGTCGACGCCCTGAACACGAAGGACCAGGGGAAGTTCGCCGACGGCCTCAAGGGCATCGCGGACGAGCTGAACAAGATCAGCACCAGCGGTGACCAGGCGCTGAAGAAGCTCCAGTCCGGCGAGGTCGGCACCGCGATGGCCAAGCAGGAGGGCTGCCAGAAGCCGACTGCCTCGGCGTCTCCCTCGGCCGGCAAGTCGGACGACTCCGAGCCCTCGGCCCAGCCTTCGAGCGAGCCGTCGAAGGAAGCGTCCCCGTCGGCATCCGCCAGTAAGAAGGCGTAACGGCGCGGTAGGCCGACGGCCTGCACGTATCGGAAGAGCGGCCCGGCACACCCTGGGGATACCTGGGCGTGGCCGGGCCGCTGCCGTTGTCAGTGGGAGCCGTCACAATGGGGCACGTGAGTAAGACCAGCCTTTTCGCAGCAGACCTTCCCTCGGCGGACCGCGCCCCGCAGCTCCGCGAGGCCCTGCTCGCGGCCGCGTTCACGGCCGACGGGCTCCTCGACCTGCTCGGTGCGTCCGCCTACGCCGCGCTGGCACGCAGCGAAACGGTGCCGGCTCTGCGCGCCACGCGGGGCGAGTCGCGGCTCGACACGCTGGTGCGCCTCTTCCTGCTCCAGCGGGCGGTGCCCGCCGAGCGGGTGGCGACCGTGCTCCCCCTGGCGGAGTGCGTGGCGGACGGCTGGCTGACCGAGACGGCCGGCGAGGTCCGGGCGACCGCCGATGTGCGGCCGTACGGCGGGCCGGACGGCGAGGACTGGTTCATCGTCTCCGACCTGGGCTGCGCGGTGGGCGGCGCGGGCGGGATCGGCTCGCGCGAGAAGGGCGTCGTCCTCGGCATCGGCGGGGCCTCCACCACCCTGGCCGGGATCACCGTCCGCGAGCCCGTCGGCTCCGCCCTCGACATCGGTACGGGCTCCGGCATCCAGGCGCTGCACGCCGCGCAGCACGCCACCAGGGTCACGGCCACCGATCTCAATCCGCGCGCCCTCGAATTCGCCCGGCTCACCCTCGCCCTGTCCGGCGCCGCCCCGGCCGATCTGCGCGAGGGCTCCCTGTACGAGCCGGTCGATGCCGAGACCTTCGACCTGATCGTCTCCAATCCGCCGTTCGTCATCTCGCCCGGCGCCCGGCTCACCTACCGCGACGGCGGCATGGCCGGTGACGACCTGTGCCGGACCCTGGTGCAGCAGACGGGCGACCGGCTCAACGAGGGCGGCTTCGCGCACTTCCTGGCCAACTGGGAGCACACCGAGGACGAGGAATGGCAGGACCGGCTGCGCGCCTGGGTTCCGGCGGGCTGTGACGCCTGGATCGTGCAGCGCGAGGTGCAGGACGTCGCGCAGTACGCCGAGTTGTGGCTGCGCGACAGCGGCGACCACCGCACGGACCCGGCGGAGTACGAGGCGCGGTACGACGCCTGGCTGGACGAGTTCGAGGCCCGCCGGACGAAGGGCGTCGGCTTCGGCTGGATCACTCTGCGGAAGTCCGCCGCCGCGGCCGCCGCAGACCCCTCGATCGTGATCGAGGAGTGGCCGCACGCGGTGGAGCAGCCGCTCGGCACCGCCGTCGAGGCGCACTTCGCCCGCCAGGACTATCTGCGCGAGCAGGACGACGCGGCGCTCCTGGCCGCCCATTTCACCCTGGCCACCGAGGTGGTCCAGGAGCAGGTCGGGCTCCCCGGGGCGGAGGACCCGGAGCACGTGGTGCTCCGTCAGAACCGCGGCATGCGCAGGGCCACGAAGGTCGACGCGGTCGGCGCCGGATTCGCCGGGGTGTGCGACGGCTCGCTGCCCGCCGGGCGCATCCTCGATGCCATCGCGCAGCTGATGAACGAGGACCCGGTGCTGCTCCGCGACCGCACCCCGCAGGCCATCCGGCTGCTCGTCGAGGAGGGCTTCCTGGAGCCGCTGCCCCCGGGCGGACGGGTGGCCGGGTGATCCGGATCGAGCTGGACGAGGCGTCGCTCGGCGCGACCCGCATCGCGATCAGCCCGCTGTGGGACGCCTTCTGCAGCCTCCATCTCGCGATGCCGCACCGCCATCCCTCCCGCCCTTACGAGGAATGGGTGGTGCGGGCCCGGGAGGTGCTGCGCGAGGACGACCGGACGCATGCGCTCCGGCTGCTGATCGACGGCCCGCACCAGTTCCCCGACTTCCTGCTGCCCCGGCCCGTCGGGGCCACGTCCGTCGAGGCGGAGCTCGACGCGGTCCGCGCCACCCCGGCCGACGTCGTACGGGCCGGAGTCGCCGAGCACTACGCCGGGATGGAGGACCACCCGCACGTGCGGCCGTATCTCGACGATCCCGGGGCCGCGTGCGAGGCGCTCGCCGATGCCTACGCCGCGTACTGGGAAGGTGCGCTGGCCGCCCATTGGCCCGTCATGCGGCGTCTCGTCGAGGACGAAGTGCTCATACGGGCACGGACGTTCGCCACCGAGGGTGTGGACGCGCTCTTCACCGGCCTGGAGAGCCGGGCCAAGTGGGAGCCGCCCGTGCTGGAGCTGACCAAGCACATCGACGCGGAGTACCGGGCGGGCGAGCGGCGGCTGCTTCTCGTGCCCCTCGTCTTCGCGGAGGGCTGCCGGCTCTACTCCACCGACGACCCCGAGGTCCTGACGGTGTCCTTCCAGGCGCGCGGTGCGGGTGCCCTGCGCGAGCGGCAGGCGGAGCGGGCCGACAGCGGCGACCGGCTTGGGCTCCTGCTGGGCCGGGGCCGGGCCTCGGTCCTGCGCCAGCTCGGGGGACCGCTCACCACGGCCGGGATAGCCGACCGGCTAGGCCTCGCGCCGAGCACGGTCTCGGAGCACCTGTCCGTCCTCGCCGAAGCCGACGTCGTCACCCGGCACCGGATCGGGCGCAGTGTCTACTACCAACTCACCGACACCGGCCGCGCTCTCCTCGCGCTGCTCTCGGGGGAAGACGTGCTGCGCGCGGTGTCGTGAGACGCGGCGGAACGGCACGGACGATTCGGGGGGCTCCGAATCAATGGCGGGGGCGGCGGAGGCGGACCTAGCGTCCGGGCCATGCTTGCGATCGAGGCGAAGAACCTGCGCCGCACCTACACCAGCCGGACCGGCTTCCTGCGTCCGCGCCGCACCAAGACCGAAGCCGTGCGGGGGATCACCTTCGAGGTGGCGCGCGGCGAGCTCTTCGGGCTCCTCGGGCCCAACGGCGCGGGCAAGACCACCACCATCAAGATGCTCAACACCCTGCTGCTGCCCACCTCCGGCACGGCCAGGGTGCTGGGGCACGACGTGGCGTCCGACCCCGTCGCCGTACGCCGCCGGATCGGTTACGTCTTCGGCGGCGACCGGGGTCTGTACGACCGGCTCTCCGCCCTCGACAACCTGCGGTACTTCGCCGAGCTGTACGGCGTCGAGCCGCGGCACCAGAAGCGGCGGATCGGCGAACTGCTCGACCTGGCCGGCCTCGCCGGGCGGGAGAAGGAACGCGTCGAGGGGTATTCGCGGGGCATGCGGCAGCGGCTGCACATCGCGCGCGGTCTGCTGCACAGGCCCGACGTGCTGTTCCTCGACGAACCGTCCATCGGCGTCGACCCGGTGGCGGCGCGCGACCTGCGCCGCACCGTCGCCGACCTGCGCGCCGACGGCACCACGGTGCTGCTGACCACGCATTACATGGCGGAGGCCGACGAGCTGTGCGACCGGATCGCCGTCATCGCGGGCGGCACCATCCGGGCCCTCGGCACCCCGGACCGGCTCAAGTCGCGCGTCCAGGAACGCGGCATCCTGGAGATCGAGGCGTACGGGGCGGGCGAGGACCACCTCGAACGCATCCGCGCCGTGGCGGGAGTGCACGGCGTGGCGGCCGAGGACCGGGGCAGCCGACAGGCCGTCATCGTGCAGACGGAGCGCGGCGCCGACCTGCACGGACAGGTCCTGGCAGCGCTCGACGGGGTTCGCGTTGGACGGGTCGTCACCCGGGAACCCACGCTCGAGGACGCCTACATCGCGATCGTGGAGGAGGCGGACGAGCCGGCGCCCGCGGACGAGCCCGCCCCCGACGGACCCGCCTCTGCCCGGACCGCCCCCGACGGACCCGCCTCTGCCCGGGCCGTCCCCGGCGACAGCGAGGTCGCGGCATGACGTTCGCCAGGGCCCTGCGCCTGATCGTCGTCGGCGTGCGGACGCACGTCTCGTACATGAGCCGCTCGCCGCTCGAAATCACCTTCGCCGTCCTCGTTCCCCTGGTGTACGCGACCCTCTCCGTCTACCTTTTCCGCGCCGCCGACGACCCCGGCCGGCTGCTGACCGCGGCGGTCGGGGCCGGGCTGATGGGCATCTGGTCCTCGGTGCTCTTCGGTTCGGGCGGTGCTGTCCAGAACCAGCGCTGGCTGGGCACGCTGGAGACGCTCGTCGCCTCGCCCACCCCGCTCTCCCTCGTCCTGCTGCCCATCACCCTGGCCACCGCCGTCATCGGCACCTATGCCATGGGCGCGACGGTGCTCTGGGGCGCGGTGCTGTTCGACGTGCCCCTGGACTTCGCGCATCCGCTGCTCTTCCTGGCCGCCGTCCCGGTCTGTGTGCTCTCGCTCGGGATGATGGGGCTGCTGCTCGCCGCCACCTTCGTCCTGCTGCGCAATGCGAACGCGCTGGCCAACCCGCTGGACGCGCCCGTGTGGCTGCTGTCCGGGATGCTCGTGCCCATCACCGTGCTGCCGGACTGGACGCGTCCGGTTTCCTGGGCGCTCCCCACGACCTGGGGCTCCCGTGCGGTGCACGCCGCCACCTCCGGCGGGGCCGGAACCGGTGAGGTGCTGGTTCCCATGGGGGTCGCCCTCGGACTCGGGGCGTTCTACGCGCTGCTCGCCGTCCTCGTGCTGGGACGCGTCGAACGGCGCGCCCGGGCCGCCGCGACCCTCGCCCTGGCCTGACCTGCCGAGCGAGCCCGTCCCGCCCCGCCGCGCAGGCCCGCGCCCCGCCCCCGTTCCCGCTGCACCCCAGGAGTTGGCCGAATGCCCACCCGTACCCCTCACACAGATTCCGGTTCCGTCCCCGGCCCGTACCGCCGAACCGTTTCCGCGCTGCGGCTCGTGGTGATCGGTGGGGCCCTCTCCTACCGGGCACTCTTCAACTGGACGACACCGCCGATGTTCATCGGCACCCTGCTCGTCGGCCCGCTGCTGCAACTCCTCTTCTTCGTCTTCCTCGGACGGCAGCTGCACGTCGCCGACGACCGCTTCTATCTGCTCGGCAACGCCGTCATCTCCGCGTCCACAGCCTGTGTGTACGGGGGCACGATGGCCGTCGCCAACGAGCGGCGGTACGGGACGCTCGGCGCGGTTCTGCTCAGCCCCCGGAACCGGGCTCCGCTCTGGTTCGGCCGGGCGATCCCGTACGTGCTGAACGGCCTCGTCATCAGTGTCTTCACGCTCTCCGCCGCCTGCCTCCTGCTCGGTCTGCGCATTCCGGTTGAGGCGCTGCCGGGGCTCGGTGCGGTTCTGCTCTCCGCTGCGGCCGGATGCTCCGCCTTCGGCCTGGCGCTGGGGGCGCTGGGGCTGCGTTTCCGGGATGTCTTCCTCGTATCGAACGTAGCCAGTTCCGTACTCCTGCTCCTGACCGGCGCGAACGTGCCGCGGGAGACCCTGCCGGGATGGATGCGAGCCGTCGGGGACGTACTCCCGCTGACTCACGCCGCCGACGCGGCACGTCAGTTGTCCGCCGGTGGCGGTCTCGACGGCCGGGGTCTCGCGGCCGAACTCCTGACGGGAGCGGGGTACGCGCTGCTCGCCGTCGTGCTGCTGGCCTTGTTCGAACGCGGGAGCCGGCGGCGCGCGACGCTCGACGTGATGTGACGGTCCTGCCGTTCACCCCGTGTTGGCGTCCGCGACGCTCCGCGGTGGGAACCTCCCCCCGTCAGCCGAGGAATCGGCAGGAAGAGGGAGGCGTACGGGATGGAGAGCGGACCCGCTGTCTTCGCCGGAACGACGTTCGCACTGTTCGGGGTGGCGCTGCTGCTGTGGACGGGGGCGTGCGTGCTGCACCGCGCGCCGGTCGCGTACCGGGTGAGCCCCGCCCTCTCCACCGCACTCGCCACTGTGTTCGGCGTACTTTTCCTCGTCCTCGGGGTGTGGTGCCTCGGCCGTGTCTGAGCACGCCTCCGCGTCATGCGTACGAGGCCGGCCCGGTCCCGGCAGCCCCGCGCGGCGCCGGGAACACGCCCGGGCCGCCCGCCCCTGGCTCGCTGCCCCGGCAGGGCGGCCGGGGCGCCGCCGAAACCCGCAGGCAGCGGGCGTGCGCGAAGCGGACTGAGCGGGCCGGGCGGCAGGAATGGCGGAAGTCGGGTTACCGTTCGAGTGGCCGTTGCGGGCTTTTGCCGTTTGACACGGGGGCGGGTTGTACCGTCACACTCCGCAGCGACAGCACTGTCGGCAGCGTTCTCACGCTGCCCGGATGCCCACCGAGCGTCGACCGGAGAGAAGAGCGAAGTTGTCCCCGACCAGCGAGACCGCACAGGGCGGCCGCCGACTCGTCATCGTCGAGTCGCCTGCCAAGGCGAAGACGATCAAGGGCTATCTCGGCCCCGGATACGTCGTCGAGGCGAGCGTCGGGCACATCCGCGACCTCCCGAACGGCGCCGCCGAGGTACCGGACGAGTACACCGGCGAGGTGCGCCGCCTCGGCGTGGACGTCGAGAACGACTTCGAGCCGATCTACGTCGTCAACGCCGACAAGAAGGCCCAGGTCAGGAAGCTGAAGCAGCTGCTGGCCGAGTCCGACGAACTCTTCCTCGCCACCGATGAGGACCGCGAGGGCGAAGCCATCGCGTGGCACCTGCAGGAAGTCCTGCGCCCCAAGGTGCCGGTCCACCGGATGGTCTTCCACGAGATCACCAAGGACGCGATCCGGGCCGCCGTCGCCAACCCGCGCGAGCTGAACCAGCGCATGGTCGACGCCCAGGAGACCCGCCGCATCCTCGACCGTCTCTACGGCTACGAGGTATCGCCGGTCCTGTGGAAGAAGGTCATGCCGAAGCTCTCGGCGGGCCGCGTCCAGTCCGTGGCCACCCGCCTCGTCGTCGAACGGGAGCGCGAGCGCATCGCCTTCCGGTCCGCCGAGTACTGGGACCTGACCGGAACCTTCGCCACCGGCCGCGGCGTAGCTGGGGGGAGCGCAGCGACTTCGCTTGAGGGTGGTGGTGGGCGACGGGAGGGCGCCTCCGACCCGTCCACGCTCACCGCCCGGCTCAGCGCCGTCGACGGACGCCGCATCGCCCAGGGCCGCGACTTCGGTCCGGACGGGCAGCTCAAGTCCGCCTCGGGCCAGACGCTGCACCTGGACGAGGCGAACGCCCGGGCGCTGGCCGCCGCGCTCACCGACTCCGCGTTCGCCGTGCGGTCCGTCGAGTCGAAGCCGTACCGCCGTTCCCCGTACGCCCCGTTCCGGACGACGACCCTCCAGCAGGAGGCGAGCCGCAAGCTGGGCTTCGGGGCGAAGGCCACCATGCAGGTCGCGCAGAAGCTGTACGAGAACGGCTTCATCACCTATATGCGTACGGACTCCACGACCCTCTCGGACACCGCGATCGTCGCGGCCCGGGCGCAGGTCACGCAGCTGTACGGGGCCGACTACCTGCCCGAGAAGCCGCGCACCTACGCCGGCAAGGTCAAGAACGCGCAGGAGGCGCACGAGGCGATCCGCCCCTCCGGCGACCGCTTCCGCACCCCTGCCGAGACGGGCCTCACCGGCGACCAGTTCCGGCTGTACGAGCTGATCTGGAAGCGGACCGTCGCCTCCCAGATGAAGGACGCGACCGGTAACTCGGTCACCGTCAAGATCGGCGGCCGGGCGAGCGACGGCCGCGACGCCGAGTTCTCCGCGTCCGGCAAGACGATCACCTTCCACGGCTTCATGAAGGCGTACGTCGAGGGGGCCGACGACCCGAACGCGGAGCTGGACGACCGCGAGCGGCGGCTGCCGCAGGTCACCGAGGGCGACACGCTGTCCGCCGACGAGGTCTCGGTCGACGGCCACGCGACGAAGCCGCCGGCCCGGTACACCGAGGCCTCGCTGGTCAAGGAGCTCGAAGAGCGCGAGATCGGCCGCCCGTCGACGTACGCCTCGATCATCGGGACCATCCTCGACCGCGGCTACGTGTTCAAGAAGGGCACGGCCCTCGTGCCGTCGTTCCTGTCGTTCGCCGTGGTCAACCTGCTGGAGAAGCACTTCGGCCGGCTCGTCGACTACGACTTCACGGCCCGCATGGAGGACGACCTCGACCGCATCGCACGCGGTGAGGCCCAGTCCGTGCCGTGGCTGAAGCGGTTCTACTTCGGTACGCAGGAAGGGGACGACGCGGCCGGTGCGGGTGCGGCGTCCGACGCGGGCAACGGCGACGGCGACCACCTCGGCGGGCTCAAGGAACTCGTCACCGACCTCGGCGCGATCGACGCCCGCGAGATCTCGTCCTTCCCCGTCGGCAACGACATCAAGCTTCGCGTCGGCCGCTACGGCCCGTACATCGAGCGCGGCGAGAAGGACTCCGAGGGCCACCAGCGCGCGGACGTCCCCGAGGACCTGGCGCCCGACGAGCTGTCCGTCGAATACGCGGAGGAGCTGCTGGCCAAGCCGAGCGGTGACTTCGAGCTCGGCGCGGACCCGGTCAGCGGGAACCAGATCATCGCCAAGGACGGCCGCTACGGCCCGTACGTCACCGAGGTGCTGCCCGAGGGCACGCCGAAGACCGGCAAGAACGCGGTGAAGCCGCGGACGGCTTCGCTGCTCAAGTCGATGTCGATCGACACGGTGACGCTGGCCGACGCCCTCAAGCTGATGTCGCTGCCGCGGGTGGTCGGAGTGGACGCCGAAGGCGTCGAGATCACCGCGCAGAACGGGCGCTACGGGCCGTACCTGAAGAAGGGCACGGACTCGCGGTCGCTGACCTCCGAGGACCAGATCTTCGACATCACCCTCGAAGAGGCGCTGGCGATCTACGCGCAGCCGAAGCAGCGGGGGCGGGCCGCGGCGAAGCCGCCGCTGAAGGAACTGGGCACGGATCCGGTGAGCGGGGCTCCGGTCGTCGTGAAGGACGGGCGGTTCGGTCCGTACGTCACCGACGGCGAGACGAACGCGACGCTGCGCACCGGGGACAGTGTCGAGGACATCACGCCGGAGCGGGGGTACGAGCTGCTCGCCGAGAAGCGGGCCAAGGGGCCGGCGAAGAAGAAGACGACGAAGAAGGCTCCTGCCAAGAAGGCGCCTGCGAAGAAGGCTGCGGCGACGAAGAAGGCTGCGGCGACGAAGAAGGCTGTGGCGAAGAAGACCACGGCGAAGAAGGCTGTTGCCAAGAAGGCGTCTGCGGCGAAGAAGGCTGCCGCGGAGGATTAGTCGTCTCAGGCGGGGCCTGGGGCGGGGCGCGCCTGCGGCGGGCCTTTCCCCTCCCCGCCCCTTCCCGAAACCGGGGCTCTGCCCCGGGCCCCGCGCCTCAAACGCCGGGGGGGCTGGGGGGTGTGGCGGGGCTTTGCCCCGGGCCCCGCGCCTCAAACGCCGGGGGGGCTGGGGGGTGTGGCGGGGCTTTGCCTCGGGCCCCGCGCCTCAAACGCCGGGGGGGCTGGGGGTGTGGCGGGGCTTTGCCTCGGGCCCCGCGCCTCAAACGCCGGCGGGGCCGGGGGTGTCCGCCAGCGGGCTGGGTGGGGGGCCGACGGTGGCAGGGTTGGGTGTTTGTTCGGGTGGGGACACGGTGGGTGGTGGTGGGCCGTTAGGCTGGGCGGATGACGCGAGCCGAGCAGCCTACGGTCGTGAGCCCCACCTCCGACACACTTGCCGCAGACTCACGCGAGCGCGCCGTACGAGCCCTGTTGCGTGTTCCCCCGCTGAAGCGGTTGTGGAGCGCACAGCTCGTCGGCGGTACCGGCGATGCACTCGCCCTTCTCGTGCTGGTGTTGCTGTCGCTGCAAGCGGCGGTCCTTGAGGGCTCATTCGGGTCCGGATACCGCGGAGCGGCGTTCGCCGTCGCCGCCGTGTTCGGGGCCCGGACCATTTCCACCTTGCTCTTCGGAGCCGTACTTCTGGGGCCTTTGACGTCCCTCACCGCACCGGGCGGGCCGATCGACCGGCGGTGGCTGATGATCGGGGCCGACGGGCTGCGACTCGCGCTACTGGTCGTCGCGCCGCTGTGGATCGACTGGACGCCGTCCAACGCGCTTACCATGATCCTCGTCACCGTCTTCGTGACCGGCGCCGCCGAACGTTTGTGGACGGTCGCCAAGGAGAGCGCGGCCCCCGCGCTGCTGCCCGCCCCGCCGATCGAGGGCGCCGCTGTGCGCCCGCTGCCGGACCATCTCGACGCGCTGCGCCGGCTCTCCCTGCGTACGGACTTCGCGGCCGTCCCCCTCGCCGCGGCCGTTCTGCTGGTCGCCACGGTCATCGGCAACCTGCTGGGCTCCGGCCTCGACTGGTTCTCCTTCCACCAGGCGGCCCTCGGTTCGTACGTCGCGGCCGGGCTGTTCTCCGCCTCCATCTCCACCCTGTACTTCCTGGAACTGCCTGGTACGCAGACGCCCCGCCCGCGCTCCCCGCTGGAGGGATTGCGGCGCCCGTCCGCGGGGAACGGCCCCGACAAGGGGCGTACCGGTGCCATCCCGCTGATCGTCGCCACCTGCGCCGCGGTCGCCGGAGCCATCGCCGCGGCGGCCGCGGTCGCCGTACTGCACGCCAGCGACCTCGGCGGCGGCCCGGTCACCCTCTCCCTGCTGATCCTCGCTCTCACCGGCGGTACGGGTGTAGGTATCCGTACGGCGGGGAAGGTGCTGCCCACGCTGTCGCGGCGGCGGATGCTGTCGCTCGCCACCGCCATCACCGGTATCGCCCTCCTGGCGATGGGCCTCGTCCCGGACACCGCCACCGTCGTCCTGCTCGCCACCCTCGCCGGGTATGCGGCGGGCGTCGCCGCGAACACCGGTCATGTCCTCGTCGACCAGGAGACCGAGGAAGCCCGCCGGACCAGGACCACCGAACACCTCCAGGCCGTCGTCCGGGTCCTGATCGCGCTCGGTGCGGTCGGCGGCCCCCTGGTGGCCGCGGCCATCGGCACCCACCGGCTGACCACGGGCGACTTCGTCTTCGCCCACGGCGGCGCGGCGTTCACGCTGATGCTCGTCGGTGCCCTGCTGCTGCCGGTCGCGGTCATCGTCCTCGCGAAGACGGACGACCGCTCCGGCGTGCCGCTGCGGCGTGACCTGCGCGAGGCCCTGCGCGGCGGCGACCCGGCGGTCGCACCCGCCGCGAACGGCTTCTTCATCGCCCTGGAAGGCGGCGACGGAGCAGGCAAGTCCACCCAGGTCGACGCGCTCGCCGAGTGGATCCGGGCGAAGGGCCACGAGGTCGTCGTCACCCGTGAGCCCGGCGCGACCCCGGTCGGCAAGCGGCTGCGGTCCATCCTGCTCGACGTGTCGTCGGCCGGACTGTCCAACCGGGCCGAGGCCCTGCTGTACGCCGCCGACCGCGCCGAGCACGTCGATTCGGTCGTCCGCCCGGCTCTGGAGCGCGGCGCGGTCGTCATCTCCGATCGCTACATCGACTCGTCCGTCGCCTACCAGGGCGCGGGCCGGGACCTGGCGCCCACCGAGATCGCTCGCATCTCGCGCTGGGCGACGAGCGGACTCGTACCGCATCTGACCGTGCTCCTGGACGTCGCGCCCGAGGCCGCGAGGGAACGGTTCACCGAGGCGCCCGACCGGCTGGAGTCCGAGCCGCCCGAGTTCCACGCCCGGGTGCGCTCCGGCTTCCTGACCCTGGCCGCCGCCGACCCGACGCGCTACCTCGTGGTGGACGCCGGGCAGGAACCGGAGGCCGTCACCACGGTCGTACGCCACCGCCTCGACCAGGTCCTGCCCCTCTCCGAGGCCGAGATCAAGGCCCGCGAGGAGGCCCGCAAGGCCGCCGAGGAAGAGGCCAGGCGCCGCGCCGAGGAGGAGGCCGCCCGCAAGGCGGAGGAGGAGCGCCTGGAGCGCGAGCGGCAGGAGCAGCTCGCCAAGCTGCGGGCCGAGGAAGAGGAGCGCAAGCGCCGCGAGGAGGAGGAAGCACGCCGCCGCGAGGCCGAGCGCCAGGCCGAGGAGGCCCGGCAGCGCGCCGAGGAGGAAGCCCGAAAGCGCGCCGCGGAGGAGCGGCAGCGTGCCGAGGAGGCACGCCGCGTCGCCGAGGCCGAGCGCGTCCGCCGCGAGGCGGAGGAAGCCGCGCACGAGGCCGAACAGGCCCGGCTGCGCCGACAGGCGGAGGAGGAGGCCCGGCTGCGCAAGGAGGCCGAGGCCAAGCGCCTGGAGAAGCAGCGCCAGGCCGAGGAGTCCCTCCTGCGGGCCGAGGCCGCCCGCCGTCAGGCGGAAGCGGAGGCTCAGACGAAGGCCCGGGCCGAAGCGGAGCGTGCCCGTGAGCGGGCTGTCCGCGAGGAGGAGGCGCGTGCCCTGGCCGCGCGTCAGGAGGCCCGCACCCGGGCCGTTCAGGAGGAGTCCCGGCTGCGGCAGGACGCCGGTGACTCGTCGGATTCCGGAAGCGCTGACGAGCCGTCCGGTTCGTCCGAGCGCCGCGGGGCCGGCGACGAGCCCTCCGAGCCCTCCGAGCCCTCCGAGCCCGACAACGAGCTGACGGTGCCCACCCCGATCGTCGATCCGAACGAGATCACCCAGCCGGTGCCCTCGCCCACGGACCGGGCGTCGGGCTCCGACCGCCCGTCGGGCTCCGACCGGCCGCGTGGCGGCTCGTCGGCACCCTGGCCGTCCGACCAGGACGAGACGACGGTGATCCCCAAGTTCTCGGACGCGTCCGAACCCTCCGGTGCCTCGGACGAGACGACGGTGCTGCCGGCGATCCAGGACACCGGGCACGGTGCGGTTCGGGATTCCGACCCGGCCGGCCGGGTGCCGCGCGGCATCTTCCGGGACGAGCGGACGGCGGAGGGCGACAACGAGCGCACCCGTGAGCTGCCGCAGATCACCGACCCCCACGCGGGCCCGGGGCAGGCCGAGGAGCAGCAGGGCGCTCGCCGTTCCCGGCGCCCCCGGCCCGACTGGGCGGAGGAGACCCCGCTGGACGACCTGCCCAGCCTGGCCGACGAGCTGCTGGGCCGGCACGACGACGAGGGCCCGGAGTCTTCGGGCGGCCGGGGCCGGCGGCCGCGCCGCTGACCGGAAGACCCTTACGGCCCGGACGCGCCCAGTGTCCGGGACGCCCTTACGGGACGACGCAGATGGCCCCGCACCTTTCCCTGGTGTGGGGCCATCGGCGTCCGCGTTGTCGTACCCGTCCCGCACAATGGGAGGCCGGATCGACGAGAGCCACACGTCGTGCGAAGCGGAAGGCGGTGCCCCATGTCCGTATGGGACGACCTGGTCGGCCAGGACCGGGTGCAGGAGCAGCTGGGCGCCGCCGCCCGGGACGCCGACGTGCTGGTCACCTCCGACGCGGCGGGGGAGCCGGTGCCGTCCGGGTCGAAGATGACGCACGCCTGGCTGTTCACCGGACCGCCCGGTTCGGGGCGCTCGACCGCCGCCCGGGCCTTCGCCGCGGCCCTTCAGTGCACGAGCCCGGACCGCGCGCTGGGCGGGGCGCCGGGCTGCGGCTTCTGCGACGGCTGCCACACCAGCCTCATCGGTACGCACGCCGATGTCGACGTGATCCGCACCGACCTGCTCTCCATCGGTGTGAAGGAGACCCGTGAGCTGGTCCGCCGCGCCCAGCTCTCGCCGGCCGTCGGGCGCTGGCAGGTCATCGTCATGGAGGACGCCGACCGCCTCACCGAGGGCGCGGGCAACGTCCTGCTGAAGGCCGTCGAGGAGCCCGCCCCGCGCACGGTGTGGCTGCTCTGCGCGCCCTCGCTGGAGGACGTGCTGCCGACGATCCGGTCCAGGTGCCGCCACCTCACGCTGCGGACGCCGCCGGTCGACGCGGTCGCGGACGTCCTGGTCCGCAGGGACGGCATCGATCCGGAGCGGGCCGCCGCCGCCGCCCGCGCCACCCAGGGGCACATCGGCCGGGCTCGTCGCCTCGCCACGGACGAGCGGGCCAGGGCGCGGCGGGCCGCGGTGCTGAAGCTGCCGCTGCGCGTCGAGGACATCGGGGGGTGCTTCAAGGCGGCGCAGGAGCTGATCGACACCGCGACCGAGGACGCGAAGCAGGCATCCGAGGAGGTCGACGCCAAGGAGACGGAGGACATGAAGACGGCGCTCGGGGCCGCCGCCGGGGGCCGGATGCCGCGAGGGACGGCCGGGGTGATGAAGGAGCTGGAGGACAAGCAGAAGCGCCGCAAGACCCGCACCCAGCGCGACAGCCTCGACCTGGCGCTCACCGAGCTGACTGGCTTCTACCGCGATGTTCTCGCCCTGCAGTTCGGTTCGCGGATCGCCATAGCCAACGCCGACGCGCAGGACTCCCTGGACCGCGTCGCCCGCGCGTCCACCCCGGAGCGCACGCTGCGTCGGATCGAGGCGGTGTCGGCCTGCCGTCAGGCCCTGGACCGCAACGTGGCGCCGCTGCTGGCGGTGGAGGCGATGACGATGGCCCTGCGCGCGGGCTGAGGGGCAGCACGGCGCGCCGTCGGATGCCCTGCGGGGCCTGCCGAATCACCCGAAAGAGGAAGGAATCGGGTGAGCGGTGAGGTGGCGGCTACGCTCCGGGCATGGACTCCAGGCGCCCGTTCCGCACTCTCGCCCTCGCGCTGGGCACTGCCGGCCTGCTCGTCTCCGGGTGCAGCAGTGGCAGCTCGTCGTCAGGTGCCTCGTCCCCCGCCGAGGCGGCGTCCGCCTCGCCCTCGGCCGTGCCGGCGGCCCTGAAGCCGTTCTACTCCCAGCACCTCAGCTGGCGGGACTGCGGGGTCAGCGGCTTCCAGTGCACGACGATGAAGGCGCCGCTCGACTACGCGAAGCCGGACGGCGGCGAGATCAAGCTGGCCGTGTCCCGCAAGAAGGCGACCGGCCCCGGCAAGCGGATCGGCTCCCTCCTGGTGAACCCGGGCGGCCCCGGCGGATCGGCCATCGGCTACCTCCAGGGCTACGCCGCGATCGGCTACCCGGCCCAGGTGCGTGCCCGCTACGACATGGTGGCCATCGACCCGCGCGGGGTGGCGCGCAGCGAGCCCGTCCAGTGCCTGACCGGGGCGCAGATGGACGCGTACACGCAGGTGGACCAGACCCCGGACGACGACGCCGAGGTGACGAAGCTGAGGGGGGCCTTCAAGAAGTTCGCCGCCGGCTGCGAGAAGCGGTCGGGGGAGGTGCTGCCGCACGTCTCGACCGTGGAGACGGCTCGCGACATGGACATGCTGCGGGCCCTGCTCGGCGACGAGCACCTGAACTATGTGGGGGCGTCGTACGGGACGTTCCTGGGGGCGACGTATGCCGAGCTGTTCCCCGGCCGCACCGGCCGCCTGGTCCTCGACGGGGCGATGGACCCCTCGCTGTCGTCCGTGGAGATGAACCGGGACCAGACGGCGGGGTTCGAGACGGCGTTCCAGTCGTTCGCGAAGGACTGCGTGAAGCAGACGGACTGCCCGCTCGGCACCACGTCCGCCTCGGATGCGGCGGACCGGCTGAAGAAGCTGTTCACGCGGCTGGACGCGGACCCCATTCCCACGGGCGAGTCCCGCGAACTCGGCGAATCCCTGGCCACGACGGGCGTCATCGCCGCCATGTACGACGAGTCGGCCTGGCCCCAGCTCCGGAGCGCGCTGACCGCCGCCGATTCGGGTGACGGTTCCGGCCTGCTGTCCCTGGCCGACAGCTACTACGAGCGGGAGCCGAGCGGCAAGTACACGAACCTGATGTTCGCCAACGCCGCGGTGAACTGCCTCGACCTCCCGCCCGCCTTCTCCGGCCCCGAGGCCGTGGACAAGGCCCTCCCCTCCTTCGAGAAGGCGTCCCCGGTCTTCGGCAGGGGCTTCGCCTGGGCGGCCCTGAACTGCGCCTACTGGCCCGTCCCCGCCACCGGCACCGCCCACCGCATCAAGGCCGAGGGCGCCGCCCCCATCGTCGTGGTCGGCACCACCCGCGACCCGGCCACCCCGTACCGCTGGGCCGAGTCCCTGGCGGACCAGCTCTCCTCCGGCACCCTCCTCACCTACGAGGGCGACGGCCACACCGCGTACGGCCGCGGCAGCGACTGCATCGACACGGCGATCAACACGTACCTCCTGGAGGGCACCCCGTCGGCGTCCGGCAAGAAGTGCCGCTGACCTGCGTGAACGCCTCCGAACCGGGCTGGTACGGAGCACCCCCCGAAACTGTGTAGACTTGGCGTCGCTGCTGATCGCATCATGGTGCGAACAGGGCGGCGCCGCCTTAGCTCAGTTGGCCAGAGCAACGCACTCGTAATGCGTAGGTCTCGGGTTCGAATCCCGAAGGCGGCTCGGATTAACCCCAGGACTCACTCGCCGTGACCTGGGGTTTTTTCATGTCTGGGCATGCCGGTCCGGACGATGAGGTGGCCACGGAAGTGCTTGCACGAGCGATGCATGAGCGGCGGGCCGCCGTCTACCGCCGATGTGTCGACGCGGTGAGTTGGAGTCTCCCGGCCACCCCACTACCAGGTGGCGGGGTTCTCCGCTGTGGTAGGAGGTGTGCCGAGGGCTCGCTGCACGGCGACCGTGAAGCGAGTCCGACTTAGTTCCCTCGCGGCCTTGTTTTTGGTGAGAGTGCTCACCACCGTGGCTGCGTGTTCCGCAGCGTCCGCGAGTTGCTGCGCATCTACTCTCAGCGCCTGCAGTGCTTCCTCGGAGGCTCGCCGGTACAGCTGGCCGGTTCTCATCGCCTCCACCAGCTTGGGATGGCCATCAAGGTCTCGCAGGCTTCCGCCTTGACCGGAGTTTGCTTGCAGAAGCGCGGTAACCGCCTCCGTGCGCCTCACGAACTCATTGGTGGTCTGTTCGAAAGCGTCCTCTGGCCTGGGTGAACTGTCGGTCGCCGCAACCGTGACTTGCACCACCTCGAAGAACTTGGTGGTGACCGCGACATCGCTCTGCATCGTCTCGGTCAGCTGGTCCGCTGCACGCGTGACTTCCTCGGGGCCGAGGAGTGCGATGCGTCGCGAGCGCTCCGCCATGCGGCCGGCCTGCGGCGCTCTTGAGGTGTACGAAGCCTGCCGGATCTGGATCAAGATCTTCAGCGGACTCCTGAGTGATCCTGAGGCACTCGTCCCACGCGGCGAGGAAGCTCTCGTAGGTGTCGAAACGCTGCTGTCTCAGCCAGTGGCCGTGCTCCACAGCCCCCTGGTCACGTACCTGTCGTCGTGCCGATTCGGCGTTGCGCTCCGCACCGACCTTGGCTGACCGAGCTCCAATGAGAGCGCCCACGGCCGTAGCGGCCAGTCCGACGACTGCAATTGCGAGGGGTATCACGTAATCCTTCACGACAGCTCATCATGGCAGCCTGCCGCCTCCCGAGAAACCCGATGAGGAGTACGCGAAGTAGTGAAGCCGTAGACCTACTTCTTGGGCCGACCCGGATGCGCGGGAGGTCTACCAGAGCGTCCTCGGATCGCAATGACGGCAGGGTCACGCGGCCCCGCGGTCGGGAGACTGGGCGCCTGCGAGGATCAAGCGGCTGCGGGCCGCTTGAGGCCGGAGGAGGCTGAGGGCCTCTCGGACATTTGCATTCCGGTGCCTCTACTGCCCGCAACTACCGGAAATGACGTCTCGTGACGGACAAGGCGTAAAGCTCCAACGACCGCTGTCCCCACTACTTCGACCCCGAGACGGGCCTCCACTACAACTACTTCCGGCACTATGACCCGGAGACGGCCCGCTATCTCAGCTCGGACCCGCTCGGCCTTGCTCCCACTGTTCCCGACCCGAGCGAGAAGATCTTCTATGAACGCCTCTGAGGGTGCTGCCGAGAGCAGCCCGGAGCTCCCGCCGCTGTGCGCGCACGACGTCCTGAGCAACAGCGACCTCTTCTACGTTCACTTCGATGAACGAGGCTGCTCAGTCATCCTCGGTTTCTCCCGTGTGCACGGTGGCGAGGGTGTCGAGTTCCTTCTGCGCTTCCACGATGTACGGGATGTGCACGTGCGGGGTTGGGGCGCCCCGGGGCAGAAGGACGTACACGTCGAAAGAGCGACTGACGGCACAGTTCTGGTCTCCGCTTCCTCCGACGGATCGTCGTTGCGGTTCCGCTCCGCAGACGTCACCCTGTCAAGCACGCGTAATTTCCGAGCGGCGCCAAGCAGTTGAGCAGCATCTCGGCCGACGAACTGCTGCGGGTGCGGTGACGCCGCGGCCTGCATCGAGGCCATGCGGCTGCGCCCGCCTGACCCGGAAGAACATCTGCGCCGTGAGCTCGGTCCATGAATGGGAGCCGTGCGCCGGTCGAAGCAGTTGTCGCACCGGGTTCCGCTCTCGGTCTCGTCACGCGTAGGTCTCGGGTCCATGGTCTTGCCGTAGCGGTCTATGCGGTCGAGGGGCAGGAGGCCAGGGGCCGTGGCCGCGTCGGCGGGCGCGGCATCGTCAGCTCCCCGCAGGCTGCCGGGCAGTGCGTTCGTCGGCGGCGGCCAGCCAGAACCAGATCGGTGGCAGGGCCAGTTCGATCGCGGCCAGTACCACCTGGAACGCGTCCGGCCATCCGTGTGCGGCCAGGGACAGCAGTCGGCCCACGCCGCCCAGCAGGAAGACCGCCGCCAGCCACCGGACCGCGTGCGCCGGGACGGGGTGCTGGCGGGCCGCCCAGAGCCAGGCCAGTCCGTAGCCGGTGAAGATCGCGCCGAAGAAGCGGCCCAGGCTGTCGATCGTTGGGCCCGCGTCGGACTCGCCCGGGATCGCGGCGTTGCCGGCGATCACGTGGAACAGGCCGATCGCCACGCACGCGACCCCTGTCGCCCAGGCGAACATCCGCAGTGCTCTGCTCATGGCTTCCCCTGTGTTAGTTGACATGTGTCTACTTAGGGTCAGCCTAGGGGGCGTTGGTAGACGCGTGTCAAGTAAGCTGTGCCAGTGCCGACCCGTCGCCGTCTGAATCCCGCCGACCGCCGCGCCCAGCTGCTTGCCGTCGGCGCACGCCTCTTCGCCGCATCGCCCTATGACGATGTGTTCATGGAGGACGTCGCGCGGGAAGCCGGGGTGTCCCGTGCCCTGCTCTACCAGCACTTCCCCAGCAAGCACGCTCTCTTCGCGGCGGTCTACCAGCAGGCGGCCGAGCAGCTGCTCGTGGCGACCCGGTTCGATCCCGGGGCCTCGCTCGTCGAGCAGCTCACCCAGGGGCTGGACGCCCACCTCGACTACTTCGTCGCGAACCGCCACGCCGTGCTGGCCGCGAACCGTGTACTGGCGGGGGACCCGGTCATCCAGACGATCATGACGAACGAGCTGGACGCTCTGCGCTCACGCCTGCTCGGTGTGCTCCCGCTCGCCGACGAGCGCGTGCGTGACGCGGTGTCGGCCGCGCTGAAGGCGTGGCTGGTCTTCGTGCAGGTGCTCTGCGTGGACTGGCTCACCCGGGAGACCTGCACCCGCACCGAGTTGCGCGACACCTGCGTCGGGGCCGCCGTGGGGGCCCTGCGCCCGCTCCTCCCCGCCGACCCCGACCCCCTCAACCCCTAGACGTCCAGCGGCTCGTACGCGAACCAGTCGAAGTGCACCGTCCCGCTCGCCGCGTACAGGCCGATCACCCGGCCCGTGAAGCCGCCGGTCACCTCCGTGGAGAGGTAGCGCCCGTCCAGGGCGCCGAGCACCGTGAACGTGCCGTCCGGTTCCTCGAAGCCCAGGGACACCGTGTCCGGGCCGGTGCACGGGTCGAGGGGCGGTTGCGTGCGTACGACGTCGATGCCGAGGACCACCGGGCCCGCCGGCGCCGGGCGGGCCGCGACCACCTGGCGGAGCGGGCCGATCCGGGCGGTCAGGCGGATCTCGTCGCCGCCCGCCTCGACGGCGTAGTGGTGCGCCTCGTCGAGCCGGACCGCGAGGCCGCCGTGCCCGTCCGCCGCGTCCACCAGGGTGCGGGCGCGGCACGACAGGTGCTGCTGGCGGCGGCCGGTGAACACCGCGTCCGGGTCGTCCAGCGTGCCGCCCCGGCCGTGCAGGGTCAGCCAGCCGGGGCGCTCCTTCGTGCCGGCGCGGCCGGCGGTCGAGCGGCGGGGCGAGATCCAGTACGGGCGCGGCTCGGCCAGGTCGAAGTCGTCCCGGGCCGGGGCGGCGGGGGAGGGGGTCAACGGCCAGGGCGGCGCCGCGAGTTCGGTGGTCACCTCGCCGACGACGGGCCAGCCGTCCACCCAGGTCACCGGGGCCAGGAAGGTCTCCCGGCCGAGCACGTGCCAGCCGGGGGTGCCGCCGCCCGGGCGCACGCCGAGCAGCACCAGCCACCAGGAGCCGTCGGGCCCCTGCACCAGGTCGCCGTGGCCGGTGTTCTGGACGGGGTGCTCGCGGCCCCGGTGGGTGAGCACCGGGTTGTCCGGGCACGGCTCGAACGGGCCGGCGGGGGAGGGGCCGCGCGCGATCGAGACGGCGTGGCCGCGCTCGGTGCCGCCCTCCGCGATGACCAGGTACCAGTGGTCGCCGATCCGGTAGAGGTGCGGGGCCTCCGGCGCCTTCGCCCCGGGGGCGCCGGACCAGATGCGCCGGGGTTCGCCGAAGGCCTCGCCGGTGTGCGGGTCGACGCGGACCTGGGAGACGCCGGCCACGGTGCACCAGCAGTTGCCGTCCTCGTCCCAGGCGAGGTCCGGGTCGATGCCGGGGACGCCGGGGAGCGGCACCGGGTCGGACCAGGGGCCTGCCGGGTCGGTCGTGGTGAACAGCAGGTTGCCCACCTCGACGTTGGTGACGATCAGCCAGAACCGGCCGTCGTGGTGGCGGAGCGTCGGCGCGTAGATGCCGCCGGAGGCCCTGGTGTCCGGGGTCAGGTGCAACTGCTCCGGGCGGTCCAGAACGTTGCCGATCTGCGTCCAGTGGACGAGGTCGCGGCTGTGGAACAGCGGGATGCCCGGGAAGTACTCGAAGCTGGAGCACGCCAGGTAGTAGTCCTCGCCGACCCGGCAGACGCTGGGGTCGGGGTGGAATCCGGGGATCACCGGGTTGCTGACGGTCGTGCCCGTCTGGTCTCGGACTGGCATGGCATCCGTTCCTGTACGTCGCGCGCGCTGCCGGAGGAGGGCCGAAGCATCTCTGTCGAAGCGCTTCGATACCGGGTGACCCTAGTAACTCGGTGCGCGCGCGACAAGGGGCGACTTCGGCCTGCTACGCCGACCCGCCGTTGCTCTTGAGCAGCTGGCCGTTGACCCACTGGCCCTGCGGCGAGCAGAGGAAGTCGACCAGGTGCGCGGTGTCCTGCGGGGTGCCCAGGCGGCCCAGCGGGGTGTCCCGGCGGATCAGGTCCGCCAGTTCCTCGCTCATCCAGCCGGTGTCCACCGGCCCGGGGTTGATGACGTTGGCGGTCACCCCGAGGTGGGCCAGTTCGCGCGCGGCGGCCAGGGTGATGCGGTCCAGGGCGCCCTTGCTCGCCCCGTACGGCAGGTTGCCGACCGTGTGGTCGCTGGTGAGCGCGATGATCCGGCCGGTCCCCGCGGGGGCACGGAAGCGGAGCGCGTACTCCCGGATCAGCAGCCAGGTGGCGCGGGCGTTCACCGCGAAGTGGCGGTCGAAACTCGCGAGGGTGGTGTCGAGGAGACCGGAGTCCACGGACTCGGCGTGGCTCAGCACGAGCGCGGTGACGGGCCCGATCCGGCGCTCGGCCTCGTCGAAGATCCGGGTGGGGGCGTCCGGGTCGATCAGGTCCGCCTCGATCGCTGCGGTGCGGGCGCCGTGCGCGGCGAGCGACGCCTCGATGGCCGCGGTCCCGCCGCGCTCCTCGCCCCAGGCCATGCGGCGGTCGTAGGGCGTCCAGTAGGTGAAGGCGATGTCCCAGCCGGAGGCGGCCAGCCGGCGCGCGATGCCCGCCCCGATGCCGACCGTGCGGCCGACGCCGGTGATCAGCGCGAGGGGCCGGGGCGGGGTGGCCGCGGGCGGGTCCACCACGGGCTGCTCCGCGGTGGGCAGTACGGCGGCGAGCTCGTCGGCGACGGACGGTGCGGCGGACGGTGCGGCGGGGGGTGTCTCAGCGGTGGTCACGGGGTCCGATCCTGCTGGACGGACTCGCCCCCGGGCAATGGGATTCGGGGTCGTACCCCTGGCCGGTCGAGGAGCCCGTACGGGCAGTGCGTACGGGCAGGTCCGCAGGCCACCTCGCCCGGGCAGCCCGAAGAGGGATCTGCCGGGGCGGCGGGAAGCCCGGCAGGCTGAAGTCATCGAACTTCCCCTCCCCTTCTGCTCCGAGGAGTCCTCCCATGGCACTGACCGCCGACCGGCCCACCACGACGAAGGACACGACGGCCCCGCGGGCCACCGGCCGGCCGGACCTCGCCGTCCGCTCGCGGCTGGCCGCGCTCAACGCCTTCCTGATGAGCGGGCTCACCCTGTGGCTGGGCCTCGTCACGCTCAACAACGTCAACGACTTCGGCACCAACAAGGCGCTCATAGGCTCCATGCTGACCATGCGCGACCTGGTGAAGGACCCCGTCCGGGGCAACGGCCTGGAGTGGCGCGCGATGCCCGAGTCCATGGCCACACCGGCGCTGATCGGCGTCATCATCTACGAGGTGCTGATCGTGGCCCTGCTGGCGCGGGCGGCGTACGGCCTGTGGCGCCGGGCGCGCGGCCAGGAGACCGGGATCGTCGTGACGCAGCGCGCCAACATCGCGCTGGGCGCCTTCGCCGGGCTGTTCCTGCTCTTCCTCTCCGGCGGCATGTTCTTCGGCTACTGGATCTACATCGGCGCCGCGCAGCAGGTCCACTTCACCGGCCTCATCATCGGCCTGCTCGCCGCCCTGCTGGTCAACCTCCCCTCGGTGACCGGCGCCCAGCAGGAACGCTGATCCCCGCCCCGCCAACTCCCCCCACAGCCCCCACATCCCCCCACGCCAACTGCCCCGTCGGCGGTCCTTCCGATACGGCCCCTTCCCCAAAAGGGGTATCGGAACGCCCGCCGATGGGGCATGTGTGTGTCCGGTGCCCGTCATTAATGTCCCTGGCCATGGGGGCATACACAGCGCAGATCAATTCCGGTACACCGACTTCCACCCTGCGGATCGCAGGTGCGGCACGCGCCGCCGTCCTCTTCGTCGAAGAGGCGCGCGTCTGTGTGCAGATCGTCTTTCTGATGCGTTTCCTGGCCGCCGCCGCGGTCACCGCCGGGGGCCGGCTCGCCGGGATGGGGCCGGAACTGATCGCACCCGGCGTCAGCTGGGTGCTGGCCACCCTCTTCACGTACGGCATCAACGGGGTGTCGGACGTCCAGGAGGACCGGCTGAACCGGACCGGGCGGCCGATCGCCCGGGGCGACCTCTCGCCGACGGCCGCCGCCCGGCTGACGTGGCTCTCCGCCGCCGGGTCCGTCGTCACCGCGTTGGCCTGCAACAACATACTGCTGATCACGTTCGTCCTGGCGTTCCTCTTCCTCGGCTACGCCTACTCGGCGGCGCCCTTCCAGCTCAAGCGCAGCGCGGCCGGCACCTCCGGGTCCGTGCTGTTGATGGGGCTGCTGACGTACGCGGCGGGCTGGACGGCCGCGGGGGAGGGCCGGCCGCCGGGGGCGATGCTGGTGCTGGCCGCCGCGATGTCGCTGTGGATGTGCGTGGTGGGGGCCGTCACCAAGGACTTCTCCCATGTGCGGGGCGACGCGGCGGCGGGCCGGCGTACGTCGGTGACCGCCTGGGGCGACACCACCGCCCGGCTGGTGGGCGGGGCGGGCGCCCTCCTGGTCGGCGGGGGCTTCCTGGCCGCCGCGCTGACCGGCTGGGCGGCCCTGCTGGGTCCGGCGGCCGCGGTCCTGGCGGGCGGGGGTCTGGTGGTGGCGGTGCTCTGCCGGACCACGCGGGGCGACGCGGACCGGGGCCGTACCCCGTACCGCGCCTTCATGGTGACCCAGCACCTGGTCCATCTGACGCTGTTCGCCGGGCTGTTCGTCGCCGCCTGACGACCCGACGCGCAAGACCGGCCGCCCCGCACACCTCACCGTGTGCGGGGCCGAGCCGTTTCAGAAGCGGCGGCGGGGCGGGTCGGGCTGGGGGAGCAGGCCGCGCTCGACGGCCTTGTTGACGGCGTCGATCCGGGAGACGGCGTCGAGCTTGGTGAAGATGTTCCGCATGTGCCGCTTGATGGTCCCCTCGGCGATGCCGAGCTTCACCGCGATCTGACGGTTGCTCATGGCCTGTGCCACCAGGGTCAGTACCTCGGCCTCGCGGTCGGAGAGGCCGCCCGCGCTGTCGGGCACGGGCTGGGGAGCGCGCAGGCTGTCGGGGGACACGGAGACGGTGACGGTCCGCAGCTCGCCGCCCTCGCGGGAGCGTACGGCGGAGATCAGGGTCTCGCGGCCGGTGCTCTTGTGCAGGTAGCCGCTGATGCCGAGGTGCAGCAGCTCCTGGACCAGCTGCTGGCCGTCGTACATGCTCAGCACGATGATCCGCAGGCCGGGATCGCCCTGGAGGAGCCGGCGCACGGTCGCCGGGGGGTCGTTGCGCGGCATCTCGATGTCGAGCAGGACGACGTCGGGGCGGTGCGCGGCGGCCAGCCGGATGGCGTCCTCGCCGTTGCCCGCCTGGGCCACGATCTCGAAGCCGGGTTCGGAGCGCAGCAGGTCGCACAGGGCCTCGCGCAGCAGGGTGTGGTCGTCGGCGACGAGGATGCGGACGGATTCGGGGGTGTCGGGGGCGCTCATCGGAGGGCCTGGTCCTCCTTGATCGGTATCCACATGGTGACGTGCGTGCCCCGGCCGGCCGATGAGCCGATGTGGAGCGTGCCGCCCAGCAGGTCGGTGCGTTCCTGGAGGCCGGTGAGGCCGTTGGTGCGGCCGCCGGCGAGCACCTGTTCGGTGTCGAAGCCGAGGCCGTCGTCGATGATCTCGCTCTGGATCTCGTGCGGGGCGATGTCGATGTGGACGACGATGTTCCCCGCCTCCGCGTGCCGGAAGGCGTTGCGCAGGCACTCGCGGACCATGACGAACACCTCCTCGGCGACCGGGGCCGGAATCCACTCGTCCAGACCCCGCACCCACAGCTGTACGGGGACGCCCTCGTCCCCCATGGACGCGACGAAGTCGGCGAGCGCCGCCTCCAGGCAGCCGGTGATGGCGGGGCGGCGCAGCTCGGTGACCAGCTCCCTGGTGTGGGCCAGGGTCTCCAGGATGGCGTCCTGGGCCGCCCGCACCTCCTTGGGCACGTCGGCGTTCTGCCGGGCCACCTGGAGCTCGTACAGCTCCAGCTGGCGCATGGCGAGGCTGAGGGAGTTGCCGATCTGGTCGTGGATCTCGCGGGCGAGCTTGCGGTGGCCCTTGTCGTGCACCTCGCGGACCCGGGCGAGCATGAACGAGTCGTACGCGATCGAGCCGACCTCCAGCCGGCGGCCGATGCCCTGCTGGAGGGCCCGGATGGCCGCCGCGTACGCCTTGTCGGCGCCCTTGATGCCGGCGGTGCACTCCAGGAGGCGTTCCAGGACGGTGTCGAAGAGGATGACACCGGCCCGCACCGAGTGCGTGAGGTGGACGCCCTGCTGGACCCGGGCGCTGCCGAGGTCGACGACCTCGGCGATATGGCTGTCGGAGACCTCGGTCAGGCCGGCCGCCAGGCTGTCGGCGCAGTCACGGAAGACCCGGCGGCCCTGTAACTCGCACTGCGCCCATACCTCCCGGTCGGCGGCGAGCGGGCTGCTGATCCCGCGGAGCCGGGCGTGGTAGAGGGCGATCACCTCGTCCTCGTACGCCCTGAAGCGTTGCACGGGCGGGCCGCCCTGGCGGCTGCCGAGGCGGCTCTGCGCCGGTTCTCTCATCACGCTCTCCTCCCCCGGGGCTCAACTGCTTCTCAAGCGCTGAACCGGTGCAGGATAAGCCGATTTGCGGACTGAGTGGCGGTGATGGCTGGAATCAGCCAGGTGCCCCACGGCTCAGCGGCGACGGCGCAGGACGGCGGCGCGGACCTTCAGGAGGTTCGGCACCAGCGTGTAGACGACGGCCGGCACGACGATCCCGGTGATCACCAGGGTGCGCAGAAGCATCGGGAAGCCCTTCACGTAAGGGCCGACGACCAGCTGCACGACGGTGAGGGCGGCGAAGACCGCGAACCAGGTGAGCAGGGCACGCATGTGCACGGAGGGCAGGGCGACCGGCTGGGCGGGGGCGGCGGGCCGGGGCTGATTCCGGTCGGCGGCGGCGGTGGCGGAAGCGGCGGCGGGGCGGGCGGCGGTGGTCATGAGAAGTCCCATCCAGGTTGGTGTGCGGTGCGTACGGAAGGCGGTGCTGTCGCTGGTCCTGTCCTGGGGCCTGGGCGGTGGTGCTGCCCTCGGCGACGTGTTCCACTCTGCCAACCAACTAGTTGGATGTCAACCATCCAGTTGGTTGGCATCTGCGGGAACCCGTTCTACGCTGGTGTCATGACCTCGGACACGACCCACACCAAGGAACGGCTCCTCGCTGCGGCGAAGGAGGAATTCGCAGCTCACGGCATTGCCGGGGCGCGCGTCGACCGCATCGCGGAGCTGGCCGGCGTGAACAAGGAACGGATCTACGGCTACTTCGGGAACAAGCAGAAGCTGTTCGACGCCGTCGTGGGGCGTGCGCTGGACGAGCTCGCCGCGGCGGTCCCGCTGAAGGGGGGCGACGACCCCGCCGAGTACGTGGGCCGGGTGTACGACTTCCACCGCGACAACCCGGTCCTCGTCCGGCTCTTCTTCTGGGAGGGCCTGCACTACCGTGACGGCGTCCTGCCCAACGAGGAGGGCCGCCGCGGTCACTACGAGGAGAAGATCGCCGCCCTGGCCGAGAGCTTCGGGACCGAGGCGTCGCCGCAGGTCGCGGCCTGTCTGCTGAGCCTGATCGGGCTCGCCGCCTGGCCCAACGCGGTGCCGCAGCTGGCCCGGCTGATCATCGGCCCCGACGCGGAGACGGCCGGCGGCCTCGACCTGCGCGCCCACGTCGTGGCCTTCGCCCGGCAGGCCCTCTCCGACGTCCCGCTCGCGGCCCCGGCGGCCTGAAGCGGTCCCTGTCCCGCACTCCCGAGCAGCCGGATACCCCCGAGGTATCCGGCTACTACTTTCGGTCCGCGGCCACCCGGACTAGGAGGCAGTGACGGCCTCCGCGGCCCTTCGCGCGTCTAGCGTTCCTTGCATACGGGTGGCCCCAGCGGTCACCGACAAGGACCCCTGGGGGTAAGGGCATGTCGCAGAACCGCGCGGCTCTAGGCCGTGTCCGCAAAGTCCCGTCTGGCCCGCGACGCCTGGCACGCACTCTCGCCGCACCGGCCGAAATCCCGAGTACGTCCAGTACGAGGGATTCCGGCCAGCACGCCGAGGAGTGGGGTGTCCCCTGTTCGAGCGAAGCCGAGAACTTGGGGATGCACCAGACGCCGCAGGCCACGCCCTCCGGGCGTACGACGGGACTTTGCGGACACGACCTGGCAGTCGCCTCTCCGCCGGTACGTTCCACTTCGTCGCCGCTGATCCCGCAGCAGGCGACCCACGTCATCCTCTCCGTCCGCGACGACCTGCAGCGCTACGGGCTGGAGCGCATGCTCGGTGCCGTGGACTCCGCCGGCACCTGCCGGGCCTTCGCGGAGCTCTCGGCCGCCGTGGACGCCGTCCACGACCCGCGGACCGACCTCCTGCTCATCGTCCCCGAGCCGGCGGACCTGGACGGCGACTCCGTACTGCACCGCGTCGCCGCGTACGGGGTGCGCGTGCTGCTGCTCCTGCCGGACACCCGGTCCGTCGACCTCGACCGGGTCGCCTCCGTGGCGGGTGCCTCGCTGCTGTTCTCCGACGGCCTCGACGCCGCGTCCCTCGGCGACATGCTCGGCGCGATGCGGGCCGGTGAGGTCCGCATACCGGCCGCCCTGACCCGGCCCCTCCTGGAGCTGGCCGGGCGCGGCGTCCGCGAGGTTCCGGCCGCGCCCCGGCTGACCCCGCGCGAGCGCGAGGCGCTGACGCTCGTCGTGGACGGCCTCAGCAACAAGCAGATCGGGCGCCGGCTGCGGATCTCCGAGCACGGGGCGAAGCGGCTGGTCGCCAACATCCTCGCCAAGCTCAACTGCCCCAACCGCACGCTCGCCGCGGCCCGCGCCCTGCGCGAGGGCCTGTGCGGCCACCCGGCCGCCGCCCCGCGCGGCCCCCTCGCCCCGCCGGCCGCCACCCACGCGCCGGCATCCCCCTACGAAACCGGCTGGTGAACGACGTGACGAACCCTGTGAACGGTGCCACCCGCGCCGCCTTCTTCGACGTCGACGAGACGCTGATCAACACCAAGAGCATGTTCGATTTCCTGCGGTTCTGGATGGCCCGCCACGGCGACGACGGCTCAGGCCACGCGGCCGTGATGGCCGGCGTCCGCGAGGCCGCCGCCTCCGGCGTGCACCGCTCGGAGGTCAACCGCCGCTACTACCGCCGGTTCGCCGGGATCGCGATGGAGGAGCTGCGCACCGCCGGGCGCGAGTGGTACGAGGAGTACCGGCGCGGGCCCGCCGCCGTCACCGTCGCCACCTGGGCCGCCGCCAGCCGGCACCGGGAGGCGGGGGAACTGGTGGTGCTGGTCTCCGGCTCGTTCCGGGGCTGCCTGGACCCGCTGGCCGAGGACCTGGGGGCCGACCTCATCCTCTGCTCGGAACCGGTGGTGGGGCCCGACGGGCTGCTCACCGGTGAGGTGGTCCGCCCGATGATCGGCTCCGTGAAGGCCGACGCGGTCCGCGAGACCGTCGCGGAACTCGGCCTGGACGCGGGGGAGTCCAGCTGTTACGGGGACCACGCGAGCGACCTGGACATGCTCCTCGCGGTCGGCCGCCCCGTGGTCGTCGGCGGCACCGACCGGGTCCTGATGGAGCACGCCCAGCGGCTGGACTGGCCGGTCCTCTCGGCGGCCCCGGGCCAGCTGCGTACGGCTGGGGCCTGGGCGGCGGCGGAGCTGACGGGCCTCGCGGACCGGGGGGCGCTCACCGCCGGGGCCTCCGCGCTCACCGCGGGGGCCTCCGCGCTCACCGCCGGGGCCTCCGCCATCACCGCCGGGGCCTCCGCGCTCACCGCCCCCGCCGCAGCGCGATCGCGGTGAGCACCAGCCCCTCGCGCACCGCCCAGTGGCCGGTGAACCAGCCGAGGCGGGCGCCGTCCACCACGGGCCCGGGCACCATCAGCCGGGCCCGGAAGGTGCCGGCCTCCGGGTCGAACGCCAGCCGGGCGTCCCGGAAGCCGAGCCAGCGGCCGGTGAGCGGGTACCACGTCTTGTAGACGGTCTCCTTGGCGCTGAACATCACGGTGGGCCAGTGCACTTCGGGCCTCAGCCGGGCCAGCTCGGCCAGATGCTCGCGCTCGGCCGGCACCGAGATGTGCCGCACCATCGACTCCTCCAGCGGCGCGTGGCGCTCCGCGTCGATCCCGACGCTGTGGAACCGGTCGCTGCGGCTCAGCGCCGCCGCCCGGTAGCCGTCGCAGTGCGTCATGCTGCCGGTCACCCCGGCGGGCCAGCGCGGTTCGCCCTTGGCACCCGGGAGGACCGGGGCGGGGGCCACTCCGAGCGCCGACATGGCCGTGCGGGCGCAGTGCCGGGTGGTCGTGAACTCCCGGCGCCGGTGCTCCACGCACTTCGCGAGCAACGGCTCCTCCTCCGGGTGGAGCCGGGCCTCGGGGAGGTCGGCGGTGGTGTCGGCGCAGGCGACGGCGGACGGCAGGATCTGCTGGATCACTTCTGCTCCTGGGGGCAACGCGCCGAATGGACCGGCGCACCGGGGCCGGCCGTATTCGGCGGCCCGCTGCCATCCCAGGACAGGTCACGGCAGTCGTGCGTTACGCCTCCCAGCATGCGCCCGTCGATGCCTCTTCCGCTACATGCCCTTTCGGCTACCCCGTACCCCTGCCCGAATGGCCACCCCGAACGGCCTCGCCGTACGAGGGCTCATAAAAGCCATATTGAGCGACGAATTACCGCGGGCTAGCTTCGAGTTATCGAATTCCGAAAGAAACCGCCCATCACCCACCAGGAGAAAACGATGCCCCATCCGTTCCTGACCCGACTGGAATCCTTCCGGGATTCCGAGGCCGTCGCCTTCGAGGGCCGCAGCTACCGCTACGAGGACCTGCTGAGGCTCGTCGGCGAGTGGCGGCTCTTCCTCGACCGGTACGAGGTCCGCGCCGGCGAGGTCGTCACGCTGGAGGGCGCGTACTCCCCGCAGGCCTGCGCCGGTCTGCTCGCGCTGATCGAGCGCGGGGTCGTCGTCGTCCCGCTCTCCACCCTGCCCGCCGCGAAGCGCGCGGAGTTCCTGGACGTGGCCGAGGTCGAGGTCGTCGTCAAGGTCGACGAGGGCGGCGTGCACCGCTGCGAGCGCACCGGCCGCACCGCTGACCACGCGCTCTACGGCGAGCTGCGGGAAGCGGGCCGGCCCGGCCTGGTGCTGTTCAGCTCGGGCACGACCGGCCGCAGCAAGGCGTCCGTGCTCGACTTCGACAAGGTCCTCGCCCGCTACGGCGAGCCCACCCGCCCCTCGCGCATCCTGTCCTTCCTCAGCCTGGACCACATCGGCGGCGTCAACACCCTGCTGCACACGCTCAGCCAGGGCGGCACCGTGGTCACGGTCGCCGAGCGCACCCCGGAGGCCGTCTTCGAGGCGATCGCCGAGCACCGGGTGCAGATCCTGCCGACCACCCCGACCTTCCTGAACATGGTGCTGATCTCCGGCGCCCACGAGCGGTACGCCACCGACTCGCTGAAGCTCGTCACGTACGGGACCGAGCCCATGCCGCTGCAGACGCTGCGCCGGCTCGGCGAGGCGCTGCCGGGCGTACGGCTCAAGCAGACGTACGGGCTGTCCGAGCTGGGCATCCTGCCGACGCGGTCGCGCGGCGACGACACCCTGTGGGTGAAGCTCGGCTCGGCCGGCTTCGAGCACCGGATCATCGACAACATCCTGTGGATCCGCTCCGAGATGGCCATGCTCGGCTACCTCAACGCGCCCGCGCCCTTCGACGAGGAGGGGTTCTTCAACACGCAGGACGTCGTCGAGGTCGACGGCGACTGGGTGCGCATCCTGGGCCGCAACTCCGAGATCATCAACGTCGGCGGCGAGAAGGTCTACCCCAGCGAGGTCGAGAGCGTCCTGCTGGAGGTCGAGAACATCGCGGAGGTCACCGTCAGCGGCCGCCCGAGCCCGGTCACGGGCATGGTCGTCAAGGCGACCGTGCAGCTCGTCGAGGACGAGGACCGGCGCGCGGTGACGCGCAGGGTGCGCGAGTACTGCGGCCGGCGCCTGGAGGCGTACAAGGTCCCGGTGCTCGTGGAGATCTCCGCCGCCCCGCAGCACTCGGAGCGGTACAAGAAGATCCGGAGCGCGGCGTGAGCGCCGCGCAGACCCCGGAGACCCCCGCGCAGGATCCAGAGACCCCCGCGCAGCCCCCGGAGCCCCCCGCGCAGGACCGGGTCGCCCTCGTCAGCGGCGGCAGCCGCGGGCTCGGCCGGCTGCTCGTCGAGCGGCTGCTCGCGGAGGGCTGGCGGGTCGCCACGTTCAGCCGGTCCGCCAACGACTTCGTCAAGGACCTCCAGGCCGAGCAGGGCGACCGGTTCCTGTGGGAGGCCGCCGACCTCGGGGACCCGGACGCGCTGCGCGGGGTCGTCCGGACGACGGTGCGCCGCTTCGGCCGGGTCGACCTGCTCGTCAACAACGCGGCCGTGCTGCACCAGGAACTCTTCCTGACCACCTCCCGCAAGCAGACCGAGACGCTGATCGCGAGCAATCTGCTCGCCCCGATCACCCTCGCCCAGGCCTGCGCCCGCGCGATGACGCGCCAGGGCGGCGGCCAGATCCTCAACATCTCGTCCATCAATGCGATCCGCGGCTACCGGGGCGTGGCGGTCTACGCCGCCACCAAGGCCGGACTCGACGGATTCAGCCGCAGCCTGGCCCGGGAACTCGGGGCCTTCAATATCCGGGTGAATTCGCTGGTGCCCGGATTCTTCGACAGTGACATGACCGAAGAAGTCACCGAGAGGAACCGGGAACGCATTCAGCGCCGCACCCCGCTCGGCCGGCTCGGCACCATGAACGAAATCGCCGACGCCGTTCTCTATCTCATCTCGCCCGCCTCTTCATTCATCACCGGACAGTCGATCGTCGTAGACGGAGGAATCACATGCTGATCGCAACCGACATCACCGCCCTGGTCCACCAGGAGATCAACGCCCTGCTCGCCGAGGCCGAGCGCCCGACGCACCCCACGCTCACCGGCACGGAGTTCCTGCACGAGCTGGGGCTCAACTCCCTGCTCCTGGCCCGCCTCGTCATCCAGCTGGAGATGGAGCTCGGCGTCGACCCCTTCGAGGAGGAGTACGTCATCTCCGACGTCCGCACGGTCGGCGCCCTGTCCGACGCGTACGTCCGCACCGTCGAGCAGCTGGCGGCCACCGCCGTCTGACGCACCGCCCCCGCTCCGTACCAGCCCCACATCCTGGAGGGATCGACATGTCGCACGAAGCACTCATCGCCGTCGGGGACCGTTTCGAGGACTTCCTCGTCAACCGCGGGACCGTCCCGGTCTCCGAGCTGATCGCCCGGCTGCGCGCCGGTGAGCTGACCGAGAGCCTGTCGGTGAGCATCGGCCAGGGCCTCAGCGCCGGCCAGCTCGCCGAGATACGCGCCCTGGCCGAGCAGCACGGACAGGCCGTCTCGCTGGGCAAGGGCGGGGTCCCGGAACCCGCCGAGCAGCGGCTCACCCACAAGCACGACGCGAAGAACATCCTGATCGGCCCGGTCGGCCAGACCGGCGAGAAGCGCTTCGTCGCCGACCTCGTCATCGACGAGCGCGTCGAGGTCCTGGAGGACCACCTCACCGGGCAGCACATCCCGGCCATCACCCTCCTGGAGGCGGCCCGCCAGATGTGGACGGTCGTCACCGAGCAGTTCTTCGTCACCGGCCCGGAGAAGACCCGCTTCGTGATCAGCTCGGTCAACTCCGAGTTCCACAGCTTCGTCTTCCCGCTGCCCGCGACCGCCCAGTACGAGTTGCTCGAACACACCCGCAGCCCGGTCGGATCGGTCTTCCGCTGCCGGATCGGCTTCCACCACGGCGAGAAGCTCGCCAGCGTCGTGGAGGCCGAGTACCGGGTCATCCCGGAGAAGTTCTCCGTGAAGCAGGAGAAGCTCGCCGCCCGCCAGGCCGTCGTCAGCGAACTGACCCGGCTCCGCGAGCAGTCCGCCCCCGCGTTCAGCGCCGGACGCGCCGCCTGACCGGGCGACCCACCACCACGGAAGGAGAAGGACATGCTGTGGGCGATCCACTGCCTGGACGCGCCGGGAAGCGCCGCACTGCGCGCGGCCCAGCGCCCGGCCCACTCGGCACGGCTGCGGGAGGCGAGCGTACGGCCCGTGCTGTACGGCCCCCTGGTGGCCGCGGACGGGACCACCGCGGTCGGCAGCCTGATCGTGGTCGAGGCCGGAACCCGGGACGAGGTGGAGGAGTTCGCCACCGGTGACCCGTTCGCCGTCTCCGGGGTGTGGGAACGCATCGACATCCAGGCGTTCGCACCCTCGGAGCGGTCCCCGGTCCGGATCGGGGCAGGCACGCCGTGAAGGTCCGCCGGCTCCCGCCCGGGGTGGACGGCCGGGAGTTCACCCGGGCCCTGGCCGCCTTCCGGGTGGCCCTGGGTCCGCGGTGGGTCCTGACCGAGGGCGCGGTCGGGCTGCCGGGCTACGCCGACCCGCAACCGGTCCTGGAAGACAGGCACTTCGGCGCGTCCGCCGCCCTGATGCCCGGCTCGGTCGAGGACGTCCGGGCGGCGGTGCGGATCGCCGGGACGTTCGGGGTGCCGCTCTCGCCCGTGCTGCCGGGGCGCGACCCCGGCTTCGGCGGCCCGGCACCCCGGCTCCCGGGGGCCGTCGCCGTCGACCTGGCCCGGATGAACCGGGTCGTCGAGGTGGACCCGGCCGGCGGCTACGCGGTCGTCGAGCCCGGGGTCACCTTCCACGACCTGGCGGAGCGCATCGCCGAACTCGGCCTGGACCAGCGGGTGGACCTGGACGGCCCGCGCTGGGGCAGCGTCCTCGGCGAGGTCCTGGAACGCTCCACCGGCGGCCCCGGATACGAGGGCGCCGACGCGTCCCCGTACGGCATGGAGGTCGTGCTCGCCGACGGGGACGTGGTGCGCACCGGGACGGCCGCCCTGACCGGCCCCGGGCCCTGGGCACCCCACGGCTGCGGACCGGCCCTCGGCGCGATGTTCGCCCGGTCCGCGTTCGGGATCGTCACCAAGCTCGGCGTGCGGCTGCGCCCCGAACCGGCCGCCCGCCGGGCCTACGCGGTCGCCGTCCCGGCGGAGGACGGCCTCGGGCCCCTGGTCGACGCCCTGCGCCCGCTGCTGAGCGACCGCACCGTCACCGGGACGCCGACCGTCCGCAGCGTGCTCCTCGACGCGGCGGCGGCCGGCAGCCGCGCCACGTACCACCGGGGCACGGGCCCGATCCCCGACAGCGTCGTCCGCACGGTGATGGCGGACCTCGGCATCGGCCGCTGGAACCTTTACGGGGAGCTGGCCGGGGCGCCCGCGGTGATCGACGCCCAGTGGTCCGTGATCCGGGACGCGCTCGCCGCCGTCCCCGGCGCCCGGTTCTCCTGGGCCGAGGCGGCCGACGACGAGGCGGGGTACGTACGGCCGCCGGCGGACGAGGCCGACGGCTGGCTGCCGTACGGGGGCCGGCTCGACCTCACGCCCGTGTCACCGGTGACCGGCGCGGACGCCCTCGCGCAGTACGCGCTGGCCCGCGACCACGCGCACGCGTACGGCAGGGACTACCTGGGCGCCTTCGCGGTCGGGGCGCGGGCACTGCACCACCGGGTCACCGCCGTCTTCGACAGGCGGCACGCGGACGACCGGGCGCGGGCCCTGGCGCTGTGCGAGGCGCTGGTCCGGGCTGCGGCGGAGGCCGGCTACGGCGTCCAGCGCGCCCACCCCGCGCTGATGGACCAGGTCGCCGCGACCTACGGCTTCAACGACCACGCCGTGCGCAGGCTCGGCGAACGCATCAAGGACGCACTCGACGCGGAGGGCATTCTCGCCCCCGGCAAGCACGGCATCTGGCCACGCCGCTACCGCGGCCTCGGCCTCTGACCCAGCAAGGGAGTCGAACCGTGGAAACCCAGACGTTGGCAGAGCTGGAGGAGGAGTTCGCGGCACCCGCCGCGGTCCTCTCGCTCCGCACCCGTACCGCCGAACTGGGCGGTCTGCACGCCACCGTGGCCGCCGGGGACACGGCCGCCACCGAACGCCAGCACGCCAAGGGAAAGCTCACCGCCCGCGAACGCATCGACCTGCTGCTCGACCCGGGCACCTTCCAGGAGGTCGAGCCGCTGCGCCGGCACCGGGCGACCGGCTTCGGCCTGGAGGACCGGCGCCCGCACACCGACGGCGTCGTCGGCGGCTGGGGCACCGTCGAGGGCCGCACGGTCTTCGTCTACGCCCACGACTTCCGGATCTTCGGCGGGGCGCTCGGCGAGGCGCACGCCGCGAAGATCCACAAGGTGATGGACCTGGCCCTGGCGGCCGGCGCGCCGCTCGTCTCGCTCAACGACGGGGCCGGCGCCCGCATCCAGGAAGGCGTCACCGCGCTCGCCGGCTACGGCGGCATCTTCCAGCGCAACACCCGTGCCTCCGGGGTGATCCCGCAGATCAGCGTGATGCTCGGACCGTGCGCCGGCGGCGCGGCCTACAGCCCCGCCCTCACCGACTTCGTGTTCATGGTCCGCGGGACCTCCCAGATGTTCATCACCGGACCCGACGTCATCCAGGCCGTCACCGGCGAGCAGGTCACGCAGAACGGCCTGGGCGGCGCCGACATCCACGCGGGCACCTCGGGCGTCGCGCACTTCGCGTACGACGACGAGGAGACCTGCCTGGAGGAGGTCCGCCACCTGATCACGCTGCTTCCGGGCAACAGCACCGAGGAGCCGCCCGCCGTCGCCGGCGACGACCCGGCCGACCGCCCCGGCGATTCCCTGCTCGACCTGGTCCCGGCCGACCCGCAGCGCCCGTACGACATGCGCCGCGTGGTGGAGGAACTGCTCGACGACGGCGACCTGCTGGAGGTGCAGGAGCACTGGGCGGGCAACATCATCTGCGCGCTCGGCCGGATCGACGGGCGCACGGTCGGCGTCGTCGCCAACCAGCCGATGGTGCTGGCCGGGGTGCTCGACATCCACGCGTCCGAGAAGGCCGCGCGCTTCGTGCAGCTCTGCGACGCCTTCAACATCCCGCTCGTCACCCTCGTCGACGTGCCCGGCTTCCTGCCCGGCGTCGACCAGGAGCACGGCGGCATCATCCGGCACGGGGCGAAGCTGCTGTACGCGTACTGCAACGCGACCGTGCCCCGTATCCAGGTCATCCTGCGCAAGGCGTACGGCGGCGCGTACATCGTCATGGACTCCCGGTCCATCGGCACCGACCTCTCCTACGCCTGGCCCGCCAACGAGATCGCGGTCATGGGCGCGGAGGGCGCGGCCAACGTCGTCTTCCGCCGGCAGATCGCCGCGTCCGACGACCCGGAGGCGACCCGGCAGCAGCTGGTCAAGGAGTACAAGGCGGAGCTGATGCACCCGTACTACGCGGCCGAGCGCGGGCTCGTCGACGACGTCATCGACCCGGCGCGCACCCGGGCCGTCCTCGCCGCCGGCCTCGCGATGCTCAGGACCAAGACGGTGGCCCTCCCGCACCGCAAGCACGGGAACCAGCCGGCATGACCATCCGACTCCTGTCCGGAGACCCCACGCCCGAGGAACTGGCCGCCGTCCTCACCGTCCTGCACGCCCTGGCCCATCACCGCGCCGAGGACCTGCCCGCCGACGTGGTCCGCCCGGCCCCGTGGGCGCGCGCGGGCCGCCGCGTCCGGCCCGGCGGCCGGAGCGAGGCGGGCTGGGCGGGCAGGTCTACCCCCTGAGATAGGTGAGGACCGCGAGCACGCGGCGGTTGGTGGTGTCGTCGAGCGACAGGTCCAGCTTGCCGAGGATGGAGCCGAAGTGTTTGCTGACCGTGCCCTCGCTGACCGACATGGCCGCCGCGACGGAGGCGTTGGACTTGCCCTCCGCCATCAGGGCCAGCACCTCCAGCTCGCGCGCGGTCAGCCGGGACAGCGGGTCCCTGCGGTGCCGGATGAGCTGCCGGACGACCTCCGGGTCGACGACGGTGTCCCCGGCGGCGACCCGTCGCAGGGCGTCGACGAACTCCTCGACGTGGCCGATGCGTTCCTTGAGGAGGTAGCCGACGCCCCGCCCGTCCGCCGAGTCGAGCAGGTCCTCCGCGTAGGTGCGCTGTACGTACTGGCTGAGCACGAGGACGGGCAACCCGGGCTGCTTCTCGCGCAGTTCGAGCGCGGCGCGCAGGCCCTCGTCGGAGAAGCCGGGCGGCATGCGGACATCGGTGACCACGATGTCCGGGCCGTGCTCGGCGACGGCCGCGATCAGCTCCTCCGCCGTCCCGGCGCCCGCCACCACCTGATGGCCGAACCGCTCCAGCAGACCGACGAGACCTTCCCGCAGGAGCACGCTGTCCTCGGCCAGTACGATCCGCAACGCTCAGCGCCTCTCGCTCGCACCCGGCACCGGGACTTCCAGGCGGAACACCGTGGGCCCGCCGGGGGGACTGGACAGTACCAAACGGCCGTCAAGGACCGAGAGACGGTCGGCCACCCCCTGGAGCCCCGTCCCGTCACCCGCCGACGCGCCGCCCCGCCCGTCGTCCGCCACCTCCACCGCCAGCCGGCCCCGCGCTACCCGTCCGGTCACCCGGATCAGCGCCGCCCCGCTGTGCTTGGCCGCGTTCGCCAGCGCCTCGCACACCGCGAAGTAGACCCCGCTCTCCACAGCCTGCGGCAGCCGCTCCGGCAGCTCCAGGTCCACGTCCACCGGCACCACCGAGCGATCGGCGACGTCCTCCAGGGCCGCCCCGAGCCCCCGGTCGGTGAGGATCTGGGGGTGGATGCCCCGGATCAGCTCCCGGATCTCCACCAGCGCGGTGTCCGCCTCGTCGTGCGCCTTCGCCAGCAGCCCGGCCAGCGGCTCCCCCGGGCCCTCCAGCCGGGCCAGGCCGAGCGTCATCGACAGGGCGACCAGCCGCTGCTGCGCCCCGTCGTGCAGATCCCGCTCGATGCGCCGCCGCTCCGCCTCGAAGGCGTCGACGATCCGGCTGCGCGACCGGTCCAGCTCCCGCAGCCGCGCCCCGTCCCCGGAGTCCGTGAGCAGCGCCCGGGTCAGCGAGGCGCGCCCGGCCGCCAGCACGCCCAGTGGGTACGCGAAGACCGGGAGCAGCACCAGCCCGGCGAGGAGCGCGGCGCACGCGGACGGGTAGGAGTGGACGAGCCAGAGCTTCAGCACGCGGGCCTCCTCGCCGCCGCTCGCGGCCAGCACCACGGGCGCCGCGATCAGCCCGCCGCACACCGCGAGGGCGGTCCCCACGGCCACTGCCTCAAGCGGCCACAGGACGAACGCGGTGAGCAGCGCGTACGCCAGCTCCCGCCAGGTCGCCCGTTCCCCGAGCCGGGTCCGCAGCCAGGCGGCGAGGCCGGTGCCGTCCGGCTCGCGGTGGACCGGGGCGAGCGGGCGGGGGTCGACGAGCCGCAGCCTGCGGCGCTCCAGGGCGGCCAGCGGGATGCCGGAGAGCGCCAGGGTGAGCAGGAGCGGGAGGCCGATGAGGACCACGGCGAGCGCGCCGCCCGCGACCGCGAGCAGGACCAGGGCGGTGAGCGCGGCGACGCCGGTGAGGACGCCCGTCAGCAGGTAGAGCGCCGCCCGCCACGGCCAGGGGCCGCGCACGTACCGCCGCTGCCGCAGGGCCTGGTGGAGGCCGGGGGAGGAGGACATGGGGGAACGGTAGGCGGCGCGGGCGGCACCGGACCACCCAGCGGATTCCACCCCTGAGGTGGAGCTGCCTCCACCCCGAAGACGCCCTCTCGCTGTGATGTGCCGTGGGCGAGGCGGCGGTTGGCTGAGGGCATGAATCACGCAGCCGTCCGACTCCGTTCGGTCACCCGGTCCTACGCCGGGAATTCCGGTGCCGTCACCGCGCTCGACGCGGTCAGCCTGGACATCCCCCGGGGCTCCTTCACCGCAGTCATGGGCCCCTCCGGCTCCGGCAAGTCCACCCTGCTCCAGTGCGCGGCAGGCCTCGACCGGCCCACCGCCGGGCAGGTGTTCCTCGGCGACACCGAACTGACCGGGCTCAGCGAGCGCCGGCTGACCCTGCTGCGCCGCAGCCGCATCGGCTTCGTCTTCCAGGCGTTCAACCTGCTCCCCGCCCTCACCGCCGAGCAGAACGTGGCCCTGCCGCTCAGGCTCGCCGGCCGCCGCCCGAAGCGCGCCGACGTACTCGAAGTCCTGGACCGGGTGGGCCTCGCCGGCCGGGCCGGGCACCGCCCCGGTGAGCTGTCGGGCGGCCAGCAGCAGCGGGTGGCGCTCGCCCGCGCCCTGGTCACCCGCCCCGACGTGCTCTTCGGCGACGAGCCCACCGGTGCGCTGGACTCCGCGACCGGCCGCGAGGTGCTGACGCTGCTGCGCACGATGGCGGACGACGGCCAGACCGTGATCATGGTGACGCACGACCCGGTCGCCGCCTCCTACGCGGACCGGGTGCTGTTCCTCGCGGACGGCGGCGTGCGCGACGAGCTGCACGCCCCGGAGGCCGGCGAGATCGCGGCCCGCATGACGCGGATGGGGGCCGTCCCGTGCTGAAGCTCGTACTCCAAGGCATACGGACCCGCTGGGTCACCCTGGCCGGCTCCTTCCTCGCGCTGGCCCTCGGCGTGGGCATCATCGCCACGACGGGGCTCGCCCTCGCGGCGACGTTCGACGGCCCGGCGCAGGCTCCGGAACGGTTCGCCGCCGCGCCGGTGGTGGTGCGGGGGGCGGATGAGGTGCGCGTACGGACCTCAGTCGGCGTCCGTACGCAGAAGCTGACCGACCCCCGGCCTGTTCCGGCGGCTGTCGCCGAGCGGCTTGAAGGGCTGGGGCGGACGGCCGTGGACCGTACGTTCGCGGTGTCGGGCGGAGAAGCGGTCGGGCACCCCTGGTCCGTCGCCGCCGCGACCCCGTACCGGCTCCTGTCCGGGCGGGCTCCGGCCGCCCACGGAGAGGTCGTGGTAGCAGCGGGCACCGCCTCCGCAGGTGACCGGATCACCCTCACCACTCCTGCGGGCCGCGGCAGTTGGGCCGTGACCGGTACCGTCCGTCCCGCCCCCTTCGAGCACGCCGTGTTCTTCACCGAGGCCGACGCCGCCCGGCTCTCCCCGGACATCGACGCCGTCGTGGTGCAGGCCGACCCGGCCGAGGTCCGCGCGGCCGTGGGCGACGGCTCCGGTCTGGCCGTCCTCACCGGGGACGACCGGCGCCGGGCCGACCCCGACCCGGACCGGGACGCCGAGGCGCTGGTCTCCGTGAACGCCCTGCTGGGCACCGCCGCCGGCATCACCGCCTTCGTCTCCGTGTTCGTCGTCGCCTCGACGTTCTCCTTCGCCGTGGCCCAGCGCCGCCGCGAGTTCGGCCTGCTGCGCATGGCGGGCGCGACACCCGGCCAGGTGCGGCGGCTGGTGTACGCGGAGGCCGCGCTCGTCGGCGTCCTCGCCTCGGCGGCGGGCTGCCGGCTCGGGCTCTCCGGAGCGCCCCTCCTCGCGCACTGGATGGTCCGACAGGGCCTCGCACCCGCCTGGTTCGCCATCGGAGACCAGAACTGGCCGCTGCACACCGCGTTCTGGACCGGCCTCGCCGTCGCCCTCGCCGGATCGGTCGCCGCGGCCCACCGCGCCGGGCGGGTCCGCCCGGCCGAGGCGCTGCGGGACGCGGCCGTGGACAGCGGCACGATGCCGCCGGTACGGGTGCTGCTGGGGGCCGCCGTCCTGCTCACCGGCGCGGTCCTGGCGGTCACCGGCCTCGTCCAGGACCCCGCGGGGCTGCTGAAGCGCAAGACGTACACCACGCAGCCGATGCTTCTGATCGTCGGCTGCGCCCTGTTCGCGCCCGTCCTGGTGCGCCCCGCGCTCCGGCTCCTGACCTGGCTGCCCGCCCGGCTGCCGGGCGCCACCGGCCTCCTGGTCCGGGAGAACGCCTCCGCCGGGCTGCGCCGGACGGCCGCCGTCGCCGCGCCCGTGCTCGTCACCGTCGCCCTGGCCGCGTCCCTGATGGGCACCAAGGCGACCATCGACGCGGCGACGGCGGCCGAGGCGCGCGGCCAGGTCACCGCGGACTTCGTGGCCGGGGCCGGACACGGTGACGTATCGCAGGAGTTCGTGGATCGCGCCCGCCGCGTCGAGGGCGCCCGGGTCAGCGCCTCGCGCGCCACCTCCGTGACCGTGCTCGAAGAGGGCACCGCGCTCATCCGCTCCGACGCCCGGGCCGTGGACCCGGCCGACGCCGCCGCCGTGTCCGCGCTGCCCGTGGTGGCGGGCCGGCTCGCCGACCTGGACGACCGCTCGATCGTCGTCAACGAGGAGTGGGAGACCCACGGGGTCGGCGAGCGCGTCAGCGTCCGGCTCGGCGACGGCCGCGCGGTCACCCTGCGCGTGGCGGCCGTGCTCGCCAAGGGCACCGGCGACAACGGCGTCTACCTCACCCCGCACAACGCGGCCGGTGCCGGCATCGACCGCGTCGAGATCGCCGTCCGCGCCGGCGCGGACCGGCAGACCGTCGAGCGCGGACTGCGCGCCGCCGGGCGGGCGACCGGCACCGAGGTGCTGACCCGCGAGCAGTGGGCCGCGACACTCGTACAGGGCGGCGGCAGCACCCGGACCGGACTGCTGATGATCCTCGCGATCGCCCTGGTCTACACGGGGATCGCCCTGGCCAACACCCAGGTCATGGCCACGGCGGACCGGGTCCGCGACTTCGCCGTGCTGCGCCTCGCCGGGGCGACCAGGGGGCAGGTGCTGCGGCTGGCCGGGGCGGAGGCACTGGCCGTGGTCGTGGTGGGCGCGGTGCTCGGCGGGGCGGTGGCCGCGCTGAACCTGCTCGGCGTACGGGCCGCGCTCGGCCGCCTCGACGTCCCGGCGTCGGTCGTCGTGCCGTGGGAGGCCGTCGGGCCGGCGGTGGCGGTGAGTGCGGCCCTGGCGGTGGTCTTCGCCGTGTTGCCGGCCTCGCTCGCCCTGCGCACCCGGCCGGTGGAGCTCGCCGGGTCACGGGAGTAGGGCGTACTACCGGCCGGCGAGCGCGGTGACCAGGCCCGCCGCCTCCCCGATCAGCGCCGTCTCGGCCGGGCTCATCGTCGGGTTGAGGGCGCGCCGGGCGGCCGCGTCGGCGAGGTGGGGCGCGGGGATGCCGTCGTCGGCGGCCAGGCGCGGCACCAGGGCGGTGACCAGCTGCCGGGCACCGTCCGCCGCCGGGTGCGCGGGGTCCACCGCCACCTGCGCCAGGATCAGCGCCGACATGGCCCGGTCCAGGGCGGGCGGGCCCTCCTCGGTGTTGCTCCAGTCGATGACCATGGGCCCGTCCGGCGTGAGCACCACGTTGTCCGGGTGCAGGTCCAGGTGCAGGACGCGGTCGTCCGGGTCGGGCGAGAGCCGGGCCGGGACGGTGTGGAGGCCGGCGAGCAGACCGGTCAGCAGCTCGGCGCCCTCCTCGGCGCCGACCTCCCCGGACATCAGCGACTCCAGCATCGTCGGACCGTACAGGCGCTGGAGGACCAGGTCGCCGGGACCGGCCGACGGGGGCTGCGGGCCGAGCCGGGGCACCGGGTAGCCGGAGGCCGACAGGTAGGACATGACGGGCAGTTCGCGGGTGGCGTCCATCCCGTCCCGGTAACGCCGCAGGACCCACGCCTCGCCCAGCTCGTACACGTCCGCGTTGCGTCCGCTGCCCAGCAGTTGGCCTATTCGCATGAGGGGAACCTACTCGGGCCCTGTATACGACGGCGGTTCAGGCCCGGCGCAGTCCGCCCCATAACGCGGTGCGATGGGGCGGACGGGATCTCCTGAAGCTGACGTGTACGCGGCTACCTTGGCGGCGAATCCCCCGCAGTGCTTCCGCCGGAGCATTCCCCCCGCAGCAGCAGTTCCCCCGAATTCAAGGAGAGTTCCGTGGAGAGATCCGTGCTCCGCAGACGGGCCCTGGCCGCGTGTACCGCCACCGTGGCCGTCGGCGCGCTCGCGCTCGCCGGGCTGACCGGCACCGCGTCCGCCGATCCCGCCGCCCCCGCCCCCGTGCCGGACGCCGCCCAGCTCTCGCCGGGCCTGCTGAAGGCCATGCAGCGGGACCTCGGGCTCACCGCCACCGAGGCCCGGGGCCGCATCGGCAACGAGTCGCGCGCCGCCGCCGTCACCGCCGGGCTGCGGTACTCGCTCGGCGACCGGTTCGCCGGGGCCCGGGTCAGCGGTGACGCCGCGGACCTGACCGTCGCCACCACCGACGCCGCGGACGCCGCCCGCATCGCGAAGGCCGGCGCCCGCGCCGAGGTCGTCGACCACAGCCTCGCCGAACTCGACGCCGCCAAGGCCGCCCTGGACCGGGTCGCGCAGCGCACCGCGCCGAAGGACATACCCGCCTGGTACGTCGACGTGCGCAGCAACCACGTCGTCGTCCAGACCGCGAAGGCGTCCGCCGCCGACGCGTTCCTCGCGAAGGCCGGCGTCTCCGCCGGCCTGGTGACGGTCACCCGCTCCACCGAGCAGCCCCGCACCTTCACGGACCTGCGCGGCGGCGACGCGTACTACATGAACGGCTCCGGCCGCTGCTCCATCGGCTTCCCCGTCAAGCGCGGCACCCAGGGCGGCTTCGTCAGCGCCGGGCACTGCGGCACGCCGGGCGTCTCCACCAGCGGCTACAACCAGCAGGCGCAGGGCTCCTTCCAGGGCTCCACGTTCCCCGGCCGCGACTACTCCTGGGTCGTCACCAACACCAACTGGACCCCGCGCCCGCTGGTCAACGGCTACGGCAACGGCGACGTGACGGTCACCGGCTCCACCGAGGCGATCGAGGGCTCCTCCGTCTGCCGGTCCGGCTCGACGACCGGCTGGCACTGCGGCACGGTCCAGCAGCGCAACAGCAGCGTCACGTACCAGGAGGGCACCGTCTCCGGGGTGACCCGGACCAACGTGTGTGCCGAACCGGGCGACTCCGGCGGCTCGTTCATCTCGGGCAGTCAGGCCCAGGGCGTCACCTCCGGCGGCACCGGCAACTGCTCCCAGGGCGGTGTGACGTACTTCCAGCCGCTGAACCCGGCGCTCCAGGCGTACGGGCTGACCCTGGTCACCAACGGCTCGACCACCCCGCCGGACCCGACCGACCCGCCGACCAACCCGGGCGGCACCTGGGCGGCCGGGACCACCTACGCGGCCGGCGCCGTCGTGACGTACGGCTCGGCGAGCTACCGCTGCCTCCAGGGCCACCAGGCGCAACCCGGCTGGACCCCGCCGAACGTGCCCGCCCTGTGGCAGGCCCTGTAACACCACCGCCACTCCAGCCCCTCAGGCGAGAGGAACGGGTCCGGGGCGACGCAGCCCCGGGCCCCCGCACCGCGCACGTGCCCTTCCCCCACCACCCCGAGGAGTCCGTCAGCCATGCCCTCCGAGTCCCAGGAACCCACCGCCCCCGCCGAAGCGGCAGGCGGCCCGGCGATCAGCCGCAAGTCCCTCCTCAAGGCCGCGCTCGTGGCCACCGCCGTACCGCTGTTCGCGGGCGGCGGGGTGGCGCTGGCGCGCGACACCGGCGCGAGCGGCGCCCCGCTCGCACCGACCCCGGACTGCGACGACGGCGACGAGCCGACGCACGACCAGATCGAGGGCCCGTACTTCAAGCCCAACTCCCCGCTCCGCACCAGCCTGGTGACGGCGTCGACGCCCGGCGTCCCGCTGACCGTCAGCGGTTACGTCTTCGGCCGCGAGTGCCGCCCCGTCTCCGGCGTGCTGCTCGACTTCTGGCAGGCGGACACCAACGGCGCCTACGACATGAGCGGTTACGGCTTCCGCGGCCACCAGTTCACCGATCAGAACGGGGCGTTCACGCTCACCACGATCGTGCCGGGGCTCTACCCGGGCCGCACCCGGCACATCCACGTGAAGGCCCAGGCGCCCGGCTCCGGCATCCTCACCACGCAGCTGTACTTCCCGGGCGAGCCGCGCAACAGCACCGACATGCTGTACGACGCGGCGCTGCTGATGAACGTACGGGCGGTGGGCTCCGGGAAGGAGGGCACCTTCGACTTCGTCCTCGATGTCGCCCAGGACCCCACGGACCCGACCGATCCCCCGACCGACCCGACCGACCCGCCGACCGAACCGGGCGGCACCTGGAAGGCCGGGACGTCCTACACCGCGGGCAACCGCGTCACATACGGCGGGGTCGCGTACCGCTGTCTGCAGGCTCACACCGCCCTGACAGGCTGGGAGCCGCCGAATGTCCCCGCGCTGTGGGAACGCGGGTAGACAGGCAGCCCTGCGGCGCGACCGCAACCGCCGCGCCCCCGTGCCCCGGGCTCTCTCCCCGGGGCACGCGGGGCGGCACGGCCCGGGCCGGAGGGGGTTCGGCTCGGGCCGTACGCGCGCCCCCTCACTTCGCGTCCGAGTAGCGCTCCACCACAGCCGTGGTGAACGGGAAGCGCACCGGGGTCTCGCCGAAGACCGTCCGGCCGGCCAGCTCGGCGGCCTCCCGGATCGCCACCGCGACCGTCGCCGTCTCCGCCGCCGGGCAGTGCACGATCACCTCGTCGTGCTGGAAGAAGACCAGCTCGGCCCGGAGCCCGGCCTCGGCGATCGACCGGCGCAGGGCCGCCAGGACCAGCAGCGCCCAGTCCGCGGCGCTGCCCTGGACCACGAAGTTGCGTGTGAACCGGCCGCGGGCCCTCGCGTCCGACGAGGCGTAACCGGGCGTGAACTCCGAGCGCCTCCCGTCCTCCTCCTGCGGGATGCCCGCCTCCCCGTCCTCCCCGTGACCGGCCGCCGGCGGGCTGGTCCGGCCCAGCCACGTACGTACGAGGCGGCCCTCCTCGCCCGCCTTCGCGGCGTCGTCCACATAGGCCACCGCGCGCGGGAACCTGCGGCGCAGGGCCGCCAGATTCTTCAGGCCGTCCCCGGACGTCTGCCCGTAGACCGCGCCGAGCAGCGCGATCTTGGCGTGGTCGCGGTCGCCGTGGAAGGCGCGGTCGGACAGCGCCGTGTAGAGGTCGCCCTCGTGGCCCGCCACCTCCATCAGGCCCGGGTCGCGGGAGATCGCGGCCAGCACCCGCGGCTCCATCTGGTCGGCGTCCGCGACGACGAGGCGCCAGCCCTCGTCGGCGACGACGGCCCGCCGGATCACCTTCGGGATCTGGAGCGCCCCGCCGCCGTTCGTCGTCCAGCGCCCGCTGACCGTGCCGCCCGGCTGGTACTCGGGGCGGAAGCGGCCGTCGCGCACCCAGTCCTGGAGCCAGCTCCAGCCGTGCGCCGTCCAGATCCGGTACAGCTTCTTGTACTGGACGAGCGGCCGGACCGCCGGGTGGTCCAGGGCCTCCAGCTCCCAGCGGCGCGTCGAGCGCACCTTGATCCCGGCCTGCGCGAAGGCCCGCACCACATCGGCCGGCAGGTCCGGGCGCACCCGGCGGCCGAAGGCGGCGGACACCTCGTCGGCCAGCTCGGCCAGCCGGCGGGGCTCGCCACCGCCCGCGTACCGCTCGCCGAGCAGCTCGTGCAGCACCTCGCGGTGGACGTCGGCCCGCCAGGGCAGGCCCGCCCGGTTCATCTCGGCGGCCACCAGCATCCCCGCCGACTCGGCGGCGGTCAGCAGCCGCATCCGGTCCGGCCGGTCCGTCGCGTCGTGCCGCGCGAGCTGCGCCGCGTACACGTCGGTCAGGGCGTCGAACGGCAGCCCCGGACCCGAGGCGGGCTCGAACAGGGAGGACTGGGAGCCGGGCTCCGCGGACCGGGGCGGCGGATCGGGCGGCACCGGACCGCCGCGCAGCCGGGCGAGCGCGGCGGCGGCGGACCGGGGCTCGCCGAGCCGGCCCTCGTGCCCGAGCAGCAGGGACTCCGCCGCCTCCACGTCGTAGGCGCGCTCCACCCGCACCCCGGCGGCCAGCAGCCGGGGGTAGACCTCGGCCGTCGAGCGCCACACCCAGCGGGTGACGTCCGGGCGGGAGCGGACCGCGCCGGCCAGGTCCGGCTCGGTCAGGACCGGGCCCGCGGGGCCGCCGGAGCGGTCCAGCGGGGCGAGGCGCGCGCCCCCGCTCTCCGTGACGGCCAGCGCCCAGCGTTCGGTCATACGAGCGAGTCTGGCACCCGGCACTGACAACGGCCGCGAGCACCGGACCGCCCCCCCGGACCGGTCGCGTGTTCGATATCCACAGGCTGTGGACGGCGGACGCCTACCCTGAGCGGATGGAATCGGTGATCGACCAGGCGTTCGCGGCCGCCCTCTACGCGGAGGGCGACGCCGGTCTCGACGCCGGCGCCTCGCTGCTCGCCGCCGCCCCGGAGGCCGACGCGGAGCTGGCCCGCCGGGGCGAGGAGTTCGTCCGCCGGGCCTGGGAGCGCGGCTGGCTGCCCGCCGACGTCGTCCGCCTCGTCCGCCGCGACCTCGACGAGCACGCGGCGGGCCTGGCCGCCGGGCTGATCGCCTCCGAGGTCCGCCGCTACGACGAGCTGCCGCCGCGCTGGCGGCCCCAGCTCGACGAGCTGCCCGCCGCGCCGCCCCCGGGCCGGCCCGACCGGTTCTCGTACGCCTCCGCGCTCCTCGCGCTCCACCGGCTGCTGCTGAACCTCCCGGCCATCGAGCCCGTCGGGCCACCGCCGGGCGCGGCGCGCGAGGCCCTGCACCGGCCGCCCGTCGCCGGTGAGCCCCGCATGCTGACCCGCATCCGCGCGCTGCTGGCGAAGGCGGAGGCGACCGGCTATCCGGAGGAGGCGGAGGCGCTGACCACCAAGGCGCAGGAGCTGATGGCCCGGCACAGCATCGACGAGGCCCTGCTCGCGGCCCGTACGCACGGCGGCCGCACCCCGGGCGCCTGCCGGATCGGCGTGGACGCCCCGTACGAGACGGCCAAGGCGATCCTGCTGGACGCGGTGGCCTCGGCGAACCGCTGCCGGGCCGTGTGGAACAGCGACCTCGGCTTCACGACGGTGGTCGGGTTCGAGGCGGACCTGGAGGCGGTGGAACTGCTCCACACCTCGCTCCTCGTGCAGGGCACCGCCGCGATGACCCGGGCGGAGGCGGGCCAGCGGGCCGGCGGACGCAAACGGACCAAGACGTTCCGGCAGTCCTTCCTGATGGCGTACGCCCAGCGCCTGGGCAGCCGGCTGGCCGACGGCACCGCCCGCGCCACGGCCGAGGCGGAGGGTGAGGCGACCGCGGGCGCCGCGCTGCTCCCGGTGCTCGCCGCCCGCGACCTGGCGGTCACCGAGACCGCCGACCAGATGTTCCCCCGCACCACGACCACCCGCGTCAGGGGCGCCACGGACCTGGACGGCTGGACCCACGGCACGGCGGCGGCGGACCGGGCGCGGATGGGCGGGGAGGCGCGGGGCATCCGGGGCTGAGTGACCGCCGACGAAGCCCCCTTCCCGTACAACTCGGGCAAAACGGTGATTCCGGTTAGGCTCGGCACATGAGCTGGCTCCGGGCGCTGAAGGAGACCGCCCGCTCCGGCCTGAAGATCGAGCGGCGCCGCCTCGAACCCCTGATCGCGCTGCGCGGCGCTGCCGGGCTCGCCCTGGTCATCGGGGTGAGCCTCGCGCTCTTCGGACCCGTGGTCGCCGCCAGCTCCGCGTTCGGCGCGTTCCAGGCCGCCATCGCCACCTTCCAGCGCAGCTGGCGCCCCCGGCCCGTGCTCGCCCTCGTCTCCGGCGTGAGCCTCGGCCTGTCCACCTTCGTGGGCTATGTGACCGGCACCCATCTCCTGCTCTTCGTGGTCCTCCTCGTCGTCTGGACCTTCCTCGCCGGGCTCGCCTGGGCGGCGGGCCCGACCGGGGGCATCATCGCCGCGTCCAACGTCGCGATCATGCTCGTCACCATCACCCTGCCGACCTCCGCCGCCCAGGCGGCCCTGCACGGCGCGATGATCATGTTCGGCGGGGTCGTCCAGGCGGCGCTGATCGTGCTCTTCCCGATCCGCAGATGGGGCGCCCAGCGCGACGCGCTCGCCGACGCCCTGGCCGCCGAGGCCGACTACGCCCGGCGGCTGCGCCACGACCCGGCCGCCCACTTCGACCCGGTGCCGTTGATGCTCGCCCGCCGGGCCGCCGCCGTCACCGCGCGCGAGGCCCGCCGCCGCCCCGCCGAACTGCATGGCTCACGCGGGGTCGCCGAGCGCATCAGGCCCGTGCTGGCCTCGCTCGCCGACCCGACCATGGGCGTGCCCGCGGAGGGCCCCGGGCGCGACCGCGTCCGCGAGCTCCTGGGCGCCGCCGGATCACTGCTCGACGCGGCGGCCCGGGCGATCCGCAAGGGCGACCCGGTCAGGCTGCCCGCGCCCGCCGTCGCCGCGCTGAAGACCCCGGACACCGGGGCCCTGCTCACCGGCCCGCCGCTGCGCGCCGCCGACCGGCTCACCGCTCTGCTCTCCGACGTCATCGAGGCGGCCGAGGGCGACGGCACCAAGGAGGAGCGGGCCGGAGCGGAGGAGGCCGCCGACGCCATCAAGGGCAGCCGGGGCGGTGAACTGCCCGCCGCACACCACCCCCGCCCCGGCCTGCTGGCGCTGGTGCCGGTGATCCTCGGGGCGATGCGCCGCGAGGTGCACCCCGGCTCCCCGATCCTGCGGCACGCCGTCCGGCTCGCCTCGGTCGCGGCGGTCGGCTACCTCATCGGCCGCCTGCTGCCGCTCGGGCACGGCTACTGGGCGCCGCTGGCGGCGGTGATGGTGATGCGGCCGGAGTTCTCGCAGACGTACTCCCGCGCGGTTGCACGCTTCGGCGGCACCCTCGTCGGGGTGGCCCTCGCCTCGGCGATCGTCGAGGCCGCGCACCCGGGCAACGGACCCCTCGCCGCCCTCGCCGTGGTCTGCGCCCTGCTGATGTACCTGCTGATGCGGACCGGCTACGCGGTCGCCCAGGCGTGCGTCGGCGCGTACGTCGTCTTCCTGCTCGGCATGGCCGGCGACGACCTCACCCAGACCGTGTTCGAGCGGGTGCTCCTCACCCTGGCCGGCGGCCTCCTGGCGATGCTCTCGTACGCCGTCTACCCGGCCTGGGAGACCCCGCGCCTGCGCAGCCGGCTCGGTGACTGGCTCAAGGAGGACGGCCGGTACGCGGCGGCGGTCGTCGACCAGTACGCGGACCCGGCCGAGCGCGGCCGGGACGACGTGCGGCGGGCGCTGCTCGCGACCCGGGAGGCCAGGGTCGCCTGGCAGGAGGCGGTGGCGACCGCCCGGCACGAACCGGTGCGCCACCGGGGCCTCTCGCACGGCGCCGCCGACGCCACCCAGCACGCCCTGGCGCAGCTCGGCCGGGTCGCGATGCTCCTGGAGGCGCACATCCCGAGGAAGGGGGCCACGTCCGTACCGGGGGCCGCCCGGCTCGCCGAGGAGTTGCGCCGGGCCACCGACCGGGGTGCGAAGGCGGTGCGGGAGCGGCGGGTGCCGGACTGGACGCCGGTGCGGGAGGCCCTGGAGAGCTGGGAGGCGGAGTGCCGGGCGCGGGAGGAGGCGCCGGAAGCCGGGGCGCTGCCTCCCGCCGGGGCCGAACTCGTACGCAACAACGTCACGTTGCTGCTCGAAGCCCTGGAGGACTTCTCACAGGGGCTGACGTCGTGACGTCACGGCGCCGGCAGGTCCGGGAGGTCGGGCATGTCCGGCAGGTCCGGGAGGTTCTCCAGCGCGTCCGAGTCGGTCCTGACGAGCGTGTCCTTGGTCCCGGAGCCCCACGCGACGACGACGGTTCTGCCGTCGTTGGACTCGACGGCGCCCGTGACGCGGGTGGTGTCGCCGTCGACGCACTTCAGCTCCAGCTCCGGCTTGCCCGTGCCCGAGACGGTGCCCGAGCAGACGTGGGAGTCGGCGACGACGACCGCCTTCCCGTCGGCGACCGAGAGCACCACCGGCTTGCCGCCGGCCTGGCCCGCCCAGGCGCCCTCCAGGGCCTTCGCGTCGCCCGCTGAGTCCCCGCCGCCGTCCCCGCCGGAGGACGCGTCACCCGTCGTCGGGTTCGCGCCGGAACCGGAATCCTTGCCGGAGTCGCCGTCGCTTCCGCAACCGGCGAGCGCGAGCGCGGTCAGCAGACCGGTGGCGAGGACTGCGCCGGTACGTGCGAGTTTGTGCATGTGGAATTCCCCCTGGAAGACGAATGGCCGCCCAAGCTACCAGTGGGCCGCCGGGGGCGCCGAGGAGTCAACTCCCGGAATCGGGAGCCGAAGAGCCCGTTCGTACGTCTATCCCGGAAGAAGCTGTAATCGCGGGAACACCCCGCGTGCACGTGCATCTGCTCGTGCATCCGCTCATGCATCGAAAATTGAACACAGCTATGATCCGGGTCAGTTGACACTTGCACCTTGCAACTCGGGGAGCGTCCTGTGCACCACGTGTACAACGGCATGGCGGCCACAGAGCTTCGCGGAGTCGTCTGGCAGAAGAGCAGACACAGCAACTCCCAGGGTTCCTGCGTGGAGTTCGCGAAACTGCCCGACGGGGATGTGGCCATGCGCAATTCCCGCCATCCCGACGGGCCCGCGCTCGTCTACACACCGGCGGAGATAGAGGCGTTGCTGCTGGGCGTGAAGGACGGCGAGTTCGACCATCTCGTGGGCTGAGAACCGCGATTTCCGGACACGACGGAGGGCCGGATTCCGCTCGCTGGGAGCGGAATCCGGCCCTCGGGCCGGTGTGTCACGCGGTGCGCCGGCCGGTCGCACCGCCCCCCGTCACACCGGGTCGGCCAGCCTGAACAGTGCCCAGACGACCTTGCCCCGTGCCGCCGCCGTGCCCGGGGTGCTCTCCGTACTCAGGACGGGCGAGGGGTGCCAGCCCCAGCAGTCGCTGAAGGACTCCACCAGGAAGAGGCCGCGCCCCGACTCCGCGGAGTCCGCCGCCTCGGAGGCCACCGGGCTCGCCTGGCTCGGGTCGCGCACCGCGCATACCAGCCGCGAGGTCCAGCGCATCAGGTGCAGCCGTACGGCAGGTTCCTGGGTGTCGCGCGGGGCGTCGGCCGGCAGGGCGTGCCGCAGGGCGTTGGTGACCAGCTCGGAGACGACCAGGGCGACGTCGTCGAAGCGCTCGCTGAGTCCCCAGCCCCCCAGGGTCGACCGGGTGAACTGCCTGGCCCCGCCCACCGCTTCGTAGCGCGGGGGCAGTGTGCAGGTGGCGGATCCGGAGACGGCTGAGGGATCGATGGGGGGAAGCCCCTGCCGTAACGGCTCGAGCATCGTCGATCCATTCGTCCCCATGCGAGGCACTCCCGGGAATCGCGGCTGCGCCGGCACTTGCGTACCGGGTACAGCGGCACAACACGAACGAGCACGCAGGTGCGCGGGCCCCATGGTTCCGAATGCGCACGGCAGATGCAAGGGCAGATGCACGTGCACGCGCCGGACCTGTCCGACCCCGTCCGGTTCTTGCTCATTTCTTCCCACGCGCTGTTTCGCCGTCTTCCAAAGGTCTTCCCATTTCCGTAATCGAATGAGTACGGGCTGAAGCGTTTTGATGGCAGAATCCGGCTCTTGGGGTTCAGGGGGAGCCCCGATGCCAGGAAGCGATGGGGAGGGTTGGACCAGTGGCGGCAGGCGAGTCGAGTGGGTCCGTGGTGCGGCGCATCCTGCTGGGCTCCCAGCTCAGGAGACTGCGTGACTCGCGCGGCATCACGCGCGAGGCGGCCGGCTACTCGATCCGGGCCTCCGAGTCGAAGATCAGCCGCATGGAGTTGGGACGGGTGAGCTTCAAGGCCAGGGACGTCGAGGATCTGCTCACGCTCTACGGCGTCACGGACGAGGCGGAGCGCGACGCCCTGCTCTCCCTGGCCCGTGAGGCCAACGTGGCGGGCTGGTGGCACAGTTACGGGGACGTGCTGCCCGGCTGGTTCCAGACGTACGTCGGTCTGGAGGGGGCGGCCTCGCTCATCAGGATCTACGAGGTCCAGTTCGTGCACGGGCTGCTGCAGACCGAGGAATACGCCCACGCGGTCGTCTCGCGCGGCATGCGCGGCGCACCCTCCGCCGAGATCGAGCGCCGGGTCGCGCTCCGGCTCGAACGGCAGAAGGCCCTCGTGTCCGAGCGCGCGCCCCGCTTCCACGCCGTGCTGGACGAGGCGGCGCTGCGCCGCCCGTACGGCGGACGGGAAGTGATGCGGGCGCAATTGCGGCATCTGATCGATATGTCGGAGCAGCCGAACATCACGCTCCAGGTGATGCCGTTCAGTTTCGGCGGACACGCCGGGGAGAGCGGCTCCTTCACGATGCTGCGATTCCCGGAATCCGATCTGTCGGACATCGTGTATTTGGAGCAGCTGACAAGCGCGCTCTATCTGGACAAGGAAGAAGAAGTCGCCCAGTACGAAAAGGCGATGGCACTGCTCCACGAGGACAGCCCCGGCCCGGAAGAGAGCCGTGACCTGCTTCGGGGACTTCTCCAACTCTCCTGAAATTTCAGTACGATGGCGCTCCTACAGGAGTCTGCACCTGAGTTAAGGGATCGCATGTCCTTCTTCCAAGAGCTGGCCGGCCAGTACATCGACGGTGAATGGCGGACGGGCACCGGCTCCTGGGACATCATCGATTTCAACCCGTACAACGGGGAGAAGCTCGCCGCGATCACCATCGCCACCGCCGCCGAGGTGGACCTCGCCTACCGTGCCGCCGAGCGCGCGCAGGGGGAGTGGGCGGCGGCGGGCCCCTTCCGGCGCCGTGACGTCCTGGAGCGCGCGCAGCGGGTCACCGAGCGGCTGGCCGGTGAGATCACCGAGGCGATCATCGACGAGCTGGGCGGCACCCGCGCCAAGGCCGAGTACGAACTGAGCCTCACCCAGGAGTTCCTGCGCGAGGCCGCCCGGCAGGCGACGGCCGCGGAAGGGCGCATCCTGCCCTCCGTCACCGACGGCAAGGAGAACCTCCTCTACCGGCTCCCCGTCGGGGTCGTCGGCGTCATCAGCCCGTTCAACTTCCCGCTCCTGGTGACGATGAAGTCGGTCGCCCCGGCCCTCGCGCTCGGCAACGCGGTCGTCGTCAAGGCCAACCAGAACTCGCCCGTCGTCGGCGGTGGCCTGATCGCGAAGATCTTCGAGGAGGCCGGGTTGCCGGCCGGACTGCTCAACGTGGTCGTCACCGACATCGCCGAGATAGGCGACGCGTTCATCGAGCACCCCGTGCCCCAGGTGATCTCCTTCGCCGGCTCCGACCGGGTCGGCCGCCACGTCGCCGCCACCGCGGGCGGCCTCTTCAAGCGCACCGTCCTCGAACTCAGCGGCAACAGCGCCCTGGTGGTCCTTGAGGACGCCGACATCGACTACGCGGTCGACGCCGCCGTCTTCAGCCGGTTCATCTACTCGGGCCAGGTCTGCATGGCCGCCAACCGCATCCTGGTGGACCGCCCGGTGGCCGCGGAGTTCACCGAGAAGTTCTGCGCCCGGGTGGCCGCCCTGAAGACCGGCGACCCGCGCGAGCCCGACACCTGTATCGGCCCGGTCATCAACACCTTCCACGCCGACTCGCTGGCCGCCCTCGTCGACCAGGCGATCGCCGAGGGCGCCGGGGCGCCGGTGCGCGGCCGGGTGCGCGGCAACCTCGTCGGACCCACCGTGCTCACCGGGCTGCCCGACGGCTCCCCGCTGCTCCACCAGGAGATCTTCGGCCCGGTCGCGCTGCTGGTGCCCTTCGACGGCGAGGACGACGCGGTGCGGATCGTCAACGACAGCCCGTACGGGCTCAGCGGCGCCGTGCACACCGCGGACACCGGGCGGGGCGTGCGCTTCGCCCAGCGGATCCGGAGCGGAATGTTCCACGTCAACGACTCCACCGTCCACGACGACCCGGGCATCGCCTTCGGCGGCGAGAAGGACTCCGGACTCGGCCGGATGAACGGGGACGCGGCGGTGGACGCGTTCACCACCCAGAAGTGGATCTCCGTCCAGCACGGCCGCAGCGTCTTCCCCTTCTGACCTCGCCGGACACCGCCCGTTAGGCTGGTCGACGGGTTGACCAGAGAGGTGGAGGGCATGTCCGCGATCCGGCTGCTGGTCCTCGGCGCTGTGCGCCAGCACGGCCGGGCCCACGGCTACCAGGTCCGCAACGACCTGGAGTACTGGGGCGCCCACGAGTGGTCCAACGCCAAGCCCGGCTCCGTCTACCACGCGCTGAAGCAGCTCGCGAAGCAGGGCATGCTGCTCGCCCACGAGGTGGCCCCGAGCACCGCGGGCGGCCCGCCGCGCATCGAGTACGAGGTCACCGAGCGCGGCACCGAGGAGTACCTCGCGCTGCTGCGCGCCTCGCTGACCTCGTACGACCAGAGGATGGACGTGCTCTCGGCGGGCATCGGCTTCATCGTCGACCTGGAACGCTCCGAGGCGGTGTACCTGCTCCGGGAGCGGCTGGCGCACCTGGCGGCCTGGCGCACCGATGTCACCGACCGCTACACCCCGGGGTCGGGCGGGCACATCGGCGAGATCATGAACATGTGGGTCCACGCGGCGGACGCCGGCGCGGAGTGGACGCGCGGTCTGATCGAGCGGATCGAGGGCGGGGCGTACGTCTTCGCGGGCGAGGGCGACCCGTTCGTGGGGGTGCTCGCCGAGGGCGAGGAGAACCCGTACGCGACCGGGTAGCGGCCCGCCTCAGTGGTGGAAGGAGGTCGCCGCGTTCTGGTTGCGGGTCAGCGGGTGCGGCTGGGCGCGCAGTTCGGGCATCAGCAGCCGCAGGTCCTCCAGGAACAGTTCCGCCAGGTCCGAGGAGAAGCCGTTGCGGCACACGACGCGGAGCACCGCCAGGTCCTCTCGGTCGGCCGGGAAGGTGTACGCGGGCACCAGCCAGCCCCGCTCGCGCAGCCGCCGCGACACGTCGAAGACGTCGTACGCCGTCACCTCGGGCTTGGTCGTCAGCGCGAAGACGGGGAGCTGGTCGCCCCGGGTGAGCAGCCGGAAGTCGCCCAGCTCCTCGATCTTCGCGGCCAGGCCGGTCGCCACGTCCCGGGCCGCCTGCTGCACGGCCCGGTAGCCGTCGCGGCCCAGCCGCAGGAAGGTGTAGTACTGCGCGACGACCTGGGCGCCGGGCCGGGAGAAGTTCAGCGCGAAGGTGGGCATGTCGCCGCCGAGATAGTTCACCCGGAAGACCAGCTCCTCGGGCAGCTCGGCGGGCGAGCGCCACAGGGCCCAGCCGACGCCCGGGTAGACCAGGCCGTACTTGTGGCCGGAGGTGTTGATCGAGGAGACCCGGGGAAGCCGGAAGTCCCACACCAGGTCCTCGTCGAGGAACGGCGCGACCATGGCGCCGGAGGCCCCGTCGACGTGGACGGGGATGTCGAGGCCCGTGCGCTCCTGGAGGTCGTCCAGGGCGGCGCACAGCTCCGCGACGGGCTCGTAGCTGCCGTCGAAGGTGGAACCGAGGATGCCGACGACCCCGATGGTGTTCTCGTCGCACAGGCCGGCGGCGGCCTGCGGGTCGAGGTGGAAGCGGTCGCCCTCCATGGGCACGAGGCGCGGCTCGACCTCCCAGAACGTGCAGAACTTCTCCCAGCACACCTGCACGTTCACCCCCATCACCAGGTTGGGCTTGGCGCTCGCCGGGTAGCGGTCGGCGTTCTTGGCCGCCCAGCGGCGTTTGAGCGCCATCGCGGCGAGCATGCACGCCTCGCTGGACCCGGTCGTGGAACAGCCGACGGCCGCCGAGGGGTCGGGTGCGTGCCAGAGGTCGGCGAGCATCGACACGCAGCGCCGTTCCAGCTCGGCGGTGCGCGGGTACTCGTCCTTGTCGATCATGTTCTTGTCGCGGCACTCGGCCATCAGCACCCCGGCCTGGGGTTCCATCCAGGTGGTGACGAAGGTGGCGAGGTTGAGCCGCGAGTTGCCGTCCAGCATCAGCTCGTCGTGGACGAGCCCGTACGCGGTGTGGGGCGGCAGCGGCCCGTCGGGCATCCGGTGCCGGGGCGGCGCCGACTCCATCCCGGCGACCGGGTCGGCGACCCCGTAGAAGGGGTTGAGCGCCAGCTTGCGGTGGGCCGCCGACGGTTCGCCGTCGTGCGCCGAGCCCTGGTGGAGCGGCATCACGGACCTGCCTTTCTCGGCTCGCGCCCGCGAGACCGGACGAATCCGACGATACGGGCGGGGCCCGCGCGCGCCACCCGTTGCTGGTCCGTACGGTTCAGCGCAGCGCCGTACCGTCCTCGCGCAGCTGCATCAGCGGCCGGCCGGTCACCAGCAGCCATGCGGGCAGCGAGGCGACGCACAGGATCGGGAGCAGGGCCGTGTCGGCGGCCAGCACCGCCGCCGTGAACAGGCTCAGCCAGCCCTGCCGGGTGACGGCCAGCAGGACACCCAGCACCCCGCACGTCACCGCCAGCGCCACCGGCACCCCGCCGACGAGTGCGTGGGCGCACAGGCCGAGCGCCACGCCGGAGAACACCGCCGGGAAGATCCGGCCGCCCCGGAAGCCGCAGGTCGCCGCGATCAGCAGGGCCGCGGTCTTCACCACCGCCATCGTCCCGAACTCGGCGGCCGACCAGCCGTCCGGATCGGCGGCGATCGTCTTCACCTCGTCCAGCCCCTTGAAGAGGGTGAGGTGCCCGCCCAGCGCCCCGAGCAGGCCCAGCGCCAGACCGCCCAGGGTCAGGGCGAGCACCGGGTGCGGCAGGGCCCGGAAGAAGCGGTGGGCCAGGGGGAACGCGTACACCGCCGCGAGCCCCAGCACCGCTCCGGCGGACGCGATCACAAGGGCGGCGAGCAGGTCGCCCCAGCGCGCGTGCGTGTACTCCGGCAGCGACAGGTCGAAGCTGGGATGGGCGGCCAGCGACATCGTGAGGGAGCCCGCCGCCCCGGCCGCGAGCGGCCCGAACAGCTTGTCCCAGAGGGCGCCGGGGCCCGGCGCGGCGGCCAGCGTCTCGGTGAGGATCAGGGCGGCGGCCACCGGGGTGCCGAAGAGGGCGCCGATGGTGCCGGCGGCGGCGAGCGCGAGCCACAGCTCACCGGGCGCGCCCGGGGCGATCCGGCGGCCGGCCCAGGCGACCAGGGCGATGTTGGCCGCGGTGATCGGGTTCTCCGGGCCGAGGCTGACGCCGCCCGCCAGGGCCAGGACGGTGACCACGAGCAGACCGGGCACCACGTAGGGCGGCAGGGGAGGGTCGACCAGGCCCATGGTCGCCGGGTCCGGGCCGCCCCGGCCGGGTACGGCGCGCAGGACCAGGCCGGTCACCAGGCCCATGGCCGTGAGCATCACGATCATCCACAGCGAGGAGTACCGGCCCACGGACAGCGCGTCGGGCAGCGTCTCCCACAGCACGTCCTGGAGCTCGTCCGCGAGCAGGCTCACCCCGAGCAGCACCAGGGCCGAGGTCACTCCGACGGCCAGGGCGGGCACGATGAGCGCGAGCAGCCGGCGGGCGGGGGCCGGCTGGGCGGTGGCGACGGCGGAATCGGTCGGCATCGGCACACCATAGCGACGCGAAAGCCGTAAAAACCTTCAAAAGGGTCAGGTGGCGGCCCGGGCTTGCACCTCACGTCGCGTCAGGACCCAGGCTCGGACGCGTACCCACACAGGAAGGAGCGGGGAGCCATGGAGCACTCCGTGGGACAGGTCGCCGGTTTCGCCGGGGTCACGGTGCGCACCCTGCACCACTACGACTCCATCGGCCTGCTCTCACCGAGCGGGCGCAGCCACGCGGGCCACCGGCGCTACGAAGACGCCGACCTGGACCGGCTGCAGCAGATCCTGTTCTACCGGGAGCTCGGCTTCCCGCTCGACGGGATCGCGGCCCTGCTCGACGACCCGGACGCGGACCCGCGGGAGCACCTGCGGCGCCAGCACGCACTGCTGTCGCACCGGATCGAGGAGTTGCAGCGGATGGCCGCCGCCGTAGAGACAGCCATGGAGGCACGCAGGATGGGCATCAACCTCACCCCCGAGGAGAAGTTCGAGGTCTTCGGCGGCAAGGACCCCGACCAGTGCGCGACGCGATCGGGGCGAACGCGCGCCGCCGGGCGTAAACGGTCACGGAGGCGGGTGGAACCCGGGGCCGTCCCAAGGCGTTGATAGCTTGGGGCGGCCACGCAGCCGCTTATCGACCTCATCCTGGAGCCCGGACCCTTGAATACGCTTGCGCTCGGACCGAGCTGGCTGGACCCGGACCACCTCATCGGACAGTTCGGCCTGGCCGGTGTGCTGGTCATCGTCTTCGCCGAGTCCGGGCTGCTCATCGGCTTCTTCCTGCCCGGTGACTCCCTGCTGTTCACCACGGGCCTGCTGGTGACGACGGACAAGCTGCACACCCCGCTGTGGCTGGTCTGCGTCCTGGTCGCGCTGGCGGCGATCATCGGCGACCAGGTGGGATACCTCTTCGGCCGCAAGGTCGGCCCCTCGCTCTTCAGCCGGCCCGACTCGCGCCTCTTCAAGCAGGAGAACGTCGAGAAGGCCCACGAGTTCTTCGAGAAGCACGGCCCGAAGTCGCTGATCCTGGCCCGCTTCGTGCCGATCGTGCGGACGTTCACCCCGATCATCGCGGGCGTCAGCCGGATGAACTACCGCTCGTTCATCGTGTTCAACGTGATCGGCGGCGTCCTGTGGGGCGTCGGTGTGACCCTGCTCGGCGCCGCCCTCGGCAATGTCGAGTTCGTGCACAAGAACATCGAGGCGATACTGATCCTGATCGTGCTGATCTCGGTCGTCCCGATCGCCATCGAGTTCCTGCGCGCCCGGAGCAAGGCCAAGAAGGAGGGCCCCGCCGTCGGCGACGACGAGCTGCCCCCGCAGGACCCGGCCGCCGGCCGCCGCGGCCGCCACGCCAAGCGCTGACCTCTCTTTGGCCTCCGACCCCGTCAGAAGCCGCGCGTCCGCTTGGCCGCGCGGCGGTTCGCGCCGCCGACCGCGCCCGGCACCCGCATGAACAGCCGGGAGATCTCGCTCCCCAGGTTCACCCCGATGGCGATGGCCAGGGCCGTCGCCACCGCCGTCGACAGCGAGGCGAGGCCCCGCGCCAGCTCGTTCTGCGCGACGCCCAGCAGACCGAAGTACGTCGCCGAACCGGGCAGCAGCGGCCCGATCGCCGCCGTGATGTACGGCAGCGACGACGTGTAGCGGTACCGCGAGAACAGCTGCCCGAACAGCCCGACGAGCCCGGCGGCGGCGGCCGTCGCGGCCACCGCCGACAGGTGGCCCGTCCGGGCCATCGCCCCGAAGACGATCCAGGCCACTCCGCCGTTCAGGGTCACCGCGAGCACCGTCGCCCGCTCCTGCTGGAGCAGGATCGCGAACGACAGGGTCAGCACCATCGACGCCAGGATCTGGATCACCGGCCGGTCGTGGGTGATGAGCCGCGCGTCCGGGTCCAGCTTCGCGCCCAGCTGGAGGCCCCCGTACAGGGCCAGCAGCACCCCGGTGACGATGGCGATGAAGAAGTACATGACCTCCAGAAGGCGCGCCGAGGCCGTGATGTAGTACCCGGTCAGGCCGTCCTGCACGCCCGCCACCAGCGCCCGCCCCGGCAGCAGCGCGAACAGCCCACCGGTGATCACCGCTGACGGCCGTACGTCCGACCAGTGGGTCAGCGTCAGCGCCACGCCCATCGCGGCGGGAGGCATCGCCGCCACCACGAACTGGTAGAACTCCGGCAGCCCGCGCCCCGCACACAGCCAGGCCAGCCGGTCACCGAGCATCGCCCCCAGCGCCGCGATCACGAACACCAGCGGACCACCGCCGACCAGCACGGACGCCGCCCCGGCCAGCCCGCCGGCCGCCATCGTGAGCACCCAGCCGGGATACGGGTGCCGGTTGCGCCGGATCTCCGCCAGCCGCCGGTACGCCTCCTCCAGCGATACCTCGTCGTCGGCCGTCGTGATGTCGTCGATCAGCCGGAAGACCGCCGCGAGCCGCGTGTAGTCGGTGCCCCGGCGGCGTACCGTACGGCTCGCCGTCACCGGGTCGTCCACCAGCGACGGCTGATGCGAGATCGACAGCAGGGTGAACGTCACGGTCGGCTCGCAGCGGTCGAGCCCGTAGCTGCGCATCACCGCGAACATCGCCGCCTCGACGTCCTCGGCGCCCTCACCGCCCGCGAGCAGCAGCTCCCCGATACGCAGCGTCAGGTCGAGCACGCGCGGAACCGGGGGCCCCGCCTCCTCGTCGTGCCGCTGGACCGGCTCGGTGGCCGGGCGCTCGGCGACCGGCATCCGCAGCATCGTGCGCATCCGGTCCTGCCAGGGCGCCTCCTTCGTCAGCCGGACCATCGGCACCCCGTATGCCGGGGTGAACGCCGGCGGGGAGTCGCGGAAGCTGTACGTGCTCGGCGTGGCGAACGCCGAACCGGTCGTCTCGGAGCCGGAAGCGGAACCCGTACCGGAACCGGAACCGGAACCGGAGGCCGGGGCCTCGGGCGTCACCCCGGCCGGAAGGGCGAATTCCGACGTCGGGTGATCCTCCTCCGGCGGGGCAGCGGGCGGCTCGGTCCCGACCGGTTGCGAGAAGGCGCTGTGCGCCTCGTCGGACAGGGGCTTCTCGTCCTCGGGCCCGCCCGGTTCCGCCACCACTCGACCTCGCTCCTCCTCGGCTGCGCGTCCTAGGCTGCGCTCCTGCCCAGTATGGCCACGCCCAAGGGAGGCCACACGAAACGGGCGGCACACCGGTGAGGTGTACCGCCCGTTTCACAGCCCGCTCGCGAGAAGCGGAATGTCAGTGCGCGCCGCCCTGCGCCTCAAGGCGCTTGCGGGAGGCGACGATCTCGGCCTCGGCCTCGGCGCGGCCGACCCAGTCGGCGCCCTCGACGGACTTGCCCGGCTCCAGGTCCTTGTAGACCTCGAAGAAGTGCTGGATCTCCAGGCGGTCGAACTCCGACACGTGCTGGATGTCCTGCAGGTGCTCCACCCGGGGGTCGGACGCCGGGACGCACAGCAGCTTGTCGTCGCCGCCGGCCTCGTCGGTCATCCGGAACATGCCGATCGCGCGGCACTTGATGAGGCAGCCCGGGAAGGTCGGCTCCTCCAGGATCACCAGCGCGTCCAGCGGGTCGCCGTCCTCACCGAGGGTGTCCTCGACGAAGCCGTAGTCCGCCGGGTAGCTGGTCGAGGTGAAGAGCCGACGGTCCAGACGAATCCGGCCGGTCTCGTGATCCACCTCGTACTTGTTGCGCGAACCCTTCGGGATCTCGATAACGACGTCGAACTCCACGGGTGGCTCCTCCATGATCAACACATACGACTGGTGGTTAAGTGTCCCTCACGCAGATGTGTGCTCGCGAAAGGGGCTGGTCAACGGTGGCCGAGCCGGTGGAAAGACCGTCGACCGAACCGCCCGGCACGCCGGGCGGAAGTCTCGCGGCCCGCCTGGGCGTACGCGGCGGAGCGGACAACTGGCGGTTCACAGCCGTCTCCGCCGTCGCGGGACTGGCCCTCGCGGCCGGCGCCGTCCTCGCCGCCGGCCCCTGGGACTCGGGTCAGCGTAAGGCCGAGCGGGACCGGGCGACCGCCGCCGAACGCACAGGTGGCGCACATCACGACGCCGACGGCCCCGACGGCCCCGCGCCCGCTCCGAGCGCTCCCGCCGTCCTCGCCGCGCTGTCCGCCACCGGCACCCGCACCGGCACGAAGGACGCCCCCGCCGGCGCCCTCCGCGACCTGCGCGCCGTCCTGGACCCGCTGATGGAGAACGACGCGCTGGGCGACCGGCGCGCCGCCGTCGTCATCGACACCGCCACCGGCAAACGGCTCTACGGCAAGGGTGCCGACGCCCCCATGACACCCGCCTCCACGGTCAAGATCGCCACCACCGTCGCCGCCCTCAGCGCACTCGGCCCCGCCCACCGCATCCCCACCACGGTCCGCGCCTCCGACGACCTGCGCACCGTCACCCTCGTCGGCGGCGGCGACCCCACCCTCGACAAGGCCGACCTGCGCGCCCTGGCCGCCGGGACCGCCCGCGCGCTCAAGGCGGGCAAAGCCGGTTCCGTACGCCTCCGCTACGACGCCTCCGCCTATTCGGGGCCCTCGCACCACCCGATCGGCCCCAACGAGAACATCGCGCCGATGAGCGCCCTGATGGTGAACGAGGGCCGCCAGGACGACTCCTCCAAGGGCCCCGCCCCGCGCACCGAGGACCCGGCCGGCGACGCCGCCCGCACCTTCGCCGGGCTCCTCGACGCCGCAGGCGTCACCACCAAGGGCGCACCCGCCCCCGGCCGCCCCGCCAAGAAGTCCCGCACCGTCGCCACCCACCTCTCCGCGCCCCTCTCCGGCCTCGTCGAACGGGCGCTGACCAACAGCGACAACGACATCGCCGAGGCCCTGGCCCGGCAGACCGCCATCGCCGCCGGTGAGCCCGCCGACTTCAACGGCGGCCGACGGGCCGTCACCGCCCAGCTCAGGAAGCTCCGGCTGCCCCTCAAGGAGGTGAACGTCGCCGACGGCAGCGGCCTCGACCGCAAGGACAAGGTGACCGCCGCCCTGCTGGCCGGCCTCCTCGCCCGGGCGGCCGACCCGGCCCACCCCGAACTGCGCCCGGTCCTCACCGGCCTCCCCGTGGCCGGGTTCAGCGGCACGCTCAGCGGCCGCTACACCAGCAAGGCCGGCGGCACCGGCTTCATCCGCGCCAAGACCGGCACCCTCACCGGCGTCAACAGCCTCGCCGGCACCGTCGTCGACACCCGGGGCCGGCTCCTTGCCTTCGCCTTCCTCGCCTCCGGCACCACCGCCCCCACCGAGGCCCAGGCCGCACTCGACAAACTCGCCACCGCACTCGGCGCCGGCAAGCGATGAGCCCGTCAACACCTCACCGCGTCAAGGGCAGAGCACGTACGGTTGACGCATGACGAGCATCGGTGGTGCAGGGATGGTCGACTGGAACCTCGCGGTCGCGACCGCGACCCGGCTTGTGCGGCCGGGCCCCGAGATCAGCCGCGAGGAGGCCCGCGAGGTCGTCGCGGAGCTGCGCAGGCACGCGAAGGCCGCGGAGGAGCACGTCCGTTCCTTCACCCGGATGATCCCCGAGGGAACCGAGCCCGAGGACACCCCCGTCCTGGTCGTCGACCGCACGGGCTGGATCAAGGCCAACGTCGCGGGCTTCCGCGAACTGCTGCGCCCCCTCCTGGAGAAGATGGAGGAACGGCGCAGCGGCGGCGCGGGTGGCGCCGTGCTCGGCGCGGTCGGCTCCAAGGTGACCGGCGTCGAGGTCGGCATGCTGCTGTCCTTCCTCGCCTCCCGCGTCCTCGGCCAGTACGAGACCTTCGCCCCCGCCACCCGCGACCTCCCCGCCTCCGCGGACGGCGGCGGCCGGCTCCTGCTCGTCGCGCCGAACATCGTGCACGTCGAACGCGAGCTGGAGGCCGACCCGCACGACTTCCGGCTCTGGGTCGCCCTCCACGAGGAGACCCACCGCACCCAGTTCACCGCGGTGCCCTGGCTCCGCGACCACCTCCAGGGCGAGATCCAGTCCTTCCTGGACGAGACCGACGTCGACCCGATGACCTTCCTGGAGCGGCTGCGCGAGGCCGTCCAGTCCCTCTCCGGCGGCCGGCCCGAGGGCGAGGAGGGCGAGGACGGCGGCCGCAGCCTCGTCGAACTCGTCCAGACCCCCGCCCAGCGCGAGATCCTCGGCCGGCTCACCGCCGTCATGTCCCTCCTGGAGGGACACGCCGACTACGTCATGGACGGCGTCGGCCCGGAGGTCGTCTCCTCCGTCGCCGAGATCCGCGAGAAGTTCCAGCAGCGCCGCGCCCGCGGCGCGAGCCGTCTCGACCAGGCCCTGCGCAAGCTCCTCGGCCTCGACGCGAAGCTCCGCCAGTACCGGGACGGCGAACGGTTCGTCCGGGCCGTCGTCGACGAGGTCGGCATGGACGGCTTCAACCGTGTGTGGACCTCGCCCAACACCCTCCCCACCAAGGCCGAGATCGCCCGGCCCGAGGACTGGATCGCGAGGGTGCACCGTAAGGCAGAGTCGTGATCAAGGCTCCGGACCCGAAGGCAACGCGCCGGTAATCACCCATCCGAGGGACCGTAGGGGCATGGGAAGGCGTGCAATGCTCGATGAACGGCATTGCTCTGTCACCATCGACGCACTCTGAGTGACGGCACTCCTTCCCGTCCCGGCACTCCGAGACACCCCTGAAGAACTTCACGAAGGGCACCGGACATGGGTCCCCATCCTGCGGTCGCGGCGATACGCCTGGCGGTCCGCCGCGTACTCCACGACGTCATCGCCGAACACGCCGAACAGACCGAACGCGCCGGGCACGCCGCCCCGCACCCCGAGCTCGCGCAGGCCGGGGCCGGCAGCCGCCGCGGCGCACTCCCCGACCGCCCCGACACCCCCCTGGTGCTCGTCGCCTGCTCCGGCGGCGCCGACTCCATGGCGCTCGCCTCCGCCCTCGCCTTCGAGGCCCGCAAACTCCCCGTCCGCGCCGGCGGCATCACCGTCGACCACGGCCTCCAGGACGGCTCCGGCACCCGCGCCTCCGAGGTCGCCGCCCGGCTCGCCGCCATGGACCTCGGCCCGGTCGAGGCCGTCGCCGTCCGCGTCGGTCGCGAGGGGGGCCCCGAGGCCGCCGCCCGCGACGCCCGCTACGCCGCCCTCGACGCCGCCGCCGAACGCCACGGCGCCGCCGCCGTCCTCCTCGGCCACACCCGCGACGACCAGGCCGAGACCGTCCTGCTGGGCCTCGCCCGCGGCTCCGGCATCCGCTCCCTGTCCGGCATGGCCGCCGCCTCCGGCCCGGCCCGCCGCTACCGCCGGCCCTTCCTCCACCTCGACCGGCAGACCGCCCGCACCGCCTGCCTCGCCCAGTCCCTGCCCGTCTGGGACGACCCCCACAACATCGACCCCGCCTACACCCGCTCCCGGCTGCGCCACGAGGGCCTGCCCGCCCTGGAGAAGGCCCTCGGCAAGGGCGTCGTCGAAGCCCTCGCCCGTACGGCCCAGCTCTCCCGCGACGACGCCGACGCCCTCGACACCTGGGCCGCCGAGGCCGGCCGAGACGTACGCGACGACGCCGGCCGGCTGGAGTGCGCCAAGCTGTACGCGCTGCCCCCGGCCGTACGCCGCCGGGTGCTGCGCCGGGCCGCCATAGAGGCGGGTTCCCCGGCCGGCTCGCTCTTCGCCCGGCACATCGAGGAAGTGGACCGCCTCGTCACCGGCTGGCGCGGCCAGCAGGCCATCAACCTCCCCGGCCGCGTCGAAGCCCTGCGCCAGGGTGGCAGACTGGTCATCCGGCAGAGCTGACGCACGAGCGGCTGACATGCAGGGCGAGCGGCCGCGCAGGCCCGGGACTCCACCCCGGGCCCGGCAGGCACAGAAAGAGACGCGGGTGAACGAGAAGGACATGGGCACCGACCTCCAGTCGGTGCTCCTCACCAAGGAAGAGATCGACGCGAAACTCGTCGAGCTGGCCGCGAAGATCGACGCGGAGTACGCCGGCAAGGACCTGCTCCTCGTCGGGGTCCTCAAGGGCGCGGTCATGGTCATGGCGGACCTGGCGCGCGCGCTGTCCACCCCCGTCACCATGGACTGGATGGCCGTCTCCTCGTACGGCGCGGGCACCCAGTCCTCCGGTGTCGTCCGCATCCTCAAGGACCTCGACACCGACATCAAGGGCAAGCACGTCCTGATCGTCGAGGACATCATCGACTCCGGCCTGACGCTGTCCTGGCTGATGTCGAACCTCGGCTCGCGCGAGCCCGCCTCGCTCGAGATCTGCACCCTGCTGCGCAAGCCGGACGCGGCCAAGGTCGCGCTCGACTGCAAGTGGGTCGGCTTCGACATCCCCAACGAATTCGTCGTCGGATACGGACTGGACTACGCGGAGAAGTACCGCAACCTCCCGTTCGTCGGGACCCTCGCCCCGCACGTATACGGAGGCTGAGGGCGCGCGGCCCCCCGCCGGGAGCGCCGGGAACCCTCGCGGGCTTCCCGCCGTTGAGCCTTCGTAGGCGGGATTGCCGGACGTCCGAGGCGGACGCCGGTGACCTCGCTGGGGTACCGTCCGAAGAACACTCTTTACTCACAGCAGCATTTACCTACGGGCAGGAGGGACGGGGCGAACTTCGCTCCGTATGGATGGACGTGAAGCGATACTTCCGTGGGCCGGTCATGTGGATCGTGCTGGCCGTCCTCGCCGTGGTCGTGTTGATGAATGTCGTCGGCTCGGGCGGCGGCTACAAGACGGTGGACACCGGCCAGGTGATCCAGGCGATCAGCAAGAACCAGGTGGACCAGGCCAAGCTCACCACCGGTGACGACCAGATCATCAAGATCGAGATGAAGGACGGCCAGAAGCTGGCCGACGAGTCGGGCAGCAAGTTCCAGGCGAGCTACATCGGCAACCAGGGCGTCCAGCTCGCCGATCTGCTCCAGAAGAAGTTCGAGAGCGGCGACATCAAGGACGGGTACACCGTCTCGCCGTCGAAGCAGTCCCCGTTCGTCTCGATCCTCTTCTCGCTGCTGCCCTTCGTCCTCATCGTCGTCGTCTTCCTGTTCCTGATGAATCAGATGCAGGGCGGCGGCTCCAAGGTCATGCAGTTCGGCAAGTCCAAGGCCAAGCTGATCACCAAGGACACCCCGAAGACGACGTTCGCCGACGTGGCGGGCTCGGACGAGGCGGTCGAGGAGCTCCACGAGATCAAGGAGTTCCTCCAGGAGCCGGCCAAGTTCCAGGCCGTCGGCGCCAAGATTCCCAAGGGTGTCCTGCTCTACGGGCCCCCCGGTACGGGCAAGACCCTGCTCGCGCGCGCCGTCGCGGGCGAGGCGGGCGTCCCGTTCTACTCGATCTCCGGTTCCGACTTCGTCGAGATGTTCGTCGGTGTCGGTGCCTCCCGGGTCCGCGACCTCTTCGAGCAGGCCAAGGCGAACGCCCCGGCGATCGTCTTCGTCGACGAGATCGACGCCGTCGGCCGCCACCGCGGCGCCGGCATGGGCGGCGGTCACGACGAGCGCGAGCAGACGCTGAACCAGCTGCTCGTCGAGATGGACGGCTTCGACGTGAAGGGCGGCGTCATCCTGATCGCCGCCACGAACCGGCCGGACATCCTCGACCCGGCGCTGCTGCGCCCGGGCCGTTTCGACCGGCAGATCGCCGTCGACCGCCCGGACATGCAGGGCCGTCTGGAGATCCTCAAGGTCCACCAGAAGGGCAAGCCGGTCGCCCCGGACGTCGACCTCGGCGCCGTCGCCCGCCGCACGCCCGGCTTCACCGGTGCCGACCTGTCGAACGTGCTGAACGAGGCCGCGCTCCTGACGGCGCGCAGCAACCAGAAGCTCATCGACAACGCCATGCTGGACGAGGCCATCGACCGCGTCGTGGCGGGCCCGCAGAAGCGGACCCGGATCATGTCCGAGAAGGAGAAGAAGATCACCGCGTACCACGAGGGCGGACACGCCCTGGTCGCGGCGGCCTCCCCCCAGTCGGACCCGGTCCACAAGATCACGATCCTCTCCCGCGGCCGCGCCCTCGGTTACACGATGGTGCTCCCGGAGGAGGACAAGTACTCCACGACGCGCAACGAGATGCTCGACCAGCTGGCGTACATGCTGGGCGGGCGCGCGGCCGAGGAGCTGGTCTTCCACGACCCGACCACCGGCGCCGCGAACGACATCGAGAAGGCCACGGCAACGGCCCGCTCGATGGTCACGCAGTACGGCATGACGGAGCGGCTCGGCGCGATCAAGTTCGGCGGCGACAACACCGAACCCTTCGTCGGCCGCGAGATGGGCCACCAGCGCGACTACTCGGAAGAGGTCGCCGCGCTGGTAGACGAAGAGGTCAAGAAGCTCATCGAGACCGCCCACAACGACGCGTGGGAGATCCTCGTCGAGAACCGCGACGTGCTGGACGCCCTGGTCCTCCGCCTCCTGGAGAAGGAGACCCTGGGCAAGGAGGAGATCGCCGAGATCTTCGCCCCGATCGTCAAGCGCCCGGCCCGCCCCGCGTGGACCGGATCCGCCCGGCGTACCCCGTCCACCCGTCCCCCGGTCCTCTCCCCGAAGGAGCTCGCCCTCACCAACGGCGCGAGCACCGCGAACGGCTCGGTCACGGACACCGTCCCGGCCACCGAGACGCTTCCCGAGGAGCGCCCCGAGAGCTAGTCACCGACCCGGTGTGGCCCCTGTCACGGGGCTTTCACCAGGCCCGGAATGGATGCCGCGTCCCCCAGGTTCTAGCCTATTGGGGGCGCGGCATTTCCGTACACCCACGCGGATGTCCCCGCAGTGACGGCTCAAGGAACGAGGCACACATGACCGACCCGGTGACGCTGGACGCCCAGAGGCCGATCGGCGAGTTCGACGAAAAGCGTGCCGAGGCCGCCGTCCGAGAGCTGCTCATCGCCGTCGGCGAGGACCCGGACCGCGAGGGGCTGAGGGAGACGCCAGGGCGCGTGGCGCGGGCGTACAAGGAGATCCTCGCCGGTCTGCGGCAGGAGCCCGAGGACGTCCTGACGACGACGTTCGACCTGGGGCACGACGAGATGGTCCTGGTGAAGGACATCGAGATCGTGAGCCTCTGCGAGCACCACCTGCTCCCGTTCCACGGGGTGGCACACGTCGGATACATCCCTGCGGAGAGCGGCAAGATCACGGGGCTGTCCAAGCTGGCGCGTCTGGTCGAGGTCTTCGCCCGGCGACCGCAGGTCCAGGAGCGGCTGACCACGCAGGTCGCGGATTCGCTGATGCGCATCCTGGAGGCGCGCGGTGCGATCGTCGTCATCGAGGCGGAGCACATGTGCATGTCCGTTCGCGGCGTCCGGAAGCCGGGTGCGAAGACGACGACGTCCGCGGTGCGTGGGCAGCTGCGTGAGGCATCTACCCGGGCCGAGGCGATGAGCCTGATACTGGCGCGGTAGCCGGATTGTCAGTGCTGCGGCGTAACCTCCCGAATCCAGGCATGACCAGGTGATTCGGGAGGTGCGTCATGGGGGGGGGATCACCGAGCCGGCAAACGGTGAACGTCGTCGGAGGACGGGGGCGGGCCGCGAGCGTGAGCGTGGGCTCGCGGTTGTGGACCCTTGACGGCGAGCGTACGGCTCCGACCTGCGTCGTCGGCGTGAGCGCCGTCAAGGGACGTGCGGCGGTGGACGTGGTGACCAGTCACGCGACGTTCACCGTGGCCCCGGAGCAACTGCTCGGGACACCGGACGGCTGGGTGCACGCCCGGGACGTGGCGGGGACGGTGCTGGCCTGGACGCACGCCAGGAAACTGTGTCGGGAGCGGCTGACGATCAGGCCCGGATACGACTTCGGCTACTCCGTCGGTGCGACGTGTGCCGACGGAACCGTGGGCACGAACCATGTCTCGCTCGTGGTGAACGAGGAGGCGTTCGCCGCCAAGTACGCCCAGTGCCTGAGCGCGGCCACAGGGCTGCGTGCCCGGCTGGAAGGTGTGACGCGCCCGTCCGGCTGCCTCGGGCGGGATGTGCCGGGGTTCCGCGTACGGGTGGGCTCCCCGTACCGTGCGGATGCCCTGCGTCAGTACGTCGGGGGCGACGCCCACCATATGCGGCAGCGCTTCCCCCGTGTGGTCCTCGCCGGCCCTACGCCGCCGCCGCGTCCGGTTTGTTGTCGTCCTTGTCGTCCGGGAGCTTGCAGACGTGTTCCAGGAAGAGGGCGGCGGCGATGACGGCGATGCCGGCCAGGACCGCGAAGGCGGCGTAGACGGCCTGGTCGCGGCGGGGCGGGATGTCCAGGGAGCCGAGCAGGAAGACGGCCGTGCCGCCGTACATCCCGGAGACCAGGGCCACGACGAGGGCGCTCGCCTGGGCGAAGACCAGGGCGCGGGCGGCCATCATGGGCTCGACGCCCTTCGCGCCCGGGCGCCGTTCGCGCTGGGCGCGCAGACGGGAGCGGATGGACAGCGCCGTGGCCAGCAGGACGACGGCGATCACCGCGAGCACGATGGGCGCGGCCAGCGGGACGCTCGGCAGCGTGCCGAAGGAGTCCCACAGGCGGGCGGCGCCCCAGGACAGGACCCCGACGGCGGCGAAGAGGCCGGCCAGGACCCCGAGCCGTAGTTGCTTCACCGGGTGAGCCGCCCTTCGCCGCCTGTGGTCCGTCGTGCTGTGTTCTGTGAGCCTAACGACTACTACGGCAGCCGGAGTTCCAGGTCGGCCCGGGGGAGCACGCCGTCGCGCCCGACACCGGTCAGCAGATCGGCGACCGGGCCCGCGCCGGGCAGCTGTGCCTCGGGGTCCACGTCGTGCCACGGGACGAGGACGAAGGCGCGCTCACGGGCCCGGGGGTGGGGGAGGGTCAGCACCGGGTCGTCCGATACGACGTCCGCGTACGCGACGATGTCGACGTCGATGGTGCGCGGGCCCCACCGCTCCTCGCGGACCCGTTCGAAGGCTTCCTCGATGGCCTGGCCGCGCTCCAGGAGGGACGACGGGGGCAGCGTCGTCTTCACGACGACCACCGCGTTGAAGTACGACGGCTGGGAGCCGGGGGCGACGCCCCACGGCTCCGTCTCGTACACCGGGGAGACGGCCTTGACCCGCAGGCCGGGCGTGTCCTCCAGGGCGTCGATGGCGCCCTGGAGGGTCTCCAGGCGGTTGCCCAGGTTGGCGCCGAGCGAGAGCACGGCGAGTTTGGGGTTGGAAAGCGTGATGTCCGCCGCGTCCACCTGCTCGACCACGGAGGCGGGCACCGGCTGTACGGTCGGGTCGCTCTGCCCTTCGGTGGAAAATGCAGTCATGCTCGGCTCCGGGTGATGGTGATGGTGACGTCGTCGAACGGGACGGTGATGGGCGCGTCCGGCTTGTGCACCACGACCTCCACCTCCTCGACGCCGTCGTGCTTGAGGCACTGCTGGGCGATGCGCTCCGCGAGCGTCTCGATCAGGTCGACCGGCTCGCCCTGGACCACGCCGACGACCTCCTCCGCGACCACGCCGTAGTGAACGGTCTTCGTCAGGTCGTCGGCGGCTGCCGCGGGGCGGGTGTCGAGGCCGAGCACCAGGTCCACGATGAACGTCTGTCCCTCTTCCCGTTCCCGGGGGAAGACGCCATGGTGCCCACGGGCCTTGAGGCCGCGCAGCGCGACACGATCCACGCGAATCACTCCTGCTGTCGTTGGTCGTAGGGCACGGGGCCGCGTGCGGGCGGCCGGGTGCCCGGTTTCGAATCTACCTGCGGGCACCGACAGCCCACCCCCGCGGGGGCCCGGGCGTGCGGGCACGGAACAGATAGCCGCTGATACCCCGAAGCGGCGGAGTCCAATCCCGTTGGGCCGGCTTTCCTGTCCGGAGGGAGACCGGGCCCGCTCAGGACGTGGTGTCTTCGTCCTCTTCCTCGCCGGTATCGGCCAGTACGGGCGAACCGTGGTGGGACCAGAGCTTCCAGCCCTCCGGCGTGCGGCGGAACACATTCGTGGCGACCACGAGCTGCCCGACGAGCGGGCCGAGCGAGGCGCCCTCCTCGGCCGGGCCGCCGCTGAGGATGTTCTCGGTGCAGGTCACCAGCGCGGTGTCGCCGGTCATGGAGACGCCGACATCGGTCAGGAAGAACTGGATGTACTCGGTGTTCGCCATGATCAGCGCGTAGCTGCGGAGCACCTCGCCCCGGCCGCTGAGCACCGGCCACCCCGGGTGGACGCAGGAGGCCGTCAGGTCCTCGCCCGGCAGCCAGGCGGCGGTCAGCGCCTCCAGGTCGCCGCGTTCCACGGCCTCGTAGTAGGCGGTGTTCGCCTGCTCGACGGCCGCGATGTCGGCGGCGGCCCCCGCGTCGTCCCTCGGCCCGTTCACGCGGCTCCCTCGATGGCGCGGGCGACCCGGACGGCGTCGGCGGTGGCCCGTACCTCGTGGACGCGGACGGCCCAGGCGCCGGCCCGGGCGGAGAGCGCGGAGACGGCGGCGGTGGCCGCGTCGCGCTCGCGGGCGGGCGGCGGGGCGGCCCCCTCGCCGGCCAGCACACGGCCGAGGAACCGCTTGCGGGACGCGGCGACCAGCAGGGGGCGGCCCAGGGCGTGCAGCGCGTCCAGCCGGGCGAGGAGCGCGAGGTCGTGCGGGGCGTCCTTGGCGAAGCCGAGCCCGGGGTCGATGACGACGCGTTCCGGCGCGATGCCGCCGGCGACCGCCGCGTCCATCCGGGCGCGCAGCTCGTCGACGACCTCGGCGACCACGTCCCCGTACACCGCCCGGCTGTTCATCGACTCGCTGAAGCCGCGCCAGTGCATGACGACGAAGGGGGCCCCGGCCGCGGCGACCACGGGGACCATGTCGGGGTCGGCCCGGCCGCCGCTCACGTCGTTGACGAGGACCGCGCCGGCGGCTGTCGCCTGCTCGGCGACGCGGGCGCGCATGGTGTCGACGGAGACCGTGACCCCTTCGGACGCCAGGCCGCGGACCACCGGGATCACCCGGCGCAGCTCCTCGGCCTCGTCCACCCGGCTGGCGCCGGGACGGGTCGACTCGCCGCCGACGTCCACGAGGTCGGCGCCCTCGGCGACCAGGTCGAGGCCGTGCTTGACGGCCGTCGTGGTGTCGAACCAGCGGCCTCCGTCGGAGAAGGAGTCGGGCGTCACGTTGACGACGCCCATGACCGCGCAGCGGTCCCACTCCGGCAGCCCCTGGACCGTTCCGCGCAACGTACTCATATGACCAGCGTAGGCCCGCACGCGAACCCTTTACGCCGTGCGAGCTCCCTGTCCGCCCGCAGGCGGCCGTACGTGGGCGCAGGGGCGGCGTGGGCCGACCGGGAGGCGGCTTGCCAGGGGGCGGGGGAGCGCGAGGTTGACGAAGCCCTCGGCCTGCATCGCGGCGAACGAGATGCGGGGCAGGTCGCGGGCGTTGCGGTAGACCACGAAGCGGGGCTCCCAGCGCGGCCGGAACTTGGCGTTGAACTTGTACAGCGACTCGATCTGGAACCAGCGCGAGAGGAAGATCAGCAGCCCGCGCCAGACCCGCAGGACGGGCCCCGCGCCCAGCTTCTCGCCCCGGGCGAGGGCGGAGCGGAACATCGCGAAGTTCAGCGAGACGCGGCTGATCCCGAGCCGGGGCGCGGCCTGGAGGGAAGCGACGATGAGCAGTTCGTTCATGCCGGGGTCGGCGGACCGGTCGCGGCGCATGAGGTCGAGGGACATGCCGTCGGTGCCCCAGGGCACGAAGTGGAGTACGGCCTTCAGGTCGCCGTGGGGGGAGTCGGCACCGTGCTCGTCGGCCTTGTGGGCGGTGGCGACGAAGCAGTCCGCGTCGGCGGCGTCCCCGATCCGGCCGAGCGCCATGGAGAAGCCGCGTTCGGTGTCGGTGCCGCGCCAGTCGGCGGCGGCCCGGCGGATGCGGGCGAGCTCGGCCTCGCCGATGTCGGCCACGCGCCGGACGCGGGTCTCGTAGCCGCCCCGCTCAATGCGCTTCACCATCTGGCGTACGTTGCGCATCGCGCGGCCGGCGAGGGAGAAATCCGCGACGTCGACCACCGCCTCGTCGCCCAGTTCCAGCGCGGTGAGTCCGGTCTCGCGGGTCCAGACCTCGCCGCCGGTCTCGCCACAGCCCATGACGGCGGGGGCCCAGGAATGCGCCCGCGCCTCGTCCATGAAGCGTTCGATGGCGCCGGGCCAGGCCTCCACGTCGCCGATCGGGTCGCCGCTGGCGAGCATCACGCCGGAGACCACGCGGTAGCAGACCGCGGCCTTGCCGCTGGGTGAGAAGACGACGGCCTTGTCGCGGCGGAGCGCGAAGTGGCCGAGCGAGTCGAGCCCGCCGTGCCGCTCCAGCAGGGCGCGCAGCCGGGCCTCGTCGTCCTCGGTGAGGCGGGCGGCCGGGTGCTCGGGGCGGAAGGCCAGGTAGATGGTGGTGACGGCGGTCAGCAGGCCGAGGGCGCCGAGCGAGTAGGCGACGGTCCAGGAGGTGTCCCCGGCGTAGTCGACGGGCCCCTCGAAGCCGAACAGGCCGTACAGCACGTGCTGGAGACGGTCGGCGATGCTGGGGCTGCCGACCATGCGGCGGGGGTGGGCGCTGACGATGACCAGGCCGAGCCCGAGCGAACCGGCGCCGAGCAGGACGAAGTTGGCCAGGGCCCGCCACCGGCTGCGCGGGTCGGGCAGGGCGGCGAATTCACCCCGGTGGCGTACGAGCAGACAGCACAGCGTCAGCGATACGAGTGTGCCGAGGACCGAGTGCCGGTAGGTGAACTGGGCCAGCGCGCCGGCCGGCAGCAGCACGACGGCGGCCCGCCAGGCGCGACGCTTGTGGCGCTTGAGGCCGTGGGCCAGGAGGAGCAGCAGGACGCCGGCGCTGAGCGACAGCGCGGCGGCGAAGGGGCCGAGGGCCCCGGGGAGCACCTCGGCCAGACTGTGCATGCGGCTGTGCCGGAAGCGCGGGAAGACCCCGGCCGCGACGTCGATCAGTCCGACGGCGGCGCAGGCGGTGCCGACGAGCGCCGGTACGGCTTCCGGACGGGGGCCGCGCAGATGCGTACGCGCGCGAACCGGAACCGATCCTGATTTATCCCCATCTAGCGTGACAGACATCGCTTCCCGTGGTTCCGCGTGAGATTCCTGGAGTCCGGCGGCCGGAGCCCTGCGGACGATGTGCGACCTCTAGGACGAGCCTTCCGGGCCGCGGGTTCACCGTTGCCCGGAAATTTCCTGACAGAAAGTTCACCGGTCATGGGCCTTACGGACAAGCCGCTGCTGATCCTTGCGATCGCGCTGGCCGTCGTGCTGTTCACCGTCACCGTCTGGTGCTGGCCGAGGCTCGCCCGGCGCAGCGCGCCGGCGGTGCTCGGCCGGGTGGGCATGCTGCTCGCGACCCAGGTGGCGGTGTTCGCCACGGTCGGCCTGCTCGCCAACAACAGCTTCCTCTTCTACGGCTCCTGGGCGGACCTGTTCGGCCGCAAGCAGGACATGGGCGTGGTCACCGACCACGCGGCCGGGACGCTGGCCGCGAAGAACATCGTCCGGGTGGGGACGCAGCGGCCGGACGTGCCGGGCGGGGCGAGGGCGACGGTGGGCGGGCGGATCGACAAGGTCGTGATCGCGGGCCGGCACTCGGGCATCGAGAGTTCGGCGTACGTGTACCTGCCGCCGGAGTACTTCCAGCCGGCGTTCGCCCGGCGGAAGTTCCCGGCGGTCGTGGTCCTCACCGGCTACCCGGGCACCTCGGAGAACCTCATCAAGGGGCTGCGCTATCCGCGTACGGCGCTCGACCGGGTGAAGGCCGGACGGGCGCAGCCCATGGTCCTGGTGATGCTGCGCCCGACCGTGGCGCCGCCCCGGGACACGGAGTGCGTGGACATAGAGGGGGGCCCGAAGACGGAGACCTTCTTCGCCGATGACCTGCCCCGGGCGGTCTCGGCCGGATACCGGGTCGGCAAGCGCGCCCGCAACTGGGGCATCATCGGTAACTCGACCGGCGGGTACTGCGCCCTGAAGATCGGGCTGCACCACCCGGACAGGTTCGCCGCGAGCGCGGGGCTCTCCGCGTACTACAAGGCGGCCGAGGACCCGACGACGGGCGACCTCTTCCACGGCGACGAGGCGGCCCGGCGCCGCGCGGACCTGCTGTGGACGCTGGACAACCGGCCGCAGCCGGACTCCTCGTTCCTGGTCACGAGCTCCCGTCACGGCGAGCCGAACTACGCCGGCACGCGGGAGTTCGTGGCCAAGGTGAAGCAGCCGGCGCAGGTCTCCTCGATCGTGCTGGACAGCGGCGGCCACAACTTCAACACGTGGCGCCGGGAGATCCCGGCGGCGCTGGAGTGGCTGAGCAGCCGGCTGAGCGAGAGCTGAGACGGCGGCCGGAACCCCTCCCGCGGGCCCCGGGCTCGCGGGAGTGGGCCCGCCCCGCTACCCCGCCGCCGTCTCCGCCACGCCGGTGACGCTCTCCACCGTCACCTCCGCGCGCGGCACCGCGCGGCCGTCAGCGCCGACCGAGCGGCGCAGCGCCTCGTGGAGGCGGGCCGGGGTGAGCACGCCCAGGAAGCGGCCCTCGCCCGCCCCGTCGATGACGGCGATCCAGCCGGCGTCGTGCTGGAGCATGGTGGCGAATGCCTGTTTGAGCGGGGCGCCGAGGGGAAGCCACGCCTCCATCCGGCGGGCGTGGTCGCGGACGGTGCCCTTGGAGCCCGTACGCGTGTCGTCGGCGGCGATCCAGCCGTGCAGGTGCTCGTCGCCGTCCAGGACGACGGCCCAGCGGGCACCCTCGGCGCGGAGGCGCTCGGTCGCGGCGGCCAGCGGGTCGTCGAGGTGGACGACCGGCGGATGGTCGCAGTCGCTCTCCTCGACGGGGGTGACGGAGAGCCGCTTCAGGCCCCGGTCGGCGCCTACGAAGTCCGCGACATAGCCGGTGGCGGGGGCGCCGAGCACCGTGGCGGGGGTGTCGAACTGCTCGATCGAGCCCTGCCCGTAGACGGCGATGCGGTCGCCGAGACGGACCGCTTCCTCGATGTCGTGGGTGACGAACAGCACGGTTTTGCGGACCTGTTCCTGAAGCTTCAGGAATTCGTTCTGGAGGTGCTCGCGCACCACGGGGTCCACCGCGCCGAAGGGCTCGTCCATCAGCAGGACCGGCGGGTCGGCCGCCAGCGCCCGTGCCACGCCGACGCGTTGGCGCTGACCGCCGGAGAGCTGCTCGGGATAACGGTCGCCATAAACGGAAGGATCGAGTCCGACCAGATCGAGGAGTTCGGCCGCGCGGGCGCGGCCCTTTCCGCGTTTCCACCCGAGGAGATGGGGAACGGTGGCGGTGTTCTCCAGGACCGTCCTGTGCGGGAAGAGGCCCACTTGCTGGATCACATAGCCGATGCGGCGGCGCAGCTGGACGGGGTCGATGGCGGATATGTCGTCCCCGTCGAGGAATATCCGGCCCTCGGTCGGTTCGATGAGCCGGTTCACCATCTTCATGGTGGTCGTCTTGCCGCAGCCGGACGGTCCGACGAGCGTGACCAGTTCACCCTCGGCGACCTCGAAGGAAAGGCCGTCGACGGCGGTGGTGCCGTCCGCATACCGCTTGGTGACGTGCTCGAAACGGATCATGGTTCCCCATTGTCGCGGGTGTTCTGTGAAGGACATGTTGCTGGAATACAACGGCTCCGGCGATTGTCAGTGGTCGAGGATAGGCTCGCCGGACATCAGTACGAGAAGGCGAACGGGAGGTGGGGGGACGGATGGCCGGACAGAACTGCCTGGTGACGAACGACTGGATCTGCGGGGAGTATCTCCGCACCCGCAGCCAGGAGTTGACGGACGCGACCGTCCAGCACATCTGGATCACCGCCGTCTCGGTCGCGATCGGGGTGGCCGTCGCCTTCCCGCTGGCGCTCCTCGCACGCCGCGGCCGGCATTTCGCCGCACCGGTCCTCGGGCTGACGACGGTGCTCTACACCGTGCCCTCGCTCGCGATGTTCTCGCTGCTGCTGCCCCTGTTCGGGCTCTCCGCTGCGCTGGTGGTCACCGGTCTCGTGCTGTATTCGCTGACCATCCTCGTACGCAACATCCTGGCGGGCCTGGAAGCGGTGCCCGAGGAGGCGAAGGAGGCCGCACACGGCATGGGGTACGGGCCGGCCCGCCTGCTGTGGGAGGTCGAACTGCCGCTCGCGCTGCCCGCGCTGATGGCGGGGATACGGATCGCCACGGTGTCCACGATCGCGCTCACCACGGTCGGGTCGATCGTCGGCCGGGGCGGCCTCGGCAATCTCATCGAGGACGCGCTGCCCAGCTTCTTCAAGGCCCAGGTGCTGGCCGCCTCGGTGCTCTGCGTGCTGCTCGCGGTCGTCGCGGACCTGCTGCTGCTCGGTCTGCAACGGCTGCTGACGCCCTGGACCCGCATACGCGCCGCGCACGGCCCGGCCAAGGCGGAGGCGGTCTGACATGGGGGTTCTCGGGGACGCCTGGACCTGGCTCACCACCGGCACCAACTGGTCCGGGGAGAGCGGGGTCGCCCACCGGCTGGGCGAGCACCTGTACGTGAGCGGTGTGGCGCTCGCCCTGTCCTGCGCCATCGCCCTGCCCGTCGCGCTGTACCTGGGCCACATAAGGAAGGGCGGCGCGCTCGCGGTCAACCTGGCCAACGTCGGCCGGGCGGTCCCCGTCTTCGCGGTGCTGGCCCTCTTCATGGTCTCGCCCCTGCGCAACGCGGGCTACATACCCACGATCACCGCCCTGGTGCTGTTCGCCGTGCCGCCGCTGCTGACCAACGCCTACGTCGGGATGACCGAGGTGGACCGTTCGGTGACGGAGGCCGCGCGCGGGATGGGCATGTCGGGCGGCCAGCTCTTCCTGCGCGTCGAGCTCCCGCTGGCGTACCCGCTGATCATGACCGGGCTGCGGTCGGCCGCCGTCCAGGTCGTGGCCACGGCGACGATCGCGGCCATGGTCGGCCAGGGAGGCCTCGGCCGCATCATCACCGCGGGTTTCAACACGTACGACACCGCGCAGGTGGTGGCGGGGGCACTGCTGGTGGCCGTGCTCGCGCTGCTGGTGGAGGCGGTCCTGGTGGCCCTCGACCGCCTGCTGTCCCCACTGCGCCGCCGCCGGCCCGCGTAGGGGACCCGGCTCACCCACCCGTAATTCTTGTTGCATACGCACCATTTGTCGCATACGGCCTCGCCGCCGTGGACGGAGAAGAACATGACCAGCACCTCACGCATGGCCGGCGCCGTCATCGGCATCCTCGCGCTGGCGGGCTCGCTCGCCGCGTGCGGCGGAGACAGCCTGGAGAAGGACAAGGGCGCCCCGGCCGGGGGCGGGGACTCCGGCAAGAAGGGGTCGCTCGTCGTCGGCGCCGCCGCCTTCACCGAGTCCAAGGTGCTCGCCGAGCTGTACGCCCAGATCCTCGGGGACGCCGGATACAGCACCTCGGTCACCACCGTGAAGAACCGCGAACTCTACGAACCGTCCCTGGAGAAGGGCGAGATCGACGTCGTACCGGAATACGCGGCGACCATCGCGGAATTCCTCAACGCCAAGGTGAACGGCGCGAAGGCCGCCGAGTCGAAGCCGGTCGCCTCGGGCGACACCGCCGCCACCGTGGCCGCCCTGAAGAAGCTCGCCGAGCCGCGCGGACTGAAGGTCCTTCCGGCAGGGAAGGCCGTCGACCAGAACGCGTTCGCGGTGACCAAGGAATTCGCCGGCAAGCACAAGCTGAAGACCCTTTCGGATCTCGGCGCGGCGAAGATCGGCGTCAAGGTCGCGGCGGGCGACGAGTGCGAGGTGCGGCCGTTCTGCGCGCCCGGCCTGAAGAAGACGTACGGCATCGACGTCACCGGAATCGACCCCAAGGGCGTCGGAACCCCGCAGTCCAAGCAGGCGGTGAAGGACGGCAAGGACCAGCTCGTTCTCACCACGACCACCGACGCGGTGCTGGACACCTACGACCTGGTGTTCCTGGACGACGACAAGAAGCTCCAGAACGCGGACAACGTGCTGCCCGTTCTCAACGCCAAGGACGCCGGCGCCCAGGACATAGCCGACGCACTCGGCAAGCTCACCGGCGCGCTCACCACCGAGGACCTCGCCCACCTCAACCGCAAGGTCGACGCGGAGCGCGCCAAGCCGGCCGATGTGGCCCGCGAATATCTGCAGTCGAAGGGACTGATCAAGAAGTAGAAAGGCCCCGGGGGAGGCGCCCGGAGAAGGGGTCGCGGGAGCCGCCGGGTAACTTGCCGGGCACAGATTGCCGGGCGGCTCCCCAAGTACGCCGCGCACACGGTAAATTTCGGGCCATGCCACGTGGACGCCATCGCCATTCGCCACCACTGCACAGAATCCTTCCGCCTTCGGCAGTCGCCGGGGCATCGGTCGTCTGTGCCGCGGGAGCCTGGCTGCTGACCGAGCCCATGGTCCTGCGCGCCCTGGTCGCCGCCGCAGCGGCCGCCGCCGTCACCGGCGCGGTCCTGATGCGCAGCTGGGACCGCGAGGCGGGACGCCGTGTCGCCGATCTGACGCGTGCCCGCGCTGGCGACGAGTGGCGTGCCGAGGAACGCCTTGCGGAGCTCGAAGCGGACCTGGAGGAGGCGCGCGAGATCCGGGCCCGCCTGGAGACGAAGCTGCGCCGCAAGCGCGTGGAGCTGGCCGGACTGCGCGGCGAACACGCCGCGCTGCTGCGGCGGTACGCCAACGCCGAGACCGAGCGCGCCAGCGTCCTGGAGAGCCGGCGGCAGCTCGCCATCGAGGCGTCCGCGCCCGCCCGCGAACTGCCCGCCGCCCGCTCCACCCCCACCCCCGACGCGTACGCCCGCGCCGCCCGCGCGCTGGCCGACCTCCCGCGCAACGCGGCGCTCCAGAAGGCCCGCCGCATCGCCGACGAGGCCCGGCAGCGGGACCTCGCGGAGCGCGCCCGGGAGACGGAGGAGCGCCGGGGGAAGCACGCGGCGGCCGAGCCGTCCGGGGCCGGCACCGGCCAGGACCGCCGTCCGCCCGCCGCCCTGCCCGCGACCAGGCCCGCCGCCCAGGCACCCGCCACGCGCCCGGTCCCGGCCGCCAGCGCGGTCGTCCCGTACGCGGCGTCCCGCCGGCACCTGGTGCCGCAGGGCAGCTTCGACTTCTTCGGTACGCAGAAGGCCGAGCCCGCCGCGATCGAGCCCGCCGCGATCGAGTCCGTGCAGAACGAGGACCTGGCCGACGTGGTGGGCGAGGAGGCGCTGGCCGCGCACCGCTCGGACGCGTCCGAGGAGCGTGCCGTCGGCAAGGTCATCGACCTCACCGCGCACGACGAGACCGAGCAGCTCGACGTGGCGGAGCTGCGCAGCGCCATCTCGTAACGCGCACGGCAGACGGCGTACAGCACGAGGCAGCACGACGGCCGCCACCCGGACCCCGGGTGGCGGCCGTCGCGTCGTTCCGGCCCGCCTACTTGTCGATGTCGCCGACGACGAAGAACAGCGAGCCCAGGATCGCCACCATGTCCGCGACCAGCGTGCCCGGCAGCAGTTCGGTGAGCGCCTGGATGTTGTTGAACGACGCCGAGCGCAGCTTCAGCCGGTACGGGGTCTTCTCGCCCTTGGACACCAGGTAGTAGCCGTTGACGCCGAGCGGGTTCTCGGTCCAGGCGTAGGTGTGGCCCTCGGGGGCCTTGAGGACCTTGGGCAGCCGCTGGTTGACGGGCCCCGGCGCGAGGCCGGCCATCCGGTCCAGGCAGGCGTCCGCGAGGTCCAGGGCGTTGTGCGTCTGCTCCAGCAGGCACTCGAACCGGGCCAGGCAGTCGCCCTCGGTCCGGGTGACGACCTTCAGGGTGCCTTGCAGCTCCCCGTACGCGAGATACGGCTCGTCGCGCCGCAGGTCGAAGTCGACGCCCGAGGCACGGGCGATCGGCCCCGACACCCCGTACGCGTGCACCGCTTCGGCCGACAGCACGCCGACGCCACGGGTGCGGCCCCGGAAGATCTCGTTGCCGAGCACCAGCCCGTCGTACACGTCCATCCGGGAGCGGACCGAGGCGACGGCGTCCCGGGCGCGGCCGAGCCAGCCGGCCGGCAGGTCCTCCTTGAGGCCGCCCACCCGGTTGAACATGTAGTGCATGCGGCCGCCGGAGACCTCCTCCATCACCGCCTGGAGCTCCTCGCGCTCGCGGAACGCGTGGAACACCGGGGTGATCCCGCCCAGTTCGAGCGGGTACGAGCCGAGGAACATCAGGTGGTTGAGGACCCGGTTCAGCTCGGCGAGCAGGGTGCGGGTCCAGACCGCGCGCTCGGGGACCTCCATGCCGAGCATGCGCTCGACGGCCATCACGACGCCCAGCTCGTTGGAGAACGCGGAGAGCCAGTCGTGGCGGTTGGCGAGCATGATGATCTGGCGGTAGTCGCGGGCCTCGAACAGCTTCTCCGCGCCGCGGTGCATGTAGCCGACGACCGGTTCGGCGTGCTGGACGCGTTCGCCGTCCAGGACGATGCGGAGTCGGAGCACGCCGTGGGTGGAGGGGTGCTGGGGGCCGATGTTGAGCACCATGTCGGTGCTTTCGGCTGCGCCGCCGATGCCGATGGTCGTCTCCGTCATGGGGCGATTATTGCGTGCCGCGCCGTTCCTCGGGGCGCTGCCCCGGACCCCGCTCCTCAATCGCCGGAGGGGCTGGATGGTGCGGAGGGGCTGGGTTGTGTGGTGGGGCTGGATTGTGCGGAAGGGCTGGGTTGTGCGGCGGGGCTGACCACGTGGCTCAGCCAGCCGAAGTCGCCCAGGCCGCCCCTGGCCGTCAGTTCCGCCGCCTCGCCTGCCGTGGACAGGGTGCGGACGTACGCGGCCGGGTCCGTCGATGCCAGGGTCAGGGGCGGGCGTCCGCCGGTGATGCCCAGGGCCGCCAGGGCCTCGCGCTGGGTACGCAGGTCCGCGTCCCGTCCGCCCGCCGCCGCGCACGCGTCCAGCGCCACGTGCGCCGTCAGGTCGCAGCTCCCGTCCGGCACCGGCCGCACCTCGCGCCCGGCCCGGAAACCGGTGAGCGTCCCGTACGGTGGGCGCTGTCCGCGTGCGTGCGTGTAGTCCACCGCCACCGCGAGGCCCGCGGACAGGGACGCCACCGCGTCCGCCCACGCCTCGTCGCGCGGGCGGCCGATCTCCGCCCGGCTGCCCGGACCCGCCGACGGCCACCAGCGCCGCAGCCACTCCGCGTCCGCCCCGGTCACCGGCGCGCCCAGCCGCTCCGCGCCGTCGCGGGTGCGCACCTCGACGTACCGTTCGACGCCCTCGTCGTCCGTCTCCGCGACGGGCAGCGGCACGTTGTCCAGCCACTCGTTGGCGAACAGCAGCCCGCGCACCCCGGGCGGCGGCTCCGCGCACCACTCCACCCGGGGGTCCAGGCCGTCGGGGCGGGCGGCGAGCTCGACGGCGTACGCGCGCACGGCGAGGTCCGCCCCGCCTGCGGCGGGCAGCGCGGCGAGCACCCCGGTGACCAGTTCCCCGCGCCCGGCGCCCATGTCGACCAGGTCCACGTCCGCGGTGCCGAGCCCGGCCGCCGTACGGACCAGCAGCCGGGCGACGGCGGCGGCGAAGAGCGGGGAGGCGTGCACGGAGGTACGGAAGTGGCCCGCGGGGCCCTCGGGACGCCGGTAGAAACCCTCGTCACCGTAGAGCGCGGCCTCGGCCGCCTCCTGCCACCCGCGCCACTCATCCATCATGTTTCCCAGTCTCCACCTTGGGGAGTACGGTCCCAGGACCCGGATCGACCCTTCGGCTGACCCGGCACCCCTCGGTCTTCTTTACGCTGGGTTACGTGCAGCGCCTCTACGATTTCATCCGCAGACACCCGACGGGCGTCGACAGCTTCTGGGCTGTCTTCCTCCTCGGGCTCTCCGGCATGACCATCGTGGTCGGCGACGTCGGGCACGGCGGCCGTCTCGAACGCATCGCGATCGTGCCGATCGTCATCGGTCTCTGCCTCGTCGTCGCCCTGCGCCGGCGCGCGCCGGAGAAGATGCTGCTGCTCGCCATCGCGATGGGCGTCCTGCAACTGGTCTGCGGCGTCCGGCCGAACGCCGCCAACTTCGCCATGCTCGTGATCACCTTCACGGTGGCCACCGTCGGTGAGCGCTGGGCCTCCCGGCTCGCCCTGGCGTGCAGCCTGACCGCGGCCTCGATGTCCCAGCTCCGGTGGCCGGACGAGGAGGGGGCACCGCGCAACTGGGCGCAGGCGGCGTTCGTCGTCATCGTGCTGACGGTCCCGTTCGTGCTGGCCTGGGTCCTCGGCGACTCGATGCGGACGCGGCGTGCCTACTTCGACCAGCTGGAGGAGCGGGCGGCTCGGCTCGAACGGGAGCGGGAGGCCCAGTCGAAGGTCGCGGTGGCCGCCGAACGGGCCCGGATCGCCCGCGAGCTGCACGACGTCGTCGCGCACAACGTCTCCGTGATGGTGGTGCAGGCCGACGGCGCCGCCTACGTCATGGACGCGGCGCCCGACCAGGCCCGGCAGGCGCTGGAGACCATCTCCAGCACCGGCAGGCAGGCCCTCGCGGAGATGCGGCGGCTGCTCGGGGTGCTGCGGACGGGGGACGCGCAGGAGAGCGGGGAGTACGTCCCGCAGCCCGACGTGGAGCAGATCGAGGAGCTGATCGACCAGGTCAGGGCGGCCGGTCTGGCGGTGGACTTCAAGGTCGAGGGGACCGCCCGCCCGCTGCCCAGCGGCGTCGAGCTGACCGCGTACCGGATCGTGCAGGAGGCCCTGACCAACACCCGCAAGCACGGTGGCCCGCACGCCGGGGCGAGCGTGCGGTTGGTCTACTTCGACGACGGGCTAGGCCTGCTCGTCGAGGACGACGGCCGGGGCGCGGCGCACGAGCTGTACGAGGACGGGGGCGCCGACGGCGCCGGCCACGGCATGATCGGCATGCGGGAACGGGTCGGCATGGTCGGCGGCACACTGGACGCCGGGCCGCGCCCCGGCGGAGGATTCCGGATCAGCGCGCTGCTGCCCCTCAAGGCCGCCGACCGCTGAACGAACGAGGAGAGAACAGGCCCCCATGGCGATCCGCGTGATGCTCGTCGACGACCAGGTGCTGCTGCGCACCGGATTCCGGATGGTGCTCGCAGCCCAGCCCGACATGGAGGTGGTCGCCGAGGCCGGTGACGGCGCGGAGGCGATCGAGATCCTGCGCGCCACCGCCGTGGACGTGGTGCTGATGGACGTACGCATGCCCCGGCTGGACGGTGTCGAGGCGACCCGCCGCATCTGCGCGCAGCCCGACCCGCCGAAGGTGCTGATCCTGACGACCTTCGACCTCGACGAGTACGCGTTCTCCGGGCTGAAGGCCGGGGCCAGCGGCTTCATGCTGAAGGACGTGCCGCCGGGCGAACTGCTCGCCGCGATCCGCTCCGTGCACAGCGGGGACGCGGTCGTCGCCCCGTCCACCACCCGCCGGCTGCTCGACCGGTTCTCGCCGATGCTCCCCAGCGGCACCGCGGAACCCCAGCACAAGGACATCGCCAGGCTCACCGAGCGCGAGCGCGAGGTGATGCTGCTGGTCGCCCAGGGCCTGTCGAACGGCGAGATCGCAGGACGCCTGGTGCTCTCCGAGGCGACCGTGAAGACGCACGTCGGCCGCATCCTGACCAAGCTGTCCCTGCGCGACCGGGTGCAGGTCGTCGTCCTCGCCTACGAGACGGGCCTGGTACGCGCCGGCGGCGCGGGCTGATCCGAACGACAGGCCCTAGCGCAGGATCCCCTCCAGGAAGTCGCTGCCGAGCCGGGCCACCACGGTCAGGTCCAGCTGGTGCAGCACGTACCGGCCGCGCCGCCGGGTCGTGACCAGACCGGCCTTCTTGAGCACCGCGAGATGGCGGGAGACCTCGGGCGCCGTGATCCCGTTGGTGTCGGCGAGTTCGCCGGTCGTGTACGGGGAACGCGCGATGTTCCGGCACAGCCGCATCCGCATCGGGTGGGCCAGCGCCTCCATCCGCAGCTGGAGCAGCTCCACCGGGGCGGGCGCGGGCAGTTCCGGCCGGTGCACCGGGTAGTGGATCACCGGGCGCCAGCCCGGGGCGTGCACCACCATCAGATGCGGCCAGCCGAAGCTGGTCGGGATCAGCGTGAGCCCGGGGCCGACGGCCGGGTCCGTGGCGTCGGTCGCCCCCTCGGCCAGCTTGTCGACGCTGATCCGGCCGCCGTCCGCGTCGAGCGAGAGCGCGGGCGAGACCGCCCGTATCGCCTCGGCGACCCCCTTGCGCCGCAGCAGGTCAGTCTTGTGCCGCGCGTCCGCCACCAGCTGGATGCGCGTCCGCTCCCAGGTGTCCGCGAAGAACGCCTGATCGCAGTCCTCGAACAGGCGGCGCAGCCAGCGGCGTACGGGAGCGGGGTCGGCCAGCAGCCGCTGGGTGAACTCCACCTGGCGGGGGCCGCGTGCCGCCGCCATGTCCAGGGCCCGGGCGCGCGCCTCGGCGTCGCGCAGCGGGGAGGCCGCCCCGGTCCCGTAGAAGGCGGCGCAGGTGAACTCCAGGGCGGCCGAGACGAACCGGTCGTCGTCCAGCCGGTCCAGGATGTCCAGCTCGGCGGCGAGGCTGTCGCCCGGCATGCCGTCGCCCCCGACGACCCCTGCGGACGGCATGAAGATGTCCGAGAAGGTGTTCCGCCACAGGAACTCCGCCTCGTGCAGCCGGTCGGCGAGGTCGGGCTCCAGGGCCGTGGTGGTGGCCGTCGCCCAGCCGTGCAGGCCCGGGTGGTGTCCCGGCTCGGAGAGGGCGTGCAGGGCGACCCCCAGCTCGACGAGCGGGGAGGTCGTGAAGACGATGCGGGCGGGGTCGAGCCCCGCGATGCCGATGGTGACGCTCACCCGTCCATGGTGCCGGGTGGGTACGACAGCCCGGACGCGGATTGACGGCGGGCGTCAATCCGCGTCCTCGACCGGATCCGTCCGGGGGACGGGCCGGCTCAGCTCTTCCCCGGCAGCCGCTCCAGAAACGCGGCCACCGCGTCCCGCACCTCCTGGGCGGTCCACTCCAGCCCGGCCTCCGTCACGGTCACCTCCGTGAACGACACCCCGGGCGCACCGGTGCCGGGCGTGGACCAGCGGCGGAAGAGCACCGTGCCCGTCTCCTCCGCCTGCCGCACCGACGCCTCCGTCAGCTCGTCCGCCCCGTACGGCAGCCACACCCGGAACTGATGGGTCTGCGGGGGCTCCGGCTGCACCCGGAACCAGCCCGCCCCGGCCTGCGTGAACCCCTCGGCCAGCGCGGCCGCCACGACCTTGGCGTGTGCCACGTACGAGGGCAGCTTCGGCAGCTCCCGGTCGAGCCCCGTCAGGGCCGCCACCGCCGCCGGGAACTGCTGGTAGGGCAGGCCGCCGTACCGGTGCCGCCAGACGCGGGCCTCCTCGACCAGCGAGGCGGAACCGGCGAGCACGGCCCCGGAGATCCCGCCGAGGGACTTGTAGAACGACACGTACACGCTGTCCGCGAGCGCGGCGATCTCCGGCAGCCCGCGCCCGAAGTGCGTGGCGCACTCCCACAGCCGGGCCCCGTCGAAGTGGACCACCGCGTCCCGCTCGCGCGCGGCGGCCACCACCTCTTCCAGCTCCTCCCAGGTGGGCAGCACGAAACCGGCGTCCCGCAGCGGCAGCTCCAGCATCAGCGTGCCGAACGGCTCCGGGAAGTCGCGGATCTCGTCCGCCGTGGGCAGCCTCGGGTCGGACGTCGGGTGGACGGTGCGCAGCCCGCTGACCGCCCCCAGCGCGCCGCCCTCGTGCACCTCGGGGTGGGCGAGCGGGTGCAGGGCCACGGTGGGGTTGCCGGTGCGGCCCGCCCAGCAGCGCAGCGCCACCTGCTGGGCCATCGTCCCGGTCGGGAAGAACACGGCGGCCTCCGCGCCCAGCAGCCCGGCGACCCGCTGCTCCAGCTCGCCGGCGACGCCGTTCCCGTAGATGTCCGCGGGCAGGTCGAGATCGGTGACCGTCCCGGCGTCCGCCGCCAGGGCGGCCAGCTGCTCGCCGAGCGTGTCGTCCTGGGGGAGACGGGACAGGACGCGCCCGGCCTGCCGCCACGCGGTGAACCGGCGCAACCGCCAGGCCTCGCCGTCCCCGGCCGCCGCTTCGTCCGCCGCCCCGTCCTTCACCTGCGTGTTCATGTTTGCCATGGAACGATCATCACGCAGAACGCCGGGCCTGCCCACATGGTTTCCGACGCCCGACGGGCGCGGTATCCACAGCCTGTGGACAGCCGGGATGGCGGGGCGGACGCTGGCGTAGCATGCAGAGGAATCGTCCGGTACCCCCCGCGGACTGGAACGGAAGGCCCGCAGTGTGAACGCAACAGCTCCCAAGGACCCCCTCGACGCGAGGGACCGCCCCGCCCGGCTCACCGTCGGCGTGGTGGGGGCGGGCCGTGTCGGCCCCGCCCTGGCCGCGTCCCTCGCCCTCGCCGGACACCGCCCGGTCGCCGTCTCGGGCGTCTCCGACGCCTCCGTGCGGCGCGCCGCGGCCCTGCTCCCCGACGTCCCCCTCGTGACGCCGGCCGACGTCCTCGCGCGCGCCGAGCTCGTCCTGCTGACCGTCCCCGACGACGCCCTCCCCGGGCTCGTCGAGGGCCTGGCCGAGACCGGGGCCGTCCGCCCCGGACAGCTCCTCGTCCACACCTCCGGGCGGTACGGGACGAAGGTGCTGGCCCCCGCCCGGCGGGCCGGCGCCCTGCCGCTCGCCCTGCACCCCGCGATGACGTTCACCGGAACCTCCGTGGACGTCCAGCGGCTGGCCGGCTGCTCCTTCGGGGTCACCGCGCCCGACGAGCTGAGGCTCGCCGCCGAGGCGCTGGTGATCGAGATGGGCGGCGAGCCGGAGTGGATCGCGGAGGAGTCCCGTCCGCTCTACCACGCGGCCCTCGCCCTCGGCGCGAACCACCTGGTCACGCTGGTCGCCCAGTCGATGGAGCTGCTGCGCACCGCCGGGGTCACCGCCCCCGACCGGATGCTCGGCCCGCTGCTCGGCGCCGCCCTGGACAACGCCCTGCGCTCCGGCGACGCGGCGCTCACCGGCCCGGTCGCGCGCGGCGACGCCGGCACGGTCGCCGCGCACATCGGCGAGCTGCGCGCCCATGCCCCGCAGGCGGTCGCCGGTTACGTCGCGATGGCCCGCGCCACCGCGGACCGCGCCCTCGCCCACGGGCTGCTCAAGCCGGAGCTGGCCGAGGACCTGCTCGACGTCCTCGCGGACGGCGGCTCCGGCGCGAACGGCCCCGGCGCGAGCGGCTCCGGCCGGCCCGGCCCCGGCGCGAACGGCCCCGGCGGCTCCGGCGCGAACGGCCCCGGCGGCCCGACCCCTTCCGGCGACACCGGCAGCGGACCGGAGGAGTCCTGATGACCGCGACCACATCCGCCCCGGCCCTGCTGCACACGGCCGCCGAGCTGCACGCGTACGCCCCCGAGGGGCGGCGGGCCGTCGTCATGACGATGGGCGCCCTGCACGAGGGCCACGCCTCCCTGATCCGCGCCGCCCGCACCCACGCGGGCCCCGCCGGGCAGGTCGTCGTCACCGTCTTCGTCAACCCGCTCCAGTTCGGCGAGGCCACCGACCTCGACCGCTACCCGCGCACGCTCGAAGCCGACCTCGCGGTGGCCGCCGCGGCGGGCGCCGACGTGGTCTTCGCCCCGTCCGCCGACGAGGTCTACCCGGGCGGCGAACCGCAGGTCCGGATCTCGGCGGGCCCGATGGGCGAACGGCTGGAGGGGGCCTCGCGCCCCGGGCACTTCGACGGCATGCTCACCGTCGTCGCCAAGCTCCTCCACCTCACCCGCCCCGACACCGCGTTCTACGGGCAGAAGGACGCCCAGCAGCTCGCCCTGATCCGGCGCATGGTCCGCGACCTGAACTTCCCGGTGGAGATCGTCGGCGTGGAGACGGCCCGCGAGCCGGACGGCCTCGCGCTCTCCAGCCGCAACCGCTTCCTCGACCCGCACGAGCGCCACACCGCGCTCGCCCTGTCCCGGGCCCTGTTCGCGGCCCGCGACCGCCTCGCCGCCCAGGCCGCGCTGCACGCCCGCGCCCGGGCCACCGGCGCGACCGAGGACCGGGCCGCCGGGCTCAACCGGCTCGGCGAGGCCCGCCTCGCGGCCGACGCCCAGGCGGTGGCCCGCGCCCGCCCGGACGCCGGACCCGCCGCCGTGCGCGCCGCGGCCCGCACGGTCCTGGAGGAGGCGCAGGCCGCGAGCCCGCCGCTCGACCTGGACTACGTGGCGCTCGTGGACCCGGCCGACTTCACGGAGATCCCCGACGACCGCGCGGCCGGCGAGGCGATCCTCGCGGTGGCCGGCCGGGTCGGCGCCACCCGACTCATCGACAACATCCCCCTCACCTTCGGAGCGACATCGTGACCGGAATACGGCTGACCGCCCCCGCACCCGGCTGGTCCATCGACGCCGATGTCGTGGTCGTCGGCTCCGGCGTCGCCGGGCTCACCACCGCGCTGCGCTGCGCGGCGGCGGGCCTCGCCACCGTCGTGGTGACCAAGGCCCGGCTCGACGCCGGCTCCACCCGCTGGGCGCAGGGCGGTATCGCCGCGGCCCTCGGCGAGGGCGACACCCCCGAACAGCACCTGGACGACACCCTGGTCGCCGGCGCCGGGGTCTGCGACGAGGCGGCCGTGCGCGCCCTGGTCACCGACGGCCCCGACGCGGTGCGCCGGCTCATCGAGACCGGAGCCCGCTTCGACACCGCCGAGGACGGCTCCGTGGCCCTGACCCGCGAGGGCGGCCACCACCGCCGCCGCATCATCCACGCCGGCGGCGACGCGACCGGCGCGGAGGTCTCCCGCGCCCTGGTGGAAGCGGTCCGCGAGGCGGCCCTGCACACCGTCGAGAACGCCCTCGTGCTCGACCTCCTCACCGACGCCGAAGGCCGTACCGCCGGCGTCACCCTGCACGTCATGGGCGAGGGCCAGCACGACGGCGTCGGCGCGGTCAACGCCCCGGCCGTGGTCCTGGCCACCGGCGGCATGGGCCAGGTCTTCTCCGCCACCACCAACCCGTCGGTCTCCACCGGCGACGGCGTGGCCCTGGCGCTGCGGGCCGGTGCGGAGGTCTCGGACCTGGAGTTCGTCCAGTTCCACCCCACCGTGCTCTTCCTCGGCACCGGCTCCGAGGGCCAGCAGCCCCTGGTCTCGGAAGCGGTACGGGGCGAGGGCGCCCACCTCGTCGACGCGCACGGGACGCGCTTCATGGTCGGGCAGCACGAGCTGGCGGAGCTGGCCCCGCGCGACATCGTCGCCAAGGGCATCACCCGCCAGATGCAGCTGCACGGCACCGACCACATGTATCTGGACGCCCGCCACTTCGGCGCCGAGATGTGGGAGCAGCGCTTCCCGACCATCCTGGCCGCCTGCCGCGCCCACGGCATCGACCCGGTCACCGAACCGATCCCGGTCGCACCGGCCGCGCACTACGCCTCCGGCGGCGTCCGTACCGACCTGCGGGGCCGTACGACCGTGCCCGGCCTGTACGCCTGCGGCGAGGTCGCCTGCACCGGGGTGCACGGCGCGAACCGGCTGGCGTCCAACTCGCTGCTCGAAGGACTCGTCTTCGCCGAGCGCATCGCGGCCGACATCGTCGCCACCCGCCCCCGCGCGGGCGAGGCCGTCGACAAGGAGCCGGTGTTCTCCCCGCTCCTGGCCCCCGAGACCCGGGCCATGGTCCAGCGCATCATGACGCGGGGCGCCGGTGTCCTGCGTTCCGCCGCGAGCCTCACCACGGCGACCGACGAACTGGAGGACCTGCACCGCAGCGCGTACCTGAAGGCCGGGGCCGCCGAGCCGAAGACCGCGGAGCCCGGTGTCGAGACGTGGGAGGCCACCAACCTGCTGCTGGTCTCCCGGGTCCTGGTCGCCGCCGCCCGGCAGCGCGAGGAGACCCGCGGCTGCCACTGGCGCGAGGACCGGCCCGAGCGCGACGACGAGCACTGGCGCCGCCACCTCGTCGTACGGCTCGATTCCGACCGGAGCCTCGTCCTCCGTCGGACGGATACCGATGCGTTCGGGCCCGTGGACGCGCCCGGGGCAGCAGACTGCGCAGCGACGAGCACCACCCACCCCACTCCCGAGGAGCCGTAACCGTGAGCACGCCCGAAGAGAATCCGCGCCCCACTCCCGTGGACGTACCGCTGATCCGGGTCGGCGCGCCCGCACCCGCCGCCGGCGGCTGCGGTGACGGCTGCGGCTGCGGCGGCGACGACGAGTACGAGGAGTGCGGGCTCGACCCCGCGCTCGCCCAGCTCCTCGTCGAATCCGGCCTGGACCCCATCCAGGTCGAGGACATCGCGCACCTGGCCATCGCGGAGGACCTGGACGGCGGGGTGGACGTCACGACCGTCGCCACCGTCGCCGAGGACGCCATGGCCACCGGTGACTTCACCGCCCGCGAGGCCGGCGTGGTGGCCGGTCTGCGCGTCGCGGAGGCGGTCCTGTCGATCGTCTGCACCTCCGAGTTCGAGGTCGAGCGGCACGTCGAGGACGGCGACCGCGTCGTCCCCGGCCAGAAGCTGCTGACCGTCACCACCCGCACCCGCGACCTCCTCACCGGCGAGCGCAGCGCCCTCAACCTGCTCTGCCGCCTCTCCGGCATCGCCACCGCCACCCGCGCCTGGGCCGACGTACTGGAGGGCACCAAGGCCGAGGTCCGCGACACCCGCAAGACGACCCCGGGCCTGCGTGCCCTGGAGAAGTACGCGGTGCGCTGCGGCGGCGGCGTCAACCACCGGTTCTCGCTGTCCGACGCCGCGCTGGTCAAGGACAACCACGTCATCGCGGCGGGCGGGGTCGCCGAGGCGTTCAAGCGGGTCAGGGAGGAGTTCCCGGACGTCCCGATCGAGGTCGAGGTGGACACGCCGGCCCAGCTCACCGAGGTGCTGGACGCGGGCGCCGACCTGATCCTGCTGGACAACTTCACCCCGGCCGAGACCGCCGACGCGGTCGCCCTGACCGGCGGACGGGCCTTCCTGGAGTCCTCCGGCCGGCTCACGCTCGACTCGGCCCGCGCCTACGCGGAGGCCGGGGTCGACTACCTGGCCGTCGGCGCGCTGACCCACTCCTCGCCCATCCTGGACATCGGCCTGGACTTCCGCGACACCGACGGGGCCGGCGCCTGATGCTGCTCACCATCGACGTCGGGAACACCCACACGGTCCTCGGCCTGTTCGACGGCGAGGAGATCGTCGAGCACTGGCGGATCTCCACCGACGCCCGCCGCACCGCGGACGAGCTCGCCGTGCTGCTCCAGGGCCTGATGGGCATGCACCCGCTGCTCGGCATGGAGCTGGGCGACGGCATCGAGGGCATCGCGATCTGCTCCACGGTCCCGGCCGTGCTGCACGAGCTGCGCGAGGTGACCCGCCGCTACTACGGCGACGTCCCGGCCGTGCTCGTGGAGCCCGGCATCAAGACCGGGGTGCCGATCCTGATGGACAACCCGAAGGAGGTCGGCGCGGACCGCATCATCAACGCGGTCGCCGCCGTCGACCTGTACGGCGGTCCGGCGATCGTCGTCGACTTCGGCACGGCCACCACCTTCGACGCGGTCTCGGCCCGGGGCGAGTACACCGGCGGGGTCATCGCGCCCGGCATCGAGATCTCCGTCGAGGCGCTGGGCGTCAAGGGCGCCCAGCTGCGCAAGATCGAGCTGGCCCGGCCGCGCAGCGTCATCGGCAAGAACACCGTCGAGGCCATGCAGGCGGGCATCATCTACGGCTTCGCGGGCCAGGTCGACGGCGTCGTGGACCGGATGAAGAAGGAACTGGCCGCCGACCCGGACGACGTCACCGTCATCGCGACGGGCGGCCTTGCTCCGATGGTGCTGGGCGAGTCCTCCGTCATCGACGAGCACGAGCCCTGGCTGACCCTCATCGGCCTCCGTCTGGTGTACGAGCGCAACGTGTCGCGCCTCTAGCGAAGGGCCCCTGACCGGCGGCTCCGTGCGCGGCGGCTCTCCGGAGCCGCCGCGCCACCGACGACCAGTTAAGCGGATTTTGTCCCTTTAGCACGTATTGTCGCGTCATGCCCACGCCCTACGGATCACGCGGCGGTATGGCGTTCAGCGCGGACGAGCTGCGAGTGCTCCGACGCGCCCTCGCCTTCGCCCTGCACCCCGCGCCCCTGCCCGACGAGGATGTCCAGGACTGCCTGCGGCTGGCGGGCAGCGTGGACGACGCCGTCGCCGAGGCGGGACGGCTGCGCGCCTTCCTCCTCGCCGACCTCGTCCGCTACCGCGACGCCCTCCCCGGCTCCCTCACCGGCTACCTGGAACTCCTCCAGGACGCCCTGGCCGCCGGATACGACCCCCGCCCCGAGGATCTGGCCGCGCTGCGCGCCCTGCGCGGCGGCCCCCTCGCCGCCGCGCTCCTGGAACGCTGCCAGATGGTCGCGGAGCGCTCGGTACGCGCCCGGCTCGCCGGACGGGCCGTGCACGCGACCGCCCCCGCGCCCCGCAGCCGCCTCACCGCCCTGCCCGGCGGGCGCGCCGCGGAGCCGGACAAGCCGAAGACGCCGGCGGCCCCCGGCCGTCCCGTACCGCCGTCCGAGCGGCCGGCCCCGAAGCCCTCGGAGGTCTTCCCGCCGCGCCGGCCCGTGCCCCGGCCCCCGGAGCGCCGCGCGGGGTAGGGCCTCTCCGGAGGTCCGGGAGCGGCTCGCTACTCTGGACGGCATGGACTACGTATCCGCGCTCGTGCCCCCCGTGGTGATGGCCGCCTTCTTCATCGGCCTGGTCGTGACGATCGTCAAGAGCCAGGGCGGTCCCAACAAGGCCAAGGAGGACGCGGCCGTGGACGCGGCGATCAGCCGCGCCGAGTCGGTCCACCAGACCCCGCGCGCCGAAGGGGCCTGACCCTCCCGAGGCGCGTACCGCACACCTGGCGTACCGAAAGGGCGTACGGCTCCCGAAGGGCCGTACGCCCTTTTGCTGTGTAAATAGCTACGCATTCCAGACATCTGGCACTAAGGTGACGCTGTGCCCCGTCAATTGGGAGAGCTTGAGGACGCCGTGATGACACGGGTCTGGGAATGGAACCGTCCGGTCACTGTGCGGGAAGTCCTGGAGGACCTTCAGCAGGAGCGGTCCATCGCCTACACCACCGTCATGACGGTAATGGACAATCTCCATCAGAAGGGCTGGGTCCGCCGCGAAGTGGAGGGCCGTGCATATCGATATACGGCCGTCTCCACCCGCGCCGCATACGCCGCCGCCCTGATGAACGAAGCCTGGTCGCGCAGCGACAACCCGGCGGCCGCGCTGGTCGCGTTCTTCGGGATGATGTCGGCCGAGCAGCGCGAGGCACTGCGGGACGCGATGCGGATCGTTCTGCCCACTCTTCCCGAGGACGGCGCGGCGCCCGGGGACGAAGCCGTGGAAGCGGCCGATGACGCGGAGCCGGAGTCCGGGCGATAGCGTCTGCGTATGTCCTCAGAGCTTCCGCAAACCGATTTGCAGACCGAACCGTCGGTTATAAACGTGGCCATCACCGTCCGGCGCGCGCGGACGAGCGATGTGCCGGCCGTCCGCCGTCTCCTCGACGGCTACGTGCGGGAAGGCATCCTCCTCGACAAAGCCACGGTGACGCTTTACGAGGACATCCAGGAGTTCTGGATCGCCGAACGGGACGAGGACGCCTCGGTCGTCGGCTGCGGCGCACTGCACGTGATGTGGGAAGACCTCGCCGAAGTCCGTACGCTCGCCGTCGATCATGGCATCAAGGGCGCCGGAGTGGGGCACCAAGTCCTCGACAAGCTGCTGCGGACCGCCCGCTGGCTCGGCGTCCGACGGGTTTTCTGCCTCACCTTCGAAGTCGACTTCTTCGCGAAGCACGGCTTCGTGGAGATCGGAGAGACGCCGGTCGACGGAGATGTCTACAGCGAGCTGCTGCGTTCCTATGACGAGGGAGTCGCGGAGTTCCTGGGTCTCGAACGAGTGAAGCCGAACACCTTGGGCAACAGCCGGATGCTGCTGCACCTGTGACCGCGGGAAGTAGGGCGATCCCTATGTCCGAATCGCGCACGTTTCCCGTCTCCTTGAGCTGCTGAACCCCTCCCGGGGGTTTGTGTTTTCCGGGGAAAAGCGGTTTCCTTTCCGCGTACTCCATTTTCGATGAAAGGAAATCCAGTGGCACAGAAGGTTCAGGTCCTTCTTGTTGACGACCTCGACGGCGGCGAGGCGGACGAGACGGTGACGTTCGCGCTGGATGGCAAGTCCTACGAGATCGACCTCACCACCGCCAACGCGGACAAGCTGCGTTCTCTTCTCGAGCCCTACGCGAAGAGCGGCCGGCGTACCGGTGGCCGTGCGGCGTCGGGCCGCGGCAAGGGCCGTGCCGTCTCCGGTGGCAGCAAGGACACCGCCGAGATCCGCAAGTGGGCCCGCGAGAACGGCCACGACGTGAACGACCGGGGCCGCGTTCCCGCCGGGATCCGTCAGGCCTACGAGGAAGCCAACGGCTGAGCAGCGGGCTCTTCGGGGAAGACGCCCGCCCGGGCTCGCGTCAGCCGGGCCCGGTGGCATTCCGTCGCCACGGCGTCCACGAGCCGGACGAGGTCGGGGGCATCGCCACGCCTGCTCCCGAAGCCGGAGAAGGCCGGGAGAACCGGCGCTCCGTCCTGTTCCCGTGACGCCCCGGGGGGCCGCAGCCAGGAGGCGGCCCCCGGCTCCACCGGATGCCCGGGCGGCGGCGGAGCGGTGATCCGGCCGCCCGCGCCCAGCCGGCCCAGCGAGAGCGCGACCCCGCCCCACTCCAGCCAGTCGAGCAGCCCCGGCAGCTCCTCCGCGCTCCCCGGCGCCACCAGCAGGCTCATCCGCAGCCCCATGAGCGCCACCGGCCCGGTCCGGCCCACCCGCCGCAGCGCCGCGTGACCGGCGACGGCGGGGACGACGAGCGCGTCGAACCGCAGCCCGGTCAGCAGCCGCACCGGCGAGGTGCCCGCCGTGGTCCAGCCGAGCTCCCGCTCGTACCAACCGCCCCAGGGCTCGCCCCGTACCTCACCGCCCCGCTCGACGGGAGGCGGGACACGGGGCGGCGGGACGGTGAGGGCCATGACGGAACAACCCCCGACCGGCCCTCCCGGTTACGCAACGCTTACGGGCAAACGCATAGGGTGTCCGGGTTGGGGGCGTACGGGCGCATTCAGGAGTACGAAGATGTTCGCCCGTAGCGGAGGGAACCCGCGTACGCCGCATGGACTGTCTGTAATTGCGGGTAAGACATCCCTAGTGGGGAGGGGCGACACGCAAGCCATGCACGTCTCACGTTCGCCATCGGCGTACTGGCGACTGGGGTATTGGCCTGGCCTGCGGGAACATCGTCTCGCACCATCGGGTTGGAGGAGTTGTCGGCGTTCGGGGCGGAGGAACCGCCAGGAAGCAAGGCCGGGTGTCGGCAGTTGAAATGAGCGGTCCCCGCTTGCGGGACTAAGCTGCGGAAGGACAGGGAGGGGACCGACCCCTTACTGCCTGACCGCTCTGAGGAGCGATTAACGATGTTCGAGAGGTTCACCGACCGCGCGCGGCGGGTTGTCGTCCTGGCTCAGGAAGAAGCCCGGATGCTCAACCACAACTACATCGGCACCGAGCACATCCTCCTGGGCCTGATCCACGAGGGTGAGGGTGTCGCCGCTAAGGCCCTGGAGAGCCTCGGGATTTCGCTCGAGGCGGTCCGCCAGCAGGTGGAGGAGATCATCGGCCAGGGCCAGCAGGCCCCGTCCGGCCACATCCCCTTCACGCCCCGAGCCAAGAAGGTCCTGGAGCTGTCGCTCCGCGAGGCCCTCCAGCTCGGCCACAACTACATCGGTACGGAGCACATCCTGCTCGGCCTGATCCGCGAGGGCGAGGGCGTCGCCGCCCAGGTCCTCGTGAAGCTCGGCGCCGACCTGAACCGGGTGCGCCAGCAGGTCATCCAGCTGCTGTCCGGGTACTCGGGCGGCAAGGAGGCGGCCACCGCCGGCGGCCCCGCGGAGGGCACGCCCTCCACGTCGCTGGTGCTCGACCAGTTCGGCCGCAACCTCACGCAGGCCGCTCGCGAATCCAAGCTCGACCCGGTCATCGGGCGCGAGAAGGAGATCGAGCGGGTCATGCAGGTGCTCTCCCGCCGTACCAAGAACAACCCGGTCCTCATCGGCGAGCCCGGCGTCGGCAAGACGGCGGTCGTCGAGGGCCTGGCGCAGGCCATCGTCAAGGGCGAGGTGCCCGAGACCCTCAAGGACAAGCACCTCTACACCCTGGACCTCGGCGCGCTGGTCGCCGGCTCCCGCTACCGCGGTGACTTCGAGGAGCGCCTGAAGAAGGTCCTCAAGGAGATCCGCACCCGCGGCGACATCATCCTGTTCATCGACGAGCTCCACACCCTGGTGGGTGCGGGCGCCGCCGAGGGCGCGATCGACGCCGCGAGCATCCTCAAGCCCATGCTGGCGCGAGGCGAGCTGCAGACCATCGGTGCCACCACGCTCGACGAGTACCGCAAGCACCTGGAGAAGGACGCCGCGCTCGAGCGCCGCTTCCAGCCCATCCAGGTCGCGGAGCCGTCGCTGCCGCACACCATCGAGATCCTCAAGGGCCTGCGCGACCGCTACGAGGCCCACCACCGCGTGTCCATCACGGACGAGGCGCTGGTCCAGGCCGCGACGCTGGCCGACCGCTACATCTCGGACCGCTTCCTGCCGGACAAGGCGATCGACCTGATCGACGAGGCCGGTTCCCGGATGCGCATCCGCCGGATGACCGCGCCGCCGGACCTCCGCGAGTTCGACGAGAAGATCGCGGGCGTGCGCCGCGACAAGGAGTCGGCCATCGACTCCCAGGACTTCGAGAAGGCGGCCTCTCTCCGCGACAAGGAGAAGCAGCTGCTGGCGGCGAAGGCCAAGCGCGAGAAGGAGTGGAAGGCCGGCGACATGGACGTCGTGGCCGAGGTCGACGGCGAGCTCATCGCCGAGGTCCTCGCCACCGCCACCGGCATCCCGGTCTTCAAGCTGACCGAGGAGGAGTCCTCCCGGCTGCTGCGCATGGAGGACGAGCTCCACAAGCGCGTCATCGGCCAGAAGGACGCCATCAAGGCCCTCTCGCAGGCGATCCGCCGTACGCGGGCCGGTCTGAAGGACCCGAAGCGCCCCGGTGGCTCGTTCATCTTCGCCGGCCCGTCCGGTGTCGGTAAGACGGAGCTGTCCAAGACGCTCGCCGAGTTCCTCTTCGGTGACGAGGACGCGCTGATCTCCCTCGACATGTCGGAGTTCAGCGAGAAGCACACGGTCTCGCGTCTCTTCGGTTCGCCCCCCGGCTACGTGGGCTACGAGGAGGGCGGGCAGCTCACCGAGAAGGTGCGCCGCAAGCCGTTCTCCGTCGTCCTCTTCGACGAGGTCGAGAAGGCCCACCCCGACATCTTCAACTCCCTGCTCCAGATCCTGGAGGACGGTCGCCTGACCGACTCCCAGGGCCGGGTCGTGGACTTCAAGAACACGGTCATCATCATGACGACCAACCTCGGGACCCGGGACATCTCCAAGGGCTTCAACCTGGGCTTCGCCGCCCAGGGCGACGTCAAGACGAACTACGAGCGGATGAAGGTCAAGGTCAACGACGAGCTCAAGCAGCACTTCCGGCCCGAGTTCCTCAACCGTGTGGACGACACGGTCGTCTTCCACCAGCTCAGCCAGGAAGACATCATCGAGATCGTCGACCTGATGATCGCGAAGGTGGACGAGCGGCTCAAGGACCGTGACATGGGCATCGAGCTCAGCACGGACGCCAAGAAGCTGCTCGCCAAGAAGGGCTACGACCCCGTGATGGGCGCCCGGCCGCTGCGCCGGACGATCCAGCGCGAGATCGAGGACATCCTCTCGGAGAAGATCCTCTTCGGCGAGCTGCGCCCCGGCCACATCGTGGTCGTCGGCAGCGAGGGCGAGGGCGACGACCAGAAGTTCACCTTCCGCGGCGAGGAGAAGTCGGCTCTGCCCGACGTCCCGCCGATCGAGCAGGCGGCAGGCGGCGCCGGCCCGAACATGTCGAAGGAGGCGTGACAGGCGCCCGCTGCCCCTCCCGGCAGTAGCGCCCGAGCGTCCGAAGGGGCGGCCCCGGACCGGTTTCGACCGGCCGGGGCCGCCCCTTTTCCGCATTCGGCGCGGCCTTCTTTCCCGGAGCGCACGACTCTTTTCTTCGCGGCGCGCACGGTGACAGGCGCGTCACAGAAGCGTCCCGGTCACGATCGCTACGCGTGTTGGCAAACATCCGTTGGCTAATCTGGCGCAGCCCCGGGTGACCTGCCCGGGGAAGGTTTCTCGTTCGCAAACGAGAGACCCCGGAAAGTTGCAGCGAGGGGGATGGGGCACGCCATGGGCAGAGGCGATGTGTCACGCAGGCGGATGATCAAGCTGGCCGGCGCCGGAGCGGGACTGGCCCTGCTGGGCGCCGGGACCGCGGCCTGCGGGCCGGAGGAGGAGCCGGCCGAGGGCGGCGGCTCCGGTTCGCGGAAGCCCGGGGAGTCCGGGAAGCCGGGAGGCGCGGCCCCCGCACCCGGTGGGAAGCCGGAGCCCGCCTGGCAGCACACCACCACGTTCGACGGACTGGCCTGGATATCGGCGGTCGCCGTGGTCGACGACGTGGTGCTCGTCTCCGGTGACCCGTTGGTGGCCCGCGACCTGGCCACCGGCAAGGAGATCTGGTCCCGCGCCGAGGTCACCACCCCCGGCGCGAGCATGCTGATCGGCGACGGCACCCTCTACCTGGCCAGCGCCCGGTACGACGGCAACATCATCGGGCTCGACCCCAGGACGGGCAGGGACACCTGGCGCAGCCGGCTGGGCGACGAGGAGTACTCCCAGCCCCGGGTCATCGCCGCGGACGCCGACCACGTCTACGTCGTCGCGGGAATCCTGGACAAGGACTTCCGGACGCCCGACAACGTGATCGCCGCCATCTCCACCGGCTCCGGCAAGGTCGTCTGGCGCGAGCAGCGCGACCACGGCACCGAGCAGAACGGCATCACCGCGCAGACCTCCGGCAAGCGCCTCGTCTACACGGACTTCCGCAAGAACCTCACGGTCCGCGACACCGCGACCGGCCACCAGGTCTGGACGAAGAAGATCGGCCGCACCGGCAACCGCGGCTTCGTGGTCCACGAGGGCCTCGTCATCATCGCGACCGGCGAGCAGCTGCGCGCCTTCGATCTGGAGACGGGTGCCGAGCGCTGGTCCCTCGCGACCGAGAAGTACAGCCGGTTCAACGACCCGGCGGTGCTGGACGGCGTCCTCTACGCCTCCGACACCGTGCACGCCCTGTGGGCGGTCGACCCGGCGACCGGGAAGCGCCGCTGGCACAACAAGGAAAGCCTGGACGTGGCCGCCCCGTGGCAGTTCGCCAAGGTGGGGGACGTCCTCTACGGGGCGACCGAGTTCGACAAGGACGGCGGCGTCCACGCCTTCGACCCGGCCGACGGCAAGCTGCTGTGGACGTACAACGACGGTTCCGGCGACCTCGACCGCTGGTACCTGGCCTCGGGCGGCAGGCGACTGGTCGCGCTGCACGCCAAGAAGGTGACCGCGCTGCCCGTCGGGCAGTGATCGGCCCCGGGCCGAAGGTCCCGAAACGGACGGCCTTCGGTCCCACCGCCGGTGACAAGGCGCACAGGCCATTCGAGGCCTACTAGCCGCCTTAGGAGGAACGGGCCCGATCCGTCGGGGGCCTTTCGGCCCTGCGGCGGACGGGCCCTCGGCGTGCGGGGCGTCGTATGCCCACACAGGGGGCGTATGTCCGGTTGGGGCGGTTTGGAACTGGGTCTAAACCCGTTCCGCCGAGGACTTTCGGGGGCCTTCCGGAGGGGCTCGGGCGGGAGTGCGCCGGGCGAATTCCCGGGGTGCTTTCTACGGCTTTTGATCGTAGATGGGGTGTTTGAGCATCGGCGGGGGTGCGGGTTACCAAGGTATGGCCAGCCCGGCACACCGCCGGGTCCAGTCATCTCCGGAGGATTTCCGCTTATGTCGAAGCGCGTTACGTTCCAGTCCCGCCGCCCGTCCGTGTCCCGTGTTCGCGGCGCTGTGGTGGCAGCCGGTCTGGGGACGTCGATGGTTCTCGGTGCGGGCGCTGCGTTCGCGGCCGGCACTGCGGACGCCCCCCAGGCCTCGAACCTGGTGACCACGACCACCGCCGACTCGGTCGCCCAGCAGGCGGCCGCGCAGGGCAAGGCGGCGGCCAAGCACACGGCCGAGAAGAAGGCCGACGCGGCGAAGAAGAAGGAAGCGGCGAAGAAGAAGGCCGCCGCCAAGAAGAAGGCCATCGCCAAGCTTCCCTGGGAGGCCCCGGTCAACCACTACGAGCTGAGCGCGAGCTTCGGCAACGACGGCAGCCGCTGGGCGCACAAGCACTCCGGCCAGGACTTCGCCGTGCCGATCGGCACCAAGGTCGAGGCCGCCCACACCGGCACGATCGTGAAGGCCGGCCCGAACGGCGGCGGCGACGGCCCCGCGTACGGCAACGCCATCGTGATCTCGCACGGCAACGGCACGTACTCCCAGTACGCGCACCTGTCGAAGATCGACGTGCACATCGGCCAGCACGTGAAGAAGGGCCAGAAGATCGCCCTGTCCGGCAACACCGGCAACTCCAGCGGCCCGCACCTGCACTTCGAGATCCGGACCACCCCGAACTACGGCTCGGCGGTCAACCCGGTCAACTTCCTGCACAAGCACGGCATCAACGTCTGATACGTCCGGTCCGGCCGTGCCCCCGCCCCCCCGGCTACCGGGGGGTTTCCGGGTCATGGGCCCGGGTGACCAGTTCGACGGCGACTTCGAGAGCGGCCTTGCGCTTCTCCTCGGGGTCGCCGTCGACGTCTTTCAGGGCGAGCATCCCCGCGTGCAGGGTGAAGAGCGCGCTGAAGCACCGCACCTGGTCGGTGAGCGGCGCGTCGGGTTCCTTGATCAGGTCCACCAGGCCCAGGACCCGGTGCTTGATGGTCTCGCCGATGCTCAGATCGCGTACCGTCGCCTGGTTCTCCTGCATGAAGCGGAAGAGCGGGGCCGCGTGCGCCAGCGCGTCGCTGTAGCGGCGCAGGAGCTCCGTCTTCATCCCCAGGGTGCGCGGCTGGGCCTCGCCCCAGGTGATCAGCTCCTCCACCGGCCGGTTCAGGTCCTCGAAGATGGAGACGAGGATGTCTTCCTTCGTCTTGAAGTGGTAGTAGAGCGCCGCCTTGGTGACCCCCAGTTTCTCGGCGATCTCCCGCAACGAGGTCTTCTCGTACCCCTGCTCGGCGAAGAGCTCCAGGGCGACGTCCTGGATGCGCTGGCGGGTGTTGCCCCGGCGCGGCTGCGGCGTGCTGCCCATGGTGCTCTCCCAAAAACTTACTTGACGCCCGGCTAGTTACGGGTCTACCTTCCTCCAGTGTAATCAACTAGCCGGGCGGCAAGTAAGGGCTCGGTGAGCAGGGTGACTGGGGAGTTGGGGAAGATGGCGGACCTGATCAAGACGGCCGACGGGAAGGCGGACGGCCCACCGGCCACGAAGGCGGAACCATCGGCTCCGCCGCAGCGCAGCGTCCGGGTGGTGGTCCTCGCCCTGATGATCGCCATGCTGCTGGCGATGCTCGACAACCTGATCGTCGGCACCGCGATGCCGACCATCGTCGGCGACCTCGGCGGCCTCGAACACCTCTCGTGGGTCGTCACCGCCTACACCCTGGCCACCGCAGCGGCCACCCCGATCTGGGGCAAGCTCGGCGACATGTACGGGCGCAAGGGCATCTTCCTCACGTCCATCGTGATCTTCCTGATCGGCTCGGTCCTCAGCGGCATGGCCCAGGACATGGGCCAGCTGATCGGCTTCCGCGCCGTCCAGGGCCTCGGCGCCGGCGGCCTGATGGTCGGAGTCATGGCGATCATCGGTGACCTCGTGCCGCCCCGTGAGCGCGGCAAGTACCAGGGCATGATGGCCGGCGTGATGGCCATCGCCATGATCGGCGGACCGCTGGTCGGCGGCACCATCACCGACCACCTCGGCTGGCGCTGGAGCTTCTACATCAACCTCCCGCTCGGCGCCGTGGCCCTGGTCATGATCACCACGGTCCTGCACCTGCCCAAGCGGGAGCGCACCAAGCGGAACGTCGACTACCTCGGCGCCGCGCTGCTCACCGTCGGCATCACCGCGATCGTGCTGGTCACCACCTGGGGCGGTTCCGAGTACGACTGGAACTCCGCGGTCATCATGGAGCTCATCGCGATCGGCGTCGCCGCGCTGGCAGGCTTCCTCTTCGTCGAGACGAAGGCCGCCGAGCCGATGATCCCGCTCCACATCTTCCGCAACCGCAACTTCACGCTGATGTCCGTGGTCGGCTTCATGGCCGGGTTCGTGATGTTCGGCGCGGTGCTCTTCCTGCCGTTGTTCCAGCAGTCCGTCCAGGGCGCCTCCGCGACCAACTCCGGACTGCTGCTCCTGCCGATGCTGCTGTCGATGATGGTCGTCTCGCTCGTCGCGGGCCGCGTCACCACCAGCACCGGCAAGTACAAGATCTTCCCCATCGTGGGCTCGATCCTCATGGTCACCGGCCTGTTCCTGCTCGCGCAGATGGACACCGGTACCACCCGCTTCACCTCGGGGCTCTACATGGCGGTGCTCGGTGCCGGCATGGGCTTCCTGATGCAGATCACGATGCTCGTCGCGCAGAACAGCGTCGAGCTGAAGGACATGGGCGTCGCCTCCTCCTCCACCACCCTCTTCCGGACGCTCGGCAGCTCCTTCGGCGTCGCCATCATGGGCGCGCTGTTCACCGGCAGGGTCCAGGACGAGATGGCGGCCAACGGCGGCGGCGCGGCCACCGCGCACTCCGCCCAGCTGGACGCGGCGAGCCTGGCCAAGCTGCCGGTGCCGGTGCGCGAGGCGTACGAGTTCGCGGTGTCCTCCGGTACGCACATCGCCTTCCTGGTCGGCGCGTCCGTCGGCCTGGTCGCGGTCGTCGCCTCCTTCTTCGTCAAGGAGGTCCCGCTGCGGGGCGCCGGCCCGGAGACCAAGGCCGCCCCGGCGGTCGCGGAGGTCTGACCGGACACGTATGTACGACGGGGGCCCCGGGACAACGCGTCCCGGGGCTCTCGTCGTCGTTCAGACCCGCTTCCCGGCCCCCGGCTCCCCGGCCGGGCTCCGGTGCTCCGCGAACTGGAGCATCGGATAGCTGCCCGTGTCCGTCGGCGCGTGCTCGGGCAGCCACAGCACCGCGACCGCCCCGCCGCTGCCCTCCGCCGCACCCTCCGGCGCCGCGTTGCGGAAGGTCAGCCGGGCCCCGAGCACCCGGGCCTGCCCGGCCGCGATGGTCAGCCCGAGCCCGTGCCCGCGCCCGGCCCGGTCGGCCGACCCGGTACGGAACCGGCTCGGCCCCTCCCGCAGCAGCGCCGCCGGGAACCCCGGCCCGTGATCGCGGACCCGGACCACCCGGCCCTCGACCGTGACCTCCACTGGGGCCGCCCCGTGCTTGGCCGCGTTGCCCAGCAGGTTGCCCAGGATGCGCTCCAGGCGGCGGGGGTCCGTGTTCACCCAGGACTCGTGGACCACCTGCACCCGGACCTCCGGGTCCAGCAGCGCGACCCGGCGGCTGACGAACTCGCCGAGCGCGATCTCCTGGAGCTCGGCCCGCTCCGACGCGCTGTCCAGCCGGGCCACCTCCAGCACGTCCTCGACCAGCGTGCGCATCGCCTGCGCCCGGTCGCGCACCAGTTCCGTCGGGCGGCCCGGCGGCAGCAGCTCCGCCGCAGTGAGCAGCCCGGTCACCGGGGTCCGCAGCTCGTGCGCGATGTCCGCGGTGACCCGGCGCTCCGCCTCGATCCGCTCGTTCAGCGCGTCGGTCAGCGCGTCCACCGCACCGGCCAGCTCATCGGTCTCGTCGCGCACGACCCCGCCGACCGCCTCCCTGACCCGGACGTCCGTGTTGCCCTGGGCGACCTTGCCCGCCGCCGCGGCCGCCTTGCGCAGCCGGCGCGAGAGCTGGCCGCCGATCAGCACACCCAGCGCGGAGCCGCCGAGGACCACCGAGACGGAACCGATGATCAGGGCCCGGTCCAGGTCGCCCATGATCGTGGTCGAGCGGTCCGCGAACCGGGTGTGCAGCGACAGCACGTTCCCGTTGCCCACCGGCACGGCCGCCCAGACGTCGGGCACCCCGCCGGACTCCTCGACGTGCGTGGCGCGGCGGTTGCGCCGGGTCTCCGCGCGAAGGCTCCGCGGCATCGTCGGGTCGTTGAGCTTCGCCCCGAACCGGGGGTCGGCCCTCTTCGTCTTCTTCGCCTCGTACAGCAGCTGCGCGTACGTCAGCCGCTCCAGCTGCACCTCGCGGGCGTTCTCCAGCATCGAGACCCGGGCCGCGTTGTGCACCACCAGGCTCAGCGCGACCGCGATCAGCGCCCCGACCGCCGCGATCGCGATGCTGATCTTCCAGCGGACGCCCGTCCGCAGGGAGGGCCGCCTCATGCCCGGAGCTTGTAGCCGAAGCCGCGGACCGTCTCGATGCGGTCCTGGCCGATCTTCGTCCGCAGCCGCTGCACATGGACGTCCACGACCCGGGTGTCGCCGCCCCAGCCGTAGTCCCAGACCCGCTCAAGCAGCTTGTCGCGGGAGAGCACCGTGCCGGGCGCCGACGAGAACTCCAGGAGCAGCCGCATCTCGGTCGGGGTCAGCCCCACCTGCGCACCGCCCCTGCGGACCTCCATGCCCTCGGTGTCGACCTCCAGGTCCCCGAAGACGAGCACCCCGCCCTCGGCCGCGGGCTCCGGCTGCCCGCCGCCGGCCCGGCCGCCCGACGCATGGCCGAAGCGGCGCAGCACGGCCCGGATCCGGGCCACCAGGACGGCCCCGTCGAAGGGCTTGGTGACGTAGTCGTCGGCGCCGGCCTCCAGGCCGAGGACCACGTCGATGGAGTCGGCCCGCGCCGACAGCATGATCACCGGGACCGTCGACTCGTCCCGGATGCGGCGGCAGAGGCTGACCCCGTCCAGACCGGGGACCATCACGTCGAGCAGCGCGATGTCGGGCTGCTTCGCCCGGAACGCCTCCAGGCCGGTCAGCCCGTCGGGCACCGCGGTGACCGCGAAGCCGTCCCGCTCCAGCGCCAGCTGGGTGGCCTCGCGGATGACGTCGTCGTCCTCGACGAACAGCACATGGGTCTCGGCCATCGGAAAGCTCTCAGTTCCTCGACGGTTCCGTGGGCGCGGGAAGGTCTCCGTCACCGCCGCCCACGGCTCGGTTGAAGTCGTTGTGCACCCGGTCCAGCTCGCCGAACCGGCCGCTCGCCCAGTGGTACGTGATCACTTCCTCGCCCGAGGGATAGACCACCGAGTCCTTCTTCTCGTACACCTGGGTCGTCACCACCAGGTCCCCCCGGTCGATGGTGCCGTACACGGCGGGCTGCTCGACGGCGAAGACGTTCTCGTACGTGCCGTCGGCGCGCGGCCGGTAGACGTACGTGCCGACGCCCACGGAATCACCGCAGGTCATCACGTTCACCACGACGTCGGCGGACGCGCCGCCGGTGAGCTTCCCGTACGAGGAGTCCACCGGGTACTCGTCGCCGCTGCACGGCTTCAGGCCCATCCGGACCTGCCCGCTCACCTTCGGGTCCGCCTTGAGCAGCTCCACGGCGTCCACCCGCGGCGCGGGCCTCGCCGTGGACGCGGGCGTGGTGCTCGGGGTGACGCGGACCACCGGCTCGGCACCCGCCGGGCCCTCGTCCCGGGTGCCGGTGCCGCCCGTGGTGCAGCTGACGGCGAACAGCCCGAAGACGGCGAGCCCGGCGAGTGCCGCGCTGCTCGCCGCCCAGCCGGTCAGCGGGCGTCTGCCGGCCGTTCCCCCGCCCGTCGTGCCGGTGACCGTCTCCTCGTCACCGCTGCCTGTCAGGCCGCGCACCGCTCCCGCCCCCGCTCCTCGGCGAGCCCGGCCTCCCGGCTCGCCGCTTCCCTGTTCTCCAGCTCCTGGCGCAGTCGTGCCAGCGCACGGTGCAGCGTGCTCTTCACCGTACCGGCCGACATGCCGAGCGCCGCGGCCGTCTCCTCCGTGCTCATCTGCTCCCAGTGTCGCAGGACGACGACACTGCGCTGCTTCGGAGCGAGCACGCCCAGGATGTCCATCAGCAGGGCGCGGTCGGCGCGCTGCTCGGTGCCGTCCTCGACGCTGGCGTCGGGCAGCTGCTCGGTGGGCACCTCGTCGAGCTTGCGGGCCCGCCACCACTCGGTGCGGGTGTTGATCATGACGCGGCGCAGATAGGCGTCGGCGAGGGACTTGTCCTGGATGCGGTCCCAGCGGCCGTACGTCCGGGCCAGCGCGGTCTGCAGCAGGTCCTGGGCGTCCACCGGGTCCGGGACGAGCCGGCGCGCACTGCGCAGCAGCGCCTCCTGCCGGGTCCGTACGTACTCTTCGAAGCCGAGCACCTCGCCCTGCGCCATCACAACCGCCTCCATCCCCGTGGAACCCCGTAGTACCGCTCGTACCGCTGTCCGCCGGTGGTCGTTCCGGCCGACGTCGCAGACGCTACGGAGCTGTTGTCACGAGGCTGTGCGGAGCAGCCATAGGCGGGCGCACGGCTGTCCATCGGTTGTGTAACAGCGCAGGGAGGAGCCCGGACAAAGGCCCCCGCGCCGGACGCGGACAGGGTCCGTCCGTCCCGTCATTGTGACGGGGCGGACGGACCCTGTCCGCGTTTGTTACGAAGGCGGGCGGGCCCGGTCGTCTCCTTGTTACGAAGACGGCCCGGCCCGGTCCGTCAGGTCAGCGGCAGCCGGTAGCGGCCACCGGCCAGCGGCTCGACCAGACCGTCGGAGACCAGCCCGTCCAGTGCGCGGGCGCGCTGCACCGGCTCGTCCCACACCGCGTCGAGCGCCGCCTGCGGCACCGGCCCGACCGCGTCCCGCAGCACGGCCAGCAACCTGCCGCGCACCTGCCGGTCCGTGCCGGCGTAGGTCTGGCCCCGGCGCGGCGGCCCCTGGTGCGCGGGCTTCCCGGCGAGCCGCCAGGCGCACTGCTCCGCGATCGGGCAGCGCGAGCAGTCCTCGTTCTTCGCAGTGCAGACGAGGGCGCCCAGCTCCATCGTGGCCGCCGCCCAGCGGGCCGCCCGCTCGTCCTCGTCGGGCAGCAGCTCCCGGGCGAGCCTGCGTTCGGCGGCGGTGGTCGCGTTCGGCGGGTACTGGATGCCGGCTGCGGCCCGGGCGAAGACCCGGCGGACGTTGGTGTCCAGGACGGCGTGCCGCTGCCGGTACGCGAACGAGGCCACGGCCGCCGCCGTGTACTCGCCGATGCCGGGCAGCGCGAGCAGCTGGGCGTGCTCGCTCGGTACGTCGCCGCCATGGCGTTCCGTTATCGCCTGGGCGGCCCCGTGGAGCCGTAGTGCCCGGCGCGGGTAGCCGAGCCGGCCCCAGGCACGGACCGCCTCACCGGGCGGCTCGGCCGCGAGGTCGGCGGGGCGCGGCCAGCGGGCCAGCCACTGCTCGTACACCGGGAGTACCCGGCTGACGGGGGTCTGCTGCAGCATGAACTCGCTCACCATCACACCCCAGGCACCCGCTTCGGGGCGGCGCCAGGGCAGATCGCGGGCGTGCTGGTCGAACCACCCGATGACGGGGGTGTGGAGGGAGGAGGGGGGCGTCTGGGTCGCAGTCGTGGCAGTCATCGCACCATCGATCCTGACACGGCGTTCCGGTAAGAGGCCCCACGCCCCGCGAGCCGTTGCGGCAAGTGGCCGATGGGGCCTTTTCCGCCCGGTCGAGGGCGTTGGCCCTGCGTAAACGTTTCATCGCACCGGGTCATTGCGGATGTGCTCGGCGGCCGAACTGGCCTTCGCGGAATGATGATCCGGAAAACTTGGGGGCCAAGGCGGCGGGTGGGGCGGGAGTTGGGCCGGATCTCTCGTACAGTTTGCGCCGTGGGATCTCTGCGTAGTCCGATCGGTCCGCTACCCTCCAGCATCTACTGGCGACGGAGGGCGGTCGCGGCGGCCCTGGTCGTGCTGCTCGCACTGCTGATCGCATGGGCCGTCACCTCGGGTGGCGGCAAGGGGAAGCCCCACGACGACTCCAAGGCGCCCGGCTCCAGCCCGGCCGGTTCGATCACGCCCGGACCTTCCGGTTCCGGCCCCGCGATCAGCGAACAGCCCGGCGGGGGCGGCGAGTCGGACGGCTCCGGCGGCAGCAACGGTGACGAGGACGGCAGTTCGGGCGGCGGTTCCGCCGGCACGGGCGGCTCGTCCGGCTCCTCGGACGCCAACGGCGGTGGCCAGGAGACCGGTTCCGGCTCCGCCTCCGGTTCGAGCTCCGGGTCGGCTTCCGGTTCCGGTGCCGAGGCCGCGCGGCCGGTGCCGGCGGGCTCCTCGCTCCCCGACTGCGTCCCGGGCTCGATCCGGCTCAGCCTGAAGACCGAACTCAGCTATTCGCCCGACGAGAAGCCGAAGTTCCGCCTCTTCGCCACCAACACCTCGTCCACCGCCTGCAAGGCCGACTTCGGCCCGAAGAGCGCGGTGTTCACCGTCACCGAGGCGGGCGGGGACGACGACGAGGTGTGGTCGTCGAAGGACTGCCCGCGCAAGCCGGCACCCGTGCTCCTTGAGGTGCCCGCCGGGACGACCGTCGTGCACACCGTGGAGTGGGACCGCGACAGGAGCGCCCCCAAGTGCGCGACCCCGCCGCCGGGGAGGGCGAAGCCGGGCACGTACCTCGTGGAGGCCAAGGCGCCGGGCGAGCCGGTGCAGCGCGCCTCGTTCGTCCTCGCGAAGGACTGAGCCCGCGCGGCCGGCCCGGGGCCTACACGTACCGTTCGAGGATCGACGACTCGGCCAGCCGGGACAGGCCCTCGCGCACGCTGCGCGCCCGGGCCTCGCCGACCCCGTCCACCGTCTGCAGGTCGTCCACGCTCGCCGCGAGCAGCTTCTGCAGACCGCCGAAGTGCTCCACGAGCCGGTCGATGATCGCGCCGGGCAGCCGCGGCACCTTCGCCAGCAGCCGGAAACCGCGCGGCGACACCGCCGAGTCCAGCGTCTCGGGCGAACCGCTGTAGCCCAGCGCCCGCGCCACCACCGGGAGTTCGAGCAGCTCGGTGTGGGTCAGCGAGTCCAGCTCGGTCAGCGCCTCCGCCACCGTGCGCGAACGCTTCGCGGTCGGCTCCGGCACGTAGTCCCGCACGACCAGCTCGCGCTCCGGCTCCACGCCCGCGATCAGCTCGTCCAGCTGGAGCGACAGCAGCCGTCCGTCGGTGCCGAGCTCCACCACGTACTCCGCGATCTCCGTCGCGATCCGGCGGACCATCTCCAGGCGCTGGGCCACCGCCGTCACGTCCCGGACGGTCACCAGGTCCTCGATCTCCAGCGCGGAGAGCGTCCCGGCGACCTCGTCGAGCCGCAGCTTGTACCGCTCCAGCGTCGCGAGCGCCTGGTTGGCGCGGGACAGGATCGCCGCCGACTCCTCCAGGACCCGGCGCTCCCCGTTCACGTACAGCGCGATCAGGCGCATCGACTGGGAGACCGAGACCACCGGGAAATTGCACTGCTTGGAGACCCGGTCCGCCGTGCGGTGCCGGGTGCCGGTCTCCTCGGTGGGGATCGACGCGTCCGGGACCAGTTGCACGCCGGCCCGCAGGATCTTGGTCATGTCCTTGTCGAGGATCAGGGCCCCGTCGAGCTTGGCGAGCTCCCGCAGCCGTGTCGCGGTGAACTCCACGTCCAGCACGAAGCCGCCCGTGCACATCGACTCGACGGTCTTGTCCATGCCGAGCACGATCAGACCCCCGGTGTTGCCGCGGAGAACGCGCTCCAGGCCGTCCCGCAGGGCCATACCGGGCGCGACGGCGCTCAACGAGGCGCGGATCAGCGCCTCGTTACCCGTGGTTTGGCCGGACTTTCCGGGCGATGCTGCCCGGTCGCTGGCTGCCACTGCACTCCTCCGGTCACAGGTTTGCGGTGCCCTCGTGGCCTGCCGCCGCGGAACGGGCCGGATCCGATCGAAGGACCCACGGGGATGTCTCGGACACCCCCCGGTCCCTCGTACCGTTCGTACGGACGGGCGAGACCAGGGCAAAGTCTACCGGCGCGCGTCGTCCTCCCGGGGGGCCTGTGCGCGGGTCCGGCGCGGGAGCGCCCTGAGCGCGTCGCCCATGTCGGCCACTTCCGTCACCTTCATACCCGCCGGGACCTTGCCCGGATCGGTCGGGACCAGGGCGTGCGTGAACCCCAGCCGGTGCGCCTCGGCCAGCCGGCGCTGGACCCCCGTGACCCGCCTGACCTCGCCCGCGAGCCCCACCTCGCCGATCGCCACCAGGTTCTTCGGCAGCGGTGTGTCGCTCGCCGCGCTCGCCAGCGCCAGCGCGATGGCCAGGTCGGCGGCCGGCTCCGACAGCTTCACGCCGCCCACCGTCGCGCTGTAGATGTCCCGCTTGCCCAGCGAGCTGATCCGGCCGCGCTGCTCCAGGACCGCGAGCATCATCGACACCCGGGACGTCTCCAGGCCCGACGTGGTGCGCCGGGGCGAGGGGATCTGCGAGTCCACCGTCAGCGCCTGCACCTCCGCGACCAGGGGCCGCTTGCCCTCCAGGGTCACGGTCAGGCAGGTGCCCGGCACCGGCTCGTCGCGCCGCGTGAGGAAGAGGCCGGACGGATCGGCGAGGCCCGTGATGCCCTCGTCGTGCAGCTCGAAGCAGCCGACCTCGTCGGTCGCCCCGTACCGGTTCTTGACGCCGCGCACCAGACGCAGCCGGGCATGGCGGTCGCCCTCGAACGACAGCACCACGTCCACCAGGTGCTCCAGGAGCCGGGGCCCGGCGATCGCGCCCTCCTTGGTGACGTGGCCCACGAGCAGCGTCGACATCCCGCGCTCCTTGGAGGCCCGGATCAGCGCCCCCGCCACCTCGCGGACCTGCGCCATCCCGCCCGGCGCGCCCTCGATCTCCGGCGAGGCCACGGTCTGCACCGAGTCCAGGACCAGCAGCGAGGGCTTGACCGCGTCGAGGTGGCCGAGCACCGCCGACAGATCGGTCTCCGCCGCCAGGTACAGGTGGTCGTTGATCGCGTGGATCCGGTCGGCCCGCATCCGGACCTGGGACGCGGACTCCTCAGCGGTCACATACAAGGTGCGGTGCTCGTCGGTCGCCGCCTTCGCCGCGACGTCGAGCAGCAGCGTGGACTTGCCGACGCCCGGCTCGCCCGCGAGCAGCACGACGGCCCCGGGCACCAGGCCTCCGCCCAGCACCCGGTCCAGCTCGCCCACGCCGGTGGGCCGGGCCGTGGCCTGCCGGCTGTCGACCTGGCCGATGGGCAGGGCGGCGGTGGACACCCGGCCCGCGGCCGTGGTCCGGACGGCGGGGGCACCGCCGAACTCCTCGACCGTCCCCCACGCCTGGCACTCGGGGCAACGGCCGAGCCACTTCGCGGTGGTCCAGCCGCATTCGGTGCAGCGATAGGACGGCCGGTCCTTCGCGGATTTCGTACGGGCAGCCATGGCGCCACCGTATCGGTGGGGTCGGACAACGAGGCGGGGGAAGCCTGTCCTTTATCGCGCGATACGTTCACCCGAAAGGGTTAAATCTACTCAAGGAGCACCAGGGGTCCGCCCCGCCCTGCCTACGGTCGCAAGGTGACGAGCAGCAGGCTGCAGACCCCCACGCACACCCCCGAGCCCCCCACGAACACCACCCGCGTGCACCGGGGGCAGCATCGCGCGCCCCACGCCTCGCCGAAGCAGCCGCCCGCCCGTTACGAGCCCCATCTCGACGGCCTGTTCACCTACTGCCTCTCCGTCCTCTGCGACCACGACGCGGCCACCGAGGCGCTCGGCGGCGTCCTCGCCCTGGCCGAACGGCAGGGCGCCCGCTGCCCGGCCGTCGCGGAGGAACGTAAAACCTGGCTGTACGCCCTGGCCCGGTGGACCTGCCTGCGCCGGCTCACCGAACAGAAGCAGGGCCGCCGCGCCCACCGCCGCCCCGACGACGCCCGGCCGCACCACGGCCCCGCACCCGAGGCGCACCGCCGGGAGCTGGCCCGGCTCGCCTGGCCCGAGGCGGCGGGCACCACGCCGGAGCAGCGCGAGGCCCTGGAGCTGGCCGTACGGCACGGGCTGACCCCGCGCGCGGTCGCCGCCGTCCTCGGCCTCGACGCCACGTCCGCCCGCGAGCTGCTGGCCGGCGCCGCCTGCGAGGTCGAGCGCACCCGGGCCGCCCTGGCCGTCGTCGAGAAGGGCAACTGCCCCACGGCCGGCCGGCTCACCGGCGACCACCGCGCGCTGCTCTCCGCCACCCTCCGCCGCGAGCTCGTACGGCACGTGGACGACTGCCCGCGCTGCCGCCGCGCCGCCGAGTGCGCCGGGGCCGGGCGACCGTGGCCCGGAAAAGCGGTGACCCCGGCCGCCGTGCTGCCCCTCGTGGAAGCGCCGGGGCCGTCCGCGTACGTGGCCATGCTGCACGCGCAGAAACACCAGAAGAATCGGTCCGCCACACCGCGCTTCGACCGCACCGGCTTCCCCGTGGACCCCAAGGACCACGCCGCGCGCCGCGACAGGCTGCGCTCCCGGGTCCTGACGACGACGGTCGTCGCCACCGTCGTCGCCGCCCCCGTCATCGCCCTGTGGTCCGCCTACCGGGGCGCCCCGCTCACCGGCGAGGGCCGCGACGGCTCCGCGGTCAGCGCCGCCGACAGCGACACCGGCGCGGGCGAAACCCCGTACGACCACTACGAGAACGCCGGCAACGCCCGCCCCGACGCCGGCAGCCGCTTCACGGACCGGGACACCCTCCCGGAGGTCTCCGCCGAGGTCGTCAGCCCCGGCGCCGGTCCGTCCCGCGCCCCGGACCAGGGCGAGGGCCGGCTCACCGTCGAGGCCCGCACCTCCGGCTCCGCCACCCTCGTCACGCTCACCGCGTCAAAGGCAGGACCGGTCTCCTGGTCCGCGGCCACCGACCGCTCCTGGGTACGCCTGAGCCGGACCTCCGGGAAGCTCGCGGCGGGCGGCAGCGTCACGATCCGCGCCGTCGTGGACCACGCGCGGGAACCCGCGGGCCCCTGGACCGCCCACCTCACGCTCGCCCCCTCGGGCGCGGTCGTCGCCCTGCACGGCTACGGGGCCAAGGCGCCCGGCACCTCGCCGCGCCCCGGCCACCCGCCGCGCGGCACCCTCCACCCGCGCCCGCCGGTCCCGGCCGACCCGACGCCCACCCCCACGGAGCCCGAGCCCACCCCGGACCCCCCCGAGCCGACGCCGGACCCGACCGACCCCACGCCCACCCCGACGGAGCCCGGGACGAGCCCGACCCCCGACCCGACCGGCTCCTCAGGACCGCCCGCGCCGCCGAAGGACCCGAGCACCCCGCCCCGGGCGGACTGACCGTGCAGCGTTTCTACGCCGGGTCCGCCGGGTGCGGGGCCATCGGCAGCAGCGAGGCGAGCCGCTGCTCGCACAGCTCGGTCAGCGTGGCGTACGCCTCCTTGCCCATCAGCTCGATGAGCTCCGGCCGGTACGACACGTACACCGGCTCACCCGCCCCGTGCGCCGACGTCGCCGACGTGCACCACCAGTGCAGGTCGTGGCCGCCCGGACCCCAGCCCCGCCGGTCGTACTCACCGATCGACACCTGGAGAACCCGCGTGTCGTCGGGCCGGTCGATCCACTCGTACGTACGCCGCACGGGCAGCTGCCAGCAGACGTCCGGCTTGGTCTCCAGCGGCTCCCGGCCCTCCCGCAGCGCCAGGATGTGCAGCGAGCAGCCCGCCCCGGCGGGGAAGCCCGGCCGGTTCTGGAAGATGCACGAGCCCTGCCAGCGCCGCGTCTGGCGCTCCCCGTCGTCGTCGGTCTGCGTCCAGCCCGTCTCCGAACCGACGTCGTGGAACTGCCACAGCTCCGGAGTGAGGCGCGCGACATGACCGGCCACCCGCTTCTCGTCGTCCTCGTCCGAGAAATGCGCGCCCAGCGTGCAGCAGCCGTCGTCCGCGCGGCCCGCCTGGATGCCCTGGCAGCCGCTGCCGAAGACGCACGTCCACCTGGACGTCAGCCAGGTCAGGTCGCAGCGGAAGACCTGCTCGTCGTCGGCGGGATCGGGGAACTCCACCCAGGCGCGCGGGAAGTCGAGCTCCGTCTCGTCGGAGGGATCGGGCTCCGCCGTCGCCGGCGTGTGCATCTCCACCTTCTCCACGTGCTTGATGTCCTGCGGGACGTCCGGCACGACGTCCCGCTTCTTCGTGGCTTTGCCCGGCTTCGCCTTTTTCGTCTTTGGCACGCGCCCAGAGTAAGGCCGACCGGCAGTAGCGTTCCCCGTATGAGACTCGGAGTCCTCGACGTGGGGTCGAACACCGTTCATCTGCTGGTGGTGGACGCGCATCCCGGCGCCCGCCCGCTGCCCGCGCACTCGCACAAGGCCGAGCTGCGCCTCGCCGAGCTCCTCGACGAGGACGGCGCGATCGGCCCGGTCGGCGTGGACCGGCTGGTCGGCACGATCGCCGGCGCGCTCGAAGCCGCCGAGGACAAGGGCTGCGAGGACGTCCTCGCCTTCGCCACCTCCGCGGTACGCGACGCGAGCAACGCCGATCAGGTGCTCGACCGGGTACGGGACGAGACGGGCGTCGACCTCGCGGTCCTCAGCGGCACGGAGGAGGCCCGGCTCACCTTCCTCGCCGCCCGCCGCTGGTACGGATGGTCCGCGGGCAAGCTGCTGGTCCTGGACATCGGCGGCGGCTCGCTGGAGATCGCGTACGGCATGGACGAGGAACCGGCCGCCGCGGTGTCCCTGCCGCTGGGCGCCGGGCGCCTCACCGCGGGCTGGCTGCCGGGCGACCCGCCGGACCCGGCCGAGGTGAAGGCGCTGCGCCGGCACGTACGGGCGCGCATCGCCCGCAGCGTCGGCGACTTCGCCCGCATCGGCCGCCCGGACCACGTGGTGGCCACCTCCAAGACGTTCAAGCAGCTCGCCAGGATCGCGGGCGCGGCACGCTCCGCCGAGGGCCAGTACGCGCAGCGCACCCTCAGCCGCAAGGCGGTGGAGGAGTGGGTGCCGAAGCTGGCCGCGATGACCACCGAGGAGCGCCAGACCCTCCCCGGCGTCTCCGAGGGCCGCGCCACGCAGCTGCTGGCCGGGGCGCTGGTCGCGGAGGGCGCGATGGACCTGCTGGACGTCGACGAGCTGGAGATCTGCCCCTGGGCGCTGCGCGAGGGCGTCATCCTGCGCCGCCTGGACCACCTGCCGTCGGACGGTCGAGCGGCGCTCGACTGAGCGCCCCCGGGGCCCGTGCGGCCCTTCTCACTTTCCGGCGCTCTCCCTCGGCGGGGCACACCACAGCCCGTACGCTGTCTGCGTGGCAGAACCAGTGGTGCGCGTCCCGGATGCGAAGGTCGCCCTGTCGACGGCCTCGGTCTATCCGGAGTCGACGGCGACGGCCTTCGAGATCGCCGCGCGCCTCGGCTACGACGGCGTCGAGGTCATGGTCTGGACCGACCCGGTCAGCCAGGACATCGAGGCCCTGCGCCGGCTCTCCGACTACCACCAGGTGCCGATACTCGCCGTCCACGCGCCCTGTCTGCTGATCACCCAGCGGGTCTGGTCCACCGATCCGTGGGTCAAGCTCCAGCGGGCCCGCGCCGCCGCCGAGAAGCTGGGCGCGTCGACGGTCGTCGTGCACCCCCCGTTCCGGTGGCAGCGCAATTACGCCCGTGACTTCGTCACCGGAATCTGGCGGATGGCCGACGAGACGGACGTCCGGTTCGCCGTCGAGAACATGTACCCGTGGCGCTACCGGGACCGCGAGATGCTCGCGTACGCCCCCGACTGGGACGTCACCAACGACGACTACCGGCACTTCACGGTGGACCTGTCGCACACCGCCACCGCCCGCACGGACGGCCTGGCCATGGTGGACCGGATGGGCGACCGGCTGGCCCACGTCCACCTGGCCGACGGCAAGGGCTCCAACAAGGACGAGCACCTGGTGCCCGGCCGGGGCGACCAGCCCTGCGCGGAGCTGCTGGAACGGCTGGCCGGTTCCGGCTTCGACGGGCACGTGGTCATCGAGGTCAACACCCGCCGTGCGATGTCCACCGCCGAACGCGAGGCCGACCTCGCCGAGGCCCTCGCCTTCACCCGGCTCCACCTCGCCTCGTCCGCCGAGCGCGCCCCGCGCTCATGACCGACGACGCGCCGGCCCCCAGGCGCCGGGGCCGCCCCGCCCGTACGTCGGCGGACACCGGCCCCGACGCGCGCACCCGCATCCTGGAGGCCGCCCGCACGGAGTTCTCCGAGCGCGGGTACGACAAGACCTCGGTCCGGGGCATCGCCCGCGCGGCCGGCGTGGACTCCGCGCTGGTCCACCACTACTTCGGTACGAAGGACGAGGTCTTCGCCGCCGCGATCGAGCTGTCCTTCGAGCCCGCCCTCCTGGTCCCGGCCGTCCTCGAAGGCGACACCCGGGACGTGGGCGAACGCCTGGCCCGCGCCTTCATCGCGATCTGGGAGAACCCGGCCACCCGCGCCCCCCTCCTCGCCGTACTCCGCTCCGCCCTCACCCACGAGGCCGCCGCGAAGGTCCTGCGGAGCTTCGTACTCCGGCGCCTGCTGGAGCGCGTGGCCGCGGGGCTGAACGTCCCGGACGCGACGTTCCGCGCGGAGCTGGCGGCGTCGCACATGGTGGGGATCGCGATACTGCGGTACGTGCTGAAGGCGGAGCCGTTGGCGTCGGCGCCGCCGGAGAAGATCATCGAGATGGTGGCCCCGACGCTCCAGCGCTACCTGGCGGACCCGTCCGCGCAGGGGCTTACGGGCAGCCCCTCCGGCGATTGAGGAGCGGGGTCCGGGGCAGAGCCCCAGGTTCCGGGAAGGGGCGGGGTGGGGAACAGGCCCGCCGCAGGCGCCCCAGCCCCAGCCTTCCGTATAGCGGACACCCGGTCCACATCCTGGCACCAACGGCGTACTCTCGACACCAGTCTCAAACGCAGTAAGGAGCGAAAGACGATGCCCACGCTGAGGTCCCGCACAGTCACCCACGGCCGCAACATGGCCGGCGCCCGCGCCCTCATGCGGGCCTCCGGCGTAGCGAGCGAGGACATCGGCAAGCCGATCATCGCCGTCGCCAACTCCTTCACCGAGTTCGTCCCCGGCCACACCCACCTCGCCCCCGTCGGCCGCATCGTCTCCGAGGCGATCAAGGCCGCAGGTGCGGTGCCCCGCGAGTTCAACACGATCGCCGTGGACGACGGCATCGCCATGGGCCACGGCGGCATGCTCTACAGCCTGCCCTCCCGCGACCTGATCGCGGACAGCGTCGAGTACATGGTCGAGGCCCACTGCGCCGACGCCCTCATCTGCATCTCGAACTGCGACAAGATCACCCCGGGCATGCTCATGGCCGCGATGCGCCTGAACATCCCGACGGTCTTCGTCTCCGGCGGCCCGATGGAGGCCGGCAAGGCCACCCTCGTGGACGGCACGGTCCGCAAGCTGGACCTGGTCAACGCGATCAGCGACGCCGTGGACGAGAGCATCTCCGACGAGGACATGCTCCGTATCGAGGAGAACGCCTGCCCGACCTGCGGCAGCTGTTCCGGCATGTTCACCGCCAACTCGATGAACTGCCTGACCGAGGCCCTCGGCCTCTCCCTCCCCGGCAACGGCTCCGTCCTCGCCACGCACACGGCCCGCAGGGCGCTGTACGAGAACGCCGGCCGCACGGTCGTGGACATCACCAAGCGGTACTACGAGCAGGACGACGCGACGGTCCTGCCGCGCGCCATCGGCAGCCGCGCCGCGTTCGAGAACGCGATGGCGCTGGACATCGCGATGGGCGGCTCCACCAACACGATCCTGCACCTGCTGGCCGCCGCCCAGGAGGCCGAGCTGGACTTCGACCTCGACGACATCAACGAGGTCTCCCGCCGCGTCCCCTGCCTCTCGAAGGTCGCCCCCAACGTGGCGCCCGGCGGGACGTACTACATGGAGGACGTGCACCGGGCCGGCGGCATCCCCGCCCTCCTGGGCGAGCTGCACCGCGGCGGACTGCTCAACGAGGACGTGCACGCGGTGCACGCCGACACCCTCGCGGACTGGCTGAAGAACTGGGACGTGCGCGGCGGCTCCCCGTCGCCCGAGGCCGTGGAGCTGTGGCACGCGGCCCCCGGCTGCGTCCGCTCCGCGACCGCCTTCTCGCAGTCGGAGCGCTGGGAGACCCTCGACCTGGACGCCGCCGGCGGCTGCATCCGCGACGCGGCCCACGCGTACTCCGAGGACGGCGGCCTCGCGGTCCTCAAGGGCAACATCGCGCTGGACGGCTGCGTCGTGAAGACGGCCGGCGTCGACGAGTCGATCTGGACGTTCGAGGGCCCGGCGGTCGTCTGCGAGTCGCAGGAGGAGGCCGTCGACAAGATCCTCCGCAAGGAGATCACGCACGGCGACGTCGTCGTCATCCGCTACGAGGGCCCGCGCGGCGGCCCCGGCATGCAGGAGATGCTCTACCCGACGTCCTTCCTGAAGGGCCGCGGCCTCGGCAAGACCTGCGCCCTGATCACGGACGGCCGCTTCTCCGGCGGTACGTCGGGCCTGTCCATCGGCCACGCCTCGCCCGAGGCGGCCTCCGGCGGCGCGATCGCGCTCGTCGAGGACGGCGACCGCATCCGGATCGACATCCCGAACCGTTCGATCGAGCTCCTGGTCCCCGAGGACGAGCTGGCCACCCGCCGCGAGGCGCTGAACGGCGTGTACGCCCCGAAGAACCGCGACCGCAAGGTCTCGGCGGCGCTGCGGGCGTACGCGGCGATGGCGACGAGCGCCGACCGCGGCGCGGTCCGCGACGTCTCGAAGCTGGGCTGACCCCGGTGTGCGGCCCCCGTGGACGCAGGGGCCGCACCCAGGTCTGACGGGTCCGCCCCCGACTGCGGGATAATCGACCCCGTGAGCGAGAACAGCGAGACCCCCGACGGCGTGGCCTCCGGCCCGTCCGAGCCCGCGACCCCGCAGGGCCCGCAGCCCGAGCCCCTCCGCTTCTTCGGGACCACCTGGGTCGCCCACGACGGTCACTACGGCCTGCGCCGCGCCGGCGCCGCCGTCGGTTCGCTCGCCGCGGCCGTCGCCGCCTGCTTCGTCCTGCGCTTCGCCTACCAGGGCCTGGAGATCGCCGACATCGGCGGTTTCGTCGGCGTGCTGGTCGTCGCGATGTTCGCCATCTGCAGCGCGGTCGCCTTCCGCAAGACCTGGGAGGGCTTCAGCCGCCGCCCGGCCGACCCGGCCCGCGAGGAGACCCTGCGCGGCCTGAAGGCCATCGGCTTCGTCGGCTCGCTGCTCGCGTACTTCTTCCGTACGTTCACCGAGGCGCCCGGCGAGAAGCTGCGGCGTACGGAGTACGAGGAGGCCACGGCCCGGTACGCGAAGCGCCGCGCCGCCCGCACCGGCAACCCCGCGTCCCGGAAGAAGAAGGGCCGCCGCGGCTGACGCACCCGGGGCCGGCGGGCACGATGACCGCATGACCACGACACACGCACCGGATGCGGTCCCGGGCCCCTCGCGCGCCCTGTCCTTCGACCGGGCCGCCGCCCAGTACGCCGCCGCCCGCCCCAGCTACCCGGACGCCCTGTTCGACGCCGTCGAGGACCCAGGGCCTGTCGCCCAGGAGGAACGGCTCCTCCGCTTCTTCGGCGTCGGCCCGGAGGAACTGGGCCCAAGGCGCTCGGCCGTCCAGGACCGCGACCTGCCGCCGGACCTCGCCTTCACCCACCGCCGCGTCCCGTGGACCCGGCGCGTCCCCCTCACCACCCACGTCGACAACCTCGGCAGCCACTCCGCGTTCCTGACCACCGACGACGAGGCGGCCCGAAGCTTCCTCGCCGAGGAGCGGAACCGGCTCCTGGCGGAGTTCCCGGACGGCACGGTGGAAGAGGCGTACGTCGTCGGGCTGAGCGCGGCCGTGCGCTGAACCTTGACGGCGACGCCCTGCGGAGAGAATATTCATCACATGATGAATTCTTCGGGCGTCGCCGTCGAGGCCCGTGGCCTCACCGTCCAACGAGGCAGCCGCACGGTCCTCAGGGGCCTCGACTTCACCGTCGAACCCGGCAGGATCACCGGCCTCCTCGGCCCCTCCGGCTGCGGCAAATCCACCCTCATGCGTGCCGTCGTCGGCACCCAGGCCAAGGTCACCGGCACCCTCCAGGTCCTCGGCAGCCCCGCCGGCCACCCCTCCCTGCGCCCCCGCGTCGGGTACGTCACCCAGGCTCCCTCCGTCTACACCGACCTCACCGTCCGGCAGAACCTGGACTACTTCGCGGCGGTCCTCCGGCCGGGCCGCGCCCACCGCGGCACCCGCCGCGACGCCGTCAGCCGCGCGCTCACCGAGGTCGACCTGACCAGCCACGAGGACGCCCTCGCCGGCAATCTCTCCGGCGGCCAGCGGACCCGCGTCTCCCTCGCCGTCGCCCTGCTCGGCACCCCGGACCTGCTCGTCCTGGACGAACCGACCGTCGGCCTCGACCCGGTCCTGCGCCGCGACCTGTGGCAGCTGTTCCACACCCTCGCCGCCGAACGCGGCACCACGCTCCTCATCTCCTCCCACGTCATGGACGAGGCCGAGCGCTGCCACCGCCTCCTCCTCATGCGCGAGGGCGAGATCCTCGCCGACGACACCCCGGACGCCCTGCGCACCGCCGCCGGCACCGACACCGTCGAAGAGGCATTCCTCCACCTGGTCGACGCGGCCGCCACCCGCAAGGAGAACGCCCGATGACGACTACGGCCCCTCTCAGCCCCGCCCGCACCCTCGCCACCGCCGCCCGCGTCCTGCGCCAGCTCGCCCACGACCCCCGCACGGTCGGTCTGCTCCTGCTGGTCCCGGTCCTCCTGATCACCCTGCTGCGGTACGTCTTCGACGGCAGCCCGCAGACCTTCGACTCCATCGGGGCCTCGCTGCTCGGCATCTTCCCGCTGATCACGATGTTCCTGGTGACCTCGATCGCCACCCTGCGCGAACGCACCTCCGGCACCCTGGAGCGCCTGCTCTCGATGCCGCTCGGCAAGGGCGACCTGATCGCCGGTTACGCGCTCGCCTTCGGCGCCGTCGCCGTCCTCCAGTCGCTCCTGGCCACCGGGCTCTCGGTGTGGGCCCTCGGCCTGGACGTCATGGGCTCGCCCTGGCTGCTGCTCCTGGTCGCCGTGCTCGACGCGCTGCTCGGCACGGCACTCGGGCTGTTCGTCTCGGCGTTCGCCGCCTCCGAGTTCCAGGCCGTCCAGTTCATGCCCGCGGTGATCTTCCCGCAGCTGCTGCTCTGCGGCCTCTTCATCCCCCGCGACCGAATGGCGCCCTTCCTGGACGCGATCTCGGACGTGCTGCCCATGTCGTACGCCGTGGACGGCATGAACGAGGTCCTCCGCCACACCGACGTCACCGGCGACTTCGTCCGCGACGTACTCGTCGTGGCCGGCTGCGCCCTGCTCGTCCTGGCCCTCGGGGCCGCCACCCTCCGCCGCCGCACCGCGTGACGGGGCGGTGCGAAGATGGCGCCGACGAGCACTGAGCACCGCGCACATCGAGCACCGCCCGGAGGGTGAACGGCATGACCCAGACAGTTGCAGTCCTCGGCACCGGCAAGATCGGCGAGGCCCTGCTCAGCGGGATGATCCGGGCCGGCTGGCGCCCGTCGAACCTGCTGGTCACCACCCGCCGCTCGGACCGGGCCGCCGAACTGCGCGACCGCTACGGCGTGGACGCGGTCACCAACGCGGACGCCGCCAAGCGGGCCGACATCCTCATCCTCGCGGTCAAGCCCCAGGACATGGGGCGCCTCCTCGACGAGCTGGCCCCGCACCTCACCGCCGACCGCCTGGTCATCAGCGCGGCGGCCGGCATCACGACCGCCTTCATCGAGGAGCGCCTCGCCGCCGGGACCCCGGTCGTACGCGTCATGCCGAACACCCCGGTCCTGGTCGACGAGGGCATGTCCGTCATCTCCGGGGGCAGCCACGCCACCGGAGAGCACCTCGCCTCGGCGGACACCATCTTCAAGGGGGTCGGCAAGACCCTCCGCGTCCCGGAGTCCCAGCAGGACGCGGCCACCGCCCTCTCCGGCTCGGGCCCCGCGTACTTCTACTTCCTCGTCGAGGCGATGACCGACGCCGGCATCCTGCTCGGCCTGCCGCGCGCCCAGGCCCACGACCTCATCGTCCAGGCCGCGATCGGCGCCGCCGTCATGCTCCGGGACAGCGGCGAGCACCCGGTCAAGCTCCGCGAGGCCGTCACCAGCCCGGCCGGCACCACCATCAGCGCCATCCGCGAGCTCGAGAACCACGGCGTACGCGCCGCCCTCATCGCCGCACTCGAAGCGGCCCGCGACCGCAGCCGCCAGCTCGCCTCCGGCAACGGCTGAACCAGCCCGCCGCGCCGGATCGTCCGCCGCCGGCGCGGTGCGCCGAGGCCGGGGGTTGACACGACCCGCCGACGTCCGTAGTGTGCTCCGAGTTGTCCGACGTGAGCGCCGGCCCAGGTCGGTCCCCGGACAGCCATTCCGCAGTAAACACAACGAGCACGCGACAGTTGTCGCATGCGTTGGCGTGCGCCTGTACGGAATGAGGAATCCGCGTTCGAAGGAACGCGACCCCGATTAGCGTCGGGGCCCAGGATTCCGCTAATGTCTCACTCGTCGGAACGGCCCAACGGCCGGGAGGACAAGCCCGCTGACTGGGAATCAGGCCCGAAAGGATCTGATAGAGTCGGACTCGCCGGAAAGGGAAACGCGAAAGCGAAGAACTGGAAAGCGAAAACCGCTTGACCCGCTTCGACCGGGAATCGGACACGAAAGAGTCTGATAGAGTCGGAAACGCAAGACCGAAGGGAAGCGCCCGGAGGAAAGCCCCAGAAAATGTTCTGAGGGTGAGTACAAAGGAAGCGTCCGTTCCTTGAGAACTCAACAGCGTGCCAAAAGTCAACGCCAGATATGTTGATACCCCGGCCTGCTACGGCAGGTTGGTGGTTCCTTTGAAAGTCCTGCGGAACCTTCGGGTTCGGCAGGCAAAAACACAGCGAGGACGCAGTGGACGACGGGTCTTATTCCGACCTTGTCGTTCCGCTCTCGTGATGTGTTGTCCCGATTACGGGAAAACATTCACGGAGAGTTTGATCCTGGCTCAGGACGAACGCTGGCGGCGTGCTTAACACATGCAAGTCGAACGATGAAGCCCTTCGGGGTGGATTAGTGGCGAACGGGTGAGTAACACGTGGGCAATCTGCCCTTCACTCTGGGACAAGCCCTGGAAACGGGGTCTAATACCGGATAATACTTTCCTCCTCCTGGAGGAAGGTTGAAAGCTCCGGCGGTGAAGGATGAGCCCGCGGCCTATCAGCTAGTTGGTGGGGTAATGGCCTACCAAGGCGACGACGGGTAGCCGGCCTGAGAGGGCGACCGGCCACACTGGGACTGAGACACGGCCCAGACTCCTACGGGAGGCAGCAGTGGGGAATATTGCACAATGGGCGAAAGCCTGATGCAGCGACGCCGCGTGAGGGATGACGGCCTTCGGGTTGTAAACCTCTTTCAGCAGGGAAGAAGCGAAAGTGACGGTACCTGCAGAAGAAGCGCCGGCTAACTACGTGCCAGCAGCCGCGGTAATACGTAGGGCGCAAGCGTTGTCCGGAATTATTGGGCGTAAAGAGCTCGTAGGCGGCTTGTCACGTCGGTTGTGAAAGCCCGGGGCTTAACCCCGGGTCTGCAGTCGATACGGGCAGGCTAGAGTGTGGTAGGGGAGATCGGAATTCCTGGTGTAGCGGTGAAATGCGCAGATATCAGGAGGAACACCGGTGGCGAAGGCGGATCTCTGGGCCATTACTGACGCTGAGGAGCGAAAGCGTGGGGAGCGAACAGGATTAGATACCCTGGTAGTCCACGCCGTAAACGTTGGGAACTAGGTGTTGGCGACATTCCACGTCGTCGGTGCCGCAGCTAACGCATTAAGTTCCCCGCCTGGGGAGTACGGCCGCAAGGCTAAAACTCAAAGGAATTGACGGGGGCCCGCACAAGCAGCGGAGCATGTGGCTTAATTCGACGCAACGCGAAGAACCTTACCAAGGCTTGACATACACCGGAAAGCATCAGAGATGGTGCCCCCCTTGTGGTCGGTGTACAGGTGGTGCATGGCTGTCGTCAGCTCGTGTCGTGAGATGTTGGGTTAAGTCCCGCAACGAGCGCAACCCTTGTTCTGTGTTGCCAGCATGCCCTTCGGGGTGATGGGGACTCACAGGAGACTGCCGGGGTCAACTCGGAGGAAGGTGGGGACGACGTCAAGTCATCATGCCCCTTATGTCTTGGGCTGCACACGTGCTACAATGGCCGGTACAATGAGCTGCGATGCCGCGAGGCGGAGCGAATCTCAAAAAGCCGGTCTCAGTTCGGATTGGGGTCTGCAACTCGACCCCATGAAGTCGGAGTTGCTAGTAATCGCAGATCAGCATTGCTGCGGTGAATACGTTCCCGGGCCTTGTACACACCGCCCGTCACGTCACGAAAGTCGGTAACACCCGAAGCCGGTGGCCCAACCCCTTGTGGGAGGGAGCTGTCGAAGGTGGGACTGGCGATTGGGACGAAGTCGTAACAAGGTAGCCGTACCGGAAGGTGCGGCTGGATCACCTCCTTTCTAAGGAGCATCTAGACCCTTTCGGGGGTCCAGAGCCACTACGTCGGCAAATGTTCGACGGTGGTCAGCTCATGGGTGGAACGTTGACTACTCGGCACGGCACATGAGTCTTCACTAGTACTGCTTCGGCGTGGAACGTGAGGGTTGATGGGTCGGGTCGGGCACGCTGTTGGGTATCTGAAGGTACGGCCGTCATGGTCGTCCTTCGGTTGCCGGCCCCAGTGCACTCACCCGGTTATGGGTGGGGTGATGGGTGGCTGGTCGTTGTTTGAGAACTGCACAGTGGACGCGAGCATCTGTGGCCAAGTTTTTAAGGGCGCACGGTGGATGCCTTGGCACCAGGAACCGATGAAGGACGTGGGAGGCCACGATAGTCCCCGGGGAGTCGTCAACCAGACTTTGATCCGGGGGTTTCCGAATGGGGAAACCCGGCAGTCGTCATGGGCTGTCACCCGCTGCTGAACACATAGGCAGTGTGGAGGGAACGAGGGGAAGTGAAACATCTCAGTACCCTCAGGAAGAGAAAACAACCGTGATTCCGGGAGTAGTGGCGAGCGAAACTGGATCAGGCCAAACCGTATGCGTGTGATACCCGGCAGGGGTTGCGCATGCGGGGTTGTGGGATCTCTCTTTCACAGTCTGCCGGCTGTGAGACGAGTCAGAAACCGTTGATGTAGGCGAAGGACATGCGAAAGGTCCGGCGTAGAGGGTAAGACCCCCGTAGCTGAAACATCAGCGGCTTGTTTGAGAGACACCCAAGTAGCACGGGGCCCGAGAAATCCCGTGTGAATCTGGCGGGACCACCCGTTAAGCCTAAATATTCCCTGGTGACCGATAGCGGATAGTACCGTGAGGGAATGGTGAAAAGTACCGCGGGAGCGGAGTGAAATAGTACCTGAAACCGTGTGCCTACAAGCCGTGGGAGCGTCGCGCATCGAGCTTGCTCGGTGCGTCGTGACTGCGTGCCTTTTGAAGAATGAGCCTGCGAGTTTGCGGTGTGTTGCGAGGTTAACCCGTGTGGGGAAGCCGTAGCGAAAGCGAGTCCGAATAGGGCGGTTTAGTAGCGCGCTCAAGACCCGAAGCGGAGTGATCTAGCCATGGGCAGGTTGAAGCGGAGGTAAGACTTCGTGGAGGACCGAACCCACCAGGGTTGAAAACCTGGGGGATGACCTGTGGTTAGGGGTGAAAGGCCAATCAAACTCCGTGATAGCTGGTTCTCCCCGAAATGCATTTAGGTGCAGCGTCGTGTGTTTCTTGCCGGAGGTAGAGCACTGGATAGGCGATGGGCCCTACCGGGTTACTGACCTTAGCCAAACTCCGAATGCCGGTAAGTGAGAGCACGGCAGTGAGACTGTGGGGGATAAGCTCCATGGTCGAGAGGGAAACAGCCCAGAGCATCGACTAAGGCCCCTAAGCGTACGCTAAGTGGGAAAGGATGTGGAGTCGCAGAGACAACCAGGAGGTTGGCTTAGAAGCAGCCACCCTTGAAAGAGTGCGTAATAGCTCACTGGTCAAGTGATTCCGCGCCGACAATGTAGCGGGGCTCAAGCGTACCGCCGAAGTCGTGTCATTCATACGCATAGGGCCAACGCCTGTATGGATGGGTAGGGGAGCGTCGTGTGCCGGGTGAAGCAGCCGCGGAAGCGAGTTGTGGACGGTTCACGAGTGAGAATGCAGGCATGAGTAGCGATACACACGTGAGAAACGTGTGCGCCGATTGACTAAGGGTTCCTGGGTCAAGCTGATCTGCCCAGGGTAAGTCGGGACCTAAGGCGAGGCCGACAGGCGTAGTCGATGGACAACCGGTTGATATTCCGGTACCCGCTTTGAAACGCCCAATACTGAATCAGGCGATGCTAAGTCCGTGAAGCCGGCCCGATCTCTTCGGAGTTGAGGGTAGTGGTGGAGCCGATGAACCAGACTTGTAGTAGGTAAGCGATGGGGTGACGCAGGAAGGTAGTCCAGCCCGGGCGGTGGTTGTCCCGGGGTAAGGGTGTAGGCCGTGTGGTAGGCAAATCCGTCACACATTAAGGCTGAGACCTGATGCCGAGCCGATTGTGGTGAAGTGGATGATCCTATGCTGTCGAGAAAAGCCTCTAGCGAGTTTCATGGCGGCCCGTACCCTAAACCGACTCAGGTGGTCAGGTAGAGAATACCGAGGCGTTCGGGTGAACTATGGTTAAGGAACTCGGCAAAATGCCCCCGTAACTTCGGGAGAAGGGGGGCCATCACTGGTGAGGGAACTTGCTTCCTGAGCTGGGGGTGGCCGCAGAGACCAGCGAGAAGCGACTGTTTACTAAAAACACAGGTCCGTGCGAAGCCGTAAGGCGATGTATACGGACTGACGCCTGCCCGGTGCTGGAACGTTAAGGGGACCGGTTAGCTGCTCTTCGGGGTGGCGAAGCTGAGAACTTAAGCGCCAGTAAACGGCGGTGGTAACTATAACCATCCTAAGGTAGCGAAATTCCTTGTCGGGTAAGTTCCGACCTGCACGAATGGCGTAACGACTTCTCGACTGTCTCAACCATAGGCCCGGTGAAATTGCACTACGAGTAAAGATGCTCGTTTCGCGCAGCAGGACGGAAAGACCCCGGGACCTTTACTATAGTTTGATATTGGTGTTCGGTTCGGCTTGTGTAGGATAGGTGGGAGACTTTGAAGCGGCCACGCCAGTGGTTGTGGAGTCGTCGTTGAAATACCACTCTGGTCGTGCTGGATGTCTAACCTGGGTCCGTGATCCGGATCAGGGACAGTGTCTGATGGGTAGTTTAACTGGGGCGGTTGCCTCCTAAAGAGTAACGGAGGCGCCCAAAGGTTCCCTCAGCCTGGTTGGCAATCAGGTGTTGAGTGTAAGTGCACAAGGGAGCTTGACTGTGAGACCGACGGGTCGAGCAGGGACGAAAGTCGGGACTAGTGATCCGGCAGTGGCTTGTGGAAGCGCTGTCGCTCAACGGATAAAAGGTACCCCGGGGATAACAGGCTGATCTTCCCCAAGAGTCCATATCGACGGGATGGTTTGGCACCTCGATGTCGGCTCGTCGCATCCTGGGGCTGGAGTCGGTCCCAAGGGTTGGGCTGTTCGCCCATTAAAGCGGTACGCGAGCTGGGTTTAGAACGTCGTGAGACAGTTCGGTCCCTATCCGCTGTGCGCGTAGGAATATTGAGAAGGGCTGTCCCTAGTACGAGAGGACCGGGACGGACGAACCTCTGGTGTGCCAGTTGTTCTGCCAAGGGCATGGCTGGTTGGCTACGTTCGGAAAGGATAACCGCTGAAAGCATCTAAGCGGGAAGCCTGCTTCGAGATGAGTATTCCCACCAACTTGATTGGTTAAGGCTCCCAGTAGACGACTGGGTTGATAGGCCAGATGTGGAAGCCCGGTAACGGGTGGAGCTGACTGGTACTAATAGGCCGAGGGCTTGTCCTCAGTTGCTCGCGTCCACTGTGTTAGTTCTGAAATAACGAACAGCCGTGTCAATATCCGGTTGGTTCAATTTCATAGTGTTTCGGTGGTCATTGCGTTAGGGAAACGCCCGGTTACATTCCGAACCCGGAAGCTAAGCCTTTCAGCGCCGATGGTACTGCAGGGGGGACCCTGTGGGAGAGTAGGACGCCGCCGAACTCCTTTTAGGAAGAGCCCCGTGCCCTTGTGGCACGGGGCTTTTTCGCGTTCCGACCCTTTAAGGTCGTGCCATGCGCTACGAACTTGTCATCTTCGACAACGATGGTGTGCTCGTCGACAGCGAGCCGATCGCCAACACCGTCCTGGCCGGCTATCTCACGGAGCTCGGGCACCCCACCTCGTACGAGGAATCCCTGCGGGACTACATGGGATCCGCCGTGCACCGCGTCCACGACCTCGTCCAGGAGCGGACCGGGACCAAGCTGCCGGAGGACTTCGACGTCACGCTCCACTCGCGGACCTTCGCCGCGTTCGAGGCGGAGCTGGAGCCCGTCCCCGGCGTCGGCGACCTGCTGGGCAAGCTCGTCGCCGACGGCATCCCTTACTGTGTCGCGTCCTCCAGCAGCCACCAGCGCATCCGGGTCAGCCACCGGGAGACCGGGCTCGACCAGTGGTTCGAGGAGGAGTGGATCTTCAGCGCCGAGGACGTCGGCCGGGGCAAGCCCGCGCCCGACCTCTTCCTCCTCGCCGCCGAACGCATGGGCGTCGCCCCCGGCCGGTGCGTGGTCATCGAGGACAGCCCGCTCGGCGTCGAGGCGGCCCGGGCGGCCGGCATGGACGTGTACGGGTTCACCTCGATGATGCCCGCGGACCGGCTGAGCGGTGTGACCGGGTATTTCTCCGACATGGGACAGCTGCCGGAATTGCTTGCCTGACGCGTCTACCCACGGGTAGAAACTGGCTCTACGCTCGCGGCCATGACAGATGCACGGTTGCGGCACGGCAGGGCGTCCCTCGCGTTGAGCTTCTTCGTGCAGGGGGTCACCTTCGCCCTTCTGGTGACGCGGATTCCCGCCATCCAGGACCGGTACGGGATATCCGACGGCCTGCTGCCCGTGTTCCTCGCCGCCGTGCCGATCCTGGCCGGGGTGGGCAGTGTGCTCACCGAGAAGGTGGTCGCGCGGGTGCGGCCGCGGGTGGTGCTGCGGTGGGCCCAGCCCGTCGTGCTCCTCGCGCTTCTCGGCGTCGGCGCCGGCAGCGAGCTCTGGGCGGCCGCCCTGGCGCTCGGGGCGTTCGGGCTGGCCGTCGGTGCGCTGGACGCGTCCATGAACATGATGGGCGTCAGCCTGCAGCGGGCGTACGGGCGCTCCATCATGCTCGGCTTCCACGCCGCGTACAGCCTGGGCGGGATCGCCGGGGCCTCCCTGGCCTGGGCCGGGGCGCACTGGGACCTGTCGCTGCTGGCCTCGTACCTTCCGGCGGTCGTGGTGCTGCTGCCCGCGGCGTTCATCGGGAGCCGGTGGTACGTGGAGGGCGCCGACGAGCAGCGCGAGACGGGCGGCGAGGCGGCGAAGGGGGCCGGAGCGGTCTCGTTCCGGCTGCTGCTGCCGCTGTGCCTGGTGATGAGCTTCGCGTACATCGGGGACTCGACGGTCTCCAACTGGAGCGCGAAGTATCTCCAGGACGTGCTGGGCAGTTCGGAGCAGCTGGCCACCGTGCCGTACAACGTCTACATGGTGACTACGCTGCTGGGGCGGGCCGTCGGGGACCTCGGCGTACGGCGGTTCGGAGCGGTCGCCGTGGTGCGCGGCGGGACCGTGCTCGCGGCGGCCGGGTTCGCCGTGGTGGCCGTCGCCGGCGGGGCGTGGACGGGGATGCTCGGGTTCACCATGCTCGGGCTCGGGCTGTGCGTGATCGTGCCGCAGACCTTCGCCGCGGCCGGGCGGATGTTCCCCGGGGCCAGCGACACCGCGATCGCGCGGCTGAACATCTTCAACTACGTGGGCTTCCTGGTCGGCTCCCCGTTGGTCGGGGCGCTCGGGGACGCCTGGAGCTACCGGGGCGCGATGCTGGTGCCGATGGTGCTGGTGCTCGCGACGCTCCTGTACGCCAAGTCGTTCGGCGCGGAACCCGCCCGATACGGTGGCGGGCATGAGCGGCCGCGCACAGCTGATGTGGGATGACGCAGTAACGGGCTACGACTTCGGGGAGAGCCACCCGATGGACCCGGTCCGGCTCGCCCTGACGATGGGACTCGTGCGGGCGTTCGGTCTCGACCGGGCGGTGGACGTGGTGACGGCGAAGTCCGCCGGGGACTCCACGCTGCGGCTGGTGCACCGGCCGGACTACGTGGCGGCGGTGAAGGCCGCCTCGGCCGATCCGCGTGCGGCGGACCAGACGTACGGCATCGGGACCGTGGACGACCCCGCGTTCGCCGGGATGCACGAGGCGTCCGCGCTGATCGCCGGGCAGTCCGTGGCCGCCGCCGAGGCGGTGTGGCGGGGCGAGACCCGGCACGCGGTGAACTTCACCGGCGGGCTGCACCACGCGATGCCCGGGGGAGCCGCGGGTTTCTGCATCTACAACGACCCGGCGCTGGCCATCGCGCGGCTCCTGGAGCTCGGCGCCGAGCGCGTCGCGTACGTCGATGTGGACGTGCACCACGGCGACGGGGTGGAGGCGGCCTTCTGGGAGGACCCGAGGGTCCTGACGATCTCCCTGCACGAGCACCCGCGGACGCTCTTCCCGCAGACCGGCTGGCCGGAGGAGACCGGGGCGGGGCCCGGTGAGGGCGGCGCCGTCAACGTGGCGCTGCCGGCCGGGACCGGGGACGCCGGGTGGCTGCGGGCGTTCCACGCCGTGGTGCCCGAGCTGCTGGCCGACTTCCGGCCGCAGGTGCTGGTGTCGCAGCACGGGGCGGACACCCACTTCGAGGACCCGTTGGCGCACCTGGCGGTGTCGCTGGACGCGCAGCGGTCCGTGATGGCGGCCTGCCACGACCTGGCGCACACCTACGCCGACGACGGCCGCTGGGTGGCCCTCGGCGGCGGTGGGTACGCGGTGGTGGACGTGGTGCCCAGGTCCTGGACGCACCTCGTGGGCATCGCCGCGCATGCGCCGGTCGACCCGGAGTCGGTGATCCCGTCGTCGTGGCGGGACGAGGTGTACGCGCGCACGCGGCAGTTGGGGCCCGCGCGGATGACGGACGGGCGGGCGCCCACGTGGTCGGCGTGGGAGGACGGGTACGACCCGGCGGACCGGCTGGACCAGGCGGTGCTGGCGACACGGCGTGCGGCGTTCCCGCTGCGGGGCCTGCTCACCTGACGCGGGCACGGATGGCCCCCGGCGTTACGGGGTTGAGTACGGGTTACGCCGACTGTGGGGCGTAATCGGGCTTTTGGCCCCCGGAAGGGCCGGTTCGGGCAGCATCGGTGGGGTGTTGAGCACCGGAGCGCTGCGTGCGCATCTGCTGGCGGCCCGGCTGGCCGGGCCCGTGGCGACCTCGCGTGAGGTGAGCCTGCGGAGTTATCGGCTGTTCGCGGCCCGCGACCCCCGGGTGACGCTCGGCCTCGACCCCGGACGGGGCTGGGGCGAGCGGGAGTTGCTGGAGCTGATGGCGGACAGGTGCGGGGTCTCGGACGATCCCACGCATGTGTCGGGGCCCGATGTCATCGATCCGGAGCGGACGGTGGCGGGGCTCGACGCGTTCGCCGCGCGGCTGTCGCAGGCGGCGGCGCGACGGGTTCCGGTGCTCTTCGGGACCGGGCATCCGCACCGGCTGATCGGCTTCTACGCGGCGCTGGCAGACGCCCTGTCGTCGGCGGGCTGCCCCGTTCTCACTCCGGCACAGGGCCGATGTATCGACATAACGACTCGGTTTGGCGTACGTGCGTACCACCTCGACTACGTACGGGGCGTCGCGCTGGTGCGTGAACCCGGCGCGGGGGCGGCCGGCGGTGGCACCGGCGCACACTCCCACTCGCCGCTGCCCGTGCGGGTCGCCCTGGAGGCCGCCGCGGCCGGGTGCGGACCGGTTCCGGAGCTCGTCGTCGGGGACCACGGATGGGTCTGCGGTGCAGGTCAGCTGGGCATCGAGGCGATCGGTCTCGCCGATACGGACGACCCCGCGCTGTTCGTCGGGGAGGCCGAGGGGCGGGTGGCGGTGGCCGTTCCGCTGGACGACGCGGTGCGGTCCGCGTACTACCTGCCGCTCACGCGCTATGTACTCAATCGGGCATGTCTGTCACAGTAGCGGCCGATCGTCTCTCCTCTTCCCCACTCGCATCACCCGCCCCTAACCTGGGGAGTGAGCGCACAACGACGAAGAGTCACCGGAGGGGAAGCCGGTGCGCGTCTCGTGCGGAAGGTACAGGTGAGTCATGGCTGCTGACAGCGAGAGGCCTCTGAACGAGGTCAAGTTTCTGACCGTGGCGGAAGTCGCCTCGGTCATGCGGGTGTCGAAGATGACCGTGTACCGCCTGGTGCACAGCGGTCATCTGCCGGCGATCCGGGTGGGCAGGTCCTTCCGGGTGCCGGAGCAAGCGGTTCACGAGTATCTGCGCGAGTCCTTCGTGGGGGTGGCATCGGCCTGACATTCCCCTCGGATTACGTCCCTCACGCGGTGGCGGGTAGGCTAGGCCGACGTAGGTCGTGTGGGCCCAGACGCCCCGCACCAGTGAAGAAGAAGTGAGCGAGGGTAGTCGTGGGCTCTGTTATCAAGAAGCGGCGTAAGCGGATGGCCAAGAAGAAGCACCGCAAGCTGCTCAAGCGCACGCGCGTTCAGCGTCGCAACAAGAAGTAGGCGAACGCAGTTCGTGAATCCGCAGCCCTCCCGCCGTTCCGGCGGGAGGGCTGCGGTGCTGTGTGCGGGGGTGCTCACCGGTTACGGTGACGTCCTGACCGACCGAATGCGGGAGACCGACGGAAGGCGCTGATCTTGGGGAAGGTCGTGCTCGTCACGGGAGCGGCCCGGCAGCTGGGCGGCCGTTTCGTGCGGCGTGTCCAGCGTGATCCGGACGTGGAGCGGGTGATCGCGGTCGACGCGGTCGAGCCGGGGCACGAGCTGGGCGACGCCCTCTTCGTCCGGGCGGACATCCGCGGGCCCGCCGTCGCCAGAGTCCTCGCCGAGCACGCCGTGGACACCGTCGTGCACCTGGACGTCAGCGGCTTCGCGCTCGGGGCCCAGGCGCGTACGGCGGTCAAGGAGACCAACGTCATCGGCACCATGCAGCTGCTCGGCGCCTGCCAGAAGGCCCCGGCGGTGCAGCGGCTCGTGGTGAAGTCCAGTACCGGCGTGTACGGCTCGGCGCCGCGCGATCCGGCGGTCTTCCACGAGACGACCCCGCCCAAGTCGCTGCCGGGCGGCGGCTTCGCGAAGGACGCGGCGGAGGTCGAGGGGTACGTACGGGGCTTCGCGCGCCGCCGGCCGGACGTGGCCGTGTGCGTGCTGCGGTTCGCGAACATCCTGGGGCCCGACGCGGACTCGCCGCTCGCCGACTATCTGTCGCTGCCGGTGCTGCCGACCGTCTTCGGGTACGACCCGCGGCTCCAGTTCGTCCACGAGGACGACGTCATCGACGTCCTGGGCATCGCGGCCGGCGAGCCGAGGCGCGGGACGCTGAACAGCGGCACGTTCAACATCGCGGGCGACGGGGTGCTGCTGCTCTCGCAGTGCGCGCGGCGGCTGGGGCGGCCGACGGTGCCGATGCTGCTGCCCGCGGTCACCTGGGTCGGGCAGGCGCTGCGGGCGGTCGGCATGACCGACTTCTCGCCGGAGCAGATCCGGCTGCTCACCCATGGCAGGGTGGTCTCCACGGTCCAGATGCGCGAGACGCTGGGATTCGTGCCGCAGTACTCCACGGGGGAGACGTTCGCGGACTTCGCGCGCAGCCGGGCGCCGGGGCTCCTGCCGCCCGGCACGGTCGGCCGGGCCGTGGACCGCGTGGCCGCGGCGGTGCCCCGGATCGCCGGGACCGGCGGCGACACCCACCCGACCCCGAGCGCCAGGTAGAGGAGCGCAGCGACGATGGCGGATGCCAAGGTCATTCCGTTCGACGACGACCGTTCGCGGCCGGGGGGTCTGCCGCGCGCCGCGCGCCGGCGCCCTCCGGTACGCGGTACGGGGTCGGTCAGCGCCCTGCCGGGGCAGGCGGACCCCGGCGAGCACCGGGAGAGCCGTCAGGAGGGCGCTCAGCGGGCCGGGGAAGCCGAGCGGGGCGCCTGGGACCGGCGGATCGCGGGCGGGCTGGCGTTCCTGCGGCGGCGGGTCACCGGTGAGTACGACGTGGACGAGTTCGGCTACGACGAGGAGCTGACCGACCAGGTCCTGATGTCGCTGCTGCGGCCGGTGTACGAGAAGTACTTCCGGGTCGAGGTGAAGGGCGTCGAGAACATCCCGGCCGAGGGCGGGGCGCTCATCGTGTCCAACCACTCGGGGACGCTGCCGCTGGACGGGCTGATGCTGCAGGTCGCGGTGCACGACCACCATCCGGCGGGGCGCCATCTGCGGCTGCTCGCGGCGGACCTGGTCTTCATGCTGCCGGTCGTCAACGAGCTGGCCCGCAAGGCCGGGCACACGCTGGCGTGCGCGGAGGACGCGGAGCGGCTGCTGCGCAAGGGCGAGGTCGTCGGTGTGATGCCGGAGGGCTTCAAGGGGATCGGCAAGCCGTTCGGCGAGCGGTACAAGCTCCAGCGCTTCGGGCGGGGTGGCTTCGTGTCGACGGCGCTGAAGGCCGGGGTGCCGATCGTGCCGTGCTCGATCGTGGGCGCCGAGGAGATCTATCCGATGATCGGGAACTCCAGGACGCTGGCGCGGCTGCTGGGTTTCCCGTACTTCCCGATCACGCCGACGTTCCCCTGGCTGGGGCCGCTCGGGGCGGTGCCGCTGCCGACGAAGTGGACGATCCAGTTCGGCGAGCCGATTCCGACGGACGGCTATCCGCTGGAGGCGGCGGAGGACCCGATGCTGATGTTCAACCTGACGGACCAGGTGCGGGAGCAGATCCAGCACACGCTGTACAAGCTGCTGGTGCAGCGGCGGTCGGTGTTCTTCTGACGGCCGCCGCCGCACCGGTGCGGGTCAGCCCTTGTCGTCCTCCGCGTCGATGCCGAGGCCGCCGATCAGGCCCGGGAGCAGCGGCGGGATGGTGATGTCCGGCGTCGGCGTCGAGCTCGGGGTCTCCTTCGAGGGGCTGCTCGCGTCGGGGGACGGCGGGTCGAAGAGGCCGTCCGTGCCGCCGCCGATCAGGCCGTCGGCCGGGCTGCTGCCGGTGTCCGAGGGGCGCGGCGAGGAGCTGGTGCCCGTGCCGCCGGCGTCCTTGTGGCGCGCGGAGGACGAGGGCGACGGGGTGGGTGCGCCGGTGGTGGGGTCCGCGCTGGTGCCGGTGGAGCCGGAACGCTGGGATCCGGCGCTCTTCTCCGGGGGGCGCGGGAGCAGCGACTGCAGCGGTGCGACCTCTTCGTCCATGGCCTCGAAGACCGAGCTGACCTGGTTGCCCACGTCGGTCAGCTGGACGGGGAGGCGGTCGCGGAGGCTGGTCCAGCTGTCGCGGTGGGAGCGGGAGAAGGAGTCCAGGGTCTGGATCGGGCCGAGGGCGCCGTCCCGTTCGTACGCGGCGTGGAGGAGGCGGTGGCCCTCGGTGGCGTCGTGGGTCATGCCGTTGAGCGTGCGCCGGATCTCGCCGAGCTGCTCGTGGTCGAGGTGGCCCGAGCGGGCGCGCTCCATGAGCCGGCGGGCCTCGCTGAGGCGGGTCGACGCCTGGTCGAGGTAGATCTCGCCGCGGTCGGTGTCGTCGCGGGTGAGGCCGAGGTGGATGTCCTCCATGCCGCGCTTCAGCCCGTAGAGCGAGTCACCGGGGAGGGCGTCGGAGCTGGCAGCGGCGACGCCGCCGAAGGCTCCCGCGGCCACACCGACGGTGAGCCCGCCGGCGGCGAGGCCCTTCGTCCAGCGGGATCTGGGGCGCAGTTTGCGGAGCGGGGAGGCGCGGTGGCTGCCCCTGCTCCGTTGCCCCGGCACCGTAGGGTCCGCGGGCGCGCCTCCCTGGGCGAACATGGCTTCCATGGCGGCGACGAGCTGGGCTCGCTGCACCACTTTGACCTCGGGGTCCAATACCGGCTTCGGTAGCTCACCGAGGCCGTTCGCCAGGGCCAACAGCGGTCCTCGGTCGGCCTGTTCGGCCGGGTCCTCGGGCTGTACGGCCGCCGCACCGCGGAGCGACTGCTCCTCCAGGGCCTGGGCGAAGGCGTTCGCCCGCCGGTGTGCCGAGACGTTTGCGATCACTGGCGGCACCTCCTCTCGTCATGACGGTCGACTCCCCTGGCTGTCCGGAAGGTTGCACACCTTGAGCGCTTCCACACGATCGAGTGAGCGTCTGCGGACATGGTGTGACGACAGGGGGCCTGCAACCGGCACAACGAGTGGCGCGGCACTTGGGTTACGCACGAAAGATGATCGGACCAGTGCGCGCTGAACCCGGTGCCGGGAGGGGCACTGCCGTCGGAGCCGGCCCGGCCGGGGGAGGCGGCGTCAGCGGGCATCGTCCGGGAGGAGCCGGGCGAGGGTGCGGACCGCGCGGTACTGGAGGGTCTTGATCGCGCCCTCGTTCTTGCCCATCACACGGGCCGTCTCGGCGACCGAGAGGCCTTGCAGGAAGCGCAGGGTCACGCACTCCTGCTGCTGGGGGTTGAGCCGGCGCACGGCCTGGAGGAGCGCCGCGTTGGAGAGGGACTCCATGACGGAGTCCTCGGGGCTGCGGGCGACCTCGTTGGCGTCGAGCATTTCGCCGGTGGTCACTTCCAGCCGGAAACGACTGGATTTGAAGTGGTCGGCGACCAGGTTGCGCGCGATCGTGACCAGCCAGGCGCCGAAGTCGCGGCCCTGCCAGGTGAACGTGGAGATGCGGCGCAGGGCGCGCAGGAAGGTCTCGCTGGTGAGGTCCTCCGCCGTCGCCTTGCTGCCCACGCGGTAGTAGATGTAGCGGTAGACGGTGTCGCTGTACTGGTCGTAGAGGCGGCCGAAGGCGTCGGCCTCGCCGGCCTGGGCGCGCTCGACGAGCTCCATCATGCGCGCGCTGTCGCTGTCGGCGGCGGGCCGCCGGACCGGAGCGGCGGTCGCCGCGCCGCGACTGCCGCGTCTTCCGACCGCCGCGGCGCGTTCGGCCAGGGCATAGCAGGGGCCGGCAGGTGCAGGGGTGGCGAATGCGGGTACGGCGTACGCGGTGGGGACGAAGCCGCGCATGCGTTCGGCTACTGATGCGCGCAGCGTAGCCAGGCCCGAGGCGTCAACCCCGACGTGTGGGTACACGGGACTCCCAGAGGCAGAGCTTCCATCACGAGCAGTGCGAAACCGTCACTCGTCGTAGTGAGTGGCGGGTCCGGAATGCGTCTGAGGAGAATAACGCTTCGTACAGGCGACGCTACGCCGAGTTGCGGAAATCACCGGTTGGGTCGCTTCCGTGCCAACTTTTCGACGCACCAAGTCGCACATCGTGACCGCTTGTTGATCGATTCGCTTCGAGATCTGTCTGCGGGCGCAACGGGTTGTGGTCGGTGAAAAGAGTGCCCGGTGTTGACGCACGCGGACGCGGAGAGTCAGCGGCGGCGGCGGTGCAGGGCGACGGCCGCGGCGGTGCCGCCCGCGAGCGCGCCGACACCGGCGGCGGCCGGGATGCCGACCTTGGCCGCCTTGCGGCCGGTGCGGTAGTCGCGCAGCCGCCAGTCCAGGGCGCGTGCGTGCTTGCGGAGCTTGGTGTCCGGGTTGATCGCGTACGGGTGGCCCACCAGCGACAGCATCGGGATGTCGTTGTGCGAGTCGCTGTACGCGGCGCAGCGCGCCAGGTCCAGGCCCTCCGCCGCCGCCAGGGCGCGGACCGCCTCGGCCTTCGCGGGGCCGTGCAGGGGCTCGCCGACCAGGCGCCCGGTGTAGACGCCGTCGACCGATTCGGCGACCGTGCCGAGCGCCCCGGTCAGGCCGAGGCGGCGGGCGATGATCGTGGCGGTCTCCACCGGGGCGGCGGTGACCAGCCAGACCTTCTGGCCGGCGTCGAGGTGGGCCTGGGCCAGGGCGCGGGTGCCGGGCCAGATGCGGTCGGCCATGTACTCGTCGTAGATCTCCTCGCCGATCGACATCAGCTCGGAGACGCGGTGGCCCTTGACGATGGACAGGGCGCTGTCGCGGGCGTCCTGCATGTGCTCCGGGTCCTCGACGCCGGCCAGCCGGAACCACGCCTGCTGCCAGGCGAACCGGGTGAGCTCGCGGCGCTCGAAGAACTTGCGCTTGTAGAGGCCGCGGCCGAAGTGGAAGATCGCGGCGCCCTGCATCACGGTGTTGTCGAGGTCGAAGAAGGCGGCGGCCCGTTCGTCGCCGACGACGGGGAACTCGGGCTCCCGCGCCTCGGTCTCCTCGGCGGCGGATTCGGCTTCGAGCGAGGACTTCCGCGCGGCCTCCGCCGCCGCCTCGCCCGCCAGCACGCTGCGTGCGGTCGCGGAACGCCTGCGGGGGGTGAGCCATCCAAAAGCGGCCATGCGGTGAGCATAGCCAGTCGTCCCGGCCCTTCCGGTTCCGCCGTGGTGCCGCGGTGTGAACTCCAGGTGTCCGGGACAGCTCCGCGGGGGCCGCAGAATGAGGGCATGAGTGCCCTGCTGCGTCGTAGGAAGAAGAACCCCGCCGAGCGTGTGGTGACCCTGGTGGGGAAGCCCGGCTGCCACCTCTGCGACGACGCCCGCGCGGTGGTGCGCGCCGTGTGCGAGGAGACCGGCGCCTCCTGGGAGGAGAAGGACATCGCCCGGGACGAGGAGCTGTACCGGGAGTACTGGGAGCAGATCCCCGTCGTGCTCGTGGACGGCGAACAGCACACGTTCTGGCGGGTCGACCCGGTGAGACTGCGCAGCGCGCTGCTTTCCTGAGTGAAACCCGGTTACCATCGTGGGCGTTTTGAGTGGTCTCGGGGGCGTGGCTGTGAGGAGTGTGTGCTGCTGTGCCCCCTTCGGGCCCGCAACGGGCTGATGCGATCCATGGTTCCTGGATCGCACGACGTATGTGCGTGACCCCGGTCACGTTGACCGGACAAAACGGACACAATCTTTGTGCACGCGTTCACAAAGACATAGCCTGCATTCGACGGGGCGGTCTTGGGACATACGGCCGCCTGCAGCCCCGCTCATCCCGCAGGAGCACCGTGGCAACTGGCCGAAATCACCGACCGGCGACCCGCAGCCGAGGAATTCCCGAGGCCACCGTCGCCCGACTTCCGCTGTATCTCCGCGCGCTGACCGCGCTCTCCGAGCGCTCGGTCCCCACGGTCTCCTCCGAGGAGCTCGCGGCGGCGGCGGGGGTCAACTCCGCGAAGCTGCGCAAGGACTTCAGCTATCTCGGCTCGTACGGGACGCGCGGCGTCGGCTACGACGTCGAGTATCTCGTCTACCAGATCTCGCGCGAACTGGGCCTCACCCAGGACTGGCCGGTCGCCATCGTCGGCATCGGAAACCTCGGCGCGGCCCTCGCCAACTACGGCGGCTTCGCCTCGCGCGGCTTCCGCGTCGCCGCCCTGATCGACGCCGACCCGGCGATGGCCGGTACGCCCGTCGCGGGCATCCCCGTCCAGCACGCCGACGACCTCGACCGCATCATCAGCGAGAACGGCGTCTCCATCGGCGTGATCACCACCCCGCCCGGCGCCGCCCAGCAGGTGTGCGACCGGCTCGTCGCCGCCGGGGTCACCTCGATCCTGAACTTCGCCCCGACCGTCCTCTCCGTGCCCGACGGCGTCGACGTGCGCAAGGTCGACCTCTCCATCGAGCTCCAGATCCTCGCCTTCCACGAGCAGCGCAAGGCCGGTGAGGAGGGCGTCGACACCACGCCCGACCCGGCCGCGCCGCCCGTGCGAGCCACCACCGGCCGGAAGGGACCCGACGGGGACATGCCCGCCGTGATGCCGGCATGAGCCTGCTCCTCGTGGGTCTGAGCCACCGCAGCGCCCCCGTCTCCCTGCTGGAACGGGCCTCGCTGGCCGCCGACACCCAGGCCAAGCTGCTCCAGGACACCCTGGCGGCCGAGCCCGCCGCCGAGGCCGCCGTCCTCGCCACCTGCAACCGCATCGAGCTGTACGCCGACGTGGACAAGTTCCACGCGGGCGTCGCCGAGCTGTCCACGCTGCTCGCCCAGCACAGCGGCGTCGGGCTCGACGAGCTCACTCCGTATCTCTACGTGCACTACGAGGACCGGGCCGTCCACCACCTCTTCTCGGTGGCCTGCGGGCTGGACTCGATGGTCGTCGGCGAGGGCCAGATCCTCGGCCAGATCAAGGACGCGCTGGCCCTCGGCCAGGAGCTGCACACCGCGGGCCGGCTGCTCAACGACCTCTTCCAGCAGGCCCTGCGGGTCGGCAAGCGCGCCCACAGCGAGACCGGGATCGACCGGGCCGGGCAGTCGCTCGTCACCTTCGGCCTGGAACAGCTCGCCGACGGCCCCGACACCGCCGCCTGGGCCAAGGGCAAGCGCGCCCTCGTCATCGGCGCCGGCTCCATGTCCTCGCTGGCCGCCGCGACCCTGGCCCGCACCGGCGTCGCCGAGATCGTCGTCGCCAACCGCACCCGGGCCCGCGCAGACCGCCTGGCCGAGATCCTGAACCAGCCCGGCTCCACCGGCGTGCGCGCGCACGCCGTGGAGATGGGCGAGGTCACGGGTGAACTGACACGTGCCGACATCGTCGTCTCGTGCACCGGCGCCACCGGCCTCGTGCTCACCGCCGACGCCGTCGCCGGGGCCCTCGGCCTCGCCCCCGCCCGGGACGCGGCGAGCGGCCTCATCCCGGCGCAGTCCACCGGACCGGTCCGCGTGGCGCTGCTCGACCTCGCCATGCCGCGCGACATCGACGCGGGCGCCGGACGCCTCGACGGTGTGCGCCTCGTCGACATCGAGTCGCTCGCGGAGGCGTCGGCCGACGCCCCGATGGCCGCCGATGTGGACCAGGTGCGCACCATCGTCGCCGACGAGGTCGCCGCCTTCGGTGCCGCCCAGCGCGCCGCCCACATCACCCCGACCGTCGTCGCCCTGCGCACGATGGCCGCCGGTGTGGTCGCGGACGAGATCACGCGGCTGGACGGACGCCTCCCCGACCTGGACGAGAAGCAGCGCGCCGAGATCACGCAGACCGTGCGCCGCGTCGTCGACAAGCTCCTGCACGCGCCCACCGTGCGGGTCAAGCAGCTCGCCAGCGAGCCCGGCGGCGCCGGGTACGCGGACGCGCTGCGAGAACTCTTCGACCTCGACCCGCAGACGGTCGCCGCCGTCTCCCGGGCAGACCTGAACGACCCGAATCGAGGGCGGTCATGACCGACAACTCACCCCTGCGGCTGGGGACCAGGCGCAGCAAGCTCGCCATGGCGCAGTCCGGGCACGTCGCCGACGCGGTCAGCGAGGTGACCGGCCGCGCCGTCGAACTCGTCGAGATCACCACGTACGGGGACACCTCGCGGGAGCACCTGGCGCAGATCGGCGGGACCGGCGTGTTCGTCGCCGCGCTGCGCGACGCGCTGCTGCGCGGCGAGGTGGACTTCGCCGTCCACTCGCTCAAGGACCTGCCGACCGCGCAGCCCGAGGGCCTCGTCCTCGCCGCCGTGCCGGTCCGTGAGGACCCGCGCGACGTGCTGGTGGCCCGGGACGGGCTGACCCTCGCGCAGCTGCCGGCCGACGCCCGTATCGGCACCGGATCGCCGCGCCGCATGGCCCAGCTCAACGCGTACGCCCGGAGCCACGGCCTCGACATCGAGACCGTGCCGATCCGGGGCAACGTCGACACCCGGATCGGGTTCGTACGTGACGGCGAGCTGGACGCGGTGGTTCTCGCCGCGGCCGGGCTCAGCCGCCTCGGCCGCAGTGGTGAGGTGACCGACTTCCTGTCGGTCGACACCGTGCTGCCCGCTCCCGGCCAGGGAGCACTGGCGATCGAGTGCGCTGCGAGCAGCGCCGACCTCGCCGCCGCGCTCGCCGAGCTCGACGACCCGTACACCCGGGCCGCCGTGACCGCCGAGCGTGCCCTGCTCGCCGCCCTGGAAGCCGGCTGTTCCGCACCCGTGGGTGCGCTGGCCGACCTCCTCGCCGACGGTCAGGCTGTCAACGAACTGCGCCTGCGCGGTGTCGTCGGTTCCACCGACGGTGCCTCGCTGGTGCAGATGTCCACCACCGGTCCCGTTCCCACGTCGCACGACGACGCGGCGGCGATCGGTCGCGAACTCGCGGCCGAGATGCTTGCCAAGGGTGCGGCCGGTCTTATGGGGGAGCGAGCACTTTGAGCCCCACCGGCCCCGCCGCATCCGATTTCCCGGTCCAGTCCGCAGGGCACGTCACCTTCCTCGGTGCCGGTCCCGGCGATCCGGGACTGCTGACCCTGCGCGCCGTCGAGGCGCTTGCGAGCGCGGACGTTCTTGTCGCCGAACCGGATGTTCTCGGCGTCGTCCGCTGCCATGCGCGGGCAGGCGTAAGCACGCCTGAGCTGACGGTTGTTGACGCGCAGTCAACAGCCGCCGGGGTGCCCGTTCTCAGGGACGCGGCCAATCTTGTCATGGAGGCCGCGAAGGGCGGCAGGCGGGTCGTCCGTGCCGTGGCCGGCGACCCCGGCCTGGACGGGAACGCGGCCGGCGAGATGCTGGCCTGCGCCTCGGCCGGCATCCCCTTCGAGGTCGTCCCGGGCATCGCCAACGCCGTGGGGGTGCCCGCGTACGCCGGGGTGCCGCTGCGGGACGCGCAGGGCGCGGACGTACGGTTCGTCGACGCCCGTACGGCCACCGACCGCTGCTGGAGCGAGGTCGGCGCGAGCGACGCCACGTGCGTCCTCTCGACGTCGCTGGACACGGTGGCCGCCGCCGCCGGGGAGCTGGTCGCGGCGGGCCGCAAGCCCGACACCCCGCTGACCGTGACGGCCGCCGGCACGACGACGCGCCAGCGCACCTGGACGGCGACCCTCGGGACGATCGCCCAGGTCTTCAAGCAGGGCAAGGTGCTCCCGTCGCCGGAGGGGCACCAGCCGGTCATAGCCGTGGTCGGGGAGCGCAGCTCCGCCGCCCAGCGCGACCAGCTCGCGTGGTTCGAGTCCAAGCCGATGTTCGGCTGGAAGGTGCTCGTGCCGCGTACGAAGGAGCAGGCGGCGTCGCTCTCCGACCAGCTGCGTTCCTACGGTGCGGTGCCGCACGAGGTGCCGACGATCGCTGTCGAGCCGCCGCGTACGCCCCAGCAGATGGAGCGCGCGGTCAAGGGCCTGGTCACCGGCCGGTACGAGTGGATCGCCTTCACCAGCGTCAACGCCGTGAAGGCCGTCCGGGAGAAGTTCGAGGAGTACGGGCTCGACGCCCGGGCCTTCGCGGGGATCAAGGTCGCGGCCGTCGGCGAGCAGACCGCCGCCGCGCTGATCGACTTCGGTGTGAAGCCGGACCTGGTGCCCTCGGGCGAGCAGTCCGCGGCCGGGCTGCTTGAGGACTGGCCGCCGTACGACCCGGTCTTCGACCCGATCGACCGCGTCTTCCTGCCGCGCGCCGACATCGCCACGGAGACCCTGGTGGCCGGGCTGATCGAGCTGGGCTGGGAGGTCGACGACGTCACCGCGTACCGCACGGTCCGCGCCTCGCCGCCGCCGGCCGAGACCCGCGAGGCGATCAAGGGCGGCGGCTTCGACGCGGTGCTCTTCACCTCGTCCTCGACCGTCCGCAACCTGGTCGGCATCGCCGGCAAGCCGCACAACGTGACGGTCATCGCGTGCATCGGCCCCGCCACGGCGAAGACCGCCGAGGAGCACGGGCTGCGCGTGGACGTCCTGTCGCCGGAGCCCTCGGTGCACAAGCTGGCCGAGGCGCTGGCCGAGTTCGGCTCGCGGCGCCGGGACGCGGCCCGGGAGGCCGGTGATCCGGTGACCCGGCCCAGCGAGCGCCGCCCGGGTGCGCGCAGGCGGCGTACGACGACCTGATCCGGTGCTGTGACGCGGGGCCCGGCCACCTCTCCGGAGGGGGTCGGGCCCGGCTCTTTCCCGGCACTGGTGTCGGTAAGAGCGCGGGGCGCGCGGGTCTAGTCTCGAAGGATGACTGTGTACGGAAACTTCCCCGGCTCGCGGCCCCGTCGGCTGCGGACGACCCCCGCGATGCGGCGGATGGTCGCCGAGACACGGCTCGATCCGGCCAACCTGATCCTGCCCGCGTTCGTCCGCGAGGGCATCGACGCCCCGGTCGCGATCTCGGCCATGCCCGGCGTGCAGCAGCACACCCTGGACACCCTGCGGAAGGCCGCCGTCGAGGCGGTCTCGGCCGGAGTCTCGGGGATCATGCTGTTCGGCGTCCCGCTGGACGAGAAGAAGGACGGCCGGGGCACGGCGGGCACCGACCCGGACGGCATCCTCCAGGTCGCGCTGCGCGCGGTGCGCGAGGAGGTCGGCGACGACCTCATCGTCATGTCGGACCTGTGCCTGGACGAGTTCACCGACCACGGGCACTGCGGTGTACTGACCTCGGACGGCCGCGTGGACAACGACGCGACCCTGGAGCGGTACGCGGAGATGGCCCAGGTCCAGGCCGACGCGGGCGCCCATGTGGTGGGCCCCAGCGGGATGATGGACGGCCAGGTCGGCGTCATCCGCGACGCGCTCGACCAGACGGGCCACGAGGACGTCGCGGTCCTCGCGTACACCGCGAAGTACTCCTCCGCGTTCTACGGCCCGTTCCGCGAGGCCGTCGGCTCCTCGCTCAAGGGCGACCGCAAGACCTACCAGCAGGACCCGGCCAACATCCGCGAGTCCCTGCGCGAGCTGGCGCTCGACCTCGAAGAGGGCGCGGACATGGTCATGGTCAAGCCGGCGGGCCCTTACCTGGACATCCTGGCGAAGGTCGCCGAGGCGTCGGACGTACCGGTCGCGGCGTACCAGATCAGCGGCGAGTACGCGATGATCGAGGCCGCCGCCGAGAAGGGCTGGATCGACCGGGACGCGGCGATCATGGAGAGCCTGACGGGCATCCGCCGCGCGGGCGCGCAGCTGATCCTGACGTACTGGGCGACGGAGGTCGCGCAGCGGCTGGGCGCGCAGCGCTGAGAGAAATGGGGGGAATCCGGCGGCGATTGCTGCCGGGAGCGGGGCAATGCCGGAGAAATGCGCGCGAGCAATTCACTTCGGGGTTCTTCTCGTGACCTCAGTAAGCTACGAGCATCCGCCGAGAAGGGCGCTTCTCACTGGTTGCTCGCGACGAATCATGGACAGATCGTCGGGGAGTCGCTAGGGTCGTACGAAGCCGAGGCGTGATGCCTTCGGGGGCCTGAGTGCCTGCCGGTGGCGGCATGGGTGCGCCGTCGCGTGCGCCTGAATCGGACGGGCGCACACGACGGCGGTTTACCAGGCTGTGCCCCGGGCTGTGTGTCTGAGCAGTGACAGGACTCCAAGGCGTACGTCAGCGAGGCTAACACGCCCGCAGGCGGTCCGAAAGGCGGCGGCAGTGACCGGAAACGAGGCGCAGGGCGTCATCGAGGCGATTTCGCAGCAGCGCTTTCAGCCGTACCTCGACGACTGCAGGGGCGATCGGGTTGCCGCGCTGCGCCTCTACGCCTGGGACGGGGAGATCGCACGGGCGTTCCACGGTCCCCTGCGTGACCTCGAAGTGAGTTTACGTAACCGGCTGCACAGGCAACTCGTGGGCCGGTACGGAAGGGATGACTGGTGGCGTGCGCCCCGGGTACGGCTGAGTCGCGTCAGCGAGAACCAGGTTCTGGACGCCGAGGAGAGCCTGCGACGCAAGCGCGGTAACCGATTCGGGTCGGACGACATGGTGGCGAAGCTGATGTTCGGCTTCTGGGTGGGGCTCCTTGGCACTGCCAGCAACTACGAGTTTCAGTTCTGGCAGCCGGCACTGCGGCACTGTTTCCGTGGCTACGTGGGGCGACGTGGTCCGTTGCAGAGCGAGTTCGAGTCGGTCCGCTTGTTTCGTAACCGCATCGCGCACCACGAGCGGATCTGTCACCGCAGCCTGGAGGACGACTTCCGGACCGTCGTCGGACTGATTCGCTACCTCTCTCCGGAGACGGCGGCCCGGCATGAGAAGTACAGCCAGGTGCCTGAAGTGCTCGCCCGGCGAGCGCGGGTCGTGTGCGGAGACGAGGAGATGCGGTTGTGAGCGAGGGGCAGCACGGAGAGCGGGTGACGCTCGGGGAGATCAAGCAGCTGGCGGGTGTGGGCCGCCCCACCGTCAGTAACTGGCGTCGGCGGTTCGCCCAGGATGTGCTGGAGGCAGCGAACGACAAGCGTCCTGCGTTTCCGGGACCCGTCGCCGGTACCGAGGGCAAGCCACTCTTCGATGCTGAAGAGATCGCGCGTTGGCTTGATCGGCGACCGCTCCCTGACACCGACACCGAGAGGGACGGGGTTCCTCTCACCTACGGGGAGCGGTTCCGCCAGGAACTGAAGGTGAGGCGTCTGGTCGCGCTCCGGCACGAGACCCGCTCGGCGGACCGTCTCATCGCGCAGGTGCTCGCTGTTCTGGCCATGGACGCCGAGGGTGAGGCATGGGTGCCCGAGTATCTGCCCCCGACTCTTCTGCCGGACCGGGCTGCCGCCACCGCCCTTGTCCGGGACGTGGCCAGAGACCTCGCCGAGGTGCGCGGTGGCCAGGGAGCGGCTGCGGACGAGGTTCTCAACCTGGCGGGACGACTCGAGTCGGACCTGGCCATGGATGCCACCCCGCAACCTGTTGTGGACCTGGTGTCTCATCTCGTTGGGTCGCTCGGCGGTGGTACGGACGAGCAGGCCTCCGTGATCAACCTCTGTGCGGGTACGGGGGAGTTGCTCCTCGGACTCAGGGACCTGGACGGTCATGGCGACTTGGTGGCGGTCGAGGCCGACGCCTTTCGCCGCACACTGTTGATCTCCCGGTTGCTGTGCCACTGGATGGGACACGTGGATGTCTTCGCCTCCCCCTCCGACCTTGACGCCCCGCAGGAGAGGGGCCGGCCCGGGATCGGCGCCCCGTACAGGCTCTCGCACGCGGACGTCGTCGTCGCCGACCCCCCGTACGCCTCGGGCGAACGAGACCGTGACGAGGACGGCCCGCTCGGCTGGGCACTCGAAGCCGTACGCCGGCTGAACCCCCAGGGGCGCGGCTACGTCGTGGTGCCGTCGTGGACCCTGACCCGCCCCCGTACCGGCGAGTCGACGCCGACGGTACGGATGCGGGAGGAACTGTTCGAACGCGATGCCCTGGCGGCGGTCATTCAACTGCCCCGCCGTATCCATCCCTTCCGGACCGGTGCGGAGCACGCCCTGCTCGTCCTGCGCCGGGACGCTTCGCCCGAGGACAGGGGGCGGGTGCTTCTGGTCGACGCCGACAGGATCGCCAGGCGCGTGGGTGCCGACTGGACGCGTCATGTCGCCGAGATCATGAGGACCCGCACTTCGCCGGTCGCGGAGGAAGCCCGGTATGGCGCTGTGCAGGCGGGTGCCGGTGCCGAGTCGCTCGCCGACGGCCGCTCAGTCCTGCCCGCGCACCGGCTGGCCTCGCCGGAGCAGGGGCTCGACCACCTCGCCGCCACTCGGGAGGCGCGGCAGAACGCCTTCGATGTGTTGCCGGAGCTGAAGGAGTGGCTCGGCGGACTCGGAGTGCGCAAGCGTTCCGATGCGGTGCGGCATATCAAGGTCGGCGACCAGCTGAAGGCGGGTTCGCTGAAGCTGCTGACCGGTTACCGAATTCGGGAGAGCGATATCGGCGACGCCGGCGTACCAGTGGTCGGGCGGGAGGAGATGCTGGGCGCCCTTCCGATCGGTGGCCGACGCATCCTCCCCGAGCACTTGGCCGCTTACTCGAAGGCGACGGTCACCGACCGGGGTGATGTTCTCCTGCTGACTGAGCACGGGGTTCGCACGCGGGTGGACGATGCGGGGGGCTGCGTGCTGTTGGCGCCGGTGCAAGGGCTGCGGATCGCGGCGTACCGCGCGCATCTGAACGAGCGGGCGAAGAGCGGGACGCAGCCCTCCGAAAGTTTGTGGATGCGGCCCCAGGCGCTCGCTCACCTTTTGGCTGCTCCCCGGAACCAGCGACGCGGCAGCGGGTCCCTTGTGCGGCGGGTGAGCGTACAGGACACGGACCTGCCGCAGTTGCCCAGGGACGAGATCGCCGACCTGGAAGCGATCCTGGCCGAAGCCGAGCGCCACCGGGCTGAGGTACGGCGGCAGTTGGCCGCGCTGGACACCCTGGCCGAGCGGCTGGCGGCGGGCGTCGCGGACGGTGACCTGCGCCTGCGTAAGCGGTCCGATCCGGGCCCGCGGGCCTGACGGCCCTTTGTGAACGACGAGAGAAACGAGTGCCCTGTGCCACCCCGTAAGAAGCAGGCCGAACCCGCCGACATGAAGCAGATCCTGTGGCAGGCCGCGGACAAGCTGCGCGGCAGTCTGGATGCCGCCGCCTACAAGCACTTCGTGCTGGGCCTCGTCTTCCTCAAGTACGTCTCCGCCGCGATGAGCGAGAAGCGTGCACAGCTGGAGGCCGAGCTGCGGGAGGAGGGCGGCTGGAGCGAGGAGGACATCCTCGTCACGCTGGAGGAGCGGCGCGAGTACACGGGCGCGGGCATCTTCTACGTACCCCCGACCGCCCGTTGGGAGGCAGTTCTCGAGCGGGCCGGCGCGACCGTGGAAGGGCAGACGGTAGGCGAGGCGATCGACGCGGCGATGCTGGCGATCGAGGCGCAGAACCCGGCGCTGAAGAAGACCCTGCCGAAGATCTACGCCGCCGGCCGGGTCGATGATGAGCGCCTCGTCGGGCTGATCAGGCTGTTGGACCGGCTCGCCTTCCAGGAGCAGTTGGGCGACGACGGCCGCCGTAAGGGCGCGCGGGACATCATGGGGGAGGTGTACGAGTACTTCCTGGCCGAGTTCGCGCTGAAGGAGGGCCGCAAGGGCGGCGAGTACTTCACCCCAGAAAGCGTGGTGCAGCTCCTGGTGGAGGTGCTGGAGCCGAAGCCGGGGGAGCGGGTGTACGACCCGGCCTGCGGGTCGGGCGGCATGTTCGTGCAGGCGGAGAAGTTCATCGAGTCGCACGGCGGGAATCCGCTGAACGTCGCGGTTTACGGCCAGGAGCTCAACCAGACGACCTGGCAGCTGGCTCATATGAACTTGGCCATCCATGGTGTGGAAGCGAATTTGGGCGACGAACCGGCCGACACCTTCCGCAACGACCAGCATCCGGAGCTCAAGGCGGATGTGGTGATGGCCAACCCGCCGTTCAACATCTCCGACTGGGGCGGGGAGATGCTCGGTATGGACAAGCGGTGGGTGTACGGGGCTCCGCCCGTCGGCAACGCGAACTACGCGTGGCTCCAGCACATGATCAGCAAGCTCGCGCCGAGCGGCCGGGCGGGTGTCGTTCTCGCGAACGGCTCGATGAGCAGTAAGCAGTCCGGTGAGGGCGACATCCGCCGGGGCATGGTCGAGGACGACCTGGTGATGTGCATGGTGGCGTTGCCCGGACAGTTGTTCCGGTCGACGCAGATCCCGGCGTGCCTATGGTTCCTGGCGGAGGGGAAGGGGCGGCACTCGGGGTGGGTGCGAGGGCGTAGGCGCGAGGTTCTGTTCATCGACGCGCGCGAGTTCGGCGTGATGAAGAACCGGACGCTGCGGGAGCTGACGCCGGAGGAGATCGTCGGACGCATCGGTGACACGGTGCGGGCTTGGCGGGGGGCGGAGGGGGCGGGCGCGTATGAGGACGTGCCTGGGTTCTGCGCGAGCGTGGGCGTGGACGCGGTCGCGGAGCACGACTTCGTACTGACGCCGGGGCGGTACGTGGGGACGGCGGAGGTTGACGTCGACCCGGACGCGGAGCCGGTGGAGGAGAAGATCGCGCGGCTCACGGCGTTGCTGCGGGAGCAGTTCGCGGAGTCGGAGCGGTTGGCGAAGGTTGTGGATGAGCAGTTGGGGAGGGTGAAGTGAGTTTCCCTGAGGCACGCCTGAGTGATCTGTTGTCCTATCCGCTGCGCAGTGGGGTGACCGTGGCCAAGGACCGTCGAGGTTCCGGCATCCCTATGGTCAACATGGGCGAGCTTTTCAGGTATCCGCGACTAGGTGCCGTGCCTATGTCGCTAGTTGAGGTGGATTACAGCGACTTCGACAGGTACCTGCTTCGAAGGGGGGACCTTCTATTTGCTCGACGTTCCCTGACGCTGGAAGGTGCCGGAAAGTGTTGCCTTGTTATTGAGGCGGATTCTCCGACAACGTGGGAGAGCTCGATTATTCGCGCACGGTTTGACCGTGCGAAAGTTGATCCGGAGTTCCTCTACTATTATTTTCTTTCGCCTCAAGGGCGCTTGCGGATCGAGTCGATCGTTGAGCAGGTCGCTGCAGCTGGAATCCGCGTGAGTGACCTGGCGAACCTCATGGTCGCTTGTCCTCCGATCGACGTGCAGCAGGCTGTCGCCGAGGTCCTTAGTGCCTTGGACCGTAAGATCTTCGCGAATGCGCAGGCCGTCGCGACCATGGAGAAGCTCTTGCATGCCCGCTTCGCCGCGTACGGCTTCGACCGTGACGTGCGGAATTCTGAGGATGCGATTCGCGTCGACGAGGTGATCGAGTTTAATCCCAAGGTGCCGAGGCCTCAGGTGGAGGAGGCCGTCTACGTGGACATGGCTGCTCTTCCGACGGTGGATTCAGCCAGGGTGCGGCGATGGACCACGAGACCTCCGGGCGGAGGGGCGCGGTTCACAAATGGTGACACCGTCATGGCTCGCATTACTCCATGTCTGGAGAACGGCAAAACGGCTTTCGTGGATTTTATGGAGCCAGGAGAAGTCGGGATCGGCTCCACAGAGTTCATCGTCATGCGGGCTCGCCGAGGGCTCCCTGTACATTTTCCGTACATGATCGCGCGCAGTCCTCGTTTCCGTGCTCACGCAATCATGAGCATGAGCGGCTCGTCCGGAAGGCAGCGCTGCCAGGTGGATCGCCTGGTGAGCTACCTCATGCCCCGCCCGCGAACGCAGGACCTGGCGGACCTGGAAAACCATTGTGGATCCGCATTCGCCCTTGCCAGGCGGTTCGATGCAGAGTCGCGCACCCTTGCGACCCTCCGCGACACCCTCCTTCCCCAACTCATCACCGGCAAGATCCGCGTCAAGGACGCCACCCGCGTCGTAGAGGAGGCCGTGTGAGGAGCGCCCACCCTATCGGCGAGCCCCCCACCGACCGCCTCACCGAGAAGGAACTGGAGCTGCACGCCCTCGGCGTTCTCGGCGAGATCGGGTGGCAGCACGTGTCCGGGGCCGAGCTAGGGCCCGCGTACCGCGTACGGAAGGGGTGGGGGGACCTCGTCCTGTACCCCAACCTCCGCAAGGCGATCCGGCGGCGCTACCCGCAGCTGCCCGAGAGCGTGGCCGACGACGCCATACCGGCGCTCCTCGCCCAGCTCACGCAGCACGACCTCCGCGAGAACCACCGCTTCTACGAGAGGCTCACCGGCGGAATCTCCGTCCCGTACGACGACCCCGCCACGGGCGACAAGCGTCATGCGGTCATCCGGCCGGTCGACTTCGGCGATCCCCACGCCAATGACCTGATCGCGGCGAGCCAGGTCCGCATCACGAGCGTCAAGGACCGGACGTTCATATTCGACATCGTTCTGTACGTGAACGGCCTGCCGCTCGCGGTCATGGAGCTGAAGAAGGCCGACAGCAAGGACAGTGCCCGTACCGCCTACAACCAGCTGCAGCGGTACCGGAGTGAGTTGAAGCAGACCGGTACGTTCGCCACGTTCCTCGTCATGCTCGCTTCCGACGGGATCACCGCCCGCGTGGGTACGCCCTGCACGCCCTGGCAGCACATGGCCCCCTGGCACGCCGACGACCAGGACCGCATGCTGCGCAAGTACCAGCGCGAGGACGGGCGGGCGCTGGAGCGCATGCTGTACGGGGCGTTCGAGCCGGCCCGGCTCCTGGACCTGATCGGCAACTTCCTCTCGTACTCCGCCGAGAAGTCCGGCGACGTCAACACGGTCAAGCTCGCCAAGGCCCACCAGTACATCGCCGTGAACGCTGCCGTCCGGGCCACCGAGGCGGCCCTCGCGACCGACGGCCGGGCGGGTGTCGTCTGGCACACGCAGGGCGCGGGGAAGAGCGAGGAGATGCTCTTCTACGTGGGGAAGGCCGCCTCGACACCCGAGCTGTCGAGTCCGACCTTCCTCATGCTGACGGACCGGATCGACCTCGACGACCAGCTGTACCGGACGTTCGCCGCCAGTGACACCCTGCGCAAGCGGACGAAGCAGAAGAAGCCGGAGACCGCCGACGATGCCGGGACGCTGCGTGAGCTGCTCAACAGCCCGAAGAGCAACGGCGGGGTCATCTTCGCGACGCTCCAGAAGTTCCGGCTGACCGAGGCCGAGCGCAAGGCCGGTGTCCGGCATCCGCAGATCTCGCCGCGCCGTGACGTGATCGTCGTCGTCGACGAGGCACACCGCAGCCACTACGACTTCATCGACGGCTACGCCCGCAACCTGCGCGACGCTCTCCCGAACGCCACGTTCATCGCCTTCACCGGCACCCCCATCAACAACAGCACGGGCAGCACACAAGGTGTCTTTGGCGGGAACATCCACACGTACGACCTCACGCAGGCCGTCGACGACGGGGCGACCGTGCCCGTCTTCTACGAACCGCACCTCGTCAAGGTCGACATGATCAAGGACGCCGACCTCGACGACCTGAATGCCCGCGCCGAGGGGCTGATCGAAGGGCTAAGCGACGACGAGAAACGTGCCGCACGCCAGCAGTTCGGGCGGTACGAGGCGTTGATCGGCTCGTCGGCACGCATCGAGGAGCTGGCCGGACACCTGCTGGAGCACTGGGACGCCCGCAGCACGGAGATGAAGAAGCTCACGGACTACCGGGGCAAGGGCATGGTCGTCTGTGCGTCCCGAGCCATTGCTGCGCGCCTGTTCGAGGCAGTGATCCGGCGCAGGCCGGACTGGAAGGGGGAACGCGACCCGAAGACGGGGCTGCTGACCGACTCCACCGGACGCATTCGTGTCGCCTTCACCAGTAACCCGGCTACGGACACCGAAGAGGTCAGTGACTACGTCCGCACGCCCACCCAGCTGAAGAAGATCCAGGAACGGGTCACCGACCCCGAGGATGAACTGGAGCTGGTGATCGTCCAGTCCCTGTGGCTGACCGGCTTCGATGCACCGCCCCTGCACACGCTCTACCTGGACAAACGCATGCGCGGGGCCGCGCTCATGCAGGCCATCGCCCGTGTCAACCGCACTTGGCCCGGCAAGCCCTCCGGGCTGGTCGTCGACTTCCAGGGTGTCATACGGGAAATCAAGGAAGCCCTCGCCGAGTACTCCGAGCAGGACCAGGCGGACCCCATGCTGGGTGCCGATCTCGCGGGAGCGGTCCAGATTGTTCGGGAGAGCCACCAGCAGATCGTGGACCTCCTGCATGGGTGCCAGTGGAGGAAGGCGCTCGCAGTCGGCGGTGCTCGCTCCTACCGCGAGGGCCTTGTCGAAGTGCTGGAGTTCTTGATCGCCCCGGAGCCAGGGCTGGGGCCCGAACAGGCCACGCGCAAACAGCGGTTCATGTATCACTCAGGCCAGCTTCGACAGGCGTTCTCGCTCTGCCCGACCGATCAGCGCGTGCAGGATCTGCTGCCCGACATCCGGTTCTTCGAGTCCGTGCGGAAGTCGCGGGAGAAGTACACGGCGGACGAGCGACAGGAGCAGAGCGCAGCCACCGCGGCGGACTTGGAACTGCTCATCGCCCAGCTTCATGCCTCGGTCATCGCCGCCGACGGTGTCGTGGACATCTACGACGCGGCCGGTCTGAGCAAACCGGACCTGTCACATCTGGACGAGTCCCTCCTGAAGAAGCTTCAGGCGTCGAAGCATCCCAACCTGGCGATCGAGGCCCTCCGGCGGGCCTTGCTCAAGGAGATCCGGGACGCCCACCCCCGTAACCTGACCCGGCAGGAGAGCTTCACGAGCCGGGTGCAGGCGGCGATGAACCGGTACACGAACGGGCTCCTGACAGCCGCCGAGTTCATGAAGTTCCTCATCAAGCTGGCGCAAGAGGTGTCCGCCGACAGGGGGCGGGCCAAGGACCTCGGGCTGACCGAGGACGAGTTGGCCTTCTACGACGCGCTGGCAGCCGATCCCTCGGCGGTCGAGCAGATGGAGGACTCGGTCCTCGCGCGGATCGCGCATGAGCTCTACGAGCAGATCCGCAAGGACGTCACCGTCGACTGGAAGCTCAAGGAGCAGGCCAGGGACCGGATCATGGCCCGCGTGCTCCGGCTCCTGCGGAAGTACGGATATCCGCCGGGCAAGCAGCCTGCAGCGATCAAGCGGGTGCTGAAGCAGGCGGAGGACCTGGCCGAGGCGATGGCCTGAGCTGGACGACTGTCGCTGATGGAGGTGCCGGCGGAGGCGGCAGCGCCCCGGTCGGGCGCCTGCCCCCGGCGCGGGTCGCCTCCCGGAGCCCGGGTCTCGGGGCCCAGGTCTCGGGTCTCGGGACGCGAGCTTCGGAACGGCCCTGTTCCCCCTTTCGTGTGTACGGGGAGGGCGCTCCGCCCGAGTCTTGGGACCCGGGTGCCGGGCGTCGGGATTCGGGCTGCGAGATCCGAGCGATGTCGTACAACCGGTAGGTAAAAGAAGGGGTTGGGGAAAACCTCCCCACCCTCCCTACCCCGCCACGGCGAACAAGTGTGACTATTCGTGACCGACTTGCGACGCGGCGTCGCGACTGCTTACGGTGCCGCCAGACGAAGCGACCCCGACGCGGTGTGCCAACACCGGCCGGGGTCTCACCTCAAGATCGCCCAAGCGAAAGTTCCGATCCTGTGGCTACCCAAAACCTTAGCCCCGCCCTGCCGTCCCCGGCCCGTTCGGCCCCGTATCCGAAGGCCAGTCCCGGCTACGGCAAGCGGGCCGTCCCGGACCAGTGCCCGCCCCGGGCCGACGACTTCGCGCTTCTTCCGGTGCGGGAGCGGTACATCGCCGGGTACGTCGACACGCTCCCCGACGGTGCGGCGATGGGCATCAAGTCCCTGGCCAAGTGCCAGCCCCTGTACGGGCAGATGGCCGTCGGCAGTGCGCTGCGGGCCCTGGCCGTGGCGGGTCATCTGCGCCAGGTCCGGTGCGCGGTCGGTGACGGCGAGTCCATCCGCTGGGTCACCCGCACCTTCTGGTCGCGAACGGCCCGCGACAACGAGTGGTGGACCACCTTCCTCGCCACCGAGGAGACCCACTGCGCCCCACAGCCGCCCGTGGCGCCAGTGGGCCCACCGCCGCCCTGGGTTCCGGCCGAACCCGCCGCCACGGACGCCCCGCCGCCCGCCCCGGTCCTGCCGCAACAGCGCACCCGGGAGCCGCAGGGCCCCTCGCCCGCGTACCTCGCACTGGCGGAACTGGGCCGCACCGATCCCCGCCTGGTCCTGTCCGCCGCCGACTGCGCGGCGCTGGAACAGCTGGCCGCCCAGTGGTTCGCACGCGGTGCGGACGCGAACCACCTCACCCACGCCCTCACTGCCGGTCTCCCCGAAGCCGTCGACTCACCCGTCGGCTTCGTCCGCCGCCGCCTCGTCGACAAGCTCCCGCCGCAGCTCCCCGCCCCCGCCCCGCAGGCCGCTCCCGCCCGCCACCTGATGATCGAGTGCGCCGACTGCCGCACACCCGGTCCGCCCGAGGTATTCCGCGACGGCCTCTGCGGCCCCTGCCTCCGCAGCGCCCATGCACCCGCCGCCGACCCGGCACCCGAGGAGGACTCCGGCGCCGGGTGCGACGTCCAGGGCCACGTGCGACGGATCCGCGAGCAACTGAGGGCCCGCTGAACCCGCCCGCCAGGGAGTCAGGGCATCCCTCTGAGTCTTCGAGTGTTCCAGCACGCCATCGGGGCCGACTCTGAGCTGAGCGGCCCCGATGACATCCGTACGCGCTACTGGATTCACAGCATCGCGCCAGGTGCTGCTGCCAGTGCCCGGGCCGGGAGGCACCGAATGAGGAACACGCCCTGTCCTCCCTTTTGCTGACCATCTCGCTGAGGGCGGCCAGAACGGCGATGTCCACCGCCTCTTCAGGGACCTGCCAGCCGGTCAGGATCAAGCAGGCCATCGAGCGGGACCTCACCGAGGACACCGAGCCTGCGGTGACCGATCAGGTGCCCACCCCCGCGGAGCCCGAACGACCGTCCACCTCTGGACCCATGTGGTAGGCCCCAGCGGGGAGATGGACGGCCAGGTCGGTGTCGTCCGCGATGCGCTCGATCTTGATCGGCCGGGACGCGGCGATTATGGAGAGTCTGACGGGCATCCGCCGTGCGGGCGCGCAGCTGGTTCTGACATACCGGGCGACGGAGGTCGCGCAACGGCTGTGGGGCCGAGCGGGCCGGCCTACGGCCAGTCCACCAGCGCCATGAAGAACACCCACGCCAGGAAGACGGTGGCGGGTGCGGCCACTGCGAGGAATTTTGCCGCCGCCGGCCTGCGCCGGGTGAGCACCCAGCTCGCGAGCAGTACGACCAGGGCCAGCCCCACGCCGCAGCAGAGCACCGTCCAGGCCGGGTAGAAGCTGGCGCTGTAACTGCGGTTCTCCGCCTCCGAGCACGCGTCGCAGACCATCTGGGAGATCACGCTGAACGCGAGGGCGAGGAACCCGAGCACGGGTGTGATGAGCGTGGAGATCGCCGGGGGGATCCAGACCTTGCGGGGGCGGTCGTCCGGGACGGCTGGATGCGACATGCGTGCGATTCCACCAGACGCGGAGTCCCGGCACATGAGTCGTCGCACCTAGGGCGATTCGTTTAATCACTGCATGCGGGTAGCTGCGATGTCAGGGTCACGGTCTACGGTGCGGCCATGTCGTTTGTCCTGCCCGATGGTCTGCCTCCCGGCCGGTTCCTGTCTTCCGGTCCTACGCACGTGTGGGTCTCTGACGCATTTCCTCAAGACATCGATCAGCTGTGGTCTCGTCTGCTGAGCGAGCAGAAGGCCCGCGGCCTTGTTCCGCTCCTGTGCCGGCCCGATGCCTTGGGAAGGCCGCTCGGCCTGGACCACGTTGATGCCGTTCGCCTGGAGGAGGTGCTGGCCACGGACTTCGCCGAGTACCGGCGCAGAAGGCTGCCCTTCTGGATGGACCCGACACCGGCCCCGGCGGCGCCTGAGGGAGTCGAACCATGGCCACACGACCCCGGGCCGCCCTTCGAGCAGTGGCCGGGCCTGGCACCGCAGATGCCGACTGCGTCCGCAGACCCGAGGCCCGAGGAAGCGGCGGCGAGCCTGCTGTCTTGGTTCATCGAGACGGGGCAGTTCGGGCTGGACGAGTGCCGACTCGTGCTTGTCCCTGCCCATCACAGCGGCGATGCTCTGGCGTCGATCGGCTGGTCCGCGGAGGCACCGCTGCCTCTGCTGTGTGCACTCCTGCGGAGCTGGGAAGACCGCTTCGGCGCCCGGGTCGTGGCGGTGTTCGGCAGCGAGCTGCACGTATCGGTCGCGAGGCCGCCCACCGAAGCAGAGCACGCGAACCTGCTCGCTTTGGAACACGTGCTCTCGACCGCTGACAACGTCGTCGACGACCCGCCCACACCGTTTCCCGAGTACGCGATGGACCTCATAGGACGCACTTCCTGGTCGTTCTGGTGGGACTAGGCATGACGGCGGTGCTGCTCGCCGCGCACCCGGCAGCCAACAGGCGGGGGCCTGGCCGAGACGATGGCCTGGGTGTGGGCGGCTCAGGAGCCGAGGTGCGTGGCGAAGGCCGTCCAGGTGGTGGGGGTGAGGGTGAGCGTGGGGCCCTCGGGGTTCTTGGAGTCGCGGACGTGGACGGCGGCGGGGTGGGCGGCGACCTCTACGCACGCGCCGCCCTGCTCGCTGCTGTAGCTCGACTTCTGCCAGTTGTAGGCGACTTCGAGGCACTCCCCACCGTCGCTGCCGCTGTAGCTGGACTTGAACCACTTAAGTGCGGTGCTCATAATTCTCCTAGAAGCCTGTCCAGCAGGGCCCTCGTTTCCTCGGTGTTGAGAGCCTGCGTTCGCAGCATCGCATACCTCTGCGCGAGGATGCTGATCTCATCCGGATCGGAGATGAGCTGGCTGCCCCGTTGGCTTTCCGTGTAGGCGATGCGTTGGTAGTCAGGCGTCTCCAGCAGGATGAACGGTCCATCGAGACCTGCGTGATGCGTCCGAGCCAATGGCATGACCTGGAGTGAGATGCCTGGCATTCCGGCGTAGGCCCGCAGGTGGTGGAGTGTTTCGCGGTACGTCTCCTCGCCGCCGAGGCGGTCTCGGACGACGGCCTCGGAGATGACGAAGCTGGTGGTGGGCGGCACATCGCGGCGCAGGATTTCCTGGCGCTCCAGACGCTTGGCCACATGCGCGTCGATCTCGTCCCGGCTGAACGTGGGGACTCGGCTGTCGAACACGGCTCGTGCGTAGCGCTCGGTCTGGAGTAGGCCCGGCAGCACTTGATTGGCGAAGAAGCAGAGGGCGAGCGCCTCCCGCTCCAAGTCCATGTACTCCTCCGCCCAAGCCGGGATCAGGTCCACCTCCGGCAGGTTCTCCACCGCCGTCGCCAGTGCCCCCTTCGTGTCCAGGAGGCTGTCCATGCGGCGGGCCAGCGGTAGTTGGAGTGCTCGTCTGCCTTGCTCGATGGAGGCGATGGTCTCCGGCTGGGTGCACGTCTCTTCCGCCAGCTGGCGCTGGGTCAGCTCTGCCGCGACGCGGAACCGGGCGACCAGCGCTCCGACGAGTTTCATTGCCGACGCGTTCTTGCGCTGCCGCTTCCTGGGTTGCATACGGTCCTCACTTCCCGCCCGCGTTCGTACTTCACGCGCGCCCGACCCGTACAGGAAAGGTGTACGGGTCTGCGCACTGCGACAGCCTAGTCACCGAGTGTGACGCTCGTCTCATGAACGAGACGATGCAACTCCCACAGCTGCGCGAGCGGTTCTTCCGGCGGGAGCGCCGGTCGGTCCGGGCGGCCCGGGAGTTCGTACGGGAGGCGCTGGCCGACTGGGAGGTCGGTGAGGCGCGGGCGGACGACGTGGTGGTGTGCGTGAGCGAGTTGGCGACCAACGCGCTGGTGCACGGGGTGCCGCCGGGGCGTGGGTACCGGCTGATGCTGTGGCTGCGGGACGAGGGTCAGGTCCGGGTCGAGGTGCACGACAGCGGGGACGGCGAGCCCGGGGTGCGGGAGCCCGACGGGGAGTCGGGGCGGGGCCTGGTGATCGTCGACGCGCTGGCGGACCGGTGGGGGGTGGGGGAGCGGGTGCCCGGGAAGGTCGTGTGGTGTGAGTTCGGTGTTCAGGCGGTCACGGCCAGGCGAGGACGGTCATGAACGCCGCCCAGGTGAGGGCCACGACGAAGGGGGCGGCCACCGCGAGGGCGATCGCGGCCGGTGGCCTGCGTCTGGTGTGTGCCCAGCTCGCGACCACGGTGATCAGGGCCAGGAGCAGCCCGCAGCAGGACACCGCGAAGGCCGGGCCGAAAGTGGCTTCCATGCGCTTGTCGTCCGCTTCCGAGCAGGAGTCGCAGGCCATCGGCGCGAGCATGCTGTACAGCAGGGCCACGTAGACGAGCGGCAGCGTCACGATCGTGGAGAGGAGCGAGGCGATCCACGCGTGCCGGGGGCGGTTGTTCGCGACGACGGGGTGCGGCATGCGTGCGATTCCACCAGTCGGGGTGCCCCGGCACATGAGTCGTTGTACCTAGGCCCTCGACTGTCGTACCCGGCTCCTACGATCGGGCGCATGAAAGCTTCCGGAACGTTCACCGTCAACTCCTTCGTCCCGTCCGAGCTGAAGCCCGAGCCCGAGGTGGTCACCGCGCTGCCCGTCGGGGTGGCGACCATCGTGAAGACTTTCGAGGGGGAGGTGGCGGGGCGGTCGACGACCTTGTTCACCGCTGCCTTCGACCAGGAGTCGGGGGTCGGGACGTACGTCGCCATGGAGTCCTTCGAGGGGGCGCTCGCCGGGCACGAGGGCACGTTCAACTTCGTGCACTCGGCCGCGACGACCGGCAGCGACCGGGCCAACGAGTTCTTCTCGGTCGTGCCGGGGAGCGGGACCGCCGCCCTCGCCGGGATCAGCGGGGGCGGCGGACTCGCCGTCGACGAGGACGGCACGCATCGGGTCTGGTTCGACTTCGAGCTGAGTGGTCAGTAGGTGAGCGCGTCGGCCATCTCGCTCTGCCAGTAGGTGACGAAGCCGTTGTCGTCCCAGTAGGTCCCGGCGGGCAGCGTCAGCTCGGTCGACGCGGAGTTGATGGGTCCGTCGTTGCGGTCGGCGAAGGTGACGCCGAGGTGCTTGCTCGGGTACGGCTTCTGGCCGTTCGGCTCGCCCGTCAGGCCGATCGCGGCGTACGCGGACTGGCCCGGGTCCAGCGTCACGACCGCCTGCGGCTGGCTGTCCTCAAGCACCCGGAACACCGCCTGCGCGCCGTCGAAGCGGAGCATCGGCGCGTGGTACGCGTAGCAGGGGCGGTCACCCTTGTTGGTGACCGTGAGCAGCAGGTGGTTGACCGGGCGGCTCACCTTGGTGACGGTGACCTTCGTGTTCGCGCCGGTGCAGGTGACCGGGGTCTTCGGCTTGGCCTTGGGGGCCGCCGGGGCCTTCGTCTTCGGGGCTGCGGCCGGGGCCTTCGGCTTGGTGTCGGCGGCCGGTTCGGTGTCCGTCGGCGACGTCGAGTCCTTCTCGGGTGCGGTCGAGGTCTCCGGCGTCGGCGAGCCGGCGGTGTCCTGGACGGCCGCCGCCGGCTTCTTCGCGTCGGTGCCGTCCTCCCCGCCGCACGCCGTGAGCGACAGTGCGGCGAGCAGGGTGGTGGCCGCCAGGACGGTGGTGCGGATGCGGTTGCTGCGCATGGTGGTACTCCCCGTGAGTGTGCTGGGTCAGTGGTCGGTGTGCTGTGGTTCGTGTGCTGCGGTCAGTTGTGGCAGATCAGGAGCAGGACGATCGCGGTGGTCACGATCACCACCCCGATGGCCAGCGCATCGGTGAGCCCGATGCGGATGAGGGTTCGCACTGCGTCGTTCCCCTGGTCGCTGTGGTGTGGTCCGAGCTTGTGGCACGGCGGATTCCGGCCGCAACGCCCGCCGCACCATTGGGGATGCTGGAATGGCTGCGCGTACTGTGACCTGGGCAGATCGCACGTCCCTGGAACGGTGATCCGGGACGGACCAGAGGGGGAACGCCGCAGTGACGACGCCGGAGGCCGAGGAATTCGCGGCCCTGCTGAAGAAACTGAAGGGCCGTTCGGGGCGCAGTTACGGGGTGCTGGCCGGGCGCCTGCACGTCAGTACGTCGACGCTCCACCGGTACTGCAACGGGGACGCGGTCCCGGGTGAGTTCGCGCCCGTGGAACGGTTCGCCCGCCTCTGCGGGGCGACGGGCGACGAGTTGGTGGAGGTCCACCGCCGCTGGATCCTGGCCGATGCGGCGCGGGGGCGGGGGAAGGCGGAGGTCGTGGAGCCGGAGGTAGCGGAGCCGGAGGCTCCGGTTCCGGCGCAGCCCGTGGAGCCCGAGCCCGAACCCGAACCCGTACGCGCGGAGCCGGCTCCGGAGCCCGAGCCCGTACGCGTCGCCCCCGCGCCCCCCACCCGCCGGCGCCGGGTCTCCGGGCGTACGCGGGTGCTGCTCGCCGCCGCCGCGGTCGTCGCGCTCACCGTGCCCACCGCCGTGGTCATCGGCCAGATGAGGGAGACCGGGTCCGACGCGGCCGTCGGCCTGACGGACAGGCGGAGCACCGCGGAGGGGAAGGGCGCCGACGCCGTGTCCGCGTCGCCGCAGAGCCCGTCGCCGTCGGTCAGCGCCTCGAAGAGCCCGAGCCCCTCCGCGAGCGCGGGGTCCGCCAGTCCCTCCGTACGGTCGTCCCCGTCCCCCTCGCACACCACCGGCGGCCCGAAGGGCGGTACCGGGGGGCCGCCCACGGTGACCATCAGCTCGTACAACTGGGAGGAGCCGTGCGGGCAGTTCTACCTGCTCGCCCAGGACCCGAAGACCGTGCCGCCCCCGCCGCCGCCCAACAGCACCCGGGGCTGGGCGCGGGCGCTCGGCGGGGTGGACGGCGGCGGCATGAGGCTGGAGCTGACCGTGCAGGGGGCCTCCCAGCAGGCGGTCGTCCTGAACAGCCTCCGGGTCAAGGTGCTGAGCCAGCGGGCCCCCGTGCAGCAGCCCGCGTTCTCGATGGGCGAGGGGTGCGGCAGCGGCATCGAGCCCCAGTCCTTCGACGTGGACCTGGACGACAGCCGCCCCTCGCTCACCCCGGTCGCCGGGAAGCAGGGCGACGAGGTCGTGCCGGCCAAGGACTTCCCGTTCCGGGTGTCCTCCAGCGATGTGGAGGTCTTCGACCTGGACGCGCACGTGGAGGGCCACGACGTCAGCTGGTACCTGGAGCTGGAGTGGAGCAGCGGCGGCCGCACCGGCACCCTGCGCGTCGACGAGGGCGGCAAGCCGTTCCGTACGAGCAGCATCGCGGGGCGGCCTGAGTACTACTACCGCTACGACACGTCGGTGTGGGAGAAGCGCTGAGCGGTACGCGGCCCCCGGGGGACCGCGTACCGCTCAGGTGGGTCAGGCGCGCTTGCGGCGGCGCGCCACGACGACCAGGGCCGCACCGGCGGCGACGACGGCGGCGCCCCCGACGGTGATCGGGATCATGTTGCTGCTGCCGGTCGTGGCCAGGTCGCCCTCGGGCTGCGAGGGGCTGGCGGACGGGGCCGGGGCGCCCGGAGTCGCCGAGCCCGACGGGGTGCCGGACGGCGTCGCGGTGCCGGACGGGGTGGCCGGGGGCGACGGGGTGGTGGTCGCCGGGGGCGTGGTCGACGGCGTGCCGCTCGGGGTCGTACCGGGCGTCGTCGGGGTGCTGGTGCCGGGGACCTCGGGGAGGCAGCCGGTGAACGGGAAGTGGTGCGTCTCCGCGCCGCCCGAGCCGTGCAGCGAGGCGACCCAGACCGAGCCGTTGACCGGGGCGGCCGTGCCCAGCTCCAGGTGGGCGTGGGGCGCGAGCACGCTGCCGGGCCAGGCGGCCTGGCTGTTCTTGACGATCTTGTCGGCGTCCGGGAAGTTCCACAGCAGCTTGGCGCGGACCGCGCCGTCGTCCGCGCTCTGCAGCTTGTCGTCCAGGACGAAGTCCTGACCGCCCGACAGGAAGAAGCCCGTCGTGCCGGCGGCCGCCATGTCGTACGACTGGCCCGTGACGTTGACGATCGTCGTCGCGCCGGCCGGGACCTTGACGAAGACCTCCTTCGCCTTCTCCAGCTTCGACGCCTCCACGGAGAACACGTTGCGGCCGCTGTCCGTGCCGGTCAGCGTCAGCCGGTTGCCGTCGAGGCTCACCGAGGCGCCGGACGTGGCCGGTTCCTTGGCCAGTGCGTCCGAGTAGGAGCGCAGCTTGGCGAACTCGCCGTCGAAGTCGATGAGGTCGGCCTTCTTGCCGAAGGTGCCCTTGTGCATTTCGAGGGCCCGGTCCTTGACCGTGCCGCCGACGACGGCGTTGCCCTTCATCACGACGGTGGCCGAACCGCCGTTGACCAGGTCGCCGCGCACGACGAGCGACGCCCGCCCGGGCAGTGCGTCGACCTGGGCGGCCGTCAGCTCGTTGCCGACGCTGAACCCGCCGCTGAAGTCGGCGTTGCCGCCGACCGCCACGGCGCCTTCGGCGTCGGGGGAGTGGACGTCGTCCCCGAGAACGAACTCGCCGTACTTCCCGGCGATCCCGAAGGCGTCCGTGGTGCAGTCCGCGGTGGCGGGGGCGGCCTGGGCGGCCGGAGCGACGGTGAGCCCGAGAACGAGGGCACCGCCGAGCGCCGCGAGAGCGGCGGAGGTCGGTATGCGCATAGTGCGTGGTTCTCCTGCAGAGCAGTTATGAAGGTTCTGTGGGCGACTTGGGCCATGATTCTCATACTTACGGAAATTGGTCAAGACCAATGAGGGGATCTCCGGCCCGGGTTGGTCCGGGGGCACCGGGGAAGACGGTCAGCCATGACGAGCGGCACTGACGACAGACCCGAACTCTGCCCGGAGCTCCCGGAGACACCCGACGCACCCGGGGACGCGCTCCTCGACGAGCGCGCCCACCGCCTCCGACGGCGGCTGGAACGCCTCATCGGAATCGCCGCGACCGAGGGGAACGAACTGGTCCCCCTGCGGAACGGCGACGCGATCTTCGCCTCGATGCTGGCCTCCATCCGGGGCGCCGAGCACACCGTGGACATGATGACCTTCGTCTACTGGCGCGGCGACATCGCGAAGGAGTTCGCCGCCACCCTGGCCGACCGGGCCCGGGCCGGGGTCCGCGTGCGGCTGCTGCTCGACGGGTTCGGCAGCAGGCTCATAGAGAAGGACCAGCTCCGCGCCATGGAGGACGCGGGCGTCCACGTCGCCTGGTTCCGCAAGCCGCTGTACCTCTCCCCGCTGAAGCAGAACCACCGCTGCCACCGCAAGGTCCTCGTGGTGGACGAGGAGACGGCGTTCACCGGCGGCGTGGGCATCGCCGAGGAGTGGTGCGGCGACGCGCGCGACGAGAACGAGTGGCGGGACACCCATGTACGGGTGCGCGGCCCGGCCGTGGACGGCCTCGCGGCGGCCTTCGCGCAGAACTGGGCCGAGTGCCACGACGAACTCTTCGACGACCGCGACCGGTTCCGGAACATCCCGCCGCACGGCGACGCCGTGGTGCAGGTCGTGCGCGGCTCGGCGAGCGTCGGCTGGCAGGACATGCAGACGCTGCTCCGGGTCGTCCTGGAGTCCGCCGAGGAGCGCGTCAGGATCGCCACGGCCTACTTCGCACCGGACGCCTTCTTCGTGGAGTTGCTGTGCGCGGCGGCGCGGCGCGGCGTCGAGGTCGAGATCCTGCTCCCCGGCCCGCACACCGACAAGCGGGTCTGCCAGCTCGCCGGCCAGCTGTACTACGAGCAGCTGACGGAGTGCGGCGTGAAGATCTTCCAGTACCGGCCGACGATGATGCACGCCAAGGTCGTCACCGTGGACCGGGTGGCCGCGCTGACCGGGTCCACCAACATCAACCGCCGCTCCCTGGACCACGACGAGGAGGTCATGCTCGCGGTCATGGACCGGGCGTTCACCGAGACGCTGGACGGCCACTTCGAGCAGGACCTGACGGTGAGCGAGCGGATCGAGGGCCGGCGGTGGCGGCGCCGGCCGGTCCTCCAGCGGCTGCGCGAGGCGGCGGTCGTGCCCCTGCGCCGCTTCCTCTGAGTCCTGTCGAGTCTTCCGCATTCACCTGACCGCGCTTTCCTGTTAAGGCGGTCAGGTCAATGCGGGGTCAGCGCGCCATTGTCGCGAGGATGATTTTTCCCGGGCCGGTGTGATTCCGGACGGTGACTTTCCTGGCCAGCCGCAGCACCAGCGGCCAGCCGAATCCCCCGGCGGCGCCGGTCATGTCCGGGACGCGCTGCTGCGGGCGGTCCGGGCTGGGATCGGCGACCTGCACGTACAACGCCTTCTCGTCCGCGCCGAAGGCCAGCGCGGACACCGACCCCGCGTGCCGTACCGCGTTCGTCACCAGCTCCGAGACGAGCAGCAACAGGTCCTGGACGGTCGTCGGGGAGGGCGGCGGATCGAGGGCCGCCACGAATGCGGCAGCCACCGCCCGGGCCTCCGCCGCTTTCTCCGGCGGCGGCACGGTCTCCGTGATCTCGGGCGAAGGCGGGTCAGGCGCTGTGCAATGGTCACTCATCTTCCGCCCCCAGAGAATGGTTCGGTAGAACGGTCTGAATTCTTCTTTTGCCCCGGAGGCCGTTGCGTATCCGAAAGTCTTCCGGGGCAGCCGAGAAAGGCGGGGCCCGGCGGCACCGAAGTGCCGCCGGGCCCCGCAGGCTTCCGCAGGCTGCGACGTGTCAGAGCCGCTCGGGCGTCCGGATGCCGAGCAGCGCCATGCCACGGTGCAGGGTCCGGGCGGTGAGGTCGCAGAAGAACAGCCGGTTCTCGACGACCTCGGCCGTGTTGTCCTCGCTCAGGACGTGGCACTGGTCGTAGAACGTCGTGAAGAGCGACGCGAGCTGGTAGAGGTACGCGGCCAGCTTGTGCGGCTCGTAACCGGCGGCCACCTCGGCCAGTACCTCGCCGAACTCGTCCAGGTGCAGTCCGAGCGCCCGCTCCGCCGGGGCCAGCTCCAGCTCCGGGTGCGCGACCGCCTTCGCGTCGCCCGCCTGGCGCATGATCGACTGGCTGCGCGCGAACGCGTACTGGATGTACACCGACGTGTCGCCGTTCAGCGACACCATCTGGTCCAGGTCGAACTTGTAGTCCCGCACGGCGGAGGTCGACAGGTCCGCGTACTTCACGGCGCCCACGCCGACGTACCGGCCGTTCTCGACGATCTCCTCCTCGGTCAGGCCCACCTTGTCGGCCTTCCCCCGGACCACGGCCGTCGCCCGCTCGACCGCCTCGTCCAGCAGTTCTTCCAGCCGGACCGTGACGCCCTCACGGGTCTTGAACGGCTTGCCGTCCTTGCCGAGCACCGTGCCGAACGCGAGCTGGTGCGCCTTCACGTCCTCGTTCAGCCAGCCCGCCCGCCGGGCCGTCTCGAAGACCATCCTGAAGTGCAGCGCCTGCCGCGCGTCCACCACGTACAGCAGGCTGTCCGCCCTGAGGTTCCGCACCCGGTCCCGGATCGCGGAGAGGTCGGTCGCCGCGTAGCCGTAGCCGCCGTTCGTCTTCTTGACGATCAGCGGGACCTTGTTGCCGTCCGGGCCCAGCACGTCGTCGAAGAAGACGCACAGCGCACCCTCGGAGCGGACCGCGACGCCCGTCTCCTCCAGGATGCGGCAGGTCTCCTCCAGCATGTCGTTGTACCCGGACTCACCGACGATGTCGGGGTCGGAGATCTCCATGTCCAGCTTGTCGAAGACCGAGTAGAAGTAGATCTTCGACTCGTCCACGAACCGCTGCCACATGGCCAGCGTCTCCGCGTCGCCCGCCTGGAGCGCGACCACCCGGTCCCGGGAACGCGCCTTGAACTCCTCGTCCGAGTCGAACAGGACCCGCGACGCCTTGTACAGCCGGTTCAGCGAGGACATGGCGGCCTCGCCGTCCTCCCCGGCGCCCTCGTGGTCCAGCTCGTGCGGGTGCTCCACGAGGTACTGGATGAGCATGCCGAACTGGGTGCCCCAGTCACCGATGTGGTGCCGCCGGACCACGGACTCGCCCGTGAACTCCAGGATCCGCACCATCGCGTCACCGATCACCGCGGACCGCAGATGGCCGACGTGCATCTCCTTGGCCACGTTCGGCTGGGCGTAGTCGACGACGGTGGTGCCCGCCGCCGCGTTCACCGGGATGCCCAGCCGGTCGCCGTCCGCGGCGCGCGCGGCGAGCGTCCCGGTGATCGCCCGGTCGGTGAGCGTGACGTTCAGGAAGCCGGGGCCCGACACCTCGACGTCCTTGATCAGGTCCGAGGCAGGGAGCGCGCCGGTGACCTTCGCGGCCAGCTCGCGCGGGTTGCCCTTGAGCTTCTTGGCGAGCGCGAGGATGCCGTTGGCCTGGAAGTCGGCCCGGTCGCTTCGGCGCAGCAGCGGGTCGGCGGTGCCGGCCTCAGGCAGGGCTGCCGAGAGGGCGTCCGCCAGCTGCTGCTGGAGCGTGGAAGCGAGGGAATTGACCGAGCCGTGCTCAGGCATGGGACGGGCTGCCGTTTCCGTAGAGGTACAGAGGATCAGTCCAGTATTCCACGGGGCGTAAAGCCGTTTTCGTGCTGCGGCCCGCACCTGGGAGAATGGTCGGTGCCCCTACGAGTCCTACCCGAGAGAAGGACGTGCCGACCGTGGCTCAGAGTCAGAGCAGCACCGAGACCGACTGGGTCTCCCGCTTCGCGGACGATGTCATCGCCGAATCGGAGCGTCGTGCGCCTGGCAAACCGGTCGTCGTCGCCTCCGGCCTCTCCCCGTCCGGCCCGATCCACCTGGGCAACCTCCGCGAGGTCATGACCCCGCACCTGGTCGCCGACGAGATCCGCCGCCGCGGCCACACCGTGCGCCACCTGATCTCCTGGGACGACTACGACCGCTACCGCAAGGTGCCGAACGGCGTCCCCGGCATCGACGAGTCCTGGGCCGAGCACATCGGCAAGCCGCTGACCTCGGTGCCCGCCCCGGCCGGGTCCGCGTACCCGAACTGGGCCGAGCACTTCAAGGCCGCCATGACCGCGTCCCTGGACGAGCTGGGCGTCGAGTACGACGCCATCAGCCAGACGGAGCAGTACCTCGCGGGCACCTACCGCGAGCAGATCCTGCACGCCATGCGCCACCGCGCGGACATCGACGCCGTCCTCGACCGCTACCGCACCAAGAAGGACCCGGCGGCCGGCGGCAAGGGCGGCAAGAAGCCCCAGCAGAAGAAGGCCGACGAGGCCGAGCTGGAGGCCGAGGCCGGCTCCGGCGCCGCCGGCGAGGACGACGGCTCCGGCGGCGCCGGCGGCTACTTCCCGTACAAGCCCTACTGCGGCAACTGCGAGAAGGACCTCACCACCGTCACCTCGTACGACGACGACACCACCGAGCTGAACTACACCTGCACGGCCTGCGGCTTCGCCGAGACCGTCCGGCTGAACGAGTTCAACCGCGGCAAGCTGGTCTGGAAGGTCGACTGGCCCATGCGCTGGGCGTACGAGGGCGTGATCTTCGAGCCCAGCGGCGTCGACCACTCCTCGCCCGGCTCCTCATTCGTCGTCGGCGGCCAGATCGTCCGCGAGATCTTCGACGGCGTCCAGCCGATCGGCCCGATGTACGCCTTCGTCGGCATCTCCGGCATGGCCAAGATGTCCTCCAGCAAGGGCGGCGTGCCCACCCCGGCCGACGCCCTGAAGATCATGGAGGCCCCGCTGCTGCGCTGGCTCTACGCCCGCCGCAGGCCCAACCAGTCCTTCAAGATCGCCTTCGACCAGGAGATCCAGCGGCTCTACGACGAGTGGGACTCGCTGGCCCGCAAGGTCGCCGACGGCACGGTCCTCCCGGCCGACGCCGCCGCGTACGCCCGCGCGACCGGCACCGCCGCCGGTGAGCTGCCGAGCACGCCGCGCCCGCTGCCCTACCGCACGCTCGCCTCGGTCGCCGACATCACCGCCGGCGCCGAGGACCAGACGCTGCGCATCCTCAGCGAACTGGACCCGTCCAACCCGCTCGCCTCGCTGGACGAGGCCCGCCCGCGCCTCGACCGGGCGGAGAGCTGGATCACCACCCAGGTCCCGGCCGAGGCCCGCACCGTCGTCCGCGACGAGCCCGACAAGGACCTCCTCGGCTCGCTCGACGACGAGGGCCGCGAGTCGCTGCGGCTCCTCCTGGAGGGCCTGGACACGCACTGGTCCCTCGACGGCCTGACCACGCTCGTCTACGGCGTGCCGAAGGTCCTCGCGGGCCTGGAGCCCGACGCCAAGCCGACGCCCGAGCTGAAGACCGCCCAGCGGTCCTTCTTCGCCCTGCTCTACCGGCTGCTCGTCAGCCGCGACACGGGCCCGCGCCTGCCCACGCTGCTGCTCGCGGTGGGCGCGGACCGGGTGCGCAGGCTGCTGGGCGCGTAGTACCGGCGCACGAGGGGCCGCCTCCCGGTGGGGGGCGGCCCCTCGGCGTTCCGCCTACGCGATGTGTTCGGCTTCCAGCTCCGCGTGGAAGCGCTGCTTGAAGGCCGGCATCAGATGCCGGAGCAGCGCCTCGCCGCGCGGGTGGCGGACGTTGTGGCCGTCCGAGAGGTGTATGTCGAGCACCGCGACGCTCGGGTAGTCGTTGTGCTCGGCGACGAACGCGGAGAACACCTCGTACGCGATCTGCGCGAACTCCTCGTCCTCCTGCGCCCATTCATCGGCGGGTGCGGGCGAGGGCGCGGGCGGTTCCTCCTGGGCGTCCGGGCCGCCGCTGCCGACCGTGCCCACGTTGCCCAGGGGGCGGGTGCGGCCGCCCGGGCCCGTGGGGACCTGGTGCGGCGTCGGGACCTCGACCTCGAAGTCGGGGTCGTAGCCGCCCTCGTAGACCTTGGCGGTCACCCGTTCCGGGAACCAGGGGTTGTCGTCGTCGGAGGCGGGCTGCCCGGGGGCCTGGGGGTGCTCCTCCGGTACGGCGGGGGCGTCCGGGGGAGCGGTGTGGGGGAGCTCGGGGTGCTGCTGGGCGGTCTCGACCGCGGCCGGGACCGCCTGGCCCCGGGCCACCGTCTCCGGGGGCGGGGCCGTCTCCGGGGCCGGCGGCAGCAGCGCCGGTTCGATGCCGGCGGCGGCCAGGCCCGCGGGGCCGGTCTCGGCGAGCGGGACGCCGTACTTCGCGAGGCGCAGCGGCATCAGGGACTCGACGGGGGCCCGTCGGCGCCAGGCGCGGCCGTAGCGGGCCTGGAGGCGCGCCTGGTAGATCAGCCGGTCTTGTTCGAGCTTGATGACCTGCTCGTAGCTGCGGAGCTCCCACAGCTTCATCCGGCGCCAGAGCCGGAAGGTGGGGACCGGCGAGAGCAGCCAGCGGGTGAGGCGGACGCCCTCCATGTGCTTGTCGGCCGTGATGTCCGCGATCCGGCCCACCGCGTGGCGGGCGGCCTCGACGGAGACGACGAACAGGACGGGGATGACCGCGTGCATCCCGACGCCGAGCGGGTCGGGCCAGGCGGCGGCGCCGTTGAACGCGATCGTCGCGGCCGTCAGCAGCCAGGCGGTCTGGCGCAGCAGCGGGAACGGGATGCGCAGCCAGGTCAGCAGCAGGTCCAGTGCCAGCAGGACGCAGATGCCCGCGTCGATGCCGATCGGGAAGACCAGCGAGAAGTCCCCGAACCCCTTGCTCAGGGCCAGCTCGCGCACCGCCGCGTACGAACCGGCGAAGCCGATCGCGGCGATCAGCACCGCGCCGGCCACGACCAGGCCGATCAGTATTCGGTGCGTGCGCGTCAGCTGCATCGCAGCCACCCCCCATCCCCTCCCTGTTCCCTTGTCCCTCGGTGCCTTGGCGTTGTCTTGGCGCCGTCTTGGCACCGCCTTGGCTTGTTTCCGGCGGGCACAGCCTGGCACATGTGTGCGACGGGTGTCGCGGGGGGAGGGGCGGGGGCGGCCCCCGGGGTCAGTCCGAGGACTTCGACCCGGCCGACGAACTCGGCTTCTTCGACGGCTCCTTGGACGGCTTCTCGGACGGCTTCTTGGCGGAGTCGTCCGAAGCCTTCGCGGAGGACTTGCCGGTGGGCTTGCCGGAGGCCTTCGGGCTCTCGGCCGGGCCGGCGTTCGCGTCGGCCACGGCGGCGACCGCGTCCTTGACCGCCATCGTGGCGCCCTTCAGGATCGTCTCCTCGGACGGGGTCTTCGAACCCGCGTAGCCGGCGCCGTTGTAGTTGACGACCACGACGACGTTCCCCGTACGGGCCACGATCGTGGCGAACCTGAAGTCCTCGCCCGTCTTGGACTGGTCGTACGTGACCTTGGTGGCCTGGTCGCCGATGCCGCTGACGGGCTCGGTCGCGACGTTCTTCGCGCCGTCGGTCGCCTCGGTCTTCTTGACCTGCTTGGAGAGTTCGTCCCCGGCGCGGGCGGCCCCGCTGCCCAGGGTCTGGTCCGAGGCGAAGCGGGTGAAGCCGACGTCCAGCCAGCGGTACTGGGAGCCCTTGACGCCCTTGTCGGCCAGGCCGTTCCAGGAGCAGCCGCCCCGGGCGGACGCGTCGCTGGACTTGCTGCGGGTGCCCTTCTTGCTCTTGGCCGAGGGGACCAGCGACTTGACGGTCTTCGCCTCGACCGAGGAGCAGGGGTCGGGCAGCCCGGCGAACTTCGCCGCCTCGACGGCCGGTTCCGATTTCGTCGCGTCCGGCGAGGCGGAGGCGGACGCGTCCGCCTCCTTCTCGCCGTCGGAGTCCGACGAGCAGCCGGCGACGAGGAGCATCACCGGGACGGCGGCGCAGGCGAGTATGCGGGTGAGTCGCGGGGCGGATCGGTGCATGGTTCCTTCACTCGGATGACGCGGCGGTCGGGGGACGGTTGTGCGGCGGTAGCCGTACGGAGACAGGCCGCGGCGATCGGCCGCCGGTGGCTCCGGAGGGCCACGGTACGACGGACGGCGCGCGGATGCCGCCTCCGCGGGAGGGCGCGGGGAGCGGGGCGCCGGGGGTACGGGCGGGCCGGGAGGCGGTGTCAGTCGTTGAACGAATCGACCAGCTGACGGGCCAGTGCCTGGGCCTTCTCCTGGAGTTCCTTGCTGTCGGGCACCTCGGTGGTGAGGGCCGGCTGGGCCGTGTACTCGACGGTCACGATGACGTTGGATGTGCGGAACACCACGCTCACGGTGCGGTGCCGGGCCGTGGACCCGGCCTGGACGAGCGCGTCGTCCAGGAAGGCGCTGTCGCCGAGCTTGTCGAGCAGACGGGGCTGGAGGCTGTCGGCGGGACTGCCGGACGTGGTGTCGTCGGAGCTGTCGGCGGACGCGTCGTCGCTGCTGTCCGCGTCGTCGGTGTTTTCCGCGTCGTCGGTGCTGTCCGGGGAACCGCCGTCCTTCGTGCCGTCCTTGTCCTCGGTCCTGCCGGCCGTGCCGGAGTCCGCGTGCCCGGAGCCCGACGGGGAGGCGTCGGGGGTCTCGCCCGGCGGCAGGGCGGAGTCGGGGAGGTCGGCGGCGGCCTCCTTCTTCGCGTACACCCCGCGGGCGCGGTCGTCGTCGCTCACGGAGGTGTCGTAGGAGACGACGCGTTCGAAGTCGAGGTGGATGCTGCGGGTGCCCTCGGGGGCGTCGGACTTCCAGCGGCAGCCGATCCGCCGGTCGGTGTCGTACGTGACCGTGGCGGCGCCCTCGAACACCTTCTCCTGCTGGGCGTCCGGCATGTCGGCGGTGCCCGGCAGGAGGTCCTTGAGGGTGGCCAGCGGGATGGCGCGGCAGGCGTCGGGGAGGGTGCGGTACTTGCCCGGGGGTGCGGAGGAGGCGGCCAGGGTGCCCGGCTTGCTGTCGGGTGGGGAATCGCCGCTTCCGGAGTCGCTGGTGCAGCCGGCGGCGAGCGCTGCGATGAGCACGGCGCCGGTCGCGTACGCCATTCGTCGCACGGTCCTGGGCTCCCTTCGTGCGAAAAACGGTTGCCGCTCGATGGCGGCCGGTGGACACAATGTGTATCGCACGCGCCGCTGTGAACGCCGGTCGGCCGACCTCTTTGACCGATCTTGGCGCCGGTTTTGCGCTTCAGACTTTTTCGGGGGAATCGAGGGGTTATGTCGTATGTAGAGGTACCGGGTGCGAAGGTTCCCATCCGGATGTGGACCGACCCGGCGTCGGTCGAGGACGTGGCGATGCAGCAGCTGCGCAACGTCGCCACACTGCCGTGGATCAAGGGCCTGGCCGTCATGCCCGACGTCCACTTCGGCAAGGGCGCCACGGTCGGCTCCGTGATCGCGATGCACGGGGCGGTCTGCCCGGCGGCGGTCGGCGTGGACATCGGCTGCGGCATGTCCGCGGTGAAGACGTCGCTGACCGCGAACGACCTGCCCGGCGACCTCTCCCGCCTGCGCTCGAAGATCGAGCAGGCGATCCCGGTCGGCCGGGGGATGCACGACGACCCGGTGGACCCGTCCGGCCTGTACGGCCTCGCGGCGCGGGGATGGGACGACTTCTGGGAGCGGTTCGACGGGGTGGCCGAAGCGGTCAAATTCCGTCAGGAACGGGCCACGAAGCAGATGGGAACGCTCGGCGGGGGCAACCACCACATCGAGGTCTCGTTGGACGAGTCGGGAGTGGTGTGGCTCACGCTGCACTCCGGCTCGCGTGCGATCGGCAAGGAACTGGCCGACTTCCACATCGGGCGGGCGCAGCAGCTGGCGCACAATCAGGGATTGGTCGACCACGACCTGGCCGTCTTCCTCGCGGACACCGAACCGATGCGGGACTACCGCAACGACCTCTTCTGGGCGCAGGAGTACGCGAAGTACAACCGTGCGGCCATGATGGCGCTTCTGAAGAACGTGATCCGCAAGGAGTTCAAGAAGGCGAAGGTGACCTTCGAACAGGAGGTCAGCTGCCACCACAACTACGTCGCGGAAGAGCGCTACGAGGGCATGGACCTGCTGGTGACCCGCAAGGGCGCCATCCGGGCCGGTGCGGGCGAGCTGGGAATCATCCCGGGGTCCATGGGCACGGCCACGTACATCGTGAAGGGCCTCGGCAACGAGAAGGCGTTCAATTCGGCCTCGCACGGCGCGGGCCGCAGGATGAGCCGGAACGCGGCCAAGCGGCGGTTCTCGGCGCGCGACCTCGCGGCACAGACGCAGGGCGTGGAGTGCCGCAAGGACTCCGGAGTCGTGGACGAGATCCCCGCCGCGTACAAGCCGATCGAGCAGGTCATGGAGCAGCAGCGGGACCTGGTAGAGGTCGTCGCCAAGGTGAAGCAGGTCATCTGCGTCAAGGGGTGAGGGACGGGCGGGGCGTATCCGGCGCTCCGCCCGCCCTCGCTCAAGGTGAGGTCGGTGCGGGGGCGCCGGGCGCCGGGATCTGCCCCGATTTCAGCCGCCACAGACGGACCGAGCAGCTGGCCGTGGTGCGGTCGAGCTCCACCGCTGCGACTGCCGCGTCGCCCATGCGAAGCAGGAGTTCGTCCTCCCAGGGCTTCCAGCGCCGGTTCTTCGCCCGGGGCTTGAGCCCCGGCGGGCGTTGCCAGGCGGAGACAGACGCGGCGGAGGCCTGTTTACGAGGCAGCGCGAGACATCCCGGATAGTAGAAGTGCTCGGCCAGTTCTACTGCGGCCTCCATCGTGTAAAGGATGTTGTAGACGCCGTCCCGGCTGTTCCGCGCGATCGAGCGCCGGGTGCCGGTGACCTTCTTGGCGTAGAAGCAGAGGTACGCGCCCACGGCCGTGCTGGCCGTCGTGAGTGAGATGAACGGAAACCCGTGGCCCGTGTATCCCACTGGCCCATCGGCGTCGATCACACCGCGGAGGTAGTCACGCGGGGAGAAATCCACGCGAGGCGGCTTGATGCTCCGCGACTTGCGGCCGTACGGAAGGCCCAGTTCGTTGAGCACGGTCCGTGCTTCGAGAGAGCAGAGTGCCCAGGTCGCCGAGTGATGGCGGGCGGAGAAGTTGGTGGCCCGTACGCGCTCCTTGATGCTGGAGTTGTACGGGGTGAGCTGCTGGAACTCGCGGAGGATGGCGATGTCCCGCACGTTGAGTTCGACGGTGAGGCGGCCTTTTCTGCCGGTTCCGGCAGCGAGGTGCCCGTCGGCCTGGATGAAACCGAACATGTAGCTGTAATCGGGATCGGTGAGATCCATGAATCTGCCTGTGCGGGATGCCAGAAGGTCGGCGTCGAAAAGTGCGAGGGCGTTAGGGTCGTGCTCGGCCACGGGAAGCTCCACTTCCTTGGTGGTCAGGCTCTCGGCCGGGCTGCAATCCGGGCCGAGAGCCGCTCTGTATGAAGTTGTGACCGACCGTATGCCGGTGACCTGCACTGTTTCCGGCGATCGTGGAGCGTTCCCTCGGGCGGGTGACGGATCTCGGAGAGATCAGCTGGTGCGGTGCACCTTCGAGTTGGAGGCCTGGGCTCGGGGGCGGACGACCAGGAGGTCGATGTTGACGTGGCTGGGGCGGGTGACCGCCCAGTTGATCGTGTCGGCCACGTCGTCGGCGGTGAGGGGGGCCTCGACGCCCGCGTAGACCTTCGCCGCCTTCTCCGTGTCGCCCCGGAAGCGGGTGGTGGCGAACTCCTCGGTCCTGACCATGCCCGGGGCGATCTCGATCACGCGGACCGGGGTGCCGACGATCTCCAGGCGCAGGGTCTCGGCCAGGACGTGTTCGCCGTGCTTGGCGGCCACGTAACCGCCGCCGCCCTCGTAGGTGGACAGGCCGGCCGTCGAGGAGAGGATGACCACCGTGCCGTCGCCGCTCGCGGTGAGGGCGGGCAGCAGGGCCTGGGTCACGTTGAGGGTGCCGATGACGTTGGTCTCGTACATCTGCCGCCAGTCCTGCGGGTCACCCGTCGCGACGGGGTCGGCCCCGAGCGCGCCGCCCGCGTTGTTGACCAGGACGGCGAGGCTGCGGAACGCGGTCGCGAACTCGTCGACCGCGGCCCGGTCCGTGACGTCCAGCGCGTAGGCCGTCGCCTGGTGGCCGGCCTCGGTGATCTCGGCGGCGAGGGCCTCGATGCGGTCCTTGCGGCGGGCGGTGAGCACGACGCGGTAGCCGGAGGCCGCCAGCTGCCGGGCGGTCGCGGCGCCGATGCCGCTGCTCGCTCCGGTGATGACGGCGATGGGGGTTGCGGCCATGGTCGGGCTCTCCTCGGACGGCTGATCGGTATGGTCCAACGGGGCCAGGATAGGCAGGCCGGGCCGGGGTCAGTGGTTGCGGGGGGCGTACATGATCACGGCCATCCCGGCCAGGCAGATCAGCGCGCCGGTCACGTCCCAGCGGTCCGGCCGGTAGCCGTCGGCGGCCATGCCCCAGGCGATGGAGCCCGCCACGAAGACCCCGCCGTACGCCGCGAGCACCCGCCCGAACTCGCCGTCCGGCTGGAGCGTCGCCACGAAGCCGTACGTGCCGAGCGCGATGATCCCCGCGCCGATCCAGGCCCAGCCCCGGTTCTCGCGGACGCCCTGCCAGACGAGCCAGGCGCCGCCGATCTCGAAGAGCGCGGCGAGGACGAACAGGGCGGTGGAGCGGAGCACGGACATGGGGGCAGGGTGTCATGGGCGACGGACCGGGAGACGCGCGCCGGTGCCGGCCGACCTGGACGGGGTCACCGTGCGGTTGCGGGTGTCCGAGCCGCCGGCCGATCGCCGCGATCTGGCTGGCGACTGCCGCCGGGCCGACCCCCGGACCGTGCTGCGCCGGACCGGCCCGCTGCGCGCGGACGGCTCCCGGCAGCGGGGCTTACCGGGAGAGCGCGGCCCGCAGGGCCTCGGGGTCGTCGTGGTCGCTCGCCCAGCCGATGTACCCGTCGGGGCGGACCAGCAGGGTCGTGCCCCGGTCGTTCGTCCAGTGGGTGTGCAGGAGCGGGGCGACGGAGACCGGTTCGGATGTTCCGGCGGGGGTGACGAGGACGTGTGTGCCCCCGCCGAGCAGCTGGTGCAGGCGGCCCTCCGCCAGGCTGAGGTCGGGAGCCCGCTTCCCGGTCAGGCGGTGGGAGCCGCGCGGGGCCCGGTAGGTGATTCCGATGCCCGAGATCATGCCGATGGCCCGGTCGGAGACGGGCCGGACGGCGGACAGCGCGTGCGTGATCAGCGTCCTTGCCGCCCGCTGGAGCGGCGTGCGTGCCATGGCGAGGCGGACGAGGGCGCCGCTGGTGCGGAGCACCTTGGCGCCGACCGGGTGCCGCTCGGCGTGGTAACTGTCCAGGAGAGCCTCGGGGTCGGTCGTGTGTCCTCGCAGCGCCGCGGCGAGCTTCCAGGCGAGGTTGGCCGCGTCCTGGAGACCGGTGTTCATGCCCTGGCCGCCGGCGGGGGAGTGGACGTGCGCGGCGTCCCCGGCGAGGAAGACTCGTCCCGACCGGTACACGGGTACCTGGCGCTCGTCGCTGTGGAAGCGTGAGATCCACCGGGCGTCGTGCATGCCGTAGTCCGTGCCGAACGCCTGGCGCGTGATCTCCCTCAGCTCGTCCAGTTCGACCGGGTCGCTGTCGTCCGCCTGATGGGCGCGGTTCCATCCCATCACGCGGTACCAGCCGTCACCGAAGGGTGCCATGAAGGCGAAGGCGTCCCCCACTCCGTTGACGGTGAGGAGCTCGGCCGGCTCCTCGGTGAGCCGGACGTCGGCCAGGACGATGGACCGGATCACGGATTCGCCGGGGAAGGGGAGCCCGAGGGCCTGGCGGACCGAGCTGCGGACTCCGTCGGTGCCCACGGCGTACCGCGCCGCGAGGCTGGTCGGTGTGCCGTCCGCGGCCCGGAGGGAGGCGGTCACGGTGTCGGGGCTCGCCGCCCGGTCGAGCCCCGTCAGCTCCACCCCGTACCGGAAGTCCACGCCGACGGCGCGGGCGCGGCGCTCCAGCAGGCGCTCCACCTCGTACTGCGGGGTGATCAGCAGGAACGGGAAGCGCGTGCGCAGCCGGGAGAGGTCCAGGCCGAGCCGTCCGAAGAGGCGGAGGCCGGTGAGTGTGGTGCCCGTCCCGATCAGCTCGTCGGCCAGGCCGCGGGAGTCGAGCAATTCGAGCGTGCGTGCGTGCACGGCGAAGGCGCGGGTGACGTTCCCCGCCTCGTGCCTGCGGCGCTCGACCAGTGTGACCGACAGGCCCTGGGCCGCCAGGTCGCCGGCGAGCAGTAACCCGGTGGGGCCCGCGCCGACGATCAGTACGTCGACGGTGGCTTCGTGGTCGGCGTGGGCTGCGGAGCCGCGGGCGGGGGTGGGGTCGTTCGTCATGGTGGTCTCCCGGTGCCGGTGGTGGCGGCTGCCGGCCGAAGGTGCGGACCGCAGCACGTCAACGTTTGTTGGCCAACGCTTGTAGGCAAATATAGAACGCCCCTGCTGGCATGTCAACGGTTGTTGGCCTACAATTGTTGGCATGACGACGAAAGCCTCCCCGGCACCCCGCCGTTCGGACGCGACCAGGGCCGCGATCCTGGACGCCGCACGCGAGCGGTTCGCCGCCGACGGGTACGAGCGCGCCACCATCCGCTCCATCGCCCGTGACGCGGACATCGACCCGTCGATGGTGATGCGCTATTTCGGCAACAAGGAGGGTCTCTTCGCCGCCGCGTCGGCGATAGATCTGCGCATGCCGGAGCTGGGGGCCCTGCCCGGCAAGCACGCCGGGGCGGTCCTCGTCGGCCACTTCCTCGATCGCTGGGAGCGGGACGACGTGCTCACCGGCCTGCTCAGGGTCGGCGTCACGAACGAGGCGGGTGCCGAGCGGATGCGGGCCGTCTTCGCCGAGCAGCTCGGGCCGATAGCCGCAGGTCTCTGCCCCGACCCCGCCGACGCCCCGCGCCGTGCCGCGCTCACCGCCTCGCAGATCCTGGGTATGGCGCTCGCGCGGTACGTGCTGCGCATCGAGCCCGCCGTTTCCATGGATCGGGACGAGGTGATCGCCTGGCTCGCGCCCACCGTCCAGCGCTACCTGACGGCCGAAGGGCCCTGATCCGCCGCAGCACGGGTTCGTCGTGCGTCGCTTCGTACACTCTCCGCATGCCGCCCGAACCGTCCCCCCGCCGCAGCGCACTGCTGGCCGAGCTGTCCACCGTGTCGCGGCGCTACATGGCCGCCTACGCGCTGTTCAACCAGGCCGTCGCCGACCGGCTGGGGGTGCACCCCACCGACCTCCAGTGCCTGAACCTGCTCGGCATGGAGGCGGCGCCCGTCACCACGGGGCGCATCGCGGAGCTGACCGGGCTCACCACGGGCTCGGCGACCCGGCTGGTGGACCGGCTGGAGCGGGCCGGTTACGTGACGCGCGCCCGGGACACCGCGGACCGGCGGCGGGTGCTCGTGGCGACGGTGCCCGAGCGGATGGCGGAGGTCGGCGCGGTCTGGCAGCGGCTGAACGGAGGCTGGGACGGGCTGTTCGACGCGTACGACGACGAGGAGGCGGCCCTGCTCCTCACCCATATGCGGCGCACGGTGGAGCTGAGCGCGACCCAGATCGCCCGGCTGCGCGAGGGCGACGCCTGAGCGCGCGCGTCCCTCAGCCCGCCACCGGGCCGAAGTCGCGCACCGCTTCCGCGACGATCGCCTCCAGCCGGGCGTGGTGCGCGCCCCGCCAGTAGACCCGGCCGCACTCCACGCACTGCGCGAACACGTCGTACGAGCGGCGCGTGCCGTGCTCCAGGTGCGGGCCGACCGAGTCCTTGTCGGCGTCCGTCAGCGGACCGTTGCACGCGGTGCACCGGGTCCACGGGGCGAGCGGCGGCGCGAACCGCTCCAGCACGTCGCGCAGCTGCTCGTCCGGGCGGTCGCTGTAGACGTACGCGCCCGCCCAGATCTCCCGGCGGTGCAGCAGCCCCCGGTCCCGGGAGAGCAGGACGCGCCGCTCCCGTGCCGAGAGGGCGGCCAGGGCCGGGTCGCCGATGTCCTCGCTCTCGTACGCGGCGTCGACGCCGAGCAGCCGCAGCCGGCGGGCGAGCGTGCCGAGGTGGACGTCGAGCAGGAAGCGCAGGGGCGCGCCCGGGACGTGCTGCGGGCGGGGGACCGGGCGGACCTCGACGAGCTCCCCCGCCGCCGGGATGTGCGAGACGGGGGCCGGGCGGCCGTCGACGAGGAGTTCGCCCGCCTCGGTGAGCGGGATGCCCAGGGACTCGACGACATGGCCGAGCGTGGACGAGCCGTCGGTGGTCACCGGCGTCCGCCCCTGCCGGCGCCCGTGGGCCACGAAGAGCCTGAGCCCGGGGGCGACTTCGAGGTGGATCTCCGGTCCGTTCACCCGGTCAGGATGCCATCGGGGACCTCGTGCCGCCCCTGGATTTCAGGGGCGGAAGGCGGCGGCGTGCCCGGCGGCCCAGGCGGCGAACGTGCGCGCCGGGTGGCCGGTCAGCTTCTGCACCCCGTCGGCCACCTCGGCGGGGATGCCGTCGGTGGTCGCCCAGTAGGCGAGCAGCCCGTCGGCGACCTCGGCCGGCATGAAGGGGGACACCGCCTCCTTCCAGGCGGCCGGGCTCACCTCGTTGACGGCGGCCGGGGTGCCGCAGGCTTCGGCCAGGATGCGGACCTGCTCGGCGGCGCTGAGGGACTCGGGGCCGGTGAGGTGATACGCGGCGCCCTGGAGCGCGGGGTCGGTGAGGGCGGCGTAGGCGGCCTCGGCGATGTCGGTCTCGTCGATGGGGCTGCCCTCGCTGCGGGGGTGGGGCAGGTCGACGGGGCGCCCGGAGCGGAAGGAACCGGCCCACCCGTAGGCGTTGGTGGCGAAGGCGCCGGGGCGCAGCAGGGTCGCGGTGAGCGGCGAGGCGAGGAGCGCCTGCTCCACCGCGTGGTGCGAGGCGGCGATGGGGTTGGCCGCCGGGTCCGGGACGAGGACCGAGCTGGAGGACAGCAGCACGATGTGCCGTACTCCGGCCTCCTGGGCGGCGGTGAGGAAGGCGTCGATGTGCGCGGGTTCCGCGTACAGGAAGACGGAGTCGACGCCCTTCAGGGCCTCGGGGAACGTGCTCGGGTCGCCGAGGTCGCAGGTCACGGCCGGGACGCCGGGCGGCGGGGTCAGCTCGGCGGCGTTGCGCGAGGCGGCGCGGACGGGGTGGCCGCCCTGGTGCAGGAGGGCGGTGAGGGCGGAGCCGACGCGGCCGCGGCATCCGGTGACGAGCGTGAGCATGAGGTGGTCTCCCCGAAGGTTCGAATGCGTCACACAAAGACTGTGTGACGCAGGTAAATATCCAGGAGGTGGCGTCAGCCGTCAAACGCATTGACCGCCCTCATCCGTTCGCCCTCATCCGTTCGCCCTCATCCGTCCGCCCGCAGATCCAGCCGCCAGTCGTTGGTCAGGAGCGGGTGGCCCGGCGGGTACTCGATCTCGCACTCGCCGAGCAGCGTGAAGCCCACCTTGCGGCACACGCCGTTCGACGGGCCGTTCTCCACGGACGGGTAGGCGTGCAGATAGCGGTGCTTGCGCTCGGCGCGCGCCGCGTCGGCCACCGCGCGCGTCGCGGCCGACGCGATGCCCCGGCCCTGGAACTCCGGGAGGACCGTCCAGCCCGTCTCGTACACCTCCTGGTCCCGCCAGGGCCGCTCCCAGAAGCCGATGGTCCCCACGGCCTCCGCCCCGCCGGCCAGGGCGACGCGGAACATCCGGCCCCGGCCCGTCCGGTCGGCGCTCAGCGCGACATAGCGGGCATGGCGCCCCATCAGCTGCTCCTCCGTCTCGGGGCCGCCCAGATGAGCCATCAGCTCCGGTGCGTTGGCACGGCGGAGAAGGTCCAGGTCGTCCTGCGACCAGGGCTCGATCCGTACGGATGACGCTGTGGTGCGCTTCACATCGGCCATGACCGCACTGTAGGACCCGGCACTGACAGCGGGGCCCTCAGCGGGCACCCAGCGCCGTGGGCGGCACGCCGAGCGTGGCCGTGAAGTCCCTGACCAGGTGCGCCTGGTCGCTGTAGCCGAGGTCGGCGGCGAGGCCCGCCCAGTCCACGTCCGGGTCGGCCCCGGCGCGCTCCAGCGCCTCGTGGATGCGGTAGCGCAGGATGACCCACTTGGGCCCGACGCCCACGTACGCGGCGAACAGCCGTTGCAGCGAGCGGGCCGACACGCCCTCGGCGCGGGCGAGTCCGTCGACCCGCAGGATCGAGCGGTCCGTGCGCACCAGGTCCACCAGGGCCATCGCCAGGTCGGCGCGCGGGTCGGGCTCGGGGCCGAGCGCCAGCAGGTACGCGTCGAGCGCGGCGACCCGGTCGTCCTCCGCCTCCGGGTCCAGCACGGCGGCGGGCGGGGCGGGCGGTGCGAACACGTCGGCCACCGGAAGCCGCCGGCCCGTCCACCGCGACACGGGCGCCCCCGGCGCGAACGGCCGGAAGCCGCCCGGCCGGAACTGCACCCCGCACACCCGCCCGCGCCCCTCCAGCTTCTGCGTGAACAGCTCGAGGCCGATGCCCGAGACCTCGGCGTACCCCGCGTCCTCGTCGCCGCAGCCCGCGTACCGCTCGAAGACGAGGTTGACGCTGGGATGCGGGACGAGGTGGGAGGCGTACGGCTGGGAGAGGTCCCAGTCGATCAGCCAGTAGTGCTCCAGATACGGCCGCAGCTCGGGCGCGGGCTCGCGGCGCCGGAACTGTACGTGCGCGAACAGCTCGGGCGCGTCGACGATGCCCCGGGTGTCGCGCCGCGGACCTTCGTGACCGGCCATGACGGCCGATCCTAGGACGCGGCGGCCCTCGCGGGCTGCTGTTGTGCACCGGTACCGGGGTGCCGGCCGTCGTAGAGGCCGCCGAGCGTCCCGTACGCCTCGTCGACGATCCGCCCGGCGTCCGTCAGTGCCGCACGGCCGGCCAGCCGGGCGGCCTGCCGGGTGTACGGGGACGGCGGCGCGGGGTGTATGCGCCGCCACCGGGCGCTGAGCACCGCGTACAGGCCGCTGGAGAGGAGCAGTGCGGGAACGGACAGGGTCAGGAGAATGTCGCCCATGGCAGCCTCCTTCGGGGGACGGTGTCTCCTGCATCGGCAGGTCGGACGGGCCCTCTGGAGATCATTCTTCGGCCATTGAATGGCCGGATATGAAGGGCCGACATCTGTCCTTCGAGCACATGACCGCAGGTCGGCGCGGCGGGCCGGTTCAGCCGCCGCTCACCACATCCCTGACCGCGGCCAGGAAGTCCTCCGTACGCGGATGCGTGGGGTGAACGGGCCGTGCGAGGTGGACCGTGGCGGCGGGCGCGTCGGTGACCGGGACGAACCGGACGCCCGGGTGGCCGTGACTCTCGGGCCGTTCCGCCGCCCCAGGCCAACGCCCCGCGTCAGGGCCAGACCAGGCAGTACGCCTGATGCCCCGCGTCGTGCAGCCGGTGGCTGAAGTCCTGCCACTCGTGGAGGAGCTGGTACACGTTGAACGCGTCGCGCGGGCCGCCGCGGTCGGGGACCGTGGACCAGATGAAGGCGGCGGCGCCCACGGACTCCTCGCCGACGCCGCGCAGCGGGTCGACGACCGTCATCGGGAGCTTGACCACCGCGTAGTCGGGGTGCAGGACGACCAGTTCGAGCGGGGGGACCTTGTGCAGAGGTATGCCCTGTATGCCGGTGAGGACCATCGCGGCCACCGTCTCCGGCTTGATCTTGCTGAACATGCCGCCCATGCCGAGCTCGTCGCCGCCGAGCTCCTCGGGGCGCATGGAGATGGGCACGCGTGCGGCGGTGGCCCCGTCGGGGGCACCGAAATACTTGTAGGTCACCCCCACCCGGCCACCACTTCCGCTCCCGGCTCCGCCGCCTGTCCGCGCCTCACCGGCCTGTATGCCCTGCGTGTGCTCAGCCTCGCGCCGCCGGTGCCGACCCCGCCGGGCAGGCTCGGGCCCCGGGCCGTCCGTCCCTTCGCCCACTCCGCCACCGCGATGCATATCTCATCCACCCGACTACTCACTAGGAGGCACAGCCCCCGCCGCGCAACCCGATCATCGTGTCAGTGACCTCCCCCACGGGCGTGCGGTGAAACACCTGTCCGCAAAGACCGTCCGTGGCTCTGACACCATGGCATGTGTGAGCTTTCCCTATGACGCCCCAGTTTCGCAGACGCTTTTCGACCGCGCGTCCCTCGTGACGCCCGGCGGCGTGAACTCTCCTGTCCGTGCCTTCCGGGCCGTGGGCGGTACGCCCCGGTTCATGGTGTCCGGTACCGGTCCGTACCTGACCGATGCCGACGGGCGGGAGTACGTCGACCTCGTGTGCTCGTGGGGGCCGATGATTCTCGGCCACTCCCACCCCGAGGTGATCGCCGCAGTTCAGGAGGCTGTCGCCCGCGGCACCTCGTTCGGTACGCCCGGCGAGGGCGAGGTCGCGCTCGCCGAGGAGATCGTCGCGCGCGTCGAGCCGGTGGAGCAGGTGCGGCTGGTCTCGTCGGGGACCGAGGCGACCATGTCCGCGATCCGCCTCGCCCGCGGTTTCACCGGCCGGGCCAAGGTCGTGAAGTTCGCCGGCTGCTACCACGGCCACGTGGACGCCCTGCTCGCCGCGGCCGGGTCCGGCGTCGCGACCTTCGGGCTCCCGGACACCCCCGGGGTCACCGGCGCGCAGGCGGGCGACACCATCGTGCTGCCGTACAACGACCTGGAGGCCGTGCGCGCCGCGTTCGCCGCGCAGCCCGGGGAGATCGCCTGCGTGATCACCGAGGCGTCGCCCGGCAACATGGGCGTCGTCCCGCCGCTGGACGGGTTCAACGCGGGGCTCAAGGAGCTCTGTGCCGCCAACGGGGCGCTGTACATCTCCGACGAGGTGATGACCGGGTTCCGTACGTCGAAGGCCGGCTGGTTCGGCGTCGACGGGGTGCGGCCCGACCTCATGACCTTCGGCAAGGTCATGGGCGGCGGCTTCCCGGCCGCGGCGTTCGGCGGGCGCGCCGACGTGATGGCGCACCTGGCCCCGGCCGGCCCGGTCTACCAGGCGGGCACGCTGTCCGGTAACCCGGTCGCCACCGCCGCCGGGCTCGCGCAGCTGCGGCTGCTGGACGACGCCGCGTACGCGAGGGTGGACGCGGTCTCCGCCGAGATCCGGGGCCTGGTCAGCGCCGCCCTGGACAAGGAGGGCGTCGCGCACACCGTCCAGGCGGCGAGCAACATGTTCTCCGTCTTCTTCACCGACGGGCCCGTCCGCGACTACGAGGACGCCAAGCGGCAGGAAGCCTTCCGCTTCACCCCGTTCTTCCACTCGATGCTGGCGCAGGGTGTCTACCTCCCGCCGTCCGCGTTCGAGTCGTGGTTCGTCTCCACCGCCCACGACACGCAGGCCGTCGAGCGCATCGCCGCCGCCCTGCCCGCCGCCGCCCGCGCCGCCTCGGAGGCCACCGCATGAGCGAGAAGCCCACCGACACCACTGACGACATCACCGTGGTCCATCTGATGCGCCACGGCGAGGTGCACAACCCGGAGGGCGTGCTGTACGGCCGCCGGCCCGGGTACCACCTCTCCGAGCTGGGCCGGCAGATGGCCGACCGGGTCGCCGAGCACCTGGAGAAGCGCGACATCACGTACGTCGTCGCCTCCCCGCTGGAGCGCGCCCAGGAGACCGCGACGCCGATCGCCAAGTCGCACGGACTGGACCTCGCGACCGACGGCCGCCTCATCGAGGCCGCCAACGTCTTCGAGGGCAAGACCTTCGGCGTCGGCGACGGTGCGCTGCGCAAGCCGGACAACTGGAAGCACCTGACGAACCCGTTCCGCCCGTCGTGGGGCGAGCCGTACATCGAGCAGGTCGTCCGCATGATGGGCGCGCTCGACGCGGCGCGGGACGCGGCCCGGGGCCACGAGGCGGTCTGCGTCAGCCACCAGCTGCCGGTCTGGATCGTCCGCAGCTTCGTGGAGCGGCGCCGGCTGTGGCACGACCCGCGCAAGCGGCAGTGCACCCTCGCCTCGCTCACCAGCTTCACGTACCGGGGCGACAAGATCGTCTCCGTGGGCTATTCGGAGCCGGCCCGCGATCTGGTGCCGGCGCATCTGCGCGCGGGCGCGAAGCCGGTGAAGGGTGCGTCGAAGGGGTTCGGCGCGTAGCGGTCGCCCTGGAGCGGTATGGCCCCCAGCGGGGATTCGATTCTGTGTTCGGTCAACGCTGGGGGCTGGTTTCGTAAAGAACTATGTGCTATCTGGGGGAACCCCCGTGTGGCTACAACCATCTAAGCGTTTGCCAGTTTGTATGTACTTAGGGCAAAACGACCGCAGATGGGAAGCCGCATGCGTGAGATCAGCCGAAGGGGATTGCTCGGAGCCGGTCTCGGTGCCGCGGCCGTCGGAATGGCGGGGTGCAGCGTCACCGGGTCTTCCGGCGCCGGCGCCGGGGACAGCAGCCCGAGCCCGGACAACGGTTCCACCGGCCAGAAGGGCGGGACCTCGAAGGGCACCGAAAAGAAGAAGGACGTCCGCGCCATCGGCGACGGTTCCACCGCCTACACCGGGAAACAGCCCAAGCAGCCGAAGGCCCCTGAGCCGCTGGAGCCCGGACAGAAGCCCCCGCAGTTCGTGATCTTTTCCTGGGACGGGGCCGGCGAGGTCGGCAACGGGCTGTTCCCCCGCTTTCTGGAACTCGCCCGCGAACACGACGCGTCGATGACCTTCTTCCTCTCCGGCCTCTATCTGCTCCCGGAATCGAAGAAAAGGCTCTACCGCCCGCCGAACAACCCCGTAGGCGCCTCCGACATCGGCTATCTCACCGACGGCCACGTCAGGGAGACGCTCAAGAACGTCCGGCAGGCCTGGCTCGACGGCCACGAGATCGGCACCCACTTCAACGGCCATTTCTGCGCCGGCTCCGGATCGGTCGGCAACTGGACCCCCGCCCAGTGGCAGAGCGAAATCGACCAGGCGATCTCCTTCGTCACCGAATGGCGCACCAACACCGGCTGGAACGACGAGGAATCGCTCCCCTTCGATTACCGCAAGGAACTCGTCGGAGGCCGCACCCCCTGCCTGCTCGGCCAGGACAACCTGCTGCCCACCGCCAAGAAGCTCGGCTGGCGCTACGACGCCAGCTCGCCCGGCGGCACCCAGGTCTGGCCCAGCAAGCGCCAGGGCGTCTGGGACCTGCCGCTCCAGGGCATCCCCTTCCCCGGGCACACCTTCGAAGTCCTCTCCATGGACTACAACATCCTCGCCAACCAGTCGCAGAACTCCACCAAGGGAATGCCCTCGCGCTATCCCGGCTGGCGCGAACAGGCCACGCAGTCGTACCTCGGCGGATTCAAGCGCGCCTACGAGACGAACCGCGCACCCTTCTACATCGGAAACCACTTCGAGGAGTGGAACGGCGGCATCTATATGGACGCCGTCGAGGACGCGCTCAAGCACATCGCCGGGAAACCGGACGTGCGCCTCGTCTCATTCCGGCAGTTCGTCGACTGGCTCGACGTCCAGAACCCGGCCGTCCTCGCCAAGCTCCGTACACTCCAGGTCGGCGAGGCCCCCGCGGGCGGCTGGAACACCTTCTTTAAACAGGCCTGACAACGGGCTTTACGGGCACCGAGGGGGGTGCCCAAGATCCCCGGAACCGCCATGCGAAACTTTTCACATGAGCCATGGCCGCGCACCCCGACGCCGCTTCACGCTGCTCGCCGCCCCCCTGGCGGCCGCCGCGCTCGCACTGACGCTGACCGCGTGCGACTCCGGCAACCAGACCAGCGGCGGCGGCGACACCAACTTCGTCACGGCCAACGACGGAATCGCCACCGCGCCCAAGGGGGAGCGCGCCGACGCACCGAAGCTCGACGGCGAGACCGTGGACGGCAAGCAGCTCGACCTCGCCGACTACAAGGGCAAGGTCATCGTCCTCAACGCCTGGGGCTCCTGGTGCGCCCCCTGCCGGCTGGAATCGAAGTACTTCAACAAGGTGGCCAAGGAGACCAAGGACCAGGGCGTCCGGTTCGTGGGGATCAACACCCGCGACAACTCCCGGAGCAACGCCCTCAGCTTCGAGGAGGAGCACGGGGTCACCTACCCCAGCTTCTACGACCGGACCGGGAAGCTCCTGCTGCGCTTCCCCAAGGGCACCTTCCGGCTCCAGTCCATCCCGTCGACCGTCGTCATCGACCGGGACGGCAAGCTCGCCGCCCGCTTCGTGGGCCCGATGGACGACGCCGATCTGCACAAGATGCTCGACCCGCTGATCGCGGAGAAGTGATCAGGTGAGCACCCTCGCCGCCGCCATGCAGAACGACACGGTGATGAACGGCGCCCTCCTGGTCGCCCTGCCCATCGCCCTGCTCGGCGGGCTCGTCTCGTTCTTCTCGCCCTGCGTCCTGCCGCTCGTCCCCGGCTACCTCAGCTACGTCACCGGGGTCAGCGGCGCCGACCTGGCCGAGGCCCGGCGCGGCCGCATGGTCGCCGGCGCCGCGCTGTTCGTCGCCGGCTTCACCGCCGTCTTCGTCTCCGGCGGCGCCCTCTTCGGCTTCTTCGGGGACACCCTCCAGGCCAACAGCGGGCCCCTCACCAAGGTGCTCGGCGTGCTGATGATCCTCATGGGCGTCTTCTTCATGGGCCTCATGCCGTGGATGACGCAGCGCGAATTCCGTATCCACAGGAAGCCGGTGACCGGCCTGGTGGGCGCCCCGCTGCTCGGCGCGCTCTTCGGCATCGGCTGGACCCCGTGCCTCGGGCCCACGCTCAGCTCGGTGTCCATCCTCGCCATGAACCAGGGCACCGCCGGGCGCGGCGCCATACTGACCGTCGCCTACTGCATGGGCCTGGGCATCCCCTTCGTGCTCGCCGCCGTCGCCTTCCGCAAGGCACTCGGCGCGTTCGGCTGGGTCAAGCGCCACTACGCCTGGGTCATGCGCATCGGCGGCGGCATGATGATCGTGACCGGGCTGCTCCTGCTGACCGGCGCGTGGGGCAGCATGATGCAGGAACTACAGGGCTGGTCCGCCGGCTTCCAGGTGGGGATCTGAGTACGAATGAGCAACACCACGTCCAACCCCTCCCAGGAGCGGGACCAGGAGTACGAGACTGAGCTCGGCGCCGCCGGCTCCCAGCTCTCCACCGCCCCCCGCGAGGAGTCCCTCGCCAACCTCCCCGCCATGGGCGTCATCGGCTGGATCCGCTGGTTCTGGCGCCAGCTGACCTCCATGCGGGTCGCGCTGATCCTGCTCTTCCTGCTCTCGCTCGGGGCCATCCCCGGCTCGCTGATCCCGCAGAACAGCGTCGACGAGCTCAAGGTGCAGACCTTCAAGGACACGCACACCTTCGAGACGCCGATCTTCGAGAAGCTCCAGTTCTTCGACGTCTACAGCTCGGTGTGGTTCTCCGCGGTCTACATCCTGCTGTTCGTCTCGCTCATCGGCTGCATCATCCCGCGCACCGGCACCTTCGTCGGCCAGCTCCGCAGCCGCCCGCCCGGCGCCCCGAAGCACCTCACCCGGCTGCCCGCGTACACCACCTGGCGCACCGAGGCCACGCCCGAGCAGGTCCACGAGGCCGCCCTCGCCATCGTCCGCAGGCGCCGCTACCGGGCCCACCTCGCCGGTGACTCCGTCGCCGCCGAGAAGGGCTACCTCCGCGAGGCCGGCAACCTGATGTTCCACGTCGCGCTCATCGTGATGCTCGTCGCCTTCGCCTGGGGGCAGCTGTTCAAGTCCGAGGGCGCCAAACTGGTCGTCGAGGGCGACGGGTTCTCCAACACCATCACCCAGTACGACGACTTCAAGTCCGGATCGCTCTTCGACAACGACTCGCTGACCCCGTTCAGCTTCACCCTCGACGACTTCATCGGCACGTACGAACGCAAGGGCCCCCAGATCGGCACGCCGCGTACGTACGAGGCGCACGTGACGTTCTCCGACGGCGCGTACGGCAAGCCGCAGAAGAAGGTCATCAAGGTCAACGAACCCCTCGTCGTCAACGGCACGAAGGTCTACCTCAACGCCCACGGCTACGCGCCCGTCGTCTCCGTCAAGGACGGCCGGGGCAAGGAGGTCTACAAGGCCGCCGTGCCGCTGCTGCCCATCGACAACAACGTCACCTCGACCGGCGCCATCAAGGTCATGGACGGCTACCGCGACGAGAACGGCAAGAAGGACCAGCTGGGATTCCAGGCGTTCTTCGTGCCGACCTTCGCCGGCAACGGCCAGGGCACGATGTTCTCGCAGTTCCCCGCCGCCGACATGCCCGTCCTCGCCCTCAACGGTTACCACGGCTCGCTCGGCGTCGACTCCGGCATCGCGCAGAACGTGTACCAGCTCGACAAGACCAAGATGAAGGAGTTCAAGGACTCCGACGGCAAGCAGCTCAAGCAGCGCCTCCTCGTCGGCGAGACGATGAAGCTGCCCGACGGGGCCGGCTCCATCACCTTCGAGGGCATCCAGGAGTGGGCCAGCTTCCAGATCTCCGAACAGCCCGCCAGCGGCTGGGCGCTCACCGGCGCCGTCGCCGCCATCGCCGGACTCGCCGGCTCCCTCTTCATCCAGCGCCGCCGCGTCTGGGTGCGGGCCGTACGCGGCGACGACGGCACCACCGTCGTCGAGATGGCCGGACTCGGCCGCAGCGAGTCCGCGAAGCTTCCCGAGGAGCTGGCCGACCTCGCGGTCAAGCTCAACGCCGAGGCGCCCACCGCGCCCGGCACCGACAGCGACGTCGACGAGGCGTCCTCCGTAGAACCTGCCGAAGGGGCTGAGAAATGAATCTCGCCGCCGCAACCAACGAGAACCTGGCACACACCAGCAATGTGCTGATCTATTCGTCGATGGCCGTCTACACCCTGGCCTTCTTCGCGCACATCGCGGAGTGGGTGTTCGGCAGCCGCAGCAAGGTCGGCCGAACCGCCGCCGCGCTCACCACCGAGGAGGCCGCCGCGGCGGCCGGCACGGTGAAGGTCCAGGTCGCCACCAAGGGCGGGGGCACCGCGGTCCTGGAGAAGCCCAAGGTCATCACCCGGTCCGCAGCCGGCTCGCGTGACGTCCCGGACGGCCCCGGCGCCGCCGGCGGCACGTTCAAGGGCGACCTCTACGGGCGGATGGCGGTCTCGCTGACCGTCCTCGCGTTCCTGGTGGAGGCCGGTGGCGTCGTCGCCCGCGCGCTGTCCGTGCAGCGCGCGCCCTGGGGCAACATGTACGAGTTCTCCGTCACCTTCTCCACGGTGGCGGTCGGCGCGTACCTGGCCCTGCTCGCGCTGAAGAAGAACGTCCGCTGGATGGGCCTGATCCTGGTCACGGCCATCCTGCTGGACCTCGGTCTCGCGACCACGGTGCTCTACACCTCCAGCGACCAGCTGGTGCCCGCGCTGCACTCGTACTGGCTGTGGATCCACGTCTCCACCGCCATCATCTGCGGCGCCGTGTTCTTCATCGGCGGCATCGGCACCCTCATCTACCTCCTCCGCGACAGCTACGAGAACAAGCTCGCGAACGGCGAGGAGCCGGGCGCCTTCGCCCACTCCGTGCTCTCCCGGATGCCGTCCGCGTCGACCCTCGACAAGTTCTCGTACCGGATCAACGCGGCCGTCTTCCCGCTGTGGACGTTCACGATCATCGCGGGCGCGATCTGGGCGGGCGACGCCTGGGGCCGCTACTGGGGCTGGGACCCCAAGGAGGTCTGGTCCTTCATCACCTGGGTCGCCTACGCCTGCTACCTGCACGCCCGCGCCACCGCCGGCTGGAAGGGCCGCAAGGCCGCCTACCTGGCCCTGATCGCCTTCGGCTGCTGGATCTTCAACTACTACGGCGTCAACATCTTCGTCACCGGCAAGCACTCGTACGCCGGCGTCTGACGCGCCCTTCTTCGACGACGACTGCCCGCCACCCGGAGGCCCGGGGGCGGGCAGTCGTCGTACACGGTGTGGTTACAAGGCGTCCGGATCGCCCTCGCGGCGCTTCAGTTCCTCCTCGCGGCGGCGGAGGTCCGCCTCCCAGTCCTTGAGGAGCGCCTCGTCCTTCTTGCTCTCTTCCTTCAGCGACTTCAGGAAGTCCGGGTTGTCGTCCGGCGCCACCCACTCCTGGCGGTGGTTGCGGTGCCACTCGGAGGGCGTACGGCCCCCGGCGGGCGCCTGGCGGAGCTTGCCCGCGGCCAGCCAGACGATCGGGCCGACGATCCAGAACAGCAGGATGATGAAGACCCAGGCGATCTTCGGCAGGTGCTTGGCCTCGTCCTCCGGGGTGTTCAGGCAGTCGATGAACGCGAAGATCGTCAGCGCCAGCGGCAGAAGGTAGATCAGGGCCCGGAGCATGGTGGAAAGGTCCCCCCGAGGAGAGTTGGCGGGGCTTTGCCCCGCCCCGGTGACGGGCCCAGAGTAACGGGTGTCATTTGCGTCCCACGGCGAGCAGGTGGGAACTGGCGGCGAGCAGGTCCGGGTACGGTTCGGCCATGCGCGCGGCCGTCAGCGCGGAGGCGAACAGACGCGATCCGACCAGGGATTCCCCCGTGTGGCGCTCGGTCGCTTTCAGCAGGGCCCAGGTGGGGCCCTCGACGCCGTACACCCGGGTTCCGGTGAAGCCGGCCTCGCGCATCTCGGCGTCCAGCTCGGCACCCGTGTGGAAGTTAGCCTCGGTGAAGCCCTTCTTCCCGTCGTGGGATCCGGTGTCCAGGATTTTGGCGATGCCCTGCTGGAGCGAGTCGCGGTCGAGGTGGGCGAGGGCGGTGTGCTCGAAGAGGGAGGCGTAGCGGTTGATGCCGGCGGCGGCGACGAGCCCGCCGGGCCGGGCCACGCGGTACGCCTCCGCCAGGGCGGTCTTCCGGTCGGCGGCTTCCACGAGGTGGTAGAGCGGGCCGAGGACCAGGACCACGTCGTACGAGTCATCGGCCGCGCTCAGGTCCCGGGCATCCCCCAGCTCGACGCTGTACCCGGAGCCCTCGGCTTCGGCGATGTGCCGTTGCACCGGGTCCACGAGATGGACTCGGTAGCCGTCTTCGGACAGCCATCGGGCGTGGGCGCCGGGGCCGCCGCCGACATCCAGTACGGAAGCGGGTGCGGGTGGCAGGTGCCGGCGCAGCAGCTCCTGGGTGCGGACCATCTCCAGGACTCCGTCGGCGGAGCCGGAGAGGCGGTCGGACTCGTTGATGGTGGCCGTGTAGAACTCGATGATTCCTGCCGGGACTTGGTAAGCCGTCATGAGACCGTCCTGTTCCGGGCCGAAGCCGAGGCGGGTGTATCCCTCGGCTAACCTAACCGGTTGACCTGTCCAGCTACCAGGAGATCACAGTGCCGCAACTGAAGTACGAGCAGATCGCGGAGTCCCTGCGCGCAAGGATTTCGGACGGCGAGTTCGGAGCGGGCGATCTGCTGCCTTCCGGACGTGACCTGTGCGAGCAGTGGTCGGTCTCGCGCGCCACTGTCATCAAGGCGATGGACGTCTTGCGTGGTGACGGGCTCGTCGTCGCCCGGCAGGGATCGGGGTTCACTGTGGTGGAGACTCCCGTGGCCCGACCGGCCGGGCGCCGTTCCGCCGGATCGTCCCGGGTGTCCGGCGGGCGGTCGTTCAGGCGTCTGGGGCTGCCGGAGAAGGAGAAGGCGCCCACGAGGATCGCGGACGCGATGGGGCTCGGTCCCGGGCAACTCGCCCTCCGCAGGAACCGGCTGATGCTGCTCGACGACGGCTCGCCGCTGTCGCTGGTCACCGCCTGGTTCCCCGAGGAGGTGGCGGACGCCTGCCCGAGGCTGGCGCAGAAGGGGCCGATCCCGGAAGGGACCACGCACTATGTGACGCGGATGACCGGTAGGTCCCCGGTCCGTGGAACGGACGTGACCTCAGTGCGTCTCGCTTCCGAGAGCGAGGCCGTAAGCCTCGGGCTGGACGTACCGGCCGCACTCGCGGTCGTCCTCCACGTGGCGAGTGACGGCGACGGCGGTGTCCTCGTGTGCGAGGAAGGGGTGACGCCGGCTCACCTCTGGGAGCAGGTGGAGACCTACCCGATGGGTGGAAGCGTCACCGAATAGCTTGACTGGACCGGTCAACCGGTCCAGTCTCGATTCGTGAGCACTTCGGAGCACACCGACTCCCTCCACGCGCGCTTACTTCCGTGGGCCCGTCCCGACGGCAGGCCTTGCTACTTGCAGACCGACGGCCACGGCTATGTATCGCGTCTGGCGGACGAGATGGAGGCCGTGCAGCTCAGCATGGGCGCGGAAGTCCTCGACTGCGCCAAGCCGATCATCGCCGCCGCCGGATCGACGGTCGCAGAGCTGCGGTTCGCCGCTGTGCGGCTGGCCGAGTGCCTGACGGACGCGCTGCGCGTTTCGGAAAGCAAGGGCATGCGGCTGCGGTGCGGGGAGGCGGCGGCGGAGTCTGCGGGGCCGGCGGTCAACGGCTGACGCGGGGAGCCCCGGCGGCCGCCGCCGGGACGGATGTCAAACTGGTCAGCATGGCTTACGACGATCTGCGATCCCTCCTCCGGGCTCTGGAGCGCGAGGGCGAGCTCAAGCGCATCAAGGCCGAGGTCGACCCCTACCTGGAGGTCGGTGAGATCGTCGACCGGGTGAACAAGGCCGGCGGGCCCGCGCTGCTCTTCGAGAACGTCAAGGGGTCCTCGATGCCCCTGGCCATGAACGTCTTCGGGACCGACAAGCGGCTGCTCAAGGCGCTCGGGCTGAAGTCGTACGGCGAGATCAGCGAGAAGATCGGCGGGCTGCTCAGGCCCGAGCTGCCGCACGGGTTCGTCGGGGTGCGGGAGGCCTTCGGGAAGCTCGGGTCGATGGTGCACGTGCCGCCGAAGAAGGTGAAGGGCGAGAACGCGCCCGTCCAGGAGGTCGTCCTCACCGGCGACGACGTCGACCTGGACCTGCTGCCCGCGCTGTTCACCTGGCCCAAGGACGGCGGCTCCTTCTTCAACCTGGGGCTCACCCACACCAAGCACCCCGAGACCGGCATCCGCAACCTCGGGCTCTACCGCCTCCAGCGCCACGACCGGCGCACCATCGGGATGCACTGGCAGATCCACAAGGACAGCCGCAACCACTACCAGGTCGCCGCCCGGCGCGGGGAGCGGCTGCCCGTCGCCATCGCGTTCGGCGCGCCGCCCGCCGTCACGTACGCCTCCACGGCGCCGCTGCCCGAGGACATCGACGAGTACATGTTCGCCGGGTTCCTCCAGGGCAAGCGGATCGAGATGGTCGACTGCAAGACCGTGCCGCTCCAGGTCCCGGCCAACGCCGAGGTCGTCATCGAAGGGTGGCTGGAGCCCGGCAAGACGCTGCCCGAGGGGCCGTTCGGCGACCACACCGGGTTCTACACCCCGCAGGAACCGTTCCCCGCACTGACGATCGACTGCGTGACCATGCGGAAGCGGCCGCTGCTCCAGTCGATCGTGGTGGGCCGGCCGCCGACCGAGGACGGGCCGCTCGGGCGGGCCACCGAGCGGTTCTTCCTGCCGCTGCTCAAGATCATCGTCCCGGACATCGTGGACTACCACCTGCCGGAGTCGGGCGGCTTCCACAACTGCGCGATCGTCTCGATCGACAAGAAGTACCCGAAGCACGCGCAGAAGGTGATGAGCGCGATCTGGGGCGCGCACATGATGTCGCTGACGAAGCTGATCGTCGTCGTGGACTCCGACTGCGACGTCCACGACCTGCACGAGGTGTCCTGGCGGGCCCTCGGCAACACGGATTACGCCCGTGACCTGGTGGTCTCCGAGGGTCCCGTCGACCACCTCGACCACGCCTCGTACCAGCAGTTCTGGGGCGGCAAGGCGGGCATCGACGCGACGCGGAAGTGGCCCGAGGAGGGGTACACGCGGGACGGGGGCTGGCCGGACATGGTCGAGTCGGACCCGGATACGGCGACGCTGGTCGACCGCCGGTGGAAGGAGTACGGCCTGTGAGCGCCGCAGAAGCGACCCTGGGACCGGGGCCCGCGCAACCGAACAGCAAGGTGAAGGCCTTCCTGAGGCTCGTGATGATCGAGCACTCGGTCTTCGCGCTGCCCTTCGCCTACATCGCAGCCCTGACCGCGATGTTCCGGGTGGACGAGACCATCCACTGGGGCACGCTGCTGCTCGTGACGCTCGCGATGGTCGGGCTGCGGACGTTCGCGATGGCCGCGAACCGGATCATCGACCGCGAGATCGACGCCCGGAACCCGCGCACCGCGAGCCGGGAGCTGGTGACCGGTGCGGTGTCGGTGAAGTCGGCGTGGTCGGGGGCGCTCGTCGCCGTCGTCGTGTTCCTCGGGGCCGCGGCCCTGCTGAACCCGCTCTGCCTGGCGCTTGCACCGGTCGCGGTGATCCCGATGGTGGTCTACCCGTACGGCAAGCGGTTCACGAACTTCCCGCACGCGATCCTGGGGCTCGCGCAGGCCATCGGGCCGATCGGCGCCTGGCTGGCGGTGACCGGCAGCTGGTCGTGGGACGCGGTGATCCTGGGGCTCGCCGTCGGCATCTGGATCGGCGGCTTCGACCTGATCTTCGCCTGCCAGGACGTGCGGGCCGACCGGGCGCACGGGGTGCTGTCCTTCCCGGCCCGCTTCGGCATCCCGGCCGCGCTGTGGGGCGCGCGGGTGTGCCACGTGGTGACGACGGGCCTGCTCGTCTGGTTCGGCCTCGCCACGGACGCGGGGGCCTTCTACTGGATCGGCATGGTGATCGTCGCGGTGGCCTTCGTGTACGAGCACCGCGTGGTGCGGCCGCACGACCTGTCCCGGCTGAACCGGGCGTTCTTCTCGGTCAACGGCTTCATCGGCATAGCGCTGTTCGTCTGCGCGCTGCTGGATCTGGTGGTGCGCGGGCTCACGGTGTGAGCGGTGCCGGATAGGCTCGGGGGTGTGGATTCCCGGATTTCAGTGAGTCAGCAGCAGCGAATGCCTTGGATTGTCGGGGTTTCCGGCGCTTCGGGCACGCCTTTCGCCGCCGCGGTACTGCGTGGGCTGCTGGCGGCCGGGGAGAGCGTCGACCTGGTGGTGAGCCGGGCGTCGCGGCTGACGCTGCTGGACGAGACGGGGATCGCCTTCCGCGACGCGCACTGGCGCGAGGATCTGGCGGCCTGGCTGGCGCGGGGGGCGGACGGGAAGCCGGAGACCTTCGACGTGGACGTGTCGGGTGTACGGCACTGGGCGGCCGGCGATCTGGCCGCGGGCCCGTCCTCGGGGTCGTACCCGGCGAAGGGGATGCTGATCGTGCCGGCGTCGACGGCGTGTGTGGCGGGGGTGGCGCTCGGGCTGTCGAAGGACCTGTTGCAGCGGGCGGCGAGCGTGACGCTGAAGGAGCGTCGGAAGCTGGTGGTCGCGGTGCGCGAGACGCCGTTGAGCGGGGCGACGCTGAAGCAGCTGGTGGCCCTGGACGAGGCGGGCGCGGTCGTGTTGCCCGCCTCGCCGGGGTTCTACGCGGGGGCGACGCACATCCAGGATCTGGTGGACTTCGTCGCGGGGCGGGTGCTGGACGCGGCGGGGGTGCCGCATCGGCTGTACCGCCGGTGGGAGGGGGAGCTCGGTGGTGCCGGCTCCGGGGGCTGACCCGGGCGGGTCAGCGCTTCTTGGGGGCGCGCCGCGGGCCGCGGGTGCGGTCGACGCGGAGGGCGGCGGCGGGCTGGTGGGCACGCGAGCGGTTGGCCAGGTCCTGAAGCTCGCGCATTCGGGCGTAGGCCATCTCGATCGTGTACACGGTGTCGTCACTCCTGAAGATTCGTAAGCGATTTTTGATTGTGTGGGAAGATTTGCAGGCTTCAATGCCTGCACGCCTTTGATTCTACACGTAGACTTGCTGTACTGCTGAACAATGGAAGGTTTCAGTCACATGGACGCGGTGGACAGGCAGCTCATCCAGGCCCTCCGGGAGAACGGCAGGGCCTCGTACGCCGAGCTCGGGCGGCTCGTCGGGCTCTCCGGGCCCAGCGTCACCGACCGCATCAACCGGCTGGAATCCGCCGGTGTCATCACCGGTTACCGCGCCACCGTCGACGCGGCCTCGCTCGGCCTCGGGGTCACCGCCCTGATCGGTATCTCGCTCTCCGACGCCGCCGACCACGAGGACGTGGCGCACCGGCTGAAGGACCTCGCGGAGATCGAGGACGCCTGGTTCATCGCGGGCGACGACTCCTACATGCTCAAGGTGCGCGTGGGTGACGTGGACGGCCTGGAGAGGACGATCCGCCGGCTCAGCGGCACCAAGGGCGTCTCGCGCACCCGTACCACCGTCGTGCTCTCCACCAAGTGGGAGAACCGGGTCGGAGACCTTCCCGAGGAGGGCTAGGCGTACGGTGGGCGGGTTCGGTACGGCGAGGAATTGAGGAGCACTGGTGGACGCGGGACTCAAGCGCGAGCTGGAGCAGAAGGTCGGGGCGGGCGAGCGGCTGACCCGCGAGGACGGGATCGCGCTCTACGAGTCCGACGACCTGGCCTGGCTCGGCGGGCTGGCCCATGAGGTGCGTACGCGCAAGAACGGCGACGTCGTCCACTTCAACGTCAACCGGCACCTCAACATGACCAACGTGTGCACCGCCTCGTGCGCGTACTGCTCCTTCCAGCGCAAGCCGGGGGAGAAGGACGCGTACACGATGCGCATCGAGGAGGCGGTGAAGCTCGCCAAGGCGATGGAGGGCGAGAACCTCACCGAGCTGCACATCGTCAACGGGCTGCACCCCTCGCTGCCGTGGCGCTACTACCCGCGTTCGCTGAGCGCGCTGAAGGAAGCGCTGCCGCAGGTCTCCCTCAAGGCGTTCACCGCCACCGAGATCCACCACTTCGAGACCATCTCCGGGATGTCCGCGTCGGACATCCTCGACGAGCTGATCGAGGCCGGTCTGGAGTCGCTGACCGGTGGCGGCGCGGAGATCTTCGACTGGGAGGTCCGCCAGCACATCGTGGACCACCGGACGCACTGGGAGGACTGGTCGCGCATCCACCGGCTCGCCCACGAGAAGGGGCTGAAGACGCCGGCGACCATGCTGTACGGGCACATCGAGGAGCCCCGGCACCGCGTCGACCACGTGCTGCGGCTGCGTGAGCTCCAGGACGAGACCGGCGGCTTCCAGGTCTTCATCCCGCTGCGCTACCAGCACGACTTCGTGGACATGAAGGACGGCAAGGTCCGCAACAAGCTCCAGGCGCGCACCACGATGGCGACCGGTGCCGAGGCGCTGAAGACGTTCGCCGTCTCCCGGCTGCTGTTCGACAACGTGCCGCACGTCAAGGTGTTCTGGGTGATGCACGGCGTGCAGACCGCGCAGCTCGCCCTCCAGCACGGCGCGGACGACATGGACGGCTCGGTCGTCGAGTACAAGATCACGCACGACGCGGACAACTACGGCACGCCGAACAAGCTGACCCGCGAGGACCTGCTCGACCTGATCCGCGACGCCGGTTTCCGGCCGGTGGAGCGCAACACCCGGTACGAGATCCTCCGCGAGTACCCGGGCCCGGACGCGGAGCGGCGCGAGTCGCCGCAGCCGATGCGGGTCTGACCCCGGCGCGCGCCGCGCGCGCGACGCTGCACGTACGAAAGCTCCGGCCACCGTCCCCGGCCGGAGCTTTCTCGCGTTCCGGACGGCGGTTGAGCCGAGGGGCTGTAATGGTTAACCTGCGCGTATGGCTCTTACGTTCGAGGTGGACCCGACCTACGACCGGTCCGTGCGCGACGACATCGTCGCGCTCTGGGTCGACGTCTCCAACGCGGGCGGCGCGGTGGGCTTCGTACCGCCCGTGTCGGAAGGGGACATCCGGCCGGAACTGCTCAAGTACCAGGTGGCCCTGACCGAGGGGCGGACCCGGCTGGTCGTCGGCCGCGACGAGGACGGCCGCGTCGCCGCCACCGCCTTCCTCACGCTCAACACGCACCGGCTGATGCGGCACTGGCTGTGGGCGTACACCGTGATGGTCCACCCCCGCCACCAGGGCAAGGGATACGGTCGCGACCTGATGGAGGCGGTCGCCGACACGGCGCGCGCGACCGAGGGCATCGAGGCCGTCCGGCTCACCTGCCGGGGCGGCACCGGCGCCGACCGCTTCTACGCCGCCTGCGGCTACAAGGAGGTCGGGCGGGTCCCGGGCGCGATCCGGGTGGCCGAGGGCGACGACCGGGACGACATCTACATGCTGCTGCCGCTGGGCTGAGCGCGCCGGGGCGTGGCCCAGCGAATCGATCGATTGCGGGGCATGCTTCACTGGTCGGGCAGGACTGTCGTACGTAGAGAGAAGGCCAGCTGTGTCCGCTGCCAAGCCGAGCGCAACGATCCGGTACACCGCGATGCGTCTCAGTATCTTCGTCGGCTGCTTCGTCGTCGCCGCCATCGCCGTCAACTTCGGAGTGGTGCCGTCCGGGGTCGGGGGATCCAACGTCGTCTGGGTCATCCTGCTCGCCCTGGTGCTCTCCGCGCCGCTCAGCTTCGTCCTGCTGCGCAAGCAGCGCGACGAGATGTCCGAGCAGCTCGTCTCCTCGGTCGACCGCGCCAAGGCCCGCCTGGAGGCCAACCGCACGCGCGAGGACGGTGTGACCCAGTAAGAGGAACGTAAGCTTCCTCACACCCCTCGCTTTTTCTCGTCGAACCCCGGCACGGGAGCGTCCGCTCCTGTACTGGGGTTTTTCGCTGCTCCAGGCGGAGTTGGGGATTCCGGGGCGGTTGCGGGCGGGTGCGGAGCGCTCTCTCGTACCAAAGAAGACCTTTGAGGTTCTCAAAGTTCAAGTGTTAACGTGTTCGGCATGAAGACTGATGTGCGCCTCCGATCTGCCACGAGCATCCCGCTCGTGGAGCGCCTTCACGTCGATCTCTGCCGCTGTATGTCCGCGGTCTGTTGCCGCAACGTCTGATACCGGCACCATGCAGCGGCGCCGCCCCTGACGCGGGCGCCGCATCCCCGTCCCCCCCCCGCACACCGTCCCCGTGCGTCCCGATGCGTCACATCTGGAGTGTGTCCGTGTCCGCGAACCCCGCGTCCACCGCCGAGAAGCCCGCAGGCTCCGGCTTCCGCATACCCAAGGTCCCGTTCTGGGCCCAGATCGTCGCCGGTCTGGTCCTCGGTGTCCTGCTCGGCTGGCTCGCCCGCAGCCAGGACATCGACTGGCTGTACACCACGCTCGACAAGGTCGGCCACATCTTCGTCCAGCTGCTGAAGCTGGCCGTCGCGCCCCTCGTCTTCTTCGCGATCCTGGTGTCGATCACCAACCTGCGCAAGGTCAACAACGCCGCCCGGCTGGCGTCCCGCACCGTGCTCTGGTTCATGATCACCTCGCTGATCGCCGTCGCCATCGGCCTCGCGATCGGCCTGATCACCAACCCGGGCTCCGGCACCGGCCTCACCCCGAGGGACGGCAAGCTCCCCGAGCACGCCGGCTCCTGGCTCGACTTCCTGACCGGCATCATCCCGGAGAACGTGATCACGCCGTTCACCGAGCTGAACGTCCTGCAGATCGTCTTCATGGCCGCCGTCGCCGGCATCGCCGCCCTCCAGCTCGGTGAGAAGGCGCAGCCGGTCCTCACCCTCAGCGAGGCCGTCCTGGAGCTCCTCCAGAAGGCCCTGTGGTGGGTCATCCGCCTCGCCCCGATCGGCACCATCGGCCTCATCGGCTACGCCATCGCGGACTACGGCTGGGACCTGATCGGCAAGTACGCGACGTTCACCGCCGACGTCTACATCGGCTGCGCCCTGGTGATGTTCGGCGTCTACCCGCTGCTGCTCGCCACCGTCGCCAAGGTCAGCCCGCTCCAGTTCTTCAAGGGCGCCTGGCCCGCGATCCAGCTGGCGTTCGTCTCGCGCTCCTCGGTCGGCACCATGCCGGTCACCCAGAAGGTCACCGAGCGCCTCGGCGTCCCGAAGGAGTACGCCTCCTTCTCCGTACCGTTCGGCGCCACCACCAAGATGGACGGCTGCGCCGCGATCTACCCGGCGCTCGCCGCGATCTTCATCGCGCAGATCTTCGACGTGCAGCTGGGTGTCGGTGACTACATCCTGATCGCGTTCGTCTCGGTCATCGGTTCGGCGGCCACCGCCGGCCTGACCGGCGCCACGGTCATGCTGACGCTGACCCTGTCGACCCTGGGCCTCCCGCTGGAGGGCGTCGGCCTGCTGATGGCCATCGACCCGATCCTGGACATGATGCGGACGGCGACGAACGTGGCAGGGCAAGCCCTCATCCCGGTCATCGTCTCGGCCCGCGAGAAGATCCTCGACCACGACGCCTACAACTCGGCCTCCGCCTCCCCGGTCGACGAGGACGACGAGGTCCGCGACACCGAGCCGGAGCGCGTCCCGGTCGCCGCCTGACCGCCCGGTTCCACCCCGAGGGCCCCTTCTCCCGTGCATCCGCGCGGAGGAGGGGCCCTCGGGCGTACGCGGCCGCTTCTCCGTTCCCCGTACCCTTACCGGGGAGTAGTGCTGCGGGGGGCGGGAGGAGTCGACGTGGGTGCTGTGCGGAACAAGCGGATGCCGCGCGCCGTGCGCGAGCAGCAGATGATGGACGCCGCGGTGCAGACGTTCGGGCAGCGGGGGTACCGGGCCGCCTCGATGGACGAGATCGCGGAGCTGGCCGGGGTGTCCAAGCCGCTGGTCTACCTGTATCTGAATTCAAAGGACGAGCTGTTCACCGCGTGCATCCGGCGGGAGGCGCAGGCGCTGCTCGTCGCCGTGCAGGCGGGTGTGGAGCCGGGTCTGCCGGCCGACCGGCAACTGTGGGACGGGCTGCGGGCGTTCTTCACGCACACTGCGGAGAACCCGGACGGCTGGGCGGTGCTGTACCGGCAGGCGCGTACCCACGGGGAGCCGTTCGCCACCGAGGTCAGCGTGATGCGCGAGGAGATCGTCGCGTTCGTGACCGGGCTGATCGGCGCCGCCGCCCGCGAGGCGCACCACGACCCGGCGCTCCCGGACCGGGACGTGGCGGGCCTCGCGCAGGCGCTGGTGGGCGCCGCGGAGGCGCTGGCCGGCTGGGCCAACGAGACCCCGGGCGTCTCGGCCCGGGAGGCGGCGGCCACGATGATGAACTTCTCCTGGGCGGGCCTGGAGAACCTGATGAACGGCCGCCCGTGGCAGGCGCCTAGCCCGTAGTGCCGGTGAGGTGCAGCCGTTCGCCGTCCGGGCCGCCGCGCAGCTGGAACGCGTGGCCGTCGGAGGCGTACGTGACCGTGCCGGGCAGCAGGACAGGGGCGCGGAAGTCGGCCCGTACGGTGCGGAGCGTGGCCGGGTCGGGGGCCTCGGCGAGGCAGCGGGCGACGGTCCACATGCCGTGCGCGATGGCCCGGGGGAAGCCGAACAGCCGGGCGGTCAGCGGGTGGAGGTGGATCGGGTTGCGGTCGCCGGAGGCCGCCGCGTACCGCCGCCCGAGGTTGGCGGGCAGCCGCCACTCGGCGGCGGCGGGAAGCGGTGCGGGGGGTTTCCCCGGTGCCGTCGCTTCGGTACGCGTGGCGTGCCGGGACAGGTAGCCGCTGCGGGACTCCCACACCAGCTCGCCCGCGAGGCGCGCCTCGGTCACCACCGTGACTTCGGTGCCGCGCCGGTGCGGGTTCAACTCATGTGCGTACACCGTGAGTTCGAGCATGTTCTGCGGCTGGAGGGTGCGGTGGGCGGTGATCTCGATCCAGGTGTGGACGAGGCCGGTGACCGGGAGCGGGAAGCCGGGGCGGGTCATCAGCCGCATGGCCAGCGGGAACGCCAGGACGTGCGGGTACGTCACCGGCAGCGGCCCGGTCGCCGGGAAGCCGCAGATCGTGCGGTACGTGGCAAGGCGCCCGGGTGCGAGGGGTGCGGCGGGCAGGCGGAGGCGGTCGGCGGGGAGGGTGGCGCCGGGGCGTCCGGCCCGTTTGAAGGGCGAGGTGACGGCGCCCCGGGCCAGCGAGAGGGTCAGGTTCGGCATGGGCTCACGCTCCCAGGAGGCTCTGGCCGCAGACCCGGACGACCTGGCCGTTGACGGCCGTGGAGGCGGGCTGGGCGAACCAGGCGATGGTCTCGGCCACGTCGACCGGGAGGCCGCCCTGGGAGAGGGAGTTCATCCGGCGGCCCGCCTCGCGGATGAGGAGGGGAACGGCGGCGGTCATCTTCGTCTCGATGAAGCCGGGGGCCACCGCGTTGACCGTGACGCCGTGGTCGGCGGCGGCGCGCGGGGCCAGTGAGCGGACGAGGCCGATGATGCCGGCCTTGCTTGCCGCGTAGTTGGTCTGGCCGTTGTTGCCGGCGATGCCCGCGATGGAGGCGGTGGCGACGATCCGGCCGCCCCGGTTGAGTGTGCCGGCCTTCAGCAGCGCGTCGGTGGTGCGCAGGACGCTGTCCAGGTTGACGTCGATGACCGAGGCCCAGCGTTCGGCGGGCATGTTGGCGAGCCGCCGGTCGCGGGTGATGCCGGCGTTGTGGACGAGGATGTCGAGCCCGTCCGGGGCGGCGGCCGCGATGCGTTCGGCGGCGTCCTCGGCGGTGATGTCGAGGGGGAGCGCGGTGGCGCCGAGGCGGTCGGCGGTGCGCACCAGGTCCTCCTGGGCCAAGGGCACGTCCAGGCAGATGACGTGGGCGCCGTCGCGGGCCAGGACCGAGGCGACGGAGGCCCCGATGCCCCGGGCGGCGCCGGTGACCAGGGCGGTGCGGCCGGTGAGCGGGGCGGCCCAGTCGCGGACCGGGCCGGGGGTGGCGTCGGTGACCTCGATGACCTGGCCGCTGACGTAGGCGGAGCGGGGTGAGAGCAGGAAGCGCAGGGTGGACTCGGCGGAGGCGACGGCTCCGGGGGCGATGCGCACCAGCTGCACGGTGGCGCCCTTGCCGATCTCCTTGCCCAGCGAGCGGACGAAGCCCTCCAGGGCCTGCTGGGCTGCGGCCTGGTGGTGGTCGTCCGGGGACGGCCGCACCCCGAGGACGACGACCCGGCCGCCGGGGGCGAGCGAGCGGACGACCGGGTGGAGGGCGGCGTGCACGGCGCCGAGCGCGGCTGCGGTGCCGACGGCGGTCGCGTCGAGGACGAGGGCGGCGGGCCGGTCGGCTTGGGCGGTGACCTCAAGGCCGGTGGTGGTGAGGAGCGCGGCCAGTTCCTCGGTGACGGCGGAGTCCCCGGCGGTGAGGTGGAGGACCGGACGGGTCAGCGTCGGTGTCTCCAGGGTCCAGCGTCGCAGCCGGGTGGGCTGCGGGAGGCCGAGCTTCCGGGTGAGGAACTTGCCGGGTGCCGTGCCGGTCAGGTGCAGATAGCGGTCGGCCATTGTCCAGACTCCCTGCTCGGTCGTAGATTTACTCCGGAGTAAGGTTACTCAAGAGTCAGGAGCTGGTCGAGATGAGTTGGTCGAGTTGATTCCCCTCGCACTCCCGCAGCCCCGCCGCGTCGCGGTCATCGGTGGCAGCCGCATCCCCTTCGCCCGCTCCGACGGGCCCTACGCGCGGGCCTCCAACCAGCAGATGCTGACCGCCGCGCTGGACGGTCTCGTCGAGCGGTTCGGGCTCCAGGGGGAGCGCGTCGGCGAGTTCGCGGCGGGCGCCGTCCTCAAGCACAGCCGCGACTTCAATCTGGCCCGCGAGACGGTGCTCGGCTCGCGGCTCGACCCGCGCACCCCCGCGTACGACGTCCAGCAGGCCTGCGGCACCGGCCTCCAGGCGGTGATCGGCGCCGCGAACAAGATCATGCTCGGGGCCGTCGACTCGGCGATCGCGGGCGGTACGGACACCACGAGCGACGCCCCGCTCGGCGTCAACGACGAACTGCGCAGGCTGCTGCTGTCCGTCCGGCGCGCGAAGTCGGCGGGCGCCCGCGCGAAGGCCCTCACGGGCGTACGGCCCCGGCACCTCGTCCCGGACATCCCGCGCAACGCCGAACCCCGCACCGGCCTCTCGATGGGCGACCACGCGGCGCTCACCGCCCGGCGGTGGGACATCGGCCGCGCCGAGCAGGACCGCCTCGCCGCCACCAGCCACCAGCGGCTCGCCGCCGCGTACGAACGGGGCTTCCTGGACGACCTCGTCGTCCCGTACCTGGGCCTGGACCGGGACCAGAACCTGCGCCCCGGCTCCACGGCGGAGAAGCTCGCCACGCTGAAACCGGTGTTCGGCACGGACCACCCGGACGCGACGATGACCGCCGGCAACTCGACGCCGCTCACGGACGGCGCCGCGACCGTCCTCCTGGCGAGCGAGGAGTGGGCCGAGGCGCACAACCTGGAGCCGCAGGCGTACCTCTCGCTGTACGAGACCGCCGCCGTCGACTACGTGGGCGGTGAGGACGGGCTGCTGATGGCGCCCGCGTACGCCGTGCCCCGGCTGCTGGAACGGGCCGGGCTCGGGATCGAGGACTTCGACCTCTTCGAGATCCATGAGGCGTTCGCCTCCCAGGTGCTGGCCACGCTGGCCGCCTGGGAGAAGCAGGGGCTCGCGCCCGTCGACCGGGACCGGCTGAACGTCGCGGGCTCCTCGCTCGCCACCGGTCACCCCTTCGCCGCGACGGGCGCCCGCATCGTCGCCACCCTGGCGAAGCTCCTCGCGGAGCGGGACGCCCCGGGCCGGGGCCTGATCTCGATCTGCGCGGCGGGCGGCCAGGGGGTCACGGCGATCCTCGAACGCGGCGCCTCGTCGTCCGACGGGGCGTAGGGGGCCGCTGCGCGGGGCCTTCTCCCCGCCCCTTCCCGAAACCGGGGCTCCGCCCCGGACCCCGCGCCTCAAACGCCGGCGGGGCTGGATGCGTCGCCGTCCGGCCCCGCCTCGCACGACCGGTCGTCCCCCCCCCAGTGAACCGCCCGTCCCCCATGCCGAGGAGCCGCACGTGTCCACGCCACCCGCCCCTTCACCCGCACCCTCCGTCCCCGCCCTGGTCGAGCCGACGCTGGAGCGGGACGCCCACGGCACCGTCCGGCAGGTCTCCGTACCGGCGTTCGCGCCGCCCGTCCGGCGCGGCTCGCTCGCCGAGATCCCGTTCGACAACGCCCGCGAGGCCCCCGGCGACGCCGTCCTCAGCCGCAAGCAGCCGGACGGCAGCTGGCAGGACGTGACGGCCGCCGAGTTCGCCGCCGAGGTGCTGGCCGTCGCCAAGGGCCTCATCGCGGAGGGGCTGCGCGGCGGCGACCGGATCGCGATCATGGCCCGTACGACGTACGAGTGGACGCTGCTCGACTTCGCGGCGTGGGCGGCGGGCCTGGTCACCGTGCCCATCTACCCGACCTCGTCCGCCTTCCAGGCCCGCTGGATCCTCCAGGACTCCGGGTCCGTGGCCTGCGCGGTCGAGACGGCCGACCAGGGCCGGATCATCAGCCAGGAACGCAAGCAGCTCGCCGGGCTCGCGCACCTCTGGCAGTTCGACACGGGTGCGCTCGGGCGGCTGAAGAAGCTCGGGCAGCACCTCCCGGACGACGCCGTCGCCCAGCGCCGCGCCACCCTGGAACCGGAGACCCCGGCCACCCTGATCTACACCTCCGGCACCACGGGCCGCCCGAAGGGGTGCGTGCTGACCCACGGCAACTTCTTCGCCGAGGTCGACAACGCGATCGAGCTGCTGCACCCGGTCTTCAAGTCGGTGAGCAAGTACCCCGCGTCGACCCTGCTGTTCCTGCCGCTGTCGCACGTCTTCGGCCGGATGGTCGCCATCGGCTGCCTGCGTGCCCGGGTCCGCCTCGGTCACGCGCCGTCGATCCAGACCGATGACCTGCTCGCCGACCTGGCCGGTTTCAAGCCGTCGTTCCTGCTGGCGATCCCGTACGTCCTGGAGAAGGTCTACAACACGGGCCGGGCCACCGCCGAGAAGATGGGCCGCGCCTCCTCCTTCGACCGGGCCGCCCGGATCGCCCAGCGCTACGGCCAGGCCGTCGAGGCCGCAGAACACGGCACGGGCCCCGGCCCCGGCCTCGGGCTGCGCGCCGCCCGGGCGCTGTACGACCCGCTGGTCTACCGCCGCATCCGGGCCGCGCTCGGCGGGCACGTCCGGTACGCGATCTGCGGCGGCTCCCCGCTGGGGCGCCGCCTCGCGGCGTTCTACGCGGGCGCCGGCATCGAGATCTTCGAGGGTTACGGGCTGACCGAGACCACCGCCGCCGCCACGGTCACCCCGCCGCTCAAGCCCCGCCTCGGCACGGTCGGCTGGCCGATGCCCGGCACCGCCGTACGCATAGCCGGCGACGGGGAGGTGCTGCTCAGCGGCGGGCAGGTGTTCCAGGGGTACTGGGACGCCGCGCGCGGGGTGTCGGTGCCCGTGCTCGACGGCGGCTGGTTCGCGACCGGGGACCTGGGCGCGCTCGACGAGGACGGCTACCTCACGATCACCGGCCGCAAGAAGGACATCATCATCACCTCGGGCGGCAAGAACGTCACCCCGGCCCCGCTGGAGGACTGGCTGCGCGCCCATCCGCTGGTCAGCCAGTGCATGGTGGTCGGCGACAACCGCTCGTTCATCACCGCCCTGATCACGCTGGAGGCGGACGGGCTCGCGCACTGGTGCCGGATGCGCAAGAAGCAGGACGTGCCGATGCGCGAACTCGTCCACGACGAGGAGCTGCGCACCACGCTCCAGCGCGCGGTGGACGAGGCGAACCGGCTGGTCTCCCGCGCCGAGTCGATCCGCAAGTTCACCGTGCTGCCGGTGGACTTCACCGAGGAGCGCGGCCACCTCACGCCGTCGCTGAAGCTGAAGCGGGACGCCATCGCGCGGGACTTCGCGGGGGAGATCGAGGAGCTGTACCGGAAGTGAGGGGCGCGCGAGGTGCCCCGAGGGCCCGTCAAGCCGGAGTGTCCGGGGCCTTCGTGTGGAGGATGGCGCGGGCCTGTTCGGCGGCGCGCGCTATCGACTCGGAGACGAAGTCCAGGTAGCGGGCCATGTTCTCCAGGCGGGTGCCCGCCGCCGTGTCCGCGCCGAGGACGGGGACGCCCTTGCGGGCGGTCTCGGCGAGCTGGGCCGTGGAGTGGGCGCTCGCCATCATCGAGTCGTGCATGAGGTCGTTGTCGACGACATAGCGTTCGCGGCGTCCCTCGCGCTCGCGGCGGACCATGCTCTGGGTCTCCAGGAACGCGACCGCCTTGGACACGGAGGCCGGGCTGACCTTCAGGTGTGCGGAGAGTTCGCCGGCGGTGAGGCTGCCGGTGTCGCTGAGGGTCAGGGCCGCGAGAACCCTCGACATCATCAGGGGCGCGCCCGAGGCCGTCATGGCCGTCGTGAACATCTCCTCGTACGCGCGCACCGCCTCGGCGTCCCGGCCGTAGGGCTGCGGGTCCGGGCGCGCGTCGCGGGGCGCGGGGTTCTTCCGGCGGTGGGCGCGCTGCTCGGTGGTGCGGTGGGCGACGTCGGCGCGGTAGCCGACGGGGCCGCCGTTGCGCGTCACCTCGCGGGTGATGGTCGAGGTGGGGCGATCCAGCTGCCGGGCGATCTCGGCGTAGGCCAGGCCGTCGGCCAGGCCCCGGGCGATCTGGCGGCGTTCCTGCTGGGTGAGCCTGCCTCCCGGCATCGCGTACTCCTTCGTGGCGCGGGCACGGCCGTGCGGTGGCCGGTGTGCCGACTATAGCGTTCGACGACAGGTCATTGCAACGAAACTCAGATCGGTCGTTGCGTTATCCGCGAGCTCATTGCTCCAACTTCTCTGTTTTGACGTGCAATTACGTGAATGCAGTGCAACAAGTGCGTTGCCGCGTTCATGAACGCAACGTAGCGTTTCCCTCATCGGAAAGCGCGAGCCGCCCGGGCCCGCCGCACCGCAGAAGGAGCGCATCATGCCGAAGTTCGAAACCCCCGCCGCCGTCACCGCCCGCGTCGACATCCCCGCAGGCATCATCCGGTTCATCGCCGCCGACCGCGCCGACACCGTCGTCGAGGTCCTGCCCGCCGACCCCTCCAAGAGCCGCGACGCGAAGGCCGCCGAGCGCACCGAGGTCACCTGCGCCGACGGCGTCCTGGACATCCGGACTGCCAAGGGCGCGAAGAGCCGCCTCCTCGGCGACTCCGGGTCCGTCGAGATCACCGTCCAGCTGCCCGCCGGGTCGCACGTCGAGGCGAAGGCCGGCGCTGCCGAGTTCCGGGGCGTAGGACGTCTCGGGGAGGTCGTGTTCGAGGGCGGATACCGCAACGTCAAGCTCGACGAGGCCGCGAGCGCCCGGATCGCCGCTCACGACGGCGCCGTCATCGTCCGCCGCCTCACCGGGCCCGGCGACCTCAGCACCCAGCGCGGCGACGTGACCGTCGAGGAGGCCACCCGCGGCGAGCTCACCCTCAGCACCCAGCTGGGCGACATCAGGGTCGGCGCGGCGCGCGGCGTCCCGGCCGTGCTCGACGCGGGCACCGTCCTCGGCCGCATCGACAACGCCCTGATGAACGACGGCGCGCCCGTCCTGACCATCCGGGCGACCACCACCAAGGGCGACATCACCGCCCGCAGCCTCTGACACCTCCCCCCCCACCTCGTACAAGCAGAAGGAGCCACACCCATGACGAACCCGGCCATCGCGGCGAACGGACTGCGCAAGGCGTACGGCGAGAAGACCGTGCTCGACGGCATCGACTTCAGCATCCCGGCCGGAACGGTGTTCGCCCTGCTCGGCCCGAACGGCGCCGGCAAGACGACCGCCGTCAAGATCCTCTCCACACTCGTCCCACCCGGCGAAGGGTCCGGCGCGATCAGCGTCGGAGGCCACGACCTGGCCACCGACGCGCAGGCGGTGCGCGCCGCCATCGGCGTCACCGGGCAGTTCTCCGCCGTCGACGGGCTGATCACCGGCGAGGAGAACCTGCTCCTGATGGCGGACCTGCACCACCTGCCCAAGGCCGAGGGGCGGCGGGTCACCGCGGAGCTCCTGGAGCGCTTCGACCTCACCGACGCGGCGAAGAAGCCCGCCTCCACCTACTCCGGCGGCATGAAGCGCCGCCTCGACATCGCGATGACCCTCGTCGGCAGCCCCAGGATCATCTTCCTGGACGAGCCGACCACGGGCCTCGACCCGCGCAGCCGGCACAGCATGTGGCAGATGATCCGGGGCCTGGTCGGTGACGGCGTGACCGTCTTCCTCACCACCCAGTACCTCGAGGAGGCCGACGAACTCGCCGACCGCATCGCCGTCCTGCACAACGGGAAGCTGGTGGCCGAGGGCAGCGCCGAAGAGCTCAAGCGGATCGTCCCCGGCGGGCACGTCCGCCTCCGCTTCACCGACCCGACCGCCTACCGCGAGGCGGCCGCCGCGCTCGGCGGCGACACCACCCGCGACGACGAGGCGCTGGCCCTCCAGCTCCCCAGCGACGGCACCCAGCGCGACCTGCGCGCCGTCCTCGACCGGCTGGACGCCGCCGGGATCGAGGCGGACGAACTCACCGTCCACACCCCCGACCTGGACGACGTCTTCTTCGCCCTGACCGACACCGAGACCGACACCGAAGCCGTCATCCCCGCCCCGACCAAGGAGACCGTCCGATGAGCACCCTCTCCCTCGCCGTGCGCGACTCGGCCACGATGCTCCGCCGCAACCTCCTGCACGCCCGGCGCTACCCCTCGCTCACCCTCAACCTGCTGCTCACCCCGGTGATGCTGCTCCTGCTGTTCGTCTACATCTTCGGCGACACCATGAGCGGCGGCGCGGGCCGCGACGCGTACATCGCGTACATCGTTCCCGGCATCCTGCTCATGACGATCGGCTCGACCACCGTCGGCACCGCCGTCTCGGTCTCCATGGACATGAGCGAGGGCATCATCGCCCGGTTCCGCACCATGGCCATCCACCGGGGCTCGATCCTCTTCGGCCACGTCGTGGGCAGTCTCCTGCGGACGCTGATGAGCGTGGTCTTCGTCGGGGCGGTCGGGGTGGCCATGGGGTTCCGCTCCACCGACGCCACCGTCCTGGAATGGCTCGCCGCCCTGGGCCTGCTCGCCCTGTTCACCCTGGCCTTCACCTGGATCGCCGTGGGCATGGGCCTGGGCAGTCCCAACGCGGAGGCCGCCAGCAACAACGCCACGCCGCTGATCCTGCTGCCGCTGATCTCCAGCGCGTTCGTCCCGCTGGACTCGATGCCCGGCTGGTTCCAGCCGATCGCCGAGTACCAGCCGTTCACCCCCGCGATCGAGACCCTGCGCGGGCTGCTGCTCGGTACGGAGATCGGCAACAGCGGCTGGCTCGCGCTCGGCTGGTGCGTGGGCCTCACGGTCCTCGGCTACTTCTGGTCCAGGGCGCAGTTCGACCGGGAGCCGAAGTAGGGACCCGTCACCACGGCCGGCCGGGGGTCATCACCCCGGCCGGCCGATGCGTGCGTCCAGCCGGGCCAGCACCTTGCGCCCCGCCCGGCCCACGCCCACCGGGACCAGCGCGGCCCGCCCCGGGACCCGCACCCCGCCCGTGAAGGCGACCAGGGTGTGCCCGGGGCGGGCCGCCGAAGGTGTGGCCGCGATGCCGATGAGGACGAAGCGGCTCTGGAGCCACAGCCAGCCGGGCCGCCGCACCCCGTGGAAGCGGGCGTGCATCCCGAACCGGCTGCGGGCGACCGCCTCGACGCGGTCCCCGTCGGCGCGGGTCAGCCGCAGCCGCCTCATGTCGGGTACCAGGCGGGCCAGTTCACCGTCGATGTCGGCGAGCAGCGGCTCCACCTCGGCGCAGGGTGCGGCGATCTCGCGGGTGGTGACGCGGGCGCCGGGCACCCCGGCCGCGAGGACGCGGAGGCGGCGGACCGGGTCCAGGGGGGCGGCGGCGGGCCACTGGGGGAGCGGGGTGTCGGTCATGACGTCCATGCCTTCCGGAAGGAGTCGCGGGCGCGGGACAGCCGGGACTTGACGGTGCCCACGCGGAGTCCGAGCAGGGCGGCGGCGGCCCGTTCGTCCAGCCCTTCGACGTCGCGCAGCACGAGCACGGCCCGGTGCTCGGGGCTCAGCCGGGCCAGGACGTCCCCGATGTCGGCGGTCAGCTGGGGGTCGCCGTGCTGGGGCAGCGTCGTGAGGTCGGCGGGCACGGACCGGGCGCCCCGGCGGGCGACGCGGACGGCCTCCCGGCAGGCGATGGCCCGCACCCAGCCGTACAGGGCGGCCGGCTCCTTCAGTGAGCGCAGGCCACGGAACACGGCGACCAGGGTCTCCTGGACGGCGTCCGGCCCGTCGGCGAGCGCGATCGGGGCGCAGATGCGGCCGGCGTACGGGGCGAGGACGTCCAGCAGCTCGTTCATGGCGAGCGTGTCGCCGCGCTGGGCGGCCACCACCAGACGTATCGCGCGGTCGCGGTCGGCGTCATCGGGCACGGGCGGCGGCTTCCTTCCCGGCGGCCACCCGGAGCGCGGTGGCTTCCTTCCCGGCGGCCACCCGCAGCGCGGCGGCGGCGAGCAGCAGGCAGAGCGGTGTGTACAGGGCCCGGTTGAGCAGCTGGAAGGTGTCCCCGGCCCCCGCGTCAAGCCCGGTCCGCAGCCCCACCGCCCAGCCGATGCCGGCGAGCCCGCGCAGTGCGGTGCCGCAGGCGACGGCGAGCGTACCGGCCTGAAGGAGGCGCCCGAGCCGGTGGGCGCGCCCCAGCCGGGCGCGGGCGGTGACCAGGGCCGCGCCGCCGAACAGGACGGCGGCGAGGGGGAGTACGACGGGCGGGGTGAAGGGCGCGTCGATGCCGAGGACGGCGTACGAGAGGGACGCCGCGTCCCCGGCGGGCCAGGTGCTTCCGGTGGACCAGAGCACATGGAGCAGCCCGTCGGCGGTGAGGACGGCGGCGACGGTCAGGGCGGCGGCACGGGTGGAGGTTGCGCTCACGGTGGCTCCTCGATGCGGTGAGGGGGCGGCAGGACGCCCGGATCACCCCACAGAGGAGCCGGGACGCGGATTCGTTCCCACGCCGCACCGACTTCATTTATCTCGCCTTCAAGCATCTTGACATCAAGAGAGTATCCGGGCAGGCTTCCGCGGGTCGGTGGGTCTCTTGATGTCGAGATACTTGGGGGTGCGGGATGGGACGCGTACGGACGGGCCTGGTCGCCCAGTTGCGGAACCCGCCGGGCGGCAGGGACGCCCGGATCATGCTGCGCGCCCTCGCCGTCGACCGCACCGGCACCGGCCTGTGGGCGGCCTCCTCCGTCCTCTACCTCACTTTCGTCACCCACCTCGGCGCCCAGCAGATCGGCATCCTGCTCGGCACGGCGGGCGTCGCCGGCATCGCGGGATCACCCCTCGCCGGACGCCTCGCCGGCCGCTTCCCGGTGCGCTCACTGCTGATCGGCTGCCACCTGCTGCGCCTGGTGACTCTGACGCTGGTGCTGCTCTGCACGCGGTTCGACGCGCTGCTCGTCGTGGTCGCGGTGACCTACCTGGGGGACAGGGCGGCCAAGACCCTGGAAATGCTGTTCGCCACCCGCGCGGCGGGCGAACGCCGGGCCGCCTACCAGGCGTTGTCCCGAAGCGCGGCCAACGCCGGATACGGCCTCGGTGCGGGCCTCGCCGCGATCGGCCTGGCGGTCGGCACGACGGACGCCTACCGCGTGCTGATCCTCGGCAACGCGCTCTCCTTCGTCGTCGCGGCCGTGCTGGTGTGTCGTACGGGGGACGAGGGCGGCCGGGCGGTGCCCACCGAGCCCGCCACGCGGCCGGTCCGCACCAAGGGCCCCTGGCGGGACCGGGGTTACCTGCGCTTCGTGCTCCTCGACATCCCCATGAACCTCGACGACTCGGTGCTCGGCGTCGGTCTCCCGCTGTGGCTCGTCGGCCACACCTCCGCCCCGCACGCCCTCGTCCCGGCCTTCCTGGTCGTCAACACGGTGCTCGTCGTCCTCCTCCAACTCGCCGTCTCCCGCCGGGCGGACGGCCCACGGGGCGCGGTACGGGCGCTGGCGCTGTACGGGGTCCTGATGTTCGTCACCTGCGCCCTGCTGGCCGCGTCCACCGGCTGCGGCACCTGGACTGCGGCCGCGATCCTGCTCGCGGCGGCGGTCCTGGTCACGATGGCGGAACTGATGCGCTCGGTCAGCTCCTGGGAACTGGCCGTCCTGCTGGCCCCACCGGACGAACGCGCCGCGTACCTCGGCGTGGCCGGCATGTCCCAGTCCATCCAGAAGTCGGCGGGCCCGCCGCTGCTGACGGGCGTGGTGATGGCCGCGGGCCCGGCGGGCTGGCTGGCCTTGGGGGTAGCGGTGGCGGGCTTGGCGGTGGTGCAACGGCGGTGCTGCGCGGCGCGGTTGGGTGACGCCGAGGTGCCCCTGCCGGTCGCGGGCCCCGTCGGCGGGGCGGCGTGATTCAAGCCTGTCCGGCGTTTGAGGACGGAACCGGTCATGGGGCGGGGCCGAGGCCCTGGGCGCCGTTCACCACAGCAAGGGGGCTCGGACCGCATACGTTGGAGCGTCACGGGACAACGACGGAGGTGCCTTCGTATGCGGATCGCGACCACGATCTTCCTCACCGACGAGACCATCACACCGGTGCGGCTGGCGCACCAGCTCGAACAGCGCGGGTTCACCGGGCTCTACCTGCCCGAGCACACCCACATCCCGGTGAGCAGGGACACCCCCTACCCGGCGGGCGGCGAGCTGCCTCGCGAGTACGGCCGCACCCTGGACCCGTTCGTCGCCCTCGCCCAGGCCGCCGCGGTCACCGAGCGGCTGGCCCTCGGCACCGGGATCACGCTGATCGCCCAGCACGACCCGATCGACCTGGCCAAGCAGATCGCCACCCTCGACCACCTCTCCGCCGGCCGCTTCACCCTGGGCATCGGCTACGGCTGGAACGTCGAGGAGGCGGCGGACCACGGCGTCGAGTGGTCGACCCGCCGCAGCCTGGGTCGCGAACGCCTGGCGCTGATGCGGGCGCTGTGGGCGGCGGAACCCACGGCTTACGAGGGCGAGTTCGGCTCGGTCCGCGCCAGCCACGCCCACCCCAAGCCGTACCAGCAGCCCCGGGGCGCGCTGACCGGCCCGCGCACCCTGATCGGCGGCGCGGCGGGCCCCAAGCTGTTCGCCCGCATCGCGGAGTCCGCCGACGGCTGGCTCCCCATCGGCGGCCGGGGCCTCACGGAGTCCGTCCCCCGCCTCCGTACCGCCTGGGAGGCGGCCGGCCGCGACCCGAAGGACCTCCACGTCGTCCCCTACGCCGTCCTCCCGGACCCGGGCAAGCTGGCCCACTACGCGGACCTGGGCATCGAGGAGGTCGTCCTCCAGCTCCCGCCGGCCCCGGAACCGGAGGTGCTGCGGACGCTGGACGCGTACGCGGCGTACCTGTAGGGACCGGCTGTCCGACCGCGCTGTTACGTTGCCGCGAGAATCCGGCTCACCCTGGGAGAGGCACATGGACGGCACGTACGGCGAACGGCTCGCCGCGTTCTCGCGCGAGCGGCTGGACGGCCGCCCGGTCCCCGACGACCTGCGCGTGCTGCTGATCGCGCAGTGGGAGGGCCGCGACGACTTCGCCCGCCTGCTCGGCCTCGAGTTCTTCGAGCCGGGCGAGCTCCACCCGTTCCTGGACACCGACTACCTGAGCGCGGAGGAGCTCGCCGACCCGGAGATGCAGGCCGTCAACGCCGGGGCCGCGCGGATGTCGGAGTACGTGAAGCTCGTCGCCAAGGGCGGCAAGGGCTGGGTCGGCTACTGGCTCCACCCGGACGAGCCCGCCGGCCGCCCGATCGAGCTGGACACGGAGTTCAGCCTCTGGCCGATGACCGGCTCCACCCTGACGGAGGCCGTCGCCTTCGAACAGTCCGCCTACCAGGACGAACCCGACGAGCGCCTCGCGTACGGGCAGCTGGCCGCCGAACTCCGCGCGCTGGGGCTGCCCCTGAGCACCGAGGACTTCGACGCACTGGACGACTCCGCGTACGCGGTGGACCCGGAGAAGCTGATGGAGACCCTGACCGAGGCGGAGCGCGCGAAGCTCGGGCTGGGGTGAGGGGGCGCCGGCCCGGGCGCGTGGGTCAGTCCCTCCGCGCCACGAACACGAACTCCCGCCCCGGCCGGTCCGGCGCCTCGCGGACGTCCTCCACGGCGTAGCCCGCCGCCACCAGGTCCGCTTCGACCTCCTCCCGTTCGCGGAAGCGCAGCGTTGAGTCCGAGGTCAGCACCTGGCCGTCCGCCGCGAAGCGGTAGGTCCAGCGGAAGGTCACCAGGGGCCCGGCCGCCTCCGTGACGTCGACCCAGGTCTCCACCGCACCGGTCCCGGGGACCTCGGTCACGCTGTGGGACTGCTCGCGCGTCCACTCCTCCCAGGCCCGCCGGGCCGGCACCCGCGTCTCGAAGACCAGGCGCCCGCCGGGCCGCAGTGCCGCGTGGGCTCCCCGCAGGGTCGCCCGCCAGCCCTCGGGGTCCACGATGGCCTGCGCGACGTTCGCGGTCATCGTCGCGAGGTCGACGCGCAACGGCGGGAGCTCCGTGGCGTCACCGCAGATCCAACGGACGCGCTCGCCGCCCGGCTTGGCCCGGGCGACGTCGATGGACGCCTGCGCGGGATCGACGCCGACGACCTCCCTCCCGCGGTCCGCCAGGAGCAGGGCGAAGACCCCGGTGCCGCAGCCGATGTCCAGGACGCGCCGCGCCTCGAACTCCTCAGCCATTCCCAGGTAGGCGTCGAGGTCGGTGCGGTCGGGGTCGAGCGGGTCGTAGAGCGTGGCGAGGCGCGGGTGGGCGAAGGCGTCGTCGGTCATGGCGACGAACGTAGGCGGGGCGGGCCCGGAGTGCGAGCGGGTTTCGGGCGGGGCGGAGGCTCGGTGATGCCCGCCCGCCGCAGACCGGTTGGTCACAATGGGATCACTGGTTCTCCGCAACTTCCCCACATCTCGTTCGAGGTAATACGGTCACTTCACTCGAAGAGGCGTATGACGAGATATATGGGGGGCCCTTCATGCCCAAGGTGTTGAGCCGGCGCAAGCAGTTCTGGGTCGGCGGGATAGCCCTGCTCGCCCTCGGGGCGGCCGGCTGCTCGCAGTCCGGACAGGACGACGCGGCGAAGGTGGCGGCGGCGAGCGCCAAACCGGCGCCCACGGTCACGGTGACCGTCACGGCCACGGCCACCGAGACCGCCACCCCTGCCCCGGCGCCCACGGTGACCGAGACGAAGACCGTGAAGGTGCCCGGGCCCACCGTCACGAAGACCGTCACCAAGGCCGCCTCCTCCGGTTCCGGGGGCAGTGGTTCGTCGGGTGGCGGCACCAAGGCCACCACCTGCTCGATCCGCTCCAACGCGGGCAACTGCTACAGCGCCGGCCAGTTCTGCCGGAACAGCGACCACGGCGCTGTGACGACGACGGCGTCGGGTGCGCGGATCAAGTGCAGTTCCAGCGGCAGTTCCTGGCGCTGGACGTATGCCTGAGCACCTTTGCTTCGGTCGCACGTTCGGGGCTCGGTGATAGCTTGGCGGGCCAGTTCTTGGCGTGTACATCGATGCTAGGGGGACCCATGCAGCAGTCCGTGCGGAGTCGGATGGTGGCCGGAGCGGCGGCCGGGACGCTGGCGCTGTTCTTCGTCTCGGGCTGTTCGTTCAGCTTCGGCGGCGACAAGGTTGTCAAGAAGGACGAGGTCGCCAAGCAGGCGTCCGCCGGGCTGAAGAAGGAGGTCGGGCGCGCCCCCGAGGACGTGAACTGCGAGGACGACCTCAAGGCCAAGGTCGGCGAGTCCGTCCGCTGCACGCTCACCGACGGCGGCAAGAAGCTCGGCATGACCGTCACCGTGCGGTCCGTCGACGGCGACGACGTGAAGATGGACTACAAGGTGGACGGCGGCGCCGGGGCCGGCAGCGGTGCCTCCGCTGACCCTCAGCCCAGCGACTCCGCGCAGCCGTCCGACTCGACGGGCGGCGGCAGCGACACCGGCGCGGCCGGGTCCGTGGACAAGGCCGAGGTCGCCCGCCAGGGCAAGGCCGCCCTCGCCGCTCAGGTCGGCAAGCAGCCCGACGCCTTCTCCTGCCCGAAGGACCTTCCGGCCAAGGTCGGCGCCACGGTTCGCTGCCAGCTGGCCGACGACGGCAAGCAGTACGGAGTGACGGTCACCGCGAAGTCCGTCGTCGGCGGCAAGGTGAACATGGACTTCAAGGTGGACGAGACGCCGGGCGGCTGAGGGGCCGGGCGTGCCCGGCGCGGGTCCGCTGCGGCCGGTGCGTCAGCGCCGCTCCAGGCCGAGCCGTGCGCGTACCTCGTCGTGAGGAACGGTTTTGGCGAGGCCGGCCGCCTGCCGGGCCCGGTACTCGGCGAGGGCTTGGGCGTCCTCCGGCTCGGCACGTTCCTGCTGGTTGTCGCTCATGCGTGAAGTGTGCCAGCCCTAGGCAGGGCCGGGCGGACGGCGAGCGCCGAGGCCGGGCTCGCCGTCCGGCCTTTCAGCCCTGGCGGGCGTACGTGACGAACGCGGACCAGGCCGTCGGTGCCACGTCGAAGTGGGGGCCGGGGATGTTCTTCGAGTCGCGGACGTGGATGGTGGACGCGCAGGACGCGACCTCGATGCACTGCCCGCCTTCGCCGCTGCTGTAGCTGGACTTGCGCCAGTCGTAGGCGACCTCGATGCAGTTGCCGCCCTCGCCGTCGCTGTAGCTGCTCTTGAACCAGTGCAGTTGCTCAGTGTTCATCGGTCTCCCAACATCTTTTCGATGAGCGCCAGGGTCTCCCTGGGGGAGAGTGCCTGTGCTCGCATAATGCCAAAGCGTTCGGTGAAGACTCGCACCTCGGCCGGGTCCGTGATCAGCCTTCCATGCCCGTAGGTCTCGGTGTACGCGGCCTCCGGGCGTCCCTTCGGCGTGACGAGGGTGAACGATGCGTTCAGGCTCGGGTGTTCGGTTCGGTCCGTTGTCATGACCTGGAGTTCGACCGTGCGCATTTGCCCTACCGTCAGCAGCCGCTGAAGCTGCGCCCGGTGGACGGCTGGCCCACCGATCGGGCGCTGCAAGACGGCTTCCTCCACGATGAAGCTGAGCGTCGGAGGGGGCCAGCGCTCGAAGATCTGCTGGCGCGCCAAGCGGTCCGCCACGCGCTTCTCGATCGTCTGCTCGTCCAGCAGCGGCCGCCGTTGGGTGAACACCGCTCGCGCGTACTCCTCAGTCTGGAGCAGGCCGGGGATCACCTGGTTGTTGTAGTCATGCAGGGCCACCGCCTCCGCCTCCGTACGGGCGAAGTCCCGGAACCACCCCGGGTGCCGCAGGCGCGTCCGCTTCAGCGCCTCCCGCACCTCCTCCGCCGCCGCCGACAGCAGTCCACCCGTGTTCAGGGCCCGTTCCGCCAGGGCCAGGAACTCCACCTGCGGGGTGCGCACCCCCCGTTCCATCGCGGAGATCAGGTCCTCGCCGCAATGCGTCGCCGACGCAAGCTCCTTCTGGCTCATCCCCGCGCGTTCGCGCAAGAACTTCAGCTGACGGCCCAGCGCCCTGAACAGGTGCGCGGTACCGTCGGATTCGACCGGGCGCTCCGGCCGTTCCTCACGTTGCGTGTGCGTCATCTTGCCCGTACCGCCTCTGTTCTTCCGGTCGCGGCCGACGTCCCGTACAGCCGGTCGGGCGGGCCCGTACAGCGTTCCGGAGTCGTGGTGTCACTCCTGGTCAGCGTACGAGCAGACGGACACGCTGGGTCACATGAACAGCGAAATCACCCTCGTGGGTACCGAGTTCGTCCAGCGCTTCAGCGCCACCCGCCGAGGCGCGCGCCTCGCCCGCCGCCTCGCCGTGCAGCAACTGGACGCATGGGGCGTGCCGTACGGGTGCGAGCTGTCCGACGACGTGGCGGTGGTCGTGGCCGAGCTGGCCGCGAACGCCGTGCTGCACGGCCACGTGACCGGCCGGGACTTCGAGCTGCGTGTGACCCCCGAGGCGGACGGCTTCCGCATCGAGGCCTCGGACGCGCGGGGCGAGCGGCGCCCGGAGCTGTGCGCGGGCGGACCGGACGCCGAGGGTGGGCACGGGCTGCGCCTGGTCGAGGCGCTGGCGGCGGAGTGGGGCGTCGCGGAGCGGATCGTCGGCAAGACGGTGTGGGCGCGGGTGGCCCCGGGCACCCCGTAGCGGGGTCAGCGCGCGTTGACCCGCCGGAGGATCGTGCCGTCGAACGAGGCGGTGAGCATGGCCGAGGTCTGGTAGTCGCCGTTGACGTAGAACCGCATGGCCTGCTTGCCGTTCTCCCAGTCGAAGATCACATAGGTCTTTGTCGGGTCCGCGTTCCGTACGCCCATCTCCTTGTAGCAGACGCGCAGCAGCCGGGGGAAGGTGTCCCAGTGGACCTTGCTGAGGTCCATCAGGGGCTGATCGTCGAGTATGGCCTTGTTGTTGTTGAGCTCGCCCGAGCCCTCGTCGTACGAGAAGCCGTCGAAGATCTGGTCGTTCGGCATCTTCTCGTCCTTCACGAGCACGTTGCCCGACGCATGGCTCTGGTGGATGGAGAACCAGGAGACCACCTTCGTTCCACCCGTCACCGCCTTGAGCTCCTTGACGACCCTCCGGCCGCCCGCCGCGCTGACGAGATCCGTGTCCTTGGTCGGTGTGGGGGTGGGGGAGGGCGTGGGGGTGGGCGTCGGGGTCGGGGTGGGGGAGTGGGAGTGGGTCGCGGACGGCGTGGGCCTGGCGTCCGCGGACGCGTTGTCGTCGTTGCCGAGGCCGGGTATGTATCCCTTGGCCAGCAGCCCGGCCGCCACGACGGTCATCAGGGCCCCGGGGATCAGCACCCGGCGCACGGCCCGGTTGCTCCCGGCACCCCGCACGGGCGTCCGGCCCGTCGTCGCCGAGGGCTCGCCCCGGCCCTCGGTGTCCCCGCCCGGACGGGCGTCGGCCGGTTCCGGCTGCGGCGGGGACACCGGAGCGCCCGGCCGCGGCGGTACCGGGGTCCCGGGCTCCGTGGGGGTGTAACCGGCCGTCGGCGCCGGGGTCCCGGGCTCCGTCGGGGTGTACGCGGCCGAGGGGGCTGAGGCCGGTCGCGCGTCCTCGGCGGCCCTCGCGGGGCGCTCGTCCGCCGCCCGGGCGAGCAGCCGGTCCAGCTGCTCCGCGTCCGGCCGCGCGGCGACGTCCTTGACCAGGACGGACCGCAGTACGGGGCCGAGGGCGCCGGCCTGCCGGGGTGGCGGGACGCCCTCCTCCAGGATCGCGGCCAGCGTCGCGAGGGTGGACGAGCGGCGCATCGGATGGTGGCCCTCCACCGCGACGTACAGCATCATCGCCAGCGACCACAGGTCCGACGACGGTTCGTCGTCATGCCCGCGCAGCCGCTCCGGAGCCATGTAGTCGGGGGAGCCCACCAGCTCACCGGTGTTGGTGAGGCTGGTCGCCTCGCGCACCGCGGCGATCCCGAAGTCCGTGAGCAGCGGCGTGCCGTCCGTACGCAGCAGCACGTTGCCCGGCTTCACGTCGCGGTGCAGGATGCCCGCCTCGTGCGCCGCCCGCAGCCCGGCCAGCACGCCCCGGCCCAGGCGCGCCGCCTCGACCGGCGCGCACAGGCCGCGCTCCAGCCGGTCCTGGAGCGAGCCGCCCGGGACCAGTTCCATCACCAGCCAGGGGTGCTCCACCTCCGGCGAACTCACGATGTGGTGGATGGTCACCACGTTCGGGTGGGTGATCCGGGCCAGCGAGACGGCCTCACGCAGCACCCGCTTCCGCAGCATCTCCGGCGCGTCCGGACGCAGCCGCAACAGCTCCGGATCGGGCGGCCGTACTTCCTTCAGCGCCACTTCCCGGTGCAGGACGATGTCACGCGCCCGCCACACGAGCCCCATGCCTCCGCCACCGAGCCGCTCCAGCAGTTCGAAGCGCCCATCGATCACGCGTCCCTCGAAACCCGCAGTCATGGGCGGAACGGTACGCGAGGGGCCGACCGCGCACCCGGGGGCGCCGGAGGCGCCGAGGCCGGGGCCCGAGCCGGGGGACGTAGGGGGCCCGGGCGCCCTCCGGGCCCGCCGGCAGGCCGTCAGGCCCAGGCGTCATGGAGGTCCTGGGGTGTGAGAGTGGGGACATCGGCTGTGCAGCCGCTGCGGGTGACGGCGAGCAAGGGGGTGGTCTCGTCGGCCCCGGGAAGCTGGGAGCGGTGGGTGACGAGGCGGGCGAGGTCGCGGTGGTCGAAGGGCTTCTTCTCCAGCCACTTGACCGAACCCACGAGGGTGATCTTCTTGGCGACGGGGGCGCGGTCGGCGCCGACGATGTCGATCTCCGGGTCGTTGGTACGGGTCCAGTAGCCACCGATCGCATCGGTGGCCGCGGGCAGTTGCCCGTCGTCGGAGCCGATTCGCCACAGGGCTTCACGGATGACGGGCTCGATGGCCCTGCCCCGCCACGACGTCCAATTGGTGCGGATGGTGTCGAGAACGCGGTCGCCCCGGCCGCGTTCGATCGCGGGAATGCCTGGGCCGATGAAGGAGAGCCAGAAGCGCAGGTAGGGGTCATCGATGCGATAGCGGGTCTCCCGGCTGGGCTTGGTGGAGAGCGGGAGCTCTGCGGCAACCATGCCGCGAGAGGAGAGACGCTCCAGCGAGCGGGACACCGAGCCGGCGTTGAGACCCCCAGCGGCCCTGCCGATCAGGGTGAAGGTGCGCTCGCCGTGACCGATGGCACCCAGGACGGTGCGAGCCTGAGCCTCGACGGGAAACTCGGCGGCCAAAGATCGTTCGCCGCTGACCAGCAGCGCAGACGTCGGTCTGCGCAGGGCCAGTTTCAGGTACTCCCACAGCCCGGCACCCTGTGGCCACTCCTCAAGGATGAGCGGGAGGCCGCCGGACACCAGATAGGCGTCGAAGGCGTCGGCGGGCGACAGATCGAGCATCGAGGCGACCTCGGCGGGATTCAACGGCGGTACGACCATTTCGGTTCCCCGCTGGTAGAAGGGCCGCCCGTAGGTGTTGAGCTGTTCCATCATTGCGATGTCGGAGCCGATGAGGACGAGCAGAACGGGCAGTTTCGACAGCGTCCGGTCGAACGCCTTCTGGAGCGCTCCCTCGAAGCTCGGGTCCTCGCGCACGAGGTAGGGCATTTCGTCGAGGACCACCACGCTGGGCGAGTCGGTGGGCAGTGCGGAGGCGAGCACGGTCAGCGCGGCGTCCCAGGTGAGGGGGGCGGCGAAATCGCTGAACCGTGCCACGTCAGGAAGCGGTGAAGCGGCCACCTCGGCGGCGAAACCTGCCAGGTCCTCCTCGCGGGAGCCACCGACGGCGGTGAAGAACACATGTGGCAGACCCGCCTGCTCCAGGAACTCCTCCACCAAGCGGGACTTGCCCACCCGGCGGCGCCCGCGGATCAGAACGGCCCGCCCCGGACGCCCGCTGCGCCCGCCGTCCTTGACGGGACGCAGCAGGTCCTCCAGAAGACTGAGTTCGGTGCGGCGTCCGATGAATCCGTTCATGGCAGTCCACCTCCATGGCATGCGCCCCGATGCTTGCATGCAAGATACTCTCATGAATGCAAGTAGCAAATGGATGCGGAGAGTGATCGAGCCCGCTGGGAAAACACCGAGGCGCCCCAGCGCGCCCCTCACGCCCCCGACAGCACCACCAGCTCCCGCGTAGCCCGGGTCATCGCCACGTACCGGTCCACCGCCCCGCCCACCCCCGTGCCGAAGTGCTCCGGGTCGACCAGGACCACGAGGTCGAACTCCAGGCCCTTCGACAGCGTCGGGGTCAGTGCGCGGACGCGGGGCGACGGCGGCGGAAGGACGCAGGCGCGCCGATGACGCACGCCGTGCCCTCGGGGTGGGTCGTCAGCCAGGTGTCGAGGACCGTGGGGAGGTCCGTGAGCGGGCCCCGGCGCACGGGGATGCCGCTGCTGCGGATGGACACCGGGACGTTGGCGGTCGGCAGGGCGGCCCGGATCACCGGCTCCGCGGCGGCCATGATCTCCTCCGGTGTGCGGTAGTTGACGGTCAGCGCGGACAGCGTGATCCGGTCGAGGCCGACCCGTTCCAGCCGCTCCCGCCACGACTCCGTGAAGCCGTGCCGGGCCTGTGCGCGGTCCCCGACGATCGTGAAGCTGCGCGAGGGGCACCGCTGGATCAGCATCTGCCACTCCGCGTCGGTCAGTTCCTGCGCCTCGTCCACCACCACATGCGCGAACGGGCCCGCCAGCAGGTCCGGTTCGGCGGCGGACAGCGCGTCCGGGTCGAGCAGCGTGTCCTGGAGGTCCCGGCCGCGCAGCATCCCCACCGCGCTCTGGCTCTCGTCGATCTCGGCGTTCTCCAGGAGGCTGTCGATGGCCTCGGCCCGGTGCGCCCGCTCGGCGGCGGCCGTCGCCTCGTTGCGGCGCCGGCGGCGGGCCGCATCGGGGTCGCCGAGCCGCTGCCGGGCCGCGTCCAGGACCGGCAGGTCGGAGACCGTCCACGCCTGGGGGTCGGAGCGCCGGAGGCGGGCCACCTCCTCGCGGGTGAGCCCCGGCGCGCAGCTGCGCAGGTAGGCCGGGACGGACCAGAGGTCACCGACCAGGTCCGCCGCCTCCAGCAGGGGCCACGCCCGGTCGAAGGCCGCCGTCAGCTCGCGGTCGCGCAGCAGCGCCCGGCGGACCAGGTGGTCCGGGACCTCCTCGTCCTGCCGGTCGGCGTGCTTGTCGGCCAGGATCGTCAGGATCTCCTCCAGGACCGCGTCCCGTGCCTCGTTGTGCGGGACGCCCGGCGCCGACTCGAAGGCCACGGCCCACTCGGCGGCGGTCAGCCGGACGTCCGCCCAGGGCGTCGTGTCGGTGAGGCCCCCGGCGGGCGGCTCCTCGTAGAACGCGACGGCCGCCTCGACCGCCCGCACGAGATCCGCCGACGCCTTCAGCCGGGCCACCTCCGGATCGGCCTCGGGCAGGGCCGCCGCGCCCTCCGGGACGAGGTCGCGCAGCGTGCACGTACGCACCCCGTCCTCACCGAGGCTCGGCAGCACATCGGCGACGTACCCCAGGTACGGCTGGTGCGGGCCGACGAACAGGACGCCGCCGCGCCGGTTTCCGAGGCGGGGGTCGGCGTACAGGAGGTACGCGGCGCGGTGCAGGGCGACGACCGTCTTGCCGGTGCCGGGACCGCCGTCGACGACCAGCGCCCCGCGCGAACCGGCGCGGATGATCGCGTCCTGGTCCGCCTGGATGGTGCCGAGCACGTCCCGGATCCGGGCCGACCGGTTGGTGCCCAGGCTCGCGATGAACGCCGACTGGTCGTCGAGCGCGGCGTGCCCGGCGAAGGCGTCCGGGGCGAACACCTCGTCCCAGTAGTCGCTGATCCGGCCGCCGGTCCACCGGTAGCGGCGGCGGCTTGCCAGGCCCATCGGGTTGCCGTGCGTCGCCCCGAAGAACGGCTCGGCCGCCGGGGAGCGCCAGTCGGTCAGCAGCCGGCGGCCCTCGCTGTCCGTGAGGCCGAGCCGTCCCACGTACACCGGCTCGGAGCCGTCCGCACCGGCCATGTGGCCGAGGCAGAGGTCCAGGCCGAAGCGGCGCAGGGTGCGCAGCCGCGCTGACAGCCGGTGGATCTCCGCGTCCCGGTCCATCGCCGCCCGGCCCACCCCGCCCGGCGCGCGGCGGGCGGAGTCGAGGGCGGCGGTCAGTTCGGCGACGGTCTCCTCCAGGCAGCGCGCGATCGCGGCGAAGTGGAGCTCGTCACCGGCGGTCAGGGCGGGGTCGGCCTTGGCCTCGGCGCGGTCGCCGGTCAGCGCGAAGGCGCTCGTGGTGAGGGTGGGGGAGGGGGTGACAGGGCTCAGGTCGGGCACTACGCATAACTCCCAAATGCCGCAGGTGGCTGGATCGGATCAGCGATTGTGCGGGACAAGGGGGGCCTTGCGGCAAGGCCCCCCTTGCGCTATACGTTGAGAGTGGCCGGAGGTGGCAGTCCCCTCCCGGCCGGCCGGTGAACACACCCGGCACCCCGCACCGCCTCTCCCAAACCCGCCCGCCCTGCCGCGTATTGGCAGGCACACGGCATACTGGGCCGCCGGGAACACGGGGGGAGCGCCAAGCGCATGGCGTACGGAACGGACGGGGCGGGCCTGCCCGAGAAGGTCGGCGGGTACGCCGTGGAACGGGAGCTCGGCGCGGGGGGCATGGGCGTCGTCTATCTGGCGCGGTCGCGGGGCGGACGTGCGGTCGCCGTGAAGGTGGCGCGGCCCGAACTGGCCGCCGATCCGCACTTCCGGACGCGGTTCCGGGCCGAGGTCGAGGCGGCGCGGAGCGTCGGCGGCTTCCACACGGCGCCCGTGGTCGACGCGGACCCGGACGCGACCGCGCCCTGGCTGGCGACGGCGTACATCCCCGGGCCCACGCTCGGCGCGCTCGTCGAGGCCGAGGGGCCGATGGACGAGGCGCGGCTGCGGCGGCTGGGCGCCGCCCTCGCCGAGGCGCTGGCCGCCATCCACGGCTGCGGGCTCGTCCACCGGGACCTCAAGCCCGGCAACATCATCATGGCGTCGGACGGGCCGCGCGTCCTGGACTTCGGGATCGCGCGGGCCCTGGAGTCGAGCCGGCTCACCGCCACCGGGGTGGCCTTCGGGACGCCCGGGTTCCTCGCCCCCGAGCAGGCGCAGGGCCTCGAAGTCGGTGGCCCGGCCGATGTGTTCGCCCTGGGGGCGGTGCTCGTCGCGGCGGCGGGCGGCAGCGCGTTCGGGGCGGGGACGCCCATGGGGCTGATGTACCGGTCGGTGCACGAGGCGCCGGACCTGGGCACGGTGCCGGAGGGGGTGCGGGACGTCGTGGCGTCCTGCCTGGAGAAGGAGCCCGGCGACCGGCCCACCCCCGACGCCCTGCTGGACCTCTTCGTGCCCGGCGGCCCGGCGCCCGCCCCGGCGACGGCCCCGCCGAGGGAGCCGGCCGACGCGGTCCCGCCGCAGCACTCCCGGCCGCCCGTCGACGCGACCCCGCCGCCGCCCGCGTACCCGCCGGTCGCGCCGACCACCCCGTACCCCTCGCCGTATCCGCCGGCCGCCGCGGTCCCGAACCCGTACGCGCCGTCCCCGTACAGCCCGTCCCCGTACAGCCCGTCGCCGTACCCGCAGGCCGCCACCCCGAATCCGTACGCGCAGGGGGCGCCGGCCAACCCGTGGCTCCAGGCACCGGCCCCGGCCGGCGGCGCCGGGCGCGACATCGGGTTCGTGGGCGTGGGCACGGACACGTCGTTGGTGATCGACGCGCTGGGCGTCGAGTTCGAAGCGGTCAACGGAGTCGTGCTGCAGTTCACCTGGGAAGAGATCGGCAGGATCGAGTACGCGGTGACGGGACCCAAGCACCTCGGCGTCACCGTCCGACTGCGCGCGGGCACCGTCCACACCTGGATGCTGACCGCCCGCAGGCGGTCCCGCCTGCGGGAATGGACGCAGGACCTCCCGCTGATCCTGGAGTGCTACGCGTAGCGGAGGCGCCGGCTACCCGTCCGTATGCTCGGAGGCATGACCGATCCTCAGAGCGGACTCCCCACCACCAACTCCATGCGACGGGCGCTCAGGCGTGCCCGTGACGGTGTCGCCCTCGACCGGGCGGAGGCCGCCGTGCTGCTGCAGGCGCGCGGCGACGACCTGACGGATCTCGCCGCGTCCGCCGCCCGGGTGCGGGACGCGGGCCTGGAGGCGGCGGGGCGGCCGGGGGTCATCACGTACTCCCGGAAGGTCTTCATCCCGCTGACCCGGCTCTGCCGCGACAAGTGCCACTACTGCACCTTCGTCACCGTCCCCGGCAAGCTCCGCCGGGCCGGGCACGGCATGTTCCTGTCGCCGGACGAGGTGCTGGCCATCGCCCGCGAGGGCGCCGCGATGGGCTGCAAGGAGGCCCTGTTCACGCTGGGGGACCGGCCGGAGGACCGCTGGCCCGAGGCGAGGGAGTGGCTGGAGGCCGAGGGATACGACGACACCCTGGCGTACGTACGCGCCATGGCGATCCGCGTCCTGGAGGAGACGGGTCTGCTGCCGCACCTCAACCCCGGGGTGATGAGCTGGACCGACCTCCAGCGGCTCAAGCCGGTCGCGCCGTCCATGGGCATGATGCTGGAGACGACCGCGACGCGGCTGTGGTCGGAGCCCGGCGGCCCGCACCACGGCTCCCCGGACAAGGAACCGGCCGTCCGCCTGCGGGTCCTGGAGGACGCCGGCCGGTCCAACGTGCCGTTCACCACGGGCATCCTCATCGGCATCGGCGAGTCGTACGAGGAGCGCGCGGACTCCCTCTTCGAGCTGCGCCGGACCGCCCGCGCCTACCACGGCATCCAGGAGGTCATCGTCCAGAACTTCCGGGCCAAGCCGGACACCGCGATGCGCGGGATGCCGGACGCGGAGCTGGAGGAGCTGGCCGCCGCGATCGCCGTCGCCCGGCACATCCTCGGCCCGTCCGCCCGCATCCAGGCCCCGCCGAACCTCGTCGACGCCGAGTACGCCCTGCTCATCGGTGCCGGCATCGACGACTGGGGCGGGGTCTCGCCGCTCACCCCCGACCATGTGAACCCCGAGCGCCCCTGGCCGCACATCGACGAACTCGCCGCCCGCACCGCCGAGTCCGGCTTCACGCTGCGCGAACGCCTCACGATCTACCCCGAGTTCATCCAGCGCGGCGAACCGTGGCTCGACCCGCGCCTGCTCCCGCACGTCCGGGCGCTCGCCGATCCGGAGACGGGCCTCGCCCGCGAGGGCGCGATCCCCGAGGGGCTGCCCTGGCAGGAGCCCGACGAGGGGTTCAACGCCTCCGGCCGCACCGACCTGCACCGCACCATCGACACCGAGGGCCGCACCGGCGACCGCCGCGACGACTTCGACGTCGTGTACGGGGACTGGGAGGCGCTCCGCGAGGCGGCGGCCCCCGGGATGGTGCCCTCCCGGATCGACGGGGACGTCCGCGCGGCGCTGAGCCGGGCGGCGGACGACCCGACGAAGCTCACGGACGACCAGGCGCTCACCCTGCTGCACGCGGACGGGCCGGCCCTGGACGAGCTGTGCCGGATCGCGGACACCCTGCGCCGTGACGTGGTCGGGGACGACGTCACGTACATCGTCACGCGCAACATCAACTTCACCAACGTCTGCTACACCGGCTGCCGCTTCTGCGCCTTCGCCCAGCGCCGCACCGACGCCGACGCGTACACCCTCTCCCTGGACCAGGTCGCCGACCGGGCCGCCCAGGCCTGGGACGTCGGCGCGGTCGAGGTCTGCATGCAGGGCGGCATCCACCCGGACCTGCCCGGCACGGCCTACTTCGACATCGCCCGCGCGGTGCAGGAGCGGGTGCCCGGCATCCACGTCCACGCGTTCTCGCCGATGGAGGTCGTCAACGGGGCCACCCGCACCGGCCTGTCCATCCGCGACTGGCTGACCGCCGCGAAGGAGGCCGGGCTCGGCTCGATCCCCGGCACCGCGGCCGAGATCCTGGACGACGAGGTCCGCTGGGTCCTCACCAAGGGCAAACTGCCCACGGCGACCTGGCTGGAGGTCGTCAGGACCGCCCACGAGGTGGGCCTGCGCTCCTCGTCGACGATGATGTACGGCCATGTCGACCAGCCCCGCCACTGGCTGGGCCACCTGCGCACCCTGGCCGCACTCCAGCAGGAGACGGGCGGCTTCACGGAGTTCGTGACGCTGCCCTTCATCCACACCAACGCGCCCGTCTACCTGGCCGGCATCGCCCGCCCCGGCCCGACGGACCGCGACAACCGGGCCGTCACCGCCATGGCCCGCCTGCTCCTGCACCCGCACATCACCAACATCCAGACCAGCTGGGTCAAGCTCGGTGCGGAGGGCGCGGCGGAAATGCTCCGCTCGGGCGCCAACGACCTGGGCGGCACGCTGATGGAGGAGACCATCTCCCGGATGGCCGGGTCCAGTTACGGCTCGTACCGGTCGGTGCGGGACCTGATGGCCATCGCGGAACTGGCCGGCCGCCCCGCGAAGCCGCGCACCACCCTGTACGGGGAGGTCCCCGAGGAGCGGGTCGCGGCAGCCGCCGCCTCGGACGGCCACCTGCCGGAGCTGCTGCCGGTGCTGCCGGACTGACGGCCGGGGCCGGGTCAGTCCAGGCGGCGCGGGCCGCCGAGGAGCCCGGCCTCGATGTCCGTCGGCTGCATCTTGACCAGCTTGCGGTGCTTGGGCGTGCACCACAGGACCATGTCGTCGCCGAGCTGGGACAGTGCCTCCGCGTTCACCCGGGGCAGGCGCAGGATGCGGCCGAGGACCGCGGCCTCCTCCGGCGAGACCCGCTGGATGCCGACCAGCCCCGCGTGCTCCACCAGCTTCGGCGCCGTCGGGCCCAGGAACGGCAGCAGCGTCAGCACGGACTGCCAGGGGCCGGCCGCCAGCCGGCTGCGCGGGGGCCGCATGCCGCAGTCCCGGACCACCAGGACCGGGCTGGTGAGCGAGGCGCCCTGCGGCCCCACCTGCTTCACGTCGTGCACCGTCATGCACTGCTGGCTGCCGCCCGCGGCCTGCGCGAGCCCCGTCCACGCCTGCGGCCGGGCCGTCTCGACGGCGACCCGTGCCCCGGTGCCGGCCGTGCGCAGCGCCAGCACCTGGGCCGTCCACACACTGCCGATGACCACGACGTCGAGCTGGACCGGGCGGAACAGCCCCAGCACCGCGGGCTGCCCCTGTGCGTCGGTGCCCGCCACGACCCCGTCGTCCCCGAGCGGCAGCCGAAGGGCCGCGAGCTGCTCCACGGGCAGCGCGTGGCGGTCCCGGCGCGGCCCGAACAGCCCGCGCCCGGCGCGCGCCCGCCCGGCCGGCGAAGGTGCGGGGGAGGCAGGGCCCGGGCCGCCGGCCGGGCTCGTACGGTGGATGCTCAACGGGTACCTCCGAGCGGCAGGGTGGCCAGCACACCGGGCAGTTGTTCGCGGTCCAGCCGTACCAGGCCGACCTTCACTCCACGCGCGGCGCGCTCCAACTGCCGCCGCACCGAGACCAGCTCATCGGCACCGCGGGCGGTGAGGCGGACGTGCCCGCTGACCGCCGGCATGCCGCCCGTGCCCTGCGACACCGTCAGGCTGAACGTGCTGACCGGGGCCGGCATGGACGTCAGCAGCGCCACCACCTGCGCCGAGGCCACCGCCCCCGCGCCCAGGTGCGGCCAGCGGCCCACCCAGTACGTGGTGTGCCAGCGGTCGTCGCAGCGCCAGGTGCGGCTGGACTCCTCGGTGCGCCGCTCGGCGGTGTCCGACCGTCCCGCCAGCGCGCTGGCCTGCGGGTTCACCCCGGCGGACGTCGCCAGGGCGGACGTCACCTGCGCCTCGGTCAGGAGCGAGGCGTCGAACCCGGCCGCCGTCAGCCGGCTCGCCAGCTGGTCCGCGGCCCGCAGCAGCGCCCGCTGCGCCCCGCCGAGCCCGCCGCCGCGCGCCTGGACCGCCTCCGGGCACAGCTTCGGGTCGAGCTTCAGCGCGATCCACGTCAGCCGGACCGCGGGGGTGCCGGCCTGCGCCTGGAGCGGCGCGTACGAGCGGGCGGCGGCCGCCTGTTCCGGCAGGTGCGGGCCGGGCGCGGGCTGCGTGTGCTGCACGACCTGCGCCGACTCCAGCCGGATGCCGTCCACCTCAAGGGCCTCGTGCAGCAGGCCGAGCTCCAGCGGGCGCGCCTCACGGGCGGCGCGCAGCGGTTCGTCCCGCGGCTGCACGAGGAGCAGCGCTGTCAGGAACGTACCGTCGCCCACCATCCCGACACCGCGCTCGCGCTGCCGGTCGGTGTAGGTGTAGGTGCGCAGCGCGCCCTCGCACTCCAGGACCGGCGCCAGCGCGGGATCGACGCCCACGGCCGTCCACGGCCGCCGTGCGGCCCGCAGCCGGCCGCGCAGGGCCAGGAACGCCTTGACCCACTCCAGCACCGGCCGCCCCCGCCAGCGCAGGACGGCCAGCAGTACCAGTACGGCCCCGACCAGGCCCATCGGCACCATCAGGACCTTGTCCGTCACCCACGCGATCAGCATCAGCGCGCCGGCGACCTCCAGCAGCACCATCTGGTGCAGCCGCACTCCACCGATCCGTCCCGGCCGCGGATGCAACCTCGTCACTGCGGTCGTCGTGCTGCTCATCCCCCGGTATGTCCCTCCGTGTCACGGCACTGCGGCGTGTGCGAGCCGGACCCACGCTATCGGCACACCGGCCCGTGGGCGCCCCCTGGCCCCCGGAGCCCGCACCCGGACGGCGGCGGGCGGGGCCGGGCGGGCATAGTGGGGTCGGTTCGCGACGCGTTCACAACCACGGGGAGAAGTCGGGCAGATGGCATCACGGCGTGACGAACTCAATGCCTACACCTTCGCGAAGAAGAGACTGGTCGCCGCCTTCCTGCAACCCTCGGCGGCCGGAACGGACGAGGCTGCGCCGCGCCCGCTGCGCGCCGTGGTGCCGAGCGTGGTGGTCGGTGCCCTGCTGGTCGCGGGCTTCGGCGCCTGGGGCATCTTCAAGCCGAAGGTCCCTAACGGCTGGTCCGATCCCGGGGCCCACGTCATCGTCGGCAGCGAATCCACCACCCGTTACGTGGTCCTGGAGACCAAGGGCGTCAAGCGGCTGCACCCCGTGCTGAACTTCGCCTCGGCGCGCCTGCTCCTGGACCCCGGTGACTCCTCGGTGATGCAGGTGCCCGAGTCCGAGCTCGACAGCGGCAAGCTGCAACGGGGCCCCATGCTCGGCATACCGTACGCCCCCGACCGGCTGCCCGGCGCGGACGAGGCGGGGAAGAGCAAGCTGTGGGCGGTCTGCGAGCAGCCGGGCGCCGGCTCCGGCGACACCGTCCAGAAGGCGGTGTTCCTGCTGGCCGACCGGGAGGCCGGCAAGGTCGGCGGCAAGCGGCGGCTGCACGACGGGCAGGCGCTCTACGTGGAGGCGGACGGCGGGGACGGCACGCGGTACCTGGTGGACGCGGACGGTACGCGGCACCCCATCGGGACCACCCCCGGCGACAAGCCCTCGGCCCGCGACGAGGTGCTGCGGCGCTCGCTCTTCAGCGAGGGCGCCCGGCCGCAGAAGGTCACCAAGGACTGGCTCGGCACCCTGCACGACGGTTCACCCGTCGACTTCCCGAAGCTGCCCGGCAAGACCGGCGACCCGGCCGGCGTGGACGGCCTCGACCCCGGCCTGAACAAGGTGGGCACGGTGCTCAAGGCCGTCGCCGGCACCGGGATGCAGCACTACGTCGTGCTGCCCGGCGCCGTCGCGCCCGTCTCCGACCTCGTCGCCCGGCTGCTCCTGACGAGCCCGGAGGCGGAGGTGCTGGGCCAGAAGGCGCAGGCCGCCGAGGTCGCCCCGCAGTCCTTCACCTCGTCGCCGGACGAGTTCTACGCGTCGAAGGGCTGGCCCAGGAGCGTCCCGGCCCAGGCCAACGACACCTCGGCCCGGACGGGGACCGTCTGCAACGTGCTGCACGGCGTCGACGCCAAGGGCGTGCCGAAGCTCACGACCTGGGCCGGGCCCCGGTACCCGGTGAGCTTCCTGGACGGCGCCACCAGCGCGTACGTCACCCCGGGCAGCGGTGTGCTGTACCGGCAGTTCAGCGGTGCCTCGCCCACCACCGGGTCGATCTTCCTGGTGACGGACACCGGGCTGCGGTACGCCGTGCAGACCAACAACGACAGCAGCTCCGACCACTCGAAGATCGGTGAGACGGCGAAGCCCGAGGCGCCCGGGGAGCAGATCGCCGAGGTCAACCAGGCGCAGATCAGGCTCGGCTACAAGGACGTGAAGCCGCTGCCGGTGCCGGAGAACTGGTCGAGCCTGCTGCCCAAGGGGCCCCGGCTCGACACCAACAGTGCCAAGCAGCCGCAGAGTTCCTGACGACGGAAGAGGGGGGAGCACGAAAATGATCAACCGCAGCACATTCCGGCGCCAGGCTTCTTCCGGAACTCATTCCGCATCGCGTTCCCCGGTTCGCCCAGCCGCCGCCGTACTGCTTCTGACATGCGCGGCGAGCGTCGTTCTGCCGGTATTTCCGGCCGCGCCGGCGGCAGCCGAGGATTCCGTTCCGCAAACGGGGGCCGAGGGCAGCGGCGAGTGCACCTTCCCGATGCCGAAGCAGATCCAGGGCCGTCCCTGGTCGCTCCAGCGGCTGGTGTTCGACCAGCTCTGGCAGGACACCAAGGGCAAGGGCGTCCGGGTCGCGGTGATCGACACCGGGGTGGACGCAACCAACCCGCAGCTGAAGGGCGCCGTCGACCGGAGCTCCGGCATCGACCTGCTTCCGGCGCTGAACCCGGACGGTTCGAAGGCCAAGGGCAAGGCCAAGGGCAAGCGGGGCGACGGCACGACCGACGTCGTCGGCCACGGCACCAAGGTCGCCGGCATCATCGCGGCCCGCCCGCGCAGCGGCACCGGCTTCGTGGGCCTCGCCCCGGAGGCGACGATCATCCCCATCCGGCAGAACGACGACAAGGGCAACGGCACCGCCGCGACGATGGCCGAGGCGATCCGCCATGCCATCAAGAAGCACGCCCGGGTCATCAACATCTCCCAGGACACCGCCAAACCCCTGCGCGCGGACTCGGAGTTGGGGCGCGCGGTGCGCGATGCCCTGAAGGCCGACATCGTGGTGGTCGCCTCCGCGGGCAACGACGGGCTCACCGCCCAGGTCAAGGCCACCTACCCGGCGGCGTACCCGGGCGTGCTGGCGGTGGCCGCCTCGGACCGCAACGACGAGCGGGCGCCGTTCTCCCAGACCGGTGACTTCGTGGGGGTCGCGGCGCCGGGCGTCGACATGGTGTCCACCGTGCCGAAGGGCGGCCAGTGCGTCGACAACGGCACCAGCTTCTCCGCGCCGTACGTCGCCGGGGTGGCCGCCCTCATCCGGGCCAAGCACCCGCGCTGGACGCAGGCCCAGGTGGTGGCCCAGATCGAGCAGACCGCCGAGCGCGCGGTGAACGGCCGGGACAAGTTCATCGGCTGGGGGGTGGTGGACCCGGTGCGCGCCCTCAACGACGACGAGCACCCGGTGAACGCGCCCACTCCGGACCGCGCGGTTTCGGACGGACCCGTGGGGCCGGAACCGGTGGCGCTCCAGTTGCGTGAAACCAGGCAGGAGCGGATGACTCGGATCTCGACCTACGTACTGGCCGCGACGGGGCTCCTCGTCGCGGTGGTCGCGGGTGTCGCGGTCCTGGTTCGGGACCGGAGCCGTCCGTGAATAGGTGAATGTCCAACAACTTGCTGTTGCAATAAGGCGGTTGGAATCATTGGCCATCGCAGTTAAAATGACAGTCGCAAAAATGCGGTCCGATCTGGACGTGCCAGCCGGCGGCCCGACAGCCCGCAACATCCAATTCATGGGGGAAGGTGCGCTATGGGAGACAAGCTCAAGGTCACATCCGGGGAGATCACTCAGCTGATCAAGGACCTCGGCCATATGCAGGACACGCTGCAGAGCAGGATCACCGCGCTCAACGCGGTCATCGACTCCGTCGAGGGCCACTGGAAGGGCGTCGCGGCCAACGCGTACAACGGCCTCCAGGCGCAGGTGAACCTCGATGTGCGCAACCTGAAGGAGCTCCTGGACTTCACCCACGAGGCCGTCCAGATGAGCCGCGACGGCTTCGACGCCGAGGAGGTCGAGCGCCTGAACAGCTTCAAGGGCATCGACGGCGTCGACCACACGGGCAGCAACAACATCCTGGACCGGTTCCAGGTTTCGTAACAGCCGGCCGCCCGGCCGTCCTCATTCCGCACCTTCGCGTCAGGAGACCGTTCCATGGAGATCACGTACGCCGGGGTCGTCGAGGCCTCTAACCAGGTCAAGACCACCGCCAACACCATCAAGGGCCAGCTGGACGACCTGAACACGAGGGTCAAGGCCGTCGTCGCCACCTGGGACGGTGAGACCCAGCGGGCGTTCCACGACCGCCACAACGGCTGGGACCTCAAGGTCAACCACATGCACGAGACGCTGCTGAAGATCTCGACCAAGCTGATGGAAGCCACCGAGGGCTACGCGGCGAACGACCTCGCCCAGTCCCGCCGCTTCCACGGCTGACCCAGGCCCAGATGAACCGCAACGGAACCGGCACGTCGTGGGTGCGGGGCGCGGACACCGCGTCCCGCATTCACGCCTGCGGGACCACGGCACTTTAGGGGAGGCGTTTCCATGGGGTCCCATCTTCCGGACGACCCGCCGCTGCCCGACAACGGCAAGGGCTCGCCGGACCTGGACGCGCCGAGCGAGTCCCTGAAGAGCTTCAAGACACGGGTGGACAAGCTCCTCACCGCGCTCGACGGCTCACCGGCCGCCCACGGCCGCATCACCGAGCAGAAGGTCACCGCCGCCGCGTACGGCACGGGTTTCTGGGAGGCCGTCGGGCTCTCGGCCTCCTACGACGTCGTCCACGCGCGCCTGACCGAGCTCTCCAAGACGCTCGGCGAGCAGCTGGAGGCGATGGGCATCACGGTCGACTTCGCCGACCGCGGGTACCAGAACGTCGACGATGAGTACGCCGAGCGCCTGCAGGCCATCCAGAAGCGCGTCGAGGCCGGCTACCAGAAGCCGGATATCGATCCGCAGACGGGGCTGTTGCCGAGGCCCGACAAGTCAACCGGCGCGGGCTCTACCGTCGATCAGCACAGCTGGTAGGAACGGGAAGTGAACGGGGGAGAGGGATAACCATGGGGGACAAGGGCAAGCTGCCGCCGCTCGACGCCACGTACTCCACGACCAACTTCGAGAGCATGTCGTACGAGGACATGCTCGCGATGGTGCGCAGCGTGGACCCCACGGCGATCATGGGCCGGGGAACCGCACTGATCGACGCGCAGACCGAGATCGAGAAGATCGGCACCGAGCTCAAGGAGCACGTCAGCCGCACCACGTGGAAGGGCAAGGGCGGCGACGCCTTCCGCGAGTGGGGCGACGACTTCGCCAAGCAGACCATCAAGCTGGCCGACTACGCCGGCGCCGCGGGCACCTCGCTGCAGACGGCCGGCCAGGCGCTCAGCGAGGTCAGCAAGGTCATCCAGGGCCACTCCGACGCCACGGGCATGTGCTACGCGGACGAGGAGAAGGAGAAGGCCCGGCTGAAGGCCGTCGACAAGGCGCGGAACGAAGCGATTCCGCAGATGAACAAGCTTGCCTCGTACTACATGATGGCGCAGCAGACGATCTCGTCGCAGGAGGAGCCGGTCTTCAAGCCGCTGCCGGAGGCGGCGTTGCCGGAAAAGCCGGTCGGTGGCGGCAAGTCGAGCTACGGGCCTTCTTCGGGTGGTAACTCCGGCACACACTCGGTGTCCACTGTGCCGATCACCGGTGGCTCGGCGGGTGCCGGCGGTTCGGCAGGCACCTACCACCACGTCACTACGCAGCCCGTCGACGGTGGCTCGTCCTCGGTCACCAACGTCTCCGCCCACACGCCGCAGCATGTCGGCGTGGACCCCGTGGCACCCGGCGCCCCGGACACCACGGGCACCAACATCGACACCGTGACCATGCCGGAGGCCCCGCCGGTCACGGCGACCCCGCCGACGAGCGGCCCTCCGCTCACCCAGGTCGGCGGCGGTGGCGGGCAGAACAACATCCCGCCCGTGGTCCTGCCCACGCAGACGGGTCCGACCGGTCCCGGCGGGAACCGGCGGACGATTCCGGTCGGCCCCAGTACCGACGGGAACCTCCGCACGAACCCCATCGGCCCCGGTGCCGACGGGAACCGGCACACGACGACGCCCGTCACGCCGGTGGGCAGGGGCGGCGCCGAAAGCGTCCGGCCCCCCATCACCCGGGCCGACCCCGGCATCCACGGCGGGACGCCGGGCCGGTCCGTGACCGGCCCCGTCGCGGGCGGACAGCGCGGAACGGTCATCGGCGGCGAGCACCCGCCGGCCGGCCGTTCGATGATGGGCGGTCACGGTATGGGCGCCGTCGGCTCGCCCGCGGGGCGTGGCGGAGTCGGCGGAGCCGCCGGTTCGCGGCGCCTGGTCACCCAGCCCGGCGGCGCGGTGGGGGAAGCGCGCGGTGGCGGCGCGGGTCGGGAGTTCACGCCCGGCGGCAGCGGTCTCGTCCGCGATCCCGCGCGCCCGGGTGCCATGGGTCCGATGGGCGGTGCGATGGGCGGGTCCCAGAGCGCTCGCCGGCGTCCGCAGCGGCGCGACGGCGAGAACCCGGACTACCTCGTGGAGGACGAGGAGACCTGGGCCACGGGGGACGACGTGGTCCCGCCCGTGATCGACTAGCAGCCGGTATCCGAGCACCGATGCCGGTGGGGCGGACAGAACACGAGTGGGTGGCATGAGGTCAACGGTCTGGCGACGGCGCGGTCGGACGTCAGCGGTGGTGTCCGCGCTGGGGGCCCTGCTCCTCCTGGGCGGCGCCGTCGCCCCGGCCGCGTCGGCGGACACCATGCGCGACCGCCAGTGGTACCTGGACCGGATGCAGGCCCCGGCGATGTGGAAGGTCAGCACCGGCAAGGGGATCACCGTCGCCCTGCTCGACACCGGGGTGATCCCCTCCGTCCCCGAGCTGACGGGCAAGGTGCTCATGGGCAAGAACTTCATGGAGCCCGAGCGGGGAGCCCACAAGGACAAGAACGGGCACGGTACCGCGATGGCGATGCTGATCGCCGGCAACGGGGCCAGCGACCAAGGCGTGAAGGGTCTCGCGCCGGATGCGCGCATCCTCCCGCTGACCGTTTTCGGCTCCTCCAAGGAGTCGGGAACCAACAGCGTTCCGGCGCTGACCGAGGCCATCCGGTACGCCGCGGACAGCGACGCCCAGATCATCAACATGTCGCTGGCCTTCGAGTACTACATCATCGATGCCAAGGAACGAGAGCAGATCCAGCAGGCGGTGGACTACGCCATCGAGCGAGGAAAGCTGCTTCTGGCGGGTACCGGCAACTCCGGCACGAAGGGGAACGACGTCGGGTATCCCGCGGCCTCGCTCGGCGTCGCGGGCATCTCCGCCATCGACCAGACCCTCCACGTGACGAAGTTCTCGGTCTCGGGCCCGCAGGTGGCGCTCGCCGCCCCGGGTAAGGACATCCCCATCCTCTGCGGTGGCGGCATGGCAGGCTACTGCAAAAGCTGGGGTACCAGTCAGGCAACCGCGATCGCCTCCGCGTCCGCAGCCCTCATCTGGTCCATGCACCCGGACTGGACCGGCAACCAGGTCCTGCGCGTCCTCATGAACACCGCGGGCAAACCGGCCAAGGGCAAGATCCCTAGCCGCTACCTCGGCTACGGTGCGGTCCGCCCCAGGTTCGCCGTCCTCGGCGGCAAGGTCGAGCCGGGCCCCCCTGACGTGAACCCCTTGGTCGCCGCCCGCGCAACCGCGTCCCCGTCGCCCAGCGTCTCCGCCTCCGCATCCCCCTCGACCTCGAAGAAGCCCGAACCGTCCGCCACCCCCGCCGCGAAGGACGAGGACGGACAGGGCGGCGGCACGGACACGACTGTCTGGATCGTCGTCGGAGCTGTCGCGGCCGTGATCGTCGTCGGCGGCGCGGTGTTCCTGATGCGCCGGAGAAGCGCCGGCCCCCGGTACTAGCCCCGTCCGAACTCCACCCATGTGCGAACCGGCAGGAGAAAGCGTGAGCGGCGACATGTTCCAGGAGCTGCAGCAGTTCCAGGAGTACATGAACAAGATGCAGCAACTGATGTCCGAAGTGCGCGAACAGATGCCGCAGAGCGCCGAGGGCGAGGACGCGCAGGGGGCCGTCACGGTCCGGTTGCTGGCGGGCGGGATTCCGGATTCGATCACGGTCGCATCGGACTGGCAGCGCAGGCAGCCTCCCGAGAATCTCGGTGCGGCGGTCGTCGAGGCGTACGGGTCCGCTCTCAGCGAGTGGATGGAGCGCTGGTCGGGTGGCCTTGAGCAGTCGGACTGGGAAGCCCGGGCCCATGAGACCGAGGACGGTCTTGACCGGCCCGCGCAGGCAGGGGCGGCCTCGGTGCCCCCGGAGGCCTTCGAGCGGGACGTGAGGTACGTCGTGCCGCGGCCCATCGAGGAAGTGGCCGAGGACGTGCTGACGGCCTTCGACGTGGTCGAGCGGCAGGACCCGGAGGCGTCCGCGCAGCCCGAGGTGAGCGGGGACTCCGCCGGCCGCCGGGTCGTGATCACCCTCGGTTCGCAAGGGCTCGCCTCGTGCGAGGTGGAGCCGGAGTGGGCCGCCCGGCAGTCGGTCGTACGACTGAACCAGGCACTTGCCGAGGCGCTGGCCGACGCGCGCGCGAAGTTCGGCAGCGCCGGGACCAGCGGCCCGGACGCCGTCGCCGACCTGAATCTGGGTGGCCTGCTGGACGAGGCCATGGCGATCATGAAAAATCCGCGTCACTTCATGTAGGACGAACCCTGAGGGGGCTGAGAGCCATGGGGAAAGACCTCAAAGTCATCACCGATGCGATACGTACCGACGTGGGCATGTGGGACGAGCAGGCCAAGTCGATCGGTGAGGTATCCGCCTCCATCAAGGGGATGCATCAGAACCGGACCGAACTCGGGCTCTTCTTTCCGCTTTTCTCCTCCTACAACGACGTCATCGATCACCTCTCGACTCGATGCGGCGAAGGGCAGACCGAGATGTCGAAGATCGCCGACGAGCTGGTCAAGAACGCGAAGGCCTACGACGACCAGGAAGTGGAAACCACAAAGTCCGTCGAAGGCGCCTACTAGCTGGACACCCTCAAGGGAGGAGCATCTCGTGGCATTCAATCCTGAGCAATTCCAGGCGATCATAGACAAGTTGAACACCGGCCTCACGTCTATCACCACGCATGCGAACGAAATCGGCCCCAAGGTGGAGTCGGCGGTCAATCACTGGTACGTCCCGGACGCCGTCGCGCGGGGATGCATCTGGATCGCGGAGCAGATCATCAAGGCCGTGAACTGGGTCATCAACAAGCTTGTGGACATTTTGCAGGGGGCGTTCGCCCCCATCATCATGTTCTACAACGCCATGCAATGGCAGGGTGAGGAGGTGCGGGGGAAGGCCTCCGGCGTGGCGTCCTCCACGCAGAAGTACAACCTCACGTCTCCCAAGTACTGGGAGGGGGAGGCGGCGACCACGTACACGAATGCCGTCTTTCCCCAATCGGCCGCTGCCGCTCAAGTCGCCTCCAGTGCCAGCACGGTAGCGGGATGCCTGGCTGCCTGCGGAGTGGCGGGACTCGCCTTCTACACCGCGGTAGGAGTCTTTGTCGCCCAGTTGATTCCCGTCCTTGCCGCTTCGGCAGTCGCGGCCGCTTCTGTGGTGGCCCTGCCCGCTGCCGGAGCCGCTGCCGCGGCGGAAGCGACGCTCGGGCCCGCGGTCATCGGGGGGGCCGTGCTCGCTCTGCTGACGGTGATCGGCGCCGAGGCCACGACGATGTCCCAACTCACTGGCGAAAGCACCGACAAGAGCGCCTTCCCGAACGGGGGCCACTGGCCGGTCGGAACGGTCTGACATCCCTGTTCCGCCGCTGGTCGCACTGATTCTGAAAGAGTGATCGGTGTTGCTTCTTTCGCGTTCTTGAGGATGTGGATGTGAACAGAACTCGTGTAGCTCTCTGGGTAATCGCGCTGGCGTCATACGTGTGGCTGTCGCTGCCGTTGCTCACGGCCGACATGGACAACCTCCCCCCCAAGAGTGCGGTCGGCGTTCTTTCCCTCCTGGCGGTCTGCTGCCCTGTGCTCGCAGAGGTTCTTCGAGTCCGTCGGAGGAAACGCGACAGGCCGGGGCAGACATCGATCCCGAGTTGGCCGCACACGACGGCAGACAGCCCGACGTGGCAACCTGAAGCGCCAGTTGCCCAGCACGTGCTCCCCACCCGAGGAGCAGACGGAGCAGACATCATGCCCGCAGCTCCCGGTGCGGACTCCGAAGGACTGTTCATCCCCGCCGAGCGGGCGCGCCGGGGCGGGGTCTACCTCCTGGCGGCTCTTGCGGGTGTGCTCGGCCTGGTGGCTCTCGAAGCGCTCATCATGTTCGTGGTGCTCGTACTGGTCTCGGGTGAAGGCATCGGGTCCATGGGCTGGGCGGGCGTCAGCGGGTACATCGGCCTGCCCCTGTTCTTCGCGGTGGTATTCCTGCTGCCGATGGCGGTGCTCATGCGGCTGCTCCCGGGCATGCGCATCGACGCGACCGGCGTGACCAAGGTGTGGCGCAAGCGCAGTCGGACGATTCGCTGGGCCGACATCGACCAGGTCCGGTTCAACAGTCGGCGGAGCTACCTGATGATCGTGCTGAAGCCGGGCGTGAACCCCGGGAAGCCGAACGACGGCGGCGGGCCGCGAGCGGTTCTCCACTCGCTCGGACACGCCCTCTGGCGCCGCCGGAGGCCCGGCCGGGCCGACCTGATCATCGAGGCGGTCGAACGCTTCGCCCCGGGTACGTACATCGCCGAGCCGTGGCCCGTGGCCAAGAAGGGCCGCGCGCGCGGGACGGGCGCCCCGGCGTAACGAGCGGGCGCCCCGGCGCGGCCCGTGCCTCAGTCCTCCTCCGGCTCCAGCCACCCCGTCTGGATCAGTGCCGGCGCGCCGCGGCGGGCGACGAACATGCCCCGGCCGGGCGGCAGCGGGCGGCCCTTCACGGTGCCGAGGAGTTCGCCCTCGTTGGGGTGGCCGGACAGGATCACGCCCTGTGCGCCCAGCTCCTTGAAACGCTGCATGAACGGCTCGTACGAGGTGCGGCCGGCGCCCGCGCTGCTGCGGGCGACGATGAAGTTGACGCCGGTGTCCCGGGCGAACGGCAGGTTGTCCACCAGCTGGGCCAGCGGGTTGGCGGAGGACGTGGCCACCAGGTCGTAGTCGTCCACGATGATGAACGCCCGGGGACCGCGCCACCAGCTGCGGGTGCGCAGCTGCTGCGGGGTCACGTCCGTTCCGGGGGTGCGGCTGGTGATGAGGGTGTTCATGTCGCCCAGGTACGACTCGAACGCGTTCTGCGTGGTCGCGTAGCCGACCAGGTACGGCTCGGGCACGACCTCCAGCAGGCTGCGCCGGTAGTCCCCGACGCAGATCAGGGCCTCCTGCGGGGTGTAGCGGGCGGTGATCTGCTTGATCAGCAGCCGCAGCAGCGCCGTCTTGCCGGACTCCGACTCGCCGAAGACCGCGAACAGCGGGTCCGTGTCGAAGTCGACGTACACCGGCGCGAGGTTCATCTCGTCGATGCCGATCGCGACACCGCCGCGCGTGGTGTCCGGGCCGGTCGGCAGGTCGCGGGCGGACAGCATCCGGGGCAGCATCCGGACGGCCGGGGCGTGCGGGCCGGGCCAGTTGTCGGTCGTGGCCTTGACGAAGGCGGCCGTGGCCTCGGACAGGTCGTCGCCGCCCCCGCCCGCCGAGTCGTCGATGCGCGGCAGGGCGCCCATGAAGTGCAGCCGCTCCGCCGTCAGACCGCGGCCCGGGGTGCCGGCGGGGACGTTCTTGGCGACCTTGCGGTCCAGCTCGGAGTCGGTCGGGTCGCCCAGGCGCAGCTCCAGGCGGTTGAGCAGCTGGTCCTTGAGCGCGGCGCGCATCTCCATGTACCGGGAGACGGTGGCGACCAGGTGGACGCCGAGGCCGAGGCCCCGGGCGGCGATGTCGGCGACGACGGGCTCCAGGAACTCGTAGTCCGTCTTGAAGGACTGCCAGCCGTCGATGACCAGGAAGACGTCGCCCCACGCCTCGCCGGGCAGTTGGCCGGTGGCGCGCAGCCGGCGGTAGGTGGTGATGGAGTCGATGTTGTTGTCCCGGAAGAACGCCTCGCGCCGGTTGAGGATGCCGGCGACCTCGGCGACCGTACGGCGGATCTTCTCCGGGTCGAGCCGGGAGGCGACCCCGCCGACGTGCGGCAGGCCGTCGACGGCGACCATGCCGCCGCCGCCGAAGTCCATTCCGTAGAACTGCACTTCGTGCGGGGTGTGGGTGAGGGCGAAGGCGCTGATGAGGGAGCGGACGAGGGTGGACTTGCCGGAGCGCGGGCCGCCCACGATCAGCATGTGTCCTGCGGCGCCGGAGAAGTCCCGGACCAGGGTGTCGCGGCGCTGCTCGAACGGCTTGTCCACCAGGCCGAAGGGCACGACGAGCGCCCCGTTCCGCTGGTACTCGGGCGCGTGCAGTCCGCGTTCCGGCGTGACCGCGAGCGCGGGCAGCAGCCGGTCGAGCGAGGGTGCCTCGGTGAGCGGCGGCAGCCACACCTGGTGGGCGAGGGGGCCCTGGCCCTCCAGACGGCGGGCGATGACATCGAGGACGGTGTCCGCCAGCGCGTCGGGGGTCGCCTGTCCGGGCACGAAGGGGACGTTCGGCTCGGGCTCGGGGTAGTGGACCGCGACCGGCGCGGCGGTGAACAGGGCCGGCCGGCGGTCGATGGCGAGTTCTCCGTTGTCGGAGACCGGCGCGACCCCGGGCCGGTAGGTCCCCGACACGTACGCGGCCTTGAAGCGGGTCATCCCCTCGGTGCCGAACTTCAGGAACCCGGAACCGGGCACCGACGGCAGGTGGTAGGCGTCGGGCACGCCCAGCGCGGTCCGGGACTCGGCGGCGGAGAAGGTCCGCAGCCCGATCCGGTACGAGAGGTAGGTGTCCAGGCCGCGCAGGCGGCCCTCCTCCAGGCGCTGCGATGCCAGCAGCAGATGCACGCCGAGGGACCGCCCGATGCGGCCGATCTGGATGAACATGTCGATGAAGTCGGGCTTGGCGGTGAGCAGTTCGCTGAACTCGTCGATCACCAGGACCAGCGAGGCCAGCGGCTCCAGCGGGGCCCCGGCGGCGCGCGCCTTCTCGTAGTCGGTGAGGTTGGCGTAGTTGCCCGCCGCCCGCAGCAGTTCCTGGCGGCGCTGGAGCTCACCGGTGATGGAGTCCCGCATGCGGTCGACCAGGGTGAGGTCGTCCGCCAGGTTGGTGATGACCGCGGCGACGTGCGGGAGCTCCGACATTCCGGCGAAGGTGGCGCCGCCCTTGAAGTCGGCGAGGACGAAGTTGAGGGTCTCCGACGAGTGGGTGACCGCGAGGCCCAGCACCAGGGTGCGCAGCAGCTCGGACTTGCCGGAACCGGTCGCGCCCACGCACAGCCCGTGCGGGCCCATGCCCTCCTGCGCGGCCTCCTTGAGGTCGAGCATGACGGGGGAGCCGTCCTCGCCGACACCGATCGGCACCCGCAGCCGGTCGGCCGTCGAGCGCGGCCGCCACACCGTGTTGGTGTCCACCGCGGCGGGGTCGCCGATGCCCAGCAGGTCCGTGAAGTCCAGGTTGGCGAGCAGCGGCTCGTCGTCGTCCCCGCCGCTGCCCATCCGGAACGGTGCGAGCTGGCGGCCCAGGGCCTCCGCGGTCTCGACGGGCAGGAGGTCCGGCGTGCCGTGGTAGGAGACGCTGGCCGATTCCAGCCGCAGCCGGCCCGGCCGTACGGCGATGTGCAGCCCGCCGCGCGGCTCGTCCAGCTCCTCCGGGACGACCTCCACCACGGTGACCCCCTGGAGCCCCTCGGCGGAGGCGAACAGCGAGTTCTGCGGGACGACGCCGCCGTCGAGCACGAGGACCACGTGCGGCTGGTCCAGGAGCGGGGTGCCCTCGCGGTTGAAGCGGGAGCGGCCGTCCAGGGTGTGGTGGAGCAGCGCCTCGACCTCGGTCAGGTCGTCGCTGAACAGCCGCTTGGTGCCGGCCCCGTCCGACGTGCCGGGGGCCTGGGTGTGCGGGAGCCACTTCGTCCAGTCCCACTGGTCCGTCACGTCCGTGGACGCCACGACCGCGACGAGCAGGTCCTCGGGCGAGTGGAGCGCGACCAGTCCGGAGATCATCGCGCGCGCGGAGCCGCGTGCCGAGCCCGGGTCGCCGGAGACCACGACGTGGTAGAAGGCGCGCAGGGACATCGCCATCGGGAGCCGGTCCACCGCGCCGTGGGCGGTCAGGAAGCGGTGCATGGCACCGGCCGACAGCGGCTCCAGTTCCTCCACCGGCGCGGTGGTCGGCGCGACGAGCGGGGTCCACAGCTGCTGCGGGCCCAGGCCGACGCGGACCTGCCCGAAGTCGTCGTCGGTGATCCGGCGCTCCCAGAGCCGCCCGCCCTCGGCGACCAGCGACCACAACTGGTCCGGGTCCGGGTGCAGGTAGAACTGCGCGTCGCGCTGGGCCCGTGCGGTGCGCCGCACCTTGCGCCGGGTCTGCCCGAGGTACTTCAGGTAGTCCCGGCGGCCCTGCGCGGCCTCGCCCTGGGTGCCCTTGCGGTACCGGATCATCTGCGCCACGGCCATCGCGACCGTGGACATCAGCATCATGACGCCCATGATCTTCATGAACGGCTGGGAGCCGGGCATGAAGAAGAACACCACCGACGAGCCCATGCCGAGCATCGGCAGGAGCTGCATGGCCATGCCCTCCTGCTGCCCGCGCGGCAGTTCAGGAGGAGCTTCCAGCCGCAGTTCCGTGGCGGACGTCTCGGGCGGCATCGCTCGGGGCGGGCGCTTGACGACGATCTGGGTCACCGGCGAATCAGTCCCTCAGTGCGGCCCGGAGAGTTGTGGGCCGGCACCCCCGTGGCAGCGACCTACCTCCGCGCGCGGATCATCCTAATGTAGGCACGGAAGGGGGCCCCGATAGGGTGACGCCCTGCGGGCGTACGACGGCGCTGTGCCGACACGGCCCGCCCAGCAGCACGGCGTGCAGCGAACGAGGGGACCCCACAGGTGAGTTCGACCCTGACAACCACCGGCTTCTGCCGCATAACGGTCGTGGCGCCGGACAGTCGTATCGACGTCGCCCTGCCGGACGACGTCGCCGTCGCCGATCTCCTCCCGGAGATCCTGCGGCTGACCGGCCAGGAAACACCCGCGGGAGCGCCTCCGGGCTACCACCTGACCCGCCGCGACAACACGGTCCTGGACGCCACCCACACCCTGGGCGTCCAGCGCGTCCTGGACGGTGACGTGCTGCGGCTGAGGCCGTTCACCGAGTCGCTGCCGCCGGCCGTCTTCGACGACGTGGCCGACGCGGTGGCCTCCGCCGTCCGTCGCGACCGGGCCCTGTGGAGCGACCAGCTCCTCGGTGTCGCCGGTCTCTCCGGCGGGGCGCTGCTGCTCGTCCTCATGGGCTTCGTGGTCTGGTTCGCCGACCCGGTCCGGCACGACATGCACGGACTTCCGGGCATCGTCGCCGCCGCCGTCGGCGTCCTGCTCGCCGTGCTCGCCGGGGTCCGCGCCCGGCGCTACGACGACCGGGCCTCCGCGGTCGCGCTCGGCCTCGCCGCCCTGCCGCACGTCATGATCGCCGGGTCCGGGCTCCTCGCCCTCGACCCGGGCACCGGGATCGGACGCCTCCAGTTCATGCTGGGCTGCGCCGCGGTGCTCCTGGTCTCCGCCGGGCTCGTCGTCGCGATGCCGACGGGCGACGCCCCGTTCGTCGCCGTCGTGTTCGCCTCGGCGGCCGGCACCCTCGCCACGTTCCTGTCGATCGTCACGGAGGCCGACCCGCGCGAGGCGGCCGCCGTCTGCGCCGTCGTCGCGATCGGCCTCGTCGCCTTCCTGCCCGGCCTCTCCGCACGGGTGGCCCAGCTGCCCATCGGCTACGCGGCCCCGCGCCCCACGACGGACGCCGACCTCGACGGCGAGGCCGGCCTCGGCGACCCCGACCCCGTCGACACCGAACGCATCGCGGCCCGGGCCCGGCGCGGGCACGAACTGCTGCTCGGCCTCGTCGGCGGCTGCTGCGTCGTGGTGGTCGCCTCGGCCGCCGTCCTCGGCTTCTCCTCCGACACCTGGGGCCGGGCCCTCGCCCTGGTCGCCGGAGTGGCCATGCTGCTGCGCGCCCGCCTCTTCCGCTACACCTCGCAGGTCGCCGCCACGCTGAGCGCGGGCATCGTCGCCCTGGGCCTCCTGGTGCTCGGGCTCTCCCTCAACCCGCCGGCCGACGCCGTCGTCAAGCTCCTGACCGAGAACGACCGGGGCCCGCTCGACATCCGTACGCTGTGGCTCGCCGCGGCCGTCACGGCCGGCGCCGCCCTGCTGACCGGCATCGCGCTGATCATCCCGAAGAAGGGCCTCTCCCCGTTCTGGGGCCGCATGTCCGACCTGGCCGAGGTCCTGCTCCTGCTCGCCCTCGTGCCCCTCTGCCTGGCCGTCCTCGACCTGTACTCCGCGGCCCGCTCCATGACCAGCTGAGCGCCGGGCCCCGCAGCCGCCGCGGGGCCCGACGCGCCTCGGAGCCGTACAAAACGTTCCGTCTCCCCGGGCGCCGCACCTGTTCGATTACAGTGCTGCGCAGTTACCGCACAGTCGCACAGGGGAACGAAACCACGGCATACGGGAGTGGCGCGGTGAGCACAGGGATCACGGCCGTCTGGGGCCGGGCCGAGCAGCAGGACTTCCGCAGCCGGGTCCGCGGCGCCCTCCTCGGCGGCGCCGTCGGTGACACCCTCGGGGCCGGTGTCACCGCGCTCACCCTGGAGGAGATCCGCGCCGCCCACGGGCCCGACGCCGTCACCGGCCTCGTCCCCGCCCACGGCGCGCGCGGCACCGTCACCGCCGCGACCCAGCTCACCCTGTTCACCGTCGACGGGCTGATCCGCGCCCAGGTCCGCCGCGACACCGGCGCCTGGCACCCGCCCACCGACGTCCACCGCGCCCACCTGCGCTGGGCCGCGACCCAGCGCGACTGGGGGCCCGACGAGCGCCGCAAGGACAACGGCTGGCTCGCCGGGCAGGAATGGCTCTACGCCCGCCGCGACCCCACCCGGGAATGCCTCAACGGCCTCGGCGACGACATCATGGGCACCCTGGACCGGCCCAAGCACCCGGCCGCGCACGACGCCGCGGCGCTCACCCGCTCCGCACCGTTCGGGCTGCTCGTCGGCTGGGAGCCCCAACTGGTGTTCCAGCTCGCCGTCGAGTGCGCCGCGCACACCCACGGCCACCCCACCGCCCTGCTCTCCGCCGGCGCCTTCGCCGTCCTCGTGCACGGACTGGCGCGCGGCGAGACCCTGGACGGCTCCGTCCAGCACGCCCTGGGGCTGCTCGCGGAGCGCCCCGGCCACGAACCCGTCACCGAGGCGCTGCGCCGGGCCCTCGGCACCGTGCGCCAGGGCATCCCGGGGCCCGCGCTCATCGAGTCCCTGGGCGCCACCGACTCCGCCGACGAGGTGCTGGCGGTGGCGGTGTACTGCGCGCTCGTCGGGGAGGACGTACGGCACGGGCTGCGGCTCGCCGTGAACCACGGCGGGCCCTCCTCGGCCACGGGCTCGCTGTGCGGGGCGCTGATGGGCGCGATGCACGGCGAGACCGCGCTGCCGCCGGACTGGCTCGTGGAGCTGGAGGGGCGGGCCACCCTCCTCGAACTCGCCGACGACTTCGCCATGGAGATGACCCAGGGGCCCGCCCTGCACAGCCCGGCCACCGCCGCCCCGGGCTGGCTGGCCCGCTACCCGCGCTGAGCCTCCCCCTTCGTGCCCTCGGCGGCGGTTTCGACGCCCTCGGGGCCGCCCTGCGCCGGGACGGCGGCCGCGCCGGAGGTCCCGGGGCCGTCGGCGTTGATCAGCTCGATGAGCGCGTCCCGTTCCGGGGTGTCCTCCGGGCGTACGAAGCCGATCACGATGTACAGCACCAGCGAGATCGCCAGCGGCAGCGCCACCTGGTACTGGAGCGCCACGCCCTCCTTCACCGAGCCGTCGATGTCGTAGTTGGTGAAGAAGAACGCCAGCAGGCCCGCCGCCCAGCTGGTGAGCGCCGCCGTCGGCCCCGACCGGCGGAAGCGGCGCAGCAGCCCCAGCATGAACGGGATCGCGATCGGGCCCATGAGCCCGGCGACCCACTTGATGACGACGGAGATGATGTCCTTGAACGTGGGCGAGTTGATCTGCGTCGCCAGCGCCATGGACAGGCCGAGGAAGCCCAGCGTGGACAGGCGCGCGGCCAGCAGCCCGGCCCGGCTGCTCCACTCGCGGGCGGCCTTGGAGAACACCGGGGCGATGTCCCGGGTGAAGACGGCCGAGATCGCGTTGGCGTCGGAGGAGCACATGGCCATCGTGTGCGAGAAGAACCCGACGACCACGAGGCCCAACAGCCCGTGCGGCAGCAGCTGTTCGGTCATCAGGGCGTAGCTGTCGGAGGCGTCCGGCTTCTGCGCGTCCACCAGCAGCGGGGCGCACCACATCGGGAAGAACAGCACCGTCGGCCAGACCAGCCACAGGACGGCGGAGAGCCGCGCCGAACGCGTCGCGGAGGCGGCGGAGTCGGTGGCCATGTAGCGCTGGGCCTGGTTCCACATGCCGCCGTTGTACTCGAAGGTCTTGATGAACAGGTACGCCAGCAGGAACGTCACGGTGTACGGGCCGGCCGTCGGGTCGGCGTGGCCCTCGGGCAGCTTGTCCCAGACCGTCCACAGGGTGCTGAAGCCGTCCAGCTCGTGCATCGCGGTGATGAGCATCGCGAGCCCGGCGAGCAACTGGATGACGAACTGCCCCAGTTCGGTGAGCGCGTCCGCCCACAGGCCGCCGACCGTGCAGTAGACGGCCGTGATGATGCCGGTGATGAAGATGCCCTGGGTCAGGGAGATGCCGGTGAAGACGGACAACAGGGTGGCGATGGCCGCCCACTTCGCGCCGACGTCCACGATCTTCAGCAGCAGCCCGGACCAGGCCAGCGCCTGCTGCGTGGGCACGTTGTAGCGGTCCTTCAGGTACTCCAGCGGCGAGGCCACGTGCAGCCGCGAGCGCATCCGGTTGAGCCGGGGCGCGAACAGCTTCGCGCCGATGCCGACACCGATCGCGATCGGCAGCGACCAGGTCACGAAGGACGTGACGCCGTACTGGTACGCGATGCCGGCGTAGCCCGTGAACATCACGGCGCTGTAGCCCGACATGTGGTGCGAGATGCCGGACAGCCACCACGGCATCCGTCCGCCCGCCGTGAAGAAGTCGCTGACGTTGTCCACACGCTTGTGGGACCAGAGCCCGATCGCGATCATCACGCCGAAGTAGCCGATGAGCACGACCCAGTCGAGACTGTTCATGTGTCCCCTCCGGGGGTCCGCCTTATGAACGGGATACGCACTTCGCCAGTACGGCCGTCTCAGCGGTGTCCCCTTGCGGGAGCGGGGACTTCGGGGATTGAACCGTCTGCCCGGGGCCCCGGTCAAGGACTCTTTCGGTCAGAGATGTGAACGCAGATCAGCAAGTCGAACGATTTTGCTCGTTCTTGACCCACGGAAGCGTTGTCGTGAACGTGACGGCGGCCACACGATGAGCGGGCGCTTCGCCAGGCTGTGGGCGCGTACAGGCACGAAAAAGACCGCACGGGATGCGGGTCCCGTGCGGTCGAGAAGGAGGGGAACTGCCGGAGGAGAAGGCCGGCCCGGAGGTGCGAAAGCCCTCTCGGCCAGGACGGCGAGCCGGTCGAGAGGGCCTGGCCCGGGCTGCGGCACGAGCCGGCAGCCGAACCGCTCGGTCTCAGTACTGGGCGGTCCGGGTGACGTCCGAGAGGAACGCCGACCAGGTCTTCGCGGAGAAGTCGAGGACTCCGCTGCTCACGCTCTTCGAGTCGCGGACCAGCAGCGCGTGACCCTCCGCCGCCTTGACCTCCACGCAATTCCCGTTCGCGGAATAAGAGGACTTGGTCCACTCCGCCAGTGCGTCCTGCCGAATCACCATAATGACTCCGATGGTTGTGCCGGTCGTTGGGCGTTGCGCCCAGCCGCTGCGCCCAGCGACTTGTGAAGGGACGCTACGCCGCAACATCATCGGACGTGAGTGGCGTTCACTCGTTCGGATGACATGAGCCGCTATTGTCTTCCGGCACAACCTTGCGGAGGTGTACCTTCCGCGCCGCCTCCCAAATCCCCCCGGCAGGCGACGAATTGTTCACGCTTCGCAGTTGTCCGCCGTCTCCAGAATGAACGCGCGGGACTGCTCCGCGCTCAGTGCCTTCGCGCGCAGATGCTCGTACATCACCGCATAGCTCTGGACATCGGGCGCCTTTTCCAGATACAGGTCGCTCGTGATGCCTTCGAGGTAGACGACGCTCGCGTCCATGTCCTCCTGGAATTCCAGGATCGTGTAACTCCCGTACATCCCCGGGTGCGCGCCGACGGTGTACGGCAGCACCTGGAGCGTCACGTGGGGCAGCTGGCTCAGCTCCGCCAGGTGCCTCAACTGGTCCGCCATGATCTGCGGGTTGCCCACGACGCGGCGCAGCACGGCCTCGTCGATCACGGCCCAGAACCGCAGGGGCTCGACCGGATCGGTCAGCCGGTCCTGGCGCTTGATACGGATCTGGATGCGCTTGTCGATCTCGGTGGGCGTCGCCTCCGGCCACATCCCCTCGATGGCCGCCTGCGCGTACTCACGCGTCTGCAGCAGGCCCGGGACGATCAGCGACTCGTACACCCGCAGCGACGCCGCGTCGGTCTCCAGACCGATGTACACGCTGTACGGGATGTCCCCGAACGCGTGCCACCAGCCCTGCTGGCGCGAGTCCTTGGCCATCTGCATCAGCGAGTCGACGACCCGGTGGTCCTCGACCTCGTACACCCCGCAGAGATCGCGCACATCGCGCTGGCTGATGGAGCGGCGGCCGTTCTCCAGGCGGCTGATCTTCGACTGCGAGACCAGCAGCCGCTCCGCCACCTCCTCGGCCGTCATTCCCTTGACCTCGCGCAGTCGGCGCAATTCCTGACCCAACCGGCGTCGCCTGACGGTGGGATTGACGTTGGACGGCACGGAAACGGCACCTCCGGCTATGTAGCTGTGCGTATCTACTGCTGAGCAGATTGCCACCCATGCCCCCGGCCGCGCTGGGAAACGGCCACACAAAGCGGCGCGGGGCAGTCGGTGGTATCGACTGCCCCGCGCCCTGGTGCGGCTCCCGAACCGGGTCCGAGAGGACGACGGTGCGGCGTTCTGCGGTTGTTGACGCGATGGTGCGGGTGGTGCCGGGTGCGCGCGGTGCGGACCTAGTGGGCCGCGGTGTGCGCCATGCTGCCGCGGTGTGACTGCGACTGCACTTGCGGTTGCAACGGAACGCCCGCCGCCTGACCGCGGCGTGGCTGCGCGACCGCCCCGTTCTGGACGTCCATCACGGCGTGCGCCACGAGACCGCCCATCGGGTCGTGCCTGATCAGGTCCCGGAGCCGGGAGCGTGATGAACGCCCCTCGTTCCCGGGGTACAGGTGCTTGCCGAGTCCGACCGCGTGGGCCAGTGCGGCGAGCGCCGCGGTCCGCGGGTCCGGCGGTACGCCGGTGCGGATCGCACTGTCCAGCCGGGACCTGATGTCCCGGCTGATCGCCGTGTCCGTCGCCTGGTAGCGAGTCGTCGGCAGCACTCCGCACATCTGGCCCGCCACGGCATGCACCATGCCGCACCGCTCCAGATGAGCGAGATAGATCTGGCGGAGCCCCAGCCGGGGTCCGCCGATCCAGTGGACGGCCCGTACCGGGCTGCCGCGCCTGCGCAGCAGTTCCAGTGCGGAGTCCAGGGTCGGATCTCCTGTCGGCCGTGGCATCACCACGGCGATACGATCCCCGTCAGGGGCTATCCGTCCTGCCAGGGCCAGCTCTACTAGCTGGGCTCCGGCGAGGCCGAGGTCGAGCGACTGCGGCTGCGCTGTGGTACCCGTGGTCGGGTCCAGAGCGAGCAGCAGAAGCTCCTCCGGAATTGTTCTGCGGCTCCTGCCCATCCATGCCTCCCCGCGTGGATGAATGACAGGGTGACCCCTCTCACATCTTCCTGTCGAGGGTGCCTGGGTGCTTTGTAAGGGAACCAGTAGGTATGTCGTTCTCGTCTAGCAGCCCGGCCAAGGGTTCACACGGGACACTGGTAGATGGTTCGGACAGCGCGGGTGGTTCCCCGCGCCGCATGGAGGAGGCATCGGTGGCGGGCGAGTCCCCCGACAAGTCGGAGCAGCAGCAGTCGTCGGGAACGACTCGGAGCGAGCGCGATCCGCGGCTCGATGTCTTCCGCGAGCCCGAACCTCCGGCGGAGCCCGGCGTCGCCGGTACGGGGGAGGAGCCGGCGTCCGTCGAGCCGGCCGGTGACTCGGACGGCGATGCGCGTACGGACGCGGCTGGGGCCCCGGAGGCCACCGAGGGCGCTGAGAGCGCCCCGAGCCCCGCGGAGGCCCCCGAGGGGGCCCCGGGCGGGCCCGAGGCGGCTGAGGGCGGCCCGGAGGCGGCTGAGGGCGTCTCGGAGGGCGCCTCGGGCGCGGACGAGGAGGCCGGGGCCGTCGAGCCCGAGGCCGAGGTTTCCGAGCCGGAGCCCGACGCTGAGCCCGAGGCCGTCGCTGAGCCCGAGGCCGCTGAGCCCGAGGCCGACGAGCCCGAGGCCGTCGCTGAGCCCGAGGCCGCTGACGACGAGGCCGAGCCCGGCACCGGTGGGCCCGAGGCGGACGACTCCGAGCCCGACGCCTCGGAATCCGCTCCCGAGGAGGGCGACGCCCGCCTCCGGGCCGCCGTGGCCGCCTGGGTGACGAAGACCGACGACGGGGACAGCGGCGCCGCCGACGACGACGCCGACCAGGCCGACTCCCCGGACGAGCAGCCCCGCGTACCCCGCTCCCGCGACGAGAAGCCGGCCCCCGAGCCGGACGGGAAGCCGGAAGCCGACGCCGAGGCGGAAGCGCCCGCCGACGACGAGAAGCAGCCCGCCGCCGAGGCGCAGGCGCCCGTCGACCAGCCCACCGCCGTCTTCAAGGCCCCCCGGCTGCCCAAGGTCGACCAGCCGACCACCGCGCTGAAGATCACCAGGTCGCCGTCGGGCCGCCCCGTCTCGGCCGAGACCGAGTCGCTCACGGAGCGCACCAGCCAGTTCGTACCGCTGCGCTCCGACGACGCACGGCCCGCGCCCGCGCCGCCCAAGCCGGAGAGCCCCGCGCCGGCACCCGGCGCCCCCGCGGCCCTCAGCGGTGCCGAGCGGACCCGGCAGCAGCCCATGCCGCCCAGGCCGCCGCTCGACCTGCTCGCCGAGCTGACGAACACCCCGCCGCCGCCGGAGACCCCGGTCCGCACCGCGGTGCGGAGGGTCAAGATCTGGACCCCGCTGGTCCTCCTCCTGCTGCTCGTGTTTGCGATCGTGCAGATGGTGCGCCCGCTGCCGGACCCGACGCTGACGATGACGGCGAAGTCGACGTACGGCTTCGAGGGCGCGGCCCCGAAGCTGCCGTGGCCCGACCAGGGCCAGGGCTACATGGCGGCCACCGGCCTCGGCAAGGTCGACTCGTTCGGCGAGCAGAAGCCGGTGCCGATCGCGAGCGTCGCCAAGGCCATGACCGCGTACCTCGTGCTCAAGAGCCACCCGCTCAAGCGCGGCGAGGAAGGACCGAAGATCAGGATCGACGCCAAGGCGGAGGCGGACGGCAAGCTCTACACCGAGGGCGAGTCCACGCTGAGCACGGTCAAGGAGGGCGACTACCTCACCGAGCGTGACGCGCTGTCGGCCATCATGATCCCGTCGGCCAACAACATCGCCCGGCTGCTGGCGCGCTGGGAGGCCGGCTCGGAGAAGGCGTTCGTCGAGAAGATGAACACCACCGCCGACGAGCTGGGCATGAAGAACACCACATACACCGACCCCTCCGGACTCACCGCCTCCACGGTCAGCACGGCCGAGGACCTGGTGAAGCTCGGTGAGAAGCTCGTCGAGTTCCCGGCGCTGATGGACATCACCAAGCTGCCGGAGTGGAAGGACCCCTCGGGCCATGTGTGGCGCAACTGGAACACGCTCGTGCCGTACGACGGCGCCCTCGGCATCAAGACCGGGTCCACCACCAAGGCGGGCGGCAACCTGCTCTTCGCGGCGCACAAGATGATCGACGGTACGGACCAGCTCATCGTCGGCGCGGTGCTGGGGCAGTACGACAAGAACTCGATCATCGACGAGGTGAACCGGGTCAGCAAGAAGGTGATGCTGGCCACCCAGGACCTGCTGGAGGGCGCCAAGGTCGTCAAGAAGGGCGACGTCGTCGGTGAGGTCGACGACGGCATGGGCCACACGACGCCCGTCGTCGCGACGAAGGACGTCAAGGCGGTCGGCTGGTCCGGTCTCACGGTCAAGCTGGAACTGACCGACGACGGGAGGACGATCCCGCACGAGGCGGTGGCCGGTACGCACGTCGGCACGCTCACCGTGGGCGAGGGACGCAGCCAGGTGAAGGTGGCCGTCGCGCTCCAGAGCGATCTGGCGAAGCCGTCGTTCGGCGACAAGCTGACCCGCCTCGGCTGAGAACCGGCGGTGCGGGGCGCCCACACGGCCGCCCCGCACCCCCGTCCGGGCAGGACGCCCTTTCCGGACACCGCGCGCGGCCGCGTGTTAGCGTCCCGGGGGCAACGCGTGGACCCTGGAACGCGTCTTTCGGCCCATGAGACCCGAGCAGGAAAGCCGGCCGAGACCACACGTCCGGGGAGGGACGGGGAGAATCAAGGTGACCGCTGCCGAGCCGACACGGGCCGACGACGACACCGCCGCCCCGGACCCCGCGCACACCAAGCGCGGGAGCGACGGCGAGCGCACGCCGGAGCCGTCCGGCCGTCTCGACGGCCTGAAGCAGAAGTGCCTGCGCCACCCGGTCCTGCTGACGACCGCGGTCGCCGCGGTCGCCCACATCCTGTGGTTCCTCTTCTTCGCCAACAGCGGCGGCGACATCGCGGCCCAGGACGCCTGGGCCGAGTTCGTCGGCCGGCACCCGGGCACGGCGTACAACCTCGCCTGGTACGGGGGCATGCACCCCGTCTCGTACAGCGTGGTCTCGCCGTACCTCATGTCCCTGCTCGGTGTGCGGACGACGATGATGATCGCCGGCACCGTCTCGGCCGGGCTGACCTCGCTGATCCTGTACCGGGTGAAGGCGGTCCGTAACCCGCTGGCCTGCTCGATGGCGGGCGTCTTCGCGTACCTGTGCAACGCGCTGTCGGGCCGGGTGACGTTCGGGCTCGGCATGATGTTCGCGGTCGGCGCGACGGCGGCGGTGTTCTGCTGGCCGTACCGGTGGCGCTACAAGCGGTGGGCGAAGGCGGCCGTCGCCGCACCCCTCGCCGGGCTCGCGACGGCGGGCAGCCCGGTGGCGGGCCTCTTCCTCGGCGTGGTCGCGGCCGCGCTGTTCCTGAACAAGCGGCGCCCCGGCGCGTACGCACTGGGCCTCGCGCCCGTCGCGGTGGTCGCGCTGTCCGCGTGGCTCTTCCCGTTCTCCGGCACCCAGCCGATGTCGGTCGCGACCCTGTCCGGCCCGTTCGTCTTCGCGTGGCTCGTCTTCTTCCTCGTACCGAGCGACTGGAAGACGGTCCGCACGGCGTCGGCCGTGTACGGGGTCGGGACGCTGGCGACGTACATCGTCGACTCGCAGATCGGCTCCAACGTCTCGCGGATGGCGATGCTGTTCGCGGGCATCGTCCTGCTGGCCGCCCTGCCGTACACCACACCCCGCTCCCGGAAGTGGTACGCGGTGGTCATCGCGTTCGCCTCGCTGAACTTCTGGATCGGCTTCAAGGGCGTCGACGACATCGTCAGGACCGCCCCCACCGCCTCCTGGACCCGCTCGCTGGGCCCGCTCGTCAACCAGCTCCAGAAGGTCGGCGCGGAGCGCGGCCGGGTCGAGGTCGTCCCGCCGAGCAGCCACCGCGAGGCCTCCGCGCTGCCGCACTCCGTCAACCTGGCCCGGGGCTGGAACCGCCAGGCCGACATGAAGCGCAACCCGCTGTTCTACGACGACACCCTGGACCCCGTCAACTACCGTCAGTGGCTCGACCGCTGGGCCGTGCACTACGTGGTGCTGCCGCAGGGCGACCCCGACTACAGCGGCGCCCGCAAGGAGGCCGAACTCGTCGGCAAGGGCCTCTCCTACCTGAAGCTGATCTGGTCCAACAAGGACTGGCGGCTCTTCGAGGTGGACAGCCCGGTGCCGCTGGCCGACCCGCCGGCCACGGTGGAGCGCGCGGGCGAGGGCGAGCTGACGATCCACGTCAAGAAGGCCGGCCGGGTGCTGATCCGTGTCCCGTACTCGCCCTGGCTCGCCCTCGTCGACGAGAACGGCAAGGGCCTGGAACGCCCCCGGGAGACCGAGGCCTCCAAGCAGCGGGCGGACGAGAACACCCCGAGGACCTTCGTCAACGAGAACGGCTGCCTGCTCAAGGTGGACGAGGACGAGGACGGCGACGAGTGGACGGAACTCCTGGCCCCGCGCCCCGGCACCTACCGCCTGAGCGCCCCGTACCAGTTCCAGCCCGGCACGCCGTGCCCGGACGAGCTGCGGTGACGGCTGCGGAGGGCGTACGAGGAGGCCCGGACGCCGTACGCGCCTCCTGGCGGAACACGACCCACGACTGGGCGGCCGAGGTGGACCACGCCCACCTCGACGCCGTCCGCCGGGCCCCCGAGACGTACGCCCCCGGCGGCGTCCACCACCTCGTCCTGGAGGTCCTCGCCTACGCGGCGGACGAGGCGGAGTGCACCGGCGGCGGGCGCGCCCGCGTCACCCTGCACGCGGACGGCTCGGTCTCCGTCACGGACGACGGCCGGGGCACCGACACCCGCCTCGACGCGGCGGGCCACCCGGTGAAGAAGCCGGTCATGGCCACGAAGGACCTCCGCTTCTTCGACGCCCCCGACACCCCGGCGCTCCCCGACGGCCACCCGCGCCGGGGCATGTCCGTCGTCGCCGCACTCAGCGACCGGCTGACCCACACCAACCGCCGCGCCGGCGGCTCCTGGACCCAGCGCTACGAGCACGGCGTCCCGGTGACGGACCTGGACCCGCTCCCGGACGACGGCACGACGGGCACCCGGGTCCACTTCCACCCGGCGGCGGGCCTGACCGCGGCTTCGGGAGCGGGACTGACGGACTGGCCGGCGCACCTCACGGTCGCGGTGGAGCGGGAGACGGCCCACTGAGGTCGTACACCGCGAAGTCCGTCACCGGCCGGTAGCCGACGCGCTGGTACAGCCCGTTGCTGGTGGGGTTGGCGAGGTCCGCGAAAAGCAGCACATCGTCCGCGCCCTCGGCGAGCGCGGCGCGGCTGACGTGGGCGGTGGCGGCGCCCGCGTAACCTCGGCCCCGCAGTTCGGCGGGGGTGTAGACGGCGCTGACCCGGATCTGCCCGGCGACCTTCGCCGTCGTCCCCGCCATGGAGACGGGCACCCCGTCGGGGGTCTCCCAGAGGGTGATGCGCCGGTCGGCGATGTGCGTGTCGGCCCAGGTTCCGGGGTCCTGAACGCCGCCCCCGCCGATGTCCCGCACGAACTCCGCGTACCACCGCGCCAGCAGCTCCCGGTCCCGCTCGTCCACGACCCGGGCACGCCCGTCCGGCACCGGCTCGGGCCGCTGGAGCTCCCCGAGCCGGTAGAGCCGCATCCGCTCGTGCAGCCGCGGCTCGACCCCCGTACGGGCCCGCCAGGCCTCCGCGAACGCGGCCGACGTCTCGCTGTCCGCGTTGACCCCGGGCACGTCGTCGCCGACGTCCGCCAGGTGCGCGACCAGCGACCGGGCATCCTCGGGCACGAGAGGCGTGACGATCAGCTGGTAGGGCGGCGTCCGGAAATACGCGCCCCGCACCTCCCCGCCCCGCTCCAGCACCCCGAACACGGGCTCCTCGTCCCCGTACACCTTGGCACCCCGGACACGCAGGCCCTCGGTCACGGTCAGGGACACGGTGTGCAGAGCGGGCCGCGACCGCAGGAAGCGCCCGGCACGGTCGAGGAAGGCGTGGACGTCGGGCAGGCGAAGCCAGTGCGAGGTATCCATGACTCATCCTCCCGCGACGGGCGAGGGGAGCGCCTGGGACCTTCCGCGCCCCCGGGCCCTACTCGACCTCGATGCCGTATTCCTGCACCAACTCCTCCAGCCCGCCCGGATACCCCTTCCCGCCGGACACGAACTCCCAGTCACCGTTGGCCCGCCGACGGAACGGACCCCAGTACGAGGGCGGTCTCGCCGGGCCGGCCGTCCGAGACGTCCAGCTGGTCGAGCGGAGTGCGTTCGGCGTCCAGGAGCCGGATCCCGGCATCGGTGAAGCCGGACAGATCGGCGTCGGGATTGGCGACGGGATCGATCGCGGCGACGACGACGAGCCGGTCCGCGCGCGCCGGAAGCGCGTCGAAGCCGACCTGGATCGCGGCCTTGTCGGGAGCGACGGGGATCAGCTCGCGCACCGTGCCGTCGGGCGTACGCGGGTTGTTGAAGAAGACGAAGTGGTCGTCGTCCAGGACGCGGTTGCCCTGACAGACGAGCGCGCACACGTCCAGGGCCACCGCGCCCGACCAGTACATGCCGAGCACATTGTGGTCGTTGCCGCGGCTCTCGCCGTCGTCCGGCGCCGTCCGCCGCGCCGGCACCTGCCGCTCCCCGCCGCCCAGCCGGCCGCGCAGCCCGTGCCGGTGCAGCAGGTCGACGAGCTCGGCGCCCGGAACCAGCTCCAGCGGCTTGCCGTTGGCAAAGGTGTGGGAGCCGGGGCCGAACTTGGAAGTGGTGACCAGGACGCCCTTGTTGGCGCCGGCGTCCTGCACGGTTCCGTACAGGTCGCGGACCGCCGTCGGCGGCACGGTGTTGCGGTAGCGCTTCACCTGGACGACGATCTTGCCGCCGCGTATCGGGGTCGGGTCCAGCGCGTCGACGTCGACACCGCCGTCGTTGGAGCGCTGCGTGGTGACCGCCTGCATGCCCATCGCCCGGAAGAGCTCGGCGACCAGCGCCTCGAAGGCGAGCGGGTCCATCTCGTACAGGTCGGGCTCCTCGTCGCCCCCATGCGTCACGACCCCGTTGCCGACGTCCTCGGGGACCCGGGCGGGCCGCACAGCCGCGTACTGGTCGGGGCGGGCGGACAGCTGCCCGCGCAACCCGTCCACCAGGCAGTTGACCGCGTTCACCTGCTCCAGGTGCAGCTCGGCGAACTCCGCGCGCGACGCCATGACCGTGCCGAGGAACATGGGCACCCGCCGCCCCGTCGCCGGGTCGTGGTCGTCCACGAACCCGTTCAGCGCGACCGACTCCAGGGCCCCGAACTCGTCGGCGGCGAAGAGATCGCGCAGGACGAGCAGCAGGCACTGGGCGAGCACGTCCCGGTACAGCGCCCGGCGCTGTGTGACCGGCCGGGGCGACTCCTTCTCCTGGTCCGCGTTGATCATGTACCGCACGGACTTCGCCTCGGGGACGATGTCGTACCTGGGCAGCTCCCAGCCCAGCACCAGCTGCCGGGCGCCCGAGTCGTACGCAGCGGACACCTGCCGGGGCAGCCCGTCGGGCCACGCCAGCAACCCCTGCAACCCCTCTACCCGCGCATCCAGCTCCCGCGTACGCCGCCGGGCCTCCGCCTCACGCTGCTCCCGGTACGCCGCCTTCTGCTCCCGCTGACTCCGCGCGAGCTCCCGCTGCTGGGCCCGCTGATCCCGTTCCTGATCCCGCAGATACCTGGCCTGCGCCTCCTGCTGACGCTGTTGCTGCCGCTGCGCCTCGGCCCAGACCCCGACCAACCCATTGGAGCGACGACTCATCCCGCCCAGGCCCTCCCCACCGGAACCCGCGCACACACGACGAGCCCCGACCCCATAACCAGCTGTGATGGCACAACTTTAGTGCGCAACGAACGCGGGGCCCATGGAGTTGACGGGGTTTGGGGGGAAGTTGAACGTGCGGAGGGCCGGTCCGGGAGAAGACCTCTCCCGGACCGGCCCTTCTCGCTGCGCCCTGCCGGGTGGTTGTGCGCGCCCCGCCTAGTTGGAGACGTGAGGGCTCGGCAGGGCGGCCCCGAAGTAGCCCTTGGCGTTGCGAACGGTGATTCCGGCGCTCTTGCCGTCCAGGTTGACCGAACCGCTCAGGAGCGGGCCGGAGGCCGAACCGCGGGCGGTCCACAGGCAACCGTCGCTGTTCTCCGTGGGTACGCCGACGACCGTCTCGGCCTTGCCGTCCTTGTTGAGGTCGGCAAGGTGGACGGTCGCGCCGAATGAGTCGCCCGCCTCTGCCGTACCGGGTATGCCGGCCGTGCTCTGGGTGTACCCGACCGCCTTGGCCGTGGTCAGGCCGGAGGCGGAGCCACGCAGCAGAACGGCGGCGCCCGCCGATTCGCGCGAGCCGACCGCCTCACCGGGAGAGCCGACGAGGACATCGGCGTACCCGTCGGCGTTGACGTCGCCGACGCTGAGCGACTGTCCGAACCGGTCGCCGTTCTCGGCGGTTCCGGGGACTCCGGCCGTGCCCTGGTGGAAGACCCGTGGCCGCTGGTCGACGGTGATGCCCTGCGCGCTGCCGTAGAGGACCTGGATCTCGCCGCCGCGGTGCGCCGCGCCGGTCGCGTTCATGGTCGAATCGTCATCCGCGATGCCCGTGACGAGGTCGCCGTAGCCGTCACCGTTGATGTCGCCGATCTGGCCGGCGTGGCCGTCGGCGTGGGTGAGTTCAATGGGCCAATTGGCCAAGTAGTCGTCGGTAAGCGGGCCGTTGTCGGCGTACACAGGTCCACGAAGGTCGTCGTCCGCGGGCCCGGCCAGCCAGAAACGCTCCGCTCTGCCATCGCCGTTCACATCTCCCATCACCACGCCCCGGCTCTCGCCCAGGCGGCTTTCCCCGTAGTTGGAGGCGGCCTTTCCGGTGCGGGTGAAGGGACCGGTGTAGGAGGCGCCCTCGCAGCGCGAGCCGATGGTCACCTCCGGGGCGCCGTCCCCGTTCATGTCGCCTGTGGCCAGGGATTTCCCGAAACCGCAGTACGTGCTTCCGTCCCCGTATCCGGCCGGAGGAGAGATGGTCGCACCGCCCGTCAGCCCGCTGGGCCCGCCCCATACGACGGTCGCGGAGCCCCGGGACTCCTTGTCGCCGACCTGCTCCCTCGGGGTGCCGACGATCAGATCCGCGTACCCGTCCCGATCCAGATCGGCGCTGGCCACCGTCGTGCCGAAGGCGTCCCATTCCTCGGGGGTGCCGGGGACGCCGGAGGTCGCCTGCGTGATGACCGTCCTGTGCGTGGTGCTCACCGATGAGGCCGACCCGTACAGGACGACGACGGCACCGGCTTCCTCCACGCTGCCATTGGCGGCGTAGGGCGCGCCGACAGCCAGGTCCCGGTAGCCGTCACCGTTGAAGTCGTCCTGGACGGCTGCGGTGTTGGCCCCCTTGTAAGGGCTGGCGGCGGAAGCCGTCGTCGGGGTGAGGGCGAAGGCGATGAGGGGTGCGAGCACGGCGGCGGCCGTGGCTGCTCTGCGCAACGGGACTCCTTGACGGAAGGACGGAACTGCAGGGACCGCGGAACGACCGAAGCGACAGCACCTGAAGCGCGGTCGCCACACTGGACACACGAGGGGCCCTCGGGGTTGTGCGCGACTCTCTCCGATTCTGTTCTGTGCGACGCGCGACTGACAGTGGTCGCTGAGGGGCCCGGCCGGAAAGACTGCAGCAATGATCACTCACATTTCGAGCGATGACCTGCCACTCCTGGACCGGGCAGCGCACCAGTTCAGAGGAGTGCCCGCCGACGCCGCGTTCCTTGAGCCGCGGAGCGTGATGGCTTTCGTGGCGAGCAAGGGCGACGAGATCCTGGGCTGGTGCTGGGGCTACCGCCTGGTGCGGCCGGATGGATCCGCGATGCTGTACGTCCACGGACTGGATGTGGCGGAGGCCCACCGCCGGCGGGGGATCGGACGAAGCCTTCTGACGGCGTTCATGGCGGCGGGCAAGAAGGCCGGCGCCTCGACGATGTTCGTGTTCACCAACGAGGCGAATGCCGCTGCCCGATCCTTCTACGAGTCCATGGGAGGCGGACCGCCGGCCCAGGGCCCCTCGGTGAACTACTGGTTCCGGCTCGACTCGTAAGGGCTGTTCGCGGCACAGCGACCTCCGGGAGCGGGCCGGCGTGCGCCGACGGCGGCCCGCGTTGGAGGTCACCCCTTCATGTACATCTGTTACTTTGATTACATGAGTGAACCGGTGATTGAATCCATGGCTGAGGTCCGCAGCCACCTCGCTGACGTCATCGATCGCGCTCGTCGAGAGGAAACCCCGACGATCATCACTCGACGCGGCAAGCATGAAGCCGTCGTGATCGATATCCAGGAGTACCAGCGCCTGAGGCAGATCGCCGAAGAGGCCGAAGAGGCGTGGCTCAACCGACTGGCCGACGAGGCCGAGTCCGAGGGCACCGAAGGGTCGGTCTCGCTCGAAGAGATGGCTGCCCTGCTCCGCGCCCGTGAGGGCTGACCATGGGGCACGCCACGCGTTTCACGCCGCACGCTCAGCGGGACATGCTCAAGATCCCGCGCCCGGATGCCCTGCGCGTCCTGCATCGCCTTGCTGAACTTCAGAAGGCGATGGACGCGGGTGACACGACCGCGTTCGACATCAAAGCCCTCCAGGGTCACCACGCTCGTTGGCGACTCAGGGTCGGTGATTACCGCATCGTCTGCACCGTAGAGAACGGCCGACTCATCATTTGGGTCCTGGCCGTCGGCGGCCGTCGCGACGTGTACCGACAGGTCCCGTAGAACTCGCCGCGCCGCTGATGTCGGTGGCCCGCCGTACGCCGTAGTCTCATCGGTTCATGCAAGCGGCCAGGATGTGGACGTTCAAGGCCGACGAAGGACCCGCGACGCCGCTGAGCGGGGTTCCGGCAAGCCTGCTGTCGAAAGGCCGATACCTTGCCTCGGCGCGGTGATCCGTTGTCCCGGCGGGGTGTGGCCGTGTCCGACGTCAGGCGCCAAGATCGGCCCCGTGCGCGGCGGCGATCGCACCCACGCTCGTACCCCTAGCGCTGTTCGCCTGCCGCCCCCCTTGGCTTCGACGCCCAGCCGTCAAAGGGCCCGGACCATGGCTGGTCCGGTCCCTTTCCCTGGTGCCCCCGGCAGGATGCGAACCTGCGACACCCGCTTTAGGAGTGGGATCGGATCCTTGCCGGGGGGTGTTCGACGGTGCCGCGAGGTGCTGTTTCGCCTGGTCAGCGCCACGCGGCTTCGTGGTCGATCCCACTCATGACATCTCGTGACGGACAGTCCGCTCACGCATCGCGCACGCACGGAGGGGTGTCCGCTTGGGCTTGCCGCAGAAGATCGGACGGACCATCCCCGATCCTCCGAGAAGGACCCGATCGCACCAGCGGTCCGGGCCTTCGGCGTGTTCGGAAAGCGACCCGTCGTCGCATTCCAGCATGCAGGATGCCCGCAGATCCACCCCAAAGCGAGGGCGGCCAGCAAGGCCGTCGAGGCGATGAGACTGAGGCTTCCAGGCACTGGAAGGTCCAGTGGGCGGCCGGCCGTCTGCTCGACGAGCCCGACACGGGCGGGTTGCCCTTGGACAGGCAGGTGGGCAGCTCAGAGAGAGGCACCTGGGTCGATCGGCGAGATCATGTCGAGGGGTGGTAGCTGAACCATGGGACGCTGGCTGCTGCCTCTGGCAAAGTGATCGTCACAGCTAGACGATTCTCGTGAGGAATTTTGTGAGCACGCTCGGTCGCTTCATCTGGTCAATCGCTGACCAGCTTCGGGGCCCCTATCGCCCCAACCAGTACGGGACAGTGATCCTCCCGTTCACGATCCTAAGACGGCTCGACTGCCTACTCGAGCCGGACCGCGCGGCGGTACGGGAGCTGGCTGCGAAGCACGAGAACCCGAACCGGCTCAAGGTCGAGGTTAAGAAGGCCACGGGGCGGACGTTCTACAACACCTCCAACTACGAGTTCGCGAACCTGCTGGCCGATGCGGACGGGCTGGCGGACAACCTCGCTGACTACATCGACCGGTTCTCCGCCGACGTGGACGTGTTCGAGTACTTCGACTTCAAGAAGGAGATCCTGGCCCTGGAGAAGGCCGGGCTCCTGCGCGAGATCGTCAAGTCCTTCGGCGCCGTCGACCTGCATCCCGACGTGGTGTCCAACGCAGACATGGGGGATGCGTTCGAGTACATCATCCGCAAGTTCAACGAGGCCGCGAACGAGACCTCCGGAGACCACTACACGCCGCGCGACGCGATCCGGCTGCTGGTGGACCTGCTATTCGCAGAGAAGGACGTCGACCTCTCCGAGGGCAGCATCATCAGGTCGCTGTACGATCCCACCGCCGGTACCGGAGGCATGCTCTCCCTGGCAGAGGAGCACCTGCTCGCCCAGAACTCCGAGGCGAAGCTGAGCCTGTACGGTCAGGAGTACAACCCGCAGTCGTACGCCATCTGCAAGTCCGACCTGCTTGCCAAGGGCCACGACACGGCCAACATCGCCTTCGGCAACACGCTCACCGACGATGCCTTCAGGGGCCGCCAGTTCGACTATTGCATGTCCAACCCGCCCTACGGGGTGGACTGGAAGCAGTACGCCAAGGCGGTCAAGGAGGAGCGCGACTCCGCCGGCCCTTACGGCCGCTTCGCGCCGGGACTCCCCGCAACCTCGGACGGCCAGATGCTCTTCCTGCTCCACTTGGCCCACAAGATGCGCGCACCCGAGGACGGCGGCGGCCGCGTCGGCATCGTCATGAACGGCTCGCCTCTCTTCAACGGTGCCGCCGAATCCGGCCCCTCCAACATCCGCAGGTGGCTGCTAGAGAACGATCTTGTTGAGACGATTGTTGCCCTGCCGACCAGCATGTTCTTTAACACCGGCATTGCCACCTATATCTGGATCCTCGACAACACCAAGCACCCCGACCGTCAGGGCAAGGTTCAGCTTATCGACGGCACGTCGTTCTGGACCAAGATGCGCAAGAACCTCGGGTCCAAGGGACGCGAGATCAGAGACCGTGACCGTGCCGAGGTCGTGCGGCTGTACGCCGACTTCGAGGACGCCGACCCTGACTTCTCCAAGGTGCTACGCAACGACGAGTTCGGCTACTGGACCATCACTGTCGAGCGTCCCCTCCTCGATGATGACGGGAACCCTGTCGTCGACCGCAAGGGCAACCCGAAGCCCGACTCGAAGAAGCGAGACACCGAGAACGTCCCGTTTACCTATGGCGGCTCCACCGCTGGTGCGGCAGGGGAGCGCGAAGTCATCCAGACGTGCTTCGACACGGAGGTGAAGCCGCACGTTCCCGATGCCTGGGTGGAGTGGGCCAAGACCAAGACCGGCTACGAGATCCCCTTCACCCGCCACTTCTACAGGTACGTTCCACCTCGCTCGCTCGCCGAGATCGATGCCGACCTGGAGAAGCAGGTCGCCAAGATCCTCGACCTGCTGCGGGAGGTGGAGCAGTGACTACCGCGTCGCCGCCCGACTGGCGCGAGACAACGGTGCGGCGAGTGTTGCGCCCGCTGGACCGACCTGCTCGGTCGGGGCTCGGTGTTATCACCGCCTACCGGGATGGCACAGTCACTCTGCGCTCGAACCGTCGCGAGGACGGCTACACCTTCTCTGATACCGAGAATGGCTATCAGGAGATCCGCCCCGGCGACCTGGTCTTCCACGCCCTCGACGGTTTTGCTGGCGCCGTCGGCGTCTCGGACAGTCACGGCAACGGTTCACCCGTCTACCACGTCTGCGAGCCTGTGGCGGGCGATGATCCCGCTTACCTTGCTCGTCTGCTGCGCCTCCTAGGCACCTCCGGCTTCCTCACTACCCAGGCGCCGAACGTCCGCGAGCGCAGCGTTGACTTTCGCAACTGGGGCACCTTCGCTCGCATTCCTCTGGTACTGCCCCCGGCCAACGAGCAGCGCTCCATCGCGGCCTACCTCGACCGTGAGACGGCCCGCATCGACACGCTCATCGAAGAGCAGCAGCGTCTGATCGAACTTCAGTGGGAGCGTCGAGCGGCCGTGGTTGATGCGGCGCTGGTTCCATTGAGTTCGTGGACGTGCACAGCACTGAAGCACGCACTCGATGGGATCGATCAAGGTGTCAGTCCGCAGGCCGAGGCAGGACTTGCAGACGAACCCGGCGCATGGGGGGTGTTGAAGAGCGGATGCGTAAATCGTGGGGTTTTCCGCCCCAATGAGCACAAACGGCTTCCAGATGGCTTTCCGTTCGATCCTGCTATTGCAGTGAAGGAGGGTGATGTCATCGTTTCACGAGCGAGCGGGTCACCGGATCTCGTCGGATCGGCTGCGATCGTTGAGCATCTCGACTACCGCCTGATTCTCTCTGACAAGTTGTTCCGTTTGCAGCCGCGACGCTCGACGGATTCCAGGTTCTTGGCATGGAGCCTCAACTCCGGCCGGTACAGAATCCAAGTGCGCCGTGCCATCAGCGGGGCCGATGGGCTCGCGAACAACCTCCCGCTGTCCAAATTGCGCGGCTTCGAGATGCACTTTCCGTCCTTGGAGGAGCAGCGGCGCATCGCTGCATACCTTGACGGTCAGACAGCAAAGATCGACATGCTTATCGTCGAGACCGAGCGATTCATCGAGCTCGCTCGGGAGCGCCGGTCGGCGTTGATCACGGCGGCAGTGACAGGTCAGATCGACGTGCGGCGGGTGGCGTGATGGCTGACCACAACGAGGTGGTCTTCGAGACAGAGATCTGCGAGTACCTAAACGGCCGCGGCTGGCTGCACTCGGCCAACGACACGGGATACGACCGTGAGCGGGCGCTGTTTCCCAACGACCTTGTCGCGTGGCTGGAGGAGACACAGAAGCCGGCGTACAAAAAGGCGTTGAAGGCGGCGGGCTCGCAGGCAAAGTTCCTCGATGTCTTGACCGCGGCGCTCGACCGGCCGCTGGAACATGGCGGTGGGACGCTGAACATCCTGCGTAACGGGGTGCAGTACATCGGCGGTGGTCGGTTGAAGATGGCGCAGTTCCGTCCGGAGACGTCGCTCAACGAGACGACCACTGCACACTACGAGGCGATGCGGGTGCGGGTGGTGCGGCAGGTGCACTTCTCGACCGCCGACCAGCGCAGTATCGATCTGGTGTTCTTCGTCAACGGGCTCCCGGTCGCTACTGTGGAGCTGAAGACCGACTTCACCCAGTCGGTGGACGAGGCGGTCAACCAATACAAGCAGCATCGCGCTCCGTTGACGAACGGGCGGCCGGAGCCGTTGCTGTCGTCCGGGCACCGGGCACTGGTGCACTTTGCGGTCTCGAACGACCTTGCTGCGATGACCACGAGGCTGGAGGGGGAGAAGACCCACTTCCTGCCGTTCAACATGGGCTTCGACAGCGCTGCCGGCAACCCGCCCGGCTCGGACGGACGCTCGTCGACCGCGTACCTGTGGGAACGCGTCTGGGAGAGGCACGCCTGGCTGAACATCATCGGGCGGCTAATGATCGTGCAGACCAAGGAAGAGTGGGACGTCACCACCGGCACCTCGGTGCGGCGTACGAGCATGCTCTTCCCGCGGTTCCACCAGTGGGAGGCCGTCACGAACATCGTCGAGGCGGTAAAGGAGGAGGGTGTCGGGCAGCGGTACCTGATCGAGCACTCGGCCGGGTCGGGGAAGACGAACACCATCGCTTGGACGGCTCACCGGCTGGCGCGGCTGCATGTCGATGACCAGAAGCTCTTCGACTCGGTCATCGTGGTCGTGGACCGCACCGTGCTCGACTCCCAGCTGCAGGATGCGATCCGGCAGATTGACGGCACCGGCAAGATCGTCGCGACTATCAGCCCCGAGGACGTCCGTAAGGCCGGCGCGAAGTCAAAGTCGGGTCTGTTGGCACAGGCGTTGAAGAACGGTGAGCTCATCATCGCGGTGACGGTGCAGACCTTCCCGCATGCGCTGGCCGAGATCCGGACCGACGCCGGCCTGAAGGGCAAGCGGTTCGCCGTCATTGCCGATGAGGCGCACTCCTCCCAGTCGGGTCAGATCTCCTCGAAGCTGAAGCAGGTGCTGACCGCTGAGGAGCTGAAGGAGATCGAGGAGGGCGGCGAGGTCGATGTGGAGTCGGTGCTGGCCTCGGAGATGACCGAGCGGGCCGATTCGGAGAACATCTCCTACTTCGCTTTCACCGCCACGCCGAAGAACAAGACGCTGGAACTGTTCGGCCGCAAGGGGCACGACGGCAAACCGTGCGAATTCCACCTGTACTCGATGCAGCAGGCGATCGAGGAGGGCTACATCCTCGACGTGCTCAAGGGATACCAGCACTACGACACCGCGCTGAAGATCGCTGGCAGGGCCGAGAGCGGCGACGGAGGAGAGGTCGAGGAGTCTGCGGCCCGCAAGGGGCTGATGCGGTGGGTGCAGCTCCACCCGACGAACATCAGCCAGAAGGTGCAGATCATCGTCGAGCACTTCCACGCCAACGTCGCCTATCTCCTCGAAGGCAAGGCGAAGGCGATGGTGGTGACCGGGTCACGCAAGTCCGCGGTGAAGTACAAGCTGGCCATCGACGCCTACATCGCCAGGCGCCGCGCCGAGGACGCCTCGTACAACTACCGCACGTTGGTCGCCTTCTCCGCCGGGGTGACGATGGCCGAGGACGAGACCTGGCACAGTGACTGGGGCCCGCAGCCGTCGAAGGATGACGAGTTCACCGAGGGCAACATGAACCCCGGCGCCGGGGCTGATCTGGCTGCGGCTTTCAAGAGCGACACGTACAAGATCATGCTGGTCGCTAACAAGTTCCAGACCGGCTTCGATCAGCCCCTGCTCTCGGCGATGTACGTCGACAAGAAGCTGTCGGGGGTCACTGCGGTGCAGACACTCTCGCGGCTCAACCGCACCCACCGCACCGCTGGCGGGGAGCAGAAGCGCAAGACGTTCGTCATCGACTTCGCCAACAAGCCGGAGGACATCAAGGCAGCCTTCGAGCCGTACTTCAAGAAAACGACCCTGGAGACCGAGACCGATCCGTACGTCGTCGTCCACCTGGCTAACAAGCTCGCCCAGGCAGGAATCTACACCGAGGACGACGTCCGCAAGGTCGCCGAGCTGTGGGTGATCCGGAAAGGCAACAACGCACTTTCGGCGGCGATTAGCCCGGCCCAGCACGACTTCCGCCGCCGCTACGTGCGAGCGATTGAGGAAGAGGACAAGGTCACGCTCAACGCGCTCGACCTCTTCCGTAAAGACGTCTCCACCTACGTGCGCCTCTATGACTTCATGTCCCAGATTGTCGACTACGGCGACCCTTACATGGAGATGCTCTCGATCTTCCTGCGCCTGCTGGAGAAGGTCATCGCCGAGTCAGCCTGGACGGCCGACGTAGACCTCTCCGACGTGGTGCTGGTCGGGGTCAAGCACGACAAGGCGATCGCGGTCGACATCTCACTGGTGGGCGACGGTCAGCTGAAGGGCATCAGCGCCGCCGGCACGGGCTCGAAGAAGGATCCCAAGTACGTCGCGCTCCAGGTCGTCATAGCCAAGATGAACGACCTCTTCGGCGCCGAATCGTTCGCCGAGTCTCAGGTCCGGGAGTTCGTGCAGGGGCTCGTCCAAAGGTTGCTCGCTGACTCGAACCTGATCAACCAGACCAAGGTGAATTCCAAGAAGCAGTTCATGGAGTCACAAGATTTCCAAGCAGCAGTTTCGGAGGCGGTCGCAGACAACCAGGACGCCCACAACACGATGGCTGACTACTTCTTCACCGACGGGCCGGCTATCAACTCGATCATCGTCGCCCTCGCGGATGCCTTCTACGAAGCAGCGGTCGATCAGCAGGTGGATTCCTAGATAAGGCAGCACGCACGTCGCGCCCCCAACAGGCCGTCCCGCTGCGGAGGTGAGGGCGAGCAGGATCCATGGAAGCCCCGCCAGCAGCCAGATCGGAGCTTTCTGTTGAAATCGGTTATTGGGGGGGTAAGTGAGAGTCTGCTTTCTGATCAACGAAGGTTGGAGCTCGCCGGAGGCGGGAGCCTGGGGATGGCTCACCATGAGGGAATCTCTGGTGCGAGCATTCATGGAATCGGTTCCGCGACATAGGCGCCATGCCCGCTTTTCCACGGGTACTCTCCCGCTGCGGCGGCTTGCCCAAGAGGTGGGCAGCGCTGAAGCCGCTGCAAACAGCATTCTCGGCGAACACTGGGCAGCCTGGAGCACTTTCTTTGGGCCGGACCTTGTCAAGGGTGTCGAATCATTTGATATCGCAGGTATGGTAGTGGAATCTTTGACTCCCTCAGACGCTCGCGCCATGCACATCCGGCTGAAAGATATGGACTGGTATCTGGGGGCAGTGCAAACTCGTCCGGAGATTCCGGAGCACTGGGTGGTTTTTCTCAAGGGTATCCCGAGTCGCTTTCGGATCTTCGAAGACTCACTCTATTTATTTTATAGAGGCTATGAGTCGGAATTCGAAGACAACCGAGACCACGTAGAATATCGCGAGTGGGAATCTTCCGGCCTCTTCTCCTCGGTTCGTTGGGAGGACTCCGGGGTGCGAGAGACCATCTTTGATCCATACGACAACATGCAGCACTTTCGCAGGCTCGGCGAGGCGGACGAACTTCTTCATGGCCAGTTCTCATCTGCGCTGGGCGAGACCCTGATGCGTTGCTCAGACCTAAACCCGAACCTAACTCAACGGCTCCATGCGGCCATCAAGGCGTTTGAGGGCCACGAGACGGCTGAAGAACTGGCGCATGTGTCGTTGTCCTGTCGACGATTCACAGAAAAACTTGCGGACTGCCTATATCCTCCACGTGATGAGAAGGTAAACGGACGAAAGGTCGGTCCGGCTGAATACCGGAACCGTCTGTGGGCATACGTCGCTGAGAATGTCACTTCCGACACCTCGCGAGAACTGCTCGTCGCGAATGTTGAGGATTTGGGGAAGCGTATTGACAAGCTGGATAGCCTGAGCAATAAGGGGCTGCACTCTGACGTTTCGTCCTCAGATGTGAATCGATTGTTGCTTTCGCTTCTTGTCGTGGCGCATGACTTGATCTCGCTTCGCCCGCCCGGCGGTGCCTTTATGTACGAACCGTACGAGACCACCATTCGTACCTTTATGGAGGGGCTGTTGCAACAACAAGAAGGTCGGTCTCAGGAGGATGAGGAATAGAGTGGCCAGTGGCTCGCGCGGATCATCACGGTGAGGACTGGTGAGGCCGGTGACGGTTGGCTCTGGCCGATGTCCTCGTAGCCCCACGACTTGTAGAGCGCGTGGACCTTCCCATCGCCGGCGGCCCGGTTAACCATGAGCGTGACGTACGGCTCGTCGCGTGTGGCGAGGAGGGCGTCGTGGATGCGGCGGGCGGTGCCGGTCTTCCGCCAGGCTGGCCCGATGCCGATCTCCTTCAGGGCCACTGCCGGACGCTCGGTGTACTTCTCCGCCGGCGTCGGGCTGGTGCGCTGCCAGTAGCGGTCGCCGTGCTCGATGGTGTTGCTGTACGCGTAGCCGACCGGTTGGCCGGCCGCGTACGCGAGGACGGCCGTGAAGCCTGGTTCGGTGGAGTGCCGGTCGATGCGTTCGCCGAAAGCGGTCACCGCGTAGTTCGGCAGGTGGAGCAGCGGGGCGCGTACCTCGGCGTACACGTCGAGGAGGTCGCCGCGAGCGGTGTCCAGGTTGGTGAAAGTGCGCAGCTCGGTGGCGGGTGCCATGGTCATGCGGCCGTCCTCCAGGTGGTGGTGTGCTCGGTCCAGGTCTGGACGGTGGTGCTGAGCGGGGCGGTGGCGCGGAGCGCGGCCCCGAACTCTTGGAGCATGCGCGACACGCGGGCGTGGCGGGTGGCGGCGTCTGCGGGGACCTTCATCGCGGTGGCTGTTGCGGCCTCGGCGGCGCCTTGGGCGAGTAGGGCGTGTGCGAGACGGGTCGTGGTGATGGCCCGGGACCTGACCATGTGGGGCCGGAGCGATGACAGGCAGCGGTGGGCGTGGTACTCGGCGGTTGGGTAGTCGCCGAGCGCCAGGTACGCGGAGAGGGCCAAGGAGTCCAGTTCGGCTTGGTCGTAGAAGGCGAGCAACCAGACCGGCCGGTGGTCGGCTGGATCGGCGCGCAGCATGGCGTCCTGCGCCTGCTCGAACGCGCGACGTGTATCAGCCCGGTTCTGGGCCGTGCCGTGGATGGCGCCTTGGCGGGCCAGGCCGAGGGACGCGAACAGCGGGTCGCGGCGGGTGAGGTGCAGGTTGCGGGCGACATCGTTGGCAGCGCACGCGTCGGTGGGGCGGCCCATGTGGCGGTACATGGTGCCCGCGTGACTCCAGATGCGGAACTTGATTGCCTGGTCCCCCGACATCTCCGCGAGGGCTTGGGCCTCGCGCATGTGCGCCTTCGCGACGTCGTAGCGCCGGCCGTCGATGGCGGCCCACATCGCAGACGAGCGGAATGCGGCTCCGGAGGCGTAGAGACTGCTGCGTACCCGCTGCGTGGCGCTGCCCGCGTTCTGGAGATTGAGCGCCTCGTCGGCGAGCGCGGCGGCCCGCTCCTCGATGCCGAGTTGCCCGCCGTGGCGGTGGTCGCTGGCGATGATCTCGGTGAAGCGCTTGTTCAGCCGGTTGACGTCGCTCATGCCGATTCGGCGCGGTGACGCGGTCCCTGGGGTGGCTGCTGCGGCAGCCGCCGCTGCGATGCCGCCGACGAGGGTACGGCGCTTCATGTCGGGCTCCTCCTGCTGCGATGGCGCTGGGGTGGGCGAAGGCCGGCCCCGTGGCACGAACCCTAAGGCGACGGCGGGTAATCCGGTGACGTCCTCAAGTGCGGTACGCGTTGCTGATTTTGGCCAGGCAACTCGGCCTGCTTTCCACGCCCGGACCGAGGACCCGTCGAGCCCGCCTACGTGTCCCGTCAGCTGTTCAACAGCCCTGTTCACGGCGTCGGCCAGGCTGTTTGAGCTGTATCCGTGCTCGGTCATCCACGCCTCAAGGACGGTGTTGCGGATCGCGTCCATGCGGGCACGGTAGCCCGCGCTCTCCCTACCCACCAGGTAAAGGGCAGGTCAAAACGTCCTAGGTAAGCCCGTCGGACGAGCACCTGAACGCCCTAACCAACCTTCCAGGCAACGGCGTTATCTGGGTGTCGGTCACTCCCCGCGAGCGGCTGTTGACGGCTCGGTTCCCCCCTGAAGAGCCACCAGGGGTGGAGCGAGCGCCGAGACGACACGAAGGCTCCAGCCCATGCCGATTCTGAAGAAACCAGTTGAGGCGGTCCTCGCCAGCCACCCCACGTACAGCGAGATCTTCCCGTGCGTGCCGTCCACGGCCGAGACCGGGCGCAGGCTCGTCCGGGGGGTTCTCGGGATGTGGCACCTCGATGTCCTTGCCGACCGCGCCGAGCTGATCATCACGGAGTTGATCGCGAATGCCTCCAGACACACCCCGTGCCCCGAGATCCGTCTCGTCGTCGGGCGGCCGAGCGCGTCACGGGTACGCGTCGGGATCGTGGACGAGGCACCGTCGCGTCTGCCGGCGCTGAGCCACGCGGGCGAGGAGGACGAGTCGGGCCGCGGGCTGCTCCTTATTGATGCTGTGGCCGACCGCTGGGGCTGTGACCTTCAGAGTTCAGGCGGACGTCTGCGGGGCAAAGAGGTCTGGGCCGAACTCCATACCGAGGGCGACGAGTGAGAGCCCGGACGCGATGCCCTCGCTTCTTCTGGGCCCTGCCCGCTCGCCGTTTCAGTTCTGGGCCGGCGCCGCCAGATATCAGGCTGCCGGTTCGCCCGTCTCGGCTGGCTGGGGAAGGGCCGTTCCTTGATGAATTCGTCATGGATCACCGGTGACTGCTGGCTCGGCTGCGAACGGACCGGAGTGCGGGTGATCTGGCTCGGCCCGGTGCAGTGGGACGGGCAGCACGCCCCCTTTTACGCATGTGAGCTGTGTCTTGATCGTCTCAAGGCACAGGCCCTCACCTACCTCATGGGGCGTTGATCGACTTCCGCTCGATCAGCCCCTCACACACGACTTCCTGGCGTGAGCGGGCGGTCCGGCCAGAGCTTTCTGTGTGGGCCGCGCCCCCTCGTGCCGGGCAGCCAGGAGCTGGTCCGAGGGCCAGCCGTCCGGCATGGCTCTTCTGGCGGCTCCTGGTGGGCATTCCAGCCCAGCTCAGCAACAACCAATGATGAAAGAGGAGTGCAGCATGACGCGCAGCACCGTAGTGCCCAGCCGTACCGAAGTACGACCGCAAATTCCGGGGACGTCAGACGGCTTCGACTTGGATGTCTCTCTCGTGGAGATCGCTGACCCGGCAGGTCTGGTCAACCTGACCGACGACAACTGCGGTTCCACCTGCGGCGCCTGCACCACCAACGTCGCCTGACCGAAGCCCAGGTCGCCTTCGGCCTGGTGCCGCCGCGTCTCCGCGCGGCGGCACCAGCCGCCCATCCCCTCGCTTATGGAGGTCATCGGTGGTTGCTCAGCCCACAGTGTTCCGAGCCGGTTCCACCGCTCTCGTGCGCGCCGTGGCCCGACGGTCTCTGTCGGTTCCTCCGTGCCCTGACCCGGATGACCACTCGCCCCACGGCTCCTCCGCCTGTGGGACGTGGCTTCGCGCGGTCTGGGCGGACGAGGACACCGCCGAGGCCGTGGAGCACTCCAGCCCAGCCTTGGCCATGCAGGTGCGGGCCGTGTGTACGGCCGAGAATCCTCCCCATCGAGACGCTCGGCGCGCGGCGCAGTCGGTAGCCCGCTATCTGTTGCGGGCTCAGCACCGGGCGACGCCCTTCGGTCTGTTCGCCGGAGTGACCACTGCGGCGTTCGGCCCTCGGGTGCGTGCGGACTGGGGCGAGGAGCACGTAGCCGTCGGTCGAGCGGGGGCCGAGTGGCTCGCCGCTGTGGTCGAACGGCTGGAGTTTTGCCCGGAACTCCTTGACCGGCTGCCCGTCGTCGTCAACAACACCGTGACGAGCCGGGGAGACCGGCTCATCGTGCCGTTCCAACCCGACGCCAATGACGACCGGATGCGCGCGGTCGAGGCATCCCTGGCCCTGACAGAACCGGTGCGTGCGGTCCTCGCCGTGACCCGGACGCCTATTCGCTGCGGAGCCCTCGTGGAAAAGCTCCGGGTGGAGTTCCCCGAGGCCGGTCCGGAGAAGGTGCGCCGTCTACTGGCGGCGCTGGTCCGGCGGCGAGTGCTGATCACGAGCCTGCACGCGCCAAGCACCGAGACCGACGCCCTCGGGTACCTGCTCGACCAACTCGACGCGATCGGCGTCGACGACCTTGCGTCGGTAGCAGAGACGGCACGCGAGCTGCACGCGGTCCGAATGGGCTTGAAGGAGTGCGCCACGCGCGGCGGCCGGGACAGCACCGCAGCGCGGATGCGGGCCCTCGTGCCCGGACTGCGTCGGCACCCTGTTGCGCTTGACCTGCGGTTGGATGCGCAACTCGTCCTACCCGAGGAAGTGGCCCGGGAGATCGAGCGCGCCGCCTTTATCCTGGCCCGGGTGAGCACCCGCCCGTACGGGACATCCGCGTGGAACGCTTACCACCAGCGCTTCTACGAGCGGTACGGCACTGGCACGATGGTCCCACTCGCGGAGGCCGTCGCGGACAGCGGGACTGGCTACCCCGACGGCTACCCGGGCAGTCCTGACGGTTCGCGTCGGCCCCGCGTCTCCGCTCGGGATGACGCCCTCGTACGCCTGGCGCAGGGTGCCGCGCTCGACGGCCGCGACGAGGTCGTACTCACTGACGAACAGATCGACGTCCTGGACGTGGGGCCCGACGAGCCACGACTGCCGCCGCATCTGGAGGTGGGGGTGCGAGTGCACGCCGCCAGCGTGGAGGACTTGCAGGGCGGACGATTCCGGCTGGAGGTAGTGAGCGTGTCGCGCGGGGCCGGCGTTTCGACAGGCCGGTTTCTCGGCGTACTGGCACCCTCCAAGCGTCAGGCCCTGGCCGCAGAGCTGGCCGACCTTCCGGCCGCGGACAGCGACACCGTGCCCGCCCAGCTTTCCTTCCCGCCGCTGCTCCCGGAGAGCGCTCATGTCACCCGCGCCCCGCAAGTCTTGCCTACCGTGATCAGCCTCCAAGAGCACCGCGCACCGAAGGACACCGTCCTTACCCCGGGCGAATTGGCCGTGGGGTGCGACGGCCGCCGCATGTACCTGGCCGTTCCGGAACGGGGGCACCGCGTCGAGGCCGTCGGTATGAACGCGCTGAACCTGCATACCCACACTCCGCCGTTGGCCCGGTTCCTCGCCGAACTGTCCCGCGCCCAGTGCGCGCAGGTCACCGCCTTCGACTGGGGCGTCGCAGCAGCGATGCCGTTCCTGCCGCGCCTGCGGTACGGGCGTACGGTGCTGACCCCGGCGCGCTGGCGTCTGGAGGCGTCCGAATTACCCGGTCGTGCTCGCCCTCGTACTGAGTGGGACACTGCGCTCTCCGAATGGCGGGCGCAGCGGGGATTGCCTCGCCGCGTGCTCCTCGTAGAGGACGACCGGCGTCTCTTCCTCGACCTCGACGAAGCCGGCCACCGGACGCTCCTGCTCCGGCACCTCGACCGCTCGCACCAGGCCGTGCTCATTGAGGCCCCGGAACCAGAAACATACGGCTGGTGCGGCGGGCGAGCCCACGAGATCGTGGTGCCGCTCAGAGCGACCCGATCGCCGTCCTGGCCGCCCCTGCCCGTTCCCACGCAGGCTCGCGTCCTCTCGTCGGCTCAGCTGCAGACTCCCGCCGCTTCGTCGGTGCTGCTCGCAGCCTTGTACGGAGACCCTCGCCGCCAGGACACCTTGCTCTCCCAGCACCTCCCCGGCCTCCTCGAACGACTGGGCAACCCGCCGTGGTGGTTCATCCGCTTCCGCGACCCGGACCAGCACCTCCGCGTACGCATCGCCCTTCCCGACCGCAGAACCTTCGCTCAGACGGCGCGCACCGTGAGCGCGTGGGCCGACGACCTGCGCAGTGTCGGCCTGCTGGCAGATCTGCGCTACCCCACCTCCTATCGGGAAATGGGCCGTTGGGGCTCCGGCGCCGCTTGGGAGGCGGCCGAGAAGGTGTTCCGGGCAGACTCGCGCAGCGTCCTGGCCCAGCTCGCAGAGCCACAGAGACCGGCGCAACGCGCACTGGTGGCGGCCCACACCGTCGCCATCGCCTCTGCGTTCCTCGGCAGCGCCGAGGCCGCGATGCGCTGGCTGGCCGACCACGTCTCGCCGACGGCGCCTGCGTCCGTACGCCGCCCGCAATTCAGCGAGGCCGTACGGCTCGCGAACCCAACCGACGACTGGGCCGCCCTGCGCGAGGTCCAGGGCGGAGACGCCATCGTGTCGGGTTGGGCAGAGCGCGATGCGGCACTCGCCGCGTACCGGTTGCACCTTCCCGGCCCGGACACCCAGGGCATCGCCGTCGATGACGTCCTGACCTCCCTTCTGCACGTCCACTTTGTGCGACACGTCGCGGTGAACTTCCCCGAGGAAGAGGTGTGCCTCTACCTGGCTCGCGCTGCTGCTCTGGCGTGGACTGCCCGCACCACCAGGAGGCCGGCGTGACCGTACTCCCGATGCTCGGCCTGGGTGATGCCGTTGCTGCGCGGATCGCCGACCCCGGCAGGGCGCCTTCCGTCCTTCAGGCTCATCGGCAACATCTCGCCTATGGCCCGCCCGGTATCGCGCTTCTCCATATCGAGCGGGCAGCGAACGGCCTCGGACCGTGGCAGCATTCGCACGACTGGCTCGCTGCCGCGTCTCACGGGCCTCTCACGAGCGGACCCGACAGCCACCCTTTCTACGGGATGCCCGCCTTCGCCCACGCCCTTGCCTGCGCCGCCGACCATCTTCCTGGCTCTTACCGGCGCGCCTTGGACGCGATGGACCGGCAGATCGAGATCGACGTCAGACGCCTCCTCGACGCCGCGCATCGCCGCATCGATACCGGATGCCTGCCGCAGCTCGCCGAGTTCGACGCCATCCGGGGCCTGACCGGATACGGCGCCTACCTTCTACGTCGGAACCCAGGCAGCCCTATGGTGCGCGCTGTCCTCGACTACTGCGTACGCCTTACCGAACCGATCAGGCACTCCGGCGAGGACCTTCCGGGTTGGTGGACCGCGACCGGGCCCTCGGGCAGCCCGGACGAACGATTCCCCGGCGGGCACGCCAACACCGGCATGGCACACGGCATCGGCGGAGTGCTAGCGCTCCTGGCCCTCGCCGCCCGGAAGAGCACCGTTACGGACGGGCACCTCAGAGCACTGCGCGCCATCCTGGCCTGGCTCGACCGCTGGCAGGAGGAGACGGGCCGAGGACCGGCCTGGCCGTATTGGGTCACTCGGAGCGAGCTACGCACCGGTCGCCGCGCCGCGTCCAGGCTCCGGCGCCCGTCATGGTGTTACGGCATCTCCGGCCTTGCCCGCGCTCAGCAACTTGCCGCGCTCTCCATAGGAGACACCGAACGCCAGATCACGGCGGAGAATGCGCTCGCCGCCGCCCTCGGTGACCCGGACCAGCTCGGAGCCACGACGGACAACGGCCTCTGCCACGGTTTCGCCGGCCTCATCCACATCGCCGTCCGCACGGCCGAAGACGCCCATCCCTCAACCGTCGGTCGACTCCGAGCTGCGATCCCGGGACTTTTGGCCGCCATCTGCCCGGTGGACAACGACATCGAACGCGCGGCCACGGCACTCGTCAGCGGCACCGGAGCGGGGCCCGGCCTGCTCGACGGAGCCGCCGGAACAGCCCTGGCTCTTCTCGCTGCAGATACCGCAGCACCGTCCCAGTCCGCCTGGGATTCCTGCCTGCTCATCGCCTGATTCACCGACCGAAGGACTTCGATGCCCCCCGACCGCTGGCAGCAGCACAACATCACCTTCATCGACCGCGAGAGCGCCCGGCACGCCATCAACGAACGCGTCGGGCCCGCCCTGATCACAGCCGAGACCGCGGGGCAGCTCACCGGCTGGTGGTTCTTGAACAAACAGCCTTGGCCGCTGCGGTACCTCGCCGACGATCCCTCCTCGATCATTGAGTCGCTGCTCAGCGATCTCGTGGGCGACGGGGCGGTCGTGTCGTGGCTGCCCTGTGTCTACGAGCCCGAGTGCGAGGCGTTTGGCGGCCCGGACGCCATGGACGCTGCCCACGAACTGTTCCACAGCGACTCCCGCCAGCTGCTCACCTACCAGCCGGGCCCGGAGCACCTGGGGCGCAAGGAGACTGCGGTCCTGCTGGCGAGCGCCATGATGCGCGGCGCCGGACTCGACTGGTTCGAGCAGGGCGACGTATGGGCGAAGGTCGCCGCCCTCCGGCCGGTCACCAGCGCTCTGTCACCCGCACGCGTCGCCGAACTGACTCCGTTCGTGCGGAAGCTTATGAGCGCTGAGGCTCACGGCCTGTCCCTCCGGGACGGCCCGCTCCACGGGCACGGGGCGTGGGTGACCGCTTTCGAGCGGACGGGGGCCACACTCGCCGGCCTCGCGAAACGAGGCGCTCTCACACGCGGCCTGCGAGCCGTCATCGCCCACCACATCATCTTTCACGCCAACCGCGCCGGTCTTCTCAGGGAGGACCAGAGCGCTCTGTCCAACATCGCACGAGAGGCAGTCATGGGAACGAGTGACCACACCGCGTCGCCCACCGAGTCAACGACCAACGTCGATAGCGTGAAAGCGGTGAACACCGACACGATCACCCTCCCGACGTCCGATGCCGAGCGCCTCCGCAACGCCCTGGTGGACCAGCTCCGTGCTGACGGAATCGCCCGCACTCCCGCCGTGGAGACCGCGTTGCGGACCGTGCCCCGTCACGTGTTCGTGCCCGATGTGCCGCTCGAAGACGCATACGCCAACGCGCCGGTGCACATCAAGTACGACACCGACGGCAGCTCGATCTCCTGCGCTTCCCAGCCGGGCGTGGTCGCCCTCATGCTGGACCAGCTCGAGGTCCGGCAAGGCGAGCGCGTCCTCGAACTGGGCGCAGGCACCGGTTACAACGCCGGTCTGCTCGCCCATCTGGTCGGTGAGAGCGGGCACGTCACCACGCTCGATGTCGACGACGACCTCGTGGAGGGCGCCCGCGCGCATCTCTCCGCCGCCGGAACCACCAACGTTGAGGCGGTGACCCGAGACGGGGCCCTCGGCTACGCGGAAGGTGCGCCGTACGACCGAATCATTGCCACCGTGGGTGCGCACGGCGTGCCGCATGCCTGGTTGCAGCAGCTCGCTCCCGGTGGCCGTCTCCTCGTTCCGCAGCGCCTCAAGGGCACGGTGTCCCGGTCCATCGCCTACGAGCAGCGCGATGGCCGGTGGATGTCCCTCGATAGCGAGATGAACACCTTCATGCCCCTCAGGCGAGGCATCGCCGACGACGACCGCCGAGTCATTCCGCTCAGCACGGACGGAACCGTACGGCTCCAGGCCCCCGCGGGGCAGGAGATCGACGCCGAAGCCCTCGCCAGCGTCCTGCACGAGCCGCGCATCGAGGAGTGGACGGGTATGACGGTCCGCGCCATGGAGTCGCCGGAGTGGATGGAACTGTTCCTCACCTGCTCCCTTCCCTCCGGCCTGATCCGAATGCTGTTCCCGCAAGCCGCTAAGGGCATTCTGCTCACCGAAGACCCCTACCCCTCCTCGACTGCAGTCGTCGACAAGGGCGCCGTCACCTACCTCGCCCGGCGTCTGTCGGAGAAGAAGACCCCCGAGGGCGGCAAGCTGTGGGAGTTCGGGGTCATCGGCCACGGCCCCGGCAGCGATGAACTGGCAGCGAAGGTCGCCGCAGCCATCCGCGCGTGGGACCTGGAGTACCGAGACCGCGAGGCCACGTTCGAGATCCAGTCCCTGGACGCCCCCGCGATCGAGCAGCGAGCCGGCCTCTTTGCGCTTGACACGCCGCTGAACCGCATCGTCGTCGACTGGCGGTGAAACCCCACGCGTAGTGGACGGCGGCCGCCGGCGCGCAACCGGCGGCCACCGTCGCCTTACCCGTCTTCACGCACACCTGGGGGAGTCCATGGACCCGCACGGATCCACAGCTCAGCGCTTTCCGCTCGTCGCCCGATTCCGGCCCGCCTGCCTTTCCCTGCCGAAGCGCGTGCGCGCACTCATCGACCTGGCCGACACCGCGGTGACGGAGACCAATCAGGGGGTGGCGTCCTCCGTCTACAACCAGGCTGCGCTCATCGCCTCCGATCTCGGCCTTCCCGACCTCGCGCGCGAGATGTGCCACGGGCATGCCGCCGCATATCTCCACGCCTGCCCCCTGCCCGCCATGAGCGCGATTCGCGGCTTGGAGCCCGTCGTCAATCTCGCCCGCCTCCAGATCCGTGGTGGCCACGCCGATGTGGGTCGTCAGCGGCTGCTCGACCTGTACGCGGCTGTCGAGGCAGGCACACCAGCCAGGTTCGAAGGCGTTGCGATTCCGGCGAACCTCACCGCCACAGACAAGGACCGCCACGAGGTCGTCGCGTGGCTGTGGCGCGTGCTCCTCGCCGACGGCACGCGTGCTCTCACCACCGAGGGACGCTGGTCCGAGGCTCTGGCGCACATTGAGGCCCACCGAGGCGTGGGCAGGCGAATGCTAGACGGACGCCAAGTAGCGGTACTGGCTTCGCTCGTCAGGGGGAACACGGCACACGCCTCGGCCATCCTGGGTGACACGATGCCCGGCGAGCTGTGGGAGCAGGCCGTCGCGGCATGCCTGACTGTCCTATGCCGCCGCGACGTTGGGCATCCGGTTGGCAGGCAACTGGCGGACCTGGTGACGACCTACTCCGAGCGGAAGATCGAACCCGGCATGGCCGTCTTCGATATCCGGCTCGGACTTACCATCCTCGATGCGATCGGCTCCGCTGAGGCGCCCGGCGCACGCCGCATCGTCGAGGAGCTGCACCGTAGGACGACGAACGCCGAAGACGGATGCGCGGCCCGCGAGAACTTGGCGCATCCTCTGTTCATCGCGATCGCCACGGATCGGCAGGCGCAGAATTGCCGCGCATTGTTGCGTTCCTGCGCACTCAGGGCAGGGACCATGCCGGACGACCTGCAAGGAGAACTGACGGCGGCACTGCGCGCCAGTGACGGAGTGATCCGGGAAAGTCTCGCAACTTCTTTCGATTCCGAACGACCTCTATGAATGGGTCCTGATGGGCGCACACACCAAGTAGCGCATGAGCGGCTGCGGGAGGCCAGCCGCCAAGAGCCCTGTGACCGGCGACGCCGCGAAGGCCGTGAGTGACTCAAGATCGGCGATCCGCGCGAGTGAACAGTTCGACAAGCCGTCACAGGAGCGTCTTTTGGACATCGGCATGATCGCCACTACACAAGGACTCGGATTCCTCGACATGGAGGCGCTTGACGCCCAGGCCGGCCGCCCCATCCGGTCGGTCTGACGATCACGGGGAGAGTCGAGTCCGACTCGGCCTGGGGAGGCGGATTGCGGTCAACCCGGCTGGGGGGAACCCGGCGGCGGAACGGGCGAGGAACTTATCCCTGATCACGCGGCATGTGGCCGCCGCCTTCCTGACCGCCATCCTCGCCGCCCTCGCCGGCAAGGTGGACGAACCAGGCACGGACCTGCCGTACCGGGACGCCGACGCGCCTGGGTGGCTGCCGGAGAGTCGACGCGCCGGCGGCCAGCCGTGGCTGATTTCAAGGCCCAAACAGCGACTGCTGTCCGGTGCCGGGATTCCGGGAGTTCCTGTTGCGCATCCTGGTGGCGAGGGTCTTGTCGTACCCTCGGGCGTGGTTACGCCTGTGCCGTTCCTTGACTGTCTCGCGCGGCGCGGCGGTGGCTCGGTCCACGACGATGGCCACGGACATTCCTTCCTCTGCCCGCTGCAACCCGAGCGTCCTCAGGTCGTCGAGGGTGGTGCCCACTGTGCCAACGAGCCCATTTTTGACGAGCTCAGTGAACTGCGTGTTCCCCAGGTACCGGTCGACGTATCCGTACCCGAGTCGTGTGCCCTCGTTCGGCCCCTGCGTCACGTCGTCATCCAGCAGCAGTCGCACGTACGGCACCGGCAGATACATGCCTGGCGCCGGTCCGGGATCGACTGTTTCCTCCAGCGGCCAGTAGGCGAGTTTGACGAAGCAGGGGTCTGACCCCAGCCGCCATTCGTGGGGCGTCTGCGGATTCCTGCTCATCATGGCCACCTGGTCCAGGCGGTCGAGTTGCCCGAGCAGCTGCTTGTCCACGTACATCCATCGGCTGCCCGCGACCGGGGGAAGCCGTTTGGCCTGCACGAGAACGAAGCTCTGAGTGGCCTCGTGGTAGTAGATCAGGTCTGCGCCGAGTCGGGCTTCAACCGGCGTTGCGTTGATGTTCGCCACCTCGATCCGGCTCCCGAGGTGTTCGAAGACCTGGATGTCGCAGCGGAATGAGGCCCCGGTGACGCGGCTTCCGGAAGGCCACCCCGCTTCAGTGAACACATCCGTGCCGATATCGATGTGACGCGCGTCGTTCTCGATCATGCCCTGTTCGAACGGTTCCGGGATCAGCCCGGCCAGGTAAGGGGCGGCAGGGTCACTCGGACGCCGCCAGGCCGCGAGCCGCGAGGGAGGGATGTTGCCGATGGCCAGACCCAGCCGGGTCATGTCGTACTGCTCCTGCCAGGAGCGATCCTCGACGCGCCGAGGGTCGAACGGATCGGGTTCGGCCGCCTCCCCAAGGAAGTCGAGTGTCCTGCGCAGGAGTTCGTGCTGCCGCGCGAGTACCTTTAGCACCTCTTCCGAGTCCTCGTCTCCGAGCACGGTCACTTCGCCTGAGAGAGCACGTACGAGGGCGTGCCGTACGTGAAGCGGCACCGTGTGGAGGAACTGGCGCATAAGGACCTGGACGGGACACTCCCGCACCAGCTCAACGGTGATTCGGGAATCGACGGCCGCGACTTTCTCCCCTCTGGGCCGCCGCACGACTCCCAGCCAGAGCAGCGGGCATGGGTCGCGCTCGGCGGAAGACCGCGTGACGATCAGGGTGATACGGGGCGTCTGATCGCGAGGGAGGGAAGCGACGGCGACCGTCTTCGTAAAGGACTGTTTGATCCGTAAGTCCGTGTCGATGCGATCCAGTTCCTCGGCGCTGAGCGCAATTATGTAAACCATGCACGGAGCGTACGTGGATCACTACTCAGCCCGTCGCCGAACATTTACTTGGCTGTCTGTGGGGTCGTTATCCGTGCCGCCGTGTGCGTGACGGCTGCGGGGCCGGAGCGACGGCTGCTGCGTGGGCCGAGGTCGTGGAGCGCTGTGCTGAGCTACGGGCCATTGCCGCATGTGTTCGTGCGCTGGGTGCCTGGCGGGCACTGAGGCGCTGGATGCGCCAGGTCAGTGTCCTTGCGGGGGAGCGGGCGTCATCCAAGGCACGCTGGTCGGCGGCCTGCCGGAGGAGTTGTTCGGGGTCATGGCCGGCGGATTCGGCCTTGGCGAGGGCGCCGGCGAGAGTGCTGAAGGCAGCATCTTCGACGATCTGTTCGGCGTGCTCAGGCATGGCTCGGCGCAGGTGGCGGATGTGCCGGTCCACGGTCTGCTTGGGTGGTCGGTTCAGGGCGAGGGCGGCCAGTGGCTCGGCTGCAGCCTGGTCGTAGGCGGCTTGAAGGTGGATAAGGGTCTGCTGAGCGGCAGCTACTTGCTGGTCGTGGTGGTGGAGCTGGTGCCAACGGGCGGCGGCGGTGACTACGAGGATCGCAGCGTCGAGGAACATCGCCAGGGCAGTGCCGTCCTTGGGGGCGGGCTCGCGGAGCATGGTCCGTACGGCGCTGCGGAGGGCGCGCGCGTGGTGGTGTTCGGTGTGGATGCGTGAGCGGGTGGCGCGCTCGAATGCGGCTGTTGCCTCACGGAGCTGGTGCCGAAGCACCTGTGGTGCCACGAGCGGGAGGGCATCGAGGGATTCGCCGAAGGCGGCCAAGTGGCTCTGGGCAGCTATGTCCCCAGCCTGGTCGAGGTGGTGGGGAATGCGTTCGACGGCGGCGGTGGCCTGGTGCCAGGGATTGGGCTTGTGTCGGCCTGGCCGCTCGATGGGCTGTGCGTAGGTGCCGTTGAGGCGTTCCCGGATCTTCGGGAACGATAGGTCTGGGGAAAGTTCGGAGCCGGAGAACCAGACGTGCTCACCGCCCGCGTTGATGTCGTCCGAGCGCGCGACCTTGTAGCCGCGTACGTCACCGGATGGGAAGTGCACGACTTCGACGAGCATGCCGTCGATGTTGCTGAGGAGGTGGACGAACTCTTCCATGCTGGCAGCGGCGGCCACGGCGGTCCGGACGGTGGCGCGCAGGCGTTCGCGGGCGGTCTTGGCCTGGCCGTTTCGGCGGGCCTTCTCTTGTTCCGCTCGGGTGGGGCGTTTGGCGGCGGTGCGGTCTCCACGGGCGACCTGGTGGAGCCCGTACTCCGTCTCCACAGAAGCGAGTTCGCGGTCTGCTGTGAGGTAGTCGTTCCAATGGCGTGCGGCGCGCAGGTCGCCTCGGACTTTGGTGGCGGCGATGTGGATGTGGTCCGGTGCGTGGCGTACGGCGACCCATCGGCAGCCGTCGGGATCGTCGGTGGGTGAGATGCCGGTGGCTGCGACGACACGGCGGGCGATGTCGGCCCATTCCTCGTCGCTGAGGGTGGGATCGGTCTCGGCAGCCCGGATCGAGCAGTGCCACACGTGCTTCTCGGGCGCACGGCCGAGCCGCCTGGCCTGCTTGACACGTAGGTCGAGGTCGGCGACGAGGAGCTTCTTGGTCGCGGTGATGTCGTCGGTGCGGCCGGGGTCGGGGGCGTAGCCGTCCCAGGAGGCGACGAGGTGGGGGTCGGTATGTTCGTTGGCGCGGCCGGGGCCGTAGAGGTAGCGGATGAGGCCGGCGGTGCTCTTGCCGCTGCTGATCTTCGCGATCATCGGTGGCTCTTTGTGGCGGCGGCCTGGTTGGTGGCTGCTGCGATGTGGCGGACGGTGCTGCCGATCACGCCGAGGGCACCTTCGGCCTGGGCAATTAGTGCGCTGTCCCCAGAGTGTGGGCGGTCCCCGGAGTTGAGCTTCCTGGCGATCTGGTTGATGTTATGGCCGATCTTGGCGACCTCGCCACGAAGAGCGGTCAGCTCGTCGATGTAGTCGTCGAGTGAGGTGCGGTGGCTGGGCAGGGCGAGGTCTCGGCGGATGTGGGCCATGACGACGGCGCCGACGTAGTGGGCTGCGGCGATGTTCAGCGATCGGGCCATGGCCAAGATGGCGGCCTTCTCATCGGTGCTGTAGCGGACGTCTACGCGCTCTCGGCGCTGGGTCTCTTTGCGCTGTCGGCGTCGGGCGACGCGATGCAGTGCGGCGGCTTCGGCGGCGCGTGGTGGCGAAGCGGCGGTGATGCCGACGGGCTGGTCCTGCTCGGGCGCCCCCTGGCGTCCGAGTACCTCCGCCACCCCCGGGGCGGAGGTACCTGCGTTGCACCGGCCCTTGGACGGTCCAACGCCATACCTTGCTCCGCCTGGTGCTGGGGAGGAGGCCAGCTGCTGCTGTGATGACGAGGGTGCGTGGTCGGGGCTGTGCATGTGGGCTCCTGCAAGCGGTGGTGGCGGGAGAGGGCCCGTTCCTCCCGTCCTGATTCGCGGGAGGAACGGGCAGGGGGGATGTGAGGTTCAGCCGGTGCTTGTGGTGGCGGCGTCGAGCTCGGCCTGCAGCAGGTCCTTGACCTCGTCCAGACGACCCCGGGAGATCCCGAAACCCTTGTCCCTGACTGCCTTCTCGATGCTGCGGCGCGAGGCACGGCCGGCTCGTCCGAGAGGAGCCGTGCGGCCGATGGCCACGGCCTGCTCTCGGGAAATGCTCGGTCGTTTGCTTCCCGGCTTCCCAGGCTGCTGTGGGGTCTCCGTCCCTCGCTTCGCGAGTGACTCTGGCACGTCGTCGTCGGTGTCTGTGGCGGGTGGCGGCGCGAGCGGGCTGGTCTGGTTTTCCTCGGCGGGTTCGTGGCGGTCTTCGGGGTTGTGGCGGTCAGGGGTAGCGGGGCGCCGGGCGACGAGGAGATAGAAGTGGACGGCTCCGGCCAGGGCGAGTGGGGCGATGGCGGAGATGACTCCGACGGTGATGTCGTCGAGGGAGAGTCCGTTGTGGCGGGCTTGCTGGTTAAGACGGATGGCGTGCAGGACGTTGGCCCAGATGCTTGTGGCGGTGGCGGTGCCGACCAGCGCCGAGACGTAGAGGCGCGCGGACAGGGGCGCGGTCCGCAGGACGAGCAGGGCGCCGATTCCGATGGCGATGAACCCGTCGATGACGAGCGGGAAGGCGTAGGTGAGCGCCGGGTGGATGTGGCTGGCGGCGGCCATCTGACGCAGGGCGTCGTAGGAAAGCGCGAAGGCTGCCACGGCCAGCAGCGCCACGCCCGTGCGGATCGCTGCGGTCAAGGGCACCGGGGCAGGGGAAGGTACCGCGGTGAAGGCGGGAGAAGGCAAGGGGGAGCGCTCCAGGAGTACGGAGATGAGACTGGTGTGGGCCGGTGGCGGGTGGGAGAGACCCGTCGCAACTCGTCGCGTGCCTGGTCAGGGCAGGTACGGGTGCGGAGGTGACATCGAGTCGACTCGTCACCGGGTCCCGACTCGTCACCGCTCTGACCTGCGCGGAGACGAGTCGCGACGGGTCGTGCCGGGTCAGGCCCCGGCCGTGGCTTCCGGTACGGGCTCGGGGCAGTAGCGTGCCCAGGAGTCGGTGAAATGCAGGAGGGCATAGCCCCGGGCCTGGACGTTGCCATGGAAGCGGCGGGGTGCGGAGCTGATGCCGTACTCCTTGAGCAGGATCTGTAGGCCCCGAGGAGTCAGGCCGTTGGTGGTGTACTCCGGCCAGGGGGTTTCGGCGTCCTGGTTGAGGATGTCGAGGAGCCGGCTGGTGCGGAGAGCCGGCGGATTGCCTTCGGTGGCGAAGGCGCGGCGGATGTCGGCCAGGAGGCGGATGCCGAGGCTACTGCTGTCCTGGTCCTGCTCGGCCTCGTGCTGGGCCATGACCCGGCAGGCAGTGCGGGCAAGGTCGGGCCACGTCCCGCCGGCAAGGTCGGCAACGGTCACCAGCGGCTGCCAGGTGTCGGCCGCGCGGTCTTCGACCGGCATGGCCGGTGTCAGCTCCATCGCGTCGGCGTGCAGCGGGGCCAGCCAGGCGACGAGCCGGTCGCGCAGCGCGTGGAGGGGCGGGGTGTTACGGAAGGTGCGGAACTCCGCCACCTTCTCGCCCGGCCTGCGGCGGCGCATCCGGATGACGATCGACCGGTCCATGATCGTGTCCGGCAGGTCGCCGATGCCGGCGAGGGCCGCCATGGCGAACGTGGGGAACTTCGAGACCTCATGGTTGGGCCCGGAAACCCGCAAGGTGGGGCGATTGCGCTGGTGCCCCGCGTTGAGCAGGCCGCGCATCTCCTCGTTCTTCTCCGCGACCTTCGCGGAGCCGAAGAGAGTGTCGGCCTCGTCGACCAGCAGGGTGGGCGGCGTGGCGGTGATCGACCGGAACACTGCAGCGGCCGAGGCGTTGACCGTGATCAGCGGATCGTGAACGCTCTCGGTGATCACGTCCAGCAGCCGAGACTTGCCGCACCGCTTTGCCGGCCCGACCACGGCCAGGCGCGGGGCGTGCTGCCATGCCGTCTGTAGATGGGTCGCCGCCACCCACAACGTCACTGCCGTGAACGCTTCCTCGCTCGGCAGTACGACGTAACGGCGGATCTGCTCCCGCAGCTCCGTCAGCACCTGCTCCCCCTCGGATACCGGGGCAGTCTCGGAGACGGTTGCGTGCGGCTCTCCCGGTGAAGCAGGGCGGCTTGTCGGCTGGCCGGGTATGGCGACCGGCGGCCAGGAGGGCTTGTCAGAGGTGGAATAGGGCTCGGTTCCTGTGTGTTCCACGGGGCAGCTCCTCGTCTGGCGGTGGTGGGCTTGCCTGCCCTTGCCGCCGGGTTGGTTCTTCCAGGGCCGTTCGGGGCTGCTCGGGCCTCCGGCGTTGCCTCGCCGGAGGCCCACTTCGTACCCCGAGGGAACACGGACCGTACGTCCACTCCTGCCAACAGTCCAGCGATTCTGTGTCAGCTCAACGCAGAATGCTTTGCTAGGTTGCCGTCCCTTCATGCCTCCAGCCCGAGCAGATTCAGCAAGTCTGCGGTCACGACGCGGTAGGCGTTGCCGAGCCGCAGGACCTTGCACGGGTACGCGCCCCGCTTCGCCAGCTCATACCCCTTGCTTCGGCCAAGCCCCAGGGCGCGATTGCTCGTTTCCAGGTCAACGGCTACCGGCAAGGCCAACAGGTCTTCTCGGCTCATCCCCTTGGGCTGCCCTCCTGTGGTGTTTTCGCGCATGCGGTATCCCTTTCGGTACAGCCCTCGGCGAACGTGGTCATCCCGTCCGGCTCCAGGCGTCTACCAATCAGCATCCTCAAGCTAATGTGTCTGTATGACACAACGTCGTTCGGATGATGAAGAGGATGACTTCCCGGAGTGGGTGGACCGGGTCCAGGCGAACGTGGCCGGTGAGGTCCGCCGGAGAAGGAAGGAGATGGGGTGGAGCGCGCAGGATCTGGCCGACCGGTGCGAGGAGCTCGGGCACCCCATTCCCCGCAACGTGATTGCCAACATGGAGTCGGGCCGCCGGGCCGGCCTCCCGCTGGTGGACGTCATCGTCTTGGCTGCCGCGTTGGAGACGTATCCGGCCTGCCTGATCTTCCCGGTCGGTTACGTCGACCGGACGCAGGAACTCCCCTTTCAGGGACTTGTGCCGACCTGGGATGCCCTGCGGCGCTTCACCGGCGAAGAGGAAGTGCTCGGTTATGACTCGGGCCTCGTGCCCGATTTCGAAGCCCACACCAGTCTCGTGCGCACTGCACTGGCCGCGCTCGACGAGGAAGAGCGGGCACGGTTCGCGGCCAGGACGGCAACGAGCCGCGCCCAGCAGGAAGAGGCCGAACGCAAGCAGAGCGCGTACGCCGATCAGGCCATCTCCGCCAAGTACAAGCTCCGCTACCTCCGTCGCGAGCTCAGCGAAGACGGAGCCACCCCACCCGACCTCCCACCCGCACTTCACGACGTAGACCCGCCCGAATGGGCCCCTGAGACCACCTAGGAGGAACGCCCTTGAAGGGCTCCACCCACCGCCGCTGCTACTGCCGCGACCCCAAGACCGGAAAGCCGCTCGGCAAGAAGTGCCCCAGGCTCGCCGGCCGCAAGCACGGCTCCTACTCCGTACGCCAGGAACTCCCGCCCCGTGCCGACGGAACCCGCCGCTCGTTCAGCCGTGCCGGCTACGAGAGCCTCAAAGCCGCACAAGCCGACCTCGACCACATACGCGCGCTTCTCGGCCTTGCCGACGCCGACGACTCCGAAGGTCTGGATCAGATCGCCGAGTTGCTGGAGAAGGTGGGGGACGAGAAGGCCCCGCTACCGGACATCGAGTCGACCCGTCGGCGGCTGAGCCACGGCTTGGACCTCACGAGCCGCCTCACGGTCGGCGACTGGCTGGATATCTGGCTGGCGGGCAAGAAGGGGCGGCAGAGCGCGATCAGCCGCGACGAGAGCAACATTCGTGTCCACCTCCAGCCGCGCATCGGGCACCTGCGACTCGACCGCCTGCGGGTCACCCACCTGTCGGAGATGTTCGAGGCCATAGCCGAGGCCAACGTCGAGATCGCCGAAGGAAACGCCGCACGGCGCAAAGCGGTCGAGGATCTCGCACAGATCCCCTGGAAGGGGCGCGAGCCGCGCTCCCGCCGTAAGGCGATGAAAGCGGCCATCGCAGAGATGGAGCCCTACCGCCGGATCGTCGGTCCGGCAACGCGCCAACGCGTTCGCTCCACACTGCGTGCTGCGTTGAACGCCGCGATCGCTCAACAGCTGATCACCTTCAACCCGGCCTCCCACGTCGAGTTGGAGGCGGGCAGGCGTCCCAAGGCACTCGTGTGGACCGAGGAGCGCATCCTCCACTGGAGGCGCACCGGAGAGAAGCCCTCGCCGGTGATGGTCTGGACGCCGGAACACACCGGCCTCTTCCTCGACCATGTAGCCGAGGACCGGCTGTACGCGCTGTTCCACCTGGTCGCCTTTCGTGGGCTACGGCGAGGTGAGGCATGCGGTCAGAGGTGGACCGACACCAACCTGAGCGCCGGCCTCCTCACCGTCGCCAAGCAACTCGTGGTGAACGGCTGGGAGGTGTACGAGGACGATCCCAAGACCGACGCCGGAGCGCGCACCATCGCCCTCGACTCCGACACGGTCCAGGCCCTCAAGCGGCATCGCGCCCAGCAGGACAAGGACCGCGAGAAGTGGGGGAGCGCCTGGGCGGAGACCGGAAGGGTCTTCACCCGCGAGAACGGAGAACTGCTCCACCCTGCCAACGTCACGCGGCGATTCATCGAAGTGTGCGAGGAGATTGACCTCCCGCCGATCCGGCTCCACGACCTCCGTCACGGTGCCGCGACTCTGGCTCACGCAGCAGGTGCCGGCCTGAAGGACATCCAGGAGATGCTCGGCCACTCCTCGATCACCATCACGTCGGACACGTACACCAGCCTGCTCCCCGAGGCGGATCTCGCGATCGCGGAGGCCGCAGCGCGGCTCGTGCCACGCACCCGCCCGACCTCTGAGAACACCGATTTCCCGGCGGCACCTATAAGGCCGAAAAATCCATAGAGCCCTCGCCATGCGGTGAACCGCCCCTCGGTGAAGGCAGCAGTGGATAGATCAATACCAATGGCTCGCTCCTGGTAATGCTCGCACGCGGCCAGGCGGGGGAATCATGCGGCTGAATGGGAAATCCAGGATATGCTCGCTGAAGCACTATGTGCCTCGGATCTTCCCATTTCGCCGCATGTGGCCCATGCCCTAGAAAACGACATGCCTACATGCATTACGCTTTCCCCTCGCGATGCGCTGCTTTTTGCGCAGACTCAATCGCAAGCTTCGCTGGATTGGCGCCGACAGTCGAGCAGTTTTCCTTCATGCAGGAGGTGCGCCCTGGAGGGGGATTCACGGTTCGACAGCTTAAGCACATCCACCCCGGTGCTGGCCGGCCGATGACCTTGTCCAGGATCGCGGCTAGATCCGGCGGCTGGGCCCTGACGATGTTCCTGACAGCTTCCTCTTGAACGTGGCCGTCCAGGTCGTCCAAAAGCTCTCGGATCTGTTCGCGGAGCACGCCTCCACGCAGTGGTCTGATCATGGACGCCGCAACGCCACGCAACACGGGATCGTCGCTATTTACCCAGCACTCCGGTTCAGGACCTGTCCCGAGTGATGCCAACGCTGCGGCCCCGAGCTGCTGATGTCTCGTACTGGGGGCGAGCCTGGGGACCAGGTCCCGTAACTGCGGGGCTGCCTGCTCGGCGATGGGAGCCCTCCACAATGACTTCGCTGCAAACCTTGCCTGGCCCAGCCCGAGTTTAATCAAGACTATCAACGTGCTGACTGCGGCCTCGGTGTTGGGCACTGCGGACCAATCAGGATTGGAACGTTCACGAGAGTAATCGAAGAGAGCAAAGTAGGGGGTATGGCCGTCCCAGCGCTCCATGCGAGCCAAGGCGATGTTCGCTTGGGCCGCGAGGACTGCTTGGTCGAACCCGTACAAGGACGTTGTTAGCTCGATTAGCTCTTGGAGCACGCTGTCCGGCTGCTTGTATAGATGCGTCACCCCCCCCATCGTTCAAGTCGATGGTCTCGACGAAGTCGGCCAGCTCGTTGAGGAGGGTTGCCTGTGTGGTCGAGAGCTGTGTCGTTGCGTGGTCGGCTACCAGACGGAGGAAGTGCGCATACTTATCGTCGGCGCGATCTGACCACGACGGGAACTTCAGCCCTGCGAACTTCTGAGCCATCGCGCTGCGAATGGCTTGAACATCGTCGTCGAAACCTAGGTCCGCGAGAAGTCGCGTCAGAGCCTCCTGGAGACCACTCGGAGCCTCGACTGCACAAGCCGCGACCGTAGGTGACATATGTGGGGCTTGGTCGAGTAGCGCTTCGGCAGCCTTTTCTTGTGTTCTGGTCAAAGTGCGATCAACTAGCCACGCTGTAAAATCGAACGCCTCGCGTCCGCACGCCTGCGGCCGGTGCGGCAAGGACCGTAGAGCGAGTACGTCCTTGAGTAGCTTTGCATTCTCTGCGCCGCAGGAATTTGGGTGGAATTGGAGCTCCAGTGACGCACGTGCAACCAGGGCATGATCAGGACTATGCCGCGCTGCGGCCGATTCAGCAGAAGCGCGGAACTCGGCCGGAATGGGAAGCCATAGAAGGTCCTCCCAGCTCATCCATCCCTCCTGAGTTCCATCGGCGACGTGGCTAATCAGACATTCGCTGATCTTTCGCGTTGTAACGTCATTGAGTTCGGCCCCTTCCCGGGCGCTCCGAACAAGTGCTCTTGCCAGTGCGGTGTTACGTGGATTGTTGTGCAGAGCGCGAGAGGCGGCGCGCGTCACAGATGCGTTGAGAGTGCAGGCAAGTACAAGTGGTTCGAACTGTTTGGCTGCGATCCGCGCATCGACCCATTCGGGCATCTCGTTGGGACGGGAGACGATGCGCATGGCGTCTCCAATTTCCGCGAACAGCGCGATCCGTGGGGCAACGGTTTCTTCGGCACCGGACAGTACGAAGATGCCGGTTTCGTCGAAGAGGTGGACTGCATCCCGGGCCGCAGTCGCCGCCCGGGCCGGCGCGAGTCCCCAGGGTTCACGGAGATCGGCGGCAATCGCGGCGACGACCGACTCCTTCACGGCTCGCCCCTGACTGTTCAGGATCTCAGCGGCCTCGCTGGTGAACGCATACATGGTTGCTGCGGGTAGTTCGCTGCCTCCCAATGGTCCCAGAGTGCGACCGCCGCCGCGCCGTACCTCGCGGTCGGCCACGATGTCCGTCACGACGGCTTTGAGGATGGTCGCACGCTGCTTCGGGAGCGACTCGGTTGCCCGTCGTGCGGCGAGTAGAGCCAGAAGCACCGGTATGAGAGGCGTCTCGTGCAGTAATTCGTCCTGTGCCAAAGCTGATTGCACCCATGCTGCGCGCTCGGCAACCCAGCCCGGCCTGTCCGCTGCTTCGGGAAGCTTCTGCGCCGCGGCCGTTGCCAGGACTGCGGTCACCGTGGTCTCGGCAGTGGATGGTGAGCGCAAGCGCAAGCTCGGCCATCCGAGCGTAGCGGCCTGACCATAGGCGACATCGCGCGTGGCCAGCAGGATGCAGACTCCTTCCGGTAAAGCCGCGACCAGATCGCAGATCTCACCGACCACTATCGACCGCTGATCGTAGGTCTCATCGAGCGAGTCGAGGATAAGAGCGATGCCACCATCCTCGTCCAAGCGCTCGTTGATTTCGGTGATGAGCACGTTCCGGTCCGTCGGCCTGTCCTCGCGTACGGCTGCAGTGATGAGGCGATCCCGGAAGCTGGCCTGCGAACCAGCCATGTTGACCTCGCGAAGCGATGCCCGTACAGGAAGAGGCAGAGTTCGATCCGAAGCCAGATGCGCTGCCAAACCCTTCAACGCGGTGGTCTTACCGCCTCCGGGCAAACCGGTCAAAATGGCGCGGCCGCGGCGAAGGAAAGCCCAAATTAGCTCACTTTCGGCCCGGGGTTCGTCCGGGTTCGTACCTACTCTGATGCCCGCATCCGCATGGGCGAGAGGGAGGTTGGGCAACTCGGCGCCCAGAGAGCGCAGATCGATCTCCGCACCCTCCCGGGCAAGGCGGGCCCTGTAGCGTTCCAATGCCAGCCGTCGGGTCTCCAGCACGGCCGCCGGGGATCCCTTGGTGTTGCTGATTTCGATGCCCTCACCGTGCAGAGCGTCCAGCCAGCCAGCGAGCCTGTGCCCACCCCGAAGCCGGGCTGTACGACCCGCGATTTTCGTCAGCGCTGCCCACGCCCCACGGGCCGAGTCATATCCTTCGTCGGCAACAACGTGGCGCAAATGGCCGATGGCCATCTGCGACTCTGCATCGTCCGGTTCCTCTACCCGCAACTCCCAGATCACGGCGCATTTAAGGGCTAACCTCGATCTTTCTTGACGGGCTGCCGACGGAGTCGGTGGCCCGTTTTTGTGCTGTGAGCTGAGGGTGGGCAGGCTGAGGGCCCGAGTGTCGTCTCGGGGTGGCGCCGGGTTCCACTGCTCCGGTTGGTGAAGGGCTGTCGTGGGGACGGGTGAGTTCGCTGGTCAGCCGGGGTTCGGCAGGAGTGCGAGCCGTTCGAGTGCGGCGGTGATGTGGCCGGTCCAGGGCCAGTGCCGGGCCAGGCGGAGGATCCGCCGGCGGCCGGTGGTGACGAGTTGTCCGGCCGCGGAGAACAGGCGGAACCGCAGACGGCGGGGCTCCCAGAGCCGGGCTGTTCCGGTGAGGGCGAGCATGGGCATCCAGGCCAGCAGGTCGAGAGCAATCTGGACGATCTCGAGCCAGACCTTGTTCTGGGCTGTGGTGTGCAGGGGCAGGTTGCGCAGGCCGGTGGCCCGGGCGGCCCGGATCCTGTCCTCTGCCCGGGCCCGAAGCCGGTGACGGAGCTCGAGTTCGGCGATCGGCCGGCCGGCGGTGTTGGTCGCGAAGCACGTGATCCGCATCCCGTCCGCGTCCGTGATCCTCAACTGGGCACCGGGGTGCGGCCGTTCTCTTCGGACGATCAGCCGCATCCCCTTCGGCCAGCCGTCCAGCAGCTTGCCGGTGAGCTCGGCGACCCAGGCCCCGTCACGGACCTCACCATTGGTCTCGACGGCCGCCGTCCAGGCCGAGGCGGGGACCTTCAGCACGTGCTCGTGGACCTGCTCGGTGACCGTCATGCCGACCGAGTAGGACAGCCATCGCCCTCGCCGGGCGAGCCAGGACACGAAGTCGTGAGTGCCGCCCGCGGAGTCCGTGCGGATCAGCGTCTGCCGCCCTCGCCGGTAGCGCTTGGGCAGCTGGGCCAAGGCGAGCTGGGCGGTGGTGATGTGGTCGGCTGCTGTGTTGGAGCCCGCGTTCCCCGGCCTGAGGAGGGCGGCCACGGGCTCACCGGTTCCTCCCGGTCCGTGGTCCACGAAGGCCGTCAAAGGGTGATGGCCGTAGGTCTTCTTCCAGGTCGCGGCCGCGTCCTGTTTGTCGGAATGCGCGATCACGAGGACACCGTCAAGATCGACGACGACCTGGCCGTCGGTGTCCGGGGCGTTCTCACCGGCCAACGACCAGACACGGTGACGGACTTCGGAGCGTGCGGACCGGATCGCCTGCAACGCCTTCTCGTCGGAGGCGGCGAGGGTGCCGATCAGGCGGGAGACGGTCGGGTCGGAGGCGACCGGACCGAAAACGGCCGGCTCGCACCGCAGCAATGCGACGTCCGCGAGGCAGTCCCCGCCCAGTGCGACCGCCAAGGCCACGTCCAGGAGGACCTTGCCGGGATCGTGGACGGCCCGCGGCTTGCGCCACGGCGCCAGAGCTGCCGATATGGCCTGGTCAAGACCGGTCTTGCGGACCGTTTCCACGAGCAGGACCGACCCGGCCTGGGAGACGACCTGGCGACCGCCGTCCTGGACGCGGACACGGGGATAGGACCCGATAGAGTGCTTCACCTGGGAAGTGCCTCCGGCGGTGGCAGGAACAAGGACCTCGACAATCCTCATTCTTGCTGGTCAGAGGCACTTTCTGCTTTCCTGCCCGCCTGCCGGACACCCCGCTTCATGAAAGCGCGAGGCTAAGGCGCGCTCGGACTCATCCAAGCCGCCCAGGAGGCCCCGGACGCCCTCCAGGATGCGGTGTTCCCCTCCCGTAGGTGAGCCAGGGTGGTCGGTCCGCTCACGATCCAGGACTTGCTGCAGCTTCCTCATGGGCTCGCTAAGCGTTCCTGAAACGATTACGAGGCGATCCTTGGTGGGGTCAAGACCCGCCCTGGCGGCCGGCACCCACTGCGCCACAGCCTCTTTGAGTGGTTTGCCAGCGGTCAAGCTCCGCTTGGCCTGGACGAACGCGCGCTGCCCTGACTCGAAATCGATCCTGATGTCGTCGACGGGATCGTCGGTTTCCAGTGACACAGACGCCACTCGGGCAAGTGCGGGAGGGATCCCTGTCCCCGGCACCGGAACTCCTGCGAGCCCACATGCCACTGCGTACGCAGCAACCCCGCGCCGATATTCGGTCCCCGCATCGCCGGAAGCGCCCGCAACACTTCCAGACCTCGCTGTTGAGCTGCCGACCACACACGAATCCTACGCGGGCCGGTGCCGCCTTGAAGGATATCCAGGAGAGTCGGGCATTCCTCGGACCGGAGTCTGTGCCGACTGATGCTGATCAGGCGGGAGGAATACCCGACCCTGGCGGCCCGTCCGCTCACGCACCGCTCACGCAAACGGCCCCGGACGAGAAGTCCGAGGCCGAGTAAGACCCCTCCCTGGGGGAGAAACCCCAGGTCAGAGCGGTAACGCGTTGTGCCCCCGGCAGGATTCGAACCTGCGACACCCGCTTTAGGAGAGCGGTGCTCTATCCCCTGAGCTACGAAGGCAGGGTCGTGGCCGCCAGTGTAGCGGGTGGTGTGCTCGGGGTACGGGGGTCGGGGGCGTGGGGATCTTGGAAGGTCGGGAGGGCATCGTTGGGGTGTCGGGTGTGAGGGGGAGCTGTTCGTGACGTACAACCTGTTGACCGTTGATCCCGTGCTGCCCGGCGTCATCGCCCGTGCGCTCGCCGGGTGTCTTGGTGTCGCCGTGAGGGACGTCGACGTGGCCCATGCCGGCGGGGACCAGGAGTCGCGGGACTGGGAGGCGGCCGTCCTGTGCACGTACCACGGCCTCCGTGGGAATCTGACCTTGTCGTGGGACGTCTACGTGCAGGAGTTCGTAGCTGAACAGCCGGCCGAGCGCGAGGTTGCCGCCGCGCTCGCGAAGGCCGCGGGGACCACCGTGCTCTGCCCCGCCGATGAGGCGCCGCCCAGTGCGTACTGGGCCGTGACGCCCGACGGCCTGCTCACCCGGGCCCGGCTCGAACCGTCCGACGACGAGCCGCCGGTCTGCACGGTCACCGCGGTCGAGGCGCCCGTCCCGCAGTTGCCCGGGGCGGCCGTGACGCGGTTCGCCGAGATCGTGCGGGAGCGGTGGCCGGACGCCCCCTAGGGCCGCGTCACCCGCACCCGGTAGTCCCCCTTGTCGTCCTTCCCCAGCACCGAGATCCGTATCCCGTTCGTCCGGTCCGTGAAGGTGTCGCCCGGCTGGAACGCGGCGTCGGAGAGTTCCGCGTGGACGTTGGGGAGGCGGGTGCAGCCTGCGCTGTCCTTCGTGCTGTCGGCGACCGAGACCGGGCCCCGGCCCGTGTCCACGGCGGAGCTGACCTTGTAGATGAGGACGCCGGGGCGGCAGATCGCCTCGTCGTTGCCCGCCGGGGTGCGGACCTCCACCGCGTAGCCGGACTCCGCGGTCAGGGGGACGAACGCCAGCTTCAGGCCGCCGCGGGTGGCCAGGGGTTCCAGGACGTTTTCCGTGGTGCCGGGGCGGGCGGCGCAGCTGACCTGGTCGTTGTCCAGCCAGCCGAGCTTCCACTTGTGCCAGCCGAGCATGTCGTTGTTGGCGCCCCAGTCCTCGGACATGATGTCCCAGTGCCCGACGGAGCCGCCGCCCTCCATCGTGTAGAGGTCGGGCAGCCCGAAGACATGGCCGTTCTCGTGGGGCAGGACCCGGTAGCCCGTCCGGGCGTACGAGCCGGAGCCGTCGTCCTGGCGGCTGTAGACGAAGGACGTGTTGGACAGCGGCACCCCGTCCGCGAGGGGGGCCTCGTCGTTGCCCGAGAAGGTCACCGACAGCACGGTGTCCAGCGCCGAGGGCCCGGCGTTCGGGGTGACCAGGATGTTGACCAGGTCGTACTCGTCGAAGTCCACCTTCGGGTCCGCAGCGGCCACGATGTCCTGGACCAGGTGGCGGTAGCCCGGCTCGTACGGGGAGCCCCGCTCGATTCCGTACTCCTCGAAGGGCAGCGGCATCCGCAGCCACGAGCGGATCGGGGCCTCGGGTATGTAGGTGAGCCGGCCGTACGAGCTCGTCCGGAACCAGTCCGTGGTCTGCGGGAAGAATTCCGCCAGGCGGTCCATGGCCGGCTCGGTGCCCTGTGCGTCCGGGAAGTCGATCATCAGGTTCAGCGCGCGGACGCGGCCGGTGGAGCGGGCGTAACCGGGCTGGGTCGGCATGCCCTCCGACATCTGTACGCCCATGGACGACGCGATCCGGCAGGGGCCGAGCCCGGTCGCCCGGGGGGCCGTCGCGGCGGGGCCGGCCGACGCGGGGCTCTGCAGGGGCAGGGTGCTGCTCGCCGTCGCCAGGGCCGCGATGACCAGGGCCGTCGCAGCGCCGAGGGCGACCGGGCGGCGGTGCTTGCGTATCCGGCGGCGGGGCTGCTGCATCGGGGCGCCTTCCGGTCCGCGGCAGTCGGCCGGCCCCGGCTGCGCTCTGCCGTCAGCCTCTGCCGGGCGATCGCGGGCCGCTCGCTGGGTGCGCCGTTCGGTTGGTTTTCAGCGACCACGGTGTGCGTGACGCAGGTCACAAAGGAGAGGGAAATAACCGGGGAGGGTTTCCCCGTTTGAACTCGTGTCCCCCGCGAAACGGGGAAGCGGTCCCCGGTTGGTCCTCCCGCCGTGACCGCAGCCCAAGACAGCCGGAAGAGAAGGAGCACTGCCGTGGCCACCACCGCACCCGCTCAGCCGCGTACTCCCAGGCCGAGGGCCGACGCGCTGCGCAACCGGGAGCGGATCGTGACGGCCGCGCGCGAGATGTTCGTCGAGTTCGGGCCCGACGTGCCGCTCGACGAGGTCGCCCGCCGCGCGGGCGTCGGCAACGCCACCCTCTACCGGAACTTCCCCGACCGGGCCGCCCTCGTCCACGAGGTCGTGCTCGCCGTCACCTCCCGTACCACCGACCGCGCCGAGGAGGCGGCCGCCGAGGAGGCGGACCCCTTCGACGCGCTCACCCGCTTCGTCCACGCGGCGGCCGACGAACGCATCGGGGCCCTGTGCCCCATGCTGTCCGGCGGCTTCGACAAGGACCACCCCGAACTGCTCGCCGAGCGCCGACGCCTCGAAGAGGCCGTCGAAGGGCTCGTCGCGCGCGCCATGTCCGCCGGGCGCCTGCGCACCGACATCGCCGTCGGTGACGTACTGGTCGCCCTCTCCCAGCTCACCCGGCCGTTGCCGGGCATCGCCTGCCCGAACATCGACCGGTTCACCCACCGCCACATCCAGCTGTTCCTGGACGGACTCGCGGCCCCGGCCCGGTCCGTACTCCCCGGGACGGCGGCGACCTTGGAGGACCTGCGGCGCCGGACGTGACGTGATCCGCGCCCGCCCTTCCCTCTTCTCCCTCCCCTGAAGCCCGACGACACCTCCGTCAGACCTGCACTCAGACCTGCCGTCAGACCTGCCCTCAGCCGTGCCCGCGACCAGCGGCACGCACGGTTCGCGATCTTCTGCGCCCTCGCGCGCCCCTAGGTGGCTACTCCCATGTCAAAAACAGCTGATCTCCGACTCCCCGACCCCAGTCGCTGGAAAGCGCTGGCGTTCATCGCGCTCGCACAGTTGATGGTCGTGCTCGACGCCACGATCGTGAACATCGCGCTGCCGCACGCCCAGACCGCACTCGGCATCACCGACGCCAACAAGCAGTGGGTCATCACCGCCTACGCCCTCGCCTTCGGCGGACTGCTGCTCTTCGGCGGGCGCATCGCCGACCTCTGGGGCCGCAAGCGCACCTTCGTCGTCGGCCTCATCGGCTTCGCGCTGGCCTCCGCGCTCGGCGGCGCCGCGCAGAACCAGGGCATGCTGTTCGGCTCCCGCGCCCTCCAGGGCGTCTTCGGCGCACTGCTCGCGCCGGCCGCCCTCTCGCTGCTCGCGGTGATGTTCACCGACGCCAAGGAGCGCGCCAAGGCGTTCGGGATCTACGGGGCTATCGCCGGTGGCGGTGGCGCCGTCGGCCTGATCCTCGGCGGTCTGCTCACCCAGACGCTGAACTGGCGCTGGACGTTCTTCGTCAACATCCCCTTCGCGATCATCGCCGCCGCCGGTGCGTACTTCGTCATCCGTGAGCCCGCCGGCAGCCGCAACCGCTCCCCGCTCGACGTCCCGGGCGTCGTCCTGTCCGCGCTGGGTCTGGTCTCGCTGGTGTACGGGTTCACCCGCGCCGAGTCCGCGGGCTGGTCGGACGCGCTGACCGTCGGTTCGTTCGTCGCCTCGGCCGTCCTGCTGCTGGCCTTCGTCCTGACCGAGGCCAAGGTCAAGTCGCCGCTGCTCCCGCTGCGCGTCGTGATGGACCGCAACCGCGGTGGCGTCTACCTCTCGCTGGGCCTGGCCGTCATCGCGATGTTCGGCCTGTTCCTCTTCCTCACGTACTACCTGCAGGTCGTCAAGGGCTACTCGCCGATCAAGACCGGCTTCGCCTTCATGCCGATGATCGCGGGCATGATCACCGGGTCCACGCAGATCGGCGCCCGGCTGATGACGCGGGTCCCGGCCCGCAAGCTGATGGGTCCGGGCTTCCTGACCGCCGCGGTCGGCATGCTGCTGCTGACGCGCCTGGGCGTCGACTCCTCGTACGCCGCGGTCATCCTGCCGGGGCAGCTGCTGCTGGGTCTGGGCATGGGTACGGCGTTCATGCCGGCCATGTCGCTGGCCACGCACGGTGTCGAGCCGCGTGACGCGGGTGTCGCCTCCGCGATGGTCAACACCTCGCAACAGGTCGGCGGTGCGATCGGTACGGCCCTGCTGAACACGATCGCCGCCTCGGCCGCCACGGCGTACGCCACCTCGCACGCCGCGCTCGGCGCCAAGAACCCCGAGCTGCTGAAGCTCGAGTCGATGGTGCACGGCTTCACCGGTGCCATCTGGTGGGCCGTCGGCATCCTGGTGGTCGCCGCCGCGATCGCGCTGACCTTCATCAACGCGGGCCGTCCGACGTCGGCGGGCACCTCCGAGGGTTCCGCTTCCGGTGACGTGGACGGTGTCGAGGACGAGATCCGGGTTCCGGTCGTCGCCCACTGATCCGTCGCCGCCTCTGCGGATACGTTTCTGCCCCGGTTCCCTCGTACGAGAGGGCCGGGGCAGAGGTATGTCGGGGCGGGTGGCTCAGCGCAGCCAGGGGAGGTCGGCGTCCGCGCCCTCCGGCTGGAGTCCGGCCGCCAGGACCTGCATGATCTCGCCCAGCGAGTGCACCTGCTCGGGCGTGAGGCGGTCGAACATCGCCTGGCGGACGGCCTTCACATGGCCGGGCGCGGAGCGGCGCAGCATCTCGTGGCCCTCGTCGGTCAGGACGGCGTTCTGGCCGCGCTTGTCGGAGGGGCAGTCCTCGCGGCGCACCCAGCCGCTCTTCTCCAGCCGGGCCACCGCGTGGGAGAGGCGGGAACGGGTGATCTTGGCGTTCCTGGCCAGTTCGGTCATCCGCATGCGGTGGCGGGGCGCCTGGGAGAGCTGGACGAGCAGGCCGTAGTAGATGTGCGGCATGCCGGCATCGGCCTGCAACTGGCGGTCGAGGTGATCCTCCAGAAGCGTGGTGGCGTGCAGATACGCCCGCCAGACGCATTGTTCTTCGTCGGTGAGCCAGAGCGGCGCACCGGTTGATGCCGTGGTCATGTACTCCACTGTACGACCTTTTCTTGAAAGTTGAACTAGATAGAGCTAAGGTCTCCGAAGGTAGGAGCTTGAAGATTAAAGAATCTTCCCTGTCGAAGCCTCCTACAGAAGACTTACCTTGAGTAGCCGCAGATGGGGAGTGTCATGACAATCACCGCGGAGCGCATGCCCGCCCTCTACCTCTCCCACGGCGCCCCGCCCCTGGCCGACGACCCCGTCTGGCCCGGCGAGCTGGCCGCCTGGTCGGCGGAGCTCCCACGCCCCACCGCCGTCCTCATGGTCTCCGCCCACTGGGAGGAGGCCCCGCTCGCACTCGGCGCGACCGAGACGGTCCCGCTGGTCTACGACTTCTGGGGCTTCCCCGAGCACTACTACCAGGTGCGCTACGCCGCCCCCGGCGCCCCGCGACTCGCCGAGAGCGTGACCGGGCTGCTGCGCGGCGCCGGTACGCCGGTCCAGGACATCCCGGACCGCGGCCTCGACCACGGTGCCTACGTACCGCTGGTCGAGATGTTCCCCGAGGCGGACATCCCGGTGCTCCAGATCTCCCTGCCCACGCTCGACCCGCAGAAGCTGATGGACATCGGGCGCAAGCTGGCGCCGCTGCGCGACGAGGGCGTCCTGATCATCGGCAGCGGCTTCTTCACGCACAACCTCGCCGCCCTGCGGCACACCAGCGGCTCCACCCCCGGCTGGTCGGCGGAGTTCGACGAGTGGGGACACCGCGCACTCCAGGCACAGGACATCGACGCCCTCCTGGACTTCCGGCACAAGTCCCCGGCGGGCCGCCTGGCACACCCGCGCACCGAGCACTTCGCCCCGCTCTTCGTCACCCTCGGCGCCGCCGAGCAGGAGCTCGACCAGGGCCGCAGCGTGATCGACGGCTTCTGGATGGGACTCGCGAAGCGCTCCGTGCAGTACGGATAGAGGGCCGGCGCGGTACGGGTAGGCGGCCGGCGCGGTACGGGTACGGGGGCGCACTCGCGTACCCGTACCCGCCGCCCGGCTCAGAGCACCGGAGGGTTCAGCTCCACCGAGCGCAGCGCCGCCGCCAGGGCCGCCGCGTCGCCCACGTCCAGCGCGGTGTCCGTGAACTTGATGGTGTGGTCGTCGCCGTGCGCAGCCGCCCGCGCGAACACCTCATCGGCGGTGAGCGACGCCCCGTACCCGGCCGGGAGCACGGCGGCCTCGGCGGGGGAGTACGCGGCGGTCACCGCCGCGCTCGCCGCCCACGCCGCCCCCACGCTCGGCGCCCACAGCTCGCGCGGCAGCGCCGGCAGCGTCCGCAGTACGGCGTTGGGCGCGGTCGCCGCGTGCACCAGCATCACCGGCGAACCGTGCCCGTACTCCGCGTAGCGGTGGACGGCCGCCCCCACCAGCTCCTCCAGACCGGCGCGCGCCTCGTCCGCGCCGGTCACGGCCGCGCCCTGCCACTGCGGGAACGCCGTGATCTGGGCCAGCCGGGCCTGGATGCCGCCGCTCTGGTCGGGCACCCGGGCCACGGCGGCCAGCGCCTCGCCGGCCGTCCGGGCCGGGGCGAGCGGGGCCGGCGGGGGCAGCGGCTGGTGGCGGGCCGCCCAGTAGCCGAGCGCGTGGGCCAGCTCCTTGACGCGGGGGCCGCTCTCCTCGGTCGTCAGCAGGGTGCGCACGCTGTGGCCGACCCGGATCACCGGGTGCGTGGCGCCGCCCGCGATGCCCGGGAGCAGCCGGGGCCACCACGCGGCGAGCACCTCGCGCCAGGGCCGGTCCGCCGTCTCCCGCTCGAAGTACGCCGCCCAGTCGGCGATGCGGCGGGGGTCGCCGAGGGCCTCCTGCCAGTTCGCCGGGGTCACCTCCGCGAAACGGTCCGGCATGTCCTCCAGCTTCGCCCGGTAGTGGTCGAGCCAGCGGTGGACGGAGGCCGCCTGGCCGTTGCGGACCAGGGCCTCCACCGCCATGGGCGCGTGGTTGCTCAGCCAGCCGTCGCGCTCGGGGCCGGAGGAGTGCAGCCGCTCCAGGGCCTCGTCGAGCGTTCCGGAGGAGTCGGGGGCGGTGGTGTGTGTCGTCTCGTCCATGACAGTGACGCTATGCACCTGGGGCGCGCCCGGTAACGGACTGCGGTCCCAAGGTCCCGGGCATGGGGCCTAGGACTACGGACCCGGGACGGAGGTCCGGGTAACGGTCCGGGCAACCGGCGACCCGTACCCGACGTCTACCGGGGTACTAGCGCGGAAGAGTCACCGCAGAGGGTGTCGAAGGGCCCCGAAACACCCCGGAGACCCACTCCGACCTGCGTAAACGTGCCCGGCCGCGCCACGCGCCCGCCCCGGCGGCGCGACAGGGTACTGCATGACCGCGAAATTGAATGCCAGGCATGGGAATTCTGTCCGGATTCCAGTCGTTGTTTCCATCGGATGCAGGGCACCCGAGAGGGTGTCGCGACCTACTCAGCAAGGGAGCACGCATGGCAACCCGTGCCGTCGCCCGTCGTTCGTCCGCCACCGGCGGGACCAACCGGGCGAGCAGCGTTCGCGCCGTGGGCGGAGAGATCGCCGATCGCGACCTGGTCGGCATGTACCTGGACGAGATAGCGCGTACGCCACTGCTCGACGCCGCCAAGGAAGTCGACCTGTCGCAGGCGGTCGAGGCAGGCGTCTACGCCCGCCAGATCCTCGACGGCCAGGCCGAGAGCGACGCGGGCGGCGCCTCGCGCGAGGAGCTGGAGGCACTGGTCGCCGAGGGCGAGCGCGCGAAGGACGTATTCATCCGTTCCAACCTCCGTCTCGTCGTCGCCGTCGCCCGCCGCTACCCGCGGGCCGGGCTCCCCCTGCTCGACCTGATCCAGGAGGGCAACGCGGGCCTGGTGCGCGCGGTCGAGAAGTTCGACTACGCCAAGGGCTTCAAGTTCTCCACGTACGCCACGTGGTGGATCCGCCAGGCCATCACCCGTTCCATAGCGGACCAGTCGCGCACGATCCGGCTCCCCGTCCACCTCGTGGAGGAGCTGGGCCGCATCCGCCGGGTGCAGCGCGAGTTCAACCGCGAGAACGGGCGAGACCCGGAGCACGCCGAGATCGCCGCCGAGCTCGGCTCCACCCCGGGCCGCGTCGGTGACGTCCTGGACTGGGCCCGCGACCCGGTCAGCCTCAACATGTCCGTGGACGACCAGGGCGACACCCAGTTCGGCGACCTCCTCGAAGACACCTCCGCAGTCTCGCCCGAGCAGTCGGTCCTCACCCTGCTGCGCAGCGAGGAGCTGGAGGAGCTGATCGGCAAGCTCGACAACCGGACCGCGTCGATCATCCGCATGCGGTACGGCATCGAGGACGGCCGCGAGCGTACGCTGACCGAGGTCGGCAAGGAACACGGCCTCACCCGCGAGCGCATCCGCCAGATCGAGAAGCACGCTCTCCTCGAATTGAAGCGAATGGCTCACGACACGGGCTTTGACGCTGCGGCCTGAGCCCAAGTCCAGTAACCTCCGAATTGGGCCGCTTCACCTGGCCCCCCTGAGCTGAGTCCCGGCGCCCACCCCCCCCTGGCGCCGGGGCTCATTCTTTTACGCGCGCCCGTCCGGTTCCGTGCCGGAGGCCGCGCGGCTGAGCCGTCCGCCCATATCCGCCACGTACGCCACCAACTGCGGCGGCCCGTGCACGGTGAACTCGCAGTCCACCATCGCCAGCCGCACCGCCACCCACTCCAGCTGGTCCCGCAGCACGGCACGCAGCCGGCAGCCGCCCTCGCCCTCCGGCTCCAGCGGACCCATCCGGCCGTGCAGCCGCGACGCGACGGACTCCGGCGGCGCCGCGAAGCTCACATCCACCTCGATCTCCGACTGCCGACGCGCCATCGAACTCGACAGGAACTCCGCCGCGTCCCCCTCCGGCAGCTCCCTCGGCGCGAACCGGGCCCCCGTCGCGAACGGCTCGCTCACCCGGTCCACCCGGAACGTGCGCCACGCCTCCCGCTCCAGGTCGTACGCCACCAGATACCAACGCCACCCGGTGCTCACCAGCCGGTACGGCTCGACCTGCCGCCGCGTCTGAGCGCCGTCCCCCGCCCGGTACGCGAACCGCAGCCGCTCCCGGCCGGTGACCGCCGAGGCCATCACGGTCAGGGTCTGCGGGTCGATCGTCGAGCCGTCGCCCCGGGCGAGCGGCACCGTCGCGTTCTGCAGGGTGGAGACCCGGTGGCGCAGCCGGGACGGCAGCACCTGCTCCAGCTTGGCCAGCGCCCGTACGGACGCCTCGTCGACGCCCTCGATGGCATGGCCGGCCCCGGCCCGCAGCCCCACCGCGATGGCGACCGCCTCCTCGTCGTCCAGCAGCAGCGGCGGCATGGCGGCGCCCGCCACCAGCCGGTAGCCGCCGACCGAACCGCGTGACGCCTCGACCGGATAGCCGAGGTCACGGAGGCGGTCGACGTCCCGGCGGATCGTGCGCGGGCTGACGGCGAGCCGCTCGGCGAGCTCGCTGCCCGGCCACTCGCGCGGCGTCTGGAGCAGTGACAGCAGATTCAGCAGTCGTGCCGGGGTATCGGTCATGCCACCCAGCATGCGCGCTCATTGGGTCATGATCTGTCCTATTGGCTGTTTAGGTTCTTCCCATGACTTCCTCCGCACCACTGCCGTCCCCCGCGGCTCCCTCGGACCGCCGCCGGTGGTTCGCCCTGGCCATCGTGATGACCGCGGCCTTCATGGACCTGGTCGACGTCACGATCGTCAACATCGCCATTCCCAGCATTGAGCGGGACACCGGCGCCTCGTTCAGCTCCATCCAGTGGATCGTCGCCGGATACGCCCTGGCCTTCGCCGCCGGGCTCATCACCGGCGGCCGGCTCGGGGACATCTACGGCCGCAAGCGGCTCTTCCTCATCGGCATAGCGGGCTTCACCCTCGCCTCCGCGCTCTGCGGCTTCGCCGCCAACCCGGAGATGCTGGTCGCCTCCCGCTTCCTCCAGGGCGCGACGGCGGCGCTGATGGTGCCGCAGGTCCTGTCGATCGTGCACGCCACCTTCCCCGCCCACGAGCGCGGCAAGGTCTTCGGCCTCTTCGGCGCGATCGTCGGCCTCGGCGCGGTCTCCGGGCCCCTGCTGGGCGCGCTGCTGACCGAGTGGAACATCGCCGGTCTCGAATGGCGCCCGATCTTCCTGATCAACCTGCCCGTCGGCATCCTCGGCCTGGTCCTCGGCAGCAAGTTCATCACCGAGTCCAAGTCGCCCAAGGCGCTGCGCCTCGACCTGGTCGGCGTCGTGCTCGTCACGCTCGGCATGCTGATGCTGATCTACCCGCTGACCCGCGGCCGTGAGCTGGGCTGGCCGCTGTGGGGCTACCTGTCGATGGCCGGGAGCGTCCTCGTCTTCCTCGTCCTCGTGCTGTTCGAGCGCGCCAAGGCCGGCCGGGACGGGTCGCCGCTGATCGAGCTGTCGCTGTTCCGGGTCCGGAGCTTCGCCGCCGGGATCGCCGTGCAGCTGACCTTCGGCATCGGGCTCGGCATCTTCTTCCTGGTCTGGACGCTGTACATGCAGATGGGCCTCGGCTGGACCGCGCTGCGGGCCGGTACGACCGGAATCCCGTTCTCCGTCTCCGTCTCGGTGGCCGCCGGCCTCTCCGTACAGAAGCTGGTGCCCCGCTTCGGCCGCAAGGTCCTCCAGACGGGTGCCCTGCTCATGGCGGCCGGCCTGCTGCTCTACATCTGGGAGTCGAACCACTACGGCATGGACATCACGTCCCTCCAGATGGCGCTGCCCCTGGTCGTCATGGGTGTCGGCATGGGCCTGATCGTGGCCCCGCTGGCCGACGCGGTGCTGTCCGAGGTGCCCAAGGAGCACTCCGGTTCCGCTTCCGGCCTGTTCAACACCGTGCAGCAGATGGGCAACGCGCTCGGCCTCGGGCTCGTCTCGGTCGTCTTCTACGGGGCGATCGGCGACCGGCTCACCCAGGCGCAGGTCGGCCCGGCGTTCGCGGACGCCTTCGAGCAGTCGCTGTGGTGGGTGACCGGTGTGCTGCTGCTGATCTTCGTGGTGATGTTCGCCCTGCCGGCCAGGCCGAAGCAGCACGTGGAGGGCGCGACGGAGGACGAGCCCGCCGCGGAGGAGCCCGCCAAGGAGCCGGTGCTCACGCACTGACCGGACGGCGTACGCGGCAGAGTCACCGGTGCCCGCATCCCCCCGGGGGGACGCGGGCACCGGCATGCGGCGGACCGGGTCAGCAGATGCGCGTACGGGATTCCATCGCGCCGCGCGCCGTCTCCTCGTCCCCGTACACCTCGCACATGTGGCGGCCGTCCGGCGTCGCCGTGTGCTCGACCTCCCACAGGCTCGTCTCGCTGCCGTCGAGGAGCAGGAACGCGTGCTCGTACAGCGTGAAGCCGGCGTCCCGGCCCTCCACCCGGCACTGACGGCCGAAGACCTGCGTGATGTGGTGGGCGAAGGCGGCCCGCAGCAGATGGGCGGTCTCCTCGCCGGGCACGTCGCCGTTCTCCGCGCGGCGCAGCACGCGGCGGGCGTGGTCCGCGGAATTGTCCGGCGCGTACATCCGGGGGAGCGGGGCCGGGGGCGCCGCCAGCAGGGCCGACATGAGCTCCAGGTCGGCCTGCGCCCCCTCCTCGTCGCCGAACTCCGGAACATCCCACAGGCTGCCGGTCAGCCGGGCGACGGCGATGTGCGCGTCGGCCTCGTCGTCGTACAGCTCGTGCTGCCGGGTGTCGGGATGACCGGCCCCGCGCGGACCGCCGTGCACCAGCTCCCACAGGGTCGACGCGGAGCCGTCGCTCAGCAGGTACGTATGGCGGTACGTCTCGCGGTGCAGGGTGGCGCTGTGGTGCGAGGAGTGCAGGGAGCTGCTGTGGGCCAGCGCGGAGCCCAGCCGCTCCACCGTGCTGTCGGGCAGGTCGAACGAATTGAGAGCCCGACGCAGGATTCGCTCGAGGTGCTGCTCGGTCGTCTCGTACGGATCGCTCAAGGTGCTGTCTCCAGGCCGTCGCCGCGTGTGACTCGATGCGTGCATAACGTAGCCCCTGGGGCTGACATCGGGACCGGGGTTCAGGAAAACGCACGGGGCGCGCGGAAGGTTCCGTGCACGCCGCCCGAACTTCCCTACGCGGGGGGCGAGTCGGTTTCCCCGCCCTGCTCGTTCCCGGCGTGCGGTGGCGGTCCGTAGAGGTCGCCGTACGAGGGGAAGGTGCCCCCGCCGGTACGGCCCTCGACGCCCGTGGCCGCCCGGACCGCCTTCACGATGGCCCGGGCCACGGCCTCCGCACCCGCCGCGAGCAGCGGGTTGAGCGCGCCCGGGTTCTCCGCGTCCAGGTCCTGCCGGCCGGTGGCGAGCGCGAACACGGTGTCCCCGTCGGTCATCAGGTGCACGGGCCGGATGGCGCGCGCCAGCCCGTCGTGCGCCGTGCCCGCGAGCTTCTGCGCCTGCGCGCGGGTGAGGCCGGCGTCGGTGGCGACGACGGCGAGCGTGGTGTTGAGCGGGGGGCGCGTGTTCGCGTCGCGCGCCTGTGCCAGGCGCCGTTGCGCCGCCTCGTGGACCGCGGCCGGCGGCGCGACGGCCGGCTCCTCGCCGCCGTACTCCCCGAACAGCACCCCCGTACGAGGATCGAGCACCGAACCCGCCGCGTTGACCACGACGAGCGCGCCCACGGTGACCCCGGACGGCAACAACACGCTCGCCGTCCCCACCCCGCCCTTGAGCTGCCCGGCGACCGCGCCCGTGCCCGCGCCGACACACCCCTCGGCGACCGCCGCACCCTCCTGCGCACGCGCCGCGTCCTCCACCGCGGCCCGGCCCGTCGCCGCGTCCGGCCTGGCCTGCCAGTCGCCGCCCCGGCCCAGGTCGAACACGCAGGCCGCCGGGACCACGGGGACCACCTGGGCCGGATCGGCGCCCACCCGCACCCCGCGCCCCCGCTCCTCCAGCCACGCCATCACCCCGGACGCCGCGTCGAGCCCGAACGCACTGCCACCGGTGAGCACGACCGCGTCGATGCGCTGCACCAGGTTGCGCGGATCCAACGCGTCCGTCTCCCGCGTCCCCGGCCCGCCGCCCCGCACATCGACGGCGGCGACGACCCCGCCCTCGGGTGCGAGTACGACGGTGGTGCCGGAGAGCGCACCCTCCCCGGGGACCCGCGCATGGCCTACGCGCAGCCCGTGAACGTCGGTGAGGGCGTCCTGACGGGTCATGAGGGGCTCCTTCGGAGGGAGGCGGGTGGACGGGCGGCCAACGTACCGTCGACGGCCCCCGCGACTCGCTCACCCCCTGGGCCCACAAAACAGGACCAATCACCACACGCCGCCCTACCGTGGCAGCGTGACCGAGCCACCTGAAGCCGCAGGCGCAGCCGCGCAGCCCGCCCCCGGGGGCCCTCCCGGGGCCGTCGAAGGGGCCGTCGACGGGGCCGGCGGTCCGCCGCCGCAGGGCGGGTCCGTGCGCGCCGGGGGGCTCGTTCCCCGGTCCGTCACCGGGCGGGCGACCGCGGCGGGCGTCATCGTCTCCCTCCTGCTGGTCGTGGCCATCGTGCTCGGCAGCCGGTTCCTGGAGCACTTCGACTCCGCGCTGCTGCCGTACGCCGTGGCCACGGTGTTCCTCGCCTTCGGCGTCGCGTACCGGTACACCGTCTGGGTCTCCGGGCCCGGCGCCAAACGGCTGTTCAAGAAGGGCTGGGGGAGCCTCTTCTCGGTCGACAACTTCCGGCGGGCGCCCACCGCACTGCCGAAGATGATCGCCACCTACCTCGGCTTCCAGAAGTTCCTCGGCGCCCGCTCGCACGCCCGCTGGGCCGCCCACCAGCTGATCTTCTGGGGCTGCGTCCTCGCCTCGCTGATCACCTTCCCGCTGACCTGGGGCTGGTTCACCTTCACCTCGGGCACCGGCTCCGGACCCGGTTACGAGATGCGTGTCTGGGGCTTCAAGATCATCGGGTTCGACTCCCTCGACTTCCTCGGCTGGCTGATGTTCCACGGCCTGGACATCGCCGCAGTCCTCGTCATCCCCGGCGCCTCGTACTTCCTGTGGCGGCGCATGAAGGACCGCGCGGCCATCACCGGCCAGCGGTTCGGCTACGACCTGGTGCCGCTGATCGCGCTCATCGTCATCTCGGTGACCGGTCTGCTCCTCACCTTCTCCTCGATCTTCCTGCACGGCGGCGGCTACGAGTTCCTGGCGATCCTCCACATGGTCGCGGTGGTCTTCACCCTCATCTACATCCCGTTCGGGAAGTTCTTCCACATCGTCCAGCGGCCCGCCGCCGTCGGTATGCAGCTGTTCAAGTACACCGGCCGGCAGGACGAAGAGGTCTTCAGCTGCCGCCGCTGCGAGGAACCCATCGACACCACCCCGTACGTCGACAACCTCCGCGGCACCATGCGCGACCTCAGCCTCGGCTTCGACGAGTGGGCCGAGTACTGCCCGCGCTGCAAGCGGGTGCTGCGAGGCAGCGCCTACCTCTCCCAGGTGAAGAAGGGCTTCAAATGACCGCGGACTCGCGCACGCCCGAACCGCATGCGGTCGTCCCCCTCGATCCCTCCCTCGCACCCCCGGGCACCCGCGCCTTCCGCGACGCGGGCGGAATCCCCGCCGACCGGTGGCACGCCGACCAGAACGGCGAGACCCTCGTCCCCACCCACTGCTGCTTCTGCGGCGTCCAGTGCGGCATGTATCTGCGCGTCGACCGCGGCGGCAAGGTCTTCGGCGTCGAACCCCGCAACCACGACATCAACCGCATGCGCCTGTGCCCGAAGGGCATCAACGCCTACCAGCAGGTCAATCACCCCGACCGGCTCACCGCCCCCCTCATGCGGCGCTCCCGCGACGAGGAACTTCGCGAGGTCTCCTGGGACGAGGCGCTCGACTTCACCGTCGCCGAGATCAGGCGCATCCAGCAGACGTACGGGAACGACGCCTTCGGGCTGCTCGGTGGAGCGAGCCTGTTCTCCGAGAAGACCTACCTGGTCGGCAAGTTCGCCCGGGTCGCCCTCAAGACCCGGCACGTCGACTACAACGGCCGGCTCTGCATGGTCAGCGCGGCCGGCGCCAACAAACTGGCCTTCAACATCGACCGGGCCGGCAACCCCTTCTCCGACATCCTCCTCACCGACTGCCTGCTCATCGCCGGCTCCAACGTCGGCGAGTGCTTCCCCGTGATGACGCAGTACGTGTGGGGCGCCCGGGACCGCGGCGCCAGCCTCATCGTGATCGACCCCCGCGAGACGGCCGTCGCCCGGACCGCCGACATCCACGTCGCGCTGAAACCCGGCACCGACTCCGCGTTCTTCAACTCCGTGCTCCACGTCATCGTCGAGGAGGGCCTCACCGACGAGGCCTACCTCGCCGGCCACGCCACCGGCTGGGAAGAGGTCAAGGCCAAGGTCGCCGAGTACCCGCCGTCCCGCGCCGCCGAGATCTGCGGTGTCCCCGCCGAACAGATCGTCCAGGTCGCCCGCACCTTCGCCCGCGCGCCCAAGGCCATGGCCTGGCACGCCCGCGGCATCGAGCACCACTCGCAGGGCGTCGAGAACTGCCTCACCGTGATCAACCTCTGCGCCGCCACCGGGAACATCGGCAAGCCCGGCGCCGGCTACGGCACCATCACCGGCCAGGGCAACGGGCAGGGCGGCCGCGAGCACGGCCAGAAATCCGACCTCCTTCCCGGCGGACGCTCCATCAACAACGCGGAGCACCGCCGGCAGATCTGCGAGATCTGGGGCATCGAGGAGTCCGAACTCCCGCCCGCCGGAACCTCGATGATGGAAATGGTCTGGCAGATGCAGCGCCGCGAGATCCGCGGCCTGATCGGCGTCTGCAACAACCCCTTCGTGTCCCTGCCCAACTACAAGGTGGTCAAGGAGGGGTACGACGCCACTGAGTTCCACGCCCAATTCGACTTCTTCCTTTCCGAGACCGCCGCCAACGCGCACGTCGTCTTCCCCGTCACCACCTGGGCCGAGGACGACGGCGTCATGGCCAACGCCGAGGCCCGCGTGGTCAAGCACAACAAGGCCCAGGACCCACCCCCCGGCGTCCGTACGGACACCTGGGTGATGTGCGAACTCGCCCGACGGCTCGGCGCCGGCGACAAGTTCGCCTTCGACAACTCCCGCCAGGTCTTCGACGAACTGCGGATCGCCTCCGCCGGCACCGTCAACGACTACTACGGCATCACCTACGAACGGCTGGAGGAGACCGGCGGCATCGCCTGGCCCTGCCCCTCCACCGACCACCCCGGTACCCCCCGGCTCTTCGAGGACGGGAAGACCTACCACCCCGACGGCAAGATCCACCTCCAGGTCGTCGAGTGGCACCCGCCGATGGACCCGTACGACGACGAGCACCCCATGACGCTCACCACCGGACGCACCGTCGCCCACTTCCTCTCCGGCAACCAGACCCGCCGCCTGGGCGCCCTCGTCGAACAGACCCCCCGCCCCTGGGCCGAGGTCCACCCCTCGCACGGCTTCCGCAACGGCGAACCCGTCCGCGTCGTGACCCGGCGCGGCAGCGAGGTCTTCCCCGCCCTGGTCACCGAGGCGATCCGCCCCGACACCGTCTTCATCCCCTACCACTGGCCGGTCCCCACCGCCGCCAACGTCCTCACCATCGACGCCCTCGACCCCCGCTCCAAGATCCCCGAGTACAAGGTGTGCGCCTGCCGCATCGAGCACGCCGAGCGGATCGACGTGGTCCCCGCGCCCCCGGTCGCCCCCGGGCACGTCGCCTACCCGGAGACCCAGGTCTCCCGCACCGACCCGCTGCCGCCCACCTCCCCGCAGGGCCGCGGCACCTCGGAGAGGAGCTGATGCCCGCATGATGGGCCGCACGATCTTCATCGACCCGGGGCGCTGCATCGGCTGCCAGGCCTGCGTCTCCGCCTGCCGCGAATGCGACTCGCACCGCGGCAAGTCCATGATCCACCTCGACTACACCGACGAGGGCCAGTCCGTCGCCTCCCTTCCCACGGTCTGCATGCACTGCGAGGACCCCGTCGCCCCCTGCGCCGAGGTGTGCCCCGCCGACGCGATCCTGGTGACCGCCGACGGCGTCGTGCAGCAGGCCGACACCACCCGCTGCATCGGCTGCGCCAACTGCGTCAACGCCTGCCCCTTCGGCGTACCGAAGATCGACCTCCAGGCGAAGCTGCAGATGAAGTGCAACCTCTGCTACGACCGCACCGCCTACGGCCTCGCCCCCATGTGCGCCACCGTCTGCCCGACCGGCGCGCTCTTCTACGGAACCGCCGAGGAGCTCCAGGCCGAACGCCCCGGTGTCCAGGTCGCCGACTCCTTCGTCTTCGGCGAGAGCGAGGTCCGCACCGGCGTCGCGATGGTCGTGCCCGCCGACCGGGTCCAGTGGCCGGTACCCGGTGGCCTGCCCGTCGTCGAGATCAACGGGAAGGACGTCCGACGGTGACCGAAACCCACTACCCGCCCCCCGGCGACCCGAAGCAGCCCCCGCCCCGCGACCCCGGCAGCACGCCTCCCGGCCCGCCCGGACAGCCGGCCTCCGGGGACCCGCGCGAGGCCCTGCACGACCGGATCGCCGCCGACGCACTCACCACCCGCCGCGACTACCTGCGCATCGTCGCCACCGTGTCCGGCGGGCTCGCCATCGGCGGTCTCGGCGTCGCCGGCGGCATCCTGCCCCGCCATGGCGACCCCGACGACAACGGCAAGGCCCCCGCCCCGAAGAAGATCGCCGCACAGCTCCTTCCCGGTGAGTCCATCGCCTTCGACTACCCCGATGAGGAGGACCGCGCGGTCGCCGTCCGGCTCAACGACGGCACCCTCGTCGGCTACTCCGCGATCTGCACCCATCTCGCCTGCGGGGTGCTCTGGCGCAAGGACCGGGGCACCGAGGGCGAGTTGTACTGCCCCTGCCACGAAGGCGTCTTCGACGCCCGCAGCGGCGAGGTCACCGCCGGACCGCCGCCCCGGGGGCTGCCCAAGGTCGTGCTCACCGAGCAGACCGACGGCAGCATCTGGGCCGTCGGCACCACCCGGTCCGGCGAGAGCATCGAGCACGGGCTGTGCCGCCAGCTCGGCGAGGACCGCCCCGACCTGGCCTCCCGCCTCGGCTGCCCCGGCGTCCGCGACGGTGCCGAGGCACCCCCCGCTTCCGGGGCCGCCGCCCGCACGGCGGCCCCCGGGCCCGCCCCGGGTCCGTCCCGTACGCGCACCCGTACCGCGGCCGGCATGTCCGACACCCCCGGGAGCCCGGCATGAGCGACGACGACCGCAGCCCGGCGACCGGCCCACAGCCCTCTCCCGACTCGCAGTACCTCGGACCCCCGCAGCACCCGGGGCCGCGCTATCCCGAGTACCACCCCGGCAGCGCGCGGGCCGAGCTCAACCGGCCCGTCCACGAGCGCTACCCGCAGATCCGGCCCACCAGCGGCTATGGGGACCCCCGGGTCCGCCACACCGGGCCCGGGCCCGGTGCCGGCACCGACCAGGAGCCGGAGCGGTCCTCGAAGCTCACCGCCCGCCTCGTGCTGGCCATGAGCGTCGTCATCGGGCAGCTGTGGGGCCTGACGGTCATCGTCGACGAATGGATGGAGGGCAACTCCGGCACCGCCTGGTGGGGCGCCGGGTTCCTCTGCCTGTCGTTCCTCGTGGTCCTCGGGCTCTGGCTCATCGACCCCAAGGACCGCTGACCGCCTGCCCCGGCCGGACGGCCGTACCCTGGAGGTATGAGTACCGCCCCCGCTCCCGGCCCGCGCGATGCGGAGCCCACCACGCCGGACCGGCCCAGGCCGGCGCTGATCTTCGACGATCCGCTGGACCAGCAGTCCGCGGACGACACGGACCAGGGGTGGGGCGAGCGGGCCCCGTCCGGCAACAGCGCCGCCGACCTGGCGCGCTTCCTGGACGAGAAGCCGCCGCACCACATCTGACACCGGCCCCGGCGGGAGCGCCCTAGGCGGGGTTCCCGCTGCCGCCGCGCTGCGCGACCAGGGTGTCGCGGATCTCCTTCAGGACCTCCAGCTCGGTCACCTCCAGCGTCTCCTGGACGCCCTCCTTCGCCGCCTGCATCGCGGCCCGCCGGGCAAGGTACTTCGCCATCGGCAGGACCATCAGGAAGTAGACGACGGCGGCGGTGATCAGGAAGCTGAGCGTCGCGCTGAGCACCGAACCCCACATGATCCGGATGCCCTCCGTCGCCTCGCCCGTCGCCGGGTCCGTCCCGCACGGAGCCTTCAGACAGGAGCTGTACTTCTCCAGGTCCTGGGTGCCGAACGCACCGACGAGCGGGTTGATGACCCCCTTGACGATCGAGTTCACGATGTTCGTGAACGCCGCGCCGATGACGACGGCAACCGCCAGATCGATCACGTTGCCACGCATCAGGAAGGCCTTGAAGCCCTCCAGCAGACTGACCTTCTTTGTCTCGCTCACGGCTGCGCCGCCCTCCGTAAATGCCACAAGTGGGGTGGACTCCCCGGCAACCTACGGCAGTGGGGCACGCAACCAGCCCATTCAGGCGGGCTGCCAGGTGAGGTGATAGGTCGTCAGTACGAATCAACACAGGATCACCGCGAATCCACCGGAAATCCCCGCACCCGCCAGATCGGCGGCCGTCGCCCTCGGCACCGCCAGCACGACCAGCGCCCCCGCCTCGCCCGCACCCCCGACGGCCGCCGGCACCCGCTCCACCCGCGCGCCCCTGGCCAGCACCCGGGCCTCCGCCGCCCCGGCATCCCCCGACGCGACCACGTCCACCCGGTCGCCCGGCCGCAGCAGCCGCACGGTCTCCGCGTCCGCGATCCGCACCGGCGCCGACACCAGACGCACCGGCGGCGACGCCCGCTCCCGGGCCGCGCCCTGCGCCGTACCACCGCCGTGCCCGCCGCCACCGCCCCCGGCGAACCCGGAGACCGCCAGCGCGGCCGCCGTCAGCGCCAGCCCGGCCGCCATGGACCGGCGCTGCCGCCACACCGCCCGGCGCAGCCGCTGACCGGTGCCCCCGCGCACCCGCAGCGGCGGGAACGCGGGCACCCCGCAGGGCGCGGGAGAGGGCAGCGGCCCCGGCGGCGCGCCCGTGAACGGAGCGGCGGGGCCGGACCGGGGCGAGAAGGGAGAACGTGAGGAGCGCATCGCGAACACCGCCTGCGTCGGGAGTCTTCGGGTCGGGCCGGCCGCCGGAACCCGTGGGTTCGGCCGCCGGACAACCCCCACGATGCGCCGTCCGCACGATTCCCGCCGGAGCCTGTGGACCGTCCACCGGATGTGGATAACTCCGCCACCCGCCGCAGCTACGACCAGCGCCCTACGGCAGCGCGATCCCCGTATCGATCCCGTCCAGCGCGTGCCCGCACGGGCACCCGCGGTCCGCCTCCGACGGCAGCCCCGCCACCGCGTCGAAGAGGACCGTGCGCAGCCGGTCCACATTGGCCGCGAACACCTTCAGCACCTCCTCGTGGGAGACGCCCTCGCCCGCCTCGGCGCCCGCGTCCAGGTCCGTTACCAGGGTCATCGTGGTGTAGCAGAGCCCCAGTTCGCGGGCGAGCACCGCCTCGGGGTGCCCGGTCATGCCGACCACGGACCAGCCCATCGCGGCGTGCCAGCGCGACTCGGCGCGGGTCGAGAAGCGCGGCCCTTCCACGACCACCAGCGTGCCGCCGTCCACGGCCTCCCAGTCCCGGCCCCGCGCGGCGGCCAGCGCCGCCTTGCGGCCCATGGGGCAGTACGGGTCCGCGAACCCGAGGTGGACGACGTTCGGCAGGATCCCGTCGGCCCGGGTCTCACCGTCGTAATAGGTCTGGACGCGGGTCTTCGTGCGGTCCACGAGCTGGTCCGGTACGAGCAGGGTGCCCGGCCCGTACTCCGGGCGCAGCCCGCCCACCGCGCACGGGGCGAGCACCTGGCGTACGCCGACCGAGCGCAGCGCCCACAGGTTGGCGCGGTAGTTGATGCGGTGCGGGGGCACGTGGTGGCCGCGGCCGTGCCGGGGGAGGAAGGCGACCCGGCGGCCGCCGGTCTCGCCGATGAATACGGAGTCGCTGGGTTCTCCGTAGGGGGTTTCCACGCGGACCTCGGTGACGTCCTCCAGGAAGGAGTACAGCCCCGAGCCGCCGATCACACCGATCTCTGCGTTCGCCATGCGGTCACCCTAGGCGCCGGGCCCGCCCTCCCCGCAGGCGGGCGCGGGTGCGCGAAGACCCCGCCGAGCGGCTCGGCGGGGTCTTCGCGAAGGCTGTGGGGCCGGCTGCTCAGGCGGCTGACGAACCGCTCGTCGAGGAAGAGGACGAGGAGGCCGACGACGTGGACGCCGGGGCGGGCGACGACTTCGTCTCCGACGAGGTCGAGGAGCCGGTGGAGGACGATCCGGAACCGGCGGTCTTCGATGCGGAGGAAGCCGGGGTGCTGCTCGACGAGGAGCCGCGGCTGTCGTTCCGGTAGAAGCCGGAACCCTTGAAGACGATGCCGACCGCCGAGAACACCTTCTTCAGGCGTCCGTCGCAGTTCGGGCACACCGTGAGGGCGTCATCGGTGAACTTCTGCACCGCTTCGAGGCCCTCGCCACACTCGGTGCACTGGTACTGGTAGGTCGGCACTTTGTTCCTCCTGGCACTCTGACTCGATGAGTGCTAACGACGCTCCATAGTGACGCATTCCGCTGGATCAGTCCACCGTGACCGGCCCGCGGTGACCGATACCACGTGCCACGGTCCGCCCCGGACCGGCCGGAAGAAGCCTCGAACGCAGCGTCACGAGGGTGACCAGCGCCAGCACCGTGCCCACCAGCGGCACCAGGAATCCGGTGCTCGCGCCGTGTCCGTCCGCGAGCCGGCCGGCCACCGTCACCGCGGCCGCCTGGCCCAGCGCGACCGCGCCCGTCAGCCAGGTGAACGCCTCGGTCCGCGCGGACCCCGGCACCAGCGCCTCGACCAGCGTGTAGCCGCTGATCAGGGCCGGAGCGATGCAGAGCCCGACCAGCAGGCCGAGCGCGGCGAGCAGCGGCACCGAGTGCATCGCCCACAGGCCCGACGCGGTCAGCGCCAGCCCGGTGTAGCCGACGACCAGGCGGCGGCGGGGTCCCACCTTCCAGGCGATGGCTCCGCAGGCGATCCCGGCGAGCATGTTGCCGGCGGCGAAGATCCCGTACAGCACACCGTTGGCGCCGGGGTTGCCGATCTCCTCGGCGAACGCGGTCAGCGAGACCTGCATGCCGCCGAAGACCGAGCCGATGCCCAGGAAGGCGACCGCGAGGACGCGCACGCCGGGGATGGACAGGGCGGAGGCGTGCCGCTCGGCGCCGGGCAGGGCGCGGTCGCGGACGGGCGGCTGGGTGGCGCGCCGCGCGGCGAAGAGCAGGCCGCCGACCAGGGTGAGCGCGGCTTCCGCGATCAGACCGGCCGCCGGGTGCACTCCGGTGCAGAGCGCGGTGGCGAGGACGGGGCCGATGACGAAGGTGAACTCGTCCGTCACCGACTCGAACGCGGCGGCCGTCGCCAGCAGCGGCGACGCCTCACGCCCGGGGGCGGCTCCCAGCACGGCTGCCCAGCGGGCGCGCACCATGGGGCCGATCTGCGGGACGGACGCGCCGGTCGGGGCGGCCGCGGCGAACAGGGCCCACAGGGGCGCGTCCGCCAGGGCGAGTGTCACCAGGAGGGATACGGCGGCGGCATGGAGCAGTACGCCGGGCAGCAGGACGGCCTGCTGGCCGAAGCGGTCGGCGAGCTTGCCGGTCTGCGGGGCGAACAGGGCCATGGAGACCCCGGTGACGGCCGCGACGGCGCCCGCGCTGCCGTAGGAGCCGGTGGTGTGCTGGACCAGCAGCACGATGCCGATGGTCAGCATCGCGAAGGGCTGCCGTGCGGCGAAGCCGGGAAGGAGGAAGGTCCACGCACCGGGGGTGCGCAGCAACTGCCCGTATCCGGGGCGGTCGGAGACCGTGGACGCCACGGTCCTTGCCTTTCTGCCGCCTGGTGGCCGTGCTCCCCGGGGCGGCCGGCACAGGGGTGCGGGCCGGGCGGGGGCTGCCGAGAGCTGTCCTCTTCGCGCGGAACTGCGGTAGATGCCGGGCGCTCGCGGCCGGCGTGCGGTGCACAGCCGGTACGGAGGACGCCACGACCGCCATACGGTCGCGCCAGCTCTGCGTCAGGCAGAGTTGGTCGATCAATTGGTGGTTCTAGGTTTCCTTCATGCTACAGGCAGGAAGGGCGGAGGCCCTGCGATTGTGCGCACCCCGCCCCTCGCCGCCTGTGAACACTGTGTGCGCTCAGTGGTGTGCCTTCGCGTTGCGTTTCTTGCCCTCGTCCGCCCTGCCGCCGAGTTTCTTGACCGCCTTGAGCGCCCCGGCCACCTGCGGCACGGGGGACTCCTGCCCGGCGGGCTGCCCGCCGGGCGTCCCGAGCCAGCCGGCCAGCTTGCCGCCCTCGGCGACCGCGCGCAGCCGGGCCTCGGCCGCGTCGCGCACCGGGTCGGTGGCCACGACGAGCAGTTCGTCGCCGCGCCGCAGCACCGTCGAGGGGGCGGGTACGAAGCTCTTGTCGTCGCGTACGACGAGGGTGACCGCGGCGCCCGCGGGCATGCGCAGTTCGCCGACCTCGACACCGTGCATCTTCGACTCCGCGGGAACGGCCACCGACAGCAGGTGCCCGCGCAGCCGCTCCAGGGGCGCCGACTCGATGCCCAGGTCGGAGGCCTCGGACGGGTCGTCCTTGATGTTGAGTGCCTTGGCGAGCCAGGGCAGGGTCGGGCCCTGGATGAGGGTGTAGACGACGACCAGGACGAAGACGATGTTGAAGACGCGGGCGGAGCCGTCGATTCCGGACACCATGGGAATGGTCGCCAGAACGATGGGCACGGCGCCGCGCAGTCCGGCCCAGGACATGAGGGCTTTCTCCTGCCAGGGCAATCGGAACGGCAGCAGCGAGATGAAGACCTCCAGCGGCCGTGCCACCACGGTCAGCACCAGGCCCACGACGACGGCGGGCCAGAAGTCGTCGAGCAGGTCGTGCGGGGTGACCAGCAGTCCGAGCAGGACGAACATGCCGATCTGGGCCAGCCAGCCGAGTCCGTCCGCGAAGCCCCGGGTCGCCGGCCAGTGCGGCAGTTTGGCGTTGCCGAGGATCATCGACGCGAGGTAGACGGCGAGGAAGCCACTGCCGTGGAGCATGGCGCCCGCGGCGTACGCGGACACCGCGATGGCCATGACGGCGATCGGGTAGAGGCCGGAGGCGGGCAGGGCCACATGGCGCAGTCCGTACGAGCCGAGCCAGCCGACCGCGATGCCGACGGCTGCGCCGATGGCCAGTTCCAGGGCTATCTCGCCGATCAGCACGTACCAGCTGTCGACCTCGCCGACGGTCGAGAAGGCGACCACGAGGATGACGACGGGGGCGTCGTTGAAGCCGGACTCGGCCTCCAGGACACCGGTGACGCGGGCGGGCAGCGGGACCTTGCGCAGCACGGAGAAGACGGCTGCGGCGTCCGTGGACGAGACGACGGCGCCGATGATGAGCGCCTGCCGCCATTCCAGGCCGACCAGGTAGTGCGCCCCGGCCGCGGTCACGCCCACGCTGATGCCGACGCCGACGAGCGACAGCATCGCGGCAGCGGGCAGTGCCGGCCTGACCTCTTTCCACTTCGTGCCGAGGCCGCCCTCGGCGAGGATCACGACGAGCGCCGCGTAGCCGATGACCTGCGTCAGTTCCGCGTTGTCGAACTTGACGTCGAAGAAGCCGTCCTGCCCCAGGGCGATGCCGATGCCCAGGTACAGGAGCAGGCTGGGAAGCCCGCTGCGGGACGAGATGCGCACCGCCGCGACGGCGACGAGCAGGACGAGTGAGCAGACGAGCAGGAGTTCGTTGAGTGTGTGGACAGTCAGTGGCCGGTCCTCTCCCTGCGTACGCCTGCCGGATCGTCTTCCGGCGGCCGGTACTTCGTTACCTTACCTAATCTTTAACGCTTTCTTGATGCGTTCGAGTATTCGTACGATCGCTACGCAATTCGAGCCATCCTGATACCGCGTCCGAGTGGGTTACGCGCTGCGCCTATGGTTGCTCCTGCACTCCCAGGACCGCCCTGCCCTCGAAGGACAGCGATGCCCGCCACAACAACCGCCTCTTCCGGATCCACCGGTACCGCCGGTGGCGGGCCGCGCAAGAAGAAGAAGGGGCGCCGCGCCCGCCTGCTCGTGCTCGTCCTGGTGCTGGCGCTGGTCGCGGGCATCGGTTACGGGACGTACTGGTCCGTGTCCACCGTGCGTGCCTCGTACCCGCAGACCAACGGCACCATCCACATCGACGGCCTCTCCGGCAACGTCGAGGTCAAGCGCGACGGCTACGGGATCCCGCAGATCTACGCGGACTCCGACGCGGACCTGTTCCGCGCCCAGGGCTTCGTCCAGGCGCAGGACCGCTTCTGGGAGATGGACGTACGCCGCCACCTGACGGCCGGCCGGCTCTCCGAGATGTTCGGCTCCGGCCAGGTCGAGACGGACTCCTTCCTGCGGACGCTGGGCTGGCGCAAGGTCGCGCAGGAGGAGTACGACACCGTCCTGTCCGACGAGACCAAGAAGAACCTCCAGGCGTACGCGGACGGCGTGAACGCCTACCTCAAGGGGCGCGACGGCAAGGACATCTCCCTCGAGTACGCCGCGCTCGGCTTCACCAACGACTACGAGCCGTCCGAGTGGACCCCGGTCGACTCCGTCGCCTGGCTGAAGGCCATGGCCTGGGACCTGCGCGGCAACATGCAGGACGAGATCGACCGCTCGCTGATGACGAGCCGGCTCGACGCCGGCCAGATCAAGCAGCTCTACCCGGACTACCCGTACGACAAGCACGAGCCGATCGTCACCGAGGGCGCGATCTCCTCGGCCACCGGAAAGTTCGACCCCAAGGCGACCGACACCGACGGCAGCGGCGCGAACACCGTGACGGGTGCCACCGAGGGCCTGAACACGCAGCTCGGCGCGCTCTCCGACACCCTCGACGAGATCCCCGCACTGCTCGGCCCGAACGGCACCGGCATCGGCTCGAACTCCTGGGTCGTCTCCGGTAAGTACACGACGACCAACAAGCCGCTGCTCGCCAACGACCCGCACCTCGCGCCGATGCTGCCGTCGCTCTGGTACCAGATGGGCCTTCACTGCCGGCAGGTCTCCGAAACCTGCAAGTACGACACCGCCGGGTACACCTTCTCCGGCATGCCCGGTGTGATCATCGGCCACAACCAGGACATCGCCTGGGGCTTCACCAACCTCGGCGCCGACGTCACCGACCTCTTCCTGGAGAAGGTCTCCGCCGACGGCTACCTGTACGACGGGAAGACGAAGCCCTTCACCACCCGCGAGGAGACCATCAAGGTCGCGGGCGGCAAGGACCGGCACATCACCGTCCGCGAGACCAACAACGGCCCACTGGTCTCCGACCGCAACAGCGAGCTGGAGAAGGTCGGCCAGAAGGCCCCCGTCACCAACTCCGCCCCGGACCGCGCCGACGGTTACGCCGTCGCCCTGAAGTGGACCGCGCTGGAGCCCGGCCACTCCATGGACGCCGTCTTCGAGCTGAACCGCGCCAAGGACTTCACGACCTTCCGCAAGGCGGCCCAGCACTTCGAGGTTCCCTCCCAGAACCTGATCTACGCCGACACCAAGGGCCACATCGGCTACCAGGCCCCCGGCAGGATCCCGGTCCGAAAGCAGGGTGACGGCACCACGCCCAGCCCCGGCTGGTCCTCGGCGTACGGCTGGAAGAAGGACCCGATCCCGTTCGACGAGCTGCCCTACGAGTACGACCCGGAGCGCGGCTACATCGTCACCGCCAACCAGGCCGTGATCGACGAGGACACGTACCCGTACCTGCTCACCAAGGACTGGGGCTACGGCAGCCGCAGCCAGCGGATCAACGACCTCGTCCAGTCGAAGATCAAGGGCGGCGGCAAGATCTCGACCGAAGACATGCAGAAGATGCAGATGGACAACACCAGCGAGATCGCCGCGCTGCTGGTGCCCGAACTGCTGAAGATCAACGTCTCCGACAAGGACGTCCGCCAGGCGCAGAAGCTGCTGGAGGGCTGGGACTACACCCAGGAGGCCGACTCGGCCGCCGCCGCGTACTTCAACGGCGTCTGGCGCAACATCCTCAAGCTCGCCTTCGGCGACAAGCTGCCCAAGGAGATGCGCGTCGAGGGCGAGTGCCTGAACGTCCGCCCGGCCAAGAGCTCCGGCCCGGTCGACGAGCAGGACCGGCTGGTACGCGAGTGCGGCCAGCGCGCCCCGGACTCCGCGCAGCCCGACGGCGGCGACCGCTGGTACCAGGTCGTCGCGAACCTCATGGACAAGCCGGACAGCGACTGGTGGAAGTCGCCCAAGAACCGCAAGGACAAGGCGACCGAGACCCGCGACCAGCTGTTCGCCCGCGCCATGGAGGACGCCCGCTGGGAGCTGACCGCCAAGCTCGGCAAGGACATCACCACCTGGAACTGGGGCCGGCTGCACCAGCTGACCCTGAAGAACCAGACCCTCGGCACCGAGGGCCCCGGCCTCCTCCAGCGGGTCCTCAACCGCGGACCCTGGAACCTCGGCGGCGGCGAGGCCGCGGTGGACGCCACCGGCTGGAACGCGGCCGGCGGCTACGAGGTGGTCTGGGTGCCGTCGATGCGGATGGTCGTCAACGTGGGGGACTGGGACAAGTCCCGCTGGATCAACCTCACCGGCGCCTCCGGGCACGCGTTCGCCGCGCACTACACCGACCAGACCGACAAATGGGTCAACGGTGAGCTGCTGCCCTGGTCCTACGGCACGAACGCCGTGGCCGGGACGACGACGGACACGCTGACGCTCAAGCCGTAAGCGCTCCCCGCAGGCCCCCGGTGCTTCAGCTCACGCCGAAGCGCCGGGGGCCTTGTGGTGTGACCACCGCGTGCACGGGGAAGTCGTGCGGCTCCGCCGGGACCCGCTCGGCCACCTCGTTCGCGTACAGCAGGACGACCAGCGCGGGCGTGGCCCCGGCGGCCGTCAGGCGCGCCAGCACCCGGTCGTAGCTGCCGCCGCCACGCCCGAGGCGCATGCCGCGCGCGTCCACCGCGAGACCGGGCAGCAGCACCGCGTCCGCCTCCAGGACCGCGTCGGGGCCAAGCCGCTCGCCGGCCGGTTCGAGCAGCCCCCGCCCCGCCTTCACAAGGCCCTCGGCGCCCTCGTACGGTGCCCAGTCCAGGTCGTTGTCGGTGAGCAGCACCGGCAGCAGCACCCGTACGCCCCGCGCGCGCAGCGCGTCCAGCAGCGCGCGGGTGCCCGGTTCGCGCCCCACCGAGACGTACGCGGCGACCGTGCGGGCACCGCCCAGCTCGGGGAGTGCGAGTGCGTGGCGGGCGAGAACCGCGGCGGCACGTTCGGCGTCCTGGTCCGTCAGGAGGCGACGTGCGGCGAGCAGTTCATGCCGCAGCAGCGCCTTTGCGGACATGTCGGTGTTCAACGGGGTACCTGTCGGCCTCTCGTACAGGGCTGTATGAGGACAAAGTTAACCGGAGGCTCATCTTCCGCCCATGTGACCCCGTTAGGGTTCAGCGCATGACCCAGTCGAACCCCAGGATCAGCAAGGCCGTCATCCCGGCGGCGGGCCTCGGAACCCGCTTCCTGCCGGCCACCAAGGCCACCCCCAAAGAGATGCTGCCTGTCGTCGACAAGCCTGCCATCCAGTATGTCGTCGAGGAAGCGGTGGCCGCCGGACTGCACGACGTGCTGATGGTCACCGGGCGCAACAAGCGTCCCCTGGAGGACCACTTCGACCGGAACTACGAGCTGGAGGGCGCCCTGACCCGCAAGGGCGACGCCGACCGGCTCCGCAAGGTCCGCGAGTCCACCGACCTCGCCACCATGCACTACGTCCGCCAGGGCGACCCCCGGGGTCTGGGCCACGCCGTCCTGTGCGCCGCGCCGCACGTCGGCGACGAGCCCTTCGCCGTACTCCTCGGTGACGACCTCATCGATCCCCGCGACCCGCTGCTGTCCCGGATGACCGAGGTCCAGGAGCGCGAGGGCGGCAGCGTCATCGCGCTCATGGAGGTCCCGACCTCGATGATCCACCAGTACGGCTGCGCGGCCGTCGAACCCACCGCCGAGGCGGACGTCGTACGCGTCACCGGCCTGGTCGAGAAGCCGGAACCCGCCGACGCGCCCAGCAGCCTCGCGGTGATCGGCCGCTACGTCCTGGACCCCGCGGTGTTCGACATACTGCGCCGGACCGAGCCGGGCCGGGGCAACGAGATCCAGCTGACCGACGCCCTGCAGCTGCTCGCCGAGGACGAGAAGGCCGGCGGCCCCGTGCACGGCGTCGTCTTCAAGGGCCGCCGCTACGACACCGGCGACCGCAGCGACTATCTGCGTGCCATTGTCAGACTCGCGTGCGAACGTGAAGATCTGGGGCCGGAGTTCCGCAGCTGGCTCCGCCGGTACGTCACCGAGGAGATGTAGCACGTTGAGCAGCACGATCTGGTCGGTGGACGAGCACCTGGAAGACATCCTCGCCGCGGTGAAGCCGCTCGAACCCATCGAGCTGCAACTGCCCGAGGCCCAGGGCTGCGTCCTGGTCGAGGACGTCGTCGTGGAGATCGCCCTGCCGCCCTTCGACAACAGCTCGATGGACGGTTACGCGGTCCGCGTCGCCGATGTCGAGGGCGCCACCGAGGAGTTCCCCGCCGTCCTCACCGTCATCGGCGACGTCGCCGCCGGCGACGCCGGACTCGGCGACGGCCGGCGCGTCGGCCCCGGCGAGGCCGCCCGCATCATGACGGGCGCCCCCCTCCCGGAGGGCGCCGAGGCCGTCGTCCCCGTCGAGTGGACCGACGGCGGTACGGGCGAGGGCCCCGCCGCCGCGATGCGCGCCCACAGCGACGCCCCCGAGGGCGCCGGCGGAGAGGTCCGCGTCCACCGCCCCGCGGAGGCCCGCGCCCATGTCCGCGGACGGGGCAGCGATGTGCGCCCCGGCGACCTCGCGCTCAAGGCGGGCACGGTGATCGGGCCGCCCCAGATCGGCCTGCTCGCCGCGATCGGCCGCTCCACCGTCAAGGTGCGCCCCCGCCCCCGCGTCGTCGTCCTGTCCACCGGCAGCGAACTCGTACAGCCCGGCGGCGAGCTGACCGGCGGCCGGATCTACGACTCCAACAGCTTCGCCCTCACCGCCGCCGCCCGGGACGCCGGCGCCATCGCCTACCGCGTCGGAGCCGTCGCCGACGACGCCGAGACCCTGCGCGCCACCATCGAGGACCAGCTGATCCGCGCCGACCTCGTCGTCACCACGGGCGGCGTCAGCGTCGGCGCGTACGACGTGGTCAAGGAGGCCCTGTCCTCGGTCGGTGACGAGGACGAGCCGGGCGGCGGCGTCGACTTCCGCAAGCTCGCCATGCAGCCGGGCAAGCCGCAGGGCTTCGGCTCCATCGGCCCCGACCACACACCGCTGCTCGCCCTCCCCGGGAACCCGGTCTCCAGCTACGTCTCCTTCGAGCTGTTCGTCCGCCCCGCGATCCGCACCCTGATGGGGCTGCCCGCGGCCGACCGCCCGACGGCGAAGGCCACCCTCGTCGCGGACAAGGCCCTGTCGTCACCGGCCGGGAAGCGCCAGTTCCTGCGCGGGACGTACGACGCGGAGGCCGGGACCGTGGCGCCCGTCGGCGGTTCCGGGTCGCATCTGATCGCCGCGCTCGCCCAGGCGGACGCGCTGATCGTGCTGCCCGAGGACGTCACCTCAGCCGAGCCCGGCGCCGACACCGAGGTGATCCTGCTCCGCTGACCGGGGCGCGGTGGCGGTACGGTATCTGGCGCTGTGCCGTCCGGGGGACACCCCCCGGCCCCCGGACCGCGCCCCGGTGCGGGCACCGGGGAATCCGGCGCCCTACCGCTAGGCGGAGTGAGTTGAGTACGCAGAACAGGCTGACGCACATCGACGAGGCGGGTGCCGCCCGTATGGTCGACGTCTCCGGGAAGGACGTCACCGCGCGCGTCGCCCGTGCCAGCGGCCGGGTCCTCGTGTCGCCGCGTGTCGTCGAGCTGCTCCGGGGCGAGGGGGTGCCCAAGGGCGACGCCCTCGCCACCGCGCGGATCGCCGGGATCATGGGCGCCAAGCGCACCCCGGACCTGATCCCCCTCTGCCACCCGCTGGCCGTCTCCGGCGTCGGCGTCGAGCTGAGCGTGGCCGACGACGCGGTGGAGATCACCGCCACGGTGAAGACCACCGACCGCACGGGCGTGGAGATGGAGGCCCTGACCGCGGTCTCGGTCGCCGCGCTCACCGTCGTCGACATGGTCAAGGCCGTCGACAAGGCCGCGGTCATCACGGACGTCCGGGTGGAGGCCAAGTCCGGCGGCAAGTCCGGCGACTACGTCCGTACGGCGCCGCCGGGAGCCGAGGCGTGAGCGCCGGGCCCCCGTCCCCGTACCGCGCCCTCGTCGTCACCGCGTCGAACCGCGCGTCCGCCGGGGTCTACGCGGACAAGGGCGGGCCGCTGATCGCCGAGGCGCTGACCCGGCTCGGGTTCACGGTCGACGGCCCCCGGGTCGTCCCCGACGGCGACCCGGTCGAGCAGGCCCTGCGCGAGGGGGTCGCGGACGCGTACGACGTGGTCGTCACCACCGGCGGTACGGGCATCTCACCCACCGACCGCACCCCCGAGGCCACCCGCCGCGTCCTGGACCACGAGGTCCCCGGCATCCCCGAGGCGATCCGGGCCGAGGGCCGCGACAAGGTCCCCACCGCCGCGCTCTCGCGCGGTCTGGCGGGCGTCGCCGGGCGCACCCTGATCGTCAACCTCCCCGGCTCGACCGGCGGGGTGCGCGACGGGCTCGCCGTCCTGGAACGGCTCCTGGTGCACGCCGTGGACCAGCTGCGCGGCGGCGACCACCCCCGACCCGGGAGCCCGAGCTGAACGTCCCGACCTGGCCGGTGATCCTGGCGGACGGCGATGTCGCCCTCCGGCCCATCAAGCTGCGCGACCAGCGCGAGTGGCGCGAGGTCAACCGCCGCAACCGGGACTGGCTGCGCCCCTGGGAGGCGACGGTCCCGCCGCCCGCGCCCGGCGGACCGGTCGCCCAGCGGCCCACGTACCGGCAGATGATCCGCCACCTGCGCTCCGAGGCCAACGCGGGCCGGATGCTGCCGTTCGCCATCGAGTACCGGGGCCGGCTGGTCGGGCAGCTGACCGTCGCCGGGGTCACCTGGGGCTCGATGTGCTCGGGGCACGTCGGCTACTGGGTGGACCGGGAGGTGGCCGGGCGCGGGGTGATGCCGACCGCCGTCGCGCTCGCCGTCGACCACTGCTTCCAGGTGGTGGGGCTCCATCGCGTCGAGGTGTGCATTCGCCCCGAGAACGGGCCGAGCCGGCGGGTCGTCGAAAAACTCGGATTCCGCGAGGAGGGCCTTCGCCCGCGCTATCTGCACATCGACGGGGCCTGGCGGGACCACCTCATCTACGCGCTGACGGCGGAGGAGGTGCCGGACGGGCTGCTGCGGAGATGGCACCGGTCGCGCCCTGACCGGCCGGCGCCTTCCTCGTAATAGGAAATGTGTTCGAATTGCCTTTCGGTCCGCTGATCTGAACAATCACAAAAAAAGTCCGGGATATCGGCCGGATCGTGCGACACACCGCGCCAATTGGCGGATGCCTCCATGCAAACCCCTCTACGGTGTGAGATGTGAGCAGCAGCGGCCTCATCTACGCAGTCATCGTCGGGGCCTGGGCCGCCTACTTGGTGCCGATGTGGCTCCGCAGGCAGGACGAGCTGAACGAGGAGCGTCCGACCGAGCGCTTCAGCACCGCCATTCGGCTGCTTTCCGGCCGGGCGGCGATGGAGCGCCGTTATGCCAAGGGGCTGCAGGAGCGCACCGAGGACGAGGCGGCGCCCGACGCCGACCCGGGCTTGAGCGCGGACCGAAAGGACTCCGCCGACGTCCGGGCCTTCGCCGCGCCTCCAGCGCACACCGAGGCCCGGATCCACGACCCGGCCGCCACGCCGGAGCGCGCCCCGCGCAAACGGCGCGGCGCCGCACCCGCGGCCCCCGGGCCCGCCCGTCGCGCGCGCCCCGGCGGGATCGACGCGGAACGCGCCCGGCGCGCCCAGCGCCTCCAGGTCCTCGCGCGCCGCCGGCGCACCACCGTCGTCCTCTTCCTCGCCTTCACACTCGGCGCGATCGTCGCCGCCGTCGGCGGCCTGCGCTTCCTGTGGGCGCCCGCGGTCCCGGCCGTCCTGCTCAGCGCGTACATCGCGCACCTGCGGGCGCACGAGCGGCGCCGGTTCGCCTTCACCATGGACCAGCGCCGCGCCGAGGTGGCGGCCCAGCGGCTCCGCGAGAACCGCCCCCGCCGCCACCAGCCCGCCGCCACGGCCCCGGCCGACACCGACGAGGACTCCGAGCCGCGCCACCCGGCCCCCGAGCCCACCCCCACGGTCTCCCCGCAGGAGGCCGGCCGCCGCGCCCTCGTCGAGCAGACGGACCACGCGGAGTGGGTCGACCAGCAGCGCGAACGCGGCCGGGTCCAGGGCGACAGCTGGGAGCCCGTCCCGGTGCCGCTGCCCACCTACGTCACCGCCCCGGTCGCCCCGCGCGCCACGGGCGGCGTCGAGGTCGGCAACCCGGAGACCTGGAGCGCGGCCCGCTCCAGCACCGCCGAGCCCGCCCAGCCGGAGACCGCGGCACCCCCGGTCGACCCGGCGCCGCGCCAGCGCTCCCCGCAGTCCCGCCGCTCCCGCGACCGGGGCCGCACCCCGCTCTTCGACCAGTACGAGGACGGCGACCGCCCCCGCGCCGCCAACGAGTGACCCCGCGCCGGACGCCCGTGCCCCACGCCACGGCTGACCAGCGCGGAACGGATTTCCGAGCACCCCGTAGAGGGTGCTAGAGTTTCACACGTCGCAAGGGCCTGTGGCGCAGTCTGGTAGCGCACCTCGTTCGCATCGAGGGGGTCTGGGGTTCAAATCCCCACAGGTCCACGCACGGGCCGTTCACGAGTCAGCTCGTAAGCGGTTCACGAAATCCCGTCCGATCACTTCGATCGGACGGGATTTCGTCGTTTCTGGGCTCGTCAGGAGGTCTGGGTGCGTACGTCGGGGTGGTTCGGTGGGCGCCGTACGGGCGTCTGCCTGTGTGCGGGCATGGGTGTGCACGCCGGTCTGTGGGGTGATCGGCGTGCGCGGGTGGGCTGGAGTTGTCGTACGGGGCTGGTTTCAGCGAGAGCGTGGAGGCGGGTGGCGCCCTCTGCTTGTCCTCGGCAGCGTGATGGCCGGGGTACTGAGCGGGGGCAGCGGACCGGTGGTGTCGAAGTCAGCGTCGGTGAGCTCGTCGGGTCCGTCCCGTTCGGTGAGCCAGGTCTCGAGGATTCTCAGGTTCGCGACGGTGAGCATCAGGGCGAGGAAGAGGGCCTGAGTGACCTGGCCCGGGGCGGGTCGGTGCTTGCGGTTGCCGATGTCGAGGGCCCCGCTCTTGAAGCGGCCGTTGGCGCCTTCGTTGTGGCTGCGGATGGGTTTGTACGTGTTCAGCCAGGGGGTGCGGAGGTAGGGGACGTCCTGGCGGTACTTGGCCAGACGCCAGTCGGTCCCCTCGGCGTCGGCGGGCACGGTGACCGAGCCTGCCCCGCACACCGCGGGCAGGGCTTCCTTCGGTGGTGGCGCGAGACGTTCGGCGTCGGAGACGTGGACGGTGGGACGGGCCGCCGAGTGGGTGGTACGGAATTGCGGGGCATCGAGGTCGATCACCCGGGCCGGCATTGTGGCGGAGGCGCGGGGATGCAGCCGGTCGTGGCGTGCGCAGTTGACCGACGGGCAGGAGCCGCCGGCGGGGCACTGGACACGGATCGAGCCACGGGCGTCCGGGCCCTGCTTGAGCTTGAGGTGAAAGGGGCCGCGGGCCTCGATCTTCTCGCAGAGGGCGTCGCCGGGCGCGCGGACGGTGTCGTCGTCGGCGCCGGTGGTGGCGTGGACGAGTGGGGCCGGCGTGAGCGGGCACAGCAGGGAGCCGTCGACGAGTGGAGCTCCTTGCCAGCTGCCCTGCATGCCTCGCTCTTTGACCTTGTAGTCCAGGGCGAGGCGGTAGCCGAGGCGGCGGACGGGCGTCTGGAAAGTGGGTGGGCTGCAGCCGGTGTAGGCGCGGTCGGCAGCCAGGATGCCGGTGGGCAGGCCGAGTTCGGTGAGCTGGGTGAGGACCGTGACGGCGTTGGGGCCGGTGCGGACGGTGGGGGTATCGAGTTCGAAACCCAGGCACAGCTGGGGGTACGCCTTGGATGGGTTGTTGTCCGCGTCGCGGTGGTGGGCGGCGATGGCCAGGGTCGCGCTGTAGCCGAAGACTTTATCGCCGGTGCCGCCCTTGAAGTGCCAGCCTGCGGTGATGTCGGTCGAGGCGGTACCGCGCCGGGGGCTGTGAGGGTGGGTGTTCACGGGGATGTCGGTGGCGTCCACACCGACGTCGCCGTTCCAGCCGCGCAGGTATCCGCGCTGGTGGGCCATACGGACCGTGGTCAGCACCAGGCGGTTTGTCAGGACCTGCAGCCGGGCGGCGGCCTGCTGGCCCTCTGGGCTGTCCCAGATCGCGGCGTGGAAATCGGCCAGGCGCAGGGGCAGACGGGAACGGCGGTCGTGGCGGGCCGGGTCCAGGGCAGTGGTGATCGTGTCCAGGCCCCGGTAGAGGCGCTTGCTGGAGGCGATACGCGCCCAGGGATCACGTGGGGGCAGTCCGGGATGCCCAGCCAGCCGCGTGCTCTGGGTCTGAGGCTGTAGTGCAGGATGCGCCAGGCGTCGGCAATGGTGGCGCGGTTGTTGTAGTACACGGCCAGCAGCAGTCCGGCCAGTACCACTCGCGGGCGCATGCCCTTGGGGCCGGGACGGCCCTTGATGAGTTCTTCGAGTTCCTGGGGAATACCGGAGCGGTCGATCAGGGTCAGCAACTGGCCGACCTTGGAGTCAGGGATCTCCGCAGGTCCGCTCAGCGGCGGTTTGGGCCGCAGCTGTCGGATATGAGCGGCCGGAGCGGCGGGGTCGTCCGGCCGGTGCATCATCGGTTCTGTCCACGCAGCAGTTCGGCGGCCTGCTCGGGCGCGAGCGGCGGCACCCAGTGGAAGTAGGGGCCCAGGGAAGCAGCCGAGTTCATGCCCGCAGCCTGGGCGACCAGGGCCGGATCGATGCGCTGTCGCAGCAGGTCCACGATCCAGGTGGTCCGCAGCCGTCGCGCGGAGAGCGGGGGCAGACCGGCATGCGGCCGGTGCCGGGCGGGCCAGGAAGACACCAGATTCTTTGCTGCCTCAACCTTCCGGCCGGGCCGGAACAGGTAGCTGTTCCCGGCGATCTGAGCGAGTTCGGCCAGCGTCGCCTCCCACTCCGCGCGGCAGGCCACCAGCCGTCCCAGCCACGGAGCGTCGATCACCACCATGCCGCTGTCGGTGATGCGCAGATCACTGCCGCGTACGGTGGGCAGCTCGCCCGGGTTGAGCCCGCAGCCCGCCGTCAGGGCCATCATCGCCAGCCCGTCCAGCCGGGCCCGCCCCGGCAGCAACTCGGCCCACCCGCCCAACCGGGCCAACTCGCTGAGTTCGTACGGTGGTTGAGGTCGTCGATTGGCGGAGATCCGGACCGCAGGGGCCTCCCCGCGCTCCACCCACACCAGTGCCTCACGGGTGCGCCGCAGCCAGGTGCGGAAGGTCTGCCGGCTGCTTCCCACCCGCCCGGTCAGCCCACGCAGGATGAACAGATCAATCGTCTCGGTCCGCAGCCACAGCCCAGGATCGCGCGGCAGTCCGCAGCTGTCGGCCCAGACGGCGAGGCGGCCGACTACATGGAGCAAGTGTCCGGCCTCGTAACAGGTGGCCGGGGCGGCTGCTGCGACCGTGGCACGCACCTGATCGGCCACCGGTCCCCACCGCTCCGGTGGCAGTCGGGGACGGTAGCGGCGGATACGGGCGGAGACCTGCGGGTTCAGTGTCACAGACCAATCCCACCGGCTGGTCAAGCAGCCAGTGAAGGGATCGGCGACGATCTTCACGTAAAGGAGTGCAACACAATGGTCGGTGGCATGAACCGGCGAACCCCGCCGCGCGAGCTTGCCCGCGATCCGGAAGCCTGGCCCCACGCGGACGTCGCTGACCCCGGCGCCGTCGCTGTCCAGCACATCGCAAGGATTCTCACCGCAGCCATGACTGAGCGGCGGTTCAGCCTGCGTGGCCTCGCGGAAGCATCCGGCGTGAACCGGCAGGCCATCGCCGATCTCCTGGCCGGGCGTTCCTGGCCGGACGTGGCCACGGTAGCCCGCCTCGGAACCGCCACGGGCACAGCCCTGTGGCCCCAAGCAGTCGCATGTGAAAGGGAGATCGGGCATGAAGCCTCACTTCGTGTCCGAACTCGCTCACTTCGCGATCGGACATGACGCTTTCGTGGCTCCGCCCGCCGAGCGCAGCGCCTCTCGCCTACGCTCGGACACACGGGAGCCACCTGCAGGGTGCTCACGTGCCGGCACCGCCGACGCTTTCCACGGCTTGACGGCGGTGCCGGACCTCCCCGTGCCCAGTGAAACGTGGGACGGGAGTCTGGGTTCAGGCGGCCCCGGGCGCCCCCTCGTCGGCAGTAGCAGTGTTGTCGGTGGTCGCGATGGCGAACCGGGACGCGGAGTCCTCGATGACGAGCCCTTCCTTCACCAAGGTCTTCAGCCGGGCCCGGGTCGTTTCCACCCGCGCCGGGGTGGACACGACCTCGCCGATGGCGGCGGCAACCGCCTTCGCCTTCATCCCCCGCTCCGGCCCGGCCGTCGTCAGCACCGACAGCATCCGGCGTCTGCCCTCCTCCCACTCGAGAGGCGGCTTCGAGGAGGCAGACCCGGTGTCGACTCCAGACAAAGAGTCGTCGACCCCGTCGGAATCCTGTGCGGTGCCAGAGCCTGTGTCCGCTTCGCCCGCGTCCTGACCATCTGGCTCGCCCGGCGGGGCAGCAGAGCCAACCGGCTCCTCGACATCATCCGGAGGCAGCGAATCGAGCGTCTTCTGGGTCAGCGCCAAATCGCGCAGCCGTTCCTCGGCTGCCGCGATCTGCCGACGGATCGTCCCGATATCCTCGTGCAGCGAGGCCACACTGGCGCGAACGGTGGCCACTTCCCGCTTCAGACGGTCGTACACCGACGTCACAACCAGCCCCCGGTCCTTGGCGACATCCCTGAAGCCCCCAGCGCTTCCGCCGGAGCCTTCGCCACACCGTATGAGCCAAAGCCGCAAGATCGCAGGAGCTGTTCGCTGAAGACCGCAAACGACAACGCGCATTCACCCAATGCCACTTGCTGCACGAGGCGGGGGCAGTTGTAGACGGATCAGAGGCGGAACAGGTCAGTCCCCCTGGGCTGATCGCGCCAGTGTTCGCGAGTTCCGCCGTCAGAGGGGCGCGGTTCAAGCGACGCCGACATGCGTGTTCGCTGAACTCCAGGACCGGCAGCTCGCCTTCTTCTGGGCCCGGCCGGAGTGCAGCCACGTGCCGTCGTTCAGCCTCGTACGACGGAAAGCAGCAGGGGGGTGCGCACGCCGAGGTGGGATGCGGAGTCGGCGATCGTCGCGGCCAGCCAGCCGACTGCGTCGCAGGACCACTCGGTGAGTTCGCCTCGTAGGGTCATGCCGTGCAGAGGTGGGCCGTTCCAGAATCCGTCGGCGAACGGCGGTGGCAGAGTCTCGTCCTCATCGGCTCTTCCCGACTTGCCCGGGATGAATGCGTCTTGCTCCAAGTGACCGAGGAAGCTGACGAGTTGCTGCGCGATGGCAGGGATGGAGGGGTTGCGCCCGCTGTCAATGGTGATCTTCACCGGTGTCTGGGCCTGCGGGGCGTGCTCACCGAACCAGTCGCAGGTCTCCATGGAGGGCACGAGCGCGTTGCGCGGGCGGGAGGCGGGGGGAAGTCCTTGAAGGGGCAGCAGAAGCTGTACCGCGGACAGATGTGCCGTGCCGATGCGCGCAGTGGTGTCCTCGGCGCAGCGCAGAAACGGTTGCACGGGCAAAGGCCTGTCATTCGCCGGCGTACTGCACTCGACCTGGAACCAGGCGAAGGGCTCGGCAGCGGCATGGCGAGTACCGCAGAGGGCGTTATTCATGGCCCACAAGCCCGGCGCTCTGGACACGCGTTCGTCCCCTGCGGCGCTCGATTGCTCGTCCAGCCAGCCCATCGCAATCGACCGCTGGTGGAACAGCTGGTACGCGTCATGCTCGGACTCGGGGTCGCGCCACGGGTGCGGGACTAGCTCGCCATGAAACGCGGCGAACATGGGGCCTGCCGTGGACAAGCCCGCGGGGTCGATCCCTGGCTGGACGACGTCGTGTTGTTCGGACAACTGACCCCCTCGGTCCTGCTGCGGCTGTTCATCGACCGGCCCTCACCTCACGGAGAGGTGGCGACTTCCGTTACTGCGCTCGGCATGCGGCTTTGGCCTGGTTCATCGGCTTCTCCCCGGTGTCGAGCTCGCCGATAACGTCGACTTCCACGTGGTTGCGCCACGACGTCTGCTGGAACGTGCGGCACTTGATGCGGGCCACCGTACGGTTCGAGCTGCCACCACCCGGCTTGAGTTCCTTGGTGGGCGAGCACGCCTGCTGCCGCCAACTGTGATCCGTGAAGTATTCGTAGATGCAATTGAGTACTTTGGCGCGGTTGTTGGAGCAGTCCCCCTTCTTCCACCACCCGTGCCCGGACATGTCGATCTTGTTCTCGGAGACGTGAGGGTTGTCCCTCCCGCTGATCGGTGTGCAGCGGAGCCCGCTCACCTTCGGGGATTTAGGGGCTTACGGGGTCGCGTCCGCGCTCGGGGACATATCCAGAACCTGGCCTGCCCGGTCCAGGTAGACGGCCGCGTTGCCGAGGTCTGGTGGAGCGATGCCCGGCTCGGCCGTTGACGCGGTGACCTGAGAGGTGGGGTCACCTTGCAGATGCCCTTCGTGACCGGAGGCGCCGGTTGTGGACGCGGACGCGCCTCCCACCACGAGGACGGTGAGTACGGCGATGGCGGTGCGGCGGAGTCCCCGGTTCGACATGTACTTCCCGTTCCGTGAGTACGTGCGTGGCCGCACCTTGATAGTTGCTGCGGGCCGGACCAGTTTCTGATCCGGTGCTTCCGTTCAGCCACAAACGAGAGGGAGGGTCCACCTAAAGGGTGAGAACACCCCTCGCATGGAGTACGCATGCCCTTGCGGTCGTCCTTGTCTGTAGCGACATAGTCGGGGAAGGATCACTGACCTGTCGGGGAGCGGGCCACGAAGTGGCGAATCAGGGCTGATCAGAGGTACTCGTGAACACCCCACTGCACAACTGTTCTTGAGTTGGCTCAGGAATGGTGACGAGATCCCGTCCGATCGCAAGATCGGGCGGGATCTTCGTCGTTTCGGAGGTCGTTCGATGCCTGTTCGGGGTGGTGGATGGCGGTGTAGTTTCCGATGGCCACCGTGATCGCGATCAGGATCGCCTGGGCCACCCGGCCGGGTGCGCGGCGGTGCAGCGGGCTGCCGATGCCCATGTAGGCGCCCTTGAGGCGGCCGTTGAGGCCCGCGTTGTGGGAGTGGATCGGCTTGTAGAAGGGGCCAGTCCCTCTCGGTGACCGCCGGGCGGCACTACTACGAGCGATACGACGTTGGCGCGGGAGTCGCCTGCCGGAGCAGGTGCCGACCAGTTTCAAGGCCGAACCGGACGGCGCCCCCGTCCCGACCTACCGCCACAGCGTGCGACGTGCACCTTCCTCCACCCCACGGTTGACAGGCACGCCGAAGGTTTTCACGTCCTGCCTCTGCTCTGGAAACTTGATAAATTCCGGCTGTCTTTTCTGGAGAGTTCGAGGAGAAGTTGAAGATGAGGCTGGTCTCGGCAATCGTCGCTTCCGTTGCAGCGTTGGCTATGTCTCCTGCGTCGGCTTATGCCGAAGCGGTAGGTCCGGTGAGTAGGGTGGATGATGTTCCATCGGACTACGAGAATGAAGAATTCACCGATAATCTGATTGTCGAGAACCTCCCCTCGCAGCCGGAGGGGCCGACCGTGAGGGGGGCGGCGGGCTCTGCTCCTATCGACACGTTTTCGTACGAGTTCGGCGGCGTCCAGTTCTCCGTTCCGACCGGATGCTTCCTGACGCATGTCATCAAAGGTGAAGGGGTGAGGATCACCAACCAGATGTCCGGCGTCGACTGCGTGGGGCCTTCCGCCCTGCTGGCGAAGTTCTGCAACACTCGCCTTGAATTTCACTACGCAAACACTTCGAACAAGACCTATAAGATTGTTCGAGGGCCGCTCAAGAGCAGCTGCAGGACGGGGACCGTAGATAGCTACAACCGTACGACCGACCACACCTTGCCCCGCGCGGGCAAGGCATGCGCCCAGCTCTTCGTCAGCGGCAAGCGGCGATCGATGCAATGCCACTACATCACCCTGTAGGGCATAATGCGAAGCATGGCTTACGGATCGAAGGAATGGTGGAACGAGTTCGCGCTTTTCCTTGCCATCACTTTTGCTAGTATTTTCGTCCTGGCCTCTCTGGTGGCGATTTTCCTTAATGTGCAGGCGGAGAGTGTGAGTGGACTCATCGTCATCGTCCCTAGCGTGTTCATCGGTCTTGCCGCTGCCCGCATCCATCGGCGCCGCCATGGGCACAGGTGACAGTCGGCGGCCATTCGAAGACGCTGTGGACCACGGCGAACAGGACGTGCATACAGGCTCCTGGCCCGGCCGCCTGCGGAGTCGGCGGTCGTCGCGGCCAGCCAGCCGACTGCGTCGCAGGACCACTCGGCGAGTTCGCCTCGTAGGGGCATGCCGTGCAGAGGCGGGCCGTTCCAGAATCCGTCGGTGGACGGCGGCGGCAGAGTCTCGTCACCGGCCGCACTGTCGAGCGCGCCGACTATGATGCGCACGGAATGGGGGCGACCGCGACCGAAGTGCACTCCGCGCAGGTCGCCCTGAAGTACAGGAAGGGCATGGACCCCCCCTTCGTGGTGATCACGTCTTACCCCGTGTCTCCATAAATCCCTCGGACGCTTCTCGTGGAGGTGATCGCGACGTGATCTCGCACACCGGTACCCTCTTCAACGACGGACCGCTCAGACGCGTGCTCGAGACGGCTGTGCGCGCCCGGGAGTCGCAGGGCGCCCTCGACCTGGACGACGAGGTCAGGCGCTTCGTCCGTACCGCAGGTGCCACCGATACATCGCGCTGGCTGTTTCCGGTCGTGACCGTTGCCGCCCTGCTCGACCACACGGCCGACCTGCTTCGGTTGGAGGGCGCGGCATTTTTCCCGCGTGAGTTCACCGAACGGCTGGACAAGGCGCGGGACGGTGTTCCGGGGGAGGAGTTCCTGCGCACGCTGGCCGGCCGGGTCAGGATGGCCGACCAGGAGCTGGACGCAGGATTCGACGAGCTGCCCCTGGCGGACTGGGAGGCGGCAGCCCGTTTCCCGGAGCTCCTCGGGTTCGGCCCCAACTGGATCTATGACGGCGAATTCCCCTTGCTGTCCGATTCGATCGCGGCCTTCATCGAAGCGGAGCATCCTTTCTGTAGCGAGGCGTTCTCCCGACTGGCCGCTGATGCGCAAGCGGTCCTCGTGCTCTTTCCGGAGCCCTCGGCGCTGTCCAGCAACGTGACGCGATGGATTCCCTGGGCTTCGCACGAGGCCTTGCGCCAGATCACGCGGAGCATCGACGACCACATGCGGACGGAGCATTCCGGTTCCTGAAGCACACAACGCCAACAGGAAGTTTTGCGCATGACCGTAAGGACCCGCTCGGCCACCTACCCCGACCGGGAAACCGCCCACTGGGCCACCCAGCAGGTGGTGACCGGCAACGAGCAGAAGATCCACCGCTGGCTCGCCCAGGGGACCCGGGGCCGTCTCACCATCGAGGCCGCTTGGCCCTCCCGTGAGGCTCCCGTCGGCCGCGTACTGCTGCAGGCGATGATGCTTGCCGGACGCGAGCCCGTCGAGGTGCGCGCGGCGCGTGTCGTTCTCAGGCGTGAGCCGAGCAGCCCGCACGGCTTCGTCGTTCTCACCACCGTCCCGATCTACCTGTAGAGGTCCGTGCCGTGTCCATGAAGCCACTCGAGTTCGATCGCCGCTACGGCGAGTTGGACCAGGTGATCAGCGCGTACACCGGAGTGTCGGCCGACGATGAGCCGGGCAAGCCGAGCGAAGCCCTCCAGGCCTATCTCCGCCACACCTGGCATACCCGCCCCTGGGCCCTGGGCACGGCCGAACAGCAGATCCGCGAGTACGCCCGCAATCCACCCGGCCGACTGCGCTTGAGCCTCGGTGAGTTCTACCCCGTGCCTGACGTCGGGCTGCCCGAGTCGGCAGTCCAGGACTGGCTGTTCGTGATCGCGGATCACCTGAAGCGGTCGATCGAGGAGGGCGAGGTCCCACCCCCGGCCGGCCCCCGCACCCACTGGGAGTGGCACGCCCGCTTCCCCGAGCTCGGCCAGTTCCTCGGCGGCTGGTTCTCGCAGGACATGCCGGACGAGTTCCCGGACCACGACGCGGCCGTAGACGACTACACCGCCACCACGGATCCACAGCTGGTTGCCCGCCTCACGGGCGAGGTCCATGAACTGCTCGCCCTCGGCCTCGAAGAGTCCGAGTACGCCCTCGCGATGGCGGAGCTGGGCATGGAGGTCGACCCGCCCCAGCCGTACTCCCCGAGCGGCTGGCTGGCCCACCTCGCGGACTGTCTGGGCGGATTCAGGGCGGACTACGGCCCGGACCGGCCATAGGCTGACCGCGTGACCGCTGTGCCGCCTTCGGCCTGAAGATCTCTCCCTGCCACCCCGCCCGCCACACTCCTCGGCAGTCCTCCGAGTGCTCCTTGGGTCGCCCGGCCGGGTGGAGTGACCCCCGAAATTCCGGCACCTGGACGCTGGATGTTTCGTCATCCAGGGGAAGTGATCCAAGGTGGCGAAGCGGAAGAGCTACCCCGAAGAGTTCAAGCGGGACGCGGTGGACCTGGTGCGTTCCTCGCCGGACCGTTCCCTCACCGATATCGGTCAGGGCCTGGGCATCCATCTGGAGACCTTGCGCAAGTGGGTCCGGGAGGCCCGGACCCGCGTCCGGGCGGCGGACAGCGGGGGCGATGCCGGCGTGACCCCTGACGCGAGGGAAGAGCTCAGGCGCTTGCGGCGGGAGAACGCCCGGCTGAAGGAGGACAACGAGATCCTCCGGAAAGCCGCCGCCTATTTCGCGCGGGAGACGACACGGTGATCCGCTTCCGTTTCGTCGACGAGCACAGAGGCGCCCACAGGGTGAAGCGGATGTGTGATGTTCTCGGCTGGGGCCACGCCTGGCACCAGAACAAGGAGGCGCGGCAGGAGAAGGTCGATGAGGAGGAGGTCCTGGCCTGCCGAATCCGGGAGATCCACACCGATTCCCGGGGAGCTTACGGGGCCCTGCGGATCACCTGGAAACTCCGGGACCAGGGGCACGTGGTGAACCGCAAGCGCGTCGCACGGATCATGCGGGAGCGTGAAATCGTCGGGATAACGCGACGGAAGTCGCGGTCGCTGACGAAGCAGGACCGCACGGCGCCGCCGGCGCCGGATCTGATCCTGCGGGACTTCACCGCGCCGCTGCCGGGTCTGGAATTCGTCGCGGACATCACCTGCCTGCCGACGGCTGAGGGATGGCTGTATCTGGCGACGGTGATCGATCTGTGCACGCGGGAGGTTGCGGGCTGGTCGATGGCCGACCACATGCGCACCGAACTGGTTGCGGACGCCATCCGGATGGCCCATGCGGGTGGACACACGTCAGGAAACACGATCTTTCACTCCGATCGAGGATCCCAATACACGTCCCGCCAATTCCGTTGTCTACTAGGCGAGTTGGACCTTCGAAAGAGCGCCGGGCGCACCGGTTCGTGCTTCGACAACGCTGCCGCGGAGAGCTTTTTCGCCGTCCTGAAAGCAGAGATCGGGACGACCGTCCGGGAAACCCGGGCGCAGGCTCGGCAGGACGTTTTCCGGTGGATCGCCGAACATTACAACCGGGAGCGGATCCACTCGACCATCGGCTACATCACGCCGTACCAGGCGAGGATCCGCTGCCATCAACGACTGGACCTCGCGGCATAAAACGGAAGTGTCGGGACCTGAGGGGTCACCTCATCATCGAGGAGCACCCGGGAGACAACAGCCCCGGCCGCCGCCCAGGAGTTACGAGGACGCCTGGGCGGCGGCCGATACCCACCGGCAGGAACGGCCGCAGCCGCTCCCACTCGTCATCCGACAAGTCACCACGCTGATCCCGCCCCGTGCCCAGTTCACCGAGCCATCGACGAGCCAGTCACGCGATCGGCCGGACAAGCTCCTGACCTAGCTCTGCCACAACGTGCCCGTGGCGATCTTCTCCAGTTCGGTGAGGGACAGGGCGGGGGCCTCGTTCTGGTCCTCCGTGTTGAAGGCGGGGACGACCACCCGGAGGCCGCTGGGGCGGATCGTGTCGACCTGCCTCATCTTCCCGCCCTCACCGCCCTTTTCCCCGGCCCCCTGACGTGTGGCGGCCTTCGTGCCATCCGCCAGGACCTTCACGTCGGAGTCGAAGAGATCGCCCTCGACGTACGCGTACTCCGCCTCCTGCTTCCCGGACGCCTTCACCGCCAGGCGGTCGGGGAGCAGCTTGGGCAGCTTGCCCAGGACCACGTCACCGCTCTGACCCTGCGGGGTCAGCGGTTCCGGCGCCGTCGACGGCGCTGCGGGCTCGGGCAGGGACGCGAGGATCGGGTGCCACTCCCTGGCCTGGGCCAGTACCTTCATCCGGTCCAGCGACAGCGGCGGGGTGGAACGGCTGACCGGAGCATCCTTCGCTCCGGTCGCGTTCGATTCGGACACCGAAATCCGGTAGCCCTCGGGTGTCAGCAGGTCCGCGTGCCACCGCTTGGTCTCCACCTGCCCGTCCTGGTGCTCCCTGCCCTTGGACAGCACGAGGCGCGAGCCGTCCGCGAGCGTTATGGCGGAGCAGCCTTCATGCACGTTCGGGTTGTCCGGGCAGGAGAACTCGTTTTCGCTCATAGCCTCGGAGCTCTGCCGTCTCAGGCTCACCGACACGGCGGCCTTCCCCTGGCCGTCGTCGTACACGACGGAGGCGTACGGCGACGACGAGCTCTTCTGGTCACCCGTACCGCTGGTGCCGCGGCCAGTCTGCTCGCTGAACTTCCCCTTCGGCAGCAGCCCTTCGAGCGTCCTGATCACCTGCTGCGCGGAGTAGTGGCGCTTCGAGGGCCCCGCGCTCCTGTTGGCGTTCTCCGTCGACCGTGCGGCCACTGCCGACCCGTTGCCACCGTCCTGCGAAGCGCCGATGTCTCCGGTGACGAGCGACCCGCCGAGCCCGATCACGGCAATCGCCGCCACGCTTCCGGTCACTACGGCGCTGCGGCGCAGCACCATCCGGCGCCGACCGCGCGTGACCGCACCGTCCACGAGCGGCCGTCCTGTGACGGAGAACCCCTCTCCCGTCTGCTTCATCGCCGCGCCGAGCCCGCCCTCGAAAGCGTCCCGGTCCTCCTGAGCACCGTTTCCGTACACGCCGTCCACCACCGTTCCCCACGTCTGTGGAAAGAGAAAGAATAGAAAAAGAACGAAAGAATTCAGTGCGCGGCCGGTTCAGTGCGCGGCCAGTTCGCCGACGCTGCCGCCGAGTTGCTCACGCAGCCGGGCGAGCGCACGGGTACTGCGGGTGCGTACGGCTGCCGAGCTGACGTGCAGTATGTCCGCGGTCTCCGTGACCGACCGGTCCTCCCAGTAACGCAACACGATCACCGCCCGGTCCTTGGGCGGCAGGCCGCGCAGCGCGGCGAGGAGCGTGATCCTCAAGGACGCGTCCTCCGCAGACTCCCGTGCCTGGTCCGGTAGTTCGCCGCGCGGTCGTTCCCCCGTCGATTTGCGCCGCTGGTGCCCGAGATAGCACCGCACAAGCACGGTCTGCGCGTACGCCACCGGGTTCTCGACACGCGACGTACGCCTCCACACCGAGTACATCCGGCCGAGCGTCTCCTGTACGAGATCCTCGGCAAGGTGCGTGTCTCCGCCGGTCAGCAGGCACGCCGAACGGAACAGATGATCCATACGGGCTTCCGCGAACTCACGGAAGGCGCTCTCTTTGGCCTGCCTCATCCGCCACCTCCTCTCACCTACACCCTTTAGATGCGGTGACCGCCGGGAAATGTTTCACCCTGCGAGGCCGAGGCCGAGCCCGGCCTGCTCCGAACGAGAGGCCCTGGCCGGCTCTTTGACAGAGTTGAGGGGCAGGCCGCGTCCGACGCGCCCGTACAGCCCCGTCAGTCGAATCCCCGACCCCGACAGGTCCCGTTCGTACGCCCGTTGCCCCTGGTGGAGGCGGTGCGCGTCACGGAAGCCTTCGGCGTATGACGATCCCCCGCCGCACCCCGGCGACACCTTCGAGCTCCGCTTCTCCGCTACCCCGCGCGGAGCCCGTCTCGCGCGGTGGCTGGCCTCGCACCGGGTGCACGAGTGGGGCCATCGCTACGGCTCCGAGGTGAACGACACAGTGGGTCCGGTCGTCGGCGAGCTGGCCGCGAACGCGGTCACGCACGGACTGGTGCCCGGCCGGGGAGTGCTGCTCCGGCTGATCCGGGCGGCAGGAGGGTGGCTGCGGGTGGAGGTCAGCGACACCCGGGGCGAGTGGCTGCCGGTTCCGCCCACCGACCTGCTCGCCGACGCGGAGACGGGACGCGGGCTGGTCCGGGTCGCCGCGCTCGCCGAGGAGGAGTTCGCCGCCCACGAGGTCCTCGGGCGGCGCACCTGGGTCCACCACTGGAACTGACGGCGGCCTCGTGGGGCCGGAGACGTCGATGCGGTGGCTCCTGACCTTGCTGTCGGGGCCTTCGACGACCGCTCGTTCGGGCCGGCAGGCATCCACCGGAAGCCCGGTCCTTGTCCTCAGGGCGTACCGACCGCCCCGCCCTCCCGCAGCGGCTTCGCGTAGCAGCGGCTGCTGTCGTACGTGCGGTAGTGGCCGAACTTCTCGCACGGGGTGTAGCCGCTGGAGAGGTACAGGGCGATGGCCTCCGGCTGGCGGTCGCCGGTCTCCAGGACCATGCGGGTGCGGCCGGCGGCGCGGGCGTCCGCCTCCAGGGCGGCCAGGATGCGGCGGGCGAGGCCCTGACCGCGGCCCTCCGGTATGACGTACATCCGCTTCAGTTCGGCGTCGCCGTCCGAGTAGCCCTCGTCGTTGCGTTCCTGGGAACGCCAGCCGCCCGTGGCGAAGGGATGGTCCGACGCGTCGTACGCGATCAGGTACAGGCCGTGAGGCGGGTCGAACATCGTGGCGTCCAGCGGTGTGACATCGCCCTCGTCGCCGTAGCGCTCGGCGTATTCGAGCTGCACGCGATCGTTGAGTTTGACGGCGTCGGGGTGGTCGAAGGCCCGGACCTGGATATTCATGCGATGGAGTGTACATGTATGCGGCACCGGTTGGTCGGTATCGTGCCGGAATGCTCACTGTGACCTCCGTGAATGTAAACGGTCTCCGCGCCGCGGCCAAGAAGGGCTTCGTCGAGTGGCTGGCCGAGACCGACGCCGACGTGATCTGCCTCCAGGAGGTGCGCGCCGAGCCCGAGCAGCTGCCCGCGGAGATCCGTGAGCCCGAGGGCTGGCACACCGTCCACGCACCGGCCGCCGCCAAGGGCCGGGCCGGGGTCTCCCTGTACTCGCGGCGCGCCCCCGAGCGCGTGCAGATCGGTTTCGGGGGTTACGGGCACGCCGGGTGCGAGGAGTTCGACGCGAGCGGGCGGTACGTCGAGATCGACCTGCCCGGCGTCACGGTCGCGAGCCTCTACCTGCCCTCCGGCGAGGTCGGCACCGAGCGGCAGGACGAGAAGGAGCGGTTCATGGCCGCCTTCCTGCCCTACCTCGTCGGGCTGAAGGCGCGCGCCGCCGCCGAGGGCCGCGAGGTCGTCGTCTGCGGTGACTGGAACATCGCCCACCAGGAGGCCGACCTCAAGAACTGGCGCGCCAACCGCAAGAGCTCCGGCTTCCTGCCCGAGGAGCGGGAGTGGCTGACCCGGGTCTTCGCGGAGGCCGCGTACGTCGACGTCGTACGCGCCCTGCACCCGGACGTCGAGGGGCCGTACTCGTGGTGGTCGTACCGGGGGCGCGCGTTCGACAACGACACGGGCTGGCGGATCGACTACCAGGTGGCCACCCCGGGCCTCGCCGGGCGCGCCGTGAAGGCGTGGGTGGAGCGGGCCGCCACGCACGGCGAGCGGTGGAGCGACCATGCGCCGGTGACGGTGGTGTACGAGCAGTAGGAGCGGGGTAGGGCGAGGGCGCTGCGCCCCTACCTGATCCGTACCCGGGTGGCTCTGCGTCTACGCCTGCGCCTGCGTCTACGCCTGCGCCTGCGCCTGCGTCTACGCCTACGCCTGCGCCTGCGCCTGCGCCTACGCCTACGCCTACGCCTACGCCTAGGCCTCGCCTAGGCCTGCTCCTGCGGCCCCGGGCACCCCGCTACTCCCTCCGCAGCCGCCGGTCCAGCGCCATCGACAGTTCCGCGTCCAGCACCGCGCGGGCCAGCGGGCGGAGTTGGGGCGGTTCCGGCACCGCCCCCGAATCCGCGTCCGCCCCCGTCTCCGCGCCGTACTCCTGGAGCACCGAGACGAACAGGTCCGCCAGCGCCTCCGCGTGTTCGCGGACGCGGCGGCCCGTGGCGAGGACCGTGGCGAGGGGGACGCCTTCCCGTACCAGCTCCGCCGACACCTCCAGCAGGCGGCGGCTGATGTGGACGATCTTCTCGCCGTCCGTCCCCAGGTAGCCCAGCTCCATCGCGAGCGCCAGGTTCTCCGGCGTCGACTCGCCCTCGAAGTAGTCCGCCAGCTGCTCCGGAGTGAGGCGGACCGGGGTCTCCTCGGAGGGTTCGCCCAGGCCCAGCACCTCCGCGACATCGCGTCCGCTCTCGAACGTACGGGCAAGATCGGCGATGCCGGTGAGGGTGTGGCCGCGCTCCAGGAGGCCGGTGATCGTGCGCAGGCGGGCCAGGTGGTGGTCGTCGTACCAGGCGATGCGGCCCTCGCGGCGGGGCGGCGAGATCAGGCCGCGCTCCCGGTAGAAACGCAGGGTCCGGACGGGGATGCCGGCCTCCTTGGCCAGCTCCTCCATGCGGTACTCGCGGTGCTCGCGTCCTTCTGCCACCCCCGCACCCTAGACCGTCCGGCACATGGTGGGCGGCGTCGCGGGGCTGGGCACGCGCTCCCCCAAGCTCTCAACTTCGTTCGAGCAGGGAGGGGCCCCCTCCGGCGTTGTCGGCAATCACCAACGCTCCTTCCCCAAGTTCTCGGCTGCGCTCGAACAGGGGAGACCCCATTTGGCTCGATCCTCCGCCTTGCAGCTGCACGCACCCAGCCCCGCTCCTTCCTCCGCCCATCACGTGCCGGACGGTCTTCTCCGCCTCCCCGGCGCCGGAGCCGCAAGTTGTACCGCCGGTAACTTTCCCCCGCCGGCCCCCTACCCATCGGTACTCCGCTGCTCTACCCTCCCAACAATGCCAGTGATTGCTGGCAGAGTCGTGTGACGTACCGCGGGAGGCGGCAGCATGGCCCAGCACGAGCATGTACGCGTGGCGGTGATCGGATCCGGATTCGGGGGCCTCGGGGCCGCGGTCCGGCTGCGACGCGAAGGCATCACCGATTTCGTGATCCTGGAGCGCGCCGGTTCCGTCGGCGGCACCTGGCGCGACAACAGCTACCCGGGCTGCGCCTGCGACGTACCGTCCCACCTGTACTCCTTCTCGTTCGCCCCCAACCCCGAGTGGCCGCGCACCTTCTCCGGGCAGGAGCACATCCGCGCCTACCTGGAGCACGTCGCCGACACCTTCGGGCTCCGCCCGCACCTGCGCCTCGACCACGAGGTGACGCAGATGCGCTGGGACAACGACGAGCTGCACTGGGTCATCGACGGCGCCAACGGGACGACCGTCGTCGCGGACGTCGTCGTCTCCGCGACCGGGCCGCTCTCCGACCCGAAGACGCCCGACATCCCGGGGCTCGCCGACTTCCCCGGCAAGGTCTTCCACTCCGCCCGCTGGGACCACGACGCCGACCTCACCGGCAAGCGCGTCGCGATGATCGGCACCGGCGCCTCCGCCATTCAGATCGTGCCCGCGATCCAGCCGAAGGCCGGCAAGCTCACCCTCTTCCAGCGCACCCCGCCCTGGGTCATGCCCCGCATGGACCGGCAGATCAGCGGCGCCGAGCGATGGCTGCACCGCGCCCTGCCCGCCACCGGCACCGCCCGCCGCGGACTCCTCTGGGGCATCCGGGAGTTGCAGGTCAGCGCCTTCACCAAGCACCCCGACCAGCTCGGCCTGGTCGAGCGGATAGCCAAGTCCAACATGGCCCGCGCCATCAAGGACCCCGCCCTGCGCGCCAAGCTGACCCCCTCGTACCGCATCGGCTGCAAGCGCATCCTGCTGTCGAGTACGTACTACCCCGCCCTCGCCCAGCCCAATGTCGACGTCGTCGCCTCCGGCCTCGCCGAGGTCCGCGGCTCCACCCTCGTCGCGTCGGACGGTACGGAGACCGAGGTCGACGCGATCATCTTCGGCACCGGCTTCCACGTCACCGACATGCCGATCGCCGAACGCGTCGTCGGCGCCGACGGGATCACGCTCACCGAGTCCTGGAAGGACGGCATGCAGGCGCTGCGCGGCGCCAGCGCGGCCGGCTTCCCGAACTGGATGACCATCATCGGCCCCAACACCGGCCTCGGGAACTCCTCGATGATCCTCATGATCGAGTCCCAGCTGAACTACATGGCCGACTACCTGCGGCAGTTGAACGTCCTCGGCGGCAAGGTCGCCCTCGACGCCCGCCCCTCCGCCGTCGGCGCCTGGAACCGCCGCGTCCAGGAGCGCATGAAGCGCACCGTCTGGAACACCGGCGGCTGCAACAGCTGGTACCTCGACGCCAACGGCCGCAACACCACCGTCTGGCCCGGCACCACCGCCGAGTTCCGCAAGGCCACCCGGACCGTCGACGTCTCCGAGTACCAGGTCCTGCGCCCGGCCCTCCCGGCCCAGCGCACCTCGGGCGAGACCCTCTCCGAGGAGGCCGTCCGATGAGCCGCCCACTGCCCGTCGCCGGCCGCCGGCCCGTCCCGGCCCGCGAACTCCTCGCCGTCTCCGCCGACGGCTCCCGGATACACGTCGAGATCCACGGCCAGGAGGGCGCGCCCGCCGTCGTCCTCTCCCACGGATGGACCTGCAACACCAGCTTCTGGGACGCCCAGATACGGGACCTCGCCGTCGACCACCGCGTCATCGCCTACGACCAGCGCGGCCACGGAACCTCACCCGCCGCGCACCGCGACGGCTACACCACGGACGCCCTCGCCGACGACCTCGAAGCGGTCCTCGCCGCGACCCTCGCCCCCGGCGAGAAGGCCGTCCTCGCCGGGCACTCCATGGGCGGCATGACCATCATGTCCGCCTCCCGCCGCCCGGGGCTGCGCGAGCACACCGCCGCCGTCCTGCTCTGCAGCACCGGCAGCTCCCGGCTCCTCGCCGAGTCGCTGGTCGTGCCGATGCGCGCCGGAGCCGTACGCACCCGGCTCACCCGTGCCGTACTCGGCGCCCGCGCCCCGCTCGGCCCGGTCACACCGGTGTCGCGGCGGATACTGAAGTACGGGACGATGGGCGCCGGTTCGGCCCCGGACAAGGTCGACACCTGCGCCCGTATCGTGCACGACTGTCCCCGAGTGCCGCGCGTCGCCTGGGGCCACGTCCTCGCGGAGCTCGACCTCGACGCGGGCGTACGGGAGTTGCGGGTGCCCACCGCCGTCATCGCGGGTACGGAGGACCGGCTCACGCCGCCCGTCCACGCCCGCGCCATAGCGGCGGCGCTGCCGGACTGCCTGGGGCTCACCGAACTGACGGGCATGGGGCACATGACCCCGGTGGAGGCGCCGGAGGTGGTCACCGCGAAGATACGCGAACTGGTGACCACCTACCTGCCGGTCGTCCCGGACCGGAACACAGCGGGCCCGACGGACGTCGGACAGGTCGAGGACAACGCCGAGGGCAAGGAGGAGGTCGCATGAGCGGCAGGGGAAGTCTCGAAGGACAGGTCGTCGTCGTCACCGGCGCCGCCCGCGGCGTCGGTGAACTGCTCGCCCGCAAGCTCTCCGCCCGCGGCGCGATCCTCGCCCTCGTCGGCCTCGAACCCGACGAGCTGAAGAAGGTCTCCGCCCGCCTCCACGGCGAGAGCGACCACTGGCACGCCGACGTCACCGACCACGAGGCCATGGCCCGCGTCGCCCAGGACGTCAAGGCCCGCTTCGGCAAGGTCGACATCGTCGTCGCCAACGCGGGCGTCGCCACCGGCGGCCCCCTCGTCGACTCCGACCCCGTCGCCTGGCGCCGGGTCATCGAGGTCAACCTCATCGGGGGCGCGGTGACCGCCCGCGCGTTCCTGCCCGTCCTCATGGAGAGCCGCGGCTACTTCCTCCAGATCGCGTCCCTCGCCGCGATGACTCCGGCCCCGATGATGAGCGCCTACTGCGCCTCCAAGTCCGGCGTCGAGGCCTTCGCGCACAGCCTCCGCGCCGAAGTCGGCTACCGGGGCGTCAAGGTGGGCGTCGGCTACCTCTCCTGGACCGACACCGACATGGTCCGCGGCGCCGACGAGGACGACGTCATGCGCGACCTCCGCCAGCGCCTCCCGTGGCCCACGAACCGTACGTACCCCCTCGGCCCCGCCGTCGACCGCATCGTCGCCGGCATCGAGCGCCGCTCCGCCCACGTCTACGCCCAGTGGTGGCTGCGCGGCATGCAGTCCGTACGCGGCTACCTGCCGACCCTCATCGGCGTCGTCGGCCAGCGCGAGATGCGCCGCTTCGGGCCGCGCATGGAGGGCAGGAGCAGGGGCCTCGTGGGCGCGGGAGGCGTGGCTGACCAGCAGGAACGTGCCGCGCGTACGCAGCGTGAATGATCGACATGCGGAGCGTGGCGGGCCGTGTGAATCTGGTCGAGGCCCCACCGGGGCCGACCCCCACGCACCACATAGGAGTGAACAGCATGGGCATCGCCGACCAGTTCAAGGACAAGGCCAAGGACCTCGCCGGCCAGGCGCGGAACGAGGACGAGCCGCAGTCGAAGGGCCGCGACCGGGCCAAGAACGCGTCCCAGCAGGGCCGTGACCGCGCCCAGGACGCGACGCGGCAGGGCCGTGACAAGGCCCAGGACACGGCGGACGACATGCGTGAGCGCTTCGACCGTTGACGGTTGCCTGACGCACTGAAGGGCGCGCCCCGGATCACTACGGGGCGCGCCCCTTCTGCTGCCGGGCGCCCCCTACCGCGGTACGCCGCGCAGGGCGGTGGCGGTCAGGCGGCACTCCAGTGCTGGTTGTCACGGCCGTTGCATTCCCAGAGCACGATCTGGGACCCGCTCGCGCCGCCGAAGAGATCCAGGCACTTTCCGGTGGACGCGGACACCAGCGTCCCACCGGAAAGGCCGATGCGCTGGGCGGAGGACCCGGTGCAGCCCGCCAGGACGACCGGAGTGCGGTCCTCGGTCCCCGTGACGGTCACGCACTGCCCTCCTAGCCGCAGACTGCCGTCGGAACCGGGAGTCCAGGACTGGCCGGACGAACCGTCGCAGACGGATGCCACAAGCTGCGAACCCGAGCCCGCGGCGGTCAGGCACTTGCCCGATGCCTCGACGGCCAGCGGAAAGCCGTGGACCTCGGGCGAATCACTGCCGCTGCCGCTGCCCGGTTTCGCGGCACTGTCCCTTCCGGAGCCGTCCGTGCCCGACGACGGGCCGGACCCCTTGGAGGCGGTGCTCCCGCCCGGACCGGGCGTGCTCCGGGACTTCTTGCCCGACGCCGACGAGGAGGCGGTGGCGGACGGGGTGGCGGAGGGGGACGCCGTCCGCCCCGCCGTCGGAACTCCCGGCAGCGGCGCCTGTTCCCCCGCCGCCTCGACGTCATCTTCTGGCCGTACGGAACCTTCGGCGGGCGCATCGGCCCGGCTGCTGGAGCTGTCGGAGCCCCCGCCGGCCGTAACGGCCACGCCCGTGACGACAGCAACGGCTGCCACACCGACGACCGCAGCCGACACCCACGCCCACCGCGGGAACGCCCGTCGACGCCGGGCAGCGGCCGGTGACATCTCATGAGCCGATATCTCATGAGCCGGTATCTCGCGAGCCGACTCCGCGGAAGCCCCCGCCGGGCCGGGCCCCGTGAGGCCCTGCGCCGGTGTGCTCCGCCCCGCCTCGTTCTCGGCGTTCTCCGCGGTCTCGGCCTGCTGTGCCGCGATGGCGCGAGCGAGCGCGGCACGGGCGGAATCGAGCTTCGACGCGTCGTTGCCCCGAAGGGGCTGGGCCGGCCGTGAGCTGACGGGCCTGCTGACGTTTCGCTTCGGCAGCTCTGGCATTCGGTTGTGCTCCTTGGAAATGAGGCCGAGCCCCGAGTGCCGTTCGGGCACGAAGGGACGACCAACGGTGCTCACCTCCCCCTGACGCGGCACGCGGCACGCGGCACCGATGGCGCAGGTCCCGTCCCAGCGGACGGGGGCCTTCGGGGCGCGTGAGGAGGGATGCGGTGGATCAATCCCCATCCAATCGCCGCATGACCCGATAAAGGAAGGCGAACACGCCGGGGAGCGCCATGAGTTGCCGGGGGCCGGTGCGCGGTGAGCCGTTCATGCCTCGACCGTGCCCGGCCCCCCCGGAAGAGCGCGCCGGCCGTACTGCCAGGGTGTTGCGTCAGACGGCCTTGACGGCCTCGATGAACGGGGCCCAGGCGGCGGCGTTGAGGAGGAGCGCGGGCCCGTTGGGTCGCTTCGAGTCCCGGACGGGGACGAGACCGGGGTGGCCGTCGGCGACTTCGAGGCAGTCGCCGCCGGAGCCGTTGCTGTAGCTGCTCTTGCGCCAGCGCGTGGTGCTGAGATCAAGGGTGGTGCTGGCCATGCCGGAGCTCCTCAGCCGCCTTTTCGAGCAGGGCGAGGGACACCTCTGGCGGCAGCGCGGCGGCCCTGAGGCGATCGTATGTGTTGCGGTACTGCTTAACGAGCCCAGGATCATCGATGGTCTGCCCGTGATAGGCGCCCTCGGTGTAGAGCAACGGCGGCTCGTCATCGAAGTCCAGGAGCAACAGCGGCATCTCGCTGATGGGCCGGGTGGCCGCGTTCCACGGAAGGATCTGTAGAACGACTCGGCGGCTGCGCACCATGGCGGCGATGCGGTCCAACTGCTTTGCCATATCCGCTGGTTCGAGCAGCGGATGACGAATCACTGACTCGTGCAGAACTACCCAGTACTCGGGCTTCTTCGGGTCGGCGAACAGCTTGGCCCGCTCCTGACGAGCGTCGATCTTGGCCTGCACCTCCTCCGGAGTGTCCAGAGGGTGCGTCGCTTGGATGACGGCTCGCGCATAGGCCGGGGTTTGCAGGAGCCCGGGGAGCAGGGTGCCCGACCACTGGTTGATGGTCCGGGCGCGAACCTCTGCCTCCGCGATGCCCACGAAGAACGCGGCGTGCCCCTTGCTCCGGGCCTCCCGGACCTCTTCGCAACGCCGGGTGAAAAAGTCCGTGCCCAGTTTCTGGTCCACGTGCTGCGCGAGCTGTCGCGGCATGCGGCGATCTCCGTGCTCGACCGCGCTCAGCATGCCGACCCCGTAGAAGCTGCCGTCCAGCAGCTTCTCCAGGGTCAGGCCCGCCGCCTCCCTCTGGTACCGCAGCTCCTTCCCGTAGAACTGCGGCACCCCCGCCGAACCGTCGATCTCCTTGGCCACCGCCGACCGCCTTTCACACATCGCTCTGTGGAGCGGAATTGGCTTCCACGGTAGAGGCCCATGCGGCAGCGTGTGAGGTGTTCGTCACAGCTAGCAACCGAAAGGTGGACGGCCCTCATGGACCACGCCCCGTACGACATCGGCCCGGAGATCGACGCATTGCGCGCGGCGCTCAAGGCGAACGGCATCACGCTGCCGTCACTGGGAGTTGACCCGCTGACGCTCGCAGGGTGGACGAGCCGGCCGCCGCTGGTCGCGCTCGGTAACTGCAACACGGAGACCGCGCGCCGGCTGGCCGAGGTGTTGCAGAGGGCGGCCGGGGGATGAGCGGGCTGCCGTTGACGTGGGAGTTCCTGGCCGTGCCGCAGGCGGTGCCGGAGGTGCGGCAGATACTGCGGGCACGGTTCGCGGGGGACGACGCGAACGATCTCGTCCTGTGCGTCGGCGAGTTGCTGGCGAACGTGATCACGCATGTGGGGGAGCGCACGCCGGTGTCGTTACGGGTGACCGCGACGCCCTCGGGACGCGTACGGGTGGCACTGAGCGACCCGGCGCCGACGGTGTGGCCGGTGCTCCGGGAGGCCGGGCCGGAGGGGACGTCGGGGCGCGGGCTGCTGCTGATCGACGCGGTGGCCCTGCGCTGGGGCGTGGAGCAGGGCCCGTACCGCAAGACGGTGTGGTGCGAGCTGCGGGCGCCCAGGACCCGGGCGGGGGCGGGCGCAATGACCACCGGCGGGTGGCGGGGGTGACGCGCCCGCCGACTCGGCTCAGCGGACCACGTCGAAGACGTTCTTCTGGATGCCGTTCGGGAACGCCTTGTGCTCGACGAGCTTCAGGTTCTGGGTGTCCTTGTCCGTGCCGCTGAACAGGCGCTTGCCGGCGCCGAGGAGGAGCGGGAAGACGAGGAGGTGGTAGCGGTCGATGAGGTCCGCGTCGGAAAGGGCGCGGTTGAGGGCGGCGCTGCCGTGGACGATGATCGGGGCGCCGTCGGTCTGCTTGAGGGCGGCGACGTCGTCGATGGACCTCAGGATGTGGGTCTCGCCCCAGTCGGCCACGAGGGCGTCCTCGGTGAGCGTGCTGGAGACGACGTACTTGGGCATCGCCTTGTAGCCGGCGAACTCCGCCATGCCGGGCCAGACGGGGCTGAACGCCTCGTAGCTGGCGCGCCCCATCAGGAGCGCCCCGGCCTCCTCCTGTTCCCGGCCCTTGATCTCGTACGCCTCGGGCAGGAAGTCGATGTCCTTGAAGGTCCAGCCGGAGTTGCGGTAGCCGGGTTCGCCGCCGGGGGCCTCGACAACGCCGTCGAGGGAGACGAAGGCGGTGGTGATGAGCGTGCGCATGGGTGACGTCCTCGCGGTGGGGGTGGGGGGCTACTGGTAGCTGTCGTACGTCGGCTTGCCCGTCGTGCGATAGACCGCCAGGACCGTGCCGCTCTTCGTCGTCGAGACGCTGACCGGCTCCAGGGCGGTGGGGACCGTGCCGTCGGCGAAGAGGCGCTTGCCGGTGCCGATGATCACCGGGTGGATCGTGAGGCGGTACTCGTCGACCAGGTCGTTGCGCATCAGGGTCTGGGCGAGGTCGCCGCTGCCGACGACGTTGATGTTGCGGCCCTCGGTCGCCTTCAGGCGGCGTACGGCTTCGGCGGTGTCGCCGGTCAGGAGCTCGGAGTTCTGCCAGTCGAGGGAGGTCAGGGTGCGGGAGGCGACGTACTTCCGCATGCCGTTCATCCGCTCGGTGAACGGGTTGGCCGGGTCGGCGGTCGGCCAGTACGAGGAGAAGATGTCGTACGTCTTGCGGCCGAGGAGCATCGCGTCGGTGTCCTCGTACCAGCCGCCGATCGCCTCACCCACCTCGTCGTCGGACGTCGGCTTCTGCCAGCCGCCGTGCGCGAAGCCGCTCTCGGCGTCCTCGTCGGGGCCGCCGGGGGCCTGCATGACGCCGTCGAGGGTCAGGAACGTGGAAACGATGATCTTGCGCATGGGGTGCGCTCCTTCCGTCAAGGGGTAGACGTCGGGAGCGCCGGAAACTCATCGGCGGGGGTGTCCGCCGCCGGACTCACCGCACCGGGAAGCCGTACGCGTACCCCTGCTCCCTCAGCCACGGCAGGACCTGGCCGAGTGCGGCCAGGGTCTGGGATCGGTCGCCGCCCGCGTCGTGGAAGAGGACGGTCGGGCCGTTGGCGATCTCGCTCTTGACTGTGGCGACGATGGTGTCCACGCCGGGGTGCTCGAAGTCCTTCGTGTCGACGTTCCAGCCCAGCGGCCGCATCCCGTGCGAGGCGGCGAGCTTCCGGCTGTACGGGGTGAACGCGCCGCCGGGGGCGCGGTAGTACTGCGGGTGGACGCCGCCCGACGCCTTGGTGATCATCCGCTCGGCGTCGAGGATCTCCTTGGCCTGGTAGGCCTCGGACTTCTTGTCCATGGTGACGTCGTGCGAGACGGTGTGGTTGCACAGGCGGTGACCGGCCGCCACGACGTCCTTGACCAGGTCGGGGTACGCCTGGGCCTGCGTGCCGACCATGCAGAACGTGGCCTTGACGCCGTTCTCCTTCAGGAGTTGGAGCACCTGGGGCGTCCAGGTGGGGTCCGGGCCGTCGTCGATGGTGATGTTGACGCCCTTGGGGCCCTTGTCCGACGCGTGGGCGATGTCCTCCGCGACCTTCTCGGTCACGGGCCGGTCATGGTGCGAGGCGGACGGCGACGCGACGGCCGCCGGCCGCTCCCCGTCGGTGGTGCCGGCCTGCGCGGTCCACACCGAGGTGGCCGCGGCCAGCGCCGTGACCCCGAGAGCCGCCGCGATGAGCCGGCTGTGCCACGTTCTCTCCCTGTGCTTCGCCATGTCCGCCCCGCCCCTTTGTCCGCCACCGCTGTGTTACCCGTACCGTGCCTGCACTGCTCCCAGCAGGACAGAGGAAGGGGCCCCTGAGGATGCCTCTGTTACGGAGCGCGGACAAATCTGCGGGAGACCGGCGACAAACGGGGCCGTCCGGGCGGGGTGAAGGTGGCCTCGCGCTCAGGCAAGCTGCGTGAGCTGCGCTTCCGCCTGGGTGATGTCCACCAGCGCATCACCTACTGGCTGGCACCCGACCGGCGCGTTGTGCTGTTGACCGTGTTTCGCAAGACCAAGATGCGCGAGCAAGCAGAAGTGCAACGTGCCCACGCCGCTCAACGGCTTTGCGAAGCCGAGCACAAGGCAGCCGGCGAGCACGACCGTTACAGCCGCGACTTCGGGGAGAACCGATGAACCACAGTGAATGGAGGACCCGGCGTCACCGCCGGATGAGCGGCGAACGCCTTGACGCCGACCCCGAGTACGACCGCGTTTACGAGGAAGCCGGCCTTGCCATGACTCTGGGCAAGGCTGTCTACGACCGGCGCAAGCAACTCGGCCTGAGCGAGGCCGACCTGGCCGAACGCATGCACACCACCACCGACGAGATCGAAGGCATCGAGACTGCGACCGAGCTGCCCCCCATCGCCGTCATCATGCGTTTGGCCCGGGCCCTGGACCTCACAGTCGACATGCACCTTGCCCCTGGGGACGAGCCCACAGTCACGATCGTCACCCCGGCCGCCTGATACGGGAGGAACCGTGCATGAAGCCTCCACGGCGCTCGCCCGTGAGCTGGGACGGCTCGTCCGCGACCGGCGAATCGAACTCGGGCTGTCCCAGGCTGAGGTGGCGGAGCGATGCGGGATGAAACAGCCGCAGATCTCGCGCTTCGAAGCCGGCGGCACGATGCCCACCCTTCCACTGCTGGGCCGACTGGCCGACGCCTTGGGCGCCGATCTGACCATCAGCCTCACATCGCACGGCAAGGCTGCTTGACACGGAAGCCGGGAGACCGGCGCCGAACGGGGGAGCCCGGAAGCGGGTGGGTCGGCACGGCAGCGCGCGGGTACGGCAGTTCCGAACGTTCAATCCGTTCACCCGTCCCCATCCCGCGCCCGGGCTGGCAGAGTCGTCTCGCATGATCGACGATTACGCGAAAGAGCGACTCAACAAGAACCTGCGGACCGTGCGCGAGGTGGTCGTCTGGAAGCTCGACGGGCTCGACGAGTACGACATCCGGCGGCCGCTGACCTGGACCGGGACCAACCTGCTGGGTCTGGTCAAGCACCTGTCGTTCTGGGACGCCCGGTACTTCGGGGAGGTTTTCGGGCGGCCGTTCCCCGAGCCGCTTCCCCGCTGGCAGGACAACGAACCCGGCGGGCCGGAGATGTGGGCGGCCGAGGACGAGACACGGGAGGAGATCACCGGCCGCTACCGCCGGGTGTGGGCGCACTCGGACGCGACGATCGCGGCGCTCGCCCTCGACGCGCCGGGCCGGGTGGAGTGGTGGCGGCGGCCCGAGGTGACGCTGTTCGACATCTTGGTCCACATGCACGGTGAGACCGCCCGGCACGCCGGCCACGCCGACATCCTCCGCGAACAGCTCGACCACGCGACGGGGACGTCGGCCGCGTTCGGCACCCCGCAGGAGGACGAGGCGTTCTGGGAGGCGCACCGGACGACGGTGGAACGGGCGGCGAGGGCGGCGCCCCTGGCCGCCGAAGGCGCGTAGGGCGACGCGGCCCGGCGCGCAGGTTCGGCGGCATCCGGCTGGCCTGCTCGCTGGGCAGCCCGCGGCCTCAGGCCCAGGGGAGCGTGAGCCAGGGGCTGGCCGGGTCCGTGGTCAGGGCGCGGTGGGTCGCCAGGGCGGTTTCGTACCACTCGCCGAACTCCTCCTCGTCGAAATGGAGGCAGCGGCCGAGGATGTAGGCGGCCGAGAAGGCCTCCCACGAGCGGTAGTTGAGCTGGACGAGGCGGCCGGCGCGGACCACGGCCGCCTCCGCCTCCTGGAGGGAGCACAGGCGGGCGGCGAGGCCCCAGCGGGCCATGCCGGAGGCCCGGCCGTAGTCCCATGCCTCGACGCTCTGGACGAAGCCCCTTTCCGGCAACAAGCCGTCGGCGCGGAACCGCGCCTCGTAACGGGCGATGCGGCCGATCAGCCGCTGCACGCCGGTCACTTGGCCCTCCAGCTCCACGGGGGTGACGGTGTGGCCCTGGGTGACGCCGTCCGGGGTCAGGCGGGGTTCGGTGGCGGCCTCGATGCGCCGGCGCACCACCTTCGCGGCGGCCTCGCGCCAGTGCTCGACGTCGACGGGGCCCGCGAAGTCCAGGGCCATGGTCCGGCGCAGTTGCAGGACGAACTCCCAGACGTCGCTGACCATTCCGGCGCTCAGCAGCAGTTCCTGCATTCTCTGCCACTGCTCACGGGTGGTGACGCTCCACCAGCGTTCCAGCGTGTTCTTCTCGATGCGGTAGCCGGAACCGTGGTAGGCCATCGCGTTCCAGTACTGCCCGTTGCGCACGTTGATGTGCGCGCCGACCGCGAGCCCAAAGGCGACGGCCCCGCTCCGCGGCCCGCCCGTCTCCAGGGTGTGCACGGCGTCCCGGGCCAGTCCGGGCTCTTCGACGGATGCCGAGTGGTGCTGCCACAGGGCGCGGCCCTCCGGCCCCGCCGGCAGGACGCCCTCGCACGGGCTGCCTGGGTTGACGACGAGGTAGGGCGGGTCGTTCTGCTCCCAGGTCTCCGCGAACCAGCCCAGGTCGTAGCAGTTGTAGACCGGGTCGGCGACGGGCGGCGGCAGCATGCCGCCGGTGTAGACGGCCAGGCACATGGACCGGGTCTGCGGGTTCCAGTAGGGGTGGAAGCGGGTGTTCTCCGGGTTCGCGTCGACGTACGCCCGCGACTGCATCATGTACAGGTCCGCCCGGGCGACGACGTCGTAGTACGCGGGCCAGTCGCCGCGCGCCTTCGCCTCGTACAGCCCCCTCTCGACCGCGCTCGGCGCCTGCCAGCCCTGTGCCGGAGCCGTCGGACCGGACAGAGCTCCTCCCCCGTCACCCACTGTCGAACTCATGGGGGAAACCTTAAGGGGCGGTCGGTCGGCCGCGGGCGCCGGGCCGAACCCGCGGACCGGGTTCAGCGGCCCCGCTTGCGCAGCGCCCGCACCTCCCGGTCCGCCTCGGGGCGGCCCGAACTCGCGGCGGTGCAGGTGCGTGAACTCGGCTGCTGGTGCGGGGCGTCGGCCCGTCTCCGCAGCCGGCTGGAACGGCAGCTGGCCCTTCGTACGTCACCTTGAGCAGAGCCCCACAGCCTCCCGCCTACCTCGGCGGCAGCGGTGGCCTCCTCAGGTCCGGGGCCGTGTCGTACGTCGGCGGGGTCGCCGGGGGGTGGGCCGCCAGGAGGTCCAGGGCGGTGCGGACCGCGTCGTCCAAGACCGCGTAGCGGCCCTCCGCCCAGTCCAGTGGGGTGCGCAGCGCCTCCAGGTCCGGTTCGACGCCGTGGTTCTCGACGGACCAGCCGTACGTGTCGAACCAGGCGGCGTTCATCGGGACCGTGATCACCGTGCCGTCGCCGAGGCGGTGGCGGCCGGTCATGCCGACGACGCCGCCCCAGGTGCGCTGGCCGACGACCGGGCCCAGCTTCAGCAGGCGGAACGCGGCCGTGATCATGTCGCCGTCGGAGGAGGTCGCCTCGTCGGCCAGGGCGACCACGGGGCCCCGGGGGGCGTTGGAGGCGTACGAGACGGGCTGGGCGTTGCGGGTCAGGTCCCAGCCCAGGATCGTGCGGGTGAGCTTCTCCACGACCAGCTCGCTGATGTGGCCGCCGGCGTTGCCGCGTACGTCCACGATCAGGGCGGGGCGGGAGACCTCCATGCGCAGGTCCCGGTTGAACTGGGCCCAGCCGGAGCCGCCCATGTCGGGGATGTGGAGGTAGCCGCACCGGCCACCGCTCAGTTCCCGGACCACCTCGCGTCGCTTGGCGACCCAGTCCTGGTAGCGCAGGGGGCGTTCGTCGATGAGGGGGACGATCGCGATGCGGCGCGGGCGGCCCTCGCCCTCCGCCGGGCGGAACGTCAGCTCGACCGTGGTGCCGCCCGCCGCCGTCAGCAGGGGGTAGGGGCCGGTGACCGGGTCGACCGGGCGGCCGTCGACATGGGTCAGCACCGCGCCCTCGCGGATGCCCGTACCGGCCAGCGGGGAGCGGGCCTTGGAGTCCGACGAGTCGCCGGGGAGGATGCGCAGCAGGGTCCAGTCGCCGTCCCGGCAGGCGAAGTTGGCGCCGAGGAGGCCGATCGCGCGCTGGTAGTGCGGCGGGCCCTCGTTGCGGCGCGCGGGCGACACGTACGCGTGCGAGGTGCCCAGCTCGCCCACCACCTCGCGCAGCAGGTCCGCGAACTCGTCGGGGGTCGCGACGCGTTCGACGAGGGGGCGGTACTGGTCCAGGACCGCGGGCCAGTCGATGCCGCACATGTCCGGCTCCCAGAAGTAGGAGCGGATGATGCGGCCCGCCTCGTCGTACGCGCCCCGCCATTCCGCCGCCGGGTCCACCTCGTGCAGGATGCGGCGCAGGTCGAGGTAGACCGTGGAGTCGTTGTCGCCGGGCTCCGTGGCGGGGACCGCGCGCAGTTCGCCGTCGTCCATGACGACCAGCCGGGAGGCGTCGCCGCTGACCTGGAACCAGTCGAGGTGGCCGACGAGTTCGGTCTTCTTCGCCTTGGCGATGCTGAAGTGCTCCAGGGTCGGCCGGCCCGACATGTCCGACGGGTTGGCGAAGGTCTCGCCGAGCGCCCCGGAGATCGGCCAGCGCAGCCACACCAGACCGCCGCCGGACACGGGCGCCAGCGCGGAGTACTTGGACGCGGAGACCGGGAACGGGGTGACCCGGCTCTGCAGGCCCTCGAACTCGACGGTGACCGTGGACCCCTCCGTCATCCCCGCCTCGGCCGTGTCGACCGGGTCCAGGCCGCCCGCGGCGGGCCGCCCGTCGGGGAGCAGGGCGAAGGGGGACGGGGTCGCCGAGGAGAGCGGCACCAGGTAGGGGCGGCAGCCGAGCGGGAAGGACAGGTCGCCGGTGTGGACGTCGTACACGGGGTCGAAGCCGCGCCAGGACAGGAACGCCAGATAGCGGCCGTCGCCCGTGAAGACCGGGCTCTCGTCCTCGAAGCGGCCGTTGGTGACGTCCACGACGGCGGGCTCGCCGGGGCCGGCGATCCGGGCCAGCTTGATCTTGCGCAACGAGCGGCCGATGCCCGGGTGCGACCAGGTCAGCCAGGCGCCGTCGGGGGAGAACGCCAGGTCGCGGACGGGACCGTTGACGGACCGGATCAGCTCGGCCGGCTCGCCGGTGGACGTCTCCTCGTCGGTGTCCAGGAGCAGCAGGCGGCCGTCGTGCGAGGCGATGGCGAGGCGTTCGCCGTCCGGGTCGGCGACCAGCTCCTGGACCCGGCCGATCTGGCCCGAGGCGAGGCGGCGGGTCGGGCGGTCGCCGCTGGCGCGCGGCAGCGGGGCGATCTCGATCGCGTCCTCGCCCTCCGCGTCGGTGACGTACGCGACCTGGCCCCCGCTGCCCAGCATCTCCGGCAGCCGCAGCCGTACCCCCGGGGTGTCCGAGATGGTGCGTGCGGGCCCGTCGCGGTGCGTGAGCCAGTACAGGCTGCCGCGTACCGACACGGCGCTCGCCCGGCCGGTCTCGTCCACGGACACCGCGTCGACGTGGCTCGACGCCGGGACCTGGTACGTACGGCGGCCGGCGCGGGGGCCGCCGAGCCGGACCTCCAGCTTGCGGGGCACGGCGTCGGGCGTCTCCAGGTCGTCCACGAGCCACAGCTCGCCCGCGCACTGGTAGACGACCCGGCGCCCGTCGCTCGCCGCGTGCCGGGCGTAGAACGCGTCGTGGTCGGTGTGGCGGCGCAGGTCGGTGCCGTCGGGGCGGCAGGAGTAGAGGTTGCCGACGCCCTCGTGGTCGGAGAGGAACGCGATCCGGCCGCCGACGAACATCGGGGTGTCGAGGTGCCCGCCGATGTCCGGCAGCAGCCGCTCGCCGTGCAGCCACAGCCGGCCCGTGGCCCCGCCCCGGTAGCGCTTCCAGGCGGCCGGTTCGTGCGGCGGGGTGCCGGTGAGCAGCAGGGTGCGGCGCTCGCCGTCGGTGTCGGCGACCGCGATGTCGGAGACCGGGCCCCAGGGGAGCTTGCCGCCGGGGCTGCCGTCGGTGGGGACGCTGTAGGCCCAGGAGAAGTAGGAGAACGGCTGGTTGTGCGAGGAGACGGCGAGGATCTGCGCCGCGTCGCCGGGGTCGGGCGTCCAGCCGCAGACCCGGGTGTCGGTGGAGCCCCAGTGGGTGAGCCGGCGGGACGGGCCGCCGGCGACCGGGGCGAGGTGGATCTCGGGGTCGAGGCTGCGCCAGGACGTGTACGCGATCCGGGTCCCGTCGGGCGAGAACCGCGGATGGCCGACTCTGGTGCGGTCGACGGTGGCCCGCCAGGCCCGGCCGGGGCGCTCCCCCTCGGCGGCGAGCGGGGCGACCCAGAGGTCGTCCTCGGCCGCGAAGCAGAGCAGATCCTCGTGGAGGTGCGGGAACCGGAGATACGAGACGTCGTCACTCACCCCCCAATGCTTTCCGCGCGGAGGGGGCCCGGCAACTCAGAGGGCCCGGCTCTGTGGTGCGGGACACAAGCGAAACTGTTTCGTTTCGCTAGGTGGTCGGGGTACCGTTCTGCTGTACGAAACAGTTTCGTTCGATTTGCTTATGCGCAGCTTACGCGCGGCAGGCCGGGCCCACGGGAACAGGAGGTCGAACCATGGCACGCACACGGCTCACGCCCGAGCGTGAGAGCGAGCTGTACGCCGCCGTGCTCGACCTGCTCCGTGAGGTCGGCTACGACGCCCTCACGATGGACGCCGTCGCCGCGCGTACGCATTCCAGCAAGGCCACCCTCTACCGCCAGTGGGGGAGCAAGCCGGCGCTCGTCGTCACGGCCCTGCGGCACAACAAACCCGGCACCCTCGGCGACGTCGACACCGGCTCGCTGCGCGGTGACTTCCATGCCGTGCTCAGCCGCAGTGACGACTGTCAGATGGAGAAGGACGCCGCGCTGATGCGGGGTCTGAGCCATGCCGTCCACAACAACCCCGACCTCCTCCAGGCCCTGCGCGAACTGCTCGTCGAACCGGAGATGACCGGTCTCGACACGCTGCTGCGACGGGCCGTGGACCGGGGAGAGGTGAGCCCGGACAACCCGGCGCTCGGATACGTACCGCACATGCTGATCGGCGCCGTCGCCGCCCGGCAGCTGGTCGAGGACCGCCCCGTCGACCAGGCATTCCTCCTCGACTACGTCGACTCCGTGATCCTCCCCGCTCTCGGCGTCTGACCTCGGGTCCCCGCGCTTTTCGTACGGCCCCCTCCCCAAGCCCCACCTGACACGCCGCTCTCGTCGTCGGGCTGGTTCCTCACGCCCTTTTCCACTCAACGACCTGACCGGGAGTAAGCCCCCGTGGCCACATTCCTCTACAAGCTCGGACGGCTCGCCTTCCGGCGCCGCCGCTATGTCGCCCTGATCTGGGTGGCACTGCTGGCGCTCGCCGGATTCGGCGCGGCCTCCGCAGCCACCGCCACCTCCAGCTCCTTCTCCATCCCGGGTACGGAGGCCCAGAAGGCCTTCGACCTGCTGGAACAGCGCTTCCCGTCGTCCAGTGCCGACGGCGCCACCGCGCGCATCGTCTTCAAGGCCCCCGAGCACGAGAAGATGACGGACGCGGCCAACAAGGCCGAGGTCAACAAGATCACCCGGGAGCTGAAGGAAGGCTCCGGCCAGATCGCCTCGGTCACCGACCCGTACACCGGCGACGCCGTCTCCAAGAACGGCTCCACCGCGTACATCTCGGTGTCGTACAAGGTCAACTCGATGGAGCTGACCGACGCCACCCGGGACGCGCTGGAGGACGCGGGCACCCACGCCCAGAAGAGCGGGATGACCGTCGAGATCGGCGGTGACGCGCTCCAGGTGATGCCGGAGACCGGCGCCACCGAGGTCATCGGCATCGCGCTGGCCGCCGTGGTGCTCGTCATCACCTTCGGCTCGCTCATCGCCGCCGGGCTGCCACTGCTCACCGCCCTGATCGGGGTCGGCATCGGCGTCTCGTCGATCACCGCCCTGGCCAACGTGCTCGACCTGGGCTCCACCACCTCCACGCTCGCGATGATGATCGGCCTCGCCGTCGGCATCGACTACGCGCTGTTCATCGTCTCCCGCTACCGCGCCGAGCTGGCCGAGGGCCGGGAACGCGAGGAGGCGGCGGGCCGGGCGGTCGGCACGGCCGGGTCCGCGGTCGTCTTCGCCGGGCTCACCGTGGTCATCGCCCTCGTCGGCCTGGCCGTCGTCAACATCCCGATGCTCTCCAAGATGGGCTTCGCCGCGGCCGGCACGGTCGCCATCGCCGTCCTCATCGCCCTCACCCTCGTCCCGGCCATGCTGGGCTTCGTGGGCAAGCGGATCATGGGGCGCAAGGCGCGCAAGGCCGCCGAGGCGGAGAACAAGCCCGAGGCGAAGCCGAACATGGGCACCCGCTGGGCCCGGTTCGTGCTGCGCAAGCCGGTCTGGGTGCTGCTCGTCGGCGTCCTGGGCCTCGGCGCCATCGCCGTACCGGCCGCGTCGCTGGAGATGGGCCTGCCGGACGACGGCTCCCAGCCCACCAGCACCACCCAGCGCCGCGCCTACGACCTGCTCTCGGACGGCTTCGGCCCCGGCTTCAACGGGCCGCTGCTCGTCGTCGTCGACACGGAGAACAGCTCCGACGGCAAGGCAGCGGCCAAGCAGGTCGGCGACGAGATCTCCGGCATCAAGGGCGTCGTCGCCGTCACCCCGGCGAAGTTCAACAAGGCCGGCGACGCGGCGATGATCACCGTCGTCCCGAAGGACCGCCCCAGCTCCGTCGAGACGGAGAACGTGGTCCACGCGATCCGCGACGCGGGCAAGGACATCAAGTCCGACACCGGCGCCGAGGTGCTGGTCACCGGCTCCACCGCGATGAACATCGACTTCTCGCAGAAGATGAACGACGCGCTGCTGCCCTACCTGGCGCTCGTGGTCGGCCTCGCCTTCCTGCTGCTGATGGTGGTCTTCCGGTCGGTGCTGGTGCCGCTGAAGGCGGCGCTCGGCTTCCTGCTCTCGGTCGTCGCGGCCCTGGGCGCGGTCGTCGCGGTCTTCCAGTGGGGCTGGCTCGGCTCGCTCTTCGGAGTGGAGCAGACCGGTCCGATCATGTCGATGATGCCGATCTTCATGGTGGGCGTGGTCTTCGGCCTCGCGATGGACTACGAGGTCTTCCTCGTCACCCGGATGCGTGAGGCGTACGTCCACGGCGAGAAGCCCGGCCAGGCCATCGTCACCGGCTTCAAGCACGGGGCGCGGGTCGTCACGGCCGCCGCCGTGATCATGATCGCGGTGTTCTCCGGGTTCATCGGCTCCAGCGAGCAGATGATCAAGATGATCGGCTTCTCGCTCGCGATCGCCGTCTTCTTCGACGCGTTCGTCGTCCGCATGGCGATCGTGCCCGCCGTCCTGGCGCTGCTCGGCAAGCGCGCCTGGTGGCTGCCGCGCTGGCTGGACCGTGCGCTGCCCAACGTGGACGTCGAGGGCGAGGGCCTGCGCAAGGAGCTGGACGAGCCCGCCGCCGGTGACGGCGGCCCGGAGTCAGGCGGCGAGCGCGAACTGATCCGCGTCTGACGCGGACTTGACTCCGGGGCCGCGTCTGAGCGGAGCGCGGCCCCGGGAGCCCGGGTTACCTGTGGGGACGGGGGGCCGGGGCGACGAGAGCCCCCGTGCACGGTCGCACGGGGGCTCTCGTCATCTCAGGCGGGGGTGGTCTCCGGCTTCGGCACCTCGTGATGCGTACGGCGCAGGAAGCGGACCAGCGGGGCGCAGTCGAACTGCACCACGTCGACGCCGGCCGCGTCGTGCCGCTCCACGATCACCTGGACCCGGCCGCACGGCCATATGCGCCAGCCGTCCTGCTCGACCGGGTGGCGCAGGCCGCGTTCCAGCAGTTCGCGCTCGACGGCCCACTCGGTGCCCCCGGGATAGGCGACGCGGACGGTGGCGGGCGTGTCCGCGCTGTCGAACCGCAGCTCGACGGGGACGACGGGGAGGTCACGGGCGTCGGTGACGAGCCGGGCTCGGGCATGGTCATGGATCACGGGGGACATGGGCCGACTCTCCATCCTGATTCTGCAACTTTGTTATCTAATGTCCCATATTTTACGTAAAGGGCACTAGGGAAGCCCTATGCAGTTGTGGCGGACGCGCTCTTGCGAGTGCTTCGCAACAAGGTCCTATCATTGAGAGGTTCACGACCCCGCGCACCCGGCGCAGCAACGCGAGAACGCAGGAAGCGGAGCCTCCCCCATGCATGTACCCGACGGATTCATCAACCCACCTGTTTCCGCCGTCGCGGGCGTCGTCGCCGCCGGTGCCGTGGCCGTCAGCCTCAAGGGGGCCCGCCGCGAGCTGGGGGGCACCTCCCGTTCGAGCGGAGCCGAGAATGGGGGAGAGCGCACTGCGCCGCTGGCCGGGCTCGTGGCCGCCTTCATCTTCGCCGTGCAGATGCTGAACTTCCCCGTCGCGGCCGGCACCAGCGGCCATCTGCTCGGCGGAGCGCTGGCCGCGATACTCGTCGGGCCGTATACGGGCGTGCTCTGCATATCCGTCGTCCTGCTGATGCAGGGCATCCTCTTCGCCGACGGCGGCCTCACCGCGCTCGGCGTCAACGTCCTCGACATGGGCGTCGTCACCACCGTCGTCGCGTACGCCCTCTTCCGCGGCCTGCTCGGCGTGCTGCCGCGCACCCGGCGCTCCGTGACCGCCGCCTCGTTCGTCGCCGCTCTCGTCTCCGTACCGGCCGCCGCCTGCGCGTTCACGCTGATGTACTGGATCGGCGGGACCACGGACATCCCGATCGGCAAGGTCTTCACCGCCATGGTCGGCGTCCACGTCCTCATCGGCATCGGCGAGGCCCTGATCACCGCGCTCACCGTCGGCGCCGTCGTCGCCGTCCGCCCCGACCTGGTCCACGGCGCCCGCGGCCTCACCGCCCCGCTGAAGCTCCGCGTCGACGGCGAGCTGGTCGACGCCCCGGCGCCCGAGCGCGAGCCCGCCCCCGCCGCACACCGCCCCACCCGCGGCCTGTGGGTCACCGGCCTGGTCACCGCCCTCGTACTGGCCGGTTTCGTCTCCTTCTACGCCTCCGCCAACCCGGACGGCCTGGAGAAGGTCGCCACCGACAAGGGCATCGACAGGGAGGCCAAGGAGCACGCCGCCAAGGACTCCCCGCTCGCCGACTACGGCGTCAAGGACGTCTCCAACGCCCGGCTCTCCGGCGGCCTCGCCGGGGTGATCGGCGTCGGCGCCACCCTCGTCGCGGGCAGCGGCGCCTTCTACGTGGTCTCCCGCCGACGGCGTACGCAGGGCGAGGCCGACAGCCGCACCGAGGAGAAGGTCTGACATGGGCGCCGGCCACGCGCACAAGCTCTACCGGCACGGGCACTCACCGGTGCACGACCTGCCGCCGCACTGCAAGCTCGCCGCCGTCTTCTGCTTCGTCGTGGTCGTCGTCTCCACCCCGCGCGAGGCCGTCTGGGCCTTCGGGCTCTACGCGCTGCTCATCGCGGGCGTCACCGCGCTCGCCCGCATCCCGGCCGGCTTCCTGCTGAAGAGGCTGCTGATCGAGGTGCCGTTCGTCGCGTTCGCCCTGCTCATGCCGTTCGTCGTGCCCGGCGAGCAGACCCACGTCCTCGGCCTCTCCGTCAGCGTCCCCGGCCTCTGGGGCGCCTGGAACGTGCTGGCCAAGGGCACCCTCGGCGTCGCCGCCTCCGTGCTCCTCGCCTCCACCACCGAACTGCGCTCCCTGCTGCTCGGCCTCCAGCGCCTCAAGCTCCCGCCGCTGCTCGTCCAGATCGCGTCCTTCATGATCCGGTACGGCGACGTGATCACCGACGAGATGCGCCGCATGTCCATCGCCCGCCGCTCGCGCGGCTTCGAGGCGAGCGGGATACGGCACTGGGGCGTCCTCGCCAAGTCGGCCGGGGCCCTGTTCATCCGCTCCTACGAGCGCGGCGAGCGCGTCCACCTCGCGATGGTCAGCCGGGGCTACCGGGGCTCCATGCCCGTCATCGACGAGACGACCGCCTCGCGCACCCAGTGGGCGTACGCCTCCGCCCTCCCGCTGCTCGCCCTCGCCGTGTGTCTGGTGGGATGGACCGCATGAGCACCGACCCCGCCCCCGTACCGCCCTCCCTGGAGGTCAGCGGCCTCGCGTACGCGTACCCCGACGGCCACCAGGCGCTCTTCGGCGTCGACCTGACCGTCGGGCGCGGCGAACGCGTCGCGCTGCTCGGCCCGAACGGCGCCGGCAAGACGACGCTGGTCCTCCACCTCAACGGCATCCTGGAGGCGGGCGCCGGGTCGGTGCGCGTGGCCGGGATGCCGGTCGACAAGCGGAACATGGCCGAGATCCGCCGCCGCGTCGGCATCGTCTTCCAGGACCCCGACGACCAGCTCTTCATGCCCACCGTCCGCGAGGACGTCGCCTTCGGGCCCGCCGCCGGGGGACTGCGCGGCGCGGAGCTGGAGGAGCGGGTCATGGAGGCGCTGAAACAGGTCGGCATGGAGGAGTACGCCGGCCGGCCCCCGCACCACCTCTCCTTCGGGCAGCGCCGCCGCGTCGCCGTCGCCACGGTCCTCGCCATGCGGCCCGAGATCCTCGTCCTGGACGAGCCCTCCTCCAACCTGGACCCGGCGTCCCGGCGCGAACTCGCCGACATCCTGCGCTCCCTGGACGTCACCGTCCTGATGGTCACGCACGACCTGCCGTACGCGCTCGAACTGTGCGGCCGCGCGGTGATCCTCAGCGAAGGCGTCATCGCCGCCGACGACCGCACCCAGGACCTCCTGTGCGACGAGCCCCTGATGCGCGCCCACCGCCTGGAACTCCCCTTCGGCTTCGACCCGCGTTCCGTGACGGTGAATTCAGGGTGACCCGGCCCACCTCCCACCTGCGGTGCCGTGCACCATGGGGGGATGAGCGGGAGTGCGGCAGCAGGGGTGGACGTACGCGGCACGGCGGCGCCCGGATTCGAAGCGGTCCGGGACGCCTTCGTCCGTAACTTCGAACAGCGCGGGGACCGGGGAGCGGCGGTCACCGTCTACCGGCACGGGCGCAAGGTGGTCGACCTGTGGGCCGGCACCAGGGACGTGGACGGCCGCGAACCCTGGGCCGTCGACACCGTCCAGGTCGTCCGCTCCGCGGGCAAGGGCATCGCCGCCGCCGTCCCCCTGCTGCTGCACCAGCGCGGGCAGATCGACCTGCACGCCCCGGTCGGCACGTACTGGCCGGAGTTCAAGGCGAACGGCAAGGAACGCGTCCTCGTCCGCCACCTCCTCGCCCACCGGGCCGGCGTCCCGGCCCTGGACCAACCGCTGACCCCCGAGGAGGCCGCCGACGGGGTGAGCGGGGCGCACGCCGTCGCCGCCCAGCGCCCGGCCTGGGAGCCCGGCACCGCGCACGGCTACCACGCGCAGACCTACAGCTGGCTCATCGGCGAACTCGTGCGGCGCGTCACCGGGCGCACCGTCGGCCGCTGGGTCGCCGAGGAGATCGCCCGCCCGCTCGGCCTCGACTTCTGGTTCGGCATCCCCGACGACGAGGCCCACCGGGTCGGCCGGATCGGGCCCGTCGAGCCGCCGGCCACCGAGAACACCGGGGCGCTGCGGATGCGCCCGAAGCGGTCGGTCGTCGACGCCTACCGCGACCCGGAATCGCTGACCCGGCGGGCGTTCGGCGCGATCGACCCGCTGCCCGACGAGAACGACCCCGGCTACCGGGCGGCCGAACTCCCCGCGTCCAACGGCACCGCGACCGCGCGCGGCCTGGCCCGCTGCTACGCCGCGATGATCGGCCCGGTCGACGGCCACCGGCTGTTCGCCCCGGCCACCCTGACCCTCGCCCGCACCGAGGAGTCGGCGGGCCCGGACCAGGTCCTCGTCGTCAACACCCGTTTCGGGCTGGGCTACATGCTCCACGGACCCGCGAGCCCGCTGCTCGCGCCCGGCTCCTTCGGCCACCCGGGCCGGGGCGGCTCGCTGGGCTTCGCGGACCCCGAGTCCGGGATCGCCTTCGGGTACGTGACGAACGGCCTCCAGAAGGGAGTCACGGCCGACCCCCGGGCCCAGGCCCTGGTGCGGGCGGTACGGTCGGTGCTGTGACTGCTGTGTGCTTCCGAGGAGTTGCTGCCGGCTGCCCCGGGTCCAGGTCCTGATCCGCGCGGTACGGTCGGCGCTATGACTCGCTTCGATGGATACGGCGTCCTCATCACCGGTGCGGGCCGGGGCATCGGCGCCGCCACCGCCCGCCTGATGGCCGCCGAGGGCGCCCGCGTCCTCGTCACCGACCTGGACGGCGAGAGGGCGGAGACCGTGGCGGCGGAGATCCGGGCGGCCGGCTTCGTGGCCGAGGCACTGGTCTGCGACGTGGCGGACCGGGCGGCGGTCGACGCGGCGGTCGCGTACGCCGTCGAGACGTTCGGCGGGCTCGACGTGCTCGTCAACAACGCGTACTCGTGCAGCCTCGACAGCACGCTCTTCGAGGACGAGCCGGACGAGACCTGGCACCGCGACCTGGACGTCTCGCTGGGCGGCGCCTACCGCTGCTCGCGCGCCGCGATGCCGCACCTCGCCGCGTCCGGGCGGGGCGCGATCGTCTCCATCGGCTCCGTCAACGGCATGCAGGACTTCGGCAACCACGCCTACAGCGCCGCGAAGGCGGGCCTGGCGAGCCTCACCCGCACGCTTGCCGGGCACGCGGGGCCGCGCGGCGTCCGGGCCAACCTCGTCGTCCCCGGCACGATCCGCACCGACGCCTGGGCGGGGCGCGAGGCGGAGCTGGACCGGGTCACCGCGCTGTACCCGCTCGGCCGGGTCGGCGAACCCGAGGACATCGCGAAGGCCGTCGCGTTCCTCGCGTCGTCGGACGCGGAGTGGATCACGGGCACGTCGCTGTGCGTGGACGGGGGGCTGACGGCGGTGAACACGGGGTTCCGGGCGGCGGTTTCGGAGTAGCCGGGGCCGCCCGCGAACGCTTGAGGCTCTCCTGTGCAAGTACGGGGTGAGACCGCCGCCCCGGCGGTCCCGGACAGGAGACTCCATGGACCCGGACGAGGACCTGCTCGCCCGTTCCGCACGTGAGCCCACGGCCTTCGAACCGCTGGTCGCCCGGCACTCCCAGGCCCTGCACGGCTACCTCGTACGCCGCGCCCCGGCCGCCGCCGCCGACGACCTGCTCTCCGAGGTGTGGCTCCAGGCGTACGCCCACCGCGCGACGTTCGACGCCGCGCGCGGCTCAGCCCGGGGCTGGCTCTTCGGCGTCGCCCGCAACGTGCTGTCCCGCCACCGGCAGTCCGCGGCGCGCGCGGCTGCCCGCACGGAGCCGGGGCCCGACGCCGACGCCACGACGGCCGACCCCTGGCAGGCCGTCGACCAGCGCCTGGACGCGGCCTCGGCCGCCCCGGAGCTGCGCCGCAGACTATCCGAACTCCCTTCCGCGGAGCGCGAGTTGCTGCTGCTCGTGGCCTGGGAGCAGCTGACCCCCGCCGAGGCGGCCGCCGCCGTCGGCATACCCGCCGGAACCGCCCGCTCCCGCCTGCACCGGGCCCGCGCCCGGCTGCGCGACGGACTGACCGGCCCCGCCCGTACCACCCTGACGGGAGACTTCGCATGACGCACGAGAACCGACCCACGGACCTGCTCGACTTCCCCGGCGCCGCCGCCCTGGAGCGCGCCGGCCGCACCGAACCCCTCGACCCGGCGGTGCAGGCCCGCGCGCACGCGCTGGTCCTGGACGCGATCGCGGCGGACGCCGCACCTGGTCCCGTTGCCGTTCCGCGCTTCGGACGCCGCCGGGTGTTCGCCCTCGCGGCGGCGGTCGCGGCCGTCGCGGTGGGCGCGGCGGTCCTCCCGGTCACCGACGTCGGCGGCGACGGCCCGGCGGCCAGCGCGTCGGCGTCGGAGGTGTTCACGAGCATGGCGAGCCACATCACCATCTCCGACAAGTACAACGCGCAGACGATCACCGACGCGTACTGGAAGACGACCATCCGGACGTGGGCCGAGGGGCGCCGGGCCCACACCGACGACATCTACCTGGCCCGCGACAGGGTCGTCGTCAAGACGGAGGACGGCCGCACGATCACCAAGAAGAGCTTGAACCTGGCCACGTGGCAGGTAGGCGCGAGGCGGATCGGCTGGGACGACCTGGACACCCTCCCCACCCGCCCCGACGCCCTCCGCAGTGCCCTCTCGGCCGGCGCGAAGGGCTCCGCCGCCGAACAGACCATCGTCCAGGCCGGCGACCTGCTGACCGACGCCCCCATTTCGCCGAAGCTGAGGGCGGCGCTCTACCGCGTCCTCGCGGACACGCCGGGCGCGGTGGTGACGGAGGGCGTCAAGGACGCGACGGGCCGCACGGGCACCCGTATCTCCTGGAAGTGGAAGGAGAAGCGGCCGGGCTACAAGATCTACAACCCGAGCTGGATCGTGCAACCGTCTACCGGCCGCCTTCTGGAACGCGACTACACCCCCCTCGGCAAGGGCGGCCACATCACCGACCGCGACACGTACCTGTACGCGGGCCCGGCGAAGACCACGGGCTGACCTCGCGGCGGTGCGCCTACGCTGGTGCCCATGACCTCAGTGGAGGAGCGGCGCCCGCGCGCGCTGCTCGCGGGCGCTTCGCGGCGGTGGGTGCGGGCGCTCCCGTGGGCCCTGGCGTTCGTGCTGTGCGTCGCCCTGCTGCCCACCACCATCCAGGTACTCACCGCCGACTACGGCCTGAACGGGGGCGTCGCCGCCGCGCTCGCCGTCGCCCAGGCAGCGCCGCTGCTGCTCGCCGTCGTACAGCCGTTGCGGGCCTGGTACGTGATCTTCGCCGCCGAGGTGGCGGGGGCGCTCGTCCTGCTCACCGTCGACTTCGAGGACCGTCTGCTGTGGCCGTTCCCGCCCATGCAGATCGTCGGGTACGTCGGGCTCTGCCTCGCCCTGGGCCTGCGCGAGCGGCGCCGGACGCTGATCCGGGTATGGCTGGTCACGGCGGTGGCGAACGTGGCCCTGGGGTTCGCCGCACGCCACGGCTTCGGCGCCGGGGACCTGCTGTTCACCATCCTCGGGGGCGTCGCGCTCCTGCTGGGCGGTGCGTTCCGTGAGCGGTCCGACGCGCAGCGCAGGCTGGCCGAGCAGGAGACCATCAGCGAGGCCGAGCGCGGCCGGCGCACCCTGCTGGAGGAGCGCGCCCGGATCGCCCGCGAACTGCACGACGTGGTGGCCCACCACATGTCCGTCATCACGGTGCAGGCGGACACCGCGGAGTACCGCCACGACGGGCTGCCCCCGGAGATGCGGGAGGAGTTCACCACCATCGCGGCCACCGCGCGCCAGTCGCTCGGCGAGATGCGCAGGCTCCTCGGCGTGCTGCGCAACGAGGAGGCGCAGGGCGAACTCGTGCCCCAGCCGGGCCTGGCGCAGATCGGGGCCCTGGCGGAGGCGACGGCGAGGGCGAGCGGGCCGGTGGAGTTCACCCCCTGCGACGCCGACGTGCCCGAAGCGGTGGGCCTGTCCGCCTACCGGATCGTCCAGGAGGCGCTCGCGAACGTCGTGCGGCACGCGCCGGGAGCACACACGCGGGTCTCGCTGTCCGTGTCGGAACCCGAGCCGCCGGCCGGCCCGCGGCTCACCGTCCTCGTCGTCAACGGCCCGCCGCCGGATGCCTCCGGAGGGCCGCTCGAAGCCAGTGGTACCGGGCACGGTCTCGTCGGCATGCGCGAGCGGGTACGGATCATCGGCGGCACCCTCGACGCGGGGCCGCTCCCCGACGGCGGCTTCCGCGTCGCCGCCCTGCTCCCTCTGACCGGAACGGACCTCACGTGACGACACGCGTCATCATCGTCGACGACCAGGCCATGGTGCGGGCGGGCTTCGCCGCGCTGCTGGCCGCCCAGAGCGACATCGACGTGGTGGGCGAGGCCCCCGACGGCGCGCAGGGCGTCGAGCTGAGCCGGCACACCCACCCCGACGTCGTGCTGATGGACGTCCGGATGCCCGGGATGAACGGCCTGGAGGCCGCACGCGACCTCCTGCACCCGCCGTCGGGCGTCACCCACCGGCCCCGCGTCCTGATGCTCACCACCTTCGACGTCGACGACTACGTCTACGAGGCGCTCCGGGCCGGTGCGAGCGGCTTCCTCCTCAAGGACGCGCCCCCGGCCGACCTGATCGCGGCGGTCCGCGTCGTGGCCTCGGGCGACGCACTTCTCGCCCCCTCCGTGACGCGCCGCCTCATCGCGGACTTCGTCAAGCAGCGCCCCGCCGCCCGGGGCAAGCCCGCCCAGCGGCTCAAGGGCCTCACCGAGCGCGAGACCGAGGTCCTCGCACTGGTGGCCCGCGGCCTGTCGAACGGGGAGATCGCGCAGACACTGGTGCTGGCCGAGCAGACGGTGAAGACCCACGTCAGCCGCGTCCTCACCAAGCTCGGCCTGCGCGACCGCGCCCAGGCGGTCGTCTTCGCCTACGAGTCGGGGCTGGTGGCCCCGGGCGAGTAGGCGGTCCACGCACGCCCGCTCTCCTCCACCCCCTACGGCCGTAGCACTGCCATCTTGGCTCCCGGGTATGACGCCCGGCGCACAGCCTTCCCCGCACTCTTCACCCGTCGGAGAAACGCACGTGTGAAGGAGACCGGAGAATGAGGCTACGCAGTGGCAAGCGGCAGAAGGCGGGCGACCGGCCGGAGGCGGACAACCGGCCCGGGGCCCCGGCCGCCACGCCCGGCCTCGCCGTCGAACTGCGCGACGTCCGGCGGCACTACGGACGCGGGGCGGGCACGGTGCACGCCCTCGCGGGCATCGACCTGGCCCTGCCGCGCTCCACGTTCACCGCGGTCATGGGCCCGTCCGGGTCCGGCAAATCCACCTTCCTCCAGTGCGCCGCCGGGCTCGACCGGCCGTCGGCGGGATCGGTGCGTCTCGGCGGTACGGAGATCACCGGCATGAGCGAGAACGAGCTCACCGAGCTGCGCCGCAGCCGCCTCGGCTTCGTCTTCCAGGCGTTCAACCTGCTGCCGTCGCTGACCGTGGAGCAGAACGTACTGCTGCCGATGCGCCTGGCCGGGCAGCGCCAGGACCGGCACCGGGCGCAGGCGGTGCTCGCCCGGGTCGGGCTCGCGGACAAGGCGCGGCGCCGGCCGGCGGAGCTCTCCGGCGGTCAGCAGCAGCGCGTGGCCGTCGCCCGCGCCCTGGTCACCGAACCCGACGTGATCTTCGCGGACGAGCCCACCGGCGCCCTCGACACCGGCACCGCCGCCGAGGTCCTCGGCCTGCTGCGCAACGCGGTGGACGCCCTCGGCGCCACCGTCGTCATGGTCACCCACGACCCGGCCGCTGCCGCCTGGGCCGACCGGGTGCTGTTCCTCGCCGACGGCGCCTTCGCCGGCCACGTCGAGCGCGGCTCGGCGGAGCGGATCGCGGCCCGGATGGCCGCGCTCACCTCACGTACCGCCCGCGACGGGGCGATGGCGGGGGCGGCGGCATGAGGCGCCCCAACGGACTCGCCCGCGAGGCCATCCGCTTCAAGCCCGCGTCCTTCGCGGGGACCTTCCTCGCGCTGCTCATGTCCGCACTGATCGTCTCGGCCTGCGGAATCCTGCTGGAAACCGGCCTGCGCGCCTCCGTGCCGCCCGAGCGGTACGCCGCGGCGCCGGTCGTCGCGGCGGCGGACCAGAACGAGTACGTCGTCACCGGCAGCGGCGAGGACCTGGAGAAGGAGGCGACGCCGCTGCCGGACACCGCACGGATGGACGCCGGGCTGGCGGCGAAGGCCGCCGAGGCGCCGGGCGCGGCCGCAGCCGTCGCGGACTTCACCTTCCCGGTGCACGCGCCGGGCTCCGGCGCCCGCACACCGCACGTCCCGGGCGGTGTGCTCACCGCGCACGGATGGGGCGCGCACACCTTCACCGGCACCTCGCTGACCGCCGGCTCCGCGCCCCGCGAGGGCGAGGTCGTCCTCGACGCGGGCACGGCCCGTGCCGGACACACCTCCGTAGGCGACACCGTCGCACTGGAGACCGCCGCCGGGCGGCAGGACTTCCGCGTCGCCGGCGTCGCCGAGGCCGGTCCCCGGGAGACCGCCCGGGACTCCGGCGAAGCGGGCGCCACGGCCTGGTTCGCCGACGCCCAGGCCCCCGCCCTCGCCGGGCACCCCGGCAAGGCCGACGCCGTCGTCGTCCTGGCGGAGAAGGGCACCGGCACCGACGCCCTCGCCGACGCCGTGAAGCAGGCCCTGGCCGGCTCCGGTGTCCAGGTCCACACCGGCGACGACCGCGGCGCCGTCGAGGACCCGGGCCTCGGGTACGCCAAGGTGACGCTCTTCGGCATCGGCGGCTCCTTCGGTGGCATCGCCGCCATCGTCGCCGTCTTCACCGCCGCCGGAACCGTGGCGCTCTCGGTCGGCCAGCGGGCCCGCTCCTTCGCCCTGCTGCGCGCCATCGGCGCCACCCCGCGGCAGGTCCGCCGCGCGGTCGCCTCCGAAGCGCTGCTCGTCGCGCCGTTCGCCGGGATCGTCGGCTGCCTGCCCGGCATCGGGCTCGCGCACTGGTGGTTCGGGCAGCTCCAGGACCGTGGCGCCGTCCCGCACGCCGTGGACCTGCACGTCTCCGGGCTCCCGCTGCTCGCCGCCGTCGTCATGGGGCTGCTCACCGCGCTCGGCGCGGGCTGGACGGCCGGGCGCCGGCCCGCGAGGATCAAGCCGGGGCAGGCGCTGTCCGAGGCGTCGGTCGAGCGGCTGCGACCCGGCCCGGTCCGCACCCTTCTCGGCGTCGGCGCCCTCGTCGGAGGCGCGATCCTCACCGGCGTGTCCGCCCGCTCCGCCGGAGACGACGCGGCCGGCGCCGCCCTCGGCGTCGTCATGCTCTTCATGCTCGCCGTCGGGCTGCTCGGCCCGCTGGTGGCCCGGCTGTGCGCGGGCCTGTTCGGGCTGCCGCTGCGCGGCGCGGGGCCGGCGGCCGGGCTCGCGGCCGCCAACTCCCGCGCCAACGCCCGCCGCCTCGCCTCGGCGATCACCCCGATCGTCCTCGCCGTCGCCTTCTCCTCGACCCTCGTGTTCATGCACACGAGCGAGAACCACGCCGCCGACAAGCAGTTGCGCGCGGGCATCACCGCGGACCACGTGGTGACGGACCCGGCCGGGCTCCCGGTGGACGCGGCGGCCCGCGCCGCCCGGGCGCCGGGTGTGGAGGCGGCCGTCGGGCTGCTGAACACGCAGGTGCTGGTGCCGACCGGCTCCGGCGAGTTCAAGTCGTTGCAGGGTGCGGCCACCCAGGGCGTCACCGGTTCCGGTGCCGAACTGGCGAAGGTGCAGGACCTGGACGTACGCGAGGGCAGCCTCGACCGGCTCGGCACGGGCCGTATCGCCATCGACCGCACCCTGGCGGCGTCGGCGGACGCCGGCGTCGGCGACCGGCTCCCGCTGTACCTCCCCGACGGGACCGAGGCCGCACCCGAGATCGTCGCGGTCTACGGCCGCGGCCTCGGCCTGGCCACCGTGACGATGGACCGCGCGTCCCTGGCCGGGCACCTCACCTCGGGCTTCGACAGCACGCTGCTGGTACGGGGCGGCTCGGCGGAGTCGCTCACCGCCCTGGGCAAGGTCACCGACGCCTCCGGCTACGCCACCGAGCAGAACCTCGACGCGGAGCTGGGCGCCTGGATGAACAACACCATGGCCGCGGTCCTCGGCGGGTTCGCGGCCGTCGCCGCGGTCAACACCCTGGTGATGACGGTCCTGGACCGCCGCCCCGAACTGGGCGCGCTGCGCCTCGTCGGCGCCACCCGGCGGCAGGTGATGGCGATGCTCCGCTGGGAGGCCCTGCTGGTCTCGGTGGTGGGCCTGGTCCTCGGCTCCGCGATCGCCGCGGCCACGCTGATCCCGATGATGAACGGGGTGACCGGAGACGCGCCGTACGTGCCCCCGCTGATGTACGGGGCCCTCGCGGGGTCGGTCGGCGGCCTGGCCCTGCTCGCGGTCGCGCTGCCGGCCAGAGGGGCGCTGCGCCGCTGGGCGTAGCGGAGCCGTACGAGGCGGCAACGCCGACCGGCCTCCCGGGGGCAGTCCCGGGAGGCCGGTCGGCGTTGCCGTTCCCTCAAACGGAACGCCGAGGTACTGGTGCCACTGCCGTTCCGGCGGGGTGCCCGGTCAGCTGTATACGCCGAACTCGTACAGCGAGTAGCCGTAGCCCGAGCCGCGCTCCGTGCCGTTGACGCGGACGTAGCGGCCAGTGCCGGTGACGTCGAGGTCGTCGATGTCGCCGTTGCCGTCGGTCACGGACTTCACCGTGGTCCAGTTCCGGCCGTCCTCGGACGTCTGGATCTCGTAGCCCTTCGCGTACGCCGGGTCCCACGCCAGCTGCACGTGCTTGATGGCCGTGGAGGCACCCAGGTCGACCTGGAGCCACTGCGGGTCGCTCCAGTCACTGGCCCAGCGGGTGTCGGACCTGCCGTCCACCGCGTTGTCCGCGCCGCACGGGCAGCCGCCCGTCGGGTCCGTCTGGAAGGAGGAGGCGGTGGCGGGCTTGCCCTGGGAGACGTTGGTGCCGTCCACCTTCGGCGGGATCACCTTGAGGGACTTGGTCTCGATGCCCACGTTGCCGTGGCCGTCCCTGGCCTTCACGTACACCTTGTAGACGCCCGTCTTGCTCGGCGCCTTCGCCGTCAGCGTGCCGTCGCCGTCGTCCTTGGTCTCGGCGGGGACGAGCGCCTTGTTCTGGTCGATGTAGTTGCTGCTGAACAGGACCTGGTAGGTGATCGCGTCGCCGTCCGGGTCCGTGGTGTGCGTGCTGACGCGCACGTCGGAGCCGGTGGGGACGCCCTCGGTGGCGTGGTCGACGGTCATGTCCGAGATCACCGGCGGGGTGTTGTCACCGGAGGTGTCGGCGCCGTACGCCTTCTTCACCGCGTAGTACGAGAGCCGCTTCTCGCCGCCCGGCGTCAGGTTGAACCAGACGCCGCCGAAGTCGTCCTCGGTGCCGTAGTGGAACATCGTGGCGCCCAGGGCGACGCCGGTGTGCCCGGTGACGCAGCCCCACGCCTTGGTGTAGCCCTCGGCCTTCGCCGCGTCGGTGGGCTCCTCCGGTACGCCGTTGGCGTCGTCGTCCACCTCCCACTCGCCGGCCGGTCCGGTCTCGGTGACGATGTACGGCTTGTCGTAACCGCCCTGCTCCCAGTCGGACTTGATGTTGCAGACGGCGTCGTAGGCGTTGACCGCGTAGAGGTCCAGGTCCGGGGCGTTCCTCTTGTAGTACGGCCAGGCGCCGGTCCAGGCGTCCGTGGAGGTGACCGGGTGGTTGGGGTCGACCTCGTGGATCTTCTTCGCGATGTCGTTGACGAAGGAGGTGTACGCGTTGCGCTGGGCCTCCAGCTCGTCGCCGCCGTAGCAGTTCTGCAGGCCGAGAGTGGACTCGTTGCCGACGTTCCACATCAGCACGCCGGGGTTGTCCTTGTAGGTGTCGACCCACTTCGGGAACTCGGCGAGCATGTCGTTCTTGTACTGGGTGTCCGTGAGGTAGTTGACGCAGCCGCCGGCGCCGGGGCCGCCGCCCGGCTGGAGCCAGAAGCCGGCGATCACCTTGACGCCGTTGGCCACCGCCGTGTCGAACAGCGGCTTGCTCGTGGCGTCCGTGCCCCAGGTGCGGATCGTGTTGACGCCCATCGACGCCAGGTCGGGCAGGTACTTCCCGGCGTCCGCGACCGAGGGGCCCCAGGTGAGGCCCTTGACCGTATACGGCGAACCGTCCACCGTCAGCTGCCAGTCGCCCTGCGAACCGGTGACCTTCACGACGTTGCCGGCCGCCTGCGCGGCGGGCGCCTGGAGGGCGAGCAGACCGCCGCCGAGCAGCGCTGCCGCGGCGACGGGCGCGATCAGACGGCGGGTCGTACGGGTGGGGGGATGGTGCATGCGTGTATCTCCTTGCGTGTGGGGGGAGTTGGGGGGAAGTGTTCTGCGCGCGTGGTCCGGGGCCCCGCGATCTTGGAGAGCGCTCTCCGGTGTGGGCCGAAAAAAGGCCCCGGACCTGTGGGGGTGTGCGCGGCTACGGCAGTTCGTAATTCCCGTCGAGCACCGCGCCCCTGTCGGGGTGGTTCTCGTCGTAGCCGTGCGGGTCGCACTGGAGGCCGCCCTTGATGCAGTGGGTGACCATCGCGTCGAGGGTGGCGGTGTCCCAGCCGTTCATGAAGTCGTAGTGGAACGTGTAGCCCGCCCCGCTCGCCAGCCTCACCTGCGACATGTCACCGTTGACCGGCCAGGCCATCTTGAACTCGATCATCGGCAGCGCGACCGGGTGATCGGCCGGGCAGGAGTTGAAGTTGGCCCCTCCGGCGACCGGGTACGCCATGTGGCTCTTGTGGTCCGGCGTGTCCAGGTGGATGCCGTCCCAGCAACTCGGCGACTGGAGGCGGAGGTTGAGCTGCACGTCCCGGCGGTCGGGGCAGCTGGGCGGGAAGTTGTAGTTCTTGAAGGAGTCACCGCACTCCCAGCCCTCGACGGTGCCCTTCAGGTTCTTGAACTCCTCCTGGCTCTGCATCGGGCTGCCGACCACGTACCGCAGGCCCTTGGGGAACGGGCGGACGCTCCGGTAGTCGGTGACGCCGGACTTGTAGTAGATGGTCTGGACGCCGTCCGGGAGGATCTTCTGGTCTCCCTTGAACAGGCTCGGCATCCAGTACGCCGACTTGTCACCGGGCGCCAGACACGTGGTGTCGCCGGACTCCAGCGAGGCGGCCGTGGTGTTGGCGTTGGTCGTGGTGTTGCCCATGAACGTGTGGTCGTGGGACTTGCCGGGCTGGCCCGGGTAGACGATCGGGTCGTCCGGCGCGGTGTGCGTGGGGGCGCACTTGGCCTGGAACTCGTGGAAGTAGGCCTGTGGCGGGGCCTCCGTCGACGGGGTGACCCCGGTGACGGGCGGGTCGGCCATGATGTAGCCGTCCCCGTCCGGGTCGTCGCCGGACGCCTGGGTGGACGCGGGCATGCCGGGCATGCCCGGCATCGAGTACGCCGCGTGTTCCGCGTGCGTGGTGGCGGTCGTCCCGGGGGCCGCGTTCGCCGTCGCCGTGATCCCGGCGATCCCCGCCGTGGTCAGTCCGAGCGAGGTGAACAAGAGCAGTCCGGTGAGGGTTCTGGACCTCCGTGGCATGGAGACCTCCTGTTGCGTCGTGGGGGAGCGTGGGGTGGCGGGAGCGCGCTCGGCCGGGGAGGACGGAAGCGGTGCGGGCATTCTTGGAGAGCGCTCTCCCATTGGAGTGTTCCGTCCCTGACAAGAGCGTGTCAATACTTCGTGTCATCACTTCACGAGTCGTCCCCGTCCGTTACGGGGATGCCGAGCGCCTCCAGGAACGCCGTCGCGGCGGGCGTGCGGCCGGACCGGCTCCAGACGACGTGCTGGACGCGGACCGGCGCGTCGGCGACCTCGATCGCGACGACGCCGGCCAGCTGCGCGGCGTACGCGGGCGGCAGCATCGCCACCGCGAGGCCGGGCCCGACGAGGCCGGCGATGTAGTCGGCGGTGCTGACCTCGAAGGCGACGTCCCGGACGAGGCCGGCGGCCGTGAACGCCTGGTCGGTCTGGGCGCGGCCGGCCGTGCCCGCCGGGAAGTCCACGAACACCTCGGAGGCGAGGCGGCGCAGGCCCACGGGGGCCGCCCCGGCCAGCGGATGGTCCGGGGCGACCACGGCGACGAGCCGGTCGCGGGCCAGTTCGTGGCGGCCGACGCCCCGGGGCGTTGCGGTCGCGGGCAGCCCCAGGAACGCCACGTCGAGCGCGCCCTCGCGGACCTGCTCGGCCAGTTCGTCGCTGGCGCCCACCCGGAGGCCGACGCGCACGTGGGGGTGGCGGAGGCGGAAGTCGCGCAGGGCGGCCGGGATGTCGACGGCGGTGACCGTCGGGATCAGGCCGACCGCGAGCCGGCCGCGTACCTCGCCGACGGCCGCGGCGACCTCGGCGGCGGCGCGTTCGGCGGCCTCCAGGCACTGGCGGGCGGCCGGCAGGAACGCCTCGCCGGCCGGGGTGAGCCGCACCCGGCGGGTGGTGCGCTCGAAGAGGCGCGCGCCCAACTCCCGTTCCAGGCGGGCGACCTGGTGGCTCAGGGCCGACTGCACGACCAGGCACCGCTCGGCGGCCCTCGTGAAGCTGCTGGTTTCGGCCACGGCGATCACGTAACGCATCTGCTGGAGCTCCATGGGTGCATCGTTCATCCATCGTGGACCGAGATCAATGACGTGACAGACATGTGTTGGACTCATCAATGGGTCCGGCACAAGACTTCGATCCATGACAAGCCGACCCACGCGGGGGGCTGCCGGGGCGCTGCCCCGTACCGCCCTGACCGCGCTCGCCCCGGCGGTGTGGGGCACGACCTACATCGTCACGACGGAGTTCCTGCCGGCCGGGCACCCGCTGTTCGCCGGCCTCCTGCGCGCCCTGCCCGCCGGGCTGATCGCCCTCGCCGTCACCCGCACGCTGCCGCGCGGGGCCTGGTGGGGGAAGGCGGCGGTGCTCGGCGTGCTGAACATCGGGCTCTTCCTGCCGCTGCTGTTCATCGCGGCGGAGCGGCTGCCGGGCGGTGTCGCCGCCACGCTGGGCGCCGCGCAGCCGCTCGTCGTCGCCGTCCTCGCGGTGGCCGTACTACGCCAACCCCTCGCGGCCCGCCCCCTGTTGTGGGGCGCTACGGGGCTCCTCGGCGTCGGCCTGGTGGTGATCGGGCCCGGGGCGCAGCTGGACGCGGCCGGGGTGGCGGCGGGGCTCGCCGGGGCCGCGACCATGGGGCTCGGCGTGACGCTCACCAAGCGGTGGGGGCGGCCCGAGGGCGTCGGCCCGCTCGCCTTCACCGGCTGGCAGCTCACCGCCGGGGGCCTCTTCCTGGCGCCGGTGACCTTCCTCGCGGAGGGCGCGCCGCCCGCGATCGACGGGCGGGCCGCGCTCGGCTACCTCTGGCTGGGCCTGATCGGCGGGCTGCTCACGTACGCGCTGTGGTTCCAGGGCATCGCCGCGCTGCGGGTGACCTCGGTCGCGGTCCTCGGGCTGCTGTCGCCGCTCGTCGCGGCCGGCCTGGGCGCGCTGGTGCTCGGCCAGACGCTCGGCCCGGTCCAGCTCGTGGGCTTCGCGCTCGCCCTCGCGTCGATCGTCGGGGGCCAGCTCCCCGGGCGCGCCCGTACCCCTCTCGTTCCCTCAACCCCCGTACCGGAAAGGACTCCTCGATGAGGATCTCCGTCATCGGAGCCGCAGGCATGGCCGGCTCCCGCGTCGTCACCGAAGCCGCGAACCGGGGCCATGCGGTCCTCGCGGTGTACCGCAGCAGCCGCCCCGACGCCCTGCCGCCCGGCGTCACCGCGACCGGCGGTGACGCGGACGACACCGACGCCATGAGCGCGCTGTTCGACGGCGTCGACGCGGTGGTGGCCGCGACCCGGCCGGCCGTGGGGCGCGAGCACACGATCGCCGCGACGACGACAGCCCTGCTCGACGCGGCGGCGAAGACCGGGACGCGCGTCCTGGTGATCGGCGGCGCGGGCCCGCTGGAGGTCCCCGGACACCCGGGCCGACGGGTGGTGGACGACCCCGCGTACGTACCGCCGCAGTGGCGCACGGTGGCCGCAGCCAGCTCGGCCCAGCTCGCCGCCTGCCGGGCGCACCCGTCGGCCGACTGGACCTACCTGAGCCCGCCCGCCGTCCTCGAACCGGGGGACCGCACGGGTGCGTACCGCCGGGGCACGACCACCCTGCTCACCACGGAGGACGGCGCCTCGCGCATCTCGGCGGAGGACCTGGCGGCGGCGGTGCTGGACGAGCTGGAAGTACCGCGCGGGGGACGGCACTTCACGGTGGGCTACTGAGGCCCGGCGGCTCGCAGGGCGGCGGCGATCCTGTCGTGGATCAGGAAGTCGGCGGGCTCGCGGTTCTTTTTGAGCCGGTCCAGGTCCCCGGGGCCGACCAGCACGGGCGGATCTGCCGCCGCCCCGCGCTCCTGGTCCGCCGGTCCCGTCACGGCCCCGCCCGCAGGACCTCCGCGACGACCGGGCCCGCCGCGTCGCCGCCGTGGCCGCCGGACTGGACGAGCGCGGCGGCCGCGAGGTCGTTGTTGAAGCCGGTGAACCAGCTGTCGGAGGTGGCGTGGCCGTCGACCTCCGCCGAGCCGGTCTTGGCGCCCTTGTCGCCGCGCACGCTCGCCATGGCCTGGGTCGCCGTGCCCTCGGGGGCGGTCGCGGTGTAGCGGAGCATGTCCTTGAGCTGGGAGGAGACGCCGGGCGGCAGCGGGGTCGCGGTGGCGAAGGTCCGGTTGTCCAGGGACTGCGCCACGATGAACGGCTGCCGGAAGCGGCCGTTGACGGCGGTGGCCGTCACCGAGGCCATGTTGAGCGGGTTCATCTGGATCTTGCCCTGGCCGATGAAGGAGGCGGCGGTCTCGGCGTCCTGGGACTCGGGGACGCTGCCGTCGACCGTGACGATGCCGGTCTGCCAGACCTGGCCGATCCCGAAGTACTGCTTGGCCTCGGTGCCCAGCGCGGTGTCGCGCTTCTTGTCCAGGGGCAGTACCGGCTTGATGAACGCGGTGTTGCAGGACCGTGCGAACGCCGTCTTCAGGGTGGCGCTCGGCATCGAGAAGTCGTCCAGGTTGTGGAAGGTGACCCCCACCCAGGGCACGGTGGCCGGGCACTGTACGGGCGAGTTCGCGCTGCCCAGACCGTTCTGGATGATCATCGCGGCGGTGATGATCTTCATCGTGGAGCCGGGCGCGACCGCGGCCTTCCTCGCCGCGTCGTAGCCGTCGTCCCGGTTGTTCGCGATGGCCCGGATCGCCCCCGTGGACGGCTCCACGGCCGCGACCGACGCCTGCGCGAACTTCTTCACGCCCCGCTCGGCCGCCGCCTGGATCTTCGCGTCGAGCGTCGTCTGCAGCTTGCCCGGCTTGCCCTTGACCAGGGTCAGCAGCGTCCTGTCCGCGCCGTCGGCGCTCGCGCTGTTGATCCAGGTCTCGACGCCCGTGGTGCCGCCGGCCTTCTCGCCGTACTTCTTGCGCAGCTCGTCCAGGATGCCGCCCAGCGACGGGTACTTCTCCTTGGTGAGCACCTGGCCGTTGCGGTCGACCGCCTCGATCGACGCGGTGGAGGACTCGCCCGTCTCCAGCGACTCGCCCTTCGCGAGGTCCGGGTGGATGACCGCGGGCTCCCAGTCGACGAGCGGGCGCCCGGTGGTCAGTCCGCGGACCACGGTCAGCTTCGACGCGTACGACCAGGGCTTGGACGTGCCCTTGTACGAGACGGTCGCCTTCACGGTGTACGGGACCGTCGAGCCGGTCGCCCTGCCGGGCGTGATCACCGCCTTGGTGACGTGGGCCGTGTCGCTGTAGCCGGCCAGGGCCGGTTCGGCGTCGCCCTTGTTGTTGGTGAGCGCCGCCGCGACCGCCGCGTCGCCCTCCGCCCACGCGGCGAGGAACTTCTTCGACGTGTCGGCGATCTCCTCCTCGGTGACCGGGCCCGTCCTGACCTCGGAGGAGTCGGCGGCCGTGCTCGTACCGCCGCCGACGCCGCTGTCCCCGAGACCGTCCAGGACGTTGTACGCCCCGTAACCCACCCCGCCCAGGACGAGCGCGAACACCCCGCCGACTATGCCTACCTTCGCTCCACTACGCATTCCCTGCTGTCCCCATCCCCCGGACCCTTCCTCTTGAACATGTTCAAGAGGGCTGTGCGGCGCACCATACGGGACGGTAGTGGCGGGAGTGCGGGTTGTTATCGGAATGCGATGCGGCCGGACCGTGAATGGCGTGAACGGCCCGTCAGATCCAGGTGTCCAGCCACATCCGGTCCCGCCAGGAGTCCTCCGGAATGGACGTCCCCGTGTACAGCGGCCAGAAATAAATGAAATTCCAGATGATCAGCAGCACCAGCACACCGGCCGCCACCGCCCCCAGCGTCCGGCGCCGTTCGCCCGAGGGGTCGGGCTTCGCCAGGCCGAGTTCGTACCGCGGTCCGGTGTCCGCCGCCGGGCCCAGCATCGCACCGACCATCATCGTCACCGCGAGGCACAGGAACGGCACGAACACGACCGCGTAGAAGAGGAAGATCGTGCGCTCCTGGTACAGGAACCACGGCACCCAGCCCGCGGCCACCCCGCAGGCGATCGCGCCCGCCCGCCAGTCGCGGCGGAAGATCCACCGCCACAGCACGTACACCAGGGCGAAGCAGGCCGCCCACCACAGCAGCGGTGTCCCGATCGCCAGCACCTCGCGGGCGCACTTGCCGGTCGACGACGTCGGGCAGCCGTTCTGCTCCTCGTAGAAGTACGAGACGGGCCGGCCCAGCACGATCCAGCTCCACGGGTTGGACTGGTAGGTGTGCCCGGACGTCAGGTTCACGTGGAACTCGTAGACCTGGTTCTCGTAGTGCCACAGGCTGCGCAGCCAGTCCGGCAGCCAGGTCCAGTGGCCGCCCTTGCCGGCGGTCGTCGCCCAGTCCCGGTTGTAGCCGCGATGGCCCGGGGAGTCGCGGACGATCCAGCCCGTCCAGGACGCGACGTACGTGAGGACCGCGACCGGCACCACCGAGACGAACGCCGGGAGCACGTCCCGCCGCAGCACCGCCGTGTACGGGCGCACGGCCCCCGCGGTGCGGCGCGCGCCCGCGTCCCACAACACCGTCATCAGGCCGAACGCGACCATGATGTAGAGGCCGTTCCACTTCGTGGCGAAGGCCAGGCCCAGCGAGACACCGGCGGCGATCCGCCAGGGGCGCCACCCCAGGCGCAGGGTCTCCGCGACCCGGACGTCCGGGCGCAGCACACCGTCCTCGTCGACCGGCAGCGCGGCCGCGAGCCGGCGCCTCGCCCAGTCGCGGTCGATCAGCAGACAGCCGAACGCGGCCAGCACGAAGAACATCAGCACCAGGTCGAGCAGCGCGGTTCGGCTCATCACGAAGTGCAGCCCGTCCACCGCGAGCAGCGCGCCCGCCAGGCAGCCGAGGAACGTCGAGCGGAACAGCCGGCGGCCGATCCGGCACAGCATCAGCACCGACAGCGTGCCGAGCACGGCGACCATGAACCGCCAGCCGAACGGCGTGAACCCGAACATCTGCTCACCGATGCCGATGATCCACTTGCCGACCGGCGGGTGCACCACGTACCCGGGATCGGTCGGCACGGCCACCTGCGAGGGGTCGTTCAGGATGAGCTTGTCGACGTCCTTGGGCCACGCGCCCTCGTACCCCTGGTTGATCAGCGCCCAGGAGTCCTTCGCGTAGTACGTCTCGTCGAATATCACCGCGTGCGGGCTGCCCAGCTTCCAGAAGCGCAGCACCCCCGCGACCGCCGCCACCAGCAGCGGACCGCCCCACGCCGACCAGCGCACCAGCCGGTCCGCGAGCAGCGGCGGCACGCCGAGTACCGCCCACAGCTGGTTCCCGGGCCGGGTGTACGGCGGAATGAGCCGCTCCCGCAGCCCGATTCCGGGGCGCGGGGAATGGCCGAAGCGGCGCAGCCGCTGCTGCCAGGAGGTCGGCCCCGGGCCGTGCTGTTCCCCGGCGTCTTGGCCCTGCCGTGCTTCGGGCGCAGTACTCGTCACCGCGCCATCGTAGGGAACACGTCTGTGGGAGCGGTGCTCCCCGTGCGGGAGGATGGGGCTTGTGACTGGAACGACTGGAACGCTCGTGCTCGCAGGGACCCCCATCGGCGACCTGGCGGACGCCCCGCCCCGCCTCGCCGCCGAACTGGAGGCGGCCGACGTCATCGCCGCCGAGGACACCCGCAGGCTCCGCCGGCTGACCCAGGGGCTCGGCGTCCACACCACGGGACGCGTCGTCTCGTACTTCGAGGGCAACGAGTCCGCCCGTACGCCCGAACTCGTCGAGGCGCTGGCCGGCGGGGCCCGGGTGCTGCTGGTCACGGACGCCGGGATGCCGTCCGTCTCCGACCCCGGCTACCGGCTGGTCGCCGCCGCCGTGGAGCAGGACATCAAGGTCACCGCCGTGCCCGGCCCGTCCGCCGTGCTCACCGCGCTGGCCCTGTCCGCGCTGCCGGTGGACCGGTTCTGCTTCGAGGGCTTCCTGCCGCGCAAGGGCGGCGAACGCCTCTCCAAGCTCCGCGAGGTCGCCCGCGAGCCCCGCACGATGGTCTTCTTCGAGGCCCCGCACCGCCTCGACGACACCCTCGCCGCGATGGCCGAGGTGTTCGGCGCGGAGCGGCGGGGCGCCGTGTGCCGCGAGCTGACCAAGACGTACGAGGAGGTCAAGCGCGGTCCGCTGGGCGAGCTCGCCGCCTGGTCGGCCGCCGAGCAGGTACGCGGTGAGATCACCGTCGTCGTCGAGGGCGCGCCCTCGGGCGGGGAGGATCTGGACGCCGGGGAGCTGGTGCGCAGGGTGCGGGTGCGCGAGGAGGCGGGGGAGAGGCGCAAGGAGGCGATCGCCGCCGTCGCCGCCGAGGCCGGCCTGCCCAAACGCGAGGTGTTCGACGCGGTCGTCGCGGCAAAGAACGCTGCTCGGACCGGCCACGCGGACGGCAAAGAACTATCCTGAAGAGCAAAGCGGGAGCCGCGTACCGGCCCTTTTGACCACGACGAGGCCAAAACCGCTCCAATACTCGGCAGGGCCCGGTGCGCTCCCGCCGGAGAAGGCGTCCACTGGAAGGCAGGGCGCATTCTCCGGAGTGCTTGTCCGACGGACAAGAGGAGCAGGCATGAGCGACACCACAGCAACCACCGCGCACGAGGCATACGCCTTCGCCTGCATGAGGTGCGGACACGGGTGGGAACAGGCCTACGAGATAGAGCACCACGTCGACGCGTCCGGCCACGCGTACGTGGTCTACAAGGCGGACGGTGAACGGGTGCCCTCACCCCTCTCCACCCCCACCTGCGCCAACTGCGGCGGGCACGTCGTGCGGATCATGCGGGCCGGGCGGGTCTCCAACATCCAGCGGTTCCTGTACAACCAGAACCGTTCCCAGCCCCCGGCCGGGCCGCTCGTCCCGGAGGAGCCCGCCGAGGAGCCGGTGGCCGCCACCGCAGCCCCGTCCGCAGGCCACCACTGGCACCTGTCCGACCTCCTGCACCCCTTCCGCAAGTGACCCCGTAGGCCGGTGCGCCGCGATCCTCGTACGATCGTGGCCATGAGCCGCACCGAAGCCCCGCCCCTGCCGGAACCCCTCCGGGTGCCGGTCGCCGATTCGCACACCCACCTGGACATGCAGGACGGCACCGTCGAGGAGGGCCTCGCCAGGGCCGCCGCGGTGAACGTGACGACCGTGGTCCAGGTGGGCTGCGACGTGAAGGGGTCCCGCTGGGCCGCGGAGACCGCCGCCGCACACGCCAACGTGCACGCGGCGGTGGCCCTGCACCCCAACGAGGCGCCGCGCATCGTGCACGGGGATCAAGGGGGCACCTCCCAGCCCCCCGGGGCTGGGGGAGGCTGGTCGCGGCAGGGGGCCCGTGAAGGGGGCGGTACGGCCGCGCTGCACGACGCCCTCGCCGAGATCGACGCGCTGGCCGCGCTGCCGCACGTCCGCGGGGTCGGCGAGACGGGCCTCGACTACTTCCGTACGGGCCCCGAGGGCATGGCCGCCCAGGAGGAGTCGTTCCGGGCCCACATCGAGATCGCCAAGCGCCACGGCAAGGCCCTCGTCATCCACGACCGGGAGGCCCACGCGGACGTCCTGCGCATCCTCGCGGACGCGGGGGCGCCCGAACGGACCGTCTTCCACTGCTACTCCGGCGACGCGGACATGGCCCGGCTCTGCGCGGAGGCCGGCTACTTCATGTCGTTCGCCGGCAACATGACCTTCAAGAACGCCCAGCCCCTGCGCGACGCGCTGGCGGTCGCCCCGCTGGAACTGGTCCTGGTCGAGACGGACGCCCCGTTCCTGACCCCGGCGCCGTACCGGGGCCGGCCCAATGCCCCCTACCTGATCCCGGTGACGCTGCGGGCGATGGCGGCGGTGAAGGGCCTGGACGAGGACACGCTGGCCGAGGCGATCGCGGACAACACAGCGAGGGCGTTCGACTACTGAGTGGGAGCGCCCTGCGGGGGCCCGTACGCTTTACAGGTGAGTACGACTGAGCCCGACGCCCTCCTGGGCCCCGCAGACATCCGCGAACTGGCCGACACCCTGGGCGTACGCCCCACCAAGCAGCGCGGCCAGAACTTCGTCATCGACGCCAACACGGTCCGCCGGATCGTGCGCACGGCGCAGGTGCGGCCGGACGACGTGGTGGTCGAGATCGGCCCGGGCCTCGGCTCGCTGACCCTCGCGCTGCTGGAGGTCGCCGACCGGGTCGTCGCCGTCGAGATCGACGACGTACTCGCCGCGGCCCTGCCCTCCACCGTCGCCGCCCGGATGCCCGCCCGCGCCGACCGCTTCGCGCTGGTGCACTCGGACGCCATGCTCGTACGCGAACTGCCGGGCCCGCCGCCCACCGCGCTGGTCGCCAACCTCCCGTACAACGTCGCCGTGCCGGTGCTGCTCACCGTGCTCGACCGCTTCCCGAGCATCGAGCGCACGCTCGTCATGGTGCAGGCGGAGGTCGCCGACCGGCTGGCCGCGCGGCCGGGCAACAAGGTGTACGGCGTGCCGTCGGTGAAGGCGAACTGGTACGCGGACGTCAAGCGCGCCGGGTCCATCGGCCGCAAGGTGTTCTGGCCCGCGCCGAACGTCGACTCCGGGCTCGTCTCGCTGGTGCGCCGCGCGGAACCCGTGGCGACGACCGCGAGCAAGGAAGAGGTCTTCGCGGTCGTCGACGCGGCGTTCGCCCAGCGCCGCAAGACGCTGCGCGCGGCACTCGCCGGGTGGGCCGGTTCCGCGCCGGCCGCCGAGGCCGCCCTGCTCGCGGCGGGCGTCTCGCCGCAGGCGCGCGGGGAGTCCCTGACGGTCGAGGAGTTCGCCGCCGTCGCCGAGAACAAGCCCGCCGCCGACGAGATGGGGAGCGCCCAGTGAGTGTCACCGTGCGGGTCCCCGCCAAGGTCAACGTCCAGCTCGCGGTCGGGGCCGCGCGCCCGGACGGCTTCCACGACCTGGCCAACGTCTTCCTCGCCGTCGGGCTGTACGACGAGGTCACCGTCACCCCCGCCGACAGCCTGCGGATCACCTGCTCCGGGCCGGACGCGGCGCAGGTCCCGCTGGACGCGTCGAACCTGGCGGCCCGGGCGGCGTCCGCGCTGGCCGCGCGCCACGGCATCGCGCCGGACGTGCACATCCACATCGACAAGGACATCCCGGTCGCCGGCGGCATGGCCGGCGGCAGCGCGGACGGCGCCGGCGCCCTGCTGGCCTGCGACGCGCTGTGGGGGACCGGCACCCCGCGCGAGGACCTCCTCGCCCTCTGCGCCGAACTGGGCAGCGACGTGCCGTTCAGCCTGGTCGGCGGCGCCGCGCTCGGCACCGGCCGGGGCGAGCGGCTGACTCAGGTCGCGGTGGGCGGCACCTTCCACTGGGTGTTCGCCGTGGCCGACGGCGGGCTCTCCACACCTGCGGTGTACCGCGAGTTCGACCGGCTGACCGAGGGCACCCGCGTCCCCGAGCCCCTCGCCTCGGACACCCTCCTCGACGCCCTGCGGTCGGGCGACGCGAAGGCCCTGGCCGGCGCCCTGAGCAACGACCTCCAGGCCCCCGCGCTCTCCCTGCGCCCCTCCCTGTCCGCCACGCTGGCGGCGGGCACCGGGGCGGGCGCCCTGGCCGCCCTGGTCTCGGGCTCGGGGCCGACGACCGCGTTCCTCACGGAGGACGAGGCGACGGCCCGGGAGGTGGCCGCCGCCCTCACCGCGTCCGGCACCTGCCGCACGGCCCGCCCGGCGGCCTCCCCGGCCCCGGGGGCGACGGTCGTGTAGGTCCTGTCTGGAGTTCCCGCGACGCCGCGGGGGAACTCCAGACAGGACCTAGGAGCCTCAGCCCACCCGTACCGACTTCTTCGCCAGCTCGTACGCCGGGAGCATCTCGCCGTGCTCGGCCGAGTCCAGGCCGCCGAGGTGGACGACGACCGGGCCCTCGGGCGTCGGGAGGGCGAAGGCGTGGGCGGGGCGGTCCTCGTCCATGAGCTTGCTGTGGAGCGTGTAGGCCACCTCGACCAGCTGCTGCCCGCCACTCGTGACCTCCTTGTACGTGGCCTTCGAGGCGTTCTCGTCCGCCCCTACGAACCCCTTCAGCGCCTCGCGCGGCGTGACCGTCGTGACCTTCGCCTGCCACACCCGCAGGAAGCCGATCTGCCCGGCCGGCTTCGCGTCGATCTCGCAGACCATGGTGACCGGGCCCTGCGTCCCGAGTTCGGCCAGCTCCGAGTCCGGGTCGACCGAGACGGCCTCCGGCTTCCAGTCCTTCGCCAGGTCGAACGTCACCGGCAGCTCGCAGCCCGAGCCGGCGCCCCCGACCGTGCCGCCCTTGGCCGCGGCCTTCGCGGCCGGCGTCCCGGCGGACTTCTCCGCCTTCGCGCCGCCGCCGGAGTCCGAGTCCGACGAGCAGCCGGTCAGCGCGGCCGCGGCCAGCAGCACGGGCACCAGCCCGCGAACCGTACGACGTGTCATGAAAATCCCCACCCCTGAATTCCCCACCCTTGATCGTTGCGCGCAAGGTACACCGGGCCCGTCGGGCGCTCGTACGGAGGTCCGTGCGGCGGCGACTACGCTGAAGGCCAGAGTCTTCCTTCGAGCTGGAGCGTTCGTGGCCGTCAACCTCATCAATGTCGAGCAGGTCAGCAAGGTCTACGGCACCCGCGCCCTTCTCGACGGTGTCTCCCTCGGCGTCTCGGAGGGCGACCGGATCGGTGTCGTCGGCCGCAACGGCGACGGCAAGACGACCCTCATCCGGATGCTCGCCCGGCTGGAGGAGGCGGACACCGGCCGCGTCACACACAGCGGCGGGCTGCGCCTCGGCGTGCTCACCCAGCACGACTCCCTGGACCCCGCGGCCACCATCCGCCACGAGGTCATCGGCGATCTCGCCGACCACGAGTGGGCGGGCAGCGCCAAGATCCGCGACGTCCTCACCGGCCTGTTCGGCGGGCTCGGCCTGCCCGGCTTCGAGAACGGCCTGGACACCGTCATCGCGCCGCTCTCCGGCGGCGAGCGGCGCCGGATCGCCCTCGCCAAGCTGCTCATCGCCGAACAGGACCTGATCGTCCTCGACGAGCCCACCAACCACCTCGACGTCGAGGGCATCTCCTGGCTCGCCGGCCATCTGCGCGCCCGCCGCTCCGCGCTCGTCTGCGTCACCCACGACCGCTGGTTCCTGGACCAGGTCTGCACCCGCATGTGGGACGTCCAGCGCGGCTCGGTCCACGAGTACGAGGGCGGCTACAGCGACTACGTGTTCGCCCGCGCCGAGCGGGAGCGCATCGCCGCGACCGAGGAGACCAAGCGGCAGAACCTGATGCGCAAGGAGCTGGCCTGGCTGCGGCGCGGAGCCCCCGCCCGTACCTCCAAGCCGCGCTACCGCATCGAGGCCGCCAACGAGCTGATCGCGGACGTGCCGCCGCCGCGCGACACCAGCGAGCTGATGAAGTTCGCCAACGCCCGGCTCGGCAAGACCGTCTTCGACCTGGAGGACGTCACCGTCGAGGCGGGCCCCAAGACCCTGCTCACCCACCTGACCTGGCAGCTCGGTCCCGGCGACCGCATCGGCCTGGTCGGGGTCAACGGCGCAGGCAAGACCTCGCTGCTGCGGGCGCTCGCCGAGGCCGCCCGCAGCGAGGGCGAGGTCCAGCCGGCCGCCGGGCGGATCATCGCCGGCAAGACCGTCCGGCTCGCCTACCTCTCCCAGGAGGTCCACGAGCTGGACCCGAAGCTGCGGGTCCTGGAGGCCGTGCAGCAGGTGCGGGACCGGGTGGACCTCGGCAAGGGGCGGGAGATGACCGCCGGACAGCTCTGCGAGCAGTTCGGCTTCACGAAGGAGAAGCAGTGGACGCCGGTCGGCGACCTCTCCGGCGGTGAGCGGCGCCGGCTCCAGATCCTGCGCCTGCTGATGGACGAGCCCAACGTCCTCTTCCTCGACGAGCCGACCAACGACCTCGACATCGAGACCCTGACCCAGCTGGAGGACCTGCTCGACGGCTGGCCCGGCTCCATGATCGTGATCTCCCACGACCGGTTCTTCGTCGAGCGCACCACGGACCGGGTCATGGCCCTGCTCGGCGACAAGTCGCTGCGGATGATGCCGCGCGGCATCGACGAGTACCTGGAGCGCAGGCAGCAGCAGGTGCAGACGGCGGCGCCCGCAGCGGCGGCCCCGGCCACCTCCCAGGCCGCCGCCCCGGCACCGGCGGTCTCCGCGCAGGCGGCCCGCGCGGCCAAGAAGGAGCTCCAGAAGGTCGAACGGCAGCTGGAGAAGATGTCGACCCGCGAGACCACCCTGCACGCGCAGATCGCCGATAACGCCACGGACTTCGAGAAGGTGGCGAAGCTGGACGCCGAGCTGCGCGAACTGGTCGCCGAGCGCGATGTGTTGGAGATGCGCTGGCTCGAACTGGCCGAGGACGCCTGACCGCTGCACCGTTCGCCGTAGCAACGACGCGGCAACGGGTGTGACTGCTGGGGCCTGTGGGGCGGGTGGTAGAAAGAAACCCTGCCCGGTGCGGGGTACGACCGTGCCGCTTCACAGGTGACAACGGAACAGGGGGACGGGCCGATGAGCCAGCCGCCCGGACAGCAGCCGCCGCAGAGCGGGTTCGGAGCACCGTACGACCCGGAAACCGGCACCGGCAGCGGGCCGCACCCGCAGCCGGCCGGCCCGTACGACGCCCCCACCCAGCCACCGGGCCCCTACGGGCAGCCCCAGCCCGGCTACGGCTACCCGCCGCAGGGGTACGGGCAGGCCCAGCCGGGCCCGTACACGCAGCCCGGTCCGTACACGCAGCCGGGCCTGCACCAGATGCCCACCCAGCAGTACGCCGCCCCGCCGCCGGGCGGCCCGCAGGGCGGGGGCGGCCGGTTCCGCGGCAAGGGCGCGAAGATCCTCGGGGCCGTGGTCGCCGTGGCACTCCTCGCCGGCGGCGGGATCTGGTTCGCCACCAGCGGCAGCGGGAGCAACGACAAGCCCCTGTCGGGCCCGACGCACTCCGCGAAGCCCACCGTGGCGCCGTCGCCGACCAAGGGCGGGGCCACCGGGGAGCCGGTGGTCAGCCCGGAGGAGGAGGCGCGGACCATCAACGCCGGCGTGAAGCCCGGCGAGGCGAAGGTCGCCTGGATCCAGAAGGGCGGCATCGACCTGCCGCGCTACGGCGAGGACATGTTCGGCCCCTGGTTCGCCGGGGACACCGTCGCCAGGGCGCTGTTCAAGACGGTCTCCGGCTATTCGGTCGCGGACGGCACCCTGAAGTGGACCCTGCGGCTGCCCACCCGGATGTGCGCGGCCCCCTCGCAGCCCACCGCCGACGGGAAGATCGTCCTCGGGATCAGGCACGACACGACGGAGGGCTCCGACTGCGACACGCTGCAGATGGTCGACGTGAGGACCGGCAAGGCCGGCTGGCGCAAGTCGTTCGTCCGCAAGGGCCTCTGGGACGGTCTCTCCGACCTCGCGATGTCCATCAACGGCGACACCGTCACCGCCGGACGCACCGGCCGCACCGAGGGCTTCCGGGTCAGCGACGGCAAGAAGCTCTTCGGTCAACGCGAGGACCCGTGCCAGCCGTTCGGCCTGGCCAGCGGCCCGGTCGCCATAGCCGCGGTCAGCTGCCACACCGCCGACGACCAGTACAAGGACCAGCGGGTCGAGCGCATCGACCCGGTCACCGGCAAGACCCTGTGGACGTACGGGCTCAAGAAGATCTGGGAGGTCGGGCAGATCTACTCGGTCAGCCCGCTGGTGATCTCGCTCAAACAGTCGGACGACCCGGACAAGTGGGCGGTCCTCGTCCTCAACGCCGACGGCACCTACCGCTCCCAGCTCTCCGGCGGACCGAACGACCTCCAGGTCAGGTGCGACACGGACCTGATGTCGAGCAAGGGGAACCTGGACAACTGCGTGGGCGTGGCCGCCGACGCGAACACGATCTACATGCACACGGGGATCGACACGGTCACCGGCCACGGCAACAAGATCGTCGCGTACGACCTCTCCACCGGCAAGTACCGCTGGTCGGCCGCAGGGCCGGGCGGGCAGACCGCCGTCCCGGTGCGCACGGAGGGCGGCAAGCTGCTGATGTACGTGGCGGCGATGAAGGGGAAGGGCGGCGGGATCGCCACGCTCCCCTCCACCGGCGGCACCCCGCGGTTCGTCCTGCGCCACCCGGTGTCCGGCATCGACCTGGAGCGCGGCTTTTACGAACCGCGCATCACGTACACCGACGGACGCACCTACCTGTCGCGGACGAGGATCTCCGGCGAGAAGGACGGGGACGAAGTGGAGACCCGGTCCATGGCGGTCTTCGAGAACTGACGGACCGGAGCATCACGGCTCCATCACGGCCCGGTCCTCCCTTGGGAACAGGGCTGGACCGAACCGGAAGGCCCCCTTGGGCGGGTGGTACAAAGAAGTCCCGCTCGACTGACGTGACACTGCGGGATCCATGCCCGATTCGCTCCATTCCGTCGTGCTCCGGGGGTCTTGACCGACCCGCGGACCACCGGCGGGACCGCGGGGGAGTCCGGAACGGGCACCGGACCGCACGAAGGGGGACGCGCTGATGACCCAGCCGCCCGGACAGCAACCGCCGCAGGGAGGCTTCGGCGCTCCGCAGGAGCCGCCGCACGGGGTACCGCAGCCGCCCCAGGGCCCGCCGCAGACTCCGCCGCCGCCGGCCGCCCCGCCCCAGGCCCCCGCCGCGCCGCCCACGCAGCCGGGCTACGGCCACCCGCAGCAGCCGGGCCCGTACGGCCAGCAGCCCGGCCCCTACGGCCAGCAGCCCCAGCAGCCCGGCCCCTACGGGCAGCCGCAGGCAGGCCCGTACGGACAGCCGCAGCAGCCGGGACCGTACAACGCGCAGCCGCAGGCCGGTTACGGCTTCCCGCCGCAGCAGTACCCCGGCGCGCCCGTCCCCCCCGGCCCCGGCGGTCCGTCCAAGCGCAAGCCCGCCCTGATCGTCGCCGCCGCGGTCGTCGCGCTCGCGCTCATCGGCGGCGGCGTCTGGTTCGCGACCAGCGGGGGCGACGACGGTGACGACAAGCCGGTCGCCAAGAAGAGCGAGCAGGTGACGAAGCCGTCCGTCTCCCCCTCCGTGGACGACGGCGACGGCAACGGCACCGGGCGGGAGGACGACGACCTCAACAGCGGCCGCAAGGACGGCGAGGCCAAGGTCCTCTGGCTGCAGAAGAACGACGTCGACCTGCCGCGCAACGGTGCGGAGGTGTACGGGCCCTGGATCGTCGGCGACACGATCGTCAAGGGCATGTACCGCACGGTCTCCGGCTACTCGGTGGCCGACGGCACGCAGAAGTGGACGCTGAAGCTGCCGGCGGACATCTGCTCCGCGCCCGAGCAGACCACCGCGGACGGCAAGATCGTCATCGCGGTCAAGAACGGCACCACCGACAAGGCCGACTGCTCCGCGCTCCAGCAGATCGACCTCAACACCGGTAAGGCGGGGTGGAAGAAGGAGGTCAAGAAGAGCGGCCTCTTCGACATGATGTCGGACCTCTCCATGGCCATCAGCGGCGACACCGTGACGGCCGGCCGCACCGGTGCCGCCAACGCCTTCCGGGTGAGCGACGGCAAGGAGGTGTTCGGCAAGCGGTCCGGCACCTGCCAGCCGTTCGCGTTCGCCGGCGGCGCCAAGCTGATCGCCGCGGTCAGCTGCCGTACGAGTGACGTCAACAACCCGCAGCACGAGATCGAGGAGCTGGACCCGAAGACCGGCAAGGCCAAGTGGACCTACAAGCCCGCCCGCGGCTGGGAGGTCGAGAAGGTCTATTCGGTGAACCCGCTCATCGTCTCCCTCACCAAGGGCAGCACCAGCGACGACAAGAAGTGGAGCATCATCACGCTCCGCGAGAACGGCACGCTGCGCTCCCAGATGCACAGTGACAAGGGCGACAAGTTCGCCCCGGACTGCGGCGGCGGCTTCACCATCTTCGGCCAGCGGCTCCAGGGCTGCACCGGGGTCGCGGCCGACGCCAACACCTTCTACATGGCGACGCAGGACGACACCAGCGGCTCCGCCCGCACCAACAAGGTCGTCGCGTTCAACCTGAACACCGGCAAGACGAAGTGGAAGGCGAACGCCCCCGCCGAGCAGACCATGAAGCCGCTCGGCATGGAGGGCGGCAACATCCTGCTCTACATCGACGGCGGCTACAGCAAGGGCGGCGCCATCGCCACCCTCTCCCCGGCCGGCGGCAGCCCGAAGACGGTGCTCCAGCACCCGGACTCCACCTCGGCGATCGAGCGCTCCTTCTACAACCCGAAGATCCAGTACGTGGACGGGCGTTCGTTCATCACGAGCGGGCGGGTCAGCGCGAGCAACGACAAGGAAGAGCTGGAGACGAAGACCATGATGGTCTTCGGCGACTGACGGCTCACCCCACCCGCACCAACCCGACCGCCCCCCTTCCCCGAGGTACGCAACGCCATGACCCAGCCGCCCCAGCAGCCGCCCAACGATCCGCCCCAGGGCGGCTTCGGTGCGCCGCAGGACCCGCCCCCCGGCGGTTTCGGCGCCCCGCAGGACCCGCCCCCCGGCGGTTTCGGCGCCCCGACCCCGCCGCCGCCCCCCGGCCCGCCCCAGCAGCAGCCGGGCTACGGCTACCCGCAGGCGCAGCCGCCCACCCAGCCGGGCTACGGCTTCCCGCAGCAGGGCCAGCCGGGCCAGCAGCAGCCGTACGGCTACCCGACCGCCCCCATGCAGACGGCCCCGTACCCGCCCCAGCAGGGCGGGAACGGGCAGAAGAAGAAGTTCTCCACCCAGGCGCAGATCATCGTCGCCGCCGTGGTCGCCGTCGCACTGATCGTCGGCGGCGGAATCTGGTACGCCTCCAAGGACGGTGACGGCAAGAAGGACGAGGCGGGCTCCTCCGCCGGCACCACGGGCGAGAACAAGGGCGGCAACGGCGGCGGCGAGGACGGCGGCAAGGACGGCGGCTCCACCGGAGGCGGCAGCAAGGAGAAGGCCCCGGCCGACGTCGAGTCGACCGTCGGCTTCCAGCTCCCGCAGCCCAAGGTCACCGACGTCACCACCGTCTCCGGCTCCTGGGTCACCGACAAGGCGTACGTGAAGACGGGCGTCAACGAGATCATCGGCTACGACCTGGACAAGGGCACCAAGCTCTGGTCGATCCCGCTGGAGGGCCAGGTCTGCGCCGCCTCCGCCCACATGAGCAAGGACTTCAAGACCGCGATCGCCTTCGAGGAGGGCAAGCGGACGAAGGCCAAGAAGTACCAGAGCTGCAACCGGGTCGGCGCGCTCGACCTGGCCACCGGCAAGCTCATCTGGAGCAAGCAGGTCACCGCGTCCAGCAGCGGTGACAACGCCGTCCGGTTCGACGAGGTCACCCTCAGCGGCAACACCGTCGCCGCCGGCGGCAACGACGGCGGCGCCGCCTTCAAGCTCGACACCGGCGCCGAGCTCTGGAAGCCGAAGGCCTCCACCGACGGCTGCTACGACAGGGGCTACGGCGGCGGCGAGGCCCTCGCCGTGGTCCGCAGGTGCGGTGCGTACGACGACCCGCAGCTCATCATCCAGGCGCTGAACCCGACGACGGGCGCCCCGATCTCCTCGTACAAGATGCCCGCCGGTGTCGACTACGCGAGCATCGTCTCCACCAAGCCGCTCGTCGTCGCCGCCGACGTCGGCGACACCGCCGGTGACGGCAGTGGCATCTCGGACTTCTTCTCGATCGACGAGGCCACCGGCAAGCTGAAGATCCGCATCTCCGCCGACGCGGAGAAGTACGCGGCAAACTGCCGCTCCACCAAGGTCGAGAGCTGCCAGCACCTCGCCGTCGGCAACAACCGCATCTACCTGCCGACCGAGGAGCACGAAGGCACCGGCGAAAGCTTCAGCCGGACCAACGAGATCGTCTCCTTCGACCTCACCACCGGCAAGCAGACCGGCGACCGGGCCGACGCGGGCGAGGAGTTCACGATGTTCCCGCTGCGCATGGACGGCGGCAACATCATCGCGTACCGCGAACCCCCGTACGACAAGGGCGGTGAGGTCGTCTCCATCGACGGCAGCACCTTCAAGCAGACGGTCCTCATGCGCAACCCGGCCGACGAGGCCATCCGGGACGCGGAGACCAGCTTCTCCTCCGACTACGCGGAATTCCGGTACGAGCAGGGCCACTTCTTCATCTCCGAGACGATGATCAGCGCGCCGCGCAAGAGCTCGTTCGACGACAAGGAGTACCTGGTGGTGTCCTTCCACACCAGCTGAGTGCGGATACGCGTGTGGGGGTGGAACCGGCCGGTTCCACCCCCACACGCGTATCCGGCCGTGTAACTTGCAGGCCCTGGAGGGCCGGGGGGCCCGGGACGGTGTACGGGGGGATGGGGCGATGGGTGTCCGGCTCATGGTGGTCGACGACCACCGACTGCTCGCCGAGGCGCTCGCCTCGGCGCTGAAACTGCGCGGCCACCGGGTGCTGGCCGCCGCCGCACCCACCACCGGGGCCGCCGACCTGGTCGTCGGACGGGCCCCGGAGGTCTGCCTGTTCGGCACCGCGTCGCCCGCCGTGCCCGGGACCTTCGACCCCGTCGTCCGGATCAGGCGGGAGCGCCCGCAGACCGCGGTGGTGGTCCTCGGCCCGGTCCCCAGCCCCCGCGGCATCGCCGCCGCCTTCGCCGCCGGGGCCGCCGGGTACGTCCGGCACGACGAGCGCATCGAGGGCGTGGAGCGCGCCATGGTGAAGGCCCGGTCCGGTGAGGCGGCCATCGCGCCGCAGCTCCTCCAGGGCGCCTTCGCCGAGCTGCTCGATCCGGTGGAGCAGCCCGACGACGAGGGCCGCCGGCTGCTGCGGATGCTCACCCCGCGCGAGGTGGAGGTGCTGGTCCGGGTCGCGGAGGGCGAGGACACCCGGCTGATCGCGGCCGGGATGCGGATCGCGCCGAGCACCGCCCGTACGCACGTCCAGCGCGTCCTGATGAAGCTCGGCGTCGGCTCCCGCCTGGAGGCCGCCGCGCTGGCCGCCCGCACCGGGCTGCTGGACCGGGCCGCGGTGACGCGGCAGGGGCCGGACCCCGTCGGCTGACGGTGTCCGGCCCCTGCGGGGTGCCGTGGCGGCGGCCGGGGGGCGCCCCTGCCGCCGGTGCGGTCAGGTCGCCGGGGCGGGGCGGCGCAGGCGGGTCAGGACCAGGTGCGTGACCATGCCGAACAGCAGGCCCCAGAACGCCGAGCCGATTCCGTGCAGGGTGATCCCCGAAGCGGTGGCGAGGAAGGTGATGAGCGCGGCCTCGCGGTCCTTCTCCTCGGCCATGGCTCCGGTCAGCCCGCCTGCCAGCGCGCCGAACAGGGCGACGCCCGCTGTCGCGGCGATCAGTTCCTTGGGCAGTCCCGCGAACAGCACCACCAGCGTGGAGCCGAACAGGCCGATCAGCAGGTAGAACGCCCCGCAGGAGACTCCTGCGACGTACCGGCGCCGGGTGTCCTGGTGGGACTCCGGGCCGGTGCAGATGGCGGCTGTGATGGCGGCCAGGTTGACGGCGTGCGAGCCGAACGGCGCCAGGACCGTCGAGACCAGGCCGGTGGAGCCGATGAGAAGCCGGTCGTCCGGGCGGTAGCCGGCGGCTGTGAGCACCCCGATCCCGGGGGCGTTCTGCGAGCCGAGCGTCGCCAGCGTCAGCGGTACGGCGATGCCGATCAGGGACGCCACGGAGAAGTGCGGCGCGGTGAACACCGGCGTGGCCAGACCGACGCCGTCGAGGTGCACGTGCAGGCGCGACGTGGCCGCCGCGGCCACCACACCGGCCGCCAGCGCGGCCAGCACCGCGTACCGGGGGAACATGCGCTTGCCGAGCAGGTAGGCCACGAGCACCGAGCCGCCGATGTACGGAGCGGACGTGAGCGAGGTGAACACCCCGGTGCCGAAGGAGAACAGGATGCCCGCGAGCATCGCGGAGACCACCGCCGACGGCACGTGGCGCATCAGCCGCCCGAAGACCCCGGTCAGCCCGACCAGGGCGATCACCACACCGGTGACCAGGAACGCGCCGACGGCCTCGCCGTAGGAGTACGCGCCGAGGCTGGTGACCAGCAGGGCGGCGCCGGGCGTCGACCAGGCGGTGATGACCGGCATCCGGGTCCGCAGACTGAGCCCTATGCAGGTCAGGCCGCTGCCGATGGAGATGGCCCATACCCAGGAGCTGGTCTGACCGGTGCTCAGGTGACCGGCCGAAGCGGCCGCCAGCACGATGACCAGCGGCCCGGAGTAGGACACCACGACGGCGATGAACCCGGCGAGCACGGCCGACAGGGACGCGTCCCGCCAGAGGCCGGGCCTCTGCCCGGAGGGGTCCTCCGCCGGTGCCGCGCCGGCGGCCGGTGGGGCACCGGCCGCCGGGGGGTGGGGGGTGTGGGTATCAGGGCTCAACGGTCTTCCTTCGCAGCCCTCTCCAGGGCCTGTTCGAGATCGGCGACGAGGTCCGCGGGATTCTCCAGGCCGACGGAAACGCGCAGCATGTCCTTCGGGGAGGTGCTGCCCGGACCCTCGAAGGTATAGCGGTGTTCGATCAGGCTCTCCACTCCACCGAGGGAAGTGGCTCGAATGAACAACTCGCAGTGCTGGGCGGTGCGCAGGGAGCGCTGCCACTCCCCGGCCACGTGCAGGGAGAGCATGCCGCTGAACCCACCCGTCATCTGACGTGCGGCGATGACGTGGCCCGGGTCGTCGGGCAGCCCCGGGTAGGCGACCTTGCGGATCAGCGGATGGCCGGCGAAGTGCTCGGCGAGTGCCATGGCGGTGGCCGAGATCTGCCGCATCCGCGGGAACAGCGTCCGTATGCCGCGCATCAGCAGATAGGTCTCCAGCGGTCCGAGCATGGGACCGGTCAGCCGGCGGTGCAGTTCCAGCCGTTCCCACAGGGCGGCCGCCCGCTCGCCCGGCTCGGGGGCCAGCACCAGCAGCCCGGCCACCACGTCGGTGTGGCCGTTGAGGTACTTGGTCCCGGAGTGCATGACGATGTCGGCACCGTGCTCGAACGGCCGGGAGTGAACGGGGGTGGGCACCGTGTTGTCCACGCCGAACAGGGCTCCGGCCTCGTGTGCCACCGCGCCCACCGCGGCGAGGTCCGTCACCGTCCAGGTGGGGTTCGCGGGGGATTCCGCCCACACCAGGCGGGTCGGGGCGGCCGCCACCGCGGCGGCGACGGCGTCCAGGTCGTCCATGGGCACCTGGACCACGTCGAGGCCGTGCTCCGTGCCGAACTCCAGGAGCCACTTGGTGAGCCCGAAGTACATCGTCCGGGGCACCACGACCCGGGAGCCGGCGGGGAGCACCTGGAAGACGGAGGTCGCGGCGGCCATCCCGGAGGAGAACAGCAGGCCGCGCGATCCGCCCTCCAGACCGGCCACCACGTCCTCGACCTGTTCGTATCCGGGGGACCCCTGGTCGCGCAGGTAGGCCAGGCCGGCGGGCGTGCGGTACTCGCTGTCCCGGGCGTAGGTGGCGCCCATGCTGATGGCGGGCGGCAGGGCGCCGGTGGTGGGGGAGCGCCAGCCGTCGCCCTGCGCGGCCCGGGTCTCCACGTGGTACGCGTGCGTCCAGGGGGTGTACTTCTCGCGGTTGTTCATCGGTTCCTCTCGTCGGGGGGCCTCGCGGCCGGTGGGCGTGCGGTGGAGGGTCAGACGGCCCGGAGCCGCGGCAGGGCTGTGGTGAGGGCCAGCTCCGCGTCCAGCAGCGCACGTGAGGGGGTGCCGGGGGAGGGGACGTAGTGGTTGTAGTAGCTGGAGCCCTCCGTGTGGGGGCCGAGGAAGAACAGGCGGGACTGCACCGCACCCGTCCGGGCGATGCCCTGGCCGCGCCGGTTGACGTCCAGGCCGGGCAGCTGCGTCCCGGCGGCGGTGCGGGTACGGGCACGGCCGGACCGGACCAGGTGGCTCAGCAGCGAACCGGTGACCCGTTCCGCCGCGGGCTCGCTCACGTGGGCGCGCACCACGTGGTCCACTTCCGCGGTGGTGTGCTCGTCGAGGAGGGTCGACTCCAGCAGCCAGGGCCCGCCGCCGGCCGGCGGGACGAGCTTCGGGCCGGGGCCGGGCCCGAGCCGCAGCACTCCCGCTGCGAGCAGGGAGAGGAGTTCCGCCGAGCGGTCGAGTTGCGGACCGATCACCAGACGGTTCACCAGCGGGGCGAAGGTGGTGAAGAAGTACGCCGACGACTCGTCGTCCAGGCCCGGCTCGTCCACGGCGGCGCGGAGGGCGTCGCGGTGGTCGCGCAGGACCTCCAGGGCTTCCTTCAGTGGGCTGACGCCGAGGCCGGCACGTGCCTCGCCGAGGTCGTCCGCCACCTCGGCGGTGAAGTACGCGGTGTACTCGCGGTGGCCGGGCCAGGTCCGGGCGGGCGCGTCACCGAGGTCCTCGGCGGCGGGCGACGCGCCGTTCAGCAGTCCGGCGACCGGATTCGGCCCGAATCGGTCCCGTAGGCCGGTGAGGAGCCCTTCGTACCCGGACTCGCCCGCCGCGTCGGCCAGTTCGCTGGCGGCCCGCGCGGCGTCCGGGGTCCCGCCGCCCAGGGTGCGGGCCAGGAGGGTGCGGTACCAGGCGAGTTCCATCTCGGCGGTGACGAGAGGCAGGACGTCCTGGGCGAAGGACAGCCGGCCGTCCGGTCGCCGTGCGCGCAGAGCGGCCAGGTGTTTCCCGGTCAGTGCGAGCGGTGCGGGGCGGAGCCGGCCGGGGTGGAGGTGCGGCCTGCTCCGGGCGGGCAGCCCGGAGCGGTTGACGAGCACGATCAGTGGTTCGCGTCCGCCGCGTTCGTAGCGCAGGTGCTCGCCGTCGCGGACGTGGCGGCCGCCGCGGCCCACGGTGAGGGTGGCGATGACGTCCATGGCCGTCAGCCCGGTGCCCAGCACGGCGACCCGGTCCCCGGGGGCGATGGTGTCGAGGACGCCGGGCAGCGGGTAGGGGCGGCTGATCGACCGGGGCGCGTCGGCGGGCGGTGGGGGCAGGTGGAGGGAGTGGTGTCCGACGGTGACGAAGACCGCGTCCGCGGCGATGCGGCTGCCGTCGGCGAGCACCACCGTCTCGGGGTGCTCCCGCCCCGGGCCGGGGCGGGAACCGTCGTCCGTGTCCTGCCCCGTGTCACCGGCCCCGGAGAGCACGTCGACCGCCGTCGTCGTGTGCCGTACGAGGGTCAGGTGGCCGGGGGCGGCGTCCATGATCCGTCGCGCCGCCCATGTGAGGTACTCGCTGAGCAGTCTGCGGGGCAGGAAGTCGTTGGGTCTGATCGTCCGGCCCCGGCCCGGGCGGACGGTGAAACCGTCCTCGCCCAGCCGCAGATCGCGCTCTTGGCACCAGGTGTGCAGCGACGGGCCGGCCAGCGGCACGGGACCGTCCACCATGTCCGCGTCCGCGAACGCCGTCACCTGGGCGCAGACGGTGTTGAGCAGCAGGTGGTCGGGCTCGCCCGACCGGTGGAATCCGGGGCCCTCGATGCCCGGGTCCACCAGATGCACGACGAGCGGGAACGGGGCCGCGAGGGTGTGAGCGGTCAGCCGTTCCAGCACGCCGAGTCCGCGCGACCCGACGCCTATGATCACGACCGACGCCGGTGCGGCGGCCTCTTCCTGTCGGGTCGTCACCATCGGCTGGTCTCCCCGAAGAAGTCCGGAACCGCCAGCGCGGTGCCGTCGGCGCGTGCCTGGGCGAGGACGTGGGTGCCGACCGCCAGGTCGAGGACCCCGAGCCCGAAGGGCGAGAAGATCACCGGACGGCCGGGGTCCGGCGTGACTTCGCCGTTCAGCACGGCCGCGAGGGTGCCGGTGACGAACGAACGGGAACCGGAGAGCTGCTCGGCGAGGTGCGGTGAGGTGTTGGCCTTCAGGCAGTGCTCGACGTCGTCGAGGACGTTGTCCGCCCCGAGGACCACCTCGGGTGCCAGGTCCCGCAGAGAGATGTTGAGGACCACCTGGCCCGCTTCGAACGGCCGGGTGACGTACGGTTCGAGGGACGTTGTGGCGAAGACGACGGTCCGCGCCGCCAGGGCGGTGTCGCGGTCGGCGGTGAAGGACGCGGGACGGCCCTGCGTGATGCGGATGTGATCGGCGAGTGCCCGGCCGGACGGCTCGTGGATGTCGTGCACCAGGTACGAGTCCGGGGCGCACCCCGCGGCGTGCAGGTAGTCGCAGATGTTGCGGGCGATGACTCCGCCGCCCACGACGGCGATCGTGGTGCCCTCGTAGCCGCCGGGCCGCAGCGTGCGGGCGGCGACGGCGGCCGAGGCGGCGGTGCGTGCCGCGCTGATGCCCGCGGCCTCCATGCAGGCGACCGGGTAGCCGGTCTCGTAGTCGTTGAGCACGAGGACCGCCGCCGCCCGGGGCAGACCGGACTCGGTGTTCCGCGGGAAACTGGCGATCCACTTGATCCCGGCGAGCTGCACGTCGTCGCCGAGGAAGGCGGGCAGCGCGATGATCCGCGAGTCGGGCTTGTCGGGGAAGCGCAGGAAATAGCTGTCGGGGTTGACCGAGTCACCCCGTTCGTGCGCCAGGTACGCGCGCTCCACGATGTCGAGGACGGAGGTGCGGGAATTTCGCAGGATCTCCTGTACGGCCTTACCGGTGACGATATCGAATTCGAACATTTCTCCCCCTTGTCAGGCGTGCGCCCGAGGCAATTCTTCGTCGTTCGTGCGGGGCCAGCGCTCCGCCACCCACTGTTCGTCGTAAAGGGTGTCGAGATAGCGGTCGCCGAAATCCGGCGAGATGGCTACCACGGTGCTTCCCTCCGGAATTTCCTTCGCGGCCTTCTGTACGGCGGCGAGCACGGTCCCGGTCGATCCGCCGAAGAGCAGACCGCGTTCCCTGGCGAGCGCGTGGCACATGGCGACGGCGTCCGACTCGGGAACGAGGACGAGGTCGTCCACCAGGTCCGTGTCGAGGATCTCCGGCCGCCGGCTGGTGCCCAGGCCCGGGATGTGGCGGGGGGCGGGCGGGGTGCCGAAGGTGACCGAGCCCACGGTGTCGACGGCGACGATGCGGGTGTTCGGGCTGTGCCTGCGCAGGTACGCCCCGCAGCCCATCAGCGTTCCCGTGGTGCCCGCGCCGACGAAGACGTAGTCCGGGTGGCCGATGTGCTCGACGATGGACCGCCCGGTGCGGTCCCGGTGCGCGGCGGGGCCCGCGGCGTTGGCGTACTGGTTCAGCCAGTGGGTGTTGGGCTCGCGGCGCAGCCGCCGCCTGATGTAGTTGATGCGGGACTGCAGGAAGCCGCCGTTGGCGTCGGGGGCGTCGATGACGACGACCTCCGCGCCGAGCGTCCGCATCAGCTGGACCGACTGGCGGTTGGCATTCGGGTCGGTGACGCAGGTGAGCGCGTACCCCTTGGCCGCGCACACCATGGCCAGTGCGACGCCGAGGTTTCCGGATGTCGATTCGATCAGCCGGGTTCGCGGAAAGGTGCGATGTGACCTCTCGGCCTGCTCTTCGGCGTCACGGACCAGAGCGACGGCGGTCTTGAGTTTGACCGAGCCCGCTGGATTGAGACCTTCCAGCTTGAGGTAGAGAACGCTTCCCGGAACTAATTGGTCGAGCCGGACGAAGACGTCGTCCAGCACCAGGTCGTAAACTTCTTCTGCTATCACTGTGTACTCCCCCTGGCCGAGGGACTCCCGTCTCTGCTCGGCCGTCCTGGATCCTGGCACGAAATGACGGCTCGATCAATCCGTATTCCAGTATGTGGAAAAGGTTGATTAGTAAATGACATTCGGCCCTGAAAGGGAATTCACAATTCCGGGGCAGCCGGGGCAGCCGGGGCAGCCGGGGCAGCCGGGGCAGCCGGGGCAGCCGGGGCAGCCGGGGCAGCCGGGGCAGCCGGGTCGCGGGAACGCGGCAGGGGCCGGACCCCGTCGGCTGACGGTGTCCGGCCCCTGCCGCGTGAAGGCGTACTAGCTCTCCGGGGTGTCCTCCGGCGCGTGCTCCGGGGCCTGGGCCGGGCGCAGCTTCATCCAGACCAGGAAGAACAGGCCGAGCGCCAGCATGGCGAGACCGGTCCAGAGGTTTATGTGGACGCCCTGGGCCTTCTCCAGGTCCTCGTCGGACGGGCTGATCCCGGCGATCGTCACGATGATCCCGTAGACCACGAAGAGGCCGCCGATGATCCGCCGGATGTCGAAGAGGCGGGCCGCCGTGGCGGACTTCTGCTCCAGGTCGGAGACTTCCTTGTGCAGGTCGGACATGGTGGGTTACTCCGATCAGAACGAGTAGGGGACGTAGCACAGGGCGGCGAGCACGATGGCTCCCCAGCCCAGGAGTGCGGGCCTGCGGTACCAGGCGCTGTCACCCTCGTCGGGCACCTCGGCGGCGTCCGGGGACTCGGTTCCGTAGACGAGACCGGCGAGTTCGGCCTCGGGCTTGGGAGCGGTGAAGAGCGTGACCGCGATCATGACGACCGCGCCGGCGACGAAGCCGACGATGGCGGAGACGAAGTTGGCGCCCTGGTCGCTCGGGATGTCGATGACGCCCTGCTTGTAGATGACGAAGTAGTTGACCATCGCGGCCGTGGTGCCCGCGAGCAGGCCCCAGACACCGGACTTCATCGAGGCGCGCTTCCAGAACATGCCGATGATGAACACGACGAAGAGCGGCACGTTGAAGAACGAGAAGAGTGTCTGCAGGTAGCTCATGATGTTGGAGAAGCTGGCGGCGATGAACGCGGTGCCGATGGACGCCAGCACGCCGAGCGCCGTGATCAGCCGGCCGAAGCGCAGGTAGTACGCGTCCGGCTGGTCCTTCTTCACGTACCGCGCCCAGATGTCCGTGGTGAACACGGTGTTGAACGAGGAGACGTTGGCGGCCATGCCCGCCATGAACGCGGCCAGCAGACCGGTCACCGCGATGCCGAGCACACCGTTGGGCAGCAGCTCGCGCATCAGCAGTGGGATCGCGTCGTTGTACGTGGTGCCGGAGCCGGCGGTGCCGATGTTCGGCACGACCACGGCGGCGACCAGGCCCGGGATCATCACGGCGAAGACGATGAACATCTTCGGGAAGGCGGCGATCAGCGGGGTGCGCTGGGCGGCCGAGAGGTTCTTCGCGGACAGGGCGCGCTGCACCTCGGCGAAGTTCGTCGTCCAGTAGCCGAAGGAGAGCACGAAGCCGAGGCCGAGGACGATCGTCAGCCAGTTGGCGCCGAGCGGGTTGGCGTCACCGATGCCGGTGCCGCCCCAGGCCGACATGAAGTTCGAGCCGTGGCTCGACGTCAGTGAGTCGCTCAGCCCGTCCCAGCCGCCGACGCGCTTGAGGCCCAGCAGGGTCAGCGGGATCAGCGCGGCGAGGATGACGAAGAACTGGAGCACCTCGTTGTAGATCGCGGAGGAGAGCCCGCCGATCGTGATGTAGACGAGGACGAAGAGGCCCGCGACGACGATCGCGACCCACTGCGGCCAGCCGAGCAGCGCCTCCACGACGATCGACAGGGCGTACAGGTTGACGCCCGCGATCAGGATCGCCGAGAAGGCGAAGAGCATGGAGCTCAGCAGGTGCGCGGACTTGTCGAAGCGCTGGAGCAGGAACTCCGGCACCGAGCGCACCTTCGAGCGGTAGTAGAACGGCATCATCACGAGGCCGAGGAAGACCATCGCGGGGATGGCGCCGATCCAGTACCAGTGCACCACCGCGACGCCGTACTGCGCGCCCGTCGCCGCCATGCCGAGGATCTCGGTGGCGCCGAGATTCGCCGCCACGAAGGCCAGACCGGTCACCCATGCGGGCAGTGACCGTCCGGAGAGGAAGAAGTCGAGGCTGGTCTTGACACTCGCCCGGGCGGCGAAGCCGATGCCGAGCACCACGACGAAGTAGATCGCCAGGATCGTGTAGTCGAGCCCGTTCGTGGGGAGCCGGAGCCCTGCTGCCAGATATTGCATGTGGGGGTCTCGCTTCGTTGCGCGAACTGAACCCGAAGGAAACTACGCTCTTGTGTTCGGAAAGTGAACAGTCTTCAAGGGGTTCTTTGTTTGTTTGTGATCGTATTGCCGGTTTCGCAGGCTTCAAGCGGCCGTGATCCACCTCGCGCCACCCGTCTGCCTGCTGACGTCGGCTCATTGACGCATCTGTTGACTTGTGGTTCATTGTGTTTGCTTATGTTGGATGGGAGGAGTCTGGTGAAGAAGACGGTTACGACGCTCGCCGACGGCCGGGAGCTGATCTACTACGACAGCCGCGACGACCTCGTGCGCGAGGCCGTCGACCCGCGCCCCCTCGACGCCGTCTCCACCTCGTCCGAGATCCGGCGCGACCCCCTGCTCGGCGACAGCGTGGCCATCGCCTCGCACCGCCAGGGCCGGATCTACCACCCGCCCGCCGACGAGTGCCCGCTGTGCCCCTCGCGCGAGGGGCGGCAGAGCGAGATCCCGGAACCCGACTACGACGTCGCCGTCTTCGAGAACCGCTTCCCCTCCCTCGCCGGCGACTCCGGCCGCTGCGAGGTCGTCTGCTTCACCTCCGACCACGACGCCTCCTTCGCCGACCTCACCGAGGAGCAGGCCGGGCTCGTCCTGGACGCCTGGACCGACCGCACCGCGGCCCTCGCCCGGCTCCCGCAGGTCAAGCAGGTGTTCTGCTTCGAGAACCGGGGCGCCGAGATCGGCGTCACGCTCGGCCACCCGCACGGCCAGATCTACGGCTACCCCTTCGTCACCCCGCGCACCGAGCTGATGCTGCGCTCGATGGCCGCCCACCACGCGAAGACCGGCCGCAACCTCTTCGACGACGTGGTGGCCCGCGAGGAGGAGGACGGCTCCCGGATCGTCCTCGCCGCCGAGCACTGGATCGCCTTCGTCCCGTACGCGGCCCACTGGCCGTACGAGGTCCACCTGCACCCGCGCCGCCGCGTCGCCGACCTGCGGGAGCTGGACGAGGAGGCGCGCACCGAGTTCCCACAGGTCTATCTGGAACTGTTGAGGCGATTCGACCGGATCTTCGGACCCGGAGAGCCGCCGACCCCGTACATCTCCGCCTGGCACCAGGCGCCGTTCGGGGTCCCCGGACGTGAGGACTTCGGGCTCCACCTCGAGCTTTTCACCATCCGACGGACCTCCGGCAAGCTGAAGTTCCTCGCGGGTTCCGAATCCGGCATGAGCGTGTTCATCAACGACGTGCCGCCGGAGACCGCGGCCCAGCGACTGCGAGAGGTAGCGAGCCAGTGAGCAAGACCCCGAAGAAGTACCTGGTCACCGGTGGCGCCGGTTACGTGGGCAGTGTCGTCGCCCAGCACCTCCTTGAGGCCGGCCACACCGTCACCGTCCTCGACGACCTCTCCACCGGCTTCCGCGAGGGCGTCCCGGCCGGCGCCGACTTCATCGAGGGCCGCGTCCAGGACGCCGCGAAGTGGCTCGACGCCTCCTACGACGGGGTGCTGCACTTCGCCGCGTACTCCCAGGTCGGCGAGTCCGTCGCCGACCCCGAGAAGTACTGGCTCAACAACGTCGGCGGCTCCACCGCCCTGCTCGCCGCCATGCGCGACGCCGGGGTCCGCACCCTGGTCTTCTCCTCCACCGCCGCGACCTACGGCGAGCCGGTCTCCAGCCCCATCACGGAGACCGACCCCACCGCCCCGACCAGCCCGTACGGCGCCACCAAGCTCGCCGTCGACCACATGATCACCGGTGAGGCCGCGGCCCACGGCCTGGCCGCCGTCTCGCTGCGCTACTTCAACGTGGCCGGGGCGTACGGCGACTGCGGCGAGCGGCACAGCCCCGAGTCCCACCTCATCCCGCTGGTCCTCCAGGTCGCCCTCGGCCGGCGCGAGTCGATCTCCGTCTACGGCGACGACTACCCGACCCCGGACGGCACCTGCGTCCGCGACTACATCCACGTCGCGGACCTGGCCGAGGCGCACCTCCTCGCCCTCGACGCCGCCACCCCCGGCGAGCACCTGATCTGCAACCTCGGCAACGGCAACGGCTTCTCGGTCCGCGAGGTCATCGAGACGGTCCGCGAGGTCACCAGCCACCCCGTCCCCGAGACCGCGGCCCCGCGCCGCGGCGGCGACCCGGCCGTCCTCGTCGCCTCCGCCGCCACCGCCAGGGAGCGCCTCGGCTGGCAGCCGTCCCGCGCCGACCTGGCCGGAATCGTCTCCGACGCCTGGACGTTCGCCCGCCGAGAGGAGCCCACCGCACCATGACCGACGACCACGCAGAGCTCACCGCTTCCTTCACCGAGCTGTACGGAAGCGAGCCCGAGGGGATCTGGGCCGCACCCGGCCGGGTCAACCTGATCGGCGAGTACACGGACTTCAACGACGGCTTCGTCATGCCGCTCGCCCTCCCGCACACAGCCCGCGCCGCCGTCTCCCGCCGCACCGACGGCGAACTGCGGCTGCACTCCACCGATGTGCCCGGCGGCGTCGTCCGGCTCCGCGTGGACGGGCTGACCCCGCACGAGGGCCACGGCTGGGCCGCCTACCCCGCCGGCGTCGTCTGGGCGCTGCGCGAGGCGGGCCACGCGGTCACCGGCGCGGACATCCAGCTGACCTCCACCGTCCCCACGGGCGCCGGGCTCTCCTCGTCCGCCGCCCTCGAAGTGGTCACCGCCCTCGCCCTCAACGACCTCTTCGGCCTCGGTCTCGGCGCCGCCGAACTCGCGGTCATCGCCCAGCGCGCGGAGAACGCGTTCGTCGGCGTCCCCTGCGGCGTCATGGACCAGATGGCGTCCGCCTGCTGCACCGAGGGCCACGCCCTGCACCTGGACACCCGCGACCTCGGCCGCCGCCAGGTCCCCTTCGACCTGGCCGCGCACGGGCTGCGGCTCCTGGTCGTCGACACCCGCGTCAAGCACGCGCTGGGCGACGGGGCGTACGCGGAGCGGCGGGCCGGCTGCGAGGAGGGCGCCCGCCTGCTCGGCATACGCACCCTGCGCGACCTGCCGTACGAGGAGCTGGACGCCGCGCTCGGCCGGCTGGCGGAGGCCGGCGCGGACGAGTCCGTCGTGCGCTACGTGCGCCACGTGGTCGGCGACAACCAGCGCGTCGAGCAGGTCATCGCGCTGCTCGACGCGGGCGACGTGCGAGCGGCCGGCCCGGTCCTCACGGCGGGGCACGTCTCGCTCCGCGACGACCTGCGGGTCTCCTGCCCGGAGCTGGACCTCGTGGTCGAGGCGGCGAACGCGGCCGGTGCGCTCGGCGCGCGCATGACCGGGGGCGGCTTCGGCGGCTCCGCGATCGTGCTGGTCGAGGAGGCGCAGGCGGACACCGTCACCAAGTCCGTGCTGGAGGCCTTCACTTCGGCCGGGTACGGCACGCCGGGCGTCTTCCCCGCGGTGCCGTCGGCGGGCGCGCGACGGCTCGTCTGACGGGGCGGCTGCCGCCGGGCGTCAGAGTTCCTTCGTGAGGGTGAACTCCGTGACGCCCGGCGGGAAGTCGTCCACCCGCCCGCGCACCTCGTACCCCTGCTTCCGGTAGAAGCCGGGGGCCTGGAAGTCCCAGGTCTCCACCCGGGAACGGGTGCAGGACCGGTCCTCCCGCGCCACCCGCTCCGCCTCGGCGAGCACCCGCGCGCCGAGACCGGAACCCCGGTGCGCGGGGTCCACCCAGAGCAGCTCCAGATGGAGCCAGCGCGCCCAGGTCCGGGCCGCCAGCCCGGCCGCGAGGCGGCCCTCGGCATCCAGCGCCCAGACGTCCAGCGGAACTTCGTCCGCCTCGGGGGCGCCGCGCAGGGCGCTCATGTGCGGTGAGCGCGAGGTGTTGTCGTCCCGCAGCCGCCGGAACAACAGCGCCCGCCGCTCCTTGTCCACTTCTGTCTCAAGATGAAACATGCGCCCAAGACTAGGACGCACCCCAGGACAAGTTCCGCCAATTACCATCCCTGCGGGTTCCCCGCCTCTACCCTGATGCTCAGCGCCGGCGGGGGGCCTGCGCCGCATTCAGGGGTTACGAGACAGCCGGGCGCAGCACCCGCGCGGGTCCGGCCCCGCCGGGGGACGCACGCTTCGGGGCGCCCCGTCACACACAGCATGGGGGTGCCTGTGGCCCGTATCCGGGTTCTCGTGGTCGACGACCACCGGATCTTCGCCGAGTCGCTCGCCGCCGCGCTCGCGGCCGAGCCGGACGTCGAGGTGGCCGCGGCGGGCAGCGGCCCGGCGGCCCTGCGCTGCCTGGAGCGCGCGGCGTCGGAGGGCCGGGGGTACGACGTGCTGCTCGTCGACGCGGAGCTGGGCAACCTCGCCCCGCAGGCCCGCACCGGCGCGGACCCGGCCCCGGTGCCCGCCCCGCGCGACGGGCGGACCGGCCCGGTCGACGGGATCTCCCTGGTCGGCACGGTCCGCGCGGCCCGTCCCTCGGTGCGTACGGTGGTGCTCGCCGAGAAGGACGACCCGGCCCGGGCCGCGCTCGCCCTCCAGGCCGGTGCCTGCGGCTGGGTCGCCAAGGACAGCTCGCTGCAACGCCTGCTGGCGGTGATCAGGGGCGTCCTGCGCGACGAGACGCATCTGCCCGCCGCGCTGCTGACCGGGGTGCTGCGGGAGCTGCTGGCCGGCCGCAAGCACCGCACCGAGAGCGAGAAGCTCGTCGAGTCGCTGACCCCGCGCGAGCGCGAGGTGCTGCGGTGCATGGTGGCGGGCCTGGGCCGCAAGGCCGTCGCGGAGCGGCTGTTCCTGTCCCCGCACACGGTGCGGACGCACATGCAGAACGTGCTGGGGAAGCTGGGCGTCCACTCGACGCTGGCCGCCGTGGCGCTTGCGCGGCGGGCCGGGATCGGCCCGGTCGAGCTGGAGCTACCCGGGGATGTTGTCGAACGGGGCGGTCAGCCGGCGTAGCAGCCCGGCCAGCTCGCCGCGCTGCTGGCGGGAGAGCTCGCCGAGGATGGCCCGCTCCTGGGCGAGGAGACCGGCCAGCGACTGGTCGGCCTTGTCGCGGCCCTCGGCGGTGAGCCGGACCAGGACGCCGCGGCGGTCGCTGGGGTCGGGGAGGCGCTCGACGAGGTTCTTCTTGGTCAGGCGGTCGATGCGGTTGGTCATCGTGCCCGAGGTGACCAGGGTCTGGGTGAGCAGCTGGCCGGGGGAGAGCTGATAAGGGGCGCCGGCCCGGCGCAGCGACGTGAGGACGTCGAATTCCCACGGTTCCAGCTGGTGCTCGGCGAAGGCGATGCGGCGGGCCCGGTCGAGGTGGCGGGCCAGGCGGGAGACGCGGCTGAGGACCTCGAGCGGTTCCACGTCGAGGTCGGGGCGCTCGCGGCGCCATGCTGCGACCAGACGGTCGACCTCGTCCTCCATGTGGATCAGTGTAGAGGGTCTGTCGACGTGAAGTCTCTTGAATTCAAGTGTCTTGACATCAAGATATCGACTGATCATGCTGGACCCATGACCGCACCCCTCTGGGATCCGCAGCAATACCTGCGCCACGCGGATCACCGCACCCGCCCCTTCCACGACCTCCTGGCCCGCATCCCCGACCCGCCCGGCACCCCCGCCCCCCGCGTCGCCGACCTCGGCTGCGGCGCCGGCAACGTCACCGCCCTGCTCGCCGAGCGCTGGCCGCACGCCCGGATCACCGGCTACGACAACTCCCCGCAGATGCTCGAACGGGCCCGCGCCCACACCACGGACCTGCTGGACTTCACCGAGGCCGACGCCGCCACCTGGACGCCCTCCCAGCCGTACGGCCTGATCGTCTCCAACGCCCTGCTCCAATGGGTCCCCGGCCACACCGACCGCTTCCCCGACTGGCTGGACGGCCTGCTCCCCGGCGGCACCCTCGCCCTCCAGGTCCCCGGCAACTTCGACCAGCCCTCGCACGCCCTGATGCGCGGACTCGCGGAGTCCCCGCGCTGGCGCCCCCGCCTCGGCGGCCTGCTGCGCCACGCGGACGCCGTACTGAGCCCCGCCGGATACCTGGACGCGCTGACCGGCCCCGGCACCACCGCAGACGTCTGGGAGACCACCTACCTCCACCTCCTCCCGGGCGACGACCCCGTCCTGGACTGGGTCAAGGGCACCGGGCTGCGCCCCGTCCTCACCGCCCTCGCCGACGACGAGGACGCCCGGGACGCCTTCCTCGCCGACTACCGCGACCTGCTGCGCACCGCCTACCCGCGCGGCCCGCACGGCACGGTCCTCCCCTTCCGCCGCATCTTCGCCGTCGCCCGCAAGGAGAACCGGTGATCGCCTCGCTCGACCACGTCCAGCTCGCCGCCCCGGAGGGCAGCGAGGACGCGCTGCGCGCGTACTACACGGATGTCCTCGGCATGACGGAGATCCCGAAGCCGCCGGTGCTCGCGGCCCGGGGCGGCTGCTGGTTCGCCGCCGGGCCGGTCCAGCTGCACCTGGGCGTCGAGGCGGACTTCCGCCCCGCCCGCAAGGCGCACCCGGGCCTGCGCGTCACGGGCATCGAGGCGTACGCGGCCCGGCTGGCCGGACGCGGCGCCGAGGTGGTGTGGGACGACAACCTCCCGGGCCACCGCCGCTTCTACAGCCACGACCCGGTGGGCAACCGGCTGGAGTTCCTGGAGCCGGTCGCCGGCTGAGCTCCGGCACACGACAGCGCCCCGCCCCGCGGACGCGGGAACGAGGCGCCGTGGTCACGCGGGCCTAGTACAGGCCGTTGTAGATGTCCCAGCCGTAGCCGATCTTGACGCGCTTCTCGATCTTGCCGGTGCCGGTGGACGAGTAGCGGTACACGTCGCCCTTGCCGTCGACGCCGACCAGGTCGGCCTTGCCGTCGCCGTCCAGGTCGCCCGGGGCGGCGAACTGCTTGTACGTGTTGTACCCGTAGCCGATCTTGACGCGGGCCGAGAGCGGCTTGGCGGCGTTGCCCGTGCCCTTGTACAGGTACAGGTTGCCCTTGGTGTCGCGGGCCACGACGTCCGCGCGGCCGTCGCCGCTGAGGTCACCGGCGCCGACGATCTTGTTGTACGTGTTGTAGCCGTAGCCGACCTTGACCTTGGCCGAGAACTTGGTGGCGGCCCCGTTGCCCTTGTACAGGTACAGGTTGCCCTTGGTGTCGCGGGCCAGCACGTCGCCCTTGCCGTCACCGCTCAGGTCGCCCGGACCGGTCAGGCTGTTGTAGACCTGCCAGCCGGAGCCGATCTCCTTGCTGCCGACGTAGAGCGTGCCCTTGTAGACCTGGAGGAGCTCGCCCCAGCCGTCGTTGTCCAGCGAGGAGGCCAGCGACAGGCTCACCTGGTTCCAGCCGCTGTCCGAGCTGTCCAGCTGACGCGGGAAGAACTTCTCGTTGTTCCGGCTCTGGTACCAGTACAGGCTGCCGCCCTTGGTGCGCGCCTCCAGCTCCTGCTTCCCGAAGGCCGGGTTGCCGCCCGCACCGGCGAACAGCGCCGCGGCGTTCCAGCCCGTGCCCGCCTTGACGCGCGCCTCGAACGTGCCGTCGCCGGTGGCGAAGTACGTGTACAGGTCGCCGCCCGGCTTACGGGCGACGATGTCGCCCAGGCCGTCGCCGTCGAGGTCGTCGAAGCTGATCAGCTGGTTGTAGATGTCCCAGCCGTACCCGACCTTCACGCGCGCTTTGAAGGGCTTCGCCGCGTTGCCGGTGCCGGCGTAGAAGTACACGTCACCGGCGGGCGTACGGGCGACGACGTCGCCCAGGCCGTCGCCGTTGACATCGTTGGCGCCGACGATCTGGTCGTACGTGTTCCAGCCGTAGCCCACCTTGACGCCGGCCTTGAAGGGCGCGCTGAGGACCTTGCCGGTGGAGATGTAGACGTAGATGTCGCCGGAGGGCGTCCGCGCGAGCAGGTCGCCGCGGCCGTCGCCGTCCAGGTCACCGGGGGCGGAGACCTTGTTGTACTTCTGCCAGCCGTTGCCCGACCAGCCGGCGGCCCCGGTTCCGTCGGAGGTCCAGCCCGGGTAGACCGTGAGCCTGCCCGAGGCCGACAGCGCCACGATGTCGGACCGGCCGTCGCCGTCCAGGTCGCCCGGCGTGATGATGTCCTTGAACATCTCGTCGGAGTCGCTGTTGTTGATCGAGAACCGCTGCGAGCCCGAGGAGTCCATGGCGGCGTACACGTTGCCGTCCAGGCCCCGGTACAGCATGTCGCTGAAGCCGTCGCCGTCCAGGTCCGCGCGCGGCTTGGCCGGGACGACCGAGGACGGGGACTGCCCGCCCGCCACACCCGAAGCGCCGGACTTCTTCTTCGCCGTGCGCTTCGGCAGGGTGAGCGTCGGCTGCCCGCCGAGCTCGGGGGTGGACTGCGCGGTGGCGCCGCTCGGGGCGGGCGCCGAGTCATCGGCCGAGGCCGGGGCCGCCAGCATCATGCCGGCGGAGAGAACGAGTGCGGTGCAGGCAGCGATCCGCCGCGCGCGCTTCGAGCGCGGAACGGAACGGCCGGGTTCCACAGAAGACAAAGCCCCCCCAGGGGTAAGTGGTGGAACCGGGAGAAACGCGTCCACGGGCACATTACGTGCATGGTGAAGCCTTCCCGGGATGTTCACAGACTCTACAACTGAGCACCCCGGGACTGAAGTGGTTTGGCGAGGGATCGCAGTTGCGGCCCGGCCGCACCGGCCCGGCCGCACCGGCCCGCCCCCCGACGGGCCGTCAGCTCTTGCGGTGCCCTATCAGCCGCGGCTTCGACTCCAGGTTCTCCAGACCGTGCCAGGCCAGGTTCACCAGATGGGCCGCGACCTCCGCCTTCTTCGGCTTGCGCGCGTTCACCCACCACTGGCCCGTCAGCGCCACCATGCCCACCAGCGCCTGCGCGTACAGCGGGGCCAGCTTCGGGTCGAAGCCCCGGGCCTTGAACTCCAGGCCCAGGATGTCCTCCACCTGGGTGGCGATGTCGCTGATCAGGGAGGCGAAGGTGCCCGTCGACTGGGCGACCGGCGAGTCCCGGACCAGGATGCGGAACCCGTCGGTGTACGTCTCGATGTAGTCCAGCAGCGCGAACGCCGCCTGTTCGAGGAGCTCACGCGGATGGCCCGCGGTCAGGGCACCGGTCACCATGTCCAGGAGCTGGCGCATCTCCCGGTCCACCACGACCGCGTACAGCCCTTCCTTGCCGCCGAAGTGCTCGTAGACGACCGGCTTCGACACCCCCGCCCGGGCCGCGATCTCCTCGACCGACGTGCCCTCGTAGCCCTTGTCGGCGAACAGGGTGCGACCGATGTCCAGCAACTGCTCGCGGCGTTCCTTCCCCGTCATCCGCACCCGGCGGGCCCGCCGGGTGGAGGGTGCACGGGTGTTCTCGCTGCTTGCGCTGGAGTCGGTCGCCACGTCGTCCATCATGCCGCGTCGGCCGCCGCGCGGTTGCGCCGGGACTCGATACGGGCGTCGTCGGGCCAGCGCACGTCGTACGCCCAGCCGGCCTGCTCGAACCAGCGGATGAGACGCGCGCTCGAATCGATCTGACCGCGCATCACGCCGTGCCGCGCGCTCGTCGGATCCGCGTGGTGCAGGTTGTGCCACGACTCGCCGCACGACAGGACCGCCAGCCACCACACGTTGCCGGACTTGTCACGCGACTTGAAGGGGCGCTTGCCGACCGCGTGACAGATCGAGTTGATCGACCACGTCACGTGGTGCAGCAGGGCCACCCGCACCAGCGAGCCCCAGAAGAACGCCGTCGCCGCACCCCACCACGACATCGTCACCAGGCCGCCGACCAGCGGGGGAATCGCCAGCGAGATGATCGTGAAGGTCAGGAAGTGACGCGAGATGCCGCGGATCGCCGGGTCCTTGACCAGGTCCGGAGCGTACTTCTGCTGCGGCGTCCGCTCCTCGTCGAACATCCATGCGATGTGGGCCCACCAGAGGCCCTTCAGCAGCGCCGGCAGCGTCTCGCCGAACCGCCACGGCGAGTGCGGGTCGCCCTCCGCGTCCGAGAACCGGTGGTGCTTGCGGTGATCGGCCACCCAGCGCACGATCGGCCCTTCGACGGCCAGCGAACCCGCCACCGCCAGAGCGATCCGGAGCGGACGTTTCGCTTTGAACGAACCGTGCGTGAAGTACCGGTGGAAGCCGATCGTGATGCCGTGGCAGCCGATGAAGTACATCGCCACCATCAGACCCAGATCGAGCCAGCTCACACCGCGGCCCCAGGCCAGCGGCACCGCCGCGACCAGCGCCACGAACGGCACGACGATGAAAAGCAGGAGCGCGATCTGCTCGATCGACCGCTTGTTGTCCCCGCCGAGCGTGGCGGAGGGAAGAGCCTGACCACCGGCCGCCGGAGCGGCGGCCTCGATCACATCGGGGCTGTTCTTCATGGGGAGTCCCCTGAGGGTGAGAACGGGACGGACAGCCGGGTTACGCATCCGTAACCTACGGCTTCGTAAGTATGGCAGCGCGAAGGCCCGCCCACGAGACGACGAAACACCGCGCACAGACACACGAATACCGGGTAGACAGTCACCGCGTACCCCGGCCGGAGCCCACACCAACATGGGCCACCTTCCGGGGCGCGAACAGCGCCGAAAGCACGGACACCTATCCTGGAGAGGTCGGACAGCGCGGTCCGCACCCTGCTTTCCGGGGTGGCGTCGGCATCCGCCGACCGCGGTCCCGGGTCCCGTGCACAACCACTGCAAGGAGCCGCACACTGTGAGCAGTGCCGACCAGACCCCCGCCGCCAGCACCGAGCTGCGCGCCGACATCCGCCGCCTCGGCGACCTGCTGGGCGAGACCCTGGTACGCCAGGAAGGGCAGGAACTCCTCGACCTCGTCGAGCGCGTACGCGCCCTGACCCGCACCGACGGCGAGGCCGCGGCCGAGCTCCTCGGCGACACCGGCCTGGAGACCGCGGCCAAGCTCGTCCGCGCCTTCTCCACCTACTTCCACCTCGCCAACGTCACCGAGCAGGTCCACCGCGCCCACGAGATGCGCGACCGCCGCGCGGCCGAGGGCGGCCTCCTCGCCCGCACCGCCGACCGCCTCAAGGACGCAGACCCCGAACACCTGCGCGCCACCGTCAGCAACCTCAACGTGCGCCCCGTCTTCACCGCGCACCCCACCGAGGCCGCCCGGCGCTCCGTCCTCAACAAGCTCCGCCGCATCGCCGCCCTCCTGGAGACCCCGGTCATCGAGGCCGACCGCCGCCGCCAGGACCTCAGACTCGCCGAGAACATCGACCTCATCTGGCAGACCGACGAACTCCGCGTCGTACGCCCCGAGCCCACCGACGAGGCCCGGAACGCGATCTACTACCTCGACGAACTCCACGCCAACGCCGTCGGCGACGTCCTGGAGGACCTGGCCGCCGAACTGGAGCGCGTCGGCGTCGAGCTCCCCGCCGGCACCCGCCCCCTCACCTTCGGCACCTGGATCGGCGGCGACCGCGACGGCAACCCCAACGTGACCCCCGAGGTCACCTGGGACGTCCTCATCCTCCAGCACGAGCACGGCATCACCGACGCCCTCGAACTCGTCGACCAGCTCCGCGGACTCCTCTCCAACTCCATCCGCTACACCGGCGCCACCGACGAACTCCTCGCCTCCCTCCAGACCGACCTCGAACTCCTCCCCGAGATCAGCCCCCGCTACAAGCGGCTGAACGCCGAGGAGCCCTACCGCCTCAAGGCCACCTGCATCCGCCAGAAGCTCGTCAACACCCGCGAGCGCCTCGCCACCGGCCGCCCCCACCGCCCCGGCTGCGACTACCTCGGCACCGCCGAACTCGTCAGCGACCTCGCCCTCGTCCAGGACTCCCTGCGCCGCCACAAGGGCGGCATCGTCGCCGACGGCCGCATGGACCGCACCATCCGCACACTCTCCGCATTCGGCCTCCAGCTCGCCACCATGGACGTCCGCGAACACGCCGACGCCCACCACCACGCCCTCGGCCAGCTCTTCGACCGGCTCGGCGAGGAATCCTGGCGCTACGCCGACATGCCCCGCGACTACCGGCAGAAGCTCCTCGCCAAGGAACTGCGCTCCCGCCGCCCCCTCGCACCCACCCCCGCCCCGCTCGACGCCGCCGGCGAGAAGACCCTCAGTGTCTTCCACACCATCAAGGAAGCCTTCCAGCGCTTCGGCCCCGAAGTCATCGAGTCCTACATCATCTCGATGTGCCAGGGCGCCGACGACGTCTTCGCCGCCGCCGTCCTCGCCCGCGAGGCCGGACTCCTCGACCTCCACGCCGGCTGGGCCGAAATCGGCATCGTCCCGCTCCTGGAAACCACCGACGAACTGCGCGCCGCCGACGTCATCCTCGACGAGATGCTCGCCGACCCCTCCTACCGCCGCCTCGTCTCCCTGCGCGGCGACGTCCAGGAGGTCATGCTCGGCTACTCCGACTCCTCCAAGTTCGGCGGCATCACCACCTCCCAGTGGGAGATCCACCGCGCCCAGCGCCGCCTGCGCGACGTCGCCCACCGCTACGGCGTACGACTGCGCCTCTTCCACGGCCGCGGCGGCACCGTCGGCCGCGGCGGCGGCCCCTCCCACGACGCGATCCTCGCCCAGCCCTGGGGCACCCTCGAGGGCGAGATCAAGGTCACCGAACAGGGCGAGGTCATCTCCGACAAGTACCTCATCCCCGCCCTCGCCCGGGAGAACCTGGAGCTGACCGTCGCGGCCACCCTCCAGGCCTCCGCCCTCCACACCGCACCCCGCCAGTCCGACGAAGCCCTCGCCCGCTGGGACGCGGCCATGGACACCGTCTCCGACGCCGCCCACGCCGCCTACCGCAAGCTCGTCGAGGACCCCGACCTGCCGTCGTACTTCCTCGCCTCCACCCCCGTCGACCAGCTCGGCAACCTCCACCTGGGCTCCCGGCCCTCCCGCCGCCCCGGCTCAGGCGTCTCCCTCGACGGACTCCGCGCCATCCCGTGGGTCTTCGGCTGGACCCAGTCCCGCCAGATCATCCCCGGCTGGTTCGGCGTCGGCTCCGGCCTCAAGGCCCTGCGCGAGGCCGGCCTCGACACCGTCCTGGAAGAGATGCACGAGCAGTGGCACTTCTTCCGTAACTTCCTCTCCAACGTCGAGATGACCCTCGCCAAGACCGACCTGCGCATCGCCCGCCACTACGTCGACACCCTCGTCCCCGACGAGCTCAAGCACGTCTTCGACGTCATCGAGGCCGAGCACGCCCTCACCGTGCAGGAGGTCCTGCGCATCACCGGCGGCGAGAAGCTGCTCGACACCAACCCGGTGCTCCAGCAGACCTTCGCCATCCGCGACGCCTACCTCGACCCGATCTCCTACCTCCAGGTCTCCCTGCTCGCCCGCCAGCGCCAGGCCGCCGAAGCCGGCGAGGAGGAGGACCCGCTCCTCGCACGCGCCCTGCTGCTCACCGTCAACGGCGTCGCCGCCGGCCTGCGCAACACCGGCTGACCCGGCACCACACGCCGACGGGGCGCGGGGAATCCCTCCCCGCGCCCCGTCGCACGTCCGGCCGCCGCCTCACAGCGCGACGAACGCCGCCAGCAGCAGCGCCCCGCCCGCGACCCCGGCACCCCACGCCGTACGCGCCAGCCGCAGACCCCCGCCGATCACCAGCGCCGCCAGCACCAGGGCCCCGCCCAACGGCACCCACGCGTGCAAGAACCCCGCCGCCCCGGTCCGCACCACCTCATCCGTCCCCGGCTTCACCACCACCGGGAAACGGTCACCCCTACGGGCCGCCACCGAACTGTCCACCGACACCCGGGACCGCGCCGACGCCCCCTCCCCGGGCGCGAACGTCCCCGTACAGACCTCGTCACCGCACCCCGTCACCGTCATCGTCCCGTGCTCCCGCCCTTTCGCCAGCACGATGTGGTGCGCCGCGTCCCACGACGCCAGCACCCCCGCCACCAGCAACACCAGGACGACAAGGCCGAGCACCGCGCTACGGCCGTACAACAGGGCACGGTGGGAGGGATTCCGCTTCATGGACCCAGATCCTTGGCCAGAGCCTTGTGGCCGGTCAAGCCGGACCCGCGCCCCTCACGTGTTGTACGCGGACTGTGCCCGCTCCAGACCCTCGGCCAGCAGACACTCCACCGCGTCCGCCGCCCGGTCCACCTCGTACGCCAGCTCCTTGCGCTCCGCCGACGAGAAGTCCTTCAGCACGAAATCCGCCACCTGCATCCGCCCCGGCGGCCGCCCGATCCCGAACCGCACCCGGTGGTAGTCCGGACCCATCGCCTTCGTCATCGACTTCAGCCCGTTGTGCCCGTTGTCCCCGCCACCCAGCTTCAGCCGCAGCGTCCCGTAGTCGATGTCCAACTCGTCATGGACCGCCACCACATGGCCGAGCGGCACCTTGTAGAAGTCCCGCAGCGCCGCCACCGGACCCCCGGACAGGTTCATGTACGACATCGGTTTCGCGACCACCACGCGCCGGCTCAGCGGCCCGGGCGGACCGATTCGCCCCTCCAGCACCTGCGCCTGCGCCTTCGGGGCACGCTTGAACCTCCCGCCGATCCGCTCGGCGAGCAGGTCGGCGACCATGAAACCGACGTTGTGCCGGTTCGCCGCGTACTCGGGGCCGGGATTGCCCAGCCCCACGATCAGCCAGGGGTCGGTGGCGTCGGACATCGCGCGAAGTCTCCTCGTACAGGGGAAGCGGACAGGAGAACGGGGCGGCGGCTCCCGGAAAGGGAGACCACCGCCCCGTCAGTCAAGCAGGCGGGAAGAGGCTCAGGCCTCCGCGCCCTCGGAGCCCTCGGCGGACGGCTCCTCGGCCTGCGCGGAGACGACCTGGAGCACGACGGAGTCCGGGTCGGCCTCGGCCAGCACCGAACCGGACGGCAGCGGGATGTCCTTGGCCAGGATCGACGCACCGGCGTCCAGGCCCTGCACGGAGACCGTGACGGACTCGGGGATGTGGGTGGCCTCGGCCTCGACGAGCAGCGTGTTCATCACGTACTCCAGCAGGTTGCCGCCCGGGGCCAGGTCGCCCTCGACGTGCACCGCGACCTCGACGTTGACCTTCTCGCCGCGCTTCACGGTCAGCAGGTCGACGTGCTCGATGTCGCCCTTGAGCGGGTTGCGCTGCACGGCCTTCGGGATGACCAGGGCGTCCTTGCCGTCGAGCTCCAGGCCGATCAGGACGTTGGCCGTGCGGAGCGCGAGCGACAGCTCGTGGGCCGGAAGCGTGATGTGGACGGACTCGGCGCCGTGGCCGTAGACGACCGCGGGGACCTGCTGGGCACGACGCGCGCGACGGGCTGCACCCTTGCCGAACTCGGTACGGATCTGGGCGGCGAGCTTGATCTCGGCCATGGTGGCACTCCTCGTGAGGTGACGGTACGAACGGACGGTCACCCGGCCCACTACAGGCCTGCTACGAAGAGCGCGCCGATAACGGAGCGCCGTACATGAGTACGGCCTCCCTCGCCGAGCAACTCGCTGAGTCTACCCGGCGGGGAGGCCGCACCCCAAAGTGGATCAACGGCGACGCGGTCGCCGTCCGGTCCTACTGCTCCTCGAACAGGCTCGTGACCGAGCCGTCCTCGAAGACCTCGCGCACGGCGCGGGCGATCGTCGGGGCGATCGACAGCACCTTGATCTTGTCGAGCTCCAGCTCACCCGGGGTCGGCAGAGTGTCCGTGAACACGAACTCACTGACCTTCGAGTTCTTCAGGCGGTCCGCGGCGGGGCCTGACAGCACACCGTGCGTCGCCGTCACTATGACGTCCTCGGCGCCGTGCGCGAACAGGGCGTCCGCGGCGGCGCAGATCGTGCCACCCGTGTCGATCATGTCGTCGACCAGGACACAGACCCGGCCCTTCACATTGCCGACGACCTCGTGGACCGTCACCTGGTTGGCGACGTCCTTGTCACGGCGCTTGTGCACGATCGCCAGCGGGGCGTCCAGACGGTCGCACCAGCGGTCGGCGACGCGCACCCGGCCGGCGTCCGGCGAGACGATCGTCAGCTTGGAACGGTCCACCTTCGCGCCCACGTAGTCCGCCAGGATCGGCAGCGCGAACAGGTGGTCGACCGGGCCGTCGAAGAAGCCCTGGATCTGGTCGGTGTGCAGGTCCACGGTGAGGATGCGGTCCGCACCCGCCGTCTTCATCAGGTCCGCGATCAGACGGGCCGAGATCGGCTCACGACCGCGGTGCTTCTTGTCCTGGCGGGCGTAACCGTAGAACGGCACGATCACCGTGATCGAACGGGCCGACGCGCGCTTCAGCGCGTCCAGCATGATGAGCTGCTCCATGATCCACTTGTTGATCGGAGCCGTGTGGCTCTGGATCAGGAAGCAGTCCGCGCCACGCGCCGACTCCTGGAAGCGGACGTAGATCTCACCGTTGGCGAAATCGAAGGCCTTCGTCGGCACGAGGCCCACACCCAGCTGGTGCGCGACCTCCTCGGCCAGCTCGGGGTGGGCGCGGCCGGAGAAGAGCATCAGCTTCTTCTCGCCGGTCGTCTTGATCCCGGTCACAGCACAGTCTCCTCAGACGTGTTCCTGGCGCCGCACGCAGATGTCCCGATGTGCAACGAGCCAGCCGAAATGGGGTGAGCATCTATCACGGTACGCGGTGCGCGACGCACCTGTTTCCGGTCAGCTTTCGCCGGCCGGCTCCTCCACTGCCGCCTGAGCCGCCTGCGCGGCGGCGCTTCCGGGACGCTTGCGCGCCACCCAGCCCTCGATATTCCTTTGCTGGCCCCGGGCCACGGCCAGCGAACCGGACGGTACGTCCTTCGTGATGACCGAGCCCGCGGCGGTGTAGACGCCGTCCCCGACCGTGACGGGCGCCACAAACATATTGTCCGACCCGGTACGGCAGTGAGACCCGATCGTCGTGTGGTGCTTGGCCACGCCGTCATAGTTCACGAAGACGCTCGCGGCGCCGATGTTGGTGTGGTCGCCGATGGTCGCGTCCCCCACGTACGACAGGTGCGGGACCTTCGTCCCCTCGCCGATCGTCGCGTTCTTCATCTCCACGTACGTACCGGCCTTGGCCTTCGGCCCGAGCTTCGTCCCCGGCCGCAGATAGGCGTACGGACCCACCAGCGCACCCGGGCCCACCTCGGCACCCTCCGCCACCGTGTTGTCCACCCGCGCGCCCGCGTGCACCACGGTGTCCGTGAGCCGCGAGTTCGGGCCGACCTCGGCGTCCTCCGCGAGGTGCGTGGCACCCAGCAGCTGCGTCCCGGGGTGCACGACCGCGTCCCGCTCGTACGTCACCGTCACGTCGATCAGCGTCGACGCCGGGTCCACCACGGTCACCCCGGCGGTCATCGCCCGCTCCAGCAGCCGCTGGTTCAGCAGCCGACGGGCCTCCGCGAGCTGCACCCGGTTGTTGATGCCCAGGATCTCCCGGTGGTCGCCCGCCACCGACGCGCCGACCCGGTGCCCGGCCCCGCGCAGGATCGACAGCACGTCGGTGAGGTACTCCTCGCCCTGGCTGTTGTCCGTCCGCACCTGCCCCAGCGCCCCGGCGAGGAGCTTCCCGTCGAACGCGAACACCCCGGAGTTGATCTCCCGGATCGCCCGCTGCTCGTCGCTCGCGTCCTTGTGCTCCACGATCTCGGTGACCGCACCGCTCGCCGCGTCGCGCACGATCCGCCCGTAGCCGGTGGAGTCGGGGACCTCGGCGCTGAGCACGGTGACCGCGTTGCCGTCGGCGGTGTGCGTCGCGGCCAGCGCGGCCAGCGTCTCCCCGGACAGCAGCGGGGTGTCCCCGCACACGACGACCACGGTGCCCTCGACGGCCCCGCCCAGCTCGTCGAGCGCGACCCGCACCGCGTTCCCGGTGCCCTTCTGCTCGGCCTGGTAGGCGGTACGCACCTGCGCGTCCGCGCCGGTGAGGTGAGCGGTGACCTGCTCGTGCGCGTGGCCCACGACCACGACGAGGTGCTGGGGGTCCAGCTCACGGGAGGCGGCGACGACGTGACCGACGAGCGAGCGCCCGGAGATCTCGTGCAGAACCTTGGGGGTCTTCGACTTCATGCGGGTGCCCTCACCCGCTGCGAGGACGACGACGGCTGCCGGGCGTACGGAGCTCACGGATAGGCCCTTCGGCTTCGGGTGGTGGACATCCGCAGGATACCGGGGGGCGTCGGGCCGGACATGGGCGCGGGCCCCGACCGGGGTGGTCGGGGCCCGCGTACGAAGGCTCCCCCGCCAGGACTCGAACCCGGACAGATGGCACCAAAAGCCACAGTGCTGCCAATTACACCACGGGGGAATAACTCCGGCCGAAACGGACATTGCGCCGGATCGCCGGAACGGCACCCAACACTATGCCGTACCAAGTGCCTTGTACGCGACGAGGATGCGGATGCCCCCGGTCGAACGTACGACGTGCTGTGCAGGTCACCCGAAAATGGGATGCGGGCGCCCGTACGCTGGATGCCATGACCGCAACGGGGGAAGACCGGGAAGCGGCGGGCCTGACCACCCGTGGCTACTGGTGGTGGGAACGGCGGCGGAGTGTCGCGCTGGATGTGGGGCTCGCGCTCGGTTCGGCGGTGGAGTGCGGGTTCGAGGGGGTCGCCTTCGCGGGGGACACCGGGCTGCCGGTGGCCTTCGGGGTGGTGTTCGGGGTGGTCGCGGGGGCCGTGCTGCTGGTGCGGCGGCAGTGGCCGATCGCCGTGGTGCTGGTCTCGATCGCGACGACGCCCGCCGAGATGGGCTTCCTGATGGGCCTGGTCGGCCTGTACACGCTGGCCGCGTCCGAGGTGCCCCGGCGGATCACCGCGGTGCTGATGAGCATGTCCCTGGTGGGGACGTTCATCGTGACGTACGTACGGCTGCGCCAGGGCGTCGACGAGAACGCCGACTTCGGGCCCGGCGACTGGTACGTGCCCATGCTGTCCCTCTTCATGGCCGTCGGGCTGACCGCCCCGCCCGTGCTGTTCGGGCTGTACATAGGGGCCCGGCGCCGGCTGATGGAGAGCCTGCGGGAGCGGGCGGACTCGCTGGAGCGGGAGCTGTCGCTGCTCGCGGACCGGGCCGAGGAGCGGGCCGAGTGGGCGCGTACGGAGGAGCGGACCCGGATCGCCCGCGAGATGCACGACGTGGTCGCCCACCGGGTGAGCCTGATGGTCGTGCACGCGGCGGCCCTCCAGGCGGTGGCGCCCAAGGACCCGGCGAAGGCCGTGCGCAACGCGGCCCTGGTCGGTGACATGGGGCGCCAGGCCCTCACCGAGCTGCGCGAGATGCTGGGCGTCCTGCGCACCGGCGATCCGGCGCCGCGCCGGGTGGAGCAGGTGCCGCTGGCCTCAGTGGGCCGGGCGGCCCAGGCCGCGGCGGAGGACGGGCCCCGGCTGGACGAGGTCGAGGCGCTGGTCGGGCAGTCGCGCGCCGCGGGCATGACCGTCGAGCTGTCGGTAGAGGGCTCCGCGCGGGCGTACGCCCCCGAGGTGGAGCAGACGGCGTACCGGGTGGTGCAGGAGGCCCTGACCAACGTGCACAAGCATGCGGCGGGTGCCAGGACGTGGGTGCGGCTGGCGCACCGGGGCGCCGAGGTCGCGATGCAGGTGGAGAACGGTCCGTCGGACGCGGCGACGGCCGACGCGGGCCTGCCCAGCGGCGGCAACGGCCTGGTCGGCATGCGGGAGCGGGTGCTCGGCCTGGGCGGTGTCTTCGTCTCGGGCCCGACCGACAAGGGCGGCTTCCGGGTGTCGGCGGTCCTGCCGGACGAGAGCGGCAACCCCAGCCCGTCCGGCGACACCCCCAGCCCGTCCGGCGTTTGAGGACGGAACCCTCGCGGTGGTGACCGCCCGCCCGGCGTGAACCGGCGCGCCGGAGACCCCGATCAGCCCGAGACCAGCCGCTCCGGCTGCAGCCCCGTCACCAGCGTCGCGAGCGCCGCGTCGATGTCGTGGCCCAGGTACCAGTCCCCGGTGTGGTCGATGGAGTACACCCGTCCGGTCAGGTCGATCGCGAGGACGGCCTGGCCGTCCCCCTCCTCGCCGAGCGGCGCGACCTCGGTCGCCAGCGCGCGGCCGAGGTCGCCCAGCGTGCGGGCCAGGTGGAGTCCGCTCAGGGGGTCGATGCGGATGGCCGGCGGTGCGATCTGGCGGCCGGGTGCGGTGGCGGTGATGTGGAGGCCGCCGAATTCGGCCCAGGCCTCGACGGCGGCCGGGAAGACGGCGTGCTGGTGGCCGGCGGGGGAGGCGTGCGAGCGCAGGGCGTCGGCCCATTCCTCGGCCTGGCGGATGTCCCAGCGTCCGGGCTGCCAGCCGGCGGCGCGCAGGGCGGCGTCGACGGCGATGGGGAAGCGGGTGGCGGACTGGCGGTCGCGGCCCGCTGGCCCGGCCTGGGCGGGGAGGTCGGTGGGATCGTGCATGGGCGCGGTCAGCTCTTCTCTGCGGTGGTGGCCGCGCCGTTCGGGGTGAGGTCGACGGGGCGTACGCCGAAGTGGGCGAGCATGACGGCGCAGGAGCGGCAGGGTGCCGCGTAGGTGCCGTGCAGGGGGTCGCCGTCCTCGCGGATGCGGCGGGTGGTGAGCCGGGCGTGCTTGAGGGCGCGGCGGGCCTCGCCGTTGGTGAGGGGCTTGCGCTGGGCGCGCTTGGAGCGGTCGGCCTCGGCGGCGGTGAGGTGGCGGGAGAGCAGTATGGCCTCGGGGCAGCGGCCGGTGAACCGTTCGCGCTGGCCGCTGGGGAGGGTGTCGAGGAAGTCCTGGACGAGGTGGTGCAGGACGGGTGGCTGGTCGCCCTTGCCCGCGGTGCAGGTGAGTGTCTCGCCGCGGACGGAGAGGGCGGCGGCGACGGCGGGCAGGATGCCGTCCCGGCGCTGGCCGAGGCGGGGCGCGGGGCCCTTGTCGGTGGTGCTCCAGTTGAGTCGTGGGTCCCCGGTGGTGACGGTCTGTGCAGAGTGTGCGGTGTGCATGGTGCTGTGTCCCTCCCGTGCCCGCAGCGGCCGCTGCCTTCTGTGCACGCCCCCGTGTATGCGGGTGACAGCCTGCCAAATGTGTCGGGTCCTGTGAAAGCTGGGTCGGTGAAACGTGTCTGCGTGTCGCGGTTCGGTGGCCTTCTCGTAGCTCGTCCGTCACATGGGTGTGACGGTTGGTGACGGTTGTGGTCCGGGTTGGCGGGGCCGGTCCTCGTACGGGTGACACCGCTTAGGCTGTGCCTGGACCGCCGGACACGCCCTTGGGCGGATCGGTCCTCATCAGCCAGACGCAGCAGGGGGCAACCGCCATGACGACAGGTCGGCTCGGGCAGCAAGCCGCGCCACCGAACGCGGCCTACGCCGGGCAGCTCGTGCACTTCCCGGACCCGGTCCGGGCGTCCCGTCATCCCAGAGGGGTGCGGATGGACGGGAACGGCTGTCCGGATTTCTCGCCGTACGCGCGTGCGGCGGCGGAGATCGCGGAGCCTCCGCAGGGTTTCGGCGTGGACGAGTTGAGGCTCACGGACTATGTGTCGGCGAACGCGGCGCTGGCCGCGGCCGGGCACGAGCTGTGGGACACGATCCCGGCGGTGGCGACGCCGCACGGCTGGACCTGGCACCACGTGCCGGGTGGCCGGCGGATGGAGCTGGTGCCGGTCGAGGTGAAGGCGCTGCTGCGCCACCACGGGGGTCTCGCGTCGACGGAGGTCGATCACGACAAGCGGGGTACGCGTCCGTTGCAGGAGACGCGGCCGGCGCATTTCCGGCTGCCCAAGGGGGCTGTGGCGGTGAGTGAGCAGCAGGTCCTGGGTGTCGAGGAGGACCTGGGTTACCGGCTGCCGGGTGCGTACCGTTCGTTCCTGAAGGCGGCCGGTGGTTCGGCCCCGGTGGGTGCGGTGCTGGACGCGGAGCTGGGTCTTCTGATCGACCAGCCGTTCTTCACGGTGCGCGAGGAGGCCGCCGTGAACGATCTGGTGTACGTCAACAAGTGTCTGCGGGACCACCTGACGAAGGATTACCTCGGGGTGGCGTTCGTCCAGGGCGGTCTGCTCGCGGTGAAGGTGCGGGGCGAGTCTCTGGGTTCGGTGTGGTTCTGCGCGTACGACGACGCGCGGGACCGGGACGGCTGGACGGTGCGGGAGCGGGTGGACCGGTTGCTGTTGCCGTGCGGTGAGGACTTCGACGTGTTCCTGCAGCGGCTGGCGGGCAATCCGCCGGAGCTGGAGACGGTGGCGAACCTGATGGTGGACGGCGGCTTCGCGCAGGCCGTCCCGGTGGAGGGGTGAGCGCGGTGGTGACCTTCGCGCAGGCGCAGGAGCGCGCGGACGAGTGGGTGAACGGTGACGTTCCGGCGTATCAGCACCGCGAGGTCCGGGTCCGTGAATTCGAACTCGGATTCGTGGTGTGGGCCGAGGACCGTGTGGATGGTCCGGTGTCGGACGGGGGCCGTCAGCGGCTGGTGATCGCGCGGGACAGCGGTGAGGCGACGCTGTGGCCCGGGCTGCCGGTGGGTGAGGTGATCCGGCGGTACGAGGAGGAGTACGGGGCGCAGGACGTGGAGCCGGCGGCTCCGGCGCCGCCCGAGCGGGTGGACCTGAATCAGACGTCGTTCCTGTTGAGTCCGCCGGAGTGGCTGCAGGAGGCGGCGGACAAGCTGGGTATCCCGGACCGGCGTGCGGCGCGGGAGGAGACCCCGCCGCCGGCTCCGGAGGCCCCGTCGTCCTTCCCGCCGCCGGCCCCGATCCCGTCGCCGTCGTCGTCGTCGCAGGGCGGTTCGGTGGCGTACGAGCCGACCGCGTCGGACGGCGTACCGGCGTCCTCGCTCCAGCCGCCGGTGGGTGCCACGCCGTGGGCGGGGACCGATGTGAACGCGGATTCGGACGACGCGGAGGTGGCGTTGCCGGCGACGGTGTTCGCGCCGCCGCTGTCGGGCGCCGATGACGAGGAGGAGCTGCCCCCGGTCGTTCCGGCGGACGCGCCGACGGCGTTGATGTCGGGCGGCAGCCAGCTTCCGAAGACGGCGATCGCGCCGAGCCTGGGCGGCCGCCGGGAGGAGCCGGCACCGCCGGTGCCCGGTCCGCCGGTGCCCGGGACCGGTGTGCCCGGTCCGCCGCCGGTGCCCGGTACGGGTGTGCCCGGTCCGGTGCCTCCGGGGCAGCGCACCCCGCCGCCCGGTCCGCCCGGCGGGCCCGGGGACATCGCCGACGCCGCGACGAGCAAGGCGGCCGTCACGCCGCGTGCCCAGCGGGGGAGTCCGCCTCCGCCGCCGCCCGGTGCCCCCGGCACGCCGGGTGCCCGGCCGGGTGGACCGGTGCCGCCGCCGTCCGGCCCGGGTGCGCCCGGTGCTCCGGCGGGCGGCTATGTGCCGACGCAGCTCGTCTCGCAGCTGGGCCCGCCCGGGGCCCCGCAGCCGCCCGGTCCGCCGACGCCGCCGCCTCCCGGTGGCGGGGTGCACCAGGCGGCCACGATGTTCGCCGACCCGAACGCGTCGGGTCCGGGTGTCCCGCAGCCGCCCGGCCCGCCGGGTGTTCCGGGTGCGCCGCAGCCGCCCGGGCCTCCCGGGGTCCCCGGTGCGCCCGTCGGGCAGCAGCCGCCTCCGCCGCCGGGTGCGACGCCTCCGCCCGGTCCGGGCGGGGTGCATCACGCGGCGACGATGCTCGCGGGGCCGGCGCAGGCCGGTCCGGGGGCGCCGCAGCCGCCGGGTCCGCCGATGGGCGCGCCGCCCGCCGGGCACGTCCCGCCGCCGGCGTACGGCTATCCGCAGGCGCCGCCGGCCGGTCAGCCGACCGTGGGTCCGGGCTACCAGGCGGTGCTGCGCTTCCGGGCGCCGGACGGCAGCGAGCAGCAGCTGATCCGCCGCTCGGCGCCGGGTACGCCGCACCCGGAGTGGCAGATGCTGCACGAGCTGCGGGCGATGAACGTAGCGCCGCAGCAGGTGATCGAGCTGCACACGGAGCTGGAGTCGTGTGAGCTGCCCGGTGGTTACTGTGCCCGGATGATCCGGGAGACCTGGCCGCAGGTGCGGATCACGTCGGTCGCCCCGTACGGGACGGATCATGCGAGCCGGCAGCAGGGGATGCAGCATCTGCTGACGCATCAGGGTGAGTTGCACCAGGTGGCGGACGGTCCGGCGCGGCCGGCGCCGGTGCGGGCTGCGCTGCCGCAGATGCAGCCGGTGCCGCCGGTGCCGCCGGAGGCGCTGGCCGAGGAGATGATGCAGACCTTCGGTCCGCAGGGTGTGCTGCGCTTCGATCAGCGCGCGGTGTCCCGTCAGGGTGTGCCGGAGGTCGTGGCGCGGACGCTGGTGTGGGCGGGTCTGCCCGCCGACTTCGGGCCGTTCTTCTGGGCGCAGCCGGGTCAGCCGGTGGTGCCGACGCTGGCGGAGCTCGCGGCTCAGCGGCAGGTGCAGCCGGCGTCGGACGCGGGGTCGTACCTGGTGATGGGTTCGGACTTCGGCCGGGCGATCTGTGTCCAGTACGGGACGGCGCACATCGTGGCGGTGCCGGTGGAGGCGGGTCCGGGCGGTGCGCCGGTGCCGCCGCAGTTCGTGAACACGGGCCTGCCGGAGTTCGTGCGGTGCGTGGCGTTGCTGGGCCGGATGTGGCGGCTGCGGTACGGGTTGAACCCGGAGCAGGCGGGGCGCTGGACGGTGGACTTCCAGGCGCAGCTGGTGGCGCTGGACGCGGCGGCGCTGGCGTCGCCGGAGAGCTGGTGGTCGGTGTTGCTGGAGCAGATGTGGGACGGGCTGATCTGACCGTTCCGTTCGCGAGGCGTGGTGCGCGGTCCCTTTCGGGGGCCGGGCGCCACGCCTTTCCTGTGTGTGATGCCGGTCGCTTCCGTCCGGAAAGCGCCGCTGGGATTCAGACTTCCCGGCCAATTGCCGCATCCTTGACGTATTGCTCGGTGGTCGGAGCAGCGCAGTCGGGATGATCGGAAAGAGGCGTCAGGGATGAGTTCTGCACCGGGGTCCGCGTACGGGTTCGTCGGTGTACGGGGCCGTGGGTACCGTCCGGAGCAGGTGGACCGGGTGGTGGCGGGGCTGTCGGCGGAGCGGGACGAGGCCGTGGCGCGGGTGGCCCGGCTGACCGGGCTGGCGGAGGAGCTGGCGGCGGAGTCGGCCCGGCTGGACGAGGTCGTGGCGCGGCTGGCCCCGCAGGACTACGCGTCGCTGGGGGAGCGGGCGCAGCGGATTCTGGCGCTGGCCGACGAGGAGGCCGGCGCGCTCCGGGGTGCGGCGGGGGAGGGGGCGCAGGCGCTGCGGGACGAGGCGGACGCCGCGGCCCGGGCCCTGCGGGAGGCTGCGCGCGCGGACGCGGAGGCGGTGCGGGCGGCGGCGGTGCGCGCGGCCGGCGTGGTGGTGGGGGTCGCGGAGGCGGCGGCCGGTGAGGCGCTGGAGGCGGCTCGTACGGAAGGGGCCGGGCTGCGCGCGGAGGCGGAGTCCGGGATGGCGGCGACCCGTGAGCGTACCGCGAGTGTGCTGGCGCATCAGGAGCAGGAGCACGCCGAGCGGTGGAAGGCGGCGGAGCGGGAGATCGCGGAGGCGCAGGCGGCGCTGGCCGCGGAGCACGACGGTCTTCTTGAGCGCGCGGAGGCGGATCTCGCGGCCGCGCGGCGGGCGCGGGCGGAGGCGGAGGAGGCGGCGCGGCACGGGCAGGAGGATGCCGAGGCGCGTGCGGCGGAGCTGATCGCGGCGGCGCGGGTGCGTGAGGAGCGGGTGGTGCGGGAGACCGAGCGGATACTGCGGGAGCACGAGGAGGGCCGCGAGGAGGTCCAGGCCCACATGGCGCATGTGCGCAGTTCGCTCGCGGCGCTCACGGGGCGGGTGTCTCCCTCGGAGGGCTGACGGCGGGGCTTCAGGGGCGGGGCCAGGGGCGTCTGCTGAGTTGTTCGATGCTGCTGTTGAAGCGTTTGAGGTAGTCGGCGAAGGCGGCGATGTCGTCGTCCGGCCAGTCGTGCATGACCTGGTCCAGGGAGCGCACGACGCGTTCGCGTTCCGCGTCGAGGAGTTGCGCGCCCTCGGCGGTGATGCGGAATTTGCGGGCCATGCCGCCGTCGGGGTCGGGGATGCGTTCGGCGAGCCCGGCGCGGGTCACGGCGGCGGTCTGGCGGTTGAGGGTGGAGGCGTCGAGGCCGAAGGCGTCGCTGAGTTCGCCGTTGGACATGGGGCCCTGGACGCGCAGCCGGCTCAGCAGGATGTACGCGCTCCGGTCGAGCAGGGCGTACTTGTGGCGTCCGCCTCGGTGGTCGGCGAGGCTGTGGCGGCCGAGCAGCATCTGCTCGTACTCCACTTCTTCGGTGGGTCTGGGCATGGGCGGCCTCCTGCTTCTTCCGCTTCCGGGCTGCGGCTCATTCTCGCATGGAGTGTGTACGGGGCACATAATGTGTATGACACATTGGACATGTACGATGCATGTTGCTGTCCCGGCAGGCGGGACCTCGATCTCCAAGGAGCCCCCTGGTGGAAGCCACCCAGCCGCCGGCGAGGACGGGCGGCGTCGTCGCCACCCTCGCCTTCGCCGGCACCGTGGCAGCGATCATGCAGACGCTGGTCACGCCGCTCATCGCGGAACTGCCCAAGATCCTGGACACCACGTCCTCCAACGCCGCCTGGGTCATCACCGTGACCCTGCTGGTCTCCGCGGTGTGCGTGCCGGTCTCCGGCCGGCTGGGCGACCTGCTGGGCAAGCGGCGGATGCTGCTCGCCTGCTCGGTGCCGCTGATCGTCGGTTCGGTGGTCTGCGCGCTCTCGTCCTCCGTCGTGCCGATGATCGTCGGGCGCGGACTCCAGGGCATGGGCATGGGCATGATCCCGCTCGGCATCGCCCTGCTGCGCGACGTGGTGCCGCCCGAGAAGATGAGCTCGTCCATCGCCCTGGTCAGCGCCTCGCTCGGCATCGGCGGCGCGCTCGGCCTGCCGGTCGCCTCGGCGGTCGCCCAGTACGCCAGCTGGCGCGTGCTGTTCTGGGGCTCGGCCGTGCTGGCCGCCGCGATCTGCGCGCTGGTCTGGTTCGTGATCCCGGACGTCCCGGCCGGCGCCAAGGGGCAGCGCTTCGACGTGCCCGGCGCGCTCGGTCTGGCCGTCGGGCTGGTCTGCCTGCTCCTCGCCGTCTCCAAGGGCGCCGACTGGGGCTGGGCGTCCGCGACGACCATCGGCCTGTTCGTGGCCGCCGTCGTGGTGCTCCTCGCCTGGGGCGTCTGGGAGCTGCGCACCACGGACCCGCTGGTGGACCTGCGCACCACGGCCCGTCCCCGGGTGCTCATCACCAACATCGCGTCGCTCTTCGTCGGCTTCGGCATGTACGCCGGCATGCTGATCGCGCCGCAGCTGCTGCAGTTCCCCGAGGCCACCGGCTACGGGCTCGGCCAGACGATGCTCCAGGCCGGCCTGTGGATGGCGCCCGGCGGCATCATGATGATGGTCGTCTCCCCGTTCGGCGGGAAGCTCACCGACGCCCGCGGCCCCAAGTTCACCCTGATCTCCGGCGTCCTGGTCATCGCCGCCGCCTACGGCATCGGCATCCTGCTGATGGGCTCCGCCTGGGGCCTGATGCTCTTCCTCATGGTCAGCAGCAGCGGAGTGGGCCTCGCCTACGGTGCGATGCCGGCCCTCATCATGAGCGCGGTCCCGGCCTCCGAGACCGCCGCCGCCAACGGCTTCAACACCCTGATGCGCGCCCTCGGCACCTCGGTCGGCGCCGCCGTCATCGGCGCCGTCCTCGCCCAGATGAACACCGAGACGGCCGGCTACACCTTCACCTCCGAGGCCGGCTTCCGCATGGGCCTGATCCTCGGCTGCGGTGTCGCGCTCGTCGCGGTCGCCATCTCCGCGTTCATCCCGGCGGTGCGTGCCGCCGTCACGGGCGGCGAGTCCGACGCCCCCGCGGCCCCGGAGGTCGCCGCGGCCAAGGGCTGAGCGGTGCGAAACGGGAGCGGTCCGTCAGCCGGCGGGCCGCTCCCGCCATGGGGCGGCCTGTTTCCGCAGCGCCCGGATCAGGGCGGCGACCTGGGGGCGGGCGTGGGGATGGCCGAGGGTCGCGGCGCCGATGTGCCGTGCCGGGGCCGGACGGCTCACCGGGACGGTGCGCAGGCCGGGGATGTCCGGGGTCAGCGCGACGGACGGGATCAGCGAGACGCCCATGCCCGCGGCGACGAGCGAGCGGGCGAAGAAGTAGTCGGTCGTCGTGGCGCGGATGTCCGGGGCGAACCCGGCCCGCCCGGCGTAGCGGCGCAGGTACGCCTCCGTCTTCAGGCAGCCGAGCACCCAGGGCTCACCGGCCAGTTCGGCGATGTCGAGGGTGTCGCGGGCAGCGAGGCGGTGGCGGCTCTCCAGCACGACGTGCAGTGGGTCGTCCATGAGCGCGGTCCACTCCGGGGCGCGGCCCGGCCCCGGCCCGCCGGGCAGCGGGCCGTCGAAGTGGTAGGCGAGTGCGAGGTCCACGGCACCCTGGCGGACCAGCGGGAGGCTGTCCTCGGGCTCGTACTCCCGGATGTGGACGACCGTGCCGGGGTGGTCCGCCGTCAGTTCGGTGAGGGCGCCGGGGAGCAGCAGCCTGCCCCCGCTGGTGAAGGTGGCGACGGTGAGCTGGGTCCGGCCCGTGGCGAGTTCGCCGACCTGCCTTGTCGCGTGGGCGAGTTCGGCGGCGACCGACTCGGCGGCGCCGACCATGATCCGGCCCGCCCGGGTCAGGGTGACCCCGCGCGTGCTGCGCGAGACGACCTGGGTGCCGAGGCCGCGCTCCAGGGCGGCCACCTGCTGGGAGACGGCCGAGGGGGTCAGCCGCAGGGCGGCGGCCGCCCGGTTGAAGCTGCCGTGCTCGGCCACGGCCCGCAGCACGCGGAGCCGCTGCACATCGATCAACAGTTTTCCTTCATACGGGTTCAGCAAGCCGGTACTTCTGCTGCTGACGGTACGTCTCCAGGATGGAGGCATGCAAAGGATCTGCGTCGTCGGCGGAAGCCGGTACTTCGGAAAGCTCCTGGTCCAACGGTCGCTGGAGGCCGGGCACCGGGTCACGGTCGTGAACCGCGGCTCCGCCCCGCCGCCCCCGGGAGCCGAGCACCTCGTCGTGGACCGCGACGACGAGGCCGCCCTCACCGCCGCGCTCGGCGGCCGCACCTTCGACGTGGTCGTCGACCAGGTCTGCTACACCCCGGTCCAGGCCGCGAGCGCGGTCCGCGTCTTCGGGGACCGCGCCGCGCGGTACGTCATGACCTCCACCATCGAGGTCTACGATCCGGCGACGGCCGCGCTGCCGCCCGTCACCCCCGGCGTCCCCGTGGCGGAGGAGCGCGTGGACCCGGCCGGCTGGCGGGTACGTCCTGACCTGCCGTGGCACGACGCGGCGTACCTGGAGGACCACTACGCCGAGGGCAAGCGGCAGGCCGAGGCGGTGTTCACCCGGGAGGGCCCGTTCGCCTTCGCCTCCGTACGCAGCGCCCACGTACTCGGCGGCGGCGCGCAGGAGTTCACCGGCCGCCTGGCGCACTACGTGGAGCGCGTCGGCCGGGGCGAGCCGATCGCCGTACACCGCGAGGAGCAGCCCAGCGTCTTCATCCACTACGCGGAGCTGGCCGGCCTGCTCTGCTGGGCCGCCACGGCCACCGGCTTCACCGGTCCGCTGAACGCCTGCTCCGACGGCCTGCTCGACGTGACCGCCCTGACCGCCCTCGTGGCGGCGGAGAGCGGTGGGCGCCCCGTGCACCGGACCGTCGGCCCGGGTGAGCCGACGAGCCCGTTCTCCTTCGACCGGTTCTACGCGATGAGCAACCGCCGTGCGAAGGAGCTGGGTTTCGTCTTCTCCCGTACCGCCGACTGGCTGCCCGCCGCCGTCGCCGAAGCATCCGCCGCGGCCGCCGCCCCCGCCTCCTGAGGAGTACGCCCATGCGTTACCGCACCGTCGGAGAGCTGAAGGTCAGTGCCATCGGGCTCGGGGCCATGCCGCTCTCCATCGAAGGACGCCCCGACGAACGGCGGGCCCTGGCCACCGTCCACGCCGCGCTCGACGCGGGCATCACCCTCATCGACACCGCCGACAGCTACCACTGGCACGCCGGCGAGCAGGGCCACAACGAGCGCCTCGTCGCCCGCGCGCTGCGGAGCTACGGCGGTGACACCTCCGGCGTGCTGGTCGCCACCAAGGGCGGGCGCGGGCGGCCCGGCGACGGCAGCTGGACCGTCACCGGCACCCCCGAGCACCTCCGGCGGGCCGCCGAGGAGTCCGCCGGACGCCTGGGCGTCGAGGCCATCGGCCTCTACCAGCTGCACAAGCCGGACCCCGAGGTGCCATGGGCGGACTCCGTCGGCGCGCTGCGCGATCTGGTGGACGCCGGCACGATCCGCGCCGCCGGGATCTCCAATGTGACCACCGGGCAGATCCGCGCGGCGCGGGTCATCCTCGGCGACGCCCTGGTCTCCGTACAGAACCAGTACTCGCCCGCCGTGCGGGGCAGCGAGGCCGAGCTCCGGCTCAGCGAACGCGCGGGCCTCGCCTTCCTGCCGTGGAGCCCGCTGGGCGGCATCTCCCGCAGTGCGCTCGACGGCCCGTCGGGGCCGGCCTCCGAAGGCACCGCGTTCCACCGCGTCGCCGCCGCGCGCGGAGTGAGCCCCCAACAGGTCGCGCTGGCCTGGCTGCTGGCCCGGTCCCCGGCGATGGTCCCCGTGCCGGGAGCCAGCCGCCCGGCATCCGTGCGGGACTCGGCGCGGGCGGCCGAACTCGACCTGGGCGAGGAGGAGACGGCGCTGCTGGACGAGGCCGCGGACCGCCTCAGCCGGTGACCGGCCGCCGCCCGAGCCCGTGGCGGTCCGCCCAGTCGGCGATGGTCGACGCCAGCTCCCCGGGGCGGTCCTCCGGGGTGTGGTGCCCGGCGACGCCGTGCCGGGAGACCTCCAGGCCCGCGATGTTCGCCTCGCACCAGGCCACCGCTCCCGCGTCGGTCATGGCTCCGGGCCCCGGTTCGAACGCGGCCAGCAGCTTGGGGACTTCGGGGGTGGCGGCCAGCCAGGCGTCGTAGCGCTCGATCCGGGCCACGACACCGGCCGGCTCGCCGTCCAGCGGCATCATGCGCGTCCACGCCAGGACGGGCCGGCGGCTCTTTGGGGTGGGGAAGGGGCGGCGGTAGGCGTCGAGATCGGCCGGGGCGAGCGGGGTGGCGAGCGTGGCCGGCAGCCCGTCGATGAACGCGTCCTGTTCCAGGATCATGCTCTCGCCCACGCCCGGTGTACGCAGGAGAGTGAACAACTCGCGTCCCTCCGCCGGGAACTCGTCACCGTACAGCGGCTTCACGATCGTCTCCGTGAAGGCGAGCGCGCGGACGGCCCCGGGGAGGCGCGCGGCCCGGTCGAAGGCGAGCGCGCCGCCCCAGTCGTGGCCGACGAGCACGGCCTCGGTCAGGCCGAGCGTGTCGAACCAGGCGTCGAGGTGGCGGGCGTGGTCGTCGAAGGAGTACGCGAGGTCGGGTTTGCCGGACTCGCCCATGCCGATGAGGTCGGGGGCCAGCAGCCGGCGGCCGGGCGCGGCCACCCCCGGCAGGACGTTGCGCCACAGGTGGGAGGAGGTCGGATTGCCGTGGAGGAAGACGAACGGCAGGCCGTCGGGGTCGCCGGACTCGCGGTAGTGGACGGTGGTGCCGAGGACGGGAACGGTGGGCATGGTCTTGCGTCACATCACTTTCGGGACGGTGGATCTCGTGGCGTGCGGTCTCAGACGTTGAGGCTCAGGACCCGGTCGACGGCGATCTCGATGACCGCCAGGTCCGGCGGGCCGGGCGGGGCCGCCCCGTAGCGGGCGGTGTAGCGGCGCACGGCCTCCGCCAGGCGTACGGGATCGCCGGCCACCGAGGCCCGGCCTTCGAGGGTGATCCAGCGGAAGACGTCGGCCTGGCAGAGCGCGACCCGGGCCGCCGGGCCGCCCGCCGACACGTTGCGCGCCTTGCGGGCGCCGGCCCTGGTGGTCACCCGGGCCAGGCCCGTGGACGCGTCGAAGGTGAAGCGGACCGGGGTCACGTGCGGGGTGCCGTCGGGGCGCAGCGTGGTGAGGGTGGCCGTGCGGCCGAGGGCGAGGAAGTCGCGGGCGGTGGCGGTGAGCCGGGGGCGGTCGCGGCTCACTTCTTCTTCACACCCTCGTTCCAGATCAGCTTGGCGATGTTCGGCTTCACGGCGGTCGTGACGACGCCCATGGCCGTACGCACATGGCGCCGTTCCTCCAGTTCGCGCAGCATGCTCGCGGCAAGGTCGGAGCGGGCCGTGAAGACGCCGTCGGCGCTGGACGGGGCGGTGCGGTAGTCGGTGACGACGGGGTGCTCGAAGAGGCCCGACGGGCGCACCAGGGTCCAGTTGAGGGCCGTGCGGCCGACGACGTCCTCCATGCGGCGCATGTCCGCGTGCAGGGTGCGGCCCAGGCGCCGGTTCACCAGTGGGTCGAGCACATGGTTGAAGAAGTGCGCCCCGGTCGGCCGCCACTCGGGGTCGGCGATGCTGGAGCTGACGACCAGCAGCCGCCCCACGCCGTGCCGGCTCATGGCCCGGGTGATGGCCGTGGCGCTTTCCGAGTACAGGGTGACGGGCTGCTTGCTGAAGCGGGCGCCGAGCGCGGACAGGACCGCGTCCGCCCCCTCGACCGCGGCGTCCACGGCCGCCGGGTCGGTGGCATCGGCGACGGCCGGGGTGACCCCGGGGCGGGCCGGCAGCGAACCGGGGCGGCGGATGACGGCGGTGACCTCGTGACCGGCGGCGACGGCCTGCTCGGTGAGGTGGCGTCCGGTCGGGCCGGTGGCGCCGAAGAGCGTGATGCGCATGGTGTGGGCTGCTTCCTTCGGGGTGCGGTGGGAACGCCCTTGACTGTGCGGATCACGCGACGCAGGCTCAACGCTGATGAATAACGCCGTGGCCGCTCCCGCCCGGACCCGTGGCCGCCCCCGGGGCAATCCGCCGATCCGTGAGTCGCTCGTGGTGGCGGCGCGTGCGCTGTTCCTGGAGCGCGGCTACCGGGCGACCACGCTGCGCGCGGTGGCCGGTGCCGCCGGGGTGGACCCGGCCCTGATCTCGTATCACTTCGGGTCCAAGAAGGGCCTGTTCGCGGACGTGATGCAGTTCCAGTGCGCCAGTGCGCTCTCGGTGGACGAGGTGCTGGGCGGTGACCCGGCCACCCTGCCCGGCCGGCTGATCGACGCGGTGACGGACCTGTGGGAGGACGCCGACTTCCGGCGCCTGTCGACCCGGGGCGGGACCGCCGCCGAGGTCGTCCGCGAATACCTGGAACAGGAGCTGCTCGGGCCGCTCGTTGAATTTCTCGGCGGCCGGGACGCGACCGCCCGCGCCACCGCGGCCGTGACCGTGCTCGGCGGGATCATCTACACCCGCTACCTGAACCCGCTGCCGACCCCTGCCGCTCTCACCCCGGCGGAGACCCGCGCCGCCCTCACCCCCGCCCTGAGCGCCGCCCTCGCCCCGCGCCGCCGGTAGGGCCTCTTCCGGTTACGCCGGTCTCCGCCGGGCGGTGTGGACCCCTGGGTGCAGTCCCTGAGACGGGGGTCAACCCAGGGGTCCAGCCCCCTAGGGGGAGCTCCTTACTCCGGGCCAGGGGCCGTTCCTCCCGCCGGAGGACGTGCCCGGGCGGCCCCTTTCCGTAGCGTGTTCGACGTACCGCGGACGCACCGCGAACCCGCCGCCGAAGGGCGGACCGCAGGGGACGGGGTGGGGAAAACCCCACCGGAAGACTGCGCTGGGCACCAGCGCGCCGGACCCCCTCCAGCCAGCAGACTTCACAGCAGACGGCGACAACCCGTCGCTGACCGACATAGGAGAAAAACCGTGACAACGGCTGTAACCATTCCCAGGCACGGGGGCACTGGAGGGCGTACGGCCGTGGCTGCGCGGGCGCGGCAGGTCGTCAAGGCGTACGGGACCGGCGAGACCCGGGTCATGGCGCTCGACCACGTCGACGTGGACATCGCCCGCGGGCAGTTCACGGCGATCATGGGCCCGTCCGGCTCCGGCAAGTCGACGCTGATGCACTGCCTGGCCGGCCTGGACACCGTGACGTCCGGTCAGATCCACCTGGCCGAGACCGAGATCACCGGCCTGAAGGACAAGAAGCTCACCCAGCTCCGCCGCGACCGGATCGGGTTCATCTTCCAGGCGTTCAACCTCCTGCCGACGCTGAACGCGCTGGAGAACATCACGCTGCCGATGGACATCGCGGGCCGCAAGCCCGACGCCGGGTGGCTCAACCAGGTCGTGGAGACCGTCGGCCTGGCCGGCCGGCTCAAGCACCGGCCGACCCAGCTCTCCGGCGGCCAGCAGCAGCGCGTCGCCGTGGCACGGGCCCTCGCCGCGCAGCCGGAGATCATCTTCGGTGACGAGCCGACCGGGAACCTGGACTCGCGGGCCGGCGCCGAGGTGCTGACGTTCCTGCGCAAGTCCGTGGACGAGCTGGGCCAGACCATCGTCATGGTCACCCACGACCCGGTCGCCGCCTCGTACGCGGACCGGGTGCTCTACCTCGCCGACGGACGCATCGTCGACGAGATGCACAACCCCACCGCCGACCAGGTGCTGGACCGCATGAAGGACTTCGACGCGCGCGGGCGGACGTCATGACCGTGTGGAAGACCTCGATGCGCAACTTCTTCGCGCACAAGGGACGCATGGCGCTCTCCGCCGTCGCCGTCCTGCTGTCGGTGGCGTTCGTCTGCGGGACGCTCGTCTTCACCGACACCATGAACACCACGTTCGACAAGCTCTTCGCCGCGACCTCCGCCGATGTCACCGTCAGCCCGAAGAACGCCAAGGTCGACGACATCCCGCAGAACGGCAAGCCGGAGTCGCTGTCCGCCTCGGTCCTCGCCCGGGTGGCGAAGGCCGACGGCGTGAAGAAGGCCGAGGGCGGGGTCTCCAGCCCGGCCGTCACCGTCGTCGACAGCCACAACAAGAACATGGGCTCCGAGACCGGCGCCCCGACCATCGCCGGCAACTGGACGCAGAACGACCTGCGGTCCATGGAGATCACCTCCGGTCACGCCCCGCGCGGCCCGACCGAGGTCATGGTCGACGCCGACACCGCGGAGAAGCACCACCTGAAGCTCGGCGACGAGCTGCGCACCATCGCGGCCACCGGCGACATCACCGGGAAGATCAGCGGCATCGCCACCTTCAAGGTGACCAACCCCGGCGCGGCGATCGTCTACCTCGACACCGCCACCGCCCAGCGCGCGCTGCTCGGCGCCCCCGACGTCTTCACGCACCTCTCCCTCACCGCCGAACCCGGCGTCAGCGACGCCCGGTTGAAGCAGAACGTGGCCGAGGCGCTCGCCGGCTCGGCCGCGTACAAGATCCAGACCCAGCAGGAAGCGGCCGACGCCAACAAGGACTCCATGGGGTCGTTCCTCGACGTCATGAAGTACGCGATGCTCGGCTTCGCCGGGATCGCCTTCCTCGTCGGCATCTTCCTCATCGTCAACACCTTCTCGATGCTGGTCGCCCAGCGCACCCGCGAGATCGGCCTGATGCGGGCCATCGGCTCCAGCCGCAAGCAGGTCAACCGCTCGGTGCTGCTGGAGGCGGTGCTCCTGGGCATCTTCGGATCGATCCTCGGCGTCGGCGCCGGAATCGGGATCGCCGTCGGGCTCATGAAGGTCATGGGCGCCATCGGCATGGAGCTGTCCACCGACGACCTCACCATCGCCTGGACGACCCCCGTGACCGGCCTCGCGCTCGGCATCATCGTCACGGTCCTCGCCGCGTACATCCCGGCCCGCCGGGCCGGCAAGATCTCGCCCATGGCCGCCCTGCGCGACGCCGGGACCCCCGCGGACGCCAAGTCCGGCTGGATCAGGGCCGGCCTCGGCCTGGTCGTCACCGTCGCCGGCGCCGCCGCCCTGTGGGCGACGACGCAGGCGGACAAGGCGAGCGACGGCTCCGGCCTCCTCGGCCTGGGCGTCCTGCTCACCCTCGTCGGCTTCATCGTGATCGGCCCGCTGCTCGCCGGAGTCGTCGTACGGGCGCTGAGCGCCGTCCTGCTGCGGTTCTTCGGCCCCGTCGGCCGGCTCGCCGAGCGCAACGCCCTGCGCAACCCGCGCCGCACCGGAGCGACCGGCGCGGCCCTGATGATCGGCCTGGCCCTGGTGGCCTGCCTGTCCGTGGTCGGCTCCTCCATGGTCGCCTCGGCCACCGAAGAGCTGGACAAGTCGGTCGGCGCGGACTTCATCGTCCAGGCGGGCAACGGCCAGCCGATCGTGCCGCAGGCCGCCGAGGCGCTGGCCTCCGTGCCCGGCATGGACCACCTCACGCACTACAAGGTCCTGGACGCGAAGCTGACCGGCCCGGACGGCACCACGAAGAACGAGGAGGTCACGGCGGCCGACCCGACGTACGCGCAGGACGTGCGGCGCGAGGTCCTCTCCGGTGACCTGGAGAAGGCGTACGGCAAGGACGCCATGTCCGTCGGCGACGACTACGCCACCGCGCACCACGTCGAGGTCGGCGACACGATCACCGTCGCGTTCAAGGGAGGCGACACGGCGAAGCTGAAGGTCGCCGCGATCACCTCGGACGACACCGCGCTCGACCAGGGCGCGATGTACATGAACACCTCGACCGCGCAGCGGTACGTCCCCGCCGGCAAGATGCCGCAGAACATGATCATGTTCGCCAAGGCGAAGGACGGCGAGGAGGACGCGGCCTACGCGGCGCTCAAGGACGCGCTCGCGCAGTACCCGACGTACAAGGTCCAGAACCAGGCCGACTTCAAGGAGGACCTGAAGGACCAGATCGGCCAGCTCCTGAACGTCGTGTACGGCCTGCTCGCCCTGGCGATCATCGTCGCGGTCCTCGGTGTGGTGAACACCCTGGCCCTGTCGGTCGTCGAGCGGACCCGCGAGATCGGCCTGATGCGCGCCATCGGCCTCTCCCGCCGCCAGCTGCGCCGGATGATCCGGCTGGAGTCCGTGGTCATCGCCCTCTTCGGCGCCCTGCTCGGCCTCGGCCTGGGCATGGGCTGGGGCACCTCGGCCCAGCAGCTGCTGGCCCTGGAGGGCCTCGGCACCCTGGACATCCCGTGGCCGACCATCATCACGGTGTTCGTCGCCTCCGCCTTCGTCGGACTGTTCGCCGCCCTGGTCCCGGCCTTCCGGGCGGGCCGGATGAACGTGCTGAACGCGATCGCCGCGGACGGGTGAGACACGACCACGGGACCGGCCCCGGCACGCTCCTCGGAGCGGGCCGGGGCCGGTCCCGTGTGTACGGCGGGGGCCCGCGTGTCCCCTGTCGCGCAAGCGGCTGTCCGCCCCGGGTCGTACGCTGGAACCCCCGGTGCGTTTCACGTGTCGGGCCCTTCGCGTTGCCCCCGGGGCAGCGCGCCCTGGCGGCAGCCGGCCGTCAGGCCACTCCTCACCACCCGGACGGAAGCCCCCTTCATGAGCCTGAACGGTCTGCTGGATGTCGTCGTACGTGATCCGGCGCTCGACGAAGCGGTGAAGGCCGCCGGTGACGGCCACCGGATGCACATCGACCTGGTGGGCCCGCCCGCCGCGCGGCCCTTCGCCGTCGCCGCGCTGGCCAGGGACGCCGGGCGCACGGTGCTCGCGGTCACCGCGACCGGCCGGGAGGCGGAGGACCTGGCGGCCGCGCTGCGCACCATGCTGCCGGCGGACACCATCGCGGAGTTCCCGTCCTGGGAGACCCTGCCGCACGAGCGCCTGTCGCCCCGCTCCGACACCGTGGGCCGCCGGCTGGCGGTGCTGCGGCGCCTCGCGCACCCGCGCGCGGACGACCCGGAGACCGGGCCGGTCTCGGTCGTCGTCGCGCCGATCCGGTCCGTGCTCCAGCCACAGGTCAAGGGGCTCGCCGACCTGGAGCCCGTGTCGCTGCGCACCGGGCAGAGCGCGGATCTCGGCGAGATCGTGGAGGCGCTGGCGGCAGCCGCGTACGCCCGGGTCGAACTGGTCGAGAAGCGCGGCGAGTTCGCGGTGCGCGGCGGCATCCTGGACGTGTTCCCGCCGACCGAGGAGCACCCGCTGCGGGTGGAGTTCTGGGGCGACGACGTCGAGGAGATCCGCTACTTCAAGATCGCCGACCAGCGGTCCCTGGAGGTCGCCGAGCACGGACTGTGGGCGCCCCCCTGCCGTGAGCTGCTGCTGACCGACGAGGTGCGCGAGCGGGCCGCCGCACTCGCCGAGGCCCACCCCGAGCTGGGCGAACTCCTCGACAAGATCGCCCAGGGCATCGCGGTGGAGGGCATGGAGTCCCTGGCCCCGGTCCTCGTCGACGACATGGAGCTGCTGCTCGACGTGCTGCCCGAGGGCGCGATGGCCCTCGTGTGCGACCCCGAGCGGGTGCGGACCCGGGCCGCCGACCTGGTCGCCACGAGCCAGGAGTTCCTGCAGGCGTCCTGGGCGGCGTCGGCGGGCGGCGGCGAGGCCCCGATCGACGTCGGCGCGGCCTCGCTGCGGGGCATCGCGGACGTGCGCGAGCGGGCCCGTGAGCTGGACATGATGTGGTGGTCGATCTCCCCGTTCGCCGCCGACGCCGAGCTGGACGCGGACACGCTGTCGCTCGGGATGCAGGCCCCGGAGACGTACCGGGGCGACACCGCGCGGGCGTTCGCCGACACCAAGGGCAGGCTGGCCGACGGCTGGCGCACGGTGTACGTCACGGAGGGCCAGGGGCTCGCCTCGCGTACCGTCGAGATGCTGGGCGGCGAGGGGATCGCGGCCCGGCTCGACCCGGACCTGGAGGAGATCACCCCGTCCGTGGTCCACGTCTCGTGCGGGGCCATCGACCACGGCTTCGTCCACCCCGGCCTGAAGCTCTCGGTCCTCACCGAGACGGACCTCACCGGCCAGCGCACCGCCACCAAGGACCTGGGCCGGATGCCGGTCAGGCGGCGCAAGACCATCGACCCGCTGACGCTGGAGACCGGCGACTACATCGTCCACGAGCAGCACGGCGTGGGCCGCTACATCGAGATGGTCCAGCGCACGGTCCAGGGCGCGACGCGCGAGTACCTGCTCGTCGAGTACGCCCCCGCCAAGCGCGGCCAGCCCGGCGACCGGCTGTACATCCCGACCGACCAGCTGGAGCAGGTCACCAAGTACGTCGGCGGCGAGGCCCCGACCCTGCACCGGCTCGGCGGCGCGGACTGGACGAAGACGAAGGCGCGCGCCAAGAAGGCCGTCAAGGAGATCGCCGCCGACCTGATCAAGCTGTACTCGGCCCGGATGGCGGCCCCCGGCCACACCTTCGGCCCGGACACCCCCTGGCAGCGCGAGCTGGAGGACGCCTTCCCGTACGCGGAGACGCCCGACCAGCTGACGACGATCGCCGAGGTCAAGGAGGACATGGAGAAGTCGGTCCCGATGGACCGGTTGATCTGCGGCGACGTCGGGTACGGCAAGACGGAGATCGCGGTCCGCGCCGCGTTCAAGGCGGTCCAGGACGGGAAGCAGGTCGCCGTCCTCGTCCCCACCACGCTCCTGGTGCAGCAGCACTACGGCACGTTCACCGAGCGCTATTCCCAGTTCCCCGTCAACGTACGCGCGCTGAGCCGCTTCCAGTCGGAGACCGAGTCCAAGGCGACGCTCGCGGGGCTGAAGGACGGCGCCGTCGACCTGGTCATCGGCACCCACCGCCTCTTCTCCTCCGAGACGAAGTTCAAGGACCTGGGCCTGGTCATCGTCGACGAGGAGCAGCGGTTCGGCGTCGAGCACAAGGAGCAGCTGAAGAAGCTCCGCGCCAACGTGGACGTGCTGACGATGTCCGCGACGCCCATCCCCCGTACGCTCGAAATGGCGGTCACCGGCATCCGTGAGATGTCGACCATCACCACCCCGCCCGAGGAGCGCCACCCGGTCCTGACCTTCGTCGGCCCGTACGAGGAGAAGCAGATCGGCGCCGCGATCCGGCGTGAACTGCTGCGTGAGGGCCAGGCGTTCTACATCCACAACCGGGTCGAGTCGATCGACCGGGCGGCGGCGCGGCTGCGCGAGATCGTGCCCGAGGCGCGGATCGCCACGGCGCACGGCCAGATGTCCGAACAGGCCCTGGAACAGGTCGTGGTGGACTTCTGGGAGAAGAAGTTCGACGTGCTGGTCTCCACGACGATCGTCGAGTCCGGCATCGACATCTCCAACGCCAACACGCTGATCGTGGAACGCGGCGACAACTTCGGTCTCTCCCAGCTGCACCAGCTGCGCGGCCGCGTCGGCCGCGGCCGCGACCGGGGTTACGCGTACTTCCTGTACCCGCCGGAGAAGCCGCTGACCGAGACCGCCCACGAGCGCCTCGCCACGATCGCCCAGCACACCGAGATGGGCGCCGGCATGTACGTGGCCATGAAGGACCTGGAGATCCGCGGCGCGGGCAACCTCCTCGGCGGCGAACAGTCCGGCCACATCGCGGGCGTCGGCTTCGACCTGTACGTACGCATGGTGGGCGAGGCGGTCGCGGACTACCGGGCGTCCCTGGAGGGCGGCGTGGAGGAGGAGCCGCCGCTGGAGGTCAAGATCGAGCTCCCGGTCGACGCGCACGTCCCGCACGACTACGCCCCCGGCGAGCGGCTGCGCCTCCAGGCGTACCGGTCGATCGCATCGGCGACCTCGGAGGACGACATCAAGGCGGTCCGCGAGGAGCTGACCGACCGCTACGGCAAGCTGCCCGAGCCGGTCGAGAACCTCCTCCTGGTGGCCGGCCTGCGCATGCTGGCCCGCGCCTGCGGGGTCGGCGACATCGTGCTCCAGGGCCCGAACATCCGCTTCGCGCCGGTGGAGCTGCGCGAGTCGCAGGAGCTGCGGCTGAAGCGGCTGTACCCGAAGACGGTCATCAAACCGGCCGTCCACCAGATCCTGGTGCCGCGCCCGACCACGGGCAAGATCGGCGGCAAGCCGGTGGTGGGACGCGAACTGCTGGCGTGGACGGGGGAGTTCCTGACGACGATCCTCGGGTCGTAGAGCCCCGGAAGGCTGCTGGAGTCCAGTTGTGAGAGTTGACTCTCACAATATGTGAGAGCACACTCTCACGTCATGGACTCCAGCAACCGCATGGGCGACCTCGAAATCACCGACCCGCAGACGATGCGCGCCCTGGCGCACCCCGTGCGCCTCGCGATCCTCGAACGGCTGGGCCGGGACGGCCCGGCGACCGCCACCGAACTGGCGCCGGACGTCGGGGCGACCCCCTCGGTGACCAGCTGGCATCTGCGCCACCTCGCGACGTTCGGCCTGGTCCGCGACAGCGCCCCCGGCCCCGACCGCCGCAGCCGCCGCTGGGAGGCGGTCGCGCGCGGCTTCCGCTTCGACGCGCCGCAGGACCCGGCGGACGGCGAGGGCCACTCGGCCGCGCGGGAGCTCTCGCGCCAGATGTTCCTGCGCACCGCGGACCTCCCGGCCCGCTGGGCCGCCGAGGTCGAGCCCGGCCTCGACCCGAAGTGGCGGGCGGCCGCGGGTCTTGCCCACACCCGGGTCACGGTGACCGACGAGGAACTCGCCGCGATCGAGGACGGGATCGAGCAGGTGCTCGCCCCGTACGTCACCCGCGACGCGGCGGACCACCCCGAGGGAAGCCGGGGCGTGGCGCTGCTGCGGTACGCGCTGCCGGAGGGCGGGACCGAGGGGGGTTCGGAGTCGTGAGCACCGAATCCGGGCAGGCGCCGACGGCCTCCGACGCATCCGCAGCCTCCGACACGCCCCCGGCCACCGAGATATCCCCGCCCGCGAATGCGCCGTCGTTAGGACGGGACCGGCGGTTCACCCGCTTCTGGGCGGGGAACACCGTCTCCCAGTTCGGCGACCGGATCACCGAACTGGCCCTGCCGCTGATCGCCGTCAGCACCCTGGGCGCCTCCGCCAACCAGGTCGCCTGGCTGACCGCCCTCGTCTGGGCGCCCAACCTGCTCGGGATATTCGTGGGCGCGTGGGTGGACCGGCGCCCCCGCAAGCGCCGTCTGATGGTCCTGGCCGACATCCAGCGCGCGGCGGTCCTGCTGAGCCTGCCGGCCGCGTACGTCCTGGGGTCGGTGACGCTGACCCAGCTGTACGTGGTGGCGGTCCTGGCGGGCGCGGGCGAGCTGCTGTTCAACACCGCGTACCCGCCGTTCTTCGTACAGCTCGTGCCGAGGGCGTCGTACGTGGACGCCAACAGCAGGATCAGCACCAGCCGTTCCGCCTCCTACGTGGCCGGCCCCGCGGTCGGCGGCGCGCTGGTCCAGGCGCTGACCGCACCCGTGGCGATCGTGGTGGACGCGCTGTCGTTCCTGGCGTCGGCGGCGCTGATCGGCCGCATTCCGGTCGACGAGCCGCCCGCCACCGGCCCGGCGGCGCCCCCGCTGCTGCGCAGCGCCCGCGAGGGCCTGGCGTTCGTGGTGCGCCACCCGGTGCTGCGGGCCTCGCTGGGCTGCGCGACGACGGTCAACTTCTTCACCTTCGTCGGCGGCAGCGGTCTGCTCGTCCTGTTCGCGACGCGCGACCTCGGCCTGTCGGCCGGCGCGATCGGCCTCGCGCTGGGCCTCGGCGCGACCGGCGCGCTGCTCGGCGCGGTGTGCGCCCCGGCGATCTCCCGCCGCCTGGGCGTGGGCCGGGGCATCCTCGTGGGCGCGGTCCTCTTCCCCGCCCCGATCGCCCTCGCGGCCGCCGCGAACGGCCCGCTCTGGCTCCGCGCCACCACGTTGGCCGGGGCGGAGTTCCTCTCGGGCTTCGGCGTCATGCTGTTCGACGTCAACCTCAACTCCCTCCAGGCGGCGGTGATCCCGGACGGGATGCGCAGCCGCGTGGCGGGAGCCTTCGGCACGGTCAACTACGGCGTACGCCCGGTGGGCGCGGTAGCCGGAGGCGCCCTGGCCACGCTCCTCGGCCTGCGCCCCACGCTCCTGACGGCGGCGGTGGGCGGGTGCCTCTCCTTGCTGTGGCTCCTGCCGTCACCGATTCCGCGCATCCGGGATCTGGAGTCGGACACGGAGGTGTACGGGGGTTCAGTGGGGGGTGGGTCCGAAGCGGATGCCCGGTGACTACGCGGTGGCCTCCGCGACGACGACGTACAGGGTCACCGCGGCGAAGAAGGGCTCCGTGGCGAGACGCTCGAGCCACCCCTGCGAGGCCGAGGCGGGCAGGTAGCCCGCGGACACGGCGCGCTCGGTGTTGCGCTGGAGGCCGAGGATCTGGTCCGCGGCCTGGACGTCACGGAAGACGGAGACGACCGGGACGACGGCCGGTACGGTGAATCCCGCGTCCAGGGCGAGGCGGGCCAGTTGACGGCCGATGACCCCGTTGCGTACGACCTTGTCCGTCACGTGGCGGGTGTAGGCCCGGGAGACCTCAAGGTCGGGGTAGTCGATGGTCAGCGAATCCCAGTCCGGTTCGCCCATGACGAGCCTGCCGCCCGGGCGCAGGACGCGGCGGGCCTCCGCGAGTGCCCGGGCGGGGTCGGCCACATGCTGGAGCATGCGGTCGGTCCGGGCGCGGTCGATGCCGCCGTCCTCGAACGGGAGCGCGTGGATGTCACCCAGCTCGACCGCGACGGTGGACGAGCCGTGCATACGTGTACGCGCTCGCTCGACCATCCTCTGACTGGAGTCAAGGCCGATCACCCTGCCCGAGGGTCCGACCGCCTCGGCGAGGGTGTGGAGATCGGTGCCAGGCCCGCACCCCAGATCGAGCGCGGTCTCGCCGGGCCGGATGTCCAACGCGTCGAGCATGACGCTCTTGTAGGAACGCGCCGCGCTCGTCGCGGCCAGTCGGTCCAGGTAGCCGACCTCGTCGGGAACAGCGCTCTCGAACACGCGCCCGGACAGGCGGGCCATGGAGTCCGCCTCCCGTTCGAGCAGCTCCCGCCCCGCGGCCGTGAGCCGGAACGGACGCTGCCGGCCCTTCTCCTCCAGGGGCTCCACCAACCGCTTGGCCTCAAGCCGGGCCAAGGCCCCGTACAGGCTCCCGGGCCCGAGGCGCTGACCGGAGACCTGCTCGATGGCCGCGTTGACGGCGTACCCGTGCAGCGGCCCGTCGGCCAGTGCGCACAGCACGAGCATCTGGGCGTCGTTGGTGCGCATGGACTCTCCAGCCGTGGTCGTCCTTCGGGGCGTTCCCGGATGCTACACGGTGCGTAGTACGCGGTGCGTAGCATCTCGCATGCGACTCCCCTCGGCGGCCTGCCTGGCTCCACGGTCCGCAGCCTCAAGGGAGGGGTGGGCGCGACCCCTCGCGCTGGTATTGGTGGGCCCCGAGTGGCATCTCGGCGGTGGGTGACGTCTTGAAGATCAGCCACACGGTCTTGCCGACGACATGGTCATCGACTCCGAAGTCGTCGGCGAGTTCCCGCACGAGGTGCAGGCCGCGCCCGGAGCAGGCGTCGTCGGCGGCCTGCTGGACGCTGGGCTGACCGGGTCCGCTGTCGCGGACCTCCAGTCGTACCTGGTCCTCGGCTCGGTGGAGGACGACGCTGAACTCCCGGTCGGGCGGCACGCCGTGCAGCAATGCGTTGGTTGCGAGTTCCGAGACGCACAGCCTTATGTCCTCGATCAAGGTGTGAAGCTGCCACTCGGCGAGGACGCCGGTAACGAATTCGCGTGAGGCACCGGCAGAGGTGCGCCTGCGGGTGAAGCGTCGTTGCTGCACCAGGGACACGGTGGTTCACCGCCTTGCTTGCGGGTTGTAACGTGGCGATGACCTTACTGCCTTTCGCGAAAGGCGGCAAGATCGTCTCTGGTGGGCACGCGACTGCGCCTCCCGTCTGGAGATGAGGCACGCTGGGTGTCGTGTCGGTGGGAGCTGTGGAGGAGAAGGACATGGGCGGTAATGAATGGGTCAGTACGTCGACGCCCTACCTCGCCGCGTCCTCCGGCGCCCCGGGTGACACCTGGGCGGCCGAGGCTGCGGCCGAGGGGCGTCGGGGGAGCCAGCGCATCGTCCGGGCGGGCGAGATGGAGGCTCCGGAAGCGGTCGCGGAGCTGCTCGGGGTGGCGGCCGGGGAGAACGTGGTCGCCCGGCGCAGGATCATGTACCTCGACGGCGTGCCCTGCGAGTTGACGGACACGTACTACCCGCTGGGCATCGCGGGCGGCACCGGCCTCGCCGGTACGGCCAAGATCCCCGGTGGCGCGGTCAGGCTCCTGGCGGAGCTGGGCCATGTCGGCGTACGCGTACGTGAAGAGGTGACCGCGCGGCGCGCGACCGGCCCCGAGGCCGAGCAGCTGGCGATGGCGGAGGGCGACCCCGTCCTCCAGCTCACACGACTCACCCTGGACGAGGCGGATCGGCCCATTCAGGTCGACGTCATGGCCATGCCCCCGCGACGCCAGAAGCTGCGCTACGACATCAGGATCGGATGACCGTGCCCAAACCCGAAGCCGACGCCGCCGACCGACGTTCCCTGCATGAGCGGATCGCGGCCGATCTCAGGGACCAGATCATGGGCGGAGACCTCGCGCCCGGCGCGAACCTGCCCTCGACGGCCCACCTCAAGGAGCGGTTCGACGCCTCGAACGCGACGATCCAGAAGGCGGTGCAGCTACTCAAGGACGAGGAGCTGGTGATCGGCAGGGCGGGCGCGTCGGTGACCGTCCGCGAGCACCGCCAGCGGACGGTCCGCCCGGCTGCTTCCATGGCCCCGGCGGGCGCGGGGGAACCGTACCGCTGGCTGACCGAAGCGGCGAAGGACGGCTCCCGGGCTCACAGTACGTTGCTCGAAGTGGCCGAGGTCCCGCCGCCGGCGGATGTCGCGGAGGCGTTGGGGCTTCCGAAGGGTGAGCCGGCGCTGCTGCGGCGGCAGTTGCTCGTGATCGACGACGAACCCGCCGAACTCGTGGCCTCGTACTACCCGCTGGACATCGTCAGCGGTACGGCGATGACAAGTCGCCGCAAGATCCCGGGCGGGACCCCGACGCTGCTCGCGGAGCTGGGGCACCCGCCACGGTTCAGCGTCGACCGCGTGTCCGCACGGGTGCCCACCCAGGAGCAGTACCAGGCGCTGCGCCTGCCCGGAGGGCTGCCGGTGCTGCGTACGCTGCGCGTCGTCTATACCGATGACCGGCGGCCCATCGAGGCGACGGTCATGGTGAAGGCGGGGCATCTGTACGAGGTCCAGTACGAGTTCACCGCCGAATAGGCCTCACCGGCCGGGCGCCCCACCCGGTGTGAACAGCAGCCGCCCCACCTCGCGGAACACCTCCTCCGGGTCGCGGTCGCCCACCGCGTCGGTCAGGTTGCCGCTGAGGAGCAGGGTGGCGAAGCCGTGGGCGAGGGACCAGGCGGCGATGCCCGTGAGGCGGGGGGCGTCGGTGGGGGCCAGGGTGGCGACGCCCGCGCGCAGTTCCGCCGTGGCGCGGTCCTTCGCGGCGAGGAGGTCCGGGTCGTCCGTGCGGTAGAGGTCCGGCTGGAACATCACCTGGAAGTGGGCCGGGTGCGTCGTCGCGAACCGTACGTACGCCACGCCCCGTTCGCGCAGGTCCGGGGCGGCGGCCAGGGTGTCCGCGAACAGGGCGTAGCCCTCGGCGGCGACGGCGGTGAGCAGGCCCGTGCGGTCCTTGAAGTGGTGGGCGGGTGCGGCGTGGGAGACGCCGGCCCGGCGGGCCAGATCGCGGAGGCTGAGCGCGGCGGGGCCCTCGGTGCGGATGACGTCGAGGGCGGCGGTGAGGACGGCCCGCCGCAGGTCGCCGTGGTGGTAGGCGCGGTCGCTGGTCATGGACAGCAGGTTACGCGGGATCTAGTCGTTGACAAGTTCGCGGATCGCGCGCACTCTTGAGATCTAGGCAGTGGCTAGATGGCCGGTGCGTGGCGGAAGGTGTGGGGCATGTCCGAGGAACTGGGTCGCGTACGGCAGTTGTGGCACCTGCTGGAGCCCGTGCACGCCGTCCTGTACTACGCGCCGGAGGCGTTCGAGGAGGCCGCGGCCCTCGGGTACGGCGTCGACGAGCGGTGGCCGAGCTACTTCGCCTGGCGGGCGGCGCCGCTCGGGGACGCGGGGGCGGACCGGGTCGCGGAGACGTTCTACAGCTTCAGCCCGGGCACGGTCGGCGCGTACGTCCCGGGCATCTGGTCCGTCGCCGAGCCGGGCGCCGTGCTGGCCGCGCGGGGCCGGGCCGTCGACCGCGCGTACCGGGCGCTGCTGGGGGAGGAGACCGCCGCACCGGGCACGGCCGAGGCCGCCGCGCTACTGCGGCGCGTCGCGGAGGCCGCCGACACGGCGGGCCGGCCGCTGGCCGCCGCGAACGCCGCGCTGCCCTGGCCGGACGAACCCCACCTCGCCCTCTGGCACGCGGCGACCGTCCTGCGCGAACACCGGGGCGACGGCCACCTCGCGGCGCTGACCGACGCGGAACTGGACCCCGTCGAGGCGCTGGTGTCCTTCGCGGCGATCGGGGCCGCCCGGCCCGAGGTGTTCGCGAGCCGGGGCTGGGGCGACGAGGAGTGGCAGGCGGCGCTCGAACGGCTGGCGAAGCGGGGCCTGGTGGCCGGCGACGGCTCGGCGACCGAGGCGGGCCGGGCGCTTCGGGCCGAGGTCGAACGGCGTACGGACGAGGCGGCGGCGGGACCGTGGCGGGTGCTCACTGACGTGGAGCGCGAACGGCTCGTCGCGCTGCTGGGCCCGCTGTGGGTCGCGGCGATCGGGTCCGGGCTGCTGCCGTCGGAGAACACGCTGGGCATCGGGAAGGTGTGACGGGGCGGCTCCCCGACGGGTGGCCCGCCCCGCACGCGGGAACACGTCGCTGCCATGAAATTCTTCCGGCAGGGAAGAAGTCCATAGGATTCCCGGGTTGGTTCGGCTTTCTCCCCGTCAGGACGGCTACGAGTGATATCTCCCCGCGTGTGTCGAGTACTGGTCCCCGCCCTGGCCGCGACGGCCGCGTTGGCGCTGAGCGCCTGCGACCCCGAGCAACTGCCCAAGGACATCGACACCACCACCGGCGGCGGCGCGGACGGCGGCGGCCAGTCCGTCACCGGCTTCGGCGCCAGTCCGCTGGAGAACGAGGACGGTACGAAGCCCGGCCTCGCACCCCTCACCTCGGACAAGGACCGCGCGGCTGCCCGCAAGGTCATCGAGAAGGTCGCCACCAAGGGGCGCGGCCCGAAGACCGGGTACGAACGGGACAAGTTCGGGTACGCCTGGAAGGACTCCGTGGACGACGTCCCGCTGTCCCACAACGGCTGCGACACCCGCATTATCTCTATGCTTCGCGCCATGATGGATCTGTTCTCGCAGCGTATGCAGGGTGTGGTCGGCTGTGCGTAGTGAGAGGCACGTGAGTCACAGGCTCCTGCGGACAGGCGGGAAGAAGGCCATGATTACGGCCGCCATTTCCGCTGTGCTTGTCACCGGCTGTGATGACCTGGAGTCGGGTGCCACTGCCACAGGATCTGGGCCGGACGCCGCTCCCGGCCGCGTGGTGAGCCCATTGGCGAATCCCGACGGGACGAAGCCGGGGCTCGCCGAGCTCACCTCGGAAGCGGACAAGGCCGACGCACGCAAGCTCATCCAAGGGCTCACCACGAAGGGCCGTGGGCCGAAGACGGGCTACGAGCGGGACAAGTTCGGCTACGCGTGGATGGACACGGCGGATGGGGTGCCGCTGGCGAGGAATGGTTGTGACACGCGGAACGACTTGTTGAAACTCCATGGGCAACACGTGAAGTTCCGTTCAGGTTCCGACTGCGTGGTCGTTGCGATGGACCTGTACGACCCGTACACCGGCAAGGACATCGTCTGGAAGAAGGCCAAGGCCACCGAGGTGCAGATAGACCACGTGGTCCCGCTCTCCTACAGCTGGCAGATGGGCGCCGCCCGATGGCCGGAGAGCAAGCGCAAGCAGTTGGCGAACGACGTGCTCAATCTGCTTCCTGTCGAAGGGCGCGCCAACTCGGCGAAGAGGGACTCGGGACCGGCGTCCTGGCTGCCGCCGAACAAGAAGATCCGGTGCTCGTACTCGGTCCGGTTCGCGCAGGTCGCCGAGAAGTACGAGCTGGCGGTGACGACGGCGGACAAGGCGATGATGCTGAAACAGTGCCAGGGCTGACCGGACCCCCATGGTTGCCCCGGTTTCGGGGCGCGGGGCCCCTCTCGGACGTGGTGGCTAAGGTTCGCAGTCATGGACGCTGCCGATCTCGACCGTCAGGCCCGGACTTTGTCCGGTTGCATTCCTCTACACCTGGTCTCCCGGCTTCTTGAGCTCGGCCACAGTGACGAGGTGGAGGCCCAAGCCCGACGCGGGGAATGGTTCTGCGCGCGGGCCTGGGCACAGCTGCTCAGTGACCAGGGTCGGCAAGCCGAGGCGCTGGAGGTGCTCGCTCCGTACGTTGGCACTGGCTGGTGGCCGGCAGCACGGACCCAGGCGGAGCTGCTGGAGAGCTGGGGGCGGGCAGAGGAAGCGATTGCGCTGGCCCTGCCGTACGCGAGCACGGGAAGGCTCCCGTTGGAGTATTTCGCGCGCCTGCTGGCGCGACACGGTCGTGCGGACGAGGCAGTTACTCGGCTGAGCGCAGGAATTGAGGACCGGCTTCTTGCCGCCGCTCTGGTCGACATCGCCGAGGGAGCAGGACGGGGCGAAGACGTCGCCGCGCTGCTGGCTGCCTGTATCCCGGACCAGCACCGCTGTGACAGTCCATGGTGCTGCCGCGGTCTCGACCCCGACGACGCCATCGGACTTCTTGCAACGATCCGCGAACGCCAGGGCCGCGTCGACGAAGCGATCGCCCTGCTGCGCACCCGGTACATCACCTCGGTCAACAACCGGGATCAGCTGGCCGACCTGCTGGCGAGACACGGTCGGATCGAGGAACTGCGCGCGTACGCGGTGACCGATCGTCTCGGTCACGCCGCGCAGCGTCTGGCTGAGGCACTGGAGGAGCGCGGTGACGTGGAAGGCGCGATCGCTGTGTACCGGAGGTCGGGCGATTCGCAGGACTTCCGGTGCCACGGCACGGTGCGACTGGCGGAGCTCCTGGCACGGCATGGCCGAGGGGGCGAAGCGGTCGATGTGATGCGAGACCTGGCCGAGGCCCACAACGGGGACGACTGGATCCTGCATACGTGGTCCAACCTATGTCTCGCACAGGGGCGCCCCGAGGACGGCCTGGCGCACCTCGACGCCCTCGCCGCCGCCCGCGGGGGCGAGGAGGACTGGGACCTGTACTGGATACGGTTGCCGCTCATCGCCGCCCGCGACGGCGTCGATGAAGCGGTCGCACAGGCCTGCTCCCACCCCGAGGGCGCCGCCTCGTACGCGGCGCCGCACATCGCTGAACTGCTCGCCGGCGCCGGACGCACCGAGGAGGCTGTTGCCGTTCTCGAACAGCACGCCTCCGCGAACAGCAACGAACTTGCCGGCCACCTCATCGACCTGGGGCGCGTCAACGACGCCGTCCTACTCCTTCAGCAGCGCGATTCCGAACCGGTCTCACCTGTCTGGACCGGCTCGCTCCTCAACGATCCCCCATTCTGATTCCGCCTCTCACGGCTGCCCGGCAGACAACACTCAAGGTGGACAGCCGCAGGTGGTGGAACGCGAGCTACGGGGACGGAACAGCCCGCATGGCGCGGCGCAGACTGGCTCGCGCGGCGGTGAGGTCGTCCTCCGCCGCACGCAGTTGACCCTCCAGGGCGGCGATCTGATCCCTGGCCTCTGACAACGCATGCTCCAGCGCGGTATTCCGCTGCTCGATCTGCTGTACCCGCTCGATCAGCTCATGCTGGTTCACACCCTCCAACTCGGCGCCGAGAGAGAGACTGACCCGGTTACGGAGCCGATCGCGCTCCTTCTTGAGGTCCTTGATCTCTTCGCGGGCCAGTGCGAGATCCGTTCGCAACCCGGCCGGAGACACCTGGGACGCCTCCGGAGCGTGGGGGTTCTGGCGACCCCGCGTTCGCTGGGCGGTGATGCCGTCCTGAACGGCTTGGTGCACCCGAGGCTGGTTGTAGACGAACCATGTGGACACCGAGGCATCCCGGGCCACTTGGGCGACGGTGATCCGTCGTCCTGAGCGGAGAAGGCCGTCCACAGTGTCGAGTGCACGCCGGGTCTTGTCCTCGCTGTCCTTGGCGCGGCTGACGCGCAGGCGCTCGACCCGGGCGTTCCGGTCGTTGCCGCCGGAAGCGGCGGGGTGTTTCATTTCGGGCTCCGCGTGGTCAGAGCCTGTAGGGGAACGAACGCCGCTGCCGAACGCGCTTTGCGCAGCTCGCGCGAGGCGGATTCGACGGCGGCCCGTTCCTCGGCGGGCAGCGCGTCGAGCTTCCGCCGCATCTCGTCGGACGACTTCGAGAAGGCGCGGATCTGATCGTCGAGGTTCCGCACGACCCAGTCTGCGGCCTGCATCGCCAGTGCGGCCTCCTTGTCAGCCCGCAGGTCCGCGATCTGCTGCTCCAGAGCAGGTAGGTAGGAGGGGTCGGGCCGGTAGAAGTCGCATCCGGAGCACTGGAAGCGGATGCGGCAGTGCCCGCCCCCGGCCTTGACGTTGCTCGGCTCGGTGCAGCCGCCGTAGGGAACCCCGACGCTCTCCACTTCGTAGGCGAGGGGATCGCCGAATCCGCGGGCTGCTCCGTGCCGGTCGACGGCGAGTGCCGAGACCGTTCGCACGGCCTCCTGCTTTCGGCTGAGGGAGACCTTGTAATACCCCATGGTCACGTCCAGTGAACGGTGGTCCATGAGTTCCCGCAGGACGTCGGGGCGAGTGCCCGCGTCCGCATGGCGCTGGGCGTAAGCGTGACGGAACCCGTACGGGACGACCTGGGTCCGGTCGTAAGCGACCGGGGCGCCGTCCTCGTCGAGCCGGTCGTCCGAGAGGTTCGGGATCAGCTCGTCGACCCAGTCGCGGAAGATCCGGTTGCAGAACTGTGCGGCCTTCAGATGCCCGCGGCGCGGACGGTTGCGCTGTCCGGGCGAGGGGAACAGCCACTGGGCACAGGCCGGCACGGCCGGTAGCGCATCAAGCTCCTTCTGCCAGGTTTCGATCAGCTGGGCGGTGCTCTCCGAGATCGGCAGCCGACGGCCGTGGCGTCGCCGCTTGTGGTTGTCGTAGATCAGCGTCGGTTTGCCGTCGATTCGCTCCAGGCAGTCGCGGTGCAGGCTGGTGACCTCGCCCGGACGGCGGCCGGTATCCCGGAGGACCGCGTAGACGATCTGGTACATCCGCGCGAAGTCGGCCGCCGTCCAGCCGCCGCTCGCGTATCCCGTGGAGGTGCCCAGCAGACCGAGGTGCGCGTCGAGCTGGGCGATCACGTGCTCGGGAATCGCACGGCCGAGATCGTCCTCGGTGACTTCCACGGCAGCGATGCTGTGGAAGCGGGGGGTGAGCGCGAACCCGCCGGGCACGTGGTCCATCATCCCGGCCTGCCGTGCGTACTCCAGGAACGTGCGCCAGTGGCGGAGCAGGGCTCTGCGGTGGCTGGTGGAGTAGTCGCGACCGTCCTCGGGCCGCTTGGTGATGCGGAACATGTCCACCACCGCGTTCATGTCAGCCATGGCGAGGCCCTGCGGCTCATCCCCGTGGGGGCGGCCTGCCAGCGCGGAGGACGCGATGGTCGCCGCGTAGACGGTCTGCCGCAGGTCCATGACGTTGGGGCGGGTCGTGCGGCCGTACTCCTTGACCAGCTCCCGCAGCCAACGCTGCCGTACCGGACGGAAGTCGATGTCGCCGTGGACAGCGGTGTACTTGCGACCGCGCCCTGCCGTCAGCCCGATGAGAGCGCACTCCCATACGTCGCCCGAGGTCGGATCGGTGCCCTCGAACTCGATGCGTGCGCGTCGGACGTGCTGGAGAACACCGTTCAGGACGCCGGAGGTCGCGGCTGGAAGCCCGGAGGAGAAGGAGGCGTCCAGGTCGAGGAGCGAGCCGAGTCCGGTGGGGAGACCGGCCACGATGCGGCGTACCCGCTGGGGGACCAGGCTGATTCCGGCATCGTCGCGCTGCTGGATCCCGTACAAGAGCTCCTGGCGGACCGCGGGGCGCACACCCGCGAGCGAGAACTGGGAGACGCCGGGCATCGCCCCGTTCGCGGAGGTGTTGGGCCTACGGCGAGACGGATCCGGGGTGTGCGTGGTGTCGAAGTCCGCAGGGTTCCCCAGGAGGTATCGGGCCTTCCGGCAGGCGTCGCAGCGGGAGCCGTTGCTCGCCACATGGGTGGTGCAGGAGGCCACGGAGCAGACGAACACGCTGGTCGTCGGGTTACCGGGATCGGCAGTGAATAGTGCCTGAACGGGGTCCCACTCATCTGACCGCCAGCCTGACGGAAGGCGCGCCGCGAGCCATGACGGCCACTCCGGTTCAACGGAGACGGAGGCAACGACAGCCGAGCGGAGAGGTGCAATGGTCATCGCAGCAGCTCCGAAGCGAGGCTGTCGACGGCCGCGCGGAGATCCTCGTCCTGGGCGTGCACGTACACGGCTGTGCTCGCCGACGAGGCATGGCCCAGGAGTGTCTGCACGACGTCCGGAGCGACCCCGTTGCGAATCCAGCGGGTGGCGGCCGTGTGCCGCATCATGTGCGGCCGGGCGGTCAGACTGCAGCGCCTCCCGATCCGTTCGACCACTTGCTTGGCGTTGGAGTACGACAGGGGGCGTCCCGCGTGGATGCCGACGAGGTTGACGAAGACGTAGTCACAGTCGGCGGAGCCGGCCACCTGCTCACGCTCACCGAGATGATCGCGATACCGATGCACCACCTCTGGCGTCAGCGGAACCATGCGAGGGCGCCCGGCTTTGGCCCGTGCCCCGTTGACGTTGTCCTGTCGAGGCCTGACGTGCAGGTGCGCGCCACCGGTCCGGCAGCCGAGATGGGTGGAGTCGGGGAGCAGATGCATGTCCTCGCGCCGCAGCCCAAGGGCTTCGCCGATGCGGAGGCCAGCTTCCAGGAGGACGGTCAGCAGCAGCCGGTCACGCGCGGTGCGAGCGGCCTCGAGGATCTGATCCGTCTGGGCTCGGGTGAGCGTCTGCGGTGCCCGCTCGATCTCCGGCGCCTTCAGGACGCGGGCTTTTACCATCAGGTGTTGGCCGCCCTCGCCGGGATCGAAGCCGACCGGGGCGTGGACGAGGAAGCGCGGCTCGCTGAGACGCGCGGCGACTTCGTGGGCCACGTGTCCCTGGACGGCGCAGAAGCGGAAGAACTCGCAGACCGCGGTAAGCGTGACGTTGACCGTCTTGCCGGTCGGAGGCCGCCCGTACTGGGTCAGTGTCCGCTCGACGTGGAACTTGAACAGGCTCATGTCCCCGAGCCGGGCGGTCCTCCAGTCGGTACCCCGCTCTGCGCACCAATTGAGGAAGCGGCCGATTCTGGGGATGTACGCGCGCTGTGTCTGCGGTGACCGCCCGGCTCCGCGCAGGTACAGGGAGAACTCACGGGCTTCGGGGTGGGGCGCGTACGTCTCCTCATCGACCAGGAGCCAGGTGGTCTCGCCGGTGGTGGGCGAGACGGCCTTCTCCGTGCATAACGTCATGGATCTGCTTCCTGTCTCCGTTGTCACTCATGTGCCTCATGGCATGACTGATAACGGCGAGGGACAGGAGTGGGTTACGGCTGTGCCTCACGTGCATCGAGATCGGGAGAGCGATAGAGATAACCCGCAACGACCTGCTCGCCCGCGACGGCAAGGACGTCGAGCTGCGATCCGGCTCGAAGTGCGTGGTCGTCTCGATGACGCTCAAGGACCCGTACACCGGCAAGACCATCGAGTGGCGCAAGCAGCAGGCGACCAAGGTGCAGATCGACCACGTCATGCCGCTGTCGTACGACTGGCAGATGGGCGCCGCCCACTGGAACGAGTCCAAGCGCCAGCAGATCGCCAACGACCTTATGTTGGCGGCCTAGATGTCTCACGCTGATGTGTCTCAGGGGCGGGGTGGCCACGTGTCCGTGCGGTGTCTCACGAGCGGCGTGCTGCATGTCGGCGCTGTACTGGTTGTCGGGACGGTCCTGGCGGGCTGTACGGGAGGCGGACTCTCCGGCGAGCGCGGTTCATCAGGCGGCGGCACGTCCACCAGGTACGAGACGAGTCCCTTGGCCGATCCTGACGGAACAAAGCCAGGACTGGCCCCGATCTCGGCAGAGAAGGACGAGGCGACAGCGCGTGCGCTGATCTCCAAGGTGACGACCAAGGGGCGGGGGCCGAAGACGGGATACGACCGGGACGAGTTCGGCTACGCGTGGATGGACACGGCGGACGGGGTGCCGCTGGCGCGAAACGGTTGTGACACACGAAACGACCTGCTGAAACTTCACGGCCGGAACGTCGAGTTCCGTACGGGTTCCGACTGCGTTGTCGTGTCGATGGACCTGTACGACCCGTACACCGGCAAGGAAATCGCCTGGAAGAAGGCCAAGGCCACCGAGGTGCAGATAGACCACGTGGTGCCGCTGTCGTACGCCTGGCAGATGGGCGCCGCGCGCTGGAGCAAGGAGAAACGGCGGCAGCTGGCCAACGACGTGCTGAACCTCTTGCCGGTCTCGGGCTCCACGAACTCCGCCAAGCGGGACTCCGGTCCGGCATCCTGGCTGCCGTCGAACAAGGCGATCCGCTGCTCGTACACGGTGCGGTTCGCGCAGGTCGCGGAAAAGTATGAGCTCCCAGTGACAGCCCCGGACAAGGAAATGATGCTCAAGCAGTGCGGGGACTGAGAGGGCTGCGGTGATCAGGCGAAGTGCCGTCGCCTGCGCGCTGCGGAACGCCTATGCTCCATCGCTGTGGCTGACCGCATACAGAAGATCGTGACGAAACTGCCGGGCCTGAAGAGCGTCACCGACGTTTGGAAGACGGCTGACAGCAGTCTTGAGCGAGGGGACGCTGCCTTCGTCACAGATCTCGCTATCGCGCTCGCCGGAGCTTATGCAACCGACGCGGGGCGGATGTGGCAGTACAGGAGCGTCTTCGACTACCTGCTCCGGCTGCTGGCCACCACGCCCGGCCCCGGCAACGTCGTCCAAGCACTGCGTCTGGTCTCTTCTGTGGAGGCCGCTGATCGCAAGATCGACCGCCATACCGCCTCCCTGCTGGCCTCCAGCCAACCGGCCGAGGACCTCGCAGTGGCGTTCACCGGACACGCCACCGAGGAACTGCGCGCGTGTCTTGTCCATGAACTGGTGCTCAGGGGCGTTGACGTCTCGGAGTCACCGGGGATCGCCGGGTGGGCGACGTCGACGCACTGGAGTCATCATCCGCTGGGGGAGCTGCCGTTGGCGCTGTCGGAGCTGGAAGGTCAGCCGGATCTGCCGAGCTACAGCGTGCGCGGAGGCAGCCACTCGATACCGTACGGCCCGTCGGCGAACCGTGAGGTGCAGAGGGATGCCCGGGCGCACGTGCCGTCAGCTGAGGAAACGACGACCGAAGCCGTTGCCAAGGGCACCGGCGCTGCTGTGACGAACTGGGCCGACGAGTCGAACGGCCGGATCGAAGCACGCGTCTTCGATCTGGCAGCTCCTCTGGCAGCCGAGTCGGTACCGAGCACGCTGTTGGCACTCGGGCTGGCGTGCCTGGAAGGCGCGGGGACGAAGAAGACCGCCTTTTCGGTCGAGGCCTGCCCGCCGGAGCACGCTTGGCGGATTCTCTTCGCCGCCGCGTCCACGGGCGGCGCGTACAACTCTGGCGCCGGTGGCGCCTACGGCCGCCTGGCCGCGTGGCAGTCCATGGCCGGCCTCTCCGGTATGGCGCAGGGCAGCCTTGCGGAGGAGGTCGAGGCGTGCGCCCGGGCGTGCGCTTGGTATGCCTTCGGCGCCGAAACCAAGTGGTTCGAGCGTGTGGCCTGGGACATCGGCCTCGTCGCGGTCTCTCCAGAACGCCGACGGCTGGCGATGTTGGCCGCGACGGACACCGACTGAGCACGGTCCTGAATGCTGCATGCGGCTTGGGCCGTCAAGTGGAAGCCGGCTCCTGTGATCGCCTCAGTTGTTTGACCACGTCTTCCCGGCCTCCGTCGAGCTGGGCCTGAAGTCGCCGGGTGTCTGCCTCCAGTTCCGCATTCCTGAGTGCCAGGACCTGGATCTGGTTCGCGTACGCCGCAAGGGTCGCCCGCAGCTCCCTGATCTCGTCCGCCTTCTCCCGGCGCAATTTCCGCTCGGACTGCTTAAGGCGCGCGGTCTCCTGCCTGAGTTCGTCGGACTCCGGACGCCTGGACTCGGGGGCACTGAGAATCCCCTTGATCACTGCCGCGACAGGAGAGCGGTAGTACGAGGCCCGGGAGACTCCGGCCTCGGTGCAGATGTTCACCGCCGAGATCCTGCCGTCGGTAATCTCGGGTCGTCCCAGCATGAGCTGCTCGAAGGCGCGCATGATCTTGTGGTCGATGTCGGTCAGGCTGAGGTTCTCCCGGGCCAGACATGCGAAGACGGTGCGGACGGCTTGGAGGGTCTCGTCCGTGGAGTCGGTCATCGTCGGGCGTCCTCGTGGTCGATCTCGGCAATCAGGTGAGTGAGAGTGGCCAAGTGCTCGCTGATGGCCAGTTGCTGGAGCCACGGGAGGCCGGTGGCCCCGCCGAGTTCGGACTCGGCCATGTCATGGGCTCGTTCCAGTCGTGGCAGATGGACGGCGGCACGACGCGAGTTGGGGCAGCGCATGCACATGTCGAGCATGGGGACGGGGCGGCCCAGAGGCTTGGCCCGCTTGCGGCACACGGCTGTCTCCGCCTGGTAGAAGCAGTCGTTCAGCACGCCGGGGTGCAGGGTCTTCGTCAGGTGGTGCAGGAGCGTTCGTAGGCGGGAGGGGCTGGCCACCACGCCTGCCAGATCGCCGAGTTCGCCGCGGATGCGGTCGAACTCGGCCTCGATGCGCTGGGTGGCACCGCCCGCGGAACGCCCGCCCTCGTTCCAGTCGTGGTAGAGGTCCTCGACATAATCGAGCTTGGCGACGGCCTCCTCGGCGGCGACCTCGTCGGCGAAGCCGGAGGCGGAGGTGCCCGCGTATCCCTCGAACATGGTGATCGCGGCGTGCTTGTACTGACGGGCGCCCGCGACCACCCCGAAGGGCTGGTGGGCGATGTGCCACGCGAGGGTGCGCCGGAACTGCCTGGTGTCGAAGGCCCAGGGAAGCGCCGTGGGCGCCGGCGCATCTTCCTCGACCTCGTCCTCCACCGTCGGGGAGCGCTCGTCCGTCGCCGGCAGCGGGATGTAGAGCTCATCCGTCGTGCTGAAGAGCTCGTTGAGGTGGTCGCGGAAGGCTCTGATGCGCCGGGGCATGTTGCTGAGGAGCACGTATCCGTTGCGGCCGCCGCCGTCGTAGCCGAAGAGGTGGCCGGGGTCGTCGTTGATCTCCCTGAGAACGGCGACGGCCCGGTGCACGACGTCCAGGACCACCCACTCGGCTTCGTCACCGCTGAGCTTGCGGTCCTTCCCCTTGTAGACCCGGCCACGGACCTTGTACCGGGCACGCCCGTCGGCTCCGGTCTCGATGATGGCGCAGTGGCGATCCAGCTCACGAACTTCCGTGTCCCGCATCCCGGACAGATAGGCGATGACGATCCAGCATGCCGTTCGCAGGAAGGACAACTCGTTGGCCAACGTGAAGGGGCTGAGCCGTGGGCGCCACGGCCTGCCAGTGGCCGGCCACTCGGACATCGGGGTGTCCAGGCCACCTTCCTCGTAGCCGATGTCCCGGCCGGCTTCTGCGATCAGCGGTCGAAGGTGTGCGGCGTTGCCGCAGCCGGCCAGGAGGGAGACGAGGCGGTGATTGGGGCTCTGCGGTACGCCGCCGACGGTGACGGCGTCAGGCACGGTGTGCGCGGTCTCGAGGGGGAGTGCGGGGATGCCTCGGCCGGCCTCTCGGCGCTCGGCGATGAAGGCCAGCACCCGTTCGTGTGCCTGGCCATGGCCGAGATTCCGGCCCTTGCGTGCTGCTTCGAGCGCGGCGATCTCCCGCTGGGCGGCGAGGATGTCGCCGCCGACCGTCTCCACGTAGAAGACCGCTGCCCGCAGCAGCGGCGCGAGGACCTCCTCGGGAATGCGAGGGGTGGCGTTCTCTCCCCTGACCCGCCGCACCCCGGCGACGGCGTAGGCGCTGCGGCCGTTCCAAGGCAGGAGGTTCAGCCGGTCCTGGGACAGGAACGGCCCGTGGGCCGCCAGGTGCTTAAGCAGCGTGATGTTACGGACGGCGTTGCCCGGGCTGGGCTTCCACCGCGTCAACACGGCGTCCAGGTGGGTGCGGCCGACGGCGGACAACCGTGCGGCACCCACCTCTCGCAGGTCGCACATCACGGCGATGAAGACGCGCAGCTCTCCGGCCGCCACCGTGGCCTTCATGGGGCCGAGGCCCAGGGAGCCTCGGTGGAGGCGGGAGGCGACGTACTCCTTCGCTGTACGCCGTGTCATCGGATCGCCGATCTGCCTGAAGTCGAGCCGCCATGTCCGCCAGGTGCGGGGCAGCACACACCGCAGATCCCAGACGTCCTCGGACAGAAGCGGACCCCGGCTCGGCATGCCTCGCGTGAGCCGCTCCAGGAGCGCGTACTCCGATGCCGCCGGGGACAGGTCGTGATCAGCGGTACGTGGCTTGGGGACGGCAGTCATGCGATGACCTCCAGGAACGACGGGGGTAGCAGCAGGCGATCGCTGCCGCCCTCGGCAATGGCCTGCGCCGTGGCGATCTGGCGCGTGCTGAAGCGCGCGCGGACACCGTGGACGATGCGATCCCACGCGAGACCGAACCGCGCGGTCCACTCGGCGGCGGGGTATTCCTCACGCTGTCGCTCCAGAAAGTCCAGGAAGGACAGCAGGCTCGGCAGGTGCCGGCTGGTGAACACCGCGTTCGGGCACTCCAGACAGCCCCAGGCCGGAACGGGGCAGGCAGCACCGGGCTTGCGGGCGAACGGCGATGCGAAGAAGTCGCGGCAGGAGGCGAGCCATACGTCCTGCTCGCCAGCGAGCGCCGACTCGATCTCCCGCGCGGTCAGCGCGGCCTGGCTGTCGTCGAGTCGGTCTCCGTCGTCCGACAGCACCACCGGTGGGGCCAGAGCCACGCCCAGCGCCCGTGCAAGGCCCGCCTCCACCGCCTGGTCGTGGGTCTCTTCGTGGGCGCCGATGTCCGCGTAGTGCTTGGCGGCGACCGGCCGGGTGTGGCCGGAGGCGAAGTCCTCAAGCACTCCGCCGGCTCGCAGATACTGGCGGGACTTGACGGTCTTGCGCACTCGCCGCAGGTCGAGGGTGACTGGACTGCCGTCGCGGTCGGCGAGACGGTCCAGCCCATGCTCGGACATCCACCGGCGGGTCACATCCGACCGGCCCCGAGGACCTTCGTCGAAGGACGCACGAGCTCGTCCATGGCCACCGACGTCGCACCACAGCGCGTCGCTGCCGATCAGCTCGCGACTCCGTTTCGTCAGGCGCAGGGCCAGCCGGATCACACCACCGGGGAAGCGCAGCGAGCCGCCGTCGGTGACCCTGGCCGTCTTGTGTGCAGAACCGGGGGCACGCTTCTTGATGTACGCGATGCTGACATAACCACGTGCAGGACTCGCCAGGCAGTCGGACCGCAGCTGCCGGACGCACTCGGGTTCCATGCCTGTCTGGCAGGCGAGCAGGAGCAGGAAGGGCACCAGGTCCCGTGCGGTGAGGTGGAGACGACCGTTGAGTTCCTCTCTGCCGCCCCAGGGGCGCAGGATCTTGTACGAGGCGTCGTCGGCAGTCAGCGGGCCGTGGTGTTCGATGTACCAGAGGATGTTCTCCAGCCGGTCCCACCCGTGTTGGCGCGGGTCGCGGCCCGTGGACGCCAGCTTCTCGCCCTCCAGGATTCGGTCGCGGATGCGGGCGACATCGTCCCGGGCGGTGGCCTCCAACGCGTCGAGCACCGGGAACGGATACGCGTCGAGCGGCGTCGACGCTCGGTGGGCCGACGCCGATGTGAAGCCCAGGCGGGCGTGAAAGGCGGCCCCGAAGGCTTCGGGGTGTGCCTCGTGCACCAGCTTCAGCAGCCTCACGAGGTAGGTCATGGTGAGGTACGGCTCCTTGCTCGTCTCTCCGTACCGAGCGATCAGCCGTGTCTCGAAGGCGTCCAGAAGGCCGGACTCCAGGTCGCTCAGACGCAGCTCGGCAGCCGAGTCGGGCAGGGCGGCGGCAGTGAACTCGACGAACTCCCGGATGCGTTTGACGACGTAGCGGACGCCACTGCGGTCGCGCAGAGTGCCGGGGCTGCCGATGACGTCGACGAGGGCGTTGGACAGGGCTCGGACGAGGCGCGGGCACGGAAGCCCCGACAGATCGATTTCCTCAGGACTTCCGTTCAGATCCACCGTGAAGATCACGGGACCGATCGTCGGCACAGGCTCGGCCGCGGCAGGGGGCTCGACGGCGGCAGGGAAGCGGACACGGCGCGGGCTCACTGGTCCTCCTCCGCATCCAGGCGGATCCGCTCGAAGGCGGCGGCCTGCTCGTCCCACTCGCTCAGCGCCGCGAGCACGATCTCCTGGGCCTCGTCCAGCACGTCGAGGTACGTGTAGACGGTCGCCTCGTGGCGGTGACCGAGCAGGAGCTGGAGTTTGCGCAGAGGGTTGCCGATGAGCAGGCGCTTCACCTCCGCGTGGGTGAAGCGGCGGTCTTCACGCATGCCGAGGGCCCGGACGGTCTGTCGCAGCAGCAGGCCGAGCATGTGCACCGCGAACGTGTGCCGCAGGGTGTGGGGGTGGACGTCGAAGTCGAGCCCGAAGGCGGCACACCGCTCGTTCGCCCGCTGGAAGACCGACTGCCAGGTACTGCGTCTCAGCGGCATCCCGTTCTCCCCGAGCCACAGCGACAGAGGACCGAGTGCGCTTCCTCGGCCGTCGACCTGGATGAGCCGCGCCCGGTCCGCCGCGCCGATGCGCGAGTACGACCAGCTCGTTCCGTTCTCGACGACCAACGCGTGCCGACTCGCCCGGCGTACCGGCAGCTGCTCCGCATCCGCTTCGTATGTGCCTCGGACGCGCCTCCGCTGCACCAGCTCGTCGCGCTCCATCCCGACGTAGTGGTGCAGGTCGCGGGTCACCCGGGGGCGGACGTACACCGTGCGCGCCCTGTCGCGCTTCGCCACGGCGGCCGAGACAGTGATGTCGCCGATCAGGCGTCTGCCGTTCACCGGCGGCAGCTCCGTCGTCAGCAGACTCGCGGCCTCGCCCAGCCGCATTCCTGTGCAGACCAGGAGATCGGCGAAGAGAGCGTTGCGTTCGCCGTTGCGCCCACGCCACTTGGCATCTGGGGCACCGTCGGGCAACAGCCCGCGCAACCCGACGTCCCGCCAGAGCATGAAGTCCTCGTGCGACAGGAACCGAATCGGCTGCCTGGGTACCTCGGGCTCAGCGTCCGCATTGACCCGTACGCGCTTCGGTCCCTGCGGCGACACCACGGTCTTGTCGACGTACCGGAACGGCGCGGCCGACAACAACTCCTCGTACAGCGACCACTGCACCCACTTGTCGAGTGCGGCGATGGAACGGTTCCAGGTCGCCGCGGACACCTTGCCCGGACCGTCGCCGTGCAGCCGTACGGACTTGTACGCGCGAAGATCGGCGCCGTCCGTGTCCCAGATCGACTTGCCGCCGCGGGACTCGTGGAGGAAGCGGCAGTAGAGCATGACGTCGGTGCTGTACGCGATCCGGCTGTTCTCCGCCCGCACGCCCCAGCTCTCCAGGTCGCGCAGGAAGCGGTTCAGGTCGCGGTCGTAGCTGCCGTCCGGGCCGAGGATGAAGGGCCTGCCTTCGTCAGCACCGGCTCGTCGGAGCACTGAGCGTCCGTCGAAGGGGAGTGGATCGACCGAGGACGTCCCGCCTGCTCTGGTCCTGTGCAGTAGCACCATCGCTTCCGAATCGGCGTCGGCTTCTCCAGAGTCCGTCACGCGCACGCCACCCTCCCCGTATGAGACAAGCTGAACGCCTACATAACTGAGAGCTCGGTGAGACGGTTACGGGTGCCGACATAAATGACCCGCTCAACCTCATCCCCGTGGACGGCCCCGCCAACAACGCCAAGCGCGATGCGGGCCCCGCGACCTGGCTCCCCCCGTACAAGCCGATCCGCTGCGCGTACGTGCTGCGCTTCGCCCAGGTCTCGCTGAAGTACGACCTGCCGGTGACGAGCGCGGACAAGGACATGATGCTGAAGCAGTGCGGCGGCTGACGCGGTAGTCACGAGGGGCGGCGGGCTCGGTCCGCCGCCCTGCGCGTGCCCCGCCCGCCCCCTCAGAGCCCCGAGCCCCCCGTCGCGTCGACCACCGTGCCCGTCACCCAGCGGGAGTCGTCCGAGGCGAGGAACGCGACGACGTCCGCGACGTCCTCCGGCTGTCCGACCCGGCCCAGTGCGGCCAGGGATGCGGCACCCTTCTCCGCCTCGGCGTCTCCGCGCAGCCAGTCCGCGTTGATGTCGGTGTCGATGATGCCGGGGGCCACCGAGTTGACCGTGATGCCGCGCGGCCCCAGCTCCTTGGCGAGGGTCAGGGTGAAGTTGTCCAGGGCGCCCTTCGTCGCGCTGTAGGCGATGATGTTCGGCATCGCGAGCCTGGCCGCGCCGCTGGATATGTTGATGATCCGGCCGCCGTCGCGGAGCCGGCCGAGCCCGTGGTGGACGATGAAGAACGGCGCTCGTACGTTGACGGCGAAGACCGCGTCGAACGCCTCCTCGGTGAGCGAGGACAGCTCGGAGTAGAGCCCGGCGCCGGCGTTGTTCACGATGATGTCCACCTCGCCGCCGGGCGCGTACGCGGTGATCTGCTCGTCGAACGCCTCCCACAGGGCGGCCGCGTCGCCGTGCGTCCCCAGCTCGGCGCGGAGGGCGAACGCCGTGCCGCCGTTCTTCCGGATGACCTCGACCACCTCATCGGCCGCCGCGGAGTCCCGGGCGTAGACCACGGCGACGACGGCCCCGTCCCGCCCCAGACGCTCCGCGATGCCGCGCCCGATGCCCCGGCTGCCGCCGGTGACGAGTGCGACCTTGCCCTCAAGTGCGTGCGCAGACATGACTGTTGCACCTCAGCTATTTGTTGAGTGATCGTTCCAGAAAGAACGTAGCACGACTTCTTGAGTGGGCGCTCTAGAATGTGGGGCATGACTGGCAAAGGTGCGGCGCGCGGACGGCCGCGCTCCTTCGACCGGGACGCGGCCCTCGCGGCCGCCGTCCGGCTGTTCTGGGAGCGGGGCTACGGGGCGACCTCGATCGGGGAGCTGACGGAGGCGATGGGCATCCGGCCGGCGAGCCTCTACGCCGCGTTCGGTGACAAGCGGTCGCTGTTCGAGGAGGCGGTCGCCGCGTACGGGACGACGCCCGTCGGGACCTTCATGCGTGACGCCCTGGAGCAGGAGCCCACGGCCTACCGCGCGTTCGCGCGCCTCCTGCGGGAGGCCGCCCGGATCTATGCGGACCCGTCGCACCCGTCGGGCTGCATGGTGATCAAGGCGGCCGTCAACATCTCCCCGCAGGACGCCGGGGTGGCCGACCGCCTTCGGGGGGCGCGCAACGGCAACGTCGAGGCCTGGGAGGCGCGGCTGCGGGACGCGCAGCGCGCGGGCGAACTGCCGGAGCGGGTCAACCCGCGCACGCTCGCCGGGTACTTCGCCACGATCGTCCAGGGCATGTCGCAGCGGTCCTGCGACGGGGCGAGCCCGGAGGAGCTGGCCGAGATCGCCGAACTGGCGCTGGCCGCCTGGCCGGGGGAGCGCGAGGGCTGAGCCGACGCGGAAAACCCGCCCTGGGGCGGGTTCCACGGGTGTGAGCGGGAGCGCTGTGCGGGTCAGAGCCCGAGGTCCCACTGCGTCGAGTCGTACGTGAAGTTGGGGCCGACCTCCACGGTCAGGTTCTTCGCGTCGGCCGGTGCGTCGAACGCGTACAGCACGGTGACCTTCTTGCCCGGCAGGATCGTGCCGGTGAAGCCCGTGCCGACCTTGTCGTCGAAGATCTGCTCGGCGTCGACGCCGTCCTCCCCGGCCCGGCCCTCGACGGTGACCAGTGCGGCGTCGAACTTCTCCTTGCCCGCGTTCTCGATGACGACGGCGACCTGGTAGGCCTTGTTGCCCTTGGTGTGACCGGCCGCGTACTCGGTGGGGGAGTACTTCGTCGCGTCGCCGACCGTGACCGTGAGGTCGTCGTCGTACACGGCCGAGTCGCCGGCCTCCAGCGCCTCGCCGGTGGGCTTCTCCTCCTTGCCCGCCTTGTCGTCGCCGGACTTCCCCTTCTCCCCGCCCGCCTTCGGCTTCGCGGACGCCGTCGTGTCCGACACCGACTTGTTCAGGTCGTCCACCGCGTCGTCGACCGCCTTGAAGGTGATCACCGCGCCGACCACCGACATGATCAGCGCGATCAGCGCGAGGACGGTGCCGAAGGTGGCCATGTTCTTGTTCGTCGCCTCGCCCCTCTTGGCGCGGCCCCGGCCGACGAGCCCCAGGATCAGCGCGATCGTGCCGAGGATGCCCGCCAGCCAGAACAGGAGCGGGATCAGACCCGACACCGCGCCGATGAGCCCGAGGATCAGGGCGGCGATGCCCAGTCCGTTGCGCGCGGGGCGCATCCCGGGAGTGTGGTCGGGGCCGTACGGCTGCTGGGGCTGGGAGTACGGGGACTGCGGCGGCTGCGTGAACTGGGACATGGCTGTGCCCTTCGGCAAGTACGGGATGAAGTGGTGAGCGGATCCACCTGTCGCACTCGTTCAGCGACGGGTCAATCACAGCATCATCTGTGAACCGAGTCAACACGGTTCACGCGAAACGACTTGGCGCACGCCGTGAATCGCTGTGAGTGGACCGCTGTGTACGGGTCGGTATGCTCGCCCCACCCCAGCGCATGCCGGAGTGCGCTGGCGTGGGGCCGATCCGTCAGCGGTACAGCACAGGGGAGACAGCAAGTGCCGGAGAACGCGACAGAGGTGACCGCCGCCGGGATCGCCCGCCTGGCCGGCGTGGGGCGCGCCGCCGTCAGCAACTGGCGCCGCCGGCACGCCGACTTCCCCCAGCCCGTCGGCGGCACCGAGACCAGCCCGTCCTTCGCCCTGCCCGAAGTCGAGCGGTGGCTGCGCGACCAGGGCAAGCTCGCCGAGGTCCCGCTCCGCGAACGCGTCTGGCAGCAGCTGTCCGGCCACCCGGCGGGCGCAGTCACCGCCCTCGCCCACGTCGGCTGCGCCCTGCTCCTGGTGGACCGGAGCCCCGCCGCCTGGCGCGAGATCACCGGCGTCTCCGACGAACGGATGGCCGGCGTGCTCTCCCTCGCGCTGAACGACGCCCTCGCCGACCGCTTCGGGCCCGCAGGCAACGGGCGCGCCGTGCACACCCCGGACCGCGCCGAACTCCTGCCCTCCGTACCGCTCCTGCGCGGCGCCGCCGAACTGGCCGCCGAATCCGGCACCCGGGAGACGTACGAGTTCCTGCTCGGCCGCCAGCTCGACGCCAACCCGCGCCAGTACACGCTGACCCCGCCCGGACTCGCCGAGCTGATGGCGGAGCTGGCCGGAACCGGCGGACCCGGGGTGCTCACCGTCCTCGACCCGGCCGCGGGCACCGGCGCCCTGCTGGCCGCCGCCCCAGGGCCGGCCGGGCTGTACGGGCAGGAGGGCGACCCCGCTCTCGCCGCCGTCACCGCGCTCCGCCTGGCCCTGCGCACCGCGCCCGCCGACTGCGCGGTCGACGTGCGGACCGGGGACACCCTGCGCACCGACGCCTTCCCGGACCTGACCGCCGACGCCGTGCTCTGCCACCCGCCGTTCAACGAACGCAACTGGGGCCACGACGAACTCGCCTACGACCCCCGCTGGGAGTACGGCTTCCCCGCCCGCACCGAGTCCGAACTCGCCTGGGTGCAGCACGCGCTGGCCCGGCTGCGCGAAGGCGGCACCGCCGTCCTCCTGATGCCGCCCGCCGCCGCCTCCCGTCGCTCCGGCCGCCGCATCCGCGCCGACCTCCTGCGCCGGGGCGCACTGCGCGCCGTCATCGCCCTCCCGGCCGGCGCCGCACCCCCGTACGGCATCCCGCTGCACCTGTGGGTGCTGCGCAGGCCCGGCGCCGAACCGCATCCCACGCCCGAACTGCTGCTGGTCGACACCGCCGAGCCCGCCGAGCAGACCACCGGGGGCGGCCGCGACCGCCTCGACCTCACCGCCCTGCGCCGCGCCGTGCTCGACGCCTGGCACGCGTACGACGGCCCCGGCGAAACCCCCGGGAGCGACCAGCACGAAGCCGCCCCCGGCGCCGCCTCCCGCACCGTCCCCGTCATCGAACTCCTCGACGACGACGTCGACCTCGCCCCCGCCCGCCACCTGCCGTCCCCCGCCGCCACCGGCGGACCCGCCGAGCTGGCCGGCGTACGGGAACGGCTGACCCGCACCCTGGGCCTCGCCACCGGGCTCACCCCGCCGCCTCCCGCCCTCACCACCCCCGCGCACCGCCCGCTCACCACCATCGGCGAACTCGCCCGCGCCGGCGCGCTCCAGCTCCGGCACGGCGGCACCGGCACCGGGACGGGCCCCGTCCTCACCGAGCACGACGTGCTCGCGGGCACCGCACCCTCGCGCAGCCTGCCCGTCGACGGGACCCCCGAGGAGCCGGTGCTCGTAGCGGCCGGTGACGTCGTCGTGCCCGTGCTCGGCGGCGTCACCGTCGTCCGCGTCGTCGACGACGCCACCGCCGGCGCCGCCCTCGGGCGCAACCTCCAGCTGCTGCGGCCCGACCCGGGCGTGCTCGACCCCTGGTTCCTCGCCGGCTTCCTGCGCGGCACCACCAACAACCGGCAGGCCAGCAGCCACGCCTCCACCGCGACCCGGCTCGACGCCCGCCGCCTCCAACTGCCGCGCCTGCCCCTGGCGGAACAGCAGCGCTACGGCGAACGGTTCCGCGCCCTCGCCGAGTTCGAGGACGCGCTGCGGCTCGCCGGACGCCTCGGCGGGCAGCTCGTCCAGGGCCTGTACGACGGCCTGACGGACGGTACGGTCACGCCGGAGTGACCGGAACCACAACGGTTCCGCACAACCCCGGGCACGCTGTCGGTGTCGCCCCTTACGCTCGGATCCGCACGCACGTCCCCGTGCGCGCGGACGTTCCACGACCAGGCAATCCAGGAGCAGCCATGTACGCCCCGGGTCTTCCGCCCACGGCGCCGCGCCGAGTCCCCGGCAGGCCCTGGATCGTATCCATGCGCGTCCTGTTCACCCTGCTCGCGCTCTGCTCCCTCGGCATGCTGCTGTGGGCACCGCTGCTCAGGCTGGCGTTCGTCCGCCGCCGGGCCCTCGACTGGTGGATCGCCGGCGCCGGCTTCGTCTTCGTATGCGTGCTGCTGCCCATCCTCGGCAGGGACGAGCCGAACGTGGAGGCGCACGGCATCGACTACGTGCTCATACCGCTGCTGCTCCTGGTGCTGGCGGGTGCCTGCGTGTACTACCTCGTCGCCGACGTCCGCCACTACGCCCGCCTGACCGGCAAGGACGCCGCCTTCCCGCAGCCGGTCCCCGGCTACGGATACGTGACCACCGTGCCCATGCCGACACCCCCGTACGGGCAGCCGCAGACCTACCCGCCCCACGCCCAGCAGCAGCCCTACCCGCTTCCCCTCACGCGCTGCCCCCAACCGGAGGACGCCCGCCCAGCCCCGCAGCACCCCGCCCCGCCCCAGCGCATCAACCAGGTTCGCGCCGAGCTCGACGAGCTGAGCGACTACCTCCGCAAGGAGGAGGGCCGGTGAGCGGTCGCCTCATCGGCGGGCGGTACGAGCTGGCGACGATCCTCGGCCAGGGCGGCATGGGCCAGGTCTGGACGGCCTACGACCAGCGCCTGGACCGCCGGGTCGCCGTCAAGCTGCTGCGCCCCGACCGGGTCACCGGACCCATCGGCAGCGAGGCCGCCGACGAACTGCGCCGCCGCTTCGTCCGCGAGTGCCGGGTCACCGCGCAGGTGGACCACCCGGGCCTGGTCACCGTGCACGACGCGGGCAGCGACGGCGACGACCTGTTCCTCGTCATGCAGTACGTGGAGGGCGCCGACCTCGGCGACCACCTCGCCGAGCACGACCCCTACCCCTGGCCCTGGGCCGTCGCGGTCGCCGCGCAGCTGTGCGCCGTCCTCAGCGCCGTGCACGCCGTGCCGATCGTCCACCGCGACCTCAAGCCCCGCAACGTGATGGTCCGTCCGGACGGCACCGTCCTCGTCCTCGACCTGGGCGTCGCCACCGTCCTCGACACCGACACCACCCGCCTCACGCACACCGGCTCACCCATCGGCTCCCCGGCCTACATGGCCCCCGAACAGGCGATGGGCGGCGCCGTCGGCCCGTACACCGACCTCTACGCCCTCGGCGTCCTGCTGCACGAACTGCTCAGCGGCGACGTGCCGTTCGCCGGCTCAACCGCCCTCGGCGTGCTCCACCGCCACCTCTACGAACCACCGGTGCCCGTCCGGCAGATCCGGCCCGACATCCCCGAGGCCCTGGAGGCGCTCGTCCTGCGGCTGCTCGCCAAGGACCCGCAGCACCGCCCGGACAGCGCCCAGGAGGTGTACGAGCAGCTCGCCCCGCTGCTGCCCGCGCGCGGCTACCGGCCGCCCACCGGACCGCTCGACCCCACCCGCCCCTTCCTCCGGCCGCACGCCCCCTGGCCCGACCGCCCCACGGTCCCGCCGCCCCCCAGGCCCGCCGCCGCGCCCGCCCGGACGGACGTCGCCGCGGCCGTCGACGAGGTCAAGAAGCTGCTCGGCGAGGGCCGCATCACCCAGGCCGTCGACATGCTCGGCGGGCTCCTGCCCGTCGCCGCCGAACAGCACGGCCCCGGCTCCCCGGTCGTCCGCATCCTGCGCAAGCAGTACGCGGCCACCCTCATGGACGACGGCCAGTACCGCCGCGCCCTGCCCGAACTGCGCCGGCTCGCCGACGACCGCGCGGCCGAGGCGGGCGCCGCCGACCCGCAGACCCTCGGCTACCGCTGCGACGTCGCCCAGTGCCTCGAACAGCTCGGGGAGCCCGCCGCCGCACTCGCCGAATACCGCGCCGTCCTGCCGTACTACGAGAACCAGTACGCCACGGGCAACGACCCGGCCCGCTCGTACGAGATCCGCCACCGCATCGGACAGCTGCTCCTCGCCCTCGGCGACCACGCGGGAGCGCGCTCCCAGCTCCAGGCGCTGCTGTACGACACCGAGCGCACCTACGGCCCGCACCACCCGCAGGCCGTCGAACTGCGCCGGCAGCTGGAGCGCCAGATGGAGGTCCGGGGCGGTTGAGTGCGCGGGCTCCGGGGAAGGCGCCCGGGGCCGTTCACCCGATGGCCGCCCGCCGGTCACACCGGGCTCCGGAGGGCGACACCTCGACCGGTTGATGTACATGGGTGCTGATCTCGCTGGTGGTGCCTTGTTTCAACGAGGAAGAGATCCTCGAACGCTTCCATGAACGCGTCACGGACGAGATGTCCCGTCTCGGCCACGCGTTCGAGGTCGTCTACATCGACGACGGAAGCGCCGACCGGACCCTCCCCCTCATCCAGGAACTGGCCGCCGCCGACCCCCGCGTCCGCTACGTCTCCTTCAGCCGCAACTTCGGCAAGGAGGCCGCCATGCTGGCCGGCCTCCAGCACGCCGGGGGAGACGCCGTCGTCCTGATGGACGCCGACCTCCAACACCCGCCGGAGCTCGTCGGCCGCATGCTCCAGGAGCACGCCAAGGGCCACGACCAGGTCATCGCCCGCCGCACCCGCACCGGCGACCGCGTCACCCGTACCCTCTCCGCACGCGCCTACTACTGGCTGATCAACCGCCTCGTCGACGTCGAGCTCGTCGACGGAGTGGGCGACTTCCGGCTCCTGTCGCGGCGCGCGACCGAGGCCGTGCTCGGCCTCACCGAGTACAACCGCTTCTCCAAGGGCCTCTTCGCCTGGGTCGGCTTCCCCACCACGACCTTCAGCTACGAGAACGCCGTACGGGAACAGGGCCGCTCCGCCTGGACCTTCGGCAAACTCCTCAACTACGGCCTGGACGGGCTGCTCTCCTTCAACAACAAACCCCTGCGCGCCGCCCTCTACCTCGGCCTGCTCCTCACCGCGCTCGCCCTCGCCTACGCCGCCTGGATCGTCGGCGTCGCCCTCGTACGGGGCGTCGACACCCCCGGATACGTCACCCTCCTCGTCGTCGTCACCGCACTCGCCGGGGTCCAGATGGTGATGGTCGGGGTGGTCGGCGAATACGTGGGGCGCATCTACTACGAGGTGAAGCGCCGCCCGCACTTCCTCGTGAAGGCCACCAACGCCTCCGCGCACCGGCCCGACCGGGAGCCGGAACCCCGGGAGTTCGCACGCCGATGAGCGTCACGGCACAGATCGTCCGCTTCGCCCTGGTGGGCGCGGTGAACACCGGCACGTACTACGGCTGCTACCTGCTCCTGCTGCACCGGCTGCCGTACATCGCCGCCCACGTACTCGCCTTCGTGCTCAGCATGACCGGATCGTTCTTCCTGAACTCGTACTTCACGTACCGCACCCGGCCCACCTGGCGGAAGTTCCTGCTCTTCCCCCTCACCAACGCGGCCAACTTCGTCATCACCACCGGCGGCGTCTACCTCCTGGTCGACCTGGCCGGATTCAGCGACCGCTACGCCCCGCTGGTGGCCGCCGCGGCCGCCATCCCCATCACGTTCGTGGTCTCGCGCACGATCATGCTGCGGCCGGACACCCCGCCCCGGAAGCGGCCGGAACCGGTGGCCTGAGACGGCGGTCGGACGGTCACCGTCCGAACCGGGGCGGCCCGCATCCCCAACTCCTCCCGAATCGTTGGTCGAATCAGTGGCCCGGACCACTTCCACTGCCCTAGAGCATCCGGCAGTCGGGGGACGGCGTCACGGGTCTGGGCACGCACATCTGCGGCGTTGTCGTCAATCAACAACGCTCCGCGTTGCCTCAATCCTCCGCCTTGCAGCTGCACGCACCCAGACCCGCTCCTTTTCCCGCTCCCCAACTGCCGGATGCTCTAGCATCGATCAACGCAAGGCCTTGTGCACCGCCGCACAATCTCCTCGGGAGGCTCCTTTGCACCGCCGCCGTCGCACCGCGCTCACCGTCTCCGCCGCGCTGCTCGCCGCAGCGCCGCTCCTCACCGCCTGCGGCAGCCAGGCCCACCCCGGCGCCGCGGCCGTCGTCGGCGGGGACCGGATCACGGTGTCCACCGTGCAGGCCCAGGTGGCGGACGTACGCGAGGCGCAGGGCTCGTCCCCGCAGTCCGCCCAGCTCACCGACCAGTCCGGCCAGCTCGCCCGCGCCAAGCTGCACGGGCTGATCCTCGACCGGGTCCTCGACCGGGCCGCTGCGGACGCGGGCGTCACGGTGACCCGCGCCGACATCCAGCAGATGCGCCAGTCGGCCGTCGCGCAGTACCAGGGCGAGAAGGGGCTCCAGCAGGCCGTCCTCCAGGAGCGCTGGCTCGCCCCGGGCCAGATCGACGCCTTCCTGCGCGAGCAGATCCAGATCACCAAGCTCGGCCAGGCCCTCGGCGCCGACCCGTCCACCCCCGAGGGCACCAAGGCCATCGGCGACGCCCTGACCAACGCGTCCAAGGCGCTGAACGTCGACGTCAACCCCCGCTACGGCACCTGGGACAACAAGCAGATCCAGCTCACCGACTACAAGGCGCCCTGGATCTCCCAGGTCACCAAGCCCGCCCAGGCGGCCGCCGAGGCCGGGGCCTGAGAGCCGCCGCGTGCGGCCGGGTAGATTCGGTGGCGTGAACGCTGAAGACCCCGGCCGCATCGTCCTGCTCACCGCCAGCCACCGGGTCGCGCCCGGACTGCTGTCCTGGCCCGCCTGGCAGGCGCTGCACGCCGCCGACGAGGTGCGCTGCGGCGAGCCGGAGCAGCCCCAGCTGCCGTATCTGCACGAGGCCGGCGTCACCGTCACCCCCGGCGTGCCCGAGGCCCAGCACCTCGTCGACGCCTGCGCGGGCGGCCGGACCGTGGTCGTCCTCACCGGCGGCGAGGGCAACCAGCCGCTCACCGACGGCCTGGCCCGGCTGGCCGGCTCCGGGCGGGTCCGGATGCCCGACCTGGAGCTGCTCCCCGGCTCGTACGACCTGCCGGGCGCCCGGCTCCTCGATCTCGTCCAGGTCATGGACCGCATCCGCGCCGAGTGCCCGTGGACCTCGCGGAAGACCCACAAGGGCCTCGCCAAGTACGCCATCGAGGAGGCGTACGAACTGGTCGAGGCGATTGAGGACGGCGACCGCGAGGAACTGCGCGAGGAGCTGGGGGACGTGCTGCTCCAGGTCGTCTTCCACGCGCGCATCGCGGAGGAGGCCGAGGAGGAACCGTTCTCCTTGGACGACGTCGCCGGCACGCTGATCGAGAAGCTGATCCACCGCCACCCGCACGTCTTCGGCGACGAGACCGCGGAGACCCCGGAGGACGTCCACGCCCACTGGCTGCGCACCAAGGCGATCGAGAAGCAGCGTGAATCGGTCACCGACGGGGTACCGCTCGGCCAGCCCGGCCTGGCGCTCGCCGCGAAGCTCGCAAGCCGGGCCCGTACCGCCGGACTCGACGTCCCCCTCCCCGAGGGCGACGACATCGGCTACCGCCTCCTCGCCCTCGCCGTACGCGCCCAGGAGGACGGCGTCGACCCGGAGGCCGCGCTACGGGCCGCGGGGCGGGCGTACCGGGACGCGATCAGGACGGCGGAGGGCACCGGATAACGTCGGGCTTGCCGCCTCCGCCTCACCCCTGCGTGCTGTTCACCGCCGTGAACTCCACCGGGAGCGTGCGGAGGCCGCGCATGATGAGGCCGCCCCGCCATCGGAGGTCACCGGGTTCTACGGCCAGCTGAACGTCGGGCAGGCGACGGAACAAGGTCTCCAACGCGGTGCGACCCTCAAGCCGTGCGAGGGGCGCCCCCAAGCAGTAGTGGATGCCGTGCCCGTATCCGAGATGCTGGTTGTCCCGACGGGACAGGTCGAGCGAGTCCGGCTCGGTGAATCGGGCCGGATCGCGGTCGGCCGCCGCGAGGACCACGAGCACGGGATCGCCCTCACGGATCTGTGTTCCTCCGATGCCGAGCGGCTCCGTGGCGTAGCGCCAGGTGGCCAGCTCGACCGGGCCGTCGAAGCGCAGCAGTTCCTCGATGGCGGTGTCCAGAAGGCGGTCGTCTCCTCGCTCGACCGCGCTCTGGAACACGGCGCGCTGTGAGGGGTTTCGGAAGAACGCGTGCGCGCTGTTGCCGATCAGGTTGATGGTCGTCTCGAAGCCCGCGAAGAGGATCACGAAGCACATCGCGGCGGCCTCGTTCTCGGTGAGGTGCTCGCCGTGGTCGCTCGCCCGGATCAGTGCTGAGATCAGGTCGTCGCCGGGGTTCTCCCGCTTGCGGTGGATCAGCTCCGCGAGGTAGGCGCGGATCTTCTTCACGGACCGGGCGACCCCGCCGCGCGGGCCGCCGCCGTGCCGGATCATCATGCCGGCCCAGTCCCTGAAGTCGTCCTGATCCTCCTCAGGTACGCCGAGGAGATCGCAAATGGCGTAAATGGGGAGCGGAAAGGCGAAGTCATGGATCAGATCCGCCTCCCCCTTCGCCGCGAAGTCGTCGATGAGCCGGTCCGCCAACTCCTGTACGCGGGGCCCGAAAACGGCGATGGTCCGGGGCGTGAACGCCTTGGACACCAGCCGACGCAGCCTTGTGTGGTCGGGCGGGTCGATGTTCAGCAGATGCGTCATGAGGTTGGCGCTGCGCTCGCCCGGGATGCCGGTCTTGCTCTTGCCCTGGGCGTCCTTCGCGTGGTGAGCCGGATTCTTCGAGAGGCGGCTGTCCGCGAGGGCCTGCCGCGCGTCCGCGTAACGGGTGACGAGCCATGCCTCCACACCGCTCGGCAAGGTCGTCCGGTGCACCGGACTGTGCTCCCTCAGCCAGGCGTAGGCGGGGTACGGGTCGGTGGCGAACTCCCAGGTGAAGAGTTCGGGCGGCGGGGTGCGGTTCACATGACGACGGTATCCGGCCCCGTGACTCCGGTCCTGCCGCAGTCAGCTGCGGGACGAGGCCGGCGATCGCCCCACACGAACGAGTGATGATCCGCCTATTTTCCCAGAAAGTGCTCGTATGCGCAGCGTATTCTCTTCGGAAAATGGCACCGGCCTCACAGTGCTTGGTAGAGCGCCATGAGGCCGAAACCTTCCCGGCGGTGCGTCAACACCCCGGGGACGGAACAGTCTCGGATGCCTATGCCTGCCCGCTTCAGCTGTGATCGTCGTGGCGAAGTACGCACGAGTCTCCACCGGCGAGCAACTCGACGGCTTCGGCCTTGAGGACCAGAATCAGATCTCCGAGGAGCGCGCCGGGCTGCTCATGGAGACGCTCGGAAGAATCGGGTTCCAGAACGACCGGATCTATCCCCTGAGCGGCCGGATCGACAGTCTCTGCGGGGCGGTCTGCACCGGCATGGGACGGGGGAGCGGGAAAGCGCGCGGCTACCGCTGCAACCTCATTCACCGGCAAGTGCCCGCATACCTGGAGGCCGGCATCGATCCCCTTGTTCTCAAGGCCGGGCTCAAGGTGATGGAACAGGAGCTGGAGGAGTACAGAAGGCAGAAGGACGTCGCCGAACAATGGTTGCGGACACAAGCGGATCACCAGCGGCAGGCGACGAAACTTGCCGCCGTCGCGAGCAGTGCTCGCGAGTGCCTCGACAGCATGACACCGGACGAACGCAAGGAGCTGTGCGACTTCCTCGACGTCCGTGTCACACCCCGGGCGATGGGGAGGGCGGCCAGGTCGGGCATCAGGTGCGAGGTCAGGGAGTGGCATCACGAGACGGGGACTCTGGTGCCTCCCGACCCGACGGGTGAGGAGTGGGAGGCGGTTCTGGCGATGTTGCGCGGGTTCCTCCCGGAGAAGTCGAAGAAGCACTTCGTCTCGAAGTACGACATCCGCGTGCAGTTCTCCGGCATGCTCCACAGGTTGCGGAGCGGCTTGTCATGGGTCGAGATGCCGCTCACCTGGAGTCGGATCAACCCCATGAGGGAGCGCCGGCTCTTCTGGTGGAAGCGGGGGGCCCGGCCGGAGATCATGGCCGTTCTGGGGGCGGATTGCCGGGGTGTGGAGGCATACAGGCACTCGGTGCTGCCGAAGCTCACCGTCACCGTTCAACTGCGTGAGGGTCTGCCGGTACAAGGGCGTGGAGAAGCTCTTGATGCCCGGTCGGCGCTGTGATGCGGCAGGTGCGGCGCTTCTCCGTGGCTGTGGAGCGAGGCATGTGCGGGCCAATGAAAGTGACACTCTGTCAACTCTGTGACTTTCACGTGATCTGCGCTGCATCGACTTGTGACTCACGTTCGACTCCCGCTAGGTTCACCGTTCGACTCACCAGTCGCTTGTCAGTCACACGGAAGGCAACTCCCATGGGCTCCGCGAACGGCAGACACCGTCGCCCTCGTCAGGCACCCGCCATCGTCGTCGCCGCCGGCGTCACCGGCTCGGCCATCGCCATCCCGCTGCTCGGCGCGGCGGGCGCGCACGCGGCGGACGCGTCGACCTGGGACCGGGTGGCCGAGTGCGAGAGCGGCGGGACCTGGAGCGCCGACCTGGGCAACGGCTACTACGGCGGCCTCCAGTTCTCGCCCGAGCTGTGGAAGGCGTACGGCGGTGAGGCCTACGCCGAGCGCGCCGACCTCGCCAGCCGCTCGCAGCAGATCGCGGTGGCCGAGCGGGTCCTGGCCGCCAAGGGCCCGAAGGCGTGGCCCAGCTGTGCGGTGATCTCCGGGCTCGGCAAGAGCGCGGGCGCGGCGGACGTCGACCCGGGCGACGAGGACTCCGACGAGCCCGCCCGCAGCGCGGACTCGGGTCTGGACGCCGGGCTCGGCACCGACCCGGCGGACGACGCCTCGTCGGGTGCGACGGCCACCCCCTCGGACGAGGCGGCGGACGAGGCGGCCGGCGGTACGGCCACGGACGAGGACGCCGGCAAGAGCACCGGCAAGCACGCGGGCAGGAGCGCCGAGAAGGGCGGGGAGAAGGACGCGGACAAGGGCGCCGACGCCTCTCCCTCCGCCGACCCGTCCTCCACCCCGTCCACGGACCCCTCCGGCTCGGCCGACCCGTCCGCCGACCCTTCCACCGGCGCGTCGGACGGCGCGCGGGAGACGGGCGGCAAGCACCGGGGCGCCCCGGCCGCCGACGACACCACCGGGGCGGGCAGCGGCCGCGACACGGGCCGGCACGCCTCGCGGGGTGACGGCGAGGCACGCGACGGCGCGGCGCAGCCGGGTGGTGACACGTACACCGTCCGGCCGGGCGACAACCTGTCGGCCATCGCCGACGCGCAGGACCTGCCCGGCGGCTGGCCCGAGCTGTACGAGGCGAACAAGGCCGAGGTGGGCTCCGACCCGGACCTCATCCTGCCGGGCCAGAACCTCGACCTCGGCCTGTCCGACACGGCGGCCGACACCGCGGCCGACGCCCCGGCTGAGACCCCGGCCGACACTACGGGCGAGACCCCGGCTGACGCCCAGTGAGAAGCGCCGGCGAGCAGCTGAGAGCCTCCTGAGTTTTGGGTGGTTTAAGAGGCCCATGTCCCACTTTTGACCGAGTGAGACATGGGTCTCTTTGCGTGAACTGACGGCTCTTGTCCGGGAGGTCCCGCCGCATCCCTTCCGACCTGCGCAAATGAGGGTTCATCGGATGCTCTTACGGGATGATTATCCGGTATGTCCATCTTTGAATATGAGGGTTGGGTGTGATTACGGTCAGAACCGCTCGCACCGCGGGCCCCGTCGACCGTCACGCCGAATCCTGCCGTCGGTCGAAGGGAACAGACGCGAAAGCGCCGTAGGCAGGAGCGGGGGACCCAGGTAGGCGCTGGGCCGGATCGTCGGGAGACGCATCAGGACCGGCTAGGGGTGAAGTCGCGCCAGCAGCGCGGCCGGGCAACTCACTTGGCCCGAACCCGACAGCTCACCTCGCAGGCGTCGGTGAGGAGAAGACTCGATGCTGTTCAACCGCAAGGGCAACAAGCACCGCCGTCCGTCCAAGGCCGTCCGTGTCGCCACGCTCGCCGGTGTCGCCGGTGCCGCCGTCGCCGTCCCGCTGATGGGCGCCACCAACGCCTCCGCCGCCTCCGTCGCCACGTGGGACGCCGTCGCCCAGTGCGAGTCCGGCGGCAACTGGTCGATCAACACCGGCAACGGCTACTACGGCGGCCTGCAGTTCTCCCAGTCCAGCTGGGCCGCCGCCGGCGGTACGCAGTACGCGGCCCGCGCCGACCTGGCCACCAAGGCCCAGCAGATCGCCACCGCCGAGAAGCTCCTCGACATGCAGGGCCCGGGCGCCTGGGCCTGCGCCGGTGCCGGCAACCTGACCAACGACGGTGTCGACCCGGGCGTCGACACCGGCTCCGGCTCCGCGAAGCAGGAGGCCGCCCCCAAGCAGGAGGCCGCCCCGAAGAAGGACGAGCGCACCGAGGCCCCCGCCACCAACCGCTCGGACCGCTCGGACGCCCCGAAGAAGGCCGCGAAGAAGACGGTCACCACCCCCACCGGCCAGAAGGTCGCCAAGGGTGACGGCGAGTACAAGGTCGTGACCGGCGACTCGCTGAGCAAGATCGCCGCCGCGCACCACGTCAAGGGCGGCTGGGAGCAGCTGTTCAAGCTGAACAAGGACATCGTCCAGGACGCCGACCTGATCTACCCGGGTCAGCAGCTCCACCTGACGAAGTAGTCGCGGTTCCTCCTCACCGACTGCTCAGGCCGCCCCGGCCCGGCGCGCACCTCCCCCCGTGCGTGCCGGGCCGGGGCACGCCGCATCAGGGGTGCCGATACCCCTTGATCGTTCAACTGTTGTAGTTACTGGTCAGTAAATATTTGGCATTTCGCCCCGGTGTGCCCGTCCTCGGGTCCTTTTTCGTCCCAGGGGACGGGCGGTCGGCCGACGCAGACGGCCGGGCCGGTTAGGCTCTTGTCGCAAGGCCAAAGCGACCCTGCACAATCAGCGTCATATCCCAGAAGGAGATGCCTCGTGCCGTCCATCGACGTCGTCGTAGCCCGGGAAATCCTCGACTCCCGGGGCAACCCCACGGTCGAGGTCGAGGTCGGCCTCGACGACGGCAGCACCGGTCGTGCTGCTGTTCCGTCCGGCGCCTCCACCGGCGCGTTCGAGGCCATTGAGCTTCGCGACGGCGACCCCAACCGCTACCAGGGCAAGGGCGTCGAGAAGGCCGTCCTCGCCGTGATCGAGCAGATCGGCCCGGAGCTCGTCGGTTACGACGCCACCGAGCAGCGCCTCATCGACCAGGCGATGTTCGACCTGGACGCCACGGAGAACAAGGGCTCGCTCGGCGCCAACGCCATCCTCGGCGTCTCCCTCGCCGTCGCCCACGCCGCCTCCGAGGCCAGCGACCTCCCGCTCTTCCGCTACCTCGGCGGCCCGAACGCGCACCTGCTGCCCGTTCCGATGATGAACATCCTCAACGGCGGCTCGCACGCCGACTCCAACGTGGACATCCAGGAGTTCATGATCGCGCCGATCGGCGCCGAGTCGTTCTCCGAGGCCCTGCGCTGGGGCGCCGAGGTCTACCACACGCTGAAGAAGGTCCTGAAGACCAAGGGCCTGTCCACCGGCCTCGGCGACGAGGGCGGCTTCGCGCCGAACCTGGAGTCCAACCGCGCCGCCCTCGACCTCATCATCGAGGCCATCAAGGAGGCCGGCTACGCCCCGGGCAAGGACATCGCGCTCGCGCTCGACGTCGCCGCGTCCGAGTTCTACAAGGACGGCTCCTACGAGTTCGAGGGCAAGTCCCGCTCGGCCGCCGAGATGACCGAGTACTACGAGGAGCTCGTCTCCGCGTACCCGCTGGTCTCCATCGAGGACCCGCTGTACGAGGACGACTGGGCCGGCTGGAAGGTCATCACCGACAAGCTCGGCGCCAAGGTGCAGATCGTCGGCGACGACCTCTTCGTCACCAACCCGGAGCGCCTGGCCCGCGGCATCGAGGAGGGCTCCGCCAACGCCCTGCTCGTCAAGGTCAACCAGATCGGTTCGCTGACCGAGACCCTGGACGCCGTGGAGCTGGCCCAGCGCAACGGCTTCAAGTGCATGATGTCCCACCGTTCCGGTGAGACCGAGGACGTCACGATCGCCGACCTCGCGGTCGCCGTGAACTGCGGTCAGATCAAGACCGGTGCCCCGGCCCGCTCGGACCGCGTCGCCAAGTACAACCAGCTGCTGCGCATCGAGGAGATCCTCGACGACGCCGCGGTGTACGCGGGCCGCTCGGCGTTCCCGCGCTTCAAGGGCTGACGGCTCGTCGGGGCCGACGGCCCGTCGGGGCTGACGCCCCCTCGGGTACCCCCCGCCTCCCTCCGTCCCCGCGCTCGGTCCCGTACCGTGTGCGGGGACGGACGTGCGTGATGGGGAGGCGGGAACATGGCCGTGAAGGACCGGGACCGGTTCTCCACCGCGACCCGGCTGCGGCTGCTCGGTGAGCAGACCGCCGCCCGTGTCTACCGGTCCCAGAACCGCCGGCAGGCCCGCCGCTCCCGGCTCACCGGCCGGGCCGCCTTCCTGGCCCTGGTCGTCTGCTCGCTGGTCGTCGCCCTCGCGTACCCGATGCGTCAGTACGTGTCGCAGCGCGACGAGATCGCCGACCAGCGGCGGCTGGCGCGGGAGGCCGAGGCGCGCACCGAGGAGCTGCGGGACGAGAAGGCCCGGCTCCAGGACGACGCGTACATCAAGAGGCTGGCCCGCGAGCACCTGCACTACCTTCTTCCGGGGGAGACCGGCTTCACCGTGGTCGACCCCGACGCGGCCGAGGAGCGCAACGGGAAGCCGTCCGGCACGGACCGGCCGTGGCACTCCAACCTGTGGGACGGCGTCGACAGCGCCGACCGCGGCTGACGCCCGTCCCCACCTCCGTACCTCTGCAGAACCCGCGGTTCGAGCAGTCCGATCAGATCCCTAGGCAGGCATGGAAACGCCCCCTCCCCAGACCGAGTCCACCGTCCCCACCGAGGCGGACATCGCCGCGTTCCGGCAGCAGCTGGGCCGCCCGCCGCGCGGGCTGCGCGCCATCGCGCACCGCTGTCCGTGCGGCAACCCGGACGTGGTCGAGACGCAGCCCCGGCTGGAGGACGGCACGCCGTTCCCGACGACGTACTACCTGACGTGCCCGCGTGCCGCGTCCGCGATCGGCACGCTGGAGGCGAACGGGGTCATGAGGGAGATGACCGAGCGCCTGGGCCAGGACCCGGAGCTCGCGGCGGCCTACCGGGCGGCGCACGAGGACTACATCGCGCGGCGCGACGCCATCGAGGTCCTGGAGGGCTTCCCGAGCGCCGGCGGCATGCCGGACCGGGTGAAGTGCCTGCACGTGCTCGTCGGGCACTCGCTGGCGGCCGGCCCCGGGGTCAACCCGCTGGGCGACGAGGCGATCGCGATGCTTCCGGAGTGGTGGCGCAAGGGGCCGTGCGTGTCGCCGTGCGGCGAGCAGGGTACGGACGAGGGCTGAGGGGCGGCGACATGACGCGCGTGGCCGCCATCGACTGCGGTACCAACTCGATCCGTCTGCTGGTCGCGGACGCCGATCCCGTTACGGGGGAGCTCGTCGAGTTCGCCCGGCGGATGGAGATCGTCCGGCTGGGGCAGGGCGTCGACCGGACCGGCCGGCTCGCCCCGGAGGCGCTGGAGCGTACGTTCGCCGCCTGCCGGGACTACGCGGCGGTGATCGCGGAGCACGGCGCCGAGAAGGTCCGCTTCGTCGCCACCTCCGCCTCGCGGGACGCGGAGAACCGGGACGACTTCGTGCGCGGGGTGCGGGACATCCTGGGCGTCGAGCCCGAGGTGATCAGCGGGGACCAGGAGGCCGCGTTCTCGTTCGACGGGGCGACCAAGGAGCTGACCGGGCGCGACGACCTGGCGAAGCCGTACCTGGTCGTGGACATCGGCGGCGGCTCCACCGAGTTCGTGGTGGGCGACGACCGGGTGCGGGCCGCCCGGTCCGTGGACATCGGCTGCGTCCGGATGACCGAGCGCCACCTCGTACGCGACGGCGTCGTCAGCGACCCGCCCTCCCCCGGGGGGGCCGAGGCGATCCGTGCCGACGTGGCCGCCGCCCTGGACCTGGCCCAGGAGACCGTCCCGATCACCTCGGCGGCGACGCTCGTCGGCCTCGCGGGAACGGTCACCACGGTGGCCGCCATCGCGCTGGGCCTGGAGGAGTACGACTCCGCGGCGATCCACCACTCCCGCGTCTCCCTGGAGCAGGTCCGGGAGATCACCGCGCGCCTCCTGGCCTCGACCCATGCGGAGCGCGCGGCGATCGGCGCCATGCACCCGGGGCGGGTCGACGTGATCGCGTCCGGGGCGCTGATCCTGCAGGCCGTGATGGAGCGGACCGGGGCGCGCGAGGTCGTGGTGAGCGAACACGACATTCTGGATGGAATCGCCTGGTCCCTGGCCTGACGTCAGGCCGGGGCGGAGTGCTCATGCGTCATCCCGCCCGCACCTTTGAGTGGGCGGGATGTGCCTGGTGGAGCGGCTTTCCGGCTGACCTGACACCAACTTCGTGAACTTCTTCACAAGAGATTGGCCACCCTGGGCCCGACTTCTGCTCCGGAAGGGTCACGGCGGGGGTGAGCGGGGTCACTCGCGGAACGGACCGAAGTGTTCCGGGGGTGTCGCGGCGGTGGGGGCCGGGGAGGGGATCGCTCCGGGCCCGGGGCCCAAGGGCCAGCTCACAGGCGGTGAACAACGTTCACCGGCGTCACGGGGTTCCCGCCGCAGGTCATGACCTGGATCACGTGGGCGGCGAACTATAGCAGAGGGTGGCCACAACTTTGTGAAGGGGCTCACGAGCATGCCCCCCGAGGGGGGTGGATACTCGATGGCATGAGCACCACGGAGCGTCCCAGGATCCTCGTAGTAGGCGGTGGGTACGTAGGCCTGTACGCAGCTCGGCGCATCCTCAAGAAGATGCGCTACGGCGAGGCGACCGTCACGGTCGTCGACCCCCGGTCGTACATGACCTACCAGCCCTTCCTCCCCGAAGCTGCTGCCGGCAGCATCTCGCCTCGGCATGTCGTCGTCCCGCTGCGACGCGTCCTGCCCAAGGCCGAGGTCCTCACCGGCCGCGTCACCACCATCGACCAGGACCGCAAGGTCGCCACGGTCGCGCCGCTCGTCGGCGAGGCCTACGAGCTGCCCTTCGACTACCTGGTCATCGCGCTCGGCGCGGTCTCCCGCACCTTCCCGATCCCCGGCCTCGCCGAACAGGGCATCGGTATGAAGGGCATCGAGGAGGCCATCGGCCTGCGCAACCACGTCCTCGAGCAGCTGGACAAGGCCGACTCGACGACCGACGAGGACGTCCGCCGCCGGGCCCTCACCTTCGTCTTCGTGGGCGGCGGGTTCGCCGGTGCGGAGACCATCGGCGAGGTCGAGGACATGGCCCGTGACGCGGCGAAGTACTACACGAACGTGAAGCGCGAGGACATGCGCTTCATCCTCGTCGACGCCGCCGACAAGATCCTTCCCGAGGTCGGCCCGAAGCTCGGGACCTGGGGCCGCGAGCACCTGGAGTCCCGCGGTGTCGAGGTCTTCCTCTCGACCTCCATGGACTCCTGCGTCGACGGCCACGTGGTGCTGAAGAACGGCCTTGAGGTCGACTCCAACACCATCGTGTGGACCGCCGGTGTGAAGCCGAACCCGGCGCTGGCCCGCTTCGGCCTGCCGCTCGGCCCCCGCGGTCACGTGGACACCTCCGAGAAGCTCCAGGTGCAGGGCACCGACTACATCTGGGCCGCCGGCGACAACGCCCAGGTCCCGGACATGGTCGGCCGCAAGGCCGGCAACCCCAACGCCTGGTGCCCGCCGAACGCGCAGCACGCGCTGCGTCAGGCCAAGGTCCTCGGTGACAACGTCATCTCCGGGATGCGCGGCTTCCCGCAGGGCGACTACAGCCACGCCAACAAGGGCGCGGTCGCCGGCCTGGGCCTGCACAAGGGCGTGGCGATGATCGTCATGGGCAAGATGAAGATCAAGCTCAAGGGCCGCCTCGCCTGGTACATGCACCGTGGCTACCACGGCCTGGCGATGCCGACCTGGAACCGCAAGATCCGGATCTTCGCGGACTGGACGCTGGCGATGTTCCTCAAGCGCGAAGTCGTCTCGCTCGGCGCCATGGAGACGCCGCGCGAGGAGTTCTACGAGGCCGCCAAGCCGGCCCCCGCCCCGGCCGCCGCCAAGCCGGTGGGCGAGAAGGCCAAGGCCTCCTAGCCGCCCGCTCCGGCAGGAGCAGCAGTACGACGCCCGAAGGGGCCGTCCGCCATCCGTGGTGCGGGCGGCCCCTTCGGCGTATCCGGGTACAAGAGGACGGCGCGCGGCGCGGGCCGCACCCCCGGCGGATGCATGTGGCGTGCACGTGTTTTGCCGTTCCCTTGCCCGGTAGCGGGATGGCCGGGCCGCCGCAGACTGTTGTGGGGGATGTACCACGCCAAGGCGCCCCGGGTGCCGGGGTGTGGTCCGGGACATGTGTGGGCATGTCCGGTCACGTCGGGAAACACCGTCACGGAGGTGTGCGCCATGGCAGACGCCGCATTGCGGCTGACCGCTCTCGCCCAGGAGTTGCTGGGAGAACCCCTACCGGTCCGCATCCGGGCCTGGGACGGCAGCGAATCCGGACCGCCCGGCGCCCCCGTCCTCGTCATCAGGAACCGCCGGGCCCTGCGCCGGCTGCTGTGGAAGCCGGGCGAACTGGGCCTGGCCCGCGCCTGGGTGGCCGGCGAACTCGACATCGAGGGCGACCTCTACGAGGCCCTGGACCTGATGGCCGGGCTCGTCTGGGAGCGCGGCACCGATGTGCGCGGCGGCCTCCGGGCCCTGCGCGAGCCCCGGACGCGGGCCGCCGTGAAGGACCTGCTGAAGCTGACGGGGCCGTGGTTCCCGCCCCCGCCGCCGCCCGAGGAGGTCCGCCGCCGCGGCGGCACCCTGCACACCAGGCGCCGCGACAAGGAGGCCATCAGCCACCACTACGACGTGGGCAACGACTTCTACGAACTGGTCCTGGGCCCGTCCATGGTCTACTCCTGCGCCTACTGGGAGGACGCCGGGACCCTGGAGGGCGCCCAGCGCGACAAGCTCGACCTGGTCTGCCGCAAGCTCGCGCTCAAGGAGGGCGACCGCCTGCTGGACGTCGGCTGCGGCTGGGGCTCCATGGCCATCCACGCCGCCCGCGAGTACGGAGCCCGCGTCACCGGCGTGACCCTCTCCGCCGAACAGGCCGCCTTCGCCAGGAAGCGCGTCGCCGACGAGGGCCTCACCGACCGCGTCGAGATCCGGGTCCAGGACTACCGGGACGTCCAGGACGGCCCGTACGACGCCATCTCGTCCATCGGCATGGCGGAGCACGTCGGCTCCGTCCGCTACCGCGAGTACGCCGACGACCTCTACGCCCTCCTCAAGCCCGGCGGGCGCCTCCTCAACCACCAGATCGGGCGCCGCCCGGAGCAGGACGAGTCGGCGTACGAGATCGACGCGTTCATCGACGCCTATGTCTTCCCGGACGGGGAACTGGCCCCGGTCGGCCGGACCCTCGCCATCCTGGAGGAGGCCGGCTTCGAGGCCCGGGACGTCGAGGCGCTGCGCGAGCACTACGCCCTGACCCTGCGCCGCTGGGTCGCCAACCTGGAGCAGGGCTGGGCGCGCGCCGTGAAGCTGGTCTCGCCCGGGCGGGCCCGCGTCTGGCGGCTGTACATGGCCGCCTCCGCGCTGTCCTTCGAGCGCAACCGGATCGGGGTCAACCAGATCCTCGCGGTGCGCCCGGAGGAGGACGGCTCCTCCCGGATGCCGTTGCGCGCCCGCGCCTGGAGGGCCGACGCGACCGGCTGAGCCGCGTAACAAGGAGAAGGGGCCGGTGTCCGCGGTCGCGGACACCGGCCCCTTCGTCGTACGGGTGCGGCTACTCGGTCTTGATGGCCGTCAGCATGTTGAGCCTGGCGGCGCTGCGGGCCGGCCACAGGGCGGCCAGCACACCGACCAGACCGGCCAGCAGCAGGAAGACCGCGATCCGGCCCCACGGCACGACCAGCACGTACTGCGGGATCTCCTTGGCGACGGTCTGCCCGATCGCCCAGCCGAGGAACAGCCCGAGCCCGATGCCGACCACCGCGCCGAAGAGCGAGATGACCACCGCCTCCAGCCGGATCATCCGCTTCACCCGGCGCCGGTCCAGGCCGATCGCCCGCAGCATGCCGATCTCCTGCTGGCGCTCGAACACCGACATGGCCAGGGTGTTGACGACCCCGAGCACCGCGATGATCAGGGCCATGCCGAGCAGGCCGTACATGATGTTCATCGCGAGGTTGACGCCGCCGCCGAACATGTCCCGGATGTCCTGACGGTCCATGATGCTCATGCCCGGGTTGTCGCCCAGCGCGTCCACCAGCGCCTGCTCGTGGGCCGCGCTCGCGCCGCCCTCCGTCTTCACCCAGATCTCGCGGATGTCGCCCTTGCCCTCGTGCGGGGCGACGGTCGCGCGGGGGATGAGGACCGGCGAGAGGAACTCGTTGTCCTTGTAGAGCGCGCCGATCTTCAGCGTGCCCTTCTTCTTGTCGTCGTACGTGACGGAGACGGTGTCCCCGGCCTTCCAGCCGTGCGACTTCGCGGTCTTCTCCGCGACGGCGATCCCGCCCTTCTCCAGGGTGTCCAGGGAGCCCGCGACGGTGTCGACGGTGAGCACCTGCTGCACGTCGCCCGGGGTGACGCCGGACGCCGAGAGGCCCTGGCCGCCCATCGTCAGCCAGACGGCCTGCTGGGGCGAGGCGGCGGTGACGCCGTCGGCCTTCTCCAGAGCGGTCAGCGCGGATTCGTCGAGCGCGTCACCGCTGGCCATCGAGACCATGTAGTCGGCCTTGATGTTGTCCGTCGTCACCTTGTCGACCGCCTGGCCGAGGGTGACGCCGAGCACCGAGATGCCGGTGACGAGGGTGAGGCCGATCGCCAGCGCGGAGGCGGTGGCGCCGGTGCGCCGGGGGTTGCGGACCGCGTTCTGCGCGGCGAGCTTGCCGGAGACCCCGAACAGCCGGCGCAGGAGCGGGCGGACCAGGGTGATCACCGGGCGGGACAGCAGCGGGATGAGGACGATGACACCGATCAGCGCCAGGAACGCGCCGCCCGCGATGAGCAGCTGCCCGTCGGATCCGGCCTGTGCGGCGCCGCCGACGATCGCCGCGGCGCCGAGCAGCGTGATGATGCCGCCGATGGTGTTGCGCAGGACGAGGGACTTGACCGTGGCCACGGCGTGCGCGCTGTTCATCGCGGCGACCGGGGGGATCTTCGCGGCCCGGCGGGCGGGCAGCCAGGCGGCCAGGACGGTGATCAGGACGCCGACGGCGAACGCGGCGAAGACCGTGAGCGGGGCGACGACCAGCGGCCCGGCCGGGATCTTGCCGCCGATCAGGCTCATCGCGGAGCGCAGCCCGGTCGCGAGGCCGAGGCCCAGGGCGAAGCCGACGACCGAGGCGATGAGGCCGACCACGGCCGCCTCCAGGAGCACGGAGCGCTTGACCTGGCGGCGCGAGGCGCCGACGGCACGCATCAGGGCCAGCTCCTTGGTGCGCTGGGCGACCAGCATGGTGAAGGTGTTGGCGATCAGGAAGACCCCGACGAAGAGGGCGACCCCGGCGAAGGCCAGGAGCAGCTTGTTGAGGTTGCCGAGACCGTTCTCGATCTGCTCGGCCTGCTCGTCCGCGCGGACCTTACCGGTCTTGGCCTCGGCATCCTCCGGCAGCAGCGGCTTCACGGCGGCCAGCAGCTTCTGGTCGGAGGCGCCGGGCTTCGCGGTGACGGAGACGTCCTTGAACTCGCCGGGCCGCAGGAACAGCTTCTGCGCGACGGGGGTGTCGAAGAGGACCAGGCTGCCGCCGGCGTTGACCGCGCCGTCCTCGGTGGTGAAGACCCCGGACAGGGTGTACTCCTTCACCGGCCCGTTGGTGGCGACGCGCACCGTGTCGCCGACCTTGTACTCGCCCTTGTCCGCGGTGTCCCGGTCCAGCGCGATGCGGCCGGGCTCGGTGGGACCAGAGCCGTCGGTGAAGGTGTACGCGGTGTCCTTGCCGTCCTTGCCGGGGGCGAAGTTGGAGCCGGTGTTGGACCAGCCGTTGCCGATGAGCTTGCCGTCGGGGTCGGCGACCCCGGCGAAGCCGTCGACCCGGCCGGTGGCCGTGGCCACGCCGTCCAGGCCCCGGATCTTGTCCAGGGTGGCCTCGTCGACGGCGCGGGACTTCTCGTCGCGCTGGTCGGCGTAGGTGGTGACGGCGACGGCGATGTCGTCGTAGCTCTTGGCCGACTGGTTGCGGAAGGCGTTGCCGAGGGTGTCGGTGAAGACCAGGGTGCCGGAGACGAAGGCCACGCCGAGCATCACGGCGAGGATCGTCATCAGCAGCCTGGCCTTGTGCGCGAGCACGTTGCGCAGGGCGGTACGGAACATGTCTGTCAGTCCTGGGTGTCTGCCGGCCCGGGGAAGGCGGAGCCGGAGGAAGGGGTACGAAGCGCCGGTACGGGCCGGCTCAGCTGGTGCGGCCCTTGGCGTCGAACGCCTTCATCCGGTCCAGCACCCCGTCGGCGGTGGGGCGGATCATCTGGTCGACGATCGCGCCGTCCGCCAGGAAGATGACCCGGTCCGCGTAGGAGGCGGCGACCGGGTCGTGCGTCACCATCACCACGGTCTGGCCCAGTTCGCGCACGGAGTTGCGCAGGAAGCCCAGGACCTCGGCGCCGGAGCGGGAGTCGAGGTTGCCGGTCGGCTCGTCCCCGAAGATGATCTCCGGCTGCGAGGCCAGGGCGCGGGCCACCGCCACACGCTGCTGCTGGCCGCCGGAGAGCTCGGTGGGCCGGTGCTTCAGCCGGTCGGAGAGGCCCACCATGTCGATGACCCGGTGCAGCCACTCCTGGTTCGGCTTGCGGCCCGCGATGTCCATCGGGAGCGTGATGTTCTCCAGGGCGGTGAGCGTCGGCAGCAGGTTGAACGCCTGGAAGATGAAGCCGATCTTGTCCCGGCGCAGCTGCGTGAGCTGCTTGTCCTTGAGCGCGCCCAGCTCCGTCTCGCCGATGCGCACCGAACCGCTGCTGAAGCTGTCGAGGCCGGCCACGCAGTGCATCAGCGTGGACTTGCCGGAACCCGACGGGCCCATGATCGCGGTGAACTCGCCCTGCGGGAAGTCCACGGTGACCCGGTCGAGAGCGGTCACCCGGGTCTCGCCCTCGCCGTAGACCTTGGACAGTTCCGTGGCGCGGGCGGCCACCGCGGTGGCGCGGTGAGCGGTGGACATGGTGGTCACAGCGGACTCCAGGGGGTGGATGCGTACGGGACGGGCCCGCCCGGCGGCCCGCCGCGTCGGCGTGGGCCCCGGGTCAGGGGTACCGCTCCATCGTCTCCGCCGGACGGCCGCCGGTCGTCACTCCCGGTGCCCGTTCCCGGGGCCCTCTTGAGTCGCACGATGGCCCCGTCGGCGTCCTCCTCGGGTATGACATTCGCCCCGCGCGGTCCAGGGCCTGTATCGAGTTGTGGCGCGGCGTCGCGACGCCCGGCACGCACGCTCACGGCACGGCCGAAATGGCCAGGCAGTTCCGCTACGAGGACATCCCGACCGCACCGGGATCGCACGCACCGAACGCCGCTCCTTCTCCCGCGCCACAACTCAGTACAGGCCCTAGGGGGTCCGCTTCGGCGCTCCCGTCGAACCCCGCGGTACCAGCCGGGCCGTGGTGTCCTCGTACCCCTCGGCGCCGCCGTCGGTGACCAGGGACAGCAGGGTGCGGGCCGCGAGGCTCCCGTACGCCGGGATGTCGCGGTTCAGCGCGGTCAGCGGCGGCCGGACGACCCGGGAGAGCTGGGAGTCGTCCCAGGCGACGAGGGAGAGGTCGCCCGGCACGTCGAGCCCCATCTCCTGGGCGACCGAGAGCCCGGCGACGGCCATGATGTCGTTGTCGTACACGACGGCCGTGGGCCGCCGGGGCGAGCTGATCAGCCGGCGGGTGGCGTGCGCCCCGTCCTCGCCGGAGTAGCCCGTGTGCACGATGACCGGCTCGCCGAGGCCCAGTTCGGCGCAGACCTCGCGCTGGGCCCGGTCGCGCAGCGCGGTGTGGTTCAGTTCCGGCATCCCGGCGACCCGGGCGACCGAGCGGTGGCCGAGGACGGCGAGGTACGTGAAGGTGTCGCGGAGCGCGGCCGCGTCGTCGGACCACACGGCGGGCAGCGGGCCGGCCGCCGATGGGTGGCCGATCACCACGGCGGGCAGGCCGATTTCGGCGACGCCCTCGGTGCGGGGGTCGGGGTCGCGCAGGTCGGTGAGGAAGACGCCGTCCACCCGGCCCTCGCCCCGCCAGCGGCGGTAGACCTCCAGCTCCTGGGCCGGGTCCGTGACGACCTGGAGGAGCAGGGCGCAGCCGCGGGGCGAGAGTTCGGACTCGATGCCGCTGATCAGCTCCATGAAGAACGGCTCGACGCCGAGCAGCCGGGCGGGCCGGCACAGGGCGAGGCCCACCGCGTCGGCCCTGGCGCGGGTGAGTGCACGGGCCGCGCTGTTGGGCCGCCAGCCGATCTCCTGCGCGATGGCCTTGATGGCGGACCGGGTCGCGGGGGAGACACCGGGCCGGTCGTTGAGCGCGTAGGACACCGCGACCTTGGACACTCCGGCGCGGGCCGCGATGTCGGCGATCGTGGGGCGGTGCTTGGGCATGTGACCTCGCTTAACCGGTTCGCTCAACGTGCACATCCTAGACGCCGCGCGGGGCGCGTGCAGCCTCTCGCCGCCGACAGGTGAACGGCCGACTCGCCTGTGCGGTACATGGAATGGGAGCGCTCCCGCACCCTTGACAGGGTCATGCGGCGGCCTTAACTTCACGGCACTTACCCGGTTCAGTAACTCCGCTCGGCAGGGACGGCGGGGAGAAGGAGGGACGATGGGCACGGGATTCCGGGGACGGATCGCGGCCACGCTCGCCGTGATCGCACTCGCCGCCACCGCGTGCACGGGGGGCGGCTCTTCGGGCGGTTCCGGCGGCGGGGGAGGCGGCGCTCTTCCCCGTAACGAGACGCTCTACACCACCGGCACCCAGTGGGGGCCGCCGGCCAACTACAACCCGCTGCACAACTGGGACCACGCCACCGGCACCAAGGGCCTGGTCTACGAGACGCTGTTCCACTTCGACCCGAACGCGGGCAAGCTGACGCCCTGGCTCGCCGAGTCGGGCAGCTGGACCGGGGACAAGACCTACGAGGTGAAGCTGCGCCCCGGCATCAAGTGGTCCGACGGCAAGCCCCTGACCGCGAAGGACGTCGCCTACTCCTACAAGATCGGCAAGATCGAGGCGTCCGCCTTCCACAGCCTGTGGAGCTGGCTCTCCGACGCGGAGGCGGTGGACGCCACCACGGTCCGCTTCACCTTCAGGGAGGCCCGCTACCAGGAGTGGGACTTCACGCTCTACGGGCAGCCCGTCGTTCCCGAACACATCTGGGGCAAACGCTCCGAGAAGGAGGTCCTGGACGGCGTCAACGACAAGCCCGTCGGCACCGGCGCCTACACGCTCAAGAGCCACACCCAGGACCGGGTCGTCTGGCAGCGGCGCGACGACTGGTGGGGCGTCGAGGCGCTGTCCATGAAACCCGCTCCCCGCTACATCGTGGACGTCTCCAACCCCAGCAACGAGGTCGTCATCGGCCAGCTCGGCCAGGGCCAGCTGGACCTGAGCAACAACTTCCTGCCCGGCGCCGCCTCCCTGGTCAAGAGCAAGAAGGTCGTCTCGTACTACGAAGAGCCGCCCTACATGCTCTCCGCCAACACCGCCTGGCTGGTGCCCAACACCACGAAGAAGCCGATGGACGACGCCGCCTTCCGCAAGGCGCTCGCCGCCTCCGTCGACACCGGGAAGATCGTCAAGGGCGTGTACGGGGGCCTGGTCAAGGCGGCCGACCCGACCGGGCTGCTCCCGCAGTGGGACAAGTTCATCGACAAGGACCTCGTCGCGAGCGAGGGCTTCTCCTTCGACACCGACAAGGCCAAGCAGATCCTCGCGGACGCCGGCTACAAGGACACCGACGGCGACGGCCTGGTGGAGAACAAGGACGGCTCGAAGATCAGCCTCAAGCTGGCCGTGCCCACCGGCTGGACCGACTGGATGGAGGCCGCCAAGGTCATCGCCTCGTCCGCCAAAGCCGCCGGAATCAAGATCACCACCGAGTTCCCCGACGCCAACGCCCTCAACGAGCAGCGCGGCAAGGGCGACTTCGACCTCGTCGTCAACAACGAGCGCCAGCTCTCCAGTACCCCGTGGACGTACTACGAGTACATGTTCCAGCTTCCCGTCCAGAAGCAGCAGAACACCGTCAACTTCGGCCGCTACGAGAACGAGGACGCCTGGAAGCTCGTCCAGCAGCTCGGCGCGGTGAAGACCGACGACACCGAGGGCATGAAGAAGGTCATCTCCAAGATCCAGGACATCCAGCTCAAGGAGATGCCGGTCATCCCCCTCTGGTACAACGGCCTGTGGGCCCAGTCCACCACCGGCACCTGGACCAACTGGCCCTCGGACGCGCCCGGAGCGCCCAAGTACGCCCCCGCGATGTGGCGCAACTGGCTGGAGATGGGCGGCTTCGAAGCGCTCACGCAGCTCAAGCCCGCCAAGTGACACGGCAGTTCTGAGAGCGGCCGGCCCCGCGTCGGCCCCTCCCATTCCATGACCGCCCCGCCGTGTGCGTGCCGCCCTGACCGCCGCCCGCACGGCGGGGCTCTCTCCGGGGAGCCCTCTTGCGCCGCTACTTCGCCCGCAAACTTCTCATCTACGCACTGACCTTCGTCGTCGCCGTCACCGTCAACTGGATGATCCCGCGCTTCATGCCCGGCGACCCGGTCGCCGCCATGGTGGCCCGCGCCCGGGTCTCGCAGCCCGAGGCCGTCGAGGCCATGCGCGCCTACTACAACAACCTCTTCGGCTTCGACGAACCCGTCTGGCAGCAGTACCTGCACTTCTGGAGCGCGCTGCTCCAGGGCGACTTCGGCCTGTCCATCTGGGTCTTCCCCAAACCGGTCGCCGACGTCCTGCTCGACGCACTCCCGTACACCCTGGGGCTGATGATCCCGGCCGTCCTGCTCAGCTGGTTCGTCGGCAACTGGGCCGGGGCGCTGGCCGCCCGGCGCAAGGTGCTCGACAACACCGTGCTCCCCGCCGGCTACCTCCTCACCGCCATGCCCTACATGTGGATCGCCGTCATCCTCGCCTGGGCGCTGGGCTCCAAGGCGGGCTGGTTCCCGCTCTCCGGCGGCTACAGCCTCGACATCCAGCCCAACTGGTCCTTCGACTTCACGGCCGACCTGTTCCAGCACTGGGTGCTGCCGTTCCTGTCGCTCTTCCTCGTCGCACTCGGCGGCTGGGCCATCGGCATGCGCAACATGATCATCTACGAGCTGGAGTCGGACTACTCGAACTACCTCTCGGCCCTCGGCGCACCCCAGCGCCTCATCCGCCGCTACGCCTTCCGCAACGCCGTGCTGCCCCAGATCACCGGACTCGCCCTCCAGCTCGGCGTCCTGGTCGCCGGAGCGCTCGTCACCGAGATCGTCTTCGCCTATCCGGGCCTCGGCTCACTGATCCTCGCCGCCATCCAGAACCAGGACTTCTTCCTGCTCCAGGGCGCGTTCCTGTTCATCGTCATCGGGGTCCTGATCGCCAACTTCCTCATCGACATCGTGTACGTCCTCGTCGATCCCCGTACCCGTACCGGCATGGCAGGAGGCCAGTCATGAGCACCGTGCCCGAACCGGCCGCCGAAGCCGCCGCCCCCTCCGCCGCAGCCCGGCCCGGCCGCGAGACGCTGCACTACGCCGTCCGCAACCCCAAGCTGCTCATCGGGTTCACCGTCGTCGTGCTGCTCCTGCTCGTCGGGATCGTCGGCCCGCCGCTGCTCGACAGCACCGATCCCAACGAGTACGTCGGCCCGCAGGCCGCCCCGCCCGACGGCACGTACTGGATGGGCACCACCACCTTCGGGCAGGACGTCTACGCCCAGTTCGTACACGGGCTGCGCGCGACCTTCCTGGTCGGCGTGGTCGGCGGGGCCATCGCCGCCGTGATCGCCATGCTCGTCGGCTTCCTGGCCGGCTACCGGGGCGGAGCCGTCGACGAGATCCTCAACATGCTCACCAACGTGGTCCTCGTGCTGCCCGCCCTCGCCGTGCTGCTGATCATCAACGCCTACCTGGGCGTCCGCTCGGTCCCCGTACAGGGCCTGTTCATCGGGCTGACGTCCTGGCCGTGGGCGGCGCGGGCCATCCGGGCGCAGACCTTCTCGCTGCGCACCCGGGAGTTCGTGGACCTGGCCCGGCTCAGCGGCAGCGGCACCTGGCGGATCATCTTCCGCGAGATCGCGCCCAACATGAGCTCCTACCTCTTCATGATGTTCATCCTGCTGTTCGGCGGCTCGGTCCTGATCGCCTCCTCGCTCGACTTCATCGGGCTCGGCCCCACCGAGGGCGTCTCGCTCGGGCTGATGCTCCAGAGCGCCCAGCAGTGGAGCGCCCTCCAGCTCGGCATGTGGTGGTGGTTCGTCCCGCCCGGCGCCGGGATCACCGCGATCGTCGGAGCGTTGTACGTCGCCAACGTCGGCCTCGACGAGGTCTTCAACCCGAAGCTGCGGGAGGCCTGACCATGACCGCGACCGTTTTCCGGGAGGCCTGAGCACATGACCCTGACCGTGACCGACCTCCGGGTCCACTACCGCACCCTGCGCGGTGAGGTCCGGGCCCTGGACGGCGTCTCCTTCGACCTCGCCGACGGGGAGATCCTGGGCCTGGCCGGCGAGTCCGGCTGCGGCAAGAGCACGCTCGGCAAGTCGCTGATCCGGCTCGACGGCCGGATGCGGCACGCGGGCGGCACCGTCACCCTCGACGGCGACGACGTGCCCGTGGCCGACGACCGGGCGATGAACGCCTTCCGCTTCCACCGCATCTCGCTCGTCCCGCAGTACTCCATGAGCGCCCTCAACCCGACCCGCCGCATCGGCCGCATGATCCGCGAGCTGCTCGCGTCGCGCGGCGCGAGCGTGGACACCGCCGAACTCCACCGCAGGCTCGACCTGGTGGGCCTGGACCACGACGTCCTGGACCGCTACCCGATCGAGCTGTCCGGCGGCATGAAGCAGCGCACCGTCATGGTGATCTCCACCCTGCTCGACCCGTCCGTCCTCATCGCCGACGAGGTCACCTCCGCGCTCGACGTCTCCACCCAGCGCGCGGTCGTCGGCGCGCTCACCGGGCTGCGCGACAAGGGCCTCGTCACCAGCATGATCTTCGTGACCCACGACCTCGGCCTCACCTCGCACATCGCGGACTCGATCATGGTCATGTACGCGGGCAAGCTGGCCGAGAAGGCGCCCACGAAGACCCTGACGACCGCGCCCCGCCACCCGTACACCAAGCTCCTGCTCGGCTCGCTCCCCGAGGTCGGCGCCCGGCACGCGGACCGGCCCCTGAAGGGCATCGCCGGCGCCCCGCCCTCGCTCCTGAACCCCCCGGCCGGCTGCCGCTTCCGCGACCGCTGCCCGGTCGCCGACGAGCGCTGCGCCGAGGAGCCCCCGGTCGTCGAGATCGCCCCCCGCCACTCCGTCGCATGCTGGAAGGCCTGATGCTGACCCTCGACCACGTCACCAAGACCTACCGCGCCGGGGCGTTCGGCGGCGGCTCCGTCACCGCCGTCGACCGGGTGTCCTTCACCGCCGCGCCCGGCGAGGTCGTCTCCCTCATCGGCGAGAGCGGCAGCGGCAAGTCCACCATCGGCCGGATGATCCTCGGCCTCACCGGCGTCAGCTCCGGCACCCTCACCCTGGACGGGCAGCGGGTGCGCCCCGGCAAGGACTTCTACCGACGCGTCCAGGGCGTCTTCCAGGACCCGTTCTCCTGCTACAACCCCGTCTTCCGGGCCGACCGCGTCTTCGACCTGGTCCGCCGCGCGTACCACCCGGGCGTCCCCGACAAGGAGTGGGCCGGGCGCGTCGAGAAGGCGGTACGCGACGTGCGCCTGGACCCCGCACAGGTCCTCGGCCGCTACCCGCACCAGCTCAGCGGCGGCCAGCTGCAACGCCTCCTCATCGCCCGCGCCCTCCTGCTCGACCTGAGCTTCCTGGTCGCCGACGAGATCACCAGCATGCTCGACGCCTCCACCCGCATCGACGTCCTCAACCTCCTGGCCGGCCTCAAGGAACGCGGCCTCGGCGTCCTCTACATCACCCACGACCTCGCGCTGGGCACGTACCTCGCCGAGAAGACGGTCGTGCTGCGCCGGGGCCGGGTCGTCGAACGCGGCGACACCCAGAAGGTGTTCGGCAACCCGCTCCACCCCTACACCCGCACCCTCCTCGCCGCCGTGCCCCGCCTCAACCAGCCGTGGGACCCGCCGGAGCCGGTGGCGTCCTGCGCCCTCCACGAGGCGGTCGGACCGGCGGCCACGGATCTGTACGAGGCCGAGCCGGACCACTTCGTCGCCTGCGCCCAGCTCCCCGACTGCGGAAGGACTCCCGCGTGACCCTGCGCCACCTGCCCCTGCACGACGGCTGGACGCTGTGCCCCGCCGGACCCGTGCCCCCGGGGCTCCCCCCGGGAGGCGTCCCCGCCACCGTCCCCGGCTGCGTGCACACCGACCTGCTCGCCGCCGGGCTCATCGACGACCCGTACCTGGACGACCACGAGACCCGGCTCGGCTGGATCGGCCGCACCGACTGGACGTACCGCACCACCTTCGACTGGACGCCCGACGGACACGACCACGCCGCCCTGCGCTTCGACGGCCTGGACACCGTCGCCACGATCCTGCTCAACGGCACCGAGATCGGCCGCACGGCCAACCAGCACCGCTCGTACCGCTTCGCCGTGCGCGAGCTACTGCGCGAGGGCGGAAACACCCTCGACGTGATCTTCGTCGCGCCCTACACCTACGCCGAGGAGCTGCGCGACCGGCTCGGCGACCGCCCCGGCGCGTACGCGGAGCCGTACGCCTTCATCCGCAAGATGGCCTGCAACTTCGGCTGGGACTGGGGCCCGACCCTGGTCACGTCCGGCATCTGGCGCCCGGTCGCCCTGGAGACGTGGAGCGGCCCGCGCCTCGCGTCCGTGAAGCTGCTCCCGGACCTGGACGCGGAGGGCGTGCCGCGGCTGACCGCCGAGCTGGAGGTGGAGCACGACGGCCTCGAACCGCTGTCGGGCGCGGTCGAGGTGGTGGGGGCCGCCTCCGTCTTCATCGCCTCGGAGGACGAGCACCGCGTCACCGTCACCCTCCCGGTCCCGCAGGCCGAGCCCTGGTGGCCGCACAGCCACGGCGAGCAGCCGCTGTACGACGTGAAGGTCCGCGTGGGCGACCACGTCCGGACCTTCCGTACGGGCTTCCGCGCGGTCACCCTCGAACAGGAGGCGTTCCGGATCTCGGTGAACGGCGAGCCGGTCTTCGTGCGCGGGGTGAACTGGATTCCCGAGGACTGCTTCCCGTCCCGCCTCACCAGGCAACAGCTCTCCGACCGCCTCGACCAGGCCGTCGCCGCCCACGTCAACCTGGTCCGGGTCTGGGGCGGCGGCCTCTACGAGAGCGACGACTTCTACGAGCTGTGCGACGAGAAGGGGCTCCTGGTCTGGCAGGACTTCCCGTTCGCCTGCGCCGCCTACCCCGAGGAACAGCCGCTGTGGGACGAGGTCGCGGCCGAGGCCCGCGAGAACGTCACCCGTCTGGCCCCCCACCCTTCACTGGTCCTGTGGTGCGGAAACAACGAGAACCTGGAGGGTCACGCCGACTGGGGCTGGCAGAAGGAGCTGGGGGACCGCACCTGGGGCCACGGCTACTACCACCGGCTGCTGCCCTCGATCGTCGCCGAGACCGACCCCACCCGCCCGTACTGGCCGGGCTCCCCGTACTCCGGCACCCCCGACGCCCACCCCCAGGACCCGGAACGGGGCACCATCCACATCTGGGACGTGTGGAACCGCGCCGACTACCGGGCGTACGCCGACCGGGTGCCGCGCTTCGTCGCGGAGTTCGGCTTCCAGGGCCCGCCCGCGTACGCCACCCTGCGCCGCGCGGTCAGCGGACCCCTCACCCCCGACGCCCCGCTCCTGGCCCACCACCAGAAGGCCGACGACGGCAACGCGAAGCTGCTGCGCGGCCTGGGCGACCACCTGCCGCAGCCCGGCGCGGACTTCGACGACTGGCACTGGCTCACCCAGCTCAACCAGGCCCGCGCCGTCGCGTTCGGCATCCGCCACTTCCGCTCCCACGCCCCGTACTGCATGGGCACGATCGTCTGGCAGCTCAACGACTGCTGGCCGGTGGTCTCCTGGTCGGCGGTCGACGGTGACGGACGCCGCAAGCCGCTGTGGCACGCGCTGCGTTCGGTGTACGCGGACCGCCTGATCGCGGTCCGCGACGGCTCCGTCCACCTGGTCAACGACACGGCGGCCCCCTGGGCGGGCACCCTCCGCCTGACCCGCCACGCCCTGGACGGCACGGTCCTGGCCGAGGGGGCCGTGCCGGTGACCACGGCCCCCCGCACCACGACGAGCGTCCCCCTGCCCGCCTCGCTAGCGACGCCCGCGGACCCCGGCCGCGAACTCCTGTCCGCGCGCCTGGACGACACCAGGACCCTGCACTTCTACGAGGAGGACCCCGCGCTCGCCCTCCCGCCGGCGCGCTACGAGGTGACGGTGACTGCGGAGGAGGACGCCGGGACGCCCGCGTACCGCGTCGAGGTGACGGCGGAGACCCTTCTCCGCGACCTCTGCCTCTTCCCCGACCGCCTCCACCCGGACGCCGAGACCGACACCATGCTCCTCACCGTCCTCCCGGGCGAGACCGCCGTACTCCGGGTCACGGGGGCGGTTCTGGACGACCCCTCCGCCCTCGGCACGCGCCCGGTCCTGCGATGCGTGAACGACCGGATCGAGCTCTAAAATCAGCCACCAGGTGGCGCGCCCCTGGCGATCAGTGGCGCGCCCCTGGCGAATCGACTGTGCCGGTGCGGCGACTTTCCGTCAATTCACCTGACGCCCCGGGGCTGCCGCCATCTCGCCCGGGCATGTGGGTATGCCTCCGACGTGCGCTGACGGAGGCTCAAGAGATCGATAAATAAGACAACATCGAGCCACTGTTCGGCAGATCGCACCGGGCCCCCCGGATAGGGTCATGTGCCAACGCGGAGCCGCGCGCCAAGCCCGGATGGTGGAATGCAGACACGGCGAGCTTAAACCTCGCTGCCCCTCGGGGGCGTACCGGTTCGAGTCCGGTTCCGGGCACTTTCATTGGCAAGGGTCCTCACCTGCGGTGATGGCTGGAATCCCGTGCGTGTTCCCCGACTCGCGGGAACACGGCGGGAACGCGTCGCTACTCTCCGTCCATGGCGAGCGTGCATCCACGGAAGAACAAGGCTGGGGAGATCACCAGCTACCAGGTGAAGTGGCGGCTGGGCGGCGGGCGTGAGGCGCCCGTGCAGACAGAGCGCTTCGACGACGAGTCGGCCGCGTCGGACAAGTGTTCGATTCTATGGTGGGTGTGGTTACGCTGGCCCGGCACCATCTCATAGGGTCGTGTTCATGACTGAGTGCGTGCAGGTGACCACCGCGACCGAGACCCGGGAGCAAGCCGTTGCCCTTGCGGGCGGCGCCGTAAAGTCGCGCTTGGCGGCGGGCGCCCAGATCGTGGGCCCCGTCGTCAGCGTCTTCTGGCACCTGGGTGAGTACGGCACGGGTGAAGAGTGGCAGGTCATCTTGAAGACAACTGCAGCCCGGTACGCGGCGCTGGAGAACTACCTCCTCGACGAGCATCCCTGGGACAATCCCGAGGTCTGCGCCGTGCCGATTACCCAGGGCGCCGAGCGCTGCGTGCAGTGGATCAAGGACTCCGTGGCAGGGGCTTAGCCCTGCGCCTGCTCCAGGACCTGGCGGACTTCGCCGATGTCCCCGTGGATGCGCAGGCGATCGAGTAGAGGCGCGAGCCGTTGCCGGGGCCGGATAGACGCGACGCCCGTGGCGAGCTGGAGTGCGCGGCTGGTGGTGGCGGCGGCTGCCTCGACTTCTCCGGCGGTGAGGTAGGCGCTGGCCAGCCAGGAGAGGTAGAGGGCTTTGTCGCGGGCGTGGTCGTCGGCGAACTCGCTGAGTGCGTTGGTGAGGACCGGGACCGCGCGAAGTGGGCGGCGGAGCTCCGTCCAGCAGCGGCCGGTCATGATGTCCAGCTCGGCGTGGTCGACCCAGGCAGACCAGTCCGGTTGGGGCTCGCCGCCCTGTGCGTCCTCAAGGTCCTGGCGGGCGGCACCGAGGGCCTTCTCCGTCCCGACGGCTTGGCCGTCGACGGCGCACGCCCAGGCCAGCCGTTCGTAGAGCAGGGCCTGCACGGTGGCTGGCGTCCGCGCGGTGATGGTCGCGCAGGAGTCCTCTGCGAATGCTACGGCGGTGCGTCGGTCGTCCGCGACGGAGTAGGCGAGGAACGCGAGGCTGTTGCCGTAGAGATCGGTGTCCTGTGCGTCCTGCGCCGCAGTTCGGCTTTCCTCGTAGAGCGCGACGGCGTCGCGTGTGCGGCCCGCGTCGTACGCGGCCCACCCGGCCTGCTGTGCCTGCTCGGCGAGGAGGCCGGTGAGCTGGCGGCGTGCGGTCCCGGTGCAACTGCTCTGCCTGAGGAGGGCCTTGGTGGCCTGCACCTCGCTGAGGTAGACGCGATAGGTATCGCCTCCTCCGAGGACCTCGTCCAGGCGTCGGAGGCGGGCGGTGCGCTCCCGTAGACGATCGACGTACGTGTCGGTGATGTGGCGGGGGGCCTCCGGCTGGTGAAGGGCCGGGAGGGCAGCAGCGAGGCCGGCGCTGGTGGCGGCCTGGAGGATGGTGCGGCGACGCATGCTTGGGGGTCCGATCTCTGCGCGGGGTGTAACAGCAGGATCGGCGCCCATCTCCCAAGGACGGGGAGCAAGACCAACCAGGTGCCCCGGGACGCGTAGCGCGTCCGTGATCTGTACGACCTTCTCGAAGGAGGTAATCCGCCCTTGCCCGCGCGCGAGTGTGCCGACACGGTCGGGCTTGATGTCGCACTCGGCGGCGATCTTGGAGTAGCTGATCCGGGCCCGCTCGCGGGCGACCCGGAACACCCTCCCGAAGTCGTGTGCGGCTAACGCGCGTTCCACGTCAGGGTCGTCAAGGAGCTCGCGCGGGAGGGCGGTGGGCGGCTGGTAGGTCATGCGGCACTCCTCCTGCTGACGCGAGTGTGCACGGTGATCGAAAGCGGTGTGTACCCATGATGGGTATACACCGTGTAGGGACGCACGGTATTCGCGGAAACTCCACCCTCGTACGCGGAAGGCCCCGAGGTGGCGACGCCCGCCTCTCCGGGGCGACGACTGATAGGAGTCGCCGTGAGCGAGCGTAACCAGAGCACCCGTGGCGGGCTGGCGCCATGAGCAGACCGGTTGACGGAATGGTGCATCTCCGACGAGAGCGGGAACTCGCCGCCGGGCACTGGCTGCTTTCGGCCGCGCCGAAGCTAAGCGAGAGCCGAGACGAGTGGCAGAAGAAGGGCACGACGTGGCTACGGCCCGGATTCCTCTTCGGCGCGGTTGCGATCCGGGCCTCCCTGGTGCATGCCGCGCTAGGCCTGGACGACCCGCTCGCCTGCCGAGGCCCGCTCGCGGAACACCTCGACGCCTGCCCGGTCTTCTACAGCCCTGACCAGTTCAGCCGTGAGGGCGCGTACACGGTGCTGGTCACGGCGTCCACGGCCATGGGGTGGCGCTCGATCGGGTCAGTGCCGCATGACTACCGGGCGCTGTTGCTCGTCCCCAGCCCTCACCTGACCGAACCGCAGGAGGACCACAGCAGCCCGTGGTGGGTCGTGCCGCTCGACGGGCCGGGGCTGTTGTGCAGTGCCCGCCCGCTTGTGGCTCTCGTCAGCGCGGGCCGGCTGGCTGCCGGTCGCCCAGGTGGTGGCGATGATGTATGAGTCCGCGACCGCCCTCCCGGCGCACACAAGGAATACGGCGGAACCCTCGGTCGACGGCCTTATGAGGCCCGAGAGGAACGGCGTACGCATGGCTATCGCAGAAGGGGCAGCCGACGGGGGCCGTCCCGCCTACAGCATGTCCTTGCCGAGGATCGCCGAATCAGCACGTGACGCGCGGCTCCTGACGTCCTCGGCCCTTGGTCTCTGGGGTCTGGGAGACCTTGAGGACACGGCCAGGCTCGTCGTCACCGAACTGCTGTCGAACGCTGTTGCCCACGCTCGGAGGAGCAGAGTGCGGGTGACCGTGACGCGGACCGACCTCCTGGCTGTTTGCCTTGCTGTATCGGACTTCTCGCGCGACCTGCCCCAGCTGCGGCAGGCCGGCGGAGACGAGGAGGGCGGCCGCGGTCTCGCGATCATCGACGCTGTGACCGAGGGCTGCTGGGGAGCGGAGCCTCGTCAGTGGGGGAAGACCGTGTGGGCCGTCTTGGCTGTGCCGGGAGTGCTTGGTGAGTGAGCGCGCTCGGCAGGTCCTGTATCTCGTGGCCTTGTTCGGGGTGGCCGTCGCGCTCGGCATCGGAATCGCGAACAGCGGATGAAGGGATCAACGATGGCGTGCGCCAAATGCGCCCGGCTGCGCGAGGAGGAGGCGCAGGCCCGCGCGGCTGGTGACCACTCGCGTGCTGCGGACTGCCGCGTCCTGCTTCGGAGGCATCCTCATCGCGCCAGCACATCGGCGCGGGCGGGGGCCTCCTCCCTGGCAGCGGAGCGCGGGTGAGCCATCCGTCGCCTTCCACACGGAAGTCCTGGCTGCGTTTTTGCCAGGCGGCGGTCTTCCTCGCCGCACTGGCCTTGATCGTCATCGCGGTCGGGTGGTGAGCGGCCGGCCCACTGGCCTCCCGTTCTGACCGCGATCATCTGCTTGCTGAGGAGTCACAGTGACCATCACCACGGAGACCGGACAGTTGGACGTGGCCGCTCTGCGCGCCGCCACTCAGGAAATCATCACCCAGGCGGTCACGAAGCGGTGGCCGGAGAAAGAAGTCGTCTTCGGGCCGCAGTGCCCGAGCGTCACGTCGTACGTCTGCCGGGTCATGGTCGACGGCGAGGTACTGATCGCCAAGTACTCTTGGCTGGGCATGTCCCTGGTATCGATCCTGCGGGGTGCTGCCGGGCCGTGGGCGAACGTGCTGGAGGCGCAGCGGGCCTACGTGGCGAGTGCCGACCTGCTGACTGCCCGCGAGGCGAAGAACCTTCGCTTCCTGCGCCGCCTTGGGCGGCCCAGGGTGTGCAAGACGGCGGGTCTGTGCGATGGCGTCCTCCTCACGCGGGTTGTGCCCGGCACGACGCTGGCCGACGAGCTGTCCGCCCGCCCGTGGGACACGGCCGCGCTCCTGGACCAGGTCCTCGTGGAGCTGCGTGGCCTCCACGGCCCGGCCGGGACTGAGGTCCTGCGTGACGCTGCGTCGATCACCGAGCGGTCCGTCACCGGTGTGTTCCGCCGCAAGTTCGGGGGGCCGAGCAGCGCGGACTACCTGCGGTCGCTCGGCGAGGACAGCGGTCTGCCAGAGTTCGAGTGCCAGCAGGTCAGCGCCCTACTGCAGACTGCGGTGCGGCGGCTGCTCAGGATTGCCGCAGGTCTGTTGACGCGGCGCGACACGGTCGTGTTCGGTGACCTGAAACCGGAGCACGTCTTTATGACCGGCTCCCGCCTCCGGTTCATCGACCCGGCGATGCAGTGGGCGGCCGGCCCCGAGCCGGACGTCGCGAAGTTCCTGGGCCGGGCGATCCTCCTCGCCATCAGCCACCCGAACCCGGCCGCCGGGCGGCAGATCGTTCACGGCGTTGCTTCGACGCTCGACCACTACGTGGGAGTGCAGCCCGAGCACGAGCAGCAGCGGCGGCTGCGTGAGGTCCTGGTCCTGTGGCTCATGGACACGGTGAGCATCCTGAGTACCTGCCTCAGCGCTCCGCCGGGGCTGCCCCTGGCGACGCATCAGGCGTCGCTTGTCGCGCAGGCCCGCGTGGTCGCCGGCATTGTCGACCGGGTGAGCGCCCTCCTCGTAGGGTCGATGTCCGGCGCCCGGCTCCTTGACAGGGCGTTCGCGGAGGTCGAGGCGGCCGCCGGGAGCGTCCGGTGATCGCCCCGGTAGTCGGAATCGTCGGGGCGGGAGCGGTCGGACAGAGCGTCGCCACCGCGCTCGTCGCCGCCGGGTTGCCCGGCCGGCTCCTGATCGTGTCCCGGCAGGAGCGCCAAGTGCGTGGGCTCGTCGCGGACCTCCAGGACCTCGCGGCCACCTCCAGGTCGCGGTCCCAGGTCGAGGCCGGGGACGTGGCCGACCTGCCCGGCTGCGACGCCGTGGTGATCGCCCTGCGGGCCAACTTCACGAACACGGCCGCCCAGGACATCCGCCGGGGCGGGTCGGCGGCGAACGCCCCGGCGCTCGCCGCGCTGGGCGTGGAGCTGCGCGGGTACAGCGGGACCGTCCTAGTCGTCACGAACCCCGTGGACCTGATGGCCCGCTGCTTCGCGGAGGTGTCCGGCTGCTCCCGGGTCTTCGGGATCGGGTCGAACCTGGACTCCGCCCGCTACCGGTTGACGCTGGCGCAGATCGCGATGGTCCCGCCCTCGCTGGTGTCCGGGCACGTGGTCGGCGAGCACGGAGACAGCGCAGTCGTGTGTGCGTCGACCACAACCATCGCCGACCAGCCGATCACGGTCCCGTTGCGAACGGTCACCGAAGCCCTGCAGGAGCGGCCGGCACTGATCCGGGGCGGCATCGGCCGTACCCGCTCAGGTCCGGCCGGGGCCGTGCTCTCCACGCTCCGCAAGGCCCTCGGCCTGGTCGACGGCATCGAGGAGCTGTCCGTCCCGTACGGGGACGTGTTCCTCGGAATCCCGATGCGTTTCACCGGCGGGCTGCCCATACCGTGCCTGCCTCCCCTCACCCGCACCGAGCGTCTGCGTCTGGACTCTGCGGCCGGCAGCCTCCGGGACGCCTACACCCAACTACCCCTCCCCGAAAGGATCGCCACATGATCAGCGCTACCCGACTCGAGGCCGCGGCAGCGGCCGTTACCGTGCTCAGCAACAGCACGGTGGTCACGGACTGGTCCTTGAGGTACTTCGGCCCTTGGTGGAACGCCATGTCGGTGGATGCGGCGTCTGTGTGCGCCGGGGCCGCTGTGCTCGCCGACGTCAACGCGGACGGCTACGAGGAGATCACTCGTCTGGTCCACGACGGCCGGACCACCGAGGAGGTCGACTACGCCAAGCACCCGCTGCTGGTGGCACGCGATGGCGAGGACATCATCGCGACGTCGCCGGAGGAAGGGATTGCGTACCGCAGCACGCCGTCCTCCGATCGTCTGGTGCTCGCTGGTACACACGCGCAGCCCCTCGCCCTGGCCGCCGCGCGCCTGGCTCGGGAGGCGATCCGTGGCCAGCTCCTGCGTGACGGGTGGGCGGTTCTCCACTCCTCCGCGGTCGTACGGCCGGACGGCGGAACCCTGCTGACGTTCGGTGACAAGGGGGCCGGGAAGACGACCACCGCGCTGCTCCTCGCCTCGAACGGCTGGCAGCTCCTCGCCAACGACCGGGTCCTGGTCAGGCCGACGGGTGAGCGAGACGTCGAGGTCGTGCCGTGGCCGTCCGCCGCCGCGCTCGGCCTGGGCCTGCTCCACTCGCTCGGCTGGGACGACAAGGCGCGCGAGCATCTGCGGTCGGGCGGCAGCTTCCACCCGACGCAGCACGACTCGGTGACCGAGGCGCTGCTCGCCGGCGACCACACGCCGCTGTGGGAGAACGCGCGGCGCGAGAGGAAGGTCCAGGTCTTCCCGGACCAGTTTCCGGACGTCTTCGGCGTACCGCTGGCGACCGGCGGCAGGGCGGCCGGCCTCCTCTTCCCCCAGATCGACGCCGATGCTGCTCCGGACGTCGTAGACGGCGCGCGGACGCTGGGCGAGGGTGACTTCATGTCGGGCGCGACCGAGGACCGCTACCCCGACATCTTCGGACAGGCGCAGGGCGTGGACGGCGGCGGCCGCGAGAGCGCCCGCGCAGAAGTCGCGGCCCGGCTCGCCGGACTGCCACACCGCGCGGCCCGACTCAACCACGACATCCAGGCCAGCGCTGCCGTGCTGACCAAGGTGGCCGACGCGGTCTGAGGCCGCGTCGGCTCGCTTCGAACGTGCTGCTGCCCCGAGACCCGAAACCTGGGCTCGGGGCAGCAGCACGTTCCCCCGCCATCAGGCGGCGGGACGCTCGCCCGTGACGATGAGGGTGGCCGCTGGCCGGGGGCCTTCGCCGGCAGGAACCTCCGTGACCTGGATCAAGGTGAAGCCGGCCTCGTCGAGGGCCTTGGCCCAGACATGCTCTTGCAGGACCCAGCGGCGCATGGTGGCGGCCTCGCCGTCCGGGGTCTTAGCGGGCACGTCAGCTGCCGTGAAGTCCGGTTGTGCGGGGGCGCCGGTCAGGTAGTGGGCGAGGGTGGAGAAGACCAGCCTGCCGCCCGGCCGGAGAGCATCGGCGGCGGCCGGGAGCAGCGTGTGGGGGTCGGTGAAGTCCACGGCTCCGAAGACGCTGTAGAGCACGTCATATGTGCCCGGGTTCGCGCGGAGGTGGGGGACGACGTCCTGGCGGATGAGGCGCAGGTGTGGGGTGAGCGAGCCGTAGAGGGCAGCGGCCATGTTGTGCTGTGCGGGTGAGGCGTCCACGGCGTCGACGCGGTGAGGGGCGTGGTGCACGGCCAGGTGAGCGGCGTGTCGTGCGGCGCCGGCGCCGAGGTCCGCGATTGTTCTGCCGTTGATGTCGCCGAGGATGTCCGGGCCCGGCCCGTCCTGCTGGCTCCAGGACCAGCGGAAGGATTCGGGGACGGCGTGGTCCTGGTCGGCGCGTACGCGGCCGTAGTGGTGCCATAGGTCTGTGGTCGTCACCCGGGTCATCCTGGCGGTGCCACGAGCGGGCTGCTGCCGGTTCGGATGAATGTCATCCGGGCGTGACTCGGGGGCCCGGACCGCGAGTCCGTGCCTCCGAGGATGGCGTGCGGAGGTCAGTGCGAGTCGTTGCCCGGGTGGCAGGGGCCGCAGGTGCTGGAGTCCTCCCACAGGGGGAGGTCCACCTCCCAGCCGGCGCGGGCGACCAGATGGGCGGTCTTCATGACCGACCCGTCGTCCTTCATCTCGACCAGCGGGACGTGGTGCAGGAAGTGCCCGCTGTTGTAGGTGTCGCACAGCTCGGCGTAGGCGACGGTGTCGAGGATGATCGTGTGGACGCCCACGTCCACGAGCTTGCTCGGGGCGAGCCCCAGCCCTTCGCCCCGGTGGTGCATGGCGGTGAGCAGGTAGGCGTAGCCCTGGCCGAGGACACGGGCTGCCATGACGGAGTCGTACGGGTAGTCCCGCATGAGCAGGGCGACCTGCTTGTCCCAGAGGTCGGCCGGCACGATGTCGCGCGGGGAGCGGGCAGTCCCGGTTACCGGGTTGGTGGCGACGGGGGTTTCGGCTGCGGTTGCCATGGTGCCTCCCATGTGCGGTGCCCCACGAGTGCGGGGCGATGCAGTAAGGACACCGCGTCCCGCGCCTTGGAGGCGATCAACTGTCGCTCTCTGCAAGGCGTTTGCACATCGTGCAAACGGTCTCGACGCCGGGCTCCCGGCGCCCGTACCGTGGTGGCCCCCGGTCGTGTAGCAGGGGAGGGGCCAGTGCCCGGTGACCCGCTCTGGAGCAGCACGAAGGTCAGGGAGTTAGTCGTCCGGCGTCAACCGGGTGCGCTCGTGCGGCTGGGCCGCGAACACCAGGGGTGGACGCTCGCCGAGCTGGGGCGGCATCTGGGTTGCTCGGCGGCGACAGTCTCCCGACTGGAACGGCGTTCCCAGGTGACGGACTTGACGCTGATTCATCGGGCGGCTTCCACGGTGGGCGTCCCGCAACACGTCTTGGTGATGTCGCTGGCGCCCCCGGCTTCATCCGGACGCACCGCCACTAGAGTGTCGGCCAGTCCGCACGCCGAGGAGGACCCGATGCGCCGCCGCTCGTTGCTTGTCGCCACGGCGACCGTTCCGGCCGCCTTGCTGCTCGGCATGGATCGGGCCCTGGCTGACACGCCGCCGCCGACGGGCAGGGGAGCACTGGACCCTCGCGTGGCTTCTGCCCGAGAGCTGTACGACAAGGGCGCCCACACTCAGCTCCTCGCCCTGCTGCCCAGCCTCCTGGCCGATGGACATGCTGCGGCTTCCTCGCGCCGCGAGCTGGACCAGGCGAGGCTGTCCTCCGTCTACAGCCTCAGTGCCGCCCTGCTGCTCAAACTCGGCTCGTATGAGCAAGCCCGTCTCGCTGCCGACCGTGCGCGCACCTGGGCCGAGGTGTCCGGGTCCCCGCTCGCCGCTGCCGCAGCCTCCCGCGAACTCGCGATCGTGCTCCGCCACCAGGACCGGGGCGAGGAGGCGCAGACTCTCATGGAGTCGGCCGCAGCCGGGGTGGAGTCCACCGGGCTGCGGACCGACGCAGCATCGTCGGCCTACGCGCAGATGCTGTGCACCCTGGCCTACACCGCCGCACGCGGAGGCCGGCGCACCGAGGCCCTGGCCATGGCCGAGGAAGCCCGGCGCGCCGCGCGGCGTCTGCCGCCCCTGGCCCCGGCCGGGCGGCTCTTCCCCATCAGCCCGGCCGCCGTGGACCTCTACACCGTCGGCGTCCACTGGGCCCTCGGTGACGCGGGAGCGGCCCTGGAAGCGGGCCAGAACCTTCGACCCGAGGACTTCCCGACGGCCGAGAGGAAGGCACGTCTGGGCACCGACATGGCTCGCGCCTGGTGGGCTTGGGGCCGCCCCGAGCAGACCGCCCGCGCCCTTCTCGACGCCCACCGCGCGAGCCCGGGCGAGGTGCGGGACCGCCCCGCGATCCGCAGCATCGTGACCGAGCTGGCGCAGCGCCACCCCCGGGCAGTCGGCGTGCGAGAACTGCGTGCCGCCGTGTCCGCCCCGCCTCGGACGGGCTGAGCCGGCCCCAAAGTACCTGGTCAGATGCTCGTTCGGGTCCGATTCCGGGCGCCGTCGCGTACCGAGTCCCGAGCGACCAGGTACCCGTAACGATCACCCCCGAACCACGGAAGCGGCAACCCCCACGACGCCGGCGAGTCCCAGTGTCGCCTGCAGCGCGCCCATGATGCGCAGGTTCCGGAGTCGGTCCTGCGCGTGCACGTAGTGGTGGAACACGGGGTGCTCGATGCCGTTGCGGCGGCGGATGCGGCGGAGCTCGCGGGGCGTGAAGTGGGCTGGGCTCAGGTAGGTGTCCCGGACGTACCGCGCGAATCCCCGGTGGTTCGTGGCGAGGGCCAGCCCCAGCAGATGCAGTGCGGCGAAGGCCAGCAGGAACATGACGGCCTTCATCCGGCCCTCCCGTGTCGGTCGGTGAGCCGCTGACCGTACGAGCCGCCCCGGTGCGGCCGACAGACCCGCTACCGGCAGATCTGCGGGGCGGCTCGTTGCCGTGATGGAGCGGTGGACGTCCACGGGCTGAGAAACCCGGTCGGGCCCCGGGCCCTCCTACCGGCAGGTTGTACGCATGACGGATGCGGATCAGTTCAAGCACGACCTGCGGCTCTACCTCCAGGACGCCCGCGACGCCCTTCTCTGGAAGCTCGACGGGCTGTCCGAGTACGACGTCCGCCGCCCCCTCACCCCCACCGGCACCAACCTGCTCGGGCTCGTCAAGCACGTGACCGGAGCCGAGGCGTTCTACCTGGGGACCGCCTTCGGGCGGCCCGTCGACGCGCCGGCGCTGTGGATCACGGGGGACGCCGAGCCCAATGCCGATCTGTGGGCCACGCCCGACGAGACCCGCCAGGAGGTCGTCGGGCGGTACCGGCGGGTGTGGGCGCACTCGGACGCGACCGTCGAGGCGTTCGGGCTCGACGCGGTGGGTGTCCTTCCAGGGGAGGACGGGGAGGGCGGGCCCGAGCTGTCGCTCCACCGCGTCCTCGTCCACCTCGTCGCCGAGACCCAGCGCCACGCCGGGCACGCCGACGTCGTACGGGAGCTGATCGACGGGACGACCGGGCTGCGGCGGGGGAGCGGGGACATGGCGCCCGGTGACGAGGCATGGTGGCGTGGGCATCGGGAACGTGTGGAGAGCGCGGCCCGGGAGGCGGCCGCCCGGCTCACGGGATGACCGCGTGCGGCCAGGTCGGAGGAAAGATCCTCCTTCGGCACTAGGCTGATTGCTTTGCCTACCCATTACTCTTGTGGGAAGGCCACGCTGGGTGGCCATGGAGGAGTGAGATGAGGAGCAGCAACCCGGTCTTCTCGCGACGGGGCTTCAGCCGCGACAACGGTTACGCGGGCTTCAACGCGGCGCCGCAGGCCGGGGCCCCCGCAGCGGGTGCCAACCCGTACGCGCAGGGCACCGCCCCGAACCCGTACGCGACGAATCCCTACGCCCCCACGGGCGCCCCCGCGCCGGCCCGTACCGGCGCGATGACCATCGACGACGTCGTGACGCGCACGGCGATGACGCTGGGCACGGTCGTGCTCGGTGCCGTGCTCGCCTGGGCGCTGCTGCCGGTCGACGAGGCGAACCTCAACAAGTCGTACGGCATCGCCATCGGCGCCGCGCTCATCGCGTTCGTGCTGTCGATGGTCCAGTCCTTCAAGCGCAAGCCCGTACCCGCGCTGATCCTCGCGTATGCCGCCTTCGAGGGTGTTTTCCTCGGCGTCATCTCCAGCGCGGTCAGCACGTACATCGGGCCCGGCGTCGTGATGCAGGCGGTGATGGGCACCATGTGTGTCTTCGCCGGTGTGCTGCTCGCGTACAAGATGCGCTGGATCCGCGTCACCCGCCGCTTCTACGGCTTCGTGATGGCCGCCGCGATGGGCTTCCTGCTCCTGATGGCCGTCAACCTGCTGTTCGCCGTCTTCGGCGGCGGTGACGGCCTCGGCTTCCGCAGCGGTGGCCTGGGCATCCTGTTCGGCGTCATCGGCATCATCCTCGGCGCCTGCTTCCTGGCCCTCGACTTCAAGCAGGTCGAGGACGGCATCGCGTACGGCGCTCCGCGCGAGGAGTCCTGGCTGGCCGCCTTCGGTCTGACCATGACCCTGGTCTGGATCTACCTGGAGATGCTGCGCCTGCTCTCCATCCTCAGCGGCGACGACTGACCCGCCCCTGCGGACGCCGAGCGGCCCGTGGTCTCCCTCCGGAGGCCGCGGGCCGCTTCCGTGTGTGCGGGTAGGGTCGCGGGGTGCTCGATACGACGCCCCTGATCATCGCCGTGGACCGATTCGCCGACCGGCTGCGCGCCGCCCCGCAGAGCAGGCTGCAGCGCGGGGCCGCCGCCGCGGGCCTGGCCGCCGCGCGGGAGCTGTCGGCGCGGGCCCAGCGCGCGGAGGAGCCCGGCCGGGAGCCCAGGGTCATGGCGGACGCGGGGGTGTTCGCGGTCGGCGACCAGCTCGCCGTCGCCGGGCGGGACCTGGCGGTGGCACTGGAAACGGCCCCGTCCGCGGAGCTGGACGAGGCCGTGCAATTCGTCGAGGGAGCCGCCGCGCGAGCCTTCGGCCCGCGAGCCCGGCATGATCCAAAGGAAAGGCCCTAGGGCGCGCGGCGCGGGGGGAGGCGGCAGCCTCCGGGGGGCCGGGGACCGGCGTCGGCGCGGGCTCAGAAGCTCGCTATGACGCGGTCCGCGAGTATGTACACGTTCTCCTTGCCGCAGGAGAACGTCAGCGCGTACGCGCCGGAGACGCCGGAGCCGCCCAGCAGCACCGGGTGCTCACCGGCCCGCAGGGAGTCCGCCAGCCGCTCGGCCGTCTCGCGGTGGCCGGGGGTCATGCAGAGCGTCGTACCGTCGGCGAACACGTACACGTCGAGCGTGCCGAGCGGGCCGGGGCGCACGTCGGAAAGCTCCGTACGGCTGTCCGCCAGCTCCTCCAGGCGGTTCACCGTGCGCTCGTGGTCGGTGACGACGGGCGTCTGGACCGGCACGAAGTCAGGGTGCGAGGGGTGGCGGCGGCGCGCCGCGGCCAGCTCGGGGGAGTCCTCGGGGAACTCCGCCGTCTCCGCCGGCTCGCCCATCCCGGCCAGCTCGGTCAGCTCGTCCAGGGCCTCCGTCGCGTCGAGGTCCATCGCGTCGAGACCGGCGAAGTCGCTCTGGCGCGGCATGAAGAACGGGGCGTCCTCGCCCAGGCCGGCCAGTCCGCCCAGCAGGGACGGGGCGTCGGCGGCGTCCCGCGCCTCCTGCGAGGCCCAGAACGCGCGGGCCTCGGCCAGCTCGCGCTCCCGCTCCTCGGCCAGCGCCTCGGCGACGGCCGAGCGGATTTCTTCGGCGGAGGTGGTGTCGTTGCGGGTCTGAGGGGGTACGGCGGCAGTAAGGGCGCGACCGTCGGCGAGCTCCTTCCGGAGGGCCGAGACCTGCCTGCGCAGCCCGTGAGCAGCGTGCAGAGCGGCGGCGCCCACGGCCGTGGCGGCGGCGGTGGTCAGCAACAGGGCAATAGGCATGGCGCTCACTGACATACTCCCGGTTTCAATCGATCCCCCGACTTCCTACATCAGCTTGGGCCCAAGCGGCACCCTGTGTCAGTGCATTACGTCACGAATTGGACAGGTCTTTGTGCCCGGTGTCTACCCCTGTTTCCGGTGTGACCTGCGAAAACGACTCTCCCCCAGGACGTAGATCACATCCTGGGGGAGATTCGGTCACGGTCGGAGCTCGGTGGCCTGCGAGGGCCCCGAACCCGCCCTGATCAGCTCAGACGCTCGATGACCATGGCCATGCCCTGGCCGCCGCCGACGCACATGGTCTCCAGGCCGAACTGCTTGTCGTGGAACTGGAGGCTGTTGATCAGCGTGCCGGTGATGCGGGCGCCGGTCATGCCGAAGGGGTGGCCGACGGCGATGGCGCCACCGTTGACGTTGACCTTCTCCAGCGGGAGGCCGAGGTCGCGGTAGGAAGGGATGACCTGGGCGGCGAACGCCTCGTTGATCTCGGCGAGGTCGATGTCGCCGACGGTCAGCCCGGCGCGCTTGAGCGCCTGCTTGCTGGCCTCGACGGGGCCGTAGCCCATGATCTCGGGGGAGAGGCCGGAGACGCCGGTGGAGACGATCCGGGCCAGCGGGGTCAGGCCCAGCTCGCGCGCCTTGGTGTCGGACATGATCACGAGCGCGGCGGCGCCGTCGTTGAGCGGGCAGCAGTTGCCCGCCGTGACCAGGCCGTCCGGGCGGAAGACCGGCTTCAGGCCCTGGACGCCCTCCAGCGTGACGCCCGCGCGCGGACCGTCGTCCTTGGACACGACGGTGCCGTCCGGCGTGGTCACCGGGGTGATCTCGCGCTCCCAGAAGCCGTTCTTCAGGGCCTCCTCGGCGAGGTTCTGCGACCGTACGCCGAACTCGTCCATGTCCTGACGCGTCACGCCCTTGAGCCGGGCCAGGTTCTCCGCGGTCTGGCCCATGGAGATGTAGGCGTCCGGGACCAGGCCGTCCTCGCGCGGGTCGTGCCAGCTCGCACCGGACTCCTCGGCACGGGCGGCGGTACGGGCCTCGGCCTCGGCGAAGAGCGGGTTGTGCGTGTCCGGCAGGCTGTCCGAGTTGCCCTTGGCGAAGCGGGACACCATCTCGACACCGGCCGAGATGAAGACGTCGCCCTCGCCGGCCTTGATGGCGTGCAGGGCCATGCGGCTGGTCTGCAGCGAGGACGAGCAGTAGCGGGTGACCGTACAGCCGGGAAGGTGGTCCATCCCCATCTGTACGGCGATGACGCGGCCCAGGTTGTTGCCCTGCTCGCCGCCGGGCAGACCGCAGCCGAGCATCAGGTCGTCGATGTCCTTCGGGTCCAGCTCGGGGACCTTGGCCAGCGCGGTTTGGATGATCGTGGCGGTCAGGTCGTCCGCGCGCAGGTCTTTGAGCGAACCCTTGAAGGCCCGGCCGATGGGCGAACGGGCGGCAGAGACGATCACGGCTTCGGGCATCACGCGGCTCCATGGGGCTGAGGGCTGACCGGCTGCCTGGGGAAGCGGGCAGACCCGGCGGTACGGCACGACTGCTCTGGAAATTACCCGGACGTAGCGCCCGGGTCACCCGGGGCGGCATGTGATGCGGGCCTCTTTTCTAAGCGAGCGCTCAGTCAGGGCTGGGTGAGCGCTCAGTCAACGGCTCCCTTCCCGGGGCGCCCGCTCGGCCGGCGGACCCACGCGTGCCTCGGTGCGCCGTCCCCGTCCCCGTCCCCGTCCCCGCCCCCGTCCGCGTCCGGCCGGTGGTCGAGGCGCGTCGAGCCCCCGGGCTCCGGGTGCGGATGCGGATGCGGATGCGGATCCGTGGACGCGGACAGGCGCCGCCGCCTGCGGTGCTTGAGCAGGGCCCAGGGCGCCCGGGCCCCCGTGACCTCCGTACCGGCCTCCTTGGCCGCCTGGGAGGCCGCCTTGGCCACCGGCAGCATGTCCTCGCGCCGGGCGCCGTCCAGGCGGTCGGACTCCGGCCACAGGCCGAGCACCGCGCACAGCGTCGGCAGCACCGCCATGGACGCGGTCGCGTAGCCCTCGGCCGACGGGTGGTAGTTGTCCGGGCCGAACAGCTCCCGCGGGTTCGCCTCGAACTCCGGGCCCAGCAGGTCGCCCAGCGACACCGTGCGCCCGCCCTGCTCCACCGTGCCGATCGTCTGCGCCGCAGCCAGCTGCCGGCTCACCCGACGGGCCACCCAGCGCAGCGGCTGGTACACCGGCTCGATCGTGCCCAGGTCCGGACAGGTCCCGACGACGACCTCCGCCCCGGCCGTCCGCAGCCTGCGCACCGCCGTCGTCAGACAGCGCACCGACTGGGTCGCGGGCATCCGGTGCGTCACATCGTTCGCGCCGATCATGATCACGCACACGTCCGGCGTCCGGGCCGGGTCCGCGACCAGCAGCGAGACCTGCCGCTCCAGATCGTCCGACCGCGCACCCGGCAGCGCGACGTTGCGCAGATCCACCGGCCGCTCCGACACCGCCGCGAGCCCCGACGCCAGCAGCGCCCCCGGGGTCTGCCCGGCCCGCCGCACCCCCTGTCCGGCCGCCGTGGAGTCCCCGAGGAGCCCGAGGCGCAATGGCTCCGCCGGGCCCGTGAACGCCACCCCGTACCGCCCGTCCGCGCTCGGCGGGACCGGGGCGACACCGCCGCCCACCTGCCGCTTCGCCAGCTGGACCTCCGCCAGCAGGACACCCACCGCCGCGGCTCCCAGCAGCCCGATGCTGCCACCGCCGTAGGCCGCGCCCGCCGCGATCCGCCGTGCCACCCTTGCCGTCGACACAGTCCGGTCCACCTCCTCGTCGCACGTACCGCCGTAGAGCCGTACACACAGCTACCTGCCCGCTACCGCCCGTCGTTCAATCGCGCGACCCAATCCCGTGCTCGTGCGCATACGCTTGCCGCACCATCTCGGAGACCCCGGAGTACACGGTGCAATTCCACGATTCGATGATCAGTCTCGTAGGCAATACCCCGCTGGTGAGGCTGCGCAGTGTCACGGCCGGCATCCAGGCGACGGTCCTGGCCAAGGTCGAGTACTTCAACCCCGGCGGGTCGGTCAAGGACCGCATCGCCCTGCGCATGATCGAGGCCGCCGAACAGAGCGGCGAGCTGGAGCCCGGCGGCACGATCGTCGAGCCGACGAGCGGCAACACGGGCGTGGGCCTGGCGATCGTCGCGCAGCAGAAGGGCTACAAGTGCGTCTTCGTCTGCCCGGACAAGGTGTCCACGGACAAGATCAACGTACTGCGCGCCTACGGTGCCGAGGTCGTCGTCTGCCCGACGGCGGTCGACCCCGAGCACCCCGACTCGTACTACAACGTCTCCGACCGGCTGGTCCGTGAGACGCCGGGAGCCTGGAAGCCCGACCAGTACTCCAACCCGAACAACCCGCGTTCCCACTACGAGACCACCGGCCCCGAGCTGTGGGAGCAGACGGACGGGAAGATCACCCACTTCGTGGCGGGCGTCGGCACCGGTGGCACGATCAGCGGCACCGGCCGCTATCTGAAGGAGGCCAGCGGCGGCGCGGTCCAGGTCGTCGGCGCGGACCCGGAGGGCTCGGTCTACTCCGGCGGTTCCGGCCGGCCGTACCTCGTCGAGGGCGTCGGCGAGGACTTCTGGCCCTCCGCGTACGACCGTGAGGTCACCGACGAGATCGTCGCCGTGTCCGACAAGGACTCCTTCCAGATGACCCGCCGCCTCGCCAAGGAGGAGGGGCTGCTCGTCGGCGGCTCCTGCGGCATGGCGGTCGTGGGCGCCCTGGAGGTCGCGAAGCGGCTCGGGCCCGAGGACGTCGTCGTGGTCCTGCTCCCGGACAGCGGGCGCGGCTACCTCTCCAAGATCTTCAACGACGAGTGGATGGCCGACTACGGCTTCCTGGAGGACACCGGGCCCTCCGCCCGGGTCGCGGACGTCCTGAACCACAAGGAGGGGCCGATCCCCACCCTCGTCCACATGCACCCGGAGGAGACGGTCGGCGAGGCGATCGACGTGCTGCGCGAGTACGGCGTCTCGCAGATGCCCATCGTGAAGCCGGGCGCCGGCCACCCGGACGTGATGGCCGCCGAGGTCATCGGCTCGGTCGTCGAGCGGGAGCTGCTGAACGCGCTGTTCGCCCAGCGCGCCTCGCTCACCGACCCGCTGGAGAAGCACATGTCGCCGCCGCTGCCGCAGGTCGGCTCCGGCGAGCCGGTCGAGGACCTGATGGCGGTGCTCGGCGGCACCGGCGCGGCGGACGCGGCGATCGTGCTGGTGGAGGGCAAGCCGAAGGGCGTCGTCAGCCGCCAGGACCTGCTGGCCTACCTGGCGAAGGACGCCCCGGCGGCGAAGTAGCCGGACGGCCCGCGCGCGTTTCGCGAAAACGGTACGCGTGCGTCATGTGGCCGCAGCACCGGCTTAACACGGCTCGGGCAGATTGGTGGGTGTCGGCGGGGGAACCCGCCGGCACCGGAACGGCGACAACGGACTACGGAGCGGCTCCCGGACCTCCACCGTCGCCCGGACGCGCCACCCGGCCCTGACCCGGGCCGCGTCCTTCGCGGGGACCGCCGTCGTCCCGCCCCCTGGGAAACCGGGGGTGCGGCGGTCCCCGCGACATACCGCCCTACGCGTGCCGCTCCGGCACGCCCGGCCCGTCCGCCGCCCAGCTCGCCAGCAGGGCGATGCGCTCGGCGGTCCCCGAACCCGGCTCCGGGGTGTAGACGACGAGCGAGAGATCCGGTTGGCCCGGCACCGCGAGCGTCTCGTACGGCAGCGTCAGCGCGCCCACCACGGGGTGGAGCATCCGCTTCACGCCGTACGTCTTCGCCTTCACCTGGTGGTCCGCCCACAGCCGGCGGAAGTCCTCGCTCTTCAGCGACAACTCACCGACCAGGGCCGCCAGTTCCTTGTCGTCCGGGTGCAGCCCCGCGTCCAGGCGCAGATGGGCGACCGTCTCCGCCGCCACCGCCGGCCAGTCCGGGTACAGCTCCCGCGCACCCGGGTCCAGGAACGCCTGGCGCGGCATGTTCCGCTCGGCGGCCGGCATCCGGGAGAAGCCGGCGAGCGCGTCCCCCAGCGCGTTCCACGCCAGCACGTCCATCCTGCGGCCCAGCACGAAGGCGGGCGCCCGGTCGAACAGGTCCAGCAGCAGCCGCAGCCCCGGGCGCAGCCGCCGTACCGAAGGGTTCGCCGCCTTGCGGGACTTGGGGCGCGCCACCGTCCGCAGATACGCGTGCTCCGTCTCGTCGAGCCGGAGCACCCGGGCTATCGCGTCGAGCACCGCGTCCGAGACGCTGGGCCCGCGCCCCTGCTCCAGCCGGATGTAGTAGTCGACGCTCACCCCGGCGAGCTGCGCCACCTCCTCGCGCCGCAGCCCCGGAACCCGCCTGCGGCCGTACGAGTTGAGCCCCACGTCCTCGGGGCTGATGCGGGCACGCCGTGAGCGCAGGAAGTCACCGAGTTCGCCGTCCATGGCTGTGATCGTAGGAGAACGGCCCCCGCCCAGCCTGGTACTGGCAGACCCAGGAACAACGCATCCCTGGGTGGGCGGCGCTCACCGGCGCAGTGTGGAGCCCGAGCCGGAACACCGGCCGTGACACCACACCACGGAGCACCCCATGCTGTACGACACCCTCGCCGACCGCACCGCCGTCATCACCGGAGCCGCCAGCGGCATGGGCGCGGCCACCGCCCGGCTGCTCGCCGCCCAGGGCGTACGGGTGGCGCTGCTGGCCCGCCGCGCGGAGCGGCTGGAGGAGCTGGCCGCGAAGATCACCGCGGACGGCGGCCGGGCCCTCGCGGTCGCCGCCGACGTCACCGACCAGGCGTCCGTGGACGCGGCGGCGGACCTGGTCCACCAGGAGCTCGGCCGGGTCGACCTGGTGGTCAACGCGGCCGGCGTGATGCTGCCGAACCCCGTGGACGCGGGCCGCGCCGACGAGTGGCAGCGGATGCTCGACACCAACGTGGCCGGCGCCCTGCGCGTCATCCGGGCCTTCACCGCGGACCTGGTGGCGGCCGCCGCCGAGGGCCGCACCGCCGACCTGGTCAACATCTCCTCGATCGGCGCGCACGTCACGTTCCCCAACTACGCGGTCTACGGCGCCACGAAGGCCGCGCTCACCTACCTGTCGGCCTCGCTGCGCACCGAACTCGGCCCGCGCGACGTCCGGGTCACCAACATCGAGCCGGGCCTCACCGACTCGGAGCTGGCCGGGCACGTCGACAACGCGGAGCTGAGCGGCCAGCTGGACGGCATGTTCGAGGCGCTGGGCGGGCTCTCCTCCGACGAGATCGCCGACCTCATCGCGTACGCCACCAGCCGCGCCCGGCACATCAACCTGCGCCAGCTGGTCGTGCTGCCGACCCGTCAGGCGTGAACCGGCGGGTCACCCGGGGGCGGGGTCAGTCCTCCCAGTCGGAGGCCGCCCGCCGCTCCTCGCGGCCCCGGAACAGCCGCCTGCCGTGCCCGGCCTGGACGACGTTGACGCCGACGATCCCGATCCAGGCCACGACGAGGCCGCCGATGCCCGCGTTCGCGGCGCCGATCGCGGACAGCGGGACGGCCAGGACCAGCGAGATGATCCCGAACCCGAACCGCTCGCCGAAGTTCCCGTGCGCCTGCGCCGGGGGCCGCGCGCCCCGGGCGACGGAGGCCCGTTCCTCGGCGAGATGCCGCCGGACCCTGCGGTCGAGCGTGGCGTCGAGCCGCTGCTCCACCTTCTCCAGGAACGACTCGACGAGCGCGGAGTCGTAGTCGGCCCCCAGCTCGCTGCGGGCCTGCAGAGTCGCGTTGAGCTCCTTGCCGAGCTCCGTGTCAGGTGCGTCCATGGTTCTCACGGTACGAAGCGGAGGCGGCCGGGGCAGTGGGGCTAACCCCCCTGTTCGCCGGGCGGCACGCCTCACGGCGCCGGTCTGCATATGGACATGCAGACCCCTTGCTGGCTGAATGGATCCGTCGGCGCCGGGCCTCGGCGCGGCGGAACTACCGAGGGGACAGGATGAGCGGGAGCAGCCCGGCCGCGCGGTTGCAGGAGCTGTTCGAGGGGCGCCGGCTCACGCCCACGCAGCGCCGCATCGCGCACTCGATGGTGCGCAGGGCCGGTGACGCCCCGTTCCTCTCCAGCGTCGAGCTGGCCGAACTGGCCGGGGTCAGCCAGCCCTCGGTCACCCGGTTCGCCGTGGCGCTCGGCTTCGACGGCTATCCCGCGCTGCGCAAGCACCTGCGCGAGGTCGCCCCGGCCGGGGCGGACGCGGGTGAGGGGGAGGAGACGTACAACGAGTACCAGCAGGCGGTGCTCGCTGAGATCGAGAACCTGCGCCACCTCGCCGAACTCCTCGCCGACCCGGGCCCTGTGGAGCGGGCAGGACGGCTGCTCGCCGCATCCCGCCCGCTGCTGGTGCTCGGGCTGCGCGCGGCGTCCTCGCAGGCGCGCGGGTTCGGCTACTTCGCCGCGAAGGTGCACCCGGACGTCCGGGTGCTCGACGAGGGCGGCAGCATGCTGCACGACCGGATCGACGCGGCCCGGCGGGCCGGGGCGACCGCGCTGATCTGCTTCGCGCTGCCCCGCCACCCGCGCGAGGTCGTGGACGCGCTCGCGTACGCGCGCGGCCGGGGGCTCACCGTGGTGTCGGTGGCCGACTCCGCGTTCGCGCCGGTGGCCCGCCACAGCGACCTGCTCATCCCGGCCGCCGTCGGCACCGGCCTCGCCTTCGACACCGCCTGCGCCCCGATGCTCCTGGGACGCGTCCTCCTGGAGGCCATGTGCGACGCCCTGCCGGACGCGCAGGCCCGCCTGGAGGAGTTCGACGCGGGGGCGGCGGTGCGGGGGCTGTTCGTGGAGTGACCGGGGCGGGACCGGCGAACCCCGGCCCCGCCCCGCGCCCTCACACCTCCAGGTCCGCCTCGATCTTCTTCAGCTGGTGGCGGGCCATCGCCAGGTTCGCGCGGGCGGCGTCCAGGACCAGGTAGAGGAACAGGCCGTTGTTGCCACGGGACTTGAGGAGCCGGATCAGGTGGTACTGGGTGCCCAGGGTGATCAGGATGTCCTCGATCTCGTCCTTGATGCCCAGGTGCTCCATGGTGCGGAGCTTGGCGCGTACGACATCCGTGTTGCCCGCGGCAGCGACCTCCAGGTTGAAGTCCTTGCCGCCGCCGAGCGTGCCCAGCGCCATGCCGCTCGTGAAGTCGACGAGGGCGACACCGGTGGTGCCCTCGATGGACGACATCGCTTCCTTCAGTGACGCTTCGGTGTTCGCCATGAGTGGGTGCTCCCTTTCTCTGACCGGCCGCTGCGGCCGGTTCCGTTGCGTGGTGCGAGTGATGTCAGTGGTCTCAGGTCGGGCGGTGCGGGAGGGCGCCCGGCTGCTGCGGGGCGCGCGGTACGGGGGCGGGCTGCGGGGCCCGGGCGAGGGCCCGGTCGACCAGTTCGCCGATACGGGAGCCGGCCCGGCGGCCCTCCAGATGCAGCCGGCCGACGTTGATCCGGTCCTCGGCCAGCAGGGTCAGGACGGCCTGGGAGCCCGCCGCGTACGTCGCGATGTAGCCGCTCTCGCCGCGTACGACCAGCTCGCGGAAGCCGCCCCGGCCGGTCGCGTCGGTCATCCGGATCGCGACGCCCAGCGCGGCGGCGGTCAGCGCGGCGACCCCCTCGGCCTCCACCCCCGGTGTGTCATGGGCCAGGACCAGGCCGTCGGTGCTGGCCGCCAGGGCCCCGGCGAGGAGCGGTACCCGTGCCCGTAACCGCTGGAGCTCGGCCAGGACGTCCTGCGCTTCGGCTTCGGGCACCATCAGCTGTCTCCTCCCGGCACGCTGTCTGAGCGCGCGTATCACAGGGCCTCCAATGCGTCTCGGAGCCGGCGCAGCAGGGCGACGTCGGGGTCGGCCGTGACCTCGGGCAGCGCGATCCGGTCCGCGCCCGCGGAGGCCTGGGCCGGCGGCGGGGCCGGCTCGACCAGCCCGGCCGCGGCGAGGCGCCGCAGGTCGACCAGGACGTGGAACGCGGACCTGCCGAGCTCCTGCGCGATGGCGGTGGCCGTACGCACCCCGTCCACGCGTTCGAGGACGCGGCGCCGGCCCGGCGGCACGGGCGAGTCGTCCGAGTGGCCCGTGCGCATCAGCGGGGCGGTGTCCACCGCCGCGTCCGGCCAGATCCGGTCCAGCAGCTCCCGGCGCCGCAGCGTCTCGCGCTGCACGGCGTCCACCGGGACCGGGCGCACGGGGCCGATCCAGTGCGCCACCCCGTACCGGAAGCGCGCCGGCGTGCTGGTCGGCGCGAGGGCGAAGAACGCGGCGTCGTACAGGGCGCCCAGGTGGCACAGCTCCAGCGCGCCGCCCGGGACCCGCCCGCTGTCCACCAGATGCCGCCCGACCCGCTGCCCGGCCCCCGCCTCGGCGACCGCGTCCCACCAGCCCTCGCGGCGCAGCGCCCCGCCCCGCGTGAGCAGGACGTCGATCCCGGGCGTCGCCGGGCTCTCGGCGTGCACGACCTTGCCGTCGGCGAGGTACAGCGTGCCCCGGTCGCGCATCAGGGCGCCGGTGGCCCGTTCGGCGGCGAGGCGCTGGAGCATGGGGGAGAGCACGGGGGCGGCGGCGGTCTCGTCCGCGAGGGCGGCGGTCACGCGAGGACCAGCCGCTCGGCGATCTCGCCGATACGTATCCGGGCGAGCGCGAGGTTGCCCTCCGCGCGGTCCAGCCACAGGTGGAGGAAGACGCTGCTGTCGAAGTCCGTCTCCACGAACCGCAGGATGTGGTACCCGGCGCGGGTGGTGACGATGACGTCCTCGACCGGGGGAGCGCTCCCCGTGCCGCCCGGTGTGTCCGGTAACCCGGCCGCGAAGGCGGGCTGTTCGGCCGCCATCCGGGCCACCTCCGCCGTTTCCGCCGCGGTGGCCTCGTGGTCGCCGTTGGGTGATTCGCCGATGGTGCCGAGGGCGAGACCGCTCGTCCAGTCGACGACGGCGGCGCCCCTGGCACCGGGCAGTCTCATGACGTCGAGCAGGCACTCGTCGATTCCGGGCACGCGGATTCCCCTCCGACACGGCGTTCGGCTGTGACCCCGAGGTTACGCATCGTGCTCGCTCCTGGTGGAGGTTCTGGCATTTTCCATCGGTACATGCGGGCGGCTGCCGGAGAATGCCCGCCACGAAACGGACGGAACGCTTCCTCGGGGCCGGCCGGGAGCCGCCCGGCCGGGCCTGTTGACTGGAGCTATTCACCCGCTCAAGATGTGAATAGAAAATTCACAGTCGCGAGGAGGCACCGCCATGTCAGGACCCCGCCCCGTACGGGCGCCGCGCGGTACGGAACTGACCGCCCTGGGATGGCAGCAGGAAGCCGCCCTGCGGATGCTCCAGAACAACCTCGACCCCGAGGTCGCCGAGCACCCCGACAAGCTCGTCGTCTACGGCGGCACGGGCAAGGCGGCCCGCGACTGGCGCTCGTTCGACGCGATGGTCCGCACGCTGCGCACGCTGAAGCAGGACGAGACGATGCTCGTCCAGTCCGGGCGGCCGGTCGGCGTCATGCAGACCCACGAGTGGGCGCCGCGGGTCCTGATCGCCAACTCCAACCTGGTCGGCGACTGGGCGAACTGGGAGGAGTTCCGCCGCCTGGAGGCGCTCGGCCTCACCATGTACGGCCAGATGACCGCCGGTTCCTGGATCTACATCGGCACCCAGGGCATCCTCCAGGGCACCTACGAGACCTTCGCCGCCGTCGCCGCGAAGAAGTTCGGCGGCTCCCTGGCCGGGACGATCACCCTGACCGCCGGACTCGGCGGCATGGGCGGCGCCCAGCCGCTCGCCGTGACCATGAACGACGGCGTCGCGATCTGCGTCGACTGCGACCCGCGCGCCATCGAGCGCCGCATCGAGCACCGGTACCTGGACGTGAAGGCCGACAGCCTGGAGCACGCGCTCCAGCTGGCGGTCGAGGCGCGCGACGCCCGCCGCCCGCTCTCCATCGGCCTCCTCGGTAACGCCGCGGAGCTGCTGCCCCGGATGCTCGCCGAGGGCGCCCCGATCGACATCGTCACCGACCAGACCAGCGCGCACGACCCGCTGGCCTACCTCCCGCTCGGCGTCGACTTCGACGACATGGCCGACCTCGCCGCCGAGAAGCCCGCCGACTTCACCCAGCGGGCCCGCGAGTCGATGGCCCGGCACGTCGAGGCGATGGTCGGCTTCATGGACGCCGGCGCGGAGGTCTTCGACTACGGCAACTCGATCCGGGGCGAGGCGCAGCTCGCCGGGTACGAGCGCGCCTTCGACTTCCCCGGCTTCGTACCGGCGTACATCCGGCCGCTGTTCTGCGAGGGCAAGGGCCCGTTCCGCTGGGCGGCGCTGTCCGGCGAGGCGTCCGACATCCACAAGACGGACAAGGCCCTGCTCGAACTCTTCCCGGAGAACGAGTCCCTGCACCGCTGGATCAAGATGGCCGGCGAACGCGTCCACTTCCAGGGCCTGCCCGCCCGCATCTGCTGGCTCGGCTACGGCGAACGGGACCGGGCCGGCGAGCGCTTCAACGACATGGTGGCGAGCGGCGAACTCGCGGCGCCGCTGGCGATCGGGCGCGACCACCTGGACTGCGGGTCCGTGGCCTCCCCGTACCGCGAGACCGAGGCCATGCTCGACGGCTCCGACGCGATCGCCGACTGGCCGCTGCTGAACGCCATGGTCAACGTGGCGTCGGGCGCCTCCTGGGTCTCCCTCCACCACGGCGGCGGGGTCGGCATGGGCCGCTCCATCCACGCCGGGCAGGTGACCGTCGCCGACGGCACGCCGCTGGCCGGCGAGAAGATCCGGCGGGTGCTGACGAACGACCCGGGCATGGGGGTGATCCGGCACGTGGACGCGGGGTACGAGGCCGCGGACGCGGTGGCTTCGGACAAGGGTGTGCGGGTGCCGATGAGGGAGGGCGCGTGACGGCCGTGCGGCCGGGTGGGGCGGGGGGCGGCGGCGGTTCGGTGGGCGGTGCGGGTGCTCTGCCGGGTGCGGGTTCCGTTGTGCCCACCCTCCCCCACAGCCCTGAAGGCGTGGGAGGTGCCCCCATCGCCCTGCGGAACAGTTGCCCACAACCTGCTTCCTTCCAAGCCATGTGGGCCGAGCTCGCGCCCATCGGGCGGCATTCCGACAGCGGGGGGTATCGGCGGTACGCATGGAGTGGGGCCGACGCCGATTGTCGGGCGTGGTTCCGGGCGCAGGCCGAGGCGCGGGGGCTGACCGTCGAGGCCGACCGGAACGGGAACCAGTGGGCCTGGCTCGGGGACCCGCTCGCCGGGGACGCCGTCGTCACCGGGTCGCACCTCGACTCCGTGCCGGACGGCGGCGCCTTCGACGGGCCGCTCGGTGTCGTCTCCTCGTTCGCCGCGCTCGACGAGCTCCGCCGCAGGGGAGCGCAGTTCACCAAGCCGCTGGCCCTCACCAACTTCGGGGACGAGGAGGGCGCGCGCTTCGGCCTCGCCTGCGTCGGCTCCCGGCTCTCCGCCGGGCAGCTGACCGTCGAGGCCGCGCACCGGCTGCGCGACGCGGACGGCGTCACCCTGCCGCAGGCCATGGCCGCCGCCGGATACGACCCCGACGCCATCGGGCCCGACCCCGAACGGCTCGCCCGGATCGGCGCGTTCGTCGAACTCCACGTCGAGCAGGGCCGCGCCCTCGACCTCACCGGGGACCCCGTCGGCATCGCCTCCGCGATCTGGCCGCACGGGCGCTGGCGGTTCGACTTCCGGGGCGAGGCCAACCACGCGGGCACCACCCGGCTCACCGACCGCCGCGACCCGATGCTCACGTACGCCGAGACCGTCCTCGCCGCCCGCCGTGAAGCGGAACTCGCGGGCGCCCTCGCCACCTTCGGCAAGATCGCCGTAGAGCCCAACGGGGTCAACGCCATCCCCTCCCTCGTGCGCGGCTGGCTCGACTCCCGCGCCGCCGACCAGGACACCCTGGACACGGTCGTCGCCGCCGTCGAGCGCGCCGCCCGCGAACACGCCGAGCGGGCCGGCATCGACCTCGACGTCGTACGCGAGTCCTTCACGCCCGTGGTCGAGTTCCAGCACGCCCTGCGTGACGAGCTGGGCACCCTGCTCAGGGGCTCCGCCCGCGGCACCGGCCGCCCGGTCCCCGTCCTCGGCACCGGCGCCGGACACGACGCGGGTATTTTGTCCGCTTCGGTCCCGACCGCCATGCTGTTCGTACGGAACCCGACCGGCATCTCGCACTCGCCGGCCGAACACGCCGCCGAGGACGACTGCGTGGCCGGGGTCACCGCACTCGCCGACGTACTGGAAGGTCTCGCGTGCCGCTGACGACGGAGGCGACGGGCACACCCGTCACCGAGACGTACTGGCTGTCCCACGCCTGGCTCGGCACCCATGTCGAGCCGGGCGTCGCCCTGGACGTGTCCGACGGGCGGATCGCCCGCGTACGCACCGGAGTGGGCACCCCGCCGCCCGGCGCGACCGCGCTGCACGGGTTCACGCTGCCGGGCCTGGCCAACACCCACTCGCACGCCTTCCACCGCGCCCTGCGCTCCACCGTCCAGGTCGGCTCGGGCACCTTCTGGACCTGGCGCGAGACCATGTACCAGGTCGCCTCCCGGCTCACCCCCGACACCTATTACGCGCTGGCCCGCGCGGTGTACGCGGAGATGGCGCTCGCCGGTATCACCGCGGTCGGCGAATTCCACTACCTGCACCACGGGCCCGGTGGCACCCCCTACGACAACCCGAACGCCATGGGCGAGGCCCTGATCGCGGCAGCCCGCGCGGCCGGCATCCGGATCACCCTGCTCGACACCGCCTACCTCTCCGCCGGATTCGGCTCCGGGCCCGCCGACCACCGCGCCCCGGACCGGCACCAGGCGCGCTTCAGCGACGGCACCGCCGACGCCTGGGCCGAACGCGCCGCCCTCCTCAAGGGCGACGACCACGCGCTCATCGGCGCCGCCGTCCACTCCGTGCGGGCGGTCCCGGCGGACCAGCTGTCCACCGTCGCCCGCTGGGCCGAGGAACGGCAGGCACCCCTGCACGTCCACCTCTCCGAGCAGACCGCCGAGAACGACGCCTGCCTCGCCGCGCACGGGCGCACCCCCACCCGGCTCCTCGCCGACCACGGCGTCCTCGGACCCCGCACCACCGGCGTCCACAACACCCACCTCACCGACGAGGACATCGCCCTCATCGGCTCGACGTCCACCGGCACCTGCATGTGCCCGACCACCGAACGCGACCTCGCCGACGGCATCGGCCCCGCGGCCGCCCTCCAGCACGCCGGCTCCCCGCTCTCGCTGGGCAGCGACAGCCACGCGGTGATCGACCTCTTCGAGGAGGCCCGCGCTATGGAGCTCGACGAACGCCTGCGCACCCGCAGGCGCGGCCACTGGACGGCCGCCGCCCTGCTGCGCGCCGCCTCCGCCGACGGCCACGCCGCGCTCGGCCGCCCCGGCGCGGGCGTCCTCGAACCGGGCGCCCCCGCCGACCTGGTGACCGTGGCCCTCGACTCCGTCAGGACAGCCGGGCCCGTGGAGCGGCTGGCAGCGGAGACCGCGGTATTCGCCGCCTCCGCGGCCGACGTCCGCCACACCGTGGTGGCGGGGCGCCACCTCGTACGCGACGGACGGCACACGCTCGTGGACGACGTCCCGCAGGCGCTCGCCCAGGCCATCGGCGCCCTGCGCCCCTGAGCGGCAATCCGGCGAACACCCCCGGCTCCCACGCAAGGAGAGCAGTCCCCCGATGACGACGACCGCCATCACCCACATCTCCGCACTCGTCACCAACGACCCCTCCCTCGGCGACTCTTCCCCCCTCGGGCTGATCCAGGACGCGGCCGTCGTCATCGAGGGCGACCGCGTCGTCTGGACCGGTGAATCAAGCAAAGCACCCGCCACTGACAACGCCGTCGACGCGGGCGGCCGGGCCGTGATCCCCGGCTTCGTCGACTCGCACTCGCACCTGGTCTTCGCGGGCGACCGCACCCAGGAGTTCAACGCCCGGATGTCCGGCCGGGCCTACAGCGCGGGCGGCATCCGCACCACCGTCGCCGCCACCCGCGCCGCCACCGACGAACAGCTCTCCGCCAACGTCGCCCGCTACCTCGCCGAGGCGCTGCGCCAGGGCACCACCACCTTCGAGACCAAGTCCGGCTACGGCCTCACCGTCGAGGACGAGGCCCGCGCCCTGCGCATCGCCGCCCGCCACACCGACGAGGTCACCTTCCTCGGCGCCCACATCGTCTCCCCGGACTACGCCGACGACCCGGCCGGCTACGTGGACCTGGTCACCGGGCCGATGCTCGACGCCTGCGCCCCGTACGCCCGCTGGATCGACGTCTTCTGCGAGCGCGGTGCCTTCGACGGCGACCAGGCCCGCACGATCCTCACCGCGGGCCGTGCCAGGGGCCTGCACCCCCGGGTGCACGCCAACCAGCTCGGCCACGGGCCCGGCGTCCAGCTCGCCGTGGAGCTCGACGCCGCGTCCGCCGACCACTGCACCCATCTGACCGACGCGGACGTGGACGCCCTGGCCCAGTCGGCCACCGTCGCCACCCTGCTCCCGGGCGCCGAGTTCTCCACCCGGGCCGCCTGGCCGGACGCCCGCCGGCTGCTCGACGCGGGCGCGACCGTGGCGCTCTCCACGGACTGCAACCCGGGCTCCTCGTTCACCTCGTCCCTGCCGTTCTGCGTCGCCCTCGCCGTCCGCGACATGGGCATGACGCCGGACGAGGCCCTCTGGTCCGCCACGGCGGGCGGCGCTGCGGCCCTGCGCCGCGACGACATCGGCCGCCTGACCCCGGGCGCCCGCGCCGACCTGGTGGTCCTGGACGCGCCCAGCCACGTCCACCTCGCGTACCGGCCGGGAGTGCCGCTGGTCCACGAGGTGTGGCGCGCCGGCGCCCGCGTGGCCTGACCTCCGGGAGGGTCCCGGCAAACGGAAGGACCTGCCCCGTCCGGGGCAGGTCCTTTCCGGCGGTCCACGCGCACACGGGGCGCGGGGTGCGTCTCACTCGTCCAGCGTCAGACCCCTGCGCAGCTTGACCAGGGTGCGCGAGAGCAGGCGCGACACGTGCATCTGGGAGATGCCCAGCTCCTCGCCGATCTCCGACTGCGTCATGTTGGCGACGAACCGCAGCGAGAGGATCTGGCGGTCGCGGCCCGGCAGCGAGGCGATGAGCGGCTTCAGGGACTCGACGTACTCGATGCCTTCGAGCCCGTGGTCCTCGTAGCCGATCCGGTCGGCCAGCGCGCCCTCGTGCTCGTCCTCCTCGGGCTTGGCGTCGAGCGAGCTCGCGGTGTACGCGTTGCTCGCGGCCATGCCCTCCACGACCTCGTCACGGGTCAGGCCGAGGCGGTCGGCGAGCTCGCCCACGGTGGGCGCCCGGTCGAGCTGCTGGGCGAGCTCGTCGCCCGCCTTGGCCAGGTCGAGCCGCAGCTCCTGCAGCCGGCGCGGGACGCGCACGGACCAGCTGGTGTCGCGGAAGAAGCGCTTGATCTCACCGACGATGGTCGGCATCGCGAAGGTGGGGAACTCGACGCCGCGGCTGAGCTCGAAGCGGTCGATCGCCTTGATGAGGCCGATCGTGCCGACCTGGACGATGTCCTCCATCGGCTCGCTGCGGGTACGGAAGCGGGACGCGGCGAACTTGACGAGGGCCAGGTTCAGCTCGACGAGCGTGTTGCGTACGTAGGAGTACTCCGGCGTGCCCTCTTCCATGGACTCCAGCCGGGCGAACAGCGTCTTCGACAGGGCCCTGGCGTCCAGCGCCCCCACCTCGGTGTAGGGCGGGATCTCGGGAAGTCCCTCGAGTCCGTCGAGCGCATCGGTGTGTGATTCGGTCAGTCCCTGAGGACATGCCGACGGCGCGTAGGGGGTACGCGGTACGTCGAGCCGGGGTGACATGGGTCTCCTCCATCGTTCTCGGCATATGGCTGCCGATGCCCATACGTGTTCCTGCGGTGAAGCGGCGCCTCCGAAGCCGGTCGTGTTTTTTGGGGTCCTCTACCCTTACCCGCTCGCCCTGACTCGGTACAACCGCCAATTGACCATATATGTCCGCTTTGTTGAGGTCTCTGGCTACCGCGTGGCGCAGGGAACGCGTACTGTTCCAAGAACATCAGTGACAGCTGGGTACGCATCCGGATGTGCGGCGATGCGGACAGTGACGAGCGGTGAAGAGGGACGGGCATGGACCGCGGGACGGTCGGCAGTGCGAACCGGGGTCGGCTTCAGGTCGAGGCCCGGACCGAGGGGCTCAGCGAGGTGGTGACGCCGGTCGGTGAGCTCGATCACCACACGGCGGATCTGCTGCGCGAGCCGCTGGAGAGCGCGGTCGAACAGGGGCGTGCGCGCCTGGTGGTCGACTGCTCGCGACTCGACTTCTGTGATTCCACCGGGCTGAACGTGCTGCTCGGTGCCCGCCTCAAGGCGGAGGCAGCCGGGGGAGGGGTTCATTTGGCCGCGATGCAGCCGGTGGTGGCGCGGGTCTTCGAGATCACGGGCGCGGAGGCGGTATTCACCGTCCACGCCACGCTCGCCGAGGCCCTGGAGACCTGACCCGGACGGCGCACCGGCATCCCGGACACCTGTTCGTCGCGTGAGTTACGCGATACGCGAAGGCGTAAGGGGTGTCGTAACGGTTCGGCCGGGCAGGAGATCTTCCGGCGAGCCCGGGCGGCCTGGCCCTCCGTGCCTGTGCGGTTCCTGTATCAGTGTCCGTATCGGTATTCGTACTCGTATCTGTTCAATAGTTCGCATCTGTCCAATGGCGACATGGTGAATCGGTGAGGTGAAGCGCTGATGAGCACCACCCGGCAGCATCCGCCGGGCGACCTCGGCCGCGAGCCGGAGGGCACGGGCGTTTCCTCCGCCGAGCCCGTCCGGCCCGCCGAGGCCCCCGACCGGCAGTGGCGCACGCTGTCGTTGCGGGAGGCCACCGGCATCGTGCCGACAGCCCGTGATTTCGCCCGTCAGGCGCTTCACGACTGGGGCTGGCTCCCCGCGGCCGGCGCCGACCGCCGCGCCGCCGCGGAGGACGTCCTGCTGGTCGTGTCCGAGCTGGTCACCAACGCGTGCCTGCACGCGGGCGGCCCCGACGAGCTCCGGATCGCCCACAGCTCCAAGATGCTGCGCGTGGAGGTCGCCGACGGCGGTGCGGGCCAGCCCGCGCCGCGTACGCCGCACCGGGCCGGGCGGCCCGGCGGGCACGGCATGTTCATCGTGCAGCGGCTCTGCCTGGACTGGGGAGTCGTACGGGTGCCGGGCGAGCCCGGCAAGACCGTCTGGGCGGAGCTGGCCGCTCCGGCGTAACGACGCGGCAGACAAGGCATACGGAAGGGGCCGCCGCACCGAGTGATCGGTGCGGCGGCCCCTTCCGTACGGGTGGCTACCGGATCAGTGCACGTCGCCCATGTGCCGGGCGACCTTCTTGCGGTACATCCAGATGCCGACACCGGCGATGACGGCGAGGATCACCTCGAAGGCGACGGACCCGGTGTTGTCCAGGTCCACGCCGAGCTGCTTGGAGGTGAGCAGACCGGTCACGGAGTCGCCGGCGGTGACGGCGAGGAACCAGACGCCCATCATCTGCGAGCTGTACTTCGCCGGCGCCATCTTCGTGGTGACCGACAGGCCCACCGGCGAGAGGCACAGCTCCGCGACGGTCTGGATGAAGTAGATCGCCACCAGCCACATCGGGCTGACCTTGCCGCCGTTGGCGGCGGTGTCGATCAGCGGGATCAGGAAGACCGCGAAGGAGACGCCGATCAGCACGAGGCTGGAGGCGAACTTGACCGCGGTGCTCGGCTCCTTGCCGCGCTTGTTCAGCCACAGCCACCCCGAGGCGAGCACGGGGGCCAGCGCCATGACGAAGACCGGGTTCAGCGACTGGTACCACGACGTCGGGAAGTCGAACCCGAACAGGCTGTTCGTCGTCGAGTTCTCACCGAAGATCGACAGGGTCGAGCCGTTCTGGTCGTAGATCATCCAGAAGACGGCGGCGACCACGAAGAACCAGATGTAGCCCGAGAGCTTGGACTGCTCGGTGCTCGTCAGCTCCTTGTCGCGCTTCATGCGCACCAGGACGGCGACCGGGATGATCAGTCCGGCCAGGGTGATCGGCAGGACGCCCCAGTCGACGAAGTTGCCGGTGATGCCGAGCAGGCCGTAGAAGACGGCCGCGACGATCAGCCAGATCAGGCCCTTGCGCAGGGCGGACTGCTTCTCCTGCGCGGTCGCCGGGGTGGCGACGACATCGCTCTCCGGGCTCAGGTGGCGGGTGCCGAGCATGAACTGGGCGAGGCCCAGAGCCATGCCGATCGCGGCCAGCGCGAAGCCGAAGTGCCAGTTGACGTTCTCACCGACGGTGCCGATGGTCAGCGGGGCGAGGAAGGCGCCCACGTTGATGCCGATGTAGAAGAGCGTGAACCCACCGTCGCGGCGCGGGTCCTCCGGGCCGTTGTAGAGGTGGCCGACCATCGTGGAGATGTTGGCCTTCAGCAGGCCGGAGCCGAGCGCGACCAGGGCGAGACCGGCGAAGAAGGTCGCCGAGTTGGGCACCGCGAGCGTGATGTGGCCGAGGATGACGATGCCGCCGCCGACGGCGACCGTCCTGCGCGGGCCCCAGAACCGGTCGGCCATCCAGCCGCCGGGCATGGCGAGCAGGTAGACCATCGCCATGTAGGCGGAGTAGATCGTCGTCGCGGTGGTGGCGTTCATGTGCATGCCGCCGGGCGCGATCAGGTACAGCGGGAGCAGTGCCTTCATGCCGTAGAAGCTGTATCGCTCCCACATCTCGGTCATGAAGAGCGTCGCCAGGCCGCGGGGGTGGCCGAAGAAGGTCTTCTCGCCACCCGCCGTGCTCGACGGGTCCTTCGTCAGGCTGGACGCCATGATCGATCCTTGTGTGCTCGGGACGCGACACCTCGTCGAGGCGGGTACGCGCCCGGTGGGGGGAGGCCGGCACCGCCGCGGGCACGCCCACCGCGACGGGATCCACGCCCGGCGGCGCCTTCGTCGGCGCTCCGGGCCCGGCCCACAGGTCATTCACTGAATTCCGGGCCGGCGGGTACCGGCCCCGCACACAAAAGAGACCCTTGGCGCTCAGAGCTGCCCAAAGGTCCTTGAGTAGTGCAATAGGCGTTGAGACACCTTACGACACGACAGAGCCCGATATGGAAGGACTTGAGAGATGGATCACAGGTCCAGGTGCAACCACACTCGCATATTCGAAGGTCCTGACGGTGACGGGGAGCGGACCCGCAGGGCTGCTGGATCACCTCCCGCCCTGTCCGCCGCGCGGACTACCATCAGTGCATGACCCGTGTACTGCTCGCCGAGGACGACGCATCCATCTCGGAACCGCTGGCCCGCGCCCTGCGGCGGGAGGGTTACGAGGTCGAGGTGCGGGAAGACGGCCCGACCGCGCTCGACGCCGGACTCCAGGGCGGCATCGACCTGGTCGTGCTCGACCTGGGGCTCCCCGGCATGGACGGCCTCGAAGTCGCCCGCCGGCTCCGTGCCGAGGGTCACACCGTGCCGGTCCTGGTCCTGACCGCCCGCGCCGACGAGGTGGACACGGTCGTCGGGCTCGACGCGGGCGCCGACGACTACGTCACCAAGCCCTTCCGCCTCGCCGAGCTCCTCGCCCGCGTCCGGGCCCTGCTGCGGCGCGGCGCCACCGAGCCCGCCCCCCAGCCCGCCACGCACGGCGTCCGCATCGACGTCGAATCGCACCGGGCCTGGATGGGCGAGGAGGAACTGCAGCTCACCGCCAAGGAGTTCGACCTCCTGCGCGTCCTCGTCCGGGACGCGGGCCGGGTCGTCACCCGCGACCAGCTGATGCGCGAGGTCTGGGACACCACGTGGTGGTCGTCCACCAAGACCCTCGACATGCACATCTCCTGGCTCCGCAAGAAGCTCGGCGACGACGCGGCGAACCCGCGCTACATCGCCACGGTGCGGGGCGTCGGCTTCCGCTTCGAGAAGAGCTAGGGGCTGTAGCGTCCCCGCTGTCCGCCCGAGCCGACTGACGTACAGAAGCAGGCATGCGCCGACGACTGATCAACTCCACCCTCGCCGTCGTGCTCGTGGTGATCGCCGTCTTCGGCGTCTCCCTCGTGATCGTCGAGACCCGCACCATCAGCAGCAGCGCCCAGGAGAGCGTCGACTCCGAGGCGCTGCGGCTGATCAGCGTCATCGAGAGCCGGCTCCTGGGCGCCGAGCGGATCAACCCCGGGGTGCTGGCCGAGCAGATCGACGACAAGCGCTACGCCCTGGTCAAGATGCCGGGCCGCGCTCCCATCGAGGTCGGCGAGCGCCCCGGCGGCAGCGTGATCACGGCCACCGAGACGGGTGAGCACGGCGAGAAGGTCACCGTCGAGGAGTCCCGCTCCGCCGTCACCCGCGAGGTCGGCCGCACGCTGATGATCATCGGCGCGGTGGCGTTGCTGGCCATCGTCTCCGCCGTTCTCCTCGCCGTACGCCAGGCCAACAAGCTCGCCTCGCCGCTCACCGATCTCGCCGAGACCGCCGAACGCCTGGGCTCCGGCGACCCCCGCCCGCGCCACAAGCGGTACGGGGTGCCCGAGCTGGACCGCGTCGCCGACGTTCTCGACGCCTCCGCCGAGCGGATCGCCCGCATGCTGACCGCGGAACGCCGGCTCGCCGCCGACGCCTCCCACCAGCTGCGTACGCCGCTCACCGCGCTGTCCATGCGGATCGAGGAGATCTCGCTGACCGACGACCCGGAGACCGTCAAGGAGGAGGCGCACATCGCCCTCGCCCAGGTCGAACGGCTCACGGACGTCGTGGAGCGGCTGCTGACCAACGCCCGCGACCCCCGGACGGGCTCCGCGGTCGTCTTCGACCTGGACGAGGTCGTCAAGCAGCAGATCGAGGAGTGGCGCCCGGCCTACCGGGGCGAGGGGCGCGCCATCGTCTGCTCCGGCAAGCAGGGGCTCAGCGCCGTCGGCACCCCGGGCGCGGTCGCCCAGGTCCTGGCCGCGCTGATCGAGAACTCCCTCATGCACGGCGGCGGTACGGTCGCGCTGCGCACGAGGGTCACCGGCAACCAGGCGGTCATCGAGGTCACGGACGAGGGCCCCGGGGTCCCCGCCGACCTGGGCGCGCGCATCTTCGAGCGGACCATCAGCGGCCGCAACTCCACGGGCATCGGCCTCGCGGTCGCCCGCGACCTCGCCGAAGCGGACGGCGGCCGCCTGGAACTCCTCCAGCAGCAGCCCCCGGTCTTCGCCCTCTTCCTGAGCCGCATGTCCCAGCCGAGAGAGGAACCGGAACGCCCGGTGCGGTGAGCTGTTGCATCAAGCCTGCGGCAAATCGGACCCGCGCGTCACATCCACGGCCGGCAAAATCAAGCCCGTCCGGCAAACCGGGCCCGCGCGTCACATCGACGCCGGCAGAATCAAGCCCGTCCGGCGATTGAGGACAAAGCGTCCGCCCGGACGCCCCGGGCCTACCGACGAGCGGTGTCCGCCTCCACCCGCACCGCGGGCGCAGGCACGCTCACGAGGGCCTCTTTGTCACCCTCCACCTCCCGCGAAGCGGGCAACGCCCTGAACACCCACGTCCGGTACGACCAGAACCGGAACAGCGTCGCGATCCCGATCCCCACGATCTTGAACACGTTGCTCTGGACCGGCGTGTCCCAGCCGAACCCGTACGTCGCCACGTACAGCACGCCGGTCTCGATCACCGCGCCCACCGCGCTGAACAGCAGGAACAGCGTCAGCTCACGCGTGCGGCCGGTCTTGTCGCGGTCGCGGTAGGTCCAGTACCGGAAGCCCACGTAGTTGCAGAGGATCGCGACGAACGTGGCGAGGAGCCCCGCGCGCACGGTCGGGATGTCCGTGTAGCGCCACAGCAGGTTGGACACGGCGATGTTCACGACCAGGCCGACCGCGCCGACCACGCCGAACTTGGCGATCTCCCGGGCCAGCAGCTCCAGCCGGGCCCGCAGTGCGCCTCGTTCGCTCATGTGATCGCTCAGCCCGTCCGTAAGTTCGGCTTCGTGTTCCGTCAACCCGGCCATGCTAACCAGGACGCCCACCGGACGCCTGTGCGTTGCCTTCGGGCGCGGGTGTGGCGGGCTCAACCCCGCCCACGGGTGTCGGCGGCCGGTGCGGATACCCTGGAAGCGTGACGTTCCCGGTAGTCGGCATGGTCGGTGGCGGTCAGCTCGCCCGTATGACCCACGAGGCGGGCATCCCCCTCGGCATCAAGTTCAAGCTCCTCAGCGACACCGCTCAGGACTCCGCGGCCCAGGTGGCGGGTGAGGTCGTCGTCGGCGACTATCGCGACCTGGAGACGCTGAGGGCCTTCGCGCGCGGCTGTGACGTGATCACCTTCGATCACGAACACGTGCCGACCGGGCATCTGCGGGCCCTGGAGGCGGACGGCATTCCCGTACGCCCCGGCCCCGACGCTCTGGTGCACGCCCAGGACAAGGGGGTCATGCGCGCGAAGCTCACCGAGATGGGCGCGCCCTGCCCCCGCCACCGCATCGTGAAGGACCCGGCCGACGCCGCGGCCTTCGCCGAGGAGGGGGGAGGCTTCCCGGTCATCCTCAAGACCGTGCGCGGCGGCTACGACGGCAAGGGCGTCTGGGTGGTCCGCTCCGAGGCGGACGCGGCCGAGCCGTTCCGGGCCGGTGTCCCGGTCCTCGCCGAGGAGAAGGTCGACTTCGTACGCGAGCTGGCGGCCAACATCGTCCGCTCCCCGCACGGCCAGGCCGTGGCCTACCCGGTCGTCGAGTCCGTCCAGGTCGACGGCGTCTGCGACACGGTCATCGCCCCGGCCCCCGGGCTGGACGAGGCACTGGCGGGCGAGGCCCAGCAACTCGCGCTGCGCATCGCGTCCGAGCTCGGCGTCGTGGGCCACCTCGCGGTCGAGCTCTTCGAGACCCGTGACGGGCGCATCCTCGTCAACGAGCTGGCCATGCGCCCGCACAACTCCGGGCACTGGACCATGGACGGCGCGATCACCTCGCAGTTCGCCAACCACGTCCGCGCGGTCCTCGACCTCCCGCTCGGCGACCCGCGCCCCCGCGCCCCCTGGACGGTCATGTGCAACGTCCTCGGCGGCGACTACCCGGACATGTACCAGGGCTACCTGCACTGCATGGCGCGCGACCCGCAGCTCAAGATCCACATGTACGGCAAGGACGTGAAGCCCGGCCGCAAGGTCGGACACGTCAACACCTACGGCGACGATCTGGCGGACGTGCGCGAGCGCGCCCGGCACGCGGCCGACTACCTGCGAGGAACGATCACCGAATGACTTCCCCCGCCTCCGCCGCCCCGGTCGTCGGCATCGTCATGGGCTCGGACTCGGACTGGCCCGTCATGGAAGCGGCGGCCAAGGCCCTCGACGAGTTCGAGATCCCGTACGAGGTCGACGTCGTCTCCGCCCACCGCATGCCCCGCGAGATGATCGCGTACGGCGAGAACGCGGCCGGCCGCGGCCTCAAGGCGATCATCGCGGGCGCGGGCGGCGCCGCCCACCTGCCCGGCATGCTCGCCTCGGTCACCCCGCTGCCCGTCATCGGCGTCCCGGTCCCGCTGAAGTACCTCGACGGCATGGACAGCCTGATGTCCATCGTCCAGATGCCCGCCGGCATCCCCGTCGCCACCGTCTCCATCGCGGGCGCGCGCAACGCCGGCCTGCTGGCCGTCCGCGTCCTGGCCGCGGCCGACCCCGGTCTCCAGGGCCGGATGACCGAGTTCCTGGGCGACCTCAACGACCAGGCCACCGAGAAGGGCAAGCGGCTGCGCCAGAAGGCCGCCGGCGCGGAGTCCTTCGGCTTCGGGAAGTAGGGATCATGACGGACCGACTGGACCTGGCCCGGGAACTCCTCGCGGAGTACCCCGTCGTCGACGGCCACAACGACCTGCCGTGGGCGCTGCGCGAGCAGGTCAACTACGACCTGGCCGTACGCGACATCGCCACGGACCAGTCGGCCCACCTGCACACCGACATCCCCCGGCTGCGCGCCGGGGGCGTCGGAGCCCAGTTCTGGTCGGTCTACGTACGCTCCGACCTCGCGGGCGACGCCGCCGTCAGCGCCACCCTGGAACAGATCGACGCCGTCGCCGAGCTCCTCGACCGCTACCCGGCGGACCTCCGCCGCGCCCTGACCGCCGACGACATGGAGGCGGCCCGCGCCGAGGGCCGGATCGCCTCGCTGATGGGCGCCGAGGGCGGGCACTCCATCGACAATTCGCTGGGTACGCTGCGCGGCCTGTACGCACTGGGCGTCCGCTACATGACGCTCACCCACAACGACAACATCGCCTGGGCGGACTCCGCGACCGACGAGCCCGGTGTCGGCGGCCTCTCGCCGTTCGGCCACGAGGTCGTCCGCGAGATGAACCGCACCGGCATGCTCGTCGACCTCTCGCACGTCGCGGCGACGACCATGCGGGACGCGCTCGCCACCTCCGAGGCGCCGGTGATGTTCTCGCACTCCTCGTCGCGCGCCGTCTGCGACCACCCGCGCAACATCCCAGACGACGTCCTGGCCCTGCTCCCGGCCAACGGCGGCATCGCCATGGCCACCTTCGTCCCGAAGTTCGTCCTGCCCGAGGCCGTCGCCTGGACGAAGGCCGCCGACGAGAACCTCCGCGCGCACGGGCTGCACCACCTGGACACCACCGAGCGCGCGATGAAGCTGCACGCCGCGTTCGAGGCGGCGAACCCCCGCCCGGCCGCGACCGTGGCCACCATCGCCGACCACCTCGACCACATGCGCGAGGTCGCGGGCATCGACCACATCGGCATCGGCGGCGACTACGACGGCACCGCCTTCCTGCCCCAGGGCCTGGAGAGCGTCGCCGGCTACCCGAACCTGATCGCGGAGCTGCTGCGCCGCAACTGGTCCGCCGCCGACCTGGCCAAGCTCACCTGGCAGAACGCCGTACGGGTGCTGCGCTCCGCCGAGGACGTGGCGCGGGACCTGCGCACGCGGCGCGGCCCGTCGCACGCCACGATCGAACAGCTGGACGCCCCGGCGGCCTGAGCCACCGGGGCGCCGTTCTCAGCAGGCGCAGAGACAGAACGGGTGCCCCGCCGGGTCGGCGTACACCCGGAAGGACCGCTCCCGGTCGTCCGCCTCCAGCACCGTCGCGCCCAGCGCCAGCACCTCCCGCTCCGCCGCGTCCAGATCCTGCACGGTCAGGTCCAGGTGGAACTGCTGCGACGCGTCGGCGCTCGGCCACTTCGGCGGTACGAAGCCGGGGGCGGCCTGGAAGGCGAGCGGGGCGCCCGCGCCTCCCGTGAGGTCCACCCAGTCCTCCTGCTGCTCGACCTCGCCGCCGATCAGCGCGGCGTAGAAGTTCGCGAGGGCGACGGGGTCGGGGCAGTCCAGGACGACGGCACCCACTGCGGCCAGAGCCATGTTGCTTCCTCCTCGGGCAGACTACGGACAGGTGGTTACCACTTGATGCGCTCAACCGGTAACCGTGACTGCATGCTCCCGCATTGGGGGTAACGTCGCAACCATGAATGAGAGGGACTCCGCGCCCGGCGGACTCGCGCTCGTCGAAGCGCTGGTCAACAGCCTGAACGTCGAGACCGGCGCGGACAGCCTCGACACGGCGGAGGGGCGCGCCGCCTTCGCCCTCGCGGAGCCGGACGCCCCGGCGGCGCGCGCACTGCGCGAGGCCCTGCGCGCGGCCTGCCTGGCCCACGCGGGCCACTGCTCGGACGGCGACCCGCTGTGCGTACTGGACCGGCTGCTCGCGAAGGTGCCGCTGCGGGTCACCGTGGACGCGGCGGGCGGGGCGGCGCTGTGCCCGGTGGAGGAGCCGCCCGGGCTCACGGCGCGGGTCGCGGCCGCCATCGCCGCCGCAGTGGCCGACGGGACCTGGGCCCGGCTCAAGGCGTGCGAGGCGGCGGACTGCCGCTGGGCCTACTACGACCGCAGCCCGGCGGGGCGCCGCCGCTGGTGCTCGATGTCGGTGTGCGGCGCCCGCGCCAAGATGCGTACGTACCGCGCGAGGCGCGGCTGAGAAAGGGGCCCGGGTCAGGCGGTCGGGCGGCCCATCGCCCGGTAGCTCCAGCCGGCCGCGCGCCACACGGCGGGGTCCAGCGCGTTGCGCCCGTCGAGGAGGGTCCGGCTGCCCGCGACCGCGCCCAGCGCCTCCGGGTCCAGCTCGCGGAACTCCCGCCACTCCGTCAGGTGCAGCACGACGTCCGCGCCGCGCACCGCTTCGAGCGCGCTCTCCGCGTACCCGAGGGTCGGGAAGAGGCGGCGGGCGTTCTCCATGCCCTTGGGGTCGAAGACGGTGACCTGGCCGCCCTGGAGGTGGATCTGACCGGCGACGTTGAGTGCCGGCGAGTCGCGTACGTCGTCCGAGTCGGGCTTGAACGTGGCGCCCAGCACGGCGACCCGCTTGCCGAGGAAGGAGCCGCCGCCCACGGCCTCCCGGGCCAGCTCCACCATGTGGCCGCGGCGGCGCATGTTGATCGAATCGACCTCGCGCAGGAACGTCAGCGCCTGGTCGGCGCCCAGCTCACCGGCGCGGGCCATGAAGGCGCGGATGTCCTTGGGCAGGCAGCCGCCGCCGAAGCCGATGCCGGCCCGCAGGAACTTCCTGCCGATGCGCTCGTCGTGCCCGATCGCCTCGGCGAGCTTCGCGACGTCCCCGTCGGCGGCCTCGCAGACCTCCGCCATGGCGTTGATGAACGAGATCTTGGTGGCGAGAAAGGAGTTGGCGGCGGTCTTCACCAGTTCGGCGGTCGGGTAGTCCGTAACGACGAACGGGGACCCTTCCGCGACCGGCACGGCGTACACCTCGCGCAGCAGCTTCTCGGCCCGCTCGCCGGCCACGCCGACGACGATCCGGTCCGGGTGCAGCGTGTCGTCGACCGCGAAGCCCTCGCGCAGGAACTCCGGGTTCCAGGCCAGCTCCGCGTCGGCGCCCACGGGGGCCAGCTCCGCGAGGCGGGCGGCGAGGCGGGCGGCCGAGCCTACGGGCACGGTGGACTTCCCGACGACCAGGGCGGGGCGGGTCAGCAGCGGCGCCAGCGAGTCGAAGGCGCTCTCGACGTACGTCATGTCACAGGCGTACTCACCGTGCTTCTGCGGAGTGTTGGTACAGACGAAGTGCACGTCGCCGAAGTCCGCCACCTCGTCCCAGGAGGTGGTGAACCGCAGCCGCCCGGTGGAGCCCTCGATGCCCGCGACGTGCCGCTGCAGCAACTCCTCCAGCCCCGGCTCGTACATCGGGACCCGGCCGGCGGACAGCATCTCGATCTTCTCGGGCACGACATCGAGGCCCAGGACCTCGAAGCCGAGCTCCGCCATGGCCGCGGCGTGCGTGGCGCCCAGATAGCCGGTCCCGATCACGGTGATCCTGAGGGCCATGAAGTGCTCCTGTGAGATGCGGACGGACATGCGGTGAACGAGCATAGTCCCGCCCGTGAAACCTCCCGTTTCCGGCTGTCGCGCAGCTCACGGCCCGAGCGCGTATGCCCGGGGCGGGTCGAACGCCTAAAATTGGGTTACTTAACGGTAGTTAGCACCCTGGGGAGTGAGCGTCTTGGCGGGTTCCACCGATTTCGACCTGTACCGTCCGGCCGAGGAGCACGAGATGCTCCGTGAGACGGTGCGCGCGCTCGCCGAGGCGAAGATCGCCCCGTACGCGGCCGCGGTCGACGAGGAGGCACGCTTCCCGCAGGAGGCGCTGGACGCCCTCACCGCCGCCGATCTGCACGCGGTCCACGTACCGGAGGAGTACGGAGGCGCGGGCGCCGACGCGCTCGCCACGGTCATCGTGATCGAGGAGGTGGCCCGCGCCTGCGTCTCCTCCTCTCTCATCCCGGCCGTGAACAAGCTCGGCTCCCTCCCCGTCGTCCTCTCCGGCTCCGAGGCCCTGAAGAAGAAGTACCTGGGCCCGCTCGCCAAGGGCGACGGCATGTTCTCGTACTGCCTCTCCGAGCCGGACGCGGGCTCCGACGCCGCCGGCATGAAGACCCGCGCCGTGCGCGACGGTGACTTCTGGGTCCTCAACGGCGTGAAGCGCTGGATCACCAACGCGGGCGTCTCCGAGTACTACACGGTCATGGCCGTCACCGACCCGGAGAAGCGCTCCAAGGGCATCTCGGCCTTCGTCGTCGAGAAGTCCGACGAGGGCGTCTCCTTCGGCGCCCCCGAGAAGAAGCTCGGCATCAAGGGCTCCCCGACCCGCGAGGTCTACTTCGACAACGTCCGCATCCCCGCCGACCGCATGATCGGCGAGGAGGGCACCGGCTTCGCCACCGCGATGAAGACCCTGGACCACACCCGCATCACCATCGCGGCCCAGGCCCTCGGCGTCGCCCAGGGCGCACTGGACTACGCCAAGGGCTACGTCCAGGAGCGCAAGCAGTTCGGCAAGCCGATCGCGGACTTCCAGGGCGTGCAGTTCATGCTCGCCGACATGGCCATGAAGCTGGAGGCCGCCCGCCAGCTCACGTACTCGGCCGCCGCCAAGTCCGAGCGCGTCGACGCCGACCTCACCTTCTTCGGCGCCGCCGCCAAGTGCTTCGCCTCCGACGTCGCCATGGAGGTCACCACGGACGCCGTCCAGCTCCTCGGCGGCTACGGCTACACCCGTGACTACCCGGTCGAGCGCATGATGCGCGACGCCAAGATCACCCAGATCTATGAAGGCACGAACCAGGTCCAGCGGATCGTGATGGCGCGGAACCTTCCGTAACCGTCGGGACTCTTCCGTGGCCCGCCCCCGAGACCTCGTGGGCGGGCCGCTGTGCGGCTGGTCCGGATGCGTCCTCCGTGTGAACGCTGGAGGACCGTACGAGCTGTCAGACTGACTGGATGCAGGACATCGACGCCTTCTCGCTGACCAGGGTCCGGCTCAGGCACTACCGCAGCATTGCGGAGGCCGACGTCAGCCTGGGGCAGCTGTTGCTTCTCGTGGGGCCCAACGGCTCGGGCAAGAGCAATTTCCTTGATGCCTTGAGGCTGCTCTCCGATTCGTTGCAGACGTCGCTCGACCAGGCGCTGCGCAGCCGTGGCGGAGTGGCGGAGGTCCGGAGGCGGTCCACGGGACATCCGACGCACTTCTCCATCGACCTGGAATTCCGTGGGCACGGCTACGAGGGGGAGTACGGGTTCGAAGTCGCAGCGGTGCGTGGCGGTGGCTTCCGCGTTTCCAGGGAGAACTGTGGTGTGTGGCTCGGCGCGGGACGTGGCGAGGGAAGCCGCCGCGCGGACGCCTACTTCCGGATCGACAAAGGGGTGCTGGCGGAGTCCTCGGAGCCGGTGATGCCCCCCGTGAGCGGGCAGCGGCTGTACTTGGTGTCTGCCGCGGGCCTCGATGTGTTCCGGCCTGCCTTCGACGGTCTTGCGGGCATCAGCGTGTTCAGCCTGAACCCAGACGTGATGCGTCAGCCGCAGACGCCCGACACGGGTGAGTTCCTGAATCGCGATGGCGCCAATATCGCCAGCGTCCTCCACCGGCTCGAGCCGGCCGACAAGGGGCGGATCGAGGCGTATCTGCAACAGATCGTCCCCGGCATGCACGAGGTGTCCCGCTCTGAACTGGGAAACTGGGAGACGCTCGAATTCGCTCAGGACGTTCCCGGGGCGAAGAATCCTTGGCGCTTTCAGGCCCAGTCGGTCTCGGACGGCACGCTGCGCGCTCTCGGAGTGCTGGTGGCGCTGTTCGCGGGGACGGGTTCCACGCTCAGCACGGTCGGGATCGAGGAGCCGGAAAGCGCTCTGCATCCCGCCGCAGCGAGCGTCCTGCTCGATGCACTGCGTGACGCGAGCGAGCGACGCCAAGTGATCGTGACGAGTCACAGCCCTGACCTGCTTGACCGCCACGACTTCGAGCTTTCCCAACTGCGCGCGGTCCGTTCGATAGGTGGCGAGACAAGGATCGGGCCCCTGGACGAGGCAGGGGCCTTGGCCATGCGGGAGCAGCTCTACACGCCGGGAGAGCTGCTACGGACGGACCAATTGCTTCCGGAGACCGCGCGGTGACCGTTCCTGTGATTGCCCCGATTGTGGAGGGGCACGGAGAAGTGACGGCGGTGCGGGAGCTCATCAGCCGCATCGTCGCGGAATTCAGCGGGACGTATGCGGAGGTGGCCCAGCCCTTTCGGCTCGACTCCGGAAAAATGCGCAAGCCGGACGAATTGAGCAAGGCGATCCGCGTCCAAGCTGCTCGCGTACGCGGCAGGGGCGGCGTGCTCGTCCTCCGGGATGGCGATGACAGCGACATCACCTGTCCGGTCGAGCTGGCGGGCAGTCTCGCTCCCGAAGCGGGCCTGGTCGCTGTGCCGGTTGAGATTGTGATTGCGCGGCACGAATACGAGGCATGGTTCCTGGCGGCAGTGGAATCGCTGCGAGGATATTCCGCGGTGAGAGACGATGCCACGGCTCCGGACGACCCGGAGGCCAGGCGTGGAGCCAAGAGCCAGCTCGAGAGCCGGATGAAGGAGTCGTACAAGGAGACGCTCCACCAGGCGAAGTTCTCCGGTGTCATGGATCTCCAGTTGGCGGCGGGCCGAAGCCGGTCATTCCGACGGATGATCCACGCGGTGGAACTCCTGCTCCGCTAGCTTCCGCCTCGCCGCCGCACCATCTCCCCGATCCACACCGGCGCGTACGGCGACGTGCACCCCCGGGGCGTCGGGTAGTCCTTGAGCACACCGAGCCGCTCGCCGATGTCCAGCGCGCGGGCCCGGTGTTCGGGGTGCTCGATGCCGATCTGGGCGAGGCAGGTGTTCATCGCCCACTGGAGCCGGTCCGGGGTCTTCTTCACCACGTAGTTCACGAGCCAGTCGTGCACCTTGGGCGCCCGCGCCTCGCGCAGCATGCGGTCCAGCTCGTCCCGCGCGTACGCCTTCGGCTGGCACCAGGGTTCTTTCAAAGCAATTGACGTCGTGGCGCACCGGGTCGCGGGCCTCCGCGACCCGGTGGACCGCGTCACGGTACGAGGTCGAGCTCCGCCCACACCGTCTTGCGCGGCACAGGCCCCAAGACGACGCCCCAGCGGTCGGCCAGGGCTTCGACGATCACCAGTCCACGCCCCGGTGTCCGCATGCGTGTCGGGTGCGGCAGCCACGGGCAGGCAATCGCCCTTCGTGTCCGTGACCTCGATCCGCAGCACGGTGTCCTCGCGGACGGCGAGGCTCAGTTGGAAGTCCCGCCCCTGAACCCGCCCGTGCGTCGCCGCGTTCGCGGCCAGCTCCGCGACGATGTGCGCGGCCGGCGCCGAGGGCAGGTCCCAGAGGTCCAGGTATGCCACGGCGGGTGGGGGAGAGCAGCACAGTGACCGAGCCCTTGCGTACGGTGACTGTCCGGCGCTTGTCCGGCGTTGTCCCGGCTGTCCGGCGTGACGGGTGGGGACGGTCATCGGTTGAGGAACGAAGGCACGCGCGTCGGAAGTGGGGTACGGATGAGCGTCAACAACGAGGCGGACGAGCACGGTTGGGACGTTGATCCCGACGACGAGTCGGGTGCGGCGGTGGTCGCCGCCGTGGGCCGCCAGCTCAAGGCCTGGCGCGAGGCAGCGGGGATGAGGGCGGCGGAGTTCGGGGTGGCGATCGGGTACGGGGAGGGCTTGATCTACAAGGTTGAGGGCGGGCGGCGCATTCCCCGGCCCGAGTACCTGGACAGGTCGGACGACGTCCTGGGCGCGAACGGCAAGATCGCCGTGATGAAGCAGGACCTGGCGGTGGTGCGGTACCCGAAGAAGGTTCGGGATCTGGCGAAGATGGAAGCACAGGCGGTGGAGCTGGCGGCTTACCACCATCACAACATCAACGGCCTGCTACAGACAGAAGGGCACATGCGGGCCCTCTTCGCAGGGTGGCTGCCCGCTTATACGCAGGACGAGTTGGAGCGCGTGGTGGCCGCGCGATTGGCACGGCGAGCGATCTTCGACCGCGAGCCAGGCCCTGCGCTCAGCTTCGTGCAGGAAGAGGTGACGCTGCGCCGTCCTGTTGGGGGTAGGACGGTATGGCGAGAGTAATTGGAACACCTGCTGGAGCTGGGGCAGTTGCGCAATGTCTCGATTCAGGTTGTACCGACCCACCGCGAGGAGCACCCTGGGACGGGCGGTCTGATCGAGGTCCTGAAGTTTCCCGACGGCACCGCCGTAGGATGCTCGGAGGGGGCATTCAGTGGCCGCCCGGTATTTGACCCGAAGCAGCTCAGGATCCTGGAGTTGCGCTATGGGATGATCCGGGCCCAGGCCCTCTCTCCAAGGGAGTCACTGGCCTTCATCGCGCAATTGCTGGGAGAGACATGATCGACAAGCCCTCTGGCGGGGAAGCCGCGTGGTTCCGGAGCAGCTACAGCAGCAGTGGTGACGGAAACGACTGCGTCGAGGTCGCGGCCGCCCGGGACGCCGTCCTCGTACGGGACTCCAAGAACACGCAGGGCCCAGTGCTCGCCTTCGAGGAGCGCGCATGGGCTGACTTCACGTCGTACACAGCGAAGGGCTGATGTCGACATGGCTGACGGGCTGACGTGGTTCAAGAGCAGCTATAGCAGCAACGGCAGCGAGAGCGACTGCATCGAGGTCGCCTGGTTCAAGAGCAGCTACAGCGACAGCAGCAGCGGCAACAACTGCATCGAGGTCGCAGCCGCTCCCGGAGGCGTCCTCGTCCGGGACTCCAAAGACGTCCGCCGCCCCCACCTCGCGCACGCTCCGCGCGCCTGGGCGGCCTTCGTCGCCCACGCTGCCCACACCGCGTGACGCACCCCCACCTGCCCACCACCGAGGCCGCCGTCACGGCCGTACGCGAAGTCGCCCGGGCGTACGACCTGGAGGTCACCGTCACCGACGACATCGGGGCCGATCAGACCTCCCGGCGGGAGTCCGCGGGGGCGTTCGCCGTGACCGACGCGGACGGGGCCTTGCCGCACGAGGCGTTCGTCGAGCTGGGCGGGGCGCCCGCCGTCACCGTGCAGGTGTTCCCGGAGGACGACGCGCGGATCACCGTCGACGGGGTGGTGTTCGACGACGTGCCCCGGGACTCCGTACCGGCGTTCCTGCGGTCCGTGTACGGAGGGACGGCCTATGTGAAGGGCCGGCTGTTCCCGCCGGGGCAGTGGCTCGTCGTGCCGTTGCCCGGAGACGAGACGTACAAGGAGCTGGTGCCGCGTGCCATGCTCAGCCCCTGGCTGTCCCGCAACTTCCGCAGTGCCTGAGGACATCGGGCCGCTCGCCCGGCTCTTCGACGTGCTCGGGGCCGAGGACGCCGAAGGGTGGGCCGAGTCCGAGGCCGAGGAGGGGCTGCCGCAGCTCGCCCGGTTCCGGTTGCTGCGCGCGGTGTGGCAGGACATCGACGAATGGAGCACCACCGCGCCCCGATGGGTGGCCGCCTACCGCCGGGAGGGCGTGGCCGGCGGGGCCGTCGAGCGGGCCGTGCGGCTCGGGCTGACCGCCGAGGAGCTGGGGGAGATCGCGCGCGAGGTCGCCCGGGAGACCGCCTTCGGGCTGCTCCAGGGGCTCGACGACCCGGACCGGGGTGACGTCCCGGACGAGGCGGCGGGGCGGCTGCCCGGGTGGTTCCTCGGGGAGCTCTCCGCGCGCGGCGAACCCACCGGGCGCGTACTCGGCGCCCTGCACGAGGACTTGAACGAAGCGGAACCGCAGACCCCCACCCGTACCGGAGGAGACGACACATGACCGCGTTCGACGTGATGGAGCGGCGGATATGGGACGGGCAGGCCGAGAGCTACGCCCGTACCGCCGCCCAGCTCTGCGTCCGCACCGTGCCCGCCCTGCTGGACGCCGCCGGGGCCGGGCCCGGGACGCGCCTGCTCGACGTGGGGTGCGGCACCGGCAACGTGACCGCGGCCGCCCTCGCGCGCGGCGCCTCCGTCCGGGCCGTGGACGCCGAGCCGGACATGGTCGCGGCAACCCGGCGGGCCGCGCCCGGGACCGAGGTGCGCACCGGGACGCTGCCCCAGCTCCCGTACGCCGACGCGGAGTTCGACGCGGTCGTGGGCAACTTCGTGCTCAACCACGTCGGCCGCCCCCTGGAAGCCCTCGTCGAGATGCGCCGGGTCACCCGCCCCGGAGGCCGGATCGCCGTCACCGTCTGGCAGCTGCCGGGCACCCCGGGGCAGACGCTGGTCGGGCGGGCCGCCCAGGCCGCCGGGCTCACCCGGCCCGACTGGCTGGCCACGGTCGACGAGGAGCGCAACTTTCCGCGCACCCAGGACGGGCTGACCGCGCTGCTCAGGGCCGCCGGGTTCGCGGACGTACAGGGCGAGGCGCACGCCTGGGACCACCGGGTCGATCCGGAGGACTGGTGGGCGGGCCCCGCTGCCGGGATCGGCGCGGTCGGCGCGATGGTCACCAGCGCCGGGCCGGAGGGCGTGGCGGCGGCCAAGCGGGAGTACGACGCGCTGTGCCGCGAACTCCTCGCGGACGACAAGCTGCTGACGCTGGAGCACGTGGCGGTGCTGGCTCAGGGCACGGTGTAGGAGACGCCCGGCTGCCACGGCGGCGGGTGTGCGACGAGGCTCTCCAGCCGGGCACCCGCGAGCAGGCAGTCCAGGGCCCAGCGGTTCGCCGAGTGGGCGATCAGGAGCACCTAGGGGGCGTCTTGCCGATCAGGGCCGGGTCCGCGGCGCCTGGCACGGCACCTCGCGGCGTTGCCGAAACGCCCAAATCGCTCCGCGATGAGGCCGCTCCGGCGCCTTGCGATGCACCGCACCAGACGCCGAGGCCTGACCGACCCTGATCGGCAAGACGCCCCCTGGCCTCTGCGCCGGCGAACGCGATGCGGGCCGTCTCCACGGCGCGGGCCAGGTCCGAGGTGCAGACGGCGTCGAGCCCGGTGCCGCGCCGCCGGTCGCCCAGTTCGGCGGCCTGGCGGCGCCCGGTCGCGGAGAGCCGCCCCGGCAGCCATCCCGTGGCGATCCCCGCCTCGTTGTCGGTGGTCGTGGCGTGCGACTCGTACACGATCCGGACAGGCATGGCGGCTCCGCGACAGGGGAAGAGGTGCGGGACGCGCCCCCTCAGTTCTCCGTGACCGTGACCTTCTCGTCGTTCTTCAGCTGCTCGACCAGCTTCTTCACCTTCGCCTTGTCCCAGGCGAGGTTGGAGCCCACGTTGCCGGCGATCGGGATGTTCATCGACGTGCCGTCGCCGCCCGTGACGCCCTTCATCGCGAAGAACATCTTGCCGAGCGACCACAGCGACATGTCCTTGTCGACGATCAGCGTGTCCAGGCCGGCGCCCATCGTCGGGTACAGCTTGAACGGGTTGATGATCGTCGAGAACGTCGCCGTCTGGCTCGCCAGCGCCGCGAGGAACTTCTGCTGGTTCTTCGTACGGTCCAGGTCCGAGGTGAACGCGTGGCGGGTGCGGACGAAGGCCAGGGCCTCCTGGCCGTTCAGGGTCTGCTTGCCGGCCGGGAAGTCGGCGCCCGAGTACTTGTCCTTGAACGCCTTCGGGATGTCCAGCTCCACCCCGCCGATCGCGTCCACGATCTTGGCGAAGCCGCCGAAGCCGATCTCGACGTAGTGGTCGATGTGCAGGCCGGTGTTGAACTCGACGGTACGGACCAGCAGCTCCGGCCCGTCCGAGGCGTACGCGGCGTTCAGCTTCGTCGTTCTGCCCGTGCCCGGGTACTTCTTGCCGGAGTCGGAGCCGACGAACGACGGGATCTCGACGTTGGAGTCGCGCGGCAGCGAGACCAGTGTCGGGCCGTTGTCGCCGGTGTGCAGGATCATCATCGAGTCGGTCCGCTTGCCGTCGGCCGAACCCGTGTGGAGCCGCTTCTTGTCCTCGGACGTCATGCCCTCGCGGCTGTCGGACCCGACGATCAGGTAGTTCGTCCCCTTGCCCGCCTCCGGCCGTTCGATGACCTTCGACAGGTCGACGGCGCGGTTCAGCTTGGAGTCGGCCCAGAAGTACGTGCCCACGGAGACGCCGAGCAGCGCGACGACCAGGACCAGCGCGCCGATCTTGATCCGGCGGCGCCAGTCGGGCGCGGGGCCCGGGCGGCCCTGTACGTGACCGCGGTCACCGCCGTCGCCGCCGTGCCCCGCGCCACGGCCGCCGTTCCCGCCGCCGTACACCTGGCCGGTGTTGTAACCGCTGTCGTACTGCGGGTTACCGTCGTCGTAGCCCGACGGCTGCTGCGGTACCGGGCGCTGCCTCGGCGGCGCGGGGCGCTGCTGCGGCGGGGCCGGGCGGCGCTGGACGTGCGGCATCGAGCGGGCGCCCTCGGGCCGCTCGCTCGCGCTGCCCTGCCCGTAGCGGTTGCCGCTGCGGTTGTCGTCGGTCCAGCCGTCGGGCCAATCGTTCATACGGACCAGTGTGCAGGTCGGGGTTGTCCCTCTTACAGGGCGTGTGGGGAATCGGGCCAGGGCTGTTGCGAAGCTGATGCATTGCGACGCGTTCCGGGGCCACGCATAAGGTGGACGGCATGACAGATCAGGCTCCGCGCCCGGAGAGCGACATTCCGGCCAAGCCCACCGCGGCCTCCCGGACCACCCTCAGCCACATCATGACCGGCAGCGACACCAATCTCCTGGGTACGGTGCACGGCGGCGTGATCATGAAGCTGGTCGACGACGCGGCGGGCGCCGTGGCCGGCCGGCACTCCGGCGGGCCCGCCGTCACGGCCTCGATGGACGAGATGGTCTTCCTGGAGCCGGTCCGCGTCGGCGACCTCGTGCACGTACGCGCCCAGGTCAACTGGACCGGCCGCTCCTCCATGGAGGTCGGCGTCCGGGTCATGGCCGAGCGCTGGAACGAGTCGACGCCCGCGCAGCAGGTCGGCAGCGCGTACCTGGTGTTCGCGGCGGTCGACGCGGACGGCCGGCCCCGCCCCGTACCGCAGGTGACCCCGGAGACGGAGCGCGACAAGCGGCGCTACCAGGAGGCGCAGATCCGCCGCACGCACCGGCTGGCCCGGCGCCGCGCGATCAGGGAGCTGCGCGAGAAGCGGCTGGCCGACGGCATCGAGGACTGAGGGCGCGGGGCCGGCCGAGGGGCGCGAGGCCCACCCCTGACCGGTTCCGTCCTCAAGCGCCGGACGGGCTGGGTTTGCCCGGCCGCCTCAGACGCCTCACGGGCACACCACCTCGTCCCCCTTCACCGCCCCGAACCTCCCCGGGTCCGGTTCCTCCGCGTGGACCCGCTCGACCTTGCGGTAGTTCTCGCCCGCCGTCACCCGCATCGTCGCCCCCTGTCCCGGCACCGCCCGCAGCTCCACCCCCGGCAGCGCCGCCGCCAGTGACTTCGCGGACCGGTCCCAGCGCGGGTCGTACGTCACCAGGGTGTGCTTGAGGTCGTGCTGCGGTGCCGTGAGCGGGGCGCGGGTCGTGTCGAAGCCGGTCGCGTGCAGTGCGGCGTCGACGGTGGAGCCGAGGCCGTCCCGCGCGGTGCCGTTGTAGACCTGGACGCGGATCTGCTTCGGCGGGACGTCGACCTTCTTCGCGGGGGCCTTCTCGGCGGGCCGGGTGGTGGTGAGGGGTTTGTCCTCGCGCAGGGCGGTGAACAGCTGCTTCGACTTGGCCGGGTCCCACTTGACCGTGGAACCGATCCCCTTGACCTGGTGGGCGACATCGCTCATCGGCACCGATGCGAACTCCGAGGAGGAGGGGGAGAAGCCCCGCATCGCCTGGCTGAGGGAGAGCATCTGCTCCGTGTCGAAGCCCCGGTCGGCCCGTACCGACTTCAGCATCGTCGAGGCGACCTCGCGGAACTTCACCGGGTTCAGCAGCACCCCGCTGCTCGTCGCCTGCTTGATCAGCGAGGCCATGAACTTCTGCTGGCGCTGCATCCGGCCCAGGTCGGCGGCCCCGTCGATGTGCCGGGAGCGTACGTACTGGAGGGCCTGGCCACCGTCGAGCACATGGGTGCCGGCGGGGAGGTCGAGGCCCGTGTACGAGTCCTTCAGCGGACGGGCGGTGCAGATCCTCACCCCGCCGAGGGCGTCGACCGTCGTCATGAAGCTGGTGAAGTCGACCTCCAGATAGTGGTCGATCTTGACACCGGTCATGTGCTCGATCGTGCGTACGGTGAGGCCGGGCCCGCCCTCCGCGTACGCCGCGTTCAGCTTGACGGGGTGCGCCGGGTGCTCCTGGCCGGTCGTACGGTCCCGGTGCGCGGGGATCTCCGCGTAGCTGTCGCGCGGCAGGCTGACGACGCTGGCGCGCTGCTCGTCGGCCGACAGGTGCACCAGCATGATCGTGTCCGTGCAGTGGCAGGGCTCACCGCCGAGCCGGTACTTCCGCTTCTCGTCCTTCGTGATCTTGTCGCGGCCGTCGGTGCCGACCAGCAGCAGATTCATGCCGCGCCCGCCGGCGGGCCGGTTCTTCATGTCCTTGAACGGGTCGATGCGGTCGATCCCGCTCTCCAGGTTCGTCACGACCGCGTGCCCGATCCCGCCGGCCCCCAGCACGAGGACGGAGAGCCCGGTCGCCACCCGCATGCCCCAGCGCGGCCGCTCGTCCTGCTTTCGCGGCCGCCTGCGCCGCGGGGGCGCGGGGCGGGGCCGGCTCGGACGGGGAGAGCGGTGCGGCGTGGGCACGGGGGACACCTCCGCGGTGCGAGGGGGACCGTTCGCACGGTAGGCCCATACGATCCTCATCCCGGGAGGCCACCCGGCGGCGCGCACCGCTGTCCCCCGTTCGCGGTAACGTGGCGGCCGAATACCGCCTGGTGGGGTACGAGCCCCCGGCGCCCCCGAGGACCCCCCGAGGACCACATGTCTGCCGCGCAGCCTCCCGCCGTCTCCGTGATCATGCCGGTGCTCAACGAGGAGCGCCATCTCCGGAACTCCGTCCGTCACATCCTGGAGCAGGAGTACGCGGGCGAGATGGAGGTCGTGATCGCGCTGGGCCCCTCCACGGACCGTACGGACGAGATCGCCGCCGAACTGGTCGCGGAGGATCCCCGGGTCCACACCGTGCCGAACCCCACAGGACGCACCCCCGCAGCCCTCAACGCGGCGATCAAGGCGTCCAGCCACCCGATAGTCGTCCGCGTCGACGGCCACGGCATGCTCTCGCCGAACTACATCGCGACCGCCGTCCGGCTCCTGGAGGAGACGGGCGCGCAGAACGTCGGCGGCATCATGCACGCCGAGGGCGAGAACGCCTGGGAGGACGCCGTCGCGGCGGCCATGACCTCGAAGATCGGTGTGGGCAACGCCGCCTTCCACACCGGCGGCCAGGCGGGCCCCGCCGAGACCGTCTACCTGGGCGTCTTCCGCCGGGAGGCGCTGGAGAAGGCCGACGGCTACAACGTGGAGTTCATCCGCGCCCAGGACTGGGAGCTGAACTTCCGCATCCGCGAGGCCGGCGGCCTGATCTGGTTCTCGCCCGAACTGCGCGTCCAGTACCGCCCGCGCCCCTCCGTCCGGGCGCTCGCCAAGCAGTACAAGGACTACGGCCGCTGGCGCCACGTCGTCGCCCGCTACCACGCCGGCTCCATCAACCTGCGCTACCTGGCTCCCCCGACCGCCGTCGTCGCCATCGCGGCCGGCCTCGTGGTGGGCGCGGCGGTCACGCCCTGGGCCCTGATCATCCCCGGCGGGTACGTCGCGGCGATCGTCGCGGGCTCCCTCCCGGCGGGCAAGGGCCTGTCGCTGAAGGCCCGCGCGCAGATCCCGGTCGCGCTGGCGACCATGCACATGTCCTGGGGCTACGGCTTCCTGACGAGCCCGCGCTCCCTGGCCAGGAAGGTCATCGCGAGCCGCCGCCCGGCGATCGCCGACCCGGCCGCGCTGGTGGCCTGACCGAGGCAGAGCGCGGGAGGGGCGCCCGGCCGGACCCGGCGCCCCCTCCCGCGTACCGTCTGTCAGCTCTTTCCGTCCCACTTGTAGACGGAGTAGATGTCCATGCACTGGCCCTCGTCCGCGGCGTTGATGTCGTCCGCGCCTTCCGGGAGGTCCCCCTCCTCGACCTTCGGGGCCTTGTACGCGGTGCCCTCGCGCCAGTCCGCGCCGACGACGACGGTCAGCCCGCCGGCCTTCGGGTCGGCCTTGACCGCTGTCGTCGGGAGCCCCAGCGCCTTGGCGACGGACTGCGCGTCCGACTTGCCCTGGTCCCCGTCCTCCTTCGCGTACCGCACCACCGTGTCCTTGCTCGGTTCGGCGGTCTGCGAGGCCCCGGCCTCGGCGAAGCCCTTGCCGTGCAGGATGTCGGCGACCTCGGTGGCCCGCCCGTCCTTGGGCGCCTGGCCGACACCCGTGCCGTTCACCACCGAGACGCCGAGCGTCGCCGGCTCCGCCGCCGGAGGCCCGGCGGGGGTAGTGGAGGCCGAGGGCTTCTTCTTCGCCTTGCCGTTCTTGTCGAACGCGACGTCCTCACGGACCAGCCGCCACAGGGCGTCCGCGGACTTCTCGACGGGAACGAGCTTGTTCCGGTCCTGGGACCACTCGGCCGTCGGCATCGTCGCCATGGTGATGCGCTCGATCGGCACGCTCTTGAGCTGCATCGACAGGTCGTAGAGCTTCTTGACCGAACGGATCTCGTCGGAGACCTGGAGGGCCTTGGTGGCCGTCTCCGCGAGATTCATCAGCCGGCCCGCGTCCGACCAGAGGTTCTGCTTCTTCAGCGTGCGCAGCATGGAGTTCATGTACATGTGCTGGGCCTTGGCGCGGTTCTGGTCATTGCCGAACGCGTGCCGGGTACGCAGCCACTGGAGCGCCTGCTTGCCCTTCACCGTGCTGGTCCCTGCCGGCAGTTTGAGGCCGGAGCCGCCGGGGACCTGCGTGGTGGGCCGGTCCCACACACCCGACCTCACGCACACGTCGACACCGCCGACCGCGTCCGCCATGGCCACCACACCCGCGAAGTCGAGCATGATCCAGTGGTCGATGTAGACGCCGGTGAGCTTCTCCCAGGTGGTCAGCGTGCAGCCGGGACCACCGCGCTGGAGCGATTGGTTGATAGGGCTGTTGACCGTCGCGGGATAGGTCCGACCGGTCTCGGGGTCCGTGCACTCGGGGATCTCAAGGATCGTGTCGCGGGGAATGCTGACCAGCGAGGAGTTCTTCCGGTCCGCCGAGATGTGCAACAGCATCTGGACGTCGGCCCGCGGCTTGTCCCCGACCGTGTCCTTGCTGCCGCCGAGCTTCACGTTCTCCGCGCTGTTGCGGCTGTCCGAGCCGATCAGCAGGATGTTGAGCGGGGTGTTGCCCTCGGCGTTCGGCGCGGCCTTCTTCACACCGCTCTCGCCGCCGCTGCGAGCACTGCTGCGGATGTTGTTGTTGAGGTGCCGGTAGTAGAGGTATCCGGCGGTGGCGGTGCCCAGTATCAGCACCGCCATGGATATCGCTATCCATCGGAACACACGGCGTCTTCGGGACTTCTTCGCAGCCCGCTTACGCGGCTTGGCACGCCGATGACCCGACCGCGCACCGCCGTCGCCGCCCCGCCCGGTGTCATCGGGGTGCGCGCCGGCCCGGTCGCCGCCGCCCTCGTCCCCGCCCTTCCGGCGGGAGTGCGTCCGCGACCGCGTCCCCTCCCCAGGCGTGCTGCTCCGTCCCACCAGGACCCCCCTGCTGTTCAGACTCGTATGGTGTGGCGAGGCGGCGTCACTTGGAGCACCCCGCCGACTCGGCGCTGGACTTCGGAATGTCGATCTTCTTGGGTGCGGTGATCGGCGTGCCGGCCGCCTTGAAGTCCTTGCCCAGCGTCAGCACCATCGCCTGAAGCCCTTCGGCGTCGGTGGTGCCCGGCTTCATCGCGGAGCCGGGCAGGCCCATCATCTCGGCGAGGGCGCGAGCCTGGTCCGCCTGGTTCGGGGCGTACTCCAGCGTCGTCTTGGCGATCTTCTCCGGTGCGTTGGCCTTGTTCGTGGACTTCAGGACGCCCTTGGTGTTCTGCAGCCAGGTGACCGTCTGCTGGGCGCCGCCGGCGACCTCGCCACCGTTGTACACATCCACCCGGACGTCGGCCGCCGCCGCCTTGGTTCCCTTGAGGAGCGCGTCCTGCTTGCTCTTGGCCTTCTTCTTCTGCGCGGCCACCTCGGTCAGCGAGGTGTCGTCGCGCAGCATCGAGAACAGCTGCTCGGCCTGCGTCGGGTGCGGGACGACCGTGATGGGCTTCGGCTCCTCGGGGTTGTCTATCACCGGCAAGGTGACGAACGTGATGTTCTTCGTGTCCGTCTTGGTGATCTCCTTGGCGAGCGTGCTGAGCTTCTTCACGTCGCCGATGGCCTTGTCGACCGTCAGGGCCTTGGTCGCCGCGTCCGCCACCTTGAACAGCTTCGTCGGGCTGGTCAGCGTGTCGTCCGACTTGGCCTGCTTGATCATCGACCCGATGAACTGCTGCTGGCCCTTGATCCGGTCGAGGTCGCTCCCGTTGGCGTAGGCGTGCCGCGTCCTTACGAACGCCAGCGCGTTCTCGCCCTGGACCTTGTTCGGGCCCGCGGGCAGCTTGAGGTGGGACTTGGGGTCGTCGATGGCGTGGTCGAGGCAGATGTTGACGCCGCCGACCGCCGTGGACAGGGTCTTCACCGCGTTGAAGTCGACCATCATGAAGTGGTCGATCTTCACGCCGGTCAGCTCCTCGACCGTCTTCATCGTGCAGCCCGGGTCGCGGCCGTTCTCGCCGAGGCTCCGGTTGAACCGGACGTGCTGCGTACCCGAGATGGCCTTCTCGGAGCCGTCCTCCTGTACGGAGGTGCAGTCCGGGATGTCGGTGATGAGGTCGCGCGGGATGCTCATCGCCGTGGCGTTGGTGCGGTCCTCGGAGACGTGGAACAGGATGTTCGTGTCCGCGTGGCCGACGCTGCCCTTGTCGCCGTAGCCCTCGTTGCCCTTGCCGGTCCGCTTGTCCGTACCGATGATCAATATGTTGATCGGTGCGTTGGCGGTGATGACGTCCTTGTTGCCGTTGTCGCCGATGTCCACCGTGTTGATGTTGCCGTTGAGGCGCTGGTACAGCCAGTAGCCACCGGCCGAGAGGCCGACGAGCACGAACGCCATCGTTCCGCCCGTCCACAGCAGCGCCTTCTTGCGGCGCGACTTGGGGGCCTTGCGCTTGCGGCGGCCGGGGCCCGCGTCGCCCGGGGCGGGGCGCTCCTTGCCGCGCGGGGCGTTCGCCGCCCGGCGCCCGCCCTGGCGCGGCACCTCGGTAGCGCGTCGCGGGGAGTCGTCGGCGGGCGCGCGACGGGGGGTGCCCGATGTCCCGCGCCGGGCCTGGGGGACCGAGGGCCGGGGGGAATTCCCTCCGGAGTGGTTCAGTCGCAGTTCGTAATCGCCGGTGTCCGGGTTGAGGACCCACTGGTCTGCGGGATCATCCATGTCGTCCGCCCGCCCACGGCTTTGCGCATCCACGGTCGCTCAAGTCCTCCGTCGGTGCCACGCGAGGCGCCTCCCCCGAAAAGGCGCTCAGTCTTGCTTTCCAGAAGTGCGCGGCCGGACGGCCGGAAGCACCGGATCGCGTCACACTATCCGTCCCATTCGGCGTCCAGCGACGCGCGTGACGCATTCCACGGCCCTTACAACCGGGCATTCTTCCCATTGTGCGCGGAATATTGGTGTCTGCTTGGCCATTGCTTTACTGCTTGCACAGGTCGGTCGCGGCATTGTTCCCCGAGTACGTGGGTGTGGGAGACGGCCCCGAAGCGTCGGCCGCGTCCGGGTTCTTGTCGTCGCTCTTGTCGTCGTTCTTGAGCTTGTCGGCGGGCACCACGGCGACCGGCTTGTCCTCGCGCAACTGCTTGAACAGCTTGTCCGCGTCGGGCTGCACCAGTTCGTCCCGGTTCCGGTTCAGGTGGTACGGCTGCCGGGGGACGGTCAGGAACTGGACCTTCTCGGTGGGGACGTCCCGCATGCCCCGCACCAGGTCGTACAGGTCCTTCAGGCTGTCGAGGCCCGGATCGGTGGTGAGCGCCTTCGTGGCCGCGTCCAGCACCGGGTAGAGCCGCGTCGGGTTGAGCAGGACGCCGTTGCTCTGAACCTTGTTGACGAGCGCGCCCAGGAACTGCTGCTGGCGGTCCATGCGGTCGGTGTCGCTGCCGTTGCCGAGCGACTTGCGGGCCCGTACGTAACCGAGCGCCTGCTCGCCGTTGAGCTTGTGGCGGCCCGCCCCGAGCTTGAGGTGGGCGTCCTCGTCGTCGACCGGCTCCTTGAGGCAGATCTCGACCCCGTGCACCGCGTCGACCATGTTCTTGAAGCCGTTGAAGTCGACGACCATGTGGTGATCGATGCGGATGCCCGTCATCTTCTCGACGGTCCGGATGGTGCAGGCGGTCCCGCCCATCTCGAACGCCCAGTTGAACTGCGCGAACTGGGCCCTGGTGGCGGTCTTGTCCGCCTTGTGGCAGACGGGGATGTCCACCATCAGGTCGCGCGGGATCGACATCGCGGTGGCGCTCTTACGGTTCGCCGCCAGGTGCAGCAGGATCGTCGTGTCCGAGCGCTGGGAGCCGCCGTCGTCGCGGCCGTACTCGCGGTTGTCGCCGGCCCGGCTGTCCGAGCCGATGAGCAGGATGTTCTCCGCGTCGTGGACGACGGAGACCGGCCGCTCCTTCTCGTACGCCTTCAGCTCTGCCGCCGCCGAGGTGTCCGTCCGGATGTTGCCGTCGAGCTTCTTGTACAGCCACCAGCCGACGCCCGCCGCGACGAGCACGACGAACGAGACCCCGAGCGCCGTCCAGCGCAGCCAGTGCCGCTTCCGCTTGACGGTGATGTCGAGGGCGGCGCCCTCGCCCCCGCCCTCGCCCTCCGGGCCGGGGCGGGGGCCACTGCCGGACCCGCTGCGGGTCTCCCCGCCGGGGGCGGACTTCGCGTCCTTCTCCCCGGGGGCGTCCTGCTCGGCGGGCGGCGGTGCGTCCGGCGTCCGGTCCTCGCCCGCGGCCGAGTCGTCGGGGTCGCCCGGAGTGCCGGCGCTTTCGGTCACGTCTGCGTCCATCCTTCACGTTCGGCGGCGCGCTGGGCCGCCGGTCGCAGAAGTAGACGGCTGAACCTCACGCTTGGTTGTGCCTGGGGAGACCTCTGGTGGTCCGTACCGCCGATCATGTACCGGAGTTGAGCGCCGACGCAGGGGACTCGGCCCACGATGGGCCGGACGGGTGCCCCCTAGAGGGCTTCTTGTCGCACCGGTCCCGGGCCACGCCCCGCCGTCACGCCGTCACGCCGTCAGCGTGACCCGCTCGCTCTCCACCCGCTGCGCCAGCGTGTCCGCGCCCACCCGGTCGAGGTGGCGGCACAGGACCACGGAGCCCCCGGTCGCGAGGGGTGCGTAGAGCCCGGCGGCGAGCCCGTCCCAGGTGTCGTACGAACGCCCCGTCAGCAGCCGCGAACCGGCGTGCAGGCCCAGCGCCGCCCCGTCCTCGCGGGCCCGCGACACCAGCTCCGCCGCCGTGAACGCCACCCCGTCCACCGTCAGCGCCGGCGCGTCCGGGTCCACCGGGGTGAACGGCGCGAACCGGTCGCCCTGCCCCGGTACCTCCACCGCGTAGTCCGCGAACCCCTCCGGCACTTGCGGGAACCTCCCGCCCAACGGGCGCAGCGCCAGGGCGATCCGCTCGCCCCGGCAGGCCCGCGCCGCGTCCAGCGTGTCCGGGCCGGAGACGACGAGATCGGCGGCGGCCGGGTCGCCCTGCACCTCGGCCACCACGCCCACGGAGGAGCAGGCCAGCAGCCAGACCGCGGACTGCCAGTGCGCGGGGAGCAGCAGCGCGAGCCGGTCGCCGGGCGCGGCGGCCAGGTCCCCCTGGAGCAGGTTGGCGGTCTTGGCCACCCAATTGGCGAAGGTGGCCACCGACAGTTCGACGCGCTCTGCGGTGGCGTCGTCGTAGAAGGTGACCAGGGGGCGGGCCGGGTCCGCGGCGAGCGCGGAACGCAGCAGGTCGGCAGGGGTGCGGTCGCTGGCGTTCATGGGCGGAAGCGTACGCGGCCCCCTCCGACGACCGAGGGCCCTCAACGCCGCGACGCATCCGGCCGCCCCCGTCAACGCAACCCAACGCCCGGGAGCGCGTTTTCGCAGGAAGCCGTGGACCGCCGTCCGAAGGCGCCGACCACGGTCTGCATACACTGGCCAGCCGTAACGACGCGACGCCCGGCCCCAGCAGGAAGCGAAGACAGTGCTTTGACATCCTCCCCGCCCTGGGGGGCGGGGATTTCTGGCTCACGTTGGCTGGGGACCTGCGGTCCTCCGGCTCTTACACGATCGGCACCAGCCGGGTTGAGACCAGCCCGGACCAGCATCACGCGGGCGGAGTTCTTGTCCCTGGGGGACACGGCTCCGCATGCGGTGCAGGTGTAGGTACGTTCTGAAAGAGGAAGTGCGTGCTTGGTTCTCGCTCCGCACGACGCGCAGTCCATGGTGGTGTGCGCGGGGTGCACGAGACGGATGTCCCGTGCGTGCTTGCGCCCCATCTCGATCAGGGCGGTCTTGGTGGCGCCGATCGCGGCGTCGGCGGCCTTGCGGGCAGTGTCCTGCCGCTGCCGGGCCACCTTCTTGTGCAGCTTCGCGGCCTGTCGTCGGGCGTTGCGGTAGCCCTTGGACGCGGCTTCGCCCGTCTTCTCAGCCCCGTCCCGGTTCGCGGTGTGAACCTTGCGGGACATCGCCACACACTCGTTCCACACCCACCGACACCGCGCCCACTCACCCTCCAGCCGGGCGAGCGCGGCCGACGACACACGCAACCGGAAGGTGTACCGGGCACGCCCGGAACCCCGCTCAGCCGCTGCTTTCATCGCCATGATCCGCAACCTAACAGCCCCCACTGACAACGAAAGAAAGCACAGGTCAGAACCAATGTGCAGCGAACTCCGCCACTTCGCGGCCCCGCCCCAAGGACCCACTCCTCCCCGTCCTGAAGGACGGGGCATCCTGGGAGAATCAAGGTGACAGAGGCAAAAGAAGCGATCCTCCTGGTCGGCGGCAAGGGAACCCGGCTGCGCCCGCTCACGGTGCACACGCCCAAACCCATGGTTCCGGCGGCGGGCGTCCCCTTCCTCACGCACCAGCTGGCGCGTGCCCGGGCCGCCGGGGTCGAGCACATCGTCCTCGCCACCTCGTACCTCGCCGAGGTCTTCGAGCCGTACTTCGGTGACGGCTCCTCGCTCGGCCTGCACATCGAGTACGTCACCGAGCGCGAACCGCTCGGCACCGGCGGCGCCATCCGCAACGTCGCCCACCGCCTCGCCTCCGGCCCGGACGAACCGGTCCTCATCTTCAACGGCGACATCCTCACCGGACTCGACATCCGGGCCCTGGTCACCTCGCACGCCGACTCGGGCGCCGACGTCTCCCTCCACCTGACCCGGGTCGAGGACCCGCGCGCCTTCGGTCTCGTGCCGACCGACGACACCGGCCGCGTCACCGCCTTCCTGGAGAAGCCGCAGACGCCCGAGGAGATCGTCACCGACCAGATCAACGCCGGCGCGTACATCTTCCGCCGCTCGGTCATCGACACCATCCCGGCCGGCCGCCCGGTCTCCGTCGAGCGCGAGACCTTCCCCGGCCTCCTCGCCGACGGCGCCCACCTCCAGGGCATGGTCGACTCCACGTACTGGCTGGATCTCGGCACCCCGCAGGCGTTCATCCGCGGCTCGGCGGACCTGGTGCTCGGCCGCGCCCCGTCCCCGGCCGTGCCGGGCCGCTGCGGCGACCGCCTCGTCCTGCCGACCGCCTCCGTCGCCCCCGACGCCAAGCTCTCCGGCGGCACGGTCGTCGGCGACAGCGCGGTGATCGGCGCGGGCGCCCGGATCGACGGCTCCACCGTCCTCGCGGACGCGGTCGTCGAACCCGGCGCCGTGATCACGGACTCCCTGGTCGGCGCGCGCGCCAGGATCGGCAGCCGTACGGTGCTGGCCGGCGCGGTCGTCGGCGACGGCGCGGACGTGGGCGCCGACAACGAGCTGCGCGACGGCGTACGCATCTGGTGCGGGGCGCGTCTGCCGGACGCCTCGGTGCGGTTCTCCTCGGACGAGTGAGCGGACCGGCCGCCCGGCCCGTACGCGGACCGGATGGCTGAAAACCGCCGTACCCTCGACAGGCAGACCCGACTACCGAGGACCTCATCCGTGGCAGGACGCTTCGCTCCCCGCAACGCCCGGCGCGCGCCCGTCCCGCACCAGGCGGCGGCCACGCCCGTACCGGCGGCGCAGACCCGCGTCTGGACCCCGCCGGGCCCGCTCGACCTGCGCCTCGTCCTCGGCCCCCTGCGCCGCGGCCCCGCCGACCCCACGTTCCGGATGGTCGCCGACGGCTCCGTCCGCCGGGCCAGCCGCACCCCCGAAGGCCCCGGCACGCTCCGCGTCGTCGCCCGCGACGACCGCATCGAGGCGTCCGCCTGGGGGCCCGGCGCGTCCTGGCTGCTGGACCAGCTGCCCACGCTGCTCGGCGAGGGCGACGACCCGGCGGCCTTCACCCCGCGCCACCGCCTCCTCGCCCAGGCCCAGCACCGCCGCCCCGGACTGCGGCTGCTGCGCACGGGCCTCGTGCTCGAGTCGCTGATCCCGTCGATCCTGGAGCAGAAGGTCACGACGGACGAGGCGTACCGCGCCTGGCGCCTCCTGGTGCGCCAGTACGGGGAGCCCGCGCCCGGCCCGCAGGAGTACGGCCTCTACGTCATGCCGGACGCCCGCACCTGGTCGCTGATCCCGTCCTGGGACTGGCACCGCGCGGGCGTCGACAGCAAGCGCTCGGCGACGATCCTGCGCACGGTCCGGGTCGCCCGCCGCATGGAGGAGGCGGCCGCGATGGACCTCCCCGACGCGCTGGGCCGCCTCCAGGCGATCCCGGGCATCGGCCCCTGGACGGCGGCGGAGACCCTGCAACGCTCCAACGGCGCGCCGGACGCGGTGACGGTCGGCGACTTCCACCTCCCCGGCATCGTCGGCCACGCCCTGGCGGGCAACCGCAACGCCGACGACGACGAAATGCTCGCCCTCCTCACCCCGTACGAGGGCCAACGCCACCGGGCAACCCGCCTCATCCTGCTCTCGGGCGCGACGCCGCCGCGCAGAGCACCCCGCTTCCAGCCGAGGGACATCGCACGGCTGTAGCGCTTTCGCGGGGCAGGGCCAAAATCAAGCCCGCAGAGGCGTGCCCGGCCGAGCAAAACCAAGCCCGTCCGGCGATTGATGACAAAGGCCCCAGCCAAATCGAGCCCGCTGTGGTGCTCTGGGCCGGGCTCAAATCGAGCCCGCTGTGGTGCTCTGGGCCGGGCTCAAATCGAGCCCGCTGTGGTGCTCTGGGCCGGGCTCAAATCGAGCCCGCTGTGGTGTTCCGGGCCGGGCTCAAATCGAGCCCGCTGTGGTGCTCTGGGCCGGGCTCAAATCGAGCCCGCTGTGGTGTTCCGGGCCGGGCTCAAATCGAGCCCGCTGTGGTGTTCCGGGCCGGGCTCAAATCGAGCCCGCTGTGGTGTTCCGGGCCGGGCTCAAATCGAGCCCGCTGTGGTGTTCCGGGCCGGGCTCAAATCGAGCCCGCTGTGGTGCTCTGGGCCGGGCTCAAATCGAGCCCGCTGTGGTGCTCTGGGCCGGGCTCAAATCAAGCCCGTCCGGCGATTGAGGACCGGGGTCCGGGGCAGCGCCCCGAAACCCCCGCGGCCGCGCCAACCTCACCGCACCACGACGAAGTCCTCCGCAGCACGCCCCACCCGCGGCCCGGGGGCCGAAACCGCCTGCCCCACCGCCACCGCCCCCAACGGCTCCCAGGACTCCGGCAGCCCCAGAACCTCCCGCACCACGTCCCGGCAGAACATCGTCGAGGACACCCACGCCGACCCCAGCCGCTCCCCGGCCAGCGCCACCAGGAAGTTCTGGATGCCCGCGCCCGCCGCGACCACGAACATCTCGCGCTCCGCGCCGTCCCGCCGCTCGTCCCCGTACGTGTGCGAACCGTCCCTCACCATGCACGGCACCACCAGATACGGCGCCCGGCGCAGCACATCGCCCCGCCGCACCCGCTTGGCGATCGACTCCTCGCTCTTGCCGTCGCGCCGCAGATCCGCGATCCACGCGTCCCGCATCGCGTCGAGCAGCCGGGTCCGCGACTCCGGGGACTCCAGCAGGACGAACCGCCACGGCGTCGTGTGGTGCGGCGCCGGCGCGGTCACCGCCGCGGCGACCGCACGCCGTACGGCCCCCGGGTCCACCGGCTCGTCGGTGAACTCGCGGACCGTACGCCGCTGGGTCAGCGCCTCCCGTACCGCCTCGGAGGTCCCCAGCCGGAACATGTCGTCCGCCGCGACCCGCACCATCGCGCGGGCGCCCTGCTCGTCCGCCGCGTCCACGACGTGCCCGAGCCCGCGCACGACCGCGACGGGCAGCCCGTCCGCCTTGCCCTTGACCAGGTCACCCGCGGCGGCCAGCTCGTCGGCGGTGGCGACCACGGTCGCACTCAGCGGATTGCCGTACGCGTCCTGACCGCCCCGCAGGTCGTCCAGCACCCGCACCCCGGCGGCGCCGATCGCGACATCGGTCAGCCCGTTGCGCCAGGGCCGGCCGAAGGTGTCCGTGACGAGGACGCCGACCTCGACGCCGAGGGCCGCGCGCAGCCCTTCCCGGATCGTCCGGGCCGACGCGTCGGGGTCCTCGGGGAGCAGCAGGACCGTGCCGGCGGGGGTGTTCGACGCGTCGACGCCGGCGGCGGCCATCACCAGGCCCTGCCGGTTCTCCACGATGCGCAGCGGACCGCGCCGGGCCACCACCCGTACCGTCTCGGCGTCGATCGCCGCCTCCCGGTCGGTGGCCTCGACGATCCGGCCCTCCGCCTTGGAGACGATCTTCGAGGTGACGAGCAGGACGTCGCCGTCGGCGAGACCCGGCTCGGCGGCGGCGATGAGCTTTGCGAGGTCGTCCCCGGCCCGCACCTCGGGCATGCCGGGCAGGGCCCACACCCGGTAGGAGGGGGCGTCGGCGGGGCTCACGCGCGGACCTCCCCGGCGAGGGCCAGCGCCTGCCGGGCCATCTCGGCGGTGGCGGCGACATCGGTCATCATCAGCGGCACGGCCCGGCAGCGGATGCCCGCCGACTCCACCCGCTCGACCGCGCCCGCGTCCACGGTGTCGACGAGCCAGCCGTCGAGCAGCCCGGACCCGTAGTGCTCGGCGACCGCGGCGGCCGTCGACTCGACGCCCACCGCCGCGAGGACCTTGTCGGCCATCCCGCGCACGGGGGCGTCCCCGACGATGGGGGAGAGGCCGACGACCGGCACCCCGGCCTCGGCGATGGCCTCGCGGATGCCGGGCACGGCGAGGATGGTCCCGACGGAAACGACCGGGTTGGACGGCGGGAAGAGGATGACGTCGGCCTCGGCGATGGCCTCCAGGACGCCGGGCGCGGGCTTCGCCTGCTCCGCGCCGACGGGCACGATCGCCCGCGCCGGCACGGAGGCCCGCAACTTCACCCAGTACTCCTGGAAGTGGACGGCCCTGCTCTCGCCGTCCTCGTCGATCGCCACATGCGTCTCGACGCGGTCGTCGGACATGGGCAGCAGCCGCACCCCCGGCTTCCAGCGGGCACAGAGCGCCTCGGTGACGGCGCTGAGGGGATAGCCCGCGCCGAGCATCTGCGTACGGACGATGTGCGTGGCGAAGTCGCGGTCGCCGAGCCCGAACCACTCAGGGCCCACGCCGTACGCGGCGAGCTCCGCCTTGACGTGGAAGGTCTCGTCGGTCCGGCCCCAGCCCTGCTCCTCGTTGATGCCACCGCCGAGGGTGTACATCACGGTGTCGAGGTCGGGGCAGACCTTGAGCCCGAACAGATGGATGTCGTCACCGGTGTTGCCGATGACCGTGATGTCCGCGTCGGGCGCGGCCTCCTTGAGGCCACGCAGGAATCGAGCACCACCGATACCGCCGGCCAGAACCACAATGCGCATGCAAACAGTGTGTCAGCAGCTCGGGCCTTCACGGACAGCGGCCGTTCAGGCAGTCGCGACCGCCGGGGCGCACTGCGCGGTGTGCATCGGCATGTCGGTGAGGCCCGGGTAGTAGACGTGCAGGCTGACGGCCGGTTCGAGGGAGTCGTTGACGACCTCGTGGAGGTAGCCGGGGGCGAAGACGCGCTGCGCCCCGGCGCCCAGCGTCCGCTTCCCCCGGTCCGTACGCTCGGTCAGCTCGCCGTCGAGGACGGTCAGCACGCCGGAGGACGGGCCATGGTCGTGCAGCCCGCTGCCCTGCCCGGGCACCCAGCTGAGCAGCCAGACCTCGTAGCCGAGTCCGTTGTGCAGACGGTGGTACCAGCGGCTGGTGGCGTCGTACTGGACGAGCGGGGCCCACCGGTCGCGGTCGGCGGCGATGGTACGGGCGAGGCCGACGAACTCGGCCACGGTGACGGGGTGTTCGCGGGCGGGGCGAAGGAGGTGCTGGACCTCCAGGAGGTCGCCGGCGATCTGGAGGTCGCTGTCGCTGCTGTTCATGGGAGCGGTAGTTCCTCGGCGGGGTGCGAGTACGGCGTGCGGTGCGGTGGGCTCGTCGCGAGGACCGGGGCCGTGGGCCGGAGGGCCGCGTGGGGGAGGTCCGGGACGAACGGGCCGAGCCGGAGCGGGGGCTACGACGGCGTCGGCGGGATCAACAGCTGAGACAGCTGGAACAGCAACAGCGAGCCTGGACAGCGCTACGGAACCCGCGGGCGCGGGTGGCGTGCATCGCTGAGGTCACTGGCATGCCATCAAGGAGAACCGGAGAACCGTCCACTGTCAACCCAATGCCCGGTTTGGCGGCAATGTTTCACCTCATCCGGTTACTCCGTCCGGGGAAAGGTTTTAGCGGCCTTCGGTGGGGACAGGTGGCGCAACAGTCGTGCAGCCAAACACGGGCACGGCGCCGTGACCCGAATGTGATCTTGGTCGCTTCAGTGATCGAATCGCAACGTGTTCGAGCCTGCGGGAGTTTGTCTCCATGACGGGTGGGCAGGCGCGAAGGCCCATGGCATATGTCAGGTTTTTGGTGATTTGAACACTTAATGCATACGGTTGGTGCCGCAGGGTGAATACCGGGGCCAATAGCAGATCTGGGCTTGACCAGCCAGAGCTTCACGCTTGTAATTTCACCCGTGTCGTTCGGCCGATTCGGTAACGGCCGCATCACGGGACGCAAGAGACGGACGAGGGGCGCAGATGACCGAGCTGTTCCAGCAACTGCTGGTCGAGGACGCGGACGAGGAGCTCGGCTGGCAGGAGCGCGCGCTGTGCGCCCAGACCGATCCCGAGTCCTTCTTCCCCGAGAAGGGCGGATCGACCCGCGAGGCGAAGAAGGTCTGTCTCGCCTGCGAAGTCCGGTCCGAGTGCCTGGAGTACGCCCTCTCCAACGACGAGCGGTTCGGTATCTGGGGCGGTCTCTCCGAGCGTGAACGCCGGCGCCTGAAGAAGGCTGCGATCTGACCGGGCCGACCGGCCCGGCCCACCGCACACTCCATGGCCCGCAGCCTGCACCCGCAGGCGGCGGGCCATCGCCGTACCCGGCACCCGCCGCGCTCATGCCCGGCCCGGCCCGATATCCGCGCCGCCCGCTACCCCGTCGCGCTCCCGGTCAACCGCTCCGCGCACCCCGGGTTTGTCCGTACCGTTAGTGTGGGGCCCCGTCCGAGACGCGCCAACGACCCGACAGAGCGCGCGTGTACACCGATGCAGCCCCCGGGGGGACGTCCCCCGGACCCGGCCGGAGGGCCCGTACCTCGATGTCCGTGCACAGCCAATCAACGGCGCCGTACGCGGCCGCCGCCGCCCCCGAGTTCCCCCGGCATGTCGTCACCGCCGTGCTCGTCTCCCACGACGGCGCACGCTGGCTGCCCGACGCGCTCGCCGGGCTGCTCGGCCAGGAACGCCCCGTACAGAACGTCGTCGCCGCCGACACGGGCAGCGCCGACGACTCCGCGCGCCTGGTCACCGAGGCGCTCGGCGCCGACCGGGTCCTGCACCTCGCGCGGCGTACGAGCTTCGGCACCGCCGTCGACGAGGCGAGCCGCACGGCCGGTGTCCTCACCCCGGACGACCTGCCCTACCTGAAGCGGCCCAGCGGCTGGGACCCGGTCACCCGGACCTGGCGCGACGAGGCGTACGAGATGCCCGAGCTGCCGCACGGCGAACCGGTGCAGTGGCTCTGGCTCCTCCACGACGACTGCGCGCCCGACCCCGACGCGCTCGCCGAGATGCTGCGCGTCGTCGACAACGACCGGCACGCCGCGATCGTCGGCCCCAAGCTGCGCGGCTGGTACGACCGCCGCCAGCTCCTCGAGGTCGGCGTCTCCATCGCCAACAGCGGACGCCGCTGGACCGGCCTCGACCGCCGCGAGCAGGACCAGGGCCAGCACGACCAGGTCCGTACGGTCCTGTCCGTCTCCACCGCCGGCATGCTCATCCGGCGCGACGTCTGGGAGGAGCTCGGCGGCTTCGACCGCAGGCTCCCGCTGATGCGCGACGACGTCGACCTGTGCTGGCGCGCCCACATGGCGGGCCACCGGGTGCTCGTCGCCCCCGACGCCGTCCTGCGGCATGCCGAGGCCTCCGCGCGGGAACGCCGCCCCATCGACTGCGCCGGCCGCAATGCCCGCCCGTCGCCCGACCGCCACCCCTCATCGGCGCGCTTCGCGCGGCGTGGCGCTTCCCCGCACCGCGTGGACAAGGCGGGCGCCGTCTACACGATGCTCGTCAACGCCCCCGGCAAGAAGCTGCCCTGGGTCATGCTGCGGCTCGTCCTCGGCACCCTGCTCCGCACCCTCGCCTACCTCGTCGGCAAGGTCCCCGGCCAGGCGCTCGACGAGGTCACCGGCCTCCTGAGCACCCTGCTGCGCCCCGGCCGCATCCTGGCCGCCCGCCGCGCCCGCGGAAAGGGCGCCGTCGACGCCGCCGAACTGCGCAGCCTCTTCCCCGCACCCGGCGCCACCGTGCGCGCGACCGTCGAACAGGTCGCCGGGAACTTCGGCGGCGGCTCCGACGCCGACTCCGGCGGCTCCCGGCACGGCGCCGTGGAGTCCGGACCCGGGGGCGACGACGCCGACTACCTGGAGATCGACCAGTTCGCCCGGCTGAAGAAGGTCGGCCGCAAGCCCGGACCGGTCCTCTTCGCCCTGCTGCTCCTGGTCTCCCTCGTCGCCTGCCGCGGCCTCATCGGCGGGGGCGCGCTGGCCGGCGGCGCCCTGCTGCCGGCCCCCGGCGACGTCTCCGACCTGTGGGGGCGCTACGCGGACGGCTGGCACACCGTCGGCACCGGCGGCACCCCGACCGCCCCTCCCTACCTCGCCGTGATCTCGGCGCTCTCCGCGCTCTTCCTCGGCTCCACCGGTTTCGCGCTCACCCTGCTGCTCGTCTGCTCGGTGCCGCTCGCCGGACTCACCGCGTACTTCGTCACCCGCCCGCTGCTGCCCTCGCGGCTGCTGCGCGCCTGGGCGAGCATCGCGTACGCCTTCCTGCCCGCAGCGACCGGCGCCCTGGCGACCGGCCGCCTCGGCACCGCCGTCCTGGCCGTCCTGCTGCCGCTGATCGCCCGCACGGCCGTCTCCGCACACGGCATGCGGGCCACCGGCAACGCCCGCGGCAGCTGGCGCGCCACCTGGGCGTACACCCTGCTGCTCACCCTCGCGATGGCGTTCACGCCGATCGTGTGGCCGCTCGCCGTGGTCCTCGGCCTCGGCGTCCTGGCGCTGCGGCACGACGACATCACGGCCTACGGGCTCCGCTTCCTCGCCGCCGTCGGCACCCCGCTGCTCGTCCTCGCGCCCTGGTCGCTGTCGCTGCTGAGCAGCCCGTCGGCGTTCCTGAAGGAAGCCGGACTGGAGACCGGTACGGGCTCCGCCTCCGCGCTGGACCTGCTCGGCATCAGCCCTGGCGGGCCGAAGGCCGCGGGCGGCGTCCTGCTGCTCGGCATCGTCCTCGCGGCGCTCGCCGCCCTGCTGCGCGGGGAGCGTCAGTCCGCCGTCCGCACCGCCTGGGTGGCCGCGCTGGTGGCCCTGGCGTTCGCCGGGCTCGCCAACGGCTCCGGCTGGGCGGGCCCCGCCACCCTCGTCTACGGCGCCGCGCTCATCGCCGCCGCGCTGGTCGGCGCGGACGGTGCCCGCATCCGCGTCGCCGAACTCAGCTTCGGCTGGCGCCAGCCGGTCGCGGTCCTCATCGCCCTCGCGGCGGGCCTGGCCCCCGTGCTGGCCGCCGCCGGCTGGATGATCGGCGGCGCGGCCGGGCCGCTGGAGCGCCGCGACCCGGTCCAGGTGCCCGCGTTCGTCGCGGAGGAGAGCGGCACCCGCGACCAGCCGCGCACCCTGGTCCTGGGCGGCGCCTCGTCCGCCTCCGTCGACTACACCCTCGTCCGGGGTTCGGGCGCCCGGCTCGGCGACGCCGAACTGGCCGAGGCGCAGGGCGGCAACAGCCACCTCGACAAGGTCGTCGCCAACCTGGTCGCCGGCTCCGGCGCCGACCAGGGCAGCCAGCTCAGCGGCTTCGCGATCCGTTACGTCCTCGTGCGCGACGGGGCCCCGAAGCAGATGAGCCGGGTGCTCGACGCGACCCCGGGCCTCAGCCGGCTCAGCCAGCTGGACGGCAGCGCCCTGTGGCGGGTGGACCGGCAGGTCGCCCGGATCATGATCGTCCCGTCCGCCGCCGGTGACGAGCCGCTCCCCGTGGGCTCCCAGCCGGTCGAGGCGCACACCAAGATCCCGGCGGGTGGCGCCGGCCGGGTGCTGCGGATCGCCGACGCCGCCGACCCCGGCTGGGAGGCCACGCTCGACGGCCGCGCGCTGACCGCCAAGACCGTCGACGGCTGGGCCCAGGGCTTCGAACTCCCCGCCGAGGGCGGCACCCTGGACCTCACGTACGAGGCCCCCTTCACGCACACCGTGTGGATCTGGGCGCAGGTCGCGCTCGCCGTCGTCCTGGTGGTCATGGCCCTCCCGGGCCGCCGCCGGGAGATCGACGACGACCTGCCCGAGGAGGCCGAGGCGGTCGCCGCCGAACCGGTCGCCGGTGAGGGCCGCCGGGCCCGCAGGCTGCGCGCGGCCGCCCTGGCCGAGAGCGAGGACGGTGCGGGGGAGCAGGACGCGGAGGGAGCCCCCCGGGAGCAGGAGGAGACCGGCGAGCAGCCGGCGTACGCACAGACCGGCGAGCTGCCGGCGTACGCACAGACCGGTGACGAACCGGCGTACGTTCCCGCCCAACAGGGCCCGGAAACCGATCCGGCCCCCGAGGGCGCCCCGGAGAACGACGACGTCTTCGTACCGCAGCAGGAGTACGGCGAGTGGGACGCCCAGCAGGGCCAGTACCAGGACGCGGGCTACCCGCAGTATCAGGACGGCCAGTACCAGGACGGCCAGTACCAGGACGGCCAGTACCAGGACGGACGGTTCCAGGGCGCCCAGTACGCCGAGGGCCAGCAGCAGCCGGATGCCGGCGCCTACGACCCGTACGGCTATCCGCAGTACCAGGACGGCCAGTACGCGGGCCCGTACGACCCGCCCGCGTACGACCCGCAGACCTACGACCCGAACGGGTACGGCCCCGAGGCCGGGCAGTACGGCGAGCAGCGCCCGTACGACCCGCAGAACCCCGAGAACCCCGCCCCGGGCCAGAACCCGTGGCCGACCCGAGGCGAGTCCGAGTGAAGTCCACCAGCAGCCTGTCCCTCATCGCCGGGGCGGTCGCCCTGGCCGCTGTCACCGGGTTCGCCGCGCTCAACGTGCCGGACGGCGACGGTACGACGGAGGCGAAGACGGCCGCGCGACTGCCCGTCGAACGCACCAGCCTGCTCTGCCCGGCACCAGGTCTCTCGGACCTCTCGGAGACGGCGTACACGGCCTACACACCGCCCAACAAGAGCGGTGGGTCGGCCACCGCCGGCGCGGCCGCGCTCGTCTCGTCCGCGAAGGACGAGGCCAAAACGGACGAGAAGTCCGACGAAAAGGACAAGAAGGACAAGGAGAAGAGCAAGAAGGGCAAGGAGGCGGACAAGACCAAGCCGGTCGTCTCCCTCAAGGAGCCCGGCAAGCCCGCCACCGGCGAGGCATCGGGCGCGGACTCGCCCGCGCTCGTCGGCACCGCCACCGGCCGTCTCGCACCCGGCTGGACCGCCCAGCAGACCACCACCATCGAGGCGGGCGACGGCCGCGGCCTGCTCGGCATCAGCTGCACCGTGCCCGACACCGACTTCTGGTTCCCGGCGGCCAGCACCGCCAAGTCCCGCGAGGACTACGTCCACCTCACCAACCCGGACGACACCGCCGCCGTCGCCGACATCGAGCTGTACGGCCCGGACGGCACGCTCAAGTCGGACGTCGGCGAGGGCATCACGGTCCCGGCGGGCTCCGGCGTACGTGTCCTGATCTCGACGCTCACCAGCAAGGCCGCCGACGACGTGACCGTCCACGTCACCACCCGTACGGGCCGGGTCGGCGCGGCCGTCAGGACGGCGGACGACACCACCGGCAGCGACTGGCTCCCCGCTTCCGCCGAACCGGCGAGCACGCTCGTGCTGCCCGGCATCCCGGCGGACGCGACCTCCGTACGCCTGGTGGCCTTCGCCCCCGGCGAGGACGACGCCGACCTCACGCTGAAGCTGCTCGGCAAGAGCGGCGCGATCACCCCGGCCGGTCACGAGGAACTGCACGTCAAGTCGAACATGACGGCCGGAATCGACCTGAAGGACGTCACCCGCGGAGAGGCCGGCTCGCTGATGCTGGTGCCCTCCGAGAAGGGCAGGGCGACCCCGGTCGTCGCCGCGCTGCGCGTGGTCCGGGGCAAGGGCGGCAACCAGGAGGTCGGTTACATCCCGGCGACCCGCCCGGTGGGCGCGCGCGCGACCGTCGCCGACAACCGCTCCCAGGGCTCGGTCCTCTCGCTCACCGCCCCCGGCGCCGCCGGAACCGTCAAGGTCACCGCGTCAGCCGGCAGCGGAGGCGGTACGCCGGTCAGCAAGACGTACAAGGTCGCGGCCGGCACCACCACGGCGGTCACCCCGCCCGTGCCCCAGGGCCTCAAGGGCACGTACGCCCTGACGGTCGAGACCTTGTCGGGCGGCCCGGTCCACGCCGCGCGCACGCTCACGGTGAAGGTGGACGGCATCCAGATGTTCACGGTGCAGACCCTGCCGGACGACCAGGGCACGGTGGAGGTCCCGGCGGCCCGTCAGGACCTGTCCGTACTCGACGACTGAGGGCGGCCCCCGCCGTCACTCCTGCCCGTAGCGGGGGTCGACGGACTCGGGGGCCAGGCCCAGCAGCTCGGCGACCTGCTCGACGACGACCTCGTGGATGAGCAGGGCACGCTCGTCGCGGCTCTTGGTACGGAGCTCGACCGGGCGCCGGTAGACGGAGATCTGGGCGGGCCGGCCCTTCTCGGCCGAGACCGCGTTGCCCAGCGGAACGATGTCCTCCGCCGTCTCGGGCACCTCCAGGACGACGAAGTCGACCTCCGCCAGCTGGGGCCAGCGCCGTTCCAGCCGCTCGACGGAGTCCTGGACGAGATCGCGGAAGCCGTCCGCACGGCTCGTCGACAGCGGCACCTGCGGCGGGGCCACGGGCCCGCGCATACCGCGGCCGTGTCGGTCGCGACGCCGCGGACGGGGCTCGGACGGGCGGGGCGGTACGGAGCTGTCCATCACCGACGCAGCCTAACGCTCCGGGGCCCGTCCGGCCGGAGACCGAGCGGGCGCGCGGAACCCTGTCCGCTCTTGAACAATCCGGCCACACGAGAGCCCGTTTCCGGCCCCGCTCCCGACCGCTGAACTCGCGCCTTGTGAAAGGTTCGCTCCATATCGGTGACCGGAATCATTGCCGTCAAGGCGCTCGCCCTCTCCTCCCGCGCAGGTCAGGGGAGTTGCTCCGAGGCGGTATGTGCAGGAGTTCACAGGGCGACACGGAGGGGTGAGCCGGGGGAGAGTCGTCGCAGCCCGCTCAAGAGTGCGGTACCGTCCAACATCGTGAGCCCTGTACGTCGCTGTTCGCGCACCGCGTGCGGCCGCCCTGCCGTCGCGACACTGACGTACGTCTATGCCGACTCGACTGCGGTCCTCGGCCCGCTCGCCACCTACGCCGAGCCCCACTGCTACGACCTCTGTGCCGAGCACAGCGAGCGGTTGACCGCGCCACGGGGCTGGGAAGTCGTCCGGCTCTCCGACCCCTCCGCGCCCAGCCGCCCCAGCGGCGACGACCTGGAAGCGCTGGCCAACGCCGTGCGCGAGGCCGCGCGTCCGCAGGAGCGCGGCGACGGCACCCGGGGCGGCGGCCCGCGCACGGCCGACCCGATGGAGGTCGCCCGCCGGGGCCACCTCCGCGTCCTGCGCTCACCCGACTCCTGAGGGACGGCCGGCCGCCGGGTAGTTTGGCGGTCCGAAGAAACCCCCAGGAGGACCGGCCCGTGACCGCAGACCTGTCGCAGCTCGTGAAGGCGTACGACGTGCGCGGAGTCGTGCCCGACCAGTGGGACGAGGAGCTGGCCGGACTCTTCGGGGCGGCGTTCGTCGAGGTGACCGGCGCGGACGCGATCGTCATCGGCCACGACATGCGCCCCACGTCCCCGGCCCTGTCCGGGGCGTTCGCACGCGGTGCGGCGGGGCGGGGCGCCGATGTCACCATGATCGGCCTCTGCTCGACGGACCAGCTGTACTACGCCTCCGGGGCGCTGGACCTGCCGGGCGCGATGTTCACGGCGTCGCACAACCCGGCGCAGTACAACGGCATCAAGATGTGCCGGGCGGGCGCGGCGCCGGTCGGCCAGGACACGGGCCTGGCCGAGATCCGCACACTGGCCGAGGAGTGGTCCGGGAAGGGCGCCCCCGAACCGGTCGCGACCCCGGGGACGGTCACCGAGCGCGACACCCTCACGGACTACGCCGCCCATCTGCTCTCGCTGGTGGACCTGACGGAGATCCGCCCGCTGAAGGTCGTCGTGGACGCGGGCAACGGCATGGGCGGCCACACGGTCCCCACGGTCTTCGCCGGACTGCCCGTGGACCTGGTCCCGATGTACTTCGAGCTCGACGGCACCTTCCCGAACCACGAGGCCAACCCCCTGGACCCGGCCAACATCGTCGACCTCCAGGCCCGCGTCCTGGCCGAGGGCGCCGACCTGGGCCTGGCCTTCGACGGCGACGCGGACCGATGCTTCGTGGTGGACGAACGAGGCGAGGGCGTCTCCCCGTCGGCGATCACGGCCCTGGTCGCGGCCCGCGAACTGGCCCGCAACGGCGGCCGGGGCACGATCATCCACAACCTGATCACGTCCCTCTCCGTCCCCGAGGTCGTACGCGAACACGGCGGCACCCCCGTCCGCACGAGGGTCGGCCACTCCTTCATCAAGGCCGAGATGGCCGCCCACGGCGCGATCTTCGGCGGCGAGCACTCGGCCCACTACTACTTCCGCGACTTCTGGAACGCCGATACGGGCATGCTCGCCGCCCTCCACGTCCTCGCCGCCCTCGGCGGCCAGGACGCCCCCCTCTCCGCCCTGGTCGCCCAGTACGACCGCTACGCCGCCTCCGGCGAGATCAACTCCACGGTCGACGACCAGACCGCCCGCACCGCCGAGGTCAGGACCGCCTTCACCTCCCGCGAGAACGCCACCACGGACACCCTGGACGGCCTCACGGTGACCACCCCCACCTGGTGGTTCAACCTCCGCCCGTCGAACACGGAACCGCTGCTGCGGTTGAACGTGGAGGCGAAGGACGAGGAGACGATGAGGTCGGTACGGGACGAGGTACTGGGGCTGATCAGGAACACCTAGCCCCTCCGGCGTTCGAGGCGCGGGGGCCGGGGCAGAGCCCTCCGTAGCCGGCCCGTCGCCTCATCCAGCCGCGCCGCGTAACCCAGCCCCTCCGGCGTTTGAGGAGCGAGGTCCGGGGCAGAGCCCCGGTTTCGGGAAGGGGAGGGTAGGGGACAAGGCCCGCCGCAGGCGCCCCCACCTCAGGCCGCCCCGCCACAGGCGCCCCACCCCACCCCGGCGGTAGGCTGACCTCGCCCCCACAAGGGCCCCCAGAACACACCCGCCCGAAGGGACACCCCATGCCGCTCGAAGCCGGCCTCCTGGAGATCCTGGCCTGCCCGGCCTGCCACTCCCCCCTGGACGACCGGACGGCAGCCGACACCCCGGAACTCGTCTGCACCGGCACCGACTGCGGCCTCGCCTACCCGGTCCGCGACGGCATCCCCGTACTCCTCGTCGACGAGGCCCGCCGCCCCGCATAAGCCGGCGTACCCGCCGCACCGCACCAGCCGGTGAGCGGCACGTGATCGGAGGACCGCCCCATGCTCGACGAGTCGTTGCTCGACGCCCCCGACGCCCTGGCCCGAGCCGACCGCCGCGACCTGCTCCGCGGCGCCGCCGAGGCCGGGGCCCGCGTCCGTACCGCCGCCCGGCACGCGACGGAGGCCGGGATCACCGACCTGAAGCCGGAGGGCCGCCCGCGCGCCGTCCTGGTCGCCGGCCCCGGCACCGCCGCCACCTGCGTCGCGGACCTGATCGCCGCCCTGGCCGGCGCCTCCGCCCCGGTCACCCGCATCCACCCGACCGGCGTCGCCCCCGCCCCCGGCGCCCTTCGCTGGACGCTGCCCGGCTGGGCCGGCTCCGTGGACCTGCTCCTCATCGCCACGGCGGACGGCTCCGAGCCGGGCCTCGCCCTCCTCGCGGAGCAGGCGTACCGCCGCGGCTGCACGGTCGTGGCCGTCGCACCCCTGCGCTCCCCGCTGCGCGAGGCGGTCCACGGGGTGCACGGCCTCGTCGTACCGATGGCCTCCGCCCCGCACGGCGAGTACGACGCCGAGACGTCGGCCGCGGGCCCCGGCACGCTCTGGGCCCTGTTCACCCCGCTGCTCGCGCTGCTCGACCGCGTGGGCCTGGTCACCGCCCCCGCCGAGGCCCTGCAGAGCGTCGCGGACCGCCTGGACCGCACGGCCGAGCGCTGCGGCCCGGCCATCGCCACGTACAGCAACCCGGCCAAGACCCTCGCCGCCGAGCTCGCGGACAGCCTGCCGCTGATCTGGACGGAGGGGGACGCGGCCGGCCCGGTCGGACGCCGGTTCGCCGCCGTCCTGGCGGAACTCTCGGGCCGCCCGGCCCTCGCCGCCGCGCTCCCCGAGGCGCTCCCGGCGCACGGCGGCCTGCTGGCGGGCGCCTTCGCCGCGGGCGCGGACCCGGACGACTTCTTCCGCGACCGCGTCGACGAGTCGGAGCCCCTGCACGCCCGGGTCGTGCTGCTCCGCGACCGCCCGACCGGCGGCCTCAGCGCCGCCCCGGCCGCCCGCGAACTGGCCCTCGGCCACGACACGGCGATCAGCGAGCTCGAACCGGAGGAGGGCAGCACGCTCGAATCCCTCGCCGAACTGCTCGCCGTCACCGACTTCGCAGCGGTCTACCTGTCGCTCGCCTCGACGGCCGGCGCCTGAGACACCCGCACCACGCCAAGACAGCACAGCAACACAAGGACTGATCCATGGACCGGCTCTCCAACACCGTGCGCCCGTACGCCTGGGGCTCGACCACCGCGATCCCCGCCCTGCTGGGCGTTGCCCCCACCGGCGAGCCGCAGGCGGAGATGTGGATGGGCGCCCACCCCGGGGCCCCCTCCCGGATATCCCGCGCCGAGGCCCCCGCCGAGCAGTCCCTCACCGAGGTCATCGCCGCGGACCCGGCCCGCGAGCTCGGCGCGGCGGCCGTCGAGAAGTTCGGCCCCCGGCTGCCCTTCCTCCTCAAGCTGCTCGCCGCCGGCGCCCCCCTCTCCCTCCAGGTGCACCCGAACCTCGACCAGGCCAGGGCGGGTTACGCGGACGAGGAGCGCCGGTCCGTCCCGATCGACGCCCCCCACCGCACGTACAAGGACGCCAACCACAAGCCCGAGCTGATCTGCGCGCTCACCCCCTTCGCCGGCCTGTGCGGATTCCGCCGCCCCCTGGAGGCGGCCGAGGCGATGGAGGGCCTGGGCGTCGACTCCCTGAAGCCGTACGCGGACCTGCTGCGCGCCCAGCCCGAGGAGGCCGCGCTGCGCGAGGTGCTGACGGCGATCCTCACGGCGGACCCGGACGAGATGGCCGAAACGGTTACCGCCGCCGCGGCCGCCGCGGAACGGCTCGGCGGCGCCTACGCCCCGTACGCCCGCATCGCCCACCACTTCCCCGGCGACGCGGGCGTCATCGCGGCCATGCTGCTCAACCACGTGCGGCTCCAGCCCGGCGAGGCGCTGTACCTCGGGGCCGGTGTCCCGCACGCGTACCTCGACGGCCTCGGCGTCGAGATCATGGCCAATTCGGACAACGTGCTGCGCTGCGGCCTCACGCCCAAGCACATCGACGTCCCCGAACTCCTCCGTATCGTCCGCTTCGAGGCGACCGACCCGGGCATCCTGCGCCCGGAGGCGTCCCCGTCGGGCGAGGAGCTGTACGAGACCCCGGTCGACGAGTTCCGCCTCTCCCGCTTCGACCTGTCGCCCGGCGCCGCCCCCGCCGACCTGACCGCGGCCACCCCGCAGATCCTGCTCTGTACGGCGGGCGCCCCGCAGGCAGGCGACCTCGGTCTCGCCCCCGGCGAATCGGTCTTCGTACCGGCGGGCGAGCGGGTACATGTGTCCGGAGCGGGCACGCTGTTCCGTGCGACAGTGGTGGCCTGACGCACCGTCCGCCGCGGCGGCTGCAACAATGTGCCGCCACACGGCGGCCGCCGGGGCCGCAGACCGAAGAAGGGACACAGGCACCCATGAGTGCGTCAGGCGGAACCAAGGCGATCGTGGCGGCGCTCGGCGCCAACCTCGCGATCGCGGTGGCCAAATTCGTGGCGTTCCTGTTCAGCGGCTCCTCGTCGATGCTCGCGGAGAGCGTCCACTCGCTCGCGGACTCCGGCAACCAGGGACTGCTGCTCCTCGGCGGCAAGCGGGCCCAGCGCGAGGCCACCCCGCAGCACCCCTTCGGCTACGGCCGCGAGCGCTACATCTACGCCTTCCTCGTCTCCATCGTCCTGTTCTCCGTCGGCGGCATGTTCGCGGTGTACGAGGGCTACGAGAAGATCAGGCACCCCCACGAGCTGGAGGCCTGGTACTGGCCGGTCGGCGTCCTGGTCTTCGCGATCATCGCGGAGGGCTTCTCCTTCCGTACGGCGATCAGGGAGTCCAACGAAACGCGCGGCTCGCTCAGCTGGACGGACTTCATCCGCCGCGCGAAGGCCCCCGAACTGCCCGTCGTGCTGCTCGAGGACTTCGGCGCGCTGATCGGTCTGGTCCTCGCCCTCGGCGGCGTCGGCCTGGCCCTCGGCACGGGCAATGGTGTGTGGGACGGCATCGGCACCCTGTGCATCGGCATCCTGCTGATCACCATCGCGATCGTGCTGGCCGCCGAGACCAAGTCGCTGCTGCTCGGCGAGGCGGCCGGGACCGACCAGGTCGAGAAGATCAAGGCCGCGGTCGTCGACGGCGACACCGTCACCGGCATCATCCACATGCGCACCCTCCACCTCGGCCCGGAGGAACTGCTGGTCGCCGCCAAGATCGCGGTCCAGCACGACGACACCGCAGACGAGGTCGCCAACGCCATCAACGCCGCCGAATCCCGCATCCGCGCGGCCGTCCCGATCGCCCGGGTGATCTACCTGGAGCCGGACATCTACAACGCCGCGGCCGCCGCGGCCGGCACCAACCCCGCCAAGACCCCCGCCACCCCGCACCCCGAAGCCGCCACCACCCCCGGCCCGGAAGCCCCGGAACCCGGAGCGGCCGAACCCGACGACACGGATTCCGGTGACACGGATTCCGGTGACAGCGGGCCGTCGGAATCCGGCCGCTGACCGCATCGGACCCGCCATCGCGTACCCCTCGCAGCCGCTCCCGCACCGGACCCGCCCCGGTGGACTGGGAGCGGCTGCGCCGTTCGGTGTAGATTCGACGGCAGTGTCAGACGTCGCTGCTGATGGCGGTCGATCGGTCCGTACACCGGACCGGCCGAGGGAGAGAGGGCCTCCGACGGACTGCGCTGCGCGCGCCCGGGCATTCGTGTGCCCGCCGCCGCAGAGCCGCCCTACCCACCCTCGACTCCACAACGAGGAGCAGCCCGTTATGACGACGGTCGCCAATCGACAGGACTTCAAGGTCGCCGATCTCTCCCTTGCCGCCTTCGGCCGCAAGGAGATCACCCTGGCCGAGCACGAGATGCCCGGCCTGATGTCGATCCGCAAGGAGTACGCCGCCGCCCAGCCGCTGGCCGGCGCCCGCATCACCGGCTCGCTGCACATGACCGTGCAGACCGCCGTGCTGATCGAGACCCTGGTCGCCCTCGGCGCCGAGGTCCGCTGGGCCTCCTGCAACATCTTCTCCACCCAGGACCACGCCGCCGCCGCCATCGCGGTCGGCCCGAACGGCACCCCCGACGCCCCCGCCGGCGTCCCCGTCTTCGCCTGGAAGGGCGAGACGCTCGAAGAGTACTGGTGGTGCACGGAGCAGGCCCTGACCTGGCCGAACACTCCCACCGGCGGCCCCAACATGATCCTGGACGACGGCGGCGACGCCACCCTCCTGGTGCACAAGGGCGTCGAGTTCGAGAAGGCCGGCGCGGCCCCGGACCCGGCGACGGCGGACAGCGAGGAGTACGCGCACATCCTCACGCTGCTCAACCGCACGCTGGGCGAGTCCCCCCAGAAGTGGACCCAGCTGGCCTCCGAGATCCGTGGCGTCACGGAGGAGACCACGACCGGTGTGCACCGGCTGTACGAGATGCACCGCGACGGCACCCTCCTGTTCCCGGCGATCAACGTCAACGACGCGGTCACCAAGTCGAAATTCGACAACAAGTACGGCTGCCGCCACTCGCTGATCGACGGCATCAACCGCGCCACCGACGTCCTCATCGGCGGCAAGACCGCCGTCGTCTGCGGCTACGGCGACGTGGGCAAGGGCTGCGCGGAGTCCCTGCGAGGCCAGGGCGCCCGCGTGATCATCACCGAGATCGACCCGATCTGCGCCCTCCAGGCGGCGATGGACGGCTACCAGGTCGCCACCCTCGACGACGTCGTCGCGCAGGCCGACATCTTCGTCACCACGACGGGCAACAAGGACATCATCATGGCCTCCGACATGGCCAAGATGAAGCACCAGGCCATCGTCGGGAACATCGGCCACTTCGACAACGAGATCGACATGGCCGGCCTGGCCAGGATCGACGGCATCGTCAAGGACGAGGTCAAGCCGCAGGTCCACACCTGGACGTTCCCCGACGGCAAGGTCCTCATCGTGCTGTCCGAGGGCCGCCTGCTGAACCTGGGCAACGCCACCGGCCACCCCTCGTTCGTCATGTCCAACTCGTTCGCGGACCAGACCCTGGCCCAGATCGAGCTGTTCACCAAGCCCGAGGAGTACCCGACCGACGTCTACGTGCTGCCCAAGCACCTCGACGAGAAGGTCGCCCGTCTCCACCTCGACGCGCTCGGCGTGAAGCTGACGACGCTCCGCCCCGAGCAGGCCGCGTACATCGGTGTCGAGGTCGAGGGCCCCTACAAGTCGGACCACTACCGCTACTGATCCCGCCACGCGCCGCGGAGGCTCGCCGGTGACCGGTCACCGGCGAACCCCGCAGCGCGCAGCGGCTCAGCGGCGCGGGACGTCCGACGCCCCGGGCCGATCAGCGGCAGCGACGAACGCAGGCCCCCGCACCCCCGTGTCGGGGGCCTGCGCCGCACCGCACCCGCACGAGCCGAGGACCCGAAGGACCCCATGCCCCGCGGCCGATATTCGCTCCACGACGTCCACGACCACACCCCCCTCGGCGAAGAACACTTCCACTGCGCACCCGGCCCTTCAGGCTGGCGCTACATCTCCCAAACGACTGCCCCGTCCGGCAGTCACCTCGGATCCGTCGACCTCACCCTCGACGAACTCGGCCGCCCCCTCCGTCTCGAACTCCATGCCGCCGACTGGCAGGTCCGCGGCGCCGCCCTGGAGGGCCTCACCTGGGTCCGTACCGATCCGACGGGCACTCACGCCACCGAAGGCAATGTCCGCGCCCACGCCTTCAACGGCACGTCCCCCGCTTTCCTCGTCGCGACCGCTCGTCTGCTGCGCCTCACCCCCGCTTCCCCCGAGACCCGCGTCCGGGTCGTCACCTTCACGGACCCGGTCCTCGCCCCCCGTACGCTCGACCAGTCCTGGGCCCTGGTGAACAGTGAAGCGCACCCCACTGACAACGGCCCCCTGAAGGTGGACGAATACCAGGTCAGCGCCCTGGACACGGGCGAACGGCACACTGTCCACCTCGCCGGTGACGTGGTGCTCTCCGCTCCCGGCATCGAGCTTGAGGAGCTGGACTCCCCGCCCTCCGCCAGCCCCTAGGCGGGCGGCACGAATCCGGTGGCGGGCGGACGCCCCGCGCCGATGTCGCCGGGACCGACAGCGGGGCACACGAAGCCGCCGACCGCATGAGGGCCGTGAGCCGGAGCGCCGGGGCCGGGCGCCCCGAATGCCTGAGCGCCGCCGTCCGCGGGACCGGGCCCGGCGCCGGCGGCACCACGGATCACCTCGGCGTGCGCGGCCTGCCACACCCTGTACGCGTCCCGTGCCTGACGTTCATGCACCACTGCGGCCAGGTACGCGGCGGCCGGCACATCAGCGGGGGCGGGGACCCCGGTCCGCTCGGCGACCTCTCCGCCGAGCCGCTCGGACATGGCCCTGCCCACGACGACGTCGAGCTGGTGCATCCGCGTCAGATACTGCCGCACCGCGAGCCACAGCTCGTCCGGGACCGCCGAGAGATCCAGCTCGGCGAACCGCCCGACCAGCCACGGCGGAGCCGGCGGAACGGCCGCGGCCCGCCCCGCCGGCATCCTTTCCCGTACGACGAGCGTCCCCGCGAAGACGTCCCCGAGCCGCCGCCCACGCGCCGAGACCAGCGACGCGACTGAGGCGACCACCCCGAGCGTCATCAGGATCTCCACGACTCCCATCGCGCCGCGCACCAGAGCGTGCCGGAACCGGATGGGGCCTCCGTCGTCCCGTACGACCCGCAGCCCACACGCCAGCTTGCCCAGTGAACGACCGTGGCTGAGCGTCTCGACCGCGATCGGGCCTCCCACCGGGACCAGCAGAAAAGCGGCGACGGACACCGCCGCCATGGCCGCGTCGTCAAGCGAGCCGCCGGCGACCGCCAGCCCCACCGCCACCAGACCGAACACCGTCCCCACGACGATCAGATCGATGGCCAGGGCCAGCGCACGGCTCGGCAGCTTCGCCGGCCGGAGGCCCAGCACGACCGCGTCCCCGGTCACCAGTTCACCCATCGCCCACCCCTCACCGCCGGCCCCTGCCCCGCGGACCCACAGTCTGCCAAGCTGACCCGCAACGCCGCAGTTGTACGACCCGGACGCACCCATACCTGGAGCCGCAGCCGATCATGGACCTCGACGTCTTCGTCAACGCCCACCGCATCGAGTGGGACCGGCTGGACCACCTCCTGCGCCGCGGACGCCGGCTGACGGGTGCGGAAGCCGACGAACTCGTCGACCTCTATCAGTGCACGGCCACCCATCTCTCCCTGATCCAGTCCAGCGCCCCCGACCCGCTGCTCGTCGCGCGCCTCACGCAACTGGTCGCGCGTGCCCGTTCCACGGTGACCGGCGCGCGCCGCGCGTCCTGGCGCGACGTCGCGCGCTTCCTCTCGGCGGGATTCCCCGCAGCGGTCTACCGCTCGCGGCAGTGGTGGATACCGACCGCGGTCCTCTCCACGCTCCTGGCGGCGCTGATGGGCTGGTGGATCGGCACCCATCCGGAGGTCCAGTCGGCCATCGCGGCCCCGGAGGACCTGCGCCGCATGACCGTTCCCGGAGGCGAGTACGAGACCTACTACTCCAGCCACCGGGCGACGTCCTTCGCCGCGCAGGTCTGGACGAACAACGCGCAGGCCGCCGCCATGTGCCTGGTGCTGGGCGCCTTCCTCTGCGTGCCGGTGATCTGGGTCCTCTTCGTCAACGTGGTCAACCTGGCCGTCGGTATGGGGCTGATGTCCTCGGCGGGCCGCCTCGACACGTTTCTCGGCCTGATCCTTCCGCACGGGCTGCTGGAGCTGACAGCCGTCTTCGTCGCCGCCGGCACCGGTCTCCGCCTCGGCTGGACGGTCATCGATCCGGGCCCGCGGACCCGCCGTGCGGCCCTGGCACAACGGGGCCGGGCCGCCCTAGGCATGGCCATCGGCCTGGCACTGGTGCTGTTCGTCTCGGGTGTCATCGAGGCCTTCGTGACCCCGTCCGGCCTGCCGACCTGGGCCCGCATCTCATTGGGCGCGGCCGCCGAACTGCTCTTCCTCGCGTACGTCTACGTCCTGGGCGGCCGTGCCGCCCGAGCCGGCGATGTAGGCGACCTGGAAGCGGTCGAACGAAGTGCCGAGCTGCCGACGGCCGCCTGATGTGCATACGACGTTAATGACCTGCTAGTCTCCTCCTCGCCCCAAAAAACCGTTGACACGGTGAAGTGGGGGAGGTAGATTTGAACGGTTGCCACGGACTGGACAGGTTCGGGTTCAACTGGCTAATATCTAGCTCGCTCTCACCGGAAATGAATTTTCCGCAGAGCCACCGATTCCCAACTTCTGAAGTTGAAGCCGATTAGGTTCGGCCGAAACGCTTCTGAT